>NZ_AP025169.1:0-4800000 GCF_023169845.1 Pseudomonas sp. CYM-20-01 | reverse complement strand
GGCGTTGTTTACGGTGATCATGGGTAATGGCTTCGCGGCTTTCCCGGTGATGACTGGCGGTGTCGGCGTGCCGGTGCTGGTCGGCATCTATGGTGGTAACCCGGCGGTGATGGCGGCGATCGGCATGTTCTCCGGCTACTGCGGTACCCTGATGACCCCTATGGCCGCCAACTTCAATATCGTCCCGGCGGCATTGCTCGAGCTGCCGGACAAGAACGCGGTGATCAAGGCTCAGCTGCCGACCGCGTTGATGATGCTGGTGGTCAATATTGTGCTGCTTTACCTGTTGATGTGAGGCCGTTATGCAAATAGTTCTGCTGACGGGTTTCGAGCCCTTTGATCAAGACCCGGTCAACCCCTCCTGGGAAGCCGTGCGCCAACTGGACGGCGTGCAGCTGGGCAGCGACGTGCAGATTGTTGCGCGTCGACTGCCTTGCGCATTTGCCACAGCGGGCCCGTGCCTGGCCGGGCTGATCGAAGAGTTGCACCCGGCGATGGTAATTGCGACTGGCCTGGGGCCTGGGCGTAGCGATATCTCAATCGAGCGGGTGGCGATCAATGTCAATGATGCACGCATCCCCGATAACCTCGGGGAGCAACCTATCGATACGGCAGTTGTAGACGGCGGCCCGGCGGCCTACTTCACGACCTTGCCGATCAAGGCGATGGTCAAGGCCGTGCGTGAGGCGGGAGTCGCGGCCTCGGTATCGCAGACGGCTGGGACATTTGTGTGTAACCAGGTGTTTTATCTGTTGCAGCATGCGCTCGCAGGTTCTGGGGTGCGCAGTGGGTTCATCCACGTACCTTTTCTGCCAGAGCAGGTGGCAGATTCACAGCGGCCCTCAATGGCGCTGGATACATTGGTTGCGGGGCTGCAGACAGCTGTGCTGGCGGCGTGGCAAACATCCGTCGATGCAAAGGAAGCGGGCGGGCAGGTCAGTTGATCAGCCCGCTGCTCCTCAAGTCGCAAACAGTCGGGTGAGCCCGAAGGTGATCGCGCAGGCCAGGCCTGTCATGGCGAATGCGGTTGCCACGTACCACTTGATAAGGTTCAGTTCAGTGGTTGCCAGGTCGGCCTTGGACGCGAAGTGCTTATCCATGGCGTCTGCCTTGCTCGAAACGGTGATCA
Organism: Pseudomonas sp. CYM-20-01; assembly: GCF_023169845.1. Lineage (NCBI taxonomy): Bacteria > Pseudomonadati > Pseudomonadota > Gammaproteobacteria > Pseudomonadales > Pseudomonadaceae > Pseudomonas > Pseudomonas sp. CYM-20-01. The sequence continues at coordinate 4,798,871 of NZ_AP025169.1, read as the reverse complement.
GCTTCTCATTCATTTCAGCCAGCCCCTTTTCCAGTAAGCGCATTTCCATTTTGGAATCTCCATTGTTTTACCGCTGCCGGCTCTACCTTGAGCCCATTGGGAAGCAAAATTAGCCTGGCTTGCGTCGAGCGGTTAAGAGACAAACCTTTGCAAAATAACACCGGGCGTTTGCGCTCAATCTTCCCGTTTCGGAAAGAACAACTCAAAACACGTCACGCCTGCCTCACTGCTCACGCTGTACCGTCCGTTGTGCAGTTGCATGATGGTTGCCACAATCGATAACCCCAACCCGTTGGACTGCGCCGAACGTTCCCGTGACTCATCCACTCGGTAAAACCGTTCGAACAGGCGCGGCAGATGCTCGGCGGCGATGGTCTCTCCTTGGTTGCTGACCCTCAGGTGAATGCCCTCGGCGCTTGGCACGGCGCGGATCTCCAGCTCGGTACTCGGTGCACCATATTTGATGGCATTGGCACACAGATTTGCCAGGGCTCTGCGCAGCAGCATCGGCTCCACCCAGATCACGCCTTCACCTTCGGCACGAATGCTGATATCCACATCACCCGCCAAGCCCTCAAAGTACTCGGCGATGCGTTCCACCTCATCCACGGCACTGAGTTCCTGGCGTTGACGCAAAGCACTCGCCGGGTCGGTGCGCGCGAGGAACAGCATGTTGTCGAGCATCCGCGCCAGGCGTTCAAGCTCTTCGACATTGGACGCAAGCAACTGCTGGTAACTTTCAATGCTGCGGTGCTGTTGCAGGGCGACCTGGGTTTCCCCCAGCAAATTGTTGATGGGCGTGCGCAGCTCGTGGGCCATGTCGGTGGACACCTGGCCCAGTTGCACAAAGCCCTTGGCCAGCCGCTCAAGCATGGTGTTGAACGAATCTATCATCGGCAGCAGTTCTTTCGGCGCACCGTGGCTGTCGAGGCGTTCGGCAAGGTTGCCGACACCAATGCCCTGGGCGTGCCGGGCCAAGCGGCGCAACGGCACCAGCCCACGATGAACCAGCAGGTAACCGACCACTGCCAGGATAATTGCAGCAATGCTCGCCAGGATATAAACGCTCAAGCGATAGCTGGCGAGTACGGCGGTGCGTTCGGTCATCAGGCGCCCCGTTGTGACTTGCAGGCTGCCCAGGTCACCGGAGTCGATGGACGCGGCCAGGGTTGCAAAGGGTACCCCATTGATGCCGGGAAAATGGTGCACGTCGGCGAACGTCAGTTCGTGGTTCTTGGGGACCGGCGGAACGTCTGGCAGGTCGATATTGCCGGGGTTGACCGTCAGCAGGGGCTTCTGGCCTGGCGCGGCGATGCTCAGCACTGACTCGCGGTTGCCGAGCATGTTCTGGAACAACTCCGGCTTGGTCTTGATCAGGTCCAGGGTGTTGCTGTCATTGAGCAGGTTGCGCAACTGATCGATGCGGTAGATCAAGGCTGCGTCGTCACGCATGATCAGTTCACGCTCCAACTCGCGATACAGCGCCACGCCGAGGGTCGCCAGCAGGGCGAAGGCGAGCAGGGCGAAGATCAGCGCCAGGCGCAGGGTCAGGGAGTAATGACGGCGTGTGTTCATGGTTGGGTATCGAAGCGGTAGCCGATGCCACGCACGCTGTGGATCAGCTTGAGCTGGAAAGGGTCGTCGATTTTCAGGCGCAGGCGTCGTACAGCGACGTCCACCACATTGGTGTCGCTGTCGAAATTCATGTCCCACACCCGCGACGCGATCAGCGAACGGGACAGCACCTGGTCCTGATGAGTTGCGAACAGGTGCAGTAAGGCGAACTCTTTGTTGGTCAGGGTGATACGGGTGCCTGCCCGGGTGACGCGACGCTTGAGCACATCGATTTGCAAGTCGGCGATCTGCAGTTGTTCCTCTTCGCGGCTTGGGCCGCGACGGGTCAGGGTTCGCAAGCGTGCCACCAGTTCAGCGAAGGAAAAAGGCTTGATCAGGTAATCATCGGCACCTAGCTCCAAGCCCTTGATGCGGTCGGCAATGTCATCGCGAGCCGTCAGAAAAAGTACCGGCGTATCCGCTTCCTTGCGCAGGCGACGCAGCACTTCCCAGCCGTCCATTTTCGGCATCATCACATCCAGCACGATCACGTCGAACGGTGTTTCCAGGGCCTGGTGCAAACCGTCCACGCCATCACGGGCGAGGCTGACGGAGTAACCCAGTTCCTGCAGGCCGTTGAGCAGGTAATTGCCGGCCTTGGGTTCGTCTTCGACTACAAGAATGTTCATGGGAAGTGCCCCGTCTCAATGCGTGGCGCAAGTGTAGCCCGATCAATTGTCACTGGCGCAACCGATGCCCTGGACCTGGTAGTCCAACACATGTTCGCGACCCTGGCTGTCCAGGTAGTCGAGGCGCGCCGGGACAATGCCGCATTGGCCGTAGGTGTCGGTGCTCGACAGCACTTTGGCCACATCCAGGTGTACGAAGAAGCCGGTTTTGTCATGGATCACAGGTTCAGTTGCAAACACGGAACCGGTAGCGAGCAGAGCGGCAAAGCCGAGGATAAACAGTTTCATGGCGGTATCTCTCTTAAGGGGTTGGCTGCCAGATCGTGGCGTTGAGTTCACAGTAACCAGGCACCCCGAACAGCCAACCAACAGGATGATGACAAGTTTGTAATGCAGGGCTCAGGGCTGGCGGCCGGAGGCTTCGAGGATCAGGTCGGTGATTTCCTTGGCGTGGGACACCAGCGACAGGTGGCTCGAAGGCAGCTCGATGGTGGTGGCGTTCATGCGCTTGGCGAGGAAGCGCTCCAGGTCTGGATTGATGGTCTGGTCATTCGCCGACACCGCATACCAGGAAGGCTTGGTGTGCCAGGCGGCGTTGACAGTGCGACCGCTGAACAGGGTCTTGGTGATGGGCTGCTGCACGGCGTACAACTCCAGGGCCTTGGCATGCGGCACATCGCCGGCAAAATACTTGAGGAAGGCCTCCTGGCTCAGGGTGAGGTAGCCGTCGTGGTCTTCAACGCCGGCCCGCACCGGCATGCTCGGATACTTTGCCGAGAGCGCGACAAAGTCTTCATTGGCGTCCGGCGCGCGTGCGGCCACGTACACCAGGGCGCTGACCTTCGGGTTGGCCCCAGCGTCGCTGACCACGGTGCCGGCGTAGGAGTGGCCGACCAGAACAGTGGGGCCGTCTTGCTGGGCCAGTACACGGTTGGTGGCGGCGACATCGTCGGCCACCGAGGTCAGCGGGTTTTGTACTGCAGTGACATGCAGACCGGCGGCCTGGAGGCGGGTGATCACCTCGGACCAACTTGAGCCGTCAGCCCAGGAACCGTGCACCAGCACCACGTTATTGGCTTTGACCGGCGCCACGGTGCCGGCCATGGCGGTACCTGTGCCCAGCATCAGCAGGCTGGCGGCGATCAGGCAGAGTTTGCTTGCAGGCTTCATGGGGGGACCCTTTTCATCAGTAGGAAGTGGCGTCATCCGGTGTGGGTGACTGACGACTCCACTGTATGAAGTGAGGGTGCTGGTAAGGCTTACCGCTCCATTACAAACCTGTAATGCAATCGACCTCGGTAGCGTTTACAAGCACCAAGGCGATCCGTAGATTGCATCGGGCCTATCATTTTTCCGCTCATGAGGAATTCGCTCAGTGTCTATCCGAGGTTCAGCCGTGTTCAATCGCCGTTACCGTGCCTTTTTGTTTGATATGGATGGGACCTTGCTCAACTCCATTGCCGCTGCCGAGCGGGTGTGGAGCATCTGGGCTGAACGTCATGGCCTGGATGTGGCGGCTTTCTTGACGACTATTCACGGTGCCCGCGCGATCGACACCATCACACGCCAGGCCTTGCCGGGCGTCGATCCTGAGGTTGAAGCGCAGTGGATCACCGAGGCTGAAATCAATGATGTCGAAGGTGTTGTGGCGATTTCCGGCGCCGTGGCGTTTCTGAACCGCCTGCCGGGTGATCAATGGGCGTTGGTCACTTCTGCTCCAAGGGAGTTGGCGTTGCGTCGACTGCAAGCCGCGGGCATTGCGCCGCCGGCGGTATTGGTGACGGCTGAAGATGTGGCCCTCGGCAAACCGAATCCGGCTTGTTACGTTTTGGGGGCGCAACGCCTGGGTGTGCCGGTGCATGAATGCCTGGTGTTTGAAGATGCAACGGTGGGTATTCGTGCGGGAGAGGCCGCAGGCGCGGATGTGATGGTCGTGACGTCGACGCATCACACGCCTATGACCACTGACCATCCTTCGATAGACGGGTATCAGCAGTTAGACGTACAGCGTGACGCGGACGGCTTGTTGTACTTGCAGAGGGGGGCGGGCTGATACGAAAAGGCCAAGCTCGCGCTGTGACGCTGTTGATGCCGGTGTCTACTGGCGATGAGAGCGATGTCACTGAAGCGTTTGCCGACACAACCTGCGTTGCACGGACTTCTGGATAGGTTTGAGACAAAACAGGAACAAGTACCCGCAAAGCAGCAGCGCCAAGTCCAGCCCTGAACGAGGGGCGGTGGAGCCGGAGCCTTCGATTGCATACTTCAAACCATAGGCCAGCCCTGCGAAGACCCATCCTATCGATAAGGCGATCATCCAAGACGTGTAGGCAAATGGCGGTGGGGGTCTGGGCCGCATCGACGTGCTCCTGAATGCACACGGATGGCTGAGTGTCAGTCAGAAGATTCGGCTGAGAATGAAACAACAAGTTCCGGGCGTGAAGACAGTTTCATCTTTCCATGAAGATGAACGCATTGGTGGCGTCAGTCACGCAGCAATGACAAGAGCGGTGTGAAGAGGTTTTCGCCAGCCATTACAGTGTACGAAAGGGCTGGCTACTGAGGGCGCTTCAAGGCGTCTGGTTTTTGTCCGGGGCAGTCAAACCGGCCTGGATGCGCTGGTAGATTTCCTCGCGATGCACGGCAACATCCTTGGGTGCGTTGATGCCGATTCGTACTTGCTGGCCGCTGACGCCCAGGATGGTGATCGTGATGTCATCACCGATGTTTATGCTTTCACCAACTTTGCGGGTGAGTATCAGCATGGACTTCTCCTTGATTACTTTTAAGGACACATGTTTCAGACAGGGCAGGTGTCGGATGTGTGTAGCTTACTGCTAAGCGCTTCCCTGTGACTGCCTCTTTTTAGGACGCATAGAGGCGACATTAATTCCCATGGCGGCATCATACAGGTCTGCGATACATGATTCGCATTGTTTAAGCCAACGTTTATGACGGCCAGAATAGACAGTGAATGATAAAGTCGCCTCTTTATCTTTAAAGGAGCAGGGCAGTGCGTAAAGTAGCGATGGCAATGGCGGTGTTGGCATTGGCCGGTTGCGGTGAGGGCAAACGCGTCGAGGCCCCCAGGAGCAAGCCTGCCGTGACCGAAACCCAGCCGCAAACCGGCGCGATTGCTGCCCAGGAATGGGATGTATGGGTAGGGCCGCCGGACCACAAGCTACAGGCCATCACCGACCTTACGGCCTGGTTGCTGGAACATGGTTTCAACTTTTACATCGTGAAGGTTGACGGCAAGGACGAAGTCCTGCTGGGGCCGTTCGCGACCAAGGCTGAAGCCGAGGCCAAGCAAGCACTGCTCAACGAGAAAATGGCGCGCGCCAAGAAAACCGATACCGAATCGCAGGTTATCGAGCACAAGGCTGCACAGTAACGCGCCGGGTGGGCGGGAGGTTCGCCCATTTTCAACTACAGGCTTTCAGGTTCACCGGGCCGACAAACTCATTGCCGCGCCCCATCACACACGCCACTGTCTGGTTACGCTGGCGCTCCCAGACCTGCACCGGGTAGGTCTTGTTCCAGGCTTCGTACAACTGGCGATCCTGTTTCGACAGTCGCAAGCCGTACTGTTTGCTCATATAAAAATAGGTGCGGGCGATCATTCCCCGGATGGAAGGGCGCGGCATGACCTTCTTGGCCTTGAAATCCACTTGAGTCAGGCAAGACCCGTACTGCCCGCTTTGTACCGGCAGCCAGCCAAAACTGAAGTTATTACGGTCACCGTTGACCTCGCCGATGCTTGGCACCAGGTTATGCAGGTCCGCTTCGGCGCGCTTGAACACGTCATCATGGCGCGTGCAGTTCTTACGCCCACCGTCCTGCCAGCATTGGCGCTGATGCCCGATCTGCCAGGCGGGAACAATGTGCTCCCATTCGATGCGTGCGGCACGATTGGCGTTTTTGCGGGGGATGTAGCCACAGGCTTTCAAGTCCACGCGATTGCCCGTGTACTTGCAGCCGCAATAGAACTCGGTGGATTGTGGAGCGTAGAGCTTCCAGGCGATTTTCTTGGCTTCACTGAACGTGCGTGGCGCCTGGGCGTGGGCGGTGACGGCAAAAAACAGGCAGCACACCGCGATAAAACGGACACTCATTGAATCAATCTTCCTTCGGTACAACCCAGAAAATCTGTACGCCACCGTCGTCACGATAGGCGAGGGTGACATTGTCGTTCTCTGCGATTTCCTCCAGTAAGCGCGCCCATTCATCCTCAGGCTCGTCCGGCAAACGGAAGATCAACGCTGCCTTGGCTTTCTGGGCGTTGGTTGAATTGATGATCTTTTGCACGCGAATAGCCAGGCGTTCGTAGGTATCAGGTGCGGTGGGCACTGCGGAAGAGGACTTTGCCACGGAGTATTCCTTAATAAGCTGTACGCACATACAGTATTTAACTGTAGGTGATTTCGCAACCACTTAAAATTCAAGAAGTTCGTCTTACAGCAATTCAGGCAATTGGATGTAGGGCGGAGCGTGAGGGTGTAGGAGCGAGCAAACTCGCTCCTACAGGGGGGCAGTCAGGAATCAGTATTCCCAGAACATCCGCTGCAGCTCTTTGCTGTCTTGGGTCTTGGTCAAGGCGACCATGGCCAGGATGCGGGCTTTCTGCGGGTTCAGGTCGAGTGCAGCGACCCAGTCGTATTTGTCGTCAGGCTGTTCGGCGTTGCGCAGAACCATGCCGCCGGCATTCACGTGGGAAGAGCGAATGATCTGTACACCCTGCTTGCGCAGTTCCACCAGGGCAGGTACGACTTTCGAGGACACGGAGCCGTTGCCAGTGCCGGCGTGGATGATGGCTTTGGCGCCTGCTTGAGCCAGGGCCTTGTAGGCAGTGTCGCTCACGTTGCCGTAGCCATAGGCGATCTCGACGTCCGGCAGGCTCTTGATGTTCTTGATATCGAATTCCGAATCCATGGTGTGACGCTTGGCCGGCAAGCGGAACCAGTAGGATTTGCCTTCAACCACCATGCCCAGTGGGCCCCATGGGCTCTTGAACGCTTCGGTCTTGATATTGATCATCTTGCTGACGTCGCGACCCGACTGGATCTCGTCGTTCATGGTGACCAGCACGCCTTTGCCGCGTGCATCCTTACTGCCGGCCACGGCCACAGCGTTGTACAGGTTGAGCATGCCATCCGCCGACATGGCGGTGCCTGGTCGCATGGAACCGACCACCACGATTGGCTTGTCGGTTTTCTCCACCAGGTTCAGGAAGTAGGCGGTTTCTTCCAGGGTGTCGGTACCGTGGGTGATCACGATGCCGTCCACGTCCTTGCTGTCGGCCAGTTCGGCGACGCGGCGACCCAGTTGCAGCAGGTTTTCATTGTTGATGCTTTCGGACGCAATTTGCATCACTTGCTCGCCACGCACATTGGCGATCTGGCTAAGCTCAGGAACACCAGCGATCAATTGCTCGATACCGACTTTCGCTGCCTGGTAGGTGGCGCTGTTGGCTGCGCTGGCACCGGCGCCAGCAATGGTGCCGCCGGTGGCGAGGATCACCACGTTGGACAGTTTGGTCTTGGTTTCAACTTCCTTTGCCTGGGCGGCAACGGGGAACAACAGCAGGAGGGCTAACGCGCCCGGAACAAAAGTCTTCAGTGCAGATTTCATTATTTTTCTCTCTGGTTTTTGATGAGTGCTGTAGCAGGTTCATCTAGAACACCCGGGCGGTTCTGAATGCCACGAGGTGATGGGGTAGAGCAGGATCTGTACCAGGCTCAGCGTGATCGCTAAAACAATTTAAATGATTGATTTATAACAATTAATATTGATTTTTCGGGTTTGTTGATAATGTGGGTGTCCGGCTTTCCGAACATCGGACTGCATTGTGTTCGGTTGTCCGAAAAAGTTGACCGCCAGGCTTTGGGGGATGCATGAATGATGCGCACCAGCCTGTCGTTTTAAGGAGCGACCGAGAGGGTGCGATGTTTAACTGCACCTATGCTCAAGCGGGAGGGAGGGCGTGGATGAAAGGCTGTTTTCAACCGTTGACAAATCTCGACAAGGTTCTCATAGTTTGAATAACGCAAACGTTTGCGAGATGTTTCACGGAGCACTCCTTGAGTATCGTGACAGCTCGTATCAGCCGCCCGGGTGGGAAGGCTGCCGAAGGGGTCTTCGGTGCAAGCGTTGCTCACAATAATCATAAGATCGGAGTGAACCCATGAAGCTGCCATTCGCTGGACGTCTTCTTGCTGTCGCTGTGCTTGCTGCTGCATCTGCTGCCCTGCCTCTCTCCTCTGCATTTGCCGATGACGCCGCCAAACCCAAGGTCGGCCTGGTCATGAAATCCCTTGCCAATGAATTCTTCGTCACCATGCAGGATGGTGCCAAGGCGTATCAGAAAGAACACGCCACCGATTTCGACATGATCACCAACGGGATCAAGAACGAAACCGATACCAGCGCGCAGATCGACATCGTCAACCAGATGATCCTCGCCAAGGTCAACGCCATCGTCATCGCGCCTGCCGACTCCAAGGCACTTGTCACCGTGCTGAAGAAAGCTTCGGACGCCGGTATCAAGGTCGTCAACATCGACAACCGCCTGGACCCGGACGTGCTCAAAAGCAAGAACCTCGACATCCCCTTCGTAGGCCCGGACAACCGCAAAGGCTCCAAGCTGGTCGGCGACTACCTGGCCAAGCAACTGGCCTCGGGTGACAAGGTCGGTATCATCGAGGGTGTTCCGACGACCACCAACGCCCAGCAACGTACCGCAGGCTACAAGGATGCGATGGACGCTGCCGGCATGAAGATCGTCTCCACCCAATCCGGCAACTGGGAAATCGACCAGGGTCAGAAAGTGGCATCCGCCATGCTGAGTGAATACCCCGACCTCAAGGCCCTGCTGGCCGGTAACGACAACATGGCCCTGGGCGCCGTCTCTGCCGTGCGCGCGGCCGGCAAGGCTGGCAAGGTGCTGGTCGTAGGCTACGACAACATCGAAGCCATCAAGCCGATGCTGCAGGACGGCCGTGTCCTGGCGACCGCTGACCAGGCTGCTGCCCAGCAAGCCGTGTTCGGTATCCAGAATGCGCTCAAGCTGGTCAAGGGTGAGAAAGTCGATGCCAAAGATGGCGTGATCGAAACCCCGGTCGAACTCGTCCTCAAGAAGTAATCCTGGCAGCACCCAACAGCGCCCGCTCGTCCTGGGCGGGCGCCTGGAGATTTTCCTATGTCATCTTCCGCCCCGAACGCTGTCCTCTCGGTCAGCGGTATCGGCAAGACCTATGCCCAACCGGTTCTGTCCGACATCACCCTGACGCTCAATCGCGGGGAAGTGCTGGCGCTGACCGGAGAGAACGGCGCAGGCAAAAGTACCTTGTCGAAGATCATCGGCGGGCTGGTCACGCCGACTACCGGGCACATGCAGTTCAACGGCCAGGATTTTCGCCCTGGCAGCCGCACCCAGGCTGAAGAGTTGGGCGTGCGTATGGTCATGCAGGAGCTCAACCTGCTGCCGACACTGACTGTTGCCGAAAACCTGTTCCTGGATAACCTGCCCAGCCACTGTGGCTGGATCAGCCGCAAGCAACTGCGCAAGGCTGCAATCGAGGCCATGGCCCAGGTCGGGCTGGATGCCATCGATCCGGACACGCTGGTTGGCAGCCTGGGTATTGGCCATCAGCAAATGGTCGAAATCGCCCGCAACCTGATCGGCGACTGCCACGTACTGATCCTTGACGAACCCACGGCCATGCTGACGGCCCGTGAAGTCGAGATGCTGTTTGAACAAATCACCCGCTTGCAGGCCCGGGGCGTGGCGATCATTTACATTTCGCACCGGCTGGAAGAGCTGGCCCGTGTTGCCCAGCGCATTGCGGTACTGCGCGACGGCAAACTGGTCTGTGTCGAGCCGATGGCCAATTACAACAGTGAGCAACTGGTCACCTTGATGGTCGGTCGTGAGCTGGGCGAGCACATCGACCTGGGCCCGCGCTCCATTGGTGGTCCGGCCTTGACGGTAAAAGGCCTGACTCGCTCGGACAAGGTCCGCGACGTGTCCTTTGAAGTGCGCGCCGGTGAGATCTACGGTATCTCCGGCCTGATAGGTGCCGGTCGTACAGAGTTGTTGCGCCTGATCTTCGGCGCCGACCTGGCCGACAGCGGCACCGTGGCGCTTGGTTCGCCAGCCCAGGTGGTGAGCATCCGCTCGCCCGTGGATGCGGTGGGCCACGGTATTGCCCTGATCACCGAAGACCGCAAGGGTGAGGGCCTGCTGCTGACCCAGTCCATCAGCGCCAACATTGCCCTGGGCAACATGCCGGAAATCTCCGGCGGTGGCGTGGTCAACAGCCGCGACGAGACCGCCTTGGCCAAGCGTCAGATCGACGCCATGCGCATCCGCAGTTCCAGTCCGGCGCAGTTGGTTTCCGAACTGTCCGGCGGTAACCAGCAGAAGGTAGTGATTGGCCGCTGGCTGGAGCGCGACTGCTCGGTGATGCTGTTCGATGAGCCAACCCGCGGCATCGACGTGGGTGCCAAGTTCGATATTTATGCCTTGCTGGGCGAATTGACCCGCCAGGGCAAAGCGCTGGTGGTGGTGTCCAGTGATCTGCGTGAACTCATGCTGATCTGCGACCGCATCGGCGTGTTGTCCGCCGGGCGCTTGATCGAGACCTTCGAGCGCGACAGCTGGACCCAGGACGAATTGCTCGCCGCCGCCTTTGCTGGCTATCAGAAACGTGATGCGCTGCTCAACGACGCAGTGCTTAGGGATACCCCATGAAAACCACAACTTCCCCTGGCAAGACCGGCGGCAACTTCTATGGCCTGGGCACCTACCTGGGTCTTGCGGGTGCCTTGCTGGCGATGATTGCGCTGTTCTCGGTGCTCAGCGATCACTTCCTGTCCTATGACACCTTCAGCACCCTGGCCAACCAGATTCCGGACCTGATGGTACTGGCGGTGGGCATGACCTTCATCCTGATCATCGGTGGGATCGACCTGTCGGTGGGCTCGGTGCTGGCACTGGCTGCATCGGCCGTCAGCGTAGCGATCCTCGGCTGGGGCTGGAGCGTGTTGCCGGCTGCCGTGCTGGGCATGGGCTGCGCGGCGTTGGCCGGTACCATCACCGGCTCGATCACCGTGGCCTGGCGCATACCATCGTTCATCGTGTCCCTCGGCGTGCTGGAAATGGCCCGAGGCGTCGCATACCAGATGACCGGCTCGCGCACCGCTTACATCGGGGATTCGTTTGCCTGGCTGTCCAACCCGATTGCCTTTGGTATTTCACCGTCGTTCATCATCGCGTTGCTGGTAATCATCGCCGCGCAGCTGGTGCTCACCCGCACTGTGTTTGGTCGCTACCTGATCGGCATCGGCACCAACGAAGAGGCTGTGCGCCTGGCGGGGATCAATCCAAAACCTTACAAGATCCTGGTGTTCAGCCTCATGGGCCTGCTGGCCGGCGTGGCGGCGCTGTTCCAGATTTCGCGCCTGGAAGCGGCGGACCCGAACGCCGGTTCCGGCCTGGAGCTGCAAGTGATTGCGGCAGTGGTGATCGGCGGCACCAGCCTGATGGGCGGGCGCGGCTCGGTGATCAGTACCTTCTTTGGTGTGTTGATTATTTCGGTACTGGCGGCTGGCCTGGCGCAGATCGGGGCCACGGAACCGACCAAGCGCATCATCACCGGTGCCGTAATCGTGATCGCCGTGGTCCTCGACACCTACCGCAGCCAGCGCGCCAGTCGGCGGGGCTGACCTATGGCAACGATCAAGGATGTGGCAGCGCTTGCGGGTATTTCCTACACCACGGTGTCCCATGTGGTGAACAAGACTCGCCCGGTCAGTGAGCCGGTGCGCATCAAGGTTGAAGCGGCGATCAAGCAGCTCGACTATGTGCCCAGTGCCGTCGCGCGCTCACTCAAGGCCAAGACCACGGCCACGATCGGTTTGCTGGTGCCCAACAGCCTCAACCCGTATTTTGCGGAATTGGCTCGCGGCATCGAGGATTACTGCGAGCGTAACGGCTACTGCGTGATCCTCTGCAACTCCGACGACAATGCTGAAAAGCAACGCAACTATTTGCGCGTGCTGTTGGAAAAGCGCGTCGACGGCTTGATCGTGACCTCGGTGGGCGGTGACGACAGTGGCCTTGCCGCTGGCTTGAGCGCGGTGCGCACGCCCATGGTGATTGTCGACCGGGCGCTGGATGGCATTGATGTGGACCTGGTGCGTATCGATCACGAGGAGGGCGCCTATCTGGCGACCCGGCACTTGCTCGAACTGGGCCATCGCGACATTGCTTGCATCGGCGGCCCTGCCCATACCCGTGTCGCGCAAATGCGTTTGGCGGGCTATCACCGTGCGCTGCGAGAGGCCGGTGTCGAGGTGGCCGCCAACCGCACCCAGGAAAGCGATTTCACCAGCACGGGCGGTTATGCCGCCGCTGTGCATTTGCTGGCGCAAAACCCGCCCAGTGCGATTTTTGCCAGTAACGACATGATTGGTTTTGGCGTGTTGCGTGCAGCGGCAGAGCGCAATATCCGCGTACCGGGTGAGCTGTCGGTGATCGGTTTCGATGATATTCAAATGAGCCGTTACGTCTACCCGGCGCTGACCACGGTCGGGCAGTCGATCGTGCAACTGGGCGAGACGGCGGCCGAACTTTTACTGCGAAGAATTGCAACACCCCAAATGCCGATTGATCAACGCATCGTGACGCCGAGCATCGTGTTGCGTGAGTCGACGGCACCTGTCTCCGGTACGTTCGCCCAATACCGCTGAACCGAATTGATGAGTACTGATGTATGCCAGCAAAAGTAGTGGTAATAGGCAGCTTGAACATGGACCTGGTCACCCGTGCCAGCCGGTTGCCCCGTGCCGGTGAAACCTTGATCGGCCAGACATTCTCAACCGTGCCTGGTGGCAAGGGTGCGAACCAGGCGGTAGCCTCCGCACGCTTGGGGGCCGATGTGTCGATGATCGGCTGTGTCGGCAGCGATGCCTATGGCATCCAGTTGCGCGATGCGTTGGTGGTGGAAGGCATCGATTGCCAGGCCGTCAGCACCGTGGACGGTTCCAGTGGCGTGGCCTTGATCGTGGTCGATGACAGCAGCCAGAACGCGATTGTGATCGTGGCGGGCAGTAACGGCGAACTGACGCCAGCCTCATTGCAGGCGTTTGATGCGGTGCTGCAGGCGGCTGAGGTGATCGTCTGCCAGCTGGAAGTGCCGATGAATACGGTGGGCTATGCCCTCAAGCGCGGTCGTGAGCTGGGCAAGACGGTGATCCTCAACCCTGCACCGGCCAGCGCGCCGTTGCCGGCTGAGTGGTACGCCTCGATTGATTACCTGATACCCAATGAAAGCGAAGCTGCCGCACTGAGTGGTGTGGCCGTCGACTCCATTGACAGTGCCAAGGCTGCGGCCACCCACCTGATCCAGGCGGGCGCCGGCAAAGTCATCATTACCTTGGGCTCCCAGGGCGCACTGTTTACCGACGGCCTGAATTTCGAGCACCTGCTTGCGCCCAAGGTCAAGGCGGTAGACACAACGGCAGCGGGTGATACGTTCGTCGGTGGCTTTGCGGCGGCGTTGGCCAACGGCAAGAGCGAGGCCGAGGCCATTCGTTTTGGCCAGGTCGCGGCGGCGTTGTCGGTCACCCGCGCCGGTGCGCAACCCTCTATTCCAACGCTGCACGACGTACAAGGTTTTGTGCCCTCATGAAAAAGACACCTCTGCTCAATATTGCCCTGTCGCGCGTGATCGCCTCGCTTGGGCATGGTGACATCCTCGTGATCGGTGACGCTGGCCTGCCGGTGCCGCCGGGTGTCGAGCTGATCGACCTGGCGTTGACCCAGGGCATCCCGGATTTCATCAGCACCTTGCGTATCGTGCTCAGCGAGATGCAGGTTGAACGCCATGTGCTGGCGGAAGAAATCCTGCTCAAGCAACCACCGGCTTTGGCCGAGCTGAATGCGCTCACAGAACAGGCGGCCATCGGTGAGCGGCGTCTGGTCAGCCATGACGAATTCAAGCAGCTCACTCACAACGCGCGCGCGGTAGTGCGCACCGGTGAATGCCAGCCCTACTGCAATATCGCGCTGGTGTCCGGCGTAACGTTCTAGCGTTCTCAACGACAAGGAGTGTTTTATGCAATATGGTCTTCCAACCCTGAAAAACCTGTTCCGGAGTGTCCTGCTTTTGTCTGCGCTCACTGCTGCAAGCGCCCAGGCGGCGGAAAAAATCGACCTGATCATCGACACCGATCCAGGTGCTGACGATGTGGTCGCATTGCTGTTCGCCATGGCCTCCCCGGATGAGCTGAACATTCGCGCGCTCACCACCGTCGCCGGCAACGTGCGCCTGGACAAGACCTCCCGCAATGCACGCCTGGCCCGTGAGTGGGCGGGGCGCGAGGACATCCCGGTGTACGCTGGTGCGCCCGCACCGCTGCTGCGCACGCCGATCTACGCCGAGAATATTCACGGTAAGGAAGGCATTTCCGGCGTCACCGTGCATGAGCCGAAAAAGGGCCTGGCTGACGGCAATGCGGTTGATTACCTGATCAAGACCCTCAGCACTGCCAAGCCGCACAGCATCACCATCGCGATGCTCGGCCCGCAGACCAACCTGGCGCTGGCGCTGACCCAGGCACCGGAAATCACCCAGGGCATCAAGGAGGTCGTTGTGATGGGCGGCGCGCACTTCAACGGCGGCAATATCACGCCGGTGGCGGAGTTCAACCTGTTCGCCGACCCGGTTGCGGCTGAAATTGTGCTCAAGAGCGGCGTCAAGCTGACTTACCTGCCGCTGGACGTGACCCACAAGGTACTGACCAGCGAAGCCCGCCTGAAAAAGATCGCCGACCTCAAGAACAACGCGAGCAAGGTGGTTGGCGATATTCTCAATGAATACGTCAAGGGCGACATGGAGCACTACGGCATTCCCGGCGGCCCGGTGCATGACGCCACCGTCGTGGCTTACCTGCTCAAGCCTTCGCTGTTCAGCGGTCGTGAAGTCAATGTGGTGGTGGATAGCCGTGAAGGTCCAACCTTCGGCCAGACCATCGTCGACTGGTACGACGGCCTGAAACAACCGAAGAACGCGTTCTGGGTGGAGAACGGTGATGCCCAGGGCTTCTTCGATCTGCTGACCGAGCGCCTGGCGCGTCTGAAGTAATGGGTTGACCGGTCGGCGTGCGCCAGCCGGTTCTTATTCGCGCTCGGGGTCGTGTGCCCCCATGTGATCGGCCGGGTATTTCTCGAATATCTGGCCGATGAACGCTTGCGCTGCCTGCGTACCCAGTTCCTTGACCAGCAGGTCGATGCCGATAATCGCCAATTCCTCTGGGCTGCCGGGGCTGTATGAGCTTTGTCCTTGGGGCCACTTGGCTTTGATATCGGCTTGGAGCGTTACGGTGGTCATGAAGGTCTCACGGGGCTGAAAATACAGGGCAATGCGCTGGAACGCGGTTCTTACCCGGCCAGTTAACCATTTTGCATTGCGTTTGGCACTGATACTTAGGCATGGGGCGGTTCGGCATGACGTTACTGCTGTGCGACACTGTCCGCCTGTTTAATTGCCGGGGACACCACGTGCAGATCGATTTGAACAACCCCGAGAACCTGACACTGGCGAATGTGCGCCAGCTTCTCGCCAGTGCCAGTGACGACGAACATGCCCAGTTGCGGGTGACCAAGGCCGGAATCGCCTATATCTCTTCAGGAAGGGTTGTAGGTGGCGTGGATATCGACGGCCTGCTGTTTCGCCTGGAGACCTGGGCCAAGGGCTCCGGATACGTAGGTAATGTTGCCGCCAGTGATGAAGTCTGGGTGACACAGATCTTCAATGCTCTGAAGGAAAACTGGCCGAAGCCGGCATTCGACTACATCGACATCTACTGAGCACATTCATATCCGGTCACGATTGAGCGGGCGAATGCCTGTCCCGACTCAGGCAAACTTGCCCGGCGGCGGTTTACGTCTTGAAACCAATCCGCCCAATCGCTGTCGCACGATCTCTGTCCATTTTTTATCATAGGAGGCTTCATGCCTTGGAAGCTCGCATCATTCGGTACTTTGTTGGCGGCACTCGCATTGGCGGGTTGCAGCACCCCGGGTGCCTCTGAGCCAGCCAAAGACGCCGCCGTGGCCGATGCCGGTCATAGCCGCTGTGAGTCGAAAGCCGCCGAATTCACCATCGGCCAGAAAGCCTCGCCCCAGTTGCTGGAACAGGCGCGTACCCGTGCCGGTGCGCAGAACGCACGTATCCTCAAGCCTAACGACATGATCACCCTGGAATACCGCTCCGACCGCCTCAACCTGAACACCGATGACAACCTGGTGATCACGCGGGTCAATTGCGGCTAAGTCTCTCAAGGCTTTTGCAGTGCCCATAAAAAACCCCGTCACATGGACGGGGTTTTTTTAGCTCAGCGGAGAATTACTCGCCGCGAACCTGTGCAGCTTGCATACCCTTTTGGCCTTTCTCAGCCACGAAGGAAACGGTTTGGCCTTCTTTCAGGCTTTTGAAACCGTCGCTTTCGATAGCTTTGAAGTGTACGAACAGGTCGTCACCGCCACCTTGAGGAGTGATGAAGCCGAAGCCTTTTTCATCGTTGAACCATTTAACGGTGCCGGTTTGGCGATTAGACATGGTGTATCTCCAAGAAACATATATTTTCAGTAGTGCTGTGCTGCTCAGGCCAACTGGGCACACCGGGCTATCATAGTCGAAATGTTCGGCTTGGGAGCCCCCCCAAGGCATTGTTTGCTAATCAATAGCGTTGCGTTTAATACCTGTCCCGGCTGAAAGCCCCGATCTACGGGGCTTTCGCTCGAAATATCAACTGGTAAAAAAAGCCGTAAAAGCTGCGTATTTTGTGAGAAATGGCAGTTTTCAGGCTGTTTTGCCCGATAAAAAGCCGTCTGATCTGTGGCCGATCTTACTTTTTCTTCACGACTTTGCAGGACGAAATAGCCGCGACCGCTTTGTTTTTAAGCTCAGGCTTGGCGTTCGGGTTGGTCATGAGTTCCTTGATTTCTGCAGTGCTCAATTCGGCATTGATTTTGTCAGCGCCACATTCGCAGTGGTCTTTGGCGGTCTTGACGTCTACGTTCTGGCTGGCGGCTGCGCTGCAGTCGTTGACGAAGCTGTCACGGGCACCGGCTGGCCAGTTCGACGGGGCGGCTGCCTGTGCACCGAGGGAAAGGAGGGTCAGGGAAGCGGCGAGAGCGAGGGTAGAGGTAAAACGCATCATGAGGATGCTCCTTTGGGTCGAGGACGAACGGCGATTCTCAGTGGGTTTGAGGCATTGCGTACAGCTCAAGTTCACTTTTGCGGCTATAAAGCGCGGATTTTGTCGTTACACAAGATAGCAGCGCCGCGATGACCGTTCATCTGTGCTAGCATCTTGCGCTTGGCTATTTCCAGGCGCGCCAATTGCCGCCTTGCCATGTTCTTTTTAGCTCACTCCAGTCACTCTGGTTCGATTATCGGTTGGCCGAAAGGCTCCTGCCGCTGTAAGGCAGGCGTTCATCATTGAACGGCCTGGTGTTGGATCTTGTACTGGCTCATCCCAACCCACGTGACCTTTGGTAGGGGTCACCACTAGGAGAGGAGGCGCCATGCCAACTATTACTCTTCCCGACGGCAGTCAACGTTCATTCGATCATTCGGTTTCCGTAGCCGAGGTCGCCGCATCCATTGGTGCAGGCCTGGCCAAGGCTACCGTAGCCGGCAAGGTCGACGGCAAGCTGGTCGATGCCAGCGACCTGATCACCTCCGATGCCAGCCTGCAAATCATCACGCCCAAGGATCAAGAGGGGCTGGAGATCATTCGCCACTCTTGCGCGCACTTGATTGGCCATGCGGTCAAGCAACTGTACCCAACCGCGAAGATGGTGATCGGCCCGGTCATCGACGAAGGCTTCTATTACGACATCGCCTACGAGCGTCCTTTCACTCCGGACGACCTGGCGGCCATCGAACAGCGCATGCACCAGCTGATCGAAAAAGACTACGACGTGATCAAGAAAGTCACGCCGCGTGCCGAAGTGATCGACGTGTTCACCGCCCGTGGCGAAGACTACAAGCTGCGCCTGGTGGAAGACATGCCGGACGAGCAGGCCATGGGCCTGTACTACCACGAAGAATACGTCGACATGTGCCGTGGCCCGCACGTGCCGAACACACGCTTTCTCAAGTCCTTCAAGCTGACCAAACTGTCCGGCGCCTACTGGCGTGGCGACGCGAAGAACGAGCAACTGCAGCGGATCTACGGCACCGCCTGGGCTGACAAGAAGCAGCTGGCGGCCTACATCCAGCGCATCGAAGAAGCCGAAAAGCGCGACCACCGCAAGATCGGCAAGCGCCTGAACCTGTTCCACCTCCAGGAAGAAGCGCCGGGCATGGTGTTCTGGCACCCGAACGGCTGGACCCTGTACCAGGTGCTTGAGCAGTACATGCGCAAGGTTCAGCGCGAGAACGGCTACTTGGAGATCAAGACACCCCAGGTCGTTGACCGCAGCTTGTGGGAGAAATCCGGGCACTGGGCCAACTACGCCGACAACATGTTCACCACCCAGTCGGAAAACCGCGATTACGCCATCAAGCCGATGAACTGCCCGTGCCACGTGCAGGTGTTCAACCAGGGCCTGAAGAGCTATCGCGAGTTGCCGATGCGCCTGGCTGAATTCGGTGCCTGCCACCGTAACGAGCCATCGGGTGCGTTGCACGGCATCATGCGCGTGCGCGGCTTCACTCAGGACGACGCCCACATCTTCTGCACCGAAGAGCAGATGCAGGCTGAATCCGCCGCGTTCATCAAGCTGACCATGGATGTATATCGCGATTTCGGCTTTACCGACGTCGAGATGAAGCTGTCCACTCGTCCGGAAAAACGCGTCGGCTCCGACGAACTGTGGGACCGCGCCGAAGCTGCACTGGCCGCTGCGCTCGACAGTGCGGGCCTTGCGTACGATCTGCAGCCGGGCGAGGGCGCTTTCTACGGTCCGAAGATCGAGTTCTCGCTGAAAGATTGCCTTGGCCGCGTCTGGCAGTGTGGTACCCTGCAGCTCGATTTTAACCTGCCGATCCGTCTGGGCGCTGAATATGTGTCCGAAGACAACAGCCGTAAACACCCGGTTATGCTGCACAGGGCGATCCTTGGCTCGTTCGAACGGTTCGTCGGGATCCTGATCGAGCACTACGAGGGTGCATTCCCTGCGTGGCTGGCTCCGACCCAGGCAGTGATCATGAATATCACTGATAAACAGGCAGATTTTGCCGCTGAGGTTGAAAAAACACTCAACGAAAGCGGATTTCGTGCCAAGTCCGACTTGAGAAATGAAAAGATCGGCTTTAAAATCCGCGAGCATACTTTGCTCAAGGTTCCCTATCTTTTGGTTATCGGAGATCGGGAAGTCGAGATGCAGACTGTCGCTGTGCGTACTCGTGAAGGTGCTGACCTGGGCTCGATGCCCGTCGCCCAGTTCGCTGAGTTCCTCGCGCAAGCGGTTTCCCGGCGTGGTCGCCCAGATTCGGAGTAATTATTATTAAGCGTGAAATGAGACAAGATAAACGAGCTGCACCGAAAGCCCCGATCAACGAGAATATCTCGGCACGCGAGGTTCGGTTAATTGGCGCTGACGGCGAGCAGATTGGCATCGTCTCGATTGATGAAGCGCTTCGTATCGCTGAAGAGTCCAAATTGGACCTGGTGGAAATCTCCGCCGACGCAGTCCCGCCTGTTTGCCGGGTGATGGACTACGGCAAGTCGATCTTCGAGAAGAAGAAGCAGATTGCTGCGGCGAAGAAGAACCAGAAGCAGATTCAAGTAAAAGAAATCAAGTTTCGTCCAGGGACGGAGGAAGGGGATTACCAGGTAAAACTGCGCAACCTGGTACGTTTCCTGAGTGATGGGGACAGGGCCAAGGTATCCTTGCGATTCCGCGGCCGTGAGATGGCCCACCAGGAGCTGGGGATGGAACTCCTCAAGCGGGTTGAAGCTGACCTGCTCGAGTACGGTTCGGTCGAACAGCATCCTAAGATGGAAGGACGCCAGCTGATCATGGTCATCGCCCCGAAAAAGAAGAAGTAATCAACAGGGCACGGCAGGCCTTCTGATTATGTTTATCAACTGAATGCGGAGTATCCGAACATGCCAAAGATGAAGACTAAAAGTGGTGCTGCTAAGCGGTTTCTGAAAACTGCTAACGGTATCAAGCACAAGCACGCTTTCAAGAGCCACATCCTGACCAAAATGTCGACCAAGCGTAAGCGTCAACTGCGCGGTAGCAGCTTGCTGCATCCGTCTGACGTGGCAAAAGTCGAGCGCATGCTGCGCCTTCGTTAATTTTTGGATCAAGAATAGAGGAAGTAACTCATGGCTCGTGTAAAGCGTGGCGTCATTGCCCGTAAGCGTCACAAAAAAATTCTGAAACTTGCTAAAGGCTACTACGGCGCGCGTTCACGCGTATTCCGTGTTGCCAAGCAAGCGGTAATCAAGGCAGGCCAATACGCCTACCGTGACCGTCGTCAGAAAAAACGTCAGTTCCGCGCTCTGTGGATCGCTCGTATCAACGCCGGTGCACGTGTTAACGGTCTGTCCTACAGCCGTTTCATTGCTGGCCTGAAAAAAGCGTCCATCGAGATCGACCGTAAGGTTCTGGCTGATCTGGCAGTGAACGAAAAAGCGGCGTTTGCTGCGATTGTCGAGAAAGCTAAAGCCACCTTGGCTTAAGTACCCCCGACAGTCACCCTGGGTTACTCTGTAGCCCAAGGTGTTAAACGTCATAAATAGGGGAAGAGCCTTCAAGCTCTTCCCCTATTTTGTATCTGGAGTCTGTACATGGAAAACCTGGACGCGCTCGTCGCTCAAGCCCTTGAGGCTGTGCAAAGCGCTGAAGATGTAAATGCCCTGGAGCAAATCAGGGTTCACTACCTTGGCAAAAAAGGTGAATTGACTCAGGTGATGAAGACCCTGGGGAATTTGCCGGCTGAAGAGCGTCCGCAAGTCGGTGCGCTGATCAACGTCGCCAAGGAGCGTGTCACAGAGGTGCTCAATGCACGCAAGGCGTCGCTCGAGGAGGCCGATCTTGCGGCCAAGCTCGCCGCCGAGTCCATTGACGTAACCCTGCCTGGCCGTGGTCAGGCCTCGGGTGGCCTGCATCCGATCACCCGGACTCTGGAACGTATCGAACAGTTCTTCACCCACATCGGCTACGGCATTGCCGAAGGCCCTGAGGTCGAAGACGACTATCACAACTTCGAGGCGCTCAACATCCCAGGCCACCACCCGGCCCGGTCGATGCACGACACCTTCTATTTCAACGCGAACATGCTGTTGCGCACCCATACCTCGCCGGTACAGGTCCGCACCATGGAAGCGAACAAGCCGCCGATCCGCATCGTCTGCCCAGGCCGTGTGTACCGCAGCGACTCCGATATCACCCACTCGCCGATGTTCCACCAGGTCGAAGGCCTGCTGGTTGATCGCGACATCAACTTCGCCGACCTCAAGGGCACCATCGAAGAATTCCTGCGGGTGTTCTTCGAGAAGGAGCTGGCGGTGCGTTTCCGTCCTTCGTTCTTCCCGTTCACCGAGCCGTCCGCTGAAGTCGATATGGAATGCGTGATGTGCAGCGGTAAAGGCTGCCGCGTCTGCAAACAGACCGGCTGGCTGGAAGTGATGGGCTGCGGCATGGTTCACCCCAACGTGTTGCGCATGTCCGGCATCGATCCGGAAGAATTCTCGGGCTTTGCCTTCGGCATGGGTGTAGAGCGTCTGGCCATGCTGCGTTACGGCGTGAACGACTTGCGTCTGTTCTTCGACAACGACTTGCGGTTCCTCGCGCAATTTCGCTAGTCGTAACGAATCTTTAGGAGAGCAGGATGAAATTCAGTGAACAATGGCTGCGTGGCTGGGTAAGCCCGCAGGTAGGTCGCGACGAGCTGGTTGCTCGTTTGTCGATGGCCGGTCTTGAGGTCGATAGCGTTACTGCGGCGGCCGGTGTTTTCAGTGGCGTAGTGGTGGGTGAGGTGCTGAGCACCGAACAGCACCCGGATGCCGACAAGCTGCGTGTGTGCCAGGTCAGCAATGGCGCGGAAACCTTCCAGGTCGTGTGCGGAGCGCCCAACGTGCGCCCGGGCCTGAAGATCCCGTTCGCCATGATCGGTGCCGAGCTGCCAGGCGACTTCAAGATCAAGAAAGCCAAGCTGCGTGGCGTCGAGTCCAATGGCATGCTGTGTTCCCAGGCCGAGCTGCAAGTCGGCGAGGGCAATGATGGCCTGATGGAACTGCCGGCCGACGCGCCCGTGGGCCAGGACATCCGCGTTTACCTGGAACTGGAAGACGCCAGCATCGAGGTCGACCTGACTCCGAACCGTGGCGACTGCCTGTCCCTGGCCGGCCTGGCGCGTGAAGTGGGCGCGTTGTACAACGCCCCGGTCACGCGTCCGGCCGTTGCTGCTGTACCCGCTGTGCACGACGAAGTACGTCCGATCGACGTGCTGGCACCCAACGCTTGCCCGCGTTACCTGGGCCGTGTAATCCGCAACGTCGACCTGTCCAAGCCAACCCCGCTGTGGATGGTTGAGCGCCTGCGTCGTGCTGACGTGCGCAGCATCGACGCTGCCGTCGACATCACCAACTACGTGATGCTGGAGCTGGGTCAACCGCTGCACGCGTTCGACCTTGCCGAAATCAACGGCGGCATCCGCGTACGCATGGCAGAAGAAGGCGAGAAACTGGTGCTGCTCGATGGTCAGGAAGTCAGCCTGCGTGCCGATACCCTGGTCATCGCCGACCACTCCCGCGCCCTGGCAATTGCCGGCGTGATGGGTGGCGAGCACAGCGGCGTATCTGCGACCACTCGCGACGTATTCCTCGAAAGCGCATTCTTCGATCAGATCGCTATTGCCGGCAAGGCCCGTTCCTATGGCCTGCACACCGACGCCTCGCACCGCTATGAGCGCGGCGTGGACTGGAACCTCGCCCGTGAAGCCATGGAGCGCGCCACTGGCCTGCTGCTGGAAATCACCGGCGGCGAAGCCGGCCCAATCACCGAAACCGTCAATGAACAGTTCCTGCCGTCGGTTGCGCCGATCACCCTGCGCGCCAAAAGCGTCGAGCAGATGCTCGGCCTGGTGATCGCACCGGCTGAAATCGAGCAACTGTTGTCCGCCCTCGGCCTGGGTATTTCCGCAGGCGGGGAAGGGCAGTGGACCGTTGAAGTACCAAGCCATCGCTTCGATATCAGCCTGGAAGTCGACCTGATCGAAGAGCTGGCTCGCCTCTACGGCTACAACCGCCTGCCGGTTCGTTACCCGCAAGCGCGTCTGGCGCCGCAACCTAAGGCCGAGGCGCGTGCGCATTTGCCTGAACTGCGTCGCCTGCTGGTTGCCCGTGGCTACCAGGAAGCCGTGACCTACAGCTTCATCGATCCGAAGCAGTTCGAACTGTTCAACCCGGGCGTCGAGCCGCTGTTGCTGGCAAATCCGATATCCAACGACATGGCAGCCATGCGTTCGTCCCTGTGGCCAGGCCTGGTGAAAGCACTTTCCCATAACCTGAACCGTCAGCAAGACCGTGTGCGCATGTTCGAAAGTGGCCTGCGTTTCGTTGGTCAACTGGATGGCTTGAAGCAAGAGCCGATGTTGGCCGGTGTTGTTTGCGGTAGCCGCCTGCCCGAAGGTTGGGCGCAGGGCCGCGATGCCGTGGACTTCTTCGACGTCAAGGCTGACGTGGAAGCGGTGCTGGGCTTTGCCGGTGCACTGGACGCGTTCACCTTCGTACCAGGCAGCCACCCGGCGTTGCACCCGGGCCAAACTGCACGCGTTGAGCGCGAAGGGCGTTTGGTAGGCTTCGTCGGCGCCATTCACCCTGAATTGTCGAAAACCCTCGGTCTTGATCGTCCGGTATTTGTGTTCGAACTGCTCCTGGCTGAAGTGGCTTCGGGCAAAATGCCTAAATTCAGCGAGCTGTCGCGCTTCCCTGAAGTGCGTCGTGACCTGGCGCTGATTGCCGATCGTGAAGTAGCCGCCACTGCCGTTCTGGATGTAATTCGTGAAAATGCAGGGGAATGGCTGACAGACCTCAGGCTATTTGACGTCTATCAGGGTAAAGGTATTGATCCGCATAGAAAAAGCCTTGCAGTTGGCTTGACCTGGCAGCATCCATCGCGCACTCTTAATGACGATGAGGTGAATACCACGACACAAAATATCCTCACCTCGCTCGAACAAAGGTTGAACGCCACGTTAAGGAAGTGACGTATGGGGGCTTTGACGAAAGCTGAGATGGCGGAACGTCTGTACGAAGAGTTGGGTCTGAACAAGCGCGAGGCCAAGGAATTGGTCGAGCTGTTTTTTGAAGAGATCAGACACGCTCTGGAAGACAACGAACAGGTCAAATTGTCCGGTTTCGGCAATTTTGACCTGCGGGACAAACGCCAGCGGCCTGGCCGCAATCCAAAAACGGGAGAAGAAATCCCGATCACGGCTCGCCGTGTGGTCACCTTTCGTCCAGGGCAGAAGTTGAAGGCCCGAGTTGAGGCTTATGCTGGAACCAAGTCATAACGACGAGCTACCCGTCATCCCAGGCAAACGCTACTTCACCATTGGTGAAGTCAGCGAGCTCTGTGCGGTAAAACCGCACGTGCTGCGCTATTGGGAGCAGGAGTTTCCTCAACTCAACCCCGTCAAACGCACCGGGAACCGTCGGTATTATCAGCGCCAGGATGTGCTGATGATCCGACAGATCCGCGCGTTGCTCTACGACCAGGGGTTCACCATCAGCGGCGCGCGCCAGCGTATGTCCGGTGATGAAGCCAAAGACGACACCACCCAATACAAACAAATGATCCGCCAGATGATCGCCGAACTCGAAGATGTGCTGGTGGTTCTGAAAAAGTAATTCCGGCTTTTAAAATACTTCCACATTTCAAAAGCTTGCGGTATATTCCGGTTCGCTTCGTCAAGAAGCAAACCCAGTAACACGCCTAGTCGGGGCGTAGCGCAGTCCGGTAGCGCACTAGCATGGGGTGCTAGGGGTCGAGTGTTCGAATCACTCCGTCCCGACCATATAATTCAATGAATTAGCCCAATCTGGGAAGGTTGGGCTTTTTCATGTCTGAAAAAATACTCCCACATTTACTCCCACGAATATTCTGGATCCTGGTGGCTCCGACATCTGTCGACGGCATCGTGATCTATTACGTTTTCAGCGAATTATCTCAGCATGTCGATGGCATCGACATCCATCAGCATTTTCGACGATTTTTCTGGATATTCACGGGAGCGATAACCGAAGAACATTTTGACTTGGCTCTAGCGCAGTATTTCAGCGCGGAGTATTGAGACGATATCCCCAATTTCCCCCCAGTCGTGGCGGCTGCGCGGGCGATCGCGAGTGGCGATCTCTAACACAGAGCCGGGTGGTCGTCCGCGGCTTTCAGTGTACGTCAGGCTCGGCTTGCAGGGGGGCTGGATGATTGGTAGCCATGGGGCTGCATTAGATGCTGAGTTGGGGCTTGAGTTTGTCAGCGCTTCTCTGGAATCATTATGAAGTCCGTCGAGTGGCAATCGCTGTAAAGTTCGAATTTCTCCGCTTCCAGTTTGTTACAAGCCCCGATAATGATGCCATATCGTGTGCATCAAACGCTCAGATTTGGAGCACCCTTGGGGGCAGCTGGCAGGCGACCTTCCACCCAGGCAAATTTGTTTTTCCAGTGAACTGACTACCGAAGGTGTTGCCTGGCGGGCGATCGAACCAATTTTGCACACACTTGCCAATTCAAGCGTATTTGAACAAGCAGGGGGGGGCGCCGGATAGCCTTTACAACAGGGTGAGCGACATGTTGATTTCAACGATGTTGCTCAATCAGCCACATTCGCATTTGCAACGCAGTCCGCACTTGGAGCGTATTGATAGCGCACGGTTAAGGCGGGCCAAGTCGTTCATGCTGGAAAATTTGGAAGCGCCGCTGTGAACTGGTCAACTAATCCCGGACACGACGTTAAGTTTTTTCTCGGCCTGAGCCGGGGACAGCCCATCGTTGAACTGGTGCGGTCCAGTCCAGTTGTACCGATGCATCAGGTAATGACTGATGTCTCGGTTCGCCTCTTGAGCCGTCATGTAGCCCACGCTCGGTATCCATTCAGTTTTCAAACTGCGAAACACACGCTCCATCGGCGCATTATCCCAACAGTTTCGACGACGGCTCATGCTTTGGCGCAGGCTGTAACGCCAGAGCCGTTGGCGAAACTGGCGACTGCCATATTGCGAGCTCTGATCCGAGTGAAACAGCAGTCCTTGAAGCCGGCCACGCTGCTCGTAAGCCATATTCATTGCCTTGATCACCAAGTCCGCGTCCGGTTTGCTCGACAGCGCCCAACCCACAACTCGGCGCGCGTAGAGATCCAGCACGACAGCCAGGTAATGCCATTTCCCTTGGTCCCAGGTGTAGGTGATATCGCCACACCAGACTTGGTTGGGTGCCGGCACTTCAAACTCTCGATTCAAGATGTTCGGAATATCCGGCCGCTCAACCGTCGCTTGTTTGTAAGCATGTGATCCAGGTTGTTTGCTGACTAACGCCAGCTCCCGCATCAGACCACGCACTTTGAACCGTCCGATTTGCTCAACATCTTCCTGCATCATCGACACGATGCTGCGGCTGCCGGCGGCGCTCCGACTTTGTGTGAACAACTCATTGACTCGACTGCGTAACCGAAGTCGCTCAACGTCCGGAGTTCGACATCTGAGGCGGTGGGCGTAGTAGCACGAACGAGTGATATCAAAGACCACACAAAGCCAATCAACTGGCTCTTGGGTGCTCAGTTGATCAATCAGCGCGTGTGCTCGTGCTCCTCCGAAATCAAGAGCGCGGTAGGATTTTTTAAAATGAATTTCTCCCGCTCAAGACGAGCGATCCGGGCTTCCAACTCCTGGATATTCTGCTTCTCGGGCGTGAGCGCTTTTGTCTGCTGAGTAACACCACTGCGCTCCTGCTGGAGTTGATTAATTCAGCGACGCAACGCGGATTCGACCACCCCGAGCGAGCGGCAGGCCTCGATATAGCTATCGCCTTGATCGAGCACGAGAGCTGCGGCCTCGCGTTTGAATTCAGCGGAAAAGGAACGACGTTGCTTGGTCATCAGACACCTCTATCTGGTGAGCATTCTCGCCTATATGGGTGTCCGGTTTCATTAGACCACTACACTACATGCAAGATGCCTATTGGCGAGGCGCCTTTGACCACAGCCCTCCGATACAACGATTAGACTCTCTCACTTTTCTCGCTTAAGCCATCTCCGATAAATAGGTTCCGCGAGAAAGAGAACGAGCAGTATCCTCAGAGTTTGCATCGCCGTTACCAACGGTACAGCTAAATGCAGTGTTTCAGCCGTCAGGCTCATTTCCGCGATACCACCTGGCATCATCCCCAACGTAAAGGATCTGATGTCACCGTCGACAATCCATCCTATTCCAGCAGCCGCCACCGAGGCGGTTATGACCATCGCGCAGGTCGAGATAAAGCTCCTAGCAAGAAACGCAGGGGCATAGCGGAAGAATGACCGCTCGAAGAAACACCCCAAGCTGCTTCCGATCAAAAGCTGACCTAACTGGCTTGCTCCGAACGGTAAGCCTATGTGCAAATCAAACCAGGTGCTCGCCCCAGCGGTGACCAACAACGGCCCGAATAACCACGGGTTGGGCTGGCGAAAGTGTTGAAGTAGCCAAGCCGCTACTCCACCTATGACAAACACGGGTCCTAACCAATACCAGTCGACTGGTAAGGAGGTGTGCTCAAGATTCGTGTTACTGACGAGCAGTTTGAACACCGCCGGCACAGTCAGCACCACCATCACGACCCGCAGTGTCTGGGCAGCCGCAACATGGCTCAATTTCGCCCCGTTGCGCTGGCCCAAATTGACCATTTCAGCGGAACCGCCAGCCATAGATGAGAAGAACGCAGTCGCCTTGTCCTCCCCTCCTTTGCGCATGAACCAAACACCCACACCACTCACTGCTGATGTAATCAGCGCGCCCACCAAAATGGGAAAAATATTGAGGGCTATCTGCTCCATCACGTACGCATTGAAGTGAAGACCAATCCCGATACCAACGATCCACTGACCTGTTTTACGGCCTCCTGGCAACGGCTGAAGATTCAGAGGAGTGAAGCATTGACCCAACAAAACCATTACCAATGAGCCAATCATCCATGGCAAGGGCCAGTGGGCATAGGTAGCAAGCACGCCCCCAACGCCCCCAAGTGCAAGGGTGTATAGAAAACTGCCCCACTGTGGTTTCGTCGCGCTCAAGGGGATCTCCTAATGACTGAGGGAAAGTGTCAGATGATCAGCCCACCTAGGTAGGCTGATGCTTCCAAGGCTCAGATGGACAAGCTGCGCTCGCGCAATTCTGAATTGAGAATGCGGTCGTTCTCGGAGTAATCGACAGGACAGTCGATCACATGCACCCCAGGCGTATTGATGCATTGCTCGAGCAATGGGCGCAGACCGTCAGCACTTTCTACACAGTGACCTTCAGCACCATAGGCTTCTGCATACTGCACAAAGTCGGGGTTGCCGTAGTCCAAGCCATAGTCGGCAAAGCCCATGTTGGATTGCTTCCAGCGGATCATGCCGTAGCCATCGTCACGCAGGATCACCACAGTGAGGTTCATCTTCAGGCGAACCGCAGTCTCCAGCTCCTGGCTATTCATCATGAAGCCGCCGTCACCACACACCGAGATAACGGGTCGATCAGGGTAGACCAGATGAGCAGCCATAGCCGACGGAAGACCAGCCCCCATGGTTGCGAGCGCATTGTCGAGCAGCACAGTGTTGGGCTTATGGGCTTTGTAGTTGCGAGCAAACCATATTTTGTAGATGCCGTTGTCCAGAGCAACGATGCCCTTCGAGGGCAGAACAAGGCGAATGTCAGCCACCAATCGCTGCGGGTAGACTGGGAAGCGGTCGTCGTCAGCACCTTCGGCAATCTGTGCCTCATTGGCCTCGCGGATTGTCATCATCCGCGTGAAATCCCAATGTGAGGTTTCATCAAGAGCTTCGCCGATTTGCCAAATAGCGTTGGCGATGTCGCCAATCACTTCGACCTGTGGAAAGTACACCGGGTCAACTTCGGCTGACCGGAAATTGATGTGGATGACTTCAGTACCGCCGCGAACCATGAAGAACGGTGGCTTCTCGATAACGTCATGGCCTACGTTCACGATCAGGTCTGCTGCTTCTACCGCGCGGTGCACGAAATCGCCAGATGACAGTGCAGCGTTTCCAAGGAAGCGTGGGTGACGCTCGTCGACAACCCCTTTGCCCATCTGTGTGGTAACGAACGGGATACCAGTCTTGTCGATCAGCTGTTTGAGCACCTTGGCAGTCATCTTGCGATTTGCGCCGGCACCGATCACCAGGATCGGGCTACGAGCTGACTGCAATTTTTCGACAGCGGCCTCAATGGCCTTGTGCTCGGCGAGCGGACGTCGATGCAGGCTTGGTGGAATCGGCAGGCTGTCGGTTTGCTCGGCGGCAATATCTTCCGGCAGTTCGAGATGCACGGCCCCGGGCTTCTCTTCCTCCGCCAAGCGGAAAGCTTCGCGTACACGGGATGGGATGTTGTCAGCCGAGGCCAACTGATGGGTGTACTTGGTCAACGGCTGCATCATGCCGACCACATCCAGAATCTGGAAACGACCTTGTTTGGATTTCTTGATTGGTTTTTGACCGGTGATCATCAGCATGGGCATGCCGCCAAGGTAAGCGTAGGCGCCGGCAGTAACGAGGTTTGTTGCACCAGGGCCTAGAGTCGACAGGCTCACTCCAGTCTTGCCAGTCAAACGTCCGTAGGTTGCCGCCATGAAGCCCGCTGACTGTTCATGGCGAGTCAGCACGAGCTTGATTTTGGAGCGACGGAGCGATTCGAGAAGATCGAGATTCTCTTCACCAGGGATACCAAAAACGTACTCGACGCCTTCACTTTCCAAACACTGAACAACGATGTCCGAAGCCTTTGCCATTTTCTGCTTACCTTGAAGTAATGAGGACGACAGTCGCCCTGCATATCCGAGTAACGGATGAAAAGTATTACTTGGATGGCCCGCAATTGCAGGCGAAGGAGCGGTCTTAAATAGGAGAAGTTGGTAAATTCGGTAGTACAACACGGGCGTCACTTTGACCGCTCTCAACCAACGCTTGGGCTACAAAGCCATCCCTCACAAAATGGCTGAGAAAACTCTCGATGAATTTGGCCGCGATTTTCCTTGCCTTCGGGACAGCTATCGCCTGGCGAATTTCCGTAAAATTATCTGCCAGCACTCTTACTCCTGGGGTGGAGCTGGCGAATCGCTCCAACGGTTGTCGAACCCCAGCTGCCGCCTCCAGCCCCTGCTCAAGGAAGAGATCAACAGCACTCGCTGATGTCTCCCCTCTAACAAGCTGTGCATGCCTCAGGGTACGTGAGAGATACAGATCGTAAGCGGCACCACGGCCTACCGAAATCCTGTGGCCTTGCCCATCCAGGTCAGAGGCTTTATGGAACGGACTATCCATGCGGACGAGGTAGGTGCCATCGATGCTCACATAAGGACTTGAGAAGGCGATCTTCTCCGCGCGCACCGGCTCGATGGCCAAAAACGCCAAGTCCCAGAGTCCGTCCTCCAAGGCAGCAAATACTTTTCCAGCAGCATCATATGGAGTTAGCTTGGCAGCGATGCCCAACTCGTGAGCCAGTGCATTAGCGAGCGCAACGGAGACGCCACCCAAGTTGCCGGTGGTTTCATCACGTTGGGCCAGGACAGGATTGCCTAAATTGATGGCCACCCGCAGCTCACCGCTTGGAGCTAACTCACCGCATACAGCAGCAATATCGAAAGTCATGACTGTTCACCTCTCTCAGGCTCTGGAGACAGACCGCAGTCAGCTTGCTGACGCCTCTTCAAAAGTAACCCAACAATCAAGACCAGTACCGCACCGACAGTCCCAGCAGCGTAATGCGACCAGGACAGGAGGCTTGGCAGGCTGATATCACCGACAGCCATGCTGCCAGCGATCCACCCAAGCAATGCTGCTCCGAGCGTAATGACCATTGGAAATCGATCCATGAAATGAAGCACCAGCTTGCTGCCCCAGATGATGATAGGGATGCTGATGACGATGCCAAAAATCACCAACTCCAGGCTTCCATCGGAGGCCCCCGCGACCGCAACGACGTTATCCAAGCTCATGACGGCATCAGCGACGATGATCGTTTTGATTGCTCCCCACAGCCGTGGACTGGCCGCAAGGTTGTCATGCGCATCCTCCTTCTCGGGAATCAGCATCTTGATAGCGATCCAAAACAGCAGCGCCGCACCGATGAGCTTGAGGTAAGGCAACTCCAACAATTGCAGTGCAAAGAAAATCATCACAATGCGAAGCAAGATGGCGCCTGCTGCACCGCCAATAATGGCGCGATTGCGTTGAGCTTTCGGGAGCTTGCGGCACGCCAATGCAATGACTACAGCATTGTCGCCTCCGAGCAAAATATCGATGGCGATGATTTGCGCCACGGCCAACCAGAACGTTGGCGAATTCAAGAGTTCGATCAAGGTAGGTACTCCAGCCCGAGGCTAATCAGCCTGTCAGGTCGTTTTAAATATCATGCAAACCGGGCTGCCGGTCTTAATCATCTGGCCATTTGCACTCAGGCTCCCGGTGTTTCTGTCTACGTCGAAAGCGACAATATTGTCGGTCTCCTCGTTGGCAACAAACAGGCGAGTGCCATCTGGGGTCAGATTCATGAAGCGCGGCTTACGGCCTTGTGAGGGCGTGTGTCCTTTTGCAATAAACTCTCCACCTTCATTGATTACAAAGGTGGCCACGCTATCGTGCCCACGGTTCGAGACATATAGGTGCTTGCCTGACGGAGCCAGGACGATGGCCGCAGCTCGGCTGTTACCAGTGAAGGACGACGGCAAGGTGGAAAGAATTTGCTTCGGCGTAAGCGCCCCTTGATCTGCCTCGTAGGCGTAACCCGTGACACTGCTGTCGAGTTCATTTACGACATACGCATGACGGGCGTCTGGAGCGAAGACAATATGGCGTGGGCCTGAACCTTCTCTCGCTTTGATCATGCTGACCTGAGTTGCTTCAAGTTTCGCGTTATTGTTTCGGACGCGATAAACGAAGATCGCATCAAGGCCCTTATCAGGAACGACCACGTACCGCCCTGAAGGATCAAACGGAATCATGTGGGGGTGACTGCTACCTTGTTCGACCTTATGAGGGCCTGCTTCACCCGGAAGCGATTCGGCATGGGATAAGTCACCCAGGCTTCCATCATCCTTGATAGGAAATAAGGCGAAGCTGCCTGTCGCGTAATTAGCAACAGCCAGAAATTTATTGGTGGGATCAACGCTGAGATGAACGGGATTCTTACCTTGAGTACTGACGGAATTGAGTTTGGTCAGCACGCCAGTGTTTGTATCAATAGCGAAAGAGGTGACTTCACTCTGATCGCCATGAACGCAGTAGAGATGAGTTTGGGAGTTGTCAAAGGCTAGAAACGACGGGTTCACCAAGTCATCAAGCGTTTGAACCAGTGCGCACGCCCCAGTCTCTGGATCGTATCGATAAACTGTTATACCTACGCCGCGAGCATTTCGCTCTTTGGTTGTCCTGGATCCGACGTATGCAAACCGGGGAGCCTGAGCGGCTTTATTGTTCGCCATTTTGTTGTCATCACTCGAAGAAGCTGCGCTTGCAGGAATGTTGAAGAGGCCTGCCACGATCCCACCTGCCGCAATGGCAGAGAGCTGAACGAATCGGCGGCGTTGCATGAGGTAACCTGGGAATTCGGAAGAGTTCATGAGATGGATCTCTTTTGTTTTTATTATCGAATTCAAATGCGTGATGCCGAGCTGAGCTCGGCATCACAGTGGCAAATCAGATGACTTCGGGGATACGTACCCAGCCTTCCATCAGCCGACGAGCACTACGGCTCATGACAGCTTTTTCAACCACCCAAGCTCCGTCCTCCAAGGCTGTTTTCGCCCCCACGGCGACGCTGCCTGCGGTGTGGCCCATGCGTACCTGGCGGTCACCGATATCACCAACAATGCGATTGACAAGCGTCCCATCAAGCGCCGCCGCGACAGCAACAGCCACGGCTCCGGTACCAGTGATCGCGTGATGAAGCTTGCCCATTGAGAGAATCCGCGCGATCACGTCGATATCGTCTGGCTTCACCTGTTTGCCACCAGCGGCCTGGTAGGCTTGAGGCTTGGCAACCATGCAAAGCTTTGGAGTGTGAGGACGCAATCGCGTGGCTTCTTCCGCCGTCTCAGCCAATCCCATGGCTACTGTGCAGTGGGCACGAATGGTTTCAAGCCGTGCAAGCAGCTGAGCATCACCATTTACCTGGTCTTGAGTTTCGGTGCCCTTAAGACCCACCTTATCTGCATCGATGAAGATGGTTGGGTTACCAGCATTGAGCAGGGTCACTGGCAGATTCCCGATGCCTGGGATATCCAACTCATCCACGGCATTTCCTGTCGGCAGAATGCTGCCATCTGAACCGCCTGGGTTCAGAAACTCCAGGACGACTTCAGCTGCAGGAAAGGCTACTCCGTCGAGTACAAAGTCACCTTCCTCCTGAACCTCGCCATTACGCATGGGAACATGGGCAATGATTCGCTTCTGAATATTGGCCTGCCAGATCCGGATGACTGCAATACCGTCGCGAGGTGCATCCACCAGACCTTCGGAAATCGCATATGGGCCGACCGCCGAGCTCAAGTTTCCGCAGTTACCCGACCAGTCAATTACAGGAGTCTCGATAGCCGGAGCACCGAACAGGTAATCCACATCGCAGTCCTCCCGTGTGGATTTGCCAATAACCACCACCTTGCTGGTGCTGGAAGTTGCGCCACCCATACCATCGATCTGTTTGCCGTACACGTCGGGGCTGCCAATCACACGAAGCAGGATCGCATCACGCTCGGCGCCTGCTGGTGGCAGGCTCTCGTCAAGGAAGAACACACCTTTGCTCGAACCGCCACGCATGTAAACAGCAGGAATACGTCTTTGGGTCATTACAAATTTACTCCAACGAATAAGCGGTGCATCAGTTAACGGATGCGCTCTTCATGCTTTCGATAAGAAGCTGTGGCAGCAGACCACCGCTGCGGAAGTAGCGGACGTCTTCGAAGGTATCCAGACGGCTCACGACTGTGACGCGCTCGGCTTCACCGTTCTCACGTTCGATCACCAGAGTGACTTTCGCCCCCGGTTGGAAGTCATCAGTGATGCCTTCAACACTGAAGGTTTCACGTCCGTTTAGACCAAGACTCTGGCGCGAAACACCCTGCTCAAACTGCAGAGGAAGGATCCCGAGACCGGCCAGGTTGGTGCGGTGGATGCGCTCGAAGCTTTCCGCTACGACTACACGAACGCCCAGCAGACGGGGGCCTTTCGCAGCCCAATCGCGTGAAGAGCCACTGCCATATTCCTTGCCAGCGACAACTATCAGCGACTGCTTGCGCTCGGCGTAGATCTCAGCGGCCTGGAAGATGGTCGTCACTTCTTTTTCCGGGAGCAGCAGCGTCCATGGGCCTTCACGGCCATCTTCAAGTAGTTCGTTTTTCAGCCGAGGGCTAGCGAAGGTCGCGCGCTGCGCCGCTTCATGGTTGCCACGACGCGTACCGTAGGAGTTGAAGTCCGGTACTGCGATGCCATGGGACTGCAGGTACTGGCCGGCATCACTTTCCGGAAGAATCGCACCAGACGGAGAGATATGGTCGGTGGTGATGTTGTCGGACAGCATGGCGAGTACGCGCATGTTGCTGAGATCTTTACGGGTATCCGTCGCCGTCACCGCATCGCTCCAATACGGAGGTTTGCGAATGTAGGTACTGCTCGCCTGCCATGCATACTGATCGCTGACACCTGCGCGCAGATCGCTGGCGATCAGGCCGGCCTCACGCGGAATATCCTCGTACGCCTTGTCGAACAAATCGGCAGTCAAATTATCTGCCTCGATTTGAGTCAGCTCGTCATCGCTCGGCCAGAGCTCGTGCAGATAAACCGGCATACCATTGTCATCGAGACCCAATGCATCCTTTTCTGGGTCGATCAGGTATGTACCGGCAATAGCATATGCAACGATCAACGGTGGCGACATGATGAAAACTTCACGCGCCAGTGGGTGAACCCGGCCCTCAAAGTTACGGTTACCCGATGTCGCGGCTACAGTTTCCAGCTTGCGAGCACGAATTTCGTCTTCGATTTCGGTGCTCAGCAGTGGGCCGGACATACCGTTGCAGGTAGTGCAGCCGTACCCGACGAGATTGAAACCCAAGGCATCCAGGTCTTCATTCAGTCCGGAGCGCTCAAGATAATCCGATACGACCATAGATCCTGGTGCGAAGGAGGTCTTGACCCATGGTGCTCGTTTCAAGCCACGCTTACGGGCATTGCGTGCAACCAGACCTGCCGCAATTACGCCGCGCGGGTTAGAGGTGTTGGTGCAACTGGTGATTGCAGCCAAAACGACGGATCCGTTATCTAGACCGGTAGGCAGGTTGGTCGCAGGCGCCTTCTGGCCCAGTACGATGCGCTGGTGCGGTTGTTTTGGGCCAGCAATCGAACGGGCAACAGTACTAAGATCGAGCGTTACAACGCGGTTGTATTCAACCTCAGACAGGCTGTCGTGCCACAAGCCTTGCGCCCGAGCATAGGCTTCCGTCAGACCAGAAATCTGACCTCCACGACCGGTCATGCGCAGGTAGTGCAAGGTGCGATCATCAATGGCAAACATCGCTGCTGTAGCACCGAACTCCGGTGCCATGTTCGACAGTGTTCCACGATCTGCCAGCGATAGCTGCGGAACGCCAGGGCCGAAGAACTCCAGAAA
Organism: Pseudomonas sp. CYM-20-01; assembly: GCF_023169845.1. NCBI lineage: Bacteria > Pseudomonadati > Pseudomonadota > Gammaproteobacteria > Pseudomonadales > Pseudomonadaceae > Pseudomonas > Pseudomonas sp. CYM-20-01. The sequence continues at coordinate 4,762,743 of NZ_AP025169.1, read as the reverse complement.
CGAACCAATCACACCGGCTTTACGCAGCAGCTCGGTCAGAGCCAGCGCGATGTCAGTTGCCAGGTAGCCCTGAGGTAGCGTGCCTTCCAGGCGAACACCAACGATTTCCGGCAGACGCAGCATGAGGGATTTACCCAGCATTGCCGCTTCAGCTTCGATACCACCTACACCCCAACCCAGTACGCCAATGGCATTGATCATGGTGGTGTGGCTATCGGTACCTACCAGCGTATCGGGGAATGCCCACAGCTCACCGTCGCGACGCTGAGTACCGACAACAGTAGTCAGGCGCTCCAGGTTGATCTGGTGAAGGATGCCTTTGCCCGACGGAATGATCGAAAGATTGCTGAATGCCTTGTTGCACCAGTCCAAGAACTGGAAGCGCTCTGCATTGCGCTCACGCTCGATGGCTTCGTTGTCAGCAAGTGCACTGGCATCACCCCAACGCTCAACGTTGAGCGAATGATCAACCACCAGATGAGTTGGAGTAACTGGGTTGACCAAGCGTGGGTCGCCGCCTTTTGCTGCGACGGCATCACGCAGACCAGCGAGGTCGACCAGCGCCGGCGTACCGAGCAGATCCTGCAGCACAACCCGAGCTGGACGGAATGGGATGTCGAACTCTTTAGAGCGGGCACAGATCACTTTCAGTGCGGCCTCTGGATCAGCCTCACCACGCAAAACGTTTTCGGCAAGGATTCGCAAGCTGTAAGGCAGCTTCGCGTAATCACCGCCCAGGTCAGTTACAACCCCACGGATATCACTGACACGGTACTCGATTCCGTTTGCGGTAACGGTTCGACCCTTTGACATAGGCATTGGCTAATCCTCACAGGCTGTACGGACAATGTTTTTGTGAGGGTCATATTGCACTTTGTCACGATATAGGTCAATGTTGATTCATCCGATTCATCTCAACCAAGAGATCGGACGTACCCAACCAACGATTTCTACTGTGCACACTCGCTCCTCCGACGTAGCGCCCAGTCAGGTACGGTAGAAAAAATAAACATAAGAAAATCGAGGCCCACCATGATCAAGCTCACATGCCCCAGCTCCACCTTCACTCCCATTTGTATCGAGCCAGTCTCGATCTGAAAGCCATGGCGCTATCCCAGCCATACGGCTGACGAGAGCCATTTACGTCTAAGAAAAATGGGAGTTCGACCGTGCTAACAGTTCTTGGCTTTTCAATGGTCATCTGTTTCATGTACCTGATCATGACGAAGCGCCTATCCGCGCTCATCGCATTGATCTTGATACCGATCATTTTCGCGTTGATTGGAGGCCACTACGCAGGTCTCGGCACCATGATGCTCGACGGTGTCAAAACGCTTGCCCCCACCGGCGTGATGCTGACCTTCTCGATTCTCTACTTCGGGATCATGATTGACGCCGGGCTGTTTGACGGCCTTGTACGCTTCATCCTGAAAGTGGTGAAAGGTGACCCGCTTAAGGTCTCGGTAGGGACAGCCATTCTGACGATGCTTGTATCGCTGGATGGTGATAGTTCGACTACGTACATGATTGCCTGTGCTGCCTTCTTGCCGCTGTACCAGCGACTGGGAATGAGCGTATTGGGCATGACATGCCTGGTAAACATTGCCAGCGGCATCATGAACATCTCTCCTTGGGGGGGGCCAACCGCTCGCGCTGCTGCGGCACTGCACGTGGACGCGATGGAGATTTTCGTGCCCATGATTCCTGGCATGTTGCTGGGTGCCGCCTGCCTGATCCTGACCGCCGTAGTGATTGGGCGCAAAGAACGAGCACGCCTTGGCATCCTTCACCTGGATGACTTCCACCATGGCTCCATGTCTCTGGGCAACGGATCAGCAGAGGAATGTGATGAGAACCGCCGTCCGAAAATGTTCTGGCCAAACCTGATCCTGACGCTAGGCCTGATCACTTGCTTGATCATTGGCGCCATGCCTATCCAGATCCTGTTCATGGTCGGCTTCGCTATCGCCATTATGCTCAATTACCCGAACATCGAGCAGCAAAAAGTCCGTATTGCCGCTCACGCAACAAACGTGCTGGCAGTTACAGCTGTCATTTTCGCAGCGGGTATATTCACAGGGATCCTTTCGGGAACCGGCATGGTGGACTCCATGGCCAAGAGCTTGCTGCATGTAATTCCACCAAGCTTTGGCCCGTTCCTGGCTGTATTTACCGCCCTCGTCAGCTTGCCGTTTACATTCTTCATGTCTAACGATGCGTTCTACTTCGGCATCCTGCCAGTGATTGCGCAAACCGCAGCACAATACGGGATAACCCCGTTGGAAATTGCACGCGCTTCCGTGGTCGGTCAGCCAGTGCACCTGCTCAGCCCACTGGTTCCCTCACTCTACCTGCTCGTTGCCTTGGCCAAGGTGGATCTCGGAGACCATCAACGCTTCGCTCTTAAATGGGCCATTTTGGCGAGCTTTGGCCTGTTGGTAGGCGGCCTTCTGTTTGGTGCGTTCCCACTTTACCAAGTGCGATAAAACAGGCTTTCAAGCAGTCGAAGTCACGGCAGAGATAAGAAAACTGGTCTCTGCCGTTAAGCTTGCCGACACGCTAGAATGGTGATTCCATGGTCAGCTCTATTCGGTTCTCGATCTAATGCCTTTAAGCCCTCTGCAAGCACGCATTGCGCGTGACATTGTTTCTCTCGTGCGTCGTGAGCGCTTTGATATTGGACACCACTTGGTCGAGTCACAGTTGGCCGCAACGCTCAACGTCTCACGTACACCGGTCAAGTTTGCTATGGGCCATTTGGTCGAAAAGGGCATGCTCACATACGACCGCAATCGTGGCTTTTTTCTGGCCCGCTCTAGCGACGAATTGGGCGATCTCGTCTCGGAAGTCATGGAGAGCAGTGACGACCCGCTCTATCTGAAATTTGCCGAACTACGTCTTAGCAGGCAGCTCCCAGAGCTGTTCACCGAGATTGAGTTTATGCGTCAGTTTGATGTGTCTCGGGCAGCGCTAAGAGCGGTTCTCTCACGCATCCAACAGGAAGGATGGATTGAACAACGTGCAGGTCAAGGATGGCGGCTTTTGCCCATGATTGACTCTGTGGAAGCGTACGAAGAAAGCTATTCGTTCCGCGCCACCATCGAGCCCTCAGGACTACTCTCACCGACCTTTCAGATTGACCGTGAGACGCTTGCTAGCTGCCGCAAGCAGCAGGAGTTCATCGCCAACGGCGGTTATCTGACCATGACTCCTCAAGAGCTGTTTGAGGCAAACTCCCTGTTTCACGAGACCTTAGCGGCGTGCTCCGGCAATCGTTTCCTACAGCAAACTGTCAGGCGCCTCGACCAATTACGTCGGCTGGTGGAGTACCGTCAAGCCAGTACACGAGCCCCGCGCAAAGGCCAGGCGGAAGAACATCTCGCTATCCTCGACTGCCTGGAACGCGGGGATCGATTGGCGGCAGCAGACCAGATGCGCAAGCATCTGGAGCAGGCCCGACGTAAAAAAGTAGATCCCGCGTTGTTCGAATAATCCTCCCGCCTCCCTCATTTCAACCCAAGCGCGGCCTTACAGGTCGCGCTCGTTGCCCCTTGCCTGAATTTTGCCAAACGACTGCATCCAGCTAGTCGTCGGGTTCATGCAATAATCGAAAATCACAGATTGATTTGTATCGCTACAAAGTACATTCTTTAATTAAGCAACGCGAGCATTGGCTGATGTGTCCGCCCGAACACCACCTAACCAGCCACCGCATCGACCGAGCGCCACCACCACAATCAAAATAATGGTGATTACATGTCGTACCGCAGAGGCTGGATAGCCGTCTTCCTATTTTCATTGGCAATGATCAACTACATGGATCGCATCGCGCTTTCCATTGCAGCCAAACCCATCGCTGAGGAATTTCACCTGACATCGGTGGGGATGGGTTACCTGTTCTCATCCTTTATCTGGAGCTATGCCTTGTTCCTGATCCCTGTCGGCCTGCTGATCGACAAATTTGGAGTCAAGCGTGTAGGTGGCCTGGGTATTTTCATCTGGTCTTTGGCAACCGCGCTTACTGGCGCAGCATCAAGCTTTGCCAGCCTGCTGACTGCTCGATTGGTAATGGGCGCAGGTGAGTCAGTGAGCAACCCCGTAGGCGCCAAAGTTATACGCGAGTGGATACCTAGTACCGAACGCGGAACGATCACTGCTATTTTCAACAGCGGCTCGTACGCCGGCCCAGCTATTTGCTCGCTGGTGCTGGCAGCACTCGTCGCGGCTTTCGGCTGGCGCATATCGTTTCTGATTGCTGGCAGCATCGGTTTTGTGTGGCTACTTGCGTGGTACTTCTTTTACGGCAAGCCGGAACAGGTTTCCTGGCTCAGCGAAAAGGAGCGCGATCTGATCATTGAGACTCGCACAGCCACCGGCAGCAAGGACGTCGACTCCACAACCTACGGCCTCAAAAAGTTGCTCAAGACTCCGACGCTTTGGGGCTTGGCCCTGGCTCAGGGTTGCAATGTCTACACCCAATATCTGTTTTTGACTTGGCTGCCGAGCTACCTGCAAGACGCACGTCATTTGACGATTGCCAAAAGCGGCCTATTTACCGCCATTCCTTACGCAGTGGCCGTAGTCCTTTGCGTCGGTATTGGCAAATTGAGCGATCAATACCTGAAGAAAGGCAGTGGTGCAGCGTCCGGTAAACGCCGAAACGTAATCGCCCTGACGATGATGATTGCTAGCTGCATCCTGCTTATCCCTTTTGCTGAAGGCATAACCCACCTCGTAGTGATTTTTTCGCTCACACTGGCCGGTATCGCATCGACCACATCACTGAATTTCACACTACTCAATGACATGCTCCCAAGCTCAGGCGATGTCGGTAGAGCGATGGCATTTGTGGTGGTGGGAGGGAACATCTTCGGCATGTTGGCGCCAGTAGTTACCGGCTATGTGATCAGCGCAACCGGTAGATATAACTGGGCATTCGGCATTGCAGGTGGGTTGCTTGTTACAGGGGCGCTGGTGATCCTGTCGATGACAAGAAAACCCATGATTCCGAAAGAGCGCCTGCCTTCTTCAGCAGCGATGGCAATACAAGCAGTATAAATGTCAGCCTTTTTTTGCAGGCACTCCAACCCTAACGTCGGAGTGCCTGCAACCCCACCTTTCACTAAAAGCGATAATGCACTCTCAGACTGCCTGTAAACGGTGTCCCTGGGTAACCCGAATTGCTTGACCGATAGGCGCTTTCGACAAGGAACTACTGGATAAAAAAGCATTGAGGCTAGCGCGTACAGGGATAGGGAAACACGGGAAGAGACCCAATTTCCGAACGTCTGCTTCTGGCCCAGGCCGTGTAAAAACGCAGGTGTCGTTTTGAAGTCTGTGTTGCTACGTGAAATCAGCCGGTGTTGCGGTCAGTTGGAAGACCTGAAATTGGGGTGGGAACAAGTTATTTGGCACGACTCAGCTCGCTATTACTGGTCGAAAACATTTTTACACAGAGTCGGCCGATTGTAGCCTGTTGCGAAGGGCTGCGTTAGTCCCAGGGGGCCGTTGACGAAAAGACGGCGATTGCCTCGGGATGAGTAACAGAGCGGTAAAGCGGCGAGTGTGCACTTCAGAATCAACTTGAGTTTCGATTCCTACCTGCGGGGCCGTTGAAAGTTAATCTCTTTCGATCTTAAGAAACGGATTATCGAGTGGTATAAGTTCAAATAATAGCTTGGGGTCCTCTATCAGGTACGCCTTCAAAGTCGATTTCTTCCTGGGCCCTAGCACATTGCATACCCAGATGTTTAAGCCGTTGTCACGCTTCTTATGGATCTTCAGTTTTTCGAATTGCTTCTGCACCCAACGCCATTCTTCATTTTCTTGGCAGGCGCCCTGTGAGATCCCAGGAAACTCCTGAACATAGCTTTGAAAAATACCTGGTGTCACGAGAAACACAGCGCCCGTCACTATATGCACCTTTGCTTTGCTGTCGTTGATGATCAGCTTGTGGCTCAGGATGCTTTCCTTGACCCAATTCAGGAATGCCTGGCCAGGGTTGTCCGATGAAGGATTTGAGATTTCGAGGGTGCCAGCTGACGATGCGTCGCTAACCTCAGGCTCTTCCAGCTTGAACATATCCGACAACGTGTCGAGATAGTCAGCGTCTTCTATCGCCCTAGGATCTGCCAACGAACAGCTTTGACGCGATCCTGTACTGACAGCCTTGGGTACTGCTGGCGAGAGTGGAGCGGCAGACGAATTGTCCTCGACGACCAAGCTCACGGTTCCGCTGAAAGCTTCGGGGCGTTCCTCGCTCCCCCAAATCAACGCCGGTTGAAGGCGCAGAAAGGTGAAGGTCTGCTGCCAGTTTCCCTGTGCGACAAGGGCGGTCCAGATAGCTTTGCCTTCCGGAGTAGACTCGACCAACCCATGCGATTGCAGTTCGTCGAACACCGCGATGTTGGAGGAGGGAATGCCCTCAATTGATTGCGACAGCAAATAAGCTCGCAGCTTATCGGTGACCGCCTTGCTGACTAGCCACAGCGCTTCCTGAGTCAACCAGCCCGCGGCACCCGGCTGGTTGAGTTTCAGCTCGTGCTGAACCAGATGACGCAGTCCGCTGATCAATTGGTGTTGCAGCGAATGAATCGGCGCTCGCAGCGCCTTGCTCGGGTTGCCGCCGATGTTCTGCGCGGTGGAGACGCGGTCGGCCTGAATGACCAACTCGCCGAGCACGCCAGCACGTTCGTACTGACCGGCCAGGACATACAGAAGGCTGGCCCAGAGTTGAGGGAATCCACTGAGCCAGTCCAAGATCGGGCGGTCGAGAATCTGGGTGTAGAGTAAGCCGGCGGCGGCACCGTGTAGGTGGTAGTCACGACCCTTGAGGTAACGAAAACGGTAGGGCTGATCCAGGGCACCCTGCCAAGGATGCCAAACACGGCCATCCTGGCGTTCGACCAGCAGGTCCACGGCGATCTTGCCGATGTCATGGAGCAGGGCGCCATAGGCGATGCCAGCCGACCACGCGTCGGTCTGGGCCGTCTGGTCTTCGGGCGCGGCGCCAGTGGGAAGCAGATACGACTGACGCAGTTTCAGACTACAGGCGACCAGTTCCAGTCCATGGTCGAGCATGCCGCCGAGGTACGCATGGTGGTGGCTCTCGCTGGCCGGGAGCTGCTGGACCAACTCGGCGTAGCGATGGATAGGATTTAAATAGAGCTGGCTGAACTGCGGATTGGACAGGGCGGTGTACTGCCAGATGCGATCGAGCAACTGACTGCGGTGCTCCGCAGCTAACAAGCTGTGATCCGACTCAATGGGCAGGTAACCCTCCGCGACGTTGACGGTCGGTGGCGGAGGGGGCTTCTGCCTTTTGTGGCGAAACAGACTGAGCATCGTGACCTCCGGGAAGTGGCTGGTCGGTGGCCTTTTAGCCTTTTCGGATAGGGCTCTTACCCTTGATCCCCCTTTCCTTTCCAACCCTTACCGTCCTTTTGGCTCGTGTCCCTTTGCGCGGCAATCGGAATATGGATACTGCTAGGCGTCGTTTTGTTGGGGCTAGTATGGCAAAGACAAGAGTCGGTACACTGCGGTGCCTATTTTTTGGGTCTTGCCATGAACCTCACTGACGCCACACTCGTGTTGCTGCTCGCGGCACGTATCCATGGGACCGATGAAGCCGTCCGGGCCTCGGCGAAGAGCGTGGTCAAGAAGTTGCCGCGCAGTAAGCGTGATCTGATCTACAAGGTAATCGATAGCCGAAGTCCGCTCGAGCTGGTGGATTTTCTGGCGCAGAACCTGGATGCGGAATGACAGGCTGCGAGTGTGTGCTCATCCCTGACTCTTTGCATCAGAGCCCGCGGCATGGTTTTTTCTGGGTGCCACAAAAAGGCCCAACTCGCGTTGGGCCCTGTGAAGCGATTGCAGCGGAGAGGTAACGATTAAGCTCTATCGATCATGCATCGTGAGTCATCCATTACCACCTGCTTCAGTTGCTGCTCCAGGTTGAGTACATACTCCGAGGCGCTTCGGGCATGACCACTGGCGCGAAAGATCGAGCGTTTGTCAGCCTTGAGCAGGCCGAGCCAGGAATCGATATAGCCCTCGTGCCTCAGCTCTCCCTGAATGCCGGCGTAAGCACATAAAAACGCAGCACCCATCTCGGCAATCAACTCCTCAAACGCGTAGCCTGGCGAGCCGAACGGACAGGATGACGTCACGCCTTCGCGCTGCAACCGAGAATGATGCCCTGTCCAGTGCGTCAGCTCGTGAAGTGCGGTGGCGTAGTACCCACCTTCATCGTGGAATTGCGCTTTTGTCGGCAGTTGGATGAGATCCCTGATCGGGTGGTAAAAGGCTTCATCGACAGGCCGATGAACGATGCGTGAACCTGAACTTAACAGCAGATTTTCCGCAACGCTGTTGGCCTGGAAGGGATCGGTCGGTTCCGTTTCGAGCAGGGTTTGATTGAACATTTCGAGCCCCTCCGTTTGCTCGATATTGAACAGAAAATGCGTCCTGAGAATACCGAAGTGAGCGACCTTGGGTTGATCGCTTTCATCGAGTACGGGTTGGCCTGACTCGGTCTGTTCCTCGCGCTCCATCTGCTTGTAGAGCACCGCCAGAGTGCTGTGCTCACCCTTACGAATGTGCCCGCCAGCTTTTTTGGCTTGATTAAAAGTCAGCCAACGATCTTGAGTGAACCCCTGCAACCTGGCCTCGGCCCAGAGCAACGGTAAATTGATCCCCGAATAGGGACGCCGCGTGATGGCATTGATGGGGTAGGGTTGATGACCGATATCAACTGTGCCACTTGAGGACCAGGGTTTGATCCAGGGAACAACGCCTTGGTCTAACGCGGTAACGATCTTGTCTGTCACGTCTTGGTAGATATCGCGCATGGCAATTTCCTCGAGAGAAAAACGGAGGAACACCTTGCCCGTCGGGGAGGGGGCCCCGTTTGGGTGATGGGTTGGATTGATGCAGGTCTTGCATGCCGTCCGAATGTGGAGGTGGGCGCCGCCCATTGCGCTTAGCGCTGGTGTTCTCCTGCAAGCGCTATCAGCAAGGCGGCAGGCTGATCCGGTTCTTGGATTAGGCTGAGACTCAATTGCAGCAACGGGTCGTGGTCTAAGTGATCGGTTGGTTCAGCGTGGACTACCTCGAACAGTAAATAGGGCTCGTGTGGAGAGGCCACATGGGTCTCGAAGGCTGCGCGCAATACGTTGCTCAACCGATCGACCTGCAGCTCCTCAGTGTGATCGGATTGCTCGAGCATTACTGAGCGCTGCCACGCGTCATGGGTGAACACGATGGGTAGCCGAAAAGTGTTCAGTGTTTCCGGTGTAAGTGAGTCGGGCATGGTATTTCTCCGTTGAAAACGCGAAGAAACCTGTCCCGTGCGGAGAAAGATTTCCCCGCAGTGGGTTGAAGAAAATCAAGAGGGCTTGCCTCACGAGCAGAGCTCGAAAGGCGCTCATAAGAGCAGTAGGCGTTCATCACCGTAGAAACACGGTCACTGTGCGAGCCTCCGAACGCTAATCGCACTTGGGAGAACCATCACCGAAGTGACGTAGCCTTGAAGGTTCTGGCTACCTGGGAAATGCTGTCGAGAATAGCGATCCGTACCTTGTATTTAGCTGGACGATTTATCTGGGTCAATCACTGTAGGGACGATGTTTCACGGGGTTTGTCTTCTGGCTTCCAATGAAGATTTTTCGGCCGGAAAAACTGATAAGCGGTCAGGCACGGGCCGTTTTCAGTAGTAGGCTGTTACTCTTGTCTCAACCATGAAAACGCTCAGAAGAGGGCGAGGCCATGCCGACTCAACAACCTGTTCGGAGTTCACGTGCCCACCGCTGGGCGTACGCCTGTGGTATGTCGGTGAAGCGTGGTTACCGTAGGTTGAAAACGTTTGAATCCCGCGTGGTTGAGCGTGCGGAAACGGCAGGTGTGCCCGGAGGTAAATTTCTTGTTCGCGGGAGTTTTCTGACTGCCAAGTTGGCATTGGTTGGATGGCTGCTCTTTATCGGTTTCTGGCTGGTCGCTTCTGTTGTGGTGTTGATCGCTGTGATTGCCCTTCTGCCGTTCAAGGCTGTCATCGACACGGATCTTCTTGAAGAAGACGATCCAGGTCCTGACTATCTTGGGGCTAACTCTTATCTTTGCAACTACGATGATAATGGCCACTACATAGGTCATTTCAAATCATCCGATGACGTCAGATAAGTTTCTTCGTAGCACCCATCAACTGATCTGTTCCTTTGCCCGCTGCACCATGCGCGGCTTTGCTTGCACCACCTAGCATCCCCTCAAGGCTGTTGCCGATTGAGTAGCCAGCCCAGCTCATGGCGGCTAAAAACAGTCCAGGCAGCACCAAGAACATCGCCCCCATCACATACTCGATCACCTGCGCCGTGACGGTTCCATCCATAAACCCGGACGTAGGCAGCGACAACAGCACCTGATTGGAAGCCGAAACCTGATTGTACAAGGTGTCGAGCATGCTGGAGTCGACCCAGCGAGCCAGTTCCCACCAGAAGCTCAACATGTGTAAGGTGAACAGCGCGAACGTCACCGTCATGACGGTCCTCAACTGGTAGGTACTGACCAACAGAATCAGCGGTAAGCTGATGATGACGCCCATGATGAGGAAGGCCTGCACCATTGGCAGAGCGGCGCGCAGCGCATTCATCGCCGGGAAGTTGCTGAAGGAGCCGAGGGCCAATCCGGTATTGGTGGCCAGGTTATTAAGCCCCTGATTGATCGAACCGCCACGAGCGCTGGAACCATAGTCCTGGTACACCTGTCCGGGCGACATGGACATCGATTGCTGGCGCGGACTGACCAGTTCGCGCAGGGTGGCATCCTCGATCTCATTGCTCGAGCGGCCAGTCAGCCAACCTTTCAGCTGAGTCAGCAGCGAAGGATCAACCTGCTGGATCAATCGCTCGCGCAAGCCAACACCGCTGTCGCTCCACCACTGCTTGCAAGTGGGGTAGCCCGCGCCATTCTCCAGCCGCGGCAAGGAAACATCGCGGCTTTCGTCATACGGCCAACTGATTCGCGGTGTGCGTGAACGATCCGTGTCGTAGTAGCCGGGCGTGTCGAGCAAATAGCTTGAGCCGATCCAGGAGGCGTCATGACTTTGTGCCTTGTTCAACTGCGGACGGTTGGTGAACAACCGAGAACGGGAATAGCCATAGCAGTCGCGGGTGAAGTCGGCGACTTCTTGCAGCAATACCTGGCTGTCGATGCGCGAACTGTCGATCTCCATGCGCATCTGCCGGATATCTGGTGCGCAGGGGATGGAGGCGGTGGCCGCGGCGGTTACCCCTTTGCTCGAAGCATGCACCAGAAACCACCAGATTGGCACGTTGGCGGAGCGTTCGCCGATAGTATTGAAGGTCGTCCCCCAGGCGGTTTCCGTCGGTTGGGCCACACTCACGCCGCAGCGCTGGCTCGCCGCATCATCGAACGCCATTGAGGCGAGGCTCAGCGGAAAGACCGGCGCGCAGCCAAACAAGACGACGACGTAGGCCAGCCACAGCCGGTTTTCGATTCGCGGCACCGAGAGCAGTCCCTTGTTTCCTTCATCCGCGCCTTGCTGACGGGCCGACAACCACTCTTGCAAAATGATTGCGCCAAAGGGCGCGGCGAACAGTCCGGTGTCGGACAGGACGCTCCAGAGGCCGTTGTTGATGATCCAGGCCAGCAGAGAGAGGTAAAACTCCAGGTAGCTGTTGGTGCTCATGAGCATGGTGGTGACCTCACAGTCGGGTGAGTTCGACGCAGGTAAAGAACACGAGCCCTAATGCTCCGATGCGCTTCATGCGCAGTCGATCCTGTGGTCGATGTCGGTAGCGCCGAAGCAGATCCCACCAGAGCGCAAAGAAGCCGCCATAGAGCAGGACGCGCCACCACCGCAGATGAGGTTGTAGGGATTCAAGTGTCTGCTGCAAGACCTCGAAACTACCCAGCGCAGTACGGCCGATCCAGACAACCAGTGCGGCTGTCAGGATCATCCCCGCGGCAATCCCCAGACTCGAAAGCAAAGTGACTAGCGGTGAGCGTTTCATGGCTCACTTGCGCCTGGCGTCAGCGTCGTTGAGTCGCCTAGGTTCGGGGTCGCCTTGCTCGACGGTACGCGAAGCATCGGCACCACCGGCATGGCGGTCGAGCACCAGGCTGGCGGTGTTGGTGGCCAGCATCCGCCGGATCTGCAGTTCGGTCCGCAGCAGGCGTATTTCGCGCTCCAGAGCGTCGATGTTTTTCGTCAAGGCGGTTTGGGCCGGCTCGGCGGAGGCGATGTTCGGTTCGTGACTGCCTGCCAGCAGCGTGCGCAGTAGCAGCAGTGCCTTGTCGAGTACACTGGACAGGGCCGTCTCGCTGGCCAGGCGTCGCGCCAGCAGATCCTGGTCAGGATCGTCGCGTAGGGCTTCGATCACGCCACGGGTCACCGGCAGCATGGAACTGGAGGCTTTAGCCAGGTTGTCAGTGGTAGGCGGCAGTGAACCCGACAGCAACCCTTGCAGAGCCTTGAGGCGTTCGCTATAGGCCTCCTGGATCAGCGGCGTCAGTCCGCTGCCGGCGGTCGCACGCAAGGTTTCGCAGGTGTCGCAGGTCGCAACTTCGGTCTCGCCCAACACCCGAACGGCCCATTCGGATTCTTCCTGCGGCGAAGCCCAGGTCTGGCAAATAGACCCACTCAGGCAATCACTGCTACTGATCGAGGCACTGTCATCCACCGACCGGTTATGCAGCAGGTTATAGCCCGCGCGCACCACGTCGGAAGTCACCCGAACGGGCGTCTGCCCATTACCTCCAGCCTTTGAGCCACCGACCCAAGACACCCCATTGTTGCCGTTATGGGTCTCGGTGTTTTTCACCGCGGCCACCGCATCACCGCCAGTTTGCTCCAGATTGCCCTGCATCTCCTGATTTTTGGCCAGCGCGCCCCAGCCGGCTTGACCGACCTTGTCGGCCATCTTCTCGGCCATGGCCTGGCAGGTCAGCTTCGAGCGGTCGAAGTCGATACGCCCCTGCATCACCCCGTTACTGAGCAACTCATAAAGGCCTGGGTTGGCGCGCTGGATGATCAACGCCGGCAGCGACATCGCGGCTTGGGTCGCGTTTTGCACGATGCTACCCATGATCTGCTGGAAACCTTCGGTGACGCCGTTCAGCTGGTTTTGCAGGGTATTGGTGAGGCTCATGTTTCCGCACATCATGTTCGCTCGCCATGAGCCGCCGACACCAAGACTAATGGGTCGGTAGAGCGAACTCGGTGAGCCGACTGCCGAGCCGCCACCGATGGTGTACATCACTCGGTCGTCGAGTACTTCGCCTTGGGTGCCTAAGCGGTAATCGCTTTCGGCGGCGTGGGCATGCGTGACCATGGCGAGCAGTCCGTAGAACACCAGACTCATCGTGCCCAACCAGGGTCGCGCGCGAAGCCGGCTCATGAAGCACCGCCTTCGAAGTCGATGCTGAACAGGAAGGTCTGTCCCTCACGTTTGCAACAGCTATAGGGCCGCCACAGCGACCAGGCGTAACCGCCATCCGTGCTCTGTACCGGATCGCTGGGGAAGATGGCGCATGTGGGCTGCACCTGGGGGGAGAGCAATTGCCATTTGTGGGTCGAAGCGTCGTTCTCGACGATCGGGCCTGGCGGCCAGTAGCCTTCGCGTTTGGCGGGCGTGAGCGGTATGTACACATGCGGCTGCCCGTTGCGGGTAATCACATCGCCGGCCCGTTGTGCCATGACTGCGGCCGCCTTGAAATCGTCGGGCTGTATCAGAAAGCCCTGCCGGGGGTAAACATTGCCCCACATGTTTACCGAGGCCTGATGACCGATTTCACGGATCCCCGGCATGAGCGATTCGGGGTAAAAACTTTCCGGGATGCCATGGCGCCAGGCCAGTGAGTCCAGGGTGCTCAGGTAGTAGGGCATGAACGCAGTTGCACCGCTGGCGCAGGCATAGCCGGATTGCGAAGCCAGTTGCGTTGCGACCCAGCCACCGGGGTGGCCGATGCCATCAACGTTCTTGAATCGAGGCAGGTTGTCGCGGCGAGCATTCGGCGTGATCAGGTTGCCGCCACCTTCTGCACCGCTGATGGGCGTGGAGAGGGTGGTCATCTCGGTCCAGGGGTTATTGCCGGTAGTGGCGTAGCTCGAGATGACCAGTTCAGGAATGAAATGACGAACCTTGGTCGAGGTTTTGACTGTGCAGCCGAAGGGTGTGCAGAGGAGCCAGAAACAAATACCGACGACCCTGTATTCGAGACAGTTTGGCGAAAGCACGGAGGAGGTGATGCTGACGGTGTCCAGCGCCATGCTTGGGCCGCACGCCAGCAGAATGCTTAGCGCCAAGGGCCGTAGTTTTGTCGGCGGAAGTGACGAGCAGGCAGCAGGCATTATCCAGGCTCTCGGTGTATGGCCTGGACAGGTTCGGTTAGGGACTGAAGACTGTCAGTGGGAATTATGAAGGCGGATTTATCGGATTTGTGAGGCGTGGGACTATTATTTGACGTAAAGGGAGCTGCGCAGCGTATCGGGGTATACAAGTAGTTGATCTGTGGTGATTTCGAAAATATTGGCGAGTTTGCACAGGACCAACAGCGACGGATTGCCTGTGCATCGTTCGATTTGACTGACGTAGGTGCGATCTACCTCGGCCATGAGCGCCAGTTGCTCTTGGGTCAGGTTTTTCATGCGTCTCATCAAGCGGATGTTTTCCGACAGATGCAGACGAAGCTGTTCGTAGTCTTGAGTCATGCGCGCAAATTGCGCCTTGAGGGACTCTCAATCCACGGGATATAGTCTACATTGGTATATCTAGGCTATTTGATGCTCATGCCTGTTATCGAGCGTTCATTTGATGTCGTTAAGATTTTCGAGGCTGGACTCTGCGTCTAACAATAAATCAGACATCTAGGGTGTGTATGGACGAAAACTACATTTCAATTCCCGCGGCGGATGGTTGCCCAAGTCTTCTGACACCTTGGGGCAGCGAGTTTTCGCCGATGATCGAGCGTGGTGTGCAATGTGCCCAGGCTTGGCTTGAGGCAACGACCGATATTCCTTTGTGGTGGGAACTGGCGCAAACCCGCAAAACCTTTCCGGTTGGTGACTGCCAGGATGCCTTCGAAGCCGGTTTTCTGTTGAGACTTCAGCAACGGCTTCGGAGCGTGTCACAGTAACCCTGTTGCTTATGGACGATTGCATCGTCTTGACCGCCCGTTTGCACTCAACCTGGCTGTATCGACACAGACCAGGCAGTTTGAGAACGATTGCCGCTTCGCTGGCGCGTTTTGTCCACCGGCTGAACAACTCGGTGCGGGGATCGTGCTTCCTTTATTTGGGCGCTGCACCAAGGGCGGCACTTGCTTCAAATGCCACCGGTCATGCATCGAACGAGAAAGTCTCTTGAAAGGTATGGTTCCAGACGCCATTCCTCTAGAATGGAGGCTGACAGAAGTAGCTTTCGCCCTGTTACAAACAGGTTTACGTAGCTAAGATTCTGATTAAGTGCAGATTCTGCACGCTCTGAGAACGTGGAGCGCGATATGAAAGCCAAACGAGTGTTGAGCGACGATCTGGTGAGCCGACTGGAGGATAAGATCCCGGTCATGGCTGAAGGCGCTATCAATACCGCCTATATCAACGCGCTGGCTGCCGGCCGCAGTGTGATGGAAGTAGTGAATGGCATGCTTGTTGAAACGACTGCCGACGGTAAGCACAAGGTTATTCGGGTGGCCAAACCCAAACACAAAGTGACGCAGGGCGGCGTCATCAAGGTGCGCCGCTGCTCATGACTGTCCCTCGGTTGAGGGTCTTTGCTGGACCCAACGGCTCCGGCAAGAGCACGATGAAAAGTGCCATCCCTTCCAACCTGATCGGTATCTACATTAATCCGGATGAAATCGAGAAGGCTGCTAAAGAGAGGGGGCGTCTGGAGTTCAGTGATTTTCAACTGGAAGTTGAGGGTGATGAGGTCCTCGGTTTTATTAGGGAACATCGGCTGGTCAGGTCTGTCCGGCTCGATGAGGAAGCGACCAACATCAGCTTTAGCAGCAACGGCCTGAATTTCCAGACGGTCGCGATGAACTCCTATTTTGCCTCCGTGCTCTCTGACTTCATCCGGAACAAACTCCTCGAAGCCCAGCTGTCTTTCACCTTCGAAACGGTGATGTCTAGCGACGACAAAATCGCTTTTATGCTCAAGGCAAGAGAGTCTGGGTACCGAACCTACCTCTACTTTGTGGCAACTGAAGACCCTGACATCAATATCAACAGGGTCAGGAACCGTGTCGCGGCAGGTGGGCACGCAGTTCCCACAGAAAAAATTGTCCAGCGCTACGGCCGTTGCCTGAGCCTGCTGCCTGTGGCTATTGCAGTTTCGGACCGGGCCTACATCTTCGATAACTCTGGTGCCGATCTGGTGCTGCTTGCCGAAGTTACGGATGGGACGGACCTTGAGTTCAAGGTTGATGAGGTCCCCGACTGGTTCATGGATGCCTACGTTGAAAAGGTGTCCAACGGCTAGCTGCCGGATTGGCCAAAGCTGGGAGCGCCACACCTCCCTTATATGGGCTCTATTCCTCGTGCGCTATCGATCCGTTCAGCTACCCGGTAAGCCGCTTCCAACTCCGAACAGCCATTCTCCTGCATCAGTGTCCAGCGTTCGGCTTTTTCCTCGGGCTCTGTCATGGCCAAGGCGAGGTAAAGACTGGGTGGCACGGCTCGAAACAGCGTCTCGAGCTTTTTCGACAGCACCACTCCCTCGGTGTATTTCCCCGGCTCTTTGCTGGCGGAGAGCAACAGGGCTTTCTGCGCCGGTGAAAGCTTCTTGAACCGTGCGATTTCTTCGATTTCCGCGGGCGGCATGTTCAAACAAATCCACCATTCGATCATGTTGAGCATGGTCTGCGCAGCCGTGGGAAAATCAGCAAGGTTCTGCGTCGCCAGCCAGAACCAAGCGCCGAGCTTGCGCCACATCTTCGTCCCCTTGACCACGAACGGCGCCAGCAACGGGTTCTTGGTGATGATATGCCCCTCGTCGGTGACCATGATGATCGGTCGGCCCAGGTACTGGTCGCGCTCGGCGAGGTTGTTCACGGTGTTCATCAAGCTGATGTAGCTGATGGACATCTGTGCCTCGTAGCCTTCGCGCGCGTAAGTGGCAAGGTCGACAATGGTCACATCGCTTTCGGGCCAAGGCGTGCCTTCGCGATCGAACAGTTCACCCTCGAAACCCTGGCAAAATAGGTCGATGGACTCGCCCATTTCCTGGGCACGCTCGCGACGTTTCTCCGGCAAGTGCGGGTCGGCGGCGACGCCCAGCAAGGCGTCGCGTACGTCGCGGGTCAGTACCTGGCGACCCGCCGCGACGCAGGTCTGCGCCGCATCGAGAATGCACTCGCGGATCAAGCTGCGATCGGCTCGACTCAGGCGCGCCTCTTCCTTGGCCTCGCCGCCGGTGATCATCAGGCGGGCAGTGATTTCCAATTCGCCGAGAACATCGCGCTGGTCTTCGCGACTGGATATCGCTTCATCGTCCAGCTCATCGATCGATAGGCTCGCCACCTCATCCGGTTGCTCGATTAGGCGCCAGGCATCGGCGAACGGGGCGAGACTAACCGAGGCGCCAGGTTTCAATTGGACCTTATTGACCGACAAGCCCTGTGTCGCGAAGTAGTTGCCCTGCAAACCAAACGAATTGCCGGCCTCGACGATAAATAAGCGTGGGCGGTACACCGCCATGATCTGCATCAGCAGGGTGACCAGGGTGGCCGACTTGCCGGCACCGGTGGGGCCGAACAACAGCAGATGGCCGTTCATGGCCCGGTCCAGGCGTGACAGAGGGTCGAAGCTCAGTGGCGAACCGCCGCGGTTGAACAGGGTGATGCCCGTGTGGCCTGTGCCGGTGCTGCGACCCCACACCGGAACCAGGTTCGCCAGGTGCTGGGCGAACATCAGCCGCGTGTACCAGTTGCGCGTGTCGCGGGCTGGGTTGTAAGCCATCGGTAGCCAACGCAGGTAACTGTTGCAGGCGGCGACTTCATCGCCTTCGCGTACCGGTTGCAGCCCCGCACCTAGCAGCGCGTTGGCCAGGCTGACCGAGTGTTGGTGCAATTGCTGCTTATCGTGACCGCGCACGTAGAACGCCAGGGTCCCGCGGTACAGCTTGTGCTGGCGACCGATGATCGCACGGGCCTCTTCAACATCTTGGCGGGTCTGAGTCGAGGTCAGGTTTTCACCGATGGCTTTGCGAGCAAGGCGGTTCAACTGATCCTCAAGTACATCCTGCGGTTTGACAACCAAGGTCAGACTCATCACCGTGCCTTCAGGTAACTGGTCGAACAGGGCATTCACCGCGTCGCCCTTGCGGGTTTCTCCAGTGAGTTGACCAATCAAGGGCGCCCGGCGAAGCTTGTCCACCACCATGACCCGGTGGGGCTGATCGTCAAAAAACCAGAGTCCGTGCTGCACATCCGAACGCGGTTCGTTGAAGAACAGCCGCTCGGCAAAGTCATGATCGAACGGCAGTTCCAGCGACACACCATCGCCCGACTCTGGATAGGCCACGCGGCGGTAGAACTCCTCGGGCTCTTCATCGCTAAGCTGGGGGGCCGGATTGAACCAGGGCAGCAGCCAGGCATACAGACCGCGGCCATCGACTCGCGTCGATTGCACCCCACATGCTTGAAGCGAGGCACCGATTCGTTCGCAAGCCTGTTGCAGGGATTGCACCGGGGTGAGCCCCGTTTCCTCAGCGTTAGACTCGAGCCAGCGATAGACCACCAGGCGTACCCGTCGGTTATTGCCACGCCAGGGCAGGCGCGTCACCACCTTATCCTCAAACAGACCGCCGGGCTTGGCGATGGCCTTCAGATGACGGCGGCTGAGCTCCAAATACGCCTCGGTGAAGACCGTGCCTCGTGCTCTATCTTGGATATAGTCGGTGAACTGGGTCAGGTAGGGGGTGAAGTTGTTGTCGTCCTGGCAGAAAAACTGCGCCACCCAAGGCGCTTGATCCAGCTCATCGAAACTGTCCTGCAGGGCATCTTCGAGGGCATCACGCGCCGCCATCAGCCAATCAGGTTCGCGCCCTTCGGTGCCGATGGGCAGTAACTCGAACACCGCAGCCACCGAGCGGTTGTCATCCAGTAGAAAACACTGTTCGGTGTCGAGGTATTCGACCCACGGCAGGTGATCGGTGAAGCTGGGGTTGCGCGCATACAGTGCAGCTTCATCTGCCAAGGTGGCGCGAGGGCGCAATGGGTGGCGCCAGGCTTTCCACGCAGAAGTGCGGTTGCCCGAATCGCCGGTACGCACTACAAGTCTTCCTGACGTTCACCAGGCAACGCGTACTGCACTCGTTGGTAGAACGGAAAGACGGTCGAGTAACCCGGGATCGGTGCCTGCTCGGTACCACTCAAATGCGGATACACGTACAGCACCAGATCGGGATTGGGCAGGCGCGGGAACAGGTTGTGGATCTCGTTCGCCGCTGTGCGCGTGTACGGTTCCTGGAGAGAAGAGGATAAATCTGCTTGGGCCAGCGGACGGCGTAACTGTTGCCGAGCCTCCAGCAGTTGCTGCTGAGTGCCTTGCGAACCGGCGCCGTTCCAGATGTCCAGCATGGTTTGCTCGCCGTGAGGCAGCAGCGTGTCCTTGTCGGTGGAACATCCCGTCAGTACCCAGCAAAGCAAGCTAATCCAGATCAGACAGGGAGGCATGGTCTTTTTCATGGCGAACGCTCCGGCCCTTGGGCTCGTAGTCGATGGTGATCTCATGGTCGAGGTGCAGTGCGACCTGTGCGGCGGGTGGCACATACACGGCAGCGAAGGTTTCGCCATACAGTTTGTTGACCCACTCGCGGATGTCGCTGACCCCACCACTGAGAATTGAATTCAGCGCGCTATTGCCACTGCTGCTGGTGACCCCGAGCGTACTGCCGCCCGAACTGATCACACTGCTGTTGTTCCGCTCATCCCCGAGCAAGGCGGCGACACCCGCACCGGCGGCAGTGATCAGGCTCTGGCTGCCGAGGTACTGTTGGGCGTTCGAGCGGCGCTCGCCAGCGATGCACGGAATGCCATACGGATCGGACAGGTAACCGAGGCCGCCACGGATCTTGTCGGTGTTCGAGCTCTGGGTGGTGGAGGCATTGCGGCTGGCTACTGCCTTCGGCTGAGGTACCGTGCGTATGGTGCCGTCTATGAATACGAAAGTGATCGACTCGACTTGCCCGCGCACGCAGGACAGGGTCCAGTCACCGGACGCCGTGCCGCTCATCACGGCCCCCGCGACGTCCGGCAGGTCGATGCCGTTGGCGGTCAGGTTCTCCGGGCCGACCAGTACCTTGAATGGGTAGGGATCATTCACTGTGCCGTCCACCGGGACTCGGCCGATCAGCGCGGTCATGGCGACCGAGCCCATCAATGTCGCGTTTTCGGGAATGGTGTAGATCGGTTTCGCGCCTTCGGTACGATCAACGGATCGCGTCAGGTCATGCTCACCCTGGGTGACTGCACGCAGCTGTTTCTGGCTGCGATCAATAGCGTTATCGTTCAAGCCCTCCAGTGAGTTGAAGGCACTAGGCAGGCTCAGTGCGGAGGCGGTCTTGCTTTTGCCTCGGGCGTCGGTGGGCCGAGCATCCGAGGGTTCAATCCACTGCAGCGCATCATTGGCAGGATGCTGTCCGTCAAACTGAGCACCGTCGCCAGGCTCGAGCCCCAATCCGATTGGCATATCCTTGCCTTTGCCGGTCAGCCCCGACAACTGATCCTGCAATTGCGTGAGCAGACCGTGAGCCTGACGACTGTCTTGTTCCGCTTTGAGTCGGGCCTCGTTGGCTTGTCGACGGCCTTCGTCGACCTGCTGGGTCACGCTGCCAAGCGCCGTCTGGATACGCGAATCGACACTGTTCTCCCGTTCGCGCAGGCGGTTGTTTTCCGTCTGCAGCGACTCGTTGTGTTTCTTCAATCCGAGCATGTCGCTGCGCATGGCCTTCACCTGGCCGACCAGGGTGGCGACCGTGTCGCGTGGGGTATCGCCCGCAATGCCGAGCGACTTGGCTTGCTCGGCGGATAACTGAATGTTGCCCTGATCAACTGGGTTCTCTAGGGAGGGCGTGCTGCCACCCGCGACCCAGGTTTTCAGGATGATCAGCACCACGCCCAGCAGCACAGTCGGTACCAGCCATTTGAGCAAGGCGTTAGCTTTCATCAATCTGCACCTCGCGCAACGGGAGGGAGCTGCACGGCGTGTTCGAGGCCGGCACCGCGAGTGACGAGGTAGGCGATCGTGGTGTCTTCAGCACTGCCGACAGGCCCTAGGAAAGCATGCTGGAAGGTCGCGGCGAACAGCTTGGCCTGAAGCCGACGCGGATCGAGTTGCACCGTCTCTGAACCACGATTGCGCAACTTCACCGCCGTCACCCAATAATCACCGAGTCGCCAGGCGGCGATGGATGTGCTGGACACGTTTTCGGTCGGCAGCAGGGTCGGCAGTTCAGTGCGCAGCTTGAGCGGTACGCGGCGTACGCCGGGCAGGGATTCTAAGGTGCGCAGCGGCGCGTACAGGCTCTGTGCGGCGTAGCGCGTCAAAGCGACCGGGATCGGCGTACGATCTGGAACAGTGAGGGTGCTAGATTCCATCTCGGTAGTCTGCACCGGAGCATTCTTGAGAATACGCACGGGCTCCAGCGGTTGATCACCAGGCGTGGCCGCGATATCCAGCAGGATGATCTCGCCCGTTGCGACCGATTGCAGCTGCAGTCGGGTCGGTGCAATGGTTTCCGACGCGCGCAGGTACAGCGTGCCGCCGGTAGATTGCACGCGTAGCTTGCCCGTCAGGGTTGAGGGCACACCGACTCGAACATCCTCATCGACGAAGATCACCCGCTCCTGATTGATCACCAGCGGGACCGCGAGGGGGAGGCGTTCCCAGTGCATTAGCTCGACGGACTGCGCCGCAACCTCCCATAACATCAGTACGACAGTCAGTGCCAGGGTAGACATCCGCTTCATGGCTCACCTCCAGGCAGGGAGATTTTTTGCGGTGTGCCCTGATAACAATCCAGTGCCAGTCCCCACTTATTGCGTTCGGGGTCCAGATCAAAACGCACCACGCGCAATGGGTAACGCACCACCACCCGTTTCACCGGTTCGGCGGCGTAATACTCATCGGCGTTGAGGTCGAGCTTGACCAGCCAGCTGTCGCGATCGAGTTGCTTGACCCTGAGCTGCGGATCTTCGCTATAGCCTCGGCCCAGGATCTCGTAGACGCCGCGCACCCGCTGGCGCAGTTCACCAGCGGCCTTGCGATACTCGTAGTCGCCGTCGAGGAAAGCCTTGCAGGAAGGTGTCAGGTAGGACTGCAAACCATAGATAGCGCGGCGATAATCCTGCTCGCCATCCGAGGGCCAGCGGTTGAGCTGACCAAAGATGTACAGGGCAAAGGCATACACATTCTCTGAGGGGATATCCCACCACTTTCGAGTGCTGCCCGAGCGCAGATCCGGTGGTACATGCACGGTCAGATCGGTCGGTGCCGAGCGCCAGCCGTACCAGAGCCCGGCACAGACCAGGGCAAGGATCATTACCGCCAGACGCAAGCTGAAGATATGGGCCTGTTGGGCGTCCACCTTGTTCCGAAAACGACTCA
Organism: Pseudomonas sp. CYM-20-01; assembly: GCF_023169845.1. NCBI lineage: Bacteria > Pseudomonadati > Pseudomonadota > Gammaproteobacteria > Pseudomonadales > Pseudomonadaceae > Pseudomonas > Pseudomonas sp. CYM-20-01. The sequence continues at coordinate 4,740,119 of NZ_AP025169.1, read as the reverse complement.
TGGTTGCCACCGGGACAGGGCTGGGCGCAGTCGACGCGAACGGCGAACCGTCCAGGCGCCAGAGTGGAGAATCAAACTTCCGCGGCCCAGGCGCCAACGGCTGGCCAGTATCCATTCGAACTTGCGGTACAACCAGGTCTCGGGGCGGGCCCGTTTGGCCCGACGCAGTAGCGTGCCACCGGCAAATAACACCACCGTCATGCCTGCGATCATGCCGGTCGGTGCCACGGCAATGGAGGCGGTGGCAATCGCCAGAGGAACACCCAGCACCAGGCCAATGAACGCACCGATACCTAGCGCTATCCACATCTCATCGTTGGTCAAACCGCGCAACACGGCGGGATCACGACTGAGTCGCTCCGGCAGAAAAACCAAGGTGCCGTCGGCAAGACGATCGATAGAGTCGTTCACGCCAACCTCACAAAATTGCGGCGGCCTTGGTCAGGAACCAGATGATGATCACCACTAGCAGAGCGCCGATACCGACCACTGCGCCGAGGTCCTTCCAGGTCTTGCGCTGGTTTTGCACGTCGGCGTAGACGGTCAGGGAATGCCAGGCCACACCGAGAAACGCGAGCAGGGCGATCAGCAAACCGAGCAGTATGCCGCCGTCGTAGGCGTAGTTTTTGATCGTCTCGATCAACCCGGATCCTTCTCCGCGCGAAGGAGCTTCCATGGTCGGGAGTTCGGCAAAGGCCAGGCTTGGACCGAGCACCAACAACAAGCCGATTAGGCGTTGACTGGCACGATCACGCAGGTTGTTTTTCAGTGGGGCAAAGCACTTGAACATGACGGTGATCTCCGGTTTTAGGACAGCGTGAAGAACATCAAAACCAACAATGTGAGAAGTACACGGGCGTTACTGCCGCCAAACGTGCCGAAACGCACACTGCCTGTCGCCCATCCCCGGTAAGCCGTCCACATCATCCAGGCACACCACAACAAAGCCAGGACGAGAACCAGGGACAGCCACAGTGTCGAACTGCTCTGTGCCGAGAAGCCGGAAGCATGTTGGAAGGCGGCGGTCTGGGCGTCAGTCATGCTCATGGCGAGGACTCTGCGGATGGGGGGCGAGACGGTATTCTCCGACCAACTCAGTGGAGTCGCGGGGTTGAGCGCGAGAGGGGGATAAATAGCCCTGTATACCTTGACGAATGCGTTGGATGTCTTGAGTTAGGCGGGGATACTCGAAGCGATAACGCTCGTTTGATTCTGCCGAGCTAGCTGTCTGGGCTTTTGTCGCAAGATGTTCGATAGTGTCGAGTTGCTGCAAAATCAGACTCAACTGATCCTGTTCATGAGTAGATGCGGCATAGCTGCCAATATTGAACGTGATCAGTACGATCAGACAGCAGACTCGGCATAATATAGTTGGCATGTGGATAGCCCATTTGGTGATGGGGCTAGCATCCAACTGACAAATAGGACTCAGCAGTAAAAAATACGAAACACACTGCGTCATGTTATTTCGGTACAGGCGCTGAGCATGTAGCGAGCTCGGTCATACTGTCTAAGCTATGATCGCGGAGAAATCACGTATTGGAACGCTAATGCGATCTCGATCTATAAGCGTCTACCAAGGTTGATTGCAAATGATTGGTCAGGTGAGTGAAATACCCAGCTTTTAGCAGATCTGGAAGTGGCTCCAGCTAACGGTGTGTTTAGTAGTGGCCGATCCTCAGGGTAGGTCACCAGTTGGCTTAGCCGTTTACTCACGGCAGGCAACGACAACTCCAGATGGCGTGCTACTTCCGTAAGACCGGCACGCGTAGCCACCTGCTGAAAGAAACTCAGGCCAGTCATTGGATGGATGCTCCGGGAAATAAGACAGGCAATAAATTCGACTGTACCGGCGTGCCTGCGCGTAGCCTTGTTTGCCCAGGTTGCGCATAAATTGCCGGTTCGACGTGGCCGCCTTGGATGCGCCGTCTTAAGGCTACCGGGCAATTCATCTGAGCCTTCGGTTGTAAATCCTGTGTGGATCAGTTGTGTATCGGTACTGACAGATCTTTGCCTGGGGCAGGCGTTACTATTTTGCGCGATGATAACTTTTCCTACCCGCCTGCGATTGCGAGTCTAAAAACTAATAAACTAGTTGCCCAGACAGGATCGGAAGAAATGACTGTCAGTCGTTGTCTACGCTGGCGCGAAACTTATCCGCCAGCGCCATCAGCGGTGCAGCGTATTGCGCCACTACCGTCTTGATCGACTGCGGGGTGGATAAGCTGATATTCAAAATATGGTCCTGGTAATTGCGAATGCCGAGTGGCGTTGAAATAGCCACCACTTCGGGCTTCGGGATTGGTCCGGGCGCGGGGCATTTGATTGCCGACATCGTCAGCGGCGCAACGCCGATTGTCGACCCGCGGCCTTATCACCCAGACCGATTCCGCAAGTCGGCGTGGGGCAAAGTGGCGGACTTCTGAGTCAGTTCGGCTTGGTGTGATTGAATTTCTCCTCGATCAGTTTTCAGTGACATAAATCTCACTACTGAGTCTGTCGAGGCCCATGCCCGGTCCAGCGCTTGAATGCTCTGCGAAAGTTGTGGGCGTCACTGAACCCCACTTCATACGCCACTTCGTCAATGGTCAACCGTGGGTTGCCGAGCAGGGCGATTGCACGGCTCATGCGGATTTGGTCCAAGACATTCTGGTAGGACCTCCCTTGGTCTGCCAAGCGCCTGCGCAAGGTTCGATCACTCATGCACAGTTGCGTAGCGACGGCTGACAGGGACGGCGTCTGACGCAGATCTCGACGTACGATACGCTCTATGGATTCGATGAACTCATCCTCTATTGACTGCTTGGGAACGTTCATCTGAAGAAAATCCAAAACCTGCCGGTGGCTCAATGGGTCGTAGGTCGCGATGCGTTTTTCTGCCCAATGGACGTCACAGGCGAACAGGTTTTCCGACTGGTCATAACGGATAGGGCATTTGAATACTTGGTCGTAATGCGCTGAGTAGGACGGTTTTGAATAACTGAGTTCGATAAAGCAGGGGGCGAAGGTATCGCCTACCAATGTTCGTACCAAGTTAAGAAAAATACCGAAACTTTCTTCCACCAGAAACGGTTGGATATCCGGCTCGTGAAAGAGGCTGCTGGCACGAATCGTCAGGTATTTTCCGCTATCGACTCGCTCCAGTTGCAACAGCACACCAGCATGACGCTGCATTTTGATGCCCAGGTCGATCGCCTCACCCAGGGTCGGACTGGTGAGCATCGCATACCCCACCAGCCCGATCGAGCCGATTGTTTCTTGAGTGCCTATATCAAGCCCCAACCCACGGTTGCGTCCCTGGGTGCACGCCAATGCCCGGCGGATCATGGACGCGGCCTGACGAAAGGACACCAGGCAGTCAGGGTTTGAAAGGTCCGCTATCTCGAACCCCAGGCCCATGCATAAACGTACCGGGTCAATACCGAAGTCCTTGCTCATGCCGGCAAGGCAACGCAGAAGATAAGCATGAAAATTGGCTGTGGTGTAACGAGCGGAACCGTCCATCCAGTGCCCCTTTTTTGTTTGATTCTAAAGCCCAGATCCAGGTCGCGCGCAAGTATTTATCAACGGCACGAAGACTCCAAATAGAAACTACGGGTTTACGCCCCTTTAACCTTCAGTTAGCCAAGGATGGCCGCTAATGCCCCCATTCTGGCCTCGCCTACCCTGAACAGGGTCAGGCTCTTGCTTTACTTTAGCGTTGACTGAATGCGCGGTCGTTTCCCATAACAAAAAGCCTGCGAGACAGGCGTATTCGAGAGGACAGCCATGCGGCCCAGGCCCCCACTTTATCTGCGTATCGCTCATATCGGCTTGCTGACCGCCTCGATTGGCCTACTCACGGCCTGTGGCGATCAATCAAAATCCGTACAACCCACTACCAATGCCGCCAACGCGATGCCGACGGATAAGTCACTCGCGCCCATCTATGACACCAGTTGCAAAATCTGCCATGCCAATCCGCCGTCGGGGGCGCCTCAGACGGGCGACTCAAAGGCTTGGGCACCCAGGATCGCGCAGGGCGCTGACACCCTGCTGGACCACATCATCAATGGCTATAAAAGCATGCCGCCCATGGGGCTCTGTGTGCAGTGCTCGGAAGAGCAATTCCTGGCACTGACAGCCTTTATGTCCAGCCAGGAAATCAAATAAAAATCACCGGGGTACCTTCATGGCTACGGATCTTTCACGACGTCAACTGTTGCAGCATGCTGCCATAGCCGGCGCGTTTACGGCGTTAACAAGTAACAGCGCATTGGCCCAATTGGTTCGAGCACCGCGGCTTATCCCTTGGCGCAACTGGTCTGGCGGGCAAAGTTGCCTGCCGTTGGCGCGGCTGGCCCCCAAGGATCTGGATGAGCTGGTTCAGGTTATACGTCAAGCACCGGGCAAGATCCGTCCCGTGGGCTCGGCGCATTCGTTCAGTGCGCTGGTGCCGACTGACGATACTATTTTGTCGCTGAGCTATTTCAACGGTTTGCTCGATCATGACAGCAACACCTTGCAGGCCGAGTTTGGTGCCGGCACGCCGATGTCGCGCATGGGGCCGGCGCTCAAGGAGGTGGGTCAGGCGTTGAAAAACATGGCCGACATTGATTACCAGACCTTGGCTGGCGCCATCTCAACCTCGACCCACGGCACCGGGGCACGCTTCACCTCTTATTCGGGGTTTATCAGTGGCCTGCAACTGGTGACTGCCCAAGGTGAGGTGCTTGACTGCGACGCTACACATAACAGCGAGATTTACACCGCTGCGCGGGTCTCCCTGGGCGCCTTGGGCATCACCACTAAAGTCCGTATGCAAAACCGCACGCCTTATCGGCTGCGTGAGCGTCAATGGGTCGCCAAGACCGAAGAACTACTGGAGGACGTGGAGAAAAACGTCCGGGAAAACGATCATTGGGAAATGCTGGTTCTAACCCATTCCGACTACGCGCTTTCGATTGCCCTGAACGAAACCACTGACCCTGAAACACCGGCTCTCAGTCCGGAAGAGGCGAGCGGTAACGAGTTCGCCACGATCGTAGAGAAGCTCGACAAGTATGGCAGCGACTTCCCCTCTGCCAGGCGCACGCTGCTCAACAGCTTGCGCTTTGTCGCCGACTTCGAAGACCGGGTCGGCGATTCGTTCAAGATCTACCCCAACGTGCGTACGATACGTTTCAACGAGATGGAATATTCGATTCCGGCGCAGGCCGGGCCCGCCTGTTTGCGTGAGATTCTCAAGCTGATCGACGATCGGAACCTCAGCACCTGGTTTCCCATCGAATACCGCTATGTGAAGGCCGATGATATTCCCTTGAGCATGTTCGAAGGCCGCGACAGCTGTTCGATTTCGGTGCATCAGCACTACCAGATGGACCATCATAATTTCTTTGCTGCGGTAGAGCCCATCTTCTGGAAATACGGCGGGCGTCCGCACTGGGGCAAGCTGCATAGCCTGAATGCGCGCAACCTTCAGGCGCTGTATCCACGCTGGCGGGAGTTTACCCGGGTGCGTGATCAACTGGACCCGGGCGGCAAGTTTCTCAATGCGCACTTGTCATCGATTCTGGGAATGGCCCGATGAACCGCAGAGCATTTATGCTGGGCGCCGCTGGAGCGGGCGCGTTGATGGTCGGTGCGGGGGCATGGCTGCGTCCCGGCGACCGGGGCAGTCCTTACACCGCCTATTTCAGTGCATTGAACCGCGAGCTCAAGGCTCATGGGCCGATGCGACCGGTGATGCTGATTGATCTCGATCTGCTCGACCACAATATAGATCTGGTGACACAGTCGGTTGGGCGCGCCGGGAAGCACTTGCGGCTGGTGGAGAAGTCTCTGCCGTCACCTGGATTGCTGGCCTATATCACAAAACGTGCGAATACCCAGCGGCTGATGTCGTTTCATCAGCCGTTTCTGAATCACGATGCGCTGACGTTTCCCGAGTCGGACATCCTGATCGGAAAACCCTTACCGGCACGTTCCGCCGAAGTGTTTTATCAAACCCACCGGGGATCCTTCGATCCCTCCAGGCAGTTGCAATGGCTGATTGATACGCCTCAGCGATTGACGGAGTACCTGGCGTTGGCTGAAGGGCTGGGTGCGCGAATACGCGTCAATATCGAACTGGATGTTGGCCTGCATCGTGGAGGCATCGCTGACGACGCTATGTTGGGAAAAATGCTCTCGTTGATCAGCGAACATCCGCAGCATCTGGAGTTTTCGGGATTCATGGGGTACGACCCATTCGTGGGTATGGGCGTGCCCGGCGTTCTCGGCTCACCCCAGGATTTGTTCGACAAGGTGATGGTCATTTACAACGCCCGTGTGAATTATGTGCGCCAACGGTTCCCGGCGCTTTGGCGCGATGGGCTCACACTCAATACCGCTGGCAGCCCCAGTTACGGAATGCATGAGCAGGAGCGTTTGAGCAGCGAAGTTTCAGTAGGTACGGCATTTCTCAAGCCCACCCATTACGACCTGCCATCCCTGGTCGAACACGTGCCGGCTGCCTTTATTGCGACACCGGTTTTAAAAAGTACAGGCGCCGTTGAGTATCCGGCGCTGGATGACAGGTCCCGATTGTTCTCCTGGTGGAATCCCAACCAGCGCGCGACGTTCTTTATCTATGGCGGCAACTGGATGGCGGAGTTCGAGTCGCCTAAAGGCCTGGAAAGCAACGAGTTGTATGGGCGCAGTTCCAACCAGGAAATGGTCAACGGCTCACCGGCTGTGTGCTTGAATGTCGAGGATCAGGTGTTTTTACGTCCAACCCAGACCGAGTTCGTGCTGCTGCAATTCGGGGATTTGTTGGGAGTGCGAGGGGGGAAGATCGTCGAGACCTGGCCGGTGTACGACAATGTCTGAGCGCAAGCTGTAAAAGAGCCCTGACCAGCGCTCACCTCGCTCCGGTGTACCGAGGCAGCGAGGGGCGCTTTCAATCCCTGGGCGGGTCAGAGTGTGAAGGGCACACTGACCTTGGCCCAGAACATTTCGCCTTCTTGCCGATTCCGCGCATCGAACTCCTTGGCCCAGCGCATTTCAAAGCTCGCATATTTGAGAAAGGTTACATACATCGCCGGCCCGATAGCCGTCACCTGAGTGCGTACACCGTCGTGGACTTCCTCGCCGAAAATGTTCGTCACGGTTTGACCATCCTGTTTATCGTCGGTGGTTTGCTTGAGGTAGTACCCGTTCAGGCCCAGCCTCACATTTTCGCTGACCTTGTAGGTGGCTGAGTAATCGAAGTGGAGAATTTGTCCTGAACGGTATTTCGTATCGGGGTTGGTTTCGTTGAAGCTGTACGTGGATCGAATGGACAGTTCCGTGCGCTCGGTAGGTAACCAGGTTGCGGAAAGCACAGGTTTGTAGGTGTAGAAGTTATTGCTGGTATTGGCCAGGCGTGTGGCGTCGTATTCACCCGTGGGTAGGGTGACCTCAACCGCAGCCGCCAAGGTCAGGTTTTTCCCCATGTCCCACAGAACAATCGGGGCGAAGGTGGTATCCCCCCAACTTGAGCGCTGATCGCTCACGCCGAACATACTGACGTGCAGAATGTTGTAAGGACGCGCCACGTATCCCCCCAATCGCCCGCCCAGCACCCAGAACGGGCTGAGGTAGTCCAGGCGCGGGACAAAGGTGTCAGAAGATATTTTTACCTCGGAGACCTTTCCGCCCAGTGAACTCATGTTCAGTTTTTTTGCTTCGTAGTGGTTGTAATAGATGTTGAACGCAAACATGTTGTCGGGGAGGTTGTTCACATCCAGGGGCAACATCATTACCCCGTCAGTGCCAGGGCTGATGTTATCCACGCCACCTTCAGTTGCGTGAGCGGTGAGGCTGACGAGTGAGGCGAAGGCGATACTGCTGACCAGGTGCAAGGGTTGAAGTGTGCGGATCGGTTTCATAAGTGGGCTCATTATTATTGTTAGGCGCGCTGTGAACTTGCCAAGACGCCCTATAGAAATAATGCTTTGATGCGTTGCGGGGCAGGGGGGGGGAGGCCAGATTGGGGGCATATGAGGACAGTCTTTGTTCGTGCGTGGATACAGGCGGGCAAATGTCTATGATGCCCTCCCGGTGAATCCCCAGGCGGCTCATTCAGTCAGGAACCTTGAACATGCAGATGGACGTCGATCAGCACCAGGAACTCGCTCTGGTGTCGCCCCTTATGATGCTGACGCTGGCACAAACCGCGATGCGAGAGGGCGTCAGTGGCCAGAGCCTGTATCGCGGCCTGGGCTCCACCCTGGAGGATCTGCAGGATCCGGAACAGCGCATTTCCTATCGTCAGGCGTTGGCAATGATCCAGCTTGCGCTCAAGGCGGTGCCTAGCCAGGGTTTGGGCTTGCGCGTTGGGAGCCGGAACGTGTTGGGCACACTTGGGTTGCTTGGGTATGCCCTGTCACTGTGCAGGACCCTGCGCGATGCATTTACGATCAGCGCCCGCTATCAGAGCACCAGTGGTGGCATCGCTCATGCGACCTTTCACGAAGGGCCGCGTGAAACCTTTGTCGAGATCGAGAGCCAACTGTTCGATAACGGTGTCCAGGTCTTTTGCGCCGAAGAGCTGTTCGCCAGCCTCATGGTAAATGGCCGGGCCTTGCTGGGCGTTGACTTTAGCCCGATACGCGTAGAGTTTATGCACGCCGCTCCAGGCCATACTGACGCCTATCAAGCGATATTCGGCCCCGATATACGCTTCGGTTGCCTGCAATACCGGCTGGTGCTTTCGACTCACTGGCTGGACACACGTCTGTCCAATCACCATCCGCTCGCCTTGCGTCAGGCATTGCAGTTGCTGGAGACACAAAGCACCCAATGGCATCGCAAGATGGACTTGATCCAGGCAGTGGAGCGCGAAATATTCCGCGATTTGCAAGGCAGCAGCATCAGGAGCATTGCCCAAAGCCTGAACATGAGTGATCGCACCCTGCGTCGTCGGCTGACCGAACATGATGTTGCGCGACCAGGTACGTTACATGCGCTCCCAGCGTTTGCTGGAAACCCTGGGCCTGTCCGTCGAGCGCGTTTCCCATGAGCTGAGTTACAGCGACATACGCAGTTTTCGCCGCGCGTTCAGGCGCTGGACGGGACAGACCCCCAGTGCTTTTCGGGCACGCGATTGAGTCGGTTTCTTCAGGGCATCCAACAGCCGTATCGGCGAACTCGCGTGCAGGCGCAACCCTGTGCTGATGCTGACCTGAAATGACTCCCAGCTGTCCCTTTGAGCAACGGAGAAGCCCTGGGCCTGGCTTTATGCTTACCGTGTAGAACTGACAATAAGAACCATACGGTAAGGAGATTCAAATGCACATGCCTTCGCTCAAGGCGCAAGTGAGTGAGCAGGAGTGGCAGCTGCGATGTGATCTGGCGGCGTGCTATCGACTGGTTGCGTTGTATGGCTGGACGGATCTGGTGTTCACTCACATCAGTGCCCGTGTTCCAGGCCCGGAACACCATTTTCTGATCAACCCGTACGGGCTTCTGTTCGAGGAGGTCACGGCGTCTTCACTGGTGCTGGTGGATCAGGAGGGCAATCAGGTTCGCGAGTCCGGATTCAATGTGAACCATGCGGGCTTTGTCATCCACAGTGCGGTCCACGCCGCTCGCAACGATGTGCAGTGCGTGCTGCATACGCACACGCGCACGGGCGTTGCCGTAAGCGCACAACGGGCCGGCGTGTTACCGGTGTCGCAGCAGGCGTCATTCGTCCTCAGCGGGCTTGGCTATCACGATTACGAAGGAGTCGCCCTGCGTGATGAAGAGAAGCCGCGGTTGCAGGACGACCTGGGCCCGAATACGTTCCTGATGTTGCGCAACCATGGGCTGCTCACGGTCGGCCGAACCGTCGCCGATGCGTTCCTGGCGATGTACATGTTTGAGAGTGCCTGCCAGATCCAGATCAGCGCGCAGGCCAGCGGCGACTTGCTGACCATTGATCCGCAGATCCTCAAAGGCGTGGCTGACGCAGCGCGGGTGCAGACCGAAGGTCTGGGAGGCGGTTTTGTCTGGCCGGCCTTGCTGCGCAAGCTCGATCGCATGGATCCCCACTACAAGGACTGATCGGCGCCTTCGCGCCACGTACCGCTCGACTTCCGGGCGTAGGTCCGGGAAATCATGTTTATCAATCCCGAGTGCTTTGAGCACTGTATTGGAGTTTCAAGATGGAATACCTCGCCGAAGTGACCGAAAAATTCAAGTCCTCTATCGCAAGCGGCCCTGTTCCCGCTACCAGCCTGAAAGTCCACCTCAAGGACATAGGATTTCTCTGCGTTTCGGGCACCACAGTGTCGAACGACGATATCGAGGCCGATACAACCATCTCCATTTCACGCAAGGACTTCGAAAGCCTGGTGGCGGGCAAGTTGAACGCCCCGGTGGCGTTCATGCAGGGCAAGATCAAGATCAAGGGCGATCCGGGGGCTGCCTTGCAATGGCTGCCGGTGTTTCAGCGAGGTTAAAGAAAAAAGTCATGGCGATTGATATCTCTATGGCTCAAGGGCCCCAATAGCACCGACAGGTCGGCGTTATTGGGGCCTTTTGCTTAGTGAGAAGTTTCGGCTCGCCATGCCTGTTGCGCCTGTTTGCCGATTTTTTCCATCGTGTCGAAGAGATTGCGCATTTTTTTCGGGTCGGTCCCAGCATTCGGATCGCGCGGGCCTGTTCGGGCGGCATACACTTCAACGGATTTTTCTTGATGGCCTTGAACAGGGTTTGCGCGACGAACTCGGCCGTCACCGGTTCACTGGCAAAGGCAAACGCCGAGGCACCATGCTGAGCTTCCTGCTCCAGCATCAGGGTTTGCGTTGATGTCGGGTGGAGAATGGTGAAGTTCACCGGGCCGTGGCGCTCCTCCAGCGCCAGCGCATGATGAAAGGCGCGCAATGCCTGTTTCGACGCCCTATAACTGGCGATCCCGGGGATGGGCATGAAAGCGGTCATGCTGCACACCGTCACTATGTGGCCATGACCCTGTTTGCTAAAACGCCTGAGCACCGCCAAGGTGCCGGTGAGGGGGCCGAGAAAGTTGGTATTCAGGGTGCGCTGGTGTTGTTCCAGCGCAATGTCCCTGGCGTAACCGGGGCACACGATGGCCGCATTTTTGATGAGAATATCGAGCTGGCCGAACTGCTCGAAGGTCGCATCGATCGCATGCTCCCACTATACGGCCGAACAGATATCCAACTCGACGGCGCGGGCTTTTTCACCCAGAGAGGCTGCCAAGGCGTGCGCGCCTTTTGCATCGATATCTGCCAGCATCACGTTTTGTAACCCAATGAAACCGCGAGCCTGGCACTTGAGGCGCCAATACCGCTGGCGGCACCGGTCAGCAAGATAACCTGTGGTTTTTTATTCTTCATAGTGCTGTTCCTGTCGCTGCCACAAGAGAGAGGGTTAACGAGAATGTGCTGGGGCGGGTTGGCCGAATCTGTAGGTCGGCGCACCTTGAACATCGATGTTACACGCGAGCAATGTGCCTGCCTGCTCCTGATCGTCGAGCTCCACCGTGAGTGAGGTGACAAACAGGGTACGTCCATCGACAGCGCCGAAGCACGGCATGGTGGTGCCGCTGACCGGCATCTGAAGGCTGCGCAGCAGTTCGCCCTGAGGGGAGACCTGGTTGATCATTCCACGATAGATTCCGGCGCTCCAATAGTCGCCCTGCATGTCTACGGTGCCGCCGTCAGGCCGGCCGGTTTGTTCGAAGTCGAACGAGATCAGCACCCGGGGGTTGGAAATCGCGCCACTGGCGAGGTCGAAATCGTACGCGTTGATCGTCGCGCTGATGCCGTCTGTGTGATAGAGCGTTCGATGGTCCGGGCTCCATGCAAGACCGTTCGAGACAAACAGGTTGTCCAGTACCCGCGTAGATGTGCCGTCAGGCGTCACCCGGTACAGCGCTCCTGTGGTATTGATCGTGTTCTGGTCCATGCTGCCGACCCAGAAGCAGCCATCGGGGCCCACTTTTCCATCATTCAGCCGATTATCCGGTCGGTCGGGCTCCGGGTTGACCAGAAACTCAAGCGCATGGGGCTGCGGATCGAACAGGTGCACCCCCCGACTTGAGACCGGCTACGATCCGGTCATCCTGAGTGAGGCCTATGCAGCCGATAGGCGAGAGCATGTCGAAGCGCGTGAGGGCGCGGGTCTGCGGATCGAAATTGAACAGTGCCGGTGCATCGATATCGACAAACCACAGTACATTCCGTTCGGCATCTCAGAGCGGGCTCTCTCCCACGTGGAAGGGCACATCGATACACGGGGCCATCACGGGTTCTATGATATTCATGGATCAATTTTCCTGGTGGAGTAAGCGAATGGATCAGCCGATTGCTTGCTGAGTCGCTACGTGTGCCCTGTACTGTCCGCCGCCACGCAACGACAGCCAGACCAGGGGCATGGCCAGGGCGATACCCACGCCCAGCCAGTAGGAGAACGGCATGCCGCCCAACTGCGCGAAGAGTGAACCGGCCACTGCGGTGCCGACGCCTGCACCGATGAAGGTCACCACCACGCCCCAGGCGACCAGTGAACCATCCGGATCAACCTCGGACAGCAGCCCGGTCATAAACGGAATGATCACGAAGAATGAGGCGTTGAGAGCCAGTTGGCTGAAGAAGTAGGACCAACTGTCCGTGACGCGAAAGAACCAGATGATCGAGCCGATCAAACCCAGTTGTGCGAGCCAGATGATCGCCAGCCGGTGCCCGTGACTGGCGCGCAACGAAGGAATAATCGCGCCGCAGAAGCCCAGTAGGGACGATACGGACAACAGGATGCCGATCATCGAGGGCGATAGCCCTGCATGGCTGCCAACGATGCCGGAGACCGCCCACTGCGAGGCCTGGATGCCGTAGACCAGCCCGGTGACGGCCCAAATGGTCAGCACCAGGCCAATAGGCACGCGGGCACACGAACGCGATTGAGTCGACTGTTGCGTGAACTGGCCTACTCCAAGTATTGCAGGCGCCACGATCACGGCGACGCCGAGCAGCAGCACGAACAAGCAGCGGCCCAGCCAGCTCTCGGGCAGATAGGAAATCACCACCAGAATACTGCCGTTGATGGCCCCGGCCATCAGATTGATTTTGCCCCAGAGCTGGTCGGCTGCGATTCGCTGAGAGATGCCCGCGGCGACGATGACGAACAGAATGCCTTCACAGATCCCGGTGAAACCACGGGCGATGCTAATGGCCGCGGCGGTGGTGACCAGTGCGCTGGCTAACTGACCGCCCAGCGTGCCAAGGACGGCAATCAGTGTGAAACGATGCGTACCCCGGACAATCCAGCGCGGCACGAAGGCGCAACTGAGGGCCACGCCAAGTATTTCCACGCCGGCGATTTGCGTCGCGATGCTCTCATCAAGCTGGAACCGCAACATGACCGCGGCGACCAGGAAGGGGGACAGGACCAGTCCGCTCGTCGCCAGCGAGTAAGCAAGGGCGAGCCTGATAACCTCGCGGGACTTGAGTTCAGGACGCAAGGGTAACGTTGCCACTGAAGCTGATTTCATGGGGCCACCTAACTTACTTATTGTTATGAGAGAACCGTTACTTTCCCAGCATCAGACGCGTGATCAAGCGTGTGAGTTTTCCGTAGGGCGCTGCGATCCGATGGGACATGTTGAAACGGCTCAGCTTGAACACACCGCGGGCGTGGGACATTTGCACGAAACCATCGTAACCGTGATAAGCCCCGGTGCCGCTTTCGCCGACACCGCCGAAGGGCAAGTCTTCCTGTGTGGCATGGAGCATCGTGCCATTGATCGTGACGCCGCCGGAGCGGGTGCGGTCCAGCACCTGCTCAATGCTCGCCCCGTTATGGGTGAAGCAATAGAGGGCCAAGGGCTTGGGTCTGTCGTTGATCAGTTTTATGGCGTCATCCAGGGTTGCATATCCAATAACCGGCAGAATCGGCCCGAAGATCTCCTCGCGCATTACGGTATTGTCCAGGCACACATCAGTTAGGATCGTCGGCGGGATCTTGCGCTCCTGCGCTGAGCCTTCATTAGTTGGCCGCCAGACCCTCGCGCCAGAAAACTCGGCTTGCTCGATCATGTCATCGAGCCTCTCGTAATGGCGCTGGGAGACGATCGAGGTGTAGTCCTGGTTGGCGCTGATGCGCGGGTAAAGCGCTTTTGCCGCATCCAGCAAGGCGAGCGCGAATGTTTCGACTAGGTCGTCGGGCACCAATACGTAGTCCGGCGCCACGCAGGTCTGACCGGCATTGAAGAACTTTCCGATGGCAATGATCCGCGCCGCTTTTTCCAGCGAATAATCGCGGCAGTACACGACTGGCGACTTACCGCCCAGCTCAAGTGTGACCGGTGTCAGGTTGGCGGCGGCGGCCGCCATGACCTGGCGACCGATGCGTGTCGAACCGGTGAACAGCAAATGATCGAAGGATAGGGTGCTCAAATGGGCTGCCACTTCCGGCCCGCCGGTGACAACGGCAACCTGATCTGAGGGGAAGGTTGCGCTGATCAGCTCCTTCAATAGCTCAGCGGTGCGTGGCGTCAGTTCCGCCGGTTTGATAATCGCGCGATTACCGGCCGCCAGCGCCTCGATCAATGGGACCAGCGTCAGTGTCAGCGGGTAGTTCCAGGGCGCCATGATGCCGACCACGCCCAATGGTTGATAGACCACTGTTGCGCTAGCGGGTTTGAACGCCATCCCGACCTGGCGTTTCTGGGGGCGCATCCAACGTTTGAGGTGCGAGCGCACATATTTGATGCTGTTCAGAATTGGCATCAGTTCGCCTAGCTCGGTTTCGCTGAACGAGCGATTGCCGAAGTCCATAGAGATTGTGTCCAGAAACCGCTGTCGGTTGCTTTTGACCATCCTCTCCAACTTGTCCAACGCGTCGATGCGTTGCGTGTAGGTGGGGGCTCCATGGAGGCGCACGGCGTGCTGTTGCGCCTCGAAGATCGATTGCAGCTCATTGGCCGAGGCAACGGGGGCGGGCGCTGAAAATGCGGGATGGCTCATTATTATTTTCCGTTAGCGAATCGCAGTGTGGGCAGGGCGAACAACCTTAATTAGATCAAAAGAAACACTTTTTCTCTCCTCGGTAAGTGAGCACCTTGTCGACGACCTTGCCGCCCTCAATGAGCAACAGTTCATTGAAGCGCTCACACAGCTCACCGGCCTTGGCGTGCCGAAACAGGATGGGCTCGCCAATCGAAGGCGGGGTTGCAAGTGAGTGACGCACCGGAGTTTGTACTTCACCGGCGGACTCATTGGGGATCAACGTGCAACCGGCAGGCAGCCAAGGCTGTGGAAGGCGATCAGGGCCTATCGGCCCAGAGGCGATGTAGCCCCCCCCTGAACAGGTCAAGACGCCTGCCTTCGGCACGCGAGTGATGGCCAAGGCAAAGCCTGCGCAGGGGAGCGGCGTGAACGCCTGGTAATGATCGAACAACGTCGGTGCATAGAGACCGGAGCCTGCGGCCAACTCAGTGACCGATGCGTCTTCACGGGTGCTTTCAAAACTGCCGGTGCCACCACCGTTGACAAAGCGCAGGGTATGCCCATCCTTTTTCAAAGCCGCAACCACGGCCTGACGTCGTGCATTGACCTCGCGGATCGACTTGCGCTTAAGGTAGCGGACCACCACATTCTTGATAGCCTGCCCCGGTACATCGTCCATCAAGCCTGCGATTTGCCCTTCGTATCCCATCAACCCTTCCAGCACTACGCCTTGGCGTTTGGCGATGAATTGCGCGAGGGTCAGCGCGGTCGGTACGTCATGCACAGGTGAGCGGTGCACGCCGAAGTAGACGCCCGGAAAAGCCGAAGACATATCCAGGTCAATGGACAGAGCAATCACCACATCTTCCTCCAGTGCGATCTGGCTGATTTTGATGACCTGTTCGGCACAATCGACCATTAACGTGATCGAACGGCCCTTTTTTATCTGCACCGCTGCCGCCCTGATGTCCGCCAGCTCGACGCTGGGGTAGGCCACAACGATGTCGTCAAAGCCTTCGCTGGCCAGCCACGCCGCCTCACCCACTGAGTAACACAGCAAGCCTTGCATGAACGGTCCGGCTGCAAGGATCCGGCGAATGACGTGTACCGAACGCACTGACTTGGTGACCAGCCGCACAGGCAGGCTGCCCGCACGTAACTTCAGTCGTTCAAGATTGGCGGCGAATTGGTCGAGATCTATGAATGCGGCGGGCAGTGGTTGATTGGCCAGAGCATCGCGGTAATAGAGATAGTCGCGAGGCGGTACTTCAAGGCGTGTTGTTGTTTTTGTGTCTACACGGCTCATCGGGTGGTCTCTGGATGAAATATCGAGTCTTGGCGAGAAAAATACGGCGCCGTATGGGACAAGGATATAGGGGGCGGGTGATGGCCACCTAGGCTATAGATGGCCGTCAAGGGGTCGGAATAGGCCAGCCAACTCGGGGGATGCATGGCCGCTACAGACCCGAAACTGGCCTTGGGGCCTGTGCGGGTATTTCCGGGCGGGCCTCTACACTCACCCTTGGTACACAGCTCTCAATAATTGATAACAAAAACAGAGGTGAAGGCATGCGTTACGCACTGATTACAGGAGCATCGGCTGGGATCGGCGCCGAGCTCGCCCGGTTGTTCGCGCGGGACGGCATCGGCGTAGTGCTGTGTTCCAGTCCGCGTAGTCGTGACAAACTGCAGGCGCTGGCCACGGAGTTGAAAAGACTGCACTCGGTCGACGCTTATGCTCTGTGTGAGGATCTGTCGTTGCCGGGAGCGGCAGAACGCCTGGTTCTCCAGGTCAATGAGTTGACACTGCCGATCGAATACCTGGTCAACAACGCGGGTGCTGGCATTGTTGGCCAGTCTTTTCAAGACCACGACCCTGCTCAGATGACCGGCATGTTGCAACTGAACGTCGTGGCCCTGTCGCAATTGACCTTGCAGTATGTGCGACCGATGATCGAGCGTGGTCGCGGCCGCATACTCAATCTCAGTTCTTCGGCCGGGTATGTGGTTCCCCATGGTCTCGAGGCGGCTTACGCTGCATCGAAGGCCTACGTTATCAGTGTTTCCGAAGCCTTGGCCCATGACCTGCGAGGCACGGGCGTAAGTTGTACCCATATTGCCCCTGGGCCAACACGTACCAACTTCTTCAATGCCGCAGGGTTGATCGATGAGCGCCGTATGGCCAAGCTTGGCTACAGCCAACCGCACGACATCGCGCTGATTGGTTATCGAGCTATGCACGCGGGGCGAACGGCGGTCATGCCGGGCATCAGCAATAAGATTGTCACTTGGTTGGCCCGCATTTCTCCGTCCAGAACCCTGACCGGGATCATTTCTGCGTACGTGGTTTCCCGCAATCTTGATTGAGCCTGAGTGCGCTCCACGGCTAACCCGACAGACATCGGGTTAGCCACGCAGGTCCGTTTCCTTGAATAACGAAACATAACAGCACCGGAATCAACCCCAGGGTAACCAGCGTCCCTAGCACCAGGCCGCCCATCAGCGTGATCGCCATGCCTTCCCACAGTGACCCGGCAGTAGGCCAGAGTTTTAACTTGAGCTCAGCGACGTGTGCAACCGTGGTGGTTTCCTCGCGCCACTTGCTCATCTGGGTGGTGAAAAAGCTGAAACCTGCGCAGGCAAAAGTGCTCACTGCGCTCGGCTTTGAATTCGCCTGAACAATATTCGGGGAAAATGGGGGGGCGCAGTTTGGCAAGTGCTGCAGGACGTTGGCCTAAGGTTTCATTTATAGCTGCGGATATTCTGACGTGTCTTGGATACGTTACCTTGCGGTTGCGGTTGCGGTTGCGGTTTTGAGTTTACTGATGAGGTAGGGAGGCTTCCGAATGTTCTGGCTGGGGCCATTCGAATAAAAATCAAACAAGAAGCTTTTGGATCGGCTCAAGAACTATCTACAAAAAGCACCGGCAGGCGTGATCACCAATAAGCTTGCATTCAAAAAACTGCACCTGTTGCTTGCGATGCATCCGGACGCGGACAGAAAAATTGGCGTCGGAATTGAACACTTCAGGATCGAGAGAAATGCATTGGGGGCGGGGAAGGGGATCTGGCTCGTCTGCGTGGATGGCAGTGAAGATACCTTTTCCTACAAGCGGTGTATCAGAGGCGTCGTTCAATCATCCCATGGCAAGGTATACGAGGCGTTGAGGTTTGCAGTGCGTCCGCAATTGGTCGCATTTCGCGATGCACTTGGTCTGCCTGTAATGTGTGCGGCGAGCGGAGTGATCATCACACAGCGAAAAGATTTGCACATCGATCATAGGGAGCCGTTTTGGATACTGCTGGAGCGATTTTGCCAAGATCGTAAGGTCGATCTAACTAAGCTTGAAACGTTTGGAAACGGAGAAAAATTGGCATTGGTTGATCAGGATGTCTCATCCGACTTTGCGCAGTACCATCGTCTTCATGCGGAGCTTCAGCCTTTACTGAAAGCTGTCAACGTCGCGAAAGGAGGGCGCTTTGCCGGTAGGATTTAATGGCGATGGAGAACAAATCGATCCACGGTGAAGGTTTGAGGGTGTTTGGCCACACGTTTTTTCGACGGTAGTGTGCTTCCGAGGCAATACAGCGAAATAGAGGTCGTTGGCTGGATGACTGCTCTCTCCGATTGGCTGTCGACAGACCTCGATAGCATGGCTTGGAATGGCTACTGCTTTTGCTCTTGATACGGCTTCAAAAAGTCCAGAGTCAAGTCCATTCCTGCTTTAGGAATAACAGAAACCTTTTAGCTTTCAACGGGTCGTACGCCAGATGCGAGTCTCGTTTCCCGTTCCAAACACAAAGAAAAAAAGCCACTCTAACGAGTGGCTTTTTTTTGCTTGCGATTTACTGAATAGATGCTTCGGCATCTTTTTTCGCTTATGCACAAAACTATTGAAGTTCAAGAGTGAGAGCACCTCGTATTCCTGCAACATACCAAAGTAGGCGCATTGCGCGCAGATTCGGACCTCATCAATTTTGAACTAATCATAATTCCCATCCCCCTAATGCTGTGCAGATTGCTCTGGCTCAGGTCGACCTGAAGTATCTACCTATTACGCGCTTAGGTGTGGTGAATTATGAAGAGTGAACAAGTGGAAGGTGTTGCAGAAAAACTTGCCGGCAAAGCGCAGGGTGCCGTTGGGAAATTGTTCGGTGATTCGAAGCTGGAAGCTGAAGGTGCTGGTCGACAGGTTGCTGGTCAACTAACCCAGAGTTACGGCGACGCACTGGACCGCGTGTCTACGTTCGTAAAAGAGAAACCTGTCGCTGCACTTGCAATCGGTGCAGTAGCGCTGTTGGTGCTGGACCGTCTCCTGCGCCGCTGAGTCATACGCCGCGGCCCTCGGCGTAGATTAACGCTTTGATGCTGTCGCGGCTCCTTTCATCTGTAGAGCGCCTTTTCCAAGTGCTCAACGAACACGCGCAATCTGCGCGGAACATGCTGACGAGTCGGAAGCACCCTGTGGCTCACCTGAAGGGTCACTTGCAGCTAATATAGGCGCTTGATAACTAAACTGAAATCGATGATCGAAAGCCCGCGTAGTGCGGGCTTCGTCGTTTCTGGAGCCTGCTAAACCAAGATCAGGAGCCTCCATCCCATCGCTAGGATCTTGGTCTGAACTCTGCACTGTTCAAGCTCAGAGCCGCCTTAAACAGCCGTAGGTTCATCTGGTCTACACCGAGGCGGCTTTTCCAGGGAATGTCCTGGTGTAGGTGAGCCTGATCACAGCGATCCAAAGAAAGCAATGTCCACTTTGGGTCATCTGATCCGAAAGAGCGGTGATCTGTCCGAGCCATCAAGTGAATATATGAAGCAAGTCGTACGGGATTTCATCACGTTGTTCAATTGTCTGTAGTATCAGGATTTCCCGGTGTCGGAGACGCATGCTTTAGCGAGACATGCCGACTGGACGATCCATCTTGGCCTGGTCCTAAGGAAGTGCGCCACACTGCTTGGAGCTAGAACTCAGCCGACCCCCTTAGTGCCATTGAACAGCTGACAAGGTACAGGCACCTCGCTTATTACGCGTAGTCTTTATCCGTCCCGAGGTTCTTTTTCAGGAAAAGTCGGAGAGGCGACAACTATCCTGACACCGGAGGGGGAAGCGGCCTAGTGCAGCAATTTTAAATTGAGGGGGGACTGCCAATGTGGTCTGCTCTGGAGCTACTCGTGGCTTTCGAAATCAAAAACCAAAATTCCAGTTCGTTGCGCGGTATGGAATACAACCGCATCGTTAAAGGATAATTCGAATCATCAATTGGCTGAAAGCAGAGCGCCAGAGGTACCCACCGGTTCTCCGGCAGGACCTCTTGTATACCGTTATGCAACGTTTTATGCAAGCCGCAGTGGAAGATCCGTCGCAACTCCCGTCAACTCAGCGTAAGGTCTCGACACTGAACCTGTATGAAGGAACACCTGCAACGTCAATCTCGCATGAAAGTAAAGTCCCCTCTTGTCGCACATCATCAACATCTGATGCTAAAGATGTCACAAAAAGAGTTGAGGCATCATCCCCCCCCAAACAAGGCATCGTTGTAGCTAAAACAGGCATTTGCAAGCTGCGTAACAATCTTCCTTCGGGAGAAACTTGATTTATTCTTCCTCTGAAAATACCGGCACTCCAGTAATTTCCATGTACATCCATAGTTGCGCCATCGGGCCAGCCAAACTCTTCATGATCGAAAGTGAAAAAATCTCGCTCGTTAGAAATCGTACCGGTAGCAACATCAAAGTCAAACGCCTTGACTGTTGAACTTAACCCATCCGAGTGATACATAATTTTCCCATCAGGGCTCCATGCGAGCCCGTTGGAGATAAAAATCCCATCCTTAACCAGGGTTACTTCTCCGGATGCGGTAATACGGTATAACGCGCCGGAAATATTCATGCTGTTCTCGTCCATACTGCCGACCCAGAAGCAGCCATCCGGCCCAACTTTTCCGTCATTTAGCTGATTGCTGGGGCGGTGTACTTCAGGATTCACGATAAACTCAAGTTCGCCCGTTGCAGGATCAAACAGATGTATGCCTGTTTTAAGCGCTGCGACTAGACGCTCATCCTCAGATAAGCCGATACTTCCAACAAGGGCGGGCATCTGATAACGATTGAGTACGCCACTTTTTGGGTCGTACGAATGAATTGCATGGTTGTTTATATCAACAAACCAAAGCAATGACCGCCTATCATCCCATAGTGGGCTTTCCGCAATCTCAAAAGGCAAATTAGTACACACAGTCATCTGAGGGGCTATTTGATTCATTTTATTTTCCTTCACAGGTAAGCAAAAAACAACTCAGCTCGAATAGCTTAAGGGGTGCTTCCTCCGTTCTCGAAAAGCCGTCCAAACAAAAGGAATAGCTAGAACTATACCGATACCAAGCAAGATTGCGAACTGGCGGCCACCAAAAGAATGATAAAGTTGTCCAGCTATTGCTGTGCCGATGCCCGCGCCTACGAAGGTCAGCACAACCGTTCGAGCCACCAACGTCCCATCGGAGTCTATTTCTGAAAGCAGCCCAGTGAGGAAAGGAATAACCACAAAAAAAGAACAATTCAAAGCAACTTGATTTAGAAATAGGTATAACAGTGTGTTTGACTCGAAAAACCCTATAAGTGAGACAATCATCACTACCTGTGCCAGGAGTATAAGTACTAAACGATGACCATGGCTTCTACTCATGGCGGGAAATATTGCGCCGAGAAAACCGATAAGTGACGAAATCGAAAGAAAAATACCTATTGTTGAGGTCGTCAGACCGGCACGCTCACTCACCAGACCGGCAACTGCCCATTGAGATGCCTGAACGCCATAAATTAGTATCGTTACAGCCCATATCGCAAAAATCAACTCTCTTGACGGCTTACCAGTTGGTAACTTTGATCGCAATCTTTCGCCACTTTCAGCTAAACCTCCTATAGGCAGTACATACTTTGATGTCAAAATAACCAAGCAGAATAACGTGAGGAAAATCCCTCGATTAATCCACGCAGCCGGTAGAAGGGAGGCAAATATCAGAATGCTGCCATTCAATCCGCCTGCGATCACATTGATTTGTCCCCAAACGCGCTCCGCTAATGCTCGTTGCGAAAGAGCAGATGCAATCACCACGAAAATCATCCCCTCGAACAGTCCAGCCATACTCCGCGCAGCACCCATTACCTCAATGGTTGGAGCAAAATAACTTAAGGCCTGTGCGACGCCCGTGCCGAGTACACCGATAACCACAAATATAGGTGCGGCCTTGGTTATCAAACGAGGAAATACAGCGCAACTAATCGCGATGCCTATAATTTCGAGCCCCGCAATCTGCGTTGCGACACCTTCATCTAAACTGAAACGAGACATTACCCCCGCAACGAGAAACGGTATAAAAACGAGCCCGTTTGTCGCAATTGCGTAGCCTAAGGCGAGGCGAATTATTGATTGGATCGTCAATGCTTCCCTTACAATCAATTGCGCCTTCACCGCGGGGTCTCCGCAGAAGTCCTGTTCTCTGTTGGATTTGCACTGTAGTAGTTAGCATAACGAGAACGACACTGTTCGAGCATATCGCTTTCGGGTAATTTCTCAACAAACCGGGAGGGAAGCATTCGTGACAAATTCATTGAAGGCCGACCCGCAATGATCCAGTTGGCCAGCAATTCACCTAGCGCTGGAGACACCGAGAAACCGCCAACATTGCAACCGCCGATAGCATACAAGCCGGCTACACCTGGTACAGGGCCCAGAATATGATCGCCATCGGTTGTCATGGTAGGCAGCCCACCGCGATGTTCTTTTATAGCCACATCACGAAAAACTGGGAATTGTGCTTCAACAGATTTTGCCAGGCGCTTCAATACATCAATATCCAAATCTAGATCTTCAATGCGGAAATCCTTGCCCATTGAGTTTGCACCGTAAAAAATCGGATTGGATTCATAACCGCCAAACATTAGCCCGCCCCTGTCGGGACGGATGTATATATTTGCATCGAGAATTCGGACTGTGGGCTGCGCTGACGTGACTTCAGCGAGTGGCTCGGTAACCATCAACTGATGTCGAACTGGAAATGCCGGCAAAGCAACACCTGCGAAGGATGCTACAAGCCTTAGCCAGCCACCGGCTGCATCTACCACGACAGGGGCTTTGAGATCACCTCGGGATGTAGCCACCCCAGTTACCTGTCCGCGCTCCACAATGATCTGCTCTATCTTAGTGTGAGGCAATAAAGTAGCGCCTAATTTCTGTGCGGCACGCGCATAACCAAGCGGTAGTTGTCCCGGGTCTAAATAGACGTCACTCCGCACGTAACCTGCTGCAAGAATATCCTTTGGATTCAAGAAAGGCATCAATTGAGCGGCTTCCTCGGCGGAAACAAGGTCAACGTCCAACCCCATATATTTGCCGAGCTCAACACCTCCGTGAATCAAGGTGGCATGTTCCGCCGTGCGAGCCAGCGTAAGGCTGCCTGTTTGAAAATACTCCAGTGGCTCGCCAGTTTCTTCGGTAAATTCGATGATCTTTTTAACTGAGTGCGACGCGATATGCGTCATCATTTCTGAACGACGAACCTGACCTGTCAAGCCTGCAGCCCGGGGAGAAGTTTGGGAAGCTATCGCCGCCTGATCGATTAGAGCTACGTTACGACCTGCAGCAGAAAGATGGAACGCCACGCTAGCACCAAATGCACCAGAGCCAATAACTACAACATCGAAGTTACCGATTGTCATTCAACTATCTCCTTAATTATTGTATAGGTAATTGAGACCGACTGAAGCCTGAAGCATTTATCTTGAGGCGCTAAGGTTGCTGCGCCAGCGCCCATATTTAACTTTCTGCATTTTCATAAAAATATAGTATCTGCGCCCCGACGACGATAGGGCGCTTTCGGCCAGAGAAGGGTCTGCCAAGGCCATGAAAAAGGAGCACGATGTCGCGCAAGGAAGCCATTGGACTAGAGGTGTCGTCCTTTCTCGGCTGAATCGTGTCTTATTATCCGCAGAGGCCATGATGCCGAGCACACTACAATGATGGCCGCTATGGATCAGTTACTCTTTTCTTCACGTGGCATTTAACCCAGGTCGCCGCGAACGAACGGCCTGCCAAACCACTTCTGCCAAATACCCTTACGAAATTGCAACCGGCTTAAGACCACCCCAAACCTAGTGGGCCGCATGCGCCAGGAGCTTACTGGCCTGACCGAACCCCTAAAATGGCCTTATTCCCCCTTGGTCGCTAAGCATCCACCCTCATAATCTCTTGAATACGGCGGACGGCCCTGCCATGCAGCTTCATGAACACGAACCCAGTGACAACTTCCCTTTGAGGAGGTTAATAGACGGAGTCGTTGCGGCTCATATTCGATACGGTCACGTCACATATACTTGGAGAAAGCCTTCGCTCAAAACGTCGTTACGATCGGATTACGCTGACTGAAGAGGTCATTCGTTGGCAAAGAATCAGGAATAACCTTCCAGTCATTCCCCTTATTTTGATTGCCTTGCGTTATGGTAATTGCAGGAGTAATACCCATGAAGAAAAAAAATAACCAAGTTATGCTGTTAACTGGTGCCGCCAGCGGTATTGGTGCAGCCACTGCGAAGCTCGCTATATCTCAGGGTTATCGTGTCATGCTGGCAGACATTAATATTAAAGGGGCACGCGAACTGGCGGCGTCCTTGGGTATTAATGCGGGGGCTGTGGGCCTAGATATCTGCTCGGAAAAACAATGGACGAATGCCATCGAGGCGACGATCAGCAAATTCGGCCAGCTTGATATACTCGTCAATAATGCGGCAATCGTTTATACAGGTTACGCACGTGACGTGCCCCTGGCACAACATCAGCGAACACTTGATACCAACTTCATGGGGCCACTTACCGGCACCTTGGCAGTCCTCAAACAATTTAATGCGCAAGGTCATGGCCACATCGTTACGGTGTGCAGCATGACCGCGTTCATGCCTTTTCCCGGTATCGCCAGCTATGGTGCGTCAAAACAGGCGCTTCGAGCATTTCACCATGCACTCGCTCTGGAGGAACGCAATGGCCCAATCGATTTCACCATTTTGCATCCAACGTCAACGGAAACACCGATGCTTGAACAGGAAGCGAAAGACGACGCTTCGTCTTTCGCTTTTGCCAGCGAGCCGGTCACTGCAGAATTCGTCGCACAGACACTGCTCACTGCCATTAAGAAAAAATCAATAGAAGTATTTATGCCGCCCGAGCAGGCTCGCGCAGTACGCATGCTAGGCACCGACCCGAAGAAGATGCGCGCCTTGTTCGATACCATGGAGGAGATCGGCAGGCAAAGCCAACGCGCACGCCGTGCAGAGGCAGATGCGTAGGTTACGGTAAACGCGATTTAACTATAGGTCTTAATACGAAGAGGGGCTCAATCACATGAGCTCCTCTTGCAATAAGACTAGGTCATATTAATAATTCTCGTTAGAGCCAATAGCATTACGCATGCCGTGCTTCAATTTGAATCGCCTCGAGTTTCTTAGGCAGGTAATCCGAGGTTTCAATCAGGGTGAGTTGGGTACTCACAGGGTACCTCCGAAGGGAACAATCAGGGGGTAAACACTCAAGGAGAGTGTTGTACCCGAGGTGGATGCGTAACGGACACCACCTGATGACGCGCTGCGGCGAATTTCAAATACTGCGACTGACGGTCAGGAAGCGAATGCGTACGACGCTGCTGGCCATTCGAGATGAACTGAAGTGCCGACGTCATGAGCCCATCCGGGCTCAAGGGCAATGGCTCACCCAAGTGGTCAGGGGCTACTTCAATTACCACGCGGTGCCGGGAAACCTACAACTTAATGGGACTTCCGAGGCCCATGTCCGGACCAGCGCTTGAACGCTCTGCGAAAGTTGTGTGCGTCGCTGAGGCCTACTTCATACGCCACTTCGTCGATGGTCAACCGTGGGTTGGTGAGCAGGGCGACTGCGTGCACCATTCGAAGTTGATCCAGGACATTCTGGTATGACCTCCCTTGGTCTCCCAGACGCCGTCGCAAAAACCGATCATTCGTGCGCAGTTGTGTAGCGACCGCCGATAGAGACGGAGTCTGGCGTAGATCTCGGCGTACGATGCGTTCTATGGATTCGATAAACTCATCTTCCATCGACTGTTTGGCAACATTCATCTGAAAAAAAACCTACCGGTGGCTAAGCGGGTCGTAGGTCGCTATGCGTTTTTCTCCCCAATGGGCGTCGCAGGAGAATAGGTTTTCCGACTGGTCATAACGTATAGGGCATTTGAATACTTGGTCGTAATGCGCTGAGTAGGACGGTTTTGAATAACTGAGCTCAAGGCCCATCCCCGATGCGGCCAGTGATGCTGATTGATCTCGACCTGCTCGACCACAATATCGACGTGGTGATGCGATCAGTCAGGCGTGCCGGCAAACACTTGCGGCTGGTGGAGACGTCTCTGCCGTCACCTGGACTGCTGCCTATATCGCAAAACGTGCGAATACCCAACGGCTGATGTCGTTTCATCAGCCGTTTGTGAATCACGATGCGCTGACATTTCCCGAATCGGACATCCTGATCGGTACACCCTTGCCGGCACGCTCCGCCGAAGTGTTTTATCAAACCCACCGGGGATCCTTCGATCCCTCCAGGCAGTTGCAATGGCTGATTGATACGCCTCAGCGATTGACGGAGTACCTGGCGTTGGCTGAAGGCCTGGGTACGCGAATACGCGTCAATATCGAACTGGATGTTGGCCTGCATCGTGGAGGCATCGCTGACGACGCTCTGTTGGGAACAATGCTCTCGTTGATCAGCGAACATCCGCAGCATCTGGAGCTTCGGGCTTCATGGGGTACGACCCATTCGTGGGTATGGGCGTGCCCGGCGTTCTCGGCTCACCCCAGGACTTGTTCGACAAGGTGATGGTCATTTACAACGCCTGTGTGGATTTTGTGCGCCACCGTTTCCCGGCGCTTTGGCACGACGGGCTCACACTCAATACCGCTGGCAGTCCCAGCTACGGCATGCATGAACAGGAGCGCTTGAGCGGCGAATTTCAGTGGGCACGGCGTTTCTCAAACCCACCCATTACGATCTACCATCCCTGGTCGAACATGTGCCGGCCGCCTTTATCGCGACACCGGTTTTAAAAAGTACAGGCGCCGTCGAGTATCCGGCGCTGGATGACAAGTCCCGATTGTTCTCTTGGTGGAATCCCAACCAGCGCGCTACGTTCTTTATCTATGGCGGCAACTGGATGGCGGAGTTCGAGTCGCCTAAAGGCCTGCAAGCAACGAGCTGTATGGGCGCAGTTCCAACCAGGAAATGGTCAACGGTTCACCGGCTGTGGGTTTGAATGTGGAAGACCAGGTTTTTTTACGTCCCTCCCATTGAGGTAGGAACCATTCAGGCCCAGTCTCACGTTTTCGCTGACCTTGTAGGTGGCTGAGTAATCGAAGTGGAGAATTTGTCCTGAACGGTACTTCGTACCGGGGTTGGTTTCTTTGAAGCTGTGCGTCGATCGAATGGACAGTTCCGTGCGCTCGCTAGGTAACCAGGTTGCGGAAAGCACAGGTTTGTAGGTGTAGAAGTTATTGCTGGTATTGGCCAGGCGCGTGGCGTCGTATTCACCCGTGGGCAGGGTGACCTCAACCGCAGCCGCCAAGGTCAGGTTTTTCCCCATGTCCCACAGAACAATCGGGGCGAAGGTGATATCCCCCCAACTTGAGCGCTGATCGCTCACGCCGAACATACTGACGTGCAGAATGTTGTAAGGACGCGCCACGTATCCTCCCAATCGCCCGCCCAGTACCCAGAACGGGCTGAGGTAGTCCAGGCGCGGGACAAAGGTGTCAGAAGATATTTTTACCTCGGAGACCTTTCCGCCCAGTGAACTCATGTTCAGCTTTTTTGCTTCGTAGTGGTTGTAATAGATGTTGGACGCAAACATGTTGTCGGGGAGGTTGTTCACATCCAGGGGCAACATCATGACCCCGTCGGTGCCAGGGCTGATGTTATCCACACCACCTTCAGTTGCGTGAGCGGTGAGGCTGACGAGTGAGGCGAAGGCGATACTGCTGACCAGGTGCAAGGGTTGAAATGTGCGGATCGGTTTCATAAGTAGGCTCGTTATTATTGTTAGGCGCGCTGTGAACTTGCCAAGACGCCCTATAGAAATAATCCTTTGATGCGTTGCGGGGCACGGTGTGGGAGTCCATTATTGGGGGCATATTAGTACAGGCCGTTATACGGGTCTGAACAGGCCAGCTCAATCGGGATCTGGATGGCCGGGACTGACCCCAAACTGGCCTTTAGGCCTATGCACTTTTGGGTCGGTCCGGTTCTACACTCGAGTCCAACGTCAAGCCCGCATAACAAGACACCAGGCAGGTGGTGTAATGCTTTTTGCATTGATTACGGTAGCCTCAGGCGGCACCGGAGCTGAGTTGCCAATCGAGTTTCTGATCAACAATACAGGGGACGGTATTGTCGGCCTGGCTTATCAAAACTATAACGCCTTACAACTCACAGAGATGGTGCAGCTCAACATCATTTTCCTGCCTCAGCTTGCATGGGGCGTGACCTGTACGCATTAGATGTAAACAGGTGTCTCTGGATCTGAATAAGTTCGTCCGCAGGCTCACGTCAGGGTGAGCCTGAGAGTGCGCGCACTTACCCATAGAGGTAGGGCGTGAAAAATAATAATAACTGCCGCGGAGCAAAGTGAGCATGATCAAAGACGTTGAGAAAATTACGAAAGTGTGCATTTGCGCCGGAATCAGTCGGGTGTTGGCTGGCTTATTGCCCTCAGTCTTAGTTATTCCGTCTGTGGGAGCCGTAGAGTTCAGTTTTATGGGCAGTCAAGTCAAGGGCTCTCTCGACTCGACCGTATCTTATGGGGCTGCGTGGCGAGTGCAGAGTCAGGACAAGAATAACGATGCGTTAAACGGGAATGACGGCGATCGTAACTTTAGCCCAGGCCTAATTTCGCAAGTTTATAAACTTACGTCGGAACTAAGTGCCACGTATCAGAACTACGGTGTCTTTGTTCGTGGCTCGGCTTTTTATGACAGCCAGATCATGAATAATCACACCGATTACTATGATCATTCAGACATCGTTGAGCCAAGCCAGAACTCCCCCAAAGACAACCGTTTCACCTATGAAGCACGACGTGATGCCGGACGAGGCGGGCAGCTCCTCGATGCCTACATCTACGGCAAGTGGGATCCCTTTGATCATCCCCTGTCAGTACGAGTGGGCAAGCAGGTATTCAACTGGGGTGAAAGTGTATTTTATCGAGGCGGTGTAAATACCACCAATCCCTTGGATGTTACTAAATTCCGCTTACCCGGCTCACAACTCAAAGAAGTCTTGGTACCGGTGGGGGCCCTAAGTTTCAACCTCGGCCTGACCGACAATTTATCCATGGAAGCCTTTTACCAGGTCGACTGGAAGGAAAGTTCTCTGGATCCGGTGGGCACCTATTACTCGACGACGGATCTGTTTGGTAAAGGCGGAAAGCAAGCCTACGTACAGATACCCGAGATGTCGCCGGCCTTCGCTGCGTATCAAGGCATCGCTGCGGCGGTTCCGGGTATCGGCTTGGGTGCCGGACCCCATGGAATTAACAGTTTCATGGACGCCAACACCGGTATCTTCAAGGTGGCCAACGTTGGCAAGGATGTCAAAGCCAGGGACAGTGGACAGTTTGGGATAAACTTTCACTACATAGCGCCAGCGCTTAATTACACGGATTTCGGTTTTTACTTCGTTAATTACCATACCAAGGAACCGTTGGAATCCCTCAGTCTCGCAAACTATAAAGGGATCGACCTCGCCACCTTGTCTGACGTGGCAGGCAACAATGCGGGCGCGATAGCGACTCTTGATATGGTGGGTAACGCCGTGGTACGGCGCGCGTATGTGGAAGACGTCCACATGTACGGCTTCAGCTTCAATACCACCTTGGGTAATGCTTCATTGTTTGGCGAACTGGCGTATCGACCCAACATGCCCATCAGTATCAGCGCAACCAATGACTTACTGGGTGACATCCTTGGCCAGGGAATCGCAGGCACTACTAATATTTATGACTCTTCGGTGGCAGGTGGCCAGGCCTGCGTTCATGTGTCAGGCAAGTCGCTGTGCCGTGACGGTACGTTGAATAACTATAAGAGGGTAGAGTCCTACAATGCGTCTGTGGGGACGATCTACAACTTTGGCCCCGCACTGAGCTTTGATTCGTTAATCGGCATTGCCGAGTTGGCAGGCGAACACTTGGGGGGGGGGCTGACCTATACCGCCTTTACGCCGACACCGGAAGTTCGAAAGTTTGCCGGTTCACCAGACTTATCTGATTCACCGCTCACCCGTAATTCCTACGGTTATACGCTGGTGATCACGGGGACCTGGAATGATGTGTTTGCCGGTGTCAATCTCTCGCCCTCTATTAACTATTCCGATGACGTTAAAGGCAATTCCGATCTGACCGGTAACTTCATGGAGGGCCGAAAAGCTTACACCTTTGGTGTCAAGGCAGATTATCGCGGTGGCCTGGAAACTCAGCTTCAATACACCACTTTCACTGGGGCCGGTAAAGGCAACACTGTGCGCGATCGTGACAATGTGAGTTTTGACGTCAAGTATTCCTTCTAACACGCCATTTTTCAGACACTACTTGCGGAGATTAACGATGTTTAAAGTAGCCCCATTATTGAGCATGGCCATGATGATCGGTTCTGTTGCCGTCACGGCTCAGGCGGCAGTTTCTGCGCAGGAAGCACAGCAACTACATACGGTTTTAACGCCATTAGGAGGAGAAAAGGCTGGCAACGCTGATGGCAGCATTCCCGCGTGGACGGGCACCGGCGTAACCCCACCGACCCCTTACAAATCTGGCGACCATTATGTCGATCCGTTTCCACAGGACAAGCCGCTG
This sequence comes from Pseudomonas sp. CYM-20-01, assembly GCF_023169845.1. NCBI lineage: Bacteria > Pseudomonadati > Pseudomonadota > Gammaproteobacteria > Pseudomonadales > Pseudomonadaceae > Pseudomonas > Pseudomonas sp. CYM-20-01. The sequence goes on along the minus strand of NZ_AP025169.1, from coordinate 4,709,253 downwards.
TTCACCATTACTGCGGCTAACCTGGCGCAATACAAGGAGAAGCTGACGCCCGGCCAGATAGCGATGTTCAAGACGTACCCCGACAGTTATCAAATGCCGGTTTACCAGACTCGACGTAGCGCTAGCGCCCCACAGTGGGTTTATGACAATACCCTGAAGAATGCGACCACCGCGCAATTGCAAGAAGGCGGCAATGGTTTTACCGACGCATTCGGTGGTATCCCATTCCCTATACCAAAGAGCGGCGTCGAAGCGGTCTGGAACCACCTTGCCCGTTACCGCGGAACCCATTTGGTCCAGCCACTTAATGAGGCTTCCGTCGGGGCTAATGGTAACTTCACTATGTACAAGTTCCAGCAGGAGGTTCTGTTCAATTATTACGATCAGAAGTCCAACTATGCGGACTTGAAAAACGTCATGTTTCACTATTTCAGCACCGCCATCAGCCCTCCGCGAAGTGCTGGCGAGGTCGTCCTGGTCTTTGAAACCATGGACCAGGTCATGGAGCCACGACTGGCTTGGGCTTATGAACCAGGCACCCGTCGAGTCAGGCGAGCGCCGACGCTGGCTTACGATACGCCTGGCGATAGCGACGGTATTATGACCCTCGACAGCAAGGACATGTTTAATGGATCACCCGACCGTTTTGACTGGAAATTGATCGGAAAAAAGGAAATCTATGTTCCGTATAACAATTACAGAATGATTGCCGCCGGCGTTACCTACAAAGATCTCTTCAAACCCGGTCACCTCAACCCCGCTTACACCCGTAATGAGTTGCATCGTGTGTGGGAAGTGGAAGGGACGCTTAAAAAAACGGCGCGGCATTTATATTCCAAGCGCACCTTGTACTTCGACGAGGACAGCTGGCAGATCGTCCTAGCTGATCAATACGATGGGCGTGGGGAGTTGTGGCGCGTGTCGATTGCTTATCTGCTTAACTTCTACAACCTGCCCACTGTCTGGTCGGCCGTGGACGTGTTTCATGATCTGCAGTCTCGTCGCTACGTGGCACAGAAGATGGACAGTGAAGAGCCGCGCAGCATTGACTTTGACCAGCCCAACCCATCAAGCGATTACTTCAACCCTGCTGAGTTAAGGCGTCGTGGTACGCGCTGATTGACCGGTTGTTTGCGATGACAGCGCGCAGGGTTAACTCCCCGTTCTTTGCCCAATGTTTGGGTTTATGGGCGGCGGCGGCCGTGCCTGCGGGCTGATCGCACTGGGTTTAACTGGTATTCGTCAGTGGAACAGGGTTGGATATTCTATGGCATTCAGAACACTTCCTAGGTTTAGCCACCGTGCTCATTCTTAAGTTGGACTGAAATTGAGCTTTCACGAGAGCCATAACGACCGTTCGGCATTGCTGGATTAAAGGTTTTCATCGCCTTTCGGCATACAAAACCAGGCGATATGAACCTGGCTTTCAAGAATGGATGACTCAATGAATGTTTAAACAAGCGAGCTTGGCTCAGAATGAGTGTGGTATGCGGCTTATCACCAGCTTTAAACGTTCCGCCTTGCCTGATCGCTGTCTTGCTGCTCATGGTCATCACGCTATTGGCTTTCAATGTGCCTGTTGCCGCCGCCAACGGCGGCACTGGAAAAACTCAGGACTCGTCTGATTCTATTGAGTTCGCCAATGACCCGCGAGGCACGGGCGTAAGTTGTACCCATATTGCCCCTGGGCCAACACGTACCAATTTCTTGATTGCCGCAGGTTTGATCGATGAATGCCGTATGGCCAAGCTTGGCTACAGCCACCCGCACGACATCGCGCTGATTGGTTATCGAGCGATGCACGCGGGGCGAACGGCGGTCATGCCGAGCATCAGCAATAAAATTGTCACTTGGTTGGCCCGCATTTCACCCTCCAGAACCCTGACCGGGATCATTTCTGCGTACGTGGTTTCCCGCAATCTTGATTGAGCCTGAGTGCGCTCCACGGCTAACCCGACAGACATCGGGTTAGCCACGCAGGTCCGTTTCCTTGAACAACGAAACATACAGCACCGGAATCAACCCCAGGGTAACCAACGTCCCTAGCGCCAGGCCGCCCATCAGTGTTATTGCCATACCCTCCCAGAGAGGCCCGGCAAACAGCATCAAGGGGATCAACCCGATAATGCAGGTCAGTTTGGTCATGACGATAGGGCGCAGGCGCTTCACGGCGGCGTTCACCACCGCCTCGTATACCGGCAGGCCCTCGTGGAGTTCGACTTCGATACGCTCCAGCAACAGCACGGCGTTGTTGACGATGATCCCCGCCAGTGACAACAGGCCGAAGGTGGCCATGAAGCCGAACGGGTAACCGGTGATCAGCAGCGCAACGGCCACACCGATCAGGACGAAGGGGATCGCAGAGACCACGATCAGCAACTTGCGAAACGAATTGAACTGCCATACGAACAGCAACAGCATGGCGATCAGCGCGTGCGGCAGGTATTGCAGCAGCGCCTGGTTGGCGTCCGCCGAGTCTTCGATCTCGCCGCCCAGCTCAATGCGGTATCCCGGCGGCAGGGGTAGTGCCGCCACCTGCGGCGCCAACCGTTCGACGATGGACGTTGCCGTCAACGACGGGTTGTGACCGACCACGGTGATGGCGCGTTCCTGATTGCGCCGCATCAGGGTGGAGGGTTCGCTCGACGCAACGATGCGGGCAACGGCCGCCAACGGCAAGGGGGGCGAGCCGTCGACCGGGTAAAGCAGGATGCCGCGCAGATCGGGGGAGGCATCGGTTGTCGTCGAAGGCTCGCGCACCACCAGCGGGACGCGGGTCTGGTTGTCCTGCAATGACGACACCTGGAGGCCGCCGAAGTGCAGTTGCAGGGCCTGGGCAATGGCTTGGGTGTCGACACCGGCGCGCCGCGCACTGTGCTGATTGACCTCGACGGTATAACGCGTCAGGCGGTTGCCCCAGTCATCGCGTACATCCAGGGTGCCCGGCAAGGCACGCAGGGCTTTTTCGATCTGGCCGGCCAGGCTACGCAATACCTGTTCGTCCGGGCCCAGCACGCGATAGATCGCGACACCGGTCTCGGTGGTACCCAGGGAAAAACGCTTGGGTTCGGCGCGCAGTTCCGGGTGTTGCTTGAGCAAATAGCTGCGCGTGTTGGCAATGACGGCATCGATATCCGTACCGGCCTTGACGCTGACGGTGAAGTACGCAGTTTCCGGTGCCGGCAAAGGCGGGTTGAGGCCCAGCACGATACGCGGCCCGCCATCGCCCACGTAGCCGATGCTGTCGGCCACCTGGGGGTCCTTGCTCAGCCACAGGCTGATGTCACGCACGCTTTGCAAGGTCTTGCGCGAACCGCTGCCAGGCTCCAGGGTGATGGGTACCTGGAACTGCAAGCGGTCGGACTGAGGCAGAAAATCATAAGGCACGCGCATCAGTTCGAAGATCGCGGCGGCGAGTAGCACCAGCATGGCCATCACAAACAGCGCTTTGTGCTGCAGCACCCGACGGATAACGGCCCGATAGCCACGGTAAAAACCGCTGTCATAACCGTCCTCTGGCGCGTCCTGGGGGGCAGCCTTGGCGAAATACAGGCACAGCAGCGGCGTAACGGTGATGCTCAGCAACCACGAGCCGAGCAGGGTCAGGGCCAGCACGACGGCCAATGATCGCAGGTATTCATTGGTGCTGGTCTGCCCCAGGAAGAACGGCGAGAAGGCCAGCACGATCACGAGTGACGAGGTCAATAGTGGAACCGCCAGGGTGCGCCCGGCGTCTTCGCAGGCCTGGCGCCGATCCTCACCGGCATGCAGTCGGCGCTCGATGTCCTCGGCAATCACAATGCCGTTGTCCACCAGCAGGCCCAGGGCGAGGATAATCGCGGCGATGGACACGGTTTGCAGCTCGACCCCCAGCATGCGCATGGCGATCAACGTGCCTAGGATGGTCAGCGGCACAATGGCGCCGACCACCAGCCCGGTTCGCCAGCCGAGGAATAGCATGACCACGGCCATGACGATGACCACCGTCTCGATCATTACGTGCTTCATCTTGGCCATCTGCTGATCGACCACATCGGCTTGGAACGTCACCACATGGGCGGTAAAGCCCAGCGGAAGTTGCTGTTCCAACTGTGCCAAACGAGCGCGCAGGGCTGTGCCGAACTGATGGATGTTCTGTCCCGCAGCCATGGACACAGCCAGCACCACCGCGTCCTGGCCTTGATACACCGCAGCGGTCTGGGGAGGGTCGGCAGCCATCACCGAGATCTGCGCGATGGCGCCGAGTGCTACCGATTGCGTGGTACCGTCTACACCGGGCAGTTGGATCGGCAGCTGGCGCAGTTGCTCCACGCTGAGCACTTCACCGGTTACGGTCAGGGTGGTGATCTGCCCGCCAATGTTGGCGATACCGCCGGGGGCCAACACATTCTGTTGCTGCAATTGCTGGAACAGTTGCTGGGGAGATAAGCCCAGCCCCGCCAGGCGCTGCGGGTTGAAGTCGATCGACAACTGCTGGTCCTGCATGCCGTGCAGCGTCACTTGCCCGATGCCGGGTAGCCCGCCCAACTGGTCGCGCAGGCGCTTCAGCGGCCCGCGCATCTCGCTCATGCTGTAGCCGGGCGCGGTAATCGCGATGGATGCGACGGCGACGCGCCCGAAATTATCGTCGACAAACGGCCCTTGGGTGCCCGGTGGAAAGCCGGCGCCAGCTTCGGCGACCTTGTTGCGGACTTGTTGCCACAGCACCCCCAGGTCCTTGATTTCGTCGCGCGCCGTCACCTGGATCACCACGCTGCCGGGGTGAACGGTGGTCACGATATTTTTGATCTGCGACAGCTCGCGCAGTTTTTCTTCCGTTGGCCGCGCCAGCAGCTCTTCGGCACGTTCGCTGGGCAGACCGGGGAACTGGATGCTCACCAGCGCATCGCGGATGGTCACCGAGGGTTCTTCCTGGGTCGGGAAACTCAGGAACGTTGCCACGCCTGCGATCAGGATCAACAGCGCGGTGAATAGCGTCAGGCGGCTTGCGCCCAAGGCGTGTCGGGTCAGGTTGATCATTCGGTTGTGCTCAGGCGACTGGAAGGCGCTAGCAGGTTGACGGGCTGACCGTCACTGAGAAACGCGACGCCGGTGACGACCACTTGCTCGCCGCCCTTGAGGCCGTTGTCGATGGCGACACGGCCCTGGTCGATCAGGCCGATCGTAATGTCACGCAGGGCGACCTTGCCCTGGGTCGGGTCATAGACAAACACCTGCACCTGGCTGGCGTCGCCGCCCATGCGCAGGGCCTGGGTTGGAATCGACAACGCGGGCTCGGCAGGGGCCACCAATCGCACGTTGAGGTTTACGCCGCTGGGGAGTGCGAGGTCGCGGGCATTCAGGCGGAAACGCGCGCTTTGCAACAGGCCGTTCTGCGCCCGCGCCGACAAGCCTTCGAGCACCAACGGCAAGGTTGAACCGGGTGCGGCCGGGTCGGCTGCGACGGCGTGGTCCCCAGGCTTGAGGCCGGCGGCCTGTTCCACCGGGATTTGCACGATGACCTGAAACGCGCCGCCGGCCTCCAGCTCCATTACCACTTGGCCGGGCGACAACTCGCTGTACAACTGCGCGGGTCTTGCCACGACGCGGCCGTCAAACGGCGCAATCAGTTGGCCCTGGCGCTGATCGCGCCGTACCAGGTCCAGCGCCGCTTCATCGGCGGTCTGCTGCGCGACGGCCGCTTGCCACGCCGCTTCAGCTTGCTCCACAGCGCTGGCCGCGACACTGCCCTGGGTAAACAGCTGTTGCTGGCGGACCTTGTTGCGCTTGCGCTCGCCGGTTTGCGCCACGCTGGCGAACAAGGCCGCCTGCGATTGTTTCAGACGTAACCGCACGGCTGCAGTGTCCAGGCTTGCCAGCACCTGGCCTTGTTTTACGGTATCGCCGACGTCGACGTTCAACGTCACCAATCGGCCCGCGCCTTCGAAGGCCAGGGCTGCGCGTTGGCGTTGGCGCACCACACCGGTCAATGGCGCAGCGTCGGCCTCTGCGGCGTGTACGGTGGTGATTTTCACCGACCTTACGGCTGGCTGCGACACCGCTTCCTCGCGCGAACAGGCCGCCACCATGAGGCAGGCAACGCCGAGCAGCAGGGGACGGCCCCAAGGACGGAACAACTGAGCAAAACCCTGCATGCCTGGCGCCTCGTTATCAGAAGGTGTAGTTGATGGCGAACATGCCCAGGCCGGCGTTTTCACGTCGGACCAGCGGGCTGTTACGGGCCTGGTCGGCGTACTGGGTCAGCGTCAGGCTGACCAGCGTCGACCAGTGCGCGTCCAGGCTGTGCTGCCAGTTCAAGGCGGCGGAGTAGGCATAGATCCCGGCGTCGGCGTCGTATCGCCCGTAGAGTGAGCGTTGGCTCTGTGCCTGGGTGACGCCGAAGAAGGTCTGGTTGTAGCGGCCATCACCGGCATGGGCGTCGATGTCCAGGGCCAGGGTGTCGCTGCCTGTGTGGAATAGAATGCCTTCCAGGCCGAATCGGTAGCGGTTACCGCGATGTTCGCCGGCCATGCGCAGTTCGGCTTCGCCACTGACCGACAGCCAGTCAAGCAGTTGCTGGCTGAGGGTGAAGTCGGCGACGGTGGCGCCGCTGACATCACCCATGCCGTTCAGCTCGCGGTCGCCCGGGCGGCTGGTGCTGTCCTTTTCCTTACGGCCCAGGTCGTAGTTGATCGCCGCGCTGGCGCCAAAGCCGCTGTCGGATTGAAATTGCAGGCCGACACCACGGGTGGTGTCGGCGAACAGCACGCCGCGCTGGATGCTGAACATCGGCAGCACGAGCGCGCGGTAGCGGTTGGCACCCATGTAGCGCGGCGTGACACCCATGCCAAGGCCCAAGGTGGCGGTGGTTTTGTCGGCTGCGGGGTTGGCGTCGGCCGCCTGTGCTGGGGTCGCGAGCGTGCAGGCCACCAAGGCGGCGCCCCACAGCACGGTGCGGGTAGGGGGAGTGGTCAAGTTCATGGTGAAACCCTTTCAGCGGAGGAAAATAGCGGTGCGCCGGACAGCGCGCGATACAGCGCCAGGCGGTTGAACAACAACTGGTAGGTGGCCTTGCGTAATTCGATGGCGGATTCAGCCAGACGAATTGAGGCGGCCGGGTGTTCTGAGCGTGCAGCCGCACCGGAGGCAATCTGTTGGTCCAGACGCTTGGCCTTCAATGCGGTCAATGCCGCCAGATCAATTTGCGTGTTGGCGTTGGCCAACGCTTGCTGACGTTGAGTCAACAGGTCGGCGATTTCGCGGAAGGCGTCCTGCACGGTCTTTTCGTATTGGGCGGCGGCTGATTGTTGGCGAGCGGTCGCGAGATCCAGGTTGGCCTGGTTGCGGCCACCGTCGAATAGCGGAAGGTTCAGTTGCGGGGTGAACAGCCAGGCGCCGCTGCCGGATGAAAACAAGTTGCTCAAGCGCGGGCTGGCGATGCCCGCGCCGGTGCTCAAGGTGATCGAGGGGAAGAACGCTGCTCGCGCGGCGCCGATGTTGGCATTCGCGGCGCGCAGGGTTTCCTCGCATTGGCGCACATCGAAGCGCTGCAAAAGCCGCTGTGACGGCAGATCGACCAGCCATGACGGCGGGTTGAGATCGATGACTGGGCTTTGTGCCGCCGCTGCCAGAGGGGTGACTTGATACCCTGTGACCCACGACAACGCCTGTTGCGCACGCGCATGTTCAGCGCTCGCATCCTCAAGTTGCAGCGCGGAACGACGGACCTGCATGCGCTGAGTGTCAACCGTGTCCTGCGCCACTAGACCTGCTTTTTGCTGGTCGTCGAGTACGCTCAGCAGCTGGTTCTGGTTGTCGAGAATGGACTGGGTGTCGGCCCTCACGTTGGCCTGCAAGCGTTCCTGCAAATATAGCCGCGCCACTTCGACGATCAGCGCCTTACGCGCGGCCTGGGTACCGTAGCGCGTGGCCAGGTAATCATGTCGCGCCGCTTCGGACAGGCTGCGCACGCGTCCGAAAAAATCCAGCTCAAAGTCCGAAATACCCACGGACGCCACTGCGATGTCCTGCCCATAGCGTTCGTCGGCGGCTTTGTCGTGCAAGTGCTGGCGGTTGCGTTGCAGCCCTAAGGCCACGGTGGGCAGGCGATCGGCGCGGGAAATACCGAACTGGGCGCGGGCTTGCTCGACACGCAGCAACGCCATGCGCAGATCACGGTTGTAGTCCAGGGCCTGTTCAACCAGGTGCAGCAACTGCGCCGATGAGTCCAGGCTGCCCAGCAGCTGTTTCTCTTCTTCGCTGAGCGCTTCTACATCGTTGATCGTGGAGGAGGGGGCGTCCGCTACCCGTGTGCCTTGCAGGTTGTCCGGTACCGGCAACGCAGGCGTGTGATAGGTCGGCGCCAGCGAACAGCCGGCCAACATGCCGACCAGCAGCAAAACCGCGCCGAGGCGTTCAGGCAGCTTGATAGGCTTGGACAGCGATGCAGTGGTCGGCATAGGATCGGTTCGCGAAAGTCGGGCGTAGGGCAATACTGGCAGCGGACTTTCAATAAACCGTTCGTGAATTATCAAGGTTTCATCAAGAGGCTTCTTTGTGTCAGGAAAACGTATCCTCATTGTCGAAGACGATGCCGACAGCGCCAATATTCTCGAAGCCTATCTGCGCCGGGATGGCTTTGAGGTGGCCTTGGCCGAAGACGGTCAGCGTGGTCTGGACCTGCACAAAAGCTGGCAGCCCGACCTGATCCTGCTGGACGTGATGCTGCCCCGCTTGAGTGGCACTGAAGTGTTGTCCGCCGTGCGCCGCAGCAGTGATACGCCCGTTATTATGGTCACGGCCATGGGCGACGAGCCGGAGAAACTCGGCGCTTTGCGCTATGGTGCCGACGACTATGTGGTCAAGCCCTACAGCCCGCGCGAGGTGGTGGCGCGCGTGCACGCGGTGTTGCGGCGCACCACGGGCAGCCAGCAGGTGGAACAGCTGTTGCGCCATGAAAACCTGCGAGTGGACCTCGTCGCCTTTACCGCTGCTATTGAACACCGCGATGCGCCAACGCAGCTGCTGGATCTGACGCCGACGGAGTTCAAACTGTTGGTCACCTTGCTCAAGACACCCTCCAAGGCGTTCACCCGTGATGAGCTGCTGGAAATCTGCCTGCCGGAAAGCGAAGCCCTGGCTCGCGTCGTCGACACCCATGTGCATAACCTGCGGCGCAAGCTCGAGATCCATGGCATCGCCGGGGTGCTGGTGACGGTGCGCTCCATTGGCTATCGATTCAGGTGAACAGCATGCTTGAGACATCACGGGTCAACGATAAACCCTTGTGGCGCTGGATCGGCATGCGCATGAGCCTGTTGGCGATTGGCGCGGTGGTGGTGATCGCCATCTGCATGTGGATCAACTTCAGGCTGTCGGACCGGTATTTTTTGCAGCACCTGCCGCCGCCGGCGCGCGAGGAGTTGCTGCAGCTGCGCGCCGAGCCGCAGCTCAACGAAAAACGTCTGCGTCAATTGGTTGCCGAATATTATCCGGTGGAATTCTTCCAGCCGGACATTGCCAACCGTGACTGGCTGATTCTGGCTTGCCTGGTGCTGGCCGCCATCCCGATTATCATCGTCTTTGGCTTGTGGTTTTCGCGACCCTTGTCCAGCCAGTTCTCGGCGATTGCCCAGGGCGCGCGGCGGGTCGCCGGCGGTGATTTCCTGACGCGACTGCCGGTTCATCGCGACGCACCTGATGAGCTGCAGCACCTGATCAGCGACTTCAACAGCATGACGACGCAACTGGAGCGCTATGAGCGCGATGTACGCGATTCCAGTGCGGTCATCGCCCACGAATTGCGCACGCCATTGAACGCCGCCATGGGCCGGGTGCAGGGAATGCTCGACGAGGTGTTCCCCAGTGATGCCGCGCAGTTGGGCATGGTCAAGCGTCAGCTCGATCAACTGCGCAAACTGGTGGATGACCTGCACCTGCTGTCGATGGCCCGTGCCGGCCGGTTGGTGCTGGAGCGCAGCGATTTTTCCCTGGCGGCCCTGGTCGCCGAGCGGCTGGCCTGGTTCCAGCCGCAACTGGATGAGGCCGGCGTGTGCACGCAGGTCAGTATTGCCGATGGGGTTCGTCTCCATGCCGATCGTGATCGCCTGGGCCAGGTGATCAATATCTTGGTGGATAACCTGCTGCGTTACGCGGCTGGTGGGGGCGAATTGAGCGTGATGGCGCGTCGAGTCGAAGACCAGGTGGTGATTGAGATCTGTGACCGTGGCCCAGGGATCGAGGCAGAGCACCTGGACAGCGTATTTGACCGCTTCTGGCGGGCGGAGCGCTCCAGGGCGCGTTATTCGGGAGGCAGCGGGTTGGGCTTGTCGATTGCCCGTGCGATCTGCCGAGCCCATGGCGGCATGATAACGGCGGAAAATCGCGCCCTTGGGGGGGCACTCATTAGCGTGAGAGTTCCTGTTTAATGCCTTAGTTATGATGCTGTTGCAGCCCTAGATTAACGATTCTCGTTACTTGACATCTGAAGCGGTGCCTGCACGCTGCACTTAGTGATCGCGGCAATAGCGAGCCCAGCCTTCGGATCGGAAGTCGGCCTTTTCAAGGTGATTGATAGCAGCGACAGCTCGATAGTACCCAGCGCTTCCTCTGGCCGTTTGGGTGTAGCTCTCAGTGGAAAGAAAGCCGGCAAGGCGGCTGGCAGTTGATCTTGGTAACGCGGCATCCAATTGCGGATCACATTGGCGTTGATGTAAGCAAATGTACGCAGCTGATGCTTGAGCATTTCGCACCGAGCCAGAGAAGTCAAATTGACTGCGGATGTTCGCTGCCGAGCGATACAAACGCCAGATTGAACGACTATTTGCCCCGGTACCGCTCACTAGCTATCGCTTTCGACGAGTGCCCGTATGCGTAGCCACCCCTTCCACATCGGTGCAATGACGAAGAGCTCGGCTACCGAGAGTGATCTAGCTCGGGGCTTGTTGGGATAGAATGTTAGATTCGACCGCAGCTACTTAGAGAGCCTGTAGCTGTCCCGACATTATTCAATATTCGTCAAACTGCGGATTTGTACTCATATGAGTGACTCATCCCTAACGATCTTTCCCTAGAGTTTGCCGAAAATCACAAAAATGGATGATTCAAAGGCTCAAAAAAAAGATGGTAGAAAAAGATCTTTTTATGAATGCTATACGTAGAAATCTCCAAAATATGTGCTGTTAGGTTAAACGAGTTTTGCATTTTCTAACTGTGAGCCAGCGTTGTCAGGACCTGTGGTAGCCGTTTAGGATGTCGCATTTGGCTAGGTATTGCTTTTTCGCAAACGCCACTTTTTATGGCTTTAACCAAGTCATTCGAATGGGGAACTATAGCACCCCAGGCGGCGCGCCAATTGGTCCCGTGGCGGTCCACAACGAATTTGCGTGACGAGGCCTCGCCTCGGGTCCGGCACAACCTAAACGTGTACTTCACCCATCTCACAACTCGCACTTTCCTGACGCACCACACCAGATTTCTCGCTGCAGCAGCGCCGGTTTAAAAATGTTGCCATCCGGCATCACCGGCAAGGCATCAACCACCGCAATGCGCTTGGGGATCGCTGCTCGCTCACCGATGTGCCGGGCGGCAAACTCTGTCAGTTGCTCGGTGGTGCATTCCTCTCAGCGCTCACCCTCGGCAGGGTTTTGGTCAGGAAGTGGGTATTATCAATCCAGTATTTGAGCGTTCCAAATAGATGTTCAACGGTCTGGCAGCTCACCCCTCACCATCGCTGGATCATGTTCTAGGAGACCCTGCATCGCGTCGACTACAGCCTCATACTCCCGGCGTTTCAAACGGCGCGCAACGAGCGGCCGACGAAACGGGCAACTGAAATCAGTTGTTGCCACATAAGTGGCAGCCGATTAATTACGCAAAGCGTGATGTCCGTACGCTTAAAGTGTTCGCAAGCAGATGTCGTCCAATGATCCCTGAATATCGGACTAATTAGTTTCGCCAAAGCGGTTTCCCTGCCTTGTTCTTGGTAGTTTTTGCGCTAAGAATATTGAGTATCGTGCCCGGCATCATTTATCTGGAGAAATCGCCTACTCACTTGCATGTTCTTTGCATTTGAGGGACTGTACTAGGCTATCCGTACCACTTTCGTACCACGACCATCCCATGCCCGGCGCCCCGTTCCTTTCTTTTTGGCTGTAGCAATCTCATGCACTACACTCTACCAGTACGTTCTATCAAAGGTACTTTTTGAAGGTTGCCGCGGTGATCATAGTTGCTATTCCGAGCATCACCGCGCAAGGCAAAAAAATCGCCATGGGATTGGGCGAAAACGGTAAGGACAGGTAGATAATCCAGGGCACGATCAGCAGTGGTAAAATTGCTCGCTTAGCACGATGATAGACAAAGCTGCTTTCTTGCCCTGCGCCAAATTTGCGTAGGTCACGGCGCATTAGCCCATCAACAAAGCCAGTGAGCATGCTCAGCAAGAACAGTGGCGTGGCTAAGACCAGAATGGTCAGACGCACTACAAAGGTGAAGGTAATGTATACCGCGGCCAGCACGAAATCTTCAATACTCACATAGAGCTGATTGGTCCAGTGCCAGAACCTATTTCCCTGGCTCGACACCCGGGCCTGATGAGCAAAGTCCGCAAATCCAGTTTTGACCAAAAGCCGCTCGGTGAGGAGATCCAGTATCTGGACGATCATCTGCCCAGGTTGTTGGAGAATGAATGAAGATTTGAAGTGCTCGCTAAGCCAACCCAGTTCATTAGTCAGCATGCCTTGGCTGTGTCTCCAGCCTTGATCCCCCCAGAAGAAAAGCAGGCCAGCCCACTCGATCAAGATCGAGAACAGCAATGAGGCAATTAACAAACTGATGATGCGCAATACTAAGCCGATCGCTGAGATGATCAATCCCGGGCGCTGGGTCGGTTGTGGCGGCGTGTTCCGGACGGAAGTCGCCATCGTTCACTCCATTGTGCTTTGCATTTGGTATCGTCAGGAAACCTTCTGAATAGCTTGCTGCTGAATCGAAACCTGTGGTGGGGTAGGGCTACCCCACCTGATCCAGATCGAAGTTGGTAGTTGGGCCGCCACCGCTGGCGCTCCACCATTGTCCCGCCTGTGCGTTGTAGGTGGCCCGCATCCGCTGGGTTAGCTCCTGCAGGTCCTTAGGCATGGCATCATCGTTGGAAGGTTTTGGCAATGGCATGCGGACTTTCCACAGTTGGCCACCAGCCTGGAAGGAGAACATTTGCCCCTTGGGCAAACTGACGATGTGAGCCGGCTCGATCAGCGGCACACTGGTGCTGCTGACACGGTCCTGTGAGGACGAGGTGAAGTCCGTGTTGGCCTCAGGATCGGAGGTGTCGGTGGCGCCCGACACCAGGGTTTTGGTCAGCACGTTGACCTTAGGCAACTGCTGGGTGAGCAGCTCCGCAGTGGCGGTCTCGCGCACGCGGAGCATCTGCAGGGTGTTGAAGTTACCGATGACCTGGCCGGCCTTGGCCCGGTTGCCGATTCGCGCTTCGATATCGCTAAGGGTCTGGGTGTAGGCCGTCACCTGGATGCCGGCCCCGCCGCCCTTGTTGATCAGCGGGATGAATTCATCACCCATCAACTCGTTGAACTCATCGGCGTGGAGGTTGATCGGCAACTTGTCACTGTTGTTACCCGATTGGGGCAGGCCATGGTCGATGCCGTGTTTGTAGATGTGTCCGGCGACCGAGACCAAGTCGGCGAACATGGAGTTGCCCACCGCGGCGGCCACCTCGGCGTCGGTCAGCGCATCCAGACCGACGTAGACGATGCCGCGTTTTCGGATGACCTGCATCCAGTCGAAGATCGGCCGCGGGTCATCCAGGTCGGTGTAGTTGGGGGCCAGTAACTGGGCGGTCTTGCCGGTGGTGAGTTTCTCCAGCAGCGGCAGTAGCGAGGCAACGATCTTGTCGAAGTAAGTACGGTCGTAGCGCACTGCCGAACGCAGTCCGTCCATTACCGGATCAAATACCCGTTTGGCCGCCAGATACTGCTCGATGGCCACCACACGCTTTTCGCGCCCGATCATATGCCGGGGAATGTTCTTCTCGGTGAGCTTGCCTTCAAGTTGGACGATCACTTCCCAGGCTTTCGGATCGGTCTTGGCGAAAAATTGCTGGGCGTATTCGATGAACAGTGCGTCGATGTTGACCACATGTCGCTGGATCTGCAGGTAGTCCGGACGTCGGCCCAGTTCGATCAGTACGCGGGCGATGATGTTGACGAAACGCCAGGCGAACTCACGGAAGGCCGCAGAGTTGCCTTCACCACTGAGTTGCCCAGCAATGCGAGACGCCACCTCAGAAATGCGTCCGAAACGTCCCACGGCGTTGTAGCGGGCCGAGATCTCCGGCCAGCCTAGATGGAAAACATAAAACTCCTTTTCCCGACCAGCGCGTTTGGCTTCGACGTACATCCGTTTGAGCAAGTCGGCATCGCCCTTCGGATCGAAGACGATGACCACCTCATGTTCGATGCGATGAATGTCCTGGGTGATGTACACCTCGGCGAGCCGGGTCTTGCCGACACGGGTAGTGCCTAGCACCAGGGTGTGTCCGACCCGTTCGCCCAGCGGCAGACTGACTTCCGTTTCGTCGGGCTCGACCCCATGCAACAGCGGCGAGCCACCTACCGGGGGCAAAGGCCGCAATGGATTGAAGGCACTGTCCCAGGCCGTGACACGGGCCAGTGTCGAGAACGGAAACGGTGCATGTTCCAGGCGACGTTCGAGTCCACGTGCCAGGCGGTAACGGGTCGGTTGGTCGACATAGTTGGCGACCGCCGGATCCTGGGCCTCGACCAAGCGCTGGGTGTGCAGGCGGGTCCAGCGAAAGCCTCGGCCCATGAACAGACGCTTGCGGCTGACCGGAATCTGCCGACTGGTCAGCTCGTAGCGGGGCAGCCGACGGATATTGCGCCGATAACGCAGCACCTCCCAAGCTTGTCGCAGGCGGATCAGGCCGAACAGGGCATAGGCCAGCGCTGCAACCAGACCGATCTCGGGTGACAGGGCCACAGCCCAGGGCGAGTACACGCACAACACTGCGGCAGCGATACAGATTGCTACGGTATACAGCTCCACCGCTGGCCGGAGCTTGGACTCCATCGCATGCTCGGCCATGACCTGGACTCACTGTTCCAGTGAGGTGGCAGTGATCAAGACGGGATAGTGCTCAATCTGCAGGCGGGTGGCGATGTCGTTGCCGTTGACCGGCAGGATGGTGATGCCCGGAGCGGCTGCTCGAATCCGAGCCAGGGCTTCATTATCGGCCACTTCGACGGCGAGGCCAGCCGCGCCCATTTCCTGCAGTTCAGCAGCGCGTTGTCGCAGCCAAGTCAGCGACTGGGAATCGTCACCGACCAGAAAAAATGGCCGCAAGCCCGGCATGTTCAGGGCGCGAGACGTGATCTGGCCGGGGCTCAAGTGAGAACTGCGGATGGGTAGTATCCAGGCTTCATCGGCAAACGTGGACAGGTCCGCATGCATGGCCCGATCAGGCTGGGTCTTGTTGTTTATTGGCGGCCTGGAAACTTGAAAATGGGGTCGGATGAAGTCGCTAGGCTGATCCTCGGCAACGGTCAGTTCCGGCTGGGCGAAAGGTGCCAAGAGCAGGGTGAAATAGTAGGTAAGGGGGATTCGCTTCATTGTGGTGTGCCCTGTTCAAAGGAAATCAGCAGCTGTTCGAGTCTCTGGGAAAAGCCAGCACGGTAGCGTGCTGCCGGCGCGCCTCCTGCCGGACGGTGATAGCGCCCGGCAGCCAACACCCAATCACCGGTGGCAGCGTGATGCTCCTGCAGCAGTGCGGCGGTCACGGCGAGATTTCGGTAGGGATCAAGGGCTTCGCAAGGGCTGGAAAAACGTTGTCCGTGGTAACCCAGGTTGGTTTGCCCGAGACCGGCATCGACCCGCTTGGCGTCATGTCGGGTGAGCGCCTGAAGCAAGGCGTGACAGGCGGCCTGGCGAGTGGCGAAGCGGTAGGGTGTTCCGGCGATGTTCAGGGTCCAAGGCCAGGGCAGCAGTCGACCACGGACGCGGATACCACTCTCCTGCAGGGCAATCGCGAACAGCACCGTAGAAGGGATGTCGGCGTCATGCGCCGCCAGTTGGTAGGCAGGAGGCGGAAGTTCGTCAGCCTGGACGGCGAGCATCGTCAGCATGAGTGCTATACCACTCAGTCGAGGCGTTGCCATTGTCCATTCACCTGTTGAAATGTGGCAGGCAATGCCCCCGGGGCACCCAGGCTGAACCAGCGACCACGGTCATGGTTCAGGGTGATCTGCCGACGTTGGACCTTGGCCGGATCGATGTCCGCTTGCCGAGCCCAGCTACGGACGCGTTCATCCTCGCCTTGGCTGCCCACCAGGTAGATGTCGAACGCTGTGCCACTGTTTTGCAAACGTTGCGCTTCGGCGGTGCACTCCGGGCAGTGGTCCTCCACAAATAGATACTTGCGCGGCACGACCGACGAGCTGGCAGGGGACGGAGATGCCATGCCCTGGATCGGCAGCAACCCGGGAAACAGCTTGGCCCAGGCGGCGTTGTAAGCGTTTTGGTAGGCCAACTCGCGCTCGGCGCGTTTGGCTTCCAGCGCTACCTGTAATTCGGCATAGCGCTGGCGCTCTTGGTCGGTCAGGGCCTCGACCCCGAGTGCGGTCAACGGATCGAGGCTCGGGCTCCAGAAACCGCGCGGGCCGGCTTGGATCTGTTCGAAGCGCGTCCACTCCTGCTCCGTCAGACCCCAGCTCGCCGCCTGTTCAGAGTCAGAGCGCCCCAGCGGAGCAGACTGCGTGTCCTGGATCCGTGACTGTGTAGCGACGGGGTTGCCCACCGCAGCGCCCATGGCCAGTAGCGAAGCGAGACAGACAACGGTGGGCAGTAGCGTTCTGTTCATGATCACTTCTCAAGGGAGGTGCACGGTCTGATCTGGCTGAGCGGCCACCGCGAAGATGGCTGAGTTCGGCTCCAGTATTTTCAGGCGCCAAGCCCCTTGCTGCTCACCGCTATGTAGCAGCCGGACATCCGTGAGCGAGCGACTGTCATGAGGTGCGACCGCCAGAAAGCGCTCACCACCGCGGGACTCGACACTCAATACTGAAAACGGTGGCGAGAGCGGGGTGGGTTTGGGGCGAGCGGTCTTTTTCGGTTTGGTCGCAGAAGGCGTCGACGATGGGGGTGATGGCTGGGTCTTGTGCTCCAGGAGCTGCTGCTCGACCTGTTCAAGGCGTGCGCGCAGCGCTGTCAGGTCTGCCGCGGTGGCGCGGGCTGCGAGACCATCACGCAGTTCCTGTATCTCTTGCGCCCACTGATCCAACATCGGATCGAGGGTATTGGCCTGTTGCTCACCGGAATCGACCATCTGCTTCAGGTCTTTCAGCGCGTACTGCAGTTTTTCCTGTGCATCCTTGAGGGCGCTTGCATCACGTTGCAGGGTGTCCAGGGTTTGTTGGTATTGCGTGTTCGTGCTCTGCAGTTCGGCCACGCGTTGATACTGGTTATACAAACCACCGCTCAGGCCGGCGACCGCCAGGCAAAGCAGCCCAATGATGAGGGTTTGAAACGTCGAGGCTTTCATGGGCGTGCCTCCGGCTGATGGGGCGAGATGGGTGTGATCAGCGCGACGCCGGCCTCCGTTTTCTGCTGTTCGAAGCAGACCGAACGGCTGACTTCGTCGGTCGTGAGTTGCCAGGCGGGGCCAGCTAGCACTTGTAGCGCTCTGCGCAAAGGGATTGGACCAAGCCGGTAATGGGCCGCGGGCAGGGGCCGAGTAAAGAGCACCCTCACGGACGCGGTAACGGGGCAGAGCGAATAGCCCGAGCGCTGCAATACGTACTGCAATGCATCCTGTACCGAAGGGCTCAGTCCGGAGGGGATGTTCACTTCAATGATTTGGGCAAGAAGATCGCGTTGTTCTGTGGTGGGCTCGGTGCTGACCAGCGTGTAGCGGCCATAGCGCAGCTCTCCGGGGTGGATTCCTTCGGCTGTGCCCTCCGAGAGCTGGGCCCGATTGGAGCCACTGCTGATTTCCGGATGGGTCGGCAATGGGTTGGGGATTTGCGCGGTGCAGGCGCTCAACGAAGCCAGCAGGCAGACAGGCGTAAAAAAACGCGCCATGGAAAAAACCTCATGTCAGATTCAGTGCAGAACCTGACATGAGGTGAAGGAGCGATTCAGTGAGAAAGTTGATTCAAGGCGGGTCGTGTTAACGCTGAACGCGTTGCTATTCATCAAAAATGGCGAGCCCATCCAAGACGGCGGCGTCGGGGTCGAAGATCAACAATCGCACATCCGCCAATGCCGCGAGGTACAGCACCTCGATCAACGCTACTGGCGTACCGGCATCGAGTTGCTCTTGCCTCAGCGATGAGTAATGACGGCCCTCAATCTTCACCAGGTTCTCGTCCGTCCATGGCGTGCCGATCAGTTTGCAACCGATACCGCAGCAATCTGGCAGCGTAAAAAGCTCGAACAAGAGGCCGGTTTGCCGCAGAGCGAAGTTACTGACCCACTCCTCCAGATAAAGCATCGCTTCTTCGGGAAGGTGCGCGGTACTGATTTCCCAGGCTCGACTGTAGTGTCCCGTTTCGAAGCTCAAGCGATGGACCATGGCTTGGGCCTCTTCCAGGGAGTACAGATCACTGAGGTGATGCCGCTCGTTGAGCATTTCGCCCATCACAGCGTAGATCACTTGGCGCACTAGCCCGCTGGACTGACAGCGTTCATCCAAATTATCCGGAATGGAGTGGCCTTCGCTGATCACGGCGAAATCGTCATTGAACAGGCAGGGGAACAGTTGCAGCTCATTGTCGGGCAGATGGGCTTGTGAGTCGTGCACGGGTCGAAAGCAGGGAGGGCAGTCGTTTTCGTAGGTGATCAGTAGCAGCCGTTCGATATGAAGGTTGTCGTAACCGCGAGCAAATGGAGTTGAGGTCGTCAACAGGGCTGGGGCTTGGTGTGTGGGGTTCATGAGGGTTCTCCAGAATGAAAATGAACAAGGCGCCCGAAGGCGCCTGTGAGGGTTAAAGCCAGCCGTATTCGGCAAGGGAGAGCGGACGACCTTCACCCACGATGAAGTGATCCAATACGCGCACTTCGATCAAGGCCAAGGCCTCCTTCAACCGTGCGGTCAAGACGCGATCTGCCTGGCTGGGTTCCGTACACCCCGAAGGGTGGTTGTGCACAAAAATGGCGGCCGCAGCGTTATGCGCTAGGGAACGCTTAACGACTTGGCGGGGGTAAACGCTGGCGCCATCAATGCTGCCGTGAAAGAGGACTTCGAACGCCAACACCCGATGCTTGGCATCGAGAAATATCACACCGAAGACCTCATGCTCTTGTTGCACAAGATGCAGTTTTAGGTATGAGGCCACGGCGCCAGGTGAGGCCAGGTTCGGGCCGCGGGCGAACAGCCGACGATCCAGAATATGCAGCGCTTCGTCGATCACCTGGTTTTCTTGGACGATACGATCAGCCTCGAAATCCGAGGTTTCAATCAGTGTGAGTTGGGTGCTCATGGTGGTACCTCCGAAGGGAACACTCAGGGGTACACGCCCGAGGGGAGTGGTGTCCCCGAGGTGGGTGTGGAGTCGCGGGCGTTAGCAGATGGCGCGCTGTTTATAGCCGCGTGAATCGCTGGCGTTGACCGTGTAGGGGCGAACTACAACCGTCGCAGGGCAATGGGGAAAAAGCTTTTATTCCCCAGCCAGTTTCGGGATCGAAGTCGGCACTGATGGGCATTAACCGAACCAATTCTCGATGGATGCCGGCGATGCGTTTCTCAATTTCATCCGTCGTGTAATAGAGCGATAACGTGCTGTAGTCCTCGTAAGCAGTAGCAAACAGGCAGTCGTCGCAAAGCCAGAAGGATTCCATGTTGGTTCTCCTGTGCGGATTGAAGAAAAGGCGCTCGACGGAGCGCCTTGATGAGGAACATCGTGGACTGTTCAGGCGGACTGAACGGTACGGGTGGCATCACGGCGGGCCGTGCGGGGAGTGGGTGGAGATTCAGGTTCGACCCGAGCCTCTGTTGGGTTTGCGGTCTCCTCAGCTTCGGTATCAGCCGATGAAGGGGATGGCTCACTGTTTGGCGCTTGCTCAGCAGGTGCTGTTACTTCCTGCCTGGCGGGCGCTTTGTATTCGAACGTGCCGTTGACCTTGATCCAGTCAATGAACAGCAAACGACCTTTCAGGCTGGCGCCCGGTTGACCTTGTTTATCGCCTTTCTCGTAGAGAAACGGATCGATCCACAGGTCGCCGATACGGAAAGACAGCAAGACCTTTTTCTCGGCTTTGACGGCGTCCATATAGAGACGAATCAAGCGTTCAGCTTCACCCCCAGCGACCTTGCAGTCGAAACGGGTGTACTCCACCGCATCGCTGGCACCGTGCAGGGCTGCGATATCGCAAGCCATGAATGGCTGGCCGCGGCGGACTTGTACTTCACGAACACGGTTGAGATAACCGATACCGACGGTGTGCAGATTGAAGTAAGTGGTCGCTTCTTGGGAGTGGTTGGCGTGGGTCATGGTGGTTCTCCTGTTTCAAGGGAAAACGGCGACGCACAGCCCCTGACAGGGAAGTGAGCCTCCGTCAGGGTGGGTAAGGTGAAGGCGAGCGATGAACGACTCGCCACCGGCAAACCGATGACGATCAGAACGATGCGTCTGGGGGAATAGCGGAGCAGCAGAGAAACGTCTGCGGTGGTGATTCGCAGGCATGGGGTAGTGGGCATTCATTACCGCTGAAGCGGTAACCGCGCGAGCTTCCGAACGCTGATCGCACTTGGGTAAACCACCACGAACGTGGCGTAGCCTTAAAGGTTCAAGCTACCTGGGCTGGGCTGTCAACGACAGCGAACCACGCCCTTTGTATAAGCCTGTCACAGGGGAGCGTCAAGACGCTGCCACCCGATTTTTTATGGCCGGAATAGAGTGGTAGTCACCGGACTGAAGAAAGTGAAGAGTGGGCCTGGCGAGGTGCCAGGCGAAGAAGAGAAAAGCCACCTTTGACGGTCGTACGCAGTCGACAAACTCCTCGCAAAACTTGGGTTGACTGCGCCATGATTCGCCAACCGACCCTTGTCGTGGCCTGGGTCGGAACATGCGGGCACGCATCCGCGCACAAAAGGTGCCCAGTGTTTCCCCGGCGGGCTCCGGGACTGAATACGATCGCCGAAGTGGATGACCACTGTTGCCCTAGAGGCAACACTGGTCATCCGCCACCACGATCAGGTCGAGCACAAAACGGGAGTGAAATCCCACAGAAGAAAAGGCCCCGAACTCTAGGAGTCCGACCGAGCTACCCGGAGCGCATCGGTCTTGGGTCGCCATTGGCGATGATCCTGAAGCACTACAGCAGAGAGGGCGGGATGACGTCAAGGCAGAGAGCCTCCCCTCAAAGGCCCCTATACCGAATGCGAGCGTATAAGCTCACTTGTTGGCGAGATGAGCAGCCAACTGTTCGACGGTCGCCAGGATAAAGGCACGGTCACTTTCTTTCAGACCACTCAGCAGACCCGCGATCATCTGGCCCTGGTCCTTGGGACGATTGCTCGACTCCGTCAGCAGTTCATCCATCCTGCAGTCGAAAATGTCCGCCAGTTGCATCAGCTTGACCACGGAAAGCTCCACCACACCCCGCTCCAGGCGCGAAATGGCTTCACTGCCGATCCCCATGCGTTCAGCCACCTCTTCCTGGGTGAGATTACGCTCGGTCCGGTGTTTCGCGATCATGCGCCCGATTTGGGCTTGGGTTGGATGTTTATGTGCCAAGTGATGAGTTCTCCAGTTCAACCCGAATGGTTGAGCAAAGACCCATTGACATGAACATCCTTAGCGGTTGAGTATCGACTTATTGGGTTGTTATATTGGCTGAAATCGCTGTGTAATGCGACGTGGCTTCTATTCCTCCAGGAATCAGAGTCCGAGGTGGTCAGTGAGAATGAACGGTCTGATACGGCCAAGCTGAGGAACGGTTGAGCATGGAAGAAGAGAGCGAGAACGTCATGGATCTGATTTGGGATCGAACACTGGAGCTGTTCATCAAGATTCATGATTGCCCGGAGAACCCCGAGCACTTCGACAGCCTTGTTCATTGGCTCAACGAAAATCCTGCTCACCTGAAAGCATTCAACGAACTGGGGCAGATATGGATTTCGACAGGCATCGCCTTGGCCCGTGAGATCGGGCAACCCCTAAGCGATTTAGAGAGGGATCAGTCGCCGTTGATGATGCACTGACCCGTATATCGCCCCCAATACTCATGTTGATCTCCAATGGCGTGTCATGGGCGATGCGTATCTTTTCTGATTGGCACAGTGCCCTTGCAGTCCGGATAGTGGGAGCATGACCAGAACGGCCCTGATTTCCCCTTTCGCCTGAGCATTGAGGCGTTGCAAATGGGGCAGGTCGGACCGGCTTCGATAGGCATGGCTAAAGTAAGTGAACCGCAGCGTGCGACCAACTGCGCAATCCAGTTCGCCTGCTTGGTGACGAATGCATCCAGTGACAGGCGCCCTGCTTCGATTTCGTCCAGGGCCTGTTCCCAGATCGCGGTCATGCCTGGATCTGCGATTGCAGCGGGTACCGCCTCGATCAGGGTATGGGCCGCTGCGGAGGCCATCAAGGCGCGTTTTTTCTTCAGCAAATAACCGCGATCAATCAACCCCTTGATGATACCGGCTCGCGTGGCTTCGGTGCCGATACCGGCGGTGTCCCGAAGCTTCTGTTTCAGGCGTGGGTCGTTGACCAGCTTGGCCACATTTTTCATGGCCTTGATCAGATCGCCCTCAGTGAGTGGTTTGGGAGCGGCAGTGCGCATGGACTTGAGTTCGACGTCGTCCACTACGCACTGAGTACCCTGTTGCAAGACGGGCAATACTTGGGACTTGTGACTGGGTTCATCCTCTTCGGTATTTTCGCAGAGCAAGCCTTTCCAGCCCTGGACCAGGATCTGTTTGCCAATAGCGGTCAATCGTTCTTCACCACACTCCAGTTCGACCTGGGTCCGATCAAACTCATGATGCGGAAGAAATTGTGCGAGGTAGTGGCTACGGATCAGTTCGTAGACTTGGCGTTCTTGTTCGGACATCCGCGCAAGGTTCGCCGGCTCGGTGGTTGGTATGATGCCATGGTGCGCGGTGACCTTGGCATCGTTCCACACGCGGGAGTGCAGTAATCGATCGAGTCTTCCCAATGCGGGCTGCAGCGCGGGATCCGTTTTGAGCAGGGCATCGAATACTGCGGGTACCTCGTTGAACATACTCTCTGGCAAATAGCGGCAATCGCTGCGCGGGTAGGTGGTGGCTTTGTGGGTTTCGTACAGAGCCTGGGCGATGTTCAGGACTTCCTGGACTCCGAGACCCAACTTGCGCGAGCAGACTTCTTGCAGTGTGCTCAGGTCGAAGGGCAGGGGTGGCGCTTCGCGGGAGTGTTCAGTCTGCAGCGAGAGTACTGTAGCGGTCTTACCGCTAGAGATCGCTTGGACCGTCTGGCGGGCAAGCGCCTGCTGCAGGCAACGACCGGCTTCATCTCGTCCTGAGCTTGGTGGTAACCACGACGCGATGAATGGTTGCCCCATTGAGGACAGGTGCACATCCACATCCCAGTAGGGCACCGAGATGAAGCTGGCAATCGCACGATCCCGATCGACTACCAGACGTAAAGTAGGGGTCTGGACGCGTCCAACCGACAGTACGCCGTCGTATCCCACCCGCCGTCCGAGGAGAGTAAACAAGCGACTGAGGTTCATGCCGACCAACCAATCGGCGCGGCTGCGGGCGAGGGCTGAATGATAGAGCGGGAAGGTCTCCTGACCAGACTTCAGCGAGCACAATGCTTTGCGAATCGACGCCTCGTTGAGTGCAGACAACCAGAGACGTTGCACGGGACCTCGATACTTGCAAAGCTCCAGTAACTCGCGGGCAATCATTTCACCTTCGCGGTCGGCGTCGGTCGCTATGACGACGGTGGTAGCTTCACGGAGCAGGCGCTTGATGACTTTAAACTGCACTGCGGTCTTGGGTTTGACCTCGACCTGCCACTGCGCGGGAATGATCGGCAGATGATCCAACGACCAGTGCTTGTACTGAGTGCCATAGGCTTCGGGTGGGGCCGTCTCCAGCAGATGGCCGATACACCAGGTGACGGTTGAATCGGTGCCGATTAGGCAACCCTCACCGCGCCGGGTGGCTCCGAGGACCTTGGCAATGTCTCTACCTTGGGAAGGTTTCTCGCAGAGGAAGAGGCGCATAAAACTGCTCCGGATTGAGTTCGGAGCAGCGTTGTTGGAAACAGCAGTTGCGAGATATGAGAAACCTGACTTGCAGGTCCCTCATGTTAGTCGGTGAAGGCAGTCTTGAGTTCCGAGGCTGCTACCCCGTTTTAGCGTGGGCAACAGGGTGGGTCTTCACGCGCAGCGAGTAACGACAGGCCAGTTAATTCGCGCAGAGGCGCAATTTTTATGCCTGAAGCCTGTCAGTCCAACGGTGGTTGACCTCTGCGCTTTTTGGACCTCGACGCAGATGAGCTGGCCTGTTCTTTATTTTGCCCGGCAGGTGTCGCAGATGACGCCGGTTCACTGGATCGTTCCCGCATGACCACACTGTGTACCCGATGAGGCAGGATGCCGACTCGACGGGCCTCGATCTTGAAGGTGACCCGCGCATTGTCTGCGCTGTCCTCCCACTCATCGCGCACGGTGCGGCCTTCGACCAACACACGCATGCCTTTCTGGTACAGCGTGCTCCAGTGTTCAGCCTCGCGGTGCCAGAGCTCAACCGGCGCCCAATAGCCGCCTCGATCTTCAAAGCTGCCCTCGCGTGGCACGGGGTTGTCGAAGTACACATTCAGCCTTAGCAAACGCCGTGGCTCGTCATTGCCTGATGGAAATTCTTGGAACTCTGGCGCACTGCCGATATTGCCTTCGCCGACGAAAAAAGTACTCATCGTGATACCTCCACTGCAGTTGTGAGTTGGCGCAGCAACCGTTCGGCACTGGCCATTTTGATCGCGCAGGTCGAGGCCTGGCGGTAGAGCGAATGCACCACGCTCATCTGCAAGTTCAGTGCAATGCGATCGCATTCGAAACGGTGCAATCCCTCGCGTACGGCCTGCGGCAGGGCGTTGTTGCAGACCTGGCGTTCCCAGACCGCAACCCCCATACGGGCAAAATCACGGGTGCGCCAACGCAAAAAAGTGCTGCCCGCGCTGGTGTTCTGCAGCACCAATCGGATATCCAGAAGTGAGTAAGGAGGCTGTCCGGCCTGCTGCACCACAGCCTCCATCAGGCGACATAACTGCGCCTCGATTTCCCTCGCCTCCTGCGCCAGGTGTTCCAACTCCCCCTTACCCTTAAAGGGCTTTAAAAGGCCTTTTAGGGAGGCTGCGTGTTCGAGCTGCCGGTAGGCATCCGGTGTCAACGCGTCCAACGCGTCGAAGGGCATTAGGTGAGCCGGATTCATGGGATTCATGCTTCGTCCTCCGGCTCATTCACTGTCGCAGACGACGCTCCCACGTCTTCTGCCGACGCGTCGGCGTCATCCACTGGCACAGCACCACGGCGAATGATTGGCGGCGCGAACTGGGAGCGGCGATGACCTTCCAGGATGTCCATTGGGGGCAAACCCAGTTTCTCGATAGCCACAATGGCACGGGCGTTGTTCGCCGCCATGTCATCGCGTGTGACGCCGGCATGCCGATAGCGCTGGGCCTGGCCGAATAGGCTGCGCAGCAGATGGGCGCCATCATCGATCCAGGCTTCCATGTCGACGCGGCCGATCAAGGCGGTGTGATGGGCCAATAGGGTACGACGCACCAAGGTGTCGTAGTCGGTCAGCAGGTAGACCGCCAGAAAACCCAGCTGGCTGCCGATATACAACGGCAAGGTGACAGGGTGGATGTTGAGGTTGTCGCCCATGTCGATCTGTGTCGGCAGGTCCTGTCTGATTCGGTCCAGCTGTTGGGTCAGTTCCCGCATCCCAGCCTTGGCCTGCATCAGTTTTTCTTCGAGCTGTATGATCGCCCAATCGGCATAGGGATCGTCCTGCGCTGCGGTTTGTTTGATCAGGTTGGTCACGCTGATGTACCCCGCCATGCCCATGATCGAGTGGACACCTTCACGTGCGGGCCGACCTTGCCAGATACGGGCGGCGTGGTGAGTGTGCAAGGTCAGGGTGATGCTGCTGCGCAATGAACCCAGGTTGAGTTGGTAGTGATCGGCCACAGTGTTGTCCTCGCATCGGCTTGGACGGAAACGTTGCGACAGATGAGGGGCAAGGGCAGCCAAAAAGCTGAACGCGGTCTGTTCGGTTTGGTTTAAGAGGGCTAACTATGGAGACGTCAGTGGGAAGGGTGTCCCGGCTTTTCCCTAAGAGTTTCATAGTTTGGTCCGACGTGTTCGTAGAGTGGAACTCCATGGATTTGATGCCAGTGGCATCAAATCTACTGACGTCCACCGCGTTTGCCGCGCAGTTGGCGTAGCTCATTCAGGCACGCTTGGGCAAGGGCAGAAGCGGGTTCGCCCTGTTGTCGAGATGGCCGCGAGGGGGCGGGTGGGGGCGGTTCTGCAATGGGTGATGGTTCGGCCTGACCTGCCCAAGGCCGGAAGTCGCCTTTCAGTGCACGCTGGATCAGGCCCATCAGATACGCCGCTGGCTTGCGGATTCCACCGGCCGCACAACGTGCCCCCGCTTCGTTGAGCACCGCCTGCCGATCCACTGGTTTGAGCTTATTCAGCGCCACGGCGACGGCCTGACGCTCGTTTGGACTCAGGTGCAGCGCAGCGGGCCAACGCAGGTTATTCACCGCTGGGGTCGCGCGCGGTACTGTACAAATACTTTCTTTTAATACAGTACAGGCGGCGTTCGGATTCCGAACGGTGCGGGAAACACTGGCGTTCAGACTCGGTTCGGAATCCGAACGAGGGCCTGCATGATTCCGAACGAGGGCATCTTCCTCCCGTTCGGAATCGTGCAGAGTGGCATCGGTTGCCTGATCCAATCCTTGCTGCACCCAATGTTCGCCCCAACTGTCGAGCCGCGTCGGTAACCGATCCCGATCGATATTCGTGTCTTGGCGAACTTCCTCCACAACGTGCTGGGCGACAATACGCACCGCCTTCGTTGCATGACCGAGGGCATGTCCGACTAGCGCCAGGTAATCCTGATCCAATTCCATGGCTTCGGCGGGGGTTAACGGCTCATCGTGCAGAATGTACAGCGAACCTTGAAGACGTCCGCTGAGCTGATCGCGTCCGCGACTCACCAAACTGAGCCAGCGCGTCAACCTGAGCATCGTCAACACCCGAGCAATGGTTTCACGTGAGGCTGACGCGCCGTAAGGCACGCTCGACAGGTAAGGCTGCAAATCCTCATAGCTCGGTGTTACCACGCCCTGGCCTTGGAGCATGAGTCGAAACACCTGCCAGGCATTGCGTTCCAATGGTGTCAGCCGATGATCCAACAGCAGGTGACGCGGCACGACTTCGTGTGATTGGCCACTGAACAGAAAGCCAGCCTGCAGAGCTTGGTTGGAGGGTTGTTCAGTGGTAGGGCGTGCGGGCCAGCGTTCACTTAGCTGCCGGGTGCATTGCTGTAGTACACGCTGCCAGCGACTGGAGGGGGGAGTGTTCATATTTTGTTGCTGTAATGGTCGATCTGCTGCCAAACAATGGTCAAGCTGATCTGTTGCTCCTCCGCCAGCATCATCATGGCGTCGAGCTGATCCTCGGTACCGTCCTGAGCGCGTAGCTGGCACCATCGCTGCCAGAGCGCATGTTCCTGCGCTTCGCTCAAATGCTGAGGGCGGCCCTTACGGGTTTCTATCTTGAGCAGACGCCGACGCAAGGCGGTTTCGGAATGCGCCAGGCCGAAGCACTGATACATGATGGTGCTGCTGGCGCCGAGCTTGAGCGCTCGATTGATCAAGCGCTCGTTCTGCTCGTCGCGTTCGGCTTGCTCGATCAACCGATGCAGTACCGGCGAGTCAATCTTGACCTCAACCCAGGGGACGGTGGCATGGGCCAGACGTGACAGCGTGGCGGGTGGTAAGGATCGCAACAGGTAGATGTCGTCCTCACCCAGTCCGAGTGCTTTGCAGCGCTGCAGGTTGCCCTGGCGCAACTCGTGTAGCACCTGGGTCAGCATGGCTTGGTTGAGCACATTGAAGGACAGACTCATGGCAATTTCTCCGGCGAGTCGTCTTCAGGGAGAAGCGTTATGTCGATGAGACGACGGGCCAAACGGATCAGGCGATACAGTTTGATTAACAGACTGTCGGGCAGCCGCTCCAGTCCCACATCCATGGCGGGACGATCTGTCAGCGGGAGTTGATATACCCCCAACAACAACTGCCCGAACAGGGCTGAAGGCAGTTGCTTGCGATCCTCCCAGTTGACGTCGTCTTGAGCGCGCAACAGTGCCATGAGCAGTAGGTGAACGCCGATTGCGCGAGGCGCTGCAAGATCAACTCGCTCGATGTTCAGGGCGAAGCCCAAGCCAAGCGGCTGATCGACGATGCTCTCGGGATGACCCGCATAATTTGCCATTTCCCGCGCCAGTCCGGCGATGGCTAAACGCAGTTGTTCGGGGCTATCCAGT
Source organism: Pseudomonas sp. CYM-20-01 (assembly GCF_023169845.1). Taxonomy (NCBI): domain Bacteria; kingdom Pseudomonadati; phylum Pseudomonadota; class Gammaproteobacteria; order Pseudomonadales; family Pseudomonadaceae; genus Pseudomonas; species Pseudomonas sp. CYM-20-01. The sequence goes on along the minus strand of NZ_AP025169.1, from coordinate 4,680,686 downwards.
GCTGGTGCAATGGTCCAGATGTCGTCGGTCGCATAGGTGTCGACCGAAGATGCAGCTTCGGTGGCGGTCTCGCGATCGATCTGTTCGCGAATCTGTTGAACGCGAGACGGAGGGCTGACTGCTAATACGGCATTCGTTTCGGGCGGTGTGAGCAGTTCCTCTTGCGCTGTTTCGATCTGGGATTTGGTCTCAGTTGATTTGGGATGAGGATCGGAGGAGAGAGGTTCTGCCGCGGCTTCGTTAACGTTCGGCAGATGGTTGTTCACTGAGGGCGTGATTACGACGATGCCCGGCGTCGAGATGACCCGCCGGGTATCGCTCAGTTCCAAGGCCAACATACGGTAGGACTGTCCGAGCAAGCGGCTCATGCGTTCGAGCAGTTCATCTTGAAGCTGCTCAAGATCGAATGACTCGGGTTCGGCATCAAAGTAACCCAGTGTATCGAGCCAAAAATCGGCGAACGCAACGGTGGCGGTTGGATATCGGTTCCAGGTTCGTTCAGCCTGGCTACGTAGACCGATCAGTCGTTCGATCTGGGGCTTACCCAATCCGGCATACAAGGTTTGTGGAATGGCAGGCAGTAAGTGTTCGAGGGTGTCGAGCATCCGGCTGATGTGCGACTGTGAAATAGGGTAACCCCCAGCGGCAAGGCGTCGTGCCAGCTCACGTTGCGACAGCGCAGCGTCATCTGCTTCGAGCATGGTTTTGAGTTTAAGTACGGCCAGAGCACGTTCAATGAAGGTGAGTTGACCGTGTAGATCACTTTCGACCAGATGGCCGAGGAGGGCGGTAATCTCACTGGTCCAAGGCCGGAACAGGCAATGGATTCGGAAAAAACGCTCGTCGCGGGTTTCTTGCCACAGCTCGCCGAGAATCGCCAAGCGCGTATTGCCGCCGTTGCGGATGGTGAAATAGGGTTCACCAGGGCGACGAGTAATCGGTGGTGGTTGATCCAGCCCGCGTTCACGGATCGAAGCCTTGATATCATCGTACAGCGGATTACGAATGAAACGCGGGTTGTGTTCGTAGGGCCGCAACTGCTCCAGAGTCATCACCATAGGCGTGTCAGTAACTGGATCGGACAGTTGCTCCAGTTCTTGACCCCGGAGGAAATGGTCCCGGTGCAGCTTTTCGGTGATTTCCTCCTGACTGAGCTTCTTCATCGGAACAACCTCAGTTAACGCCGGTTACGCAAATGGTCACCGACCTCGAATTTTACGATCTCGGCAGTCCCTGAACCTTCGAAATGTTGGGAAAGTTCTGCGAGGAACCACCCCATGGCCGAGCGCCCGCCCTGCAGACGAAAGACCACGGTGCAGTACTCCTCGCAAGTTGGGTGGTGTGGTCGAATCGAGGGTGGAACGATGATGGGCAATTGGTCCAACATCAGAAGACTCCTAGCCAAACACGGTTGGCCTCAAGGTTGATCAAACCCAATGACTGGGTGAGAAATGCGGGCTTATAGATTCGCCTCATAGAACCTCCGCGCATCGGCTCACCGTAGAGATCGTTTCGCGCCATTCCGGAAACAGTTCGATGGCCAGCGCTTGCATGGTTTCCAACGCAGATGGCGATGGCTGGCGAGTCTCGATTCGGTGGACCGGTAGGCCAAGGGAAGCGGCATTGAGATAAGCCACCCGGTCTGGAACTACGGTTTCTAGAACCGAGGTGTTAGTAGCCCCTGTGAGGGTCTCGCGCAGGCCACGGATGATCATTCGCGTGTCTACCCGGATGCTATTTACCTGGTTCAGCAGCAGTCGCAACGGTGGCGGTGTAATGCCCAGGTGACGGAACGGTTCTAGCTCACTCAGCAGCTTCAAGGTGCCGCGGCGCAGTTCGCGGGCGGCGAGCATTTCCGGCGTGATGGGGGAGAGGGCGAGATCGGATGCCAGGATGGCCATTTCCAGCAGAACGCTACGTGCGCCTTGGGTGTCGACCAACAGCAGGTCATAACCGGGGCGAAAATTGTCGAGCAGATTGCGCAACCGTAATCGCCCGTCAGGGGCATGCAGCAGCAATGTACCCAGTTGGCCTTTATCGTCGTTGGAGATGATCAGGTCGAGCCCTGCGATCACAGTTTCGGAAATAATTTGCTCAGGTGCTGTTAAGTTGAGTGCAATGAGCTCGTACGCACCAGCAACAGCTTTCCGGCTCAAAGCGTAATAGCTGGAGAGGGTGGGTTGGCTATCCAGATCGAGCAGCAGGACGCGCAGGCCAGTACCCGCCAGCAGGCCGCCGAGATTGGCGGCTACAGTGGTTTTGCATACCCCACCTTTGGTGGAGACCACCGATACCACACGCATGGCCATTAGACCTGCTGATCCAATCGTTCAACGACCCACCGTTCGATCTCCATCGAATCCCAGCCCACCGCACGCAGTCCAATGCGCTTAGCTTGAGGAAATTTTCCTTCCCTCATCAGGTTGTAGATGTGCGCACGCTTGAAGCCGGTTTTTCGCTCCACCTCGTCACGGCGCATGATGTGACGTTCGACCTGTGGTCGAGGAGCTTCAGTGATGGCGGAGGGTTGGCTAGACATGCTGGTCACTCCTGGCGTCGATTGGCGCGTGATGGGAAGTGATCTGAATTGAATAGCAGAAAAGTGGGGGAGTCATTGCACTGCAAAAGCCGTCGTTGCGTCGCAATTCGCTTCATCTCCGAGAAAGACGGCGCCGAGCAGCAGCAAATTTTGCATCGAGAGAGCGCTTGCTCAAACCTGGGATATTCGGGTAGTGAGCTGTTATTGAGTCGACTATAGCAGCTTGGCTAGAAAACACTGAGTTAGGCTTCCCAGCAGGTGAGCTCCCTAACAGTGTTTGAATTAATGCAGCGATTATATGTTGATAGCTAATTTCACTCCGCTCGCTCAGACTACTCGTTGCGATAGCGAAATTTCTTAGACTTTCTCGCTGCAGTCCGGTTGTTTTGAGGTCGTCCAATATCTCACGCAGAGACGTATTTTTCGCTTTCAGCTCTGTCTCCAGTGCATCTCTGTCTGCTCGCAGAGTTAAATAAGTACCAACGCTAATTTTTTGTTCAGTTATGAGTGGCCGATTTCCAAAAAGGAAAATTGGGTGTTGGTCCGGATAATTTTGGCTCATCCACCACTTAAGGTCGGCGTGTCGAATTGTCAGTAACCTGTAATCGATAGCTGTTTCATGAGGGACTGTAACGCCAAAGAAACCATAGGGGAGCTCTTTGTTGCGTATCGCGTCGATGATCCGCTCCATATTTGTATGTAGGCACGGCCACTGGGGAAAGATCTTTGATAATGAAGAATTGGAATTCCAAGCTGACTCGAGTATGTTATTTTCATAATGCATTAAGTTGCACCATCTAATTGCTGCATCGATGGGGCGATAAAAGATTTTTGTAAGTGCGGGTAAGCTATCTAGTTTCGGCATCATGGCGATTTCCCTTTTCAGGGCGGATCCGCCATTATTTAGCTAGCAACCAGCTAGACTAAAAGTCCAAAGCCTCCATGCGGTTTCCGTCCAATAGTTTCGATTGAGAGATCTCGCAGATGCATCAAACTCGCGCTGAGTCGAGTTTTTGGCGACGAAGAATCTCTTCGGTCAATATTTGATTTAAAAAATAATAATTTCCTATGGTTGCTTAATTTAGAAGAAAAAATTTTCTGTGCTTTTTGTATATTTAATTCGATTTTTTGCTGTGGGGCTTGTGTAGCTTATAGAGTTATCCTTACTCAATATTTAGTTTAGGTGTAGTCATTTTATGCGTCTGTGGAGTGATTGGAGCGTCTCGAGGTAATATGCTTTGATGGGATTTTTAACCTGCGTGCATCGACTCGTCACTATCCAGGGATTCACATTTATTGATCAGGAGTTTTTATTTGATAATGTGATAAAAATATCCGGTTTCAAAAATAAAGGCCGGTGTCGAAATCATCTCGTGTTGGGAAGTGGCAATGATTTACATCGAAAAGGGAATCTAGTTCAGCTTAGATTGTGAGGGGTGATGTCTTTGTCAAGTTCTATCGAAATATCTGTTATTATTTATTTAATGAGGTAATGCGTGTATGGAGTTGGATTGGGTCAGAATTTGTCTTGGTCTATGACCTGTCTATCTTTTAAATTCCCTGCGGAAGTTATGAGAATGCTGAAATTGACCTCATAAGCAATTTCTTAAATTGTAAGGCGTGAATTTCTCAGTAAGTTAAGTTCTCGCTGGTGACGAATTGTGTCAAGTATGTTTTTATAAGATCTTCCTAGGTCCGCCAGTCGTCGTCTTAGAGTTCGATCACTCATACAAAGTTGCATTGCAACTGCACCTAAGGTGAGGGGGGCAGGTTGCGCCCTACGATGCGCTCAATAGACTCGATGAATTAGTTTTCTGTAAATGGTCATCTGGAGAAAATCCAATGCCTGACGATGACTAAGAGGGTCATATGTAGCGATCGGTTTATCAGCCCAAAGCGTGTCACAGGTAAATAAGTTGTCCTTCTGCTCGTAGCGCACAGGGCATTTTAAGACCTGATCGTACTGGGCCGTATAGGAAGGTTTCGAATAATTTACATCGCTAGAGGTGGGGTTGCAGGTATCCCCCACCAGGGTCCGTACTAGATTAAGAAAGGTTCCAAAGGTTTCCTCAATAAGGAATATCAACGTTTCCCTCTACATGGTTTGCTTTGGATACTCACTGGAATAGTCGTTGTAGTCGCTCACGTTAACTAGCGGTTTTTCGTAATTCGGGTGATAACCGAAGCCGGTTTTGTAAATGCAAAGATGTCGCATAACGCTTTCCTGCTTCTTGCCGAGGAGCTTGGGCGCTTGTGGGTTCTTCCGGAGTTTTGCGTGTGCACCTAACGTTCCCTACCGAGCGATTCTTGTCCCTAGGTAGGGAGGGTACGGCTACATGATACCCGGGCGCACACACCCTCTCAGGCTAAAGTAGGCAAGTTCAGGTTGCCGCTGGCGGCCATGATAATTTTGTCTTGGCGCACTGCTACGACATCTACTCCGTGCTTTTCGAGCCAAGTAATGAGTTGACCATCAATATCTATCAGGTCTGTGTCGGATTGGACATGCTGATCGACGGAACGCAGTGTGACGAAGCGGGCTTCCAGCGATTCCCATGCTGCTTTTTGATCTGCGCTGAGTCGGTTGACCGGGTCGATGTTGGCGCCCAGCAGCGTAATGCCGCTGCCAAGCGCATCGTCGAGCAAGCCATATTGGCCTTTGCAGTTAGCCATTCGAGGTTGCGGTAGCAGCTTGCCAACCGCTTCTTTACAGCCGTTGCCTTTCTGAAGCCAACCGCGAAGGTAGTGGGGCGGACGCAATACCGCCGGCAGATCGCCGGACGCGCGCTCGGCTTCTATCATGGCATTGATCTGCTCATCGCCGAGTTCGCGTTTGATGATCATGCCTAGGCTGACCGAGATCTGCGTATAGCGCTCCACGTCGGGGGCTCGTTCAACCTCGTAGGTGTCTAGAATCGACTGCGGAACGCGTCCGGCGAGCACGTCTGCCAGCTTGAGGCTGATGTTCTGTGTGTCGCGGATACTGGACTGCATGCCGGAGCCGGCCCATGGCGGCATCAGATGGGCGGCGTCGCCACAGAGGAAGATGCGACCCTCGCGCCAACGCTCGGCATGGCGTACGTGATGATTGTAGAAGGCATGCTTGTGTATTTTCACCTCATGTTCGGTCACGCCCAGTGAGTTGAGAAGCTTCCACAGCTGCTCGTGCGTCTGGAAGTCGGCATCGGATTCACCCGGGTTGAGCGGAAACTCCCAACGGTGGTTGCCCATCGACAGGGCAATATCAACAACAGGGCGCTTTTTGTCTGACCAGAACGTGAGTTTGTGTCGGTTAGGCCACCAGCGCTTCACGCGGCAGTCGATCACCACCCAGCGTACTGGCAAGGTGTCGCCGATCAATTTGATGCCAAGTTTTTCGCGGGTCAAGCTGGAACCACCGTCGCAACCCAGAACGTAACGTACTCGGATGCTGTCGATCGTGCCGGTTTCGAGATTCTTGGCCTGGATTGTCACGCCATCCGGATCTTGGTCGAGACCTGTCATCTCATGACCGAACTTCACCCTTACGCTGTCGTAGCGCTTGACGCCTTCGCGTAGCACGCGCTCCATCTCCGGTTGGTAGATGGCATAGGACGTAGCGTGGCCGAACTCGCCCGGTGGAAATGATATTGAGGTCAGCTCTCGGCCTTCGTAATCCACCCATCGAAGCGAATGGGTGACGTCCATGATGTCCTTCATTTTTTCGGCCAAGCCCAAGTTCTGGAAGATGCGCATGGTCCAGTCATTCACTGTCACGGCGCGGGCGCGAGAGTAGATGTCTTGGAATCGCTCGATGGCGATGGTTTTTACCCCAAGCCTACCTAGGATATTGGCCGCGACCACGCCGCCAGGGCCATATCCAATGATTGCTACGTCGGCGTCGAACTCCGTACGGTTGCTCATGGTGCAAGAAACCCCTGGACTGTGCGATTGAATTCGTCAGCATGCTCCCACTGCACCCAGTGACCGCACTGAGGCATTATCAGAAATCGGGCACGAGGGATCTGTTTCATCAAAACGAATCCGGTATCCAGCGGCAGTATACGGTCTTCGCGGCCCCAAATAATCAGGGTTTCATGCGGAAGTTTGGCAAGACGCGCATCGCGCCATAGTTCTTCCGGCATGCCCGCAGGTCCCGGACGCATGGGGGGCTGCGCCACAATGCGTGGGTCCAATGCCGCATCGAGACGTTGCTGGATCAGTTCCTCGGTAATCTGCGAGGGGTCGAACACGAATTGACTGATAAAGCCTCTGAGTCGTTCGAGTGATGGACCGGGACCGTTGTAGAAGTTTGCCAGCGTCTTGATGCCTTCGGTTGGAAATACTGAGGTAACCGGGAAGCCGCCACCGGGGCCCATCAGAATCAGTCGGTCAACGCGTTGAGGCATCTCCAAGGCAATCTTCAGGGCGATCATCCCACCCATCGAGTTGCCAACGAAGTGCGGTTTCTCGATGCTGAGCTTGTCCAATAGGCCGACGATGATGTCGCCCCACCAGCCGGGGATAGGCGATGATGCTGGCTTCATGTCCGACTTACCGAAGCCCGGCAGGTCGGGGCAGATGACGCGGAACGTCTTGGCCAGAGTCGTAATGTTGCGCACGAAGTTGGACCAGCCACTGGCACCGGGGCCGGACCCGTGTAGCAGTACTAGCGCCGGGCCAACCCCTTCGTCGTAGTAGTGCACCTTGATGCCATTGACTTCAATGATTTTTCCGTTAGCCATGGATTCGGTCCTCGGGTTTGATCTTAAGTTCATGCCCCCAGATGCTCATCGAGTCGTGACGCTCGACAGTCCAAGTGTTGTCGTCGATTTCGCGCGCGCCCCAGCCGTATTCGATCTCCCATTGCGACGGCGTAAGCATGTAGAACGAGGTCATGTGGTCGTTTGTGTGGCGCCCCAAATCCCAGGCCACCGGTACGTTAGTTTTCTTAGCACGGTCCAGCGCCAATCCGACGTCGTCCAGGCGCTTGGCTTGCAGCATGAGGTGGATGATCCGCTTCGGGCTTGGAACGGTGGCAAACGCAAGTGAGTGGTGACGCGGATTGCAATGCATGAATGTCACCTTGGATTTTAGGCCTGGCATCGGCTCGAACTCGATGTAGTCACTGAGCCTGAAACCGAGCTTGTTCCAGAACGCCTGGTACTCGACGTCGTCCTGTACCGCGACGACGATGTGGCCGAGGCCCTGCTCGCCGGTGATAAAGCCTTGCACACCGACAGGTGAGACGAACGGTTTTTGAAAGATGGAGGTTCCACCGTAGAACACTTCAATAGGCACATCGGAGGGATCGGTGAAGCGTGCAAGCTCAACTACGCCCCGTGCCCTGGCCAGTTCGAGGTCGACGGTGTACTTGACGCCCTCGGCGTCCAATTTGGCCAGTACGTCAGCAAAACCGGCAGCGTTAAGTGTTTCGAAACCGATGGCTTTGAGATCGTTCAACGGACCTTGTTCGATTCTGATGCGCCAGGCTCGGTCGTCGAGTCGTAGTTCTATCGCACCGCCGACTCGATTGCTTTCTACTCCCAGGATGTCTCGGGCGTAGTTGTTCCATGCGTTGAGGTCGCTGGCTTCGACGACCACATAGCCTAATGAGGAAATGGGCATATTGTTCTCCATTCTTGAATGTCGATTGATACATGTCAGGTTGGGGATGGTTACAAAGGACTGCCAATCCTGATGACGAACACTGAACCCTCCGAACGGTTACGGACATCGAACTCCGGTGAATACTTTGCGGTGACAAACCAGCCTTTCCCGCTGTCGTATTTCAACGACGGTCCGATAGCGAAAGCGCGTCCTTTGGTGTCGGACAGCGTCTGTCCGTGCTGCTCATCATTGGTGGTCTGTTGGTAAATATGACCTCCCAGGCCGAGGGTCCAGCCGTTGTTAAGACCCCAGCCTGTGGAGTAATCAATGATGAGTTCTTGGCCCGATCGGTAGTTAGTTTCGGTATTCTTGAAATTGAGCCCGTACGAAACCTTTGTTGAGAAGTTGAAGCCGGCCCGGTCGACGTAGTCGAATGTGTACGTGGAGGCCACACCCCAATAATTTCGACTCGTGTTTGAAATATCGTCGACGTGGTAGCTGCCTGTCGGTGCGAACACATCCAGTCCCATAGCGCCGAAAGTTTTATCGCTGTATTGGTAGCCGACGCCCACACCGACGAGGAGGTCGCCCTGCGCAAACTTGCTATCTCTCAGGCGTACGCCCGGTGCGGTATCAAACGCAACGTACGAATTTACAAAAGTCGGAACTACTTGCGCCAAAAGCGTGCCCCCAAGCACCTGTTTATCGGTAACTAGCAACAGTCGTGGGGCGATCACGTCGACGTTGAGCTTGATGTTGTTCGGCACTTTGTTGCCGGCCTCGTCTCGTAGCTTGTTCGCCGAGTACGAATAGTAGTAGAGCGAACCGTACCACCCCGGTGGCGGTATTCCGGCGGCCGAGAAATTCTCGATGCCTAGCGGGTACAACGACCCGCCTCCCTCGCTGGCATGTGCTGTTGTGCCGATAAGGCACACCGCTAACGACAGTGGCATTGTCATCGTCGTAATGTTCAAAACAGGGCCGTTCTTCTTGTTCTTATTCATCGTTGCACCCATCAAAACATGATTTATGAATCCGTTCGTTCCCTTGCTGAGCGGGACAGCGTATTGCTCTCTGTGGACTTGCCTTTGAGCAAGTCCAGCGCGACGTCGACGATCATGTCCTCCTGACCACCCACCATGCGACGGTTGCCCAGTTCGACCAAGATGTCGACGGTCTTCAGTCCGTATTTCCTCGCCGCCGCCTCGCTGTGTCGCAGGAAGCTCGAGTACACGCCGGAATAGCCGAGCGCGAGCGTCTCGCGGTCGACCCGCACCGGCCGGTCCTGTAACGGACGAACGATGTCGTCGGCAGCGTCCATCAACCGGTACAGGTCAGTGCCGTGGTTCCAGCCCAAGCGCTCGGCCGCAGCGATGAACACCTCCAGCGGCGCATTGCCGGCTCCGGCCCCCATTCCCGCCAGGCTCGCATCGATTCGGTCGCAGCCTTCCTCGACCGCGACTATGCTGTTGGCCACGCCCAAGCTGAGATTGTGGTGGGCGTGCATGCCGGTCTGCGTCTCTGACTTCAATACATCCTTGAGTAAGCGGAAGCGGTCCCGGACGTCCTGCATGCTCAGTGCGCCACCCGAGTCCACCACATACACCGTGGTCGCCCCGAAGTCCTCCATTAGCTTTGCCTGCTCCGCTAGCTTCCGGGGTGTGGTCATGTGGCTCATCATCAGAAAGCCCACCGTGTCCATGCCTAAGGTGCGCGCGTACTCAATATGCTGGCGGGAAACGTCGGCCTCGGTGCAGTGAGTAGCGACGCGGACAATGCGAGCGCCGGCGTCGTAAGCAGCCTTGAGATCGTGCACGGTGCCGATGCCAGGCAGCAGCAGGGTGGCAACCTTAGCGTGCTTGACTACGGAGGCTACTGCTTCGATCCATTCCAGGTCGCTATGGGCGCCGAAGCCGTAGTTGAAGCTGGAACCATTCAGGCCGTCACCGTGGGCGACTTCGATGGAGTCGACCTTGGCTTCATCGAGAGCCTTGGCGATCTGTTTTGCCTGGTTGATTGAATACTGGTGGCGGATGGCGTGGCAGCCATCGCGCAGTGTCACGTCGGAGATGTACAGCTTTTGAGTCTTGGGATCGGTAATCATCGTAACTTTCCTCAGGCGGCCTAGCGGTTGGCAAGAAGGCGTCCGGCCATTTTTTCGGCGATGCGCAGGGCGGCGCTGGTCATGATGTCGAGGTTGCCGGCGTAGGCCGGAAGATAGTGCGCGGCACCCTCGACCTCGAGGAATACCGAGGTCTTAAGGCCGGTGATCGCATCGGACACACCGGGGATACGCACTGGCGTATGAATGCGCTCGAACTGCACGCGCTGCTTCAGTCGGTAGCCGGGTACGTAGTCCTGCACCCCCCTGACCATGTCCTCGATAGCGCGCGCGATCTTGTCCTCGTCGGCAAAGTCGGACAAGGTGTAGACCGTGTCGCGCATGATCATCGGTGGCTCGGCCGGGTTCAGGACGATGATCGCCTTGCCTTTGGTGGCGCGGCCGATCACCTCGATTGCCTTCGACGTGGTCTCGGTGAACTCATCGATGTTGGCGCGAGTACCCGGACCGGCAGACTTTGACGAGATCGAAGCAATGATCTCGCCGTAATGGACCTTGGCTACGCGCGAGACTGCCGCGACTATCGGGATGGTGGCTTGTCCGCCGCAGGTGACCATGTTGACGTTCGGTGCGTCGAGGTGCTCGTCGCCATTGGCGACTGGAATGCAGTACGGGCCAATTGCTGCCGGGGTAAGGTCGATCACGCGGATGCCCGGCTTGACGGCGCGCAGGAGTGCGTCGTTCTTCACGTGGGAGCCGGCGCTGGTCGCGTCGAATACCACGTCGATGTCCTTGAAAGCGTCAAGGCGGGTCAAGCCTTCGACACCCTCGTGGGTGGTCGCCACGCCTAGGCGTGCGGCACGGGCCAAGCCGTCGGAGTTGGGGTCAATGCCGACCATGACACTCATCTCGATACGCTGGCTATGGCGAAGTATCTTGATCATTAGGTCGGTGCCGATGTTTCCCGAACCGATGATTGCAACCTTTATCTTTGCGGCCATGGGAATGTCCTGTTGTTCATTGGTTGTCGAAGGTGGCGGTCACGGTGCCAAGGCCATCGATGTGGGCGGTGTAGGTTTTGCCGGCTTCCACGGTGATCATCGGACCAAGTGCCCCGGAAAGGACGAGATGGCCGGCCCTCAATGGTGCGCCGTGACGTGCCAGAGTCCGCGCCAGCCACACCACTGCGTTGAGCGGATGGCCAAGGCAAGCAGCGCCGGAACCGATGGAGACGTTTTGCTCATCTTCACGGGCAAGGGTCATCCGGCAATTGCGCAGATCAAGCTGGTCGAGCTTCTTCGGCGAGCCGCCGAGGACGAAGGCCGAGGACGAGGCGTTGTCGGCAACGGTATCGACCAGACGGATGTTCCATTGGGCGATGCGACTGCCGACGATCTCCAGGGCTGGCAAGGCGTAATCGATCGCGTTGACGACGTCGATCAGGCTCGGGTTGGGAAGGTCTAGGTCGCGGCCGAGCACGAAAGCGACTTCGGCCTCGATTTTCGGTTGATGCAGGCCCGCCATCGGGATCGGCAGGCCTTCTGCAAAAGCCATATCGTCGAACAAAAGGCCGTAGTCAGGAGAGTCCACGCCAAGCTGCTGCTGCACAGCCAGTGAGGTCAGACCGACTTTGGCCCCGATCAGACGTGCCCCGGACTGCAGTTTGAGCTCGGTGTTGAGTTTCTGGATCGCATAGGCGTCGTTCGCGCTCAAACCCTCGAAGGTTTCGCGCAACGGGGCAATGAAATTGCCCGTGGCTGCCGCGCTACGCAGCAGTTCGGCAGCCTTGGCGATGCTATTTTGGTTCAGGGACATGTGCGTGTGCTCACTGGGTTATCGCGGGCAAGGCATGTTTCGGTTTGGCTATGCCGTGCTGGGCGGCTACCAACAAGGGCTGCCTGTCCATCGTCCCAAGAAGACGGCCCAGGACTTCGCCCAGTTGCTGGGCTCCTGTCCCGTCCGCAGCACGCCAGGCGACGTGATGGTCTGGGCGAGCGAGTACCGCACCGCTATCTCCCACCTCGCGTATACGGCGCCAGTCGCCGTAGATGTCGCGAACACCATAAGAGCCACCGACCTGCACGACTTCGACAGCCGACGCCAGCGCGTGCGGCAACTTCGCGACGGCGTCTCGCCATGCCGACGATTCGATGCCGACGATGAGAGTGAAAGCTGCGGGGTTCACGATATCGAGGGTCGAGATGCGTCTGCGACCAGTTTCCAGCCAAGCGTGCGGAAGCCTTGCGCCTGGCCATGTGGTGGCTCTGTATGCATGATCGGGATCGCCGTCTGGAAGTGGCTCGCAGGTGCCATCGGCGAAGATCGCTCCGGTGCGGTACCGATAGCCAATCTCGGCACCAAGAGCGTTGAAACCGGTTGTACTCAACGGAGTCAGTGCCGCATCAAGATTCTCTCTCCTTTGCGCGGCAGTGGTGGTGTCGTCGAACAACGTCTCCGCGTTACGCAACATCTCCGATACGGGGATACCAGGGTGATTGCCAATAGAGGCGGGCACGTTAATCATCTGTGCAGTCGTCTCACCCACGCGCCGGATGACTTGGCGGCCGACGGGTACCCGTTCGGCGTCATAGCTATCCAATAGCAATGGCGCTGCCGTGCCTTCGAGCACGAGCTTAAGTTTCCATGCGAGGTTGAATGCATCTGCCACGGCCGTGTTCAACCCCAGTCCGTTCCACGGAGCGTGGCGATGGACTGCATCCCCCATGCAGAAGACCCTGCCTTGCGAATATTGAGGCGCCGAGCAACCGTTCACGGACCACGGAGACACATGCTTGATTCGTACCGGAATCGTTTCATCCCCTATGAACTTTCGGATCAGCGCAAGGACGGCATTGTGATCGGTATGGTCGAACGAATCGTCGACGGGCGCGCCTGCAATCCACTCATTCCAAGGGCGTACGAGGATGAGACCAACCCTGCCATCGGGAATTACCGAGTGGTAGAGAATGCCTGGCCGGTGCTGGACATACCTGCTCAGGTCCGCCTCAATCCAGACGAAAAGCACCCTGCCTGCGTTTTGCACGCCCTCGTGTTTGATTCCCAACTGATCCAGGATGCGGCTGCGTCCGCCATCGGCTCCGATGAGGTAGGACGAAGAGACTGAATATTCGTGACCAGACTCACACACCTTGATGCGGCTTACTACGCCATGCTCGTCTTGGCCGTGGTCGAGGTACTCATGACCAAATCTCACGTCGACTAGGCCGGTCTCGACTACCGCCTTCATGATGATGGGTTCGAGCAGATGCTGCGGGTAGTTGCACATATTGCTCGGACTGGCATCGGTGTACTTCTGCCGTTCGTGGCCAGTGCCCCATGAACTGATGCGTGCGACTTCAGTGCCCGCCATCGTGGTGACCCAGACATTGTTCTCCATGTAATCGGCGGTATCGGCGACAGCAACGACATCATCCTCGATGCCCAGTGTCCGGAAAATCTCCATCGTGCGCGGATTGATCACATGCGCCCGTGGAGTGTGTGCGGTATATGGGTACAGGGTGAGCAGCGTGCTGCGAATACCAACCCGGGCAAGTGCAAGTGCTTCGATCATTCCGGCTGGACCTGCACCGACGATCAAAACAGGTGTGGATTCGGTGGGATTGTTATTAGAACTCACTGAGTTTCCTCTCCGATCTTGAGAATTTTTTTTGTAGGAGATGCGGCTTGCGGCATGGGCCGAAACGACCAGTCGATGCGAGGGTTAGTGATACTCTCCTTCACCAATCAGCCTGCTCGGCGTAGGCGGATTTTGGTCTTCATGCGGCAACTCGTCACTGTCCACAAATTCACATCTATTGACTGAAAGTCTTCAATTCAAGGCGCAATGCCAAGTCGGTTGTTTCCTCCATTCAAAATGGGGCAATTCGGATATCTCGGCTTTTTCTACTGACGTGCAACGTGCTTGTTGTGAGCAGGAATGCAAGAATGCGGTTATGAATAACGTCGTATCTAAAGACTGCCTGCGTTTGCACTTGCGGGTTTGAAATAGAACGAGCGCATTGGCGCAAATCGCCCATCAGGAGGATCCATGCCACCTGTGTTCCGGAAAAAAGACGTTATGGAAAACCCCAACGATTACCGTCCATCTCTCCCGCTGGACGATCTTCTACGCACCATTCGTCTGACGGGCGTCTTACAGGGGTTGATTCAGTTGGCTTCCCCATGGGGATGCAAGCTGCCACGAGTGAACGACTGCATCAGGATTCATCTTGTGCTGGCAGGTAGCTGTGTCGTGTATCGAGAGGGGGCTTCGGATTCGATCTGTCTTGCGGCAGGCGACGCGCTTCTCGAGCCCATGTCGAGTTCACTCGCGATCGCTGACGCCATTGAAACGCCGCTGCAGCCCATGGAGAATTTTATTCCATCACGACTGAAGAGCGCGGATTCGGCGAACGATTTCCTCGCCGGTCTTTTCAGCACGGGGATTAGCTACGGCGGAGGTGGTCACATCACCCAGCTTGTCTCGATGAACTGCTATGTGGATAAAAGATTTCCGATCGTTATGCTCAAGAACATGCCGGGTTTGGTTCTCCTGCGTGGGTTTGGAATTCAGCATCGGGAGTTCCTCGCGCAAACCCTCCATCAGCTCAGTGAGAACGGAAGACAGGGGTTTATCGGGCAGGCGATTGCTACTCGGCTAGCCGAAGCGGTACTGACCTCTGCCATCAGATACTATTTGGATCACGTATCCAGACACGATTCGAAGTCACATCGTGGTTGGAATGATCCGGTTCTATCGAAAGTATTTAGTGCCATTTATCAGGCTCCGGAGAGCGACTGGAAAATCGCGAGGCTGGCCGATAAGGCCAGCCTGTCTCGCTCAGCATTTCTAAAGCGCTTTGCCAGCGTGACTGGTCAAACACCAAACGAGTTCATCACTTCGCTCAGGATGATGCGAGCAACGGAGCTGCTTGAGAACGGCTACGATTCCATTGCTCAGATCGCTACAAGCGTTGGTTACGCATCGGAAGCATCATTCTCGCGTGCATACCATCGTTGGTCAGGCACGACGCCGGGCATTGTCAAGAAGCGCAGAGACTAAGAGTGGCGGTGGAGCGAAGTCGAGCCTGTCCGGCGGACGGAAGGTCCGCCTCATCGTGGGGCATCTGGCTCGAGCACCAATTGATGGGCAACTTTGGTTTTGGTGCTGAGGTGAAGAAATTCGCTACCTGGTCGCGCCGACTATTTAGCCGAACAGAAATCGGTTGTGCATTGTGAATAGAATATCGGCCTCGCACACTACCTTTTGATGATGCTGTTCGAGTTCGAGGTGACGCTAGGCGAGCGAGAAACTGCTCTCGAAAACGGTTGCGAGCATCTCTAGCGGAGCATCCTGTGCGTGGGGAGGGGGCGTTTCGCGACGACGGCACGCAGGCCAGCCTGTTATCGTGGCGGCCGGTGTGACGATACCGGCAGCGTGAAGAATCACGCCTTCCAGCAAGGCGACTAGGAAGCACAGACCTATTGGGCGGCCTAACCACGGCTGGCTGCGAAGTGTTTCTTAGATTGAAGTGTTGCTTAGATTAATGTCATGACACTGTCCTCCCTTGTCAGGGAAGAGAAGGTATGTGGTGCAGCGAAAGGCGATTGCCTATGAGATTCACCGGTATTGTCCCTGTAATGGGTAAAGCCAGCCCCAACCGGGGCCGGCCTGGCTATCAGTTGGGCTGTTCGTCGACGATAGTGTTGCGCAGGGTGCCGACGCGCTCGATTTCCACCTCTACCACGTCGCCTGGCTTCATCCACAACGGCGGGGTGCGCTTGGCGCCGATGCCGCCTGGGGTGCCGGTTACTAAGATATCGCCAGGGCGAAGCGGTGCCACTGTCGAGGCGTAGGCGATCTGGCGCGGGATGCTGTGCAGCATCATATCTGTGGTGGCACGCTGCACCTCCTGGCCATTGAGTCGAGTTACGAGCGACAACGTGGTGCCTGGCTCAATCTCATCGGCTGTCACCATCCAAGGGCCGAAGCCACCGGTACGCCAAAAGTTCTTACCGGGCGCCCATTGTGCAGTGTGTAACTGCCAGTCGCGCACGGAGCCATCGTTGTAGCAGGCATAGCCGGCGATGTGATCCCAAGCGTCCTCCTCGCGGATGCGCCGGCCGCCTTTGCCGATGATGATCGCGATCTCACCTTCGTAGTCCAGTTTGATCGATTCCGGGGGACGCGTGATCGCTTCGCCGTGGCCGACTTGCGAGTCTGCCACGCGCAGGAAGAACATTGGGTTTTCGCTGATCTCGCGGCCAGTCTCGCGGACGTGCTCGCCATAGTTCAAGCCCACGCACCAGATCTTGTCGGGGTTGGGAATTACCGGCAGGAAGCGTACATCCGCCAGCTTCAGGTCCGGCGTGCGCCCCTCGATGGCCGCTGTCACCTGGGCGATGCCATCGCCATCCAGCAAGCTCTTAAGGTCGTGGAATCGCCTCTCCAGTAAACGCTGTAGATCGAATACACCGTCGCCGACGACGACACCGAAGCTTGCCTTTCCGGCGTGTTCAAAGCTCATGAGTTTCATAGGAATTCCAGGTTGGTTGAGTGAAGGTTGCTACATGGAGGCATGGGTTGCATCGCCGCAGTTCAAGACACAAGCGACCGGGTTTCCAAGGGCGTGCAGGGAGGCGCTGTCTCACACGTAGAGGCGTCGTCCAGGCGGGCGGGTAGCTCGGGAAGGAATGCTGCCAGTGCCTGGAGTGCCGCTCGTTCGCCTGGGCCGTTGGTGGCGGCAGCCACGTAGCGGTCAGGTCGCACAATTAGGGTGATGCCGCTGCCGAGCAGCCCGACGAAGGCGCTATTGAGTTCGACGACGCTCTCACACCATTCGGCTGTGCCTATCGAAGCGCGCTGAATCTCCAGCGCCGTGCCGCTACGAAAACGCAGGATCGCCCAGTCTCGGCCAAGTAACGAGTCGAGCGCGACGTGCTCGCCGTTCGAGCGCTGCACCCGGGGCTGTGGTAGTGGACGTCCTACCAGATCAGATGCGGCCGGAAGCAGGCTCCCGTCCGGCGGCACGATGCAGCCTGAGGTAAAGTACGGCTGCTTCAAAAATTTCATCTGAACCAGCCAGCGCTTGGCTGGCGGGTAGATCCCTAGGGCCTTGACAGCATTGTCGCGCAGGGCGACGAGCAGGGGGTGTGTGCTCATCACCACCTTGCCGATCCGGTGCGAGAGCCGCACCATCTGTTCGACATGAGGCCGGCGCTCGGTTTGGTAGCTTTCGATTAGTGCGTCGCAGGCCTGGCCGCGGACGTGTGCGGCGATCTTCCACGACAGGTTGGCCGCATCGCGGATCCCGGCGTTGAGGCCCTGCCCGGCGAAGGGTGGCATCAGGTGGGCCGCATCTCCTGCCAGCAGCACGCGACCGCAGCGGAATCTGGTGGCGATCCTCTGTTGTGCGAGATAGACGGCGGCACGGCGGATGTCCGTGGCGACAATACGTTGGTACGGCGCGACCAGGTCAATGATGAACTCAGGGGTGGTCACCGTGTCAGGATCATCGCCCGGCAACAGCATGAACTCATAGCGGCAACGCCCCTTAACGCCGGGCACCACCACGCAGGGGCGAGTGCCGTTGCAATGGAACTGCGAGAAGCGTTCTGGTTCGCCCGGGCTGTTGAGGACGTCCACCACGATCCACTTTTCAATCTGGGTCGAGCCCTCTAGTGTTATACCGAGCTGCGTGCGTATAGGGCTGCGGCCGCCATCGCAGGCCAGCACCCACTTCGCACGTAGGCGTTGCGAGCCGTTGGCCTCGAAAAGATGCGCTTCGACATGCTCCGGGTGGTTTTCTACGGCTTGGACCTCGGTGTCGAAGCGCAGGTCGATGCCGGGTTGCGCCTGTGCCGCCTCCAGTAATAACGCAACAAGGATCGGCTGGTCGAATTGTGACTTAACCGGCTGGCCCAAACACGAGTGGCGGGACGGCACCTCCGCCAGCAATTGCCCTTTGCGCCCGAAATAACGTGCGCCGGTGTCCGTGAGCATTTCCGGCAGGAGCTTTTGCAGCACGCCGATTTCGGCCATTACACGCAGCGACTCATCGGTGATGCTAATGGCGCGCGGTTCGTCAGTGATGCTGGGATTGCGCTCGACCAGCGTTACTCGAATACCTTGATTCGCGAGTAGGTTGGCTGCTATCAGGCCGACAGGTCCTGCCCCGATCACTAGTACGTCGGTTTCCATGGGGTTCTCCGGTAGAGTTGTGAAATGACGCCTAGTGGCACCTTTCTCAGACTAGGAAGTTCTGGTGCTCACAGAGGGGGAGGTAGTCCTCGCGCAGCGGTGCGAAGACATCGACATTTAGGGCTCGCGCATCACCGAGCGGCTCGGCGCAGTGGGGAACGCCCCTCGGGACGTAGAGCACGGAGGGGGCCTCCACGTCGAAGACTTCGTCGCCGACCCAGAAGCGCATTGTGCCGCACAGCACGTAGCTGAGTTGGTCGAATGGATGTGAATGCGGGCCTACCGAGCGGTAGCCCGGATCGAACCAGTTAATGGTGGTGACCGCGCCGTCTGAGCGTAGCCCGGTCCTAGCGAAGCCCGGGCGAACCTCGGTTAGAGGCAGTTGGTCTAGGTGAAACACACGGGCGATATTGTTCGGGTTAATCTTGTTATTGGTGTGAGTCATGGTCGAGTACCGTTAGATTTAGCGGGCGGCGCGAAAGGCTTTGCGGATGAGCCTGCGACGGATCTTCCATTGGCCATCCTCCTGCGCATATAGGTCCTCGTAGTCGCCCACCATTAGTGGCGTGGTGTCGACGGCATCAGCTGTCTCGCTGCGGAACACGCTGGCGTACAGGGTTGCGCACAACCCCTCGTCGCTCCACCACAGCCGGTGGTTGGTCTCGACATGGCGCGAGACGCGCGGGAGCTTGACGCGTTCGGTGCCCCAGGTGGCGATAGCTTCTCGGCCGATCAGGTCGCGCGGCGGCAGGCCCAGTAGTTGGCCATCCGCCGTGTACAGTTGGTGTAGGTCGTCCGCTGCACCGTGGTCCAGGCGATAGGCGTGCTCCGCAGTGAGCGCTTGGATCTCTAGGCGTAGTTCTAGGCTCGGATTCGGCCGGTCCTTTGCGGCACTCTTCATCTCAGATGTCCTCCTGGGCAATCATCATTCCGAAGCCCGTCATCCATTCGTCTACAGGCCAGTACCACTGGTTTGTCACTTGGTAACGACCACGCACCGAAAGGGCGGCGAACGCAGCGAGCCATGCGCGGATCTCGTGACCGGAATGGCCACCGCTACTCTCGATCCATTCGTTGCTCCAATGGTCGGCGTCGGTCAGGCAGCCTGAAGCTAAGGTGGCCATGATCTGGGCATCGAACGCTGGGTTGATCGGTTGGAACGCACTGTCACCCAGTGCATGAGCCTTGCCGGCCGCGATGACGCGCTGCTGCCGCTGTGTGCGGATTTCGGGCGAGGGATTGCGACCGTCGATCAGGCGCGCGGCGACTTCGGGCGTTGCGCCTTCCAAGCGCGGAATGGGCGGATCGTGCGACAGGCCACCGGATGCGATTACCAACACTCGGCGGTCCCAGGAAGTGATCTCGCGGCCGATGGCTTCTCCCAGTAGCCGTATCCGTTGTAATGGACCCAGCGGCAGCCCGACAGCATTGACAAAGACCGGGATTAGCGGTTGTGTCATCTGTTTGCCGAAAAGGAATTCAAGCGATTGGACGATGCCATGGTCGACCAGCATGCGTTCCGACTGGGCTACATCTATACCCGCGTCGAGTACGGCGCGTACCAGCCGACGAGCCGCCTCTCGATCGACCGGCAGGGGGCCCGGCTCGGTTCCCCAATCGCCGACGGAAATGGCGCCTGAGCCGATGCAGAACGCCGGCATCATGTCATAGAAGACACCATTGAAGTGGTCGGGGCCGAAGATCACGGTAAGTTCCGGATCGAAGTCGCGCACAAACGCGCGCATCGTGCCAAGCGCGCTTTCCACGCTGTCCAGTGTCTCCGGGCCAGGGTTGTTGATCCCGAAAAGTGGTGAATGTGACAATGCACAAAGGGCCAGTGTCATTGCGTCTCCTTATTCTTATTGTCTCTAGTCGTGCGCCTGCCGCGATGTTTTGGCGGTCGATCGCGGCTGCGTGATAGAATAAATACTAATCCTGAAAAACAATACTAGTCAATAAATAATATATTATTATGTCAATGGTAGAATGTTAAATGAGCATTTCATCCGATGTATCCGTCTTTGAACGAATTCGCCACGCGATCCTGGCAGGTGCCTGGCCACCTGGTCACAGGCTGGCACCGGTCGCGCTGTCGCAGCGTTTCGATACCAGCACGCCAGTGGTGAGGGAAGCGCTCACCCGCATGGTCGGAGAGAATCTGGTGGTGTCCAAGACAAATCGTGGCTTCTTTGTGCCCAAGCTTGAGCTGCGAGAGTTCCGGGATATAACCGAATTGCGTTGCATTACCGAAGCGCTGGCGCTGCGCCTGGCCATCGAGCGCGGTGACCTGCAGTGGGAGACTGAGCTGATTGCCGCCCACCACCGCTTAGCTCGTACTCCACGCCGCAACAGTAGTGATCCCGAGCGGATCAGCGATGACTGGTCGGTGGTTCACAGGGCTTTTCACCAAGCTCTTATCATTGGCTGCCAGTGCGAGCCAATGATACGGATCGCCAACAACCTTTCGCAGTCGACGGACCTATATCGGTGCTGGGCTGCGCCAGCCCCGGCTACCTTGCAGCGGGATGTGGAGCAGGAGCACCGCGACATCCTCGACGCCGTTCTTCAGCGGGACGCGGCCCGAGCTGGTGAACTGCTGCGCAATCACTATGAGGAAACTGCGCGGATTGTCTTGGTTGCAGGTTTGGTGAAGTGATGCTCGAGTTTCGCTCGTCATAGAAGATGAGCGAATGGCCAAGGAGCTCGACCGTTATTAGCTCGCTGTCGGATACAGAAAAGGGCCATCAGGCCCCATCTTTAGGGCAGCATCAGCCGCCAACTGTCAGTGATCTCCCGGCCCAGCTGTTTCAGGCGGGAGACCCTGGGCACTCCGGGGCGAAGCCTTTCCACCAGTCTGGCCGGTCAGGTTGTTGCTGGTAGGTCTGCACTCGGTCGGCCGCACTGCCCAGCAGTTGGTCAACAGACATGCCGCGTTTGGCCACATAGTCATCCAACTCGTGTATTGCCCTGGACAACACGTCGTAGCCGCCGGTGAACACGGCCGAGGTCATTTCCGTGGCGCAGGCTCCGGCCAACAGGAAGCGCGCCACATCCAAGCCGTTGCGCGCGCCGTTGGTGGCGATCAGCGGGTAATCGTCGCCCATGGCCCTGCGGGTCATCATCAACCAGCGGGCGGTCAAGGGCAGGGCCCAGGCGCCACCGATGGCGGCACTGGTGCCCAACAAGGGAAGGCCGGTTTCCAGGTCGGGCAGGAAGCCCATGAAGCGTCCCATTATCACCACGCTGTCGGCACCGCCACGGCGGGCGGCTTGTGCCAGGCCCACCACATCTTCGCTTTGCCCGGTGAGCTTGATCCACAGCGGCAGCCGGGTCGCCTGGCGCATGCGCGACACGATGGCTTCGATCCGCTGCGCGCCACGTTCAAGCACAATCGCACCCTTGGCGGCTTCCTCGCCGTGGGGTGCACCGATATTCAGCTCCAGCACTCGCAAGCCTGCCTGCTCGATCTGCCGCGCGTAGTCGGCGCACTGTTCCAGGTCGCTGAGGATCAGGCTGGGCACCACGTAGGCGTCTTGTGCCTGTGCCTCGAGATCCAGGCCGGCCAGTTCGTCCAGCCATTCGTCGAAGTCACGCTGTACCAGGCCCGAGCGGCCGAACAGGCTGGCGTCGGGCGGTGGCGAGAAGTCCCACGGCAAACGGTTCCAATTGGCGTCCAGCAGCACATAGTCGGTCTTGTCCAGCTGTTGCTTGGCGGCCTGGGATTCGTTGGTGGATTTGGCCACCACCGCCCCGGCTCCGGTGGCAAGGGCGGCGCGGATGGCCTCGCGGGTCATGGTTTGTTCGCCGGCCCCACAGATGACCGGGTTCTTCAGCACTACGGAACCTACCTGGGTGATCAGTCGCGTCATGTCGGCAGCACTCACAGGTTCATCAGGCGTGCAGCGTTACCGGAGGTCATCTTGCGGATGTCCTGGTCGCTGTATTGCAGGTCGAGCAACTGGCCGATCACATTGCGAAAGCCCTCGGCAATGCTGGGGTTGCCTTGTTGGCCGAGGTCGGAGCCCAAAATGGTCAGGTCCACCGTACCGGCTTCGATCACTTGGCGCAGGAACTGGTCATCGTAGAACTTGAACTTGGAGCCGGGCACCCACATGCACATTGAATGTTCCATGTACACGCCGTCGCGGGCCAGTTGGCGCATGTCGTCCAGGCTGGCGTCCACCACATAGGTGGGGTGGTTGACCAGCAGGCGCTTGACTCCGCGCGTGCGTGCCTCCTCAAACAGCGGCCAGATTTCGCGGATGTTCAAGTGCCCGGCCGACAGCACCACGTCTTCGGCGGCGATCAGGTCGAGGATGGCCTTGACCTCGTCCTTGAGCAGGCCGTTATCGTCCAGCACGGTCAAGGGAATCGGTTGCAGCATGCGTTGGGTGGTCTGGGGGAATTTCTCGGTGAACTTGGCGTCTTGGTGGTGATGGGCGATATGGTTGGCCGAAGAAAAGGTGGGCATCCACACTAGGTTGGCGCCCAGCTTCAAGCCATGCTCCACGGCGTGCACGTTGAGGCCGCCCACGGCGTTGTTCAGCGGCACGCCGGAGAGCATGTGCACGTCGAGTTCGCTGAAGTGCTTGTTGAGCAGCTTGGTGACCGGGGTGCAGCTGTAGTAGTGGTCCTTGAGCAGTACGGCCTTGAGCCCGGCTTCGCTGGCTTCGCGCATGGCCTCGACGTGGTCGCAATAGCGCGGCATCACCGACGGGCCGCTGTGGCAATGCAGGTCGATGGCACCGCGCATCAGGTCGTCGATGTGCGCCTTGCGCTCTTCGCTGATGGGGGAATTGACGATAGCGTTCATAAGGGTGACCTCTTGTTGTTGTGGCTGGCTCAGTGGGTCAAGCCATGGAAGTGACGGGCCTGTTGTTGCCAGCCGGCGCGCAGCACCGCCTGGTCCGAGCCCAGAATGAAAAAGCGCATGCCCTTGGCGCTAAACCGCGCCAGGTCTTCGCTGTTGGCCACGAAAATCCCGGCGGCCTTGCCGGCTTGTTGTGCGGCTTCCAGTACGCGGTTCACGGCGGACTCCACGCGCGGGTCGTCCAGTGAGCTGGCGCCCAGCGACACCGCCAGGTCGGCGCGCCCCACCAACAGGCAGTCGACCTGTTCGACGGCAGCGATGGCGGCCAGGTTGTCCAGGGCTTCGCGGTCTTCGATCTGGGCGATGATGGCGTGGCGGCCGTCTTCGCCAGCCATGTGTTCGGCCAGGTTGGCGCGACCGTATCCGCCGGCCCTGGGCGAATTGGAAAAGCCCCGGCTGCCGTTGCGATAACGCGTGGCCTGTAGCAACTGGCGCGCCTGGGCGGCATTGACGATGTGCGGCAATACCAGCCCGTCGGCACCGAGGTCCAGCGCCTGCAATAGGGTGGCGGGGCGGTCGTCGGCAACACGTACCAGGCCGGCGATATTGGCGGCGCGGCAGGCCAGCAGCCCGCGGTCCAGGCTACCCGCCTCGAAGGGCGCGTGCTCGGCGTCCAGCACCACGGCATCCAGCCCGCAGTCACCGGCAATCTCGACCATGGCGTGGCTGGGGGTCTTGATAAAGCTGCTGATCAGCGACTCCCCGGCGCGCAACCGCGCTGCGAACCCCAGGCGGCTCATGCCGGTGCTCGCTCGGCTTCGGCGAACTCGGCGGCCTGGTATTGGATCAGGTGGCGGTAGTCGTCACGGATTGGCGAAAACACGTCGAGGTTCATCACCACCTCGTCGCCCACAGGTTCGGCGTAGTGCACCACATGGGGCGGGATGCGGATCATGCTGCCCGGGCCGCCTTCGACTACTTCGTCGCCCAGGTGAAAGCGCACCCGGCCCTGAACAATGATCACCAGTTGTTCAAAGGTATGGCTGTGGGGAAACACGTCCATGCCCGGGGTCAGCCAGTTCATCACGCAGAGGGTGTCGTCGCCACGGAATGCCACGCGCTCGACGCCTTTGCGCACGGTTTCGCGGGGCAGGTCGTTCCAGTTATGAAGCAGTGCATTGACTAGGCTCATCGGTTGTTCCTTTTGTTTCTTTTGTAGGAATAGTGTTTCTCTGTGGGATAAAGCTAGCGCGCCATTAAAGCACTGGTCAAGTGCCTTTTTCGGCCTTGACAGTGCGCCCTGTGCAAACCTAGGATTGAGTCGTTCAGAGAAATACAGTTTCTCTAAGTGAAACTTTATATTCACACTTGGAAGGTCTGGTACATGCGAGTTATCGAATCCCTGCTGATTGACGGCCAATGGTCCACGGGCACCCACCCGCAACACGCCGATGTGTTCAATCCCGCCAGTGGCGAACTGATCGCCAAGCTCTGCCTGGCCTCTACCGCTGACCTGGACCGCGCCCTGGCCGCCGCGCAGCGTGGCTTCCAGGTGTGGCGCAAGACCAGCGCCTACGACCGCTCGAAAATCCTGCGCAAGGCTGCCGACCTGGTGCGCCAGCGCTCCGATGAAATTGCCGCTTTGATCACCCTGGAGCAGGGCAAGCCACTGGCCGAAGCCAAGATGGAGGCCTTCGGTGCCGGCGACCATATCGATTGGTACGCCGAAGAAGGCCGCCGCGCCTACGGCCGGGTGATCCCGCCACGCGCCCGTGGTGTTCGCCAGACCGTGCTGCGTGAGCCCGTTGGCCCGGTGGCGGCCTTCAGCCCGTGGAACTTCCCGGTCAGCCAATTGGTGCGCAAGATCGCCGGCGCCCTGGCGGCGGGGTGTTCGATCATTGCCAAGGGGCCGGAAGAAACCCCGTCGTCCTGCATCGAGCTGTGCCGTGCATTCCAGGATGCTGGCGTACCGGCCGGGGTGTTGAACCTGGTGTTCGGTGTGCCGGCCGACGTGTCGGACTACCTGATCCGCTCGCCGGTAATCCGCAAGGTTTCGTTTACCGGCTCGGTGCCCGTGGGGCGCGCACTGGGCGCGCTGGCCGGGCAGCACCTCAAGCGCTGCACCCTGGAGCTGGGCGGGCACGCTCCTTTCATCGTGTGCGATGACGTCGACGTCAAAGCCGTGGCGGCCCTGGGCGCGGGCCTCAAGTTCCGTAACGGCGGGCAGATTTGCGCATCGCCAACCCGTTTCTATGTGCAGGCCGCCGTATACGAGCAGTTTGTCGAAGCGTTCTGCCAGGCCGGTGCCGCCATCAAGCTGGGCGACGGTCACGATGCCTCGACGCAATTGGGCCCATTGGCCAACCCACGTCGCGTGAGCGCGGTGCAGGAATACGTCGATGATGCCCTGGCCCTGGGCGCCCAGTTGGCGTTGGGCGGCAAGGGCGTGTCTGGCCCGGGTTTCTTCTACCCCGCCACGGTGCTGACCGATGTGCCTGAAAGCGCCCGGGTCATGCATGAAGAACCCTTCGGCCCGATTGCGTCCATCGTGCGTTTCGACACGGTTGAAGAGGTGATCGAGAAGGCCAACAGCCTGCCGTTCGGGCTGGCGGCATTTGCCTTCACCCGCTCGATCCAGCGTGCCACGTTGCTGGCCGATGAGCTGGAGTCGGGGATGGTTTCCATCAACCACTTTGGCCTGGCCGCGCCCGAGACACCGTTCGGCGGCGTGAAGGACAGTGGCTACGGCAGTGAAGGCGGCAGTGAAGGGCTGGACGCTTACTTCACCACCAAATTCGTCAGCCAGGTCGGCTGACGAACACCCAAGCCATCGAGAACAATAACAATGAAAACCGTTGACTATATTGTCGTCGGTGCCGGTTCTGCCGGCTGTGCGCTAAGCGCACGGCTGGCGAGCGCGGGCAAGCAGGTGCTGTTGCTGGAAGCTGGGCCTGCCGACAATCATCCCTATATTCATATTCCCGGCACATTCATCCGCGTACATGGTTCGCGGCGTACCTGGATGTACCGCACCGAGCCCGAGCCCTTCGTCAACCAGCGGCAGGTCTACATTCCCCAGGGCCGTACCTTGGGCGGTGGCAGTTCGGTCAACGCGATGATCTACATTCGCGGCCAGGCCGAAGACTACGACCATTGGCAAGCCAGCGGTTGCCCTGGCTGGGGCTGGCAGGATGTGCTGCCGGTGTTTCGCCGCTGTGAGTCCAACACACGCCTGGGCGGGGATTTGCACGGCCAGCATGGCCCGCTCCACGTCAGCGACCCCAGCCACCGCCATGTGTTGAGTCGTGCCTTCGTGCAGGCCGCGGTAGAGGCGGGCGTACCGGCCACCGAGGATTTCAACGGCGTGCGCCAGGAGGGCGCGGGTTTCTATCAGACCACCACGTCACACGGGCGGCGTGCCAGTTCGGCGGTGGCCTACCTGCGGCCGTTGCGTAATGACCCGAACCTGGAAGTGCGCACCGAGACCCACGTGACCCAACTGCTGTTCGATGGCGTGCGCGTGATCGGTGTGCAGGCCGCCGGGCGTGATGGCGTAGCGCACACATTCCGTGCCCGAGCCGAGGTGATCGTCAGCGCTGGGGCGATTGCCTCGCCGAAGTTGCTGATGCTGTCGGGCATCGGTCCCCGCCAACACCTGGACGAGATGGGTATTGCCACCCGTGTCGATGCGCCGGGTGTGGGTGAAAACTTCCAGGACCATCTCAGTGCATCGGTCTACGCCCAGACCCGCAAACCGGTGAGCCTGCTCGGCCATGACCGCGGCCTGCACGCGCTGGGGCATGGCCTCAAGTACCTGGCCAATCGCAGCGGCTTGCTCAGTTCCAACGTGGTGGAAAGTGGTGCCTTCGTCGATGCCACCGGTTGCGGTCGGCCCGACGTGCAGTTCCATGTGGTGCCGGCGCTGGTGGGTGACGTGGACCGTCTGCCCCCCAGTGGCCATGGCATTTCCATCAACCCGTGCGCATTACGCCCGCGCTCCCGGGGCCAACTGCGGCTCAAGAGCGCCGAACCGATGCAGGAGGTGTCACTCAAGGCCAACTACCTCAGCGATGCGCACGACCTGCACACCCTGGTTGCCGGGGTGAAGCTGGCGCGGCGCATCCTGCGGGCACCGGCCCTGGCGGGCGTGGTGCAAAACATGCTGTTGCTGCCGGATCACGATGATGTGCCCGACAAGGTGCTGGAAGACTACGTACGCAGTGTGGCCAAGACGGTGTTCCACCCGGCGGGCACCTGTCGCATGGGCACGGACGCCGCCGCCGTGGTGGGGCCGGACTTACGCGTGTATGGGGTGCAGGGGCTGCGGGTGGCCGATGCGTCGATCATGCCCACCATCGTCAGTGGCAACACCAATGCGCCGAGCATCATGATCGGTGAGCGCTGTGCCGACTTCATCCTGGGGAGTGCCGCCTGAGCTGCTGACCCCCACACTTTCTTCGCCACTACAACAATTACAAGAGTACAGCGATGAACCTTATCTCCCGGAACACCTTCGACAGTGCGCAGGACTGCGCGCTCTATAACCGCATTGCCTGGCGCATTCTTCCATTCCTGTTTGTGTTGTACGTGGTCGCCTTTCTAGACCGGGTCAATGTCGGCTTTGCCAAGCTGCAAATGGCCGCCGACATCGGCCTGAGCGACATGGCCTTCGGCTTTGGCGCCGGTGTGTTCTTTATCGGTTACTGCCTGTGCGAGATCCCCAGCAACATGGTGCTGCAACGCGTGGGTGCGCGGTTCTGGATCACCCGCATCATGATCACGTGGGGCCTGCTGTCGATTGCCATGTTGTTCGTCAAGACCCCGAACGCCTTCTACGTGCTGCGCTTTTTGCTCGGTATGGCTGAAGCCGGTTTCTACCCGGGGGTGGTGCTGTACATGACCTATTGGTTCCCATCCTATGCGCGCTCCCAGGGCATGGCGTGGTTCAACCTGGGCATTGCCATGGCCGGGGTGCTGGGCAGCCCGTTGTCTGGGTGGATCATGCAGACCTTTGCCGGCTACGGCGGCATGGCCGGCTGGCAGTGGCTGTTCCTGCTTGAAGGCCTGCCTGCGGTGTTGCTGGGCATCGCCGTGTATTTCTACCTGGATGACCGCCCGGGCAAGGTGCACTGGCTGACCCCGGAACAGAATGCCCGGGTGGTGCAACAGTTGGCGGCGCAGCGCCAGCAGCATGAGGCGGCGGGTGCCAGCCACAACTTCCGGGCGGCCTTTGTGAACAAGGGGCTTTGGTGCCTGATCTACGTGAACTTTGCCTTGCTGTGCGGCACCTATGGCGTGTCGTTCTGGTTGCCGCAGATTGTGCAGGGGCTGGGGGTCAAGAGCCTGTTCCATACCGGGTTGGTCGCAGCGATTCCCTTTGCGGTGGCATCGGTGGTGATGGTGCTGGTCAGCCGGCATTCGGATAAAACCCGTGAACGGCGCTGGCACGGCACCTTGTGCAATCTGGCCTCGGCGTTGGGCTTGGCGTTCGCTGCGTATTTCCACGACCAGCCGGTGTTGTCGCTGGCCGGTTTGAGCGTGGCGATGTCCGGCGGACTGGCCGGCTTCTGTGTGCTGTGGGCGTTGCCGGGGGTGTTGCTGACCGGCACGGCGGCCGCAGCGGGGATCGCGCTGATCGCCACCGTGGGCAACCTGGGCGGCTATGCCAGCCCGTTTATGCTGGGCTGGGTCAAGCAGAGCAGCGGGCACTTGGAATATGGCCTGTATGTGTTGGCGGTGATGACCCTGCTGGGTGCCTTCGTGATGTTTTCGGTCAAGCCACCGGCCGTTCGGGCAGGGCTTGCCATGCGCGAAGCCCCGGTTATTTAATATCGCAGACCAACACAAGTGTTTCTTCAAGCGATACAATCGGGGCTTTCCCAGTGATCGCTTGAGGTGACCCTTGGTACAGGATGACGAAAAGCCCAGCACCGGCCCCGTGCTGCTGGAATCGGTGGAAATGGTCTTCCGCTTGCTCGACGAACTGACCGCCGCGCGCCGCCCCCTGGGCGTGACCGAGCTGGCCCATCAACTGCAAACCGCCAAGCCCAGGACCTATCGGCACCTGGCCTCGATGCGCCAGCTGGGCATTCTCGAACAAGATCCGGTCAGCGAAAAATACCTGCTGGGCGCACGCCTGGTAGCCTATGGCGAGGCTGCCGGCGAGCAGTTCGACCTGCGCGCCATTGCCGATCCCTACCTGACCCGCATCCGCGATGCCACCGGGCAGACGGCCTTGCTGGCGGTCGCTACCCATGACACCGCGCTGGTGGTGTCGTGCG
This sequence comes from Pseudomonas sp. CYM-20-01, assembly GCF_023169845.1. Taxonomy (NCBI): domain Bacteria; kingdom Pseudomonadati; phylum Pseudomonadota; class Gammaproteobacteria; order Pseudomonadales; family Pseudomonadaceae; genus Pseudomonas; species Pseudomonas sp. CYM-20-01. The sequence continues at coordinate 4,651,205 of NZ_AP025169.1, read as the reverse complement.
TCGAATCCAAGGCCAATGTGTGCATCTCGGTAAAGCCGGGTAACCGCGTGTTGCCGTACTGCTCTGCACAGGGCCGCACAGTGCTGGCGTTTGCCGATGCTGCCAGCCAGCAACGGGTGTTGCGCCGCAAGATGCCACGCCTGACCGAGCGTACCTTGCACGAGCCGGATGCATTGGTGCAGCGCTTGGAGTTGATTCGCCAGCGCCTGTACGACGACGCCGATGGTGAGGTGACCCTGGGCATCAATGCACTGTGCTGCCCGATCTTTCGCGAGAATGACTTGATTGTGGGTACGATCGGTATTGTCGGGCCAAGTGCGGCGATCCCTTCGCCGCCACCGGCTGCAATGTTGCGCGAGTTGCAGTCGGCCGCTGCGGAGATTAGCGAGCGCCTGCATGCGGGTACATATCGGCGCCTCTAGTAGATGGCCCTGTGGCGACGATGCACGCGCCTGGGTTTGTCTGGATTGACAGGGTCCAAGCGTGGGAACGAGCAAGCCCGCTCGCACATTTTGATCTCCATGTATCAGGTAGAGGTGGGGTTAGCTCTTGTGTGTGATCTTAACCAGAGCGAAGTCGGATTGCGCTGTTACGTGCGGCGCGTCATCGAGCGTGACAACAGCAACAGCAGCGTGGCGAACAGCACCATGATGGTGGCGGCCGACAGCAGCACTGGGCTCAAGGCTTCGCGGGCGGTGGTGAACATTTCCCGGGGCAGGGTGCGTTGGTCGGGGCCGGCGAGGAACAGGGTCACCACCACTTCATCCAGCGAGGTGGCGAAGGCAAACAGCCCGCCAGAGACCAGCCCTGGGGATATCAACGGCAGGGTCACCTTGCGCAGGGTCATCCATGGCGTGGCCCCCATGCTCGCGGCGGCCCACAGCAGGCGTTGGTTGAGCCCGCCCAGGGCCGAGCCGACATTGACCACCACAAAAGGCACCGCCAGGGTGGTGTGCGCTAGGACCAGGCCGAGGTAGGTGCGGGTCAGCCCGGCATTGGAGAACACGAAGTACATGCCCACGCCTACGATCACCGCCGGCACGATCATCGGTGCGATCAGCAGCACCTCGATCACCCGCTTGCCCGGCATTGCCGGGTGGCGCAGCCCGAGTGCCGCCAACCCGCCGAGCACCACCGCCAGCACGGTGCTGGTGAGGGCAATGGCAAAACTGTTGAACAGCGCGCCCAGCCATTGGCTGGAGGCGAAGAACTGTTCATACCAGTGCAGGGTGAACTGCCCTAGTGGCAACGACATATAGCGGCTGTCGCTGAACGACAGAGGTAGCACGATCAAGATCGGCAGCAACAGGAATGCCAGGACCAGCCAGCCGCTCAGCGACAGGCTCAGGTTACCGACCCAGGCTATCGGCCCGCTGTTGGGGTTACGAACCATTATTTCGCTCCTGTGGTGCGCCGGGCCAGATGGGCCTGGATGAGGTAGAGCAGGGTAGTCGCCACCAGAAGGACCAGGCCCAGTGCCGAGGCCAGGCCCCAGTTGAGGGTGCCGGTGGTGAACTGGGCGATGTAGTAGCTGATCATCTGGTCTGCTGGCCCACCCAGCAATGCCGGGGTGATGTAGAAACCCAGGGTGACGATAAACACCATCAACGCGCCCGCGGCCACACCCGGCAGCACTTGCGGCAGGTACACCTGAAAGAATACCCGTAGTGGTCGCGCGCCCATGGAATAGGCGGCCTGTACCAGCAAGCGATTGCAGCTGGACATCGCCGCCAGCAGTGGGAACACCATGAACGGCAGCATCACATGCACCAACGCGAGGATCACGCCGAAGCGGTTGTACAGCAGGTGCAAAGGACTGTTGATCAGCCCCAGTTGCATCAGCGTGGCGTTGATGATGCCGCTGTCCTGCAGCAGCACCATCCAGGCGGTGGTGCGCACCAGGATCGAGGTCCAGAACGGCAGCAGGATCAGCAGCAGCAACGCGTTGCGTGTACGCGGTGTGCGGCGGTCAAGGTAGGCGCACAGCGGAAACGCCAATAGCACGCACACCAGTGTGGTGATCGCAGCGATGCTGAACGTGCGCCCGAGGATGGAGCGGTACAGGCCGGCTTCATCCTTGTTGACCAGGCCTTGCTGGTAGTCGTGCTTCATGTCCACGGCAGACAGCAGGTGATAAGTGCCGGCCGGGCCCGAGGCGCGCTTGAAGGTTTGCCAGGTGGCGTTGTCCAGCCAGCGCGGGTCCAGCAGTTGCATCTGCTCGCGAGTGCCTTCGAGGCTGGCGGCTTCACGCTTGGCGCCGGTCAACAGGGCGCGCAGGGCTGGTGCTTCATAGGCCAGGCGCCGTGCGGCAGATGCCAGGTCACGGAGGGCGACGGTCTTAAGGTCTTCGATCAGCGGCTTGAACAGCCGCTCATCAGGCGCCGAAGTGCCGTCCCATTGGGCGACGGCCTGGGCGGTGGCAGGCAAGGCCTGGGACAGTTCGGTGTCGGCCACTGCACGCCACAGCAAGGAGCCGATCGGCCCCACGAAGGTCAGCAGCAAAAACACCACCAGCGGTAGTAGCAGGCCGTAGGCGCGCCATAGCGCGCCTCGGTCCTTGCGGGCGACCACGGGCACCGGGGCATTCAGAACAAGTGTGCTCATGTCGTTTACTCGGGCTGCGTCACTGGGCCGACCAGGCGGTCCATTTGGCGTTCAACTCGTCGATACGGTCGACCCAGAACTTGTCATTGAGCACCAGCACATTGGCACTGTTCTGCGGTGCGCTGGGGGAGTCGGCCAGCGCCGCCGGGTCGGTCTGGGCGATGCCCTGGACCGAGGTGATGCCAGTGGGTTGCAGGCTTGGCCATTGCTTCTGGTTTTCGGCCTTGCCCATCACGTCCAGCAGGCCGTAGGCCTTGTCCACGTTGGGCGAGTTGGCCAGGATCACCCAGCTGTCCATGGTTTGCAGAGACTGGTTCCACACCAGCCCGAAGGGTTTGTGGTCCTGGTGGATGGCGTTGGTTACCCGGCCGTTATAAGAGGTGGTCATGCTGACTTCGCCCGAGGCGAGCAATTGCATCGGTTGGCCGCCGGCCTTCCAGAACAGCAATTGGCCCTTGAGGCTGTCGAGTTTCTTGAAGGCGCGCTCCACGCCGCCTGGGGTGTTGAGGGTCTTGTAGACATCGGCGGGCGCGACGCCGTCGGCCATCAGGGCGATTTCCAGGTTGCCCTTGGGGCCCTGGCGCAGGGCGCGCTTGCCGGGGAAGGTCTTGGTGTCGAAGAAGTCGGCCCAGTCCTTGGGCGCGCGGCTGACTTTGCTGGTGTCGTAGCCCAGCACGAAGTTGTACACCGCACTGCCTACCCCGCATTCGCTGACAGCACTGGGAATGTAGTTGTCCTTGCCACCGATGCGCTGGAAGTCCATCGACACGAACAGGCCTTCGCCGCAGCCCAACTGCAAATCCTCGGCTTCCACTTGCACCACGTCCCAACCGCTATCGGCGCCTTCTGCGTGGGTGCGCAGCAAACCGATGCCGCCGTCCCAACTGTCGTCGATCACCTTGTTGCCGCTGGCCTGGCTGTAGGGGGTGAAGAAGATCTTGCGCTGCACATCCTGGTAGGCGCCGCCCCAGGACGCCACCGTCAGGTCTCGGGCCTGGGCGGTGCCGTGGAGCAGGGCGAGCCCGCACAATGCAAAGGTAAAACCGCGAATGGAGCATGGATTGAACATGATGTGACTCCCAGCCTTTTAATGTGGTTATTGTCGGCAGCAGTACGGCAACAGATCGGTACGGTCATTGTTCTTTTGGGTGGATCAACGCAGGATCATGGCCTGCGTGCCGGGCAAGGCCAGCGCCAACTGCTCGCCCGGTGTGGGTGGCAGGCGCCCGAGGTTGCCTGGGTTGTAGGTCATCGATAGTTCGCTGCCTTTGGCCATGCGCAGGCGCAATTTGCAGTGGGCGCCGTGGAAGATGCTATCGACCACCGTGGCCTGCACCGCCGCTTCGCTGAGGGTGGCCAGGCGCAGGTTTTCCGGGCGGATCGCCAGGGCGGCGTTGCTGCCGGCACTGAGTTCCGGGTCGGCGCAGCAGGCCTGGTGGATCGAGCCGTCCTCACTGAGGCGGATCTGCGCCTGGCCTGCGGTTGCCGAAATCACCACGCCTTCGAGCACGTTGGTTTCACCCAGGAAATTGGCGACAAAGCGCGTGGCTGGGCGGTTGTAAATGGTGTGTGGTGAGTCGATCTGCGCGATCTTGCCCTCGTTGAACACTGCGACCCGGTCGGACATGGTCATGGCTTCGTCCTGGTCATGGGTGACGTAGACAAAAGTGATGCCCAGCTGTTTATGGATGGCCTTCAATTCCAGTTGCATGTGTTCGCGAAGCGCTTTGTCGAGGGCGCCCAGGGGCTCATCCATCAACAGCATGCGCGGGCGATACACCAGCGCACGGGCCAGGGCCACACGTTGTTGCTGGCCGCCGGACAGTTGCGCCGGGTTACGGTCTTCGAAACCCTCCAGGCGCGCCAGGGCCAGGGCTTCCTTGACCCGCTGCCGCGACTCGGCCGCGGGAATCTTGCGCAAGTTGAGCGGGAAGGCGACGTTCTGCGCCACGCTCATGTGCGGGAACAGCGCGTAGCTTTGGAACACCACGCCCATGTCGCGCTTGTAGGCTGGCAGCTTGCTGATGTCGGTGCCGTCCATGAGGATGCGCCCACGGTCCGGCGCGTCGAAACCGGCCAGCATCATCAAGGTGGTGGTCTTGCCCGAACCGCTGGGGCCGAGCAGGGACAGGAACTCGCCCTGGCGGATGTTCAGGTCGAGGTTGTCGACCACCCAACTGCGTTCGTCATAGGTCTTGTGTACCCCTTCAAAGCGAACCAGCACCGGGCGTTCAGGAGCGGTCGCGGGTGTGTCAGGTAATGGCATGGGCCCCCTGGCCGCTGTGCGGATGGATTGTGCGGTCATGGCCGGATACTCGTGAGGACTTCATCCAGCGCCTCGGCCACGGCCTTGAGAATAGTCTGGATCTGGTCGGCATCGACAATCAGTGGCGGCGCCATGACCAGGGTGTCGCCCAGGGCGCGCAGCAGGATCGAGCGGCGTTGCAGGGCGTTGCTCACCAGGGTTGCGACTTTCAGTTCGGCGGGGAAGGGCGCGCGGGTTTGTTTGTCGGCGACGAATTCCAGGGCAGCCATCAGGCCGATGCCGCGTGCTTCGCCCACCAGTGGGTGGTCGGCGAAGGCTTGTACGCCTTCCTGGAAGGCCTTGGACACTTCGACCACGTGCTCGACGATATTCAGTTCGTCGTACATGCGCAGGGTTTCCAGCGCTACCGCCGCCGCCACCGGATGGCCGCCGTAGGTATAGCCGTGGCCGAGGCCGCCGAGTGCATTGCTCTGGTCAGCGATGACCTGGTAGATGCGGTCGCTGAGCAGCAGCGCCGAGATCGGCTGGAATGCTGCCGACAGGCCTTTGGCGCAAGTCAGCATGTCTGGCTGGATGCCCACGGCTTGGCAACCCCAGTAAAAGCCGGTGCGCCCGAAACCGCAAATCACCTCATCGGCCACCATCAGGATGTCGTACTTGCGCAGCACCGCCTGCACCTTGGCGAAGTAGCCGGCAGGCGGCAGGATCACGCCGCCGGTACCCATCACCGGCTCGGCGAAGAAGGCGCCGATGGTCTCGGGTCCGGCGTCGAGGATGGTCTGTTCCAGCTCGTGGGCCAGGCGTGTCGAGAACTGCTCTTCGGTTTCCCCTGGCAGGCCCTGGCGATACAGGTGCGGGCAGCGTACGTGGATGACGTCGGCCAGGGTTTCGCCCCAACCTTTATGCATGTTGGGCAGGCCGGTCAGGCTGGCGGCGGCCAGCGTGGTGCCGTGGTAGCTGCGCTGGCGTGCGATCAGGCGGTGCTTGCCGGGCTTGCCGATAGCATTGTGGTAGTAACGCACCAGTTTGATTGCGGTGTCGATGGCCTCGGAGCCCGAGCTCTGGAACACCACCTTGTCCAGCCCCGCCGGGGCGTGGGCGATCAGCTCGGCGGCCAGGTCTGCCGCCGGGCCGTGGCTGCGGTGGGCGAAGGTTTGCTGGTAAGGCAGCTTGAGCATCTGTGCATAGGCGGCTTCTGCCAGGCGCGGTTGGCTAAAACCAAGGGTGGCGCACCAGAGTCCCGACATGCCTTCGATGTAGCGTTGGCCCTGGTCATCAAAAACGTAGATGCCGTCCCCGCGTTCGATCAGCAGCGGCCCCACCTGTTCATGCAGGCGCAGGTTGGTCTGCGGATGGAGATGGTGGGCGATATCTCGCTTGGCCAGTGCCGAATCACGAGCGGTCATGACGTCATCCTCTTCAATAGATCGTATGCGTATGCGGTACGTGGTTTCATTTTTACGATGAATAGGCGTGCTCGTCAAATATTTTGTGTTTCGCTCAATGCAACAGTATTTCTATCAGAGAACAGGATATTTCATCTGTACGAAGCTCGATAAGAGACTTATAGCTAAATAATGGGCTTATGCCGATATTGGGCGGGTGCTACATACGGATGCATCGAGGTGAGGGTTATGGTTGAGCAGGACCTTGTGATTGTCTGGGATTAAGCGGTATCGTTTCGCCTGTGCGAACGACGTGTTGCACTGGTTGCAGCATAAAGCTTGCCAGTCCCACCCGGTGCCGGACTAATGGCTGCAAAAAAAGGACCGATGATGAGCGATGAAGCAGGCAAGGGCGGGGTCAGGTCCGTTCAACTGGCGTTTGATGTGTTGGAGCGTGTGGCCGGGGCCAGCGAAGAGGTGGGCGTCAGCGAGCTAGCGACGCAATTGGGCACCACCAAGGGCTCGGTATTCCGCCACCTTAAAACCCTGGTGGAACGCGGCTACCTGAGCCAGAACCCACAGACCTCCAAGTATCGGCTGGGCATCCAGGCGTATGTGCTGGGGCAGATCGCCGCCGGTGGCATCGACCTGCTCAGTGCCTCGGCTGACGCTATCCGCGACCTGCGTGATGAGTTGGGGTTGTCGGTGGTGCTGTCAGTGTTGCAAGGGCGCCGCCTGATGGTGGTCGAGACTCAGTTGGGCAAATCCACCCTGGAGATCGGCGTGCGCACCGGCACCGAACTGCAACTGCATTGCAATGCGCAGGGCAAGGTCGCGCTGGCCTTCGCCAAGCAGTTGGGGGTGGATCAATTGCCCGCCGACCTGCCGGCCATCACGCCATACACCGTGGTTGACCACGCGCAGTTGGCACGCCAGGTCAGTGAGGCACGCGCCCAGGGGTGGGCGGCGGCGATCGAGGAAGAAACCTTGGGCATTTCTGCAATCGCTGCACCGATACTGGGCATCAATGCGGAGTTCATCGGCACCGTGGCATTGGTGGCCACTTTGCAGAATGTTTCCCGCGAAACAGACCTGGAACAGGTGCGCGCCTTGAAAAAGGCCGCGTTGCGCGCCTCGTGGAACCTGGGCTTCAAGGGTGAGCTTTAACCGGGTCTGTCGCAGGCCACGATACCGATCACCAAGCGCGTCAGGGTGTTCATCCATCGGGGCCCATTGGCACTGGTCGTACAGCCAGGCTGTGTTCCAAACGATGCCCACCAAGGCGACCCGTACGCCTGTCCCTTGGAGCAGGACACGGCGACAGGGTTGGCGTCGGCCTTTAGCGCGGTAGCGCAATGGGACCCACTATTCGATCATGTGCGGGCCTATGCCCGGTTTTTGCAGGAGCACGGCGTGCCCGCCGAGTTGCACATTGGCTTGGGTCTGGTAGATGCCAGTCTGCGGGCAAGTGGGTGCGGTGCGGTTGAGCGTGTGTACGACGCGATGGCGCGGGCGCTGACGGCAATATTGGATCAGTCGCCTGCCCGCTTGCGCCCTTGTTCGCCCTTGGCCAGAATCGCCGTGTAAAGCTGTGCTTTTCAGACAGATATTCAGCAATGAACATCACTTTGAGGTCCATAGGTTTCAGCTCTTTCCAGGGCATGGTCAGATCCTCGCGAAATCGACCATGCCAGTTAAAAACTGTTACCTATGTGCGTGAACTGATTTGTAACCCATGTGGGTGAGTCATACCCAGCCTATAAAAAAAGCCCCCTTTGCCCTTCAGAAATCCTCAGTCGTGATAGATGCCGTGATGTAGAAATAGGTTATTTTCGACCACGAATCCCGTTGGTTTACGGGCGTTTCCTCGGACCCCATACCGAGCGTGTACCAACGCTGTGTTGCTTCATCGCGATAGGAATAAATCGTTGAATCCCAGCCGCAGCAGATGTACTGGAGCTTCGGCTGCCTGAAACTCCGGCTCATGTACCGCTCAGCCTCAAGGGCCTCCGAGCCTTTCACGCGGTAGCGGGCAACGATCGGTTTTCCCTGTTCTTCTTTGTTTTTTGTGCACTCCAGAAACTCTACAACCTCAGGCTTTTCGCTGAGTTTCGCGAGGAGGTCGCCGCATTGCGGCTCAGCCATCGCGCGGCTGGCAACCAGGGACAAACCTACCAAGACAAGTCCGCAAATCAGTCTGTTCATTGGTGTTCCCAAGATAGGCGTGCCAATGTTTTACCCTCTCCCCTCTGACGCCCGATGCTCCATCGCGTGCTCACGGCAGAGATAGGAACCTCTGGCTGCGCGTGCACCCGTTAATGCCAGGCCCTGAACAACCTATTGGCGGGGAAGCTCGAGAATCTCCACTGTGCCGCCGGCCTCAAAAACCGGGTTGCCGACAAAGAGGGCTTTCGCATCTTCAAGATTTTTTGCCCGAACTCGAACAAATCCACTGATATCCGCCACAGCTGCCACGCTCGTGTGCCCTTTGCGCAGGCATTCGCCCTCACAGATGGCACTCCCCCCGTCAAATAACCCCGTGCCGCGCAGCCTGGTGATGTACCGCGCCCACCGCTTGCAGCCAGGTCGTTGGTATCTCGGTGCATGAATAATATGTATTCGTTCATGCGCGTTCTCCTTGTTCACACGGTTAGACGGGCGCTGCCCGGGCAGCGGCTGGATATACTCGGTAGCCAAGGTTGCTGGCCGGTTTCGAAGGTCTTCAATCGACCCATAGCTGCCGGTACCCATGGGCTGTGGTGTACCCGGTTCTGCCGGAGGGGGCAGGTAGGGTTCAAATACGAGCTGCTCACGGTCAGCCTACCACCGCGACCTGCAACCACTCTCTCAGTGCACGAATTTTCGGTAGCTGCGCCCGTTGTGACGGATAAATCAGAAAGTAAGAAATGCCCTGATGGAGTTCGATATCGAAAGGCGCGACCAGTACGCCATCGTTCAGGCTTTCGCGTACCAGATTCAGGTCACCCAATGCGACGCCGTGCCCGCGCGTCGCCGCCGATAGAGCCAGGTCCAGGGTATCGAACGACTGGCCTCGATGAGCCGCAATGCCCTCTACTCCAGCCGCTTCCAGCCAACGACTCCAGCCCTGAACCGGAAAGCAATGCAGCAATGGCAGATGCATCAGGTCGGCAGGTTCGTTGAGCTGCTTTGCCAACTCTGCCGAACAGACCGGTGTCAGTCGTTCCGGCATCAAGGGAATGGTCTCGACGTCCTTCCAGTCCCCTCGACCTTGAATGATCGCGGCGTCCACGTCGCTGTCTTCGAATCGCGGCTCCCACGCATCGTAGGTCGTCACCCGCACGTCCATGTCCGGCATCACCGTGCGCAGACCCGGCAACAGCGGCAGAAACCAGCGCGTCGCCAGGGTGGGCGGCATCCGCAGGGTTAGCACCTGCCCGGCGTTTCGCAGGCTATTGCACATGGTGGTCAGGCGCGCAAAGGCGTCGTCGACCACGGGTAGCAGCGCTTCTGCTTCGGGTGTCAGACGCAGGCCGGTCTTATGGCGGATAAACAGCATAACCCCCAGGTGTTCCTCAAGTTGTTGTACCTGACGACTGATCGCGCTCTGGGTGACGAACAGTTCCTTGGCGGCGCGGCTGAACGTGCCACAACGAGCCGCGGCCGCAAACACTTCCAGCGCATGCAATGGCGGCAAACGACGGTTGAATTGAGGGGTGTCTAATACATGAGTTGGAAGCATGGATTGCATGAGAATTTACCGCGTTTACTCCAATGTCCACAGAGATTAGCTTAGTCGTGCCAGCTCACATAGCGTTGTTTCTCGCATGGATATGTCAGTGAGTCGGCACCTCTTGCCATTCACTGGAGCCGCTACGCGATGAAGATCAAAAGCATCAAGGCCACACCTATCAACCTGCCGCTGGACGCCCCCTATGTCTGGGCTTTCGGTGAACTGCCCGGTTTTTCCACGACCATTATTGAAGTCGAAACCGAGGACGGTCTGGTCGGCTTGGGAGAGGCACCATCGTGGCACGCAGCGGCGATCATTCGTGATCACGTCGCACCAAAACTGGTTGGCCATGACGCCTTTGACATTGCCGGCGCCGAGTTCCTCTGCCTGCCTTACTTCGCGGGTGTCCAGAGCATCAACGACAACGCGCGCATCACCGCATTTGGCGCGGTGGAAATGGCGCTCTGGGACCTGCGCGGCAAGGCCTGGAAGCTACCGCTGTATCAAGTGCTAGGCGGTGCGGTACGTAAGGACATTCCGTTTACCGACTACTTTTCCCTGCGCAACGACGGCCCGCTGCAGAGGGACGGCACCCGGGTGCGGGGCGAGCAGACCCCGGAAGCGGTGGCCGATTACTGCGTGATGCTCAACGAGACCTACGGTACAACTTTCTTCGAGGGCAAGTTTTCCACCCACGACCCGAAAGTGTCCCTGCGCATGCTTGAGCTGATCCGCCAGCGTCTGGGGGATGACGTGATGCTGCGCATCGATTCGAACCAGGCCTATTCATTGGCCACGGCGCGCCGATTGATTCGTCCGCTGGAAGAACTGGGCGTGCGCAACTGGGAAGACCCGGTCTCGACCATCGAAGAAATGGTCGAACTGCGCCGCCATTGCTCGATTCCGTTTTCCACCCACAACACCGACATCGCCCGAGCAAGGGTGCTCAAGGTGCCCGACGCGATTGTCGGCAACCCGGCGGTCCTCGGTGGTATTGGCCGGCTGCTGCGCTTCATCGGCGCTTGCGAGCATGCCGGCATCGACTTCTGGTGCTACAGCGGCGATTCGGGTGTGGGCAGTGCGGTGTACCTGCATTTGTGTGCGGCGTTGGGCTGGATCCGTGAACCGAACCAGTCGCTGTTCCGCATGCAGGTCACTGACGTGATTGAAGAGGGCCCGTTCGTGCCACGCAATAACACCGTGCGCGTGCCTGAAGGCCACGGGCTGGGCGTGACCCTGTCCCAGGAGCGCTTGGCGTACGGCCATAAACACTTCCTCGAACACGGCCCGATGAACAAATACCACGACGCGCAAAAGCCCGGCACGTTCCGCCGCCTGCCGCTCGCCTGATCTTTTTTTTGGAGGCACTGCCATGAATCAGACTGTGATAGATCATGCCTACGCGCTGTTGTCCAAGCGGCGTCAGGACTGGGGGCTGGAGCAGCCCTTTTATGTGGATCAGGACTTTTTCGAACTGGAAATGCAGCTGTTTTTTCGCCGTCAGTGGCTGTTCGCGGCCATGACCTGCGAGATCCCCAAACACGGCGACTGGCTGCGGGTGAACGTGGGGCGTGACTCTGTGATTGTCATTCGTGGCAACGATGGCGAGGTCAATGCGTTCCATAACACCTGTCGCCATCGCGGCTCACGGATTTGCCTGGAGGAGCACGGCAGCACCAAGCGACTGGTCTGCCCGTATCACCAATGGTCTTACGACCTGCAAGGACAACTGACTGGCACCCGCTTGATGGGCGATGATTTCGACCGTGCCGACTTCCAGTTGGCGCCGGTGGCAGTAGGGGTTGCTGGCGGCTACATCTTCATCAATTTTGCGGATGAACCGAGCGACTTCGAGCCGTTTCGCCAAGACGTTGAGCCCTACCTGCTGCCCCATGGCCTGGACGATGCCAAGGTCGCCTACACCCAGACGCTGGTGGAAAAGGCCAACTGGAAACTGGTGATCGAGAACAACCGCGAGTGTTACCACTGCGTGGGTTCACACCCGGAACTGATGCACATCATCACCGAATTCGACGACCCGAATGATCCGCGCATCAAGCCTGAGTACAAGGCGCTGGTCGAACGCAAGGCCGCGGACTGGGACCGTCTGGGCATTCCACATGCCCATACCCAGGGCAGCGAGCGTTACCGCGCGGTTCGCCTGCCGTTCACTGATGGGCGTGTGTCCATGACCGTAGATGGAAAGCCTGGGTGCTCGCGCTTGTTGGGCAACCTGACCGATTACGACCTGGGCTCGGTGCGCCTGATGAGCCTGCCCAACACCTGGAACCATATTCAGGCGGACCACGCGGTGACCTTTCGGGTGTTGCCGATCGGGCCAGAAGAAACTCTGGTGACCACCCATTGGCTGGTGCACAAGGACGCGCAGGAGGGCCTGGATTATCAGGTCGAACGGCTCAAGGAGATCTGGGCCGCCACCAATGACCAGGATCGTTTCCTGGCGGAAAACAATCACCTGGGGATTCGCGGCAGCGCCTATCGCCCTGGCCCGTACTCCGAATTGATCGAAGGCGGCACCCGCGACTTCATCCGCTGGTACGCCGATCAACTGCTTGCCGAGCTGGCACCGCTGGCTCAAACCCAACCTATTCATCGGGAGACCGCCGCATGACCGCTACTCTAATTGTCAGCCTGGCCGAGATCGAAAATCTCGCCACCACCGCGCTGGTTGCCAGCCATGTCAGTCCCGACAACGCTCGGGCCGTGGCTCGCTCGATTGCGTTTGCCGAGCGCGATGGGCAGCAGATTGTTGGCTTGTCCTACCTGCCGACCTACTGCGACCACGCTGCGTGCGGAAAGGTCGATGGTGCTGCGCAGCCGAGCGCCAAGGTGCAGGCGCCGTCACTGATTCGCGTCGATGCACGAACCGGTTTCGCTCACCCGGCGTTGGCCCTGGGCCTGCCTTTGCTGGTGGAGGCCGCGCGGCGCCAAGGCATGGCGGCATTGGCGGTGGGGCAGTCCTACGCGTGCGGCTCGCTGGGTTATTTTGTCGAAGAACTGGCAGAGCAAGGGCTGGTCGCCTTGATGGTGGCCAATGCCTCGCCTTCGATTGCGCCTCATGGCGGCAAGACTGCGTTTTTTGGCACGAACCCTTTGGCGTTTGCGTGCCCGCGGGAAGGGCGTCCGCCGCTGGTGATTGATCAATCCTCAAGTGTGGTGGCCAAGGTCGCGGTGATCGATGCGTACCGCCGCGGCGTAGCGTTGCCGGCAGGTTGGGCACTGGACGCCGATGGCCAGCCGACCACCAATGCCGATGCGGCAATGGCGGGCAGCCTAAGCCCGATCGGTGGCTACAAAGGCACGAGCGTGGCCTTGCTGATTGACATCCTTGCCGGTGGGTTGAGCGGTTCCAACTTCTCGTTCGAAGCGTCTTCGTTCGGCGATTGCGAAGGCGGACCGCCGCGCACCGGGCAACTGCTCATCGCTTTCGATCCCGCAGCCTTTGGCGGGGCGGCATTCGTGGCGCGGACTGAAGTATTGTTCGGCGCGCTGCTAGCCGAACCGCACGTCCGCTTGCCCGGTGAGCGCCGACTTCAGGCACGACAGGGCAACGAAAACGGTATCGAAGTGCCCCTGGAACTCTGGGAGTTGATCGGACGCTATGTCGATCAAGGATCGCCCGTTTCGCACGCCGGGGGTGCCTAATGAGCCTGGTTCTGCTTGATCAACCCTTGAGCGCAGCGCAGGTGGCCGAAGTGGCCGCCAAACAAGCGGTTCTTGAATTGTCGACCGACGCCAAAGCGCGCATCAGCAAGGCTCACGCCATCGTGCGCAGTGTGGCGGATAACAACTTGCGGGCCTACGGCGTCAACACCGGGGTGGGTGCGCTGTCGGATACGATTGTACCGCCGGCACAGCAAAACGCCTTGTCGCGCAACATCCTGATGAGCCATGCAGTCGGCGTCGGCAGGCCATTGGGGGTTAGCGAAACACGGGCGATCATGGTCGCCGCTGTGAACAACTACGCCCACGGTTATTCCGGGTTGCGGCTGGCTGTGGTCGAACGCCTGGTCATGCTGCTGAACGCCGGTTGTACCCCGCAAGTTCCGCGGCACGGCTCGGTGGGTTATATCAGTCACATGGCGCACATCGGCCTGCTGTTGATCGGCCATGGTCAGTGCCTGCTTGACGGCGTACGGATGCCGGCGGCGGTGGCGCTGGACCGGCTGGGGGTCAAGTCCTTGGTGCTGGAAGCGAAGGAGGGCTTGTGCCTGGTGAACGGTTCGCCGTGTGTCACGGGCCTCGGAAGTTTGCTGCTGGAGCGTGCACGCTGGTTGCTGGATTGGGCGGATACCATCGCGGCGCTCAGCTTCGAAACCCAGCGCTGTCAGATCCGCGCCTTGCATCCCGTGTCCATGGCGTTGCGCACATCCCCCGGCCTGATGCAGGTCAGCCAGCGCTTGAACACTTTGCTCGCCGGTTCGGGCATTTTGCTCGCCGCCACCGGGCGCAAGATCCAGGACCCCTTGAGCCTGCGCAGCATTCCGCAGGTCCACGGTGCGGTGCGCGATGTGTGGGCCCAAGTGCTGACAGTGGTCGAGCGCGAATTGGCCAGTGTCACCGACAATCCAGTGATTTGCGGCAGTCCTGAAGCCCCCGAGATTTACTCTGAGGCCCACGCGGTGGGCGCTGGGATTGGCCTAGCCATGGACCAGATTGCCGTGGCGACCGCACAATTGGGAGCGATTTGCGAACGGCGCATCGATCGCCTGGTAAACCCGTTGGTAAACGGCTTGCCGCCATTTTTGGCGGGCAGCAGCGGGGTGGAGTCAGGGTTCATGATCGCGCAATACACGGCCGCATCACTGGTGGCGCAAAACCGTCGCCTCGCCGCGCCGGCCAGTCTCGATGGCGGTGTTAGCTCCGGGTTGCAGGAAGACATCTTGTGCCACGCGACACCGGCTGCGCTGAAAGCCCACGAGATCCTCGACAACCTCGAAAGCCTATTGGCCATTGAGCTGTTGGCCGCTTGCCAGTGTTACGACTTGTTGGAGCCAGACCTGAGACCGGCGCCCCTGACTCTGGCGATTTATCAAGCGGTGCGCACCCGCGTGACGCGCTATGCCGATGACCGTCCGCTGGGCGAGGATATAGCTGCACTCAGTCGACTCATTGCGCGCTACGCCCCCGACGACACGCAGTTTCTTTGCAGGGTGCAATGAACGCAAGTGAGTGGGGCTCGCGGCAGGGTAATCAGATAACGGGGCACAATCATGTTTGAAGTAATTGTCGTACAAAAGCGCCACGAGGCTGAAGGTGTTTGCAGCTTTGAGCTGTGTCGCGGAGACGGACAACCTTTGCCAGCCTTCACGGCGGGCGCGCACATCGATGTGCGAGTGAGCGTGGATATCACTCGCCAATACTCGTTGTGCAACAGCCCCTTGGAGCGCGATCGCTATCTGATTGGCGTGTTGCACGAAGCCATGTCACGAGGCGGGTCGCGTGGCATGCACGAGCGTATTGGCGTTGGTGATCGGTTGTCGATAAGTGCGCCGAAAAACCACTTCCCGCTAACAACAGGGGCGCGAAAATCGATACTGTTGGGTGGTGGTATCGGTATTACGCCAGTGCTCGCGATGGCCTTTCAACTCGCCCACGAAGGTGCCGAGTTTGAACTGCACTACTGCGTACGCGACCCGCGACGCGCGGCGTTCTTGCAACTCATTGCAGCGTCCGGGTTTGCCGATAACTTGTACATGCACTTCGACACTGGCGAGCGACATCAGTTGTTGGATTTGAATCATGTGTTGGCTGAGCCTCGTGCGGATACTCATCTCTACGTCTGTGGCCCGAACGGTTTCATGGACTATGTAATAAACACAGCACATGGACTCGGTTGGCCGATTGAGCAGATTCACCGGGAGTATTTTGCGGCGTCGAGCGTGGTGCACGATGTCGATCAAGCATTCGAAGTCGAGCTGGCAGAGTCAGGATTAGTCCTTGAGGTACCAACTGACAAGAGCGTGCTCGACGTGCTTTGTGCCTCAGGTATCGAACTGCCTTCTTCGTGCAGACAGGGCGTTTGCGGCGCCTGCATGACACCGGTTATCGAGGGCGTCCCAGATCACCGGGATGTCTTCATGAGCGATAAAGAGCATGCGTTGAACGATCAGTTCACTCCGTGTTGTTCTCGCTCGAAAACCCGGCGATTGGTGCTGGCACTTTAGCTAATGTCTTCCGAATCCACCTCGCCCCGGCATTGCTATTGAACGAGGTACAGCGGGCCGGAGATGTTAGGGTGACACGTGAATCCTCATCTGACTCCCGACTAGTCAGACTGATATCAGAAACTAACACGATTACTCATCTGTAGGTTGATGGCGAAGCGGCTAGGCCGCGACAGACCGCTTTTGGCCGGTTGCTGCCCTTCGTGATAGACAGCAACCGGCCAAAAACAGACGCTCATGGACGACTGCTTTTTCGACCCATAGCTGCCGGTCAGTTGCAATGGCAAGGCGTTGACGATGCTGGTCGTTGAGTTGTGCCAGGCGGTGTTACAACTAACCTGCCGCCTCTTAGGCACAAGGTCATCTAATGCCGGACCGTGTTTCAGTCAGCATATTGATCAACGCTCTCAGGCCGGATGGTACATGGCGATTCGCCGAGTAATAGAGGCACAGCCCCGGATACGCGGGACACCACTCTTCCAGAACTCGTTTGAGTCGTCCGTCCTTGAGCGCATTGGCTGCAAGATGGTCGGGCACGAAGGCGATGCCGACTCCATCGATTGCTGCCTCCACCATCAGCGGCTGATCAGTCAATGTGAGAGGGCCGGGAGCATTGATCCTTTCGACAGCGCCATGGCGCTCAAACTCCCATCGGTAGATTGCACCACTTTCAAACCGGAAGCGGATGCAATGATGGTCATACAGATCTTGCGGCACCCTTGGATATCCGCGTTGCTCGAAGTACTCGGGCGACGCCACTGCCGCAAAGCGAACCTCTCCCATGACTGGGATGGCCACCATATCTTTGGGTACGGCTTCCGCTAATCGGATGCCCGCATCAAAACCATCTGCAACGATATCGCTCAGCTTGCCATCACTGAATATGTCGAGATGGACGCGAGGATACTCGCGCAAAAAGCGCGCAAGCACTGGCCACAGTACCAACCGGATGGCGCCCTCACTGGCATTGATTCGCACCGTTCCGCTGGGGGCGTGGTCAATGCCCTCCAACTCCCGAACGGCTTCTTCAACTGAGGCCATTGCCGGTCTTAGTTTTATGGCTAGGCGCTCTCCCGCCTCGGTCAAGGAGACGCTTCGAGTCGTCCGGTTGAAAAGGCGGACGTTCAACCGTTGTTCGAGAGCCTTGATCGAGTGGCTGATCGCCGAGGGCGTCATGTCGAGATCGATTGCGGCGCTGCGGAAACTTCGGTGGGCTGCGACCGCCAAGAATGCGGCAAAGGCCGACAGGTCATTACCCTTGGATTGGTGAATTACTTTCATCATGGAATCAAATATTGACCAGATTGTTGCGACAGTCAATGAGCCATAGACTCGAATGAAGCTGCAGCATCGCGGGTCCAAAATGCCCTGTGTCGCTCTCAGAGCATCTCGTCCGCAGCCCTAACAGCAATGACCACCTGATCGAAAGGAACATGCGATGAAGATGAAGGCAGTTGTGATGACTGGCGCGAACAAGCCTTGGGAGGTTCATGAGGTTCCCATGCCCAAGGCAGAGCCAGGGCTGGTCCTGGTGAAAGTTCACGCCTCCGGCATGTGCTACACGGACGTGTGGGCAACTCAGGGGGCTGGCGGTGACATTTATCCCCAGACCCCGGGTCACGAAGTAGTCGGTGAAATCGTCGAAGTCGGTGCGGGCGTCCACACGCGCAAGGTTGGAGACCGAGTGGGCACCACTTGGGTACAGTCCTCGTGCGGTCGATGCCCGTACTGCCGCCAAAACCGCCCGTTGACCGGCCAGACGGCCATGAACTGCGTTTCGCCCAGAACGACCGGTTTCGCGTCGCAGGGCGGGCACGCGGAGTACATCGCAATTTCTGCGGAAGGCACCGTATTGTTGCCCGATGGGCTGTCCTACACGGACGCCGCGCCCATGATGTGCGCGGGCTATACCACCTGGAGCGGCTTGCGAGACGCGGAGCCAAAACCGGGTGACAGGGTCGCGGTGCTGGGTATCGGCGGGTTGGGCCATGTCGCCTTGCAGTTCTCAAAGGCGTGCGGGTTCGAGACCATCGCGATCACGCATTCCCCAGACAAGCACAAGCTTGCGACCGACTTGGGTGCCGACCACGTCGTCATCAATGCCGAGGAGCTCTTGGCAGTCGGTGGTGCCGACGTGCTGCTGATCACCACCAACGACTTCGAAACCGCCGAAAAGGCGCTCGCGGGAGTTAATCCTGACGGTCGCATCGTCCTGTGTGGGCTCGACTTCAGCAAGCCGTTCTCGATTCCGTCCGACGGCAAGCCATTCCATATGATGCGCCAACGGGTGGTTGGCTCCACGCATGGCGGACAGCATTACCTCGCCGAAATTCTCGACTTGGCCGCGAAGGGTAAGGTCAAGCCCATTGTCGAAACCTTTTCGCTTGACCAGGCAACGGAGGCTTATGAACGTCTGTCCTCCGGGAAGATGCGATTCCGTGGTGTGTTCCTGCCTCACGGTGGAAATTGATACGCAGAGCGGTTCCGGCGACCGCGCGGTCGCCGGGACCGCGTCAATTATGAAACGTGGGGACTGAAAAATGGCGGCGGGTAGGTCATCGGCAATGCGCAAACGAACGCCCCCTCAACATCGCCATGCTGAAAGCCTGCGACGTGGCATTGATATCGGTCGAATATCGGCTTGTGGTAACGACGCCTGATTTATTGCTCAGAAAATAAATCAGCCCCCTTTTCTATGCCCGCGCTCCGCAGCTAATCCTGATCGTGCGCCTAAGATAGGACCGAAGTGGCTTGGTGACAAAACGCCACGTCGGGTTGAGTCGTGGCAAGCCGCGTGGATCAGTGCGTAGCAAATGGTGATAGGTCTATTTTCTCCTAGTTAGACGTCCGCTTCTGGCCGATTTCTGCCAGCCATGATGGGCAGAAATCGAGCCAAATAGCGCCTCCGGCGATGTCATACAAAACTATGAGTACTCAGTACTAAAGATGCCGACCTATAAAGTCGGTAGCCATCCAGTCGCGGTATAGGCTGGGAAAGACATCATCGACTCGGTCGGCGGATACTCATAGGTTGAGGACAGCACCGCACTGAGTCGATCGCCCAACAGGTTCCAGGCGTTTTTCTTCTCGTCGGCATAGTCGTGATGCAAGTAATGGCGTCTCACCCGGGAGCCGGCCAGCACATGGTTTTGGCAGCGATCGATGACGTCCAAGCTAACGCCTAAGGCTTGCATCATGGTCGCGCCCGTACGGCGCAGGTCATGCGGAGTCCAGTCGCCGTTTTGGCCGTCGGCAAGGACCAGGGTATCGTCATGGCAACGTCTGGAGAGGGCCTTGCGGTTTTTGAACCGGGCCTGGCGATCGCCGACCTGTTTGCTCACCACTTTCACGTCCACATGCCCATCATTCAGCTTGTTCGGAAAGCACCATTGCGAGTCTCCCGTCAGGATTTTGAGTTCCTGAAAGAAATGCAGGGCGAAGGGGGAGAGGAAGACATGGTGGTCCTGTTTCTTGCCACGGGTGCCTTTGACGTTTTCGCTCGGGAGGAACCAGGTCTTTCGGTCCAGATCGACATTTTTCCATTCAGCCTGCAGCAACTCGCCAATCCGGCACAGCGTGCCTAGGCTGATCCAGAGCGCGAGTTGAGTTTCTTTCTTCAGTGGTCGAATGCCTTCATATTTTTGCCCGGCGGGCAGGGTGTTGTAATCGGCGGTCATTTGTTGGAAGCGGTTGTGCAGTTCCAACAGCTCAGCCGGCGAAAGAACGCGGCTTCTTTCCGCTTCGTAGTCGGCAGGGATCAATGGGGAGATGTCGACCAGTTCCGTCGGATCACCCTCAACCAGTAACGCCCGCCAAGGTTGGCGCTTTCTAGCCCAGCTGAACATCTGGGTGAGGTCGGCGAAGAAGCTGATGGCTTGCCGGTGAGCGCCGCGGTTGACCACGGCCCGGATTAGCGTCCGAACATCGTGTTCGGAAACATTGTTCACCGCTGTCTTGCCGAGTGCTGGCAAAAGGTCCTTGTTAAAGCGTCGTTGCAACTCAGCATTGCCGTCTTTGCGCGCCACGCCATCTAACAGCCAGGCCTTGGCCAGATCCTGGACGGTCAGCGTTTGCACCTTCGTCGTTTTTACTTGTTCGGTCTCTACGTTAGCCGCGGCGTATGCCTGTGCCTTGGCGGTTTTCTTGTGTTCGTTGGGATTGATCTGCTCATCGATTAGCGCACGGGCCTGGTTGCGGGCCTTGCGGATGTCCGTTAGAGATTTGCGCGGCCACGACCCGCAGGCGTACTCTTTGTTCTGGTCGCCCCAGCGATAACGATAGAAGAAGCTGACCGAAACACCGTCCTTGCGGACTGATATTCGACCGGCCAGATTGCCATCCTCCCTGAGGATGCGGCCCGCATCATCGGCGGTCAGCGACTCGAGTTCTTTGATGGTGATTTTGGCCATAAAATGGGCTCCCCCTACTTTTACCCCCACATAACCGTCGGCTCTTGATGGACGTGACTGGACTCTCGTGGAGCTGAACACCGCTGAAGCTCAAGTAAATACTAGCTTAGTAAAATCCAGAGTAAAGTTTTGGAAGCTTTCAAGAAGTATGAAAAAGGAGATGGGGTGCTAGGGGTCGAGTGTTCGAATCACTCCGTCCCGACCATATAATTCAAGGGGTTGCGAGATTTTATCTCGCGACCCTTTTTTATTTTTGGTCGTTTTTACCCCCACAAAACCACTGGCTCTGGGTGGAATCCTCGCGGCTTCCGCGTGGGCGGACGCAGTCTTTGGCGCCCACGCGTGGTCTCTTTACCAATGTTGTTTGGTCTTTCTCTTCAGGTCCTGATGTTTTTGAGTGTTTAAGACTATTTTCTTGCTTATTGAGAACTACATACAGGTCAACCAGCAGCTTGTTTATCTCAGGTCGCTCGGGTCATCCTGCGTACTCGGTAGTTAGGCTTGGGCGGCACCGGGATCGTATAGCCGTCGGGGACTAAACTGCGTAGGTCGTAGCCCATCATGAACAATCCAGCTTCAAAGGCGTGGCAGCGGTCTACCAGGTGAGGCTGCTTGGCGAATAGTTCGGACCCTTCTAGCACCGCGCGGATGATCCAACCTAATTGGAGCTGGCGCCGTGCCCAAAGGTGGCGACTGGTGGTGGAGAGTCGCGGTGTACCGTTGTAGCCAAGCTTTAAGTCTTGTGGGTTTCGAATCTGGTCGCCAATCCCTGGCCCCCAGGCGAAGTCCAGTGCCTGCGGCGCAGTGGTGCCGGTGCCTTGGCGGTACAGGTGGTAGAGCAGCGCGATGGCGGCACCGACCCGGCCGTCATAGATGGGAGAGCCTGTGGTGTCGAGCAGGGCATGGATCTTAGTCATGCCCGAGTCGAATCTTAGGATCTTCTGCTTGGTGAGGTGGTTGAGCTGCTGCTTGCGGTCCAGCGCGAGAAGCGCCTGGCACTGCTTTAGGTAATTCACTAAGTTCTTATCGTGCATTTGCTCCTTGAGGAATCCGACGGCGCCATCGACATTTCCCCACGCTAGGATCGCTTCGCAGGCTCCATGCGTGGCGAACTCATCGCGGGCGCGAACCGCCAGGCGCAAGCGAATACGCAGCCGGCGCAGCTCCGCCTTGACCGTCTCCCAGTTCCCGCCCCACTGGTATTCCGCCTGAACCGCTTCGATACCTTGAACCTTGCAGTCGATTGCTTTGCGCACAAACCTGCTGCGCGCGACCTTCAGATGCACTGGCAGAGTGGGGAGGTTTTCGATTAGCCACTCGATGAGGCCGAGCACGTCCGGTTGCTCGAGAAACTGCTTGCGATTCATTCCATGGTTCCTAGTCGCGTCGTGATGAGGATGAAGCTCTAAGGTAGAGCTCGACGGGGTATGTTTGAGTGCCTGTTTTTCGATCCACAGTGGATCTTTCACTATTGACTACACTCGACGAGCGGGCATTCGCTTTGGCTAATCCTAAAAGTCACTTGAGCTGGCATTTGGACGACAGAGCATCTGAATGGACTTTTGATGAGGTCGGAATCAAATGCAAAGGCAAGGCGATTCGATTTTTCTTAGTGCTTCTGACTTGGTTGGACATCTTAACTGCCGGCACTTAACGAGCCTTGACTTAGCGGTGGCGAATGGCGAGCTAGAACGCCCTGCTATCTGGGACCCATTGCTGCAGATTCTATGGGAGCGTGGCACGCGACATGAACAAGGCTTTGTCGAGCACCTACGATCCCAGGGTCTATCCGTGACAATCATTGACGGTATCGGAGTTGATGACGAATCGGTTGAGCGCACAAGGAGCGCCATGCTCGCTGGGGATGAGATCATAGTACAAGGCGCGTTTCGCGCGAATGGTTGGGTGGGTCGCACGGATGTCCTCAGGCGAGTAGAGGCCGAGAGCAATCTTGGAGCATGGTCTTATGAGGTGATCGATACCAAGCTTGCTCGTGAGACGAAAGGTGGAACTGTCTTGCAGCTTTGCTTGTACGCCGATCTAGTCGGCACCATCCAAGGGGGTTGCCCGACACATAGCCATGTAGTTGCCCCATGGTCCGGGTATGAGCCACAGATGTATCGAATGGACGATTACGCAGCGTACTTCCGACGAGTCAAAAGCAGTCTTGTAGCTGCTATCGAGCACGCGGGGGAGGTGATCTATCCTGAACCGAAGGAGCATTGCGACATCTGTCGTTGGCAGAGTCGTTGCGACCGGAAACGTCGAGAGGATGACCATCTCTCGCTTGTGGCCGGGATTACCAAAGTCCATATCGATGAGTTAAGACGGCACGGCATAGAAACTATGACGGATCTAGCAGCAATGCCGGTTCCGCTTCCATGGAGACCCTCGCGCGGGGCAGTACATTCGTACGAGCGGGTACGAGAGCAGGCGCGCATTCAGGTCGAGGGACGCGAAGCAGGGAGCGTGCTTCACGAACTTTTACCTGTTACGGAGGGATTCGGTTTAGCGAGCTTACCCGAACCTTCAGTCGGGGATATCTTCTTCGATCTGGAGGGCGACCCATTTGCTGGGGAAGGCGGCCTTGAGTACTTGTTTGGTTATACTTTTATTGATGGTAACAATGGCATCGCTTATACGGCTGACTGGGCGCTATCTCGTGAGGAGGAAAAACTGAATTTCGAGCGTTTCATCGATTTCGTCGTCGCTCGACAGGAGCAATACCCGGATCTGCACATTTACCATTTCGCACCCTATGAGCCGGCTGCTCTAAAACGGTTGATGGGGCGTCATGCAAGTCGTGAAGAAGAGATTGATGCTCTTCTGCGCTCTAAACGTTTTGTTGACCTTTACAGCGTGATACGAAATGGTCTGCGAGCGAGCGTGGAAAGTTACTCGATCAAAAAGCTTGAGCCCTTATACGATTTCAGCCGAGATACAGAACTTTCAGAAGCAAACAAGGCGCTTGCTAAGGTTCAAGCATGTCTTGAGCTGGGAGATTTAGCGTTCATCAATGATGTTGATCGTTCTGTTGTGACTGGATACAACCGAGATGATTGCGTATCTACATGGCGACTTCGGGACTGGCTAGAAATACAGCGCACCAACTTGATCAACGTTGGCAATATCATTCCTCGACCGGAAGTCCCTGGGAGCGTGCCAAGCGAGGCACTTGGTGAATGGCAAGAGAAGATCATTGGGCTTATCGAACGGTTGACGGACGGGGTTCCTACTGATGCGGCGGAGCGCACGGCCGAGGAGCATGCTCGATGGATTCTCGCGCATTCGCTCGACTGGCACCGGCGAGAACAGAAGGCGCTTTGGTGGGAGTATTTCCGCCTTTCCGACCTTATGGCAGAAGATTTGCTCGACGAGCGAGCTGGACTTTCAGGTCTAACATTTGTGGGCGTGAATGGGGGAACCGCTAAGGCACCCATTCATCGCTACAGCTTCCCTCCTCAAGAAACGGAGATGCGCGGCAGTGAGGATTTGCACACTTTGGGAGGCAGGAAGCTAGGCAGCGTCGACGCAATTTCTCTGGATGAACGTTGGGTCGATATTAAGAAAAGAGGGGACAGTGCAAATATTCATCCTGAGGCAGTTTTTTCCCACACAGTTATTAATACGACTGTCCTCGCCAATGCGCTTGTTCGCATCGGCGAACATGTCGTTGCTCATGGGATGGAGGGAGGCGGACCCTTTCAGGCCGCTCGTGATCTTCTGATGCGTCTGCCCCCTCGTATAGGCAATCAACCGATCCAGCATGAAGGTGAGCCTGCCCTAGATGCCGCACTCCGTGTTGCGGCACATATCGAAAGTGGACTGCTTCCAATTCAAGGGCCGCCAGGTGCCGGCAAGACGCACACAGGCTCACGTATGATCTGTTCTCTCGTGCAAGCCGGGAAGACTGTTGGAGTAACTGCCAATAGCCACAAGGTCATCCGCAACCTTCTCGATGGAGTTGTGAAGGCTTCTGAAGAAATGGGAATTGATGTTTGCTGCTTTCAAAAACCTTCGGAGATGGAACCAGATCAGCAGCGATTGCGATTTGTAAAAAGTAATGCTGATTTGCTAAACGCCATCGGCAGCAGAGCAAATGTGGCAGGAGGGACTGCTTGGCTGTGGGCGTCGCCTGATGCAGCGCACTCCGTGGATGTGCTGTTTATTGATGAAGCGGCGCAAATGGCGCTTGCGAATGTAATTGCTGTATCACAAGCGGCGAATAGCGTTGTGTTGCTAGGCGATCCGCAACAACTCGATCAGCCGATGCAGGGTAGTCATCCAGAAGGCACTGATGTTTCAGCTCTGCATCATATTCTTGGTGAAGAGCAGACGATTGCGTCTGACCGAGGACTTTTTCTTGCGGAGACATGGCGTCTTCATCCGGACATCTGCTCCTATACGTCCGAACTATTCTACGAGGGGCGTCTTCATCCTCGCCCAGGATTGGAGGCTCAAGCAATTCGCTCACCCGGACGCCTCAATGGTTCAGGCCTCCGCTATGTGGCAGTCGTTTCTGAAGGCAATCAGAGTTCATCGCCGGAAGAGGCTGATTGCGTTCGAACGCTCGTGGAGGAAGTCCTTGCGTCAGGCACTACCTGGATCGACAGGCATGGTGTTGAGCGACTGATATCGCTTCAAGATATATTAATCATTGCTCCCTATAATGCGCAGGTGTTCGAGTTGCAGGACCGCATTTCGGGCGCTCGGATCGGAACTGTCGACAAATTCCAAGGACAGGAAGCGCCGATCGTCATTTACTCGATGACAACATCAAGCTACGTCGATGCACCGCGTGGAATGGAGTTTCTCTACAGCCTAAACCGACTGAATGTCGCTACATCACGTGCAAAATGTGTTTGTGTACTCGTTGCGTCACCTACTTTGTTTGAGGCTCAATGCCGAACACCCCGCCAGATGCAACTTGCCAATGCTTTCTGCCGTTACGATGAACTTGCGACGAAAATATAGAAAAAGGAGTTAGTAATCCTGACGTCCGCTGCGTTTTCTGTCGCATCACCATGGCTCGTGATGATACGTACTCGCCAGGAGCGACATCGCGCACACGGACCTTGGGCTTCATTAAGTCGAAGGCTCGAAGCTTGCTATCAATGGCCAGATCGAAGAGAGCCAGATCTCTGCGTCGATGCCTGCCCCTGCGGTCCAGGACCAGGCGGCGAAATCAGACTTCGTCATGAGCGTTTATCCGAAAGGCGCCAGTGGGGCAGTATCCCCGCCGGTGCAGGGCGGATGAATACGCCGGCCGGAATACAGTTGTGAGACGCAATCATCAATCAGCGGATGCGTTTGAACGATGCCATGCAAGGGTAGCCTGTCACCTATAAGATTTAGGGCTTCAAAAACTATAATGCGATGAGGTTCGTGTTCCAATGCAGCAACTTAATATCGCTGTGCCTTATGGCGAACGATGCGTGCTCACACCAAGTGGTTGCGCAGTGGTGTGGCCGTTTCTGAATGCAAAGAAAGGCGATGGCCCCTATGAGCTATTTCTGGACACCAATGCCCTGAGTAAAGTGGATTGGGCGCGCCAGCTGCCACAGCACGTCCGGCACCAGTCCATTCTGAATCCGTTGCCGGCGCTGATGGAACAGTGGTTTTCCAATCCAGAGTTTCGCGCTGACCCGATTACCCGAATAGACGCGATGACCCAAACCTTGTGCGATTTGGGCTTTAACTTTCGAGCGAATTTCGCCGAGCAACAAGTGGCCCTTTTACGCAGGAATGAAGCGGCACTGAAGACGCAGTTCAGCCTCATTTTTCCCTATGTGGTGATCATGAAATCATTGCTGTCGAGGAAGACGCCGGTGGAGACAGCGCTGGCTGAGCTTGATCGAATTGGCCAGGCTGATATTCCGCGCTTCACTTCCAGCCTTATGTTGACTGCCTTAGGGGTTGTGCTGAAAAGTAAGCAGGCGCTCAAACTCGACGGGGATACGAAGCCTGCCTACTCGTATCTGGATTCCTTCCTGGCTTTCCAGTCGGGACAAAAGGTTGAGGGCAGCCACATCACAGTGCCGTACCTGCGTAACCGGGCGGGGGATTTGAACCTATGGTTGATACTGCCGACGCTACGCCAGCAGGGTTATTCATTTATTGGCACACCTGCAGTAGTCACGGGCGATAAAGCACTGCACCGATTGATCCTGCGGGTACTGCCACCACTGCTGCATGTCAGTCAGAAAACATGCTTTTCCATCTTTCCTGAGGGATTGGATGAGGCCCAATACACGAAAATTCTCCAGACTGTACAAACCGTTGGGATCAGAGACGAGATGACCATGGAGCAGCGCCGGCAGCGGGTGGCGGCGTTGTTCGAGTTGTCCAAGGATTTTTGTGCCAACGCTGAAGAGCGTGCGGCCGTAGACGAAAGTTGGCAGGAATGGTGCCTGCCGGGGCTTGGGTTGGACATCCGATTGGACTGAACTGCCAGCGCCGGTCCTGATTGCTCAGGACCGGAATTAGTTTGATGAACTACGCGCCGGCCAATATCACGGCAGTGCCACAGACGACTTCACCAGAGAGTCACGACTCGATCAACTCCCGCACCCGCGCCGTCAAGGTGCCGAGTTGTGGAAGTGACTTGAGGATGGCCTGCATCAAGGCGCTGTCACTGCCGTGGAAGTCATAAATGGCCTGTTTGATGTCGCCCGCCCCGTAGTCTCGCCCTGTCGACATGATGCTCTCGACGTCCTTTTATCCATCGGTGTTGCGTTTATCAATATAAGGCGTGGTCCGTGCACACTGTGGTTCTACTAAATCGATATTGGAGGGGGAGCCTGCCCATCAGAACAACGGGCAGGCCAATCCTAATCTGTACCTAGCGCAATCTGCGGAAGGCTGCGCGCAGTTCCAGGGAGGGGCCGCTTATGGCCGAGGCTGTGTAAAAACGTTTTTGAACGCGACAGGTACTCAAAATCGGACTGGAAATCGCGTTTCTACGCGAAATCCACATCTGCTGACGTGCCGATAAATTTCAGATTTAACACAGATGCGCATACTTCAATTTTGTGAAGCGTTTTTACACACTCTGGGCCGTTTTCTGCCTGTCGCGAAGGACTGAAACCGGCCGATTCTGTTGAAAAAGTCGGCTTCGGTTTCCACGGCAGAAAAATACGCGCCTGAGATTGAAATCTGTGTTTTGGGTAGAAGGTTCAGGACTCGGATTTCACGTAGCAGCGTGCAAAAGAGGTGTTTTCACCCATCAATCTTCGAGCGTTTTGGGCAACCCGACTTTTTCAACAGAATCGGCCAATTGCTGCCAGTAGCGACCGGCAGTAGACGCCCCCTAAGAGACATTCAGATTTTTCGCCGCAAGGTCAGCAATGCAGCGGGAGCAGTCACTGGCGCGGCTTAAACGGAGGGGGTCTGAGCGGCGGCTTACTGAGTTCACCTGCCGTTCCTGCTGGGAGAATTTGATTCAGATGGCGCTCGAGGCCTGGCCATCAACGGTCGTTGGAGAAGGGCAGCTTGCAGGCAAGGTTCTCTGCCAATCTCGCTTCGGTAACCGTAAGGCTGTTACCCGAAGGAGACCACATTGAGGAGCGAAATGCGATGCGCGCTTCACGGCGGGCGCACACACTTGGCGATAGAGAACGCTTCGGCGGGCGCATGTTAGCCGAACCATCGCCGCAACTTTCGCCGGGCTATTTCGAGCAGAGTCGTCACCAGCCCTGACGGGACCAACGGTTCGCTGCACTCCTCAACTTGTACGCCGAACGACGGCTCGTCCACTACAAGCTCGTCTCCAAATCGTTCCAGTCGCCACGCGGTCAGATGCGTGTTAATCGCGGCTGACCAAGTCCTACCGTCCGGATGCGCGCACACGTGTCGCCAATTGCCCGGCAATCGCGCAACGCACGCGCCGCCGGGACTGTGCAGAATGTTAAGTTCCCCGTTGACTTCCACGGCGAACATCGCGATAGCCATCGGGTTACGCGCGAAAGCGGAAGGATCCGTCATGCGGGGATATTCATGCACGCACTCGCCGGTCTGAATATTCCACACACGGAGGACGTCACGGTGTGCCGAAGTCAGCCACTGCCCGTCGTCGGAGATACCGAGGAACCGAACGTGCTTGTCGCCGCCAAGACGTCGCAGTTCCTTCAACGACGCACTGTCGCGAACCATGATGACGGAGTTGTCACTGTGGACCAGTACGTCACCTGTCGCTGAAAAACACGCATGCTCAAATCGGCCCTTTTCATGAATCGATGCGGTTTCTCCGAGCATAGTGAGCGTCTGTGCGTTCAACACACACAGCTTGCCACTACCGTCCGATACGACTGCGACTCGACCGTCGCGGGAGAAGGCCAGGGGTTCGCCGGGAACATCGCGCATCCGCTTACCCGAGGGAAGGGCGTGCTCGTAGCGACCGAACAGTTGCGACTTGCTGTTATGCCGCAGCCAGAAGCTGCAGCTGTCTGCCGCAACGTCCACCCCAGCCCAGCCAGCGAACCTGTACGTTGCTACGGTACGCATGCACGGCCAATGCCAGATGCGCAAGCCGGTCGCATCCTGCTCGTTGGCGAGGTTACATCCGCCCCAAGTGATGGCAAGCGGCCGCTCAGGCACACGGATCAGCCGATCGATCGACTCGGTGATCTGGCGTGTTGCCCGCAAGACCATCGTGTGCGCGTCCCAAATGCGCACCGCGCATGGCTCGTTCTTGTACGACATCGTCGGCGTCTTAGCCGTCGACACCAGCACCGTTCCGTCATCGGAGTAGGCAAGCGCGGAAATCATGTTCTCGTGGTCTACGGGGCTAGCCTCTGTGCGTGCTTCGTCAACGCGAATGAAGTGCACTTCAAACTGGTTCTCGCCGTGCTCGCTGTCGAGTCCGAGGTCGTTGCCCGACGCAGTCGCGAGTAACGATCCGTCCGGCGAGAACGCCATCGTGTTGATCTTGCTCAGCTGTGCCCGTACGTCGCCAACGTGCCGGCCACTCGTGGCGTGCCAGATTCGCACATTCAATGCGTTGCTGTCCGCCATCGCAAGCAACTCACTGTCGGGCGACCACGCGAGGGGGCCGCCGTAGCCGTTGTTCTTGTCCAGCCACGCCACGGGGTTTCCGTCTAGCAATCGGTAGATCCACAGCCTGCGGCCTTTGTCGTAGCCGCAATGGAAGGCAACCAACAGTCCATCTGGCGAAACGAACAACCTGCCGACTGCATGCGCGCTGACGCGCAATTGCCTGACTGCGCGCCTCGACTCGCAATCCCACACGTTGATGGCGTCGCTCCTTGAGCACCATGCGAAATGCGACGTACCCGGAATGAAGTCGAAGTACGCGTTCGAGGAGGTTGCGTGAGCTTGTGACACGGGCTCACCAATTCGGTCCAACAGTTCACCCTGCGGTATGGACCAGATGGTGATCGAACCATCCCCGGAGCATGCGACGAGCAGCTTTCCGTCACTACTGTATTGCAGCTTGTGAACGCCTGAGCGGTGCCCCTTGTGCGTAGCGATGTGCTCGCCCGTGAGCAGCGAGAATTCCATGATGGTCTGTTGTGTCACGGTGGGCGCCATCCCCAGGGCGAACCGCTGCGAATCGGGCGAAATCGTTACTGATAAGATTTTGTGGCCGATGCGGTGCAGCCGCAAACATTCCTGCCCGCTCGCAGTGTCGAACACGCGCACGGCAGGATTTATCGACACCGCGACAAAGAAGCGCCCATCGGGCGACCACGCAATATCGACCACGGCGTGAGAGAAGCCGGTGATGCGCCGGTCGACGGTTGAGCCGAGACGCAACAGCGGTGGGCGCAATTCACGCAACCAAAAACCACCGGGGTACAAGCGCTCCGCAACCTGCCTGCCCGCCTCGGCCCAGCGTGCCATGGTGCTGTCCCGCGGTAGGTGCCTGCCTCCATCTGCGTAATGCGCGCCAGCAATGCGATGGTCGTACCACCAGCAGCTGTTCCACATGCATTGCAACAGCGCTTGAGGATAGTCGTCGCGGTGAGCGTCGATGAAATCAATGTCGCGACGCAAGGCTTCCTCGGCCAGCCGAAGCTGCCAGCCCAACGGGTCGTCCTTGCCGAACAGGCCGCCCGCATCTTGGAGGTCGCCGGCCAGTTCGTAGAGCATGCCGGCGCGATGCCTCGCGTGCCACAGCTCCCACTCGAGCATCAGCGACGCGAGCGCATATTTTGCCTCGAGTGTTGGTTCGTCGGCCGCGATGGATCCGCGCAGGAAAGGCAGTTCAGTGGCCTTGCCCAGATCGGGTTGGCCATCTTCCAAAAACCACGCGCGGTGCTCGAAGAATATCGCCAGCGTCTTCCGGCGCGCGGCACGCGTGGCAGCATCGGGCAGGTAGCGTGTGGTGACCTGCTCGGCAAGCGAGCGGTGAAAAAAACCGATGAGCGCCCCGTCCGGCGCTTGGCGGCGTTGCAGATACGGCCGCATTTGCCGCAGCACAACTTGCAGCGTCGCGTTGCGTGCGGCGGCGGCTATGTCCGGGTGTGCCTGCGCAATGAACTCCGACAAGCCCGTTTCGCTCAATCCGCGTCGAGAAGCTCCGATTGCAGCGAACGTAGTGCGAACGACCTCGCGAGTGGCGTACGGCTCATCGGCCTCCAACCTCGCCAGTATCGCGTCGAACATGCGATGCAGCGCGTCGTGCGACGACTCGCCTTGCGCAGGCCTGGGCAAGCGAGCGATCGCGTCGTCCAGCTTGTCGAAGGAGCCGAACAGCTTCAGCTCGCGCAGCGCCAGCGTCAGGAACAGCGGGTTGCGGCTGGCCGGGTTAGCGAGCAGCACCGCCACCTGGCTCTCGTCGAGCGACTTCGCGTACAAGTTGGGCAACGAGCGAATTAGAGCACGGCAACGAGCTTCGTCCATCAGCGGAACGGCAATTTCGAGCGCGTGGCGCTGGCGCAGCGCCGTTAACAGTTCGACTGCGTCGCTCGCGGTGCTGACGAGTATGCGCACGCCAGGCGGCAGCTTCAGTGGGATCCAGTTCGCGGGCGATGCGGTGCGTTCAAGTTGGTCGATGCCGTCGACCACCACCACGACGCCACGCTGCGCCGCCACTGCGACCTGCTGCAAGAACGCGGGCCACGCCTTCATGATGTCTGCGGCGTCGCGCGGCACCGGCGGCAATGCGGCGCTTGCGTCCGAACCGAGCTTTGAGATCAACTCGAACCACATGCTCGCGAGCAGGTCGGGCACGCGCGTGCTCGATGGGCTGGCACCTGCCGCGCGAAACACCACAAGCGCTTGCGCATCGTCGCGCCGTGCAAACCAATAGCACAGTGCCGCGCTCTTACCACTGCCCGCCGTGCCCCAGACGAAACATGCTGTGGGTGTATCGCCGGCGATGTAGTCATCGATTCTCTCTTGCAATTCAAGATCTGGAACGTGCAACTCAACCCGGCTCGCGACGAACGCGTCCTGCCGGTCGACTTCCGCGGCGACCGCATGCATCGGACGCTCTTGCTGGGCTATGTGATCGGCATAGCGCACTTCGATGGCTCGCTTCAAATCTGCTTCGAACTGCTCGCTAAAGTCGTCGAGCGAGACAAGCCGCCCAGGCACGCCAGGCGTTGCGGGGTCGATAGTATGGCTGTCCCACCGTCCGGTGTATGTGCGCACGCGGTCCAGTGGTGCGAAGACGTCACGAATGCGCTGTTTCAACGCTTCCAGTCGCTGCTGCAAGTCGACTTGGCCGGACGCGGGCGCAGATTGAAAGAACGTGGACGCATAGGCCTCGCGCTCGTCCTCACCGCAATCGAGATCGCTTGGAGGCGGCAACGAAGTCGAGTCACGGATGTAGAAAAACGCCTCCGGCGCGGCCCCCTGCTCTTGCGGACGCAGCGCGGCGGTTTCGATTTCCAGATGAGTCACTGAGTACGGTCCTTGTGATTCCACACCCGCGAGCGCCGCGGACGCATCCTGCGCAAGCGAGCCGTACTGCGCGCCGAGCAGGCAAACGAAGAACGGGCGGCAGCTGTCAATGTGTTGCAGGCAGACTTCAAGCACCTTGCCATCCTCTGCCTCCTCGCGCGGAATGCCCCAGCGCAGGTCCACGTCGATCAGATGCAGGCGCCGGTCTTCGCACCATTGGCGCAGGCGCGGGAAGGTAACCTTGACTAGAAGGTCGCGCTCCGCGTGCATATCGCGAAAGGTGGACGAGATGAAGACGCGAACGGTCTTCCATCGGCTTTGAGCTGAGGGAGCGGACGTACAGTTGTTCATCGTCTTCAACCGCTAACGACTGCAATTAGGCAGATCCAAGAACCGCATCTTCGATCTGGCTGGGTGATTTGTAAACCAGGACCTCAAGGAGAATTTGTGGGCTGTCGCTCGAGCAGCACGCCGCGTTCGACGTCGGGTCGTACCATGCATATTTACTTGCGCAACGACTGCTTTGAGCGCCACATAGCGATGACAGCGTAATGGAGGTGTCGCCTGCCCGTGGCGACCGCTTAGGCGTTCGGCCATTTCTCCCAACAGCAGGCGCTACTCGCTGAGATCTTCGCCGCGGAGGCCGCAGCGCGCAAAGCGGCGCATCAACAGCACCGCCGAATAAAGCTGCGCCTCACTTAGACCGCGATGCGTTATTGGCCCGCAATCAATCGCCTAGTGCGCCAACTCCTGGAAGTAGTTGGCGCGTTACCTTGTGGGTCGAGGTAGTGTAACAAGCCTCTGGCATTGACCTGTAGTGAGACAGAGCGGCAAACGCCATCTCCGGCGCCCATCTGGGGCTGACGGCCGATGGCTTGCACGTGACGCTCCCGAGGGTAGTCTCAAATGGCGCGCTGCGACTCTATCGCTCGGAGTGCTGCTGCCAGTGTAAGCCCAACGATGCGGGCCCACCTTCGGGTCGCTTTGCAACTGTCCGCTCGGCTCGCGCGAGCGGCTGCCTTGTGGCGACGTGCTCACGGCAGCGGAGGTCGCTGATGGTTCGGCAAGATCCACCTGACCAATTCAAGGCTGAGCGGCAGAATACTGAGTGAACCGGCCGCTGGCCATGCATTCGCCAACAGGCCTGAATCAGTCTTTTGCTGACGTAGCCCAAGAAAGCCTGACCGACCGCTTTTGGCCCAGAGTGTGTAAAAACGCTTCACAAAATTGAAGTATGCGCATCTGTGTTAAATCTGAAATTTATCGGCACGTCAGCCGAACTGGATTTTGCGTAGAAACGCGATTTTCAGTCCAACACTGGGCTCCAATCGCGCTAAAAAACGTTTTTACACAGCCTCGGCCGGTAGTGGCCGCTTGTGAATGTCCGCTTCAGCCGATAGCTGCCGGTCGCGATGAGCCAGAGCATGTAGAGTGGCGCTGCTATTGGGATGATCATTGGGTCATCTTCTGCTTGATGCGCTGCGCCTAGGCTCAGAAATAGTTATGCGCAAATCTGCCAGCAGTGACATCGTCCCTGATGTTCAGCAAGTTATCGGTAGCTGGTTTTGGGCAAGAATTCGGCGAGTTCATCCCTGTTGTTCAAAATGATTTGCTGGGCCTTCGCGGACTTGCCCGAATCGGCCTGGTCCAGCCCTAGCTGTTGTAGGGCGTAAAACAACAGCGCCTGTCGGCACTCAAAACTGCACTCTCCCTCGGTCATGCCAAAGTCGAGTTCGATCACCTTCCGATGCCCGGATTCCAGCTCCGGATGTGGGGCGAGTACTAGGCGGACCATATTGTGCCAAGCACGATCAGCGCTGGCGCGTTCTTGGTCGATTTTACTTTTCTCGATTTCCAGCACTCGCGAGAGCAAAAAGTCTCGAAAATCATCATTGGTATGACAGTACGCACGCATGTGCCAACGAAAACCATTGTTGACTAGTGCATGCGGGGTCACCACTCGCACGGAGGGCGTCGCTGAGGAAAACGACTGATATCGAATGGTCAAAGCTTCGTGCTGGCGGATGGCTTTGACCACGGCAATGACCGCCGTGACGTCCAGGCGCCGCCAAGGGCGAGGGACAGTGGCCACGGGAGGATACCATCCGAGAAAACTGCCATGTAAGCCTTCGGGGCTTACGGTCGCTCGTAGTAAATCCTCTAGGTAACGCTCAAGTGAGCTGGACGCAAAAAGCGCCCGAAAGGAAGAGGGTGCTCGATAGACCTTGGTGCTCGTGTCGTACGTCAGGTTGCCGGGTGCCCGTTTGATGTATTCGGCCAGATCCAGAGAAGACTGTGGGACAGATATGCCAAAAAAGCTGGTCAGGTCGCTTCGGTTGAGGTGGCCGTCCCAGTGCAATCGATAGTCGATGAATTCGAGCCGTCGTTCCTGACCCCAGCGCGCGCCAGCCCGGGGGGGAGTGTTGGGCGTTGTCTCAACGTCATTTGTCATGGTGGCCATTTCCTTTCAGTCTAAAAACTAGACGCGTATAAAAAATATTCGTATAGTAAGGCTACGCGATCGGCTGCTGGAGCGCAAATCGTCACGGGCACTCGCCATTCACGGGTACCCAAACCAGCGGATGGTCAGGGTTTTAACTCTCTATGACGGGTATTCCCCATGTCTTTGAACAACACCGAAATACGTTATTACGACGGTAACGTGTTGCGCCTTCCCGCTGAGAAGCGCACGGCGTATCACCAGCAAGTTGATCGACTGATCTCTGAGTTGAGCAAAAAACTTAAGGATCAGAACAAAATCACCATCACGAAGGTCGTGAAGGCTGGGTCATTCGCCAAGTTCACCATCCTGCGTCAAACCACTGAAGATCCGGTGGATGTCGACGTTGTGTTTTACATCTCTGGTCGTAATGTCGATCACGAAACGCTGTCGAGCCTGAATCAGCTCATCTTCGACGCATTGATCACCTTGTACCCAAACAAGTCGGTTGAAGACTTCGAGATCCAGCGTAAGGCGGCGACCGTGACCTTTGTCGGTTCGGGGTTGAGCGTGGACATCGTCCCGGTCATCGAAGATCCCCAAAACGCCAATTACGGCTGGCAGTTCGATATCCATGACGGAACCCGGGCACAGACTTGCGCACCTTGCCAGATCAAGTTCGTGCGTGATCGCAAGAACATTGACCCTGATTTTCGCACCTTGGTGCGGCTTGGTAAAAAGTGGCGCAATCGCATAGAACTCAAGCCCTTAAAATCGTTTGTTATCGAACTGATCATGGCTCACGTACTTGCCACCAACGGCAAGGAAGGTTCGATCGAAAAACGCTTCCGTGACTTTCTGCAGTACATCGCCCAGTCCGAACTCAAGGAGGTCATCACCTTCCCGGAAAACGGCACCGTGACCTCGGTCTTTAGCGATCCGGTAGTGATACTTGATCCAGTGTGCAACACCAACAACGTAGCCAGCCGGATTTCCGAGGGCGAGCGCAAGGAAATTGTGGAAGCCGCTCTTAATGCCTGGCAAACCGCTCATTTCGCATCAACAGAAGACGACCTCGAGCTTTGGAAAGAGCTTTTCGGGCCGCGATTTAAAGTCAAGGAGCCAGCATGAGTCAGACCTACACTTCAACCGAAACGTATTCCGTTGTCGACGTGGAACTGGTAGCTCGCCGGGTCAAAGCAGATCTGATCATGATTGCCAGCAGCACCGGTGCGGTGTCTGAGGACAAGGCCAAGGAATGGGCTCACGACGTCGAACTGTTGGCCAAGAATGGTTATTTAAAGATGGTCGACCTTACTTTGTTCAGCAATAACGTGGAGCACAAGGCTATTCAGTTCAAGGTCAATACCGAGTCAGGCGATCTCACCATGAGTCGGCCTGGTGCGCTGTGGCCGAGGCTGCCGAATCCAGACCTGCGTATCGTTCTCTTCTATACCGCAGCCTACGATGCGGCGGCGAAGGAGAAGATGAGTGGCAAACTGTTGATCGGCTGGACCCCCACTAGCGCGGATACCAGTCACTCAACCCTGACTTCTGGCAGCGGCCGTGATTACGTTAGCAATGGATATGGCATGCAAAGAAAGGACTTCAGTCGATGAGCCACCCCAATATTTTTGACAGTAAAACACCACTGCCTGATGACACGCTGCAGGCTCGAGAAAAGAATCTGCTCGGATTCGACGCGCGTTATCAGAAAATCAACGAACAACTGCGCTTGTTATTGCACCTCGATAAGCTGGCAACTTGGAGTCAGAAACATCACCGCACTGCGCTTGCCCTGTGCAACCTTGTGGCTGAGCAATACCCACTAGTCATTTTCCACGGAGACGTCGGCACTGGCAAAACCGCGACGGCTGAATGCATTGCCAATCGGTTGGCCCGGGAGTCACGTACAGAAGACTCGTTGCTGTTCAAGCTTAGCAATCGCGTCCGTGGCAGCGGTAAGGTTGGAGAAATGGGGACCCTAGTGACCCAGGCGTTTGCTGAGGTCATTGCGTCGGCGGGTAAGACCCGGAGGGCGATTCTGGTGATCGATGAGGGGGACTCACTGGCCGCTTCTCGCTCTCAAGAGCACAGTCATCACGAGGACAAAGTGGCGGTGAATACACTGATTCAGTGTATCGATGACCTGCGTAACCATGGCGGTCGGATCGTCGTATTCCTGTGCACCAATCGCCTGTCGGTACTGGACGCGGCCTTACAGCGTCGTGCAGCAGTGGTGGAAGAGTTTCTGCGACCTGATGACGATGAGCGACGGGCCCTGCTCAAGATGGATTTGGATGGTCTTAGCCTCAATGCTCGACAAATCGAAGGGCTTGTGGCAGCGACAGGTCCCCGCGACAAGCAGCCCGGCTGGACATTTTCTGACATTCGCACTCGCCTGTACCCAGCAGCGTTGGCTAAGGCTTTTCCCGATAAGCCGCTGACGTATGAGCTCCTGCAGGAGGCGGCAAGCTTGTTGCGACCGTCCCCGATTTTGGAGGACAAGTAATGGCGCTATCATCATTGTTTGGTCGACGCATTCATTTGGCGGGCAGTATTGTCGATGATCCCGCGATAGCTTCGGTAACTGAAGTCACTCGTGCCCGCGAGACGGTGGTGGCGCTGGTCAAGGAGTTGATGCGCAAGGGAGCGACATTCGTCATCCCGGTCGACGCGGAAAAGAAGCGATCGGACGGCTTACCCATTTGTTTTGATTGGCTCATCTGGGAAACGATTCACCAAAATATCCACCTAAGGCCCTCCGACGCCCCGAGCCCGTTGATCGTCGCGGTTAAGCATCACAAGAACGAAGATCAGATCCCCGACGAGTTTATCGAACTCTGGGAAGCGCTAAGAGGATCTTCGCTGGTTCAGATCGAAAGTGCGGCGCACTGGAACATGAACAGCAAACGGATGGAGACCCAAGCTCGCCACGGCGATATTCTGATCGCTCTGGGAGGCGGCGAGGGAGTCTTGTACCTGGCCAATCTCTATCACGATGCCGGAAAGCCGGTCATTCCGATAAACCTCAAACTGGTGGCGCCGAATACCGGGGCACTGAGGCTGTTCGAGTTCGGCACTTCAGGCAACCACGCCCGGCGCCTTTTTCATGCGGACAGCAGCACATCTTCGCAGAGCTGGCTGAATCGGATCGAAATGCCGGCGCGCAAATCGGTCCAGGACGGTGCGCGTGACATTCTGGAACTGCTGGAGGCGCTTATCCCGCCCAAGGCCTTTGTCGTCCGGTTGCTCAACAGCTCCCATCCTGAGTACGAGGATGTACAAGCCTTTTTTGACAACGTGGTGCAACCCGTCATGGAGGGTGAGCTTGGTTACAAACTCGAAGTCGTCGACGGCAAGCAAGCGTATGACTTCGCCCGTATCGATCAGGAGATTTTCACCAAACTTCATCGCAGCAGTGTAGTGCTCGCTGACATAACCGGGCTTCGTCCTAACTGTTTTCTGGAACTGGGTTACGCGCTAGGTCGAGGTTTGCCAACCATGGTGTTGGCCAAGTTAGGTACCGAGCATCCGTTTGACATCTACTCGCTGTCAGGACATCACTGGAAAACCACAGGCGGTAGCGAGGAGCGCAAACGCGAGTTTCGTACCCACTGGAACGCCATTAAAACGCGCCCCCCCCTTGTTCCCACAGAGCCTCTTATCCCATGAGCAGCAAACGCGAAGTTTTCATTTCAATTGACGTTGAGACCGCAGGTCCGATCCCGGGTGAATACAGCCTGTTGACCATCGGAGCCTGCGGCGTCGACGATCCGAACCAGACCTTTGCCTGCGAGTTGAAACCGACGACGCTCAATGCCGACCCAAAGGCGTTGGAAATCACAGGGCTTTCGCTTGAGCGCCTTGCCAAGGAGGGGCTTGATCCAGAGCAAGGTATGCGAGCTTTTAAGGAGTGGGTGGCGCAGATGACAGGAGAAGACTCAATACCGGTTTTTGTGGGGTTCAACGCACCGTTTGATTGGTCATTCGTGAACTATTACTTCCATCGGTATCTGGGAGAAAATCCTTTTGGTTTCGCTGCGCTGGATATTAAGTCTATGTATATGGGCGCGACAGGATGCAAATGGGCGGATACTCGCTCCAGTAGAATCGCAGAGGCACTTAATCCGAAGCGAGAAGGCGATCATGACGCGCTACACGATGCCCTTTACCAGGCCGAGCTTTTTCGTCTTACTCGTAAGCTGATGTAAGACGAGTAATGCTTGTTCCACTATTTAGAGTCACGGGGCAGCCACACGCCCCGATAGTTAACACCTGCGCTTGATTTGGGTGGTGCTATCCATGATTTTAATACTCGCGCCGTCGTTGTTTTGGAATATCGCTGCAACCTCGTGCATGTACTCTCGAACTATGGCTAGGTACTGCTATAGCATCGTCAAGTCACTGCCTTGAGCGGAAAGATTGTTGTTTGTAGCCAACTCAGTACTGGATTTTCTCGCGGCAGCCAGTAGGGAGTACAGCTTCGGTGACGTGTTAGATGCAAGTATTAACTATCTGAGTAAGCCATGGAAGAAGTACGAAGCACCTGTACTAATGTTCGAAAGTATCGGGCATTCATCAGCTATTCTCACGACGATGGCGAGGCCGCAAAATGGTTACACAACGCCCTTGAGACATGGAAGCTGCCATCAGACATACGGGCGCTGGTGCGCAAGCAACGGGGGGATTTGCTTCGTCTTTTTCCTGTCTTTATCGACCACGGAGAGTTGTCAAGTTCGCCCAGTCTTCGGCAGGCGCTCAAGCAAGCACTGGACAATTCCGATGCCTTGATCGTGCTTTGCTCACCCAAATCGGCCGAGTCCGGATGGGTGAATGAAGAGGTTCTGCATTTCAAGCGCACCAGACGAGGCGAGAAGATCATCACCGTCATGGTCGATAGCGCCCCAAAGCGCACGAATCATGCGTCGCCGA
Organism: Pseudomonas sp. CYM-20-01; assembly: GCF_023169845.1. Lineage (NCBI taxonomy): Bacteria > Pseudomonadati > Pseudomonadota > Gammaproteobacteria > Pseudomonadales > Pseudomonadaceae > Pseudomonas > Pseudomonas sp. CYM-20-01. The sequence goes on along the minus strand of NZ_AP025169.1, from coordinate 4,611,398 downwards.
GTGACGAGTACTTTTGTCCGGCGTTGCGCCATCCGTTAGGTCAAGACGACGAGCTTGAAGTGAGTCTGCGTGAGGAGCCTCTTGCAATCGATATGCGTGAACGCTCCGGCATTAGTCGTCGGGACGTATTGCTCAAGGTTATCGCCGGCATTTTGGGGGTGGATTTTGACCAGCTAAAACGGCGCGAACGTAACCGTAAGCGAAACTGGTGGATCGCCTGCTCGGTACTGATTTTTGCCGGGTTGATGTTACTGGTCTGGAGTCTTTATTCGAAAGATCAAGCCAGGAGGGCCGGGATCGAACGTCAGTCGCTTGAGCTGCTGTCCATTGCGGATGCGCGCTTTCGCCGTCTTGACTACGACGACGGAAGTGACTTTCTGCAATCGTCGATCAAGTTACGCCAGGGACTGGGACAGGCGCCGTCCTCGGAACAGTTGGGACTGATCTACCGGACACTGCTGGACAAGCGGGTCAGCATGCCATTCAGCGAGGTGACGACAAAGTACGATTTACAGAGCCTGGCCCAAGGCTCCGTATTTTTGGTGCTGTTAGAAGGTGCACGTGTCGCGCTGATCAATAATGCTGATCCGAGTGTGCTGAGTTACATCGACATGGCACCGGTTCTCGAGCATTTCCTTCAGCAAGGTATGAGCGCCACGGACCTGCAAACGGCGCTGCAGGGACAAAGAGTCGAAGCCGACACGCAGGGCCGCAAGTTGTACCTGCTGATCAAGAATCAGCTGTTTACCTTCAATATGGATAGCGGGAAACTCCAGGACTCGCTGGACCTCGTTCAGGAACGTGACTTTTCGAGTATTCCACTGAATCAACGAACGGACTTTCACCTGTACTGGGTCGGTGCGCAGTTGATTGTCGAGTTCGGTCAAGAATCCAATTCCGTTGCCTTTCGGCTTCCCGGTGGCGGCTGGAAGGTGATTAGGGGTCGTAGCGTCTCTGATTGGGACGATCACACCGGCGACGTTTACCTGAATGATCAGGGGCGGGCCATTGAGCGCTATCGAGATGCTCAACTGCAGGGGCGTCTGCCCATCAATGTGAATCGAGATTTTGTCCTGGGAACTCGAAACGGTTTGTTGAGCGTTATCGACATTTCAACAGCGGGCACGTCAGTGATCATGCTCGAGACTGAAAAACTCAAGCCCCTGTGGCGCTGTCATATCGTGTCGGGGAAGGTCCTTCAGGCCGACCCTATCGCTGCTGATCAGTTGCTGGTGCAAACCGAGTCGCCCGCCATGCTGTGGCTATACCGCCGCGACGAGCAGGACTGTCATGTCGTGGGCATCTATCCCAGTGCTGCAACATGGTTCGATTACGTGCCTGAGTGGCGGCAATTGGTTCTCACGCAGTCGAATGGCAGTGAATGGGTCAGGGTCACCGATGATGGTTTCGAGCGGGTTGCGCAGCTGCCTTATTCGCGTGCTGCCATCACACCCAAGGGCGAGGGGTATGCCGTCCACAATGAAAAGCTGCTGAAAGTCTGGCCTCAAGGCCGGTTTTTTGGAGAATCGTTGAAAGGGAAATATGGGGCGTCTGGGAAGACTTCAATGTTCTTCGCTACGACCGATGGCATACGCGCGATCGCGGCAGGTAGTGACATCGTGCCCGAAGCGCATTGGGTGCGCTCCTTTAGAGGCAAGACTTATCAGCTGTCAAATCAGCACGGTGAAGTTTTGAAGGAACTCAATCCGGTGATTGATGAGATAACGATTGACGCGATTCTCAGCCGCGAATCGTTCAATCAGCACTCGCCATCGAACCGTGATGGAATGAGTCGCATGCTGGCTCAGAGTTTTCGCGAACACGGCATTTTTTGGCACTCGCCCATCCTCGACCATGCCTGGAATGGCGACATCTACGGTGAGTCGTTCGATGTGCTGACTCGCATCAATATAAAATCCAACCAATTGCAGGTACTGCCTGCGCCCGCTGGCAGTCATTCAGTCAACGAAGCAACTGGCGAGGTGTGGACCCGAAGTTCGCTGGACGGGGACTCGTTGACCTATCTGCCGCCGCAGGCCCAAAACGCTACGGAGATCGAAGGCAGCTCGGCCTATTTTTCCGTGGGCCTGGGTGAGTCGCCTTGGCACAGTCTTCGCGGCCAATCCGGTCTTGTATTTTCGGCCGATGGTCACGACACGCTGGTGTTCAACACTGACGGCCGATGGGCGATTATCGACGCTCATCAATTGCAACCGGCTGTTAGTCCGGCCACTCGGGACCTTGCAATAAAATCGGCGGTTTTCCAGGCACAAGGCTGGCTAATGACAACCCGCGATGATCGCTTGGTGCGGATGTCTACCGACGGCAATACGCTTTTGCAGCAGGCGCCTTTACGCCCGGGTGCCAGTCAGATTGTCGACCTTGGCGACCAAGGTCTCGTTCTTGTGCAAACGAGTGAAGGTGTCGCCTTACACGATGCCGTGACCCTGGCGGAAGTAGCGCTGATACCCGGTTACACGGAATTTCATGCCCTGGGCGCTGGTCAGCAGGTACTGCTGGCAGTGAGTAACCGTGAGGGTGATGAAAAATGGAACATCTATCGATTGCCCGCCTTCGGTAACCACCTGTTGGAGCGAGTGGATGAACTGCGTCTGACACAAAGAAGTCCTGCTCCGCGATCCCATTAAGCTTTCTGGACCTGTAATCAAAGATCAACGAGCAAGTGAAGAGCGTGGCCAGGGCGTTGTTGATGTCAGGGAATTGTTGATCCGTATTTCTACCCTATATTGATGAGAACGGTGCTTATTGCCCAAGGCAAACGTTCCATGTAGTTCCCATTTCAAGGAGAAGCGCTTGAAGCTCCACGCCTTTGTCGCCATGCCTTTTGGTACTAAACCGGCGCATGACGGGAAAATGATCGACTTTAATCGCGTATACGCCGAGTACATCGAACCGGCGTTGCGTGATGCCGGTCTGGAAGTGTTCCGCGCTGATGAAGAGCTCCGAGCGGGGGACATTCGTACCGACATGTTCCAGGAGTTGTTGATGGCGGATGTCGTTATCGCCGACTTGACGCTGGACAACCCCAATGTCTGGTATGAACTCGGTGTGCGACATGCGCTTCGTGCGCGGGGTGTGGTGCTTGTCCAGGGACCGAGACAGAGCCAGCCGTTTGATATCTACACTGATCGCAAATTGCGTTACAACCTGAAGGACGGCGCCCCTGACCCAGCGACGCTGGCTCTCGATCGCAAGTGTCTCACTGACATGGTGCGTGAGACGCTTGACGCTTGGCATGGGCGCAAGGTGAGTCCGGTGTATAGCTTGCTTCCGCACTTGTGCGAGCCTGACTGGAAAAAGCTACTGCTTGAACAACACAACGAGTTCAGCGCTTCCTATAAGGAGTGGTCCAATCGGCTGGAAATAGCACGGCAGAAAAGGTTGGCGGGTGACATTCTCGTGCTGGCCGAGGAAGCGCCGACAGTGGCGTTGCGCATCGAGGCAAAAAGCGCGGCAGGGGACGCACTGCTCAAGCTTCGGCATTACGATTTCGCGTTGGAGCAATTTAACGCCGTACTGGCTCTCGATCCGGCGAACAAGTTTGCGCGTGAGAAAAAAGCGATTTGCTATGGTCGTCTTGATCGCAAGGTTGAGGCGAGAGAGGCGATGCGCCATCTGACCATGGACTATCCAAACGATCCGGAAATCCGGGCGCTTGCCGGGCGTGTGGAGAAGGAGAACTGGATCAATCGTTGGCGCTCTCGGGGCTCTACTCCGACAGAATGGATAGGCGCCGCGCGGTCGCAGGACTCGGCGCTGACTCAAGCCATCGAGCCGTACTACAAAGCGTTCAGCAACGCCCCGGATCACTACTATTCCGGTATCAATGCACTGACCTTGAGCGTTCTGCGCCGTCATCTCGGAGCGGAAACCAGCGCCACAGCGATTGATCTGTTGACCGGGGGCGTGCGCTGGTCGAGCTTCGCTGCACGAGAGCGCAACCGCAAGGATTACTGGGCTCAAGCGAGCTATGCCGAGTTGTGTTTATTGGTGAGCACGCTTGAGGACGTGAGGAAAGAGTATCGAGCCACTGCCGCCGCTACGAATCATGACTGGTTCGCGCTGGACTCCATCCGCCAGACACTTTGCCTGTTGCGCGATCTTGAGTTCCGTCCCGCCGAAACAGCCGTCGCGCTCGATATCATCGATCAGGAAATAGCCATTAGCTCCCCCCCATTCGAACCGCGCCAGGTATTCCTCTTCAGTGGTCATATGATCGACACCCCTGATCGTGCGGTTCCTCGCTTTCCGGCAGACAAGGAAGCCGTTGCTGCAGAGAGTATTGCCGCAGCGCTCAAGAGCTTCGGTGCGGGCCCCGGTGACCTCGCGTTGGCGCAAGGTGCATGCGGTGGTGATCTGTTGTTCCTCGAAGCGTGTCAAAAGCTCGGCGTGCGCCTGCAACTGATGCTGCCACTTCCCGAGCCCGAGTTCATTGAACGCTCCATACTGCCCTCCTTGGGTGGTGAGCAGTGGCGTACCCGCTATTTCGATCTCAAGAGCCAGACAGAGGTGGTGCTGCGTATCATGCCGACCGAACTTGGTTCGCCACCCAAATCGAGCCCCGATGAAGCCATGAGTCCTTTTGAGCGCTGCAACCTGTGGTTGCAATACAGTGCGCTTGCATGGGGGGTAAACAAGGTGCGGTTTATCTGCCTGTGGAATGGCAGCGGTGGCGACGGACCGGGTGGCACCGAGCATATGTACAAGGAAGTGAAGCGCCGGACGGGGCGAGTAGCCTGGCTGGATACACGCAAGCTTTGGTAGGGCGGCGATTGAATCGACTGCGTATCGGCAAATATGAGCTACACCTGTCAATGTCCGGAATTCACTGACTCACCCTGAGCCGCCAACCCAATATCTGAGCATTCGCCATGAGCCAACAACTGGTCAGCCGCATCGAATCTGCTGAACCGAAGAAAATCCTTGCCTGTGACGGCGGTGGTATTCGCGGACTGATGAGCGTCGAGATCCTGGCCAAACTCGAAGCCGATCTGCGTATCGCTAAAAATGCGCCAACGCTGGTTCTTGCCGATTTCTTTGATTTTGTTTGCGGTACCAGTACCGGTGCAATTATCGCTGCGTGTATTTCTGCGGGGATGTCCATGGACGATATTCGTGCGTTTTACGTGGGCAGCGGCAAGGACATGTTCGACCCCGCATCGGTTTTTAAACGTCTGCAGTACACCTACAAGGCCGATCCCCTGGCGACAAAACTGCGTGCGGAACTGGACCGGGCACTGAAACATTCGTCGACACCACAAGAGCCCAACGCCACGCTGGGTAGTTATGGGCTACGCACGTTGTTGATGATGGTGCTGCGCAACCACACCACCGACTCACCCTGGCCGGTGTCCAACAATCCTCGTGGAAAATACAACCAGCTTCAGCGCAAAGACTGCAACCTGCATTTGCCGCTATGGCAGTTGCTGCGTGCTAGCACCGCGGCTCCGACTTATTTCCCGCCCGAAGTTGTAACCTTTGCCCCGGATACCGATGCTGAGTACCAGTTTGTTTTCGTTGACGGAGGCATCACGACGTACAACAACCCGGCCTTCCTGGCGTTTCAGATGGTGACTGCCGAACCTTATGCGATTAACTGGAAAACGGGCGCCGACAAATTGTTGATCGTTTCGGTCGGCACCGGCAGCGCCGCTGAAACCTGGCAGGATTTGAAGGTGAGTGACATGAACCTGGTTCATTACGCCAAAAACCTTCCGGGGGCACTTATGAACGCGGCCAGTGCAGGGTGGGATATGGCTTGCCGGACGCTGGGGGCGTGTCGTTTCGGAGGGGCGATTGATCGAGAGTTTGGCGAAATGATGATGGTGGAAGACAACGTCAAATCGACCTGCCCGAACTTGTTCAGCTATGTGCGTTACAACCCTGAGTTGACCCGGTCCGGGCTGGATAGGCTAGGTCTCACAGACGTCGACCCCGCTACCATTTCGAAACTGGACTCAGTGGCGAACATTCCGGATATCCAGCGTGTTGGTGTGTCGTATGCGGCGCGGAGTGTCTCGCTCTCACATTTGAAAGGTTTCGTGTAATTCATTGTGCGTCCCGCGGTCGGGATTTGCGTAACGAGGTCAGGACGTATGCCTCAACACTTTATTCACTATGTGCCTAGGCGAATCGTATTGCGATTCCCTGATGATCCCAATCATCCCTGGTTCGCAGGTGTACAAGACCTCGACGCCGGTTTTTCCCGCCCGAAATTTCATGTCAGTCGCCGTAAAACCGGACCCACACAGCAGGTGAGAAAGGGGGATACGATTTGGATCCTTGGGCAAATTTTTTCACCGTGGGGGGCTCTTCCACCCGGGCTTGACACGCGCATTGAAGTTAAACACGTTGAAAGGTCAGACGATGGGAAATTTCGGTTTATTGCAACGAAGCACTCGCATTGGTTTCCGTTATCCAATATTTTACAGGTTCTTCCTGAGCTTGAATCGGTAACGGGACAAGGCCGTATAAACCCAGTGTTCAAAGATCTTGAGGCCCCCATTGGCAGGAGCTTGCAGAGTATGCGGCTTTTGGCCTCGGCTGATCCTTTGGAGGAGCATCTTGGGAGGCTAAGTCTTCAGCCGGTAAACTTCATCAGCTACCGGATTTGCGATGGCACCCATTCTGCGTTCATAAAGACGCAGGCGCTTCTCGCACAGGGGCAGGCGGTCTTCTGGGATCGATGGTGCCTTCCTCGCCGACTGGCAGAGCGACGTGAGTTGGTCGGTAGTGAGGTGCTGGATCGCCACCTGATGAAGCAACTTGCGTCAGCGGAGGTGGTATGGGGAATCCAGTCCCCCGCTTATTCGGCGCGGGGTAGTTATTCGGCGAAAGAAAAGCGCAAAGCTGTTCGCCTGGGTACTTATCAATCTGTGCCTGACTTTTAACTACGGGCATTTAAGCGCGAAAGTTACACAGTGGCACTAAACATGATTTCAACAACGACTACCTCGACAGCTTGCGCAGCACCGGGCTCAGTTCAGCGACCGAGTTTCATCACGATTTGCTCGAACTCTATTCGACGTTTTTGAAATTCTGTGATTCGTGCATAAATGGCTGGTAAAATACATCTATCAATTTCCGCTAAAAGTGCATCATCGTTAACGTATACATGCGGCGTGAGTACGGAAAGATACCCGCCGAAGTCTGAAAACAATGTATAGGGAGTAGCCTCCGCCGAAATCAAGGGTTGAACGGGGACCGACGGGAGCATGGGAATAATTCGTTGAAGTTCCTGCGGGATGCTCTTCGGGTCTGTTATATCAGCTAAGATAAAGCATGACATGTGAGCTAACAGCCTGTTGGCGCTGGTGCGATTTTGACCTAGGCTGCTGATTTTGACTGCCCCACATGCTATCTTCGAAATCACCCGCGAGTTCATCATTTTTTGAGTAGTCGGTGGGGCAATGAATTCCGGTTGCCTGGGTCAAAATCGCACCAGCGCCAACAGTTCAATGTCAGCCACCCCCTCCGCCGGCAGTGTGGTTCATGGTCCCACAAGAGCCCAACTTGACCCGGCGCATGCACAACGAATTATCGACATCACCGATGCCGGCGACCAAGGACTGATCACCCCGGCGACCTGTCAGACTTACGCCAAAGAAGTCTCAACACCGAAGTAAAAAAGAGCGTTCGGGCGGGATGTGTCAACATCCAGCCCGACCGCCGTCCCTGCAGAATGTCCCTGCTAGTCCAGCCGAGTCTATTACTCCATACATGAAGCTCGCCTTGCCTAGAGCCTGTTTATCCAGACAGTAAAGGTCTTGCTTTATATGTCTACTATCACCCCGTGGATAGGCAGCAAATGCCGTCTGGCAGGCGCTGCGAATTATTTTTCATCAGTATGCGTGGATTCATTCTCGTCGATTTGCTCCTCCGGATCTTCCGGGTTTTTTTCGATATCTTCGCTTTTTGCGTTACCTAGGTCATATAACTCATTTTCGATACTGCAATCCTTGAGATCGGCATTGATTAAATTTATCAAGCCATCTTCGTTTTTGCCTACAATGCCAACATCATATACTCCATGGGCTAAGCAGTGTCCTGCATATCGAGAAAACTCGTTGAGGTAGCTATAGTACATCGAGGTGTATCGCTTATAGGAGCCAGGGTAACCCCATGTTTCCCCAACAATGACGTCGGGGTTATCTTTGTGTTTTAACCATTTTATAATAACGTCCGGCTTGTGTTCATATGCAAAGTCATCGTTACGATATTCCTCTTCAGTAGGTTCTTCGTCCCTCACGCCAGCATATTCTAGAATTCCGATAACTCTAAATTCTGCATCATCATATGATAGGTCTCGTGCAAGAAATACCATCGGAAATGCTGCGCCACCGAAAGTTCTCCCCCAATACGTGCCTGCAATCTGTATGCCGATAACCTCCTTTTTTCCTGCTTTCGCTCTATACAAACTCAAATTCATTACGTGGCTTGCAGCTTCATTGATGTCAGCTATGGCACACTCCTGTTCATTGCGAGTCAGGATGTAGAATGGTGAAGGGTCTTCGCATGTGAATCGACAAGCTCCGAAGCATGGGCCTTTATATTTTATAAGGTTGTTAAGTGACTCTCGAAGTATTATGTAATAGTTTCCGGAGGTTTTACCCATCTCTTTTAGTGTGAGGATTCTGCAGTTGCCTTCTTTGCATGTTGTAAATGAAATGTTTCCTATGTACTTCAGGTATCCCATTTTTATAGTGACTGTTGGATCTGCTTGCTCTTTGATTAAATTTCTATAGAATTCAACGGAATTCGTAAGATTTTCCGACCTGCGCTCAGCAATTCCACGTAATTTGGCTTGTGTACGAGTTTGTTTTTCCTGCTCAATCGTTTGTAGGTGTGACTGGTATCCGAACCAAAGTGCTAGTATCGCGACTATAAAAAAAAGTACTACAGAAAAAGAAAGCCCAATCAGCGCTTTTCTCTGTCTATTGTGTTCTCGCCTAACGAGAACGTCTTGATCCACTCCTAAAAGCCCAGCGGTGAGTTTCATAAGGCCGACTGCCCGGCCGTCGCCGATTAAATTTTTCTTGTCGTCTCGAAGAGCTCTTAGATCTACGGCAAGATAATCAAGGTTACGAAGATTTGGCGGAAAGAAATCGTTTTCAATATCTTCTGAATTTGGGGAATTTGGAGAAATTACTGGATAAATTCTATCGCCCTTTCCGAGCTCGATAAATCTTTTTACCTCTTCATTGACCCATGAGCTGCAGGCAGCTGCAGGACTACAAAAAACAATTAATGAGTCGCTTGCCTGTAACTTCTCATTAAGGCGTTCACTAAGTCGCCCTCCACCCGGCAGGTCGGCCCTGTCAATAAATATTGGGTGAAGTGACTCGGGGATATTTCCGTGATTACCTGTTGTTTTTAAGAGGCTCTTTGGTGTTCTGTATCGATCAAGCTTTTTATGTAACCAGTGTGCCGCCGTATGGTCTTTTCGGCTGTAACTTAAAAAAGCATTGTAGTGGTTGTTGTTTGGCATGATCAATGCGCTTCTTAATAGTTATCTTTTTTCGGGCTTTGAGCTATTTATGGTGGCAACCCATTTTGCGTGCTTTTGCGAAATAAGCCCCTCAATTCTGTCAGCCAACAAAGCTTCCGGAGCATCTACCCTAGCGTATGGCACTGCGCTCGATAAATATGTGTATTTTTCGTGTTTGAGCGCTACGTAAGTTGATCTATAGGTGGTCCATACTTGCTGATATCGGTTCAGTTGTTGAATTCCTTCCATGATTAGTAATACCAAGCCAAGTAGCGCTGGAATTTTGTTTAAGTCTGGATTTTCGATGACTGAATCTACTGGAATTAATGCGGATGTTATAGTTTGCATTAGTTTCAAGGTTTTAAATTTGAATTGCGCTGAAATGCTTTTTTTTATCGTACCAAGAAATTTGTTGTTCTAGTCTGTCTATAGGGTTGTAGGGTGGGTGTGGATTATGTTTGGATTTTAAGCTTAAGGTGTTGTCGAATTCCTTAGGTGGCTCATTGTTGTCATTTGTAAGGCTCATAACAAACCTCTGTCTCAGATTTTATTGAATAGTAGTATGCTCAGGTATAGCACCATTTAGAAAAAAGTGCCTATGGAGTCAAGGGGGATGAATCAGATCGTCCGAAATCGTATAATCGCGTCAGTGTCGCTTTCACATATGCGTCCAAGGTTTCCACGGCCGCCGCCGCGTTAACTGCAATGTTCTCTACGCCATTTTCCGAAAGCCACTTGGTAATTTCTTCTATCGCTGCACTTAAAGGGTATAGATTGTGCAAAAGAATAGACAGGCCCCATTCTAGGCCATCGGCGACCTTCGACGTTTTCGCGCTCTTTAGCCATTGACTCACCAGCGCGTGAGGCTCCGTTAATTGATGGGGGGGCTTCAATAGTCCGCCGGAGTATAGGTGAGTTAAAATCAGTGCCAGTCTTGGCGAGCGAGTTGTCATGGTCGAGCACTTGGAGTCGGACATTGCCTTCGACCTGAGGAGGTTTGGGTTTGCGTTGTCGCTGCTTTTCCGATTTGGCCCAGTGGCCACGCCCAGGGAGAGGGATGCCGGCTTTGCGACAAGCTTTGGCGACGGCGACGTCGGAAACATCAATATCGTGTGCCAGTTTGACCATGGGTATTTGCCATACTTTTTCGAACAGTTCCACGACGGTGAAGCTCACGAATGTGTACATGTAGTCTGTCACCTTTCCTCATCGCGAATTTAAGGTCACAACACAGGGTGTCGCGGATGTTGAAGTCCGGGAAACTCTGGGTGCAACAGCCTATGACGGTGTTCGCGTCTCTGGCTGCGCGTACGCTGGAAAAGACAACATCGACTCGTTTGCCGTGTGCTCGTAGGTCGAGGACAGCACCGCACTGAGTCGATCACCCAACAGGTTCCAGGCGTTTTTTTTCTCGTCGGCATAGTCGTGATGCAAGTAATGACGTCTCACCCGAGAGCCGGCCAGCACATGGTTTTGGCAGCGATCGATGACATCCAGGCTAACGCCTAAGGCTTGCATCATGGTCGCGCCCGTGCGGCGCAGGTCATGCGGCGTCCAGTCGCCGTTTTGGCCGTCGGCAAGGACCAGGGTATCGTTATGGCACCGTCTGGAGAGGGCCTTGCGGTTTTTGAACCGGGCTTGGCGGTCACCCACCTGCTTGCTCACCACTTTCACGTCCACATGTCCGTCATCCTGCTTGTTCGGAAAGCACCACTGGGAGTCTCCCGTCAGGGTCTTGAGTTCCTGAAAGAAATGCAGGGCAAAGGGGGAGAGGAAGACATAGTGGTCCTGTTTCTTGCCGCGAGTGCCTTTGACGTTTTCGCTGGGGAGGAACCAGGTCTGCTGGTCCAGATCGACATTTTTCCATTCGGCTTGGAGCAACTCGCCAATCCGGCACAAGGTGCCCAGGCTGATCCAGAGCGCGAGTTGCGTTTCCTTCTTTAATGGACGAATACCCTCGTACTTTTGGCCCGCGGGGAGGGCGTTGTAATCGGCGGTCATTTGCTGGAAGCGGTTGTGCAGTTCCAACAGCTCCGCCGGGGAAAGGATCCGACTTCGTTCGGCTTCGTAGTCGGCAGGGATCAGGGGAGTGATGTCGACCAGCTCAGTCGGATCGCCCTCAACCAATAACGTCCTCCAAGGTTGGCGCTTTCTGGCCCAGCTGAACATCTGGGTGAGGTCGGCGAAAAAGCTGATCGCTTGCCGGTGAGCGCCGCGGTTGACCACGGTGCGGATCAGCGCCCGAACATCGTGTTCGGATACGCTGCTCACTGCGGTCTTACCGAGTGCTGGCAAAAGGTCCTTGGTAAAGCGTCGTTGCAACTCGGCATTGCCGTCTTTACGCGCGACGCCATCCAACAGCCAGGCCTGGGCCAGATCCTGGACGGTCAGCGTTTGCACCTTCGTCGTTTTTACTTGTTCGGCCTCTACGTTAGCCGCGGCGTAGGCCTGTGCCTTGGCGGTTTTCTTGTGTTCGTTGGGATTGATCTGCTCATCAATGAGCGCCCGGGCCTGGTTACGCGCCTTGCGGATGTCGGTCAGGGATTTGCGCGGCCAGGTTCCGCAGGCGTACTCTTTGTTCTGCTCGCCCCACCGATACCGATAGAAAAAGCTGACCGACACACCGTCCTTACGGACAGAGATTCGACCGGCCAGATTGCCATCCTCCCTGAGGATTCGACCGGCATCTTCAGCGGTCAGTGACTCGAGTTCTTTGATGGTGATTTTGGCCATAAAATGGGTTCCCCCTACTTTTCCCCCCACAAATACGTCGGCTCTTGATGGACGTTACTGGACTCTCGTAGAGCAGAACACCGCTGGAGCTCAAGTAAATACTAGCTTAGAAAAATCCAGAGTAAAATTTCGGAAGCTTTCAAGAAGTATGAAAAAGGAGATGGGGTGCTAGGGGTCGAGTGTTCGAATCACTCCGTCCCGACCATTATTCCTGAGTAAAATCAGACTCTTAAGCCGATCAACTAGATCGGCTTTTTTGTGCCTGCGCAAAACTCCCCGGTGATTTCGCTGATGTTCAGGTCCGCAACTGCCTTGGACCAGATGATTTCCTCACGGGGCCAGCGGTCATTCTTGGTCCACGCCCTCAATTTGTGCCATGAGATGCCGATACGATAGGTATGACCCAAGAGGCGATTTCCTATGTTCAATGCAAGCCTTAAGAAACAGCTTCAATCTCAGAACAGTGAACTGTTAGAGCTTCGCCAACTGCGCGATGGCCTGGATCGTGAAATGCTGACGTTAAGTATCGATCCCTCATTTAACATCATGGCCTGCAACGAAAACTTTGGAAATACGCTGGGCTATGCTCCGGATCGGCTTGTAGGTCGCCCCATGGCCGAGATTGTTCCCCAGTACGTCTCCAAGCTGCCGTGCTTTCATAACTTTCGAGCTGCAGTGGCCGCGGGGAAGTCGATCAGCGACGATTACAGATACCTTCATGCCGATGGTTCGTTGGTGTGGATTCATGCACATTGGCAGCCCATCATGGACGCGAGCGGCCAGCTGAGCCACATCACTTGCTACGCGACAAACATTACGTCCCGAGTAGAAAAAGCCTCGGAAAATGCCTCATTCATCGAGGCGTTGTTACGTTCTACCGCGGTGATCGAGTTTGATCTCTCTGGGCATGTACTGACGGCAAATGATCAGTTTTTACAAGCCATGGGCTACAACCTGGGACAAGCAAAAGGGAGCCATCACCGTGTTTTCTGTAAACCGGAGCTGACTTCGTCCCAGGAGTACAAGGACTTCTGGGCAAAGCTGAACAGAGGTGAGTTTGTCGCTGGCCGGTTCGAGCGTATAGACAGTCGCGGCCAAACGGTGTGGCTGGAGGCAACCTACAATCCGGTTTACGACACCGAAGGCAATCTTTGCAAAGTGGTGAAGTTCGCGACGGTAGTGACCGATCAAGTGGACCGTGAGCATGAAGTGAGCGGGGCAGCCCAAACGGCATTTGAAATATCTCAGCAAACGGATGTCAGCGCTCAACGAGGCGCAGTCGTCGTCAACGACACGATGCATACCATGCGTAAAATCGCGGTTGATATGCAGGCGGCCTCTGGGGGAGTAGAAGCGCTGGGCAAACAGTCATTGTTGATCAGCTCAATTATCCAGACGATTAGCAGCATCGCGCAGCAAACCAATCTTCTGGCTCTGAATGCGGCGATTGAAGCGGCTCGCGCAGGTGAGCAAGGTCGAGGATTTGCCGTTGTGGCTGATGAGGTTCGACAATTGGCTGGACGGACCAGCACAGCGACTGAAGAAATCGCGTCGGTTGTCTTGCAGAATCAGAAGTTGGTCGATGAAACCGTCGCTGAGATGGCAAACAGCAAGTCCCAAGCCGAGCAAGGCCTTGAGCTTGCCACTCAGGCAGGCCAGGTGATTGTTGAAATTCAGGACGGTGCCAAGCGGGTGGTCGACGCCGTTGGCAGGTTTGCGACCCAGGTGGCTTAGCCCGCGGGACGGTTCGCCAAAGCTGGGTGGGTCTATCATCACCCAGCGCAGCGCATCTCGCCGTTCAGGGCGACGTGTTGGAAGGAAGCGCGTTTATCGCGTGTAGTACTGCTTCGGCGATGGTCTTTGCGATCACTCGACGCTGAGCGTTATCGATCATGGGGCTCAACCATGCAGGCAGGCTATTGAGCATCGGCAAAATGGCTGTGAGCGCACACTCGCGCAACGGCCCGCCAGGCTGATGGCAAGCCTGGTCGACCCATTTTATGAATTCTGCCTCATAGGCAAGCTTCAATTGCTCAACGCGTGCCTGCATTGCTGCGCCTAGACAATTGGCATCCATGACGGCCAACTTGAAGTGCACAGTCATGTGGTCATACAGTTGGATGTGAGCGTCGATCAGTGTTGTCAGGCGTTGCGCGGGCGTCAATCTTCGCGTTTTGATCAAATCAACATGCGACAACAACGCCTGATACAGCTCCATCAGCCATTCAAACAGCATGGCCTCTTTACTCTCGACGTGATGATAAACCGCTCCCGGGCTTATGCCGATATGCGCCGCCAATTCACGCACGCTCACTTGGCTGAAACTGCGCTCCTTGAACAACTCCAGGGCTCTGCGCTGAAACTCCCTTCGGCTCAGCACAGGAACCATCCGCCCGTGAGTCATGTGTCGAGTGCCTGCTGTTTGGCTATTTCCTGGCTGCGCAGAATGAACCGCTGCAGCTTTCCACTTGGCGTCTTGGGTAGTTGTTCGACGAACTCGATTTCCCGCGGGTAAGCGTGTGCAGCCAGGCGCTCTCGCACGTGCAGGCGCAGGACTTCCGCCAATTCGGCGCTGGGCGAGTACTGGCCATTCAATACGATAAATGCCTTGATCAGCTCGGTGCGCTGCGGGTCGGGTTTGCCGACCACGGCGGCCTCGACCACCGCCGGGTGTTCGATCAGCGCGCTCTCGACATCGAAAGGTCCGACGCGATAGCCCGAGGTGGTGATCACGTCGTCGTTACGGCCGACGAAGCTGATACTGCCATCGTCATTCAACTCCACAATATCGCCGCTCAAGTAATAGCCGCTGACAAAGGCTTTGGTCGGCATCGCGAAGTAGCCCTTGAACCAGCACAGCGGCGAACGTTCGCGGTCCACCGCCAGCACGCCTGGCTGGCCAGTCGGCAATTCCCGGTGGGCGTCATCCAGCACGACAATGCGGTATCCCGGCATCGCATAACCGGCCGATCCCTCACGTATCGGGTGGTCTAGCCCATGGTGATTGCACAGCACCATGCCGATTTCGGTCTGGCCATAATGGTCGTGGATGACCACGCCGAGCTGTTCGGCAAACCAGCGGATGACTTGCGGGTTAAGCGGCTCGCCGGCGCTGCTGACGATACGCAGGTGACCACGCACGGCGTCGGCGAACTCGTCCCCTGCTGCGATCAGCAGGCGATAGGCCGTCGGCGAGCCGGCCAGGTTGCGGATTCCGTATTTCGCGATGATCCGGCAGGTACTCTCCACCGAAAACGGCCCGTCATAGAACAATGTGGCATGGCCGCATGCCAATGGACCGGTCACCGCGTAATACAGGCCGTACGCCCAGCCAGGGTCGGCGAGGTTCCAGAACGGGTCTTCCTCACGCAAGTCGATGGCATCACGCATATAACCCTTGAAGGCCAGGAGAGCGCTTAAAGGCACTTCCAGCGGCTTGGCCGGCCCGGTGGTGCCTGAGGTGCACATCAGCAAAAAAGGCGCGCTGGCATCCAGCAACGCGGGCGCGCACTCGGCGTGTTGACGATCCAGCGCGCTCCAGAAATCGTAATCGCCTGGGGTCCATGCATGATCGCCGGTCACCAGGATGCGTGGGCAGTCGGGGATGTCGTCCAGCTTGGAACGGTTGTGCACGTCGGTCACGATCCAGCGTGCCTTGGAGCAGCCCAATCGCTGCTCGATCGCCTTTGGACCGAACGCGGTAAAGAGCGGCTGGTAGACTGCGCCGATACGCCAGGTGCCCAAAATGGCGATCAACAGTTCAACCGTGCGTGGCATCAGGCCCGCGACACGGTCTCCGGGCTTGACCCCCTGTTCCCGCAGAAAGTTGCCGAAGCGCGCAGCGTGAGCTTGCAGTTCGCTGAAACGGTAGTGCGTGGCGCGGCCATCCCGCGTTTCGCAATACAACGCCACGGCATTTACGTCGGCGTGTCGGTCGCAGCATTCGACGCAGGCATTCAAGGCATTCAGCTCGCCCTGTAAATCCTGCGCGGCCAAGCGTAAAAAATCGAAGGAGCTCACTGCTGAGTTGTAATCGCGCATAACGTACCTGATTGTTATTGTTGGAATATGTGCGTTGCCCACGCCCGCAGCGCGGGGGCACGTGGTTAGCCGTCTATCATCTCGGCCGCCTGCTGGGTCGCCTGGCTGGTGCGGGTGGCCAGCTTGCGCACTTCATCGGCGACCACCGCGAACCCGCGCCCGGCCTCGCCGGCGCGCGCCGCTTCGATGGCAGCATTCAACGCCAGCAGGTTGGTCTGGCTGGCAATGCCCTGGATGGTGGCGACAATCTGCGTCAGCTTGCTGAGGGTCTCCTGCATCACCCGATGCTGTTGCGCCTGCGTTTCGCGCATCGCACTTTCTTCATGGTGGGCATGGATATCGGTAATGGCGCCCACCACCCTCTGCGGGGAGCCGTCCGGGGCGCGACGTGTTTGCCCGCGGCCGCGAAACCAGCGGTAGGTGCCGTTTTTGTGTTTGAGTCGATAGTCCACGTCAAATGGGGTCCGGCCGCTGCGGTCGTCCACATGGGCGACAAAGGCTGCGATGGCCCGAGCGCTATCGTCGGGATGCAGGCGTGAGGTCCAGCTTTCCAGGGTGTTGGGGAACTCCTCAACCGTGCTGCACCCCAGCAGCCGGCGCATTTGCGACGACCACCAAATGGTGTTTTTCGGGTTCGCCGGGTCGCCCGCTACCACCTCGATGTCCCAGAGCCCGTCATGCAGCATCTCCCGGGAAATATCGAAACGGGTGGCCGCCAGTTCGAGCGTTTCGTTGTGCAGGCGTTGTTCATGAATGTCACGTACGCTGCCACCGATGGCGACCGCGAGGCCCTGCGCATCACGCCGCGACTCACCGCTGATCCTGCACCAGCGATAGTCGTCGCCGGTTGCAGGCTTTATCCGCACGTCCAACGCAAAGGGTGTACGCCCGCTGCGATCGGCCAGATGCCGGGTAAGCGCCTCCCGATGCGCTTGCTGGTCAGCCGGGTGCAACTGTTCACTCCAACGGCCCAGTTGATCAACACCCTGGGGCTGGATCGACGCCGACCCCATCCATTGCAGCGCACAGTCCGGCGCAGGGGCAGTGGTTCCATCGAGTTCCAGCGCCCAAAACAGTTCACCGGCGCCCTGGGTGATCAGGGTCAAGTGCGCTTCCAGTTGGCGCAATTGTGTGTCGCGGCCGGCCAGGCGCTGATCCAATCGGGCGACTTCCAGGCCCAATGCGCGTGTTTGGTCCTTCAGGGTTCGCCGCTCCTGCAGCAGTTGGTCTACGCCGGCCAGGATGCGGCGCAATATCGGGTTATTCGACGACAGCGGCGTGCTTGCCTGGTCAGGCTGCTCCAGCCTGTCGGCGAGCGGCGTCAGTACCCAGCGGTGGGTTCGGCTGAAAAAGAGCATGGAACACCTCTACCTCGTCAAATGGATTCAGCCTGCCTGGGAGCCGACAGGGCCTGTGCATCAAAGGCCGCGGCCCCCGGCAGGGCTCGCCAGGCCGACGGTCCGGCGGCGATTTCTTCGGCACTGAGCAGGCAGTTGTCGAGCTCACGCTGCAACGCGTGGGTATCGAGATCCTGGCCGATGAACACCCACTCCTGCCGACAGTCGCCGACGATGCTGTCCCACTTGGCCATGATGCTCTGCAACCGGTATTCATCCCGCGGCCACTGCGACTGCTCGATGAAGTTCCACCAGTGCCCAACATAGTCCCACTGGAACTGCGCGCCGCTTTGCGCCAGCAGGCCGGTTTCCAAGTGCCGGCTGGCCAGCCAGAAATAACCTTTGCTGCGTAACAGGCGTCCGTTGCTCCAGGGCTGTTGGAGGAAATCGAGCAAGCGTTGTGGGTGGAAGGGCGCGCGTTCGCGGTACACCCAGGACGTCACGCCATAGGTGTCCGACTCGGAGGCCGGAGCGTCTTCAACCTCCATTTTCCTCATCCAGCCCGGCGACGCCGCAAGGCTGGGCAAGTCAAACAGATAGGTGTCGAGGAGGCGGGTCAACTCAACCTGGCCGTGGGCCATCGGTATGATCCGCGCCGTCGGGTTAAGGCCTGCGAGGACCGCCTGCACGGCCTGATAACCCGGCTCGTCGATCAGGTCCCGTTTGTTGACGAGAATGACGTTGGCGTACTCCACCTGCTCGATCAGCAGGTCCGCCAAAGGGCGTGCAGAGGTGTTCTCCTGTGTATCGTCGCGGGCCACGGTGTCCGGTGACGCGAGCAACGCCTGAAAACGGCTGCCATCGACCACCGTCACCAGGGTGTCGAGCCGTGCCAGTTCGCTGAGGCTGAAGCCTTCAGCGTCAAGGAAGGCGAACGTCTCGGCGACCGGCATTGGCTCCGAGATGCCCGTGGATTCGATGAGCAGGTAATCGAAACGCTGCTGACGCGCCAGGGCACTGATCTGTTCGAGCAGATCGGCGCGTAGCGTGCAGCAGATGCAGCCGTTGCTCATTTCGATCAGCTCATCGCGACCACGGTGCAGCGACACGTCGCGCTGCACCTCGGCGGCATCGATATTGACGTCGCTCATATCATTGACGATGACCGCCACCCTCAGGCCTTCGCGATTGCGCAGGATATGGTTGAGCAGCGTGGTCTTGCCGGCACCGAGGAAGCCGGAAAGCACCGTCACCGGCAGTCGGCCCGCCTGGGTGCCGTCCATCATACGTTCACCGCTCGAGGGGCATCGACGTGGTCCAGGTAGCTTTCGAACAGATCGACCACCACGAAGCCGTCATCTGCTGCATCGCCCCACAGGTCTTTCACCGCAAACTCCACATGGTAGGTCGGCTGATGCGCCGCGCTGGTATCGCCATGGCCGATCGCGTCCGGGAACGGCCATTTTTCCGCAGTGCGGTGCAACACCACGCCTTGCTTGCCGCGCACATAGGCCGGCATGCGGATATGCCCGGCCACGTACTCGTCGCGCACGACCACGCGGTCGCCGACCTCAAACGGAGCGCGACCGGTGATCGCCGCACGCCCTCCCGCCTGTGCCGGATTTGCCAGCTTGAAGTGAGAGCCCAAAGCCTGGTCGAGCTCCGCCTGGGTGATGACGCCCGTTTCGACCAGCAAGGTGGCGGTTGCGATGACATAGCGTTCGTAGTACTGGGTGCCGACATGTTGGCGTACGTCCAGGCGTTCGACGGCATGACGCACTTCGTCCACGCTGAACTTTTTCAAATGATCGGCCCCGACGAACATCAAGCTGTACGCCAGGTGCTCCCAGTCCTGCTTGAATACCTGTTTGTAGTCCAGGCTATTGATGGTGTGAGGGACTTTGCCAAAGCCTTGGAAACCGCCGAGATCGTGAAAGCCATCCATAATAGAAACTCCGGGAGTTGAACGATGATGCGTGGTTTTTCTCAGCCAACGCAGGGCAGGGCGACGCCGATCAGCACGTCTTTGGTCACGAGTGCCTGAAGCTGCTCCTCACTCATGTGTTCGGAACCTTCAGGCCTTAGCGGCAACACCAGGTAGCGGGTTTCGGCGCTGGTATCCCAGACCTTGACCGCCACGTCGGTTGGCAACTCCGTCCCCAGTTCGCGTAGCACGGTGCGCCCCTCCCGGACCAGGCGGGCACGAAACTCGAAGCCCTTGTACCACTCGGGTGGCAGGCCGAGCACCGGCCAGTTGGTGCATGAGCACAGGCTGCAGACAATCACGTTTTTTACCTGTGGCGTGTCTTCCAGCGCGACGATGTATTCGCCCTGCGGGCCGGTATAGCCGAACTGGGCACATGCAGCGGTGCCGTCCTTGAGCAACAGCGCCCGGAACTGCGGATCGACCCAGGCCTTGGCGACCACCCGGGCGCCGTTCTCCGGGCTCCAGCCGTGCTCCATCAATTGCGTGAGTTGCTCGACGTAGCCCTCTGGAATCAGGTCCTTGCTCTTGAGGACCTGGAACAATGCCCAGGCCCGTTCACCGGGGGTTGAAGTGCTCGCAGGCGTGGAAGTAGATGGACTCATGGGGTATCTCCTGTCAGTCATCGCGGTTGTGGAGTGGTTGAAACGTGCCGGTCTTTCTTATTGTTTTCAGGTTGGGCGCTCAGAGCGTGCGCCAGTCCACCGCGGCTTCGAACGCCGCCGCGGCCTGGTAGATCGTGCCTTCGGCGTAGTGCCTGGCGACCAGCATCAACCCGACGGGCAGCCCGTCCACCAGGCCGCAGGGAATCGACATGGCCGGATGCCCGGTGATGTTTTGTGGCGCGGTATTGCCGATCATTTCCAGGGCGCGGGCCACGTATTCAGTGATCGCGCAGCCCGCCGGCGGGTGGGGCTGGGCAGTGATGGGCGTGGTCGGCATCACCAGCAAGTCATAGCTCTGCAAGGCCTTGTCATAGCCTTGCCGGGCAAAGCGGGCGAGGTTCTGTGCCTTGGCGTAATACCGCCCGTTGTAGTGGGTCAGGCCGTACTGCCCGACGAACATGCACAGCTTGAGCGACGCGGATAATTGGTCCGCCTGCTCGCGCCAGCCGGCCTGTTTGTCCAGCAGGCCGACGTCATACAAGCCTTTCCAGTTAAAGCCTGCGCCGTTGCCATGCATCATCTGCATGGTCAGGCCTTCACAACCGATGGGGTGCCACAACGAACCTGCCAGGTTGTGTTCGGGAACGGACACTGTCTCGACATGGGCGCCCAACGCCTCGAGACGGGCGACAGCGTCGCGCACCTTGTCCGCCACGCGCGGATCCTGATTGGCCAGCGCGAACCCCTCCTGCAACACACCGATCCTGAGCCCGCTCACCCCCCGCGCCAGATAACTGCAATAGTCATCGACCTGAGGCGCCGCCTGGCGTGGGTCGAGGCCATCGGAACCGGCCATGGCCTGCAGCATCAGCGCGTTGTCGTGCACGTTGGCGGTGATGGGACCGACATGATCAATCGTCGCTTCAATCGCCATGATGCCGGTGTAGGGCACCAGGCCATGGGTCGGTTTCATGCCATAGGTGCCGCAGAAGGCCGACGGGATGCGGATGGAGCCGCCTTGATCGCCGCCCACGGCGATGTTGACTTCACCGGCGGCGACCAAGGCCGCGCTGCCCGATGACGACCCGCCGGCGGCATACCCGTGACGATGGGGGTTGTGTACCGGGGCTGGGTCAGAGGTATGGCTGCCGCCCGACAGGCAGTAGTGTTCGCAAGTGGCTTTGCCGAGGATGGTCGCGCCGGCATCGAGCAGACGTGTGACCACGGTGGCATCGAAACCCGGTACAAAACCTTCCAGCGGTGCGGCGCCGTTCATCATCGGGACGCCGGCCAGGGCGATGTTGTCTTTGAGCGCGACGGTTTTACCGGCCAGCAGGCCGCCACGGGCGCCATTCACTTCAGTCCGGTAGTACCAGGCGTTGAGCGGGTTTTCCTTGGCCGAGGGGCGATAGCCTGAGCTGCGCTCGTAACGTATCGGCGGAACGAAATCACACAGTTCGTCGACCAGATCGTATGCATCGAAACTTGGTTGCATCAGATCCAGATAGGACGCTGACTGTTCCTGGGTCAGTCGCATGTTCAACTGGGCCGCGATGGCTAACAGCTGATCCAGCGTGGGACGAGTAATGGCCATGATTTTCCTGTCTTTTTATCGATTCAGTCCGGGTGGTGATGTACACCAAATTAGGCGTCTATCACCGTATTCGCATGGTTGAGCAGGACACGCACTTGGCTGAAAAGGACAGCGGCATTCAGAACACTTTCAAGACGCGCAGATTCAGGCGCGCGCCTTCCTTGAAGCCTTGCTCCACCTCGATATCCCTGCCGAGCTGCGCCTGTACCTGCAATGTGGGATCAATAAAGTGCGTGACTGTGAAACGTGCGTAGGACGTCGACACGCCATCGTGCTGGTCAACGCCGTCGATGCTGGTTGCGGCCCCGGTGACATAGCCTCCACCGAGGGCGAACGTGGTGCTTGGGGTCCAGTTGTAGCGCACGGCGGCCTGGTACTCGTAGCGCGTGTTTTCTTCGAGTTTCGCGCTGCTGGTACCGTAGTCGTGATTGGTCGAAACCCAGGACACGTCGGCGACGGTGTCCAATGCCCACTGCGCTGAGAAGTGGTGGATATAGGCCGCTTGTAACGTTGCCCGCCAGCGGTTCTCGCCCAGGTTCAAGGCGTCGTTTTTGTCGTAGCTGCCCACGGGGATGTACAGGTAGGGGGCCAGGGCAAACACATCCTTGTTGGCGGTGGGGAGTGTCCACTTGAGCGGGGCGGTGAGAATCGGGTCACCCAGGCCATGTGCATCACCCAGCGCGCCGACGTCGCCAGAGGCGTTCATGTAGCCGAACGGCAGCAAGATCTGCGGTTCCCATGAAAGGTTTTCGCCAAGGCCTATGGCATGGATGTAACGCAGGATGCCTACGTCGGAGCTGAGCTTGGCGTTGTCGGAGGTTCGATGGCCGTTCTGATACAGCTCGGACCGGTTGGCGTGCTGGTAGTAAAACAACACCGCATCGGCCCCGGCGGGCAGCGGTTCGAAATCCCCCGGCGCGACCTCGAGGGCCTGGCTTTTGGCAAACGGCAACATCCCCAGCACCAACACGACTCGACTCAATTTCATGGCCGTTCTCCTTGTGCGGCAGCGGCATCGCGCAGCATTCCGGTGTGCGCATGGCAGTTGATGTACTCGAAGATCTGGCTGTTGGCGTCTGACACTGACACTTCGTGGTACAGCCGCAACTTTTTCAAACCGGCGGCCACGCGGAAGAACGTCACGAAAATACGCAGGTGGGTCGGGTGGGATTCGGCCCAGCGCTCGAGTTTTTCCACCGAGCGCCAGTGTCCGATGTTGTAGCTGATGTCGAGAAAATTGCCGTCCAGGTCGATATTGCGCACGAACCGGTTGCTGTAGCAGCCCAACGGCTGGCCGTTGTCACGCAGGAAGTCCATGCCGTCCTGCAACGTCGGTAGAATTTCGTCGAGGTACAGCGAGCGTTCATCCGCCTCGGCGTCCGCCCAGTCCTGGCCGGAACGAATCAGCGTGAGGTTGTCATGCCCCAGCACCACCACCCGGCCGCCCCTGGCAGGATCACCGCTGATCACTTGCAGCTCACTCGTGGGCTTCATCCAGTCGGTCTGGGAGATCGCAAAGCGGTCGCGCATCGAGCCCCAGTAACCGTGCTCTTCGATTTCGCCACTGGTCTTGTCCATGACGGCGCCGACACCAGGTAGATTGTCCTGGAAGGCGTAGAGTGTCTCGAACTGCTCGGCGCGCGGTGCGCTGATTTCACGAAAATAGCCTAGCCCGTCATTGAGGCGATCCTGGGAGGCCCACCAGTCGTTGACCGCAGCACAGCGCAACCAGCGGCAGTGAGCAGCCGGGTCTTTCCAGTAGCCGACCACGATCAAGTTATCAAAGCCGCTGTTGTCGGTGTGGTGGGTCACGTCATGGGTCTGCGGGCCATCGGCCAGGCTGAAGCTGCCGACGATGTGACGCATGGCCTGGAGCGCGGCTTCGCGTTGCGCTTCCCCTCGGTACTGCACGCCGAGGTAGGCCATCACCACCTGTTCCAATTGCTCGTCGGCGCGTGCAACCCACATGGCAAAGGGCGGCTGGTACTCGTCGGGCACGCGGCGCGACAGGGTGCGTGGGCATCTGAGATGTGTGTCGATTGCAGATTCCATGTTGAGCTCCTCGTTATTTTCGTTCAGGCCTACGGGTGGGCATCAGTGCTTGGGCGACGGGTCGCGCTTGGCGGTCTGTCGTCGGCGCAGCAGCTTCATGGCCCCCCACTCGATCAACCAATAAGCCGACTCTTCAGGCACGAGGTCGCGCCTGTGCAGGAGCCAGGAGGCATCAGCCAAAGGGTGTGAACAGTGTCGATGCATGGCGTGCCTCATCAGCGGGGGTTGAGCTGCTGTGAGGTGGAAATTAGGCGTGACGGCGAGAGGCCGCTTGGTTCGTCGAGACAACCGTTTGGTTGGAAAAGACAACCCCGGGGGGGACCCCTCCGGTGATCGGCGTTGGTGCGCCCGTGTCGAAAGCCCAGGCCTGTTTGCCTCTTATTGGGGACGCTCGGGCGCAGGAAGTCGCTATGAGTACGTGAGGGCGACCGTCAATGTGTCTGGCCTATTAATTGCTAGCGCTGAAAAGCCGGTAACACCTTTTCGAGCTCTAACTGTATTGCCGTACCGAGGTCAGTGCCATGAATCCAAGCACTCAGTATTCGACCCTTGCTGTTGCTGCACCACGTCGCTTTGATTACTGGAAAGAAGTGGTCTGCCGCCATTGCCTGGCGGCCGATAGCAAACCCTTGTCCCAGAGCAGTTTCGATGGTGTGCTTGCGGTCAATACCTTAGGCCGTCTGGACATCTGTTCACTGTCATCGCCCCTGCATTACTGGGAGCGTTCCGCGCAACATCTGCGTAGCGGTCCGGCCGACGATTTATGGCTGGGGTTCGCCCGGAACGGTCATGGGCAAATTGAACAGAGCGGAAGAAAAGCCAGCCTGGCCACTGGCAATTTGTTTCTTTATGACGCAACGCAACCGTTCCGATTCAGCCTCGGTGGTACCGAAAATCACCTGGTGCGTATTCCGCGGGCATTGCTGACTGAACGCCTGCCGCGTATTGCGGAGCACACCGCGATGGTTCTCGATGATCGGCGGCCCGGCGTGATTCCCTTGCGTGAAATGCTGCGCCAAGCAGCGATTACCCCGGCATCCTTGCAGGATCAGGGCATCTCCAGTCGCTATTCAGAGGCGTTGCTCGACCTTCTGGTGATCAGCCTGGAACTCCAGGACCTGAAGGCCACTCACCAGGAACTGGACCTTTACGGCCGCATCATGCAGTACATCCAACGGCATCTGGCCGAGCCGGACCTGTCGATTGAGGTCATCGCTCAAGCCCACAATGTGTCCACCCGCACCGTCACGCGCGCGTTCGCGCGGTACCAGAAAACCCCCGCCGCCGAGATTTGGAGGGAACGCCTGAATGCCAGCCGTGAAGCGATCGAGCGCGGCCAGGTGCGCAGTATCTCGCAGGCCGCGCTGGACTTCGGGTTTTCTGACTTCTCCCATTTCAGCCATGCGTTCCGCAAAGCGTTCGGCGTCGCGCCTAACACCTTGTTGCAGCGAAATTGAATGATCAAGCAGGGGGAGCGCTAGCCGGCGCTCCTGGTCCTGGACATATCAATCTCAAATGTTATCTCGTCTGCAAGCTGCTGTACGCTCGAGCGGTCTGCAAGCTTGGCCAGGTTGATACCTGTTGTACAAAACATTGATTCGGTTTCTGGCGACCTGACAAAGACGGTAGCAGTCCAGCCATTGATCAGAACGCAATCGACCTTGTGCCCCGGCAGGCTCCGCTCCAGACCCTCGGTCAGCGATATTTTCTTCCAGCTGTGCATGATGACGTACTAACGTGGGTAGTGATGCACGATTGACCTGCGCCTTTTGAAGAAGTGCCAATAGGCCATCACTTTCTATCTCCGCGCTTGAGTGCATTTGCTTCGTGTTGGCGCAGTTCGGCAAGGGCCCAACGATAGGCCTTGAACCAGCCGATGACGGTCCAGCCCGCAAGGAGATTTTTCGTGAGTAAGGCACGGGGAGGATCAGGGTGGAGGAGGGCTACGCAAACCGACGGATACATGTAGAGCAGGACCGCACTGAGATAGAACAAGAAGCTGGCCGCCAGCGCTATTGCTGTGTCACCCGTGCAGATGAGATAGCTGACGGCGCATGTTGGGATGAGTATTGCCAGGCCAAATACCCTCATCGACCGCTCTCCAGAACCGCCGCTTCAGGCCGCGGCCTTGGAAGCAGTGATATCACAATGCCTTGTCCTTGAACAGGTAAGCGCTCCAGTTGAGCAGGCCATGAACGGGCAGGGTCACCGGCAGAATCAGTATTTGTTCTTGAACAGCATGTTGGGATGTCCTCACCTTAACCTGAAGGAAAGCGGCCGCAAGGGCCGCGATCGTCGACTTACCAGAGGGCAATGTCATAGGTGAGGTAGAGGCGGTTGCTGTCGCGGCCCCGGGAGAATTCAGAGCGATAGACGTAGTTGCGCATGCGCACCCCCAGCCCCTTGAACGTGCCGGCCTGCACCACGTAGGCCAGCTCGGTATCACGCTCCCATTCCTTGACCGTGGTCGTGAACTTGCCGTCATTGCCGCTCAGGTAGCGTGCCGAGAAGGTCAGGCCGGGTACGCCGACGGCGGCGAAGTTGTAGCCGTAGTTGAGCATCCAGGTCTTCTCGTCCTCCTCGATGAATTTGCCGATACCGGCGTTGCTGAATGAGTAGACGGTGGCGCCGCTGATGTAGGGCAGACCGGCATCTCCGCGAAGGGTCTGGTAGCCCCCTCCGACGGTATGGCCTGCGATCACGTAGGACAACTGGCCGCTGAACATGTCATTGTCGATTTTGCCCGCGTAGCCAGCGCCGCTATCAACACTGTTGAAGTAGCGCAGGTCGCTGGTCAGCACACCACCGGCCAGTGGCAGGTCGTGCTGGATGCCGGCAAAGTTCTGTCGGTAGAAGTTCTCGAGTTCCCCGTAGAAATAACTCAAGCGAAGGTTTTTGCCCCATTTGTACTCAGCCCCGGCGTAGTTGAAATCTCCCGATTTTTCCCCGCTGTAGCCGTCGGGCACGATCGGCACGCTGTTGGTGGAGTCGCGTAGTTTGAAACGGTCCAGGTGCCCGCCGGTGACGGTCAGGTTGTCGATGTCGGTGCTGCTGACCTGGGTGCCCTGGTAGGTCTGGGGCAACAAGCGTGCATCGTTGTAAATCAGCACCGGCGTCTTGGGCAGCAAGGTGCCGTACTTGACCGTGGTTTTGGCGAACCTGGCCTTTGCGGTTGCGCCGGCGCTGGCGAACTCGTCGGCCGCTCGCCCGTCATCGTGCACCGGCATGAGCCCGGTGCCACTGCGGCCGCGCCCTGAATCGAGCTTCACGCCATACAGCCCCAGGGCGTCCACGCCAAAGCCGAGGGTGCCCGGCGTAAATCCGGACTGATAGTCCAGCAGAAATCCCTGGGCCCACTCGGTACGCTCGCTTTTTGCCGTTCTGGCGGCTCGCGCACTCAAGCCGTGCTCGTCGCGAAAGTTCTCGTTGAAATACACGTTGCGCAGTTGCAGCTTGAGTTTGCTGTCATCAATAAAACCTTCGGCGTTGGCTCCTGCGACGGGTACCAGGCCTAACGCGCAAAACAAAGCCCGACGGGCATACATAGGGTTCATGGCAAATGACTCTTTGTTGTTATTTGGGGTGCAGGGCGACACGCGCCCCGTGAGCGAGGCGCGCTGAAAGACAGCAGAGGTTGTGGGTGGATCAGGTGAACAGGCTGATGGCCCCGGTCAACAAGGCCAGCGCGGTGACGACCAGCGAGGTCAGCACTGCCCATTTGACGGTGGCCTTCTGGAAGTCGCCGATATCGCGATCGACCATGCCCACCAGCAACAGGGTCGAGGCCACTAGCGGGCTCATGAGGTGGACGGGTTGCCCCAGGATCGAGGCGCGCGCAATTTCAACCGGGTCGATGCCATACGCCGCGGCGGCATTGGCCAGGATCGGCACCACGCCAAAATAGTAGGCGTCATTGGACAGCACGAACGTCAGCGGCATGCTGGTGATCGCCACCACCAATGGAAACAGGTGGCCCCAGGATGGCGGGATCCAGTCGACGAGGGTCTGTGCCAGGGCGTCCACCATCTTTGTGCCGGAAAAAATCCCGGCAAAGATCCCGGCGGCGAATACCAGCAACACCACGGTCATTGCGTTACCCGAGTGCGCCAGGATGCGTTCTTTCTGAATGTCCAATTGCGGGTAGTTGATCATCAGCGCGAGCACAAAGCCGATCAGGAACAGGATCGCGGAGTGCATCAACCCCATCACCAGGGCCGCCATCACCGCAATGACCAGCACCAGGTTGACGTAGGCCAGTTTCGGACGCTTGTGGGGGGTGTCCTCAAGAATCGCGTTGATGTAGCAATCGCCGCCACCGCTCTGCAGTTGGACATTGCCGATCCGCTTGCGCTCGGCACGTCCCAGCAGGAAGGCGGTGAAGATCACCCACAGGGCGCCGCCGATCATGGTCGGCAGCAACGGCACGAAGTATTCGCCGGCATCCAGGCCCAGCGCGGCAATAGCCCGTGTCGCGGGGCCGCCCCAGGGGGTCATGCCGCTCATGATGCTCAGCGACAGCATGGAAATGGTCGCCAGGATCATCGGGTTCATGCCGATGCGCTTATACAGCGGCAGCATCGCTGCGCAGGTGATCATGTAGGTCGTGGTGCCGTCGCCGTCGAGTGCGACCAGCAAGGACAGCAGGGCAGTGCCGACCGCGATCTTCATCGGGTCGCCATTGACCCGCTTGAGGATCTTGCGGATCAGCGGGTCGAACAAGCCTGCGTCGATCATCAGGCCAAAGAACAGGATCGCGAACAACAGCAGTGCGGCAGACGGTGCGACCATTTTCAGGCCGTCGAGCATCATCTTGCCGGTGGTGCCACCGAAACCGCCAATCACCGCGAAGACGATAGGTACAACGGTGAGCGCGACGATTGGCGACAAACGCTTCGTCATGATGAGGACGGTAAATACGACCACCATGGCCAGGCCAAGGAAAGCGAGCATAGGACGATTCTCTTGTTGTTATCGTAATAGTGGCTGACGCCGAGGCGCACGCGCCCTGATCCGCCGGGCGGCCAAAGGCGCCTGGCGGAGGAGGGGTCAAGTCAGGGAGGGGCGTTGCCCGGTGATTGTTAAACGCGCTTGGGGACTTTCAGGTCTTCCCAGGCTTCTACCGGCGTCGCAGAGGGTTTTGCGTCGAGCATCCGGTGCAGCGTTTCGCGATGGCAGGCATTTTCCGATAGGGAAATCACTACCGTCGCGACGGCGTTGCTGGCCAGGCTGGTCAGGGCGCGCGCCTCGGACATGAAGCGGTCAACCCCGATCAGCAGCGCCAGGCCGGCCAACGGGATGTCGTGAATGACCGTCAAGGTCGAAGCGAGCGCGACGAACCCGCTGCCCGTCACGCCGGCGGCACCTTTGGAGGACAACAGCATGATCGCCAGCATGGTGATGATTTGCGTCAGGCTCAGGTCAATGTTGCAGGCCTGGGCAATGAAAATCGCCGCCAACGACAGGTAAATGGCCGTACCGTCCAGGTTGAACGAGTAGCCGGTGGGGAGTACCAGGCCCACGACGCCTTTCTTGCAGCCCAGCGCTTCGAGTTTTTCCAGCATGCGTGGCATGACCGGTTCCGTGGAGGACGTGCCCAGCACCACCAGGAATTCTTCACGGAAGTAGCGCAACAGTTTCCACAGGCTGAAGCCGTTGCTACGGCAAATGCTGCCCAGGATCACGAACACGAAGAAGCCGCAGGCGATGTACAAGGTCATGATCAACTTCGCCAGCGAACCCAGCGAAGTGATGCCGTACTGACCCACGGTGAACGCCAGGGCGCCGAAGGCTCCGACCGGGGCAAAACGCATCAGGTACGCGAAGATCTTGAAGACCATCTGCGAAGCGGCTTCGAGTACGTCGAGTACCGGCTTGCCACGCTCGCCCAGGGATGACAAGGCAAACCCGGATAACACCGCAATAAAGAGCACCGGCAGCACTTCCCCCTTACTGAAGGCACCCACGAAGGTTTCGGGGATGATGTGCATGAAGAACTCCACAACCCCAAGCTTTGCCGCCGACTCGGTGTACTGGGCCAAGCCTTTGGTGCTCAGTTGGGTGGGATCAATGTTCATGCCGACGCCCGGCTGGAACACGTATACCGCCACCAGGCCAATGACCAGGCTGATCACCGTAAGGCCAAAAAACAGCAGCATGGTCTTGCTGAGCAGGCGTCCGAGCGAGCGTTTGTCGCTCATTCCGGCGATGCCGGTGACGATGGTGCAGAACACCACGGGGGCAATCATCATCTTGATGAGCTTGATGAACGCATCACCCAGTGGTTTGAGTGCGATGGCCTGCTGAGCCCAGAAATGCCCAACCACAATGCCCAGCACCACGGCGCAGAGGATCTGGAAGTAGAGCGATTTAACAACTTTCATGGCATCACCCATTTTTAGAATTGTGCGGATGCAAAAATGCCAACGACCGCCGGAATTATCCGGCGAGGCGCTGTGACTCAGTGGCGTAGACGTAACCGGAGAACAGCCTGCGCGCGGTGCGTACGACGGACGCTTGAATTGTCTCACCATTGCGGCCGGTGTAGGACAATACGACATCAATCCCGCCGCTTGGGTGTTCGATACGCACCGCTTCACGACGCGGCGTGCTGACCCCGCCAAGCATCTGCGCGACGATGCTGCCTTCTATCACGCACGCGGTGGCCAGACCAATCGAGCCGGTAATGGCGAGCGCGCGGTGGCAGTTGTGCGGCATGAAATAGCGAACCTGAATCGTACCGCCAGCTTTCGCGGGCGAGACCAGCACCGGCTTGGGAATCACTTTGCCGCTGACATCGCCCAGGCCCATGGCCAGGCCGGCCTTCAGCCGCAGCGTCTCAAGGCGTCGCAGGAATTCTTTATCGGCGTCCAGTTCCGCTGGGCTCTCATCGCCACGCTTGCCCAGTTGACTGGCTTCGACGAGCACCATGGGCATGGCCATGTCGATACAGGTCACCGCAATGCCATCAATGACGTCCTGCGTGTTGCCGGTGGGAAAGAGTTTGCCCGTCTTGCTGCCGGCTGCATCCAGGAAGGTCAGTTGCACCGGCGCCGCGGTGCCGGGCACACCATCAATGGCGGTATCGCCCTCATAACTGACTTTGCCATCCGGTGTGTACACCTCGGAATGGATGAAGGTCCCGGTGTTGACGTTGCGAATGCGCACACGGGTGCGTCCGGGGGTGGCTTTGACCAGGCCCTGTTCGATGGCGAACGGGCCAACCGCACACAGCATGTTGCCGCAATTAGGTGCGCTGTCGACTCTGCGCTGCGAAACCATCACCTGGACAAACAAGTAATCAACGTCCGCATCCGGGTGCAGTGAAGGGCTGACAATCGCAACCTTGCTGGTTTGCGGGCTGCCACCGCCGATTCCGTCGATCTCCAGTTCATGACCGGAGCCCATCAGGTTGAGTAGCAGTTCGTCGCGGGCCTCGATGGACGACGGCAAATCCCAGTCGAGAAAAACCGGACCTTTGGAGGTACCACCGCGCATCAGCACACAGGGGATTCTTTGCATAATACTGACTCTTGTTGATCAATCGAGGTGATTGATGCTCTGGGAGCAAGAGTCTCAAGCTTTGAAAAATGTTTCCAATGCAAAAATTGACGTTATTATTGCGTTTGGCGAATGATAAAAGTGCGCTAAACGACTTCCCTATTTCCTTGGCTGACGAGACTGGACATGGACTATGAGCTAAACGACATCCGATCTTTCGTGAAAATCGCCGAATTGGGTAGCTTTCACGAAGCGGCCGATGCTTTGCATCTGTCTCAACCTGCACTCAGCCGGCGGATAAAAAAACTGGAAGAGGGGCTGGGCACGGCGTTGCTGGATCGCACCACCCGCAAAGTCAGCCTTACCAGCGTCGGGCGTGACTTTCTTCCCAAGGCGCGCCGGTTGCTGGATGACTTCGACGAGTCGATTCTTAATATCCGTGAACTGGCCGAACGCCAGATCGGTCGTGTAACCCTGGCGTGTATCCCTACCGCCGCGTTCTATTTCCTGCCTTCAGTGATCCGTCTGTACAACGAGCGCTATCCAAAAATCCGCATACGTCTGCTGGATTTGAGTGCGAATGAGGGCCTTGAAGCGGTACTGCGCGGGGAAGCCGACTTCGGTATCAACATGATGAGTGGGCAGCATCCGGACATTGAGTTCGTGCCATTGGTCAGTGAGCCCTTTGTATTGGCGTGCCGGCGTGATCACGAGCTGGCAGGTCGCAGTTCGGTCACCTGGTCTGAATTGAGCGATTACCGCCTTATCGGGGTAGGGCGTTTGAGCGGCAACCGCATGCTGCTCGACCACGCTCTATCGGGTTTGAGTTGGCGGCCGCAATGGTTCTATGAAGTCCAGCACCTTTCGACTTCATTGGGCCTGGTGGAGGCCGGCCTGGGGGTTTCGGCGATGCCAAGCCTGGCCATGCCGGCTGATGATCATCCCACCTTGGTCAGCGTCCCGTTGATCGAGCCAGTGGTTAACCGTTCTTTGGGCTTGGTCTACCGCCGAGGCTCATCGCTTTCGCCTGCGGCGGAAAAATTCGTCTCGATACTGCTTGAGCAATGGCCACAGTGAGCGGCCGCGTGTGGCCGTCCACTGGCGGTCATACGCATGAGTGAGCTGCCGTCTGCGAGTGAGGCATTCCCGGGCGTGCCCTCGCTTGTTACTTCTGCCCACTGATGGGGCGTTTTCTGAGCGGTTAGGTAGCGGGCTTCTGCACGATCGCTTCATGTTTTCCGGTGACGAACGGGTCTATTTCATTCGAATCAAGCGCTTGGCTCATCATGACTTCACTTGGCACACATCCTGCTTTTTTCGTATCCATGGATAATTGGATACAAAAATTCAAAAGGTGCTGCCGATGCAATTTGCCCCCGCTTACGTTGACCGCCAGCCCCTCACTGCCGAGGAGGAGGCCTACAACTTCCTGCTCGATGCCATTTGCGGCGGTCGTTACCGCAAAGGCGACCGTCTGATCGCCGAAGACATCGCCAGCGAGATCGGCATGAGCCGCATGCCGGTGCGCGAAGCCTTTCGCCGCCTGGACGCCCAGGGCCTGGTGAACTTGCGGCCCAATCGCGGTGCCATCGTCAGCGGCCTGGATATCGATGAACTGCACGAAGTGTTCGAAATGCGCAGCGCCCTCGAAGGCCTGGCGGTGCGCGTAGCGGTGGGGCGCATCGGCGAGCGCCAGTTGGCCGCGCTGGAGCGCTTGCTCGACGCGATGGACGACTACCGTGACGACAGCGCCGCCTGGGTCAGTCGCCACCGTGCCTTCCACGAATACCTGTGCAGCCTTAGTGGCCGCCCGCGCCTGATGAAGCAGATCTCGGCGCTGTACTCACTGGTCGAAGCGCCGATGCGCCTGTGGTTGCAACACGGCGAAAAACCTCTCAGTGCCCGCCAGGAACACGCGGTGATTCTCGACGCGATCCGTGCCGGTGACGCCGCCCGCGCCGAAGCCGTGGTGCGCGAACATATCGAAGGCACCGTGCCGGCGCTGATCCAGTTCCTGCAAAGCGAACAACAATAAGAAACACCTGCTGTGTGTTGACGTTGAGTCCTGCCCCGTTAATCAACGAACTGGAGTGTCTGGTCATGCATAAACACCGCGCCTTGCTGGTGGCTGTCTCCCTCGGCCTCTGTACCCAATGGGCCGTCGCCGCGCCCCAGGTGCCGGAGCGTCTGAAGAACGTCGACAAACTCACCTACTGCTCGGGGATGGATTCACCGCCCCTGGTGTCCTTCGATGAAGCACAGAAACCCCGCGGGCTCACCGTCGACCTGGGCCTCGAAATTGCCAAGCGCCTGGGCGACAAACAGGTGCAGTGGCGGGTGATTCCGTTCTCTGGCCTGGTGCCGGCGCTGCTCGCCCAGCAGTGCGACATGATCGTCGACCAACTGTTCGACAAACCCGAGCGGCGCCAGGTGATCGACATCGTCAACTATATGTATTCCAGCCAGTCGGTGGTGGTGCCCAAGGGCAACCCCAAGGGCATCAAGAGCCTGGATGATCTCTCCGGGCACAAGGTCGCGGTGCTCAACGGCTCTACCATCAAGACCCTGCTGGACGCGCAGAACGACAGCCTGGCCAAGGCCGGCAAATCACCGATGAAACTGGTGGTGTACAACACCGATACCGACGCCTTCCAGGCCCTGCGCATCAGCCAGGTTGATGCCTACGGCACCACCGTGGAAACCGCCGGTTATTACGCGGCGATGGCCCCGGAGCTGTTCCAGGAAGGCGTGCCAGCGTTCAGCCGCATCCTCACCGGTCTGGGCATGCGCAAAGATGATCCGCAACTCAGCGCCGCCGTGCAGCAAGTGATCAGCGACATGCGCAGCGACGGCAGCTACGTCCAGTTGCTGAACAAGTGGCATGTCAGCAGCGACACACTCGACTGAGGCACACCGGCGATGAATTTCAATTGGGATGTGTTCTGGCAGTACCTGTTGCAGCCGAGCGGGGTGTACCTCACCGGGCTGTGGCTGACCTGCCTGATCGCGGTGTCGGCGATGCTGCTGGGCTGTGTGCTGGGGTTGGCGGCGGCGCTGCTGCGCTTGTCGAAGAACCCGCTGTTGCACTTGCCGGTACGTTTTTATGTGTGGCTGATGCGCGGTACGCCGCTGCTGGTGCAGATCGTATTCCTGTACACCGCGTTGGCAGCGGGCGGGATTTTCCGCTTCGAGGATATCGCGCTGTTCGGCCTGGTCATCCCCGGCAATATCCAGGCGGCGATCATTGCCCTGGGCTTGAACGAAGGCGCGTACATGGCCGAGATTATCCGCGCCGGCATCGGTGCGGTGGACAAGGGCCAGTACGAAGCCGGGCGCTCCCTGGGCATGGGCTTTGCCAAGCTGATGCGGCGCATCGTGCTGCCCCAGGCGTTCCGCGTGATCGTGCCGCCGCTGGGCAATGAGTTCAACGTGATGCTCAAGAACACCACCCTGGTCAGCGTGATCGGCGTGCAGGAGTTGCTGCTCAGCACGCAGATGGTCACCTCGGCGACGTTCCGCGTGTTCGAGTTGTACCTGGTGGTCGCGATTTACTTCTTGATGCTCACCACCTTGTGGGGTTTTTTCCAGCGCTGGCTGGAGGCGCGCTTCGGCCAGTCCGACCGGCCATCCGCGCCGCCACCGGCGTCCAGCCGCATGTTCGGGCGCAGCACCTTGAAACTGCTGAGGGGACGATAACCATGGCGCACCAGAGTGAAGAACTGATCATCGAGGCGCTGGACATCCACAAGTCGTTCGGCACGCTGCAGATCCTCAAGGGCATCTCCCTGCAAGTGCGGCGCGGCGAAGTGGTGGTGCTGATCGGCGCCTCCGGCTCGGGCAAGACCACCTTTATCCGCTGCATCAACCTGCTGGAAGACATCCAGGGCGGGCGCATCCGCGTCAACGGTCGTGCCATGGGCTATCGCGAGCGCAGCGACGGCAGCCTGGTGCGTGATTCGGAGCGCAACATCGCGCGTCAGCGCCGCGACATCGGCATGGTGTTCCAGCGTTTCAACCTGTTCCCGCACATGACCGCGCTGGAAAACATCATCGAAGCGCCGATCCAGGTGCTTGGCACACCGCGCGCCGAAGCCCTGGAGCAAGCCCGTGGATTGCTGGCGCGGGTCGGCCTGGCGGACAAGGCCGGCCACTACCCGTCGATGCTTTCCGGCGGCCAGCAGCAGCGCGTGGCGATTGCCCGCGCCCTGGCGATGAAACCCCAGGCCATGCTGTTCGACGAGCCCACCAGCGCCCTCGACCCGGAAACCGTCGGTGAGGTGCTGCAGGTGATGAAGGAGCTGGCCGAGGAGGGCATGACCATGGTGGTGGTCACCCACGAAATGGGCTTTGCCCGTGAAGTCGCCGACCGCGTGGTGGTGCTCGACCAGGGCGAACTCATCGAGCAAGGGCCGCCGGAACAGATTTTCAGCCGCCCCAGCCATCCCCGTACCCGGGCCTTTCTCAGTCGTGTGTTGTGAGTCTTTCCATCACCCTGTGTTGACGAGTCTTAGCCATGTTGAAATTTTCTGCTCACGAGTACCCCTATCCCTCACAGCGCCAAAGCGTATTTGCCCGTCGCGGCATGGTTGCGGCGTCCCAGCCCCTGGCGGCCCAGGCCGGTATCCAGATGATGCAACAGGGCGGCAACGCCATCGACGCCGCGATTGCCACGGCGGCCGCGCTCACGGTGGTAGAGCCCACCGGCTGTGGCCTGGGCGGCGATGCGTTCGCGCTGGTCTGGTGCAAGGGTCGGTTGCACGGCCTGAATGGCAACGGCCACGCGCCGGCGGCCTTGAGTATCGAGGCGGTCAAGGCGGCGGGGCACGACCGGATGCCGCTGTATGGCTGGACGCCGGTCACCGTGCCCGGCTGCCCATCGGCCTGGGCCGAGCTGTCCGAGCGCTTCGGCAAGTTGCCGTTTGCCGAGTTGCTGCAACCCGCTATCAGCCTGGCGCGTGACGGCTTCCCGCTGTCGCCGGTGATCGCCCAGCTATGGCAGGTCGCGCTGGACGAATTCAGCCCCCATCGCGACTCAGCCCTGGACGCCTGGTTCGACACGTTCCTGATCGACGGCCGCGCGCCACGGGCCGGTGAGATATTCCGCAACCCGGCCCAGGCGCGCACCTTGGAAGAACTCGCCGCGACCCGTTGCGAAAGCCTGTATCGCGGCGCCCTGGCCGAACGCCTGGATGCCCATTCCAAGGCCAGTGGCGGCTACCTGCGCGCCAGCGACCTGCAGGATTATCGCGCCCAATGGGTGGACCCGATCCACATCAACTACCGGGGTGTGGACGTCTGGGAAATCCCGCCCAGCGGCCAGGGCCTGGTGGCGCTGATGGCGCTGAAAATCCTCGAAGGCTTCAGCTTCGATCACCGCGACAGCCAGCAGACCTGGCACCGCCAGTTGGAAGCAATGAAACTCGCCTACAGCGACGGCCTGCACTACATCACCGACCCGCTGCACATGCGCGTGGCCGTCGCCGACCTGCTCAGCGATGCCTACAGCACCCGCCGCCGTGGGCAGATCGGCGAACAGGCGCAACCGCCTAAACCCGGCGACCCCCACGCCAGCGGCACGGTGTACCTGGCCACGGCGGATGCCGAGGGCAATATGGTCTCGTTCATCCAGAGCAACTACCACGGCTTCGGCTCCGGCGTGGTACTGCCCGACAGCGGCATCGCCCTGCAGAACCGTGGGCAGGAATTCAGCCTCGATCCGAGCCACGCCAACTGCCTGGCACCGGGCAAGAAAACCTTCCACACCATCATCCCCGGCTTCCTCACCAAGGACGGACAGGCCCTCGGCCCATTCGGCGTGATGGGCGGCTACATGCAACCCCAGGGTCATGTGCAGATGGTGATGAACCTGGTGGACTTCGGCCTCAACCCGCAAGCGGCCCTTGACGCGCCGCGCTGGCAATGGCTGGGCGACATGAAGGTCGGCATCGAACACGGTGCCTCTAGTGACCTGGCCAATGCCCTGGCGCGGCGCGGGCATCAGGTGCAGATCGTCAGCGACCTCACCGACTACGGGCGTGGGCAGATCATCCTGCGTGATCCGGTCAGTGGTGTATTGTGCGGCGGAACGGAGCCAAGGACGGATTCAACGATCGCAGTGTGGTAAGCGAAAAAATTGGCTGAAGGCTGTCCCTTTTTTTCACCTCGCCTGTCATTCCAGGCAAGTGAACAACATCGAGAGCTTCCGCCAATGCCCGCAGTCCGCCCCTTGCTGAAACTGAGCCTGATGCTGAGCCTCAGCGCCAGCCCGTTTTTCGCCGCCGTCAGCTACGCCGAAGACACCGCCGTCCGCCGCAGTTACCAAGTGCCGGCGGGCAGCCTGAGTGCGGCGCTGACGCGTTTTGCCGGGCTGTCGGGGGTCAACCTGTCGGTGGACCCGGCGCTGGTCAGCGGGCGCAGCAGCAGTGGCCTGTCCGGCGAATACGGCGTGGAGGAGGGCTTTGCCCGCCTGCTGCAAGGCTCCGGCCTGCAACTGCAAGCCATGGGCGAGCAGGCCTACATGCTGGTGCCGGTGCCGGAGGGCAGCAGCCTGGAACTGGCGCCCACGTCGATCCTCGGCACCACCGGCCTGTACGACGGCGACACCTACGCCGGTGGCCAGGTGGCACGCCGCACGGCGCAGGGCATGCTCGGCACGCGGGATTTCATGGAGACTCCGTTCAGCATCACCACCTACACCCAGGAGGCGGTGAAAAACCAGCAGGCACGCACCCTCGGCGACCTGATCAGCGCCGACCCCTCGGTGCGGGCCACCAACCCGGCCGGTGGGCGCTACGAGCAATTCACCATTCGCGGATTCAGCCTGTTCAACAGTGACGTGGCCTACAACGGCCTGTACGGCGTGCTGCCCACGTACACCATCGATATGGAAATGGCCGACCGCGTCGACATCCTCAAAGGCCCGAGCCAGTTGATCAACGGCATCTCGCCGCGTGGCAGCGTCGGCGGCGGGATCAACGTGGTGCCCAAGCGCGCCACCGACAAGGACATCAACTCGTTTACCGGCAACTGGGCGTCCGACAGCCAGGCCGGTGGCGCGGTCGACATTGGCCGACGCTTTGGCGAGGACAACCAGTACGGCATTCGCTTCAACGGCGTGAAGCAGTCCGGCGACACCGCCTGGGACCACCAGAGCGTCGACCGCGAAATGGCCGTGCTGGGCCTGGATTTTCGCGGCGAGCGCCTGCGCCTTTCCACCGATATCGGCCATACCGAGCGCGACACTGATGCCCCGCAGGAGCGCGTGCAGGTGGCGGCCGCTGCGCCGGTACCGAGTGCCAACGATGTGCGCCGCAACTATGCGCAGTCGTGGAGCAAGGCGCGCACCAATGACACCTTTGGTACGGTCAACGCCGAGTACGACCTCAGCGACAACGTGATGCTCTACGGTGGCGTGGGCGCGCGCAAAAGCAACCACGACTTCCTGCGTCACGCGGTTTCGGTGACCAATGCGGCCGGCGATTTCAGCGTGCAGCCACGGGACTTCACCCGCGATGAAAACGTGCGCACCTACACCGCTGGCGTGCGCAACTGGTTCCACACCGGGCCGGTGAGCCATGAGGTCAACCTGGCCGCCAGCTACTTCGACATGGACTTCACCAACGGCGGTGCGCGGTATACGGCGCCGTCGAGCAATCTCTACAACCCGGTGCAGTCGCAGACGCCGTCACGGCCGACTCGCTTCGATCCCAAGGTCTATACCGAAAACAAATTCAGTGGCGTGGCCTTGTCCGACACCCTGGGCTTTTTCGACGACCGCCTGTTACTCACCCTCGGTGCGCGCTGGCAGCGGGTCAAGGTGACTGACTGGAGCGATGGGATCAAAGGCGACACCGCCTATGACGAAGAAAAGGTATCGCCGTCGGGCGGCCTCCTGTTCAAGGCCACCGACAAGTTGTCGCTGTACGCCAACTACATGGAAGGCCTGAGCCAGGGCAAGATCGCGCCGTCGACCTCGAGAAACGAAGACGAGATCTTCCCGCCGTTCATCAGCCGCCAGGTGGAAGTGGGCGCCAAGTACGATGCCGGTGCCTTCGCGGTGACCGCCGCCGTGTTCCGCATCAAGCAGCCGGCCTATGAAACCAATGCGACCACGCGGCTGTTCGGGCCCAATGGCAAGCGTGAGAACTCCGGCGTGGAGTTGAGCGTGTTCGGCGAGCCACTCAAGGGCTTCCGCCTGCTGGGTGGGGTGATGTACATCGACAGCACACTCAAAGACACCACCAATGGCACCTGGGACGGCAACCGCGCGCCAGCGACGCCCAAGTACAACGTCAACCTCGGCGCCGAATGGGACGTGCCGGGCCTGGAAGGCCTGACGTTGACCAGCCGTGGCATCTACTCCAGCTCGCAGTACCTGGACCAGTCCAATGTCAAGGAAATCGACGCCTGGAACCGCC
Organism: Pseudomonas sp. CYM-20-01; assembly: GCF_023169845.1. Lineage (NCBI taxonomy): Bacteria > Pseudomonadati > Pseudomonadota > Gammaproteobacteria > Pseudomonadales > Pseudomonadaceae > Pseudomonas > Pseudomonas sp. CYM-20-01. The sequence goes on along the minus strand of NZ_AP025169.1, from coordinate 4,571,630 downwards.
TCGACGTCGGCGCACGCTATGGCTTCAAGGTGGATGACAAGCACATCACCCTGCGGGCGAACGTGGAGAACGTCGCCGATAAACGCTACTGGAGCTCGGCCGGTGCATCGGATGACAGCGAGCCGGGACTGACCCTGTCGACACCGCGCACCTACCTGCTGTCGGCCACCGTCGACTTCTGACATCGAGCTTGCTGTGGTGAGCGCGCTTCCTGTGGTGAGCGGGCTTGTCCCGCGTTGGGCTGCGCAGCAGCCCCAACAAGAACACCACATCATGCCAGGTAGAACGCGGTGCCAGGTTTTGGGGCGGCTTCGCCACCCAACGCGGGGCAAGCCCGCTCACCACAGAAGCCCGCTCACCACACAAACCAGTGACCACACAAGCCAGCCCCCTCCAGCAAGCCAGCATCCACATGGCCGAGCAGGTCATAAATGAGAATGTTTTTTGATCACGCCGCCCCGATATGGAATAGTACCCGCCGTTTTCCCCGGCCTGTCTAGCTGGGGTGTGTTAACGCCGAGGTCCTTGTCATGCGAATGCTGCGTTCCATCCCCACCCTGGCCGCCTGTGTCTTGGCGTTCTCGTCCAGCCTGCTGAGCGCCGCCCCCATCGACCTCAACGATGGCCAGCACGCCGTGCATCTGCCCGATGCCCCCAAGCGCGTGGTGGTGCTGGAGTTTTCCTTTCTCGACAGCCTGGCCGCCGTTGACGTCACCCCGGTCGGCGCCGCCGATGATGGCGATGCCAACCGCGTGTTGCCCCGCGTACGCCAGGCCATCGGCCAGTGGAAGTCGGTGGGCCTGCGTTCGCAGCCGAGCATCGAGGAAATCGCCCGGCTCAAGCCCGACCTGATCGTCGCTGATCTCAATCGCCACCAAGCGCTGTACAGCGACCTGGCGAGCATCGCGCCGACCTTGCTGCTGCCGTCCCGTGGCGAGGATTACCAGGGCAGCCTCAAATCCGCCGAGCTGATCGGCAAGGCCCTCGGCAAGAGTGCGCAGATGGAGGCGCGTATCCAGAAGAACCGTGAAAACCTTAAGGCCATTGCACAACAGATCCCGGCCGGCGCCAGCGTGTTGTTTGGTGTGGCGCGTGAGGACAGCTTCTCCGTGCATGGCCCGGACTCCTACGCCGGCAGCGTGCTTGAGGCCATCGGCCTGAAAGTCCCAGCGGTACGCGCCAATGCCGCACCCACCGAGTTCGTCAGCCTGGAACAATTGCTGGCCCTCGATCCGGGCTGGTTGCTGGTCGGTCATTACCGTCGCCCCAGCATCGTCGACAGCTGGAGCAAGCAGCCGTTGTGGCAAGTGCTCGGCGCCGTGCGCAATAAGCACGTGGCCGAAGTGGATGGCGACAGCTGGGCGCGCAACCGTGGCGTGCTGGCGTCGGAGCAGATCGCCGAGGACGCGCTGGCGATTCTTAAAGGCGGCAAAGCCGTATTGAGTCAATAACCGTGCAACGCAGTTTCGCCGCCATTGGCATTCTGCTGTTGGGTGCCGTGTTGTTCTGGCTGTCGCTGTACAGCTGGTCACCCTTCACCCTGACGGCGACGGATGCCTGGAATGGCCTGGTGCACCAGGGCAGCGTTGGCGGCAACATGGCCTATATCGTCGCCCAGTTGCGTGTGCCACGGGCCGTGTGTGCCGCGTTGGTCGGCGCCTGCCTGGGCCTCGCCGGCGCGCTGATGCAGGGCATTACGCGCAATCGTCTGGCGTCGCCGTCCCTGTTTGGTGTGACGGCGGGCGCCGCATTGGGACTGGCGCTGTTTTCCACCGGCCTGGTCGCACTGCCCTTTGCCGGTGGTGCGCTGTTGATGACCTGCCTGGGCGGCGCGCTGGCCTGGATCACGGTGTTCAGCCTCGGCGGTGCCTGGTCGCCGACCACGGCCCAGGGCCGCCTGGTATTGGCCGGCGTGGCCGTGGCGGCGTTGTGCGCGGCCTTGACCCGGCTCACGGTGATCCTGGTCGAGGCCCAGGCGCAAAGTGTACTCAACTGGCTGGCCGGCTCCCTGGCCAATGTCGGCGCTGCGCAGGTGCAGTTGCTCTGGCCGTGCACCTTGATCGGCGGCCTGTGGGCACTCTGGTGTGCGCCGCGCCTGAACCTGATCAACCTTGGCGAAGACGCCGCGCGCTCGTTGGGCGTGGGCATCGCCAGCCTGCGTCTGCAAGTGTTTGTCGCCAGTTTGCTGCTGGTGGGCGCCAGCGTGTGTGCGGTGGGGCCGATCGGGTTTGTCGGGCTGATCGCGCCGAATATCCTGCGTCAGTTCCTGGGCAATGACTACCGCTGGCTGATCCCGCTGAGCGCCGCATTGGGCGCGGTGATCGTGCTGGGGGCCGACCTGCTCAGCCGCGCCGTGGCCTTCCCGGTGGAAACGCCGGCGGGGGTGGTCACCGCGCTGATCGGCGCACCGTTTTTCCTCTTTCTTGCCAGGCGCGCCCTATGATCCGCCCACGACTGCGCCTGTGGCTGCTGCTCGGCCTGTTGCTGCTGGCAACCGGGGTCAGCCTCAGCGCCGGCACCCTGTGGCTCACGCCGCACACCGTTCTGGAACGCCTGCTGGCCCACGACGCCCTCGACTTCGAAGTGTGGAACCACCGCCTGCCGCGCAGCCTGATCGCGATCCTCGCGGGTGCGGCCTTCGGCCTGGCCGGGGCGATTGTGCAGGGCGTGATCCGCAACCCGCTGGCCTCGCCGGAGATCCTCGGCGTGACCCAAGGCGCCGGGTTGGCGCTGACCGTGGCGATCATCGGCTGGCCACACCTGCCGATTGCCTGGCTGCCGCTGGTGGCTTGCCTCGGCGGGGCCGGCGGCGCGTTGCTGCTGGCGCTGTACAACACCGGCGTGAGTTTTTCCGGGGTGCGCTTTGCGTTGTCCGGAGTGGCGATTGCGGTGACCTTGTCCAGCGTCACCGAGTTTCTGATCCTCTCTCACCCCTTGGATATCAACACCGCGCTGCTTGCGCTGACCGGCAGCCTGTGGAGCCGCAACTGGCACCATGTGGCGCTGGTGTTGCCGTTCCTCGTATTGATCCCTGTGGGCCTGTGCCTGGCCAAGCCGCTCAACCTGATCGCCTTGGGCGATGAGGCGGCCCACAGCCTGGGCACCGCGCTGAGCCGTACGCGTTGGTCGGCGATGGCCTGCGCGGTGTTGCTCACCAGCCTGGGCGTGGGGGTGATCGGTCCGATTGGCTTTATCGGCCTGGTCGCGCCGCATATGGCGCGGCGGCTGGTGGGCGGGCATCACCAGTACCTGCTGCCGGCCGCGATGCTGATCGGCGCGTTGCTGCTGGTGCTGGCCGATACGCTGGGGCGCACGCTGATTGCGCCCAGCGAAATCCCCGCCGGGGTGCTTACGGCGGTGATCGGCGCGCCGTATTTTCTTTGGTTGCTGGCACGGTTCAAGGGTTGATGACATGAGTATTCTCCAGGCACGCGAGCTGGACATCGGCTATGGCGCCACGCGCATCGTGCAGGGTCTGTCCTTCGCACCGCCTGCCGGCAAGGTCACCGCGTTGATCGGCCCCAATGGCTGCGGCAAGTCCACCTTGCTCAAGGCCTTCGCGCGCATCCTCAATCCGACCCAGGGCGAGTTGACCCTGGATGGCCAGGCCTATGCCAGCCTGTCTGCCCGGGAGTTGGCACGGCAGATCGCGTTCTTGCCGCAAGTGTTGCCAGTGCCCGAAGGCGTCAGCGTGCGCCAGTTGGTTGCCTATGGTCGCAGCCCGCATAACTCGCTGTGGGGGCGCTTGAGCGGCAGTGATCAGGCTCACGTAAGCCAAGCCATGCAGCGCCTGGAACTGGACGTGTTGGCTGATCGCGCCCTGGCGGACCTGTCCGGCGGCCAGCGCCAGCGTGCCTGGCTGGCGATGGTGTTGGCGCAGAATGCGCCGGTGGTGCTGCTGGATGAACCCACCACTTACCTCGACATCAGCCATCAGGTCGAACTGCTCGACCTGATGGGCGAGCTGGCTGCCGAGGGCAAGACCGTGATCACTGTGCTGCATGACATCAACCAGGCCTGTCGTTATGCCGATCACCTGGCGGTGATGCACGGCGGCAAACTGGTCGCTGATGGCGCACCGGCGCAGGTGGTCAGTGCCGAGTTGATGCGGCGGGTATTTGAGGTGCAGGTGCAGGTGATGCAAGAGCCGGTCGCTGGCACGCCGATGTGCCTGGTTGAAAAAAGCACTCGGGCCAAGGCCTGATCAAGATCAAGACCGACTCGCTTCGCATCGTGGATACGGTTTTTGTTCTGTGTAGCCGGCCCGGCCTCCTGTGGCGAGCGGGCCTGCTGTGGCGAGCTTGCCCCGCGTTGGGCTGCGAAGCAGCCCCCAAACCACTCACGCAGGCATGCCAACGCACTCCCACATTTCAATGCTCGATAATCCTGGTTAACGGCCACTCGAAAGTGCGAGTGTGCTCCGCGTCGAAGGTGAAGTAAGCACTGTGAGTTTATTGGGCTGCCATTTAATTGCGTGAAAGCGCATAAGTGGCTAATTGCAACTAGCGAAGTAGTGGCTATTAGCTGCTAAGGCTCTGTCACGGGGTTCTTGGTCATTGTGTTTATTTTATTCCCCCTGTTCAGGAACTAGCGCTATAACTTCCAGTCGATAACCCCGGCTTATTCTGGCTTGGGTTATGGCTAACTAATGGCATCTTCCAGTAGTTCCAAATAGCCATACTTTCTCGCAATACTAGATACCTGAACATTATGTCGTCAGCGCCTATTGATGCCTGCCAGATGCAGATCCCGCACACCGACCAGGTGTGTGCGTGGCTGATGCAGCATGCCGGGTTGAAAACGGTGGACCTGGAGCGCGCCCGGCGCTTGCTGTCGGATGACCTGCTAAGCCTGCTGACCCGCCTGGGCCTGGTTTCCGATATCGAATTGGCCCGTGCCTGGGCGGCGTTGCTCGGTGCGCCGCTGTTGCTGGCCGACGCCGCGCCGCCGTTGCTCGATCCCTTGCCTGTCCTGACTGAACGCTTCATGCGCCATTACCAGGTCGCGCCCATGGGCTGGACCCAGGGCGGCCTGCGCGTGCTGGCCGCCAACCCGGCGCTGCGTTATCCGTTCCAGGCCCTGGCCTATGCGTGCCAGGTGCCGGTGTGGCTGGCCATCGGCCCGCGCACTGAGGTCGACACGCTGATCGAGCGTTACTACGGCCAGGGCCGTTCGGCCATGGGCACGTTGATCGAAAACCTCGATGAACAAGGTGGTGCCCTGGACGATATCGAACACCTCAAGGACCTGGCCTCGGAAGCGCCGGTGATCCGCCTGGTCAACCTGATCCTGCAACGCGCGGTGGAGCAACGTGCTTCGGATATTCACATCGAACCTTTCGAACACCAGCTCAAGGTGCGCTACCGCATCGACGGTGTGTTGCACGACGCCGAAGCGCCGCCGGCCAGTTCGTCGGCGGCGGTGATTTCGCGGGTGAAGATCATGGCGCGGCTGGACATCGCCGAGCGCCGGTTGCCGCAGGATGGGCGCATCATGTTGCGTATCCAGGGCAAGGAACTGGACCTGCGGGTGTCCACGGTGCCCACCAGTTTCGGCGAGTCGGTGGTGCTGCGCCTGCTCGACCGGCAAACCGTGCAGTTCGACTTTCCCAGCCTGGGCTTCGACGGCCAGCGCTTGGCCGCCTTTGTCGACCTGCTGGCGCGGCCCCACGGCATCCTGCTGGTCACCGGGCCTACCGGATCCGGCAAGACCACCACGCTCTACACCGCGCTGTCGCGGCTCAATACCGCCGAGCGCAAGATCATCACCGTGGAAGACCCGGTGGAGTATCAGCTCGAAGGCATCAACCAGATCCAGGTCAAGCCCGCCATCGGCCTGGACTTCGCCGGGGCGCTGCGCTCCATCGTGCGCCAGGACCCGGACGTGATCATGATCGGCGAGATCCGTGACCTGGAAACCTGCCGCATCGCCATCCAATCGTCCCTCACCGGGCACCTGGTGCTCTCCACCCTGCACACCAACAGCGCCGCCGCCAGCATCACGCGGCTGCTGGACATGGGCGTGGAAAGCTACCTGATCGCCTCGACTGTCAGCGGCATCCTCGCCCAGCGCCTGGTGCGGCGCCTGGACCCGGCCACGCGTGTCGCTTTCGAAGCGCCGCCCGAACTGATCGCCGAACACGGCCTGGACCGCCTCACCGAACAACGCCCGATCCTGCTCTATCGCGGGGACTATCACGGCCGCAGCGCCCTCACCGAACTGCTGGTGATGAACGACGAACTGCGCAGCCTGCTGATGCGCCACGCCGACGCCTCGACCCTGGAACAGGCCGCACGCCGCGCCGGTTTGCGCACTTTGTATGAAGAAGGCTTGCGCCAGGCACTGGCGGGGATTACTTCGCTGGAAGAAGTGCTGCGCGTGACCCGTGGAGAGGACGCTTGAGCCTGTTCAGCTACCGTGCCCTGGACAGCCAGGGCGCGCCGCAGAACGGTACGCTGGAGGCCACCGATCAAACCGCTGCGGTGGCGACCCTGCACAAGCGCGGTTGGCTGCTGTTGCACATCGAACCGGCCGGCGGCCCCGGCCTGCGCAGGGCACGCGGGCCGTTGAAGGGCCAGGCGTTGGTGAGGTTTACCCAGCAATTGGCGACGCTGCTGGGGGCCGGTCAGCCGCTTGAGCGCTCGTTGAGCCTGCTGCTCAAGCAGCCCGGCCCACCCCAGGTGCGCGCGTTGATCGAACGCCTGCGCGACCGGGTCAAGGCCGGCAAGCCGTTGTCCGCCGCGCTGGAAGAAGAGGGTCCGGCGTTCTCGTCGTTGTACCTGAGCATGGTGCGGGCCGGTGAGGCCGGTGGCGCGCTGGAAGGGACGTTGCGCCAACTCAGTGATTACCTGGAACGCAGCCAATTGCTGCGTGGCGAAGTGATCAATGCGCTGATCTACCCGGCGTTCCTGGTGGTGGGCGTGCTGGGTTCCCTGGCGTTGCTGCTGGCGTATGTGGTGCCGCAGTTCGTGCCGATCTTCCAGGACCTGGGCGTGCCGATTCCGCTGATCACCGAGGTGATCCTGGCCCTCGGGACGTTTCTCGGCGCCTATGGCCTGGCGCTGTTGGCCGGGTTGAGCGTGATCGTTTGGTTGGGGGCCGCACGCCTGCGCGATCCGCTGTTTCGCGAGCGCTACGACCGGCGTCTGCTCGGTATTCGTGTGGTCGGCCCGTTGCTGCAACGCGTCGAAGCGGCACGCCTGGCCCGTACCCTCGGCACGCTGCTGAGCAATGGCGTGGCGTTGCTGCAGGCCTTGGTGATTGCGCGGCAAGTCTGTACCAACCATGCGTTGCAGGCCCAGGTCGGGCGTGCGGCGGAATCGGTAAAAGCCGGCGGCACCCTCGCCAGTGCGTTTGGCAGCCAGCCGCTGCTGCCCGAGCTGGCCGTGCAAATGATTGAAGTCGGCGAACAGGCCGGCGAACTCGACGGCATGTTGCTCAAGGTCGCCGACATCTTCGACGTCGAAGCCAAGCGCGGCATCGACCGCCTGCTGGCCGCGCTGGTGCCGTCCCTGACCCTGGTCATGGCGGTGCTGGTGGCGGTGATCATGCTGGCGATCATGCTGCCGCTGACGAGCCTGACCAGCAATATATAAAGGAGCTGACCCCATGAAAAAACCACGCCGCCAAGGCGGTTTCACCCTGTTGGAAATGCTCGCGGTGATCGTGCTGCTGGGCATCGTCGCCACCATCGTCGTGCGCCAGGTCGGCGGTAATGTGGACAAGGGCAAGTACGGCGCCGGCAAGGCCCAATTGGCTAGCCTGAGCATGAAGATCGACAGCTACGCCCTCGACGTCGGCGCACCGCCCACCAGCCTGCAACAGCTGGTGGACAGGCCCGGTGGCTATGCCAAGCCGTCGGACCTCAAGGACCCGTTCGGGCACGCCTTCGGTTATCGCTTTCCTGGCGAACACGGCGCGTTCGACCTGATCTTCTATGGCCAGGACGGCCAGCCGGGCGGCGAAGGCTACAGTGCCGACCTGGGCAATTGGGAGTAGGGCCGCCATGCTCCAGCGCGGCTTCACCCTGCTGGAAATGCTGGTGGTGATCCTGCTGATCAGCCTGGCTGCCAGCGTGCTGGGGCTGGGTGTGCGCCAGGGCTTGCAGGTGGCAAAGGAACGCCATGCGGTGGGGCAGATGGTGGAGGCGCTGCGCACCACGCGGGCAGGGGCGATTGTCAGTGGGCAGCCTGCGCGTACCGTGTTCGATCTGAGCGACCGTACGTTCCAGGCGCCGGGGCGAGCGGTGCAACGGTGGCCGTCCGAGTTGCATGTGACGCTGCACACCGCCGAACAGGTCGGCCCTGGTGTCGAGTTCTACCCCGACGGCAGTTCCACCGGCGGCAATCTCCTCGTGGCCAATGGTGCCCGGCGTTGGCGCATCGATATCGGCTGGCTCACCGGCAGCGTGCAAGCCAAGGCGCTGCCATGAAGCGCCAGGCCGGTTTCACCCTGCTGGAAATGCTCGCCGCCCTCACGCTGATGGCGGTGTGCAGCACGGTGCTGCTGGTTGCCTTTGGCCAGAGTGCGCGCTCGTTGTCCCAGGTGGCCCACAGTGACCGGCTGACCCACGCGGCGCTGACGATTTTCGACCAGGAAGCGGCGGGGCGCTTGAGCAACGGCGTCAGCCAGGGCGAACTCGACGGCATCCATTGGCAACTGATCAGCACCCGGCAGCAAGCGCGGATCGTGCGTCTCGACCTGGTCCTCAGCGAAGGCTCGCACCAGGCCCGCTTCAGCACCTTGAAGGCGCGCCTGTGAAGCGCCGCGAGCAGGGTTTCACTTTGCTGGAGATCCTTGTGGTGCTCAGCTTGCTCGGCGTTTTGCTGGTGCTGGTCGGCGGCGCATTGCTGGGGGCCAATCGCGCCGTGTCCAAGGCCCAGGCGTACACGGTGAGCCTGGATGAAGTGCGCGCCGCCCAACAGTTTTTGCGCACGGCGATCAGCGAGGCGTTGCCGCTGGCGGTGGGCGAGGGCGATGGTTTTTTCGTGGGCACGGCGCAGCGTCTGGAATTTGTCTCGACCTTGCCTGGTGTGCTTGGTGGCGGGATCCATCGGTTCAGCCTGCAACGGGTCGAACAGGCGTTGCAGGTGGGGTTTTCTCAACGTGAACCCCAGGTGCTGCTGAACAACATCGAGGCGTTGCAGTTCAGTTATCGCGGCGAGTCACCGCTGGGCCAGCCCACCGGCTGGGTGAGTGAATGGCCCTGGCCCAGGCGCTTGCCTTCGGCCGTGCGCATCGCTGCCAGCGTGGCGGGGCCGGTGCCCTGGGTCACCCAGGTGATTGCCTTGCGCTTGAACCTGTCCAGCGGGAGTGTTGAAGAATGAAGAGCCAACGTGGTGCTGCGTTGCTACTGGTGCTGTGGGTACTGGCGTTGCTCAGCGTGTTGCTCGGCGGTCTGGCCGGCTGGGTACAGCTGGAAAGTCGCCAGGCCCTGTGGCTGCGCCAGCACACCCAGACCGTGTTGGCCGCCGAAGCCGGTATCGCGCAGGTCATGGCCGATCGGCACTGGGTTGCCGATGGTCGCGACATCCCCCTGGCCTTTGACGACGCCCAATTGCACGTGAGCCTGCGCAGCGAGCGCGGCAAGCTCTACCTGATCAACGCTGATGCCCAGGACTTCACGCGCCTGGCCCTGGCCTGTGGCGCTGCCCCGGCCCAGGCCACACAACTGGCCACGGCCCTCGAAGCACGACGTAACCAGGGCCTGGCGCCGTTGCGGGTGCTGGAAGAAGTACGCCAATTGCCCGGCATGACGCAAACCCTCTACAGCCGCTTGCTGCCCGAGATCACCTTGTGGAGCGACCTGGACCGCCCCGATCCCGCCTTCGCCAGCCCGCTGATGCGCAAGGCGCTGAACCTGCCGCGCCAGAACGCCGAAGGCGTGGACCACGGCGAAGTGCTGGTGGTCGATAGCCGCGCCGAGCGGCCCGGCGGTTATCAGGCGCGGCTGCAAGTCACCGTTTTATTGAGCCCATCGGAGGACAGCGCACAACCCTACCGGGTGTTGCGTTGGCAAGAATGAATCGACTGGAACCCATCGCCCGACACTGGCGCGGCAGCCTGCTGCAACAGGGTTGGCAGGCATGGATCGCGGAGTTGCGCGCCTGTGTACCCGTTTGGCTGGCGTGGCAAGAGCCACCCGAGCAGATTCATCACTGGCCATTGAACGCGCCGGTCGCAACGGGCAGCACGCGCCAGGTGCTGATGCTCGGCGCCGACGCCGTGCTGGTGCAAAGCGTACGACTGCCCTTGGCGGCCGGGCGCAATCTCAGCGCCGTGGTCGGCTACGAGCTGGACCGCTACACCCCGTTCGAGGCCGACCAACTCTACTTTGTGGCGCGTCAGGAGCGACGTACTTCCACCCACCTTGAGGTGACGTTGGTGGCGATCCTGCGCGAACGCCTGGACCAGATCCTCGCCGACTGCGCCACCCTGGGCCTGCATCCCCATCGCGTGGATGCGGCGGACCTCGGCGTCGACCTGCTGCCCGCGCCATTGCGCCCGCAGCGGCCCGCCGGCATGGGCTTGCAACGCAGCCTGCCGTGGCTGTGCGGGGCGTTGCTGATCGCGGCGATGCTGCTGTGGCTCAACGACCGCCAGCGCGTTATCGACGTTATGCACGCCAGCGTCCAACAGCAAAAAGCCGAGGTCGCCGAGGTGCATGCGCTGCGCCAGCAACTGCTCAATACCCGCGGCGCGGCGCAGTACCTCACCCGGCGCAAACTGGCGCAACCGCCACTGGCAGCGTTGCTCAACGACCTGACCACCTGCCTGCCCGCCGACACCTGGCTGGATCAACTGGACGTGAAGGACGGCGAGATTTCCATCGCCGGCCAGAGCGCCAAGGCCAGTGCGCTGATCACTCGCATCAAGGGTTGCCGCAGTCTGGAAAACGCCCAGTTCGAAGGGGTGATCCAACCCGATGCGCGCACCGGCAAGGACCAGTTTGCCCTGCGCGCCCACCTACGCCAGGAGGCTGCCGATGCGCCGACCCCTCACACCCCGTGAACGTCGCGGCGCGGCCTTGTTGCTGCTGGCCGTGGTGGTCGGCGCGGCCTACTGGCTGTTGGTCGACAGCTGGTTTGCCGGCCCCTTGCGTGACATGGGTGAACAGGCCGAACAACTGCGCGAGCAACAACAACGCTATGCCGGTGTACTGCGCCAACGCGATGGCTTGCGCCAGCAACTTGAGCAGGCGCGGCAGGACCCGGCCAGCAGCACCAGCCTGCTGCCGGGGGACGACCCGGATGTGGTCGCCGCCGATCTGATGCAACGCCTCGCCGACCTGATCAACAGCCACGCCAACCTCGGCGGCGGGTGCAGCCTGAGCCAACGCAAGCCCATCACCCCGGAGCAGGACGACGGCGAGCCGTATCGCCAGGTCAAGGTCAGCCTCACACTCGATTGCGCCATCGAGCCCCTGGAAGCGCTGCTGCATGAGCTCGAATACCAACCGCCGTTCCTGTTTGTGGATGAGCTGCGCATCCGCCGCAGCCAGCAGGCGCCGGCCAGCGGTGGTGCGGGCAAGCTGGTGGTGCACCTGCTGGTGCGCGGCTACCTGCAACCGTCGCGGGTGACGCCATAATGAGCCGGTTGCGCCCCGTGGAGTGGGGCTTGCTCGGCCTGTCGGGGTTGCTGGGCGTGCTGATGGCGGTGATCCTCAGCAGCCTGGGTGATGAACCGCAATGGCTGCCCGAAGCGCCTGTGCGCGCCCATCCCACTCCTCAAGTAAAAGGGCTGCCCAGTGTGCCGTTGGACAACCTGGCCGCCACGTGGCAAGCGCCGCTGTTCAGCCCGGATCGCAGCCCGGATCGTGTGGTGGGCAAGGCGCAGGTCAGCAGCCTGGCCCATCTCACCCTCAGCGGCATCATGATCACCGGCAACCTGCAGATGGCCATGCTCAAGCAGGTCGACGGCCCGCTGCTGACCGTGCGCCTGGGCCAGACCCTGCCCAACGGCTGGCGCCTGGAACACCTCACTCCGCAATCCGCCCGTTTCAGCCTGGACGGTCGCACCCAGACCTTGAGCTTCTACGCCAAGCGCTTGCCGCCACCGTCCAAGCGACCCCCCCTTACTTTGCCCCGCGAGCCCCTCCCTTGATCGACATGCGCACCTCCACGTTATGCCTGGCCACCGCCCTTGCCCTGGGCGGCTGTGGCAGCTTTCCCGACCGTCTCGAACCGGATGATGAGCTTCTGCACGAGGCCATGCAGGGCACCGGCGCGCAACGCCCACCCAGCGAGGCGCCCCCAACGGAAGTTGCCCAGCCCTTGGTCAAGTCTCCCGCGCAGCGCCAGTTGATCCGGGGCAACCAACAGTTCGTGCGTGCGCCGGCGGCCACGCCGGGTGCGAAGGCAGAGGGCGGCGACATCGTGTTCAACTTCGCCGACCAACCCATCGAAGCGGTGATCAACAGCGTGATGGGCGACCTGCTGCACGAAAACTACAGCATCGCCCAGGGCGTGAAGGGCAACGTCAGCTTTTCCACCTCCAAGCCGGTGGACAAGCAGCAGGCCTTGTCGATCCTCGAAACCCTGTTGTCCTGGACCGACAACGCGATGATCAAGCAGGGCGACCGCTACGTGATCCTGCCAGCCAGCCAGGCCGTGGCGGGCAAGCTGGTGCCGCAGATGAGCGTGGCGCAACCTTCCAGCGGCTTGTCGGCGCGGCTGTTTCCGCTGCGCTACATCTCCGCCACCGAGATGCAGAAACTGCTCAAGCCCTTCGCCCGCGAGAACGCGTTTCTGCTGGTCGACCCGGCGCGCAATGTGCTGAGCCTGGCCGGCACGCCGGATGAACTGGCCAACTACCAGGACACCATTGACACCTTCGACGTCGACTGGCTAAAGGGCATGTCGGTAGGCGTGTTCGGCCTGCAACGCGCGTCGGTGGCCGAGCTGATGCCTCAGTTGCAAAGCCTGTTCGGCCCGGACAGCGGCATGCCCCTGGCGGGCATGCTGCGCTTCCTGCCGATTGAACGGACCAACTCGGTGGTGGCGATTTCTTCCCAGCCCCAGTACCTCAGCGAAGTCGGCGACTGGATCCGCACCATCGACGAGGGTGGCGGCAACGAGCCACAGATGTATGTCTACGACGTGCGCAACATGAAGGCCGTCGACCTGGCCAAGTACCTGCGGCAGATCTACGGCACCGGCGCGATCAAGGACGACACGCCGGCCAAGGTCGCGCCTGGCCTGCGCACGACGACCCTGTCGTCACTCAATACCGGTGGCTTGCAGAACAACCCGCCTGCCGCTGAAGAACCCGAGCCGGAAGAGCAGCCGGTCGCCGCCACCAACGCCCTGGAAGCCGGCACCCGTATCACCGCGCAAAAGAGCAGCAACCAACTGTTGGTGCGCACTCGTCCTGCGCAGTGGAAAGAGATCGAAGCGGCGATCAAGCGCCTCGACAACCCACCGCTGCAAGTGCAGATCGAGACACGGATTCTTGAGGTCAAGCTCACCGGTGAGCTGGACCTGGGGGTGCAGTGGTACTTGGGCCGCCTGGCGGGCAATTCTGGCAGCACCACGGTGGCCAATGCCTCCGGCAGCCAGGGCGCGCTGGGCGGTGGTGGGGCGGGGCTGGGGGCGACGGATTCGTTGTTCTATTCGTTTGTCAGCTCGAACCTGCAGGTGGCGTTGCATGCGCTGGAAACCAATGGGCGCACCCAGGTGCTGTCGGCGCCGTCGCTGGTGGTGATGAACAACCAGCCGGCACAGATTCAGGTGGGCGACAACATTCCCATCAGCCAGACCACCGTCAACACCGGGGATGCGGACACCACCTTGAGCAGTGTCGAGTATGTGCAGACCGGGGTGATCCTGGATGTGGTGCCGCGGATCAATCCGGGGGGGTTGGTGTACATGGATATCCAGCAGCAGGTCAGTGATGCCGAGAGCCAGAGTGGTACCAGCGATACGCCGGTGAATCCGCGTATTTCGACGCGTTCGGTGTCGACGCAGGTGGCGGTGCAGAGTGGGCAGACGGTGTTGCTGGGGGGGTTGATCAAGCAGGACAACGGGGAGAGTGTCAGTGCCGTACCGTATCTGGGAAAGATCCCGGGGTTGCGCTGGTTGTTTGGGAGTACCAGCAAGTCCAAGGATCGGACGGAGTTGATTGTGTTGATTACGCCCAGGGTGATTACCAGTAGTGGGCAGGCGCGGCAGGTGACGGATGATTATCGGCAGCAGATGCGGTTGTTGCGGCCGGGTAGGTAGTTAGATAGGTAGGTGTACATATCCGTTTCTTCGGTAACGGCTACTTATGGTTCCGCTCTTACAGCGGGTCACTTTTTGAAGAGCGCAAAAAGTAACCAAAAACGCTTCGCCCCAACCGGCGTTTTTCAAGGTAGTTGTCGTGTCTCCCGTCTTGCTAGGCGACCTTCACGACAACTGTCAGCTCCCTTTCAGGATTGAGGTACACCGTCCCGATAGGGTCCCAGTTGCGTGTCTCGCCTGACCACCTTTCAGGCCTTTTTTCTCTCGCTTGCCCATAGATTGCCGCCCTCCGGGCCAAGATTTCCCGGTCTTTTCCCTCGTGGCGCTGGGCGGGTGTCACGAAGCGGATTCGGCTATGACGATGCTCGGTGTTGTACCAGGCCATAAAATTCCTGACCCAGATACGCGCGTCATCCAGGCTGCCAAATCCATCCTGCGGCCACTGCGGGCAGTACTTCAGCGTTCTAAACAGCGACTCCGAGTAAGGATTATCGTTGCTTACCCGGGGTCTTCCTCTCGATGGCGTGATACCCAGGTCGTACATCTTGGTCAGTAACGTCACCGATTTCATCGGTGCGCCATTGTCCGAGTGAAGCACCAGCGGCTGACGCCAGCACTTCTCTCTAGTGACACTTCGTTGCAGTAGGACAGCGGCTTTTTCACCGTTTTCTGCTTCGTAAACTTCCCAGCCCACAGCCTTTCGGCTGTAGATATCTTCGATCAAATAGAGGTAGTAAAACTTCCCACGAACTGGCGACGGCAGGTACGTGATATCCCAAGACCACACCTGATTGGCGGCTGTCGCCGCGTAGGTGGTGGGTGCTTCATGGCGATGCGGGCGTTTGGCGCGGGAACGATGATGCTGCTGATCTGCCGCACGCAGCACTCGGTAAAAGGTTGCCTCCGATGCCATGTAACGTCCCTCGTCAGCGAGCCGTGGCACGATCTGGCTCGGTGGCAGATGTGCGTAGGCCTTGCTGTTGCACAAGGCCAGGATGGCTTGGCGCTCAACATCAGTCAGAGCATTATTCGGCACTGGCCTCACCGTCGTGGTGCGCCCATCTGCCAACAACGCTTCGGGCAGGATCCAGCGTTGTAGCGTGCGTAGCGAAATACCGACTTCTAGACACGCAGGCGCCCTGCGGGCGCCCGCAGTGATGGCTTCGGTGAGCCAGTCGACGAGAAGATGCCGTTCTGGCAACAAGGTCAATTGTCCTCGTCGTCGCTCCCCCAGTAGGCATTGAGCTTTTTCGCAGCACCAGCAATGCGACTGTTTCAGCCAGCGCTGCATCCTTTCGGCGCAGCTCACGCTCCAGCTCCCGAATCCGGTTCTTATCCTCCTTGGTCTCACCAGCGATTCCTTTTTTCAGCGCTGAGTGATTAGTGCTGTTGGCAATGAAAGCTTTGCGCCAGCCGTCAATTTGCTCAGGGAAAATACCGTTGCGACGGCAATACTCACTCAGCTCCAGCTCCGACAAAGCTGATGATTCGATGACTGCCATGAGCTTGGATTCGGCAGACCAACTTTCAGGCGACTGCTTGTTTTCGGACAACTGAGAACCTCTGGCAGCGGCTTGCTTACGCCAATAATGAAGAGACATGTCGCTACAACCTTCACGGCGCGCGACCTCCGACGCTGACAGGCTCAGGGGCGGAAGCATCATTTTCAACAGCGCAGCTTTGCGTTCTTCTGAATAGAAAGGCATGACCTTACTCTTGCCGCCCCCGGAATACTTTTAAAAAGCGGAGGACACGACAACTACCCTGACACCGGGGGCAACACTCGGCACCTCGCCTAGGCTCGGTGTGCCCTCACTCCGGCTTGAATCCGTGGGCCGCCGCAATGGGCCATCCATGGCCCAGTGCGGCTAACCCGGCGTCCTGCCGGGTTACCCACGGATTCAAGCCTGCGTTCGGCCAGCGTGTTTGACGGGGCGATCCCAGATCAAAAGCAAGAGCGCGGCGGCCTTAGAGCCGACCGGATTGTATGGCCGGTACTCGGTCAAAGTGTGGGAAGAGGCTTGCCCCCGATGGCAGTGGGTCAGTCACTGATGAGTTGGCTGACACACCGCCATCGGGGGCAAGCCCCCTCCCACAGTTTGATCTTCATGTATCAGTTGAAGGGTGGTTTGCTCTGGCTCTAGCTCTGGCTCTGGCTTTAGATCTGCTTTTGATTTTGATCTTAGGCGGCCCCCCAAATCACTGTCGGATTACGGGCACACCGAGTGTTGGGGCAAGAGCGTTTTGCTTACTTTTGCGCTGTTCAAAAGTGAGCCGCTGTAAGGGCGGAACCAATATCCGCCGTTACCCAAATAACGGATATACCCCCAATCCCCTGATCACAAAAAACATTACTTATATGAATAACAAAATCAATAAATAATGAAATCAAAAAATATTATCTTATGCCGAAATAGCATCATGTTTTCAAAACCCATTCCGTTATGTTTGAGCTCAACAGCCTACCCCGAGCGGCGTACCCTCACCAGCAGCCCGGTGCCGATCGATGTGGTCAGCACCAAGCAGCTGCAGAGCACCGGCAAGCCCGGTCTTATGGAAGCTTTGAGTGCAGTGATCCCCTCGCTGACCCTGCCGGAAAAAACCGGTTGGGACGCCAGCGCCATCGACCATGTGGAAGTCCTGCGCGATGGTGCCGCCGCCCAATACGGCTCGGATGCCATCGCCGGGGTGATCAACGTGGTCCTCAAGGCCGACACCAGCGGCACCTCGGTGACCAACATCGGCCACGGCCGGGTGTACTTCGCCGGCGACGGGCTGGACTTCGCCGGTTTGCAGGCGGGGTATACGCAGTTCTTTGGCACACCGGAACAGCCGAATAAACCGGCACGTACGGCGCTGCAAGTGGTGGCGTTGCCATTGCCCGGTGCGTTGGTTGAAGTGGAGGCGATCGCTGCAAGAACGCTGTGAGACTCAACGCGTCTTGGCAATCACACCGCTCATGTATTGATTCAAATCGCGGAAGTCGCTAACCCTCCACGCGAATGGCGCTAGCTTCACGCCGTTCTCTCGCAACGTCCTCGGGATCAGGTCGCCATTGGGGCGAAGGATGATTGAAGAGACGATAACGCCTGGGTAGTCATTCAGGCGTTTTTTGAACGTGGCGGTGGTCAGGTCAGGTGTCGGGGGATTGCTCTTGTTGGCCAGGGGGCCTGTGCCTTTGATATCGGCGCCATGGCACATCGCACACCGCTGGGTGAAGAGGGTTTTCCCGTTGGTGTTATCCGCCGAAGAGAATGACGGTTGGAGCAGCGATAGAGCGCCGAGCGATGTGATAAGTACTCGTTTCATTTCCATATGGCCTTAGTGTGTCAATCAGATGTGAGCCGATGGCGTCAAGGACGGTGGGCCAGCCAAGGCTGATTACTCCTGCAACTGCAACGCCCGCTGCTTGAGCTTGCGCTTTTGCTCGAACGGCAGCTTCTCATCATCCTCATACGGCGCGCTGTACCAGTTGCCATAGGTCGGGTTGGGCAACAAGAACCAGCGTTGTCCCAACCAGTGCATATAGGGCTCCACCGCCTTGCGCTGATCCGCGAGGGTGTTGTGGTCGGCCTGCACGAAATCCCCCAGGGAATCCCCGGCCATCAATAACACGCGGGCATGGGCGGCGACCCATTGGCGGCGGCAGTTCTTGCCGTAGCCGGCGCTTTCGCAGTGACCGGTGGGGGTGCTGGCGGCCAAGACCTGTTCGTCGCTTTCGATTGGGAAACCGCGCAGGCGCAGGTTCTTCACCGTGGCGGCGACCTGGCTGTGTTCGCGGTTGGTCAGGTAATAGACCTTGATGCCTTTTTGCCGGGCCGCTTGCAGGAACGCCACGGCACCGGGTAAGGCCTGGGCCTTGGCCTGGTCGACCCAGGTGTTCCAGCGGTCGTAGGAATAGACTTGGTTGTTGACCACGTCGCGGGCGTTGAGCGGCACGTTGTCCAGCAAGGTTTCGTCGATATCGACCACCACCGCCGGCGGCAACCCGTTCAGGTTGCGTGGCGCAAAGGGCAGGGCATCCCAGGTGGGATCGGCCAACGCCACGTCAAGTTGGCGGGTGGCATTGGCGAAAAGCTGTCGGTAAATCAACTCATGCTCGATAGAGGTCTGGGTCCAGAGCACGGCATCGAGTTGGTCATTGGCCGGCGGCGTTTGTTGGCAGCCCGCCAGCAGAAGCAGGCTGGCGAAGATCAGGTTGCGCATGGGCAGTCTCGCAAGTGAAGGTTGAATGGGCAGCACGTTAGCGTAATCACGGGCGCCAGACCGGCATGATGTGCTCATCAATCGCCCAGTGGGGTTGGCGAGGTCGCAGGCATACCCCACCCACCCATCGCACATGGCTGGCGTGATCCAGCCAGTTGGCGTGACCGTTCAGCACGGCTTGCCCCAGTGCAGTCAACGCCAGCACCTGGCGCGGCCATTCCAGGTGCGTCTCGGTGGCCGTGAGTAAAGGCTTGTCGCCATCGAGCAGCGGTTGCAACAGCGCATGAAACATCATGTCGCCCAGAAACGGCAGCGGTTCACGTTTGGCCATCAGTTCGGCAAACACCCGACCAAACGGCGTTGGCCCGTTCTCGGCGAGGTACGTCAGGGCCAGGCGCTCGGTCAACGAAAGGCCGTCATGCAGACCGGGCAGTTCCTGTAATTGGCGCAACAACGCCGGGGCAAGCAACGGCAAGGCGGGGTGGTTGTCGTGGGCCAGTTGCGCCCATTGGACGGGTGAGCTGTCGCAATACGCCGACCAGGCCTGTTTGGCCAATTGCACCGCATCATCCCCGATCAAGCGCCGCTGCGGCCACAGCCACGCCAATACATCCGGCGCCAGTTGGCCGATGCCGATAAAGCGCTGCACGCCAGGAATGCGGTCCACCTCGATGAGTTCCAGTGCGCGCGGCGCGTGTTCAAGGCCGGCGAGTGCGCGGATCAGGAACAGTTGGTCATAGGCATCCGCTTCGCACCACAGCACACTGTGGTCGGCGCTGGCCAATGCTTCGAGGTGGTCGTATTCGGCGTCGACGCGACGAGCTGCATCGGCTGCATCAATGGCAAAGGCCTGGCTGATAAAAGCGCTGCGCAGGGCGCGGAAGGCTTGGCGGGGCAGATTGCGGACCGGCCCCATGCACAGCGGGTCGGTGAGCATCCGGAACTGACCTTTGAACCCCGCCAGTTGCAGGCTGTGGGCAATGTCATTGCCGCAGCGCCAGTGGGTGGTGCGGGCTTCATCGCTGGCGGCAAAATCGGGGTGGCGGGTGGCGAAGTCGATGGCATCGACATGGGCCTTGAGCTTTGGCCAACTGCTGAAGCCCAGCTGCTTGGCGATTTCCCATTGGGCCTGGGACAAGGTAGCGTTCGGGTCTTGGGCTTTGAGGCGCGGCAGCAGTTCCTTGGCGCGCTTGCGCTGTTGCTCAAGGTTGAGACGGCCATCGGTGTTGAAGGGTTGGGACATACGATCTCCTTGCACAAACCTTTTCCGCTTCAAGGTGGGGAGTCGTAGAAAAAAGAGGATGTTGCAGTGTCCTGGGCGCAGCCCTTTCCGCGGAAGGTGGCGTAGAGAGCGCCAGGCAGGGAATATAGGCAGTGAGGTTTTTGATTGCAAGCCGTTCAACCGAGTAATGAGTTCATGACCGACACCCCGTTAATCGAAACCCGCGCCCTCACGCGCCTGGACGAGCGCCGCCAGGTGCCGTTGCTCCAGCCCACCGATTTCAGCCTGCAGGCCGGCGACCGCGTGTCGATCACCGGCTCATCCGGCTCCGGCAAAAGTGTGTTCCTGCGCGCACTGGCGCTGCTGGATGCGCCCACCTCCGGGCAGGTCCTGTGGAACGGCCAGCCGATCGGCAACGCGCAGATTCCCCACTACCGCTGCCATATCAGCTACCTGTCCCAACGCCCGGCGCTGCTCGACGGCACCGTGGAGGACAACCTGCGCTTCCCCTTCAGCCTCAACACCTCGCGCAAGCGCAGCTTCGATCTGGCGACAGTGACCACACTGCTGGGCCACGCCGGCAAGACGCCGGACTTTCTGGCCAAACGCGCCGCCGACCTGTCGGGCGGCGAGTCCCAGGTGGTTTCGCTGATCCGCACCCTGCAGCTCAACCCCGAAGTGCTGTTGCTCGATGAACCCACCGCCGCCCTCGATCCCAGCTCATCCCGCGAAGTGGAAGCGCTGATCGACGCCTGGTTTGCCGGGGATCGTTCCCGTGCCTGTATCTGGGTCTCCCACGACCTGGACCAGGCCCGGCGCATGAGTGACCTCCACTTGCAGATGAGTGCCGGTGTGTTGAGCGGAGCGGCCCAGCCATGAACTATCAAAATCTCACCGCGCTGGACATGGGCATTGCCGCCTCGCTGATCCTGATCAATGGCGCGCTGTCGCTGCTGTTGCGCCTGGGCCTGGGCCGCCAATTGCTGTGGGCGGCGGTGCGCACCGTGGTGCAACTGCTGGCCATCGGTTACCTGCTGGGCTGGGTGTTCGAGTTCGCCTACTGGTACGTGGTGCTGCCGCTGATGTGCGCCATGACCCTGATCGCCGGCCTCTCCGCTGCCGGGCGTGGGCGGCGGACTTACCGGGGCCAGCGGGTCGACAGCATCCTGTCGGTGTGGGGCAGTTCGTGGCTGGTCACCGCCGTGGGCTTGTTTGCGGTGATCCGCATCCACCCCTGGTACGAGCCGCAGTACGCGATCCCGATCCTCGGCATGATCCTCGGCAACACCTTGACCGGCGTCTCCCTGGGCATCGAACGCATGACCCAGGAACTGACCTCGGGGCGCAACACCATCGAAATGATCCTGGCCCTCGGCGGTTCACGCTGGGAGGCCGCGCAGGAAGCTATCCGCCAGGCGGTGCGTGCGGGGATGATCCCGACGCTGAACCAAATGACGGTGGTCGGCATCGTCAGCCTGCCCGGCATGATGACCGGGCAGGTGCTGGCGGGAGAGAGCCCGGTGGACGCGGTGCGGTATCAGATCGTGATCATGTTCCTGATTGCCGCATCGTCGGCGTTGGGTACGGTGGGGGCGGTGCTGCTGACCTATCGGCGGTTGTTTTCGGTGAGTCATCGGTTCCTGAGGGACAGGCTCGAGGAGCGCTGAGCGGTATTGTTTCATCGGGTGAAATGCTCGATTGTAAATCCTGGTGATTCCAACGGCCGGGGCAGCGGTGGAGTATGCGGGGCGTCGAGACCCCCTTCTTTTGGAGCCTTTCATGATCAAACTCTATGGTTTTCCGTTGTCCGGCCACTCCCACCGCGTGGAACTGATGCTGTCCCTGCTGGGCTTGCCGGTGGAATACAACCTGGTGGACCTCAAGCAAGGTGCCCACAAGACCGCCGACTATCTGGCCACGATCAACAGCTTCGGCCAGGTGCCGGCGATCGATGACAACGGTGTGGTGCTGGCCGACTCCAATGCGATCCTGGTTTACCTGGCCAACACCTACGGCAAGGGCCAATGGCTGCCGGGCGATCCTGTGGGGCAGGCCCGAGTGCAGCGCTGGCTCTCGGCGGCCGCCGGTCAACTGAGCGCAGGGCCTGCGTCGGCGCGGCTCGCCACCGTGTTTGGTGCCGAGGTCGACACCGTCGCCGCCATTGCTCGTTCCCATGCCCTGCTGAAGCTGGTGGAGGCACAACTGAGTCAGAGCCGTTTCCTGGCCGGCGAGCAGCCTTCTATTGCTGATATTGCGTTCTACACCTACGTGGCCCATGCGCCCGAAGGCAATGTGTCGCTGGCTGACTACCCTCAGGTGCGCGCCTGGCTTGCCAGCATTGAAGCGTTGCCGGGGTTCGTCGGCATGCCACGCACAGCCGTGGGCTTGCAATCCCATTAACGCAAACCCTATGTAGTGAGCGAGCTTGCCTCGCGCTGGGCTGCGAAGCAGACCCAATAAGACCGCTGCGTTGTTTCAGAAAATACGCGGTGGCAGGTTTCAGGGCCGCTTCGCGCCCCAACGCGAGACGAGCTCGCTCACTACAAGGTGAGGGTGGTGTTTTTTGAGAGGAGTGCCGATGGACCGATTTCATGAAATGCAGGTGTTCCTGGCGGTGGCCGAGGAGGAGGGCTTTGCCGCCGCCGCGCGCCGCCTGAACACCTCGCCGCCCAGCGTCACGCGGGCCATTGCCGCCATGGAGGAACGCATCGGTACCCAACTGCTGGCGCGCACCACCCGTAGCTTGCACCTGACCGAAGCCGGCCAGCGTTACCTGGAAGATTGCCGGCGCATCCTGGCGGAACTCGATGAAGCCGAAGAAGCGGCGGCGGGCAGTTACTCCATCCCCTGCGGCCACCTGACGGTCACCGCGCCGGTGCTGTTCGGCGAGTTGTATGTGGCGCCGGTGCTGGGGGAATACCTGGACCGCTTTCCGTTGGTGAACATCAATGCGTTGCTGGTCGACCGCGTGGTCAACCTGGTCGACGAAGGCGTCGATGTAGCCGTGCGTATCGGTCATCTGCACGAGCCGGGCCAGCAGGCGATCAAGGTCGGTGAAGTGCGCCGGGTCGTCTGTGCAGCGCCAGCCTATCTCGACCAGCACGGGCGACCGGAGCATCCGTCGCAGTTGCGTGAGGCCAAGATCGTCACGTCATCGTCGAGCCAACTGGTGAGTGGCTGGGAGTTTGTCGACGCCGGCCAACCCTTGACCGTGCCCATCGAGCCGCGCCTGGTCGTTACGGCAAACAATGCCGCGATCAACCTGGCACGCCTGGGCTGGGGCATGACGCGGGTGCTGTCCTATCAGGTCGCCACGGCAGTGGCGGCGGGCGAGTTGGAGATCGTCCTTCAAGCGTATGAGGCTGAGCCGTTACCGATCCAGGTGGTGTTCCAGAAGAGCGGCCGTGTACCGGCCAAGATCAATACCTTTGTCGACTTCCTCAGCCATCGCCTGGGCCAGGATGCTGCCCTGAACCCGGCGATGAAACGGTGCGGTTGATGGAGCGCTATCGCGACATGCAACTGTTCGCAGCACTGGCCGGGCACTCGAGCCTGGCCGGCACGGCGCGCAGTGTGCGGGTGTCCGGGCCAACCCTGGTCCGTGCGGTGGCCCGCCTGGAAGCGCGGCTACGCGTGCGGTTGCTTGAGCGCAGCACGCGCGGCGTGAACCTGACCGACGCCGGCAACGCGTACCTGGCCGATTGCGTGCGCCTGCTCGCCGCCGTGGGCGCCGCCGAAGCCTCGGCCAAAGGCTTGCATGTGCAGGCCCAGGGCAACCTGCGGGTGTTTCTGCCCTTTCTGTTCAGCCGTTATGTGATGGCGCCGGTGTTGGCCGACTACCTGGACCGTTATCCCGAGGTGAGCCTAGCGGCGCATTACCACGACTATTATCCAAACCTGCACGAAGAAGGGCTGGACGTGGCGATCCTCGTCGGTGAACTGCCCGACTCATCATTGATCGCCCGGCCCGTGGGGCAGGTGCGGAATATTCTTTGCGCCAGCCCCGACTATCTCGCTGTTCATGGCGAGCCCCAACGCCCGCACGACCTCAAGCAGCATCGGCTGATTGCCAGTGCCGATCAGGTGCATTGGGATTTCCAGGGTTATCAACTCAAGGCCCGTGCGCGCCTTGGCTGCGCCACGGTGCAGGGCGCGATCAATGCGGCGGTGCATGGCGCGGGGGTGATTCGCTGCCTGAGTTACCCGGTTCACGAGCATCTGCAGAATGGACAATTGCGCCGCCTGTTGCCGGGTTTTGAACAGCCGCCATTGCCCGTGCACGTGGTGTATCGCCAAGGCCGCAACGCACCGATGCGCGTGCGCAGCTTTGTCGACCACTGCGTGGCGGCGCTGCGTGAACACCCGGCATTTCAGCTGGCGTAACAGTGGATTGCCTGGCGTGGTGATTCCCTCGGTGGCGGGCAGGGCGCAGCATCGGGTTATCCAACATGAGGTGCTTGCCATGAACCTGATCGAACAATCCCCCTGGCATGCCGGTGAACGGCACATGCAAGAAGCTGTGGGCGTCGCCGAGCGCATGGCCGTGGTCGGGCCCAAGGTGATCCGTGACCATTTGCCCGAGCAGCATCGGGATTTCTACCCCTTGTTGCCGTACCTGATGCTGGGTGTGGTGGACGAGCAAGGTATTCCCTGGGCGACGATGCTTGAAGGTGCGCCGGGCTTTGCCCACTCGCCGGACCCACAGACCTTGCAGGTTGATAGCTTGCCATCCGCGAGCGACCCTGCCCGCAATGCCTTGCGTGAAGGCGCATCCATTGGCTTGCTGGGCATCGACCTCAACACCCGCCGTCGCAACCGTATGAATGGGCGTATCGGTGTGCTCGATCACGAGGGCTTTTCGGTCGACGTGGTGCACACGTTCGGCAATTGCCCCAAGTACATTCAACTGCGGCCGATGGATGCCGTCGCACGTAAACCCGGTAGCGTGGCCGAACGTTCCAGCAGCCTGGATGAGGCGGCCCAAGCGGCAATCCGCAACGCCGATACCTTCTTCGTCGCCAGCTATGTCGAGGTGGATGGCCAGCGCTCGGTGGACGTTTCCCATCGCGGCGGCAATACGGGTTTTGTACGGGTCGAAGGCAACGTGCTGACCATCCCTGACTTTGCCGGCAACCTGTTCTTCAACACCTTGGGTAATTTGCAGGTGAACCCGGTGGCGGGGTTGTTGTTTATCGATTTTGAATCGGGGGATGTGCTGCAGGTGGCTGGGCGTACTTCACTGATCCTCGATGGCCCTGAAGTGGCGCTGTTCGAGGGCGCCCAGCGCTTGTGGACGGTCACCGTGGAACATGTCGTACGCCGCCCGGCGGCGTTGGCGTTGCGGTGGCAGTTCGCGGAGTTTTCGCCGTTCAGTCTGGCGATGGGGAGTTGGTAGTCTGTCCCGCCCCTCGATGATCCCCGATATGTTGCGGGATGTTGAACCGCCGGATTGAACGATTGCTTTGGGTTAGCCTTGTTTTCCTACAAACAACAAGGAAGTCTCATGCAACGGAAGGTCATTAATCCCACAACGGTATTCAACGCCCTGCAATACGGCTTCAGCCAGGCCATGGAAGTGCCGCAAGGCCGGCGCATCATGCTGTCCGGCCAGGTCGGTGTGGATGCTGACGAGCGCACCGTCGGCCCGGGTATTGCGCAACAGACCGCCGCCGCTTTGGACAACATCGAAAAGGTGTTGGCCGAGGCCGGCGGTGATCTGTCCCACGTGATCATGTTGCGGCTGTACATCGCCCAGTCCGCCCGTGACCAGCAGGAGCCGATCGCGCAGGCGTTGCGCGAGCGCTTCCCGCACAACCCGCCGCCGTCTTCGTGGATTATCGTCAGCGGGTTGTCGTTGCCGGATTGGTTGATTGAGATCGAGGCGGAGGCGGTGATTGCGCAGGCGTAAATCCAATTGGGGGGATCGGCAGGCGGGCCTCTTGTGGTGAGTGGGCTTTCTGTGGCGAGCGGGCTTGCCCCGCGTTGGGGCGCGAAGCGGCCCCAGGTTCGGAAGCGTGCGGTGTGTCAGGTAATCCTAGGCGCCTGGTTTTGGGGCTGCTTCGCAGCCCAACGCGGGGCAAGCCCGCTCGCCACAGTTGCAGTGTCCGCCCTATTGGGAGGGTATCAGCCAGATATGGCCGGTTTTTCAAAGACCTTGAAAGGGCTGACCCTCAGTACCGAATCATTACCGACTTGAGCTCGGTGTAATCCTCGATGAATGCACTGCCAAACTCGCGCCCAACCCCCGAAGACCGATTGCCCCCAAACGGCACTGCCGGGTCGAGCAGTGTGTGCATGTTCACCCACAACGTGCCGGCCTTGATCGCCGGCACCATGCGCAGGGCCTTGCCCAAGTCATTGGTCCACAGGCTGGCGCTGAGGCCGTAGGGGCCGTTGTTCATCAGCGCGAGCAGCTCGTCTTCACTGTCGTAGGGCAGGAAGGTCGCGATCGGGCCGAAGGTTTCTTCGTTGAGCAGGGTGTCGTTGATGCTGTTGGCGAGGATCACCGTGGGTTCGACGTAGCAGCCGGGGCGGTCGATGAGTTTGCCGCCGTGGATGATCCGGTTGTTTTCGGCGCGGGCCTGGCTGAAGTAGCCGAGCAGTTTGAGTTGATGCTGATGGTGGGTGACCGGGCCGAATTCGGTGCGTTCGTCCAGCGGCGAGCCGATGGTGAGGCGGCTGAGGCGCTGGCTGAGTTTGTCGAGCACCGCGTCTATCTGCGAGCGGTGCACGAAGAAACGTTCGGCCGCCGCGCAGATTTGCCCGGAATGCAAAAAACCGGCTTCGATGATGCCGTCCACCGCCTTGTCCACGTCCACGTCACGCAGGAAGCCGGCGGCGTTCTTGCCGCCCAGTTCCAGGGTCGCGCGGGTGAGGCCGGCGCCCATGGCACTGCGGCCTACGGCGATGCCGGTGGGCACCGAACCGGTGAAGGACACCTTGTGCGTGCCGGGGTGTTCCACCAGGCCTTTGCCGACGTGGCCGCCGCCCGTCAACACGTTGAGCACACCCGCTGGCAACCCGGCTTCGATGGCCAGTTCGGCGATGCGCAGGATCGTCAGCGGCGTGAATTCGCTGGGCTTGATGATGATGCTGCAGCCGGTCACCAGTGCCGAGGCGAGTTTCCAGATGGCGATCATGGTCGAGAAATTCCACGGCACGATGCCCACCACCACGCCCACCGGTTCGCGCAGGGTGAACGCGGTGTAGCGTTCGCCATTGAACGAGGGCAGCGACGGGGTGAGCGTCTGGCCGCTGATCTTGGTCGCCCAGCCTGCGTAGTAACGCAGGAAGTGCGCCGCCTGGTCGACCTCGAACGCACGGGCAATCTGGATGATCTTGCCGGACTGGCAGGTCTCGATCTGCGCCAGTTCTTCGCGGTTGCGTTCCAGCAGGTCGGCGAGCTTGAGCAGCACATTGCCGCGTGTCGCCGGCGCAGCCTGGGACCACAACTGGAAGCCCCGGTTGGCGGAGTCGACGGCTGCATCGATATCCGCCAGGTCGGCATCGGCGACCTGGGCGATCACCTCACCGGTGGCCGGATTGGTCACCGCCAGCGTCTGGCTGGAATGGCTGCGGACGTTGACGCCGTCGATGAACAGCCCATGGGGTCGACGTAAAAACGCTTCGACGTGAGGCAGCAGCGGGATATCACTCATGGCAGGTTCCTGGCAGTTCACAAAAGAAAAGCCGAGGGTAATCAAGCCACCCGCGTCTGGCTTGACTGTGCCTGCCAGGCGTCATGCCTGTGGCTGCCGCGCCTGTGAAAAGTACAATCTTGCCTGTGGAACGTGCATTTTCCACCGGCCTGCGCCGTTCGATACTGGCCCTGCATCCAGCGCTGCTCCTCGACTTGGAGCGGCTGCCGGACTTCCAATAATAAGCGGGGCCGTCCATGAAAAAGCCAAACCCACTCCTCGAAGACCTCAAGCCCCTCCTGCCGCTGATCGCGGCGAATGCCACGCGTGCCGAACAGCAACGCCAGGTGCCGGATGAGAACATCGCCTTGCTCAAAAGCATCGGTCTGCACCGTGCCTTTCAACCCAAGGCCTTTGGTGGCCTGGAACTGTCGCTGCCCGAGTTCGCCGACTGCATCGCCTTGCTCGCCGGCAGCTGTGCCAGTACCGCCTGGGCCATGAGCTTGCTGTGCACCCACAGCCACCAACTGGCGCTGTTTTCGGCCCGGTTGCAGCAGGAAATGTGGGGCGAAAACCCGGATGCCACCGCCAGCAGCAGTATTGCGCCGTTCGGGCGCGTGGTGGAGGGCGAAGGCGGTGTGCACTTCAGCGGTGAAATGGGCTGGAGCAGCGGCTGTGATCACGCCGAGTGGGCGATTGTCGGCTGCCGTCGACAGAATGCCGAAGGCACCCAGGATTACTGCTTTGCCGTGCTGCCGCGCAGCGACTACCAGATCCGCGATGACTGGTTCGCCGCCGGCATGAAAGGCAGCGGCACCAAGACTCTGGTCATCGACAATGCCTGGGTGCCCGAGCACCGGATCCAGAAGGCCAGGGACATGATGGAGGGCAAGTCCGCAGGTTTTGGCCTCTACCCCGACAGCCAGATTTTCTACGCGCCATACCGGCCGTATTTCGCCAGTGGTTTTTCCACCGTCAGCCTGGGCGTGGCCGAGCGCATGCTGGAGGTGTTCCGCGAAAAAACCAGAACCCGCGTGCGCGCCTACACTGGTGCTGCCGTGGGCGCGGCAACGCCGGCGTTGATGCGCCTGGCCGAGTCCACCCACCAGGTGGCCGCTGCCCGCGCATTCCTCGAAAAAACCTGGCAGGACCACGCCGAACACAGCGCCGCCCAGCGTTACCCGAGCCGCGAAACCCTGGCGTTCTGGCGCACCAACCAGGCCTACGCCACCAAGATGTGCATCGAGGCGGTGGACCGCCTGTTCGCCGCAGCCGGTGGCAATGCCTGGTTCGAACACAACGAAATGCAGCGCCTGTTCCGCGATTCGCATATGACCGGCGCCCATGCCTACACCGACTACGACGTCTGCGCGCAGATCCTCGGCCGTGAGCTGATGGGCCTGGAGCCGGACCCGAGCATGGTGTGACCCGTTCTTCCACTACAACAATCAGGGCGTCCGTTCGAGGGCGCCCGGGAGTCTTGCATGCCTGACAACAGCCTTTTCGACCCACGGGCCTTTCGTCGTGCCCTGGGCAACTTCGCCACCGGCGTGACCGTGGTCACCGCCGCCACCGCATCCGGGCGCAAGGTGGGCGTGACCGCCAACAGCTTCAACTCGGTATCCCTCGATCCGCCACTGGTGCTGTGGAGCATCGACAAACGCTCCAACAGCCACGAAGTGTTCGAGGAGGCCAGCCACTTTGCGGTAAATGTGCTGGCGGCGGATCAGGTGCACCTGTCCAACAACTTTGCGCGCCCACGCGAAGACCGCTTCGCGCTGATCGAGTACGAACCGGGGGAGGGCGGTTCACCGGTGTTCGCCGATTGCTCGGCACGCTTCCACTGTGAGAAATACCAGCAGGTGGACGGTGGCGACCACTGGATCATGATCGGCAAGGTGGTGGCCTTCGACGATTTCGGGCGTGCGCCGCTGTTGTATCACCAGGGCGCTTATGCCGAGGTCCAGGCGCTGCGTCCCTGCGCGCCCGAGACGGTTCAGAACGGTACGGCGACCACCAACTGACTGTAGACATTGGTGCCGTTGCCACCGACCTGGTTGCCGCCGGTTTCGGCATCCTTGTCGGGTTTGTAGAGGCCCAGCAGCGGGGTGATGATCAGGTGCTCGTTCACCGCCCACTCGGCGTACAGGTCCAGCTCGCGACCGTCCAGGTTCAGCTGGCCGCGGGTGCTGACGGTGGTGTAGTCGAAGAACAGCGCACCCAGGGTGAGGTTCTCCAGTGGCTTGACCTTGAGCGCCACGTGTTGCACGGAGGTGTTGGTGTTGTAGGGGCCGGAGTAGTTGCCCGCCACTTCACCCTGCACCCAGGTGCCGTAGCCGCGGTTGAAGCCGGCGAACATCGCGTCCCAGTTCTTTGAATAGCGCGCGTAGCGGTAGGTCAAGTCCGGCGACCAGGGCAGGTCGGCGAAGGTGTAGCCGGCTTCGGCGTAGCCGGCGTTCTGCTGGCTGTCGCGGCGGTTCTGGCGGGCCAGTTCAAAGGCGAAGTGCGCGTTGTCGATACCGGCATTGCCGGCGCCGCGCAGGCTGTACAGGTTCATGCCTTTGCGCTGGCGCTGCACGTCGCTGGCGAAGCGCTCGTCCACATCGATCCCATGAATATACGTGAGCCCCAGGGTGCCCGGCGCGGCGCTGTACTCCAGGGTGCCGGCGGCCATTTCGGTCATGGCCTGGGCGGGGTTGTCGGACTTGATCCACATCAGGCTGCCATGTACGCCGTCCTTGCCGCCGAGGCGAATCACCGCAGTCTTGTCGAAGGCATGGCGTGCAGCGATGTAGTAGGCGCCGCCGCGGTTGAACTCGCCGTCACCCACGCCCTTGCCCAGATTGGGGCCGTCGTCGTTGATGAGAAAACCGTCGCCCAGCATGATGATCTGCCGACCGAACGACAGGTCCACGCCGTCCTTGCCCAAGGCCGGGAACAGCTCGCCCGAACGCCAGCCGGCGAAGGCTTCGTCGAACTTGGTGGTGCGCTCCTTGCCTGTGGTGACCCCGGAGGCATCGCCATCGCCCCAGGTGCCGGAACTCACCAGGTTGGCCGTGCCATACACGCCGCCAAAGCGGCCCAGGCTCTGGTCGACGCTCAGGCCGTACTTGATGAAGGCCTCGCGCCAGGTGGAACCGCCGTTGCGCCCGTCGTAGTTCTTCTTGCTGTTGAACATCCCGTACACGGCAAGGAAGTTGCCGGTGACGTGGGTGTCGGCATCGGCGTAAAGCTCGACCGCCTGGGCTTGGCCCACCAGCAGCGCAATCCCCAGGCCGACCGCCTGGCGCAGGCCGCGATTTTTCAGTGTGTGCTCCATTGTTATTGTCCCCAGCTTGGTTAAGAGTGAGGGCGCATTAGGGCGAGTGGCGGGGGCCTGAGTCTTTTCTCTGCGTGCCAGGGAATTGACCCTGGCCGCCACGCCGCCCGCTGTGGCAGGGAGCAACAAAACCGGCGGCAGACAGGGGCAAGACGATCAATTCGAGTGGGGCGCAGAGTACCGATACATTAAAAAAACCGTCTTCGAGGACCCCACCATGTCGATCAACGACCGACTCACCGCGCACCTCAACCGGGGTACGGTAGGTTTCCCCACCGCCTTGGCCAGCACCATTGGCCTGATCATGGCCAGCCCGGTGATCCTCACCGCCACTATGGGCTTTGGCATCGGCGGCAGTGCGTTCGCCCTGGCGATGCTGATCGCCGTGGTAATGATGCTGGCCCAGGCCACCACCTTTGCCGAGGCCGCCTCGATCCTGCCCACCACCGGCTCGGTGTACGACTACATCAATTGCGGCATGGGGCGGTTTTTCGCGATCACCGGCACCTTGTCGGCGTACCTGATCGTGCATGTGTTTGCCGGCACTGCTGAAACCATCCTGTCCGGGGTCATGGCCCTGGTGAACTTCGAACACTTGAACACCCTGGCGGAATCGGCGGGTGGGTCATGGTTGCTCGGCGTGGGTTTCGTGATCGTCTTTGGGGTGCTGAACGCGTTTGGCGTCAGTGCTTTTGGCCGGGCGGAAATCATCCTCACCTTCGGCATGTGGACCACCCTGATGGTGTTTGGCGTACTGGGCTTGATCGCCGCGCCCGCTGTGCAGTTGGAAGGCTGGTTCGGTGAGTCGCTGGTGGGCACCGACCTGATCACCGTGCTATCGCTGGTGGGCATGGCGATGTTCATGTTTGTCGGTTGCGAGTTCGTCACGCCGCTGGCGCCGGACCTGCGCCAATCGGCCAAGGTGATGCCGCGCGCGATGATGCTGGGGCTGATGGGTGTGGCCACCTGCATGTTCATCTATGGCGCGGCGATGAAACGCCAGGTGGAAAACGTGGTGCTCGATGCCGCCTCGGGCGTGCACCTGCTGGACACGCCCATGGCCATCCCCAGGTTCGCCGAGCAGGTGATGGGGCAGATCGGCCCGCTGTGGCTGGGCATCGGTTTTCTGTTTGCCGGCGCGGCCACCATCAATACCTTGATGGCCGGCGTGCCACGGATTCTCTACGGCATGGCGGTGGACGGGGCGTTGCCCAAGGTTTTCACCTACCTGCACCCACGTTTCAAGACGCCGCTGCTGTGCATCCTGGTGGCGATGCTGATTCCCTGCCTTCACGCGCTGTACCTGGGTGGCAACACCGACAACATCATGCACCTGGTGCTGGCAGCGGTGTGTGCGTGGAGCTTTGCCTACCTGCTGGTGACGATCTCGGTGGTGAGCCTGCGTATTCGGCGGCCGGACTTGCCACGGGCCTATCGCTCGCCGTGGTTCCCGCTGCCGCAGATCGTGTCGAGCATCGGCATCCTGCTGGGCATGTGGTTCATCACGCCACCGGGCATGACCCCGGCGGACATCTATGTGCCGTTTGGCGTGATGCTGGCGGGCACGGCGGCGTATGCGCTGTTCTGGACCCTGGTGGTGCAGAAGGTCAACCCCTTCAAGCCGGCCTCTGTGGAGGAGGTATTGGCAAAGGAGTTCAGTAACCAACCGGAGCAGGCTGATGACGGTTATGGCGACTTTGCGGCAAAGACTGTTTGAGCTGTGGCGTGCCGATCGTGCGCCGTCGGGGTATCGACCGGGGGTGACCCTGGCGCACCTGCGGCGCAACCTTGGGCTGGCAACGCTTGAAGTGGACGGCGTGGCGTTCGAAATAGTCGAGCGCACCGAGTCGCAGTTGTTGATGCACCTGGTGCTGACTGAGTTTGTCCTGCGCGTACCGGCAGCAACGGGGGGCACGGCGAGCTTCGCGGTGCACCATGGCGGCGCGATCCGGCGCCATGGAATTCGTGTGCAGCGCCGTGCCGGCAACCAGGCATTGGGCCGTGAGTTGCAGGCACGCTTGTTGGCCGATGAGGCGTTGTTCCAGGCGCTGATGCCGCTGGATTTCAAGCGTCTGCGCATCGAGCTGCACGACCAGCAATGGTGCGTGCGCCTGGAGCATATGGGCGGCAGCGAGGTGGTCAATCGCCTGCCGGCGTTTCGGCGTTATATCGCCCTGAGCGCGGTGCAGCGCAGTCATTTGCTCGCGGCGCTGGTCGGGTTGAATCGGGTGTTGTCGAACCTCTGATTGGCATCATTAGTGCTTGCGCAATGGGCACACAGGTTGTTGTTGCGTGCATATAGATAACATGTTAACTATTGCATCAGAACAACAAAAAGAAGCCATTGCGGAGACACCCCATGAGCATCCCACAGCATGCACACGACGGGCTGGACACTTGGAACCGCGAGCTACGCGCCGCGTGCGGTTATTTCGAGACGGAACTGGCGTTCAACCGCTCGCTGTTCATCGGCGAGATCCGAGACTTGCCGCGCGGCGTGGCCATCCTGCGCACCAATGCCGGGCTGATCAAACGCCCGGCGCACCACGCCGACCATGACAACGACCAGGACTGTTTCCTGGTCAGCCAACGCAGCGGCTATTCGCAGATCGCGCAGAACGGCCAGACCCTGCAACTGGCGCCTGGCGAGATGCTGTTGATGGACTCGGTGGGCTCCATCGAAATCACCCCCTTCGGCCTGATCGAACACGCCTCGCTGTCACTCTCGCGGCCGCAGGTGTGCAAGCACCTGGGCGGCGACGCACGGGCTTTCGGCAAGATCTCCTCGACCAAAGCCTGCGGGCGCATGCTGCATGTGCTGATGGATCAACTGTGCAAGGACGCCACCGCAGACGGCGCGGGTGAAGTGGAGGCGTTGCAGATGGCTTTCGTGTCGCTGCTGGGATCGGCCCTGGAGCAGGGCGAAGAGTGCCGCGACGGCCTGGCAGCGCTGCAGGGCAGCAACCTGCGCAGCTACGTGCAGAAGGTCATCGATGAATCCCTGAGCCAGCCGGGGCTCAGCCCGATCGGCCTGGCCAACCGGCTGAATATCTCGGTGCGCCACCTGTACCGTCTGTTCGAAGAACAGGACGATAGCGTGTGCCGCTACATCCAGCGCGCGCGGCTCAAGCGCAGCGCGGATGACTTGACCAACCCGTGCCTGCGCAGCGAGTCGATCACCTCGATTGCCTACAAGTGGGGCTTTACCGACTCGGCGCACTTCAGCCGGTCGTTCAAGAAGCAGTTCGAGGTGTCGCCGAAGGATTTTCGTTCGAGCCGGATGCAGGCGGTGGGGGCATAAACGGGATCTTCAAAACAAAGGAGATCAAATGTGGGAGGGGGCTTGCCCCCGATAGCGGTGGTTCAGCCAAGCCTGTGGTGACTGACACACTGTTATCGGGGGCAAGCCCCCTCCCACATTTAGACCGTGCGCGGCTCAGTCATCGGGATACTCCGTGCGGTTGAGCACCTGGCAATACGAGCTGATGGGGAAGTTCGACAGCGCATCGAAGGATGCACCGGCATAGCCGAAGATCTTGCCGTCGCTGCGGTGCTGTTGCAGGTCGATCAGCACCAGGCCGAGGGTCGGCACGATCTTCTCCTGCCACACGAACAGGTACAGCTGTTCGGCGATCTTGTAGTAATGGCAGCGGTCGGTGTCGCACAGGCCTTGCTCCACGCCTTTGAGGCATTGCCAGGCATAGAACCGCTCGTTGAGGTAGATGTGCTCGTAGACTTCGCTGGGGCTGTAGCGGTACCGGTTGCGCAGGCCCACCAGTTCCTCGGTGGGCGCATGCCGGCAGTGGCCGGCCTGCCACGGGCGGTCGAGGCTGCCGTGGAGGAAGTCGACTTCCACCGAGGTCAGCGGCTTGCCGGCCAGGGCACGGTGGTAGAGGCCTTCGTGGGTCTCGGCCTGGTCCGGCAGGCGCCCGATCACGGCAGTGAACGAGGCGTTTGGTGTGTCCAGCACCAGGCTGATCGACCAGCTATGCCCGGCCTCGTGCTTGATGAAATCCACCAGGTACAGGCCCGGGCGAATCGAGGTGGCGCGGTACGGTGCGCTGCCGCTGGAGTGGCCATCGGCGGCGTGCCAGGCCAGGCGGTCCTGCTCGAAACGGTGCTCGATCTGCCAGCCATTGGCGAAATGCAGGGTGAACGCCTGGCCCGCCAGCTCGGCCAGGTTGGGCAGGATGAAGGCGTCTGGAGCGAAACCGTCGGCCAGTGCGCCGACGGTAATCCAGTCGGGAGAACTCGTCATGGCAACCCCTCCCTTACACGACGGCGAAGTAATGTTTGACGAAGCTTTCGCTGAGCACTTCCCACAGCACGGGCGTGCCTTTGGTCACGAACCAGCTGTCACCGGCTTTGTAGCGCGAGGTGTGGCCCGTGGATTCGTCGGTCAGCAGCACTTCCCCAGTGACCACCGTGGCTTGTTCAGCAAACGGATAAACCATGCGGAACTTGCCCTGGGTGGTACCGAAATAAGCGCTGCTGACCGGGTCGGTGGGCGCGCCGAACGTCATCTTGCCGAAGGCGCGCACGTCACCTTCGAGGATCTCGGAGCCGAGGTCGGCCACGGTGCCCCAAGGTTCGAGTTCCGAGAGTTGGACGTTGTGCTTGAGGGGGGTGAGGGGCATGGCAGTTCTCCAGTTGAGTAAAAAATGCGGTTAGCGGCGCCCGTTCCAATAGCCGGAAAGCTGGTGCCAGGATTTGCCCGCCGTCAGCAGCAAGGGGCGGATCGCGTCCTTGCCGATGATGGTCGGGCGATGAATCGAGCTGACCAGGTCGTAGCGCGCCGAGCCTTCGCTCATGCCTTCGGCCAGGACCTTGCAGATGATGTGGCTCGGGGTCACGCCAAAACCGGAATAGCCCTGCACGAAAAACGCGTTGCTGCGCCCCGGCAAGGTGCCGATCTGCGGGAACAGGTTGGGGCTGCACGCCATCGGGCCGCCCCAGGCCAGGTCGATTTTCACGTCCTTGAGGTAGGGGAAGATCTTCAGCATGAGGTGACGGTTCCAGGCCTTGAGGTCGCCGGGAATATGCTCCACCAACGGCGTTGCGGCGCCGAACAGCAGGCGGTTTTCGTTGGTCACCCGGTAGTAGTCGATCACCGGGCGAATGTCGCTGTAGGCCCCCCGAATCGGGCTGATGCGCTGGATCAGCTCCTCGGACAACGGCTCGGTCATCATCTGGAACGCGTAGGTGTTGATGGTCGAACGGTGCAGCTCCGGCTCCAGCTTGTTGAGGAAACTGTCGCAGGCCCACAGCAGTTTGCTGGCGCGTACCGAGCCACGGCCGGTGCGCACGGTGATGCGTTCGCCGTAGCTGACTTCCAGCGCCGGGCTGTTCTCGAAAATCCGCACGCCATGGCCGGCCAGTGCGGTGGCTTCGCCCAGCAGCAGGTTGAGCGAGTGCACATGCCCGCCGCCCATGTGCAGCAGGGCGCTGCTGTAGGCCTTGGAACCGATGATCTGTTGCACATCCGCGCCGCCGAGAAAGCGGATTTCGTGCTGGCTGTTGATCGACTTGAAGTCCTTTTCCCAGGCGCGCAGGGTTTTTTCCTGGCGGGCGTTGAAGCCCATGTAGCCGTAGCCGTGGCAGAAGTCCGCGTCGATGTTGTACTTGGCGATGCGGTTCTTGATGATGTCCGCGCCCAGGTCGCTGATCTCGAACACCTGGCGCAGGCCGTCTTCGCCCACGTCCTTCTTGATCTTCTCCAGGTCATGGCCGATGCCCGCCATGATCTGCCCGCCGTTGCGACCGGTGCCGCCGAAACCCAGGTAGCGCGCTTCAAGCACCACGATATTGGTGATGCCTTTTTCCGCCAGTTCCAGGGCCGTGTTGATGCCGGAAAAACCGCCGCCGATCACCACCACATCGGCGTCGATGTCCTGTTCCAGGGTAGGGAAGCTGAGGTTGTATTTCTTGGTGGCGGTGTAATACGTGGGGGTTTCGATGTTGATCATGGCGCAGCCTGAAAAGTGAAGGAAGGCTCTAAAGCGGATACCTCCATTAGGGGCCCTGGCGAGATGGAAGTCTTGACCCTGCGTGCCCATGCATTTGATTCAGCGCGCCATGGGCGGTGCACTCGACAAGTTATAGCGCGCTCGCCGGCAGGGAATGTTAGAGTTTCGTTAAATTATTAACTAAATACTTCGTGACCCTGATCCCTATGTCCAAACCTCGACAATCCCTGACCCTGGCCTTGCTGCAAGCCCGCGAAGCCGCCATGAGTTTTTTCCGCCCGTCCCTGAATGAACACGGCCTGACCGAACAGCAATGGCGGATCATCCGCATCCTCGAACAGTACGGTGAACTGGAGATTTACCAATTGGCGGAACTGGCCTGCATCCTCAAGCCGAGCATGACCGGCGTGCTGGTGCGCATGGAAACCGCCGGCATGGTGCACCGGCGCAAGGCCGAGCAGGACCAGCGCCGGGTACTGGTGACGTTGGCTGACAAGGGCAAGGCGAGTTTCGAGTCGATGAGCCAGTGCATGGAGGCCAACTACCAGCGGTTGCAGGATCAGTTTGGCGAAGAGAAGTTGCAGACCCTGCTGGGTCTGCTGGATGACTTGAAGAACATCAATATCAAGCGTTGAATCAACGCCTCGAACACTGAGGATCAAAATGTGGGAGCGGGCTTGCTCGCGAATGCGGTGGGTCAGTCAGAGAATAGGCTGGCTGTACCACTGCATTCGCGAGCAAGCCCGCTCCCACATGAGATTTCAGTAGATTCCACCGCTGTGGTCAGCCTCGGGAATGCCTTTGAATGTGCCTGCCAGCGCCTGCAACCCACGCATCAGCACCGTGGTATCCACACCCACCGCGACAAAGGTCGCGCCCAACTCAATGTAGCGCCGCGCCAGGTTTTCATCCGCGCTGAGAATCCCCGCCGCCTTGCCCGACTGCACGATGCGCTTGATCGCATCCTCAATCGCCGCCTGCACATCCGGGTGCCCCGGATTCCCCCGATGCCCCATCGATGCACTCAAATCCGCCGGGCCGATAAACACACCATCCACGCCCTCGACGGCGGCAATTTCATCCAGGGTCGCCAGGCCTTCAAGGTTTTCGATCTGCACCAGCAGGCACATCTGTTCATCCGCCTGGTCTAGGTAGCCAGGGATGCTGTTCCAACGTGAAGCCCGCGCCAGTGCACTGCCCACACCCCGGATCCCTTGGGGCGGATATCGCATCGCACGCACCAGCTCACGCGCCTGGGCGGCGCTTTCGACCATGGGCACCAGCAGCGTCTGGGCGCCGATATCCAGCAGTTGCTTGATCAATGCACTGTCGCCGATTACCGGGCGGATCAGCGCCTGGCTGGGATAGGGCGCGATGGCCTGCAACTGGCCGAGCATGCCTTGCAGGTGATTGGGCGCGTGTTCGCCGTCGATCAGCAGCCAGTCGAAACCGGCATTGGCGGCCAACTCTGCGCAATAGGCGTCGGCCAGGCCGAGCCACAGGCCGATCTGCACCTCGCCGCTGTGCAGGCGGTGTTTGAAGCGGTTGATGGGCAGGTCCATGGCAATCCTCCAGGGTTCAGACGAAGCGGCAGGCAATCGACCCAAGCAGGTCGTAGTCGACATGGAACGTGTCGCCAGGGCGGGCTGCGACCGGGCGGGTGAAGGAGCCGCCGAGGATCACTTGCCCCGGCAGCAGGGTCACGTCATAGGGTGCCAGTTTGTTCGCCAGCCAGGCCACGCCCTTGGCCGGGTGGTTGAGCACGGCGGCCGACACGCCGGACTCTTCGATCACGCCATTGCGGTACAGCACCGCCGGCACCTTGCGCAGGTCGATCTCGGTCGGCCGCACGGCACGGCCGCCCAGCACCACGCCAGCATTGGCGGCGTTGTCGGAGATGGTGTCGAACACCTTGCGCGTCGCGTTGGTCTGCGGGTCGACCTGCTGGATGCGCGCGTCGATGATCTCCAGCGCCGGGATCACCCACTCGGTGGCGTCGAGCACATCGAACACCGTGCAGTTGGGGCCCTTGAGCGGTTTGCCGAGGATAAACGCCAGCTCCACTTCCACTCGCGGCACGATGAAGCGTTCGAAGGGAATGTCGCTGCCTTCGTCGAAAAACATGTCATCGAGCAGGGCGCCGTAGTCGGGCTCGGTGATGTTCGACGAGACCTGCATGGCCCGCGATGTGAGGCCGATCTTGTGGCCCTTCAGGGTGCGCCCGTCCTTGATCTTTTGCGCGACCCAGGCGCGCTGGATGGCGTAGGCGTCGTCGAGGGTGATGCCGGGGTAGTCGAGGGAAAACTGGCGCACCTGTTCGCGGCTGCGTTCGGCGCGGTCCAGGTGCGCAGCGGCCTGGAGAATTTGCTGGGGGGGGAGCATGGCAACGGTCCTTAATGTGGGTTGACGATGGCGGCGTGGGTGCGCAGCACCAGCAGGCCGCCGAGGGCGATGAACAAGGCGAGTACGTACAGCGCCAGGCTGGCGCTCTGGGTGGCGTCGCGCATCCAGCCGATCAGGTACGGCGCGAGGAACGCGGCAACGCTGCCGAACGAGCTGATCATGGCGATGCCGGCGGCCTGGGTGGTGGTGGACAGATACGCCGGCGGCAGTTGCCAGAACATCGGCAGGGCGGCACTGGCGCCCATGCCGGCCAGCACCAGCCCGCCCATCACCAGCAGCGGATTGCCCGGCGCCAGGCCCGCCACGGCGATCCCGACCGCCGCCATCAGCAGTGGCACGCACATGTGCCAGCGGCGTTCGCGATGGCGGTCGGAGGAACGCCCGCAGCCGATCATGAAGAAACATCCGGCCAGGTACGGCACGGCACTGAGCAGGCCGACCTGGCTGTCGCGGCCGATGCCGGCGCCATGGATCAGCGTGGGCATCCAGAACGCCAGGGTGTTCACCGCCAGCATCACCGCGAAATACACCGCCACCAGCAGCCATACCTGCGGGTCGCGCAGGATGCCGCCGAACGAGGTAATGGTCTTGCGCTGTTCCTCGCTGCGCAGTTGGTCGCGCAGCTGTTGTTTTTGCTCGGCGGTCAGCCAGTGCACCGCGTCGAAGCCGTCCGGCAACCACTTGAGCACCACCAGCCCCAGCAGCACCACGGGCAGGCCTTCGATCAGGAACATCCACTGCCAGCCACGCATTCCGCCGACATCGTGGAAGTGTTCCAGGATCGCCCCGGACAACGGCCCGCCCAACACCCCTGCCATGGGCACGGCGATGGCAAATAACGCGGTGACCTGGCCGCGACGGCGTGCCGGGTACCAGCGGTTGAGAAACACCAGGATCCCCGGGAAAAACCCGGCCTCGGCCACCCCCAGCAAAAAGCGCAGCACGTAGAAACCACGGGCGCTCTCCACCCACAACATGCCAGTGGACAACAGGCCCCACACCACCATCAGGCTGGCGATCCAGCGCCTGGGGCCGACGCGGTCCAGGGCCATGTTGCTCGGCACCCCGAACAGCGCATAGGCGATGAAAAACAGCCCAGCGCCGAAGCCATAGACCGTGTCGCTGAACTGCAGGTCGCTGCTCATCTGCATCTTGGCGAAGCCGATGTTGATGCGGTCCAGGTGGGCGAACAGGTAACACACCAGCAACAGCGGCATCAGGCGCCACGTCACTGAACGATGGGTACGGTCGTGCTCGGCCAGCACGCGGCTGGCGGTGGAGTGGGCTGTGCTCATGATGTTGTACTTTTTGTCTGAGAGGCCGTGGGGAGAACAGCGGGTTTACCCCGCCGGGTTATTCAGGAACGCATGCACATTGTTCTGTTTGAAATTGAGTTGCGGATGCAGCTCGACCATCTCGAATGACAGCGCCAGCAAACGTTGCGCCTGCAACTCGGCAAAGTGCGCGTTGATCACCGCGAACACCGCTTCGGCCACCGCCTGGCGCGTGGCCAGGTCGCGGCCATGGCCGACCTTGAGGGTCATGTGTACAAAGGCGTAGTCGTGCTTGCCATCGGCCATGCGCCAGGTGTCCAGGCGTACGCCACGGCTGCGAATACCGCCGAGGGGGAACACGCCACTGTCGCCCAGCACGCGGTGGATCTTTTCAAACAGGCCGGGCAGGTCGGCCTGTGGTTCGAGGTTGTCGGTGTACTCGGCGATAAAGTGCGGCATGGGTTGCTCCCGGTTCTACAGGGGGAAAATCGCATTGATCTGGCCGGTGCCCGAACTGCCGAACGGCGGTGTGATGATCTCCGCCGGCTTGGCGTAATCCGGCCCGCCGAGTAGCCCCAGGAGCATCGCGGTGTCGTGCATCTTGCCTTCGCCGAAGCAGTGCTCGGCGTAGTCCGGCAGCATCGCGCAGAACTCCTTGAAGCGGCCTTGCTTCCACATCTCCACCACGTGCAGGTCCACTTGCTTGTCGAATTCGCGGGTCCAGGTGTGGATATTCGCCTCGGCCTGGCGGTCGTCCGAAAAGCGGTGCGACAGCGAGCCCGAGGCCAGCACCAGCACCTTGCGGTCACTCTTCTCGATGGCCCGGCGCACGGCGGCACCGAATGCGAAGCTGTCTTCCAGGCGGTGCCAGGCGCACCAGGCGGCAATGGAAATGACCTTGAATGTCTCAGCCTCCGGCACGTCCATGTGCATGTAGCGCATGGGCACCAGGGTGCCGTATTCCAGCTCCAGGCTCGGGATGTTGTGGGCCATGCTGCGCACGCCGGCCAGGTTGGCCTCGGCGGCGATCAACGCGCCCAGCTCGGGACAACCGGGGTAGGCGTACTCCATGTTCTTGATGAAGTGCGGCAGCTCGTTGCTGGTGTAGGTGCCCTGGAACCGCTCGCCGCAATTGACGTGGTAACCGCTGTTGACCAGCCAGTGCACGTCGAACACCACTGCCGTGTCGGCGCCCAGTTCGCGGGCGCGGCGGCCGATCTCCTTGTGACCGGCAATCGCCGCTTCGCGACAGCCGTGATGCTTGCCGGGCAGTTCCGACAGGTACATCGACGGCACGTGGCAGATCTTCGCTGCCAGGACCACTTCGCCCATGATGATTCTCCAGGTTCATTATTGTTGTTGGAGCGCCTTGGCGGGGGTTAAACACCCCAACGCGGAATGTGATGGCTGCCCATGGAAATGCACACGTTCTTGATCTCGGCAAACACTTCGAAGCTGTACTGGCCGCCTTCACGCCCGGTGCCGGAACCTTTCACCCCGCCAAATGGCTGGCGCAGGTCGCGCACGTTCTGGCTGTTGATAAATACCATGCCGGCTTCGATCCCGCGCGCCAGGCGATGGGCCTTGCCGATGTCCTGGGTCCAGATGTAGGAGGCCAGGCCGTACTCGGTGTCGTTGGCCAGTTGCAGGGCCTCGGCTTCGTCCTTGAAGGGGATCAGGCACACCACCGGGCCGAAGATTTCTTCCTGGGCGATGCGCATCCGGTTGTTCACATCGGCAAACACGGTCGGCTGGATGAACTGGCCTTTGCTCAGGTGCGCCGGCAGGTTGGCCGGGCGTTCCAGACCACCGGCGAGCAGGGTGGCGCCTTCCTCGATGCCGATCTTGATGTAGCCGGTGACCTTGTCGTAATGCGCCTGGGTGATCATCGAGCCGACCTGGGTCTTCGGATCCTGTGGGTCACCGACGATCAAGCGTTTGGCGCGGGCGGCGAACTCGGTGACAAACTGCGGGTAGACGCTTTCCTGGATAAAGATACGGCTACCGGCGGTGCAACGTTCGCCATTCAGGGAAAAGATGGTAAACAGCGCCGCATCCAAGGCGCGCTCAAGCTCGGCATCCTCAAAGATCAGCACCGGCGACTTGCCGCCCAGTTCCATGGAGTACTTTTTCAGGCCGGCGGTCTGCATGATCTTCTTGCCGGTGGCGGTGCCGCCGGTGAACGAAATGGCGCGCACATCCGGGTGCCGCACCAGCGCGTCACCGGCCGTGGCGCCATAGCCCTGGATCACGTTGAGCACGCCGTTGGGAATCCCGGCTTCCACCGCCAGGCGTCCCAGTTCATTGGCGGTCAGCGGCGACAGCTCGGACATCTTCAACACCGCTGTATTGCCCAGCGCCAGGCACGGCGCGGTCTTCCAGGTGGCGGTCATGAACGGCACATTCCACGGTGACACCAGCCCGCACACGCCCACCGGCTGGTAGAGGGTGTAGTTGAGCATCTGGTCGTCCACCGGGTAGCTGTGGCCATCCATGCGCGTGCAGACTTCTGCGAAGAAATCAAAGTTGTGCGACGCCCGGGGAATCAACACATTCTTGGTCTGGTGGATCGGCAGGCCGGTGTCCAGGGTCTCCAGTTCGGCCAGGTGCGGCACGTTCTGTTCGATCAGTTCGCCGAGCTTGCGCATCAGGCGTGCGCGTTCCTTGGCCGGGGTGCTGGCCCACTTCGGGAACGCGTCTTTGGCGGCCGCTACGGCCTGGGCCACTTCCTCGGCACCGCCGCTGGCGACTTCGCCAATCGCCTCGCCGGTGGCCGGGTTGTAGTTGATGAAGGTGTCTTTGCTTTCGACCTCACGGCCGTTGATCCAGTGTTTGATCATGCTGCTCACGCCTCTTTCCGGGCGGAGAAAAACTCCGCCTCGCTGACAATTCGGTTGACCAGACGGCCCACGCCTTCGACTTCCACCACCACTTCATCGCCGGGCACCACATCGGCCAGGCCTTCGGGCGTGCCGGTGGCGATCATGTCGCCGGGTTGCAGGGTCATGAAACTGGACAGGTATTCGATGAGGTAGGGGATGTCGAAGATCATGTCGCGGGTGCTGCCTTCCTGACGCAGCTCACCGTTGACCCAGGTGCGCAGGGTCAGGTTGCCGGGGTCGGGCACATCGGCCACATCAACGATCCACGGGCCGACCGGGGTGGTGGCGTCGCGGTTTTTCACGCGCAGGTTGGGGCGGTAGTAGTTTTCCAGGTAGTCGCGGATCGCGTAGTCGTTGCACACCGTGTAGCCGGACAGGTAGTCCAGGGCGTCGGCGCGCTTGACGTTGCGCGCGGCCTTGCCGATCACCGCCACCAACTCGCACTCGTAATGCATGTAGGCGACGTTGTCCGGGCGCCAGGTGACCTGGCGGTGGCCGGTGTAGGTGCCGACGGACTTGATGAAGGCCAGGGGTTCGGTGGGTGGGGTGAAGGCCAGTTCGGCCGCATGGTCGGCGTAGTTCAAGCCCAGGGCGAACATGTTGCCGGTGGCCGGTGGCAGCCACTGCACCTGGTCTTCGACGAGCAGGCGACCATCGCTCAAACGCACGGTGTTGTCGGCTTGCACCTGTACGGCGTGCACTTCACCTTCAAAGCGGATACGGGCGTGTTTCATGCTTGGGTCTCCGCTTGAATGTGATTGAGCAGACGGCCCACGCCGCTGATCTCGACTTCTACCCTGTCGCCCGGCAGCACATCGACGCGCCCTTCGGGGGTGCCGGTGATCAACACATCGCCGGGATGCAGGGTCATGAATTCGCTGATTTCGGCGATCAGTTGCGGGATATCGCGCACCCAATTGGCCGTGGTGTTTTCCTGGCGCAGTTCGCCGTTGACCCACATCTTGAGGCTCAGTTGACCGGGGTTGGCGAGCTGGTCCCGTGGGACTAACTGTGGCCCGAGGACGCAAAAACCATCGCGGCATTTGGCTTTGATGGCCGGGCGGTAGTAGCTGTCTTCCGGCAGGCTGAATTCATTCACCACCACATAGCCGGCCACATGGGCCATGGCGTTTTCCAGGCTGACACGACTGGCGCGCTGGCCGATTACCACGCCTAACGCGGGGCCGGGTTGCAGGCGTTCACCCTCGGGGTGCAGCACCACGCCAGCGTGCTCGTTGCGCGTATTCGGGGTCTTGATAAACAGCACCGGCTTGCTCGGCGGCTTCTGGTAGGGCGCCTGCTGGAAGGCGGCGAGATGCTGGTCCAGCAGGCCCTGGTAGTTCAGCGCGACGCCGAACAGGGTGCCGCTGGCAACATCATGCAGGGTACGGCTCATGCGTTTCTCCTGGCGGTGGCGACTGCTGCATAGGCAGTTCGTTAATGTGTTAACGTTATAATTAATATGTTAACTACCGTCAAGCGTGGCAAAATCCTCTGGCGTCATAACAACAAGAAGAGGGCACCGTGAAGCCGATCCCCAACATCAACATCGGGCAGGTCTACGACCAGCGTTACAGCGATGCCGAGGTGCATTACGACAAGCTCGGCAACCTGGCGGGATTTTTCGGGCGCAACATGCCCGTGCATCGGCATGACCGGTTTTTCCAAGTGCATTACGTGAAAAGCGGCGCGGTGCGGGTGTACCTGGATGACCGCCAGTTCGTGGAGTCCGGGCCGATGTTCTTCCTCACGCCGCCCACGGTGCC
The DNA here is from genome assembly GCF_023169845.1 of Pseudomonas sp. CYM-20-01. Taxonomy (NCBI): domain Bacteria; kingdom Pseudomonadati; phylum Pseudomonadota; class Gammaproteobacteria; order Pseudomonadales; family Pseudomonadaceae; genus Pseudomonas; species Pseudomonas sp. CYM-20-01. Next base: position 4,526,736 of record NZ_AP025169.1, on the reverse strand, counting down.
CCACGCCTTTGTCACCGAGGCGGATGCCGATGGGCATGTGCTGACGGTGCGCCAGCAGTTGGTGTGGGGACTGATCGACGCCGACCCCAGCCTGGCTTCCGGCGCGGCCTGCGTGGCGCTGACGGCGGGTGACCACGGCCTGGATCAACTGTTCGAAGAACTCAACGATGAGATCAACGCCGCGCGGGCAGGGCGCGCCGCCGCATTGGACAGCCTCACGCGCCTGATCATGATTCGCCTGCTGCGCCTGTGCGCCCACTCACTGCCGGCGCGCCCGACCCGGCACGAAGACCTGCGCATCTTCCATCGCTTCAACGAATTGATCGAGGCCCACTATCTGGAGCACTGGCCGCTGTCGCGCTATGCCGAGGGGATTGGCGTGACCGAGGCGCGCCTCAATGAGGTGTGCCGGCGCCTGGCCGACCTGCCGTCCAAGCGCCTGATCCTGGAACGTGTGATGCAGGAAGCCAAGCGCTTGTTGCTGTTCACCGGCAGTTCCGCCAACGAAATCTGCTACCAGTTGGGCTTCAAGGACCCGGCGTATTTCAGCCGGTTTTTCCTTCGGTATGCCCAGGTGACGCCGGGGGAGTATCGGCTGCGGCAGTCGGGCTTGCACTGACGTTCCACGCGCCGCCCAGCGCCGTGTACAACTTCACCTCCGCCACCAGTTGCGCCAGGCGGTCGACGATCAACGCTTGTTGCGAACTGAACAACGCACGCTGCGCATCCAGGAAGGTGAGGTTGCTGTCGACGCCACTACGGTAGCGATGTTCGGCCAGGTTGTAATACTGCTGGTTGGCCGCGACGAAATCCCGCTGCGCCTGCAACTGGTCGGTATAGGTTTGCCGCGCCGCCAGGCCATCGGCAACTTCCTGGAAGGCGGTCTGGATGGATTTTTCGTACTGCGCCACGCTGATGTCTTTTTGCAGTTTGGCGTAGTCAAGGCTGGCGCGCAGGCTGCCGGCGTTGAAGATCGGCAGGTTGATCTGCGGCTGGAACGTCCAACTGCCCGAGCCGCCCTTGAACAGCCCCGACAGTTCGGTGCTGGCGCTGCCGGCGTTGGCGGTCAGGCTCACCGACGGGAAAAACGCTGCGCGGGCCGCACCGATATTGGCGTTGGCGGCGCGCAACTGGTATTCGGCCTGGAGGATATCCGGGCGGCGTTGCAGCAAGTCCGAGGGCAGGCCGGCCGGTACGCGCGCCACCAGGTCGGCGGCAAGTGGACGCGACGGCAGCTGTTCGTCCACCGGACCGCCTACCAGCAGGGCGAGGTTGTTGAGGTCCTGGGCGACCTGGCGCTCATAGCGGGCCACGCTGGCGCGGGTGCTTTCGACGCTGGTGGTGGCTTGCACCACGTCCAGCGCCGAGGCTTTGCCGGCGGTTTTACTGCGGCCGGTGAGGCGCAGGCTGTGTTCGTTGGCCACCAGGGTTTGCCGGGCCAGGGCCAGCAGTTCCTGGTCGGCGCGCCAGGTCAGGTAGGCATTGGCGACGTTGGCGACCAGGCTCAGCTGTGCAGTGCGCCGCGCCTCTTCGGTGCCCAGGTAGGTGAGCATGGCCTGTTCGCTGAGGCTGCGGATGCGGCCGAACAGGTCCAGCTCGTAGGCGCTGATGCCCAGGGTCGCGGAATAGCTGGAGGTGATGGCGGCCTTGCCCGTGCCGGTCACGTCGCCCGGCACACGCCGGCGCTGCCCGGCGCCGGTCGCCGACACGGCCGGGAACAGGTCGGCACGCTGGATACGGTACTGCGCCTGGAACGCCTCGACGTTCAGCGCGGCCACGCGCAAGTCGCGGTTATTGACCAGCGCATCGCCAATCAACCCTTGCAGCGCCGGGTCGTGGAACAGCTGCTGCCAGTCCGACGTGCCGGCCTGCGCCAGCGCATACACGCCAGCCTGGGGATACTGCGCAGGCACGGGCGCCGCAGGCCGTTGGTAGTCCGGGATCAGCGAGCAGCCGCCGAGCATCCAGGCCATCGCGAAGGAGCTCAATTTATGCATCAGGCGCCCACCATCCACTTGGCCAGACCGTGCCGGCCACTCACGCCCAACTTGGCGGCGGCGCGCTTGAGGTAGGTCTCGATGGAGCTGTTCTTCACGCTGAGTTTCTCCGCGATCTGCGGCACGGTGCCGCCGGTCAGCAAGCCGAGGCACACCTCCTGCTCGCGCGCCGACAACGTGATGTCGCCCAGGGACAGGCGCTTGTAGAACTCACGTTGCAATTGCGACTGCTCCAGCAACGTGTGGGCCGGTTCGACCTCGGTGTGCGGTGCCTGGCGCAGGCTCTGGGCGTGGCACTCGATCAGCGGCAGCAGCGTGTCCGACAGGCACTTGAGAAACGACAACTCGGCCAGGGAAAACCCGCGCTGGGTCGGCGGGCGATAAAACGAAATCACACAGCGCCGATTGCCCTGGCGCGACACCAGGTTGCACTGGTGCGAGGTGCCGCGCGGGTGAGCGCTGTTGGCCTTGGCCTTCAACTGTATGAGCAGCGGGTCCTGCATACCCAGCATCTCACGCAGCAGCGGGTGGTCGTCCATGGAATTCAGCGCCAGGGGCGGCAGGTCCTGCGTCTGGCCGGCGCTGCCCAGCAGCGTGATATCGAGCACGCGATCGCGCAGCTCGTCGAGGGTCCATTCGCTCAGATCCACCAGGTGGATCGGCACCCACTTGTCCACCAGGTGCAGCATGTGGGCGGCAAAGCCCGGGTGGCCACTGCTGGCAATCAACTCGCCCATTTCAGCGTAGAAATGCGGGCTTTGGGTGTTGGCAATACTGCTGGTCAAACTCATAGCCTTCTCATCCTTGATATCGAAAACCGTGTACAGACGCTCTGGGCCTCTGCGGGGGCGATCCGTTGCTCACACACCAGAGTCGGTATTCGAAAGTGTATTTAGCCAGTGGATTTGTCCTACGTATGTAGCGGAAACGAGGGACACAACCTGCCATAGAAACCGCGTCATTAATTCGACGTTTCTGAGAGGTAATTCCGACTACGAGTCACCAAGCGGATTTTTTAGGGTTAATTAACTCTATGATAAATAAGATAAAAATATATTTTTTGAAATGTTCAATTCAAACCGGCATCGGCCAAATATAGCCAATGTCCTACAACTCTTTAATCGTTTCAGCAGTGAACCATCAGCCAAGCCTGGTCTATCCATTTGAATGTCCGGGTTTAGGGTGACAGACAGCCCCTGGCCCCCATGCTCCAATCCGGCCCATTCGTCGAAATGGGCACCCCTGCGCGGCCAGTGCCTGACCTCCATGAGAAGGATCTTATGAAGCATTCACCCAGCTTCCCCCTCACCGCCGCCCAGCAGGACATCTGGCTCGACCAACTGCGCGAAGGCGACTCGCCGCTGTACAACATCGGTGGTTATGTGGACTTTGCCGGCGCCATCGACCCCGGCCTGATGCAGCGCGCTGTCGAACTTCTGGTCGCCAGGCACGACGCGTTGCGCACCCAACTGCACAGCGACGCCGACGGCTTGCCTCGCCAGACTTTCGCTGCGACGTTGGCTGTGGAACTGGCGCGGCATGACGTGTCAGCTTGTGCTGATCCGCAGGCCGCGAGCCACGCCCTGATGCAGGCGCAAATGGCCCGGCCTTATGCGATGCAGGGCGCGCCGCTGTTCCGCTTTTTCCTGGTCAAGCTCGACGACAACCACTATCGCCTCGGCACCCAGGCCCACCACCTGATCCTCGACGGCTGGGGCTTCGGCCAGATGCTGCAATCCCTCGCGCAGCTGTACACCGCCCTGGTGCAAGGCCGGCAAGCGGAGTCGCCGGCGCCGTCCTACATCGACTTTATCGACGCAGACCAGCACTACCACGCGTCAGCCCGTTATGCCCGCGACCGCGCCTATTGGCTGGGCAAGTACCGGCTGATTCCCGAGCCGCTGTTGACCCCGCGACACACGGCCAAGGCCACGAGCAATACCCTGGCGCAGGCGTTTCCGGTGGCACTGCTCAACCGCATGGAACAGGTGGCCAACCGTTACCAGGCGTCGGCGTTTCATGTGCTGCTGGCGGCGCTGTATGTGTATTTCACCCGCACCGCCCAACGCCAGGAGTGGGTCGTGGGGTTGCCGATTCTCAATCGTTCCAATGCGCGGTTTCGTTCCACCGTCGGGCTGTTCACCCAGGTCAGCGCCGTGCGCTTGCAGTTTGATGAGCAGTTGCCGTTCAGCGCGTTGGTGCGTGGGGTACGCGACCAGCTCAAGCAGGACTTCCGTCACCAGCGTTTTCCCCTGAGCGAGATGAACCGCGAGCTGGGCCTGCGTCGAAGCGACCGCGGCCAGCTGTTCGACCTGTCGGTGTCCTTCGAGCAGGACGACCATGAACTGCGCTACGGCACAACAGTGGCCCGTGCAGTCAAGGTGTCCAACCACCACGAGCCGCTGCCGCTGGCCATCCACCTGCGCAGCAATCGCTACCAGGACACCGCGTGCTTGCATTGCGTCTACAACGAGGCGTACTTCCAGCACGATGAAGTGGCGGCCCTGGCGCAACGTTTTACCTGGCTGCTGGAGCAGGGGCTGGCAGACACCGCGCTGACGATCCGCGATTTCTCCCTGGTGACACCCGCCGAACAGGCGCGGTTGCAACAATGGAACGCCACCACCCAGCCCGTCACGCCGCCGCAGACCCTACACGCGCGCATCGAAGCCCAGGCTGCGCGCGCGCCGGACGCCGTGGCGGCGGTGTATCAGGGGCGGCACCTGAGCTACGCCCAACTCAACCAGCAGGCCAACGCGCTGGCCCATCAACTGCTGGAGCGCGGCGTGCGGCCGGACGACCGGGTGGTGATCCTGGCGCGGCGTGGGCTGGACACGTTGGTGGGGTTGCTGGCGGTCCTCAAGTCTGGCGCCTGCTACGTGCCGGTGGACCCGGCCCATCCCGCCGAGCGCCTGAATTACTTGCTGCACGACAGCGACCCGGTAGTGGTGCTGACCCAGCACGATTTGCTGCATCGGTTGCCGCCCTTGACGGTGCCGGTGATTCAGCTTGACCGCCCGACCTTCCACCTGGGCACCAACCCCCGCGTAGCGGTCAGCCCCTCCCACCTCGCCTATGTGATCTACACCTCGGGCTCCACCGGTTTGCCCAAGGGTGTAATGGTCGAGCACCACAGCGTCTCGAACCTGGTGGACTGGCACTGCCGGGCCTTCGACCTGCATGCCGGCAGCCACACCGCCAGCGTTGCCGGTTTTGGTTTTGACGCGATGGCCTGGGAGGTCTGGCCGGCGTTGTGCGTGGGCGCCACGCTGCACCTGCCGCCGGCCCATGACGGCGCCGAAGACATCGACGCGCTGCTCGGTTGGTGGCAGGCGCAGCCGCTGGACGTGTGCTTCCTGCCGACGCCCGTGGCCGAGTACGCCTTCAGCCAGGGCCTGCACCACCCGACACTGCGCACCCTGCTGATCGGCGGCGACCGCTTGCGCGCGTTCACCCAGGCGCAGTCCTTCGCTGTGATCAACAACTATGGCCCTACCGAAGCCACGGTGGTCGCCACCTCTGGCCCCATGGCTGTCGGCCGGCCATTGCATATCGGCGCACCCATCGGCAATGCCACGGTGTACGTGCTGGACGCGCAGCAACAGCCGCTGCCCATCGGCGTGGCAGGGGAGTTGTACGTGGGCGGCAACGGCATCGCGCGCGGGTATCTCAAGCGTCCCGACCTCAGTGCCGAGCGTTTCCTCGACGATCCCTTCACCCAGGGGCGCATGTACCGCACCGGCGACCTGGTGCGCTGGCTGCCGGACGGCAACCTTGAATACCTGGGGCGCAACGACGACCAGGTGAAAATCCGTGGCGTGCGCATTGAGTTGGGCGAAATCGAAACGGCCCTGGCCACGCATCCGCATATTCAGGACGCCGTGGTGCAAGCCCGCGAAGGGCAGTTGCTGGCCTGGTTCGTCCCGCGTGAAGCGGTGCCGATCGAAGCCCTGCGCGCCCACCTGCAAGCGTCGCTGCCCGACTACATGCTGCCGGCCGCCTACGTACAGCTGGACGTGTTGCCTCTGACCGCCAACGGCAAGCTGGATCGCAAGGTGCTGCCCACACCCACCCAAGACGCATTCGTCACCCGCCTGTACGAAGCACCGCACGCCGGCGCGGAAAGCGTACTCGCGCAGATCTGGGCCGAGCTATTGCAGGTGCAGCAGGTCGGGCGCCACGACCACTTCTTCGAACTGGGCGGGCATTCATTGCTGGCCTTGCAATTGGTGCAACGCATGCGCCAGGTCGGGCTGCGCGCCGATGTCCAGGTGCTGTTCGGCCAGCCGACCCTGGCGGCCCTGGCGGCGGCGAGTGAACTCAGTGACGTGGACGCGCCGGAGCTGGCCGAACTCGACCCCGCCAGCCTGGCGCCTATCGTCGCGCGCATCCCCGGCGGCGCGGCCAATGTGCAGGACATCTACCCGCTGGCGCCGTTGCAGGAAGGCTTGCTCTACCACCACATCACCGATGAACGCGATCCTTATCAGCAACAGGCGCTGTTCAGCTTTGCGCAGCGCGAGCAGTTGGACGCATTTGCCCAGGCCCTGCAACAGGTGATCAACCGCCACGACATCCTGCGCACCAGCCTGGTGTGGGAGGCCCTGGAGCAACCGATGCAGGTGGTGTGGCGTCAGGCGCAATTACGCGTTGAGCCGCTGCGCGAAGACCCTGCGCCGCTGGATTTGCGCCAGGCGCCGCTGATGGCCCTGGACTATGCCGAAGAGCCGCAGCACTCGCGTTGGGTGGCGCGGCTGCGGTTCCATCACCTGGTCAATGACGCCACCTCCACCACGATCCTGATGCAGGAAATCCGCGCCCACTTGCTCGGCCAGCAGGCGCAGTTGCCGGTGCCGGTGCCGTATCGCAATGTGGTGGTGCAAGCCCGTTCGCCGGCACGTCAAGCGGCGCACGAGGCGTTCTTTCGCGAGCAGTTGGGGGATGTCGACGAGCCGACCCTGGCCTTCGGTCTACAGGAGCGCCAGGCGGATCGGGCGCACACCGAACAAGTCGAACGTGGCTTGAGTGACAGCCTCAATCAGCGTTTGCGTGCCCTGGCGCGTGGCGTGGGCGTGAGCACCGCCAGCCTGTTCCACCTGGCCTGGGCGCAGGTGCTCAGCCGTGTCGCCGGCCGTGATGACGTGGTCTTCGGCACCGTGCTGCTCGGCCGTTTGCAGGCGGGCGAGGGCGCCGACCGTGCCCTGGGCATGTTCATCAACACCTTGCCGCTGCGGGTGCGCCTGGCCGGGCGAACGGTGGCGGATGCGCTCACTTGCACCCACGCCCGGCTCAGCGCCTTGCTCGTCCATGAACAAGCCTCCCTTGCGCTGGCCCAGCGTTGCAGCGGCGCGTCGCCGTTGTTCAACAGCCTGCTCAACTACCGGCACACCGACGCCGAGCGTGACCTGACCCTGGTGCCGGGCATTGCCTTGCTCAGCAGTGAGGACATCCTCAGCTACCCGCTGATGCTGACCGTGGACGACACGGCCAAGGGTTTCCGGATCAAGGCCAAGGCGCCGCAGCAAATTGGCGCCGGTCGGCTGCTCGACTACCTTGAAAACACACTGATCAACTTGGCGGACACGCTGGACCAGGCGCCACAGACACCGTTGCGCGACGTCCAGGTACTGCCCGCCGGCGAGCTGAAAACCCTGCTGGTGGACTTCAACGCTACCGACACCGACTACCCCGACACTTTCACGGTGCAGGCGCTGTTCGAAGCCCACGCACGGCATATCCCCCATGCCATCGCCGTGCAGGCCGGCGAGTTGCAACTGACCTACCGCGAACTCAACGAACGCGCCAACCAACTGGCCTTCCACCTGCGTGAGCGCGGTGTGCAACCGGACGCCCGCGTCGCGCTGTGCGTCGAACGCGGGCTGGAGCTGGTGGTGGGCCTGTTGGCCATCCTCAAGGCCGGCGGTGCCTATGTGCCGCTGGATCCGGGCTACCCGCGTGAGCGCCTGGCCTACATGCTCCACGACAGCCAGCCGGTGGCGCTGCTGGTACATGCCGCCACCCGTGACGTGCCGGGTGACGTGTCGATCCCGGTGATCGACTTCGACCACTGCGCCTGGAGCCAGGCACCTGTCGGCAACCCGTTGGTGCCGGGGCTGAGCGTGGCCAACCTGGCCTATGTGATGTACACCTCGGGCTCCACCGGCACACCCAAGGGCGTGATGATCGAACACCGTGGCCTCGGCAACCTGATGCACTGGGGCTCGCAGCTGTGCCCCAATGCCGAGGGCGGCGCGCTGTTGCAGCGGGCACCGTTCAGCTTCGACGGTTCGGTGTGGGAGCTGTTCTGGCCGCTCACCAACGGCATGCGCCTGGTGCTGGCACGGCCCGACGGCCATCGCGAACCGGCCTACCTGGCGCAGGTGATACGTGAGCAGCAGATCACGGTGATCAAGTTCGTGCCGGCGATGTTGCAGCAGTTCCTTGAGCTGGAAGAGTCCGCGCTGTGCAGCAGCCTCACCGATGTGTTGTGCGGCGGCGGCGAACTCACCGAAGCCCTGGCCCGTGGCGTGCAGGCGCGCTTGCCCAAGGTGCGCCTGCATAACGTCTACGGTCCCACTGAAGCCACAGTGGACAGCAGCGCCTGGACCCTGGAACCCGGCGCGCCGGTGCCGGCATTGCAGTTGCCGATTGGGCGGGCGATCAACAACACACGCCTGTATGTGCTGGATGAACACGATGCGCCGGTGCCGATGGGCGTGAGCGGTCAGTTGCATATCGGTGGCGTCGGCGTGGCCCGGGGTTACCTGGGGCTGGAGCAGATGACCGCCGAGCGCTTTATCGACAGCCCGTTCGTGGCCGGTGATCGGCTGTATCGCACTGGCGACCTGGTGCGTTACCTGCCTGACGGCAATCTGGAGTTCCTCGGGCGTAACGACTTCCAGGTCAAACTGCGCGGTGTGCGCCTGGAACTGGGGGAGATCGAGTCACGGCTGCTGGTGCATCCGGCGTTGCGCGAGGTGGCGGTGTTGATTCGCGATGAACGCCTGGTGGCGTATTTCACCGTGCGTGGCGAGGCGCCGAGCCCGGATGCGTTGCGCGCCCATATGCTGGAGCAATTACCGGAATACATGGTGCCGGCGGCGTTTGTGCAGCTCGACGAATTACCGCTCAACCCAGCGGGCAAACTCGACCGCAAGGCCTTGCCGGAGCCGGGGGTGGGGGCGGTGGTGAGCCGCGCCTATGCGGCGCCGGTCGGGGCGGTGGAGGTGTTGATGGCGGGGATCTGGGCTGAGGTGCTGAAGTTGGAGCGGGTGGGGCGGCACGATCATTTCTTTGAGCTGGGGGGGCATTCGTTGTTGGCGGTGAACCTGGTGGCGCGGATGCGCAAGGCGGGGGTGGAGGTGGATGCGCGGGCGTTGTTCAGTCATCCGACGGTGGCGCAATTGGCGGGGTGTGTGTTGACGCAGGTTCAGCGGGTGGAGGTGCCTCAGGCGGCTATTCCGCAGTTGGGGCGGCGGCGGCGGATTTGACGGGGGCATATCCGTTATTTAGGTAACCGCTGCTTAGGGTTCCGCCCTTATGGCCAGCCCTTTCAAGTATCTGGCTGATACCATTCCATCAAGGGCGAACACTGCAACTGTGGCGAGCGGGCTTGTCCCGCGTTGGGTTGCGTAGCAGCCCCAAAAAAGCTGGGAGCGCTACGCACTCCAACGCGGGGCAAGCCCGCTCGCCACAGAATGCCTGCCCAGTCGAAAGCAACCAAAGCACTCTTGTCGGGATGACTCACCAAGTCAGTTCACGCACAGAGGTAAGCTGCTTTGTAGGACCGTGTTCAGGCAGTCGCAGGCGCAGGTTTCAGGCACTCGATGGAGCGATCTACTGTCGCCTTGGCGATCTCCAGCAAATGCCAGACCGCCAGGATTCTCGCCCGTTCGGGGTTGCTCAGTGTCTCGCCACAATCCAGCGCGGTGGCGGATGCGCTGTCGAGCAAACTGGCGGTGTAGAGCAGGGCGTCTTCGAAGCTCAGGTCTTCGTGGAGGGCGTGGAAACCCTGTGAAGGCAGGTAATGGTCAATGGCGCGGTTGAAGGAGGCGCGGTCTTTGGTGAGGTCTTTTGGTGGGTCGGGTAGGGCTTTGTTCATGGTGTAGTTCCTTGTGTGAATAGGAGCCAACACCTGGCGCGACTAAACGATGGGTGGCGGCTGTACGCAGGTTAGTCGACCGGCCACAAGGAAATCCGGCGCACCCGAAGGTGCCCTGCGCACAGCCACCATAAAACTTCATGTGACCATGCGCCTTGTGTCATTCCGGGCGACTAAACCCGATCACTGAAAACCAGTGACGGACCGCAGACTAGCCACCGATTCCGGCAGGCACAAGGCGGCGGAGATTGTCTAGGAAACGTCCTGCAATTAAAAGCGACACGCCTTGCTGGCCCTTTACAAAGCATGACCAAATGCCACTAACCCTCCCGCTCAACGATGCCGTTGCCGTCCCTGTGGTCCACAGGGTTGCTTTGCTGAACGCATTCCTCAAGCTGCTAATAACTGCCTTATAACTCAAAAAAATTTGGCTATGCGATTCAGCTATTGGATTGTTCTTGAGGTAATGCATTTAATCCGGGGCCTAACTTATTGTTGTTCGGAATAAATCAGCGTGTTCGCACGTTGTAATGAGTCATCGTTCCGCCTTAGAGATTAGCCATGAGCAACCCGGTTGCCCCCGAGCCCCTGATCCGCCTGCTGGGCCTGTGCAAGACCTTTGGTGCCCAACGGGCGCTGGATCAGGTCAGCCTGGATATTTACTCGGGCGAGGGCGTGGCGTTGCTCGGTGCCACGGGGGCGGGCAAGTCGACGCTGGTGAAGATCCTCAGCGGCAGCCTGGCGGCGGATGCCGGTGAGGTGTGGGTCGATGGGCAGCGCCAACGCTTTGCCTCGCCGTTGTCGGCGCGGCGGGTTGGCATCGTGGCGGTGCACCAAGACCCCGACGACGCCATCGCCCCTGGCCTGAGTGTGGCCGAGAACCTGTTGCTGGATGAACTGGGTCAACCCGATGCGGATTTTCTGCTCAACCGCAAAAGCCTGCTGCAACGCGCCGAAGCCATCGCCGCCGGGCTGGGCCTGGACCTGCCGCTGCAACACCCGGTGGAACGCCTTGGCCAGGCCGAGCGCCAACTGCTGGTACTGGCCCGGGCCTTTGCCCTGCAACCCAGGTTGCTGATCCTCGACGAACCCACCGCCGCCCTGTCGGAAACCGACGCCGAACGCCTGCTCGGCCTGATCGACAGCCAGCGCGCCCGGGGCGTGGCGATCCTCTATATTTCCCAACGCTTGTCTGACCTGCAACGGGTGACCAACCGCGCTATCGTCCTGCAAGCGGGCCGACTGACCAGCGACCTCAACACCCGGCACTTGCCGAGTGCGGCGTACACCTTGTTTGGCGATGTGGCTGAACAACCTGCGGTAACTGCCGACAAAGCCTTGCCGGTGCCGTTTCTGGAACGGTTCACCCGGGCCGGTTTCATCCGCAACCGGGCGGAGGGGCGGGCGGTGCAGGCGCAGGTGGCGGGTTTGCGGATGGACACGGGCGAGGCCGATGCGGAGCGCAAAAGCAGGATCAATCCGGATACTTGATTGCGGGCGTATGGCGCAGTGAGTGATGCCTACTGCTACGAGACCAAAGGGGGCGCATCGCAGATCAATGCCGCTTGTCGTTTTTTTCTGAAAAAAAATTACAACAGTTCGGTACATGTTAAGTAATAAGGCATCTGATTGTTTTTGTAGTGTGTTCAGTAAGTTACTAATCTTGTTGAGGGTTTTGATGTGCTGTGGGAGGGGTCGAAAAAAATCGTCGTATGCAATTATTGAATGTCTGATTTTTATGAGTGAAATTTCTCATGTTCATGAGCCTGTTAAAAGTAGGCTATCTTGAATGTTCTTCCAGATACGCTAAGTTTTGATGGAGAGTCGGTCACGCTTCCTGCGAGGTAAGTCATGAGCGGTTATCTATTGTCCAAACCCTTTTTACTGGCAGCATTGTTTATCAAGGAACAGTTGAAGGAACCGGTTGCACTGTTCTGGATGGTAGTTTCTCCCGCGGTGACGTTCTATTTGATCACCTATGCGAGGACGCCCGATGACGATCGGACGATCAATTATCTAGCCGTTACATCTTGGTTCTATGCCTTTATTGCCTGTAGCGTAGCGTTTTTCGGCCTGGCGTTTTATATCGTCGGGCGCAGAGAAAGTGGCTTCTTGCGTTCATTTGTCTACGCTAAACCGACTAAGCTGGTCTTTCTGTTTGGGCAGTTTTTTGCTTGTTCCATCTTGTCGATAGTTTACTGCATGGTTTTCTACGGTCTGACGAAACTTTATTTTGGGGCGGGAGTGGAAGTGTCGGAGGTGTGGGATGTTGCGTCGAGATTTTATATCTGCTTTCTCTTGTTCTCTATATTTTCGCTGTTGCTTACATTGGCTCCATTAAGTTTTCAAAATGCCAGTACTGTTTTTTCTGTCTTGTTGTGTTTGATGTTGGCGCTTGGAATTGTCAGTGCCAGTACATCTCATACTGCCCTCGAAGTCATCAAGCTGTTAAATCCAATGAGATGGGCTAATCAAATAATGCTAGAGGGGGTCGTGGGATCGATAGAAGTCATGCTGGTTGTCATGGTGGCCTTTTCTATTTCCTTTGGCGTGACCTTTCGGTTATTGCTCATAAACCCAGTCTGGAGCCGATACTAATGAAGAAACTTATCGTCAGCTCACTCGGGGTCAGTTACCCAGGCCATGTAGTGTTCAGCAAGGCTTCTCTGACAGCCATGGCCGGCTCCATATCAGGCCTTCTCGGCCCAAACGGCTCCGGTAAAACGACGTTTTTTGACGTACTGTGCGGCCTGAAGAAAGTGGAGGGTGGTGAAATAAGCAGCTCCTTCTCCAAGCTGCTGTACCTGTCGCAGGTCATCAGCACACCCCCTGTATTTCGCATGTTCGACATCTTCAAAATGGCCATGCTGTTTTGCTCCGACACCCAGGTCACCCAACAACATGCACTCGATAAAATCGAAAAATGGAGCCCCGGCATCGCCGAGCGGTACTGCGAGATCTGGAACAAAAAATCTGCGCTCTGCAGCTATGGAGAGAAACGCTGGTTTTTTACGTTGTCGTTGCTTTGTGCCAACGCGGACCTGGTGATACTGGATGAGCCCACTGCGGGTGTGGATCCGGAGTTTCGTTATCACATTTGGCGCTGTCTGGAGGGGGCTGCGGCAGAGGGTGTCGCGGTCTTGGTTTCATCACATAACGTCGATGAGATCGTCGCGCATTGCGATGATTTTTATATGCTGAGCCAAAGGCGATTCAACCGGTTCACTGACGCGCAAGGCTTCATGGACGCGTACGACGCCCAAAGCCTGGATGAGGCATTTATCCATGCCGCCAGCCTGAAGGGATAAGACCGCCGTCTATTTGGACCAGGGAACGAACGCCACGCTGCCACCCTCACGTTTTTGAAACAAACGCTCGCCATTGTCCGGCTGGGTGGTGATGACCTGGTGATCCGCGCCCAGGTACGCCAACGGCGTCAGGTCGTCCTTGGAATACTGCGCGACGATGATCGTGCGCTGCGGGTCGAAGGCCTTGCCGCTGGTTTTCTGCAACCAGGCCATGAACGCTGCGCTGTCGCCCTGGCGCGGGAAGTCCTGGGTCTCGGCCACGTAGTAGAACGGCTTGCCACCGTTTTGCAGGTACATCGGCACCTTGTTGTCCACTTCCACCAGCACCAGTTGCCATTGCTCCCACGGCGCGCGTTTGACCGCTTCGCTGCGCACATCCTCGGCCAAGCGGGTGACGCCGCCATTGCCGTTGCTCCATGGGTAGGCCACGCCAATGACCAGCAGCATCAACACGGCGGCGCAGGCGAACCCTTTGTACCAGCGCGGCCGGCTGGCGGGCCTGGCCTGCAGGCGTTCGCTGAGCCACCAGGCGCCGAGCAACTGGGCGAAGGGCACCAGCGGCAACACGTAGTAGCTGCGCCGGCTGCCACTGGCGGTGAAGAACACAAACAACAGGCCCAGGCCCCACACCAGCCATCGCACGTTGGGCGGGGTCTGGCGCCAGTGCCGCAGCGCCAGCCACAGGCCGAGCAGCCAGCACGGCAGCCACGGCAGGGTGTAGGCGGGCAGGTAGATCAGGTAGGTGTAGATCGGTCCCATGTGATCGAACGGGTCGAAGAAACGCACCACGTTTTCGCGGAACACCAGCGCCAGGCCGCTTTGCCCATAGGTGGGCGCACCGTAGATATGCGAGAGCACGAACGGCACGGCATATACCGCGGCGGCGATTAGCAGCGCAAGTAGCAAGCGCAGGTTGAGATGGCGCTTGTAGCGCTGCTCGCCGAGCAGGTGCGGCAGCAGGACCAGGCCCGGCAGCACAAAACCGATCAAGCCCTTGAACAGCGAGGTCACGGCCAGCAACAGGAAGAACACGGTGTAGCGACCCAGCCGGGTGTCGTCCGGCCCGCGCCAGTACCACCAGACGGCCGCCAGCACGCCGCACACCGTCAGCACATCCGCCGTGGCCACCCGCGCCCAGAACAGAAAGTAAAAGGTGGTGGCGAGCATCCAGCCGGCGATCAGCCCGGTGCCCTTGCGCATCAGTTGCTCACCGAGCAGGTAGACCAGCCACACACTCAGCCACGCACCGATCACCGAGGGCAAGCGCAGTGACCACGGCCCGAGGCCGCCCATCAGGTGGGCCGTGGCGGTGATCAGCCAGTAGGAGGGCAGAGGCTTGTCGTAATAGGGGGTGCCCTTGAGGTAGGGGTCGAAGTAGTCCCCGCTCTGTAGCATCTGCAAGGCGATGTTCGCCCAGCGGGTCTCCGGGCCCCACAGGTCGCGTGCGCCGAGGCCGGTGAGCAGCAACAGCGCGGTGACGCCCAGCAACAGCAGCAGGGCGCCGCGTTCGGTCTTCCAGAAGGGTGTCATCAGGGCAGGCTCGGGTAGATGATCAATTCGAGATAACCCTTGTAGTAGCGTTTGCCGCCTGGCGGCAGTTGCCCGGCTTCGCGCATTTCACTGGTGCTGTTGACCCGCAGCAGCACGCCCACCGAGCCGTGCTGGCGCGCCTCCTTGAGCCAGGCCTGGACCCCGTCCAGTTCCACTTTGCGATGCACCGAGCCCGCGTATTGCAAGCCGTAGCGCAGTTCGCCCTCGGTGTCATACAGCGATACTTCTGGTCGTTTCAGGCGCCAGGCCAGGGCGCTGGCACTCCCCAGTTCATTGCTCAGCAGTGCCTGGGTCTGTTGCAGTTCTTCCAGGTGTTCAAGCACAAACTGGTCGGGCATTTCGTTGTCGGCAATCCACGACGGCATGCTCGCCGGCAACAGGATCACCAGCAGGCCGATGCCCAGTGCAGGCATTGCCCACAGCGTCAGTGGGCGAATCACTTGCAGCAGGTTGGTGAGAATCCACACCAGCAGCACGATGAAGGCCAGGGACAAGCTGAACATCTCGGCGTGGCTGTTGCTGTACAGCGGCCGGGCGATTTGCAGGTAGATCAGGCCGATCATGGCCGCCATGCCGATCACGAAGTTGAACAGGCCATTGAGGCAGATCGTGCGGGCTTTGCCCTGCTTGACCAGGTCGATCATCGTATGGCCCATCAGCAGTGCCAGGGGCAGCAGGCACGGCATGATGTAGGTCGGCAGCTTGCCTCGGCTCAAGCTGAACAGGCCCAGGGGCAGAAGCAGCCACAACGCCAGGAAGGTGATCGCCGGCTGGCGTTTTTCCTGCCAGGTCTTGCGCAGAGTCGTTGGCAGCAGACCGGCCCACGGCAGGCTGGACACGGCGATGATCGGCAGGAAGAACCACCACGGCCGCACATGCTGCGCGTTGTCGGCGCTGAAGCGGCGAATGTGTTCATTCCAGAAAAAGAAGCGCCAGAAGTCCGGTTCCTGAAGATGGATGGCCAGCGCCCATGGCAGGCACACCAGTACTGCGACCACCATCGCCAACGGGCCATAGCGCAGCAACTCACCCAGGCGACGCTGCCAGAGCATGTACGGCACGGCAATCAGCACCGGCAGCGCCAAGGCCAAAAAGCCCTTGGTCATGAACCCCATGGCGCAGGCCAGGCCCACGACGACCCAGGCCCAGAGGCGGCCGCGCAGCGTGGCACTATCGAGGGCAAACCACAGCGCCACCAGGCTCAGGTTGACCCAGAAGGTGAATTGCGGGTCGAGGTTGGAATACCCCGCCTGCCCGGCCACCAGGCCGAAGCTCAGGTAGAGCAGGGCACAGGCGAAGCTTTTGCGCGGGTCATTCCACAGGCGACGGGCGATCAAGTAGGCCAGCAGCACACTCAAGCCGGTGGTCAGCGCCGAGGCGATGCGCACGCCGAACAGGTTTTGGCCGAACACCGCCTGGCCCAGGGCAATCAACCAGTAGCCGCCGGCGGGTTTTTCGAAATAGCGGATGCCCATGAAATGCGGCGCCACCCAGTTGCCGGTTTGAAGCATCTCCTGGCTGATCTGGGCGTAGCGGGTTTCGTCCGGGATCCACAAACCATGCAGGCCCAGGGGCAGCAGGTAAAACGCAACGAAGGCCAGCAGTAATACCGGCAGGGGTTTTAGTCGGGTCATGCAAACGTCGCTCCCTGACGCTCTGAGATGTGGGTTTCAAGTGATGAAGTAATAGTGGAAAAAATCACAGCGTTCACACAATTGCAGAAAATATTCATGACGTCCTTAGTTAAAAGGCGCAACTAAACATGCCAGAACAGGGCTGTCTTTTTGCTGAACAGGGCGGGGAGTAAGTTAGTGGGTCTGTTTTAGCGCGGCAGGCCAATCCGGATTGTTGACGATGCCCAGGATCTTCAACTTGCCGTTGGGCAATGCCTGCACGAACAACGCGCTGCCGTATTCGGGGAACGCGGCATGGGGGAAGCCCTGGGTTTTTTCGAAGTCGGCGATGCAACCGCTGTGGGTAACGAACACCAGATTGCGTCCGGGGGTCTTTTGACTGAGCAATTCCTCGCCCATGGCCGTGCCGCAGATGGCCTGTTGGCCCGAGGTCAGCTCGTTTTTGTCGAACATGAAACGCAGGGTCTGCGCCGTGCGGATAGCGGGACTGGCGAGCACATCGCTGGTGTCCATCCCCATGGATTTAAAGGCGTTGCCGAGCTTTTCGGCCTGTTGGCTGCCGTGTACCGTGAGGCCTTCCATCGGGCCCAGGCACGGGTTGGCGGAGCGATCGCAACGCTCCTCATGGCGCACCAGTACGATCAGGTCGCCGTCGCGCCACAGCGGCATCACTTGCGAGGTCAGCAGGCGGTTGCCGATGCCCAGGTCCCGTGGCGACGCCGGCCAGAACAGGCTGCACACCAGCAGCAGGCCAACCACCGCAAGTCCCAGCCAGAGTCGTTGCAAACGCTTGAAAAAGTCCCGGGGCGAGCGCGGTTTGGTCAGGGTAAGGTCAACCACTTCATTCACCATGGGCATTGTTGGCAGTCTTGTATTAATTAGGCGCAACGTTTTAGCGAATGTCCTTAGTGGGACCAGAGGCTGTCACACGACGGCTGTCTTTTCGCTGAACACCTTGCATGTAAAAAGTTGTGAAAAAGGACAACTAACAAGTTGCCGGCAAGTGAGGCTTGGTGGGTAATTTAATGAGGCACGGGTGGGCAGCTGGTGAAATCGATGTGAAAAATTTGCGTGGCCTTGGTCGGCAGCCGTTATTCTCGATGGCCGCCCATCAAACGAGTGTTGTCATGTTGCAGGTGCAAGGTGTGATCAAAAGCTATGCCACCCCCCAGGGGCCGTTGGCGGTGCTGGCCGGTGTCGATCTGCACCTGGGCCAGCGCAGCAGCCTGGCGCTGATGGGCGAGTCGGGCAGCGGCAAGAGCACCTTGCTGCACTTGGTGGCCGGGCTCGACCGTGTGGATGGCGGCAGCATTCAGGTGGGCGAGCAGCGCCTTGATCAACTGAGCGAAGCGCAACTGGCCCATTGGCGACGTACCGAAATCGGCCTGGTGTTCCAGCAGTTCAACCTGATCGGCAGTTTGCGGGTCGAGGACAACCTGGCGTTCCAGGCGCGGCTGGCGGGGCGCTTTGACCCGCAGTGGCAGGCGCAGTTGATCGAGCGCCTGGGCCTGGGGGATTTGCTCAAGCGCTACCCGGAACAGCTCTCTGGCGGCCAGCAGCAACGGGTGGCGGTGGGGCGCGCATTGGCGTCGCGGCCGGGCCTGTTGTTGGCCGACGAGCCCACCGGCAACTTGGACGAGGCGACCAGCGACGAAGTGCTGCAACTGTTGCTGGACCTTTTGCGGGACAGTCCCACCAGCTTGTTGATGGTCACCCACAGCCCGCGCATCGCTGCACGGCTGGACCGCCAGGTGGTGTTGCAGCGTGGGCGCGTTCTAGCCGCAGGCGCCGCCTGAGATGGCGGTATTTCAGTGGACCTTGCGCGCATTGCTCAGCCACTGGCGACGGCATCCTGTGCAGTTTTTCAGCGTGCTCACCGGCCTTTGGCTGGCCACCGCACTGTTGATCGGCGTGCAAGCCCTCAACAGCCAGGCGCGTGACAGCTATGCCCGTGCCAGCCAATTGATCGGCGGTGAACCCCAGGCCAGCCTCGGTGCGCCGGACGGGGCGAGTTTCCCCCAGGCGATCTTCGCCCAATTGCGCCGCGCCGGGTGGCCGGTCTCGCCGGTGGTGCAGGGGCGAGTGCAGCTCAAGGGCCTGGAAGAGGTACGCCTGCAGTTGATGGGCATCGACCCGTTGTCGTTGCCCGGCAGCGGCGCCGTGGCGGGGCAGCGCTTGAGCCAGGCGCAGATGCTCGCCTTCTTTGATCCGCCGGGGCGTACCTGGATCGCGCCGCAGACCTTGCAGGCCTTGGGACTGCGCGAAGGCCAGCAACCGACCACCGTGGGCGGCCGCACACTGCCGCCATTGCAAGCCCAACCAGACATGGCGCCCGGCCTGTTGCTCACCGACATCGGGTTTGCCCAGCCTGTGCTGGAGATGCCCGAGCGCCTGTCGCGCCTGCTGGTGGACAAGGCATTCGCCGCCAGCCAGCCCACGCCGCCCGCCGGGTTGCAGCTCAAGCAAGGCGAGGACAACAACCTCGCACGCCTTACCGAGAGCTTTCACCTGAACCTCGACGCGCTGGGTTTCCTGTCCTTCGTGGTGGGGCTGTTCATTGTGCATGCCGCCATCGGCCTGGCCCTGGAGCAACGGCGCGGGTTGCTGCGTACGTTGCGCGCTTGTGGGGTCAGCGTGCGCATGCTGATTGTGAGCCTGAGTGTGGAGCTGGGCGTGCTCTCGTTGCTGGGAGGTGTGCTGGGCGTCGCCAGTGGCTACTTGCTGGCCAGTCTGTTATTGCCCGATGTGGCCGCCAGCCTGCGTGGTTTGTATGGCGCCGAAGTCCCGGGGCAGTTGAGCCTCAGCCCCTGGTGGTGGGGCGCAGGGCTGGGCTTGAGCCTGATCGGTGCGCTGCTCGCCGGTGCCAGTAGCCTGTGGCGGGCAGCGCGCCTGCCCTTGCTGGCGCTGGCCAATGCCCAGGCTTGGCATGAAGCCCACGGGCGTTGGTTGCGCCGTCAAGCGTGGGTGGCTGGCGCCGCCTTGCTGATCGCCTTGCTGGCGCTGTGGCTGGGCAATAGCCTGGCTGCCGGGTTTGTGCTGATGGCCGCCTTGCTGCTGGGTGCGGCGCTCGGTTTGCCGGTGCTGCTCAACGGCCTGCTCAAGGCCGTGTTGGGGCGTAGCCGTTCGGTGCTCGGCCAGTGGTTTCTCGCCGACTGCCGCCAGCAGTTGCCGGCCTTGAGCCTGGCCCTGATGGCGTTGCTCTTGGCGCTGGCCGCAAACATCGGCGCGGGCTCCATGACCTCGGGTTTTCGGCATACCTTCAACAACTGGCTGGAGCAACGTCTGACCGCCGAGCTGTATCTCAACCCACAAACCCCTGCCCAGGCCGAACAACTCGGCACCTGGCTGGCGCAACAGCCGTTGGTGCAGACCGTGCTGCCCACCTGGCAGGTCGCCGTGCAAGTGCAGGGCTGGCCGGCGGACCTGTTTGGCGTGGTCGATGATCCCACCTACCGCCAGCATTGGCCGCTGCTGGAGGCCACGAGCGAACCCTGGGACCAGTTGCAGAAGGGCGACACCTTGATGCTCAGCGAGCAACTGGCGCGCCGGCTCGGGGT
Organism: Pseudomonas sp. CYM-20-01; assembly: GCF_023169845.1. Taxonomy (NCBI): domain Bacteria; kingdom Pseudomonadati; phylum Pseudomonadota; class Gammaproteobacteria; order Pseudomonadales; family Pseudomonadaceae; genus Pseudomonas; species Pseudomonas sp. CYM-20-01. Next base: position 4,506,588 of record NZ_AP025169.1, on the reverse strand, counting down.
GAAGCTGGGCGATGCCGTGAACATCCCCACGCCTCAAGGTGTGTGGTCGCCGAAGGTGGTGGGGGTTTACGCCGACTACGGCAACCCCAAGGGGCATGTGCTGGTCAATTCACAACATCTGCTGGCGCACTGGCCGACGCTGTCACCGGCGCGTTTCAACCTACGGGTCTCGCCGCCGGACGTGGCGCCGCTGGTACGTGAGGTGCAACGTGCCTTCGCCCTGGACGACAGCCGTATCGTCGATCAGCAGCAACTCAAGGGCTGGTCGAGCCAGGTGTTCGAGCGCACCTTCGCCGCCACTGCCGCGCTGAACAGCCTGACCTTGGGTGTGGCCGGCGTGGCATTGTTCATCAGCCTGTTGACCCAGAGCCAGAGCCGCCTGGGCCAGCTTGCACCGCTGTGGGCATTGGGCGTCACGCGTCGGCAATTGATGCTGCTCAACCTCGGCCAGACCTGGCTGCTGGCGGTGCTCACATTGGTCCTGGCGGTACCGCTCGGCCTGCTGTTGGCCTGGTGCCTGGATGCAGTGATCAACGTGCAGGCGTTTGGCTGGCGCCTGCCGCTGCAGGTGTTCCCGTGGCAGCTGGCGCAATTGCTCGGGCTGGCGATGCTGGCGACCTTGCTGGCGTCGGCCTGGCCGTTGTGGCAGTTGTACCGCAGCCGTCCTGCGGATTTGTTGAGGACGTTTGCCAATGAAGATTAAGCCCCTGTTGTTGGCGTGTTTGCTGCTGGCCGCTTGCGACAAAGTACCCGCGCCGCAGGAGAGCTTTGCCGGTCTGGGCAGCGACGCGGCGGACTTTGCCCAGGTGGTGCCGGGCAAGGTGTTCAGCTTCCCCGAGGACCACGGCCCCCATGCGGGCTTTCGTATCGAATGGTGGTACGTCACCGCCAACCTCAAGGACGCGCAAGGCAATGTCTTGGGCGTGCAGTGGACGCTGTTTCGCAACGCGCTCAAGGCCGGGCCGGTGCAAGCGGGCTGGCACGACTCCACCGTGTGGCTCGGCCACGCCGCCGTTACGTCCGCCACCCGCCATTACGCTGCCGAACGTTACGCACGCGGCGGCGTCGGCCAGGCCGGAGCTCAGGCAGTGCCGTTCAATGCCTGGATCGACGACTGGAATTTCGCCACCCGCCCTGGTGCAGAGAGCCCTCTGGCGGACATGCAACTCAAGGCCAGCGGTGCGCAATTCGCCTACGACCTGCACCTGACGTCCAGCCGTCCATTGGTGCTGCAGGGCGACCACGGCTACAGCCGAAAATCCGACCAGGGCCAGGCTTCGTACTACTACAGCCAGCCATTTTTCAGTGCCCGTGGCAGCGTCAGCATTGACGGCAGGGTGTATCAAGTCAGCGGCCCGGCCTGGCTCGACCGCGAATGGAGCAGCCAACCGCTGACCGCCAGCCAGACCGGCTGGGACTGGTTTTCCCTGCACCTGCACCGGGGCGAGCAATTGATGCTGTTCCGTGTACGGCAAACCGATGGCACGTCCTACCTGACCGGCACCTGGATTGATCGCGAGGGCCATACACAAACCCTGCACAACGCAGATATCCAACTGACGCCTCTGGATACGACGACTATTGAAGGGCGCAAGATCCCCACTCGCTGGTCGCTGAAAATCCCCGGCAAGCAGCTGGATATCACCACGCAAGCGTTCAACCCGAATGCCTGGATGAACCTGAGTATCCCGTACTGGGAAGGCCCGGTGCAGTTCGAGGGTGGGGTGGGTTACCTGGAAATGACTGGGTATTAGGGTTGTTTCCGTAGGCTGTATTTCTATGCTGCGTAGGCAGCTTCCCAAATGTAAATCGCCCCCCCTGGACGTGTGTCCGGGGCGCAGGTGCTTGCTTATATTTCGACGCCATCTTCACTGCTCACAGGATGTGAGGCATGGCGCAAAGTTTTATCAACAACCGCGTAACGGACTATCAGAGCTTGAAAAACCGACTGATGGGCGGTGCCCCCAGCCGCCAGCGCTCCGCTCATTTTGATGTGTTGAACCGGCACCTGCGCCCCGGCCTGGTGGCGCCGGGGCAACTGGTGATTATTCCCGACAGCCACAGCGTGAATTGCTCGGTCGAGGAGGCCTGGTTGATGCGGCATGCCGAGGAGGTACGCCGCCATCTGGAGGGAAGTGCTGCGGCCGGCACGACGGTGATCGACAACTATGACTTGCTGCAGAGTTTCATGGCGAAGGGCTCGATTGGCATCGGCAGCGCGACGTCGGCCTGGGCGCGGCACCTGGATGAAGTGGCGCAGACGCTGGAGGAGATCGAGCGGTTGCATCAGCGGTTGAAGGACGGTGCGTTGGACAGGACGGCGTTTATTCAACAGCGCCAGGGGTTGTTCCGGCGGTTGGAGGTGCAACTGCAAGGCGCGGCGCGGTTGGGGACGGGGTTGCAGGGTAATGAGTCGTTGAAAAAGGTGTTGGGCCTGTCGACCAGGAGCTATCTGCATAAAGGTGAGATCGCCGGGTATGCGAAGCGGATGCGGGAGATTGCGCAGATGTCGAAGTGGTTGGGTAAAGGGACTTATGTGGGGTTGGCGCTGGATGTGGGAGTGGCGGGGTTGGAGATCAAGGAGGCGTGTGTGGAGGGGCGGGAGGTGCAGTGTAGACGGGCGAAGTATGTGGAGACGGGGAGGTTGGCAGGTGGAGTCTCAGGAGCTGCCTTTTTGGGAAGAATCGGTGCAGGAGCTGCTCGCAAGGCATGCACAATGTTCCTAGGCATTCGCATGAAGGGAAAAGGTGAACTCGCCTGCGGAATTATCGGAGGCTCAGCGGGAGGGTATGTGGGAGGTGAGGGGGTCGGTAGTGCTGGGGCGTTTTTGGGAGGAGAGATCATGGAAGTCGATGGGGATTTGATATTCCTACCCGAGGGAGCCTAACCATGAATTTTTTTCTCATCTACTCCATCGTGTTGTTTGTCGGGACGTTTGTTGTCTTGGGACTGATGATTTTTGCGGAATATGCAAAGCTGGATGAGGTGGAAAGTTATTTCCGTCAGAACGAAAAGGTCCAAGACAATAAGCGATTTTGGAAGCGAAACCAGTGGATCGACAGGCAATATCGCATGTTGCTTATTTCTGAGTTTTTCTCAGACTCAAAGCGCCATGTGGAAGCCGGTATTGTGACGGAGGCTGAATTAGCGTCAGTTCCTTTAGCGCTCAAGCGCTGGATGGTGTGGCCTTATAAAGTTGGCTATATCTGGGCCTTCGGGACGGCTATCTGGAGCTTCTGGCGTTGGTGGTGCGACATCCCCATTCCATAGAAACCCAAATTTCTTCAAAAAATACTGTACATCCATCCAGTCATATCCTACATTCCATCCCAGGTGACCGGACGTCACCTGAGCTTCACTTTTTAACTATGGATGGATAAAAAATGAAATCGAAAAAAGCCTTTATGCTGGGCGCGGCCATGGCGGCCTCCTGCTTCGTTTCGGCCTTCGCCCTGGCCGAGCAAACCCCTCACACACTCAGCGCCGAAGCGGTCAAGCAGGCCGTGGAAAAAGCGCTCAAATCCGGCGGCAAGCTGGACGCGGCGAAGGTGCCGACCAATCTCAAGCAAAAACTCCATGCAGCCAAGACCGGCCAGTCCAAGGCCGTCACCCAGGCGGTCAAGTCCGCACCGTTCAACAGCGTAGTCAGCGAGTTGAAAAAACCGAGCCAAGCCGAGCCGAAAAGCGCTGCTGTCGCCGACTTTGTGCCGCTGTTCCCCACCTTGGATATCAACACGCTCTACACCATCAACGGTGTGGCCCAGGGCGAAGAGTTCGCCTACCACTTCAACCTCCCACAGAATGCGCGGGTCCAAGTGCAATTGGTCAACCAGAGCGCGGGCACCGACATGTCGCTGACCCTGTTTCAGGACGATGGCCAGGGTAACTTGAGCGTGGTGGGTTCCTCGGATACCGCAGGCAATGCCGATGAGTACCTCAACGGGGTTCTGCCGGCCGGTGATTATTACTGGTACATGGTGGCCAAGGTCGCGAACAACTCGCAGTTCAGCTTCGGCGTGGCGGTGGACACCAACATCGATGCCTACGAGCCCAATGACACGCCACAGACTGCCTTTGTGCTGCCGGACTCGATGAACAAGGTCTCCGGAAACCTCGATAACGCCAACGATGTCGACTACTTCGACTTCAAGGCCGTGCGTGGCCAGAGCGTGAGCATGTACCTGGCCGGTGACGCGAGTGGCAGCCGTAACCAGTGGATTTTCGACCGTTTTGACGGCGTCAACTGGGTTACCGTTCCTGCGGGCTCGACCTCGACCTACCCGAGTGTCACCCCGGGCACCACTGTGAAGGTGCGTGTGCGGGCCAACCCGGCTGTGGCTCAGGACCCGACCAAGCACTATCAACTGAGCCTCGGCTCTACGCCGCGGTTGAACACGTCGGATGTGAAGGGTGACAACATCGTGCGGGTGCCTGCATCGATATTCTGGATGGCGACCCAGGCTGCGCGTACGGTGAACTGGACCACTAACTGGTCCGACTCCACGGGTGCGCCGCTGCTGGGTGTTACGCCGGTACTGCGCATCGATAAACGCTTCGAAGGTGCCGAGTTCAACTGGACCGACTTCAAGGCCACCACCAACAGTGCGGGTACCTCCCAGGCCAGTGCTGCTATCGGTGACTGCTTCGGCGATTACCGTGTGCAGTATCCGGACAGCAGCACCGGTGTGACGTACACCTGGGACACCACCTTCAACTTCGGCGGCTGGCGTATCGAGCTGGATGAGTTCCCCGGTGTGGGGGTTGGCGGCGAGAATGTGCCTTACGTGACTTTCGGGCACATCTGCACCCAGAACATCGTTCACTGATTCTAGGGTGTGAGTGAGGAGGGGCAGCCTGATGAGGCTGCCCCTTTTCTATTCTCCCGCCAACGCCTGTGCCAACGGCAACCGCGCCATGCTCGTGCCCTTCAACGAGCCCAGGTACAACCACTCGCCATATTCCCGAGCGGTAGTAATGGGCGAGTAGTTGCCCGCGCTGCCATCCTGCAAATTGGCAATCACCTTGCCTTGCGTATCCAACCCCAGCACAAAGGCTTTGCGCTCGATCGGCTTGGGCACCACCATCAACGCCCGCACCATCACTTTGCGCAGCATGGGGTAGCCGGCGAAGCTGTCCAGCAGCGGGTTACGTGGTGAATACAGCGCCACCCAGAAGCGGTCCTGGCCATTGAAACTGAGGTTGTCCGGCAGGCCGGGCAGGTTGTCGATAAACAGGTCATGGCTGCCGGCACGTTCGCCCTTGAGCCAATACCGGCTGATGCGATAGGCGCCGGTCTCATTGACCAGTACATAATGTTCATCCGGGCCCAGGGCCACGCCATTGGCGAATTGCAGCTGGTCGAGCAGCACCTCGGTGGTGCCGTTGCTGAAGTCATAGCGCAGTAGCCGACCATCGCCGCCATGTTCGATCACCGCTTCGCCGTCCTGCCCATAACCCCAGCGGCTCGATGCATCGCTGAAGTAGGCATAACGCCCGCTGGCGTCCACGGTGACGTCATTGGTGAAACCGAAGGGGACGTTATTGGCTCCCGTGCTCAAGGTAGTGAGTTGGCGGTTTGCATCCAGGGCGAGCAGGCCCTTGATGCCATCGGCAATGATCAAGCGCCCATCCGGGTGCAGCGCTATTCCCAGGGGCCGACCGCCGGTATTGGCCAGTACCTCCAGGCTGCGGCTGTCGGGTGCGGTGCGGATGATGCGCCCGTCATGCAAGCCACTGATCAGATAACCCTGGGCATCCAGCAGCAAGGCTTCGGGCCCGGCGATGTCCTGCGCGCCGATCTTCTGCACGCCCTTGAGGCGCTGGTTTTCGGCGTAGGGGCCGTCCTTCAGCGACGGCGGCTTGGGCGGTGTCCAGTTCACCGGTTGCACTTTGGTGGGCATCAACAGCAAGAAGGCGATCACCAGCAGAAACAGCACAAACAACAGATGACGCAGTTTTTTGGGACGGGTACTCATGACGATTCCTGGTTGTCGTGGGGGCCCGGCTCCCAGTACAGGGTGCCGAACAAGTAATCCATCAGCGGGAGGACGATATTGAAATTGTGCCCCTGCATCAGCTCACGGCGGTGGTGCAGGGCATGCAACTGGTGCATCTGGCGCAGCCACGGCAGCCGTGCCACTGGGTGGTCGGCGGGCAGGTGTTCGCAGGCGTGAAACAATTCGTAAAGCAAATATCCGAGGAGCATGCACCCGGCGAACAATCCGGCGACGTTGGGGCTCAACTGCTGGAGCAGCCACCAGGCGGGCAGGGTGATCGCCAGGCTGTGCAGCACGATCAGCCAGGCCGGAAACAGAATGACGCGCCAGTCCCTAGGGCTGTCGTAGGTCATGTGGCCGGGGGTGAAAAAACTGTGGTGATCGCCGGTGTGGCGCGCATAGAACAGGCGGGCCAGGGCGTGTTTGTGGTGGCCGAGGTGGCGGTGTACCAGGTAGATACACAGGTTGAAGAACACCAGCGTCGCGGGCACGGTCAGCCATTGCAGCGCGGTGATCTGGTGCGTCGATGACCAGGCCAGGCTGATGCACGCGATGCCGTAGCCGAACACGAAACTGGCGTGGAGCCAGGGGTTGTAGTGGGGCGCGACTTGGGCGCGGTAACGGGCGCGAAAGGTCTCGGTGGGATGGGCCATGGCAGGCAGCTCGGTATTTTTTGTTGGAGGCTGAGCTTAGTTGGTACTCAAGATTGTGCGAGGTTTTGTGTTGCGCACATGAACACGTGTGGGAGGGGGCTTGCTGTGGCGAGCGGGCTTGCCCCGCGTTGGGCTGCGAAGCAGGCCCCCTTGTGACATTTCGACCGAAGCCGACCAGTGGCCCCTTGCGTCACCCGAATTTCCTTGTTAGCTTCTCGCAAAATGTTAACGATAACATTTGCTCTAACAATAAAAACAAAACAGAGAACCACGCCATGAAAATGCTCCCGAAAACCCTGTGTTTATTGGCTGTAAGCATCACCCTCGGTACCGCTGCCCCCGCTTTTGCCGACGCCGCCAAGCCGATCCGCATCGGCGCGTCCTTCCAGGAAATCAACAACCCCTATTTCGTCACCATGAAAAACGCCCTGGAAGAAGCCGGGGCGACCATCGGTGCGAAACTGATCATCACCGACGCCCGCCACGACGTGTCCAAGCAGGTCAGCGACGTTGAAGACATGCTGCAAAAAGGCATCGATATCCTGCTGATCAACCCCACCGACTCGGTCGGCGTGCAATCGGCCGTCAAGTCTGCCCACGCCGCCGGCGTGGTGGTGGTTGCGGTCGATGCCCAGGCGGACGGCCCGCTGGATTCCTTCGTCGGTTCGAAAAACTTCGACGCTGGCTTCCAGGCCTGTGAATACCTGGCCAAGAGCATCGGCGACAAAGGCAATATCGCGATCCTCGACGGCATTGCCGTGGTGCCGATCCTGGAGCGTGTGCGTGGTTGCAAAGAAGCCGTGGCCAAGCACCCGGACATCAAGATTGTCAGCATCCAGAACGGCAAGCAGGAACGTGACCAGGCGCTGACCGTCACCGAAAATATGCTGCAGGCCCAGCCCACCCTCAAGGGCATTTTCAGCGTGAATGACAACGGCTCCCTCGGCGCACTCTCGGCCATCGAAGCCAGCGGCCTGGACGTGAAACTGGTCAGCGTCGACGGCGCGCCGGAAGCGATCAAGGCGATCCAGAAACCCGGCAGCAAATTCATCGCCACCTCGGCGCAATACCCTCGTGACCAGATCCGCCTTGCCCTGGGCATCGCCCTGGCCAAGAAGTGGGGCTCGCAAGTGCCGGCCACCATCCCGGTGGACATCACCTTGATCGACCAGGCCAAGGCCAAGGATTTCAGCTGGTAAACCACCCAGGCCCCACGCCATCCGTGGGGTTTGCGGTCTCCTTCTGAATACGAGGTCGGCGGCATGAGCAGTCTTCTGAAGCTGGAAAACATCTGTAAGCGGTACCCGGGCGTACAGGCCCTCAAGTCCATCAACCTGCAGGTCGAGCGCGGCGAGATCCATGCCTTGCTCGGCGAAAATGGCGCGGGCAAATCGACCCTGATGAAGATCCTCGGCGGCGTCGAGCGTCAGGACGAAGGCCAGATCCTGATCGATGGCCAGGCCCGGCAGTTCGCGACCTACCGCGATGCAATCGCCGCCGGCATTGGCATCGTGTTCCAGGAGTTCAGCCTGATTCCGTACCTCACGGCCGTGGAAAACATCTTCCTCGGCCACGAGCTGAGCAACCGCTTCGGCCTGCTGCGCAAGCGCGAAATGGTCGAGGCCAGCGAGGCGTTGTTCAAGCGTCTCGGCGTGACCATTGACCTGCAATGCGCAGTCAAGCACCTGAGCGTGGCCGAGCAGCAGTTTGTCGAAATCGCCAAGGCCCTGGCCCTGGATGCGCGCCTGCTGGTGCTCGACGAACCCACCGCCACCCTTACGCCAAGCGAAGCCGAGCTGCTGTTCGAGATCATGCGCGAGCTCAAGCGCCAGGGCGTGGCGGTGATTTTTATCTCCCATCACCTGGAGGAGATTTTCCAGGTGTGCGACCGCATCAGCGTGTTGCGCGACGGCGGCAATGTCGGCGTCACCGATGTGGCCGACAGTGACATCGACCGCCTGGTCGAGATGATGGTCGGGCGCCGCCTGGCATGCAGTTTTCCGCCCAAACCGAGCAGCGCACGCGGCCCGCTGTTGCTGGAGGTCAAGGACATTCAGCTGGTGCGCAACGGCCCCCGCAACAGCTTCCAACTGCACAAGGGCGAGATCCTCGGCTTTGCCGGTCTGGTCGGTTCCGGTCGCACCGAGCTGGCCCTGGGCATGATGGGCGCGCTGCCGTCGGTGAGCAAAGACGTGTGGCTACGCGGTGAGAAAATTACCCTGGATGACCCGGCCCAGGCGCTCGCCCACGGCATCGGCCTGCTGCCGGAAAGCCGCAAGAGCGAAGGGCTGATCACCGATTTCAGCATTCGTGAAAACATCTCGCTGAACAACCTGCCCAAATACCAGAACGCCTCGGGCCTGATCGACAAGGCCAGGGAATGCGCCAGTGTCGAAGACCTGATGCGCCAGCTGTCGATCAAGGCCCCCAGCGGCGAAAGCCGGGTGTTCAACCTCAGTGGCGGCAACCAGCAGAAGGTGGTGATCGCCCGCTGGATCAACCACCACTGCGACGTGCTGGTGTTCGACGAACCCACCCGTGGCATCGACGTGGGGGCCAAGGCGCAGATCTACGCGCTGATGCGCAGCCTCACCGAACAGGGCTACGCAATCATCATGATTTCCTCCGAGCTGCCGGAAGTCATCGGCATGTGCGACCGCGTCGCCGTGTTTCACAAGGGCGCCATCGTCAAGGTCCTCGAAGCGTCCGCCGTCAATCCTCAAGAGGTCATGCGCCATGCAACAGGGGGCTCAAGTGAATACGTCCATTAACACCGTCGACAGCAGCCGGCTGCGCCTGAACCTGGCGCGGCTGGTGCGCTCGCCGGCGTTCTATCCGTTCGTGGGGCTGGTGGTGGTGACCCTGGTGATGATCCTCGCCAGCGACACCTTCCTCACCGCCAGCAACCTGTCGAACATCGCCCGCCAGGTGTCGATCAACGCGATCATCGCGGTGGGCATGACCTGCGTGATTCTCACCGGCGGCATCGATCTGTCGGTGGGGCCGGTGATGGCGTTGTCCGGCACGCTCACCGCCGGGTTGATGGTCGCGGGCCTGCCGCCGGGCCTGGCGATTGGCGCGGGGATGTTGATCGGCGTGGCCTTCGGCATCGGCAATGGCCTGTTCGTCGCCTACCTGCACATGCCGCCGATCATCGTGACCCTGGCGACCATGGGCATCGCCCGTGGCCTGGGCCTGATGTACACCGACGGCTACCCGATTTCCGGGCTGCCGGAGTGGTTCGGCTTCTTCGGTCGCCAGAGCCTGTTCGGCATCGAAGTGCCGATCCTGATCATGCTGATCACCTACGCCGCCGCCTATGTGCTGCTGCAACACACGCGCATCGGCCGCTACATCTACGCCATCGGCGGCAATGAAGAAGCGGTGCGCCTCTCCGGCGTGCGTGCCGCGCGCTTCAAGCTGCTGGTGTATGGCATCAGCGGCCTGACCGCAGCGATTGCCGGGCTGGTACTCACCTCACGCCTGATGAGCGGCCAGCCGAATGCCGGCGTGTCGTTCGAGCTGGATGCGATTGCCGCCGTGGTACTCGGCGGGGCATCGATTGCCGGCGGGCGCGGGGTGATCGTCGGCACCTTGCTCGGCGCCATGCTGCTTGGCGTGCTGAACAACGGCCTGAACATGCTTGGCGTGTCGCCCTACGTCCAGAGCGTGATCAAGGGCGCGATCATTTTGCTGGCGATTTTCATCAGCCGTCAGCGCCACAAATAAACTCCTAACAAGCACAGGACTCGACACCATGGACAAGCACACCGACATGCAAGCCGTCGTCTGCCACGGCCCCAAAGACTACCGCCTGGAACGCATCGGTAAACCCCAGGCCCGCGCCAATGAACTGGTGATCCGCATCGCCGCCTGCGGCATCTGCGCCAGTGACTGCAAGTGCCACTCGGGCGCTGCGATGTTCTGGGGCGGCGACAACCCCTGGGTCAAGGCGCCGGTGGTGCCGGGGCACGAGTTTTTCGGTTATGTGGTGGAAGTCGGCGAGGGCGCCGCCGAGCACTTTGAAGTCGCGGTCGGCGACAAGGTGATCGCCGAGCAGATCGTGCCCTGTGGCAAGTGCCGCTTCTGCAAGTCCGGCAAGTACTGGATGTGCGAAGTGCACAACATCTTCGGCTTCCAGCGTGAAGTGGCCGAAGGCGGCATGGCCCAGTACATGCGCATCCCCAAGACTGCCATCGTGCACAAGATTCCCGAGTCGGTGTCGCTGGAAGACTCGGCGCTGGTGGAGCCGATGGCCTGCTCGATCCACACCGTCAACCGTGGCGATATCCAGCTCGATGACGTGGTGGTGATCGCCGGCGCCGGCACGCTCGGCCTGTGCATGGTCCAGGTCGCCGCGTTGAAGACCCCGAAGAAACTGGTGGTGATCGACATGGTCGACGAGCGCCTGGAACTGGCGAAGCAATTTGGCGCCGACGTGGTGATCAACCCGGCCCGCGACAACGCCCGCGAGATCATCAACGGCCTCACCGACAACTACGGCTGCGACGTCTACATCGAAACCACTGGCGTACCGGCCGGCGTCACCCAGGGCCTGGACCTGATCCGCAAGCTCGGGCGTTTTGTCGAGTTCAGCGTGTTCGGCGCCGAGACCAGCGTCGACTGGTCGATCATCGGCGACCGCAAGGAACTGGACGTACGCGGCGCGCACCTCGGCCCGTATTGCTACCCGATCGCCATCGACCTGTTCGAGCGCGGCCTGGTCACCTCCAAAGGCATCGTCACCCATGACTTCCCGCTGGACGACTGGGCCGAAGCCTTTGAGTTGGCCAACTCGACCAAGTCGATCAAGGTGCTGTTGAAGCCGGTGGTTTGAACATGAATTACGTGATGGGGGTCGACATCGGAACCCAGAGCACCAAGGCGCTGCTGGTGGATGGTCACGGCACGATCATCGCCCAGCACAGCCAGGGGTATCGCGTGGATACCCCGAAAGTGCGCTGGGCCGAACAATGGCCGCAGGTCTGGCTGGACGCCGTCGAGGCCTGCGTGGCGCAGTGCATGGCCAAGGCCGCTGTGGCGAAAGACCAGGTCAAGGCGCTGTGCATCAGCAGCCTGTATGGCGGCTCGGGGATTGCGGTGGATGCGCAGCTCACACCGCTGCACCCGTGCCTGATCTGGATGGACCGCCGCGCCGGCGAGCAAGTGGCCTGGGTGCGCGAGCATGTGGACCTGGAGCGCCTGTTCGAGGTGACCGGCAACTCGGTGGACAGCTACTACGGTTTCACCAAGATGCTCTGGCTCAAGCAGCACCAGCCCGAGGTGTGGGCGAAAACCCGCTACCTGCTGCCACCGAACAGCTACATCAACTGGTGCTTCACCGGTGAGTTGGCGGTGGACCACAGCAGTGCCGGCAACATCGGTGGCGTCTACGACGTGAAGGCGCGTGGCTGGTCGGCCGAGATGCTCGATGCGCTGGGTATCCCGCAGGCCATGATGCCGCAGCGCTTGGTGCATTCCGGGGAGGTGGTCGGTGGTTTGCTTGAGGCCTGGGCGACACGCCTGGGCCTGCAGGCCGGCACGCCGATCCTGGCGGGTGGCGTCGATGCGGCCATGGCCACGCTGGCGGCGGGGGTGACACAACCGGGCAACCACGTGGCGATGATCGGCACCAGCATGTGCTGGGGTTACCTCAACCAGCAGGTGGATGCGCGCCATGGCCTGGTCAGCATGCCCCACGTCTACAACGGCCACCGTGACCTGTACATCTTCGGTGGTGCGATCACCGCCGGGGCTTCGGTGAGCTGGTTTCGCGAGCAGTTCTGCCAGGCCGAAGAGCAACAGGCCAAGGCCAGCGGCCAGGACAGCCTGGTGCTGCTGGAACAGCGGGCGATGCACATCCCGGCAGGCAGTGAGGGCCTGTTGTTCTTGCCCTACCTGATGGGCGAGCGCAGCCCGGTGTGGGATGACCGCGCCAGTGGCAGTTTTGTCGGCTTGAACCTGTACCACACCAGGATCCACCTGTACCGCGCCGTGCTGGAAGGCGTGAGTTTTGCCTTGCGGCATAACATCGAAGCGGGTACGCGCGGTGCGCACTCCCTGGACCCGCGCTTGATCGTGGTGGGCGGGGCGAGCCATTCGGACCTGTGGATGCAGATCATCGCCGACGTCACGCGGTACCCGGTGTACACCATCGTTCAGGAGGTTGAGGCGGCGTTGGGCGCGGCGTTGCTGGCGGCGCATACGGTGGGGTTGGTGAGTGATGCGGCGATGGACAAGGGCTGGGTGCAACTGGAGCTGCGCGCTGAGCCCAAGGCGCAAAACGTCGAGGCGTATGACCGTGCATTCGGCGAATACCTGAAGCTTTATCCGGCCCTGAAACCGATCATGCACAGCCTGCAGGAGAACTGAATGAACGCCGCCTTCGACTTCACCCACCACCGCATCCTCGTCACCGGCGCCAGCAGCGGCATTGGCCGTGAAATCGCCCTGCAACTGATCGCCAGCGGCGCCGACGTGTTTGCCCTCGGCCGCGACGCGCAGGCCCTGGCCCAACTCGGTTGCCACAGCCTCTGCCTGGACATCGCTGACAGCACGGCCCTCGACAAAGCCCTGCAAGACCTGCCGCCGCTGCACGGCCTGGTCAACTGCGCCGGCATCTCGCGCCTGGAACCTGCCGCTGCCATCAGCGCCGAGGCGTTTGACCAGGTGATGAACGTCAATGCCCGCGCCGCTGCGCAGGTCGCCAGCCGTGTGGCGGCGAAAATGATCGAAGCGCAGATCGCCGGCAGCATCGTCAACGTCTCCAGCCAGGCCTCGTTGGTGGCGCTGGACGATCACCTCGGCTACTGCGCCTCCAAGGCGGCGCTGGATGCGATCACCCGCGTGCAATGTGCCGAGTGGGGCCGCTTCGGCATTCGCGTCAACAGCGTCAACCCAACGGTCACGCTCACACCGATGGCGACCATGGCGTGGTCCGCACCGGCCAAGCGTGACCCGGCGCTGGCGGCGATTCCTTTGGGGCGTTTTGCGCAAACCGCGGAAGTGGCCCTGCCGGTGCTGTTCCTGCTGAGCCGCGCGGCGAGCATGATCAGCGGCGTCAGCCTGCCCATCGACGGCGGTTATACCAGTCGTTAGCCGTTTTCCAACTGGCCAGCGATGACCACCTTGTCCCGCGGCTTGCTCGGGTCTTCGAGGCGGTCGAGCAGCAGGCGTACCGCGCTGCTGCCGGCCAGGGACGCATCATGGGCCACGCAGGCGATGGGCACGCCGAAGATATCGGCGAAGGGCAGGCGGTCGATGCCACAGATGGTCAGGCTGTCGTGGGGGATGTTGTGCATGCGCAACGCGCGCAGCGCGCCGAGGGTGATCAACTGGTTGAACCCCATGATCGCGTCCGGCGCCGAGTGTTCGGCCAGGTAGTCGAGGGTATGCAGGTAGGAGGGCATCAGCGTGTAGTCGCCGGCCTGCACTTCGACCTGCACCTGCGGGTGTTCGGCCAGCACTTCGCGCAGGCCCTTGAGGCGCTCCACGGTGATGCGTGAATGTTCGGGGCCGGTCAGCACCAGCAGGCGCCTGAGGTCGGGCGTCTGGCGCAGCAGGTAGTGCGCGGCCTGGATGCCGCTGTGGTAGTTGTCGAGCACCACACGGCTGAACGGGCTGTCGTGGATCGTGCGGTCGAGCAGCACCACCGGGGTCTTGCCGTTGGCCAGGCGTTCGAGGTAGTCGGGCTGGTAGCCCGGCTCATCCGAGACCGGCGACAGGATGATCCCCGCCACGCGGTAGCCCAGCAGGGTGTCCACGGCCTTGCTTTCCAGTTCTTCCAGCTCATCGGTGTCCACCAGCATGATGGTGTAGCCGTGCTGCTTGGCCTCGCGGGAAATCGCCTTGATCATTTCACTGTAGAACGGGTTGTCCACCGACGCCGTGATCACGCCGATGATCAGGCTTTCACTGCGCTTGAGGCCGCGGGCGAAGGCGTTGGGCACGTAGTCCAGCTCCCGCGCCACTTCGAGGATGCGTGCCAGGGTGGCCGGCTTGACCAGGTCAGGTTTGCTCAGCGCCCGTGACACCGTGATGGTGGTCATGCCGACCTGTTTGGCGATGTCGCTGATGGTGACGGACTTTTTCTTGTTCATCGGTAAGGCTGCAAAAGGAAACACCCGCAGGCTAGCATGCGCGGCGGATATTGTTGCTTCAAATCAGCGGGTCCCAGCGTTGCGACCAGTCGCTTTCGGCCTTGACCACCTCGCGCAGCAACCCCAGCGCCTGTTGCAACACCGCCGAGTCTCGCGCCCGTGAATACACCAGGTAGGTGGGGAAGCTGAACTCCGGCGCCTTGGGCACGCGTTGCATCACGCCGCTGTCCAGGTAGCTCTGCACCACGCGGGTCCGGAAATAGCCGGCGCCGCCGTTCTCAAGGATGTACTGCAACGCCAGCGGCCCCAGGTTGAAACTCAGCGCGGCGCGGGCCTTGTCGGGCAGGGCGGCGTCGTGTTGTTGACGAAAACCGGGTCCCCAATCGATGTACACATAGGGCGCCGGGTTGCTCACCAGCTGCACCAGAATCAGTTTTTCCTCCAGCACCTGCTCCACCTGCAAGCCCGGCCAGTACTGCGGCTGGAACACCAGGGCGGCGTCCAGTACACCCAGCTCCAGTTGGCGCAGCAGGTATTCGCCTTCGCGGATTTCGGTGCGCAGGGCGTGGCCGGGAATGTTCTGGCGCAGGGCCTGGGCCCAGCCGAGCATCAGCGGGTTGCACAGGCTGACTTCGCCACCGATGTGCAGCACGTTGCGATAGCCATCGGGCAGCGGCAGGTCGCGTTTGGCGGCCTCCCAGGTCTGCAGCAACTGGTTGGCGTACACCACGAAGGCCTCGCCATCGGCGGTCAGCCGGGCGCCGGCGCGGTTGCGCACGAACAGTGTGCTGCCCAATTGGCTTTCCAGGCTCTTGACCCGTGCGGTGATGGCGGTCTGGGTGACGTGCAGTTTCTCGGCCGCTGCGGCGAGGCTGCCGCAGCGGGTGATTTCGAGGAAGGTGCGTGCCAGTTCGATGTCCATGAAGCCCCCGGGGATGAATGGGGGACAGTGTAAAGGAATGCGCCCGATACTGTGGAAGGAGGCTTGCTCCCAAGGTCTTTAGGTAGAACTGGCGAAAAGTACCCACAGTTGCAGTGTTCGTCCTCAGCCAGATAGGGCCAGGACCATCTGCGTGTACCCCCTCCCACATGGGGTCCTACGGTGTTCTGGTGATTGGGGCCTGCAGGTGCTTGGTCGGGAATGCCTTTGCATACACCTGGCACACCCGCAACACCTGCTCATCGGCAAACCGCGCGCCCACCACATGCAACCCCACCGGCAAGCCATTCGCCGCCAACCTACACGGCACCGACGCCGCCGGTTGCTGGGTCAGGTTGAAGGGGTAGGTGAAGGGGGTCCACTGTGTCCATGCCTGCAAGCCGGAGCCGGGCGGTACGTCGTGCCCGGCTTCGAATGCGGTGATCGGCATCATCGGCGACACCAGTACATCGTAATGCTCATGGAACGCGGCCATGCGCGCTACCAATGCGGCGCGGGCTTCAAGGGCGGCACTGAAGTCGTCCAGGCTCAGCTGTTCGCCCCGTTTTGCAATCCTTAACAGTCCGGGGTCCAGCAGCTGTTTTTGTGCCTCGCTCATGGCGCCGGTCAGGCGCGCTGCGCCGGCTGCCCATAAGGTGCTGAACACCTCCAGCGGGTCGCTGAACCCTGGGTCGATCTGCTCGACATGGGCGCCCAGTTGTTCCAGGCCTCGAACCGCTTCGGCAACTACCTTGGCCACCTGTGGGTCGACATCGACGTAACCGAAGGTCGGGCTGTAGGCCACGCGCAAGCCTTTCAAATCCGTACCCGGCGTCAGCCATGGTGTGGTGCGTGGAGCACCGATCAAGCCATCCCGTGCGTCCGGTTGGGCGATGGTCTGCAGCATCAGCACACTGTCTTCCACCGTGCGGGTCATCGGCCCCAGGTGCGACAGAATCGTCATGGAGCTGGCCGGCCATTGCGGCACATAACCGAAGGTCGGCTTGATGCCGAAGGTGCCGGTAAACGCACAGGGAATCCGGATCGAACCGCCCGCATCGCTGCCCTGGTGCAACACGCCGAGGTTCAACGCCGCCGCTGCGCCTGCGCCGCCGGACGAGCCGCCCGCCGTGGTGCGCGTGTCCCAGGGGTTGCGGGTGATGCCGTACAGCGGGTTGTCGGTCACGCCTTTCCAGCCGAATTCCGGGGTGGTGGTCTTGCCCAGCAGCACCGCGCCGGCCTTGCGCATAAAGGCTGTGAAGGGCGCGTCGACGTCCCACGGCCCTTCGGCGGATGAGGTGCGCGAGCCCTTGCGGGTCGGCATGCCGATCGTCAGCGTCAGGTCTTTGATCGACGCCGGCACACCGTCCAACGCACCGCAGGGTCGGCCGTCGAGCCAACGTTGTTCCGAGGCGCGCGCCGCACTCAGCGCGCCTTCCGGGTCGACGTGGCAATAGGCGTTCACCACCGGGTTGTAGCGTTCGATACGCAGCAAGGCGTCTTCGGTAACCTCCACCGGCGACAAGGTCTTGTCGCGAAAATGCTGCAGCAGTTGCACCGCCGTCAGTTGGCCGATCTCACTCATGCCGTTTCCCCCTGTGCCGCATTGACCATGGCGCGCAGCAATACCGCGCAGCCCGCCGCCAGGTCGTCCGGCGCGGCGTTTTCAATTTCGTTATGGCTGATGCCGCCTTCGCACGGCACAAAGATCATCCCGGCCGGGCCGAGTTCGGCGACGAAGATCGCGTCGTGCCCGGCACCACTGACGATGTCCATATGGCTCAAGCCCAGGGCCTCGGCACCGTCACGCACCGCGTTGACGCAGGTCGGGGCGAAGTCCAGCGGTGGGAAATCGGCGGTGGGCGTCAGTTCAAAGGTCAGGCCGTGTCGCTGGGCGGTGGCTTCGATCACGCCGCGCACTTCATCGACCATGGCTTGCAGCGTGTCCGCGTGCAGGTGGCGCAGGTCGATGGTCATGTGCACCTGGCCGGGAATCACGTTGCGCGAGCCTGGGTGCAGGCTCAGGCAACCCACCGTGCCGCAGGCGTGGGGCTGCTGTTGATGGGCGATGCGGTTGACCGCGCTGACCACCTCGGCGGCGCCGACCAGGGCGTCCTTGCGCAGGTGCATCGGCGTCGGGCCGGCGTGGGCTTCGACGCCGGTGAAGGTCAGGTCGAACCACTTCTGGCCCAGGCACCCCATGACCACGCCAATCGTGGTGGCCTGGTCCTCGAGCACCGGGCCCTGTTCGATATGCGCCTCGAAATACGCGCCCACCGGGTGGCCGAGCACGGCGCGGGAGCCGGCGTAACCGATGCGCTGCAATTCGGCGCCCACCGACAGGCCCTGGTCATCGACTTTGTCGAGTGTGTCCTGCAAGTCGAACTTACCGGCAAACACCCCGGAGCCCATCATGCACGGTGGAAAGCGCGAGCCTTCTTCGTTGGTCCACACCACCACTTCAAGCGGTGCTTGGGTTTCAATCTTTAAATCATTCAGGGTGCGGATCACTTCCAGCCCGGCCATCACCCCGTAGCACCCGTCGAACTTGCCGCCGGTGGGTTGGGTGTCGATATGGCTGCCGGTCATCACCGGAGGCAGGGCAGGGTTGCGCCCGGCACGGCGCGCAAAGATATTGCCGATGGCGTCAACGCTGACGCTGCACCCGGCCGCCTCGCACCATTGCACAAACAGGTCGCGGGCCTGGCGGTCGAGGTCGGTGAGGGCCAGGCGGCACACGCCGCCTTTTACCGTGGCGCCCAGTTGGGCCAAATCCATCAGCGATTGCCACAGGCGGTCGCGGTTGATCAGCGGGGCGTTGCTCTGGAGCGGTTGCGTAAAACTGTTCATTAGCAGTCTCCGGTCAGGCACTCAGGGCCAAATAACGGTTTTTGATCGTAGGGTCGGCACGGAAGGCTTCGGCGCTGCCTTCGTAGACCACGCGGCCTTGTTCGAGCACGTAATGGCGGTCGGCGAGCTTGTCGCAGACCATCAGGTTCTGTTCCACCAGCAGCACCGGCAGGCCGTCGTCCTTGACCTTGCGCAGGATCTTCACCAGTTCGTCGACGATCACCGGGGCCAAGCCCTCGGTGGGTTCATCGAGGATCAGCAGCTTGGGGTCGTTGAGCAGCGCGCGGGCGATGGCGAGCATCTGTTGCTCGCCGCCAGACAGCGCGTGGCCGGCGTTTTTGCGCCGCTCCTTGAGGCGCGGGAACATGGCGTAGACGTCTTCAAGCTGCCAGCGGCTGGTCTTGCGGGCGGCGATGCGCAGGTTTTCCTCGACGGTGAGCAAGCGGAAAATCCCGCGGTTCTCCGGCACCAATGCCAAACCCTGGCGGGCGATTTCGAAGATCTTCTGCCCGACCAGCGCCTGGCCGTTGAAGTGGATCTGGCCTTGGCGCGGGCAGATGATGCCGAGGATACTGCGCAGGGTGGTGGTCTTGCCGGCGCCATTGCGCCCCAGCAGTGTCACCAGTTCGCCGGGGTTGACGGTGAGCGACACGCCCTCCAGTACGTGGCTCTTGTCGTAGTACGAATGGATATTCTCGACGATCAGCATCAGGCAGCCTCCCCAAGGTACGCGGTGCGCACACGTTCATCGGCGCGCACGAATTCCGGCGTGCCCTCCACCAGGATCTGGCCGTGGCTCATCACCGTGATGCGTTGGCTGATGGACATGACAATGCTCATGTTGTGTTCGATCAACAGCACCGTGTGGTCGCGGCCAAGGTCGCTGATCAGTTGGGTCATGATCGGGATGTCATCGATGCCCATGCCCGAGGTGGGTTCGTCGAGCATCAATAGTTTGGGCTTGGAGCAGATCGACATGCCCACCTCCAGCACCCGTTGCTGGCCGTGGGACAACTCGCCGGCCAGGGTGTCGGCGCGGGCGGTGAGTTGCAGGCGCTCCAGCACCTGGTCGGCCATTTCCAGGTGTTCGCGCTGGCTGTCTACGCGGCGCCAGAAGTTGAGGGCGCGTGCGCCGTCACGGCCTTGGGCGGCCAGGCGCAGGTTCTCGCGCACGCTGAGGTTCTGGAACAGGCTGGTGAGCTGGAACGAGCGCGCCATGCCCAGGCCGACACGGCCGTGGGCGGGTTTGCGCATCAGGTTCCGGCCGTCGAAATGGATCGCCCCGGCGGTGGCCTGGCGCTCGCCGGTGAGGCAGTGGAACAGGCTGGTCTTGCCGGCGCCGTTGGGGCCGATGATGGTGTGGATGGTGCCGGCCTCGACCTTGAGGTTGACGCCATTCACCGCATGGAACGCACCATAGGCCAGTTCCAGGTCCTGGGTTTCCAGCAGGATGCTCATAGCCCTTCCTCCTTGGCGACAACCACGCTCTTGCGGCTGCCGCGCACCTTCTCGAACAGCGACGCCAGGCCGCCCCACAAGCCACCGCGCATGAAGATCACCACCAGGATCAGGATCACCCCCAGCAGCATCAGCCAGCGCGGCCACAGGTCGGAGAGAAAATCCCCGAGCAGCACGATGGAACCGGCGCCCAGCAGCGAGCCGAACAGCGAACCGGTGCCGCCGACGATGGTCATGATCAGGATGTTCTCGGACATCGCCAGGTCGATGTTCGACAGCGGCACAAAGTGCAGCAGCATGGCGTACAGCGCCCCGGCAATCCCGGTGACGGCGCCGGACAGCACAAACACCAGGATCTTGAAGTGCCGCGTGTCGTAGCCGATGGCCGAGGCACGGGTTTCGTTTTCGCGGATCGCCATCAGCGTGCTGCCGAACGGCGAGGCGATCACCCGGCGCGCACCGATGAAGATCAGCAGGAACAGTACCGCGACAAAACCGTAGAACGCGCGGGCGTCGGCCAGGGACAACAGCACGGTGTCGCCCAGGCGGATTTCCGGGCGCGGCACGCTGAGCAGGCCGTTGTCGCCGCCGGTCCAGTCGCTGAGGGTGTAGGCGACAAAATACGCCATCTGGCTGAAGGCCAGGGTCAGCATCACGAAGTAGATGCCGGTACGGCGGATCGCCAGGGCGCCCACCAGCAAGGCCAGCAAGCCACCGGCGATGGCGGCGCCGAGCAACGCAGTGAACAGGCCCAGTTGCAGGTGGATCATCAGCAGCGCCGCGCAATACGCGCCGGCGCCGAAGAAAATGCCTTGGCCAAACGACAGCAGCCCGGTGTAGCCCAGCAACAGGTTGCAGGCCAGGGCGGCCATGGCAAAGATCAGGATCTCGGTGGCCAGGGTTGCTGAGGGCAATATCAACGGCAGGCCGATCAGTACCGCCAGCACCCACAGCAACATGGCGCGCGATTGCGTCTTGGCAAACGGCAGGGGATTTTTCTCGCTCATGTCAGGCTCTCCCGAACAGGCCGTAAGGGCGCACCAGAATCACCACGGCCATCGCGCCGTAGATCATCAGGCTCGCACCCTGGGGCCAGAGTGTGGTCATCAGGCTTTGCACTACGCCCACCAGCAAACCGCCGACCAGCGCACCGCTGAACGAGCCCATGCCGCCGATCACCACCACCACGAAGGCCACGCCGAGAATCTCCGGGCCGACAAAGGGCTGCGCGCCGCGCAACGGTGCAAACAGCACACCGGCGACGCCGGCCAGGGCCACGCCGAGGGCGAAGGTCATGGAGAACAGGCGGAAAATATTGGTGCCCAGCAGCGACACGGTTTCGGTGCTTTCACTGCCGGCGCGCACCAGGGCGCCGAAGCGCGTGCGTTCCAGCAGCAGCCACAGGCCCAGGCCGACCAGCCCGGAAAACACAATGAGGAACAGGCGGTAGTAGGGGTAGACGAAATCACCCACCACCAGCACGCCGCGCAGCAGTTCCGGCACCGCGACGCTCTTGCCCACCGGGCCCCAGATCATCACGCTGGCCTCCTGGATGATCAGCGCGATGCCCAGGGTCACCAGGATCTGGAACATGTGCGGCAAGTGGTAGATGCGCTGGATCAACAGGCGCTCGATCACCCAGGCCAACGCAGCCACCACCAGTGGCGCGATCAGCAGCGCCAGCCAGAAGTTGCCGGTGAGGCTCACGGCGGTGTAGCAGATGTAGGCACCCAGCAGAAAGAACGCGCCGTGGGCGAAGTTGACGAAATTGAGCAGGCCGAAAATGATCGTCAGCCCGACCGCAATGAGGAAGTAGATCATCCCCAGCCCAAGGCCGTTGAGGATCTGGAACAGGTAAAGATTAAGCATGCAGGAACCCTCGGCAGGACGCCGCTTGCGCGGCCTTGCGCTACAAAATTCAGCGGATCAGCCGAGCGTGCAGCCCGTGGCGTCCACCGGCGGGAACGACTGGCCGGCGCTGAGCACTTTGGCCAGGTCATCCTTGTCGGCCATGTCGTTGCTGGCCTTGCCGATCAGCAGGTAGTAATCCTTGATCACCTGGTGGTCACCGGCGCGGATCGATTCCTTGCCGGTCGGCCCTTCGAAACTCAGGCCCTGCATGGCCTTGGCCACGGTCGGCCCGTCGAAGCTGCCGGTGGCAATGATGGTTTCGAGCATGACCTTGGTGCTGATGTAATCGGCGGCCAGCGGGTAGGTGGGGTTGATGCCGTACTTGGCCTGGGTGAGCTTGACCAGTTCACGGTTGAGCGGGGTGTCGACCTGGTGCCAGTACTGCGCGCCGAGGTACACGCCTTCCAGCACGTCGCTGCCCAATTCCTGGAACTGGTCGAGGCCGGCGGACCACACCAGTAGCACTTTCATGCGCTCCTTGATGCCGAAATTCACCGCCTGGCGCAGGGTGTTGGACGACTGGCTGCCGAAGTTGAGCAGCACCAGCACGTCGGGTTTGGTCGAGATCGCGTTGGTCAGGTAGCCGGAAAATTCCTGCTCCTGCAGCGAGTGGTAGCTGTTGCCGACATGCTCCAGGCCGTGTTCCTTGAGCACGTTTTTGGCGCCTTCAAGCAGGGCTTCGCCGAACACGTATTGCGGGGTGATGGTGTACCAGCGCTTGGCTTCGGGCAGCAGTTTGATCAACGGCACCAGGGTTTCGCGGATCGCGCCGTAGGTGGGCACCGACCAGCGGAACGTCGCCTTGTTGCAGTCCTTGCCGGTGACTTCATCGGCGCCCACCGGGGTCATGAACACGCCACCGACCTTGTCGACTTCCTTGGCCACCGCCAGTGCCGACGACGACAAGGTGCACCCCTGGAAGAACAGCGCGCCATCCTGCTGGATGGCTTCCTGGACCTTGCGCACCGCCTTGCCGGCGTTGCCTTCGGTGTCGATGACTTTGTAGTTCAACGGGCGACCGAGCACCTCGGGGTGCTGTTCCACCGCCAGGCGCGAACCCATGTCGGCAAACTTGCCATAGCTGGCAAACGCGCCAGACATGGACTTGAGGCCGTAAAAGGTAAAGGGCTCGGCGGCAAATGCCGAACGCACGCTCAGCGGGAGGCTGAGGGCGGCGGCTGCGGTGAGACTGGCTTTCAACAACGTACGACGCTGCATGGGGTGACTCCCTGGTTTAGTTATTGGCAGGAGTGGCAATGGCGATACGGTGGAGCAAGGGCCTGTGGGCAGGCCTGTTATTGGATGAAACGGTGTGTGGTTGAAATGCAGCCCAACTGTGGGAGGTGGCTTGCCTCCGATGGCGGTGTGTCAGTCGACATGAATATTGAGTGTGCTGGCGTCATCGGGGGCAAGCCCCCTCCCACATGGGGTCTGTGGTGTTCCTTAAGAGTGATCGAACTCCAGTAGAAAATGCGGGCTGACCTGGCCTTCAAGGGCGGTCATGTGGTGTTCGGCATCGCACATGTGTTCATGCATCAAGCTGCGTACCGCACGTTCATCCCCGGCACGAAAGGCGATCAGCAACTGCTTGTGATAATCCAGGTTGGCCGCGTCGAACTGCTTGCGCTTGGGCTTGTAGGCTTTTTTCAGCACCACCAGGTCGCGCAGCAGGTCGTTGAGAAACTGCGCCATGAAACTCAGCAGCGGGTTGGGGCAGGCCTTGGCCAGCAGGTTATGGAACTCCAGTTCCGCCAGGCGTTGCTCGCGCTGGCCGGCTTCGCTGTCTTCCGGGGCGCTGCAGAAATCCACGTTGTCTTGCAGGGCTTGATAATCGTCTTCGCTGAGGCGCCCCAGCACCGACACCGCCAGTTCCACTTCGATGACTTTGCGCAGTTGGTACACCTGCTCGCCGTCCAGGTGCTGGAAGTGCAGGTAGTTGCGCAGTGCACGGCTGGCCGGTTCGGTGCCGGCCTGGTTCAGGTAGGCGCCACCGCTGGGGCCGGTGCGGGTGCTCACCAGGCCTTCCACTTCCAGGGCCTTGAGTGCTTCGCGGGCAGAGCCCTTGGAGCACTGGAAGCTTTCCATCAGCTCACGCTCGGTGGGCAGGCGGTCGCCGGGCTTCAAGGCGTCGGTGACGATGGAGCGCTTGACCGACTCGACAATCACATCGGACAGCTTCTGGCGTTTGCGTCGTAGCGGGCGGCTTAGCATGGGTTCGATTTATCGTATTAATGCGGATAAATAGCACTTAATAACGATCGCCCCCCAGCGTCAACGCCGGGTGTCGTTTTTGAGGCCAACAGGTCGCAAACGGGGGGTTACTGCCTGTCGGCGGAATCCAGGCAGCGCGTGGAGCGTGGAGGTTGCTTGCCGTAGACCAGGAAGTCGCCCACCCAGCGGTTGATGCAACGGCTGGCGTCCTGTGTGGCCGAGTCGTTCAGGCGCAATTGTTCGACGAAGGGCGCCGCCATTTCGCTCGCGTGCGCGTTGACCAGCACCATGCGCGTGACCCGCTCGGGGAACAGCGTGGCGTAGCGGTTGCCCAGGCGTGCGCTGTCGGCATTGCCCAGGTAACGCAACTGAGCTTCACCGAGTTGGGTACGTACGAACTCCAGGTCCTGGGCGGCCATTTCGATGCCATTGTCGGTACTCAGGTCGCGGGTGCTGAGCTCGATGACGTCATAACGGTCCACCAGCCTGCGATAGGCCGGGTGGGAGTGGGCGTTCCACAGGCTGGCCAGGTGGATGACAAAGGTGCCGACCTGATTCTTTTTGGCCGCGTCGCCGGCCTGGGCAATGATCACGCCTTCACGGCTCAGCGGGTCGCGGGCACCGACGCGAGTCACGTACAGGCGCAGCCTGCCCTGGCGGGGCGCTGCGTAATTGCGCGGTACGCTCACGGTGCCGCATTGGGTACGTTCCAGTACCGCGGGGTCCAGGCGTTCAACGGTGGGCAGGGGACAGTCCAGCAACCAGTCGATGGCAGTGGGGGGGATCAACGGCTGGGCTGCGGCAAGGTTTGCCAGCAGCCAGAGACAGGCGCACGTCAGGTGTTTTGCAGCAGTCATCGAGAGGTCCCGGGCAACCGTGTGATAGCGGTTTTTTTACCAAGGACCTTGGGTCGAAGAATGTAGGCTGAAAGAACGTCTTGTGTATGAAACTGGAGTTTTGTTTATCGGATCTCTGTCTGCCAGCCACCACCCAGCGCTTTGTACAGGGCGATACTGGCCTGTAGGCGTGACAAGCGCAGTTGCACATTCTGGTCCTGGGCCGCGTACAGCGTGCGCTGGGTTTCCAGCACGGTGAGCAGGTCTTCGGCGCCGGCCTGGTAGCGGCTTTCGGCGATCTGGAACGCCGTCTGCGCCTGTTGCAGTTCTTCACGCTGCCATTGGCGCTGCTGGTCGAGGCGGGTGATGCTGCTGAGGGCTTTTTCCACATCGGCAAAGCCGTTGATGATCGCGCCGCGATAGGTTTGCAGCAGTTCATCCTGACGGGCGCGGGCCTTGTCGCGTTCAGCGCTTAAACGGCCGTTGTTGAAGATCGGGCCGACCAGGCCGGCGGTCAGCGTGTAGTAGGGGCTGCGCAGAATGTCTGCGGCCTTGTAAGCGTCGGAGCCAAGCGTCGCACCAAGGGTGACGGCTGGTAGCATGGCCGCGCGCGCCACGGTGACGTCGGCTTGCGCCGCCGCCAGTTGCGCCTCGGCCTTGGCGATGTCGGGTCTACGGCTGAGCAACTGGCTGGGCATGCCGGCGCCGATGGTCGGCCAGGTGAGGGCCTGGAACGGTTCGCTGCCCAGCTCCAGGGCCTGCACGGGCTGGCCGAGGAGGGCGGCCAGGGTGATGCGCGATTCTTCGGCCAGTTGCTGGATAAGCGGCAGTTGACGTTGCTGGCTGGCGACCAGGCTTTTTTGCTGGGCCAGTTCCAGGGCAGTGGCGGAGCCGGCGTCATAGCGGGTCTGCACCAGGTCGAGTACGTTGCGCGCGTTCGCCAGGTTGAGTTCGGCGATCTGCTGGCGCTGGTGGGCAGCCAGGGTTTGCGCGTAACGGTCGGCCACGCTGCTGAGCAAGGTCAGCTCCACCGTGGCCTGGTCAAACTCGCTGGCGCGCAGGCTATGCAGCGCACTGTCACGGGCGGCGGCACGGCCACCCCAGAAGTCCACTTCGTAGCTGGCGGTGAGGTTGGCGCCAAAGTTGTCGACGGCATCATTGGTGCGTGACGCATCCAGATCGGGCCCGCCCGGTCCGCGCAGCAACTTTTGACGGCTGGTGGCGAGGTTGAACTTCACCTCCGGCAACAGCGGTGCGCCGGCGATCACTGCACTGGCCTGGGCCTGACGCACGCGCGCGGTGGCGGCAGCTACGTCGTAGCTGTCGCGGCGAGCCTGATCGACCAGGCGGTCGAGTTGCGGGCTGCCGAACTGTGTCCACCATTGCCGGTTGGTGGCCTGCGCCGCCGCACGCTCGGTATATTGCCAGGCGGCCGGCGGTGCGATGCCGCTGTCCAGGGCTGGCGGGTTGCCGGTGCAGGCGCTGAGCAATACGCAGAGGCCGGGCAGGTAAAGGGATCGTTTATTCACTGGTCAACGCCTTAACCGGATCGAGCCGGGCAGCTTTACGGGCCGGCATGAAGCCGAATACGACGCCGGTGACGAGGGCGCAACCGAATGCACCGAACACCGCCACCAGGGAAAACTGCACCGCCACCTTGGCCAGCACCAGCACACCGCCGACCAACAGTGCGAGGGCGATGCCGCACAGGCCGCCAACCACCGAAAGCATCACCGCTTCGGTGAGGAACTGGCGCAGGATGTCGCGCTGGCGTGCGCCTGTGGCCATGCGGATACCGATTTCACGGGTACGTTCGCGCACCGTCATCAACATGATGTTCATCACGCCGATGCCGCCCACCAACAGGGAAATCGCGGCAATCGAACCGAGCATCAGCGACAGGGTGTTCTGCGTGCGCGCCTCGGCCTGGATCATCGCGGCGTTGTTGGTCAGCTCATAGTCGCGCTTGCCGTTGTGCAGCTTTTGCATCAACTGGTCGATGGCCACTTCGGCCTCGCGGACCTTGCGCGCATCCGCCGCCGCGATCACCACATACTCGGGGTCGTAGCTGCCGAACAGACGCACGCTGGCGGCGGTGTAAGGGATGGCAACCCGGTCGTCACTGTCCTTGTTGCCGGAGCTGGCGCCTTTTTCCGCCAGCACGCCAATCACCTGGAACGGCACATTTTCAATCAGGATGTACTGGCCGATGGGGTCGACCTCACCCTTGAACAGCTTCTCGCGCACGCGATGTCCAATCACCGCCACGGTGGCAGCCGCACGTTCGTCGGCAGCAGTGAAGTAATTGCCCTCGACCACCGGCCAATTGAAAATCTCCGGGAAGTTGGTGTCATTGCCGCCCACGTAGGCCATGTAGTCGACATTGCCAAAACGCACCCCGGCTTCGTTGCCATTGACCGGCATGATGCGCTGCACCTGCGGCAGGGACGCCAGTGCATGCACGTCATCGAGGGTCACGATGCCCAGCGGCGTGCGCGGATTCGGCGACGAACCGCTGAGGTAGATGATGTTGGAGCCGAACGCGCCCATCTGCGCCATGACCTGGCGCTTGCTGCCTTCGCCCACTGCCAGCATCACCACCACCGACGCCACGCCGATGATGATGCCCAGCAGGGTCAGCGCGGTGCGGAAGCGGTTGATCCACATCACACGCCAGGCGGCCTGTACCGCGTCCATCAGTTCGGCTTTCCAGGCGCCGTTGTGCTCGGCGCCGTCGGCCAGGCGCTGGCGCAGGTCCACGGCTTGCAGGGCGCCGCTGGTGGCCACGGGTTTCGCGTCGCTGTCATTGGCCGAGTCGCTGATGATCAGGCCATCGCGAATCTCGATGATGCGGTTGGCCCGCGCCGCCACTTCGCGGTCGTGGGTGATCAGGATCACCACGTGGCCCTGGCTGGCGAGTTCGTCGAGCAGGGTCATGACCTCGGCGCCGCTATGACTGTCGAGGGCGCCGGTGGGTTCGTCGGCGAGGATGATATGGCCGCCGTTCATCAACGCACGGGCGATGGACACCCGTTGCTGCTGGCCGCCGGAAAGCTGGTGCGGACGGTTGCCGGTGCGCTCGGCCAGGCCCAAGCGGGTGAGCAGGGCGTTGGCGCGGGCATGGCGCTCGGCGGCGCTGATGCCGGCGTAGATCGCCGGCATCTCGACGTTTTCCTGGGCCGAACCCGAGGGGATCAGGTGGTAGCCCTGGAACACAAAGCCAAAGGCTTCACGGCGCAGCCAGGCGAGTTCGTCGCTGTCCAGGTGCGCGACGTTTTCCCCGGCGAACAGGTAGTCGCCGGTGCTGGGGCGGTCGAGGCAACCGAGGATGTTCATCAACGTGGACTTGCCGGAGCCGGAAGCGCCGACGATGGCGACGAATTCCCCGGCATGGATCGCCAGGTCGATGCCGCGCAATACGTCGACCTGCGGGCTGTCGCCGCCGCCGTAGGACTTGCGGATGTCCTTGAGTTCGATCAGGGGCG
This sequence comes from Pseudomonas sp. CYM-20-01, assembly GCF_023169845.1. NCBI lineage: Bacteria > Pseudomonadati > Pseudomonadota > Gammaproteobacteria > Pseudomonadales > Pseudomonadaceae > Pseudomonas > Pseudomonas sp. CYM-20-01. The sequence goes on along the minus strand of NZ_AP025169.1, from coordinate 4,478,170 downwards.
TGTTCACCTCAACCCCCGTTGCCGTCGGCCGGGCCGACCAGCAGGTGATCACCTTCGTTCAGGCCGTCGAGCACTTGCACGCGCAGGCGGTCGCTGATGCCGACCTGCACCTGGCGCTGTTCGATGCGGCCATTCTTGGCCACCACCCGGGCGATCTGCTGGTTGGCGTTCGTCGTGCCCTGCAGCGCAGCGACCGGTGCCGTCAGCGTGTCCTTGGCCTGGCTGGCGACGAAAAATACCTGGGTGGTCATTTCGGCCATCAACGCGTTGTCGCCGTTGTCCACATCCAGCAACACGGTGTACAGCACCACGCGGCCGCTGCCGCTTTTATTCGTGCTGTTGGGGCTGCCGCTGCCTTGAGTCTGATTCAGAGGCTTGGGCGGGATCGGCAGGATCTGCCGCACGGTGCTGGTCCAGCGCCGGTTACCGCCGCTCAGGGTGGTGAAGTAGGCGGTCATGCCCGGTTTGACGTGGCCGATATCGGCTTCCGAGACTTCCGCCCACACGGTCATCGGCGACAATTTGGCGATCCGCAGGATCAACGGCGTCTGCTGCTGGGCGTTGAGGGTCTGGCCGACGCGGGCGTCCACCGCGACCACGGTGCCGGTCATCGGCGCATAAATCCGCGTGTAGCCGAGCTCGGCTTCATCACTGCGCAGGCTGGCCTGGGCTTGCAGGATCTGCGCCTGGAACATGTCGACCCGCGCCTGGGTGGCGCTCAGTTCCGCCTTGGCGGTTTGCACGTCTTCCTCGCGGGTGGCGTTGCCGGCGACCAGGCGCTGCTGGCGCTGGTATTTCTGGCGCGCCAGTTCGTGCTGGGCCTTTTGCTCCTGCAACTGGGCCTTGAGGTTCTCGATGGCGTAGCGGCTGGCGTCGAGCTTGGCCTTCTGCGTGGACGGGTCGATCTCCACCAGCAACTGGCCTTCCTGCACCTGGTCGCCGGCCTCGACGTGGATCTTGCGGATCTGGCCGGATGCCTGGGCGCCCACGTCCACATAACGGCGCGGTTGCAGGGTGCCCAGGGCGGTCACACTGTTTTCGATATTGCCGCGGGTGACGGTGACGGTGGTGAGGGTGTCACGCCCCGGCGGCAGCACCTGCCAGGCCGCGACGGCGATGATGGGGATCAGGCACGCGATAACGAGCAAGGCGCGTCGGGCAGGTCGAGGGCGTTTCATGCGTGGGTTTCCAGCCAGGAAAGTTCGGACCGCAGTTGCGGGGAGCTGACAAGTAAACGAGAGAATTGCGCGGGGATTTAGGCGGTTACATAAGCAGTTACAGCTCCCTTGAAGAAAAAAATCGTCCGTTGATGCAAGTCTGCTTTAAAAGTAGATGAGAATTACTATAAATTGCACGCACTCAAACTGCCATTACCTTAACGCTGTCTTTTTTGCACCCGGGGACCTAATGCCGCTACCCCGCGGCCGGGAGTCATGTTGGAAAACTACTATCGCGAGCTGGTGTGTTTCCTCAACGCCAAGCTGGGCAACCGTCAGGTCGCCGAGGATGTGGTGCATGACGCGTATGTCCGGGTGCTGGAACGTTCCAGCGACACCCCCATCGAGCAACCCCGTGCCTTTTTGTACCGTACTGCGCTCAACCTGGTGATTGACGGCCATCGGCGCAACGCCTTGCGCCAGGTCGAACCGCTGGACGTACTCGATGCCGAAGAACGCTTTGCCAGCAGTTCGCCGCACACCACCCACGCCCACGGCCAGCGCCTGGAGCTGCTTGAACGCGCCCTGGCCGAACTGCCGCCGGCCTGCCGCGACAGCTTCCTGCTGCGTAAGCTCGACGGCCTGACCCACTTGCAGATTGCCGAACGCCTGTGCATTTCCCGCGCCCTGGTGGAAAAACACATCGTCAACGCCATGAAGCACTGCCGGGTACGGATGCGCGAGTGGGAAGCACACTGATCAATGATCGGTTAAATTTTATTTCACTGTCCTCGTTTCCTATCAACACACGGCCTGTTGTTCAGGCCTTGAAAGGTATTCCCGCCCCACCGCCAAGGGGCTTATCCAGAGGACACTGGAATGACACAGGCAATTGCTTCGCCCGCGGTTCACGACCTGATCGGTATCGGTTTCGGCCCTTCGAACCTGGCGCTGGCCATCGCCCTGCAGGAGCGCGAAAAGGCCCAGGGCAAACTGGACGTGCTGTTCTTGGACAAACAGGCCGACTACCGCTGGCACGGCAATACCCTGGTAACCCAGAGCGAGCTGCAGATCTCGTTCCTCAAGGACCTGGTGACCCTGCGCAACCCCACCAGCCCGTACTCCTTCGTCAACTACCTGAAAGCCCACGACCGCCTGGTGGACTTTATCAACCTGGGCACCTTCTACCCGTGCCGCATGGAGTACAACGACTACCTGCGCTGGGTCGCCGGGCAGTTCCAGGCCCAGGCGCGCTACGGCGAGGAGGTGCTGGCCATCGAGCCGATCCTGCATCAGCAGCAGGTCGAAGCGCTGCGCGTGATCTCCCGCGATGCCCTGGGCGAGCAGCATGTGCGCACCACCCGTTCGGTGGTGGTCAGCGCCGGTGGCACGCCACGTATTCCCGAGGCGTTCAAGGCGCTTAAAGGCGACAGCCGGGTGTTCCACCATTCGCAATACCTGGAGCGCATGGCCACCCAGCCGTGTGTCGACGGCAAGGCCATGCGCATCGCCATCATCGGCGGCGGCCAGAGTGCGGCCGAAGCCTTTATCGACCTGAACGACAGCTTCCCGTCGGTGCAGGTCGACATGATCCTGCGCGGCTCGGCGCTCAAGCCCGCCGATGACAGCCCGTTCGTCAACGAAGTGTTCTCGCCGGCCTTCACCGACCTGGTGTTCCAGCAGGAGGGCGCCGAGCGTGAGCGCCTGGTGGCCGAGTACCAGAACACCAACTATTCGGTGGTGGACCTCGACCTGATCGAGCGCATCTACGGCATTTTCTACCGCCAGAAAGTCTCCGGCATCGCCCGCCAGGCGTTCCGCACCATGACCGTGGTCGAGAAGGCCACCCCCGGCCCGCTGGGTATCGAACTGGCGCTGCGCAACAACGCCAACGGCGACACCAGCGTCAACCATTACGACGCGGTGATCCTGGCCACCGGCTACGAGCGCCAGACACACCGCGCCTTGCTGGCGCCGTTGGAAGACTACCTGGGCGACTTCGAAGTGGCACGCGACTACCGCATCGTCACCGACGAGCGCTGCAACGCCGGCATCTACATCCAGGGTTTCAGCCAGGCCAGCCATGGCTTGAGCGACACCTTGCTGTCGGTGCTGCCGATTCGCGCCGATGAGATTGCAGCGTCGTTGTATGCCCTGGACCGTGGGCGCGGCAAGGGGCGCTCGGTGCAGGACCTGTTGCTCGCCACGGCAAGCTGACAGGCTGCACTTGTGACCCGGAGGGTTGGCTGATACTGTACAAAAAACCAGTATCGGTAGCCCTCCATGCAGTTGATCGAAAAACTCAGCATTCTCGCCGACGCCGCCAAGTACGATGCATCGTGCGCCAGCAGTGGCGCGCCCAAGCGCAGCTCCGAGGGCAAGGCGGGGCTGGGTTCCACCGATGGCATGGGCATCTGCCACAGCTACACGCCCGACGGGCGTTGCGTGTCGTTGCTCAAGGTGCTGCTCACCAACTTCTGTCTCTACGACTGCCAGTACTGCGTCAACCGCCGCTCCAGCGACGTGCCCCGTGCGCGTTTCAGCCCGGAGGAGGTGGTCACTCTGACCCTGGATTTCTACCGGCGCAATTGCGTCAGCGGGCTGTTTCTCAGCTCCGGCATCATCCGTTCGTCCGACTACACCATGGAGCAGTTGGTGCGCGTGGCCAAGCTGCTGCGCGAAGAGCACGACTTTCGCGGCTATATCCACCTCAAGACCATTCCCGACGCGGACCCGGCGCTGATCGCCGAGGCCGGGCGCTATGCCGACCGGCTGAGCGTGAACATCGAACTGCCCACCGAGGCCAGCTTGCAGACCCTGGCGCCGGAAAAAAAGATCGTCTCGATCAAGCAGGCCATGCAGACCATCTACACCGGCGAGCAGACCGTGCGCAACGAACCGCGTGCACCGCGTTTTGCGCCGGCCGGGCAGAGCACGCAACTGATCGTCGGCGCCGACGACACAGATGACAGCACCATCCTCCACGGTGCCGAGGCGTTGTACGGCAACTTCAAGCTGCGTCGCGTGTATTACTCGGCGTTCAGCCCCATTCCCAACAGCCCGAAAAGCGTGCCGCTGGCCGCGCCGCCGCTGATGCGCGAGCACCGCTTGTACCAGGCCGACTTCCTGTTGCGCAGCTATGGGTTCAATGCCAATGAACTGTTCAAAGGCCCTGGCCACCTGGCCCTGGACATCGACCCCAAGCTGGCCTGGGCCCTGGACAATCGCGACGTGTTCCCCCTGGACCTGAACCGCGCCGAACCGACCTTGATTGCACGCATTCCAGGCATTGGCCTGCGCACCACCCAGCGCCTGGTGGACCTGCGCCGCGAACGCAAGATCCGCTTCGAAGACCTGGCGCGCATGCGCTGCGTACTGGCCAAGGCCAAGCCGTTTTTCATCACCAGCGACTACCACCCGCAACAGGCCGACAGCACCAGCGTATTGCTGCGCGAACAACTGCGTGATCGCCCGCAACCGCAGCAGATGGGGTTGTGGGGGTGATCAGCCTGGAATGCGACAACCTGTTCGCCACCTGGCGCGATCAGGCGCGCTGGCTGCTCAGCCATCAGGTCGACCCCAGCCAGGTGAGCTGGGGCGAGGCGGAGGTGGCGGACCTGTTTGCCACCGATGAGCCGATCCCTGAGGGCCTGGGGCCGTTCCAGGCGCGGATCCCCAAAGCGTTGTTGGAACTGCTGGAGTCGGCTGCCTGCTATCACGGCGACCAGCGTTGGAGCTTGTTGTACGAAGTGTTATGGCGCGTCAGCCATGGCGACCGCACCGCGATGCTGGCCGGGGACAAGCTGGGCAGTGAGTTGCAGCGGCGGATCAAGCAGGTCAGCCGCGAGGCGCACCACCTGCATGCGTTTGTGCGGTTTATCGCGCTGCCGGCGGGAGCGGGGCCGGAACTGCCGGAATACGTGGCCTGGCACGAGCCAGCCCATCACATCCTGAAATCAGCCAGCCAGCACTTTATCGGGCGCATGGGCCGCCATCGCTGGATGATCGCCACGCCGCTGGATGGGGTCTACTACGACGGCGAGCAGTTGATCCACCAGCGTGAATGCCCCGAGGCGTGGCGGCAGTTGGCGCAGAATGTCGAGGACCCCCACAATGCGATGTGGCTGACCTATTACAGCCACATCTTCAACCCGGCGCGGTTGAACCCCAAGGTGATGGAAGGGCACTTGCCCAGCCGGTTCTGGAAGAACCTGCCGGAGGGCAAGTTGATACCGGGGTTGATCAGCGAGGCGCGGACGGGGAAGCAGAAGGATGGGCAGGCCAGGCTGATCGGCACCAAGCCTGGCAAAAAAATCTTAAGCGGGCAGGGTTGAATATGTGGGAGGGGGCTTGCCCCCGATAGCAGTGTGTCAGTCTATACATTTTTAACTGACACTCCCTCATCGGGGGCAAGTCGAATCGTCGCACCGCCCCTCCCACATTAGATTTGCGGTGTTTTGGAGCGATAAGTTCAGGCCAGCTCGGTGGCGGTGTTCTTGACCACCGCCAACTCCGGATGCGCCACCAACTTATCGATGTGCAGCTCGTCATTGTTCAACCAGGTTTCTGTCAGCACTCGATAGTGCTCCATGTCCCGGCAACGCATGCGCAGGCTGTAGTCGAACGGCCCGCTGATCAGCTGGCATTCGAACACCTGCGGGCAGGCTTTCACACAGGCTTCGAAGGCCTTTTGCGCCGAGCGCCCGCTTTGGTTGGACAAGGCCACCAGGACCAGCAATGACAAGCCTGGCGAGACCATCTGCACATCGATGATCGCCCCATACCCACGGATCACCCCACGCCGCTCCAGCTTGCGCACCCGTTCCAGGCAAGGCCTGGGCGTGAGGTGCACCAGCGACGAGAGTTTTTCGTAGGTGATGCGCCCCTGATGGCGCAGCACTTCGATGATGGCCTCATCGATGCGGTCCAGCGCAGGGGAGGAATGGGGTCCGTTGGCCTTGGTATCCATGGGGTTCACTTCAAACGGTTGGAAAGAAATTGTTGCAGGCGCTCACTGCCGGGGTGGTCGAGGATCCTGGCATCGCCTTGTTCCTCAACCTTGCCCTGATGCAAGAACAGCACTTGGCTGGACACCTGGCGGGCAAAGCCCATTTCGTGGGTGACCATCAGCATGGTACGACCTTCCTCGGCCAACGTCTGTATGACTTTGAGGACTTCTCCTACAAGTTCTGGGTCGAGTGCGGAAGTCGGTTCATCGAACAGGATGATCTCCGGTTCCATCGCCAAGGCTCGGGCGATGGCCACGCGCTGCTGCTGGCCGCCGGACAGGAACGCCGGGTACTGATCCGCCACGCGGCCCGGCAGGCCGACCTTGTCCAGGTACAGGCGCGCGCGTTTTTCCGCCTCGGCGGCGCTCACGTTCAGCACCCGTCGCGGGGCCATGGTGATGTTTTCCAGCACGGTCATGTGGCTCCACAGGTTGAAGTGCTGGAACACCATGGCCAGGCGTGTGCGCAGGTTCTGCAACTGGGCCTGGTGCGGCGCGCGGGTGCCGGCGCGGCCTGGCTGCATTTCGAGGCTGATGCCATCCAGGGTGATCACCCCGGCGTCTGGCTGTTCGAGGAAGTTGATGCAGCGCAGCATCGTGCTTTTGCCGGAGCCGCTGGCGCCAATGAGGCTGATCACATCGCCATTGCGCGCATTCAGCGATACGCCCTTGAGCACTTCGTGTTCGCCGTAGCGTTTGTGGATGCCTTCGACTTGCAGCTTGATGGCAGCGGTGGCGGGTTTGGCTACGGGTTCGTCAACGGGATAAGTGGCCAGGGCCTGCGCGGACTGATTCATGGGTTAGCCTCGGGTAGGAACAAGAAAACGCATCCAGCGACGTTCGGCCAGTCGGAACAGGCCCACCAGTGCAAAGGACAGCAGCATGTAGAGCAGGGCGGCGATGCCGAAGGCCTGGAACGTCAGGAACGTCTCGGCATTGGCGTCGCGGGCCACCTTGAGGATGTCGGCGACGGTAGCGGTAAACGCCAGGGAGGTGGCGTGCAGCATCAGGATCATTTCATTGCTGTAGGCCGGTAATGCGCGACGCAGAGCTGCCGGCACTACCACAAACAGGTTCAACCGCCAGCCATGCAGGCCATAGGCGCGGGCCGCTTCGATTTCGCCGTGGGGAATATTGCGGATCGCCCCGGCGAAGATTTCCACGGTGTAGGCGCAGGTGTTGAGCACGAAGGCCAGCAGGGTGCAGTTCAGCGCGTTGCGGAAAAACTGGTTGAGCAGGGCGTTGTCCTGTACCACTTCCAGGCTGTACAGCCCGGTGTAGCAGATCAGCAACTGGATATACAGCGGCGTCCCACGGAACAGGTAGGTGTAGACCTCCACCGGCCAGCGCAGCCAGAAGTGCTCGGAAACCCGCGCCAGCGCCAGCGGAATCGACAGCACGAAGCCGAACACCACCGAGACGATGAACAGCCACAGGGTCATGGCCACGCCGGACAGCCCCGCGCCATCGCTGAGCAGGTAGGCCAGGCCGTATTGCTGGAACAGTTCGATCATCGCGCCATCCCCTTGATGCCGAGGTTGTAGCGCCGTTCGAGGCGCTTGAAGATGCGGTTGGAGAGGGTGGTGATCATCAGGTACACCAGGCCCGCGAGGATCAGGAAGTACAGCGGCTCGTTGGTGGTCTTGCCGGCGTTCTGCGCGGCCTTGACCAGGTCCGACAGGCCGATGATCGACACTAGCGCCGTGGACTTGAGCAGCACCAGCCAGTTATTGCCCAGGCCCGGCAGGGCAAAACGCATCAGCTGCGGGAACAGCACCAGGTGAAAGCGCTGCCAGCGGCTAAGCCCATAGGCGGTCGCCGCTTCCAGTTGGCCGACCGGCACGCTGAGGATCGCGCCCCGGAAGTTCTCGGTGAAATACGCACCGTAGATGAAGCCCAGCGTGACGACGCCTGCGGTAAACGGGTCGATTTCAAAGTAGTCCCAGCCGAACAGTTCGCTCAGGTCGTTGAGCCACAGTTGCAGGCTGTAGAAAATCAGCAGGATCAGCACCAGGTCCGGCACGCTGCGGATCAGCGTGGTGTAGAGCGTGGCCGGCACCCGCAGCCATTTGGCGCTGGAGAGCTTGGCGCCGGCGGCGATCAGGCCGAGGGCGAGGCTCAAGGCCAGGGCGAGGAAGGACAGCTTGAGCGTCATCCACGCACCCTGGGCGAGCATCGGGCCGTAGCCTTGCAAGTTGAGGAATTCATTCATGGAAATGATCTCGATGGAGCACAGAGATTGACTGTGGACGCTGCCTTTTGTGGGAGGGGGCTTGCCCCCGATAGAGGTGTATCAGTGCCAAATCAGTTGACTGAACCACCGCTATCGGGGGCAAGCCCCCTCCCACACAAGCAAGTTTCCACAGCGAGGTCAGAGCATCACTCGTGGTAGATGTCCTGATCACCAAAGTATTTCTTCTGGATCTGCGCGTAAGTGCCATCCGCCTGCACCGCAGCGATGCCCTTGTTGATCAGCGCGCGCAATTCCTGGTCGTTCTTGCGCAGGCCCATGGCGATGTCCAGGGGCAGGGTCGGGTCCTTGAAGGCCGGGCCGGTCTTGAAGTCGGCGCCTTCGGGCTTGGACAGGAAGTTGAGCTGGGCTTCGAGCTTGTCGGTCAGGGTCGCGTCGAGGCGGCCGTTCTGCAGGTCGGCGTAGTTCTGGTCCTGGGACTGGTACGCCTTGATCTGCGCGCCGAGCTTGGCCAGGTGCGCACGGGCATAGGCCTCCTGCAACGACCCTTGCAGTACGCCGACTTGCTTGCCCTTGAGGGATTCCGGGGTGTCGCCGAAGTCGGCGCTCTTGCGGGTGATCACCGAGGTCGGGCTGAGGAACAGCCGGTCACTGAAGTCGATGATTTTTTCACGGGCCGGGGTGACGGCCATGGACGACATGATCGCGTCGAACTTGCGCGCGCGCAGGGCCGGGATCATGCCGTCGAATTCATTGTGGACCCAGGTGCATTTCACTTCGAGCTTGGCGCAGATCGCGTTGCCCAGCTCGATATCGAAACCTTGCAGGCTGCCGTCGGCGGCCACGGATTCGAAGGGCGGGTATTCGGGGAACACGCCGAAACGGATTTCTTTCCAGTCCTGGGCGTGGGCGGAGGTGGCGCAGAGTGGCAACAGCAGCGCGGCGAAGAGTGATCGCAATGGAGTCATGTGCAGGTCCCTATATTTTGTAATTGATGTCAGGGCAGTGAATAACTGGGAGCAGAGAATGCTTCATGATGGTGCGTTTTTTGTGTCGTTTACCCCTCGCATAAAGCGCAAATTGCGCTGTTAAAACTGGCAATGCAGCGGAATCGGCTGTGACACCCGCTGAATCGGCTTTTCCTCCCTGAAAAAATGGCCCGCCCTCGACGCAAAGCAGCAGGCCAGAGCGGTCTCAGGCGCGCTTTTTCTGCTGTACGCGGGGCTGTTGGGCCAGGCGTGCGAACAGGTCTTTGGGGTCGGCCAGGTCCGGCACCAGCTCCAATTCGCTGCCCACCTCCAGCGCCTTGGCTACGTCGAGTACGTAGCGCAGGGCCGAGTAGTCTTCGATGGCGAAACCCACCGAGTCGAACAGCGTGACCTGGCGCGCATTCTCGCGGCCTGGCTGCTGGCCGTTGATCACTTGCCACAGCTCTGTGACCGGCGAATCTTCCGGCATGTGCTGGATTTCGCCTTCGATGCGGCTTTGTGGTTCGTACTCGACGATCACCCGGGCGCGCTCGACGATACGTCGGTCCAGCTCGGTCTTGCCTGGGCAGTCACCGCCGACGGCATTGAGGTGCATGCCGGGTTCGATCATGTCGTCGGTGAGGATCGTCGCGTAGGCCTTGTCGGCGGTGACGGTGGTGACGATGTCGGCGCCTTTGACCGCTTCAGCCACGCTGCCGGCCAGGATCACTTTGATCGCCGGGAAGGCCTTGAGGTTGGCGGCCAGTTTGGCAGTGGCCTTGGCGTCGATATCGAACAGGCGGATTTCATTGATGCCAAGCATGGCGTGGAAGGCCAGGGCCTGGAATTCGCTCTGCGAACCGTTGCCGATCAGCGCCATGCTGCGGCTGTTCTCGCGGGCCAGGTAGCGGGCGACCAGCGCCGAGGTGGCGGCGGTACGGATCGCGGTGGTCAGGGTCATTTCCGCCAGCAGCACCGGCAGGCCGGTGTCGACATCGCCCAGCGCGCCGAAGGCCATTACGGTGAGCATGCCTGCCAGGGTGTTTTTCGGGTGGCCGTTGACGTACTTGAACGCATACAGCGACGCATCGGACACCGGCATCAGCTCGATCACGCCGTCCGGCGAGTGGTTGGCCAGGCGCGCGCATTTTTCGAAATCTTGCCAGCGCAGGTAGTCGGCGCGGATGTACTCGGCCATTTCGGTGATGCAGGTGGACAGGCCTTTTTGCGAGACCAGGTAGCAGAGGTCGTTGACGTCGATATAGCGGGTCATGGCAAGACTCCTTATTGAAATGAGGGACGGGCGGGCAGATGCACTTCCGCCAGCATGCAGCGGGCACTGCCGCCGCCGATGCGTTCGATGTTGTCGATGTTCACCACCACCGGCCGGGTGTGGCGCTCGATATGTTGGCGCTGCGCCGGTTGCAGAGCGCCCCAGGCGCTGGCCGACATCACCAGCAGCGGCTGGCCGTCGCGGTCGTGGACTTCGAGCATGTTGCCGGCGAAGGCTTCCAACTGGTCGAAGTCGAGGGCGACGATGTCCTTACCGGTGTCGCGCAGGGAGCGCTCCAGGGCCTGGCGCTCATTGGCAATCGGCAGGGCTTGCAGGCACACCACCGAGAGGTTGCGGCCGACGCTCATCATCACGTTGCTGTGGTAGATCGGCGCGTGGTGGCGGTCGACCGCGTGGAACACGCAAAGCTGGTAGTCGAGGCGCTCGGCGAACTGACGCAGGGCGTCGTGGTGGGTGCGCCCGGAGTGGCAGGCGTAGCTGATGCGGTGCTGGCGGTCGAGCACCATGCTGCCGGTGCCTTCGAGGAAGATGTTCTGTTGTTCGAGGTGGCTGAGGTCGATGGTGCTGTTGATCGCAAAACGTTGCTCCAGTACTTGCAGCACGCCTTTGTCGCGTTCCAGTCGTCGGTTCTGGCCTTCCATCGGGTACAGCACCAGGCTGCCGTCGGCGTGGCTGCTCCACCAGTTGTTGGGGAAGATCGAGTCAGGGGTGTGGGGCGCCGGGGTGTCCTGCACCACCAGCACTTCGACGCCGTGATTGCGCAGGGTGGCGACATAGCCGTCGAACTCTTCCAGCGCTTTCTGCTGTGCGTGGAGTGGGTCGAGAGGCTGGCGTTGGAAACGGTTGTTGATTGCGGTGTCCGGGTTGAAGGCAAAGCGCGCCGGGCGAATCATCAAGACGGTGTTGGTGGTTTGCATGGGGGCACGAAATCCATGGGGTGAGCTGTGGGGCTATTTTGTGGGTTGTGCGGGGTGAATCCCGGCTGAAACCGAGGGGTGGTTCAGCCGGGAAAGCTGAAAAGTTGGGTAGGGCAGCCGAATCGGCTGCCGGAGTGAAATGCATGCAACCTGTGGGAGGGGGCTTGCCCGCGACAGCGGTGGGTCAGCCAGAAAATCTATATCTGAAAGCATGCTATCGGGGGCAAGCCCCCTCCCACATTGGTAGGATGGTGTTTGTTGCAGCTGTGTCAGCCAGGAGGAATCATGTCTACCGCCGTTCGTCTCGCCCAGGAAGCCGATGCCGAAGGGATCAGCCAGGTCATCCTCGCGGCCCTGCACAGCAGCAATGCGCGGGATTATCCGACGGAGGTGATTGCGCGGGTCGCCAGCAACTTCACACCGGAGGCAGTGCTGGCGTTGCTCAAGCGCCGCGTGGTGCTGGTAGCGATTCAGGATCAGGTGATCGTCGCCACCGCAGCGCTGGATGCGAATGTGGTGCGCTCGGTGTTCGTCAATCCGGAGTTGCAAGGGCAGGGCATTGGTCGGCTGTTGATGATCGAAATCGAGCTACGCGCCCGCGAAGACGGGGTGACGGTGCTGAGCGTGCCGTCTTCGCTGACCGCCGAGCCGTTCTACACCAAGCTGGGGTTTCACACCGTGCGCGACGTTTATCACGGCAGCGAACGTACGTTGGTGATGGAAAAGGCCCTGCTGTCCCGGCATCCCATCGGGCCGTATCGCGACCGTCAGCACCGGGCGCAGGTAGTGGCGTTGTGGCAAGAGGCGTTTGGCTACGAAACGGCGCACAACCTGCCCGCCCTGGCGATTGATAAGAAGCTGGCGGTCAACGATGGTTTGTTCTTCGTCGCGACGGACAAAAAAACCGTGATCGGGACGATTCTGGCCGGGTATGACGGGCACCGTGGCTGGCTGTATTCAGTGGCGGTGCATGCGGACTACCGGCGCCATGGCCTGGGTTCGTCGCTGGTGCGGCATGCGGAACAGGCATTGACGGCGCTGGGCTGCATGAAGATCAACCTGCAGATCACCAGTGGTAATGAGGGGGTCGTCGGGTTCTACGAGGCATTGGGGTATGGGGTGGAACCCAGGATCAGCATGGGCAAGAAGCTAGTGGTGAATATCCCCGAACAATGAAAAAACCCGCCAGATGGCGGGTTTTTCCAGGTGGCTCAGACCTTGACGATCCAGCCTTGCGGCGCTTCAACGTCGCCGGTCTGCACACCGGTCAGCTCTTTATAGAGCTTCTGGGTGATCGGGCCGACTTCAGTTTCGCTGTGGAATACGTGCAGCTTGCCGTTGTACTGGATACCGCCGATCGGCGAGATCACCGCCGCCGTACCGCAGGCGCCGGCTTCCTTGAACTGGTCCAGCTTATCGATGAACACTTCGCCCTCGATCACGTCCAGGCCCAGGCGGGTCTTGGCCAGTTCGATCAGCGACAGGCGGGTAATGCCTGGCAGCACCGAAGGCGACTTCGGTGTGATGAACTTATTGTCGTGGGTGATCCCGAAGAAGTTGGCCGAACCGACTTCCTCGATTTTCGAGTGGGTCATCGGGTCCAGGTAGATCGCGTCGGCGAAACCGGATTTCTTCGCTTCCGAACCCGGCATCAGGCTGGCGGCGTAGTTGCCACCGACCTTGGCGGCACCGGTGCCCTGTGGGGCGGCGCGGTCGAAGGTGGAGATCTGGAAGTTATGGGGCACCAGGCCGCCCTTGAAGTAGGCGCCGACCGGGATGCAGAACACCGAGAAGATGAACTCCGGCGCAGTGCGCACGCCGATGTTGTCACCGGTGCCGATCACGAACGGGCGCAGGTACAGCGCGCCACCACTGCCGTACGGCGGGATGAAGCGCTCGTTGGCCGCGACCACTTGCTTGCAGGCGTCGATGAAGTCTTCGGTCGAGACGTGCGGCATCAGCAGGCGGGCGCAGCTGCGCTGCATGCGGGCGGCATTCTGGTCCGGGCGGAACAGGTTGATCGAACCGTCCTTGCAGCGGTAGGCCTTGAGGCCTTCGAAGCACTGCTGGCCATAGTGCAGGGCGGTGGAGCCCTCGCTGATGTGCAGCACGTTGTCGTCGGTCAGGGTGCCTTCTTGCCATTCGCCGTTTTTCCAGACCTGGAGAAACCGCTTGTCGGTCTTGATGTAGTCAAAACCCAGCTTGTCCCAATTGATGCTTTCGTTACCCATGACACCCTCTATCGTTGGTCAAGTCGGTTTTTTTCTGGATGGGCGCAACAATACTGCATTCTTGGCTTGTGTGGGAGCCACTGGGTGGACGCCTTCAGCCTCTGGTTTGACCGATCCACCGCTATCGGGGGCAAGCCCCCTCCCACAATTTGAATGCATTCCCCTGTGGGAGGGGGCTTGCCCCCGATGGCCTCACCGCGGTTTTACAGATGCAGTGCGTGCCCCAACGCCCGCAACGCGGCTTCCTGTACGGCTTCGCCGAGGGTCGGGTGGGCGTGGATGGTGCCCGCGACGTCTTCCAGGCGCGAACCCATTTCCAGGCTCAGGCCAAAGGCGGTGGAGAGTTCCGAGACGCCAACCCCCACGGCTTGCCAGCCGACGATCAGGTGGTTGTCACGGCGTGCCACCACCCGCACGAAGCCGGTTTTCGACTCCAGGGTCATCGCTCGACCATTGGCCGCGAACGGGAAGCTCGACACGATGCAGTCCAGGCCGGCGGCCTTGGCTTCGTCGGGCGTCTTGCCGACCACCACCAGTTCCGGGTCGGTAAAGCACACCGCCGGGATGGCCGCCGGGTTGAATTCGCGGTGCTTGCCGCTGATCAGTTCGGCGACCATCTCGCCCTGGGCCATGGCCCGGTGCGCCAGCATCGGCTCGCCGCTCAGGTCACCGATGGCCCACACGTTGCGCATACTGGTCTGGCAGCGGTTGTCGATCTTGATCGCCGCGCCGTTCATATCCAGGTTCAGCGCTTCGAGGTTCCAGCCCTGGGTGTTGGGTTTGCGACCCACCGCCACCAGCACCTGGTCGGTTTCCAGTGACAGGGTGTCGCCGTTCGGGTCACGCACCTGCAATGTATTGTCCGAAAAACCGGTGACGCTGTGCTTGAGGTACAGCTTCACCCCCAGTTGCTTGAGGGATTCGTTCACCGGTTGGGTCAGCTCGGCATCGTAGGCCGGCAGGATACGATCCTGAGCCTCGACCACACTGACTTCGGCCCCCAGCTTGCGGTAAGCGATCCCGAGTTCCAGGCCGATATAACCGCCACCTACTACGATCAGGCGCTTGGGAACCCGCGTGGGTGCCAGCGCTTCGGTGGACGAGATGATCGGCCCGCCAATCGGCAGCATCGGCAGGTTGACGCTTTTCGAGCCGGTGGCCAGCAGCAGGTGTTCGCACTGGATGCGCTGGTCGCCGACGTCGACGGTTTTGCCGTCCACCACCTTGGCCCAGCCGTGGATCACTTGCACCTTGTGCTTTTTCAGCAGCGCCGCGACGCCGGTGGTCAGGCGGTCGACGATGCCGTCTTTCCATTCCACGCTTTTGCGGATGTCCAGGGTCGGCACATCCACTTCGATGCCCAGCTGTGAACCCTGGCTGTGGTGCACGGTTTGCTGGAACTGCTCGGCCACATGGATCAGGGCCTTGGACGGAATGCAGCCGATATTCAGGCAAGTACCGCCCAGCGCCTGGCCTTCCACCAAGATGGTCGGGATACCCAGTTGGCCGGCACGGATCGCCGCCACATAACCGCCAGGGCCGCCACCGATAATCAGCAGGGTGGTATTCAATGTCTGCGTCATGCCTTACTCCAGGAACAGGCTGGCGGGTTGTTCGAGCAGGCCGCGAATGGCCTGGATGAATTGCGCCGCGTCCATGCCATCGACCACGCGGTGATCGAAGGAGCTGGAGAGGTTCATCATCTTGCGCACCACGATCTGGCCCTTGATCACCATCGGCCGCTCGACAATGCGATTGACGCCGACGATCGCCACTTCCGGCAGGTTCAGCACCGGCGTGCTGACAATGCCGCCCAACGCGCCCAGGCTGGTCAAGGTAATCGTCGAACCCGACAGCTCATCACGGCTGGCCTTGCCATTGCGCGCGGCCGTGGCCAGGCGTGCGATTTCCTCGGCATTGCCCCACAGGCTGCGGGCCTCGGCGTGGCGCACCACCGGCACCATCAGGCCGACATCGCTCTGGGTGGCGACGCCCACATGCACCGCGCCGAGGCGGGTGATGACCTGGGCTTCGTCGTCGTAACGCGCATTGATCTGCGGGAAGTCGCGCAACGCCACGACCATGGCGCGCACGATGAACGGCAGCAGGGTCAGCTTGCCGCGTGTGGCACCGTGCTTTTCATTCAAGTGCACGCGCAACTCATCGAGAGCGGTGACGTCGATTTCTTCTACGTAGCTGAAATGCGCGGCACGCCGGGTGGCGTCCTGCATGCGCTGGGCGATCTTGCGGCGCATGCCGATCACGGGGATCTGTTCTTCGGTGTTGCGTTCGGCGTAGGGGTTGGCGGTGGATGAAGCCTTCGCTGTGCCTTGTTGCAAGTAGGCGTCGAGGTCTTCGTGGAGGATTCGGCCCGCCGGGCCCGAGCCCTGCACCAGACGCAGCTGAATCCCGGCGTCCAGGGCGTGCTTGCGCACGGCAGGGGAGGCCAATGGGCGTTCGTCGGCGGCACGTGCCACAGGCGCCTGCGCCGCGACAACCGGCGCGGGTTTGCTCTCGACAACCGCCGGCACCGGCTTGGCTTCCACCACCGGGGCGACTTTCGGCGCCTCTTTGACGAGCGGCGCATCCTTGGCGTTGCCCGCGCCTTCCACTTCAATGCTGATCAGAATACTGCCCACGGCCATGACTTCACCCGGCTCGCCGCCGAGGGAGAGCACCTTGCCGTGCACCGGCGAGGGAATGTCCACCATCGCCTTGTCGGTCATGACATCCGCCAGCACCTGGTCTTCGACGACCATGTCGCCGACCTTCACATGCCACACCGACAGTTCAACTTCCGCGATGCCTTCGCCAATGTCCGGCATCTTGATAACGTGCGTGCCCATTCAGACCTCCATGACCCGTTGCAACGCCGCGCCCACGCGGGACGGCCCTGGGAAATACGCCCACTCCTGCGCGTGCGGGTAGGGGGTGTCCCAGCCGGTGACGCGTTCGATCGGCGCTTCCAGGTAGTGGAAGCAATGCTCTTGCACCAGCGCCACCAGCTCGGCACCAAAGCCGCAGGTGCGGGTGGCTTCGTGTACCACCACGCAACGGCCGGTCTTCTTCACCGACTTGACGATGGTGTCCAGGTCCAGCGGCCACAGGCTGCGCAGGTCGATGACTTCGGCGTCGATGCCGGTTTCTTCGGCGGCGACTTGCGACACATAGACGGTGGTGCCATAGGTCAGCACGGTCACGGCCGAACCCGGACGCACGATGGCGGCCACGTCCAGCGGCACGGTGTAGTAACCGTCCGGCACCTGGGCTTGCGGGTGTTTCGACCACGGCGTTACCGGGCGGTCGTGGTGGCCGTCGAACGGGCCGTTGTACAGGCGCTTGGGCTCGAGGAAGATCACCGGGTCATCGTTTTCGATGGACGCGATCAGCAGGCCCTTGGCGTCATAGGGGTTGGACGGCATCACCGTGCGCAGGCCGCAGACCTGGGTGAACACCGCTTCGATACTCTGGCTGTGGGTCTGGCCTCCGTAGATGCCACCGCCGCACGGCATGCGCATGGTCAGCGGTGCGGTGAACTGCCCGGCCGAGCGATACCGCAGGCGCGCAGCTTCCGAGATGATCTGGTCGGTGGCGGGGTAGACGTAGTCGGCGAACTGGATTTCGGCAACCGGGCGCAGGCCATAGGCGCCCATGCCCACGGCCACGCCGATAATGCCGCTTTCCGAGATCGGCGCGTCAAACACCCGCGAGCTGCCGTACTTGGTCTGCAAGCCTTCGGTGCAACGGAACACGCCGCCGAAATAGCCGACGTCCTGGCCGAACACCACCACGTTGTCGTCTCGTTCGAGCATCACATCCATGGCCGAGCGCAGGGCCTGGATCATGGTCATGGTGGTGGTGGTCATGGCGGTTTCCACTTCAATGCTGTTGTTGTGATCGTTCATGTCAGACCCCCAACTCTTGACGCTGGCGCTTCAAGTGCTCCGGCATCTCTTTATAGACGTCCTCGAACATGGTCGCGGCGCTTGGAATCTGGCCGCCGGCCAGGGTGCCGTACTGTTCGGCCTGTTTTTGCGCGGCAATCACTTCGGCTTCAAGTTCTGCACTGACCGCCGCATGCTCCTCTTCGGACCACTGGCCAATCCTGATCAGGTGCTGCTTGAGGCGGGCGATCGGGTCGCCCAGGGGGAAGTGGCTCCAGTCGTCGGCGGGGCGGTATTTGGAAGGATCATCAGATGTGGAATGCGGACCGGCGCGGTAGGTGACCCACTCGATCAGCGTGGGCCCGAGGTTGCGGCGCGCACGCTCGGCAGCCCAGGCGGAAGCAGCGTACACCGCGATGAAGTCGTTGCCGTCCACGCGCAGAGAGGCGATGCCGCAACCGACGCCGCGTCCGGCGAAGGTCGTTGCTTCACCACCGGCAATCGCCTGGAAGGTGGAGATGGCCCACTGGTTGTTGACTACGTTGAGGATCACTGGCGCACGGTACACATGGGCGAAGGTGAGGGCGGTGTGGAAGTCGGATTCGGCGGTGGCGCCGTCACCGATCCAGGCGGAGGCGATCTTGGTATCGCCCTTGATCGCCGAGGCCATGCCCCAGCCCACGCCTTGTACGAATTGGGTGGCGAGGTTGCCGGATATGGTGAAGAAGCCGGCGTCCTTGACCGAATACATGATCGGCAACTGGCGGCCCTTGAGCGGGTCGCGCTCGTTGGACAGCAACTGGCAGATCAGGTCCACCAGTGGCACTTCGCGAGCCATCAGGATGCTTTGCTGGCGGTAGGTGGGGAAGCACATGTCGTCGATGTTCAAGGCCAGGGCCTGGGCGCTGCCGATGGCTTCTTCGCCAAGGCTCTGCATGTAGAACGACATTTTTTTCTGACGCTGGGCGACCACCATGCGGTTGTCGAAGATCCGCGTCTTGAGCATGGCGCGCATGCCTTTGCGCAGGATCTCCACCGGGATGCCTTCAGACCACGGGCCGAGGGCCTGGCCCTGGTCGTCGAGCACGCGGATCAGGCCCTTGGCCAGGTCGGCGGTGTCGGCGGGTTCTACGTCGATGGCGGGTTTGCGCACGGTGCCTGCGTCGGTCAGGCGCAGGTAGGTGAAGTCGGTCTTGCAGCCTGGGCGGCCCGAGGGTTCAGGGACGTGCAGGCGCAGTGGTTCATACTGCTGGGTCATGGCTTTCTACGCTCTATCTTGTGAATTTCTTGTAGTGGGCGCGCTAGCTGACAGTCAGTCCCCGGGTAGGGGAAATCTTGTCCTACAACAATCATAGGCGTGGCGTAGAAGAATATTTATCTCTGTTTCGTTGCGCTCAGGATCATTTGCGGATAAAAAAACTGCATAAACATAATAAACAGGTGATTTTGTCTCATGCGCAAACTGGACCGTACCGATATCGGCATTCTCAACGCCCTGCAGGAGAATGCACGGATCACCAACGCCGACCTGGCCCGTTCGGTCAACCTGTCGCCCACGCCGTGTTTCAACCGGGTCAAGGCGATGGAAGAACTGGGCTTGATTCGCGACCAGGTCACGCTGCTGGACGCCGACCTGCTGGGGCTGCACGTCAATGTGTTCATCCACGTGAGCCTGGAAAAGCAGAACGAGCTGGCGTTGCAGCAGTTCGAAGGGGCGATTGCGGACCGCCCGGAAGTGATGGAGTGCTACCTGATGGCCGGCGACCCGGACTACCTCATCCGGGTATTGGTGCCGACGATCCAGTCGCTGGAGCGCTTCATGATGGATTTTTTGACCAAGGTGCCAGGCGTCGCCAATATCCGGTCCAGTTTTGCACTTAAACAAGTTCGATATAAAACAGCGCTGCCGTTACCACGGGATGGACTAATGGTATGAATATCGGAGAGTCGCAACAGCCGTTAATTATGATGGTTAGCTAAGCAATGATCTGCGTCATGTTTATTTGCCACTATTCATAAAAAAATGCGTAAGTAGTCACGTTTTTTTCACACTCGGTTAAACAAAGTTGTACCCGTAAGGCTGTGTTCGACACGGCCAAGGGGAAGGGTGAGCCGAGATGTCCATGAGAGCCTTGAAGTTGAACTTTCGTACCACATTGTGCTTCGGTGTGGTGTGTTTCCTGCTGTTAATACAAGGCGCAATGACGCTGATAAAAGTCGATAAGGTTTATTCATCGACGGTCGAAATACAAAACAACTGGCTGCCCAGCATTCGCCTGGCCGGCCAGATAGATTCGACGTTTTACAAACTTCGCCTGGACCTGCGGCGTTACGCCATGGAATACGCGGACAAGGACCCCGCCTCCCTGGAAAAACTCAAGGCGGTTCGCGCTGAAGTGCTGCAAGTTGCCGAGCATTATGGAGCGCTGGTATCGAGCCCCGAGGAGCGTACCAAGTACGACCAGGCACTGAGCGAGATAAAAAACTACAGCCAGAAGATGGATGAATTCCTCGCGCAAGCCTCCAGCTTTTCCGCGGAACAAATGGCGGTGTATTTGCGCGACGTCAACGGCCCCATTGCTCGCCAAGTGCAGGCCTCCATCAGCGATTTGATTGCGATCAATGAACAGGGCTCGAAGACCGCGGTGCAAGCCGCCGCCAGTGAGCATGATGCGGCGCGGTTGTTCACATGGGTGTTGATGGCCAGTTCGGTGTTGATCGCCGTGGTGGTGGCCCGCTTGCTGACCCGCAGCATTATCAATCCGGTGCGGGAGCTGCTGGTGTCGACCGGCAAGATTGCCGACGGCGATTTGCGTGTGGCCATTACCATCAGCGGCAATGACGAACTGACCGAGCTGCAAAAGTCGACCGCTACCATGCAGATGAACCTGAAAAGCACGTTGCAGCATATCTCGGAGGCGTCCGGGCAGTTGGCGTCGGCAGCCGAGGAGATGAGTGCGATCACCCGGGAGTCCACTGCCGGCATTGAGCGCCAAAGCCTGGAGACGGATCAGGCCGCCACGGCGGTCAACCAGATGACGGCAGCGGTCGAGGAGGTGGCGAGGAATGCGGTGTCTGCGTCCCAGTCGACGCAGGACTCCCAGCGTTCGGCAAGCGTGGGCATGGAGCGGGTGACGCAAACCATCGCTTCGATTGAAAAGTTGAGCTCCACGGTGCAGCAAACCGGGGTGGAAGTTGAAGGGCTGGCCAAACAGGCCCAGGACATCGCCCGGGTAGTCGAGGTGATTCGCTCCATCGCCGAGCAGACCAATCTGCTTGCGTTGAACGCAGCGATTGAAGCGGCGAGGGCGGGAGAACAGGGCCGAGGCTTTGCGGTGGTCGCCGATGAAGTGCGGGCGCTGGCCCACAGGACGCAAACATCGACCCAGGAAATCGAACAGATGATTGCGAAAATCCAGAGCTGTTCGAGCGAAGCGGTGGCCTCCATGGTCCTCAATCGCAATGAAGCGGTGGACTCGTTGAAGGTTGCCCATGAAGCCGGCGTGGCGATCACCCAGATCACCCAAGCCATTACCGACATCAATGAGCGTAACCTGATGATTGCAACCGCGTCGGAAGAACAGGCGCAGGTGGCGCGTTCCGTCGACCAGAACCTGATCAGCATCCGCGACCTGTCCATCCAGAGTTCGTCGGCCGCCGGTCAGACATCGGTGGCCAGCCAGGAACTGTCCAGGCTCGCCGTGGACTTGAAACAGATCGTGGCGAAGTTTGCAGTGAGTTGATCGCCAAGCAGGTCATGCCTTGGGGGGATGATACATGCTGAAGTGCATTGCTTGTTCCCAGGTGATCCTGGGGATGTACCTGCACAAACTGGACGGGCCATGGATCGGCCATGGGTTCTGGAAGAGCAGCTTTTTGTTGGACCGTGAAGAGGACCGGCAGCGTTTGTTGACGTCGCAGGTCCAGCGGGTCTGGATCGATACCGCAAAAGGCTGCGACGAACCACAACCGGCCCCAGCGGCGCCGGTCACCGTCAAACAACCTGCCACACCGCGTCCTGTGGTGCCAGCCCCCTCAGAGATTAAAGCGGAGGTGGCGCGTGCCGTGAAGGTGTGTGCGGTTGCCAAGCGTGCCGTGATCAGTATGTTCAGTGACCTGCGCATGGGGCGCGCGGTGGAGGTTCGTCAAGTGGCCAGCCTGGTGGAGGACATCTCCCGCTCTATGCTGCGCCATCCCCATGCCTTGCTCAGCCTGGTGCGCCTGAAAAAGGCTAATGAATACACTTACATGCATTCTGTCGCGGTCAGTGGCTTGATGATCGCGCTGGCGCGGCAATTGAACCTGTCGCCGGAGTTGGTCCAGGAAGCCGGGTTGGCCGGGCTGTTTCATGATGTTGGGAAAATGGCCATTCCCGAGCAGATCTTGAGCAAGCCGGCCGGGCTGACCGAGACGGAGTTCTGCACCGTACGTCAGCATCCGGTGGAAGGCGCGCAGATGTTGCGGCTATGCCCGCAGATCAGCGCCCTGGTGCTGGATGTGTGCCTGCATCACCATGAAAAAGTCGACGGCAGCGGCTATCCCCTTGGCCTGGCGCAGGACCAGATCAGCCTGTTCGCGCAAATGGGCGCGGTATGCGATGTCTATGATGCGATCACCTCGGAGCGCCCCTACAAACATGGGTGGGGGCCCGCGGAGGCGATCCAGAAAATGGCCGAATGGAAGGGACACTTCGATGCCCGGGTGTTCCAGGCGTTTGTCCGTTGCGTGGGTATTTACCCGGTCGGCGCCTTGGTGCGCCTGGAAAGCGGGCGCATTGGCGTGGTTGTCGAACAAAGCCCTACGTCGCTGCTGACGCCCAAGGTCAAGGTGTTCTTTTCGGCACGTTCACGCTTGCCGATTTCCCAGTCGGTGGTGAACCTGGCTGAGCAACCGGACAAGATCATCAGCCGTGAAAGCGCCGAGGAGTGGGGCTTCAAGCATATCGACGAATTGTGGTCGGGGCTTGCGCCCTCCAAGTCGTCGTACTTCGAGTAAGCGCGATTCAGAGCTGGTTGAGCGGAATCTTCAGGTACACCACACCGTTATCTTCGGCGGGGGGCAGGTTGCCCGCCCGCACATTCACCTGGATCGCCGGCAGCAACAGCGTCGGCATGCCCAGCCCGGCGTCGCGCTTGGTGCGCATTTCTACAAACGCCGCTTCATCCACGCCGTCATGCACATGGATATTGCCTGCGCGCTGCTCGGCCACGGTGGTCCGGCATTTGGCCTCGCGACCTTCGGGCGGGTAGTCATGGCACACGTACAACTCGGTTTCCACTGGAAAGGCCAGCAACTTGCGCATCGATGCATACAACTGCCGTGCATCCCCTCCCGGGAAATCACAGCGGGCGGTACCGACATCCGGCATGAACAGCGTGTCGCCCACCAGGATCAATCGGCCGTCGATCAGGTAGGCCATGTCCGCCGGCGTATGCCCTGGCACATGCAGTGCCTGGGCCTTGAGGTTACCGATATGAAACACCTCATTCGGTGCAAACAGGTGGTCGAACTGCGAGCCATCCACACGGAACTCCGGCTCCAGGTTGAACAGGTGCTTGAACACGCCCTGGACTTTACTGATGGACTGGCCAATCGCGATCTTGCCGCCCAGGGTACGGCGCAGGTAGGGCGCGGCGGACAGGTGGTCGGCGTGGGCGTGGGTTTCCAGCAGCCACTGCACCTGCAAAGCGTGCTCGCGCACGAAGGCGATGACGTTATCGGCCTGGGCGGTATCGGTACGCCCCGAGGCCGGGTCGTAGTTGAGTACTGAGTCGACAATGGCGCACAGGCCGCCGTCGGTTTCATAGACGACATAGGTGTAGGTCGACGATGCCTCGTCCAGAAAGGCTTGAATCAACGCTGGCATGGCGGACGTCCCCGATGAAGAAAAAAGTGGTTACAATCAGTTTACGTTTTCACATAATGTTTTGAGCTTAAGTGACACAAAGGACCCGAGGCAAATGGAATCTACTCTGAGTGAAGGCGAAGTTGCCCAGTTGCGCGCATCGGCGTCCAAGGCCTGTTCCTTGCTCAAGGCCCTGGCCAATGAGGACCGCTTGCTGATCCTGTGCCAGTTGACCCAGGGCGAGCGCAATGTCGGCGAGCTGGAAGCCCTGACCGGTGTGCGCCAACCCACGCTGTCACAACAGTTGGGCATCCTGCGCGACGAGGGGTTGGTGGCCACTCGTCGGGAAGGCAAATACATTTTCTATGGGCTGGCCAGCCATGAAGTGATTCAAGTGATGAAGACCCTGTCCGGCCTGTATTGCGGCGCGGTCATAAAAAGCTGGGCGTGACGCCATCCGGCAGCGACCCTTGTGTGCATGTATTACAAAGGCGATAGACCATGACCGACCAACACTGGGGCCCTACCATCAGTGGCGATATCGTAGTCATCGGCGGCGGCTCGGCGGGCATTGGCCTGCTGGCCAGCCTGCTCAAGCGCGACCCCCACCTGCATATCACCCTGATCGAACCGAGCGACCACCACTGCTACCAGCCCGCCTGGACCCTGGTGGGCGGCGGTGCCTACGACGTGAAAAAGACCCGCCGCCCACTGGCCGACGTGTTGCCCAATGGTGTCACCTGGGTACAGGCCGCCGTCAGCGAACTGCTGCCGGACGAGCAGACCCTGGTGCTCGACAGCGGCCAGCGCGTCACCTGGAACAACCTGATCGTCTGCCCCGGCCTGCGCCTGGCCTGGGAGAAGGTCGAGGGGCTGCAAGACACCCTGGGCAAACATGGCGTCACGTCCAACTACAATTACCAGCACGCTGCTTACACCTGGCAGTTGGTGCAGCAACTCAAGGGCGGCAAGGCGATCTTCACCCAGCCGGCGATGCCGATCAAATGCGCGGGTGCGCCGCAAAAAGCCATGTACCTGTCCTGCGATCACTGGCTCAAACAGGGCACGCTGAAACACATCGACGTCGAATTCAACCTGGCCGGCGCCGCGCTGTTCGGGGTGGCGACCTTTGTGCCGCCGCTGATGAAGTACGTGGAAAAGTACAATGCCCGCCTGGCATTCAATGCCAACCTGGTGAAAGTCGACGGCCCAGCCCGCAAGGCCTGGTTCGAAGTGAAGGACACCGAGGGCAACGTCCGCATCGAAGAGAAAGCCTTCGACCTGTTGCACGTGGTCCCACCCCAAGTGTCGCCGGATTTCATCCGCCAAAGCCCACTGGCCGACGCGGCCGGCTGGTGTGAGGTGAACCCCCATAGCCTGCAGCACCTGCGCTACCCGCATATCTTCGGCCTGGGCGACGTGTGCGGCACCACCAACGCCAAGACCGCCGCAGCGGTGCGCAAGCAAATCGTGGTGGTTGCCGAGAACCTGCTGGCCCTGCGCAAACAGGCGCCGTTGCCGCTCAAATACGACGGCTACGGCTCCTGCCCGCTGACGGTGGAGAAGGGCAAGGTGGTGCTGGCCGAGTTTGGCTATGGCGGCAAGCTGCTGCCGACCTTTCCCCTGGACCCGACCCGGGCGCGCCGTTCGATGTGGTTCCTCAAGGCGACCTTGCTGCCGTGGTTCTACTGGAACGGCATGCTCAAGGGCCGTGAATGGCTGACTCGCCTGAGCAAGGTGGACTGAATGCTGCTCGCCAGTGTGTTGGGATTGTTGATGGGCCTGGTCATGGGGCTGACCGGCGCCGGTGGCGGCATCCTCGGGGTGCCGGCGCTGGTGCTGGGCCTGGGCTTGAGCATGACCCAGGCCGCGCCGGTGTCGTTGCTCGCCGTCGGCGCGGCGGCGGCGGTAGGGGCGGTCGATGGTTTGCGCCATGGCCTGGTGCGTTATCGCGCCGCGTTGCTGATCGCCTTGCTCGGCGCGCTGTTTTCGCCGGTGGGGGTGTATCTCGCCCACCAATTGCCGGAAGCCCTGTTGATGGGGCTGTTCAGTGCATTGATGGTGCTGGTGGCCTGGCGCATGTTGCAGCGCGAAAAACGCGAGGCAGGGCCGAGTGACCATGGCACCGCCTCCTGGGGCCAGAAGAACTGCATGCTCGACCAGCAGACCGGGCGCCTGGCCTGGACCGCCAAATGTAGCGCGACCCTGGCCGCCCTCGGCGCGGTGACCGGCGCGGTGTCCGGCCTGCTGGGTGTGGGCGGCGGCTTCCTGATCGTGCCGGCGTTCAAGCAGCTCACCGACGTGCAGATGCGCGGCATCGTTGCCACCTCCCTGATGGTGATCAGCCTGCTGTCGTTGATCGGCGTGGCCGGCGCGCTGCATGCCGGTGTGCGCATCGAGCCGGTGGGTTGGGTGTTTATCGCCGCGAGTATCGTCGGCATGCTGGCCGGTCGGCGTCTGTGTTCGGTGATCCCCGCGCGTGCCTTGCAGGTCGGTTTTGCCGGCCTGTGTGTCGTGGTGGCCGTGGGCATGTTGGTCAAGGCCGGTCTTACATCCTAAGTGCCGGGCCTGGACTAAACCGAACTTGCCGGGCACCCGCTGCCCCTCCAAAGCATCCGCAAATCAGGGCCAAGGCAGCGTATGCCATGGCCCACCGCCTTTTGATAATCGCCTCCGACATCAAGTCCCCGTTGCGGAGCGCACCCTGCATAACAATAAGAACGTCCCGCTGCGTCTGTTGCCTGCCTTTATCCTCGGCCTGGGCCTCAGCCCATTCGCCGACGCCGAAATCATGTTGTACGACAAGGACGAAACCACCTTCTCCACCGATGGCTACATCAACGCCTTTCCACCGTGGCCTCCGTCACCTCCAAGGGCCTGGGCTACGGCGTGCAGGCGAAGATGGGCGGTTTGCCGCTGACCGGTTCGGGGTTCCAGGCCAAGGGCATCAACCCGTTTTTCACTAACAATGCCGGGGAGGCCACGTTGCGCAACGTCGACAGCAATGGCTACCTGGTACAAGGCTCGTACAAGGTCGGCAAGAACCGCCTGGCCCTGTCCTACGGCAAGACCAAGGACGACGGCAATGGCATGGTAGCCATCTGAAATGCAATCAAAATGTGGGAGGGGGCTTGCCCCCGATAGCGGTGGATCAATCACTCATGCATCGACTGACACCCTGCAATCGGGGGCAAGCCCCCTCCCACATTGGATCCCCATTGGCTTTTGAGAGAGTGGTCTTGAAAGCCTCATCCCATCGCATCCCCCACCCAGTACCCAAGTAGCATAGGTCCACGCCCAGGCCCTTCGTACACTGATGCTTCAGAGGGGGAGGCAACGATGCACAACAGTGAAGGCGTAGTCAGCGCCATGTCCCAGGCCACCGATGCCGGGCAGGCCGCCGAGGAATTGGCCCAGCAACTGCTGCACCCGTACCTGGGGTTTGTGCTGTTTTTCTGTTCCGCGTCCTACGACCTCCAGGCCCTTGGCCAGGCCCTGCAACAGTGCTTCGGCAAGGTGCGGGTGGTCGGCTGCACCAGCGCCGGCGAGATCACGCCCCAAGGCTACGGTCGCAACTGCATCACGGCGGTGGGCTTCAACCATGCGCACTTTTCCATCGCCACGGAGCTGATCGATCAGGTCGAGCACTTCAGCCTGATCGGTGCCCAGGACATGGTCGAGCGTCTGGTCGGCGGCTGTCGCAGCAACACCCTGGCGCCGATCAAGGGCAACACGTTTGCGCTGACCCTGCTTGACGGCCTGTCCAGCCGCGAAGAAATGGTCCTCGCCGCCCTCAGTGCAGCCCTTGGGGATATCCCGCACTTCGGCGGCTCGGCCGGTGACGACAACTTCCTCACCCACACCCACGTGTACTTCAACGGCGTGTTCCACAGCGGCGCGGCGGTGGTGGTGCTGGTCAACACCTGGCTGGATTTCGAGGTATTCACCACCCACCACATCCTGCCGCGCACGGAAAAACTGGTGGTGACCGGCGCCGACAGCCCGTCACGCCGCGTGTTCGAGCTCAACGCCGAGCCCGCCGCCGAAGAGTACGCGCGGCATATCGGCGTGGCGGTGGCCGACCTCGACCACCGCACGTTCGCCGCCCACCCGCTGGCGGTGCGTATCCACGACCAGTACTACGTGCGCGCTATCCAGCAGGTGCATGAGGACCTCAGCCTGAGTTTCTACTGCGCGGTGGAAAACGGCATCGTGCTGACGGTCATGACGCCCGGCCCGTTGCTGCCGAACCTGCAGGCGCTGTTCGACGGCCTGCAAGCGCGCCTCGGCGACCTGTTGCTGACCATCGGCTGCGATTGCTTTTTGCGCCGCCTGGAGCTGGAAGACAACGGCACCCTCGAACAGCTTGGCGGTTACTTGCGGGACCAGCGGGTGATGGGTTTCAACACCTACGGAGAACAGTTCAATGGCATGCACATCAACCAGACGTTCACCGGGGTCGCCATTGCCCGAGGCCGGCGCTGACCTGCCCGCTCAACTGGCCCGGCTGCAACAGGACAACCACAAGCTGGCGCGGATCAATGCGGCGCTGATCGAGCGCATCGAGTCCGGCATGCCCCAGGGCAACAACCCCTACACCACCTTCCAGCATTCGGTGGTGCTGGCCGAGCAAGTGCGCGAGCGCACCGACGCGCTGAACCAGGCGATGGCCGAACTCAAGGCCAGCAACCACCTGCTGATCAACGCCCGGCTGCGCGCCGAAACCCTGCGTGGCGAACAGGCGGCGGCGCAGAAAGCCCAGGAGAGCGAGCGCTGGATCCGCCTGATCACCGACAACGTGCCGGCGCTGATCGGCTACTTGAATGCCGACCTGGTCTATGAGTTCACCAACAAGGTCTATGAAGAATGGTACTGCTGGCCGCGCGGCATGATGCTTGGGCAGAGCCTGCGCGAAGTGCACAGCGAGCAGCATTGCCAGCGCCTGGATGCCTACGTCGCCCGTGCCTTGGCGGGGGAGAGCGTGACCTTTGAGTTCGCCGAAACCAACATCAACAACCAGGAACGCTACATGCTGCGCTCCTATGTACCGAACATGCTGGCCAGTGGCGAGGTGGTGGGGATCTTCGTGTTGATCCGCGATATCACCGAACGCCGCCGCACGGCCGAAGCCTTGCACCAGGCCTACCAGCATCTGGAACAGCGCGTGGCTCAGCGCACCTCGGAGCTTACGTCGCTCAATGACCAACTGCTCAAGGAAATCGACGAGCGCCGGCGCATGGAAACCCGCCTGCGCGAAGCCAAGCTCGAGGCCGAGCAGGCCAACCTGTCGAAAACCAAGTTTCTCGCCGCCGTCAGCCATGACCTGTTGCAACCGTTGAATGCGGCGCGGCTGTTCACCAGTGCCTTGCTGGAACGCCCCAGCGAAGCCCTGGTGCGCAATGTGAGCAACTCCCTGGAAGACGTGGAAAACCTGCTGGGGACCCTGGTGGATATTTCCAAACTGGATGCTGGCGTGATCAAGGCCGATATCGCGCCGTTCGCCTTGAGTGAATTGCTCGACAACCTCGCCGCCGAGTACACCCAACTGGCCCGCGCCGAAGGCTTGGCGCTGCACTTTGTCGGCTGCTCCGCGTTGGTGCGCAGCGACATTCAGTTGCTGGCGCGGATCCTGCGCAACCTGCTCAGCAATGCCATTCGCTACACCTACCAGGGGCGGGTGGTGCTGGGTTGCCGGCGTCAGCAGCAGCGCCTGTTGATCCAGGTGTGGGACAGCGGCATGGGGATTGCGCAAGAGCGCTTGGAGGAAATTTTCCAGGAGTTCAAGCGCGGCGACGTGCAGCGACCGGACCAGGACCGCGGCCTGGGCCTGGGCCTGGCCATCGTGGAAAAGATCGCCGGGATACTCGGCCATCGCATCAGCGTCAGATCCTGGCCGGGCAAAGGCTCGATGTTCTCGGTGGAGGTACCGTTGAGCGCCACGGCCCCCAAGTCGCTGCCGGCGCCTTCCATGAGCGAGCCGTTGCTCGAGCGCCTGCAAGGTGCCCGGGTGTGGGTGCTGGATAACGACGCGGCGATCTGCGCGGGTATGCGTACCTTGCTCGAAGGCTGGGGCTGCCGGGTGATCACGGCGCTGTCGGAACAGGACCTGGCGCGGCAGGTGGACAACTACCATGCCGAGGCGGACCTGTTGATTGCCGATTACCATCTGGACGACGACCAGAACGGCGTGGACGCCGTGGCCCGCATTAACGCCCGGCGCGGGAGCGCGGTGCCGGCGTTGATGATCACCGCCAACTACAGCAATGAATTGAAGCAGCAGATCCGTGAGTTGGGGCATACCTTGATGCACAAGCCCGTCAGGCCCATGAAGCTGAAAACCGCCATGAGCCACCTGCTCAGCCGGCCCTGACAAAATGCAGATCAAAATGTGGGAGGGGGCTTGCCCCCGATAGCGGTGGATCAGTCAATGCATGTGCTGACTGACACTCTGCCATCGGGGGCAAGTCGAGTCGTCGCACCGCCCCTCCCACAGTTGATTTGTGGTGTGTCAGACCGTCAGCGGCGCAGGTACGAGCCGAAATCGATATCTCCGGCACTGAGTATCGCCTGCACGCGGTTATGCACATTCAACTTGCGCAAAATCGCCGACACATGGGCCTTCACCGTGGTCTCGGCAATCTCCAGCGTATAGGCGATCTGCTTGTTCGACTCACCCTTGGTCATCCGCTCCAACACCAGCAGCTGCTTGCGTGTCAGCGCCTGCAACAGCTCGGGGGCAAACCCAGGGCTGTCGTTCATGCGCCGCTGCCCAGTGTTTTTCTGGGTGCGGATGATGTCCGGCGGCAGGTACACATTGCCGTTGAGAATCTGCTGGATCGCCTCGGTCATTTGCAGGCGCGGTGATGACTTGGTGATAAAGCCCACCGCGCCGTAGGTGATAGCTTGCAGCACGATCTGTTTGTCCTGCTCGGCCGAGACGATCACCACCGGAATGGTCGGCGACTCGTTGCGCAGGTTGATCAGGCCGTTGAGGCCGTGCATGCCGGGCATGTTCAGGTCCAGCAGGATCAGGTCGAGGTCGTCATGTTCCTGGGTCAGCGCAAGGGCGCTGTCCAGGTCGGCGGTCTCCATCACGTCGCTGCCGGGGAAACCGTCGCTGATAACGTTGTGGATCGCCTCGCGAAACAGCGGGTGATCGTCGGCAATCAGAATTTTGTACATGGCCGTTCACCTTCTTGTTGTGGTTTTTTATTCAAAGGGTTCGGGTGTCGCAGCCATCACTGGCAGGTTTGCCGCTTCCCATGCGTCCAAGCCATCGCGGTACCAATACACAGTGGTATAGCCCAGGTTGGCGGCCCGTTTTACCGCGTTCCAACTCAGCCAGCAATCGGCGCGGCAGTAGAACACCAGCGGGCGGGCCAGGTTGCCGCCCGTGTACTTGTACAGGTGGCGCACAAAGTAACCTTGCCACTCGGGCGTGAGGTCGCCGTCGCCGGTATTGGCCAGCCAGTGACTGCCGGGCAGGTTGGCGTGGGGCTGGTCTTCGATGAAGCGGCCCTGTAGCCACGGGCGGCGGTACACGTCGATCAGTACCGGTGCGGGCGTCTGGGTCAACAGGGTTTGCAGGGCAGGGGTGTCGACGATGATCGCCCCGGGCAGTTGATCGGGCGTGGGGCTGCGGTACAGGCTGGTGCGGTAGCCATCGGCGGAAAACAGTGGCGTGTCGGCCTGTACGTACGTGATGAACAGGCACAACAGTGCCGCAAGGGGCAGTCGAGCGGGCAGCATGGCGGATCCAATCCTTATCGTTATGCGCCCATTACACGCCAGTCCTGCTGCCTTGGGAATGCGACGATAGACAGCAAAACCAGTACCAAAGTAGTAGGTCCCATTGGTCCCCGGGGTTCTAGCATGGCCAGAGGCACCGCCATTGGAGGCACTATGAATATCCTGCTGGTCGATGATCACGCCGTGGTCCGCCTGGGTTACGCCGGGCTATTGCGCAGCGGGCTGCCCGGTGTGGTGGTGCGCGAAGCGGCGAGTGGCGAGGATGCCTTGGCGCGGGTGCACGAAGCGGTGCCAAACCTGGTGATCATCGGCTTCGGCCTGCCGGGGATCAGCGGCCTGGAAACCACCCGCCGCCTGCGCCAGCGCTTGCCGCAATTGCGCGTGCTGTTTTTCAGCCAGCATGCTGAGTTGCCCTTGGTGCGCCAGGCGTTGGAGGCCGGTGCGTCCGGCTACCTGACCAAAAGCGCGTTGCCGGCGGTGATGCTGGATGCGGTGGAGCGCATTCTTGACGGCCACACCTATATCGAACAGGACCTGGCCACCCAGCTGGCGTACCACCCCACCGACCGGCGCCTGCAAAGCATGACCCAGCGTGAGCTGGAGATTTTCCTGATGCTCGCCAAGGGCACCCCGGCGCGGGCAATTGCCGCTCAGTTGAGTATCAGCAGCAAGACCGTGTCCAATCACCTGACCTTGCTCAAGAGTAAGTTGCAGGTGAGTTCCCATGCCGAGTTGGTGCATTTGGGTATCGACATGGGGGTGGTGCGGGTGGCGGGTTAACGGTCCCAGGTGGTCGGGCAGTCCTTGCAACCTTCCATGTTCGCATCCTGGAAATTCGCATAGTGCTGGCGGCTGCCGGTGAGGGTGGCTTTCTCCAGATTGCTTTCGCCGAACTTGGCTTCTTGCAGGTTGGCGTCGCTGAGGTCGGCACCTTGTAGGTCGGCCTTGCTCAGCCAGGTCATTTCCAGGTCGGCCGCCCGCAGGTTGGCCTGGTGCAGCTTCGCCCCCGACAGCCGGGCAAATTGCAGGTAGGCGGCGCTGAGGTTGGCGTTTTCAAATTGTGCGCCCTGGGCAAACAGCCCCCAGCCTTGCACGGCCATCAGCGTGGCACCGGTGAAATCCGCCAGGCGCATGTTGGCTTGTTGCAGGCTGGCGCGGGTCAGGTTGGCGCCTTGCAACTGGGCTTTTTCCAGGTTGGCCAGGTCGAGGTTGGCGTGGCGCAGGTCTGCGTCGCGCAGGTCGGCGCCGGCCAGGTTCATTTTGCTTAAGTCTTGATTGCTCAGGTTGGCGCCCTTGAGGTGGGCGCCGGGGCATTGGCTGTGTTCGGCAATGGTACAGCCGTTGATGACCAGGGGGGCGTCGTCGCCCTCGTCGGCGTGAGCCAAGGGCAGGGATAGCAGGATTAAAAAGGGCAGATATTTCATCGCGAGACCTCTGGGGATCCTGGGGTGAGCGGGCTTGCTGTGGTGAGCGGGCTTGCCCCGCGTTGGGCTGCGCAGCAGCCCCAAAACCTGACGGCTCGTTGGGGCTGGAGAAAAGCCGGGGGCCGCTTCGCAGCCCAACGCGGGACAAGCCCGCTCGCCACAAAGGATGACCCCGGCATATAGGGTGAGGTTACTTCTGAGCGGTTTTCAGGTCCCAGCTCGGGATCTTGAACACCCAGAACGACCCACCCTGTGCCACCGGCTTGGTCAGCTCCGCCATGTCGCCGCCCCACAACGGCACCGCGCCGCCGTAGCCGACTGTCACGCCGATGTACTGCTCGCCATCCTGTTCCCAGGTGATCGGCGGCGAGACGATGCCGCTGCCGGTCTGGAATTTCCACAGCTCCTTGCCGGTTTTCGCGTCGAAGGCCTTGAAGAAGCCGTCGCCGGTGCCGGTGAACACCAGGTTGCCCTTGGTCGCCAGTACGCCGGCCCACAACGGCAGGTGTTCCTTGTGCTCCCACACCACCTTGCCGGTGGTCGGGTTCATCGCCCGCAGGGTACCGACGTGGTCGTCATACATACGCTTGATGCGAAAGCCCATGCCCAGGTACGCCGAGCCCTTCTTGTAGTTGACCTCTTCGGTCCAGTACTCCTCTTTCCACTGGTTGCCCGGGATGTAGAACAGCCCGGTGTCCTGGCTGTAGGCCATTGGGTTCCAGTTCTTGCCACCCAGGAACGGCGGCGAGACTTCCACCGGCTTGCCCTTGGTTTCGCCCGGCAATGGCTTGGCTGGACGCTGGCCTTCGTTTTCCACGGGGCGGCCGGTCTTCAGGTCGATGTGGCTGGCCCAGGTGATGTTGTCGACGAACGGGAAGGCGTTCTGCAGCTTGCCGTTGTTGCGGTCGACCACATAGAAGAAGCCGTTGCGGTCGGCGTGGCCGGTGGCCTTGATGACCTTGCCATCCTTGTCCTTGTAGTCGAACAGCACCAGTTCGTTGTTGCCGGAGAAGTCCCAGGCGTCGTTCGGGGTATGTTGGTAGAACCATTTCACTTCGCCGGTGCTGGGGTCGACGCCGACCTGGCCGGAGGTGTAGAGGCTGTCGAAATCGTGGGGGTTGCCGTCCTTCGATGTACGCGCCCAGGTGTTCCACGGGCCGGGGTTGCCGGCGCCAACGATGATGGTGTTGGTCTCGGCATCGAAGCTCGCACTCTGCCAAGGCGCGCCGCCGCCGTGGCTCCAGGCCTCGACCTTGCCGGTTTCGGTGGTCGGGTCATCCGGCCACGAAGGCGCCTTGACGTCGCCGGTCGGGGTGCTGTCCTTGCCGTTCAGGCGGCCCATGTGGCCTTCCACGAACGGGCGCATCCACACCTCTTCGCCGGTGTCCGGGTCGCGCGCATACAGCTGGCCAACCACGCCGAATTCATCGCCGGAGCTGCCGTGGATCAGCAGCACCTTGCCGCTGACCTTGTCTTTGATCAGCACCGGGGCGCCGGTCATGGTGTAGCCAGCGGCGTGGTCGCCGAATTTCTTGTTCCACACCACTTTGCCGGTGTTCTTGTCGAGGGCGATCAGGCGCGCGTCGAGGGTGCCGAAATAGATCTTGTCGCCGAAGATCGCCGCGCCCCGGTTGACCACATCGCAGCACGGGCGAATGTTGTCGGGCAGGCGGTGGTTGTAGGTCCACAGGCGTTTGCCGGTCTTTGCATCGAGGGCGAACACCCGGGAATAGGAGCCAGTGACGTAGACCACGCCGTCGCTGACGATGGCCTGGGATTCCTGGCCACGCTGCTTCTCATCGCCGAACGAATAGGACCAGGCCGGCGTGAGCTTGAACACGTTCTTGTCGTTGACCTGCGCCAGCGGGCTCCAGCGCTGGGCGTTGGTGCCCATGCCGTATTGCAGCACGTCCTGGGTGGTCAGGTGGTCGTTGGCGATGTCTTCCCAGGTGACGTTGCGGGTCTGTTTGGCAGGCTCGGCGGCGGCGAAGCTGGCCGCACTCAAGGACAGGCTGCCGACCAGCAGGAAGGCCTGCACGGCAAGGCTCAGCGGCGAGAGGGCGGGTAGCGATCTTATTGTCATGGTTGCAGTTCCCAGTGGAGGTTATGGCCTGCACAGGGTGCGATGTGAACGCCGTTGCGAATACGGAAAAAGTCCCGGTGTTGCCGGGACAATTTCCCGAACCGCCTCTGATTTAGCAGTGCCCCACAAGGCCTGCTACCAACGGATGAGAACCCGCCCACCAAAGCAGCATACGGGTGTCGCCAGGGGCTTCCTAAGATGGTTGCCATAGCCTCTGCCAAGAGGTTTTGCGTGCACTCCCGAGGGAAAAAATAATGACAACAAAACGCAACGCCTTGATCACCGCCTGCCTGCTCGCCGGTGCAATCAGTACAGGTTCCGCCTGGGCCCACGGCAACGTGACGCCCACCGCCGTGGAAACCAAAGGCCTCACCCCGATCAAGGACGCCGGCGTACCGCTGGACGCCGATGGCTGGGCCGCCACCAACCCCTATCGCACCACACCCGAGCATGACAAGGCGGTGGAGGTCGGTGCGTCGGCCTACAACCAGAACTGCGCGGCGTGCCATGGCCTGGAAGCCAAGTCCGGTGGCATCGCTCCCGACCTGCGCATGCTCGATGCCGGCGACGCCGGCGATGAATGGTTTGTGGAGCGCGTGCGCCACGGCGCCGTGCGCGATGGCCGGGTGTACATGCCGAAAATGGCCGACTACCTCAGCCAGGAAGCCCTGTGGGCGGTGCGTACCTACCTCGACAGCGTGCACGTCGAGGAGTAAGCCATGGGCCTGCGCGGGTGGTGGTTGTGCTGTGTGCCGATGCTGGCCTGGGGCGCGCCCGTGGACCCGGTGCCCTCGGTGATGTGGGCCTACTATCACCAGCGCTTTCTCGACAATGCACCGTTTGTTTTCGACGAGCGGGTGAAGCTCCTGGCGCCGCCGTTCGCCGAGGATGCGCGCCAGGTGCCGCTGGAGATCGACGCCCGCGCCTTCAAGGGGGACGTGGTGAAGATCCTTGCCTGGGCCGAGCTGAACCCGCTGCCGCAGATCGTCGATTTCCAGCCGTTGGGGCCAGTACTGCCGTGGCTGTCGCTGCGGATTCGTATCGAACAGGCCACGCCGTTGCGTGCAGCGGTGCTCACCCGGGATGGCATGTGGCATGTCGGCTCGGCCCTGATCGATGCCGCCGGTGGCGGCTGCACCGCGCCCAGCGTGGTGCGCACCCAACCCGGCTGGGAAGAACACCTGGGCGAAGTGCTCGGCGGCCGTTACCCGCGTGCCGAGTTCAGCCGCGTGAAACTGCAAGTTGCCCATCCGATGGATAACGGCATGATCAGCGGTATTCCCGAATTCTTTATCCATCAGGCCGAGCTGCGTGGCGCAGATAACCAACTGCTGGCACGCCTGGAACTGTTCCCCGCCGTCAGCGAAAACCCCAGCCTGGCCTTCGACATCGAAGGCCGCGAGCCCACGCGCCTGACCCTGCGCGACACCAGCGGCAACCAGTTCGAGGCGGCCATCCCATGAGCCTGCGCTGGATTGTGCTGTGGCTGCTGCTGTTCAGCCTGCCGGTGCTGGCGGACCTGGATTACGTCCTCAAACCTCGGTTGATCGCCGATAACACCTGGCTGCTGGAAGGCAGCACCGACAACTTCACCAGGGACAATGGCGGCAATATCGTCAATGTCGGGTTCATCGTCACCGAGCCCGGCGTGGTGGTGATCGACACCGGGCCGTCCAGGCGCTACGGCGAAGCCCTGCGCCAGGCCATCGCCCGTGTCACCGACAAACCGGTGATCCAGGTGCTGCTGACGCACCACCATCCCGACCACGCCCTGGGCAACCAAGCCTTCAAGGATGTACCGATTGGCGCCCTGGCCGGCACCAAGGATTTGCTGCATGAGCAGGGCGACAGCATGGCCGAGAACCTGTACCGCATGGTGGGTGACTGGATGCGTGGCACCGAAGTGGTGTTGCCCAACGAAGCCCTGCAAGCGGGGCTGATAACCTTCGGCAGCCACGACCTGCAACTGCTGCACCTGCGCGGCCATACCGGCGCCGACCTGGCGATCCTCGACCGCAGGACCGGCGTGCTGTTTGCCGGCGACCTGGTGTTCTACCAGCGCGCACTCACCACGCCCCATTCACCGGGGCTGGCGATCTGGCTGGCGGATATCGCCACTCTGCAAGGCTTGCCGTGGACCCTGATCGTGCCCGGCCACGGCCCCATTGCGACCGACGCCAAACCCTTCGAACAGATGCGTGACTACCTCACCTGGCTCGATCAATTGCTACGCGACGGGGCAGCCCATGGCAGCGACATGCCAGAGCTGATCCGCAGCCCGATCCCCGAGCGATTCGCGGGCATCAACCTGAGCCGCTATGAACTGACCCGCAGCGTGACCCACCTGTACCCGCACTACGAACGCACCCAGATGCAGCCCATCAACACCCAACAATAAGCAGAGGCCTCACCATGATCTACGCCCAACCTGGCACCCCCGGCGCCATCGTCAGCTTCAAGCCGCGCTACGGCAATTACATCGGCGGTGAGTTCGTCGCGCCGATCAACGGTGAGTACTTCACCAACACCTCGCCGGTCACCGGTGACGTCATCGCCGAGTTCCCGCGCTCCAGCGCCGCCGATATCGACAAGGCCCTCGACGCCGCCCACGCCGCCGCCGATGCCTGGGGCAAGACCTCGGCCCAGGACCGCGCCCTGGTGCTGCTGAAAATCGCCGACCGTATCGAGCAACACCTCGAAGTGCTGGCCGTGGCCGAGACTTGGGACAACGGCAAGGCCGTGCGCGAAACCCTCAACGCCGACGTGCCCCTGGCCGCCGACCATTTCCGCTACTTCGCCGGGTGTATCCGTGCCCAGGAAGGCGGCGCCGCCGAGATCAACGAGCACACAGCGGCTTATCATTTTCACGAACCATTGGGCGTGGTCGGGCAAATCATCCCGTGGAACTTCCCATTGCTGATGGCCGCGTGGAAACTCGCGCCGGCACTCGCCGCCGGTAACTGTGTCGTGCTCAAGCCGGCCGAGCAGACGCCGCTGTCGATCATGGTGTTTGCCGAGCTGATCGGCGACCTGCTGCCGCCCGGCGTGCTGAACATCGTGCAGGGCTTTGGTCGCGAAGCCGGGGAGGCGCTGGCCACCAGCAAGCGCATCGCCAAGATCGCCTTTACCGGTTCCACCCCGGTGGGCGCGCACATCATGCATGCGGCGGCCGAGAACATCATTCCGTCCACCGTGGAGCTGGGCGGCAAGTCGCCGAACATCTTCTTTGAAGACATCATGCAGGCCGAGCCGCAGTTCATCGAGAAAGCCGCCGAAGGCCTGGTGCTGGCGTTCTTCAACCAGGGCGAAGTGTGCACCTGCCCGTCGCGGGCTTTGGTGCAGGAGTCGATCTACGAACCGTTCATGGCCGAAGTGATGAAGAAGATCGTCAAGATCAAGCGCGGCAACCCGCTGGACACCGAGACCATGGTCGGCGCCCAGGCGTCCGAGCAGCAATACGACAAGATCCTCTCCTACCTGAAGATCGCCCAGGAGGAGGGCGCGGTGCTGCTCACCGGCGGCGCAGCCGAGCGCCTTGAAGGCGACCTGTCCAGCGGCTATTACATCCAGCCGACCCTGCTCAAGGGCCACAACAAGATGCGTGTGTTCCAGGAGGAAATCTTCGGGCCGGTGGTGGGCGTGACCACCTTCAAGGACGAAGCCGAAGCGTTGGCGATTGCCAATGACAGCGAGTTCGGCCTGGGCGCCGGCCTGTGGACCCGCGACATCAACCGCGCCTACCGCATGGGCCGGGCGATCAAGGCCGGTCGCGTGTGGACCAACTGTTATCACCTGTACCCGGCGCATGCGGCGTTTGGTGGGTATAAAAAGTCTGGCGTCGGGCGTGAGAACCACAAGATGATGCTCGACCATTACCAACAGACCAAGAACCTGCTGGTGAGCTACGACATCAACCCGCTGGGCTTCTTCTGACCCTCTGATTGCAACGCGGTCCCCTGTGGGAGGGGGCTTGCCCCCGATAGCGGTGTGTCATTGACATAAATGTTGACTGACGCGCTGCCATCGGGGGCAAGCCCCCTCCCACATTTTGATCGGCGTCCATTCGCTACCAATGCAGGCGCCGCATCGTTCGAAAGTAGCATTCGCTACCCCATCCCCCCATGCATTAATGACCCCACCGGAATCTTCCGGCCCAACCCGAGGACTGCCCCCATGTGGACCAAACCTGCATTTACCGACCTGCGTATCGGCTTCGAAGTGACCATGTACTTCGCTAGCCGTTGATCGCGGGTACTGTCGGAAGGATGCCTCTTTGGTCTGATTGCATTCGCAGCCGGATCGGTTAGTGTGGAGCGCATTCTTCCAAAATAATAAAAACAGGCTTTCCAATGAGCCCAAATCTGAGCCTCCTGCGTAAATTCGTCTCGCCTGAAATCATCTTTGGAGCCGGTTGCCGGCACAACGTCGGTAACTACGCCAAGACCTTCGGCGCGCGCAAGGTGCTGGTGGTCAGCGACCCCGGCGTGATCGCCGCCGGTTGGGTGGCCGATGTGGAAGCCAGCCTGCAAGCCCTCGGCATCGACTACTGCCTGTACAGCGCCGTCTCGCCCAACCCGCGTGTCGAAGAGGTAATGACCGGCGCCGAGGTGTACCGTGAACATCACTGTGATGTGATCGTCGCCATCGGCGGCGGCAGCCCCATGGACTGCGGCAAGGCCATCGGCATTGTGGTGGCCCACGGGCGCAGCATCCTTGAGTTCGAAGGCGTCGACACCATTCGCGTGCCCAGCCCGCCGCTGATCCTGATTCCCACCACCGCCGGCACCTCGGCGGATGTCTCGCAGTTCGTGATCATTTCCAACCAGCAGGAACGCATGAAGTTCTCCATCGTCAGCAAGGCGGTAGTGCCGGATGTGTCGCTGATCGACCCGGAAACCACGGCCAGCATGGACCCGTTCCTGTCTGCCTGCACCGGCATCGATGCGTTGGTGCATGCGATCGAGGCGTTCGTTTCCACCGGCCATGGCCCACTCACCGACCCCCATGCGCTGGAGGCGATGCGCCTGATCAACGGCAACCTGGTGCAGATGATCGCCAACCCCACGGACATCGCCCTGCGCGAGAAGATCATGCTCGGCAGCATGCAGGCCGGTCTGGCGTTCTCCAACGCGATCCTCGGCGCGGTGCACGCGATGTCCCACAGCCTCGGCGGCTTCCTCGACCTGCCCCATGGGCTGTGCAACGCGGTGCTGGTGGAGCATGTGGTGGCGTTCAACTACAGCTCGGCGCCGGAGCGTTTCAAGGTGATTGCCGAGACGTTTGGCATCGACTGTCGCGGCCTCAATCACCGGCAGATCTGCGCGCGGCTGGTGGAGCATTTGATCGCGCTCAAGCGGGCGATCGGCTTCCACGAAACCCTGGGCCTGCATGGCGTGCGCGTGGCGGATATTCCGTTCCTGTCCCAGCATGCGATGGGCGATCCGTGCATCCTCACCAACCCGAGGGAGTCGAGCCAGCGTGACGTCGAGGTCGTCTATGGCGAAGCTCTCTGACGACCAGCAACGCGCACTCGCCGGGTTGCTGGGGCTGGGCGACCAGTCGGCGCGCAAGAGCCATTACCCGGAACTCACGGCGCGGCTGGATGAGCTGGAGGCTGAGCGCAAGCGCTATATCCGTCTCAATGACGAGTTGGAGCAGCGGGTCGCCGCACGCACCGATGAACTGCTGGAAGCCAACCACAACCTGCAACAGCAGATCGCCCAGCGCGAGCAGATCGAACAGGACCTGCGCGACGCCCGCGACGCCGCCCAGGCCGCCAACCGCAGCAAGGACAAATACCTCGCCGCCGCCAGCCACGACCTGTTGCAACCGTTGAACGCCGCACGCTTGTTGATTGCCACCTTGCGCGAACGGCAGTTGCCCAGCGTCGAGCAGGTGCTGGTGGAGCGCACGCATCAGGCGCTGGAGGGCGCCGAGGACTTGCTCACCGACTTGCTGGACATCTCGCGGCTCGACCAGGCGGCGGTCAAGCCGGATGTGGCGCTGTACCGCCTCGACGAACTGTTCGCGCCGCTGGTCTCGGAGTTCCAGTCGGTGGCCCAGGCGGCGGGGTTGAACCTGCGGGTGCACACGGGCTGCTATGCGATCAGCACCGACTTGCGCTTGCTGACGCGGATTTTGCGTAACTTCCTCAGCAATGCCTGCCGCTATACCGACGAAGGTTGCATCCTGTTGGGCGCGCGCAAGCGTGGCGATTGCCTGCGCCTGGAGGTCTGGGACACCGGGCGCGGGATTGCGCAGGACCGGCTGGAGGCGATCTTCCTCGAGTTCAACCAGCTCGACGTCGGCCGCGCAGCGGACCGTAAAGGCGTTGGGCTGGGGCTGGCGATTGTCGAGCGGATCGCCGAGATCCTGGGTTACCCCATCGCCGTACGCTCGTGGCCGGGACGTGGCTCGATGTTCAGTATCGAGGTGCCGTTGAGCACCGAGATCCCTCTGCCGATCAGCCAGTTGCCAGCCCAGCCGACCACCGGCAACCCGCTGCCGGGACGGCGTCTGCTGGTGATCGACAACGAGGTGAGCATCCTCGACAGCATGCGCGCGCTACTCGGGCAATGGGGCTGTGATGTGGTCACCGCCACCGACCAGGCCGGAGCGTTGCTGGCGTTGGAGGGCAGGGCGCCGGAACTGATCCTGGCCGATTATCACCTCGACCATGGGGTGGTGGGGTGTGCGGTGGTCAAGCACCTGCGTGAGCATTTCGAACTGAACATCCCGGCCGTGATCATTACTGCCGACCGCACCGACCAGTGCCGTAGGGCGTTGCGCCGGTTGGAAGCGCCGTTGCTGAACAAGCCGGTCAAACCCGGCAAGTTGCGGGCCGTGTTGAGCCAGTTGTTGGCCTAGGTCAACACGTCGCAGGTGCTTTTAGCCCATGCTCAAGGCTTGATCTAGAGCCTTGGAGTGGCCCATGAGTGCGGCATCTTTCAAATTACCCCTGGGCCTGGTCGTCGCCGTGTTGGTGATGGCCGGGGTGCTGCTGTTGCCGGTGCCCGCCGACTTGCCGGTCGCCGGGCACCGCATGCTGGCGATCCTCGCGTTTGCCGTGGTGGTGTGGATCGCCGAAGCGGTGTCCTATGAAGCCAGTGCGATCATGATCACGTCGCTGATGGCCTTTCTGCTGGGCACCGCGCCGTCGTTGCAGGACCCCGCGCATGTGATCGGCACCAGCCCGGCGATCAGCATGGCGCTCACCGGGTTTTCCAACCCGGCGCTGGCGCTGGTGGCCGGGGCGCTGTTTATCGCAGCAGCCATGACCCACACCGGCCTGGACCGGCGTATCGCCTTGGTGACCCTGAGCCGGGTCGGCACCAGCACCCGGCGCATCCTGCTGGGGGCGATTGCGGTGACGGTGCTGCTCAGCCTCGTGGTGCCCAGCGCCACGGCGCGCAGTGCCTGCGTGGTGCCGATCATGATGGGTGTGATCGCCGCGTTCGGCGTGGACAAACGCTCGAATATCGCCGCCGGCATCATGATCGTGGTGGCCCAGGGCACCAGCATCTGGAACGTCGGCATCCAGACCGCCGCCGCGCAGAACCTGCTCACCGTCGGTTTCATGGACAAGATGCTTGGCCAGCGCGTGTCGTGGATCGACTGGCTGATTGCCGGCGCGCCGTGGGCGTTGATCATGTCGGCGGTGTTGCTGTTCCTCGTGCTCAAGTTGCTGCCGCCGGAGACCGACAGCATCCCCGGCGGTAAAGAGGCGGTGGCGCAGTCGCTGGTGGAGATAGGGCCGATGACCGGCGCGCAGAAGCGCCTGTTGAGCGTTTCGGTGTTGCTGCTACTGGCCTGGGCCACGGAAGGGCGCCTGCACAGTTTCGACACCACCTCGACCACCTACGCCGGCCTGGTGTTCCTGTTATTGCCGGGTATCGGCGTGATGACCTGGAAGGATGTGCAGTCGCGCATT
The DNA here is from genome assembly GCF_023169845.1 of Pseudomonas sp. CYM-20-01. Taxonomy (NCBI): domain Bacteria; kingdom Pseudomonadati; phylum Pseudomonadota; class Gammaproteobacteria; order Pseudomonadales; family Pseudomonadaceae; genus Pseudomonas; species Pseudomonas sp. CYM-20-01. Next base: position 4,435,489 of record NZ_AP025169.1, on the reverse strand, counting down.
CCGTGGGGAACGGTGATCGTGTTCGGGGTAGGCATCAGCCTGGGAACGGCGCTGCTGACCACCCAGGCCGGGCAATGGCTGGGCGCGCAAGTGGTGGCGCATACCGGGCTTGACCAGGTGGGGCCGCTGGGTGTGTTTGCGATTCTTGGTGCGTTCCTGATCCTGATCCATCTGGGCTTCGCCAGCGCCACCGCGTTGACCTCGGCGTTGCTGCCGATCCTGATCGCGGTGTTGCAGACCTTGCCGGGGGATTTCAGCCGGTTGGGCATGACCATGCTCTTGGGGTTTGTGATGAGCTACGGGTTTATCCTGCCGATCAATGCGCCGCAGAACATGGTGTGCCTGGGGACCGGGACGTTCACGGCGCGGCAGTTCGCCAAGGTGGGGGTTCTGGTGACGCTGGTTGGCTACCTGTTGATGCTGGTATTCGCTGCGACCTACTGGAGTTGGCTCGGCTGGATCTGAATACGCAGGACATCCCAGGGGGGCAGGGCGACGAGTCGACTTGCCCTCGCACATTTCAGGTGATGCCTGTTCTTCGCATCAATTATGCCCTCGACATGGCAAGATGAACTCCGCTCAGGTTTACTGTCTCTGAGTATGGGTTTACCTGAGTCATCGAATGAACAAATACACCCCCCACACCTGGGAGCCCCACGAGCGCCCGAGCCTGCCCGGTTCGCCGTCTACGCCGCTGCACCCGACGCACAAGCGTTGGCTGTTCGCGATGGTGGGCGTGCTGGTGGCGATTACTGGCGGGTTGGGAAACGCGCTGGTCATCGCCAACCTGCAATACCTGCAAGGTGCACTGGGCGCGACCACCGCCGAAATGGCCTGGCTGCCCGCCGCCTATGTGATGACCAATGTGTGCATGAACCTGCTGCTGGTGAAGTTCCGCCAGCAGTTCGGGCTGCGTGCATTTACCGAGGTGTTCCTGGTGCTGTACGCCCTGGTAACCTTCGGCCATCTGTTCGTCAACGACCTCAGCTCGGCCATCGCGGTGCGCGCGGCCCATGGCATGGTGGGCGCGGCGCTGAGTTCGCTGGGTTTGTACTACATGATCCAGGCCTTCCCGGCCAAGTGGCGCTTGAAGTCCCTGGTGCTGGGGTTGGGCACGGCGCAGTTGGCCTTGCCATTGGCACGGCTGTTCTCCGAAGACCTGCTGCAAATCGCCGAATGGCGCGGGCTGTATCTGTTCGAGCTGGGCCTGGCGCTGATCTGCCTGGGCTGCGTGTTCCTGCTCAAGTTGCCGCCCGGCGACCGCTTCAAGACCTTTGAAAAACTCGACTTCGTCACCTTCGCCATCCTTGCCACCGGTGTCGCCTTGCTCTGCGCCGTGCTGTCCCTGGGTCGCATCGACTGGTGGCTGGAAGCACCGTGGATCGGCATCGCCTCGGCCTGTTCCCTGGTGCTGATCATGGCCGGGCTGGCCATCGAGCATAACCGCGCCAACCCGATGCTGATGACCCGCTGGCTGGGCAGCGGCGTGATGATCCGCCTGGCGCTGGCGGTGATCCTGATCCGCATGGTGTTGTCCGAGCAGTCCACCGGCGCCGTGGGTTTCATGCAGATGTTGAACATGAGCTACCAGCAGATGCACACCCTGTACGTGGTGATGCTGGCCGGGGCGATTGCAGGGCTGGCGGTGAGTGCGTTGACCATCAACCCGGCGCACCTGTTGATGCCGCTGGTGATTTCCCTGGCACTGATGGCCACCGGGTCGGTGATGGACAGTTTTTCCAGCAACCTGACCCGGCCGCAGAACCTGTATATCAGCCAGTTCCTGCTAGGCTTCGGCGGTACGTTCTTCCTGGGACCGACCATGGTATTGGGCACGAAGAACGTGCTGACCAACCCGCGCAACCTGGTGAGTTTCTCGGTGATGTTCGGTATCTGCCAGAACCTCGGCGGCCTGATTGGCGCGGCGTTGCTGGGCACGTTCCAGATCGTGCGCGAGAAATATCACTCCAGCATGATCGTCGAGCACTTGACCCTGCTCGATCCGCGTGTGGCCGCGCGGGTATCGAGCGGCGGTTCGGCCTATGGCGGCATTGTCGCCGACCCCGAGTTGCGCAACCTCATGGGCATTCGCAGCCTGGCCACGGCGGCGACCCGCGAGGCGAACGTGATGGCCTACAACGATGTCTTCATGCTGATCGCGATCATCGCGATACTGACCATGATCTGGATCTTTATCCGCAGCCTGTGGCTGATGAGCACGACCAAAACAGCAGCCCCTCCCGTTCAACCCAGCGGCGCTTCTTCATGACCGAACCGACTTCCACCACCCGACCACCAACGCCATCGCCGCCACCCCGGAAGGCACCACGCCGCCAGGCGCCTCGGTCACCGAGCCACGTTCCCTGCGGGTGCGCATCGTCTCATCGCTGGGGTTTGCCGCGATTGCCATTGTCGGGGTGCTGATCGTGTTGTATGCCTGGCAGTTGCCGCCGTTCAGCAGCGCCGTGGAAACCACCGAGAACGCCCTGGTGCGTGGGCAGGTGACGATCATCGGCCCGCAACTGAGCGGCTATGTTTTTGAAGTGCCGGTTCAGGATTTCCAATACGTGAAGGCCGGCGACCTGCTGGTGCGCCTCGACGACCGGATCTACAAACAGCGCCTGGACCAGGCGCTGGCGCAACTGGCGGTGCAGAAGGCCTCGCTGGCCAATGTGGTGCAGCAGCGCAACAGCGCCGAAGCGACCATCAAGTTGCGCCAGGCAGCCTTGGTGGACAGCCAGGCACAGGCGCGCAAAAGCACGGCCGATTTGCGCCGCAATGAAGAACTGATCAGCGACGGCTCGGTGTCCAAGCGCGAACTGGACGTGACCCGCGCGGCCAATGCACAGACCATCGCCGCCGTGGCGCAAGCCCAGGCCAGCCTGGAAATCGCACGACAGGACTTGCAGACAGTGATCGTCAACCGTGGCTCCCTGGAAGCTGCCGTAGCGAGTGCCGAGGCCGCGGTGGAGCTGGCGCGTATCGACCTGTCCAACACCCGCATCACTGCGCCGCGTGACGGTCAGTTGGGGCAGATTGGCGTGCGCCTGGGGGCCTACGTCAACTCCGGCGCGCAACTGATGGCGCTGGTGCCGCCGCAGCTGTGGGTGATTGCCAACATGAAGGAAACCCAGATGGACAACGTGCAGGTCGGCCAGCCGGTGACCTTTACGGTGGATGCCTTGAACCACCGCAAATTCCACGGCACGGTGCAGCATATTTCCCCGGCCACCGGTTCGGAGTTCAGCCTGTTGCAGGCGGACAACGCCACCGGCAACTTCGTGAAGATTGCCCAGCGTGTGCCGGTGCGGATCACGGTGGACCCGAACCAGGCCGAGAGCGAGCGGTTGCGGCCTGGGTTGTCGGTGGTCGTCAGTATCGACACGGCTGGGCGCCTGAAAAACGCTCCACCCTGACACAACGCAAATCAAAACTGTGGGAGGGGGCTTGCCCCCGATAGCGGTGTGTCAGCCACCCAATGGATTACTGATTCCCCGCCATCGGGGGCAAGCCCCCTCCCACATGTTGGATGTATTTCAAGTTGAAATGGAGTTGCACCGACTGATTGTGTTCCAGCAGTTTCAGGCCCGGCCGCCCCGCCAGGTGATGGGCATTCACCGGATGACTCACCGGTTCGATGCAAAAGAACCCCAGCCCCGGCGGGCAGTACAGCAGGAAGTAGTCGGCGCCGGTGGCCTGGCACTCCAGGGCATAGCCCAGCTCCGGTTGCTCGATCAGGCAATGTCCATCCCACTGACAAAAACCGTTGTCCACCAGGCCTTCCGGCAAGGTCTTCAACGTCTGGAAATCCCAGGCGGCGGGTACCGGTGCCAGCTCCGTGGGCAGTTTCGACGGGGCACTCATCCACACCTGCGAGGCCTTGGCCTGCAACCGCGTTTGCGCTGTGCGCGGCAGGTAGGGATGCAATCCCAAGCCGTGCCACGCCGGTTTGTCCGCCAGATGGGTCACCCGCAACGTGATGCTCAGCTCGCCGTCGCGCAAGCAAAACCGCTGCTCAGCGCGATAGGCGAACGGTGTGTCGCACACCAGTTGCAGCACCACTTCGTTCGCCGACTGGCTGACCACCTGCCACGCTTGTTGCCAGGCCGACCCGTGAATGGGCAGTGGGTCGGTCAGGCTGTTCGGCGTGAGCGCCAGCCAGCCGTCGGGGTTATCGAAACCCCCTTCGGCGATCCGGTTGGACCAGGGTGCCAGCGGATAACAGCCGAGTTTGCCCGGCAGGCCCGTGTCCAGGGCCTGTTGGTCGCTGTGGCGCAACAATGGCTGGCCGCTGGCTCGCACGCGCCAATTGACGATGCTGCCACCCACGGCCGGGGCCAGGGTGAGGTGGGTCAGGTTGTCTTCCAGTTCGATCAGCATCACAGCACCACGCTCGGCAGCCACAATGACAGCGCCGGAATGTAGGTCACCGCCATCAGGATCAGGAACAGCACCGCATAGAACGGCAGCAGTGCCTTCACGGTTTTTTCAATGCTCACCTTGCCCACCGCGGCGCCCACGAACAGCACCGCGCCCACCGGCGGGGTGATCAGGCCGATGCCGAGGTTGACCAGCATGATCATGCCGAAGTGCACCGGGTCGACACCGAGCCCGAGCACCACCGGCAGCAGGATCGGCGTGAGGATCAGGATCAGCGGCGCCATGTCCATCACCGTGCCGAGCAACAGCAGCATGACGTTGATGCACATCAGGATCACGTAGCGGTTGTCCGACAGGGTCAGGAACGCCGTGGTGATTTTCGCCGGGATCTGCATCAGGGTCATGATGTAGCCGAAGCTGGCGGCGAAGGCGATCAGGATCATCACGATGGAAATGGTGCGCACCGTGCGGTGCATCAGCTTGGGCAGCTCGCGCCATTTGTAGTCGCGGTAGATGAACATGGTCACGAAGAACGCCCACAGCACGGCAATCGCGGCCGATTCGGTGGCGGTGAAGATGCCCGAGAGGATGCCGCCGAGGATGATCACCATGGCCATCAGGCCCCACAGGGCATCTGCGGCGATCTTCAGCGCCTGCTTCAAGGGGATGACTTCGCCCTTGGGGTAGTTACGCTTTTTCGCGAAGATCAGGCACAGCACCATCAGGCAGGCGCTCATCAACAGGCCCGGCACCACGCCGGCCATGAACAGCGAGGCGATGGACACCGTGCCGCCGGCGGCCAGGGAGTAGAGCACTGAGTTATGGCTGGGCGGCGTCAGCAACGCCTGCACCGAACCGCTGACGGTCACGGCGGTGGCAAATTCCCGTGGATACCCACGGCGCTCCATTTCCGGGATCAGCACCGAGCCGACCGAGGCGGTATCGGCCACCGACGAACCGGAGATGGCGCCGAAAAACGTCGAGGCCATGATGTTGACGAGGGACAAACCGCCGCGCACAAAACCCACCAATACCCCGGCAAACGCCACCAGGCGACGTGACATGCCGCCCTCGGCCATGATCGCCCCGGCCAGTACAAAGAACGGAATCGCCATCAGCGAAAACTTGTTCACGCCCCCGGCCACCTGGATCATCAAGGCCTGGAACGGGATGTCGATCCACCACGCGCCGATCAGTGCCGACATTCCCAGGGCATAGGCCACTGGCATGCCCAGCAGGATCAAGGCGATAAAACTGCCCAACAGAATCAATGCATCCATGTCAGGCAGCCCCTTCGTTTTCTTCCACCAGGTCGAACCGCACCACGCGCCGCTGGCTCTGGTCGCCGAGCAGGAGTTTTTCCAGTACGAACACCAGGGTCAGCAGCCCACCGATCGGGATCGGCATATAGGTGATGCCTACGCGCAGTGTGGGGATGGCACTCATGAACTGGTTCCAGGTGGACAGGCACAACTTGGTGCCCCACACGGTCATGAACAGGCAGATGGTGGCCATCAGCAGTTGCGCGACGATAGCGGCGATGTGGCGTTGGCGTGGCGGCAGGCGGTCAGTCACTACCGCCACCGACATATGCGCACCCGCGCGGTAGCTGGCGGCGGCGCCGATAAAGGTGAAGATCAGCATCAGCAGGATGGCGGTGGGCTCCGGCCAACTGGCGCCGGTGCCGAGGACGTAGCGGGCGAAGATGCCCCAGGGGATGATCAGCGCGACCCCCAGTACCGAGAGGCCGGCGACCCAGATGCAGGTCATGTACAGGCGGTCGTTGATGCGCAGCAGTAAATTCTTCATGGCGTTCACCGTAACCGGGCGCGTCGATACCGACCGCGCCGGGCCTTGCTAGAGAAGGAGGGTGTTACTGAACGGCGTCGATACGCTTGATGATGTCGGCGTACGCCGCGCCGTATTTGGCGCGAACCGGCGCGGTGGCGTCATAGAAGGGCTTTTTGTCGACAGTAATGAACTCCACGCCGGCGGCCTTGAGCTTGGTTTCACTGCTGGCGGACTTGGCGTCCCACAGCACGCGCTCGTCCGCCTGGGCGGCCTTGGCGGCTTTCTTCACCATGTCCTGCTGGGCGGGAGTGAGCTTGTTCCAGGTGATTTTCGACATCACGATGGGCTCGGGCAGGATCAGGTGTTCGGTGAGGGTGTAGTACTTGGCGTTCTGGAAGTGGTTGTGTTCGAGCAGGGTCGGCGGGTTGTTTTCTGCACCGTCGATCACCCCGGTCTGCAGGGCGCTGAAGATCTCGCCGGTGTCCATGGCAATGCCGTTGGCCCCCATTTCATTGAAGGCTTCGATGAACAATGGGTTGCCTTGCACGCGGATCTTCATGCCCTTGAGGTCTTCGATCTTGCGCACCGGTTTCTTGGTGTAGAGGTTGCGCGTTCCGCCGTCCATCCAGGCCAGGGCCACTAGGCCGAATTCCGAATCGGTGATCTTGGCGAGGATCTCATCGCCGATCTCGCCGTCGATGACCTTGCGCATGTGCGCCTGGTCACGGAACACGAACGGCAGGTTGAACACATTCACGTCCGGCACCACCGGGCCGACGATACCGAGGCTGACACGGGTCATCTGGACCGCGCCGACCTGGGCCTGTTCGACCACTTCTTTCTCGGAGCCCAGCACACCGCCGGGGAAGTACTTGAAGGTCAGTTCGCCGTTGCTTTCCTTGGTCAGGGCCTTGCCCATGTTTTCTTCGGCGACGACGGTGGGGTAGCCGGCGGGGTGGATGTCGGCGAACTTGATTTCCAGGGCGTGGGCGGCGCTGGCGAGGGAGAAGCATGCAGCGGCGAGCAAGGTGCGTTTGAAGTCCATGGGGGTTCATTCCTGTCTTGTTATTGTTGTATTCAAGGCACAGCGATGCAGCTAGAGGGTGAACGTGGGCTCCGGCAATCCGACAACGCCGGGGTTGAGGGCAAACACGCCGCCGGACAGCGACTGGGGGCTCTGGTCGTCACGGATCGAAGTGACGAACAGGGTGTCCAGGCGGCTGCCGCCGAAGGCGCACATGGTGGGCTTTTTTACCGGTACGGTGAGGGAGCGGTCGAGGCGGCCATCGGGGGTGAAACGGTGGATCAGGCCGGCGTCGTTGGCGCAGATCCAGTAGCAGCCTTCTGCGTCTACCGCCGCGCCGTCGGGGCGACCGAGGTAGTTGTGCATGTCCACGAAGACGCGGCGGTTGGAGGGCGTGCCGGTGTCGATGTCGTAGTCGAAGGCCCAGATCTGTTGCACCAAGGGGTGTGAGTCCGAGGCGTACATCGTACGGCCATCCGGGCTGAATGCCAGACCGTTGAGGGTGATGAAACCGTCCAGTTGTGCATAGGGCACGGCGCCGGATGCGTAGCGATAGAGGATGCCCTCGGGCGCATTCAAGCCCATGTTCAGCACCATGCTGCCGGCCCAGAAGCGGCCCTGGCGATCACAGCGGCCGTCGTTCAGGCGCATGTCGGCGCGGGGGTGTTCTACTTCAGCCAAGGGCGTGGTGTCGAGGCTGCCGTCGTTGTACGGGGTAAGCTGGAAAAAGCCGCTCTCCATCCCGGCGACCCAGTTGCCGGCATCGGTGCGGGCGATACAGGCGAGCATCTGCGGCGCTTTCCAGGCGGCAAGATGGCCGGTGGTGGTGCTCCAGCGTTGCAGGCCGCCGTTGGGAATATCCACCCAATACAGCGCATTTTCCTCGGGCACCCACACCGGGCATTCGCCCACGGCGTTGCGGGCGTCGACAATCAATTCGGCGTTCATGGGTCAATCACCGAAGGGGCCGGCCGCGCAGAACGCGCCGCCCTGGTAGACCTTGGCCGGATCATCGGCAGCCACGGGCGGCTGGGCCTCGACCTGGACGCGGAACACTTCGGAGCTGTCCTTGGGCGCAAAGCCCAGGTGGGCGGCGTAGCGGTTGTCCCACCAGGTGTCGAGGTTATCCGACATGCCATACACCACGGTGTGGCCGACGTTGGGCGTGTACAAGGCGCGTTCGAGCAGTTGGGTCAGGTCATCGAAACTCAACCAGGTGTGCATCATGCGGCGGTTCTGCGGCTCCGGGAACGACGAGCCGATGCGGATGCTCACGGTCTGGATGCCATAGCGGTCGAAGTAGAAACTGGCCATGTCTTCGCCGTAGGACTTGGACAAGCCGTAGTAGCTGTCCGGGCGGCGTGGCGAGTGGGCGTCGAGTTGTTCGCCCTGCTTGTAGAAGCCGATCACGTGGTTGGAGCTGGCGAAGATCACACGCTTCACGCCGTGGCGGCGGGCGGCTTCGTAGATATGGAAAATCCCGCAGATATTGGCGCCGAGCACTTCTTCGAACGAACGCTCAACCGATACGCCGCCGAAATGCAGGATGGCGTCGACGCCTTCCACCAGGTGGTGCACGGCTTGCTTGTCGGAGAGGTCGCAGGTCTGCACTTCTTCGGACGCGTCGGCGGCCGGCGCCATGTTGGCGATATCCGACAGGCGCAGCACGTGGGCGTAAGGGCGCAGGCGTTCGCGCAGGACTTTGCCGAGGCCGCCGGCGGCACCGGTGAGCAGCAGGCGGTTGAATGGAACGGGCGGGGTGGTGAGGGTGGTCATGTAGGTTCCATTGTTGTTGTAGGTTGTCGTATGACTTTGCCGAAGTATCGTTATTGATTCCCAGGCTTGTCAACGCCCTTCAGGCTGGCAATGCTCAAATGTGGGAGGGGGCTTGCCCCCGATGGCAGTGTGTCAGGCAGCAGATAGGCCTCTGGTCCGCCGCCACGGGGGGCAAGTGCGAATCGTCGCACTGCTTCTGTCACCTTTAGAGCAGTGAAATCGGATAGCTGATGAACAGGCGGTTCTCGTCGAACTCGTTATTGCTGAAATCCCGACGCATGGTCGAGTTGCGCCAGCGCACGTTCAAATCCTTCAGCGCGCCACTCTGTACGGTGTAGGCCAACTCCGATTCGCGTCCCCATTCCTTGCCATCGGTGATCGCCCCGGTGTGCACGTTGCTGCCGCTGATGTAGCGGTTCATCAGGGTCAGCCCGGGAATACCGAGCACCACGAAGTTGAAGTCATGGCGCACCTGCCAGGATTTCTCCTTGGCGTTGTCGTAGCTGGCGTTGTAGCTGTCGTTGGCCAGGGTGCCGCCGCTGGTGCCGTTGACCCGCATCCACACGCTGTCGCCGGTGAGTTTCTGCAGGCCCACATAGAAGGTGTTGCCGTTGTACTTGGCCGAGAGCAGGGCGAAGGCGGTCTTGTTGTCGAGGTCGCCAGCCAGCGCGCTGCCGTCTTCCTTGCCGGTGAAAAAGCCAAGGTTGGCGCCCAGGGTCCAGTCGCCCACGGGTTGGCTGTGGGTCAGGTTGAAATACCGTTGCTGGTAGATGTCGGTGAGTTCGGCGTACCACACACCGACCTGGGTGCGCTTGTCGTTGAAGCTGTATTCGCCGCCACCGAAATTGAAACGGTCGGAGGTGAACGCGGCTTTGCCGTTCATGAACATGTCTTCCATGCTCGCGTCATTGCGCGGGCTGTTGCCGCGAAACTGGCCGCCGTAGAGGGTCAGGCCGGCGATCTCATTGGACGTGACCTGGCCGCCACGGAAGGTCTGGGGCAGGGAACGGCCATCGTCGGAGCGCAGGATCGGCAGTACCGGCATCCATTCGCCGACCTTCAGTTCAGTCTTCGATAATTTGCTTTTCAGTGCTACGCCAAGGCGCCCGAAGTTATCGGCCGGGCGGCCATCGCTGTGGATCGGCAGCAACTGCGTACCGCCGGTGCCTTTACCGCCATCGAGCTTTTGCGAATACAGGCCCAGCACATCAATGCCGAAGCCCACCGTGCCTGTGGTGTAGCCGGACTTGGCATCGAGGATGAAGTTCTGCGTCCACTCTTCGGCCTTGCCCTGGGGGTTGCTGGGGTTGGTGAAGTTGCGGTTGAAGTAGGCGTTGCGCAGATTGAGCGTGGCTTTGGCATCGTCGACGAAGCCTTCGGCCGAAGCGGTGAGGGGCAAGGTGAAGGCCAGGCTGCCGAGACCGATAAAACCCAGGCGGACGGAGGAATTGCGGGCGAGTGAACTCACAGTGAAGCTCCCTTTCTTTTGTTGTTTTTATTATTTGTTATACGTTGTCGTACAACATTGGGTGCGATATTTGCGAGGTTTTCAGGCGCTGTCAAGCAGAAGTTATACGATGACCTGCTCGGTGTGGAGGTTCAATGTGGGAGGGGGCTTGCCCCCGATGACGGTGTGTTTCAGTCAACCATCAGCATCGGCGGCAAGGTGCCCAGGAGGGAAACGGCGGCGACGGCGGCAATCCCCAGCACCCACTCCAGCTTCACACTGGCCTTCAGGCTGCCCAAGCGTTCTTCACAGCGCTCGATACGCAGCCGGTTCAGCAGCGCCAGGGCCAACATGCCCAGCACCAGCAGCACCTTGATCAACAGGATCAGGGCAAAGCCGTTGAATAACGGCGTGGGCCACAGTTGCCCGGTGAGTACGCGCACGTTGATCAAGCCAGTCACCAGCAAGCCGGCGACCAGGCCATAACCCACACCGCTGAAGCGTCGCAGGATTGGCTCCAGCGCAACAGGCGGGGATTGGCGCTGGATCAACACCAACAGCAGCAAGCCGCCGAGCCAGGCACCGACACACACCAGGTGCACCACCTGATTGAGGATCAGCAATCTGCCGCTGAGCCCGTCCAGCATGGCGCCATGGCCGACCGGTGCCAGTGTCGCCAGCAGCAGCGCGATCACTGGCAGGCGCACCATCGGCCAGGGTTTGGCCAACACGATCACCAGCAGCAGGTTCAGCAACAGGTGCCACACCCACACCTGGCCGAAGAAGGTCTTGCCCAGCACCAGCTGCACCGTGGCCGGCTGCAGCGCCGCGTCCCAACTGCCGGCCATGCTCGCGGTGATCAGTAACAGCCAGGCGACGCCGGACCCCAGCCCCAGCCAGGCCAGTCCACGGGTGATCCGCTCAAGTTGCCGGTCCAGCGCCGGTTGCGGTGCAGCGCCGAGCAGCCAGGGCCTGAATGCGCAGGCCCCGAACATCAACAACACGACGCTGAAATGCAGGAAACGGCACAGCACCAGCAGGGTAGCCACGGGTTACTGGCCGACCTTGAAGCTGTATTCGCCGTTGCTCTTGTGGGTATCGACCGAGACCGCGTTCCACACCACTTTGTAGGTGCCGGCGGCCAACGGGGCGGCTGGGGTGACCACCAGCACTTTCTTGTCGGCGTCCGGCGTTTCCAGGCCCTTGATCGCGATTTCGGTGCCGTCCTTGCTCAGGGACACCTTGGTGAAGGTGGCTTCGACGCCTTCGCTGAAGGTCAGGCGCAGGTCCTTGGGCGCAGCGACGCTGCTGTCGGCCGCTGGCTCCGCAGCCTTGAGGTGGGCGTGGGCAAACGCTGCCGAGGCGCCGAGCAAGGAGGCGAGCAGGGCGAGGGTGGTGAGGCTTTTCTTGATCAACATTGTTCAATACCTTCGGGGTCAGGGAGTCGGTAGAGCCATGTGCAGCAAGGGAAAGGGCTTGCCTTCGCCATCCAGCGGCGAGCGCGCGACCTGGATAAAACCATAGTGCAGGTAGAACCCCACGGCTTGTGGGTTTTGTTCGTTTACATCGACGGTGAGCGTGTCGTGACGGGCACGGGCGTGGTCCAGCAACTGGCGGCCGATGCCCTGGCCACGACGCTCGGGGTCGATAAACAGCATCTCCACATTGTTCCCGCCGGTACCGATAAAACCGGCGATGCCTTGTTGATCTTCATACACCCACACTTCCAGGGCAGGCATCGGCAGGTAGGTGTCGCGTACCAGGGGCAGCAAACGTTGAATTTCATCCTCGGGGAGGAAGTCATGGGTGGCGCGCACCGAGCGTTCCCACAGTGCTCCCAGCACGGGGTCGTCGGTGGCCACACGAGGTCGAATAGTCATTGCAATGATCCTTCATGGGGACCGCGATCCTAACCAATCCGATTTCCGGGGGAAAGGTTCGCGTCAGAAGTTTCACTATGGCCTGTCGCCCCGATCTAGAGCCGATGGTAGTCTTTAAGCCAAGTTGTTGTCAGGGAGCCCTTATGGGCAATCACAAGATCGGAATTCGTCGGGTCAACGTCGAAAAAATCCTGCTGGCCGCGGAGAAAATCTTCGCCGAAAAAGGCTACGGCAGCACCGCCATGGCCGACATAGCTGAAGAAGTGCAACTGCCGCGCTCCAACCTGCATTACTACTTCACCACCAAGAGCGAGCTGTACAGCGCCGTGCTGTTCGACCTGCTGGAAGTGTGGAAGCAGGACGCCCTGAGTTTCGAGACCTTCGATGACCCCCGGGTGGTGCTCAGCAGCTACATCCGCGCCAAGATGCAGCGCTCGCGCACGCGGCCGTATGGTTCGAAAGTCTGGGCCAACGAAATCATCCACGGCGCGCCGACCCTGGGTGAGGCGCTGGATGAAAGCCTGTACGACTGGGCCAAGATGAAGGAAGCGAAGATTCGCCAGTGGGTGGAGGACAAGCGCATCCTGCCGGTGGAGCCGTCGAGCCTGCTGTATATGATCTGGGCCTCGACCCAGCACTATGCGGACTTTGATCACCAGGTGAAGATTTTGAATGATCACCAGCCGTTGTCGGATATGCAGTTCGAGAAGGCGATCCAGACGGTGACCAGTGTGATCTTGCGGGGGATTGGGTTGGAGCCTTGAGCCTTATGGTGACGCTGGTTGTTGTGGTGAGCGGGCTTGCCCCGCGCTGGGCTGCGAAGCAGCCCCAATAAAAACACCTCGGTCCTTCAGACAGAACTCAGTGCCTGATTTGGGGCCGCTTCGCAGCCCAGCGCGGGGCAAGCCCGCTCACCACAGGTTTGCCTACACAGCCTCCCGATAGGGGTTCCGCGGATCCTGCGTCCAATTCAAAAACGGCTTGCCGGTATCTATCGGCACCATCTCGATGCATTCGGCCACCGGGCACGTGATCTGGCATAGGTTGCAGCCTACGCACTCATCATCGATCACCTCATATTTATGCGTACCATCCGCCTGTTTCAGACTGGCAATGGCCTGGTGCGACGTATCCTCACAGGCAATGTGGCAACGCCCGCAGCCAATGCAGGCTGCCTGATCGATCTTGGCGATCACCTGGTAGTTGATATCCAGGTACTTCCAATCCGTCGTATTACCCACCGCCCGTCCGGAAAATTCCTGCAAGCTTTTGTAGCCTTGGCTGTCCATCCAGCGCGACAGTCCGTCCTTCATCTCTTCCACAATCCGAAACCCATGCAGCATCGCCGCCGTGCACACCTGCACCGCGCCGCAGCCCAGGGCGACGAACTCCGCCGCATCGCGCCAGTTGCCGATGCCGCCAATGCCGCAGATCGGCAGGCCCTGGGTCTGTGGGTCGCGGGCGATCTCGGCGACCATGTTCAGCGCAATCGGCTTCACCGCCGAACCGCAGTAGCCGCCGTGGGTGCTCTGGGTGCCGACTATCGGCAGGGCAACCATGCGCTCCAGGTCCACGCTGGTGATGGAGTTGATGGTGTTGATCAGCGACACCGCATCCGCACCGCCACGGTACGCCGCTCGCGCTGCCACGCGGATGTCGGTGATGTTCGGCGTGAGCTTGACGATCACCGGCAGCGAGCAGTACGTCTTGCACCAGCGCGTCACTTGCTCCACGTACTCCGGTACCTGGCCCACCGCCGCGCCCATGCCGCGTTCGGGCATGCCGTGGGGGCAGCCGAAGTTCAGCTCGATACCGTCGCAGCCGGTGGCTTCAACCAGCGGCAGGATGTTTTTCCAGGATTCCTCGACGCACGGCACCATCAGCGACACGATCAGCGCACGGTCGGGCCAGTCCTTTTTCACCTGGGTGATTTCCCGCAGGTTGATCTCCAGGGAGCGGTCGGTGATCAACTCGATATTGTTGATGCCCAGTACTTCCCGGTTGGCGCCGTAGTGCGCCGAGTAGCGGGACGACACGTTGACCGCCGCCGGGTCCTCGCCGAGGGTTTTCCACACCACGCCACCCCAGCCGGCTTCAAAGGCACGGACCACGTTGTAGGCCTTGTCGGTGGGCGGCGCGGAGGCCAGCCAGAATGGGTTGGGGGCCTTGATACCGGCGAACACAATCGAGAGATCGGTCATTACGCAGCCTCCACAGTCAGCATGAGTTGGGCGTGCATGGCTTCAGCGGCCAGCTTGCCGTGTTGCACCGCCTGCACGGTGAGGTCCTGGCCGAGGCTGACGCAATCGCCACCGGCGTACACCCCGGGAACACTGGTACGCAGCTGCTCGTCGACGAAAATGCGTTCGCCGACGCGGTGCAGTTGCTCGGCCAGCGGGTCGTGCAGCGCCTCGTTGTCGAAACCCTGGCCGATGGCCTTGAAGATCGCGTCTGCGGCCAGTTCGAAGGTTTCACCGGTAGGGTGCAGGCGGCCGTTTTCCATGCGCGTACGCAGGAAGCGCATGCCGCGTACATGCCCCAGGTCATCCAGCAGCACGGCTTCGGGCTGGGCCCAGGTCAGCAGGCGCACCTGATTGGCCTTGGCGATAGCCTGTTCGTGGTGGGTGGCGCCCATGTCCGCCAGGCCCCGGCGGTACACCAGGTTCACATCGCGGGCGCCGAGGCGGGCCATTTGCACGGCCATGTCGATGGCGGTATTGCCCGCGCCGAGCACGATGCAGCGGTCGGCCAGGGGCAGTTGGGTGAGGTCGTCGGCCTGGCGCAGTTCGCGGATGTAGTCGGTGGCGGCGAGCAGGCCGGGGGCGTCTTCATTCGCCAAACCGAGTTGTTTGCTCGCGGCAAGGCCGAGGCCGAGGAACACTGCATCGAATTGCTGGTGTAGTTCGCTCAACGTGAGGTTGTCCCCCAGGCGCTGGCCGTGGCGGATCTCGATGCCGCCGATCTGCAAGAGGAAATCCAGCTCCTTCTGCGCAAAGTCGTCCACCAATTTGTATTTGGCGATCCCGTACTCATTGAGGCCACCAGCTTTTTCCCGGGCTTCGAAGATCACCACATCATGGCCGTGCAACGCACTGCGATGGGCGCAGGCCAGTCCGGCAGGCCCGGCACCGACCACGGCAATCCGCTTGCCGGTAGGCGCGGCGCGATGGAAGGGGTGTTCGCTGAAGTGCGCGTTGTCGATGGCGTAGCGTTGCAACAGGCCGATCAGCACCGGAGCGCATTCTTCGGCGTTGTTACGCACGCAGGCTTGCTGGCACAGGATCTCGGTAGGGCACACCCGCGCGCAGCTGCCGCCGAGGATGTTGGCCGAGAGAATCTTCTGCGCCGCGCCTTGCACGTTTTCGGTGTGGATGTTGCGGATGAACGACGGGATATCGATTTCGCTGGGGCACGCGTTCACGCAGGGCGCGTCGTAGCAATACAGGCAGCGCGAGGCTTCCAGTTGGGCCTGGCGAGCGTTGAGGGGGGGGGCCAGGTCGGTGAAATGGCTGGCGAGGGTGGCGCCATCCTCAACGGGATGGGGGAGGTGGGTCAGGGTCTGGATCACGGTGTTGGCCTCACGGTTATTGAGGTGCTGCCTCTGATGGGCAGTGGTTTTTTTGTTGCTTGCACTGGCCTCATCGGGAGCAAGCGCCCTCCCACACTTGACCGCGTTGATCCTGTTGGAATGGGGTCAATGTGGGAGGGGGCTTGCCCCCGATAGCGGTCTCAGCGCTTCACAGCTACTGGCCTGGAATGCTCAGCCCGCCTGCTCAACTGCTCGAACACTGGCGGATACGCCGGCCGCTCCACATACCGTCCGGCCCCGCGCTCGGCGCGCAGGTCGCCATCGGCCCAGACCAGCTTGCCCTGGCTGATGGTGTGGCTGGGCACGCCGCGTACGGTCTTGCCTTCGAAGATGTTGAAGTCGACCTGCTGGTGATGGGTCTTGGCCGAAATGGTCCGCGTGCCCTGTGGGTCCCACAACACCAGGTCGGCATCCGCGCCGACACGAATCGCACCTTTGCGCGGGTAGAGGTTGAAGATCTTCGCGGTGTTGGTGGAGGTCAGCGCCACGAACTCCTGCATCGACAGACGCCCGGTGTTGACGCCTTCGTCCCACAACAGCGCCATGCGGTCTTCGATACCGGCGGTGCCGTTGGGGATCTTGCTGAAGTCGTCACGCCCGGCGGCTTTTTGCTCGGCGCAGAAGCAGCAGTGGTCGGTAGCGGTGGTGTGCAGGTTGCCCGATTGCAGGCCGTGCCACAGTGCATCCTGGTGCCCGCGTGGGCGGAACGGCGGGCTCATCACGTAGCCGGCGGCGGTCTGCCAGTCGGGGTGTTGGTAGACGCTGTCATCCAGCAACAGGTGGCCGGCGAGGACTTCACCGTAGACCGGTTGGCCTTTGGCACGGGCGTAGGTGATCTCGTCCAACGCTTCTTTGGTGGAGACGTGCACCAGGTACAACGGCGTGCCGAGGGTCTCGGCAATGCGGATCGCGCGGCTGGCGGCTTCGCCTTCCACCTGCGACGGACGCGACAGCGGGTGCGCTTCCGGCCCGGTGATGCCCTGGGCCATCAGCTTGCGTTGCAGGTGATACACCAGCTCGCCGTTTTCCGCGTGCACGGTGGGCACCGCGCCCAGTTCCAGGCAGCGCTCGAAGCTGGCGACCAGGGTGTCGTCCGCCGCCATGATTGCGTTCTTGTAGGCCATGAAATGCTTGAAGCTGTTGATGCCGTGGTGGCTGACCAGCTCGGCCATTTCCTCGCGAACCTGCTCGCTCCACCAGGTGATCGCCACGTGGAAGCCATAGTCAGAGGCCGACTTTTCCGCCCAGCCGCGCCACTGGTGAAACGCCTCCAGCAAGGATTGCTGCGGGTTGGGAATGACGAAGTCGATGATCGACGTGGTGCCTCCCGCCAGGCCCGCCGCCGTACCGCTGAAAAAGTCTTCACTGGCCACGGTGCCCATGAAGGGCAATTGCATATGGGTGTGGGGGTCGATGCCGCCGGGCATCAGGTATTGGCCGCTGCCATCGATTAGTTCAGTGCCGGCGGGAATATCCAGGTTCGTACCAATGGCCCGGATTAGACCGCCTGCGCACAACACATCGGCGCGGTAACTTTCATCATGGGTAATAACGGTGGCGCCACGGATCAACAGCGACATGTCGAGTTCCTCACAGGCTTGACCGGCTTGTGCCAGTTCTAAGTGTTGTAGTGCTGCTTGCCGATGGTCGGTTAATTCCTGTCATCGGTGACAGGAATAGAAACTAGCCCGAGTTTTTAGATTGGGCAAGAAGATTTTTTATAAGCTTATACTGAATTTAAGTTATTGATTTATAAGTATAAAAATCAATAATCACCAAAATGTAGCGGCCTCTCACCATTTTGACGCACTTGACAGGTTCTTAAATTGAGCAACATTTCTTATTGCAAATCAGACGCTTGAGACATGCCTCTTGACGGGCAGGGGAAATAAAAATAATTGTGTTGCACCAGATTGAGTCCTGATGGTTCGGGCAACTTCCGCATTATTTAGCCTGAGTAAGGCGGCAAGTACCGAAGGTTCAATCGGAAAGCTGATAAACATCAGCACGTTATATAAGCGGTGAGGGTGCGGTAACGGTTGTCGGCACGGTTATTGAGTGCAGAGGCGGCTGGCCGGGCCCGTGATGTCATGTTGTTTACGAGGTACTCCGGCCGCCTGCACACACCTGCAGGCGCGCAACAATAATTCGAAAAAACCGTGGAGCGGCCATGCAACAGAACAGATCGCAAGTCATTGAACGCAACGGCCTGTACGAACTCGACGCCGGCCCCGACGTCCTCGACAGCCCTCGCTACAACCACGACATGGCACCGACCAAGGTGCACGAACGCACCTGGAACAAGTGGCACATCACTGCGCTGTGGGTCGGTATGTCGATCTGCGTGCCGACCTACACGTTGGGCGGGGTGCTCACCGCGTATTTCGGGTTGTCGGTGGGCGAGGCGCTGATGGCGATCCTGCTCGCGAACATCGTGGTGCTGATCCCGCTGACCCTCAATGCGTTCCCTGGCACGAAGTACGGCATACCGTTTCCGGTGCTGTTGCGTTCGTCGTTTGGCATCCTCGGTTCGAACGTGCCGTGTCTGATTCGGGCACTGGTGGCGTGCGGATGGTTCGGTATCCAGACGATGTTTGGCGGGTTGGCGATCCACCTGTTCCTGGGCTCGATCTTCGAGGGGTGGAAGTCCCTTGGCGGCACCGGCGAGGTGATCGGTTTCATGATTTTCTGGTGCCTGAACCTGTGGGTGGTGCTGCGTGGCGCCGAGTCGATCAAGCGCCTGGAAACCCTGTCGGCACCGTTGCTGGTGGCGGTGGGGATCGGCCTGCTGGTGTGGGCGATGCCCAACGTGTCGATCAGCGAATTGATGGCGATCCCGCCCAAGCGTCCCGAGGGTGCGAGCCTCACCGGTTACTTCATGGCCGGGCTCACCGCGATGGTGGGGTTCTGGGCTACCTTGTCACTGAACATTCCTGACTTCAGCCGCTACGCCAAAAGCCAGAAGGACCAGATCCTCGGGCAGATTTTCGGCCTGCCGCTGACCATGTTCCTGTTCGCCGCCCTCGGCGTGATCATGACCGCCGCTTCGGTGAAACTGGTGGGCGTCAGCGTGTCCGACCCGGTGACCCTGATCGGGCATATCCAGAGCCCGGTGTGGGTGGCCGTGGCCATGGCGCTGATCATCGTCGCCACCTTGTCCACCAACACCGCGGCGAACATTGTCTCGCCCACCAACGACTTCCAGAACATCGCGCCCAAGCTGATCAACCGCACCACGGCGGTGATCCTCACCGGCCTGGTCGGGCTGGCGTTGATGGCCCATGAGCTGCTGAAAAAACTCGGCCTGATTGTTTCCGATGTGAGCCTGGAGACCGTCTACTCCAACTGGTTGCTCGGCTATTCCAGCCTGTTGGGGCCGATCGCCGGGATCATGGTGGTGGACTATTTCATCACGCGCAAACAGCAACTCGACCTGGCCGGCCTGTATCGCGATGACCTGTACCCGGCATGGAACTGGAGCGGTTTCATCGCGTTCGGCGTGCCGGTGGTGCTGACCTTGCTGTCGTTGGGCAGCGATGCGTTCAGCTGGTTCTACAGCTATGGCTGGTTTACCGGTTCGGCGCTGGGTGGGTTGTTGTATTACGGCCTGAATGCCAAGCGCGGGGCCACGCCGGTCACCGTCAATCCATAAGAAAAAATGTAGCCTGAGGAGATCCCCATGAACGCTGCCCTGGACGTTCTGCAATCCACCGATCAGCACATCAACCGCGACCGCCTGTGGCAATCGCTGATGGACCTGGCCAGGCTCGGCGCCACGCCCAAGGGTGGTGTGTGTCGCCTGGCCCTCACTGATCTGGATCGCAAGGCCCGCGACCTGTTCGTGCAGTGGTGCGAAGACGCCGGTTGCACCGTGACCATCGACGGCATCGGCAACATCTTCGCCCGCCGCCCCGGACGCAACCCCAACCTGCCGCCGGTGATGACCGGCAGCCATATCGACACCCAGCCCACCGGCGGCAAGTTCGATGGCTGTTTTGGTGTGCTGGCGGGAGTGGAAGTGCTGCGTACGCTCAATGATCTCAAGCTGGAGACCGAGGCACCGTTGGAGGTGGTGGTGTGGACCAATGAAGAAGGCTCGCGTTTTCCGCCATGCATGATGGGCTCGGGGGTGTTTGCCGAGAAATTCACCCTGGCCGATACCTTGGCCAAGGTCGATGTGGATGGCGTCAGCGTGGGCGATGCGCTGAATGCGATTGGCTATGCGGGCTCGCGGCCTGTGAGCGGGCATAAGGTAGGTGCGTATTTCGAAGCGCATATCGAACAAGGGCCGATCCTTGAGGATGAGAAGAAGACGATTGGTGTGGTGCTCGGCGCTTTGGGGCAGAAGTGGTTCGACCTGAAACTGCGGGGGGTTGAAGCGCATGCGGGGCCGACGCCGATGCACCTGCGCAAGGATGCTCTGGTGGGCGCGGCAGCGGTGGTGGCGGCGGTGAACGCAGCTGCATTGGGGCACCAACCTCATGCATGTGGCACGGTAGGTTGCCTGCAGGCTTATCCGGGATCGCGCAACGTCATTCCCGGTGAAGTGCGCATGACCCTGGATTTTCGTCACCTGGAGCCGGCCCGCCTGGACTCGATGATCAGTGAGGTGCGCAAGGTCATTGAGGACACCTGCACCAAGCATGGGCTGAGTTTCGAGATGGAGCCCACCGCTGACTTCCCGCCGCTGTATTTCGATCAGGGCTGCGTAGACGCGGTGCGCAATGCGGCGAATGGCCTGGGCTTGTCGAACATGGACATCGTCAGTGGGGCAGGGCACGACGCAATTTTCGTCGCCGAACTTGGCCCGGCGGGGATGATCTTCGTGCCGTGTGAAGGGGGCATCAGCCATAACGAAATCGAGAATGCCGCGCCGGATGACCTGGCTGCTGGGTGTGCGGTTCTATTACGCGCAATGGTGGCAGCTTCCGCCGCAATCGCCAGCGGCAAGTTAGCCGCCTGAAATACGGTAGAAAAAAATGTGGGAGGGGGCTTGCCCCCGATAGCGGTGGGTCAGTCACCCTGTTATCGGGGGCAAGCCCCCTCCCACATTTGAACAGTGTGTGATGTTAGATCCAGATGGCATCCCACAATGGGTAGTCGCCGATCTTTTTCACCAGGCCTGCTCTCAATGGATTGGCCACTACATACCTCGCCATCTTCACTAGATCATCTTCCTTGCGCAGTGCCCGGTCATGGAAGCTTTCCTGCCAGAGTCTTCCCTTGCGTCCGCTTAGGCCGTTGACGGACCGCGTGCTCTTGGATTTTACCTGCCGCATCAGGTCCGCCAACGAGCCTTTTTTCAACTCAATAAGCCAATGAAAGTGGTCAGGCATGATCACCCACGCCAGCGAGTTTGCGAGCCCTCGGTACTGAGCCAGGCGAAACTGCCAGACCACCAGTCGACCGAGGTGGAAGTCGCTGAATATCGGTAGGCGTTCGTGGGTGTTGGTGGTGATCAGGTAGATGCGGTTGGGTTCGCTGAAGCGTCCGATGCGCAGCCGATGTGAAGCGGGTAAATCTGCCATTCCCTGGCCCTCTCAAGGTGTGTTCAGAGAGGCTAGATCGGTGTGTAAAAGGCTGACGGGCTGGCTTTTGGCAGGATGTGTCTGGAAGAACGCCATCGGGGGCAAGCCCCCTCCCACATTGGTTCTGCGGCGTTCATACATTGTGTGTCTGGCACAGGAGCAGGGTGGAAGGGGACAAGCCCCCTCCCACATTAGTTCTGCGGCGTTCATACATTGTGTGTCTGGCACAGGACAAGTGTGGGAGGGGGCTTGCCCCCGATTGCGGTAGTTCAGTTGACAGTTATGTGACTGACCCACCTTATCAAGCACCCGGCTGCCAGCCACCACCCAGCGCCGTCACCAACCCCACACTCGCCTGCAACTGCCGCGTCTGCACCGCCTGCAACGTCCTTTGCGCCTGCAGCGCCGCCGTCTGCGCGGTCACCACATCCAGATAACTCACGGCCCCGGCCTGATAGCTGTTCATCGCCAAGGCTTGTGTATGCTCTGCCGCATCCGCCGCCGCCTGTTCATCCTGCGCTTCCTGCTGCAAATCCCGCAGTTGCCCCAGGTTGTCTTCCACCTCGCGCACGGCCTTCAGCACCTGGCTGCGGTAGTGCGCCGATGCCTCTTCGAATTCGGCTTTGGCCTGGCGCTCATTGGCGCTCAGGCGGCCTCCGTCAAAGATCGGCAGATTCACCAGCGGCCCCAGCGCCCAATAGCGATTGCCGGCGGACAGCAGGTTGCCGACGCCTTGCGTCTGCCCGCCAATCAACCCGGTCAGGCTGAAATCCGGGTACCACGCAGCCTTCGCTACACCTATGTTCGCATTGGCCGCAAACACCCGCCGTTCCGCCGCTGCAATGTCCGGTCGACGTTGCAGGAGATGGCTTGGCAGCTGCGATGGGATGCCCGGCAGTGCAATCAATTGCGGGCTCGGCGGCAGGGAGAAATCGCTGGCCGCCACGCCCACCAGTTCACCGATGGCATGCTCGGTCAGGTTGCGTTGCCCGCGGACTTCATCCAGTTGCGCCTTGGCTTCGGCGAGTTGGTTCTGTGCACGCGTCAGGTCCAGCTCTGAAGCAATCTGGCCCTCGTACCGGCTGCGGGTCAGTTGCAGCGCCTGGCTGAAATCATCCAGCGAACTGTTGAGGATCCGCGCCTGTGCATCCAGCCCATTGAGCTGCACATACAGGCTCGCCAGTTGATGCTGCAAGCTCAGGCGCGCCACCGCCAGGTCATCCCCCGATGCTTGCGCCTGGGCATCGCCGGCCGCCACCTGGTTGCGGATTTTGCCCCATAGGTCCAGGTCGTAACTCAGCGAGAAACCCGCTGTATTGCTGTTGTACACCGACGGCTGCGTGGTCCCCCGCAGCGGCCGTGAATCCGATTGGCGCTGGCGCAACGGCTGCGCGCTGGCGGTGATCTGCGGGAACAGGCCGGCATGTAGCTGGCTGGCATACGCCTGGGACGCGTCGAAGTGTGCCAGTGCCGCCGCCAGGTCGGGGTTGGCCTTGAGCAGTTGCTGTTGCAGGTCATTCAGGCGTGAATCGTGGTAGAGCTGCCACCATTCGGGTGCCAGTTGATCGGACGGTTGCGCGCTGTGCCAGGGGCCGTCGCTGGTCTGCTCGCGGTAGTTCGCAGGCAGGTCAATCGGCGGCACCTTGTAGGTGGGCGCCATCGAGCAACCCTGTAGAGCCAGCAGCATCAGTGCAGCGAGGGGCTTAAGCCTTGGGCGCATGCGAACCTCCAGCGGCGTCGGCCAGTTGCACCGGGTCGCCTTCGCGCAGGGCGTCGGGCGGGTTGTCGACCACACGGTCGGCGGGTTTCAGGCCTTGGTCGATGACCAGGCGTTCACCGAGATCGAGGCCGATATGGATGTCCTGCAAGTGCACCTTATTCTGCGCATCCAGCACCGCCACTTGCGTGCCCTGGGCGCGGAAGATCAACGCGCTGGCCGGAATGCTCACGCCATGGGTGTCCGCCGGGATCGGCAGGGTCGCTTCGGCATAGTCACCGGGCAGCAACTCGCCGTTGGGGTTGTCGGCCACGAACTGCGCGAGCAGGGTGCCGGAACGGCGGTCGATGGCGGTGGAGTCGCCGATCAGCCGCGCCTTGAAGTGCTCGCCGGGATGCTCGGGTACCGTCAGCTCGGCTTCCAGGCCAGGGTGGATGACCGCCGCGTAGTTCTGCGGCACCGGTACATACAGGCGCAGTTGGTGGGTGTCGGCGATGTTGAACAGTTCCGGGTCGCTGTCGGTGTCGGCCTTGATCAACTGGCCGATATCGGTGTTACGTGCGGTGATGGTGCCGGCGAACGGCGCGCGAATCGTCTTGTAGCTTTCCAGTGCGGTCAGCCTGGCGTAGTCGGCCGCGGCGGCCTCGGCGTTGGCTTTGGCGGCGGCGGCATTGGAAGTTTTTTCATCGGCCTCCTGGCGCGACACCGAGTGGCTGGCCAGCAGGTTCTGCCAGCGCGTGGCGGTGGTGGCGGCCAGGCGTGCGTTGGCCTGTTCCTGCACCAGGCGTGCGTGGGTCTGTGCCAGTTGCTGGTCGAGGTCCGGGCTGTCGATCTCGGCGAGGACCTGGCCAGCCTTGACCTGGGTGCCGATGTCGGCTTTCCAGTCCTTGAGGTAGCCGCTGACCCGGGCATGGATCGGCGCCTTGCTCCAGGCTTCCAAGTGTGCGGGCAGGCGCAGGGTATCGCCGGCCGCGTTCTGCTGCGGTTGGAACACCATCACCTGCGGGATGGCGGCGGTCTCGGTCCAGGCGGTGACCGACTGTTCGTGCAAGGTGCGGGCGTGCAGGCCGTTGGCGACCAACAGGGCGGCCAGGGTCAGGCCGCCGACACCCATGAGCATCAGACGCTTGCGCGAGGGTTTGTGATCAGACGACATGTGGGCTTTCTCCAGCAACTGCGCGGGTAGGATGACGACCGTGGACCAGGCTGAAGACCACGGGAACAAACAACAGGGTGGCGGTGGTGGCGAGAATCAACCCCCCGATCACCGCACGGCCAAGCGGGGCGTTCTGCTCTTCGGAAATTGCCAGGGGCAACATGCCGATGATCATCGCCAGGGCGGTCATGCACACCGGACGGAAGCGCGTGTAGCCGGCTTCCAGCGCTGCCTTGAGCGCATCGCCATGTTCGGCCAGGCGTTCGCGGCAGAAGCTCACCACCAGGATCGAGTTGGCCGTGGCGACGCCCATGCACAGGATGGCGCCGGTCAGTGCCGGCACCGACAAGGACGTGCCGCTGAGGAACAGCACCCACACGATCCCCGCCAGCGCCGCCGGCAAGGCGGTGATGATCACGAACGGGTCGACCCACGACTGGAAGTTGACCACGATCAGCAGGTAGATCAGCACCACCGCACCGAGCAGGCCAAAGCTCAGGCCGCTGAACGCCTCATGCAACGCATCGATCTGCCCATGCAGGCTGATCACCGCGCCCTTGGGACGCATGGAGGCGGTGTCATCCAGCACTTTCTGCACGTCGCGGGCCACGCCGCCGAGGTCGCGGCCTTGTACGTTGGCGTACAGGTCCAGGGTCGGCTCGATGTTGTAGTGGGTGACCACCGCCGGGCTTTGCACGCGGGAGATGGTGGCTACGCCGCCGAGGATCTGCGACTGGCCGTCGGCACCGGTCACCGGCAGGGCTTCCAGGGAAGGCAGGCTGTCGAGGCGGTACTGCGGGGTGGCTGCGACGATGGAGTAGGACACGCCGTTGGCCGGGTTGAGCCAGAACGTCGGCGCCACCTGGGAACTGCCGGCGAGGGACGCCACCATGCTGTTGGTCACGTCACGCTCGGTGATGCCCAGGCCATTGGCACGCAGGCGGTCGACATTCACCTGCAGCGACGGGTAACCGGTGGACTGC
The DNA here is from genome assembly GCF_023169845.1 of Pseudomonas sp. CYM-20-01. Taxonomy (NCBI): domain Bacteria; kingdom Pseudomonadati; phylum Pseudomonadota; class Gammaproteobacteria; order Pseudomonadales; family Pseudomonadaceae; genus Pseudomonas; species Pseudomonas sp. CYM-20-01. Next base: position 4,410,218 of record NZ_AP025169.1, on the reverse strand, counting down.
TGGATACGCAGGTCGGCGATGCCGGGGACATGCTGCAGGCGGCGCTCCAGTTCTACCGCATAGGCGCGGTTCTCTTCGTCGTTGCGCCCGGAGATTTTCACGTCCAGCGGGGCGGGGGCGCCGAAGTTGAGGATCTGGCTGCTGATGTCCGCCGGCAGGAAGGCGAAGTGGCTGCCGGGAAAGCTTTCCGGCAAGGCTTCACGCAGTTTTTTCACGTAGTTGGCGGTGGGGGCATGGTCTTTTTTCAGGGTGACCTGGATATCGCCATCCTGCGGACCGATGGTGCCGCTGCTGCTGTAGGCCATGTCGATGCCGCTGAGCGGAATGCCGATGTTGTCGACGATGGTGTCCAGTTCTTCGGCGGGGATGATTTCGCGAATCCGCGCTTCGATACGGTCGAAGGCCGCGGCGCTTTCTTCGATACGCGTGCCCAGTGGCAAGCGCACATGCAGGGCGAGGGCGCCGGCGTCGGTGGCCGGGAAGAAGTCCTGGCCCAGGCTTGGCAACAGCAGGAACGACGCGAGTACACAGGCCAGGAAGCCGACGATAAAACGCTTGCGGTTGCCTAGGGCCAAGGTCAGCAGGCCGTGGTAGGTGTCGCGGATAGTCGAAAAGTGACGCTCGAAGCCCTGCTGGAAATTCAGCACCGATTGCAGCACGCGATTGCGCGGTTTCGGGTGCTGTTCACCCTCGTGGTGGTTGATGAATTCATCTTCCGGGTGATGCCCGGCGCCTGGCTCCGGCGTGTGCGGCTTGAGCAGGAACATCGCCAGGGTCGGCACCAGCGTGCGCGAGAGGATGAACGAACTGGCCATGGCAAAGATCACCGCCAGGGCCATCGGCCGGAACAGGTAGCCAGCGATACCTTGTAGCAAGAACATCGGCACGAACACGATGCAGATACACAGCAGCGAGACGAACGCCGGGCCGACGATCTGCGCGGCGCCGTCGAGGATCGCGGTCTTCACCGCCTTGCCTTGTTCCAGGTGCCAGTTGATGTTTTCGATGGTCACCGTGGCGTCGTCCACCAGGATGCCCACCGCCAGCGCCAGCCCACCCAGGGTCATCACGTTGAGGGTTTGCCCGCTGGCCGCCAGCAACGCGATGGCCGAGAGCACGGCCAGGGGAATCGACGCGGCGATGATCAGCGTCGAACGCCAGCTGCCGAGGAACAGCAGGATCATCGCACTGGTCAGCAGCGCGGCAATGATGCCTTCCTGGGCCACGCTGCCCACCGATTGCTTGACGAACACCGATGCGTCGCCGAGCAGCGAGGTCTTCAGCGACGGCGGCAGGGTTTCGTTGATGCGCGGCAACATCTGGCGGATGCCGTCGATGATCGACAGGGTGGAAATGCTGCCGTTTTTCAGCGCCGGCATCAGCACGGCGCGGTGGCCGTCGACGCGCACAATATTGGTCTGCGGTGGCGAGCCGTCACGCACGTGCGCCACCTGGCCAATCGTGATCAGCGCACCGTCGACGGTCTTGATCGGCAGGTCGTTGAGTTCATCGATGGCCTTGGGGCTGTTGTTGAGCAGGATCGTGTATTCGTTGGGGCCGAGTTTGGCGGTGCCCACCGGGATGATCTGGTTTTGCAGCGCGAGTGCGTTGCCGACGTCCTGCGCCGACAAACCTTTGGCAGCCAGCGCTTGCGGGTCGAGGTCGAGGGTGATCTGGCGTTGCTTGCCACCCATCGGCGTCGGCATGGCCAGGCCGGGCAGGGCGCTGAGGGGCAGGCGGATGTTGTTCTGCACCAGGTCGCGGATCTTGGCTTCCGAGAGGCTGGGGCTGGAAAACGCCATTTGCAGAATCGGCACCGTAGAGGCGCTGTAGTTGAGGATCAGCGGCGGCGTGATACCGGGTGGCATTTGCTTGAGCACGGTTTGTGAAACCGCCGTCACCTGGGCATTGGCGGTGCGGATATCCACGCCGGGCTGGAAGAAGATCTTGACGATGCCCATGCCGGGCAGCGATTGCGATTCGATATGTTCGATGTCGTTGACGGTGGTGCTCAGGGAGCGTTCGTAGGTGTAGATCACCCGGCCGGCCATGGCGTCCGGCGACAGGCCGTTGTACTGCCAGACCACGGCGACCACGGGGATGCCGATATCCGGGAAAACATCAGTAGGGGTACGCAGGGCCGCCATTGGCCCGATGATGCAGATGAAGATGGCCAACACGATAAAGGTGTATGGCTTTTGCAGTGCGGTCTTTACCAGCCCGAGCATGCGTGAAACCTCCGAAAGGAGCAGGATTGCAAACCCCGGCAGTCTCACGCGACCCACCTAACACGCACCTTTCAGCCAGGTGAAGGAACATTTAGGTAAGGGCTGAAGATCGTTTCATATGTATTCATTTGTTCTACAAAGGGCTGCTCCTCAAGCTTGCAACCCATTGGACGCCTTGTCCTGTTTTGGAGCCCTGCCATGTCACTCAAACCTTTATTGTTGATTCCTGCCCTCGGTGCTGTGCTGTTGTTGTCGGCATGCGCCGGCCCGATCCCCAAGGCTGACCCGAGCGAAGCGTGGATTGGTCTGAAAGAAGAAGCGCCGAATGACCTGATGGCCGAGCGGGTAGACGGTAAGCGCGTGGATGACGGGCGCTTTTTTGAGGTGACACCTGGTGATCATCGCCTGGATGTGACGCTGTTCGAGGAAGAGCCGGGTGATGACAACCAACAGGATTGCCAGGGACGTGTCGAGTACAAGCACTTCAAGGCGGGTGAGCACTACACCCTGGTGGAATCCAGCCTGGGCACCACCGTGCGCGCCTCCTTGATGGATGGCCACGGCAAGGAAGTCGCGGCAACGCAGGACTTCAATTGCATGCCAGGCTAGGCGTGATGCACCGCGGCCTTGTGAGGCTTGGCGGGTGCAACGGGTTTGGCGTGGGGGTGATGGTGCCGGCGGGTAATACGCAACACCCCCCACAACATGGCGCCGGCTACCGCCAGCCAACCGCAGATCAGCAGTAAAATCGTCGTTGCAAGGCTCATTCGGGCCTCCTTTCGCCCCTACGGGCACACACAGTCTTCTCAATGGACAGTCTAGCTGCCGGGCGGTTGCCTGCTATTGACCAATGGTCGAGTCCAACCAACTTCTTTGCTATATCCAAGGCCCCTGCATAAACGCGATTGGGCTATGATCAGGGCCCTTACCGGCAGTCGATCAAGAGAGTAGAAAATTGCGGTTACGGTCGAACCTGAAAACATCCTTGTTAATTGCTTGTGCCCTGGGCCTCGCGGCCTGTTCCTCCGCACCGTCGAGGCTGGCGGGCCTGCCGGAGCGAGTCGAACTCAATGGCGTGCCGACCTTTCGCAGCGAGGCTTATCAGAGCGGTCCTACATCGTTAGCCAGCATGCTGTCGCAACAAGGCATTGTCATGACACCGGGGTTGCTGGATAAGCCACTGCATCTGCCGGGCGGTGAAGCGGACCTTGAGCGCAACATGCAGGTGCTGGCGCGTGAGTACGGGCTGATGGTGTACCCGCTCGATGCAAAGTTGACGGTGGTGCTGGCGCAGGTGGCGGCGGGTTATCCGGTGATGGCGCGGATTGGCGGCGGGCTGTGGTCTGACGCGCACTACGTGGTAGTGGTGGGGTTCAATCAGCAGAAAAGCACGGTGTTGCTGCGCTCAGGCATGGATCGGCGCCTGTTGATGAGCTTCGGCGACTTCGAGTCAAAATGGAAAAGTGCCGGAAACTGGGCAATCCTCACCCAGCGCCCGAGCCAGTTGCCAGCCAATGTCGACGCGCAGCGCTGGCGGGATGCGGCTAACGCGACGGCCCAGGCCGGGCAGGAGCGGGCGGCGGCCCAGGCGCTGAAGGTGTTGGCGGAGCGCAAATAAAAAACGGCGCTATCAAGCGCCGTTTTTTAATGGTTGGTTATCGACGCGCTTCTGCAGCATTCGGCCGATTTTTCAGGTTCTTGTCGGCCTTGTAGCGCAACGCCACATCCGGCACCGACCCGCTCTTGCCGGTTTCAACCCAATTGCGGATACGGCTGGCATCGGCAAAGTGGGTGAATTTGCCGAAAGCATCCAGGATCACCAGCGACACCGGGCGGTTGCCCATGCTGGTCACCAGCACCAGGCAGTGGCCGGCCTGGTTGGTGAAGCCGGTCTTGGTCAGCTTGATGTCCCAGTTGGCGCGGTTGATCAGGTGGTCGGTGTTGGAGAAGCCCAGGGTGTAGTTGGGCTTGCGGAACGACACGGTCTTTTCCTTGGTAGTGCTCAACTGGCTGAGCAACGGGTAGTGACGCGCGGCGGCGAGCAATTTGCTCAGGTCCCGGGCGGTGGACACGTTGTGGATCGACAGGCCGGTGGGTTCCACATAGTGAGTGCTGGTCATGCCCAGCGCCTTGGCCTTGGCGTTCATCGCGGCGATAAACGCCGGGTAGCCGCCCGGATAGTGGTGCGCCAGGCTGGCGGCGGCACGGTTTTCCGAGGACATCAGCGCGATCAGCAGCATTTCTTTACGCGGCATCTCGCTGCCGATTTTCACGCGGGAAAACACGCCTTTCATTTCCGGCGTGTCCTTGATGTTGATGTCGATGTACTCATCCATGTTCTGTTTGGCTTCAAGTACCACCAGGCCGGTCATCAACTTGCTCACCGAGGCAATGGGCACCACCACATCCGGGTTGCTGGAGTAGATGACTTTGTTGGTCTGCAGATCTACCAGCATGGCGCTGCCGGAGGCGATTTGCAGTTTGGAGGTGTCACGCGGGGCCTGGGTGGTTTCGGCGGCGTGAGCGAAGGTGCCTGTAAACGCAAAAAATAGGCTGACAATAGAGAGACGAATTTTCACGCGGATGAACTCGCTAAAAAGTAAGGAAATACCGTTCGGAAACGGGTTTTGGATAAATGCCGTTACATTTTAGGAGTATGGATCAGAAACTGTCGAATGTTCTTCTAGAACCGGACGAAAGTTCTTAAAAACTAAGAAAAAACAGGATTTATTGCGGGCAATAAAAAGCCCTGCGATAAGGCAGGGCTTTTTCAGTACGCCCGGTTATTAGGTGTGCAGGGTCTCTGCGGCGTACAGCGTGTTTTCCAGCAGGCAGGCGCGCGTCATCGGACCGACACCGCCGGGTACCGGGGTGATCCAGCCGGCACGGGGCAGGGCGGTGTCGTACACCACGTCGCCGACCAGCTTGCCGTCTTCCTGGCGGTTGATGCCCACGTCGATGACGATGGCGCCTTCCTTGATCCACTCACCCTTGACCAGGCCCGGCTTGCCGGCGGCAACCACGACCAGGTCGGCGCGGCCGACGTGACCGGCGAGATCCTTGGTGAAGCGGTGGGTAACGGTCACGGTGCAGCCGGCCAGCAGCAGTTCCATGGCCATCGGGCGACCGACGATGTTGGATGCGCCGACAACCACGGCGTCGAGGCCGTACAGGTCGACACCGGTGCTTTCCAGCAGGGTCATGATGCCTTTCGGCGTGCATGGGCGCAGCAGCGGGATACGCTGGGCCAGGCGGCCGACGTTATAAGGGTGGAAGCCGTCGACATCTTTGTCCGGGCGAATGCGCTCCAGCAACTTGGAGGCGTCCAGGTGCTCGGGCAGAGGCAGTTGGAGCAGGATGCCATCGATCTTCGGGTCGTCGTTGAGACCGTCGATCAGGTCGGTAAGGGCCTGCTGGGTGGTCTCGGAAGGCAAGTCGTAGGCCTTGGAAATAAAGCCGACCTCTTCACAGTCTTTACGCTTGTGCGAGACATAAACCTGAGAGGCAGGATCGCTGCCGACCAGGATCACCGCGAGGCCAGGCGTGCGCAGGCCTTGCTGGCTGCGCTCGGTGACTCGTTTGGCGATCTGCTGGCGCAGGCTGGCGGCGATTGATTTGCCGTCGATAAGTTGTGCAGTCATTACGCGTGATTAACCATCGAGAGGGGGAAGAAAAGTGCGCGCATTCTCGCATGCCAAGGCGTGAGGGCAAAGGCGCTTGGTCTGCAAATTGCCCTAACCCCTTAAATAAAATGAATTTTTTTCAAAAAAGATTTGACGGGTTTGGAGGGCGTCTATACTATTCGTCGCACTTGTCGGGCACAGCCTAGCACTGGTTAAGAAGGTCGAGCAGAATAGCGTGTTGTTCTGCAAGGCTGGAAGCACTTAGTTTGTAATCCTCCAAGAGTACAGATTAATAAGGCGCCCGTAGCTCAGCTGGATAGAGCATCCGCCTTCTAAGCGGATGGTCGCAGGTTCGAGTCCTGCCGGGTGCGCCATTAGGCAGCTTTGGCACAAGTAGCGTCAGATGGTGGGCGTAGCTCAGTTGGTAGAGCACGGGATTGTGACTCCCGTTGTCGAGGGTTCGATCCCCTTCGTCCACCCCATATTTTAAAAGGCGCCAGATTAATCGTCTGGCGCCTTTGCTTTAAGAGCTTCAAGCGCGGATGTGGTGGAATTGGTAGACACACTGGATTTAGGTTCCAGCGCCGCGAGGCGTAAGAGTTCGAGTCTCTTCATCCGCACCAAATAAAGCTTCGCCTCGTTGATAAGCAGGGTAAGGCTAGACAAAGAAGTGGTTTGGTTTCTTTGTTAACGCAATATGGTGGGCGTAGCTCAGTTGGTAGAGCACGGGATTGTGACTCCCGTTGTCGAGGGTTCGATCCCCTTCGTCCACCCCATATTCGAAAGGCGCCAGATTTAACAGTCTGGCGCCTTTTTTGGTTTTAGCGGTTCGAATATTCCGCGGTCGCAGTCACTGGGTCGCAACGGCAGGGCGTTTCGTCGTATTTATGTATCTCGATGATGCTGCGCTGCCTGCCAGTCCCGTTTGAAGGGTTGGCCGTCAGGGAGATGGATGACGACTTCTTCTATATATAGAAGGGGCGGCGCAGAGCCCTGGCGTGATGGGCTGTATTTGTCACCGGGGCGGGGTGCATCAGTGCCTTCGTACCGATAAATTGCTGGCTGTTTTCGGGTGTATTTGCAGTAGGGTGACTTCTTGAGTTTGACCCACTAGAATGCATGCCCTTGATTGGGGTCGGAAATGGCCGGCTAACGTCTGTGCAACGAGGAATATCCATGCAAGTTTCTGTTGAAAATACTACTGCTATCGAGCGTCGCCTGAGCATCACCGTGCCGGCTGAGCGTATCGAGACTGCGGTCAACAAGCGTCTGCAGCAGACTGCCCAGAAGGCCAAGATCGCTGGTTTCCGTCCAGGCAAAGTGCCAATGAGCGAAATCAAGCGCCGCTTTGGTGCCGATGCGCGCCAGGAAGCTGTGGGTGACGTGATCCAGGCTTCTTTCTACGAAGCGGTCACTGAGCAAAAGCTGAACCCGGCGGGTTCGCCGTCGATCGAGCCTAAGTCCCTGGAAGCAGGCAAAGATCTGGAATACGTCGCTGTATTCGAAGTGTTCCCTGAGTTTGAAGTGGCCGGTTTCGAGAGTATCGCCATCGAGCGCCTGAGCGCCGAAGTGGCTGACTCGGACCTGGACAACATGCTGGAAATCCTGCGCAAGCAGAACACTCGTTTCGAAGTGGTCGACCGTGCTGCCCAGAACGAAGACCAGCTGAACATCGATTTCGTTGGCAAGGTTGACGGCGAAGTCTTCGCTGGCGGCTCCGCCAAGGGTACTCAGCTGGTGCTGGGTTCCAACCGCATGATCCCGGGTTTCGAAGACGGCCTGGTTGGCGCCAAAGCCGGCGAAGAGCGCGTTCTGAACCTGACTTTCCCTGCTGACTACCAGAACCTGGACCTGGCTGGCAAAGCCGCCGAGTTCACCGTGACCGTCAACACCGTTTCCGAGCCTAAGCTGCCAGAGCTGAACGAAGAATTCTTCGCGCAATTCGGTATCAAGGAAACCGGTATCGAAGGTTTCCGCACCGAAGTTCGCAAGAACATGGAGCGTGAGCTGCGCCAGGCCATCAAATCCAAGGTCAAGAACCAGGTCATGGACGGTCTGCTGGCCGCCAACCCGATCGAAGTGCCTAAGGCCCTGCTGTCCAACGAAGTGGATCGCCTGCGCGTTCAAGCTGTTCAGCAGTTTGGTGGCAACATCAAGCCTGACCAACTGCCGGCCGAGCTGTTCGAAGAGCAAGCCAAGCGCCGCGTCGTGCTGGGCCTGATCGTGGCTGAAGTGGTCAAGCAGTTCGACCTCAAGCCAGACGAAGATCGCGTTCGCGAAATGATCCAGGAAATGGCTTCGGCCTACCAGGAGCCTGAGCAGGTCGTGGCTTGGTACTACAAGAACGATCAGCAACTGAACGAAGTGCGTTCGGTTGTGCTGGAAGAACAAGTTGTGGATACTGTTCTGCAGAAGGCTAAGGTGACCGATAAAGCGGTCTCTTACGAAGAAGCAGTCAAACCGGCGGAAGCAGCACAAGCCGACTGATTGTCCAACTCGTTGGAAATTCAACCATAAGCCAGCCTCGCGCTGGCTTATGCGTTTTCAAGACATGACTATTTGGGAGTAACTGCAGAGCATGTTCCGTAATTCCTATATTCAGCAGAACTCTGATATCCAGGCCGCTGGCGGCCTGGTCCCGATGGTTGTCGAGCAGTCCGCTCGTGGCGAACGCGCCTACGACATCTACTCGCGCCTGCTCAAGGAGCGAGTGATCTTTCTGGTGGGCCCCGTAGAGGACTACATGGCCAACCTGATCTGTGCGCAGCTGCTGTTCCTTGAAGCGGAAAACCCGGACAAGGACATCCATCTCTACATCAACTCCCCTGGCGGTTCGGTAACAGCGGGCATGTCGATCTACGACACCATGCAGTTCATCAAGCCGAATGTGTCGACCACCTGCATCGGCCAGGCCTGCAGCATGGGTGCGTTCCTGCTGACTGCCGGTGCCGAGGGCAAGCGTTTCTGCCTGCCTAACTCGCGCGTGATGATTCACCAGCCACTGGGCGGTTTCCAGGGCCAGGCGTCGGATATCGAGATTCACGCCAAGGAGATCCTGTTTATCCGCGAGCGTCTCAACACGTTGATGGCCAAGCACAGCGGGCGCACCCTGGAAGAAATCGAGCGCGATACCAACCGCGACAACTTCATGAGTGCCGATGCGGCGAAGGCATACGGCCTGATCGACGAAGTGATCACCCAGCGTCCCGCTTAATATAAGCCGCTCAAAATAGGGCTGGTCGGCATGTCCGACCACTGGCGGGCTTGAAAAAGCCCGCATAAGCCTTCATCTTGTGTTGCAAGCCTATCGGATTTGGATCGAACGAATGACTGACACCCGCAACGGCGAGGACAACGGCAAGCTGCTCTATTGCTCCTTCTGCGGCAAAAGCCAGCATGAAGTACGCAAATTGATTGCCGGCCCCTCGGTGTTTATCTGCGACGAATGCGTCGACCTGTGCAATGACATCATCCGTGAGGAGGTGCAGGAAGCCCAGGCCGAGAGCAGCGCGCATAAATTGCCTTCGCCTAAAGAAATCAGCGGCATCCTTGACCAGTATGTAATTGGTCAAGAGCGTGCAAAGAAGGTTCTGGCCGTAGCGGTATACAACCACTACAAGCGCTTGAACCAGCGTGACAAGAAAGGCGACGAAGTTGAACTCGGCAAGAGCAACATCTTGCTGATCGGTCCTACAGGCTCGGGTAAAACCCTGCTTGCAGAAACCCTCGCTCGCCTGCTGAACGTTCCGTTCACCATCGCCGACGCCACCACCCTCACCGAGGCTGGCTACGTGGGTGAAGATGTCGAGAACATCATTCAGAAACTGCTGCAGAAGTGCGACTACGATGTAGAGAAGGCCCAGATGGGTATCGTCTATATCGACGAAATCGACAAGATCTCGCGCAAGTCGGACAACCCGTCGATCACCCGTGACGTTTCCGGTGAAGGCGTGCAGCAGGCACTGTTGAAACTGATTGAAGGCACGGTCGCTTCCGTACCGCCACAAGGCGGCCGCAAGCACCCGCAGCAGGAATTCCTTCAGGTTGATACACGCAACATCCTGTTCATCTGTGGCGGTGCGTTCTCCGGCCTGGAAAAAGTGATCCAGCAGCGTTCCACCCGTGGTGGCATTGGTTTCAGTGCAGAAGTGCGCAGCAAGGAAGAAGGCAAGAAGGTGGGCGAGTCCCTGCGTGAAGTCGAGCCTGACGATCTGGTCAAGTTCGGTCTGATCCCGGAATTCGTTGGCCGTCTGCCGGTCCTGGCCACGTTGGACGAGCTGGATGAGGCGGCTTTGATTCAGATCCTCACCGAGCCGAAGAACGCCCTGACCAAGCAATACGCCAAGTTGTTCGAGATGGAAGGTGTAGACCTCGAGTTCCGTACCGATGCACTCAAGTCAGTGGCCAAGCGGGCACTGGAGCGCAAGACCGGTGCACGTGGCCTGCGCTCGATTCTTGAAGGGGTGCTGCTCGACACCATGTACGAAATCCCCTCGCAGTCCGAGGTGAGTAAAGTGGTGATCGACGAAAGCGTGATCGAAGGCAAGTCCAAGCCACTGTACATCTACGAAAACAGTGAGCCGGCTGCCAAGGCTGCCAAAGCTGCGCCTGACGCGTAAGCGTTTCGCAGTGTCGGTATAAACAAGGGGCCTCCAGGGGCCCCTTTGTTTTTACGGCGTTTTTTACGCCGGAGCGTTTACTGCGTTTAACTGCTGGCAATAAGCTTGTTTTTTTTGCATGCAGCCCCCATCTTGGTTTCAAGCTAATTTTTGAACTGTCATAGAGGCGAAATCATGAAGACAACCATCGAATTGCCTCTCCTGCCGTTGCGTGATGTCGTCGTCTATCCGCACATGGTTATCCCGCTGTTCGTGGGGCGCGAGAAGTCTATCGAAGCCCTCGAGGCCGCGATGACGGGCGACAAGCAGATCCTGCTGTTGGCCCAGAGAAATCCTGCCGATGATGATCCAGGCGAAGATGCCCTGTATCGCGTCGGTACCATTGCGACCGTGCTGCAACTGCTCAAACTGCCTGATGGCACCGTCAAGGTGCTGGTGGAAGGTGAGCAGCGCGGCGCGGTTGAGCGCTTCATGGAGGTGGACGGCCACCTGCGTGCCGAAGTGGCGCTGATCGACGAAGTCGAGGCCCCTGAGCGCGAGTCCGAAGTGTTTGTACGCAGCCTGCTCTCGCAGTTCGAGCAGTACGTGCAGTTGGGCAAGAAAGTCCCGGCTGAAGTCCTGTCCTCCCTCAACAGCATCGATGAGCCAAGCCGCCTGGTGGACACCATGGCCGCGCACATGGCGCTGAAGATCGAGCAGAAGCAGGACATTCTCGAAATCATCGACCTGCCGGCCCGTGTCGAGCATGTATTGGCACTGCTGGATGCCGAGATCGACCTGTTGCAGGTCGAGAAGCGCATTCGTGGTCGCGTTAAGAAGCAAATGGAGCGCAGTCAGCGCGAGTACTACTTGAATGAGCAGATGAAGGCCATTCAGAAGGAGCTCGGCGACAGCGAGGAAGGCCACAACGAAATCGAAGAGCTGAAAAAGCGCATCGATGCCGCCGGCCTGCCGAAAGATGCTCTGACCAAGGCCACTGCGGAGTTGAACAAGCTCAAGCAGATGTCGCCGATGTCGGCCGAAGCCACCGTGGTGCGCTCCTACATCGACTGGCTGGTGCAGGTGCCGTGGAAGGCGCAGACCAAGGTCCGCCTGGACCTGGCGCGTGCCGAAGACATTCTCGATGCCGACCACTATGGCCTGGAAGAAGTCAAGGAACGTATCCTCGAATACCTCGCCGTGCAAAAACGCGTGAAAAAGATTCGCGGGCCGGTGTTGTGCCTGGTCGGTCCACCGGGTGTGGGTAAAACCTCCCTCGCCGAGTCGATTGCCAACGCCACCAACCGTAAATTCGTGCGCATGGCCCTCGGCGGTGTGCGTGATGAAGCGGAAATCCGTGGTCATCGCCGCACTTACATCGGTTCGATGCCAGGAAGATTGATTCAAAAGATGACAAAGGTGGGTGTGCGCAACCCGCTGTTCCTGCTCGATGAAATCGACAAAATGGGCAGCGACATGCGTGGCGATCCGGCGTCTGCCTTGCTCGAAGTGCTCGACCCCGAGCAGAACCACAATTTCAACGACCATTACCTGGAAGTCGACTACGACCTCTCCGATGTGATGTTCCTGTGCACCTCCAACTCCATGAACATCCCGCCCGCGTTGCTGGACCGAATGGAGGTGATTCGTCTGCCGGGTTACACCGAAGACGAGAAGATCAACATTGCCGTCAAGTACCTCGCGCCCAAGCAGACGTCGGCCAATGGCCTGAAGAAAGGCGAGATCGAGTTCGAGGTCGAGGCGATCCGTGACATCGTGCGCTACTACACCCGCGAGGCCGGTGTACGAGGCCTGGAGCGCCAGATTGCGAAGATCTGCCGCAAGGCGGTGAAGGAACATGCACTGGAAAAACGCTTCTCGGTGAAGGTCACGGCCGATTCGCTGGAACACTTCCTGGGCGTGCGCAAATTCCGCTACGGCCTGGCCGAGCAGCAGGACCAGGTCGGCCAGGTGACTGGCCTGGCGTGGACCCAGGTGGGCGGCGAGTTGCTGACCATCGAAGCCGCCGTGATCCCGGGCAAAGGCCAATTGATCAAGACCGGTTCCCTCGGTGACGTGATGGTCGAGTCGATCACTGCCGCGCAGACCGTGGTGCGCAGCCGCGCCAGAAGCCTGGGGATCCCCCTGGACTTCCACGAGAAGCACGACACGCACATCCATATGCCGGAAGGGGCGACCCCCAAAGACGGCCCTAGCGCCGGCGTAGGCATGTGCACGGCCCTGGTCTCGGCATTGACCGGCATTCCGGTACGCGCCGATGTCGCCATGACCGGCGAAATCACACTGCGTGGTCAGGTGTTGGCTATCGGTGGTCTGAAAGAGAAATTGCTTGCTGCACACCGGGGTGGTATCAAGACCGTGATCATTCCTGAAGAGAATGTTCGCGACTTGAAGGAAATTCCGGACAATATCAAGCAGGATCTTCAGATTAAACCGGTTAAATGGATTGACGAGGTCCTGCAAATTGCGCTGCAATACGCGCCGGAGCCCTTGCCGGATGTGGCTCCGGAGATAGTTGCTAAGGACGAAAAACGTGAGTCTGATTCCAAGGAAAGAATTAGCACGCATTAATGTGTTAAAGCCTGGGGGCTTCCTTGACAGCTTTTTAGAGCCCTTGTTATAAAGCGGCTCTTAAGTGTCTGTAGGCCATTCAGCACTGGTTTTTGCTTTCACCAAAAAACTTAGAATCATACTCAATAGATATATAAGGGGACTTAGAGTGAACAAGTCGGAACTGATTGATGCTATCGCTGCATCCGCTGATATCCCGAAAGCTGCTGCTGGCCGTGCGCTGGATGCAGTAATCGAATCCGTCACTGGCGCTCTGAAGGCCGGCGACTCCGTAGTACTGGTAGGCTTCGGTACTTTCTCTGTGACTGACCGCCCAGCTCGCACTGGCCGTAACCCACAGACTGGCAAAGCACTGCAAATCGCTGCTGCCAAGAAACCAGGTTTCAAAGCCGGTAAAGCCCTGAAAGAAGCCGTTAACTAAGCTTCGATCAAGCCTTTACCTACCCGGGTCGAACGCAGGTTCGACCTGGCAGCGGAGCGGCCAGCAGACCCAGGTATGCATCGGGTCGCCAAGCCGGGGGGAGAACGAAAACCCCCGTCCGCTCCGCCAGTTGCGAGAAGGCGCATCCTTGGATGCGCCTTTCTTATATCCGTACTCTACCCACGCTCCACGGTTGCCTATTCTTGAAGTTCAACCGTTTCTGGGGGACGCATGCTGCAAAATATCAGGGACAATTCACAAGGCTGGATTGCCAAGACCATTATCGGGATCATCGTCGCGTTGATGGCGTTCACCGGTATCGAGGCCATTTTCCAGGCTTCGGGTAACAACAAGCAGGACGTGGCCAAGGTCAACGGTGAAGAAATCACCCAGACCGAACTGAGCCAGGCCGTCGACATGCAACGCCGCCAGCTGATGCAACAGCTGGGCAAGGATTTCGATGCTTCGCTGCTGGACGAAAAACTGCTGCGCGACGCGGCCCTCAAGGGTCTGATCGATCGCAAGCTGCTGCTGCAAGGCGCTGCCGACGCCAAGTTTGGCTTCTCTGAAGCTGCGCTGGACCAGGTGATCCTGCAGACGCCGGAATTCCAGGTCGATGGCAAGTTCAGCCCTGAACGCTTTGACCAAGTGATCCGTCAGCTGGGCTACACCCGTATGCAGTTCCGTCAGATGCTGACCCAGGAAATGCTGATCGGCCAGGTTCGCGCAGGCATCGCTGGCAGCGGCTTCGTGACCGACGCCGAAGTCCTGGCATTCGCCCGCCTGGAAAAGCAGACCCGCGATTTCGCCACCGTCAACATCAAGGCCAACCCTGCGGCGGTGAAGCTCACCGACGATGAGGTCAAGGCTTACTACGACCAGCACGCCAAAGAGTTCATGACCCCTGATCAAGTGGTCATCGACTATCTGGAGCTGAAGAAGTCTTCCTTCTTCGACCAGGTTACGGTGAAGGATGATGAGCTGCAGGCCGCCTATCAGAAAGAAATCGCCAACCTCGCTGAACAGCGTCGTGCCGCGCACATTCTGATTGAAGTCAACGACAAGACGACCGATGCGCAAGCCAAGGCCAAGATCGAAGAAATCCAGGCACGCCTGGCCAAGGGTGAGAAGTTCGAAGCCCTGGCCAAGGAGTTCTCCCAGGATCCAGGTTCGGCCAGCAATGGCGGTGACCTGGGCTTTGCCGGCCCTGGCGTCTACGATCCGGACTTCGAAACCGCCTTGTACGCGTTGAACAAGGACCAGGTATCGGCGCCGGTGCGTAGCAGCTTCGGTTGGCACCTGATCAAACTGTTGGGCGTTGAGGCACCGCAAGTGCCGACGTTTGCCAGCCTGAAAGACAAGCTGACCAAAGAGCTCAAGACCCAGCAGGTCGAGCAGCGTTATGTCGAAGCGACCAAGCAATTGGAAGATGCGGCATTTGAAGCCTCCGACCTGGCCCAGCCGGCGTCCGACCTGAAACTGACCGTACACACCTCCGCGCCGTTTGGCCGTGAAGGTGGCGAAGGTGTTGCGGCCAACCGCGCCGTGGTCACCGCTGCGTTCAGCCCGGAAGTGCTGGATGAGGGTGCCAACAGCAGCGCCATCGAGCTGGACCCGGAAACCATCATCGTGCTGCGTGCCAAAGAGCACCTGAAGCCTTCGCAACTGCCGCTGGAAAGCGTCGCAGCGGCGATTCGCACGCAGATGGCCAAGGAGCGCGCCAGCGCGGCTGCCAAGACTCACGCTGACGAGCTGATCGCCAGCTTGCGTGATGGCAAGACCCCGCTGAACCAGCCGGTCGACGGCCAGGCCTGGAAGGTCACTGAAGCGGCTACCCGTAGCCAGGAAGCGATCGACCCCGCCGTGCTGCAAACCGTGTTCCGCATGCCCAAGCCTGCGGCCAAGGACAAGCCGACCTTTACCACTGTAACCCTGGCGGATGGTAGCCTGGTCATCGTGCGCCTGAACGGCGTCAACGAGGCCGCTGCGCCAACGGACGAAGAAAAGGCGCAATACCGCCGCTTCCTCGCCTCCCGTGTCGGCCAGCAGGACTTCGCGGCCTACCGCAAGCAGTTGGAAACCAAGGCTGACATCAAGAAGTTCTGATGTCGGTTTGAATAAAAAGCCCCCGGCCTGAAAAGACCGGGGGCTTTTTTATGTGCGCTGTCTCGTCCTAAATAAGGTTTACACCTTCTGACGTCTTATCGGGAAGGTGCAATGAATACGGGCGCAAAACGCAGTCAACGAGATTACACGCTGACTTTTAAATTGTCGGTTGTCGACCAAGTCGAAAAAGGCGAGTTGAGTTATAAAGAAGCTCAACGGCGTTATGGGATTCAGGGTCGTTCGACGGTGTTGGTGTGGTTACGCAAGCATGGTCGGCAGGACTGGAGCCAAGGCGCCTCCATTCGGACCCAGAGGAGCCGACCGATGGACAAACCTACCTTGCCGTTGACTCCCGAGCAAAGAATCAAAGAGCTCGAGGAACAACTGGCACTGGCCAACCAGAAGGCCAAATTCTTTGAAGACGTGGTCGATGTTCTGAAGAACGATTACGGTGTATCCGTTGTAAAAAAGCGGTCCGGCAAGTCGTTGCGCAAACCCAGACCCTGAGTGTCAGCAGGGCTTGCCAGTTTATGAGGATCAGTCGCCAAGCCTATTACAAGCGTGACCGGGTCCATCGTGCCCGAGCCGATCAAGATCAGAAACTTCTCCAGTTTGTGCAGGAAGTTCGTGTGCGCCAACCGTGCATTGGCACCCGCAAATTGCACTCGATGATGCAAGCGAAGCATGACAAGCCAGAATTGCATGTCGGACGAGATCGTTTGTTTGGGGTTTTACGAGAGCACCGGCAGTTGGTGCGCAGGAGACGGGCCTATCACAAGACGACCGATAGCCATCATCGCTTTCGCTGCCATCCCAATTTGCTAAAGCCTGGCCCGCAACAAGTCGTAGCTACTGGCCCGGAACAGGTCTGGGTGGCGGATATCACCTACCTATCTACAGGGCGCGATGAACCGGCCTACCTAAGTTTGGTGACGGATGCCTTCTCGAGGAAAATAGTTGGTTATCACGTGCATGGCAGTCTACATGCCGATTCGGTAGCCCAAGCCTTACGCATGGCGTTGAAGGCACGTCGAACGGGCCAGAAACTGGTTCATCACTCGGATCGCGGCGTGCAGTACTGCTCAGTGCTCTATCAAAAAATCCATGCCAAGCATGGCATCACATGCTCGATGACTGATGGCTACGATTGCTACCAAAACGCCTTGGCAGAACGGGTCAACGGAATCTTGAAGGCGGAACTCTTGCTTCACCGGCCGACAGACTTGGTTCAAGCGGAGCAAATGGTGCGGGAGGCGATCTTGATCTACAACCAGGAGCGCCCGCACTTGTCCTTAAAATACAAAACGCCCGATGCAGTGCATCGGGCGTTGGGGTGAAACAGGTGTAAACCTATTTCAGGACTAGACACGCTAGACTGGTCATTCGTTATCGCCGACCAAGGAGTTTCGCGCGTGTCTATTCAAGGAAAAGAAGGCTGGGTGATCCGTCATGCCAGCGCAGCGGATGCCCCGGCCGTGCTGCAGGTGTTTGACGAGGTGATTGCCTGGTTTGTCGGGATGGGTAATAACGCCCAATGGGGCACCACGCCCTGGTCCGCATTGCCCCGGCGGGTAGCGCAAGTCACAGACGCGTGTGCCATGCCCGGTGCCTGGGTGGTTGAAACGCCTGAGGGGCGGTTGCTGGCGGCACTTGTGCTGGGCGAGCCCATGCCTTACGTACCGCCAGCGTCTGAGCCGGAAGTCTATGTGCGTTTGCTGATCGCCGCACGTGATGCACGTGCGCGTGGGTTGGGTCGGCAGCTGTTGGCTTTCGCCGATGAGCGTGCCCGCGCTGCCGGGGTCAAGCGCCTGCGCGTGGACTGTTACGCCGGCGGCACGGGCGACCTGGTGCGTTTTTACGAGGCGTGCGGGTATCAGCGTATTTCAACGTTCGACCTTGAAGGGTGGCCGGGCCAGTTGTTGGGGCGCCGCCTGTAACGCGCCGGCCAGGGCCAGTAGCATCAGCAGCACAACCGCCCAGGTGAATGCGCCGACGCCCCAGCCTTGGAGCAACACACCGCCCACCAGTCCGCCGCCTGCGATGCCCAGGTTCCACACGGTCACCAGCATCGATTGTGCGGCGTCCGCCGATTCGCCTGCCGATTTGGCCAGTGCGGTTTGCAGCAACGCAGGCAGGCCGCCGAACGCCAGGCCCCACAGCGCGACCGCGAGGTAGATAGCCGCCGGCAGGTTCATCCAGAACGCCAGCGCCAAGGCGACCAGACCGAACAGCGCACAACTGATCAGCAGCAACGGGCGTAACCACCGATCAATCAATACACCCGCCAGCCAGATGCTCAGCAACGCGGCAAGGCCGAACACCAGCAGGACCTGGTCAATATCGGCGGCAATCCGCGCCGGCACCAGCAGCGGCGCGATGTAGGTGTAGAGAATGTTGTGGGCGAGCACGTAGGTAAAAGTCACCCACAGCACCGGACGAATACCCGGCAAGCTGAACACTTGAAGCAGCCCCAAGCGTTTCCCCGCCGGTTCACCGGCGAAATCCGGCAGTTGCAGGCGTGCCCAGATCAGTAGCACCAGCGTCAGGCCGGTCATGATTGCAAAACTCAGGCGCCAGCCAACCGCAGCCCCCAGAAAGGTGCCGGCTGGAACACCCAGCGACAGGGCCAGCGGTGCGCCCAGCATCGCGACTGCGATGGCCCGGCCTTGCAGGTGGGGCGCGACCATTCGGCTGGCATAGCCTGCCAACAGCGCCCACAGCAGTCCGGCGAATACACCGGCCAGGAAGCGCGCCACCAGGGTCAGCCCATAGTGGCTGGAGAGCGCGGTCACGCTGTTGACCAGGGCAAAGCCGCCGATTGCGACCAGAAGCAAGGGACGGCGACGCCAGCATCGGGTCAACAGCGTCAGCGGAATGGCCGCCAGCAGCGAACCCAGGGCGTACAGCGTAACCAATTGGCCGACCAGCGCGGGCGATACGCCGAGGCCGTCGCCCATCTGCGGCAGGAGCCCGGCGGGCATGGCTTCGGTGAGGATAGTGATAAAGCCGGCGCTGGCCAGGGCCAGTAATCCTCCCAGCGGCAGTGTTTCTTTTCGGGCAGTCACGGCGGAATCGGTGAGGGAGGTCATCGCGCTCTATCCATGCAAATGGGCAAGTCGACAGAGTAGGGGGCTGTGGTCTACGGAAAAACAGGCTAAGGTTCCGAACTTATCGGACGTTGGAGTCCGCAATTTCCAGGGACTCGCTCATGGACAGTCTGGGTAGCCTCTCTGTATTCGTTCAGGTGGCAGAAACGCGTAGCTTCACCGTCGCCGGGCGTGTGCTGGGCGTGTCGTCGTCGGCCGTCGGCAAAAGCATTGCGCGGATGGAAGAGCGCCTCGGCGTGCGGCTGTTTCACCGCAGCACTCGCAGCATCACCTTGACCAGTGAAGGTGCGCTGTTCCTGGAGCGTTCGCGGCGGATCCTGGCCGAGGTCGAGGCGGCCGAGCGGGAACTGACGGACGCCAGCGCTACGCCCCGTGGCACGTTGCGCATCAGCGTGCCGCAGGTGCGCGGCTTGCTGATGCCGGTGCTCAGCGACTTCATGCGCGCCTACCCGGATATCGCGCTGGATGTGGATTTTTCCGACCGCATGGTGGACGTGATCGAAGAAGGGTTCGATGCGGTGATTCGTACCGGTAAGCCAGAAGATTCGCGCTTGATGGCGCGCCATCTGGGACACTACCAGTTGGTGCTGGTGGGCACGCCGGCCTATTTCCGCCAGCACGGTACGCCACAACAGCCGCAGGACTTGAACGGGCATGCCTGCCTGCGCCACAAGTTCTGCGCCACCGGCAAGCTGGAGCCCTGGCCGTTACGCCTGGCGCCCGGCGCCTCGGAGCCAGTCCTGCGCACCCCGTTGGTCAGCACCACGATCGAGTCGCTCAAGCATGTGGTACTCGAAGGGTTGGGGATCGCTTGCCTGCCAGACTACATGGTCAATCAGGCCGTCCAGGAGGGGCGGCTGCAAAGGGTGCTGGATGACTGCCTGGAACACCGGGGCAGTTTCTGGATGTTATGGCCATCAAGTCGCCATGCTTCGGTCAAATTGCGCGTGT
The DNA here is from genome assembly GCF_023169845.1 of Pseudomonas sp. CYM-20-01. Lineage (NCBI taxonomy): Bacteria > Pseudomonadati > Pseudomonadota > Gammaproteobacteria > Pseudomonadales > Pseudomonadaceae > Pseudomonas > Pseudomonas sp. CYM-20-01. The sequence continues at coordinate 4,390,592 of NZ_AP025169.1, read as the reverse complement.
TTATTGATCATATGTGTGCAGGGCTTTTTCCTACGGCCGGTACGAGGTAGGGCTGTGACGTTTTACCGACAGGAATGCGCGCGCCAAGGCCTCGTTCTGTTGCACAATACCGCCCGGACCGTTTTCCTCAGGATTTTCAATGTCGACATCATTTCACTTGCGTAGCCTCGGGCTGGCGCTGGTGCTGGCGGGCGCCGCGGGCTGCTCGTCACCCAAGACCGCCATTTATGAACATGAGAATTTCGACGACTCCGGTACGTTTTCCCGCGATTACCCGGTCACCGATGTGGCGGCGTGCGAAGCGGCGCGACGTGCCTTGCTGAGCCAGGGCTACATCATCACCAGCAGCGATCCGAAACTGGTGGTGGGCAACAAGAGCTTCCAGCAGACCGGCGAGACCCACCTGCAGATCAGCTTCAACGTGGTGTGTGCCGACGATGGCAAAGGCACCAATCACTCGACCATGTTCGCCAACGCCTTGCAGGACCGTTACGCGCTGAAGAAGGTCAACAACTCCGCGAGCCTGGGTGTGGGCGTGCTGGGGTCGGTATCGATGCCGATCGGTTCCACCGATGATTCCATGGTGAAGGTGGCGAGCGAGACCGTTTCGGCGCCGAAATTCTACGAGCGCTACTTTGCGCTGGTGGACGTGTTCCTGCCTCAGGAAGTGAAGAAGGCCGCGCATATCCCCGAGCAGCCGAAAGCCGAGCTGGGTGTGCCGGAACCTAAAACCGCACCGGCGGCAGAGAAAACCGAGCCGCCGAAGGAAGAGCCTGCCGTGTCCCAGCCCGTCACACCGCCTGCCGAGGCCGCACCGCTCGCGCCACAGCCTGAGCCTGCACCCGCTACCAGTAACCCGGACCTGCCGGCACCGACAGAAGCGATTCCGCCCCTGCCGACGCCTGCGCAGTAACTCAGACCGCCACGGGGTTGACCTTGTCGACGTCGATCCCGTAGCGGCTGATGGCTTCACTGACTTTTTCACGACCTATCACGCCGTCATCCGCCAACGCCTTCAGGGCTGCCAGCACGATGAAATGCCGGTCCACTTCGAAGAACGCGCGCAGGGTTTCACGGGTATCCGATTGTCCGAAGCCATCGGTGCCCAGGGCCACAAAGCGTCGGCCATGGACAAAGGGGCGGATCTGATCGGCGAATAGCTTCATGTAGTCCGTCGTCACCACCACCGGCCCCGCCTGCCCGGCCAGGCAGTGCTCCACATAACTCACCCGTGGCTCGCTCTGCGGGTGCAGCAGGTTCCAGCGTTCGGCTGCATGCCCGTCGCGGCGCAATTCGGTGAGGCTGGTGGCGCTCCACACGGTGCTGTGCACGCCGAAGTCCTGCTCAAGCAGCTCGCCCGCGGCGATCACCTCACGCAGGATTGAGCCACTGCCCATCAGTTGCACCTGGGCCTGCTTGCTGGCCTTGAGCGGGTACATGCCCTTGAGAATCCCGTCTTCCACCCCTTCGGGCATCGCCGGGTGCGGGTAATTTTCGTTGAGCAGGGTGATGTAGTAGTAGATGTCTTCCTGTTCCACGTACATCCGCCGCATGCCTTCGCGAATGATCACCGCCAGCTCGTAGGCAAAGGTCGGGTCGTAGGAAACGCAGCACGGAATCACCGACGACAGGATATGGCTGTGCCCATCGTCATGTTGCAAACCTTCGCCCATCAGCGTGGTGCGGCCGGCGGTGGCCCCCAGCAGGAAGCCGCGTGCCCGTGCATCGCCGGCAGCCCAGGCCAGATCACCCACCCGCTGGAAACCGAACATCGAATAGAAGATATAGAACGGCACCGTCATCAAGCCGTGGTTGCTATAGGACGTACTGGCCGCAATCCACGAGGAAATGGCGCCGGATTCATTCAGGCCTTCCTGCAGGATCTGTCCGTCCTTGCTCTCTTTGTAGTAGCTCAGTTGCCCTGCGTCCTGCGGGGTGTAGAGTTGGCCTACGGCAGAGTGGATGCCAATCTGACGGAACAGGCTTTCCATGCCGAAGGTGCGCGACTCATCCGGCACAATGGGCACGATCAGTTTGCCCAGGTGCGGGTCCTTGAGCAGGGTGCCGAGGATGCGCACAAAGGCCATGGTGGTGGAGATCGCCCGTTCGCCGGTGTCCTTGAGCTGGGTAGCAAAGGCGGCAAGTTCGGGAATCTGCAAGGGTTCGACCGCACTGTGGCGTGCCGGCACATAGCCGCCCAGCGCCTGGCGGCGCGCCGCGAAGTAAAGCGCTTCTTCGCTGTCGGCGGCGGGCTTGAGGTAGGGAATGTCGGCGAGTTGCTCGTCCGCGACGTCCAGGCCAAAACGATCGCGGAAGGCTCTCACCGCATCTGCGCCCATCTTCTTCAATTGATGGTTGATGTTCTGCCCTTCGCCGGCTTCACCCATGCCGAAGCCCTTGACGGTCTTCGCCAGGATCACCGTAGGCTGGCCGCTATGGCGCACAGCGGCGGCATAGGCGTTGTAGACCTTGTCCGGGTCATGCCCGCCCCGTGAGAGTTTCCAGATTTCGTCGTCGGACATATCCGCAACCAATGCCAGCAACTCCGGGTATTTGCCGAAGAAATGTTCTCGCACATAAGCGCCGTTCTGCGACTTGTAGTTCTGATAGTCGCCGTCCACGCATTCCATCATGCGTTGGCGCAGCAGGCCGCTGTGGTCTTTGTCCAGCAGGGCATCCCAACCGCCGCCCCAGATCACTTTGATCACGTTCCAGCCGGCGGCGCGGTACAGGCTTTCGAACTCCTGGATCACCTTGGCATTGCCGCGCACCGGGCCGTCCAGGCGTTGCAGGTTGCAGTTGACCACGAAGATCAGGTTGTCGAGCTTCTCGCGCCCAGCCAGGGAGATGGCGGCCAGGGATTCCGGCTGGTCCATTTCGCCATCACCGAGGAAGGCCCAGACCTTGCGCCCCTGGTGTTGCTTGAGGCCACGCAATTCCAGGTAGCGCATGAAGCGCGCCTGGTAAGCGGCCGTGATCGGGCCGAGGCCCATGGACACGGTGGGGAATTGCCAGAAGTCCGGCATCAGCCGTGGGTGCGGGTAGGACGAAATACCCTCGCCACCGGCCTCACGGCGGAAGTTGTCGAGTTGCGCTTCGCTGATGCGGCCTTCCAGGTAGGCGCGCCCATAAATGCCCGGGGAGGAATGGCCCTGGATGTACACCAGGTCGCCGTCAAAGCGCTCGGTACGGCCACGGAAGAAGTGGTCGAAACCGACGTCGTACAGCACGGCGGCTGACGCATAGGTTGCGATATGCCCACCGACCCCTGAGTGCTTGCCTGCACGCAACACCATTGCCATGGCATTCCAGCGGATAAACGCATTGGTACGGCGTTCGATGGCCAGGTTGCCGGGGTAGGGCAACTGGCGGTCCACCGGGATGGTATTGACGTACGGCGTGGTCACCCGCCCGTAGAAGTCGCCATGCCGCGCCACGTCGAAATCCAGCAACTGATCGATCAGGTAGTGCGCGCGCGGGCGGCCTTCGGTGGACAACACCGACTCGATGGACTCCAGCCACTCGCGGGTTTCCTGTGGGTCGTCGTCGCGTCTGACTGCGTTGTTCGGGGTCATGTGAGGCTCCAGGGTAGGCAGGTTTGAAGTGGCGGGCTCTTTGTGGGAGTGCCGGCAAATGTAATTGCAATTGCAACTACATGGCCGAATCTAGCGCGGGATGAGCTACTATTGCAACCTTCTTGAAATTCCCCGGATGGTGTTGCATGTCGTCGAAAGAGCCAGATGTATGGTTCCGTTTTGTCAGGGCCCACAGGACCGTCATCCGTGAAATCGAGCGTCGCCTGGCTGAGGCGGACCTGCCGCCGTACGCCTGGTACGACGCGCTATGGGGCCTGGAAAGCGGCCCCGACGGCACCCGCCGCATGCACGAATTGGCCGATGTGCTCGCCATCGAACGCTACAACCTCACGCGACTGGTCGACCGTCTGGAAAAGGACGGTCTGGTGGTGCGTTCCCGCTCCGACGGCGATGGCCGCGCGGCGTTTGCCTCGATCACCGAGGCCGGTCGGGTGCTGCGTAAAAAGATGTGGAAGATCTACGAAAGCACGGTGGATGAGTTGTTTCTGTCGCAGATTGAGCCCGAGCAGCGCCAGGGCTTTGCCGACGCGTTGGAGCGCACCGCCGGGCTGGCGATGGACGCGGGCGTGCAGACCCGCAGTCGCCGCAAAATCTGAAACCCCACGGCGCTGCCTTGCCGTCACTCGCATTCCAGTGCATAGCGCTTCATCGCGTCCTGCACTTGCCGTGTGCCGATCCGCCCTTCATCCGCCAAGGCCCTGAGCGCCGATACCACGATCCAATATCGACTCGGTGCCGCCGCCTGTACCGACCCCGCGCCCAGTGCCACAAAGCGTGCATCCATGTACGCCCCTAACTGATCGACAATCGCCTGCGGATAGCCGGTTACCGCAATCACCGGCGCAGCACTCCCCGCCAGGCAATCACGCAAATGGCAACCGCGCTTGGGCAGCCTGGGGTGCAAGCGATTCCAGCGTTCAGCGGCGGCTGCCTCGCGGGCCAGTCGTGTGTAGCTGGGGCAGCTCCATAGCTGCGCACTGATGTTCCAGTCCTGTTTGAGCAAGCGCCTGGCGTGTACCACCTCGTCAAGCGCGAGGCCTGCGCCGAGCAATCGCACGTCGAAGGGGCTGTTGCACTGGAGTGGGTACATGCCCTTGAGCGCGGCCTCTCGGTCCTGCTTACTCAGGGGCGCTGCGCTGTCCTGATCATGCAACGCCAGGTAATAGAAGCCAGGCTTGCCATCGACATACAGGCTTCGCAAGGCCGCCAGCACAATTGCGCGGGCTTCTTCCCCTGAGGCCGGGTCATACGGGGTACAGCGTGGATGAGTGGCCAGCCACAACGGCAGGGACGGTTGCGTGCCTTTGGGCCAGCGGGAGGGCTGGTTTTCAATGTCGTTGCACAGGATGCCGCGCTGCCGGGTAACGTTCGACAGCGCGCTCAACTGTGCCGCCGAGTGCGCGCTGTGCAGGTACAGCAAGGGTTTTTCCACGGCGTTGCGGGCGAACCAGGCGGGCCAGTTACCCTCGCGTCGGGAGCGCGACTGGCCGTGGATCACCCAGGCCTGGCGGCTGGATTCGAGGGTGCTGGCCATGCTGATCACGGTGTGCAACGGTGACCGGCTGGCGGGGGTGGCAGTGCTCAAGGCGTCGATACAGAGCTGCGCGGCGTGTGCGGTAGCGGCGGTCATGGAGAGGGTCACCTGGCGACGAATGCCCATACCCTAATGCAAATCTGTATTTAATTGCAATTGCAATGATTGCAATAGTTCCTCGGTCGTCAGGTGCTAAATCCCTGCAACGCTGCTACGTTTAATCCTTGAGTGCAGGAACGTCATGACGTCGACATTTTTTCGTCATCACGGCACTTTAGGCTGGTGATGCAGGTCATTTATCTGCAACCCCTGTTAACGCAAGAAGGAGTCCGCCATGGACGATTACCAGGAAGAACTGCTCGAGTACCACGCGATTGAGTTGGACCCGCTGGAACCGGCAGACGATGCAACAGAGCTGTAATAAAGACTTCAGGCGGAATGCCGCTGACTGCGGCGAAATTCCCCTGGGGTCTGGTTGTTCCACCGCCTGAACGCCCGTTGAAATGCCTGGGCCGAGGCAAAACCGAGCAAGTAGGCGATCTCGCCGAACGCCAGTTCCGTATCGCGAATGTAGGTCATGGCCAGGTCGCGGCGGGTATCGTTGAGAATCGCGCGAAACTGAGTGCCCTCATCGGCCAGTTTGCGGCGCAGCGTCCAGGTCGGCAGCTTCAAGCGTGCCGCCACTTCTTCGAGGTCGGGTTCCCGGCCGCCATTGAGCATCGGCCCGAGCAAACGGGTAATGCGCTCGCGCAGGCTGCGGGTGCGGGTCAGTTGCTCCAACTCTCGCTCACACAGCTGCAACAACAGGTTCCAGGTGCTGGGGCAGTGCTGCGGGTTGCGCAGGGCCAGGGTGTGCTGGTCGAGGCGCAGTTGATTGGCGTCGGCGCCGAAGTGAACGTCTCCCAGCGCGTCGTAGCGTTCGCTGTACTCCGGCGCCTCGAACTCGATGTCGATGCGCTGCGCCTGCACCGGTTGCTGGGCCAGGCTCGACAACTGATGCAGCCAGCCGGCGATGATCGAGTCCACCACGAAGCGGTTGTAGGCGTTGTAGGGGCTGATGGAGTAGAAGCGCAACCAGGCGCCCTCGGCATCCTCGACGAAGCTCGACTGCCCGCGATAGTTGGAGCCATACAGCGCCTCGAAGCGGGTCAGCGCGCGCGCCGCCTCCCGCACAGTGGGCGCCTGGGCCGCGGTGACACCGGCCAGCCCCGCCTGGCTCAAGCGGCTGAGCTGGCCCATGCGCAGGCCCAGGCCTGGGTCGCCGGTGAGCTGGATGGCGGCGTGGCCCAGGCGCATGTAGCGCGGGATCGACAAGCGTGCACCGGCTTCGGCGAGGCGCGCCGGGTCGAGTCCGTATTGCAGCAGCAGCGGCTGCGGGTCCAGGCCGTGGCTGTGGATGGCATCGGCCAGGCTGTGCACGAAGCCCACCGACAGGTCCCCCAGCCGTACCGGTTTCACAACCAGATATTCAACAAGCGCGCGCCACGGGCCTCGCCATCGGCGCTGATTTGCCCGTTGCTGCTGAGAAAGCTGTGCCCGGCGGTGCCCAGGTCCCAGAACTGCCCGCGCAGGAACACGCTCATGCCGGCGCTGGCCTGGCTGATCGGCTGTTGGCTGATCAGCGTAAGACGGCGCCAGGCTTCGCCCTCACTGAGTTCTTCGGGCTTGAGGCTGATTTCGGTCGGGGTGGACACGCTTTTGAAGCCGCGCCAAGGGCGGTCCCAGGTGTCGCGCCCCAGCACAAAGGCTGGCACCGCGATCAATTGCGCGCCTTGTTCGTTGAGCTTGCGGTAGTTGTCCGGGTACCAGCTGTCGCTGCCGACCAGTACACCCAGGCGCCCGGCCGGGGTGTCGACCACGCTGACGACGTTTTCATCGCCGGGCTTGATGAAGCCGCGCTCATCGTAGATCGGGTAGAGCTGGCGCTGCGGGTCACCGATCGGTAGCCCGTCAGCGGCAAATACCACGCTGGCGTTATACAAGGCGCCATGGCCGACCTGCAGTTGCCCTTGGCTGACGCTGGGGTTGGGCAGGGTGATCGAGCCGGCCACCAGGGTGACCCCGAACTCCTTGGCCAGACCGCCGAACAACAGCTGGTAGTCCCGCGCCATGCCCGAGGCTTTCATGCGCAGGTAGGCGTCGTCGGTGCGGTTGTCGCCGGTGGCGCTGATCCAGGCGCGGGCGAACAGCAGCGGGTTGCTGACCGACAGCCAGTTCATCGCATCCTTCACATGGAGCGCCTGGTACACCTCGTTCTTTTCGCCGGTGAGCATCAGCCAGGTGCCGATATGTTCGGGCAGCACCACGATGGTCTTGTCGTTGATCAGCCCCTGGTCCCGGGCTTTTTGCAGGTAGGCCGCGAGCTTCAGGTGCAGGCGTTCCAGGCTCTGGTAGTCGGCGGGAAACAGCTCCGGCTGGATGCCCAGCAGGTTGCCGCGGTCGGCAGGCAGGCCTTCGTTGACGGCCAGGGTGATACGAAGGTCCGACAGGTAATGCGCCACGGGGCGCTCCTGGGTCCAGACCAGATACGCGGCGATGGCGGCAACCAGCGCCAGGGAGACGGTAAAAGCAAGAAGTTTACGCATGGGGGAACAGACAACAGACCGTGTGCAGGGTTCGCCGACTAGGGTAGGGCCCATGGGCGGGCTTGCCAAGGGGCGCTGTGCATTTGGATCAATAACTTGTCAGTTTCAGTCATTGAGCCGTCATCCACCGCCTCTTAGTCTGTGAGACATAAACCGATGGCGGGCCGCACGAGCCCGTCACACCCCGTGATGATCCGTTGTGGAGCTTGACCATGACCGCTGCTGCCTACCCGCATCTGCTGGCCCCGTTGGACCTGGGTTTTACCACCTTGCGCAACCGTACCCTGATGGGCTCGATGCACACCGGCCTGGAAGAGAAACCCGGCGGTTTCGAACGCATGGCTGCCTATTTTGCCGAGCGCGCCCGGGGCGGTGTGGGCCTGATGGTCACCGGCGGCATCGGCCCGAATGACGAGGGCGGTGTGTATGCCGGCGCGGCCAAGCTGACCACCGACGCAGAAGCGCAGAAACACAAGATCGTGACCCAGGCGGTGCACGCGGCGGGTGGCAAGATCTGCATGCAGATCCTCCACGCCGGCCGATATGCCTACAGCCCCAAACAGGTCGCGCCGAGTGCGATCCAGGCGCCGATCAACCCGTTCAAGCCCAAGGAACTGGACGAAGAGGGCATCGAAAAGCAGATCCAGGATTTCGTCACCTGCTCGCTGCTGGCCCAGGTCGCCGAGTACGACGGCGTGGAAATCATGGGTTCCGAAGGCTACTTCATTAACCAGTTCCTCGCCGCCCATACCAACCATCGCACCGACCGCTGGGGTGGCAGCTACGAAAATCGCATGCGCCTGGCCGTGGAAATCGTGCGCCGCGTGCGTGAGGCCGTGGGCCCGAATTTCATCATCATCTTCCGCCTCTCGATGCTCGACCTGGTGGAAGGTGGCAGCACCTGGGAAGAGATCGTGCAGTTGGCCAAGGCCATCGAAGGCGCCGGTGCGACGATCATCAACACCGGTATCGGCTGGCATGAAGCGCGCATCCCGACGATTGCCACCAAGGTGCCGCGTGGCGCGTTCAGCAAAGTCACCGCCAAGTTGCGCGGTGCGGTGCAGATTCCGCTGATCACCACCAACCGCATCAACACCCCGGAAATCGCCGAGCAGATTCTTGCCGAGGGCGATGCCGACATGGTCTCCATGGCGCGCCCGTTCCTGGCCGACCCGGAGTTCGTCAACAAGGCCGCCGCCGGCCGCGCCGATGAAATCAACACCTGCATCGGCTGCAACCAGGCCTGCCTGGACCACACCTTTGGCGGCAAGCTGACCACTTGCCTGGTCAACCCACGGGCGTGCTACGAAACCGAGCTCAACTACCTGCCGGTCAAGCAGATCAAGAAGATTGCCGTGGTCGGTGCCGGTCCTGCCGGCCTGGCCGCCGCAACGGTGGCCGCCGAGCGTGGCCACCAGGTGACGTTGTTCGACTCCGCCAGCGAGATCGGCGGCCAGTTCAACATCGCCAAGCGGGTGCCGGGCAAGGAAGAGTTCTTCGAAACCCTGCGCTACTTCAAACGCAAATTGCAGACCACCCATGTGGAGCTGTGCCTCAATACCCGCGTGGATGTGGCGCAACTGGCGGCGGGTGGCTACGACGAGATCATCCTGGCCACCGGTATCGCACCGCGTACCCCAGCGATTCCGGGCATCGACAACGCCAAGGTGCTGAGCTACCTGGATGTGATCCTGGAGCGCAAACCGGTCGGCAAGCGTGTGGCGGTGATCGGCGCGGGTGGTATTGGTTTCGACGTGTCGGAATTCCTCGTGCACCAGGGCGTTTCCACCAGCTTGGACCGCGAAGCATTCTGGAAGGAATGGGGCATCGACACCCGGCTGCAAGCCCGTGGCGGCGTGGCCGGGATCAAGCCGCAACCCCATGCACCGGCGCGTGACGTGTTCCTGCTGCAACGCAAGGCCTCCAAGGTCGGCGACGGCCTGGGCAAGACCACCGGCTGGATCCACCGCACCGGCTTGAAGAACAAGCAGGTGCAGATGCTCAACAGTGTCGAGTACCTGAAGATCGACGATGCCGGCCTGCACATCCGCATCGGCGCCGAAGGCGAACCCCAGGTGCTGGCGGTGGACAACATCGTCATCTGCGCCGGCCAGGACCCACTGCGCGAACTGCACGACGGCCTGGTCGCCGCCGGCCAGAACGTGCACCTGATCGGCGGCGCCGATGTGGCGGCCGAGCTGGACGCCAAGCGCGCCATCAACCAGGGCTCGCGCCTCGCCGCCGAGCTGTAAGACCCTGGGCGGGGCGGTGGTAGACTACCGCCCCGTTTTTCATGCAGATCCCGCCCGATGGGTCCCTTCGATTGGCTTCCCCACGCACCGCTTGAACCGCTGCACCTGGATTGGCTCAGAGGTGTCGAGCTGGCCGTGTTGCGCCTGGACCGCATCGACCCGCTGATCAGCGGCAACAAGTGGTTCAAGCTCACCGGGCACCTGGCGCAGGCGCAAGCCGCTCGCGGCCTCATCAGCCTGGGCGGGGCTTATTCCAACCATCTGCATGCATTGGCGGCCGCCGGCACACGCTTCGGTTTCCCCACCGTCGGCCTGCTGCGCGGGCACCCGCAAGACACCCCCACCGTTCTCGACCTGAAAGCCTTCGGCATGCAGCTGCATTGGCTGGGCTATGGCGGCTATCGCGTGCGGCATGAACCCGGTTTCTGGTTGCCGTGGCGTGAGCAGTATCCCCACCTGCACCCTGTGCCCGAGGGCGGCGGTGGTCGGGAGGGCGCCCTGGGTTGCGCGGTGCTGGTCGAGCAGGTGCGTGCACAGTTGCACAGCGTGGGCTGGGCGGACTACGACGGCTGGTGGCTGGCCGCAGGCACCGGCACCACGCTGGGCGGCCTGGCACTGGCAGAGGCGGGCGCGCACCCGGTGTACGGCGCCATGGCGGTGCCGGACGATCACGGTGTGGCGCAGAACGTCGAGGCCATCGTGCAGGGAGGCTATGAACTGCTGGACGCCAGTCGAGGTGGCTTCGCCAAAGTCGACCCCGAGTTGCTCGACTTCATCGACACCACCCAGCAGGCCTGCGGCGTACCCTTGGAGCCGCTTTACACCGGCAAGGCGTTACTGGCCTTGAAGACCCGGATCGAAGCCGGGCGCTTCGCCCCCGGCACTCGCCTGGTCTTCGTCCACACCGGCGGCCTGCAAGGCCAGCGAGGCTTCAAGGGTTAGCGCGCTTGCCCGGCATCATCCGCAACGCGGTGTTGTCCCGCAGGATGTAATGGTGGGCGATCCCGGCCAGCGCATGCAGCCCGATCAACCAGTAGCCGATCTTGCCGAACAGCACATGCCAGCCTTCAATCTGCTTGGCCAGCGCCTTGTTTTCCGCGATCAGCGGCGGCAATTCCATGCCATAGAACATCACCGAATGCCCCTCGGCGCTGACAATCAGCCAACCCGCAATCGGCATGCCGATCATCAACGCGTACAGCGCAACGTGCATCAGCGTCGCCAACAGGCTCTGCCATGGCGGCGGCGCCGGTACGATCTTCGGCGCCACTCCCAGGCTGCGTGCGAACAGGCGCAACCACACCAGCACAAACACGGTAAGGCCGAACATGAAGTGCATCTCGACGATCAACGTTCGCGCACCGCTGCCTTTGGGAAACTGGCCGCGTAACTCAATGCAGGCGTAGACCACCGCCAGCAGCACCACCATCAACCAGTGCAACGCAATCGACATGGTGCTGTAGCGTGTATCGGAGTTTTTCCACGGCATCGCTGGGTTCCTCACTCATCAGGGCAAACCTCCATTCTTTGGCGATGGAGTCCTTCTACTGTATGCCGGTTTTGAGCGGTTTGCCTGGGGTAAGTGCCGTGATGTTGACCTCTATCAGTAGCTCTGCGGCATTTGCCCACGGGCCAGGCGCGCATTGATGTCGGTGATGACCGCAGGCAGGTCGTTGATGGTGTCGATCAGGTAGTGCGGCCGTGAGCCTGCGAACATCGCCTCGATGCGCTTGCGCTCGCTGGCCAGTGTGGCAGCGTCCAGTGCACGGAACTGTTCGTAGGTCAGGCCCAGGGCATTACCGGAGCAAGTCAGGGCGACGGTCCACATCCCGGCGCGGCGGCCTTCGAGGATGCCCGGCACGGTGTCGTCGACCTTCACGCACGCCGCCACATCGTCGATGCCCAGCGCAATCACGTTGGCCAGGGCCTGGGCTGGCCATGGGCGACCGTTGGGCACTTCGTCGGTGGCAACTACGTGGTCGGCGATATAGCCGTTGGTGGCGGCCAGTGCGACCACCTTGTCCATCACTTGCTTGGGGTAGCCGGAGCACGAACCGATCTTGATGCCTTGCACCCGCAAACGGGCGAGGGTGTCGAGGGCGCCGGGAATCAGCGCCGAGTGTTCGGCGATCTTCTCGATCTGCAACGGCATGAAGCGCTGGTAGATGGCCGTCACGTCATCGTCGGTGGGCGTGCGGCCGAAGGCGTTGCGGTAGCGCTCGGCGACTTGCGGCTGGTCGCACAGGGTGCGGATGTGGTCCCACTTGCCCATGCCCATCGGGCCACGGGCTTCTTCGATGGAGACTTGCACGTCGAATTCGGCGAAGGCTTCGACAAAAATCTGCGTGGGTGCGAAGGAGCCGAAGTCGACCACGGTGCCGGCCCAATCGAGGATCACGGCTTGCAGGGTGTTGGGGTTTTGATAGTTCATGCGTGTGCTCCAATCGATGAAAGGGTAATACCCATGGCCTGCAGTACGTCAGCGATGGCGGTGACGGCGGCGTGCATGTCGCTGGCATCGACATGGCCGATGCAGCCCACGCGGAAGGTTTCCACCTGGGTCAGTTTGCCCGGATACAGAATGAAACCCTTGGCCTTGACCCGTTCATAGAAGTCCTTGAAGTGGTAGCGCGGGTCCTGCGGGGCGTGGAAGGTGATGATGATCGGCGCCTGGATGTCCGCCGGCAGGAAGCTGCGCAGGCCCCGTTCGGCCATGCCGTCCAGCAGTGCCTGGCAGTTATTGGCGTAGCGTTGATGACGTGCGCGCAGGCCGCCTTCTTCGGCGTATTGCAGCAGTGCTTCATGCAGGGCCGCCACCACGTGGGTCGGCGGGGTGAAACGCCATTGGCCGGTCTTGGCCATGTAGCTGTGCTGGTCGAACAGGTCCATTGCCAGGGAGTGGCAGTTGCCATGGGCGGCGGCCAGCGCCTGTTGGTCGACGAAGACAAAGCCCATGCCCGGCACGCCTTCCAGGCACTTGCCTGAAGCGGCGATCAATGCGTCGAACGGTACTTCGCGGGCGTTGATCGGTAGCGCACCAAAAGAACTCATGGCGTCGACGATCAGGCGCTTGCCGTGGTGTTTCACCACCTGGGCGATCTCGGCCAAGGGGTTGAGGATGCCGGTGCTGGTTTCGCAGTGGATCAGCGCGACGTGGGTAATGGCCTTGTCGGCGTGCAGCAGGCGGTCCACATCGGCGGCGGTGGTGGGTTGGTCCTCGGCGGTTTCGAAGGTGCTGAATTCGCGGCCCAGTACTTCGCAGATCTTCGCCAGGCGCTTGCCATAGGCGCCGTTGATCAGCACCAGCACCTTGCCGTCGCGTGGGACCAGGGTGCCGATGGCCGCTTCGACGGCAAAGGTGCCGCTGCCTTGCAAGGGCACGCAATGGTGGCTGGCGGCGCCATCGATGATTGCCAGCAACTGTTCGCAGACGCTGGCGGTGAGCTGGTTGAAGCGGTCGTCCCATGAGCCCCAATCCACCAGCATGGCCTGGCGGGTGCGGTTCGAGGTGGTCAGGGGGCCGGGGGTCAGCAGGATGGGCGTCGTCATTACAAATCCTCGCGAAGCATCGGTTGAATCTACGGCGCCTAAATTGCAGTTTGGCTTGTCATCAATCAAATTGTTTGTTGTTATGCGAGCTATCAGTGAGGCCGATAGCTATGAACCTGTTCCAACTGCGTGCATTCGATGCGGTGGCCCGCGAGGGCAGTTTTACCCGTGCGGCGGCGCGGCTGTTCATCAGCCAGCCGGCGGTGACCGGGCATATCAAGGCCCTGGAGGAGCACTACCAGATCGCGCTGTTGCGTCGCACCGCCAGGCGCGTGGAACTGACCGAGGAAGGCACGCGCCTGGCGGCCATCACTCGGGCGATCTTCGGTCTGGTGGACGAGGCGCAGACCCTGCTGGAAGCCAATCGCCAATTGCTCACCGGGCGCCTGGAAGTGGCGGCGGACGGTCCGCACCTGGTGATGCCGATGATCGCCAGCCTGCGTGCGCGGTATCCCGGGATCACGGTCAATCTGCGCCTGGGCAACGCCCAGGAAACCCTGGCAGCGTTGCTGTCCGAGCATGCGGACGTGGCGGTACTGACCGAGGTGGAGCCGCGCAATGGCCTGCACTTGCAGCCGTTGGCCGAATCGCGGATCTGCGCGCTGGTGCCGGTGGCGCATCCGTGGGTCAGGCAGGCCGAGGGTGTTCAGCTGGAGCAACTGCATGAGGTCATCATGGTGCTGCGTGAACCCGGCTCCATCACCCGGCGCACGTTTGACGGTGCTTGCCTCGTTGCCGGTGTACAGCCCAGGGTGCTGCTGGAGCTGGACAGTCGCGAGGCGGTGACGGAAGCCGTGGCTGCCGAATTGGGCGTTGGGGTGGTGTCGTCGATGGAGGTCAGCCCCGACCCGCGGGTGTGCGCGGTGCCGATCCAGGGTGATGGCCTGGTGAACCGTCACCTGCTCGGCTGCATGGAACGGCGCCGCGCATTGCGCCTGATCCAGGCGTTTTTCGAGTTGGCGCCCTGACGGTTTTTTGGTGGAACGATGCGTTCTTGCGCTATAAACTCTGCCCCCAAAGCGCCGGCCAGTAGACGTTTCGGCGCGATGGACATAAAGAGAGTGAGTCATGGGCGCACAGTGGAAAGTCAAACATAAAGAAGCGGCAGCCAATGCCAAGGGCAAGATCTTCGGCAAGCTGGTGAAAGAAATCACCATCGCCGCCCGCAATGGCGCCGACACCGCGACCAACGCGCACCTGCGTCTGGTGGTGGAACAGGCCAAAAAGGCCTCGATGCCCAAGGAAACCCTGGACCGCGCCATCAAGAAAGGCGCCGGTCTGCTCGGCGAAACCGTGCAGTACCACCGCGTGACCTATGAAGGGTTTGCCCCGCACCAGGTGCCGCTGATCGTCGAGTGCGTGACCGACAACATCAACCGCACCGTGGCGGAAATCCGCGTGGCGTTCCGCAAGGGCCAGCTGGGCGCTTCCGGTTCCGTGGCCTGGGACTTCAACCACGTCGGCCTGATCGAAGCCTCGCCGGACAGCCCGGACGCCGATCCGGAAATGGCCGCCATTGAAGCCGGCGCCCAGGATTTCGAAGAAGGCGAAGAAGAGGGCACCACCCTGTTCATTACCGAGACCACCGACCTCGACGCCGTGCAGAAAGCCTTGCCGGAGCAGGGTTTCACCGTGTTGTCGGCCAAGCTTGGCTACCTCTCGAAGAACCCGGTGAGCGGTTTGAGCGATGAGCAGATGGCGGAAGTCGAAGCCTTCCTCGAAGGCCTGGACAACCATGATGACGTGCAGGATATGTTCGTCGGCCTGGCGGGCTGAACCTTCAACATGTGTGAGGGGGCTTGCCCCCTCACACATCGGGTCAGCGCAGTTGGATAGAGGCCAGGATGGCTTCGATCTCTTCGAATCCAGGCCGTGCCAGCACATCGGGCTGACAGCACCTTGCTTGTAGCGTCAGCCATTCACCGCTCACCTGTTCCTCAACCCGCTCCAGCAACTCCCCCAGCAAAATCCCGAACGCGCGCACTTCAATACGCTGCAACGCCCTGGTTTCCTCGGTGTCCGCTGTGGCATGGAACGACGCGGCGCCGAAGTCCCCGAGCAGGCAGTCACCTGCTTCATTCCACAGAATATTGTGGCCATACAGGTCGCCATGGGTGATGCCGTGCCGGTGCAGATGCGCCGCGACCGAGGCGATGCCACGGGCGATGCGCAACGCCACGTCAAGGCTGAAACGGGTGTCCGGCGTGTAGATATCCCGGGTGCACGACGCCAGGCTCGGCAGTGCCGCGAGGTTGCGGTAACTCGGGTCGATCAGGTCCATCACCAGGGCGGCCTGGTCATCGGGGTGGCCGACCACGCGGCCTTCGACCTTGATCAGGTTGGGGTGCAGCCCGGCGGCGATACAGGCCTGCATTTCGTGCAGCGGTGAGCCGTCACTGGTGATGCTGCCCTTATAGAGCTTGACGGCGACGGGTGTGTTTGAGGGTGTCCACTGTGCTTTGCGGATCACGCCGGACGCGCCTTCGCCCAGTACTTCGGCCAGTTCCAGTTCGGACCAGGGAATGTCCGGCGTGGTGTATTCACCCGCCACCGTCACCGCCATTTCCACCGGGTTACCGGCGTAGGCCAGCCAGGTCAGGCTCGGCAGCGTCAACAGCCACTGCGGCAGGCGCGTGAAGCGGTTGGAGGCGATGCGCAGCAGTTCGAGGTTGTGGCAGTCGGCGAGGCTTTGCGGCAGGTGCGTCAGGTGGTTGCCCGCCAGCATCAGTTTTTGCAGCAATGGCCGTTCGCCCAATGCCTCGGGCAGTTGGCTGATGCGGTTATCGGTCAGGATCAGCCAGCGCAGCAGCGGCGGCAACGCGGCGGCGGGCACGTGGCTGATCTGGTTGGCCTTGAAGCCGATCATGCTCAGGTTGGCGCATTGGCCGAGGCAAGCCGGCAGTTCGGTGAACAGGTTGTCCGAGCAGAACAGTACGCGCAGGTGCGGCAGACGGTGCAGGTCGTCGGGCAGGCTGCGCAGGGCATTGCCGCTGAGGTTGAGGATTTCCAGGGAGTCGGCCAGTTCGAAGATTTCCCGGGGGAATTCGGTCAGCCCGCAGGACAGGTCCAGGCGCGTGATGCCGGCCAATTGGCCGGCCTTGAGTTGGGCGAGGGTATTCATGAACGGCGCGGTCACTCGGCAAGAAGGCGTGGAAGGCGCTCATGATACCGGGTCGGACGCGGGTTGCGGGGGGGCCTGCTGCAATTGTCCAAGACGGCTGGCGGTGCGGGCCAGGTCGATGGCCTGGCCGCTCAAGGCAACCTCGAGCGGTAATTCGCCGATCAGTACCAGGTGCTTGTCGCGGTCGTAAAGCACATCCACCAGGTTGATAAAGCGCTGCTGCACGGCAATCGGGCAGTTCGCCAGTTGAGGCAGGCCGTCGATGATCCAGTGGTCGTAGTCCTGGCACAGCAGCAGGTAGTCCATCACCGCCGTCAGTTGTTCGCACAGGTCGTTGAAGGTGAAGGCAATGCTGCGCCCTTGATGGCGGCGGCACATCAAAGTCCGATGGCCGACGCCCAGGGGGCGGGGCGGGCTGTCTACGGCGGGCAGGTCGAGCGCCGCCCGCTGCCCCGGGGTGCCCGGCCAGACGTATTGGCCGCAGGTGAAACGTTGCGCGCTCCGGGCCTGGGGCAGGCTGCGAAAGTCCTGGGGCGAACTGACTTCCAGCACCTCCATGCGCGCTGCGATCAGGTCGATCACCGGCTTGAAGCGCTCGTGGTACAGGGGGTTGGGCAGCAACCCTTGCGGCGCATAGTTGGACGTCACCAACACCAGTACACCGCGCTCGAACAGGGCCTTGAACAGCCGCGTGATCAGCATGGCATCGCCGATATCATGGACGTGGAATTCGTCGAAACACAGCACCCGGCAGCCTGCCAACTGCTCATCGAGCGTCGCGGCCAGGGCATCGTCCTGCGCATGGTGCGTGAACATGCCGCGATGCAGTTGGGCGAAAAAATCATGGAAGTGCACGCGCTGCTTCTCGGCGATCGGCAACGCCTGGAAGAACCCGTCCAGCAGCCAGCTTTTGCCGCGCCCTACGGGGCCGTGGAGGTACAGGCTGCGGGCGGGCTGGCCGACGAGCAGTTGTTGGGTTTCCCGGGCCAGGGCAGCAATTGCGCGGGTTTGACCGGTGCTCAGGGTGTAACCCTGTTGCGCGGCCTTTTGCTGAAAAAACGCGGGAATGGGCGAAGCGCCAAGGGGCCCGGGCTTTTGGCCGAGCAGGCGACGGATCAGGGAAAGCGCGGCCAATGCAAGTCACTCTGTATTTCGGTGGTCGCTCACTTTAGGACGCTCGTCGCGTTTTGACCAATAGAGAAGGGCGCTGCCAGCTATCTCGAAAAAGCATCTCACGCCGGCAATCCTGTCCAGACTGGCAGTTTCTCGCTGAGTGACTAACCTCCTACACAGCAGTCACCCGTGTACAAGGATTTGGGGCAGTGAAGGGACGAGCAGTATTGGCAGTCATGGGCGCAATGCTCTGCAACGCGGCTTACGGTGCACAGCTCCAGGTGGAGGTGCGTATCGACGTGCAGCGGGGCTGCCAGTTGGTGGGCACCACCCGCAGCGCTGGTATCGAGCAATTGGGCGTACTGGATTTCGGCAGCGGCCCGCGTCTGGATGACCCGGCCGGGCCCCTGAGTGCGGCGCTGATCAGCCAGCGCCAACCGCGCCTGGAGTGCAACCCCGACACGCCGTACCAGGTCCGCGTCGATGGCGGCCTGCATGGTGGCACCGGTGAAGTGCGCTACCTCAGTGCTACTACATCGACCCAACCCATTCCCTATCGCATCTATGCCGACGCGGCGCGGCGCGTGCCGTTGCCCGTGGATGTGCCGCTCAGCGGCCGGGTGCCGGACGCAGGTTTCGTCGACCTGCCGCTCTATGGTCGCATCGAGCCGCTCAAGGAGATCCCCGCCGTCGGCCGCTACACCGACCTGCTCAAGGTGACGGTGACATGGTAAGCCGTTGCCTGGCCCTGGTGGCCATGGGTGGCCTGCTGGTGCTGGCAGATGACGTGCAGGCGGCTGTCGCCAGCGGGTTTATCCAGGCGCGGCTGGTGATCACCGCCAGTTGCGAAGTGAGCAAAAGCGTGGAGAGCGCGCCGGTCAACCCCACGGGCGGCACGGCGATGCTCGACTTCGGCAGTCAGGGTCCGACCTGGAACAATCCATTGGGTGCTGGCGTCACCGCGGGCGACAAGGCGCCCTTGGCGGTGTCGTGCAACCCCTCGGTCTCGAGCTTCACCGTGACCATCGACGGCGGCACCAACGGTGATGGCACCACTCGGCGCCTGAGCAATGGGCGCCAGATGATTCCTTATCGACTGTCCGCCGACCCGCAGGGGCACAGCACCTATAGCATCGGGCAACAACGCAATTTTGTCGTGGCCAAGGGCACCCAGATACCGATCCCGGTGTTTGGCTCCGTGGTGGCAAATACCAGTGCCTTACCGGCAGGGATCTACACCGACACGTTGACGGTGACACTGGACTGGTAACTCAAGAGGATGAAAACCATGCATGTACTTGTTTCGCGATTGGGTGTGTGTGCGCTGGGCCTGGCAATGGCCTCCAGCCTCAATGCCGCAACTACGGTGACCGGGCAGATCACCTCCAGCCTGATATTGATCGCCAGTTGCCAGGTCAACGGTTCGGGCGCGGCTACCGGGTTGAACTTCGGTAGCTTGAATTTCGGCACCACCAACAGCCTGTTCACCAACGCCGATGCCCAGTTGCTGGGCGGTACTGGCACCGGTGGCGCGTTGTCGATCCTGTGTTCCAGTGGCACTACGCCAGCGGTCAAGGTGCGCGCCGGTGCACATGACGGCGCGTCCCCCGGTGGCAGCCGTGCATTGGCCGACGGTGCGGGCAACTTCGTGCCCTACGATTTCTACACCGACAGCGGCCATTCCGCGCTGCTGGCGATTGACGGTGTGATCACCCTCGCCACCAGCACCGGGGTGGCACAGACCGTCAACCTCTATGGTCGGGCGGTGGGCAAAGCGGGGCTGCCGGCAGGCACCTACACCGACACCGTGGCCGTGGAACTGACGTTCTAGCAATGTGGCTCAGAGCGTTGCTGGCCTGTGGGCTCGCGGTGCCGTTGCCGTTGTCGGCGGTGACCAGCCAGAGTTTCCAGGTGAGCGCGACCATCATCCCGGGCTGCCTGATCGTGGGCGGCAGCTCCAATTATGGTGCGCTGACCTACGGCAGTTATTCGGCCCTGGCTACCAGCACGGTCACGGCGGCGCTGACGGGGGGCGTGACCTTGCAGTGCACGCCGGGGGTGACGCTGAGCATGAGCGTCGACGGCGGGCAGCACAGCAGCACCGGGCGCAATCTGCAGCTCAATAGCGGTAGCGCGCGGGTGGCCTACCAGTTGTTTCAGGATGCGGCGTTCAGTCAGAGCCTGGGGATCGGCCAGAGCGTCAACGTGGCCTACAGCGATGCGAACAACATCAGCCTGCCGATCTACGGGCGGGTGCAATTGCCGGGCAATCAGCCTGGGGGGACATACAGCGACACGCTGCAGGTGCAGCTGACGTGGTAAGGCTATCGGTATAAGGAGTGGGGTTATGCGTTCACCATCCCGGCGGTTGTGGGCCGCGGGTATTGCCTTGAGTGCGGTGTGCACGGCGGGGCTTGTGCAGGCGGCCAGTTCGGTGCTGATCTGGCCCATCGACCCGGTGCTGGAGGCCGATCAACAGGCGAGCGCGCTGTGGCTGGAAAACCGTGGGACTGAAACCGCGAGCCTGCAGATTCGCGTGTTTGCCTGGAGCCAGAGTGGTTTCGAAGAGCAATACCAGAACCAGCGTGATGTGATCGGCAGCCCGCCCGTCGCGCGGATCGAGCCAGGGCAGAAACAATTGGTGCGCCTGACCCGCACCCGTGAAGTGCCACCGGGGCAAGAGTTGGCCTACCGCATCATCATCGATGAAATCCCTTCACCCTTGCAGGTGCCCACGCCGCCGGAAGGCAAGAACACCGCAGCGGCGATCCGCTTTCAGATGCGTTATTCGGTGCCGCTGTTCGCCTACGGTGCGGGCCTGTGGAACAAGGAGGACAGCACGCGCCCGCGTGACCCCAAGGGCGCGGGCAAGCCGGATCTGAGCTGGCACAAGGTCACGGTAGCAGGGCGTGACTATATCGAAGTGCGCAACCAGGGCGCTGTGCATGCGCGCCTGACCGATGCCGCATTCAAGCAGGGCGGGCAGACCCGACCCTTGGTGGATGGCCTGCTGGGCTACGTGCTGCCGGGCGCCAGCATGCGCTGGCCGGTGCCGCCAGCGCTGTCGGCCGACCAGCCGCTGCAGGTCAGGGTCAACGGCGCACCGCAGTTGGAGAGCCTCGCGCCGCAGCGGTAACAAGCCGGTAACGGGGCAGGAGCGCCCCGGGATTTAAACGGATGGAGATGTCCATTGAAGGACACAACGCCATGGTGAGTCGTGGTCTGGCTCGCAGTCTATGGCTGTCGGTGGTGGGCGGGCTGGGCGGCGCAATGGTTGCGCTTCCGAGCGTGGCTGGCGACCTGCCACCGCCCCCGAGCAGTATGGAGGCTGTCGCCGATGCACAGTTGTTTCTGGCGCTGGTGGTCAATCAGATGGACACCGGCCGCGTTATCGCGGTCGATCAACGGGCTGGGCAACTTTATGTGTCGGCCAGCGCGCTGCAGGACGTGGGCATGAAGCTGCCCGGCGAATTGAGCGGCAGCGTGGCGCTGGACAAGATCCCCGGCCTGCACAGCGAGTACGACAGCAACGGCCAGCGCCTGCTGCTGGATGTGCCGCCGTCGTGGCTGAAGGAACAATTCATCGGCAACCGCAACACCTACCCGCGCACCCAGGCAATGAGCAGCTTTGGCGCCTTGCTCAACTATGACCTGTACTTCAACGATACAGACGAAGGCGGCAGCTACCTCGCCGCCTGGAACGAAGTGCGGCTGTTCGACCACTGGGGCACCTTGTCCAACACCGGCCAGTACCGCCAGACCTTGGCCGATGGCGTCAGCAGCAGTACGTTCAACAACGGCTACCGGCGCTATGACACTACCTGGCGCTTCTCCGATGATGAGCGGCTGCTGACCTACGAAGCCGGTGACGTGATCAGCGGCGCCTTGCCCTGGAGCAGTTCGGTGCGCCTTGGCGGCGTGCAGTTCTCGCGGGACTTCGCGGTGCGTCCGGACCTGGTGACTTACCCCCTGCCGCAATTTGCCGGTGAGGCCGCGGTGCCGTCGTCGGTGGACCTGTTTATCAATGGCTACAAATCCGACAGCGCGCTGTTGCAACCGGGGCCGTACACCCTGACCAACGTGCCGTTTATCAACGGAGCGGGCGAAGCGGTGGTGGTGACGACTGACGCCCTGGGTCGCCAGGTGTCGACCACGGTGCCGTTCTATGTGACCAGCACCCTGTTGCAAAAAGGCCTGACGGACTTTTCGGTGGCCGCTGGCACCTTGCGCCGGGAGTACACCCTGAAGGACTTCGCCTACGGCCCCGGCGTGGCGAGCGGTACCTTTCGTTATGGTTATTCCGACAATTTGACCCTGGAGAGCCATGCCGAAGCCTCCACTGACCTGACCCTGGGCGGCCTGGGTGGCAACCTGCGGCTGGGCAACCTCGGCGTGCTCAATGCCGCCGTCAGCCAAAGCCGATTTGAAGGGCGCAGCGGCCAGCAACTGAGCCTGGGGTATCAGTACAACAGCACGCGCTACAGCCTGTCCTATCAGCGGGTGGAAAGGCACGACGAGTACGCCGACCTGACCCTGGTCGACACCGCTTACGCGAGCCTCAGCAAACGCAGCGAGCAGGTGACGCTGAGCCTCAACCTTGAGCGTTTTGGCAGCCTGGGCATGGGGTATTTCGATGTGCAGGCGGCGGACGATTCGCGCACGCGGCTGCTCAACCTGAGCTGGAGCAAACCGCTGTGGCGCAACACCAGTTTCTACCTGTCGGCCAACCGCGAGATCGGCGACAGCAACTGGGCGATGCAGGCGCAACTGGTGATTCCGTTCGACCTCAACGGCAGCCTGGCCTTGAGCACCGAGCGCAGCAAGGACGGCGCCAGTCGCCAGCGCCTCAATTACAGCAGCGCGGTGCCCAGCGAGGGCGGGGTGGGCTACAACCTCGGTTATGCCCAGGGCGATGGCGCGGCATATCGGCAGGCCGACCTGACCTGGCGCTTGCAGTCGGTGCAGCTGCAGGCAGGCGTGTACGGCAGCAGCGATGCCGAGACACGCTGGGCGGATGCCAGCGGCTCGCTGGTGTGGATGGGTGGCGACACCTTTGCCGCCAACCGTATCAATGATGCCTTCGTGGTGGTGAGTACCCAGGGTTTCGCGGGTATCCCGGTGCGCTACGAGAACCAGCTGGTGGGCGAAACCGACCGTAATGGGCATCTCCTGGTGCCGTGGAGCAACGCGTACTACCGCGCCAAGTACGAAATCGATCCGCTGAACCTGCCGCTCAATGTGCAGAGCCCGAATGTGGAACAACGTGTGTCGGTGCGCCGTGGCAGTGGCTACCTGCTGGAGTTTCCATTGCGCCGGGTACTCGCGGCGAGCGTTACCCTGGTGGACACCCAGCATCAGGAATTGCCCTTGGGCAGCCTGGTGGTGCACGAGCAAAGCAACCAGCAGGCGGTGGTTGGCTGGGACGGCCTGGTGTACCTGGAGAACCTCTCGGCGCATAACACCTTGCAGGTCACGCTGGGTGAAGGGCGTACGTGCCAGGCGCGATTCGAGGTCGACGAGCAGCAACAAGGCGTGCCGCTGATCGGGCCGTTGGTGTGCCAGTGAGACGCGTGGGCTGGCTGTCGCTCCTCGGGATGGTGTGCTCGGGGCAGGCAATGGCGCTGTGTTCGACGGTGGCGACGGCCCCGGTGAGTTTTGGCTCGGTGAGTTCGATCAACGTACGCACCACGACGCAAAACAGTTCGACCCTCAACGGCGGGTTGAGCTGCACCGCTTCACTGATTGCCCTCGGCACCAGTGACCACTTCTATGCCACGATCACCTCGACCACCAGCGGCATGGTCGGCCCCACGGGGGATGTGATCGGTTATACGCTTTATGGCAATAACACCACCACGTTCCCTATTACACGCGGGCTCCAGTTCGATTTCGGCCCCAATGGCATTGCGACAAGCGCGGGGCTTTTGACGGGGCCGGGCAGCAAGAACCTGCCGCTTTACGTGGGCAGTATTACCGGGACGAATGTGGCGGCCGGCGTGTATACCGAAGTCCTCAGCGTTGCATGGACCTGGGATTATTGCATTGGCCTGGGGGTGGGTAACTTGTGCGTATTGCGCGACAAGAACCTGACTCCCCAAGTCAAGCTCCTGACCGTGAGCATGACCGTCACCAATGACTGCCAGATCACCGCGCCCAATATCAGTTTTGGCAGTGCGCCCGTTATCAGCGGGTTCACCGCTGTCACTGGCCAGACCATCAGTATTTCCTGCACCAAGGGCAGTGCCTACAGCGTGGGCCTGAGCGACGGCCAGAACGCTGTCAGTGTGGGCGGGCGGCGGCGCATGATCTCAGGCACCAATTACCTGGCCTACGACATCTTCAAAAGCGCCGGCACCACGCGCTGGGGCAGCGTGGGCGCGGCGCGGCGCGACAGTTCCAGCGCCGAGGTCAACCCCGGCAATGGCCTGGGTATCGGCAGCCAGGTGTTCAACTACAACGCCAGGATCTACACCGATCAAACCACACCGCCCGCCGGCACCTACCTCGACAACGTGGTACTCGACGTGGGTTTCTAGAACTTCAGCATCGCCGGGGTGGGCTGATCCGCCGGGCTGACCACCGCATAGTTGTAGCCGGCACCGGACCAGTACTGGGCCTGCAAGCCATCGGCGCTGCGGCTGCCACGGGGCAGGAAGCCGTTTTCCGGGCCTGGCGGGCGGATGTAGAAGCTGATGCGCCGCCCTTGCGGGTCTTCGTACAGCACCATGGCGGCGGCGCCTTGCTCGGTAGTGAGCAAGCGCCCGCTGACCGGCGTGAAGCCCGACGCGCTCAGGTCAGGCAGGCGGTGGGCCTGGTTGAAATAGCGGTCGAGCCAGGCCTGCATCGTGCCGCCGCCCTGGCCTTTGTAGTCGGCCGGCATGATGCCGTCCTGGGCAAACAAGCGGAACGCCTGCATCGCATCGGCCATCGGCAGTTGGGCCGGCTGGCTGACTTCACGGGCGTGCCAGCCGCCGACACCGCCGAGGCTGACAGCGATCAGCAGCACGGCTGCCGTGGCGAAGTGGCGGCGTGATTGACGCTTGATGCGCTGGCGGATCAGCGCCGGGTCCAGGTCCGGGTTGGCCGGTTGCTGCAGGGCACCGCCCAACGCAGCACGCAGCAACTGCGCGTCGTGCTGCCAGGCATGGACCTGGGCTGCGACATCCGGGTGGGCCGCCAGATAGGTTTCAAGTACACGGCGATCACTCTCCAGCAGTTGGTGATCGACGTAGGCATGCAAATCGCGTTCGCTGGGGGGCAAGCTGATCATTTGAGTATCCGCAGGGAAGGGCTGGCAATTTCGCCATCACTGAGTTGACGCAGGGCTTGGCGCGCCCGGGACAGGCGTGACATCACTGTGCCGAGGGGCACATCGAGGATCTCGGCGACTTCCTTGTAGCTCAAGCCTTCGACCGAAACCCACAGCAGCAGGGCGCGCTGCTCGGTGTTGAGCTGATCGAAGGCTTGCAGGGTCGATTGGGCGATCACCGTGCGTTCGACCGACGGCTGCACATCGTCACGCCCGGTAAAGAATTCCAGCATGCGCGCATAACGCCGGGTGCGGCGGTGGGCATCGAGGAATTGGCGGTAGAGGATCGAGAACAACCAGGCGCGCAAGTCGCCTTCGACACGTTTATCGGCCCAGCTGATGATCGCCCGCTCCAGGGTCGACTGCACCAGGTCGTCGGCGCTGCTGGCGTTACGGGTCAGGGACACGGCAAAGCGCCGCAGCCTGGGGATGAGTTCGCGTAACTGTTCGTCGAGTTCATGCATGGGAATCTGGCTGGTCACTACGCTGGGATTAGAGAGACGTGCGCCGTTGAGGGTTATTCCCCGTGCGTGAAAATAAATCCAGGGCCAGGGAATAGAGCCGATCGGCGTTCGTCTTAATGCTCCGACCTTATGTTCACCCCTAAGGCCTTTGGCCTGGAGTTCCTTCATGGTAGATCACTCATCACCGCCCCGTCCTCCGTTGAGCATCGCGAGCCTGATCGCGCGCCTGGCGGGTATCGGTGCCGTGGTTGCGGTTGTGGCGGGGGCCTTTGCCTACGTCAACGGCACCCTCGACCCACAGCGCCTGCGTCCTAAAACCCTGGTCAACGCGCTGGAAACCAACAATGGCGTGCACCCGGGCTTTCGGCGTAACCATGCCAAAGGCATCTGCGTCGCCGGGTATTTCGAGAGCACGCCCGAAGCCCGCACCTATTCCAGTGCCCAAGTGTTCCGCGAGGCCAAGACCCCAGTGATCGGCCGGTTTGCCTTGCCCAGCGGTAACCCTTACGCGCCCGACAGCAGTGTGCCGATCCGCAGTTTTGCCCTGCAGTTCACCCAGGCCAACGGCCAGCAATGGCGCACCGGCATGAACAGCATGCCGGTGTTCCCGGTGGGCACGCCCGAGGCGTTCTACCAGATGCTCAAGGCCGGTGCACCGGAGCCCGCCACCGGCAAGCCGAACCCGGCGAGCATGCCGGCGTTTTTCGCCGCCCACCCCGAGACCGCGCCGTTCCTGGCGTGGGTCAAGACTGCCAAGCCTTCGGCCAGTTATGCGACTGAAACCTACAACGGTATCAACGCGTTTTATCTGGTAGGGACCGATGGCAAGCGCCAGGCTGTGCGCTGGGGTGTGGTGCCGCAGAGCCAGGACGCGGCGGGCGACATCGCCCCGGCGGGGAGTGATTACCTGGAAAAAGACCTGGTCCAGCGCCTGGCTACCGGGCCGTTGCGCTGGCAGTTGAACATGACCCTGGCCAACCCGGGTGACCCACTGGACGATGCGAGCAAGGCCTGGACTGGCGAGCATAAAGTCATCAATGCCGGCACCCTGGTGCTGCAAAGCAGCCAGCCGCAAGCGGACGGTGATTGCCGCGACATCAACTTCGACCCGCTGATTCTGCCCAGTGGCATCCAAGCGTCCAATGACCCGTTGCTGGCGGCACGCTCGGCGGCGTATGCCAGTTCCTACCTGCGCCGCGCCGGTGAAGTCGGCCCGTTGCACAGCGCCCCTCAGGAGTCGAAGCCATGAATGCCCAACCACGGTTTTTTGCCCCGCTGGCGCGTTTGCTGCACTGGCTGATGGCGCTGATGATCATCGCCATGCTGTTTATCGGTGCGGGCCTGGCGGCGTCTGTCTCGGAGCGGCATGAGTGGTTGATCCACCTGCACAAGCCCCTGGGCATCGCAATTCTGGCGCTGGTGATCGTGCGCCTGATGGTGCGTTTCGCCACCCGTCAGCCACCATTGCCCACCGACTTGCCGCTGTGGCAAGTGTTGGCGGCCAAGGCATCCCATGTGTTGCTGTATGCCTTGATGCTGGTATTGCCGCTGCTGGGCTGGGCGATGATTTCGGCGGCGGGCGACCCGGTGATGCTCAGCAGTTCGGTACAACTGCCGGCGCTGGTGGGCGCGGATGCGCCGTTGTTCGCGGTGCTGCGCAAGGCCCATGGTTATCTCGCCTACCTGCTGTTCCTGACGGTGCTGTTGCACCTGGCGGCGGCATTGTTCCATGGGCTGATCCGCCGCGACGGCGTGTTGCAGAGCATGACCGGCACCCAAGAGTGATGCCGGTGGGAGAGGGCGTCAGCGCAGCACGGTGACGATATCGGCCACCGTGCTCAACACGTCCTTGCCCAACTGCCTGGAGCGCTCGCCTGACCAGCCGGTCTTTGGGTTGGGCGCGTCGTCGTTGTCCTTGAAGGGCATTTCCAGGGTCAGCGACAGGCAGTCGTATTTCTGGCCGACCGCGTTGCACGCCAGGGTCATGTTGGCTTCACCCGGCAGGTCGCGGGTGTAGCCGTGAGTGGTCTGGAAGTCGCGGGTCAGGGCGCTCAAGTGGCTGCGGAAGTGTTTTTCCAATGCCTCGATGCGTGGGGTGTACCCCGGGTTGCCTTCGCAGCCGGCGGTGAAGACGTAGGGGATTTCCTCGTCGCCGTGGATATCGAGAAACAGGTCGACGCCGTACTTTTCCATTTGTTGCTGGACGAACAACACTTCCGGGCTGATCTCCTGGCTAGCGCTCTGCCAGGCGCGGTTGAGGTCCTGGCCCATGGCGTTGGTGCGCAGGTGGCCGTGGAAGGCGCCGTCCGGGTTCATATTGGGCACCAGGTACAGGTCGGCGACTTTCAGCAGTTTTTTCAGCTCGGCGTCACCGTCCTGTTGCAGGCGTTCGATGATGCCTTCCATGAACCATTCGGCCATGTGCTCGCCGGGATGCTGTTGGGCGATGATCCAGATCTTGCGACGACCTTCGCCACCTTTGCCGCGACGCAGCAGTTGGATGTCACGGCCCTCGGCACTTTTACCGGTGGCCAACAATTGGGTGTCGGCGCGGCTCAAGGCCTGTTCGATCAGCCAGTCGTGGCGTTCGCGGCTGTAGGGTTCGAAATAGGCGAACCAGGCGTGCTTCTCGCGGGTTTCCAAACTGATATGCAGGATTTCCCCATCGAAGCGCGAAGGCACCCGGAACCAATTGATGTGGTCATAGGAGGCCACGGCGTTGTAGCCACTCCACGCGTTTGGGTAGGACGATTTACCCGCGTTGCTCAGGCGAAAGGTGTGGGTATGGCCCACGTGCATGCCTTCGGCCTTGAAGTGGAACCATTGGTAATGTTGGCTGCGTGTGTCGGGTTTGATTGCCAGCAGTAACTGATAGGCGTCGTGGGCATCCAGTACCTGGATATTGCCACTGTCGAAGTCGGTGCTGATCCTGATGGAGGTCAAGGCCACGGTCATAGTCTGGTTGCCTGAATATGAGTGTTGTGGCGGCTATCTTACACAGGAGTCTGGTAAAGACTGGACGCAAAATTGTTGCGAAGGGGGAGGGGGGGCGTCTTCCTTGACGCAGCAGCAGCTTAGGATCTATGAGATTGATTCTCAAGCGCTATTTCGCAAAGATGTGGGCTGGAGCGGTCGACTGGCTTTCTTTTCGCGATAGTCTTTTGCTACCATGCGCGCCATCAAGCAACACACAGTCTTCATTAGCCTGAAGCCATGCCAGGGAAACTGGCAAAAAAAAGACCCGGCCAAAGAGCCGGGTCAAAAACCGTGATTAGCCTGATGAGGAGATATTCCAAGAGTCCGACCTAAGGTCCCTTGGTCTATCGACTGATCTCGCGATCAGCTGGGTCCAATAATAATCATTATCATTTGCAAGTCAAATGTTTTTATCCGTGAGATAGAAATATTTTTTCTTCGCGCCTGTCATCCGTTCGCTTGAGCCTCCGGCACCTGCAACGACCGCTCCACCATCGCCTTCGCCATATCGATCAAATACACCACCGAAAACGCCAGGTCGCGATGACTGCCCTGATGGCTGCTCGCTGACTCATAGGCCGTGGCCGCGGCGCTGCGCAACAGGTCCGAGGCGTGCACCAGGGCTTCCTCCGGGCTGATGCCTGGCTTGATGGCAAACAGGGCCTCGTCAGGGGCTGATGCCGACATATCTTCTTTCAAGTAAAAGTCCAATGCGCGCTTGGCGGCACCGCTGCTGCGCAGGTCGTGCAGCTCGGTGTCTTCGGGGATTTCAGGCAGCAGATACGGGCTTGTCGTCATAAGGGGCGGTACTCTGGGGTGGGTGTCGAAAACCTTATGCCGATGATAGTACGTATCGTATTTATGTCGTTTTATGGATTACTACAAACTGTTTATTGCCCTGGAAACTGCGTGACGTATTGTCAGCGTCCATGGATAACTGGATCGCGTTGGTCAAGGCCAACATGGAAGACCGCAAGGTCACGCAAGGTGAACTGGCTGAGCGCCTGGGCATGTCCCAGGGCGGCGTCGGCCATTGGCTCAACAAGCGCCGTGCGCCGAGCCTGGTCGACATGAATCGGGTGTTGGCGGCGTTGGGGCTGGGCTATCTGGAAGTCGCGCTGGATATTCGTGAGCGTGCCGATGAGCCGCCTGCGGAGAAAAACTACAACCCGTATTTCCGCTATCCGGTCAGCGACTGGAAAGGGCTGTGCGAAGTGCGTGAGCCGCGACCGCCTTATGGCGCCGCCCGCTTCGAGCTGACGGATTACCATGCCCGGGGCGAAGCCTTCTGGCTGCCGGTCACCGGCGACGCCATGACCGCACCCAGTGGCCTGAGCATCAGTGCGGGCATGATGATCCTGGTGGACCCGGCCATTGCCGCCGAGCCCGGTAAATTGGTGGTGGCCCAGTGGCTTGGGAGCCCCCAGGCGACCTTTCGCCAGTTGCTGGAAGAGAGCGGCCAGCGTTACCTGGTGCCGCTCAATCCCACCTACCCGAAACAGTTGCTGACCGACGATTGCCGCCTCCTGGGCGTCGTCGTACAGGCCACGGCAAAATTTTAACCCGCCGTTTCGAGCTCCACCAATGCGCAACCTTCGGCAACCATTTCGCCTTCCTGGCAGAACAGTGCCTTGACCACCCCGGCCTGGGGCGCACGGATGCTGTGTTCCATTTTCATGGCTTCCAGCACCACCAGTTGCGTGCCGGCTTCCACCGGCTGGCCCACCTCCACCAGCACCCGTACGATGCTGCCATTCATCGGCGCTGTCAGCCCACCCTGATGGGACTGGTTGGCCTCGACTGCGGCAATCGGATCGAACAGCGCTACGCCGCGCATCTCGCCGTCCCAACGCAGATACAGCGTATGGTCATGGCGTACCGCCAGATGGCTGCGACGCACGCCCTGTCGTTCGATCAGCAACTGTTCGCCACGCCACTGTGGCGCCTGGGCGGCCAGCGTCACCAGTCGGTCCTGGCCATCGCAGCTCAAATGCAGCGACACCTCGGCAGGCAGCCCGGCGCGAAAACCGTGTCTATCCGCCCACGGTCCCTCACCCGGCGGCAGGCTCTGAATAAAGGCCGCGCCAGCCGCCTGCCAGAATTCATCACTTAGCTCTCCTGGGACCGGCAGCAACTCATCCTGATAACGCGGAATAAACCCGGTATCCAACTCGGCCGCCGCAAATGCCGGATGCCCGACAATGCGCCGCAGAAAGCCCAGGTTGGTCTTGAGCCCGCCAATGGCAAACTCATCCAGCATGCCCAGCAGCCGCAGCCGCGCCTGTTCACGGTCCTCGCCCCAGGCAATCAGCTTGCCGAGCATGGGGTCATAGAACGGCGAGACGTTGTCGCCTTGCTCGACACCGCTGTCCACGCGGCGCCCTGGCCCAGGTGCGGATTCACGGTACAGCGCCAGGTGCCCGGTGGCGGGCAGGAAGTCATTGGCCGGGTCCTCGGCGTACAGCCGCACTTCGATCGCATGGCCGACCAGCGGCACCTGTTCCTGGGTGATCGGCAGCGCCTCGCCCTGGGCGACACGAATCTGCCAGGCCACCAGATCCAGGCCGGTAATCGCTTCGGTGACTGGGTGCTCCACCTGCAGTCGTGTGTTCATTTCCATGAAGAAGAACTCACCGCGTGCGTCCAGCAAGAATTCCACAGTGCCCGCGCCGACATAACCGATGGCCTGGGCCGCACGCACGGCCGCCTCGCCCATGGCCTTGCGTTGTTCAACACTCAACCCCGGCGCCGGTGCTTCCTCGACGACCTTCTGGTGGCGACGCTGGATCGAACAATCCCGTTCGTTGAGGTACAGGCAGTGTCCATGCTGATCGGCAAACACCTGGATCTCCACATGACGTGGTTTGAGCAAGTATTTCTCCACCAGCATCTGCCCATTGCCGAAAGACGACAGCGCTTCTCGCTGGGCCGAAGCGAGCGCCTCGGCCAACTGGCTGACGTCCTCGACCACCTTCATGCCCTTGCCGCCGCCACCGGCGGTGGCCTTGAGCAGCACGGGGTAGCCGATGCGTTCGCAGGCGGCGCGGAAGGTGTCCAGGTCCTGGGCGTCGCCGTGATAGCCCGGCACCAGGGGCACGCCTGCGGTTTCCATCAGCGTCTTGGCGGCCGATTTGCTGCCCATGGCATCGATGGCGGAGGCGGGCGGCCCGAGGAAGATCAGCCCGGCGGCTTCAATCGCACGGGCAAACCCGGCGTTCTCCGACAAAAAACCATACCCCGGATGGATCGCCTGGGCGCCGCTGGCCTGGGCGGCAGCGATCAGCTTGTCGATTTGCAGGTAACTGTCGGTGGCTTTGCTGCCACCGAGGTCGACGCGAATATCTGCCTCACGGCTGTGGCGTGCATCGCGGTCGATGGCGCTGTGCACCGCCACGGTGGTCAGGCCCATGGCCTTGGCGGTGCGCATCACGCGGCAGGCGATCTCGCCACGGTTGGCCACCAGCAGGGTCGTCAATGTACTCATGAACGCGGCTCCTGGGGCTGCCAGCTCGGTGGACGTTTTTGCAGGAACGCGCGCAAGCCTTCCTGGCCCTCGGCGCTGACCCGGATGCGCGCAATGGCGTTTTCGCAGTAGCGACGCAGCGCCGGGGTGAGGGCACCGTTGCCCACTTCGCGCAACAGGTCTTTGCTGGCGCGCATGGCAGCCGGGCTGTTGTGCAGCAGGTTGGCGATCCACTGTTCGACCTGATGGTCCAGCTCGCCGATCGGATAGCTTTCCGCCAGTAAGCCGATGTCGCGTGCGCGCTGGCCGCCAAAGCGTTCGGCGGTCAGGGCATAGCGCCGTGCTGCGCGTTCGCCGATGGCTTGCACCACGAACGGGCTGATCACCGCCGGCGCCAGGCCGATGCGCACTTCCGACAGGCAGAACTGCGCATCATCGGTGCCAATCGCCATGTCGCAGCAACTGATCAAGCCGAGTGCGCCCCCGTAGGCCGCGCCTTGCACCACCGCCAGGGTCGGGATTTTCAATTTGGCCAGGTTGTACATCAGCTCCGCGAGTTCGCGGGCATCGTCCAGGTTGGTGTGGTAGTCCAGCTCGGCCGACTGTTGCATCCAGGCCAGGTCGGCGCCGGCGCTGAAGTGCTTGCCGCGCCCGCGCAGGACCAGGAAGCGCAGGGACGGATCGCCTTGTACCCGGTCGAGGGCGATGATCAGTTCGCGGATCATCTCGGCGTTGAATGCGTTGTTCTTGGCTTCACGACTGAGCCACAGCGTGGCGAAGCCACGAGGGTCGGTGATCAGTTCGAGGGTGTTGAAATCGCTCATGGGGTACAGCTCCATTTACATGCGGAACACGCCGAAGCGGCTCGGCTCGATGGGGGCATTCAGCGACGCGGACAAGGCCAGCGCCAGCACGTCACGGGTCTGCAACGGGTCGATCACACCGTCGTCCCACAGGCGCGCGCTGGAGTAGTAGGGGTGGCCCTGGGTTTCATACTGGTCGAGGATTGGCTGCTTGATCGCCGCCTCTTCTTCGGCGCTGAACCCTGTGCCGGCGCGTTCAGCCTGCTCGCGCTTGACCTGCACCAGCACACCCGCCGCCTGCTCGGCGCCCATCACGCCAATACGCGCGTTCGGCCACATCCACAAAAAGCGCGGGTCATAGGCGCGGCCACACATGCCGTAGTTGCCGGCACCAAAGCTGCCGCCGATGATCACCGTGAATTTCGGTACCTTGGCACAGGCCACGGCGGTGACCAGCTTGGCGCCGTGCTTGGCGATGCCGCCGGCTTCGTACTTCTGGCCGACCATGAAGCCGGTGATGTTCTGCAGGAACAGCAGCGGAATACCGCGCTGGCAGGCCAGTTCGATAAAATGCGCGCCTTTTTGCGCCGCTTCGGCAAACAGAATCCCGTTGTTGGCCAGGATCGCAATCGGGTAGCCGTGCAGGTGGGCAAAGCCGCACACCAGGGTGGTGCCAAACAGCGCCTTGAATTCATCGAACACCGAACCGTCCACCAGCCGTGCAATGACTTCGCGTACATCAAACGGCTGCTTGGCGTCGGCCGGGATCACGCCGTACAACTCTTCACCGCTGTATAGCGGCGCGACTGGCGAGCGTTGCAGCAACTGGCCTTGTTTGCGCCAGTTGAGGTTAGCCACGCTGCGCCGGGCCAGCGCCAGTGCATGCTCATCGCTGTCGGCATAGTGGTCGGCCACGCCGGAGATCTTGCAGTGCACATCGGCACCGCCGAGGTCCTCGGCAGTCACCACTTCGCCGGTGGCGGCCTTCACCAGCGGTGGGCCGGCAAGGAAGATAGTGGCTTGGTTGCGCACCATGATTGCTTCGTCGGCCATGGCTGGCACATAGGCGCCACCGGCGGTGCACGAACCCATCACCACCGCGATCTGCGGGATGCCCTGGGCGCTCATGTTGGCCTGGTTGAAGAAGATCCGCCCGAAGTGCTCACGGTCGGGAAACACTTCGTCCTGGCGCGGCAGGTTGGCGCCGCCGGAGTCCACCAGGTAGATGCACGGCAGGCGGTTCTGCTCGGCGATGGTCTGGGCGCGCAGGTGTTTTTTGACGGTGAGCGGGTAGTAGGAGCCGCCTTTCACCGTGGCGTCGTTGGCGACGATCATGCATTCGACGCCTTCCACACGGCCGATCCCGGCAATCACCCCGGCGGCCGGCACGTCTTCGCCGTACACCTGATAGGCGGCCAACTGGCTGAGTTCAAGGAACGGCGAGCCCGGATCGAGCAGGCGATTGATACGCTCGCGCGGCAGCAACTTGCCGCGTGAGGTGTGCCGCTCCTGGGCCTTGGCGCCGCCGCCTTGCTGTACATGGGCAAGCAGGGTGTGCAGGGCGTCGACCTGTTGGCGCATCGCCGCGCTGTTGGCGGCAAATTCCGCCGAACGCGGGTTGAGCTGGGTGTGCAAGGTGGCCATGGTGCGCTCCTTCAGCGGGTTTCGTTGAAGAGTTCGCGACCGATCAACATCCGCCGGATCTCACTGGTGCCGGCGCCGATTTCATACAGCTTGGCGTCGCGCAGCAGGCGGCCGGCGGGGAATTCGTTGATGTAGCCATTGCCGCCGAGAATCTGGATCGCGTCCAGGGCCATTTGCGTGGCGCGTTCGGCACTGTAGAGGATCACCCCGGCGGCATCCTTGCGCGTGGTCTCGCCGCGCTCGCACGCCTGCGCCACCGCGTAGAGGTAGGCGCGGCTGGCATTGAGCTGGGTGTACATGTCGGCAACCTTGCCCTGGATCAGCTGGAATTCGCCGATGCTCTGGCCGAACTGCTTGCGGTCGTGGATGTAGGGCACGATCAGGTCCATGCACGCCTGCATGATCCCGGTGGGACCGCCGGAGAGCACCACGCGTTCGTAGTCGAGGCCGCTCATCAGCACTTTCACGCCGCCGTTGAGTACGCCGAGGATGTTTTCTTCCGGCACTTCCACGTCATCGAAAAACAGCTCGCAGGTGTTGGAGCCGCGCATGCCCAACTTGTCGAACTTGTTGCTGCGGCTGAAGCCTTTCCAGTCGCGCTCGACGATAAACGCGGTGATGCCGTGCGGGCCCTTTTCCAGGTCGGTCTTGGCGTAGATCACATAGGTGCTGGCGTCGGGGCCGTTGGTGATCCAGGTCTTGCTGCCGTTGAGTACGTAACGGTCGCCGCGTTTATCGGCACGCAGTTTCATCGAGACCACATCGGAACCGGCGTTCGGTTCGCTCATGGCCAGGGCGCCGACGTGTTCGCCACTGATGAGCTTGGGCAGGTATTTGAGTTTCTGTGCGTGACTGCCGTTGCGATTGATCTGGTTCACACACAGGTTGGAGTGCGCGCCGTAGGACAGCGCCACCGAGGCCGAGCC
Source organism: Pseudomonas sp. CYM-20-01 (assembly GCF_023169845.1). NCBI lineage: Bacteria > Pseudomonadati > Pseudomonadota > Gammaproteobacteria > Pseudomonadales > Pseudomonadaceae > Pseudomonas > Pseudomonas sp. CYM-20-01. The sequence continues at coordinate 4,355,257 of NZ_AP025169.1, read as the reverse complement.
GCGGCTGATCTCTTCCATGGCCACCACGTGGGCCAGGTAGCCCAGGCCGGCGCCGCCATATTCTTCTGGCACGGTGATGCCCAGCAGGCCCATGTCGCCGAACTTGCGCCACAGGTCGGCGGGGAACAGGTTGTCGATGTCGATCTGCGCCGCACGGGGCGCGATTTCCTTGCCCACAAAGGACTGCACCTGGTCGCGCAGCATGTCGATGGTTTCACCGAGGGCGAAGTTCAGGGACGGGTAACTCATGGACAGGCACCTTAATGTGAGCATTGTTGTTGTGTGGGTGCGGCGCCAGGGGAGGGCGCTCACCTTTACGTTAACGTAAGCTTGCGTTGCGACGCTGTCAATCGTAGTTTACGTTTACGTCAACCTACAAAAAAGACAACAGGGGTCGTTATGGATCAACCGAATCAGAGCTACAGCCGTGGCTCACAGGACAAGACCTTGCTGGCCATGACGATTGGCCAAGCCTTTGACCGAACCGTCGCGCAGTATCCCGATGGCGAGGCCCTGGTGGTGCGCCATCAACAACGCCGCTACACCTGGCGGCAGTTGGCCGAGACGGTGGATTTGCATGCCCGTGCCTTTCTTGCCCTCGGCATGCAGACCGGCGACCGCCTGGGCATCTGGGCGCCCAATTGCGCCGAGTGGTGCATCAGCCAGCTTGCCAGCGCCAAGCTCGGGGTGATCCTGGTCAATATCAACCCGGCCTATCGCAGCAGTGAGTTGGACTACGTGCTCAAGCAGTCCGGTTGCCAGTGGCTGGTGTGTGCCGGCTCATTCAAGAGCTCCGATTACCACGCCATGCTGCACGAGCTGAAACCGGACGTGCGTGGCCTCATCAGCCTCGATCCCAACCCGCCCACGGGGTTCATGCCCTGGTCGCAACTGGCTGCGCTCGGGGCTGGCATTGCGCCCGAACAACTGCACAGTCGCCAGGCCAGCCTGCACTTCGACCAGCCGGTGAATATCCAGTACACCTCCGGCACCACTGGCTTTCCCAAAGGCGCTACCCTCAGTCACCACAACATCCTCAACAATGGCTACATGGTCGGCGAAAGCCTGGGCCTGACCGCGCAAGACCGCCTGGTGATCCCGGTGCCGCTGTATCACTGCTTCGGCATGGTCATGGGCAACCTGGGCTGCATCACCCATGGCACCACCATGATCTATCCGAATGACGGCTTCGACCCGCTGCTGACCCTCACCACCGTCGCCGAAGAACGCGCCACCGGTCTTTATGGCGTACCCACCATGTTCATCGCCCTGCTCGATCACCCAGAGCTGGGCGACTTTGACCTGTCCACCCTGCGCACCGGCATCATGGCCGGCGCTACGTGCCCCATCGAGGTGATGCGCCGGGTCATCAGCGAGCTGCATATGCGCGAGGTACAGATTGCCTACGGCATGACCGAGACCAGCCCGGTGTCGCTGCAAACCGGAGCGGACGACGACCTGGAACGCCGTGTGACCACGGTCGGGCGCACCCAGCCACAGCTGGAAAACAAGATCATCGACGCCGACGGCAACACCCTCGCGCGCGGTGAAATCGGCGAATTGTGCACCCGTGGCTACAGCGTGATGCTCGGCTACTGGAACAACCCCGACGCCACCCGCGAGGCCATCGACGACGCCGGCTGGATGCACACCGGCGACCTGGCGAGCATGGATGCCCAGGGTTACGTATGCATCGCCGGGCGCAACAAGGACATGATCATCCGTGGCGGCGAGAACGTGTACCCGCGAGAGTTGGAGGAGTTTTTCTTCACCCATCCGGCGGTGGCCGATGTGCAGGTCATTGGCATTCCGGATGCGCGCTACGGTGAAGCCATCGTCGCCTGGGTCAAGTTCCACCCCGGCCATGTCGCCAATGAGTTGGAGCTGCAAACCTGGTGCAAGGGCCGCATCGCGCACTTCAAGACGCCCAAGCACTTCAAGTTCGTGGAGGAGTTTCCGATGACGGTGACGGGCAAGATCCAGAAATTCCGCATGCGCGAGATTTCCATGCAAGAGTTGGGGGCAGGGCAGGACTAAATCCCTGAAAGCACAAAGGGGACCCAAGGGTCCCCTTTAATTTGTCGTTGCGTGCTCTTTTTTTATTATTGAGGGGCGGTCTATTGTTGTTTTTGGCAACCGTTACCCTTTACCGCTGTTTTTGGCGACCCCCATCCGGGGTCAAGAGCAAACGTATTTTTTTGAGCGCTGATCTGCTTCTTCGCGATCGATCCAACCAGTGGGCAGCTACCTGAGGTAGTTTTATTTTTCTCTGACCGGTTGCGGGTTTCGGCATGCCGTACCCTGCGAAGCACATCTTCTCCAAAAAAATCTGTTAGCTGCGTCTCTGCCGTGTTGTTTTTGTTATGTCAGAGTCGTTTCGTCTTATTTTTATTAGGTTTGGCGCTTTTTATTCTTGTTATGCCATAGAGATAGCAGAAGCCGTGCCAACTTTTAAAATTCCTTTAAAATCAATGGTTTGATTTTTGTGTAGGGTTTGGCCTACGGCAAATACGACAAAATATGTTCCCGTGTTACTCGATGTGTAGGCGTGCGGTAACACATTGTCACGGCTAAGCTACTCAACCGGCGTTACGCGCCTTGGCCACGCGTGACCCTGTCGGCCGGCCCAGCACGCTGCTGATCTGCTGGCCCGCGCCAATCAATGCCTCAAGGTCGATACCGGTCTCGATACCCAGGCCGTTGAGCAGGTACAGCACATCCTCGGTAGCGACGTTACCGCTGGCGCCCTTGGCGTAAGGGCAGCCGCCGAGGCCCGCGATAGAGCTGTCGAACACCGTGATGCCCTCCAGCAGGCTGGCGTAGATATTCGCGATGGCCTGGCCATAGGTGTCATGGAAGTGCCCGGCGAGCTTGTCCCTTGGCACCTGCGCCCCGACCACCTCGAACAGCCGCCGCGTGGCGCCCGCCGTACCGGTGCCGATAGTGTCGCCGAGGGACACTTCATAGCAGCCCATGGCATAGAGTTCCCGCGCAACGGCCGCGACCTGTTCCGGCGCGATCTCGCCTTCGTATGGGCACCCCAGCACGCAGGACACGTAGCCGCGCACGCTGACCCCGTGCTGCCTGGCCGCCGCCATGATCGGCGCAAAGCGCTCCAGGCTTTCACTGATGGAGCAATTGATATTGCGCTGGGAAAACGCCTCGGACGCGGCGGCAAACACCGCCACTTCCTTCACGCCCGCCGCCAGTGCGTCCTCGAACCCGCGCAGGTTCGGCGCCAGGGCACCATAGGTCACGCCGGGCTTGCGCTGGATCTGCGCAAACACCTCGGCGGAACCGGCCATCTGCGGCACCCACTTGGGCGAAACGAAACTGCCGACCTCGATATAGCGCAAGCCGGCTGCGCTCAATGCATCCACCAAGCGGACCTTGTCCGCCACGCTGATGGGTTGGGCTTCGTTCTGCAAACCGTCGCGCGGGCCGACTTCCACCAGGCGTACGTGTGAGGGGAGGGACATGGCGGTTACCTTCTGATCAGTGGTCGGCCTGGCGCAGGGTGTGGGCCAGGGCCTGAGTGCAGCGCTCTTCGGCGGTGTCGAGTTCCAGCTTCATCTGTTCGATGTCCAGCAGTTGCTGTTCCAGCTGCTCACGGCGCTCGGCGATTTTTGCCAGCATGCTGTTGAGCTGCACGTGGTTGCCGCTGGTGGGGTCGTAGAGTTCGATCAGCTCGCGGCATTCGGCCAGGGAAAAACCGATGCGCTTGCCCCGCAGGATCAGCTTGAGGCTGACCTTGTCGCGGGCCGAGTAGATGCGCTCCTGGCCCCGGCGTTCCGGGGCCAGCAGGCCTTGTTCTTCGTAGAAGCGAATGGCGCGGGTGGTGATGTCGAGCTCGCGGGCGAGGTCGGAGATGCTGTAGGTGGTGCTCATGGGGGCGCTCAAGGAGGTCTTGGCGTTAAGCTACTGGCAGGTTGACGTAAACGTCAAGGGTCGCTGCGCGACCCATCGGGGGCAAGCCCCCTCCCACAGGGCCGGCGCTTCAACCTCACGCCTGTTGTTTATCGAGTTTCTTCTCGTGGGCGGTGACCTGCTGGCACAACTCGATCATCTGCTCGCGCATCCAACGGTTGGCCGGGTCCTGGTCGGTGCTTTCGTGCCAGTACAGGTGGGTTTCCACCGGCGGCACGTCGTTGACCGGCAGGTTGAACCAGTGCAGTTCATGGCGGCGGGCGAAGCGCTCGGGCACGGTCATGACCATGTCGGTCTGCTGCAGCACCTGCGAGGCCATCAGGTAATGCTGGGAGCGCAGGGCGATCTTGCGCTGGATGCCCATCTTGCCCAGCGCCAGGTCCACATGACCCAGGCCGTTGCGGCGGCTGGAGATATGGATATGGGTCAGCGACAGGTAGTCATCCAGCGTGAGCTTGTCTTTGCCGGCCATGGGATGGCCCTTGCGCATGGCACACACGTAGCGGTCTTCCATCAGCTTGACGTGGCGTACCTGCGGGTCGGTGTTGAGCGGCGCATCCACGGCAAAATCCAGGCGCCCGGCGGCCAGTTCCTTGGTGGTTTCGCGGCGCTTGGACAGGAAACTCTCGATCACCACCGTGGGTGCCAGGCGGCGCAGGCGCTGGAACAGCAGCGGCAGGATCACCGCCTCGGTGAGGTCGGTCATGCTGATGCGGTAAGTCTTGGCCGCCTGCTGCGGGTTGAAGATGCGGCTTTCCTGCACCGACACCCGCAGCAACGACAGCGCATTGCGCACCGGGCCGATGATGTTCTGCGCCATGGGCGTCGGCACCATGCCCTGGGCGGTGCGCACGAACAGCGGGTCGTTGAAGGTCTCACGCAGGCGGGCCAGCGCGTTGGACACCGCCGGCTGGGTGATGCCGACAATCTGCCCGGCGCGGGTCAGGTTGGCTTCGGTGTAGATCGCATCAAAGACGATAAACAGGTTGAGGTCGACCTTGCTCAGATTCATTTCGCAGCGCTCTTATTGTTAGGTGGCCATACGTCGATCATATATCGGTGATGAATGTTAATACACGCCGAGAATAGGCTAGGTAAATTATCAACGCTGTTCTAGCATCGATTGCATGACCTAAACAACCTCTCAGAGAAGGGAGCTGCTCATGGATTTCGCCTATTCGCCCAAGGTTCAGGAACTGCGTGAACGTGTCACTGCGTTCATGGATGCTTACGTTTACCCGGCCGAGCCGGTGTTCGAACGCCAGGTCAGCGAAGGCGACCGCTGGCAGCCCACCGCAATTATGGAGGAGCTGAAAGCCAAGGCGAAAGCCGAAGGCCTGTGGAACCTGTTCCTGCCCGAATCCGAACTGGGCGCCGGCCTCACCAACCTCGAATACGCGCCACTGGCCGAAATCATGGGCCGTTCCCTGCTGGGCCCGGAGCCGTTCAACTGCTCCGCCCCCGACACCGGCAACATGGAAGTGCTGGTGCGCTACGCCAATGAAGAACAGAAACAGCGCTGGCTGGAGCCGCTGCTGCGCGGCGAGATCCGCTCGGCGTTCGCCATGACCGAGCCGGACGTGGCTTCTTCCGACGCTACCAACATGGCCGCCCGTGCCGAACGCCAGGGCGATGAGTGGGTGATCAACGGCAAGAAATGGTGGACCTCCGGCGCCTGCGACCCGCGCTGCAAGATCCTGATCTTCATGGGCCTGAGCAACCCGGATGCGCCACGCCACCAGCAGCACTCGATGATCCTGGTGCCGGTGGACGCTCCCGGCGTGAAGATCGTGCGCCCACTGCCGGTGTTCGGCTACGACGACGCGCCCCATGGTCACGCCGAGGTACTCTTCGACAACGTCCGTGTGCCCTATGAAAATGTCTTGCTCGGCGAAGGCCGGGGTTTCGAAATCGCCCAGGGCCGCCTCGGTCCAGGCCGTATCCACCACTGCATGCGCTCCATCGGCATGGCTGAGCGTGCGTTGGAGTTGATGTGCAAACGCTCCGTCAGCCGGACCGCGTTCGGCAAGCCGCTGGCCCGGTTGGGTGGCAATATCGACAAGATTGCCGACTCACGCATGGAGATCGACATGGCGCGCCTGCTGACCCTGAAGGCGGCGTACATGATGGACACCGTGGGCAACAAAGTGGCGAAAAGCGAAATCGCCCAGATCAAGGTGGTGGCGCCGAACGTAGCGTTGAAGGTGATCGACCGCGCGATCCAGATCCATGGTGGTGCCGGCGTGTCCAACGACTTCCCGCTGGCCTACATGTACGCCATGCAACGCACCCTGCGCCTGGCCGACGGCCCGGATGAAGTGCACCGGGCGGCCATCGGCAAGTTCGAGATTGGCAAGTATGTGCCTAAAGAGCTGATGCGCAGCGGGCAGTAACAGCGGGTCGCCTGCATCGGGGGCAAGCCCCCTCCCACACTTGGATGTGTTCACAGATCAAAATGTGGGAGGGGGCTTGCCCCCGATGCAGTCGGATCAGGCAATGAAGCTCCATCAGTCCTCAGTAAACCCAAACCTCCACCCGCCGATTCTTGATCCGCCCCTCATCCGCCGTATTCGCCGCCACCGGCATCTGCGCGCCAAACCCACGGATATCGCGCAGCACCACGGCGTTCTTGACCAACTCCCGACGCACCGCCATCGCCCGCAGCTTCGACAGCAACGCGGCGCGCTGCGGGTCATCCTTGGCATCGCCAAAGCCCACCAGCGTCACCTGCTTATTTAACTTGTCGTGGTGTTTCAGATAGGCCACCACCCGCTGCAGATCCTGGCGCGCCTTGTTGTCGAGGCTGGCGCTGCCTTCTTCAAAGCGAAAATTCACCGTCAGGCGCTGGGCGTCGCGGGCGATGGCCTGGTAGTCATCGGGCATCGACGGGCGCGGTTGCACGGCGATCGCCTGCACCTGCTGCGCAATAAACCCGTTGGCGGCCACAATCGCCTGGCCCTTGGTGCCCTGGGTAAAGTCCACCAGTGCCTTGGCCCACGGGTTACGCCCGGACGGCGGCAGGTAGAAAAACAACCGGCGTGACAGCGGGTAATCCTCGGTAGCAATCAGGCTGTTGAGCGGCAACATGGGCTGTGAGTCGCCGTCCACAATCGCCACCGCCTTGGCCTGGCGCACGTAGGGCAGGCCGATAAAGCCGATGCCCTGCGGGTCGTGGCTGACCGCATCGGACAGCTGCTCGCTGGACTCGAAGCGCTTGGCACCCGAGGCAAGCGGCTTGCCACGCAGACGCAACACCAGTTCCTTGAACGTGTCGTAGGTGCCGGATTGATCATCCCGTGCGTACACATGAATGAGGCCGCCCACTCCACCCAGTGCCTCCCAGGTACTGACCTCACCATTGAAAATCTGCGCCAGTTGCTCGGTATTCAGCGTGTTCAACGGGTTCTGCGGGTGGAGGATGATCGCCAGGCCGTCGATGGCAATCACTTGTTCGGCTTCGGGGCTTTTCAGGTCGCCCAGGGGTTCAAGGTCGACCAGTTCATTGTCCTTGATCGGGCGAGACGAGGCGGCCAGATCGGCGCTGGCTTTTTTCAGCGCCGTGAACCCGGTGCTCGAACCATGGGCCGCGACTTCGATGGTCACGGTCTTGCCTTGGCGCGTCTTGCCGATCACACGCTGTTCATTGGCGCCTTCGCCCGGTTCGTTGTGCACCGCCTGCAAGCCCTGATGCTCCATCAGCCCCTTGACCAGTGCCGGGCCCAACGCCGCGCCAATGGTATTGGAGCCCTGGATGCGCAAAGCAGGGCCTTGATCAGGAACGGGCAGGGAGGCGGAAACGGCGAAGAGGGGAAAAACAGTCAGCAGTAACAGAACGCGCAGCCTCATGCCGGCACCTTCTCAAGCCAAAGGGGGTGCCGCGAGAATAAGTCAGGCAGGTTGCATAAATATGACGTACGCGCCGCAAGGCTAAATGTGGGAGGGGGCTTGCCCCCGATAGCGGCGTGTCAGCTATAGATGGGCTGAAGACCCACTGCCATCGGGGGCAAGCCCCCTCCCACAGGGTGTGATCAGCTCAGTTCCAGCCAGATCGGCGCATGGTCGGACGGTTTTTCCAAACCACGCAGCTCGTAATCCACCCCGGCATCCTTGACCCGCGCCAACAGGCCATTGGAGGCGAGGATTACGTCGATGCGCAGCCCACGCTTGGGCTCGTCTTCAAAGCCCCGGCTGCGGTAGTCGAACCAGCTGAAGCGGTCGGCCACGTCCGGGTTGAGGTGGCGGAAGCTGTCCACCAGGCCCCAGTTTTTCAGGCGGGCCATCCATTCGCGTTCTTCCGGCAGGAAGCTGCACTTGCCGGTCTTGAGCCAACGCTTGGCGTTGTCGGCGCCGATGCCGATGTCGCAGTCTTCCGGGGAAATGTTCACGTCGCCCATCACCACCAGCGCCTGGTCGTTGCTGAACTGGCTTTCCAGCAGTTGCTGCAGGTCTTCGTAGAAGCGCTGCTTGGCCGGGAACTTGGTGGGGTGGTCGCGGCTTTCGCCCTGGGGGAAATAGCCGTTCATGATGGTAACCGGGTGGCCGTTCTCGTCGGCGAAGGTGCCCCAGATAAAGCGACGCTGGGCGTCCTCTTCGTCACTGGCAAAGCCTTTGTGCACGCTCAGGGCTTCCTTGCGCGACAGCAGGGCGACGCCGTAGTGGCCTTTTTGCCCGTGGTAGTACACGTGATAGCCAAGGGCCTGTACCTCAGCCAGCGGGAATTGGTCGTCGTGGACTTTGGTTTCCTGCAGGCCGATCACGTCGGGCTGGTGCTTTTCAATCAGCGCCGCCAACTGATGTGGGCGGGCGCGCAGCCCGTTGATATTGAAGGAGACGATTTTCATGGTCGGCAGTCCGGTCTGGCAAAAGGGCGATGCTAGCGGACAAGTGGGACGGGGGCCAGCGTGGCGGTAGGGCACGTGCACTGCTAATGTCTGGGAACGACTCGTGCTGTGTAGGTTCGTACCCATAAGAACGCTGCCTTTTGAGCCGCGCCCAGGGAGATTGACGGTATGCCGGACACTACAACTGCAATTGCTGAAATTCGCCTGCTCAACAGCGGCTATTCCCGCGAGGCCCGCTCCCTGTTGTACCAGGCCTATCGGCACGAGCCGACCTTCGCCTACATCTTCGAAGCCGAGCGTCCTGGTTATGAACAACGGGTACGCGCCACCGTGCGCGAGTTGGTCAAGCAGCACTTCTTTCAGAAACTGCCGGCCATTGGTTTGTTCGTCAATGACCGCCTGATCGGCATCGCCCTGATCGCGCCACCGCAGCGGCGCCTGGGCATCACCGAGAGCTGGGCCTGGCAACTGCGCATGTGGCTGAGTACCGGCGTGCGCGGTACACGGCGTTACCTCGACTACCATCACGCGGTGCTGGCGTGCCTGCCCAGTGAGTCGGTGCATGTGCTGCCGTTGCTGGGCATCCACCCGCAATTCCAGGGCAAGCATTACGGCGAGCAGTTACTGGAAGCCGTGCACAATTGGTGTGCCGAAGACCCGCATTCGTCCGGTGTGGTGCTGGACACGGGGAATTCACGTTATCTGGAGTTCTATAAACGCCAGGGCTACGAGGAAATCGGTGAAGTGGCGGTAGGCCCGGTCCTCGAGCATGTGTTTTTCCATCCGAATCCGCAGTCGTTACATGCTGCAACGGCTTAATCCAGAATTATTCAGATAAATCCGAGTTCAAAGAGTCTCCCTTGCTCGTGTAGCATCCGCGCCTATGAAGTTTCCAGGAAGATTTACCAGCGGCTTGATTCTGCTGTTCACAAGCTGCGGCGCGTTGGCGCAAAGCGAACTGGACGTGCGGATCAAACCCTCAAACGACGCGTTGAAAGCCAACATCGAAGGCTATATCGGCGGGGTGGGCGATCGTGATGAAGAGGCCTTGCTGCGGTTCAGCCGTGGCGCCGAGGAGCAGGCGCGCAAAGCCGCCCAGGCCCTTGGCTTCTATCAGCCACAGATCGACAGTGAGGTGAAAGGCGGCAAGAACCCGCGCCTGATCCTCACCATCGACCCCGGCGAACCGGTGCATTTGCGCAACGTGACCATACGGGTCGACGGCCCCGCCGCAGACCTCAAGACCTTTCGCGTGCCCGTCAGCAACGACCTCAAGGCCGGCGCTGTGCTCAACCACGGCCATTACGAAGACGCCAAGCGCCTGATCCAGAACCAGGCCTCGCGCTACGGTTTTTTCAGTGGGCGCTTTACCCGCCAGAAACTAGCGGTAGACCCCAAGGCCGGTGTCGCCGATATCGAACTCATCTATGACAGCGGTCCGCGTTACGCCTTGGGCAAGGTCAGCTTTGCCGGCGACACGCCGTTTGACGAAGAGCTGCTGCAACGCATGGTGCCGTTCAAAAGCGGCACGCCCTATGATTCCGAACTGATCGCCGAACTCAACCAGAACCTGCAAGCCAGTGGCTTTTTTGAAGGCGTGCGCGTGGACGCCGCCCCGGCGGCTTCCACCAATGACATCATCCCGGTGGCCGTGCGCCTGGAGACCCGCAAACCCCGCACCATGGGCCTGGGCCTGGGTTTCTCCACCGACGTCGGCCCGCGCGGCAAAGCCAACTGGACCCGCCACTGGGTCAACCCCCAGGGCCATAGCTATGGTTGGGAAGCCGAGCTGTCGGCGCCGCGACAGAACGTCGGCCTGTGGTACGACATTCCACTGGACCCACCGCTCACCGACAAACTGCGCTTTGCCGGTGGCTATCAGAACGAAGAGATCGCCAACACCGACACCCTGAGTAAATTGCTCACCGTGGGCCCCGAGTGGCACAGCAAGCTGCCCAGCGGCTGGACCCGGGTGATTTCGCTCAAGTACCAGCGTGAAGAATATCGCCTGGGCAATGACTCCGGCCTGAGTAACCTGGTGATGCCAGGGATCAGCTACTCCTACCTGCGCAGTGACAACCGTATCGACCCGCACAACGGCTACCGCCTGCAATTCGACACCAAAGTCGCCAAGGAAGGCCTGGGCTCCGATACCAACCTGCTTTACGGCACGGCCATGGTCAAAGGCCTGACGACGCTGTGGGACAACCATCGCTTCCTGGCCCGTGCGCAGGTGGGCGGCAGCGCCACCAACGGCTATAACTCGGTGCCGCCGTCGCTACGTTTCTTTGCCGGTGGCGACCAGAGCGTGCGCGGCTACGAGTACCAGACGCTGTCGCCGGAGAACGATCGCGGCGACCGTATTGGTGGCCGCTACATGGTGGCCCTGAGCGCCGAGTATCAATATTCCATCGCCGAGAAATGGCGGATCGCGACCTTCATCGACCAGGGTAACTCCTTCAACAATCTGGACCTGCCCAGCCTGAAAACCGGCGTTGGCGTCGGTATTCGCTGGGTGTCGCCGGTCGGCCCGATCCGTCTGGACCTGGCCCATGCCCTGGAAGACCCGGGCGGCATTCGATTGCACTTTTCCATGGGGCCTGAGCTGTGATGCGTGGTGTGAAAATAGCGGGGCTGGCCGTGGTGGCCAGCCTTGCCGTGTTGTTGCTGGCACTGTGGACGGCGCTGGGCACCCAGGCGGGCAGCCGCTGGGCATTGGGCCGCGTGCCGGGGTTGACCCTGGAGAATTTCCAGGGGCATTTGGGTGGCCAGTGGAGCGCCGACCATCTGCTGTGGCAGCAGGACAGCAGCCGTGTCGAACTCCAGGCGCCCAAGCTGGATTGGTCGCCGGCGTGTCTGTTGCGCATGACCCTGTGCATCAATCAACTGGATGTCGAGCAAGTCAGCCTGCAATTCCCTCCCAGTACCGAGCAGAGCAGCGGCCCGATCGAGCTACCCGATCTGAAACTGCCGCTGGCCATCCAGTTGGGCGATGTTCGCGTCGGCAGCCTGCTGTTCAACGGCAGCGAAGAACTCAAGGGCCTGCAACTGGCGGCGCACTGGACCGCCGCGGGCATGCAAATTGATTCGGTGCATCTGCAACGCGATGGCCTGGTGCTGGACCTGGCTGGTCTGCTGCAACCCACCGGCGACTGGCCGTTGAGCGCCAGCGGTAACCTCAGCCTGCCCTATGCACCGGGTGGCGCACCTTGGACCGTTGCGCTCAAGCTAGACGGCGACCTGCTCAAGACGCTCAAGCTTGACGCCGACAGCAGTGGCTATTTACCGGCCAAGCTCACGGGTGAGCTGCAACCCCTGGCGGAACACCTGCCAGCCCAGGTGCACATCACCGCCGACGGCTTCAAACCCAGCGCCGATCTGCCCGACACCCTGCAACTCAATCAACTGGACCTGAGCGCCCAAGGTGACTTGAATGATGGTTACCAACTGCTGGGCAACGCCGTATTGCCGGCGGAAAAAGGTCCGGTGGATCTTGTGCTGCAAGGTCGTGTTGACGCCAAAGGCGCGCAGATCGCCGGCCTGGACCTGAATGCCGGTGACAAGCAAAGCCTGAAACTCAGCGCCAACCTGGACTGGCAACAAGGCTTCAGCGCCGACGCCAAGGTCGACTGGCTGGACTTCCCCTGGCATCGCCTTTATCCCGTCATCGATGAGCCCCAAGTTGCACTGCGTACATTCAATGGCGAGATCTCCTACAAGGATGGCAACTACCTGGGCAACCTCAAGGCCGACCTCGACGGCCCCGCAGGCAAGTTCAACATGGTCACGCCGTTCAGTGGCGACCTCAAGCAAATCTTCCTGCCCGAGCTGAAACTCACCGCCGGCCAGGGCAAGGCCGAGGGCCACCTGAATCTGCAATTCGCCGATGGCATCGCCTGGGACACGGCACTCGACCTGTCTGCGCTGAACCCGGCGTACTGGGTCGCCGAATTGCCCGGCACCCTGGCCGGGCCGCTGCGCAGCAAGGGCGAGTTCAAGCACGAGCAGCTCAAGCTGAATGCCGACCTCGACCTCAAGGGCCGCCTGCGCGGGCAAACCGCCGTGCTGGCAGCCAAGGCCGAAGGCGCGGGTGAGCAGTGGACCCTGGCCAACCTGGATATCCGCCTGGGCGACAACCGCATCAACGGCAGTGGCAGCCTGCAACAACGCCTGGCCGGGCAGATCGACATCAAACTGACGCGCCTGGCCCAGTTGTGGCCGCAGTTGCGCGGGCAGGTCAATGGCCGACTCGACGTGGCTGGCAGCCTCAAGGCGCCCCAAGGCAAACTCGACCTCAAGGGCCAGCAACTGGCGTTTGCCGATAACCGCCTGCAAGGCCTCACCCTCGACGCCAGTCTCGACAGTGCCCAGCGCGCCAAGATTGACCTGAAAGGCAGCGGTATCCAATCTGGCGAGACCCAGGTCGGCACCCTGACCGCCAGTGCCCAGGGCGATATCAAGAACCAGAAGGTCCAGCTCGACCTGGTCGGCCCGCTGGTCAAGCTGGCCCTGGCATTGGACGGCAACCTCGACAAAGGCAACTGGCGCGGGCGCTTGGCCAGTGGCGACGTCCAAGCCGGTGGCCAGGACTGGAAGCTGCAAGCCCCGGCCAGGATCGAACGCATGGCTGATGGCAGGCTGACCTTTGCCGCGCACTGCTGGGTGTCCGGGCCGGCCAGCCTGTGCGGCGAAGACCAGCGCCTGATGCCCGAGCCGAAGCTGCGTTACCACCTCAAGCAATTCCCCATCGACAGCCTGGCGGCGTTCCTGCCGAAGGATTTCGCCTGGCAGGGCAAGCTCAATGCCGACCTGCAACTGGACCTGCCGGCCAGTGGCCCCAAGGGCGTGGTGATGGTGGACGCCAGTGGTGGCACCTTGCGCGTCAAGGACAAGGACCAGTGGCTGGATTTTCCCTACAACACCCTGAAACTTGAAACCACCCTCAACCCCAAGCGTATCGACACTCAGCTCAACTTCCAGGGCGGCAAGCTCGGCGAACTGTTGTTGCAGGCGCAGATCAACCCGTTACCCAAGAACAAACCCATAACCGGCAACTTTAGCCTCGTCGGCCTCGACCTTGCCGTAGCACGGCCGTTTGTGCCGATGGTGGAGAAACTCACCGGCAAGCTCAACGGCAACGGCCGTCTGTCCGGCGGCTTGCTGGCGCCCCAGGTCAACGGCAACGTCAACCTGGTGGGCGGTGAGATCTCCGGTCCGGAACTGCCCATCAGCCTGGAAGGCCTGAATGTGCAGGCGCTGATTGCCGGCGAAAGTGTGCAGCTCAACGGCGCCTGGCGCAGTGGCAAGGCCGGGCAGGGCAGCCTCAAGGGGCAGGTCGACTGGGGTAAGGCGCTGGTGGTGGACCTCAGTTTGCAAGGCTCGCAGTTGCCGGTCACGGTCGAACCTTACGCGGTGCTGGAAGTAGCACCGGACCTGAAAATCAGCCTGAAGAACGACAAATTGGCCATCGCCGGCAACGTGCATATCCCACGCGGCGACATCACCGTGCGCGAGCTGCCACCGTCGACGGTCAAGGTCTCGGATGACACGGTGATCATCGGCAGCCAGACCGAGGAGGGCAAACCGCCGATGGCAATGGCCATGGATATCAACGTGGTTGTGGGCGAAGACAAGCTCAACTTCTCCGGCTTCGGCCTCACCGCCAAGGTCCAGGGCCAGGTGCACATCGGCGACAACCTCGACACCCGAGGCGAGCTATGGCTCAACGACGGCCGCTACCGCGCCTACGGCCAGAAGCTCGATGTGCGGCGTGCGCGGCTGTTGTTCGCCGGGCCGTTGGATCAACCGTTCCTGGATATTGAAGCGATCCGCAAGACCGGCGATGTGGTCGCGGGTATCCGCCTCAGCGGCAGCGCGGAACAGCCCACCACGCAAATCTTCTCCGAACCGGCCATGAGCCAGGAACAAGCGCTGTCCTACCTGGTGCTGGGGCGCCCGCTGAGCACCACCGGTGAGGACAACAACATGCTTGCCCAGGCTGCGCTGGGCCTCGGCTTGATGGGCAGTGCGGGGGTCACCTCGGACCTGGCGAAGAACCTGGGCATCCAGGACTTCGAACTCGACACCCAGGGCAGCGGCAACACCACCGCCGTGGTGGCCAGCGGCAAGATCACCGAGAAACTCAGCCTGCGGTATGGGGTAGGCGTGTTCGAACCGGCCAGCACCATTGCCTTGCGCTACCTGTTGAGCAAGAAGGTGTACCTGGAAGTGGCGAGCGGTGTGGCCAGCTCATTGGATATCTTCTATAAACGCGATTTCTAAGCCACACAGGGACAGAAATGTGGGAGGGGGCTTGCCCCCGATTGCGGTGGGTCGGCCACAGATAAGTTGGCTGATACACCCCAATCGGGGGCAAGCCCCCTC
The DNA here is from genome assembly GCF_023169845.1 of Pseudomonas sp. CYM-20-01. NCBI lineage: Bacteria > Pseudomonadati > Pseudomonadota > Gammaproteobacteria > Pseudomonadales > Pseudomonadaceae > Pseudomonas > Pseudomonas sp. CYM-20-01. The sequence goes on along the minus strand of NZ_AP025169.1, from coordinate 4,340,105 downwards.
CCACATGGGTTCTCTGGTGTTTTTAGCGTTGTGGCAAGCAGGTCAGGTCTACCTGCTCATAGTTCAGCGCCTTGTTGCGCTCGCCCAGCGTATACGGCGCCTGGCAGTGCTGCTCACCCCACTTGATCACCAGCGTACCGGCATCCTCTTCGATCAATGCCAATGCCTTGCCACTAGGGTCGGACATCGCGATCTGCTTGCCCGCAACACTCTCCAGTGACGCACCAAACGGGATGGGCTTGTGATGCGCGTCGAACAACGCGAACTGCACACGCCGCCCGCTCTTGCTGGTATAGCGGGCCACTACCACGGCCCCACGGCGAGGCACGACCTGCTGGGTGGCGTTATCGATTTCAATGTCAGCGCCCAGGTCACGGGTGTCCAGGCTGATCCAGTTCACGCGGTAGGGTTGCGCATTGGGGATCACCGCATAGCCGTTACGGCCGGTCTTTGCCCCGGAGAAGCTGCCGATCTTCACACCCTGCACGCCGTCGACGTGCGCCAGCGCAAAGGTCTCGCCCACGGTCTGGCCCAGGTTGATACCGCCTGCGTGGGCTACCACCGACCCCGCCACGTTGAGGTTCTGCGCGCTGTACCCTCGGCCCTGGCTGTAGCCGCCGCTGATGTCCATCAGCGAGGTGCGGGTGCTGAGGTTGGCCGAACCGGTGCTACCGCCCGTGCTGCTGTTACCGGCTTGCAGCGAGTAATAGGTGTCGCTGTTTTCGGTCAGGTAGCCGTTGACGCCCAGTTGCGTGGAGTCGCTGCCTTTTTGCGTGCTGGCCGACATGAATGCCCTCGGCGCGCGCGGCTTTGAACCCAGCGGAAAGGACACGGACAGGTTGATCAGCGTGTCGTTGTTCGATGCCCCGTAGTTGCCCACGTCCTGGGTATGCGTGGCGCTGAGGTTGTAGCTCACGTCGCCCCAGTAGTTGCTGTAGCCCGCCGACAGACTTTGCGAGCCGCCGCGTCCCCAGTAGCGCTGGTCGCTGGCATTCACATAGACACTGCCGAACTGCTGGTTGCGGCCCAGGCTCTGGTTGATGGTCAGGTCGGTGCGGGTCTTGGAGTTGCCGGTGCGTTTCTGGCCCTCATTGCTGAGTTCCTCGACGTGGTCGGTGAGGGTGCGATAGCCCTCGGTCGAATACCGATAGGCCGCCAAGGTGAAGTTGGTGTCGGTGCCGGTAAAGGTCTTGGCATACAACGCGCGCACGCTGTTACCCGTGACCTGCTGGCCGAAGGTGCGGCTGACGGAGTGGGTCACATCCAGCGATACCGCGCCGATCGACGTGTTGCGTCCTGCCCCCACGGACAACGCCTGGAAGTCCTGCGTGGCCTGGACGCCGACGATCCCCGACAGGTTGCTGCTGATGCCATAGGCCAGGGTGCTGCTGACAAACTGCGGGTTTTCTTGCCCGTCGTCATTGCTGTTGTACTGGCCGGCGGAGAGGCTGTATTTCAACTGGCCTTCGCGCACCATGATCGGCAGGCTGGAAAACGCCTGCACCGTGACCCGGCGACGGCCGTCAGCCTCGATCACCGTCACTTCCAGGTCGCCGTTGGAGCCGCTGGGGTAAATGTCGCTGATCTCGAACGGGCCCGGTGGCACGTTGGCGGTGTAGAGGATGTAATTGTTCTGGCGGATTTCCACCGTGGCGCTCGTTTGCGCAATGCCACGGATGATCGGCGCGTAGCCACGCTCGCTGTCGGCACGCATGCCATCGTCGGACGCCAGCTTGAGGCCGCGATAGCGCACGCTGTCGAACAGGTCGGTGTCCGAGAAAATATCCCCGGCACTGAACTGGCCCTTCAAGGCCGTCACGTCATGTTGCAGGTAGGTGCGGTTGCTCTTGAACGTACTGGGGCGGTCGGTGCTGCTGTTGAAGTTCGACTCGTTGCGCAGGCGCCACGCGCCCAGGTTGATGCCGTTGCGCAGGCCCAGGTTGTTCGAGAGCGTGGTATCGGCATCGGTGCTGTTGCGGTTGCTGCTCAGTTGGTAATTGATGAACGCCGCAGGCACGCCTTCGTCCCACAGCGCAGGATCGACGTAGCCACGCCGCCCGCGTTCCATGGCGCGTTGCGGCACGCTGACCAGCAGGCGCAGGCGCGGTACGTCGTAGCGCACGCTGGCATGCTCGATCAAGGCGGGCAGGTCCAGGCAGGCATTCGGGTCGGTATCGACGAGCTTGCCGCTGGCCTGTAATGCGCCGATATCGACGCCCACTTGCTGCAGCATCTCCAGGGTCAGGCAGGCCTCGACCTTGCCGTTTTGCGGGTTGCGGCGAAAGTCGATATCGCGCCGGCCCACCAGGGTTTCATTGCCGTACAGGTCAACCCGGTAATTGCCGGGCAGTACGCTGCTGCTGGCGAGCAGTGTGTGCAAGTCGACGTCAGCCGCCGCACCTTGCAAAAACGAAGTATTGAATTGTTCGTCGCCATCGGCCTGGGACACTGAAGTGAAGCCCAGGGCAATCAATAACGGCGCCAATCCATCGCGCTTGAATAAAAACATGCAGGAACCCTATATCACCTCCGATACGAACTAACGGAGCGAAGAGAAATACAGTGAAAGTGCGGCTGCGCGAACGGCAGGCGCGTTATGGTGATTCTGTGTTCAAACTGGCTGAAGTTGGCGCGCCGTTAACCAGTTGCGTGGAATAACGGTCTTGTGCGCCATAGTCATTAATGCTGCCGAATATCAAGCGTGCCGGCTGGCTTGAATTAAGTTGTTTAAGGTTGAACTCTTTTAGTTCGCCCGGCGCAATCATTAGCGAATCGAACGGGTGTTCACTGACGGCCCCGGCTTGCAGGGTAATGTCGGCAATCGACACGTGATAAACCCCTGGGTTGGTGACCCGCAGCACATGCTTGCCGTCGTGTTCGGCCAACTGCCAAAGCAGTTCGGTCGGTGCCAGGTAAGCGTTGTTGTTCAAGCCGGCGGGGCGAAAGAACACCTTGATGCGCTGGCGCACGGCAAGCTGCAAGGTGTTCTGGGTTTTCGATGCCTTGGGGACTTCCTGTACGTTGAGCCACACCACCGACTCTCGGTCGGTGGGCAGGCCCGCGCCGGCATAAATCACCCGCAACAGCTGTTGCTCATTGGCCGTGACCCGCGCCAGCGGTGGGGTCACGGCAAACGGCACCGTGCTGTCAGTGTCGGTATCGACCCAGGACTGGATCAGCACGTCTTCACCGTTGTTACGCACCGTGATACCGGCTTCTTTATGCTGGCCGTCGAACACCAGCCGTGTGCTGCTCAACGAAATGCCGGCCGTGGCCTGGCTGACCGCGAACAGGCCCAGCAGGCCCGCGCAGAGGGATAGAGAATGACGAAATAACATGATGGCTACCGCTACGTTCGAAGAGTGTGCGAGGCCCGAAGGCCCCGCGACGCTGGGGTTATTCGTATTGCAGGGTGAACGGCAGGGTGGCGTCGCCGCGACCGGCTACGGCAGTCGCAGCGTCGGCTGTGGTGACGTAGGCGGCCGAGAATTTCAGCGTGGTGTTGCTGTCTTGCAGGGTGTTTTCGATCTTCGCGGTGGTCGGCGAGCTCAGGTCGATCAACGCACCGTTGCTGTCCAGCAGGGCGATACCGACGTTCTTGGCGGCGCCCAGGCCGTCGATCAGCTTCAGCACTTTGGTGCCGGCGACGATGCCCGAACCTGCGCCTTTGGTCGGTTCGAAGATCATTGCCACCTTGGTGCCGGCGTTGCAGCTGATCTTCATGTCGAAGTTCTCGGCGCTCAGGGTACCGCTGCCTTTTGGCGCGGTCGCGGTGCCCATGTCCTTGATCGACACTTCGCCCATGTTGATCGAAATGGTTTTGTTCAGGCCAATCCCTTCAACGGAACAGGCATCATTGTTGATACTGCCGGTGAAACTAATGGTGCCGCTACCGGCTTTGGTTGGTGCGGTGGGTTCACCGGCGGCAAATGTATTAACTGCGGCAAATACCGACAGAGCCAAGAGTGCGCGAGAGAGCTGTTTCATGTTGTTTTTCCATGCTTGGGGTTAAAACAACACAATAAGGCGCAGGCCTTGGGGGGGGACATCAGACGATCCCTAGAAGTGGGTGTTAGTTAAACAAGTTGCGCTCTATGCAATAAGCCAGCAAGTCCTGGTCACTGCTGACTTCCAACTTGCGCATGGCCGCGACTTTTTGCGTGCTGATGGTTTTGGCGCTGCGGTTCAACCCACGGGCAATCTCGTTGACACTTTGCCCGGAGACAAACAGCCGCAGAATCTCGTGCTCCTTGGGCGATAACCGGGTGAAGCGCTGGTCCAGGTCAAACGACTCCAGCACCGAGGTCGGCTGCGGTCCCTTGCTGCGAATCGGGTTGCCGCGCGCGATGGCCTTGAGCGCAGCCTGGATTTCCACGTGCAGCTGGTTTTTCTGGATCACGGCGAGTACACCCAGCTCCTGCAACCGCGTGAGGATCAGCGGGTTGGAGATCATGGTCAGCACCAGCACGCGCACCTTGGGGAAGTGCCGCACCAGGTACTCCACCAACTTCAGGCCATCGCCGTAGGGCGAGTCCGCCGGCATGTTGAAATCGGTGATCACCAGGTCCACCTCGGTGTTTTCCAGCAACTTCACCAGTTCGTTGGAGCACACGGCTTCGCCCACCACGCGAAAGCGCTCATCGCGCTCGACCAGTTCCCGCACCCCGACCAGCACGATGGGGTGATCGTCTGCGATGACTACGTTGAGGGTTTCCATGGGTTTTTTATCCAGAGTGAAGTTATTCAAGAGTGTCGAGCAATGCGCTGAGCCGCGCCAGGTGCTGCTGCACTTCCAAGGCCAGGGCCGGCGTGACGGCCATGCCGGTCAGGCGCAATTCCAGCTCGACAAAGGCGCTGGCCAGGTCACCGAGCTGCACCGCACCCAGGGCGCCGGCCATGCTGTGCAGTTGTTGCGCCGCGCCATTGGCGTCCTGATTGTCCAGCGCGGTCAAGGTGGTCTGTACGTCATGGCGCAACGTGGTGACAAACAGCTCACGCATCCTGGGTGACAACGGCGGCATCTCGACGACAGCCGGCATTTCGACCTTGCAGTGTTGTTCCAACTGCGCCCGCAAGGCGGCGAGGCTCAGCGGCTTGACCATCCACGCGTTCATGCCGACGGCGGCACAGTGCTCGCCCTCTTCGCGCAGGGCATTGGCCGTCACCCCGATAATCGGCAGCGTGGTGTCCTGTCGGCGCAAGGCTTCGGTCAGTTGGTAGCCGTTCATCACCGGCATATTCACGTCGGTCAGCACCAGGTCGAAGCGTCCCGGCAGCCACTGCATCAGCGCCTGTTCGCCGTTGCCAGCCACGACCACCTGGCAACCCAGGGCTTCCAATTGTTCTTTGATAATGGCCGCGTTGATCACATTGTCTTCGGCCACCAGCACCCGCAGGTTGAGTGGCTGCGCCTTGGCGGACGGTACGCGGTGTGGGCCGGCTTCGGCGCCATGCTGCGCCCGGTGGATCGCCCAGGCAATGGCGCGCGCATTGTCGGCATCGACGCTCCAGTCGGCACCGCACGGTTGCGCCGGGTCAGGCCCGCCCGCCGAAGCGATGATGCGCGTGCCGGACCATGCCAGGTCCTGGGCGAAATCCACCAGCAGCGCGTTGGCCGGCATCTCGGCTGACAGCGCACGGCTGGACAGCCCCAGGCGATTGAGCCAGTTGATCAGGTGCTGCGCCCGTTCGGGTTCCTGTGCCCGTACGTAGACAGGCGGCAGGCCGGGGCTGAACGTCGGGCAATCGGTGAGGCTGCCGGGAACGACCTGCAATGCGACCTGCAAGGTAAAGCTGCTGCCCAGGCCGGGTTCACTCACCACATTCAGCTGGCCGTGCATCAGTTCGCACAGCCATTTGCAGATCGCCAGGCCCAGGCCGGCACCGGCCTGGCTGGTGGCATCTTCGGCCTGGTAGAAGGGGTCGAACAGCTGGTGTTGCTGCGCCTGGGAAATTCCCACGCCGGAGTCACTGACCTGCCATTGCAGGCTCACCTGATCATCGCTGGTTTGCAGGACACGCAGACGCAGCACCACGCGGCCGTAATCGGTGAATTTGATCGCGTTGCTCAGCAGGTTGTTGAGGATCTGGCGGATACGCTGCGGGTCGCCGCGCAGTCGGTCCGGCAGATTCGCGTCGATGCAGGCATACAACTGCAAGCCCTTGGCGCGGGCGAAGGCGCTGTAGGTGCGCACGCTGTCTTCGGTCAGTTCCAGCGGACAGAAGTCCTGGAGTTCGAGGGTCATTTGCCCGGCTTCGATCTTCGACACATCCAGCACATCGCTGATCAGTTGGAACAGGGAGGTGGACGAGCGCTGGATGGTCTGCAGGTAATCCTGCTGGCGTGGCGCGAGGGAGGTCAGGCCGAGCAGCTCCAAGGTGCCGAGCACACCATACAGCGGTGTGCGGATTTCATGGCTCATGGTCGCGAGGAAGCGGCTCTTGGCCTGGTTCGCTGAATCGGCGGCCTGGCGCGCTTCTTCCAGGGCGGCGGCATCTTCGATATGCCGAGTGACATCGTGCACCGCGCACAACCACGCGTCTTGGCCCTGGTAACGCGTGGGCACGAACGCCACGTGCAGGTGACGGCCGCCACTTTCAAGGTCGGCCTGGCCCGGCGTGGTGTGCGGCTGCTGTTTGAGCAAGTCGAACAAGGCGCGGGCGTCCTGCCATTGCTGAGCACGTTGGTTTTGCAGGAGCACATGGTGATCGCTGCGGCGGATCACGCACAGGCCGGTCGGCGCAGTGTCGATGACCGCACGGCTGAACGCCTCGCTCTCAGCGATGCTGGCGTGGGCCTGATGGGCGGGCAACACCACCCGCGCCGTGTACCAACGGTTGAGCGCGCGGCCGCAGCCCAGCATCGCCAGCACCACGGCCAGCAGACACAGCAATGGCCACAGCGCGTAGTCGAGGAAGCGTTGCAGGCTGATCACGTAGATCGCCGTCCACGCCTGCTCGCCCTGGCTGGTGAGTTTGAACACCAGGCCGTCGCGGGTGACATTTACGCCCTCGGCCAACACTTGGCCGGGCTTCACTGCACCGGTCAGGACAACCCCGGCAGGGGTGATCAAGGTGAAGTTGTCGTAGATCGACCACTGCATCAAGCGCTCGATGTTATTCACCTTGGCCAGGTCCAGCAGCGAGGCCACCACCACCCAGGTGTTGGCGCCGTCGATGGTCAGCGCGGTCGAGGCCAGGTTGATGTCGACATAGCCCAGCAGCACGGGCGCAGCGTTGTCATCGGGCGTGGGGTCGTAGGGTTCCCAGTGCACCTGATGATCCGCCAGCGACGAATTCTGTGCGTGCAGGCGCGCGTTCAACTGGGTCAGCACGTCCAGCAGCGCGCCGACCGGCACCTGGCCGCCATCGCGCAGCCGGCCGGTGGCGGGCACGCTGATGTCGAAGTTGTCCGGGCCGTTGATCACCATCACCTGGGGCGACTGATAGTGGGAGGCGGCCCAGAACGCGCTGTAGTAAGCCGACAAGTAGGTGCCGAGAGCGAACACCTTGGGGTATTGGGCGGTGGTGATCTTGTCCGGGTTGATTTTCAAGCTGTAGGGCAGGGAAAACGGTAGCCCGCGACCCTCATAGATATTCGGCCCTTCTTCGGGCAGCGGCTTTTGCACAACGGGTGGGAGCAGGGCCGAAGGGTTGAGTTCGCCCTGGAGACTGCCCCGCGAGACATCGCGCAGGAAGGCTTCCTGCTCGTGGATATTTTCCATCAGCCGGGCGAAGTGGAATTGCAGGGTTTCATGCTGCTCCTTGACCATGCGCTGCACTCCCAGGTAGCTGATACCCAGCAGCAGCACCGCCAATGCGCCCAGTACCAGCAAGCCTTTGTTCAGGCGCAGTGAACTGCTGGTGAGTTTCTCCAGGAAGGCATTGGGGTGATGCATGACGCGGTGACCTCGCAAGCTAACGGTGTTGTTCCACACCCGGCAGCCGGGTCAATAGGCGCTCGCCGGCCCGTCGTGGGTCAGCAATTGCTGGAACTGATCCGCAGAGACGGCGTGGGAGATCAGGAAACCCTGGACCTGAGTGCAGTCGATCTTACGCAACAGCGCAAGTTCTTGCGCGGTTTCTACACCTTCGGCCACCACGATCAAGCCCAATTGACGCCCCAGGCTGACGATGCTGGTGAGGGCCTGGGCCAATTCTTCGTTGGCGTTGCAGCCCTGCACTAGCGCACGGTCGATCTTCACCTCGGTGAACGGCGCTGACACCAGGTTCATGTACGAGCTGTAGCCCTTGCCGAAATCGTCCTGGGACAAGCCGAATCCCTTGATGCGCAAGCGGCAGGCGCCGGCGTAGAAATTGCTGATGTCATCGGGCACCGAGCACTCCATCAGCTCGAAACACAGGCGTGCGGGCAAACCCTGGTGTTCCAGCACGAACGCGAGGATGCGGTCGGGCAGGTCGTGGCTGTTGAGCAGGTGCGTGGGCAGGTTGATCGACACCGGGATGTCATAGCCGTGTTGGCGCCACGTGGCTTGGGCGGCCATCGCTTGTTTCAGCACGCACCACAACAGGCGTTCTTCCAGGTCGCAGGCGATCAATGCCGGCAGGAACACACCGGGTAGCAACAGGCCATGCTCGGGGTGCACCCAGCGCACCAGGGCTTCAGCCGCGACGATGCGACCATTGCTCAGGGCTTTCTTGGGTTGGAACCAGGCGTGCAGTTCACCGTTGTCCAGGGCGTTCATCAGGCTTTGGCAATCGATTCCGGGCTGGGTCTGGGCCGGGACAACCTGGCGCAGAGCCTGCAGCTGGTCGATCAGGCAACGCAGGGCCGCGGCATTCACCGGCTTGGAAATCAACCCGATCACCTTCACTTGCAGGTTACTCGCCACCAGGCTTGCACCCATCAGCATGCGCCGTGACGCGGCGCTCATGATCGCCAGTGCAGGGCGCGAGGGTTGAGCGGCCAGGCCCTGGATAAATTGCACGCCGTCCATGCCGGGCATAAGCAAGTCGGTGAGCACCAGGTCGAAATCGCGTTGTTTCAGGCACGCCAGCGCGGCTTCACCGTCCCTGGCGCACACCACATCAAAATCCCCCAGCTCGCTGAATAGGTTCTGCAAATACAGGTGCTGAAAGGGATGGTCTTCAACGATCAGAATGCTACAGGGCTTCATGGGTGGCTCGTGCGTAGGGAGCCAGGGCAGTGAACAAGGCTCGCAGTGTGAAGGGTTTGACCAGGCAGTGATTCATGCCGGCCGCCAGGCACAAGGCATCTTCACCGCGCAGGGCGTTGGCGGTGGCGCCGATGATCGGGGTGTTGCAGCCCAGGCGCCGCAGGGCTTCGGCCAGTTCGTAGCCGTTGAGCCTGGGCATGTTGACGTCGGTAAGGACGATGTCGAAGGCGCCTTCGTGCCAGCGCGACAAAGCCTCTTCGCCGTCGCTGGCCAGCTCCACGGTGCAGCCGAGTTCTTCAAGCTGGTCGCGCAGGATCAACTGGTTGATCACATTGTCTTCGGCCACCAGGATATGCAGGTGCAAGGGGTGCAGGTCGCGCCGTTCGCAACGTGCCTGGGCCGGCGCGGCCTGGCCGTTCTGGGCGTGGCGAACCGCCTGGTGGATCGCGTTCAGGTCGTTGAGGTTGACCTGCCAGCCCTCTTCGCTGAACTGCGGCTCGTGGGCGCCATCGATGCTGGCGAGGACCCGTGGGCCGTGCCAGGGCGTGTCCAGGCTGCGCTCAACCAGTTCCAGCAGCACCGCGGGTGGGGCCAGCTCGGCGCTGGACGGCGGGCCGACCTGCGCGCGGGCGCCCCAGCGCCGCAGCCAGCCGCAGAGGCTGTCGGCCAGTTCGCGCACAGGCGAGAGCACATACACCACCTCCTGCGCCAGCGGCGCCAGCAGCGACGGCGCGATACCAGTGGGTTGCTCCAGCGGCACGGTCAGGGAAAAACTGCTGCCCAGCCCCGGCTCGCTGACCATGCGCAGGGTGCCGTTCATCAAGTGGGTCAGGCGCAGGCAAATGGGCAGGCCGAGGCCGGTGCCGGCGATCACATGGGGGTTGCCTTCGGTCTGGTAGAACGGCTCGAAGATCAGCGCCTGGTCTTCCTGGGCGATGCCTTTACCGGTGTCCGAGACTTGCCATTGCAGGCACGCCCGTTCGCCTTCACGGCTGAGCTTTTTGACCCGCAGTACCACGCGTCCGGAGTCGGTGAACTTGACCGCGTTGCTCAGCAGGTTGTTGAGGATCTGGCGCAGGCGGCTGGCGTCGCCGATCAGGCGCGACGGCAGTTGCGGGTCGAGGCACGCGTACAGCTGCAAGCCCTTGCTCTGCGCCGCTGCGGCGTAACCCTGCACCACTTCCTGCACCAGGCTGGGCACACAGAACTCACTCAACTCCAGGGCCAATTGACCGGCTTCGATCTTTGACACGTCGAGCACATCGCAAATCAGTTGCAGCAGCGTCGCCGAGGAACCTTCGATGGCATGCAGGTAGCTTTTCTGCTGGGCATCCAGGCGGGTCCGGGCGAGCAACTCCAAGGTGCCGAGCACGCCGTACAGCGGCGTGCGGATTTCGTGGCTCATGGTCGCCAGGAACAGTGTCTTGGCTTCGTTGGCGGCATCGGCGGATTGGCGCGCCTGTTCCAGCGCCGCTTCGATCTGGGTGCGTGCGCTGATATCACTGAAGGCGCAGAGCAACACGTCTTCCCCCTTGTAGCGGGTGGGTGCACAGCTCAGGTACAGGTGGCGACCGTCGGCAGCCTCGAAGTAGTCGGTGAGACAGGGGGCGTCGGGGTCGAAGGCATCACGAATCCAGCCCGGCCCCAGCTCTGCACCGGCCTGGCCGAGCCATTGTTGGGCCAGGGTGTTTTCCAGTACCACTTCGCCGTCGGTGCGCCGCAGCACGCACAGGGCCACGGGGGCGGTCTGGATCACGTCGCGGCTGAACAGCTCGCTTTCCACCAGCGCCTGGATGCGATGGATGGCGGGGGTGATGAAGCGGTGTTCCAGGCGGCGGGTCAGCAGGCCCACCAGGCTGATGGTCAGCAGGCAGAACAGCAGGGCGCCGAGCATCTGCGGCCATAGCGCCCAGAGCACCGCGCGCAGGTCGATGGAGTAGGTGAGCTGCCAGTCCGACGACTTCAGTTGTTTGCGCAACACCAATTGCTCGGGCAGCCAGCCGTCGCCGACAAAGCCGAAGAAGTCCTGCTGGCGCAAGTGCGGCAGGTTCTGCCCGGGCGGCGGGTTGCGGCTGTTGCTGAACAGAGGCATGCCCTGGGCATTGAACATGGTGAATTCGCCGGCGCTGTGGTCGCTCAAGGCGTTGGAGACTTCACGGTCATCCATCTCCAGGCCGAGCCAGCCGGAGTTCAGGTCGCGTTCATCCAGGCGGATAAAAATGTACAGCTGCGAATGGCCGCCGTCGGTGTGGGTCAGCCAGAGTTCCTGCAGGGTTTTCTGCTGCTTGAGGGCATTGAGTTGCGCCAGCATGGACGCGGGAAAATCGGCGGCCGCGGGCCCCGCGTCGTACAGCCGCAGTACCTGAGCATCGGTGCCGACATACAGCAGGTTGAGCTGCTTGGCCTTCAGGAAGTCGCGCATGCGCTGGGTCAGCCAGATGCTCCATTGCTTACCCGGGATTTTACCGAGCAACAGGCGGATTTCCTCATCGTTCACCGGCAGGTTCAATTCGGCCTTGCGTGTGGCCGACAGGCTGAGGCTTTCCAGCAGGGCTTCACGGGTGGTGAAAAAGGTATGGGCCTCGGCGATGGCGCTGCTCATGTAGCTGCGCCGCTGAGAGATCTCGTTGTTGAACGTAAACAGCAGGAAGCTGTACACACCGCCCAGCATGCCCACCAGCAGCACCAGCGCAAAAATGCGCAACAAGCGGCGTGCGGCATGGGGCGTGGACAGGACGGGGCTGATCTGGTGGAGATAGTTCTTTAATCGCATCCCGGCACTCTAGGCGTGGCCGGGCGTAGGAAAAATCAGACGATCCTTAGTTTGCTACAGGTAGTTCACGATAAAGGTGACTTCGGTGTTGGCGCTGCCGGCCTCGACGTTGCCGGTGGGCAAGCGGTAATACGAGGCCGACAACGGGATCTTGAAGTTGGCGCCCGTGGTGGTGAAACCGCTGAAGGAGTAGGTGGTATCAAACGCGATGGGTTGCCCGGCATCATCCATCAATTGCAGGCCGATGCCTTTGGCGGTGGAGCCGCCGTTGAGCGCCACCACACCTCTGGCCGCGTCGATGACGGGCGTGGTGGCTTTGAGTGAATAGCTGACTTTGTTGATACCGGTCTGGCACTGGTTCAGGCCGATGTTGAAGCGGACAGTGCGAGGGGTTGCGCCTGCGTCGCGAAATTCCCAGAGCTGATAGTCGTCACCCATGGCGACGGGGACGGAAGGGGTCTGGCAGGAGGCGGCGTTCAGCACCAGCGGGTTGGTCAGGTTGTACTTGCTGATGAACAGGTCGTCGGCTTTCAAGCTGCCCAGGTTTCCGGCCGCTATCTTGACCTGCGGCGCCAGCGTACCTGATTTGACGATTTCCAGGCGCACCGAGCCTGGGTTGATGCCGTAACCATCCGGCTTGAGCGTAAACGGTGCAGTCTCATAGCGACTCAGAGTGTCGATCCAGACGCGGAACGAAAGCCCGGTCTTGCCGATAGGGTAGGTCGAGCCGCTGGTGACCGAGCCTAGCGTAGGGTTCATCACCAGGCCGTATTGCGAAGAGCCCGTGCATCTCCAGCTGTTTTGAGCGGATTGCACCGTGTCCTGGTAAATCACGGTGCCGTCGGGCGTATCAGCGGGAACTGTCAGGCTGCCACTGGCCAGACTTGCACCGAAATTAAGGGCTTCGTTGGTGTTGATGGTGGCTGTGCAATTAGCCGCAAAAGCGGCTGGCGCGCCCGCCAGGGTGATGACCGCGAGGCGAGTAAACTGTTTTAAAGAAGTCATGGGAAGGAGAGTGTCGACTGGCCAAAAGGCTACGCAGATTACTCAGCGAAGGCGTCACACCCCATCAGGCAATCCTTAGAACCCCACCACTCATCCGCCAACTACCAAGCAAGCTAATAATTCCATTTGACATTCGCTGCCTAAGCAGTAACATCTTGTCATACATTCACTGCCTAGGCAGTAATAAGGTGACTTCCGATGCCCCACTTCACCCCTGACAGCTTTCGCAACTGCCACCTCGGCCTGCTCCTGGGCCGCGCGGCGCTGCTCAAGGACCGCATTATCGACACCCATATGGAACCGCACGGCGTGACCGCTGCGCAGTTCAAGGTGTTGATCATCATCGCCCAGTTCGACGTGGATACCCCGGCGGAGCTGTGCCGCAACCTGTCCCTGGACAGCGGTTCCATGACCCGCATGCTCGATCGCCTGGAGCAAAAGGGATTGCTGGCACGCCAGCGTTCCGAGCAGGACCGGCGCCAGGTGCGGCTGGTGCTGACCGAAGACGGCCAGCGCCTGGCGGACATGCTGCCGCACATCGGCGCCCAGTCGATGAACGAACTGGCCGGCGCCCTGGAGCCCGGCGAGTTGCAGACCCTGGAGCGGATCCTCAAGAAAATTCTGATAGCTGCCGGTGACGCCATCGTCATCCAGCGGGTAGGTAAAGAATGAACATACGCGCACTTAGCCTGGTGCTGGTGGCCATGAACATGGCCGGTTGCGCCAACTACAGCGGCCTCGACACCCAAGGCAAACGCCTCGACGCCAGCACATTGCAAACCGGTAAAACCTTGAGCGGCGTGACCCTGTCGAGCGCTGCCTGGCCGACCGCCGACTGGTGGAAAAGCCTCGGTGACCCGCAGCTTGATGGCTTGATTCGGGAAGCCCTGCAAAACAGTCCCGACATGCAAGTGGCCAGCGCCCGTGCCCACCAGGCCGAAGCCGCCGCCTACGCCGCCGACGCAGCGCGCCTGCCGACCCTGGATGCCAGCGCCGGTGTGAGCCGCTCACGCCTGGCCAAAGACCAGGACCCACGCGGGCAGGGCGATGCCTACTCGACCGTGCGCAATATCGGCGCCAGCTTCAACTACACCTTCGATCTCTGGGGCGGCCAGCGTGCTGCCTGGGAAGCCGCGTTGGGCGAAGCGCGTGCCGCCCAGGTCGACCAGCAGGCCGCGCGCCTGACCCTGGCCGCCAACGTGGCCAAGGCCTACAGCGACCTGGGCCAGGCCCATATCGTGCGCGACCTGGCCAACGATGACCTCAAGCGTACCCGGCAGATGCTCGACCTGAGCAAACGCCGGCTGAATTCGGGTATCGACAGCCAGTACCAGTACCAGCAGACCGAAAGCCTGGAAGCCAGCTCTCAGTCGCAACTGATCGACGCAGAGAAACAACTGCAAAGCGCCAAGATCGCCCTGGCCGTGCTGCTCGGCAAAGGCCCGGACCGTGGCAGTGAACTGGCCCGGCCCAACGTGCTGAAACCCAGCGCTGTCGCCGTGCCCTCGGTGCTGCCGGCCGAGCTGCTGGGCCGCCGCCCGGACCTGATCGCCGCACGCTGGCGGGTCGAATCGGCGGGCCGCAATATCGACGCCAGCAAGACGCGCTTCTACCCCAACCTCAACCTGAGCGCGAGCGCCGGGGCCGAGTCGTTACTGGGCGATGCGATGTTTGGCTCGGCCAGCCGCTTCTTCAACATTGCGCCGACGATCTCGCTGCCGATCTTCGACGGCGGCCGCCTGCGTGCCGACCTCGACGCCCGCGACGCCGACTACGACCTGGCCGTGGCGCAATACAACAAAACCCTGGTGCAAGCCCTGGGCGATATCGGCAACACCCTTTCGCAACTGCGCGACACCGGTCGGCAGATCCAGGCCCAGCAACATGCCGCGGACATTGCCCAGCAGTCCTACGACACCGGCGTGCAGCGCTACAGCTCCGGGATCGGTAACTACCTGGATGTGCTCAGCATCGAGCAGCAATTGCTGCAGGCCCAGCGTCAGCTGGCGACCCTGAATGCCGCGCAGATCGATCTGTCGATTCAACTGATGCAGGCCCTGGGCGGCGGCTACAGCGCCGACAACGTGGCAGCGGCCACCCCAGCTACACGCACGGAATAATTTGAGGTATTTGTCATGGCCACTGCCGAAAACACCAACGCAACCGAACAACCCAAAGACAACAACCCACGCAAACGCAAAGTGATGCTGATCGGCCTGGCGCTGATCGTCATCCTCGTCGTGGTCGGCGTGTGGGGCTGGTACGAGCTCTACGGCCGCTTCAGCGAAAGCACCGACGACGCCTACGTGAACGGCAACGTGGTGGAAATCACCCCGCTGGTCACCGGCACCGTGGTCAGCATCGGCGCCGACGATGGCGACCTGGTCCACGAAGGCCAGGTGCTGATCAACTTTGACCCTAACGATGCCGCAGTGGGCCTGCAAAGTGCCCAGGCCAACCTGGCGCGCACCGTGCGCCAAGTGCGTGGTTTGTACAGCAACGTCGACGGCATGAAGGCCCAGGTCAATGCGCAGAAAGCCGACGTGCAGACTGCCCAGGACAACTTCAACCGACGTAAAACCCTGGCCCAGGGCGGGGCGATTTCCCAGGAAGAACTGTCCCACGCCCGTGACAGCCTGACTGCCGCGAAAAACGCCCTGACCAACCTTGAGCAGCAACTGAAAACCACCAACGCGCTGGTGGATGACACCGTGATCAGCTCCCACCCGGACGTGCAGGCCGCCGCCGCGCAACTGCGCCAGGCCTACCTGGCCAATGCGCGCAGCACCTTGATCGCACCGGTCACCGGCTATGTGGCCAAGCGCACCGTGCAATTGGGCCAACGCGTACAACCGGGCACCGCCTTGATGGCGGTGATCCCGCTGAACCAGCTGTGGATCGACGCCAACTTCAAGGAAACCCAACTGCGTGACATGCGCATTGGCCAGCCGGTGGACATCGAGTCGGACATCTACGGCAGCGACGTGAAATTCAGCGGCACCATCGACAGCCTCGGCGCCGGTACCGGCAGCGCGTTTGCGCTGCTGCCGGCGCAGAACGCCACGGGTAACTGGATCAAGATCGTGCAACGGGTGCCGGTGCGTATCCACATCAATGCCGAAGAACTGGCCAAGCACCCGCTGCGCGTGGGCTTGAGCACCCTGGTCAAGGTCGACCTGCATGACCAGAGCGGCCCGGTACTGGCGCAACAGGCGCCGCAGAAAGCCTCGTTCAGCACCAACGTGTATGACCGCCAACTCGCCGAGGCCGACGCCATGATCACCCAGTTGATCCATGACAACAGCCTCGCCGCGCCCAAGGCTGTGCAACGCTGATGAGCAATAACGCCTCCTTCACGCCACCCAGCCTGTTGATGGCCACCATTGGCCTGTCGCTGGCAACCTTTATGCAGGTGCTCGACACCACCATCGCCAACGTGGCGTTGCCGACCATTTCCGGCAACCTGGGCGTGAGTTCGGAGCAGGGCACCTGGGTCATCACCTCGTTTGCGGTGAGCAACGCAATTGCCTTGCCGCTCACCGGTTGGCTGAGCCGGCGGTTTGGCGAGGTGAAGCTGTTCTTGTGGGCGACGATGCTGTTTGTACTGGCCTCGTTCCTGTGTGGTATTTCCACGTCGATGCCCGAGCTGATCGCTTTTCGCGTCATACAAGGCCTGGTGGCCGGGCCGTTGTACCCGATGACCCAGACGTTGCTGATCGCCGTCTACCCGCCGGCGAGGCGCGGCATGGCCCTGGCGTTGCTGGCGATGGTCACGGTGGTGGCGCCGATTGCCGGGCCGATCCTCGGCGGCTGGATTACCGACAGTTATAGCTGGCCGTGGATTTTCTTCATCAACGTGCCCATCGGTATCTTTGCGGTGATGGTGGTGCGTTCGCAGTTGAAGAAACGTCCGGTGCAGACCAGTTATCAGCCGATGGACTACGTCGGGTTGCTGAGCTTGATCGTCGGCGTGGGCGCCTTGCAGATCATTCTCGACAAGGGCAATGACCTGGACTGGTTCGAATCCAACTTCATTATCGTGGGCGCGGCGATTTCGGTGATTGCCCTGGCGGTGTTCATCATCTGGGAACTCACCGACAAACACCCGGTGGTCAACCTGAAGCTGTTTGCCTACCGCAACTTCCGCATCGGTACCATCGTGCTGATCCTGGGCTATGCGGGCTTCTTTGGCATCAACCTGATCCTGCCGCAGTGGTTGCAGACCCAGATGGGCTACACCGCCACCTGGGCGGGCCTGGCGGTGGCGCCGATTGGTATTTTGCCGGTGCTGATGTCGCCGTTCGTGGGCAAGTACGCGCACAAGTTCGACCTGCGCCTGCTGGCGGGCCTGGCCTTCCTGGCGATTGGCTTGAGCTGCTTCATGCGCGCAGGCTTCACCAATGAGGTGGACTTCCAGCACATCGCCCTGGTGCAGCTGTTCATGGGGATTGGCGTGGCGCTGTTCTTCATGCCGACCTTGAGCATCTTGATGTCCGACCTGCCGCCGCACCAGATTGCCGATGGCGCGGGCCTGGCCACGTTCCTGCGTACCCTGGGCGGCAGCTTCGCGGCGTCGCTGACCACCTGGATCTGGATTCGCCGGGCGGACCAGCACCATGCCTACATGAGCGAGAACATGACCACCTACGACTCGGCGACCCGCGATGCCTTGCAGGCGCTGGGCGGGGCAGGGCAGAAGGCCTACACGCAGCTGGACCAGATCCTCACCAGCCAGGCGTACATGATGTCCACCGTGGATTACTTCACGTTGCTGGGGTGGATGTTCATGGGGTTGATGCTGCTGGTATGGCTGGCGAAGCCGCCGTTTGGCGCCAAGGCAGGGCCGGAAGCCTCAGGCCACTGATCAGTAAAGGTTGAAATACAATTCAATGTGGGAGGGGGCTTGCCCCCGATAGCAGTGGTTCAGCCAACAAATATGTTGAGTGTGCCGCCGCCATCGGGGGCAAGCCCCCTCCCACATTTGGATCTTTGTTCACATTGGATTTGTGGTGTCTGAGGTTCAGGCGCCGGGCAACGCCAATTGCGGATTGACGAAGTCAAACGCCGCCAACTGAAACCCTTGCTCATCCACCTGCAACGCCCAGCCCTGCTTGTCCCAATCCCCCAGCACAATCCGCTTGGCCGCCTGGTCGCCAATCTGCAACTTGTGAATGGCGGGGCGGTGGGTGTGGCCGTGGACCAGGGTGCGCACGCCGAACAGCTGCATCACCCGTGGCACTTCCTCGGGCGTTACATCGACGATGTCGTTAGCCTTCATGCGTGTCTGCGCACGGCTTTCACTGCGCAGCTTGCGCGCCAGCTTGTGGCGTGTGCCCAAGGGCAGGTGGCGCAGGATAAACAGCACGATCGGGTTACGCAGGATGCGCCGCAGCTTCATATAGCCGACGTCGCGGGTACAGAGGCTGTCGCCGTGCATCAACAGCACGGGCTCGCCATGCAGCTGCACGACACTCGGGTCCTTGAGCAAGCTGGCGCCGGCGGCTTTGCAGAACGCCTTGCCGATCAGGAAATCGCGGTTGCCGTGCATGATAAAAATCGGGGTGCCGCTGTCGCTCAGTTCGCGCAGGGCTGCGCAAATGGAGCGTTGGAAGGGTGTCATCCCATCGTCGCCAATCCAGGCTTCGAAGAAGTCCCCCAGAATGTACAACGCCTGGGCGCCACGGGCGCGGCCGTGGAGCAGATCCAGAAACGCCCGGGTAATGTCCGGGCGCTCCTCTTCCAGATGCAAATCTGAAATCAGCAATATCACCCAACGATCTCGGCTTTCTCGACGATCACGTCTTCTACCGGAACATCCTGGTGACCGGCTTTACCGGTGGTCTGCACGCCTTTGATCTTGTCGACGACGTCCTGGCCTTCGGTGACTTTACCGAATACCGCGTAGCCCCAGCCCTGCACGTTCTTGCCGCTGTGGTTCAGGAAGGCGTTGTCGGCCACGTTGATGAAGAACTGCGCGGAGGCCGAATGCGGCTCCATGGTACGGGCCATGGCGACGGTGTACTTGTCGTTGGAAAGGCCGTTGTCCGCTTCGTTCTGGATGCTTGGGCGCTTGTCTTTCTTTTCTTTCATGCCAGGCTCGAAACCGCCGCCCTGGATCATGAAGTTGCCGATGACACGGTGGAAAACGGTGTTTTCGTAGTGGCCGGCGTTCACGTACTCGATGAAGTTGGCGACGGTGATCGGCGCTTTCTCGGCGTTCAGCTCGATGACGATGTCACCGTGGTTGGTGGTCAGTTTGACTTGAGTCATGTTCACTACTCTTTTCAGGGAATTCGTGGATTTGGGTGCCTGGGCACCACGACCGGTATGGCGAAACTGCGGCCAAGGCGCGCAGTTTAGCGTGACCTGCAGGAATTTCGAGGTGGTTTTTTACCACTGGTGCGTTAAATGCACCGCAACCCTGTCAGCGGCTTGACAGCATCAGCTATGATAAGCCCTTTGTTTTGTCGGCCTAGCCCGGCCACGTACTTGTCTGTTCAAGGATCCTATGAGCAAGCCCACTGTCGACCCTACCTCGAATTCCAAGGCCGGACCTGCCGTCCCGGTCAATTTCCTGCGCCCGATCATCCAGGCGGACCTGGATTCGGGCAAGCACACGCAGATCGTCACCCGCTTCCCGCCAGAGCCCAACGGCTACCTGCACATCGGTCACGCCAAGTCGATCTGTGTGAACTTCGGCCTGGCCCAGGAATTCGGCGGCGTCACGCACCTGCGTTTCGACGACACCAACCCGGCCAAGGAAGACCAGGAATACATCGACGCCATCGAAAGCGACGTGAAATGGCTGGGCTTTGAATGGTCCGGTGAAGTGCGCTATGCCTCGCAGTACTTCGACCAACTGCACGACTGGGCCGTCGAGCTGATCAAGGCCGGCAAGGCCTACGTCGACGACCTGACCCCGGAGCAGGCCAAGGAATACCGTGGCAGCCTGACCGAGCCGGGCAAGAACAGCCCGTTCCGTGACCGTTCGGTCGAAGAGAACCTCGACTGGTTCGCCCGCATGCGCGCCGGTGAGTTCCCGGACGGCGCCCGCGTACTGCGCGCCAAGATCGACATGGCCTCGCCGAACATGAACCTGCGCGACCCGATCATGTACCGCATCCGCCACGCCCATCACCACCAGACGGGCGACAAGTGGTGCATCTACCCGAACTACGACTTTACCCACGGTCAGTCGGACGCCATCGAAGGCATCACCCACTCGATCTGCACCCTGGAGTTCGAAAGCCATCGCCCGCTGTACGAATGGTTCCTCGACAGCCTGCCGGTGCCGGCGCACCCTCGTCAGTACGAGTTCAGCCGCCTGAACCTGAACTACACCATCACCAGCAAGCGCAAGCTCAAGCAACTGGTTGATGAAAAGCATGTGCATGGCTGGGATGACCCACGCATGTCGACGCTGTCGGGCTTCCGTCGCCGTGGCTACACGCCTGCGTCGATCCGCAACTTCTGCGAGATGGTCGGCACCAACCGTTCCGACGGCGTGGTCGACTACGGCATGCTTGAGTTCAGCATCCGCCAGGACCTCGACGCCAACGCCCCACGCGCCATGTGCGTGCTGCGTCCGTTGAAAGTCGTGATCACCAACTACCCGGAAGACAAAGTCGATAACCTCGAGCTGCCGCGTCATCCGCAGAAAGAAGAACTCGGCGTGCGCAAGCTGCCGTTCGCCCGTGAAATCTACATCGACCGCGATGACTTCATGGAAGAGCCGCCAAAAGGCTACAAACGCCTGGAGCCGAACGGCGAAGTGCGCCTGCGTGGCAGCTACGTGATCCGTGCCGACGAAGCGATCAAGGACGCCGATGGCAACATCGTCGAACTGCGTTGCTCGTACGACCCGGACACCCTGGGCAAGAACCCCGAAGGCCGCAAGGTCAAGGGCGTGATCCACTGGGTGCCGGCGGCCGCCAGCATCGAGTGCGAAGTGCGTCTGTACGATCGCCTGTTCCGCTCGCCGAACCCTGAAAAGGCCGAAGACAGCGCGAGTTTCCTCGACAACATCAACCCTGACTCCCTGCAAGTACTTACGGGTTGTCGTGCCGAGCCATCGCTTGGCGACGCACAGCCGGAAGACCGTTTCCAGTTCGAGCGCGAAGGTTACTTCTGCGCGGATATCAAGGACTCGAAACCAGGTCGCCCGGTATTCAACCGTACCGTGACCTTGCGTGATTCGTGGGGTCAGTGATTCTGTCTTAAGGGAATTGTCGTGTTAACGATCTACAACACACTCAGCAAGACCAAAGAAGTCTTCAAGCCGCTGGACGGCAACAAGGTGCGCATGTACGTGTGCGGCATGACCGTGTACGACTACTGCCACATCGGCCACGGCCGCAGCATGGTTGCCTTCGACCTGGTGACCCGCTGGTTGCGTTTCAGTGGGTATGACCTGACCTATGTGCGCAACATCACCGACATCGACGACAAGATCATCAACCGCGCCAACGAAAACGGCGAGTCGTTCGACGCGCTGACCGAGCGCATGATCGCCGCGATGCACGAGGACGAGGCCCGCCTCAATATCCTCAAGCCGGACATGGAACCGCGTGCCACGGACCATATCCCGGGCATGCACGCGATGATCCAGACCCTGATCGACAAGGGTTACGCCTATGCGCCGGGCAATGGCGACGTGTACTACCGCGTCGCCAAGTTCATGGGCTACGGCAAGCTGTCGCGCAAGAAAATCGAAGACCTGCGCATCGGCGCGCGTATCGAAGTCGACGAAGCCAAGCAGGACCCGCTCGATTTCGTACTGTGGAAAGCCACCAAGCCCGGCGAGCCGAGCTGGGAGTCGCCATGGGGCGCCGGGCGTCCGGGCTGGCACATCGAATGCTCGGTGATGTCCACCTGCTGCCTGGGTGAGACTTTCGACATTCATGGCGGCGGCAGCGACCTCGAGTTCCCGCACCATGAAAACGAAATCGCCCAGAGCGAAGCCGCGACCGGCAAGACCTACGCCAACGCCTGGATGCACTGCGGCATGATCCGCATCAATGGCGAGAAGATGTCCAAGTCCTTGAACAACTTCTTCACCATCCGCGACGTGCTGGAAAAGTACCACCCGGAAGTGGTGCGTTACCTGCTGGTATCGAGCCACTACCGCAGCGCCATCAACTACTCGGAAGACAACCTCAAGGACGCCAAGGGCGCCCTGGAGCGGTTCTACCATGCGTTGAAAGGCCTGCCGACCGTAGCGCCGGCCGGCGGCGAAGCCTTCGTGGCCCGCTTCACCGAAGTGATGAACGACGACTTCGGCACCCCAGAAGCTTGCGCCGTGCTGTTCGAGATGGTGCGCGAGATCAACCGCCTGCGCGAGAGCGACCTCGACGCAGCGGCCGGCCTGGCGGCGCGCCTGAAAGAGCTGGCCAGTGTGCTTGGGGTTCTGCAAATGAAGCCTGAGGACTTCCTGCAAGCCGGCGCCGAAGGGCGTGTGGATGCGGCTGAGGTCGATGCGCTGATCCAGGCGCGCCTGGCGGCGCGTGCCGGTAAGGACTGGGCGGAATCCGACCGTATCCGCGACCAACTCACCGCGATGGGTGTGGTGTTGGAAGACGGGAAGGGTGGGACGACGTGGCGGTTGGCGGATCAGGCTTGATTGGTAAACGCTGAACGAAAAACGCCCCGACTGGTTCGGGGCGTTTTTTTGCACATCGGTTTAACGTTTCACTCGATCCACTGTGGGAGCTGGCTTGCCTGCGATGACGGCGTGTCAGTCACCGGAAATGTTGACTGACCCACCGTCATCGCAGGCAAGCCAGCTCCCACATTTTTTGCCGTGCCCACTTTGCGAACTCTTCGGTTTCAGATTTATGTGTGAGTTGGATGGTCTTTGAGGCTTAGTGTTTTATCCACCATTAGCTGTATCCCCTCCAGCATCCGACACATTCCCAAGGCCACGCTGCGAGGATTGCCGTCGATCTCAAAAGCCAAATGGCTTGCCAGCGCTTGAACCGAGGCAAGATCCTCCGACGCGTTGACCAGCAGCGTCTCGATGTCTAATCCTTCGCGTACAGTAAATAAACTATGGTCCTCAGTAGAAGGCTCTGGTTTCTCAGGTGGATTCAGATAGTGGTTAATTGCTCGATGAGCCGCAGTATGAAACGCGGCTGAGTCTAATGGCGGATTCGGACTGTCTTTAATCATGGCAAAGCTCCTAGAGTATTGGAGCCACCACCCATCGCTGCGAAACGACATTCGGGTGGCAGCTGTACGCAGGTTCGCAGACCGGGACTCTAGGCACCCGGCATACCCGAAGGTATCCCGCGCACAGCCGCCATAACATCAGGCATAAAAAAGCGCCCGCTATCTGAGGTGGACGCTGTGCGTCTAGAGTTTAACCGGGCTGCGAAACCCGGTCGCTGAATTTGCAGCGACCACCGAAGATTAGGCAGCCATCTTCCGAGCGAAAACCTTAAAACGCTGTCGGAAATTTCCTAGCGGCGCTTACCCGCCTGAAGTTCGCAATATCTGTACTAGGTAGGGTGGCCTTGTACTGACTTTATAGGCGCTATTGGCTGTGTCGTTATAGATGGTCTCGTGATACTCGCCGTCCTTGAAATGCAAAGCGACGCCATCATCGACCGCGTAGGCAGGTTGTATACCCTCACGCTGAACAAGCTCGACAAACGAGGTTTCCCTTCCTGCTTCTGAGCTGAAATGCGGACACAGTGCTCCTGGCAGCAAGCCCAGGCCGTGAACCAGCGCAAACACTCCCCCTGAATCGGAATGCCCATGCTCGCACCAGCAAATGGCGCCTGCACTGACACCACACAGGACTTTGCCGTTTTCCCAGGACCTCTTCAGATGGTCCACTACAGCAAATTCGCGCCAGATCGCCAACATCGCGCGGGTATTTCCGCCTGGTACGTAAATAATGTCGGCTTGCTCAAAGAGTGATGAAACATGATTGGCGTTGGGGAAGGGTGAAATGAAAAATGCCAGCGCGGTTACACGGCAGCCAGCGCTTTCATATTTGGTGGTGAAATCGGAAATCTTGATTCGGTCATCGCCATTGGCGGTAGAGATGTAGAGCACAGTAGGGTGCGTTTTGCCTGATGACGCGACGATATGTTTATCGATACGCGTCATACGCTGCATGTCTTCGGTGGACTCGCCGCCGATAACAATAATGTGCTTAGTCATCCTGACCCCCTGTCCGTCTTGCGCGATGTGAGTGTCTGCCGCCGCTATGAAGATTGCATCACTTGATACCGACTTTGAACAAAACCATTGTCCGACTCATGCGTGCCGATATGGCGAAGCTCAAGTTCTCGACCGATCTGGCTGAAGAGTGGGATCCCTTGCCCGAGTAAAACCGGGATACGCGTAATGATCAGCTCATTCATCAGGCCCGCTTCAAGAAACGCCTGGATCGTCTGGCCTCCGTCGATATAGAGGTGCTTCATGCCGCGCTCGGCTAACGTTGCCACGAGTGAGGTGACGTCTCCTGCCATGACCTCGACCTTGCCCTCCAGATGCGCAGGGATTTGCAGAGGCTGATGGAAGAGCGCAATGACCGGCGTACCCTCATAGGGCCACTCCGCAAAGGACAGTACCTTCTCCAGGGTCTTGCGTCCCATCACCAGTGCATCCACCGTGGCGATGAAACTTTCGTAAGTCACACCGTTCAACTTGGCGGTTTCATACTCCGGCCGGTGCAACCAGTCGATATCACCGTCCGGGCGGGCGATGAAGCCATCGACGCTGGCGGCGATAAACACCGAACATTTGATATCCATGGCGAAAACTCCTTTTTGTGCGCTTGGACGCTAATGTTGATTTAATCCTCGCGTGAAACAACCGGGCGTCTGGGAAACAGCCCTGATGCCCCTGTCTGCCGTGCGAGGATGTATGCGAAGTTGGTTGATCCGTTACCGTTACGCAATCATTTTCTGGTTGTGCTTCGGCGTTTTCCGCACCTCCCTGGCGGACTGGAATCCCATTCCCTCCGGCTCCATGCGCCCGACCTTGCTGGAGGGCGATGTGGTGTTGGTCAATCGTGTGGCCTACGACCTCAAGCTGCCGCTCACGGACATTTCCCTGGCCCAGCTCGATAACCCCCAACGTGGCGATGTGGTGACGTTCTCGTCGCCCAAGGACGGCATGCGCCTGATCAAGCGCATCGTCGGCATACCCGGTGACACCCTGGAAATGAAAGATGAGGTGTTGTGGGTCAACGGCGTGCCTGCCACCTACAGTGATGCGCAGGACATCAGCGAGCCCATCGTTCCCGGCCATGCGGTGCCGGGAATCAAGCTGAACGAGTTGGCGGCCAACCGGCAGCGCACGGTGCAGTTCATGCCGACGGTGCGAGCGATGCGCAGTTTCGGGCCGCTGGTGGTGCCGGCCGACAGCTATTTCATGCTCGGGGACAACCGCGACAACAGCGATGATTCCCGGTACATCGGCGTTGTGCCACGCCGGCTGTTGATCGGGCGGGCGCATCATGTGCTGGCGTCGGCGCAGATTCTGGGTGATTGGATGCCGCGGTTTCGCAGGTTTGGCTCGCCTATCTTGTAATGGAAGTTGTGCTATTTGAAGGCCACCAAGAACCACTGATGGAGACTCGAATGACGTGTATTTTCTGCAGCATCGTCCAAAAGACTTCCCCGGCGCACATCCTGTGGGAAGACGACCAGCACATGGCCTTCTTATCGATCTTCCCCAACACCCCGGGTTTCAGCGTGGTGATCCCCAAGCAGCATTACGGCAGCTATGCGTTTGCACAGTCGGATGAGGTGTTGGCCGGGCTTGCCGTTGCAGCGAAGAAAACCGCGCTTCAGATCGACCGTGCGTTTCCCGATGTGGCGCGCACCGGGATGATCTTGGAAGGGTATGGCGTGGATCACCTACATGCGAAGCTGTTTCCCATGCATGGAACCGGCGGCGACAGTACCTTCAAGCCGTTGAGTTCGAAGGTGGACAAGTTCTTCGAGGCGTATGAAGGGTACATCTCCTCCCACGATCATGTGCGGGCCGATGATGAGGGGTTGGCGGAATTGGCGGCGCACATCAGGTCTTTTGCCTAGCGCCAATCCAAATGTGGGAGGGGGCTTGCCCCCGATAGCAGTGGGTCAGCTACAGGTAAGCTGACTGATCCACCGCCATCGGGGGCAAGCCCCCTCCCACAGTTTTGACCGTGTTTTCTATAGGGATCAACGGCGGCTGCTGACTTCGGCGGGTACATCATCGCCAGCCATGCGCTTGCGGAACAACGCCGTGCGCGCCAACAGCAACGTGGTCACCGGCACGGTGATCGACAGCAGAATCGGAATCAGCCACCCGTGCAACACCGGCCCGGACTTGAGCACCGAAAAATAAATGATCGACGCCAACGCCACACACCACGCTCCCAGCGTCGATGCGAGTGCCGGCGGGTGCATGCGCTGGAAGAAGTCCTTCATGCGCAGCAACCCGATCGCGCCAATCAATGCAAACACACTGCTGAGCACCAGCAGCACGGCCACGACGATTTCCATCCATAACGGCATCATTCAATCACCTCCCCACGCAGCAGGAATTTCGCCAGGGCAAACGAGCCCACGAAGCCGAACAGCGCGATCAGCAGCGCCGCTTCAAAGTAGGTGTCACTGGCATAACGAATGCCCAGCGTCAGCATCATCAACATCGCCAGGATGTACAGGTAGTCCAGCGCCAGTACCCGGTCCTGGGCTGATGGGCCTTTGAACAGGCGCACCAGGGTCAGCACCATGGCCAGGGAGAACAGGAACAGGCTGAACAGGATCGCATTGGCGAGCAGGGCGCTCATTCGAAGATCTCCATCAGGGGCCGCTCGTAGGCGGACTTGAAGTGCTCGATGAAAGACGCTTCATCCTCCAGGTCAAACACATGCAGGAGCAGGATGCTGCGGTCCAGCGCCAGTTCCGACCAGATGGTGCCAGGCACCACTGTGGTGATCATCGACAGCGCGGCCAGGCCGTTGGCATCACGCAAGTCCAGGGGGATCTTGATGAAGCGCGAACGCGGCGGGCGGGAGCTACACATCAGCACGCCCCAGGCCACTTGCAGGTTGGAGACGATCACGTCGCGGCCCACCAGGAAAAACAGGCGGATGATCACGCCAGGGCGGCGGATACGGATGGGCAACGGCCGCAACGGCGCCATCAGCAGCGGCGCGAGAAAGCCCAACAGCGCGCCCAGCAGCAGGTTGCCGGGGCTGACGGACAGGTTCAGCACCAGCCACAACACCCACAACGCCAGGGACAACCACGGGGCAGGGAACAGTCGTTTCATGGCTGTACCTCCAGTGCGGCAGCCTTGGCTTCAGGACTCGCCACCGGCCGCGTCGCCATCACCGCCATCACGTAGTGTTCCGGGTTGTTCAGGCTGACGGCGGTGGCCTGGGTGTAGCGCATCAGCGGCTCGGCCTTGAAGGTCAGCAGGATGCTCAAGCCCAGCAGGAAGAAGATCGGCAAGCACTCGTAGCGACGCAGCAGCGGCGAAGGGCGTTCCTCAGGGGTCCAGAAACGCTGGATGCCCAGGCGTGCGAAGGCAATCAGCGAGGCCAGGCCGGAGAGAATCAGCAGCGCCACCAAGCCCCAGGCGGCCGGTCGGATCGGTTCGTCAACACTGACGCCCAGGCCCAGCGGATTGACCAGCGCACTCAACAGACTGAGCTTGCCGATAAACCCGGAGAGCGGCGGCATGCCGATAATCAGCAGGGCACAGGCAATAAAGCTCAAGCCGAGGAACGCCATGGTCCAGGGGATCACCTGGCCGACCACGGCTTGCTGCTCGTCATCGAGGTTGACGCCAGGGCGCGGATGCAGGGATTCCATGGCCTTGGGCAGCGCATCGATCTCTTCGTCCAGCGGCAGGTCATTGGCCGAGCGCGAACGTTCGATCAACTCGGCCAGCAGGAACAGCGCGCTCAAGGCCAAGGTAGAACTGACCAGATAGAACAGCGCGCCCGCCGTCAGGCTTGGCTGGGCAAACCCCACTGCGGACAACAGAATTCCCGCCGACACCAGGATGCTCAAGCTGGCCATGCGCTCCAGGCGCTGCGCCGCGACCATCGCCAGCGCCGCGCAGATGATGGTCGCCATGCCGCCATACACCAGCCAATCCCCACCAAACAGCGCCGACGCCCCGGCCTGGCCGGAGAACAGCAGGGTCCACAGGCGCAGCACGGTGTACACGCCAACCTTGGTCATGATCGCAAACATCGCCGCCACCGGCGCACTCGCCGACGAGTAGGCGGGCGCCAGCCAGAAGTTCAGCGGCCACATGCCGGCCTTGGCCAGGAACGCCGTCGCCAGGATCGCCGCCCCAGCGTGCAACAGGCCACGATCAGCCTCCGGCACCAGTGGGATTTTCAGCGCCAGGTCAGCGAAGTTCAGCGTGCCGGTGACGCCGTAGATCATCGCCGCGCCAATCAGGAACAGCGACGATGCCAGCAAGTTGATCGCGATGTAATGCAGCCCCGACGACACTCGCGCACGCCCGGAGCCGTGCAGCATCAGGCCATAGGAGGCCGCCAGCAGCACTTCGAAGAACACGAACAGGTTGAACAGGTCGGCGGTCAGGAACGCGCCGTACAGGCCCATCATCTGGATCTGGAACAGCGCGTGGAAGCTGGTGCCCGCGCGATCCCAGCGGGCCATGGCGAACAGCAGCGCACTTACGCCGATGATCCCGGTGAGCACCAGCATCAGCGCCGACAGTTGATCCACCACCAGCACAATGCCGAACGGCACTTGCCAGTTGCCCGGCAGGTAAACCCCAATCGAGCCTGGGCCGCCTTTTTGCGTCCAGTACAGCAGCAGGATGGCGATGCCCAGGCCGATGACGCTGGAG
Source organism: Pseudomonas sp. CYM-20-01 (assembly GCF_023169845.1). NCBI lineage: Bacteria > Pseudomonadati > Pseudomonadota > Gammaproteobacteria > Pseudomonadales > Pseudomonadaceae > Pseudomonas > Pseudomonas sp. CYM-20-01. The sequence goes on along the minus strand of NZ_AP025169.1, from coordinate 4,311,350 downwards.
AACAGATTGATTTTCGCCTTGAGCGGGCGGCGCTTTTCGCCAAGCATCAGCATCAGCGCGGCCGTCAGCAACGGCAGCAGGATCGGTGCGACGATCAGTTGATTCACCCAATTCATTCCTTGGGCTCCCGGCCGTCCACATGGTCGGTGCCGGTCAGGCCCCGTGACGCCAGCAGCACCACAAGGAACAGCGCGGTCATGGCAAAGCTGATCACGATGGCCGTGAGCACCAGGGCCTGGGGCAGGGGATCGGTGTAGTTGAGCAGGTCTTGCGGCACGCCGTCCTTGATGATCGGCTCCTTGCCGATAAACAGGCTGCCCATGCTGAAAATGAACAGGTTGACCCCGTATGACAGCAGGCACAGACCCATCACCACCTGGAAGGTCCGTGGTCGCAGGATCAACCAGACGCCGGAAGCCGCCAGGACTCCAATGGCAATTGCGATGACTTCTTCCATCAGGCGGCTCCTTCCGTTGCGGCAACCACTTTGGCCTGGTTGCTCGGTTTATGGGCCCGCACGGACTGGTGGCCGAGGGCAGTGAGCATCAGCAGCGTCGAGCCAACGACCATGGCGTACACGCCGACGTCGAAGAACAGCGCGCTGGCGATATGGATGTCGCCGAGCAGCGGCAGGCTGAAATGCCAGGTGTGAGTGGTGAGGAACGGGTAGCCGGCGAACAACGCGCCGAGCCCGGTCAGGGTTGCCGACAGCAGCCCGAAGCCCATCCAGCGCATCGGCCGCAGGCTCATTTGCGCCTCGACCCACTGCGTGCCAGCGACCATGTATTGCAGGATAAACGCCACCGACATCACCAGGCCGGCAACAAACCCGCCACCCGGTTGGTTGTGGCCGCGCATGAACAGGTAGAACGACACCACCAGCGCAATCGGCAGCAGCAGGCGCACCAGCACCGCCGGCACCATCATGAAGCCCAGCGCGGTGTCGCTGGCCTGGCGCGGGTTGACCAGGTCGGTGGCCACGTCCGGCGCCAGCTGGCGCTGTTGCGGCGGCAACTCCATGCTCTCTTTTGAAGGGCGGAAGCGCCGCAGCAGGGCGTACACTGTCAGCGCCACGGCGCCGAGCACGGTGATTTCACCGAGGGTGTCGAAGCCCCGGAAGTCCACCAGCATCACGTTCACCACATTGCTGCCGCCGCCCTCGGGCAGGGCGCGGCTCAAGTAGAACGAGGAGATATCGTTGGGCGTCTGGCGGGTCAGCATCGCGTAGGACAGCAACGCCATGCCGCCGCCCACCACGGTGGACAACAGGAAGTCACGCAGGCGACGGATGCGCGCCTTGCGCAGCGAGCTGGGCAGCGGCGACACCTCTTCGATCCGCCGTGGCAGCCAGCGCAGGCCGAGCAGGATCAGCACGGTGGTCACCACTTCGACCACCAACTGGGTCAGCGCCAGGTCCGGTGCCGAGAACCACACGAAGGTCACGCAGGTCATCAGGCCGCACACGCTGACCATGGTCAGGGCCGCCAGCCGGTGGTACTTGGCTTGCCAGGCGGCGCCGAGGGCACAGGCAATCGCCAGCAGCCACAGGGTCACGAATACGATGGAACCCGGGATCTTCGGTCGGTCGCCCCAACTGAGGCCACTGTTGAGCATCGGGATCATGCCGCCGACCACCGCCACCAGCACCAGCAGGAACAACTGGGTCTGCAGGCGCTTGGTGCTGATGCGTTTTTCGATCCTGCGCACGCCACGCATCATCACCACCAGGCTGCGCTCGAAGCCGCGCTTGCCGTTGAAGTAGCTGATCACAGGCGGGTATTTGAAGCGACCCCGCTTGAGTTGCTTGCGCAGCAGCAGGTACAGCACCACACCACCGGACATGGCCACCAGGCTCATGATCATCGGTGCGTTCCAGCCGTGCCAGATCGCCAGGCTGTACTCGGGCAGCACACCGCCCACCACCGGCAACGCAGCGGCGGCGAGGATCGAGCCGACCACCTGGGCCGGGAAGATGCCCACCAGCAGGCAGGTGAACACCAGCAGCTCGACCGGTGCGCGCATCCAGCGCGGTGGTTCGTGAGGCGTGTGCGGCAAGTCGGTCGCGGGCGGGCCGAAGAACACGTCGACGGTGAAGCGCAGGGCGTAGGCCACGCTGAACGTACCGGCGATGGTCGCGATCAGCGGCAGGGCGAACTCCACCCAGGCGGTCGAGGTGATGAACACGGTTTCGGCGAAGAACATCTCTTTGGACAGGAAGCCATTGAGCAACGGCACGCCGGCCATGGACGCACTGGCCACCATCGCCAGGGTCGCGGTAAACGGGATCAAACGCACCAGCCCGCTGAGCTTGCGGATGTCCCGCGTGCCGCTTTCGTGGTCGATGATGCCTGCAGCCATGAACAGCGAGGCCTTGAACGTGGCGTGGTTGAGGATATGGAACACGGCTGCGACGGCGGCCAGCGGGCTGTTCAGGCCAAGCAATAAGGTGATCAGCCCGAGGTGGCTGATGGTGGAGTAGGCCAGCAGGCCCTTGAGATCATTCTGGAACATGGCGCAGTAAGCGCCGAGGAGGAGGGTGAGGGCGCCGGCACCGCCGACGATCCAGAACCATTCTTCGCTGCCGGACAGCGACGGCCACAGGCGGGCCAGCAGGAACACGCCGGCCTTCACCATCGTTGCCGAATGCAGGTACGCCGACACCGGCGTAGGGGCCGCCATCGCGTGGGGCAGCCAGAAGTGGAAGGGGAACTGCGCGCTTTTGCTCAAGGCGCCGATCAGCACCAGGGCCAGCATGGCCGGGTACAGCGAATGCGCGCGGATCTGCTCGCCCGCCGCCAGTACCTGGTCCAGGTCATAGCTGCCGACGATATGCCCCAGCAACATTACGCCCGCCAGCAGGCACAGGCCGCCGGCGCCGGTGACCATCAGCGCCATGTACGCCCCACGGCGCGCATCGGCGCGGTGGTGCCAGTAGCCGATCAGCAGGAACGAGAACAGGCTGGTCAGTTCCCAGAAGAACACGATCTGGATCAGGTTGCCGGAGATCACCAGCCCGAGCATGGCCCCCATGAAGGCCAGGAAAAACGCGAAGAAGCGCGGCACCGGATCGTCCGGCGACATGTAATAGCGCGCATACAGCGACACCAGCGTGCCGATGCCCAGCACCAGCATCGAGAACAGCCAGGCAAACCCATCCATGCGCAGCACGAAGTTCAGCCCGAGGCTGGGCAACCACATGAATTCTTCGCGGATCACGCCACCGTGGGCGATCTGGGGGTAGAGCAGGGCGACTTGAATGGTGCCGACCAGGGCCACAAGGCCGGCCAGCAGGGATTCGGTGTTACGTGCATTGTGCGGCAGCAAGGCCGCCAGACAGCTGCCAATGAACGGCAGAAGCAGTAGAACTATCAGGGACATAGGCTTCTAATCTGCGGGAGTTTGGGATGCATCATACGTGCCGCTTTCACGATCACCAAACGGCAAGATGTGGCAGGATCCTACAAGCTAAGCCGAAATCGCCCATTTGGCATTGTTTCAGGTAACCCGATTCGGGCAAGCGACACCGCCCCCCCCCTGTGGGAGCCGGGCTTGCCCGCGATGGCGATCTGACAGCCACTGCAAGTACTCGGACCTTATCCCTGCTGTTCCTGTTCCCTCTCATCGCGCAATTCCAGGGCCTTCTGCCCCTTGGTCTTCATCTCGCTGACAATCACCGCCAACACAATCAACGCCGCCCCCACCATCGCGATCGGCGGGAAGCGTTCCCCGGCAATCCGCCCGACCACGCCGGCCCACACCGGCTCACCGGCATAAATCAACGTGGCGCGGGTCGGCGAAACACTTTGCTGCGCCCAATTCATCGCCACCTGGATCACCGCACTGGTCAAGCCCAGGCCCACCGCGCTGAACACCAGCAACCACGAAAACCCCGGCAGCGCCTCGCCCATCGGCACCACCATCAGGAATGACAACACCGACGCCGTGGCCAGTTGCACCACGGTGACGCGGCGTACGTCCACTTGGCCGGCATAGGCGCTGATCAGAATGATTTCGGCCGCTACCGCCATTGCGCAGATCAGCGTGGCGATTTCACCGGGGCTGAAATTGAAGGACGCGCCCGCCGGCCCGGTCAACAGCATCAGCCCGGTAAACGCCAGCATGATGCCAATGCTCGGCATCAGCGTCGGCCGCCGCCCCAGTACCAACCACTGCAATAACGGCACGAATGGCACATACAGCGCGGTAATAAACGCCGACTGGCTGCTGGGAATGCTCTGCAAGCCGATGGTCTGCAAGCCGTAGCCAAACATGATCGACACGCCGATGAACACCCCGGCCTTCAACTCCAGCAGGGTCAGGTCGCGCAGGGTGCGCAAGGTAAAGAACCCCACCACAATCGCCGCCGCCGCAAAGCGCAGACCGACAAAAAACATCGGCCCACTGACCGTCATCGCATGTTGCACCAGCAAAAACGTGCCGCCCCAGATCATGGTGATTACCACCAGGATGCATTCGGCTTTGCTGAAACGGTTGAAACGAGGGGAGGCGGTCGGGGTGGTCATGGCGGCTCGGTCTTGCAAGGGAAAGGCACGGACCGCACAATGCGCCGCACGCTGGGCAGTATACTGCGCACACCCACCCATTGAGCAATATAGTGCACAAAGAAAATCCACACCGGGCTTCGGTCCTGCAGCACGTCAGCCAGAACGTCCGTCGCCTGCGCCATGCGGCCGACCTGAGCCAGACCGCGCTCTCGGAAAAGTCCGGGGTCAGCCGGCGCATGCTGGTGGCCATCGAGGCGGGAGAGAAGAACGTCAGCCTGTCCACCCTCGACCGCGTGGCCGAAGCGTTGGACGTGGCTTTCAGCGACCTGATCCAAGCGCCCGATGCCCCCGACCACAGCCGCATCAATGAACTGGCCTGGGCCGGTGACATTCCCGGCAGCAAGGCGGTGTTGCTGGCCAAGGCCACGGCGCGCCGCGAGGTCGAGTTGTGGGAAATGCAACTGGAGCCGGGTGACCGCTACAGCCCTGACCCCGACCCGGATGGCTGGAGCGTGCAGTTGTTCGTATTCCAAGGCTGCCTCACGCTGTTGGTGGGCGATGAAGAAAAGCACGTCGCCGCCGGTGAGTTTTATATGTTTGCCAGCCGTCACGTGCATGGCTACCGCAATGACGGCGACGTGGCGGTGCGCTTTGTGCGCAATGTGGTGATCTAACTGTTCCAGCGGCAACAGTGGATGGACACTTTGCTGGTTTGAAACGCGCTCGACTGCGTTGAAATGCCAGCAACTCGCTGATTTTATTGGCGACTGGATTCAGGCACGACTCCTGCAATCACCCAGGTCATCCCCCTCGGAGCCTGGAGTCGGCCCATGTCAGCCCACCCTCAACACCCTGCCCATATCATCCGCTCGGACGCGGAAGCCATCGAGGTCGCCACGCGCCTGGCCAAACGCTTTGCCGTCGAGGCCAGTGCGCGCGACCGTGAGCGGCGCCTGCCGGTGGCCGAGCTCGACGAGTTCTCCGCGAGCGGCCTGTGGGGCATCACTATTCCCAAAGCGTACGGCGGCGCAGGCGTGTCCTATGTGACCGTGGCCGAGGTAATCAAGCTGATCTCCGCCGCCGATCCGTCCCTGGGGCAGATTCCGCAGAACCACCTGGGCGTGGTGGACATCCTGCTGCAAACCGCGACCGAGGCACAAAAACGGTACTACTTCGGCAAAGTCCTCCAGGGCTATCGCTTCGGCAACGCCTTCTCCGAAGCCAAGAGCAAGAACGCCGGCACCTTCGACACGCAGATTCGCTTCCATGGCGACACCGCGCAAATCAACGGCGAGAAGTTCTACTGCACCGGCGCGCTGTTCGCCCATCTGGTGCCCACCGTCGGCAACAATGAGGACGGCCAGGCCTTTATTGCCTTTGTCGAACGCGACGCGCCCGGCCTGAACGTGATCGACAACTGGGACGGCTTCGGCCAGCGCACCACCGCCAGCGGCGGCGTGACCCTCGATGGCGTCAGCGTGCCCTTGAGCGCGGTAATCCCGGCCCACCTGGCCTTCGACCAGCCCACCGCCAACGGCCCGATCTCGCAGATCATTCAGGCGGCGGTCGATACCGGTATTGCCGTTGGCGCTTTGGAGCAGGCGAAAATCTACGCACGCCAGGCGCGGCCCTGGATCGACAGCCAACAGGATCACGGCTGGCAGGACCCGTTCACCATCGCCGCCATCGGTGACTTGGAATGGCGTGTGCACGGCACCGAAGCCATCCTCGCCAAGGCCGGCCTGGCCGTAGACCGTGCCCTTGCCGAGCCCAATGAAGACACCGTCGCCCACGCTTCGCTGGTGGTCGCCCAGGCCAAAGTGCTGTCCGCCGAAACCGCCTTGCTCGCCAGCAGCAAACTGTTCGAACTGGCTGGCACCCGCTCGGTCACCGGCAAGCACAACCTCGACCGCTTCTGGCGCAACGCGCGCACCCACACCCTGCACGACCCGGCCCGCTGGAAATACCACCTGATCGGCAACTACGTGCTCAACGGCGTAAAACCTGCGCGCCACGCCTGGAACTGAGGAGCTCACCCATGACCGCATTGAACCTTGCGCGCCAACTGCTGGACAGCACCCGCCGCCACGTTGAAAACAGCACCGACCCCTACGTGATCAGCCGTTTCGGCGACTTGCAGATTCGCGTCGATGTGGCCGCGGCCTTGCTTGAACGCGCCGAAACCCACCCCAGCCCCGTGGCTGCTACCGAAGCGCAGATCGCTGCCGGCGAAGCCCTGATCGCCGCGAGCAACGCCGAGTTCGAACTCACCGGCCAACGCACCGCACTGCCGTCGAGCCTTGATGACCCGCTGCGTACGAAGTACCAGATCGTCGGTAACTACCACCTCAACGGAGTGCTTTGATGTCCCGTGAAATCCGCCTGAATGCCTTCGACATGAACTGTGTCGGCCACCAATCCCCGGGCCTGTGGGCGCATCCACGTGACCGTTCGTGGCAGTACAAGGACCTGGAATATTGGACCGACCTCGCCAAAATCCTTGAACGCGGAAAGTTCGACGGCCTGTTTATCGCCGACGTGCTGGGCATCTATGATGTGTACAACGGCAACGGCGACGCGGCCATTCGCCAGGCGACGCAGGTGCCGGTCAATGACCCGCTGTCGTTGATCGCGCCGATGGCCCTGGTCACCGAACACTTGGGCTTCGGCCTGACCGCGTCGTTGTCGTTCGAACACCCGTACCCGTTCGCCCGCCGTCTCTCCACCCTGGATCACCTGACCAAGGGCCGCATCGGCTGGAACATCGTCACCTCCTACCTGGAAAGCGGCGCCAAGAACCTCGGCCAGAAAGCCCAGACCGAACACGATGCGCGCTACGACTACGCCGAGGAATACCTAGAGGTCTGCTACAAACTCTGGGAAGGCAGTTGGGAGGAGGGCGCCGTGTTGCGTGATCGCGAACGGCGGATCTTCAGCGACCCGAGCAAAATCCACGAGATCCGCCATGTCGGCAAACACTTCCAGGTGCCCGGCATTCACCTCTGCGAACCTTCGCCGCAGCGCACGCCGGTGCTGTACCAGGCGGGCGCGTCCAGTCGTGGCAAGCAATTCGCCGCCGAACAGGCCGAGTGCGTATTCGTCGCCGCGCCGTCCAAGGTGCTGCTGAAAAAGACCGTCGCTGACATCCGCCGCCGTGCCGCCGAAGCCGGGCGCGATCCGAAAAAAATCCTGATCTTCAACTTGCAGACCGTGATTGTCGGCGAGACCGATGCCAAGGCCAAAGCCAAGTTCGAGGAGTACAAATCCTACGTCAGCTACGAGGGTGCGATGGCGCTGATTTCCGGCTGGACCGGCATCGACTTCAGCCAGTTCAAACCCGATGCACCGCTCAAACACGTGCACACCAACGCCATTCAATCGGCGGTAGAGGCGTTCTCGACGGCCGATCCGAACAAGGTCTGGACCCCGAATGAACTGGCGGACTGGGTCGGTATCGGCGGCTTCGGCCCGCTGTTCGTCGGCGGCCCGGAAACCGTCGCGGACCTGTTGCAGGAGTGGGTTGAAGACACCGATGTGGACGGCTTCAACCTGGCCTACGCGCTGACCCACGAAACCTTCATCGACGCCGTCGACCTGCTGGTGCCGGAGTTGCAGAAGCGCGGGGTGTACAAGACCGAGTATGCCCAGGGCACGTTGCGCGAGAAGTTGTTTGGCGACGGCGCAAGGTTGGCCTCCAACCACCCTGGTGCCGGCTACCGCAATTTATCTGACGCGCACATAACCAATGTGGGAGGGGGCTTGCCCCCGATAGCGGCAGTCCAGTCAAAGCACTTGTGACTGACACACCGCCATCGGGGGCAAGCCCCCTCCCACAGTAGATCGGTGTTGATCCAAATAATCCAGCCAGCGGACCACCGCACGCACACACACCAATAGGAGCACTACCCCTATGAGCGTGCACGAACTCAAACGCCCACTGGCCGTGGAGTGGCCCGCCGAGTGGCTCGGCCACCTGCCCAAGGCCCTCGAACAACTGCACCACTGGGCGCAGATCACGCCGCTGCATAGTGCCCTGCGCCACAAGCGCCGGGGGCAGTGGTGCGCATGGCGCTGGATCGACGCCTTGCGCGATGTGGAACGCCTGGCCGATGGCTTGTGCCAGCAGGGGTTCAGCGAGCAATCGCGGCTGGCCCTCAGCGGTGCGTTCGAGCCGAACCTGCTATTGCTGGCGCTGGCGGCGCACAGCATCGGCGGGCAGGTGCTGACCCTGGCCGATGACCTGGAGCCCGAGGCACTGCAACAGCACCTGTGGCGCATTCGCCCGAGCCATTCCTATGTGCAGGGCCGCCAGCCCGCGCGGCATTGGCAGTCGGCCAATCTGTTGGATTTCGCCCAGTTGCTCGGCCCGTTGGCGCCGACGCAACACCTTGCACGCTGGTGGCAGCCCAAGGGTGAAACCCTGTTGTGGAGCGAGGAAGGCACTCATTGGCAGGGCGGCCTGGCCGTGGTGCTGGAGCAATGGCTGAACAGCGGTCACGGCCTGGCCTTCCCGGAAAGCCTGGCCTCGGCGCGGCGCGACCGCAGTGAAGTCGCGCCCACCGGCCTGCTGTTGTCGCCCGCCCGCTTGCAGCACCTGGCCGATGAGATCGAAAGCCGCCTGGCGCCCCACGGCACCTGGCGCCGACGCCTGTGCGACTGGGCCATCGCCCACCCGCAAAGTGGCTTGCGGCGCCTGCTGAAAAACCGCGTGCGCCGGCTCCTGGGGTTCCAGCGCCTGGCGTACATCTGGCAACCCGTCAAAGCCACGCCTTCACCGGTGTGGCTGGCGGAATTCAAACGGGACATCGCATGAGCCAGGCCATTTTGCAGGTGCGGGATATCTCGCTGTCGTTCAAGGGGGTCAAGGCGATCAATGCCCTGTCCTTCGAGGTGCTGCGCGGCGAGATCTGCGCGCTGATCGGTCCCAATGGTGCCGGTAAAAGCTCGTTGCTCAACGTGCTCAACGGCGTGTACCGCTTTGATGCCGGTGAGATCGTGTTCGAGGACCAGCACTTCCACCGCATCGACCCGTTGGGCGCCGCGCGCCGCGGCATTGGCCGCACCTTCCAGAACAACGCGCTGTTCAAGAAGATGAGCGTGCTCGACAACATCCTCACCGGCCTGTCGCGGCATATGCGCAGCAGCTTTATCGAACAAGCCCTGGGCTTGCCTCGCGCACGCCGCGAAGCCAAGGCGTTCCGGTTGCGCGCACAGGGCATTCTCGAATTCCTGGAGCTGCAAGCCCACCGCGATGTGCTGGTGGGCAACCTGTCCTACGGCCTGCAAAAGCGCGTGGAACTGGGCCGGGCGTTGATCGCAGGGCCGAGCTTGTTGCTGCTGGACGAGCCCATGGCCGGCATGAACGCCGAAGAAAAACAGGAAATGGCGCGCTTCGTCGCCGACGTCAACCGCGACCTCGGCACCACCGTGGTGTTGATCGAACACGACATGGGCGTGGTCATGGGCCTGTCCGACCATGTGGTGGTGCTCGACTACGGGCGCAAGGTCGGTGACGGCACGCCGGCTCAGGTCCAAGCCAATCCCGAGGTGATCGCGGCCTACCTGGGAGTGGTAAACGGATGACGTTTTTCTTTGAAACCCTGCTCGGCGGCCTGCTCGCCGGCACCATGTATTCGCTGGTCGCCATCGGCTTCGTGCTGATCTACAAGGCCAGTGGCGTATTCAATTTTGCCCAGGGCGCGATGCTGCTGTTTGCTGCACTGACCTTCGTCAGCCTGCATGACCAGGGCGTGCCGTTTGCCCTGGCGTTGCTGCTCACGGTGATCGTGATGAGCGTCGGCGCGCTGCTGATCGAGCGCCTGGTCCTCAGGCCACTGGTGAACCGTTCGCAGATCACCTTGTTCATGGCCACGCTGGGCCTGTCGTTCATTATCGAAGGCCTGGCCCAGGGGTTGATGGGCTCCCAGGTGCGGGCGCTGGACCTGGGCATCGACGACGTGCCGCTGTTCGTCGGCCCGCTGATGCTCAGCCAGTTCGACCTGATCGCTGCCGCTGCGGCGGTGGTGCTGGTGACGGTGCTGGCGCTGCTGTTCAACAAGACCCGCATCGGTGTGTCGCTGCGCGCGGTGGCGGATGACACCACGGCGGCGCTGTCCATCGGCATCAACCTCAACCGCATCTGGCAGATCGTCTGGGCCGTGGCCGGCATCGTCGGGCTGGTGGCCGGGTTGCTGTGGGGCGCGCGCCAGGGCGTGCAGTTCTCGCTGTCGCTGGTGGTGCTCAAGGCCTTGCCGGTGTTGATCATCGGCGGGTTTACCTCGATTGGTGGGGCGATTGTCGGCGGGTTGATCGTCGGCGCGGCGGAGAACCTGGCCGAGGTGTACATCGGCCCGTTGATCGGCGGCGGTATCACACCGTGGTTCGCCTACGTACTGGCCCTGGCCTTCCTGTATATCCGCCCCGCCGGCCTGTTCGGCGAGCGCGCCATCGAGCGAGTCTGAAAGCATGTCGATCCCTCTTGTACAACACACCGCGCCGTTGCTGCTGATTCAGCGGCGCATTCCCTGGGCCTTGATCGGCCTGTTGGCACTGGCTTTTATCGGGGTGCCGCTGTGGGGCAATGACTATTGGCTGAATGCGATCCTGATCCCGTTCCTGGTGCTGTCCCTGGCGGGGCTGGGTCTGAACCTGCTCACCGGCTACACCGGGCAGACCTCGGTGGGCGCGGCCGGCTTCATGGCCGTCGGTGCGTTTGCCACCTACGGTTTTCTGCTGCGCCTGCCGGAGCTGGGTTTGCCCGTGGCGCTGCTCGGCGGCGGGGTCATCAGTGCGTTGGTCGGCCTGCTGTTCGGCCTGCCCAGTTCGCGGATCAAGGGCTTCTACCTGATGGTCACCACCCTGGCCGCACAGTTCTTCCTGGAATGGCTGTTCGTCAAGTTTCCCTGGTTCTACAACTACGGTTCGTCCGGGACCATTTCCGCGCCCAGGCTGGCGCTGTTCGGTCATGACCTCAACACACCATTGGGCCGCTACCTGCTGACCCTGGTCACCGTGCTGCTGCTGACCTGGACCGCCCTCAACCTGGTGCGCAGCCAGGTCGGGCGCAACTGGATGGCGATCCGCGACATGGACACCGCCGCCGCCGTGGTCGGCATCCCGGTGGTGCGCTACAAGCGCCTGGCGTTCGCGGTCAGCTCGTTCTACTTAGGTATAGCCGGTGCGCTGTGGGCCTTTGCCTACCTGGGCACGGCCAGCGCCAGCAGCTTCGATATCAACCGCTCCTTCCAGATCCTGTTCATCATCATTATCGGCGGCATGGGCAGTATCGCCGGCAACTTTGTCGGCGCGGCCTTTATCAGTTTGCTGCCGATCTTCCTCAGCCACGCCGGGCAGGCACTGTTCGGCGGCTCGGTGGATGCGGGGCAGTTGCAGAACCTGCAGAAAATCATTTTTGGCGTGTTGATCATCGTGTTCCTGATCAAGGAGCCCGAGGGCTTGATTCGCCTGTTGCACAACCTGCGTGACCGCGTGCGGCAGTGGCCGCTGCGTTTCTGACATTCCCTTAAGAGAATCCCTATGCGTGCATCCTTGAAACGTTCCTTGATCGGCGCCGCGTTTACGCTGGCGACCCTGGCTGGCGCCGTGCCCCAGGCGATGGCTTCGCCGGACCAGCAATTCATTCCCCTGGCGACCTACCGTGTGGGCGCCTATGCGTCCAGCGGCGTGCAGGTGTGGGCCGGGATGATCGACTACCTGCGTTATATCAACGAGGTCGAAGGTGGCATCAACGGCGTCAAACTGGTGTGGCAGGAATGCGAGACCGAGTGGACGGCGGAGAAGGGCATCGAGTGCTACGAGCGCTTCAAGCATGGCCTGGATGGCGCGCCGGTCGCGGTGTACCAGCCCAATGGCGCGCCGGCGGCGTATGCGCTGAGCGAGCGGGCCGAGGTGGACAAGATCCCGCTGATCACCCTCGGCTACGGCCGCACTGAAGCCACCGACGGCACGGTGTTCCCGTATAACTTCCCGGTGATGCTGACTTTCTACAGTGAGGCCTCGACGCTGGTGAACTACATCGCCGAGCGTGAAGGCGGTTTCGACAAGCTCAAGGGCAAGAAGATCGCCACGGTCTACCACGACTCGGCCTACGGGCGCGAAACCCTCGGCCCGCTGAAGTTGCTGGCGGAAAAATACGGCTTCGAAAACATCCAGATTCCGGTGGCCGACCCCGGCAACGAACAGTCCGCGCAATGGCGCCAGGTGCGCCAGGCCAACCCGGATTGGGTGTTCCTGCGCACCTGGGGCGTGTCCACGCCGGTGGCGGTGAAGACGGCGGCGCGCTTCGGCTTCCCGGTGGACCACATCATCGGCGATATCTGGGCCAGTTCCAGCGAAGACGTATTGCCCGCCGGTGCCGCCGCCAAAGGCTACATGGCCCTTACGCCATACCCGGCCGGGGCGGATTTCGAGATCCACAAACGCCTCAAGCAATACATCCTCGACAAGGGCCACAGTGACCTCAAGGACCTGAAGAACTTCGGCAGCGTCTACTACAACTCCGGCCTGGTGAACGCCGCCGTGGCGGTGGAGGCGATCCGCACCGGCCAGGCCAAATTCGGCAAGCGCCCGCTCAATGGCGAAGAAGGCCGCTGGGGCCTGGAACACCTGAACATCGACGATGCGCGCTTGAAGGACATGGGTTACCTGGGCCTGATGCAGAACCTCAAGCTGTCGTGCCGCGACCACGAGGGTGGCGGCTCGGCGCGGGTGCAGCAGTGGGACGGCGCCAATTGGACGCTGATCAGCGACTGGATCGCCGCCGACCGTGCGCTGTTGCGTCCGTTGATCGATGAAAAGTCCGCCGCCTTCGCCAAGGAAAAAGGCCTGACGCCACGCACCTGCACCGGGGATGAATAAACCATGAGCCAGCCCACCACCGCTGCCGCGCAGCCGTCGCTGCTGACGGTCAACGATATCGAAGTGATTTACGACGGCGCGATCCTCGCGGTGGCCGGGGTGTCGTTGAGCGTGCCCAAGGGCGCCATTGTGGCCTTGCTCGGTGCCAATGGCGCCGGCAAGAGCACCACGCTCAAGGCCATCTCCGGCTTGGTGCGTGCCGAACGGGCCGAGGTCAGTCGCGGTGTGATCGAATACGCCGGTGCCGACCTCGCCGGCATCGACCCCAGCCAGCGCGTGCGCCAGGGCATGGTGCATGTGTTGGAGGGCCGCCATGTGTTCGGCCAACTGAGCGTGGAAGACAACCTGCGCAGCGGCGGCTTTGTGCGACGCCTGAGTCGCCGCGACATGGAGCACGACCTGGAACGTGTCTACGCCTGGTTCCCACGGCTCAAGACCAAGCGCCATACCCGCGCCGGTCTCACCTCGGGCGGTGAGCAGCAGATGGTCGCCATCGGCCGGGCATTGATGACCCGTCCTACTTTGGTACTGCTCGACGAGCCGTCCATGGGTTTGGCGCCTATGATCGTGCAGGAGATTTTCGCGATCATCGCTCAGCTCAACCGCGAGCAGCAGGTGAGCTTCCTGATCGCGGAGCAGAACATCAACGTCGCGCTGAACTATGCGTCCCACGGCTACGTATTGGATACTGGGCGCGTGGCCTTGAGTGGCAGCGCCGCTGAACTGCTGGCGCGGGGTGATCTGCATGACATTTACCTGGGCAAACAGTAAGGGCGACTCCGCATGACTGAATCCATCCGCAACGCTGATGTCCTGATCATCGGCGGCGGCCTGAGCGGCACGATGCTGGCCGTGCAACTGCTGCGCCTGCCGGGCGCGCGCCGGGTGCTGGTGGTCGAACCGCGTGCCGAGCTGGGCCGGGGCGAGGCCTACAGCGCCGTCGAACTGGGCCACACCCTGAACGGCAACGCGGCGCGCATGAGTGTCGACCCGGACAACCCAGACGACCTGACCCAATGGCTCACCGACTACATCGGCGCTGGCGGCTGGCCCGAGTCCGACCAGCAGCACGTGCCGATCAGCGAACTGTTCCCGCCACGCGGGATTTTCGGCTTGTATGCCCAGCAACGCCTGGCCGAGGCGAAGGCGCAGTCTGCGACCAGCGTGGAGCATGTGCGTGGCGAAGTGGTCGACCTGCAAGTGGATGCAGGCTCAACCCTGCTGACCCTCGATAACGGCCAGCAATTGCGTGGCGCGTTTGCGGTCCTGGCCACCGGCATGTTCCCGGCGGCGCGTACACCGCAGACCGACTCCAGCGGGTTGAACGCGGCGGCGGTGGACCCGTGGGACGTGAGCGCGATGCGCCGGATCGACCCGCAGGCGCCGGTGCTGATCATCGGTTCCGGGCTGACCATGGTCGACGCCGTGGTCTCCCTGGAACAGGCCGGGCATCGCGGGCCGATCGAGGTGTTCTCGCGTCACGGCCTGCTGCCCCATGTGCGGCGGCAACCGCCGGCCTGGGTGGATTTTCTTGGGGAGGACCATGGCCTGCGCAGCCCTCGGCAATTGCTGCGCGAGGTGCGGCGGCAATGCGCGCTTGCGCAGGCCCAGGGCATCGACTGGCAAGCGCCGCTGGACACCGTGCGTGCGCATATCGCGCGTTTATGGAGCCAGGCCAGCGAGCGTGAGAAGCGCCAGTTCGTCAGGCATGTGCGGCCCTGGTGGGAGAGCCATCACCACCGTTCGCCGCCATTGAGCGCGCAGTTGGTGGCGCGGCTGCATGAAGAGGGGCGGTTGCGGATCCTTGCGGCGTCGTTCAAGGGGCTGGAACCTTCGGGTGAAGGGGTGACGATTCGTTTGCGTTATCGCGGCGAACAAGGCATCACCCTGGTCTCGGGCGCAGCGCTGATCAACTCCAGCGGTATCGAATACGACTGGCGCCGCGTGGCCCGGCCATTGCCCCGGCAATTGCTCAAGCGTGGGCTGATCCAGCCAGGGCCGCTGGCGTTGGGGATTGCGGCGGATACGTCGGGGGCAGTGGTGGACGCCCAAGGGCAGGTCAGCCAGCGATTGTTCGCCATGGGCCCGCCGTTGCGTGGGATGTGGTGGGAAAGCACGGCGGTGACTGATGTGGCGCTGCAAGCCAAGGCACTGGCTTCAAAGCTGACAGAGATCTAAATGTGGCAGGGGCTCCATTTATCTTGAGGTCTTCACGAAGCCCGGCTTGAGGCCGAACACCTCCACGCCCTGCGCCGTTGCTTGCCCCGTGGTCACTTTCACCCGCTCCACCGGTTTATCCATCGCCTCCCGATACTCCACCGTGTGATCTGCCTGGATCGCCTGGCTCGGAATCACCATCGCCTGGGCATTGTTGTAGGTCACGATGGTCAATCGCGCACTCATCCCCAGGCGCACCCGTTGCAACTGCTGCGGCGTGAGCTTGGGGATCGACAGGGTCACCGGAAACTGCGCGCTGCCCTGGCTGTCGTTGGCAATCGCCAGGCCGCTGACCACGCTTACCGAGCCGGTCAGGCGCTCGCCATCAAACCCGTCGCCCAGCACTTCCACCGCCTGGCCCTGGTGCAATTGGTTGATGTCCAGCTCCGAGACCTTGGCGGTGATTTTCAGTCGTTCGATATTCGCCAGCCCAAACAGCACCTGGCCCTGGCTGACCTTGCTGCCGGCCTGCACCGGGGCATTGTTATTGCCGCCGCCCTGGGATGAGGTGTTGCCCGGTGGCGGCACCACGATGCCGGAGAACGGCGCCTTGACCTCCTGGCCATCGAGCAGTTTGTGCAGGGCGTCGTATTTCACCGTGGCGTTGGTCAGTTCCATATCGGCGATCTGGCGGTACTCGCCCTTTCCCTGGTCGATGGCCTGTTGCAGTTCGCTGCGGGCCGAGGCAAGGTCCAGCTGTTGCTGCTGGGTCTGTTGCTTGAGGTCGTCCAGTTCATTGCGCGGGATGATGCCGCGCTTGAACAGGTTTTCGCTTTCGGTGAGTTTGCGCTGGGTGTTGCCGGCGGTCATTTCGGCGGTGCGCAGGCTGCGGCGGGCGCGGCTGACGGCGGGGCTACTGTCCCAGTCCTGCATCTCTTGCACGGTGCGCCGGGCCTTGAGCTGGGCGGAAAGCGCTTCGCGCAATTGCACCTCCAGCGTGGCCGGGTCCATGCGCAACAGCACCTGCCCGGCCTCGACCCGCTGGCCTTGTTCCACCAGGTTGGCTTGCACGTTGCCATCGAAGGGCGCGGTGAGGGTGATGGTGGTGTCGGGCTCGATCTTGCCTACCAGGCCGATCCGGTGCTCCAGCGCCTCGGGCTTGACGGCCAGCCACTGTTCGCTGGCAGCGCCTGGATCGGACGCCGGGCTGCGCAAGGCCAGGCCCGCGCCGCCGAGCAGGACGATCAACACAACACCCAGCAGGCGTTTCTGATTAGTAGTCATTGAGGGCGATTTCCCAACTTTCCAGCGTCATGCCCAGGGTCAAGTCGAGCTGAGTCTGGGCGTTCAAATAAGCGATCAGCGCATTCAGTTGCGCGTTTTCGGCGTTGCGCAAATCGGTCTCGAAGCTCAGCACCTGGAAGTTGGTGGAGCGCCCGGCGCTGAGTTTTTCCCGCTCGATTTCGATCTTGCGCCGCGACAATTCCACGGCGCGCTGGGAGATTTCATACTGGCGCCAGCGCGTACCAAGGTCACGCACCACATCGTTGACGCTGCGTTCCAATTCCTGGCGCGCATCGGTGATGCGGATGGCCTGGTCCTCCACATTCACCCGTGCGCGCACTTCGGCCTGGCGCGTGCTGATATCGCCGATGGGAATCTGCACCTGCACCCCGGCGTAGCTGTCCCAGGTACGGTTGTTGGAACGGCCCGCGTCGTTGTCGGTGTTGGCGCGCACCTGGTTAGCGCCGGCCACCAGGTCCACTTGCCAGCGCCCCGAGTCCTTGGCGATCACCAAGTTGAGGTCGGCCTGTTGGCTGCCGAGCAGGGCGGCGAGGTATTCGGGTTGCTGGGTCTGCGCCAGGGTGAAGGCCTGGCGCTTGTCGATCTGCATGGGCCTGGCCTCCAGGGCTTCGGTGGCGCGAATCGGCGTGGACAGGTCCAGCGCCAGCAGGCGCAGCAGGGCGAGGCGGCTGGTGTCCAGTTGGTTCTGCGCTTCCTCCACGCCCAGTTGCTGGGTGGCGATGTCGGCTTCGGTCTGCACGATTTCGAATTCGGCCATGCGCCCGGCACTGATCAGCGCCTTGTTCACGTCCAGCAAGGTGCCGGAACGCTTGAGCGCATCCTGCACGATGCTCAGTTGCTCCTGGGCGCGCAGCAGTTCGCGGTAGGTGGCGATGATCTGGCTGATGGTCTGCGCCACAGTGGCCTTGAGGTTAAGGCGGTTGGCCTGTTCCGACAGGCGTGACAGGCGCAGCGGCGCGGTGGTGGCGTCCCAGCCGGCGCCACGCAGCAGCGGTTGGATGACTGCCAGGTCCAGGCCGTCGCTGCGGTAGCGACCGGCGCGGTCGGCGTTGCTCAGTTGCTGGGTCCAGGCCATGCTCAGGCGCGTGCCGTACTCGCCGAGCAGGCTGGTGGCGGGCGCCACGTTGGCATTGCGCGCACTGTCGGCGGAGCCCCGGGTGCTGCGGTAGTAACTGTTGAGGGTGAGTTTGGGGTTGAACACATCTTCGGCCACGCGCAGGTCGAACTTCTGGGCCACCCGTTGCAGGTACGCGCTGCGGATCGCCGGGTTGTTGCGCAGGCCCAGGTACACCGCATCCCCGAGGGTCATGGCGGTGGTCTGGGCGTTCAACGACACGCTGCGCTCGTAGCCGCTGCGGGTGGTGCTGGGGGCCGAGGGCTTGATCACCACATCGGCGGCCATGCCGGGCAGGCTGGCGAATGCGAGCAGCCATAGCCATTTACTCATCGCGCAGGGCCTCCACCGGTTGCAACCGCGAGGCCGAGACCGCCGGGTAGATGCCGAAGAACAACCCCACCAGCAACGTGCTGCCCACCCCCAGCGGCAAGGCGGCGACCGCCAGGGCAAATTCCCAGCCCGACAGCCAGGCGTACAACCAGGCCGCCGTCATGCCCAGCACGGCGCCACACAGGGCACCGACGGCGGTGAGGGTCACGGCTTCGAGCAGGAACAGGTTGCGGATGTCGCGTTGGCGCGCACCCAGGGCCATGCGAATGCCGATCTCGCGACGGCGCTCCGAGACGTTCATCAGCATCACGTTCATCACCCCGACGCCACCGCCCACCAGGGAGATCGCCCCCAGGGCCAGCAGCAGATAGGCGAAGGTGCGGCTTTGCCGGGTCATGCCGTCGATCATTTGCTGGGGCACCTGGATGTCTGCATCGTGGTCGGCGAGCTGCGAGCTCAAGGCGGCAGCCACGTCCTTGGCAAGGCGCTCCATGTCCTGGCCGGGTGTGGCGCGGATGATCACATTGCCGATCTGCGGTGTGGCATAGATGCGGCGCATGCCTTCGGCGGGGATGAACAGCGACTCATTGGCCTGCACCGGCATCAGCATCGCCCGGGGCTGGCTGCGCAGGATGCCGACGATCAGGAACAGGTAGTCGTTGATGCGCACGCGGTCGCCCAGTTGCAGGGGGTCACCTGGCGCACCGAGCGCCTGGGCCAGTTGGTCGCCGATCACGCCGTAGGTTTCGTTGGCATCGAAGCTCGACAGGAAGCGCCCCTGCTGTATCACCAGGCGCATCGCGTCCTTAATGTCTGGCGTGCTGCCGACGAAGTTGGCGTTGGTGGTGCGGCCGTGGAACACGATCGGCCCGCTGAACAGCGTGAGGGCGCCGATATGGGCAATGCCCGGCACGGTTTGGCGCACGGCATCGAGGTCGAGGCGGGCGGGCATCGGGATGCTGCTACCGCCTTTGGCTGGGAACTGGGCGATCAGGGTGTCGGTGCCCATGTCCTTGAAGATCATTGCCGCATCCACTGCCGCGTTATGCCCGATGTTGATCAACGCCACCACCGACGAACTGCCGATGACGATGCCCAGCAAGGCCAGGACCGAACGCTTGCCCAGGGTGCGCAGGCTGACGAACGCTTCATGCAGCAGCTGGCTGAGGCTTTGTTCGACCCGCAAGCTCATAGGCTTCGGGCCTCTTGCACCACGCCATTGCGCACTAGGATCTTGCGTTCCAGGCGCTCGGCGATATGCGGGTCGTGGGTGACGATGATCAGCGTGACTTGCTGTTCGCGGTTCAACGCCAGCAGCAGGTCCATGATCTCCTGTGCGGTGGTGCTGTCGAGGTTGCCGGTGGGTTCGTCGGCGAGGATCACCGACGGGTTGCCCACCAGTGCCCGCGCGATGGCGACCCGTTGGCGCTGGCCGCCGGATAGGTCGGCGGGGCGGTGGTGGGCGCGGTCGGCCAGGCCGACCTGCTCCAGCATGCGCAGGGCCTGTTCCACTGACTCATGCCGTGATACGCCGCGATAACTCAAGGGCAGGGCAACGTTGTCCAGGGCGCTGAGGCGCGGCAGCAGGTTGAAACTCTGGAACACGAAGCCGATCTGCTGGTTGCGGATGGCGGCCAACTGGTCCGGTGTGGCGTTGAAAATATCGTGGCCGGCGAAGTGGTACTGACCGCAGTTGGGCAGGTCCAGCAGGCCAAGGATGTTCAGAAGGGTACTTTTGCCCGAACCGGAGGCGCCAAGGATGCCGCAGCTGTCGCCACTGGCGATGGACAGGCACACATCATTGAGAATGGCCAGGTGTTGCCCGGCCAGCTGATAGCTTTTGCCGATGCCTTGCAGGGAGATCAAGCCTGGGTGCGCGGGGGTATCTGTCATCATGACTACGCCTGCAGTCTCGACGATGCCGTGCGGTCCCCGGAAAAGCATTGTTACAAGTTCGGGAGCGGCCTGGCGTGCGTCACGGACTGGTTTTATTTCTTGTTTTTAAAATATTGTTTGAATACTAACCGTGTTCCTGCTGCTTCGCCAGCCATGGATATAGAGCGGTTTCATCCTTTGAAACGATTTCCTCAAGGGCGTCGCAGTCCGCTCAAAAACCGTTCGACCAGCCTGAACGAGCCCGTGGGCACAGGCTTTTGATCATATGGCGCAGTGTCACTACTTGCTTTCAGGCGGCGGCCCCGGTATAAAAAATCAAATTATTTTTTAAAACAATATTTCCCACGTGGAACTTCTATGGTCGCGAAGAAAGTCAGCGCTCCAAACATTACCAAGACTCGATTGCTGGATGCGACAGAGGCTCTCTTCATCAAGTACGGATATGACGCGGTTTTGTTACGGCAGATTACCGAGCGTGCCCAGGTCAACCTGGCGGCGGTGAACTACCACTTCGGGGACAAGGACTCCCTGATGCAAACCCTGCTCAAGCAGCGCCTGGAGCCGCTCAACGAGCAGCGCCTGGAACTGTTGGCGCGGTGTGAAGCCGAGTCCGACGGCCCACTGGACTGCGACACCTTGCTCGGCGTGCTGTTTGCCCCGGCCATGGGCCTGGAGCGCAGCGACCCGGCCAGCGCCAGTGGGGAAGGGCGTTCGTTCATTCGCTTCCTGGGGCGGGTCTACAGCGACACCTCGCCGTTTATCCAGGAATACCTCAAGGTGCATTACCAGCCGGTGTTCCAGCGTTTCTTCGAAGCCTTCGCCCTGGCCTTGCCGGACCTGCCGCGCAATGAACTGGGGGTGCGCCTGCAATTTGCCCTCAAGGCGATTTCCGGGGTGATGGCCGGCACCGAGCTGCGCCTGCTGATGAACTCCATGAGCCTGGGCCGCCCGGCGACGGATGCCGAGGTGATGGCCAAGTTGATCACCCTGGTGTCGGCGGCGATTCGTGTGCCACAGCAAAGCCCGGAAGCGGAAACCGCATTGGCCAAGGTACTGGATACCCAGCGGGCCATTCGCGAACAAGCGACAGCCCCCGCCGTCAAGGCGTCCCGCTAGGTCAAATCCGAGGCAAAAAAAAGCCCGCTGGGGCGGCGGGCTTGATATGCAACATTTGTAACGGATGAGGCTTCACCCTACGTTCCGGGATGTGAATAAAACGTGAAAAATATGTAAGAGAAAGTGTGAAAGTGTTGACGTTGGTAAACACGGCAACAGGCCACCTCTCTAGATCTTCCAGTGCCCGGCACTTTTGGCCAGGCGTTGGCGCATCGCATCCACGTTTGCCGCCAGTTGTACCGTCAACAACCGATAGCCATCCAGCGCGCTGTAGACTGGCGCATCCAGTGCTGGCTCGGTGCCCGTGATAGGGCTGGGCCGCTCCAACCGCTCCGTCACCCCCGACTTCAACGCCCGCGCCATCCCCACCAACTGCACCCGAATTTGCCGATGTTCGGCCCTCAACATCACCTGCATCCGCGCCATCGCCTGTTCATCTCGTGGATCGGGCCGGGTATTGCCAAGAATCTCCAGGGTGCTGATGCACATGCGCAAATGCCGCTGGATCGCGTCCAGCTCGGTCATGGAAATCCGCACTTCCTTGGACACCGACGGCATCAACGAACGCAGTTGCAGCATCGCCGCGTTCAAGCGATTGAGCAATTTGAGGTGCTCGTCATCGGTGACCGACTGGCCATTGATGATCCGGCTGTAGATCGCCGCACAATCGCGCAACGCACTGGCCAGGTTGTAGCGCCACGAGTACACGGCATACAGCGGCAGGGCGAACGAGAACGCCAAGGCCAGCACAATGCCGATCAGGATGTCCACGGTGCGCCATAGCCCATCGGAGATCGGGTTGTCCCCGTGGCCTGCGACGATAAACACCGTGATCGCCGACAACAGGGCGATGTAGCCGCCCTTGCCGATGGCGTGATAGGAAAAGAACCCGCACACCGCCGACATCAACAGGTAGGTCAGGAAGGGCTGGCCGAAGTAGGCCTGCTGCACCACCAGCAACAAGCCGACGCTGGCGCCGATCAAGGTGCCATAGGCGCGTTCCACGGCTTTCTTGCCAATATTGCCGTGGTGCTGCAAGCCACCTATCACGATCAGCATGGTCACCGACGCCCACTCACCGTGGGGCAGGTTGATACCCGTAGTCAGCAGGATTGTCGCCAGCAAGCCGATGGACACGCGTACGGCGTGGATCAGCTTGGCATGGCGGTAGCGGCGGTACGGGTCGAGCAGCGGGCGCAACAGGCGCCGGGCGAAGAAGGGCAGGTTCATCGGTAGTAAAGTGGCCTCGAAATTCAGGGTTACGCGGCCCAAATGTGGGAGGGGGCAAGCCCCTCCCACATTTGGGTGTGTCGTTTTCAGAAAATGTAATCGGTGGTCAAGAAACTTGAATCGCGGTTGCGCAATATGTCACTGACCAGCGCCTTGTTGCTCTCCTGGAACTTGGTCGCCACCAGGGTGCGGATCGAGAACACGCGCAACGCGTCATGCACCGACAGCGTGCCCTCGGCCGAGTTCTTGCGACCGTTGAACGGGAAGGTGTCCGGGCCGCGCTGGCACTGGGCGTTGATGTTGATACGGCCAACCTGGTTGGCGAAAGTATCCACCAGGCGTCCGACTTCCACGGCGTTGGTGCCGAAGAGGCTCAGTTGCTGGCCGAAGTCCGAGTCCAGCACGTAGTCGATCACCGTCTCCAGGTCGCGGTACGGCACGATCGGCACCACCGGGCCGAACTGTTCCTCGTGGTACACGCGCATCTGCGGGTTCACCGGGTACAGCACCGCCGGGTAGAAGAACGAACCACGGCTTTCACCGCCATCCTCATTCACCACCTTGGCGCCGTGTTGCGCGGCATCGGCCACCAGGCCGTTGAGGTAATCCACCTTGCCCATTTCAGGCAATGGCGTCAGCGCCACGCCGTCTTCCCACGGCATGCCAGGTTTAAGCGTGGTCAGCTTCTGGTTGAATTTCTCGATAAAGCGGTCGACCACGTCTTCATGCACGAAGAGGATTTTCAGCGCGGTGCAGCGCTGGCCGTTGAACGACAACGAGCCGGTGAGCGCTTCGCTGACCGCATTGTCCAGGTCCACCTCGGGCAGCACGATACCGGGGTTTTTTGCATCCAGGCCCAATGCCGCGCGCAGGCGGTGCGGTTTCGGGTGCAGTTTTTTCAGGTCGCTGGCGGCCTTGTTGGTGCCGATGAACGCAAAGATATCGATCTTGCCGCTGGCCATCAGCGCACTGACGGTTTCGCGGCCGCTGCCGTAGATCACGTTGATTACCCCGGCCGGGAAGCTGTCGCGGAACGCCTCCAGCAACGGACGGATCAGCAGCACGCCAAGCTTGGCCGGCTTGAACACCACGGTGTTGCCCATGATAAGGGCCGGGATCAGCGTGGTGAAGGTTTCATTCAGCGGGTAGTTGTAGGGGCCCATGCACAGCGCCACGCCCAGCGGTACGCGGCGGATCTGGCCAAGGGTGTCCTGCTCCAGCTCGAAGCGGCTGGAGCGACGGTCGAGTTCCTTGAGCGCGTTGATGGTGTCGGTGATGTAGTCGCAGGTGCGGTCGAATTCTTTCTGCGAGTCCTTGAGGTTCTTGCCGATCTCCCACATCAGCAGCTTGACCACTGCGTCGCGTTGTTCACGCATGCGCCGCAGGAACGCTTCGACATGCTGGATGCGCTCGGCCACGCGCATTGTCGGCCATTCACCCTGGCCCCGGTCATAGGCACGCACGGCAGCATCCAGTGCGGTAAGGGCGGTCTCGGCGTCCAGCAGCGGTGTGCTGCCGATATGCACGCGCTCGTCGCCAAACTGCACCGGGCTTTGTACCTTGGCCAAGGGGCCGTTCCACACCTGCAACTGGCCGTCGACCAGGTAATCACGCTGTTCAATGGGCGCTCCGAGCTGGAATTGCTTGGGAACTGCGGCGGCGGAGGCGGGAAACAGCTGAGCGAGCAGGTTGCTGGTGGTCATGGCGCTACCCCTGGAATAGTTGCAAAACATGACTAGAGAGTCACCCAACAACAGGCTCTATGGCAAGGCTTGCGCGCTTTCTAGTACGCATGGCTGAGCCCGGCGGTTAAACTGCGCGGCTTTTCAGAAGGAGTTCACATGAGTCAGTACCAGCCGGGCATTCTTGCCGCACCGGTGCCGTTGCAGGCACGCCATCTGTTTTTTGCCGTGGAGGCCCTGGCCGCCGTGCCTGCTGCGCTGGACGCGCTGGTGCAACTGGTCGACTCGGCGGCAGTGGTCGGTCTGGGCGAGCCGTTGGTCACCGCACTGGGCACACGCGTTGAAGGCTTGCGCAGTTTTCCGGCAGTCAGCGGGCCGGGCGCACACAATCCGTCCACTCAGCAAGCTCTGTGGGTGTGGCTGCATGGCGAGGATCGCGGTGAATTGCTATTGCGCAGCCGTGCCTTTGAAAAGGCCCTGGCCCCGGCATTTCGCCTGGTGCAGATGACCGAAGGTTTCCGCTACAAGACCGGCTTCGACCTCACCGACTACGAAGACGGCACCGAAAACCCCCACGACGACGCCGCGGTTGAAGCCGCCCTGACCGACAGCGGCGCCAGCTTTGCCGCGCTCCAGCAATGGCAGCATGACCTCGATGGCTTCGCTGCGCTGCCGGCTCAGGAGCGCGACCACATCATCGGTCGCCGCCACGGCGACAACGAAGAACTCGACGACGCTCCCGAGTCCGCCCACACCAAGCGCACCGCCCAGGAAAGCTTCACGCCGGAAGCCTTCGTGGTACGTCGCTCCATGCCATGGGCCGAGAATGGCCAGGCAGGGTTGATGTTCCTCGCGTTCGGGCATTCCTTCGATGCGTTCGAAGCGCAACTGCGCCGCATGAGCGGGTTGGAGGATGGGATTGTCGATGGTCTGTACCGCATCAGCACCCCCTTGACCGGTGGTTACTACTGGTGCCCGCCGATCAAGGATGGGCATCTGGACCTGAGCGCCCTGAGCTAAACCAAGCCGCCCGCCACACGTTCACCGCCACCACCCGACGGCCTCATCGCCCGCGGGTGCGCCGCCCGCTCGAACCAGGTGGGCGCGACAAAACGATAGCCCATGCCCGCTGCCGTGGCGATGTACGGCACATCGTCATCGCCCAGTGTGCGGCGCAGCGTCTTGATCTGCGTGCGCAGGTTGCATTCCTCCACCACCAGTTTCGGCCAGGCGATGTCCAGCAGTTCGGTTTTCTGCAGCAATTCACCGGGCCGCGAGGCCAGGGCGATCAGCAGGGTCAGGGCGCGGCTGCCAAGGTTTACCGGCTGGCCATGCCTGAGCAGTTGGTGGCGCTTGGGCAGCAGTCGATAAGGGCCGAAGTGAATCTCAACGCAACCGTCGTCTTCAAGGAAAGTTGGGGGTGAATAATTCATGTCGGTCATAGATCACCTGGAAGGTTCATATATAGCCGGCCTGCAAACGCGTCCTTTGGTTATTAGTGCAGTTGCACTAACAGGCACGGCGGAAAGTTGCTCCCCCCCGCAATTAGGTTGTTGGGGGAGGCCTATCAAACGCGATGATTAAGTCGCTGTTGTTACAAATCGAAATACCCTGGAAGTTGGGCAAAAGGCTATTAGCGAAAAATGTGACGTTGTCGCGAAAATAATTGCCGAGCAGCGCTGTGCCGGGCGTCTCCATCGAGGTTTATTGTTCAGCTTCGTTCTGTAAACAGTAGGTGAGTCCCCGTAAATCGGGGCCTGTGGCGTGTTTTTGGTTTCTGCTAAAAGTTCCATGCCGCTCCGGCGATGAGTTTTTTTCAATGCCAGGTTGAGCCACACCTTTCACAGTGCCTGTCTGAAACGTTTCACAAGCTTTCACAGCGAAGGCGTTTTGATCGTGAGTAGTATGGATTCCATGCAAACCAACGGCGATTCGAAGGTTCACTGTCTGACGTTTTGGGCCTTCACCGGTTTGCATACTTTCAGCGTGCTGTTGCGCAACTGAATAACTTCCCTATCGATGCAAGGAGATGAACATGGCTGATGTCCCACCAGTAAAAGCCGGCGGCGCCGACGACGCTATCGCGAAGATGGAAGCGACCTTCAACATGGCTATCGAGAAGTCGGCCAAGATCACCGAAATCAGCACCGCGAAAAAAGCGGAGCTGGACGCCACCAAACAGCGTCCGCAGAACTGATTCGCCAAACGGGCAGCGCCGGCGCTGCCCGTTTACCCCTCAAGTCCCGTTTTTATCCTGATTCTTGACCCCGTTGCACAGGCTCAAGGGGGCAAACCCGACTATGACAGCCCTGATTTCCCTGGGTCCGTTCGCCGCAACTGGCGCGCCGACCCTGACGGTGACCGGCGGTTTGCATCAGGGCAGTTCCCTGGTGCTCGACCAGCCTGTCTACACCATTGGCGCCGATCTGGCGGCTGATCTGGTGCTCAGCGATCCCGGCATTGCCGGCCTGCACCTGCGCCTGCGTTTTGAAGGCGGCCAGGTGGCGGTCGAAGCCTTGGGCGGTGACGTATTGATCGCCGGCAATGTGCGCATTCCCCAAGGCAACGGTCATCGCGCGCGGCTGCCGGTGCAGCTGCGCATCGGCACGGCGGGGGTGAGCCTGGCAATGCCGGGCGGTGCTGAAAAACCCGTGCCCGCGCCACGCAAATTGCCCCCCTGGATCGTCGCGACCGCACTGCTGTTTATCTGTGCTGGAGCGCTGGCGTTTCGCAGTGAAGCACCGCTGCTGCCGACAACCGCCGTGGCCGACGTTGCGCCGCTGAAAAAACCTTCCCGCGAGCAGGCCAAGGCCTGGCTGGAGCAGCAGCTGCAAGCCGCCCAGCTGGACACGGTGAAAGTCAGTAACAGCAACGGCCAGCTCAGCGCCACCGGCACCTTCGAACAGTCGCAAAAACCGCAGTGGCTGGCGGTGCAGCGAGCCTTCGACCAGCGTTACGGCCAGCAGATCGTGCTCAACCCGCGTGTCACCGCGCGGGCCGATGCGGCGGCGCCGCGCGTGCGCTTCCAGGCCGTGTGGTTCGGCCCTCATCCCTATGTGATCAACGACAGCGGCAAGCGCCTGTACCCCGGCGCGGCACTGGCGGACAACTGGGTGCTGGAACGCATCGAAAACAACCAAGTGATCCTCGCCCGTGGCGAGGAGCGCTTCACCTTCACGTTGTGACCATGCTTTTAAGCTAAGGCCCTGGGATGAAAGTCGAACCCCGCCCGTTGATCCCCAGTGACGTACGCAGCGCCCCGGTCGAAGCCGTGCGCCCGGTCAATTCGCGCCAGGCCACCGCTTTCGAAGCGGTGCTCAAGACCCGCAAGACCCAGACTCGCCGCTCCCTGCGCAGTGACCTCGAAGAACTCACCAGCGCCGCCGGCGTCGACTCGCTGCTGTTCGGCAGCGCCCGTTCCCTGGAGCTGCTGGAGCATGTGATGGAACACATCCTGCCCAGCCTGGACACCGAGCCACACATCAAGCAACTGGCCGTCGAGCTGATCGGTGAAGAAATCGAGATGCGCCGCACCCTCGCACAGCAACGCTCGGAGGTACATGCCTGATGGCTCGCGATAACGACGACGCCGTGCAACTGCTCAAGGGCATCGGCGAGCTGTACCGGCGCAATGGCCAGTCCCAACGCGCCCTGGTGATGCTGCTGATCGCGGTCAACGTCGCTCCCGATGACGGCGCGTTGCTGCGCTCGCTGGTGCTGGCCTTCACCGACAGCGGCGACGCGACTCGCGCCCTCGGCGCCCTCGACCGTCTGGTGGCGCTGGAAGGCGAGTCCGCCAGCCTGTTGCTGCTGCGCGCCCGCGCCTTGTGGTACGGCGAACGCAAGGACGACGCGCGCCAGTGCTTCAAACGCTACCTGGCCGCACGCAGGGCCGGCGCATGAGTGCACTCAACCGCCTGAACAACCTGGCGCGCCTGGCTGCGCAGCGTACCGACGTGATCATCGTCGCGTTCATGCTGATGGCGATTGTGATGATGATCATCCCGCTGCCCACCTACCTGGTGGACGCGCTGATCGGCCTCAATATCGCCCTGAGCATCCTGATCCTGATCGTGGCGTTCTACATCGGCCATTCGGTGGAGTTCTCCGCGCTTCCGCCGCTGATCCTGCTCAGCACGCTGTTTCGCCTGTCGCTGTCGATCACCACCACGCGCTTGATCCTGCTGCACGGCGATGCCGGGCATATCGTCAAGGCCTTCGGCGACTTTGTGATCGCCGGGCAAGTGGTGGTGGGCATGGTGGTGTTCCTGATCATCACCGTGGCGCAGTTCGTGGTGATCACCAAGGGCGCCGAGCGCGTAGCGGAAGTGGCCGCGCGCTTCACCCTGGACGCGATGCCGGGCAAGCAGATGAGCATCGACAACGACTTGCGCAACGGCGATATCGACCAGGCCGAAGCCCGGCGCCGGCGTTCACGCCTGGAGCGCGAAAGCCAGATGTTCGGCGCGATGGACGGCGCCATGAAATTCGTGAAGGGCGATGCCATCGCCGGCCTGGTGATCCTGGCGGTCAACCTGCTGGGCGGCATGCTGATCGGCATGATCGAGCGCGACATGCCGTTCGGCGTCGCGGTGCACACCTACTCGTTGCTCACCGTGGGCGACGGCCTGATCGCACAGATCCCGGCGCTGCTGATTTCGGTGGCGGCGGGCACCGTGGTCACCCGTGTCAACAGCGACGGTGAAGCGGGGGACCTGGGCAGCGAGATCATCAAGCAACTGGGCGCCAGCTACCGTGCACTGGGGTTGACCGCGTTGATCATGATCGGCGTGAGCCTGTTGCCGGGGTTTCCGACCTGGGTGTTCCTCGGCTTGTCCCTGGTGTTCGGCGGTGCGGCGTTCATGATGTATCGCCGGCATCACCGCCAGCCGGAACTTGAAGTGTTGGTCGAGACGCCGGAGCCGGTGGTCGAAGTCCAGGCCGAACTGGATGACAACCTGCTGCCCGACGCCCGCGTGCTGCTGACCATCGGCAGCGGCGTGTCCCAAAGCGCGCCGCGCCAACTGCTGCGCCAACGCGTCGAAG
This sequence comes from Pseudomonas sp. CYM-20-01, assembly GCF_023169845.1. Lineage (NCBI taxonomy): Bacteria > Pseudomonadati > Pseudomonadota > Gammaproteobacteria > Pseudomonadales > Pseudomonadaceae > Pseudomonas > Pseudomonas sp. CYM-20-01. The sequence goes on along the minus strand of NZ_AP025169.1, from coordinate 4,282,089 downwards.
CGCTGTGCCACGACTTGCGCACCGAACTCGGCGTCGACGTACCGGTACCAGGCATCTACATGGAGGCCAAGGCTACACCGGGCAGTTTCCGCGTGTCCCTGGAAGGCGTGCCGGTCAGCGAAGGCGAGTTGCCGATCAACTGCCTGCTGGTGCAGGACGACCCGGTGCACGTGCAGTTGCTCGACCTCGCCACGGTGCAGGCCGACTCGCCGCTCACGGGCCGCAACGCCCACTGGGTCGAGCGCCAGCACGAAGACACGTTGCGCAACGCCGGCATCGGTTTCCTGCTGCCCGACGAGGTGTTGCGCGGTGTGCTGGAACGTAGCCTGCGCCGCTACGCTGCCGACTTCCTCGGCATCCAGGAAACCCGTCTGCTGTTGGAGCGCACCGAGGCCACCTACGGCGAACTGGTCAAGGAAGCCCTGCGCCTGGTGCCGTTGCAACGGGTCGCAGAAACCCTGCGTTTGCTGGTCGGCGAAGGTGTATCGATCCGCAACCAGCGCGCCTTGCTCGAAGCCATGGTGGAGTGGGGCGCCCGTGAAACCGATGCCGGGCGCCTGGCCGAACACCTGCGCGCCGCGTTGGCCCGGCAGATCAGCCATCAGTACGCCGACCGCAACCGGGTGATCGGTGCGCTGGTGCTGGCGCCGGGCCTGGAAGACCAGTTGCGCGGCGCCCTGCGTCGCCAGGAACCGCAGCGCGAGTTGATCCCCGAGGACGTCAGCCGCGCCTTGCTCACCCAACTGCGCCAGGCCTGCGAGCACACCCGCGAGGTCAACAGCGCGGTGTTGCTGGTGCACCCGGAACTGCGCCGCAGCCTGCGTCGCCTGGTGGTGCGCGGCGAGCTGGAACTGGCGGTGCTGTCGTTCCGCGAGCTGGCCACCGAGTACAACTTGCAAGCGCTGGTGACCATCAGCCTGACCGAGATTTCCAATCGCCGCGCGCCTGCCGCGGCTTCCGTCACTGCCCTGGCGTCTGCCTCATGATGCGTTTTTGTGTGTTGTTGCTGAGTGTTTTTTCGTGCGTGAGCCAGGCTCAGGAAATCGCCGCCGGCGCCGGTGGCTCTATCGCCCTGGCCTCGGGTGAAGGGCGCATCCTGCATTTTGTCGCTCCCGTGGACACGGTGCTGGTGGCCGAACCGAATGTGGCCGACTTGCAGGTGGTGTCACCGGGCACGATCTACATCTTCGGCAAGGCGCCGGGCAACACCAGCCTGATCGCCCTCGGCAGTGACGGTAAGCAACTGGCGAGCCTGAGTCTGGCCGTCAGCAGCGCCAGCCAGGCGGTGACGGCGCCGATGCAGGCATTGCATCCCGGCAACGCTGCGCAGATCAGCGGTGCCGGTAACCGTCTGATCGCCAAAGGCACCGTAGGCTCGGTGGCGGAAGCCACAGACCTGAACGCGCTGCTCAATCCCCAGGGGCAGGGTTTCCAGAGCGCGATCAACACCACTGAATATGCAGGCTCCGCCCAGGTGAACCTGCGGGTGCGCTTTGCCGAGGTGTCGCGTTCGGAGTTGCTGCACTACGGCGTGAACTGGAATGCGATGTTCAACAACGGCACGTTCTCGTTCGGCCTGATCACCGGTGGCCCGTTGGCAGCAGCGTCGGCGGGGGGCCTGGCCGCTGCAGGCGCAGGCTCCGGCAATGTGAATATCGACGGCATGCTCGACGCCTTGCAGGCCAGCGGCGTGCTGCAGATTCTCGCCGAGCCGAACATCACCGCCATGACCGGCCAGACCGCCAGCTTCCTCGCCGGTGGCGAAGTGGCGATACCGGTGCCGGTCAACCGCGACCTGGTGGGCATCGAATACAAGTCGTTCGGCGTGTCGCTGCTCTTCAACCCGACCTTGCTGCCCAACGGCCGCATCGCCCTGCAAGTGCGCCCGGAAGTCAGCCAGGTGGTCAGCGGCGGCACCGTGGATTTCGGCAATTTCCATGTGCCGTCCTTCAGCGTGCGTCGCGCCGATACCCGGGTGGAAGTCGGCAGCGGGCAGACCTTCGCCATCGCCGGCCTGTTCCAGCGCCAAAGCAGCCAGGACATCGAGAAACTGCCACTGCTGGGCGACCTGCCGATCCTCGGCAACCTGTTCCGCTCCAAGCGCTTCCAGCGCAATGAAACCGAACTGGTGATCCTGATTACGCCGTACCTGGTGGAGCCGGTGCGCGGTCGCACCCTCGCCACGCCCCTCGACGCACCACCGGCTACCGCAGCGGCCACCGGACCGCGCAGCGGCGGGGCGTTCGGTTTCTACATGAATTGATCAAGGGGCCTGCCATGACTGTTTTACGTGTGTTGCTGCTGTTGCCCCTGGCGCTGATGGGTTGCCAGACCCACCTGGCGCCGACGTATTACTCGTCCGAATACCGCGCCGATGGCTTGCCGACCCAGTGCCAGCAACCCCCGGCGACGGACACCGTCGGGTTGGGTGAGGATTTCAAACCGACGTTGGCGCTTGGCTGTGCGAACAATTTGAACCTGATGCAAATGGTCGAGCGCAAGCAGGACCTGACCCAAGGCCGCGCCACCGGCCCGGCCATGGCCGCGCCCGTAGGCCGCGCTGCCCAGGTGTACATCGAAGGGTTCGACCGCGAGCAATTGCAGCGTCGCAAGGACCAGCAGGAAGCCAAGGCTGATGCGGCAGGGGGCAAGCAATGACCTGTGTTCCTTGCTGTGGCGAGCGGGCTTGCTGTGGGGAGCAGGCCTATACTGGTGAGCGGGCCTGTTGTGGCGAGCGGGCTTCCTGTGGTGAGCGGGCTTGCCCCGCGTTGGGCTGCGAAGCAGCCCCAAAACCAGGCGCTGAGAACTGTCTGTTGGAATGCGGTGAATTTGACAGGGGCCGCTTCGCGCCCCAACGCGGGGCAAGCCTGCTCACCACAGGAAGCCTGCTCATCACAGGAAGCCTGCTCACCACAACAGGCCTGCTCGCCACAGAAAAGTCATCTGCAGCAGATTCAGCGCGGATCCACCAACCCCAACTCCCGAGCCTGCGCCACGGGATCACTGATCGCCCTGATCCGCTTGGCTTCATCCACCAACCGCGCCCGCTCGGCTGCGGGAATATCGTCCAACGGCAGCGCAGCGACGCGGCCTTCGTACCCCGCCAATACCATCACCAACAACTCATTGCGCTGATGCCGCGCCAATGCGCGGGGCGACTGGGCGACCGGGGCGATGGTGTCCAGCGCCTGCTGCGACTGCCCGCCCAGCGCATACGCCAGGGCCAGGTTGCAGCGGTTGTCGAGGTCGTCGGGCTTGAGGCTCAGGCTCTTGGCGAACGCGCTTTGCGCCGCAGCCGCCTGGCCATTGAGGATCTGCGCGACACCCAGGCGGGTGTAGGCCACCGGCAAGCCGCTGATCTCGGCCGCCTGGCCCAGGGCGGTGGCGGCGCGCTGGGTCTTGCCCACTTGCAATTGCGCGGTGCCCAGGCCGAGCAGGGCCTCGGCATTGCGCGCATCGAACCCCAGGGCCTGCTGGAACGCCCGCTCGGCGCCCGCCGCATCCTTGGCGTCGAGCCTGGCCTGGCCGAGCTTGAGCCACAGCTCGATACCCGCGCCGGGTTGCTGCGCCGCCCGCTCGTACAGCGCTGCCGCACTGGCGTAGTCGCCGCGCTTGCTCAGGTCGTTGGCCAGTTGCAGGGACTTGTCGGCATCGGTCGATGGCTGGTGGGCGCAGGCGGCCAACAGAAGGGTACTGGCGAGCAGAAATCTAGCGGTCATCGTCACAACTCGTCTGGCGAAGGCGGAGGCCATGTAAGCATATTTTTGATGGCTGTCCTATGCCTGTTCAGCGCCAGTTTCGCCCACGCTGCCGAAGAACCTGCCTGGTTCTCCCAGCCGTACGCCTACGTACTGGTGGACCAGGATGTACGCAGTGCCCTGGAAGAATTCGGGCATAACCTCGATGTGCCGCTGGTGCTCTCCGACAAGGTCCGCGGCAAGGCTCGCAGCACGATTCGCGCGGCCACCGCCGGGGAGTTCCTGCAAACCCTGTGCAGCACCAACGGCCTCACCTGGTACTTCGACGGCAACCTCTTGTACCTCAACGCCAGCGATGAAATCAGCACCAAGCTCTTCAAGGCCAACGCCCTGGACCTCGACCAGTTGCAGGCCTACCTCAACAACCTCGATGTGTTCGGCCAGCAGTTGTCGATGCGCAACGGCCCCGAGGGCGATGAAGTGTTCGTGTCCGGACCACCGCCGTACCTGGCGCTGGTGCAGCAGCATGTGGATCACCTGCAACCCAAGGTCGCCGCCGCCCCGGTGGCGCGCGAGCGCGGGGTGCGGGTGTTCCGTGGCGCGCAAGTCAGTACCGAAACCCCAACCCAGTAAAGGAGCAGCACCATGTCCGTAACGGCCGTAGACAGCAATCCCACCCCTGGTGGCGCCAGCCCTGAAGCCAAGTTCAATGCGGCGGTGGAAAACGCCAAGACCGCCGATAAACCTAACGAGCCCACCGACGCCGAACTCACCGATTCGTTCATCACCCAGGCGGTCACCTATGGCGGCCAGTTCATCATCATGCCGAAGATGCAGGAACTGCTGAACGACGCCATGTCCGATGACGACGAAGAGTAGGAAACCCCTATGACTATCAGTCTCGCTGCCGGTGCTTCGGCGTTGCCGCCGTCTGCCGGCGCGGGGCCCGCCGGGGCCTCGCAGAACCTGTTCGAGCACATGGCCAACACCGCCAAGGGCATGCCCGAAGGCGCCAGCCCGCACCAGATCGGCTCGGGCCTGATGGAGCGCATGAACAGTTTCATCGACCGTACGCGGGCTTTCTCCGAACGGGCCGACCTGCTCACCAACAATCCTTCGGCACCGCCGCCGGCCCAGGCAGAAGTCCGCACCGCCAGTGCTTCGCCCCAGGGTGAACCGGGGAAAAAAGTCGGCGAGCAACAGGTCGACCAGATCGTCCACTCCCTGGGCAAGATGTTCGATTACTCCATCGAAACCCAGATGGTGGTGCGCGGTGCGACACAGATTTCCGGTTCCGCCAACACGCTGCTCAAGGGTCAATAACCGTATGCCAAGCCCAAACCGCACCTTGCGCCTGTTGCTGATCGGCCTGCTCGCCAGCCTGTTGCAGGCGTGCAACACCGACCTCTACACCAACCTCAGCGAGCGCGACGCCAACGCCATGGTCGCGGTACTGCTGCGCGGTGGCGTCCCGGCCGAACGCAAGGCCCAGGACAACGGCCAGCTCAAGGTGGTGGTGGATGAGTCACGCTTTGCCGAAGCCATGATCCTGCTCGACAACGCTGGCCTGCCGCAGCAGAGCTTTTCCAATATGGGTGAGGTGTTCAAGGGCAATGGCCTGGTGTCGTCGCCGGTGCAGGAGCGGGCGCAGATGATCTATGCGCTCAGCGAAGAGCTGTCGCACTCGGTGTCGCAGATCGACGGCATCGTCGCCGCCCGCGTGCACGTGGTGCTGCCGGACAATGACCTGCTCAAGCGCGTGATTTCACCATCGTCGGCCTCGGTGCTGGTGCGTTACGACCCGGACACCGATATCAATACGCTGATCCCGCAGATCAAGACGCTGGTCGCCAACGGCATCTCCGGGTTGAGTTACGACGGCGTTTCGGTGACCGCGATCAAGGCCGCCGTCGCCATCAGTCAGAACCCGGCGCAGCCGCGCCTGGCGCGCTTCATGGGCCTGTGGCTGCTGGAAGACAACCTGGCCCAGGCGCGGCTGATGTTCGGCGCCTTGTTGCTGATCGCACTCGGTGCGGTGGGTGTGCTCGCCCGTCAGCAGTGGGCACGTCGTCAGTCCCAGGCGTTGTATGTGCTCAAGGAGGGTGAATGAGTTTGTTCGAACGCTGGCAGGGGCTGATTGCCGAGCCGCTGCGGTTTGTGCGCGGGCCGAGCCTGGGTGCATGTTTTGCCGATGAATTGCCAGACGCCGTGCTGCAGGCGATGCAGGGCCAGCCACGCTTTCGCCAGCGCCTGGAGCAGTTGCTGGTCAGCCAGTATCAACTGGCGCCCATGGCGCAATTGACCACGCCAATGGCGGCAGACTTGGCGGTGCTGTTGCTGTCGCCGACACAGTTTGCCCGCTTGCCAAGGTTGTGCGGCGCCATCTGGCATGCCCCGACCCTGAGCCGCGAGATCCGTCGCGAAGTGGTCAATGAATTGCGCGAAGGCCTGGGCGCTGAAGTCTTCGTGAGCGCCCTGGCCTTGCGCCAACTCGGTGGCGCGGCGGATCTGCTGCGCGAGCCGGCCGAGTTGGTCGACGCCATCGACCGCGATGGCCAAGGTTGCGTCGCGGCCTGGTTGCACGCCCAGCATGCCGACTGGCAGGGCTGGCTGCGTTTGCGCTTTGCCTTCCCCCAGGGCCACAGCGCCCGTGTGCCACGCGACCTGGAAATCGTCCAGGCCGCCGCCGCGTGCCTGCTGGCCGAGGAGATCACGCCATGACTGAATTGCCAAGCCGCCCCACCGCCCGCATCCTGCGCGCCGATGAAGTCGGGCTATGGAGCGATGGTTTTGCCTTCCTGCAGGCGGCCAAGGCGCAGGCCGAGCAGATCCGCGCCGACAGCGAGCAATGGCTGAGCAGCGCCCGCGCAGAGGGCTTTGAAAGTGCCCGGCAAGCGGGCGCCGAACAGGTGGCGCAACTGCTGCTTGCTACCCAAGCCCAGGTGCAGCATTACTTGAGCGGCCTGGAAGCGTCCCTGGCCGACCTGGCCCTGGGTATCGTGCGCGAAGTGCTGGGTGAGTTGGATACGGCCGACCGCGTGGTGCGCAGTACCCGCCAGGCGTTGAGCGCGTTTCGCCAGGACCAGGCCCTGACCCTGTGGGTGCCTCCGGCGGACGTAGATGCCTTGCGCCAACGCCTCAAGCTGGAGGGGCTGGCGATTGCAGTGGATGCGGATGAGCAGCTGAGCGCCGGCCAGGCCCGCCTGAACAGCCCGGCCGGCTCTGTGGAACTGGGCCTTGAAGCCCAATTGCAGAACCTGCGTCGCAGCCTGTTGCCCTTCGCCGAAGAGGGCGTGGCATGAACCTGGGACACCTGCTGCCACGCCTCACCGAACGCCTGGCCCAGGCGCGCCCGCGACCCATGCACGGCACCGTGCTGAGTATTCGCGGTGTTTTGCTGCGCGCCAGCGTGGCCGGGGCGAGCATCGGTGAACTGTGCCAGCTGCGCGACCCCGGCAGCGCGCGCAGCCTGAGCGCCGAGGTGATCGGTTTTGACGGCGACGAAGCCATCCTGTCGCCCATCGGCTCCATGGAAGGCCTGTCCACGCGCACCCAAATCACCGCCACCGGCGAAACCCTGGGCGTGGCGGTCGGGGATGCGCAGCTCGGCCGGGTCATCAGCCCCATGGGCGATTTCCTCGACGGCGACGGCATCCCGCCGACCGTGGCCTTGCAGCATTACCCGCTGCACGCTGAACCGCCGGCACCGTTTTCGCGGCAGCTGATCGTGCGCTCCATGGCATTGGGCATTCGCTCCATCGATGGCCTGCTGACCCTGGCCCAGGGCCAACGCATGGGCATCTTCGGTGAGCCCGGTGTGGGCAAGTCGTCGCTGCTCGCCAGCATCATCCGCAACAGTGAAGCCGATGTGATCGTGATCGGCCTGATCGGCGAGCGTGGCCGGGAAGTGCGCGAATTGCTCGATGTGCAGCTTGACGCCCAGGCGCGTGCGCGCACGGTGGCGGTGGTTGCCACGTCGGATCGTCCGGCCGCCGAGCGGGTGCGTGCGGCGTTTGTCGCCACCACCCTGGCCGAGTACCACCGCGACCAGGGTCGCAACGTATTGCTGTTGATGGACAGCCTCACACGTTTCGCCCGTGCCCAGCGCGAGATCGGCCTAGCCGTGGGCGAGCCGCCGACCCGGCGCGGTTATCCGCCGTCGTTCTTCTCGGCCTTGCCGCGTTTGCTGGAACGCGCCGGCCCCGGCCCCAGCGGCAGCATTACCGCGCTGTACACCGTGCTGACCGAGGGTGATGCCGCCAGTGATCCGGTGGCCGAAGAGGCCCGTTCGATCCTCGACGGGCATATCGCGTTGAGTGCCGAGTTGGCCCAGCGCAACTACTTTCCGGCGGTGGATGTGTTGCGCAGTCGCAGCCGTTTGATGGAGCAGGTCGCCGGTGAAGAACACAAGCGACTGGCCATGCGCATGCGTGAATTGATGGCGCGGTATGGCGAGATCGAAATGCTGATCCGCGTGGGGGAGTACTCCGCCGGCAGCGATCCCCTGGCCGATGAAGCGATCAACCGCCACGCCGCTATCGAAGCCTTCCTGCGTCAGAACGCGGATGAGCCGAGCAACCTGGAACAAACCCTGAACCGCATGCGCCAGGTGTTGGCATGAACCGACTTGTGGTGGTGAGCAGGCCTGTTGTAGTCAGCGGGCTTGCTGTGGTGAGCGGGCCTGTTGTGCTGGGTAGGCCTGTTGTGGTGAGCGGGCTTGCCCCGCGTTGGGCTGCGCAGCAGCCCCAAAACCAGGCGCTGAGTTTTATCTGGAAGAGCCTGGTGAGTTTACAAGGGGCTGCTCCGCACCCCAACGCAGGACAAGCCTGCTCGCCACAACAAGCAGGCTCACCACCGATGTGTGTATCGGCATGAACATGGAGACAGCCCAATGAAAACCGAACAACTACGTACCCTGCAAACCCTGCGGGTGTTGCGCGAACAACGCGCCGCCAGCCAACTGGCCGCGCAGCAGCAACGCTGCGAGCAGACCCACGGTGTGCTGACCGACGCCAAGGAGCAATTGCGCCTGCACCGTGAGGCGATTGCCGAGGAGGCGCGGCTGGTTTATGCGTCCTTGACCGAAGGCCTGTCGGTCGCCAGTTGGCAGGCCGCCCAGGATCGCTTGCGCGGCCTGTCGGATGACCAGCAGCAACTGGAAAACGATGTGAGCCACGTCTCCATCACCTTGGAAAGCCAGGAGCGCGAACGCGATCTGTTCCGTCAGGAGAGACTGAGTCGCCAGCGTCAGTCCGACGCCTGGCAAAGCCTGCTCGAAGGCCGCGAAAGCGATGAGCGTCGCGTTGGCGAGTTGCGTGATGAGGGCACCGGCACATGATCGCAGCCCTTGCCGACCCGCTGTCGCCGTGGCTGACCCACTACGACCCGGCATTGCTGGCCCTGCACAACCAACTGCATCGCCGTCGCCGCCCCTGGCAGGGCCGTTGCGCTGGGCAGGACCTGCGCGTGAGCTGGGCCGCCGCAGTGCACAGCCTTGATGCGCCGCGTGACGTGTTGCTGTCGCTGGGCCGTGCCCCGGTGCGCCTGCGTCTGTCTGCTGCGGCGCTGGAGCAACTGACGCTGCCGCTGGCGCTGCCGTTCGATGTGCAGCCGTTGCCTGCGCTGCCGCGCGCGTTGTTGCTGGAGCTGGCGCTGCTCGACCTGATCGAAGCCTTGGAACCGTTGCTCGGTCACCCGGTGCAGGTGCTCGAAGCCGCTGATGAGCAGGGCGTGTTTGCCCTGCGGTTGGCGCTGGAATTGACCTTCGGCAACCAACCCGCCATGAGCGCCCAGCTGGACCTGAGCGAAAGCGCCGCGGTGCTGGTTGCGCAGTTGCTGGCGCAATACGCCGAGGTCGAACCCGACCCCTTGCCAGGCCTGTGCCAGACCCTGGCGGTGGTGGCGGGGCGCCAGTGGCTGAGCCTCGGCGAACTGCGCAGCCTGCGCCCAGGCGATGTGCTGATGCTGGAACAAGGTCCGGGCCTTGTGCTCGACCTCGACGGCCGCCTGCAGGCGCGCTGCCAATACCAGGGCGAAGTCCTGCGCTTGCAGGAAGCCTTGCAAGCCCCCTTTGTGGAACCGGAGAACCCCATGACCGATGTTGATGCCGCCGTTGCGCTGGATGACCTGCCGTTGAAACTGGTGTGCCAGGTGGGCAGCCTGGAACTGACCCTGGCGCAATTGCGTGAACTGGGCGCCGGCAGCCTGTTGCAGCTCAACACGCCGGGCGTGGACAGCGTCGACCTGATGGTCAACGGCCGCCGCGTCGGCCAGGGCCAACTGGTGAAAATCGGTGACGGCCTGGGTGTGCGCCTGCTGAGTTTTGCCACCCCATGACCGGCTATCAGCCGAACCTGATCGAGATCATCCTGGTCGTTGCGACGATCGGGCTGATCCCGCTGGCGGTGGTGACGCTCACCGGGTTCATGAAGATCTCGGTGGTGCTGTTCCTGATCCGCAACGCCCTTGGCGTGCAACAGACACCGCCGAACCTGGTGCTGTACGGCATCGCGTTGATCCTGTCGGTGTACGTGACCACCCCGTTGATTGGCGACATGTACCGACAGGTGGAGGGGCGCGACCTCAACATCGAGCATGTGGAGCAACTCAAGGATCTGGGCGATGCATTGCGTCCGCCGTTGCAAGCGCACCTCAAGCGCTTCGCGAATGAGTCCGAACGCGGTTTTTTCGTGCAGGCTACTGAGACCATCTGGTCGCCTGAGGCACGCGCCGATTTGCGTGACGACGACCTGGTGGTGCTGATCCCGGCGTTCGTCAGCTCGGAACTGACCCGCGCCTTCGAGATCGGCTTTTTGCTCTATATCCCGTTCCTGGTGGTGGACTTGTTGGTGTCCAACGTGCTGATGGCCATGGGCATGTCGATGGTCTCGCCGAACCTGATTTCCATTCCGCTGAAGATCTTTTTATTCGTGTCACTGAGCGGCTGGTCGCGCTTGATGCACGGTTTGATTCTGAGTTACGGCTGAGGCACGACCCATGGGCCAGGACGTATTCCTGTCATTGATGAAACAGGCGCTGATGACGGTGCTGATGCTCTCCGCGCCGGCGCTGGGGGTGGCGATTATCGTGGGGTTGAGCGTGGGCCTGTTCCAGGCGCTGACGCAGATCCAGGACCAGACGTTGCCCCAGGTGGTGAAGCTGGTGGCGGTGTTGCTGACTATCGTGTTCCTGGGGCCGGTACTCGCCGGGCAGGTGGCGGAACTCGGCGGCCAGGTGCTGGACAATTTCCCGATGTGGACGCGCTGACCGCCCATGGATGCCAGCCTGACCGCGCAGTTCCTCGAAGTCGCCTACCCGGTGATCAGCTCCGCGTCGCTTGCCGCTTGCCGGGCCATGGGCGTGGTGGTGATCACCCCGGCGTTCAACCGCCTGGGCCTCACCGGCATGATTCGCGGCTGCGTGGCCGTGGCGATTTCCATCCCGATGTTTTTCCCGGTGTTCGACGCGCTGACCTCGATGCCGGAGCACGGCAGCGTGTTTATCGCCGGGTTGCTGATCAAGGAGTTCCTGATCGGCATTTTGATCGGCCTGCTGTTCGGCATTCCGTTCTGGGCCGCCGAGGTGGCGGGGGAGTTGATCGACCTGCAACGCGGCTCGACCATGGCGCAATTGGTGGACCCGTTGTCGTCCGGGGAGTCCAGCGTGATGGCGACCTTGCTCACGGTGATGCTGATCACGCTGTTCTTCATGTCCGGCGGTTTCATCCTGATGGTCGACGGCTATTACCACAGCTACCAGCTGTGGCCGGTCACCTCGTTCACGCCGGTGTTTGCCAGCTCGGCGCTGCTGGCGGTGTTGTCGATCCTTGACCAGATCATGCGCGTCGGTGTGCTGATGGTCTCGCCGTTGTTGATCGCACTGCTGGTGACCGACTTGATGCTCGCCTACCTGTCGCGCATGGCGCCGAACCTGCATATTTTCGACCTGTCGTTGCCGGTGAAAAACCTGTTTTTCACGATTCTGATGGTGATCTACATCGGCTTCCTGATCCCGCTGATGCTTGACCAACTGGCGGAGTTTCGCGGCACCGTCGAACTGCTCAAGACCCTGGCTGGAATGGAGTAGACCATGGCCGATACCAGCGAAGAAAAATCCCAGCCGGCCACGGACAAGAAGCTCCAGGACGCACGCAAGAAAGGCCAGGTCGCCAAGAGCCAGGACTTGGTGTCGGGCATGGTTATCCTGTTCTGCACGCTGTGCATTTCGATTCTGGCGCCACGGGCCAAGGCCCAGGTCACCGCGTTGATCGACCTCACCGCGCAAATCTATATCGAACCGTTCGCCACCGTATGGCCCCGGGTGCTCGACCATGCCGAGCAACTGGTGATCGGCATCACGTTGCCGGTGATGGCGGTGACCACCGGAGTGGTGATCCTGACCAACATCATCACCATGCGCGGGTTTGTGTTCTCCACGGACCCGATCAAACCCGAGTTCAAGCGCATCAACCCGGCGGAGGGCATGAAGAAGATCTTTGCCCTGCGCAACCTGGTGGAGTTCATCAAGGGCCTGATCAAGGTGCAGGTGCTGGCAATCGCGTTCTACGTGGTCGGCAAGCATGCGTTGCAGGCGCTGATGGAGTCCTCGCGTTGCGGTGCCGAGTGCATGCAGTCGACGTTTTTCCTGGTGCTCAAGCCGCTGGTGTTCACCGTGCTGTGTGCGTTCATCCTGGTGGGCGGCGTGGACGTGATGATGCAACGCTGGCTGTTCGGCCGCGACATGAAGATGACGCGCAGCGAGACCAAGCGCGAACGCAAGGACATCGACGGCGACCCGCTGATCAAAAGCGAGCGCCGCCGCCAGCGCAACGAGATGCAGGCACTGGCGACCAAGCTGGGTCTGGGCCGTGCGTCCATGATGATCGGCACCACCGACGGCTGGGTGATTGGCGTGCGCTATGTGCGCGGGGAAACCCCGGTGCCGGTGATCGTGTGCCGGGCTTCGCCGGAGGAGGCGTTATTGATGCTGCAGGAGGCCTATGACCTGGGGATTCCCCATGCGCCGGACAGGGTCCTGGCCGCTGAGATCGCGCGCAAGACCGTCCCCGGTGATCCGGTGCCGGATGCGTCGTTCCAGGCCGTGGCGGACTGGCTGGTGGCCGCTCGCCTTATCTGACCCTCAGCTACCAGAGGGAGGCTGTTCAAGGACATTGGGATACATCCAGTCACCAAGTAACACTGGCTCACCTTAAATCAGTCGCTAGCGTTAATGCTCTTAAGGACTTCTCCAGGAGTAATGGATATGCGCCTAGCACCTCAATCCCATCGCCTGCGCCACGGGCGTTATTCGGAACACGGCCGTAGCTACCTCATCACCATCGTCGTTCACAACCGCCAACGTCTATTTACTGATTTGTTCCTTGGGCGCCTGTTGGTTGCCGAATTCCGGAATGCCCACGAATTGGGCCTGGTCGAGTCCCTGGCTTGGGTCATCATGCCTGACCATATCCACTGGCTATTCGATCTGAAGCAAAAGACCCTGGCCGATGTAATGCGGCGTATCAAGTCGCGCAGCACACTGACCATCAATCGTCGTCGCCGAAGCAAAGAACGTGTCTGGCAGCCCGGATATCACGATAGGGCGGTACGTGAGGAAGATGATATTCGCAAGATGGCCCGCTACATCATCGCCAACCCATTGCGGGCTGGGTTGGTTGAGCGGGTAGGCGATTACCCGCTGTGGGATGCTGTTTGGCTCTGATGGGTTTCTGGGTGTGGTTTGTGGTTGTGCTTGTGGTGAGCGGGCTTGCCCCGCGCTGGGCTGCGAAGCGGCCCTAAACCAGGCGACCTGTTTCTGACTGGAGATATGCGGTGACTGGATTGGGGCCGCTTCGCAGCCCAGCGCGGGGCAAGCCCGCTCACCACAGGAAGCCCGCTCATCACAGGAAGTCTGCTCGCCACTTTATCGGTGCTGGAATCGCGGCAGGGAGGCGATGCGCAGCTTGGGTTCTTGCAACCGCGCCAGGTCGGTTGCGATTTGCGCGCGCCAAAAATGCGCGCCCGCCAACTGCGCGTCGACCCAGGCCTGGCGCAGCAGTACGGTGGCCTTGTCCACCGAGCCATAGTGCGCCTGGCGCAAGGTCAGTTGTGCCTTGATCCGCAGCATTTGCGGCACGAACCAGCGTTCATGGCGGCCCAGGGCCAATTGCAGGGTGTCTTCCAGCACTTCCAGGGCGAGTTTTTCCAGGCCCAGGCGCGCCAGGCCCAGGGCGTATTCACAGCGCAGCAGGCTGTAGAGCTGGCTGTCGCCCTGGCCTTGCAGGTGGTGCAAGGCTTCGCCCAGTTGCGGCACGCCGGTTTCCGGCGCGCCTTCGCGGATCAGCAGGATACTTTCGAAACACAGGCGAAATTGCCGCCAAATGTGCAGGTCCTGGCCGGTGGTGCTGTCTTGCAACAGGCCCAGGTAATAGCGCACTTTCGGCAGGTTGGACGCCAGCAGGGCCAGGGGTATGGCGCCCAGGCACAGGGTGTACCAGAGGGTCGCGGGGTGTTCGAGGGAGATGGCTTCGTCGACGCAGTTGCCGATCAGGCGCAGCGCCGGGTCGACGTCGCCTTCAAGCAGCTGCACCTTGGCCTTGAGGCAACGGGCGGCGATGCGTTGGTCGAAGTGCAGGTCGATGATGTGCGAGCGCGGTGCCGACGGCGAGCCCAGGGCTTCATCGATGTTCTGCCGTGCACCCATCAGGTCGCCCATGTGGAACAGCGCCACGGCGCGCATGCGTTTGCCGAGCAATTGTTGGCTGCCGCTGCTGTTCAGCGCGATATAGCGCTCGGCAAGTTCCAGGGCTTCGGTGTACTGGTTGCAGCCGCAACGGTCGGTCCACAGGCCCCACAGGGCGCGCAGCTTGTGCTCGGCATCGCCGAGGTCGCGGGCGTCTTCGCACACCTGGCGCCAGGCTTCGCGCATCGGGCCGCCGGTGCCGTAGGTGAGCATCAGCACACTGGCCAGGGCGGTCTGCAACAACATGCGCTGGCGCAAGGGCAGCGGGACGAGGGCGTCGCTGGCCAGGCCTCTATCGACCCAACTGCGGCACTCGCTGACCAGCGACACCCGTAGCCACAACGGCACGCCGCCCAAGGTCAACTCGATGCCCAGGGGCAGGTCGCCGGTGGGCGAGTAAGCCCATTCGAGGGCGGCCCGAATGGTGTTGATCTCCGCAGCGTAGAGGGCAAGCCAGGTGCCCGGCGACAGGCCATCCAGGGTTCGCCCGGCTTCGCGCAACATACCGAGGGCATAGCGCGCGTGACGTTGGCAGGTGGCGCGGGTTTCGCCCTGTTCGTTGAGTTTTTCCAAGGCGTAGGCGCGGGTGGTTTCCAGCAGGCGGTAGCGCTTGGGCACGGTGGATTCGCTGGCGATCAGCAGCGACTTGTCCATCAGGCTTTCGAGCAAGGGCAGGGCGTTGCGCGGGGCCAGGCGGCTGCTGGTAGTCATCGCCTTGACGGCCTCCAGGGTGAAGGAACCGGTGAACACCGCGAGCTGGCGCAGCATGGCCTGTTCGTCGTCACTGAGCATGGCGTAGGTCCAGTCCAGGGTCGCGCTCAGGGAACGGTGCCGGGCGAGGGCGGTACGCCGGCCGGTCATTTGCAGGCGGAAACTGCCGTCGAGCAGACCCACCAGGTCCTGGACGCCAAAGGTGCGCACACGAGCGGCGGCGATTTCGATCGCCAGCGCGTTGCTGTCGAGTTTGCGGCAGATCGCACTGACGGCCGCGACGTCGGCGTCGTGGAACACAAAACTCGGGTCGAGGGCGCGGACGCGTTCCACAAACAGACGCACGCCGGACCAGGCCAGGGCTTGCTGGGCGCTGAGGTGGGCGTGTGCGTCGGGCACCTCCAGCGGCGCCAGGTCGTGCACCCGTTCGCCGTGTGCACGTAGCGGTTCGCGGCTGGTGGTCAGCACACAGCATTGCGGGGCGCCGCGCAGCAGGGTTTCCCCCGCGTCGGCGGTGGCCGGCAGTACGTGTTCGCAATTGTCGAGCACCAGCAGCAAGCGGCGGTTGGCCAGGCTGGCGACCACACAGTGCAGTGGGTCTGCGCTGACGGTCTGGATACCCAATGCGCTGGCGAGCATGCCAGCCACCCATTGGCCGCTGGTGGCTGGGGCCAGGTCGACAAAGCACGTGCCCAGGTTGAGTTCACCGGCCAGGCGCTGCGCCACGGCCATGGCCACGGTGGTCTTGCCGATACCGCCGGGGCCGGTGAGGGTGACGAAGCGCTGGCTCATGAGCTGGTCCGCCAGGCTGGCGATCAAGGCGTCACGGCCGATCACCTCCGCCGTCGGCGTCGGCGGGTTGGGCTCATCCACGCGTCCATAAGGCACGGGCAGGTGCTCTTCAGCGGCTGCCTGTACGGTGACGGGGGCGACAAAACGATAGCCGCGGCCAGGCACGGTGACGATATAACTGAAGTGGCCATCGTCACCCAGGGCCCGACGCAGTGCGACGATCTGTGCGCGCAGGTTGCATTCTTCCACCACCACCTTGGGCCAGGCGAAGGCGATCAGTTCGGCCTTCTCCAGCAGTTCCCCCGCACGGGTCACCAGGGCAATCAACAGGTAGAGGGCGCGACTGCCCAGGGTGACCGGTTCGCCGTTGCGCAACAACACATGTTGCTTGGCCAGTAATAGAAAGGGGCCAAAGCCCAGGGTGCTGTCGGGGGTGGCCGGCGCGGGGTGGTCTGCGTCCAGGAAGGACACTGCGTGGTTCTTGCTCGAGCTCATCAAATCGTCCTTTTTATAGTCGGGCTTGTTATCGGCGTTCAGGCCGTTCGCCCTTTTTGGGGTACAGATGTGCAGCAGCAGTCTTGGAAAGTTGATGTCGATCAAAAGGTCGGAGAGGCCGCCCTCCTTTGGGGCGTAGTCGTTTTTATGGTGTGTCGCAGGTATTGCTTCAGGGGATGAGACTGTCTCAGAGCTGAAACATTTTATTACCAGAAATACGAATAAAGCAGAATGTATGCCAGTTGGCATGTAACAAACATGACAACAACCGCATGAAATTTATGGTGATTTTTGTGGTCGTCGAAGACACGAAAAAGCCTTCGTTCGGAAAGGCGAATATTTCTAATTGTGTCGTTCGGGATGCCGAATACAGCGCCGGGGTTTTGGCACTGTTTTATTGACTGTGTATCGAACTGTATCCCTGCACCATTCTGATACACCCGCATGACGTTCTATCGCGTTCGCGACACAGAGCGGATACACGCCTGGCTTTAACTCTGCTCACCAGTTGGCGCAGGCGGTCACCGACCCCCAAGGCGCCCTGGCCACACTCAGTCAAGCCAGGAGACTCATCCTATGAAGCGTCCTTACGCAGCCCTCGCGGCAACCCTTGCGCTGTCCCTCAGTGCCTTCGCGGCCGTGGCCCACGCCGACGAGCCCAAGCCCCAGGAAAAATGCTTTGGCGTGTCCCTCGCCGGTGCCAACGACTGCGCCGCCGGCAAAGGCACCTCGTGTGCCGGCACCGCCACCACCGACTACCAGGGCAATGCCTGGGTGCTGGTGGACAAAGGCACCTGCACCCAGATCAAGACCCCTAAAGGCTTCGGCAGCCTCACGGAGCAGCCGTGATCCAGCGCCTGCTGCCCGAAGCCCTGCTGTTGCTGGTGGCCCGGGTGGGGATCGCGGCGGTGTTCTTTCTGTCGGGGCGCACCAAGGTCACCGGTTTTCTTGAACTCAAGCCGTCGACCTACACGCTGTTCCGCTCGGAGTACGCCTTGCCGCTGATCCCGCCGGAGTGGGCGGCGCACCTGGCGACCTACGCCGAGCACCTGTTCCCGCTGTTGCTGGTGCTGGGTCTGCTGACCCGTCCGGCCGCCGCCGCGCTGCTGGGCATGACCCTGGTGATCGAGGTGTTTGTGTACCCCGATGCCTGGCCGGTGCACCTGACCTGGGCAGGCCTGTTGTTGCCGCTGCTGGCTTACGGCGGTGGGGCCTGGTCCCTGGACCGCCTGATCCTGGGCAAACGTTCTTAACTTTGATGGAGATTTCCAATGCGTGTGCTTTCTACCCTGGCCATTGCCATGGCCTTGACTGTTCCGATGCTGGCCCAGGCCGCCGATGCCCCGCAGCCCGGCACTGGTAAAAGCGTGGTGATCGTGCCCGGTTCGTTTGTCGACGGCTCCGGCTGGCGTGTGGTGCACGACATCCTGATTCACAAGGGCTACAAGGTCACGGTGGTGCACCAGGGCCACGAGAACCTGGCCGCCGACGTGGCCGAGGCGCGCGAAGTGCTGGAGCAGCAAGTCGGCCCGGTGGTGCTGGTGGGACACAGTTCCGCTGGCGCGGTGATCTCGATTGCCGGCGACCGCGACAAGGTCAAGTCGCTGGTCTACGTGTCGGCGCTGCAACCGGAAGTGGGCGAGAACATGGCCCAGTTGATCGGCTCGATGCCGGCGCCCAGTGATGACATCAAGCAGAGCCGCGACGGTCATCTGTTCTTCGACCGCGCCAAGTTCAATGCCGACTTTGCCGCCGACCTGACCACCAACCGCACCGACTTCATGGCCGCCTCCCAGGTCCCCGCGACCGCCGCCCTGTTCGGCGGCACCGTGTGGGCCGCGGCCTGGCACAAAAAGCCGAGCTACGCGGTGGTCTCCACCGAAGACCGTGCCCTGAGCCCCGACCTGCAGCGCTGGATGTACAAGCGTGCCGGTTCCAAGGTCACCGAAATCAAGGCCAGCCACTCGGTGTACATCTCCCAGCCCGAGGCTGTGGCGAAGGTCATCGAAGACGCTGCGTCCGTTATCAAGTAATTCACCCCAACCCTGGAGAAACACCCATGAACACTGCACTCAAGTCCCGTCTGAGCCTCGCTGCCGCTGCTGCCCTGATCGCCATGGCGTCGGCCTCATTCGCCACCGCCGCCAGCGCCGCCGACCAGCAGGAAAAACCCGGCCGCTGCTACGGCGTCAACACCTGCAAAGGCACCAGCCTGTGTGCCACCGCCAAGAACGACTGCAAGGGCCTCAACAGCTGCAAGGGCGAAGGCGTGATCGTCAAGACCCCGTCCGAGTGCCTCAAGGCCGGTGGCACCTTGACCGAACCGAAGTAATCCATCCGGCGGGCCCTGTGTGGGCTCGCCACTTATTCGTTGCGGAGATCCGTCATGTCGACATCCAACCCTCACTTTTCAGGCTACGGCCTGGGGCTGCGCAAGGAGCATTACTGCGACTTTCTGGAGACCTCGGTGCCCGTGGACTTCGTCGAAGTGATCTCCGAAAACTTCATGGTCGCGGGCGGCCAGCCCCGGCACATCCTGCGCCAGGTGCGCGAGCGCTACCCGGTGGCACTGCATGGCGTGTCCCTGTCCATCGGCACCGCCGAAGGGCTGGACACCGATTACCTGCGGCGCCTCAAGTCGCTGGTGGATGAAATTGAACCGCTGTTTGTCTCCGACCACCTGAGTTGGTCACGCAGTGGCCGTTTCAATGCTCATGACTTGTTGCCGGTGCCCTACACCGAGGAAGCACTGGACCGGGTCTGCGCCAATATCCATCAGGCCCAGGACGTGCTGGGCCGTACGATGCTGTTCGAAAATCCGTCGAGTTACCTGGCGTTCGAGGGTGCCGCCATGACCGAGTGGGAGTTCATCACGGCCATGGCCCGGCGCACTGGCTGTGAGCTGCTGCTGGACGTCAACAATGTGTTTGTCAGCGCGAGCAATCACGGTTTCGACGCCCTGGCGTTTCTCGATGGCATCCCCGCCGAGCGAGTACGCCAGGTGCACCTGGCCGGCCACAGCCAGGGCCGTGACATCTTGATCGACAGCCATGACAGCCCGGTGTGCACCGGCGTCTGGGAACTGTACGCCCAGGCCATGACCCGGCTGGGGCCGGTGGCGACCATGATCGAGCGCGATGATGAGATCCCGCCGCTCGCCGAGCTGCTTCAGGAACTGTCGATGGCCCGGACGTTGGGGGTAGCGCGATGAACCTGGCGCAACTTCAGCAGGCTTTTCGTAGCTGGCTGGTGACCGCGTCGGATGAATCCGCAGAGTTGCTGGGCAGCAATCACACCGGTCTGGCGGTGTACCAGAACAACTACCGCGCCCAGTTGGTGGGCTGCCTCGAACAGGCTTTCCCCACCCTGCGCCGTTGGCTTGGAGAGGAAGCGTTCCTGGCCGCGAGCATTACGCACATCGACAACCATCCGCCCCATGCCTGGACCCTGGACGCGTACCCCGAGGGGTTCTACACCACCTTGAAGGAGGTGTTCCCGCGCAATCCGGATGTGCATGAGTTGGCGTGGATCGAGTCGGCCCTGAATGAAGCCTTTGTCGCCGCTGACGCGCAACCGCTGGCCCTGGAAGCGCTGGCCGAGCTGGACTGGGACACCGCGGTAGTGCAGCTCACACCGTCGTTGCGTTGCCACGACTTGACCACCAATGCCGAGGCCATCTGGTCGGCGCTGTGGCAGGAAACGCCCGCGCCGCAAGCGATGATGCTGGAGCAGGCGGGCGGTTTGCTGGTGTGGCGGCGGCAATTCACCTCGCGGCTGCGTCAGATGGATGCGCTGGAGCTTCAGGCGGTGCAGCACGTACAGGCTGACGGCAGTTTCGCCGGGCTGTGTGAATTGCTGGTGCAGCGCCTGGGGGAAGAGGCCGGCGTCATGCAGGCGGGTGAATACCTGGCCGCTTGGCTGGGCAGTGAATTGATCGTGGGGGTGAGTGATGTTTGATCGGCGTGGTTTTCTACTGCTGGCGTCGGTGGTGATCGCCGCCCCTGCGTTTGCGCTGCAACAGGTGAGCACGGATGAAGGGGAGGTCCGTTATGAGCAGTTCGGGCCGGAGGAGGGCCGCGCGATTATCTTGTTGGCGGCGGATGTGAGCGTGTTTGCGGCGGTCAGCGGGCCGCTGGCGGCGCAAGGTTTCCGGGTGATCGTGCCGTACCTGCGCGAGGCCGATGACGCCACGCTCGGCCAGGATGTGCTGGAACTGATGAACGCGCTGCATATCCCCGAGGCGGTGCTGGCCGGTGTGGAGCAGGGCGCACGCGTGGCGACGCACACGGCGACCCTGAAACCGACACGCTGCGTGGGGCTGGTCACGCTCAACACGCTGCCCCAGGCGGGTTTTGCCGAGGCGGTAGGGGTGATGGCGAAGACTGGGCACTGGCGCACCTGATCACGCCAGGAACTCCACGTTGCCACTGCGCAGTCGGTAAGTGCCGCCGACAATGCTGAGTTTTCCTTGGGCAAGGGCGTCGGCCAGCACGCTTGATTCGCCCTTGAGCCGTGCCACGGTGTCCCGGACATTTTGCGCAATGGCGTTGTCGAGCAGGTTGCCGGGCGCTTTCAGCACTTTGTTCACGGAAGGCTTGATCGCATCCGCCAGGCTCTGGATTTTACCGGGGAAGGTCACGTTGTCTTTGACCGCCTTGACCCCAGCCGAAATGGCGCCGCAGCTGTCATGCCCCAACACCAGGATCAATGGCGTCCCCAGCATCGCAACGGCGTATTCGAGGCTGGCGAGCCCGTTTTCCGTCACGAAGTTGCCGGCTACGCGTACGCAAAACAGTTCGCCCAGGCCGGTATCGAAGATGTATTCGGGCGCAATCCTTGAGTCGGCGCAAGCGAGTACTGCCGCGAACGGATGCTGGCCGCTGACCAAGGCCTCGCGCTCCACCATCAGGTCGCGGCGCTTTGTCACGTCGGCGGCGTAGCGGCTGTTACCCTCCATCAACCGCGCCAACGCCTGCTGCGGGTCGATAGTGCGGGTTGGCGTGTCGGCCACGTGAGCCGAGGCGATTGGCAACTGACCTGCCAGAAGCACAGCCCCGGCGCTGGTGGCCGCCAGGCGCAGAAAATGCCGGCGTGCATCGCAATACGCGGTTTTACGATCGTTGTCCATCAGTGAGTTTCTCGTAAGGGCAGAGGAACGTCACCCTCGCAAAAATTGCAGCGGGACAATGTAGGAGGTCTCTTTCAATGGGCGCGAACATGAAAATACTGACAGGTAGCCTATCCACCACTGAATAAATTCGCCGCTGCCATTAATCTAACCGCCTTAGTCACCTGGGCGGATTGTTCATGTCTTCTGTTGCCGATGGGTTGCCCCTCAATAAACGCCTGCCGGCCGTGATCGCGATCTCCCTGGGAATCGGCATGGCGACCCTGGACACGGCCATCGTCAACACGGCATTGCCGACCCTGGCCGAGGGGATCGGTACCGATTCCGCCTCGGTGATCTGGGTGGTCAATGCCTACCAGTTGGCGATTATCGCCACGGTGCTGCCGTTTGCGTCGCTCAGTGATGTGCTGGGGCATCGCCGGGTGTACCTCGGCGGTTTGCTGCTGTTTATTGTGTCGTCGCTGTTTTGTGGGTTGGCCGGATCGCTGGTCACCCTGACCGCTGCGCGGGTGGCACAGGGGCTGGGTGCGGCGGCGATCATGAGCGTGAACACGGCGTTGCTGCGGCATATCTACCCGTCAAAAATGCTCGGGCGCGGGCTGGGCTATAACTCGTTGGTGGTGGGGTTGGCCTTTACCCTTGGGCCGACGGCTGCGTCGGCGATTCTGTCGGTGGCGACCTGGCATTGGTTGTATCTGATCAACGTGCCGCTGGGGTTATTGGCCTTGGGGCTGGGCTTGCGCTCGTTGCCGACCCTGCCGATGACGGGGCATGCCTTCGATCGGCTTGCCGCCGTGTTGTGCGCCGGGCTGTTCGCCCTGCTGGTGCTGGGCCTGGGCACGGCGGTGCACGGTGCCCAGGGTGCGCTGACGCTGGGCCTGATTGCCGTGGCACTGGTCTGCGGTGTGCTGCTGTTGCGGCGCCAGGCCGGGCACCCGGCACCGATGCTGGCGCTCGACCTGTTCAAGCGCCCGGTGTTTGCCTTGTCTTCCTTGACTGCTGTGTGTGCCTTCAGCGCCCAGGGCCTGGCCTTTGTGTCACTGCCGTTTTTGTTGCAGGCGGTGCTCGGCCACAGCCAGGTGGAAACCGGTTTCCTGATGACGCCATGGCCGGCGGTGGTGGCGGTGATGGCGCTGGTCGCGGGGCGTCTGGCGGACCGTGTGTCCCTGGGTGTGCTGTGCGGCATCGGCTTGTTGATGCTCAGCGTGGGGATGGCTGCGTTGGCCACCCTGGGCAGCGGCGCCTCGGCATTTGATATCGGCTGGCGCATGGCGCTGTGCGGGGCCGGGTTCGGGTTTTTCCAGTCACCCAACCTCAAGGCGTTGATGACCAGCGCGCCCTTGGCCCGCAGCGGTGGGGCGAGCGGCATCGTGGCGATTTCACGCCTGTTGGGCCAGACGCTGGGTGCTTCGCTGGTGGCCCTGTGTTTTCACTTGTCCGTGGGCAGTGGCCCGCACTATGCGCTGTGGCTGGGCTGCGGGTTTGCACTGGTGGGCGCGGTGGCCAGTGGTCTGCGTTTGTTGCCCTATGGGAAAAAGGTCTGATTAACGCTACCGTGGCGACCTGAATATTTCGGGATGTTTCAGATTTATGTCCAGCCTGGCCCTCCGCACCGCTGATACTCATTCCCGCCGCGCCGCTTTGACCCTGGCTTTATGCCTGCCCAGTGACGTGTTGCTCTACCTGCTGCTGCCCATGGAATCCCAGGCGTTCGGTATCACCCTGGCCCAGGCCGGGGTGTTGCTGGCCGCCAACCGCCTGGTGCGGATTTTCGGCTACCGGCATGTGCTCAATTTCTACGCACGCAACGGCGACCGCCTGACCTGCATGATCGCCGCCGGCGCCGCGACCTTGTGTGCGGTGGGCAACTCGATGTTGTCCGGGTTTGCCGCATTGCTCTGCCTGCGCCTGGTGTGGGGCCTGTGTTTTGCCGCATTGAACCTGTCGACCCAAGTGCTGGCCACCTCGGAGCCCGCCGGTGCCGCACGCCGCGCCGGACGCTCGCGGGCGTTGATCGCCCTGGGGCCGATGCTGGCGCTGCCCCTGGGCGGCTGGCTGACGCTGTGGGCCGGGCCGCGTCCGATCTTTCTGATTCTGGCCGGGTGTTGCCTGGTGGGCTTGTGGATGGCGCGCGGCTTACCTACGGTCGGGCATGATTTGCACAGCACCCCGGGCCGACGCTTCAAATGGCCGGACAGTGTGGCGGTGTGGTCGTTTATCGAGGGCGTAGCGCTGGACGGGCTGTTTATCTTCGGCCTGTCGATCCAGGCGCAGAAGCTGCTGGGCGGGGATGCGGTGCTGATTGCCGGCGGCCTGATGGCGCTGCGTTATGTCTCGGAAATGCTCCTGAGCCCGTTGGGCGGTCGCGCGGCCCAGCGTTTTGGCGCCACCTCGATGCTGCTGCTGTTTTCGTTCCTGAGTGCCCTGGCCCTGACGGCGTTCGGTAGTTACTGGGTGATTGTCGGCGCGGCGGCGGTGCTGGTGTTGCGTGCGTTGCAACTGCCGCTGGTGACCACCCTGGTAGCGGAGCGCAACCCCGGGTCGATGCGGGTATCGGCCTTGGCCTCGAATGCCGTGTGGCGCGATATCGGCGCCGGCCTTGGCCCCTTGCTCGCCGGCCTGCTGTTGCCGATCGCTTCGGCGCCGTGGGTGTTTGGCCTGGCCGGTGCAGCCATCGCCGTGAGCGCGGTGTTCTGCTGGCGGACAAAAAATTCCAACTGATGATGTGAGGTTGTACGTGTCCTCTCAAGAAAGCTTCGTAGACGTGCTGGACAAGGCCTATCGACACTGGACCGGCCAGGGACTGCCGGCCCCGGCACACCTGGACGCACAACAGCGCCTGGCCTGGCTGCACAGCGACGCGCCCTACAGCCTGCTGGCCCATGATGGCGGTGCAGACCCGCGTTTTACCTATGTGAATGACTGCGCCTTGCAGTGCTTCAAATACCCGCGCGAGAGCTTTATCGGCATGCCCTCACGCTTCAGCGCTTCGGCCCTCGACCGCGATGCGCGCCAGCTGCTGCTGGAGCAAGTCACCGCCCACGGCATCGCCGAGGGTTACAGCGGTTGGCGGGTGGATGCGCACAACCAGCCGTTCATGATTCATGCTGGGGTGGTGTGGACCTTGCTCGATGACGCCGGCCAGCCGTGCGGCCAGGCGGCGCTGTTCTGGCCCGACGAGCAGCGCATCGGCATGTTGGCTTAAGCGGTTTTAAAGGCTGCCAGCCAGGCGGGGTCGAGACGGGTTTGTTCGGTGTCGATCCCCAGCGCCTGCATCCTGGCCTTGTGCGCCTCCACCTCAGCCAGCAACTGCACCTGGGCGCTGGAGTTGGCATCCAGTTCATGCATCTGCGTCAAGCCCAAGTGGTAGAAGCGCAGCACCTTGATTGCCGTCGGGTCATTGGCCTGCACCCGCTCGGTGACCTTGTGCATCACATTGGTCACGCTCATCAGGCTGCGCTTGAGCTGCCAGCCATACACCGCCGGCGTCAGCCACGCCTGGGTCCAGAACGGGCCACGCACCAGGGCCAGGGTGATCAGCACCCCGGCGAACACCCCGCCGACATTGAAGCGGAAATTGTCACCGCCGGGCGCACCAAACAGCATCACCGCCAGGCTCGACAGCAGCATCGCCAGTGCGACGAACAACACGGCCACGATCAGCGTGCTGCGCCGGGTCTGTTGACGGAAGGTGACAGGGTCGCAGGGTTTGAGCTCGAACATCCGGGTCATCTCTCCAGAAGGGGCCGGCATCATCTCACGCTTGGGCAAACAAGTTGAACGATGCTGCACGGCGGTTTCTCTAAATTGATGTAGACCCTTTGAGGTGAGCCATCATGCCCGAATACAAGCAACCACCGCCTGGCACCCCGAACCCTGACCGCACACCCGGAGAGGAGGAACGCGACAACGATGCGTTACGCCCCAACGACCCGGCGGAGCGTCAGGACGACGACGTTGAACGCGTCGAGGAAGACCTTGAAAGCCTGCATGACAAGGCTCGCCCACTTTAAAGGAGGAGAACGCCGTGAGTGACACAGCGAAAGGCCCGGCTTCGGGTGAGCATTCCAGTGGTCAGGATGAACTGGGGTTTGATCCGGATTCACCGGATGTATCGGATCCGCAGGTTGACCCCATTGGCCCGGCTATCGCGCCATTGGATCAGAAAAACACCGATAAGGACGAGCGCAAACCGCCTTACGATCCGCTGGGAGATTTGAAGACTTGATCCGGCGACGGTCATTGCGGCTCATTCTTGCCGACACGCATCGTGCGTGGCGAGGTCGCGATACTGCCCTTTGAAATACAGTAATGGCTGTGACGCAGTCGCTTCATGCAGGTTCAAGGCTTTCACTTCGCCGATCACGATCAGGTGATCACCCGCGGCGTGTTCGGCGTGAATTTCGCAATCCAGCCAGTGCAGACTGCCGGCAATGAGCGGATTGCCCAGTGGTGATCCCTGCCACTCCACGCCGTGCCACTTGTCTGTGCCTCGCCGAGCGAACTGGTTGGAAATCCTGACTTGATCGCCGGACAGGATATTGACGGCGAACCGGCCGGCCTGGCGAATCCTGGGATAGCTGGCCGAATTGGACATGACGCTGAATGACACCAGCGGCGGGCTCATCGACACGCTGTAGAACGACTGGCAAGTGAAGCCGACCGGTTCGCCATCAACGTGGGAGGTAATCACCGTGATACCGGACGCGTAGTGCCCGAGGGCTTCTCGAAAGCGCAAGGGCTCGATGGGAGGTGACATAGGCGGTCCTGAATTGGGGGGGGCGTGCGAATGCGCCAGGCAAGGCCTGACATCGTCAGGCCTTGCGCATTCTCACTACGGGTTCGAGAGTTCGTTTCGGACAATGGCTGCGCCGGCACTCAACGCATTCAGCTTGCCCCTGGCAATGTGCCGAGGCAGCGGCGCCATGCCACAGTTCGTGCAAGGGTAGAGCTTGTCGGCATCGACAAACTGCAATGCTTTGCGCAGGGTGTTGGCGACTTCTTCCGGCGTTTCAATCGTGTGGCTGGCCACGTCAATGGCCCCAACCATCACTTTTTTGCCGCGGATAAGTTCAATCAGCTCCATGGGCACATGGGAGTTGTGACACTCCAGCGAGACGATATCGATACTGGATTGCTGCAGCTTGGGGAAGGCTTCTTCATATTGACGCCACTCTGATCCCAGCGTCTTTTTCCAGTCGGTATTGGCTTTGATGCCGTAGCCGTAGCAGATATGCACGGCGGTTTCACATTTGAGGCCTTCAATGGCCCTTTCCAGGGTGGCCACGCCCCAGTCGTTCACCTCATCAAAGAACACGTTGAAGGCCGGCTCATCGAATTGGATGATGTCCACCCCGGCGGCTTCTAGTTCAAGGGCTTCCTGATTGAGGATTTTGGCGAATTCCCAGGCGAGCTTTTCACGACTCTTGTAATGGTTGTCGTACAGCGTATCGATCATCGTCATGGGGCCAGGCAGCGCCCACTTGATGGGTTGCTTGGTTTGCTGGCGCAAGAACTTGGCGTCTTCAACAAACACCGGCTTCTGGCGGGAAACAGCCCCTACGACCGTTGGCACGCTCGCGTCATAACGATCACGGATGCGCACGGTCTCGCGTTTCTCGAAATCAACACCGCTGAGGTGCTCAATAAACGTCGTCACAAAGTGTTGGCGCGTCTGTTCGCCGTCGCTGACGATATCAATGCCCGCGTGTTGTTGTTCCTGCAGGGACAAACGCAAGGCGTCGTGTTTGCCCTCGGTCAATGCCTCATCTTGCAGTTTCCATGGCGACCACAGTGTTTCAGGTTGAGCCAGCCAGGAAGGTTTAGGCAAACTGCCGGCGGTCGAAGTAGGTAACAACTTTTTCATCAGGGATGACCTTGTAGTATTAAAGCGTCAAAGCGCGCAGTGGGCGGACCACTGTTGAAGAACAGCCTGGTAGGGTTTGATGAAGTGCTCTTCCACAAACTTTCCCTGTTCAATGGCCAGGCGGCTGCGTTCTTCTCGATCGTAGACAATCAGCGTCAGTGAATAATCCTGGTGCTTCAAGCTGGGTTGGTAGGATTTGCCGGCGGCAGAATTGGCATTGTAAATCTCGGGCCGGTAAATCTTCTGGAAAGTGTCCATGGTGCTGATGGTGCTGATGAGTTCCAGGTTGCTGTAATCCGCCAGCAAATCACCGGAAAAATAAAACGCCAGCGGCGCAACACTGTTTGAAGGCATGAAGTAGCGAACCTTCAATCCCATTTTATTGAAGTAGTCATCCGTCAGGGAGTAGGCGTCCTGTTGGTATTCAAAGCCCAGTACAGGATGCTGGTTTTCGGTGCGATGATAGGTCCTGGTGTTTGAAACGCTCAGGCAGATCACCGGCGGTTTTTTGAAGTTTTCTTTGTAGGTGTTTGAGTTGACGAAGTGCTTGAACAGTTTTCCATGCAAGTCGCCAAAGTTCTCGGGTGTGCTGAACTCGGTCTGATTCTGGT
Source organism: Pseudomonas sp. CYM-20-01 (assembly GCF_023169845.1). Lineage (NCBI taxonomy): Bacteria > Pseudomonadati > Pseudomonadota > Gammaproteobacteria > Pseudomonadales > Pseudomonadaceae > Pseudomonas > Pseudomonas sp. CYM-20-01. The sequence goes on along the minus strand of NZ_AP025169.1, from coordinate 4,254,048 downwards.
TGTGCGCTGACAAGGCAACGCTGAAGTCGTAGTCGCGCACGTAGGAGGAGAAGTTGTTGCCGACAATACCCTCGATGCGTTCATCGGTGTGTTGATCGACAATCGTTGTTTTCAATATTTCAATCAGCGGGATGGCGTTGCCACGCTGTTCAGAGTCAATGTTCATTTCAACAGAGACGATATCAAGTTCCACTCGGTAGCGATCACCCTTGGGGTTATCCCATTGCGCCAATGTATTGAAACGATTGTTGATCATCCTCAGTGTGTTGCGCAGATTCTCCTGGCGGCTTTTGCCCCTGGCCAAGTTGGCAAAGTTAGTGGTGATGCGCGTGTTTTCCGAGGGGTGATAATGTTCGTCGAAACGCTGGGTTTTAAGAGTGAATTCAAACTCGCTGTTCATGGTGACCTGACATCCTGATTTCTGGGACACACCTGATGGGTTGTTCAGGTGCCAGATTGATTTCGAGTATCAATAATTAGGATGTAGTTTAGGCGGGGCACAGGTCGAGTAAAATTGAATTGATTTCACTGAAGCGTTAGCTCTGCTCATGATGGGCAAACGGTCAACTGCAAAGGGTGTTGGAAGCCCCACCTTGCAAGGTGAGGCTGTTCACTTACTTGGGTGCGATCCACGTGACATCCGTAATCCCAAACTTCTCCGCCCAGGGCCGGGTGGTTTTCTTGACCTGCTCATGCCCCACGCGTCCCACGCGACTCACATGGGCAATATCGGCATCCACCGCCGCCCAGTGCCAGGCCTCGGCGTTGTTCATTACTTCGGCACGCACCACAAAGGTTTTCGGTTGACCGTGCAGCTGATAATTGATCGTGTAGATTTTTGCGGTACTCATGTTGCCTCCCTGTGTTGTTATAGATGGATAGGGCAGCGTTCAAAAAGGTTCATTCAAAATGACAATCTGCATGCGGGCGCGGCATAGTGACGCTTTCTTCCTGCGCCCAAGGATCGTGCCATGCCTCTGCTGACCCATAGCCGCCTCTACCTGCAACGCCTGGGTTATGACACGCCGCCGGCGCCCACCCTGCAAACCTTGCAGGACCTGCAACTGCGCCATGTGTGCAGCTTTGCCTTCGAGAACCTGTCGAGCCTGATACGCCTGCCGGTGCCGATCGACCTGCCCAGTGTTGAACAAAAAGTGCTGGTGGACGGGCGGGGCGGCTATTGCTATGAGCTGAACCAGATGTTCCTGGCGTTGCTGCAGGAACTCGGCTTCGAGGCGCGTGGCATCACCGGCCGGGTGGTGATGGGCGGGCCGCCGGATGCGCGCACGGCGCGTACCCATCGCTTGAGCCTGGTGACTCTGGACGGCGTGCGCTACATCACCGATGTCGGCTTTGGCGGCATGGTGCCCAGCAGCCCGTTGCAACTGGACACCGAAGCGGTGCAGGCCACGGCCCATGAACCGTATCGCCTGACTTTCGACGGGCAGGGAAGTTACACCTTGTGGGCACAAGTGGCCGAGGAGTGGCGCGGCCTGTATGTGTTCGACCTGCAAGTACAGGCGGATATCGATTATGAAATCGGTAACTGGTACGTCTCCACCCACCCGAAATCGGTATTCGTCGGCCAACTGAAAGTCGCGCGCCTGGCGCCGGGCAAGCGCCATACCCTGAACAATGCCCACTATGCGATCCACTCCCTGGACCGGCCGAGCGTAAAACGCTCGCTTGGCAGTGCCGATGAGGTGGTGCAGGTGCTGACTGAAACCTTCGGGATTCGCGTGCCGGATACGGCAACGCTTCGGCAAACCCTTGATGGCTTGGTCCAGGCTGCTGCCCAGGAATAGCGAGAAAGAGCCTTCGCTGAACCGTTTTACCTCCAAATCAACGCAAATTAATTCGAACCTTTGGCACGCGCCGGGGTTCGAAGCGGTTCCTGAATAATTTGCTCACCAGACAAGGAGATGTAAAACGATGTCCAAGCTATTCGGAAAATTCCTCAAGGGTTCCTCACTGCTGGCGCTGGTCGCTGCGCCTGCCGTGGTGTTCGCCGCACCGTCCACCGACCCGATTTCCACCTTCGGGATCCTGGGCAGCTACAACGACTTCAAATTCGAAGGCGGCAGCGAGAGCGACAAGAGCCACATGCCTGAGGCCGGCCTGTTCTACAACTTCGGCAACAAGCTCACCGCCGAATCCGGCTTTATCTACCAGGCCGGTATCGAAGCCAAGTACGGTGAAAAGAGCGACAACAAACTCAAGGAAGGCCAGGCTGACCTGGATCTCGGCTGGCGTGCCGCGCTGGATGCGCGCAATTTTGTCGACGTGATCGTCGGTGGCGGCTACAGCTGGACCCGCTACGAGCCAGAGATCAACGACCTCGATGTGAAGCTCACCAACAAATCGCCGTTCGCCAAGGCGGCTCTGGGCTACAACCACCAGTTCGATGACATGACCCTGCGTGTCGAAGCCGGTGCCCGTCGTACCATTGATGGCCGCACCAAGCTCAAGGTGGATGATTTCGGCAGCGACACCGTCGACCTCAAGGACCGCACCAACCCCTACGCCGAAGTCAGCTTGCTGATGAATCAGAAGGGTGACCTGCCGGTAGTCGCGGGCCTGTACTACACCCGCACCGAGTACAAGCTCGACGGTGACTCCGAAGTGGCTGACAACACCAAGCTCAAGCGTAACGAGTACGGCTTCAAGGTCGGTATCGCTTTCTGACGCGATGCACCGAAAAACGCCCCCAATGTCCGGGGCGTTTTTTTTGAGGTAATTGCAGATCAACCCAAAGCGGCAAGTTGCGCCACGGTCTCAGGAAAACGTGCCACCAGGCGAATCAGCGTGGCAGCCTGGGCATTTGGCTTGGCCCGACCTTGTTCCCAGTTTTCCAGGGTACGGGTGTTGGTGCGCAGGTACATGGCGAACACCGACCGGGAGAGGTTGAGTTGCTGGCGCACGGCCACCACCTCCTCGGCGGTAAGCGGCTCCAGTTGATTGAGATGAACCTTATGGGTTCGCAGGGTGACTTTGCCTTGGCGTTCGTCTGCCAGGGCGTCGAAGCCTTCGACCAGTTCGGAAAAGATTTCACGTTTCATGATGTGTTCTCGCTTTGATTTCCCTGTCCAGCATGTGTTTTAGGGCTTTTTTGTGCTGTGGTGTCAGGTCATCCTGTTCGTGCTTGCCGTACAGGGTGAACAGCCAGAATTGCGTGCCGCCCGACCACCAGTAGTAAATGACCCGCAGGCCACCGCGCTTGCCTTTGTTGCGTCGCTCATCGATGAAGCGAACTTTGCGCAGTCCGCCTGTTCCCTCGATCACATCTCCTGCTTCCGGGTTCTTCATCAACTCTTGTTGAAAACCCTGGAAAAGCTCGTCACTCAGATAGTCCTTGCGATGCCGCTCGAAGGCCGGCAGTTCGATAAATAGAGCATCCATGTTCTGTACGTAGCCTACGTAGAGTTTGGTGGCCCACTCGCAAAGGGTCAAGTGACCCTAATGTGGGAACTTTCCTAAAACGCAGACACCATACGGCGGCCTTCATCGGGTAGATGCCGGAAGGGGAGGCAGGCGGGTGAGGAAATTTCCGTGAATAGGGGAGGGTAAAAACCCCTGCCCCTGAAACGCAAAACGGCGCCCGAAGGCGCCGTTCTGTTGACTGCATCTCGCTAAGCGATCAAACGCCCAATACCGCGTGCTGCACCAGGGTCAGCAACGGTTGTGGGTACACGCCCAGGAAGAACGCGAGCAGGGCGATGGCCAGCAGCATCACGCCGCCTGCCTTCTGTTCCCAATGCAGCTCGGCATCCACACGGCGCAGGTTCGGCTCGATCAGGTACAGGGTGACCATCACGCGCAGGTAGTAGAACACGCCGATGGCGCTGCCCAGTACCAGGGAGGCAACCAACCACCACTCGTGTGCTTCAACACCGGTCGCGACGATGTAGAACTTGCCGATGAAGCCGGCAGTCAGCGGGATACCGGCCAGGGACAGCATCATCACGGTGAGTACGGCGGTCAGGTACGGACGGCGCCAGAACAGGCCGCGGTACTCGTACAGGGCGTCGGCGTCACGGCCTTTGAACGGCGAGGACATCAGCGTGATCACGCCGAACGCGCCGAGGCTGGTGATCACGTAGGTGACCAGGTACACGCCCATGGCTTCCACGGCCAGGCCTTTGCTCGCCACCAGGGCGATCAGCAGGTAGCCGAAGTGGGCGATGGAGGAGTAACCCAGCAGACGCTTGAGGTTGTTCTGGGTCAGCGCCAGCAGGTTACCGAACAGGATCGACGCGATGGCGATCACGGTCAGCACGTTGCTCAGCACGCCAGTGTTGGCAGCAGGCGAGATCTGGAACAGACGCACCATCACCGCAAACACCGCAACCTTCGACGCGGTCGCCAGGAACGCAGCCACCGGCGCCGGGGCGCCTTCGTACACGTCCGGGGTCCACAGGTGGAACGGCACCAGCGACAGCTTGAACGCCAGGCCGATCAGCATCATGGCCAGGCCCAGTTGGGCGATTGGCGCAGGCAGGCTGGTGGTGGCCAGGGCGTGGCCGATACCGGTGAAGCTCAGGCTGCCGGCTTCGGCGTAGAGCAGGGCCATACCGAACAACAGGAACGCGGAACCGGCGGCCGACAACACCATGTACTTGATGCCGGCTTCCAGGGAGCGCTTGTTGAAGAAGGCATAGGCCACCAGGCCATAGGTCGGGATCGACAGCAGTTCCAGGCCGATGAACAAGCCGGCCAGGTGCTGTGCGCTGACCAGCACGATGCCACCGGCCGCAGCCAGCAGGATCAGCAGGTACAGCTCTTCCTTGTTGCCTGGGTAACCGGTGCCGCCTTCGCCCATGTAGGCGTGGGCGAGGGTGACGCAGGCCAGGGTCGCGACCAGGATCAGCGCGATGTACAGCAGCGCGAAGTCATCGACCATCATCAATGGCGTGACCGCCAGTGGCGCGACCTTGAGGGCCGGGATGATCGACAGCAGGGCCAGGTTCAGGCCGGCACAGGACAGCAGGAACGTTTGCGAGTGATTGCGGCGCCAGGCGATCGCCAGCATCACCACCACGATGGTGAGGCTGGTGATCAGCAGCGGCGCAAGCGCGATAAAGTGTTGGATCGTGAATTCCATAGCGCTCTTACCGGGCCGAAGCGAGTTGAGAGAAGGCGGTGCCGAACCACTGCTGCACGCCATGCATCGTTGCGGCAGAAGTGTCCAGGAACGGTTGCGGGTACACGCCGATGTAGATCAGCAGTACCGCCAGGCCGAGCACCATGATCAGTTCGCGAGCGTCCATCCCTTGCAGGACGGTGTCGGACTTGGCCGGGCCGAAGTAGGCGCGGTGGATCATGATCAGCGAGTAGACCGAACCGAACACCAGGCCGGAGGTAGCAATCGCACTGATCCACGGCGTTTGCACGAAGGCACCCATCAGGATCAGGAACTCGCCGATGAAGTTGCCGGTGCCCGGCAAGCCCAGGGACGCGGCGGCGAAGAACAGGCTGATCGCCGGCAGGTAGGCGATGCGCGACCATACGCCACCCATTTCACGCATGTCACGGGTGTGCAGGCGCTCGTACAGCTGGCCACTCAGGATAAACAGTGCCGCGGCTGAGACACCGTGGGCCAACATCTGGATCACCGCGCCTTGCAGCGCCAGTTGGCTGCCGGAGTAGATGCCGATCAGTACGAAGCCCATGTGGGAAACGGACGAGAAGGCAATCAGACGCTTGATGTCGGTTTGGGCGAAGGCCAGGAACGCACCGTAGAAGATCCCGATCAGACCCAGGGTCATGGCGATCGGCGCGAACTCGGCCGAGGCATTCGGGAACAGCGGCAGGGCGAAACGCAGCAGGCCGTAGGCCGCCGTCTTCAGCAGGATACCGGCCAGGTCCACGGAGCCGGCGGTCGGCGCCTGGGCGTGAGCGTCGGGCAGCCAGGAGTGGAACGGCACCACCGGCAGCTTCACCGCGAAGGCGATGAAGAAGCCCAGCATCAGGATGTACTCGGTGGTCAGGGACATCTTGGTCTTCAACAGGTCGGCGTAGTTGAAGGTAATCACGCCGGTGTTGTTGAAGTTGACCAGCACCAGCCCCAGGATCGCCACCAACATGATCAGGCCGGAAGCCTGGGTGAAGATGAAGAACTTGGTCGCCGCGTAGATCCGGGTTTTCTTGCCGTCCGAAGAACTGTGACCCCAGAGCGCGATGAGGAAGTACATCGGCACCAGCATCATTTCCCAGAAGAAGAAGAACATGAACAGGTCGAGGGCGAGGAACACGCCGACGACACCGCCCAGGATCCACATCAGGTTCAGGTGGAAGAAGCCCACGTGACGCTGGATCTCTTTCCAGGAGCAGAGTACCGAGAGGATACCCAGCAGGCCGGTCAGCAGGATCATCAACAGCGACAGGCCGTCGAGGGCCAGGTGCACGTTGATGCCGAAGCGCTGGATCCACACGTGCTTGAATTCAAGCGCGAAGGTGGGATCGACACCCGGTGCCGGAGCAAATGAATAGTCGCCATGGGCCCACAGCCAGAGGCCGAGCGCGAGTTCCAGGGACATGGTCAGCAACGCAATCCAGCGGGGGAGGGTGGCGCCGAAGCGTTCACCCATCCAGCAGAGCAGGCCGCCGATAAAGGGGATCAGGATTAGCCAGGGCAGAATCATGACAGGCTCGTTTCCTTTCGCAGGTTCGCAATATTCATAGTCAGACCGCTACCACAACGATGGCGCCGATCACCAGCACAGCACCGGCAGCCATGGAGGCTGCATACCAACGCAGTTGCCCGGTCTCGCTGCGGCTCAGGGCGGTGTGACCGGCCTTGGCGGCACGCGGGATCAGACCGATGGTCTGGTCGAGCGGGTCCTTGCGCAGCATGTGGCTGATGGCGAGGTAAGGCTTGACGAACAGTTTGTCGTAGATCCAGTCGAAGCCCCAGGCAGCGAACCACCAGGCCGACAGGAAGCGGCCAATGCCACTGTTGGCGACGGCTGTCACGAAGCGACGCTTGCCGAGGAACAGCAGGGCCGCCAGCAGGATACCGGCGATGGCGATGGCACCCGAGGCGATTTCCAGGCTGTGCTGGGCTGCGCCGCCGGCATGCCCGACGCTTTGCGGCAGAACACCGTGCAGCGGCGGAGTGATCATGGCGCCGACGAAGGTCGACAGGATGATCAGTACCGACAATGGCAACCAGTGCGAGATGCCGTGACCTGCGTGAGCTTCAGTCTTGGCTTCACCGTGGAAGGTGATGAAGATCAGGCGGAAGGTGTACAGCGAGGTCATGAACGCACCCACCAGGCCTGCGTACAGCAGGTTCTGGTTACCGCTGGCGAAGGCTTCCCAGAGGATTTCGTCCTTCGAGTAGAAACCGGCGGTCACCAGCGGCAGGGCGGCCAGGGCGGCACCACCGACGATGAAGCTGGCGTAGGCCAGTGGCAGTTTCTTCCACAGGCCGCCCATCTTGAAGATGTTCTGCTCGTGGTGGCAGGCAACGATCACCGCACCGGACGCGAGGAACAGCAGGGCCTTGAAGAAGGCGTGGGTCATCAGGTGGAAGATCGCCGCGTCCCAGGCGCCAACGCCCAGGGCCAGGAACATGTAGCCGATCTGGCTCATGGTCGAGTAGGCGAGGATGCGCTTGATGTCGGTCTGCACCAGGGCAGCGAAGCCGGCCAGGACCAGGGTCACGCCACCCACGATGCCGACCAGATGCAGGATGTCCGGCGCCAGGGTGAACAGGCCGTGGGTACGGGCGATCAGGTAGACACCGGCGGTGACCATGGTGGCCGCGTGGATCAGTGCGGAAACCGGGGTAGGGCCAGCCATCGCGTCTGCCAGCCAGGTTTGCAGTGGCAGTTGCGCGGATTTACCCACGGCGCCGCCCAGCAGCATCAGGGTAGCCAGGGTGATCCAGAAGTCACCGACCTGGAATTTCTGCGGTGCCAGCACCAGCAGTTCCTGGATGTTCAGCGTGCCCACTTGCTGGAACAGGATGAACAGGCCGATGGCCATGAACACGTCGCCGATGCGGGTGACGATAAACGCCTTGAGGGCTGCGTTACCGTTGTTGCGGTTGCTGTAGTAGAAACCGATCAACAGGTACGAGCACAGGCCCACGCCTTCCCAGCCGAAGTACAGGAACAACAGGTTATCGCCGAGCACCAGGAACAGCATGCTGGCGATAAACAGGTTGGTGTACGAGAAGAAGCGCGAGTAGCCGGCTTCACCGCGCATGTACCAGGACGCGAACAGGTGGATCAGGAAGCCCACGCCGACGACCACGCCGAGCATGGTGATCGACAGGCCGTCGACGTAGAGGGCGAAGTTGGGCTTGAAGCCCTCCACCGACATCCACTGCCACAGCACCAGGGTGTAGTGACCGCCTTCCGGCGGCGCCACGTTGAATTGCCAGATGACGTAGGCGGCGACGATCGCCGACAGGCCAATGGAACCCACGCCCACCAGGGCCGAGAGGTTTTCCGACCAGCGTCCACGGGAGAACGACAGCAGCAGGAAACCGATCAGGGGGAATACGAAAGTCAGAAAGATCATGTTCATCCGCGCATCTCACTGGCAGCGTCGATATCAAGCGTGTGGAAGCGACGATACAGTTGCAGCAGGATCGCCAGGCCAATACTGGCCTCGGCGGCTGCCAGGCTGATCACCAGGATGAACATCACTTGTCCATCTGGCTGGCCCCAACGTGCACCCGCAACGATGAACGCCAGTGCCGCGGCGTTCATCATGATTTCCAGGCTCATCAACACGAACAGAATGTTACGGCGGACCATCAGGCCGACCAGGCCAAGGCAGAACAGGATGCCGGCGACCGCCAGACCATGCTCCAAAGGGATAGCAGGCATCGTCATTGCTCCTTGGCTTCGTTGCGGCCCAAGTGGAAGGCGGTGACGGCTGCAGCGAGCAGCAGCATCGACGCCAGTTCGACCACCAGCAGGTACGGGCCGAACAGGCTGATGCCCACGGCTTTTGCATCCACGGTGGTGTGGCCGATGGCCTGGCCGCTCTGGTGAGCGAACAGCACATACAGCAGTTCACCCAGCAGCAGCGCTGCCAGGACAACCGGGCCGAGCCAGATGCCGGGCTTGAGCCAGACGCGTTCCTGGGCGACCGAAGCCGGCCCCAGGTTGAGCATCATCACCACAAACACGAACAGCACCATGATGGCGCCGGCGTAGGCGATCACTTCCAGTACACCGGCGAACGGCGCGCCGAGGCTGAAGAAGGTCATGGCCACGGCGATCAGCGAAATGATCAGGTAGAGCAGGGCGTGCACAGGGTTGGTGTTGGTGATCACGCGAAGCGTGGACACAACCGCGATACCCGATGCGAAATAGAAAGCGAATTCCATCTTTCTTCCTTAAGGCAGCAAGCTCTTCACGTTGATCGGCTCGGCTTCGTTTTGTGCGGCGCCTTTCGGCTTACCGGCAACGGCCATACCTGCAACACGATAGAAGTTGTAATCAGGGTTTTTACCGGGACCAGAGATCAGCAGATCTTCTTTCTCGTACACCAGGTCCTGACGTTTGAACTCGGCCATCTCGAAATCCGGCGTGAGCTGGATTGCGGTGGTCGGGCAAGCTTCCTCGCAGAGGCCGCAGAAAATGCAGCGCGAGAAGTTGATGCGGAAGAAGTCCGGGTACCAGCGACCGTCTTCGGTTTCAGCTTTCTGCAGGGAGATGCAACCCACCGGGCACGCCACGGCGCACAGGTTGCAGGCTACGCAACGCTCTTCGCCGTCGGGGTCGCGGGTCAGTACGATGCGGCCGCGATAGCGCGGCGGCAGGTACACCGCTTCTTCCGGGTATTGCAGGGTGTCGCGTTTGCGAAAGCCATGGCCGAAAACCATCACCAGGCTTCGCAACTGGGTACCGGTACCCTTAACGATGTCGCCAATATATTTGAACATGGGTCAAATCCTCACTGAACCGCAGCCGCTGGCGCGTGCATCAGCACCACGGCAGCAGTCACCAGCAAATTGATCAGGGTCAGCGGCAGGCAGAAGCGCCAGCTGAAATCCATCACCTGGTCATATCGTGGACGCGGAATGGAAGCGCGCAGCAGGATAAACAACATGATGAAGAACGCGGTCTTCAGGAAGAACCAGAAGAACGCCAACTGCGGCAGGATGCCGAACGGTCCGTGCCAGCCGCCGAAGAACAGCGTGACCAGCAGGGCCGAGATCAAGATGATGCCGATGTATTCACCGACGAAGAACATGCCCCACTTCATGCCGGCGTATTCGATGTGGTAACCGTCGGCCAGTTCCTGTTCCGCTTCCGGCTGGTCGAACGGGTGACGGTGAGTCACGGCCACGCCAGCGATGAAGAAGGTACAGAAGCCGAAGAACTGCGGAATGATGAACCACAGGTTCTGCGCCTGGTACTCGACGATGTCGCGCATGTTGAACGAGCCGACCTGCACCACGATGCCCATCAGCGCGAGGCCCATGAACACTTCGTAGGACACGGTCTGGGCCGAAGCCCGCAAGCTGCCCAGCAGGGCGAACTTGTTGTTGCTCGACCAGCCGGCGAACAGCACCGCATAGACCGACAGACCGGCCATGGCGAAGAAGAACAGCAAGCCGATGTTCAGGTCCGCCACGCCCCAGGTCGGGGTGATCGGGATGATCGCGAAGGCGATCAGCAAGGCGCTCATGGCCACGACCGGTGCCAGGGTGAAGATCACCTTGTCGGCAAACGGCGGGGTCCAGTCTTCCTTGAAGAACATTTTCAGCATGTCGGCGGCGATCTGGAACATGCCGAACGGGCCAACGCGGTTCGGACCGTAGCGGTCCTGCCACCAGCCCAGCAGGCGACGTTCGACGAAGCTGAGCAGGGCGCCCGCGACGACCACGGCCAACAGGATCACGATGGCCTTGACGACCGAGATGATCACGTCGATCACTTCAGGGGTGAACCAGGTCATTGCGCTGCCTCCTGCAGACCGTCAACGGTTTTGCCAAAGATCGCCGGCGGGATACCGGCGAGGCCTTTAGGCAGTGCAACCAGCCCGGCACCCAACTCGTCGTTGATGCGCAGCGGCAGACGCAGGGTCTGGCCGGCCACGTTCAGGCTGAGCAAGGCACCTTCGTTGACGCCCAGGCGGTCGGCTTCGGACTTGGCCACGGATACGTAGGCCTCAGGAATGCGACTTTGCACCGGCGCGGCCTTGGAGGAGTTCTCTTCACTGCCGAACAAGTGGAAGAACGGCACGACCTGCCAGGTGCCCTGGGCCGGGTTGAACGGACGCGGTACGGCGGCGAACCAGTTCAGCGCATCACCGGTGCTTTCGATCAGGCGGGTGCCCGGGTCGCCAGCGCGGATGTGACCACCGACTTCGTCCTGGAACTTGTTCCAGGCCTGCGGCGAGTTCCAGCCCGGCGACCAGGCGAACGGCACCTGCTGACGCGGTTCGACCGAACCCGAGTAACCTTCCATGGAGAAGGCGAACGCGGTGTCGTTGTCTTGCGGGGTACGCGGTTCATGCACGCTGATGTCGGCGCGCATGGCGGTACGACCGGAGTAACGCAGCGGTTCACGGGCCAGTTTCATGCCCTTGATGCGGAACGAGGCGGACGGTGCAGCGTCGACAATCCGCGCCAGTTGCGGGGCGCTGGCAGCGGTGGCTGCGGTGACGTGGTCGAGTTGGGTCCAGTCGATCGGCTGGTTCAGCAGGGTGGCGCGCAGGGCATGCAGCCAACGCCAGCCTTCGTGAACCAGGATGCTGGCATCCATGTACTTCGGATCGAACACCTGGAAGAAGCGCTGGGCGCGGCCTTCCTGGCTGACCAGGGTGCCGTCGCCTTCGGCGAAGGTGGCGGCCGGCAGTACCAGGTGGGCACGGTCGCTGGTGGCGGTCTTCTGGTGATCGGCGACGATCAGCACTTTGGCCGCGTTCAGTGCAGCGTCAACCTTGGCGGCATCGGTGCGGGTGTACAGGTCGTTTTCCAGCACCACGATGGCGTCGGCTTTGCCGTCGGTCACCGCTTGCAGGGCAGCGTCCAGGGACTCGCCACCGAGCATGGCCAGGCCGAGGCTGTTGGCCTCTGGCACCACCAGGCTGATGGAACCGTTCTTGTCGCGCAGCTTCAAGGCCTTGGCGATGTTGGCGGCGGCTTCGATCAGCGCCTTGGAACCCAGCGAGGTGCCGGCAATGATCAATGGGCGTTTGGCCGCCAGCAGGGCGTCGGCAATGCGCTGGGCCAGTTCGACGGCTTCGGTGTCCAGGCCGTCGACGGCAGGCGCGCTTGCGTCCAGGGCGTGGGCCACGGCGAAACCGAGGCGCGCCAGGTCGTCCGGCGCTGCGTGTACACATTCTTCGGCGATGTCGTCGAGCTTTGTTTCAGCGATGCTCGCGATAAACAACGGGTTCAGCGCGTGCTGGCCGATGTTTTTCACCGCGGCGTCGAGCCAGGGCTGGACGCGCATGGCGTCGGCCATGTCTTCGGCCTTGCCCTTGACCGACTGGCGCAGCGACAGGGCGATGCGGGCGGCGGTCTGGGTCAGGTCTTCACCGAGCACGAAGATCGCGTCGTGGTCTTCAATGTCGCGCATGTTCGGTACGGGCAGCGGGCTGTCGTTCAGCACCTGCAGGACCAGGCGGATGCGCTCCAGCTCAGCGGCTTCGATACCGGAGTAGAAGTGCTCGGCACCGACCAGCTCGCGCAGCGCGAAGTTGCTTTCGAGGCTGGCGCGCGGCGAGCCGATACCGACGATGTTGCGGCCGCGCAGCAGGTCGGCGGCTTTATCCAGCGCGTCGTCCAGGCTCAGCTTGGCGCCGTCGGCCAACAGTGGTTGGCGTGGGCGGTCTTCGCGGTTGACGTAGCCATAGCCGAAACGGCCACGGTCGCACAGGAAGTACTGGTTGACCGAACCGTTGAAGCGGTTTTCGATGCGACGCAGTTCGCCGTAGCGCTCGCCCGGGGAGATGTTGCAACCGCTGGAGCAGCCATGGCAGATGCTCGGGGCGAACTGCATGTCCCATTTGCGGTTGTAGCGCTCGGAGTGGGTCTTGTCGGTGAATACACCGGTCGGGCAGACCTCGGTGAGGTTGCCGGAGAACTCGCTTTCGAGCACGCCGTCTTCAACGCGACCGAAGTACACGTTGTCGTGGGCGCCGAATACGCCCAGGTCGGTGCCGCCGGCGTAGTCCTTGTAGAAGCGTACGCAGCGATAGCAGGCGATGCAGCGGTTCATTTCGTGGGAAATGAACGGGCCGAGGTCCTGGTTCTGGTGGGTACGCTTGGTGAAGCGATAACGGCGCTCGTTGTGGCCGGTCATCACCGTCATGTCTTGCAGGTGGCAGTGACCGCCTTCCTCACAGACCGGGCAGTCGTGGGGGTGGTTGGTCATCAGCCATTCGACAACGCTGGCGCGGAACGCCTTGGATTCTTCATCGTCGATGGAGATCCAGGTGTTGTCGGTGGCTGGGGTCATGCAGGACATGACGATACGACCACGGGTGTCGTTCTCGTCGGTGTATTGCTTGACCGCACACTGGCGACAGGCCCCGACGCTACCAAGCGCGGGATGCCAGCAGAAATATGGGATGTCGAGGCCTAGTGAGAGACATGCCTGTAACAGGTTGTCTGCCCCATCGACTTCGAGCGCTTTGCCGTCTACGTGGATAGTGGCCATGGTTCAAAGTTCTTCGTTGGCCCGTTGTCAGCGGGCGTGGCTAATGGAATCTTGTTATTCATGGGCGTCAACACAGCCTTTACGGCGTCAGCCCATGAGCAGGTGAAGGGCACGGACCCTTCACCTGTTAAAGCGTTACGCGCCGACTACGATCGGCCTCGCCAGAGGCGGGACGGCGGCACTGGTAGGCGCGATGCCGGCTTCGAACTCCGAGCGGAAGTATTTGATTGCGCTGCCCAATGGTTCCACGGCGCCCGGTGCGTGAGCACAGAAGGTCTTGCCTGGGCCGAGGAAACCGACCAGACCCAGCAGGGTCTCGATGTCACCCTCGCGGCCTTCGCCGTTTTCCAGGGCCATCAGCAGCTTCACGCTCCATGGCAGACCGTCGCGGCATGGGGTGCAGAAGCCGCAGGACTCGCGGGCAAAGAACTGCTCCATGTTGCGCAGCAAGGACACCATGTTCACGGTGTTGTCGACCGCCATCGCCAGGCCGGTACCCATCCGGGTGCCCACCTTGCCGATGCCGCCGGCATACATTTGTGCGTCGAGGTGCTCGGGCAACAGGAAACCGGTACCGGCGCCGCCTGGCTGCCAGGCTTTCAAGGTGTAGCCGTCGCGCATGCCGCCGGCGTAGTCCTCGAACAGCTCGCGTGCGGTCACGCCGAACGGCAGCTCCCACAGGCCCGGGTTCTTGACCTTGCCGGAGAAGCCCATGAGCTTGGTGCCCATGTCTTCGCTGCCTTCGCGGGCCAACGATTTGTACCAGTCCACGCCGTCGGCGATGATCGCCGGCACGTTGCACAGGGTCTCGACGTTGTTCACGCAGGTCGGCTTGCCCCACACGCCTACGGCGGCAGGGAAGGGCGGCTTGGAGCGCGGGTTGGCGCGGCGGCCTTCGAGGGAGTTGATCAGTGCGGTTTCTTCACCGCAGATGTAGCGCCCGGCGCCGGTGTGCACGAACAGTTCGAAGTCAAAACCCGAACCGAGGATGTTCTTGCCCAACAGGCCGGCGGCCTTGGCTTCTTCCACGGCACGGTTGAGGTGCTTGGCGGCGGTGGTGTATTCGCCACGCAGGAAGATGTAGCCCCGGTAGGTTTTCAGCGCGCGGGCGCTGATCAGCATGCCTTCGATCAGCAGATGGGGCAGTTGCTCCATCAGCATGCGGTCTTTCCAGGTGTTCGGCTCCATTTCATCCGCGTTGCACAGCAGGTAGCGGATGTTGATGGATTCGTCCTTGGGCATCAGGCCCCACTTCACGCCCGTGGGGAAGCCTGCACCGCCGCGGCCCTTGAGGCCGGCGTCTTTCACGGTCTGGACGATATCGTCCTGGGCCATGTCGGCGAAGGCTTTGCGCGCAGCGGCGTAACCGTTCTTGGCCTGGTATTCGTCGAGCCATACCGGCTCGGCATCGTCACGCAGGCGCCAGGTCAGCGGGTGGGTCTCGGGCGAACGCTTGATCAGGTTGGCCGGGCCGAAAGAAGTCAGGGTCATGGGTAGCCCTCGAGCAATTGGGTCACGCCAGCAGGCTGCACGTCACCGAATGTGTCGTCGTCGATCATCAACGCCGGCGCCTTGTCGCAGTTGCCCAGGCAGCACACCGGCAGCAGCGTGAAGCGGCCGTCCGGAGTGGTCTGGCCGAGGCCGATGCCCAGCTTGTTCTGGATCTCGCTGACCACGGATTCGTGGCCGCCGATGTAGCAGACCATGCTGTCGCACACGCGAATGATGTGGCGGCCCACCGGCTGACGGAAGATCTGGCTGTAGAACGTGGCCACCCCTTCAACGTCGCTGGCGGGGATGCCGAGGATCTCGCCGATGGCGTAGAGGGCGCCGTCCGGCACCCAGCCACGTTCTTTCTGGACGATCTTCAAGGCTTCGATCGACGCCGCGCGCGGGTCTTCGTAGTGATGCAGCTCGTGCTCGATGGCCGAGCGCTCGGTTTCACTCAAGGTGAAACGGTCTGTCTGGATAAGCGTGCTGTTCATGCTTAGCGGTCCACGTCGGCCATAACGAAATCGATACTACCCAGGTACGCAATCAAGTCCGCGACCATCTCGCCTTTGATCACCGAAGGGATCTGCTGCAAGTGGGCAAAGCTTGGGGTACGAATCCGGGTGCGGTAGCTCATGGTGCCGCCATCGCTCGTCAGGTAATAACTGTTGATACCCTTGGTCGCTTCGATCATCTGGAAGGACTCGTTGGCCGGCATTACCGGACCCCACGAAACCTGCAGGAAGTGCGTGATCAGGGTTTCGATGTGCTGCAGCGTGCGCTCTTTCGGCGGCGGCGTGGTCAGCGGGTGATCCGCCTTGTACGGGCCGGCCGGCATGTTGCGCATGCATTGCTCGATGATCTTCAGGCTCTGGCGCATTTCTTCGACGCGCACGATGCAGCGGTCGTAGGCATCGCCATTGGCCGCCAGCGGCACTTCGAACTCGAAGTTCTCGTAGCCGGAGTACGGGCGCGCTTTACGCAGGTCGAAATCGCAGCCGGTGGAACGCAGGCCGGCACCGGTGACGCCCCATTCCAGGGCTTCCTTGGTGTTGTACTGCGCGACGCCGATGGTACGACCCTTGAGGATGCTGTTATCCAGCGCCGCCTTTTGGTACTCGTCCAGACGCTTGGGCATCCAGTCGATGAATTCCTTGACCAGGCGTTCCCAGCCATTCGGCAGGTCGTGGGCCACGCCGCCGATGCGGTACCAGGCCGGGTGCAGGCGGAAACCGGTGATGGCTTCGATGACCTTGTAGGCACGCTGACGGTCGGTGAAGGTAAAGAACACCGGGGTCATGGCGCCGACGTCCTGGATATAGGTACCCAGGAACAGCAGGTGGCTGGTGATCCGGAAGAACTCGGCCATCATGATGCGGATGGTGTCGACGCGATCCGGCACCTTGATACCGGCCAGCTTCTCGACCGAGAGCACGTACGGCAGGTTGTTCATCACGCCGCCGAGGTAGTCGATACGGTCGGTGTACGGGATGAAGCTGTGCCACGACTGGCGCTCGGCCATCTTCTCGGCGCCCCGGTGGTGGTAGCCGATGTCCGGCACGCAGTCGACGATTTCTTCGCCGTCCAGTTGCAGGATGATACGGAAGGCACCGTGGGCCGAAGGGTGGTTCGGGCCCAGGTTGAGGAACATGTAGTCCTCGTTGGTGCCGGAGCGCTTCATGCCCCAGTCTTCCGGACGGAAGCGCGCAGCCTCTTCTTCAAGCTGCTGCTTGGCGAGGTTGAGGCTGAACGGGTCGAATTCGGTAGCGCGCGCCGGGAAGTCCTTGCGCAGCGGGTGACCTTCCCAGGTCGGCGGCATCATGATGCGCGTCAGGTGCGGGTGGCCCGGGAAGTCGATGCCGAACATGTCCCAGACTTCGCGCTCGTACCAGCTGGCGTTCGGCCAGATACCGGTGACGGTCGGGATGCTCAAGTCGCTTTCGTTTAGTGCGACCTTGATCATCACGTCGCTGTTACGTTCCAGCGACATCAGGTGGTAGAACACGGTGAAATCGGCGCCGCTCGGCAGCCCCTGGCGCTTGGTGCGCAGACGCTCGTCCACGCCATGCAGGTCATAGAGCATGACGTACGGCTTGGGCAGGTTGCGCAGGAAGGTCAGGACTTCGACGAGCTTGGCACGCGCCACCCACAGCACCGGCATACCGGTGCGCGTGGCCTGGGCGGTAAAGGCGTCAGGGCCAAAACGGTTATTGAGTTCGACGACCACATCCTGGTCGTCTGCCTTATAAGGCGGGATGTACAGAGCACTGCCTGTAGTCATGGTTTTTTATCGCTTTCGGTCAACGTAAAGAATGAAGCCAGGTGTTCGTTCTATAAAAGAAGCGGTGCTGGATCAGACTTCGTCGGGGCTGCGCAGGTTTGTGACTGCGATTCGCTGTTCGCGGCGCTGTTCCTTTTGCGACGGCATCTCGGCGCGGTACACGCCTTGATCACCGACGACCCAGGAAAGCGGACGACGCTCCTTGCCGATCGATTCCTGCAACAGCATCAAGCCTTGCAGGAACGCTTCAGGGCGAGGCGGGCAGCCAGGCACGTAGACGTCCACGGGCAGGAACTTGTCCACCCCTTGAACGACGGAATAGATGTCGTACATGCCACCGGAGTTGGCGCACGAACCCATGGAGATAACCCACTTCGGCTCGAGCATTTGCTCGTAGAGACGCTGGATGATCGGCGCCATCTTGATGAAGCAGGTACCGGCGATAACCATGAAATCCGCCTGGCGCGGCGAGGCCCGGATAACTTCGGCGCCAAAGCGCGCGATGTCGTGGGGCGCCGTGAAGGCGGTGGTCATTTCCACGTAGCAGCACGAAAGACCGAAGTTGTACGGCCACAGGGAGTTTTTACGCCCCCAGTTGACCGCGCCACTCAGCACGTCTTCCAGCTTGCCCATGTAGATGTTTTTGTGGACTTGGTCTTCTAACGGGTCGGAAACGGTTTCCCGTTCGCCGATGGGGTACTGCTCGTTAGGAGCATCCGGGTCGATCCTGGTGAGATTGTATTGCATCGCCAAAGCCTCATTGTTTCAGCTTCGCTTGCCGCTTACGACGAGCTTCCGGAGCCCAGTCAAGGGCGCCCACTCGGAATAGGTAGACAAGGCCTGCCAACAGAATTGCTATGAAAACGAGGGCTTCGACGAATCCGGTCCAGCCGCTTTCGCGGACGGACACAGACCAGGCAAAGAGAAAGAGGGCTTCGATATCGAAGATCACGAACAGCATCGCGACCAGATAGAATTTGGCTGAGAGCCGCAAGCGGGCGCCACCTGTAGGCAGCATGCCGGACTCGAACGGTTCATTTTTGCTGCGGCCCCAGGCTTTTGACCCGAGGAGGCTGGAAACACCGAGCATGAAGGCGCAGAGGCCGACAACACCGAGGAGGAAAATGGCAAAGCCCCAGTTGTGGGCCATGAGTCCTGTCGCTTCGGTCATGCTGGAAATCCTTAACAGAGAGCAAAGGTCTCTGAGCTCGAAAAAGTAACGATGCAGTGACGATATGTCGCACTGCAATCAATCGCGGTGATTTTATGGCTAAACACCGGGCAAGTAAAATTCCTATGGCGAAATTATTCGATGGAATAAGCACATAGTGCACCTTCTTGGGGCTGCAGCCCTTATGTGGCGGGCATTAGCGGGCATTTAATCAAATGTGTTTTGTTTAACCGGTAACGAAGTTTTCATGCGCTAAATGATAATGAATATTGTTTGCGCGGATTTTAAGCGGGTGTGTGTGGTGGGGCGAGGGAAGTTGCTGTTACTTGGTTGAATACCGCTTAGTTGCCGACGGGGATCTTTTAACCGATTTTATTCGTGCCAATACCGCTCTGGATCAATGTTTTGCACAAAATCCAGAGCCGCGTCGGCATTTCCAGTGTGGGAGGGGGCTTGCCCCCGATGACGGGATGTCAGTTGATACGTCTGTGATTGACCCGCCGCCATCGGGGGCAAGCCCCCTCCCACAGGTTGATCTTCATTTTGACAGGGAGGTTTTTCACGGGGCAAAAAAAACGCCCCGAACAGGTCGGGGCGTGATCTTTGTGCGGCACTGCGGTTAGGTCTTCCTTGGGGCCGCAGTGGCCGTGTACTCAGTCGATCAGTGGAATTGCTCTTCTTCGGTCGAGCCGGTCAGCGCGGTCACGGACGAGGTGCCGCCCTGGATCACGGTGGTCATGTCGTCGAAGTAGCCGGTGCCCACTTCCTGCTGGTGAGCCACGAAGGTGTAACCCTTGGCGGCGTCAGCGAACTCCTGCTCCTGCAGCTTCACGTAGGCGGTCATGTCGTTGCGGGCGTAGTCGTGCGCCAGATTGAACATGCTGTGCCACATGTTGTGGATGCCGGCCAGGGTGATGAACTGGTGCTTGTAGCCCATGGCGGACAGTTCGCGCTGGAACTTGGCGATGGTCGCGTCGTCCAGGTTCTTCTTCCAGTTGAAGGACGGCGAGCAGTTGTAGGACAGCAGTTGGTCCGGGTATTCCTTCTTGATCGCCTCGGCGAAACGACGGGCTTCGTCCAGGTCCGGCTTGGCGGTTTCACACCAGATCAGGTCGGCGTACGGCGCGTAGGCCAGGCCGCGGGCGATGGCCTGGTCGAGACCGGCACGTACCTTGTAGAAGCCTTCCTGGGTGCGCTCGCCAGTCACGAAGGGCTGGTCATACGGGTCGCAGTCCGAAGTCAGCAAGTCAGCCGCGTTGGCATCGGTACGCGCCAGGATGATGGTTGGCGTGCCGGCAACGTCAGCGGCCAGGCGGGCAGCGGTCAGCTTCTGTACAGCTTCCTGGGTTGGAACCAGGACCTTGCCGCCCATGTGGCCGCATTTCTTCACGGAAGCCAGTTGGTCTTCGAAGTGCACGCCGGCAGCGCCTGCCTCGATCATGCTCTTCATCAGCTCGTAGGCGTTGAGTACGCCGCCGAAACCGGCTTCGGCGTCGGCCACGATCGGCGCGAAGTAGTCGATGTAGCCTTCATCGCCCGGGTTCTTGCCGGCTTTCCACTGGATCTGGTCGGCGCGACGGAACGAGTTGTTGATGCGCTTGACCACGGTCGGCACCGAGTCCACCGGGTACAGCGATTGGTCGGGGTACATGGATTCGGCGGAGTTGTTGTCCGCCGCCACTTGCCAGCCGGACAGGTAGATCGCCTGGATACCGGCTTTCACCTGCTGGACTGCCTGGCCGCCAGTGAGGGCGCCCATGCAGTTGACGAAATCTTTGTCGGGACGGAAGGAAGGCTTGGCCCCTTGGGTAACCAGCTTCCACAGCTTCTCGGCGCCGAGTTTTGCAAAGGTGTGCTCAGGTTGAACCGAGCCACGCAGGCGGACGACGTCAGCAGCGGAATAAGCGCGGGTCACGCCTTTCCAGCGTGGGTTTTCAGCCCAGTCTTTCTCGAGGGCTGCAATTTGCTGTTCGCGTGTCAGTGCCATGGAAGTAAACCTCGTCGCGTCTTCGTGTGGTGGAAAAATCCATTTGCCAGCCCTGCATTCAAGTGCGTGGGCAGGGCTGCTCGCTGACCAGAAGCTTAGGCGGTCATGTCGGGTCTGGCGGGGAATGCGACGGGATGAACGAGTGGCGAGAGGGTCGGGCAGGTACAGGCGGGCCGAGAACAGTCTTCGGGCGTCGTGGGCCCTCGGGTGTTCAACAGCGTGTAGCCGGGTTACCTGGTTAGCTTCCGTCCCTCGGGACAACTTCGTTCCAGTCGCAACCTCGTCAAACACGCCTTGTGGGCGGTACAGACACGAATCGGCTCAGGTGGGTAGCTTGGAGCGCGATCCGAAGGCCCTTGCCAGGGCCCCTGATTAGCGGGAGCGAGGCCATCATGCCCAGGCTTTTTTGGATCGTCAAATGTTTTGTAGTGCTTTTTTTCAAGCACTACATCTTTAGTCTAATACGACTCATCAGTCAGTTTTTGGTGCTTCAGTTCAGGGTGTCGACCTTGACCCGCACCGTCAGGTCATCACGGCCCTGAGTAGAGTAGCTGCGGGTTGTAGAGGATTTATCAGCCTGGGTCTCGCGATTGATGCCGGACAGGGTGATCCACTCGCCTAGGCGCCCACTGATGGTTGTGTCGGTACTCTGTACGTTCACTACATCGGGACGCTCCTGGCTCATGCGGTCACGATTGGTGCTGATCGCCAGGTGCACGGTCTCGCCGGTGACGCTCGCGGTCACATAGAAGCCCTGGGTCACGTTGCGATACTGGGTCTGATTTTGCAGGCGGCCGTAGCTATCTTGCTGGGTGGTGGTCAGCGGTACGCTCTGGCCGACCTGGATCAGCGCAGGCACGCCTTCGCTGGCCTGGATCTGCTGCGTACCGCCGTCGCGGCTGGTGGTGCCGTAGCTGATGATGCGCGTCTGGCTGTCACCGGTGTTCTGCTGGTTGTTTTCGTTGGTGTCGACGGTGATCAGCAGGCGTTTGGCCGGAGTGTCCAGCTGAGACAGCAAGGCGCGCAGGTCCTGGATCTTGCCGGGGTCGGCCTTCACGATCAGCTGGTTGCCATAAGCGCTGACGGTGCCGTCCTTGCCGATGAAGTTCTGCGCCACGGGCAGCAGGTCTGCGCTGGTACGGTTGCTCAGGTTGACCACTTCGGTGTCGGCCATGGCCGTGACGCTGGTGGCTAACAGGAGGGCGGTGAGCAGGGTGCGTAGGGACATGTCCGTTATCTCTGCGAGTCATTTAGGCTTGATAGTGCCAGTTTGTCGGCCTGGCCGGGTGCAAGTTGAATCCTAGACGGCAAAATGCCCTGGCATGGCAGGGCATTGTTGGTGTTGCTGAAATGGCTATCGGGGGCAAGCCCCCTCCCACACTTGACCGCATTCCAAAGGACTTACTCGGTCAAAATGTGGGAGGGGCGGTGCGACGATTCGACTTGCCCCCGATGGCAGCGACGCGGTCTCGAATCAGCCCTCGCGCACCATATCCACATGCGGAATCCCGACTTCCAGGAATTCGTCGCTGACGATCTTGAAGCCCAGTCGCTCATAGAACGGCGCGGCATACACCTGCGCACTCAGGAACTGCTTGGTCTGGCCGCGTTGCTCGGCCACGCCAATCACCGCTTCCATCAGCTTGTCGCCGACTTTAAGCCCGCGCCAATCCTTGAGTACCGACACGCGCCCGATCTCGCCGCTGGGCAGCAGGCGAGCGGTGCCGATCGGAAAATTACCTTCGAATGCAAGGAAATGCACTGCGCCGGCGTCGTCCGCGTCCCACTCCAGCTCCGGTGGAACCGATTGTTCAGCGATAAACACCGCTTCACGAATGCGCCGAATCTCGGCGATATCCTTTTGCCAGTCCGCGACACTTACGTGAATCCTATTCATCGGCAAATCCCAGGCTTCCTTGCTTGACCAATTCGCACAGCAGATCGCGGCCGTCTTCGTCCGCCAGCCATTCGCCCAGGTTCTCGCTGTGCAGCGCATCGGCCGAGCACACCAGCTTGAGCAGCTCACGCAGTTTGCCTGGCAGGTAACGGCTCTGGCCACTGGCGAACAGCAATACATCGTCGTCCACTTCGGACCAGGCCAGGCGCGCGCTCGGGTTGCGTACCAGGATGGCGCCATCTTGCAGGCTGCTGATGAAGTCGTCTTCGCCCAACTCTTCGCCGGCTACCAGTTCTGGGTAGCGCGGTTCGGTCATGAACTGGCCGAACCAGGTCAGCAGCATGCGCTCGTCGCTCATGTGCTCGGCCAGCAGGCTCTTGAGGCGGTCCAGCGCGTCGCTCTGGATCTGGTGCGGGTCGCTGACCGGCTGGGCGTCAGCGTCGGTGTAGCGCTCTTCGTCGGTCAGGTACTGGCTGAGGAAGTCGGTGAAGTGGGTCAGCACTTCGGCCGCGCTCGGTGCACGGAAGCCCACGGAATAGGTCATGCAGTCGTCTTCGGCAATGCCGAAATGCGCCAGGCGTGGTGGCAGGTAGAGCATGTCGCCCGGTTCCAGGACCCACTCGGCGCTTTCTTCGAATTCGGCGAGGATGCGCAGGTCGGCGTGCTGCAGCAGCGGGCTTTCGGAGCTGCACATCTGGCCGATCTTCCAGTTGCGCTTGCCCTGGGCTTGCAGCAGGAACACGTCGTAGTTGTCGAAGTGCGGGCCAACGCTGCCGCCCGGTGCGGCGAAGCTGATCATCACATCGTCGATGCGCCAGCTCGGCAGGAAGCGGAACTGCTCCAGCAGCTCGGCCACTTCCGGTACGAACTGGTCGACGGCTTGCACCAGCAAGGTCCACTCGCGCTCGGGCAGGGTGCTGAAGGCGTCTTCGGCGAACGGGCCGCGGCGCAGTTCCCAGGGGCGCTCGCCGTGCTCGATCACCAGGCGCGACTCGACTTCTTCTTCCAGCGCCAGGCCGGCCAGTTCGTCGGCGTCGATCGGGCTTTCGAAATCAGGAATGGCCTGGCGGATCAGCAGCGGTTTTTTCTGCCAGTAGTCGCGCAGGAATTCCCGTGCCGTGATGCCGCCCAGAAGTTGAAGAGGGATATCAGGATTCATGTGTAACCTATTGAAAAAAAGCACTTTTCAGACTGGAATAAAAACGCCCGGCGCGGCCGGGCGTCTCAAAGGGTCTTGCGATGATCAGATGCGCTTGGCTTGCTCTACAGCGTTACCGATGTAGTTGGCCGGGGTGAGCAGTTTCAGCTCGGCCTTGGCGGCGGCTGGCATGTCCAGGCCGTCGATGAAAGTCTGCAGCGCTTCAGGGCTGATGCCCTTGCCGCGCGTCAACTCTTTGAGCTTCTCGTATGGGTTTTCGATGTTGTAGCGGCGCATCACGGTCTGGATTGGCTCGGCCAGGACTTCCCAGCACGCGTCCAGGTCAGCGGCGATCTTCTGCTCGTTAAGCTCCAGCTTGCTGATGCCTTTGAGGCTGGCCTCGTACGCGATCACGCTGTGAGCGAAGCCTACGCCGAGGTTGCGCAGTACGGTGGAGTCGGTCAGGTCGCGCTGCCAGCGGGAGATCGGCAACTTGCTGGCCAGGTGCTGGAACAGGGCGTTAGCGATGCCGAGGTTGCCTTCGGAGTTTTCGAAGTCGATCGGGTTGACCTTGTGCGGCATGGTCGACGAACCGATTTCACCGGCAATGGTGCGCTGCTTGAAATAGCCCAGGGAGATGTAGCCCCAGATATCGCGATCGAAGTCGATCAGGATGGTGTTGAAGCGCGCAATGGCGTCGAACAACTCGGCGATATAGTCGTGCGGTTCGATCTGCGTGGTGTACGGGTTGAAGCCCAGGCCCAGCTCATCTTCGATGAAGGCACGGGCGTTGGCTTCCCAATCGATCTCAGGGTAGGCCGACAGGTGGGCGTTGTAGTTGCCCACGGCGCCGTTGATCTTGCCCAGCAGCGGTACGGCGGCGACTTGAGCGATCTGGCGCTCCAGGCGGTACACCACGTTGGCGAGTTCTTTGCCCAGGGTGGTCGGCGACGCCGGCTGGCCGTGGGTGCGCGACAGCATCGGCACGTTGGCGAAGCGGATCGCCAGTTCGCGGATGGCGTTGGCGGTCTGGCGCATCAGCGGCAGCATCACGTCATCACGGCCTTCGCGCAGCATCAGGGCGTGGGACAGGTTGTTGATGTCCTCGCTGGTGCAGGCAAAGTGGATGAATTCGCTGACCTGGGCCAGTTCCGGCAGCTTGGCCGCTTGCTCTTTGAGCAGGTATTCGATGGCTTTGACGTCGTGGTTGGTGGTGCGCTCGATCTCTTTCACACGCTCGGCGTGCTCCAGGGAGAAGTTTTCCGCCAGGGTGTTGAGCACAGCGTTGGCTTCGGCGGAAAACGCCGGCACTTCGCTGATGGCGGGGTGAGCGGCCAGGCGCTGGAGCCAGCGCACTTCAACCAGTACACGAGCACGGATCAGGCCGTATTCGCTGAAAATAGGGCGCAGGGCCTGGGTTTTGCCGGCGTAGCGGCCGTCTACAGGGGAAACCGCAGTGAGCGAAGAGAGCTGCATGGGGTGTTCTCGGACAGTCGGGCAACGAAATGGGGCGCGTATCATACATGAAAAAATCCGCCGGTCCGTTGCCAACTGACCGGCGTATTACGCGTAACGGCTTGAAAATGGCCTGCTGCTGCGACTTATTCGTTGCGCATCAACGGGTAAAGCTCTTTGAGCAATTTGCGACGGCTGATCACCAGCTGCCAACGATGGCCGCCCAACTGGCGCCACAACCGCGCCGAACGAATACCGGCCAGCAGCAGGGCGCGGATTTTCGAGGCGTTGTTCGGTTGTTGCAGGTTGCGCATGTCGCCGTGCACCTGGATGCGCTGGCGCAAGGTGCTCAAGGTGTCCTGGTACAACGCGCCACAGGCGGCGATTACGTTCTCGTGGGCCGGCCCGAAGTGTTCCACCTGAGACTGGATCTGCGGCAGGCGTTTGCCGATGACCTCCAGCATGTCCTCGCGCTTGGCCAGTTGGCGCTCCAGGCCGAGCATCGACAGGGCATAGCGCAGCGGCTCGCGCTGCAGGGTGCTGGGGTCGCGCTCCAGGGCGCCGATCAGTGCGCGGTAACCTTCACGCAGCGCCAGGTCGTCGCCACCGTAGACTTCCAGAGTGTCCTTGGGGTCGCGGATCAGCAGGCTGCCGAGCATGCAGGTCAGGCCGGCTTCGGTGACCTGGCCGGTCTTGGCGATCTTGTCCACCAATACCGCGGCGAGGAACACCCCGCCCAGTGCCGTCAATTGCTCCTGGGTCGGGCTCATGCCTTGTGGCTCCAGGCTTCGGCGATTTCAATCACGCCGCCGCCCAGGCAGATTTCGCCATCGTAGAACACCACGGACTGGCCTGGGGTGACCGCGCGTTGCGGGTCATCAAAGGTGGCACGGTAGCCGGTGGCGGTTTTTTCCAGGGTGCACGGCTGGTCGCTCTGGCGATAGCGCACCTTGGCGGTGAGGCGGCGTGGCGTGCTCAGGTCGATCGGGTTGACCCAGTAGATCTCGGAGGCGAGCAGGGCGCCGGAGAACAGCAGTGGGTGTTCGTTGCCCTGGCCGACGATCAGCACGTTGTTTTCCAAGTCCTTGACCAGCACGTACCACGGCTCTTCACCGGCGTCTTTCAAGCCGCCGATGCCCAGGCCCTGGCGCTGGCCGATGGTGTGGTACATCAGGCCATGGTGGCGGCCGATGACTTCGCCTTCGGTGGTATGGATCTCACCCGGTTGCGCCGGCAGGTATTGCTTGAGGAAGTCGCTGAAGCGGCGCTCGCCGATAAAGCAGATGCCGGTGGAATCCTTCTTCTTGGCGGTAGCCAGGCCGTGTTTCTCGGCGATTCTGCGCACTTCGGGTTTTTCCAGCTCGCCTACCGGGAACAGGGTCTTGGCGATCTGTTCGCCGCCGACGGCATGCAGGAAGTAGCTCTGGTCCTTGTTCGGGTCCAGGCCCTTGAGCAGTTCGGTGCGGCCATCGATGTCGCGGCGGCGCACGTAGTGGCCAGTGGCAATCAGGTCGGCACCGAGCATCATGGCGTAGTCGAGGAACGCCTTGAACTTGATCTCTCGGTTGCACAGGATGTCCGGGTTCGGCGTGCGGCCGGCCTTGTATTCGGCCAGGAAGTGCTCGAACACGTTGTCCCAGTACTCGGCGGCGAAGTTGGCGGTGTGCAGCTTGATGCCAATCTTGTCGCACACGGCCTGGGCATCCGCCAGGTCGTCCATGGCGGTGCAGTATTCCGTTCCATCGTCTTCTTCCCAGTTCTTCATGAACAGGCCTTCCACCTCATAACCCTGCTCCATGAGCAGAACGGCGGAAACGGAAGAATCCACGCCGCCGGACATGCCGACGATGACGCGCTTCTTTTGTGTGTCAGAAGGGGCTGGATCACGCATAGGGTTTCAACGGGTGTCTTGAAAAAGGACGCGATTCTATCAGGCTCGGGCCTTCAAGGCTAAAGAGAAGGGCGGATCAATTCGAGACTGTGGCAGTGGCCGGCCAGATAATCATCGATACAGCGGATGATCAGCTCGCTGCGCCAGTCGTCGCGCACGCTCATCAGCTCGTCACGGCTCAGCCAGCGGGCGCGGAGGATGCCTTCGTCGAGTTGATAGTCCGGGTGGTGTTTCAGGGCCTTGGCGATGAAGCAGACCCGTTGGTAGGTCACGCCGTTGCTGGGGGCGGTGTACAGGTAGATGCCGACGATGCCGATGGCTTCGACGTCCCAGCCGGTTTCTTCGAGGGTCTCGCGTACGGCGGCCTCGGTCAGGGTCTCGTCTGGGTCGAGGTGGCCGGCAGGCTGGTTGAGCACGGCGCGGCCGCCCTTGAGCTCTTCGACCATCAGGAACTTGCCGTTGTCTTCGACGATGGTGGCGACGGTGATGTGGGGTTGCCAGGTCATGGTTGCCTCTGGATTTAAGATGCGGTGCAGTCCTGAAACAGGATAATAGTCAGTGTGGGAGGGGGCTTGCCCCGATGAGGGAGTGTCAGTTGAACTATCTGTGCCTGACCTACTGCTATCGGGGGGCAAGCCCCCTCCCACAGTTTGATTGGGTTTTTTCAGCAAGAAAGCACATTAAACAGAAACCCCGGCACGGGGCCGGGGCTTCTTTACATCCTTACAACCTTACTTCAACTTGGCAATCGCCGCATTGAGGGTGTTGCTTGGGCGCATGGCCTTGCTGGTCAGTTCCGGGTTCGGCGCGTAGTAGCCGCCGATGTCCACTGGCTTGCCCTGGACGGCGTTGAGCTCGGCAACGATGGTTGCCTCGTTCGCGGTCAGGGTCTTGGCCAGTTCGCCGAACTGCGCTTGCAGTGCAGTGTCTTCGGTCTGGGCGGCCAGGGCTTGAGCCCAGTACAGCGCCAGGTAGAAGTGGCTGCCGCGGTTGTCGATGTTGCCGACTTTGCGCGATGGCGACTTGTTGTTGTCGAGGAACTGGCCGGTGGCCTGGTCCAGGGTCTTGGACAGGACCAGGGCTTTCGGGTTGTTGTACGTCACACCCAAATGCTCAAGGGAGGCGGCCAGGGCCAGGAACTCGCCCAGGGAATCCCAGCGCAGGAAGTTCTCTTCAACCAGTTGCTGCACGTGTTTCGGTGCCGAACCGCCGGCGCCGGTTTCGAACAGGCCACCGCCGTTCATCAGCGGCACGATCGACAGCATCTTGGCGCTGGTGCCCAGTTCCATGATAGGGAACAGGTCGGTCAGGTAGTCGCGCAGTACGTTGCCGGTCACCGAGATGGTGTCCAGGCCCTTGCGGGTGCGCTCCAGGGTGAACTTCATCGCGTCGACCGGCGACATGATGCGGATGTCCAGGCCTTCGGTGTTGTGGTCTTTCAGGTAAGCCTGAACCTTCTCGACCACGACGCCGTCGTGTGCGCGCTGTGGGTCCAGCCAGAAGATGGCCGGGGTGTTGCTGGCGCGGGCACGGTTGACGGCCAGTTTGACCCAGTCCTGGATCGGCGCGTCTTTGGTCTGGCACATGCGGAAGATGTCGCCGGCTTCGACGTTCTGTTCCATCAGCAGGTTGCCCTTGCTGTCGGTGACGCGGACTACGCCGTCAGCCTTGATCTGGAAGGTCTTGTCGTGGGAGCCGTACTCTTCGGCTTTCTTCGCCATCAGGCCAACGTTCGGCACGCTGCCCATGGTGGTTGGGTCGAAGGCGCCATTGGCTTTGCAGTCTTCGATGACAGCCTGGTAGATGGTGGCGTAGCAGCGATCCGGGATCACCGCCTTGGTGTCGTGCAGCTGACCATCGGTGCCCCACATCTTGCCGGAGTCACGGATCATGGCTGGCATCGAGGCGTCGACGATCACGTCGCTCGGCACGTGCAGGTTGGTGATGCCTTTGTCGGAGTTGACCATCGCCAGGGCAGGGCGAGCGGCGTAGACCGCTGCGATGTCGGCTTCGATCTGTGCTTGCTGCTCGGCCGGCAGGGCCTTGATGCGCGCGTACAGGTCGCCGATACCGTTGTTCAGGTTGAAGCCGATCTGTTCCAGCACGGTGGCGTGCTTGGCCAGGGCGTCTTTATAGAACTCGGCAACGATCTGGCCGAACATGATCGGGTCGGAGACCTTCATCATGGTGGCTTTCAGGTGAACCGACAGCAGCACGCCTTGTTTCTTGGCGTCTTCGATCTCAGCGGCGATGAATGCGCGCAGGGCCTTCTTGCTCAGCACGGCGGTGTCGATGATTTCGCCTGCCTGTACCGAGGTCTTTTCCTTCAGGACGGTGGCGGTGCCGTCCTGGGCGATCAGCTCGATTTTGACAGCATCAGCGCCTTCGATCTGTACGGCTTTTTCGCTGCCGTAGAAGTCGCCGTTGCTCATGTGGGCGATGTGCGACTTGGAGTCGGCAGCCCAGGCGCCCATTTTGTGCGGGTGCTTGCGTGCGTAGTTCTTGACCGACAGCGGTGCGCGGCGGTCGGAGTTGCCTTCGCGCAGTACCGGGTTCACGGCGCTGCCCTTGACCTTGTCGTAACGTGCACGGGTTTCTTTTTCCGCGTCGGTGGTTACGGTTTCCGGGTAGTCCGGCAGGGCGTAGCCCTGGGCCTGCAGTTCCTTGATCGCGGCTTGCAGCTGCGGAGTCGAGGCGCTGATGTTAGGCAGCTTGATGATGTTGGCTTCAGGCGTAACGGCCAGGTCGCCCAGTTCGGCGAGGTGGTCCGGGATAGCCTTGGCGCCCAGTTGCTCGGGGAAGCTTGCGAGGATGCGCGCGGCGAGGGAGATGTCGCGGGTTTCCACGGCAATATCAGCGGAAGCGGTGAAGGCCTCTACGATAGGCAGCAGTGAATAGGTGGCGAGGGCCGGGGCTTCGTCGGTGAAGGTGTAGATGATCTTCGAGCGGGTGGGCATATTCGGATTAACTCTCTTCTTTGCTGAAAGCGTGCGCAGAAACTCGAGATGCGCCGGGTGGAGCGCGTTCGTTCAAAGTCATCCATGAGCGAAATGTCGAGGTTTCTTCGCGGTGATGTTGGGTTGCATCAGTCGAGCGTCAAGCGGGTGGACTATTGTAATAGTCCTGCTTTGTAGCGGAAGGCTGTGTTCTAGAGCGGTCCGCCGTCGTGACTCTTTGGTCAGCGGCGGCATTATACATAGGTCGCTATGCTTACGCCGAGCCTTCATACAAAAGGTGTGTCGTCCATTGGTCTAAAGGTCGCAGGTGCGCGATTGCGACCAAAGTCGCACGATGTGCTCAAGATTGGCGATTTTGCCTTTTCTTTCAGGCTTGTAGGCGACAAATTATGCTGTTTTCGAAGCAAATGAGCATGGCGCGAGGTTTCAGTCGCCATTTATCTGGAGTAGGCTCGAACGCAGCCAGATGTTCAATCCATAGATGGAGTTCAGCATGGGATACAAGAAGATTCAGGTTCCGGCAGTCGGCGACAAAATCACCGTCAATGCAGACCATTCTCTCAATGTTCCTGACCAACCGATCATCCCCTACATCGAGGGTGACGGTATCGGCGTCGACATCAGCCCGGTGATGATCAAGGTAGTCGACGCAGCTGTTGAAAAGGCCTACGGCGGCAAGCGCAAGATCTCGTGGATGGAGGTTTTTGCCGGCGAGAAAGCGACTCAAGTCTACGACCAGGACACCTGGCTGCCCCAGGAAACCCTGGATGCGGTCAAGGATTACGTGGTTTCCATCAAAGGCCCGCTGACCACCCCGGTGGGGGGCGGCATCCGTTCGCTGAACGTGGCCCTGCGCCAACAACTCGACCTGTATGTGTGCCTGCGCCCGGTGCGCTGGTTCGAAGGCGTGCCCAGCCCGGTCAAGAAGCCCGGCGACGTGGACATGACCATCTTCCGGGAAAACTCCGAAGACATTTATGCCGGGATCGAGTGGAAGGCCGGTTCGCCCGAAGCGATCAAGGTGATCAAGTTCCTCAAGGAAGAAATGGGCGTGACCAAGATCCGTTTCGACCAGGATTGCGGGATTGGCGTGAAGCCGGTCTCGAAAGAGGGCACCCAGCGCCTGGCGCGTAAAGCCCTGCAATATGTAGTGGATAACGACCGCGATTCGCTGACCATCGTGCACAAAGGCAACATCATGAAGTTCACCGAAGGTGCCTTCAAGGAATGGGCCTATGAGGTGGCGGCGCAAGAATTTGGCGCCACGCTGCTCGACGGCGGCCCTTGGATGCAGTTCAAGAATCCGAAGACCGGCAAGAACGTGGTGGTCAAGGATGCGATTGCCGACGCCATGCTCCAGCAGATCCTGCTGCGTCCGGCTGAATATGACGTGATCGCGACCCTCAACCTGAACGGCGACTACCTGTCTGATGCCCTGGCGGCGGAAGTGGGCGGTATTGGTATTGCGCCGGGCGCCAACCTGTCGGATACCGTGGCGATGTTCGAGGCGACCCACGGTACTGCGCCCAAGTATGCGGGCAAGGACCAGGTCAACCCGGGTTCGTTGATTTTGTCGGCGGAAATGATGTTGCGTCACATGGGCTGGGTCGAGGCGGCTGACTTGATCATCAAGGGCACCAATGGTGCGATTTCGGCCAAGACCGTGACTTATGACTTCGAGCGTCTGATGGAGGGTGCGAAGCTGGTGTCGTCGTCGGGCTTTGGTGATGCGCTGATCTCGCATATGTAAGCGATTGGCAATAAAAAAACCGGCCATACCGTAAACGGAATGGCCGGTTTTTTATTAGGCGCTTGCTCGGTGGCCGATCAGGCCAGTTGCTCTTTTGGTTTTTGAGCGACGCCGTCTTTTGCTGTGCCGATGGTGACTGGCGCACTGATTGCGACTGCGTGCTTGCCTTTGGGCCCCTGAATAATGTCAAAGGAGACCGGCTGCCCCGCTTTCAGCGTTTTATACCCGTCCATTTGGATCGCTGAGTAATGCGCAAAAAGGTCTTCATCCTTGCCGTCTTCATTAATGAAGCCGTAACCTTTGGCATTGTTGAACCACTTGACCTTACCGCTTGCCATGCCCATATCCCTCTGCACCAGACTCCATCACTGGAGTATCATCCAGTTTATCCGTCCTAACCCGAATAAATAAGGTTGACTGCGCGGACCTTTTTTACCCACTGTGGGTTCTATTGGTTGTAACACCGTTTCGCCGATAGTCAAGGCGACCAGTCGGTCAGTAGTTGAAAATCTGACAGGTCGCCCCCACCACTGTATTTGAACCACTGACGAACCTTTCTTTCCATGCATGCAAACAGCCAGATTCGACTAACATTCAATCAGGATCGACCGGATCAGGAACATGATGACGACGGTTCTGCAGGCATTGCTGTTCAGGAGGCCAAGCCTGCTCTACAGGCGCCGCCGATGTACAAGGTGGTTTTGTTCAATGATGACTACACACCGATGGATTTCGTGGTCGAAGTACTCGAGGTGTTTTTTAACCTGAACCGCGAGTTGGCGACCAAGGTAATGCTGGCCGTTCACACAGAAGGACGGGCAGTATGTGGAGTGTTTACCCGCGACATCGCCGAGACAAAGGCCATGCAGGTCAACCAGTACGCCAGGGAAAGCCAGCATCCGCTACTCTGTGAAATCGAGAAGGACGGTTAACGCCGACCACTTGGGTATGAGGTGAAGCTATGTTAAACCGCGAGCTCGAAGTCACCCTCAATCTTGCCTTCAAGGAGGCTCGTTCGAAGCGTCATGAGTTCATGACCGTCGAACACCTGCTGCTGGCACTTTTGGATAACGAAGCTGCCGCCACCGTTTTGCGTGCGTGCGGCGCCAACCTCGACAAACTCAAGCATGACCTGCAGGAGTTTATCGACTCCACAACGCCACTTATTCCAGTCCACGATGAAGACCGTGAGACCCAGCCAACCCTGGGCTTCCAGCGGGTGCTTCAGCGTGCCGTGTTCCATGTTCAGAGCTCCGGTAAGCGTGAAGTCACAGGCGCCAATGTGCTTGTGGCGATTTTCAGCGAACAGGAAAGCCAGGCAGTGTTCCTGCTTAAACAGCAGAGCGTTGCCCGTATCGATGTCGTCAACTACATCGCCCACGGTATCTCCAAGGTGCCCGGGCACGGCGATCATTCCGAGGGTGAGCAGGATATGCAGGACGACGAGGGCGGTGAGTCTTCTTCTTCGGGCAATCCACTGGATGCCTATGCCAGCAACCTCAACGAGCTGGCGCGCCAGGGGCGGATCGATCCGCTGGTGGGGCGTGAGCTTGAGGTTGAGCGTGTAGCGCAGATCCTCGCGCGTCGTCGCAAGAACAACCCGTTGCTGGTAGGCGAGGCAGGCGTGGGTAAAACCGCGATTGCCGAAGGCCTGGCCAAGCGCATCGTGGACAACCAGGTGCCGGACCTGCTGGCCAACAGCGTCGTCTACTCCCTTGATCTGGGCGCCTTGCTCGCCGGGACCAAGTACCGTGGCGACTTCGAGAAGCGCTTCAAGGCGCTGCTGGGTGAGCTGAAAAAACGCCCGCAGGCGATCCTGTTCATCGACGAAATCCACACCATCATTGGTGCCGGTGCGGCCTCCGGTGGGGTGATGGATGCCTCCAACCTGCTCAAGCCGCTGCTGTCGTCGGGTGATATCCGCTGCATCGGCTCGACCACGTTCCAGGAATTCCGTGGCATCTTCGAGAAAGACCGTGCCCTGGCACGTCGCTTCCAGAAGGTCGACGTGTCCGAGCCTTCGGTAGAAGACACCATCGGTATTCTGCGCGGGCTCAAGGGGCGCTTCGAAGCGCACCACGGCATCGAGTACACCGATGAAGCCCTGCGTTCGGCCGCTGAGCTGGCGTCGCGCTACATCAATGATCGGCACATGCCGGACAAGGCCATCGACGTGATCGACGAGGCGGGCGCCTATCAGCGCCTGCAGCCGGTCGAGAAGCGTGTGAAGCGCATCGACGTGCCGCAGGTCGAGGACATCGTGGCGAAGATCGCGCGGATTCCGCCAAAACACGTCACCAGTTCCGACAAGGAGCTGCTGCGTAACCTGGAGCGTGACCTCAAGCTCACCGTGTTCGGTCAGGACGCGGCCATCGACTCGCTGTCCACTGCGATCAAACTGTCGCGTGCGGGCCTCAAGTCGCCAGACAAGCCGGTGGGTTCGTTCCTGTTCGCCGGCCCGACCGGCGTCGGCAAGACCGAAGCGGCGCGCCAATTGGCCAAGGCCATGGGTATCGAGCTGGTGCGGTTCGACATGTCCGAATACATGGAGCGTCACACCGTGTCGCGCCTGATCGGCGCACCTCCGGGTTATGTCGGCTTTGATCAGGGCGGCCTGTTGACCGAGGCGATTACCAAGCAACCGCATTGTGTATTGCTGCTCGATGAAATCGAGAAGGCTCACCCTGAAGTCTTCAACCTGCTGTTGCAGGTGATGGACCACGGCACCCTGACCGACAACAACGGGCGCAAGGCGGACTTCCGCAACGTGATCGTGATCATGACCACCAACGCCGGTGCCGAAACGGCCGCGCGGGCTTCGATCGGCTTCACGCATCAGGACCACTCGTCTGATGCCATGGAAGTGATCAAGAAGAGCTTCACGCCGGAGTTCCGCAACCGCCTGGACACCATTATCCAGTTTGGTCGCCTCAGCCATGAGGTTATCAAAAGTGTGGTGGACAAGTTCCTTACCGAGCTCCAGGCGCAGTTGGAAGACAAGCGCGTGCAGCTGGAGGTCACGGACGCGGCGCGCAGTTGGCTGGCCGAAGGCGGTTACGATGCGGCAATGGGCGCACGCCCAATGGCGCGTCTGATCCAGGACAAGATCAAGCGGCCACTGGCCGAAGAGATCCTGTTTGGCGAGCTCTCCGACCATGGTGGCGTGGTGCACATCGACCTGAAGGACGGCGAGCTGACCTTCGAGTTCGAAACCACGGCTGAAATGGCCTGATCGATAGCGGTGGGCGTCAATGTGGGAGGGGGCTTGCCCCCGATAGCAGTGTTTCAGTCGCTACATGAGTGACTGATCTACCACTATCGGGAGCAAGCCCCCTCCCACATTTGGTTTTGGCGTTTGGTAAATAGCGCACACACAAAAACGCCCGGCATAACCGGGCGTTTTGTATTGACTTGCTTAGCGAGCGCGGTAAGTGATGCGCCCTTTGCTCAAGTCATAGGGCGTCAGCTCGACGCGCACTTTGTCACCGGTAAGAATACGAATGTAGTTCTTGCGCATCTTGCCGGAGATATGCGCGGTTACGACGTGCCCATTTTCCAACTCCACACGAAACATGGTGTTGGGCAGGGTGTCGACGACAGTGCCTTCCATTTCGAAGCTGTCTTCTTTCGACATGCAGTAAAGCCCTCGGTATCCAGTGAATGGCCCGGTGCAACTGCGCCAGGCAAAAGCGGCGTGCATTGTGCCCGAAAAAGGGTGTTTAAGCCAAGGGGTTCTAGTTAAGCACGACCCATCTTTGATTAATCAGCAGTTCGATGGGCCGATATTGGGTCTTGTAGTTCATCTTTTTGCAGTTCTTGATCCAGTAGCCGAGGTACACCGCCTCCAGTTCCTGGCGCAAGGCTTCGCCAATTTGCCAGAGGATCGCGAAGCGTCCGAGGCTGCGGCGTTCTTCGGCGGGTTCATAGAAGGTGTAGACCGCCGACAGGCCATTGGGCAGCAGATCGGTCACCGCGACGGCCACCAGGCGGCCGTTCGCACGAAATTCGTAGAAGCGCGAGAAGGGCAGGTCGCGTACCAGAAAGGTGGAAAACTGATCGCGGCTGGGCGGGAACATGTCGCCGTCGGCGTGGCGTTGCTCGATGTAGCGCTGGTAAAGGTCGAAATATTCTTCGGTGAAGCGCGGCTTGGCAGATGTCACCGTCAGGTCGGCGTTGCGCTTGAGGATGCGTTTCTGGTTGCGGTCCGGCAGAAACTGCGCAACGGGGATGCGTGCGGGCACGCAGGCATTACAGTTCTGGCAATGCGGCCGGTACAGATGGTCGCCACTGCGCCGAAAGCCCATCTCCGACAGGTCGGCATACACATGCACGTCCATAGGCTGGCTGGGGTCGAGGAACAGTGTGGTGGCCTGCTCGTCGGGCAGATAGCTGCAAGAGTGGGGTTGAGTGGCATAAAACTTCAAACGCGCCAACTCGGTCATGATCAACCCTCGGATAAGCTTTGAAATAAGTGTAAGCCAGGAGCGCCGATGTCGCCTAGGAAACCCATGGTCCGGCGTTGGGCTGGTCCAGATGGTCGCGCAGGAACCCTGCGAAGTCGTTGCGGGATATGGCGCGGGCACCCAGGCTGTGCAGGTGGTCGTTGGGCATCTGGCAGTCGATCAGCACAAAACCCCAGGCCTGCAATTGACGGGTCAGCGTGGCAAAGCCGAATTTCGAGGCGTTGTCGGCGCGGCTGAACATGGATTCGCCAAAAAACAGCCGGCCCATTGCGAGGCCATACAGGCCGCCTACCAGTTCACCCTTGTCCCAGACCTCAACCGAATGCGCGTAGCCGCGCTGGTGCAGTTCCAGGTAGGCGCTCTGGATGCCTTCGGTGATCCAGGTGCCATCGGCATAGGCGCGAGGTGCGGCGCAGGCCTGGATGATGGCGGCGAAGTCCTGGTCGAAGGTCACGCTGTAGCGCTGTTGGCGCAACAGTTTGCCCAGGCTGCGCGATACATGCAGTTCGTCGGGGAATATCACGGTGCGTGGGTCGGGCGACCACCACAGGATCGGTTGGCCCTCGGAAAACCACGGGAAGCAGCCATGACGATAGGCTTGGATCAGTCGCTCGGCGCTGAGGTCACCGCCGGCGGCGAGCAGGCCATTGGGTTCGCGCATGGCTTTGGCCAAGGCAGGGAAGATCATTGAATCGCGTTGTAACCAGGTCAGCATGGCATCCAGGCTTTGCGGAAGGGGAGGGGAGTGGCAGGTATGGCACCTGCGGCGGCAGTGCTGATTATTGTCGACCTGGCGCCATCGGGCCAGCCCGAATCAGGCATTAAGGGGGATTAGCGTGAGCAGGTGTTTCTGCAACTCTATGCCGGGGGCGTGGTCGTAATCGGGTCTATTCCATGCAGGCCATTTGCCAAGCTTGCCTGGATTGGTAAAAACAGCTCATAAGCCTTTGTCAGCAAAGACAATGCATGCTCAAATTGAACATCTTGTGACACACAATTGGCTATGCTGCTGGAAGAGCGCCAAGCGGCGTGGCATCAGGGAGACAAACCCGTACAATGCGGCCATTGTGGCGTTATCGTCATTTCATCCAGCAATCGCCCGGTGTTAAACAGTAGATTCAACGACGCTCGTTCATTTTTCAGCTGCTCGGATTGGGCAGTATTTGCAGTCATTCAACAGATGGACGCGCTCAAGGCGCAGGAAAAGACCCGTTTTGAAGAAATCCGCCGCAACACCTAAAGCAGCAGTCGTGCCGGCCTGGCGTCAGCACCTGCATTATCGCCTCAAGGAAGGTGCGCTGATCGCCATCGGCGCACTGTGCCTGTTCCTGATGATGGCCTTGCTGACCTATGGCAAGGACGATCCGGGCTGGAGCCACAACAGCAAGATCGAAGACGTGCAGAACTTCGGTGGGCCTGCCGGTTCCTACAGCGCAGATATCCTGTTCATGGTGCTGGGTTACTTCGCCTATATCTTCCCGTTGCTGTTGGCGATCAAGACCTGGCAGATCTTCCGCCAGCGCCACGAGCCGTGGCAGTGGAGCGGATGGCTGTTTTCCTGGCGCCTGATCGGCCTGGTGTTCCTGGTGTTGTCCGGCGCGGCCCTGGCGCATATCCATTTCCATGCACCCACCGGCCTGCCGGCGGGCGCCGGTGGTGCGCTGGGTGA
This sequence comes from Pseudomonas sp. CYM-20-01, assembly GCF_023169845.1. Taxonomy (NCBI): domain Bacteria; kingdom Pseudomonadati; phylum Pseudomonadota; class Gammaproteobacteria; order Pseudomonadales; family Pseudomonadaceae; genus Pseudomonas; species Pseudomonas sp. CYM-20-01. The sequence goes on along the minus strand of NZ_AP025169.1, from coordinate 4,216,264 downwards.
AAGCCTCGGCGACCTGGCGCGCCGGACCCTGAATATCCAGGGCAGCACCCTGATGTTCATCGCACTGTTCCTGTTCGGCCTCACCGTGTTCACCGACCTGTCATGGTTCAAGGTGATGGACGTGACCGGCAAGATCACCCTCGACTTGCTGGAGCTGTTCCAGGGCGCCGCCAACCGCTGGTGGGCGGCCCGTGTCGAGCGCAAGCGCATGGTTGCCCAGCTGCGTGAGGTGGACACCCGTGTCAACGAAGTGGTGGCGCCGAGCACACCGGACCGGCGCGAGCAGGCAAAGGTCAAGGAACGCCTGATCGAGCGCGAGCAGGCCCTGAGCAAGCACATGTCGGACCGCGAGAAACAGGTGCCGCCAGTGATTGCCCCCGCGCCGCCCAAGCCGGCCGAACCGAGCCATCGCGTACAGAAAGAGAAACAGGCACCGTTGTTCGTCGACAGCGCCGTCGAAGGCACCTTGCCGCCGATCTCGATCCTCGACCCGGCCGAAAAGAAACAACTCAACTATTCTCCGGAATCCCTGGCGGCCGTCGGCCACCTGCTGGAAATCAAGCTCAAGGAGTTTGGTGTCGAAGTGTCGGTGGACTCCATCCATCCCGGCCCGGTGATCACCCGTTACGAAATCCAGCCGGCCGCCGGTGTGAAGGTCAGTCGCATCTCCAACCTGGCGAAAGACCTGGCCCGTTCCCTGGCCGTGACCAGTGTGCGTGTGGTGGAAGTGATTCCCGGCAAGACCACCGTGGGTATCGAGATTCCCAACGAAGACCGCCAGATCGTGCGCTTCTCCGAAGTGCTGTCGACGCCCGAGTACGACAACTTCAAATCGCCGGTCACCCTGGCCCTGGGCCATGACATCGGCGGCAAGCCGGTGATCACCGACCTGGCGAAGATGCCGCACCTGCTGGTGGCCGGTACTACCGGTTCCGGTAAGTCGGTGGGGGTGAACGCGATGATCCTGTCGATCCTGTTCAAGTCCGGCCCGGAAGACGCCAAGCTGATCATGATCGACCCGAAGATGTTGGAACTGTCGATCTACGAAGGCATTCCGCACCTGCTGTGCCCGGTGGTCACCGACATGAAGGACGCCGCCAACGCCCTGCGCTGGAGCGTTGCCGAGATGGAGCGCCGCTACAAGCTGATGGCGAAGATGGGCGTGCGTAACCTGTCGGGCTTCAACGCCAAGATCAAGGAAGCCCACGAGCGCGGCGAGACCATCGATGATCCGTTGTACCGGCGCGAAAGCATTCACGACGAAGCGCCAAAGCTGACCAAGCTGCCGACCATTGTGGTGGTGGTCGACGAATTCGCCGACATGATGATGATTGTCGGCAAGAAGGTTGAAGAGCTGATCGCGCGTATCGCCCAGAAGGCCCGTGCCGCCGGTATTCACTTGATCCTTGCCACCCAGCGGCCGTCGGTGGACGTGATCACCGGCCTGATCAAGGCCAACATCCCGACGCGCATGGCGTTCCAGGTGTCGAGCAAGATCGACTCGCGGACCATCATCGACCAGGGCGGCGCCGAACAACTGCTAGGCCACGGCGACATGCTCTACATGCCGCCGGGCACCAGCCTGCCGATCCGCGTGCACGGCGCCTTTGTTTCCGACGATGAAGTGCATCGTGTGGTGGAAGCCTGGAAACTGCGCGGCGCACCGGAGTACAACGATGACATCCTCGCCGGTGTGGAAGAAGCCGGCAGCGGCTTCGATGGCGGCAGCGGCGGTGGCGACGATGATGCCGAGACCGATGCGCTGTACGATGAAGCCGTGGCGTTCGTGCTCGAAAGCCGTCGAGCCTCGATTTCCGCGGTGCAACGCAAGCTGAAAATCGGCTACAACCGTGCCGCTCGTATGATCGAAGCCATGGAAAACGCTGGCGTCGTGACCGCAATGAACACCAACGGCTCGCGCGAAGTCATTGCCCCCGGGCAGATGCGCGACTGATCCCGCGCCGCGTGACAGCACGCGGCGCGCCCTGACTACTCAATGAGGACTCCCATGCGCTTTATCCGCATGCTGTTGTTGCCGGCACTGGCCCTGACCGCTGTTTCGGCTCACGCTGACCCGGCCTCCGTCGCCAGCCTGAAGAACCTGCTCGACAAATCCCAGACCCTGACCGCGCGCTTTTCCCAGTTGACCTTGGATGCCGGAGGCACCCAGTTGCAGGAAACCGCTGGCGAAATGGCCGTGCAGCGTCCTGGCCTGTTCTATTGGCACACCGAAGGCAAGGCTGAGCAGACCATCGTGTCCGATGGCCAGAAGGTCACCCTGTGGGACCCGGACCTGGAACAGGCGACCATCAAGAAGCTCGACCCGCGCCTGAACCAGACTCCGGCGCTGTTGCTCTCGGGTGACGTGTCGAAGATCAATGACAGCTTCGACATTACCTCCAAGCAGACCAGCAACGTGATCGAGTTCACCCTCAAGCCGAAATCCAAGGACACGCTGTTCGACACCCTGTCCTTGTCGTTCGGTAACGGCGTGATCAACAACATGCGCCTGATCGACAGTGTCGGCCAGCGCACCGATATCCTGTTCTCCGGGGTCAAGGCCAACCAGCCGGTACCGGCGTCCAAGTTCAAGTTCGACATCCCCAAGGGTGCCGACGTGATCCAGGAATAAATTCCCCAGAGGTTTCAAACGCTGCCCATGGATCTGTTTCGAAGTGACCCGATTGCCCAGCCATTGGCCGCACGCCTGCGTTCGACCAACCTGGATGAGTACGTCGGTCAGGAACACCTGCTCGCTCGCGGCAAGCCCCTGCGTGAAGCCCTGGAGCAGGGCGCGCTGCACTCGATGATTTTCTGGGGGCCGCCGGGGGTGGGCAAGACCACCCTGGCGCGGCTCTTAGCAAAAGTCTCGGATGCGCACTTCGAAACGGTCTCGGCGGTACTCGCCGGGGTCAAGGAGATCCGCCAGGCGGTGGAAGTCGCCAAGCAGCAGGCCGGGCAGTATGGTAAGCGCACCATCCTGTTCGTCGACGAAGTGCATCGCTTCAACAAGTCGCAACAGGATGCGTTCCTGCCCTATGTGGAGGACGGCACGCTGATCTTTATCGGTGCCACCACTGAGAACCCTTCGTTTGAATTGAACAACGCCTTGCTGTCGCGGGCGCGGGTCTATGTGCTGAAAAGCCTGGACGAGGCGGCGATGCAGAAGCTGCTGCAGCGCGCCTTGAACGAAGACAAGGGCTTGGGCAAGCGCCAACTGAGCGTGAGCGAAGAGGGCTTCAAGATCCTGCTGACGGCCGCCGATGGCGATGGTCGTCGTTTCCTCAACCTGTTGGAAAACGCCTCCGACCTGGCCGAAGACGGCGGTGAGATTGGCGTCGACCTCCTGCAAAGCCTGCTCGGCGACACGCGCCGCCGCTTCGACAAGGGCGGTGAAGCCTTCTACGACCAGATCTCGGCGCTGCACAAATCCGTGCGCGGCTCCAACCCCGATGGTGCGCTGTACTGGTTTGCACGCATGATCGACGGCGGTTGCGACCCGCTGTACCTGGCCCGCCGCGTGGTGCGCATGGCCAGCGAAGACATCGGCAACGCCGACCCGCGTGCCCTGAGCCTGTGCCTGGCGGCATGGGACGTGCAGGAACGACTAGGCAGCCCGGAAGGTGAGTTGGCGGTGGCCCAGGCCATCACCTACCTGGCCTGCGCGCCAAAAAGCAATGCGGTTTACATGGGCTTCAAATCCGCCCTGCGCGCCGCCGCCGAATATGGCTCGCTCGAAGTGCCGATGCACTTGCGCAATGCGCCGACCAAGCTGATGAAGCAGCTGGGTTATGGCGATGAATACCGTTACGCCCATGATGAACCGGATGCCTATGCGGCCGGTGAAGACTATTTTCCCGATGAGCTTGAGCCGTTGCCGTTGTATCAGCCGGTGCCTCGTGGCCTGGAGCTGAAGATTGGTGAAAAGCTTAATCACCTTGCCACCCTCGACCGCCTGAGCCCCCGGCAGCGGAGAAAGTCATGATTCCTCTGGTTGTCGCCGTTTCGGCGGGTGGTATCGCAGGTACACTGCTGCGCTTTGCCACGGGCAATTGGATCAACGCCAATTGGCCGAAACACTTCTATACGGCGACGCTCGCCGTTAATATCGTGGGCTGCCTGTTGATCGGCGTGTTATACGGCCTGTTTTTGCTGCGCCCGGAAGTGCCTATCGAGGTACGTGCCGGCCTGATGGTTGGCTTTCTTGGCGGCCTGACGACTTTTTCATCCTTTTCACTGGATACCGTGCGCCTGCTGGAAAGCGGGCAAGTGCCGCTGGCAATTGGCTATGCGGCCATCAGCGTATTCGGCGGGCTGCTCGCCACCTGGGCCGGCCTGTCCTTGACCAAACTTTGATAAACGAGAGACCGACATGCTCGATTCCAAACTGTTACGTAGCAACCTTCAGGACGTAGCGGACCGCCTGGCATCCCGTGGCTTTGCCTTGGATGTTGCGCGCATCGAAGCGCTGGAAGAACAGCGCAAGACCGTCCAGACCCGCACCGAAGCACTGCAGGCTGAGCGTAATGCGCGTTCCAAATCCATTGGTCAGGCCAAGCAGCGCGGCGAAGACATCGCGCCGTTGATGGCGGATGTCGAGCGCATGGGCACCGAGCTGTCCGAGGGTAAGGTCGAGCTGGAAAAGATCCAGTCCGAGCTGGATTCGATCCTGCTGGGCATCCCTAACATTCCGCACGAATCCGTGCCGATCGGCGCAGACGAAGACGGCAACGTCGAAGTGCGTCGCTGGGGTACGCCGAAAGCCTTTGATTTCGAGATCAAGGACCACGTCGCCCTGGGCGAACTGAGCGGTGGCCTGGATTTCGAAACCGCCGCCAAGATGTCCGGCGCGCGCTTCTCGCTGCTGCGTGGCCCGGTTGCACGCCTGCACCGTGCCCTGGCGCAGTTCATGATCAACCTGCACACCGGCGAGCACGGTTACGAAGAGGCCTACACCCCGTACCTGGTGCAGGCGCCGGCGCTGATGGGCACCAGCCAGTTGCCGAAGTTCGAAGAAGACCTGTTCAAGATCAGCCGCGACGGCGAAGCCGACCTGTACCTGATCCCGACCGCCGAAGTGTCGCTGACCAACATCGTCTCCGGCGAGATCCTCGACGCCAAGCAACTGCCGATCAAGTTCGTCGCCCACAGCCCGTGCTTCCGCAGCGAAGCCGGCGCCTCCGGCCGCGACACCCGCGGCATGATCCGCCAGCACCAGTTCGACAAGGTCGAGATGGTGCAGATCGTCGAGCCATCGACCTCCATGGACGCACTGGAAGGCCTGACCGCCAACGCCGAGCGTGTCCTGCAACTGCTGGAGCTGCCGTACCGCGTACTGGCGCTGTGCACTGGCGACATGGGCTTCAGCGCCGTGAAGACCTACGACCTCGAAGTCTGGGTGCCGAGCCAGGACAAGTACCGCGAGATTTCGTCGTGCTCCAACTGCGGTGATTTCCAGGCCCGTCGCATGCAGGCGCGTTTCCGCAACCCGGAAACCGGCAAGCCGGAGCTGGTGCACACCCTCAACGGTTCCGGCCTGGCGGTTGGCCGTACCCTGGTGGCCGTGCTGGAAAACTACCAGCAGGCTGACGGCTCGATCCGTGTGCCGGAAGTGCTCAAGCCGTACATGGCGGGCGTTGAGGTCATTCGCTAAATGGAATTTCTGCCGCTGTTTCATAACCTGCGCGGCAGTCGTGTGCTGGTCGTCGGTGGCGGGGAGATTGCCTTGCGCAAATCCCGGCTGCTGGCCGACGCCGGGGCGGTGCTGCGGGTGGTTGCTCCCCAGATCGAAGACCAGTTGCGTGAACTGGTACTGGGCAGTGGCGGGGAACTGATTCTGCGCGGCTATCAGGAGGCCGACCTCGATGCTTGCACCCTGATCATCGCGGCAACCGACGACGAGCCGCTGAACGCGCAAGTGTCCAGCGATGCCAAGCGTCGTTGCGTGCCGGTCAACGTGGTCGATGCGCCAGCCTTGTGCAGCGTGATCTTCCCGGCGATTGTCGACCGTTCACCGTTGGTGATCGCAGTGTCCAGCGGCGGCGATGCGCCGGTGCTGGCGCGCTTGATCCGCGCCAAGCTGGAAACCTGGATTCCGTCCACCTACGGTCAACTGGCCGGGCTGGCGGCGCGTTTTCGTGCCCAGGTCAAAGGCTTGTACCCGGATGTGCAGCAGCGTCGTGCGTTCTGGGAAGAAGTGTTCCAGGGCCCGATTGCTGACCGCCAGTTGGCCGGGCAGGGTGATGAGGCCGAGCGCCTGCTGATCGAAAAGGTCAACGGCGCGCCGCCTTATGCGCCGGGCGAGGTTTATTTGGTGGGCGCGGGTCCGGGTGATCCCGACCTGCTGACCTTCCGTGCCCTGCGCCTGATGCAGCAAGCCGACGTTGTGCTGTATGACCGCCTGGTTGCACCGGCGATTCTCGAACTGTGCCGCCGTGATGCCGAGCGCATCTATGTCGGCAAACGTCGCGCTGATCATGCCGTACCGCAAGACCAGATCAACCAGCAATTGGTGGACCTGGCCAAGCAGGGCAAGCGCGTGCTGCGCCTCAAGGGTGGCGATCCGTTCATCTTTGGTCGTGGTGGCGAAGAGATCGAGGAACTGGCCGCCCATGGCATCCCGTTCCAGGTGGTGCCGGGGATCACCGCGGCCAGCGGTTGCGCGGCATATGCCGGGATTCCGCTGACCCATCGCGACTATGCGCAGTCGGTGCGTTTTATCACCGGGCATTTGAAGGACGGGACCTCGGACCTGCCCTGGCATGACCTGGTGGGACCTTCGCAGACTCTGGTGTTCTACATGGGCTTGATCGGCTTGCCGATCATCTGCGAACAGCTGATCAAGCACGGGCGTGCATCGGACACCCCCGCAGCGTTGATCCAGCAGGGCACCACGTCCAATCAGCGCGTGTTCACCGGCACCCTCGCCGATTTGCCACGCATGGTGGCGGAGCATGAAGTGCATGCGCCGACACTGGTGATCGTGGGTGAGGTGGTGGTGTTGCGCGAGAAGCTGAAGTGGTTTGAGGGCGCGCAGTCCCAGGTCTGAGCCTTGAAAGCATCGGGGGCAAGCCCCCTCCCACATTGGACTGCATTCCAGTGTGGGAGGGGGCTTGCCCCCGATGAGGCCCTAAAAGCCAGCCAATACGTCGGATCAGTTCCACACGCCTTTGCCAATCAATTGCTTCCGATCGTGCTGTTCATCAAACCCCTGCAACGGCCCCTTCGGCACAATCCCTGTCGGATTGATCGTGCGATGGCTGGCATAGTAATGCCCCTTGATGTGCGCAAAATCCACCGTCTCCGCCACTCCCGGCCACTGATACAGCTCCCTCAACCAATTCGACAAATTCGGATAATCCGCAATCCTGCGCAAATTGCATTTGAAGTGGCTGTAGTACACCGCATCAAAACGAATCAGCGTGGTGAACAGCCGCACATCTGCCTCGGTCAGGTATTCACCGGCCAGGTAACGATGGTCGCCCAAGTGCTGTTCCAGATGATCCAGCTCGGCGAACACATCATCAAACGCACTTTCATACGCTTGCTGTGAGGTGGCGAAGCCTGCGCGGTATACGCCGTTGTTCACTGCCGGGTAAATGCGTTCGTTCAACGCGTCAATGGTCGTGCGCAGCGGCTGGGGGTAGAAGTCCAGGGTGTTGCCGGTCAATTCATTGAAGGCGTCGTTGAACATGCGGATGATCTCCGCCGATTCATTGCTGACGATGCGCTTGAGCTTTTTGTCCCACAGCACCGGAACGGTGACGCGTCCGGTGTAATCGGCGGTGTCGGCGGTATAGCGCTGGTGCATGAAGTCGAAATCACCCAGCTTGTCGCCGGTGGAACCGTGGGCCTTGTCGAAGGTCCAGCCGTTTTCCAGCATCAGCCAGCTGACCACCGACACGTCGATCAGGCTTTCCAGGCCCTTGAGCTTGCGCAGGATCAGCGTGCGATGGGCCCACGGGCAGGCCAGGGAGACATAGAGGTGGTAGCGACCGGCCTCGGCTTTGAAGCCGCCTTCGCCACTCGGGCCGGGCGCGCCATCGGCGGTGACCCAGTGGCGGCGTTGCGCCTGTTCGCGCTGGAACGCGCCGTCCGCGCTACTTTCGTACCACTGGTCTTTCCAGCGTCCTTCGATCAGCAAACCCATGACTGGCTCCTAGGCTAATAAGCGTTGGAGCCCAGTCTAAAGGGATGAGTTCGAACTAAAAGCGCAAAGACCGGGGGTTAATCATCGATTAAATCGATTTGTCCCGCGCGTCCCAGTATTGCTGGGCCAGGGCGAACGCTTGTTCCCGTGAATGACCCAGGCCACGCAAGGCTAGGGCCATGGTCGCGATCAGGGCCAGTTGTGGGTAGCTGTCCTCGACATCACCGCGCCACAGCGCTTTCAGATGCTCAGGTTCGAGTGTGGCCGGTTTGACGTGGCGCTGGGCGGAGAGGGCGGGCCACTCTTCGTCCCAGCTTTCGCCTCCAGTGGTGCCGTACAGGTGACTGGCCGAGTCGGGATTGATCTCGATCTCGCCGCCGTCGCCCTTCACCACGATTACATTGTCGCCGAGCAGGCCGCTGGCATCGCGGTGCACGCCCTGGTAACCCGGATGGAAAATACTTTGCAGGCCAAGGCGCGCATTCAAGGGGTTGAGCAAGCGCGCCAGGGAGTGGATCGGCGAGCGCAGGCCCAGGGTGTTGCGCAGGTCGATCATGCGTTGCAACTGCGGCGCCCAGTCACCCAGCGGGATAAAGGCCAGGCTGCCGCGTGCGTAGGCGGCTTCGACCTGCTGCCAGTTGCGGCACAGCGGGATCTGCAAACCCTCCAGCAATTGCTCGGTGTACAGCCGTCCCGCCGTGTGGGCGCCGCCGCCGTGCATCAGGATGCGCACGCCGTTTTGCGCCAGGCACTTGGCTGCCAGCAGGTACCACGGCAGGTGGCGTTTCTTGCCGGCGTAGGTCGGCCAGTCGACGTCCACATTCAGCGCCGGAGCGTTCAGGCGTTCGCGTACGGCTTCGGTGAAACCGGCCAGTTCTTCCGGGCTTTCTTCCTTGTGGCGCAGCAGCATGAGGAAGGCGCCGAGCTGGGTGTCCTCGACTTTTTCGTCGAGCAGCATGCCCATGGCTTCGCGCGCCTCCTCACGGGTGAGGTTGCGCGCACCGCGCTTGCCTTTGCCCAGGATGCGCACGAATTGCGCAAACGGGTGTTCGGCAGGGGTTTCAAGGGTCAGCGGGGCAAAGTCGGTCATAAGCAATTCGTCGGCCTGGGCAGGCCCGCCAGCTTGGCGGCGAGTTTGGCGGGAGTGCCGTTGAACAGTTTGTTGAGGTGCAGGCTGTTGCCCTTTTCCGGGCCCAGCTTCAAGGCGGTGTACTTGATCAGCGGGCGCGTGGCGGGTGACAGCTGGAATTCGGCATAGAACTGGCGCAGCAGTGTGAGGATTTCCCAATGGTCCGCGGTCAACGCCAGCGGTTCGGCGGCGGCCAGGGCGTTGGCGACTTCTTCGGACCACGCGTTCAGGTCGACAAGGTAGCCGTCCTTGTCCAGTTCCAGGCTGCGAGTGCCTACGGTCAGGGTGTTCATAGCCAGCTGTTGACCTTGTCGTAGTCGAGCGACAACTGCACGAAGCCTGGGTAGTCCACGCTGTCGGCCCAGTCGGGCAGTGGCAGGTTGCGCGCCTGCATGTCTTCGGCCAGTACAAACACCTTCATGCCTTTGGTGTGCAGCGCCGCGTTGTGCAACCCGTAGGCGCCGTCGCCGCAGAGCAGGATGGCGTCATTTACGCCACAGATACGCAGGCAGCTGTCCAGGCGGCTATCGGTAAACGGGGAGTGGGAAACCACATGTAGAGTCGACATCAGAGGGTTATCACCTGGTCGTAACGGTCAATCAACTGGGAGATCGCAGCACTGTCCAGCGGCTGTGCGCTGGCGGGCGTCGTGAGGCCGCGCTCGGCCAGGCTATGGCTACAGGCGAATACCTCGTCGATACCGAACAGGCCCAGCGCGTGCAGATTGGCGCTGAGGTCCTTTTGCTGCACGGCCTTGGCGTCTTGATGCGGCGCCAGCTGGAACACGCCGTCATCGAGGAACAGCAGGCCAATGGGCAGATCGAACGCGCCCCCGGCCAGCACGATGTCCAGCGCTTCGCGCGCGCTGGGGCCGGACCACGGCGCCTGGCGGCTGATGACCAGCAAGGATTTGGACATGTCACGGCCCTCCAAAACAGATCAGGCGGTCGGCGGCCTGCGCGGCGTCATGCAATTGCCCCAAGCCCGACAGCTCCCACGGCGCATCGAGGTTGACCGCACTGCGTTGATAACGCGTGGCTTCTTCCTGGTTGAGCACGCCACGGCGCAAGGCGGCAGCGATGCACACCACGCTGTCGAGTTGATGCGCGCTGACAAACTCCCGCCATTGACGGGCGATGTCCTGCTCATCCTGGGGCGCAACCACCGAATTGGACGCGCTGTACACGCCGTCCTGATAGAAAAACAGCCGCACAATCTCATGCCCGCCGGCCAGCGCCGCCTGGGCAAACAGCAGGGCGCGGCGCGAGGAGGGCGCGTGGGCGGCACAAAACACTGCAATCGCAAACTTCATGGAACACTCTGCAAGCAAACGTGGGCCAATGATAAAGCCGCCGCCACGAAAAAGCCCGCCGTGATCAAAACGGTCACTGTCGGTGACCGTTCCGGCGATTGCCGACGGGCGCAAGGCTGCCTAGTCTGTGGGCATTCAAAACCGAAATGGAGTGCCCATGTCAGGTCCCTTGGCGTCCCTCAAAGTGCTGGATTTTTCCACCTTGCTGCCTGGCCCATTCGCGTCGCTGATGCTGGCGGACATGGGCGCCGAGGTGCTGCGTATCGAGTCACCCACGCGCATGGACCTGTTGCGCGTACTGCCGCCCCACGACCAGGGCACGTCGGCCAGTCACGCCTACCTCAACCGCAATAAGCGCAGCCTGGCGCTGGACCTCAAGCAGGCCGAGGCGCTGGAGATCGTGCGGACGCTGGTCAAGGACTACGACATCGTCCTCGAACAGTTCCGGCCTGGGGTGATGGAGCGCCTGGGCTTGGGCTATGAGGCGTTGAAGGCGATCAATCCCCGGCTCATTTATGTGTCGATCACCGGTTACGGTCAGACCGGCCCGTATAAGGACCGCGCCGGGCATGACATCAATTACCTGGCGCTGGCCGGAATCGCCAGCTACACCGGGCGCCAGGACAGTGGACCGTTGCCACTGGGCGTGCAGTTGGCGGACGTGGGCGGGGGCTCGCTGCATGCGGTGGTGGGGCTGCTCGCGGCAGTCATCGCCCGGCAGCAGAGCGGGGTCGGCCAGTCTCTGGATGTGAGCATGACCGACTGCTCGTTCAGCCTGAACGCCATGGCCGGCGCGGGCTACCTGGCGTGCGACGTCGAGCCTGAATGCGAAAGCCATGTGCTGAACGGTGGCAGCTTTTACGATTATTACCGCTCGCGGGACGGGCGTTGGATGTCAGTGGGCAGCCTGGAGCCTGGGTTTACGCAGCAGCTCTGTGGCGCGCTGGGACGGCCGGAGTTGGCGGCGCTGGGCTTGTCGCCCGCACTCAAGCAGGCACTGCAGGTTGAATTCGAGAAACGCAGCTTTGATGAGTTGTGTGAGTTGTTTGCCGGGGTGGATGCGTGTGTGGAGCCGGTGTTGAGCCTGAGTGAAGCGGTGGAGCATCCGCAGCTTAAATCGCGGCAACTGGTCAGCCAGGTGCCACGGGGCGATGGTTCGACCCAGGCGCAATTGGCGTGCCCGCTAAAGTTCTCCGAGGGGCTGCCTGAGCCCAGGCATATTGGCGCCGCCGTGGGGGCGCACAGTGATGAGGTGCTGGCGGAGTTGGGGTTCAGTGTTCAGCGGATAGAGGCTTTGCGGCGGGCCAAGGTAGTCGGGTGACTGGACCGGCGCCATCGGGAGCAAGCTCCCTCCCACACTGGGTCGGCGGCGCGGTCACTATGTAGGAGGGGGCTTGCCCCCGATGAGGCCCTCACTCCACCCGGGTTTCGCCGGTAAACACCAAGGTCTGCCGGCACCGCCGACACAAATACCTTCGACCCTGGGCGACCATCCCATGGCGCTGTGACGAAAACGGAAAGTCACTGTCTGCGCACGGGCACTTGTAGATATAGCGAGTGACCTGGCGGCGCTTCACGGCATAGGTGTGGCAACGGTCCGGCGGCAGTTCGTAGACCCCGCGCATGATCAATTGCCATTCCTCGCCGTGGGGCTGGATGCGTTCGCCAAACAATTGGTGGGCAATCAGGTGCGCCACTTCATGGGCGACGGTCTGCTTCAGGAAATGTTGGCTGTTTTCACGGTACAGCTGTGGGTTGAAGCGCAGCAGGTTCTCGTGCAAATGCGCGACACCGGCCTTCTGGCCCCGCAGCTTGAGGCTGACCTGAGGGCGTTTGAAGCTTCGTTTGAAAAAGGATTCGGCTAGCAGGAAACAATCTTCGACGCGGGTATTGAGTTGCTCGGGCATGCTGTACATATCTCCAGAGATGTCCAGTATGCCGCAAAGCTGGGTGTTTCCGAATCTGTCAGGCGCCGAATGGTCATGCATGATGCACAAAGCCACCTTGCGGTGGCTTTGCCTGGGTTTTTTTCCGCTCAGTTGGTGTAGATGGGACCTACGCCCAGGCCCCAGACGATCACGGTAAAGGCCATGATCGCTACCAGTACCACCAATCCTACCGCCAGTATGGAACTGGAAAACAGGAAGCCTTCATCCGGATCGATGTTCATAAAGGTCGGCACGCCAACGTATAGCAGGTACACCGTGTAACAGATGGCCGCCGTGCCCACCACCATGCCCAGCCACATGTGTGGATAGAGCGCCGCCAGCCCGCCAATGAACAGCGGTGTGGCGGTGTAGGTGGCAAACGCCACACAGCGCGCCATGCTGGGATTGGCGTCGTAGGTGCGCGCCATCCAGTGAATGAACGCGCCCATCACCGCCACGCCACCGAGCATCGCGGCGTAGGACATCAGGGTCATCCACAATGCGCTTTCCTGGGTCAGCATCACCGGCGCGCGGTTGCCGATGACCCAGCCGATCTGGGTGGTGCCGATAAACGCGGATACGGCGGGAATTGCCGCAAGAATCAAGGTATGGGTGAGGTACATGTGGCCGATGCTTTCTTCTTTATCGCCACGGATTTCCCGCCATTCCTGGTCGGGATGGGTAAAAAGCCCCACGACGTGATGGATCATGCCAGTCACTCCTGTCGTTATTGCCATCGCCCCCCATCGGAGCGCCCACGGGCCAAATGGCCTCAAAGGTCCTGGATAGCTGTGCGACCTCTAGTCGCAGTATAGGAAGGGATAGCCTGAATAACTGTAGGGCCTTTAGAGCAAATTGCGCTGTAAACGTTGGGGTTAATCGCGCTGAGGTCTTTTGACTGGATGCTGATCATAGTGGGAGGGGGCTTGCCCCCGATGGCGTTGTGTCAGCTATCAATGAGTCGCTGAGACGCCGCAATCGGGGGCAAGCCCCCTCCCACAATGGAACTCGGTGATTCTTACCGGTAAAATATTCGGCTTTTCGTCACACACCTCTAGCGGATCCAAGCGCCATGGGCACTCTTACGGTCAACCAGAACAAACTGCAAAAACGCCTGCGTCGCCTGGCTGGTGAAGCGGTCGCCGATTTCAATATGATCGAGGACGGCGACAAGGTCATGGTCTGCCTCTCCGGCGGCAAAGACAGCTACACCATGCTCGACGTGCTGCTGCACCTGCAAAAGGTCGCGCCGATCAAGTTCGAGATCGTTGCCGTCAACATGGACCAGAAACAACCGGGTTTTCCCGAGCACGTGCTGCCGGCCTACCTCAAGGAGCTGGGCATCGAGTACCACATTGTTGAGAAAGACACCTATTCGGTGGTCAAGGAACTGATTCCGGAAGGCAAGACCACCTGCTCGCTGTGCTCACGCCTGCGCCGTGGCACGCTATACACCTTCGCCGATGAAATCGGCGCGACCAAAATGGCCCTGGGTCACCATCGCGACGACATCGTCGAGACCTTCTTCCTCAATATGTTCTTCAACGGCTCGCTCAAGGCCATGCCGCCCAAGCTGCGTGCCGATGACGGGCGCAACGTGGTGATCCGCCCGCTGGCGTATTGCAACGAGAAAGACATCCAGGCCTACTCCGACTTCAAGCAATTCCCGATCATCCCGTGCAACCTGTGTGGTTCCCAGGAGAATCTGCAACGCCAGGTGGTCAAGGAAATGCTGCTGGAATGGGAACGCAAGACCCCGGGCCGTACCGAAAGCATCTTCCGCAGCCTGCAGAACGTGATCCCTTCGCAATTGGCCGACCGCAACCTGTTTGACTTCACCAGCCTGAAAATTGATGAAACCGCCGCGTCGCGCTTCGTCAATGTTGTGAACCTCTGAGTCCCTTCAAGGCTCTGACACACGGCGCTCGCGGGCGCCGTTTTCAATTCAATTGCCAGGAGAGGGCATGCGCGATTACAAGTGGCTGCACGAATATTGTCTGAATCGCTTCGGTTCGGCGGCCGAGCTGGAAGCCCACCTGCCTGTGCCCAAGACTGCGGCGCAATTACGCAAGATCAGCGATGATCGCTACCTGTCGACCTTGGCGCTGCGCGTGTTTCGTGCGGGCTTGAAGCACAGTGTGGTGGACGCCAAGTGGCCGGCGTTCGAAAAGGTATTTTTCGGCTTCGATCCGGAAAAGGTAGTGCTGATGGGCGCCGAGCACCTGGAGCGGCTGATGCAGGACACCAGCATCATCCGCCACCTGGGCAAGCTCAAGAGCGTGCCGCGCAACGCGCAGATGATCCTCGATATCCAGCAGGAGAAGGGCAGCTTTGGCGCGTTCATCGCCGATTGGCCGGTGACCGACATCGTCGGGCTGTGGAAGTACCTGAGCAAGCACGGCCACCAGCTCGGCGGGCTGTCCGCGCCGCGCTTTTTGCGCATGGTCGGCAAGGACACCTTTGTGCCGAGTGATGACGTGGTGGCGGCGTTGAACGCGCAGAAGATCGTCGATAAGGCGCCGACCAGCCTGCGCGACCTGGCGACAGTGCAGGGTGCGTTCAATCAGTGGCACGCCGAGAGCGGGCGGCCGATGTGCCAGTTGTCGATGATGTTGGCGTACACCGTCAACCATTGAGGCCGGGGTGGTGCCATCGGGGGCAAGCCCCCTCCCACATTGGATAGGCGGCGCGGTAACAGTGTGGGAGGGGGCTTGCCCCCGATGAGGGACTTCAGGCCGCTGCCAGCTGTCGGTTCAACTGATGCCGCCAGCGCACATACAACAATGCCGTACAAAACACCGCCAGGCTCGCCAGCATTTCCAGCACCCCGAACCACTGCCGGTTCGGGTCATACGCCGCCAGCGCGCCCTTGATGAAATACAGGTTCACCACAAAGCACATCCACGAATGGCCGCGCGCGCTGCCCAGCAGCATGCCGGGCGTCAGCACCAGCAGCGGCACCAGTTCGATCAGCAGGATCACCCACGGCCGTGCGCCGTGCAGGTCGGCGACGAACAGGTAATACACGCAGAGCAAACTAACCAGGCCAAAAAACGCCAGCAGGCTGAGTGCGCGAGCCACCTTGACCCGTGGCTCCAACCACGCCTGGGGCGGCAGGACTTTAGGCTTCCTGGCCACGACCGCCCTCCAGCAAGGTGGCGGTGTTCGCCAGGCGCAGGCCCAAGGCGCGACACAGGGCGATCTCGTGCTGGTCGAGCATGCGCTTGCCGTCAGGCCCGGCGTGGTGGCTGGCGCCATACGGCGTGCCGCCGCCCTGGGTATCGAGCAAGGCCTGTTCGCTGTAGGGCAGGCCGGTGATCAGCATGCCGTGGTGCAGCAACGGCAGCAGCATCGACATCAGCGTGGTTTCCTGGCCGCCGTGCAGGCTGGCGGTGGAGGTAAACACACCCGCGGGCTTGCCGACGAGGGCGCCGGTGAGCCACAGGTTGCTGGTGCCGTCGATGAAATACTTGAGCGGCGCCGCCATATTGCCGAAGCGGGTTGGGCTGCCCAAGGCCAGGCCGGAGCAGTGTTTCAGGTCGTCGAGGCTGGCATACAACGCGCCTTCATCCGGAATGCTGGGTGCCACTGCTTCGCACTCGGTGGAGATCGCCGGCACGGTGCGCAGGCGCGCCTCCATCCCGCCTTGCTCGATGCCTCGGGCAATCTGCCGGGCCATTTCGCTCACCGAGCCGTTGCGGCTGTAATACAGCACCAGCACATACGGCGACGTCACGGCAGGATCTCCAGTACGTTTTCCGGCGGACGGCCGATGATGGCTTTGTCGGCGGTTTCCAGGATCGGGCGTTCCATCAATTGCGGGTGATCGGCAATGGCGGCGATCAACTGGGCTTCGCTGAGGCTGGCGTCAGCCAGGTTGAGCGCCTTGTATTCATCTTCACCGCTGCGCAGCAGTTGGCGCGCGCTGATACCCAGTTTGCCGAGCAGCGCCTTGAGTTGCGCGGCATCCAGCGGGGTTTCCAGGTAGCGTACGACGGTGGGGGTGAGGCCACGGGCTTCCAGCAGTTGCAGCGCACCGCGGGATTTCGAGCAGCGCGGGTTGTGATAAAGCGTCAGATCGGTCATGTGCGGGTCGCATCTTGCGTAAGGTGGCGGGTATTCTACCCGCGCAGCGACCCGTCCTTAAACCGTAAGAGGCGATAGGTCGCAGCCAACGTTCATTTTTGCGAAGGATTACCCCATGACAAGGCGACTGATCGGTGCATTGGCGATCATCTCAACCCTGCTGCTCAGCGGCTGCGGTAACGATTACGGCGTTGACCAATACGGCCAGAAGGTGGCGGCCGAACGCTTGGACAAGCAGTGGCTGGTGGTCAATTACTGGGCCGAATGGTGTGGCCCGTGCCGCACGGAAATCCCTGAGCTCAACGCACTGGCCGCACAGCTGAAGGCGCAGAATGTGGGTGTGTTCGGGGTCAACTTCGACAATGTGCAGGGCGAAGAGCTGAAAGCCGCCAGCGACAAGCTGGGCATCAAGTTCACGGTGCTGGCGCAGAACCCGGAAGAGATATTCGATATTCCGCGTAGCGAAGCGTTGCCGGTGACCTACATCATCGATGACAAGGGCAAGGTGCGCGAGACGTTGATGGGCGAGCAGACGGCGGAAGGCGTGCTGGCCAAGCTCAAGGCCCTGCGCGGCTAAAGCCACAATTCAAAACAAATGTGGGAGGGGGCTTGCCCCCGATAGCTGTGTGTCAGTCAATACATCAGTTGACTGTTGCACCGCCATCGGGGGCAAGCCCCCTCCCACATATGGATCCCACCAACCTACCGATCGGCGGTATCAGCCTTCTTCGAGCCACAAGCGTATTGGCTTGCCCTCGGCCGGCCAGAAGCGCGTCTGCTCGATCGGCGAGATATCCCAGCGCTGTACGCCTTGCAGGGCCTGGAAGAAGCGGTGTTCCTGCTCCATCAAGGCTTCGGCGCAGAGCTTGCGGGTGCTGCCGATCTGGCCGAAGCTGAGCTTTTTGCCCTCGACGGTGTAAGGCGCGAACCAATGGTTGCAGCCGCCATTGCCGTAGGCGCGGCCATCGGCGCCGAGGGTGACGGTCAGGTGCGCGTAGTCCATCAGCGGCCGCTCACCAATCCATTCCACTACGTAGCTGTGATCCTGCTGGAGCTTGACCGCGTCGCCGGCGCAGCCGATCAGGCCCGCCCCGAGGGCGGCAAGCAGCAACAGGCCTCTCATTGCGCAGCCTTCTGGCATTTCGGGCAGCGGTGCTTGTCGCCCTCGCTGGCCCAGCCCAACTCGGCGATCCGCGCATTGGCGGCGGGTTGAAGTGGCTCTTTGCTCAGCTTGGTTTCCACTGCAAACTCGAAGTCCAACACGGCGTCGCAGCTGTCGCAGTTGACCTTCCAGGTGTGAATCTCCAACTCGCCGAACTTCGGCCCCTGGGCCATGGCGACCCATTGGCCTGCCGGGCGGATGGAGTAGCGCGCGTCACCTTCGACGGTGAGGCGCATCGACAGGGTTTTACTGCCGCGCAGGGAGACGATCAGCACGTCGCCATGCTTGATCGAACCACCGTTGCCGGTGACCTGGTAACGGCCCGGCACCAGGGCGCGGCATTCGATCAGGGTGTGTTGCGGGCTCAGCAAACTGAAGCGGAAATCGTGTTCGGCCATGGATCCTCCAAATAGGCGCGGCATCCTATCACGGGTGCTGGCTCATCATGAGCCTGGTATGTGACCGCTGATCATCCTTCGACGAGGTTCTGCGCCCGGCCATCGGCCCACGCGGCAATGTTGGCCAACGTGGTGCCGGCGATGGCGGCCAGGGCCTCGCAGGTGAGAAACGCCTGGTGCGCGGTAATGATCACGTTGGGGAAGGTCAGCAGGCGTGCAAGTACGTCGTCCTGCAAGGGCAGGTCGGAGCGGTCCTCGAAAAACAACTGCGCTTCTTCCTCATACACATCCAGCCCAAGGTAGCCGAGCTGGCCTTCCTTGAGCGCCTCGATCAGCGCCGGGGTGTCGACCAGGCCACCGCGACCGGTGTTGATCAGCATCGCACCGGTTTGCATCTGCGCCAGGGAACGGGCGTTGATCAGATGCTTGCTGTCGGCCGTCAACGGGCAGTGCAGGCTGATGATCTGCGCCTGGGCCAACAGTTCGGGCAGGCTCACGTAGCGTGCACCCAAGGCCTGTACCTGCGGGTTGGGGAAGGGGTCGTAGGCGAGCAACTGGCAACCGAAGCCGGCCATGATTTTGGCGAAGGTGGCGCCGATCTGCCCGGTGCCGACCACGCCGACGGTCTTGCCGACCAGGTCGAAACCGGTGAGGCCATGCAGGCTGAAATCGCCGTCGCGGGTGCGGTTGTAGGCGCGGTGCAGGCGACGGTTGAGGGCGAGAATCAGCGCGACCGCGTGTTCGGCCACCGCATGGGGCGAATAGGCCGGCACGCGCACGATGGTCAGGCCCAGGCGCTTGGCGACGGGCAGGTCCACATGGTTGTAGCCCGCCGAGCGCAGGGCGATCAACCGTGTGCCGCCCTTGGCCAACTGTTCCAGCACCGGGGCGCTGAGGTCATCGTTGATAAAGGCGCAGACCACTTCGTGATGTTCGGCCAAAGCCACGGTGTCGAGGTTGAGCCGTGCGGGTTGGAATTGCAGCTCCAGGCCAGGCGGCAATGGTTCGCCGAGAAAGCTGTCGCGGTCGTAGGTTTGGCTGCTGAAAAGAATCACGCGCATCAAAAGGCTCCCCGCAATTAATCTGTTGGAAATGCTGGACAACTGTGGGAGGGGGCTTGCCCCCGATTAGGGTGTGTCAGCTACAGATGCTTCGACTGATGCGACGCTATCGGGGGCAAGCCCCCTCCCACAATTGATCGGCGTCAAAGTAGCTTCAGGCGCTGACCCGCGCCTCACTGGCCAGCCGGGCAATCGCCATGTCCAGTTCGTCCAGCGCATGCATGGCCTTGGCGTCGTCCTGCTTGAGCAGGGTTTCGGCGCGCTGGCAGCATGCCCGCAGTTGCGGTACGCCGCAGTAACGCGTTGCGCCGTGCAGGCGATGCACGCGTTCGATCAGGGCGTTGTTGTCATTGGCCTCACGGGCCTGGGTGATGGCCATGCGGTCGGCCTCCAGGGAGGCCAGCAACATCGCGAGCATATCCGCCGCCAGGTCCGCTTTGCCGGCCGCCAGGCGCAGCCCTTCTTCGTGGTCGAGCACCGGCAGTTTCACGCCAGGGCCGAGGTTGTCGGTCGCGCGCTCCGGACTCTGATTGCGCAGGGCCAGGCCGGTCCATTTCAGCACCACCTGGGCCAGTTGGCGTTCACTGATGGGTTTGGTCAGGTAGTCGTCCATGCCGCTTTGCAGCAAGGCGCGTTTTTCGTTGGCCATGGCGTGGGCGGTGAGGGCGACTACCGGCAATGGCGTGCCGCTGCGTTCGCTTTCCCACTGGCGGATCGCCTCGGTGCTTTGGCGGCCATCCATGCCGGGCATTTGCACGTCCATCAGCACCAGGTCGAAGGTGTCCTGCTTCACTGCGTCGACGGCTGCATAACCGCTTTCCACGGCATGCACCCGGGCGCCCATGTCTTCCAGCAGGGTCTGGACCAGCAACAGGTTCGCCGGATTGTCATCCACGCACAGGACGCGTGGCGCCCGGCTGGATAACGGTTCGCCGGGTTCGCTGCGTGTCGGGCGTGGGCTGATCAGGTCGGACAAGGCACGGCGCAGTTTGCGCGTGCACGCCGGCTTGGCCTGCAATTGACTGTTGGGGTTGGGCACCGACTGGTTGAACAGCATCTGTTCGGTGGTGGGGCACAGCACCAGCACTTTGCAGCCCAGGTGTTCGAGGTCCCACAGGTGTTGGTTGAGGCGCTCGGGCGGGATATCGTTGGCCGTGACGCCGAGCACCGCAAGGTCAATGGCCTGCTCGGTCTGATGGGCGCTGGTGATGCCGTTGGTCAGGCTCTCCAGGCTGTTGAACGGCGTGACTTCCAGGCCGCAATCTTCCAATTGATGTTGCAGCGCCTGGCGTGCCAGTTCGTGGTTTTCCAGCACCGCCACGCGATGACCCAGCAGGGGCGCGGAAGGCAGGTCCTCGACGTCGTCGCGGGTCTTGGGCAGGTTCAGGCTGATCCAGAACTCCGAGCCTTCGCCCGGCGTGCTGTCGACGCCGATCTCGCCGCCCATCTGTTCGATCAGGCGCTTGGAGATCACCAGGCCCAACCCTGTACCGCCGGGTTGGCGCGACAGTGAATTGTCGGCCTGGCTGAAGGCCTGGAACAGGGCGCGTACGTCCTGGCTGGACAGGCCGATGCCGGTGTCCTGCACGCTGATGCGCAATTGCACGCTGTCTTCCTGCTCGTCCTCGATCATCGCCCGGGCCACGATGGTGCCTTCGCGAGTGAACTTGATCGCGTTGCTGATCAGGTTGGTGAGAATCTGCTTGAGTCGCAACGGGTCGCCCACCAGCGCCAGCGGCGTGTCGCGGTAGACCAGGCTGACCAGTTCGAGCTGCTTGGCATGGGCGGCAGGGGCGAGGATGGTCAGGGTGTCTTGCAGCAAGTCCCGCAGGTTGAACGGGATGCTGTCGAGGACCAGTTTGCCGGCTTCGATTTTCGAGAAGTCGAGGATCTCGTTGATGATGCCCAGCAGGTTGTCGGCGGATTTTTCGATGGTGCCCAGGTAGTCGAGTTGACGCGGGGTCAGCTCGCTCTTTTGCAATAAATGGGTAAAGCCGAGGATGCCGTTGAGCGGTGTGCGGATCTCATGGCTCATGTTGGCCAGGAACTCCGACTTGATGCGGCTGGCCTCCAGGGCCTCCTTACGTGCCAGGTCCAGCTCGATGTTCTGGATCTCGATGGTTTCCAGGTTCTGGCGTACGTCTTCGGTGGCCTGGTCGATACTGTGTTGCAGTTCTTCCTGGGCGTTCTGCAGGGTCTCGGCCATGCGGTTGATGCCCGAGGCGAGCTGGTCCAGTTCCTGGCTGCCCAGGGGCGGCAGGCGGGTTTCGAGGTTGCCGTCCTTGAGCTGGGCGACGGCTTGCTTGATCTGGCCGATCGGCGCGTTGATGGTACGGCTGATGCGCAGGGCCAGTGCCGCGGTGCAGATCAGGCCGATGGCGATCAGCAGCAGGCTGGCGAACAGGCTGCGGTAGCCACGCAGCAACATGCCGTTGTGGGACAGTTCCACCTCGACCCAGCCCAGCAGACGGTCGGCTTCATCCGGGATCAGGTCGCCAGCGAGGTTGCGATGGCGGCCAAACACCGGCAGCAGGTAGCGCGTGGCGTCATTGCCGGTGCGCTGCAACAGGTGTGAGCTGTTGCCGATGGGTGCCTGGTTGAGCATGGTCGGGCCGGCGTGGGCGAGGGTCGCACGGTCCGGGCTGAGGAACGACACGGTGCGCACGTCCGGCTGCTCAAGGGATTGGGTGGCGATGCGCTCCAGCAGGTCGGTGTTGCGTGCACTCAAGGCGGGCGCCACCAGTGGCGCCAACTGCTCGGCTATCATCTCGCCACGTTGCAGCAATTGGGTCTGCAGTTCCGACAACTGCATCCAGGTGAAATAGCCGCCCAGCAACGAGGCCATCAGGCTGGTCGGTAATAAGGTCAGCAACAGTACGCGGCCTTTTATCCCCATTCTTGTCAGCACGCCACTCTCCTGCTACCACATTGATATCGATGATTCACGCGGGCATCCGGCCCGCGCCACCTGCGCAGTGTAGCCATTTGCGCGGCGTGGAATCTTGCAAATTAATGACATACGGCAATCTTCGCGCCATTTGGCGCCCGGTGGCGATTGCCTGGGGCGGGGTAATCTTGAATAATCAGCCATTGAGAATGACTTGCAGATACTAATGAATCCCGCAGCAATTGGCCTACCCAGTATCCTGACCATTGAAGATGACCCTGTGCTGGGCGCTTATGTCCATGAGCACCTGGGCCGTTGTGGTTTCCACGTGACCTGGTGCCAGAATGGCCAGCAGGGCCTGCAGATGGCGCGCGACCAGGCCTTTGACGTGGTGTTGATGGACATCCTGTTGCCGGGCATGGATGGCCTGTCGATCCTCACTCATCTGCGCCAGAGCCATTCGATCCCGGTGATCCTGATGTCCGCACTGGGTGCTGAAGCCGATCGCGTCAGCGGTTTTCGCCTGGGAGCCGATGACTACCTGCCCAAGCCGTTCAGCATGATCGAGCTGCGCGTGCGCATCGAAGCTATCCTGCGTCGAGTGGCCCTCGACCGGCGTCCGTTGCCGATTCCGGCACCGGTGCGCGACGATGCCCGCGCGCTGCGCTTTGACGATGAGCTGTGCGATGTTTTCCACCTGGACCATTGGGCCGGCCTGACCCGCAGCGAATACCGGCTGCTGGAAACCCTGCACCGCAACAGTGAAGAAGTCCTCAGCAAACCTTTCTTGTACCAGCATGTGCTGCAACGCGGTTATGCGCCCCATGACCGCAGCCTCGACATGCATATCAGCCAGATCCGCCGCAAGCTCAAGGCCATCGGCTACACCGAGCGCGAAGTGCGCACCGTGTGGGGCAAGGGCTATGTGCTGAGCGGTCACGATGACGGCCTTTGAACGCCCGTTGAAAAGGCTGCCGGGCAGGCACTCGTTATTCTGGAAACTCGCCTGCCTGCTGATCGCCTTTTGCTTGTTGATGATCTGGCTCAGCTGGTCCTGGGGCCGCTACATGGAGCAGAAGAACGCCTACCTGTCCGATGCGGCGCGAATCACCTTGAGTGGGTACGCGGTCGGTGCTGAACAGGCGTGGAATCGCGGCGGCAATGCCGGCGTCGACGCCTGGCTGCAGGCGATGGGCAAGCGCGAAAGCACCTGGATAGGTGTGATCGGCAATGACCTGCAATCGTTGAGCAGCATCCCGCTGAGCGACAACGAAAGCCAGCGCCTGACCTTTCTGCGTGGCCTGGATTGGCCGGTGAGCCGGCATGTCAAAGGCCTGCCGTGGCTGAAGATCCCGTTTCCGGGCGACCCCCATGCGGGGTCGCTGGTGATCGAGTTGCCGCAACGCTTCATGCCGGGGCGCTATCAACTGTTCTGGCGGGTGGTGACCAACGGGGTGATTCCCGGCCTGTTTACCCTGTTGCTGTGTATTGGGTTGTATCGGCTGCTGATCATGCCCCTCAATCAACTGCGTGAGCAGGCCAATGCCTGGCGTGCCGATCAGTTGAACACGCGTTTGTCCCACGACGCCACCAGTCGCCAGGATGAGCTGGGCGAACTGGGGCGTGCGTTCGACCATATGTCCGAGCGTTTGCAGGGCACCGTGGTGTTGCAGCAACAGTTGCTGCGGGACATGTCCCATGAACTGCGCACCCCGCTGAGTCGCCTGCGAGTGGCCTGTGACAGTGAGCAAGACCTGGCGCAACTGCGCGAGCGGCTCGGCCGTGAAATCGACGCGATGCAGCGCCTGGTGGAAGACAGCCTGCAACTGGCCTGGCTCGACACCGAACGCGCGCCGCTGCCCCAGGAAGCTATCCAGCTTCAGGCGCTGTGGGACATGTTGCGTGAAAACGCCTGCTATGAGAGCGACTGGCCGGGGTCGCGGCTGCCATGCCTGTTGGGGGCGGAATGCTGGGTGCGAGGCAACCTGAATGCGTTGGCGCAGGCCCTGGAAAACATCTTGCGCAACGCTATCCGCCACTCACCGTCGGGCGGCGTGGTCAGCCTGGACGGGCGTCGCGAAGGTGATTATTGGCATGTCTGGCTGGAGGACCAGGGCGGCGGGATCGATGACGGGGACCTGGAGCGGATCTTCGCGCCTTTTACCCGCCTGGACGGTTCACGCCCCGGCGATGGCGGCTTCGGGCTGGGCCTGAGCATCGCCCGCAACGCCGTGCAGCGCCAGGACGGCAGCCTGTGGGCGGAAAATACCGGGCAAGGCCTGCGCGTGCACCTGCGCTTGCGGGCCTGCTAAGCGCGGCGCTGTTTGCGCTTTTTCCACTGGTGGGCCACCCACCAGCGCCAGTAGCCCATGGTCAGGCAATAGGCGAGGGCGCCCAGCACCAGCCCCAACACCACTGAACCCAGCAGGAACGGCTGCCACAAGGTGCTGAGTTGGCCGCTGATCCATTCCCAGGTGAGGTCGTCGGGCAGGCTGCGCGGTGGCACGTTCATCAGCCAGGCGCCGGTCATGTAGGTGCAGATAAACACCACCGGCATGGTAATCGGGTTGGTCAGCCACACCAGGCTGATAGCGATGGGCATATTGCCGCGCACGGTGATCGCCAGGACTGCCGCCAACAGCATCTGAAGCGGGATTGGGATAAACGCGGCGAACAAACCCACGGCCATTGCGCGTGCGACCGAGTGCCGGTTCAGGTGCCAGAGGTTCGGGTCATGCAGCAACGTGCCGAGAAACTGTAATGACTTATGTTCCCTGATACTCGTGGGATCGGGCATGTACCGTTTGAATAAGCGCCGGGGCATAAGGGGTCCAGGTCAGTTCGAGGGGCAAGTATGCCCGCATTCTATAAACAGAAAATTCAGACTTTGTGACAAAACATCATAGGCCGCCCTGGGCATCCGGCTAAGACTGAGTGGATCACTTGAAAAGGATGGTTCATGAAGACAGGGATGTGCGCGTTTGCGCTGGGGTTGCTGGCCCTGCGCTTTTTGCCGGTGTTGCCGCCTATGGAATGGCTGATTGCCACGCCGGTGCTGGCGTTGATGTTGTTGCCGTTTCGTACCTACCCACTGGCGTTTTTCCTGCTGGGGCTGAGTTGGGCATGCCTCAGCGCACAGTGGGCATTGGATGATCGCCTGATACCTGCACTGGACGGCCAGACGCGCTGGCTGGAGGGGCGGGTGATCGGGTTGCCGCGACAGACGGGCGAGGGTGTGCGCTTCGAACTGGCCGATAGTCGGTCGCGAAATGCCCGCTTACCCAAACGCATCCGCGTGTCCTGGCGTGGCGGGCCGCCGGTGCGCAGCGGTGAACGTTGGCGCCTGGCGGTTACCCTCAAACGTCCGGCCGGGTTGCTGAATTTCCACGGGTTTGATCAGGAAGCCTGGCTGTTGGCCCAACGCATCGGCGCCACGGGCTCGGTCAAGGACGGCGAGCGTCTGGCGCCGGCCCGCAATGCCTGGCGCGACAGCGTGCGTCAGCGCCTTATGGCGGTGGACGCCCAAGGTCGGGAAGCCGGCCTGGTTGCCCTGGTGCTGGGGGATGGTTCAGGGCTGGCCACTGCCGATTGGCAAGTGTTGCAGGATACGGGCACCGTGCATCTGCTGGTCATCTCCGGCCAGCACATCGGTTTGCTGGCGGGTTTGATCTATGGGCTGATCGCCGGCTTGGCCCGCTACGGTTGCTGGCCGCGAACCTGGCCGTGGTTGCCCTGGGCGTGTGGCCTGGCGTTCAGCGCTGCGTTGGGCTACGGCTGGCTCGCAGGGTTTGGCGTGCCAGTACAGCGGGCCTGCGTGATGGTCGGGTTGGTGTTGGTGTGGCGGCTGCGCTTCCGGCATCTGGGCCTATGGTGGCCGTTGTTGCTGGCACTCAATGGTGTGTTGGTGCTGGAACCGTTGGCCAGTTTGCAGCCAGGGTTCTGGCTGTCGTTTGCGGCGGTGGCAGTGCTGATTCTGGCGTTTGGTGGGCGGTTGGGGCCGTGGAGCCTGTGGCAGGCATGGACCCGACCTCAGTGGCTGATTGCCATTGGATTGTTTCCGGTGTTGTGGGTGCTGGGACTGCCCATCAGCCTGAGCGCACCGCTGGCCAACCTCGTGGCTGTGCCATGGATCAGCCTGGTGGTGTTGCCGCTGACGCTATCGGGGACTGCATTACTGCCATTGCCATATATTGGCGAAGGTCTTCTGTGGCTGGCGGGCGGCGCGCTGGATGGCTTGTTCAAGGGGCTGGCGTGGCTCGCCGGACACATGCCGGCCTGGATCCCGGCGCAAGTACCTTTGGGGTATTGGCTGGTGAGCCTGTTGGGGGCCGTGTTGCTTCTGCTGCCCAACGGCGTGCCCTTTCGCACGCTGGGCTGGCCGATGTTGCTACTGGCGGTGTTTCCCCCGCGAGAGCAGGTGCCCCACGGGCAGGTGGAGGTGGTGCAGTTGGACGTCGGGCAAGGGCAGTCGCTGATTCTGCGCACGCGCCATCATGCATTGCTTTACGACGCCGGACCGCGCACTGGAACCTTTGATCTCGGCGCGCGGGTGGTGCTGCCGTCGTTGCGAAAGCTCGGGGTCGGGGCATTGGACCTCATGCTGCTCAGCCACGCCGACGCGGATCATGCCGGTGGTG
Source organism: Pseudomonas sp. CYM-20-01 (assembly GCF_023169845.1). Taxonomy (NCBI): domain Bacteria; kingdom Pseudomonadati; phylum Pseudomonadota; class Gammaproteobacteria; order Pseudomonadales; family Pseudomonadaceae; genus Pseudomonas; species Pseudomonas sp. CYM-20-01. Next base: position 4,189,515 of record NZ_AP025169.1, on the reverse strand, counting down.
CGGCGGCAATTGCCAAGGGCATACCGATCAAGCGTGTGGTGGGCGGAGAAACCGATGGGTTGCCGGCGTTTATCGGTACGCAACCCTGCGTCAGTGGCGAACGATGGACCTGGGACGGGGTAACGTTCGAACTGTGGCAGTGGCCTGGCGCCATCAGTGGCAATGCAAAGTCCTGCGTCTTGCAGGTGCAGGCCAATGGCGAGCGCCTGTTACTGACCGGCGACATCGACCGCGACGCCGAACAGGCCATGCTCGCTTCGTCCCTGGCGGTGCCCACCGCGTGGCTGCAGGCGCCCCACCATGGCAGTCGCAGCTCTTCGTCCTGGGCGTTTGTCGAGCGGCTCTCTCCGCGCAATGTGCTGATCTCGCGGGGGCGCGGCAATGCGTTCGGCCACCCGCATCCGCAGGTGATGGAGCGTTATCAACGGTTGGGCAGCCAGGTGTATGACAGCGCAGAGCAGGGGGCCGTGCGTGTGCAACTGGGAGCATTCGCGCCACCGGTCGTTGCGCGCAGTCAACGCAGGTTCTGGCGCGAGCGCTTACCCTAGGGGGTCAAGGCCTCGGCCGATGGGGTCTGTGGCTGACGCACCTATATGGTAAAGTGGCGCACTTTTTCGAGGGGACATTCACTGTGTGGGAATTGGTCAAATCCGGCGGCTGGATGATGTTGCCGATCATCATGAGCTCTATCGCCGCACTCGGCATCGTCGCCGAACGCCTGTGGACCCTGCGCGCCAGCCGCGTGACCCCCGAGCATCTGCTGGGGCAGGTCTGGGGCTGGATCAAGAACAAGCAACTGGACAAGGAAAAACTCAAGGAACTGCGCGCCAACTCCCCGTTGGGTGAGATCCTTGCCGCAGGCCTGGCCAACTCCAAGCATGGTCGCGAGATCATGAAGGAGTGCATCGAAGAGGCCGCCGCCCGCGTCATCCATGAACTGGAGCGCTACATCAACGCCCTCGGCACCATCGCCGCCATGGCGCCATTGCTCGGCTTGCTCGGCACGGTGTTGGGCATGATCGACATTTTCAGTTCGTTCATGGGCTCCGGCATGACCACCAATGCGGCCGTGCTGGCCGGTGGTATCTCCAAGGCACTGATCACTACGGCCGCCGGCCTGATGGTGGGTATTCCTTCGGTGTTCTTCCACCGGTTCCTGCAACGTCGCATCGATGAGCTGGTGGTGGGCATGGAGCAGGAAGCCATCAAGTTGGTGGAAGTGGTGCAGGGCGACCGCGATGTGGACCTGGTTGGGGGCAAAGCGTGAAATTTCGCCGCAAGCAACGGGAAAATGTCGATATCAACCTCGCGTCGCTGATCGACGTGGTGTTTATCCTGCTGCTGTTTTTTGTCGTCACCACCACCTTCACCCGGCAAACCGAACTGCGCGTCGACCTGCCGGAAGCCGTGAGCGGTTCGCCGGCCGAAGACCAGCAAGTCAAGCAACTGGACATCGCCATCAGCGCCGACGGGGTGTTTTCGGTGAACAACCAGTTGCTGGAGAAAAACGACCTCGCCAGCCTGATGGAGGCCTTGCAGAAAGAGTCCGGCGGCGACACGCAGTTGCCGCTGTCCATCAGCGCTGATGGCAAGACCCAGCACCAGGCCGTGATCACTGCGATGGACGCGGCCGGCAAGCTCGGTTTCAGCCACTTGCGCATGAGCACCGTCGAGGCGGCGAGCCAACCCTGATGGCCATGTCCGATCGTTTGCTCAAGGCCTGGTATGAGGGCCATCCGGCACTCGCGTTGTTGCGGCCGCTGGAGTCTTTGTATCGCCGGGTGGTGCAGCGCAAGCGCGCACGCTTCCTGGCGGGTGAGGGCGAGATCTATCAATCGCCGGTGCCGGTGGTGGTGGTCGGTAATATCACCGTGGGTGGTACCGGCAAGACGCCGTTGATCCTGTGGCTTATCGAACATTGTCAACGCAGCGGCTTGCGCGTCGGCGTGGTCAGTCGCGGTTATGGCGCCAAGCCACCGCAGTTGCCGTGGCGTGTCGAGGCCAGCCACAGCGCCGAGGTGGCGGGTGACGAGCCTTTGTTGATCGTGCAGCGCTGCGGCGTACCGCTGATGATCGACCCCGATCGCAGCCGTGCGGTCCAGGCGCTGCTGGCCAGTGAAACCCTGGACCTGATCCTCTCCGATGACGGCCTGCAGCATTACCGCCTGGCCCGTGACCTTGAACTGGTGCTGATCGACGCCGCCCGTGGCCTGGGCAACCGTCGCTGCCTGCCGGCGGGGCCGTTGCGCGAACCGGTGGAGCGCCTGCAGAGTGTCGATGCGTTGCTGTACAACGGCGCCGCCAGCGACCGCGAGGACGGCTTTGCCTTTCGTTTGCAGCCCACCGCACTGGTCAACCTGCAAACCGGCGAGCGCCGGCCGGTGGATCATTTTGCGCCGGGCCAGCAGGTGCATGCGGTCGCCGGCATCGGCAACCCGCAACGTTTCTTCAACACCCTTGAAACGCTACACTGGCAGCCGATACCCCATGCATTTGCCGACCACGCGCCCTACAGTGCCGAGGTCCTGAATTTTACGCCGTCATTGCCGCTGGTCATGACCGAAAAGGACGCGGTGAAGTGCCGCGCCTTTGCCCAGCCCGACTGGTGGTACCTTGCGGTGGATGCGCTGCCGTCGCCGGCGTTCGTCGCCTGGTTCGACACGCAGCTGATGCGCCTGTTGCCCGCCCGTCTTTTGCCTTAAACCGCTTTTTTCAGGAAACACTCATGGACACCAAACTGCTCGACATCCTCGCTTGCCCGATCTGCAAGGGCCCGCTCAAGCTCAGCGCCGACAAAACCGAGCTGATCAGCAAAGGCGCCGGCCTGGCGTACCCGATCCGTGATGGCATCCCGGTGATGCTGGAAAGCGAAGCCCGTACCCTGACCACCGATGAGCGCCTGGATAAATGACCACCGCCTTTACCGTTGTCATTCCCTCCCGTTATGCGTCGACCCGCCTGCCGGGCAAACCGCTGCAACTGATCGGCAACAAGCCGATGATCCAGCTGGTGTGGGAACAGGCTTGCAAAAGCAGCGCCGAGCGTGTGGTGGTGGCCACCGATGACCCGCGCATCATCGAGGCCTGCAAAGGCTTTGGCGCTGAGGCGGTGCTGACCCGCGAAGACCACAACTCCGGCACCGACCGCCTGGCCGAAGTCGCCACACAGCTCGGCCTGGCGCCCGACGCCATCGTGGTCAACGTGCAAGGTGACGAACCGTTGATCCCACCCGGTGTTATCGACCAGGTGGCCGCCAACCTGGCCGCCCATGGCGAAGCGCGCATGGCGACGCTGGCCGAGCCGATCGAAGACATCGAGACCCTGTTCAACCCGAATGTGGTCAAGGTGGTCAGCGATATCAACGGTCTGGCGCTGACGTTCAGCCGTTCGACCCTACCGTGGGCACGTGACGCCTTCGCCAAGCAACCGGACGTGTTGCCGGAAGGCGTGCCTTACCGTCGCCATATCGGCATCTACGCCTACCGCGCGGGTTTCCTGCATGACTTCGTCAGTTGGGGCCCGTGCTGGCTGGAAAATACCGAATCCCTGGAGCAACTGCGGGCGCTCTGGCACGGCGTGCGCATCCACGTGGGCGATGCGCTGGAAGCGCCACCGGCCGGTGTCGACACCCCGGAAGACCTTGAGCGCGTCCGTCGCCTGCTGGGGGCCTGATGGAGGTTCTGTTTGTCTGCCTGGGCAACATCTGCCGCTCGCCCACCGCAGAAGGCGTGCTGCGCCACAAACTGCGCGAAGCGGGGCTGGCGGGGCAGGTCGATGTGGCGTCCGCCGGCACCGGTGAGTGGCATATCGGCAACCCGCCGGACCAGCGCAGCCAGCGTGCGGCGTTGGCGCGCGGCTACGATCTGTCGGCCCAGCGTGCCCAGCAGGTGTTCCGCGCCGACTTTGCGCGCTATGACCTGATCCTGGCCATGGACCACAGCAATCTGCGCAACCTCAAGGCCATGCAGCCGGGGCAGGGCAAGGCGGAGCTGGACCTGTTCCTGCGCCGTTACGATGCCGAAGTGGACGAAGTGCCAGACCCGTACTACGAGGGTGAACAAGGCTTCGAACGGGTCCTGGACCTGATCGAGCAGGCCTGTGATTTATTGGTGATCGAATTGAAGGGGCGGTTATGACCTTGCAGGTGCTTGCGCAGGTATCGCTCAAGCCGTTCAACAGTTTCGGCATCGACGTACGTGCCCAGCTGTTCGCCGAGGCCCACAGCGACAGCGATGTGCGCGAGGCCCTGGCATATGCCACCGCACACAATGTGCCGCTGCTGGTGATCGGCGGTGGTAGCAACCTGTTGCTGACCCAGGACATTCCGGCGCTGGTGCTGCGCATGGCTACCCAAGGCATCCGCGTGCTGCACGACGATGGCCTGCACGTGGTGGTCGAGGCCGAGGCGGGAGAAGCCTGGCACCCCTTTGTGCTGTGGACCCTGGAACAGGGCTTTTGCGGCCTGGAAAACCTCAGCCTGATCCCCGGCACCGTCGGAGCCGCGCCCATGCAGAACATCGGTGCCTACGGTGTCGAGATCAAGGATGTATTCGCCGGCCTGACCGCCATGGATCGCCACTCCGGCGAACTGCGCGACTTCAGCCTGGAGGAATGCAACTTTGCCTACCGTGACAGCCTGTTCAAGCACGAGACCGGACGCTGGCTGATCCTGCGCGTACGCTTCGCCCTCAGCCGCGCCAGTCACTTGAAACTCGACTACGGCCCCGTCCAGCAGCGCCTGGCGGCGCAGGGGATCAGCGAGGCAACGCCGAGCGACGTCAGCCGCGCCATCTGCAGCATCCGCCGCGAAAAACTGCCGGACCCGGCAGAACTTGGCAATGCCGGCAGCTTCTTCAAGAACCCGTTGGTGTCCCAGGTGCTGGCGGCCGAGTTGCAGGCACTTTATCCGGACCTGGTGGCTTACCCGCAACCTGACGGGCAGATGAAGCTCGCAGCCGGCTGGCTGATCGACAAGGCCGGCTGGAAGGGCTTCCGCGAAGGAGATGCCGGCGTGCACACGCTGCAGGCGCTGGTGCTGGTCAACTATGGCGGTGCCTCGGGGCACGACATTGCCAACCTGGCCCGGCGCATTCAGCTGGATATTCTGGAGCGCTTCAAGGTCGAGCTGGAAATGGAACCCAACCAGTACTGACCTTCTGAAAACAAAAATGCCCCGCATCTTTCGATACGGGGCATTTTTTATTGCAGCCAGTAATCAGTCGTCGCGGCTCATGATGCCGAAGATCTGCAACAGGCTGATGAACAGGTTGTAGATCGACACATACAGGCTGATGGTCGCCATGATGTAGTTACGCTCACCACCGTGGATGATCGCGCTGGTCTGGAACAGGATGCACACCGAGGAGAACAGCACGAAACCTGCGCTGATCGCCAGTTGCAGCCCGCTGATCTGGAAGAACATGCTCGCAACCACAGCCGCCAGCAACACGAAGAAACCAGCGGTGATGAAGCCGCCCAGGAAGCTCATGTCCTTGCGGGTGATCAGCACGTAGGCCGACAGACCACCAAACACCAGCGCCGTCATGGCAAACGCCGAGCTGACCACTTCCGCGCCGCCGGCCATGCCGAGGTAACGGTTGAGGATCGGGCCGAGGATAAAGCCCATGAAGCCGGTCAGGGCAAATGCCGACACCAGGCCCCACGCAGAGTCGCGCAGTTTGTTGGTGAGGAAGAACAGGCCATAGAAGCCGATCAGCACCACAAAGATATTCGGGTAGCCGACGCGCATCTGCTGGGCCACGAACGCCATCACGCCGCTGAATGCGAGGGTAAGGGCGAGCAGGCCATAGGTGTTGCGCAACACGCGGCTGACTTCAAGCTGCTCAGCCTGCGCGTTACCATTCACTGCGTAATTCTGTTCGCGCATGGCGACACTCCTTCAGTTTTGAAACGTTCAGTCGCAAAGATCATAACAGACGCTCTGTAACAAGCTATGGCGAGAGTTTGACAGTGTGTTTCATTCGGGTATTATGGCGCCCGCTGAGACGGGATAGGCTACTATAATCCTGTGATGCACAAGGGAAATTGGCAGAGTGGTTGAATGCACCGGTCTTGAAAACCGGCGGACGTTAATAGCGTCTCCAGGGTTCGAATCCCTGGTTTCCCGCCAAGATTCAAACAAAAGCCCCGCACTAGCGGGGCTTTTGTGTTTCTGGGGTTTGGGTAGGTAACGCCGGTTTTTGATAGGCGTTCCGAAACTTTGCCTATTTTGATGGTTTGGCAGTGGCGCCAATCCTTCTGTAAACCCGTTGGTGATCTCCTGCTCGCTGTGTCCCTGGAGTAGGCTGGCGTCGCCGATATCGATGATTTCCGATACCACCTTGGGTCTTGCCGCTATAGCGGCTGACGTTGAAGGGGAGGGATAAAAGGAAAGCGCATGAGTGAGACGCTAATTCCAGCGAACGTCGAGTTCTGAAATTTGTTGCTGCAGCTGCTCTATGCGCTCAAACCAAGAATCGAAACCATTGGATTCGTCCTGCACCATGAACAGGTAATAACCACCCGTTTCACCTGCGCGGTCATCCTGAATTTCTATTGTCCAACCAGCGTATTCGCCAGTTAAAACCGTTCCAGTGCGGATGATCTGCATGTGTTGGTCTGAATCCAGTGAAGGCTTGCAAGGGCAATAGTACTTTTTTACATCAGCTTGGGAGATGTTGGTACCGCAGCATACTTCCTTGCCACCAGTTCATGGGCACTCGCAACCATGATGCAGAGTGGTGACCACGCCCGCGGTCCTGAATACCCGCTATCAAGCTGATGCGTTATTCTTCGGGAAATTTAGCAGTGCCTGATAGGTCATTTCCATGCTGCGATTCGAAGCTTTCAGTAATGGGCAGCCTATCGGTTGGTCCGATTTAGAGCTCGGCGATCCGCCCATGGGGGTGGCGTTCGGCGTATTTGTTCCTGCTCCTGGATATTCCATTATCCAGGAGCAAGTCAGAGCCTTTGCTCAGCGTGATCAGAGACATTTTAATTTTACAGTGCGTATTGTGGGCGGAGAGGCGATTCGGGCTGCCGGTGTGTGCATTGCGGACTACTCGTTTGATTGCGGGGAAGACGCAATAGAGTTGAGCGTTCTAGGAATCGAGTATCCACCATACGGTGATGTCTTTCCTGAGCACGTCGCGGCCTATAACCAGCAGTGGGGAGCGTAAGCCGCTTCGGGCTACTGAAGACTGTGTAGATTTAGGTGTGCCGCAGGTGAGTGCGGCACGGGTGGTTGTCACATGCCACCAAACAGTATCTTAGCGCTGACCAATTTCTGGCCGTTGACCGTGAGAGTGCAAAAGCTCTCAGGTATTGTCCTGCCAGGCTCAGTCTTCATAGGTTCGCATTTCAGAACTCCCTTCTTGTCGCCGAATGGTAGTTCAAACCCCGCAAGCGTCTTGCTGAATTCCAAAGTGTATTGCTGCCCATAGCCCATTCTTGCGATTACGGTTGGCTCGCCGTCGCTCAGGAATCCGGACGTAGGAAACGCGCATAATGTGCCTTCCACTCGCTTCCCGTCGATGATGTTTGCGTCTGTGTAGCAGGCGATTTGGCTGCGTTTGGTTGCTATCCCACCGGGGCCCAGGTTGGTCCACGTTGCTTGAGGGCCCACGGTGCATCCGTTGAGCGACGCAGCGCCCAAAAGGCATACGAAGAGTGAGCCGGCTTTGACGAATGACATGAGTATCAGCGTCCTTACTTTTTGAAGTCGCCATGAATACCGGCAATGCGCCACTATTTCAAGCTCAAGGTAACTTATGGACAGGCCATACCCTCCATCGTCACAGCTTGAGCTGTCCGGCCTATCCGACTTCGGCATTCGCCTAACCCCGGCTCTCGAAGTATGGGAATGACTCCAAGCCGAGATCCTCACCGACACCGGCAGTATTCACAACGAAGACCATGCCCAATTACCGGGTGCAGGCATCCGAGTGATGTGGGCGTCGTCGAACTTAGAGAAGCAAAGCCGCACAGTCATTATCCCATTGGGTTTGTGCACTTCCCGCCAAGCTTTTCCTCGTCATCTCTTTGATTTTTTACTACTATTGCTCACCTGCGCACTCAAGGAAGAGCGGCTGAGCGCCTTGAGTCTGGTAGAAAATGTACGCTCTATCATTGATTGAGTGATGACTTTTACCCAGAACCTAACGACTCAGCCAACCCCAAATACCTCTTGGTGAAACCGATGAATAAAATGTGTGGCATCGTTGTAGTGGTAGGTCTTGCTCTCTCGGGATGCGCTACGAAAACTCCAGAAAAACCTAAAGAGACTCCCCCTCCAGCCGTCGTCCATGAGGCACCCGCTGAAGCCGCACCTTCGACACCACCAGAAAATTTCACTGTACGGTATGAGGCTGCACCTGCGAACCCACGTCCTGTAGCCCCAATCCATGTCTCCCAGGAGGCAGCTCAGGAAGAGTCTGAAACAAACTTGAACCAGAATCGCGCTGAGCAATGCCGTAAAGAGCTGGATGTTCTAAGGGTGTACAACAAAGCGTCGTACGATAAATACGAGGCGCAATACCAGGCCATTGCTGCCAAGACCGCTAAGTACATGGAAGTCAAAGACTCGTTGGGTCCTGATTTGAACTACATGGTCATGCCGGCTTATCAATTTCAAATTCGTGAGTTCTGCTTCCGGGTCAAGACTCGTTTGACGGAGCTTGTGCTTCGCCAAGCCAAATAATGATTCCACGTTGGGATGAATCTTTTGCCAGTTGAAACTTCTGAAAAGATGTTCGTTTCTGGTTGATTATCCCATGACTACACAAGCCAATGCCCCGACACGTCGGGGCATTGGCTTTTAATCGGCGCGCGCGGTGTTGATCGGTCTCAATCCGTCGCAAACCGCTGCCTTTTCACCCGGTACATATCCCCATCCGCGTGACTCAACAGCGTGTCGGCATCCAGCCCGTTCCGTGGATAGAAGGCCACGCCGATACTGCAGGACGGCATTTTCACCCCGCCAAACTCCGGCCCCAGCGGCTCGGCCATTACCGCGAGCAAGTGCGCGACCTTGCCGGTCACCGCATCCTGTGAGGGGATGTCGGTCATCAGTACGGTGAATTCATCCCCGCCCATCCGGGCCACCAGGTCGCTTTCGCGTACGCAGCGCTCCAGTCGTCGTGCAATCACGCACAGCAGGCGGTCGCCCATGGCGTGGCCATGCACATCGTTGATGCCCTTGAAATCATTAATGTCCAGGAACAGCAGCGCCAGGGGCTGGTTGTGAAGCCGTGCGGTATGCAAGGCGTCATCCAGCCGGGCATTGAACAGCGAACGGTTGGTGAGGGCTGTCAGCGGGTCATGGTGGGCGAGGAAGCGCAGCTCCTCTTCGGCCTGGGTGAGTGCGGTCACGTCCCGTGCGACACCGATGCGCGCGCCCACTTCTTCGGACCAGAACGCCGCCCACAGGATGTGCACGACGCTGCCATCTTTGCGGATATAACGATTACGGAAGTCGACATGGGGTTGGCCGTTCATGACCCGGACAATGGAGGCTCGGGTGCGTGCCAGGTCGTCAGGATGCATGTAGTGGGTGATGGGTGTGCCCACCAGTTCATCGGCGCTGTAGCCGAGCAGTGCCTCACAGGCATCGCTCACGAACACAATCTGGTTGTCGCCGTCGACGACGAAGACTGTATCCAGCATCAGGTGGATCAGTTTGGGATAGAGGGCTTCCAGGTCAACGGGCATGGGCAGTCAGCCTTCTGGTTCATAGGGGGCGATCATAGCCTGAACAGGCCGAGTGTCGACTAGGCGTCTTGTGAATTTTGGATGCCCTGCGCAGGTTGTTCAAAGCGCTTGACCAAACGTATGATCAGGCCGGGCGTCCTCTACGGTCGCTGGGATTCACCCCCTTTTCAAGGACACGAGCATGCAAAAGCACTTCGGTAATTCAGGCCTGTTCAAGGCTGCTTCGTATCGCTGCAACGAAAACCTCGGCAACGGCATCGCCCGCTGGGAGTTGAAAAACAGTGCGTTGAATACGAAGGAGTTTTTGATATGTCCAAAGAACTACTCGGAGTTTCTGCTCTAGGGTTGATGGTCGTTGGTGAGTTTTGTGCAATCTACAGCGAGGTAATCACCGCCAGGCTGGCTCAGGCCGGCGACGGTTCATGGCAGGCGTTCATCATGCCGGTGGTGGTCATGTGTTTTGCCGGGCTGTGTCTGCTGGGGGCTTACTGGCTGGGGTATCGTGCGGTCGGTGATATCTGGGTGGTGACAGTCGTATCCATCACCTCGTTATTGCTGCTGGAGCCTGTGGTGATCTGGGCGCTGTTCCATGAAGTACCCGGGCGGGGTGCCCTGATCGGGTTTTGCCTGGGGGCTCTAGGCATGCTGGCCACGGTCTTGTTGTAGTTGCACGTTCTGGCCCGGCCAATGGGGGCGGGCCAGTTGCTGAGGAGGTTGCAGACAATACCTCCCAGCGCCGCAACCACGGCTGAATTTGACACCGGTGACACGTTTTCAGCAAAAAAGCTGAGCCACCGAAAGCAGGCAAATCATCTGAACAACCATTTGCGCCCGAATTGGATGTTTCATTGCCGTCACCTCCTATACAGCTGCTTATGAGCAAATGCGCCAACAACACACGCCGCTGTTGCCTTCAGTATAGGCCCTGAAACGAATCCTTCACGATTGCGCCGATTCACCTGCCCGGTGGTCTCTGCTTACAACTATCTGCCGGGGTCCACTGCACTTTTTTAGATTTCTCCGCTCTATCCTTGTCCCAGCCCTGCCGATTTCCCGTGTGGGCAGATGAATCAGATCGGGTGCCGATGGATCGCACGTTTCTTCGTTTCAACCTTCCGCGCTGTTGCCAGCCCTTGCTGCTGGCCGCCGTGTTGATGCTCTGCGCTGGCGGTTGCAGCCAGCAACAGGGGCGGGATATCGCCAAGCAGTTCAGCAACGGCAAGCCCGATGAGTTCTTCCAGACCAGTGTCGACCGCATGGCCACGCTTGGCATGCGCGACAACCTGCAAAGCCTGTATCTGCTGATGAGCAAGCTCTACCTGCGTAACCCTAGCCAATGGCGTCAGTCGGGCTATCCGGATGCGGTCACCGCTGCGCGCGAGATCCGCCAGGCCATCGAGCAGCGGCGATCGCTGCCGGCCCTGGGTGATCGGCGTGACCTGGCGGCGCTGAGTTATTCCCTGAGTGCGGAGTTCAAAGGCGACCGCGTCGGCGCATTTATCTACGCCATCGGCAGCATGATCGTGACCGCCCACGGTGGGCGCACCGAGTTCTACATCACCGATTCGATCAACCCGCAGTTCGTCAGCAACGCCGCACGCAACATCGAGAAGGCCACCTGGCTGCTGAGCAAGCGCCAGGATGCCAATGGCGTGCTGCTGTTGTTCTCCAACGAGATATCGGAGGAGGGCAGCAACCTCAGCTTCGCGGTGGAGTTCGGCAAAATCGTTGCGCGACTCGACTTGCTGACCCAGATGCTTGACGAACGCTACCGGCGCATCGGTCTCAATTACGCGCAGAGCCTATTGCTGATGAACTTTCTGCCGGTGCAATAAAGCCTGGCTTCCTTTGATGATTGGTACGGTGTTTCCCTTTCTTCTGTAGGAAGTGACCTATCTTGCCTCCTGATGCTTGAAACACCCTCAAGCCATCAATAGCCTCGGATTTTTCCGAAAGCTTGAGGCCTCTACCATGGGTAAGCAAAAAACGGTTTGGCCCACTGATCGCGAAATACGTTTGCGTTTTATCCTTTTTGCCGTGATCGATGCGGCGAGTGTCCAAGGCGTTTGCGCCGAATTGTTACTGGCGGCACACAAGCTGCTGCGTGACTCGCCAACCGAGGCGCAATTACTCGACGCGGTGGGCGAGATTCTGGCCGCTGATGAAATGTTCGGTTTCCGCCTTCCGCCAGGGTCGGAAGCAGAGGAGCTGATGCGAGCATTGGGCCAAACTGGAAAGTAGGCCTAGCGGGCGGATGTCAACAGGTCAGGTTACGTTATGTTTGAGCATAAAGTTCTGGCAGTGAGGCAATAAGCGATACAACGTGTCGGTAGCTGTGCTGCATACCTAGGAAGTGAGACATTGATTTCAGGTTTTCGGATGTGACTTTTTCGAGCATTGATCGATCCATGACAAGTTCTTGTGTTGTAGGCCATATCAAGACCATTTTTTTGTTGCGTTTGTTGGCATCCACTATTATTGGATAACTGGACGTTTCATGGCTAAGAATGTGCAACACCAAGGTGCCGAGCATTATCGCTGTTGATCGAACATTAATCGGATGTGCCTGTGTCGGTTTGGCCTTGAGCAAAACCGTTGTCCTATGCCTGATTTCCACTTGACCGTCTTCACAGTAGCCCAGCCAAATCCTCGTGTTAGGTGGCGGGGTCTTGTGCTGGAACACATGATGCGTGTGTCGTTCTGAATACCCTGAAGTGTTGACTTCAGTGAGGTCCCATTTTATCGCCAGTAAAATGGCCCACGTACTGAGGGCTCGTTGGTCATCCATCGATAAGGTGGTGAGCGATTGACGATGTAGTTTTTCATAGAGGGACATCATTTCTGTCTCTAATCTACTCATCCATTGGTTATTGCAAGTTGTACAAACTTTCTTGGTCTGAGTACTCAATACCGAGTTGCTGGTGTTTTTTGGGAAAACTTCTGTTGATGCACCCCCAATAGGTTGTTTTGTGACCAGTGTGCGATGGTAGCTTTTATCGTCGCTTCCCCGTTCGATGGGTATGAACTGCCTTAACCAACGGGGGAAAATGTGCTCGTTTGAGGTTTTATTACCTTTGCAAAATATGCACGTATTTCTGAATTGCTGTTTCTTTTCGCTCATTTGACGTTCGCTTGCCCTACTCGGTTTGAAAGCCGGTTTTTCGCCTGTCCATGCTCGGCCGTTGCTCGCGGGTGGTTCACGAGGTGTAACAGAACGGGTTAAACGCAGGGCGTATAGATAGCGGCTAATGGCCATATTTTCAAGCCACGCCCAATGGCAGGGGCTCTTTCAGCTACAGTTGACGTTACTGTGCTGCAGTTTGGCTTTCACAGTATTTCGATCAATGAACGGAGACGTTTCCAATGAAGAAATTACTGATAGGCGCACTTGCAGTAGTGTTTTCAACGATGGCCAGCGCGGTTACGACTGCGGTCCGCCAAGACCAGTCCGGATTGGACGTGTTTGCGACCAATACGGACGATAAGCCCCATACTTGTCATATCAGCTTCAGATTTTTCACAGAAAACAGCCCAGGAGGCCAAAGCGTCAACGTACAGGCGACTGCCTTACCTGGGATACAAAACCAAGTGATACATTCGACGCGGGGAGGTTGGTCGCAATTTCGAACAGACAGCGACCCCAAAGTGATCTGTATGTGAGCTGCTGAAAAAATCTATGCGTTTTCGGGAGGTTGAAATCGCAAACCTCCCAGGCTTAAAAGCCATCCCTCTCAAGGTCTTTGAAAAACCGGCCATATCTGGCTGATACCCTCCCATTAAAGACGAACACTGCATCGGTGGCGAGCGGGCTTGTCCCGCGTTGGGTTGCGAAGCGACCCTGGAAGGAAGAATGCGGTGAGTCAGGCACTCTTCGGCTGCTGGTTTTGGGGCTGCTTCGCAGCCCAACGCGGGACAAGCGCGCTCGCCACTTCCTACTGCTCTGCCACCATCCTGCAGAGAATAGTCTCGGTCCGACGTTGGTGTAGGAAGGGTCTGGTCCGTTAATAAGGAGTGACCTGGCGGGCGCCCCTGTCTTCCCACCACGTGCCCCCCGAATTCCAAGGACCTGCCCGATGCTGCTGCGCCAACCTCCGCTCCTGTTTGCCGCCCTGACCTTAAGCTCACTGGTGCACGCCGAAGACCTGCAATTGGCCCCGGTCGAAGTCACCAGCAGCCAAGCCAGCGACTTTGAAGTTGCCCAGGCGCAGCTCAAGAGCGTGCCCGGCGCCACCAACTATATCGACATGAACAGCGTGCAGCAGGGAAGGGTGAGCACCAACGAAGACGTGTTCAAGTACCAGGCTGGGGTGTATGCCAAGGCGGCCAACAATGAAGGGGTGAAACTCTCGATTCGCGGCTCGGGCCTGAACCGTAGTCCCGGTTCCCATGCTTCCGGCTTGTATGAAATGTTCGATGGCCTGCCACTCACCGGCCCCGGCGGCACGCCCTATGAGCTGAAAGACCCGCTGTGGCAAAGCCGGGTCGAAGTGCTGCGCGGCGCCAACGGTTTTGATCAGGGTGCGCTGGCCTTGGGCGGCGCGGTCAACTACGTGACCCGCACGGGCTATGACGCGCCCAAGCTGCAACTGCGTTACGAAGCGGGCAGCAAAGGTTATGCCCAGCGCGAGATCAGTTCGGGCCAGGTACTGGGGGATGCCGACTACTACATCAGCCTCACCGATTCCGAATCCGACGGCTACCAGCGCCAGAGCGCCGCCACCGGCAAGGGCGTGGCCGCCAACTTCGGCTACCGCTTCAACCCGGACCTGGAAACCCGCTTCTACTTCCGTTACCGCGAAACCACCAACGACACCCCAGGCAAGCTCACGCGCAGCCAGATCAGCCACGACCCGCGCGCGGCCAACAGCCTCAACGCCGCCCGCGATTCCAAGCGCCTGCAACCGGGCTCCACCTGGATCGCCAACAAGACCACCCTGCAGTTGGACGACAACGCCCGGGTCGAAGTCGGGCTGGCCTACCACGACTACCCGATGGACCTGCGCGAAGGCACCAACCGCCTTAAAGTCGCCTACACGGATATCAGCAGCACCCTCAATTACATCCGCCAGGACACGCTGTTTGGCCATGACAGCACAACCACCGTCGGCCTGCGTACCACCCAGGCGATGCCCAACAATGGCGCTTCGGAATACGTGCGCACACCCGCCGGCAATACCGCCGGCTACACCCCAGGTACCAAGACTCGCGACTACAGCTACCTGGGTTCCGACACCGTGCTGCATATCGGCAACGACCTGGAACTGGTGCCTGACCTGTGGCTGACCACCGGCCTGGCGGCGATCTACACCCGTCGCGAAACCCAGGTCACCTACCCTGAAGGCCAGGCGCCGCTCAGCCAGCACGACTGGGACTACGCACCACGCATCGGCCTGCGCTATGACTTCACCCCGCAATTGCAGGTGTACGGCAACCTGAGCCGCTCGGTCGAGCCGCCGCATGCGTGGTCGATGATCTGGGGTTCCAACAAATACTTTACCGGTGGTCCAGCCAAAGGCCTGGCACGGGAGGGCGTGAGCCTGAAAAACCAGACCGCCACCACTCTGGAGATCGGCGGGCGCGGTGAGGCCTGGCTCGGCCAATGGGACCTGGCCCTGTACCGCTCCGAAGTGCGCCACGAACTGCTCACCGTTGAAACCCAGGCGCAAACCTCCACCAGCAATGCCATCGTCGCCGAGTCCAACGCCAGCCCCACGGTGCACCAGGGTGTGGAACTGAGCCTGCTCAGCCCACTGTGGGACGGCGGCCGCAACGGCCAGCTTGCCCTGCGCCAGGCCTACACCTTCAGTGACTTTCACTACCGTGACGATGACCGCTTCGGCGACAACACCTTGCCGGGCATCCCCAAGCACTACTACCAGGCACAAGTGCGCTACAGCCATCCGACGGGTTTCTACACCAGCCTCAACACCGAGTATTCCTCGCGGGTGGCGGTGGACTACGCCAATTCCTACTATGCCGCGTCCTACACCGTTCTCGGCGCCACGTTCGGCTACGACGCGCCCAAGCAGGACTGGCAAGCCTGGGTCGACCTGCGCAACCTGGCCAACCGTCGTTACGCCAATACCGTGACGCCGGGTTATGACGACAAGGGGTTGGATGTAGCGCGCTCTACGCCGGCGGATGGTCGTGGCATCTATACCGGCGTGTCCTGGAGTTGGCGTTAAAGACAGGCCCTTGCCCCAGGCAGGTTTTACTGGCATTGTTCGCGCAATTGGTAACTCTTACCATTTGAGATCTTTTTGCGCATGCATGACATTCCGGCCGCGCTGGGCGACTCTGTTCGCCAGCAGACCCTCACGGCGATGTACAGCGAGCACCACGGCTGGTTGCACGGCTGGCTGCGCAAAAAACTCGGGTGTTCCCAGTATGCTGCCGACCTGGCCCATGACGCATTCATCCGCGTATTGATGCTGGCCGAACCGCAGGCGATCAAGGAACCCCGCGCTTTCCTCGCCACCACGGCTGGACGCTTGTTGATCGACGGCGCCCGTCGCCGCCGTATCGAAAAAGCCTACATGGAAGCCCTGCTGATCCAGTGCGAAGACGCCGGCATGCCCGACCCGGCCGCGATTCATGTGGCGCTGCAAGCCCTGGAGCGCATCGCCGAGATGCTCGCCGGCTTGCCTGCCAAAGCCCGTGAAGCGTTCCTGTTGAGCCGCCTCGACGGGCTGACCTACAGCGAAATCGCCCTGCGCCTGGACGTTTCCTCCAGTACCGTCAAAAACTATATTTCCAGTGCCCTGGTGCATTGCTACCACAGCCTGCACCCGGCAGACCCATTGGCATGAGTTCCGAGCAGATCATCCAACAAGCCGCGCAGTGGCTGACTCGCCTGCACGACGAAGGCGTGACCGACGCCGACCGCCAGGCGTTCAACGCCTGGCGCCAGGCCGACCCGCGCCACGCCGTGGCCATCGAGCGCATGAGTGCGTTATGGGGCAGCCTCGATGCCGTGCCCGCCAAGCCCGCGCGCATGGCCCTGAACCGCGCCTTCACATCGCGACGCCCGCGTGGCGCGCAGGTGATGGGCGTGCTCGGCCTGGTTTTATGCGGCTGGCTGGGCCTGCAACACCTGCCGGTGTGGATGGCCGACCAGCGTACCGGTGTCGGTGAGCGTCGACAGATCGCCCTCGAAGACGGTAGCCAGTTGCAGCTCAACAGCAACTCGGCAGTGGATGTGAAGTTCGACGGCCATCAACGGGTGATCGAACTGCTGCAAGGCGAGCTCTGGGTCGAGGTGGCGAAGGATGCGCAGCGGCCGTTCGTGGTTCGCACCGACCAGGGCACGGCCACTGCGCTGGGCACGCGTTATCTGGTCAAGCGCGCGGAGGACGGCACCACGCTGGTCACGGTGATCGAATCCACGGTAGCGGTCAAAGGTGAAAGCAACGAAGGAGTCAAGGTCACGGCCGGCCAGCGCTCGGTGCTCGACCACGGTCGTGCCCAGCCGCCGCAAGCCATCGGCGACAGCGACCCCGACGCCTGGACCCGGGGCCTGCTCAAGGTCAACGACCAACCCCTGAGCGAAGTCCTGCAAACCCTCGCCAGCTATCGCCACGGCATGCTGCGCTTCGACCCCCAGGCCCTGCAAAACCTGCGGGTATCCGGGGTGTTCAAGCTGGACGACACGGCGGCGGCGTTGTCGTCGCTGGCCGATAACCTGCCGATTCAGGTGGAGTACTTCACCGATCTGCTGGTGGTGGTCAAGCCGCGCTAGTTTTCGTTCTGGCGCAGGCGTTTGTAGAGAGTATTGCGGCTCACCCCCAGCTCCCGCGCCAGGTGGGAGATGTTGCCGCCGGCGGCCTTCAAGCGCTGGTTCAGGTCGATGCTGTCATCCAGGTACTCACTGGTGGGCAGTGGCGCGGTAACTTTCAGATCCACGAAGAAATCATCCGGCAGATGCTCGGCACGGATCGGCTGTTCCTCGGCCATGGCCAGCGCCACCTGCAACACACTGCTCACCTGGCGCAAATTCCCCGGCCACGGGTGCTGCTCGAACAGCGCCAGCACTTCGGCGCTCAGGCCCGCCCATTGAGTCGGCTCGCGGTGCTGCTGCCACAGTTGCTGGAACAGCGCCTGTTTATCGGTGCGCTCGCGTAACGGCGGCAGCTCCAGGGTCAGGCCGCCGATGCGGTAGTACAGATCCTCACGGAAACGCCCGGCCTGCACCAACTCCCGCAGTGCACGGTTGGTGGCCGAGATGATGCGCAGATCCACCGGGAACAATTCGCTGCTGCCCACCGGTTGCACGCAACGCTCCTGCAACACCCGCAGCAAGCGGGCCTGGGTGGGCAGCGGCATATCACCGATCTCGTCGAGAAACAGCGTGCCCTTGTCGGCCTTGCGGATCAGGCCGATGCTGCCCTTCTGGTTGGCGCCGGTGAATGCACCTTTTTCGTAGCCGAACAGCTCAGATTCCACCAGCTCGGCGGGAATCGCCGCGCAGTTCACCGCGATAAACGCCTTATGGCTGCGCGAGCTGGCTTGGTGCAGGGCTTTGACGAACACCTCCTTGCCCACGCCGGTTTCACCATGGATCAGCAGCGGGATGTCCTTCTCCAGCAGGCGCTCGGCCTGGCGCACGGCTTTCTCCACGCGCGCGTCGCCGAAGTGCAAGGTCTTGAGGCCAATCGGCGCAGGCTTCGATGGCGCCGGCGCGGTGAACACGCGCGCTTGCACCGGCGTCTGCTTGGGCCGCTTCAACAAGCATTGGAAGCGGTTGCGTCCCGCCGCTTGCAGGGAGAAGGGCAGGCCTTCCGGCTGGTTCAACAGTTCCAGCAACGACACCTTGAACAGGCTGTCGATCATCACCCGCGACAGGCTGATGCCCAGCAGGTTGTCGGCACGCCGATTGGCCGAGAGCACCTGGCCGCTCTCATCAAAGATCAACAGGCCGGCCCACTGGCTGTCGAGGTTGCTCAGCCCGGTATTGAAGGTCAGTTGGAAGTGTTCGCCGCGAAACAGGTTGAGGATCAGCCGGTTCTCCACGGTCTGGCTCATCATCTTGACCATGCCCAGGGTGTGGGAGGGCGGCAGGTAACTGTCGCTGGACACATCCAGCACCGCGATGATCTCGCGCTGGGCATCGAAGATCGGTGCCGCCGAGCCCGTCATGAAACGGTTGGCCTTCAGGAAGTGTTCATCGTGTTCGATATGCACCGCCTGGGCGCAGGCCAACGCAGTGCCGATGGCATTGGTGCCGCTGGCGCGCTCCATCCAGCTGGCTCCCGGGTTGAAACCACGGGCCAGCTTCGGCTCGATAAAGCGCTGGGTGCCCCAACTGGTCAGCACCTGGCCTTGGTTGTCGGCCAGCATGATCAGGCAGTTGGAATTGCTCAGGATGTTCTCGTAGTAGGGCAGCACTTCCTGGTGGGTGGTCTGCACCAGCGAGTGCTGGCTCTCCAGCAATTGGCTGATGCCCTCGGCAGGGAGTTGATCGAAGCTGGGCGTGCTCTGGTGGTCCAGGCCAAAGGCGCGGCAACGGCGCCAGGATTCCTGGATAAGGGTGTCGTGAGCCAGTGGGTCGGCCATGGGGTGACCTTCGTTTTTATTGTTATGGGGTCTTGCACTATTTAACGATTGGAACCGGGTCAATGTGGGAGGGGCGGTGCGACGATTCGACTTGCCCCCTCCCACATTTGTCCTGCGTTAGTCATGAGAGTGTTGTTCAGAACTGTTCATTGTCAACCCTCGAATTGTTCAGTTGTTCAGTCAG
Source organism: Pseudomonas sp. CYM-20-01 (assembly GCF_023169845.1). Lineage (NCBI taxonomy): Bacteria > Pseudomonadati > Pseudomonadota > Gammaproteobacteria > Pseudomonadales > Pseudomonadaceae > Pseudomonas > Pseudomonas sp. CYM-20-01. The sequence continues at coordinate 4,170,071 of NZ_AP025169.1, read as the reverse complement.
ATTGTTCACTCCCGAACATCCCATTTACGCCATTCCCTTGCACATCAACCACTTGCCGTTTTGGCACGAAACTCGCTCTGACACCTCGCCAGATTCATTCCAATAATAAAAAGGTCGTGTCATGTCATTGACCCTGGAACATGTCTCCCGCGTCGTCGAAGGCCAGACCTGGATCGACGACGCCAACCTGCGTTTCGAAGCCGGTTCCTTCAACGTATTGCTCGGTCGCACGCTGTCCGGCAAGACCAGCCTGATGCGCCTGATGGCCGGCCTGGACAAGCCCGACAGCGGCCGCATCCTGATGAACGGCGTGGATGTCACGCAAAAGCCGGTGCGCCTGCGCAACGTGTCGATGGTGTATCAGCAGTTCATCAATTACCCGACCATGACCGTGTTCGAAAACATCGCCTCGCCCTTGCGCGAGGCCGGTGTGTCCAACGAACTGATCCAGAGCAAAGTGCTGGAAACCGCAAAAATGCTGCGCATTGAGAAATTCCTCCAGCGTCACCCGCTGGAACTCTCCGGTGGCCAGCAGCAGCGCACGGCCATGGCGCGCGCGCTGGTCAAGGATGCCGAGCTGATTCTGTTTGATGAGCCGCTGGTAAACCTGGACTACAAACTGCGCGAAGAGCTGCGTCAGGAAATGCGCGAACTGTTCGCAGCGCGCCACACCATCGCCATCTACGCCACCACCGAGCCCAACGAAGCCCTGGCCCTCGGCGGCACCACCACCATCCTGCACGAAGGCCGGGTGATCCAGAGCGGCAAGGCGGCCGAGGTGTATCACCAGCCGCAGACCGTCTTGGCCGCTGAGCTGTTTTCCGAGCCGCCGATCAACCTGATGCCGGGGCGTATCAGTGGCAACGAGGTGAGCTTCGCCAATTTCGTGCACTTCCCGCTGAACGTCGACCTGCGTCCCATCGGCGAAGGCGAGTTCCGGTTCGGCGTACGCCCCAGCCATATCAGCCTGGTGCCGAGCAACGATGACGACCTGGAACTGGCGGTCACCGTGGAAGTCGCGGAGATCAGCGGTTCGGAAACCTTCCTGCATGTGCGCAGCGAGCACTTCCTGCTGGTGCTGCACCTGCCGGGGGTGCACGAATACGACGTCGACGCGCCGATCCGCGTGTATATCCCCACCCATAAACTGTTTGTGTTCGATGGCCAGGGCCGGTTGGTCCAGGCCCCCGGGCGCCGTGTCGCGAGGGTTGCCTGATGGCCGAGATCCATTTGCAGAACCTGGCGCACAGCTACAGCCCTGCGCCGAAAGGGCCTGAGGACTACGCCATCCGGGCAATGAATCACGTGTGGGAGCAGGGCGGGGCCTACGCCTTGCTCGGGCCGTCGGGCTGCGGCAAGTCGACCTTGCTCAATATCATCTCCGGCCTGCTCAGCCCCTCCGAAGGCCAGGTGCTGTTCGACACCCAAGTGGTCAACGACCTCACCCCGGAAAAACGCAATATCGCCCAGGTGTTTCAGTTCCCGGTGGTGTACGACACCATGACGGTGTTCGATAACCTGGCATTCCCACTGCGTAACCAGGGCATGGCCGAGGCGAAAATTCACAGCAAGGTGCAGGAAATTGCCGAAGTCCTCGACCTGCAAAACCTGCTGACCAAAAAGGCGCGCAACCTCACCGCCGACGAAAAACAGAAAGTCTCCATGGGCCGGGGCCTGGTGCGCGACGACGTGTCGGCGATCCTGTTCGATGAACCGCTGACGGTGATTGACCCGCACCTCAAGTGGAAACTGCGGCGCAAGCTCAAGCAGATCCATGAGCAATTCAACATCACCATGGTCTATGTGACCCACGATCAACTGGAGGCCTCGACCTTTGCCGACAAGATCGCAGTGATGTACGGCGGCCAGATCGTGCAGTTCGGTACGCCGCGTGACCTGTTCGAACGGCCCAGCCATACCTTTGTCGGCTATTTCATCGGCAGCCCTGGGATGAATCTGATCGAGGTGCAGGCTGAGGCGGGCGGGGTGCGCTTTGCTGGCACCCATCTGCCCTTGTCCGAGGCCGTGCAGCAACGCATTGCCACGACCGACTACAAGAAATTGCAGGTCGGTATCCGCCCGGAATTCATCCATGTCTGGGACGAGTACAACCCTGACGCCCTGCAGGCCGATGTCACTCACCTCGAAGACCTCGGCACCTACAAGATCATCACTCTCAACCTCGATGGCGCGCTGCTAAAAGTGCGCCTGGCCGAAGACAAGCCGGTGCCTGAGGGCAAGGCGTCCATCAGCTTTCCGGCGCAATGGCTGATGGTGTATGCCGACGACTACCTGCTGGAGGTGCAGCCATGAACAAGGTGCAGAACAACAAGGCCTGGTGGCTGGTGTTGCCGGTGTTCCTGCTGGTGGCGTTCAGTGCGGTGATCCCGATGATGACCGTGGTCAATTACTCGGTGCAGGACATCTTCGACCAGTCCAGCCGCTACTTCGTCGGTGCCGACTGGTACAAGCAGGTGCTGCTCGACCCGCGCCTGCATGACTCGCTGCTGCGTCAGTTCATCTACTCGGCCTGTGTGCTGCTGATCGAAATCCCGCTGGGCATCGCCATCGCCCTGACCATGCCGACCAAGGGCCGCTGGTCGTCGCTGGTGCTGATCATCCTGGCCATTCCGCTGCTGATCCCGTGGAACGTGGTGGGCACCATCTGGCAGATCTTCGGTCGCGCCGATATCGGCCTGCTGGGTTACAGCCTCAACGCCCTGGGCATCAGTTACAACTACGCCGCCAACACCATGGACGCCTGGGTCACGGTGTTGGTCATGGACGTCTGGCACTGGACCTCACTGGTGGCGCTGCTCTGCTATTCGGGGTTGCGGGCGATTCCGGACGTGTACTACCAGGCCGCGCGGATCGATCGTGCATCGCCCTGGGCGGTGTTCCGACATATCCAGTTGCCGAAGATGAAAAGCGTGCTGCTGATCGCGGTGATGTTGCGGTTCATGGACAGTTTCATGATCTACACCGAGCCGTTCGTGCTTACGGGCGGTGGACCGGGTAACGCCACTACCTTCTTGAGTCAGACGCTGACCCAGATGGCCGTAGGCCAATTCGACCTGGGCCCGGCCGCAGCGTTTTCCCTGGTGTACTTCCTGATCATCCTGTTGGTGTCCTGGCTGTTCTACACCGCCATGACCCACTCCGACGCCAACCGCTGAGGCCGCCAACATGAGCAAACGTCTTACGTTTATGAAGAAAGTGATCCCGCTGCTGGTCTACATCCTGTTCCTGCTGGTGCCGATCTACTGGCTGCTGAACATGTCCTTCAAGAGCAACACCGAAATCCTCGGCGGGCTGACGCTGTTTCCGCAGGACTTCACCCTGGCCAACTACAAGGTGATCTTCACTGACCCGAGCTGGTACACCGGTTACCTCAACTCGCTGTACTACGTGAGCCTGAACACGGTGATTTCCCTGAGTGTGGCGCTGCCGGCGGCCTATGCGTTTTCGCGTTATCGGTTCCTGGGCGACAAGCACCTGTTCTTCTGGCTGCTGACCAACCGCATGGCGCCACCGGCGGTGTTTTTGCTGCCGTTCTTCCAGCTGTACTCGTCGATAGGGCTGTTCGACACGCACATCGCAGTAGCCCTGGCCCACTGCCTGTTCAACGTGCCGTTGGCGGTGTGGATCCTGGAGGGGTTCATGTCCGGCGTGCCCAAGGAAATCGACGAAACCGCCTACATCGACGGCTACTCGTTTCCGAAGTTTTTCGTGAAGATTTTTATCCCGTTGATTGGCTCCGGCATCGGCGTGACGGCGTTTTTCTGCTTCATGTTTTCCTGGGTCGAACTGCTGCTGGCGCGCACCCTGACCTCGGTCAACGCCAAGCCGATTGCGGCAGTCATGACGCGCACGGTGTCGGCGTCGGGTATCGATTGGGGCGTGCTGGCGGCGGCGGGGGTGTTGACTATCCTTCCGGGCATGCTGGTGATCTGGTTTGTTCGCAACCACGTGGCCAAGGGCTTTGCCCTGGGCCGGGTCTGAGGAGTCGATGATGGAATGGATGGCCTGGACCACCCCCACCGCGCTGTTCTTTGGCGGCATAGCCCTGATCCTTGCGGGCATGACCACTTGGGAACTGCGCTCGCCGAGCATCCCCCGGCGGGGCTTTTTGCCGATCAGCACCACCCGTGGTGATCGTTTGTTTATCGGTCTTCTCGGCAGCGCCTACCTGCATTTGCTGGTGATCGGCGTTACCGACTGGAGCATCTGGGTAGCGTCCGCGCTCTCCCTGGTATGGCTGTTGAGTGTGATGCGTTGGGGCTAGTGCCCTTATGAATAAACAACCAGGAGGTCTCTATGTTGAATAAGAACAATAAGCTGCGACATAGCATTTCATTGGCCGCCGTACTGGCTATGAGCGGTTTGAGCGCTTCGGCCTGGGCCGATGCGTACGAAGATGCTGCGAAAAAATGGATCGGCAGCGAGTTCAAACCGTCCACCCTCACGGCCGATCAGCAACTGGAGGAATTGAAGTGGTTTATCAAGGCCGCCGAACCGTTCCGTGGGATGAAGATCAACGTGGTGTCGGAAACCCTCACCACCCACGAGTACGAGTCCAAGGTGCTGGCCAAGGCCTTCACGGAAATCACCGGGATCAAGCTGACCCACGACCTGTTGCAGGAAGGCGACGTGGTGGAGAAGCTGCAAACCCAGATGCAGTCCGACAAAAACATCTACGACGGCTGGGTCAACGACTCGGACCTGATCGGTACGCACTTTCGCTACGGCAAGACTGAATCCATCACCGACCTGATGGCCAACGAAGGCAAGGACTTCACCTCGCCGACCCTGGATATCAAGGACTTTATCGGTATCTCCTTCACCACCGCGCCGGACGGCAAGATCTACCAGTTGCCCGACCAGCAGTTCGCCAACCTCTATTGGTTTCGCGCCGACTGGTTCGAGCGTCCGGAGCTGAAAGCCAAGTTCAAGGAAAAATACGGCTATGACCTCGGCGTGCCGGTGAACTGGTCGGCCTATGAAGACATTGCCAAGTTCTTCAGCGAAGACGTCAAGGAAATCGACGGCAAACGTGTCTACGGCCACATGGACTACGGCAAGAAAGACCCGTCCCTGGGCTGGCGCTTCACCGATGCCTGGTTCTCCATGGCCGGTGGCGGCGACAAGGGCTTGCCCAACGGCTTGCCGGTGGACGAGTGGGGCATTCGTGTGGAGGACTGCCACCCGGTGGGCTCTAGCGTCACCCGTGGCGGCGACACCAACGGCCCGGCCGCCGTGTTTGCCACACAGAAATACGTGGATTGGATGAAAGCCTACGCGCCACCGGAAGCCGCGGGCATGACCTTCTCCGAGTCCGGCCCGGTGCCGTCCCAGGGCAACATCGCCCAGCAGATCTTCTGGTACACCGCGTTTACCGCCGATATGACCAAACCGGGCCTGCCGGTGGTGAATGCCGACGGCACGCCGAAATGGCGCATGGCGCCGTCGCCTGTGGGACCTTACTGGGAAAAGGGCATGAAGAAGGGCTATCAGGACGTAGGCTCCTGGACCTTCCTCAAGTCGACACCTGAGAAACAGAAACTCGCGGCCTGGCTCTACGCGCAGTTTGTGACCTCGAAAACCGTCTCGCTGAAGAAAACCATCGTCGGCCTGACGCCGATCCGTGAATCCGACATCAACTCCCAGGCCATGACCGACATGGCGCCGAAACTCGGTGGCCTGGTGGAGTTCTACCGCAGCCCGGCCCGTGTCGAGTGGACCCCGACCGGCACCAATGTGCCGGACTACCCACGCCTGGCACAACTGTGGTGGAGCAACATCGCCGCCGCAGCCAGCGGCGAGAAAACCCCGCAGCAAGCGCTGGACAACCTGGCCAAGGAACAGGACGCGATCATGACGCGCCTGGAACGCTCCAAGGTGCAACCAGTGTGCGGCCCGAAAATGAACCCCGAGCGTGATGCGCAGTACTGGTTCGACCAGCCGGGCGCGCCGAAGCCGAAACTGGCCAACGAGAAGCCGAAGGGTGAGACCGTGGGCTATAACGACCTGCTCAAGCAGTGGGAGGCGGCGCGCAAGTAATTGCGCCTTGGGAAAACGCAGAACAGCGCGATTTGCGTGCTGTTTTGCGGTCCTTGGTTGCAGATAATCTTTTGGTTAGCTTAACGCGATGGGACGATTAGGTTCAGAGGAAAAGGGCATACGTCACGCCCCAAAGTTATGACCTTTAGCGTAAATATATAGGCTGTATATTTCAATTTGATCTGCCGAGCTGTCATTGTTGACAGGTGTCGAGGGTGTTGAGTTGGTGGAAGCTAAAGGCAACACTGACGAAGGAGGTGTTGTCATGGAAAATTCACTGTGTAAGATAAGTATGATTCTGGAAGTTGGCGCCAGGTATGAGTTCTTAGTTGTGCTTCCTGATTTAACTAAAGTGTGTGCTGGAACCGTGACGAGCTTGGATGCTGATGCGCGAATTGTAACGCTTCAGGAAGATGAAACGAGTATGGCGCGGACTTTTTTTCTAGAGGAAATTAGAGGTGTAGTTGTCACTTCTAAGTTGTTAGAGCAATCCATTGCTGCTGGGGGTTTAAATCGCAGCAATGTTTCTTATACGCAGTACCATGAAATATATTATGAGGAACAGGATTTTGCACGCCCGGCTCCAGCTCCGGCTCCGGCTCCAGTTCCAAAACCTTCTCCACGGCCGCCCACTCTAGGGGAGCTAAACTTTATGTTCACAACGGGTCTTATGGCCTATCGAGTGTAGTGATGTTGTTTTTCTCATTCCGAAAGAAAAGCTGCTGAGGGTGAATGTCCTGACTCTATGAAAAATCAGTAGGCTTTTTAAGGTTTTCAAGTGAATAAGGAGATTTTTTTGGCTTTGTATTAGTAGGTGGGTGGTTTATGTGCAAGTTCACCGCTATCTAATAAACTTTGCAGGCGTGACTCAATAAGAGCCGAGCGCGACGTACTATACGGGTTCGACCAGCCAGACCCGTGCGCAAGTGTATTGAGCGGGTTTGTTGTGGCAAGCCCGCTCGCCACAACCATCTACCTGCTCGACAAAATGTGGCTTACGCCGCCTGCGGCTGAACCTGCAACGCCCCCTCCACATCCTTGACCAACCCACTGGCCAAAAACAGCGGTATCAACCGCTTGTGCAACTGCGGCTCGACAAACTCCTTCACCGTATCCAGCGCCAGTACACCGCTCAACGGCAGCTCGGCCTTGGTGTACGACAACCAGGCCTTCTTCAACACTTGCAACACATCGCTGCCCGCCGTGGTGGCGAAGCGGCGCTGGGTGGGTTTGCCGTCGAAGGTGAAGCTGTGCTGGAACTCATAGCCGCTTTCATCACCGTTACCGCTGGTGCAGCGGATGCAGCTGCACGGGCCGTCGCCGAACGCGCTGCGCAGGTAGGCGTTGAAGTCCACCACGGGTTTGAGTGACAGGCGCTTATCCACCTCGAACAGGTCCCCGGTCATTTTTTCGTCAGTGTTCAACGTCCATTTCCTCGCTGGTTCGGCAGTTTTTCAAAACGCGGCACAATAGCAGCCGAGCGCTGGTTTGTGGGCCATTTGCATAACAATAGATCCAGATATTCTTTTCCAGTCTAAAAAAACGTCGCTAGGCTCCATCACCTTCTTAAAAAACGCGGCAGACTCCCATGACTTTCAAGCGTTCCTCCCTGACCCTGTTGGCGGCTGCGACGGCCCTGATCAGTATCGGCGCCCAGGCCGAAGGCAAGATCAGCATCGCCCAGCAATTCGGCATCGGCTACCTGATCCTCGACGTGGTGCGTGACCAGCATCTGATCGAAAAACACGGCAAGGAACAGGGCCTGGATATCCAGGTGGAGTGGAACAGCATTTCCGGCGCCACCGCCATGAACGAATCGCTGCTGGCCGGTGCGCTCGACGTAGTCTCTGCCGGTGTACCGCCAATGCTGACCCTGTGGGACCGCACCAAGGGCAAGCAGAACGTCAAGGCCATCGCCTCCCTGGGCTCGATGCCCAACTACCTGCTGACCAACAACCCCAACGTGAAGACCCTCAAGGACTTCAGCGAAAAAGATCGCATCGCCGTGCCCGCCGCCGGCGTGGGTTTCCAGTCACGCACCTTGCAGATCGAGACCGCCAAGCAGTTCGGCGACGCCAACTTCAAGAAGTTCGACGACATCTCCATCAGCCTGGCTCACCCCGGTGCCACTGCTGCGCTGATTGCCGGGGGATCGGAGATCAACGCGCACTTCTCCAGCCCGCCGTTCCAGTACCAGGAACTGTTGAATCCGAATGTGCACAAGGTGCTCAGTTCCTACGACATCCTCGGTGGGCCGGCTACGTTCAACGTGCTCTACACCACGCAGAAATTCCACGACGAAAACCCCAAGACCTACAAGGCGTTCTATGCCGCGCTGGCCGAAGCGGAGAAGATCATCAAGGCTGATAAGCCGGCGGCAGCCAAGGCGTATATCCGCGTAGAACAGTCGAAGTTGCCGTTGGACCTGGTAGAGAAGATCGTCCAGGACCCGGAGATCGACTTCACCATCGCGCCGCAGCGTACCTACATCTACGCCGAGAAATTGCAGGCATTGGGCGTGCTGAAAAACAAGGCCGCCAGTTGGAAGGACTACTTCTTCGAAGAGGCCCATGGCGGCAATGGCAGCTGATGTCAGCGGAAAAATTCGCCGGGCGTGGCCTCGAATTGCTGCCGAAACGCATTGATAAACGCCGACGTCGACTCATAGCCACACCCCAGCGCCACATCCGTGACCCGCTCGCCTTGCTCCAGGGCGGGCAGGGCGCTCAATAAGCGCAGGCGCTGGCGCCAGGCGCGGAACGTCAGCCCGGTGTCGCTCAAGAACAACCGACTGAGGGTCTTCTCGCTTACCCCCAGTTTCTGGCTCCACTGGCCCAAGGTCGTTTGCTGTTCCGGGTGCGCACTCAGGCTGCGATAGATCGGCCGCAGGCGTGTGTCCAGCGGCAGTGGCAGCATCAGGTCGACGTGCGGCGCCGCCGCCAGCTGGTCCAGCACCACCTGGGCCAGGCGCCCGTCCGGCCCATCCTCGGCATATTCCACCGGCAGTTCGCTGAAACTGCGGATCAACTCGCGCAGCAGGCTGCTCACCGCCAGCACATGACAGCGCTCGGCCGCCCAGGTGGTGACGCTGCAATCCAGGTACAGGCTGCGCATCTCTGTGTGGGGCGAACTGAACACCCGATGCGGTACACCGGCTGGAATCCACACCGCGCGCTGGGGGGGCGCGACGAAACGGCCAACGCTGGTCTGGATCTCCAGCACCCCGGAAATCGCGTAGGACAATTGCACCCACGGGTGGCTGTGCCGGCGGGTCAGCGCACGGTTGGGCAGCGATTCGGTGCGCCCATACACCGGCCGTGGCAGGCTGGAAAGCCCGGGCACGCTACGGCGCACGGTGTTGGCATGTCCTTTAGGCGGCATTTGTTGGCTCGTTGGCGTTAGTCGGTAACAAGCCGTTACGTTAGAGTCGCGATGACGCTCTTGGCAACCCCCGGAAGATCCTGCTTATGACTCGCCCCCGTTTCCTGCCCGATAACTTCACCCTGACCCTGATCGCCACGGTGATTCTCGCTTCCCTGCTGCCCGCCAGCGGCCAGACCGCCGTGGCCTTCGGCTGGGTGACCAACCTGGCCATCGCGCTGCTGTTTTTCCTGCACGGCGCCAAGCTGTCGCGCCAGGCCATCGTGGCCGGCGCCGGGCACTGGCGCCTGCATCTGCTGGTGTTCAGCCTGACCTTCGTGCTGTTCCCGCTGCTGGGCCTGGCGCTCAAGCCGGTGCTGTCGCCGCTGATCGGCAAAGACCTGTACATGGGCATGCTCTACCTGTGCGCCTTGCCGGCCACGGTGCAATCGGCGATTGCGTTCACGTCCCTGGCGCGGGGCAATATCCCGGCGGCGATCTGCAGCGCGGCGGCGTCCAGCCTGTTCGGCATCTTCCTGACACCGTTGCTGGTGACGCTGCTGCTCAATGTGCACGGCGACGGCGGCTCGACGGTCGACGCCATCCTGAAAATCAGCGTGCAATTGCTGCTGCCGTTTATCGCCGGGCAAATCGCCCGTCGCTGGATTGGTGAGTGGGTCGGGCGCAACAAGTCCTGGCTGAAATTCGTCGATCAGGGCTCGATCCTGTTGGTGGTCTATGGCGCATTCAGCGAAGCGGTGAATGAAGGTATCTGGCACCAGATCCCGCTGTGGGAACTGGGTGGCCTGGTGGTGGCGTGCTGCGTGTTGCTGGGCCTGGTGCTGGTGGCGTCCACGGTGCTTGGCAAGGCGTTCGGTTTCAACCAGGAAGACCGCATCACCATCCTGTTCTGCGGTTCGAAAAAGAGCCTGGCCACCGGTGTGCCGATGGCTCAGGTGCTGTTCGCCGGGGCGAGCATGGGCGTGCTGATCCTGCCGCTGATGCTGTTCCACCAGATCCAGTTGATGGTCTGCGCGGCGTTGGCCCAGCGTTATGCGAATCGGCCGGAGTCGATTCCGGAATTGATGGGGCAGGTGGACCCGTAACTTTTCTTTCAGACACCGACGAATAACCTCAAGTAAACGCCGGGCCAGACGACTTACTTCTTAACAGCCCAAGAAGGAGCGTCGACATGAACGTTTTACGTTTGTCACTGGTTACCGGTGTTCTTGCGGTATGGACGGGGGCATGCCTGGCGGCATCTTCCGGTGTCATTCAATTTCACGGCAGCATCGTCGAGCCCGGTTGTAACCCCAGTACGTCGGGCGGGGCGACAGTGGAGTTCAATGGATGCCCGCAAGCCCTGCGTGGCAGCCAGTTCGAGGCACAGTCGGTGCGCAGTGTGACCGCGCTGGGCAATTCGGCGGTCAACGTCAAGTTGGTGGCCGACAGCCCCAACGGGCGCTATTTCGACCAGCGGTATGTGCTGGTGGATGCCCTCGGCAAGCCGGTTCAATCGGGCGCCTACGTGGTCACCATGACGGCACCCTGACCCGGTTGAGGTCATTTTGAGCGGGATGAGCGCCAACAGTCGGGCCGGAAACCTATAGAATGCTCGGCGGCGGCGCTTGTCCTGGGTGGCCGCTCGATCACCGCTCCCGCTTGATCACTGCCAGAGTACCGCGCCGTTCCATGAGCATTTCAGCCGCAACGCCCCAAGCCAATTGGCAACCGGTCTTCGCTCTCGCGTTGGCCGCGTTTGTGTTCAATACCACCGAATTCGTGCCCGTCGGGCTGCTCAGTGCCATCGGCGCCAGTTTCGACATGCCGGTGTCCAGCGTCGGGCTGATGCTCACTATCTATGCCTGGATCGTGTCCCTGACTTCATTGCCGGTGATGCTGCTGACCCGCAACGTGGAGCGGCGCAAGCTGCTGATCGTGCTGTTCGGCCTGTTTATCGCCAGTCATATCCTTTCCAGTGTCGCCACCAGTTTCGGCATCCTGATGCTCAGTCGTATCGGCATCGCCCTGTCCCATGCGCTGTTCTGGTCGATCACCGCCTCACTCGCGGTTCGCTTGGCGCCGGAAGGCAAGCAGGTGCAAGCGCTCGGTCTGCTGGCCACCGGCACTTCCCTGGCGATGGTGCTGGGGATTCCGTTGGGCCGCCTGCTGGGCGAGGCCATGGGCTGGCGTACCACGTTCCTGGTGATCGGCGCGTTCGCCGCTGCGCTGGTGTTCTGGCTGGCGCGCACCTTGCCGTTGTTGCCGAGCCAGAACTCCGGCTCGTTGCGCAGCCTGCCGCTGCTGTTCAAGCGCCCGGCGCTGGTGGCGCTGTATGTGCTGACCGCCATGACCGTCACTGCGCAATTCACCGCCTACAGCTACATCGAACCCTTCGTCGAAGGCGTGGCCGGCATGAGCGGCAGCGCGGTGACCCTGATCCTGCTGGTGTTCGGCGGCGCGGGCATCATCGGTTCGCTGCTGTTCAGCCTGGTGCACCGTTTCAACCCGCATCTGTTCGTGGTGGGCGCAGTGTTTATCCTGGCCGCCTGCCTGGCGTTACTGCTGCCCTTGAGCGGTGCCGAGTCTTACCTGGTGGTACTGAGCATTTTCTGGGGCATGGCGATCATGGGCTTCGGCCTGGCCATGCAATCCAAGGTGCTGGTGCTGGCACCCGACGCCACCGACGTGGCCATGGCGATGTTCTCCGGCATCTACAACATCGGCATTGGCGGCGGTGCGCTGATGGGCAGTTGGGTCGGCAGCCAGTTCGGCTTCGCCTGGATCGGCGCGGCCGGTGGGTTGCTGGCGGCGGTAGCGTTGATCGGTTACTGCCTGGCGATCAGGAAATTTGGGCAGGGCGTTGTCAGCCGTTAAAACCAGACAAGTCTTACAGGACATATTGATACCCATTGCTACCGTCGCCCCGGACCGCCCACCTCCCGTGGTGACGGCACTTGAGCTGCAATGGAGTTGATTGTGCAAAGACGTTTGACTGCAGAGTTCATCGGTACTTTCTGGCTGACCTTCGGCGGCTGTGGCAGCGCCATCCTGGCGGCTGCTTTCCCCGGGTTGGGCATTGGTTTTGTGGGCGTTTCCCTGGCGTTTGGGCTGACGGTGTTGACCATGGCCTATGCGCTGGGCGGTATTTCCGGCGGGCATTTCAACCCGGCGGTGACCCTCGGCCTGTGGGTGGGGCGCCGTATCGAGGGCGCTGATGTGCTGCCGTACATCGTGGCGCAGGTCGCGGGGGCGATTACGGCCGCTGCCACATTGTTCCTGATTGCCAACGGGCAGCCGGATTTCGCGGTGGGCGGTTTTGCCGCCAACGGCTATGGTCCGCTCAGCCCCGGTCATTTCGACATGAAGTCCGCGTTGCTGGCTGAACTGATCGCCACGTTTTTCTTCGTCTTCATCATTATGCGCGTCACCGCACCCGGCGCGGTGCCTGGCTTTGCCCCGATTGCCATTGGCTTGGCACTGACCTTGATTCACCTGGTCCTGATCCCTGTGACCAATACCTCGGTCAACCCGGCGCGCAGCACCGGGCCGGCGTTGTTTGCCGGGGTGGATTACCTGGCACAGCTTTGGCTGTTCTGGCTGGCGCCGATGGTGGGCGGGGTGATGGGCGCGGTGGCGGCTCGATCAATGGATGAATGCCGCAAAAAAATGCCCGCCTGAACAACAGCGGCGGGCGCCCGGGAGTACGGGCTTCAGGCCACCGGAATCAACGGGTCGGCCGCCGCCAGCGCGCCAGCACGCTCGGCGGCCGGTGGGTAGATCCACACGGTATTGATCTGATGCTTGAGGTCCTTGGCTTCCTGACCAACCAGCTTCAGTTGGCGATCCCAACCTTCGGTGTACACGGCACCCCAGGCGCCGAGGTCGAGGCAGGTCACGTATTTGGGTTGTCGGTAGGTCATCGGCGCCACGCCGATCAGGTCGGCGGCGACGTTATTGCCGGCATAGCGGCCCAGGGCGATGGCGTGCTGGCAGGACATGCCGGCAAAGTTGCCCAGGTCGTCGGTGGCGGCGTAAGCCACGTCACCGGCGGCGAACACGTCGGCCTGGCCCTTGACCTTGAGGGTGCCGTCTACATGCAGGCGGCCCTGGGGATCGCGGGCACCGCTGACCTGCTCGGTGAGCGGGTTGGCCCGGAAGCCGATGGTCCAGATCACGGTTTTCGATTCAATGCGTTGTCCATCCGCCAGGGTCACGCCGCTGGCATCCACTGAAGCCACCGACGTGTTCAATATCCATTCCAGGCCCAGTGCGTTGCTGGCTTCGATGATCGATGGGCGGATGCCATCGCCCATGGAGGCGGCAATCTGCGGGCCACGGTCGACGACGATGACGCGGATATCGGCATCGTCACCCAAGGCTGCCCTCAGACGCGCCGGCATTTCGGTGGAGGTCTCGATGCCGGTGAAACCACCGCCAGCGACCAGCACCGTGTTGCGCGCGGGACTATCAGGCAGGTTTTTCAACGCGGTGATATGAGCTTCCAGGCGCGTGGCATCCTCGATCTGGTCCACATCGAAGACATGCTCGATGCCTGGCATCTGCGGACGGTTCAGACGGCTGCCGGCGGCGAGCACCAGGCGGTCGTACGGGATCGTGGTGGAGATGCCGGCCGTATCCCGGTAGGTCACGTGTTTGGCGTTTTCATCGATGCTGTCAGCCGCGCCTTGAATGAACTTGACGTTCACGGCTTCGAACAACGGACCCAGTGGCGCCTGCATGGTGTGTACAGCGGGCTCGTAGAAACGTGGGCGGATGCGCAGTTCCGGCTGTGGGGCGAGGAGGCTGATCTGCACGTCGTGGCGATCATGTTTGTCCAGCAGGCGCGCAGCGCTCAACGCGCTCCAGACGCCACCGAACCCGGCGCCGATAATAAGGATGTGCTGTTTCATGGGATGCTCCAGGGACCAGGTCAATTCGTTTGCTCAAGCGGTGAGGCGTTGCCGGCTCACTGTAAAAGCAGCGCTGCTTGTCTGGTAGGACACATAACCCTGAATTACTGCCAGGCCGCAGGCGCTCAGCGTGAAAAGCGCTCGCGATAGTTGCGGGGAGAGATCGAAAGGTGACGCTGGAAGGTATAGCGCATGCGTTCTTCGTCGCCGAAGCCGCACAGTTGCGCGACCTGGTCGATGTTGCGCTGGGAGTCTTCCAGCAGGCGCCGCGCCGCTTCCAGGCGAAACAGCTCGATGGCCTTGGCCGGCGTGCGCCCGGTTTTCTGCTTGTAGACCCGGGCAAAGTTGCGCGGGCTCATGCGGCTTTGTTCAGCCAGGCGCTCCACGGTGAGGTCGCTGTCGCTGAGGTTGTCGGCGACCCACAGGTGCAAGGCATCGAAACCGGCGGTGTCGTCGGTTTGCGCTTGCAGCAGTTGGCTGAATTGCGCCTGGCCTCCGGGGCGCTTGAGAAACACCACCAGTTCCCGCGCCACTTGCAGGGCGACGGGCCGTCCGCAATCGGCCTCTACCAACGCCAGCGCGAGGTCGATACCGGCGGTCACACCCGCCGACGTCCACACATTGCCCTGTTGGATAAAGATCGCGTCCATGTCCACGATAATGTCCGGGAAACCCTGCTTGAGCATGTCGCACATGGCCCAGTGGGTGGCGGCGCGGCGGCCGTCGAGCAAGCCGGCCATGGCCAGCAGGAAGGTGCCGCTGCACACCGAGGCGGTGCGCCCGGCGCTGGCGGAGGCCACGCGCAGCCATTGCACCAGCTCGGTATTGGCGGCCATCGCCTGTTGGATCGCCGGCGCGCCGGGCACGATCAGGGTGTCGATGACGTGCGTGTCCAGGTGCTCCAGCGCCAGCGTGTCCACGCTCAGCCCCTCGGCGGTCTGCATCAGGCCGCCGGCCAGGCTGGCGGTGTGCATCACGTAGCCCGGCAAGCCACGCTCGGCCATGGCCTTGGTGGCGGCCCAGAACACGGTCTGGGCGCCGGTCAGGTCGAGCAGGCCCATCTGGGGGTAGGCCAGGAACACCAGGGTGCGAGGCTGGCTCAGCGACAGGGCAGGGCTCATAGGGCTGCGAGGACCGCCTCGAGTTTTTCCTGGTCGCGGGCGAACTGACGAATGCCTTCGGCCAGTTTCTCGGTGGCCATCGCGTCCTCATTGGAGCCCCAGCGGAATTGCGCCTCGTTGAGGGTCTGGCGCGGCTCGCCAACCGCCCCCGGATTCAATCGACGTTCCAGCAGGCCCTGGTCTTCATCGAGCTTTTGCAGCAGCTCGGGGCTGATGGTCAGGCGATCGCAGCCGGCCAGTTGTTCGATCTGGCTGAGGGTGCGGAAGCTGGCGCCCATGACCACGGTGTTGATGGCGTTGGCCTTGTAGTAGTTGTAGATCCGCGTCACGGACTGCACGCCTGGGTCTTCGGCGCCGGTGTAGTCCAGGCCGGTGTTCTTGCGGTACCAGTCATAGATGCGGCCTACGAACGGCGAAATCAGGAACACCCCTGCATCGGCGCAGGCGGCGGCCTGGACGAACGAAAACAGCAGGGTCAGGTTGGTCTGGATCCCGGCCTTTTCCAGGCGCTCGGCGGTGCGAATGCCTTCCCAGGTAGAGGCCAGCTTGATCAGCACGCGGTCGCGGCCGACGCCGGCCTGGTCGTACAGCGCGATCAACTGGTTAGCCTTGGCCCATAATGCGTCTGCGTCGAAGGACAGGCGCGCGTCGACTTCGGTGGAGATGCGCCCCGGAATCACCTTGAGAATGCCGCAGCCCACCGCCACCGCAAAGCGGTCACAGGCCAGGTCCACATCGCCCTTGGACTGGCCCACCGCGCTGCGCAGCAACTCGGCATATTCCGGGATGGCGGCCGCCTTGAGCAGCAGGGACGGGTTAGTGGTGGCATCCACCGGGCGCAGGCGGCTGATGGCTTCCAGGTCGCCGGTGTCGCACACCACGGTGGTGAATTGCTTGAGTTGTTCGAGCTTGGACGTCATGAGCGGCAGTCTCCAAAAAGGGTTATTGGTTGAGGGCCTGTGCGGTGTCCAGGTCGGTGATCAGGATGTCCAGGTAGCCGCCCTGGAGTGCGCCACGAATGGCCTGGACCTTGTTCAACCCACCGGCCAGGCCGAGCACTCGGTGGATGGCACGCAGCTTGGGCAGCGCCACCGACACCACGAATTCTTCATCTTCCTCCAGCACCGGCTGGCCCTGGGCATCGAAGTAGCGCAGGCAGATATCGCCCACCGCGCCGCGTTCGGCGAGCAGGCGCAGCATGTCTTCGGTGTAGTAGTTGCCGCTGTTGCGCAGCAGTTGCGAGGGCTCCAGGTCGCCGATGCCGACAATCGCCAGGGTGATGCTGTCAAAGCGCTGCAGCACTTCCTTGACCTCTTCCATCTGCACGATGCGCTGCTTGCTCTCCACCGATTGCTCGATGCTTTGCGAGGGCAGCAGAAACGCCGGGCAGTTGAGCAGGGTCGCCAGGCGCTGGGTCAGCAACGTGGCTTCAAACGCGCCCTTGTGGCCGACGCCGCCCAACAGTTGCACCACTTCCTGGGCTGCCTGTTTGCCCGGTTGCGCGTGCAGGTGGCTCACCATGGCGCGAATGGTGCTGCTCCACGACGAAATACCGATATGGTCCTGGGGCGACAGGCTGGTTTCCAGGTAGTGGGCGGCGGCCGAACCGATGGCCTGCTTGATGCTCTCGTCATTGCCCGGCTCGGTGGCTTCCACCACGATCACCCGGCGCACGCCGTAGCGGCGTTGCAACTGGGTTTCCAGCTCCAGGTGCAGGCCTTGCAGGCGCATCACCGTGATCTTCACCACGCCTTCCTGCAGCGCCCGACGCAGGGCGCGGCTGATAAAGGATTGGGACAGGTCCAGTTGCGCGGAAATCTCGGACTGCTTGAGCCCTTCTTCGTAATAGAGGCTCGCGATCTTGGTGATCAGGCGCTGTTCTTCGATCTGGCTCATGAAGGCCTCAGGGCTCTTTATAGTAAAAGGCATGACTCAATGGCCGTGAGGATACCAAACCCTTACGACATGATCAGGCCGCCGTCGATATTGATCGCCTGGCCGGTCAGGTAGGCCGCATCGTCCGAGGCCAGAAACGCCACCAGGCCCGCGACATCCGAGGGTTTGCCGGCGCGGCGCAGGGGGATGTTCCTGACCCATTCGGCCATCAATTCACCCTTGCCGTAGCGTTTCTCGTCGGTGCTGAGGATCTCGCCCCACACGCGGTCGTTGTAGTCCCACATCTCGCTTTCGATGATGCCGGGGCAAAACGCGTTGACCGTGATGTTATGCCGCGCCAGCTCCAGCGCCAGGCTCTGGGTGATGCCGATCACGCCCATTTTGCTGGCGGCATAGTGGGGCGTGTAGATGAACCCCTGGCGACCCTGGCCGGAGGAGGTGTTGATCAGCCGGCCGCTGCCTTGCTTGACCATGTACTTGGCCGCCTCCCGGCAGCCGAGCCAGACGCCGGTGGTGTTGACCTGCAGCACCTTGTCGAAATCGGCGCGGGGCATTTTGTCGTAATGGTCGATGGTGATGATGCCGGCGTTCTGCACCGACACGTCGATGCTGCCAAACCGCGCGTGGCCTTCGCGGTAGAGCGTTTCGATATCGTCTTCGCGGGTGACGTCGATGGCCAGGGCCAGGGTGTCGACCTGGTATTCCTGGGCCAGTTGGTCGGCGGTGAAGGTCACGCGTTCCAAGTCGTTGGAAGCCAGTACCAGGTTGGCGCCTTCCTGGGCGAAGCGCTCGGCAATGCCGGCGCCGATGCCCCGGCAGGCGCCGGTGATCACTACAGTTTTACCGCTGAATCGTTGTGACATGACAAGGGTTCCCATGCTTACCAGCACACAAAGCCGCCATCGACCAACAGGTCGACACCGGTGCAGAAAGACGAGGCCTGGCTGACCAGGAAAATCGCCGGGCCGACCATTTCTTCCACGCTGGCCATGCGGCCCATGGGCGTGGTCTGTTCAAAGATCTTCACCTGGTCGGCAACTTCCGGGCGCGAGTTCATCGGCGTGGCGGTGTAGCCGGGGCTGATGCAATTGACCCGCAAGCCTTTGTCGGCCCATTCCATCGCCAGGCTCTTGCTCAGGTGAATCACGCCGGCCTTGGAGGTGTTGTAGTGCGCTTGCAGCAAGCCACGGTTGACGATGCTGCCGGACATCGAGGCAATATTGACGATGGCGCCTTTGCCCCGAGGCAACATCACGGCGGCCTGGGCCTGGCAACTGAGGAAAATGCCGGTGAGGTTGATGTCCAGGGTGGTTTGCCAGCGTTGCAGTTCGAGGTCTTCGGCGGCCTGGGCATTGGCGATGCCGGCGCAATTGACCGCGACGCTCAGTTCGCCCAGCTCGGCTTCGGTGCGCGCGACCGCTGCATCCAGTGCGGCGCGCTCGGTGACCGTACCGCTCAAGGCCAGGGCGCGACGGCCTAAGGCCTGGATGCGTTCGACGGTGCTGGCGATGCCGGGGCTGCCCGGTAGATCGAAGCAGGCCACATCCGCACCTGCCTCGGCCAGCCCCACGGCAATCGCCTGGCCAATGCCGCTGCCTGCGCCGGTGACAAAGGCGACTTGGCCTTCAAGACTAAAAAGCTGCATGGATAACTCCGTTATTTGAAATCACAGCTGACCCCTGTGGGAGGGGGCTTGCCCCCGATGGCAGTGGTTCAGTTGAAAAGTGTGTGACTGATACACCGCTATCGGGGGCAAGCCCCCTCCCACAAAAAACAGCGGTGTTCTCTGGTTAAGCAGTCGCCATTTCCATCACCGAAACGGGGGTAGCCTCGCCCCGCGCCAGGATCCCCATCTGCCGGCCCCGGCTCATCACCATCACCCGATGGGACAACCCCAGCACCTCATCGAGGTCCGAGCTCACCACAATCACCGCCATGCCCTTGGCCGCCAGGTCCGCGATCACTTCATAGATCGCCGCCCGTGCGCCCACGTCGATGCCGCGTGTCGGTTCATCCAGGATGAACACCTTGGGATTGCGCGCCAGCCACTTGGCAATGATCACCTTCTGCTGGTTACCACCAGACAAACTCGAAATTCGCGACTGCGGCGCACCCTTCACCCCCAACCGCGCCACCGCCGTGCGGGCGAATTCGCGCAGCGGGGCAGGGAACACCCAGCCGCGCTTGTCCAGCAGGTCGGTGTTGCCGTAGATCAGGTTGTCTTCGATGCGATGCTCCACCACCACGCCTTGCTGCTTGCGGTCCTCGGGCACCAGCACCACGCCGGCCTGGATTGCCTCGAAGGGCGAGCGCAGGTGGCGCACTTCACCGTCGAGCACCAGGTGGCCCTGGATATCCTGTGCCGCGCCGGCAAGGGTGCGCACCAGCTCGGTCCGCCCGGCGCCGACCACGCCGGCAATACCGAACACTTCGCCAGCGCGCACGCTGAAGTCGATGCCGTGCAAGGCAAACTCGCGACAGCTGAGGTCCTTGACCTGCAACATCACGCGATCCTGTGGTGCTTGCAGGGCCGGGAAAATCCGCTCCAGGCTACGCCCGACCATCTGTTCCACCAGCTCGCGCACCGGCACCTGGGCGGTGGCGTGCAAGGCAATCTGGCGACCGTCGCGCAGCACCAGCACGCGGTCGGCGATGCGTG
Source organism: Pseudomonas sp. CYM-20-01 (assembly GCF_023169845.1). NCBI lineage: Bacteria > Pseudomonadati > Pseudomonadota > Gammaproteobacteria > Pseudomonadales > Pseudomonadaceae > Pseudomonas > Pseudomonas sp. CYM-20-01. Next base: position 4,150,062 of record NZ_AP025169.1, on the reverse strand, counting down.
CGATTTCTTCCAGGCGGTGGCTGATATAGATAAACGACACGCCCTCGGCCTTGAGCCGTTCCACCTGTTTGAACAACAGCTCGGTTTCTTCGCCGCCCAATGCCGCAGTGGGTTCATCCAGAATCAACAGGCTGGCCTTGAGGGTCAGCGCCTTGGCGATTTCCACCAATTGCTGGGCCGCCACGCTCAGGCCTTCGACCTTGCGCGATGCCGGCACCTTGAGCCCCAGGCGCTCCAACTGGATCTGCGCCTGGGCCTCCATGTACGCGCGGTCCACCCGCCCATGACGCATGGGCAGGCGGCCGACGAAGATATTCTCGGCGATCGACAATTGCGGCAGCAGGCGGATTTCCTGGTGGATCAGACCGATCCCGGCGCTCAGCGCCGCACCGGGCGACGCCGGTGCGTAAGGCGCGCCGAGCCAGGTCATGCTGCCCCCGGCTTCAGGCTGTACCAACCCGGCGATGATCGACGACAAGGTCGACTTGCCCGCACCGTTCTCACCGAGCAGGGCCAGCACTTCGCCGGGGCGGATGTCCACATTGACCTGCGACAGTACCTGCACCGGCCCATAGGCCTTGCTGATATTGCGCAGGCACAGCACCGCGTCGGCGCGAGTGGTGTCCAGGGCTGCTGCTTGCATGACGACCTCCAAGGCTTACGGGTGCTGTTGCAGGAACGGCGCGACGTTTTCTTTAGTGGTCAGCACGGTAGGCAACAGTTGCTCCTTGGGTACCGCCTTGCCGGCTTTCAGGTCGATGGCCGACGCCACGGCCAGGCGGCCCATCTTCTGGGTCTGCTGGGTCATGGTCGCGTTCAGCACGCCACTTTCCACGGCCTTGAGCCCGGCGACGTCACCGTCAAAACCGACCACCACCACCTTGTGGTCGAGGTTACCGACCTTCACCGCCTGGGCGGCGCCCAACGCCATGGCATCGGCACGGCCGAAGAACACCGTGATGTTCGGGTCACGCTGGAGCAGGTCCTGGGCCACGGCGAAGCCTTTGTCCTGAGCCCATTCGGCGGGTTGCTGGGCGACGACCTTGAGGTCCGGGAAAGCTTTCAAACCTTCTTCGAAGCCCTTGGCGCGATCGTTCTCGGGGGTGGTGCCGAGCTGGCCTTGCAGGATCGCGATGCGGCCTTTGCCATCGGTGATCTTGCCGACGTACTCGGCCAGGGTCTTGGCCCCGGCCACGCTGTCACTGGCGATAAAGGTATCGCCTGGCGCGTCGGGGGCGTTGCGGTCGACGGCGATCACCGGGATACCGGCGGCTTTCGCCGCCTTGACCGGCACACCGGCGGCGGTGGCACCGGCCGGGATGTAGATCAGCACATCGATCTGGCGAGTGATTAGGTCTTCAATCTGGCTGACCTGGGTGGAGGAGTTGCCCTGGGCATCCACGGTAATCACCTTGATGCCCTTGGCCTTGCCCTCGGCTTCCACCGATTGCTTGATCTGGTTGAAAAAGTCGGCCTGCAGGTTGGCCACGGCCAGGCCGATGGTCAGGTCCTTGGCCCACGTGGTGCCGGCAGCGGTGAGGGTGGCGGCCGCGAGGGCGGTGGCCAACAGCAGTTTCTTGGGGCTGAACATGTCGGTGACTCCTGGTTTTATTGTTGGAGGGTGTCAACTGTCGAACAGGTTTAACGGGCAGTACTGGAGCGGCGTCGCAGGGTGTCGATGGTCACGGCGAGGGCGATGACCACGCCGATCACCACTTGTTGAATGAAGGGCGAAACGCCGAGCAGGTTGAGGCCATTGCGCAGCACGCCAATGATCAGCACGCCGACCAGGGTGCCGCCGATGCTGCCGACGCCGCCGCTGAGGCTGGCGCCGCCGATCACCACGGCGGCGATGGCGTCCAGTTCCAGGCTCAGGCCGGCGCTGGGTTGGGACGAGTCCAGGCGCGCGGCCAGGGTTACGGCGGCGATACCGGCCAGCGCACCGCTGATGGCATACACCCACAGGGTGATCGCCCGCACCTTGATCCCGGACAGGCGCGCCACTTCCGGGCTGCCGCCCATGGCGTACAAGTTACGGCCACCGGCACGAAAGCGCAGGAACACCCAGGCTACCACCAGCATCACCAGGAACAGCCCGACGGTTGCCGAGAGGAAACCGAAGTGACGCACCGTGGCCAGGCTGGTGAACCAGTCGGGGTAGCCGACGATCTGCCGGCCTTCGGTGAGGATGTTCGCCAGGCCACGGGCCACCGACATCATGGTCAGCGTGGCAATGAACGGCGGCAGCTTGGCATAGGTGATCAAGGCGCCGGACACCAGCCCGGCGAGCATGCCGCTGGCAATCGAGATCGGGATCGCAAACCCCAGCGGCACCGCCTGGTCCTGGTACAGCCAGCCGAGCATCATCATCGAGAAGGCCAGCACCGACCCCACTGACAGGTCGATGCCGCCGATCACGATCACGGCGGTCATGCCAATTGCGAGGATGCCCAGCACCGTGACCTGGTCAAGAATGTTCAGGCCATTGCGCAGCGAGAAGAAGAATTCGGAACTGAAGGAGAAGACCAGCACCAGCAACACCAGGCCGATCAGCGGGCCGCCGATATTGCTGGGGAGCAGTTTCACCAACCGGGGGCGGTGGGGCGGCTTGAGTTCGGCCGGATGCTGGACAGTAGCTTTGGCGTCCACAGTGTTCTCCTGATTTATTTTTTTTGGAGTGCTTTCAAGTGCCGTGAATATTTATGCGTGCTTGACTGTTAATTCAGATTCCAGTGCCACCGTGGCAATGTCAAGCGCTTAATTTTTCCAGTAGGCCTCTGGATCGCGACTTTCATCCGGCGCAAAGCCACGGGATAGAGAAGCGCGTGTGGGATTTTGGCCGTTTGTCTGAGGGACATTTCCAGGTTTTATTTCATTTTCCCCCCGGTCATTCACTTGACCTGTCGAGCGTTCGGCGTCTAAATAGAAATATATTGTCACTGCTGAATAAATATTCAAATACAGCTTTGCACACTTTCACCCCGCGTGGTCAGCCTCAAAGGAGCCGCTGCATGAATGCCTTCCAGTACGACGCCCACCAGATCAAAGAACAGGCCCGCCTGATCCGGCGCCATGTGATCCGCCTGAATGCCGACTCACCGGCCGGCGGCCACACCGGGGCCGACCTCTCGGAAACCGATATTCTCGCGACCCTGTATTTCCGCATTCTCAATACCGGCCCGGAACGCACCGACGACCCTGAGCGCGATATCTATATCCAGAGCAAGGGCCACGGTGTCGGCGGTTTGTATTGCTGCCTGGCGCAGGCGGGCTACATCCCCGTCGACTGGCTGCCCACCTACCAGCACTTCAACTCCCACTTGCCGGGCCACCCGGTGCGGCAGAAAACCCCTGGCATCGAACTGAACACCGGCGCCCTCGGCCACGGCCTGCCGGTGGCGGTGGGGCTGGCGCTGGCGGCGAAGATGTCCGGCAGCAAAAAACGCATTTATGTGCTGACCGGCGACGGTGAACTGGCGGAAGGCTCCAACTGGGAAGCGGCGATGGCGGCGGCGAAATACGGCCTGGATAACCTGTTCGTGATCGTCGACAAGAACAAGCTGCAACTGGCGGGCTTGACGGCGGACATCATGCCGCTGGACCCGCTGGACGTGAAATGGGCGGCCTTCGGTTTTCGCGTCAGCGAGTGCGATGGCAACGATGCGGGCCAGTTGATCGAGGCCCTGGAAAACATGCAGGCCAGGACCGGTGCGCCCCAGGTGCTGATCGCCCACACCATCAAAGGCAAGGGCGTGTCGTTTATCGAAGCCCGTCCCGAATGGCACCACCGCGTGCCCAAGGGTGATGAAATCAACGCGGCACTGGAGGAGTTGAATCATGGCGAGTGAACACCTGGCGAGCGTCATGGTGGAGGCCTTTATTGCCGCCGTCGATGCCGGACTGGACGTGGTGCCGGTGGTCAGTGACTCCACCTCCACGGCTAAGATCGGCCCGTTTGTACAGCGCTTTCCCGAGCGGCTGATCAACGTGGGCATTGCCGAGCAGTCGCTGGTCAGCGTCGCGGCGGGCCTGGCACTGGGCGGCAAGATCGCCGCCACCTGCAACGCGGCGCCATTTCTGATTTCGCGGGCCAATGAGCAGATCAAAGTCGACGTTTGCTACAACCAGGCCAACGTGAAGATGTTCGGCCTGAACGCCGGCGCCAGTTACGGCCCGTTGGCCAGCACCCACCACAGCCTCGACGACATTTCGGTGATGCGCGGTTTTGGCAACGTGCAGATCTTTGCCCCGGCCGACGCGCTTGAATGCCGGCAGATCGTCGACTACGCGCTGCGCTACCACGGCCCGGTGTACATCCGTCTGGATGGCAAGGCGTTGCCGGACGTGCACACGGGCGACTATCAATTTGCCCCGGGGCAGGTGGATATCCTGCGTCAGGGTGCAGACGTGAGCATCGTCGCCCTGGGCTCGGTGGTGCATGAAGCGGTGGACGCGGCACGGGTGCTGGCGGAGCAGGGCATCCAGGCGCAGGTGATCAACCTGTCGTCGATCCGGCCATTGCAGCGTGACGTGTTGCTCAGCGCCCTGCGTGGCACGCGGGCGGTCATCACGGTCGAGGAGCACAACATCAACGGTGGCATCGGCAGCCTGGTCGCCGAAGTGCTGGCCGAAGCCGGGCTGGGCATTGCCCTGGTGCGCCTGGGCATCGGCGATGGCGAATATGCCGCGGCCGGCGCCCGCGAACCCACCCGCGCCTTGCATAACATCGACGCGGCTGGGATTGTGGCGGCTGCCACTCGGTTGCGGTGAATGCGATGACAGACAACACTCCGCTGATCCTGGCGATAGATGAAGGCACCAGCAACGCCAAGGCGGTGCTGGTCAATGCGCGCGGGCAGGTAATTGCCCGAGGCTCGCGGCCGCTGAGCATCACCCATCCGCAGCCGGGGTTCTCCGAGCAGGACCCGCTGCTGATCTGGCACAGCACCCTGGCCGCCATTGAGGAATGCCTGGCCCAGGTGGACCGCCCGATCACAGCGCTGGCCATCAGCAACCAGCGTGAATCGGTGGTGGCCTGGGACCGGCAGACCGGCGAGGCGCTGTCGCCGTGCATCAGTTGGCAATGCCGGCGCTCCACCGCGTTGTGTGCCCAATTGCATGAGCAGGGACATGAGGCGCTGATCCTGGAAAAAACCGGGCTGGCCTTGGACCCGATGTTCTCCGCCGGCAAGTTGCGCTGGATTCTCGACCACCTTGAAGAGGGGCACGCACGTGCCGCTGCCGGTGATATCTGCCTGGGCACGGTGGACAGCTGGTTGCTGTGGAAACTCAGCGGCGGCCAGGTGTTTGCCACCGACTACTCCAACGCGGCGCGCACGCAACTGTTCAACCTGCACACCTGCGCCTGGGACCCGGAGCTATTGGCACTGTTCAAGATTCCACTGGCGGCATTGGCCCCGATCCAGCCGAGCGCCGGTTTCTTTGCTGAAACCGTCGCGGCGGGTGGTTTGCCCGCCGGCATCCCGGTGATGTCGATGATCGGCGACTCCCACGCTGCGCTGTACGGGCAGGGCGGGTTCGCGCCGGGGCTGGTGAAAGCCACGCTGGGCACCGGCTCGTCCTTGATGACGCCCATGGGCGGCCCGATTGCTTCGACTCACGGTTTGTCCACCACGCTGGCCTGGCACGACGGCGGCCAACCGACGTTCGGCATGGAAGGCAACATCGTCCATACGGGCGCCGCCGTGCAGTGGGCCTCGCGCCTGGTGGCGGGAGAATCCCTGGATGCTCTCACCGAGCAGGCTGCGCAACTGCCGGACAATGGTGGTGTGTATTTTGTGCCGGCGCTGTCCGGGCTGGGTGCACCGCACTGGCAGGCTGATGCGCGCGGTTTGATCTGCGGGCTGACCGAGGCCACCTCCGGCGCGCATATCCTGCGGGCGTCGCTGGAGTCGATTGGTTATCAGATTCGGGATGTCTTTGAGGCTATGCAGCAGGACATCGGTAGCCCGTTGAAGGAGTTGTGGGTGGACGGCGGTGCGACGCGTAACCGTTGGTTGATGCAGTTTTTGGCCGATCTGTTGCAACGTCCGGTGGTGCGCAGCCTGTCGCCGGAAGTGTCGGCGCTGGGCGCGGCGCACTTGGCGGGGAGGGCGTTGGGGGTGTGGGGGAGTGATGACGCGTTGGGCGCGCTGGAGCGGCAGCGGGAGCGGTTTGAGCCGCAGGATGATCCTGCTATGGCGGGGCGTTATGCTGCGTGGAAAAAGGCGCTGGAGCGCACGCTGTTGTGACTGCCGACCACTCTCCAACTGTTGCCCCGCGATCCAAATGTGGGAGCTGGCTTGCCTGCGAAGACGGCCTGACAGCCGACCGCTCTCTAACTGCCACCCCACGATCCAAATGCGGGAGCTGGCTTACCTGCGAAGACGGCCTGACAGCCGACCGCTCTCTAACTGCCACCCCACGATCCAAATGTGGGAGCTGGCTTGCCTGCGAAGTCGGCCTGACAGCCAACCGCTCTCTAACTGCCACCCCACGATCCAAATGTGGGAGCTGGCTTGCCTGCGAAGTCGGCCTGACAGCCAACCACTCTCCAACTGTTGCCCCGCGATCCAAATGTGGGAGCGGGCTTGCTCGCGAAGGCGGCCTGACAGCCGACCAGAATGTTGGATCAGACCAGGTACATATCCGTTATTTAGGTAACGGCTGCTAATGGTTCCGCCCTTACGGCGGCTCACTTTTGAAAAGCCGGAATGCCGGCCCAGTCAAAAGTAAGCAAAACGCTCTTGCCCCAACACTCGGCACCTCGCCTAGGCTCGGTGTGCCCGTAATCCGACAGGTATTTGGGGGGCCGCCGCCACGCGCCATTCATGGCGCGGGGCGGCTAAACCGGCATCCCTGCCGGTTTACCCCCCAAATCCCTGTCGAATTCCGGCCAGCGTGTTTGACGGGGCGCCTTAGATCAAAAGCAGGATCAAGAGCGACTCGCTTCGCATCGTGGATACGGGGGGGCACCTTTTTGCCTGCGAATGACGCCCCCTGTAGGAGCCGGCTTGCCAGCGATAGCGGTAGATCAGCAACGGAAAAGCGGCTGACCCAGCGCTTTCGCCGGCAAGCCAGCTCCTACAATGGCTGCCTCAAGGCTTCCAGGTCTGTACATCCTTGGCATCCACGGCCTTGGGCAATAACCCCGCCTTGAAGAACGCATCGGCGATTTTCTGTTGTTCGCCCAACTGATCAATCGTCACAGGCTGCACTTGATAGCTGCGGTGCGCATTGGCTGCTTCAACCGTCGCGACATCCAGGTTGCCCCACAGCGGGCCAAGTACTTTGGCCGCGTCTTGTGGGTGGGTTTTCACCCATTGGCCGGTCTTTTCCAGTTGCGCGTACACCACGTTCAACACTTGCGGGTGGGCCTTGGCGTACGGCGTACCCGTCAGGTAGTAGCGCTTGTAGCTGGCCAGCCCTGCGCCGTCCGCCAGGGTGCGTGTTGGCAGTTGGCGCTGCACGCTGGTGAGGAAGGGTTCCCAGGTGACCCAGGCGTCGACCTTGTTGTTTTCGAAGGCTGCGCGGCCGTCGGCGGGTGACAGGTAGGCCGGTTCGATATCTGAAAAGGCCAGCCCCGCCTTGGCCAGTGCGGCGATCAACAAATAGTGGGTGCCGGCGGCCTTGGTCACGGCGATCTTCTTGCCCTTGAGGTCCGCCAGGTTCTGGATCGGCGAGTCCTTGCGTACCACGATGGCCTGGGCCGAAGGCGAGGGGGCTTCCTGGGCGAAGTAGGTGAGTTTGGCCTGGGCTGCCTGGGCGAAGATCGGCACGGTGTCGGCCACGTCGGCGCTGATGTCCACGTTGCCCACGTTCAGTGCTTCGAGCAGCGGCAGGCCGCTGGGGAACTCGTGCCAGCTCACGTCGATGTTGTCGGCCTTGAGGGCTTTTTCCAGGGTGCCCTGGGTTTTCAGCAGGGTGATCAGGGTCGAGGACTTCTGGTAACCGATGCGTACGGTTTCCTGGGCCTGCGCGCTGATGGCGACGGACAGAGCCAGCAAGCCGAGGAGTGCGGCGAAGGGGTGACGTAGGGACATGGCGAGCTCGATCTGTGACGAAATAGGCCTGAGCTTAAAGTTCTAAAAACTATTCGTTAAATACTCTTTCGATCTGAGCTTAGGACGCTTTTCCCTGCCGCCTATGAATTGGGCATAACCATAGAATTATAAGATTCTTTCATCATTTCTCATCGTTAATATAATTGAACAAGCTTTATTGCCAGGCCTGACGTGGTTTTTTGGCATAAGCAGCGCCCTTCATTTCTTCCTCGCCAAGGCCTCCCATGACGTTCAAAAACCTAATCGTCGCCGCCAGCCTGCTGTTCGCCGCCACGGCAGCCCAGGCCGAGCAAACCCTGGATATCAGCTACCAGCGCTCATCCACGCTGTGGATCCTGCTCAAGCAAAATGGCCAGTTGGAACAGCGCCTCAAGCCTCTGGGGTTCACGGTGAACTGGCATGAATTCAGCACCGGTCTGCTCAGCTCGCTGAACGCCGGCAGTGTCGACCTGCACGCCGATGTGGCGGACGCTTTCGCGCTGTTCACCCAGGCCGCCGATGCACCGCTGACCTATTACGCCCAGGAAAACGCATCGCCGGGCGCCCAGGCGATCATCGTCCAGGACACGTCGCCGATCCACAGCATCGCCGACCTCAAGGGCAAGACGGTTGCCGTGTCCAAGGGTTCGGGCAGCAACTACCTGCTGATCTCGGCCCTGAAAAAGGCCGGCCTGACCCTGGCCGATATCACCCCGCGTTACCTGGAAGCCCCGGATGGCGGCGCGGCGTTCGCCAATGGCAGTGTCGACGCGTGGGTAATCTGGGACCCGTTCCTCGCCACCCAACAGCTGGATCACCATGTACGGGTGATCGCCGACGGCAAGAACGGCCTGGCCGACTACAACCGTTTCTACCTGGCGACGACAAAGTTCGCCAAGGCCCACCCGGACGTGTTGCAGGTGACCTTCGACACCCTGCGCGAGACCGGCCAATGGGTAAAGGCCCATCCCAAGGAAGCCGCCGCCATCCTTGGCCCGCTGTGGGGCAATATCCCCCCGGCCACGGTGGAGCGCGCCAATAGCCGCCGCAGCTACGACATCATCCCGGTCAAGCTGGACCACCTCGCCGAGCAACAGCGCATCGCCGACAGCTACTACGCCGCCAAGCTGATTCCCAAGCCGTTGCAGGTCAGTACCATCACCGTGTGGACGCCCAAGCCATGAGCCGCCAGATCCATTTATCCGCGTTCCTGTTGAGCGGGCCGGTGGTGCACAGCCATGCGGTGTGGCGCCACCCGCAAACCGTCGGCAATTACCTCGACCCCGAGTACTACGCGCGCGTGGCCAAGGTGGTGGAGGAGGGGTTGTTCGACTTCCTGTTCTTCGCCGACCGCCTGGCCGTGGGCGACCAGATGGGCGGCTCGCGCGAGTTCGCCTTGCGCTACGGCGCCCAGGACGCCACGCGCCTGGACCCGTTGCCGATCCTCTCTTACCTGGTCGGCAAGACCAGCAAGCTGGGCCTGGGTGCAACGCGGTCCACCACCTATTACGAACCGGCGCACATCGCCCGTGAATTTGCCACCCTCGACCACCTGTCCAAGGGCCGTGCGGCGTGGAATATCGTCACCTCGATGAACGACAGCGAAGGGCGCCTGTTCGGCAAGGACAAGCACCTGGAGCACGACCTGCGCTATGACCGCGCCGATGAGTTTGTCGAAGTCGCGTTGAAACTGTGGAACAGCTGGGGCCAGGACGCGCTGAAACTGGACCGCGAAAGCGGCGTACTGGCGGACCCTGGATTGATCCGTTCGGTGCAGCACCAGGGCGAATGGTTCAGGGTTGAAGGCCCGCTGAATATCCCGCGCACGCCCCAGGGCCGACCGGTGCTGATCCAGGCCGGTTCTTCCGGGCGTGGCCGGCGCTTTGGTGCGCGTTGGGCCGAGGCGATTTTCACCATTCACCCGCACTTGGTGGCCATGCGTGCGTTTCGCGATGACGTGCGTGCCCAGGTGGTGCAGCAGGGGCGTGACGCCGACAGTTGCAAAGTGCTCACGGCGGTGATGCCGTTCATTGGCGGCAGCGAGGCTGAGGCCCGTGCCAAGCGCGACCAGCACAATGCATTGGCCCGTCCGGAATTGGGGCTGGTGACGTTGGCTTCGCAGTTGAATGTGGACCTTTCGCCATTCCCGCTCTCGGCGACGCTGGCCGAGATCGCCCAGTCGCCGCTGATCCACCCGGCGGCGGCTGAAAAGCTGTTGATGCAAGGCCCGCAAACCACCTTGGAGCAACTCGGGCGCATCTTCGCCAGCAGCGTGCGCGTGCCGCAATTGGTGGGTACCGGCGCGCAGATTGCCGATCAACTGGCCGAGTTGTTCGAGCAGGGCGGTTGCGACGGGTTTGTGATCTCTCCGGGGTATTTGCCGGGCTCGTTCTCGGAGTTTGTCGAGAGCGTGATTCCGCATTTGCAGCGCAAGGGGCTGTTCCGCACCGCGTATGAAGGGGCGACGTTGCGTGAGCATTTGGGCTTGGCTGATCTGGACAGTTGACTGTGTGGCGAGCAGGCCCGCAGATCCGGGTAGGCAATACCTTCAGTTCAGCGCAATCGTCGCCGGCGCCAGCGAGTGCAAGGCCCCGGCGCGGTCCGCCAGATAACGCGCCGGCGGCTGGCCCACGGTCTTGCGGAACATGGTGATAAAACCACTGGCGTTCTCATAGCCCAAGTCCAGGGCCACGCGCTGCACACTCTCACCCCTGGCCAGGCGTTGCAGCGACAGGATCACATGCAACTGCCGACGCCAACGGCCAAAACTCAGGCCCAGTTCCTCCAGCAGCAGGCGCGTCATGCTGCGTTCGCTCATGCCGATGCGCACCGCCCATTGACCGAGGGTGGACTTGTCCGCCGGTTCAGCCAGCAGGCTGTCGGCCAGGCGACGCAGGCGCGGATCTTGTGGCATGGGCAGGTGCAGGGCTTCAACAGGCGCGACGGCCAATTCATCCAGCAAGGTACTGATCAAACGGCCCTGGGCGCCGTGCTCGTCATACAGTTGCGGGAAACTCACTGCCTTGCTGATCAGCTCATGCAACAGGGCCGACACCGCCAGCGTGCAGCATTGCCGGGGCAGGGCGCAGGCGGCATCGGGGTCGATCAACAGGCAATAGACTTCCGCAGCGCCAGCCCCCCGTGCCGCGTGGGGCGTGCCGCCGGGAATCCACAGCGCGCATTGCGGCGGCACGATCCAGATACCGGCCTCAATCTCGCAATGGATGACCCCGCGCAAGGTGTACATCAGTTGGCCTTTGCGATGGGCATGCTGGGTATGTTCCCAGGTATCCGACGTGGCGGTGGCCCCTACGGCCACTACGGCGCGGGGGAATACGTCGGCGTCTCTGGACAGTGACGGATCGTGCATTTCCAGGCGATGGTGTTTCATGACAAGGGATCGCAGGTTGGCTGAATTGCGAAACAGTCTGGCTATTCTGTGCAATGCCGTCCAGTGGTCTGGCCCTTATAGTGAGATCAATTCTCAACAAGGAGCTCGGCCATGCGACTCGACAGTTCAACATTCCCGGTGGTGAAAATCGTCTTTGATGCGCCCAATGAAGGCGGGCCGGAGGATGCCTTCGCCGTGTTCGAAAGCCTGCTGGCCCGCCAGCAACCCTTCCTGCTGCTGCACGAAAAATCCGTGGACGAGAACAATCACGAACACTCCCATGAGGAGCGCAAGCAAGCGTCGATCTGGATGAAGAAAAACAAGCAGGCGCTGCGCACCTATGTCAAAGGCATGATCCAGGTGGAACCCAGTGCCGCGCAGCGCCTGGCACTCAAGCCGTTTGCCGCGATGTTCGGCAAGGCCTGGGGCTATCCGCTGCTGGTGGTGGAGTCCAGGGACCGGGCCTGGGCGCTGGCGCGGGATGTGCTGGATGAGCGGGTGTCGGATGTGGCGCACTTTTGAGCGAGGGCGACCGGATTGTGGCGAGGATATCGGGCATTTCAGGTATCCTCCGCGCCCCGCTTACCACCGATTCAAAGACAGATGACTGGACAAGACATGCAGGCGCTGCTGGAGTCGATCCTCGACGAAGTGCGCCCCCTGATCGGCCTCGGCAAAGTCGCCGATTACATCCCGGCATTGGCCGATGTGCCTGCCAACCAATTGGGCATCGCCGTGTACGGCAACGACGGCTCGGCCTACTGCGCCGGTGACGCCGACACGCTGTTCTCGGTGCAGAGCATTTCCAAGGTGTTCAGCCTGGTGCAGGCCATCGACCACGGTGGCGAAACCATCTGGGAGCGCCTGGGGCACGAGCCTTCCGGGCAGCCGTTCAACTCCATGGTGCAGCTGGAGTTCGAACGTGGCCGCCCGCGTAATCCGTTCATCAACGCCGGTGCGCTGGTGATCTGCGACATCAACCAATCGCGCTTCGCCGTGCCGATCTTGTCGATGCGCGATTTCGTCCGGCGCCTGTCGGGCAACCCGCAGATCCTGGTCAACAGCGTCGTCGCCGAATCCGAGGCCCAGCACGGTGCCCGCAACGCGGCCATGGCCTACCTGATGAAATCCTTTGGCAACTTCCACAACGACGTGGACGCGGTGCTGCACAGCTATTTCAACTACTGCGCCTTGCAGATGAGCTGCCTGGACTTGGCCAAGGCATTCAGCTTCCTGGCCAACGAAGGCACGAGTGCCCACAGCGGCGAACAGATTTTAACGGCGCGCCAGACCAAGCAGGTCAACTCGATCATGGCCACCAGCGGGCTGTACGACGAGGCAGGCAATTTTGCCTATCGCGTGGGCTTGCCGGGCAAGAGCGGGGTAGGGGGCGGGATTGTCGCGGTGGTGCCGGGGCAATTTACGGTGTGCGTGTGGTCACCGGAGTTGAATGCGGCGGGGAACTCGCTGGCGGGAATGAAGGCGTTGGAATTGTTGAGTGAGCGGATTGGGTGGTCGGTGTTTTGAGGGTGCGCCCCGTTCATGGGAGCGATCGCCGTTGGCGATTGAGAGTATTAATCGCTTTACGTGTGCAATAGGTTCTCCCGGAAAAGGAGATCCAGTGTGGGAGCTGGCTTGCCTGCGATGGCGGTACATCAGCCAGCACATCCAGCGGCTGACACACCGCTGTCGCGGGCAAGCCCACTCTCACATGGGGAGTGGTGTGAGTGAGGGCTCTGTTCAGCTCACATTGAGCCGATCCAGCAAGCTGTACCACGCCACCCCCGCGCCAATGTAAAACCGCTGCAACCCATGCATCGGCAAGCGCTGCAACGGCGTCACCGGGTAGGCGAACTCCGCCTGGCTGTCACACAACTTGCCCGCCAATTGCTGCCCCAGGCTGGTACACAGCGCGATGCCACGGCCATTACAACCCAGCGCCAATGTAAGCCCCGGTGCGGGCTGGTGCACATGGGGCATGAAGTCCCGCGTGATCGCAATACGGCCCGCCCAGCGATACTCGAATTCCAGTGGCCCCAATTGCGGAAACAGCAGCGCCAGCGAGCGTTCCAGGTGGGCGAAATCCGTGGGTGACGTGGGGTCGTTGAACAGCCCGCGTCCGCCCATCAGCAAGCGGCCATGGCTGTCTTTGCGAAAGTACAGCAGCAGCCGTTGTGCGGTGGAGACGGTTTCCTGCCCCGGCAAGATGCTGTCCGCTGCGCGCCCGCTCAAGGGTTTGGTGGCGACGATAAAACTGTTCGCCGCCAGGATGCTCTGCGCCATGCCCGGCCACAGGTTGCCGCTGTAGCCGTTGGTGGCCAACACCACTTGATCGGCCGTGACCTGCGCACCGCCAGCCGTCTGCAATTGCCAGCCGCAACCCTGGCGCTGCAACCCGGTCACCGCGCTCTGCCCATGGATCCGCACACCCGCCGCCAACGCCGCACCCACCAAGCCACGGGCATACGCCAACGGCTGAATCGCCCCGGCGCGACCGTCCAGCCAGCCACCGGCAAACGCCTCACTGCCCATGCGCGAAGCCACCGCTGCGGCATCCAGCCGCTGCACCGGTACACCGCGCCTGGCCCATTGATCTGCCCGTGCGTGCAACCCGGCGACGCCTTTTTCGCTGTACGACACTTGCATCCAGCCTTTGCGTACCGGCGCGCAATCGATGCCATGCCTTTCGATCAGACTGAACACCAGGTCGGCTGAACTCGATACGGTCGAGATCAATGGCTCGGCGCGCTCCGGTCCGTACATCTGCACCAGTTGCTGCGGGTCGTATTTGAGCGTCGGGTTGACCTGCCCGCCGTTGCGTCCGGACGCACCCCAGCCCGGCTCGTTGGCCTCCAGTACGCACACGCTGACGCCGCGCTCGGCCAAATGCAGCGCCGTCGACAAGCCGGTATATCCCGCGCCGACAATCGCCACGTCCACCTTCACCGACTCGCTCAACGCAGGCGTCGGCACCACTGAGGGCGCAGTCGCTGACCACAATGACTTCATGACAGGCTCCGCGTGTTACCGGTGGGGTGCAGCACGCGCCGCAGGAAGTCCTGGGTTCGCGCATGCTGCGGGTTGCCCAGCACCTGTTCGGCCGGCCCGCTTTCGACGATGTAGCCGCCATGCAGGAAGCACACGCGGTCGGCCACTTCGCGGGCAAAGCCCATTTCGTGAGTGACCACGATCATGGTCATGCCCTCATCGGCGAGGGTGCGCATCACCGCCAGCACATCACCGACCAGTTCAGGGTCGAGGGCCGAGGTGGGTTCATCGAACAGCATGGCTTCGGGTTTCATCGCCAGGGCACGGGCGATGGCCACGCGTTGTTGCTGGCCGCCGGAGAGCTGCTCCGGGTAGGCCTCGGCCTTGGCGCTCAGGCCGACTTTTTCCAGCAGCACCAGGGCTTCTTCGCGAGCCTGCCTGGGCGGCTCGCCTTTGACGTACACCGGGCCTTCCATCACGTTTTCCAGCACGGTGCGGTGGGGGAACAGGTTGAAGCGCTGGAACACCATGCCCATGCGGCTGCGCAGGGCGTGCACGCTCTTGCTGCCGCGCTGCACGGTTTCGCCGAACACGTTGATGTGCCCGCCGTCATAGGCTTCCAGCGCGTTGATGCAGCGCAGCAAAGTGGATTTGCCCGAGCCCGACGGCCCGATCAGGCACACCACTTCGCCCTTGGCCACGTCGAGGTCTACGCCGTGCAGCACGCGGTGGCTGCCGTAATGTTTTTGCAGTTGGCGAATCTCGATCATGCTTTTTTCCTCCGGCCCAGGTGTTGTTCCATGCGGCGCAGGCCGTACACCAGCGGCAGGCTCATCAGCAGGTAGAGCAGGGCGACCAGGGTGTAGACGGTCATGTTCTGGAAGGTCGACGAGGCGATCAGTTGGCCCTGGCGGGTCATCTCCGCGACGGTGATGGTGGACACCAGCGACGAGTCCTTGAGCATCATTACCAACGTGTTGCCGTACGGCGGCAGGGCGATGCGAAACGCTTGCGGCAGGATCACCCGGCGCATCATCAGCGCCGAGCGCATGCCCAGTGCTTCGGCGGCTTCACGCTGGCCCTGTTCGACGGCAATGATGCCGGTGCGGAAGTTCTCGGCCTGGTACGCCGAGTAGGCGATGCCCATGCCGATCACGCCCGCATAGAACGCGGTGAGGTGCACGCCCATGTCCGGTAGCACGAAGTAGATGTAGAACAACTGCACGATGATCGGCAGCCCACGGATCACGTTGATGATGGTGCTCGCCGCCCACGACAGTGCACGGATCGGCGACAGCTTGAGCAACGCCAGCACCAGGCCGATCGCGCTGCTGAGCAGGAAGGACAGCACGGTGATCTGGATCGTCACCCACGCGCCTTGCAGCAGGATCGGCAAAAAGTCCTGGGCGTTTTGCAGGAACTCGGCCGGATTCATGGGCGCACCTGGGTATCAAGCCCCCACTTCTTGAGGATGCTGTCCAGGGTGCCATCGGCCTTGATGCTGGTGATGGCGGTGTTCAGGCGCTCAAGGGTCTGGGTGTCGCCCTTGCGCACCACCAGGCACACTTCGCCGACGTTGGTGGGCTGGTAGTCGGTGGCCAGTTTCACGCCTTTGAACAGCTTCTGGCGGATCTGGTAGGCCACCACCGGTTGGTCACCCACGGCAGCCTTGATACGGCCCAGGGACAGGTCGCGGACCATCTCGCCTATGGAGTCGTAGGTGCGGATCTCCTTGAAGATGCCGAGCTTGTTCAGTTGGTCGTAGAACACCGTGCCGGCTTGCACGCCGACGATCTGGTCCTTGAGCGGGGTCAGGTCGGGGTACGCGGTGGTGTCGTCGGCATTGACGATCAGGCCTTCACCGTAGGCGTACACCGGGGCACTGAAATCGACGACCTTGGTGCGCTCCTCGGTCTTGAGCATGCCGGCGGAAATAAAGTCCAGCTTGCCCGAGGTGAGGGATGGGATCAGCGCGGCGAAGTTGGTCTGTTCGATCTGGCTGGTAAAGCCGCCAGCCTTGCCCACCGCCTCGGCCACATCGACCATCACGCCTTGGATGCTGTTGCTCTTGATATCGAGGAAGGTAAACGGCGAACCGCTGGCCGTTGCACCGACTTTGTACGAGGACGCACTCTCTGCGTGCACGGCGCTGGCACACAGGGTGGCGCATACGGCGAAGGCGAGGCGGCGAAACAAGGGCGAAAGACTGTTCATCGGGTTACTCCAGAAGGAAAACGGATCGTCAGTACCGCAAGCGGTTGAGGATGAAACCGCAAGCTCTGTGCCATTTCGATTGTAAAAAATCGTATAGCGCTATAGAAAATCGACAAAATGAACCATTCGTATCGATATGCGATATTTTGTGGTCTATTTTTATGATTTACGGTAGAAATATCGGCACGCCTGATCGACCCAACCGCGAGTTCGCCATGTCCGAAGAACGCAACAGCTTGCACAACCAATCCCTGGAAAAAGGCCTGTCGGTGCTCAAGGCATTCAGCGCACAGCGCCGCAGCATGAGCCTTGCAGAGGTGGCCGAGGCTGCCGGCATGACCAAAAGCTCGGCCCAGCGCATGGTGTTTACCCTCGAAAGCCTGGGTTACCTTCGGAAACACTCCCGCACACGTCATTACCAACTCACACCACGGGTGTTGGAGTTGGGCTTCAGTTACCTGGATGCGCATTCGTTGATTGAGGTGGCCAACCCGTTTCTATCGGAGTTGACCCGGCTGACGGGGGAGACCTCGTGCCTCACCGAGCCTGCGGGCTACGACATGACCTATATCGCGCGCTTCGTGAGTTCAGGTTTTGTGCCGGTGCATATGCCGATTGGCTCGCGGGTGCCGATGTACTGCACAGCGTCGGGCCGGGCGTATTTGAGCGCGTTGCCGATGGATGAGGCGTTGGTGTTGATCGAGAACAGCCAGCGCATCGCCCACACTAGCCAGACGCTGACGGACGTCGAGCAGATTCTGGAGTCGCTGCAACAGGTGCGCGAGCAGGGCTATGCGGTGAATGGCCAGGAGTTGTTCCTGGGTGATATGACCATTGGCGCGCCAGTGTTGGGTGCGAATGGCCGGCCGGTGGCGGCGGTGCATGTGGTGGCGCCGACCAGTCGGTGGAGCAGGGCGGATGCGGAACGGCAGTTGGCGCCGGCGTTGTTGCAGTGTTCAAGGGCGCTGAGCAATTCGGCGCGGAACTTGGAATAGCAGTCGCCCTAGATTCAATTGTGGGAGGGGGCTTGCCCCCGATGACGGTGTGTCAGCCAGCCTATTCTTCACTGACCCACTGCTATCGGGGGCAAGCCCCCTCCCACATTTGGATATTCATTGGGCTTGAGAGAGTTGTTCGATCATGCCGCCGGATGTGCCTGGTCCAACGCCTTGTCCACCAGCAGTTGCACACCTTCGAGCAGGCGGCAGATACCCAACGCTACGTTGCGTTGAGCGCCATCGACTTCAAAGGCGAGGTGGGCGGCGATGTCGTTGAGGCAGGCCAGGTCTTGCGAGGCATTGGCCAGCAGGGTTTCGGTGCCCAGGTTGGGGTGGAGGGTGAAGGGGGTGGTTGGGGGATTTGGACTGTCTTTGATCATGGTGGCGCTCCTTTGTAAATGGGGCTGCCACGATTCGCGGTCAAACGAAAAGGGTGGCAGCTATACGCGGGTTGACCGACCGGCCAAAGAAGCAAAACCGGCATACCCGAAGGTATCCCGCGTACAGCTGCCGCGACACGATACATCAGGCGCAAAAAAAACGCCTTGAATCGGTTTTGGCGCAGTTGCTCTTTGTAGTCGGACGGTCAAATCCGGCCGCTGAATGGGCAGCGACGGCGAAGAGGTTAGCCAGCGAAGTTCCCAGAGACAACCTGAAAGCTTTGTGGGAAATCTCTGAACACAGCAATGAGCCATGCGGAAGGGGGCTTGCTCTGATGCCAGTCAGTTAAGGAAACGACAGGCTGCCACATACTTGTGGTGAGCGGGCTTGCCCCGCGCTGGGCTGCGAAGCAGCCCCAAAGCCAGGCAACTGTGCGCTTCCTGGAAGAACGCGTCGGCCGAGTTAGGGGCGCTTCGCAGCCCAGCGCGGGGCAAGCCCGCTCACCACAGAGGTTGTATTGCGCCTAACTGCTTGGCATTAGAGCAAAACCCGCCCAAACAAAAATGCGCCCCTTGGGGCGCATCGCGTGACAGAAAAAAGCTCAGTGTCGTCAGCCATTGCTTAATGATGACCTGCGATCTTCACATTCTTTAGCGGTTGCCCGACAATGCGACCCCTGTTCCGGAGTAGTTCAGCGGTAGAACACTCGGCTCTTAACCGGGTGGGCGCTGGTTCGAATCCAGCCTCCGGACCCATCATATTCAAAGTCAATCTGGACACATCTCCAGAGCACATGGAGCGACTGGCATGGACGCAGGTTATGCGGTCTTCCAACTTTCCAAGGCATTGATCGCACACGATCATACCCCTGGCCCTCTTGCTCGTTTCAACGCTCGCAGACGTATCTCACGCTGGGAACAAGTGATTGCACATATGCTGCAAGGTACTGCCGAGTATGGTTCGCGAACCCCGCTGGCTGAGATACCCGCCTGGGTTACGCTGGAAGTCATTACAGGCGGCTTTGCCACCGGCAATCTGTTGGCAGGTGGTGAGTTGACTGACTATGAGCGTGAATTGGCCGCTTCTATTCCCGGTATTCGCAAAGGGTTTGAGCGGCTGGATCTCAACACTTGGCATCTGACGGACGAAGGCCTTGAACATCTGCAACAGCGTCTGACCCGTTGTGACTATCGCGTTGATGTTCCGGAAGAAGCCGCGTTACTGACCGTGGCATGGCTGTCGAGCCAGCGTCGCAACGACGAGGCCAGGGCACTGCTAGACGTGATTGTTCCGTTTTTCGACCGATTGCGTTTCTTTCCGGCAACGTCCGCACAGCTACCGGTATCAGCTACGCACGTCCACATCGCCAATGCAGGTGAGGTCAAGCAGTTACTTTCAACCTTGCCACCGCGGGCTCAAATCGTTGCTCAGAAACAGGCGATCGAAGCCCGTCTACCTCTTTATGATTCAGCTGTCGCGCATTTCCTCCTGACGTACCAGGTGGGCTGGCCATGCCGTATCTTCCCGGCAAAGTGGCACGAACAGGCAGCCGAATTGGCTATGCGTTATGAACAACTCGGGATCAACAAACGCTCTCCTGATCGTGTAGCGGAATTGTTTCTGTTGCTAGAGCAATGCTCTCGCGATGTAGAGTCGCTTACAGGGCGTCAGGTGGGTCGCATACGGCGAATAGTCGATGACTTTGTGCGCAAACATGGTGCGCCGGCTTCCGGCTCTCACCTCGCGTTCCGGGAGGACCAGCTTCGCCAGGTATCAGGACCAGAGCATCATCTGATCGCGCGTGCCGTCGCAAAGCGCCTCTCTAAGTACCCCGCACACAGTGGCATCTTTGATTTTGCCGATTTGGCCAAGCCGCTTGATGTTCAAGAGGCGGTGGATTGCGCACTGGGCGAAGGTGTCGCGATACCCGCGCCAATTCTGCGACGTGTTCAACGCTGTCGCAGCGGAACAATCAGGGAGTTGATTGAGCATGGGCTGATTACTTCGGGTGACACAGTCGCACGAGTACTGCCCGCGATGACCGCACAGCTGAGTAGCGCAGGGCTGCACGACGAAGCGTTGAGGAAGGTCTATGCCTCCACCTATCAGGCTTTCCGCCTTAGGCGTTCGTTGTTGCTATTGAATCTTCAACGTCAGGTGGGCTTCAGTGAGTTGCCTTGGATTGCAGCCATTGAGGGTGATCGACAGTCAGGTACCGGGGCAGCGGGTGCAGCGAGCCAGGCTCTCGTTGAGTCTTCGGCATTGACGCTTCATGCGTTCCCCTACGCCATCCTTCCTAACAAGCTTCTCCAGGAATTTGGAACGCTGGTGGACACTGCGGAGCTGGACCTTCCCTTTGTGGAGGAGGTCGCTGCAGATATCTTCATGGGGCAGTTCTCAACCAAGTTCGCTGACACTGCTCGGCGAGCGAGTCGGGTAATCGCAGGCTCCCTTTATGCACGTTACTACTCTATCGATACCGACGAACTGGCTGGCTTCGTCACAAGAGGGCGACGGCGTGCGCGAGGTGCAAATGAGGCTTTTGCTGCCTTATGCGCAAAGCGGGCTGGGGCAGAGCTGGGCACTTGGCACCCTGCAACCAATGGCACGATCCTTGAGCAACAGCAGATTTTAACGACGCAAAACCTTGCGCTGATTTTCGACGAGCTCGGGTTGAAAGGTTTGCTGAGTACTCGGCTAGGGGGCATGGCCCAGGCGAGTTTTGAGTGGGTCTGCAAACGGCAGCAGATGCACACCGGTCTCTATCATGCTCGATTGATTATGCTCAAGAACACAGCTTATGCCTGGCGCCAGATGGTGTTTTACCTCGCAATGCTTGAGGAGCATGAATGCAAAGAGGCCTTGAAGTCGATCGAGGCTTTTTTCGCTAAGCAACCACAGGCTTTCCGCGAAAGGTTTCTGCCAGTGATGATCGGTTTGCGCAAGGCTGCCGCAGGCGAAGTGTTGTCTCAGCAAGGTCAGACCGCCGACGGTGCGAGGGTCTTTTTGGGGTGGACCACTACACGGCATTGGTTACTACCACCACAGGGCGTCACTCCAAATTAAGTGTTTGGGGGCAGTAGGTCATGCACGGTGTAACGGCGCTTTTGCAGTGTTCAAGGCCACTGAGCAATTAGGCTCGGAATCTGGAATAACAGACTCTGGAAATTCAACTGTGGGAGGGGGGGGCTCCCGATAGCAGTGTGTCTGCTGATATATGTGTTGACTGACACACCGCCATCGGGGGCAAGCCCCCTCCCACAGTTGACCTCATTGGTCGTGAGGGCTGTGTTTGCCCCAAACAAAAAATGCGCCCCAGAGGGCGCATTTTTTTGTTCGGGCCGCTATCGCCTATCAGGCAATCGCATCCCAAGCCCGATCACCGTTCTCGTCTTTAATTCGAGTCGGCAACCCCATCACATCCAGCGCTTTCAGGAACGGTTCGGCCGGCAGTTCCTCGACGTTGGCCATGTGCTTCACATCCCACTCGCCACGGGCCACCAGCAGCGCTGCGGCCACTGGTGGCACGCCTGCGGTGTAGGAGATGCCCTGGCTGTCGGTCTCGGCAAAGGCTTCTTCATGGCACGCCACGTTGTAGATGAACATCTCGTGGGGCTGGCCGTTCTTGGTGCCCTTGACCAGGTCACCGATGCAGGTCTTGCCGGTGTAGCCCGGTGCCAGCGAAGACGGGTCGGGCAGTACGGCCTTGACCAGTTTCAGCGGCACGACTTCCAGGCCTTCGGCGGTGGTGACCGGTTTTTCGGAGAGCAGGCCGAGGTTTTTCAGCACGGTGAACACGTTGATGTAGTGTTCGCCGAAGCTCATCCAGAAACGCACGTTGGGCACGTCGAGGTTTTTCGACAGCGAGTGCACTTCATCGTGACCGGTGAGGTAGAGGTTCTGCGAACCGACAACCGGCAGGTCATCGGTGCGTTTGACTTCGAACATGGTGTTGCTGGTCCACTGGCTGTTCTGCCAGCTCCACACCTGTCCGGTGAACTCGCGGAAGTTGATTTCCGGGTCGAAGTTGGTGGCGAAATATTTGCCATGGGAGCCGGCATTGACGTCGAGAATGTCGATCGAATCAATGCGGTCGAAATGCTGTTGCTGCGCCAGCGCGGCGTACGCGTTGACGACACCCGGGTCGAAGCCCACGCCAAGGATGGCGGTGATGTTCTTCTGTTTGCACTCTTCCAGGTGGTTCCATTCGTAGTTGCCGTACCACGGCGGGGTCTCGCAGACCTTGCCCGGCTCTTCGTGGATGGCGGTGTCGAGGTAGGCAACGCCGGTGTCGATGCAGGCACGCAGTACCGACATGTTGAGGAACGCGGAACCTACGTTGATGACGATCTGCGATTGTGTCTCGCGGATCAGGGCCTTGGTCGCTTCCACGTCCAGGGCGTTCAGCGCGAAGGCTTGGATGTCGGCGGGTAGCTTGAGGCTACCCTTGGCCTTGACGCTGTCGATGATGGCCTGGCATTTGGAGATGTTGCGCGACGCGATAGCAATACGACCGAGTTCGTCGTTGTGCTGCGCGCACTTGTGGGCCACCACCTTGGCGACACCTCCTGCACCAATGATAAGAACGTTCTTTTTCAATTGCTTTATCTCTCCTTTATCCGCCAGCTTACGAAAGGCTGGACAGGTAGTCGTCGTAACCAAATTCACGAACCACCTCGACTGTACCGTCGAGTTGTTTCACTACGATGGACGGCATTTTCAGGCCGTTGAACCAGTTTTTCTTGACCATGGTGTAGCCTGCAGTGTCGATGAACGACAGCCGATCGCCGATGGCCAGCGGACGATCAAATTGATACTCGCCGAAGATGTCCCCGGCCAGGCAGGATTTGCCGCACACCATGTAGGTGTGTTCACCGTCGCTCGGCGCCAGCTTGGCGTTGAGGCGGTAGATCAGCAGGTCCAGCAGGTGGGCTTCGATGGAGCTGTCGACCACGGCGAGGTTCTTGCCGTTGTAGAGGGTGTCGAGCACGGTGACTTCCAGGGAAGCGCTGTTGGTGATCGCCGCTTCGCCGGGTTCCAGGTACACCTGCACGCCGTACTTCTCGGAGAACGCCTTCAAGCGCGCGCAGAACGCGTCCACGGCATAGTCTTCACCGGTGAAGTGAATGCCACCGCCAAGGCTGACCCATTCGACCTTGTGCAGCAGCGCGCCGAAGCGCTCTTCGATGACGCCAAGCATCTTGTCGAACAGGCTGAAGTCGCCGTTTTCGCAGTTGTTGTGGAACATGAAGCCGGAGATCTGCTCGATCACGCCTTCGATCTTCACCGGGTCCCATTCGCCCAGGCGACTGAACGGACGCGCCGGATCGGCCAGCAGGTAGTCGGAGCTGCTCACCTGTGGGTTGACGCGCAGGCCGCGGGTCTTGCCCTCGGAACGTTCGGCAAAACGCTGCAGCTGGCTGATGGAGTTGAAGATGATCTTGTCGCAGTTATCCAGCATCTCTTCGATTTCATCGTCGGCCCAGGCCACGCTGTAGGCGTGCGCCTCACCTTCGAACTTCTGGCGGCCGAGCTTCAACTCGTACAGCGACGACGAGGTGGTGCCGTCCATGTATTGCTGCATCAGGTCGAACACCGACCAGGTGGCAAAGCACTTGAGCGCCAGCAGGGCCTTGGCGCCGGACTGTTCGCGCACGTAAGCAATCTTCTGCATGTTGACCAGAAGTTTCTGTTTATCGATGAGGTAGTACGGCGTTTTGATCATTTTTGAGAGCCTGCGGCGGTGCCTGCCAAAAAAGGACACGCATTGTGCCCGCACTTGGATCGAATCGAAAGGTTAGTGGGCGGATTTTGCGCGCCCGGTTTGTGACCCTACCCTCCGAGTATGACCATCTATGGATGGGCACCGGTCCAATGTGGGGGGGGGCTTGCCCCCGATAGCAGTGTGTCAGCCACCCAATCCAGTACTGACCCACTGCCATCGGGGGCAATCCCCCTCCCACAGTTTGGCCCCTGTCTATCGGGTTCATCGACATCAAACTGTCATCACCTTACCGCCGAACTGCCACATTTCCCCATTACTGTCCTCGCCAATGAGATCGATCTCAAGCGAGTGACAATGACTGACTTGAAAGACGTAGCACGGTTGGCCGGGGTATCCCGCGCCACCGCCGCCCGCACTTTTGCCTCCCCCGACCAGGTGCGCCCGACCACCCGTGAGCAGGTGTTCGCCGCCGCCCGCGAGTTGGGCTTCCGGCCCAATCTGCTGGGCCGCCAATTGCGCCTGCAAACCACCCAGTTGATCGGCGTGGTGGTGCCCAACCTGCTCAACCCGGTGTTCGCCGAACAGTTCCAGGCCATGGAGCGCGCGGCACGGTTACGTGGTTATAGCCTGTTGCTGGCGACTACCGACTACAGCAGCGAGCGCGAAAGCATTGTGGTGGAAGAGCTGTTGCGCCAGCGCGTGGACGGCCTGGTGCTGACGGTCACCGATGCTGAAAGCAACGTGGTGCTCAGCAGCCTGAATACTGAGAAAACCCCGTTTGTGCTGGCCTACCACCAACCCAGCAACCCCAACTACAGCGCCGTGTCGGTGGACAACCGCGCCGGCATGGCCCTGGCCACGCGCTACCTGCTCGAAGCCGGGCACCGCCGCATCAGTATGGTCGCCGGCCCCGCGCTGCAGTCGGACCGTGCGCGCCTGCGCTACGCCGGCTATTGCGATGCGATGCGCGAATACGGCCTCGAGCCCCGCACAGTGATCGAAATGCCAGCCCATACCCAGGCCGAATTCGCCGCCATCGAACCTTGTCTGCAAGGCCCTGAGGCACCCTCCGCACTGGTGTGTTCCAACGACTTCCTGGCGATCAGCCTGATCGCCGAACTGCGTCGCAACGCCTGGAACGTGCCCGGGCAACTCTCGGTGATGGGCTTCGATGGCATCAGCCTTGGCACCCAGATGCACCCGACCCTGTGCAGCGTGGTGCAGCCCATCGCGCTGCTCGCCAGCACTGTGATTGACCAACTGCTGGCGCAGATCGCCGGCAATGCCCCGACGTCTCACTGCCTGCCTTGCCATATCCGGCCGGGCGAAAGCACTCAACCCCACGAGGAAACCCCTGATGCGCGCACTCCGTAAAACCCTGGCAGCCGTGCTGCTGTGCGGTGCGGCCAGCCTGGCCCAGGCCGCCGAAACCGCGATCTGCTACAACTGCCCGCCGGACTGGGCCGACTGGGGCACCCAGCTCAAGGCCATCGCCGCCAGCACCGGTGTGCAAGTGCCGCTGGACAACAAGAACTCCGGCCAATCCCTGGCACAGTTGGTGGCAGAGAAAGCCGCACCGGTGGCCGACGTCGTTTACTACGGCGTGACCTTCGGCCTGCAGGCGCAAAAAGCCGAGGTGGTCGACACCTACAAACCCAAGGCCTGGGAGCAGATTCCCGCCGGGCTGAAAGACCCGGCCGGCCATTGGTTCGCGATTCACTCCGGCACCTTGGGCATCATGGTCAACGTCGATGCACTCGGCGGTCTGCCGGTGCCGCAAAGCTGGGCCGACCTGCTCAAGCCTGAATACAAAGGCATGGTCGGTTACCTCGACCCGTCCAGCGCGTTTGTCGGGTACGTCTCGGCGGTGGCGATCAACCGCGCCATGGGCGGCGACCTGGACAACTTCGCGCCGGCCATCGACTACTTCCAGAAGCTGGCGAAAAACGCGCCCATCGTGCCCAAACAGACCGCTTATGCGCGGGTGCTGTCGGGCGAGTTGCCAATCCTGGTGGACTACGACTTCAACGCCTATCGCGCGCGCTACAAAGACAAGGCCAACGTCGCCTTCGTGATCCCCCAGGAAGGCAGCATCAGCGTGCCCTACGTGATGAGCCTGGTGGCCAACGCGCCGCACCGCGCCAACGCAGAAAAGGTCCTCGACTTCGTGCTGTCGGACGAAGGCCAGGCGCTCTGGGCCAAAGCCTACCTGCGCCCGGTACGGCCGATGAAGATGCCGGCTGACGTCGCCGCACAGTTCCTGCCCGACGGCGACTACGCCCGTGCCGGCGTGGTGGACTACGAAAAAATGGCCGCTGTGCAGGAAGCCTTCGCCGCCCGTTACCTGAACGAGGTCAAGTAAGTGGCAGCATCGGCAAGACACGCCGCGTGGGCGCTGGCCCCGGCCTTTGCGGTGCTGCTCGCGTTCTGGCTGCTGCCGCTGGCGCACCTGATGGTGCTTGGCGCCGATAGCCGCGACAGCCATGGCAGCGGCTACTGGCAGGTGCTCAGCAGCGCGCAGTACTTGGGCAGCCTGGGGCAAACGTTGGTCCTGGCCGTGGTGGTGACGCTGGTGGCGCTGTTGATCGGCGGTATCAGCGGCGTGTTTCTCGCCCGGCAGCAGTTTTTCGGGCGCTCGGCGCTGGTGGCGTTGCTCACGTTTCCGCTAGCGTTTCCCGGCGTGGTCGTTGGCTTCTTGGTGATCTTGTTGGCCGGGCGCCAGGGCTTGTTTGCCGCGCTGGGCCTGCAATTGGCCGGTGAACGCTGGATCTTTGCCTACTCGCTGGCGGGGCTGTTCGTGGGGTACCTGTACTTCTCGATCCCGCGGGTGATCCTCACGGTGATGGCCGCGTGCGAGAGCCTCGACCGCAGCCTGGAAGAGGCCGCGCATTCCCTGGGTGCCGGACATTGGCGGGTGGTGTGCGATGTGATCGTGCCGGGCCTGGCGCCGGCGCTGGCCTCCTGCGGGGCGATCTGTTTCGCCACCTCCATGGGCGCGTTCGGCACCGCCTTTACCTTGGGCACGCGGCTGAACGTCACCCCGGTGGCGATCTACAACGTGTTCACCAACTACGCCAACTTCGCTGTGGCGGCCGCATTGTCGGTGGTGCTAGGCGCGGTGACCTGGGCCGTGCTGCTGCTCACGCGCCGCCTGGTCAAGAACTCGGGGACTGTGCTGTGAAACGCTCATCGCTGTTTGTGCTGCAACTGCTGTTCACCCTGTTGGTGTGCGCCTTCATGCTGGTGCCAGTGCTGATGTCGCTGCTTGCCGGGTTGACCCGCAATTTCTTCGTCGGGCTGTCCAGTGGCTTGACCTTCGATTGGCTGGTGCAGGTGTGGCAGGCGTATTCGCCCACCGTGTGGCTGTCGCTGCAACTGGCGTTGGCCTGCGCAGTGTGCGTCTGCGTGATAGGTGTGCCGGCGGCCTACGGCTTGGTGCGCATGAACAACCGCTTCAGCCGCGCCTTCGAAGAGTTGATGGTGCTGCCGGTGGCCATGCCGGGGTTGGCCAGTGCGTTGGCCTTGCTGCTGACCTACGGCCAGTTCGGCACCTTTCGCAGCAGTTGGCTGTTCATCCTGGTCGGCCATGTGCTGTTCACCTTGCCGTTCCTGGTACGCCCGGTGATGGCGGTGATGCAGCGCCAGCAGTTGCCGGTACTGGAGGAAGCGGCGGCCAGCCTGGGTGCCGGTCCGATCAAGCGTTTTTTCAGCGTGGTGGTGCCCAACTGCCGGGCCGGGATCCTGGCAGGCGTGTTGATGGTGGTCACCTTGTCACTGGGTGAATTCAACCTGACCTGGATGCTCCACACGCCGATGACCAAGACCTTGCCCGTGGGCCTGGCTGACAGCTACGCCTCGGCGCGCCTGGAAATCGCCAGCGCCTACACCCTTATCTTTTTGCTGATGATCGTGCCGCTGCTGATAGCGCTGCAGGCCATCAGTGCCCGTTTGTCCCGTGGAGAGCGTCGATGACCGCTATCACTATCCGCTTGCAAGGCTGTCGCAAGGCATTCGCCGACGGCACCGTGGCCGTGCATGACCTGGACCTGACCGTCGAAGGCGGCGAAACCCTGGCCATTCTTGGCCCGTCCGGTTGCGGCAAGACCACCACCTTGCGCCTGATCGCCGGCCTCGAACGCCCGGATGTAGGCCAGGTGTGGTTCGGCGACCAGGACGTGACCCGTCTTCCTATCGAACGCCGCGACGTAGGCATGGTGTTCCAGAACTACGCACTGTTTCCCAACCTGGATGTGGCCGGGAACATCGTTTATGGCTTGAAGATTCGCGGTATGGCGGTGGTGGAGCGCAACAAGCGCTGCGAAGAATTGCTGGAACTGGTGGGCTTGCAGCACCACGGCCAGCGCAGCATCCACGAACTTTCCGGCGGCCAGCGTCAGCGTGTGGCCTTGGCTCGTGCGTTGGCGCCGCGCCCGAAAGTGTTGCTGCTGGACGAACCGCTGGCCGCCCTCGATGCGCAACTGCGCGAACGCCTGCGCAGCGAGCTGAACGAGCTGCTGCGAGGCCTGGGCATCACCTCGGTGTTCGTCACCCACGACCAGGGCGAAGCCATGGCCCTGGGCGACCGCATCCTGGTGATGGAGCACGGACGTGTCGCGCAATTGGCCAGTCCGCGTGACATCTACCAGAAACCGGCCAATGCCTTCGTCGCGGGCTTTGTCGGCAATCTCAATGCCTTTGCCGTGCTCGAGCCATCGGCCCATGGTTTGAAAGTCTGTGGCGGCGAGTTGCCGTGGCATGACGTCAACCTGCCCAGCACCGTCTATTGCCGCCCCGAACACCTGAGGGTGATGGAGAGCGAAGGGCACTTGCACGGCCACCTGCTGGCGCAGTTCTTCCAAGGCGCGCAAAGCCGCCTGCTGGTGGATGTGGGCGGCCCGCAACCGCTGCTGGTCGACAGCAGCGACAACCAGCTGTACGCCGTCGGCGCACCGATTGCCCTGGCGATCGCGCCGCACATGTTGTTCACCCTGAATGCTTGAGACTCTATCGTGAATCGTCCGTTTCTCGTCGCGCAGATCAGCGACCTGCACCTTAAAGCCGGCCAGCGTCTCACTTACGGGGTTGTCGATACGTTAGGCGCACTGCGCCGCGCCGTCGACCACTTGAACGCCAGCCACCCACGGCCCGATATCGTGGTCATCAGCGGTGACCTGGTGGACTTCGGCCGCGCCGATGAATACGCCGTGCTGCACCCCGAACTCGCGCGCCTGCACATGCCGTGCTACCTGGTGCCCGGCAACCACGACAACCGTGGGCCGTTGCTGGATGCGTTCCGCGATCACGCGTATCTGCCGTTGTCCGCCGAGGGCCCGTTGGACTGGGTGGTCGACCACCATCCGCTGCGCCTGATCGGCCTCGACTCGACCATTCCCGGCGGCCACGGCGGCCAATTGCTCGACAGTCAACTGCACTGGCTGGATGAGCAATTGGCGCTGCGCCCGGAGGTGCCGACCCTGCTGATCCTGCATCACCCGCCGTTCATCAGCGGCATCGGCCACATGGACCGCGAACCCTTCATCAATGCCAGCGCCCTGGAGCAAGTCGTTGCCCGCCATGCGCAAGTGGAGCGCCTGCTGTGCGGCCATCTGCACCGGCCGATGCAACGGCGTTTTGGCGGCAGCCTGAGTTGTGTGTGCCCCGGCACCTCTCACCAGATCGTGCTGGATTTGCAAGAAGCGGCGCCCGCGCATTTCAACCTGGAGCCGGCGGGCTATCTGTTGCATCGCTGGGAGGCGCAGCAGGGTTTGATCAGCCACAACGGCGTGTTCGGGGAGTACCCGGGGCCGTATCCGTTTTATGACGCCCATGGATTAATTGACTGAGGTTGTGATGAAAGCCACTTTGCATGTGTTAAGCGTATTGACCGGCGGCCTGGGCATTGCCCTGAGCCCCCTGGCCTCGGCTGATTTTCTGAGTGACAGCAAAGCCAACTTGAGCCTGCGCAACTTCTACTTCAACAACGACAACCGTGACGGCGCCGCCGCACCGTCGAAGACCGAAGAATGGGGCCAGGCATTTATCCTCAACTACCAGTCGGGCTTTACCGACGGCACTGTCGGCTTCGGCCTGGATGCCGTGGGCATGCTCGGCGTCACCCTCGACAGTGGCGCCGGTCGTCATGTGGGCAGTTCGATGATCCCCACCGACGACGGCAAGGCCGCCGACACCTGGGCCCGTGGCGGCGCGACGGCCAAGGCGCGTTTCGCCAAGAGCGAACTGCGCTACGGCTACCTGCGCCCGAACCTGCCGATCCTGGTGAGCAACGACGGGCGCCTGTTGCCGCAGTCGTTCGAAGGCGGGCAGATCACCAGCAAGGACATCGACAACCTGACCCTGATCGGCGGCCAACTGCAGCACACCACCGGTCGTGGTTCCAGCGACCGCAGCGGCCTGGCGGCGGCCGGTGGCACCCAGGAAAGCAATAAATTCAACTACGCCGGTGCCGATTACCAGGTGACCAAAGACCTGCTGGTCCAGTACTACTACGCCAACCTCGAAGACTATTACCAACAGCACTTCGCCGGTTTGATCCATGTATTGCCCCTGGGCGACTACGGCTCATTGAAAACCGACCTGCGCTACTTCAAGACCACCTCCGACGGCAAGAACAGCAGCGTCGCCGGCCGTGCCGAAGGCTACAAGCTCGGCGGCTATACCAAAAACGGCACGGGTGAAATCGACAACAACACCTGGAGCGCAGCGTTCATCTACTCCCTGGGCCCGCACGCGGTTACCGCCGGTTACCAGCAAGTCTCGGATGACAGCAACTTCGCCCAACTCAACCAGGGCGGCCTGGTCAACAAAGGGGAGGGCGGTTCCAGCCTGTACCTCTACACCGACCGTACCGTGCAGACCTTCATCCAGGCCGGCGAACGCACGGCCTTTGCCCAATACGCCTATGACTTTGCCTCGCTTGGCGTGCCGGGCCTGAAGGCGTCGGTGATGTACTTGAAGGGCGAGCACATTCTCACTGCCAGCGGCAACGATGCCAGCGAGTGGGAGCGCGATATCTCGCTGGATTACGTGGTGCAGAGCGGCACGTTCAAGAACGTCGGGTTCGGCTGGCGCAACGGTGTGTCGCGCAGTGAAGTGGCGCGGGACCAGGATCAGAATCGGGTGTTCGTGAGTTATTCGATTCCGTTGATGTAACGACCTTTCAAGCACTGCAAAACCCACTGTGGGAGCCGTCGAGCCCCAGCGAGGCCGCGATGACGGCGGCACTGCCGATAGAGATGCCGCTGACACACCTCCATCGTAGCCTCGCTGAAGCTCGACGATCCCCATTTTTATTGTGTGTTGCGCAGCCGGCAGCATCCGTTTCAGCCGTTTTTCAAGCTTTTTACGTGGGTGGCGGTGTCATCAGCCACCTGATCAAAACCGCATCGAACATAAAAAGCTGCGGCCTCCGATGTGTCGGTGGACAGACGTACTTTGTGAAAATGCACGGCAGCATTTTCCAGCAGCGGCACCACCAAGGCCTTACCAGCCTGTCGCCCACGGTAAGTACGTTCTACGTATACCCGGCGAAGCCGTCCAACCCCTGATCCCGCGACGAGATCACAAGAAAGACCACCGACGGCGATCAACCGCCCGTCACAAAACATTCCCAGAAAGCATTCACCCGGCCGATCAAATCGATTGGAGCCGTCTTCCCACTCCGTGATCAATCGTGTCAGGAACCGGAAGCCTTCGGCGACTGCCTGTGCTTCGAGGGCTCGGATCTGCACCGGGAGTTGCTCCAGTTTGCGTATCGAGACGTTTGCGTTGAGCGGACTCAAAGGAACTGTCCACCAAGCCAGGGTGCCTTGGACTCAATGCAACTGTGCGCCTGGTTCTTTACCTTGAAGGGGGTATCGAGCGTGCCCAGCGCAATCGAAATCCACTCTGGATACTTTCCTTCAGCGTCGCTCCAGAACAGCGATGAACCACATTCCGAGCAGAATTGACGGGTGATACCTGGCGAAGATTCATAGCTTTTCAGCGTGTCACGCACAGCCCGGATCGTCACTTCTGATCGGCGCGCGCTGGCATACGTCGCGAACGCAGCGCCATGCCCTTTCTGGCATTTTTTGCAGTGGCAGTGGGTGACGGCCTTGAGCGGTGTCGAAACGTGATAAGTGATTGCGCCGCATAGGCAACTGCCTTGGGTGAATACATCCATGTCTGGTTTTGTCCTGAAGGATCCGGCAAACACTATACCTGTGGCGAGTGAGCTTGCTCCCGCTCGGATGCGCAGCCTCCCCATCCAGCCCAACCACAAACATACAAGAATCCCCCCATTTCCCCTCAGTAGACTCGCCACACTCTTTCTACTGCGGGTCTTCCATGGACATCTTCCTCTATGCCTTCAGCGTCATGTACAGCCCCGGCCCCGTGAATTTCATGGGCCTCAACGCCGGGCTCACCGGTCAGTTCCGGCGCTCCACCGGGTTTTTCATTGGCGTGGGCTGCGCGATGCTGGTGTTGTTCGTGCTGTTCGGCTACACCGGCGAGGCGATCATTTCCCAGGTGGCGTTGCCCTATATTTCGTTGGTTGGCGGCGTGTACACCTTGTACCTGGCTTATCAGGTGTTCACCGCGCACGGTGGTCGATGAAAAAGTCTCTACCGCACCGGCCAAGACCCTCACGTTCTGGAACGGCCTGGTGATCCAGTTGCTCAACCCCAAGGGCATCATGGCGGTGTTGCCGATCACCAGCGTCATGCTGCCGGCCGCGCATATCACCGGGATGTCGATTGCACTGGTGTCGGCGTTGCTGGCTTTTGGCGCGTTTGGCGCGCCTTGGCTCTATGCGTTGCTTGGCGCAATGCTGGGACGGCGGATCAACGGGGCGTCGGCGTTTACCGTGTTCAACCGTTGCATGGGCCTGGCGCTGGCGGTGTGTGCGTATTTCATGTTTCACGCGTTTTATGCGCATCTGGTCGCAACATGAATGGATCTTGTCACCTCGACTCACGCATAGATCGAGTTTCTACAGGTACTTGAGCCAGACCAGGTCG
Organism: Pseudomonas sp. CYM-20-01; assembly: GCF_023169845.1. Classification (NCBI taxonomy): domain Bacteria; kingdom Pseudomonadati; phylum Pseudomonadota; class Gammaproteobacteria; order Pseudomonadales; family Pseudomonadaceae; genus Pseudomonas; species Pseudomonas sp. CYM-20-01. The sequence goes on along the minus strand of NZ_AP025169.1, from coordinate 4,117,303 downwards.
CGGCGCCGGGCCTTGAGCCCGGCGAACCAATGTACCGGCGCGTACAGCGCCAGCGGCAGCAGCAACGCCACCAGCCAAATGGCGCCCATGCCGTCGAAGCCGAAGTAGTTGCCGTGATTCAGGCCAAACAGTGCCACACACGTGACGTAGAGGATTTTCAGCACGTACAGGTGCAGCAGATAGAAGAACATAGGCGCTGCACCGAAGGTGGCGAGCATGCTGATCCAGCGCTTGCTTCCCGCCTTCTCGAACGCCAGCAACAGCAGTAGCCCAATCCCCAGCGTCAGTGCCAGAAACAACAACGAAGGCGGGTACTTGGTGATGTTGAAAAAGCTCATCAGGGTTTGCACGCCGTTGTCATAGGCTTGCCATGGTCTTTCGCCATACCCATTGACCGCTCGCACTACCACGAACCCTATCAATGCACTTGCACCGCCCAGCCACAGATAACGCTGGCGCTGCGCCGGCTGCATGTCTTTGGCAAACCATGGGCCGAGGCTGTACCCCAATGCAATCACGCCGATCCACGGCAGCACCGGGTAGGTCGTGCGCAACCGCAGCGAATCGCCCACCTCGATCCAGCTGCGCTCATGCAGGATCGTCCACGGGATATGCAAGGCCGACCCCGTATCGAAGTGCACCCCGTCCAGCAGGTTATGCCCGCCAATGATCAGCAGCGCCAACACGATCAGTAGCGCTCGCGGCAACCACACCAGCGCCGCCAGGGCGAGCATGCTCACGCCAATCGCCCAGATCACCTGCAGGTAGATCACGCTGGGCGGCAACTGGAAGGTCCAGGCGAAGTTGACCAGGGTGAATTCCAGCACCACCAGGAACAGCCCGCGCTTGAACAGGAACGCCGAGACATCGCGGCGGCCCTGGTACTTCTGGCCGTAGAGCCAGGCCGACAATCCGGTGAGCAACACGAACACCGGCGCACACAGATGGGCGAGGGTGCGGCTGAAAAACAGTGCGGGCTCGGTGCTGTCGATGGTCATCGGGTCGCTGACCTGGCGGTGCAGCAGGAAGGTTTCGCGCACGTGGTCGAGCAGCATGAACAGGATCACCAGGCCGCGCAGGGCGTCGATGGACAGCAGGCGTTGGCGCAGGGGAACAGCATCAGTCATGGGCGTGATCACAGGGCAGGGCGGCAAGGGGGCGTTATCCTATAACATTGGATTCTGATACCGTCAGCTAAATTATCTTTCCAGGTACTCATCATGACCACTGCGCAGGCTGTCATCGACTTCTGGCAACACGCCGGCCCCAAACGCTGGTTCGCCAAGGACGATGCCTTCGACGCCAGCTTCCGCGACACCTTCCACACCGCCCACCTGCAAGCGGCCCGGCGTGAGCTGGAAAGCTGGCTGGACTCGGCGCACGGCGCCCTGGCGCTGCTGATCCTGCTCGACCAGTACCCGCGCAATGCCTTCCGCGGCACCGCCCATATGTTCGCCACCGACCCGCTCGCACGGCTGTATGCCCAGCGCATGGTGGACGCCGGGCTGGACCGGCAGGTCGAACCGGCGTTGCGTGCGTTCTGCTATCTGCCATTCGAACATTCGGAAGACCCGGCCGATCAACAGCGCTCCTTGGACCTGAACCGGCAACTGGACGCCAACACCTACCATTGGGCCAAGGAACACGCGCGCATCATCGAGCAATTCGGGCGTTTTCCTCATCGAAACGAGGTGTTGGCGCGTGAGACCACGGATGAAGAACGTGCCTTTCTGGACGAGGGCGGATTTGCCGGTTAACCCGGTATTCCACCCAGGAATGCCCCCATAAAAACAGCGCATTGTCTTTCTTGTGGCGCATCTCGTAGCGTGGTGTTCCCCCTCAAGGAGAATCGTTATGCGCCTGTATGTGGATCATCTGTACACCAGCCCCTACGCCATGTCGGTGTTCGTGACCCTGCGCGAAAAAGGCCTGGCGTTCGACACGATCACCCTGGACCTGGATGCCGCGCAGCAGCACGCGGCCGACTTTGCCCAACTGTCCCTGACCCAACGCGTACCGACCTTGCTGGAGGGCGACTTCGCCTTGTCGGAGTCGTCGGCGATCACCGAGTACCTGGAGCAGGCCTACCCTGAAGTGCCGGTGTATCCGGCCGATCCAAAACAGCGGGCGAGGGCGCGGCAGGTCCAGGCATGGCTGCGCAGCGATTTGCTGCCGATCCGTCAGGAGCGCTCGACGATGGTGGTGTTCTATGGGCAGAAGATGCCCGCACTGTCGCCTGTGGCTCAAGCGGCGGCAACGAAGTTGATCAGTGCGGCCCAGACGCTGTTGGCGGGTAATCCGCCGTACTTGTTCGGTGAGTGGTGCATCGCTGATGTGGACCTGGCGGTGATGCTCAATCGCCTGATCCTCAACGGTGACAGCGTGCCTGCCGAGTTGGTGGCATACGCCCGACGCCAGTGGCAGCGGCCCTCCGTGCAGGCGTGGGTGCAGCAACAACGCCCGGCGCAGTAACGACCATTCATCTTCATTTTGCGGTGATGCGCTTGACAGGCGTCACCCGACGGAAGAATACTCCGGTCATATTCATATATATGACTACATAACAAAGTGAATGTGACCCCATGAATACGCTGTCCAGTGATGCCCGCCTGCCGCTTTACCAACGCTTGCGCGACCAGCTGATCGAGCAGATCGCCAACAATCGCTGGCGCCCCGGCGAGGCGATTCCCACCGAAGCGGTGTTGTCCGCCGAGTATGCGCTGTCCACCGGCACCGTGCGCAAGGCCGTGGATGCGCTGGTGAGCGAGGGCATTCTGGAGCGTCAGCAGGGCCGTGGCACCTTTGTGCGCCGTCCGCAATTCCAGTCGTCGCTGTTTCGCTTTTTCCGTTTTCAAGGCCCGTCGGGCGAGCGTCAGGTGCCGCAAAGCCGCATCCTCACGGTCGAGTCCGTGGCCGCGCCGTCGGCGGTCAGCGAGGCGCTGGGCCTGGCCCCCGAAGCCCAAGTGATCCGTATCGTCCGGACCCGTCTGTTTGACGTGCAGCCGCTGCTCGCCGAAGAAATCTGGCTGCCGCGCGCACGCTTCCAGGCGCTGCTCGACATCGACCTGGCCGCGCAAGGCCCGTTGCTGTATCCGGTGTATGAGAGTGCCTGCGGGCAGGTGGTGGCCTCGGCCGAGGAAACCCTCACGGCCGAATCGGTCAACGCGGTGTACGCGCGCTTGCTGCAAGTACCGGTCAACAGCCCGGTGGTGGTGATCGAGCGCCTGGCCCGCGACTACGCCGGCCAGCCCCTGGAGTGGCGACGCTCCCGTGGGCATGCCGAACACTTCCGCTACCGCGTGGACATTCGCTGATCGCACACCCGCACCGTTAACTGTTTGCCCAACACTGGCCCGGCTGTGGCGCGGTTCGCGCCCGGCTGCCTCGCGTTTGACCTATAAGGATAAAAATCATGTTCAGTTGGTATCGCCAAGTCACTCCTCGGGAGCGCAAAACGTTCTGGGCCTGCTTCGGCGGCTGGTCCCTGGATGCATTGGAAGTGCAGATGTTCGGCCTGGCGATCCCGGCACTCATCGCCGCCTTCGCCTTGAGCAAGGGCGATGCGGGGCTGATCAGCGGCGTCACGCTCGTGACCTCGGCCATCGGCGGTTGGGTCGGCGGTACCTTGTCCGACCGATACGGTCGGGTGCGCACGTTGCAGTGGATGATCCTGTGGTTCTCGTTCTTCACGTTTTTGTCGGCGTTCGTCACCGGCTTCCACCAACTGCTGATCGTCAAGGCGCTGCAAGGCTTCGGCATCGGTGGTGAATGGGCGGCGGGCGCGGTGTTGATGGCCGAGACCATCAACCCGAAATATCGCGGCAAGGTGATGGGCACCGTGCAGAGCGCCTGGGCCGTGGGCTGGGGCGTGGCGGTCGGGGTGTTTGCGCTGATCTATTCGTTTGTGCCCCAGGACATGGCCTGGCGGGTGATGTTCGTGGTGGGCCTGCTGCCGTCGTTCCTGATTATCTGGGTGCGGCGTAACGTTGAAGAACCCGACAGCTTTCAGCGCCTGCAAAAGGAACAGGCGATTCCCCAGGGTTTCTTCAAGTCGCTGGCGGGCATCTTTCGCCCTGAGCTGATCCGCGTCACGCTGTTCGGCGGCCTGCTGGGCCTGGGTGCCCACGGTGGTTACCATGCGGTGATGACCTGGCTGCCGACCTTTCTCAAGACCGAGCGCAACCTGTCGGTACTCAACTCGGGCGGCTACCTGGCGGTGATCATCTTTGCCTTCTGGTGTGGCTGCATCGCCAGTGGTTGGCTGATCGACCGCATTGGTCGCCGCAAGAACATCGTGCTGTTTGCGCTGTGCTGCGTGATCACCGTGCAGGCCTATGTGTTCCTGCCGCTGAGCAATACGCAGATGCTGTTCCTTGGCTTCCCGCTGGGCTTTTTCGCCGCCGGTATCCCGGCCAGCCTGGGGGCGTTGTTCAACGAGTTGTACCCGGCGGATGTGCGCGGCGCCGGCGTGGGCTTTTGCTACAACTTCGGGCGCGTGCTGTCGGCGGTGTTTCCCTTCCTGGTGGGGCATATGAGCGACTCGATGTCCCTCGGCTCGGCCATCGGCATCGATGCCGGGATCGCCTACGGCGTCGCGGTGATCGCCGCGCTGTGCCTGCCGGAAACCCGTGGCCGTGTGCTGGAAGCGGCACCCGCCGAGAGCGTCGCGACCGGCCAGCGCGCCCAGGCCTGATCCTTTTTACTTTTGAAAGACGACCCCATGCTTGATAACCGTTCCATCACCGGCATCGACGCCCACGCCCATGTATTCAGCCAGGCGCTGACCCTGGCCGGTGAGCGTCGCTACACCCCAGGCTACGACGCCACGCTGGCGGACTACCTCGGCCACTTGCACGCCAATGGCCTGAGCCACGGTGTGCTGGTACAGCCCAGTTTCCTGGGCACCGACAACGGCTATCTGTTGGCCGCTTTGCAGCAAGCCCCGGATCAGTTGCGCGGCGTGGTGGTGCTGGAGCGGGATATCCCGCACGACGCTTTACAGGCGATGGCCCGCGCAGGCGTGGTTGGCGTGCGCTTGAACCTGGTGGGCCGGGCGCTGCCGGACTTTGCCGAGCCCGGCTGGAAGGTTTTTTTCGAGCACCTTGTCGCCCTGGGCTGGCATGTGGAATTGCACCGCGAGGTAGCCGACCTGCCGCAATTGGTGCGCCAGTTGCTGCCGTTCGGGATCAAGCTGGTGGTCGACCATTTTGGCCGGCCGGATGCACGACTCGGCGTCGCCCAACGCGATTTTGCCGAGTTGCTGGACTTGGGCCTCAGCGGCCAGTTGTGGTTGAAAGTCTCGGGGATCTATCGCCTGGGCGGCAGCCCGGCGCAGAACCTTGAGTTCGCCCGCCAGGCCATGCCGGTGCTGCAGCAGAGTTTTGGTCTGCACCGCTTGGTGTGGGGCAGTGACTGGCCGCACACCCAGCATGAAACGTCAGTCGACTACCCCACGGTGATCGAGCAACGCCAGGCCCTGGGCTGGTCGGCACCGGTCGCGCAGGCCTTGCTGATCGATACGCCTCGCGCGTTATTCGGCTTCGACCACCCGTAGCCAATCCTCTTTCACACGGCGGTCCAGCTCCTCCCAGTCGGCCATACCCAGCACCCGCGTGGTGTTCAGGCCGCGCAGGTAACCGCGCAGTTGCTGGGCGCTGGCGCTGATCCGATCCGCGTCCGCCGCCTCGTCCTGCAGCACGTGTTCATAGTCGACCAGGTAATCGGCGACCCGCTCGCGAAACTCCGGTAGTACGGCTTCGCGGATGCGGTCGAAGGTTTTCTGGTGGGGCTTCATGGCGTGGTCCTTATAGGTTTTATGTCAGCACTATCGGTTCAGATAATAGTCACCATCACGCATCGCAAGTTCTGTTTTTGCAGGAAAAGCGGAAAATCGCCCCATCGAGACGCTGTTCAAGGAAATGCGCGATGAGGACGTTTATTCAGGTGGCTTTGATGGCTCTGATGCTTGGCACGGTGGTCATCAACAACGCGGCAATCGCCGATGATCTGCATACCAGCCATTTGCTACCTATCAACGGTAGCGTAGACTCCCTGCAGCACGCGCAGTCAGTGGGTGTGTTGTTGAGCGACAACACCCGCGACAACCTCAGCTACCTCGAACGCTACCACGATATGGCCTTGAATGGCGCCAAGGATGCCCTCGACGGGCGTATCCGCCAGGCGTTCGTCAACAGTTCCGACCCGGAACTGGCCATCGATTGGTTGATGAGCTCGCTGCAAGGCACCTTTTTGTCAGTAACGGTCTACGACAACCTGGATGCCCTGGTGCAGGCACACCCCGATGTGGTGGTGATGCTCGATACCCACAACCAACTGCTGACCCAGCGTAACGATGTGGTCGAGGCGCGTTTTATTGCGCGGTTCTATGACGCGAACCTGCAGTACATCGCCAGGGCCGAAGGCTCGGTGCACAAGCGGGTGCCATCGGTGTGGGTACATGACAAGGCCGCGCCGGAGATTGCCGCGCAGATCGAGCAGCAGCGTGATGTGCAACTCGATGCCTTGAAGCAGTTCGATGCGTCGCTCAAAGCGTTGGTCCGTGCCGGTTGATGTGAACCTTTATTTTTATAGTCAGGAATTTTTCATGCGCGCTTTTTTCGCCCCGGCCTTGGCCATTGCTTCCCTGGTGTTGGCGGGTTGTGTCACCGCCCCTAATGCCCCGAGCCTGACCCTGCAAACCAGCAAGAGCCCGGAAGCCTATGTGCAGTGCGTGCTGCCCAAGCTGGAAAAACACGGGATCACTTCGACCGTCACCCAGAACTCGCGTCACGCCAAAGTGGTGCTGACCAGCAAGATTGCCGCCGATGACGTGCTGGAAGCCTACAAGGCTGGAGAGGGCGCCAAGGTGTTCCTGTATGAGCGCAAGCCGTTGGCGTCGACGATCACGCCGTCGCGGCTAGAGCTGGCGGCAAAGGAATGCCAATAATTCCAGGCAATACATAAAACCACATGTGGGAGGGGGCTTGCCCCCGATAGCGGTGGATCAGTCAATACATCTGTGACTGCCATACTGCTATCGGGGGCTAGCCCCCTCCCACAATTGGATTTGCGTAGGGCTTAAGGTTTGGCTTCGTTGCTGAAGCTGTTCACTGTCTTGACCAACCCCTGCGCCGCCAACGTCACCAATTCCCCACCTTTCTCTACCGTCGCCAGCGCCGGGTCCGAGCCCATGCGCCCATCCGGGAAGCGCGCGCGGAAGTCCAGCGCCTCGCGGATCGGCCCGGTGTTGGCGATTTGCGGTGAGTAGTCGGCGGTCTTGATCGCGTCCGGGTAGGCCCATTGGGTCACCGCAATTTCCGACGGTGTGGCATGGCTGCCATGGCCCACCGGGAATTGGCGCTGGGCCAGGTCGGTTACGCCCTCCAGGTCCCACCAGTTCACCAGCTTCAACGCAAAGCCGGCGGGGCGACGGGCGAAGCTCGCTTCGGCGTACAGCTCGGAAAACGCCGCTTCAATCGTGGCGATATTGCCGCCATGGCCGTTCAGAAACAGAATCTTCTCGAAACCATGCCCGGCCAGCGAACGCACCCAGTCGCCAATCGCGGCGATAAAGGTGGAAGGGCGCAGGGAAATGGTGCCGGGAAAACCCAAGTGATGCTGGGCCATGCCGATATTGAAGGTCGGGGCGATCAGGATATCCGCGTTCTGCTGCGCCTCATGGGCGATGATTTCCGGGCACATCCAGTCGGTGCCGAGCAGGCCGGTGGGGCCATGCTGTTCGTTGGAACCGATGGGAATCACCACCGTGCGGCTGCGTTCCAGAAACTGCCCGATCTCGATCCAGGTGGACTTATGTAGAAGCATGCGGCGCTCTCTTATCTATGGGGACAGGCTATCCGCCACGGATTGTACGACTACTCGCCACCTGTTGGGGTTTGCAATTGAGGTAGGTCGACGACTTCAACCAGCGCTGGTCGGGGTACCACGAAAACATGAACTGCCCATCCTTGAGCTTGTCCACTACCTGACGGGCCACCTGCGGGCGCACGGCCGGGCAACCCTGGCTGCGACCGATACGGCCTTCGCGCTTGCTCCACAGGGGGCTTACGTAGTCGGCGGCGTGGATCACGATGGCGCGGTCGCGGGCCTGGTCATTGAAACCCGGCTCCAGGCCGTCCATGCGCAACGAGTAACCGTGGGTGCCCAGGTAGCTTTCCTGGGTGCGGAACAAGCCCAGGCTGGACTGGTGGCTGCCTTCGAGGTTGGAGAACTGGGTGGCGAAGTTTTCCCCGGACTTGGCGCCGTGGGCCACCAGGTCGCGCAGAACAAGGGTCTTCTTGCGCAAATCGAAGATCCATAGCCGACGGGCGGTCGAAGGCTGGGAGTAGTCAATGACCGCCAGGCGTTCGGAGCGTTCCTCGCCGTTATTGACCGCGCACTGCACCGCGTTGAGGGCGCTTTTGAGTACAGTGGGATTGAGTTCTGGAGCCGAGCGCGCCAGGCTGCTATACAAGTTAGGAGAGGTCTGATTAGCGGCGAGCGCAAAATTGCTCAGCGTAGCCAACGTCACGGAGATCAAGCCGAGGCGGCGCATAAAAGTCAGCATCTACAAAGTATCCCCCGGTGTGGATTGGAGCCAGGTCAATTGTTCAAAAAACACGCATGTTACTTGAGCATTTGCCTGCTCGTTGCACCATTGGTCGCGACAGCCGACGCGCTGCCGGTCGAGCCGTTGCCGGTGACAACACCTGCGCCGGTCGATCTGGCGCCGGTGCAGCAGGCCTTGGCGCAATTGCCGAGCGTTTGCCCCGGCTTGGCGCCGCAGATTGACGCCGCCGCCCAACTGCGTCTGCAAGCGTTCTACCAACAGCAGGGGAATCTGCCGTTGTGGTCCGCCGACGAGCGCCGGCAAGCCCTGCAATCTCAGTTGCTGATGCTCGCCGATGACGGCCTGGACCCCACCCACTATAGCCTGCCTGTGCCAGATGCCACGGCCAACGTGCTGTGCAGCGACATCGCGACCAGCCAGCACTACTTGCAAGCCCTGCAGGATCTGCACTACGGGCGCCTGCAGCAATCGCGCTTCGAGCCCCTGTGGCATTCCCAGCCCCCGACCCGCGACGCCAACGTTGAAGTGCTGGCCTTTGCCGCCACCGGCCTGCAGGACATGCCCCAGGCGTTCGATCAGGCACGCCCCAGCGCGGACCTCTACCGCAGCCTGCGCAATGCCTATTCCACTGTGCGCCAGCAACCATTGCCACATTGGGACGCGGTCGCCAGTGGCCCGTTGTTGCGCCCTGGCATGGACGACCCGCGCGTACCGGAACTGGCGCGGCGCCTGATCGGTGGGGGTTACCTGGCCAAGGCCCCCGGCGGCAAGCAGTACAGCGACGAACTGGTCAAGGCGGTCAAGGCCTTTCAACTGAGCCATTCGTTGCAGGCTGACGGCGTGATCGGCGCCGGTACGGTGGCCGAGCTGAATATCAGCCCGGCGATCCGGCGCGAACAACTGCGCATCAACCTCGAACGCTTCCGCTGGTTGGCCCAGGACCTGGAGCCTGAAGGTGTGCTGGTCAACGTCGCCGCCGCGCAACTCAGCGTGTACCAGAGCGGCATCCCGGTGTGGCAGACCCGCCTGCAAGTGGGCCGCGCCGAGCGCCAGACGCCGTTGCTCAAATCCCGCATCACCCGGCTGACCCTCAACCCCACCTGGACCATCCCGCCCACCATCATGCGCGAGGACAAACTCCCGGCCATCCGCCTCAACCCCGAATACCTGCGCCAGCAGAACCTGCAAGTGCTCGATGCCGAAGGCCACCCGCTGGCGCCGGAACAGATCGACTGGGCGCGCCCCGGTAATATCCTGCTGCGCCAGGAGGCCGGCCCGCGCAACCCGCTGGGCAAGATCGTGATGCGCTTTCCCAACCCGTACTCGGTGTACCTGCACGACACGCCGAGCCAGCCGCTGTTCACCAAAGGGCCACGGGCGTTCAGTTCGGGGTGTGTGCGGGTCGAGCAACCGCTGCTCTTGCGCGATCTGCTGGTGAGCCCGGCCGAACGTGCGCGCACCGATGAACTGCTGGCCACCGGCGTGACCCACGAATTCAGGCTGGCCACGCCGGTGCCGGTGTTGTTGAGCTACTGGACGGTGGAGGTCAATCGTGAGGGCGGTTTGGTGTATGCGCCGGATATCTATGGGCGGGACCTGGTGTTGATGAAGGCGATGGGCAGCGTGTTGTAGGCGGCTCAACCTCGTGGCGAGCAGGCCTGTTGTGGCGAGCGGGCTTGCCCCGCGTTGGGCTGCGCAGCAGCCCCGGTAAGCCCCTGCATTTCCCCTGTCAGAACGCATTGCCTGGTTTCAGGGCCGCTTCGCGCCCCAACGCGGGGCAAGCCCGCTCGCCACAGAGGTGAGGTTCGCCATCGTTGTTGTCACGGCTTGCTCCGGTGTCATGCAGGCGGTATCGAGCGTCAAGGGCACTTCATCCCAAACCTCATACTCATGCGCCAACACAGACGCCCAGGAGGGCGGAACCAGGCCGGGAATATCCCCCGTGCGGGTTTCCACCCGTCGTTGATGTTCCTGCTGGTCTGAGCAGATCACCCGAACATTCAGTAATGCCACCTTTGCTGCTGCAGCGACGGCCTTCCACGCTTGCCGGCTTTCCCTGACCGGATTTACGCAGTCCGCCACCACGGTGTGGCCCAGTTGCAGACTGCTCAGCGCCAGTGCATTCGCCACGCCATAACCGCTGGCACCCACGTCCCCCGCCAGCACACCGGCCTCGCGTATAGCCTGTTCAATCAAGTCGATACGCAGGTAAACCGCCGCGGTCTGGCGTGCGAGTTCGCGGGCAATCGTGGTTTTGCCGGTGCCGGGCAGGCCACTGAAGACAATTAGCATAGGTGGGTCTCATAAGAGTGGGCCGGTTCAGAGTATCCTTCAGTTCCCCCACAGGTCGACCACAGGACAACCGATGCTTTTGCCGTTCGTGAAAATGCACGCCCATGGCGATGACTTCATCATCATCGACCGCCGTGGCTTGCACGATCCCATCACCGCGCAGATCGCCCGCCGCCTGGGCGACCGTCACACCGGTATCGGTTTCAACCAGCTTGCCGTGGTACTCGACTGCGATGATGCCGCCGCGCGCATCAAGTTCTGGAACCCCAACGGTACGCCGCTGGCCACCTGCGGCAGCGCGACCCGTGGCGTGGCTGATCGCTTGATGCATGAGGCCGCTACGGATTCGGTGCTGTTGCGTACCGACCGGGGCCTGCTGACCTGCGTACGTGCCCCCGGGCGGCAAGTCTCGGTGAACATGGGCGAGCCGTCGCTGGACTGGCATGCAGTGCCGCTGGCCGGGGCCATGGATACGCTTGTTCTGCCTATCGAGGGCGAACCGGCCGCGTGCAGCATGGGCAATCCGCACTGTACGTTTTTCGTGGATGACCTCACCACGATCGAGGTCGCCGCCGTGGGCCCTGCACTGGAAAAACATCGGTTGTTCCCGGACAAGACCAATGTGCATTTCGTGCAGGTGCTGGACCGTGGCCGTATCCGCCTGCGCATCTGGGAGCGTGGCGGCGGCGTGCCGCTGGGCTCCGGCTCGTGCTGCTGCGGCGCGGTGGTCAATGGGATCCGGCGCGGGTTGCTGGATGCCACGGTGCAGGTGGAGTGCGACGGCGGCATCGTGACCGTGCACTGGGCGGGTGAGGGCGGTGTGGTGCTGACCGGCAGTGTCGAGCCGGTGATGCAAGGCAGCGCCTACGTGTTCTGAAACGTCACGGTGAAGGTGGTGCCGCCCGTGGCGCAGGAACTCACCGCCACATCCCCGCCGTGCACCTTGGCCAACTCGCGCACGATATACAGGCCCAGGCCCACGCTGCGCACATCACTGCCCTGGTCGGTACCTCGGGTCATGGGCTCGAACAGCCCGGCCAGCAACGCTTCGGGAATGGCCGCGCCGTGGTTGTGTACCGCCACTTCGCAGCCGCCAACGCCCAGGCGTGAGGTAATCCGGATCGGCCGTTGCAGGTCGCCATAGGCCACGCTGTTGGCCACCAGGTTGCCGATGATCTGCTGCACGCGGTCGGCGTCCAGGCAGGCGTCGCCATGGCCTTCTGCGTGATGTTCCAACGTCGCCTTGGGAAACGCCACGCGCAGTTCGTCCACGGTGCGATGAATCACGCCATGCAAGTCCAACGGCAGGGCCTTGATAGTGATGCCCTGGCCGACCCGGGCCTGGGTGAAGTCCAGCAGGTCGGCGATCATGCGTTGGGCGCGCTCGGACGACTGGCCGATATGCCCCAGCAACTGGCGTTCCTTGGCCGTGCGTTCACTGCGGCTGAGAAAGTCAGAGGCCATGCGGATGGCGGTGAGCGGGTTCTTCAGGTCATGGCTGACAATCGCCACCATCTGCTCGGCGAACAGTGCGCGGCGCTGGGAAATCGCATAGGCCTCGCGCAACTCGGCCTGGGCTTGCTGCAAGGCCAGTTCGGTGGCGGTTTTCTCCTGCAACAGCGCTTCGGCCAGGTTGCGTGCGTTGAGCAGCTCGCGTTCGTACTTGTCGCGGTCGGTGGTGCCGAACAGGGCCAGGTCGTACACCGCGACGTCGGCCTGCTCGCGCTTGTTGCCGTTGAGCAGCACGGTGATCTTGTGGCCGTCACGGTGCAGCATGTCCAGCTTCACCTCGTTGACACTGCCATGCATGCGCAACATGGGCGCCAGGTGGGTCTGGTGAAAGATGCGCCCACCCATGGTGAGCAGGTCCTGGAAGCGCTTGCCGCACAACTCGGCGGCGCTGAAGCCCAGCCATTCGCTGAAGCGTGCGTTGGTTTGCACCAGGGTGCCATCTTCCGAGGTGACGGCCAGGGCGCAGGCGGCGCTGTCGAACAGATCAGCTGGCACGTGCAGTTGTCCACGGCGCAAGGAAGCTGTCCATGGCCGCCGCGCAAGCCTGGGGGGCACTCATGTGCGGGCAATGGCCGACGTTGTCCACCAGGTGATAGGTGCTGTTGGGCAACATGCTGTGCAGGTATTCGCCGACAGCCACCGGGGCGATCAGGTCATCGGTCGACTGCAGGATCAGCACCGGGGTGGTCAGGCCGATCACATCCTGGCGGTTGTCCGACATAAAGGTCACCCGTGCGAACTGCTTGGCGATATCCGGTTCGGTGCGGCAGAAGCTCTTGGTCAGCTCTTCGCCCAATGCGGGTTGATCAGGCGCGCCCATGATCACCGGGGCCATGGCGCTGGACCAGCCTAGGTAGTTGCTGTCGAGGGTGTCGAGCAGGTCTTCGATATCGCTACGCTTGAAACCGCCGATATAGCCGTCTTCATCGATATAGCGCGGCGACGGGCCGATCATCACGTGGGCGGCGATACGCCCCGGGGCCTGGCGGTCGGCGAGGGTGCCGATCATCGCGCTGACCGAGTGGCCTACCAGAATCACCGGGCCGATGGCATGGGCATCGATAATCTGATTGAGATCCCGCGCATAGCCGTCCAGCGTGCTGTATGTGTTTTTGTCGTAGGCGCTCAGGTCAGACAGGCCGGCGCCCACCAGGTCGTACAGCACCACACGAAAACGCTCGAGGAAATGCGGCGCCAGGTAGTTCCACATGGCCTGGTTGCAGCCAAAACCATGGGAGAACACCAGGGTCGACGTGCCGGTGCCCATCACATTGACGTTGTTGCGCTGACGTAGATCCATGGATTTTCCGGTTATGGCGTATTGCTATGTATCCGCGCAGTTTAGATAGTCAACGCCGTGGGGTCACGCGTTATAGCGTTGATAAGGTAAAGTCGGCGCCTTCAGGAAGAAACTTCAGGTAACAAAGCATGATGGCGATTTTGCGGCAATCGATCCTGGGCCTGGTGGCGCTGCTGCTCATCGGCCTGTTGAGCGCGGCCCATGCGCAGGATTCGCCCATCGGCGTGGCTCTCGACCAGCGGGTGATCGACCTCACCAACACCCTGGACGCCGCCACTGCCACCCGTCTGAAAAACCAGCTCGCCGACCTGGAACAGCGCAAAGGCGCGCAAATTGCGGTGCTGCTGGTGCCCACCACGGGGGGGGCGAGTATCGAGGACTACGCCAACCAACTGTTCCGTGCCTGGAAGCTGGGACGCAAGGACATCAACGACGGCATCCTGCTGCTGGTGGCCAAGGATGATCGCAAGGTGCGTATCGAGGTGGGCTATGGCCTGGAAGGCACAGTGACCGACCTGTTGGCCCATCGCATCATCGAAGAACACATCACCCCGGCGTTTCGCCAGGGCGATTTCGCCGGCGGTGTCTCCCTGGGCGTGAACGACCTGGTGGTGCTGGTGGACGGCGGTGACTTGCCCGCGATTGCGGGGCCGGGGCTCAATCCGCAGTTCATTGCGATACTGCTGGCGTTTGTCATCGGCGCCATCGGCGGTGTGCTCATCGCCGCCGGCAAGCTGCATTGGCGCCGCGCGTTGATTGCCACAGCGCTGGTGACAGTACTCCTGACGATCTATGGCGGCGGGCGCGATTGGCCGATGTACCTGTTTGTCGTGCCGCTGACGTTGCTGATCGGCGGCGCCACGTTCGGCGCACTGTGGCTGGCGCGTGCGGTGTTCTACAGCGTGTTGGGACTGCTGGCGTACATCGTCGGGGTGCTGGTGGTGAACCACTTCGTCGAGGTCAATTTCGTCCATTGGCTGTTGTGGCCGTTTGGCGGCGCCTTGGTACTGGGGTTATACGTGGGGCTGTTTTTCGTCATCCGTGAATCCTGGAAAAAACGCCCGCGTTTTTTCATTTTGCGTGTGTTGGCGGTGCTGGCGGTCTATGTGGCCGTGGGGGTGTTGCTGGGGCAGGGTTACCAGGGCTGGATAGTGGCGATACCGGCCGCGTCAATCGTGGCGTTTATTGTGTTTATCCAGAGTATTTCCGAGGGCGGCTCGGGGTCTGGCGGAGGTTCCGGCTCAAGCTCCGGAAGCTCCCGTTCCAGTTCCAGCAGCAGTTCATCGGGCGGCGGTGGTTCCAGTGGCGGCGGCGGGGCGTCAGGGAGCTGGTAAAACATCACAGCGTCTTAGACAGAAACACCCGGCTGCTACCGTCCGGTTCGCATGGAATCTCACCAAAGCGCACCCAGCCATGCTTCTCGTAAAACCCCGGCGCTTGAAAGCTGAGGGTGTACAGCACCGCATTGCGACAGCCCCGGCGCCGGGCTTCTGCTTCAAAGGCATGTAGCAACTGACTACCCAGGCCTTCGCCGCGCAACGTGTCGGGCAGGTGAAACAGATCGAGAAACGCCGTGCCCAGCGTGGTTTTGCCGGTGATACCGCCAAGGATTTGCCGGGTGTCAGGATCCTTGATCAGCACCGCCAGCAAGCGCCGGTCGTTATAGCCCGTGATGGCCTCATTGAACGCCGCCAAGCCGGCGCCGAGGACAGGTTCCGCGTCGGGGTTGGGCTGGTCGCTGACTTCAATGTGGAGGGCTGTCATCACGGGTTCTCGTCTGGCTTATGCGCGTTGCCATCCTCCCATGTTATCGGCCTTGATCTCAAAATCTACTGGTTCGCGGTACGGATCTCCCAGCGGCGTATGTTGCCCTTTGCCCGCCGCTTGGGTGGGTTGCCAGCTTTGCGTAGTGGGGTCGAACACTTCGGCATCATCCCCGGCGGTGTCATCCAGGGGGTTGTGGCGTGGCTGTTCGTTATCGATGTGCGTTGCAAGCGCTTGCGTCCGGACACACAAGTGCCGCCTTGACCCGGGGGGGCTAGAACACCATCACCATCTCATGCCACGCCATGCCACCGTGATCCGACGGCGACGGCTGCACGTATTGGTAACCCATGCGTTCATACAGCGGAACATGCTGTTCCTTGCACATCAGATGAATCGTCTGCTTGCCCATGCCGCGCATGCGCTGCACAAACTCGGTCATCAGTATTCTCGAATAGCCCTTGCCCTGGTGCGTCGGGTCGACCACCACCGACATGATCACCACATTCGGCGCGTCGGCCGAATGGCCCACCAACTCCTTGAACGCTTCATCTGACATCACCACCTTGTGGGCGCAGCCGCCGTTGATGAACCCCACCACTTCGCCAGCCGCTTCCAGGATCAGAAAACCTTGCGGGTACTGCGCAATACGCGTGGCGATCTTTTCCAGGGTGGCGGCTTCGTCGCCTTCGTAGGCGGTGATCTCGATTTCAAAGCAACGGGCGGCGTCGGCGGGGAGGGCGTTGCGCAAGGTGAGGGCGGGCATGGGCGTTTCCTGAGGCATTGAGCGAGAGGCCACATGATAGACAAACATCGACCCGAGCGACACAGATCCCCTGTGGCGAGCAGGCTGTTGTGGCGAGCGGGCTTGCCCCGCGTTGGGTTGCGAAGCAGCCCCAAAATCGGCACAGGAGACCTGCCTGGCGCACCGCATTCAACCTTACTGGGGCCGCCGCGCAGCCCAACGCGGGGCAAGCCCGCTCGCCACGATGACTTCATCACTCAGATCACAGGGAGTGCATCAAACCCCACCCACCAACTTCCCTCCGTCCATCCGCCGCTTATACGCACTGTCCCGACTCGCCAGCCAGAAATACAACGGCGACGTCACCACCAACCCCACCACCCAGGACAGGTCCGCCCCGTTGATATGCGCCGAAATCGGCCCGACATACAGCGGCGTATTCATGAACGGAATCTGCACCACGATCCCCACTGCATAGGCGAGCAATGCCTGTGGGTTGTATCGCCCGTAAATCCCGCCGTCCACGCGGAAGATCGAGGCGATGTCGTACTTGCCCTTATGGATCGCATAGAAGTCGATCAGGTTGATCGCCGTCCATGGCACCAGTACCACCAGTAGCACCAGCACCATGTCGACGAAGTGGCCGATGAAGTCCTTGGAGGCAAACACCGCGGCAATCGCACAGGTTGCCAACACCAGGATCGAGATCACCGTGCGGCTTTTGGCGGTGGGGATCCAGCGATACGCAAAGGTCTGCACCAGGGTGATGATCGACAGCACCGCACCATATAAATTGAGCGCGTTGTGGCTGATCACGCTGAGCAGAAACAGCACCAGCATCAACGGGCCGATGGTACCGGTGGCGAGCTTGACGGCGTCCATGGTGTCCATGCCGACCGGGGTGGCGAGCACGGCGACGGCGCCGAAGATGAACGACAGGCTGGAGCCCAGGGCCGAGCCGAGGTAGGTGGTCCAGAAGGTGGAGGCGACCGGCACGTCGGCCGGCAGGTAGCGCGAGTAGTCGGAGACGTAGGGCGCGAATGCGATTTGCCACAGCGCCGCCAGGGACACGGTCGCCAGCCAACCGGAGATGTTGAATTCACCACGGGTCAGGAAGTCGGTGGTCTGTACGTGGGTGAAGATATAGCCGAACCCCAGCACGATCCCGGCGCCCAGCACCCAGGTGCCGATGCGGTTGAGTACGTGGATGAAGCGGTAGCCGATGATGCCGATGATGCCGGAGCCGATGGCGCCGATCACGATGCCCACCGGCACGGGCACGGCGTCGACCACGCCGTGCAGGGACTTGCCCGCCAGCACGATGTTGGAGGCGAAAAAGCCGACGTACATCACGCCGGCAATCACCACCACCAGCAGTGCGCCGAGTGAGCCGAACTGGGCACGGCTCTGAATCATTTGCGGGATGCCCATCTGCGGGCCCTGGGCCGAGTGCAACGCCATCAACACGCCGCCGACCAGGTGGCCAACGAGGATCGCGACGATGCCCCAGAGCAGGTTGAGGTGGAACAGTTGCACACCCAGCGCCCCCGTGACGATCGGCAACGGCGCGATGTTGCCGCCGAACCACAGGGTGAACAGGTCTCTGACCTTTCCATGGCGGTCTTCCGGGGGCACGTATCCAATCGTGTGTTTTTCGATAAGCGGGGCGGAGGATGTTGCAGTGGTAACCATGACGAGCTCCAAGGCAAGGTGAGTACGTTGACGTACTTCGCTGTGCGCCACCTGCGCGGCGCTTTGTTGTTGGAGTGATCATCTGCAATGGGCGCGGGGAGGTAAATTAGTAAGTTTGTTGCTATAGACCTTAAAAAATATAGCTCGCGTCTTGTCGCGCTCGGGTATGTTGCCTACACCTGATTGACGGGCGAAGTCCCACGTTTCTGGAGGTCCCGATGGCTGCCTACAACCTGCGCCAGCTCAGATATTTCGTCACCACCGCCGAGTGCGGCAGCGTCGCCGAGGCGTCGCGCAAGCTGTATATCGCGCAGCCGTCGGTATCCACGGCGATCAAGCAGCTGGAAGACAGCTTTGGCGTGCAGCTGTTTATCCGTCATCACGCCCAGGGCGTGTCGCTGACACCCAGCGGCGCACGCTTTTACCGCAAGGCGCTGGAGCTGCTGCGGGTGGCCCACGAGTTCGAGCAGAACGCCCTGGCGGACAATGACGTGGTGGCGGGGCAGATCGATATCGGCTGCTTCGAAACCGTGGCGCCGCTGTACCTGCCGCGCCTGATCGCCGGCTTCAAGGCGCGTTGGCCGGGGGTGGAAATCCGTATCCGCGATGGCGAACAACAGGAGCTGGTGCAGGCGCTGACGGCGGGCAGTATCGACGTGGCCATGCTGTTCGAGCACGACCTGGGCGCGACTATCGAGACCACGCCGCTGATGCCGCCGCAGCAGCCCTATGCGTTGTTGCCGGCCGATCATCGCTTTGCGCAACAGGCCAAGGTGTCGCTGGCAGACCTGGTGCTGGAACCGATGATCCTGCTGGACGTGCTGCCCAGCCGCACCTACTTCGTGAGCATCTTTGAAGAACGCGGGCTGACGCCGAATATCGTGTTCAGCTCGCCGTCGATCGAAATGGTGCGGGGCATGGTGGGGAGGGGGTTCGGGTTTTCGATTCTGGTGACCAAGCCGTTCACCGAGTACACCTATGACGGGCAAAAGGTCGTGTGTGTGCCGTTGGCCGAGACCGTCACTGGTTCCGGCCTGTCGGCGGTATGGCTGCGCCGCGCGCCGCTGACCAAGCCGGTGCAGCTGTTTGTCGATTACTGCCAAGAAGAACTCGCCCGAATCCTTGGCTAAATCCAGGCATGCCTTGCTTTTGTAGTGAGCGAACTTGCCTAGCGCGGGGCAAGCCCGCTCACTACAAAATCAAGCGCTTACCAGGCTCTGCATGAACCCAAGTGCTCAAGCGCGAACAGACGCCAACATCCGCCCCAACATCGCATCACACCCCGCCAGTTGCTCCACCGTCACAAACTCATCCGGCTTATGCCCCTGGTCCATGCTGCCCGGCCCGCACACCACCGTGGGAATGCCCACTGCATCAAACAACCCGCCTTCGGTCCCAAACGCCACCGTCCCGAATTCCTTCGAACCGGAAAACGCCGCAATCCACTGCGCCGCCTGGCTGCGCTCGTCGGTGACCAAGCCGGGGTACGCCGACAGCTCGGTAAACCGAATCGCACTCTGCGCACTCACTGCCTGCATACGCGGCAGCACCTGCTGCTCGGCGTACGCCTTCAATTCGTCCGCCACCTCGGACGGGTCCTGCGACGGCAACGCGCGCACTTCGAAATCAAACCGGCAATCCGCCGGCACGATGTTGAGGGCCTTGCCGCCACTGATCACCCCGGCCTGCACCGTGCTGAACGGCGGATCAAACCGCGCATCCTGGGTATCGCGCAGTCGCTGCCCCATCCGCCCCAGTTCACCGATCAACTCGGCGGCATGTTCAATCGCATTCACTCCATACGGCGCATAGGCGGAGTGACACGCCTCGCCATGTACATCGCAACGCATCGCCAGCTTGCCCTTGTGCCCGAGCACCGGCTTGAGTTCGGTGGGTTCGCCGATGATGCACAGCATGGGTTTGACCGGGCGTTGCTCCAACACTGCAAGCAACGAACGCACGCCCAGGCAACCGACTTCTTCGTCATAGGACAGGGCGATGTGCACCGGCACCCGCAGCGGTGCGGAGACCAACGCCGGCACCAGCGCCAGCACGCAGGCGATATAGCCCTTCATATCGGCGGTGCCGCGGCCAAACAGCTTGCCATCGCGCTCGGTCAACTCGAACGGCGGCACCGTCCAGGGCTGGCCGTCCACCGGCACTACATCGGTATGCCCCGACAGCACAATGCCGGGCAACTCTACCGGGCCGACGCTGGCAAACAGGTTGGCCTTGCTGCGTTCCTCGTTGTAGATCAACTCGCTGGCCACCCCGAAACCGGCCAGGTAATCGCGTACAAACTCGATCAGTTGCAGGTTGGATTCACGGCTGGTGGTGTCGAACGCAACCAGCGATTGCAGCAGTTCGCGGCTGGTGCTCATCGGTCATCTCCGGCCACGCCGTAGCCGGGGGAACGGTCCGGGGCAAGGGCGCGGTCGATGTAGTCCTGCACCTGTGGACGGTAGGCGTCCCAGAGTGTTTGCAGTGCAAGGATTGGCTGTTCATCGGCCCAATCCACCCGCAGGTTGATGATCGGCCAGGTCAGGTCGCCCACCACCACCAGCGCGGCCGAATGCACCGGGCCGGCTTCGCCGCCGGCGGCAATCGCGGCGTGCATGGCCGCCAGCAGTCGGTCGGCCAGTTGGCCTTCACCTTGCTCGAAAGCAGTGACCATCGCCTCGATCACCGCACAGTCCGCCAGCATATTGCCCGCCGCCACGCACTGTTCGCCCGACACCGCGTGGTGAGTGCCGAGGGTTTCGCTGCCGCTGAAATGCACGCTGCGCCCCAGGTGATCAATCGCCGTGAGTTGCCGGTATTGGCTGTAGCCGTTGCGGGTCAGGGCCGTGTCGATGGCCTCGGCGGGGGCCAGCCCTTGTTCCAGCAGGTCGAGCACGTCCGGGCCCAGGGCCGGCAGCGTGATGTTCTGGGTCGACACCGCGCCCACACCCGGCCGCAGCCATGGGCAGCGGGCGCCTACGGCAATGCTCGAGGAGCTGATGGCGATGCCTAGCTGCCCGGTCTCGGCGCAACGGGCGACGATTGAAAAGGTCATGGTGGCGCTCCTTATTCGGGAATAACCGCGATTACATCGATTTCCATCAGCCACTGCGGCTGGCCGAGGGCCGACACCACCAGCCCGGTGGAAATCGGGAACACGCCCTTGAGCCACTTGCCGACCTCTTGGTACACCGATTCGCGGTAGCGCGGGTCGATCAGGTAGGTGGTGGTCTTGACGATGTGGCTGAGGTCGCTGCCGGCTTCCTCCAGCAGTTGCTTGACGTTTTTCATCGCTTGCTCGGCCTGGGCGCGTGGGTCGCCAAGGCCGATCAGGTTACCGTCGAAATCGGTGCCGACCTGACCGCGCACGTACACGGTGTTGCCAGCGCGCACGGCCTGGCACAGGTCGTTGTCGAGGCTCTGGTTGGGGTAGGTTTCTTTCGTGTTGAACATGCGGATACGGGTGTGAGTAGGCATCAGGAAAACTCCGGCAATAAGGCTCAGGCGTTGACAGGGGATGGGCGAACCACCGGGGCGGCTTCGCGGTATTCAAGGTATTGACGCTGGATGGCGATGTGGTCGGCGACGTACTTGGCGTCGTGCCAGACGCCCCAGATAAACGACGAGCCACGGCGCGACTGCCACGGCAAACCGAGGAAGTAGATCCCGGCTTCGGTGGAGACCCCGCGCTGGTGCGCTGGCTTGCCGGCGGCGTCGAAGGCATCGACTTTCAGCCAGCTGTAGTCCACGGCAAAGCCAGTGGCCCAGATGATCGAAGTGATGCCGGCCGCGGCCAGGTCCAGTTCCAGGATCGGATTCTTGATGCATTCGGCATCGGGGAACACGCGACGGGCTTCAGGCTCCAGGGGCAGGTCCAGGCCGTTGCGTTCGATGTAGGCATCGGCGGCATCCAGCAGGGCCAGGTAGTTTTCATCGCCGCGTGCCAGGTTCTCCACCAGGTTCGGCTGGAACGTGGCGACGCTGCCATTGAACGCCTGGGTCAGGCCCACCAGGGTCATGCCTTGCTGGGCCAGCTCGCGGAAGTCGATGGTCTTGCCGCCGTGTGCGCCGCTGACCGCTATGGTCACGTGCTCGCGGCCGGGCTTCATCGCCGCCTGGTCCCACTCGCCCAGCACCCCCAGCCACCAGCAGAAGTCGCGGTTGCGGTAGGCGCGGGGCGGGCGGTCGTGGGCGCCGACCGAGAGGTACACCTGGCGCCCGGAGCGCTGCAATTCATCGGCAATCTGCACGCCGGACGAACCGGCACCCACCACCAGCACGGCACCCGCCGGCAGTTGCGCGGGTTTGCGATAGTCGGCGGAGTGGATCTGATGCAACGCGCTGTCTTTAGGTGCGATGGCCGGAATCACTGGCTTCTGGAACGGCCCGGTCGCGGCCACCACGCGGTTGGCTTCGATCACCCCTTCACTGGTGTGCACGGTGAAGCCGGGGCGACCGACATTGCGTACCACGGACAGCACCTCGACGCCGGTACGGATCGGCGCGTTGAACTTGCGCGCGTAGGCTTCAAAGTAATCGGCCACGCGTTCCTTCGGTGCAAAACCATCCGGGGCGACGGTATCGAATGCCAGGCCGGGAAAGCGGTCATGCCACGCCGGGCCGTTGGCCACCAGCGAATCCCACCGGCCGGTGCGCCAGCGCTCGGCGATGCGGCTGCGCTCCAGTACCAGGTGGGGCACGCCTTGTTTGCTCAGATGCTCGCTCATGGCCACGCCAGCTTGGCCGGCGCCCACCACCAGCGTGTCTGTTTTTGTGAGTGCTTCAGTCATGTCTCTGTCCTTGCGTAATGCAGTTGGATTCAGCGTTGGCATGACTTCAAGGCTAGGGGGAGGGGGTGTATAAATAAAATATTATTAAGCTGGGAAGTGAGCATAAATATCGGATGCAGAGGGGCTCACGCACGGCTTGTCACTGGAACTCTCCGGCATACTTCACGGCGGCCGCCGCCCGCGAGGGCACACCTAGCGTACGCAGCAGCGACGACACATGGATGCGCACGGTAAACGGCGAGATATCCAGGGCCTTGGCGATTTCCTTGTTGGTCTTGCCCTGGGCGATCAGGCGCAGCACGTCTTGCTGGCGGGCGGTGAGGGTATGGGTGTCCAGTGGCAGCAGGCCAGAGGGAGCGAACTTGACCAGTACTTCGCCTTCGCGGATCGCCAGCAGCGCCTGGCCGATCTCATCAGGGGCAATGTTCTTGCCGATGAAGCCGTCCGCGCCCAGGGCCATGACCTGATTGATCAGCGCCGGGTCGTCCACCATCGACACCACGATCAGCGTGGTGCGCCGCAATTGCTGGCGCAGTTCGGCCAGTTGGCTCATGCAGGTCAGGCCGGGGAAGCGCAGGTCGAGGATCAGCGTGTCGATCTCGCCGCCTTCGTGGATCAGCGCGAGCACACCGTCGAGGTCGCCGGCTTCCTGCACCAACGCGTCCGGCAGCAGGCGCTGCACGGTGCGCAGCATGCCTTCGCGGAACATCGGGTGGTCATCGGCGATGATGATACGGCCGGTCATGGGGTGCTCCTCCCTGGGGCAAGGTTGTGCCGTTGCATGCTACCTTACCACCGTGCCTCGGGCCTGCCTGCGGTGCGTGAAGGAATTGATGATTGCCGCACAAGGACGTAACCCCATGAGTCTTGAGACCAACTCCGAACTCGACCAGGCCAACCTGCGTATCGTGGTCGCCAGCATTGCAATCGTCTACATCGGTGCATTGGGCTTCCTGCCGGGACAGTCGGTGGACACCTACCTGCCGGTGATCCTGTATATCTTCCTGTTCCTGCTCGCCTCCATTGCCTTGCGCCAAGTCATCGTGCGCTGGCCGGGGCATTACCCGGCGCGGCGGATCTTCGGCATGATCCACGACTACACCGGCACCTCGTTCGGCATGGTGGTAGGCGGTGAAGCGGCGTTGCCGTTGTATGCGGTGATGGTGTGGGTCAACCTGGGCAACGGCATGCGCTACGGCTCGCGCTACCTGGCGATTGCCACGGCGCTGGCCTTGCTGGCACTGCTGATCGTGTATCGGCTGACGCCGGTGTGGCAGGCGCAACCCTTCATGGTGCTGATGTTGATGATCACCAGCACGGTGATCCCGGTGTACGCGCATATCCTGCTGGAGCGCACGCGCAAGGCCTCCGAGCAGGCCATCGCCGCCAACCTGGAGAAATCCCGTTTCCTTGCCCAGGCCAGCCATGACCTGCGCCAACCCATCCATTCCATCGGCCTGTTCACCGCCTGCCTGCGCGAAGCCCGGCTGGGTGATGAAGAGCGGCGCCTGGTGGATAACATCGACCGTTCGCTGCTCAACGTATCGCAATTGTTCCGCTCGATTCTCGATCTCTACACCCTCGACAACGGTCGCCTGCTGCCCAAGTACCAGGCGGTGCATCTGGGCGAGTTCCTTGCCGACCTGGTGCGCCAGAACGCCGAGGCCGCGCGCTGGGCCGGGGTGGAGCTGCGCCTGCGACCCTGCACGCATTGGGTGCTGGTCGACCCTGCGCTGCTGGCGACCATGGTGCAGAACGTGTTGTCCAATTGCTTCAAATATGGCGCGCAACGACCTGTGCTGATTGGCGTGCGCGTACGCGACGGCGGCTTGGCGGTGGAGATTCACGACCGAGGGCGGGGGATTGCCGAGGAGCATCTGTCAAAGGTCTTCGAGGAGTTCTATCGGGTACGCCACCTGCGTGACAAGGACGTCGAAGGCGTCGGCCTGGGGCTGTCCATCGTCAAGCGCCTGGGGCAGTTGATGGGGGTGCAAGTAGGCCTGCGCTCTCGGGTGGGCCATGGTACTTCTGTAAGCCTGTATGGCTTGACCCTGGCCACCGCGCCACGCGCCACGGCACCGCGCGACGACACACGCCAGGCCGGGCTGTTGACCGGGTTGAAGGTGTGCCTGGTGGAAGATGACCACAACGTGCTGCTCGCCACCCAGGCCCTGCTGGAGCGCTGGGGTTGCACGGTGCAGGCCGAGTCTTCGGGGCGTGATCTGGTCAGCGACTGCGACATCATCGTCGCCGACTATGACTTGGGCAACCACGCCACGGGTATCGAATGCATCGATGCCCTGCGCGAGCAACGCGGCTGGGCCGTCCCTGCGCTGATTCTCACCGGGCACGACGTGGAGAGAATCCAGGCCGCCTTGCACGACCGTCAGATCGCCATTCTCTCCAAGCCGGTGCGTCCCGCCGAACTGCGCGGGACCTTGCGCGACCTGAGCCAGCAGACGGTTACTGGGTGAAGCCCTGCAATGGGTTGCCGCGTGCACCTTTGGGTTGGCAGTAGGCTGCGGGTTTCATCATGCCAAAGCTGGCCACGGCGAACATGCCGCCGCTGGCACCGCTGGGCACCGAGCAGTTGTACTCGCCGGAGGCGGCACTGGCGACGTAGTAGGTGGTCATCGAGTCGCTGCGCACATTGGAGATACGCTTGACCGGCTCACCCAGGTTGGTCTCCGACAGCGTCTTGAGGTGGTCTTCGGTGGGCTTGATGTTGCTGCAGCCGGCCACGCCGATGATCAGGGCGCCCAACAGGGTGAGGCGGGTAACGGAGGATTGCAGTTTCATGGTGCTTCTTCCTTGGGGTTGTTATGGTTTTTCCAGCGCACAACACGCCCACGCGCAATAGTTGCACGGTGCCTGGGGAACGTTGGAAGTGCCGGAGAATATAGCGCCGCAGGGGGAAGGGGTCGATTAGCACAAGTGTGCTAATGGCTCGATGATTTCATGGAAGGAGTGGGAAATGCTGGAGATAACACGTGCCACCCCGCGAGCAAAGGATGCTGTGGACGTGTGGCAAAGCCGAGGACGGTTACAGTGCCCTGAAAGCCGCGCCCAGTCGAGCAATCACCTGCTCGACTGACGCCCCCTGGATCGACGGGGGCGTAGTGCTCTCGCCAAACTCCCGCCAGACAAACAGGGTCAACTCGGCCCCATCGGTCTGCGCCAGCTGCGCAGTGCCAAAGCGTTGTAACAGCCGATAGCGCTCATCCCGCCAGAACGCATCCTCCACCCAGTCATACACCGGGATGAAATGGAAATGCAGCGGGAAGCCCGGCATGTGCCCATACCGGCTGATATACAGCCATTTCGGCTCCAACTGCGCCTCCATTACCCGCTGGACCTTCGCCAGCAACCCGCCCAACTCGGCCAGCGCCGGTTCCGGCATGTCAGCCAGGGAGTGGATCGGCGCCTTGGCCCCCAGCATCAGGTAGCCGGGCAACGCAGATGCCAGATGATGGTTTAGCCGCCAGTGTTCGGTTTCGTGAAGGATGTAGGCAGGGTCGATCTGCATCAGCGTGTCCGTGAGCTCTGTGCGGGCAGGATACCTGTATCCCATAAAACGGGTCGATCTGTGTCTACCGTCCACCGTGTCTTGTGAATAGCCTCAAGTCACATCAATCAACGCGAGAGCTCGCCATGGATCTCACTGCTGTTCCTTTTGGCACCACAGACTGGGCCACGGTCGAACCGGTGATTCACCCAGGTATCACTGGCAATGCCCTGTGGCGCACCTGCCACTTCGGCACAACACGTGTGCGCATGGTCGAATACACGCCTGGCTACTTGGCGGACCATTGGTGCTGGCGGGGGCATGTGCTGTTATGCCTTGAAGGCGAGTTGCACACAGAACTGGAAGACGGCCGTCAGTTTACGCTGACGGCCGGGATGAGTTACCAGGTGGGCAATGACATGGAAGGGCATCGATCTTCGACGAGTGCCGGGGCAAGGCTATTTATCGTGGATTGAGGCGGGTGCGCACGTCTCAGTGCATCTTGCCATGGTCCATCCCATCCAGGCCACGTACCGGCGCCTTCACTTCAATCGCCTGCTTCTCGCCCTTGGCGTTCTGCACGGTCAGGGTCAGCGGCACCTGGTCGCCTTCCTTGATCTGGCCGGTCAGGCCCATCAGCATCACGTGGTAACCGTCGGGGTCGAGGGTCACGGCCTTGCCTGCCGGCAGGGCCACCGAGTCCACCGGGCCCATGCGCATCACGTCGTCCTTCATGCTCATTTCATGGATCTGCACGTCCTTGGCCACCGGCGAGGCCACGCTCAGCAATTGGCTGTCGCTGTCGGCGGTGACGGTCATGAACGCGCCGCTGGACGGCTGGCCTGGCACAGTCGCACGTACCCAGGCGTCGGTGACTTGCACCTGGGCGCTGGCGTGCGCGGCGAGGCCCAGCAGGGTCATGCCGATAAGGGTGCGCTTGAGGTGTTGAACGGCAGTCATTAGCAGACCTCCATGACGGTGAGCAGGTCTTCTGCGCACTCTTTAGCGGTAAGGGATGCCTGCAGGCCCAGGCGCAGGTTGCCACGGGTGTCGAACACGAAACTGGTGGCGGTGTGGGACAGGGTGTAGGTGTCGCCGGCGGGGATCTTTTCATAGAAGATCCCGAATTCCTTGGCGGCCACGGCGATTTCTTCCGGGGTGCCGTACAGCGCTTCGAAGCTGGGGTCGAAGGCCTTGACGTACTTGTCGAGAATCTCCGGCGTGTCGCGTTCCGGGTCGAGGGTGATGAACACCACCTGCATGATTTCGCCGTCGCGGCCCATCAGCTTCTTGGCCTGGGCGGCGCGCGCCAGGGTGGTCGGGCACACGGCCGGGCACTGGGTGAAACCGAAGAACACCACCGGCATCAGGCCCCGGAACGAGCTCAGGGTGACGGTTTCGCCGTCGGTGTTCTTGAGCTTGAAGGTGCGGCCCATGATCTTGTCGCTCAGGTCCTTGCCGTACTTGAAGTTCAGCTTGGGGCTGTAGTCACAGCCGCCCAGCAGGCTGCCCAGGCCCAACAGGCCCATACCGGTCAGCACCTTGCGGCGGGTGAATAACGTACTCATCAACTGTGCATCCTGTGAAGCGCCTGCATTGCTCTGGATCAATACGTCAGGCTTTGAGGGCGCCCAGTCTACCAACCCTGGCAAGCGCACGTAATCTGCGACGTTCTGCCACAGGGGCATGTCGCGCTTCATCCTTTTGCGGCGCTGGTGGTAGAGTCGCCGCCATGAAATCGAGCCACCCCGACCGTTCGCTGATCGCCTGGGCCCTGTACTTCTGCGTGCTCATGAACCTGTTCGTCTGCGGTTTGGGGCATGGGCAGATGACGGGGCAGGCGCTCAATGGCATCGGCGGGGCGTTCTGTTCGGTGAGCGGCAACCAGGCGCCACTTTCCGACAAAGGGTTGGGCAGCCCGTCTTCCAGCAACATCTCGAACTACTTTGCCTGCCCGGTCTGCAACGCATTGACCGTTGCCCTGGTGTTCCTGGTCGGCCTGGCCTGGCTATTGGGCCTGGGACACGCCCCGCGCCCGGCCCATGAACGGCGCAACAAGGCGCCGCCACGCTATTCCTGGCCCTCGGCCAACCCTCGCGCTTCCCCTGCACGCTGACGTTTGCCTTGGGCTTCCTGAAACCAGGAGGCGTCCCATCGTCATGACTGTGAGTGCGTTTCATGAACCACCTGTTGCCCGCAGGCGCCCGCCGCCTGGTCAGCAAGGCGTCCCGCCGCCTGCACGCGGAACCGGCGCCGCCTGAATACCCCAGCAATTCCCGCAGTTTCGTGCACCTGGATGCTCGCCTGCTGCCGTATTGGCACACCCTGTTCGACATCTGCCCGGCGCTGCTCAAGCTGGACCCGCCCGAGGGCCTGAACCTGTTTCGCAGCTTCATGACCTGGGCCTATCGCCACCGGCCGCCGCTGGATTGGACCTACCACGTGAACGTCTGCCGCTGGTTGCTGGGCTCGGTGTATCGGGCGCAGATCGATGACGAGCCCATCGAGGCGTTCATGGCGGCCGCTGCCGCGCGTTGGGTGCAGACGGATAAAAGCCAGGCCAGGGGTGTGGTCCTGGCCTGGCAGGGCGCAACGCTGTTTGATTGGAAGGGCTCGCCGTGCGCGATGGTTGAACGCCAGGCATTGCCCCCTGCGCAAACGGACTTCGCCTGGTGCCCGTTGAACAGCCGGGGTGAATTCAGCCGATGGTTGCCGGTGCCCTGAGGTGTTGGCGGATCCACGTGGCAACGTCCGTCATGGCGATGTGATTGCGGGCGTTGAAAGTCACGGCGGGGTCCCAGGCCACGCCGTGGCCTTGGGCGAACACTGCGCGGTATTTCTTCAGGTTGTCATCGGGGGCCTTCGCCAGTTCGGCCAGCAACCTCGGCACCGGCCAGGGCTCGCGCTGCAGCCGGATGCCGAGGGTGGCGTCGACGGTATCGGCCAGTTGCCCATAGGTCAGGGTGTCACCGGCGGTGAATACCACCTGGTTGCCCAGCGCCGGTTCGGCCAGCACGATGTGTGCGGTCAACCGGCCGATGTCTTCGGGCGTGGTGACGGTGACGGCGGTGTCCCAACTGCCCAGCGCATGCACGGTGTTCTGTGCCAGGTCGACCACGCCGAACGAGGGCTCGAACAGAAAACTGGTGAACATGCCGGTGGAGATGATCAGCCATTGCGTGCCGTGCTGGGCGCGTAGCAGGTCGCGTACGTCGAGCTGTTCGTCGAAGGTATCCTGCGGGCTGCCACGACCGATCAGGTCATAGTCCACGCCGAATTGCCACGGCACATAACGCCGCACTCCACCCTCCATGGCGGCCCGCGCCAGTTTGCGCTGGGTGCCGGGGCCGGCGGCAAAACCGGTGCAGCAGATTACCGTATCGAAGGGCGCGAAGCGCTCGGCGAGCACGCGTTGGCTGTCGTTTTGCAGGTCGCCGGCAACTGCCTCGATACCCCGTGCACGCAAGGCGTTGGCCGCAGCCGAGTGCAGGCTGGCGGGGCGTAGCAGCACGGCGAGGCGTGTGTCACCCGGTGTGGCCAGGTCGGCCAGTGCTTGCAATACCGCCAGGCCCAGTTCGCCGGCGCCGAGTACCAGGATGGAAGAGGGGGGCATAGGAACTCCGTCTGGGTTGAAAGTCGTGGCATGCTTGCAGAATTCATCGCCGCGCATAAGAAGGCACACCCGTGATACCGAGAGCTCCCCATGGATAACGACGAGATCATCCGCCGCTCCCAAGCCGCCTGCGACGCCCTCAGCGCCGACGATGACGGCCTCAAGCGCGAGGTGCTGACCCACGCGGGCAACCGCTGGTCATTGGGCATCGTGCACGTGCTGGGTGTGTCCGGCCGCTTGCGTCACGCCGAGATCGGCCGGCGCATGCAGGGCGTGACCCAGCGCATGCTGACCCGTACGTTGCGCCAGTTGGAGCGCGACGGGCTGGTGCTGCGCTACGACTTCCAGGAAGTGCCGCCCAGGGTCGAGTACGAGCTGTCGAGCCTGGGCACGGAACTGCTGGTACACATGATCCCGCTATGGACCTGGGTGGTAGAGAAGGGCGATGAATTTCGCCAGGCGCGGCAGCGGTTCGACAACGCCTGATCAGGGAAACAGGCGTTCCTTGAGAAAGTCGATAAACACCCGCAACTTCGGCGACGGGTGCCGGCTCGATGGCCACATCATGCGGAAGCTGCCGTGCTCGGTGCAGTCAGGCAGCACCTGCAGCAATTGCCCGCTGTCGAGGGCCTCGCGGATGGCGAAGTCCGGCAGGTAGGCGATACCAATGCCGTGCAGTGCAAAACATACCCGGGCCTCGAGGTTGTTGCAGATCATCGCTGCCGGCAGGTGCTGGTCGAGTTCGACGCCTTGTGCGTGCAACGGCCAACGCTGCAATTTGCCAGTATTGGGAAAGCGGAACAGGATACAACTGTGCTGGGCCAGGTCGCTGAAGCGCTGCGGTGTGCCGTGACGTTCGAGGTAGGTGGGGGCCGCCACGACGATCATCCGATACTCCCCCACCAACCGTGAACTCAAGCGCGAATCCGGCGCCTCGCCGCTGCGCAGCACCGCGTCGTAGCCTTCTTCCACCACGTCCACGCGGCGGTCGGTGAAGCTCAGGTCCAGCTCGACGTCAGGGTAGGCCTGCTTGAAGTCGGCCAGCACTGGCAAAAACGGATGGCCCACCAACGGCAGGCTGACCTTGAGGCGACCACGGGGCGCCTGGCTGACTTGGGACAACTCTGCCTCGGCTTCCTCGATTTCCCGCAGGATGCGCCGGCTGCGCTCCAGAAACAGCTCGCCCTCGGCAGTCAGCGTCACGCTGCGCGTACTGCGGTGGAACAACCGGACGCCCAGGCGTTCTTCCAGGCGCGCCACGCTCTTGCCAACCGCCGACGCCGTCACCCCGAGCACCCGCCCGGCGGCGACAAAACTGTGGGTATGCGCGACCTGCACAAAGGCATTCAGGGTCGTGAGGTTGTCCATCTGAGGCACCGATTGGCGACGGGAATTGCCGATACCCTAGCGCAATTGCCGGTATTGCGGAATGAAAGCTCCGTAGACCCAGGAGCCGCGCCCTACTTAATCCCGTGAAGCGAGGTTCTTATCCTTGCGCAAAACCCTCACGAGAGACCTGAACATGACTGACTTGATGCAACGCTGGGAAATCCCGACCTTTGGCCTCCATACCTTGCGCTTGGCCCGTGTGCCGCGACCGGTGGTCAAGGCCGGGGAGGTGCTGGTGCGCGTCGCGGCGGTATCGCTCAATTACCGTGACGCCGAGGTAGCGGAAAACGGCATGGGCGCCAGCCTGCAATTCCCCTTCACCCCGGCGTCCGACATGGCGGGCACGGTGGTGGCCGTGGGTGAGGGTGTGAACCGGTTCAAGGTGGGCGACAAGGTGCTGTCGAGTTTCTTTGCCGGCTGGGTCGACGGCAGGCCGTTGTCCTGGGCCGACGCGCCACCGCAAGGCGGCCCGATCCCCGGCATGCTGGCCGAATACGTGACCACCCCCGCTGACTGGTGCGTGCTCGCGCCACGCTCGTTGAGCCCCACCCAGGCCAGCACCTTGCCGGTGGCGGCATTGACGGCCTGGATGGCGCTGATTGAACTCGGTCACTTGCACGCCGGCCAGACCGTGGTGGTGCAGGGCACCGGTGGCGTCTCGCTGTTTGCCGTGCAACTGGCGGCGGCCCATGGCGCCCGTGTGATTATCACCAGCAGCAGCGATGAAAAAATCGCCCGTGCCGTCGAACTGGGTGCCACCCATGGCATCCACCGTGGCCGGGTGCCGGACTGGCACCACGCCGTGCTGGAACTGACCGGCGGGCAAGGTGCCGAGCATGTGCTGGAAATGGCCGGTGGCGACAACCTGGCGCGTTCACTGCAAGCGGTGAGCAACGGTGGGCGTGTCTCAGTGATCGGCCTGCTGGAGAGCGACCAGTTGAGCGCGCCGCTGATGAGCCTGCTGGCCAAGCGCGCCGCCATCGTCGGTGTAGCGGTGGGGCCACGCCGTGCCCTCGAAGACCTGATTCGCATGGTGGAGCGACACACCCTCGAACCGGTGATCGACCACACCTACCGCTTTGCCGAAGTGCCCCAGGCCTTCGCCCATTTGCAGCGCGGTGCCTTCGGTAAGGTTGTGATCGAGGTCGGCTCGTGATCTACCTCATCCTGGGGTTGTTCGGCCTGTATACCCTGGAGTTTGGGGTGGTCGGCATCTTGCCGATGATCGTCGAGCGGTTCGCGATCAGTGTGTCTCAGGCCGGGTGGTTGATGGGTTTGTTTGCGTTGATCGTGGCGGTGCTGGGGCCGTTCCTGGTGTTGTTGGCCTCGCGGGTGGCGCGCAAGAAAATCCTGGTGGGCGCCTTGCTGGGGTTCTCGATCAGCAGTGTGTTGTCGGCGTTTGCACCGAACTTCGAAACACTGATGGCGCTGCGCGTGGTGCCGGCCATGCTCCACCCGGTATTTTTTGCTGCTGCGTTTTCCACGGCGGTGTCGCTGTACCCCCGCGAACGAGCGGCCCATGCCACGGCGCTGGCGGTGGTGGGCACCACGCTTGGGCTGGTGTTGGGCGTGCCTCTGACCACTTGGGTGGGGGCGAGTCTTTCCTATGAGGCCTCGTTCTACTTTTGCGCCGTGGCAACGGCGGTGGCGGCGTTGGGTCTAAGGCTCAAGCTGCCCGATCACCCGCGTTCGGCACCCCTGAGCTTCGGCAAGCAACTGACTGTGCTGCGCAGCCTCTCGGTGTGGCTGGCGATCCTCGCCACCGTGCTGGTGTTTACCACGATGTTTTCGGTGTACAGCTACGCGGCTGAGTACCTCAAGACCCGGATCGGCATGGACGGTCGGACCATCAGTGTCATGCTGGTGGTCTTCGGCATCGGCGGCGTCGTCGGTAACCTATGGGTGGGGCGTGCGCTCAGCCGGCATCTGGTTGTGACGGCCGTACTGTATCCGGTGGTACTGGCGGCGGCATACCTGGTGTTGTATGCCTTTGGCAGCCTGTCGTGGGCGTCGATGAGTGTGATCGTGTTGCTCTGGGGCGCGGCGCATACCTGTGGCCTGGTGGTCACGCAAGTCTGGCTCACGTCTTCGGCACCCGAGGCGCATGAGTTCGCCACCAGCCTGTATGTGTCATCGGCGAATGCCGGGGTGGTGATCGGGTCATCGGTGGGCGGGCTGTTCATCAATGCCTTCGGCACCACCGGGGTGATTGGCTGCGGGCTGATCTTTGCCGGGTTGTCGCTGTTGGTGATCGGTTGGAAGGCCCTGGCATTCGGAGGTGCCAAGGCCATGCCTGCACTGGTCTGATCAGCGCAAGGTATAGCCGCCGTCCACCACCCAGTCCTGGCCGAACACGCTGCGTGCGCCCTGGCCCAGCTGGAACAGGATCACATCGGCCACGGCGCCCGGTTCCAGGAACTGCCCGTCGAGCAGGCGGGCGTTGACGGTCTTCGCCACCGAACCCAGGGCTTCATCATTGAGCCCCAGGGTGCTCCAGATCGGCGTGGCGGTGGGGCCGGGGGAGACCATGTTCAGGCGGATGCCGTGGGGCGCCAGTTCCACCGCCAGGGTGCGCACCTGGGCGCGCAGGGCGGCTTTGGACGCGATGTAGGCGGCCAGGCCGGGAAAGGTCACTTGCTCCAGGAACGTGCCGATGAACACCACCGACGCCTGCGCCGACAACTGCTCGCGCAGGCTGCCCAAGGTGTTCAAGGCGCCGGCGCCATTGACCGCCCATTGCCGGTCGAAGGCGGCCAGGTCCAGGCCATCGGCCAGTTGGGCAATGCCCGCGTTCGGCACCAGCAAATCCACAGGCCCCATCGGCGCCGTCACCTGCGCCAGGCGCGCCAGGTCGGCTGCCTCGGTCACATCCCCGGCCAACCACTTGAGCTGCTCGCCAAACTGCTCGGCCAACACGCCAAGCCCGCCCAGTTGACGCGACATCGCGACCACCTTCGCGCCGCGCTCAAGCAAACGTTGGGTGACGGCCAGGCCGATGCCTGAACTGGCACCGGTGACGACGGCGAGGCGCTGGTTGAATTCATTGCTCATAGTGATCTCTCTGTGGGTTTCGAAGATTTGTCCTGCCCACTTCAGAGTCAGAAAGCATGCCAATGAATAACATTATGAAAATCAGTCGGTTGCGATTTTTGTTGTCGTTATGACCCTGGCGTCCTGTAGTCGTTATGACCCTATGTAGTCGTTATGACTCGACAGCGCTGAGCAACGGGCGGGTCTTCAGCACAGCCTTATGGTCGGCGAGCACCTCCGGCAGGGAGCTGCGCAGGTACTCCACCCAGGTTTTGATTTTTGCGTCCAGGTAATGCCGGGAAGGGTAGATGGCGTACAGGCTCAGCTCCTCCAGGCGGTACTCGGGCAGTACGCGCACCAGGCTGCCGCTGCGCAGTCCCTTGATCGCCGCATGCACGGGCAGGATGCCGACGCCCATGTCATTGCTGATGGCGGTTTTCATCGCGTCAACCGAATCCACCAGGAAGGGCGAGTGGCTGATGATCACGTTTTCCTTGCCATTGGGGCCGTCGAAGGTCCAGTCCTCGAGGGGGATCACCGGGCTGACCAGGCGCAGGCAGGCGTGGTCGAGCAGGTCCTTGGGAACCTGCGCGATGCCGTGGCTTTTTACGTAGGACGGTGATGCGCAAACGATGCTGTAGGTGCTGCCGAGCTTCTGCGACACATGGCTGGAGTCAGGCAGGTCGATGGCCAGCACGATCGATACGTCGAAGCCTTCGTGCACCAGGTCCGGCGTGCGGTTGCTCATGCTCAGGTTGAAGGTCACATCCGGGTAATGCTGGCGATAACGGGCGATGGCGTCCACCACGTAATGCTGGCCGATGCCGGTCATCGAATGCACCTTGAGCTGGCCGATAGGCCGGGTATGGGCGTCGCCGGCTTCTACCTCGGCTTCCGCGATCGAATGCAGGATCTGCTCGCATCGCACCAAATAGCGTTGGCCGGATTCGGTGAGGGCGATGCGGCGCGTGGTGCGATTGAACAGGCGCGTGCGCAGGTGTGCTTCCAGGTTGGAGATGGAGCGGGATACATGGGTGGTGTTGGTGTTTAGTCGTGCCGCCGCGCCGGTAAAACTGCCGGCTTCGGCGACGCAACGGAAGATGCGCATGTTCTGCAGAATGTCCATTGATGGCTACCAGGGATAACGGATTTTTCCAGTGTGGCATGAAGTCGCGGGCCGCTGTAAACGCTATTTATTGTGGTGTTTTGCGTAACAGTCATTCACGTTCTGGATGACTTACCGACCCTGGCGCAACTGCCTAAAGTCGCCGGCCTTGTGTGCCAGCCAGCTTGTCGGGAGTCCCTGTTTCGTGCCGCCACTCACTGATTTTTCACGCCGGCTGAGAGCACTGCCCTGGCGCCGGGGCTTCTTGGAATGGGCGCGCACCGACGGGGTGATGTGGGTCTACCTGTTCAAGGTGCTGATCGCTTCGTACCTGGCCTTGTGGCTTTCGATGCGTCTGGAATTGCCGCAGCCCAGCACGGTGATCACCACGGTATTCATTGTGATGCAGCCCTACAGCGGGCATGTCCTGGCCAAAAGCGTCTACCGCGTGATCGGCACGCTGGTGGGGTCGTCGTTCATGGTGCTGTTGATGGCGCTGTTCGCCCAGAGCACCGAGCTGTTCCTGGCCGGGTTGGCCGTGTGGGTGGGCGTGTGCTCATACGGCGCGGCGCGCAATCGTCATTTTCGCGCCTATGGGTGGGTGCTGGCGGGGTATACCGCGGTGATGGTCGGCTTGCCGGTGGTGGGGCACCCGGAGCAGGTGTTCATGGCGGCGGTGTGGCGGGTGTTGGAGATCACCCTGGGCGTGCTGTGCGCCACCGGGATCAGCGCAACGTTGCAGCCCA
The DNA here is from genome assembly GCF_023169845.1 of Pseudomonas sp. CYM-20-01. Taxonomy (NCBI): domain Bacteria; kingdom Pseudomonadati; phylum Pseudomonadota; class Gammaproteobacteria; order Pseudomonadales; family Pseudomonadaceae; genus Pseudomonas; species Pseudomonas sp. CYM-20-01. Next base: position 4,081,251 of record NZ_AP025169.1, on the reverse strand, counting down.
ATACGGCGGGCGCCGCCATGCGCAATACCCTGTACCAACGCTTTGGTCGTTTCGCCGGATTTGTCGTGAGCGGTCTGCGCAGTACCCACGACCAGGCGGCGTTCGAGGTCGCCAACCTGCGCTTCATCGCCGAGGCAGTGGGCCTGGAAGGGATGCGCAGCGTCAGTGTGTTCGAAGACCCTTACATGCGCCGACGCAAGGGGCGCCTGGATCGGCTCAACGTCGAGTTCATGGCCATCACCACGCGTTTCAATGCCCTGCATCAGTTGCTCGATCGAGTGCAGATGCGCGGCGCCACGGCGGTGCTGAACGCGGTGGACCCGGCGCTCAGGGCGCTGGTCAATGTGCTGCAACCCTTCGCCGGCCAGGTACTCACAGACCTGGATGCGGCGCACCTGTCGACACACCTGAAGCGTTACATCCACGGGCTGCCGAGCCAGGTTCGCCACCTGCGCTCCGAGCTGTTGCTGGCGCATCCGCCCAACGATGACTTGCTGGATTTTCACACGGCCTGCGAGTTGCTTTATCGCTTCGTCGACGAGTTGTACAGCTACGCCCAGACCCATGCTTCCCTGACCGATCACAGCCACCGGCGTGAGCGTTGGGCCGAGCCTTTTCAGCCACAGACCCACTGGCTGGCAGCGGTAGGCGCCGGCCTGCGTGCCGCAGTGGTGCTGCTGGTGTTGTGTGCGCTGTGGATCGCTACCAGTTGGCCCAGTGGCGCGGCGATGACCCTGGTGTCCGCGCTCACGGTGGGGCTCTCGGCGTTCTCCCCCAACCCCCGGCGCATGTCGTTCCAGATTGCCTGTGGGACGGTGTTGGCGGCGGTCATCGGGATTTTCGAGGTGTTCTTCGTCTATCCCCGGATCGATGGGTTCCCGTTACTGTGCCTGGTGATTGCGCCGGTGATCATGCTGGGGTCGTTTTGGTTGGCCAAACCACAGTGGGCGGGCTACGGCCTGGGCATGCTGGTGTTTTTCGGCACCAGTTCGGTGCCCGGCAATCTCACGCTCTACAACCCTTATGGCTTGATCAATGACTACCTCGCCATGGTGTTCGGGATGCTGGTGTGCGCGGCGGCCGGGGCGATCATTCTGCCGCCCAACAGCCCGTGGTTGTGGCGTCGGTTGGAACAGGACCTGCGCCAGCGGGTCGTGTTCGCCCTCCACGCACCCTTGCCGGCGCTGGGCTCGGGTTTCGAAAGCGGCACCCGTGACCTGCTTAACCAGGCCCATGGCTTGTCCGCCGGCCAGCCCCAGGTGCAACACCGCCTGCTGCGCTGGACGTTCGTGGTGCTTGACGTCGGCCATGCCCTGATCGAACTGCGCCGCGAGCAGGCGCAGTTGCCGGCGCTGGCCTGCTACGCCGAAACCACCGCGTGGCGCCAGGCGGTACGTGCCATGGGGCGGGCATTGGTGCGCTTGTTCACCCAGCCGGGGCATGCACGGTGGCAACGTGCACTGGCACGCGTCGAACACGCGATCGAGTGCGTGCAGGACACCGTCGAACCTTTCGAAGCGCACTTTGAGACCTCGGCCTTGCGCCGGGTGGAAAGTTACCTGCACTTCATCCGTACCTCACTGCTGGACACGCGCTCGCCACTCGCTGGATTGTTACCCAAACTGAAAAAGTGATTGGCGGTTTTGCCGGCTTTTTCCCGGCCACGCAACGCTATACCGTGCGCGCTCCCGTTGACTGCAGCCCCCCTGGCACAACAAAAACAGCGCTGCGACGGGGCGCCTCAATCACTTCTCGGAGCCTTCATGAACCACAAGACTTGCCTGGCGCTCGCCGTCTCTATCGGCGCTGCGCAGCAGGCGGCTGCGTCGGGTTTTATCGATGACAGCAAAGCCAGCCTCGACCTGCGCAACTTCTACTACAACCAGGACACCCGCAACGCCAAGGCCGCCTCGGACAAGGAATGGGGCCAGGCCTTTATGTTCAACTACCAGTCCGGTTTCACCGAAGGCACGGTCGGCCTGGGCCTGGACCTGCAAGAGTGGTACGGCCTGCGCCTGGACGCCTCCGGCCGGGCCGGCAAGTCCGGTGCCGACAACACCCCCGGCAGCGTCTTCCCGCTGGACGATGGCAAGGCCGCCCATGACTTCAGCAAGACGGGCGTTACCGGCAAACTGCGCATTGCCCAGACCCAACTCAAGGCCGGCAGCCTGATGCCCAAGCTGCCGGTGCTGACCACCGAAGACGGGCGCCTGCTGCCCCAGACCTTCCGCGGCTATCAGGTGGAGTCCAAGGACTTCAAGGACGTCCACCTGACCGGGGGCAAGATCGAGCAGGTCGTGGACCGCAACTCCAGCAATGCCCAAGGCCTGTCGATTGCCGGCGCCAATGACCCGGTCAAGGGCAAGTCCAGTAACCAGTTCTACTACGGCGGCGTGGATTACACCGTCAGCAAGCAACTGCAGATGCAGTACTACTACGCCAGCCTGGAGAACTTCTACCAGCAGCACTTCCTGGGTCTGCTGCACAACTGGCAACTGCCTGTGGGGCAGCTCAAGAGCGACCTGCGTTATTTCTACAGCACCGCCGACGGTAAGAACGGCAGTGCTTCGGGCCGTGGCGAAGGTTATGTCGGCTCGGGTTACTACGCGCCCGGCGTCAACACCGGCAAGGTCGACAACCGCTTGTGGAGCGCACTGTTCACCTATGGCTTGAGCGGGCATTCGCTGAGCCTGGGCTACCAGAAAACCACCGGGCAAAGTGACTTCCCGCACATCAACCAGGGGCAGGGCCGTTCGCTTTACCTGATCACCAACTCCCAGTCGCTCAAGTTCGTGAATGCCGGCGAACAGGCCATGGTGGGCAGTTATGCCTATGACTTTGCCAGCCTGGGCGTACCGGGGCTGCGCTCCAGTGTGACTTACATTCACGGCAGCCACATCCGCACCGCCGGCCGCGACAACAGCGAATGGGAGCGCGACCTGCGCCTGGACTACGTGATCCCCACCGGCGCCTTGAAAGGCCTGGGCTTTACCTGGCGTAGTGCGGTATTGCGCGGCAATGACACGGCGGACAAGGACGAGACACGGTTGATTGTCAGCTACAGCATCCCGTTGCTGTAACGCGCAGTGGTGTAGGCAAAAAGCGTGGAATTGGACCTGGGTTTCCCTCGCGCCAGTCCGTAGGGTCGCGGGGGAAAATCCATGAGTAAGGACGCAACAATGTCTCTCGCAAAACCGCTGGCCCACACCCGATTGGACTGGCTGTGGCTGCTGCCATTCGCCGCCGCACTCTATTACCCCTGGGCACTGCAGTGGAGCAACCTGGCCCATGTTGGCGGGGCCGGCGGGCCGGTGACTCTGGCGCTGATGTTGAGTGCCTATGCAGTGCCGGTGGTGGCGTTCTACTGCGTGTTCGTCACGGGTGTGCAGCCCATGATGAGTGCACGCCTGGTGCTTGCCAGGCGCCTGGCCTGCCTGGCCGTTGCCACGCCGCCAGCCTATACGCTGATGGGCGTGCTGCTGTACCTGATGAAGGTCAATGGTCACGACCTCGTCATGTGGAGCGGCCTGTGGTTGGCAGTGAGTGCCTACTTCTCGATGGTGTCGGCCACGCTGCCCAGCATTGACTTCACCCACCACCCGCGCACCTACATCAAGCTGCGGGTCGCCCATGGCATTGCGTCGGTGGCGATCCTGATGGTGTTCCTGGCGCCGCACCTGTTCAACCATCTGCTCGGAATTTTCGGCAACGATGCGCATCGTGCGGTGATGCAAGTGCTGCGGGTGGTGTATCGCAACGGTTGGCTGGAGCCGATCCTTATCGTCATGTTCTTTTTCCAGATACTCAGCGGCCTGGTGCTGATCCGCCCCAAAACCGTCCACCGCGCCGACCTGCTGGACGCCTTGCAGACCGCGTCTGGCGCTTACCTGGCAGTGTTTATAGCCTCCCATATCAACTCGGTATTTACCCTGGCGCGCTACTTCGGCACCGACACCGATTACGCCTGGGCCGTGGCCGAACCAGTGGGGTTGCTGGCCGATGCCTGGAGCATCCGGCTGGTGCCGCATTATTCCCTGGCGGTGTTCCTGTTGATCGCGCACCTGGGGTGTGGCCTGCGCGGCGTGCTGCGTAACCATGGGGTGAGCGAGGCGCGTTGTGCGACGATGACGTGGGCGGTGATCGGCGTCGGTGCGCTGGTGACGCTGATCATCACTGCCGGCATGCTCGGCGTGCGGGTTTAGCTTGATCGGTATCAAGGATCAGGTGGCGTCAAGGCGTCACACTGGCACCTTGACGCCACCTGCGAGGCCACCATGCTTTACCTGTTGTTTCTGCTGGCCCATCTGTTCGCCGCACTGATCTTCATCGGTACAGTGTTTTTCGAAGTGCTGATCCTGGGCGGTCTGCATCGGCAGTTGCCGGCGCGGGTGATGCTGCAGGTCGAGCAAGGTATCGGCGTGCGTGCCCGGGCGCTGATGCCGTGGGTGTTGCTGGTGCTGTTCGGCGCCGGGCTGGGCATGGTCGGGTTGCGTTACCTGCCGGTGTTGGCCGCGCCGTTCGCCTCGTCGTTCGGCACCTTGTTGACCCTCAAGCTGATCCTCGCCGCCAGTGTGCTGCTGCACTTTCTGCTGACGATGCTGCGCATGCGCCGTTGCCGGGTGAGTGCGGCTTACCTGCGGGTTATCCATCTGAGCCTGTTCGGGCATATGGTCGCCATCGTGCTGTTGGCCAAGGGCATGTTTTACCTCAGTTGGTAAAGCCTTTGATGCACATCAAGGTGCGCCGTGGCGTCGCACCGGACAATGGCGCATCGTCGCCGGATCCGGAGCCCGCCATGCACACCGTCATTCCTCTCGATGTCGCCCGTGCTTTGCGCACCAGCCGCCAACGGCAGCGTCCACTGGCAGTGACCCTGCACTGGCCGGGTACGCCGAGTGCCGTTTACCGCCGCAGCCTGGCGCAGCAGATACGCCTGATCGGTGGCGGCCTGGGCAGTCGCCAGCCGGTTGAGCACTTCCAGTGGCGCGGGGCAGCGCCCATTGGCGATGTGCAGATGCAGATGCAGCGGCTGCGTGAGCGCTTGCATTTCCTTGAGCATGACCGCGGCGACTACGCCATCGACTTGGCACCCCAGCACAGCGATTGGGCCAGCGTCGGCCGGTTGCGCGAGCTGGGTTTCAACCGGGTGTGCATCGGTGTGCCGGATGCCTGTACCGAGGACCCTCTCTCCCAGGACACCTATCGCGATCCGGCACCGATCCAGTCGTTGATCGATGCGGCGCGCACCTTCGGGTTCCGTTCGGTCAGTGTCGACCTGGGCTACGGCAACGCCTGGCAGACCCTGGCCAGCCTGGAGACAAAGCTGGCCAGCCTGATCGCGCTGGAGCCCGACCGCCTGCAAGTGTTCGACTATGCCCGGCCACCGGCGCGATACGCGGGGCAATGCCCGCAGGCGCTGTGCTGCGCCGCACAAAGCACCGCCATGGGGCTGTTGTGTGTCGAGCGCCTGGAAGCGGCTGGTTATCACTACCTTGGCCTCGGCCAGTTTGCCCGTGTCGATGATGAGCTGACCCAGGCCCAAGAGCGCGGTCGATTGCGGCGCACCGAAGAGGGGTTCACCCTGCACGGTGATTGCAGCCGCATCGGCCTGGGTCTGTTTGGCCGAAACTAGTGGGACGTGCCCTCGGCAAACTCGATATTGTTGCCCACTTCGTCCATCAGCGCGTCCGGCACGTCGAGCGCCAGCATGGCGTTGGCGACAAAGCCCAGGGCGCGGTGGTTGAGCACTAGGCCGACCCGTCGGGGCAGGCCGCGCTCCAGGCATTGGCGCAGGTCGAGCATCTGTTCGTGGTTCAGCGGCGTGATCACGGGTGTTCTCCCAGGGCGAACCCCAGGTCGGTGCGGTAGGCGCTGAGCATCGGCAGGTCCAGGGGCGACAGGCCGGTGTCCTTCTCCAGTTCGGCGGCACGTGCTCCAGATGCTGGCGGTGCGGGCCGGTCAGCACGAACCACAGGTTGTAGTGGTGCTCGCGTGCATAGTTGTGGTTGACCTCCGGGTGCTGGCTGACGCGCCGGGCCGCCTGTTCATGGAGCAGCGCCAAACCCACCGCGACCTGGCCTGCCTGCTGCTGGCAGACCTGTCGATGTCCACCGACGCCCATCTGAACGACACGCAAAAGGTCATCGACGTGATCCGCGACAGCCTGTTGCTGTTCGGCGAAAGCCTGGCAGGGGCAGGGGACCGCTTTGCGCTGTATGGGTTCTCGTCCCTGCGTCGGCAGCAGGTGCGCCTGCAGGTGATCAAATCGTTCCAACCCCCCTACGATGACCACACACGCGGGGTGATCCAGGCCCTCAAGCCGGGTTACTACACGCGCATGGGCGCCGCAATTCGCCAGGCCACCCATCTGCTGGGCGCCTGTAAGCAACGGCGCAAACTGCTGTTGCTGCTCACCGATGGCAAGCCCAATGACCTGGACCTCTACGAGGGCCGCTACGGTGTGGAAGACACTCGCCAGGCGGTGCTGGAGGCGCGGCGCCAAGGCCTGGTGCCGTTCTGCATCACCATCGACAAGCAGGCCGGCGACTACCTGCCGTACATGTTCGGCGCCCATGGCTTCACGCTGATCCGCCAGCCGCAGCAGTTGCCCGAGCGTTTGCCGCAGCTGTACCGACAACTCACCGAGGGTCAGTAGATAGCCCGGGGCAACCAGAAAAACATCGCGATGCAGAACAGTACGAGGCCCACGCAGAACCACTGGAAACGGTTGAGCCGGCGGGCCTGGGTGCTGGCCTCGGCGCTCGGCAACGGCATAGCGCAGTGCTCGCAGGTGTCGCGCTCCACGGCATTGCGGTGCTGGCAATACAGGCAGGTCCTCACTCGAATTGCTCCAGGCGCAGGCGGTCGAGAATCGCGATCTGGCGAGCGTCCTGGGTGATGATCTGTTCGTCGATCAAGCGCCGGATAATCCGCGAGAACGTCTCCGGCTGGATCGACAAGTGCCCGGCGATCAACTGTTTGGCCATCGGCAGTTCGAAACGGTTTTCGCCGACCGGCAGGCGCATCAACTGGGTCATCAGGTAGCGCACCACGCGGTGGGTGGCGTTCTTCAACGACAGGGTCTCGATCTCGTTGACCCGCTGGTGCAGACGCACGCACAGCGTGCCGAGCAGGGCGAAGGTCAGGCGGCTGTTGCTGTGCAGCAGGCGCATGTAGGTGGCGTTGGACAGCCGGTACAACTGGGTCGGGCACACGGCTTCGGCGCACGCCACATAGTTGGGCGTATCCATCAGCATCATCGCTTCGGCGAAGGTGCGGCGCTCGCCGACCACTTCGAAGACCTTTTCCTGGCCGTCCGGGGTCAGGCGGTAGATCTTCACTGCGCCAGCGATCACAAAGTAGAAGGCGTCCGCCGGTTCACCCTGGCGGAACAGGTGTTGGCCCTTGTCGACGCTGAGCAACTGGCTGCTGCTCATCAGCTCGTTGAGTTGGGGCTCGTCCATGGGCTCGAACAGGTGATGACTGCGCAGGATCTGGTGATGGACGCGATGGAGCACCATCTTAACCTCGGGGCACACAGGGGAAGGGGCGTCGAGGTTAATCCGGTTGCCCTTGGCGCGGCTTGATCTGCGACAAGGGCAAGACGCGCGCGCAGGTGCACCATCGGCGCAGTGATACATTCAGGAGCCCTGCCATGCACGTACTGGATCGACGCAAGGCCATGTCGATTACCCCGCTGTTTCGCCTGGCCTTCCGGCCGTTTTTCCTCGGTGCCTGCCTGTTGGCGGCGCTGGCGGTGCCGCTGTGGCTGCTGGCCCTGGGCGGCATGACCGGCAGTTGGCAACCGGCCGGCGGCTGGCTGGCCTGGCATCGGCATGAACTGCTGTTCGGCTTTGGCCTGGCGATCATCGCCGGTTTTCTGCTGACGGCGGTGCAGACCTGGACCGGTCGCCCCGGACTCAGCGGGGCACCCTTGGGCGTACTGGCGGCGCTGTGGCTGGCGGCGCGCGTGGGCTGGTTGCTCGACGTTCCCCTGCCATTGCTGGCGGTACTGGAACTGAGCTTCCCACTGGCGGTGGCGGGCGTGATGGGATGGACGCTGTGGCAGGTGCGGCAGACGCGCAATTATCCGATAGTGCTGGTGCTGGTATTGCTGGCGGTGGCCGATGGTTTGTCGCTGTATGACCAGGGCTTGCAGCGCCAGGCGGTGTTGACCGGCCTCTGGTTGGTGGCGGCGATGATGGGGCTGATCGGCGGGCGGGTGATCCCGTTTTTCACCCAGCGCGGCCTGGGTCGGGTCGCGGCGGTCAAGCCCTGGCCGTGGTTGGATCACCTGCTGTTGGGCGGTTCGGTGCTGGTCGCGTTGTTGTATGCCGGTGGGTTGGCCGTGTGGCCACAGGCGTGGATCGGCGTGCTGTTCGCGCTGCTCGGCGTGGGCCACCTGCTGCGCCTGGCGCGTTGGCATGCTCGCGGCCTGTGGCGGGTGCCGCTGCTGTGGTCCCTGCACCTGGCCTATGCCTGGCTGGCGCTGGCGTGCCTGGGCATGGCGCTGTGGCATTTTGGCGCGCCGCTCAACCCGAGCCTGGCGGTGCACGCCTTGACCATCGGCGCCATGGCCGGGTTGATCCTGGCGATGATCGCGCGGGTCAGCCTCGGCCATACCGGCCGGCCGTTGCAGCCGCCCTCGGGGATGACCCTGGCCTTTGCGCTGCTGAACCTGGCGTGTGTGTGCCGGGTGCTGCTGGTGCTGGTGTGGCCGGTGGCGGCGTTGTGGTTGGCGGCGCTGTGCTGGTCCAGCGGGCTGGGGCTGTACCTGTGGCGCTACGGGCCGATGCTGTGGCGGGCGCGTGTGGACGGGCATCCGGGTTAGGAGAGATCCATGTATTCAGTGCTATTGATGGTTCATCTGCTGGCGGCCATCGCGTTCATCGGCACGCTGTTTTTTGAAGTGGTGATCTGGCACAGCGCCCGGGAGGAGTTGGCCTGGTCCGCGCAGTTCACCTGCGACCAGGCGATTGCCCGGCGCTCGCGACGCGTGCTGCATCTGGTGGTCATCGTGCTGTACGGCGCGGGACTGGGGCTGGCCTGGCACTACTGGGGCATGCCGTGGAGTGGTCGTTTTGCGTGGTTGTTGGGCCTGAAAATCCTGCTGGCCCTGAGCATCATCGGGCACTACCTGCTGCTGGCGTACTGGCTGGGTAAACAGCGCCTGAGCGCCAAGCGTGCACGGTGGATTCGGCGCAGCATCCTCGCGCACATGGTGCTGATCGTGATCATCGCCAAGTCGTTGTGGTAAGCGGCATGCGGCGTCATGCCGCGGCCGATTGTTGATCGCGGTCAAGGGACAGCGGCGCGCCAGTTCCCACACTGTGGCGAACTTTCTGGAGGACCGCGCCATGCCCCTGTCCCTTGCGCAATTGCGCCGCAACTACACCCTCTACGGCCTGCGCGATGACTGCCCGCAGGCCGACCCGCTGGAGCTGTTCGGCCAGTGGCTGGAGCAGGCCCGCAAGACCGAAGTGCCGCCCGCCGAGGCCAACAGCATGGCCCTGGCCACGGTGGACGGCCAGGGGCATGCCCACTGCCGCATCCTGCTGCTCAAGGGCTTCAGCGCCGACGGGTTTTTCTTCTTTGGCAATTACCAGAGCGCCAAGGGCCATGAACTGGCGGACAACCCCCATGCCGCCATGACGTTCTTCTGGCCGGGCCTGGAGCGCCAGGTGCGTATCGAAGGGCCGGTGGTGAAGGCCGATGCCGAGCTCTCGGACGACTACTTCGATGCCCGCCCGGCCGCCAGCCAGTTGGGCAGCTGGGCCTCGCCCCAGAGCCAGCCCCTGGCCCATCGCAGTGAGTTGGAAGGGCGCCTGCGTGAGGTCACCGAGCGTTTTGCCGGGCGCCAGCCGCCCCGGCCCGAGCACTGGGGCGGCTACTGCCTGCAACCCCGGCGTATCGAGTTCTGGCAAGGCCGGCCGGACCGCTTGCACGACCGTCTCGACTATCGCCTGCATGACGCCGGGTGGCAGCGCACGCGCCTGGCCCCCTGACGGCATACCTCCTTCGAGGAATAGGCCCTGCGCCCGATGCGGCGCAGGCTGGATGCATCTTTTCAACGCCTGGAGCCTGGATCATGGCCCATCTGAACCAACGCAGTTTCGTTTCCTTGAACATCGCGGTACTGACCATCAGCGATACCCGCACCTACGACACCGACACCTCCGGCGACACCCTGGTGGACCGCCTGCAACGTGCCGGCCACATGCTGATCGACCGTGGCATCGTGATGGATGACATCTACCAGATCCGCGCGCGTGTCTCGCAATGGATCGCCGATCCCCAGGTGCAAGTGGTGCTGATGACCGGTGGCACTGGCTTCACCGCGCGCGACAACACGCCCCAGGCGGTGTTGCCGCTGCTGGACAAACAGGTGGACGGCTTTGGCGAGTTGTTCCGCCAGGTATCGCTGGCGGAAATCGGTATGTCGACCCTGCAATCCCGAGCCCTGGCCGGTTTCAGCAACGGCGTGCTGGTGTGCTGCATGCCCGGTTCGCCGGGGGCCTGTCGTACTGCCTGGGACCAGATCCTGGTTGGCCAGTTGGACAGCCGCACCGGCCCGTGCAATTTTGCGCCGCACCTCAAGCCGCAACTCGATCAGATACTCGCTGCTTGTGAGGCACGCTCATGAGTCCCTGCGACAGCGGCGACCTGCTGCCCGTGGAAGAGGCCATCGAGCAGTTGCTGGCCCAGGCACCGCCGCCACCGTCCACCGAAATGCTTGCGTTGGCCGATGCCCTGGGGCGGGTGACCGCCGAAGAGGTGTTCTCGCCCCGTGACCTGCCGGGCTGGGACAACAGCGCCATGGACGGCTACGCCCTGCGCGCGTTTGACGTGCCGGAGCAGGGCGGTTACCTGGAAGTGGTCGGGCGGATCGCCGCCGGGCACAGCACGGATGTGCCGTTGCAGCCCGGGCAAGCCGTGCGCATCTTCACCGGCGCGCCGCTGCCGCCGGGTGCCGACAGCGTGGTGCCGCAGGAGCGCTGCCGGGTGTATGGCCAGCGCATCTGGTGCCCGCCGTTGCGCCTGGGCGAACACGTTCGCAAGCGCGGCGAAGAGCTGCAACGCGGGCAACGGGTACTGAGCGCCGGCAAACGCCTGCGCGCCCAGGAACTCGGCCTGTTGGCGGCGGCGGGCATTCCCCGGGTCAAGGTCTACCGGCCACTGCGCGTGTGCCTGCTCAGCAGTGGCGATGAACTGCGTGAGCCGGGTGAGTCGCTGGCGCCGGGGCAGATCTACAACAGCAATCGCTACCTCGTAGCGGCGTTGCTGCGTGGCTGGGGCGTAGAGGTGCACGACTACGGCGTGATGGCCGACGCCCTGGCGGCCAGCCGCGATGCGTTGGTGCTGGCCTCGTCCGAGTGCGACCTGCTGCTGACCACCGGTGGCGTGTCGGTGGGTGAAGAGGACCATCTCAAACAAGCGATCCAGGCACTCGGCAAGGTCGAGTTCTGGCGCCTGGCGATCCAGCCCGGCAAACCCCTGGCGTTCGGCCAAGTGGCCGGCAAACCCTGGATCGGCCTGCCGGGCAACCCCACCGCCGCGCTGGTCACCATGCTGATCGTGGTGCGCCCGTTCCTGCTGCGCGCCCAAGGCGTGGAGCGGGTGTTGCCGGTGCCTGTCAGCGTGCCGGCGGCCTTCGAGTGGCTCAAACCCAACAAGCGCCGCCAGTACCTGCGTGCGCGCTTGAGCCCCGACAGCGATGGGCAGCTGCGCGCGATCCTGCACCCCCAGCAAAGCTCGGCGATGCTCGCCGCCGCCTGCTGGGCCGATGGGCTGGTGATCGTCGAGCGCGAGCAGCAGGTGCTCAAGGGCGCCGCCGTGCCGTTCCTGCCGTTTGCCGATTTTCAATAAGGAGCCACCATGCAACTGGTCTGCCCGGCAGGCAACCTGCCTGCGCTGAAAGCCGCCGTACGCCAAGGCGCCGACGCGGTGTACGTGGGTTTTCGCGATGACACCAATGCCCGGCATTTCGCCGGGCTGAACATGGACGACAAGCAGTTCGACGCCGCCGTCGCCCATATCCGCCAGCACCAGCGCAAGCTCTACGTGGCGGTCAACACCTACCCGCAGCCGAAGATCTGGTCGCGTTGGCAGCGCGCCGTGGACCGCGCCGCCGACCATGGCGTCGACGCGCTGATCGCTGGTGACCCCGGTGTGCTTGGCTATGCCGCGCACCATCATCCACAGCTGGCGTTGCACCTGTCGGTGCAGGGCTCGGCCACCCATGCGGCGGCGTTGAAATTCTATGTGGAGCGCTACGGTATCCGGCGCGCCGTGCTGCCACGGGTGTTGTCGTTGGCGCAGGTCAAGCAGGTGGCGGCCAGCGGCACGGTGCCCATCGAGGTGTTCGGTTTTGGCAGCCTGTGCATCATGGCCGAAGGGCGTTGCCATCTGTCCTCCTACATCACCGGCGAATCCCCCAACCTGTGCGGCGTGTGTTCGCCGGCCAAGGCGGTGCGCTGGAGCGAGGATGCCGATGGCCTCAGCGCACGCCTGAGCGAAGTGCTGATCGACCGCTACACCCCGGACGAACCCGCCGGCTACCCGACCCTGTGCAAGGGCCGTTTCCTGGTGGGCGGCAAGCGCTTCCATGCGCTGGAAGAACCCACCAGCCTCGACACCCTGGACCTGCTGCCCGAACTCAGTGCGATCGGCGTGGAAGCGGTGAAGATCGAAGGCCGGCAACGCAGCCCGGCCTATGTGGAGCAAGTCACCCGCGTGTGGCGCGCCGCCCTCGACGCGCACCGCAGCAGCCCGGCCCATTTCGTGGTCAAGGACCAATGGCGCCAGGTGCTTGCCGGGCTTTCCGAAGGCAGCCAGACCACCCTGGGGGCTTACCATCGTGCATGGCAATGAGGGCACATCGATGAAACTCAGCCTGGGACCGGTGCTGTTTTATTGGGACAAGCAAGAGTTGGGGCGCTTCTACGCCGACATGGCCGCCTTGCCCCTGGACGTGATTTACCTGGGGGAAACCGTGTGCGCCAAACGCCGCGCGCTGAACCTGGATCAATGGCTGGGCCTGGGCCGTGAGTTGCAGGCGTGCAGCCCGGCGCAGATCGTGCTGTCGAGCCTCACCCTGATCGAAGCCGCGTCCGAACTCTCCAGCCTGCGCCGCCTGTGCGACAACGGCGAGTTGCTGGTGGAGGCCAACGACATGGGCGCCGTGCAGTTGCTGATCGAGCGCAAAGTGCCCTTTGTCGGTGGCCCGGCGCTCAACCTCTACAACGGCCACGCGCTGGTGCAGCTGCTCGACGCGGGCATGCAGCGCTGGGTGCCGCCGGTGGAATGCTCCCACGGCTTGATCGCCGATGTGCTGGAGCAGGTCCGCGAACTGGGACGGCCGTTGCCCGAGGTGGAGATCTTCGCCTACGGCCATCTGCCCCTGGCGTATTCGGCGCGCTGTTTCACCGCCCGTGCGGAAAACCGGCCCAAGGACGACTGCCAGTTTTGCTGCATCAACTACCCGGATGGCATGGCGTTGACCAGCCAGGAGGGGCAGGCGCTGTTTACCTTGAATGGGATTCAGACGATGTCCGCTGAGGTGACCAACTTGCTGGCGGACTATCCCGGCTTGGTCGCCTGTGGCGCCGACCTGTTGCGCCTGAGCCCACGGGCCGAGGGCATGGCCGAGGTGGTGCGTGCCTTCGACGAGGTGCGCCAGGGTGCCACGCCGCCGTTGGTGGTGAGTGGGTGCAACGGTTACTGGCATGGGCAGGCGGGCATGTTGCGGGTCGAGGAGGTGGGGTTGTGTTGAATCGCAAGCAATGGTTGCTCAAGGGCGCTGACCGGGTGTTGCCGCTGATTCGGCGGGTGCCTTTCGCGGTGCAGCGCCTGGCGTTGCAACAGGGGCTCAACCGCTGCCTGGCCGAGCCGCTGCGCGACGACGGTTTTGACCTGCTGCGCGGACGCTGGATGTGCCTGCGCATTCCGGACCTGGGCTTGTGCTGGTACCTGACGTTGACGCGGGATGGGTTGCGGATTGCGCAGAAGGCGCAGGCCCAAGTGACCATCAGCGGCAATTGGCGCGAGTTCTTGTTGCTGGCCAGTCGGCAGGAAGACCCGGATACGTTGTTCTTCCGGCGGCGCCTGGTGATCGAAGGGGATACGGAGCTGGGGTTGGGCTTGAAGAACCTGATCGACAGCCTCGACCCGGATGTCTTACCGCCCTGGTTGTGGCGCAATCTGGAGCGGGCGGGGCGGGGGCTTGCGACCTGACGCTATCTGCGGCGCCGGGGTTTGGGATATGACTCGTTGGGGGGGGGCTCGGTGGGCATATCCATTTCTTCGGTAACGGCCACCTATGGTTCCGCCCTTACGGCGGCTCACTTTTGAAGAGCGCAAAAGTAAGCAAAACGCTCTTGCCCCAACACTCGGCACCTCGCCTAGGCTCGGTGTTCCCTCACTCCGGCTTGAATCCGTGGGCCGCCGTCATGGGCCATCCTTGGCCCAGGACGGCTAACCCGGCGTCCTGCCGGGTTACCCACGGATTCAAGCCTGCGTTCGGCCAGCGTGTTTGACGGGGCGCCCCAGATCAAGATCAAGAGCGCGGCGGCCTTAGAGCCGACCGGATTGAATGGCCGGTACTCGGTCAAAGTGTGGGAGGGGGCTTGCCCCCGATGGCAGTGGGTCAGTCACTGATGAGTTGGCTGACACACCGCCATCGGGGGCAAGCCCCCTCCCACAGTTTGATCTTCATGTATCAGTTGAAGGGTGGTTTGCTCTGGCTCTGGCTCTGGCTCTGGCTCTGGCTCTGGCTCTGGCTCTGGCTCTGGCTCTGGCTCTGGCTCTGGCTGTGGCTGTTGCTCTGGCTTTAGATCTGCTTTTGATTTTGATCTTAGGCGGCCCCCCAAATCACTGTCGAATTACGGGCACACCGAGCCTAGGCGAGGTGCCGAGTGTTGGGGCAAGAGCCCTTTGCTTACTTTGGGCTGGGCCGGCATTCCGGCTTTTCCAAAGTGAGCCGCCGTAAGGGCGGAACCCATATCAGCCATCACCTAAATAATGGATATACACCCGGTCAAAAGCTCACCCCACCTGCCGGAGGTGCTCCATCGCCCAAACCGCCGCCTCCACCCGCGACCTCAACCCCAGCTTATGCAGCAAATTCTTCACATGCACCTTCACCGTCCCCTCGGTAATCCCCAACTTATGCCCGATCACCTTGTTGCTGTAGCCACTGGCAATCGTCTTCAACACCTGCCGCTCCCGATCAGTCAATTCCACCGCCGCATGGGGCTGCGGCGAGCGCAACGCCTGGGCCAAGACCCTGGTCAAGCCTGGGCTGATCACCAACGCGCCATGCAACGCATCACGGATAAACTCGACCACCAATTCCGGTTCCATGTCCTTGAGCAGATACCCATTGGCATCCAGGCGCAGGGCATCGCGAATATCGTCTTCAGCGTCGGACACGGTAAACAGCAACACCTTGCCCGCGTAGTCCATGGCCCGCAGGCGGCGCAGGGTTTCCAGGCCGTTCATGTGCGGCATGTTGTTGTCCAGCAGTACCAGGTCCGGTTGCAGGCAGGCGATCTGGTCGAGGGCTTCCTGACCGTTGCCGGCCTCGCCGACCACGTGCAGGTCGTCTTCCAGTTCGAGGATCTGGCGCATGCCGTGGCGCATCATCGGGTGGTCGTCGACCAACAGGATCCGGTGGCGAAGAGGGACGTTCATGAGGTGCTGCCTTGTAGGGTGTGGCCGAGGAATTCCGGCTGGAAACGTAATTGCACGCGGGTGCCCTGGGGCTCGCGTGGGCTGATCTCAAGCTGGCCGTGCAGGCTGCGGGCGCGTTCGTCCATGATGGTCAGGCCGTGGTGTTCGCGCTGGTCGACGGCGCCGCAGAAACCCCGGCCATCGTCTTCGATGCTCAAGCTCACGG
Source organism: Pseudomonas sp. CYM-20-01 (assembly GCF_023169845.1). NCBI lineage: Bacteria > Pseudomonadati > Pseudomonadota > Gammaproteobacteria > Pseudomonadales > Pseudomonadaceae > Pseudomonas > Pseudomonas sp. CYM-20-01. The sequence goes on along the minus strand of NZ_AP025169.1, from coordinate 4,065,356 downwards.
TCTCGCCGACCTGGCGCAGTTGCAGCCAGGCATTCTGTGCATGGGCGTGGCGCAGGCAGTTGGACAGCGCTTCGCGGGTGATCTGCAACATGTGAATCTGCTCGCTGGCCGACAGCTGGAAGGCCAGGGCGTCCACGTGCAAGTGCACCTGGAATTCGCCGCGCCGGGAGAATTCTTCGGCGGTGTCCTGCAGCTCCTGCACCAGCCCGGCATCGTGGATCTGCAGGCGGAAGGTGGTGAGCAATTCGCGCAGTTGCCGGTAGGCGTTGTTGAGGCCATCGCGCAGTTCGCTGGTGACGGTGGCCAGGGTTTCGACTGGCTCGCCACGGCGGATCAGGGTTTGCATGCGGCTCACTTGCAGCTTCATGTAGGACAGCGCCTGGGCCAGGGAATCGTGCAGTTCGCGGGCGATGATGGTGCGCTCGTCCAGCAGCAACAGGCGGTGGTCCTGCTCGCGCTGGCGCTTGAGCGACAGTGAGGTGCCGATCAGGTTGGCCAGGGCCTGGATCAGTTGTTTTTCCCAGTCCTGGGGCGGGTGGCCATCGACGAAGTGCGCCTTGAGTTCGCCCAGTTCCGTGCCCTGGTTGCTGATGCTGAACACCTGCGGCGGTGCGGCCTTGTGCTTCTGGCAGGTGGCACAGTCGCCGATGGCGCACACGTTGCGGCTGTTCTCGCCGTGCAGGGCCAGCATCTGCTGGGCGGGGGCGAGGAAGTGACCTTGCAGGCACAGCGACAGGCGCAGGCCCGGCAGGCGTTTCTGGAAGCGCCGGATCAGTTCATCCAGGCCCTCGGCATTGGCCAGGCGCGTGGCCAGGCTGCGACTGCTCTGGTAGAGCAATTCGAGGGCGGCGTTGGCTTGTTGCAGGTTGAGGGTCTTGAGTTGCACCTGGGTTTCCAGGGTGCGGTGGGAGGCCTCGATGGTCTCGGCCATGGCGTTGAAGCTCAGCGCCAGTTGGCCCAGTTCGTCCTCGGAACGGTGGTTGACCCGGGTCTTGAAGTCGCCGTCGCGAAAACGCCGGGTGGCGTGCACCAGTTCTTCCAGCGGGTTGACCACGCCGTACTGCAACTCGTACAGGCCGAGCAACAGGATGATCAAGGTGCTGAACAACGCCAGGCCCTGAATGCCTTGCTGCCAGCTCTGTTTCTGCTCGCTCTGTTGCTGCAACAGGCTGACGAACTGGTTCAGTTGCTCGACGAACGCCGGTGCGTGGGCCTGGAACAAGTCGGCATCACCGCGAATCACCGCCGGGCCCAGTTCGCTGTCCCAGCGTTGGCGGATCTGCTGGTAACTCTGCAACAGCGCGCTTTGCGGGCCGTCTTCCAGCGCCGCCCTGAGCGAGGGGCTGTCGAGCCGGCGTTGCAGGCTCTGGCTGACCTCGGCGACCTCATCCGCGCGCGCGCCGGCCGCCAGCTTCCAGCTGAGGTGGTAGGTCTCCATGCGCACCGAGCCTGCGGTGTTGATCGCCGCGGCGTCGCCCTGGCTGAACCAGGCGATCAGCCCGGCACTGAGGGAGCTGGCCAGGGCCAGGATCGCGATGAGGATCACCGCCAGGCCGGCACGGGCGGGCAGGGAACTGCGCAGCCAGTCAAGCATGACGGCGCAGACGGAGTGGATGGCAGAGCAGCATGGTCGCACCTGGAGCGGGAAAGGGGGTTGTCAATGGCCTTCCCTGGCGCACTACCTCTAAAGAATTGCCGGCGAACCCTCCCACGGATAAAACCCGGCACAAGAGAACAATCCATTGATAAATAAAGGCTTTCTCTTGTTTTGCTGACTACCTCCTTGGAGGTAGACGGGGCGAGCATAGCCCCATACCCACCCGGCGGACGTTGACCTGGGTCAAGTTCCACCCAAGTGCCGCCCCTAACCTGCGCCCATGGAATCACTTTCTGGAGCGCATACCGTGACTCAACCCCGTATAAGACAAGGCCTGGTGCTGGGCATGAGCACCCTGGCCTTCACCGTCTGCTTTATGGTGTGGATGATGTTCGCCGTGCTCGGCGTGCCCATCAAGGAGCTGCTGCAACTCAACGAAACCCAGTTCGGCCTGCTGGCCGCCACGCCTGTATTGACCGGCTCCCTGGTACGCCTGCCGCTGGGCCTGCTCACCGACCGTTTCGGCGGGCGCATCGTGTTCTTCCTGCTGATGCTTGCCTGCGTGTTGCCGCTGTACCTGATCACCTACGCCACCGCCTACTGGCAGTTCCTGGTGCTGGGCCTGTTTGTCGGCCTGGCCGGCGGCTCGTTTTCGGTGGGCATCGCCTACGTCGCCAAATGGTTCGACAAGCACAACCAGGGCTTCGCCATGGGCGTGTTCGGTGCTGGCAATGCGGGGGCGGCGGTGACCAAGTTTCTCGCGCCGGGCCTGATCGCCCTTGGTACCTGGCACCTGGTGCCCAAGGTGTTCAGCGCGATCCTGTTTATCACCGCGCTGCTGTTCTGGTTCCTCACCAGCGAAAACAAGGCCCACCGCAGCGCCGGCGGCGCCACTTTGCGCCAACAGTTGCTGTGCCTCAAAGACCCGGCCGTGTGGCGCTACTGCCAGTACTACTCGATTGTGTTCGGCGGCTATGTGGCGCTGGCGCTGTGGGTGACCAAGTACTACGTGCAGGAATACGGTTTCAGCCTGCAAAGCGCCGCGCTGCTGGCCGCGTGTTTCTCGCTGCCGGGTGGTGTGCTGCGCGCCGTGGGCGGCTGGATGTCCGACCGCTGGGGCGCGCAGAGCGTGACCTGGTGGGTGTTGTGGGTGAGCTGGGTGTGCCTGTTCCTGCTCAGCTACCCGCAGACCCAGTTGCAGGTGATGACCGTCAACGGCCCGCTGGATTTCCACATCGGCCTCACCCCTGCGCTGTTCACCGTGCTGCTGTTCGTGATGGGCATCGCCTTCGCGTTCGGCAAGGCCTCGGTGTTCAAGTACATCGCCAATGACTACCCGCAAAACATGGGCGCGGTGTCCGGCATCGTCGGCCTGGCCGGCGGCCTGGGTGGCTTTGTGCTGCCGATTATGTTCGGCGCCCTGGTGGACCTCACCGGCGTGCGCTCTTCCTGCTTCATGTTGATGTACGGCGTGGTCTGGGTGTCCCTGGCCTGGATGTACTTCAGCGAAATCCGCGAACAACCTCTGCTCGGCAAGCCCGCGCTCCAAGGAGAATGATCATGTCCATTGCGCAAAAGCCCACCTCGGGCCCGGTGATCCATGACTGGCGCCCCGAAGACCCGGCGTTCTGGGGCGCCAGCGGTAAGAAGACCGCCACCCGCAACCTGTGGATCTCGATCCCCGCGCTGTTGCTGGCCTTTGCCGTGTGGATGGTGTGGAGCACGGTGATCGTGCGCCTCAACGCCATCGGCTTCAGCTTCACCACCGACCAGCTGTTCTGGCTGGCGGCACTGCCGGGCCTCTCTGGCGCGACGTTGCGGGTGTTCTACTCGTTCATGGTGCCGATCTTCGGCGGGCGCCGCTGGACCGCCCTGAGTACCGCGTCGTTGCTGCTGCCGTCGCTGTGGATGGGCTTCGCGGTGCAGGACCCCGACACGCCCTACAGCGTGTTCGTATTGATCGCGTTGCTCTGCGGTTTCGGCGGCGGCAACTTCGCTTCGAGCATGTCCAACATCAGCTTTTTCTACCCCAAGGCGCAACAGGGCACCGCCCTCGGTTTGAACGCCGGCCTGGGTAACCTGGGCGTGTCGGTGATGCAGTTCTGCGTGCCGCTGGTGATCACCTTCGGGGTGTTCGGCCTGATGGGCGGGCAACCGCAAACCCTGGCGGACGGCAGCCAGCTATGGCTGCAGAACGCCGGTTTCATCTGGGTGCCTTTCATCCTCACCGTCACCGTCGCCGCGTGGTTCGGCATGAATGACCTGTCCAGCGCCCGTGCGTCGTTCAGCGACCAGGCGGTGATCTTCAAACGCAAGCACAACTGGCTGATGTGCTGGTTGTACCTCGCGACCTTCGGTTCATTCATCGGTTTTTCGGCGGCGTTCCCGCTGCTGATCAAGACCTCGTTTCCCGAGGTGGTGGCGCTGAAATTCGCCTTCCTCGGCCCGCTGGTGGGCGCGCTGGTACGCCCGCTCGGCGGCTGGCTGGCGGACAAACTGGGCGGTGCGCGGGTGACCCTGTGGAACTTCGTGCTGATGATCGTGATGGTGTTCGGCGTGCTGCACTTTCTGCCGCAGAACGGGCAGGGCGGCAGCTTCTACGGCTTTCTCGGCCTGTTCATGCTGCTGTTCATTACCACCGGCATCGGCAACGGCTCGACCTTCCGCATGATCCCGGTGATCTTTCGCACCCTTCACGAGAAGGCCAGCGCTGGCAAACCTGCTGCGGTGCGTGAACAGGCCCTGAAGGACGCCGGCAAGGAATCGGCTGCGGTGCTGGGGTTCAGCTCGGCCATGGGCGCGTTCGGCGCGTTCTTCATCCCCAAATCCTTCGGCAGTTCCATGGCCGCCACCGGCAGCCCGGCCATGGCCTTCTACATGTTTGTCGGTTTCTACCTGAGCTGCATCGTCGTGACCTGGTGGTGGTACGCCCGCAAGGGCTGCGCCACACCCTGCTAGTCCGACCTGAATTCGCGGGGCAACGCACCCCACGGCACGCCTGATGAGGAAAGCACCATGAGTCACTTACTGGATCAACTGCGGTTCTTCAACCGCAAGCAAGACGAGTTCTCCGAGGGGCACGGCGAGACCCGCAAGGAGTCCCGCGACTGGGAAAACGTCTACCGTTCGCGCTGGCAGTACGACAAGATCGTGCGCTCCACCCACGGGGTGAACTGCACCGGCTCCTGCTCGTGGAAGATCTACGTGAAGAACGGCCTGATCACCTGGGAAACCCAGCAGACCGACTACCCGCGCACCCGCAACGACCTGCCCAACCACGAACCCCGTGGCTGCCCGCGTGGCGCCAGCTACAGCTGGTACATCTACAGCGCCAACCGGCTCAAGTACCCGAAGATCCGCAAGCCGTTGCTCAAGCTGTGGCGTGAAGCGCGCCTGACCATGGCCCCGGTGGAGGCCTGGGCGAGCATTGTCGAGGACAAGGCCAAGGCCGAGTCGTACAAGAGCAAGCGTGGTATGGGCGGTTTCATCCGCTCCAACTGGGCGGAGGTCAACGAGATCATCGCTGCCTCCAACGTCTACACCATCAAGCAATACGGGCCGGACCGCATCGTCGGCTTCTCGCCGATCCCGGCCATGTCGATGGTTAGCTACGCCGCCGGCTCGCGTTACCTGTCGCTGCTGGGTGGGGTGTGCCTGAGTTTCTACGACTGGTACTGCGACCTGCCACCGGCCTCGCCGATGGTGTGGGGCGAGCAGACCGACGTGCCGGAATCGGCCGACTGGTACAACTCCAATTACATCATTGCCTGGGGTTCCAACGTCCCGCAGACCCGTACGCCGGACGCGCATTTCTTCACCGAGGTGCGCTACAAGGGCACCAAGACCGTGGCCATCACCCCCGACTACTCGGAAGTGGCCAAGCTCACCGACTTGTGGCTCAACCCCAAGCAGGGTACCGACGCCGCGTTGGCCCAGGCCTTCAACCATGTGATCTTCAAGGAATTTCACCTCGACCACCCGAGCGCCTATTTCACCGACTACGCCAAGCGCTTCACCGACCTGCCGGTGCTGGTGATGCTCAAGCCCGTGACCGGGTTTGCCCCCGGCGCTGGCTTCCAGCCTGACCGCTTCCTGCGCGCCTCGGACCTCACCGGCAACCTGGGCCAGGACAACAACCCGGAATGGAAAACCATCGCCCTCGACGAGAGCGGCGAACTGGTGTCGCCACAAGGGTCCATCGGCTACCGCTGGGGCGAGAAGGGCAAGTGGAACATCCTCGCCAAAGAGGGCGGTGAAGGCCGTGAAATTGACCTCAAGCTCAGCCTGATCGGCGCAGACGTGGCCGAAGTCGGCTTCCCGTACTTTGCCGGTGAAGCCCACGAACACTTCCAGCACGTGGCCGGTGACGCCGTACAGTTCCGCCGCGTGCCGGTGCACAGCGTGACGTTGGCCGATGGTAGTATTGCCAAGGTCGCCACGGTGTTCGACCTGTCCGCCGCTAACCTGGCCATCGACCGTGGCCTGGGCGGCAGCAACGTGGCCCGGGACTACGACGACGCCAGCGTGCCGGGTACCCCGGCCTGGCAGGAAGCGATCACCGGCGTCAGCCGCGAGAAAGCCATCCAGATCGCCCGTGAGTTCGCCGACAACGCCGACAAGACCAAGGGCCGCTCGATGATCATCGTCGGCGCGGCGATGAACCACTGGTACCACATGGACATGAACTACCGCGGGCTGATCAACATGCTCATGCTCTGCGGTTGCGTCGGCCAGACCGGCGGCGGTTGGGCCCACTATGTCGGCCAGGAAAAACTGCGCCCGCAATGCGGCTGGCTGCCCCTGGCGTTCGGCCTGGACTGGAGCCGCCCGCCACGCCAGATGAACGGCACCAGCTTCTTCTACGGCCACAGCTCGCAGTGGCGCCACGAAAAAATGAACATGCACGACGTGTTGTCGCCGATGGCGGACAAGTCGCAGTTCCCCACCCATGCACTGGACTACAACATCCGCGCCGAACGCGCCGGCTGGTTACCCAGCGCGCCACAACTGAACACCAACCCGCTGCATATCTGCCGGGACGCGGCGGCCGCCGGCATGGAGCCCAAAGACTACGTGGTCAAGGCCTGGCAGGACGGCACCTTGCGCTTTGCCTGCGAGCAACCGGACAGCCCGGTGAACTTCCCGCGCAACATGTTCATCTGGCGTTCCAACCTGCTTGGTTCGTCGGGCAAGGGCCATGAGTACATGCTCAAGTACCTGCTCGGCACCAAGAACGGCGTGATGAACGAAGACATCGGCTTTGGCGGCGAAAGCAAGCCCACCGAAGCCGAATGGGTCGACGACGGCGCCATCGGCAAGCTCGACCTGGTGACCACCCTGGACTTCCGCATGTCGTCCACCTGCGTGTACTCCGACATCGTCTTGCCGACCGCCACCTGGTACGAAAAAGACGACATGAACACCTCGGACATGCACCCGTTCATCCACCCGTTGTCGGCGGCCATCGACCCGGCGTGGGAGTCGCGTTCCGACTGGGAAATCTACAAGGGCATCGCCAAGGCGTTCTCGGCCATGGCGGTCGGGCACCTGGGCGTCGAGCAGGACCTGGTCACCGTACCGTTGCTGCACGACAGCGTCGGCGAACTGGCCCAGCCGTTCGGCGGCACCGACTGGAAAAGCGCCGGTGTGGCGCCTGTACCCGGCAAGAACGCGCCGAACATGGCGGTGGTGGAGCGTGACTACCCGAACATCTACAAGAAATTTACCTCCCTCGGGCCCTTGCTGGAAAAACTCGGCAACGGCGGCAAGGGCATCAACTGGAACACCGATGACGAGGTGGCCTTCCTCGGCGAGCTGAACCATCACGAAGGCGACGCGGGTATCAGCCATGGGCGGCCGAAGATCGACACGGCCATCGATGCGGCCGAGGTGATCCTGTCCCTGGCCCCGGAAACCAACGGCCATGTGGCGGTCAAGGCCTGGGCGGCGCTGTCGGCCTTCACTGGCATCGACCACAGCCACCTGGCGTTGCCCAAGGCCCACGAAGCGATCCGCTTCCGCGATATCCAGGCGCAGCCGCGCAAGATCATCTCCAGCCCCACCTGGTCGGGCCTGGAAGACGACCATGTGAGCTACAACGCCGGCTACACCAACGTCCATGAAAACATCCCATGGCGCACCATCACCGGTCGCCAGCAGTTCTACCAGGACCACCCGTGGATGCAGGCTTTCGGCGAACAGCTGATGAGCTACCGGCCACCGGTCAACACCCGCACCATCGAAGGCGTGAAGGGCAAGCGCAGCAATGGCGAGACCGAGATCGTGCTGAACTGGATCACCCCGCACCAGAAATGGGGCATCCACAGCACCTACAGCGACAACCTGCTGATGCTCACCCTGAGCCGTGGCGGGCCGATCGTGTGGCTCTCGGAGATCGACGCGAAACGCGCCGGCATTGAGGACAACGACTGGATCGAATGCTTCAACGTCAACGGCGCGCTCACCGCCCGTGCGGTGGTGAGCCAGCGGGTCAAGGAGGGCATGGTGATGATGTACCACGCCCAGGAACGCATCGTGAACGTGCCCGGTTCGGAGACCACCAAGACCCGTGGCGGCCACCACAACTCGGTGACCCGCGTGGTGCTCAAGCCGACCCACATGATTGGCGGCTACGCCCAGCAGGCCTACGGCTTCAACTATTACGGCACGGTCGGTTGCAACCGCGACGAGTTCGTCGTGGTGCGCAAGATGGCCAAGGTCGACTGGCTCGATGGTTCCACCGGCGATGACTTGCCGCGCCCATTGCCGACCGATATCGAGGAGAACTGAGATGAAGATTCGCTCACAGATCGGCATGGTGCTGAACCTGGACAAATGCATCGGCTGCCACACCTGCTCGATCACCTGCAAGAACGTGTGGACCAGCCGCGAAGGCATGGAATACGCCTGGTTCAACAACGTCGAATCCAAGCCCGGCATCGGCTACCCCAAGGAGTGGGAAAACCAGGACAAGTGGAAGGGCGGCTGGGTGCGTAACGCCAACGGCAGCATCAACCCGCGTATCGGCGGCAAGTTCCGCGTGCTGGCGAATATCTTCGCCAACCCGGACCTGCCGAGCCTGGACGACTACTACGAGCCGTTCGACTTCGATTACCAGCACCTGCACACCGCGCCGTTGGGCGAGCACCAACCGACCGCGCGGCCGCGCTCGGTGGTATCGGGCAAGCGCATGCAGAAAATCGAGTGGGGCCCCAACTGGGAGGAAATCCTCGGCACCGAGTTCGCCAAGCGCCGCAAGGACAAGAACTTCGACCAGATCCAGGCGGATATCTACGGCGAGTACGAAAACACTTTCATGATGTACCTGCCGCGCCTGTGCGAGCACTGCCTCAACCCGGCATGCGCGGCGTCGTGCCCCAGCGGTGCGATCTACAAGCGTGAAGAAGACGGCATCGTGCTGATCGACCAGGAAAAATGCCGCGGCTGGCGCATGTGCATCAGCGGTTGCCCGTACAAGAAAATCTACTTCAACTGGAAGAGCGGCAAGTCCGAGAAGTGCATCTTCTGCTACCCGCGCATCGAGGCCGGCATGCCCACCGTGTGTGCCGAAACCTGCGTCGGGCGCATCCGCTACCTCGGCGTGTTGCTCTATGACGCCGACCGCATCAGCGAAGTGGCGAGCACGGCCAGCGAGCACGACCTGTACGAGAAACAACTGGAGATCTTCCTCGACCCGAATGACCCGGCGGTGATCCGCCAGGCCTTGGCCGATGGCGTACCACAGTCGGTGATCGACTCGGCGCAGCGTTCCCCCGTGTACAAGATGGCGGTGGACTGGAAACTCGCACTGCCGCTGCACCCGGAATACCGCACCTTGCCGATGGTCTGGTACGTGCCGCCGCTGTCGCCGATCCAGAACGCCGCCGCGGCCGGCACCGTGGGCATGAACGGGGTGATCCCGGACGTGGACAGCCTGCGCATCCCGCTGCGCTACCTGGCCAACATGCTTACCGCCGGCGATGAAAAACCGGTCAAGCGTGCCCTCAAGCGTCTATTGGCGATGCGTGCGTTCAAGCGTTCCCAGCAGGTCGATGGCGTGCAGGACCTGCAAGTGCTCGAAGACGTGGGCCTGAGCGTGCCGCAGGTGGAAGAGATGTACCGCTACCTGGCGATTGCCAACTACGAAGACCGCTTTGTGGTGCCGAGCGCGCACCGTGAAGACGCCATGAGCGACGCGTTCGCCGAACGTTCCGGCTGTGGTTTCAGCTTCGGCAGCGGCTGCAGCGGCAGTTCCGACACCAATATGTTCGGCGCCAAGAAGGCCAATCGCCGCGACGTCCTGAAAACCGTGCAGATCTGGGAGGACTGAGCCATGCGCATTCTTAAAGTGATTTCGTTGCTGCTGGACTATCCCACCGAGACCCTGGTGAACGGCCGCGATGAATTGGAGCAGGCGATCATCGAGTCGCGGGAAATCAGCCCCAAGCAACGCGGTGCGTTGTTCGAGCTGTTGGAGCTGATCTGCGCCAATGACCTGATGGATGGCCAGGAGCATTACGGCGCGTTGTTCGGCCGTGGTCGCTCGCTGTCGCTGCTGTTGTTTGAACACGTGCACGGCGAGTCCCGGGACCGTGGCCAGGCGATGGTCGACATGATGGCCCAGTACGAGGCCGCCGGGTTTGCCATCGGCGTCAAGGAGCTGCCGGACTATATCCCGCTGTACCTGGAGTTCCTCTCCACCCGCGAAGACATCGAGGCCCGCGAGGGCCTGGCGGATGTGGCGCACCTGCTGGCGTTGCTCGCGGCGCGCCTGGAAGAGCGTGAGAGCGCCTATGCCAGTTGCATGCGCGCGCTGTTGCAGATCGCCGGCACCGAGCCGCACCAGGCCGTGGCCGAGGTGCGCGCCCAGGTGGCGGCCGAGCCGCGCGACGACTCCCTCGAAGCCCTCGACAAAGTATGGGAAGAGGAGGCCGTGGACTTTATGCAGGCCGAGCAGCAGGACCGTTGCAGCGCGATGCCGAGCGCTCCCGGCAAGGCACGGGAAGAAAGCGCCGTGCCGCTGCATTGGGTGGATTTTCAGCAAGCAGCGCCGGCCGCCGTGCCGGCCGGGGAGGTGGGTAATGTCTAAGTGGAATTTGCTGGTATTCGGGGTGTACCCCTATGTGGCCCTGGCGATCTGCCTGTTGGGCAGTTGGGCGCGGTTCGACCTGTCGCAGTACACCTGGAAGGCCGGCTCCAGCCAGATGCTGAACAACCGTGGCATGCGCGTGGCGAGCAACTTCTTCCATATCGGCGTGCTGTTTGTGCTGGCCGGGCATTTCGTCGGTCTGCTCACACCGGCGTCGGTCTATCACCACGTAATCAGCACTGAAAACAAGCAACTGCTGGCGATGGTCTCCGGCGGGTTCTTCGGCCTGCTGTGCCTGGTGGGCTTGCTGATGCTGGTCAACCGCCGCTTGAGCGACCCGCGGGTGCGCGCCACATCGAGTACGTCGGACATCCTGATCCTGCTGGTGCTGCTGGCGCAGTTACTGCTCGGTTTGCTGACCATCGTCGCCTCGACCGGGCACATGGACGGCTCGGTGATGGTGATGCTCGCCGACTGGGCGCAGAACGTGGTGTTGCTGCGACCGGTGCAGGCGGCGGAATCGATTGCGCCGGTGTCGCTGATCTACAAGGCCCACGTGGCATTGGGCTTGACCCTGTTCGTGCTGTTCCCGTTTACCCGCCTGGTGCACATGGTCAGCGCGCCGATCTGGTACCTGGGGCGGCGTTACCAAATCGTGCGGCAGAAGTCGTGAGGAGCGCGTGATGACCCAGCCTGAATTGATTGCCAGCAGTGAACAGGAATGGCCCATCGTCAGCGTCAACGGCGTGTCGATCACGCCTGAGGCGATGGCCCTGGAGTTGCAATACCACCCGGCCGAAAGCCGCGAGGCGGCGGTGTACCTGGCGGCCCGCGCCCTGGTGATTCGCGAGTTGCTGCAACAGCGTATTGCCGAATTGGGCCTGGCGGTGGACATCGCCCCCGGCGAGAACGAAGAGGAAGCGGCCACGCGCTTGCTGCTGGAGCGCGAAATCAGCGTGCCGCAGTGCGACGAAGCGACCTGCCGGCATTACTTTGAGAGCAATCGCGGGCGCTTCCACAGCGCGCCGTTGCTGGCGGTGCGGCACATCCTGCTCGAGTGCGCGCCGGACGATGCCGAGGCACGCCAGATGGCCCATGTGCAGGCGGAAATCCTGTTGCTGAGCCTGGCGCAGACCCCCGGTACTTTCGCCGAGCTGGCCCTCAAGTATTCGGCGTGCCCCTCCAAGGCCCAGGGCGGTTCGCTGGGCCAGATCAGCAAGGGCCAGACCGTGCCGGAACTGGAACGCCAACTGTTCACCCTGGCACCGGGCCTGGCTGACAAACCGCTGGAAAGCCGCTATGGCTGGCACGTGATCAGCATCGACCAGCGCATCGAAGGGCAACCTCTGCCCTATGAAGCCGTGGCCGGGGCGATTCGCACCCAGCTGCAACAAGGCGTATGGCAGAAGGCATTGGTGCAGTACCTGCAAACCCTGATCGGCGCGGCGGACATTCGTGGCCTTGCGCTGCAGGGCGCCGACTCGCCGTTGGTGCAGTGACATGAGCCTGGTGGATGGGCTCGGCCGTAGCATCGACTACCTGCGCTTGTCGGTGACCGACCGCTGTGATTTTCGCTGTGTGTACTGCATGGCGAAGACCATGACCTTCCTGCCGCGCCAGCAGGTGTTGAGCCTGGAAGAACTGGAACGCCTGGCCCGGTTGTTCGTGGACCAGGGCGTGCGCAAGATCCGCCTGACCGGCGGTGAGCCGCTGATCCGGCCCGGGATTGTCGGGCTGTGCCGCAACATCGCGGCGTTGCCGGGCTTGCGTGAACTGGTGATGACCAGCAACGGCTCGCAACTGGCGCGATTGGCGCGGCCCTTAGTGGACGCAGGGGTCAAGCGCATGAACATCAGCCTCGACAGCCTGGACCCCGAGCGGTTTCGGGCGATCACCCGCAACGGTGACTTGCGCCAGGTACTGGACGGTATCGAGGCGGCGCGGGATGCGGGGTTCGAGCGGGTCAAGCTCAATTGCGTGGTGATGAAAGGGCGCAATTTCGATGAGGTGCCGGGGTTGGTGCGGTATGCGATCGAGCAGGGGATCGATATCAGTTTTATCGAGGAAATGCCCTTGGGGGATGTGGGGCGTTCGCGGGGGGAGACGTTCTGTGCCAGTGATGAAGTGCGTGGGGTGATTGCCCGTGAGCATGTGTTGCTCGACAGCACCGAGAACAGCGGTGGGCCGGCCAGGTATGTGCGGCTGGCGGGGCATCCGCGGACGCGGATCGGGTTTATTTCGCCTAATTCGCAGAATTTTTGTGGCAGTTGCAATCGGGTGCGAATGACGGTGGAGGGGCGGTTGTTGTTGTGTCTGGGGCAGGAGGATGCGCTGGACCTGTGTGGGTTGCTCAGGCGCTATCCGCTGGAGGATGGGCCGTTGGTTGAGGCGTTGCATCGGGCGTTGCGGGGGAAGCCGTTGGGGCATGATTTTACGGGGGCGGGGGAGGTGCAGGTGGTGCGGTTTATGAGTGTGAGTGGGGGGTGATGGGGGCTGTTTGGTCGTCGTGTACATATCCGTTTCTTCGGTCACGGCGGCTTATGGTTCCGCCCTTACGGCGGGTCACTTTTTGAAGAGCGCAAAAAGTAACCAAAAACGCTTCGCCCCAACACTCGGCACCTCGCCTAGGCTCGGTGTGCCCTCACTCCGGCTTGAATCCGTGGGCCGCCGCAATGGGCCATCCATGGCCCAGTGCGGCTAACCCGGCGTCCTGCCGGGTTACCCACGGATTCAAGCCTGCGTTCGGCCAGCGTGTTTGACGGGGCGCCCCAGATCAAAAGCAGGAGCGCGGCGGCCTTAGAGCCGACCGGATTGTATGGCCGGTACTCGGTCAAAGTGTGGGATGGGGCTTGCCCCCGATGACAGTGGGTCAGTCACTGATGAGTTGGCTGACACACCGCCATCGGGGGCAAGCCCCCTCCCACAGTTTGATCTTCATGTATCAGTTGAAGGGGTGGTTTGCTCTGGCTCTGGCTCTGGCTCTGGCCGACCGGATTGTATGGGCGGTACTCGGTCAAAGTGTGGGAGGGGGCTTGCCCCCGATGGCAGTGGGTCAGTCACTGATGAGTTGGCTGACACACCGCCATCGGGGGCAAGCCCCCTCCCACAGTTTGATCTTCATGTATCAGTTGAAGGGTGGTTTGCTCTGGCTCTGGCTCTGGCCGACCGGATTGTATGGGCGGTACTCGGTCAAAGTGTGGGAGGGGGCTTGCCCCCGATGGCAGTGGGTCAGTCACTGATGAGCTGGCTGACACACCGCCATCGGGGGCAAGCCCCCTCCCACAGTTTGATCTTCATGTATCAGTTGAAGGGGTGGTTTGCTCTGGCTCTGGCTTTAGATCTGCTTTTGATTTTGATCTTAGGCGGCCCCCCAAATCACTGTCGAATTACGGGCACACCGAGCCTGGGCGAGGTGCCGAGTGTTGGGGCAAGAGCCCTTTGGTTACTTTGGGGCTCTTTTCCAAAGTGACCCGCCGTAAGGGCGGAACCAATATCCGCCGTGACCTAAATAACGGATATGCCCCCGATCATAAAAACCTTGATCCCGATCAAGGGACACTCTCCGAGCTATTCGTAATATCACCGCATATTGTGTTTAAAGACTAAAAAATATCTATATGTAGTGTCTGGAGCCCCCCAATGCAAACCGCGCTCACCCCCCTGACCAGCACCCGCCTACACAAACGCGACGGCACGCTCGTCCCCTTCGACGCCGAAAAAATCCGCCAGGCCCTGATCGCCGCCGGCACCGCCACCGGCGAATACCAGCCCCCCGACGTCGACCTGCTGCTGGGCGCCGTCCTGGCCCGCCTGAGAGGCATCGACCAACTGGACGTCGAACAAATCCAGGACAGCGTCGAACGCGTATTGATGGACGCCGGCTACTTCCTGTCGATGCGCGCCTACATCGTCTACCGCGAACAACACGGCCGCCTGCGCCGCGACCGCAAGACCCTGGTGGAAGTCGCCACCTCCATGAACGAATACCTCGACCGCGAAGACTGGCGCGTGCAGGCCAACGCCAACCAGGGCTATTCCCTCGGCGGGCTGGTGCTGAATGTGGCGGGCAAGGTCACCGCCAATTACTGGCTGGATGAGGTCTACAGCGAGCAGATCGGCCGTGCGCATCGCGAGGCCGACCTGCATATCCATGACCTGGACATGCTCGCCGGTTACTGCGCCGGCTGGTCCCTGCGTTCGTTGTTGCATGAAGGCCTCAATGGCGTACCGGGGCGTGTGGAGGCGGGGCCGCCCAAGCACTTGAGCAGCGCGTTGGGGCAGATGGTCAACTTTCTCGGCACCCTGCAGAACGAGTGGGCCGGCGCGCAGGCGTTCAGTTCCTTTGACACCTACCTGGCGCCCTATGTGCGCAAGGATCAGCTGAGCTATCCGCAAGTGCGCCAGGCGGTGCAGGAGTTCATCTACAACCTCAACGTGCCGTCACGCTGGGGCACCCAGACGCCGTTTACCAACCTGACCTTCGACTGGGTCTGCCCAGAAGACCTGCGTGAACAGGTGCCGGTGATCGGCGGTGAGGAAATGCCGTTTGCCTATGGCGACCTGCAAGCCGAAATGGAGCTGATCAACCGTGCCTACATCGAAGTGATGCAGGCCGGTGACGCCAAGGGCCGGGTGTTCACCTTCCCGATTCCGACCTACAACATCACCCATGATTTCCCCTGGGACAGCGACAACGCCGACCGCCTGTTCGAGATGACCGCACGTTACGGCCTGCCGTACTTCCAGAACTTCCTCAACTCGGACATGCAGCCCAACCAGGTGCGCTCGATGTGCTGTCGCCTGCAACTGGACGTGCGCGAGTTGCTCAAGCGTGGCGGCGGCCTGTTTGGCTCGGCGGAGCAGACCGGCAGCCTGGGGGTGGTGACGATCAACTGTGCGCGCCTGGGCTACCTGTTCAAGGGGGATACCTCGGGCTTGCTGCAACGCCTGGACAGCCTGATGGAGATGGCCATGGAGAGCCTGGAGGTCAAGCGCAAGGTGATCCAGCATCACATGGACGCCGGCCTTTACCCCTACACCAAGCGCTACCTGGGCACGCTGCGCAATCACTTCTCCACCATCGGCCTCAATGGCATGCACGAGATGCTGCGCAATTTCAGCGGTGACGAGCAGGGCATGCACACCGAGCAGGGCCGCGCCTTTGCGCTCAAATTGCTCGACCACGTGCGCGCCACCTTGCTGCGCTTCCAGGAGGACACCGGCCATCTCTACAACCTCGAGGCGACGCCGGCCGAAGGCACTACCTACCGCTTCGCCAAGGAAGACCGCAAGCGCTACCCCGACATCCTGCAAGCGGGCAGCGATGTCGCGCCGTACTACACCAACTCGTCGCAACTGCCGGTGGGCTTTACCCAGGACCCGTTCGAAGCCCTGGAGCTGCAAGACGAACTGCAATGCAAATACACCGGCGGCACCGTGTTGCACCTGTACATGGCCGAGCAGATTTCCTCGACCCAGGCCTGCAAGCAGTTGGTGCGCAAGGCGCTGGGGCGTTTCCGCCTGCCGTACCTCACGGTGACGCCGACGTTTTCGATCTGCCCGGTGCATGGCTATCTGGCCGGTGAACATGAGTTCTGCCCCAAGTGCGATGAAGCCCTGGCAGCCGCCCGTTAAACCAAGCTTTTCAACCCCAAGGAGATTCACCATGCAAGCATCCCAGCCACAACGTCAGCGCTGCGAAGTCTGGACCCGGGTGATGGGTTATCACCGGCCGGTGTCGGCGTTCAACCCCGGCAAGCAATCCGAGCACAAGGAGCGCGTGCACTTCACCGAAACGGCTGCGGCGGCCGGGCGGCAATGAGCCGAGCGCTACGGGTCGGGGGCCTGGTGCCCCTGACCACCCTCGACTACCCCGGCATGCTCGCTTGCGTGCTGTTCTGCCAGGGCTGTGCCTGGCGTTGTCGTTACTGCCACAACCCGGACCTGATCCCGCCGCGCGCCAGCACGCAAGTGGATTGGCGCCGGGTGCTGCTGTTCCTGCAACGGCGCCGGGACTTGCTCGATGCCGTGGTGTTCAGCGGCGGCGAGCCGACCTTGCAGGAAGGCTTGCCGGCGGCGATGGATGAAGTGCGGGCGATGGGTTTTCACATCGGCTTGCACAGCGCCGGGATCAAGCCGGCAGGGTTTGCCAATGCGTTGCGTCATGCCGACTGGGTCGGGTTCGACGTGAAGGCCCTGGCCGAAGACTGCCAGTCGATCACCCAGGTCAAGGGCAGTGGCGCCGCCAATTGGCGCAGCCTCGACACCTTGCTCGCCAGTGGCGTGGACTACGAATGCCGCACCACGGTGCATTGGCACCTGATCGACCCACCGCGCCTGTTGCAGCTGGCCCAGCGTTTGCAAGCCACGGGTGTGCAGCGCTTCGCCGTGCAGATGGTGCGGACCGTCAGCATGCTCGACCCGCATTTGCCGAGTGCACCGGCACAGGCCGCGTTGCCCGAGCTGTGGGGCCGTTTGCGCGAGTTGTTTCCCGCGTTTGTCTTGCGAGGGTGACCCACACCCTCAACCGGTTTTTAAAGATGCTGCCCATGGTGGGCAGGTGTTCATCAAGGAATGTTCAGAATGAAGCAGTTAACCACGGCACAACGCATTGTCATCGGTTTCGCGATTGCGCCGCTGGCCCTGGTCGGCTTGGTGTTCTACGCCTTGCACGACCTGGCGACCCTCAAGCAACAGTCCGCACAGATCGTGCAGCAGGACTGGCCGAAAATCGCGCCGATCATGGCGATCGCCACCGGCGTGCGCGATAACGGCCGCAACACCCGCGACCTACTGATCGACGCAGATAATCAGGCCGCTCAAGCTTCGATCGGCAGCACCCGGCAACGCATCACCGAGGCGTTTGCCACCCTCGAACCGTTGCTCGATACCGCCGAAGGCCAGGCCGCCTATGCGACCCTCAAGGCCCATCGTGAAACCTATGTGGCGGCCTTCACCCAGGTGCAGGCGCTGATCAAACAGGGCGCCCGTGAACAGGGACTGGCCCAGCTCAAGCAACAGGTGATGCCGGCCGAGCTTGCGGTGTTCAAGAGCCTGGATGCGCTGATGGCCATGCAGGGCCGCGTGTTCGCCGAGCGTGAGCAGGCGGCGCAGGTGCTGTACGACGACGCCCGGCGCACCATGCTGGGGCTGCTGCTGTTGTGCGTGGCCCTGGTGGTGACCGCCGCCGTCATCGTCACCCGCAGCGTGATCCGCCCGCTGGGCGGGGAGCCCGACGAAGCCGCACGTGTACTCAGCCATATCGCCCAGGGCGACCTGACCATCGAAGTGCCGCTGGGCAACAGCGCCGAAGGCAGCGTGATGCGCAACCTGCACCAGATGCAGCAGAACCTCAACCAGATGGTCCGGCAGATTGCCGCCTCGGTGGACGGCGTGGCCAGTTCCTCCGAAGAGTTGAGCGCGGTCAGCAGCCAGACCAGCAGCAGCTTGCAGTCCCAGGGCCAGGAGATCGAGCAGGCGGCCACTGCCGTGAATGAGATGACCGCCGCCGTGGACGAGGTGGCGCGCAATGCGGTGAGTACCAGCGAGGCTTCACGCCTGTCGGAACAGACCGCCCAGCGCGGCCGCGCCCAGGTGCAGGAGACCGTGGCGTCGATCAACACCCTGGCCACCGGCGTGGTGGAAACCTCGGAGCGCATCCAGCAACTGGCCGGCCGTGTGCAGGACATCAGCAGCGTGCTCGAAGTGATTCGCAGCATCGCCGACCAGACCAACCTGCTGGCCCTCAACGCCGCTATCGAAGCGGCCCGGGCCGGCGATGCCGGGCGTGGGTTTGCGGTGGTGGCCGATGAGGTGCGCGCGCTGGCCCATCGCACCCAGGCCTCGACCCAGGAGATCGAGCAGATGATCGGCAATATCCGCCAGGACACCGAACACGCGGTGGCGGCCATGCACAGCAGCAGTGAGCGGGTGCAGGCGACCCTCGGCGTGGCGCAGCGTTCGGGGGAGGCGCTGGATGAAATTACCCGGTCTATCTCGCAGATCAACGAGCGCAACATGATGATCGCCAGCGCCACCGAAGAGCAGGCGCTGGTGGCGCGGGAGGTGGATCGCAACCTGATTGGCATCCGCACCCTGTCGCAGCAGGTGTTGCAGGGCGCCTTGCATACGGAGACGGCGGGGCATGACCTGGCGGGGATGGCGGGGGCGCTGCATCAGACCGTGGCGCGCTTCAAGGTCTAGCGAGACGTTGGCAAATGTGGGAGGGGGCAAGCCCCCTCCCACAGTCTCAATGCTTCAGTTGGCCCAGCCCCAGAACTGCAGCCACCAGCCATAGCCGATCAACCCGGTACTCATCAGCATGCACAGCCACGCCCGTCCGCGAGGCAGTCCCTCGAGTCGTTGCCACGCCAACCACAGGCACCAGCCGATCGCCGCCATCAAGATCCCCGCTCGCAGCGGTTGCACCCACGCCAATACCAAGCCTTCATAGCGCAACAGCTTCACCGTGGTCGCCGACAACCCCAGGAACAACCCCGCACCACCCAGGGGCGTCAATGTCAGCGCCAGGGGCCGAAACAGTGCGCGATCGCCCGCCGAGCGCGCAGCCAGTTGCAACCACAGCCAGCATCCGCCGCCCACCACCAGCGAGCTGCCGGCCAGATACAGCACGATGCACCCCCCGTCCAGCCAGCTGAAACTGTCATTGCTTTGCGGGTAATGGGTGAGCAACCACCAGGGGGCGTTGTCGTGCAGCGGCCATAGCCAGTCGCGGCTCACCAGCCACTCGGCCAGGTGTTGCTTGAGGGCGATGAACCAGGGGCTTACCGTCCACTGAAACGCGCCCATGGCCAGGCCGATCACGCCGAACAGCAAGAGGCGCGCGTCCCAGGCCGAGCCGTGTTGCAGGGGTGCCTGGAGAATCTCCTGGTTGCATGAGCGGGCGATCAATTGCACCGCGCCGCGTTGCCCGCTGCAGCGGCCGCAGGCGTGGCATTCGCTGGCGCCTTGCAGGCGACGGATGTCCAGCAGCGGCGCGCAGTTGGGCAAGGGCAGGCGTGGCGCGGCGTTGGCCTTCCAGCGTTGTTCATCCACGGCGAAGTGCACCGGCGCCAGGCGGGCGAGCAGGGCGAAGACGCCGCTGACCGGGCACAGGTAGCGGCACCAGACGCGTTTGCCGCGCACGAACAGCAGGCCGACCACGACCGCCGCGAGGGTCGAACCACCGAGGATCAGCAGCGCGGCCTGGGCGTAGTCGTACACGCTGATCAACTGGCCGTAGAGCGTGGTCAAGCAAAAGCCCAGGGTCGGCCAGCCACCCCAGCGCAGCCAGCGCGGAATGCCCAGGCCGCGCCCGTGCTGGCTGGCCCATTCGCTCAAGGCACCTTCCGGGCAGAGCACGCCGCACCACAGGCGCCCGAACAGCACCATCGACAGCAACACGAACGGCCACCAGAGGCCCCAGAAGATGAATTGCGCAAGCAGCGTGAGGTTGTCGAGCAGGCGCGCCTGGCTGTCCGGCAGGGGCAGCAGCGTCGGCAACACCAGCAGCACGGCGTACACCAGCACCACCGCCCATTGCACGCTTCGGATCAGCCGCCCATGGCGGCGCATGCCATCGCCCAGTTGCTGTAGCCAGCTCATGCGGCTTGCCGTGACCGGCGCAGGCCGTTGCCCACCAGCAGCCAATAGCCGAGCAACACCAGCACCGTGATCAGGCTGGGCGCGGCGCGATAGCCGGCGAAGTCGGCAAGCAACGCGCCCAGGCCGTGGCTGTCACTGAGCAGCAGGCTGCTGTCCCAGCGGCTGTCGCCAAAGGCCGAGTAGACCCAGTCGGGCATGTCCATCGCCAGCAGTTGCCCACTGATGCGGTCCACCGCAGCAACCAATAACGCGCCGCCCAGCAGCAACAGCAAGCCTTCGCTGAGGGCGAAAAAACGCGCCCAGGAAATAACGCGTCGGCTGCTGCGCAACAGCACCACCGTCAGCCCGGCCAGCACCAACCCCAGCACGCCACCGATGGCAAACAGACCCAGGGCTTCGTCGTGCAGACGGGCACCGGCGCCATACAAGAACACCACGGTTTCGCTGCCTTCGCGGCTTACCGCCAGCAGGGCCAGCAGCAACACGCCCCAGCCGCCGTGCCGGGTCAGGCGCTGGTCGGCTTCACTGACCAACCGGTGTTTGAGGGTGGGCGCATGGCGATGCATCCAGAACACCATCTGCACCATCAGGCCGCTGGCGACCAGGGTCAGCGCCGCTTGCAGCCATTCACCCGCGGGGCCGGTCATGGTTTCGCCGGCCCACAGCATCAACCCCGCCAACCCGGCTGAACCGAGCAAGCCCAGCAGCACGCCGGCCCAGAGGTAACGGGCCAGGCGCGAGCGACCTGCCTGGCAGCTGATCCAGGCCTGCAGAATGCCGATCACCAGCAGCGCCTCGACGCTTTCGCGCCACACAATAAACATCGCTGTGTTCATCAACGGCTCCTATTCGGCACGTATGCTGCCTTCGGGCAGTTGGGGGTTGAATTCGTCGAAGAATGGATAAGTGCCTGGCTTGAGGGGGTGGATCACCACAAAGGTGGTCACCCCAGGGGACAAGACTTTCTCCACCCGCAACGGCGTGCTTTCGAATTCGGCCGGGCCTTGGCCGAGGTTCTTGAGCACGATCTTGAAACGTTCGCCGGCCTTGACCGCCAACTGAGGCGGGGTGAAGTGGCCGTCTTGCAGAGTCAATTCATAGGTGGGCAACGGTGCCGCCAAGGCCACACCGTTCAGCACACACCCGCCGAGCAGCAGGGCGCGGCGCATCAATAGCCGCCTTTCTTGCCGATGCCGGCGTAGACGAATTCGTAGTGCACTTCGCAGCGTTCGAACCAAGGCGCTACCCCGGTTTCCTTGTCGGTATGACGGCCCAGGGAATGGTGGCCGAAAGGCGGGGTAACGGTGAAGGTGAGGCTGTATTTTCCCGGCCCTTGCAGCTTGACGTTGTCGCCATAGTGCGGGCCGTCATTGGCGACCATGGCGTGGAAGTCACCGTTGATGGGCGGCGTGTCACCTTGTTTTTTCAGCGAGAAGGACAGGTTCAGGTAAGGCACGAAACTGCCTTCCTGAAAGCCTTGGGCGTTGTCTGCCGTGGCGCGTACGTCGGCTTCCAGGTGCACGTCGGAATCGGCGGTGGCGCGCATCATCCCCGCAGGGGCCATCTCGATCGGTTGCAGGTACACCGCGCCGATTTCCAGCCCCGGGCAGTGTTGCGGTTCGCCGATCGGGTACTCCTTGGCAGACGCCGCGCAGGTGGTCATCAACAGGAGGATGGGCAGCAGGGATGAAGTACGCATGAGGGCTTCCTGACAGGAGAGGGGAGAGAGCCCGAGTCTAGGAAGGTCTGGCGTGAATAATAATGATTCTTGTCAAGTTTGCAGGATATTTCATGATTGCCCGGCTTGATCCGGGTCAAGGCTGGGTTGGGATCGTGGCGTTAGGCTTGACCCACAGTTCGCCGGTAGGAAGCTGCTTCATGGCCAAGCCATTTCCGCTGCATCCCAAACACCCTGAACGCATCTGCTGGGGGTGTGACCGCTATTGCGGTGCCTCCGACCTGGCCTGCGGCAACGGTGCCGACCGCACCATGCACCCGGCCGAGATGCTCGGTGATGACTGGTATGAACACGGCGACTGGGGGCTCACACCCGAGCCACCCGTTGCGGATGAGCCATCGCGAAAATTTTAATGAACCCTCGCGGCCCCTGCTTGACCTAAGGCATATAACCTAGGAGGTGAAGCATGGAAATTCAATATATCTGGATCGGTCTGGCAGTGATTCTGCTGCTGCTGGAATTGTGGGCGATCAATATCGTGTTGCGCAGCACGGGGGGCTGGGAGTCGAAAGGATTATGGCTGGTGGTGCTGATTTTTGTACCGCTGTTTGGGCTGATCGCCTGGGCGATGTTCGGGCCGAAACGGGAAATGCCGGAACATCGTAAAAGCTGAGGCATCAGCCCATAAAAAACAGGCGCCTTCGAGGCGCCTGTTTTCGTTCAGCCCTCGGGTGTCAGCCTGCCAAAGCCTTGGCAATCGCCTCATTGAACGCCGGCAGATCGTCCGGTGTACGCGAGGTAATCAGTGTCCAGCCGTTGGCCTTGCACTCCTTGACGTCCGCATCGACCCAGCCGGCGGCACCGGCGTTTTCCAGGTCGATGCGCACGCTCTTGTAGGAGGTCAGGGTCTTGCCCTTGATTACGCCTGCATCAATCAGCGCCCATGGCCCGTGACAGATCGCGGCCACGGTTTTACCGGCCTGCACGAACGCGTTGATCAGCTTCAACGCGGCCGCATCCTGGCGCAACGTGTCCGCATTGACGGTGCCACCGGGAATGACCAGTGCATCGAAATCAGCAGCGCTGAGCTCGGACAGTTTTGCGTCGGATTCCACCGTCTGGTCTTTCTCGGTGTCGCCGACAAAAGTCTGTGTGGTGCCGCCCTTGCTGGAGGCGTGGGTCACCGTCGCGCCATAACCGCGCAGTGCTTCCAACGGCTTGAGCAGTTCATCGCGCTCAATGCCGGTATTGGAGGTGATGACCAGAATCTTTCTGCCGTTTAGGTGTGAACTCATGATCGAGCGTCTCCTGATGGGGAATGGGATCTGGGAGAGTTGATCCGGCTCGCACGGCAAAGGTTTAAATTAATTTGCGCTTATTTCTCGGACGGTTGGCGCGGGCAATTTCCTTGAACTATCCACACCGGCAAGCCTCTGCTGCTTAAGCGCCCGCCATTTTCACGGGCTTTCAATTGACTGGAGATACACCATGACTGCCGATAAAACCCCTGCACCCATCAGCTCTGAAGAAGCCCAGAGCGGCACGGAAAAACCCGTCAAGGGCCAAACCCTGGACCGCCCGAATCCCAAGACCGAAACCATCGATAAAGTGGTGACGCCCACCTCGATAAAGGACATCGAACGGCAGACCGATGCCATCAACGAACAGGCCGCCAAGGCCGAGCGCAAGCTGGGCCACTGAGCATGGCCCGTGCCATCAGCGCGACGGAGTTGGGCATCGACCTCAAGCCCGGCGATGACCACGCTCTGTTCAAGTGGTTTATCGCCAGCTTCCTGATGGGCAAGCGTATCCAGGCGCCGATTGCCGCGCAGGCCTATAAAGTGATTGTCGAGGAGGCAGGCCGTGACACTGCGCGCAAGCTGCAGCACTGCACATCGCGTGAATTGGTGGCCATGCTTGGACGCGCACATTACGTGCGCTATGACGAAACCACCGCGCAACGCTTGCTCGACCTCAGCGCCAGGTTGAACGCCGAATACGCCGGCAAGATCACCCATATGCGCAGTGTCAGCGAAAGCCGTGAGGCCTTCGAAAAACGCCTTGGGGAATTCGACGGTGTAGGCCCCAAGACCATCGAGATTTTCATGCGCGATGCGGCCGAGGTGCTGTTCTGACTGTGCCTACTCGAGCTCTACCCGCAGCACTTCCAACCCTAGCTGTTCATACGCCTCCACACTCGGCACGTGCCATTCGGTGATCAGCGTGTGAATACGACTGCACGGCGCCACCACAAACGGCTCCACGGCGCCGAGCTTGTCGGCCATGGTCACCGCCACCACGTGGGACGCACTGTCGAGCAGGGCTTGCTTGACCGCCACTTCATCAAAATGCAGCGAACTGATGCCGACTTGCGGATGCAGCGCGCACACGCCGGTAAACAGCAGGTCGGCCTTGACGCTCTGGATCAGCCGCACGGTTTCATGGCCGCTGGTGGACAGCGTGGCCGGGTTGAGTTGGCCGCCGGTAAGGATCACTTTAACGTCGGGATGGTCGGCCAGAGCGATGGCGATCATGGGCGATGTGGTGACTACCGTGAGGCGGATCGAGTGCGGCAATGACTGGGCGATCTGCAGGGTGGTGGAGCCGGAATCGAACAGCACGATCTGGCCGTCCTCGACCCGTTCGGCGGCCAGGCGGGCAAGGTGGCGCTTGGCGTCGTTGGTCTCGCCGACACGGGTGAAGAAGTCCTTGCCGGTGTCCTTGGGCCGGGGCAAGGCACCGCCGTGCACGCGTTGCAGCAGGCCGGCGGCGGCGAGTTCGCCGAGGTCGCGGCGAATGGTGTCCTGGGACACGGCGAAGTGCTCCACCAACTCCGAGGCGGTGACTTTGCCGTCGCGCTCCAGCAGCAACAAAATCTTCTGTTTGCGCAAGGAAGGCAGGTCGATGGCTTGATGCGTGTTGTGCATGGTTTTGCGTCTTTTTGCGGGTTTGTGCGAGATTAATTGCCCTGGGCTATAAACGCAATGGCTGGTTGTGCGCGCGATGGGCGGTTACTCTCAGCGTTCAGTCCAGGGAGAGGTGACCTAGATGTCGTTGATCACAACCATCGAAGATTTACGCAAGCTCGCGCAAAAACGTGTGCCCCGCATGTTCTACGACTACGCCGATTCCGGCTCCTGGACTGAGAGCACCTACCGCGCCAATGAAAGCGACTTTGCCCGCATCAAGTTCCGCCAGCGGGTGGCGCGCAATATCGACGAGCGCTCGATCCGCGCCAGCATGATCGGCCAGGATATGGCCATGCCCGTCGCGCTGGCACCGACCGGTTTGGCCGGCATGCAGCATGCCGATGGCGAGATTCTCACCGCTCGCGCCGCCGCAGCCTTTGGCCTGCGCTATACCTTGTCGACCATGAGCATTTGTTCGCTGGAAGACATCGCCGAGCACGTCGGCCAGCCGTTCTGGTTCCAGCTGTACGTGATGCGCGACCGCGCCTTTATCGAGCAATTGATCGAGCGCGCCAAGGCCGCCGGCGTGGATGCATTAGTGCTGACCCTCGACCTGCAGATCCTCGGGCAACGCCACAAGGACTTGATCAACGGCCTGTCAGCGCCGCCCAAACTGACGTTGCCGAATATTCTCAACATGGCCACCAAACCGCGTTGGGTGATGGGCATGCTGGGCACTAAACGGCGCGGCTTCGGCAATATCGTCGGGCATGTAAAAGGCGTGGCCGACATGAGTTCGCTGTCGTCCTGGACCGCCCAGCAATTCGACCCGCGTCTGAGTTGGGATGATGTGGAGTGGATCAAGAAGTGCTGGGGTGGCAAGCTGATCATCAAGGGCATCCTCGATGTGGAGGATGCACGCCTGGCCGCGAATGCCGGCGCCGATGCGTTGGTGGTGAGCAATCACGGAGGACGGCAATTGGATGGCGCCCCGTCGAGCATCAGCCAGTTGCCGGCGATTGTGGAGGCGGTGGGGGAGCGTATCGAGGTGTGGCTCGACGGCGGCATTCGCTCCGGCCAGGACGTGCTCAAGGCAGTGGCGTTGGGTGCCAAAGGTACGATGATCGGCCGGCCGCATTTGTATGGGCTGGGGGCGATGGGCGAGGCGGGTGTGACCAAGGCGCTCGAGATCATTGCCCGTGAGTTGGACGTGACGATGGCGCTGTGTGGGTATAACGATATACGCGATGTGAATCGCGAGATTTTGTTGCCGGGGACATTCCCGGAAAACCTTTTCTGAGCAAAAAAAAACGTAAAAAAATTAAAAGAGTTGTCCACGAAAACCGTGGGTATCTCTGTGGATAACTTTGCGAAGCCCCGGCAGGGTTGGCGATTTAAGCCAAGATCAATATTTGATCAACTTCGGATTCGGCCCAGCATGGGCTGGGTTTGCGCTTGACAGGCAAGCGCGAACCCAGTGCCGAAAAACGTTTTTACGAGTCGCCGTTGCGGCCTGTGGAGTGCGTGACAACCTGCGCCGGCATCTTCGCTTGCATCAGTTTGTCCAGCGCTTGGCCGTAGCTGCGACCGGCCAGGCTCATGCTGTTGTTGTGGCTGGCACCGGGCACCAGTAACAGCCGTTTGGGCTCCCGGGCGGCTTCAAACAACTGCTGGCTGAAACGCGGTGGTACATAGCGGTCGTCAAGGCCATGCACCACCAGCAGCGGCATATGGATGTCGGCGATCTTGTCGATGGAATCGAACTTCTGCGACAGCAACCAACGCACCGGCAGTGAGGTATTCGCCACAGCGGTGGCTACATCCGCCAGCGACGTAAAGGTGGATTCGATGACCAGGCCACGCACTGGCAACGGTGCCTGTTTGCCCAATTCGGCAGCCAGGTCGATGGCCACCGCGCCCCCCAGCGAGTGCCCGTAGATCAGGCGTTTCTGTGGGTCGGGTTGCAGCACCTGGAAACGCTCCCAGGCGATGCGTGCGTCTTCGTACACGGTGGTTTCCGACGGCAGCTCGCCGTGGCTCTGGCCGAAGCCGCGATAGTCGATGGCCAGTACCGAATAACCCAGGGCGTGCAGTTGCTCGATGCGAAACAGCTGCCCGGTGAGGTTCCAGCGCACGCCGTGCAGGTAGAGGATCGCGGGAGCATCTTTCTTGTCCGCCGGGTACCACCAGCCATGGATATTCTGCCCCGATTTGAAGCTGGCCGGCTTGAGCTCGAATTCCTGCACCGCCTTGGGCAAGCCGCTGTACCAACTGGCGGTGCCCGGCTCGATGCGAAACACCAGTTCGCGTTCCTTGTGTTGCAGCACGGCACAGCCCACCGGCAGGCCGACGATCAACAGCGCCATGCACACCAGGGGAAACCAGCGCAGGCTCAGGCGCGAGAGAAAACGTGAGGACATGAAGGTTCCAGGTAAAAGGTCAAGCAGGGGTTTTACCAGATGGCTTGCCCAGGCAGGTATTAATTCGACAGCCGCCCATGGGTGTTTCTTACAAAGTGTTACTGCATTGAACAATACGTGCAGAGATTGTTAGGGTGGGCCGCCGAACAGGAGAGCAAGCACATGGATTTCACAGGCAAGACTGCAATCGTCACCGGCGGCGCACGCGGGTTGGGGCTCTGTTACGCACGGGCCCTGGCCCAGGGCGGTGCACGGGTGGTGATCAGCGATATCGGCGCCGACAGCGCGGGCGCAGGCAGCGATGCAACGGTCGTCCAGGCGGCGGCAAAGGCGTTGCAGGCCGAAGGCTTGCACGTGATCGGTCACGGCGGCGACTTGTCCACGAACGAGGGCTGCCGGCAGTTGGTTGCGTACACCCTCGAGGTCTTTGGCCAACTCGATATCCTGATTCACAATGCCGGCTGGGTGGGTTACCAGAACATCACCGACCTCGACGCCACGTTCCTGCAGCGTGCCATGGACATCAACCTCTACGCCCCGCTGTGGCTGTGCAAGCACGCCTGGCCGCACCTGCTGCGTTCACCCGCGCCGCGCATCATCCTCACCACCTCCGACCGCGCCATGTACGCGCAGTACGAGCAAACCGGCCTGGTGGCCTACAGCGCCGGCAAGATGGCCCAACTGGGGATCATGAATGCGTTGAGCCATGAGGGGCTGGAGGCGGGCGTCAAAGTCAATGCAATCTCGCCGGTGGCGAAGACGCGCATGTGGGGCGTGACTCACGAGCCGGATGAACTCAAGCCGGAGTGGGTGACGCCAGGGGTGGTGTACCTGGCGTCGGCGCAGTGTGAAGACACCGGCTACATCCTGCGCGCGAGCAACGGCCAATTCACCGCCACGCGGTTTACGGAAAACCCCGGGGTTGAATATCCGCGTAATCTGGCGCGGATCAAGGCCAGCAGCGCAGAAGAAGTCGCCGCTGCCTGGGATCGCATCAAACAGACACATTCCCTTTCTTGAGAAAACGACCATGGCTGATAGCCCCGTGCGCATCACCGCTGAAGAGACCCTTTCGAAAAACTGGTACCTGCTGAAAAAATACAGCTTCGACCTGCGCCGCCGCGACGGCAGCTGGCAAGCCCAAACCCGCGAGGTGTACGACCGGGGCAATGGCGCGACCATCCTGCTGTACAACCGCGTGCAGCGTACGGTGTTGCTGATTCGCCAGTTTCGCATGCCGACGTTCGTCAACGATTACCATGGCTACCTCATCGAAGCGGCGGCCGGGTTGCTGGATAACGCCAGCCCCGAAGAACGCATTCGCCTGGAGGCCGAGGAAGAGACTGGCTATCGCGTCGGCCATGTCGAGAAAATCTACGCAGCGTTCATGAGCCCCGGCTCGGTGACCGAGCGGATTCACTTTTTCATGGGTGAATATCAGCCGGGTGATCGGGTTGGGACTGGCGGTGGCTTGGAAGAGGAGGGCGAAGATATCGAAGTGCTGGAGCTGGGCTTTGAAGAGGCTTTGGCAATGGTTCAGAACGGCGAGATTGTGGATGGGAAGACCATCATGTTGTTGCAGCATTTGGAGTTGCGGATGCTTAAAGAGGGTTGGTGAGACCCCTTTGTTTGGGTGATTCCGCTTGTTGAGGTGAGCAGCCTTGCCCTGCGTTGGGCTGCGAAGCAGCCCCAATACAAGTCTCTTTTCGTCCGGCTATGCTAGGCCACCGTTTGCTGAGGTTGGCCTTTTATTAATTTTTGCTTTTGTACCATTTATGTAGTGGTGAACATCTTCAATGCTGATTTCTTTAAAAAGGCTTCTTATATTTTTTATAATGGCTTTATTCTCAGTGGTGGTTTTATACATGAGCTGAGCAGTGGCATGTGTTTCTGACTCGTAAAATCTGCATAATAAGATATTGGCTTGAGAATTCAAGAAGGTACTGATTTTTTCGGGGGTGATTAGCTTTTCAAATATGGTCATCTTAAACCAGAGCTCCTCTACGCTGGTTTCAGATTTTTGCACTATTAAAAGAGCATTGTGCGACCCCTCAAAAACTAGATTTTGTATTTTTCTAGAAGAATTTGAGTGATTTTTAATTGTGGAATAAATATTGGTATTTTCATTTTTTTTAAGAAGGTCGCCGGCGCCAAGTGTCGCAGTTATATTCTTTTTAAATAGATATTCTTCGGCGTTGGAGTTGAAGCTGATAGTGGTTGTAGATGTCCATTCTTTTTTGATGGGCCATTCTTCTGATAGTAGGTCCATTGTGTCGCACCATGAATTCCACACGCTGCTGAAGTTGCGGGCTAATAGTGTTGTCGTTGTGAACCTCGCGTCATCCGTTGGGTGCATACTTTCCCATGGCCTTACACCGGCTTCATTTATATACATGGTTGTCATTGATTATCTCTTGAAGTATGTATGTGAGTCATCGCCGATCTTCAAAGGAACTTTGATTTCATTTACGGTGCTTTTAGTGTTGAAGTGCGGGCCATGATTTCCTTCTATGTGGCCAAGCGAGTGTTCAAGAATTCTGGTGATGTGATTTTTTTTCAAACTGAAAACGTATACACGCCCCATGATATGACGATCCTGATCACGGATGGGCTCCCGGTAAATCGTTATCGGCTGAGTGTTTTGTGGTATGCCTCCAATCTCTTTCGCCCTTCTAAACGCTCCGTTTCTTGATAGCTTGGTATCGTGTCCTTTAGGGGGCTCTACATCGCCTTCATTGATCTTAGCGCCTTTTTCCGGATCTTCGGCGCGATGTTTCGGTTTACATCCATCAGCACCTGGACACCTACTCAATCCCAGCGGATCAACCCACCCCGTAGGGTTAAGCACGTACTGGAACGTGTTAATCCCACCCGCCAGCTTCACCGGATCAGGCGTCAGGTAGCGACCAACATCCGGATTGTAGTAGCGATGGCGGTTGTAGTGCAGCCCGCTTTCCTGATCGAAATACTGGCCCTGGAAACGCAGCGGGTTGTCGACTTTTCCGATGTCGAGGTGGCTGATTTCTCCGTAGGCACGGTAGTGCGCCGACCAGACGATTTCGCCGTCTTGGGCAGTGAGTTCCTGTGGGGTGCCGAGGTGGTCGAGTTGGTAGTGGTAGGCCTTGGTTTCCTTGGGGCCGAAGCCTTCCAGCAAGGCTAGCGGACGGAAGCTGTCGGGTTCGTAGAGATAGCTGCGATGCCGATCCGCATGGTGTTCGGCAATCAGTTTGTCGCCTTGCCAGAAGAACTCGGTGGTGATGCCGTTGACGGTTTTACTGATACGCCGCCCAAACGGGTCATAGCGATAGCTGGCGGTCTGGTCGTTGGGCGTTTTAACGCCAATCAGACGGTGCTGGCAGTCGTAGCGGTATTCGGTGACGAGTGCGTGGCCCTTGCCGCGGCATTCGCGGATGAGGTTGCCGAAGGCGTCGTAGTCATAGTGGTGGTCGCCCTGGATCATCAGGCGGTTGCCGGCGACGATGTCGGGGCCGGGGCGGTTGTGCATGAGCAGGTTGCCGGCGGGGTCGTGGCCGAAGCGTTCTTGCTCGCCTTGGGTGTGGTCGGCGCGGGTGAGGCGGTTGAGTGGGTCGTAGTGGTAGCGGTGTTCGCCCTTGCGGGTATCGAGCAGGCGGGTGAGGTTGCCGGATTTGTCGTAGTCGTAGTGGCGTCTGTACACCGGGCCTTCGGCGTCATTGATGCTCTGGTTGAATAGGCGGCCCTGGTGGTCGTGTTGGTAGTGGCTGAGCAGTTGGCCTTGTTGGCGTTGCTGTTCGCGGCGAGCATTGAACAGGTGTGAGGTAAGTACAACGCCGTTCAGTTCGACGGTGGCGAGGTGGCCGCCTTTGTCGTGAGTGAAGGTGAGGCGGTTGTTGTCCGGCAGGCGCAGGTTTTGCAATCGGCCGCAGGCGTCGTAGGCGTAGCGCAGCGTGCCCCAGCCTTGGTGTTCGGCGGTGAGGCGGTTTTGGCTGTCGTACTCGTAGGCCAGGGACCAGTGGCCGTCTTCGACGCCTAATAGATTGCCCTGGCGGTCGTAGGTGTAATCAACCTTGCCACCGTCGGGCAGGGTTTTTCTGACGAGGCGTCCGGCGTAATCGCGCTGGTAGCGGGTAACCAACTGACTGCCGTCATCGCCGTGTTCGGTCTTTTCCGAAAGGTTGCCATTAAGGTCGTAAACGTAAGCGGTGCGCTGTCCGTCAAACCCGGTTTCCTGCTGGATCAGGCCGTTGCTGTGGTACTGGAGCCGGTAGGTCTCGCCAACTTCGTTTTCGATTTCAGTCAGCAGTAACCGCGCATTGTCGTATCGGTAGTTGACCTGGCTGCCATCGGCATTGATACGGCGGCTGATCAGGTGCAGGCCGTCGGCGTATTCGTAGCGGGTGACGTGCCCGAGTTCATCGCGCTCGGCGGTGATTTTTCCGTAGGGGTTGTAGCTGTATTCCCTGAACCCGTCGCCTGGCAGCACAACACGAATCAACCGACCCACGCTGTCCCACTGATACCGGGTCAGCGCGCCGTGTTCATCTTCCCGCGCAATCTGCCGCCCCAGGTCGTCATAGCGATAGCGCTTGATCCCGCCATTGGGCAATTGCTCCTCAAGCAACTGCCCACCCTCGTTCCATACCAGCCGCTGACAGCTGTGATCCGGATACCAAACCCCAACCAACTGTCCGTATTTGTTGTAGGTGTAATCGGTAACGTGACCGTCAGGATCGATCTTGCGAATGACATCGCCCTGGTCATTGCGCTCATACTTCCAAACCGCTTTACCACGCCGCACAACCCGTACGAACCCGTTGTCATGCTCGTAGGTCGTCGGCTCATCGTCCCCCGGAAACACCGCCACCAAGCGCCCGGCTTCGTCGTACTGATACGCGGTGATCGCCCCCAGCGGATCCTGCTCAACGGTCAGCCGGCCTTGGTCATCGTAGGATTTGAAATGCTCGGCACCGTCTGGATCGACCCGCTGCACCAGCCGCGCCCGCTGGTCATGCACGTAGACTTCCTGGCTACCATCGGCGTTAAACACCGTGACCTGGCCGTTGTCATCCCAGGCATAGCGCGTGTCCATCTGCGAGAAACTCGCCCAATGCCGCACACACCGCGCCGTCTTGCCCGACCGTTCCCACTCCCAGAAGAAACTCGCCCCACCGGCCAAGCCACGTTCAAGGATGACGTGCTGTTCGTCGTAGCGATAAACCTCGTTTTCGCCGACGGCATTGGTCGCTGAAACCAGTCGTCCAAGCTCGTCATAGGCGTAGGAAACAACCGTCTGTTCCGTCACCCACTCAAACGGCTCAAGGCCTTTAGCCCGATGAACCTGATAGTCCACCGCCACAATCCGGCCCGACGCATAACGCAAGAACAGCGAACGCCCGACCCCGTTATCCACCCGCTCAACACGCCCCAGAAAATCCCGGGAAATGCGCAGGCGGTTGTCATACGCATCGCTGATCGCTGTCAGCACACCGTCGCGGAAGTGGTAGAACCGTGACGTCTGGGCCAGCACCAATTCATCGGGCGCAGCACCCAAATAGATCGCCGCTTCGGCCAGACTGTTGGTGATCGCAGGTCGAGAGGCAGTAGGCAAGGGCAGGGTGGTGGAGCGGTTTTCATGATCGGTCCAAACAACCGAATCAGCCTCAACCACCAGCCGATGCGCCAGCGAGTGACTCCAGCCAAACCCCAGCCCGCAATCCATTTCCACCGCACTGGTGCGGTACAAGCGAGTCCACTCAACCGGCAAGACCCCGTCCAGCGTGCCATCGGTCAGCGTCAGCAACTCCTCGCCGGTGACCATCGACACCGGGCAGCCGTTGGTGGCGGTCTTGTCCGAAGATGCCGCCGCATCCCCATTGGGATTGCGAGCAGAAGCCGGCACATCATCCACATGCTCTTGCTGCTTCAGCACCGCGTTCTGCCGCGCCTTCCAGCGCATCTGCATCGTGCCTTGCTTGAGCCCGCCGACCACCCCGCGAACCGCCACCGCCTTGTAGCGATCCACCGCCTGCATGAACTTGGTCAGAATCGCCAACAGGCCCTTAACAAAACCCACCGCCGCCTCAACAATCCGCGCTCCATACTTGACCAACCGCAAGCTCAAATACGCCACACCCGCCGCCGGCAAGGCGATGGTCAATACGGCGCCAATCACCAGGTCAATCAGCAGCGACACCACAAACCCTGCTGCTACCTCGGCCATCTCACCGGGCGGTAATGCGTCCAGCCAGAGCATCGCCGTACGTACCATCAGGTACAGCGCTGCCTCGTCACTGGCGAGCAACATCGCCTGTTCCATGACCTTCGGCGTGTCGGTGGCGATTTGCGCCAACCTGGCGGCCTGCTCACCCAACTGCTCAACGAACGCCAACGGGTCTTCAAGAATTGCCTGCACCAGCTTGATGCTGTCCCACACGTCGCGAATCGCCGCCCAACTGCCCGCCAATAAACCGCTGCCAATTGCACTGGCGGTCGAGCGCTCCCAATGCGGTTTAAAGCCAGACCACTGCTCCCGAAGCCACTGCTCCAAATCCCTGGTCAAACCGGCGTAAGAGGCAAATAGCGCGTCAACCTGTTCCTCGGACACGCCACCCTGCACCCGCACCTGATAGCGTCCGCCCGCCGCACAGTGGTGCGAGCCCTTACCCTGTTCATCCAGCATGACCACCGTGGAACTGCCGTCATCCAGGCCGATGACCTCCACCGGGATATTGCCGATCGGCACGTCATACACCGACTCGAACGTGCTCTCGATCTTCAACTCACCGCCCATCGCGCAGCGGGTCACGCTCGAAAAGTCAGCGTCGGAAACGCTCACCGACCGTTGCGAATCCCCCACCCGCAACACCCGATCCATCCCCAGCAACGACGGCATGTCCGCAGCATGGCTCACTGAATCCAGCGCGCGCGAATACCAGGCGTTCATCTGCTGGCGATAACTCACCAGGCTCTGATGAAAGCCGTCCAGTTCCATTTCGATCAGGGCAATGTGGGAAGCGTTGGTCATCCGTGACGTCTCGGCAAAGGGCAAGGCGTCGGAGCATGCCCCAGCAAAAAGCGGCTGGATGAACGGTTGGAAAATTCAGAAAGAGCCCACTACGCAGGGGAAAAAACCGCGAAAAGTCAGCCCAAAGTGCTACACGGAAAAGCGATAAACCTGATTGCAGAATTGCCCGCCAAATAAAAATCGCTCCCATCCTTGCCCGATTCCCCGACATGGCCGTCATGGTTAATAGAACCTCCCTTACGCAGGATTTCCCATGTCGCGCCTTGCTCGTCCCTTGCACCCACTGGCCCTGTCAGTGGCGATGGCTTTTGCCGCCGTGCCGTTGCTGACCGTCCAGTCCTCCTATGCCGAAGAGAGCAGCAGCGCGTTGCGCCGTTTCTCGATCCCTGCCGGTGACCTGAGCCAGGCGCTCAACAACCTCGCCGAACAGGCGGGCCTGGTGCTGGCCTTCGATGCAGGCCTGACCCGGGGCAAACGCAGCAAGGGGTTGAGCGGGCAATACGACACTGACGTGGCACTGAGCCAATTGCTCGCCGGCAGCGGCCTGCAAGCCTTGAAGATTTCCGCCGACCGCTACCGCCTCGAAGCCATCCCGGATAACGGTGGGGCCATGGAACTGCAGGCCACCACCATCAGTGGCGCGTATCAGGCCGAAAGCCCGACCGGGCCGGTGGCCGGTTATGTGGCCACGCGCAGTTTGTCGGGGACCAAGACTGACACCGCGCTGATCGAAACCCCGCAGTCGATTTCCATCGTCACCAAAGACCAGATGCGTGCGCAAAACGCCGAGAGCCTCAACCAGATCCTGCGTTACAGCGCCGCCGTCATCCCGGAAACCCGTGGCGCCACTGCGTCGCGCCTTGACCAACTGACTATCCGCGGTTTCTCCCCGGCCACTTACCTCGATGGCCTGCGCATGCCGTCGAGCCGTGACGCGCTGCCGCAGAAAGACGCCTTTGACCTGGAACGCGTGGAAGTGCTGCGCGGCCCGGCGTCGGTGCTGTACGGCCAGGGCACGCCGAGCGGGGTGATCAACATGGTCAGCAAGCGCCCGTTGGATACGCCGTTTCATGAAGTCGGCGTGGAATACGGCACCTTCAACAAGAAGCGCACCACCTTCGACTTGAGCGGCCCGCTGGATGATCAGGGCGTGTATTCCTACCGCGTGGCCGGGCTTTTCGACGATGCCGATGGGCAGGTGGAGCACACCGAGACGCGCCGTCAGTCATTGTCCAGCGCCTTTACCTGGCGCCCGGACGATGCCACTTCGCTGACCCTGCTCGGGCATTTCCAGAAGGACCCCAAGGGTGCGTCCTATGGCTCGGTGCCAGCCTGGGGCTCGGTACTGCACAGCCCGACCGGGCACAGCATCGATGTGGATTTCTACGATGGCGAGAAGAATTTCGAGAAAAGCGACCGCGAGTACTACTCCATCGGCTGGGCGTTCGAGCATCACTTCGATGACGTCTGGACGGTGCGCCAGAATGCGCGTTACCTGCGCAGCGAAGGCCAGTACCGCAGCCTCTACAACAACTACCTGATGGCGGATTACCGCACCATCCGCCGCTCGACCATCGCCAGCGATGTCGACCTGGATGCCTACACCCTCGACAACCAGCTGCAGGCCAAATTCGACACCGGCCCGTTGCAGCACACTTTGTTGATGGGGCTCGACTACCAGAACACCAGCACCGACACCAAGTCCGGCTCAGGTGTGTACACCGCAGGCCCGACCCTGGATATTTTCAACCCGGTCTATGGCGCGGCCGTCCCGGTGCCGGCCTACACCACCGACGGCACTTCGCGCAGCGAACAGACCGGGGTGTACCTGCAAGAGCAGATGAAGTGGGATAAGTGGGTGCTGCTGCTGGGCGGTCGCTATGACTGGGCCAGCACCGATAACAGTACCCAGACCATCAGCACGGGGGCCAAGAGCAAGTCGTCCCTGGACAGCAAGGCGTTTACCGGTCGTATCGGCCTGGTCTACCTCTTCGACAATGGCCTGGCGCCGTATGCCAGCTATGCGGAGTCGTTCAACCCGCAATCGGGTACCGGCTACGGCGGTTCGGTGTTCAAGCCGACCGAAGGCAAGCAGTACGAAATCGGCATCAAGTACCAGCCGCCGGGCAGCAACAGCTTTATCACCGCGGCTATCTTCGACCTGCGCCAGACCAACGTGCTCACCACCGACCCGGACCCCACCCACCTGTGCGGCACCGGGCGCTGCCAGAGCCAGGACGGTGAAGTGCAATCCCGTGGCTTCGAGCTGGAAGGCAAGGCCAGCCTCAACGATAACCTCGACATCACAGCGGCCTACGCGTACCTGGACAACCGCATCAGCAAATCCAACAACACTGTGCGCTATGCGCCCATCAGCGATATCGGCGTAGGCCCGGCCATCGCCGCCGAAGGCACCACCACCTACGGCGTGCCGCGCCACACCGCCTCGGCGTGGGCTGACTACACCTTCCACGACGGCCACCTCAAGGGCTTCGGCGCGGGTGCGGGCGCGCGTTATGTCGGGTCTTCCTGGGGCGATACAGCCAACACCCTCAAGGTGCCGGGCTACACCTTGTTCGATGCGGCGGTGCACTACGACATCCCCAACATTACCAGCCTGAAGGACAACCTGCGCCTGGCGCTCAACGCCACCAACCTGGCGAATAAAGAGTATGTCGCGTCCTGCTACTCCTATTCGTGGTGCTGGTATGGCTCGCAGCGCACGGTGCAGGCGAGTGCAACCTATCAGTGGTGATAAGGCAATTTAATGGCCCCCTTGTAACCAAATCCTCGCCAGAATCGCTTTTATTTTCAGGTGGTTAGGCGAGGATGCAAATGCGCACTGTTGGAATCATGCTGATCGCCTGCTCCCTGGCCGGCGGCGCGGCTGCCGTGCAGGCACGGGAGTTGCGCGAAGGTGACAAGTACATGTGCAGTTGGGGCGCCGGCACGGCCGCCAGGGCTCAGGAGTTGAAACTGTCGGGGGTGTCGCTGTATGCGGCGCGACAGAAGATCCAGAGCATGAAGTTCAACAAATCCTGGATGCGCATGATGGCCATGGGCATCACCGAACAGACCTACGACAGCCGTTCGCGGCTCAAGCCCGAGGCCATTCGCCAGGGTTTCTATCAGGATTGCGTGCGCTACAAGGTCGCACGCAAATGATCGAGCAAGCACCGGCCAGTACAAAATCTGCGTAAGCCTGTCCAACTTTTCCTCGGCGGCCCTGGCCATACTGGCGCCAGGTAAACCCGAGGCACAGGCCATGACTGACTACGT
Source organism: Pseudomonas sp. CYM-20-01 (assembly GCF_023169845.1). NCBI lineage: Bacteria > Pseudomonadati > Pseudomonadota > Gammaproteobacteria > Pseudomonadales > Pseudomonadaceae > Pseudomonas > Pseudomonas sp. CYM-20-01. The sequence continues at coordinate 4,027,779 of NZ_AP025169.1, read as the reverse complement.
ATTCACCCCCGCGCCAACCCCAACCCTCGCAGTCCAAGGCAGTGATGCGCGCTTCCCGCTGCGCCGTGTGTTCTGCGTGGGCCGCAACTACAGTGAGCATGCGCGTGAGATGGGTCACGACCCGGACCGCGAGCCGCCCTTTTTCTTTATGAAACCGGCGGACGCCGTGGTACCCGCCGAAGGGGTGATCGCCTACCCACCGCTGACCGCCGACCTGCACCACGAAGTGGAACTGGTGGTGGCCATCGGCAAGGACGGAGTGGATATCGCCCCGGAACAGGCGTTTTCCCACATCTGGGGGTATGGCGTCGGCGTCGACCTGACCCGCCGCGACCTGCAAGCCCAGGCGAAAAAACTCTCGCGGCCGTGGGAGTGGGCCAAGGCGTTTGATGCGTCTGCGCCGAGCACCGCATTGCGCTCGGTGAGCGCGGTAGGGCATCCGTCCAGCGGAAAAATCTGGCTTGACGTCAATGGCGAACAGCGCCAGGTGGGCGACCTGGCCGACCAGATCTGGTCTGTCAGCGAAGTGATCAGCCATGCCTCAAGGTCTGTCGCGCTGAAGGTTGGCGACCTGATCTTCACCGGCACCCCGGCAGGTGTCGGTGCCTTGCAGCCGGGCGATGTGGTCACGGCGGGCATCGAGGGCATCGGCGAGTTGCAGTTCACCCTCGGCCAGGCTTGAGGCTAAAGTGGTGACCCGGCCACCCGAGAGACCGTTATGCCAGGCACCCGCGTCACCACCTACGGCATGGAACAACGCAGCGACCGCCCCGACTTCTACATCCGTGACAAGCGCGGGCGGGCGCCGCTGACCCGCCCGCATCGGCATGAATACTTCCAGATCCAGATCAACCTTGGCGGCGACACCGTGCAGCACATCGGCGGCGCGGTGCGGCCGTTTCCGCGCAAGGCCCTGGCCTTTATCCTGCCCCATCGCCTGCATGTGATTCCCCATCCCGAAGACGGCGAGTTCATGCTGATCAACTTCAGCCAGGGCTTTTTCCTGCCGCAACTGACCTGCGCCCCCCTGGACCTCGAAGACATTCCCATCGGCCAGGCGCCCGAGCTGTCGCCGTTTCGCTTCCAGGAACACCTGGATTTCATCCTCGATGACGCAGCATTTGAGCAGGTGCAAAGCTGGCTCACTCACATGCGCGAACTGGATGCCCACCGCACCTTCGGCACCCGCGAACGTCTCAAGGGTTACCTGTTTCAACTGATCGGCCTGGTCTGCGAACAATATGCCGAGCCGTTGCAGGCGTTCGCCGCCGATAATGCCACCCGGCGCGGGCGCAAGGATGCGTTGGCGCGGGTGCAGCGCTACATCCGCGAGCATCTGCACGAGCCGACCCTCAACCTTACCGACACGGCAGCGGCGGCGTTCCTGTCACCCAACTACCTCACGCACCTGTTACGCAAGGAGACCGGCAAACCCTTCTCGCAACTGGTGCTCGACCGCCGCTTGCTATTGGCGCGCACCTTGTTGCTCAACAGTGCGCAGATGATCGGCCCCATTGCACACCGCTGCGGGTTTACCGATGAAGCGTACTTTTCCCGTTGCTTCCGCAAGGCCCATGGCCTGGCGCCAGGGCAATTTCGTCGGCAGCAGCATGGCGAGTCCTTTTAGGCGGCGGTTTACAAATCCACGACAATCGCTATGTTTCTATTTGCATACAATTGCGTCCTTCATTGGGAGGCCAGTATGCAAACGCTTATCCGCGCAGCGACGCAGGACGATGTCGACACGCTCTTCACCCTTCGCACCTCGGTGGTGCAAAACCATCTGAGTGTCGAGCAGATGGCCGAGTTGGGCATCACCCCAGAGGTGCTGGCCGACAGCATCCGCGAAGCCCCCTGCGTATGGATCGCCGAAGTGGATGGCCGGCCCGTGGCCTTCAGCATGGTCGACCTGGCGACCGGCGAGGTGTTCGCGATGTTCGTATTGCCGTCCCACGAGAACCTGGGGCTGGGGCGTCGACTCATGGCGGTGGCTGAAGCCGCGCTGTTTGCACACCATGACAGGTTGTTTCTGATCACCGATGGGCGCGACGAAATCCGCGCCAACGGGTTTTACCAACGCCTGGGCTGGACCCTGACGGCGCAGGTCGAGGACGGCGACGTGCGTTATGAGAAGAGCAGGGCGCAGTGAGCCATGAGTCCACCCGAGCCGCCGTCCAACAACTTTCGCTACTTCGTGTTCGCAGTGCTTGGCGCGGCGGTGTTGCTGGGGGTCTATTTTGTGCAGCTCAATGCCCAGGTCGACCGCGAGCGGGATGCGACCAATGAGCGCTTGGCGCTGTGTCGACAGGTGGAAAGTGTGGCGCGCTCGGTGTTGCCCAATAGCCTCGATACACAAGATGCCTGCGAACAGTTGAGCGAGCGTATATCGAAAAGTGTGACGTCGCCTTAACTCATTAACCCTTTTTTATCAGTGGAAATAGTGCCAGTAGTTGCACCAAAAAGTGGCATTTATAGGGTTGGCTACCTTAAAAAACGTGTGGTTATTGAATGACTTACAGCGCTTTTAATCCGACGAAAGGATTAAAATAATCTTGTTACAGCTTTTTACAATCGTTACTATAGCCGGGCGTTCACCTCCCACGGTTTATGCATTTTTAAATCCCAAGTTTCCATCAGCTACTTGGGATTTTTTTTGCTTGGAATTTGACCTTCGCGTCAAGCTTCACCGTCGGCGAACTCCGCGCGCATCCGGCCATTACGCTTGGCCTGGTACAGCAACTTGTCGACCTCTTCGACGAACCCCAGCATCGGCGCATCAGGTTTCACGATACGTGTACCCACGCCCAGGCTCAGGGTCAGCAGGCTCGATACCGCCGAATAACCATGCTCGATCTGTTGCTGGCGGATCAGGTGCAGACAGCGTTGCGCCACCTGCCTGGCCGATTGCGCATCGGTTTCCGGCAGCAACCACACGAACTCCTCGCCACCGATACGTGCAATGAAATCCCGTGGCCGATTGGCTGCCTGGGACAAGGTGTGCGCCACCTGGCGCAGGCACTCATCGCCCTTGATATGGCCGTAGTGGTCGTTGTACTGCTTGAAGAAATCGATATCCAGAATGATCAACGACAGCGGCAACTGGCTGCGCTGGGCGCTGGCCCATTCCCGTTCCAGCACGGTGTCGAACATGCGGCGATTGGCGATACCGGTCAGACCATCTTGGTAGGAATATTCCTCGAGTTGTTTCTGCAAGCGCACCAGGTGCTCTTCGGTCTTCTTGCGCTCGCTGATATCGAACATGAAACCGATCAGCGCCTCGACCTCGCCGTCCTTACGCACCACGTGCACCACATCGCGGATCCACACGTAGTCGCCATTCACGCTCAGCGCCCGGTAGTCTGCCTCGTGATCCACACCGGCGCGGGACTGCGATACGCAGAAATTCACCACGTATTCACGGTCGTCCGGGTGCATGCGCTCGACCCAGTCGTCCACACTGACCCAGCTTTGCGGGGTCCAGCCGAGCAACGTCTCGATCTGCGGGCCGATGTAACTGAAGGTCATGCTCTGCCAATCAATGCGCCAGGGGATGGCCTTGGTCGACTCCAGCAAGGTTTTGTACACATCGCTGTCGGGCTGGCTCGGAGGGTCGATGCTCATGGGGCGGCTGCTCTGGATGATGGCGAAAAGCCAAGAGCGTCTTTCGATCGGGGCGCTTAGTCAAGCCTTCGGCGGCGCAGCAGACGAGAGGTCGCCAAACGGGTTTCTGGCGCCAGCGGGCCGGCGTTTCCACACCGAAATGAGGCATGGCTAACACTTTTGCACGAACCGCTCCATGCCCCGCAGAACCTCGTCTACTCTGGTTCCATCACAACGACCGGGTGAGGCCCAGGGGTGGGGACTTGTCATGATTTCAATCATTGAATTCAACCGCATCATGGCTTCGGGTTTCCTGCCGCTGGCGTGCGATTGCACCTTGAACAGCGACGGCTCGTTGCGAATCACTGTCTTCGAACCGGTGTCCGGCCGGGTCGACCTGCTGCTGACCGGGGTATCCCCCGACGGTTTGGACAGCATCCGTTCCATCTCAAACCTGATTGGTGAGTTGCGTACCGAGATCAAGGCCGGGCGTCGCGGGTTTGCTGCGGTGGGTTAGCCGTTGACGGTGTGGGTGGGAGTATCCAGCGCGCCGTAATAGCGCCAGCAGCAATGGCGATGTTCCGGCACGATCACGCAGCCGCTGAGGCTGACGATCAGCAGTGCGGCAACCAGCATGTAAAGTCGGCGGTACATGGTGTTTCCTCTTGGGTTGATCAGCGTTAATCCTTCAACGCAGTCACCGACATAAATCCGTCGCGAAGCTTTCAAACATTTCATCAAGCCCTGCCACCCCCTGCGCAATACTGCTGAAAAACCTGCGACGGATTTTCCTGCCCCCGCCGTTCAACCCATCAGCACCCGCACTTTCGCGTGTTGCATGAAGGAGTTGCCATGAGATACCTGGCCAAATTGCGCTATGCCTTGCTTGCTCCGCTGGCCCTTGCTGCGTTTGTCAGCACCCCCGTGTTTGCCCAGACCGAAATCATTATCCGCCAGCCACCGCCGCCGGAACGTGTGGAAGTGATCCCTGTGGAACGCCCGGGTTACGCCTGGGACCGCGGCCACTGGCGCTGGGAAGGGCGCGGCTACGCTTGGGTGCCCGGTCACTGGCAGCCGGTGATGCGCAATGCGCGCTGGGAACCGGGCCATTGGGAGGCTCACGGCCCTAATTGGTACTGGCGCGAAGGGCATTGGATCCGCTGACCGAGAATTGCCCGATTGAAAGACACTGATCCGGACGTGGAACTGCTGGCGCGCATCGGTAACAACGAGCCTGCGGCTGTCAACGAAATGGTGACGCGCAAACTGCCGCGTCTGCTGGCGCTCGCCGGCCGGATCCTGGGGGATGCCGACGAGGCCAAGGACGTGGCCCAGGAAAGCTTCCTGCGCATCTGGCGCCATGCGGCCAGTTGGCGCAGTGGCGAGGCGCGCTTCGACACCTGGCTGCACCGGGTGGCGCTCAACCTGTGCCACGACCGTCTGCGCCGGCGCAAGGAGCGCCCGTTGGAGGACGAGGAAGCGTTGGCGCTGACAGACAGCGCACTGACGCCGGATGAACAGCTGGAAGCCGCCGACCGCAGCGCCCGGATGGCTGCCGCCCTGGCGGCGCTGCCCGAGCGTCAGCGCGAAGCGATTGTGTTGCAGTACTACCAGGAGCTGTCGAACATCGACGCCGCGGCCCTGATGAACATCAGCGTCGAGGCACTGGAGAGCCTGCTGTCGCGGGCCCGACGCCAGTTGCGCAGCCAACTTGCCGACACACCCGGGCTTGCCCGCCCAGGAAGGGGAAAACCATGACACCCGAACGCTTTGCTTACCTGGCCGACGCCTATGGCGCCGACCTGCACCGCTGGCCCCGCGCCGAACAGCCCGCAGCCCAGGCTTTGCTGGACAGCGGCAATGTGCTTGCGCATGAGGCCCAGCAACAGGCGCGCTGGCTCGACGGTCAACTGGACAGCCATCAACTGGCCTACGTCGATCCTTCGCTGGCGCGGCAGATTCGGCTGTCGGCCCCGCGCGGCCAGTCATTCTGGTCGCGCTATGCCCGCTGGTTGTCGCCGGCCGGCCTGGTAGGCGTGGGTGTCGCGGGCATCGTCACCGGGATGCTCGTGGCCTCCCTGAGCGTGCCGCTGCCGATGTGGTCGTCCGAGGTGTTGCCCAGCGTCTTCGATCAAGGCGATGCGCAAGTCATCTTTACCGTCAATGCCGAGGACACCGAGCAATGAGCCTGAAGTCCCTCAAACCCTGGCTGCTGGCCTCGGTCTTGCTCAACGTGTTCCTGATCGGCGGCGTCGGCGGTGGCCTCTACCACTGGATGGCCAGTGCCAAGCCCGCTGAGGCGGTGGTCAACCAGCACGGCTTGCGCCAGGCGATGATCAAGCTGCCGCCGGAGCGCCGCCGGGAACTGCGCCAACTGCTGCGGCACAACCGGGCCGACAGCCAGCCGCTGATCATGGCCGGGCGTGAAGCGCGCATGGGTGTGATCAAGCAATTGGAAGCGCCGACCCTGGATCGGGATGTGCTGGTGGCGGAACTGGCCAAGGCCCGTGAAGCCGATATGGCGCTGCGTGCGTTGGTGGACACGACGTTGGCGCAGTTCGCCAGCACCCTGCCTCGGGAGGAGCGGCAGAAGTTAGTGGAGGCGTTGTATCTGCGGGGGCAGGCGGCAGGCCGCAAGCCTCAGTCTTGAACGTGGCGCTTGTAGGTCTGCGCCCGGAGCGCTGAACTACAGGCGACGCAGGAAGGATTTGACAATGTGGCGGGTGGCATCGGTGGTGTCCAGCTCGTCCATGGCGCCATAGGGGTGCCACTGGCAATCGACGATTTCATTGCAAGGTTTCGCATCGGCGACGTTCACCACCGACGCTTCGAACACGTGGTGCACGGTGTCGCGGGCCTTGAGTTCCTGCAAATACAGCAAGCCGTCCACGTTCAATCCGGTTTCTTCTTCCAACTCACGTTCGGCCGCGCCGACCGGGCGCTCGTTGCGTTCGACCTTGCCTCCCGGCAATGCCCATTTTGATCTGGCCTTGCGCACGAAGAGGATATTCCCCTCGTGTTCGCAAATGACCGTTGCACGTATTTTCATCGTCTGTGCCCCCGCAGCGGGATGAGTGTCATAAAAGTGTAATGCAATTGTCATGCTAAGTGCTTATGGCACTGACGTGTGGGGATGTGGATACTGCCCGATTGATCAAAACGCACGAGGAGGGCAGATGGGCAGCGTACGCTGGGGCATGATCGGCTGTGGCAGTGTCACTGAATTGAAGAGTGGGCCGGCTTTCTACAAAGCGCCAGGTTCTGCGCTGGTGGCTGTGATGGGGCGCCGCGAAGCGGCGGTGCGTGATTATGCGGCACGCCATGGCATTGCGCGTTTCTACACCGACGCCCAGGCGCTGATCAACGACCCCGAGGTGGACGCGGTGTACATCGCCACGCCGCCGGACAGCCACCTCGAATACAGTCTGATGGTCGCGGCGGCCGGCAAGCATTGCTGCGTCGAGAAGCCCATGTCGCTCAACGCCGAGCAGAGCGCGTTGATGCAGCGCACCTTCGAACGTGCCGGGCTGCATCTGTTTGTGTCCTATTACCGCCGTTCGCTGCCGCGTTTCCAGCAAGTGCGTGACTGGTTGCGAGATGGGCGCATCGGCGAACTGCGCCACCTGACCTGGACCTTGTGCAAGCCACCGGGTGCCGACGACGCCAGCCCCGCCAACTGGCGCACTGACCCGACCATCGCTGGCGGTGGTTACTTCGCCGACCTGGCCAGCCATGGTTTCGACCTGTTCCAGTACCTGGCCGGGGACATCGTTGAGGTCACAGGCTTTACCGCGCGACAAGCCGGGCGCTATGCGGCCGAGGATGCAGTGACGGCGTGCTGGACGTTCAGTTCGGGCGCACTGGGCATGGGCTGCTGGAATTTTGTCGCGGACCGTCGCGAGGACCGGGTGGAACTGATCGGCAGCCGTGGGCGCATCCGATTCTCGGTCTTCGAAGACCAGTCGCTGCACCTTGAGGGTGAATCGTGCGAAGTGCTGGAAGTGCCGTGCCACGCGCATATCCAGTGGCACCACGTGTTGGCGATGAACGCACATATCCGTGGCGAAGCCGAGCACCCATCGCTGGGCATCGAAGCGTTGAAGACCGATCGGATCCTGGACAAGGTGCTACAACGTAACCCCCATCGTCCTGAGTAGGCGCGTTAGGGTTGTTTTTTTCCAAGGAATAGACAAATGAAATACTGGATGGCGATGTGGCTGGTGCTGGCCACCAGTGCGATGGCGGCTCCGCGCAGCCAAGACACACCGGGGGAGTTTGATTTTTATGTGCTGTCGTTGTCGTGGTCGCCGACCTTTTGCCTGACGCACCCGGACAACGAGCAATGTTCCGGCAAGGGCTACGGTTTTGTCTTGCATGGCCTGTGGCCGCAGTACGCGCGTGGTGGCTGGCCGGCCTCTTGTGCGCCACAGTCGCCGTTGAGTCGTGAAGAAATCGAGAAGGGCGCGGCACTGTTCCCGACCCGCTCACTGCTCAAGCATGAATGGTCCAAGCATGGCACCTGCAGTGGCCTGGAACCCTTGGCCTACCTGGAAAAAACCGACCAGGCGCTGGGGGTGGTGACCATTCCGCAACAACTGCAGCCGTTCAATACGCCGCCATCGTTGCAGGCCAGTGAGATCGAGGCGTTGTTCCGTGAAAGCAACCCGCGCATGGGCAATCATGGGCTGGCAGTCATCTGCAAAGGCAAAGTGCTGTCCGAGGTGCGGGTATGCCTGACCAAGGACCTGGCCTTTGCCGGTTGTCCGCGCAGTGTGAAGAGCCAGTGCCGCGATGGCGACGTCCGGATTCCCGCGCAGCGGTGATAAGCCGCTGGCGGGCATCGGGTTGATCAGTTGTTGAGGTAGACCGGGCTGTCGGTGGACAACGAGGCCTTTACGGCCAGGGTCATGTCGGTGATCAGCACTTCCTCGCGGTCTTCGCTCAGGGCCTTGAGGGTGATGGCGACCACGTCCTGGGGCGTGCTCTTCGGCGCCTGCACGTCTGCCACCATATCGGTGTCGATGTAGGCGGGGTGCACGCCGATCACCAGGGTCTTCTGTTCGCGCAGTTCGCCGCGCAGTCCATTGGTCAGGCCCCACTGGGCGGACTTGGAGGCGCTGTAGCCGCCAGTGCCGGGCGGGCTGAGCCAGCTCAATACCGACAGCACATTGATCAGCGCGCCGCCGCCTTGCCTGGCCAGGATCGGCGCAAACGCACGGCTGACGCGCAGGGTGCCGAAGGTGTTCACGTCAAAGTGCTGTTGCAGGTTTTCGACGCTGTCTTCAGCCAGCAGCGAGCCGTATTTCAGGAACCCCGCGTTGTTGATCACCACGTCTACATCGGTGCACTGCTCGGCGGCGCGCTGCACGCTGGCCTGGTCGGTGATGTCCAGGGCAATCGGCGTGCTGCCGGGGAGGTTCACGCTGCCTGGATCGCGTGCGCCGGCGTAGACCTTGGCCGCGCCGGCTTCCAGCAAGGCAATGACGAATGCTTTACCCAGGCCGCGATTGGCGCCGGTGACCAGTACCACTTTTCCACGAATATCCATGATGCGCTCCAGACAAGGAATTAGGTTTAATAATGAAACCATTTTTATCCTGAGCCTGTTGGTCCTATAATGCAACCTTATTTTGCAACTGCCCGGAGGGCCGACGATGAAGCGCAAATGCCTGGAAGGCGATGGCTGCCCGGTGGCCCGTGCCCTGGATGTGGTGGGTGACTGGTGGACGTTGTTGATCATCCGTGACGCCTTTGCCGGAGTAACGCGTTTCGGTGATTTTCAAAAACACCTGGGCGTGGCGAAAAACATCCTCGCCACACGGCTCAAGGACATGGTCGAGCAAGGCCTGTTGCAGACCAGCGAAGTCGGTGCGCGCAGCGAGTACCAGCTCACTGACAAGGGCCGTGCGCTGATGCCGGTGCTGGTGACGCTGGCGCAGTGGGGCCAGGCCTATACCGAGCCGGAGGATGTCGGCGCGCAAGTGCTGGATGCGCGCTTGCTCAAGCCCCTGCGCAAGGTCGAGATCCTCGCCGAGGATGGCCGGGTGCTGGGCATCGGGGATATCGTCACCCAAATGCCCGGGGCTTGAGGCGGTGCCTATTTGCCGTCGAGGAAGCCCAGCAGTGCCGCATTGAACAACGCCGGGTCTTGCAGGAACGCAAAGTGGCTGGTGTTCGGCAGGATCAGCAGGCCGGCGCCGGGGATGGTCGCGGCCATGTACTCGGTGTGTTCGCGCTTGATCGCTTCGTCATGGTCGCCATCGGCAATCAGGATTGGCGTCTTGATGCTTTGCAATTGTGCGTCAGTCCAGTTCGGTTGGCTGGCCCACATATGGCTGATCTGCTCGACAAACGCGTCGTACTCTTTCGGCGTCGGCGACAGCTTGGCGTACTCCTTGCCGGCGCGCTCGATGAAGGCGGCGAAGGTCGGGTTCTTCTCGACGCCGTCCTTCACGCCTGCGGTCTGGGTGTTGGCGGCGAAGGCGAAGACTTTGCCGAGGCGGTCCGGGTGACGCAGGGCCAGGTCGATGCCGATGATGGTGCCGTCGCTCCAGCCGACGATATCGGCGCGGGGGATTTTCAGGTGGTCGAGTACGGCCACCACGTCATCGGCCATCAGGTCATAACCATAGGGTTTTTCATCCCGCGAACTGCGCCCGTGGCCACGGCTGTCGATACTGATCACCGTATGCCTTGCCGCCAAGGCCTTGACTTGGTTACCCCAATAATCGGAGTTGGACAGGCCGCCGTGCAGCAGCACCACCGGCGAGCCATGGCCGGTACGGGTGTAGTAGACCTTGATGCCGTTGACGGCGGCATAGCCGGTCTGGGCACCGGCCACAGGGGCGGGCGTTGGCGGCAGCGTTTCCCAGCGCTCAGCGGCTTGGGCGGCGGAAAAACATAGCATCAGGCAGGCGGCTGCCAGCAGGCGACGTGACATGGCGGTTCCTTTTTTTGATCAGGAGGGATTGAACTCTAGCATCGCCCCCCGCACGGCAAATACGCATTTTTGCCTATCAAAATCGCCTGTGCGAAAGAAAAAAATGCAGTTATATCAATGGAATAAAAGCGTCTAAGCGAGCGAGGGGCATTTTCTTCAATACCTCGACCGAGTGGCCCCCTTACCGTGGCCCCATCGTCATTCGCTCGAATAACAAGGAACTGCAATGAGTCTGATCATTTCCATGGCTGCCTTCGCACTCGCCACGTCTATCACCCCCGGCCCGGTGAATGTGGTCGCACTGAGTTCGGGAGCGCGTTTCGGTTTTGTCGCCAGCCAGAAACACGTCTTGGGCGCCGCCGTGGGCTTCACGTTGCTGTTGGTGTTGATTGGCCTGGGGTTGCATGAGGTACTGATACGTTGGCCGATACTCACCCAGTTGATCCAGTGGGGCGGGGTGGCTTTTTTGCTGTACATGGCCTGGAAGTTGGCGGTAGACGATGGCCGGCTCGACGCCGATGGCAGTGCCACGGCGCCGTCGATGCTGTATGGCGCGATCATGCAGTGGCTCAACCCCAAGGCCTGGCTGGCGTGTGTGGCGGGGATGGGGTTGTTCGTAGCCGATGGCGATGCACGGCAGGTGTGGTTGTTTGCCGGGCTCTACCTGGTGATCTGCTATCTCTCGGTGGCGTGCTGGGCCTATGCCGGCACGTTTTTGCGGCGCTACCTGGGCAACTCCCAGGGCGTGCGCGTATTCAACCGTTCAATGGCCGCGTTGCTGGTGGCCAGTGTGGGTTATTTGCTGATGGCTTGAGCACGTCGCGGTATTGCCCCGGCGTTGCGGCGAAATGCTGTTTGAACGCGCGCTGGAAATGTGCCTGGTCGGCAAACCCCGCCGCCAGCGCCACATCGGCGATCAGCGCACCCTGGCGCAATTGGGCGCGAGCGAACTGGATGCGTTGGTTGACCAGGTAAGCATGCGGTGTCAGCCCGTAATACTGCTTGAAGGCGCGGATCAGGTAAGACGGCGACAGTTCGGCCGCCAGGCAGATGTCTTCCAGCTTCAACCCTTCGGTGCAGTGCGTGCGGATGTACTCGGCGGCCCGTTCCAGTTTGTGGTTGACCTCGCGCAGCGGGGTGCCGGCAGGGTTGAGGCGCTGTTGTACGTCGCTGAAGTAACTCACCAGCGCGCCCTGTTTCTGCAAGTGCTCGGCCTGTTCATCGACGAGGATGCGGTACAAGTCCAGCAAACCACGGTACAGCACGGCGTCCTGGGTATGGGGCGTATTGAACGGCCGGTAACCCTGGTCGGTGCTGAAGCCCAACTGATGCTGCAACTCCGTCAACCAGGGCGTGTCGATGTACAGCATCTGATAGGACCACGGCTCATTATCGATGGGGTTGCAGGCATGCACATCGCCGGGGTTCATCAACACCACCGTGCCGGCGCTGATCTGGAACGTGTCGGTGCCATAGTGGTAGTAGCTGCGCCCGGTGGTGATCGCGCCGATGGAAAAATGCTCATGGGCATGCCGGCTGTAGGTGACCTTGCGCCCATCAGCGATGGTGCGCGCCTCGATGAAGGCCAGCGCGGGGTCACGCCAGAAACACGGAGCAGTGGCAGCAGTCATGGGCGGGCGCTTCCTCGCAGCAGTTGAACGGGTAGGGCAGCAGCGTCAGCTAAAACCCGCCATTGTTCAAGCCCTGGCGTACCAGTGGTGCATAGCGACCCAGGTAGTCGGCCCATGGGTCGTTGCCGTTCACAGCCTCTGCCAGGGTGATCGGCAGCCGGGCTTTTTCACGTAGCGCCTCACCGTCATGCAGCAGATGCCGCTCGACGATGACACGGGTCAATGCGCGGGTGCGTGGTGAGTCGAAGGTACGCGGGACCCGGCGTCCGAAGAGGTCCGGTGCGGGTATTGCGGCGGGCGCCAGGTTGTCGAGTTGACGAATGACCAGGGCGTTGTCGGCAGTGGTCTGCGCCACCTCGGCCGGTCGGGTTCCTTGCGCATAGGCCGGCCAGTCGAAACGCATCCAGGCACTGCTGGCGCCGTTCTCGGCCGCGTGTGTGACCTGTTCATAGTCAAGGTCTGGACGTGGACGAACCAGCAGGTGCCTGGGAAAGATTTCATAGAACTTGCGGTCGCCGTAGTGCGAGACATACATCAGCACGCCGAATCGGCCGACATCGGCAGCCCGCCGCTGGGCAATACCGAAGAACCCCACCAGACCGTACTCCAGGGCTTCACGACTGGGTAAGGTCAGGTGCGACAACCAATACCGGATGGCAGTCCCATAGGCGTCTTTCAGTTGGCCAAGCTTGCGGTCAAAGGTCTCGAGAAACAGCCGGTTGATCGGGGTCAGCAAATGGAATTGCCGAGCCATTTCACGGTATTTGACCGCTGTGTTTGTGGAGTGCCAGCGTGTCGACGTGACATCGAGGGCGCCAGCACTGTGCAAATCGACGAACGAGTACAGTGGGCCGCTGTACACACCTTCGAAACGGCCTTCCTCGGAAAATGGCGAGTTTTCCGGCAGGTACATCAATACTGGTTGATCCAACAGAGGGGTGTTGGGGTAAACCCTGCGCAGATCTTCCAGGGCGGTCTGGCGCACGGTCACCACGGGCTGCGCAAACGTCTCGAGCGCGGCGGCAAGGCTGGCTCGCTGTTGGTTGAGGCTGTCCAGCGCCGTGTTGATCGCCTGCACATCGTAATGCGGTTGAGGGCCCAGTATGCCGTTGACCACGGCCCACTCCAGCACCGGCGGCGCTGCTTCGCTGCTCTCGATAAAGCGTTTCCAGCTGCCTTGTGGCGCCAGCCCGGCCAGGAACATGATCTGGCTGTAGGTCAATTGACGGGAAGACCCTGGCATGACCTTTTCCATGTACATGACGTATTGACGGTACAACACCCAGGTCTGGGCACTGAGGCAAGGCGTTGCGTCGGGTATGCCGCGTACGAGCAAGTGCGGGCTTTTTTCGCTCAGCAACAGGTGCGCGGCCAGTGCTGCGGTGGCTGCGTCGAGCCCGTTCAGGCTGCTATCGATGTTCTGGCGTACAAACGGCACGTGTTCGCCCCAGAAGTAATCGGAGTGCCAGTCGATCAGGTTGATACGGGTGGGGTATGCATCAGGCTCCGGGTCCAGGCTCAGGATCAGGGCGGCGAGTATCAGCGCGGTGCGGCTGCCTCGCTCCGTACGTTCACCTGCATGGCCGCCATGCCAGTGCAGGGCGTTCGACAAAGCCTCTGCCAGTTGCTGGGCCAAGGGCGTCGCGAGCAGGCGGACCATGAGGAAATCCGCCTCCGCCCTGACATCGGCTATGGACTTGCCGGCGACGATGGGCTGGCCGAGGTACTCGAACAGCGGCACGTCCTGGTCAGCCATGAAGCGCTCGATGATGCGCACAATCTGCGCACGCTCGAGCACCGACAGTTTCCAGGCCGAAGGCTGTGAACCGTACAGCGGCTTGAGCGCTCGCCAGTAGTGCCCCTGACGCGCCGGCAGCGGTTGGCTGACCGCCAATTGCTGCAAGGTCAGGCGTGCCTCATCCAAGGTCTCGGGGCGTTCAAGGTGATACAGGCGCAGCGCCTGAGAAAGCGTGACCTTGAAACGACTGCGCAGGTACCCACCGGTTTTAGCCGCGAGCTGTTTGAGGGGAGGGACCAGGGAGGCAAGCTCGATATTGCTCATCACCGGATCGGTCAGGTTTTTCCAGGTGCCATCCAGGCCATTGGCGCCCACGCTGCCGGTGGCGCTGAGCAGCACATGGCTGTCGGGGTCGATACGTTGCTGGGTGCGGATGGTCAGGAAGTCCGGGTGATCGGTCAGCGTGTTGAGCGCCGCGTAGGCTTTTTTAACGGTCGCCTGGAGGGTGTCCGGGTCGACGTTGCTGCCGATATCGAGCGTGTCGGCATCGCTCAGGTTGCCGCCATCGATCACTGTCGATAACCCAGCGCGCAGCGCGTGGCGATCGTTGAGCAGGCCGACGTACTGCCGATAGCGATACAGTTCGCCGAATGAGCGGGCGCTGTTCAATACCACCGGGGGCGCAGGCGCCGGCCAGTTGCGCAGGCGCTCGCTCAGGAAGCTGACCTCTGTCCTGTTCAGCGGGCGTTCGATGGCGTACGCCTGTAAAACCCCGACAATACTGATGCGCCGGTCGGGATAGAGATGACTGCCCAGTTGTTCGCCCAGCGTTCCAAGCCTGTGCCACCGCGCATCGGGCACATCGGGCGCCAGGGTGTTCATCTCCAGCCCGCTGTCGGGGCTCAGCACGCACAACACTTGCCGCTGGTAATCGTAGTAAGTGGGCCGCGGTGCGTCGTCTGTGGTGCCCAGGTCGTGGTGATCGATGATTGCCCGCAACAGATCGGCGGCCTCTTTAAGGTTTCTGGCCAGCCGCGAGTCCGACTGCAGATACAGCGCAGTGCTGTAGACGTCGAAAGCGTTAAAGCTGTTCTCGTCCCTGACCAGTTGTTGCAGGGCGTCAGCCAGTTGCACGTAGTCGCGCGCCTGCTGGCCCAGTTCGGCGTAGCTCATCGACTTGCTGCGCCCGTTGTCATCAAACCCGGGAAAACCTTGCAAGGCCTCGAGTTCTTCGACAATGGTCTGCGCCTGGAGGCGGTTCGCAGGCATTGGCAAGCCATGGAACGCCAGGGTCAGGTTCAAGGGAAAGCTGCGCACGCCGGCAGGAGGTACAGGTGCGATATACGGCATGCCCAGCTCGGTCGGGTCCAGGAGTTGGCTGATGTAGATGATCGGGTTGGCCAGTGTCCACCAGGCGGACGAGTCGGCCAGGCAATAGACCTTGGGTTGCCCGTGAGCCGTCACGCTGAGCCGACTGTTGTGCACCCGCAGCGTAGCGAGATCAAACCCTTGGGCGTTGGCCCAGTCGATGAAATCTTTCTGGTTGATGGCTTTGCAAAAGGCTTCGCACCACTGGCCCAACTGTGAATGCTCGATCATTGGTACGGGGTGCGTGGGAAGCGGCAACGCTTGGTTCGAGGCGGTGGCCAATAGGCGGGTCAGTTGCGCGATCAAGGGTGGGTCGCCCTCGTTGCGCAGGGTCTGGCGCTCGCTCAGGTAGGCGCTGGAGGGGCTGACACTGAGTGGCAGGGGCGTGTCGCTGGGCAGGTTGTCCCAGGTCAGGGCAAGGGCGTGAATGTCATCCATGAGGGCGGTTCCGGCTGATCAAACCCCGGATGATCCGCCCCAGGGATGGGGCATCTGTAGCAGGCGTTTCCTGCAAGGCCGTGGCTTGCGTCAGCCACGGCGGCAAGGTTCAGGCCGGCGCTCAGAAGTCCCAGCGTGTCGCCAATTGCAGGCTGCGCGGCTCGCCATAGAACCCGGTGCCGAAGTTGCCCAGCCCGGTGTAGTACTTTTTGTCGAACAAGTTCTTCACGTTGAGTGTGGTGCTCAAGTGCTCGTTGAAGCGGTAGCGCGCCATCAGGTCGACCAGGTAGTAGCTGTCCTGGGTGATGCGCGCGTTGTGGCCGAAGTTGACGGTGTCAGTCGGATCGGGCTGGAACACGTTGCCGAAGAACTCACTCTGCCAGTTCACCCCACCGCCGACGGTGACGTTCTCTAGGGCACCGGGCAGGCGATAGGTGCTGAACAGGCGCACCACCTGCTGCGGTGTGGTGGTTTGCAGCACCGAGCTGTAGACGTAGTCGTCCTTGGCATCACGGGTGTGCTGGTAGGTGTAGCCGGCGGAGACGTTCCAGCCGTCCAGCACTTCACCCGACAACTCCGCTTCAAAGCCCTTGGTGGTGGCGCCGGCGATGGGGCGGTACACCGAGTCGGTCTCGAAGCCCGAGACGTATTCGGCCACGTTGTCCTGCTGGATACGGAACGCGGCAAAGCTGGCGTTCAGGCGCCCGTCGTAGAACGCAGCCTTGAGCCCGGCCTCGTAGGTTTCGCCCTCGATCGGGTCGAGCAGTTTGCGGTCGGCGTCCTTGCTGGTTTGCGGACGGTAGATCTGGGTGTAGCTGGTGTACACCGACCAGGTGTCGTTGAGGTCATAGACGATGCCGGCGTAGGGCGTGACCACGCCGCTCTGGTGATAAGTGGTGCGGTTATCGGCCTTGGTCGGGTCGTAGAAATCGGTGGTGTCGGTGCCGCTGAAGGTGCTGACGCGGGTGCCGAGGATCACCGACAAATCATCGGTGGGCTTCAGGCGCGTGGCCAGGTAGGCGCCGGTCTGGCGCTGCACGATATCGTTCTGGCCGCTGCGCGGGATGTCCGGCTTGGCGTACTCGCCGTGCCAGTCGAAGATACTGCCGCCCACCGCTGGGTAGATCGAGCCGTACACCGGCACGTCCTGTTTCGAGCGGGTGGCCATGAAGCCCATGATCAGTTCGTGTTCACGGCCGAGCAGGCTGAACGGCCCGCTGAGGTTGACGTCCAGGGTGTTCTGCACCTGATCGCCCTTGTACTTGCCCATGAACATGTACATGTTCTGGCCGCTGACCGGGTCCGGGTTGCCGCCGCTGGCGGATGCGAGCAGGGTGTCGTGCTGGCTGCGCTTGCGGTCGAGGCTGACTTTGAGTGACCAGTCGTTCGCCAGCTTCTGCTGCACCGAGGCGAACAGCGTCTGGTTCTGGAAGTCGCGGCGGCTCCAGTCGGCGGCCGGGTTGAACGAACGCGAAAAGTTCGTGCGCGAGCCGTCGCTGAAATACATCGGGAATCCGGTCCAGCTGGCACCACGTGAGCGGGTGTCCTGCTGGTCGATGCCGAAGGTCAGCAGGGTGTCGGGTGTGAGGTCGGCTTCAAGGATGCCGTAGGCGATGTCCTTGGTGTTCTGGTAGTGGTCCAGGTACGACTGGCGATCCTGGTACACACCGACAAAACGCCCGCGCACATTGCCCGACGCCGTCAAGGGGCCGGAGATGTCGCCTTCGGTGCGGTAGTTGTCCCAGGAGCCGAAGGTCTGGGTCACCGAAGCCTTGAACGCTGCCGTGGGTTTTTTGCGGATCAGGTTGACCGTGGCCGAGGGGTCGCCGGAACCGCTCAGCAGGCCGGCCGAACCCTTGATGATTTCCAGGTGGTCGTACACCGCCATGTCGGTGCTGGTGGTGCCGTAGTCATACACGCCGTCATAGGTGGAATTGACACCGTCGTACTGGAAATTGGTGATCGGCAGGCCACGGCTGGAAAACTCCCAGCGCTCGCTGTCGTAGTTCTGCACGCTCACGCCGGGGGCACGGCGCAGGGTGTCAGCGATGCTGTTGGTGCCCTGGTCGTCCATTTGCTGGCGGGTGATCACCGTGACCGACTGCGGGGTTTCGCGCATCGACAGCGGCAGGCCGGTGGCCGAGGCCATGGAGCCGGTGGTGTACGAATGGGTGTCTTCCGTGGTGGCGCCCAGGTCCTGGCCCGAAATCGTCGTGGCGGCCAGCTCCAGGGCGCCGGTGTTGGTCGGGATCAGTTCCAGTACGTAGCCGTTGTTGCCTTGGGGCAGGGCCTGCAAACCGCTGCCCTGCAACAGGCGCTGCAAGCCGGCCGCCGGGGTGTAGCTGCCATTCAGGCCGGGGCTGGTTTTGCCGGCGGCCAGGCTGTTGTGGCCCGCGATGAAAATACCCGACTGCTCGGCAAAGCTGTTGAGCACGCTGACCAGCGGGCCGGCAGCGATGTGATAGCTGCGTGAAGCTTCCTGGGTCGAGGGCGATTCGGCGGCTTGCAGCGACGGTGCGCCCAGGCAAAACAGCGAGGTGGCCAGCGCCAGTGGGCGCAGCGCGAAGCGGGCAGGTTGCGACATGGATGTTTCCCTTTGGATCAGATCGATCGGCGAATTGAAAGCGTCTGCAGGGTTAACCGAACGAAGGTGGGAAAAGGGAACTGGTGCTGAGCGTTTTTTTACTTTGGGCCGACAGTGACCCACCACGGCATCGGTTTATCCACGCGAATCGGCAGCGCCGCCTGCAACAAACCCAGGGCGTGGTCGCTGTCTTGCAGCGGGAATGACCCCATCACCGGCAAGTGCGCCACGGCTGGGTCGCAGCCCAGGTGGCCGGGGCGATAGCGATTCAGTTCGGCGATCAATTGGCCGAGCGGCAGGTTATCCGCCAGCAGCACGCCCCGGCTCCAGGCTTCACGGGCCGGGGAGGCGGGCAGGGTCGGGTTGAAACCGTTGGCGGTGAACGACACTTGTTGGCCGGTTTCGATGATGCGCACGTGCTGGTCGAGGGCGGTGACTTGCACCCGCCCTCCGAACACGTTGAGCTGGGTGTGGTGTTCGCCGTGCAGCACACTGAAACGTGTCCCCAACGCCTGCAGGCGGCCGTGTCCGGTGTCCACTAGGAAAGGCCGGAGGGCGTCCTTGGCGGTGTCGATCAGCACTTCGCCAAAGCGCAACTGCAATAACCGCTGCACCGCATCAAAGCGCACGTCCACAGCGCTCAAGGCGTTCAACCACACATGGCTGCCATCGGCCAGCAGGGCGTCGCGCGTCTCACCGCTACCGGTGGCATAGTCCGCGCGCCAACCGCCGACCAACCGGGGCAGGACGGTGTTGCGCCAAGCGCCCCAGGCCAATGTCGACCCCCCACACAGTACCAGCAGCGTCTTGAGGGTTTGCCGGCGCGAGCTGCGCAACGCCCGGCTCGCGCCATGGGGTTGCTCCATCAAGGGCGCAAAGCGCTGGCTGACGCGTTCCACGTACTGCCATGCGGCCAAGTGCTCGGGGTTCTGCGCGACCCAGGTTTGCCAGCGTTGCTGTTCCTGCGTACCCGCCGGGTCCTGCAGGCGCACGTACCACTGCGCGGCCTGTTCCAGGCTGGCGTGGCTGAGCTTGCCGGGCGTGTTCATTGCACCAGCATCCCGTCGAGCTCGGCTTCCAAGATCGCGCAGTGCAGCAGGGCCTGGGCCAGGTATTTCTTGACCATGCGTTCGCACACGCCCAATTGCAGGCCGATCTGTTTGTAGGGCAGGCCGTGCAGTTGAGCGAGCAGGAAGGCCTCGCGGACGTTCCTGGGCAGGCGAGCGAGCATGGCGTCCACTTCGTAGAGGGTTTCGACGATGATTGCCCGTTGCTCCGGGGACGGGTGCGTGTCTTCCGGGCGTTGCGCCAGCGACTCCAACCAGGCTTTTTCCAGTTGGCGACGGCGCCAGTGGTCGATGCACAAGCCACGGGCGATGGTCGCCAGGTACGAGCGCTGGCGCACGTGATCGGTCTCGGCCACCGGGCGGTTGAGGATGCGGATAAAGGTGTCGTGGGCCAGGTCGGCGGCATCCCAGCGGTCGTTCAGGCGCCGGCGCAACAGGCCGAGCAGCCAGCTGTGGTGGGTGCCGTAGAGGTGGGTGAAAGAGGTCGACACAATATCCATCCAACGCAAAAGGATTGGCGTAAATAAGAATTGGTCGCGATTAAAGCAAAGGGAGGGGGCGTGCGCAAATGATATTGGATTGCTATTGGGTGCAATCCCCTCCCAGGTTTGAAGGGTGTCAGGCTGGAACCAGGAACGCCGCCTCCAGCAGTTGCCGGGTGTAGGCATGTTGCGGGTCGGCAAAGATCGCCTTGGCATCCCCTTGTTCCACCACCTGCCCATGCTTGACCACCATCAACTGGTGACTCAACGCCTTCACCACCGCCAGGTCATGGCTGATGAACAGGTAGGTCAGGTTGTACTTGGCCTGCAGGCTGCGCAGCAGTTCCACCACCTGGCGTTGCACCGTGCGGTCGAGGGCCGAGGTGGGCTCGTCGAGCAGGATCAAGCGTGGCTTGAGCACCAGCGCGCGGGCGATGGCGATGCGTTGCCGTTGGCCGCCGGAGAACTCATGGGGGTAGCGATGCCGGGACTCCGGGTCCAGGCCCACTTCCTTGAGCGCCGCGATAATCGCCGCCTCCTGTTCGGCCGGCGTGCCCATCTTGTGGATGCGCAAGCCTTCGCCGACGATCTCACTGACGCACATACGCGGGCTCAGGCTGCCGAACGGGTCCTGGAACACCACCTGCATTTCCCGGCGCAACGGGCGCACCTGCTGCTGGCTGAGCGTGTCCAGTTGCTGGCCTTCAAAACGAATGCCGCCCTTGCTGGCGATCAACCGCAGGATCGCCAGGCCCAGGGTGGACTTGCCCGAGCCGCTTTCACCGACGATGCCCAGGGTCTGCCCCTGAGGCAGGCTGAAGTTGATACCGTCCACCGCCTTGACGTAGTCAACCGTATTGCGCAAAAAACCTTTCTTGATCGGGAACCACACTTTCAGGTCATCGACCTCCAGTAACGGTGGGCCAACCTCGTTGGTCGCCGGGCCGCCGCTGGGTTCGGCCGCTAACAACTCCTGGGTGTACGGGTGCTGGGGCGACTGGAACAGCGTCTCGCACTCCGCCTGCTCGACGATGCAGCCCTTTTGCATCACGCATACGCGGTGGGCAATCCGGCGCACCAGGTTAAGGTCATGGCTGATCAGCAACAGCGCCATGCCCAGGCGTGCCTGCAATTCCTTGAGCAATTCCAGGATCTTCAATTGCACCGTCACGTCGAGTGCAGTGGTCGGTTCATCGGCGATCAGCAACTCCGGCTCATTGGCCAAGGCCATGGCAATCATCACCCGCTGGCGCTGGCCGCCGGACAGTTCATGGGGCAGGGCCTTGAGGCGCCTGTGCGGCTCGGGAATACCCACCAGGTCCAGCAGCTCCAGGGTGCGCTGGGTGGCGACCTTGCCTTGCAGCCCCTTGTGCAGGCCCAGTACTTCGTTGATCTGCTTTTCGATGGTGTGCAGCGGGTTCAAGGAGGTCATCGGCTCCTGGAAGATCATCGCAATGCGGTTGCCGCGTATGTGGCGGATGGTTTTTTCTTTCAGGGTCAGCAGGTCCTGCCCGGCATACTCGATGGTGCCAGAGGGGTGACGTGCCAGCGGGTAGGGCAGCAGGCGCAGGATCGAGTGAGCGGTCACCGATTTGCCCGAGCCGCTTTCACCCACCAGTGCGATGGTTTCACCGCGCTTGATATCGAAGCTGACATTGTTCACCACGCGGTGGTGGTGTTCGCCCGTGACGAACTCGACGGAGAGGTCGCGGATTTCGATCAGATTGTCCTGATTCATCTCATTTCCTCGGGTCGAAGGCATCGCGAGCGGACTCGCCGATAAACACCAGCAAACTCAACATGATCGCCAGCACGGCAAAGGCACTCATGCCCAGCCACGGCGCTTGCAGATTGGATTTGCCCTGGGCCACCAGTTCACCCAGCGACGGCGAACCGGCGGGCAAACCGAAGCCGAGGAAGTCCAGAGCGGTCAGCGTACCGATAGCGCCGGTGAGGATGAACGGCATGAAGGTCATGGTCGACACCATCGCATTGGGCAAAATATGGCGGAACATGATCGCGCCGTTCTGCATGCCCAGGGCCCTGGCGGCGCGCACATATTCCAGGTTGCGCCCGCGCAGGAACTCGGCGCGTACCACGTCCACCAGGCTCATCCACGAGAACAGCAGCATGATCCCCAGCAGCCACCAGAAGTTGGGCTGCACGAAGCTGGCGAGGATGATCAACAGGTACAGCACCGGCAACCCGGACCAGATCTCCAGGAAGCGCTGCCCGGCCAGGTCGACCCAGCCGCCGTAGAAACCCTGCAGCGCCCCGGCGATCACGCCGATGATCGAGCTGAGCACGGTGAGGGTCAGGGCGAACAGCACCGACACGCGGAAGCCGTAGATGACCCGCGCCAGCACATCGCGGCCCTGGTCATCGGTGCCCAGCAGGTTGACACTGGAAGGCGGCGCGGGGGCCGGCACCTTGAGGTCGTAGTTGATGCTCTGGTAGCTGAACGGGATCGGCGCCCACAAGGTCCAGGCGTCCTTGGCCTTGAGCAGCTCCTGGATGTACGGGCTCTTGTAGTTGGCCTCCAGCGGGAATTCGCCGCCGAATGTGGTCTCCGGGTAGCGCTTGAGCGCCGGGAAGTACCAGCCACCGTCGTAATGCACGACCAGGGGTTTGTCGTTGGCGATCAGCTCGGCGCCCAGGCTCAGCACGAACAGGATCAGGAACAGCCACAGCGACCACCAGCCACGCTTGTTGGCCTTGAAACGTTCGAACCGACGGCGATTGAGGGGGGACAGGTTCATCTCAATGCTCCCGGCTGGCAAAGTCGATACGCGGATCGACCAGGGTGTAGGTGAGGTCGCCGATCAGTTTCACGATCAGCCCCAGCAGGGTGAAGATGAACAGCGTGCCGAACACCACCGGGTAGTCGCGGTTGATCGCCGCTTCAAAGCTCATCAGGCCCAGGCCGTCGAGGGAGAAGATCACCTCCACCAGCAACGAACCGGTGAAGAAGATCCCGATGAAGGCCGAGGGGAAACCGGCGATCACCAGCAGCATCGCGTTGCGGAACACATGGCCGTAGAGCACACGGTGGTTGGTCAGGCCCTTGGCTTTTGCGGTGACCACATACTGTTTGTTGATCTCGTCAAGGAAGCTGTTCTTGGTCAGCAGGGTCATGGTGGCGAAGTTGCCGATCACCAGGGCCGTGATGGGCAGCGCGAGGTGCCAGAAGTAATCGAGGATCTTGCCGCCCCAGCTCAGCTCATCGAAGTTGTTAGAGGTGAGCCCACGCAACGGGAACCAGTCCAGGTAACTGCCGCCGGCAAACACCACGATCAGCAGGATCGCAAACAGGAACGCCGGGATCGCGTAGCCGACGATGATCGCCGAGCTGGTCCACACGTCGAAATGGCTGCCATGCCGCGTGGCCTTGGCAATCCCCAGGGGGATCGACACCAGGTACATGATCAGCGTGCTCCATAACCCGAGGGAAATGGACACCGGCATCTTTTCCTTGATCAGATCGATGACCTTGGCGTCGCGGAAGAAGCTGTCGCCAAAATCCAATTGGGCGTAGTTCTTGACCATGATCCACAGGCGTTCAGGCGCCGACTTGTCGAAGCCGTACATCTTCTCGATTTCCTTGATCAGCGCCGGGTCCAGGCCCTGGGCGCCACGGTAGCTGCTGGAACCGGCCACCGACACTTCGGCGCCGCCGCCGGCAATGCGGCTGGTGGCGCCTTCAAAACCTTCAAGCTTGGCGATCATCTGCTCCACAGGGCCACCGGGGGCAGCCTGGATGATGACGAAGTTGATCAGCAGGATCCCGAACAGTGTGGGGATGATCAGCAACAGGCGGCGAAAGATATAGGCCAGCATTTAATCGCCTCCACTCGCCGGATCGGCGCTGGTGTTGGTGTCTGGGATGACGGCCGGTTTGACGTCGGGCTTGGCCCACCAGGTGGCGGTGCCGACGTCGTAGCGCGGTGGGACCTTCGGGTGGCCCAGGTGATCCCAGTACGCCACGCGGAAGGTCTTGATGTGCCAGTTGGGGATCACGTAGTAGCCGAACTGCAACACGCGGTCCAGGGCCTTGGCATGCGCCACCAGACTTTTGCGCGAATCGGCGTCGATCAGCTCTTCCACCAACTGGTCGATGGCCGGGTCCTTGAGGCCCATGTAGTTGCGGCTGCCGGGCTTGTCAGCGCTGGACGATTTCCAGAACTCGCGCTGTTCGTTGCCCGGTGAAGTGGACTGCGGGAAGCTGCCCACCAGCATGTCGAAGTCCCGCGAGCGGATACGGTTGATGAACTGCGACACGTCGACCCGGCGGATCACCAGGTTGATGCCCAGGTCGGCCAGGTTGCGCTTGAACGGTAGCAGGATGCGTTCGAACTCGGTCTGGGCCAGCAGGAATTCGATAGTCACCGGTTTGCCGGTGGTGTCGACCATCTTGTCATCGACGATGCGCCAGCCGGCTTCCTGCAGCAGTTGGTAGGCTTCGCGCTGCTGGGCGCGGATCATGCCGCTGCCGTCGGTCCTGGAGGGTTCGAAGGCCTGGGTGAAGACTTCGGGCGGGATCTTGTCGCGCAGGGGCTCGAGAATCGCCAGTTCATCCGGGCCGGGCAGGCCGGTGGCGGCCATTTCCGAGTTTTCGAAATAACTGCGCGTTCTGGTATAGGCACCGTTGAACAGCTGTTTGTTGCTCCACTCGAAATCCAGCAACAGGCTGATGGCCTTGCGCACGCGCACATCCTGGAACATCGGTTTGCGCATGTTGAACACAAAGCCCTG
This sequence comes from Pseudomonas sp. CYM-20-01, assembly GCF_023169845.1. NCBI lineage: Bacteria > Pseudomonadati > Pseudomonadota > Gammaproteobacteria > Pseudomonadales > Pseudomonadaceae > Pseudomonas > Pseudomonas sp. CYM-20-01. Next base: position 4,003,179 of record NZ_AP025169.1, on the reverse strand, counting down.
CATCCCGGTGGGGTTGCCGTTGGGGATTTCTTCCTTGATCAGCCGGCCCTGGGCAACGGCGGGAATGTTGTAGGCATTGGCCCAGTTCTTCGCGCTGAATTCCAGCCAGTAGTCGAACTGCCCAGCCTTCAACGCCTCCAGCGACACGGTGCTGTCGCGGTAGTAGTCGGTGATGCGGTTGTCGAAGTTGTAGAAACCCTTAGTGATGGGCAGGTCCTTGGCCCAGTAATCCTTGACCCGCTCGTAGCGGATCATGCGCCCGGCCTTGACCTCGGCGACCTTGTACGGCCCGCTGCCCAGCGGTACTTCCAGATTGCCCTTGGCAAAGTCGCGGGTGGCCCACCAGTGCTTGGGCAATACCGGCAGTTGCCCGAGGATCAGCGGTAATTCACGGTTATTGGTGCGCTTGAACTTGAACAGAACCTTGAGCGGGTCTTCGGCGATCACTTCGTCGACGTCGGCGTAATAGGTGCGGTAGATCGGCGAGCCTTCCTTGATCAGTTCCTGGAAAGTAAACACCACGTCCTCGGCGCGGATCGGGTGGCCATCATGGAAGCGCGCTTCCGGGCGCAGGTAGAAACGTACCCAGCTGTTGTCCGGAGCTTTTTCGATCTTGCCGGCGACCAGGCCGTATTCGGTGATGGGCTCGTCCAGGCTTTGCATGGCCAGGGTGTCGTAGATCAGGCCCAGGTTGTCGGCCGGTACACCTTTGCTGATATAGGGGTTGAGGCTGTCGAAGCCGCCCATGGCCGACTCGCGGAACGTGCCACCCTTGGGCGCGTCCGGGTTGACGTAGTCGAAGTGCTTGAAGTCGGCGGGGTATTTCGGCGGTTCGTTGTACAGCGTCAACGCATGTTGCGGGGCGGCGTGGGCCGCAGTGCACAGCAGCAGGCTGCCGAGCAGGGCAGTACGCAAAGATATCATTGGGCTTTCTCCGAAGCTTTCAGCCACCACGCGCTCAGGCCCAGGCTGTAGGGCGGCGTGGTGACAAAGGCGAACCGGTCGCGGTACGCCAGGCGATGATAGTTGAGGTACCAGTTGGGAATGCTGTAGTGCTGCCACAGCAGCACCCGGTCGAGGGCACGGCCGGCGGCCAGTTGCTCTTCGCGGGTCTTGGCGGCCAGCAGTTGTTCCAGCAGGTGATCGACAATCGGGTTATTGATGCCTGCGTAGTTCTTGCTGCCCTTGATCGCCGCCTGGCTGGAGTGGAAGTACTGCCACTGCTCAAGGCCCGGGCTCAAGGTCTGGTTGAGGGTGATCAGGATCATGTCGAAGTCGAATTGATCCAGGCGCTGCTTGTATTGGGCGCGGTCGACGCTGCGCAGGCGCGCGTCGATGCCGATGCTGATCAGGTTCTCGACATAGGGCTGCAGGATGCGCTCCAGGTTCGGGTTGACCAGCAGGATCTCGAAGCGTAGCGGCTGGCCATCCTTGTTCACCAGGCGCTGCCCGGACAGCTTCCAGCCGGCCTCGCCAAGCAGGGCCAGCGCGCGGCGCATGGTTTCGCGGGGGATGCCGCGCCCGTCGGTCTGGGGCAGGCTGAAGGCTTGCGTGAACAGGTTGGCCGGCAGTTGCTCGCGGTACGGCGAAAGCATCAGCCATTCATGGCCGGTGGGCACGCCGGTGGCGGCGAATTCGCTATTGGGGTAGTAGCTCAAGGTGCGCTTGTACGCACTGCTGAACAGGGTGCGGTTGGTCCACTCGAAGTCGAACATCAGCCCCAGGGCTTCACGCACTTTGGTCTGGCTGAAGGTGGGCCGCCGCGTGTTCATGAACAGGCCCTGGCTCTGGGTCGGGATCTGGTGGGCGATCTGCGCCTTGATCACGTCACCCCGGTTCACCGCCGGGAAGTTGTAGCCATTGGCCCAGTTCTTGGCCTGGTGCTCGATGTAGATATCGAACTCACCGGCCTTGAAGGCTTCGAAGGCCACATCGCTGTCGCGGTAGAACTCCACCTCGACCTTGTCGTAGTTATAGAAGCCCTGGTTCACCGGCAGGTCCTTGCCCCAGTAATCCTTGACCCGTTCGAACACCAGTTGCCGCCCGGGCGTGACCTTGCTGATGCGGTAGGGGCCGCTGCCCAGGGGCGGTTCGAAGGTGGTGGCCTTGAAGTCGCGGTTTTTCCAGTAGTGCTGGGGCAATACCGGCAATTCGCCCAGGCGCAGGATCAGCAAGGGGTTGCCGGCACGCTTGAACACAAAGCGGATGCGGTGTCGGTTGAGCACATCCACCCGCGCCACTTCCTGCAGGTTGGTGCGGTATTGCGGGTGCCCTTCGGTCAGCAAGGTGCGATAGGAAAACGCCACGTCATACGCAGTGATCGGCTTGCCATCGTGGAAGCGCGCTTCCGGGCGCAGGTTGAACACCACCCAGCTGCGGTCCTCGCTGTACTCCACCGATTGGGCGATCAGCCCATAGCTGGAGGTGGGTTCATCGCCGGAGGGCGCGTACAGGCCGGTGCCAACCATCAATGGCTCATTCAGCTCATTGACGCCATATTGCAGGAAGTTCGGCGTGGACACCGGGCTGGAGCCCTTGAAGGTATAGGGGTTGAGGGTGTCGAAAGTGCCAAAGGCCATGACCCGCAAAGTCCCGCCTTTCGGCGCTGCAGGGTTTACCCAATCGAAGTGGGTGAATTTGGCCGGGTACTTGAGGCTGCCGAACTGCGCATAACCGTGGCTCTCGGTAATCGTCGCGTTCGCTGCAAAGCTCAAGGCCAGACTTATTAGTAGAAGGAGGGGACGCTTCAAGTCAGAGATCCGATCCAGGCGGCTTGGGCTTTATGATCGGTACAGTAACAGCTTGTTCCGGTTGGAAAAAGCCAGTCGGCTGATGCAGGGCCAATGTGGGAGGGGGCTTGCCCCCGATAGCGGTATACCTGCCGATGAATCTGTTGGCTGGTACATTGCTATCGGGGGCAAGCCCCCTCCCACATGGATTCCCCAGTTTTCTTGAACCTTAGCGTGGACCTGATACCACCAGCATCTGCCCAGGCTTCAGGGCCTGGCCGGTACGCGGGTTCCAGCGCTTGAGGTGTTGCATCTCGACATTGAAGCGCTTGGCGACGATGTACAACGAGTCGCCTTTCTTGACCTTGTATTGCACCGGCTTCTTGCTGTCGGCCTTGGCCACCAGCTTGCGCGTGTCCTGCATCACCAGGGTCTGGCCGACCTTGAGCGCCTGGCCGTTGAGCTTGTTCCAGCGCTGCAGGTCATGCACGTCGACCTTGTTGGCCTTGGCGATCAGCGTCAGGTTGTCGCCGGTGCGTACCTTGTAGCTGCGGGTACGCCCGGCCACCCGTGCGGTCTCGACTTCGTCGAACACCTGCTTTTTAGGACGCATCGCCAGCAATTCTTCAGGCTTCATCGTCGAAAGCGTGCTGGTCAGCAATTGCGCCTTGGAACTGGGCACCAGCAAATGCTGCGGGCCATCCAGGGTGGTGCGTTGTTTCAGCGCCGGGTTGAGCTGGAACAGTTCGTCTTCGTCGATCTCGGCCAGCGCGGCAACCCTGGACAGGTCCATGCTCTGCTTGACTTCCACCACTTCGAAGTACGGCTGGTTGGCAATCGGGTTCAGGTTGACGCCATAGGCCTCGGGTGCCAGCACCACTTGGGACAGCGCCAGGAACTTGGGCACGTAGTCCTTGGTTTCCTGGGGCAGCGGCAGGTTCCAGTAGTCGGTCGGCAGGCCGAGCTTCTCGTTGCGCTCGATGGCTCGGCTCACTGTGCCTTCGCCGGCGTTATAGGCGGCCAGGGCCAGCAGCCAGTCGCCGTTGAACATGTCATGCAGGCGGGTCAGGTAGTCGAGAGCGGCGGTGGTGGAGGCGGTGATGTCGCGACGGCCATCGTAGGCGCGGGTCTGGCGCAGGTTGAAATAGCGCCCGGTGGAGGGGATGAACTGCCACAGGCCGACCGCATCGCTGCGCGAATAGGCCATCGGGTTGTAGGCACTTTCAATCACTGGCAGCAGCGCCAGCTCCAGGGGCATGTTGCGTTCTTCAAGGCGTTCGACGATGTAGTGAATGTAGAGGCTGCCGCGTTCTCCGGCGTTCTCCAGGAAGGACGGGTTGCTGGCGAACCACAGGCGCTGTTGCTCGATACGCGGGTTGACGCCTAACCCGTCCTGCAGCTGAAAGCCCCGGCGCATGCGTTCCCAAACATCCTGGGGCACATCGGGCGTCGGTTTTTCTGAAAGCCAGATGACGGGTTTCTGTTTGATTTTGGCGGTAAGGTTTGGCTTGGGTTGCACGGTGGATTGTGCGGTGAAATTGCTTGATTGGCAGCCCGCCAGTGTGGCGGACACAGCCACCGCCACAGCTTGAGCCAGGCGGGTCAATGCGTCTGAATGGTTGGATTTACGAATAGATGACGACATTGGCTGGAAGTAAGTTCCGGGCAAAAATGTCGGGCGATTCTAGAAACCCGCTGGGTTCCGGTCAACCATTCAGAAATTACGTATCAGATTGCTTCCCGTTAGAACTTATCTTTCCAGGCCCTCAAGCTAGCAAACACCTCGGCCCCAGAGCGGTTGTCGCGGCCGTTCCGTTCGTCCGCTTTTTGTTTAACGGATGTTTCAGAGGTGCGTAGAAATGGGTTGGTCAGCTTTTCCAGGGCCAGGTTGGAAGGCAGCGTGATCTCGCCCCTGGCGCGCAGTTGGCGTACGTTTTCCACTCGTTCGGCTATATCTGTGTTATCCGGTTCCACAGCCTGGGCGAACTTGAGGTTACTCTGTGTGTATTCGTGGGTGCAGTACACCAAGGTTTCGGCGGGCAGGGCGGCCAGGCGTTCGAGGGAGGTGTGCATCTGTTCCGGCGTGCCTTCGAACAGGCGCCCGCAACCGGCGGCGAACAGGGTGTCGCCACACAACAGCACGCCTGGATGATAAAAGGCGATATGGCCCAGGGTGTGGCCGGGCACGCTATAAATGTCGAAGTCCCAGCCGAGTACCGTGATGCGCTCGTTATCGTGCAACGCCACGTCCCGGGCCGGGATCTTCTCGTTGGCCGGGCCGTAGACCTTGGCGTCGGTCTCACGCTTGAGCTGTTCGACACCGCCGACGTGATCGTGGTGATGGTGGGTGATCAGGATGTCGCTGAGGCTCCAGCCAGGGTTCTGCTCGAGCCAGGCCAGCACCGGCGCGGCATCGCCGGGGTCGACTACGGCGCAGCGTTGGGTGCGAGGGTCCTGTAACAACCAGATGTAGTTATCGGTGAAGGCGGGCAGGGCACTGATCTGTATCATTCTTCGATTCGCCAAGCTGAACACATTGGTGCATCTTAGAACGTCTAGGCGAGTTGGAGAATGCAATGACTGATAAAGCGTTCGCCCAGGCCGATCCTGAGTGGCTGGCCCTGATCGGCGCGGCCCGCGAGTGGCTGTCCGGTCCCATCGGGCAATTTCTGCTGGACGAAGAACGGCGCATGCTCGAAGACGAGCTGGGCCGGTTCTTTGGTGGCTATCTGGTGCACTACGGCCCCTCGGCCGAAACGCCGCCCTGCGCGCCGCAGGTGCAACGTAATGTTCGCTTGGGGGCACCGTTGCCTGGCGTGGAGATTGTGTGCGAGGAACAGGCCTGGCCGTTGAGCGAACATGCTGCCGATGTGGTGGTGTTGCAGCACGGGCTGGATTTCTGCCTGTCGCCCCATGGCTTGCTGCGCGAGGCGGCGAGCAGCGTACGGCCCGGTGGCCATTTGCTGATCGTGGGGATCAACCCCTGGAGCAGTTGGGGCCTGCGCCATGTGTTTGCCCATGATGGCCTGCGCCAGGCGCGCTGCATCTCGCCGCAACGGGTGGGCGACTGGCTGAACCTGCTGGGCTTCGCGCTGGAGAAACGCCGCTTCGGGTGCTATCGTCCGCCGCTCGCGTCGACCAAGTGGCAGGGCCGCCTGGCCGGCTGGGAGCGCCGGGCCGGCGCCTGGCAATTGTCCGGTGGCGGCTTTTATCTGCTGGTGGCGCGCAAGATCGTGGTCGGGCTGCGCCCCGTGCAACAGGTGCGGCGTGAGCCGATGGGCAAGCTGGTGCCATTGCCGATGGCCAAGGTCAACCGCAAGCAAAGCGATGCGTAATCCTCTTTTTGAATTGATACCGAGCAACCGATGACCGATAGCGTAGAACTCTTCACCGATGGCGCCTGCAAGGGCAACCCGGGCCCCGGCGGCTGGGGCGCGTTGCTGGTGTGCAAAGGCGTGGAGAAGGAGTTGTGGGGCGGTGAGGCCAACACTACCAACAACCGCATGGAGCTGATGGGCGCCATTCGTGGCCTGGAAGAACTCAAGCGCCGCTGCAATGTGCTGCTGGTGACCGACTCGCAATACGTGATGAAGGGCATCAACGAGTGGATGGTCAACTGGAAGAAGCGCGGGTGGAAGACCGCTGCCAAGGAACCGGTGAAAAACGCCGATTTGTGGCAACTGCTCGATGAGCAATGCAATCGCCATGACATCACCTGGAAGTGGGTGCGCGGCCATATCGGCCACCCCGGCAACGAACGTGCCGACCAGTTGGCCAACCGTGGCGTGGACGAAGTGCGGGGCTACAAGCAGAGCTGATGCTGACTCACGTGTTAACATTGCGCCCTTTGACTCACACCACACCGTTGAGAGCTGAACCCTGATGGCCATCCGATCTGTTGTACTCGATACCGAAACCACCGGCATGCCGGTGACCGACGGCCACCGGATCATTGAAATCGGCTGTGTCGAATTGATGGGGCGTCGCCTGACGGGTCGTCACTTCCACGTCTACCTGCAACCGGACCGTGACAGTGACGAGGGCGCGATCGGCGTCCACGGTATCACTGACGAATTCCTCAAGGGCAAGCCGCGTTTTGCCGAAGTCGCCGATGAGTTTTTCGAATTCATCAACGGCGCCCAGCTGATTATCCATAACGCAGCGTTTGACGTTGGCTTCATCAATAACGAGTTTGCCCTGATGGGGCAGACCGATCGCGCGGACATTTCCCAGCACTGCTCGATCCTCGATACCTTGATGATGGCCCGTGAGCGCCACCCCGGCCAGCGCAACAGCCTTGATGCCTTGTGCAAGCGCTACGGCGTCGACAACTCCGGTCGTGAACTCCACGGCGCCTTGCTCGACTCCGAGATTCTCGCCGACGTCTACCTGACCATGACCGGTGGGCAGACCAGCCTGTCCCTGGCGGGCAACGCCTCCGATGGCAGCGGCTCGGCGGAAGGCTCCGGCAACCGTCCTTCGGAAATCCGCCGTTTGCCGGCTGATCGCAAGCCCACCACCATCATCCGTGCGAGTGAGCAGGATATGGCTGAACATGCGGCGCGACTGGAGGCGATCGCCAAGTCGGCGGGCGCGCCGGCGTTGTGGACCCAGCTGACCCAGCAATAACCCCTGGCTGGACTCGATTAAAAATGTGGGAGGGGGCAAGCCCCCTCCCACAATTGATTTCAATTGCCTGTAAATCTTCATTCGCGTCATGGTCCCCCAGCTTCTACCCTTGAGTGCATAGCCCTCAGGACGACAAGCACTCATGTACAAAGACCTGAAGTTCCCCGTCCTGATCGTGCACCGCGACATCAAGGCCGACACCGTTGCCGGTGACCGGGTCCGAGGCATCGCCCGGGAGTTGGAACAAGAGGGCTTCAGTATTTTCTCTGCAGTGGACTACGCCGAAGGCAGGCTGGTGGCGTCGACCCATCATGGCCTGGCGTGCATGCTGATCGCCGCCGAAGGCGCTGGCGAAAACACCCACCTGCTGCAGAACATGGTCGAGCTGATCCGCCTGGCGCGGCTGCGGGCGCCCAACCTGCCGATCTTTGCTTTGGGTGAGCAAGTCACCCTGGAAAACGCGCCCGCCGACGCCATGAGCGAACTCAACCAGTTGCGCGGCATCTTGTATCTGTTCGAAGACACCGTGCCGTTTCTCGCCCGGCAAGTCGCCCGTGCGGCCCGCACGTACCTGGATGGCCTGTTGCCGCCGTTCTTCAAGGCGCTGGTGCAGCACACGGCGGATTCGAACTATTCCTGGCACACGCCTGGCCATGGCGGCGGCGTCGCCTATCGCAAGAGCCCAGTGGGGCAGGCGTTTCATCAATTCTTTGGGGAAAATACCCTGCGCTCGGACTTGTCGGTCTCGGTGCCCGAGCTGGGTTCGCTGCTGGATCACACCGGGCCGCTGGCCGAAGCTGAAGCGCGCGCCGCGCGCAACTTTGGCGCCGACCACACCTTCTTCGTGATCAACGGCACCTCCACCGCCAACAAAATCGTCTGGCATTCCATGGTTGGGCGCGATGACCTGGTGCTGGTGGACCGTAATTGTCACAAGTCGGTGCTGCATTCGATCATCATGACCGGCGCCATCCCGCTGTACCTGTGCCCGGAGCGCAACGAACTGGGGATCATCGGCCCGATTCCCCTGAGCGAGTTCAGCCCCGAGTCGATCCGCGCCAAGATCGACGCCAGCCCCTTGACCCGTGGCCACCCGCCGAAAGTGAAGATGGCGGTGGTCACCAATTCCACCTACGACGGCCTGTGCTACAACGCCGAGCTGATCAAACAGCAATTGGGCAACAGCGTCGAGGTGCTGCATTTTGATGAGGCCTGGTACGCCTACGCGGCGTTTCATGAGTTCTTCGCCGGGCGCTACGGCATGGGTACCTCGCGCACGCCGGACAGTCCGTTGGTGTTCACCACTCACTCGACCCATAAACTGCTGGCAGCCTTCAGCCAGGCTTCGATGATCCACGTGCAGGATGGCGGCGCACGTCAACTCGACCGTGACCGTTTCAACGAAGCCTTCATGATGCATATCTCCACGTCGCCGCAATACAGCATCATTGCCTCCCTGGACGTGGCCTCGGCGATGATGGAAGGCCCGGCCGGACGCTCGCTGTTGCAGGAGATGTTCGACGAAGCCCTGAGCTTCCGCCGCGCCCTGGCCAACCTGCGCCAGCATATCGCCGCCGAGGACTGGTGGTTTTCCATCTGGCAGCCACCGTCGGTGGCGGGGATCGACACGGTCGTCACCGCTGATTGGTTATTGCACCCCCAGGATGACTGGCATGGCTTCGGTGATGTAGCCGAAGACTACGTGCTGCTGGACCCGATCAAGGTGACGCTGGTAATGCCTGGTCTCAATGCCGGCGGGGCCTTGAGCGATTGCGGGATCCCGGCGGCGGTGGTGAGCAAATTCCTCTGGGAACGCGGCCTGGTGGTGGAAAAGACCGGGTTGTATTCCTTCCTCGTCTTGTTCTCCATGGGCATTACCAAAGGTAAATGGAGTACCTTGCTCACCGAATTGCTGGAATTCAAGCGCAGCTACGACGCCAATATCAGCCTGGCCAGTTGTTTGCCATCGGTGTTTGCCCAAGGGCCGACGCGCTACCAAAGCATGGGCTTGCGCGACCTGTGTGACCAATTGCACAGCTGTTATCGCAGCAACGCCACGGCCAAGCATTTGAAGCGCATGTACACCGTATTGCCGGAAATCGCGATGAAGCCCGCCGACGCCTACGACCAATTGGTGAGGGGCGAAGTGGAGGCGGTTTCCATCGACGCCTTGCCAGGACGCATCGCAGCCGTGATGCTGGTGCCTTATCCGCCCGGCATTCCATTGATCATGCCGGGCGAGCGCTTTACCGAGTCGACGCGCTCGATCATCGACTACCTGGCGTTTGCCCGGACGTTCGATAGCAGTTTCCCCGGTTTTGTCGCCGATGTTCATGGGTTGCAACACGAAGATGACGGCAGTGGTCGTTGTTACACCGTCGATTGCATCAAGGGTTGAGGATGGTTATGCAGGCTGTAATGAACCCGAAGTATCCGGGGCTCAGTGTACGGGTCGCCGACGAGGGCTTTGATGCCTACGTGTGGGGCAATGACTTCAGCTTTGAGGTCAGCGCCTACGGTGAGCCGCAAATGGGCAAGCGGGTCGACCAGTGGCCCGTGGAGCGTATCTTGCCGTACCGCAAGTGCTACGGCATTGACCCTGAGGAGTTCGCCAGTTTCCGTGACGCGCCCGACAGTGCGATCTTCATGGCTTACCTGGACGACCGCGCGGTGGGGCACATCGTGGTCAGCACCAATTGGAACGGCTTTGCCCATGTCGACGAGTTGGCGGTGGCCCTGCCTGCGCGACGCCATGGGGTGGCCAAGGCGCTGCTGGATGTGGCGCAGTTCTGGAGCCGCAAGAAAAGCCTGCCCGGCATGATGCTCGAAACCCAGAACAACAACCTCGGTGCCTGCCGCTTGTACGAGCGTTGCGGCTATGTGATGGGCGGCATCGACCATCTGCGCTATCGCGGTATCGACCCGCAGACCCGCGAAGTGGCGATATTCTGGTATCGGTTGTTCAAAAGCGAAGCCGACAACGCTTAACCCGCCAGCAAACCCTCGGCCTTCTGCGTCACGATCTCCAGCAACGCATTCAACGCCGGGGAGGTCGGGCCATCCTTGAGCGTCAGCGCATACAGGCTGACCATGATCGGCGGCGACACCGGGCACGCATCCAGCCCGGCCTCGCGTGCGCCGAACGCGGTGAACGGGTCGACCACCGCCAGGCCTTCGCCTGCTTCCACCATGCTGCGCATCATCTGGTAGGTCTGCACCCGCGTCTGCACTACCGGCAGCGGGCGCAAGGCTTGCAGCTTGGCGTCCAGCAGGCGGCTGAGGGGGTCCTGGCCCTCCAGGCCGATCATCGACTGCCCGGCGAGGTCCTGCAGCGCAATGTACTTCTGCTTGGGTTTCAGCCAGCCATGGGGCGCCAGCAGTTGCAGCTTGCCCTGGGCGAGTACGGTGCAGTGGATCTGCGGGTGTTCCGGGTCATGCAGGCTCAAGCCCACATCGGCTTCGTGCAGCAGCAGGCTCCTGACGATCTCGCGGGTGGGCTGGCTCGACAGGTTGCAGGGCGTGTCCTGGAAGCGGCGGCGCAATACCGCAATGCTTTGCGGCAACAGCTGATTGGCCAGGGGCGGTGTGCAGAGCACGCGCAGGGTAGGGGCATGATGGTTTTTCAGGCGGCTGGCCAGGCGTTGCACCGGCTCCAGGGCCTCATACACATGGGCAATTTCCGCCTGCAGTTCCAGGGTTTCCCGGGTGGCCTGCAAGCGCCCGCGTACGCTGGCGAACAGCATGAAGCCCAATTGCTGCTCGGCGTCCTTGAGCGCCGCGTCCACCTCGCCCACGGAAAGTTGCAACCATTCGGCGGCCGTGCCGAGGTGTCCGGTCTGCAAGATGGCCTGAATCACTTCGATATGACGTAAACGCATCGCCGGAGTCTATGTGCAGCGGGCCGGGTATTCAATAGAATGGCTGCGCTGATCATTAACGACCAAAGCCGGCTGCCGGCATTAACAACAAAAACAGGTCTGGTCTCACATGCCTCTACCCTCGATATTCCTCGGGGTAACGGTCAAGCAACTGCTGGTCCTGGTGACCGTAGGTTGCGTGGCTGCTTATCTCTTCAACAGTCAAAACGATACCGCGCCGGAGAACCTGGCACTTGAAGCGTTTATCCGTTCCCAGGAACAGGTCGTCGAACAGGTGGGAGCGGTGCTGGGTATTGAACTGGTCAGGCAGGTGGTGGCGCATCCAGGCTACAACACGGCAGGCTACCAGCGTTCCATGTTCGCGGTGGAGGGTGAGCGGGGGCGATTGGTGGTGACCGTGAAGAAGGTCGAGGGCGAGCAGGGCATTGAAGTCACCGAGCTCCGCCGTCCGTGATCACCCCAGCCCAGTCAACGCCGTCAATGGCCAGGACTGAGCAGGTGGATAAGGCGGGATCTTATGACGCGAGGGTGGTTTGCGATTCGCGCACGAGAATGGTGCCCGACTGGATCAGCTTGAATTCGTCGCCTTCCAGTTTCTCTACACGGTCGCCAATGGCCAGCTTGTAGGTAATGGTAGGTGCCGAGCCAGCCAGGTCGCCTTGCGCCGGGTTGGATTCCTGGAACTCATGCACCGAATACACGCGTCCTTCTGCGTCTCTGGCATGAAACTGTCCGACTAATACTGCTGCCATCTGTTTAGAACCTCTGGAGATAAACACTCGATTTGCGGTTCTGTAGACCGTCATGGAGCGGGGTAGTTTACTTACGGAATAAAAATACTATTCGCCGACGTTTTCAGATGCTTCCTACATAGTGTTGCGCAGTGCAAACAACCGCAGGATTATCAAAACCTTCTGGTGAACCGGTCGCGAAGACTCTATAACTACAAGCTCCTTTTAGTCAGACGTCGGGAAACCCCAATGAGCAAGGTCTACACCGTCGCCGTCGTGGTCGGCAGCTTGAGAAAAGACTCTATCAACCGCAAGGTCGCGCTCGCATTGGCCGAACTGGCCCCTGCCAACCTGAAGTTGAACATTGTGGAAATTGGCGATTTGCCGCTCTACAACGAAGACATTGACGGAGCATCACCGCCGGCAGCCTACAGTACTTTCCGCAAACAGGTGAGCTCATCCGACGCGGTGTTGTTCGTGACCCCGGAATACAACCGCTCCGTCCCGGCCCCGTTGAAGAATGCCATTGACGTGGGTTCCCGGCCCTACGGGCAGAGCGCCTGGAGTGGCAAGCCTGGCGCGATCATCAGCGTATCGCCGGGTGCGATTGGCGGGTTCGGCGCCAACCATCACCTGCGCCAGTCCCTGGTGTTCCTCGATGTGCCGTGCATGCAGCAGCCGGAGGCTTACCTGGGTGGGGCGGGCGCCGTGTTTGATGAGGGGGGCAAGGTCTCCGAGAAAACCAAGCCGTTCCTGCAGGCCTTCATTGACGCCTATGGCAAGTGGGTGGCCAAACAGCACGGTTGATTACAAGGAGGCCCGGCCGCAATGGCCGGGCTTTTTTGCGGGTCAGGCCAGTTGATCTGCCAACAACAGAGCGAGCGCCGTGTTGTTGAGGCGTGATGCCTGATCGACCTCCGGCCCCAGGATGGTCTTTTCCACGTACAACGAATGCACGTCCGTCACCCCGATAAAGCCCAGCCAGGCGTCCATATAGGGCTTCTGGAAATCCATCGCCTGGGCGTCCGGCGCCGAAAAATCCATACCCCGCGCGTACACATTCACCGCTGTCTTGTTGCGCAATAACCCGCGCAGGCCGTGCTCCGGGCTGAACTCGAACAGCACATCTTTCTGCGACACCACATCGATAAAGTGCTTGAGCTTGTAAGGCACCGCGAAATTCCACAGCGGCACCGAGAACACCAGCACGTCAGCCTGATGCAGCTGGGCGGCGAGTGTTTTGAGTGCAGACCAGGCGATGGCTTGTTCCTCAGTCAACGGCGTACCGCTGAGCCCGGCGTACTTGGCGTCCATCACCGGGCCGTCGAATTCGGGCAGCTCCAATGCCCACAGATCCAGCGTATTCACTTGGGTGTCCGGCGCGTTTTGTTGATAGCGGGCAATAAACTGGCGAGCGATTTCCAATGATGCGGAGCGTTGTTTGCGCGGTGAGCATTCGATGTGCAGGAGCGTAGTCATGGCAGGCCTCGGATAAAGATGACCCGAGCATTGCAACATAGCGTTGATTGAAATATAAATCGTGTTTTACTAGCTCATTGATTGCGTATCAAAATATGTTCGATAGCGTATTGCTCAAAACCTTCGTCTGCGTCGTGGATGAGGGCGGCTTCAGTCGCGCCGCCGAGCGTTTGCACCTCACGCAATCGGCGGTCAGCGGGCACTTGCGGCGCCTGGAGGAACAGGTGGGCAAGCCATTGCTCACGCGCACCACGCGTTCTCAACAGCTGACAGCGGACGGCGAACGCCTGATGGCGTATGCGCGGGGCATCCTGGCGTTGAATCGTAATGCCTGGGCCGAGCTGACGCGCTCGGCGTTCCAGGGAAACCTGCGCGTAGGCGTGTCGGAAGAGTTTGCGCAGGCACGCCTGTTGCGCGAGTTGCAGGAAGTCGCCGCGCACTATCCCGGTATGCAAATCACTGTACAGGTCGGCATTCCCGGTTCGCTGCTGGCGTTGATGAAGCAGGGCGAACTGGATGTGGTGGTGGGATCGTTGTGTGAATCCAGCGAGCCCGGCCTGGCGTTGTGGCAGGAACCGCTGGTGTGGGCCTGGTCCGCGCAGCCGATGACGACATTGCCTGCGCCCTTGCCCCTGGCGTTGTTTCCCGAACCATGCCCTTACCGCGAAGCGGCGCTGTCACGCCTGGCCCAGGCCGGCATCGCCCAGCGCACCGCCATGCTCTGTACGAGCTACGCCGCGCTGCATGCCGCTGCATTGGCCGGGTTTGCCATCGCCCCCATCGCCCGTAGCCAACTGGTGCCCGGCTTGACGGTGCTCGGCGCCGAACACGGTTTACCCGCGCTGCCCGATGCCGAATTCCGCCTGTTCAGTGCGCCGGACGCCGACCCTCGCCTGGTCGAGGTGATCACCCAGGTAGTGGTCCGCTACGGCGCTTCCTTGCGCTAGCGCGGCTCAGCGCAGCCAGTTGGTGCGGGCCAGTTCGATGACTTCATCGCCGCGGCCGCTCATCACCGCCTTGAGCATGTACAGGCTGAACCCCTTGGCCTGTTCCAGCTTGATGGTCGGCGGCATCACCAGTTCCTGAGTGGCGGTGACCACATCCACCAGTACCGGGCCGTCATGGGCCAGGGCGCGGCGCAGGGCCGGTTCCAGGTCCTCGGATTGCTCCACGCGGATGCCGAGGATACCCATGGCATTGGACATGGCGGCGAAGTCCGGGTTTTTCAGCTCGGTGCCGGCGTCCAGGTAGCCCGCCGCCTTCATTTCCATGGCGACAAAGCCCAGGGACGAGTTATCGAACACGATGACTTTGACTGGCAAGTTCAGCTGCGCCAGCGAGATGAAGTCGCCCATCAGCATGGCGAAACCACCGTCACCCGACATCGAGATCACCTGGCGGCCCGGGAATGCTGCCTGCGCGCCAATGGCCTGGGGCATGGCGTTGGCCATCGAGCCATGGTTGAACGAACCGATCAGGCGGCGCTTGCCATTCATCTTCAAATAGCGTGCAGCCCACACGGTGGGGGAGCCGACGTCAGCAGTGAAGATCGCGTCGTCATCCGCCAACTCGCTGAGCAAGCGTGCCACGTATTGCGGATGGATCGGTCGATTGGCCTTTGACGGCTGAGCCAGGTCATCCAGCCCTTGGCGGGCTTTTTCATAATGCTTCAAGGACGTGTCGAGAAAGCTGCGATCGGTCTTGCGCGTTAACCGCGGCAGCAGCGCACTGATGGTTTCGCTGACGTCAGCGGCGATGCCCAAGTCCAGCGTGGCACGGCGACCGAGCGCTTGGGGGTTGCGGTCGACCTGGATGATCTTGGCGTCGGTGGGGTAGAACTGGCGGTAAGGGAAATCGGTGCCGAGCATGATCAGCGTGTCGCAGTCGAGCATGGCGTGGTAACCGGAGCTGAAACCGATCAGGCCGGTCATGCCTACGTCGAACGGGTTATCCCACTCCACATGCTCCTTGCCACGCAGGGCGTGCACCACGGGAGCGCCCAGTGCGTCGGCGAGGGCGACCACTTGATCATGGGTGCCGGCGCACCCGCTGCCGCACAGCAGGGTAACCTTGCGGCTGCTTTCCAGGATATCGGTGAGGCGTTGCAGGTCCTGTTCCGCCGGCAGCGTGCGCGGTGCATGCAGGGCAGGCCACGGCTTGAGTTTGTCCTCGACCTCCAGCAGCGATACATCGCCCGGTATTACCACCACGGCCACGCCGCGATTGAGGATCGCCGAGCGCATGGCGCGATGCAGCACCTGAGGCATCTGCTCGGGGTTGGTCACCAGTTCGATAAAGTGGCTGCACTCCTTGAACAGTTCTTGCGGATGGGTTTCCTGGAAGTAGTTCAGGCCAATCTCTGAGGATGGAATTTGTGCGGCAATCGCCAGTACCGGCACATGGTTGCGATGGCAATCGAACAGCCCGTTGATCAAATGCAGGTTGCCCGGCCCGCAACTGCCGGCGCACACCGTCAGCTCGCCAGTAGCCGCCGCTTCGGCACCGGCAGCAAAAGCCGCCACTTCCTCGTGACGCACGTGCATCCATTCGATGCTGTCCATGGTGCGCAGCGCGTCGGTGAGGCCGTTGAGGCTGTCGCCGGTCAGGCCCCAGATGCGCTTGATGCCCGCCTGTTCAAGGGTGGTCGCCAGTTGCTGGGCCAGGTTGATTTTCGCCATGAAGAACTCCAATCGTCAGTGAGGTTAAAGACTGCTGATCAATAGGGGACAGTTCGATCACGGCGAATGCTCCGCCTTTAATGTGAAGATTGCGTCATGGCTGCACGGTATTGCCGGGTGCGTCGGGCCAGAAACCATTGGTCACGCACCAGCGCCATGCAGGGCGCGACGTTGGTCTTGGGCAAATGGCCGCGGCTGAGGCGGCGCATCTGGTAGCGCACCACGGCGAGAATGGCCAGGGAGGCCAGGGGCTTGCGCTTCCAGTCGATGGGTTTGAGTTGCGGGTTGGGGTCGCGGCCTTCGCGCCAGTGCTGGATCAGTTGTGGCTCCAGCGTCAGGGCGGTGGCGATACCGGCCATGGCGATGCCGCTGTCGAGCACTTGTTGCACGATGGGCAGGCGACGGATGCCGCCGGTGACCATTACTGGCATCTGGGCAATGGCCGCGACTTCGCTGGCGAATTCAAGAAAATACGCCTCACGGGCCAGGGTCCGGCCGTCGCGTGCTTCGCCTTGCATGGCCGGTGCTTCATAGCTGCCGCCGGACAATTCCAGCAGGTCGATGGACAGCGGATTGAGCATCTCGACCACGGCGCGTGCATCCGCTTCTTCGAACCCACCACGCTGGAAATCAGCGGAGTTGAGTTTGACCGACACACAAAACGACGGGCTGACACAGGCACGCACCGCACGGATCACGTCCAGTAGCAGGCGTGCACGGTTCTCCAGTGAACCGCCCCAGCGATCCGTACGTTGGTTGCTCAATGGCGACAGGAACTGGCTAAGCAAGTAGCCATGCGCACCGTGGATCTGCACGCCGGTGAAGCCGGCTTTTTCGGCCAGGCGTGCGCTGGTGGCGAAGCGCTGGATCACGTCCTGGATGTCGGCCTCGGTCATGGCCTTGGGCGTGGCAAACATCTTCGAGAAACCGCCCAGGTCGAGCGCCACGGCGGACGGTGCAATGGCCTGCTGGCGCAGGTTGGCGGGTGTCTGGCGTCCTGGGTGGCTGAGTTGCACCCAGAAGTGCACGTTCTTGCGCCGCGCCACGTCTGCCCATTCGCGAAAGCGCTGCAGTTGCTGCTCGTCCTCAAGGGCGACGCCGCCGGGGCCGGTCATGGCGCGGCGGTCGACCATCACGTTGCCGCTGATCAACAGGCCCGGCTCGCCATCGGCCCAGGCCGCGTAGAGCTGCATCAACTCAGGGGACGGCGCTTGCCGGGCATCCGCCATGTTCTCTTCCATCGCCGCCTTGGCGATACGGTTGGAAAGGACTTGGCCATTGGGCAGTTGCAGGGCTTCAAAGGGTGACATGGGTTGACTCCTGAGCGGGGGAGGCCTCAGGCTAAGCTTAAAGGTAACTTTAAGGTCAAGCAGGCATTCGATGAATATTGGCGAACTGGCAAAACAGAGTGGGCTGGCGGCGTCGCGTATCCGGTTCTATGAGTCGCAAGGCCTGATCAGTCAGGTCGGGCGCCAGGCCAACGGCTATCGACGCTATGCACCGGAAGCACTACAGACCCTGCAACTGATCCAGAGCGCGCAGCAGGCCGGGTTCACCTTGCAGGAGCTCAAGGCGCTGATGCCCGCGCCAGGGGAGCACAAGCGTGAGGAGCTGATCGAAGCACTGGAACGCAAGGTGATGCAGATCGAAGAAATGCAGGCACAACTGGCCCACAGCAAGGCGCAACTACTGGGTGTGCTCGAGGCGGTGCGAGCGCAGCCGGAAGGGGTGCCGTGTTCGATGGGGCAGAAGCAAGTGTTGGCGTCGATCAAATCCAACCCATGAAAAAACCCTGGCATTGCCAGGGTTTTTCATTTGCAGCGATTCAGCGCCGGCGGAACAACGGCAGTGGCTCATCCGTTGCCGCCTGGTACGTCACCGAGAAGTCCTGGAGACTTTCCAGTGCTTCGTACGGGTCTTTGTCCGCGCGCAGGGCGAAAGCATCGAAGCCGCAGCGGCGCAGGTAGAACAGCTGGTCGCGCAGCACGTCGCCGATCGCACGCAACTCACCCTTGTAACCGTAGCGGTCACGCAGCAGGCGCGCGTTGGAGTAGTTGCGACCGTCGGTGAAGGCCGGGAAGTTCAGGGCGATGACCTGGAAGTGCTCCACGTCATCACCGATTTCCTCGGCTTCTTCATCGGCGTCCAGCCACACGCCCAGGCCGCCGTCGCGGGCCTTGAGGGCATGGCCGTGTTCGCGCCACAGGGCCAACGGCACGATCAGGTCGTCGCAGTTGGAGATGCCGTCGAAGCTCGCGTCCTTGGGCAGCAGGTGCCAGGTTTCGTCGAGGACTTCGTTGTTCTTAATGATTCGCTGCATAGACGCGCTCCTTGAACAGGTCGATGCCGATGCGCTGGTAGGTGTCGATGAAACGCTCATCTTCGGTGCGCTGTTCGATGTACACGTCGATCAGCTTGCCGATCACCTCGGGCATGGCTTCCTGGGCGAAGGATGGGCCGAGGATCTTGCCCAGGCTCGCATCGCGGCTGGCGCTGCCACCCAGGGACACTTGGTAGAATTCTTCGCCTTTCTTGTCCACGCCCAGGATGCCGATGTGGCCGACGTGGTGGTGACCACAGGCGTTCATGCAACCGGAGATGTTCAGGTCCAGCTCGCCGATGTCGAACAGGTAGTCCAAGTCGTCGAAACGGCGCTGGATCGATTCGGCGATCGGGATCGACTTGGCGTTGGCCAGGGAGCAGAAATCGCCGCCCGGGCAGCAGATGATGTCGGTCAACAGGCCGATGTTCGGCGTGGCGAAACCACCTTCGCGCAGCTCGCCCCACAGGGTGAACAACTGGCTCTGCTCAACGTCCGCGAGAATGATGTTCTGCTCGTGGGAGGTGCGCAGTTGGCCGAAGCTGTAGCGCTCGGCCAGGTCGGCGACGGCGTCCAGCTGCTTGTCGGTGATATCGCCCGGCGCGACGCCGGTAGGTTTCAACGACAGGGTCACCGCCACATAGCCCGGCTTCTTGTGCGCCAGGGTATTGCGCACACGCCAGCGGGCAAAACCTGGATGTTCTTTGTCCAGTGCTGCGAGCTCGGCGTCCTGATTGCTCAGGGCCTTGTACTCAGGGTCGACGAAGTGCTTGGCCACGCGGTGCACTTCGGCTTCGGTCAGGGTCGTCTGGCCACCGCGCAGGTGTTCCATCTCGGCGTCGACTTTCTGGGCGAAGACTTCAGGGGTCAGGGCCTTGACCAGGATCTTGATCCGGGCCTTGTACTTGTTGTCGCGCCGGCCGTAGCGGTTGTAGACCCGCAGGATCGCGTCGAGGTAGCTCAACAGGTCCTGCCACGGCAGGAACTCATTGATAAAGGCGCCGACCACCGGGGTACGGCCCAGGCCGCCACCCACCAGGACACGGAAGCCCAGCTCGCCTGCCGCGTTGTGCACCGGCTCCAGGCCGATATCGTGCACTTCGATGGCCGCACGGTCCGAGGTCGAGCCATTGATGGCGATCTTGAACTTGCGCGGCAGGTAGGCGAATTCGGGGTGGAAGGTGGTCCACTGACGGACGATTTCACACCACGGGCGTGGGTCGATCAGCTCGTCGGCGGCCACCCCGGCGAATTGGTCGGTGGTCACGTTGCGCAGGCAGTTACCACTGGTCTGAATGGCGTGCATCTGCACGGTAGCCAGTTCAGCCAGGATGTCCGGCACGTCTTCCAGCGCCGGCCAGTTGAACTGTACGTTCTGGCGGGTACTGATGTGGGCGTAGCCTTTGTCGAAGTCACGGGCAATCTTGGCCATCATGCGCGTCTGGCGCGATGTCAGCTGGCCGTAGGGCACGGCCACCCGCAGCATCGGCGCAAAGCGCTGAACATAAAGGCCATTTTGCAGGCGCAGAGGGCGGAACTCTTCTTCGCTCAGTTCACCTGCCAGATAGCGTCGGGTCTGATCACGGAACTGCTTGACGCGGTCCTCGATGATGCGCTGATCGTATTCGTCGTATACGTACATATAGGTCCTGTTCTCGGCAAATCTGCGCGCACGGCCGCGCACTCCCAACGGAGCCGGCGCACGATACCAGTTTGCGTTTATGCGCAAAAGTGATGTTTGAGTATATGCAAATAACCAAATTGACTAATGAGAACGGTTATCGCGATACCCACATTTGTCATGCGGGCAATCGTCAACTTTACTGTGAGCGTGTTTAAGCGTTATCTCCTATAAAACCGACAAGAGGCGATGCGATGAGCAATCCGACAAAAGCCCGTAAGCCCGACAGTACCGTGGACGCCTGGGCCATTCTGTTTCTGATCATCCTGGTGGTGGGAACCGCCGTATTCTGGGTGAGCCACCAGTAAAGAGCCTCGATTGACTGCCGTGTTGCCACTATCATGGCGGTCACTATTCCAGGCTCGAAAAACCATGTCGAAGGTGCTGATTGCGTGTGTGTGGTTGCTGGGAACGGCGTATGGGGCCATGGCCCATGCCACGTCGGTGGTGTTTCTCAACCCGGGCATGTCGACGGAAACCTTCTGGGTCAGCTACGCGCAATTCATGCAGGCCGGTGCCAAGGACCTCGGCCTGCATTTGCGTGTGCGCTATTCAGAGCGGGATGCCAACAACACGCTGATGCAGGCGCGTGAGGCATTGCACGGCAGCGAGCGACCGGATTATCTGGTGCTGGTGAACGAGCAATACGTTGCCCCGCAGATCCTGCGCATGGCCCAGGGCAGCGGCGTGAAGCTGCTGATCGTGAACAACGCGTTGACCGCCGACCAGGTGCAGTTGCTGGGCAATGGTATCGACTGGCTCGGCAGCCTGGTAGCCAACGACGAACAGGCCGGCTACCTGATGCTCAGCGACTTGCTGCGCCAGCATGGCCCGGTGGCTCCCGGTGCATTCATCGACCTGCTGGCGTTCTCCGGCGCCAAGACCACCCCGGCTGCGCAGTTGCGTGAACAGGGCCTGCGCCGGGCCTTGGCCGAACATCCCGAGGTGCGCCTGCGTCAGTTGGTCTATGGCGAATGGAGCCGCCAGCGCGCCTACGAACAAGCCACGCTGCTGTTCAAACGCTACCCGCAGGCAGCGCTGGTATGGTCGGCCAACGATGAGATGGCGCTGGGGGCCATGCAGGCATTGCAGGACAGCGGACGTGTGCCGGGCAAGGATGTGTTGTTCGGTGCGGCGAACAGCTCGCCGGATATCCTGCGGGCACGGCTTGACGGTCGCCTGGGTACGCTGGTCGCAGGGCATTTCACCCTGGGTGGTTGGGCGATGGTATTGATCAACGATGATGCCAAAGGCGTGGATATCGACGCCCATGGCGGGCGTGACCGCCTAGAGGCGTTATTCCAACTGATCGATACGACCCAGGCACAACGCCTGCTCGGCCCCATGGCATCGGTGGATTTCCGCGCACTGTCAGCCGTCGGCAAGCCGGCGTCCTACCGATACCCCTTTAGCTTGCAACTGCTGCTGCGCTAGACGCCCGCCAGGTGCAGCACCAGCTTGACGATACCGAACAGCGTCAACGCAAACACAGCCGTGAACAGAATGCCCAGCACCACAAAATGGCTGGGCTTGCCGTGGGTGAAGTCGCGGGCGCGGTTCTTGCCGCTCTGCACGCCAAACGCGGCCGCCACCACGCTGTGCAGCATCTGCCAGAAGGTAGGGGGCTTGTTGTTGACTGGATCGTCCATACATCCCTCGACACAAGGTGTGTGAGGGAGAGCATAGACAATCCAGCGGGGCTTAGTTGTCGTAACCCAGGTTCGGCGCCAACCAGCGCTCGGTCACGCTCAGGTCCTGGCCTTTACGCGCCGTGTAGCTGGTCACCTGGTCCTTGTCGACCTTGCCCACGGCAAAGTACTGCGCCTGCGGGTGGGCGAAGTACCAGCCGCTCACCGCAGCCGCCGGGAACATCGCGTAGTGTTCGGTGAGGAACACGCCGCTGCGACCGGCCTGCATCTCGCGGGCCTCGGGGTCGAGCAGTTGGAACAGTTGGGCCTTTTCGGTGTGATCCGGGCACGCCGGGTAGCCGGGGGCAGGGCGGATGCCGCTGTATTGCTCCTTGATCAGCGCCTCGTTGTCCAGTTGCTCGTCCTTGGCATAACCCCAGTGCTCTTTACGCACCTGCTGGTGCAGCCATTCGGCGCAAGCCTCGGCCAGGCGGTCGGCCAGGGCCTTGACCATGATCGAGTTGTAGTCGTCTCCCGCGTCTTGATACGCCTTGGCGACTTCTTCGGCGCCGATGCCGGCGGTGGTGATGAAGCCACCGATGTAGTCGGTCACGCCGCTGTCCTTGGGCGCCACGAAGTCGGCCAGGGAGAAGTTCGGCTTGCCGTCGGTCTTGATGATCTGCTGGCGCAGGTGGTGCAACCGGGCAATCGGCTGGCCGTCATCGCCGTAGACTTCCAGGTCATCGTCCTGCACCTGGTTGGTCGGCCAGAAGCCGAACACCGCTCGGGCGCTGATGAGTTTTTCGTCGATCAGCTTCTTGAGCATTTCCTGGGCATCGGCGTACAGCGCAGTGGCGGCCTCACCGACCACTTCATCGTCGAGGATGCGCGGGAACTTGCCGGCCAGGTCCCAAGAGATAAAGAACGGTGTCCAGTCGATGTACTCGGCCAGCACCTTGAGGTCGATATTGTCCAGCACCTTGGCGCCGGTAAAGGTCGGCACCACTGGCGTGTAGCTGCTCCAGTCGAACTGCGGCTTCTTGGCGATGGCGGCCGGGTAGCTCAGGCGTTCGGTGCGGGCGCTACGGTTGGAGGTGCGTTCGCGCACTTCCACGTACTCTTCGCGGGTACGCTCGACAAAGCCGGCCTTGAGTTCCTTGGACAACAGCTGCGTGGCCACGCCGACCGCACGCGAAGCGTCGGTCACGTACACCACCGCATCATTGCTGTACTTGGGCTCGATCTTCACTGCCGTGTGCGCCTTGGAGGTGGTCGCACCGCCGATCATCAGCGGCAGGTGGAAGTCCTGGCGCTGCATTTCGCGGGCGACGTGCACCATCTCGTCCAGGGACGGGGTGATCAGGCCGGACAGCCCGATAATGTCGCACTTCTGCTCCTTGGCCACCTGCAGGATCTTCTCCGCCGGCACCATCACGCCGAGGTCGACGATGTCATAGCCGTTGCAGCCCAGCACCACGCCGACGATGTTCTTGCCGATGTCATGCACGTCGCCCTTCACCGTGGCCATCAGGATCTTGCCCTTGGCTTCCGGCTTGTCGCCTTTTTCCAGCTCGATGAACGGGATCAAGTGGGCCACGGCCTGCTTCATCACCCGGGCGGACTTCACCACTTGGGGCAGGAACATTTTGCCGGCGCCGAACAGGTCACCGACGATGTTCATGCCGGACATCAGCGGGCCTTCGATCACTTCGATCGGGCGCGCGAACGACAGCCGGGACTCTTCGGTGTCTTCAACGATATGCGTGGTGATGCCCTTGACCAGGGCGTGCTCCAGGCGCTTGTTCACATCCCAGCCACGCCATTCTTCGGTCTCGGCTTCCTTGACGCTGCCGTCGCCCTTGTACTTGTCGGCGATGGCGAGGAGGGCGTCGGTGCCGTCCGGCGTGCGGTTGAGCACCACGTCTTCCACGGCGTCGCGCAGTTCTACCGGGATCTGGTCGTAGATCTCCAGTTGGCCGGCGTTGACGATGCCCATGGTCAGGCCGTTGCGGATCGCATACAGCAAGAACACCGAGTGGATCGCCTCGCGCACCGGGTTGTTGCCACGGAACGAGAACGACACGTTGGACACGCCGCCGGAGGTCAGCGCGTAGGGCAGTTCGTCACGGATATAGGCGCAGGCGTTGATGAAGTCGACGGCGTAGTTGTTGTGCTCTTCGATACCGGTGGCGACCGCGAAGATGTTCGGGTCGAAAATGATGTCTTCCGGTGGGAAGCCGACTTCATTCACCAGGATGTCGTAGGAACGCTTGCAGATCTCTTTCTTGCGCGCTTCGGTGTCGGCCTGGCCGGCTTCGTCGAAGGCCATCACCACCACGGCGGCGCCGTAGCGCTTGCACAGCTTGGCGTGGTGGATGAACTGCTCGACGCCTTCCTTCATGCTGATGGAGTTGACGATGCCCTTGCCCTGGATGCACTTGAGGCCAGCCTCGATCACGTCCCACTTGGAGGAGTCGATCATGATCGGCACGCGGGAGATGTCCGGCTCGCCGGCAATCAGGTTGAGGAAGGTCACCATGGCCTTCTTCGAATCGAGCATGCCCTCGTCCATGTTGATGTCGATCACCTGGGCGCCGGCTTCCACCTGTTGCAGGGCGACTTCGAGGGCTTCGGTGTAGTTGTCTTCACGGATCAGGCGGGCGAATTTGGCGGAGCCGGTGATGTTGGTGCGTTCGCCGACGTTGACGAACAGCGAACTGCGATCAATCGTGAACGGCTCCAGGCCCGACAGGCGGCACGCCTTGGGGATGTCCGGGATCACGCGTGGCGCGTAACCGGCCACGGCTTTGGCGATGGCCTCGATATGGCCTGGCGTGGTGCCGCAGCAGCCGCCGACAATATTGAGGAAGCCGCTCTGGGCGAACTCTTCGATGACCTTGGCGGTTTCCGAAGGCAGTTCGTCGTACTCGCCGAATTCGTTGGGCAGGCCGGCGTTGGGGTGCGCGGACACGTGGGTGTTGGCCTTGTTCGACAGCTCTTCAAGGTACGGGCGCAGTTCGCTGGCGCCCAGGGCGCAGTTAAGCCCCACGGAAATCGGCTTGGCGTGGGCGACCGAGTTCCAGAACGCTTCGGTGGTCTGGCCCGACAGGGTGCGACCGGAGGCGTCGGTGATGGTGCCGGAGATCATTATCGGCAGCTCGATGTTCAGTTCCTCGAACACGCCCTGTACGGCGAAGATCGCGGCCTTGGCGTTGAGGGTGTCGAAGATGGTCTCGATCAGGATCAGGTCGGCGCCGCCTTCGATCAGGCCCTTGGTGGCCTCGGTGTAGTTTTCCACCAGTTCATCGAAGGTCACGTTGCGGTAGCCGGGGTTGTTCACGTCCGGCGACAACGAGCAGGTCCGGCTGGTCGGGCCGAGCACGCCGGCGACGAAGCGTGGCTTGGCCGGGTTCTCCAGGGTCTTGGCGTCGGCGATCTTGCGCGCCAGGCGTGCACCTTCCACGTTCAGCTCGTAGGCCAGTTCTTCCATGCCGTAGTCGGCCATGGAGATGCGGGTGGCATTGAAGGTGTTGGTTTCGAGGATGTCGGCACCGGCATCCAGGTAGGCTTTTTCAATGCCGCCGATCACGTCCGGGCGGGTGATCACCAGCAGGTCGTTGTTACCCTTGACGTCGCTCGGCCAGTCGGCGAAGCGTTTGCCACGGTAGTCGTGTTCTTCCAGTTTGTAGCTCTGGATCATCGTGCCCATACCGCCGTCGAGGATCAGGATACGTTCCTTGAGGGCTTGATGAAGGGCTTGCAGACGAACGCTACGATCGGACATGGGACTACTCTGGTCAGGCATTACGGAGGGCGTGGATCATAACAAACCTGTGCGGTTTTGCAGCATGCCCGGTTTTTACATGAATATCGCTCATGTTGCAGGGGCGCATGGCCCGGTAGAATCATCGGCAATTTTTCAGCGCACGCATTGAATCGGGACCGGATACATGTCACTTCGCCTCATCACCAGCGCCGTCCTGGCATTGGTTGCCTGTATCGCCCAGGCCGACGGAGTCGCCCCGGCGATTTCCTACACGCGCGACATCCAACCGATCTTCACCGAGAAATGTGTGGCCTGCCACGCCTGCTACGACTCCGCCTGCCAGCTCAACCTGGGCAGTGCCGAGGGCGCGGTGCGCGGTGCAAGCAAAGTGCCGGTCTACGATGGCGAGCGCAGCCAGGCCACGCCGACCACCCGCTTGTTCTATGACGCCTTTGGCAAACAGGCCTGGCAGCAGAAGGGCTTCTATTCAGTGCTGGACGCCCAGGGCAGCCAGGCCGCGCTGATGGCGCGCATGCTGGAGCTGGGCCACAACGCGCCGTTGCAACCCAACGCCAAGCTGCCCGAAGACATTGTGCTGGGCCTGAACCGCGAGAACATGTGCGCCATGCCCGGCGAGTTCAACGCCTACGCCGGTGCCCACCCCAGGGAAGGCATGCCGCTGGCGGTCACCGGCCTGACCGACCAGCAGTACCAGACCCTGCAACGCTGGCTGGCGTCCGGCGCGCCAATTGATGAGCAAGGCCTGGCGCCCAGCGCGAAAGAAGCCCTGAAAGTGCAGCAGTGGGAAAACCTGTTCAACCAGCCCGGCGCCCGTGAAAGCCTGGTGGCGCGCTGGTTGTTCGAGCATTTGTTCCTTGCCCACATCTATTTCGAGAATGGCGAGCCGGGGCATTTCTTCCAGTGGGTGCGTTCGCGCACGCCGAGTGGCCAGCCCATCGACCTGATTGCCACGCGTCGTCCCAATGATGACCCCGGCACCCGCGTGTATTACCGCCTGTGGCCGGTGCAGGGCGTGATCGTGCATAAAACCCACATCACGTACCCGTTCAGTGCCGAGAAGATGGCCCGCATCAAAGAGCTGTTCTACGCCAGCAACTGGCAGGTCAACGCCTTGCCGGGCTATGGTCCGGGCCGCCGTGCCAACCCTTTTGAAACCTTCGAAGCCATCCCGGCCAAGGCGCGTTACCAGTTCATGCTGGATAACGCCGAGTACTTCGTGCGTACCTTTATCCGTGGGCCGGTGTGCCGTGGGCAGATTGCCACGGACGTGATCCGCGACAATTTCTGGACCCTGTTCCAGGACCCGGACCACGATCTGTACATCACCGATGCACGTTATCGCGGCCAGGCCACGCCGCTGCTGGCCATGCCGGGGCAGAACGATGACGTGGGCAGCGTGCTCAGCCTGTGGCTGGCCTACCGCGATAAACGCAACGAATACGAAGCCCTGCGCCGTGACAGCTACGCTGACCTGCCGCCGCCAAGCTGGTCGAGCCTGTGGGCGGGCAATGACAATGCCTTGCTGAGCATTTTCCGTCACTTCGACAGCGCATCGGTCAGCAAAGGCCTGATCGGTGAAGTGCCGCAGACGATGTGGCTGTTCGACTATCCACTGCTGGAGCGCACCTATTACCAACTGGCGGTGAACTTTGATGTGTTCGGCAATGTGTCGCACCAGGCCCAGACCCGGCTGTACTTCGACCTGATTCGCAATGGTGCCGAGCAGAACTTCCTGCGATTGATGCCGGCCGATTCGCGCGATGATTTCCTCGACGATTGGTACCAGAACAGCGGCAAGCTCAAGCTGTGGCTGGATTACGAGGCCATTGATGACGACAAACCCACCGGCCTGCACCTGAACGAAAAGGATCCGAAGCGCGACTTTGCCAACCAGTTGCTCACCCGTTACGGCGATTTGAATGCCAGCCCGGACCCGATCAACCGTTGCAGCGGCGCCTATTGCTCCCGCGATGGGATCGACCCGGCCTTGCAGGATGCGGAGCAGGCACTGAGCCGCCTGACCTCACGCCCAGCTGCCGGGCTCAAGGTGATTGATCAATTGCCTGAAGCGACGATGCTGCGGGTTGAAACCGCCAGTGGCAAGCGTGTGGTCTATAGCCTGCTGCGCAATCGTGCCCACAGTAATGTCGCGTTTTTGCTGGGCGAGGCTTATCGCTATCAGCCGGGGCTGGACACGGTGACCATCTATCCGGGTGTGCTGAGCAGCTACCCGAATTTCATGTTCAACATACCGGCCCAGCAAGTGCCTGAGTTCGTGGCGGAAATGGAGCAGGCCAAGGATGCCAAGGGTTTCGAGAAGATTGTGGATCGGTGGGGGGTGCGGCGCAGTCATCCGCTGTTCTGGCAGTATTTCCATGATTTGTCGCAGTACATTCGTGAGACTACGCCGGTGGAAGAGGGCGTATTGGACATGAACCGCTATGAGAACCTATAACTAATGGCAGTGATCCAGTCATCTCTCTGAGCGGGTGCTGAAGCGGTCGGATATCTATCTTGCGGGATTGCAAAGGAAGCTCCGACTATGTTGATTTCAGTGCAGGCGCTAAGAGCGTTGGCTGCGTGGGTGGTGGTTGGACATCACTTCATTCAGGTGTTTTTCAACTTTGAAGTGGATACGCCTATGGCGTATCTGTTCGCCGACAAAGGCGCCGTTGGTGTAGACGTGTTCTTTGTGATCAGCGGCCTGGTGATTTTCCTGGCGACCGCCGACAAGGCACTGACCCCCTGGCGTTTCATCCTCATGCGTTTGGCAAGGATCACGCCAGCGTACTGGTTCTATACCCTGCTCATGGCTTTGTTGCTGTTGGCTGTGCCGTCGCTGTTTGCAGAAACCCACCTCGAGACGAGTCATCTGCTTCTGTCGCTGCTGTTCATTCCTGCTCAGAACCCAGGGGGGTTTGGCGTCTATCCGCTGGTGGACGTCGGGTGGACCCTGAATTTCGAGATGCTGTTCTATCTACTGTTCGCCTTTGCCTTGCTAGTGCGGCGGTCATATCGGTTATGGGTAGTGGCAGCGCTGCTGTACTTGGCGTGTTACCTCATCACGCCGGCCTTGAATTGGGCCGACGGCTTTTACCGGAATGACATCGTCTTCGAATTCCTGATGGGCATCATGATCGGCATGCTCTACTGCTGCGGGGCGTGCCGGACCCCACCATGGCTGCCGGTGCTGGGTATCGTGGTGGCCTCAGCGGCGATTTATCACGGGGCGGATTTGCCTCGTGCGCTGGAGTGGGGAGTGCCCAGCGCGGTATTGGTCATCAGTTTTGTGGCGTTGGAACCATACTTTCACGGATCACGATTGTTGAAGCTGCTGGGTGACTGCTCTTACTCGGTGTATTTGCTCCACACGATGGTGCTGTGCGTCGGGCGATGGTTCGCTGAGCGCAACGGAATTGATCCCTATGCGATGTTGCCCGTTTGCCTCGTGATGACAGCAGTGTGTGCATTTTTCAGCTACCAATGGCTGGAGAAAAGCACCTATCTCTGGCTTAAGCGTTGGTTTGGCATGGAGGATCCGGCAATCCTTTCCCGACAAAAATACTAGGACTTTGTACCTGCGTAATATTTTGGCGTAAACTGCCGGCAAGCCTGTGAGGAGTTTCCATGACTGCCATAACCATTACCGACGCCGCCCACGATTACCTGGCCGACCTGCTGTCCAAGCAGAACACCCCGGGTATCGGTATACGCGTCTTTATCACCCAGCCCGGCACCCAGTATGCCGAGACTTGCATTGCCTACTGCAAGCCCGGCGAAGAGAAGCCTGAAGACACCGCCCTGGGGCTGAAAAGCTTCACCGCGTACATCGACGCCTTCAGCGAAGCCTTCCTGGATGACGCCGTGGTCGATTACGCCACCGATCGCATGGGCGGCCAATTGACCATCAAGGCGCCGAACGCCAAGGTGCCGAACGTCAACGCCGACAGCCCGGTCAACGAGCGTATCAACTACTACCTGCAGACCGAGATCAACCCGGGTCTGGCCAGCCACGGCGGCCAGGTCAGCCTGATCGACGTGGTTGAAGACGGCATCGCCGTGCTCAAGTTCGGTGGCGGCTGCCAGGGTTGTGGCCAGGCGGACGTGACCTTGCGTGAGGGCATCGAGCGCACCCTGCTCGAGCGTATTCCGGAGCTCAAGGGCGTACGTGACGTGACCGACCATACGCAGAAAGAAAACGCCTACTACTGAGTAAGGCGTTCACTGCGGACAAAAAAACGGCGCCCCGTGAGCGCCGTTTTTTATGCTTTAGATTCAATAGGTTGCGCTATCTATCTAATGTTGAGTGTTCATTGCGAAAGCTGGATTGTCAGATTTCTATTAATAAATTTACTCAATAAAATCAGTGGCTTGTGTCTGTTTTGTGATGTTGAATGTCAAGGTCGATAAAGATGCGCATGCCCCGCCCGATACAACGATGACTCACTGAAACTATCACTCGCCAACACCCGACCCACCACAATCAACGCCGTACGCCGAAACCCCTTGGCCGCTACTTTTTCGGCAATGTCGCTGAGAGTTCCAACAACCCAATCCTGATCCGGCCACGTCGCCCGGTGCACCACGGCAATCGGACAATCCGCCCCGTAGTGCGGCACCAGTTCGGCGACGATCTTGTCCAGGTGGTTGACCCCCAGATGGATCGCCATGGTGGTGCCATGTCGTGCCAGGCTGTCGAAGTCCTCACCGGCCGGCATGCTGGTTTTATCCGCATAGCGGGTCAGAATCACGCTCTGGGCGATGTCGGGCAGGGTCAGCTCGGTTTCCAGCAGGGCCGCGCAGGCGGCCACCGCCGTGACGCCAGGAATGATCTGGAACGGGATGCCCAGCTCGCGCAAATGGCGGATCTGCTCGCCAATCGCGCCATACAGGCTGGGGTCGCCGGAATGCACGCGCGCCACATCCTGGCCCTTGGCATGGGCGGCCTTGATCAGGTCGATGATCTGTTCCAGGTGCAATTCGGCGCTGTTGACCACTGTTTCCGCCTGATGACCTTCCAGTACCGCCGCCGGCACCAGCGAGCCGGCATAGATGATCACCGGGCAACTGCGGATCAGCCGCTGGCCCTTGACGGTGATCAATTCCGGGTCGCCGGGGCCTGCGCCGATGAAGTAAACGGTCATGTGGAATCCTGATGAAAAACGGGTGAGCATGAAATCTGCTCATGATCGGAAGCGGCGATTATCGGGTTTTCAGCCGGCGCACGCCAATGCAAAGGTGGCCTGGGCGGTTTTCTGGCGGGTGATCAGCAGGCGCGCAGGGGCGTTGGCGAGGTGTTCGGCCAGGGCCAGGGCGGCGCTTTCGGCGATGCCGTAACAGCCGGTGTGGGCAAAAGCCACGTCCGATTGATGGCTCAAGCGGTCTGCATAAATCGCCAGTTGTTCAGCGTTGAAGCACTGCAACGGCAGATTCAGCAGCGCGGCCAAGGCCAGCAGCCCGGGTTCTTCCTGTTTGTGATCGATGCTGGCCAGCGCACTGACGCGGTGGCGCTCGATACCGCCCTCGATGAGGGCAGCATCAAACAGGGCCAGCAGGGTGTGAACATCACAACCCCGCTGGCAGCCCATGCCGACTACCAGTTTCACGCCGAGTATTGATCGTCACGGTTGCGGCGGAACAGCCAGGCGCTGATCAGGCCCAAGGCCAGCCAGAACGCCACGTTGGTCAACTGTGATGCGATCTTGAACTGCGCTTCCAGCGCCTCCGGGGCCAGCATCGAATGCACTTCCGGTTGTGGCGCGCCGATCACGTGCGGCACTACGAGGATCGCGGCGCCCAGCGCCTTGAGCAGCCAGTTGCGACCGAACACGATCAGTGCGATACCGGCTGCGGTAGACGCGGCAGTACCGATCCACCAGATCTGCCGTTGTGCCAGGTCAGCGGCGGCGGTGCCCGGAAGTTCGGGCGGCAGGCCCAGGGTCGGCGCCAATACAAAGGTCGCATAACCCGCCAGGCCCCAGAGCAAGCCTTGAGGGGTACGGGTCGGTGCACGCAGGGTGTACAGACCGGCCAGCATCAACGCGAAGCCAACGGCGACCACCAGGTTGCCGCCTGTGGTGGACAGCACGCGCTGCCAGCCGTCTTCCGGCTCCCAGGCTTCGGCGTCGTGGGTGTGAGCAGCCGCACCTTCGGCGTGCTCGTGCAACTCGGTCGCTGCCGGGGCTTTTTCAAAGGTTTCCGCCTGCAGAATCAGCGGGGCGACCCAGAAGCTTTGCAGCAGGGTCAGCAGCAGGGCAGCCAGAAGGCCGGTGAAACCTGCGGTTTGCGCAATACGCTTGATCATGTCGGCAGGTCTCAGTGGCACGGGAACGCGGCGCTGTGGCGGGTATCGTGGGCAGCGTTGTGTACTGCCTCGATGTGCGAGAAACCGGCGAAGTACACCAGGCACGCACCGAGGATCGACGCACCGATGGCGGCGGTCAGGCGTTGGCTCAGGGTAGAGGTGCTGCTGGCGGAGTGCGAAGTGCTGCTGATGATCGACATGGCGCGTCCCTTTCAGGTGTCAGGGTGAAACGAGCGCATGAAAACCCCGCGAGCCAGGCACGCAGGGTTCTGAACAGCGCCCGCCCACCGCGGGTTTGTTATCTGATTTTTTCGGGCCGGTCTCCGGGCTTGCGAGGGGCTCAATGCCTGAAAACGTCGCCTTCCCATGCCGCCTGGCACAGTGGATATGACGTTTCGCTCGCTTACCGTTGCGGGGGCAGCACCGGACTGTCATGTGTGTGCATGAGTCACCGGTTTCCCGTTTCACCCTTTGCAGGGCACCCGAAACAAGATGTGTAGGAGAGCATGGGGGTGGGAGGGGAGTCAATTGGGGATGTGCTTTCTGGGTGCATATCCGTTGCTGCGGTAACGGCGGCTTAGGGTTCCGCCCTTACGGCGGCCCACGGAATCAAGCCTGCGTTCGGCCAGCGTGTTTGACGGGGCGATCCCAGATCAAAAACAAGAGCGCGGCGGCCTTAGAGCCGACCGGATTGTATGGCCGGTACTCGGTCAAAGTGTGGGAGGGGGCTTGCCCCCGATGGCAGTGGGTCAGTCACTGATGAGTTGGCTGACACACCGCCATCGGGGGCAAGCCCCCTCCCACAGTTTGATCTTCATGTATCAGTTGAAGGGTGGTTTGCTCTGGCTCTGGCTCTGGCTCTGGCTCTGGCTTTTGATCTGCTTTTGATTTTGATCTTAGGCGGCCCCCCAAATCACTGTCGGATTACGGGCACACCGAGCCTAGGCGAGGTGCCGAGTGTTGGGGCAAGAGCGTTTTGCTTACTTTTGACTGGGCCGGCATTCCGGCTTTTCAAAAGTAAGCCGCTGTAAGAGCGGAACCAATATCAGCCGTTACCGCAGCAACGGATATGTACACAAGCCAACCCAACCCAACCCCATCATTGACCATCCCCCAAGCACTGCGTAGCCTTGCACCCTCGAGGTTCTTCGGCCCAGGCCGAAGCTAAGAAGGGAACGCGGTCCAAGCCGCGGCTGCCCCCGCAACTGTAAAGGGTCCAGCTGACTGCCACGCCACTGCCGACAAGGCGGGAAGGCGCAGCCAGCGCCGGTCGCAAGACCTGTAAGCCCCAAGCCAGGAGACCTGCCTCGCAACCGATTTTCTACTTCAACCGGGCGGGGTGATCCGGTGACGAAATCCGCTGCTGCGCACCGTCGCAGGGCCATCGTCCCGTATGCCCGCCCCCAAGGGCATCCGATGAAAACACTGGCCAAACTCCCCGTCACCATCGTCACTGGCTTCCTCGGCTCGGGCAAGACCACCTTGCTGCGCCATATGCTCGACAACGCCCAGGGCCGTCGCATCGCGGTGATCGTCAATGAATTCGGCGAGCTGGGCATTGACGGTGAAATCCTCAAGCAGTGCTCCATCGGCTGCACCGAGGAAGAAGCCAACGGTCGTGTCTACGAATTGGCCAATGGCTGCCTGTGCTGCACCGTGCAGGAAGAATTCTTCCCGGTAATGCGCGAATTGGTCGCCCGTCGCGGCGATCTCGACCATATCCTCATTGAAACGTCCGGCCTGGCATTGCCCAAGCCGTTGGTACAAGCCTTCCAGTGGCCGGAAATCCGCAGCGCCTGCACCGTTGACGCTGTGATCACCGTGGTCGACAGCCCGGCTGTGGCCGCCGGTACCTTCGCCGCATTCCCGGACCAGGTGGACGCCCAGCGCAAGCTCGACCCCAACCTGGACCACGAATCGCCACTGCACGAGCTGTTCGCCGACCAACTGGCCAGTGCCGACCTGGTGATCCTTAACAAGACCGACCTGATCAGCGCCGAAGACCTGGCCCGCGTGCGCCTGGAAGTCGCCGAAGAGCTGCCGCCGGCGGTGAAGATCGTCGAAGCCAGCAGCGGTCGCTTGCCCCTGGATGTACTGATCGGCCTGGGCGCCGGTTCCGAAGAGCACATCGACGGCCGCCACAGCCACCACGATCACCACCACGAAGGTGAAGACGACCACGACCACGATGCCTTTGACTCGATCTCCATCGACTTGCCGCAAGCCGATGAAGCACTGCTGCTCGATGCCCTGACGCAACTGGTGGTGCAACACGGCATCCTGCGCGTCAAAGGTTTCGCCGCCATCCCGAACAAACCGATGCGCCTGCTGATCCAGGGTGTGGGCACGCGGTTCGACAAATACTTCGACCGTGCCTGGGGCGCTGAAGAAGCACGCACCACGCGCCTGGTGCTGATCGGCCAGGAACTGGACGCGGCGGGCCTCGAAGCGCAACTGCGCGCCGCCCTCAGCGTCTGACCCATGCACCTGCTCAGGACCCAGCCCGGTGGTTTCGTCTCGGACGATAATATTGCCGACCTTGGCCAAAGCCCCGCTGACCTGGTGATCCTGTGCAGCGGCGATTCCAGCCTGGCGCTGCTGGCCGAAGCGGCCCAGCAGTTGCCCGACGACTACCCAAGCCTGCGCCTGGCCAACCCGATGCAGGTGCAGAACCATGCCTCGGTCGACCTGTACGTTGATGAAGTGCTGCGCCACGCCAAGGTCATCTTGATTTCGCTGCATGGCGGTATCGGTTACTGGCGCTACGGCATCGAGCGCCTGGTGGAACTGGCCGAACGCGGTGTGCAACTGATCCTGGTACCGGGGGATGATCGCCCGGACCCGGAACTCAGCGGGCTGAGCACCGTCGGTGCCGAAGAACGTGATCGGCTGTGGCACTTCCTGCGTCAGGGCGGCCTGGGCAATGCCCTGGATTTCTATCGCTGCCTGGCCAGCGCTTACCTGGGTCGCGACTATGCCTGGGGCGAGCCGCAAACCCTGCCACGCACGGCGATCTATCATCCGCAGCATGCCAACGCCCGCCTGAACGATTGGCAGGCAGACTGGAACGCCGACTGGCCGGTGGCGGCGGTGTTGTTCTACCGCTCCCATTTGCAGGCGGCCAATACCGGTTTTATCGATGTGTTTTGCCAGCGTCTGCAGGCGGCGGGCCTCAACCCGTTGCCCATGGCGGTGGCCAGTTTGAAAGAACCCGGCTGCCTGGCGGTGGTCGAGGACCTGCTGGATGAGGTCGGCGCGGCGGTGATCTTGAACACCACCGGCTTCGCCCAATCCAGCCCCGAAGCGCCGCACCTGCGCCCGTTTCGCCGCAATATCCCGGTGATCCAGGCCATTTGTGCCCAGGATAACCAGCCCGGCTGGGAGGCCAGCGAGCAGGGCCTTGGCCCCCGCGACCTGGCGATGCACATCGCGTTGCCGGAGTTGGACGGGCGCATCATCAGCCGACCGATCAGTTTCAAGGACCTGGCCTGGCGCAGTGAGCGCAGCCAGTCGGATGTGGTGTGCTACCGCGCCGCGCCCGAACGCATGGATTTTGTCGCTGAGCTGGCGCGGCGTTGGGTCGAATTGGCGCGAGTGCCGAATGCAGAGAAACGCATTGCGCTGATCCTCGCCAACTACCCGACCCGCGACGGTCGCATTGGCAACGGCGTGGGCCTGGATACACCGGCGGCGGCGCTGAATATCCTGCGTGCCCTGAAAACCGAAGGCTATCCGCTGCCGGACTTATTGCCCGACAGCGGCACGGCGTTGATCCATGAGTTGCTCGGCGGCGTCACCAATGACCTGGACAGCCTCGACCTACGCCCTTGCCATCAAAGCCTGGGCCTGGACGAGTACGAGACGATGTTCCAGCGCCTGCCCGAAGCCAATCGCCAGGCGGTGCTGGAACGCTGGGGCGCGCCGCAGAACGATCCGATGTGCCGCGACGGTCGCCTGATGATCGCCGGCCTGCGCCTGGGCTTGACGTTTGTCGGCATCCAGCCCGCGCGGGGTTACCAAGTGGACGCCAGCGCCGTGTACCACGACCCGGACCTGGTACCGCCCCACGCTTACCTGGCGTTCTACTTCTGGCTGCGCCACACCTACGGCGCCCACGGCGTGATCCATGTGGGCAAGCACGGCAACCTGGAGTGGCTGCCGGGCAAGGGCGTGGGCCTGTCGGAAAACTGCTGGCCCGATGCGTTGCTGGGGCCGCTGCCGAATATATATCCGTTTATTGTCAATGACCCGGGCGAGGGCGCCCAGGCCAAGCGGCGCACCCAGGCAGTCATCATCGACCACCTGATGCCGCCGCTGACCCGTGCCGAAACCTACGGCCCGCTGCGTAACCTGGAGCTGCTGGCGGACGAATATTACGAAGCGCAGTTGCTCGATCCGCGCCGCGCCCTGGAGCTGCAGAAGGACATTCTCAAGCTGGTGCGCGAAACCCGCATCGACCAGGAGCTTGAGCTGGAGAGCGACGCCGATGCTGCCGTGTGGTTGCCGCGCCTGGACACCTACCTGTGCGACTTGAAGGAATCGCAGATCCGCGACGGCCTGCATATTTTTGGCGAGTCACCCGAGGGTCGCCTGCGTATCGACACCTTGCTGGCGCTGCTGCGCATCCCGCGTGGCGATGGTCGAGGCCCGCAGTCGAGCTTGCTGCGCGTGTTGGCCAAGGCCTTCGAGCTGGGCTTCGACCCGCTGGACTGCGCCCTGGCCGAACCCTGGACCGGACGCCGGCCGCTGGTGCTGCAGAATATCGATGGGCAGTTGTGGCGCACCGCCGGTGATACCCGCGAGCGCCTGGAGCTGTACGCCGCACGTTTGATCGAGCAAGCCCTGGAAGGACCGCTTGAACAGCTGGAGGAACCCGGCTGGGAAGACGTGAAGGCCGTGATCGAAAGCCTGCGTATTGTCGTGGCGCCTCGGCTGGATGCCTGTGGCCCGGCGGAAATGCGCGGATTGCTGGATGCCTTGAGCGGCCGTTTCGTGCCCGCTGGCCCCAGTGGTGCGCCGAGTCGCGGGCGTTTGGATGTGTTGCCCACCGGGCGTAACTTTTTCACCGTGGATGTGCGCAACCTGCCCACCACCACGGCCTGGCGCATCGGTTTCCAGTCGGCCAACCTGATTCTGGAGCGGCACCTGCAAGACCATGGCGACCACCTGCGCCAACTCGGCCTGTCGGTATGGGGCACCGCGACCATGCGCACCGGCGGCGATGACATCGCCCAGGCGATGGCGCTGATGGGCGTGCGTCCGGTGTGGGCGACGGGCAGCCAGCGGGTGGATGACTTTGAAATCCTGCCGATCAGCCTGCTCGACCGCCCGCGGGTTGATGTGACGTTGCGCGTGTCCGGTTTCTTCCGGGATGCCTTTGCCAACCTGATCCGCCTGTTCGATGCGGCGGTGCAGGCGGTGGCTGCGCTGGACGAACCGGACGATCTGAACCCCCTGGCCGCCAAGGTGCGCAGTGAGCGTGAAGCGTTGCTGGCTTCGGGCCTGGACGCAGAGGCCGCGGCAAAACAGGCCGGCTGGCGCATCTTTGGTGCCAAGCCCGGCGCCTACGGTGCGGGCGTGCAGGGCGCGATCGACGGGCGTCTCTGGCAAAGCCGTGAAGACTTGGCCGAGGTTTACCTGAACTGGGGCGGCTACGCCTATGGCGGTTCCGACGAAGGTACTGCCGCCCGCGGGCAATTCGCCCAGCGCCTGAGCCAGGTGCAGGCCGTTTTGCAGAACCAGGACAACCGCGAGCACGACCTGCTCGATTCCAACGATTACTACCAATTCCAGGGTGGCATGCTCGCTGCCGTGGAAACCCTGAGCGGCGACAAGGCCGCCAGCTACCATGGCGACCATAGCCAGCCTGACCTGCCGAAGATCCGCACGTTGAAGGAAGAGCTGAACCGGGTGATCCGTTCCCGTGCAGCCAACCCCAAGTGGATCGAAGGCGTGAAGCGCCATGGCTATAAAGGTGCGTTTGAAATGGCCGCGACGGTGGACAATCTGTTCGCCTTCGACGCCACCACCGCACTGATCGACGATCACCAATACGCACTGTTGGCCGACGCCTACTTGCTCGACCCCGACACCCGGGCCT
The DNA here is from genome assembly GCF_023169845.1 of Pseudomonas sp. CYM-20-01. Taxonomy (NCBI): domain Bacteria; kingdom Pseudomonadati; phylum Pseudomonadota; class Gammaproteobacteria; order Pseudomonadales; family Pseudomonadaceae; genus Pseudomonas; species Pseudomonas sp. CYM-20-01. Next base: position 3,965,235 of record NZ_AP025169.1, on the reverse strand, counting down.
TTGTGCAACAGCACAACCCCGATGCACTGCGCGACATGACCGAGCGCATGCTGGAAGCCCAGCAGCGTGGCATGTGGCAGGAACCGGGGGCATACCGCGAGGCGTTGGAAAACCTGTTGCTGGATATAGAAGAAGACAGCTGATGACTGATATTCCCCATTTCCCGCTGTCCGCCGTGGTCGGCGCCGATGACCTGAAACTGGCGCTGTGCCTGACCGCTATCGACCCGAAGATTGGCGGTGTGCTGATCGAAGGCCCGCGCGGCATGGCCAAGTCCACCCTGGCGCGGGGTTTGGCCGACCTGCTGGCCAGTGGTCAGTTCGTGACCTTGCCGTTGGGCGCCACTGAAGAGCGCCTGGTCGGCACGCTGGACCTGGACGCCGCATTGGGCGAAGGCCGGGCCCAGTTCTCCCCTGGCGTGTTGGCCAAGGCTGACGGCGGCGTGCTGTACGTCGATGAAGTCAATTTGCTGCCCGACCATCTGGTAGACCTGCTGCTGGACGTGGCCGCCAGCGGCACCAACCTGATCGAGCGCGACGGCATTTCCCATCGCCATTCGGCGCGCTTCGTGCTGATCGGCACCATGAACCCGGAAGAGGGCGAGTTGCGTCCGCAGTTGCTCGACCGCTTCGGTTTCAACGTGGCCTTGAGCGGGCAGACCTTGCCGGCCGAGCGTGGGCAGATCATCCGGCGTCGTCTGGATTTCGACAGCGACCCTGCGGCGTTCTGTGCGCAGTGGGAGGTGTCACAAGCGGCATTGCGCGAGCGCTGCACCCAGGCACGGGCGCGGCTCGACAGCATTGCGCTGGATGACCAGGCGCTGGCGCAGATCACCGAACGCTGCTTTGCGGCGGGGGTTGATGGCCTGCGTGCGGACCTTGTCTGGTTGCGCGGTGCGAGGGCCCATGCCGCGTGGCGGGGAGCCAGCGCCATCGCCGAGGAAGATATTCAAGCGGTTGCCGAATTCGCCCTGCGCCATCGCCGCCAGGAACAGTCCCCACCGGCCAGCCCGCCAAGCGAAGGGCAGTCGCCGAAACCCTCCGACACCTCGTCCGGTCAAGGCCAATGGGGCGATATGCCCGCACCGGCGCTGCCCACGGGCGCACGCCGGGAAGTGCCGACCTGGCCAAAAAAGCCCTAGGCATTCGCCCTCGACCTGACGCGGGGGCGGATGCGCGACCCAAGGCAGGGCGACTAGGCAACGGCAGGCAAGGCAAGGCACGCAGCGCGAAGCAGGGCGCGATCAACTGGCCGGGCACCTTGCTCGGTGGTCGGCCACAAACGCGACAGGACTTGCTGTTTCACCTGCGCAGTCGTGCGGCCCATGAACTGTGGTTGGTGATTGTCGATGCGTCGGCGTCCACCCGACGGCATCGTGCACTCACCGACGCCAAGGGTTTGTTGGCGCAGTTGTTTGATGACGCCTACCGCCAGCGGGCACGGATGGCGTTGTTGACGGCCAGCGGGCAAATGCCGAAGTGGCAGGTGCAAGGGTTGAAAGCGGCCAAGGGCTTGGCGGGTTGGCTGGAACAGTTGGGCGCGGGCGGCGGTACGCCATTGCTGGCGGCGCTTGTCGAGGCCGGCAATTGGCTGGCATTGCGGCGCAAGCGCTACCCGGCTGAACAACAGCGGTTACTGGTGATCACTGACGGGCGACTCAAGGAAGTTACTGGGCTACCGCAGTTGGAGTGCCCGGGCCTGCTGGTCGATATCGAGCGTGGGCCGATCAGGTTGGGTCGCGCGCAGCAACTGGCGGCAGGGTTGCAGTTGGAGTATCGGCATATCGATCAGCTGTAGTGCCTGGGCAACTGCTATCGGGGGCAAGCCCCCTCCCACAGGGGAATGCATTTCAAATGTGGGAGGGGGCTTGCCCCCGATGAGGCCCTGAAATTCACGACAAAACCTCAGCCAGCCCCCGGCACATTCGGCCAAAGATTGGCCACCAGAAACAACCGCTCGGCTTCCTCCCAATCCTCACCCACCTGTACCAGCCGCACCAGCAGTTGCGCCGGAGCCATCGGGTCAAGGTCGGCCAGCCAGCCGTGCATCTGCTCTTCGCTCCACACCTCATTCGCGGGGTAATGCGCCGGCGCCAGCCAGGCATGCCGGGGCAGGGGCTGCCAATGGCCCGGTTGGCTGCGGCTGACAAACGCTTGCCAGTCCCGTTGATGCAACCAACGCCCGCGCAAATGCTGCGGATGGGCGCCACTGGGGGGCATGGCCTGGCCGGGCCAGGGGTAGAGCAGGTAACCGCCCAACCACAAATGCGCATCAAACTGCTGGACATCCAACGCGGCCAGCACTTCACGGCTTTCCTCCCGCGCGGATATCGGCAATTGATGTTGGGCCAGATGCGCCAACTTGCGGTCCAGTCGGTCATGACAACCCGGCCCCAGCCACTGTGCGGTGTCCTGACCATCACCGTCCTGCGGCCCCAGATACAGCTTGATCGCCAGTTCCAGGTGATGCACGCCATCGCGGTCACGCAGCAGCATATCCAGCTCGCCGAGGGTATGCCCGGCACGGCGGATCGGCAGGTTGGCGGCCAGCAATTCCACGCCCGGCGCATGTTGCACGGCGAACTGCCACAGGCGTTCGTAATACAGGCCCAGGCGGCGCGTGCGCGACAGGCTCAACCATTGCTGCAAGGCGCTGCTGTCCTGGTCCAGCTGGCGCAGCCAGCGTTCCAACAGATGCGGCGCCTGCACCCAATCGCTGCCGGCCAGCGGGTGGCGTTGCGGCCACGGCGTCTGCGCGAGCATCGGCGGGGCGAGCATCACCCACGCCAGGTCGCGCACCTCGGGGTGGCGCAGCTGGCGGGGCAGGTTGTGCAGATCGGGGAACACAGTCATGGTCCGAGCATAGCCTTTTAACTGCGCTGAAGGTGGCTGAGAACCGTTGTCATCAAGGCTTCACGGCGACAAAGGATTTTGCCTGAGACGGCCTTTCGCCCATAATCGTTCTTTTTTGCCACACTCCACATCCCGCAGGAGCCCCATGGAGCAATTTCGCAATATCGGCATTATCGGTCGCCTGGGCAGTACCCAGGTGTTGGACACCGTCCGCCGGCTGAAAAAATTCCTGCTGGACCGCCACCTGCATGTGATCCTCGAAGACACCATCGCTGAAATCCTGCCGGGCCATGGCCTGCAGACCTCGTCGCGCAAGATGCTCGGCGAAGTCTGCGACATGGTCATCGTGGTCGGCGGCGACGGCAGCCTGCTCGGCGCCGCCCGTGCGCTGGCGCGGCATAACGTGCCGGTGCTGGGGATCAACCGGGGCAGCCTGGGGTTCCTCACTGATATCCGCCCCGATGAGCTGGAAGTCGAAGTGGCCAAGGTGCTCGACGGCCATTACCTGGTGGAGAACCGCTTCCTGTTGCAAGCCGAAGTACGCCGCCATGGCGAGGCCATCGGCCAGGGCGATGCGCTCAATGACGTGGTGCTGCACCCCGGCAAGTCGACGCGGATGATCGAGTTCGAGCTGTATATCGACGGCCAGTTCGTGTGCAGCCAGAAGGCCGACGGCCTGATCGTCGCCACGCCCACGGGTTCCACCGCCTACGCGCTATCGGCGGGTGGCCCGATCATGCATCCCAAGCTGGATGCCATTGTGATCGTGCCGATGTACCCCCATATGTTGTCGAGCAGGCCGATTGTGGTCGACGGCAACAGTGAGCTGAAAATCGTGGTGTCCAAAGACATGCAGATCTACCCGCAGGTGTCGTGTGACGGGCAGAACCATTTCACCTGCGCCCCCGGTGACACCATCACCGTGAGCAAGAAGGCACAGAAGTTGCGGTTGATCCACCCGCTGGACCACAACTACTACGAAGTGTGCCGCACCAAGCTGGGCTGGGGCAGCCGCTTGGGGGGTGGAGGCGACTGATGCTCGATCCCGCGCGTAGCTACGACCTGATTGGTGACGTGCACGGTTGCGCCCACACCCTTGAGCACTTGCTCGACCTGTTGGGCTACCACAAGCAGGGCGGCACCTGGCGCCATCCCACGCGTATGGCGGTGTTCCTCGGCGATATCATCGACCGTGGCCCGCGCATCCGCGAGGCGCTGCATATCGTCCACGACATGGCCGAGGCCGGCCATGCGCTGTGCATCATGGGCAACCACGAGTTCAACGCCCTGGGCTGGACCACACCGGCACCGCCGGGCAGTGGCAAGCAGTTCGTGCGCGAGCACAACCCACGGCATGCGCGGTTGATCCACGAGACCCTGACCCAGTTCGAACATCACCCGGCCGACTGGCACGACTTCCTCGGCTGGTTCTACGACATGCCGCTGTTTGTCGACGCCGGGCGTTTTCGCGTGGTGCATGCGTGCTGGGACGATGGCTTTATCCAGCCGCTGCGTGCCACCTTCCCGGACGGCTGCATCGACCAGCACTTCCTGCAGGCCGCGGCCGTGCCGGGCAGTTTTGCCTGCAACGCCTTCGACCGCCTGCTGCGCGGCACCGACATGCGTTTGCCGGACGGCCTCACGTTGACCGGTGGCGATGGCCTGACGCGCTCGTTCTTCCGCACCAAGTTCTGGGAAGACGACCCCAAGACCTACGGCGATATCGTGTTCCAGCCTGACGCACTGCCCGAGCCGGTGGCGCGTACACCGTTGTCGTCCACCGAAAAGAATTCCCTGCTGCGCTACGGCGTCGACGAACCGCTGTTGTTCGTCGGGCATTACTGGCGCAGCGGCAAACCGGCGCCGATCCGCCCGAACCTGGCCTGCCTGGACTACAGCGCGGTGCTGTACGGCAAGCTGGTGGCGTACCGTCTGGACCAGGAAACCCGCCTCGACCCGCGCAAGTTCGTGTGGGTCGATGTCGAGCGACCGGAGGTGCTCACATGAGCCCCTGCGCGCTGCACATGCACTCTTGAGGAACCTCCATGGATGATTCGACGTTCGACCAACTGGAGGCTGCGCTGGCTGCGGCTCCCGGTAACGTCGCACTGCTGACCGTGTTGCTGGGCGCCAGCCTTGAGCGTGGCGAACACGCGCGTGGGCTGAAGCTGCTGCCCGCCGACCTTGAGCAATGGCCAGAGGCTTCGGCGCTGAAGCTGGCGGCGGCGCAATTGCTGCTGGCCGACGGCCAGGCGCAGAAGGCGTTGTTGTTGATCGAGGGTGAAGACCCGACGGCGCGCCTGCTCAAGGCCCGTGCCCTGGCTGCACTCGAGCGTCTCAAGGAAGCCCAGGTGGAATACCGCGCAGCGGTGGACGCCAACCCGGCGCTGGAAGACATGGCGCTGTGGCGCCGCCTGAATGTGTCGGTGGTGGACTTCCCTGGCGCCGAAGGCCGCCCGCGCCTGCGTGTGATCTCCAATGACGACACCGACAAGAGCGAAGTCGTGCGCCTGCTGGTGCCGGAAAACGAAACCCTGACCTTCGATGATATCGGCGGCCTGGATGAGTTGAAAAAGACCATCCACAAAAAGATCATCCTGCCGTACCAGAAACCGGGCCTGTTCCAGCGCTTTCGCAAGAAAGTCGGCGGCGGGGTGCTGCTGTATGGACCACCGGGTTGCGGCAAGACCATGCTCGCCCGCGCCACGGCCGGGGAGTGCAAGGCCACCTTCTTTAACGTGGCGATTTCCGATGTGCTGGACATGTACATCGGCGAATCCGAGCGCAAGTTGCACGCGCTGTTCGAGCAGGCACGGGCCCAGGCGCCGGCGGTGATGTTTTTCGATGAAGTCGAGGCGCTGGGCGGCAAACGTGCGAATACCCGCGAGTCGACCTCGTCCAAGCTGGTGAGCCAGTTCCTCTCCGAGATGGACGGTTTTACCAATGACAACCACGGCGTGCTGATCCTCGCCGCGACCAACGTGCCCTGGTCGGTCGACTCGGCGTTCCGCCGCCCCGGCCGCTTTGACCGCGTGCTGTTTGTACCGCCACCGGATCGCCCGGCGCGTGAGGCGATGCTCAAGGCGATGATGAAAGGCCGCCCGATGGCAGACGACATCGACTTCGCCTTCCTGGCCAAGAACACCTCGGGCTTCTCCGGTGCCGACCTCAGCGAGTTGGTGGAAACCGCCGCCGATGAAGCCATTGAAGCGTCCATCGACAGTGGCGCCGAGCAGTCGATTTGCGACCGGCATTTCAAGCAAGCCTTGAAAGAGGTGCGCGCCACCACCCTGGAATGGCTGACCACGGCGCGCAATTACGCGCGGTATGCCAATGAAGGCAACCAGTACGATGAAGTGCTGGCTTTCCTCGACAAGCACGGGAAGGGTCGCTGATGGCGCAGTACGGTGGTTATCGCATCGAAGACGAACCGCGCCCGGGCGCTCTGGCCAAGTGGGCGGTTTCGCCATTCTGGCCGCTGCTCGGCCTGATGCTCGGTGGCGCCTGGCTGGGTTTGCCGTGGTTCGTGTTCAACTCCATTGCCGTCGGCAGCCCGACGCGGGTGCGCGAATGGGTGCTGGCCGGCGTGGCGCTGGTGGGCAGCATCGTCATCGGCTTCGTGTTGCTGCAACTGGTTGGCGCGGGGTATTTGCAGACCCAGGCGCAAATCCAGTACGCCTTGCTGGTGTTGGTGGTGTGGAAACTCACCCTGGGCTACCTGCTGTATATGCAGCAGAACGCAACCATTGAGATTTACCAGTACTACGGCGGCGAGTTGAGCCGTTTTGGTTTTCCCTTGGCGTTGATTGGTGGCTTCGTGCTCAAAGGCATGGTCGTCAAATGGCTGCCGTACACCCTGTGGTACCTGGTGGTGAGCTGATGAATACCGACTATCTGCTGCAACTGGCTTACCAACGCCTACAGGCTGACCACAATGATGGCGCCATCGACGCACTGCGCCAGTTGCTGGCCAGCGACCCGCACTCGGCCGAGGCGCATGCCTTGCTGGCGATCTGCTTGATGAATATGCGTCGCGTGCATGCTGCCAAGCGCGAGGTGCAGTTGGCGCTTGCCGCCGATGCGCAGTTGCCGCTGTCCCACTACGCCGCCGCGCAGGTGGCGATTGCCCTGCGCAAGTTCAAGCTGGCCCAGGAACATGTCACCCAGCTGTTGGACATGGAGCCGCTGAACCCGGCGTACTACCGTTGCCAGGCCGAGTTGTACCAGCTCACCGGTCGCCTAGCGCAAAGCCGTGAACCGCTGGAAAAAGCCTTGCAACTGGGCCCCGATGATCCCGCCAACCTGGTAGCCATGGCGCAGTTCCACCGCGCCAGCAGCCAGTGGGACCAGGCGTATCAGTTCGCGCGCCAGGCGTTGCAGGCTGATCCGTCGAATGCGGCGGCAGTGGTGGTGCTCGGCCACCTGTTGTTGCGCGAAGGCGATATCAACGGCGCCCGTGACCATGCGATCTGGGCCTTGCAGGAGAACGCCACGAACGTTGCGGCGCTGCACCTGCTCACGGCGGTCAAGGCCCGCAGCAATGTGTTCCTCGGCACCTGGTGGCGCTTCAATAGCTGGATGAACGAGCGCAGCGCCACCCGCGCCATTATCCTGCTGCTGTGCATGTTTGTGGTCTACCGTGTTGTGGTTATCACGTTGACTGCCCAGGGCTATCCGCAAGTGGCCGAGCTGATCAATTGGCTGTGGCTGGCGTTTGCCGCCTACACCTTCGCCGCGCCGCAGATCTTCCGGCGCCTTTTGGACAAGGAGCTTGTACAGGTCAAGCTCTCCAAGGAATTCTGACGGGCCAGGACCCGTCACCCACGTACTCGCTGAACCTCAGAGGCTGTTCACATGTCGTCTTTTGCTGAAATGATCGAAAACATCACCCCGGACATCTACGAGAGCCTCAAGCTCGCCGTGGAAATCGGCAAGTGGTCCGATGGCCGCAAGCTCACCGCCGAGCAGCGCGAGCTGTCGTTGCAGGCGGTGATCGCCTGGGAAATCCAGAACCTGCCGGAAGACCAGCGCACCGGCTACATGGGCCCGCAGGAATGCCAGTCGAAATCGACCACCGTGCCGAACATCCTGTTCAAGTCGGATGCGATCCATTGATTGAAATTGGTCGCGGTGCAGTCAGCAAGATGTCGGCGCAACTCGGTGAGCCGACCGTTCAATACGCATTTCGCCTAGGCGACGCCGAGGTGCCGGTCAACCCGTTGATCGGCACCCACGTGCGCCTGGAATACCTGGGTGCCATCCATTGCAGCCATTGCGGCCGCAAGACCAAGACCAGCTTCAGCCAGGGGTATTGCTACCCGTGCATGACCAAGCTGGCCCAGTGTGACCTGTGCATCATGAGCCCCGAGCGTTGCCATTACGACGCCGGCACCTGCCGCGATCCAGGCTGGGGCGAAAAATTCTGCATGACCGACCATGTGGTGTACCTGGCGAACTCGTCGGGGATCAAGGTCGGCATCACCCGCGCCACCCAGCTGCCGACGCGCTGGCTCGACCAGGGCGCGAGCCAGGCGCTGCCGATCATGCGCGTGGCGACCCGCCAGCAGTCCGGTTTCGTCGAAGACCTGTTTCGCAGCCAGGTGGCCGACAAGACCAACTGGCGCGCACTGCTCAAGGGCGACGCCCAGTCCGTCGACCTCAAGCAGGTGCGTGACGAACTGTTCGCCGCCTGCGCCGAAGGCCTGCTGGGTTTGCAGGAACGCTTTGGCCTGCAGGCCATCCAACCGGTGACCGACATCGAACCGCTCGAAATCCGCTACCCGGTAGAGCAATATCCGGCCAAGATCGTCAGCTTCAACCTGGACAAGAACCCGATTGCCGAAGGCACGCTGCTGGGGATCAAGGGCCAGTACCTGATCTTCGACACCGGCGTTATCAATATTCGTAAGTACACGGCCTACCAGCTCGCCGTGCATCAGTAGAAGGATGCCACCCATGCGCACCGAACAACCGAAGATGATTTACCTCAAGGACTATCAGGCGCCGGACTACCTGATCGACGAGACCCACCTGACCTTCGAGTTGTTCGAGGACCACAGCCTGGTCCACGCGCAACTGGTGATGCGCCGCAATCCTGAGCGTGGCGCCGGTTTGCCACCATTGGTGCTGGACGGCCAGCAGTTGGAACTGCTGAGCGTAAACCTGGCCGATCAGGCACTGACTGCTGATGACTACGAACTGACCGACAGCCACCTGACGGTACATCCGAGCAGCGCGACGTTTACCCTGGATACCACGGTAAAGATCCACCCGGAAACCAACACTGCGCTGGAAGGCCTGTACAAGTCCGGCAGCATGTTCTGCACCCAGTGCGAGGCCGAGGGCTTTCGCAAGATCACCTATTACCTCGACCGCCCGGATGTGATGAGCACCTTCACCACCACGGTGATCGCCGAGCAACACCGTTACCCGATCCTGCTCTCCAACGGCAACCCGATTGCCAGCGGCCCCGGTGAAGATGGCCGTCATTGGGCAACCTGGGAAGACCCGTTCAAGAAGCCGGCGTACCTGTTTGCCCTGGTGGCCGGTGACCTGTGGTGTGTCGAAGATACCTTCACCACCATGACCGACCGCACCGTGGCGCTGCGCATCTACGTCGAACCGGAAAACATCGACAAGTGCCAGCACGCCATGACCAGCCTGAAAAAATCCATGCGCTGGGATGAAGAAACCTACGGCCGTGAGTATGACCTCGACATCTTCATGATCGTCGCGGTGAACGACTTCAATATGGGCGCCATGGAAAACAAGGGCCTGAACATCTTCAACTCCAGCGCCGTGCTGGCCCGCGCCGAAACCGCCACCGACGCCGCGCACCAGCGGGTCGAGGCGATCGTTGCCCATGAATACTTCCACAACTGGTCGGGCAACCGCGTGACCTGCCGCGACTGGTTCCAGCTGTCGCTCAAGGAAGGCTTCACCGTTTACCGTGACTCGCAATTCTCCGCCGACATGAACTCGGCCACGGTCAAGCGTATCCAGGACGTGGCGTACCTGCGTACCCATCAGTTCGCCGAAGACGCCGGTCCGATGGCCCACGCGGTGCGTCCGGACAGCTTTATCGAGATCTCCAACTTCTACACCCTGACCGTGTACGAAAAGGGCTCGGAAGTGGTTGGCATGATCCACACCTTGCTCGGCGCCGAAGGCTTCCGCAAAGGCAGCGACCTGTACTTCGAACGCCATGACGGCCAGGCCGTGACCTGCGACGACTTCATCAAGGCCATGGAAGACGCCAACGGCGCCGACCTGACCCAGTTCAAGCGCTGGTACAGCCAGGCCGGTACGCCGCGCCTGGCGGTGAGCGAGGCCTACGACGCCGCGGCGAAAACCTACAGCCTGACCTTCCGCCAGAGCTGCCCGCAAACCCCGGACAAGGTGGAAAAACTGCCGTTCGTAATTCCGGTGGAGCTGGGCTTGCTGGACGGGAAGGGCGCTGGCATTGCCTTGCGCCTGGCCGGTGAGACGGCTGCGGGAGGCACGTCGCGGGTGATTTCGGTGACCGAGGCCGAGCAGACGTTTACCTTCGTTGATATCGCCGAACAGCCGTTGCCTTCGCTGCTGCGCGGGTTCTCGGCGCCGGTGAAGCTGAGCTTCCCGTACAGCCGCGACCAACTGATGTTCCTGATGCAGCATGACAGTGACGGTTTCAACCGTTGGGACGCCGGCCAGCAGTTGTCGGTGCAGGTGCTGCAGGAGTTGATTGAGCAGCATCAACAGGGCCAGGCCTTGAAGATGGATCAGCGCTTGATCACTGCGCTGCGCAGCGTGCTGAGTGATGAAAGCCTGGATCAGGCGATGGTCGCGGAAATGCTGTCGTTACCGGGTGAAGCCTACCTGACTGAAATCAGCGAAGTGGCGGATGTGAATGCCATCCACGCCGCCCGTGAGTTTGCGCGCAAGCAACTGGCGGACAACCTGCACGAAGCGTTGTGGCCGCGTTACCAGTCCAATCGCGAGCTGTCCAAACAAACACCGTACGTGGCGGCCGCCGAGCACTTTGCCCGTCGCGCGTTGCAGAACATCGCGCTGTCGTACCTGATGCTCAGTGGCAAGCCCCAAGTGTTGGCCGCGACGCTGGACCAGTTCGACACCAGCGACAACATGACCGAGCGCCTGACCGCGCTGGCGGTGCTGGTGAATTCGCCGTTCGAGGCAGAGAAGGCCAAGGCGCTGGCGGTGTTTGCCGAGAACTTCAAGGACAACCCGCTGGTCATGGACCAGTGGTTCAGCGTGCAGGCTGGCAGCACGTTGCCGGGCGGGCTGGCGCGGGTCAAGGCGTTGATGGAGCACCCGGCGTTCACACTCAAGAACCCGAACAAGGTGCGTGCCTTGATCGGTGCCTTTGCCGGGCAGAACCTGATCAACTTCCACGCGGCGGATGGCTCGGGCTATCGTTTCCTGGCGGACTTGGTGATCCAGTTGAATGGCTTCAACCCGCAGATCGCTTCACGCCAGTTGGCGCCGCTGACCCGCTGGCGTAAATACGACAGCGCGCGCCAGGCGCTGATGAAAGCCGAACTGGAGCGGATTCTGGCGTCCGGTGGGTTGTCGAGTGATGTGTTTGAGGTGGTCAGCAAGAGTCTTGCCTGAGTTGCATCGTTGAATAAAAAACGGCCTGTTGAACAGGCCGTTTTTTTTGCCTCAGATAACCGGTGGTCGCGCGGTGTCGAGGCCGTTATCGATGGGGAAGCGCTCTGCGATGATCCCGTGCGGCACGCCAAGCGGGATGGCGCTGGCGCTGTCGAGACGGGTGACGTGATCGGCCGACAGTTGCACATTCAACGCGCCAAGGGTGCTGTCCAGCTGGGCGCGGGTGCGCGAACCCAGGATCGGCACCAGCGCGGTGGTCGAGCGCCGGGCCTTTTCCCGCAGCCAGGCGATGGCGACGTGGGTCGGCGTGGCGTCGATTTCACCAGCGACCGCCAGCAACGCGTCGAGCACGGCGGTTTCACGCGCACTGTGTTCGGCGTGCACCAGGATCCCGAGTTTGTTGGCGCGGTTGTCGTCCTGGGTGTTGCGGTACTTGCCGGTCAGGAAACCGCCGCCCAGGGGGGACCACAGCGTGGCGCCCAGCCCCAGCGCTTCGGCCATTGGCAGCAACTCGCGGTCGGCGCTGCGTTCCACCAGGCTGTATTCCACCTGGACGCCGATGATCGGTGCGAAGCTGCGCACGTCGGCCAGCAGGTCGGCGCGGGCAATGCGCCAGGCGGGGAAGTTGGACAGGCCGGCATAGTGGATCTTGCCGGCGCGTACCAGGTCATCGAGGCCGCGCAGGATCTCTTCCATGGGCGTGACGTTGTCGCTCATATGTGCCCAGAGCAGGTCGATGCGCTCGGTGTTCAGGCGCTTGAGGCTTTCTTCCACCGAGCGCACCAGGTTCTTGCGGTTGTTGCCGACGCGGATTGTGCCTTCATCGGACGGCTCGGTGCGCAGGGTGTACTTGGTGGCTACCACCAGGTTGTCACGTTCCGAGGCGATAAATTCCCCCAGCAGCTTTTCGGCCTGGCCGAACTGGTAACCGTTGGCGGTATCGAGGAAGTTGCCCCCGGCTTCGAGGTAACCATCAAAGATCGCCTTGGCTTCGTCGCGCTCGGCGCCATGGCCCCAGCCCGTACCGAAATTACCGGTGCCCAAGGCCAGTTCAGATACCTGCAGGCCGCTGCGGCGGCCAAAGATTTTATTACGCATACAAGGACTCCAGAGGCAGTGATTGTCTTACATGTTTGGTAACATTTATTTAATATGATCTGCATAATTTATCGGGTCAAGCGACTTTTTTACTGCTGACGATTTCTGACAGGGGGCTTTGCTATGCTGCTGCACTTTTCCATTTTCTGGCGGGAAGCCCCGTGTCACGTACCACTCGTCTACTGACTTTGCTCCAGGCCCTGCGGGGCAAGAAGCGTCCGGTGACCGCTGCCGTGCTGGCGGCGCAGTTGGAGGTGTCCGAGCGCACGCTGTATCGCGATATCGCCGAATTGACGGCCTTGGGCGCGCCGATTTTTGGTGAGGCGGGGGTAGGGTATGTGTTGCGCAGTGGCTTGTTTCTGCCGCCCTTGATGCTGAACGCCGAGGAAACCGAAGCTATCGTGCTCGGCTTGAGATATGTGGACCAGCGCGGCGATGACGTGCTCAGCCGCGCTGCCGCCAATGCCCTGGCGAAGATCGCCGATGTACTCGACCCTGCCGCCCAGGAAGCCTTGCGCAACCCGACGCTGCTGCCGGGGCCGCCCGGCTTCGGTTACCCGGAAAACCGCGTGCCGCTCAATGTGTTTCGCGAGGCCATTCGCAACCAGGCCAAGCTGCAGATCGATTACGCCGACGCCAGCCAGACCCAGAGCCAACGCCTGATCTGGCCCCTGGCCCTGGGCTTTCTGAATGAAGTGAGGGTGATTGTGGCCTGGTGTGAATTGCGGGGGGCCTATCGCACCTTTCGCACCGACCGCGTGGCGAGTGCACAGGTGCTTGGCGAACGTTACCCGGGGCGGCGCAGCGATTGGCTGCGGGCCTGGCGCAAGTTGATGGAACAGAACGAATCCGGGCCGTTTACTCCTGACAAAAACTGACACAACCCTGGCTTAGCATGGCACTACAAATCACCCAGAAAGGAGCTGTGTCATGTCTATCCCTGAGTTGGCACCGGCCATCGTGGCCTATATCGCGGCGGCCAATACCCGTGACACCTCGGCTATCGCCCAGTGTTTTGCCGAGGATGCCAATGTGTTCGATGAGGGCCAGCACCAGGTCGGCGCTGCCGCCATTGCGCGCTGGATGGAAGACACCGGGCGTCGTTACCAGCCGCGGGTCGAAGTGCTCAAGGTGCAACACCGTACCGGCAAGGTGCTGGTCAGCAATATCGTGTCCGGCAATTTCCCGGGCAGCCCATTGGAGCTGCGCTACACCTTTCGCTTGAACGAGCAGGGCAAGATTTCGCGGCTGGATATTTCGCTGTAGTTCATACTGGCGGGCATGACTTTCGACTCGCCCCTCGCTGCCTACCAATACGCCGTTGCTCAACCGGGTTTCGTCGCCGACGCCGCTCAGCGCCGCGCGGTGGACGCCCTGCAAGCCTGCCACGAAGCCCTGCACCACAGCCATGCACCGATCACCGGCGTGTACCTGTGGGGCCCGGTGGGTCGGGGCAAGACCTGGCTGATGGACCAGTTCTACCAAAGCCTGCAGGTGCCAGCGCGGCGTCAGCACTTTCATCACTTCATGCAGTGGGTGCATCAGCGCCTGTTCCAACTGACCGGCACCCACGACCCCTTGCAGGCCCTGGCCCGGGAGCTGAGCCAGGCAGTACGCGTGCTGTGCTTCGACGAATTGTTCGTCAATGACATCGGTGACGCGATTATCCTCGGGCGGCTGTTTCAGGTGATGTTCGATGAAGGCGTGGTGATGGTCTGCACCTCCAACCAACCACCTGACCAGCTGTATGCCGAGGGTTTCAACCGCGAGCGATTTTTGCCGGGCATTGCGGCGATCAAGCAACATATGCAGGTGGTTGCGGTGGATGGGGGAGAGGATCACCGGTTGCATCCGGGCGCGGGTATTCAGCGCTACTGGGTCAACCAGCCCGAGGCGCTGGCGGGGGTGTTCCAGCGCTTGGCCCAAGGTCAACCGACTCGCAGCGGGCCGCTCGTGGTAGGGCATCGCGCCATCGTCGCCGTGCAGTCCAGCGACACGGTGCTCTGGTGTCGTTACGCCGACCTGTGCGAACAACCGCTGGCGGCCATGGACTTCATGCTGCTGTGCGATTGCTTCAAGGCGATCCTGCTCGGTGAAGTCCCCAACCTCAGTGCGCAAAAACGGCCTGGCCGGATTGCCCGCGGCACTGAGGATGGCGTGCAACGTGTAGTGGCCGGTGATCGCGAATTGCCGGAGTTGTCGGTGCACGATGACAGCGTGCGTCGGTTTATCGCCTTGGTGGACGAGTGCTACGACCGTAAAGTGCCATTGTTCATTGAGGCCCAGGTGCCGCTGGAGCGACTTTATACCGAGGGCTACCTGGAATTTCCCTTCCGCAGGACACTCAGCCGCCTGCAAGAAATGCAGTTGCAGCGTTTCGGCTGACGCCCGTACGAAAAAATCCAGGAGTCGGCCGGTTGCGCGTTTTCAACCGAGTAACCTTCGCGCTTTCGTGCGCATATTTGTAGTTAATCTCCTTCATCTGGCGCCTGCTCCACGCTTACAATCGTGCCCCTCACAGGGAGCCGAATCCCTTGTAATCGTGATCGAGGAAGGACATGGACACCCCAGACATCCTGGTGCTGCAAGCCAGCTACACCAACCCCGTGCATGCCGACGCCATCGGCCGCGTGCTCAACCATTACGCCGAAGACCCGATGGGCGGTGGCCACAGCCTGCCCGCCGACCTCCTGGAGCAACTGCCAGGCGAGCTGGCAAAGCGGCCTCATGCATTCAGCGTACTGGCGTTTGTAGGCGGTGAGCCAGCGGGTCTGGTCAATTGTTTTGAAGGGTTTTCCACGTTTGCCTGCCGTCCTTTGGTCAACGTCCACGACGTGGCGGTGATGGAGGCGTTCCGTGGTTTGGGGCTGAGCCAGAAAATGCTGCAAAAGGTCGAGGAAATTGCCCGTCAGCGTGGCTGCTGCAAGATCACCCTGGAGGTGCTCGAGGGTAATGCCGTGGCTCAATCGGCATATCGCAAGTTTGGTTTTGATGATTCGAAGTTTGACCCGGCCCACGGGCGCATGTTGTTCTGGAGCAAACCGCTTTAATAAATAACAGGCAAAAAAAGGCGCCATTAAATGGCGCCAAGTTGACCTTAACCAAAGGAGCGGGATGGCAAAGGGTATTACGGTTACATCAAGTGTTTGGTTGTTGCTCGGCAGCGGACTGGTCAGCGGTTTCTTTCTTCACGTTCTTTCCATCGGCAAGCGCGGTTTGTGCAGCGGTGCCGTGGGTTTGTTGCTGCACGAAGGTGAAGTCGTTGTAGAACGCCTTGGAACGCTCGGAGCCGCCTTCGGCAAAGGCGGCGGCGGAGGTCAGGGTCATCAGGCTGGCAAGCATCAGGGTGGAGAGTTTCATGGCAGTGTTTCCGGTAAGTGTGATCGGTATCCGCTCTGTCCTTGATCAGATTCATGGGGCGAGTGTGGAGGGAGTTTATTAAGTAGGAATTAACGCCAAAAAAACCAAAAGCTAACAATTTCGTTAACTTTTGGTTAAAAGGTCCTACATCTTCCAGTCCAATGCCAAGGTGATCGAGCGTGGGTCACCCCAATACACGCCGTTATAAAAACCAACGCGCTCGTAATACTTTTTATCAAATAGATTGTTGACGTTTAACGACGCCGTAACATGTTCATCGAACTGATAGCGGGACATCAGGTTGACCACGCTGTAGGCCTGCTGAGTGATCTTTGCCCGTGTGGTGATCCGGTTGCCCTTGCTGTCACGAGCCCCCGTTGGCCGGTTGCTGAATTCGTAGATATCGCTCTGCCAGTTCACGGCACCGCCGACCGTCAGGTTGCGCCATGCACCGGGTAAACGGTAGGCACTGGAGACCTTCAGCAGGTTCAGCGGCTGGCCGGTGTTGTTGCGTTTGTGCGTGCCATTCAATGAGTGGGTATAGGTGTAGCCGGCCGTGAGATTCCAGTCCGGCATCACTTCGCCGGCCACCTCCAGCTCGAAACCGCTCACCTTGTTACCCTTGCCGCCTGACTTGTAGTACTCCTCGCCCGTTTTGGGGTTCGGCAGTACGGAGTAGTCCCGTTCGGCGACGTTGTCCTGCTTGCTCCAGAAATAGGCGGCCGCTACGTTCAAGCGCTCCTGCAGCAAGCTGCCCTTGAGCCCGACTTCATAGTTGCTGCCCACCACGGGCTCCAGGTACTTCTCGTTGACGTCCTTGAGGCTCTGCGGCTTGAAGATGTCGGTGTAGCTGGCGTAGACGGTGTACTCCGGCGTGATGTCGTAGAGCAGCCCGGCGTAGGGCGTCCACATATCGTTGTGGGTCTGGCGGGTCTTGTTGGCCCTGAGCAATTGGTCATTGGCCGTGTATTCAGGCGCCGCGCTTTCCAGCTCCCAGCTGCCATAACGGCTGCCGAGTACCGCATGCAGGCGCTCTGTAAGGCTCAGGCGCGTGGCCAGGTAGCCAGCTTTCTGTTGCTTGCTGCTGTGCTCACCCTTGAGCTCGGTCACGGTGTCGGCGAACTTGCCGATCCCGCCCATGTATTTCCAGTCTTCGATGCTGTAGTAGCCGCCGGGGATGCTGCTGCGCATCACGGGCGAGACGTCCCGCTGCGTGGCCTCGCCATAACCCATCATCAGTTCATGTTCACGGCCCAGCAGCGCATAGCTGCCAGCCAGGTTCAGGTCAATCGCCTCCATTCTCGACGTGCCGCGCATATGGCTGGCCCAGGCGGTCATGCCGCTGCGGTCGTCGTTGGGGAACCCCGCACCGCCGTAGTAGACCTTGCCGTCCGTGTCGCTCTGGCGATGGGTGTAGGCCGCCTTCAAGTGCCAGTCGCCATTCAGGCGGTGATCGAGGCTGGCAAAGGTGGTCTTGTCGGTCAGCGGCCAGGAGCTCCAGTGCGCTGCCATATTGGTGGAGCGCGACAACCCAGCCTTGCCGCCCTGGCTGTTCCAGTAGGGCACAGTGCCCCAGGATGTGCCCTGTACCTTTTTGTCCTGGTAATCAAAACCGACCGCCAGCACGGTGTCGTCCGACAGGTCGCCTTCAAGGATGCCGTAGCCGACTGCACGCTGCAGCGCGTAGTTGTCACGGAACGATTTGCTGTCGCGATAGGCCAGCACTGTACGCCCGCGCAGCTTGCCGTCGTACGCCAACGGGCCGCCGACATCCACGAAGCTGTAGTAGTTGTCATGGCTGCCACCGCTCACCCCGGTTTTCGCCTGCCACTGGGCGGTGGGGCGCTTGCGCACCATATTGACCGTGGCCGAGGGGTCACCCGCACCAGTGGTCAAGCCGGTAGCGCCGCGAACCACCTCGATGCGGTCGTAGATGATGGTGTCGGAATCGGACTTCATGTAGCCGAAGGTGTTGAGCATCCCGTCAATCTGGAAGTTGTTGATGCCGTAGCCACGGGAGGAATAGGACACACGGTCGGAGTCGTTGTGCTGGACGTTGACCCCGGTGGTCTGGCGTAGCACTTCGGTCAATGTATTGAGATTGAAATCATCCATCTGCTGGCGAGTGATCACCGAGATCGATTGTGGGGTTTCCTTGACCGAAAGGTTCAGCCGTGTGGCCGTGCTCATCGAGCCGGTGGTGTAGGCCCCGGTGTGCTCGGTGGTGGCGCCCAGGCCCTCGGCGGTGATGCTGGTGGCCCGCAGCTCGAGGGCTTGGTGTTCGGGGTCGGTTTCAGCCAGCAGGTCGGGGCTTGCGCCCACGCTGAAGAGGCCGAGGGTGAGCGTCATGGAACGGGTGAAAGGCGCGAACATCGCGGAAGACTCCTTGTCGTCTTTGCGGCCTTTCCGGTCGGAAAAGGCCTTGGTTCAAAGACGAAAGGACAGGGGGAACTTTAGGCTTAAACGAGAATGATTGTTATCTTTCTGTTACAAGGCCGGTTTTTCCTGCAGCACCACGTCGGTCGGGTTGGCCTTTTTCGGCTTGATCAGGCTGAAGTCGATCAGGGGCTTTTGTTGGCGCTCGTAAGGGTTGCCAATCATCCGCGGGCGCGGTGTGAAGCTGTCACTCACCAGGCTTTTTGTACGGTCCAGTTCATTGAAGCTAAGACCGGCCAGATCAGCCCAGGTGTGAATCAACTGCGAGCTGGAGTAGGGCCGTTGCAAGTCACCGGCGAAGCTCCAGTCGTGGGTTTCGCGCCATTTCGGTGAGGCATAGGCCATGAACGGAATGGTGTACATCGGCGCTGTCGGCTTGCCTTCGTTACGTCCCAGGGTGGTGTGGCCAATCGAGTCGAAGACATCTTCGCCATGGTCCGACAGGTACAGCAGGAAGCCGTTCGGATCGGTCTTGGCGTAGTCCTTGATCAGGCTTGACACCACGAAGTCGTTGTACAACACCGCATTGTCGTAGCTGTTGTAGGTGGGTAACTGGTCGTCGCTGATGCCCGCGGGCACGCCCTGGCGGTCGGTGAATTTGTCGAAGGTTGGCGGGTAGCGGTACTGGTAGCTCATGTGGGTACCCAGCAAATGCACCACGATGAACTTGCGCTCGGCCGGATCGGCCAGGGCCTTGGAAAACGGCGCCAGCACGTCGCCATCGTATTGGCGGGCGTTCTGGTTGCGGTTGTTGTTCAGGTACACCTGCTCGTCGGCCTGTTCGGAAAAGGTCGTGAGCATGGTGTTGCGCTTGGTCATGGTCTGCTGGTTGGTGATCCAGTAGGTCTTGTAGCCGGCCTGTTTCATCACGCTGACGATGGACGGCGTCTTCAGGTACAGGTCGGGGTTTTCTTCGTCGGCGAAGGTCAGCACCTGTTGCAACGCCTCGATGGTGTAGGGGCGCGGGGTGATGACGTTGTCGAACACCGCCAGTTGGTCACGCAGTTTGTCCAGCTCCGGCGTGGTGTTGCGCGGGTAGCCGTAGAGGCTCATGCGCTGGCGGTTGGTGGACTCGCCGATCACCAGCACCAGGGTCGACGGTTGGCCGGCCATGGTGTCCTTGAGGTTGGTCAGGGGCGGGATCTGGCTGGCGCTGTCGAGCATGCCTTGCATGTTGTCCAGTTGCTCGGTGTAGCGGCGGTAGGCGACGATCATCTGCCACGGCACGGCCGGTTCGATACGGGTTTCAAAGCGATCGATGGCCTGTTCCATGTTGTCGCTGGTGGCGATCTGCTTGACCAGCGGATAACCCACCACCGCCAGCACAATCGCTGCCGCCGCCAGCATCGACTGGCCGCGAGGCAGGTAGACCGGGCGCAGCCGCGTCCACAGGAAGACGGCGAAGGCGGTATGGGCGATGAACGCCAACACGATCCACCAGGCAAAATACTGGGTGGCGTATTCGCCGGCTTCCGAGATGTTCGACTCGAACATGATGAAGATGACGCTTTGGGAGAATTCCTGCTGGTAGATGAAGAAATAACCCAGGCTGGCCATGGAACACGCCCACAGCACCACGCCGATCAAGGCGGCGAGCAGTCGTGTACGGCGGGGGAACAGCAGCATGGGCGCAAGCCACAGTGCACTCATGAAGAAGGCTTGGCGAAAACCACTGAAACCGGAAGTCCCAGTCAACTGGATCAGCAGTTGGGTAATGCCCGAGAAGTACCAGAAAAACAGGAACAGCCAGCCAAGGCCGGCCCAATCAAAGCCTTTCGCAGACGTGGTGCTGCGTTTGAACATCGCCATCCAGCGCTCCAACCCGTTGATGTTTCAGTTGACGCGCAGTGCTGCACGCAACAGAAGCCACCCTTGCATGGGGTGGCCCTTGGGGGCTGGAGTATCGGGAGAGGCATGTGAAAACTTTGTGAGATTTTTGTAGCGGTTATCTTACAAAGCGATGACGGGGCTCAGCAGAGCGCGGGTTGTGCACCGGCGGGCTGGTCCAATTGGGCCTGGATGATATGGGCACGCAGGCGCAGGACTTCCTGCTGCAGCTGTTCGCGCTCGTCTTTCAACTGGCGCAACTCGTCGCGACGGATAGTGACGTAGAGGGTCTGTGGCGGACGTGTCATCTGTGCAGTGCTCATTGCTTACCTCGCAAATAGCCGGTGTGTCGCGGTTTGCCAGAACGCTTGAGTCGAGGTTCTCGGCAGCAGTCAGGGCAATTCTGAATTCTTTTTGCAGGCAATGGAACTTTTTTATTTTTGATGGTCGTGTGACTTTTTGTGCCGTGATGCTGAAACGATGGCAACTTTTTTCCATGAAACTAGCGGTATCCGCGCTGGACTAACCCTCATTAGCCGCATTGCGCTATAAACTATGTCACACATTTTTTAGTAGTTAGGAGCATCAGCACATGCAACTGGGGATTATCGGACTAGGCCGCATGGGCGGGAATATTGCACGGCGCCTGATGCTCAATGGGCATACCACCGTTGTTTACGACCGTAACGAAGCATTTGTAAAAGGCCTGAGCGAAGAGGGCGCCACCGGCGTTTCCGACCTCAAGGCCCTGGTTTCCGGGCTGCAAAAGCCACGCACCGTGTGGGTCATGTTGCCGGCGGGCGCGCCCACCGAAGACACCATCAACGAATTGAGTACGCTGCTGGAAGACGGTGATGCAATCATCGACGGTGGCAACACCAACTATAAGGACGACGTGCGCCGGGCCAAGGCCCTGGCGGCAAAGGGCCTGCACTATGTCGACGTCGGCACCTCAGGCGGCGTCTGGGGCCTGGAGCGCGGCTATTGCATGATGATCGGTGGCGACGCCGAGACCGTGCAGCGCCTTGACCCTATCTTCAAGAGCCTGGCCCCGGGCCTTGGCAATATCCCGCGTACCAAGGACCGTTCCGCCAGCGCCGACCCGCGTGCCGAGCAGGGTTACATCCACGCAGGCCCTGCCGGTTCCGGGCACTTCGTGAAGATGATCCACAATGGCATCGAGTACGGGATGATGCAGGCGTTTGCCGAAGGGTTCGACATCCTCAAGACCAAGAATTCGGAAAACCTGCCCGAAGACCAGCGTTTCGACCTCAACGTCGCTGACATCGCCGAAGTCTGGCGCCGTGGCAGTGTGGTCTCGTCCTGGCTGCTGGACCTGACCGCCGACGCCCTGGCCACCGACCCGAAGCTCGACGGCTACTCAGGCTCGGTGGCCGACAGTGGCGAAGGCCGCTGGACCATCGAAGCCGCCTTGGAACAAGCCGTGCCGGTGCCAGTACTGTCCACTTCGCTGTTCGCCCGCTTCCGTTCGCGCCAGCAGAGCACTTACGGTGACAAAATGCTCTCTGCCATGCGCTTCGGCTTTGGTGGTCACGTGGAGACTTCCAAAAAATGACCGCCAACGGCAAGAAACCCAAGGCCGAACCCGCTCCGCCCACCACCCTGTTTCTGTTTGGTGCCCATGGTGATCTTGTCAAGCGCCTGCTGATGCCGGCGCTGTACAACCTCAGCCGTGATGGCCTGCTGGGCGATGGCTTGCGCATTGTCGGCGTGGATCACAATGCGATCAGCGACGCCGACTTCGCCAAGAAACTCGAAGACTTCATCCGCACCGAAGCGGCGAGCAAGGTCAAGGGCAATGCCGATAACGCTCTCGACCCAGCGTTGTGGGCGCAACTGGCCAAGGGCATCAGCTACGTCGAGGGCGACTTCCTCCACGACAGCACCTACGCCGACATCGGCCAGAAGATTGCCGACAGTGGCACTGGTAACGCGGTGTTCTACCTGGCCACCGCGCCGCGCTTCTTCAGTGAAGTGGTGCAACGCCTGGGCAGTGCCGGCCTGCTGACGGAAACCGACGACAGCTTCCGGCGCGTGGTCATCGAGAAGCCCTTCGGCTCCGACCTGGCCACCGCCGAGGCGCTGAACGCCAGCCTGCTCAAGGTGATGAGCGAGAAGCAGATCTACCGTATTGACCATTACCTGGGCAAGGAAACGGTGCAGAACATCCTGATCAGCCGTTTCTCCAACGTGCTGTTCGAGGCGTTCTGGAACAACCATTACATCGACCACGTGCAAATCACCGCCGCCGAGACCGTCGGCGTTGAAACCCGGGGCAATTTCTTCGAAAAAACCGGCACCCTGCGCGACATGGTGCCCAACCACCTGTTCCAGTTGCTGGCGATGGTGGCCATGGAGCCGCCCGCAGCCTTTGGTGCCGACGCCGTACGTGGTGAAAAAGCCAAGGTGATCGGTGCCGTGCGGCCCTGGTCCCTGGAGGATGCGCGGGCCAATTCGGTACGCGGGCAGTACACCGCCGGTGAAATCGGTGGCAAATCACTGCCGGGCTACCGTGAAGAACCCAACGTAGCGCCTGACAGCAGCACCGAGACCTTCGTCGCCCTGAAGGTAATGATCGACAACTGGCGCTGGGTCGGCGTGCCGTTCTACCTGCGCACCGGCAAGCGCATGAGCGTGCGCGACACCGAAATCGTGATCTGCTTCAAGCCAGCACCTTATGCACAATTCCGTGACACCGAGGTCGACGAGCTCAAGCCCACCTACCTTAAAATCCAGATCCAGCCGAATGAAGGCATGTGGTTCGATTTGCTGGCGAAAAAGCCCGGGCCGACCCTGGACATGGCCAATATCCAGTTGGGTTTTGCCTACAAGGACTTCTTCGAAATGCAGCCGTCGACCGGGTACGAAACCCTGATCTACGACTGCATGACCGGCGACCAGACCTTGTTCCAGCGTGCCGACAACATCGAGAACGGCTGGCGTGCGGTGCAGCCCTTCCTGGATGCGTGGAAGGAAGACGACGGCATCCAGGCCTACAAGGCCGGTGAAGACGGCCCGGCTGCCGCCGACGCGTTGCTGGCCCGTGATGGCCGCACGTGGCACAGCCTCGGATGAGTGATGCAGCGATTCACCCCATCCGTTTTATCCTCAGTGACGTGGACGGCACCTTGCTGCACCCGGACCACCACCTCAGCCAGCGCACCGCCGACGCGGTGCGTGCGCTGCGTGACGCCGGGGTGTTTTTCAGCCTGGCCAGCGGGCGTCCGCCCAAGGCCATGCTGCATCTGATCGAAACGTTCGGTATCGATGTGCCGGTGGCGGGCTTCAACGGCGGTACGCTGATCAACCCGGATGGCAGCATCCTGGTTGCCCACCATTTGCCGGCGGAAGCGGCGCTGGTCACCCTGGCGCTGTTTTCAGGCGAGCCGGACGTGGAAGTGTGGGTGTTTGCCGACGGTGACTGGCTGCGTCGCCATCCGCCCGGGCCGATGGTGCAGCGCGAAGCTGATGGCCTCGGCTACGGGCCGGTGGTGGTGGAGAGTTTCGAGCCCTACCTGGATCGGATCGACAAGATCGTCGCGGCGAGCAACAACACCCAGCGGCTGGTCGAGCTGGAAGCGCAGTTGCAACCCAAGGTACAGGGGCTGGCACACGTGTCGCGCTCACAACCGGTTTATCTGGATGTGACGGCGATGTTGGCCAACAAGGGTGAAGCCCTGAAGACCCTGGCTGCACACCTGGGCATACCACTGGAGCAGACCGCGGCGATCGGCGATGGTGGCAATGACCCGGCGATGTTTGAAGTGGCCGGGTTGTCGATTGCCATGGGGCAGGCGGAGGAAACCGTCAAGCGTCAAGCCAGTGTGGTCACCGGCAGTAACCTCGAGGATGGCGCCGCCGAGGCGATCGAGCGGTTTATCCTGGCCGGCTGCAACATACGCTAGACAGTTACAGCGATAAGGCAATGCAGTACGCCAACAATGGACGCTGAATTCTGCGCCCCACACCTCGGGGCGTTGACTTTGCCGCATGGCCTTCATGTCATGAGGTTGCCTTGCGGGTGATGGTACGTCTGTTGATTCTGGAGTTCGAGGTGCGTGAAAAGTCCACGAGCCGGTCGCTGCACGGATATCGATTACCACTTTATCCGTGGACACCTCAAACGCTATGCCGAGCGCAACATCGGCTACGCGAAGTTAAAGGACTACGCCTCTAACCGGGAACTTCTGATCAATGTTCTGCGCTCGAACATTGATCACGAAGTTGCCGAAACGGTGTTCTTTAGCGAAGACGTCAGCTCAACGGTGCGCTGAGTTACTTCGGCATGGCCCAGGCTTGCAACTGATAGCCGCTCTTGTCCAACTCGGCACGCGCCTGCAACAGCAAGTCTTCAAGTTGTGCGGGGTTGGAATAAGTGCGCGCATCCAGTTGCCGGCTGCCGATACGGGTATTGGTGCGGTCGATGACGCTCAGGCTCAGGGCGCCATTGCCGTCATGCCAGGCCACGCACTGAAAGGGTTGGAAAGCACGGTCTGCGATCAAAAGAGCTTCGTTGATGCGGAGCGGGGCGTTCATGTGGGTCGTCTCTCTAAATGCCCATTCAAGTGATTGCCGGCGGTTGGGCTGACCGTGCGGCGGGTTACTTGTACTGATGCACGATGGCGGGGTACGGGTCACATGTTAGAGCAACTATTTTAAACTTTTAGTGATTGACGTCATGTAAGCGGCTGTTTTGAAAGCTGAATGAAAGTTTCGGCATAGCCCAACTTTTCGGCAAAGGCGCGCAGAAGTGGCTTTTTGCCCCGACTTATAGCGAAACGGTACAAGCGGTGCGTCAAGACCTTGCTAGTGTTAGCCGCAGGCGTCACAAACCGTTGTTTCTAAATAACTTTAACAATTTTGACGCCAAGGAACAGTCATGGGTGTGCCCCCCGTTCAACGTCGGTTGCTAGTGGTTGATCCCTGTGACGATTGCCACGACCTGCTGCCCGGTTTGCGCACGGCCGGCTGGGCGGTCGACAGTTGCCCATTGGAGGCGGTTGGCGAGCGGTCCTGCGATGTTGGCCTGTTACGCTTGCAACCCTCCCACTTGGAGCGCCCCGAAGCGGTCAAGGAGTTGATCGGCCGCAGCGGCACCGAGTGGATTGCCGTCCTCAGCCCGGATGTACTGCGCCTGCAGAACGTGGGTGATTTTGTCTGCGAGTGGTTTTTCGACTTCCACACCTTGCCCTTCGACGTGGCCCGGGTGCAGGTCACCTTGGGCCGTGCCTTCGGCATGGCGCGCCTGCGCGGCAAGGGCCACACCCTGGTGGATGAGCCGGAGCATGAGCTGCTGGGTGACAGCCGGGCAATCCGTGAGCTGCGCAAACTACTATCAAAGCTGGCGCCCACCGAATCACCGGTGTTGATCCGTGGTGACAGCGGCACGGGTAAAGAGCTGGTGGCCAAGACGTTGCATCGTCAATCCCAGCGGCATGCCAAGCCCTTTGTTGCGATCAACTGCGGGGCGATCCCGGAACACCTGATCCAATCCGAGTTGTTCGGCCATGAAAAGGGCGCGTTTACCGGCGCCCATCAGCGCAAGGTCGGGCGCATTGAAGCGGCTCACGGCGGCACGCTGTTCCTGGATGAGATCGGCGATTTGCCGATGGAGCTGCAAGCCAACCTGCTGCGCTTCCTTCAAGAAAAACAGATCGAGCGCGTCGGCGGCAGCCAGCCCATTCCCGTGGATGTGCGGGTGTTGGCCGCGACCCACGTCGACCTGGAGGCCGCAGTCGAAAGGGGCGCTTTTCGCGAAGACTTGTATTACCGGCTCAACGTCCTGCAAGTGGTGACGGCGCCGTTGCGTGAGCGTCATGGTGACGTGGCGATGCTGGCCAACCACTTTTCGCGCTTTTACAGCCAGGAGACGGGTCGCCGCCCGCGCAGTTTCAGCGAGAGCGCCCTGGTGGCCATGGCGAAGCACGCCTGGCCGGGCAATGTGCGCGAGCTGGCCAACCGCGTGCGCCGTGGCCTGGTGCTGGCTGAAGGGCGCCAGATCGAGGCCGTTGATCTGGGATTGCAGGCTGAACAGGCAGTTTCGCCGCCGATGGCTACACTGGAAGACTACAAGCACCGCGCCGAACGCCAGGCGCTGTGCGATGTGCTCGACCGGCACAGCGACAACCTGAGTGTCGCGGCCCGTGTGCTGGGGGTTTCCCGGCCGACGTTCTACCGGTTGCTGCACAAACACCAGATCCGCTAGGGCGGGTAAACCGAAAAGCCCCGCAACGACCCTTATCGTTGCGGGGCTTTTCCTTGTGTGCTGTAGCGAGCGGGCTCGCCGTGGTAAGGCGGCTTGCTGTGGCGAGCGGGCTTGCCCCGCGTTGGGCTGCGAAGCAGCCCCCCCCGGCTCTCCCTAAAAGTAATACGGAAACTTCAAGCTAAACGTAAAATCCGGCGCATCATCCGTCATCCCGATCGCCAGGTTCGGCACGATCGTCAGGTTATCCGACGCCGCAATGGTCATGCCCACGTTGAAGTAACCGGCGTTGGCATCGCTGGACACCACCGACTGCCAATCCCCACCGTTAGGCTTGAGCTTGCTCTTGCGTTGCACCAGGTCGGAGACCGAGAACGACATACTCATCTTCTCGTTCAGGGCGAACGCCACGCCCACACCGAATTGGAAGCTGTCGCCCAGGCTGACCTTGCCGCCGACTTTCTGGTTGACGTCGCTGCTGATGTCGTCAAACGACTCTTGAAAGTTGTGGGTGTAGGAGAACGAACCAAACAGCACCGCAGGGTCGAACGTCTTGACCAGCGAGATACCTGGCGTAACCGACCACACGCCATTACCGGTGGGCAGGTTTTCCGGCACATACAGGTTGTCGTTGGCGGTTGACCTGACCAGCTTGATGCCAAACGGTTCTTTACCCGTTGGCGCCTTGACGCGCAGCGACACCACCGCATCCGGCAGGGTGGGGGTTTCGTCGAGGAACTTGTAGGCCACCCCGAAGTTGACGTCGCCGATGGTCGGGTCACGGCTCACGGATTCTTCCGAGGTGGCGTTGGCGTTGTTGCCGGCGCCGCCGGACTGATAAGTCGACTCGCGGTAAACCACCGGCACGTTCACATCGAACTGCCAACGGTTATCGACGTTGTAACGCCCCGTCAGGTCCAGGGTCCAGTTGTCCGACTTGATTCGGTCCAGGTTGATATTACCCAGGAAGATCGAGTCCAGCGCCAGGAAGCCGTTGAGCGTGAGCTGGCGCGCATCGTAACGCGCATACGTGATCCCGGTTTCAAAGCTGAATTTGCCGTTACCGAAGAAGCCGCTGGCCTCGTTATAGAGGTTGCTCACGCTTTGCGCAGGCGCTGAATCGTCCTTGAGCGACTGCCCATAGGAACTGCCGCCGCCTGCACCGCCGGATGCCGCTGCCGCTCCCGTGCCAGCCACCGTGGCACCGCTGGCTTTCTGAAAGTCCGCCGGGGATTTGGCCAGGCGTTTGGGTGCTGGCGTCGCCGGCGTGTCCTCGACCTGGCGCACCCGTTGCTCCAACACCGCCAGGGCTTTTTGCTGCACTTCGTACCGCTGCTTGAGCTCCAGAAGTTCCTGTTTGAGGGTCTCGATATCGGCGTCTGGCGCGGCATACAACATGGATGCGGGCAAGAGCGTACTTAAACAGACCACCGCACGTAGCGATAACGATCGATGCATGAAATAAGCCGTCCTTTTCTAATGCGAAAGTGTCGAGGGTCAGCGTAGTTCAATAACCGAGAGTGCGTAGGCCTTTGAGTTGATCCAGGTTGCAGTTCAACGCGGGGTTGTTCAATCCGTTATTCATTACCACGTTGAGCTGGGTCATGTTGTTGACGAAGTTGTTGTTGCCGGTCAGTACCGTGCCTTGCAGCACCTGGCCGCCACCAATCTGCTGGAGGCTGTTGCCTTGGTTATGATTGGCCTGGATCGCCATCTGCAAGCCGCCATTGTTGGCCGAGACGCTCACCCGGCCTGCCGCGCTGTCGCCGGTGACAGTACCGCCGGCCACCAGCACCTGCCCCGATTGCGCGGCATTGGAAGGCGCAAAGCCGTTTTCAGTGACGTTGATCCCGACATTGTTGTAGGCGGTGTTTTTGTCGCCGGCAGCGCGCACGCTCTGGGTCACGCCTGTGCCGGTGCCCAGGCCGGCGCCTCCGGTGACGTTACCGGTGCCGGTGCTCGGGTTGGTGCCATTCCCGGTCGAGCCGGTGGTCTGCACGTAGAACTGTGGCGTAATGGTCGATGAGTCGACTTGCATGCTGGCCTTGCCGGTGAGGGTGTCGCCCACGGCATTGGTCCAGGTGCTGCTCATGACAATACCGAAGCTGATGATCCGCCCCGGCATCACATAACGGCCGCGCAACTCGGCCATTTCCGAATCCTTGAGTTCGATCGGCTTGAATGCCGATGAAGCATAAGCGGGCATTGAGGCTGCCAGACACAAGACCGTCAGCCAACGGGAAGTGTTCATCTGCTGCTCCTGGAGCGTCCTGCCCCTTATTGCGCTTCTTAGAAGAAGTCGCTCTGGATGAAACCGAAATCCATCAGCTCGGCATCTTTTACAGGATGGAATTTGTCCAGCTGGTTCTTCGCGGTGAGCGGTGTGGGCGGGTCGAGCAAGGCATTGGCCTTGTCGTAGCCTTCACCCAGCACGGCGAACACGATGCCGTTCCAACCCTTGACGAAGTCGTCGCGCGAATAGCGCTTGTGGCCCAGCACCGGGTCGCCGATATAGACCCAGTCCTTGTCGGCGCGCTGCAACACCACGAAGTGCTTGTAGCCACGAATCTCCAGCAGCACCACCACGGGGATTTTCACGGTCACCAGGGTGTCCGGCGAAATCTTGTAGCCCCGGGCCCGCATGCCGATGCTTTCGAGGTAGCGCTTCATGTCCAGCATGGAAAAACCCTGGGTGCGAACCAGGTCCTGGTCTGCATTGACCAGCATGCCTTTGATCACGTGGTCTTCGTCGACGTCGAGCCAATAGCCCTGGCGCAGGATGGTGGCGAGTGCCGCGGCACCGCAGCTGAAATCGGTTTTCTGTTCCACCAGGTTGGCGAAGCGGCGTTCGCGGATGCTCTCGACCTTCTTGTAGATGACTGCACCACCAGGCATGGCGGAAATCGCCATGGTGCCTGCCCAGGTCGGGCCGGTGAGCAGCATCAAGAGGGTGAGGGTCGTGAGGCGCATGATCGTCTGACCTAATGGACACTGGAATAAAAAAGGGCCTTGTTGCCAAGGCCCCGTTGGATCAGAAGCGCACGCCGCTGCTGCAAACGCTGCAGCCTTGGCCTACAGACAGGCTGTTGCTGGCTTGGTTGCCTGCACCGGATTGCAGGTTCACACCGATGTTGCCGGAGTTGTTGTTGATCGAGTTATCGGCACTGGCGTTGTTCGACACATATTGAGGTTTGCCGCCGTGATGGCCGTACCCGGTAGCGGCGGTATTGAGGTAGTTGTTGGCGAGCGAGTTTTGTTCGGTATTGGCAGCCGCTGCGATGTTTTTGCCATCAGCCGTGGTGATTGCCAGGTTGTTTTTACCCTGGTTGCCTTGACCGGCTTGACCGTTGTAACCCACGTTGCCGGAGTTACGGTTCACGGAGTTATCCAGGGAGGCGTTGTTCTGGGTGCCTTTGTTGACGAAGTTGTTCAGTGCGCTGTTTTGATTCACATCGACCACAGCGAACACAGTTGCAAAGTCGCCTTTGGCGCTGGAGATGGCGCCAGAGTTATCGGCCTGGTTGCCACTGCCGGCCTGAATGTTGACGCCGGCGTTACCGCTGTTGCCGTTTACCGAATTATCGGCAGAGGCGTTGTTTTCGGTCTTGGTGTCGTCGTATTTGTTGCCAATGCTGTTTTGCACATCGGTCACGACAGAGGCAACCACGCCAGTTGGTTGAGGCGCTGGATGCCAGCCACCGCCACCTGCTTGAGCTGCAGCAGCCATGAGTGCGGCGAGCGCGAAAACCATTGGTTTCAGAGCCATTTGAGGTTTCATGGTGTTTCTCCTTGCTTCTAATTAGTTGGTTAAGTGTTGGTACGGTCTAGCTAGTGCTACCAAGCTGTTACTTGATAGTGATGCCCAGGGTGTTAGCCACTCGGTTCCCCACCCCGGCACTCTGGTTCACCTGTATCACTCCTCGGCTGCCGGTGAAGGCCTGGTCGCTTGTCACGACCTGGCGGCTGCCAGTGGTGGGGGTGAGCCCTGAGTCGGTTGCCAGCGTCGTCGTGTTCTGTTGCAACAGGACGCTGTCGTCGATGGCTTGCGGGCCAGGATTGACGCTGATCCGCACGGCATTGACTAATTGGTTATTGGCCCCGGCGGACTGGTTGACGCCCAACATGCCGTTGCCATTGGTAAAAGAAGTACCCTCGATCGCCGCCTTGGCGTTCAGGGCAGGATCGACCTTGCCGTCCATCCTCTGGATATTGCCGGTGGTGGCCTGGCCGCCCAGCGTGACAGCGCGGTTGTTCGCTGTTTGCTGCTGGTTGCCCGCCGCCTGGTTGATCATCAGGTTGCCGGTGTAGTCCTTGCCGCTGTTGTTGATCACGGCGTTGTTGTCGGCCATCGCCACGGCGCTGCCCAGCAGGGCCAGAATGAACAGGGAGCGTTTCATGGTTTGCCCCCCAGCATGCCGCCCAAATTGTTCAGGGGCGCCATGCCGCGCTGAATCGAATCGCTGATCTGCCCACCCATGCTGCCGCTGCCGCCCGAGCGGCTGGCTGCTGCGCCTGCGCCCAGCGTGGACATGCCGTTTTGCGTGGCACTCAAGCCGGTGAGGTTGCTGTTGGGCTGGAGGGCGGTGCGAGTGATGCCCAGGCCACTGCTGACGCCGCCGAAGTCACGGTCGCTCAACTCGCCCGACAGGGCGCTGTTGATTTCTCGGCTGGGATTGGCGTTGGCGGTCTGGGGGTAAGGATCCGGGCCAAAGGAGGAGCGACCATACATATGACCCTGTACGTCGCGGCCCGTCACGATCACACCATCACCTGCCAGGGCTGGAAGACTGATACTGGCGCTGAGTACACAGCTGGCCAGCAGTACGTTCATCGAACCTTGAGTGAGTGTGATCACGGCGGCATTCCTTATTCTTCACGCTGACCCTAAACAGCGTTGTCAGGGAAAGAGCAGAACCCGTGCCGCTTTTGATTTATTACTGTTTTTCAAAGGCTTGCGATAACTGCAAGGCATAATGATGGCCTTGCTGTATCAGCCGTGAGACAACCGCCCTCGAAGGCCCGGCTATCCATCCACTGCACAACCGCTTCACCCCGTTGTATCAGCGCCGTAACACCGTGCATGACGAAACGATGAATCCGCTGTGCACGGGCGATCCAGGGACGGTGTGTGTAAAAAAAATGGACAGTGCGGCCGCAACGAAGCCAAAAGCACGACGCAACAGGCTCAGCCTTTGGGGGCTTTACGCGGAATGGAATTGAGGACGGGATTGCCGTCCTGGTTCTGGGTCAGGTAGACCGGCAAAACCTTGGGCAGGGAGGGGATGAGGTTGCTGACCTCGTTGATGTTGTAGATGCCACCGATGCGAATCGCCCCGGTGCTGGCGTCGGCCAGCATCGCCGGTTTGCTGAGGTAGCGGTTGATCAGCGGCAACGCATCGGCCAGGGCCAGGTTGTCGAGGATCAGCTTGCCCTGGCGCCAGGCCAGTGCTGTGTCGTTGGGGCTGATCGCCTGCACACGGGGCGTGGCATCGCCCTGTTGATAGCTGGCCTGCATGCCAGGGGTGAGGGGGACGCTGCCGTGCACTGGGTCGCTGCTGATCTGCACCGAGCCTTCAAGCAGCATCACCCGCACCTGGTCTTCATATTTCCAGACGTTGAACTGGGTACCCGTTACGCGCACCTGGCCTGTGCCAGCGTGCACGACAAACGGGTGCGCACTGTCATGGCTGACCTTGAAGAACGCCTCGCCTTTGTTCAGGGTGACGCGGCGCTGGTCTTTGTAGTTGCTGTAGACCAGCTCGGTGCCCAGGTTGAGTTCCACCTGGCTGCCGTCGCCGAGCGTCACTTGGCGCAGGCCTTTGGCAGCATCGAACCGTTCATAGGAACTCGGCAGCCAACCGGCTTGCCAGCCGGTAAAGGCGGCGAGGGGCAGGGCGGCCAGGCAGATAGCCGCTGCCACCGCATAGGTGCGCAAACGGCTGCGCGGTTTGAATGGCACCACCACCGGCGCTGTGTCGCTGCGCGGCAGGTGGTCGGCGACGTCCCAGATCTCCAGCATCGCCGCGTATTCAAAGGCGTGCAGGGGGTGCGAATCATGCCACTGGGCAAAGGCCTGACGTTCGCCGGGCGTGCAATCGCTCGCATGCAGGCGCATGCACCAATGCGCGGCGGCGTCGGTGATAGCGTCATATTCGGCTTCTGAAAGGGCTTTTTCGCTCATTAACTCGTCCTGATTTCGCACATTCTAACCTCCTGGGAGGGACGGCGAGAACAGCCATCATGGCGATTGCACATCAATTGGAACTTATTCTCGTTTGGATGCGCCTAAAAATTTCAGGACACGTGTCAGTCATTACCACCAATGGAGTACGAAAATGCTGAAGAAAACATTAATCGCCCTGTGTGCAACCTCCGCATTGCTCAGCGCCGGCGCCGCCATGGCCGACCGCCCGGGCGCCGGTTGGATCACCATTGAAAAAGCCATCGAGGTGGCCAAGACCAAGGCCGGTTACGTCGAGGTCTACGGCGCCGAAGCCGATGACAACGGCTACTGGGAAGTCAAGGGTCGCAAGTCGGATGGCGTGGTGTACGAAGCCCGCATAGATGGGGCTTCGGGCAACGTCATTCGCGATCAGAAAGACTGATATCCACCCGGGGGCTGCTCAGGCTCCCGGGTCCAGTTCTCGACCCAGGTGAGTGATCATGTAGGCGATTGAATCGGCGTTGGCCAGGATGATGTTGATGCGTTTGCTGTCGTCACTCATGAACACCTGGCGCGCATCGTCGAGTGTCTTGGCGCCGGTGATGTTCAACACCCGGGTGCGTGCGGTCCGGGAGGCGTGGCGCCTGCCCAGTTCTTCGAATTGCTGCGCGTAATCGTCCCAGACCTTGAACAAGATGACGCCGGGTGTCTGGGTAGACAGGGCGTTCAAGCGCAAGTGATCCAGTTCGGCATGGAGTTGCCTGCCACGCGGGGACTGCACATTGATCAGGTCGGTAAACGGCCGCATGCTGTCCAGGTAGGCCAAGTCTTCAGAGTCAGACACCAAGTGGGTCAACTCGTGGATCAAGGTCGTGGCGCGTGCGTGGGCCATGATGTTGAAAGGGGCATTCAAGCGGTTCTGGTACATGTCCAGATCGGGGGCAAAAAAACGGTCGAGCAAATAGATTTTTTTGTCGATGTCGTTGGGCAGGGTGAAGGCAATCAGGTGTTCCGGGCTGTAGCGCGCGGTCCCCGTGACAAAGCGTATCGAGTCAGGATTGATCAACGTGGGGTTCACCAGTTCGTTCAACACCTCATCGATCCGTGTTTCCACTTTGCCGACGTGATCGGGCGTCAAGGCATGAACCCCGAACAGCTCGGTAAAAAAGCGGCCCAACCGGCTCAGCGGGTCGCGCGTGAGCGCGAAGTTGAGGATGTTGCGTTTGCAGGTCACCGTGTAGTACGTGGCGACGTTGAGCGCCTCGTTGATGCACTGGGCTTTCCAACTGGACAGTGCGGCGATCTGCGTCATGCCGACCGCTTCGATATTGATCGAGCCCCATTCCCCTATGCGAGTCGCGGCCCGGCCGGCAAACCGCGACATCGATTTGCCGAAACGAGGATCACGGTTTCGCAAGTCCAGCACCCATTGATTGGACGGCGTAAGCGCCAGCCCAGGCCCTGACTCTTCATCGCGGTGGATACGCCAGTGGGTACCGGCGTTTCGCGCCGGGTAGACTTTGCCTGCCACCGGCACGTAGTCCCGGCCAGTGTCCACATGGTGATAGACCTGGGTCTTGGGGTCGTGCCTCAGGTCCGTCAGGGCGACTTCGTGTTGTTCGAACGCCTGCAGGTGGGTGCGCTGCGGGGCGGTGATATCCAGCGTGGCGAGGGTGGTAGTCGCAGAGGCCTGCGTCCAGTCATTGTCATCAAAGGTGGTCGCAGGTTCACTGTCCGGGTACAGCCGGTTGAGCGCCTTGCGCAAGGACGCCAATTCGGCCACGCCGCCGACAAAGGTCCTGAGTGCCTCGCCCCAGCGATGTTGTTGCAAGTGTTCACTCGAGGCCTTGAACAGCTTGTAGCTGCGCCACACCACCAATGGGTACGCGAGCTTGCCGGCCATGAAGGTCAGCGCATTCGGAACACCCTTGTGCAGCAGGCGACCGACCACTCCCCATTGCGCCGCGCCTTGCTTGTCGAATTGACAGGCGAGCATTTTCGTCAGCAGTACGACGTTGTCCTTGAACAGGCGCATGAGAATATTGCCCAGGATGGGAGCAGACCCCAACCGAATGTCCGCCGTGTCGCGCCGATGCTGCGCCAGCAGGTTTCGATAGGTGGCCTGGTGGGGTGGGTCCAACTGTTGGAGAACCCATTCCTGCAAGTGCCCTGGGGTGGTGAGTTCACTCAGCAAGTCTTCTTCCCGAGCGTACTCGCGCAGTACATGGTGCGGGCTGTAGGGCGCGTATAACACCCAGGGGCCTGTGGCATTGGTCTGCGGCCCGATCAGGTAGACACCCTGCACGTCGGCCACTGACGCGCCGGCTGTGGCAACCAGTTGCAAGGGGCGAATGCACGCTGTCACGCCACTGACTTGCGCACGGGCGACCGCGTCGGGCATGTCGAAGACCTGCTGGATAAACCCCCAGGCCGTGGCGGAAATCCGTTCTTCGAGTTTTTCCTCATGGGCGTATTGCAGCAACTGCCAGGGCAGCTGCCGGCAGTAGCGTTGCCGGCGTGTGTGCGCGTCGTTGTCCGTGGCCAGCAGATGGGTGGTCAGCCACGTCTGATACACCGATTTGAGGTCCAACTGCTGCACCATTTGCACCACTGCTGTGCCGTCCAGCGTCGCGGGCAAGGGTGTCGCGGTGCGCGAGCGTGGGTGGATTTCATCGGCCTGCAGGTCGGGCAGGTGACGCTGGGCAAAGTCGGTCAGGCTCTGGGTGTTGCCGTTCAGCGCCTTGCGGATCGGGACCAGGATGTTGTCGGGGTGCAGTCCCAGGCCTGGGAAACGTGCTTCCAGCAGCGTGACCAATGCAGCGCTGACCTGCTCGTTCAGTGGTGTGATTCCGTGCAGGTAATCCTGTTCATCCGGTGCACTGACGCGATATTGCTCGAGCAATTCGGCGTGCAGGATCTGCTCATCGGGCGCCGCCATCCCCAGCCATACGGGGAGTGCCTGCTGGTTGGCCATGGCCCGTGCCAGTTGCATGGCCCTGGGCAGGTTGGTGGGCACGGCCTGCTGCATCACCACGTCCAGATAGTCCTGCAGGCGCCGCGCCCCCAGGTTCATCGCCAGCACCGTATCGACGTTATCGGTGAGGGTTTCGGTATGGCTTTGCAGGCGGTTGTCCAGCAGGTCGTCGTCGATACGTTGCAGTGGGCCGAGGGTGTAGGCCTGGTGCGGCGTGCGCAGGCGATTCGGCAGGTTTTCCAGGAAGGGCAGGCGTTGGATGGGGTCTTGCAGGCGTTTTTGCAAGGTTTCGCGCAGGTGCTGTATGGAGTTGAACACTTCATGACCGCGGCGGGGCGTCCACAGCACCGCCTGGCCGGAGCGCTGCGGGTCGGTGCCGCCGCGTTCGGTCAGCACCAGGCAGTTGGCCAACGGCTGCGCGGGTGAAGCGGCGTCAACCATCAGCGTCAACCCGTAGGCGTCCGGCAGGAAGCCATTCAAGGCGTGGCGCTTCACCCGCGTCAGGCTGTCGGTGCGCAATACGGTGTCGAGCATTTCCTGGCCGCGCTGCCTGAGGGTGTTGTCCAACCGGCGCAGTTCTGCCTCGCTGCGCAGCCCGAGCATCAGGGCGTGCCGCAGGTGAGCGCGATGACTGTTGAGGAACATCTGCGGGAGTGGGCGTACATCATGGTTGGCGAATGTCACCATCGCGCTGTCGATGATTGTGTTGAAGGTTGTCGTGCTCAGGCTGTTCAACTGTTTAGCGATACCGCTGCGAGGTGCGCTGTAGAACCCGACAGTGGTCGATTCGGGGACCGAAACGGCTTCATGCGCCAGGCGCTCGATGAAGTGCTCGACCATATTCAATGAGCGCAGAGGAGCACGTTCTTCGCGCTGTTGTGCGGCGGTCGCGTAGGTATTGATATTCACCTCTTCGGCCATCAACGGAAGTTGGTGTTTATCCAGCTCCGCATTCAGCGCATGGGCTGCCAACCGTCTGAGTGTCGGATGCGCCGCACGGTCCGAGGCCAGTGCCTGTTCAACTGTGTTCAACTGCTGCCATTGTTGTTTGGCGCGTTCGGCCTGCACCGTGGACGGGCGTCCATTGCTGCTGGTGATGGGGTGCAGGCTCCAGCGCCCGCCGGCGTCCAGCGTGTGCAGGCGATGGTCGATCAGGCCGCGTACATCCAGGGCACAGTCCAGCAGCGCTTCCAGGTTTACCTGGCCGTCGCTGCGACGGTACAGGCCCAGGGCGTATTCCATGTTGCTCAGTTGCTTGGCCGCAATGTCTTTGGCCAGTTCGGTAAAGATGTCGCCGTTGATGGGCACACCGATGATCTGCAGCGGGTCAAGGCCGAGCAGCACATTGCGTTCATCCAGGGATAGGAAATTGAGCAATTCGTCCTCATGCCCGCTGGCCTTGAGCATGCTGATCAAGGTGGCGTTCAGATCCTCCATGTTCTTGAGCACCTGCAGGCCGCGGGTCTGGGTGTACAGGTAGGCGTGGCTATTGCTGATCATTAGCGTGCCAGCCAGGTCGACATAGTGCTGGGAGGGCGCGCTGACGCGGATCTTTTCGATGCGCAGGTTCTCGGCATGGGCGGTGCGCGCTGCCGCGTCCGGGAGAAACATGGCCAGCAACTGCTGGCTGTCTTCGGCGCTCAGGATGCCTTGTTGGCGCTTGAGCAGCAGCTCGGCACGGAACGTGTCGCTGAGGGTCTGGGCCACTAGCTCCAGGCGGGAGTGGCCGTCCTTGATGTCTTCGTTCCAGTAGGTCTGCAACAAGCTGCCGAGCAGCTTCGACAGGATTCCCGCTGTCTGCTCCACCACGCTTTCCCAGCGACGCTGGTCCTGGGCCACCTGTGTCGGCGTCCAGCCCGAAGTGACCTGTTTGGGATGGGTAAAGGTGCGCGTCTGCCCGATGGGCCAGGTCTGTTTCAAGTAATAGTGCAGCAAGGCCTCGCTCAACGGCACGGAGGCCAGCCATTGCGGGTCGGCAGTAGGCGCTATGTCACTGAGCGCAAAGCTGTTCATGCGTGTATCGCGGTGATCGAGGCTGGGGAAGTAGGCGCGCGCCATGACGGCCAGGGACGTGTCGAGCATCGTTGGCAGCCCGGGAATACGACGCAATTGGTCGAGCATGCCCTGCACGTTGTGCAATTGGGCGTGCTGGATCGCCTGCTCCTGATGTTGCATCACCGGGCCTTCAATGGCCTGTGCCGCCACGGTCGGTGCTTTGGCAGCGTCCAGGGTTGCGCGCTGGGCAATCGACAGCAAGCGCAGCAAGTCGGCGCGGCGTGAGCGGTCCTTCAGGCGCTCGGTGATCTCGGTGAGCACGTCGGCGCGGCTGTCGAACACTTCCAGGCCGTCATAGGGCGTATAGAGCAGTGCCTTTTGCCCGTCGGGGCTGGGGCTCATGATGAACGCGCCGGCGAGGGGGATGTCCGGTTTCTGGTTGATCTGCAGCAGCAGGCTTTCCACGACCATAGGCGCTTCCTGGTGCACCGGGTTTCGGCGTGCGTGGTCGGTCGCGTAATACAGGCGATGCAGCCAGTCCAGGTCCTTGACGGTCAACCCCAGCGCACGTTCTCGCGGTGTGGGTTCGTCTCGTTTTATGGGCAGCAGGAATTCATCGAAGAAGTAGGGAGGGGTGACCCGGGCCATTGCATACTCACCGTCATTGTATGAAGGCCTCAGGGTAAGGAGGGCCGGTTCGGGCTCGGCGGTAAATAAGTGCAGCGGTGGGGGCTGATGCACAAACAGACGTTGACAGCATGCGCGGGCCGCGTTGTTTAATCGTGGGCCTGGATTTCACGCTGGTTGCCCCTTCCAATCATAAAATCGGAGCTTCAGATGTCACAGGTCCATGAGCAGGCTACGGCCCGCATCGGCTTTACCGAACTGGTGGCGTTGCTTCATCAGGTCTTCGTGAACCATGGCACCTCCCCCGAGGTGGCCGCGATCCTGGCGCGCAACTGCGCCTGTGCCGAGCGCGATGGCGCCCATAGCCATGGGGTGTTCCGTATTCCCGGTTACCTCAGCACCCTGGCCAGCGGCTGGGTGGATGGCAAGGCGGTGCCGGTGGTCACGGATGTCGCCTCAGGGTTTGTTCGCGTGGACGCAGCCAACGGCTTTGCGCAACCGGCGCTCGAAGCCGCCCGCGCGCTGTTGGTGGAGAAAGCCCGCAGTGCTGGCATTGCGCTGATGGCGATCCACAACTCCCACCATTTCGCCGCCCTGTGGCCGGATGTCGAGCCGTTCGCCGAAGAAGGCCTGGTGGCCCTGAGCGTGGTCAACAGCATGACCTGCGTGGTGCCCCATGGCGCCGACCGCCCGTTGTTCGGCACCAACCCCATCGCCTTTGCCGCACCTCGCGCCGATGGCATGCCGATTGTGTTTGACCTGGCCACCAGCGCTATCGCCCATGGCGATGTGCAGATCGCCGCGCGCAAAGGCGAGCGCCTGCCGCCGGGCATGGGCGTCGACAGCCTGGGCCAGCCGACCCAGGACCCCAAGGCGATCCTGGAAGGCGGTGCACTCCTGCCATTTGGCGGGCACAAAGGGTCGGCGTTGTCGATGATGGTCGAACTGCTGGCTGCGGCGTTGACCGGCGGCAATTTTTCCTTCGAATTCAATTGGGCCGATCATCCGGGGGCGCGTACACCCTGGACCGGCCAACTGTTGATCGTGATCGACCCGAGCAAGACCGCCGGGCAAGCGTTCGCCGAGCGCAGCCAGGAGCTGGTGCGGCAGATGCATGCGGTGGGGTTGCGGCGTTTACCGGGGGATCGGCGCCATCGCACACGGGCGAAGTCGCAGGAGCAGGGGATCGAAATCGATCGCAAAGAGTTGGCACACTTGCGGGAGATCGCGGGACTTTAAACAGGGCTGCGCCGCTGGCGCAGCCCGTCTTGCTTAGTTGCGGCGACCGAGCAGCAGGCCGACCACCAGGCCAAAACCTGCGGAAATCGCCACGGTCTGCCATGGGTGGCCACCGATGTAGGTCTCGGTGGCGTCCACCACCGGCTTGCTGCGTTCGCGCACATTGGACACCGAGTCCAGGGCTTGCTTGAGCTTGATGGCGACCTGCTCACGCAGGGTTTCGCCTTCTTCGCCGACCAGGGCGGCGCTGCTTTTGAGCAGTTTGTCCGATTCTTCGATCAGCGCGGTCAGTTCGCTGAAGGCTTGGTCCTTGATTTGGTCTTCGACGGCTTGGGCAGCGGTTTTGCGGGCCATTGTGTGACTCCTTGCGAGTGAATGTGGCAGTGAACAATGGAGTGTCGGCCAGCGGCAAAAGTTGCAGTTTTTTTGCCGCTGCCTGTTCTTGAGCAAAATCCGGATCAGGAAATTTCGACCTACAGTGTAAGATGTCACCTATTTGTGCAGCAGGTAATTCAACATGAGCTTCAATCTCGCCAACAAGACCCTCGCCGAACGCGCCGAGCTGGAAGATGAAAAGTCCCGCCTCTACGACCTGTGGCAAACCAACCTGGGCAAGGCCAAGGGCGAAGCCGCACGCTTGTTCGGTGAGCGCGCCAAGCGCAAGGGCAAGTGGGCCGAATGGGTCCGCGCAGAGCTCGACGGCATGTCGCCGCCGGAGTTCTCCAACATGGTGCGCAGCGAAGTCAACAAGCTGATGGCGGCCAACAAGTAAAGCTCGCCACGATCGCTTCACGCACTTTCAGCAACAACGGATCAAGCTGCGCCTGGGTACGCCAGCCCAGCTCCACCGGGTAGCGCGGCAGTACCAGCGGGCAGGGCAACACGCGCAGGCCGGTCATCTCTGCAATGGCCTGGGCCGCATGCCCCGGAATTGTGGCTACCGCTTGGCTGCCCTTGAGCAAAAACGGTAGCGCGGCAAAGTGGCTGGTCGACGCGCACACCTGGCGGCTCAGGCCCTGCGCCGCCAGGCCTTCATCGGTGATGCCGATAAACCCGCCTGACGACACCAGAATGTGCTCACGCGTGACAAACTCGTCCAGGCTGATGTGTGCCTGGTCCGAATCCACCAGGCAGCGATAATCACCTTCCCCCAGCACCTGGCGGCTCAGCCTGCCCTGGGCAAAACCGCCGGCGGTAATTGCCAGGTCCAGGGTGCGGTCGAGCAGGGCACCGGCGACGATCTGGCTGTGGGTCTGACGGAAAATCACCCGCAATTTGGGTGCACGCTGTGCAATCGCCTCTATAAGACGGCGGCCATAGGCCAGCTCGAAATCATCGGATAACCCAAGCACCACCGAGCGGCCCTGATACTGCTGGTTATCCGGATTGACCATTGCCAGGCTCTGCCGACAGCGGTCCAGCGCCTCACTGATCACCGGTTTCAACTGGTTGGCCCGCAACGTCGGCGCCAGGCCGCGCCCGGTACGCACGAACAATTGATCGCCATACACCTCGCGCAAGCGCCGCAAACCTGCACTGATCGCCGATTGCGTGACGCCCAGGCGCAAGGCTGCGCGACTGGCGCTGGACTCGTCGTGCAGGGCTTCGAAGGTTTTCAGCAGGTTGAGATCGATCTGGGCGATATTCATCTGGCTCATATCATTCAGCACTGAAGTGGGCTTTATTCATGATCGAGGCTGGCGGGAGAATGGGCAACCCCCCCTTTATTTGGAGTGATCGTGATGCCTGTTTCTACTGTGGCAGCCCTGCAAATCGGTTCCTTGCCCGGCGGCAAGGGTGAAACCCTGGCGCAAATCCTGAGTTATGAGGACCAGATCCTGCGCAGCGGCGCGCAATTGGTGGTGATGCCTGAAGCGCTGCTGGGTGGCTACCCCAAGGGCGAGGCGTTCGGCACACAGTTGGGTTACCGCCTGCCGGAAGGCCGCGAAGCCTTCGCCCGTTACGTTGCCAATGCCATCGATGTCCCAGGTGTGGAAACCGAGGCGCTGGCCGGCCTGTCGGCGCGTACCGGGGCCAGTCTGGTGCTCGGTGTGATCGAGCGCAGTGGCAGCACCCTGTATTGCACCGTGCTGTACTTCGAGCCGGCGGGCGGCCTGGTGGCCAAGCACCGCAAGCTGATGCCCACCGGTACCGAACGGCTGATCTGGGGTAAGGGCGATGGCTCGACGCTGCCGGTGATCGACACAGCGGTGGGCCGCATCGGTGGCGCAGTGTGTTGGGAAAACATGATGCCTCTGCTGCGCACGGCGATGTATGCCAAGGGCGTGGAAGTGTGGTGCGCGCCGACAGTGGATGAGCGTGAGATGTGGCAGGTGAGCATGCGTCATGTGGCGCATGAAGGGCGTTGCTTTGTGGTCAGCGCGTGCCAGGTCCAGGCCTCGCCTGAGGCGTTGGGTATCGAGGTGGCCAACTGGCCTTCAGACCGCCCTTTGATTGCGGGCGGCAGTGTGATTGTCGGGCCGATGGGCGACATTCTCGCCGGGCCGTTGCTGGGAGAGGCCGGGCTGCTGACGGCCCGCATTGATACCGATGAGCTGGTGCGCGCGCGGTACGACTATGACGTGGTGGGGCATTACGCCCGGCCGGATGTCTTCGAGTTGACGGTGGACGAACGCGCCAAGCCTGGCGTGCGCTACATCACCGACTGAGCACAACCTTGTGGCAAGCCGTGTCAATTACCAGGTGGCGGTATTGGGCAGGTTCAGCGTGCCACGGTCCACAAAGCGCATCGTGCCGAACAGCCCACCCGCCAGTTTGCCTCGCAGCACGTAGGGCAGGTTGTTCAGGCTCTGGGTCTGGCTCAGGCCCAGGGTCTGACGCAACACGGAGAACGCCGAAACACTCACCGGGACCATCAGGACGGTCTCGGAGAAACGCGGGATGGAGCCGCTCTGGTCACTTACCCCTGATGCCAACGGCCGGCCATTGACCTCCAGGTCCAGGGCCACGCCGTTGTAGTCGATCGCCGTTTCATTGGGGTTCTGCACCCGCAGCTTCACGGCGAAGCGCACTTCCAGGTCCTGGCTTTGCAGCGGCTCGATGCCGACCACATTGATGTTCACCGGATCACGGTTGGGGAACAGCGCACAGGCGCTCAAGCTCAGCAGCAACAGCGATAGAACCATGAGCCTGCGCATACAAAGGTGCTCCTATTTCGTGACGTCCGGGTCCTGCATCACTTTGAGGGTAGAGGACTCCGGATCAAATTCATCTTCTTCCAGCTCTATGAACTCTTCCGGCAGGAAAATGTTCAGCAGGATTGCACAGAAAGCGCCCACGGTGATCGGCGACTCGAAGATGTTGTGCAGCGCCTTGGGCAGCTCGCGCAATACTTCCGGCACCGCGGCGACGCCCAGGCCCATACCGAGGGAGATCGCCACGATCAGCACATTGCGCCGGTGCAACCCGGCTTCGGCAAGGATCTTGATCCCGGCCACGGCCACGGTGCCGAACATGATCAGTGTGGCGCCGCCCAACACCGGTTTGGGCATCAGTTGCAGTACCGCGCCGATCATCGGGAACAGCCCCAGCAGCA
The DNA here is from genome assembly GCF_023169845.1 of Pseudomonas sp. CYM-20-01. NCBI lineage: Bacteria > Pseudomonadati > Pseudomonadota > Gammaproteobacteria > Pseudomonadales > Pseudomonadaceae > Pseudomonas > Pseudomonas sp. CYM-20-01. Next base: position 3,922,272 of record NZ_AP025169.1, on the reverse strand, counting down.
CCAGCAGCCCGGCGATAAAGTACGCCACGTAGCGGCTGGCCACGCCGGTCAACTGGATCACGCCGTTGTTCTGGGCGAAGGTCACCATCGGCAGGCTGTTGAAGGTGGCGGCCATCGCGGAGTTGAGACCATCGGCCAGCAGGCCGGACTTGATGCGCTTGATGTACAGCGGGCCCTTGACCGGCTGTTGGGAAATCATCGAGTTGGCCGTCAGGTCACCGGCTGCTTCCAGCGGCGAGATCAGGAAGATCACCGCCACCGGGATAAACGCCACCCAGTCGAACGAGAAACCGTACTTGAACGGCACCGGCACGCTGATCAGCGGCACTTCAGGCAGCGCCGCCATGTCCACGCGGCCCAGCAGCCAGGCCACGACGAAGCCCAGGGTCAGGCCGATCACGATCGAACCCAGGCGCAGGAAGGGGTTATTGAAGCGGTTCAGCACCACGATAGTCAGCAGTACCAGCGCCGCCAGGCCCATGTTGCTCGCCGCGCCAAGGTCGCTGGCGCCAAACCCGCCGGCCATGTCGGTGACCGCCACCTTGATCAGCGACAAGCCCATCAGCGTGATGATGGTGCCGGTGACCACCGGGGTGATCAGTTTGCGCAGCTTGCCGATGAATTGGCTGAGCACCACCTCGATGAAAGCGGCGAAAAAGCAGATGCCAAAGATCGTCGAGAGGATCTCGTCGGTGCCGCCACCCCGGGCCTTGACCATGAAGCCCGCGCTGAGAATCACGCTGATAAACGAGAAACTGGTGCCTTGCAGGCACAGCAGCCCCGAGCCGATCGGGCCGAAGGTGCGCGCCTGCACAAAGGTGCCGAGCCCTGACACGAACAGCGCCATGCTCACCAAGTACGGCACTTCGCTTTCCAGGCCCAGCACGCCGCCGACGATCAGCGTAGGCGTAATAATCCCGACGAAGCTCGCCAACACATGCTGCAGTGCGGCAAATATGGCGGCGGTGAAGTGCGGGCGGTCTTCCAGGCCGTAGATCAGGTCGGATTTATAGCGGGGGCGGGGAGCTTGAGCGTCAGACAAAATGCGGGCTCGGGTCAGAAAATGGAGGCGCAGGATGCCAGAAACTGCCTGTCGTCAGAAGTGTAAAAAAATATTTATAAAGCCCCCTGCGGGAAACCACAGCGCCAGCCGATAGCGTGGTTAGGCCCACATACTAACGACAACAGTGGTGACCAAGGTCCGAGCAGCGCGTTGACGCTGACGGATCGTTTCGCGGCAGGGACGCTCGCAAACACTACTTCTGAGAGCACCCCTATGTCCCTCCGTAATCTGAATATCGCTCCTCGCGCTTCTCTTGGCTTCGCGTTTATTGCTGTGTTGGTGGTTGTATTGGGGGTGTTTGCGGTCAACCGTATGACGCTGATCCGCCAGGCCTCGGTGGACATGAGTGCCAACCAACTGCCCAGCGTGACGTCACTGGCGGTGATCACCGAAAACGTGCTGCGTTTGCGCATTCTCTCCTTCCGCGTACTGGTCAACCGTGAACTGGCTGGCCTTCAGGAAGCTGAAGTGCGTATGGGCGTGCTGGCCGACAAGGTCAAAACCGCCCAGGCCAGTTACGCCGCCATGCCGGCCGGCCCGGAGGAGGCCGCTCTGTACAAAACGTTCACGGTCACCCTGGACAACTATTTCAAGGCCCAGGCCGAAATGCTGGCGCTGTCCAAGCAGAACAAGGTCGATGACATGCGTGCCCTGATCAACACGCGGATCAAGGACGGCACCGACCAGATGGGCGAGCAACTGAACAAGCTGATCGCCATCAATGCGGCCGACGCCAAGCAAGCCAACGAGGACGCCGGGCAAAGTTACGACAGCGCTATCACGGGCGTTATTGCGGTTTCAGTTACCGCCGCATTGCTGACCGTATTGCTGGCCTGGTTGCTCACCCGCAGCATCGTCGCCCCTTTGCGCAAAGCCGTGGAAGTGGCCGAAACCATCGCTGGTGGCAACCTGACCAAAATCATTGAAGACGACGGCAAGGACGAACCGGCCCGTTTGCTCAACGCCTTGTCGACCATGCAATGCAACCTGCGCCAGACCATCCAGCACATTGCCGGCTCGGCCACCCAACTGGCGTCTGCCGCTGAGGAGTTGAGCGCGGTCACCGAGGAAGCCTCCAAGGGCCTGCAGCAACAGAACAATGAAATCGACCAGGCCGCCACGGCGGTCAATGAGATGACGGCGGCGGTGGAAGAAGTGGCGCGCAACGCGGTGTCCACCTCCGAGGCGTCGACCCAGTCCAACCAGGCGGCGCGGGAAGGGCGTGACCGTGTGGTGGAAACCGTCGGCGCGATCCAGACCATGACCCAGGACGTGCAGAACACTGCCGCGATGATCGAAGGCCTGGCCACCCAAGGCCGGGACATTGGCAAGGTGCTGGACGTGATCCGCGCGATTGCCGAACAGACCAACCTGCTGGCGCTTAACGCCGCCATCGAAGCGGCGCGTGCCGGTGAAGCAGGGCGTGGCTTTGCGGTAGTGGCCGACGAAGTGCGGGCATTGGCCCACCGTACGGCGCAGTCGACCCAGGAAATCGAGAAAATGGTCGCCGGTATCCAGAACGGCACCGGTGAAGCCGTGCAATCGATGCAACAGAGCAACCAGCGTACCCAGGACACCCTGGAAATGGCCCGCGCCGCCGGTGTGGCCCTGGAGCAGATCACCCAGTCCATCAGCCTGATCAACGAGCGTAACCTGGTGATCGCCAGCGCTTCGGAAGAACAGGCCCAGGTGTCCCGCGAAGTGGACCGCAACCTGGTCAATATCCGCGACCTGGCGACCCAGTCGGCGGCGGGTGCCAACCAGACCAGCGCGGCCAGCCATGAGCTGTCGCGGTTGGCGGTGGACCTGAATGGGATGGTGGCGCGGTTCGTTATCTGACCTGAAATAGGGTCAAAAGGTGGGAGGGGGCTTGCCCCCGATTGCAATGTGTCAGCTAGACATTGGCTGACTGATACACCGCCATCGGGGGCAAGCCCCCTCCCACATTTGCCCTGTGTTGTGTCAGCGCTATTGCTTCCAGGCCCCTGGGTTCACCAGGTTTTTCGGTTTTTCACCCGCCAGCGCCTGCAACAGATTCTCCACCGCACACGTAGCCATGGCTTCCCGCGTCTCATGGGTGGCCGAGCCGATATGCGGCGTGGCCACCACATTGTTCAAGCGCAACAACGGCGAGCCATGATCCAGCGGCTCCTGCTCGAACACATCCAACCCCGCCGCCCGAATGGTGCGCTGTTGCAACGCCTCCACCAGCGCCGCCTCATCCACCACCTTGCCCCGCGAGATATTGATGAAGATCGTGTCCGGGCCCATCAGCGCGAATTGTTCGGCGCCGATCAACTTCTCGGTTTCAGCGGTGAGTGGCAGCGTCAGGCAGACAAAGTCGGCCTGTTGCAGCAAGTCGTTCAGGCTGCGGTATTGCGCGCCAAAGCGGGCTTCCACCGCAGGCTTGGGCGAGTGGCTGTGGTAGATCACCGGCATGCCAAAGCCAAAATGCCCGCGCTGGGCCAGGGCTTCGCCGATGCGGCCCATGCCGATGATACCCAGGGTCTTGCCATGCACATCGCTGCCGAAATGCGCCGGGCCGATGTTTTTGCTCCATTGGCCGGCGCGCACCATGTCGGCCAGCTCGACCACGCGCCGCGCGGTGGCCAGGATCAGTGCAAAGCCGGTGTCGGCGGTGGTTTCGGTGAGCACGTCCGGGGTGTTGCTGAGCAGGATGCCGCGCCCGGTGAGGTAGTCGATATCGTAATTGTCGACGCCCACCGACACGCTCGCCACTGCCTCCAATTTTGGTGCCAGGTCCAGCAGCTTGGCGTCCAGGCGCAGGCTTGCGCCCAGAAGGCCGTGGGCGCCGGGCAGCGCGTCGCGCAACTTGGCCAGGCCGGTGTCGTCCAGTGCTTCGATCAGGGTGACCTCCGCCTGTTCATGCAGGCGGGCCATCAACGGCGCGGAGAGTTTCTTGTACAACACGACAGACTTTTTCATGCGGTCTTTACCTTCAATTCCAGGTTGGGCGCCGGTGTGCGGTCACTGGCACCGGGCTTGAGAAAAATCGTCAATACCACCGACAGCAGCAACGCGCCGCTCATCAGCAGGTACGAGGCGCCGGGCGAACCGGTGCTGCTATTGAGGTAGCCCACCAGGTACGAACCGCCGAACGAACCGAGGGCGCCCATGCTGTTGATCAGCGCCATGGCGCCACCGGCGACGTTGGCCGGGAGGATTTCCGGGACAATCGCGAAAAACGGTCCGTAAGGCGCATACATGCACGCGCCGGCAATCACCAGCAGGGTGTACGACCACCAGAAGTGTTCGGCGCCGAGCACGTAGGAGGCATAGAACGCGATGGAGGCGATCAACAACGGCGGCCACACGAAGCGCTTACGTTTTTGCAGCTTGTCCGAGCCCCACGACACCACCAGCATGCCGATCACCGCCGCCAGGTAAGGCAATGCCGACAACCAGCCGGCCTCGACCATGTCCATCTGCAAGCCTTGCTTGAGGATCGACGGCAGCCACAACACGAAGCCGTACACACCAATGCTCCAGCAGAAGAATTGCAGGGCCAGGATGATCACCTTGGGCGAGCGGAATGCCTCGGCATAGTTCTTCACCGCCTTGATGCCCACCTGTTCAGCGGCCAGCGCGCTTTCCAGGTCTTGTTTCTCGGCGTCACTCAGCCATTTGGCCTGGGCGGGCTTTTCATCCGCCAGTTTCCACCAGATAAACGCCCACAACACCGCCGGCAGGCCTTCGATGATAAACATCCAGCGCCAGCTGAAATGCTGCACCAGGTAGCCCGACACCACCGACATCCACAGCATGGTCACCGGGTTGCCGAGGATCAGGAAGGTATTGGCGCGCGAGCGTTCGGCACGGGTGAACCAGTGGCACAGGTACACCAGCATCGCCGGCATCACCGCCGCTTCCACCACGCCAAGCATGAAGCGGATCACGATCAGCATGTAGGCGTTGGAGACCACGCCGGTCAGGGTAGCGAGGCCACCCCACAGGATCAGGCTGACGAAGATCAGCTTCTTGACGCTACGCTTTTGCGCATAGATCGCCCCCGGTACCTGGAAAAAAAAGTAGCCGAGGAAAAACAGCGCCCCCAGCAACGACGACATGCCGGGGGTGATCATCAGGTCTTCGGCCATCCCGGAGGCGGCGGCGAAGCCATAGTTGGCGCGGTCCAGGTACGCCAGGCTGTAGGTGATAAAAACGATGGGCATGATGTACCACCAACGGCGGGTGGCGAGTTTCACGGTGTCCATGGGGTTGCTCCTGAGCTTGTTGTAGTTGTGGCAACAGGGAATGAATCAGGCAACGGATCGAGCGGGTAACTCTGAACGGGTGGGCAAGCCTTCCATATCGCCACGGCTTTGCACGGCGCGGCTGCCGATCCAGTTGCCGCGCTGTACCGCTTCGCGGAAGCTGAGGTTTTCCAGCAGGGCGCTGATCATGCCCACGGCAAAGCCGTCGCCGGCGCCGACGGTATCGACCACCTTGTCCACGCGCACGGCGGCGACGAAGCCTTGGTCCATTTGCGTGCGGTAGTAGGCGCCGTCCGGGCCGAGCTTGATCGCCACGGCTTCGGCGCCCTGGTCGAGGTAGAACGCGGCGATGTCGGCCGGGTCATCGAAGCCGGTCAGCAGTCGACCTTCGCCCAGGCCCGGCAGCACCCAATCAGCCAGGCCGGCAAGGGCGTTGATTTCGCGGATCATCGTCTGTTCGCTGGCCCACAGCGACGGGCGCAGGTTGGGATCGAACGACACGCTGCGCCCGGCCTTGCGCATCTGCGTCATCAGCTCGGTAGACAACTCGCGGGTGGCGGCGGACAACGCTGGCGGAATGCCGGTGGCATGCAGATGGCGGGCTTGCAGCAGGGCAGGGCTGAAGGCCGCAACGGACAAATGGCTGGCCGCCGAGCCTTTGCGGAAATACTCGACCTGAGGGTCATCACCCGTTTCTTCACGGGACTTGAGCTGAAAACCGGTGGGGTGCAACGGGTCGACCGCCACATGCCGGCAGTCCAGGCCTTCTTTGCTCAAGGTCTCCACCACAAAGCGCCCGAGGGAATCATTGCCTACCCGGCTCAGCCAGGCCACGTTGAACCCCAGGCGCGACAGGCCGATGGCGACGTTGCTATCGGCCCCGGCAATGCGCTTGTGAAACTGCGCCACTTGCGCCAGGTCGCCGCTCTGTTCGGCGACGAACATCGCCATGGTTTCCCCAAACGACAGGATATCGATCTCAGACATGGGCATTCTCCACGCGCGGTTGGCCAAGGACGGCGAGGGTGGCAACGTGCCGGGCGGTGACCTCGACCAAGTCATCGCCTTGCAGCGGGAATTCCACCGCCCGGGTAATTCCTTGAGTCATATGCTTAAGCAGTTGTTCCCACAGATGCAGGTCGGTGGCGCCCGGCGGCACGGCGACCAGCTTGCCGTCCGGGCGACGGGCCACGGCCTTGCAATGCAGGTAGTCCACATGTCGGCCCAGCAGGCGTGCGGCGGTGAGGGCGGATTGGTCCTGCCACTGCCAGTTGCCGATATCGAAGGTCATCTTCACCGGCAGGGCCAGGCGCTCCACTTCGCTGAAGAAGCGTTGCATCGGCTCGATACGCCCGCCGTGCAGGGTCTGGTCGTTTTCCACCAGTAACTGCACGGGTTGGCGGCGGAGCAGGGCGTGCAGGCTGTCCAGGTCGTTGGTGTCGGTGAAGTAGCCGAGGGATACTTTCAACCATTGCGCGCCGAAAGCCTGTGCGCGGTCCAAGGTCGCTGCCAGTTCGGCATTCGGTTGGGCGCGGCCGGCGACCCACAGTTCCAGGGGCGATGAGAACACCGATTCCAGGTTCTGTTGCGCCGCGGCCTCGGCCAGTTCCGTGGGCTGTTCGTGGGTTAAAAGCTCTTCGCGCCATTCGATGCGCTGGGCGCCGGCGGCGGCGAGAACCTCGACAAAACTCAACTGGCCTTGTTGGCGTACCAAGTCTGCGCCGTAGCTGGAAAGGCTGATGGAGACGGGGTATTTATGCATTGTTGTTTACCTCTGAAACCGGTTTCATTTTTGTTCAAAATTTTTTAGACGTGCCGGGTCGAGCCACGAAGGATCAACTCGGGCAGGAAATCCAGGGTCCGTGTTGGCTCGGTATCGCCGCGCAAGCGCTTGAGCAGGCAATTGAATGCCGTTGCACCGATGGCTTCGGTCGGCTGGGCGAGGGCGGTGATGCCAGTGCCTACCAGCGGATACCAGTCCAGGTCATCCAGGGCGATCAGGCCGATGTCGTCGAACAGGTTGCAACCGAGGTTCTTCAGCACCCGGGTGCAGGCCAGCGCCGCGACGCCGTTGGCACAGAACAGTGCCTTGGGGCCAGGTTTGGCAAGAAAGGTGTGCAGGTGTTTTTGCAGTGTTTCATCCAACTCCAGCACAGCGCCGGTCAATGCCGGGCGGCTGGCGATTTCAGCTTTGAAACTGTCCAGGCGCTCCAGGCGCGAGCTGGTGCCATCGGTGGCTTCACTTACCATCAGCACATCGCGGTAACCCTGTCGCTCCAGATGTTCCACGGCCATGCGCACTGCCGCCGGGTTGTCCAGCCCCACCAGATCGCTGTGCAGCGGCTCGACCTTGCGGTCCACCAGCACCAGCGGCATTTCCCGTTGCAGTTCCAGCAGTTGGTCGAGGTGATGGCCGAGGGTGTTCACGATCAGCCCTTCGATGTTGTACGAACGCAGCGCCGCCAGGTGTTGGCGCTCCTGCGCGTCATCGCGGTCGGTGTTGCACACCACCAGGCTGTAGCCATGCTGGCGGCACGCAGTTTCGACGCCGTGCATCACGGCAATGGAATAGGGGTTGCGGATATCGGCCACCAGCATGCCGATCAGGCGCGTGCGGCCGCGTTTCAAGCCGCGAGCCATCTGGTTGGGGCGATAGCCGAGTTCATCGATGGCTTGTTCGATGCGCAGGGCGATGGCATCGGAGAGCAGGGCGCGGTCGTCGCCGATAAAGCGCGACACGCTAGCCTTGGACACGCCGGCGCGCTCGGCGACGTCGAGCATGGTCACGCGGCAGCGCTGGGCGGCGGAAAATTTGTTCACGGTCATCGACCTTCTTTTCTTATTGGAATGACTGAAACCGGTTTCAGGAGAGCACTAAACCAGTAAAGTCGTCAAGAAGATGCAGGGCAAGGCCAGATGACCGGTACGTTCAGACCAGCACACCCAACCAGGTCGCGCCCAACAGCAGCAGGGCCATACCCCGATTGAAACGTTGCATGGCCGTGGCCGAACGAAACACCCGTGAAGCGCCGGCCCCCAGCAGCGCCCAAGTGCCCAGGCAAGGTATCGAGATCAGGAAAAACACCAGGGACAACTGCACCACCTGGCTTTGGCGCTCGGCACCCTGGCCGGCAAATACACTCACCACCGCGAGCGCCATCATCCAGGTTTTCGGGTTGATCAATTGCAGGCTGGCGGCGCCTATCAGGCCAAGGGGTTTTTCGCTGGCGGCCACTTCGACGGCTTGGGCGGGTGCACTGAAGATCTGCCAGGCCAGGTAGCTCAGCCAGGCGACGCCGGTCCATTGCATGGCCGTTTGCACTTTGGGCAAATGCACCAGGGACTGGCCCACGCCGGTCCCCACCAGCAGCACAAGGCCGGCAGCCCCGACGCAGGCGCCGAGGATTATGGGTAACGCGGCTCTCAAGCCATATCGCGCGCTGTTACTCAGCACCAGGATATTGGTAGGGCCTGGCGTAATCGAGGCGACAAAGGCAAACAACATGAACGGCAACATTGCAGGTGACTCCGACAAATCCAGTGATGGCGTCGATCTTCACTGGCCGGTATGTCATCTGTCTGGAAGATTTGAGCAGCGCTTGCGGTACGCGGCGGGTGTCAAGCCGTAGGCGCGCACGAACCAGCGGCCCAAGTGGCTCTGGTCGGCAAAACCGAGGGCCATCGCGACATCGGCGGGTTGCTCGCCCTTGGCCAGCAAGTGGCGGGCGCGGGCCAGGCGCAGTTGTACCAGGTAGGCGTGGGGCGGCAGGCCGAATGCGCTCTTGAACGCACGGGTCAGGCGGAAACGGTCGACGCCGCAGGCCAGGGCCAATTCGTCCATGCCCACATCAACGTGCAGATGGGCGTGCAGGTATTCCCGCGCCTTGTGCGCAACCAGTGGCAGGCGCGGGTCTTCACGGTAGCGAGTGCGCCAGTAGAGTTGGTCGGTGAGGCGCTCCAACAGCTGGTCCATGGCGCGCTGGCGCACGATGCGCAGTTCGCCGCTGTGCAGGGTCTGGAAGGCTTGGCTGGTCGCCATGGCCAGGCGCGGGTCGCGGGTCAAGGTGCTGGCGAAAGCCAGTTGGCTATTGAGCGGTGCTTCTTCAAACACCGCGCTGACTTCACGCGCCAACCACTGTGGGTCGAGGTAGAGCATGTGGTAAGTGAAGCCATCTACAGTGGGCGCATCGCCGTCATGCAATTCGCCGGGCTCCACCAGGAATACCTGGCCGGGCACGCTGTTATGTCGGGTACGGCGGCAGTTGAATTGCTGCACGCCTTGCTCGGTTACGCCGATCAGGTAGCTGTCGTGCCAATGCGGGTCGTACGCATGACCTTCAAAATGCGCGCGCAGGGTCTCGATGCCGGTGTCGGCGTCCTGGGACAGGTCGATCCAATTGTGCGCGGCCATAAATCACCGAAGCGGAATACGTGAGGCTATTAGCGCCCAGCGTCGGGTGGGCGTCTAGAAGGTTTGTGCAGCATCAACCGAACAACCCGGCGGCGATATTGATCGAGAACCCCAGGATCGCGGTGTTGAACAAAAAACCGATCAGCGATTGCCCCAGCACTACTTTGCGCATCGCCCGGGTGGCGACGCCCACATCGGAGGTCTGCACCGCGACGCCGATGGTGAACGAGAAATACAGGAAGTCCCAATAGTTGGGCGTCAGCAGCCCTTCGGCAAAGCGCAGCGCCGGCTCCTTGCCGTCCCAGGTGTAATACAGGCGCGCGTAATGCACGCTGAAAATCACCCCGATCAGCAACCATGAACCGATCACTGTCAGCCCGGTAAAGCCGTAGTGCAGCAGACGTTCAGTGGTGGCCAGGTCCTTGCTGCCGACCAGTTCAAAGGTGATGGTCGCCAGGCTGGCGATGGCGGCGATGCACACGGTGAACAGCACCAGCCCGGCGTTTTCATCTTCGACCTCGGCGATGCGCTTCACGTCCTCGGCCTTGGCGCGACGGGTGAGCCACAGCATCAGTACCAGGTAGGTCCAGACCCCGGCGTTCCAGCCAATCAGGATTTTGCTGACCAGAGTGTCAGCCGGCGCCAGGATGCCCACGGCAAGGCCGAGCACGGCGGCGACGGAGAGGCGAGGGTGGGTGCGGGCGAGGAAGGGCATGGCGGCTCACAGCTGACAGTGGGTCAACTGACTGTACCTCATCATGTGGGAGGGGGCTTGCTCCCGATGGCGGTGTATCAGTGAAAAATGGTTCAGCTGACATACCGCATCGGGGGCAAGCCCCCTCCCACAGGGTTTAACTCGGTTTACCGGGGAGATTTCTTCACTAGCTTCATGACTACCACAAAGAACACCGGCACAAACACCACCGCCAGCGTTGCGGTGATCATGCCGCCAATCACACCGGTGCCAATCGCCTGCTGGCTCGCGGAACTGGCACCCGTGGCAATTGCCAGCGGCACCACGCCGAGGATGAACGCCAGCGAGGTCATGATGATCGGTCGCAAGCGCAAGCGCGCAGCCTTCAGGGTGGCGCTCATCAGGTCTTCACCCTGGTCGTACAGGTCCTTGGCGAATTCGATGATCAGGATCGCGTTCTTCGCCGACAGGCCGATGATGGTGATCAGGCCCACTTTGAAGAACACATCGTTGGGCATGCCACGCAAGGCCACGGCCAATACCGCGCCCAGCACACCCAGCGGCACCACCAGCAGTACCGAGGTCGGGATCGACCAGCTTTCATACAACGCCGCCAGGCACAGGAACACGATCAGCAGCGACAAGCCCAGCAGTATCGGGGCCTGGGAGCCGGACAAGCGCTCCTGCAACGACAAGCCGGTCCATTCCTGGCCCAGGCCGGCGGGCAGTTGGCTGACCAACCGCTGGATCTCGTCCATGGCTTCGCCGGTACTGTGCCCCGGAGCGGCTTCGCCGGAAATCGCGATGGCCGGGTAGCCGTTGTAACGGGTCAACTGAGCCGGGCCCTGGGTCCATTTGGCTTCGACAAAGGCGGACAGTGGCACCATCTTGCCGGCGTTGTTGCGCACGTTGATTTTCATCAAGTCCGCCACCTGGCTGCGCTGGTCGCCTTCGGCCTGCACCACCACGCGCTGCATGCGGCCCTGGTTGGGGAAGTCGTTGATATAGGCCGAACCGATGGCCGAGGACAGCACATTGCCGACATCGGCAAACGACACGCCCAGCGCATTGGCCTGCTTGCGGTCCACTTCAAGCTGCACTTGCGGTGCTTCGGCCAGCGCGCTTTCGCGCACGTTGGCCAGGATCGGGCTTTTCGCGGCCGCTGCCAGCAACTCGGTACGCGCGGCCATCAACGCGGCATGGCCCACGCCACCGCGGTCCTGCAGGCGGAACTCGAAGCCGCTGGAGGTACCCAGACCGTCCACGGGCGGCGGCAGAATCGCGTAGGCCACCGCATCTTTCAGCTCGCTGAAGGCCATGTTGGCGCGGTCGGCAATCGACGAAGCGGAATCGTCGCTGCCGCGCTGCGACCAATCCTTGAGCGTGGTAAACGCCAGCGCTGCGTTCTGCCCGGAGCCGGAGAAGCTGAAGCCCATGATCATGGTGGTATCACCCACCCCAGGCTCCTCGGCGTTGTGCGCTTCGATCTGCTCGGCCACCTGCACCGTGCGGTTCTTGCTCGCACCGGGTGGCAACTGGATGTCGGTGATGGTGTAGCCCTGGTCTTCCACTGGCAGGAACGAGGAGGGCAGGCGGCTGAACATCCAGCCCAGGCCCACCAGCAACACCAGGTAGATCAGCAGGTAGCGGCCGCTGCGCTTGAGGGCATAGGCCACCCAGCCTTCATAGCGGTCGGTGAACTGATCGAAACGCCGGTTGAACCAGCCAAAGAAACCGCCCTTGGCATGGTGCTCGCCCTGGGGGATCGGCTTGAGCAAGGTGGCGCACAGGGCCGGGGTCAAGGTCAGGGCGAGGAACGCCGAGAACAGGATCGAGGTGGCCATCGACAGCGAGAATTGCTGGTAGATCACCCCCACCGAACCGGCCATGAACGCCATCGGAAGAAACACCGCCACCAGCACCAGGGTGATGCCGATGATGGCGCCGGTGATCTGGCCCATGGCCTTTTTCGTCGCCTCCTTGGGCGACAGGCCCTCGGTGGCCATGATCCGCTCGACGTTCTCCACCACCACAATCGCGTCGTCCACCAGGATACCGATGGCCAGTACCATGCCGAACATGGTCAGCACGTTGATCGAAAAGCCCAGCAGCAACATGGTGGCGAAGGTGCCCATCAGCGCAATCGGCACCACCAGCGTCGGGATCAAGGTGTAGCGCACGTTCTGCAGGAACAGGAACATCACCGCGAACACCAGCGCCATGGCTTCAAGCAGGGTGTAGACCACCTTGGTGATCGAAACCTTGACGAACGGCGAGGTGTCGTACGGAATCTTGTATTCCACATTGGCCGGGAAATAGCGCGACAGCTCGTCCATCTTCGCCCGCACCAGCGTCGCGGTGCTCAGCGCATTGGCGCCGGGCGACAACTGCACGCTGACCGCGGTGGAGGGCTTGCCGTTCAGGCGTGTGGAGAACTGGTATTCCTGGCTGCCGACTTCCACCCGTGCCACATCGCCGATGCGCACGGTGGAGCCGTCCGGGTTGGCCTTGAGCACAATGTCGGCGAATTCAGCCGGCGTCGACAACTGGCCCTTGACCAGGATCGCGGCGGTGATTTCCTGGGTATTCGTGCCCGGCAGGTCACCGATGCTACCCGCCGAGACCTGGGCGTTCTGCGCGCTGATCGCGGCGTTGACGTCGGCTGGCGTGAGGTTGAAGCCGATCAGCTTCTGCGGGTCGATCCAGATCCGCATGGCACGCTCGGCACCGTACAGCTGGGCCTTGCCCACGCCATCCAGGCGCTTGAGCTCGTTCATCACGTTGCGCGCCAGGTAGTCGCTGAGCGCCACGTCATCGAGCTTGCCGTCGTTGGACGTAAGGGTCACCAGCAACAGGAAGCCGGCGGAGACCTTCTCCACCTGCAAGCCTTGCTGAGTCACCGCTTGCGGCAGGCGCGGCTCGACAGCCTTGAGGCGGTTCTGCACATCCACCTGGGCCATTTCCGGGTTGGTGCCCGGTTGGAAGGTGGCGGTGATGGTGGCCGAACCCAGGCTGCTCTGGGATTCGAAATACAGCAGGTGATCGGCACCGTTGAGCTCCTGCTCGATCAGGCTGACCACGCTTTGGTCCAGGGTCTGGGCCGAAGCGCCAGGGTACACCGCGTAGATTTCGACTTTTGGCGGCGCAACGTTGGGGTACTGCGCCACCGGCAACTGCGGGATGGCCAGCAAGCCGGCCAGCAGGATAAACAGGGCGACCACCCAGGCGAAGATCGGGCGGTCAATAAAGAACTGCGGCATGGCGGGTTATTCCTTTACGAGCGGGCTGTCGTCCACTTCAACTTTTTCACCGGGGCGCGCGTGTTGCAGGCCTTCGACGATGATGCGGTCACCGGCCTTGAGGCCGCTGCTGACGATCCAGCGATCGTTGACCACCGCGCCCAACTCCACCGGCTGCTGGCTCACGGTCTGCTCGGCGTCCAGCAGCAAGACCATCGGGATACCGGCGCTGTCACGGGTGATGGCGCGTTGCGGCACGCTGATGCCTTGCTTGTCGACGGCTTGCTCCAGGCGCACCCGCACAAAGCTGCCGGGCAGCAGGTCGAGGTCCGGGTTGGGGAACTCGCTGCGCAGGATGATCTGCCCGGTGCCGGGGTCGACGCTGATCTCGGCGAACAGCAACTTGCCTGGCAGTGGGTACAGGCTGCCGTCATCCTCGATCAGCGTGGCCTTGGCCTGGTCCTGGCCAACCTGCTTAAGGCTGCCAGCGCGGAAGGCGCGGCGCAGGTCGTTGAGTTCGCGGTTGGACTGGGTCAGGTCGGCGTGGATCGGGTCCAGTTGCTGGATGATCGCCAGCGGCGTGGCCTCGTTCTGGCCGACCAGCGCGCCTTCCGTTACCAGCGCACGACCGATGCGCCCGGAAATCGGCGCGGTCACAGTGGCATAGCCCAGGTTCAAGCGGGCGCGCTCCACGGCGGCCTTGTTGGCGGCGACTTCGGCGTTGGTCTGGCGCACGGCGGCGCGGGCGTTGTCGTAGTCCTGGCCGCTGATGGCGTTGCCTTCCACCAATTGGCTGTAGCGCTGCTCCTGCAGGCGCGCCTTGAAGGCATCCGCCTCGGCCTTGCTCAGGTTGGCCTGGGCGCTGTCGAGGTCGGCCTTGAACGGCGCGGGGTCGATGCGAAACAGCACGTCGCCCTGTTTCACGTCATGGCCTTCCTTGAACACCCGTTGCATCACCACACCGGCGACCCGTGCGCGCACTTCGGCGATGCGCGGCGCGGCAATGCGCCCGCTCAGTTCGCTGCTGATCGACAGCGGCTTGGCTTCCAGGGTTTCGATGCGCACTTTGGCCAGGGGCATTTCCGGCGCTTCGGCGGCAGAGTCACCACATGCGCTCAGGGCCAGGGTGAGGGCCAGCAGGCAAAATGGCGCAAACAGATTCTTCGACATGCTCTTATCCCAATATTGACTGGCGCATCCTAAGGTCACCTGCGCCGTGGTGCTGTGAAGCTGTGTAGCTCGTGTGTGAAGAAATGTAAGGTGCGGCGCGCGGGGCGCCGGGGGCGTATATCCTTGCACAATCCTGCAAACACTGGAGATGCCATGTGGGAGGGGGCTTGCCCCCGATAGCGGTGTATCAGTCGAAATATGCTTCACTGAGCCACCGCTATCGGGGGCAAGCCCCCTCCCACATGGGATTTGTGTACGACCAACAACTGTATTTTCTGGAAACACCTTTATGCCCAACATCCTCCTGGTGGAAGACGACGCCGCACTTTCCGAGCTGATTGCCAGCTACCTGGAACGCAATGGCTACCACGTCAGCGTGCTCAGCCGTGGCGACCATGTCCGTGAACGCGCACGCCTGAACCCACCGGACCTGGTGATCCTCGACCTGATGCTGCCCGGCCTCGACGGCCTGCAGGTGTGCCGCCTGCTGCGTGCCGACTCGGCGGGCCTGCCGATCCTGATGCTCACCGCCCGCGATGACAGCCACGACCAGGTGCTGGGCCTGGAAATGGGCGCCGACGACTACGTGACCAAGCCCTGCGAGCCGCGTGTGCTGCTGGCGCGGGTGCGTACGTTATTGCGCCGCAGCAGTCTTTCCGAGCCCCAGGTCGCCAACGACCAGATCACCATGGGCAACCTGTGCATCGACCTGTCCGAGCGCACCGTGACCTGGCGCGACCAGGCGGTGGAGTTGTCCAGCGGCGAATATAACCTGCTGGTGGTGCTGGCGCGGCATGCGGGTGAAGTGCTCAGCCGCGACCAGATCCTGCAACGCCTGCGCGGCATCGAGTTCAACGGCACCGACCGGTCGGTGGATGTGGCCATCTCCAAGCTGCGCCGCAAGTTCGACGACAACGCCGGCGAGGCGCGCAAGATCAAGACGGTGTGGGGCAAGGGCTACCTGTTCAGCCGTTCCGAGTGGGAATGCTGAGCCATGTTTCGTGTATTGCTACGCCTCTACCTGATCACCATTGTTACCTACAGCCTGGCGATCTATCTGATCCCTTCGTTGGTGATCCAGCTGTTCGAACACCGCTACATGAACTACAACATCGAGCAGACCCGCGGCCAGCAAAAGCTGATCGTCAAGCAATACCAGCGGGCGCCGGTGGAGCGTTGGTCACAGGTGACCGAGCAACTGGGCCGCGATTTTGCGCCGCTGAAAGTGCAATTATTGCTGCGCCAGGACGCCAGCTACACCCCGGCAGAAGAACAGTTGCTGGAGCAGGGAAAGTCGGTGGTGCGCCTGGGCGAGTGGGGCTGGATGGAGCAGATCAGCTCGCCGATCAATGAGCAATTCGTGGTCAAGCTGACCATACCGCCCGACCCGATGGACATGAACGTGCTGTATTGGGCGATCAACGTGCTGATCGTCGCCGCGTTACTGGCCTGCCTGCTGGTATGGCTGCGCCCGCATTGGCGCGACCTGGAACGCCTGAAAAGCACCGCCGGGCAACTGGGCCGGGGCAACCTGGCCGAACGCACACAGCTGCCAGCCAGCTCCAGCATCGGCAGCCTGGCGGCGGTGTTCGACACCATGGCCGACGACATCGAGCACCTGCTCAACCAGCAGCGCGATTTGCTCAACGCCGTTTCCCATGAACTGCGCACGCCGCTCACGCGCCTGGATTTCGGCCTGGCGCTGGCGCTGTCCGAAGATTTGCCCGAGGCCAGTCGTGAACGCCTGCATGGCCTGGTGGCGCATATTCGCGAGCTGGATGAGCTGGTGCTGGAGCTACTGTCCTACAGCCGCCTGCAAAACCCGGCGCAACTGCCGGAGCGGGTCGAGGTGGTGCTTGATGAGTTTATCGACAGCGTACTGGGCAGCGTCGACGACGAACTGGAAAACCCCGAGATCGTTATCGATGTCGCGCTCGACTGCGCCGTGGAGCGCTTCAGCCTCGACCCGCGCCTCACCGCCCGCGCCTTGCAGAACCTACTGCGCAATGCCACGCGTTACTGCGACAAACGCATTCAGGTCGGCGTGAACGTCTGCGCCAAGGGCTGTGAAATCTGGGTGGACGATGACGGCATCGGCATCCCGCTCGACCAGCGTGAGCGCATCTTCGAGCCGTTCTACCGCCTGGATCGCAGCCGTGATCGCGCCACTGGCGGTTTCGGCCTCGGCCTGGCCATCAGCCGGCGCGCCCTGGAAGCCCAGGGCGGCACCTTGACCGCGCTGGCGTCACCGTTGGGCGGTGCGCGGTTCCGCGTGTGGTTGCCCAACGTCGCTTGATCAAAGCACCTTGACGGCGCGGCCGATCGCCTGGATTGGTCCGGTGGGCTTGCCGGTCGGCGAGCCCCGTGGGTCTTCCAGGGTCAGCTCGAACAGCTGGTTCTGCGTCAACGGTGGCAGCTTGTCCAGCGGCACCGACAGTGTCTGGCCGGGCTTGACCAGCCCCAACGACACCGGCCCCTGCCACCCATCGCCCTTGGTCCAGAACTGCAAGGCCTTGTCGGCTGGCACTTCCATCACGCCCAAGGGGATCAACTGAATCTGCTGGTCATTGCTGGCCTGAATCACCCAGCCCGGTGCTTGGCTTTGCGGCGCGACCAGCACCACCACAAAGCGGGGTTCCAGGACGGGCGGACGCGTCAGCAACAGCGTGGCCAGGGCCAGCGTGGTGACCAGCCCGGCACCGGCCAGGCCGCGCCATACGGCCAGCAGGTTCCACCAGGGGGTGTGGGCGCTGGCAGTGTGGCGCTCGATGCGTCGCCACAATTCAGCGGAGGGCGGCACGGGCTCCGCCAAGGCGGTCAACGGCAACAGACGCTGCTCCCAGGCGTCGACTGCGGCGCGCAGCTCGGCGTCGTGCTTGAGTCGTTGCTCCACTTCGGCGCGCTGTTCGCCGGGCAGGGTGCCCAGTACATATTCGCCGGCCAGTTCGTCCAGAGGGTTGCTCATGCCATGCACTCCCGCAGCGCGGCGAGGCTACGTTTGATCCAGGCTTTGACGGTCCCCAGCGGGGTGTCCAGTTTCCGGGCGATTTCGCTGTGGGAAAAACCGTCGACATAGGCATGCAGGATGCACGTGCGACGGGCCGGGTCGAGCTGCTCCAGGCAGGTGTGGACTTGCCCGGAGCGTGTGGTGAATTCAAAGGTGTCGGTGGCTGCGACCTGCTCGTGTTCATCGTCCAGCGGCACTTCGCGGTAGTGATTGCGCACCACATTGAGCGCCAAGTGCCGGGTCACGCTGAACACCCAGCCACGGGCTGAACCGCGGCTGGGGTCGAAACTGCCGGCGCCACGCCAGATCTTGATGAACGCGTCATGCACGATGTCTTCGGCCAGGGCCTTGTCCCGGACGATGCGCAGCGCCACGCCGAGCAAGCGGCTGCTGTCCTGCTCGTAGAGCTGGCGCAAGGCGCGTTGGTCACCACGGGCGCAGGCCTGCAGGCAGGCGTCGTAATCAAACACGTGGTGCTCCCCCCAACGATCGGTATTGGGGGCAGCGTAGCCGACTTTGCTCAGTTGGCCGCCCAGAAGATGTAATCCGCCTGGTACTTCACCACTTCCTGCTTGCCCTTGTTGGCCGCGGTGCATGCGCTGTTCGGCGCCACGCCACCCTTAAGCGCCACGCGCTGGATGTAGCTTACGCCGCTCATTGCCCCCTTGCCTTCGGCCGGGTTGGCCTTGACCAGTTGATACGGCAGGTTGCCCGCGCCGGACGGCGCCACGGCCAACTGTGTGCCGGTGATTTTCGAGCCGTCCTTGGCCTGCCAGGTGGCGGGTGGGCCGAAGTAGGTGCCGACTTGTTTGCCGCTGCGGTCATTCAACACCGCCTTGGGCCCGACAAACGTCCACTCGGTCTGGCCGGCAGCGTTGGCTGTGTCACGGCACTCGTAGGTGATTTCGCCGACGCCGGTGGTTTCCAACGCCACTTTGTGGCCGTCCGGCACCTTGATGCTGTCGGGCAAGTCGGCCTGGGTTGCAAAGGCGGCCGGCGCGGCGGCGAGCAGGGCGGTGAGGCAGAACAGTGCTTTAGCGTTCATGGGTACTTCTCCATTTCAGTAAAACAGCGGGGTGACTGAAAGGACTACCCACGGCGAGCACGATTGGATGCAGCGATTAGAAAATAAACCTCAGAGGGCGCACACTGTGTCCCCGTTTTACCCGAGGAGAGATTGGCAATGACTGGTGTGCACACGTCTGCTCAACAAGGTTTCTCTACCCAGGCCGTTACCTACGCCCAGGGGCGGCCGGATTATCCACGGCAACTCACCGGCTGGCTGGCCGACACATTGCGCATCAGCGCGCAGTCCAGCGTGATTGACCTGGGCGCCGGCACCGGCAAGTTCACCCGTTTGCTCAGCACCCTGGCACCGACCCTGATCGCGGTCGAGCCGGTGGCGGCGATGGGCGCGCAGTTGACCAAACTGCTGCCGGATGTGCGCCTGCTCAATGGCACCGCTGAATCCATCCCCTTGCCAGCCGCCAGCGCCGATGCAGTGGTGTGCGCCCAGGCGTTCCACTGGTTTTCCACCGAGGCGGCCCTGGCGGAAATCCATCGCGTGCTCAAGCCTGACGGCCGCCTTGGCCTGGTGTGGAATGTGCGGGATGAATCGGTGGATTGGGTCGCCGCGATCACCGACATCATTACCCCGTACGAGGGTGATACGCCGCGCTTTCATACCGGCCGCTGGCGTGATGCCTTCAGCGGCAAGTATTTTTCCCAACCCGAAGTGACCTGTTTCCCCTACAGCCATGTTGGCAGCCCTCAGGAGGTGATCATGGATCGTTTCCTCTCCGTGAGCTTTATTGCCGCGTTGGCCGATGAGCCCAAGGCCCGCGTCACCGCGCAATTGCAGGCGCTGGTCGACACCCATCCTGCATTGAAAGGGCGCGACACCGTGGCCTTCCCGTATCAGACCCAGGCTTACGTCTGTCATCGACTGGTCTAAAAGGCATAAAGTCAGATCATATTGGTATAAGTCGTTATAAGAAAAATCGCTATCCTGCGGCCAGAAATTTATAAGGCCGCAGGTAGCTGTAATGGATGTGGGTAATTTTGGTTTCGTGGTTGCCGGCCTGATCGTTGGTTTTATCGTGGGCATGACCGGTGTGGGCGGTGGTTCGTTGATGACGCCAATCCTGTTGTGGTTCGGCATCAACCCGGCCACCGCGGTAGGCACCGACCTGCTGTACGCCGCCATCACCAAGTCGGGTGGGGTGCTGGTGCACGGCAAGAACAAGAACATCGACTGGACCATCACCGGCTGGCTGACCCTGGGCAGCGTGCCTGCGGTGTTGCTGACGCTGTGGTTCCTGGCCAGCCTGCACACCGATCCCAGCGCGATGAATGCGGTGATCAAGCAGGCGCTTGGTGTGGTGTTGCTGCTGACCGCGTTGGCGATTCTGTTCAAGAACCGCCTGTTGGCGTTTGCCCAGCGGCATGCGGGTGATAGCTATCACATGAGCCCGCGCAATCTGAATGCGCTGACGGTGGTGACGGGGGCGATCCTCGGTACCATGGTGGCGCTGACGTCCATTGGCGCGGGAGCGCTGGGGACGGTCGCGTTGTTTATTCTGTATCCGTTCCTGGCTACGCGGCGGCTGGTGGGGACTGAGATCGCGCATGCGGTGCCGCTGACCCTGGTGGCGGGGTTGGGGCATGCCAGCATGGGGAATATGGATTGGCATCTGCTCGGGTTTTTGTTGATGGGGTCTTTGCCGGGGATCTATGTTGGTAGTCATATGACGGGGAAGCTGCCGGACGGGGTGTTGCGGCCTTGTTTGGCGGTTATGCTCATGGCCATTGGTTATAAACTGGCTTTCTGATTGGGGGTATATCCGTTATTTAGGTAACGGGGGGGTGTCAGTAATTTTGTGTTCGGGCATAACATGAGTAAGAGGTGCATGTATGCCAACCAAAAAGAAACCCGCGTTGCGAGAGCTGCCGAAAATCCCGAAAGAGCTTCTCGAGCAATTCACCGATGGTCCGATGACCGCTGAAGCCATCGAGGACGCGTCTGCGGCGTTCAAGAAGGCTTTGATCGAGCGAGCGCTGAGTGCTGAGCTCGGTCATCACCTGGGCTATCCGCCGGGCGCACAGCGCCCAGAGGATGAAACCAACCAGCGCAATGGCAAGAGCGGCAAGACGGTTCTCACCGGCGATGGCCCGCTCCGACTGGATATTCCACGTGATCGGGACGGCAGTTTTTCCCCTATCCTGATTCCCAAGCACGAGCGCCGCTACACCGGGTTCGATGACAAGATCATTGCCATGTATGCCCGTGGAATGACGGTCAGAGAGATCCGGGCGTTTCTTTCCGAGCAGTACGGTACTGATGTTTCTCCGGACTTCATCAGCTCTGTGACCGACGAGGTCATGGCAGAGATCGGTGCATGGCAACAGCGGCCTTTGGAGCCGATGTATCCGGTTATTTTCTTCGATGCTCTACGGGTCAAAATCCGCGAAGAGGGGCTGGTTCGCAACAAGGCGATCTACTTGGCCCTGGGTGTTTTGCCTGACGGAACACGCGATATTCTCGGCATCTGGATAGAAAATACCGAGGGCGCCAAGTTCTGGATGAAGGTTTTCAACGACCTCAAGACACGCGGCGTCGAAGACGTGTTGATTGCTGTGACCGATGGCCTCAAAGGCATGCCAGAAGCGCTCAACGCCGTGTTTCCAGACACGACACTGCAAACATGCATTGTTCATCTGATCCGCAACAGCCTTGATTACGCGGCTTGGGACAAGCGTCGCGAACTGGCCAAGGCGCTTAAGCCGATCTATCAGGCGGTGACCGCCGAAGCGGCCGAGCAGGCGCTGGATGCGTTTGAAAGTGGGCCATGGGGCAAGCAATATCCGACGGTAGTGGCTGCCTGGCGTCGCGCTTGGGATCGTGTGGTCCCATTTTTCGTGTTCCCGCCGGCGATCCGAAAAGTGATCTACACGACCAACGCCATCGAGAGCATCAACGCTCAGTTGCGCAAGATCATCAAGACGCGCGGCCACTTCCCGACCGACGATGCGGCGACAAAACTGATCTGGCTTGGACTGCGCAATATCACCGCCAACTGGGGCTCAGCGGCCCATGATTGGAAAAGTGCGATGAATCAATTTGCGATTCTTTACGGAGATCGATTTATCAGGCCTACCTGGTAAAAGCAGGGCCTGCCTGACGGCAGGCCGTTACCGGCCCGCACACAAAATATCTGACAGTCCCGGTAACGGCGGCTATTGGTTCCGCCCTTACGGCGGGTCACTTTTGAAAGAGCGCCAAAAGTAACCAAAAACGCTTCGCCCCAACACTCGGCACCGAGCCTGGGCGAGGTGCCGAGTGTTGGGGCAAGAGCGTTTTGCTTACTTTTGCGCTCTTTCAAAAGTGAGCCGCTGTAAGAGCGGAACCATAAGTAGCCGTTACCCAAATAACGGATATGCCCCCTATAAAAAACCTCAACCCACGACGCCAGGCCCATTCCCAATCTGCCAAACAAACGGCGGCTCAGCCCCATTGACCACCCAATCCCCCACAATCCGCGCCTTGTAAATCACCGGATTGTGCGACGACACCGTCCGCGCATTCCGCCAATGCCGATCCAGCGCCTTCCCCTGACGCACATCCGAAGCCCCCAACGCATTAAACAACTCACTGGTCGCCCGCTGGATCAACCCCGACACCACCACCTGCGCCGTAGCCGACTCAATCTCGGCCGCCACGTTCGCTTCGCGCTCTACCGCATCATCCCCGCCAAATCGCGCCACATACGCCCGTTGCGCCGGCAACGTCGCTTTCAGCGCACTCGCCTCGGCGGCATACACCAGCGCCGCCACTTCACCCACCACCTGTTGAATCTGCGCATCCTGGCTGACATGCGCCGCATTGCCATGGCTGTAGATGCGCTTGCGGCTGCGCACCTGATGCGCCACATCACGCACGGCCGCACGGCCGATACCCGCCAACGTGGCCAGCAACACCAACTGGTAGAACGCGGTCTGGTATTTGAAGCGCGTGGCAAAGTCGATCACGTTGTCCGCCTCCACCACCGCATCGCTAAAGCGCGACGTGCCGCTGCCGGTGGTGCGCTGGCCAAAACCGTCCCAGTCGTCACTGTGCACCACGCCCGGTTGACGGGCGCGGGTCGCGGCGATCACGTCGCCACCGGTGTCGCTGCGTTGGGCGTACACGTCGATCCAGTCGGCAAAGATACTGCCGGTGCTGTAGAACTTCTCTCCATTGAGCTTCCACTGGTCGCCGTCGGGGCTGACCCGGGTGACCACGTCGCCAATGGCCACGTTGCCGATTTCGGTCCAGGCACAGCCGACGATATCGCCGTCCACGAAACGCTTGAACCACAGGTCGCGGCCGGCGCCGGGCGGTGCATTCAGGCGGTCTTCGGCAAAGGCGAAGTGCCCGCGCAGGGCCTGGGGCACGTTGGAGTCGGCTTCGGCCAGTTCGATCAGCAGTTCGAACAACTGCGGCAATGAAGCACCACCGCCGCCATATTCCACCGGCACGCGGACGGCGCCAAACCCTGCCTCTTTGAGCCACTGGATCGGCTCATGGGGCAGGGTGCGATTGTGTTCGCGCGCTACGGCACCTTCGGCGATGCGCTGGAAGATCGGGCGGAAACGTGCCGCCAGCGTGGGGTAGTCGACGCCGATGGACAGCGGGTTGATGACGTGATGTTCGGTCATGGCGAGGTTCCTGGGCAGTGATCGATGCAGAGGGGATTGCACAGTCCGTGCCGGGTTCCGGGGTGCGTATTTACGGGGACAAACGTCGAGTTACTGTTGCCCTGGCAACAGCGGATCGACAAACCGACGCAATCCAACACACTGGCGATGGTGCCGGGTATCAGGCCCAAGCCGCCTGGTCTGGGCGTTTCCCCAGCCTGGCACGCTTGCTGCTCAAGCCCTGGTACATCCCTTTTGTACGAGGTACCGTCCGATGACTCAACACGCCGTGAAATTTGCCTACTGGGTGCCCAACGTCAGCGGTGGGCTGGTGGTCAGCAAAATCGAACAACGCACCCACTGGGGCATCGATTACAACCGCAAGCTGGCGCAACTGGCCGAGGCTGCAGGCTTCGAGTACGGCCTGACCCAGATCCGTTTCACCGCCGGCTACGGCGCCGAGAACCAGCACGAATCCGTGGCGTTCAGCCACGCGTTGCTGGCCGCGACCACCACGCTCAAGGTGATCGCCGCGATCCTGCCCGGCCCGTGGCAACCGGCGCTGGCGGCCAAGCAATTGGCGACCATCGACCAGCTCACCCATGGCCGTATCGCGGTGAATATCGTCAGCGGTTGGTTCAAGGGCGAGTTCCAGGCCATTGGCGAGCACTGGCTGGAGCACGACGAGCGTTATCGCCGTTCCGAAGAATTCATCCGCGCCCTCAAGGGCATCTGGACCCAGGATGACTTTACCTTCAAGGGCGACTTCTACCGGTTCAACAATTACACCCTCAAGCCCAAGCCACTGGGCCAGCCGGAAGTGTTCCAGGGCGGCAGCTCGCGGGCGGCGCGGGACATGGCCGCGCGAGTGTCGGATTGGTACTTCACCAACGGCAACACCCCGGAAGGCATCAAGGCCCAGGTCGATGACATCCGCGCCAAGGCGGCGGCCAATAACCACTCGGTCAAAGTCGGCGTCAACGCCTTCGTGATCGCCCGCGACACCGAGGAAGAAGCCCGCGCCGTGCTGGCCGAGATCATCGACAAGGCCGACCCGGAAGCGGTGAATGCCTTCGGTGATGCAGCGAAACAGGCCGGCAAGGCGTCGCCGGAGGGCGAGGGCAACTGGGCCAAGTCCAGCTTCGAGGACCTGGTGCAGTACAACGATGGCTTCAAGACCAACCTGATCGGCACGCCGCAGCAGATTGCCGAGCGCATCGTCGCGCTCAAGGCAGTGGGGGTGGACCTGGTGCTCGCGGGCTTCCTGCACTTCCAGGAAGAAGTCGAATACTTCGGCAAGCGCGTGTTGCCGCTGGTGCGTGAGCTGGAAGCCAAGGCGGCAATCAAACAGGTGGCTTGATCCGTGCAAGCTTGATCCGTGCAAGTAGTGAGCGGGCTTGCTACAGGTGTTTTTCCAGGCGAAGGGCGGGAGTGTGGTCTTCGTAGTAGTCGTTGATCAGGGCAAAGCGCCGATAACCGTTGCGCTCATAGAGGTTGAGGGCGCCGGGGTTGTCGGTGCGTACTTCCAGACGTATGCAGGTATAGCCCTGTGCCACTGCGATAGCTTCCACGTCGTTCAGCAACTGCTTGCCCAAGCCAATGCCGCGTGCATGCTCGGCAATGGCAATCGAATACAGGCGCGCCGAGCAGGCGCCCCGACGAAATAACACCAGCGCATAGCCGAGTAACTGCCGGTCATTTTCCGCCACCAGCAACTGGCCGTGGGCGCGGCTGACCATCCACTGGAAACTGCGCGATGACAGCCGGTCGCTGCTGAAACAGCGCTGTTCCAGTGCCACCAGTTCAGACACATCGTTGGAGGTTGCAACGCGAAAGCAAAGAGCCATATGACCGCCGTAAAAGTTGTGTAACGAAACGGGACTTCTCTAAATGATCGTGCTTAATAGAAAAGGTCGAGTTCTCTAAAGCGGATCAACTATTATGTCGGCGGTACAAGGTCATTGGCGTGAAGTATCGGAGCAAACAGTCGCGACGACAATAACTGATAAAGGTTATTTTTCTGCCGCACTCAAAGGAACCCGTCAAGTCGTGATTATTGTCGAGCGCAAGGAAGATTGGGCCTCCTACTTCCCCAGCGAAGACATCGTCACCGCCCAGGAATACCTGGAACAGACCCGGGAAACCGAGACCGGCAAGCGGGTGCAGGTGATCAACCTGTGCCGCAGCTACAAGTACCTGGGGCACGGTTACTACTGCTCGCTGCTGGCCGAAGCCCGTGGGCACAAGGTGATTCCGTCGGTGCGCACCATCAGCGAACTGACCAAGAAGTCGCTGTACGGCCTGGCCCTGGATGACCTGGATAAAACCCTCGATAAAGCCTTGAGTCATCATCTTTACAGCAATACCGAAGGCTTTACCCTGACACTGTATTTTGGCCGGACCAATATAGAGCCGTTGCAGGACCTGGCCCGTCAGTTATTTGAAGCGTTCCCGTGTCCCATCCTGTTAGTTGATTTCAAAAGGAGTAACGGCTGGCATATCGAAGGGATCAAGTCCGGTGTATTGCACAAGTTGCGCGATGACCAGGAAGATCAATTCGCCCATGCGCTGGACAACTTCAGCCGCAAGATATGGCGCCAGCCGCGCTCACGTCGCCTGGCCCGTTATGACCTGGCCATCCTGCACGATCCCCAGGAGCAATTGCCGCCGTCGAATGCCAAGGCGTTGGACAATTTCATCCGCGTGGGCAGGGGCCTGGGCATCGATGTGGAGTTGATCGAGCGCAAGGACTATTCGCGCCTGGCCGAGTACGACGCCTTGCTGATCCGCGAGACCACCAGCGTCGACAACCACACCTACCGCTTCGCCAAGAAAGCCGAAAGCGAAGGCCTGGTGGTGATGGACGACCCGGCGTCGATCCTGCGCTGTACCAACAAGGTCTACCTCACCGACTTGCTCAACAGCCACCAACTGGGCATGCCCGCCACCGAAATTCTGTACAAGGAGCGACCGGAAGACTTCGAGCGGGTCGGCGAGCGCCTGGGCTTCCCGCTGGTGCTGAAGATCCCTGACGGTTGCTTTTCCCGTGGCGTGATCAAGGTTGAAAGCCAGGAAGCCTTGCTCAAGGCCACCGCCGAGTTGTTCGAGCATTCAGTGCTGTTGCTGGCCCAGGAATTCTTCTACACCGAATACGACTGGCGCATCGGCGTGCTCAACCGCAAGCCGATCTTCGCCTGCCAGTACTTCATGTCCAAGGGCCATTGGCAGATCTACAACCACAAGGCCATCGGCCAGGCCATCAACGGCGAATGCCGCACCCTGGCGGTGCATGAAGCGCCCAGGGCGGTGGTCGAGTTGGCAGTGAAGACCGCCAACCTGATCGGCGATGGCCTCTACGGCGTCGACCTCAAGCAGTCCGGTGACAAGGTGGTGGTCATAGAGGTCAACGACAACCCGAACCTGGATGCGGGCATCGAGGACGCCTACTTGCAGGACGACCTGTATGGCCTGGTGCTGGAGGAGTTCGTGCGGCGCCTGGAGTTGAAGCGTCAGGGCCAGGTCTGGTGACCCGGCGATGATCCAGCGTTTCGAGCTGATCGATGGCAAGCTGCAGGGCGGGGAGAGTGACGCAGCCCCGATCATGCTGTTCAACAACCCTGACCTGGCCGAACGTGGGTGGCTGCGCGACCATCACAAACTGGATGAACACGCCCTGGCCTCGGCCCTGGACCCGGATGAAGTCTCGCGTATCGAGTTTCACCCCGACAATCTGTTCCTGATCTGGAAACGCCCCGAGAACTACTCCGGCGGCGGCAACCTAGTGTTCGAAGTGTCGTCCTGCGGCCTGCTGTTTTCCCCCAGCCGCCTGCTGGTGATCGCCACCGACGAAACCCCGCTGACCGGCCTGGGCAAGCGCCGTCCGCTGCACACGCCGCTGGATGTGCTGCTCGACCTGCTGCTCAACAACATCCACCATTACCTCGGTCATCTCAAGGTGATCAAGCTGGTCGCCCGCGAGCTGCAGCAGCAGTTCAATGCGTCCATGAGCAACCACCACCTGATGCAGATGTTCAGCCTCAGCGAAAGCCTGATCTATTACATCAACGCGCTGCACAGCAACGGCGCGGTGTTGTCGCGGCTGCGCAACCACGCAGAGAAGGAGCATTTCAGCGCTGAGATCATTGGCTTGATCGATGACCTGGTCATCGAGAACCACCAGTGCTACAAACAGGCGGAGATCTATTCCAATGTGTTTTCCGGGCTGATCGACGCGCGCGGCAACCTGATGAACAACAGCATGAACAACCTGTTGCGCAAGCTCACGCTGATCAACGTGGTATTCCTGCCGCTCAACCTGATTGCGAGTATCGGCGGCATGTCGGAGTTCAGCATGATGACGGCGGGGACGCCGTGGTGGGTGTCGTATCCACTGTTCTTGGCGGCAATGGGAGTGGGCGGTGGGTTGATGGTCCTGGGCCTCACGCGCATCAAATTGTAGGCGCTGGCGTCAGGGGGAGGGTTGCAACGTCAGGACCTCAAAGCCGTCCGCCGTCACCGCCACCGTATGCTCCCACTGCGCGGACAGGCTGTTGTCCTTGGTCACCACCGTCCACCCATCCTTCAAGCTGCGCACTTTCGAGCTGCCCTGGTTGAGCATCGGCTCGACGGTGAACACCATGCCTTCGCGCAATACCAGCCCGGTACCGGGGCGGCCGAAGTGCAGGACCTGCGGTTCTTCGTGCATCTCGCGCCCAATCCCGTGGCCGCAATACTCACGCACCACGCTATAGCCGTTGGCCTGCGCATGGCTCTGGATCGCATGGCCGATATCCCCCAGGCGCGCGCCGGGCTTGACCTGGCGGATACCGGCCCACATGGCTTCAAAGGTCTGCTCCACCAGGCGCCGGGCCTTGGGCGCGACGCTGCCGATCATGTACATCTTGCTGGAGTCGGCGATAAATCCGCCTTTTTCCAGGGTGATGTCGATGTTGATGATGTCGCCGTCCTTGAGGATCTCCTTGGCGCTGGGCATGCCATGGCACACCACCTCATTGATCGAGGTGTTGATGCAGAAGGGGTAGTCGTACTGGCCCAGGCTCGCCGGGCGGGCCTTGAGGTCATTGCGGATGAAGGCTTCGACGGCGGCGTCCAGCTCCAGGGTGGAGCGGCCGGCGGCGACGAACCCATCGAGCATGCTGAAGACCTGGGCCAGCAGGCGCCCGGACTCACGCATCACGGCCAGTTGTGCGGCAGTCTTGATCATCAACTGCGCCCCCGGATCAGGTCAGGCTTGTCCAGCAACAGTTTGTTGATCAACTCGTTGTAGGGCAGCTGGGGGTTGAGCTCGGCGAGCAGGCCGATCTTGATCCAGAATTCGGCCTGGGCGTTGATGGAGCGGTCCATCGCGGCGCTGGCCAGGCGCAGTTGTTCGTGCAGTTGGTCGGTGATCTTGACGATGCCCATGGTGTTCACTGTGCTGGGTTGATATACAAAGCGTATATGTTTCGTATATAGGGCGTAAACCCCCGGCCGCTAAATGGAGCAAGGCCATTGACTTGGGCGCGGGCCGCCGGTTAGTTTCGTGACATGACCTTTCAAACCTTTCGCAGCCAGCCAAGCATTATTACCGCCATTCCTCATTTGGCGGGATAGCGCACGGCTGCACCCAAACCCGCCCTTGAGGCGGGTTTTGTTTTTCCGTCTCCCGGGCCCTTTACAAAAAGCCAGGAGAGAGCCATGAGTACCCGCCCCGAGACCGCCGACACGGGCTTGCTTGAACAGTATGTGAAGAAGATCCTCGCCGCCCCGGTCTACGACCTGGCGGTGCGCACGCCGTTGCAGGTCGCGCCCGCGCTATCGGCCTTGCTGGGCAACCAGGTGCTGCTCAAGCGTGAAGACCTGCAACCGACCTTTTCTTTCAAGATCCGCGGCGCCTACAACAAGCTGATGCAGTTGAGCGACGCGCAAAAGGCCCGGGGCGTGGTCACGGCCTCGGCGGGCAACCACGCACAAGGCGTGGCGCTGGCGGCGCGGGAACTGGGGATCAAGGCGCGCATCGTGATGCCCGCCAGCACCCCGGAACTCAAGGTACTCGGCGTGCGCTCTCGCGGTGCTGAAGCGGTGTTGCATGGGCAGAGTTTCCCCTTTGCCCTGGCCCATGCGTTGCAACTGGCCGAGTCATCCCGCGCCACCTTCGTGTCGCCCTTCGATGACCCGGATGTAATTGCCGGCCAGGGCACCGTGGCCATGGAGATCCTGCGTCAACAACAGGGCGCGTTGGACGCGATCTTCGTGCCCGTGGGCGGTGGTGGCCTGATCGCCGGGATCGCCGCCTATGTCAAATACCTGCGTCCCGAGGTGCGCATCATCGGCGTCGAACCCGAAGGCTCCAGCTGCCTGTTGGCGGCGCTGCAAGCGGGGGAGCGGGTGGTGCTGCCCAGTGTCGACGGGTTTGCCGACGGTACGGCGGTGGCGCAGATCGGCGCCTACGGGTTTGAAATCTGCCGCCATTGGGTGGATGAAGTCATCACCGTCAGCAACGACGAATTGTGCAGCGCCATCAAGTTGATCTATGACGATACCCGTTCTATCACCGAGCCTTCTGGCGCATTGGCGGTGGCGGGTGTGCGCAAGTACGTGGCAACTAGAGGCGTACAGGGGCAGACCCTGGTCGCGGTCAATTCGGGGGCGAATATCAACTTCGATAGTTTGCGACATGTTGCTGAAAGAGTTGCGGCGCAAAGCGCAAGTTCAGGGTTAAACGTTTAATCGCAGCCAATCGACGACGATTTGAACAACGCTGCTTTACTTATATAACCCGGCCCATCGCTTATGAGGAAAGGTTACAACGATGGCCGATTTTGCCGAGTAGGCTTGGGTGTTAGAAGCGTCTTCCAGGGTCGGCAAGACGCAGCGGGCGAGCGCCCGTGGGTTTAATAACAATCTGTTGGCAGTCTCAAAAAAGGAGAGGTTGACCATGCTTTCGGAATTAGAACTTCGCAGCATTATTGAAGGAAGTTTCCTGCCCAAACGGTGCGAATGCACCAAAGCCGAAGATGCTTCGCTGACGATCAAGGTCTACGACGACCATGACCGTGACCGGGTGGATTTGGAAGTCAAAGGCATCAACGCCGATAAACTCGACAGCAGTCGGGCCATTTGCAACTTGATCACCGGGTTACGTGAAGATCTCAAGCACGCCCATACCCCTATCCTGCAACGTGCAGGAGGACGGGCTTACTGAATACTTGAATGTTGAACCGTGGGCCTGGTGATTGCCAGGCCCAGCGCTGTCCAGTCAGTTCTGGAAGTCGCAGGCGTCGGACATCTTCCGATAGCTCACGTCTTCGACTTTGCCGGCCTTGTCCAAGAACTTGATATCCGCCTTGATGACTTTGCATTCATCGGTCGGGGTTTCGTTCATGGCCAGGACCTTGTCGATGTTCATCGGCAGGCCGTAGTGGTAGGGCACGGGTTTGACAGTGGCGACTTGATCGTCGGCCTGGGCCAGGCCTGACACGGCTGCCAGCGCCAGGCTGGCGCCGAGCATTAAGGTGCGCAGTTTCATGGTGTTGCTCCGCAAGTGGGTACCACTTCACTGTCGACTTGCGGGATTAACCATCGATTAATGTTGAGTTGGCTGACAAAATCTTCATCCAAGCTGCTGGCGGTAGGGCAGGTCCGGGCCGGTCTTGGTGCAGGTCAGCGCCGCGGCGCGGATCGCAAAGCCGAGCATGGCGTCGATCTGTGCACGGGTCAGCCGTTGCAGGCCGTCCACCGAATCCAGCTGCTGCTCGGTCAGCCAGGCGATCAGCGCGGCCTGGAAGGTATCGCCGGCACCCACCGTATCGGCCATCACCACCTTGACCGCCGGCGCAGACCAATTGCCGTGCTGGCGGCTGAACACACTCGCGCCGTCACCGCCACGGGTGAGGAACACCAATTGGCAACGGTGTTGCAACCAGCCCTGCAGCACGCTTTCCGGCGATTGGTCGGGGTAGAGCAGGTGCAGGTCCTCGTCGCTGACCTTGATCAGGTCGGCATGCTTGACCAGCTCGGCCACGCGCTCGCGCCACAGCTGGATATCCGGCTGCGGGTTGAGACGCACGTTGGGGTCGAGGCTGATCAGGCGCTTGCCGCTTTCGCGCTTGACCAGGTTCAGCAGCGTGTCGCCGATCGGTTGCACTACCAGCGAGAACGAACCGATGTGCAGGCCGCGAATATCATCGCCCAGGGCAGGTAGATGGGCGATTTCCAGCAGCCGGTCGGCGCAGCCTTCGCCACGGAAGTTGTACTGCGGTGAACCATCGGCGCCCACGGCGACCATCGACAGGGTGGTCGGTGCGGCGAACTCCACCAGGAACTGCTCGCTCACGCCTTCATCCTTGAGCACCTGCAATAAGCGGCGGCCAAGGAAGTCGGTGGACAAGCCGCCGAACAACCCGGCCTCGATACCCAGGCGGCGCAGGCCTACCGCCACGTTGAACGGCGAACCGCCGGCAATCGCCTTGTAGTTGACCTTGGAGGCCTGCCCGCTGGCATCTTCCTCGCTGAAGAAATCAAACAGCGCTTCACCACACACCAGATACATAGTCGTTCGCTCTTAAAGGGTTGCCACGAGTTGTTGATAGCGCTCGTAAGCCTGCTGGTAGGCGCCCACGCTGGCCGCCACCGGCAGGGTCCGGCTGGCGGGGTCGACGCTTACGCATTTGTCGCAAAGGCTGGCCAGCGCTTCGCCGGACTGGCACCACGCCGCCTGGATCGCCGCGCCCAGGGCGGCGGCTTCGCTTTGTTCGGTGCAGATCACTTCGGTGTTCATGATGTCGGCGACCATCTGGCGCCATACCGGGCTTTTCGAACCGCCGCCGATCAAGCGGATGCTCTGGCTTTGCAGGCCGGTCTCGCGCAGCAGGTCGAGGCCGTAGCGCAGGCCGAAGGTGGTGCCCTCGACCACGGCGCGGCACAGGTTGGCGCGGGTCAGGTTGGTCATGGTCAGGCCGTGCAGGCTGCCGGTGGCGTGGGGCAGGGCGGGTACGCGTTCACCGTTGAGGAACGGCAGCATGCTTACACCGTCGGCGCCAATTGGAGATTGCTCGACCAGGGCGTTGAACGCGGCCAGGTCGAGGTCGAACAGCTCGCGGACCACCCCGGTGGCATTGGTCAGGTTCATGGTGCAGATCAAAGGCAACCAGCCGCCGCTGGATGAGCAGAAGGTAGCGACCGAAGCCTGCGGGCTGACGTTGGGTTGGTCGGCAAACGCATACACGGTGCCCGAGGAACCCAGGCTCATGGTGATCACGCCGGGTGCGATATTACCAGTGCCGATGGCGCCCATCATGTTATCGCCGCCGCCGCTGGACACGATGGCATTGGGGTTGATGCCCAGGCGTTCGGCGATGGCCGGCAGGATCGTGCCCACGCGTTGATTCGCCTCGATCAACGCCGGCAGCGCCGCTTCAAGACGGCCGCTGGGATCGATGTGCTTGAGCAGGTCCACATCCCATTCACGGCTGCGCACATTGAAGTAGCCGGTGCCCGACGCATCGCCATACTCGGCGACGGCACGGCCGGTGAGCCAGTAGTTGAGGTAGTCGTGGGGCAGCAGGATGTGTGCGATGCGCGCAAACAGGTCCGGGTGCTGTTCGCGGGTCCACAGCAGTTTCGATACGGTATAGCCCGGCGCAATCGCCACGCCGAGGCGTTCCAGCGAGCCGTTCTCGCCGCCCAGGTAGGCCAGCAGGCGCTCGTTTTCGGGCGTGGTTTCGGTGTCGCACCACAACTTGGCCGGGCGCAACACCTCACCGTGTTCATCCAGCAGCACCAAGCCATGTTGCTGCCCGGACACGCCGATACCGAGGATGTCCTGGCCGTCCACACCGGCCTGTTGCAGGGCGCGGTGGGTGGCTTCGGTGAAAGCGTCCAGCCATTCCTGGGTGTGCTGTTCGCGGCGGCCGTTGGCGCCGCTGATCAGGGTGTGCGCCGCAGCGCCGAGGCCGAGTACCTTGCCGCTGGAGGCGTCGAGGACGATGGCCTTGGTGCCTTGGGTGCCGCAGTCGATGCCGAGAAACAGGTTTTGCTGGGTCATGAGGGTGTGCTCAGCAGTTTATTGTTCGAGTTGGCAATGCATTCCAATGTGGGAGGGGGCTTGCCCCCGATAGCGCTGGGTCAGCTAAAGATGCATCAACTGACACTCCCTCATCGGGGGCAAGCCCCCTCCCACATGTTTAGGTCGGTTTCTTCAGGAGTTGCTGCAGTGTTTTGGTCACGCCGTTATCGCGCAAGCTCACATAACACCGCTCGAACGCTGCCACAAACTCAGCCGACTTGGGAATAGCCGTGCCAAAAATCTCCTCCACCCCCAGCAGGCGCTTGCTGATCAATGCATCCTCACTCACCAGCCCCTGGCAGAACTCGGCGCGCGGATCCGGGATCTTGTAGCTCACGCCATTCTCATCCACGCCCTTGAGGTAAAGCGCCCAAGCGGCCACCACCAGCGCCGCACGCTCGGTCTCGCGCCCATCGGCAATCAAGCGATTGATGGTCGGTACGGTGAACTTGGGAAACTTCGACGAGCCATCGGAACACACGCGTTCCAATTGATCGGCAATCGCCTGGTTGGAGAAGCGGTCGACCAATGTCTGCTTGTATTGCGTCAGGTCGATGCCCGGCACCGGCGCCAGGTTCGGCGTGACGTCCAGGTCCATGTAGGCGCGCATGTAGGCCACGAACAGCGGGTCATTCATGGTCTCGTGCACAAACCGATAACCCTTGAGAAACCCCAGGTAGGTCAACGCCAGGTGGCTGCCGTTGAGCAGGCCGATCTTCATCTCTTCATAGGGCGTAACGTCATCGGTGAACTGCACGCCGACCTTTTCCCAGGCCGGGCGACCGTTGACGAATTTGTCTTCCAGCACCCACTGCACAAAGGGTTCGCACACCACCGGCCAGGCATCGTCGATGCCGTGCTCGTCGTGCAATTGCAGGCGGTGGGCGGTGCTGGTCATCGGCGTGATGCGGTCGACCATGGCGTTGGGAAAGCTCACATTGGCCTTGATCCAGTCGTGCAACTCGGCGTTGTGCAGGGCGGCGAAGGCCAGCAGCGCCTTGCGCGTCACGGCGCCGTTGTGCGGCAGGTTATCGCAGGACATCACGGTAAACGCCGGGGTGCCGGCGGCGCGGCGCTGGGTCAACGCGGCGCAGATAAAGCCGAACACGGTTTTCGGTGCGCTCGGGTGCGCCAGGTCGTGCTGGATCTGCGGCAAGTGGGCCATGAACTCGCCGTTGCTGTCGTCGATGCAGTAGCCGCCCTCAGTGATGGTCAGCGACACGATGCGGATGGCCGGGTCGGCCAGTTTGTCGATCAGCGCCTGGGCGCCGTCTTCGGCCAGCAGCATGTCGCTGATCGAGCCGATCACCCGCACTTCGGTGTCGTCGGTATCGCCCAGTTCGTACAGGGTGAACAGGTAGTCCTGGCCAGCCAGGTCGTCGCGGGCCTTGCGGTCCTCGGCGCGTAGGCCGACGCCGCAGATGCTCCAGTCCAACCCTTCGCCGGTGTTCATCAGCGCATCGGTGTAATACGCCTGGTGCGCACGGTGGAAACCGCCGACGCCGATATGGGCGATGCCCTGGGTGGTGCTGGCAATCGCATAGCTGGGCAGCTTCACTTGCGATGCCAGCTGGGTGAGGTTGTGTTTATTCAGTTTCATCAGCTCAATCTCGCGAAATCAGGCGGCAGCGCGCAGTGGGCGGGCCACGGCCACGCCATCGGTGTCGAACAGATGGCAGTGCGCCGGGTCCAGGTGCAGGTGCAGCGTCTCGCCGTACTGGCTGGCCATGTCGCCTCGGATCCGCATGGTCAGCGGCTCGCCATTGGCGGTGATGACATGGCAGAAGGTGTCGCTGCCCAGGCGCTCGCCGACGTCGGCGGTGACGGTCAGCGTGGTTTGGCCGGGCGCGGCGATTTCCAGGTGCTCCGGGCGAATGCCCAGGGTCACTGCGCTGCCGACGCTCAGGGTGGCGCTGCTCAACGGCAGGCTGATGCTGGTGCCGGCCTCCAGTTGCACTTCGCAGCCCTGGCCTTCGACGCGGGTGACCTTGCCTTTGAGGAAGCCCATCTTCGGCGTGCCAAGAAAGCCGGCCACGAACAGGTTGGCGGGCTGGTGGTACAGCTCCAGCGGCGAGCCGACCTGCTCGATACGGCCACTGTTCAGCACCACCACTTTGTCGGCCAGGGTCATGGCTTCGACCTGGTCATGGGTCACGTAGATCATGGTCGCCTGCAGCTCTTTATGCAGGCGCGCCAGCTCCAGGCGCATCTGCACGCGCAGCGCGGCGTCGAGGTTGGACAGCGGTTCGTCGAACAGGAAGATCTTCGGGTTACGCACAATCGCCCGGCCGATGGCCACACGCTGGCGTTGGCCGCCGGACAGTTGCTTGGGCTTGCGCTCCAGCAGCGGGCCCAGTTCCAGGATGCGTGCCGCTTCGCTGACTTTGCTTTCCACCAGCTTCTTGTCGACCCCGGCCAGGTCCAGGGCGAACGACATGTTCTTGCGCACGCTCATGTGCGGGTACAGCGCATAGGTCTGGAACACCATCGCCAGGTCGCGCTTGGCCGGGGTCACTTCGGTGATGTCGCGCCCGTCCAGTTCGATGGTGCCTTCGCTGACTTCTTCGAGGCCGGCGATCAGGCGCAGCAGGGTGGATTTACCACAGCCCGACGGGCCGACGAACACCACGAATTCTTTGTCGTTCACTTCCAGGTCGATGCCCTTGATGATGGAAAAGCCTTCGAAGCCTTTTTGCAGATTCTTGATTTTCAGGTTGGCCATGATGGGCCTCCGCTAGGAATTATTATTTAACGGCGCCGAAGGACAGGCCGCGCACCAGCTGTTTCTGGCTGATCCAGCCAAAGATCAGTATCGGCGCGCAGGCCAGGGTCGACACGGCGGACAATTTGGCCCAGAACAGCCCTTCGGGGCTGGAGTACGAAGCGATCAGCGCGGTCAACGGCGCAGCGGCGGACGAGGTCAGGTTCAGCGACCAGAACGCTTCGTTCCAGCACAGGATCAGCGACAGCAACACGGTGGAGGCCAGGCCCCCCTTGGCAATCGGCAACAGTACGCGGACCATTTCCTGCCACAGGGTCGCGCCATCCAGGCGCGCGGCTTCGAGGATGTCCTTGGGGATGTCCTTGAAGTAGGTGTAAACCATCCAGACCACGATCGGCAGGTTGATCAGGGTGTATATGATGATCAGCGCGATGCGTGTATCCAGCAGGCCAAAACTCTTGGCCAGCAGGTAGATCGGCATCAGCACGCCCACTGGCGGCAGCATCTTGGTCGACAGCATCCACAGCAGCGTGCCCTTGGTGCGCTGGGTTTCGTAGAACGCCATGGAGTAGGCGGCCGGCACCGAGATCAACAGGCACAAGGCGGTGGCGCTGAAGGAAATCAGCACCGAGTTCCACGCATAACTGAAGTAGTTGCTGCGCTCGTTGATGTGCAGGTAGTTCTCCAGCGTCGGCGTGAAGATGAACTGCGGCGGCGTGGCGAACGCGTCGATTTCGGTCTTGAAGCTGGTCAGCACCATCCAGAAGATCGGGAAGAAGATCAGGATCGCGATGGCCCAGGCCAGGGTGCCGAGCAACAGGCTTTGCAGGCGGCGGGATTGTTGAAGCGTCATGGCGCGGCCCTCAAGGCTTGTCAGTCAGGTTTTTGCCGATCATCCGCACCAGGATGATCGCCGCGATATTGGCGATGACCACGGCAATCAAGCCGCCAGCCGAGGCCATGCCCACGTCGAACTGCACCAGCGCCTGGTTGTAGATCAGGTAGGCGAGGTTGGTCGAGGCGTAGCCGGGGCCGCCGTTGGTGGTGGTGAAGATTTCGGCGAACACCGAGAGCAGGAAAATCGTTTCGATCATCACCACCACGGCAATCGGCCGGGCCAGGTGAGGCAGGGTCAGGTGCCAGAAGATCGCGATGGCGCCGGCACCGTCCAGGCGTGCGGCTTCCTTTTGTTCCTGGTCGAGGGACTGCATGGCGGTCATCAGCAACAGGATTGCAAAGGGCAGCCATTGCCACGACACGATGATGATGATCGACAGCAACGGGTAGTGCGCCAGCCAGTCCACCGGCTCGGCACCGAACAGCTTCCACACGGCGGCAAGAATCCCCGACACCGGGTGGAAAATCAGGTTCTTCCAGATCAGCGCACCGACGGTGGGCATGATGAAGAACGGCGAGATCAACAACACCCGCACCAGGCCACGGCCGAAGAACTCACTGGCCTCCAGCAGGGCACTGATCAACACACCGAACACCACGCTGATCAGCAGCACGCTGCCCACCAGCAACAGGGTATTGGTAGCACCGGGCAGGAAGCCCGAGTCGGTCACGAAATACGTGAAGTTCTCCAGCCCGACAAACTGGTTTTCACCGGGGTAGAGCAGGTTGTAGCGGATCAGCGAAAAGTACAGGGTCATGCCCAGCGGCACGATCATCCACAGCAGCAGCAAGGCCACCGAGGGGCTGACGAGGAACCAGCCGGGGTTGGTCAGGCGGTTTTTGGCGGGTGTATTCATTAGGGTCAAGACCAGTCAGATACGAATCGGAGCGCGGTCAATGTGGGAGGGGCGGTGCGACGATTCGACTTGCCCCCGATAGCGGTGTGTCAGTCACACATTCATCAACTGTTGGATTGCTATCGGGGGCAAGCCCCCTCCCACATTTGACTGTGGGTGGGCCTGGGTTATTTGGGGTAGCCCGCCCGCTTCATTTCACGCTCGGTGGTGGTCTGTGCGGCGGTTAAGGCTTGGTCCACCGTCTGCTGACCGGTCAGCGCGCCCGAGAAGAACTTGCCGACCTGGGTGCCGATCGCCTGGAATTCAGGGATAGTCACCAACTGGATACCGATATACGGCACCGGCTTGAGCGTCGGCTTGGTCGGGTCGGCGACTTTCAGCGATTCCAGCGTCACCTTGGCAAACGGTGCGGCTTTCATGTACTCGTCGCTGTAGGTCGACTTGCGCGTGCCTGGTGGTACGTTGGCAACGCCATCGGTCTTGGCAACCAAAGCGCCATATTCCTTGGAGGTGGCCCAGCTGGTGAACACCTTGGCGGCGTCCTTGGCCTTGGAACTGGTTGGAATGGCCAGGCTCCAGGAGTACAACCACGACGTACCTTTGTCGGTCTTCTCATGAGGGGCAAAGGTGAAGCCGACATGGTCAGCCACTTTGCTCTGGGTCTTGTCGGTGACGAACGAGCCGGCCACGCTGGCATCCACCCAGATCGCGCACTTGCCGCTGTTGAACAGCGCCAGGTTTTCATTGAAACCGTTGCTGGAAGCGCCCGGCGGGCCGGATTTCTTCATGTTGTCGACGTAGAAGTTCAGCGCATCCTTCCATTCAGGGCCGTTGAACTCCGGTTGCCATTTCTCATCGAACCACCGCGCGCCGTAGCCGTTGGCCAGGGTGGTGATCAGCGCCATGTTTTCACCCCAACCGGCTTTGCCGCGCAGGCACAGGCCGTATTGCTCTTTGGTCTTGTCGGTGAGTTTGCTGGCGAATTCGCCGATCTGGGTCCAGGTCGGGTGGTCGGGCATGGTCAGCCCGGCGTCCTTGAACAGGTCGGTGCGGTAATAGGTGATCGAGCTTTCGGCGTAGAACGGCAGGGCATACAGCGAGCCTTTCACGGACAAACCGTCACGCACTGAAGGGAATACATCGTCGAGGTCGTAGGACGCCGGCAGATCCTTCATCGGCTCCAGCCAACCCTTGGCGCCCCACAGTGCAGCTTCGTACATGCCGATGGTCAATACATCGAACTGCCCACCCTGGGTGGCGATGT
This sequence comes from Pseudomonas sp. CYM-20-01, assembly GCF_023169845.1. Classification (NCBI taxonomy): domain Bacteria; kingdom Pseudomonadati; phylum Pseudomonadota; class Gammaproteobacteria; order Pseudomonadales; family Pseudomonadaceae; genus Pseudomonas; species Pseudomonas sp. CYM-20-01. Next base: position 3,882,971 of record NZ_AP025169.1, on the reverse strand, counting down.
CGGTGGTCAGGCGTTGACGCAGTACGTTCTCTTCGAGCACCACCCAGTTCAGCTTGATCTCCGGATGCTCGGCCTCGAAGGTTTTCGAGAGCTTTTGCATACGGATCATGTCGCTGTTGTTGACGGTGGCAATGGTCAGGGTCTGCGCGCCAAGGCTGACGGCGCTGATAGTCAAGCAGGTAGAGGCAAGCAGAACTTTTGCTGTGAATTTCATCGCGCACTCCGTTTCCGCGCCCAGGGGGCTACAGAAGGACAGTTATTGTTGTTGTGTCTTCCCACGAGCTGTCAGGAAGAGTGTGCGTTGATTACAGCCTCGAAATGGGGTTGTGACAAATCCTTGGGCGCACTGGCACTGATACTTTTTTGCACTCGGGCTCAAGCCGGCTGAAACTATTAAGCCAGGTTCTGTTCGGTGAGCCGCTGCACCGCCAGGCGCCGGTAGTGGGAAGGGGTCATGCCTTTAAGCTGCTGGAAGCGTCGGTTGAAGTTGGAAATATTGTTGAAGCCCGACTCGAAACACACATCCGTCACGGCTTTATCCCCATCGGCCAACAACTCGCAGGATTTGCTGATACGCAAACGATTGACGAATTCGATGAACGTACGCCCGGTAGCCTGTTTGAACACGCGTGAGAAGTAAGTCGGCTTCATCCCCAGGTATTCCGCCACTTCCTCAAGCGGCAACTCGCGCGCGTAGTGCGCAAAAATGTAATCCACTGCACGGTTGGTGCGGTCGATGCTGTGTTCATCGGCCAGTTGCGGCGTGGTCACACCGGACAGCAGTTGGTAGTCCTCGCAGGCGCTCAATACTTCCAGCAGGATAAAGAAGTGCCCCAGGCGCGCCATGCCCTGGGCGTCCTCGATGCGTTGCATCAGGGTCATGGCCTGGGCGATGGTCTTTTTGCAGCGAAACTCGATGCCGTACTGCGCGCGTTCCAGCAGTGGTGCCAGGCTTTTGAGTTCGGCGAAGATGTGGCTGCCGTGCTCGAACAGTTCATCGGTGAAATTCACCAGCATGTCGCGCTTGGGCACCACCTCGTCTTCGTCCACCTGGCTGATCCAGTTGTGGGGCAGGTTGGGGCCGGTGAGAAACAGGCTTTCCGGGTAGAAGTTGCCGATATAGTCGCCGATAAACACCTTGCCGGAGCTGGCGACGATCAGGTGCAGCTCGTATTCCTTGTGGAAGTGCCAGCGCACCAGCGGGCAAGGGAAACCGTGTTGGCGATAGATGATGGACAGGCCGTTGTGGTCGTCCATCAGTTCGTAGGAAGGGTCGGTGATGCGCGCTGCTCGGGTCATGCTGCCGTCGCTTTATTGTGGTTGCTGCGTAGGATAATGCCCCCTTGCGCACGACCTCGCCAGCGTCGATGTTTATACGTTGCGGTTTTTTGCCTCGATCCACTGCGACATGTACTGGGTACTTTTATGGGCGTGGTGGCGCAGCATGCTGCCAGTGAAGTTATCGCGTCGATGGGCCGCGAGGTGTTGACGGCACTGCTCCAGGCAGGCCACCAGCGCCGGGCCGTGGATGTCCTGGTCATACCGCCGGGCCAGCAGTTGGCGACCGTCTTCCTGGGCCTGGGTCCAGCGTTCACGGTCTTGATACAACGCCACCGCCGCCGCCGCGAGGGCAGGTGCGCTCTGTTCTATTGCGCCAGGCCATGGCTGTTCATCCCCCATGGCCTCGGCGCCGATTGGCGTGGTGACGTTTGGCGTGCCGCAGAGCATTGCATCTGCCAGCTTGCCCTTGATCCCGGCGCCGAACCGCAACGGTGCCAGGCAGATGCGCGCCGCCGTCATCACTTGCAAGGCGTCTTCGGCCCAGTTCATCACATGAAACCCTTGTGCCGGGTTATGCAAGGCCGTGGCTTTGGGCGGGGTGTAGGCGCCATAAATGTGCAGTTGCGCTCCCGGGAGTTGCTGGCGGATCAGCGGCCACAGGCTGTTTTTCATCCAGAGCACCGCATCCCAGTTGGGGGCGTGGCGGAAGTTGCCGATGCTGAGGAAATGCGCGCGGTCTTCAAATGGCGCGAAGGGCTCGGTCGGCCGCTCCAGCATCAGCGGGCACCAGTGGAGCAGGGCGGGCGGCACCTTGAAGTGCTCGGTCAGCAGGCGGATTTCCACGTCGGAGATCATCAGGCTGATGTCGCAGCGGTAAATCGCCGCGATTTCCCGTTTGGCCAGGTCGGTCTCGGCCATTAGTCGGAACTCTTCCGGCAGTGCCGGGCAGAACAACGCGCTGAAGTCCTCGGTGTCGGGATGCGCCTTCAGGTGATCCTTGACGCGTTGGTGACGGGCATCGCGCAAGCTTTGCAGGTCGGAGGTTTCCAGGACACGCAGGGCGCCTGGGCAGCATTTTTCGACGCGCCAGCCGAACTGCTCCTCCATCATGAAACGGTCGAACAGCACGATATCCGGGGCCAACTCGCGAATAAAATCATCGAAACTGCGGTTATTGAGTTCGATGGCGCATTCGGCGATGCCCAGTGCAGGCAAATCGGCCTTGTGCTCGCCGATGGTCGCGGGGCTGCTGAAGGTTATGTCCCAGCCTTGTGTAAGAAAGCTCTGAAGAATCTGCATCATGTGCCCGCCTGCGGCCGAGGAACACGGCTCCGGCCAGACATAACCAATGACCAGGACTTTGGTGGCAGGCTGATTCATCAACAACAGGTTCCTTGAAGGGCAGGGCGATCGGCGCGCAATTAAACCATAACCGGCGGCATGACAATTTATGTCTGGCGGTAGGTAGCCATCGCACTTTGTGGTTAACTTCCGCCTCTCGAATTCGTTTCATCAAACCCAGCATAAGGATTCTGTTCATGGCTCAAGTCACCCTTCGTGGTAATCCTGTCCAGGTTGAAGGCGAACTGCCGAAAACCGGCTCCACCGCTCCCGAGTTCAGCCTGGTTGCTACCGACCTGTCGCAAGCGACCCTGGAAACCTTCGCCGGCAAGCGCAAGGTGCTGAACATCTTCCCAAGCGTTGACACCCCGACCTGCGCGACCTCGGTACGCAAGTTCAACGCCCAGGCCAACGACCTGAGCAACACGGTCGTGCTGTGCATTTCCTCTGACCTGCCGTTTGCCCAGAAGCGTTTCTGCGGCACCGAAGGCCTGGACAATGTGCTGAGCCTGTCGGACTTCCGCAACGCCGACTTCGCTGTCGACTACGGCGTTTCCCTCGCCGACGGCCCACTGCAGGGCCTGACTGCCCGCGCCGTGGTGGTACTGGACGAGAACAACAACGTGCTGCACAGCGAACTGGTTGCGGAAATCGGCCAGGAGCCGAACTACGAAGCAGCCCTGGCTGTTTTGAAGTAACTGTTTCGGTACGTTACTGTCGTTTTGCAGTAACACGCTTGATGCATGATTGCGGCCTGGCCTAGTCCAGGCCGTTTTTATTTGTGCCTCAACTGCTTAGCGAAATAGCGGGCAGACTAAGATCAGCAGTTAAAAGTTGTAAGCCCAAGGTAAATAGCCGGTAAAGGCGCTTTTCTAAATGCGCCCCAGTGCTTATCTTTCAGCCTCCCAAAGAAGAAGCTCTCGCGCCCAATGGTTGATCACTCCATGCAATCCTCCCCCCGTAAATCCCGCCGCTGGCTGTTCGGCCTGCTCGTGCTGCTGGTTATCGCCGGCCTGTGCTGGAAATTCTGGCCCGGCAGCCATAAGGATGGCGCCGAAAAGCCTGCGGGCCATGCCGGCAAGACGGGGATGATGCGCCCGGGGTTCGGCGGCTCGGCCGGCCCGGTGCCGGTGCGCGTGGCCCCGGCCGTGCTGGGAGAATTCCCGGTGTACTACAAGGCACTGGGCACGGTGACCGCGCTCAATACCATCAATGTGCGTAGCCGGGTGGGCGGCGAGCTGGTGAAGATCGCCTTTGAAGAAGGCCAGATGGTCAAGGCCGGCGACCTGCTCGCCGAGATCGACCCGCGCAGCTACCAGAACGCCTTGCTCCAGGCCCAGGGCACGCTGATGCAGAACCAGGCCCAGCTGAAAAACGCCCAGGTCGATGTGCAGCGTTACCGCGACCTGTACGCCCAGGACAGCATCGCCAAACAGACCCTGGACACCGCCGAAGCATTGGTCCTGCAATACCAGGGCACTGTCAAGACCAACCAGGGCGCGGTAGATGACGCCAAGCTCAACCTCGAATTCACCAAGATCCGTGCGCCGATCAGCGGCCGCGTTGGCCTGCGCCAGGTCGACGTGGGCAACCTGGTGGCGGCCAACGACACCACCTTCCTCGCGGTAATCACCCAGACCCAGCCGATCAGCGTGGCCTTCACCCTGCCGGAAAACACCCTGGAAACCGTGCTCACCCGCTACCACGCCGGCAACAAACTGCCAGTAGAGGCCTGGGACCGTGGCGACGTGAAGAAACAGGCCACTGGCGTGCTGCAGAGCCTGGACAACCAGATCGACGTCACCACCGGCACCCTGAAATTCAAGGCGCGTTTCGATAACAAGGACCAGGCGCTGTTCCCCAACCAGTTCGTCAATGTGCACCTGCTGGCCGACACCCTGCATAACGTGGTGCTGGCGCCGTCGGCGGCGATCCAGTTCGGCAACAGCGGCACCTTTGTCTACGTGCTGGACGGTGACAAGAAGGTCAAGATGCAGCCCCTGGTGGTCGGCGATACCGATGGCGACAACACCGTGATCAAAGAGGGCCTCAAGGCGGGCGACCGCGTGGTGCTGGAAGGCACCGACCGTCTCAAGGATGGCAGCGAGATCGAAGTGGTCAACGACAGCAGCGAAGTGCCGACCACCCCGACCGAACACCTGCAAGGCAAGCCTGCGGCCAAAGGGGAGACCGGCGCCACCGCCGGCAAGGCGCAAAAGGTCGGTTCATGAACCTGTCGCGGCTGTTTATTCTTCGCCCGGTAGCTACCACGCTGAGCATGCTGGCCATTGTCCTGGCCGGCATCATCGCGTACCGCTTGTTGCCGGTGTCGGCCTTGCCCCAGGTGGATTACCCGACGATCCGGGTGATGACCCTGTACCCCGGCGCCAGCCCGGACGTGATGACCAGCGCGGTCACCGCGCCATTGGAGCGCCAGTTCGGGCAGATGCCCGGCCTGACGCAGATGGCCTCCACCAGTTCCGGTGGCGCGTCGGTGCTGACCCTGCGTTTCAACCTCGACATCAACATGGACGTCGCCGAGCAACAGGTGCAGGCCGCGATCAACGCCGCCACCAACCTGTTGCCCAAGGACCTGCCGGCGCCGCCGGTGTACAACAAGGTCAACCCGGCGGATACCCCGGTGCTGACCCTGGCGATCACCTCCAAGACCATGCTGCTGCCCAAGCTCAATGACTTGGTCGATACGCGCATGGCGCAGAAAATCGCGCAGATCAGCGGCGTCGGCATGGTCAGCATCGCCGGCGGCCAGCGCCAGGCGGTGCGCATCAAGGTCAACCCGGAGGCCCTGGCGGCCAACGGCTTGAACCTGTCCGATGTGCGCACGCTGATCGCTGCATCCAACGTCAACCAGCCCAAGGGCAATTTCGACGGGCCGACCCGTGTGTCGATGCTCGATGCCAACGATCAGCTAGTCTCGCCCGCGCAATACGCCGAACTGATCCTGGCCTACAACAACGGCGCGCCACTGCGCCTCAAGGACGTGGCGCAGATCGTCGACGGCGCCGAAAACGAACGCCTCGCCGCTTGGGCCAACGAAAACCAGGCCGTGTTGCTGAATATCCAGCGCCAACCGGGCGCCAACGTGATCGAGGTGGTGGACCGCATCAAGGCGTTGCTGCCGAGCATCACCGACAACCTGCCGGCCGGCCTCGACGTGACGGTGCTCACCGACCGCACCCAGACCATCCGCGCCTCGGTCAAGGATGTGCAACACGAATTGCTCATCGCCATCGCCCTGGTAGTGATGGTGACGTTCCTGTTCCTGCGCCGGGTCAGTGCCACGATCATCCCGTCCATCGCCGTGCCGCTGTCCCTGGTGGGCACCTTTGGCGTGATGTACCTGGCCGGATTCTCCATCAACAACCTGACGCTGATGGCGCTGACCATCGCCACCGGCTTTGTGGTGGACGATGCCATCGTGATGCTGGAGAACATTTCGCGCTATATCGAGGAAGGCGAAACGCCGCTGGCCGCTGCCCTCAAGGGCGCCAAGCAGATCGGCTTCACCCTGATTTCCCTGACGCTTTCGTTGATCGCCGTGCTGATCCCGCTGCTGTTCATGGCTGACGTAGTCGGGCGCCTGTTCCGCGAATTCGCCATCACCCTGGCGGTGGCGATCCTGATTTCCCTGGTGGTGTCCCTGACCCTCACGCCGATGATGTGCGCGCGCTTGCTCAAGCGTGAGCCCAAGGAGCAAGAGCAAAGCCGCTTCTACAAGGCCAGCGGCGCCTGGATCGATTGGTTGATTGCGCGTTACGGGAGCATGTTGCAGTGGGTGCTCAAGCACCAGCCGCTGACCCTGCTGGTGGCTATCGCCACCCTGGGCCTCACCGTATTCCTGTACCTGGTGGTGCCCAAGGGGTTCTTCCCGGTGCAGGACACCGGCGTGATCCAGGGCATTTCCGAGGCGCCGCAATCAATTTCCTTCGCCGCCATGAGCCAGCGCCAGCAGGAACTGGCCAAGATCATCCTGGCCGATCCCGCCGTGGAAAGCCTGTCATCCTATATCGGTGTGGACGGCGATAACGCCACCCTCAACAGCGGCCGACTGCTGATCAACCTCAAGGCCCACGGCCAGCGTGACCTGAGCGCGGCCCAGGTGATCACCCGTTTGCAACCGGAAATCGACAAGCTGGTGGGCATCCGCCTGTTCATGCAGCCGGTGCAGGACCTGACCATCGAAGACCGTGTGAGCCGTACCCAGTACCAGTTCAGCATGTCCTCGCCGGACGCCGAGCTGCTGGCACTGTGGAGCGACAAGCTGGTGCATGCGCTCAGCCAGTTGCCGGAACTCACTGATGTGGCCAGCGACCTGCAGGACAAAGGCCTGCAGGTGTACCTGGTGATCGACCGCGATGCGGCCTCGCGCCTGGGCGTGAGCGTATCGACCATCACCGATGCGCTGTACGACGCCTTCGGCCAGCGGCAGATTTCCACCATCTATACCCAGGCCAGCCAGTACCGCGTGGTGTTGCAGGCCCAGTACGGCGAAACCCTTGGGCCGGACGCGCTGAACCAGATCCACGTGAAAACCACCGATGGCGGCCAGGTGCGCCTCTCCAGCCTAGCCCACGTGGAACAGCGCCAGGCGCAGTTGGCAATTACGCATATCGGCCAGTTCCCGGCGGTGATGATGTCGTTCAACCTGGCCCCCGGCGTCGCGCTGGGCAAAGGCGTGGAGCTGATCAACCAGACCCAGAAAGACATCGGCATGCCGGTGGGCGTGCAAACCCAGTTCCAGGGCGCGGCCCAGGCGTTCGAAGCGTCGCTGTCGAGCACCTTGCTGCTGATCCTGGCGGCGGTGGTCACCATGTACATCGTGCTCGGTGTGCTCTACGAGAGTTACATTCACCCGATCACCATTCTCTCGACCTTGCCGTCGGCGGCGGTAGGGGCGTTGCTGGCGTTGCTGCTCAGCGGCAATGACCTGGGCATGATCGCGATCATCGGCATCATTTTGTTGATCGGTATCGTCAAGAAAAACGCGATCATGATGATCGACTTCGCCCTCGACGCCGAACGCAACCAGGGCCTCGACCCGCAGACTGCGATCTACCAGGCGGCGCTGCTGCGCTTCCGGCCAATCCTGATGACCACCCTGGCAGCGTTGTTCGGCGCGGTGCCGTTGATGCTGGCCACCGGTTCCGGCGCGGAATTGCGCCAACCGCTGGGCCTGGTGATGGTCGGCGGGCTGCTGGTGAGCCAGGTGTTGACGCTGTTCACCACGCCGGTGATCTACCTGTACTTCGATCGCCTCGGCCGCCGCTGGCGCAAAGAGCCGCAAAGCCTGGAGCCGGTTGAGTCATGAACCTGTCCGGACCTTTCATCCGCCGGCCGGTCGCGACCATGCTGCTGAGCCTGGCGATCCTGTTGCTCGGCGGCGTCAGCTTCAACCTGCTGCCGGTATCGCCGCTGCCGCAGATCGATTTTCCGGTGATCGTGGTGTCGGCCAGCTTGCCCGGCGCCAGCCCCGAAGTGATGGCGTCTACCGTGGCCACGCCGCTGGAGCGCTCGTTCGGCGCGATTGCCGGCATCACCACCATGAGCAGTTCGTCGAGCCAGGGCTCGACCCGGGTGATCCTCGCGTTTGACTCCGACCGCGACATCAACGGCGCGGCGCGGGAAGTGCAAGCGGCGATCAACGCCTCGCGCAACCTGCTGCCCAGCGGTATGCGCAGCATGCCGACCTACAAGAAGATCAACCCGTCCCAGGCGCCGATCATGGTGCTGTCGCTGACCTCGGACGTGCTGCAGAAGGGCCAGCTGTACGACCTGGCCTCGACCATCCTGTCCCAGAGCCTCTCGCAGGTTCCGGGTGTGGGCGAAGTACAGATTGGCGGCAGCTCCTTGCCGGCGGTGCGCATCGAGCTGGAACCCAAGGCCCTCGACCAGTACGGCGTGGCCCTCGACGATGTGCGCAACACCATCGCCAACGCCAACCAGCGCCGACCCAAGGGTTCCCTGGAAGACAGCGAGCGCAACTGGCAGATCCAGGCCAATGACCAGTTGGAAAAGGCCAAGGACTACGAGCCACTGCTGATTCGCTACCAGAATGGCGCAGCCTTGCGTCTGGGTGATGTGGCCAAGATCAGCGATGGTGTGGAAGACCGCTACAACAGTGGTTTCTTCAACAACGACTCGGCGGTACTGCTGGTGATCAACCGCCAGTCCGGCGCCAACATCATCGAGACGGTGCGACAGATCAAGGCGCAGTTGCCGGCGTTGCAGGCGGTGTTGCCGTCCAGCGTCAAGCTGAGCCTGGCCATGGACCGTTCGCCGGTGATCACCGCCACCTTGCATGAAGCCGAGATGACCTTGCTGATTGCCGTGGGGCTGGTGATCCTGGTGGTGTACCTGTTCCTGGGCAATTTCCGCGCCTCGCTGATCCCGACGCTGGCGGTACCGGTGTCACTGGTGGGCACCTTCGCGGTGATGTACCTGTACGGGTTCTCGTTGAACAACTTTTCGCTGATGGCGTTGATCCTGGCCACCGGCCTGGTGGTGGACGATGCCATCGTGGTGCTGGAGAACATCTCCCGGCACATTGACGAAGGCGTGCCGCCGATGAAGGCGGCGTACCTGGGCGCCCAGGAAGTCGGCTTTACCTTGATGTCGATGAACGTATCGCTGGTGGCGGTGTTCCTCTCCATCCTGTTCATGGGCGGGATTGTCACCAATCTGTTCCGCGAGTTTTCCATCACCCTGTCGGCGGCGATCATTGTGTCGCTGATTGTCTCGCTGACCCTGACCCCGATGCTCTGCGCGCGCTGGCTCAAACCCCACGTCAAAACGCAGATGACCGGTTTGCAGCGCTGGAGCCAGAAGATCAACGATCGCATGGTCGCCGGCTACGCCACCAGCCTGGACTGGGTGCTGCGCCACCGGCGCCTGACCCTGCTCAGCCTGTTGCTGACCATCGGCATGAACGTGGCGCTGTACGTGGTGGTGCCGAAAACCTTCATGCCCCAGCAGGACACTGGCCAATTGATCGGCTTTGTACGCGGTGACGACGGCCTGTCGTTCAGCGTGATGCAGCCGAAGATGGAGACCTTCCGCAAGGCGGTACTCAAGGATCCGGCGGTGCTCAGCGTGGCCGGCTTCATTGGCGGCAACAACGGCACCAACAACGCGGTGATGCTGGTTCGCCTCAAGCCGATCAGCGAGCGCAAGGTTTCCGCCCAGGCGGTGATCGAGCGTTTGCGCAAGGACGTGCCGCTGGTGCCGGGCGGGCGGCTGTTCCTGATGGCCGACCAGGACCTGCAATTCGGCGGCAGCCGTGACCAGACCAGTGCGCAGTATTCCTACATCCTGCAAAGCGGCGACCTGGCGGCACTGCGCCTGTGGTACCCGAAAGTGGTGGCGGCCCTGCGCGAGTTGCCGGAACTCACCGCCATCGACGCCCGTGAAGGTCGCGGTGCGGCGCAGGTCACATTGATTGTCGACCGCGACCAGGCCAAGCGCCTGGGGATCGACATGAACATGGTCACGGCCGTACTGAACAACGCCTACAGCCAGCGGCAGATTTCCACCATCTACGACAGCCTCAACCAGTACCAGGTGGTGATGGAGGTCAACCCCAAATACGCCCAGGACCCGATCACTCTCAACCAGATGCAGGTGATCACGTCCACGGGCGCACGGGTGCCGTTATCGACCATTGCCCATTACGAGAACAGCCTGGCCGACGACCGCGTCAGCCACGAAGGCCAGTTCGCCTCGGAAAACATTGCCTTCGACATGGCGCCCGGCGTGACGGTGGAGCAGGGCACGGCGGCCATCGAACGGGCAATTGCCAAGGTCGGCTTGCCGGAAGATGTGATCGCCAAGATGGCCGGCACTGCCGATGCCTTTGCGGCCACGCAAAAGGGCCAGCCGTTCATGATCCTTGGCGCGCTGGTGGCGGTGTACCTGGTGCTGGGCATCCTGTACGAAAGCTACATTCACCCGTTGACCATTCTCTCGACCTTACCCTCGGCGGGTGTCGGCGCCATGCTCGCCATCTACCTGACGGGAGGCGAGTTCAGCCTGATCTCGCTGCTGGGCCTGTTCCTGTTGATCGGGGTGGTGAAGAAAAACGCGATCCTGATGATCGACCTGGCGCTGCAACTGGAACGCAATGACCGCATGGGGCCGCTTGAATCGATCCGCAGTGCGTGCTTGTTGCGCTTGCGGCCGATCCTGATGACCACCCTGGCGGCCATCCTCGGCGCCTTGCCGCTGTTGCTGGGTGCCGGCGATGGCGCGGAAATGCGCCGTCCCCTGGGCCTGACCATTATCGGCGGCCTGGTGTTCAGCCAGGTCCTGACCCTTTACACCACCCCGGTGGTTTACCTTTATCTCGACCGCGCGCGCCATCGCTTCAACGCCTGGCGCGGCGTGCGGACCGATGCTGCCCTGGACACTGCGCTATGACCGATTCAACCTTTGCCCGATTGGCCCTGTTCCGGGGCTCCCGCGTGGCGAGCCTGGTGCTCTGCGGCGTGTTGCTCAGCGCCTGCGCCGTCGGCCCCGACTACAAACGCCCGGAAGTGGTCGAACCGGCGCAATTCAAGGAAGCAAAGGGGTGGCGCCAGGCCACCCCCAGTGATTCCCTGGCCCGTGGTGCCTGGTGGGAGTTGTACGGCGACCGCCAGCTCAATGACCTGGTGCTGCGCCTGAACAGTTCCAACCAGACCGTGGCCCAGGCCGAAGCACGCTTTCGCCAGGCCCAGGCGTTGGTGCGCAGTTCCCGTGGGGCGTTTTACCCCACCGTCGACCTGAGCGCGGGGAAAACCCGCGCCAGCCAGGGCACCGGCAGCAGCAGCGCGAGCCTGAGCAGTTCCAGCAGCGGCATTCGCGACACCCTCAACGCACAGTTGGGCGTGAGCTGGGAGGCGGACATCTGGGGTAAGTTGCTCCGTGGCCTGGAGGCCAACGAGGCCAGTGCCGAAGCCAGCTCGGCGGATTTGGCAGCGATGCGCCTGAGCCAGCAGTCGGAACTGGTGCAAAGCTACCTGCAACTGCGCGTCATGGACGAACAGACGCGCCTGCTGCAAGCGACCCTGGAGACCTATCAGCGCTCCCTGCAAATGACCGAAAACCAGTACCGCGCCGGTGTTTCCGGCAAGGACGCGGTGGCCCAGGCGCAAACCCAGCTCAAGACCACCCAGGCCAGCCTGATCGACTTGATCTGGCAGCGCGCCCAGCTGGAAAACGCAATTGCGGTGTTGATCGGCGAGGCGCCGGCCAACTTCAACCTGGCGGTCAGCAAAGACATCCCGGCACTGCCGCAGATCCCGGTGAGCCTGCCGTCGCAACTGCTGGAACGTCGCCCGGACATCGCTTCGGCCGAACGCTCGGTGATCGCCGCCAACGCCAATATCGGCGTGGCCAAGGCGGCCTACTACCCGGACCTGACCCTGAGCCTGGCCGGTGGTTATTCCAGTAGCACCTACGCCGACTGGATCAGCCTGCCGAACCGCTTCTGGTCGGTGGGGCCGAAGCTGGCCATGACCCTGTTCGATGGCGGCCAGCGCTCGGCGGAAGTCGACCGCACCGTGGCCTCCTATGACGAAACCGTCGCCAAGTACCGCCAGACTGTGCTGGATGGTTTCCGTGAAGTGGAAAACTACATGGTGCAACTCAAGGTGCTGGAGGACGAGGCGGTGGTCAGCAACGAAGCGCTGGCGGCAGCACGCGAGTCGCTGCGCCTGACCCAGAACCAGTACAAGGCCGGGCTGATTGCCTACCTGGATGTGGTTACCGTGCAAGCCACGGCGTTGAGCAACGAGCGCACGGTGCTGACCTTGCTGCAGACGCGCCTGGTGGCCAGTGTGCAACTGATCGCCGCCTTGGGCGGCGGCTGGGATGGACAGACGCCGATTGCCGACAAAAATTAACGATGAACTCGATCCAATGAGCGGGCTTGCTGTAGTGAGCGGGCTTGCCCCGCGCTGAGCCGCGCAGCGGCCCCAAAAAACGGGAGCGCTACGCACTCCAGCGCGGGGCAAGCCCGCTCACCACAATAGGTCCGCTCACCGCCATATTTGACCTCAGCAAACCCTCGTTTCTGAGCCATAGGATTGGCGTCAAAATGCCACTAATGGCGCTCTGATAATTAATCAACTGTTCAAGAATTATTCTCGCTACAATCGCCCGCTTTGCCATTTCGCACGGGCCTCTCGGGCCCTTTGTGCACGAGAAGTCCCATGCTCATCGGTAGTTATTCGCCCTCACTGGTCGTGATCTCACTGTTCGTCGCGATCCTCGCTTCCTACACCGCGCTGGACCTTTCCGGGCGCATCGCCACCGCCAAAGGCCGCGCCGTCTATATATGGATCATTGGCGGGTCCATGGCGATGGGGGTGGGGGTGTGGTCGATGCACTTCATCGGCATGCTGGCTTTGCGCTTGCCGTTTGCCCTGGGCTTCGACCTGGGGATTACCGCTCTGTCGTTGCTGATTGCGGTGCTGTCCAGCGGCTTTGCATTATGGCTGGTCAGCCAACCGCGCCTGCCGGCCTGGCAGTTGGGGTTGGGTGCGCTGATCATGGGCACCGGCATTGCCAGCATGCATTACACCGGTATGGCGGCGATGCGCATGACGCCGGGCATCGACTACGACCCGACGTTGTTTGGCGCTTCGTTATTGATCGCGGTGGTGGCCTCCGGCGCAGCGTTGTGGATCGCCCATAATTTGCGCCGCAATACGCCGTATGTGCGCCTGGCCCGTGGTGGAGCGGCGGTGGTGATGGGGTTTGCTATCGTCGGCATGCATTACACCGGCATGGCAGCGGCCCGCTTTGCCGATGAAAGCTTCTGCGGCGCGGCACTGAACGGGTTGAGCGGCAAGGGCCTGGATAACCTGGTGCTGGTCACCACCCTGGCGGTGCTGGCCATCGCTTTACTGACTTCGTTGCTCGACGCACGCCTGGAAGCGCGCACGGCGGTACTCGCCGACTCCCTGAGCCAGGCCAACCAGGAGCTGACCCACCTGGCCCTGCACGACATGCTCACCGGCCTGCCCAACCGCACCTTGCTCGCCGACCGCATCCAGCAAGCCATGCAGGCGGTGAAAGAGCAGGGCGGCTGCTTTGCGCTGATGTTTATCGACCTGGACGGCTTCAAGCCGGTCAACGATGCTTTTGGCCATCATATGGGTGACCAGCTGTTGCGCGAGGTCGGCCTGCGTCTGCGTGAAGACTTGCGCAGCCATGACACCCTGGCGCGCATCGGCGGCGATGAGTTTGTGTTGCTGGTGCAATTGACCCAGCCGGACGACGCCCTCGGCCTTGCCGAACGCCAGGTGGTGCTGATCAACCGTGCGTTCCAGGTGGCCGAGCATGAGCTGAAGATTTCCGCCAGCGTCGGCATCGCCATGTTCCCAGGCAACGGCCATAACCCCCAGGAACTGCTGATGAACGCCGATGCCGCGATGTACCACGCCAAGGGTATGGGCAAGAACGGCTACAGTTTCTTCGATGCGTCAATGAACACTAATGCACGCAAGCAATTGCAGTTGTTGCAGGACTTGCGCAATGCGGTGGAGCAGGAGCAGTTCCGCCTGTACTACCAGCCCAAGTTCGACGCGGCCAGTGGTATTGCGGTGGGGGCCGAAGCCCTGCTGCGCTGGGAGCATCCACAGCAGGGCCTGTTGTTGCCGGCGACGTTTATCGAGCTGGCGGAAAAGACCGGGCTGATCATCCCCATCGGTGAATGGGTACTCAATGAAGCCTGTCGCCAGATGAGCCTGTGGTACGCCCAGGGCTATGAAGACTGGCGCATCGCCGTGAACCTGTCGGCGCTGCAGTTCTGCCACGCCGGGTTGGTCAGGAGCGTGGCTGAGGCCCTTGAGCGTCATCGGCTGTCAGCCAACAACCTGACCCTGGAAATCACCGAGACCACCGCCATGAGCGATGCCGATGCGAGCATGACGGTGTTGCAGCAGTTGTCGGACATGGGCGTCGATCTGTCCATCGATGACTTCGGTACCGGTTATTCCAGCCTGATGTACCTCAAGCGCTTGCCGGCCAACGAGTTGAAGATCGACCGTGGGTTTGTGCGCGACCTGGAGCACGACAGCGATGACGCCGCCATCGTCTCGGCCATTGTCGCCCTCGGCCAGGCCCTGGGCCTGCGAATTGTTGCTGAAGGGGTGGAGACCGATGTGCAACAGAGCTTTCTCACGCGCCTGGGGTGTAACTCCCTGCAAGGTTACCTGCTGGGCCATCCGTTGCCGGCGGACGGATTCATGGCCGACATCCAGCGTGCCGAAGACGCGCTTGCGCCTGACAAAAGCCGTGCGTGACGGGTATTCTTGGATCCAGCCCTAAACATCAGGTTGAATCAGGAGACCGCACGCATGGACAAAGTCGTCATCATCACCGGAGGCAGTCGTGGGATCGGCGCCGAGACGGCAGTGCTGGCCGCTCGCCAGGGTTACCGCATCTGCATCAACTACCAGTCCGACGAAGAGGCTGCCCACCGTGTGCTCGAACAAGTCCGCGCGCTGGGCGCCCAGGCGATTACCGTGCGCGCCGACGTGAGCATTGAAGATGAAGTGATTGCGCTGTTCCACCGCGTCGACACCGAACTGGGCCGTGTCACCGCACTGGTCAACAACGCCGGCACCGTGGGACACAAGTCCCGTGTGGACGAAATGTCCGAGTTCCGTATCCTGAAAATCATGAAGACCAATGTGCTGGGGCCGATCCTGTGTGCCAAGCACGCGGTGCTGCGCATGTCGCCCAAGCATGGCGGGCAGGGCGGCAGTATCGTCAATGTATCGTCGGTGGCGGCGCGCTTGGGGTCGCCCGGTGAGTATGTCGACTATGCCGCCTCCAAGGGCGCGCTCGATACCTTCACCATTGGCCTATCAAAAGAAGTGGCGGGTGAGGGCATTCGCGTCAACGCGGTGCGCCCTGGCTACATCTACACCGACTTCCATGCCCTGAGCGGCGACCCGGACCGGGTCAGCAAACTCGAATCCGGTATCCCCATGGCCCGTGGCGGGCGCCCGGATGAGGTGGCTGAAGCGATTATCTGGCTGCTGTCGGACAAGGCGTCGTATGCCACTGGGACGTTCCTCGATCTGGGCGGTGGCCGCTGAAGTCCGGGCATTCATGCGCCCAGGTTTCTTAGCACCTCGTAGCCCTGTTCCGCAAAGGCCACCAGCAAGCGTGCCTCCGAGTTTTTGCGGGTGGAATAGCCCGCATTGTGAAAACCGTTGATTTTGCCATCGCGGCTTTCGCTGTTGCCCACTGTGCGGTCATTCACGTTATCCAGAAAGTTGACCACCCGAGCCAGGTTGTAGGCTGCATCGGCGCGCGAACGGGCGCTGGGATTCGCGGAAGTCCAGTCACCCAATTGACGTTTGAGCAGGTCGGTAGTGGGGTAGCTGTCTCGGCGCCGTAATAGATGTTTGACCGCCGGATTGGCGTTGATAATCTGTTTGGCGCTACGGTGGTCGCCGGATGGTCGACCTTCCGGGTGGCTGGGAGCATTGCGCCAATTCTGCTCCGTGAGGTGTAGGGTGATTGCAGGGCTATTGTTGGTGTACATGAGGAACTCGGTATCAAGGAGAAGTCACTGGTTGGCATCATGCCGGTTAGGTCCCAGTGACTGTGTTACAACTAAAACGACCGCACAATCCGCCCCAACGTCTCCATCGCCTTTTCCGACGCCTCGGTCCACGGGCTACCGTAGTTCAGGCGAATGCAGTTCCTGAAGCGCTGGGTCGCCGAGAAGATCGGCCCCGGCGCAATGCTGATGCCCTGCGCCAGGGCCATCTGGAACAACTTCAACGAATCCGTCTGCTCCGGCAGCTCCAGCCACAGGAAGTACCCACCGGCCGGTTGGCTGACCCGCGTCTGTGCCGGAAAGTAGCGCGCGATCGCCGCCAGCATGGCGCTTTGCTGTTCTTCCAGGGCATAGCGCAACTTGCGCAAGTGCCGGTCATAGCCGCCGTGCTGCAGATAATCGGCAATTGCTGCCTGGGCTGGCATGGAGGGGCACAGTGACGTCATCAGTTTCAGGCGTTCGACCTTCTGCGCAAAACGCCCGGCCGCCACCCAGCCCACGCGATAGCCGGGAGCCAGGCTCTTGGCGAAAGAACCGCAATGCATCACCAGGCCCTCTGTGTCGAAGGCCTTCGCGGGTTTAGGGGCCTGTTGCCCGTAATACAGTTCGGCGTACACATCGTCTTCGATCAGTGGCACCTGATGCTCGCGCAGCAGTTCCACCAGCGCCTGCTTTTTCGCCTCGGGGAGCGTCGCGCCCATGGGGTTCTGGAAGCTGGTCATGGTCCAGCACGCCTTGATCGGATAGCGCTGCAGGGATTGCGCCAGGGCGTTGAGGTCGATGCCGTCGCGCGGGTGCACCGGGATTTCCACGGCCTTGAGTTTCAAACGCTCCATCACTTGCAGGCAGGCGTAGAACGCCGGGGCTTCGATGGCCACCAGGTCGCCCGGTTCGGTGACGGCTTGCAGGCACAGGTTCAGGGCTTCCAGAGCACCATTGGTGATCAGCAGCTCCTCCATGGGCAGCATCAGGCCGCCGACCATGTAGCGCAGGGCGATTTGCCGACGCAGTTGCGGGTTGCCCGGCGACATGTCGGTGACCACCAGGCGCGGGTCCATTTCGCGGCTGGCGCTGGCCAGGGACCGCGCCAGGCGCGGCAACGGGAACAGCATCGGGCTTGGGAACGCCGAGCCGAAGGGCACAGTGTTAGGGTCCTTGATCGAGTCGAGCACCGAGAACACCAGCTCGCTCACATCCACTTCGGTGGACTCATGCACTTGCTCGCTCACCACCGGCTCGGAAAACGGGCTGGGCGCGTGGGTGTTGACGAAGTAGCCGGAACGCGGCCGTGCACGGATCAGGCCACGGCGCTCCAGCAGGTAATAGGCCTGGAACACCGTAGACGGGCTGACGCCGTAGGTCTGGCTGGCATAGCGCACCGAGGGCACCCGCTGGCCGGGGCCGAGCACGCCGGAGCGGATCAGTTCTGCGATGTCGTCGGCAAATTTTTCGTAGCGTTTCATGAGGACCTGATTAGCCTTTCAAATGTGTTTTCAGCGGTTCAGCGGTGCCACAAAGCGGCTGTCGGCATCACTGTAGATCCACGGCTCGTCCACATCCGAGACCTTGAAGCGCAAGGTCTGCGAGCTGCTCGCCGGTTTGTCCGCCAGCAATGCCACCGACACCGGCACGTCGCTGATTTCCCCCGGTGCCAGGCTGATCTCGGTCTTGCCCTGCAACTGGAAGCCCTGCGCGTCCACCAGTTCCAGACGGTAGTTCTGGCGCTGCTGGGTCTTGTTGATCACCTTGAGGCTGTAGATGTTTTCGATCAGGCCCTGTGCGTTTTCGCGGAACATGCCACGGTCCTTGGTCACGTCCAGCGAGACCATCGGCCGTTCCACCAAGGCCACCACCAGGGCTGCGATCATCACCAGCAGCACCGCACTGTAGCCGATCAGGCGCGGGCGTAGCAGGTGGGTCTTGCCGCCTTGCAGTTGATGTTCGCTGGTGTAGCTCACCAGGCCGCGGGCGTAACCCATCTTGTCCATGATCGAATCGCAGGCGTCGATGCACGCCGCACAACCGATGCATTCCATTTGCAAGCCGTCGCGGATGTCGATACCGGTAGGGCAGACCTGCACGCACAGCTGGCAGTCGATGCAATCGCCCAAGCCGACATCGGCGGGTTTCACTTCACGTTTGCGCGGGCCACGGTGTTCGCCGCGAGCCGCGTCGTAGGAAATGGTCAGGGTGTCCTTGTCGAACATCACGCTCTGGAACCGCGCATACGGGCACATGTGCATGCACACCGCTTCGCGCAACCAGCCGGCGTTGATGTAAGTGGCGCCGGTAAAGAACAGCACCCAGAACAGGCTGACGCCGCCCATCTGCCAGGTCAGCAGTTCGCTGGCCAGGGGGCGGATCGGCGTGAAATAGCCGACAAAGGTCAGCCCGGTCAGCACACTGATGCCCAGCCACAAGGTGTGCTTGGCCGAGCGCCGCGCCAGTTTGTTCAAGCTCCAGGGCGCGGCTTGCATTTTGATGCGCTGGTTACGTTCGCCTTCGGTGATTTTCTCGCACCACATGAACAGCCAGGTGAATGAACTTTGCGGGCAGGTGTAGCCGCACCACACACGACCGGCGAACACGGTGATCGCAAACAGGCCGAAAGCGCAAATGATCAGCAAGGCCGACAGCAGGATGAAGTCCTGGGGCCAAAAGGTCGCGCCAAAGATGTGGAATTTGCTTTCAGCCAGGTCCCACAGCACCGCCTGCCGGCCACCCCAGTTCAACCAGACCGTGCCGAAAAACGCCAGGAACAGCAAGCCCGCGCCGCTCACCCGTAAGGTGCGGAACAGGCCAGTGAAACTGCGGGTATGAATCAGGTTGTCGCTGGATTTGGCCTTCACCTTCTTTGGGTGTATGGGCTCAAAGGTTTCCACGGTTGGGATTCTTTCGCTCATGGTCGTTCGCTCATCAGCCTCCATCAGGCCGATGAACTATGCGCGGGACACTGTTTGCATAACAGGCTCAGGTAGAGTGATAAAAAGCGGATCAGATGGGCTGCGTGCGGCGTGCTGCGACAATGTGCTGCACCCTGTGTCGCCTAGAGTGCAGCGCTGCAACGTGTGTGTTGATACAGATCAATCAAATCAGCGAACCAGGTTCTTCGGCCTTTACATGCTGGCGTCCATCGTGGGCCCCGGCGACCGTCAGGGCGTCGGCCTCGGCTTCAGTGATATAGATCCGCTCGGCGGCCAACTCCACGTAGGACATGGATTTGTCGGTGTCGGTCGCGATATTGACCCGCGTCGCTGGCACGCTCTGTTCCTGGCCGTTGTCGTCGAGCATGAAGTAGCACAGTTGGTTTTCGATACGAATGGGCATGCCGATCTCCTTTCTCGTGGACTATGCAAGGTTAGGGGCCGGCGATGTGCAGGGGTTCCAGGCAACTGACTGGCGGTCGCCGCTGTCCATCCTTTACCAATAACGATAAAGGACGGCATCCATGGACGCCTGGTGGCATGAAGTGTGGCAAACCCTGCTGGCTGAATTCGCCGACATCGGCGACGCTAGGCAGCTTACTCAGATCACCGTGCGCCTGCTGATCGCCGCAGTGCTGGGCGGTATCCTCGGCTTTGAACGCGAGAGCAAGGGCAAGGCCGCCGGGGTGCGCACCCATATGCTGGTGGCGTTGGGTGCCGCGTTGTTTGTGATGGTGCCGCAGATGTCCGGAAATCAGGCGGACGCAATGAGCCGGGTGGTGCAGGGGGTGATCGCGGGAATCGGGTTCCTCGGTGCCGGCACCATTCTCAAAGGCAATGAGGATGAAGAGGGCCAGCACGTCAAAGGCCTGACCACGGCAGCCGGGTTGTGGATGACCGCCGCCATTGGGGTAGCGGCGGGGTTGGGACGCGAGTCGACCGCTGTGCTCAGTACTTTATTGGCCCTGGTGGTGTTCAATGTGATGCCGAGGATTGTCAAGCTGCTGGAGAAGAAAACTGGGTAACAAGGTCTGGTCAGGTGACCAGATTTTGATAACGCAGCTCGCCAAACACCTTGATCACCATAGGGGGGGGTCCGGGATCGTTCGCCACGATGAGCACGCTTGTCCGGGTGCTCGGCAGGTAATGGATTTGCATTTCACCACGGGCTCCAGAAAATTTTTCCACCAGGTGCAATGGCGTGTTCAGCTGTTTTTGGATGTTGGTCAGGTCGATTTTGTCGTTGTTGTTAAAGTTTTTGATTTCGCTGGGCGCATTCAATGGGGACTCGCTGAGCGAACCATAACGGTAGGTTTTGGCGTCAGCGTTATAGGGTGTATTGGCAGGTGATGAGCGCAGCGTCGCGTTCAACTGTGTGCCCATCTCCTCAATTTTTTTGGCTGTTGCCTCGATTCTGGAAAATTTTTGCTTGAGGTCGGCAAGGCCATTTTGTGCGTTGTTCATGTACGCAACGGTATCCCCCACCCCGTCGCTATCAAATGCCTTTGCAATCTGAGAGAAATTGTCGAGCTCGATTTGTTGTATATGCCTTTCTCTCATCTCGTTGATGACTTTTTTGGCCTGTGCGGTGATCTTGTCATGGGACAACTGGTTGACGGATGCCCAAGGCGTCTTGGCGTTTGCCGCCGAGTGAGGGGTGTTCATCGCGATTTCGTTCGCAAGCTTCTTGGACCGCTCAAGTAATTCCTTGCTTTGGTTGGAATCTGGCTCGCGCAACGCCTTTTCGATATTGGTTTCGGTCAACAGTGTTTCAAGCTCGCTCGCCGCCTTGCGCGCCTCGGGCCCAGAAGATGCTCGAGGTGCGGGTGTGTTCGGTGCCGGCTCGGGCTGTTTGTGGGGCATGGAACAATTGGGGCCAGACTTTAGCAGCCCATTGATACGCTCAGACGTCAGCCCAGGTTGGCCGGGCGTGGAGTTGGATAATGTGGGCTGCACGCCGGGCGATGAGCGGCCCTGCTGGGGATAGATAGTCGACATTGATTCATCCTCGTGAGGCTTGTGGTTGCACGATATAGCCAAGGCGGTGGTTATGCGCCCTCGCGGGATGAGTGTAAGAGTGAGTGGCATCGCTAGAGCTTAGGACGGGTCTGACAGCTGAGTGGGAATTTTTACTTTTCTCAACCGTTCGCCCGTGCGCCTGAAGCAATGTCTGCGCACGAGCGAGCCCTCCACTTCTGACAATGTTCAGACAATTACCGGCGGCATCGTTGTTGGCGGCTCCTCCACCGACGGCGGCGGGTTTTCCGGTGGCTCTTTTTCCGGAATCGGTTCTGGCTCGGTCGGTGGCAAGGTCGGGTTATCGATATTCGGGTCCGGGGTTTCAGCCGGGATCGGGATATTCATCGGTGTGGCCTCCTTTGTGCTTTGCTCTATCGGTGGACACCCGCCAGGGCGAATTGATTCCCCGCCCAATGGCGGCACATCCACCTGAACTTTTAACCGGCGCGCAGGCTCGGACCTATGACGGCTCTGCTCAGGGAGAGCGCTGCCGTATCAGAATTTCGGATCAAGCAAAGAGCGTCCACAGGGCGTAAGGGGAAGATGCTCGATGACTGCTGAAACACAGGTTCCAGACCCATCCTTATTGCCGCTGTCCCAGGCGCTGTTGCTGCCACGGATCGCGATCGAAAGCACCACCCCCGTGATCGACGGCGGCGAATTTGCCGTCAAGGCCGTGGTCGGCCAGCGGGTCAACGTCACCAGCAAGGTATTCGCCGACGGCCATGACAAGCTGGCCGTGCTGATCCGCTGGCGCCCGTTGCAAGACGAAAGTTGGCACAGCGTGGTCATGAACGACGTGGGCAATAATGGCTGGGAGGGCGCGTTTACCGTGGCCCAGCAAGGCCCCCACGAGTACTGCATCGAAGCCTGGATCGACACCTTCGCCAGCTTTTGCTACGAACTGCGCAAGAAGCACGAGGCCGGTGTGCCGGTCAGCCTCGAGCTGCAAGAAGGCCGCAGCCTGGTGCTGCAGGCCGCCGAGCGCAGTGACAACGAGCTGCGCGACCGCCTGATGCTGCTGCACCACGAACTCTCCGGGCTGCTGGAAACCGAGCAGGTTGCGCAGTTCCTGCACGAAGACAGTGCACATTTGATGACCCAGGCAGATCACCGCGCCTACCTGAGCATCAGCACGGTGTACCCGATCGATGTGGAGCGCGAAGCGGCATTGTTTGCCAGCTGGTACGAGCTGTTCCCGCGCTCGATCACTGACGATCCTGCACGCCACGGCACCTTTAATGACGTGCATTCACGGCTGTCGATGATCCATGACATGGGCTTCGACGTGCTGTACTTTCCGCCGATCCACCCCATTGGGCGCAGCCACCGCAAAGGCAAGAACAACTCGCTGACCGCCGGCCCCGATGATCCGGGCAGCCCGTATGCGATCGGCAGCGAAGAGGGCGGCCATGAAGCCATTCACCCGCAACTGGGCAGCCGCGACGACTTCCGCCGCCTGGTTCAGGCCGCCGCCGAGCACGGCCTGGAAATCGCCCTGGACTTCGCCATCCAGTGTTCCCAGGACCACCCATGGCTCAAAGAGCATCCGGGCTGGTTCAACTGGCGCCCGGACGGCACGATCAAGTACGCGGAAAACCCGCCGAAAAAATACCAGGACATCGTCAACGTCGACTTCTACGCGGCGGATGCGATCCCGAGCCTGTGGACCGAGCTGCGCGATATCGTGGTGGGCTGGGTGGAAGAGGGCGTGAAGACCTTTCGTGTCGACAACCCCCACACCAAGCCGCTGCCGTTCTGGCAATGGCTGATCAGCGATGTGCGCGCCCGGTACCCCGAGGTGATCTTCCTGGCCGAGGCGTTCACCACGCCCGCGATGATGGCGCGCCTGGGCAAGGTCGGCTACTCCCAGAGCTACACCTACTTCACCTGGCGCAATACCAAGGCCGAGTTGAGCGAGTACCTGACCCAGTTGAATGAATCGCCGTGGCGTGAATGCTACCGGCCGAACTTCTTCGTCAACACACCGGACATCAACCCTGGCTTCCTGCACGAGTCGGGGCGCGCGGGCTTTTTGATCCGCGCTGCGCTGGCAACCATGGGCTCGGGCCTGTGGGGGATGTATTCGGGTTTTGAACTGTGCGAAGCGGCCCCGGTGCCCGGCAAAGAGGAATACCTGGATTCGGAGAAATACGAAATCCGTCCACGGGATTTCACCGCCCCCGGCAACATCATCGCCGAGATCGCCCAGCTCAACCGCATTCGTCGGCAGAACCCGGCACTGCAGACACACTTGGGGCTCAAGCTCTACAACGCCTGGAACGACAACATCCTGTATTTCGGCAAGCGCAGCGAGGATGGCAGCAACTTCATTCTGGTGGCGGTCAACCTGGACCCTTACAACGCGCAGGAGGCCAACTTCGAGTTGCCGCTGTGGGAATTGGGGCTGCCGGACGATGCCCAGACCCAGGGCGAAGACTTGATGAATGGCCACCGCTGGACCTGGTATGGCAAGCACCAGTGGACACGGCTGGAGCCGCAGATGCCGTTCGGGATCTGGCGTATCACCACCTCTTAAGCCCCGCGCGGTCAATGTGGGAGGGGCGGTGCGACGATTCGACTTGCCCCCGATTGCGGTGTGTCAGCCACAGCTTCATCAACTGACACACCATCATCGGGTGCAGGTCGAGTCGTCGCACTGCACCTCCCACATTGACCGAGTGGTTCAAGTATTTCAGGAGTTTCCAATGGCGAAGAAACCCAACGCTGCCACCTTCATCAAGGACCCGCTCTGGTACAAGGACGCGGTGATCTACCAGGTTCACGTCAAATCCTATTTCGACTCCAACAATGACGGTATCGGCGACTTTCCCGGCCTGATCGCCAAGCTCGATTACATCGCCGACCTCGGCGTCAACACTATCTGGCTGCTGCCGTTCTACCCCTCGCCACGCCGCGACGATGGCTACGACATCGCTGAATACCGAGGCGTACACAGTGACTACGGCACCATGGCCGACGCCAAGCGCTTCATCGCCGAGGCGCACAAGCGCGGCCTGCGGGTGATCACCGAACTGGTGATCAACCACACCTCCGACCAGCACCCCTGGTTCCAGCGTGCGCGCAAGGCCAAGCCCGGTTCGGCTGCGCGGGACTTCTACGTGTGGTCGGATGACGACCAGAAATACGACGGCACGCGCATCATCTTCCTCGATACCGAGAAGTCCAACTGGACCTGGGACCCGGTCGCCGGCCAGTACTTCTGGCACCGTTTCTACTCGCACCAGCCCGACCTCAACTTCGACAACCCGCAGGTCATGAAAGCCGTGCTGTCGGTGATGCGCTATTGGCTGGACATGGGCATCGACGGCCTGCGCCTGGATGCGATCCCCTATTTGATCGAACGCGATGGGACCAACAACGAAAACCTGCCTGAGACTCACAACGTGCTCAAGCAGATCCGCGCCGAGATCGATGCCCATTACCCCGACCGCATGTTGCTCGCCGAAGCGAACCAGTGGCCGGAAGACACACAGCTGTACTTCGGTGACAAAAAGGGCGACGACGGCGACGAGTGCCACATGGCTTTCCACTTTCCGCTGATGCCGCGCATGTACATGGCCCTGGCCCAGGAAGATCGCTTCCCGATCACCGATATCCTGCGCCAGACCCCGGAGATTCCCGCCAATTGCCAGTGGGCGATTTTCCTGCGCAACCATGATGAGCTGACCCTGGAAATGGTCACCGACAAAGAGCGCGACTACCTGTGGAACTACTACGCCGCCGACCGGCGTGCGCGGATCAACCTGGGGATTCGCCGCCGGCTCGCACCGCTGATGGAGCGCGACCGCCGCCGTGTCGAGCTGCTCAACAGCCTGCTGCTGTCGATGCCCGGTACGCCGACCCTGTATTACGGCGATGAAATCGGCATGGGCGACAACATCTACCTGGGTGACCGCGATGGCGTGCGCACGCCGATGCAATGGTCCATCGACCGCAACGGCGGTTTCTCCCGGGCCGACCCGGCCAGCCTGGTGCTGCCGCCGATCATGGACCCGCAATATGGCTATCAGTCGGTCAATGTGGAGACCCAGGCCCAGGACCCGCATTCGTTGCTGAACTGGACCCGGCGCATGCTGGCGGTGCGCAAGCAGTCCAAGGCCTTTGGCCGAGGCAGCCTGAAAATGCTCTCGCCGAGCAACCGGCGCATCCTGGCCTATACCCGCGAATTTACCGGTGAGGACGGGCGCAACGAGATCATCTTGTGCGTGGCCAACGTGTCGCGCAGTGCCCAGGCGGCGGAGCTGGACCTGTCGGCGTTTGCCGGGATGGTGCCGGTGGAAATGCTTGGCGGTAATGCGTTCCCGCCCATCGGCCAGTTGAATTTCCTGCTGACCCTGGCGCCCTACGGTTTCTACTGGTTTGTGCTGGCGCCGGAAAACCAGATGCCCAGCTGGCATGTGGAACCGGCTCAGAGCATGCCGGACTTCACCACATTGGTATTGAAAAAACGCATGGAAGAACTGCTGGAAGAACCTTGCCGAGCGTCCCTGGAGCAGACCGCTCTGCCAGCGTGGTTGCCCAAGCGCCGCTGGTTCGCTGGCAAGGACACGGCGATCGACAGCGTGCGCATTGCCTACGGCGTGCGATTTGGCGACGCGCAGCATCCGGTGTTGCTCAGTGAAGTCGAGGTGACGGCCGCAGGCCAGGTCAGCCGTTACCAGTTGCCGTTCGGTTTCCTTGGCGAAGATCAATTCACCAGCGCCTTGCCCCAGCAATTGGCGCTGGCCCGAGTACGTCGGGTGCGCCAGGTGGGGTTGGTGACCGACGCCTTCAGCCTTGAGCACTTCATCCGTGCGGTGATCCAGGGCTTGCAGGCGGGCACCGTGCTGGAGACCAGTGACGGCGAGCTGCGCTTTGCTGCCACACCGCATTTGGCCAAGCTGCAACTGACGGATGAGGCGGAGGTGCGTTACTTGTCGGCCGAGCAGTCCAACAGCTCGGTGGTGGTGGGCGAGAGCCTGGTGCTCAAGCTGATCCGCAAAGTCGCCTCCGGCGTACACCCGGAACTGGAGATGAGTGCTTATCTGACAGCTGCGGGCTACCCGAACATTTCGCCACTACTGGGGTCGATGGTGCGCCACGACGCCGAGGGCGAGGACAATCTGCTGATGATTGCCCAGGGCTACCTGAGCAACCAGGGCGACGCCTGGAGCTGGACCCAGAACAACCTGGAGCGGGCGATCCGCGACGAACTGGCCGAGGCCATTTCCGAGCAGGAACAACACTACAACGCCCTGGGCGAGCTGGCCGATTTTGCCGGCTTGCTCGGCCAGCGCCTCGGCGAAATGCACCAGGTGCTCGGCGCCAAAACTACCGACAAGGCCTTCAAACCCGAAGTCACCACGGCCAAGGACACCCAGGCCTGGGCCAAGGATGTCGGCGCGCAACTGGACCGTGCGCTGCACTTGCTCAAACTTCATCAAAGCCAGTTGAACCCGGCGGATCAAGTGCTGGTCAGTGATTTGCTGGCACAGAAAAAAGCCATCGCCAGCCATGTACAGGCTTTGGCGAAAGCCACGGCGGGCGGGTTGCGCATCCGTGTGCATGGTGACTTGCACTTGGGCCAGGTGCTGGTGGTGAAGGGCGATGCTTACCTGATCGACTTCGAAGGGGAGCCGGCGCGGCCATTGCATGAGCGACGTGGCAAGCACAGTCCGTACAAAGATGTGAGCGGTGTATTGCGCTCATTCGACTATGCGGCGGCGATGGCCCTGAATGTTCAAGGGGTGGATCACTCGCCCGAGGCGGACCAGGCGCGCAGACGCGTGACAGAGCGTTACCTCAAGGAAGCACGCCAGGCCTTTATCCGGGCTTATCAGGCGGCGACGGCTACACTGGCGCATGACTGGCAGGATGCCAAAGGCCAGGACGCCGCGCTGACGTTGTTCAGCCTGGAGAAGGCCGCGTACGAAGTGGCTTACGAAGCAGAAAACCGCCCAACCTGGTTGCCGGTGCCCCTGCAAGGGTTGCACGGATTGTTGAGCGGTATCGCACCTATATCGAACACTGCACGCGGTGGGGAGACGTCATGAGCTTTACACATAAAGAACCGCTGCAACCGAAACTGACTGCATTGCCGGCGTCCAAGGACGTCGAAGCGCTGGTCCGCGCCGAACACCACGACCCGTTCTCGATTCTCGGGCCACACGATGATGATCACGGCGGCCAGTTTATCCGTGCATTCCTGCCCGAGGCCTTGAGTGTTCAGGTGCTGGCCCGCGACAGTGGCGAGGCGCTCGGCAGCCTGGACGCGAGCCAGGTGCCGGGCCTGTTTGTCGGCCAGTTCAAGACCCGTCAGCCGTACCTGTTGAAAATCCAGTGGGCTGGTGGCGAGCAGATTACCGAAGACCCGTACAGCTTCCAGCAACTGCTGCTGGGTGAGATGGACCTGTACCTGTTCGCCGAAGGTAATCACCGCGACCTTGGCAGTTGCCTGGGCGCCCAGGTGACCAGCGTCGATGGCGTGGCGGGCGTGCGCTTTGCCGTGTGGGCGCCGAATGCGCGGCGGGTGTCGGTGGTGGGCGACTTCAATATCTGGGACGGTCGGCGTCATCCGATGCGCTTGCGCCATCCTTCCGGCGTGTGGGAGATCTTCATCCCACGCCTGCAACCGGGTGCGGCCTACAAGTACGAGATTCTCGGTGCCCATGGGATCCTGCCGCTCAAGGCCGACCCAGTGGCGCTGGCCACCCAGTTGCCGCCGGACACCGCCTCCAAGGTGGCCGAACCGTTGCAGGTGGACTGGCAGGATCATGAATGGATGCAGGCGCGGGTCGATAAGCAGAAGGCCACCGCGCCGTTGTCGATCTATGAACTGCACGTGGGCTCCTGGCAGTGCGAGTTGGACGAGGCGGGCGAAGTGGCCCGGCAATACAACTGGCGTGAGCTGGCCGAACGCCTGATTCCCTATGTGCAGCAACTGGGTTTCACCCACGTCGAGCTGATGCCGATCATGGAGCATCCGTTCGGCGGTTCCTGGGGCTACCAGGCGTTGTCACAATTTGCTCCCACGGCGCGGTTCGGTTCGCCGCAGGATTTCGCCTACTTCGTCAATGCGCTGCACCAGGCCGATATCGGTGTGATCCTCGACTGGGTGCCGGCGCATTTTCCTACCGATACCCACGGCCTGGCGCAATTCGACGGCACTGCGCTGTACGAATACGCCAACCCGCTGGAAGGCTTCCACCAGGATTGGGACACGCTGATCTACAACCTGGGCCGCACCGAGGTGCACGGCTTCATGCTGGCTTCGGCGCTGCACTGGCTCAAGCATTTCCACATTGACGGGCTGCGCGTGGATGCCGTGGCGTCGATGCTCTACCGCGACTATTCGCGCAAGGCCGGCGAATGGGTGCCCAACCGCCATGGCGGCCGTGAGAATCTCGAAGCCATCGACTTCCTGCGCCATCTGAACGACGTGGTGGCCCAGGAAGCGCCGGGGGCGTTGGTGATTGCCGAGGAATCCACCGCCTGGCCGGGCGTGAGCCAGCCGACCCAACAGGGCGGGCTGGGCTTCAACTACAAATGGAACATGGGCTGGATGCACGACTCACTGCACTACATCCAGCAGGACCCGGTGTACCGTGCCCACCATCACAACGAACTGAGTTTCGGCCTGGTGTATGCCTGGTCCGAGCGGTTCATCCTGCCGATCTCCCATGACGAAGTGGTGCATGGCAAGCACTCGCTGATCGACAAGATGCCCGGCGACCGCTGGCAGAAATTCGCCAACCTGCGCGCCTATCTGGCGTTCATGTGGATGCATCCCGGTAAGAAACTGCTGTTCATGGGCTGCGAATTCGGCCAATGGCGCGAGTGGAACCATGACCAGCAATTGGACTGGTACTTGTTGCAATACGCCGAGCACAAAGGCGTGCAAAAGCTGGTGGGGGACTTGAACCGGCTGTACCGCGAAGAGCCGGCCTTGCATGAACAGGACGACGCACCCCAGGGCTTCCAGTGGCTGATCGGCGATGACGCGATCAATAGCGTCTATGCCTGGCTGCGCTGGAGCAAGGACGGTAAGCCGGTGCTGGTGGTGGCCAACTTCACCCCGGTGCCGCGTGAGGGTTACGCCGTCGGTGTACCTTTTGCTGGGCGCTGGAGCGAAGTGATCAACAGTGACGCCGATATGTACGCAGGTTCCAATTACGGTAATGGGGGCGAGGTGTTCACCCAGGATGAGCCCCGTCATGGTCAAGCGGTGTCGCTGTCGCTGAATCTGCCACCCCTTGGCGTGTTGATTCTGCGTCCGGAAGCGCTTTAAAGGCTCTACTGTGCTGGATTCTGTTGTCCACGCTACTGGCAGGGTGCCACAATGGCGCCTTTGTCGTAGCAGTCGAATCGGGCGAATTTCATGAATGGCCTTGGGCGTGGGCAGGACCAGGATTGCTTTATAGAGGAGCAGGTGCGGACTGATCGTTTGCACCAGCTGTTCCGGCAGTCATTTGCCGCCATCTTCGGCAGCTACTTGGGCGCCATGATGCTCTGCTGGCTGTGTTGGGACCGCTTTGATCATCAAGTCATGCTGATCTGGCTATTGACGCTGGCAGCCTCGACGTTGCTGCGACTGCAGATGTTCATGGAGTGGTTTCGTTGCCCCAACGCCGAGCGCACCCCGGATCGCTGGGAGCGCCGCTACTGGACCACGCTGATGCTGTCGGCCGGTATCTGGGGCTTTGGCGCGTTGGCGGTGATGCCCACCGATGACCGGCTCTCCCAGGCGCTGGTGATGCTGTTCACCGTGGGCATGTCGGTGAGTGCAGTGTCGTGTTACTCGGCCTATCGCTATATGACGCTGGGGTCCATGGGCCTGGTTTTACTGCCATGTACCCTATGGTTGCTGTTCCAGCCTTCCTCTATGCAGGTGGGTGTGGCCGTCGCGGTACTGGTGTTTTCCACCTTTGTGGTGAGCGCCACGCGCAAGTTGTCCGATGCCCTGGAAAAAGCCTTTCGCCTGACCCGGCAAATGGAGCGTGCCCACAACATTTCCACTCGCGCCGCACAGACCGATGAACTCACCGGCCTGATGAATCGCCGCGCCTTTTTCGAGCATGCCCAGGTGTTGTACGAACAATGCCGCCACAATCGTCAGCCGCTGTGTGCGCTGATGATGGACATGGACCACTTCAAGGAAATCAACGACACCTACGGCCACCAGGCCGGTGACCAGGTGTTGCGCCAGATTGGCGGGGTGATCAGCGCTTCGTTCCGCCAGGCTGATGTGTACGGCCGCCTGGGTGGAGAAGAGTTTGCGGTGCTGCTGCCCAACACTTCGCTGGAAACCGCACGGGTTATCGCTGAACAGTTGATCAAGGCAATCTCCGGCCTGTCCTCCGCGCCGGTGCATGGGTTGACGGCCAGCCTCGGTGTTGCGTCCACCCACACTCAGGATCAAGACCTGCACGGCCTGATGAATACGGCTGACAAGGCGCTGTATCGCGCCAAGGCCCAGGGCCGCAATCAGGTGGCGGTGGCGGAGTAAGACTTCAAATTGTAGCAAGCGGGCTTCTTTGGCAACCAGGCCTGGTCGCTAGGGCATCGCCTTGGTCAGTGCCCGCGCCACCTGATCGGCCGAGTAGGGCTTGGCAAGGAACTCGAACCCTTCGTAGCCGCTGTCGGCCAACTCTTCGCTGTAGCCGGAAGTCAGCACCACCGGCAAGTCCGGGCGCCGCTGACGCAGTACCTTGGCCATGGCCACGCCGGTCATGCCGGGCATCACCACATCCGAAAACACCCCATCGAAGGCCAGCGCATCGGCGCCGGCCAGGGCGAGGGCCTGTTCGGCATCGGTGGCCCAGGTGGTGCGGTAGCCCAGGTCCTGGAGGATCTGGTTGGCGAAGCGGCCCACTTCCAGGTTGTCCTCCACGATGAGGATATGGCGCTGCGCTGCGGTGTGGACCGGCGCAACATCTTCCTGCTGCTGCACGTCGGGCATTGCTTGCGGGGCCACTTCCGGCAGGTACAAGGTAAACACCGTGCCTTGGCCCACGCGGCTGGCCACGTCGACGTTGCCACCGGACTGCTTGGCAAACCCGAACACCTGGGACAAGCCCAGGCCAGTGCCTTTGCCGACCGCCTTGGTGGTAAAGAATGGCTCGAAAATGCGCTCGAAGGTATCGCCCGGAATACCGCTGCCGGTGTCGGTCAGGGAGACGCTGACAAATGGCTGGAGTGCCTGCGCATCGCCGCGGATGCACGGCAGTGCCTCGAGCGTGGCGACGCGCAGGGTCAGGGTGCCCTGGCCGTCCATGGCATCCCGGGCGTTGAGGGCGATGTTGATCAGGGCGGTTTCAAACTGGCTGGAGTCAACCCGCACATGGCAGGGGCGCTCTGGCAATTGCACCTGTACGCGGATGCGTGCGCCGGTGACGCTTTCGAGCATCTCGGCGATGTTCTTGACCCGCTGGCCCGCATCGAAGACTTCCGGGTTCAGCGGTTGGCGACGGGCGAAGGCGAGCAACTGGCTAGTGAGCTTGCTGGCCCGTTCCACCGTATCGGACACCGCCCCCATGTAACGCTGGCGGCGTTCTTCGGACAGCCCAGGCTGGCGCAGGAAGTCCACCGAGGAACGAATGATGGTCAACAGGTTGTTGAAGTCGTGGGCCACGCCGCCGGTCAATTGACCAATGGCTTCAAGTTTCTGGGACTGGTGCAACGCAGCTTCGGCCTGGGTGAGGGCAGCGGTGCGTTCCTGCACCCGTTGTTCCAGTGTGGCATTGAGTTCGGTGAAGGCTGCCAGGCCTTCGCGCACGGCGGCGTCAGCGCGCACGCGCTCGATGTGCGCCCAGGAGCGCTCGGTGACTTCGCCCACCAACGCCAGGTCGTAGGGTGACCAGACCCGAGGCGCTTTGTCATGCACGGCCATCAACGCCGTGAGACGGCCGTGCTTGATCAGCGGGAAACACACGGTGGCCAATGCGCCCAAGGCCTGATAGCTGGCGGCGTCTTCAGGGGTGAACTCGAGGCGATTGTCTTGCACCACCAGCGGCTCGCCGGCGCGCAGGCGTTGCACCGCCAATGCGCCGAACGAGGCCAGGCTGTAATGGCCGACGATGCTCGGCGAGCCGTGCGCTGCCCAGTTGCCGCGAATGGTAAAACCGTCTTCGTCGGCATCCATGTCGGCATAGGCGCAGTTGGAGACTTGCAGGTGCTCGGCCAGCAGGCGGGTGGTGGTGGCCATGATGTGTTCGGCATCGGTGGCAGTGGCGACCGCGTTGCCGATGGTGTCCAGGGCCGCCAGGCGCTGGGTGAGAAACACGGTGGTGGTGGTTTCGGTGACCGTGTCGAGCATGCCGACGATCTTGCCATTGGGGTCACGGATCGGGCTGTAGCAGAACGTGAAGTACGCCTGCTCCGGCCCGGCGCCACGCTCGATCACCAAGGGGAAGTTCTCGATATAGGTCGCGTGCCCTTGGAAGGCCGCGTCGGCGATCGGGCTGACCTGGTCCCAGACTTCGTGCCAGGTTTCGCTGAAAGGGCGGCCCAATGCGTCGGGTTTATCGCCCAGGATCGGGATAAACGCGTCATTGTAGAGCGTGATCAACTGCGGCCCCCAAATGATGGCCTGGGGAAAGCTTGAGGCAAAGCACAGTGCGGCCGTGGTCTTGAGCACATCCGGCCACTGTTCCAGCGGGCCCAGGGGCGTACTCGCCCAATCATGCTGGCGCACCCGCTCAGCCATCTCGCTGCTGCTTTGCAGCCAATTCATCATTGCAAGAACACCTTGTTTACCGCGGTCTGTTTAACGCCTGGAAGGGAGGGCCTGACAAGCAACAGACCGGAAAGCCCGCTGGCAGTTCAGCGGGATTATCGCGGTGATAGCAATTTGATGCACTATCCGTATGGATAGATGTGCAAACCTGCTTATTGCGCGCCGAAAACCGCCGTCCAATAAATCCCTGCGTCACTCTTCGGGTCCATCGCATAGGCCGCGCCCAGCTCGCGGAACTGCGGGTTCATCAGGTTGGCGCAATGGCCTGGGCTGGCGAGCCAGCCGTCGACTACCTTGCGTGGCGTGTCCAGGCCGGCGGCGATGTTTTCGCCGATGTTTTTCGCGATGTAGCCGGCCAGTTCCGCACGGTCGCCGGGAGTACGGCCGTCGTGGTCGAGGTGGTCGAAGAAGTTGCCGTTGGCCATGTTGCGCGTGTGGCTGTTGGCGGCGCCGGCCAGGTCGTCATTCCACGACAACGGCGTGGTGGCGGTAAACGCCTGGGTGCCGCATTGCCGTGGCTGAGACCGCGCGGTGTTGATCAGGTTGAGCAGTTGCCTGCCTTCGGTCTGCCAGTCGCCCAGGCCACTGGTCAGCAGCGGGCGAGCAAGCACGATGCGCCAGTCCTGGCCGCTGTTGCTCACGCCGATATCAACAAATTGCGGGTCCAGCACCACGCGACAGAAGCTTTCGCGCACGGCCTTCATCGCCGCCTGGGCATCCTTGGGCCCGGACAGGCTGATGGCCTGCACGTTGACCATCGGGTACGCGGCGCGTGCCAGCGCTTGCTGCAAGTCGCCCACATTGGTGGCCGGCAGCACCAGCCGTGTGTCGCTGGCCAGCGGTGGCAGTTCCTGGGAACCCTGGTCGCCGCAGCGCTGCACCTGGCTGCGGTATTGGTTGATCTGTTGTACCAACTGACTTTCTTCATTCGCCATCGCGCTGGCGCAGAACACCGTACTGGCGGCCAGCGTCGTAAGACCCATCATCAATGACAGAACGCGCATGGACGTTACCCTTGAGCTTGAAAGTGCCCATGATGCGCGATGTAACCCGGTCTGGCGCAACGCCTTTTTTGTTTTTTTGCCTCAATGGGTGTTCTGGAGGCCGTTACAAGCGCTGAAGCGACGCCATGCCATCACACTGGCCAGCAGGATCAACCCCAGCGCCACGCTGAACGTGGTATGCAGGCCATAGGCCACGGACTGGGGCAGGGCGCGGGTCACGTCCGGGCTGGCCCAGGCGAACACGGCACCCAGTACGGACGTGCCGACGATCAACCCGAGATTGCGTGACAGGTTCAGCAGCCCCGAGACAGTGCCTCGCTGCGAGCTGTCCACATCGCTCATGACCGCCGTGTTGTTGGCGGCCTGGAACAGGCTATAGCCCGTCGTCAAAACAACCAGCGAGGCAAGGTAGGCGATCAGTCCGGACCCCAGCGACAACAGCAGCGCACCACAGGCCAGCACTCCCAGCCCGGCGAGTGTCACGCGTTGGCTGCCGAAGCGATCGGTGAGACGTCCGGCGGGTACGCCGGTGAAGGCCGCGACACAGGGGCCGAGCGCCATCGCCAGGCCCATCCACTCAGGGTCGAGGCCCAGGCCGCGGGACAGATAGAACGGCCCGACCACAAAGGTGGCCATGATCACGGCGGCGACCAAGGCACTCATGGCCAGGCCGGCGCGTAACGTTGGCGCCTTCAGGAAGGACCAGGAACCTCGGCCTATGGACGATGGCGCGCAGGGGCGATCAACCGGCAAATACTGGTAGGCGATTGCGGCGGCCACCGATCCCAGTGGTATGCCGACTAGGAAGATAGCGCGCCAGCCCCACACACTGAGCAACAGGCCCCCCATGCTTGGCCCCATGGCGGTACCCACGGCTGACATTGTGCCGAGCAAGCCCATGACCCGGCCGGTACGCTCCTTGGTCACCGTATCGCCAACCATGCCCAGGGCCATGGCCATCATGACCGCCGCGCCCAGGCCTTGCAGGATGCGCGCGGCAATCAGCCATTCAAGTGCCAGCGCCATGCCGCAAAGTCCACAGGCCACGGTGAACAGTACCAACCCGGCGAGCAACAATCGCCGGCGCCCCAGGCGATCACCCAGGCGCCCGGCACTCACAATCACCGCGGTGATTGCCAGCAAGTAGGCCAACACCACCCACTGCACGGCGTGAAACGAGGCATCAAACGCGTGCGCCAGGCTGGGCAAGCCGACGTTGGCGATGCTGGTGCCGAGGGAGGCCAGCAACATGGACAGGGACAGGCTGACAAGGCTGCCACGGGAAGACGTGTGCATGGGTAATTCCTTGAATGAACGCAACTGTCACAAATCTACGGCGTGGCCTAACATGGCGGAAGACGCATGAGTTGCAGTTAATACCTGCATGCAACGCCTGATAAGGAGCGCCGATGCCCGATCTCAACCTGTTGATCACCCTGGATGCATTGCTCGCCGAAGGCAGCGTTGCGGCGGCGGCCAAACGCCTGCGGCTGAGCGCATCGGCCATGAGTCGCGCCCTGGCGCGTCTGCGCGAGACCACCGGCGACCCATTGCTGGTGCGCGCCGGGCGTGGCCTGGTGCCGACGCCAAGGGCGGTGGAACTGCGTGAACAGGTCAGTCGCCTGGTGCAGGAAGCCCACGCCGCGCTACGCCCCGTGCAATCGTTGGACATGGCCCAGGTCGAGCGCACCTTTACCCTGCGCACCAGCGAAGAGTTCGTCGAGAATGTCGGCCCGGCCCTGTTGGCGCGCATCGCTCGGGAGTCGCCCGGCGTGCGCCTGCGGTTCATCAACAAGACCGACAAGGACAGTGCGATGCTGCGCGAAGGCCGTGTTGACCTGGAAACCGGCGTGGTCGACCCCAGCGCCAGCCCGGAGCTGCTGACCCAGGCATTGTTCCGCGACCGCCTGGTGGGCGTGGTGCGCGGTGGCCATCCCCTCAGCCAGGGCACGGTCAGCGCCGAGCGTTATGCTGCGGGCCAACACGTCTACGTGTCCCGGCGCGGGCAGGACCGTGGCCAGATAGACGATGCGCTGGAAGTCCGAGGCCTCACGCGACAGATCAGCACAATCGTCGCCGGTTTTGCCACCGCCATCGCCCTGGCCCGCGACACCGACCTGATCGCCAGCGTGCCCGAGCGCTACACCACCCATCAACGTGCAGGCCTCTACAGCTTTGCGCTGCCGCTGACGCTGCCGGGCTTTACCGTGGCGATGCTCTGGCACCCGAGGCTGGATGCCGACCTGGCGCATCGCTGGTTGCGCGGGTGTTTGCGTGAGGTATGCGCCGAACAGGTACAATCCGCGCTGCCTTGACGCTGAACCCCAGGAATTTGCATGTACAGCCTTACCCGCTACACCACACCGTGCCCCGAGCCGATCAACAGCCAGATCCTGCAACTGGTGGTGGATAACCTCACCGACATCAGCAGCGTGGCGCTGCCGCCGAGCAACCTGCTGTACAACATCTACCAATACGCCACGGGCTTTGAAGTGCACCTCTACCTGGAAGCGCTCAACGGTGCCAAAGGCATTGCGGTCGAGTTGGTGGTGGCGATGGACGGCGAAAAGCTGATGGGCTTTTGCCTGTACCTGCCCGTGAAGGATGATCCCGAGGCCTGCGGTGTGGCGTTCATGGCGGTGCAAGTCGGCTATCGCCGCCAGGGTGTGGCCCGCGCAATGATGCGTGACGTGCTGAGCCGGTATCCCCATGCGGAACTGGCGTGCTCAGTGGAGAAGGTGCCCGCATTTGAGGGCATGGGCTTTCAAGTGCGTGGTGCACGGGGCACCCAGGTGTTGATGAACACGCGGGACTACGGCACCGACGGCCTGATGGGCGTGCTGGATGTGGCAGCGATCTACAGCTCGCTGGAGGTACGGCAGATTCATACGTACCTGCTGCAAAAGCATGGCAAGCGCGCCATGGTGGACGCGGAGAAACAGCGTGATCGGCACCTCGATCAACTGGCGCGCAAGGTGCAGTTGTTTGTTGACGGGCGTTGAGTGAACCGGTTTCTTGTGGCGAGCGGGCTTGCCCCGCGTTGGGCTGCGCAGCAGCCCCCCGGTTACAATGTGGCAATGTGAGCTGTCAGTTGCCGCCGCTGTGTCGGTTGTTGCATCGTCACGAAAAACTTTCTAGACACGCCCACGATTGACCATCGCCAGGATGGTCGCCAACAACTCCTGCTGCGCCTCTTCACGGCTGATCTCACCACTGGCCGCCGCTTGGGACAACGCCTCCGCAGCCCCCAGCATTGCCCTTAGACCCGCCTGGGAAATCCGTCCGAACGGCGACAGCGCATCGCGGCATTTATCGAGAAAGATCGCCTCGTACTGGCGCTTGAGCGTCTCAAGCTCCGGCGAGCTGCTGAGCGCGGCAATCACCCCCGGAATTTCCCGACCCTGCAACAGCACGCAGTCCACATAGGACGCGGCGATCACCCAGGCACGATCCTCAAGCGTGGCGCTGCTGGCCTCGATGGCGTCGACAAACACCTGGTTCTGGCGCGCATCGAAGTCCTCGTACAGCGCGGTCAACAACCCGGCGCGAGTGACGAAATGGTCGTAGACCACCGGCTTGGTCACGCCCGCCAACTCCGCCAGGCGGCCGAGAGTCAGGGCGTCGGTGCCTTCATCGCGCACCAGTTGCCAGGCGACTTCAAGTAATTGGCGCAGACGATCTTCACGGGACAGGCGACGGCGTGGGGCAGGGGATGCAGGGCTTGACATGCTTATATACCAAAAGTAACTTACCAATCGTAACTTAAGCCCAGCCTAACCCTAAACGGGAGTTTTTGTCATGCATGCGTTGATTGTTGTTGCCCATCACGACCCGCAATCCCTCACCCACAGCGTTGCCGCGCAGGTGGCCGCCGGCCTCGGCGCATCTGGCCACACGTTCGAGATCGCCGACCTTGCCGCCGAAGGTTTCGACCCACGCTACAACGCCGCTGACCATGCGGTCCACCGCAACCGCGCCACGCCTCCGGCCGACGTGCTGGCCGAACAGGCGCGCCTCGATCGCGCCGACGCCCTGGTGCTGGCGTTCCCGATTTATTGGTGGTCGCTGCCGGGCTTGCTCAAGGGCTGGATCGACCGCGTGTTCGTCAATGGCTGGGCCATTGAGTACGGCCCCGATACACCTGTGGTGAAAAAATTGCGACACCTGAAAGTGCACCTGCTGGCCCTGGGCGCAGCGGATGACGATGCCTTTGATCGGCATGGCTATGCCAAGGCGATGCGCACGCAGATCGACTACGGGATTTTTGATTACTGTGGCGCGCAGGTGGTGACGTCAGAATTGTTGCTGGAGTCGGAAAGCGGCGGGGCGCAGGCGCACCTCGACAAGGCCAGGGCTGTTGGGCGGGGACTGTTCGAAACCGAGGCGGTTGCCGGTTGATTCAACCTTCGCGAAACAGGTCGTGGGCGTCCAGCAGGCGGTAGGCGATTTCCGGACGTTTTTCCAGGCCTCGGCGGATCGCGGCCGGGATCGATTGGCGGGTCTTGCGGCACATCCCCGGCAAATCGTCGATGACGATCTGAATCCCGCGCATGCTCTTGACCTCGGTATGGCCAGGTGCGATATGCACGCGGATGCCCAGTTGCTGGTACATCAGCTGTTGCATGCGCTCCAGGTCCTGCAGGCTCTTGAGGTCTTCAAGACGGTCGAGCAGCTTCTTCTCTTCCTGGCGCGTGAGCTGGAGGATGCGCTGGTCGGCGCCCGGCGTCTCCAGCAGCTGTTCGCGGTCGCAGACGCAGGCGCCGGGTGGGCAGGGTTGGCGAATGATCATGTGCAGAGCCTCCCCATTCCGACGCTGACGCTTTAATAGCTCAGTTGGACCCCAAGACTGCCCAGCGCCTTCCAGTACTCAGGATAGGTCTTGGCCACGCAGTCCGGGTCCTGGATGCGGATACC
The DNA here is from genome assembly GCF_023169845.1 of Pseudomonas sp. CYM-20-01. Classification (NCBI taxonomy): domain Bacteria; kingdom Pseudomonadati; phylum Pseudomonadota; class Gammaproteobacteria; order Pseudomonadales; family Pseudomonadaceae; genus Pseudomonas; species Pseudomonas sp. CYM-20-01. The sequence continues at coordinate 3,844,175 of NZ_AP025169.1, read as the reverse complement.
CGAAACCTTCAGCCCGGCCAGGGCAAAGCACATGGCAATGCGGTGGTCGGCGTGGGTGTCGATCAGCGCGGTGCACGAGGTGCCGGCCAGCGCAGGATCACTGGCTACCAACAGGTCATCGCCTTCGATGGTCGCCAAGCCCGGGCGGATTTCGTTGAGGCCGTCATGCAGTGCCTGCACACGGTCGCACTCCTTGACCCGCAGGTTGGCCAGCTCGGTGAAACGCACCGGCGTGTTATTGAACGCCGCGAGCACTGCGAGGGTCGGGATCGCGTCCTGCATCTGCGAGCCGACCACTGTGGCCTGCATGTTCGGAAACTGTGCGATCACGGCCTGGGCCTTGGCGTCCGGCTGGGTGAAGTCCTGCGCCGCCACGCCGATGTCGATGCGGCCTCCAGTCAACACTTGCGCGGCCCACAGGTAAGTGGCGGCGGAGGCGTCCGGTTCGATCAGATAGTCGTGGGCGGTGTAGCCGGTCGGGGCCACGCGCCAGGTGGTGTCGTCGACCGCTTCAACCTGGGCACCGAAGGCGCGCATGCAGTCCAGGGTCAGGTCGACATAGCCACGGGCACCGATGTCCTTGCCGGTCAGCGCCACTTCAATCGGCGCTTCGCCGCAGGCCGCAAGCATCAGCAGGGCCGACACGTACTGGCTGGACAGGCCGCCGTCGATCTCGAAGCGCTTGGCCTTGATCTTGCCCACGCCGTGCACGGTGACCGGCGGGCAACCGGTCGGGCTGTCGACCAGGATGCCGTTCTGGCCGAGGGTCGCCAGCAACGGGCCGATCGGGCGTTTTTGCATGTAGTCGTCGCCGGTCAACACCACGGTGCCTTCGACCGTGGCCACGGCAGCGGTGAGAAAACGCATGGCGGTACCGGCGTTGCCGAGGAACAGCGGTTGTACCGGCAGGTGCAGTTTGCCGTGGCCAGTGACGACGAAGGTGGTGTCGTCCGGCTCATCGATGGTCACGCCCATTTGGCGCAGGGCTACCGACATATGGCGCGTGTCGTCACTCTTCAGCGCGCCGCTGAGACGGCTGGTGCCCTTGGCCAGGGCCGCCAGCAACAGGGCGCGGTTGGTAATGGATTTGGAGCCGGGGGGCGCGACCTTGCCATTGAGGGGGAAGTTGGGCGGTGTAACGGTCACGGTTTTCTGCGAACTCAAGGTACAGGGCTCCTGATCAAGGCAAGGTCGGCGGGCGGACCCGAATAATCGGCCAAAGCGGCGGTGCTTGTCGAGCGCGCGGTCGCAGACGCTGAAATTTACTGGGCGGTGTACATCAATTCCAATTGTAGGAGCTGGCTTGCCGGCGATGGCGGCCTTACGGTGTACATATCCGTCTCTTTGGTAACGGCGGCTATTGGTTCCGCTCTTACAGCGGCTCACTTTTGATAGAGCGCAAAAGTAAGCAAAACGCTCCTGCCCCAACACTCGGCACCTCGCCTAGGCTCGGTGTGCCCGTAATTCGACAGTGATTTGGGGGGCCGCCACCACGCGCCATCCATGGCGCGGGGCGGCTAAACCGGCATCCCTGCCGGTTTACCCCCCAAATCCCTGCCGAATTCCGGCCAGCGTGTTTGACGGGGCGCCTAAGATCAAAATCAAAAGCCAGAGCACAGCGGCCTGAGAGCCGGCTTGAGTGGTGTAAAGCAAAGGCGAATGCAAACGCGGACCCTGTAGGAGCCGGCTTGCCGGCGATGCAGGCGCTTCGGTCCTTCAGATACACCTATCGCTGTGCCAACCAATAATCATGCAGCGCCCGCGCAGCCGGTTCGATTTCACTGACGCGCTGCTGGTGCGCCTGTACATCCAGGTCTGCCGGCAGTTCGAAATTGTCCTGCTCGGCGCACCAGGAAATCTTCTCCAACTGCGCAGCCTGTGCGGCTGGCAGTTCCGGCCAGTTACCGATGGCGGCGCCACGGATGTAGCCAAAGCACCATTCTTCGGCGAGGGTCACGGTGTGGCCCTGGTGTTCGGTTTCGTCGAAGCGCGCCTTGAAGCCTGTGGCGTCGGTGGCCAGTTGCCCGGCCAGGGTGTTGATATGGCGTACGCACAGTTCGAGGAAGCGTTGCGCTTCGTCCATGTTGTCCCATTCCGGGTTCTGGCCGCCCCAGATTGCCGGGAACCACTCCGCCACGTCCACCTGCACCGGGCTGGACACCAGCGCGGTGAAGTAGCCGTCGAGTTCGGCCAGGTTCAGCACCGAATGGTCATCGCCGTATTTGAGCAGGGTTTCTTCGATGAACTCGAATTCGGCGGCGGTGAGGGGTTGGGCGTACATGGGCATATCCTTTAAACGTCGAGCGCCGCGAATGGGGCGGCTTAAAGCGCGAAGGATGGCGCTTGGGCCCAGCCCTTTCAAGGTCTTTAGGTAGAACAGGCGATAAGTACCCTGTGGCGAGCGGGCTTGTCCCGCGTTGGGCGGCGAAGCAGCCCTGAAACCCGCAGCCGAAGAGTACCTGACGCACCGCATTCTTCCTTCCAGGGTCGCTTCGCAACCCAACGCGGGACAAGCCCGCTCGCCACAATTGCCGTGTTCACCCTTAATGGGAGGGCGTCAGTCAGATATGGCCGGCTTTTTTCCAGCAGTTTCCATGCGTTGGCACAGCTTGCTCACGCACACCGCGCCGACCACCGCGAGGATGATCGGCACCAGGAAGTCATGGTCGACGCGGGTAAATTCCGCCACCAGCACGATTGCGGTCAGTGGCATGTTCATGCTGGCGGCGAGGAACGCCGCCGCGCCGATGATTGCAAACGCACCGAGGGGCACGCCGGGCCACACCAGGCTCCAGGTGCCGCCGAGGATGATCGCCAGTAACGCGCCATTCGCCAGGCCGGGGGTGAGCAGGCCGCCTTCGGCCCCGGCGCGCAGGCTGCTGCTGGTGATCAGCACTTTGACCACCAGCAACAGTGCGGCCAGGCCGATGGTCAGTTCATTGTCGAAACCCAATTGCGCGGGGCCTTTGCCATTGCCGAGGATTTGCGGCAGCAGCATCGCCAGGCCGCCGATAACGCTGAAGTTGATCAGCGCCAGTACCGGCAGGCGCCAGCCTCTGGCGGCGTTTGCCCTTGCTGCGCCGGTCAGCCGGGTGAAGGCATAGGCCGCCACGCCGAATACCGGCCCACACACCACGGCCCAGGCGATCAGCACCGGGCTCAGCACAAAATGCGGCACCACGTACTGCGCCTCTGCCCCCAGCCCGATCCACGCCACCGCTGCACCAATCGCCGAGGTCGCCAGCGCAATCAGCGCCGCCGGCCAACTGAATGCGCCCACCAGCACTTCCAGTACAAACACCGCGCCGCCCAACGGCACGTTGTACACAGCCGCCAGCCCGGCACCCGCGCCGCAGGCCACGATCAGTCGGTGCATGGGCGGTTCGAGTCGGGCGCGTTGGGACAGCCAGGTGGCGGCCAGTGCACCAACCTCACGGGGCGCCACTTCACGCCCCAGCGGCGAGCCGAGAGCCACGGTGATGATCTGCAAAAGCGCGTGGGCGAGGGTGGTCTTGGGCGGCATGATCGGCATCTGTTCCGACACCGCCTGCTTGATGCTCACCAGCGGGCGCCCGTAGCGATAGAGCGTCCACCAGCCCAACCCGGCGACCAGGCCGCACACTACCAACACCTGCAAACGGCGCTCCGGCGCGGCGGCGGTCACGCCCCACAAAAAGGTTTCATGGCTGACCAGGCTGTCGAGGCTGTAACCGTACGCCAGGTGCTGAATACCGTGCAGCAGCAGGGCCAGGAGCATGCCGCCCAGGCCTGCGCCAATACCGGTCAACACCACCACCAGGGCAAGAATCAGCGACGAACGCAACGTGGACGGCATAGACGGCTCCAGGCAAGGGCCCTGATTGTATAGCCGATAAGCCGGGCCTCCGGGATGAAATGTATCGGGGCTGCATGAACCTTGCGCCCACAACATTCCATTACGTTTGCCCGTCCCGTTTTTGGCCGATGTGCCGTCACACACACTTGTTATAGTTCGGGCCTTATCACTCGCCAGTCAGGGATCACTGCCATGTCCGAATACCAAGCTTTCGTCGTCGAACTCACCGGCAACGTTGCCCATGTGCAGATCAACCGCCCGGAAAAGATCAACGCGATGAACGCCGCGTTCTGGACCGAAATCATCGACATCTTCCAGTGGGTCGAAGACACCGACGCCGTGCGCGCCGTGGTGCTCAGCGGTGCCGGCAAGCATTTTTCCTCCGGTATCGACCTGATGATGCTGGCCTCGGTGGCCAATGACTTTGGCAAGGATGTCGGCCGCAACGCACGCCTGCTGCGCCGCAAGATCCTTGAGTTGCAAGCCTCGTTCAACGCCGTCGACAACTGCCGCAAGCCGGTGCTGGCGGCGATCCAGGGTTACTGCATCGGCGGCGCCATCGACCTGATCAGCGCCTGCGACATGCGCTACGCCGCTGAAGGCGCGCAATTCTCGATCAAGGAAATCGATATCGGCATGGCCGCCGACGTCGGCACCCTGCAGCGCCTGCCGCGCATCATCGGCGACGGCATGCTGCGCGAGCTGGCCTACACCGGTCGCCAGTTCGGCGCCGAGGAGGCGCGCAGCATCGGCCTGGTCAATCGCGTCTATCCCGATCAGGACAGCCTGCTGGCCGGCGTCATGGAGATTGCCCATGAAATCGCCGCCAAATCGCCGATTGCGCTCACCGGCACCAAGGCCATGATCAGCTACATGCGTGACCACACGGTCAATGACGGCTTGGAATACGTTGCCACCTGGAACTCGGCTATGTTGCAATCCAACGACCTGCGCGTGGCCATCGCGGCCCATATGAGCAAGCAGAAACCCGAATTCGTGGATTGACTGACATGACCCCAGGCTGGATTACCACAACGCTGCTGGACAACGACACCCCTGGCGGCTGGGCCGTCGCCCGCAGCCGCGACGGCTTTTTGCATGACACCAACGGCCCGTTGTTTCCCCGGGAATGGCTCAAGCGCCAGGACCTGTCGGTGTTTGCCGAACACGGTATCGGCCACCTCGATGGCGAGCCGGTGTACCTGCTGGAACTCGATGCGGCGGGCGAAGTGCCGGGCTGCAGTTGGCAGGGCCTGCGCGGCTTCATGCTGCAAGGCGATCACACCCTGTACAAAGTGCTGGGCTATGCCGCGCAGATCGGCACCTGGGCACGCGAGCACCGGTTCTGCGGCAGTTGCGGCCAAGCCATGGTCCAGGTGCCACGGGAACGCGCGATGCACTGCCAGGCCTGCGACCTGCGCAGCTACCCACGGATTTCGCCGAGCATGATCGTGCTGGTGACCCGTGGCGACGAGATCCTGCTGGCGCGTTCGCCACGTTTTGTCAGCGGGGTCTACAGCACCCTGGCAGGGTTTGCCGAGCCGGGTGAGTCGGCCGAAGACTGCCTGATCCGCGAGGTCCGCGAAGAGGTGCAGGTGGAGGTCAAGAACATCCAGTACATGGGCAGCCAGTGCTGGCCGTTCCCGCACTCGATGATGCTGGGCTTCCATGCCGAGTACGCCGGTGGCGACATCGTGCCCCAGGTCGATGAGATCGAGGACGCGCAGTGGTTCAACATCCACGACCTGCCGCCGTTGCCGGCGTCACGTTCGATTGCGCGTTACCTGATCGACCTCTACCTGGCCCGCCGTCTAGGCCACGCTGAACCAGTGCTGCCAGGCTAGGCGCACGGTCAGGCCGAGGACCACGGTGATGAACACCGGGCGAATGAATTTGGCGCCACCGCTGATTGCGCTGCGGGCGCCAAAGAACGCGCCGCACATCACCGAAACGCCCATGGCCAGGCCAACGATCCAGTCCACCGAACCATTGATGATGAACACCGTCAGCGCCGCCGCGTTGCTGACGAAGTTCATGCTGCGCGCCACGCCGCTGGCTTTGACCAGGTCGATGGGGTGCAGCAGCATCGTGCTCACGGTCCAGAACGCTCCGGTGCCCGGACCGGCAACGCCATCGTAGAAGCCCAGGCCGAAGCCCTGGGTGGCCTGCCATTTCTTCTTGATCGGCGCGTCGGCATCCAGCGGCGCCTTGGGTGTGCCGCCGAACAGCAGGTACACGCCACAGGCGAACACAATCACCGGCAGCATCTTGTTCAGGGTCTCGGCCGGCAGGTAGTGAGCGACGACGGCGCCGGTCAGTGCGCCGATCAGCGTGCCGACGATGGCGTGCACCCATTGGCGCGGGTGGAACAGTTTGCGGCGATAGAAGGTAAAACTCGCGGTGGCCGAGCCGAAGGTGGAACTGAGCTTGTTGGTACCCAGTACCAAATGCGGTGGCATGCCGGCGGTGAGCAGGGCGGGGGTGGTCAGCAGACCGCCGCCACCGGCGATGGCGTCGATGAAACCGGCAATGAAGGCAACCACCGCCAGGATGGCGAGGGTGGTGAGGTCTACGCTGAGTTCGAAGGGCATGGGCAGGGCTTATTCTTGGCGGGCGCTATGCGAAAGGCCGCCATCTTACTCGCGGGGACTCAGCAAATCCAAATGTGGGAGGGGGCTTGCCCCCGATTGCGGTGTTCCAGCTAACTCATCTGTAGCTGATTCACCGCTATCGGGGGCAAGCCCCCTCCCACATTGTTACTGCGTCGACTTACGATCGATGTGTGTCGATCCACTCCAGCGCCGTACGCCAGATACAAATCCCGAGGAAATACGCCGACATCACCGACCACAACCCAAAGGTCCATGGGTTGGTATTCGGGTAATCCACCACCATCAAAAAGCTGCACAGCAACCAGATCGTGGTCACCGCGATATTGATCGGCATGAACCGCTTAACCCGGAACGGATGCAAAAACTTCATCGGCGTCACGGTCAGCAGGGCCAGGCCAATCACGGTGAGCAAGGTGACCCAGGCCTCCGGCTGGATGATATAGACGCACAGCGCCACCACGTTCCAGGCGGCGGGAAAGCCGACGAAGTAGTTGTCCTTGCTCTTCATGTTCACATTGCAGAAGCAGAACAGCGACGACACCAGGATCACCGACACTGTAAACAGGTGGGTGAAGTCCGGCAGGTCGATATAGCGGTAGATAAACAGCGCGGGAATGAACACATAGGTGAGGTAATCAATCACCAGGTCCAGCACCGAGCCGTCAAAGCTTGGCAATACCGTGCTGACATTCACCCGGCGTGCCAGTGAACCGTCGACCCCGTCCACCACCAATGCCAGGCCCAGCCACAGCAGGCAGGCCTTCGGCGAGTTTTCCAGCAGCGCCAGGGTGGCCAGGAAGGCCAATACCACGCCGGTGGCGGTAAAGCCGTGGGCGCCCCAGGCTTTGAGTCTGGCTACATGCAGGGTCGATATCACGGGCGGTTCTCCAAAAGGTGAAACGGGGCAGCCGACAACGTGACGCCGTCGAGTCTGGCCGGGGAATGCAGGTATCGACCGGGAAGGAGGCAAGAAGGTTCACCACCCCGGCGTATCACTTAGCGTAGCAAGCGTAGGACGTTTCGGCATCAGCCCTGGCGGAACACCAGTGCCTTCAGGCCACTTTGCGGGTCGATGTCGGGAAACTCCGGCGGGTTTGCCAGGCGTTCAACGAAGCGCAGGCCCGGTGCTTCGCGGGTGACGCCGTCGATCAGGAAGTCTTCGCCGAAGGCCGGGTCGTTCATGCACGCCAGCACCGTGCCCTGTGGCGTGAGCAAATCCGGCAGGCGGCGCAGCACGCGTTGGTAGTCCTTGGTCAGCAGGAAGCTGCCTTTCTGGAACGAGGGCGGGTCGATGATCACCAGGTCGTAGGGGCCGCTGTTGGTCACTTTGGCCCAGGACTTGAACAGGTCATGGCCCAGGAAACTCACCTTGCTCAGGTCATGACCGTTGAGACGATGGTTGTCGCGGCCACGGCTCAAGGCGCCGCGGGCCATGTCCAGGTTCACCACATGCTCGGCGCCGCCTTCGATGGCCGCCACGGAAAACCCGCAGGTGTAGGCAAACAGGTTGAGCACACGCATGCCCCTGGCCTGTTCGCGCACCCAATTACGGCCGTAGCGCATGTCGAGAAACAGCCCGCTATTCTGTTTCTTGCCCAAGTCGATCAGGTAGCGCAAGCCGCCTTCGACGATGATTTGCTCTTCGACGGGCTCGCCCGCCAGCCATTCGGTGGTGCTTTGCGGCAGGTAGCGGTGTTGCAGGGCAACGGTATAACGGCCGAACTGGCTGTGCAGCAGCTGTTTCAAGGCGTCCAGTTGCGCAGCGTCGGGCTCCTTGAACAACGACACCAGCAGCACGCCTTGCAGCCAGTCCACCGTCAGTTGCTCCAGGCCCGGCCAGCAGCGACCACGGCCATGGAACAGGCGGCGGGTTTCGCTCGGTGGCGTTTGCAGGGCGGCGAGCAAATGAGCGTGCAGGGTGGCGAGTGCGTCTGGGTTCATCGTTAAACGTCAGTCATTGAGCGGGCGGCATTTTAAACACAGTTGCAGGGTCGTGGGTGGCTTGAGCACAACGTGCTGCGAAAAAGCCATGGCGCAGTGATTCATGCTCAAAATGCTGAAAACAGCGCCTGATAACAGGCAAAACATCCTCCGGCGCCGACATAAACTGGAAAAAAAGCCCGGAGGTGCCCATGAACGGTTTCACGAAAGCGCTGATTGACCAGCAAGAGCTGGATGAATGGCGCGACGCCCTGGCCTCACTGGTGGCCAACGCCGGCGCCGCACGGGCACGGCAAATTCTCGACCTGCTGGCCCAGGATGCCAGCGCCCCGCACATCGACTGGAAACCGCGCCACGACACGCCCTACATCAATAGCATCAGCGTCGAGCAGCAGCCGGCGTTCCCTGGCGACCTCGCCACCGAAGAACGCCTGGCTTCACTGGTGCGCTGGAACGCCCTGGCCATGGTGGTGCGCGCCAACCAGGCCTATGGCGAACTCGGCGGGCACATCGCCAGTTACGCCAGCGCGGCAGACTTGTTCGAGGTGGGTTTCAACCATTTCTTCCGTGCCCGCAGCGACGGCTTTGGCGGTGACCTAGTGTTCTACCAGCCGCATTCCGCGCCCGGCATTTATGCACGGGCGTTCCTTGAAGGCCGCTTGAGCGAAGCCGACCTGGCCCACTATCGCCAGGAGATCGGCGGGCCCAAGGGTGGCGCACGTGGCCTGTCCAGCTATCCCCACCCCTGGCTGATGCCGGACTTCTGGCAGTTCCCCACCGGTTCCATGGGGATCGGCCCCATCAGTTCGATTTTCCAGGCGCGCTTCATGCGTTACTTGCAACATCGCGGCTTGCAGGACACCACCGACCGCCATGTCTGGGGCGTGTTTGGCGACGGCGAGATGGACGAGCCGGAAAGCATGTCCGCCCTGACCCTGGCCGCCCGCGAAGGCCTGGACAACCTCACGTGGGTGGTCAATTGTAACCTGCAACGCCTCGACGGCCCGGTGCGCGGCAACGGGCGCATCATCGATGAACTGGAGGCCTTGTTTGCCGGCGCCGGCTGGAACGTGATCAAACTGGTCTGGGGCTCGGACTGGGATGCGTTGCTGGCCAAGGATGCCGATGGTTCGTTGGTCAACATTTTGTCCAATACGGTTGACGGCCAATTCCAGACCTTCGCCGCCAAGGACGGCGCCTACAACCGCGAGCACTTCTTCGGCCAGAGTGACTCCCTGGCCCGGCTGGTCGAGGGCCTGAGCGATGAACAGATCGACCGTCTCAAGCGTGGCGGCCATGACATGGTCAAGATTCACGCGGCCTACCACGCGGCGCGGCGGGTCAAGGGCAAGCCCACGGTGATCCTGGCCCAGACCAAAAAGGGCTTCGGCATGGGTGAGGCCGGGCAGGGCAAGATGACCACGCACCAGCAGAAGAAGCTGGATCGCGATGCGTTGATCGCCTTCCGCAACCGCTTCCAATTGCCGCTGAGCGATGAACAGACCGAATCCCTGAGCTTTTTCAAACCGGCAGACGACAGCGTTGAGCTGCGCTACCTGCACCAGCGGCGCACCGCATTGGGCGGTTACGTGCCCAGTCGACGCCAGGTCGCCGGGCCCGTTACCGTGCCGGCCGTAGCGGGCTACGCCGGTTTCGCCACGGCCGCCGACGGCAAGGAAATGTCCACCACCATGGCCTTTGTGCGCATGCTCACCAACCTGCTCAAGGACAAAGCCCTGGGCCCACGCATTGTGCCCATTGTCGCGGACGAAGCGCGCACCTTCGGCATGGCTAACCTGTTCAAGCAGATCGGCATTTATTCCAGCGTGGGCCAGCGCTACGAGCCGGAAGACATCGGCTCGATCCTCAGCTACCGCGAAGCCACCGATGGGCAGATTCTGGAGGAGGGCATCAGCGAAGCCAGCGCCATCAGCTCCTGGGTTGCGGCGGCCACCAGTTATTCAGTCCACGGCCTGCGCATGTTGCCGTTCTACATCTATTACTCGATGTTTGGCTTCCAGCGCGTCGGCGACCTGATCTGGGCCGCTGCCGACCAGCGTGCCCGTGGCTTCCTGCTCGGCGCCACGGCCGGGCGCACCACCCTCGGTGGCGAAGGCTTGCAGCACCAGGACGGCAGCAGCCACCTCACCGCTGCCACCGTGCCCAACTGCCGTGCCTACGACCCGGCGTTTGCCGGTGAATTCGCGGTGATCCTCGACCACGGCATGCGCCAGATGCTGGAGCACGATGTGGACGAGTTCTACTACGTGACCCTGATGAACGAAAACTACCCGCAGCCGAGCCTGCCGGAAGGCGTGGAGGCGGCGATCATCAAGGGCATGTATTGCTTGCAAGGTACGGCCGACGCCAAGGTACGCCTGTTGGGTTCCGGCACGCTGGTGCGCGAGGCGCAAGCGGCGGCGCAGTTGCTGGCGGAGGATTGGCAGGTGGCGAGCGAGGTGTTCAGCGTGACCAGTTTCAGCGAACTGGCGCGGGAAGCGCGGGAGGTGGAACGCTGGAATCGCTTGCATCCGCAGCAGACGGCACGTGTCAGCCACTTGGCTGAATGCTTGCCCAAGGGGGCGCCGGTGGTGGCCGTGTCCGACTACGTGCGGGCCGTGCCGCAGATGATCAGTTCGTATCTGGATTCCAGCTACACCGTGCTTGGTACTGATGGGTTCGGGCGCAGTGATACGCGGGCGGCGTTGCGCGATTTCTTTGAGGTGGATCGGTATCACATCGTGCTGGCGGCACTGACGGCGTTGGATGCGCGGATGTGTCAGCTGGCGATTGAGAAGTACGGCTTACAGACGGAGCGTGCGGCGTCCTGGAACTCCTGACAGGCGCAAATCAAAATGTGCGGGCTGGTTTTTAGAGGGTCGCTATCAGGGCCGGCCCAAACGCTTCCTTGAGGAAACCTGGGGCGATATAGCGCTCGTAGTGCGCTTCGGACAGCAGGAAAAACTCGCGGTCGATGGCATCCCGCAGGTCGGCCAGCGGGCGCTCACGAAACTCCGGCAGCAACACCAACCCATACGCCTCCAGCCTGGAAATCACCCGCGCGCCACGGGCAATCAGCTGGTACGCCCAGCAATATGGCGATTGGTGCGGCATAAAGCGGATCTTGCGATTTTCCAGTTGCTGGCGCAGCAGGTGCGCGTCGAACACTTCCAGCTTGCTGGCCATCACCTGCACCAGCAGTTGCTCCAGGCGCAACCACACCGCCTGTTTTTCTTCGGCGTTGTAGCCGTTCCACTGGATCACTTCGTGGTGATAGCGCTTGCAGCCCCGGCAGACCAGGTCTCCGTAGACGGTGGAGCACAGGCCGACGCAAGGGGTCTTGATGGTTTGATTGGGCATAAGAGGCAATTTGCAAAGATTTATCGCGCACCGCAACCCATGTGGGAGGGGGCTTGCCCCCGATTGCGGTGCATCAGTCACTGAAGCTTGAGCTGAACGAATGTCATCGGGGGCAAGCCCCCTCCCACATGTGGAGTCAATCCCAGCTCAGCGCGCCGCCAGTCTGGTACTCGATCACACGGGTCTCGAAGAAGTTTTTCTCTTTCTTCAAGTCCATGATTTCGCTCATCCACGGGAACGGGTTGGTCGTGCCTGGGTACTCTTCCTTCAAGCCAATCTGCGACAGACGACGGTTAGCGATGAACTTGAGGTAGTCCTCCATCATCGCCGCGTTCATGCCCAGCACACCGCGCGGCATGGTATCGCGCGCGTATTCGATCTCCAGCTGCGTCCCCTGCAGGATCATCTGGGTCGCTTCTTCCTTCATCTCGGCATCCCACAGGTGTGGGTTTTCGATTTTGATCTGGTTGATCACGTCGATACCGAAGTTCAGGTGCATCGACTCGTCACGCAGGATGTACTGGAACTGCTCGGCCACACCGGTCATTTTGTTGCGACGGCCCATGGACAGGATCTGGGTGAAGCCGCAGTAGAAGAAGATGCCTTCCAGTACGCAGTAATAGGCGACCAGGTTGCGCAGCAGTTCTTTGTCGGTTTCGACGGTGCCGGTTTCGAACTTCGGATCGGAGATCGAGCGGGTGTACTTCAAACCCCAGGCGGCTTTTTTAGCGACCGATGGGATCTCGTGGTACATGTTGAAGATCTCGCCTTCATCCATGGCCAACGATTCGATGCAGTACTGGTAGGCGTGGGTGTGGATCGCTTCTTCGAAGGCCTGGCGCAGGATGTACTGGCGGCACTCCGGGTTGGTGATCAGGCGGTACACGGCCAGCACCAGGTTGTTGGCAACCAGGGAGTCGGCGGTGGAGAAGAAGCCCAGGTTGCGCATGACGATGCGACGCTCGTCGTCGGTCAGGCCTTCGGGGTTTTTCCACAGGGCGATGTCGGCGGTCATGTTGACCTCTTGCGGCATCCAGTGGTTGGCGCAGCCGTCGAGGTACTTCTGCCAGGCCCAATCGTACTTGAAGGGTACGAGTTGGTTGAGGTCGGCGCGGCAGTTGATCATGCGTTTTTCGTCAACGGCGACACGGGCGGAGGCGCCTTCGAGTTCGGCGAGGCCTTCGGCGACGTCGAGTTTGTCGAGGGCGGCCTTGGCGCGGACGATGGCGGCGGAGTCGTTGGCGGTCACGTTACGGGCTTCCAGCGCAGCAGCGGCGCCGGCACCGTCGAGGCGGTCCATGTTGGCTTCGCTGGCGTGGCCGGCGTTGGCGCCCTTGATCACCGCTGCACCGGTGTCTTCGTTGTCGACTTCATCCCAACTCAGCATGGAAATGCTCCTTCCTGGTATTCGAAAAATAAGTGTTTTTGCAGGCTTCAAGGCATTGAAATACTGCGCATAGTGTGGTCGATAAATACCGATACTGCACACTATGTAGTGGTCTGTTCTGTTTGTGGGCACACTATATGGTGTGTAACAAGACTGGTCAACGTGCAGGAATCACGCAGGCCTGCTTTAAAGGCTGATCTTGATCTGCGCGCACAACCCACCTTCCGGCCGGTTGCTCAACGTCAACGAACCCCCGATGGCCACCACCAGTTGCTGGGCAATCGCCAGCCCCAGGCCGGTGCCGCCGGTGCCGCGGTTGCGTGAGCTTTCCACGCGGTAGAACGGCTGCATCACCTGCACCAGTTCGTCCTCGGCAATGCCCGGGCCGTTGTCGAGCACCTTGATCGACAGTGCACCATCGGCCGTCGAACCGACCTCCAGTTGCGCGGCGCCGGCGAACTTGAGGGCGTTGTCCACCAGGTTCACCAGCACCCGGCGCAGGGCGTGGGGGCGCGTGTCGAGTACCACGGCGCTTTTGCCGCTGAGGCTCACCTGTTTGTGCATGTCCTGGTAGTCGAACACCAGGCTGTCAAGGAAGGCGTCGAGGTTGATGCGGTGGCTGGCTTCGGTGGCGCCGTGGACGCTGCGTGCGTAGGCCACGCCCTCGCGCACAAGGTGCTCCATCTCGCCAAGGTCGCTCCAGAGTTTGTCGCGTTCGGCACAATCCTCCATGAATTCGGCGCGCAGTTTCATGCGCGTGATCGGGGTTTGCAGGTCATGGGAAATCGCCGCGAGGATCTGCATGCGCTCCTTGAGGTATTCGGCGATGCGCTGTTGCATGGCGTTGAACGCAACCGCAGCGTGGGCCACTTCGATGGGGCCTGTTTCGTCCAGCGGCGTGGGATGGGCGTTGGGGTCGAGGGTCTCCACGGCGCGCGCCAGGCGGGTCAGCGGGCGGATGGCCAGGCGCACGGCAAACCAGGTGCAGCCCAGCAGCAGCGCCAGTTGCAGCACCAGCACCACCGGCAGCCAGTACGCGACGGGCAGCATGGAGGGGCGCACGTCGAGGGTGATCGGGTTGCCGTCGGTCAGGGTCAGGTGTGCCTGGAAGTGTTTCTGCATCCCGGGGATGTCGCGGAAGGTCAGCGCGTAGTGTTCACCCAATGCATCGGCAATCGAGGTGGCGGCCATGGGCACGTCGTCGCTGCGCATCGGCTCGCCGGTTTCGCCGGCGTTGAGCAGGTAGCGATAGTTTTGCCGGTCGAGACGCGGCAGCCAGCTGGCGCGCTCGTTGGCGGGCAGCCGGTCAAGGATCGCCACCGAGGTGGCCACGTCGTTTTCCAGGTTGCCCAGCATGACGGTGCGCGCGCTGATATAGCGCTCATAGAACTGCGCACTGAAGGACAAGCCATGGGCGCACACCAGGCTGATCAGGAAGATCAGCGACAACTGCGACGCCAGGGTACGCGGCCAGCCAAACCTTAAGGTCATTGATCGGCCCCGAGGATTTCCACCGGCAGGGAGAACACGTAGCCCTCGCTGCGCACGGTCTTGATGTAGGCCGGTTCGCGGGCGTCGTCCAGCAGGCGTTGGCGCAGGCGGCTCACCAGCAGGTCGATGGAACGGTCGAACAGATCGGCGTCGCGGCCCTGGGTCAGGTTGAGCAACTGGTCGCGGTTGAGCACGCGTTGGGGGTGATCGAGGAACACCCGCAGCAGGCGGTATTCGGCGCCGCTCAGGGCGACCAGGGTGTCGTCTGCGTCGAGCAGGTGGCGGGCGGTGGTGTCCAGGCGCCAGCGGCCGAAGCGGATCAGCCGCCCGGTCTCGCTGACTACCAGGTTCGGCGGCAGCATTCGTGTGCGGCGCAGCACCGCGTTGATCCGCGCCAGCAGCTCACGAGCGGCGAACGGCTTGACCAGGTAATCGTCCGCGCCCATTTCCAGGCCGATGATGCGGTCGGTTTCATCGTTGCGTGCGGTCAGCATCAATACCGGCGTGGCTTTGTGCTTGCCCACCCGCAGCTCGCGGCACAGCTGCAAACCGTCGTCGCCGGGCATCATGATGTCCAGCACGATCAGGTCCACCGGGGTGGTATCGAGGAAGCTGCGCATCTGGCGGCCGTCGGCGACCACGGTGGTGCGCATGCCGTTCTTTTTCAGGTAGTTGCCCACCAGTTCGCGGATTTCCCGGTCGTCATCGACGATCAGGATGTGATCGACATGATCCATGCTGCCTCCCTCGTTAAATGCTCGTTGGGGCGCAGTCTAGCCATTGGCGACGGACTTGCCTTGTGCCCTTTGTATTGCAGTGTATCTGGCGATAAGGAGATACATGACGAGGCAAAAATACCGGCGTGAACGCCTACAGGGTGCGCGAAGCCCCCGGCAACAGGGCTTCAAACACTTGCTGCACCTGGGGATCATCGCTGTGGGCCACGTTGAAACGCATGGCGTCACGGTGCGTCGCGTCATAGCCAAACAGTGTGCTTGGCGCCAGCACCATGCCCTGTTTCAAACCTTCCTGGGCCAGTCGTTCGCCGTTCACGCCGGGCGGAAGGAGCGCCCAGATAAACATCCCGCCTTCGTAGCCCATCGGCAGTTCGCAGCCGCAACGCCGCAGCCATTGTTCGACCCGTCCACCGGCCTCCATCAAGCGCTGCACCATGCGTTTGCGGTGCCTGGCGTAACTGCCTTCGCTGAGCATGCGGTACAGGAGCTGCTCGAACAGCTCCGAGGTCACGCCGCCACTCATCAGCTTCATATTGGTCAGGTTGGCCGCCAGTTGCGGTGCCGCCACCACGAAGCTGACGCGGGCGTTGGCGCTCAGGCTCTTGGAGAAGCCCGACAGGTAAGTGACCTGGTCCAGGCCGGCGAGGGCTGCCAGGCGGGGCGGTGGGTTGGGGTGCAGGTCGCCGTAGAGGTCGTCCTCGACGATATGGCAAGCGTATTGCTGGGTCAGTTGCAGCAGGCGAAACGCCTGGCCGGGGCTGAAGGTATGACCGGTCGGGTTTTGCAGCACGCTGGTGGTCAGGTACAGGCTGGGGCGATGTTCGGCCAGCAGTTGTTCGAGGGCTGTGAAGTCAAAACCGTCGGGACGACGTTGGATCGTCACCACCTTGACCCCGTGCAGCGCCAGGTTGGCGTGGAAGTTGAAATAGCACGGCGTGTCCAGCAGCACGGTGTCGCCGGGGCGCGCCAGCAGGCGCATCAACATGTCCAGGCCTTGCACCGTATTGGGGGTAGTGATGATCTGTTCTACCGAGACCGACAAACCTTCGCCGTGCAGTTTCTGTTGCAGCGCCTGGCGCAACGGCAGCAGCCCGGCCGGCGTACCCATCCCGGCGATACGTAACGAAGGCGCACGCACCACGCTGCGCATGGCTTGGCGGATCGCTTCGCTGTCCAGCCAGGCCTCGGGCAAGTGACCACCGCCGGGGCGCAGGTCGCCGTAGACCGTGGCAAGGGGGCGGCGCAAGACGCTCAGCAGGTCCTGGGGCAGCAACTCGACCCAGGCGGCCAGGGCCGGGCGGACGCGGTCCGCGGCGACGAAATAGCCGCGGCCTTGGCTGGAGGTGAGCAGGTTGCGCCCGCGCAGGCGGTCGAGGGCTTCGTTGAGGGTGAACTTGCTCACGCCCAGGGTCTGGGTCAGTTCACGCACCGAGGGCAACTTGCTGCCGGGTGCCCATTCGCCGTTTTCGATGGCCTGGCTGAACGCCTCGACGATCTGTTGCACTTTGGGGGTGCCCTCTACAAAGGCGATGGCCGATACGAACATAAAGCTTCCTTATCTTTGCCGGTGATTTTACCGGTGAAGTTCGGGCGGATTAGGCCTCACTTTACCTGCCTTGCGCAACGCCGACTGCCTAGACTGCGCGCTCTATTCCTCAGGTCTATGGCCATGACAAGCGTGTTGACCCTTTCGTCGTTTCTGTACTTCCTGCTGTTTTGCGCCACCATCACCTTCAGCCCCGGGCCCATGACCCTCCTGCTGTTGAGCCTGGGCCTGCGCGACGGCCTGCGCCGCTCGATCCCGGCGCAGATCGGCGCCAGTGTGTCGTACCTGATTTCGATCCTGATCTTTGCCGTGGGCTTCTCGGAGTTGATCAAGGGCAACCTGGCGATCACCCAGGGCATCCAGCTGGTCGGCGTCGCCTACATCCTTTATTTGGCCTACAAGCAATGGACCAGCAGCAACCTCGTGCTGGACCGTGCCGGTGCGGTGGAGGGCGCGCGCAGCCTGTTCGGCAAGGGTTTGCTGACCGGGTTTTCCAACCCCAAGGCCATCATTATGTTCAGCGCGGTGTTCCCGCAGTTCGCCGGTGTGGGGGGGCACAGTTCGGCGGTGGACATTGGCATTCTCGGGCTGACGTTCCTGTTGCTGCAATTCGCCAGCGGCTGCCTGTATTGCTACTTCGGGCAGCGCATCAAGCATGTATTGGAAAACCCCAGGCGGCGTGTGCTGTTGCAACGCATCACGGCTGTTTTGCTGTTGTGCGTGGCGTTGATGCTGGCGCGGGGCTTTGCCCACTGAGCTTATGAGTGGTAGTGGCGAATTGCCGGTGCGCTGATAGACTCTTGGCATTCACTCAGGATTTCCCCCCCCCCATGTCAGCTGCAGAAGGAAACGGACTTCCGCTCGCTTCACGGCTGTACAAATCCCGCACCCTCGGGCTGACGCTCGGTTTTGTCTGCGTGGTGTTCGGGATGTATCCCCTGGACCCCGCCTGGTGGGTGTGGGCCTGGATGGTGATCAACGCGTTCATCTGGCCGCACCTGGCGTTTCAATTGACCTTGCGCACCACCAACGCACTGCGCAGTGAACGGCGCAACCTGCTGTTCGATTCCTTTTGCGGTGGCTTCTGGGTCGGCGCCATGCACTTCAACCCGCTGCCCAGCGTGACCACGCTGTCGATGATGACCATGAACAACGTGGCCATCGGCGGTCCGCGCTTCATGCTGGCGGGGTGGCTGGCGCAGGCGCTGGGTATCGGCGCGGCGCTGCTGATCTTCGCGCCGGCATTCATTGCCGTGACCAGCCAGGCGCAGCTCTACGCCTGCCTGCCGATCCTGATGCTGTACCCGTTGGCCCTGGGCTGGATCTGCTACCGCCAGGCGGTGACCCTGGCCCGCCACAAGCGTGAACTGTTGGTCCTGAGTCGCACCGACAGCTTGTCCGGCCTGCTCAACCACGGCGCCTGGAAGGACCACCTTGAGATCGAGTTCCAGCGCTGTCGCCGGGATTCGGTAGGTGCCGCCATCGCGCTGATCGACATCGACCATTTCAAGACCATCAATGACACCTACGGCCATGTCACCGGCGATATCGTCCTGCGCCAGCTGAGCAAAGTGCTGCGCCAGAACCTGCGCGCCACCGACCTTGCCGGGCGTTACGGTGGCGACGAGTTCTGCGTGATCCTGCCGGGCATGCCGCTCAACCGCGCCACCGAAGTGATGGACGCCTTGCGCGATCGCTTCAACGCCTTGGCCTACGCCCAGGACCCGACCCTGCGCGCCAGCCTGAGCATCGGCCTGGCGCCGTATCAACCGACCCATGCGGATTCGACCAGTTGGCTCAATGACGCCGACCAGGCCTTGTACGACGCCAAAAGCAGCGGGCGCAACCGTGTCAGTGCCGTGCAGGAGGGTTGGTTGCGATCGGTCTAGTGGGGTAGGGTGTGGCGGCACCTTCCAACAAAAAACAAGGATCGGTTCATGCTCTTCACCTTCCGCCGTACCCTCCTGGCCGCCACCCTGGCCATGTCCTTCGCCGTGCCGGCCTACAGCGCCGAGCCCCATAAACAGATCCAGGCCCAATCCGAACACTACAAGGCCGACGCCCTGAAACTGCTGGAGCGCCTGGTCAATATCGACTCGGGTTCAGGTTATGAACCGGGCCTGACCCAAGTGCGCGACATCGCCGTGGATGAGTTGAAACAGCTGGGCTTCTCCATCGAGCTGGTGCCGGACAAGGCCGCCAACAACAGCCACGTGGTCGCCACCCTCAAGGGCACCGGCAAAGCCAGAATCCTGCTGATGGCCCACATGGACACCGTGTTCAAGGAAGGCTCGGCCGCCGAGCGCCCGTTCCACATCAAGGACGGCCGCGCCTATGGCCCCGGCGTGATGGATGACAAGGGCGGCATCGTCGCCGGCATCTACGCGCTCAAAGTCCTCAAGGACCAGGGCTTCAAGGACTACGCGCAAATCACCTTCCTGCTCGACGCCAGCGAAGAAACCGGCTCGGACGCCGCCTCCGAGCTGATCCGCCAAACCGCCAAGGCCCACGACGTCACCCTGAACCTCGAACCCGGGCGCCCAGCCGACGGCCTGGTGGTGTGGCGCAAAGGCAGCGCCACCGCTGTGGTCGAAGTCAAAGGCAAAGCCGCCCACGCCGGCGTCGCCCCGGAACTCGGGCGCAACGCCGCCATGGAAGCGGCGCACCAGATCCTGCAACTGGGCAAGTTGGGGGATGCTGAGAAGAAAACCACCATCAACTTCACCGTGATCAAGTCGGGCGACCGTACCAACGTCATTCCCGACCAGGCCACCGCCAAGGCCGACGTGCGCGCGGCATTGCCGGAAGAGTTTGATCGCATCGAGAAAGACCTGGCACGGGTATCGGCCAACAAGTTGATCCCGGAAACGGAAGTGAAGACCAGCTTGCAGCGTGGGCTGCCACCGATGCCGCAGACGCCGGAGTCGGACAAGTTGGTGGCGATTGCCCAGGGGATTTATGGGGAATTGGGCAGGACGTTGACGATCGAAGGCAGTGGCGGCGCGGCGGATGCCAGCTTGTCAGCCGGGGTAGGGACGCCGACGTTGGACGGGTTTGGGATTGTCGGCGGGAATATTCACACACCGGAGGAGTATGCGGAGGTGGAGAGTGTGGTGCCGCGGTTGTATCTGTTGAGTCGGATGATTATGGAACTGAGCGAGCGCTGACTGACGCTCTTTTGTGGCGAGCAGGCTTGCCCTGCGTTGGGCTGCACAGCAGCCCCAAAACAGACAATGCCGGTTTATCAGAAAACACTCATCGCCTGGATTGGGGCCGCTTCGCGGCCCAACGCGAGCAAGCTCGCTCGCCACATAAGCGGGTATCGCGTCCTTTGGCACCGGTTAGATTTTTTCATTTTTAATTTTGGAGGTTCTATTTTTAAGTGTTGACACGACATGCCTCAACCAAGTTAGGCCGTCAGGCCATTCGCTGCGATAATAATAGTAGCAACCTATATCGCTGAATAAATAAGCTTCCAGCTCTTGCTCTGTCTTTCCGCTGCGCATTAACTTATCTAGTTCTGTTTGTACTTTTAATATCGTGTCTTCAGATGAGTCGGAGACGAAAAACTCTATAACATCGTCCGCTTTTTCGTGGTCGTCAACCCAGTCTTGATTGAAGTAACCAGCAAAAAACTGTTGTGGTTCGGGATAGTATTGGTTCATGGGTTTGAAAATCCAGTATGAATTCGGTAGCCAGTATGCATGTTAGGGGCTTTACGGATTATCAGGTAAATTTCCTTTCCCGAAACGGCTGATGTGCTGTTCTTTTTGAAACTTGTACCTACGGGATGTTTGGTTTTTTGAATGATGATGATTTGATTGTTTTTCCCTTTTAAAAAGTTATCGATTTTAGCTTTGTTTTCATCCAGTACGGTCGATATTTCCCGCTCTGCTGTTGCTCTGTCATGGAAGGCTGAGGCAGCCGGGATGTGTGGCTCTTGTTGTGGTGAGCAGGCTTGCCCTGCGTTGGGCTGCGCAGCAGCCCCAAAACAGACAATGCCGATTTACCTGATAAACACCCATCGCCTGAATGGGGGGCCGCTTCGCGGCCCAACGCAGGGCAAGCCTGCTCGCCACAGAGGGGTTGTGTTGCCTTGGAGGGCGGTGTTTGGTTTACCAGGTTGACTGGTCTTCGAGGCTGGCTTTTTGAAGGTCTTCTTTCCAGACCTTGTTGGCGAGTCGATAGATGTCGACGAAGAAGCCTCGGGGGTCGGCTATTTCTGTTTCGGTCCAAGCCATGGTTATGTACTTGTCGTAATCGTTCTCAAATTCTTTCGAAAAGTCAAAGTCGGGGTTGTCTAGTGCGTCTTTGAGAGAAGAAATCAATATAAAACGATGCCTGTAGGAAAGGTGCATAAGGTCTTTCAGGACGAAAGAAATTATGATTTTTTCCCTGTCTTGATGATTGTTAGGGTCATGCTTCCATAGCTCTTTTCCAACCGTTTCCTCAAGGTCGTATATCGATAAGGCTCCTAATAAATGAGAGACATTAGGAGTGTATGGTGTGTCCATGAATGGGGATTTCAGCATGATCTGCTCACTTCGGGAAAGCGGTGAATGGTCGAGTCGGATTGTGTCGATCAAATCTGATTTCTGCTCTGTCCATGTTTTCAATGTATCTGGGGTTGTTCAAGTCCCCGGTATTAGGTTTATAGCCTCGCCCGGCCCCAGGCAGTTCGACCACGACCACTGGGTTGCCTGCATTATCCAAACCTGTGGGAGATGGCGAATCGCCCTGCATCCTGCCCAAGGCCTTGTTTATAGCGTGGAGTTGCATTTTCCAAGAGTTAAATTGGGAGCTGGAGCTGATATACCCGCTCTCCCCAGTCGTTGGATTTGTTCCATCAATAGATCGTTGTTTTAACGCGCTATCTGGTATCTCTGGGCCATGCTTTTCAACCGTATGCATATCGTATTCCTGCTCCCAGCTCAGCACCCTTCGTTTTGCATTTGCCTCTGTCAGTGCATCTATTCTCGACTGTCCATTAGTTCGCGGTAGTTGAGGTAGAGCAGGTGCGCCTTCATCGACGTTAGGCCTCCGAAGGGTAGGAGGAACGTTAGGTTTACACTCGTCGCCAGGGCAGCTACTTAAGCCCAGCGGATCTACCCATCCGGTAGGGTTAGGCACGTACTGGTACGCATTGATCCCACCCGCCAGCTTCACCGGATCCGGCGTCAGGTAACGGCCAACATCCGGATTGTAGTAGCGATGGCGGTTGTAGTGTAGCCCGCTTTCCTGATCGAAATACTGACCCTGGAAGCGCAGCGGGTTGTCGATTTTTCCGATGTCGATGCGGCTGATTTCGCCGTAGGCACGGTAATGCGTAGACCAGACGATTTCGCCATCCGGGGCAGTGAGTTCCTGTGGGGTGCCGAGGTGGTCGAGTTGGTAGTGGTAGGCCTTGGTTTCCTTTGGACCGAAACCTTCCAATAAAGCCAGCGGGCGAAAGCTGTCCGGTTCGTAGAGGTAGCTGCGGTGCCGATCCGCGTGGTGTTCGGCGATGAGTTTGTCGCCTTGCCAGAAGAATTCGGTCGTAATCCCATCTACGGTTTTACTGATACGCCGCCCAAACGGGTCGTAGCGGTAGCTGGCAGTCTGGCCGTTGGGCGTCTTAACGCCGATCAGACGATGCTGGCAGTCGTAGCGGTATTCGGTGACGAGTGCGTGGCCCTTACCGCGGCGTTCGCGAATCAGGTTGCCGAAGGCGTCATAGTCGTAATGGTGGTCGCCCTGGATCATCAGGCGGTTGCCGGCGACGATGTCGGGGCCGGGGCGGTTTTGCATGAGCAGGTTGCCGGCCGGGTCGTGGCCGAAGCGTTCCTGTTCGTCTTGGGAGTGGTCGGCGCGGGTGAGGCGGTTGAGTGGGTCGTAGTGGTAGCGGTGTTCGCCTTTGCGGGTGTCGAGCAGGCGGGTTAGGTTACCGGATTTGTCGTAGTCGTAATGACGGCGGTAGAGCGGGCCTTCGGCATCAACGATGCTCTGGTTGAACAGGCGTCCCTGGTGGTCGTGTTGGTAGTGGCTGAGCAATTGGCCTTGTTGGCGTTGCTGTTCGCGGCCGGCCTTGAACAGGTGTGAGGTAAGTACAACGCCGTTCAGTTCGACGGTGGTGAGGTGGCCGCCTTTGTCGTGATTGAGGGTGAGGCGGTTGTTGTCCGGCAGGCGCAGGTTTTGCAATCGGCCGTAGGCGTCGTAGGCGTAGCGCAGCGTGCCCCAGCCTTGGTGTTCGGCGGTGAGGCGGTTTTGGCTGTCGTACTCGTAGGCCAGGGACCAGTGGCCGTCTTCGACACTTAGGAGATTGCCCTGGCGGTCGTAGGCGTAATCGACGGTATTGCCATCGGGCAGGGTTTTTCTGATGAGGCGTCCGGCATGGTCGCGCTCGTAGCGGGTAACCAGCTGACTGCCGTCATCGCCGTGTTCGGTCTTTTCCGAAAGGTTGCCATTAAGGTCGTAAACGTAAGCGGTGCGCTGGCCGTCAAACCCGGTTTCCTGCTGGATCAGGCCGTTGTTGTGGTACTGGAGCCGGTAGGTCTCGCCAACTTCGTTTTCGATTTCGGTCAGCAGTAACCGCGCGTTGTCGTAGCGGTAGTTGACCTGGCTGCCATCGGCATTGATACGGCGGCTGATCAGGTGCAGGCCGTCGGCGTATTCGTAGCGGGTGATGTTCCCGAGTTCATCGCGCTCGGCGGTGATTTTTCCGTAAGCGTTGTAGGTATATTTACGCGTGTCGCCGCTCGGAAAGACGACCTGGACTGACCGCCCAACGTCGTCCCACTGATACTGGGTCAGCGCGCCATGCTCATCCTCACGCGCAATCTGTCGCCCAAGGTCGTCATAGCGATAACGCTTGATCCCGCCATTGGGCAATTGCTCCTCAAGCAACTGCCCACGCTCGTTCCACACCAGCCGCTGACAGCTTTGATCCGGGTACCAAACCCCAACCAATTGTCCGTATTTGTTGTAGCTGTAGTCAGTAGCGTTGCCATCAGGATCGGTCTTGCGAATGACATCGCCCTGATCATTGCGCTCATACTTCCAAACCGCCTGACCCCGCCTTACAACCCGTACGAACCCGTTGTCATGCTCGTAGGTCGTCGGCTCATCGTCCCCCGGAAACACCGCCACCAAGCGCCCGGCTTCGTCGTACTGATACGCGGTGATCGCCCCGAGCGGATCCTGCTCAACGGTCAGCCGGCCTTGGTCATCGTAGGATTTAAAGTGCTCGGCGCCATCCGGATCGACACGATGCACCAGCCGCGCCCGCTGGTCATGTACGTAGACTTCCTGGCTACCATCGGCGTTAAACACCGTGACCTGGCCGTTGTCATCCCAGGCATAGCGCGTGTCCATCTGCGAGAAACTCGCCCAATGCCGCACACACCGCGCCGTCTTGCCAGACCGTTCCCATTCCCAGAAAAAGCTCGCCCCACCGGCCAAGCCGCGCTCAAGAATGATGTGCTGTTCGTCGTACCGATAAACCTCGCTTTCGCCGATGGCATTGGTCGCGCAAATCAGTCGTCCAGCTTCGTCGTAGGTGTAGGAAACAACGGTCTGTTCCGTCACCCACTCAAACGGCTCGAGACCTTTAGCCCGATGAACCTGATAGTCCACCGCCACGATGCGGCCCGACGCATAGCGCAACCAAAGCGAACGCCCGACACCGTTATCCACCCGCTCAACACGCCCCAGAAAATCCCGAGTGATACGCAGCCGGTTGTCATACGCATCGCTGATCGCCGTCAGCACACCGTCGCGGAAGTGGTAGAAACGTGACGCCTGCGCCAGCACCAGTTCATCGGGCGCAGCACCCAAATAGATCGCCGCTTCGGCCAGGCTATTGGTGATCGCAGGTCGAGAGGCAGTAGGCAAGGGCAGGGTGGTCGACCGATTCTCATGATCGGTCCAAACCACCGAATCACCCTCAACCACCAGCCGATGCGCCAGCGAGTGACTCCAGCCAAACCCCAGCCCGCAATCCATTTTCACCGCACTGGTGCGGTACAACCGGGTCCACTCAAACGGCAAGATCCCGTCCAGCGTCCCATCGGTAAGGGTCAGCAATTCCTCGCCGGTGACCATCGACACCGGGCAGCCGTTGGTAACGGTTTTGTCCGAAGATGCCGCCGCATCCCCATTCGGGTTGCGAGCAGAAACCGGCACGTCATCCACGGTCTCCTGCCGCACCAGCACGGTTCGCTGGGACTTGCTGCGCACCGCAGGCACCGCGTTGGCAACCACCTGATCCCCAGCCTTCAACGGCACATCCGGAACCACCCTGATCGGCGTCGCACGACTCCCCAGCAGCAACGGCCTGGCCGCCTCGACATGCGCGTCCAACCGAGGCCCGACCAACTGTTCTGCGAGCATCTCCAGCCACTGGCGAGCCCGGCCAGACTTGATGTGACTCGTCACCTGAGCACCCAGGCGCAGGGTCACCCCCATGGCGCCCGCGACCCTCACCAACAGCAGACCTATCAACACGTCGCCGGTGATTTCCCCCATCACCTCGCTCATCGCTTGCGGCGGCAACATCCGTATCCAACTGCAGATCGCCGACAGGTAGATAAACATCAACGGCTCATCGCTGAGCACGAGCAGGCCCTGGGCGATGGCGTCTTTGCCCAGTTTCAGCAGTTCATCCAGTTCGGCCTGGGAGACGTACTGCAGCAACTTCTGGCTGTTGCTCTGGAGGTCCGCCAGCAGCTCGGACAGTTGTGTGAAATTGTCCCAAAGGCTGTAAAGCGCCTTACCCATTCCATTAAGAAACGCCTTCTCCAGCAGCCTGCGTTGATCAAGCGGGCTGGCGTCTGTGTAGTCTTTCCACTGGGCTTCGAAGGTGTTTTTCCACTCCTCGCGCAGGCGTGCGTCCAATGCATCAATCACCGATTGATAGGATGCATACAGTGCCTTGACGTGGTCCTTGGAAACGTTGGGATAGAAGCTGACCCGGTATGGCTGGTCGCGCTCACACTCGTCGATTTCGAGAATGCCGCTCGGGCCGATGGTTTTGTGGATCGGCTCGCCCAGTGGCCCGCCGTTGGGGTCGACACGCTGCAACATCACCGGCGTGTTGCCGATGGGTACGAACTGCGTGCTTTGGAACAGGTGCACCAGGGTCAACTTGCCGTTGGCCTGGCAAGTCGCAACGGTGGTGCTTGGGTATAGAGAACGATTGATCGGCGCGACCAGCGCCACTTCATCCCCGACCTTGAAGACTTGCTCGACATCCAGCGCCGACAAGCTCCAAAAGCTTGAAGCCCATGCGTCAAAGGTGTTCAGGCATTCCCGGAAATCGCGAAAGACGCTTTCGACATCGACCGTCTTCACATCCATTGGGGTCAGGGCCAGCCTGCCAATGGCCGGGTTCAAGAAACAGCTCCAACAACCAGAAAGTCCATTTGCAATCCCTCGCACTGTGTAGTCAGGCGAGGGACTTTGCGGACCTTTTCAGGGGAGGGGAGTAGAGCTTATCCGGCGGTTACGTGGGACGTTTCGACAACGCTCGTCTTCTCTCGCCCCAACACCAGGCTGCACAGTGCCGGCAAGAACAACAGCGTCAACAGCGTGCCCACCAACACCCCACCGATCAGCACGTAGGCCAGGGACGACCAGAACACCGACAACGTCAGCGGAATAAACGCCAGCGCCGCCGCCAGCGCGGTCAGGATCACCGGCCGTGCACGCCGCACGGTGGCCTCGACGATCGCCTCGCGAATGGCCATGCCGTGGTCCTGGTTCTGACGGATCTGGTCGGTGAAGATCAGCGTGTTGCGCATCAGGATCCCGCCAATCCCGATCAAGCCCAGGATTGCATTGAACCCGAATGGCTGGTTGAACAGCAGCAAGGTCGGCACCGCTCCGATCAAACCCAGTGGGGCGGTGGCGAAGACCATGAACATCACACCGAACGAGCGCACCTGGAACATGATCACCGTGAGCGTCAGCAGGATCATGATCGGGAACAGCGCGGCCAGGGCGACGTTGGCCTTGGCGCTTTCTTCCACCGGGCCGCCGATGTCGATCTGGTAGCCGGCCGGCAGCTTGGCGATCAGCGGTTGCAGGTCTTTGTACACGGCCATTTCCACGTCCGGCGGTTGCACGCCGTCGATGATGTCGGCGCGTACTTCGACGGTGGTCGCGCGGTTGCGGCGCTTTAGGATCGGTTCTTCCATCTCCGCCTGGAAATGCCCGACCTGGGCCAGCGGCACGGAGGTGCCGGCGCTGTTGGTGAGGGTCATGTTGTTGAGGTTGCCGAGGTCTTCGCGTTGGCTGCCCTGGGCGCGGGCGACCACGGACACAGTGCGGTTGCCTTCGCGCACCTCGGTGATGGGGTTGCCACTGAGCAACGCGTTGAGCTGGGATTTGACCTCGTTGGGGGTGAAGCCCAGCAGACGCAGGCGGTCTTGGTCCAGCACCAGACGATACCCGCTGGTGCGCTCGCCCCAATCGAGGAAGGCATCCTTGGTCAGCTTGTTGGCGGCGACGACCTTGCGCACGTCTTCGGAGATGCCACGCAGCACATCCACATTCGGGCCGGAGACACGGAACACTACCGGGAACGGCACGGGCGGGCCGAACAGCAGTTGCGTGACGCGCACCCGTGCCGCCGGGAACTCACCGGCCGCAATCCGCTCGCGCATGCGCAGTTTCAATGCATCGCGGGCATGGGAATCCGGGGTCTGCACGATCAGTTTGGCAAACGCCGGGTCCGGCAGTTCAGGGTTCAGCGACAGGAAAAAGCGTGGCGCACCGCCGCCCACATAGGTGTCCACCATCGTGGTTTGCGGCTCTTGCAGCAGAGCTTTCTCCAACTGTGCGGCCACCGCTTCGGTGCTCTTGAACGCACTGCCCGGCGGCATGTACACCTCAAGAATCAGCTCGGAACGGTCGGAGTTGGGAAAGAACTGCTTCTTCACCACGCCCATGCCCAGCACGCACAGCACAAACGCGGCCACCACCAGCCCGGTCACCAGCCAGCGCCCACGCACGCAGGCTTCCACCAGCGTGCGCAGTTTCTGGTAGTAGCGCCCGGCGTAGATCGCGTCATGGCCGCCGGGCACCGGCTTGATCTGCGGCAGCAGCTTAACGCCCAGGTACGGTGTGAATACCACCGCCACCAGCCAGGACGAAATCAGTGCAAAGCCGACGATCCAGAAGATATTGCCGGCATATTCCCCTGCACCGGAGCGCGCAAAACCCACCGGCAGAAAGCCGATGATCGTCACCAGCGTGCCGGTGAGCATCGGCGCCGCCGTGGAGCTCCAGGCAAAGGTGGCGGCGTGGATGCGGTCGAAACCTTCTTCCAGTTTCACCACCATCATCTCGATGGCGATGATCGCGTCATCCACCAGCAGCCCCAGGGAAATGATCAACGCGCCCAGGGTAATGCGGTCGAATTCACGCCCGGTGAGCAGCATGATCACAAACACCACCGACAAGGTCAGCGGCACTGCCGCGGCCACCACCAGCCCCACGCGAAAGCCCAGCGCCAGCAGGCTGATGATCATCACCACCGCCAGGGCGACGAAGAATTTCAGCATGAACTCGTTGACCGCCAGGCTGATGTTTTTCGCCTGGTCGGAGACCTTGGCGAAG
Source organism: Pseudomonas sp. CYM-20-01 (assembly GCF_023169845.1). Taxonomy (NCBI): domain Bacteria; kingdom Pseudomonadati; phylum Pseudomonadota; class Gammaproteobacteria; order Pseudomonadales; family Pseudomonadaceae; genus Pseudomonas; species Pseudomonas sp. CYM-20-01. Next base: position 3,815,671 of record NZ_AP025169.1, on the reverse strand, counting down.
TTTACCCCCAGTGGCAGGTCGGCCTGGATTTTGCCTTCCTGGGCCTTGAGGCTCTTGTCCAGCTCCAGGCCGTTCCAGTGTTTCTCCATGATCACGCCGAGCATCAGCGCCGGGTCGCCCTGGTGGCGGATGCGGTAGCTGGGCGGGTCTTCATAACCTCGGCTGACGGTGGCCACGTCGGCGATGCGCAGCACGCGGCCGTTGACTTCCAGCGGCACGTTTTCGATCAGTGACAGGCTGTCGAACGCGCCGTCGATACGGATGTAGGCACGGGCGCCGGCGGTCTCGACGAAGCCCGACGGCGCCACAGCGTTTTGCGCGGCCAACGCCGAAAAAATCTGCTCCGGCTTGATGCCCAGCGTCGCCAGGCGCTCATAGGAAAACTCGACGAACACCCGTTGCGCCTGTTCGCCGAGGATATTGACCTTCTTCACCCCCGGCAGGTTGAGGAAACCCTGGCGCAATTCTTCGGCCATCTGCACCTGTTGCCGATGGGGCAGGTGCTCGGCCTCCAGGGCGTACAACGCGAAGTACACATCGGAATATTCATCGTTGAAAAACGGCCCGATCACGCCCTTGGGCAGTTTGGCGGCTTCATCGCTGAGTTTTTTGCGGGTCTGGTAGAACAGGTCCTGGATTTCACTGGGCCGCGTGGATTCCTTGTAGGTCATGCGCATCGACACGAAACCCGGCTGGGCGATGGTCTCGACGCGGTCGTAGTAGTCCAGTTCCTGCAGGCGCTTTTCCAGGCGGTCGGCCACTTGCTCCTGCATTTCCTGGGCGGTGGCGCCGGGCCAGGCGGCAGTAATGGTCATCACCTTGACGGTGAAAGACGGGTCTTCGGCGCGCCCGAGCTTGCCAAACGAAAACACCCCGGCGGCGAGGATCGCAATGATCAGGAACAACGTGACCGCACGGTGCTTGACCGCCAGTTCAGAGAGGTTGATACCGCGCATGCTCAGTTGTCCTGTTTGCGGTTGAGGGCCAATGCCTGGGCGGGCAGCAGGCGTACGGCGTCACCCTCGTGCAGCAGGTGTGCACCCAGGGCGACGACGATTTGGCCGGGCGCTACGCCGCTGTCGAGCAGCGCGTCTTCCTGGCCGAGGCTGGCGACTTTCACCGGGGCGAAGCTGATCGTGTCATCTGCACCGATCACCCACACGCCAGTGCCTTGCCCGGCGTCCTGCAAGGCGCCGATGGGCACGCGGGTTTGCGCGGCCTGGCCGTTGCCTTGCAGGCGCACGGTGATGGTCGAGCCGAGGGCGAAACGCTCGATGGTGCCATGCAACACGTAGCGAGCGCGGTAGGTACGGGTAGTCGGGTCGGCGCTGGCGGACAGTTCGCGCAGAGTGGCGGTCACCGCCTGGTCGGGGGCGCCGAAGGGGAAGGCCAGGGCTTTCTGCGAAGCTTGGTCGCGCTGGTTTTCCGGCAGGTTGACGATGGCTTCACGGGCTCCGTCGTGGGCCAGGCGCGCAACGATCTGTCCTTCGGCGACCACCTGGCCGCGGTCCACCCGCACGTCGGTGATGATGCCGTCGCCATCGGCCTTGAGCACCGAGTAAGTGCGGCGGTTTTCGATCTGGCTGGCGTCGGATTGCGCCGCGGCCAGCTCGGCTTCGGCCACCCGCAGGTTGGTCGCCGACTGGTCGAAGATCTGCCGCGACACGGCGCCGGTGCTGGCCAGGCGCTGGTAGCGGTTTTCGTCGTCACGGCGTTGGCGCAGTTGGGCCTGGGCGGCGGTGACGCGGTTTTTCGCCGAGCGCAGGGCCAGTTCGAAGTCGCCGATGTCCAGTACCAGCAGGGTGTCGCCTCGGGACACGTGCTGGCCGGGGTCGACCTTGCGTTCGATGACCTTGCCGCCGACGCGGAAGCCCAGGTCGCTTTCGGTACGTGCCGCGACCACGCCGGTATAGGCGCTTTGCTGGGTGCCGGCCGCTTCGACTTTGGCGGCCAGGACCGGGCGAGGTTGAGGCACTTCGGCGGCGGTGTCGGCCTTGCTGTTGCAGCCATTGAGGACGATCAACAGGGCCAGGGGCGTGAGAAGACGCAGGGGGAGAGGGTGCATGGCGGGCTCCGGGGTAACCATTGGGCAAAAAATTATGGACATAATTTTTTACGCATATTATGGTCGAAATATAAATTAATCCAGCCCCCCGGATGTTCCCCATGACAAACGCCCCGGCCCCATCGCGAAGCTTGCTGTTTTTACTGGTGGCCCTGACGGCACTGGGTGAGGTCTCGACCCAATTGATCATTCCCGGCCTGGGTGCCATCGAGCAGGCGCTGGTCGCGCCGGCAGGTTCGGCACTGATGGCGTTGTCGGCATTTGTCGCCGCTTTCGGCCTTGGGCAACTGTTGTTCGGCCCGCTGTCGGACCGTATTGGTCGGCGCCCGGTGCTGATTGGCGGCCTGGCGCTTTACGTGCTGGCGACGTTGTCGATGCTGCTGGTCCACGACATTCACCAGTTCATTGCCGCCCGCGTGCTGCAAGGCCTGGGCGCCTGCGCCGCGCTGGTACTGGCGCGCACGGTGGTGCGGGATGTGTGGAAGGCCGAAGCCGGGCCGGCCCTGGCGTTGACCATGATCGGCATGCTCTACGCCATCGTGGTGGCGCCGATGGTCGGTGGCCTGCTGATCAAACTGTTCGGCTGGCACGCACCAATCCTGCTGGCGCTGGCGATTGGCAGCGTGGTGCTGTTGCTGGCGTTGCTGTTTTTTCGCGAGAGCAACCACTCGCTCGATCCCAAGGCCGGTCACTGGCGCACCCTCGGCGGGCAATACCTGGACCTGCTCAAGGGCCGCCAGTACCGGGCGTTCGCCGTGGCGCTGGCGTGCACCTATGGCGCCATGTTTGCGGTGATCGCCGGTTCGTCGGCGGTGTTCATCAACCTGCTGGGCTTCAGCAGCCTGGAATACGGCCTCAATTTTGGCCTGATTGTGTCGATGCTGATCGTGGGGTCCACCTATACCCGCCGCAACATCATGCGCCTGGGGCCGCAGCGGATTGTAGCGATGGGCGTGACGATGGTGGCGGTTGGCGGGGTGTCGGCCGTGGTGATTTATGAACTGTTCGGCCTGTCGGTGCTCGGCCTGGATATTCCGATTGCCCTGGTCACCCTGGGTGGTGGCCTGGTGTTGCCGGGCGCGGTCACCGGCGGGGTAATGCCCAATGCGCATCGCGCGGGCCTGGCAGCGGGGCTGATGGGGTTTGCGCAGATGTTCGGTGCGACTTGCAGCGGCATCCTGCTCAGCCAGCTGCGTGACGGCAGTGCCGCGCCGATGATCATCATCCAGGCTGGCTTTGCGCTGACGGCCTACGTGGCGTTTCACCTGCTGCGCCAACGTCAGGTCAAGGGATTGTCCTATACGTAGGACGAACAGGGCTGCTTTTGCCGGCTAGTGCTCAACGGCGGGCAGCCTTATGGTGTATGCACTTTGGAGGTACACCATGAAAAAGCTTATCGGCATCTACACCAGCCCCCGCGCCCATTGGGTCGGCGACGGCTTTCCGGTGCGCACGCTGTTTTCCTACGACGCCATGGGCAAGCACATCAGCCCATTCCTGTTGCTGGACCACGCCGGTCCGGCCGATTTCACCCCGACTGAGCAACGTCGCGGCGTCGGCCAGCATCCTCATCGCGGCTTTGAAACCGTGACCATCGTCTACGACGGCGAAGTCGAACACCGCGACTCCACCGGTGCCGGTGGCACCATCGGCCCCGGCGACGTGCAATGGATGACCGCCGCCAAAGGCATCCTCCACGAAGAGTTCCACTCCGCAGCCTTCGCCCGCCGAGGCGGTGCGCTGGAGATGGTGCAGCTGTGGGTCAACCTGCCGGCCAAGGACAAAATGGCCGAAGCCGGCTACCAGACCCTTGTCGATGGCGACATCCCGGTATTGCCCCTGGCCAACGACGCCGGGCGGCTGCGCCTGATTGCCGGTGAGTTTGCCGGCACCCGAGGCCCGGCCCGCACCTTTACGCCGATTGATGTGTGGGACCTGCGCCTCAACCCTGGCAAGCCCGTCACCCTGGACCTGCACGAGGGGCGCAACACCGCGCTGGTGATCCTGCGCGGCACAGTGCTGGTCAATGGCGAGGAAGTCGCGCGCCAGGGGCAATTGGCGTTGTTCGAGCGGGAGGGCAGCCAGCTCACGCTGGAGTCCAATGACGACGCCAAGGTGCTGCTGCTCAGCGGTGAGCCGATTGACGAGCCGATCGTCGGGCATGGGCCGTTTGTGATGAACACCGAGCAGGAGATTCATCAGGCATTCGCCGACTTTCAGTCGGGTCGTTTCGGGCAGATGTAAGCACACCCGCTATACCCTGGCGCGGCATTTCATGCGATCTTCACGGCATTCGCCCTGGAGTCGCCTGGATGCCCTCATTTATCGCTGATCACCCGATGCTGTGCGCCCTGGCGCTGATCTTGATCGACATCGCCGTGTGGCGTCTTATTTCAGCCAACCTCGCCAACTGGAAGCTGGCGGCGCGGTTGGTGATCTTTGCGGTGTTCAGCGCCGTGCTGTTCAACGACGGCATGAACCCCATGCAACTGGCGCCCTATGCGGACAACACCGCCTTGCACCTGGCCGCCACGGCATTGCAGATCGGTTGGTGGCTGTTCGCGGCGCGCACGCTGACGGTGTTGCTCGGCACGCTCATGATGCAGCGGGTCGGGCATACCGGCCGCCTGTTGCAGGACCTGATGGGGGCGGTGATCTTCCTGATCGCGATCATTGCCGCCATGGCCTACGTGCTCGACCTGCCTGTCAAGGGCGTGCTCGCCACCTCTGGCGCTGTAGCAATCATTGTCGGCCTGGCGCTGCAAAGTACCTTGAGCGATGTGTTCTCCGGGATCGTCCTCAACACCACCAAGCCTTATCAAATCGATGACTGGATCTCCATCGACGGCACCGAAGGCCGGGTGACGGACATCGACTGGCGCGCCACGCGCCTGCAAACCTCCCAGGGCAGCCTGGCGGTGATTCCCAACTCCCTGGCGGCCAAGGCCAAGATCATCAACTTTTCGCGTCCGGCGGACATGTTCGGCCTGGCGGTCAGCCTGCAGGTCAGCCCGCATGCGCGGCCGCAAACGGTGATCGAAGCGCTGGAGCGGGCGATGCAAGGGTGTCGACCGCTGCTGGGCAAGCCGGCGCCAAGTGTGGCGTTCAAGACGTCGGCCAGCGGTGGCGTCGAGTATGAAATCAGCGGATTCGTGCCGGCCATGGCCCTCAAGCGCGAAGTGCGCAACCAGCTTTACGACCTGGCCTTCCGGCATTTGCAGGCGGCGGGCGTCGGCTTGCTGTCGGCCACTGAAAACAGCGCGCCACCGGCGATGTCCGCGGCGCGCGCGTTACTGGAGCGGTCGTCGATTTTTTCCACCCTGCGCCAGGAAGAGAAAGACACCTTCAGCCAGAACATGACCCTGCACACCTATCGCGCCGGCGAGATGATCCTGCCGGCCGGAGAGGTCAGCGATCATTTGTTCATCGTTGAGTCGGGTGTGGTCTCGGTGATGTTGACCAAGGGCGGGCACAAATTCGAAGCCGGGCGCATGGGGCCGGGGGAGGTGATCGGCGAGGCCGGGATCCTGTCGGATGAGGCCACGCTGGCGGATTTCTCGGCCAAGACGTTCTGCACCCTGTACCGCATCGAGAAGGAATACTTGAAGCCGTGCCTGGATGCGCGCCACGACATCGGCGAAGCGATGAAGGCCTTGCTGGATTTCCGTGTGCACGCCGCGCAGGCCTTGACCCAGGAGGCACCGGTGGTGCCGGTGAAGAAGGGTTTCCTGCAGTGGCTGCGTCAGCGCGGTCTGTGAACTCCAGATCGTGCAGGCACAATCCGCCAGGCGTGTTACCAGCCGCGCAGGCGCTCCCACACCTGTAGTTCGCCGGTCTCAGACACCGCGGTGTAACAGCCGAACTGCGCCCCTGTCGCACACGCATGGTTGGGCAGAATGCGTAGACGTTTGCCCAGTGGGAATTGCGCGACCACATCCACGTCGCGCCTCTGGAACTGCGCCACGCCATGTTCCTGATTGGCGCTGCCCAGCAGCAATCCATCGATGGGCTCGCCGTGTTCATCGCAGACCTGGCCGTAACCAAAATCACGCTTCTGCGCCTGAGTACCGCGATCCCGGCTCATGGCCATCCAGCCCGCGTCGGTGATGATCCAGCCCTTTTCCGGCTGATGGCCGATCACCGTCGTCAGCACGCTCAAGGCCAGTTCATCGGTGCGGCATACGCCGATGTTGTGCATCACCAGATCGAAAAACGCATACACGCCAGCGCGCAACTCGGTGACGCCCTCCAGGCTCACTGCCGACAGCGCGGTGGGGGTGGAGCCGACACTCACCTGTGCGCACGGCATCCCGGCAGCGCGAATATGCTCGGCCGCTTCCACGCACCGTGCGCGTTCCAGTTCGGCGATGGCCCGCAGGGCTTCGGGCGTGTCCAGCCCGTAGCTTTCGCCGGCATGGGTCAGCACGCCGACCAGGCTGTCGCCGAGCAGCCGGGCAATCTCCAGCAAGCGCGGGTCCTGCGGCTTGACACCGGAGCGGTGGCCGTCGCAATCGATCTCGATCATCACCGCAAAGGTTTCGCCATGCTCGCGGCCGAAGTCGATGATGGCCTGGGCACCGGCAAGGCTGTCGGTGATCAGCGTCAACGCGCAACCCCGGCGACGCAAGGCCAGGGCCTGAGGCAATTTGTGCGGGGCCATGGCCACGGCGTAGAGGATGTCGTGGATGCCCAGGTCGAAGAAATACTCGGCTTCCTTCAGCGTTGAAACGGTGATGCCGCGGGCGCCTGCTGCGATTTGCGCGGCGACCACTTCAGCGCACTTATGGGTTTTGACATGGGGGCGCAGGTGCACGCCGAGGGCATTGGCACGCTGCTGCATGCGCTGGATATTGCGCTGCATTTTCAGCGTGTCGATCAATGCGGCGGGGGTATCCATGGTGCGGGCTCCACAATGAGGGGCAGGGGGTAAATTGACGCCCTGTCCAGGACTGGATATGTTGTCTTGCATGAAAAACACCTCTCCCAACGATACTCACTTGATCAGCCAGCTCGAACAGATCGCCGAGGGCTTGAGCAAGACCTTCAGCCCCTTCTGCGAAGTGGTGCTGCACGACTTGCGCGACCCCCGGCACTCGATCCTGGCCATCCACAACAACCTTTCAGGGCGTGCGCCCGGCGACCCGACCACCGAACTGGGCCTGGCACGCATTGCCGACCCTGACTACCCGCAAGTCATCGCCAACTACCAGAACCAGTTCAGCGACGGCCGCCAGGTCAAGAGCACCTCCATTGGCATCAAGGGCGCCGGCGGTGAGTACGTCGCGGCCTTGTGCATGAACGTCGACCTCTCGTTGTTCCGTGGCTTGCAAGGCATGCTCGAACAATTCGGCTCGGTCAGCGGCGACAAGCTCATCGAGTCCCTGGACCCTTCCGGCGCCGACGTGATCCGTGCGCGTATCGACCAGTTCGCCGCACGCCTGGCCACTACCCCGCGTGCACTGAAGACAGCCGACCGGCGTGTGCTGATGCAGGAACTCAAGGACTCGGGCTGCCTGGACATCCGCCGGGCCATGGAAACGGTGGCGTCCCATCTGGGCGTGTCGCGTGCGGCGGTCTACACCTACGCCAAGTAGCGCGCCACGGCCTCGATCTCGATCAGGTAACCGTGGTGCAACTCCGGCACCGGCACCACCGCGCGGGCAGGGCGGTGCTCGCCCAGCGCGGCGGCATAGAGGCCATCGAAGGCCGGCCAATGCTCGACGCCGGCTACGTACACGGTGACCTTCACCAGGTCTTGCGCGGTTCCGCCGGCGGCGTTGAGGATGGCCAATAAATTATCCAGGGCAATTTGCGCCTGTTCGGCAAACGGCGCCATCAGGTTATGCCGCCCATCCGGGCTCACCGGCAATTGGCCGGAGATGTACAGCGTGTCGCCGTGGCGGATGGCTTGTGAGTAATGGCCGGCAGGCTGGGCCGCATGGGCGGTCTGGATGATCTTCATGAGGCCTCGCACAACAGGGCGGCGTACTTCTCGATATCGACGTTGCCACCGGTGACGATAATGCCCACGCGCTGGCCCTTGAAGCGGTCGCCCTGTTTGAGCAACGCGGCCAACCCCAGGCAGCCGGTGGGCTCGACCACCATTTTCATGCGTTGCATAAAGAACTTCATGGCGCCGACCAACTCGGCATCCGACACGGTGAGGATGTCGTTGACCTGGTCGCGGATGATCGGGAAGGTGCAGTTGCCCAGGTGCTGGGTCTGGGCACCGTCGGCAATGGTCGCCGGCGTGTCGATGTGCACGATGCTGCCGCTGCGGAACGAGCGCTGGCCGTCATTGCCGGCTTCGGGTTCCACACCATACAACTGGCAATCCGGCGCCAGGGCACGGGTCGACAACGCCGTGCCCGAGAGCATGCCGCCGCCACCCAGGCCAACGAACAATCCATCCAGCGGGCCGGTGAATTCCAGCAGTTCGTTGGCGGCGGTGCCTTGCCCGGCAAGGATATGCGGGTGGTCGTAGGGCGGGATCAGCGTCAGGCCCTGCTCGGTGGCCAGGTCGCGGCCAATCTGTTCGCGGTCCTCGGTGAAGCGGTCATACAGCACCACACTGGCGCCGTAGCCACGGGTCGCCGCGACCTTGGCCGCCGGCGCATCGCTGGGCATCACGATGGTTGCCGGCATACCCAATAACTGCGCCGCCAGGGCAATGCCCTGGGCGTGGTTGCCAGACGAGAACGCCACCACCCCGGCCTTGCGCTGCTGTGCATCGAACTGCGACAGCGCATTGAACGCACCCCGGAACTTGAAGGAACCGGTGCGTTGCAGGTTCTCGCACTTGATGAACACCTGGGCGCCGGTCAGTGCGTCGAGGGTGCGTGAGGTGAGCACTGGGGTGTGATGGGCGACACCCTCCAGGCGCTGGGCGGCGGAAATGACGTCGAGGTAAGTCGGCAATGGCATAGGGCGGACCTCATTGGCTGGTATGGATAAAATATCTATATCAAGACAAATAGTAAAGGTTGGTTTGTGCATGTTAGCGTTTTGCACTTCTCTGACCGCTGGAGGATTCAACATTGATCCGCTTCACCGACTACATCGCCGACCTCTCCCAATCTCCGCTTGCACCGTGGGCTGACCTCGCGCCCTGGGCGCTGGCCGCTCAGGCGCCTGCTGTTGTGCGTCAGTTGCTGGCTGAACTGCCGGGCGACGATTACATAATTGAGGATGAAATCGCGGTCCACCGCACTGCCACCGTAGAAGCGGGCGCCTTGCTCAAGCCGCCCCTGATCATCGGCGCCCATTGCTTCATCGCCAGCGGCTCACTGCTGCGCGGAGGCTGCTGGCTGGATGCACATTGCATCATCGGCCCGGGCGCCGAGTTGAAGATCTCCTTCATGTTCAGCGGCAGCAAGCTGGCGCACTTCAATTTCGTCGGTGATTCGGTGCTGGGGCACGGCATCAACCTGGAGGCGGGGAGCATCGTCGCCAACTACCGTAACGAGCGTGATGACAAGGAGGTGCGAGTGCGGGTCGACGGTACCTTGCAGCGCACCGGTTGCGACAAGTTTGGCGCGCTGCTCGGCGACCAGTGCCGTATCGGCGCCAATGCGGTGTTGGCGCCGGGGGCGGTGCTCAAGCCTGCCAGCGTGGTGGGACGCGGGCAGGTGTTTGATGCTGAAGCCTCCCTATAAACACCGCGTTGAAAAGATCATGGTCAGTCGGCACGATATTAAATAGAATGAATCTCATTTGAGACTCACTCGCGCCGCGCAGGTCGCTTGCCATGAATGATGCTGTTGTTCCGACCCACGCCTCCGAACTGACCTTGTCGAGCCTGTACCGCGACCATCGCAGCTGGCTGGAAAGCTGGCTGCGCCGGCGCCTGGGCAACGCCTGGGATGCTGCCGACCTGAGCCAGGATACGTTCCTGCGCGTACTCGCCAGCGCGCAGCCGATTGCGCAGATGCAGGAGCCGCGTGCTTATCTGGTGACCGTCGGCAAACGCCTGCTGGTGAATTTCCATCAGCGGCGCAGTCTTGAGCAGGCCTACCTGAATGCCCTGGCGAGCCTGCCGCAAGCCTGCGTGCCATCGCCCGAGCAGCGCTGGCTGGTCCTGGAGACCCTGCAAGCCCTGGACGAGTTGCTCGATGGCTTGCCGGTGCTGGTCCGCCGCGCCTTTCTGTGGAGCCAGCTGGAAGGCCTGGGCTATCGCGACATCGCCGAACGGCTTGAGGTGTCTGAACGCACGGTCAAACGCTACATGGCCCAGGCCTACGAACACTGTTTGCTGGTGGACCTGTGAGCCGTGACGTCGCTCGCGCCGCTGCCCAGTGGTTGGCGCTGCTCGAATCCGGCGCGGCCACCGAGCGTGACCACGCCGCGTTGCAGCACTGGCGAGACAGCCACCCCCAGCACGAGCAGACCTGGCAAAAAGCCCAGACCCTGCGCCAGCGTTTCAGCGACTTGCCCCAGGCCCTGGCGATGGCCAGTCTCGACCGTCCGCAACCGGGGCGGCGCGCGGTGCTCAAGCGTGCATTGGGTATCGCAGCCTTGGTGCCGACGGCCTGGCTGGTCAGCCGCCAATTGCCCCTCGAGGCGTGGCGCGCCGACCTGCACACCGCCACCGGCGAGCGCAAGCGCATGTCCTTGGCCGATGGCGGCAGCTTGCAGCTCAACACGGCGACAGCGGTGGACATGGACCTTGCACAGCGGCGCATCACACTCGTAGACGGTGAGCTGGCGCTGAATGTACCCGGGGCGGCGGCGATGACGGTGCAGACCCGCTATGGCCAATTGCGGGTCAGCCAGGCCGAGGTGTGTGTCCGGCAGCTGGCCACCGGCTGTTTGGTATCGGTGCTCAAGGGCTCGGTCCAGGTACGCGATCTGAACGGGCAAATGGCGACGTTGCCGGGTGGTCAGCAAGCCTCGCTGCAAGCCGGCGGGCTCGGCGCCTGGGTCCCGTTCGATGCGTTGCAACTGGGTTGGCGCGACGGCGTGCTGACCGCACAGAACCAGGCGCTGGGCGACTTTTTGCGCGAGCTGGAACGTTATCGTCCCGGTGTGTTGCGCTGGGATCCGAGCCTGGAAACGTTGCGAGTGACCGGCAGTTTTCGCCTGGACGACACCGACCGCATCCTTAACCTGCTGGCTCAGACCCTGGGGCTGGAACTGCACGCACGCACACGCTATTGGGTCACCCTGACACCGCGCAAATCGCTCACCTGATGCGGGTGTGGTAATTCATATATATCCATATAGAATAAATAAAGAGTTATATATTCCTTTTAATGTTTTGGTCGATGGCGCATTTTGAGGGCCTGCGCATTCGTGCGGATTGACCCAACAGCCAAAAGGAAAGCCGACATGACCATTAAAGCGATCAACGTGCGCAACCAGTTCAAGGGCGTGATCAAGGAGATTTTGCTGGGGGAAGTGGTGTCGGAAATCGACGTGCAGACCGCGTCCGGCATTGTGACTTCGGTGATCACCACCCGCTCGGTGCGTGACCTCGAATTGAAAGTGGGCAGTGAAGTGATTGCCTTTGTGAAGTCCACCGAAGTGTCCATCGCCAAGTTGTAAATGACCGCCCCCGCACTCAGGCGGGGGCGGTCATGACTCAAGCGATCTTCGGTCCACTGCCACCCGGTGGATGCGGCTGCGGTTTCTCCGGCGGCGCATCTGTCGGCAGGCTCTTGGGTTTCGCGTTCGGGTCTTTGTAGCCCTTGTGCAAGCCGCCATCCAGGCGATTGCTCGACGAGCCACCTTTTTGTGGCGTCTGGTCGAAGTGTTCCCACTCCGATTGCTGGAAGCGGAAGATGCTGTCGTCGGTCGGTGCGTCACGGCCACCGTAATGGTGGATTTCGTAGTGGGCGTATTCGACCTTGTCGGCCCAGTTGTCCTGCAACAGACCGTCGCCGGCCAGGTCGCGGTACCAGTCGTTTTCCTTCTCGGTGGCCTTCTGCTTTTTGTTGTGGTCGACAAAGTAGCCGACGATTCCGCCCACCACTGCCAGCACCACGCCCACCAGGAACAGCGGCCCGGTCAACGCCGCCGCCGTGCCCGCGCCAAACAGCGCCGCAGCGCCGAGCACCCCGGCGGATGCGCCGAACGCACCGCCGGCCACTTGCAGGCCACCGGCCGCCTGGGCCAGGGGGTCTTTATCCTTCACGCCGCTCTTGATTGCCAATGCGCCCAGTACGATGTCGGCAAAACCGCCGGCAATGTCCGTGGCCGGGCCCAGCACCTTGATCACGGAACCTGCGATCTTCGCCGATTTGGACGCGCCCAGCTTGGCCGCACCGGCTGCTGCCAGGCCGTCATCCAGGTGGGTGGCCAGGCCTTCGGTGGCTTCGGTGACGGCCTTGTCGCCCTCGCCGAACAGCTTGGAGATGCCGTCGTATTGGCTGTCCGGCACCGCATCGAGGGCAGTGGCGATCTGGGCTTTGACATCCGAGGGCAGTTCGCTGACGCGAAACTCGAAGTTCGGCTCCTGCATGCCGGTCTTGCCCCAGATCTCCGGCAGGGTCTTGTCCAGCCCGAGGAAGTCCACCAGGCCACCTTTGCCCAGGCTTTCGCCGATCTTGTCGCCCAGGCGTACAAAGTGGCTGGAGCCGCCGGCAAAACTCAGGAAGTCCTTGGCGATGGTCATGCGTTGCGCTGGGGTTTCGCCGAGCTTGCCGCCTTTGCCCACCAGTTGGTAAATCCCGGAAAACAGGCTCACACCGGCGCCCAGTGAACCGAGGATGCCTTTGCTGTTGAGGGTGTTGAACACCTCGCCGAGCATGCCGCGATCGGCCACCGGGATGTAGGGTTTGCTCAGAGCGGTTTTCAGGTCAGCTTCGCTGATCACGCCGTTTTTCTGATACACGGCGCCCAGCTCTTCCAGGGCCTTGGTGACCGCGGCGGATTTTTCCTTGCCTTGCAGGCCTTCGTTGAGGAATTTCTCCAAGGTTTCCTGGGTGCGGCGCGGCAAGTCCAGCACGTTGCCCTTGAGCACTCCTTTGAGCAGGCCGAACAGGTCCTTGGTGGCCAGCTCCTTGTTCTCGTCGGAGATCTTGCTCGGGTCCGACAGAATGGCATTCAGGTCGGTGGTCAAGCCGTCCGCCTGGATGTTCTGCGCGGCTTTGCTGGCGGCCGCCGGGTCGAACAGCGACAGCGACGTCAGGGTATCGCTGAGGTCTTTCTGCGCCTCGTAGGTCTTGCCCTGGCTTTGCAGGTCCTTGAGGTACAACACGTAGTCCGGGTTGGAGGTGAGGTCCAGCAGCTTCTGCTTGATCTCGTCCTTGTTCGGCAGCTTGTTGATGGCGTCGTCCATCTTCGACTTGTAGTCAGCCTGGATGGTAGGGTCGTTGAACAGTTCACCGATCTGTTTTTGCACGGCCTTGCCGTCGACGATGTCGTGCATATCGGCCGAGGTCAGCTGGGTCTGCTTGTCATCGAACTCGCGCCAGGTGGTGTTGAACGGGCGTTTGGACTCCTCGTAGCCGGTGATGCCGTGGCCGTTCTGGTAGGCGGCTTGCGCTTCGAGGGCGCGGACCAGCTTGGCGCGGGGATCGTCCTTGGCAATCGAGCCGTTCTTCACGCCTTCGCGGTAGGTGTCGATCAGTTGCGTGGTGGCCAGTTCGCTGACGCTGAGGGTCGGCGACTTGTCGTCCTTTTCATCGGCGTGCACGCCAGTGTCCATGTTCAGCACGTCCAGCTCACCGGACTTGGGCAGGTTGTGCTTGGTGCGGGTATCGTCCACCGAACTGGCACTGGAGGCTTCCCACTTGGCCGCCACATCATCGTAGAGCTGCGGGCTGAGTTCCTTGGAGACGATCACCTTGCCTTCGCTGGTTTCGTAGCGGATCAGGCCGTCGCCCAGTTCATCCGGGGAGCCGAAGGTGATGTCGGTGTTTTTCAGGAAGTCATTCGGCCCGGCCAGCTTGTAGCCTTCGCCTTCGCTGGTGTGGATCTTGGCCCAGGTGTCATTGGCGGTGGCGACGCTCTTGAACAGCTCGGGGCTGACGTCGGAGGACACCACCACCTTGGTGCCGTCATGCAGCTCGTAGGTGAGGATGTGGTCTTTCTGGTCGTTGTTCCAATTGAAGTTCTTGTAGTCGTTCAGGCCCGGCACCGGGGTGTTGGCATCGGCCAGTATCGCGCCGTTATTCAGCTCGCCTTCCACCACGGCTTTCTTGCCGGGGTCGGTGTAGACCGCGTGCAGGCCGGCCAGGTAGTCGAACAGCTTGGGGTTGTCGTCGCGGGCCACCACCATTTTCTGGCCGTTGCTTTCAAAGCGGATCAGGCCCGGGCCGACTTCATCCTCAGGGCCCACCGTGGTGCCGGCGTAGGGTGGCCACACTTCGTTGTCGCTGGCGCGCTTGTAACCGGCGTTTTCACTGTTGGACAGGCCGGTGAAGCTGGCATAGGCGTCCTTGGCTTTCTGGAAGGCTTCGGGGTTGTCGCGCTGGCTGATGACGACCTTGGTGCCGTCCTGGGTCTCGTAGCGGATCACACCCGGGCCGGTTTCATCCGGTGCGCCAAGGGATTTGTAATCGGCGAGTTTGCCCGGCGCAGTGCCATCGGTACCGAGGCTCTGGTAGCCGGCATTCTGGCTGGCGACCACGCCGGAGAGGGACTTGAAGTCCTGGCTGACCTGCTTGAACAGCTCGGGGCTGTCCTGTTCGCTGACGATGACTTTCTTGCCGTCCTGGGTTTCATAACGGATCAGCCCAGGGCCGACTTCATCGGGCGGGCCGATGGCCTTGTAGTCGGCCAATGCCTTGGGCGGCGTGGCATCCTTGGCGGCGAGTTCGTAGCCGTCTTTTTTACTCGCATCCAGCCCCGATGGTGGCTTGTCCTGGGCCTCAACCTTTTTGTTGTTGGCGCTTTGCTTGAGCAACGCATGGAACTGCGCGCCGGACTTGGGCGGCATGCGGGGAAGGGCTTTGGGGTCGGACGAGCGATCGAGGGGCTGGGTCGTCATGCCATGAAACTCCTGCTGTTACCGGTGGGGCGTATCGGCAAAAACAGTAACAGCAGGGGTTCGGCACGCGTTGCGAAAAGTTGTGAATTGAGTCTGCGGCAGCTTTCAATTCAAAGTACGCCATAAGTTCGGGAGCGGATAAGTCTGATAGGCGCCCAGGATGCAGGATTGGTACGTTGGCCTGAGCCAGGATACTCAACGACAGGGACGCCATGCCATAAATCACTTTCGAGAGACTACCCGTGCATTCAGCGTCCTCCACCGCCTTGTCGATGTTTCAATCTCCGAATCTGCAGAACACAGACGCTCCCTCTGCGGTACAACAAAGAACACCCGAGCAAAATCGCACTCGCCGGGATACCTCAAGCGCATCCCGGCAGGATCGTGACGCCCCCTCCAACGGTATTCCGGATACCGACGTTCCAGAGTTATTTCAACAGAAAGTGGCCACGGCTCGGCATGAGTTCACCCGCGACGACTACTTGCGCGGCTATAACGCGCCCTCGTCAGTAGCATTGCCTGGTTATCACTCATCAATGCGCGACGTGGCGCTCATGAGGCTTGCGGTGGATAACAGGTTAAGCCCGGAACAAATAGGTGCATTACAGCGCCTGGTTGAGCAGCGTGTGATCAACCGTTCTCAACAATCGGTGAGCCAGTTCACAAAGATAATCTCTACCCATGGCGTAAAGGTGACTCCCGCACCGCAAAGCTACTATCTGTCTATGGTGAACCAGGCATCCGGCGGGGAATGCGCAGGGTTTTCACATTTACTCTCCATAGCGGCGGCGCAGGGTAAACACCAGACTTTTCTGAGTAATGTCTATTACGCCATCGCAAATCCGTATGCGCCGGAATCAGAGGAGTTTTTCCGGAAAGTCTTCGAGGTTCAGGCCCGTGTAAAAGATCGTGATATTGCACATGACCCTGCAACCGTGAAGGCCGCCAGCTATACCGAGATTGCCCCGCAGTTGTTGAACTCGCCGTCCACAAAAACGCTCTTGATCAGCAGTGAAGGGCATCGCCTGACCGCAGGCGTCATCGTTGATCCACAAGGGGGGCGAACGTATTACTTCAGTGATCCCAATACGGGTTTTACTGAGGCTGTTTCGGCTGAACTGTTTGAAGGTGTACTGAAGAAGATATATACCGATCCCGTCCTGAAACAGTTTGTGCAACCGTTGAAGGCGTTTCCGGGTGAACAGAAATACCTTATCAGCGTATTCAATCCAGATCTTATTCCCGAGATATCCGGCGCATCCAACGACATCAAGTTCATGTACAACCGTCCTCTGAATGGGCTGGACACTGTCACAGTGCTCAATACTTCACGGCTGCCGACGGTTGAGGATTCCCGCCTCAAGGCGTATTCCCCCGAACACACCGCCATCAAAGATTATGAGCGGGTGGTGCAAGGGCTGGACAACATGCAGGCCAGCAGAGGCATGCCGCAGTATCACCAGGCAAAGACCGTTCTGGAGGCCGTCAATCTATTCATCAGCAGCCACCCTGCTTCCGCGCTCGTACCGGCTATGGAGACACTCAGGAAACGTTTGACAAGTGCGATCAATGAGGCAATTGCGCCTGTTGAGTATCCCTATGTCTTCGAGCGTATGGAGCAAGATCGTGTGGCGTTGGCCGAGGGTAAAGTCGGCTTGCCGAAACATTTCCAAAGTGAAGTCATTCAGGGCAAGACTGTTGATATAAAGAGTAATGGTGATGGTGACCCCGATAGGGCAGTACGGGTAAGAGATGCTGTAGACGACGCTCTGAAGAAGCTCGCGCAGAGCGATCCTGCAGCGGCGCAGGCGATCGGGGGAAAAGTCAGGGTGATTATTGCCAACCCTGGCGATCAACCAGAAACGCGGCTGCACTTTAATAGTCCGCCGACGTTGATCATGGGTGATGATTTTTTTGCGTCACCCCCTGCAACTGACGCTACAGTCGCCGATCGAATCGGCCATCAAGCTCAGGCGGACGGAAGAAAGGTCCAAGCGTCCAGGCAGGCTGCGCTGATTGTGGGCAAGCTGGGGATGTTGGGCTATTACAAAGCTGACTCCCAAGGGTTCCTTGAGGTGGTTAACAACAAGGAGCCCTTTCGCGACGGAGGCAGTAAAGTCAGCGCACGCGCTGCCAGAAGCCCAGGTGATTTCATGGAGGAGACCTTCACCGCACGTGTATACGATGGAAAGGTCGGTAGTGAAACCGATGCTGCGCTCAATAGGCTTTTCGCTCCAGCAGCTAACGCTCCACCACCCAGCACCCCGCAGCCACCGAGCACGCCGACTCTGCCGGTCAACACGGGAGCATTACCGACCACAGCGGGAGGGACGATTGACGAGGCTGAAGTAAAACGCCTGCAAGCACTTGATGAAACCCGCGCGCCCTTGCAAATAGGGGAAGCGAGCGTCAGCCGAGTCGAACTTTATAAAATGGGCGTGCACGTCAAGGGTAAGCCAGTTGAAAACACAGTGCCCATGGATGCCAAGGGGCGTATCAGTGGCGACGTGGAAATAGACTTCGACCGTCTTGTGGCTTTTTTGAAGTCGACATCGCCTGAAGTTGGGGCGCGCGTGACATCCATCGCCAGTGAAATTGCTGTCAAGCGCAGCCCTGTCACGGCCCCCTTGGTGACCCGCAGCGACGGCAGTCCCGTCCCTGAACACTTCCAGAAGCAACTACGTGACACATCACGACAGGCTGCTGAGATACGTGACGTGCAGAGCAGCGGCAAACCGCTGCCCGCAAATTTTTTCTCCCCGGCAGAAACATCGGGAAAGCCGGGGGCGACTAAAGCCGCCGGCCTCGGCTTCCAGGCGTTCAGCACATTCCAGGGGCTGTGCAGTTCCATAGAGAGTTTTCAACGTGGCGATACGACGGCGGGGGCCATCGCAGCGGGCGCTGTAGCGTCTGACTACGTCGGGATGGGTGTAGAGGCTGGCCTCAACAAAATGGCGCAGTCGGCAGTCAAAACCGTGACGCCGACGATAATGGGCTTCAAGTCCTCGACGATAGGCAAGATGATTGGAAAGGTTGCGGGTGGGGCCAGCGCCGCTATCAGTGTTCCTTTTGATATCAAAAATGCCGTCGATTCGTTCAATAAAGCGGCTGGCAGTACCGGTAAGGAAGCGCAGGATCACTATGTCAACGGTGCATTCGCCGTCACCAATGCGGTGACTTCGATAGGTTTGAGCGCCGCATTTCTGGCCGGCGCGAGTACTGCCGGGCCGGTGGGACTTGCCGTGGCGGCAATATTGATGACCGCACAAGCGATTTACTCGGCCGTGCGTACTGTGGAGGACATCAATGAATACACGCCGCTGTCCGGTTCGAAAAAGTTCGAAGTCGGACTGAAAACATTCCTGGGGTTTGAGCCTGGGTTTGATGTCATGAAGCCTTATCTGGAAGCGAAATATGCCAAGGATTACGACACGCAGAAGAGGACGTATCATCAGGCCTTCCTGGACGGCCCGGGCAAAGACCATTTCGAACGTGTTGTATTTGGCGCTGGGGATGTAGTCGTCACGCAGGTGCCGGGAAAGGTTGAACTGACAGGCCAGCACTGGTGGGCTCCGATCACCTATTTGCTGAACCTGATCAAAGTGGATGGGAAAGTCCCATCCGTTAACATCAGGGGTGGGAATGATCGTATCAATGCGCCTGCCGACTCCTGGAACGGCATGTCAGTCAAGCCTGTGGAGGGTGCACAGGGGACAGGAAAGGCCACGCTCTGGGACCTGGGCGATGGCGATGACGAGGTGGCGGGAGTATTCAGCAAACCCAACTACTTCTTGTTGGGGGGAGGGAAAAAACTGATCAGTGGGGGAGCGGCTGATGATTCGGTTATCTTCAGCGCTGATGCACGTCAGACCCTGCAGCAGGCAGAGCAGATCTGGGATACTCAGAACAATAAAGGGTTCAGTAAAAAAGCCACTGAGCTCTGGGGCGGTGAGGGCCGTAACACACTGGTATTTTCCGGCAGCTTGAGCACCACTTACACCGAAGGCAAAGACACTAAAACCGCCAGCTATTCAGGGCATGTCATTGACTTCAAGACCGGGTTGATTTCAGTCAGTACGCCAGACTCGAAAACAGAAGGTACTTCTCCCATTGCCTATTTTCATGAGTTTTCAAATGCCGCCACAGTTGAAAATGGCGAAAGTTATATCGTGGGTGATGACCAGAGCAATCTGTTTACCTTGAACGGCAAGCATGATGTGGTTTTGACCGGCAAGGGCTCCAATGTTGTCGTGATCAATGGCGGCGCTAACATTGTCGGAGAGGGCGGCCCCAATACCTACATCGTCAACAAAAGCGATAAGGAGGTCACCATCAAGGACCCGAACGACAGTGTGATCAAGTTGGACTACAGCGCGGCACAGGTGTCGGGATGGAGGGTTTCAGCCTCGGGGGACTTGACTGTAAACCTTAAGGGGGATGAGCCTGGAAGCGAACGTCAACTGGTAGTCCAGAATGCTTTCTCCAGCGATTCAACGAGTGACAAGGCACGGCCCGCATTTATCACCAATGACGGTGTGATGATGGCAATCAACGCGCCACGCCAGCCTGGTTCAGGCACACGTGTTGTGCAGGTCAGCAGTGTCAAAGTCGAAGGTCCCATGCCCCAAGCCTGAGTCCCCGCGCAGTAGCAACAGCATGGGGTGACTGGCACCGGATACAGTGCCAGTCAATCTCAGCGTTTTTGCAGGCTGCGCTCCATACGCTGCAAGCCTTCCTCCAGCATCGCCCGTGGGCAGCCGAAGTTCAGGCGCACGAATTGCTGGCTGTCATCACCGAACTCGATGCCGGCGCTCAAGCCGACCTTGGCCTGTTCCAGGAAGAACTGCTGCGGGTCGTCCAGGCCCAGGGCACTGCAATCCAGCCAGGCCAGGTAGGTGCCTTGCGGTGCGTGCATGACCACACCGGGCAGGCGGGTCTGCACGGCGTTGAGCAGGTAGTCGCGGTTGGCTTGCAGGTACTGCACCAAGGCGTCGAGCCAGTCGGCGCATTCGCTGTAGGCGGCGCGGGTGGCTTCCAGGCCCAGGGGGCTGACGCTGTCGACCATGCCACAACGGGCGTGGTTGAAGCGCTCACGAATCTCGGCGTTCTGCACCACGGCAAAGCAGGTCTTCAGGCCGGCGACGTTATAGGCCTTGCTCGCCGACATCAGGGTGATGGTGCGCTGGGCGATCTCGGGGCTGAGGCTGGCGGTGGGGATGTGGCGGCGACCGTCGAAGCACAGCTCGGCGTGGATTTCGTCGGAGATGATCAACGCGCCGTGTTCCAGGCAGGCATTGGCCACGGCCAGCAGTTCTTCACGGGGGAAGACTTTGCCCATGGGGTTGTGCGGGTTGCTCAACAACAGCGCGCCGGCGCCGGTGAGCGCCTGGCGCATCGCTGGCAGTGGCGTGAGGTATTCGCCGTTGACCAGCTCGAACGGCACTTCGATGCGCGGCAGGTTCCAATGCCCTGGTGCCAGGCGGATCGGCCGGTAGTTGGGGGTTTGCAGCACCACCGGTTGCCCCGGTTGGACAAACGCATGCAGCGCCATATTGAAACCCGGCTCCACGCCCGGCAAAAACAGCAGCTCATCCGGCTGCACGCGCCAGGCGTACTTGGCCCACAGGTCGGCGATGATTGCCTCGCGCACATCCGGACCGGCGACGCTGTAGCCCAGCACCTGCTGATCGAGGCGTGCGTGCAGGGCCTTGAGCACGGCGGGCGGCGCGGCGATGTCCATGTCGGCGATCCACATCGGCAGAACGTCTTGCGGGTAGCGGTTCCACTTGGTGCTGCCGGTGCCGAGGCGGGAGTGAATCGTGTCGAAATCAAAGCTCATGGGGGGCTCGTATCAGGGCGTCAGGCGCAGGGATGGCGCTGATTCTAGCGCCATAATTTTTATAGGCCAGAGCTGATTGCGAGCGACAGTTGCCGATGCGCCTGTCCCAACGCGCGATTGACCGCTTCTTCACCGCGCACCATGGCCGGCAGGTACACGAAATCCACTGACTCAATGCCCACGGTCGCCAGGATGGCGGTCAGGTACGGCGTGAGGAAGTCCGGCTCATGCCCCTTGCGGGCGTTACCGGAACTGACCAGCACAAAGGTGCGCCGGTCTTCCAGCAAGCCGACCTTGGCGAATTGCTCATTCACCGTGAAGCTGCGCTGGATGCGTACCACATGGTCGATCCAGGCCTTGAGTGCCGCCGGCACGGTGAAATTGTGCACCGGGGTGCACAGGATCAGCAGGTCGCAGGCTTCCAGTTCAACGATCAATTGTTCCGAGAGTGCCGTGGCACTGCCGCTCAGGCCGCCGGGTGTGGTGAGTGCGTTGGCATATTCACGGGTCAACGGCGGCAGCGCCTGGCCGCCGTAGTCACGTTCGGTCACCGCGGCGTCCGGCACTAGGTCGCGCAGCAGGGCACGGGCCAGTTTGAAGGTCTGCGCGGCTTTGCCGTGGGGGCTGAAACCAAGGAGCAGGGCACGGGTCATTGGCTGAGGTCCTGGGAAAAGTGCATGCCTTTGGGCAGCAGGCCCTGGCGGAAATAGAAGCGCTGGGCCAGGGCCATGTGCATGCCGGTGTCCAGTACCAGCCAGCGATAGCCACGGGCGCGGGTTTCTTCACGCACGCGGTCGAGCAGTTGTTCACCGAGGCGGCGCCGCTGCAACGTGGCGTCTACTACCAGGTCATCGACATAGATAAAGCGGCCATACAGGGTGTTCTCGGTCAGCCGGTAGCCGGCCAGGCCGATCACCTGGCCGTTCTCCCGTGCGGCAAGCAGGCGGTAGCCGTTTTGCCGTTGGCGCTGGACTTGCTCGGCGAATGCCGTGGCGTCGCTGAGGTGCGGGCGCAGCTGCTGCATCACCGCAAAGCTGGCGATGAGATCAGTCGCGGTTTCCACGTGGGCGAATTCGACGTGTTCATTCATGGCTGTGGTTCTCCAAGTGGGCCTTGATCGCCGCCGGTACTTTGCGAAAGCTGATGGCGACACGGTTAAGGGCGTTCATCAAGCTGATGGCCAGGGTAAGGTCGGCGACTTCCTTGTCGCTGAACACTGCCGCGACCTGTGCGTAGTCCGCATCCGGCACCTGGGTTTGCGCGACCGGCGTGACCACCTCGGCCCAGGCCAGCGCGGCCTGTTCACGCGGGGTGTACAGCGGCAGCCCCTCGCGCCAGGCGGCCAGCAACATGATTTTTTCCAGGCTCACGCCCAGCTTGAGCAGGTCGCGGGAGTGGCTGTCCAGGCAATAGGCGCAGCCGTTGAGTTGCGAGACCCGCAGGTAAACCAGGTCGATCAGTTCTTTTTCCAGGCCGCAGCCGTGGATATAGCTGTGCACCGAGCCCAGGGCTTTATAACCGGCGGGGGCGGCCAGGGCGTAGTCGAGACGGTGTTTCATGGGCGATCCTTATTGCGGTGAAGAGATGCGCCATTTTCGTGGCTGGCCGGGTGGCCTGACAGGGGCATGATTGGACAAGTGGGTTGGGACATGATCAGACTTCGGCCTGTCTTCCCGCCGAGCCACTTGCGATGTCGTCACTGCCCAAATACCAGGAAATCTACCGGCGTTTTCGCCAGGCCATCGACCAGGGCCAGTTGCGCCCCGGCGAACGCGTGCCCTCGGTGCGGGCGCTGGCCCAGGAACTCAAGGTGGCGCGGGGCACCGTGGAGGCTGCGTATCAACTGTTGGTCAGCGAAGGGTTCTTCGAAGCGCGTGGGCAAGCGGGGACGGTGATTGCCGAGGCGTTGCCGCAGGTGTCGGTGAAACCCATGCCGGTTGCGCTGCCGGCGACTTCAGGCCCTCGGCCGTTGCAAATGGGCCTGCCCGCCCTGGATGCGTTCCCCCGCAAATTGTGGGCACGCCTGGTCACCCAGCAAGTGCGCCGCACCGATGCGGACAGCCTGGCGATGGGCGATGTGCGCGGCACCCAGGCACTGCGCGTGGCGATTGCCAACTACCTGGCGTTGTATCGCGGTGTGGAATGCACGCCGCAGCAGGTGTTTGTGTGTGCCGGGTATGCGGGCGGCCTCACCCTGATCTGCGAAGCGCTATCGATGGCGGGGCAGCGCTGCTGGTTTGAAGACCCCGGGTACTTGCATGCGCGGCAGTTGTTGAGGCATCGCGGTGTGGAACTGGTGCCGGTGCCGGTGGATCGCGATGGGCTGGATGTGGCGCAGGGCATTGCACGGGGGCGTGGGGCGCGACTGGCGATTGTCACCCCGGCGCACCAGAGCCCCTTGGGTGTGGCGCTGAGCCCGGCGCGGCGGCAGGCCTTGCTGGAATGGGCGCGGGAGCAGGGCAGTTGGGTGGTGGAGGATGACTATGACAGTGAATTCCGCTATCGCGGCCAGCCGTTGGCGGCGCTCAAGAGTCAGGATGCGGATGACCGGGTGATCTATGCCGCAAGCTTCAGCAAGATGCTGTTTCCGGGGTTGCGGTTGGGGTATCTGGTGGTGCCCGTGTCACTGGTGTCGACCTTTGGGCGTGCGGCCGAGGCGTTGCAGCAGCGTGGGGCGCAGTTGTTGCAATTGACGGCGGCGGATTTTCTGGAGCAGGGGCATTTCACCCGGCATTTGAAGAAGATGCGCCAGTTGTATACGCAGCGCAGGGGGTATCTGGTGGAGGCGCTGCGCGTGCATTGCGCGGGGTATCTGCGGGTGGATGAGCAGGCGGGGGGGATCAATTTGCTGGCGCGGTTGGTGGTGGATGTGCCGGACCTTGTCGTGGCTGAGGCTGCCGGTGGGGCGGGGTTGGCGGTTCAGGCGTTGTCTTCCTGGACGCTTGAGGCTGGGCGGGGGCAGGGGGTGTTGATGGGCTTTACCAATGTGGCTTCGGCGTCTGACGCGGTTGTGGTTGCCATGGTTTTGCGTGATGTGATTGGGGGGTGTGTATCCGTTATTTAGTTCACGGCTACTATTTGGTTCCGCCCTTACGGCCAGCTCTTTCAAGGTCTTTAGGTAGAACAGGCGATAAGTACCCTGTGGTGAGCGGGCTTGTCCCGCGTTGGGCTGCGAAGCAGCCCTGAAACTCGCGTCTGAAGAGTGCCTGACTCACCGCATTGCTTCTTCCAGGGTCGCTTCGCAACCCAACGCGGGGCAAACCCCTCTCGCCACAGGAGCAGTGTTCGTCTTTGCGCTGGCCGGTCAGTGCTTGACCGGGGTCGGCAGGGTCACGAGGTTGACGTAGCCATCCCAGAATTGCTTCTGGTCCACGCCGAACACCACCTTGGCCTTTTGCGTGCCCACCGGGGCACCTTTGGCGTAGCCCAGTGCGCGGCCGTAGTCGGCGCCGAAGGTGGCGTCCACATCCACCCACAGGTCGCGGGATTCGGTGACGATTGCGGGGTTGACCAGGTACAGCGCCGGCAGGCTGTCCCAGGTGAAGCTGTGGTAGCTCGGGTCCTTGTCGAACAGCGGGCCGAACTCATGCTTGTACAGGTCGGCAATCGCGCCTTTGCGAGCGATCACGCGCTGGTACACCGCCTTGTCGAAGGTGACTTTCTCGCACACATCGTTGGGGAAAATCACGTGCTCGATGGGCGAGCGCAACACGATCTTTGCCGCCTCCGGGTCGAACCACCAGTTGAACTCCGCTGCCGGCGTGGTGTTGCCCGGAATCTCCAGGGCACCGCCCATGTACACGATGCGCTTGATCAGCGGCACGATGTCCGGTGCCGAGCGAATCGCCAGGGCGACGTTGGTCAGCGGGCCGACGGCGAGGATCGTCACCTGGTGCGGGTTGGCGCGCACGCTGTCGACGATGAACTGCGCGGCGGTTTCCTTGCGCAGTTGGGTGTGGGTGGCCAGGCCATCCGGTGGTGCGACCAACTGCGAAGGAGACGTCGGGCGAGGGTGCTTGAACGCCCCCGGCCAGCCGGTACCGAACAGCGTCTTTTCCGCCTCGTAGGTGGCGTAGTCATGCAGCAACGGGTAGGCGGCGCCGGAGTAGACGCCCACCTCTTTCTCCACGCCCATGCGTTCCACGGCCTTGAGGGCGTCGACCTGTTCCTGGTCGACCCAGGCGTTGCCGCTGACCAGGGTCATGCCCAGCAGCTCGATGCGTTTCTGCGCATGCAGCTGGGCGAGCATGATGAAGGCCTGGCCGTCATCGTTGAGCACATTGAAGTCGGTGTCGAAGATGACTTTTTCCGCCGCCTGGGCGGTGCCGGCACACAGGCCGACCGCGACAAGCAACGCACAGCGTTTCAAGAAGTCTTGCATGGTGATTCATCCGAAAAAATTGTGGTTATCAGCGGTTGACCAGTTTCGCCGGCAAGGCAATGACCAGGAAGCTGCTGAGAATCAGGCAACCGGCGAAAAACCACAAGGCACCGGCGCTGCTGCCTGTGACGTCGATCGCAACGCCCATCAGCGAGTTGCTCACCAGGCCGGCAATATTCGCCACCGAACAGGCCAGGGCAAAGCCGGTGGCCGCCGCGGTGCCTTTGAGGAAGGTCGCCGGCAGGCTGAAAAATACCGGCACCGCGCCGATGATCGCCGCCGAGGCAATCGCGAACAGCGCCACGGTGGCCGCCACGTTGTGGGTGAAGAAGGTGCTGGTGGCCATCGCCGCCGCGCCGATGAAAAACGGCACGATGATGTGCCAGCGGCGCTCGCGGTGTTTGTCGGAGCTGGCGCCGATCAACAGCATGCCGAGCAGGGCGGCGACGCTCGGCAAGGCTGTGAGCACGCCGATATGAAAGGTGTCGGTGACCCCGGCGTTGCGGATGAAGGTCGGCATCCAGAAACCCATGGCGTAGGCGCTGAGCAGGATCGAGAAGTCGATACCTCCGAGCATCCACACCTTGAGGTTGAAGAACCCGTCGCGGAAGCTGTGCTTGCTGGCGGCGCCATCGGCGTCGTCCTTGCGCAGCTCGGTTTCCAGCAGGGTCTT
This sequence comes from Pseudomonas sp. CYM-20-01, assembly GCF_023169845.1. Taxonomy (NCBI): domain Bacteria; kingdom Pseudomonadati; phylum Pseudomonadota; class Gammaproteobacteria; order Pseudomonadales; family Pseudomonadaceae; genus Pseudomonas; species Pseudomonas sp. CYM-20-01. Next base: position 3,789,782 of record NZ_AP025169.1, on the reverse strand, counting down.
TTCCTCGTCCGACAGCCATTTGGCTTGCTGGTAGGTGTTGGGCAGCGCCCAGAAAGTCAGCACGCCAAGTAACACGCTGGGCACCGCTTCGATCAGGAACAGCCACTGCCAGCCGCGCAGGCCGCCCATATGGTCGAAGTGGCCCATGATCCAGCCGGACAGCGGGCCGCCGATCACGCTGGACAGCGGCAGGCCGATCATGAACAACGCAATGATGCGCCCGCGCCGGTGGGTGGGGAACCAGGTGGTCAGGTAGTACAGCACGCCCGGCAGAAAGCCCGCTTCGGCCGCGCCGAGCAGAAAGCGCAGGATGTAGAACTGGGTGGTGGAGGTGACCAGCATGGTGCAGGCCGAGAGCAGGCCCCAGGTGATCATGATGCGCGCGATCCAGATCTTCGCGCCGACCCGTTCCAGCACCAGGTTGCTCGGTACTTCAAAGAGGATGTAGCCGACAAAGAACAGGCCGGCACCGAGGCCGAACGCGGTTTCGCTGAACTGCAACTGGTCGAGCATTTGCAGCTTGGCGAAACCGATATTGATCCGGTCCAGGTAGGCGGCCAGATAACAGAAGCACAGGAACGGTATCAGCTTCCAGGTGATCTTGTGGTAAAGCGTGTTGACGGGATCGGCGACCGTGGTCGCCGGCGCTGCATTCGCAATGGGCATCGGGTGTCTCCTGGCGGTGACTTATGGTTTTTTTATACAGCCGGCAGTTGGTGTAGGGTCGCGGACCGCGCTCTTATGGCGCTTTTATGGCTAAAACCTTATTGCTCCCTGAATTTGCGCATCGCCTCCTGCTTGCTCACCACGTCGCCATACTTGCTGTCGATATCGAACAGGTTGGCTTCATGGGGGGCCGGGTGTCGGTCGCCGACGCATTCGCGCACGACGATGGTGCGAAATCCGTGTTGCACGGCATCCACCGCCGTGGCGCGGATGCAGCCGCTGGTGGAACAGCCAGCCAGTACCACGGTGTCGATGCCTTGTGCATGCAGCATCGGCGCCAGGCTGCTGCCAAAAAACGCACTGGCGTACTGCTTGGTGATCACCACTTCATCGGCCTGGGGCAGCACCTCGGCGCAGAACGCGGCCAGTGGGTTGCCTTCGACCATGTCTTTCATCACCGGGGCCTTCTTGACCCAGATTCCGCCATCGACGAAATGGCCGGGATGGTAGCGGATATTGGTGTGCACCACCGCAATCCCGTGCTGGCGCGCGCTGGCCAGCAGCTCCACGCTTTCAGCCACGGCCGTGACCACACCCGGCGCGAACAGCGGCGCGCCTTCGGAGGTGTAGCCCTGCATGAAGTCGATCATCAACAGCGCGGCCTTTTTGCCAAAGCCGATGCGGTTGCCCCATACGCCCTGGTAGTTGGCGTCGGCGGATTGTTCGCTCATCTTCTCAACTCCTCATTCATGTTTGCTGTGGCGAGCGGGCTTGTTGTGGTGAGCGGGCTTGCCCCGCGTTGGAGTGCGTAGCGCTCCCGCTTTTTTTGGGGCCGCTGCGCAGCCCAACGCGGGGCAAGCCCGCTCACCACAGAAGCCCGCTCGCCACCACCACAGAAGTGCTTTGCACTCCAATTAGTAGGCACCGGAGAGCAGGGCGCCCGCGCCAGGCACGATGGGCTCCAGGTCCAGGGCCTTGAGCATGGCGTAGGTGGTAGCGATAGCGGCGGTGAGCACTGGCTTGCCGGTTTGTGCCTCGACCTTGGCCACCACCGGCAGCGACTGCATCTGCACGCAGGCGGACAGCACGATCACGTCGACGCCTTCCAGGTTCATGCCGGCGACGATGGCCGGCAGGTTGGCCGGGTCGTGGCGCGCCACTTCGAGGTTGTCGGGGATCTCCAGGGCGCGCCAGTCCACCACGTCAAAACCTTCTTCGCGGATGTAGTTCACCACCAGTTCGGTCAGCGGCTTCATGTACGGCGCGACGATGGCGATGCGCTTGGCGCCCATGACTTTCAGGCCTTCGATCAAGGCGCCGGCGCTGGTGATGACCGGGGCGTTGGCATCGTTGTCGGCGGTGGCCTTGCGCAGGCGTTGTTCGGAGTTGCGGTGATATCCGAGCCCCATGGCCATGATCGCCACCAGGCACGCATAACCCAGCACGTCTACCTTGGCGTCGGACAGTTCGACGGCGCAACGGTCGGACTCACCGTCCATGGCCGCCAGTTCTTCCTTGCGCACCTGCTTCATGCGCATGCGGCTGGAGTGAAAGGTAAAACGCTCGGGACGGATCGCCTGGCGCGCGGTGAGCATCGCCGGGATCTCGGTTTCCATGGTGGTGTTGGAGCTCGGCACGATCTGGCCGATGCGGTAAGGCTTCTGCATGGTGGTCTCCGTTTTTATTGTGTGAGGAAGTCGCCGAGGGCGTGGAAGAAACCGTCGAAGTCATCCCACGGAATCATGTGCCCGGCGTTGGGTACGCAGGCGACCTGGATGTGCGGCTGCAGGTCCTGGATTTCGGCAACGTCCTCATCGAGGATCACCCCGCCGCGACCCGCCACCATCAACAGGGCCGGGGCCTTGAGGTGAGGCAGATCCTGGTGGAAGTCCACGCTGTGGAAGTCATTGAAGGCGCGCACGATGGCGGGCTCATAACAGGTGTGCAGCCATTCGGCGCGCAGTTGCAGTTGTTCGTCGGTCCAGGTGGCGCAGAAGGCACGCATTGCATCGGCGTCCATGCCGACCAGAGATTGGCGGATCGAATCGACGTACCACGGCAGTTTGCTCGGGTACTCACGCCGACCCGGGCCAGACACCGGCGGGTCGATCAGCACCACGCGCTTCACGCCCTGCGGATGTTTGACCGCGCTGCGTACGGCAAAACGGGCGCCCATGGAATGGCCCATCAGGTGGTAGCTGTCCAGGTTCAGCGCATCGGCAAAGGCACCGATGTCGTCGGCGCAGGTATCCGCGCTGTAGTCCAGTTCGGGGCCGGTGGAGGACAGCCCGCGACCGCGCACGTCCAGCACGTAGGTGTCGAAGTGTTCGCCCAGGCGCTCCGCGACGAAACCCCAGGTGATCGCAGGACTGGTGATGCCCGGGATCAGGATCAGCGCCGGGCCTTTGCCGCCGTAGCGCAAGTAATGCTGGCGAATGCCGTTGGCCTGCACGTTGCCGCCGTAGAGGAAGGTGCTCACGCGGCCACCCCCGATTTCAGTGCCTGGGCGTACAGGTCATAGCCGTAGACCCAGGCCGGATCTTCCTGGGTGCGCAGCCAGGTGTTGGCGTTGGACACTGCTTGCACCCGCGAGGCGCGTTCCTTGCGGTTGGCTTCGTACAGCTCGAAGGCGGTGCGGTAGTCGCTGATGCCGGTTTCCTGCAGGCAGCGGGTGAGCATGGCGGCGTCTTCGATGGCCATGCCGGCGCCCTGGGCCATGTGCGGCTTCATTGGGTGGCAGGCGTCGCCGAGCAGTACCAGGCGACCCCGGCTCCACAGCGGTAGCGGGTTGCGGTTGCGCAGCGGCCATTTGGTCACGCTGTCGGTGGATTCGATCAAGGCTTGCACGGTGGGGTGATAGCCCTTGAAGGCGTCGAACATCTCTTCGCGGCTGCTGTCGACGAATGCGCCCTGGAAGTCCCATTCGGGGTGGGGGACGCCGGTCACGTAGTAGTACTCGTCGCGCTTGCCAGTGGTGTAGTAGACCATCATGTGGCGGTCCTCGGTCCACCACTTGATGCAGTCTTCGAACTTGTGGTTGTACTTGGCGAGCTGGTCGCCACGGATCAGTGCGCGGTGCGCGACCCAGCCGCTGTACAGCGGTTTTTCCACGCCCAGCAGTTCTTCGCGGATCTTGGAATTGATGCCGTCGGCACCGATCACGATGTCGGCGTAGGTCACTTGGCCGTCGGCGAAGGTCAGGCGCACCTGGGTGTCGGTTTCTTCGAGGCTTTCCAGGCGTTTGTTGAAGTGCAGGGTGCCGGGCTTGAGGGTGGACATCTGCAGCGCATGCAGGTCGCCACGGTGCACGGTGATGTAGGACGCGCCGTAGCCGGTGAGCGGAATGCGCGAGAGGTAGTCGCCGGTTTCACCGCAGCGGCTGAACCAGTGCTCGGGGTGCGAACCCATCTGGTCCAGCTGCTTTTCGATGCCCATGCGGCGGAAGATTTTCATGATGTTGGGGCCCATGTGGATCCCCGCGCCCAACCGGGAAAACTCCGGCGCCTGCTCATACACATCGACGTCGAAGCCGGCTTGCTGCAACAGGGTGGCAGCGGCGGCACCGCCGAGGCCGGCACCGACGATGGCGATTTTTTGAGTGCTTCCCATGGGGCGTGTTCCTCTCTCTTGGTGATTCTTTGTGATGTTCGGCGGCGACTGTCCGCAAGGCTTTTAAAGTGTATACGCTCATTTTTTGAAATGGGAAGCCTGTCTTGGCAAATTTATTTTTTGGCCATATTTATCCTGTGTAACGCTATGTAGCTAGCAAATGCTGGGTGTGTGTCGATAGGTAACGTTATGGTGCGCCGCTTGCAGTCTGTTCGCAATTCGATTCTTATCGTTATTAAATGGCGTATACGCTATAAAAATGCACTAGAGTGAAGCTCAGTGCCTGAACTTGGTGCAGGCCCACAGGAGACAGGAAAATGCCGGTAAGCGATTGCGAATTGACCCAGATGTTCGAGCACGTGTTGAAGCTGTCCAAGGTCGACCCGACCCAGAGCGTCGCCGTGCTCAAGAGCCATTACTCCGACCCGCGCACCGTGCGTGCCGCCATGGATGCCGCCCAGCGCCTGGGGGCCAAGGTGTATGCGGTGGAGTTGCCTTCGTTCAACCATCCCAAGGCGATGGGCAACGACATGACCGCCTACTGCGGCGACACCGCGCTCACTGGCAATATCGCCGCGCAGCGCGCCCTTGAAGCGGCGGACCTTATCGTCGACACCATGATGCTGCTGCACTCGCCGGAGCAGGAGCAGATCCTCAAGACCGGCACGCGCATCCTGCTGGCCGTGGAGCCGCCGGAAGTGCTGGCGCGCATGCTGCCCACCGAGGAAGACAAGGTGCGGGTGCTGGCAGCCGAGCAGTTGTTGAAGAAGGCGCGTTCGATCCACGTCAAGTCCCACGCCGGCAGTGATTTCCGTGCTGCCCTGGGGCAATACCCCTCCGTGACCGAGTACGGCTTTGCCGATGAGCCGGGGCGCTGGGACCACTGGCCCAGCGGCTTCCTGTTCTCCTGGCCCAACGAAGAAACCGCCGAGGGCGTGCTGGTTCTGGACATCGGCGACATCCTGCTGCCCTTCAAGACCTATACCCGCGAGAAGATCACCCTGGAAATCGAGAAGGGTTTCATCACGAACATCCACGGGGGATTCGAGGCCGAATACCTGCGTGACTACATGAAGTACTTCGACGACCCCGAGGTGTACGGTATCTCCCATATCGGCTGGGGCCTGCAACCACGGGCACAGTGGACGGCCATGGGCCTGCACGACAAGAACGACGGCATGTGCATGGATGCGCGGGCGTTCTACGGCAATTTCCTGTTCTCCACCGGACCGAACACCGAGGTGGGCGGGACACGCAAGACGCCGTGCCATATGGATATTCCGCTGCGTAATTGCGACGTGTACCTGGATGATGAGGCGGTTGTGATTGCGGGGGATGTGGTTGCCCCAGCAGGCTCCCTGGCCCGCTGATTAACCCATGTGGGAGGGGGCTTGCCCCCGATGGCGGAGGGGCAGCTGGAAATTAGCTTGCTGATACACCGCCATCGGGGGCAAGCCCCCTCCCACATGTAGACTACATTCGAGCATGAGAAACTTGAGTGCATCCAACAACGAAGCCATCATGCTTCCCCATCGCCAGCCATCCACCGAGCCCCGCCGTGCCTGATTCCTACGTCTTTTCTGAACAAGTTGGCCACCTGCTGCGCAAGGCCTACCAGCGCCACCTGGCGATCTTCCAGCAGAATGTCGGCGACTCCCAGCTCACCGCCGTGCAGTTCGTGACGCTGTGTGCACTGCGCGATCACGGTGCAAGCTCGCTGACCGAGTTGGTCAAGGCGACCGCAGTAGACCAGGCGACCATTCGCGGGATCGTCGAGCGACTCAAGGCCAAGGCACTGATCAGCCTGGAACCGGACCCGCAGGACAAACGCAAGGTGGTGGTGGACCTGTCCCCGGCAGGTGCCGAACTGGTTGCCCAGACCGCGCCCCGTGCCGCGCAGATCAGTGAATTGACCATGAGCAATCTCAACCCGGCCGAACGGGTGGCGGTACTGTTCCTGTTGCGCAAGATGATCGACGATCCCCAGGAATAGTCACTGCTGGCACCGATCTTGCTCTAAGTTCGTGTAGTAACCACTTCACCAGTCAAGTGTGTCGCGAGGCCCCAGGTCCGCGATGCTTTTTTTTGACTGTTTCATGTAGTGATTACTTCACCAACTGTTACGGGCGAAGCACATGATCAGCCAGCACATCACAGTAGCGCTTGAGGTCAACGGGCAAACACGCGAAGTCAGCGCTATGGCGGACACACCGCTGTTGCTGGTGCTGCGAAATGACCTGGAACTCAATGGTCCCAAATATGGCTGTGGCCTGGGGGAGTGCGGTGCCTGCACCGTGATCATCGATGGGGTGGCGGCGCGCGCCTGTGTGTTTCCGTTGTCGGGGGCCGTGGGACGCGAGATTGTCACCCTCGAAGGCCTGGGCACGCGCCAGGCGCCGCACCCGGTGCAACAAGCCTTTATCGATGAGCAGGCCGCGCAATGTGGCTACTGTCTCAACGGCATGATCATGACCGCCAAGGCCTTGCTTGACCGTAACCCCAACCCCAGCGAAGCCCAGGTGCGCAACGAGCTGTCGGGCAACCTCTGCCGCTGCGGCACCCATATCGAAATCCTGCGCGCCGTGCTGCGTGCGGCCCGCCTGCTGACCGTGGATTGATGACCATGCCGAACATTCCGCTTTCCCGTGACCAATGGCTGGCCAAGGCCGGCGTCCTGTTGATCGTCGATGAGGTGCTGCCGCCTTCGGGGCCGGTGGCCAAGGGTGGCACGCCTACGGTCAAGCCCAAGGAGCTTGGACTGTTTATTGCGGTCAACGATGACGGCCTGGTGTATGCGTTCAACGGCCATGTGGACCTGGGCACCGGCATCCGTACGTCGCTGGCGCAGATCGTGGCCGAGGAACTGGACCTGGCGATGGACCAGGTGCAGATGGTGCTTGGGGATACCGAGCGCGTGCCTAACCAGGGCGCGACCATTGCCAGCGCTACCTTGCAGATATCAGCGGTCCCCCTGCGCAACGCGGCTGCCGAAGCCCGGCGTTTTCTGTTGGCGCGGGCAGCGGGACGCTGGGGTGTGAGTACCGCCAGCCTGAAAGTGGAGGCTGGCGTTATTCAAGCGCCAGATGGGCGCACCACCACCTATAGTGAACTGGTCAGCGGCCAGCACGACCAGCTGCGCATCAGCGGCGACGCGCCGTTAAAGGCCACTGCGGACTATCGCCTGGTGGGCAAGGGCGCCGCACGGGTGGATATCCCCGGCAAGGCCACTGGCGAACTGACCTACGTGCACGACATGCGCGTACCCGGCATGCTCCATGGACGGGTGATCCGCCCACCGTATGCGGGGCTCGATTGCGGCGATTTTGTCGGCAACAGCCTGTTGAACGTGGATGAGTCCTCCATCGCCGATATTCCCGGCATTGTTGCGGTGGTGGTCATCCGCGATTTTGTCGGCGTGGTCGCGTTGCGTGAAGAGCAGGCGATCAAGGCCGCCAGCACCTTGCAGGTGCACTGGAAGCCCTGGAACCACGCCTTGCCGGACATGAGTGATGTCGAGCAGGCCATCCGCGACAACCCTCGCGTGCGCCGCACCGTGCTTGACCAGGGCCATGTCGATGAAGCCCTGGCGGGTGCCAGCCAACGCATGCCGCGCAGTTACCTGTGGCCGTACCAGATGCACGGCTCGATCGGCCCTTCCTGTGGCGTGGCGGATTACTCGCCGGCCGGCAGCCGGGTGTGGTCGGGCAGCCAGAACCCGCACCTGCTGCGCGCCGACCTGGCGTGGCTGCTGGAGTGTGATGAGGCGCTGATCGATGTGATTCGCATGGAAGCCGCCGGCTGTTATGGACGCAATTGTGCGGATGATGTGTGTGCCGATGCCCTGTTGCTGTCCCGTGCAGTGGGCAAACCGGTGCGCGTGCAATTGACCCGTGAACAGGAACACCTGTGGGAGCCCAAGGGCACTGCGCAGTTGATGGATGTGGATGGCGGCCTCAACGCCGATGGCAGCATTGCCGCCTACGACTTTGAAACCAGTTACCCCTCCAACGGCGCGCCAACCCTGGCGTTGTTGCTGACCGGCCGCGTGGAACCGGTGGCGGCGATGTTCGAGATGGGTGACCGCACCTCGATCCCGCCCTACGACATCGACAACATGCGAGTGAGCATCAACGACATGGCGCCCCTTGTGCGCGCCTCGTGGATGCGCGGTGTGTCGGCGTTGCCCAACACCTTCGCCCACGAATCCTATATCGATGAATTGGCCTTCGCCGCCGGTGTCGACCCGGTGGAGTACCGCCTGCGCTACCTCAAGGACGAGCGTGCCATCGACCTGGTCAAATCCACCGCCGAGCGCGCCAATTGGACGCCGCGCACCGCGCCGATGCAAACCGCCAACGACGATCACCTGCTGCGTGGCCGGGGCTTTGCCTACGCGCGCTACATCCACAGCAAGTTTCCTGGTTTCGGCGCGGCCTGGGCGGCATGGGTCGCGGACGTAGCCATCGACAAGCAGACCGGTGATGTGTCGGTGACCCGCGTGGTGATCGGCCATGACTCGGGGATGATGATCAACCCGGCTGGGGTGCAGCACCAGATCCACGGCAATGTGATCCAGTCCACCAGCCGTGTGCTGAAGGAGCGCGTGACCTTTGAGGAGTCGACGGTGGCGAGCAAGGAGTGGGGCGGCTATCCGATCCTGACCTTCCCTGAGGTACCGCAGATCGACGTGATGATGATGCCGCGCCAGGACCAGCCGCCGATGGGCGCCGGTGAGTCGGCCTCGGTGCCCAGCGCGGCGGCGATTGCCAATGCGATCTACGACGCCACCGGCATTCGGTTTCGTGAGCTGCCGATCACCCCGGAGCGGGTATTGGCGGCGCTGAATGCCGGCACCTTGGGCGAGCCGGCCAAGTCGCCGGAGAAACGGCGCAAATGGTGGTTCGGCGCGTTGTTCGCCACCTTGGGCGCGGTGTTGGCGACGGCCTGGCCCTTCCACAATGAAATCGCCCCGATTGCGCCGCCCAGCGCCGGCACCTGGTCCAAGGCCACCCTGGAACGCGGGCGCTTGCTCGCGGCAGTCGGTGATTGCGCGGTGTGCCATACGGCGCCGGGCGGTGCGACCAATGCCGGTGGGCTGGCGATGGAAACCCCCTTCGGCACGCTGTACAGCAGCAACATCACCCCGGACGTGAAGACCGGCATCGGTGCCTGGTCGTACCCGGCGTTCGAGCGCGCGATGCGCGATGGGATTGGCCGCGACGGGCGCAACCTGTACCCGGCGTTTCCCTACACGGCGTTTCGCAATATCAACGATGCAGACATGCAAGCGCTGTATGCCTACCTGATGTCCCAGGCGCCGGTGAGCCAGGCGCCGACGCCGAATGCCATGCGCTTTCCGTTCAATATCAGGCCGTTGATGGCGGGGTGGAACGCGTTGAACCTGCGGCGCGGAGAAATCACCCCGCAGCCTGAGCGCGGCGAGCAATGGAATCGCGGCAATTACCTGGTCAATGGCCTGGGGCATTGCGCGGCCTGTCATTCACCGCGCAATTGGATGGGGGCGGAGAAGGGCGGCAAGGCGTTCCTGGCCGGGGGCATGGTCGATGGCTGGGAAGCGCCGGCACTGACCGGCCTGTCCAAGGCGCCGACGCCATGGACCGAAGATCAGTTGTTCACCTACTTGAGTACCGGCTATTCCGATGCCCATGGCGTGGCCGCAGGCCCGATGGGGCCGGTGGTGAGTGAGTTGTCGAAACTGCCCAAGGCGGATATTCGCGCCATGGCGGTGTACCTGGCATCGCTCAATGGCGAAGCCGCAGCCGAGGCCCAGGTGGCGGCCGCGGTCAGCGTGCCGAATCCCAATGGCCGACGCGTATTTGAAGGTTCATGCAAGGCCTGCCATGCCGATGGGCTGGGACCGAAGCTGTTTGGGGTGAGCCCGTCGCTGGCGACCAATACCAATGTGCACAGCGACCAGCCGGATAACCTGATCAAGGTGATTCTGCAAGGCATCAGCAACCCGGCGACCAAGGACCTGGGGTATATGCCGGGGTTCAAGGACAGTTTGTCGAACAGCCAGGTGGCGGATCTGGCGGCGTACCTGCGCGGGCAATTTGCGCCGAATGCGCCGCAGTGGAAGGGGTTGGAGCAGAAGGTGGCGCATCTGCGCGCCAACCCCGGCACCCATTGACGCAATGGGGTAAAAAATGTGGGAGGGGGCTTGCCCCCGATGGCGGTGCATCAGCCAGCCTATGTTTAGCTGACCCACCGCTATCGCGGGCAAGCCCCCTCCCACAGTTGGATTCGGTTCTTACAGGGAGGTCGGGGTGACGCCGCGTACCACTAAATCGCTGATAAACCCCAGCCAATCCTGCTGCTGCCCTTTGTTCGCCAGGTCTTCACCGAGGAATGAGCTGAGGGTATGCCGGTTGGAGTTATAGAAGTAGCACAGCGAGGCGATCATCAAGTACACGTGCTTGAGGTCGACATCCTGGCGAAACACCCCCTGGGCCTGGCCGGCTTCGATGATCGGCTTTAATACGCCCACGGCTTCACCGGACAACCTGCGCATCTCGCCGGATTGCTGGGCATGCTTGCCTTGGTGCAGGTTCTCGATGCTCAGGATCGCCACGAATTCCGGGTGCTTGACGTAGTAATTCCAGATAAACGCCACCAGGTCGCGCAGGGCCTGCTCCGGTGAGTCCAGGTCCAGCTTGAGCTTGCTTTCGGCTTTGTTGAACTGCTCATAGATGTGTTCCAGCACGCAGACGAACAGGTGTTCCTTGCTGCCGAAATAGTAATAAAGCATGCGGTCGTTGGAGTCGGCTTCCTTGGAAATGGTGTCGACACGCCCGCCGGAATAACCGTCACGGGTGAACACCTTGACCGCCGCCTGGAGGATGCGCGCGCGGGTCTGGTCGGCCTGTTGGGCGCGGATGCCGGTCTTCTTGATCACCATGTCAGAGCGCCTTGCGGGACAGTCAGGGCGCGAAATATAGCATGGGCGTTTTCAGGTCCGTTCTGTGACCGACAAGTTCTGTAATAAAAACGCCATTGCGCTGGGGATTAAATCCGCAACGGGCTATTTTGGTGCGTCCCAATAACTAGAGTAGCCATGGATGAAATACCAACCTTTCAGCCGTACCTTGATTGCCACAGCCCTGGTGTTGACCGTCAGTGGTGTGCAAGCCGCTTCCCAGGCCCCGGTGGCCGGTGAAAATGGCATGGTGGTGACGGCCCAGCATTTGGCAACTCATGTGGGTGTAGATGTGCTCAAGGCCGGCGGTAATGCGGTCGACGCTGCCGTGGCCGTGGGCTATGCGCTGGCGGTGGTGTACCCGGCGGCGGGCAACCTGGGCGGCGGCGGTTTCATGACCGTGCAACTGGCGGACGGGCGCAAGACCTTCCTCGACTTCCGCGAAAAAGCCCCGTTGGCGGCCACCGCCGACATGTACCTGGACAAGGACGGCAAGGTCATCGACGGCCTCAGCGCCAAGGGCCACCTGGCTGTCGGCGTGCCCGGCACCGTGTCGGGCATGGAGCTGGCGCTGAGCAAGTACGGCACCCTCAAGCGCGCCCAGGTCATCGCCCCGGCGATCAAGCTGGCGGAAAACGGCTTTGCGCTGGAGCAGGGCGACATTGACCTGCTGCACACCGCTACCGGCGAGTTTGAAAAAGACAAGGACATGCGCGGGATTTTCCTGCATAACGGCCAGCCGATGCAGGTCGGCCAGAAGTTGGTGCAGAAGGACCTGGCCAAGACCCTCAAGGAAATCTCGGCCAAGGGCAGCGACGGTTTCTATAAAGGCTGGGTGGCCAAGGCGCTGGTGGATTCCAGCCAGGCCGGCAAGGGCATCATCACCCAGGCAGACCTCGACAAGTACAAGACTCGCGAACTGGCGCCCATCGAGTGCGACTACCGTGGCTATCACGTGGTCTCGGCACCGCCTCCCAGCTCGGGTGGCGTAGTGATCTGCCAGATCATGAACATCCTCGAAGGCTACCCGATGGCTGATCTGGGCTATCACTCGGCCCAAGGCCTGCACTACCAGATCGAAGCCATGCGCCACGCCTACGTGGACCGCAACAGCTACCTCGGCGACCCGGACTTCGTGAAGAACCCGATCGAGCACCTGCTGGACAAAAACTACGCGGCCAAACTGCGCGACGCCATCGAACCGCAGAAGGCCGGTGACTCCCAGGCGATCAAGCCAGGCGTGTCACCCCATGAAGGCAACAACACCACTCACTATTCCATCGTCGACAAGTGGGGCAACGCTGTGTCGGTTACCTACACCCTCAACGACTGGTTCGGTGCGGGCGTGATGGCGAGCAAGACCGGGGTGATCCTAAACGATGAAATGGACGACTTCACCGTCAAGGTCGGCGTGCCGAACATGTACGGCCTGGTCCAGGGTGAAGCCAACGCCATCGCACCGGGCAAGGCGCCGCTGTCGTCGATGAGCCCGACCATCGTGACCAAGGACGGCAAGGCGGTGATGGTGGTGGGTACGCCAGGTGGCAGCCGCATCATTACCGCGACCTTGCTGACCATCCTGAACGTCATCGACTACAAGATGAATATCCAGGAAGCCGTGGACGCGCCGCGTTTCCACCAGCAATGGATGCCGGAAACCACCAACCTCGAGCGGTTTGCAGTGAGCCCGGACACCCAGAAGATCCTCGAAAGCTGGGGCCACAAGTTTGCCGGTCCGCAGGATGCCAACCACTTGGCGGCGATCCTGGTGGGCGCACCGTCGCTGGATGGCAAACCGGTGGGTAACAACCGCTTCTATGGGGCGAATGACCCGCGTCGCAATACGGGGCTGTCGCTGGGCTACTGAGGCGTGAGGTGGTGATGCAGGTGGGCCAGGGACAGCGCCAGGCTGTCGTGGGATAACTGGATGGCGGCGCCTTCGGCGCTGCCCTGGGCCGCCGGTATCACCCGTTCGAACATGTGGTTTTCATAGGCCTGCACTGCGGATGAGCAGTCGGGTGTCTCCAGCAGGTGCTGCGCCAGTTCAGCCGCATCCAGCATCGCCGCGTTCACCCCTTCGCCGCCAAACGGCGACATCAGATGGGCCGCATCGCCGATCAGTGTCAACCCCTGGCGGTGGGACCAGCGATGGCCGACGGGCAGGGCGTAGATCGGTCTCGCCAGTACCGTCTCGTTCGCCGCATCAAACAATGCCAATACCTGCGGGTGCCAGCCATGGAACTGGGCTTTCAGTGCGGGCAGGCTGAGGTGATCGGCTGCCCAGTCGGACGGTACACGGAAGATCGCATAGCCGCGCAAATGCGCGTTGGCGTTGCGCTGCACGATGATCGCCTTGGCTTCTCCGGTAACCTGCAGGGTGCCTCGGCCGACCAGTCCGGCGAGATGCGGGTGCTGACAGTCTGCATCGTCGATGCCGAATTCGATAAAGGTCAATCCGCTGTATTGCGGCTGATAGGTCGACAGCAGCGGGCGTATTTTCGACCAGGCGCCGTCGGCACCCACCACCAGGTCGAAGGGCCCGTGGGTGAGCGCGTCTTGATGCAGCGTCCAACGTTCATCACCGGTCGGGCGAACGTCGGTGACGCTGACACCCCAGCTCACACAGTCTTGCGGCAGTGAATCCAGCAGCGCCTGGCGCAAGGCGGTGCGGTCGACTTCAGGGCGGTCGCCTGCGCCCGGGTTGGGGGCTTCGAACAGCAAGCGCCCATGCTGATCCATCAAGCGCGAGCCTTGGTCTTCGTAACGGGCGATGCGTTTGAACGCGTCCTCCAGGCCGGCACGCTGCAAGGCGAGTTGGCCGGATTCGGCATGCAGGTCAAGCGTGCCACCTTGTGGGCGCTCCAGCGGGCTACGTTCACGTTCAAACACGCTGGCGTTGACGCCATGGCGGTAAAGGATTCGCGCCAAGGTCAACCCGCCGGGGCCGGCGCCGACGATGGCGATGCGCAACGAGGTATGCATGAAGTTGTCCTTGGCGATGTTTACAGGATCCTATACATTTAGTTCATAGGATCCTATGGAAAGTCAACGCCCTCATGAAGATTCAAACGCCTGCTCCAAACCCCATGCAACAGATCAGCATGGCGAACCGGGGGTTCATCCGCCTCTACGAAGGTCGCCTGAGAGCGCTGGGCTTTGCTGTCGCGCAGATTCCGGTGCTGGTGGCGCTCAAGCGCAGCGGGGGGTTGCCCCAGGCCGAACTGGTGCGCATCGCCCGTGTCGAGCAATCGAGCATGGCCCAGTTGCTGGGTCGTATGGAGCGTGACGGCATGATCGAACGGGTGGCTGACCCGGCTGACAAACGCAGCCGCTTGATTACCCTGACCGACGCGGCGCGCGAACGCATGCCCGCCGCCCGCGCGATCATGCTGCAAGGCAGCGCGCAGGCGCTGGAGGGGTTCAGTGAAGAGGAGGAGGCGACCTTGCTGGCGTTGCTGCTAAGGGTGAATGCCAACCTGGAGCGTGCCGGAGAGTAGCTGTTCAACCGCTGCAAATGCGCTGGCGCGGCGCTGTGCCCAATGACCACGAATCACCAGGGCGGGCTGCTGATGGTGCTCGATCCACTCCAGGCCGCCTCGGAAGAACGCTTGGCGATCCGCCAGCTCCGGCTGGCAGCGCTGGCCGTCGGCGGTCCATTCCACATCGTCCGGCGAGAGCAGCAGGTGCAGGTCGTAGTGGCGGGCCAGCAGTTCGCTGTCGAGCCAGGCGGGGTAGTCGCCGAACAGGGTCTGGCTCCAGAGCTTGTTGGTCAGCAAGTGCGTGTCGAGGATCAGCAGTTCGGGCTGCCGGGCGCGGGCGGCGTCTTCCCAGGCCAGTTGGCCTCGGGCAATGGCCGGGATGTCGGCCAGGGTGGTGTCGCGCTGATGGTGATCGATGAAATGGCGTACGTATTCACCGACCATCAACCCGCCGAAATGCGCTTGCAACTCTGCCGCCAGCCAGCTTTTACCGCTGGATTCCGGGCCGGCCAGTACCACCACCTTCATGGGTGCAACGCCGGGTCGGCGCGCCATTCACGCCAGCCTTGCACGGCGATCACGGTGAACAGCGCGTAGAGCGCTGCGGTGAGGTACAGGCCTTTGTAGAGGAACAGCCCGACGAAGATCACATCCACCGCGATCCACAGTGGCCAGCACTGTACGCGCTTCTGCGCCATCCACATCTGTGCCACCAGGCTGAAGCCGGTGAGGGCGGCGTCGAGCCAGGGCTGGGCGGCATCGGTCCAGTGGGCCATGGCCGCACCGAGCAGCAGGCTGCCCACCGCACCCACGGCCAGGCTGGCGATGATCGCCGGCACGCCCAGGCTGGTGACCTGGCGCCCTTGCTTGACCTCGCCGGCGCGGGTCCACTGCCACCACCCGTAGACCTGCAGCGCGGCGTAGACCACCTGCAAGAGCATGTCGGAATAGAGCTTTACGTCGAAGAACACCCAGGTGTACAGCAACACCATCACCAGCCCGATCGGCCAGCACCAGGGGTTTTGCTTGACCGTCAGCCATACCGCGATCACCCCGAGGGCAGCGGCGAACAGTTCAAGCCCGGACATGATGGTTCCTTGGGGGAGTGGGAGAGGGCGGGGATTGTAACCAAAGAAGAATGCTGCGGGCATTATCTCTGTAGTGAGCGGGCTTGCCCCGCGTTGGGCTGCGTAGCAGCCCCATAAATACGGCGCGTACTGCCTGACAGTAAGCGGTGTCTGGTTTTAGGGCTGCTGCGCAGCCCAACGCGGGGCAAGCCCGCTCGCCACAACAAGCCCGCTCGCCACAAGCAGCATCAGATTTTGAATTGGCGCAGCAGGCCGTCGAGCTGTTCACTCAGGCCACGCAACTGTCCACTCGCCACGCTCGATTGCTCCGCCGCCAGCGCGGTGCTGTGGGACAAGCCCGCCGCCTGGGTGACGTTCTGGTTGATGTCTTCCACCACATGGGCCTGTTGCAGCGTCGCGCTGGCAATCGAGGCGTTGAGGCCGTTGAGGTTGCGCAGCGCTTGGCCGATGGCGGTCAGGCTGGCCCCGGCCTGGCCGGCTTGTTCGATGGTCAGTTGCGAGGCGCTGTGGCTGTCGCTGATCACCTTGACCGCGGCTTCCGAGTGGCCTTGCAGGCGCTCGATCATGCCCTGGATCTCGGCGGTGGACTTTTGTGTGCGCTGGGCCAGCAGCCGCACTTCGTCGGCCACCACCGCAAAGCCACGACCTTGTTCGCCGGCGCGGGCTGCCTCGATCGCGGCGTTGAGGGCCAGCAGGTTGGTCTGGTCGGCAATCGAGCGGATCACTTCGAGCACGCTGCCGATCTGGGTGCTTTCGGCGGACAGGGTGCGGATCACCTCCACCGCCTGGCTGATGGTGCCGGAGAGCTGGTCGATCTGCTGCAGGCTGCCGTCGATATTGACCTGGCCTTGCTGCGCCTGGGCCTGGGCGTCGCGCATTTCGCTGGCGGCGTGTTCGGCGTTCTTGGCTACATCCTGCACACCGTAGGTGACTTCGTTGATGGCGGTGGCTACCAGTTCCATCTGCTGGGACTGCTGCTGGCTGCGATCATGGGCCTGGGTCGCATTGGTGCCCAGTTCCTGGGACGACTGGCCCAGGGCGTTGGCGCATTCCTGCAACTGGCTGACCACCTGGCGCAGCTTGGCGGTGAAGCTGTTGAAGTGCCGGGCCAGTTGGGTGACTTCGTCCTGGCCGTGGGTGTCGAGGCTGCGGGTCAGGTCGCTTTCGCCGCTGGCGATGTTGCCCATGGCGTTCACCGCGTCCTGCAACGGCCGCACGATGCTGCGGGCGATCAGCGCTACCAGCAACGCCATGAGCACCGCGATACCCAGGCCGATAAACGAGGCTTTCCACACCTGGCCGCTGAACTCGGCCTGCACATCGTCCACGTACACGCCGGAACCGATGATCCAGCCCCACGGCTCGAACAGTTGGATGTACGAGGTCTTGGCCACCGGCGCTTCCGCACCCGGTTTCGGCCAGCGATAGTTGACGATGCCCGCGCCCTTGGCCTTGGCCAGGCTCACGAATTCGTTGAACACCGCAAAACCGTCGGGGTCGCGGATGGCCGAGAGGTTCTGGCCGTCGAGCTTGGGGTTGGCCGGATGCATGATCATCACGGGCGTGAGGTCGTTGATCCAGAAATAGTCGTCGTGGTCGTAGCGCAAGCCGCGCACGGCACTCAGGGCTTGTTTCTGGGCCGCTTCGCGGGTCATCACGCCGGTGGTTTCGAGGCCGTGATAAAACGTCAGGATCCCGCTGGCGGTCTGGACCACGTGTTGGGTCTGTTGGCGCTTGGCCTGGTAAAGGTCGCCGTGGATCTGCTTGAGCATCAGCAAACCCAGGGCCAGCAGCATCAGCACGGCGACTATCAGGATCAGCCAGAGACGCCGGCTGATCGACATATTGCGCAAACTGTTCATCGTCCTGTCACTCCGTGCTTTTTATAATTGTGGGCGCCGCATCGACTTTTTCGCCTTGTCTGATAGGCTTTCGGCCTGTATTCGGAAAACCTGAATACTGTCTGATTTTTCACAAGATTTTTGCGTGCCGGGGTTGAGAATCAGCCCCGGGTCTTGTCGTCAGTGAACCATTAAAAAGATCAGCAAGGCTTGCCATAGAGCAAGACCTTTGGGGGAAGCATGGATTTTTGGACCGCCATACAGGCATTGATTCTTGGCGTTGTGGAGGGGCTGACCGAGTTCCTGCCGATTTCCAGCACCGGCCACCAGATCATCGTCGCCGACTTGATCGGCTTCGGCGGCGAGCGTTTCGAGGCCTTCAACATCATCATCCAGCTGGGTGCGATCCTCGCCGTGGTCTGGGAGTTTCGCCGCAAGATTCTCGACGTGGTCATCGGTTTGCCAAGCCAGCGCAATGCCCAGCGCTTTACGGTCAACCTGATCATTGCCGTGTTGCCGGCAGTGGTATTGGGGGTGATCTTCGCCGACCTGATCAAGCACTACCTGTTCAACCCGATCACCGTGGCGACCGCCCTGGTGGTCGGCGGCATCATCATGTTGTGGGCCGAGCGGCGCCAGCACCGGACCCACGCCGAGTCCGTTGACGAGATCACCTGGAAAGATGCGATCAAGATCGGCTTCGCCCAGTGCCTGGCCATGATCCCCGGCACTTCGCGCTCCGGTGCGACCATCATTGGCGGCCTGCTGTTCGGCCTGTCGCGCAAGACCGCGACCGAGTTTTCGTTCTTCCTGGCCATGCCGACCATGGTCGGTGCCGCGCTGTACTCGGGCTACAAGTACCGTGACCTGTTCCAGCCGGCGGATTTCCCGGTGTTCGCCATCGGCTTCGTGACCTCGTTCATCTTCGCGATGATTGCGGTCAAGGGCTTGCTCAAGTTCATCGCCAGCCACAGCTACGCGGCATTTGCCTGGTACCGCATCGCGTTCGGCCTGCTGATCCTGGCGACCTGGCAGTTCGGCTGGATCGACTGGACGGCGGTCAAGCCTTGAACATCCAGTATCCGCGCTTGAAGGCGGCGATCTTTATAGTGTTGTGCGCGGCGCCGTTGATAGGGGCCGCCCTGGTCTGGTATCGCGGCGAGACGCTGATCCCGCTGGCGGCCTATGGCGTGGTCAGCGTGGTTGCGTTTTTCCTGTACTGGAGCGACAAGCGCAAAGCACAGACCGATCGCTGGCGCACCCCGGAAAACATCCTGCACGCCGTGGAGCTGGCGGGCGGCTGGCCGGGAGCGTTGATTGCCCAGCAGGTGTTCCGCCACAAGACGCGCAAGGTGTCTTACCAGGTGTTGTTCTGGGTGATCGTGTTGCTGCATGAGGTGTTCTGGCTGGACCAGTTGTTCCTCGGCGGCACTTTGCTCTCAGTCCTCTAGCAGCAACCCGACCTGCGTGCGCTTGGGCAACTTGCTCACCACCAACTGGTGGGAGCGTTGCAACAAGCCACGCAGTTCTTCGGCGCCCAGCGGGTAGGGCGTGTTCATGATGACCCACTGCGCACGCGCCAGGTACGGCGCCGGGTGGATGCCCGGGCGATCCACATGGCCGAGGAACAGCTCCTTGTCGACCTTGAACGCCAGCGAGTCACCGCGCAGGTTTTGCAGGGCGAACATCTTGTTGCCGGCAATCGAGAACACCCGCACTCCACCCCATTTGTAGTCTTCGCGCGCGCCGGGCAGTGCCAGGCAGAACGCCGCGACTTGTGCTTCGGTCATCTTCATAGCAAGCGGTCTCCACAGCCTTTGAAGCCTTCCTCAAGGTAGTCGATCCAGGCGCGGATCGCCGGCAGCACGCCGCGCCGATGCGGGTAGACCGCCTGCAGCCAACCGCCCGGCAACGACCATTCGGGCAGCAGTTGTACCAATCGGCCGTTCGCCAATTCCTCTTCGCAGTACATCATCGGCAGTACGGTAAAGCCCAGGCCCATGATGGCGCTGGCTTTACGCACGATAAAATCGTCGATACCCAGGCGGGCTTCCATCGCCAGGTCGTGGGCGTTGCCCTGGGGGTCGAGAATGCGTTGATGCACCAGGCGGTCCGCCTCCAGCGCGCCGAGAATCGGCAACTGCTTGAGGTCATCCAGGGTCGCAACCTGACGCCCGAGCATCATCGTGGGGCTGGCCACCAGCACGGTCTGGGCCTGGCGCAGGCGTTTGGTCACCAACAGCGGGTCTTCATCGCCGAGTTCGCGCACGCGCAAGGCCACGTCGATGCCTTCGGCCACCAGGTCGACGCGGCGGTTGACCAGGGTCATCTCCAACTGCACCTGAGGGTGGGCGGCAAGAAAACCGGCGACCAGCTCCGGCAGGATGTGCTGGGCCATGCCCACCGGGCAGCTCACCCGCAGTCGCCCACGGGGCTCGCTGGACATGCTGGCCACGGCCTCATCGGCCATTTCCGCCTCCAGCAGCATGGCCTGGCAATGACGCAGGTAGCGCTCGCCAACGGCGGTGAGGGTGAGTTGACGGGTGGTACGTTGCAGCAGGCGTGCGCCGAGGCGCTCTTCCAGCTCGGCGATGCGCCGCGACAGCCGCGACTTGGGAATCCCCAGCAGCCGGCCGGCGGCGGCGAAACCGCCGGCTTCGACGACTTTGGCGAAATAGTAGAGGTCGTTGAGGTCTTGCATGATCAACCTATTGTCCTGTCAATGGGACGCACTATCCGCGCCTGACGAGGGCAAATCCACTACAAATGCGCACCGCCCATCAACACATACTTCACCTGCACGTACTCTTCGATCCCGTAGTGGCTGCCTTCACGGCCATAACCGGACTGCTTGATCCCGCCAAACGGCACGGACGCGGTGCCGACCGATCCTGAGTTGAGAATCACCATGCCAGCCTCCAATTGGCGCGACAGGCGCAACGACCGCCCCAATGCGCTGGTGTAGGCATAGGCGACCAGGCCGAATTCCGTCTGGTTGGCGCGGGCGATCACTTCTGCTTCGTCCTTGAACGAGTAGATGGCGAACACCGGCCCGAAGATCTCCTCGGTGGCCAGGGGGGAGTCGTCCTGCAAGCCGGTCAATATCGTCGGCTCGTAGAACAGGCCGCCCTTGGCGTGGGGTTTGCCGCCCATCAGCACGCTGGCTCCGGCAGCCTTCGCGGCTTCCACCAGGCGCACGACCTTGTCGAAACCCGCTTGATTGACCAACGGGCCGACCACAAAGCCTTCACGCAGGCCCTGGTCCACTTCGATCTCGGCCACGGCGTGCTTCACGCGTGTGATGAAGTCGTCGAGGATGCTGTGCTGCACAAAGATCCGGTTCGGCGAGATGCATACCTGGCCGGAGTTGCGCAGCTTGGCACCGACCAGTCCCTTCACCGCCTCATCCAGGTTGGCGTCCTGAAACACGATAAACGGCGCGTTGCCGCCCAGCTCCAGGGTCATCTTCTTGATGCTCGCCGCGCATTGTGCGACGAGCAATTTGCCAACGCCGGTGGAGCCGGTAAACGAGATCTTGCGGATACGCGGGTCGCCCGTGAGGATCAGGCCGATCGCCTTGGGATCGCCCACTACCACCTCCAGCACGCCTTCCGCGATCCCGGCTTTGCGGGCGTATTCGAGCAATTTGAACGCGGTGAGCGGCGTATCCTCGGCAGGCTTGATCACCATGGTGCAACCGGCGGCCAGGGCCGTGGCGACCTTGCGGGTGATCATCATGAATGGGAAATTCCATGGGGTGATCGCGGCGACCGGGCCGATGGCCTCCTTGGTCACCAGCACAGTCGCGTTGCGGTCATGGGTGGGGATCGTGTCGCCGTACACGCGTTTGGCCTCTTCGGCATACCACTCGATAAAACCCAGGCCGTAGTCGATCTCGCCACGGGCTTCACTGAGGCATTTGCCGTTTTCGCGGCAGAGCAATTCGGCGAAGGCTTCCTTGTCGGCCTTGACCGCGTCGTGCCAGCGGCGCAGGAGGTCGCTGCGCTCCTTGGCCAGCCTGGATGACCAGGCGGGAAAGGCGGCGCAGGCACGGTCGACGGCGGCTTTGACCTGGCTGCTGGTGTTCTGGGCGACGCGGCCGACTTCTTCACCGGTAGCAGGGTTGTAGACGATAAGCATGGGGAGTCTCCGAGGGCTGAAAGTGCTGTTTCAGGCTACGCAGAGACAGTGTTTGAGCGAATATCCATTCCAATGTGCTGATTGCCTATTCCTATGAGGACGTAGCCTGGATGTGGATTGCGCGTTACCGTGGCACTTTGCACAGAGGCCTGGATCCATGGACCGTACAGACAGAATCATCGCGCTGATGGACGCCCTGGCGCCTGTCGAGGGCTATAACCTGAGCGCACTGGACGACGTGCGCTTCCTGCGCTCCAACCGTCCGTTGCAGCGGGTGCCGGTGCTGTACGACCCCGGCATCGTGATTGTCTGCCAGGGGCGCAAGCGCGGATATCTGGGGGATGAGGTCTACCTGTACGACGCCCAGCACTACCTGGTGGTGTCAGTGCCGGTGCCGTTCACCATGGAGACCGACGCCAGTGAAGCCGAGCCGATGCTGGCGGTGTACCTGCGCCTGGACTTCACCCTCGCGGCGGAACTGATGGTGGCGCTGGATGCGTTTCCGGCAATGGTCGACGCCAAGCCGCGCGGCATGTATTCATCGCCCATGGATGACTTGCTCGGTGAGTCGTTGTTGCGCTTCCTGCAAGCCATGCGCACGCCGATGGACGCGCACATCCTCGGCCCGGCGCTGATGCGCGAAATCTACTACCGGATTCTCACGGGCGAGCAGGGCGGTTCGATGCGCGCCGCGTTGAATCGCCAGGGGCAGTTCGGCAAGGTGGCGCGGGCGATTCGCAAGATCCATGGGTGTTATCCCCAGCACCTGGACGTGGAGGCGTTGGCCCGGGAGGCGATGATGAGTGTGCCGAGCTTTCACGCGCATTTCCGCACGGTCACCGACACCTCGCCGATGCAGTACCTCAAGTCCACGCGTCTGCACCAGGCGCGTTTGCTGATGCTGCGCAGCGATATCAGCGCCGCCACGGCGAGTGCCAAGGTCGGCTATGAAAGCGCATCGCAGTTCAGTCGCGAATTTAAGCGCTTCTTCGGGCGCACGCCCCAGGCGGAAATCCAGTGGATGAAACGCACCTATGCGTTGCCGGCGCCTACGTCGGCGTCGATGTACGTCTCGTCCCATTGAGCAGGGTCAGCAGCAGCGCCAACCCGGCGAATGCTGCGCCGGTCAGCGCCTGGCCTTGCCAGCCGTAGTGCGCTGAGGCAAAGGCGCCGCTGGCCGAGCCCAGGGCGCCCCCGATGAAGTAGACCACCATGAAAACGGTGTTCAGGCGGCTGGTGGCGGCCGGTTCCAGGGCCAGCACGCGGGTCTGGTTGGCGAGCTGGTTGATACGGTTGCCGAGGTCGAGGAAGGTCGCCGCGATCAGGATCGGCCACCACCAGCCCTGGGGGCCGAACAGGTAGATCAGCACGAAGGCCGCCAGCACGGTAGTAATACCGAGCCATTCCAGAAAACCGCCGTGGCGCCGAGTCTGCCGGCCGATGGTCGAGGCGCAGAGAATGCCGACGATGGCGGACAACCCGAGCAGGCCTGCCTGGGCGCTGGAGAACCCGTAGGGTGGCGCGGCCAGCAGCGCGGCCATGGAGCCCCAGAACACGTTCAGCGCACCGAAAACCAGTGCAGCCTTGATCGCCGATTGCCGCAGGGTGGGGTACTGCGTCGCCAGGCCCCACAGGGACTTGAGCAAGGCTCCGTACGCCAGTTTGCTGGTGGAGACCGAGGCGGGCATGCGCGTCAGGATTGCCATGAACAGCAGCACATCCAGTGCGGCGGCGAGGGCGAACATGCCGCGCCAGCCCAGCCAGCCGCTGACCACGCCGCTCACAGTACGCGCCAGCAGGCCGCCGGCGGACAGGCCGCTGACCATCAGGCCAAGCACCGCGCCTTTTTGCATGGGGTCACTGAGGTCGGACGCGGCGGGGATGATCACTTGGGCGCTGATACCCGACAGGCCCAGCAGTACGCTGGCCACCAGCAACCCGGCATAGGAGGGGGCGGTGGCCGAGGCCAGCAGGCTGGCAAAGTTCAGGCACAGCACCGCAAGAATCAAGGTGCGACGGCTGATGCGGTCGCCCAGCGGTACAAACAGCAACAGCCCGCAGGCGTAACCCAGCTGGGTGAGCATCGCGATCTGCCCGACATGGGCGGTGGACACCCCAAATGTGTCCGCAATCAGCGGCAGCATGGCCTGGTTGTAATAAATCGTGGCGACCGAAAACCCGCAGCAGATGGCGAGAATCAGGGTCAGGTCCTTGGTCAGGGCTGGGGCGTGTGGCTGCATGGCGGGCTCAGTGGTGATCGCAATGGCGGCGAGAATGCAGCGAAGCTGGCGCCAAATCCAGCGTTGCAGAGGATCGGGCAATAACTCGGCTGGATCAGGCCATGCTGTGCTTGGATTGTCTCACTGGCGGGACAAACAGTCGCGTTTCAACGGTCTAATCCTTTATTCGGATCATCTGTAGGATTAACCTCACTTGATCGCCCCACCGCGATCCTCACTTGGAGATCCCGCATGAAACTGTTGCATATCGATTCCAGCATTCTCGGCGACAACTCGGCGTCCCGTCAGCTCAGTGCGGGCGTGGTCAAGGCCTGGCAAGCGGCTGAAGCGGGTGTGGAAGTGACCTACCGTGATCTGGCCAGCGAAGGCATCAACCACTTTTCCGGCGCAACCCTCGGTGCCTTGGGCACTGCCGCTGAGCTGCGTGATGCCGCGCAGAAGCATGAGGCTGACCTGAGCGCTTCGTCGCTGGCTGAATTCCTCGCTGCCGACGCGGTAGTGGTTGGCGCACCGATGTACAACTTCACCATTCCGACCCAGTTGAAAGCCTGGATCGACCGTATCGCCGTCGCCGGCCAGACCTTCCGCTACAGCGAAGCCGGCCCTGAAGGCCTGTGCGGCAACAAGAAAGTCATCATCGTGTCCACCGCAGGCGGCCTGCACGCCGGCCAGGCATCGGGCGCGGCCCACGAAGGCTACCTGAAGCTGTTGTTTGGCTTCCTCGGCATCACCGATATCGAAATCGTGCGTGCCGAAGGCCTGGCCTACGGTGATGAAGTGCGCAGCAAGTCCCTGAACGACGCCAACGTAGTCATCAACGAACAATTGTTCGCCGCCGCGTAAGGCTTGTGTAAATTCCGCCTTTGCTCGGTTTCATTCTGAAGCCGGGCGCCTAAACTCTGTATTCTGCTCGCCTCAAAACGAACGGAGTACGGAGTTTTTTCGTTTGTGCGCTGTCATTACTTTGGCCCAGGTTGTGCAAGCATGGGTTTAACACCCTGGACTTTTTTCGATATGTCGGTTCTCACGCAGCAAAGGTGGACATCCCCATGATGCGTCTTTGTGCTGTTATGGTTCTTTCCCTGCTCGGCGGCCTGATTTCAGTGCACGCCGCACCCGCGCCGCACCCGCATTGGAGTGTGGGCTTTCACCGCATGACGTTTCTCGATCCGCTGGACCTGCAACCCATGAAGGCGATCGCCTTCTATCCCTCTACCGATCTAGAGCACACCACACAGGTGGGTGCCTATCACGTCGCCGCCACCGAAGATTCCAAGATCGCCATCGGCCGTTTCCCGATGCTGATGCTGTCCCACGGCAACACCGGTACGCCCCTGGCACTGCATGACCTGGCCACGTCACTGGCGCGCAAAGGCTTTGTGGTGGTGGCGGTGCTGCACCCGGGTGACAACTACAAGGATCACAGTCGCCTGGGCACGGTGAGCAACCTGTATGGTCGGCCGATCCAGATTTCCGAAGCGATCACCGCCACCCTCGGCGACCCGATGCTGTCGCCATTCGTCAACGTCGACCAGGTGGGTGTCATTGGTTACTCAGCCGGGGGTGAGACCGCGTTGATCCTGGCCGGCGCCAAGCCGGATTTCGACCGCCTGCGCCGGTATTGCCAGGAGCGTCCGGAAGATCGCGATGCCTGCACCACCAAGGGCGAGCTGGTGGTGGACCGTGACGACCTGCAACCGCAATCCGACCCGCGCATCCATGCCCTGATGTTGATGGCGCCGCTGAGCCTGATGTTTGGCCGCCACACCCTGGCCGATGTGCATGTGCCGGTGCTGCTCTACAGTGGCGACGGCGACAAGTTGGTGGCGGTGGATAAGAACGCGGCTGCACTGGCGCGCAAACTGCCGGAGCCACCGGACTTCAAGCTCTTGGCCGGGGCAGGGCACTTCGTGTTCATGGCACCGTGTGACAGCGATCAGTTGGCAACGATGCCGGCGATTTGCACCGATGCCGACGGGGTCGACCGCGAAGGCATTCACCGCGACCTGATCTCCGAGGCGGGACGGTTCTTCAGTCACACCCTCGGCCAATCCACCCGCGCAGGCTTGCAGACGGCGGATCAGTAAGCGCGGCGCATGAGCAGCAGGGTCACGCCCAGGGCGGTGACCGACAACAGCGCCGCGCAGAAGAAAATCCAGCCGTAGCCGAGGTTGAGCGCCACGGCGCCCATCAACGGCCCGGCAATCGCCAGGGCCAGGTCAAAAAATACCGCATATGCGCTCAGCCCCGCGCCACGGCTGCTGTTGGGCACCTGCTTGATGGCTTCCACACCCAGCGCCGGGTACACCAGCGACAGGCCAAAGCCGGTCAGCCCGGCGCCAATCAATGCTACGCCGGTAGACGGCGCCAGCCACAGCAGGGTCAGGCCGAGGGTTTCGATGGTCATGCAGGCAATGGCTGCGCGGAACCCGCCGAAACGGCTGATGGCAGAGATAAACACCAGTCGCGACAGGATAAAGCACACGCCGAATACCGTGAGGCAGTACGCCGCGCCGGCCCAGCCGCGATTGAGGTAGTACAGGGTGATAAAGGTAGTGAGGGTGCCGTAGCCAATCGAGGCCAGGCACAGGCTGGCGCCAAACGGCGCGATACGTCCGAACACCGCCCAGAACGGCAGCCGTTCACCGCGCACCACTGGCACCGAGGGTTTATTGCGGATCAGCAGCAACCCGAGTGCGGACAATACTGTCAGTGCGATGCCGAGGCTGTTGTAGCCATATTCCGCGACCATCACCACGCCAAGCGGTGCGCCAATGGCGATGGCACCGTAGGAGGCGATGCCATTCCACGAGATCGACCGTGCAGTGTGTTCCGCACCGACGGCGCCCATGCACCAACTGATGGTGCCCACGCCGATCAGGCCTTGGGCGACGCCCAGCAGCAGCCGCGCAACGATCAGGATACCCAGGCTCAACGATGGCAGGCTTGCCACCAGCGTGGCGAAGAACGTCAGTACGCCACTCAGCAGAATCCCGGCCAGGCCCAGCACAATCGCACGCTTGGTGCCGACGTTGTCGGACATGCGCCCGGCCATGGGGCGGCTGAGCAGCGTCGCCAGGTACTGCGAACCGATGGTGATCCCTGCCACCACTGCGCTGAAACCCAGTTGCTCATGCACATAGCCAGGAATTACCGCAATCGGCAGGCCGATGCAGATAAATGCGATGAAGGTGTAGAAGACGATGGAGACGATCTGCAGGGTGATCGATATCGAGCTGGGGGCGGCGGCAGGCATGGGCACTCGTTCGCGGGCGGGCGGTGCGGGCATGATGGCAAGGGCGCGGGGGAAAAGGAAGCTGGCTAACTACTTTGTCTGATGAACAGGCTTTGCGCGGTAAACGATGCCGTTGTGGTGAGCGGGCTTGCCCCGCGTTGGGCTGCGAAGCAGCCCCAATAGAAAACACCGCGTTCTGTCAGACAGAGCGCGGTGTTTTTTTAGGGCCGCTTCGCGCCCCAACGCGGGGCAAGCCCGCTCGCCACAACAAGCCCGCTCACTACAATAAATCGAGTGCTTTAGAACACCACACCCTGGCTGCGCAGGTAATCGTCATAGGTGCCGCTGAAGTCGATCACGCCGTCGGCGCTCAACTCGATGATGCGGGTGGCCAGGGACGAGACGAACTCACGGTCGTGGCTGACGAAGATCAGCGTGCCCGGGTAGTTCTCCAGCGCCAGGTTCAGCGCTTCGATGGATTCCATGTCCAAGTGGTTGGTCGGTTCGTCCATGATCAGTACGTTCGGCTTTTGCAGGATCAGCTTGCCGAACAGCATGCGGCCTTGCTCACCACCGGAAATCACCTTGACCGACTTCTGGATTTCGTCGTTGGAGAACAGCATGCGGCCCAGGGTGCCACGGATCATTTGCTCGCCTTGGGTCCACTGGCCCATCCAGTCGAACAGGGTCACGTCGTCTTCGAAGTCATGCGCATGGTCCTGGGCGTAGTAGCCCAGTTCCGCGGCGTCGGTCCACTTGATGCTGCCGGCGTCCGGGGTCAGTTCGTTGACCAGGGTGCGCAGCAGGGTGGTCTTGCCGATACCGTTCGGGCCGATGATCGCCACGCGCTCGCCGGCTTCGACCTGGAAGCTGAAGTCCTTGAACAGCGGTTTGCCGTCGAAGCCTTTGGCCATTTTTTCGACCATGACGGCCTGGCGGTGCAGCTTCTTGTTCTGCTCGAAGCGGATGAACGGGCTCACCCGGCTCGATGGCTTGACTTCGGCCAGCTGGATCTTGTCGATCGCCTTGGCACGGGAGGTGGCCTGCTTGGCTTTCGAGGCGTTGGCCGAGAAGCGGCTGACGAAGGATTGCAGTTCGGAGATCTGCGCCTTCTTCTTGGCGTTGTCCGACAGCAGTTGCTCGCGGGACTGGGTCGCCACGGTCATGTACTCGTCGTAGTTGCCCGGGAACAGGCGCAGCTCGCCGTAGTCCAGGTCAGCCATGTGGGTGCACACGCTGTTCAGGAAGTGACGGTCGTGAGAGATGATGATCATCAGGCTGGAGCGCTGGGTCAGGATGTTTTCCAGCCAGCGGATGGTGTTGATGTCCAGGTGGTTGGTCGGTTCGTCGAGCAACAGCACTTCAGGGTCGGAGAACAGCGCCTGGGCCAGCAATACGCGCAGTTTCCAGCCTGGAGACACTTCGCTCATCGGGCCGAAATGCTGTTCCAGCGGAATACCCAGGCCCAGCAGCAGTTCACCGGCGCGGGATTCGGCGGTGTAGCCGTCCATCTCGGCGAACTCGGTTTCCAGCTCGGCCACGGCCATGCCGTCTTCTTCGCTCATTTCCGGCAGCGAGTAGATGCGGTCGCGCTCGGCCTTGACCTTCCACAGCTCTTCATGGCCCATGATCACGGTGTCGAGCACGGTGAATTCTTCGTAGGCGAACTGGTCCTGGCGCAGTTTACCCAGGCGTACGTTCGGCTCCAGCATGACCTGGCCGCCGGACGGGTCGAGGTCGCCGCCGAGGATTTTCATGAAGGTCGACTTGCCGCAACCGTTGGCACCGATCAAACCATAACGGTTGCCAGCGCCGAACTTGACCGAGACATTCTCGAAGAGCGGCTTGGCGCCGAACTGCATGGTGATGTTAGCTGTGGAGATCAATTACTTTACCTATCAATGGGTTGCGAGCGTGTCGGCAGGAGCCTTCAGGCATGCGTCAACAGCGACATCAAGGCGCGAAACCCGGTCGCTGAGCAGAAAATGGGGGATGTGTGTTGGAATTTGGCGCGCATTGTCGCATATGTCAGGCGACAGTTGTATGTCCGGCGAAGGAAGGTTTCGCCAGGGTCTCCGGCATTGCCAGCCATAACAACGCCAAGGCCAGCGCTGCGACCCCGGCCAGGGTCAGGAATGCCGCGTTGTACCCGGCCTGTTGCACCACGAAACCCGCCAGGCTGCTGCTCAGTGCCGCGCCCAGACCAAACACGGTGGAAAGGGCGCCCAGGCTGACGTTGAAGCGGCCGGTGCCCTGGGTCAGGTCCTTGACGATCACCGGGAACAGCGCGCCGAAGATTCCCGCGCCAATGCCGTCGAGCATTTGCACGGCCACCAGCCAATAAGGGTCGCTGGACAAGGTGTAGAGCACGCCGCGCAGCGGCAGGATCATGAAACCGGCCATCAGCAGCGGTTTGCGCCCCCACAGGTCAGCCTTGAGCCCGACCAGCCAGGCTATCGGCACCATCACCAACTGGGCGGCGACGATGCACGCCGAGGTCAGTGGCGTGGCCATCTGCAGGTTGATCTGCGACAGCTTCTGGCTGACCAGCGGCAGCATGGCGGCGTTGGCCAGGTGAAACAGCGCGCAGCAGATGGCAAACAGTAGCAGCGGGCGATTCGCCAGCAGCACTTTCATGCCGGACGGTTGTTCATGGTCGGTGTGATGTGCCGGGTCGAAGCCGCGGGCCACTTCATGGTCGATGGCCTCGGCGGACACACAGCTGATCGCAATGATGCTGGCGAGTGCCATGAACGCCATCAGGTAAAACACCACCACTGGACCAAACAAGTAGGCCAGGCCGCCGGCCAACAGGGCGGCCACGGCATTGCCGGCGTGGTTGAAGGTTTCGTTGCGTCCGGTGCGGCGGGTGAACGCGCGCGGCCCGGTGATCCCCAGGGAGATCGCGGAAATCGCCGGTGCAAACACCGAGGCGGCGACGGCACTGGCGGCCTGGGTCAATGCCACCAGGCTGAACGAGCTGACAAAGGGCAGCAGCAGGCAACTGGCGGTTACCACAATAGCGGCCAGCGCGATCACCGCGCGCTTGCTGCGGGTGCGGTCGATCAATGCGCCCGCCGGGCCTTGGGTGATCAATGCGGCGATACCTGCCAGGGTCATGACCACGCCAATACTGGCCGGGTCCCATTGGTGCACGGCCAGCAGGTAAATGGCCAGATAGGGTCCGAGGCCGTCGCGTACATCCGCCAGGAAGAAATTCAGGCTGTCGAGGGACAAGGTGTTACGCAGGTCGGAATGTTTGGCCACGGCGAGCACTTCGCAAGCGGTGTTCAAGGACTGAACACGCATTGCGTTAGTGACCCGCAGGCGTTGCGTTAAGTTTCGTGCGTTAGCCGGGTTTTATTCCGTGGGTACATGGCTTATTTTCTGAGCCCCTCTGTATGGATTATCTGGAGACGCAATGGACATGCCCTCAGCTCAACAGGCGATTGCCTGCAACAAAGACGCCTGGGATCAATCGGCCGGCCTGCACAAGACCACCGACACCTGGAAAGCGTTGCTCAACAGCGTCGGCCAAGCTGACTTTTCCTGCCTGGATCCTACGATTACCGGGCTGCTGCAAGACGTTGGCGTGGCCGGCAAAGATGTGGTGCAACTGTGCTGCAACAATGGCCGCGAAAGCCTGTCGCTGTTTGGCCTGGGCGCACGTTCGGTGGTGGGCGTGGACCAATCCCCGGCGTTCCTCCAGCAGGCCTGGGAGCTGGCCGATGTCTCGCCGCACAACCCTGAGTTTATCGAGAGTGACATCCATCATCTGCCGCAGGCGTTACACGGGCGCTTTGACATCGCCCTGGTGACAATTGGGGTGCTGGGCTGGATGCCGGACGTGGCGCTGTTCATGCAGCAGGTCGCCCTCACCCTGAAACCCGGCGGCACCTTGGTCATGTATGAAACCCACCCGTTTCTGGAGGTGTTCGATCCACGGGCGCCAAACCCGTTCCTGCCGGCCAGTTCCTACTTCCAGCACGAACCCTTCGTACTGCAGGAGTCGATTGTCTATGAGGGGCAGGGCGAGGTGGCCGGGCCGACGTCCTATTGGTATGTGCACACCCTGGGCGATGTGGTCAGTGCCGCGATTGGCGCCCAGTTGCAGATCGTTCACCTGCAGGAGTATCCCCACTCCAACCGCGAAGAACTCTACGACCAATACGAGCACCAGCCCGCACAATTACCGATGTGCTTTACCTTGACCGCTACCAAGCGTCTCGACTGAGGCGTCTTTCAGTCGCGGCGCACGAACGTGCGCATGGTTTGCCCAGGGCCTGTGCTGAACGTGGTTGGCCTGGGCATACCTTCGTCGGCGGCAATGAACACAAATTCATCACCGTCGAGGCGATAACTGGCGGGCAAGTGTTTGCCTGCGTCATCTCCCATGGAGTCGATCCAGGTAATGCGCTTGGGCACGGTGCTGCTGTCGAGGAAAAAACGTCCTGCCAGCAATACCTCGCCGCTGACCGTTTTCACTTCGAAGCTGTCGCCGTTGATCGTGGTGATTGCGCCAGGGGCCGTGTGCGCGTCGATGGGGTTGAGCACGCCGCTGTCTTCGAGTGAGGTTTGCTCCCACGCACCTTGCAGCGCTTGAAAGTCCGGATCCAAAAGGGATGACATACAAATTCCTTTTTGTTGAAGGGGAAATCGTCGATGGCGATGCCTTTTATCATTTGAAGCTGGATTACGCAGCACATTCGCAAGACAGCTTTTCACAATTCTTAGTTAACTTTTGGTTACAACCTGTGGCTAAATAACTGCAAAGGGCCACGCGCCGGGTGGTCACTCAGCCGGTCGTGCCGATTGTGTGAATTGTGATTTCAGGTGCTGCTATCCATCCTCGTCCGTTGTGGGCACGCAGGAGCAGCCTGTTCTCTTCTGACTTGTGACGAAATCCCTTGAAACTCATCATTGTTGTTCTCTACGTTGCCTCGATTGCGTATGTACACTTACGTGGCCGGGTGCGGCATAAGCTGGGCCGCCAACTCAGCGATCATTCGACCTTCCTGGCGCCGATCAACTGCTTTCTCTATCTCTTCTCTAAACTACCCAGCCGACCCTACCTGTCGCCCAACGATTTCCCTGACCTGAGCCCGCTCCAGGAACATTGGGAAGAGATCCGCGAGGAAGGCCAGAACCTGCTGCGCGCCGGCGAAATCAAGCGCTCGGAGCAGTACAACGACGTGGGTTTCAACTCGTTCTTCAAGTCGGGCTGGAAGCGTTTCTACCTGAAGTGGTATGGCGACAGCCACCCGTCGGCGATGAAGCTATGCCCGCGTACTACCGAACTGGTGCAGAGTATCGGTTCGATCAAGGCCGCGATGTTCGCCGAACTGCCGCCGGGCTCCAAGCTGGTGCGCCACCGCGACCCGTATGCCGGCTCGTATCGCTATCACCTGGGCCTGGACACGCCGAACGACCCGGGCTGCTACATCAACGTGGACGGCGAGAACTACTACTGGCGTGATGGCGAGCCGGTGATGTTTGACGAGACCTACATCCACTTCGCCGAAAACACCACGCAGCAGAACCGCATCATTCTGTTCTGCGATATCGAGCGCCCGATGAAATACCGTTGGGCCGCGGCGTTCAATCGCTGGTTCAGCCGCAACGTGATGGCGGCCGCGGGCTCGCCCAACGATGCCGGCGACAAGACCGGCGGCCTCAACCGCGCCTTCACCCGGCTGTACAAGATTCGCTTGCGCGGTAAAGAGCTGAAAAAGCGCAACCGTACGCGTTACTACCTGGAAAAATGGGCGATCTTCGCAACCCTGGCGGCGATCTTCCTGCTCATCTGAGTGTTTCGGGCGCCATTCACTCCAGTGGATGAGCGCCCAGTTTGTCCCACATCTTCTTGCTGATTTTCTGTCGATTGGCATAGCCGTCCCAGGGATCGCCCTTCAAGCCATCCAGGCGCTGCTGCAGGTTGGCGACCGTCCATTGCTGTGCACTGCGCAACCCCTTCAATTCCTCACGACTGACCGGCACCGACACCGGTAATCCCGGCCGTGCCCGCACAGAGTAGGCGGCCACGGTGCTGGCGCCCCGCGCATTACGCAGGTAGTCGATGAAGATCTTGCCGACCCGGTTTTTCGGTCCTGACGTCGCGGTGAAGCGTTCAGGCAGTTGCTCGGTCATGAATTGGGCAATCGCTTTGGCGAACGCCTTGACGGTGTCCCAGTTGTCTCGGCGCGCCAGCGGCACGACCAGGTGCAGGCCTTTGCCACCACTGGTTTTGACGAAGGCTTGCAAGCCCAGCTCGTCCAAGACCGAGAGGGTGAGCTGCGCCGCTTCCAGCATGGTTTTCCAGGGCAGCGCCGGATCAGGGTCGAGGTCGAGTACAAACAGGTCCGGGGTTTCGATCTTGTCGGCGGTGGCGCCCCAGGTATGAAACTCCACGGTGCCCATCTGCACCGCCCCGAGCAACGCTTTGGCACTGTCGACTTCCATCAGGCGCGCGTGGCCAGGGTCGAGCGCCTGATCCAGCTGCTTGATGTTGGGAATGGCCAGGCGCTCCGAATGTTTCTGGAAGAACTGCTCTCCCTCGATGCCTTCAGGCGCCCTCAGCAGTGACACGGGACGGTGGCGCAGGAACGGCAGGAGCCACTCGCTGATGCCGTTGTAGAACTGCGCCAGTTGCTCTTTCTGCGTGCCGCTCTGCTGGTCGATCACGCGGTCTGGGTGGGTGATTTTTACGCTGCCGGTGTTTTTTTTGGCAGGCTTCATGGATTTGCTCGTGCGCGGTTGCTCATGAATGATCTGCGCGGCCGGCTTGTCGCTGCGCATTGCGACGAACGCCGCCTGGCGCACCACGCCTTCACGGGTCCATTCGGCAAACTGCACTTCACCGACTAAGGTCGGCTCCACCCAGTGCACGCCACGGGCCTGGGCACTGGTCAGCGGTTTCCCCAGCGGCGATGACGTGCGCTCCAATGGCGTGAGTTGCGCATGGATCGCCTTCAGTGATGCTTGATCAAACCCGGTGCCCACGCGTCCGGCATACACCAATCCCGACGCGTCATTGACCGCCAGCAACAGCGCACCGAAACCACTGCGCGAACCCTGCGGCCGGGTGTAGCCGACGATCACGAATTCCTGGCGCAGGCGGCATTTGAGCTTGATCCAATCGGCGTTGCGACTGGACACATAAGGGCTGCCCAGGCGCTTGCCGATCACGCCCTCAAGGGCCAGGTCACAGGCGCTTTCAAAAATGTCCCGGTGATGGGCGGTAAAGGCTTCGGAGAATCGTAATAGCTTGCTTCTGCTGCCAGCCAACGCAGTCTTTAGCGCCGCACGCCGATCCTCGACGGGGGCCTCGCGCTGATCCTGGCCATCCAGGAATGGCGCATCGAACAGGTAGTAGACA
Organism: Pseudomonas sp. CYM-20-01; assembly: GCF_023169845.1. Classification (NCBI taxonomy): domain Bacteria; kingdom Pseudomonadati; phylum Pseudomonadota; class Gammaproteobacteria; order Pseudomonadales; family Pseudomonadaceae; genus Pseudomonas; species Pseudomonas sp. CYM-20-01. The sequence continues at coordinate 3,755,172 of NZ_AP025169.1, read as the reverse complement.
ATGTCCAGGCTGCGCCCGATATCGAAGGCGTTTTGCAGCGCCTGGAAGTCCGGCAGGCCGTCGCCGTTCAGGCTGACTACTTCGCCGTCGAGCCAGCTGTCGTTGAGCTTCAAAGCTTGCAAGGCCTTGGTCTGGCGCGGCAGGCGGTCGGTCCAGTCGTGGCCGTTGCGCGTGAACAGCCGCACCTCGCCGTCGCGGATGCGCGCGAGCATGCGGTAACCGTCGAACTTGATTTCGTACTGCCAATCGCCCTCGGGCGCGCGATCCACCAGGGTGGCCAATTGCGGGGTGAAATGCTCGGGAAGGGTCGCCTTGGTTTTTCGGGGTTTTGCGCGAGGCTTGGGTTTACCCACCGAGGCGGCGCTGAGCACGCTGTCCGGCTGGGCCTGGACAATATCGTAGTCTTCGGCGGGGCGTGCCTGTGGATCCTGTTCCTTGATCAGCAGCCATTGTTGCTTATCGCCGCTGCCCTTCAGGCGTGTGCGTACCAGTGCCCAATCGCCGGCCAGCTTTTCGCCGACCAGGGTGAACTTTAGCTTGCCGGCGGCGTAGGCTTTGCGCGGATCGTCATGGGGTTGCCACACGCCACGGTCCCACACGATAACGTCACCCGCGCCGTACTGGCCTGCCGGGATACTGCCTTCGAAGCTGCCGTAGTCGAGGGGGTGATCTTCGACATGCACAGCCAGGCGCTTCTGTGCAGGGTCCAGGCTCGGGCCTTTGGGCACTGCCCAACTGAGCAGCACACCATCCAGCTCCAGGCGAAAGTCATAGTGCAGGTTGCGCGCGGCATGTTTCTGGATCACGAAGGACAGCGCCGACGCCTTGCGTTTACCTGCGGGCGCACTGCCTGCCGGTTCACCCGTAATGCCGAAATCGCGCTTGCGGTTGTATTCGCTGAGGGGCTTGGGCATGACTTATGAGGCCTTGGTGGATTTCTTCGCGGCGGGCTTCTTGGCGGGTTTGCCGGCCAGGCTGCGCTTGAGCAGTTCGGTCAGGTCGATCACGTCGGCGGACTTGCGCTCTTCACTGTCTTGGCGGGTTTCCACATCTTCGATCTTGCCGGCCTTGGCCTTCTTGGCCACCAGCGCCATGATTTTTTCCTGGAAGCTGTCGCGGTAATCATCGGGTTGCCAGTCGGCGCTCATGTCGTCGACCAGGCGCTTGGCCATGTCCAGCTCACCCTTGGCCAGGGTAGGTTTAGTCACGTCGCTGCCCAGTTCCAGTTCGTCCAGGCTGCGCACTTCGGCCGGCCAGCGCAGCATCACCAATACCAGCGCCGACTCCAATGGCATGAGTGCCGCCAGGTGCTGCTTGGTGTGCAGGACCACGTTGGCCAGCGCGACTTTTTTGGTCTTGCTCAGCGTTTCCCGCAGCAGCGCGTAGACCTTGCCACCGCGCTTGTCCGGTGCCAGGAAGTAGGGCGTGTCGATGTTCTGCAGCGGGATCTGGTCACTGGCGACAAACGCGATGATCTCAATGGTCTGGGTCGACTTGGGGTGGGCCGAACGGATTTCCTCTTCGCTGAGCACCACGTAGCGGCCTTTCTTGAAGGCGACTCCCTTGACGATATTGTCTTTAGTGACTTCCTTGCCGGTGGTCTTGTTGATGCGCTTGTAGCCGACCCGGTCCATGCTGCGCTTGTCCAGCCAGTCGAAGTCAACGCCCTGCGATGACGTGGCCGAGACCAGCGACACCGGGATATGCACCAGGCCAAAGCTGATGGCGCCTTTCCAGATGGCTCGTGGCATAACTGCGATTCCTTGAGTAGAGGCTGTGTGCGGATGACTCGGCGCCGGTGTGGAAAGTTTCCCCAGGCGGATGCGCGGACAGATCGTGTTACACCTGATGAGAAAGTATTTAGTGTCGAAAGCCGAACCCTGGGCGTAGCGTGTTATCGAAAGCACGTACTCCTCACTCCCGAGAGGCTTTGTCAATGAACACTTGTATGCGTCACGTTGCAGCGCTGCTGTTGGGCCTGGCCCTGGTTCCCGTGGTCCAGGCGCAAAACCTGCCCGGCAGCAACAACGCCAACAACGGCCCGATCCACCGGGCCAACCCCAACAGCATGCAGGGCACCCAGCCCAACGCGCCGGCCATTCGCGGGATTCAGACCGGGCCGACCACCCGCACGCCGACCCTGGAAAACGGCGGCATTGGCAACAGCTATCCCAAGCGCGACGCCGCCCCCAGCCGCCCGGCCACCGAAACCAAAGCCCCCACTTATGATGCCAACGGCAATCGCCGGTAAGGATTCCGTCTTATGTTTCTACGCAAAACCCTGCTAGCCGCGCTGTGCGCAACCTCGCTGTTGCCGTTGACGGCCACTTTTGCAGCTGATGCCCAGCAGTTCCCCAGCGAACAAGGCAGTCTCTCCGTCACGCCGATCGCCAAAGGCCTGGACCACCCCTGGGCCGTGGCCTTTCTGCCGGATAAACAAGGTTTCCTGGTCACCGAGCGGCCTGGTCACCTGCGCTTTGTCAGCCCCGACGGCAAACTTTCCGCGCCCCTGACCGGCGTGCCTGAAGTGTGGGCCAAAGGGCAGGGCGGTTTACTCGACGTGGTGCTGTCGCCGGACTTCAAGCAGGACCGCATGGTCTACCTTTCCTACGCCGAAGGTGGTGGCAAAGGCGGAACCGCCGGTACTGCGGTAGGGCGTGGACGTCTGGCGGCTGACCTGAGTGGCTTGACTGACTTTAAAGTGATCTTGCGCCAGGAGCCGAAGCTGTCCACCGGCAACCACTTTGGTTCACGCCTGGCGTTCGACCGCGACGGTTATCTGTTCGTGACTCTGGGCGAAAACAACGACCGCCCGACTGCCCAGGACCTGGACAAATTGCAGGGCAAGGTGGTGCGCATCTACCCCGACGGCCGCGTGCCGGATGACAACCCCTTCGTCGGCCAGCCCGGCGTGCGCCCGGAGATCTGGTCCTACGGCCAGCGCAACCCCCAGGGCCTGGCGTTGAACCCCTGGAGTGGCACGATCTGGGAGAACGAACATGGGCCACGCGGGGGTGATGAGATCAATATCATCGAGCGCGGCAAGAATTACGGCTGGCCGTTGGCGACCCACGGCATCAATTACTCCCTGACACCGATTCCCGAAGCCAAAGGCAAGACCGCAGAAGGCACCGTGCCGCCCCATCATGTGTGGGAAAAATCACCGGGTATCAGCGGCATGGCATTCTACGATGCAGACCGCTTCAAATCTTGGCAGCACAACGTGTTCATCGGCGCGCTGGCCAGCCAGGAGCTGATCCGCTTGCAGTTCGACGGTGACAAGGTGATTCACGAGGAGCGTTTGCTGGGCGGTTTGAAAGCGCGGATTCGCGATGTACGGCAGGGGCCGGATGGCTTTTTGTATGTGCTGACGGATGAGGATAATGGCGTGCTATACCGAGTCGGCCTCAATCAGGACTGAAGCCGACGACAACCTGTAGGCGCCCGGCTTGCCGGCGATGGCGATTTGAGCAACGCCATCGCCGGCAAGGTTTACAGGCCCAGGTCAGACAGCCCCGGATGATCATCCGGGCGCCGTCCCAGCGGCCAGTGGAATTTGCGCTCGCTTTCCTTGATCGGCATGTCGTTGATGCAGGCAAAACGATTGGCCATCAGGCCGTTCTCGTCGAATTCCCAGTTCTCGTTTCCATAGGAACGGAACCAGTTGCCCGAATCGTCGTGCCACTCATAGGCATACCGCACGGCAATGCGATTGTCGGTAAACGCCCACAGCTCCTTGATCAGCCGATAATCCAGCTCCTTGGCCCATTTACGGGTCAGGAAGCCCTTGGCTTCTTCGCGGTTATGGGCGAACTCGGCGCGGTTACGCCACTGCGTGTCGAGGGTGTAGGCCAGGGACACTCGATGTGGGTCGCGAGAGTTCCAGCCGTCTTCGGCCAAACGCACTTTTTCGATGGCCGATGCGCGGGTAAACGGCGGCAGGGGCGGACGTGTTTCTGCAGTCGATGACATGGGGCAGTTCCTCAAACAATCAGGGTGGGTTGAAAGTTGCGCCGTTGTGCGATCAAAGTCCCAACAAGGTTTGCGCCATGCATTGCGCATTATCGGCAGCTGTTGAATCGCCCATCACCAGGGCAACGGTAATGGCGCCATCGACCAGGATCAGCAGGTGCGCGGCCTGCCGTTCAGGGTCGGGGGTGCCATGTGCTTGACACAGTTCGAGCAGGTACTCGAACAGTTTCTGTTTGTGGGCCTTGGCCAACTGGCGCACCGGGTCCTGCGGGTCGCCGGTTTCGCCGCTGGTGTTGATGAAGGCACAGCCACGGAAATCGGCGGAGCCAAACCAGGTTTTCAGTGCATCGAACACCGCCAGCAGGCGCTCGCCGGTGCCTTCGCTGCGTTCCACCTCTGTGCGCAGCCACAGCATCCAGCGCTCGTCGCGCCGCTGCAGGGCGGCAATCACCAAGTCGTCTTTATTGGCGAAGTAGCGGTAGATGCTTTTTCGCGAGACGCCGGCGGTTTTCACCAGGAAGTCCATGCCGGTGGCGGCGATGCCGTGGCGATAGATCAACTTTTCGGTGACGTCGAGGATGATGTCGCGGGTTTCATTATGGGTCATTTCGTTCATGTTGCGAACAGTAGAACGATCGTTCTTCTTGGTCAATTAAAATTTTTCCATGCGCCACGGCAAGACCTGAGGCCCCCCATGGTGTAAGCTCGGGGCCTCTTCGGATTCGACCCATTGCGAGCCTTATGCCGTCGTTCTTCAAACGCTCCCTGTTGCCCAAACTGCGCGGTTTTCCCCTCACTCCTGATGCGATTGACGTGCTGTGCGGCGCCGCTGCCTATCGCCGCTGCCTGCTGGAGAAAATCCCCCAGGCCACCCGGCGCATCTACATCGTCGCGCTGTACTTGCAGCAGGACGAGGCGGGGCAGGAGATCTACGACGCCCTGCACGCCGCCAAGGCAGCGCGACCGGAGTTGGACATCGTGGTGGTGGTCGACTGGCTGCGCGCCCAGCGTGGCTTGATCGGCGCCGGCAAGCAGCCGGGCAACAGTGCCTGGTACCAGGCCATGACCCAGGGCCACAGCAGTGAAGTGCCGGTGTATGGCGTGCCGGTGCAAACCCGCGAGTTGTTCGGCGTGCTGCACCTCAAGGGCTTTGTGATCGACGATACGGTGCTGTACAGCGGCGCGAGCCTGAACAACGTGTACCTGCACAAGTTCGACAAATACCGCTACGACCGCTACCACCTGATCCACAGCCAACCGCTCGCCGACTCCATGCAGCATCTGGTGGAGCACGGCCTGGTGGCCTCCAAGGCGGTGCATCGCCTCGACCTGCCCAACCCGCCCAGCACCCGCAGCCTGCGCAACGACATTGGCGACCTGCGCAGCCGTCTCAAGCACGCGACATACGACACCACCACCGGGCAATTGCCCAACGGCCATCTGTCGGTCAGCCCGCTGCTGGGCGTGGGCAAGAACAATCCGTTGAGCCGGGTGATCCTGGAGCTGATCGCCAGCGCCCAGCATCAACTGACCATCTGCACTCCGTACTTCAACCTGCCGCTGCCAGTGACCCGCGAAATCAACCGCGCCCTGGCGCGTGGGGTAAAGATCGACATCATTGTCGGCGACAAGACCGCCAACGACTTCTACATCCCGCCCAGCGAACCGTTCAAGGTGATCGCCGCGCTGCCGTACCTGTACGAGATCAGCCTGCGCCGTTTCGCCAAGCGCCATCAGCGCGACATCGACCACGGCCAGTTGAACCTGCACCTGTGGCACCACGACGACAACACCTACCACCTCAAGGGCATGTGGGTCGACCAGCGCTACACCTTGCTCACCGGCAACAACCTCAACCCGCGCGCGTTCCGCCTCGACCTGGAAAACGCCTTGCTGATCGATGATCCCAAGAGCGAGTGGCTGGAGCCAAGGCGTACCGAGCTGGCACAGATTTTCCAGCACACCACGCGTATCGAACGGTACCAGGACTTGCAGACGCTGCCTGATTATCCCGAGGCGGTCGGCAAGTTCCTGCGCCGGGTCAGCCGGGTACGAATCGAGCGGTTGTTGTATCGGATCCTGTAAAACCCGCAGGCAAAAAAAGACCCAGCCCCTTCAACAGGGCTGGGTCTTTTTTTGTGCTGCTTAGTTCAGGCCCAGCTTACCCCGCAAGGTGGACAGGTCTTCCGCCAGGGTATTGACCGGACCCACCAGGGCCTTGCGGTCGTTTTCCTTGACCTTGTCATAGGTTTCGAAACCGCCATCCTTGGTCTTGTACTTGGCGAGGATCTTGTCCACGCTGGCGAAATTCTTGTCGACCTTGGCCAGGAAGGCCTTGTCTTGCTTCTCGATCTGCCCACGGAACAGGTCGACGATTTTCTTCGCGCCGTCGATGTTGCCCTGGAAGTCATACAGGTCGGTGTGGCTGTAGCGGTCTTCTTCGCCGGAGATCTTGGTGGCGGCGACTTCTTCCAGCAGCGCTGCGGCACCGCCTACGACTTTCTCGGGCGGGAAGGTCAGGCCGTCGACGCGGGTCTTGAGGTCGTTGACGTCGGTGTTGAGCTTGGCGGTCAGCGCTTCCAGGCCCTTGGTGGTGTTCTGCGAGAACAGCGCGTATTCGATACGGTGGAAGCCGGTGAAGTCTTCGGCGGTCACGCCTTTTTCGTGGTCGTCGACGCGGGAGTCGATGGACGCATCGAGGTCGCTGAACAGCTCGGCGATGGGCTCGATGGACTCATAGTGCACGCGGGTCGGCGCATAGAGCTTCTTGGCGGTGGCCAGGTCGCCCTTGTTGATGGCGTCGGTGAACGCCTGGGTCTGGGTGACCAGCTCACCGATTTCCTCGGTGACGTAGATCTTGTAGTCCGACACCGGCCCTACCAGGTCCAGCGGCGCGGTGGCGGCGAAGGCTGCCAGCGGCGAAAGGGTCAGCAACAACGACAACGCAATAGTCGACTTCTTCATGGGACGGTATCCGCTCTGAGTGTGTTTTTAGGTATTGGCAGTGGTTTGAGGGTGCGTTGCAGCAAGCAGCGTGCGCCCGATGAAATCCTGGGCCCCGGTGACGCCTGGCAAGGTGAAGAAATACCCGCCGCCGACCGGCTTGAGGTATTCCTCCAGCGGCTCGCCGTTGAGCCGGGTTTGCACGCTGATAAAGCCTTTCTCCAGGTCAGCCTGGTAGCAGATGAACAACAGCCCCATGTCCAGCTGACCGTTCTTGTTGACGCCGTTGGAGTAGTTGAACGGCCGACGCAGGATCAGGTTGGCCTGGGTCTGCGGGGTGCGCGGGTTGGCCAGGCGGATGTGGGCATCGAGCTTGGTCAGTTTGCCTTCCGGGTCCTTGCTGTAGTCGGGCACTTGGGTTTCGTTGTGGCCATCCATGGGCGCACCGGTGGGCTTGACCCGGCCGATGATGCTTTCCTGCTCCTGCAACGGAGTGCGGTCCCAGCGTTCGACGAAGTTGCGGATGATGCGCACGGCCTGATAGCTGCCGTTGGCGGCCCAGGCCGGTTCGTCGCTGCCGGGCTGCACCCACACAATCTGATTCATGGCCTTGGCGTCGTTGGAGTTCGGGTTGGCCGAACCGTCACGGAAGCCGAGGAAGTTACGCGCGCTCTGGGCCGGCTCGCCGGGCTTGGCAGGCGCCTGGGGCGGTACGCTGCCTTCCTGCTTCCAGCGCACCAGCAGCAGGTCGGGCAGGTTTTTCACGATGTCGCGCAAGGCGTGGATATTGGTGTCCGGGGTGTTGGAGCTGAATTGCAGGCTCAGGTCGCCGTGGCATTTCGCCGGCTCCAGCGCATCGTTGGGGAACCCGACCATGCGGCTCAGGCGCTTGGGTTTGACTGCCGTGAGGCCAAAGCGCTCATCGAACAGCGATTCGCCGACGGACACGGTGATGGTGAGGTTGTCCGGGGTGACCACCGGGCCGAGGATGCCGGAGTCGGTGGGCGGCAGTTTCGGGTCCACCTGCGGCACGGTGCCGCCGGTCATGAGAAAGGCGATGCGTTCGTTCAGCGTACGGAACAGACGCTCCAGGTCGTCACGGTCGCTGGCTAGTACGTCGAACGCAACAATCATGCCGCAGGCCGGGCGTGGGGTGACGATACCGCTCTGGTGTTTGCCGAAGAAATCGTGGTGGTCCTGGGTCTTGTCACTGCGCGGCGCGGTGGTGACTTGCTCGGCCGCAGCGGCCATGGCCGGGCAGGTCAGGGCGCTGCCGGCAATCGCGGCACCGGTGGCGGCCATGCCCAGCAGGACACGGCGACGCTGAAGGTTGGTGTGTTCTGAATCACTCATGTGTGCGGTCGTCTTCACTGCAGGCCGGAAAGGCCAAGGGCGGGGTCGATTCCATCGAGTGCAACGGCCAGAGCCTTGGCCTTGCCGGCGATCTGCTTACGCTGATCGGCGGTTACGGTGTCGTAGGTGGCGTAGCCCTTGTCGACCTTGAAGCCTTGCAGTTCGGCATCAAAGGCGGCGAGGGCGCTGTCGATTCCAGGCAACAGGTCGGCGGCGGATTTGGTCAGCAGCGGGCGCATCAACTCGACCACCTTGTGGGCGGCCTCCAGGTTGGCGGCGAAACCATTCAGGTCGACGTGGCTGTAGCGTTCTTCTTCACCGCTGATGGCGCGTACATCGGCCAGGCTGTTGAGGTTGCGCACCACGATGCTGACCAACTGCTCCGGCGGCAGGGACTGGGCCAGCAATTGTTGTTTGAGGGCGCTGACGTCGGTCAGCAGGCGCTGGGCAACCGGCGCCAGGCCGTCAAGGCTGCGTTGCTGGAACAGACTGTATTCCAGGCGGTGGAAGCCGCTGAAGGCCGGGTCCTGTTCGCGTTTTTCAAAATAGTCGGCACGGGCGTTGATCGCGTTGTCCAGTTGCGCGAGGCGTTGCGATGCCGGGGCCAGGCGTTGGTAAGCCTCCCGGGCCGGTACGTAGAGCGCTTGGGCCTGGGCCAGGTCGCCATGGTCGATGGCCTGTTGCAACGCGCTGACCGCCTTGACCAGTGCGCTGCCTTGGCCGCTCAAGTACACGCGGAATTCCGACAATGGGCCAATGAACGCCACCATCGACGGTTTGGCCTTGGCCTGGGCGTCGGACTCGGCAGTCGGTGTTACGTGCAAGGTGCCACGCGGATTGCTCAGCAGGCCACAGGTGATCGCGTAGTCACCGGGCAACAGGTTGGCGTTGATCACCTGGCTCAGGCCGGGAGCGATGTTTTCCCGTTCTTCGACCACCAGCACGCCGTCGAGGATTTCCCATTCCACCGCACGATCGGAGCGGTTGATGATGCGGAAGCTCGCGCGGCCGGCGGGGACCGTCAACTCATTCGGCTCGCAGGCGTGACCATGAATGGTCACGGCGATTTCATTGTGGTTGGCCTGGCGCTTGCTGGCGGCCAGCTGTGAGGCGTAATAGAACAGGCCACCGGCGGCGATCATCACGACCACCGAGCCCGCCACAGCCCAGCGCAGGGCGCGAGGTGGCGAAGGCGGTTGAGGGGTTGGGTTGGACAAGAGACGGTCCTTACTGACTGGAAGCGGAAGAGGGGGTGATGGCCTGCTTGGGTGGCGCGGCGGGCAGGAAGAACATCACCAGCGCCACCACCAGGTAAATCAGGTAGGCGCCGAGGGTGCTGACGGTGGGCGCTTCCTGATAGCCGAACATGCCGGCGAGAACCGAACCCAGCGGGCTGTCCATGGGCAGGGCGGCGCTGAAGTCGAAGAGCACGGTTTGCAGGTGATTCCACACGCCCGCTTCGTGCAGGGCCTGTACCGAATTGGCGAGGATGCCGGCGGCCACCACCAGGATGAACAAGCCGGTCCAGCGGAAAAACGCACCGAGGTTCAGGCGCATGCTGCCGGTGTAGATCAGGAAACCGACGATGATCGCCAGGATCAGGCCGAGCAGGGCGCCAATCGGTGCGCCGGGGCCTTCGCTCTGCTGGAACACCGCCAGCAGGAAAAACACGGTTTCCAGGCCTTCACGGGCCACGGCGAAAAACACCATGAGGATCAGCGCAGTGACTTGGTGTTTGGACCCGGCCAACGCGTGATCGAGGGATTCATGCAGGGAGTGCTTGATGGAACGCGCCACTTTACGCATCCAGAACACCATGGAACTGAGGATGCCCACGGCGACCAGGCCAACGATGCCTTCGAACAGCTCCTGCTGCTTTTGCGGGAACTCGGCGCTGACCAGCTCCAGCCCACCACCTACCAGCAGGGCCAGTGCGGCGGCGAGAAACACGCCGATCCACACCGCAGGCATCCACTGGCCACGGCCGGTCTGTTGCAGGTAACTGGCGATAATGCCGACGATCAATGCGGCTTCAATGCCTTCGCGCAGCATGATGAGAAAAGGAACGAGCATTCGGCACCGCGTCACAACTAGATAGGAGGCTAAGTTGTAACATAATGATACTCATTACTAAACAGGCAATCTTGACAATAGCTGAACCCTACCTGAACGGTGGTGGCAAAACGCATCCCACCTTATGATGCGTGCCATTATTTGCGCCGCCGGATGCCCGTTTCGCCATGTCGGAAAAAGACACAATCTCCCTCCACCTCGTGCGCGAAGCCTTGCTGCAAAGCTGCGCGCCCGGCGCGGCCAGTGCCGAAGTGCTGCATAAAGCCGGGATTGACCCGGCACTGCTGGCCGAGCCCAACGCGCGGGTCTCGGCCACTACCTACGCACGCCTGTGGCGCCTGCTGGCGCGACGCATGGATGATGAGTTCTTCGGCATGGACCCGCGCAAGCTCAAGTCCGGCAGCCTGGCGTTTCTCTGCCGCGCCGCGATGGCGCAACCCACCCTGGGCACCGGGCTGGAAACCGGCTTGGGGTTTCTGTCGCTGATGCTGGAGCGCCTGCCCGCCGAGTTGGTGCGTCAACAAAGCCTGGCGGAGATCGTATTGCTGGAGCTCGAGTCCGAACCCAATCGGGCCTTCACATACTTTACCTATTGGATGATCGTGCACGGTGTGGCCTGTTGGCTGGCCGGGCGGCGGATCCCAATCCTGGCGATTGAGCTGCGCTGCTCAAAACCGGATTTCTGTGATGACTACCAGGTGATGTTCTCCGACAACCTGCGTTTCAACCGACCCCGCACCCGCATGATCTTCTCCGCCGACTGCCTGGACCTGCCGATCAAGCGCAGCCCGGAGGAGCTCAAGCGCTTCCTGGCCCACGCGCCGGCCAACATCCTGGTCAAATACCGCGACCCCGCCAGCCTCGCCACCCGCATCAAGCACGACCTGCGCCAGATGCCTCCTGACACCTGGCCGGAAACTGACGGCCTCGCCGCCAGCCTGTGCATTTCCGCCTCGACCCTGCGCCGGCGGCTGGCGGAAGAAGGGCAGACCTATCAGGGGCTCAAGGACAGTGTGCGCAAGGAGTTGGCGATTGTGTGGTTGGCGGAGCCGCAGATCAGCTTTGCCGAAATTGCCGAGCGACTAGGCTTTGCCGATGCAAGTTCGTTTTATAAGGCGTTTCGTAAATGGGTGGGGTCGAACCCGGGGCATTATCGAAGTTTGATTCTGAATGAAACAAACAAGCGGTAACGGTGTGGATGTGCGGGATTAGGAAATAACTTACCCGCTTCTTCTTTCGGATGACAGAACGGTCCTTCGCTATTTTAGGAAGTGCTCGGCTTGCCGCCATTTCTTCTTCGTGCATAGTTATCCTCACGGTACCTGAATACGCCTATTGGAAGATTCGATTAATGTGCTGCGCTTACCCGCGACGGCGGGTGTGCGCTGCTGAATCGAGGGCAGCCTATGCGCAAATAAAAACAGAACGATTACATGAACACCAACAATCTTAATGGCTTGAGGTGGAAATCATGAAAAGTAGTTTTGCGTTGGTTTTTGCGGGATTGATGTTGATGTCGGCGCAGGCGTCGGCGTTGTGTACCTATATTACGGAGAGCTACGGCGGCACTATTCCGCCGAAAACGGCGATACCTGCCAAAGGGCCTTTTGAGATCACCTCCGTTAATGGCTGTTTGAACGCCAGTATTGATGCCATCGTAACAGCCACCGGTGCAGGGAACACCCCGGAGATCTATATCGAAGGCGAGGTGGGAGGCGGATCATGGCGACGGTTGACGTTCAGCATCGGCAGCAACGCTTCTTGGGTTGGTCCGTTCGGTAAGTACAGGGTGGTGGTGTATAACGACGATTCGGTACCAAAAGTCTACTCGGGAAGTGTCAGGTACGGTCGCTGAAACCGAACCTATGCAGTGTGCCGGAAGTTATCCGGCACACTGCATCCTGTGGGAAAAATTCAGAAATCATGCACGCTCGTCAATTGATAAATCATCATTTGAAGAATTTGCGAAATAGGCCAATGCGGCGAGCGCGTGATTCGCTGCCACCAGTCCTCTCATAAAATCTGAAGCACCCTCCTGATGTGCTACATATGGATTGCTTTTGAAAAAGTCTATATATCCCTCCAGCTGCTCGTTAAATAACGCGACGGCATTGAATTTGACATGGGTCTCTGCAGGAAGTCCGTTTGCATCAAACGCTCCGTTTCCTACGACGAACAGCCAATAAGCGCGGGAATCAATAATGCCTTTGTCGTAGAGTTCGCTACCTACTTTTTTCAGGTCGTTACTGCTGATCGACGTCATGTCGTGGCCCTTCAGAAAACTCTTCAATTCACTGATTTGCTCCTGCTGCCAAAACTTCAGTGTCTCTGCCGCTTCTGCTTCTTCAGTCTTAGTGAATGCGTTCACGACTTGTTCAGGATTTTTGATGGTGTAACCAGGGGTTGCCATTGAGTTCTGCACTTGACCTGTCGCTGATAAGGTAACCATAAAAAGCCTCAAATAGTTGGGGTTACATCTGGTTGTCGACAAGTTGGTGAGTTTCTTAAGTGCTGAAAATGTTTCGTATTGGGTTGGGGTTATCGCCAGTGTTGAGCGGTTGTGTGGGATTGTGCAGGCGGGGCATGGTATTAGGAATGTTCGCATGCGGGACTACTTTTATATCTGACAGAACTGTCTGGCGTTGTTTTAAATAAGTCCTGAACCGCCTGGTTTGTCTCAAGGGACTACAGAAAGGTCCTTCGCTATTTTAGGAAGTGCTCGCCTTGCCGCTGTTTATTCTTCGTGCATAGTTATCCTCACGGTACCTGAATACGCCTATTGGACGATTCGATTAATGTGCTGCGCTTACCCGCGACGGCGGGTGTGCGCTGCTGAATCGAGGGCAGCCTATGAGTAAATAAAAACAGAACAGGTAGATGAGTGCCCAAAATTTTAATGCCTTGAGGTGAAAATCATGAAAAGTAGTTTAGCGTTGGTTTTTGCGGGATTAATGCTGATGTCGGCGCAGGCGTCGGCGTTGTGTACCTATATTACTGACAGCTATGGCGGTATTATCCCGCCGGAAATGACCGTCACAGCAAAAGGGCCATTTGAAATCACCCCTTCGAACGGCTGCTTGAATGCCAACATTGAGGCGATGGTAACGCCCACAGGAACTGGCAAAACGCCCGAGATCTTTATTGAAGGCGATGTGGGTGGCGGATCATGGCAGCGGTTGACCTACAGTATCGGTAGTAACGCGTTTTGGGTGGGGCCGTTTGGCACCTATCGAGTGCGGGTATATAACGACGGTCCAGTACCGAAAGTCTATTCAGGCACGGTCAGATACGGTCGCTGAAACCGAAGGGATGCAGCGTGCCAAGTGATCTTCGGCACACTGCATCCGTCAACTCTGAAATCAGACGCGCTCGTCCACCGACAATTTATCGTTTGAAGAATTGGCAAAGTAGGACAGGGCAGCGAGCGCATGATTAGCGGTTACCAGCCCTTTCATAAAATCCGATGCCCCTTCCTGACGCGCTATGTAGGGATTGCTTTTGAACAAGTCAATATACCCCTCCAACTTTTCGTTGAATAAGGCAATTGCATTGAATTTAACATGGGTGTCTGCTGGGAAACCGTACGCATCAACTGCTCCGCTCCCTTCCACAAATAGCCAAAAAGCACGTGAATCAATGAGACCTTTACGATAAAGCTGGCTTCCGATTTTCTTGAGGTCGTCACTGCTGATCGATGTCATGTCATAGTCCTTCAGGGCGTTCTTCAACTCGCTGATGTCCTCCTGCTGCACAAGTTTTAAAGTTTCTGTAGCCTCCGCTTCTTCGGTGATGGTGAATTGATTGACAACTTGCCCAGGGTTTTTGATGGGGTGGGCTGGAGTGGCCATTGAATTCGGTACTTGGCTTGTCGTTGGTAAAGTGACCATGAACAGTCCTCTGTTAATCGGGCCTACATCTGGTTGTCGACAAGTTGGTGAGTTTCTTAAGTGCTGAAATTGTTACGTTTGAGGTTGGCGTTATCGCCAGATTTAGGCGGTGGCGTGGGCTTCTGCCGGCAGGGCGTGATATTAGGAATTTTCACGCGTTGGACTACTTCGAGATCTGACAGAACGGTCTTTCATGTTTTTGGGAAGTGGCCGGCTTTCCTCTTGCGATCATTCAGGCATAGTTAATAGCACGCAGCCTACTGAAGGGTTCGATCTATGTGCAGCATGTCACCGTGACGACCGGTGCGTACTGCCAAATCGAGGGCGATATATGAAAAAACAAAAAGATTGCTGATGAGTGTTCGCAAAAACTTAATAGGATTAACACTTGAGGTGAAAATCATGAAAAGTTTTCTCGCATTACCTTATTTAGTGCTGATGTTGATGTCTGCTCAGGCGTCGGCTTTGTGTTTGACTCTTACGGATAGCTACAGCGGAATAATTCAGCCTGACTCCAGGGCGGTAGCACTGGGTCCGTTCACCATCTCGGGAGCTAACGGCTGCTCGAACGCAAATATCGACGCAATGGTATCTGCAGCAGGCGGAGGTAGACCGCCTCAGATATACATCGAGCAGCAGGTGGGAGGGGCTTGGAAAACCGTGGCCGGTAACCCTTTGTCAGCCTACGCCTCATGGCTCGGGTCATTGGGGACCTATCGGGTGATATTGGATAACCCCGAAGCGGTCTCCAAGTCGTATTGGGGAACGGTCAGATTTGGCCGGTAATGCCCTGATAGAACCGGGTGCCAAGGGTTCGGTTGGCACCCGGTGTCGAAAGAACCCGCTTCAAGCACGTTCCTCTATAGAAAGATCACTTCGGGAGGAGTTAACAAAAAACGCCAGCGCATTGATAGCGTGATTGGCGGCAAACATCCCTTGAATGTATTCAGGGATGCCTTGCGAGCGCTGCACGTCAGGACGCCCCTCAACAAATGACAGGTAATCCTCAAGGACTTCATCGAACAAAGCGATTGCGTTGTACTTTACATCGGTTTCAGCGGGCTGGCCGTTTTCATCAAAGGCGCCGAGGCCTGTTATGAACATACGAAAGCCCTGGCCATCAATGACGCCACTTTCATAAAGCCGCCTTCCAACGACTTTTAGCTCATTGGTGGTAATAGACGTCATATCGTAATCTTTCAAAAACGCTTTCAGATCATCAATCGACTGTTGATTACCCAGTTTCAACGTGTCCGACGCTTTCGACGCGTCTGTTATCGTGAATTTATTCACCACCTGTTCCGGGTGCTTTATCTGAAACGGATTAGACGCCTTCGTGTGCCTCATTTGCTCCGCAGTCAACAAAACGGCCATAGTGAAATTCTCCATCAGCCGAAAGCTACATCTTTGTATCGACCTTCCTTGAACCCACTTTAAAAAAAAGCCCCGTGACCGAATGGACCACGGGGCAAAAAATTGGCTGGATGCGACCAACCAAAGGAGCTCTTTACCTCACTTGGCGCTGGCGACCACCGTGTCCGGCTGCCAGCCACCGCCCAACGCTTTGTAGATCGCGACGATGCCGCGATACAGGTCCACTTCGGCCTGGGCCTGGGAGTCTTCGGCGGCCAGGCGCTCACGTTGCGCGTCCAGCAGCACCAGGAAGTCCACGGTGCCTTCGCGGTAGCGGATCGCGGCCAGGTCGGCGGCGGCACGGCTGGATTCGCTTTGGCGGATCAGCGAAACCAGGCGTTGCTGACGCTTGCCGTAGTCACTGAAGGCGTTCTCGGACTCTTCCAACGCCAGCAGCACTTGCTGCTCGTAGGTCGCCAGGGCGCCATCGGCTTCGGCGTCTGCGCCGCGCAAACGCGCTCGCACGCTGCCCAGATCGAACGCGGCCCAGGTGATGCTCGGGCCGAGGGCCCAGGCATTGGCGGCGGACGAACCGATCTGCGAACCCCGCCCGGCGGTAAAGCCGAGAAAACCGCTGAGGCTGACCCGTGGGAACAGGTCGGCCTTGGCCACGCCGATACGCGCGGTGGCGGCGGCCAGTTTGCGTTCGGCGCTGAGGATGTCCGGGCGACGTTGCAGCAGTTGCCCCGGATCACCAATCGGCAAGGCCTTGGCAATTGCCGGCAAGTCTTTGGGGCTCAGGTCGACGGTAAGCTTGTCGGGGCGCTGGCCGAGGAGGGTAGCGATGCGGTTACGCTCGCGCACTTGTTCGGCTTGCAGTTGCGGCACGCTGGCTTCAACCGCTGCGAGGCGTGCGTCGGCACGCTCCACATCGAGTTGATCGCCCACACCGGCATCGCGCAGGCTGACGGTGATGGTGCGCGATTCCTGCTGGTTCTTCAGGTTGTCCAGGGCGATGCGTTCACGCAGTTGCGCGCCACGCAATTGGCCGTAGGCGTCCACCAGTTCGGCGATCATTGTCACTTGCAGCTGGTACAAGTCCGCCTCGGCAGCCTGCTGGTCAGCGTCAGTGGCTTCCAGATTGCGCTGGATGCGACCGAACAGGTCCAGTTCCCAGGCCATGTCCAGGCCTAGGTCGTAACGCTCGGTCTTGACCCGGCTGGTGGTCTGGCCCGGAATCTGGCCTTTGCCCTGGTCACTGCTGGCCCGGCTGGTGATGGTCGGCATCGCGTCGTTGCTGGCGTCATCACGGATCGCCCGCGCCGCCCGCAGGCGGGCAAAGGCGACGCGCAGGTCACGGTTGCCTTGCAGCGATTGCGTCACCAACTGGTTGAGGGTCGGGTCGTCGAACTGCTGCCACCAGATGCCTTCGAACTTGGCATGGTCATATTGCTTGGCATCGGCAGCGGCCGTGATGTTGGCCGCCTCCGGGGTCTGGGTCTTGTAGTCCGGGCCTACGGCACAGGCGCTCAGCGCCAGTACCAGCAAGCTCGGCAGGAATACTTTCACATTCATTGCTGTGTCTCCAGCTTCAAGGCCTTGGCCGCTTTGCGTGCCTCGCTGCGCTCCACCGAGCGACGGATCAGTACGTAGAACACTGGCGTCAGCAACAGACCGAAGAAGGTCACACCGATCATCCCGGAGAACACCGCCACGCCCATGGCATGCCGCATCTCGGCACCGGCGCCGCTGGACAGCACCAGTGGCACCACACCCATGATGAAGGCGAACGAAGTCATCAGGATCGGCCGCAGACGCAGACGGCAGGCTTCCAGTACCGCAGCGAGCGGGTCGAGGCCTTCTGCCTGTTTGTCCTTGGCGAACTCGACGATGAGGATCGCGTTCTTGCACGCCAGGCCCACCAGTACGATCAAGCCGATCTGGGTGAAGATATTGTTGTCACCGCCCGAGATAATCACCCCGGTAATCGCCGACAGCAGGGTCATCGGTACGATCAGGATCACCGCCAATGGCAGGCTCCAGCTTTCGTATTGGGCGGCCAGTACCAGGAACGCCAGCAGTACGCAGAGCGGGAACACGAACAGCGCAGTGTTGCCCGAGAGGATTTGCTGATACGTCAGGTCGGTCCACTCGTAGGTCATGCCGTTGGGCAGTTCGTCTTTCAGCAGTTTCTCGATCGCCGCCTGAGCCTGGCCCGAGCTGTAGCCCGGAGCAGCGTTGCCGTTGATTTCAGCAGTGATAAAGCCGTTGTAGTGCATCACGCGGTCCGGGCCCGAGGTGTCGCTGACCTTGATGAAGGTCGCCAGCGGGATCATCTCGCCTTTGTTGTTGCGCACTTTCAGCTGACCGATCTGGTCTTCATCCAGGCGGAACTGTTGCTCGGCCTGCACGTTGACCTGGTAGGTCCGGCCAAAGCGGTTGAAGTCGTTGGCATACAACGAACCCAGGTAGATCTGCAGGGTATCGAAGATGTCGCTGATCGCCACGCCGTGGGTCTTGGCCTTTTCACGGTCGATGGCGGCATCGACCTGGGGCACGTTGACCGTGTAGCTGGTGAACAGGCCGAACAGTTCCGGCGTGGTACGGCTCTTGGTGATGATGTTCTGCACTTCTTTGTACAGCTCGTCGTACCCCAGGTTGCCCCGGTCTTCGATCTGCAGGCGGAAGCCGCCGATCGTACCCAGGCCCTGTACCGGCGGCGGTGGGAAGATCGCCATGTAGGCTTCCTGGATGCTGCTGTACTTGCCGTTCAAGGCACCGGCAATCGCGCCGGCGGACATGCTCGGGTCTTTACGCTCGTCGAACGGTTTCAAGGTCACGAACACGATGCCGCTGTTCGGGCTGTTGGTGAAACCGTTGATCGACAGGCCCGGGAACGCCACGGCGGCTTCCACACCTGGTTGTTTCAGGGCGATGTCGGACATGCGCTTGATCACGTCTTCGGTGCGGTCCAGGCTCGCCGCGTCCGGCAATTGAGCGAAGGCTACCAGGTATTGCTTGTCCTGGGCCGGTACGAAACCGGTCGGCGTGTGGGCAAAGCCCAGCCAGGTCAGGACCATCAGGCCGGCGTACAGGAACAGCGCAATACCACTGCCACGGATCACCCGGCGCACGGTGCCGACGTAACCATGGCTGGCCTTGTCGAAGAAGCGGTTGAACGGTTTGAACAACCAGCCACCCAGCAGCTTGTCGAGGAACTTGGAGAAGCCATCCTTCGGCGCGTTGTGGCTTTTGAGCAGCACCGCCGCCAGGGCAGGGGACAAGGTTAGGGAGTTGAAGGCCGAAATCACCGTCGAGATCGCAATGGTCAAGGCGAACTGCTTGTAGAACTGCCCGGTCAAGCCGCTGATGAACGCAGCTGGCACGAACACCGCACACAGCACCAACGCGGTGGCGATGATCGGGCCGGTCACTTCGCTCATGGCTTTTTCAGTGGCCGGGAAGGGGTCCAGGCCCAGCTCGATGTTCCGTTCGACGTTTTCCACCACCACGATGGCGTCATCCACCACGATACCGATGGCCAATACCAGGCCGAACAACGACAGCGCGTTGAGCGAGAAACCGAACAGGTGCATTACCGCAAACGTACCGATCAACGATACCGGCACCGCCACCAACGGAATGATCGAGGCGCGCCAGGTCTGCAGGAACAGGATCACCACCAGCACAACCAGGATCAGCGCTTCGAACAGGGTGTGTACCACCGCTTCGATGGAGCCGCGCACGAAGATGGTCGGGTCATAGACGATGCTGTAGTCCATGCCTTGCGGGAAGCTCTTTTTCAGCTCTTCCATCTTGCCGCGCACTTCGTTGGAGATCTCGATGGCGTTGGAGCCAGGGCGCTGGAAGATCGGGATGGCCACGGCCGGCTGGTTGTTGAGCAACGAGCGCAGGGCGTATTGGCTGGAACCCAGCTCCACCCGAGCGATGTCTTTCAAGCGTGTGATTTCACCGTTGGCGCCGGAGCGAATGATGATGTTCTCGAACTCTTCCTCGGTCACCAGGCGACCCTGGGTGTTCACCGACAACTGGAACGCGGTGGCGGTCGGGGCGGGTTGCGCACCCAGTGCACCGGCGGCCACTTGACGGTTCTGCTCGCGGATCGCGGTCACCACATCAGTGGCGGTCAGGTTGCGCGAAGCGGTTTTGTTCGGGTCCAGCCATACGCGCAGGGAGTAGTCGCCCATGCCGAACAGCTGCACATCACCCACACCGCCGAGGCGCGCCAACTCATCCTTCACGTTGAGCAAGGCGTAGTTGGACAGGTAGAGCATGTCGTAGCGCTGATCCGGGGAGGTCAAGTGCACCACCATGGTCAGGTCGGGGGAGGCCTTGTCCACGGTAATACCGATGCGCGTCACTTCTTCAGGCAGTTTCGGCTGAGTCCGGGTCACACGGTTTTGCACTTGCACCTGCGCGTTGTCCAGGTCGGTGCCCAGGGCGAAGGTGATGGTCAGGGTCAGCTTGCCGTCGGCGGTCGACTGCGAGGACATGTACAGCATGTTCTCGACGCCGGTGATCGCCTGCTCCAGAGGAGCGGCCACGGTTTCACCGATGACCTTGGGGTTGGCGCCCGGGAAGTTGGCGCGCACCACCACGGTCGGCGGCACCACTTCCGGGTATTCACTGATCGGCAATTGGAACAGCGAGATCGCACCGGCGATCAGGATCAGCAGCGAGAGCACCGCTGCGAAGATCGGCCGCGAAATGAAGAACTTGGAAAAATTCATCTTGAGTCGTTTCCCTTAACCGCGTGGAGCCGCGACGGCTGCGAGCTTGGGCGCGGTTTTTTCCGGCGCCACTTGCTCCAGGTTGCTGGCTTCAAGCGCTTGTCGTTGTTGGGCCAAGGCGGCGAGGGTTTCCTTGCTGGCCATCGGAATGGTTTCCGGGGCGACCGGCGACCCTGGGCGCACGCGCTGCAGGCCCTTGACGATAATGGTGTCGTCCTTGTTCAGGCCGCTGCGCACGATGCGCAAACCTTCGATCTTCGGCCCCAGTTCCACCGAGCGGTAGGCCGGCTTGTCGCCTTCCATCACCAGCACGAACTTCTTGCCCAGGTCGGTGCCGACGGCTTCGTCGTTGATCAGCACGGCAGAGTAGGTGCCGCTGCCGACCAGCTTCAGCCGGGCGTACAGGCCAGGGGTGTATTCGCCCTTGCTGTTATCGAACACGGCGCGGCCACGGATGGTACCGGTGGCCGGGTTGACCTGGTTGTCGACAAAGTTCATCTGGCCCAGGTGCGGGTTGCCGGTCTCGTTGGACAGGCCCAGGTAAACCGGGGTGGTCGCACCACGACGGCCTTGGCGGGCCAGTTCGGTGTACTTGAGGAACACGCGCTCATCGGCGTCGAAGTAGGCGTAGACCTTGTCGGTGGACACCACGCTGGTCAGTGCGGTGACATCGGCGGTGACCAGGTTGCCGGCGGTGATTTCGGCACGGCTGACGCGGCCGCTGATCGGCGACGTCACGCGGGTGAAGCTCAGGTTCAGCTTGGCCAGGTCCAACTGCGCCTGGATCCCGGCGACGGCGGCGCGGGCTTCCTGGGCGGCGGTGGTGCGCGAGTCGGCCAGTTCGGCGGAGATCGCATTGCTCTGGCGCAAGCGTTCGCCACGTTGCGCTTCGTTATCGCTGCGGGTCGCGGCGGCACGGGTTTGTTGCAGTTGGGCTTCAAGGCGACGCACTTCGGCCTGG
Organism: Pseudomonas sp. CYM-20-01; assembly: GCF_023169845.1. NCBI lineage: Bacteria > Pseudomonadati > Pseudomonadota > Gammaproteobacteria > Pseudomonadales > Pseudomonadaceae > Pseudomonas > Pseudomonas sp. CYM-20-01. The sequence continues at coordinate 3,733,879 of NZ_AP025169.1, read as the reverse complement.
AACGGACGCGGGTCGATCTGGAACAGCAGGTCGCCTTTCTTCACCAAGGCACCTTCGGTGAAGGCCACCTGGTCGATCTGGCCGGACACGCGCGGACGGATCTGCACGGTTTCCGGGGCTTCCAGGCGACCGGTGAATTCATCCCACTCGTTGACCGGTTGTTCCAGCACCTTGGCCACGCTGACTTTGGCAGCTGGCATGGCGGCCGCTTGTTCCGGGCTCTTGCCGCACGCGCTCATCACCACCACGGCCAAAATCGCCAGGGGGAAGCGCAAATGTTTGAGTGACTGTTCCATGAGGTGCATCCGCCAATGTATTTGAGATGGGCGGATCATGCGCGGCGCTGTGCTATGTCACGAATCGAATGAAGCAAAGGTAACTATCATTCGGAATGATATAAGCGCGAGATTAGCCCTCTAGCATGGGGGTTTCGTTAGGGGGCTATCAATAGGCGTGATGACAATTGTCTTTTGCAGGCCGTGCAACTCACCGGCGTAGCGTTTTGAGTGCGTCCAACTGTGTTGATCAAGCGGATTGCGGCCCAATTGTCGAGCCATGATGCGCAGGTGGTCTCAGGGTGGTATTGGACGCTGGAGGGCAGGGTGCTTGTGATGCAGTGTGCGACCACGGCAGAATTCAGCGGCTGCGCCATCGCAAGACCGCGCATTCATTGTTGTTGCAATCTGACCAGGAAGTCGTTGATGACCACGTTCCAGAACCATGACTGTCATACCGTTGCAACGCTCGGCGGCGAGTTGGCAGCCTTTCTTTCCAAGACCCTCGGTGACATTTGCGAACGGATGACCCGGACTCGCGCACAGATCAGTGAGATCGATGCTCTGGAACTGCGTGATGGTGACGCAGAACGAGATGCGGCGTTGTTGAAGACCCGGTTGCGCATGGAGGACAGCCAGCGTCGTTACAATGCGCACAAAAAAGAGGGCTACGGACTGGGATGGGTGCTGAGCCCCTTCGATACCGGAGAGGCCAATAGCCAATTCAAAAACGCCGTGGCCAGGCATGCAGCGGTCACCCGTGACTATGATGAGCCCAACGCCAAGGTGCAGCGTGACAGCGATATAGCTTCACACAATCAGTTCGTCACCGATAAGCGCAAAGAACAAGCTGAGCTGAAGGTCAAGCTGCAGAAACTCACTCACGTTCATCAAGAACTGAATGGTTTTCTCCACGAGGCGAACGAAGCCTTGGCTGCCGCGTGCGGTCAAGGTTGGTTGGCAGCCGATTTCGCCATGCACCTCGCCGGGATGGACAGGGCGATACGTCAAGGCAATGTGTCGCTGGCTCGCGGGCATCTGACGCAATTAGTCTTTCAGAAACGCCCGGATGACGCCCTCTACTCCCGTTTGCACAACCAGGCCCTGGAGCTGCGCAAGCACGCCTATTCCGCCCATTACGGGGTGCCTGTCACGGGCTGTTTCGCCGATATCGTTGACGCCTCCGTCCAGTTGGCAGCCGCCAATCTGACGGCAGATTGTGCAAGTCAATTGCTAGGCGACCTGCACGGCTCGGATCAATGGCAATTGTTGACCACGTTGGTCGCGTCGCCTCAAAACCTGCGCATTGATGTGCTGTGGTCCATCTATTGGGGGATGTTCCGCTGCCAACAGAAAATGGCGGATGTGCTCAACCGTACGGTGTCAACCGAAGACCCCCTGAATGGCCGGTTCAGTCAGTGTGTTGAAGATGGGCTTTCGGAGTGGGCGTCCAGCCATATTCCGCTATTCGGCTATCCTGTGTCCCAGTCTTATCTGGGTATGTTGCAGTTGGCCAATACTGAAGAAGAAACCCGTGTGGGCGCCGATATCGGCGTGATTATCGCCCTGAATATTGGTGGGCTGGTCTGTCGCAAAGCAGTGTTGTTGCAAGCCAAGCGCGCAAAAGACTGGGAGGCTGACGTAGGCAGCAAGAAGGGCCAATTACCCAAGCTTTCCAAGTTGCCACGCGGCGGGTATTACCTGTTCTATCACGAATCGCCCCAACTGCGGTTGGACTCGCCGGTTCCAACAGTGAGTTCAGCGCAGGCGCTGCAGCAGTTGATACTCGATGCAAACAGAAACCCGAATGCGACCAAGCTTAAGCTGGATGTTCGCAGCACGGGTTGGGACTGGGCCAGCTTCATCAGCTTTGGTCTGTGTGATGCAGCCTCCGGCATTGGAGAGCCCTTTGACACCGTTGATGACGCCATGCGGATTCTAGGCAGTGGCGAGACCGGAGAGCTTCCTCGGCACCTGTTACTGCTGGCGATTGAAGACGAGCCCTTCACGCTTGAACTGACGAAGCGCTTGCGTAATCAATACCAGCGGGCGGAGCCCCAACAGGACAGATCAATGAGCAAAACCTCAAAAAAGGACTACGGCAGGGAGGGCGCTGACTTCGAGCTGTGATGGTTCGAGCAGGCCATGGCGAAGGGGCTGCCAGGTCGATCACCAAATCTTTAATCATAGCGGCTGAGCGTTTCAGCCCGAACGTAGGTGCCAAACACGTGATCCCATAACGGTGAAGAGACACCAAAGTTCTTCTCGATACCTTGGCGGTGGTGCAGCTCATGATTGGCCACCAGGCCTGGAATGAAGCGATACGCCCAATGCTCGGGGCGATGCATCACGTAATGTACCGAGATGTAATAGAAGTACCCGCTCACGGCGCCAACAAATGCCGACGTCAATCCGGTGAACCAGGCCAGCAGCAACAGCGCGGCAAAGGTCGAGCTAGTTTTCCAGCTCGACACACCGATATAGGCCAGCACGTCGACGTGGTGGGTCCAGTGCTCACGGCGATACAGCGAGTGAAACAGGAAGCGGTGCGCCGAGTACTCCACCAGTGACCAGGCCAACAGGCCTGCGAGTGCCAGTCCCGGATCAAAAGGTGCGAGGTACAGGGCAAGGAGGATGAAGAGGGGGACGGTGAAGAAGTCGAGGTAATAAGCGACTGACGACATCAGCCATTTATTGGAAGCAGCCATGCGCGGAATATCCCTGTAGTGCCCGACGGTCGGGGGCGCGATTCTCGGGGATCGCGCCGTCGCCGACAACTGTTTCGCGCGGCACTGCGACACAGGTCTCACGCTGCGCTTGCAATGACCTGCCGGCCAGGGATAGCCGCAATCAATTCCCGCGTGTACTCACTGACCGGCCGATGGAAGATCTGCTCCACCGAGCCCTGTTCAATCACCCGGCCGTTGCGCAACACCAGCGCCTCATGGGCGAAGTTGGCCACCACCGACAAGTCGTGGGACACCAGCACATAGGCAATGCCCATCTCCCGTTGCAGCTCTTCCAGCAGCTCAAGGATGCGCGCCTGCACCGACACATCGAGCGCGCTGACCGGCTCGTCGAGTAACAACAAGTCAGGTTGCAACGCCAGCGCCCTGGCGATGGCGACGCGTTGGCACTGACCGCCAGACAACTCTCGCGGCAAACGATCCAGGTAGCTGACCGGCAAATGCACGCGGCTGATCAACTGCCGCGCCGCGTGCTCCAGCGCGGCGCCCTTGAGCCGCCCGAAGGACACCAGCGGTTCGACGATGCTGTCGAACACGGTAAAGCGTGGGTCCAGGGCGGCAAACGGATTCTGCTGCACCAGTTGCAGGCGTTGGCGCAGCGGGCGGAAGTCGCGCCAGCTCAGGTGGGTGACGTCCTGTTGTTCGAACCAGACCTGGCCCTGGGTCGGTTTTTCCAGGCCGAGGGCGATGCGCAGCGCGGTGCTCTTGCCCGAGCCGGACTCACCGACGATGGCCAGGGTCTGGCCGGGATACACCTGCAGGCTGAGATCCTCAAGGGCCACGAACGTTGATTCTTCACCCTTGACCCTGGGCAGTACAAACGTCTTGCCGACGTTTTTCAGGCTCAGGATCGGTTGTTGTGTCGAATCCATGCACGGCAAGGGCTCACGCCGTCTGGCGAACGCCGGCGCGGCGGCAATCAGCGCGCGGGTGTAGTCGTGTTGCGGCGCGCCGAGGATCTGGCCTGGCGCGCCTTGTTCGACCACTTCACCGTGTTGAATCACCAGGACCCGGTCGGCGCGGTCGGCGGCCACACCCAGGTCATGGGTGATGATCAGCAGCGAAATCCCGCGCTCGCTGACCAAGCGCTGCAAGTGGTCGAGGATCTTGCGCTGCACCGTCACATCCAGGGCGCTGGTGGGTTCGTCGGCGATGATCAAGCGCGGGTTGCCCGCCAGGGCGATGGCGATCAGCACACGCTGGCGCATGCCGCCGGAGAGTTCATGGGGGTACTGGCGGGCGCGCAGTACAGGCTTGTCGATGCCCACCTGTTGCAGCAGTTCGACAATGTCGGCATCGACGCCGGGGTAGCGTTTGCCCTTGGCCAGGATCAGCGCCTCGGCGATCTGCTGGCCCACGCGCAGGGTCGGGTTGAGGCTGACCATCGGGTCCTGGGGCACCAGGCCGATGGTGCGGCCGCGCAATGCACGCTTTTGGCGCTCACTGGCGTGGGTCAGGTCGTGGCCGTCTACCCACAGCTGGCCGGCGGTGACCTGCGCACTGTCCGGTAACAGACCGAGGATAGCGTTGGCCAGGGTCGATTTACCGGAGCCGGACTCACCGACAATCGCCACGGTCTCGCCCTGGGCGATGCTCAGTGACAGGCGATTGACCGCCGTGTTGCCGTGCCGATAGCTGACGCTGAGTTGGCGTACATCCACTAAAGCGCTCATCGCTGGATCTCCTCGAAGGTGCGGGCGATATGGTTGAGGCTGAACACCACGGCCACCAGGAACAGGCCGGGCAGCAGGGAAACCCAGGGAGCGGTGATCAGGAAGTGTCGCCCGTTGGCGATCAAGGTGCCCCATTCCGCAGCCGGTGGTGCGGCGCCGAAACCGAGGAAGCTCAGCCCGGCGGTGGCCAGGATCGCGGCGCCGAAGTCCAGGGTCGCCAGCACGGCCACCGGCCCCCATGCATTGGGCAGGATGTGCCGCAGCAAGGTGCGCCCCCAGCTGGCACCGCCCAGGCGCGCGGCCTCGACGTAGGGCAGGGTCTTGACCCGCAGCACCTCGGCGCGGGTGGTGCGGGCAAACCCCGGAATAATGCCAATGCCCACGGCAATCGCCACCGGCACCGTGCCGAAGCCGATGGCCGTGACAATCGCCAGGGCCAGCAGCAGGCCGGGCAGGGCCAGCAGTACATCGACAAAGCGCATGATCACCGCGTCGATGCGCCCCCCGGCAAAACCCGACAGGATGCCCAGGCCCAGCCCGCCCAAGAGGGCGATGCCCACCGCAAGAAACGCTGCCAGGACCGATAGGCTGGCGCCATGGACCACCCGCGTATAGAGGTCGCGGCCCAGCTCATCGGTACCAAACCAGTGGATCAGGTTGGGCGCGCGCAGCTTGTCGACGGGCGAGGTGGCGTAAGGATCGAAGCTGCTCAACACGTGCGGCGCCACAGCCGCCACCAAGGCAAACACCACCACCAGCAGCGCCAGGCTGAACCCCGGTCGGCGTAACAGTGGCAACACTGTCGCCGTCACGCGTTGCAGGCGGCTGCGGCGGCGCCACAGCGCAGGGCTGGCCGGGAGGGTATTGCGGCCCAGGTTCTGCTCAAGAACGGTCATGGTCTAGGACACCTTTGGCGTGTGGGAGATGCGCGGGTCGAACCACGGGTACAACAGGTCGACCAGCAGGTTCACCAATACAAATGCCGCCGCCGACACCGAAACGATGGCGAGCACCACTGGAATGTCCTGGCGCAGCACTGCTTCTTGGGCCAGCCGGCCAATGCCGGAGCGGGCAAAGATGGTTTCCACCAACACCGCGCCCGACACCGTATTGCCCACCTGCAAGCCGATCAGGGTGAGGATCGGCAGCGCGGCATTCTTGAAGCCATGGCGTGCCTGCACCTGGCCACGGCTCAGGCCCTTGGCGTACGCAGTGGTGATATAGGACTCTGTCCAGACCCCCTGGAAACTGCGTTGCAGCACCTGGGCGTACACCGCTGCACTCGGAATCGCCAAGGTCACGGCGGGCAACACCAGGCTTTCCAGGCCCCGGCTGCCGGTGGCCGGGAACCAGCCGAGGCCGAAGGCAAACACCTGGATCAGCAGCAGCCCCATCCAGAACACCGGCACCGAAAAGCCCAGCGACGGCAGTCGCGCCAAGGCTTTCTTCAGCGGTTGCCAACGGATGTAGGCGGTCAGGTAGGCCAGGCCGATTCCGCCAAGCAGTGACAACACGATGGCCAGCCCCGCCAGGGACAGGGTCTGCGGCAGGCGTTCGGCAAGCAGTTCGGCCACTGGGCGATTCAGTGAAAGCGACTGCCCGAAATCCCCCCGTAGCGCTCCCAGCAGCAGGTCGAAATACTGCTCGAACAGGCCTTTATCCAGGCCGTAGTAGGCCCGTGCCTTGGCCAGGTCCTCCGCGGACAGCGCGTCGGCCTCCATGCCTGACGCGCTGAGCATGATCGACAAGGTGTCGCCCGGCAGCAGATACAGAATGAAATACGTGATGCTGTACGCCCCCCACAGCACCAGCAGTGCCTGGCCGATACGGCCGATCAGATAACGGCTCATGGCGTGCCGATCTCAATATCACCCAGCAGCGCAAAACCCTCGGCGGTCCAGCGGAAGTTTTTTACCTTGGGCGAGGTCGCCGCCTGCCACACACGCTCATACACCGGGAACGCGGAGCTTTCATCGATAAGTAAATCCTGCAGGCTGCCATAGGCGGCAGCGCGTTGCGGGGCTTGAGTGGCCGTGATGCCGGCATCGAACAAGCCCTTGGCCTGTTCCAGCACCGCCGGTTCATAGGTGTTGGTGGCCAGCGTGGAACTGTTGGCGCTGCGCGGATCGAGGATGGTCTGCAGGATGATCGGGTCGGCGCGGGTCATGTAGTTGATGGTCAGGTCATAGTTGCCCGCCGAGTTGTTGGCGACCCATTCGGCGCGGGTCACTACGCTGAGTTTCAACTCGATGCCGACCTTGCGCAGTTGGTCCTGGATCAGCACATCGCCGGCGGTCTCGGCCGGGGTGATGTTGTAGCTCAGGCTCAGGCGCTTGCCGTTCTTCTGCCGGTAACCGTCCGCACCCTTGGCCCAGCCGGCTTGATCCAACAACCGCTCGGCGTCCGCCGGGTCATAGGCCAGCTTGGCGCCCTGGCTTTTGAAGTACGGCGTGGTCACATCGAAGATGCCGTCCACCACCGGGAACTCGGCGTTGTACACGGTGCTGGCGTAGCTCTTGCGGTCCAGGGCCTTTTGCAGCGCCAGGCGTACTTGCCGATCGGCCAGGATCCGCTCGCCACGGGTGTTGGGGTACAGGTTCAGCGCCGGTCCCGGCAGCGAGCGGCTTTGAATGGTCGCGCCCTTGGACTGGAACAGCTTCAGGTCGACTTCCGAGAACGGGTTGCGCGGCCACAGGATGTCGGCCTTGCCTTGCAGGAACAGGCCGTTGCGCACGCTTTCTTCGGGGATGTAGCTGATGTCCACCGCGTCCAGGTGCGCTTCACCCTGGTTTTTCATATTGGCCGAGGCCCAGGCGTAGCCCTTGCGCTTGGTCAGGTGCGCACCGACTTCCGGCGTGTAGCTGGCCAGTACGAACGGCCCGGTGCCGATGATCTTGCCCAGGGAGCGCTCCTTCACGCTCAGCGCGTAGGAGGCCGGCGCGAGGATCGCCAGGTTGGTGGTGGAGGTGGCTTGCAGGAAGCCCGCGTTGGGCTTGGCCAGTACCAGCTTGACGGTGAAGTCGTCGACCACTTCGGCGTGGTCATAACCCGCCAGGTAGGTGGCGCCGAAGGTGGCCGGCAGTTCGGTGGCCAGTGCCTTGTCGCTGTCAAACGCGGTTTTCACCGCCTTGGCATCGAAGCGTTCGCCGTTGCTGAAGGTCACGTCCTCCCGCAGGTGGAAGGTATAGGTCAGCGCGTCGTCACTGACTTCCCAGCGTTTGGCCAGCCAGGGAATGATCTTGCCGGTGTCCGGGTCCTGGTCGGTCAGGGACTCGGCGACGTTGCGCAGCAGCACGCGGTGCTCCAGCCAATAGACCTGGAACGGGTCGACGCTGACCAGGGTGGTGTTATCGCCGAAAAATGCGATGTTCAGGGTCTTGCCCGCCTGGGGGTCATGCCCGGGCGAGCAGGCGGCGAGGCTCAGCGCCAGGGCGCAGGGGGCCAGCAGACGGCTCATCAAGTTGGCGGTATTCAATGGGGTGCCCTCATGTGGCGTGTGGATCAGAAGTCGTAGGCGAGCTTGGTGTACCAGTAGCCGCCGCCCGGGTAGAACGGCGGGTTGCCGTAGGCGGCCAGGCCGAGGTTGCTGTACACCGCGTGTTTGTCGGGGCGCACGTCGAAGATATTGGTGCCGCCGATGCTGACGGTGAGGCTGTCGACGAAGGTGTAGCTGACGTCCAGGTCGGTGATCCATTTGGCGCCGAAGCTGCGGTCGCCGGAGGGGTTGACGGCCAGGGTCTTGACCGCGCCGTAGCGCGCGGTTTGCAGGTTGACGGCCAGGTCCTCGACCTTCCAGTTGGCGCCCAGGATCCACTTGGTCTTGGGTGACGCGTCGGTCAGGTCGCCTTCGCGGTCGCGGCCGACCAGGGTCACGCCGGAACCGGCCAGTGCCGCCGGTGTGTCGCGTGTGCCTTCAATCGTGGTCTTGTTCCAGTTGAAGCCCAGGCTCCAGCGCACATCGCCCCAGGCCTCCAGCGGTGTGGTGTGGTCGGCGACCACGTCCAGGCCCTTGGTGCGCGTGTCGAAGGCGTTGGTGTAGTAGTTGACCCAGGTGCCGGTCGGTACACCCTGGGCGGCGAGAATGGCGTTGATCGCGCCGTTGCCACGGTCGTAGATATTGCTGGTGAGGGCGATGCGGTCATCGATGTCGATCAGGTAGGCATCCGCGGTGATGCTGGTGCGCGGCGCCGGTTGCCAGGTCAGGCCCAGCCCCAGGTTGCGCGATTTTTCCGGTTTTAGGTCATCGCCGCCCAGCGCCTTGGCCAGGTTGCTGCCGGACGGCGTCAGGCGCGTCACGGCCGGCACCACGTTGCCGTTCACATCGACGGCCACGCGGTTGTCGGCCACGGTGTAGCCGATCTGGGTCAGGGAAGGCGCGCGGAAACCGGTGCCCAGGGTACCGCGCACGGCTACGGTGTCGGTGAGTTCGTAGCGTGAGTTCACTTTCAGGCCGAAGGTGTTGCCCGAATCATCGTCGTAGTGCTCGACCCGCCCGGCGACGTCGAGAAACCAGCGGTCCGTCAGGTCGAAACCCAGGTCCAGGTAGCCGGCGTAGTTATTGCGGATCAGGCTGACTTCATCTTCCGGACGAATCGTCACCGCCGCCTGTGCGCCGGACGCGGCAGGGTAGGTACCGGTGATATAGGCCTCGCGCTCGCCGGCGAACGTACTGAAATGCTCCCAGCGATGTTCCAGGCCTGCGGATACCTGCACCGGCGACGTCAGGTTGAACAGGCTGTCGTAGTGGCGGGTGAAGTCGAGGTTGTTGACCCACTGCTCGAAGCGGAAGGTCGCCAGGTTATCGAACCTGGTCGGCGACGCGGTGCCCAGCGACGGGTTGATATTCAGGTCGCTGGAGTGGTGCACGTTGTTGCGCCCGTAGGTGGTGCTCAGGTCCCAGTTCCAGTCGGCCACCAGGCCCTTGCCGCCGAACAGCAACTGGTAGTCGCGGTCCTTGATGTTGTTGAGTGGGAAGTAACCGTCGGGAAACACCTCGGGCACTGCCGCCGTGCCCGTGGGCAGGCGGAAGTAGTTGGCCGCCTCGGCATCCCGTTCGCCATAGGTGGAGAACGAGTACAGCGTCAGGTCTTCCAGCGGCAGTTCGGCGTTGTAGGCCAGGTTGAAGGCCTTGAGGTCAGGATCGCCGTTCTTGATCGCCACGCGGTCCCAGGCCGCTTCCTTGGCTGGGTCAGCGAACGCTCGCACGCTGCTGTCGGCCTTGTCGTTCCACGACGCGCTGCCACGTTTGCGCGCATCGGCCGAGAAGTGAAAGAAGCCGCCCTGGCCGAGTTCAAAGCCCTGGTCACCCGCGACCTTGATGGTCTCGCCCTGGCCGGAATACAACTGACCGTAGCTGGTCTCCAGGTGGCCGCCGCTTTTCCCGGACTTGAGGATGATGTTGATCACGCCTGCGACTGCATCGGAACCGTACTGTGCAGCCGCGCTGTCTTTGAGCACCTCGATATGGTCCACCGCGCTGACCGGGATCAGGTCGATGTCCACCGCATTCGCACCGCTGTTATCGATGGAACCGCGCTGGCCGGTGGCGCCGTTATGCCGGCGTTTACCGTTGACCAGCACCAGGGTGTAGGCCGGTCCCAGGCTGCGGTTGCTCAGCGGGCGCGTCACCGAGTTGTAGCCGGCGATGTTGGTGCCGAAGTTGAAAGAAGGCAGCAGCTTGGCAATCGCCTCGGACAACTCGGCGCGCCCGGTCTTGAGCAATTGGTCGCTGTTGATCACATCGATCGGCGCCGGGCTGTCGGCCACTGTGCGTTGCTGGCCACGCAGGCCGGTGGAAATCACGGTGACGGTGTCGAGCTTGGCATCGTCGGCGAAGGCGGGCGCAGCGGCCAGGAGCAGGGAGCCGGTCAGCAGCGAAAGAGGCAACTTCTTGAGGGACGTGGGGAGTGCGATGTCTGGCATGGAGATAACCTGGAGGGTGGGGGTGCGTCCTCCGCCAGGTATGGGGTCGGTCTGTGAAGTGAAGATATCTCTATAAAAAACGGTCGTGAAAGTCTTTTTTGGAATAAGCTAATTATCAGTTAATATTATTTATATCCAAAATAAGATTACCTATTTTTATTATGTGAAAAACAGGCGTGCGGCTTATCGCCAATGTCGACTACATTCCAAGGGGTGCTTGGCGGCTATCGCGACTATTGGACTCCAGGCCCATCACTGCCGCCTGGCATACAGAAGAATTTGGCGCGAGGCAAACCTCTACCTCATTTATGAGGTGCTCGAGGGGGCTTTCGATTAGGGCGCCGAAGCCTGACGGTGGGGGCACCGCACCGGCGCACTCGGATGATGACTCAGGCTCGACGCTTTCCAGCCATCAAGCCTGCACCGCAGGGCCTTTCAACTCGATCTGATTATCATCAGGGTCATTGAGATACATCGACAACCCGGTTCCCTCCGCGCCATACCGCATCACGGCCGCTTCAGCGGATACCCCGGCTGCCGCCAAATGCTGGAGTATGGCCTGTTCATCGAACGGCTCGACCCGCAGGCAAACGTGATCGACATTGTGTCTTTGCTCGCCCGCCGGCTGCCCACCCTGACGCCCGATCGGCCCGTTCACATCAACCAGGTCAATCATGGATGTGCCAGCGCTCAGGTGAATCAAGCCGAGGTCGTCACGGCGTTTTTTGACATCACACCCCAGCACGGATGTGTAGAACGCCAGGCTGCGCTCAATGTCCTTGACCCGCAAAACAACGTGATCGATACGTTGAAGGGTAAAACTGCGCATTTCCACCACTCCTGATTCTTGCCGTTGTTGAATGGGACATTGTTCAGGGTAGCCGCAGTTTGAGTGCACTCAAGGCTGGCAGGGTCGAAGGCCGGATATTCAAATGGCCGCAATAGGCTAGAGGCAGATAACATGAAAGAGTGGTCGTCGCTGTGCAAGTCGAAGGTGGGGGGTGTCGTTGATCTACGGGAACAACGCGTGCTCGCCATGGACGACGGCGCGTACAAGATTTCAGATAATCAATATTTTTTAGCTGACGCCTGTTCTGTTGAGGGAGAGGAAAAACTGAGTTTGCTATCCCTCTACTGGGCCAGCAGTGAGGCTGCATTTCGAAGGGCCTACTACAGGGATGTTGAAAATGATGACCTGGCTGTATGCCAACCGCCGGCTGAATTACTTCCAGCTGGGGCGGGTGCGACCTACCGTCAGATAAAAGAGGCGCTTGGCGCTCTTGGTTCTGACAGGTTAATGGAGTACGCCTCTTATCGTGTTATGTCTGACGGTGCATTTGTTCATAAGGGCTTGGAAAGCGCATCGGCTGTTTATTATTTTCGGTCGCATGACATTGCTCATGATGAGATGCCTTACGCGATACTGTGGAAGCTTTTCAGTGTTTGATTAATGACCGTCAGGGTCCTGCGGTCAGGTTGAAGTGGTCGTACGCGACTCCCGAAAGTCGACATTTGCAGTCCCCGGTTGGTGTTTCAACGAAGGTGTATGCAGAGCAGTATGTCGGCCCTGGGATTGCTACGGCAGTGCCATTGCTGCACTCTCACTGCTCATTTTTGTACGGGGTAACGCATGGACTGGAGTGATGTGCGGGTCTTTCTTGCGATTGCCCGTAGCGGGTCGTTGGGCGCTGCCGCCAAGCAGTTGGGTGTCAGCCATCCGACCGTGGGGCGACGCTTGCAGGTGCTTGAGCAGTCCAGTGGCCAGCCCATTTTCCTGCGTACCACCCAAGGCCTGGTCCTGACCGACAGCGGGGAAAAGCTGCTCAGTCTGGCGCAGGAAATGGAACAAAGTGCCTTGGCAATCGAAAGGCGCCTTGCGGGGGACAGCGCACAGCCAGAAGGTGTGTTGCGCATTTCTTGCGCCGACTGGTTCGCCTGTTATGTGCTGGCCCCGGTCCTGAACGAACTGGGGCGACGTTATCCGCTGATCGTGCCCGAGGTCATCGCAGGGCATCGATTGTTTGACCTGGCTCGTCGCGACGCCGACATTGCCTTTCGGATCGTTCCTTTCACCGAATCCGATATTGTCCACCGCAAACTGACTACCTTGAGCTACGGGTTATACGCGGCCGTCGGATCCGCTGACCCCGAGCCGCAGGGCGACGGGGTGGGTTTGATCACCATGAGTGTTGCCCAGTCTCACTATCCCGATGTGCAATGGCTGCAGCAGCGTTACCCTCTGGCCCGTAAGGTGTTCACCAGTAGCAGCCGCACAGCCCAGGCGCACATGTGCGCGCAAGGGCAGGGTGTCGCCGTATTGCCCCGCGTCCTGGGCGACCAGTTGACAGCGCTGCGGCTGATTGATCCGCATGAACCGCCACCGGGTCGCGACATCTGGATGGGTTACCACCAGGACATGCGGCAGATGGACAGTCTTCGTGCCCTTGCCGACCTTGCCTCGGGCATGATCGGCTCGCAGCAGGGCCGATGATTCACTCTACTGGGCGCAGGGCTGCCGTTTGCAATTGCACAGCCGGTTGGCGCGCCAGGCTTAGGCTGAGTCCCGCGCCCAAGGCCAGGCATGCCGCGATGCAGAGTATGGAAACGGTGAAGGCGTGAGTGATGGCGGCCGCGTCCGTATCCGTGCCCAGAAGGGTGTAGAAAATGCCGCCTATTATCGCCACGCTGAGTGATGTGCTGATTTGCAGGGTAGAACTGGCAATGCCCGCAATCATGCCGGAATACGCGGGCGCCACGCGTCCTGTGATCATTCGTATCAATGTCGGCAGGGCCAGTCCTTGTCCGAAACCGATCAGAAACAGAATGACGGCGAGGGGCTGCGCAGGGGGCGTGACGGCCATCGGTGTGTGCGCCACGAGCCAGGCCAGGAGCACGAACCCCAGCACCTCAAGCCCCATTCCGACGGGGTTTACGTAAGCCCCCAGGAAACGCCTGAATTGAGGGGTGGAAAGCGGGCCCAGCAAAAATCCCGCGCCAAAAGGAAGGAAGATCAGGCCTGCATTGAGTGGGCTCGTATGCAGCGCTCCCTGTAAATATATGGAAAACAGCAGGAAAAACACGCCGATCGCGTAGAAGGTCAGGGCAACGAGCAGTGCCCGGCCCAACCCAGGCGTGCGCAGCGCGGCAGGATCAAGCAACGGTGCGCCTTGCGCCTGGTGCAAACGGGCTTCGTAGCGCCAGAACAGCCAGCCCAGCAGCGGTACTGCCGCAAGCGACAGCCAGGCCCACAAGGGCCAGCCGGCTTCACGCCCTTCGATCAATGGAACGATCAGCGCCCCAAGGGTCGCCATGGACAGGACGGTTCCACCCAGATCCAGCTTGCTTGTCTGTTGCGCGCGGGTTTCCCTGACCACGGCAATGGCGATCAGAATGACCAGCAACGCAATCGGTAGATTAACCAGAAATATCGCCCGCCACCCCAAGCCCATCAAGTCGAGCGATATCAATATCCCGCCAAGTGCCTGGCCGGCTACCGACGCCAGTCCAAAGACCGCGCCATAGAGACTCAGCGCCAAGGGCTTTTCGGACTCGGGAAATATAGCCTGCGCAGAAGCGAGTGCCTGGGGCGCCATGACGGCTGCCGTCACGCCTTGCAGCGAACGTCCGGCGATCAACACCCAAGGTGACTCGGCGACGCCGCAGATCAGTGAGGCAACTGCGAAACCAACCAGCCCAAGGAAAAACATTCTCATGCGACCGTAGATATCACCCAGCCGTCCGCCGGTAATCAGTGTCACGGCATAAAGCGCCGCGTACGAGGAAATGATCAACTGTTCGGCGGAGGAGGCCGTGCCGAGCGATTGCTGGATCGAGGGCAGCGCCACGTTCACGATGAAAAAATCCAGCGGCGGTAAAAACGCACCGACCAATAAGATGGCGAACATCAACCAGCGCCGCGGTTCCGGTAGGACGTTTTTTGTCTGTGGCATAAGGTCTCCTGCCTGGAACCCTTCGGTTCCAGAATATTCACGATGGCGGGTCATGCTCCGAATCAATGGGGCCCAATCTAAACGATCAAACTTGGGCTGACGCCTCACAAAATTGAACGCCCAGCGTTCATTTATGGCAGTGCCGTCGAGTGCCTGATTCCTCTCAAAATGGCCGCACTGTGGTTCCAGTCGGTCCACACAAACGAGACTGAGGAGTCAGATATGTCAGGTAAATTCGCTGGTCAGGTGGCAGTGGTCACCGGCGCATCCACCGGGATCGGGTATGCGATTGCGCAGGGTTTGATTGCAGAGGGCGCCAGGCGTGTTTACATCACTGGGCGTTCTGCAGCCTCGCTGGAGGCTGCGGTGGCCAGGCTTGGCGATAGAGCGATCGCGGTTATTTCCGATGTCGCGCGCCAGGCTGATCTCGATCAGCTCAAGGCGACGATTGAGGCCCGCAACGATCAGTTGGACGCAGTGTTCGCCAACGCGGGTATTTGCGAAAAGAACCCGCTGGGCGAGACCACCGAGGCGGCGTACTTCAACCTCTTCGACATTAACGTGAAGGGCGTGTTTTTTACTGTGCAGACGTTGATGCCTTTGTTGAAAAACGGCGCTTCGATTGTGCTGACGGCTTCTATCTGCTCCAGCAATGGGATGGAAGGACTGAGCCTCTACAACGCATCCAAGGCTGCAGTGCGGTCCTTCGCCAGGACCTGGGCCAACGAACTCAAAGGCCGCAAGATCCGAACGAATGTCCTGAGCCCTGGCTTCACCCGCACCCCTTTGATGGACAACGGCTTGAAGATGAGCGAAAGCGACATTGCCGCGCTGCGCCACCATGTCGAGCAGATCACTCCGCTGGGGTACATGGCCCAACCTGAAGAAATCGCCTCGTCAGCGCTGTTCCTCGCATCCGCCGATGCGAAATATGTCAACGGGGTGGAACTGATGGTCGACGGCGGGCTGTCGCAGATCTGACCTCCCGATCGAACCTGGTGCAACCCTTGCAGAGGGTTGCTTTTGTCGCTTTTGCGAAGCCCCCGCAGGACACCTCAACATGAACAGTGAATCGCCCCGGGTTTCGTAGACACCTTATTGCCTGAAACAATGCTGTCAATTATTGACGTTAACCACAACTCGTCCGCGTACTTCGCCTGCGAGCAGTTGCTTTGCCGTCTGAACAACCGCGTCCAAACCAATCTCTCGCGTTACTTCTTTTAAGATAGAGATATCAAGATCTCTTACCAGACGATCCCAAGCTGCGATCCGATCTCTTCGCGGACGCATCACGCTGTCGATACCAGCCAGTGTCACCCCACGCAAAATGAAGGGGGCAACGCTGGCAGGTAAGTCCATCCCTTGCGCGAGTCCGCATGCCGCAACGGTACCTCCATAACGGGTGCTGGCACAGACGTTGGCCAGCGTATGACTACCAACCGAATCAATCGCGCCTGCCCATCGTTCTTTGGCAAGTGGGCGACCTGGCCCGCTTAATACTGAGCGATCAATGATCTCCGAGGCGCCAAGCCTCTTCAGGTAATTAGATTCTTCAAGACGACCAGTTGAAGCCACCACGGTGTAGCCCAAGCCAGCGAGGAGGGCGATAGCGAAACTGCCAACGCCACCATTGGCTCCTGTCACCAATACTTCGCCCGCATCCGGTGTCACGCCGTTACGCTCCAAAGCGAGCACCGAGAGCATCGCCGTATAACCTGCTGTGCCAATTGCCATGGTTTGTTGCGCGGTGAACCCGCGAGGCAGTGGAATAAGCCAGTCACCATTGACTCTAGCTTTTTGAGCCAGGCCACCCCAGTGCGCTTCACCCACGCCCCATCCATTAAGCAGCACATTGTCACCGACCTTGAAGTCAGGATGGCTACTTTCCTCAACCGTCCCCACAAGGTCGATACCAGGCACCATCGGAAACTTGCGTACCACCGGGCCTTGTCCCGTTATCGCCAGTGCGTCTTTGTAGTTGAGGGTGCTATAAGCAACACGAACCGTCACATTACCGTCAGGCAGTTGTGCTTCGTCCAAGCTGGCTAATTTTACGAGACTGCTGGTGTCATTTTTTTCAATCAGAATGCCATGGAACATAAGGTTTTCCTCAATTAGACCGATCGTCTATAAAAGGCCAAAAAAATTAACGCGGTAATCCGGCCATGAATCCGTTGATGAACGTATTTAAAGGGGCTGTGCTTTTCACCAGCCGTGCTCTGAGCACCGCACCTTCCCAACCAATCCAAAAGTACGCAGCGAGTTCTGCGCAATCAACATGTCTGGCAAGTTCGCCAGCGTCCTGTGCCTCTCTTAGACAGGTGGCCAATTGTTGCTGCCAACCGAATAGGGTGGCATCCAGATGCTCACGGAAACCTGCGGGAAGAATGGTTACTTCCTGGCTAAGGTTACCTACCAGGCAGCCGCGTCTGAACTGGTATTTCTCCATCCCTCCTTTCGCGTCCTCGACGAAGGCTAGAACACGCTGCAGAGGAGTCATTGAGTCATCGAGAAACCAGCGTTTGAGCTTGTTGGCGAAGTAAGCTGCGTAGTTGTCCATCACGGCCCGTCCAAAATCTTCCTTGCTATCGAAGTAGTGGTAGAAGGAGCCTTTTGGAACACCGACCGTTTTCAATACGCCGTCGATGCCGGTGGCCATGAAGCCCTGCTCAGTTAGAATTTCTGTCCCGCAGCGAATTAGTGCGTCACGGGTATCCGGATTCTGTCGGGATACCTTGGGCGGACGGCCACGGCGAGGAGTTTGCGAGGAGTTGATCATGGCTAAGGATATTAGACTGATCGTCTACAAAGTCAATTTCATAACTGCCATGACGGTTGCCTAGGCGGTTGGAGTAGATAAACCGAAACAGAGATTGCCTAACCTCTGCCCGGTTTCTTTTTTGACGCATCTTTATAAAAGTGAGCGTCTCACGGGCCTCAGGAACTACGCTCGTTACTCTTTGATGCCTCGTAGGCGCAACGAGCGTCGACGCATGAGTTCAACAGCGACCAGCAATGCCACCGAGCCGAGAATCAGTAACGTGGCCGCCGCCAGTATGGTTGGGCTGATCTGTTCGCGCATACCTGACCACATCTGGCGCGGTATGGTGCGTTGCTCAACCCCGCCAAGAAATTGCACCAGCACCGCCTCATCGAATGAGGTCACCATCGCAAAGAGCGCGCCGGACATGATCCCAGGACGAATAATGGGGAAGGTCACGCGGAAAAATGTATAGGTGGAAGAAGCTCCGAGGCTAGTCGCTGCTCTGGTCAACGAGTGGTCGAAACCAACCAATGTCGCCGTCACTGTGATGATGACGAATGGCGTACCTAGTACCGCATGGCCCAGAATGATGCCAAGGTGGTTTTGCCCGATGCCCAATGCGCTGTAGAAAAAGTACATGCCGGCAGAAGAGATGATCACCGGTACGATCATCGGCGAAATCAGGGTGCCCATCAGCAGTCCCTTGCACGGCAGATTAGCGCGACACAAGCCGAGTGCTGCCAACGTCCCGAGTGCCGTTGAAATCACCGTTGCGCAGAAGGCGATCAGCAGACTGTTCTTGAACGACAGCACCCACAGTGGATCCTCGAGAAGCGTGTGGTACCAACGCATTGAAAAGGCCGCTGGATCAAGGCTGAGCATGCCGCTGGTAAAGCTGAAGTAGGGCTCGACGTTAAATGACAAAGGCACCACTACCAATATTGGCAAAGTCAGAAACAACAGCACCAATACCGCAAAGCTTCGAACGCTGAAGAACCAGACTCTGCCCATCGGGCTGGTATAGCTTGGAAGACTCATCTTGATTACCCCAGTTTCATATTGTTGATGCCCACGACCCGGTCATAAATCCAGTACAGCACCAGGACAATCATCAGGAGGATGGACGCGATGGCGGCGGCCAGTCCCCAGTTCAGGGAGGTCTGCATGTGGTAGGCAATGAAATTGCTGATGACTTGTCCGGTACGCCCACCCACCAACGCCGGAGTGATGTAGTACCCCGTCGCCAGAATGAACACCAGGATGCCTCCAGCGCTCAATCCAGGCAGAGACAAGGGAAAATAGATCTGCACAAAAGTGCGGAATGAACTGGCGCCCATGGAGTGCGCTGCACGGGTATAGGTTGTGTCGATGCTTTTCATGACGCTGAACATCGGCAGCACCATGAAAGGCAGAAGGATGTGTGTCATAGCAATGACCGTTCCGAACATGTTGTACATGAGTTCGAGTGGCTGGTTGATCAATCCCATGCTGTTCAACGTGCTGTTCAGCACACCGTTGGATTGCAAGATCACCATCCAGGCGCTGGTGCGTACCAGAAGTGATGTCCAGAACGGCAACAGCACCATGACCATCAACAGGTTGCTGGTTTTTGCCGGAAGGGTGGCGAGCATGTAGGCCAGCGGGTAACCCAGGATCATGCACAGCGCCGTGATACCCAGTGCAACCATCAAGGTCTTGATCAGAATGCTGACGTAGATGCGTCGGCTCTCAGGTTGTTGAACAACCTTACCTTGGTCGTCATAACGCAGGTCCAAGGCAGCGAGATAGTTAGTTGCGGAGTAGGCTGGCGCCATTTTCTTCAACTGCATCCAGGTGCCGATCTGCCCCCAGCGCTTGTCGATGCCGGTCATTGTGGTGTTAAACGCACCCGGCACGACGACCTTGCTGGCCAGGCCACGTGCAGTGCGGGCCATCAGGCTCTTGGCGTCACTCATCACCCTATTGAGATCGGAGCCGACACTGTCCAATTGTCGGGTCTCCTGCAGGGCGAGGATTTCATGACCCACGGTGGCGAACAACTGCTCGTCTGGCAAGGCTGTGCCCTCCCAGTTGGCTAATGCGGCTGCGGTCTGTGGCATCGCCGTGGAAAGGGTCGGGTTCTGGATGCTGCGCAGCAACATCGCGCCAATAGGCAGCAAGAAAAATACCGTAATGAATGCCAGCAATGGGACGACCAATAGCAGTGATTTAGTCTTGTTTAGACGTTCTGCCCGGTCAAGGCTGGACTTCAGGTTTCCTTGAGGTAGGGACTCGCTGACGGTCTCTAATATGGGGCTGACGGTATATGAGTTGTTCATCTGGGTGCTCCGGCAAAACAGTAAAGTCGTTGTAGGGCTTCAGGCGTCCAGCGCCCGACAGTCGTCGGCTGACCAACCCACATCGATGCAAGTGCCGGCTTGGGGAGCGGCGTGTCCTGCGGTGTTGACCATCTTGACGATGAACTCGTCGTTGCCTGCCAGTTTCAAGCGCGCTCGCAAATGATCACCGTGGTATATGATCTCCTCAATGCGGGCCGGCATATGGTTGTCGTACTCACCTGGACGTGCGCCAAGCTGCACGCGCTCAGGACGAATCGACAGTGTGGTGGTCGAGCTTACAGGGTGGATATTGACGGCCAGCGCCTTGACGAGATGCTCACCAACACGCACCTGGCAGTAACGTTCCTGGCGCTCGATAATCTGCCCCATCAGCCGGTTGTTCTCGCCGATGAAGCTCGCGACAAATGCGGTCTGCGGTTTTTCGTAAAGGTCGGACGGATTGGCCAGTTGCTGGACAATTCCATCGTTAAAGACTGCAATGCGATCCGACATCGTGAGGGCTTCAGTCTGATCGTGAGTGACGTACACAACTGTGATGCCGAGCTGTTTTGACAGGCGCTTGATTTCATATTGCATCTGTTCACGAAGCTGTTTATCCAACGCTCCAAGCGGTTCATCCATCAGCACCAAACGTGGCTCGAAGATTAATGCACGGGCCAGTGCAACACGCTGTTTCTGACCGCCAGACAGCTGAGCCGGCATTCGCTTTGCGAATTGTCCCAAGGCCACCAGGTCAAGTGATTTACGCACCCGGTCTTCGATGTCTTGCCGGGGCAATTTGCGCACTTTCAGTGGGAACGCGAGGTTTTCTTCAATGGTCATGTGAGGGAAAAGGGCATAGTTCTGAAACACCATGCCGATACCGCGCTTTTGCGGAGCTATATCATTTACCGGTTTTTCATCAATGCAGATTTGCCCATGAGTCACGGTCTCGAACCCTGCCAACATCATCAAACATGTCGTCTTGCCGGAACCTGATGGGCCAAGCATGGTGACGAACTCACCCTGTTCGATTTCGAGGTTGAAGTTTTTGACGACCAGATGTTCGCCGTCATAACTCTTCTGCACATTTCGAAAGCTAACGAATGATTCAGTACGCATGGGAGATATCTCTTGTTATTGGTGCTGTAGAGGAGCCGGGCACGAAAAGTCGCCCGGGCCCGCCAAAGGGGTGTGTCAGGTGTGCTGCGGCAAGGTTGTGGTTGAGTTTTTGGTTACTTGGACAGCCAAGCGTTGAAGCGCTCGTTGAGTTCGTCTGCATGGTCTCCCCACCACTGGGAGTCCACCTGTAGCGCGCTGGCAAAGTTTTCTGGGCTGGTTGGCAAGTTGGGTTTGACCTTCGGGTCTACCAGGGCTTGCGCCGAGAGTCGTGTCGGGCCGTATGCGATATAGTTGCTTTGGTCAGCCAGCACCGAGCTCTGAGTGGCAAACTTCAAAAAATCCATCGCCAGATCTTTTTTCGGGTTGCCGGCAGGCACTACCCAAGCCTCCATGTCGTACATCTGACCATCCCACACGATTTTGAACGGCTGCTGCTCTTTCTGCTGCGCAATCACGATACGCCCGCTATAGGCTGAGATCATGCTGACCTCGCCATCGGCCAGCAGTTGCGGCGCTTGTGCCCCGGCTTCCCACCAGATGGTGTCCTTTTTGATTGTGTCGAGCTTGGCAAAAGCTCGATCCAGGCCATCTTCAGTCCCCAGCATCTCGTACACCTTTTCACGGGGCACGCCGTCGGCCATCAGCGCCCATTCAAGATTGACTTGAGGTGCTTTACGCAGTGCTCGCTTGCCTGGGAAGCGCTTGGTGTCGAAAAAGTCTTTCAGGGTATG
Organism: Pseudomonas sp. CYM-20-01; assembly: GCF_023169845.1. Taxonomy (NCBI): domain Bacteria; kingdom Pseudomonadati; phylum Pseudomonadota; class Gammaproteobacteria; order Pseudomonadales; family Pseudomonadaceae; genus Pseudomonas; species Pseudomonas sp. CYM-20-01. Next base: position 3,712,377 of record NZ_AP025169.1, on the reverse strand, counting down.
GGGCTGTTCGCCCTTGAAGGCTTTGGTGTTGTAGGCCATGACTGTCGACCAGACATAACTCGCCACGCCGCATTCCGTCAGGGCCCCTGGCAGAAAATCCTTTGCAGCAGGTGTTCCATCCGGTGCAGGAGCCAGGGTGGCGGGGTCGATTCGTTCGAGCAGGCCGTTATTACAGGCACGAATGACGTTCGGTATTTCAGCATCGACTACGTCCCAAGTTACCTTTTTGCTGTCTACCTGAGTCTTGATTTGCGCGATGCCCCCGGAATAGTCCTCCGAAATCACCCGGATACCCGTGGCGGCAGTGAAGGGTTTGTGTGCGGCTTGGATCTGGGCATTAGTCAGGTTGCCGCCGTAGGACACAACCGTGAGAGTGTTTTCTGCGTAAACACTGCAGGACACGATGCCGGATAGCAAAAGAAACGTTGCGCTTTTCATGCGTGAGACCCCTCGTTTTTATTTTTGTGGGAAACCGTCACGAGCTCTTTGCACGGGGGTGCGTGAGCAACCGAAGAGACGATCAGGGCTTTACTCTCGGCAAAAAAATCCGAAGGTAAAAGCAATAAAAAAAAGCCCAATGGGGCGATTTTTTTTATGGGCGCACAAAAATTATCTATTGATGGGCAGGGTGAAGGGCTTTCAGGCATTCAGGGATTCAAAATCACTTCCTCATTCTTCGCTACGCGCGGCGGACGCTTCTTCCATCAGCCAACTTGCGAAAGCTGCCGCTTGGGGATTGACGATTTTGTGCGGGGAATACACTAAGTAAAACGCTTCTGAGGTTTTGAATTTTGCAGTCAAAGGGGCGATGAGTTGTCCTGATTCAAGATACTGCTCGACGAGCGATGATCGCGCCAAGGCAACGCCTTGACCCAGCTCCGCCATTTTCAGTGCGGAAATAAGCGTGTCGAACTGCAGTCCTTGAGATGAGTCAACGTCGTCGGCCTTGGCCTTTTTCAACCAATAGCCCCATCCCTCCTCATAACCCAAGACATGCAGAAGTTCGTGGTGACGAAGGTCTCTTGGCGTTTTCAAGGGCTTTTGCGTTGTGGGCAAACCAGGGGCGCACACAGGGAAAAGCAAATCCCAGGTCAGCCGTTCACTCTTCAGGCCAGTCCATTTTCCGCTGCCATAGCGAATTTCCAGATCGGATTCGAGATCGGTTTCGCCCATCCAGATGTTGCTGGTGATGCGCAAATTGACATCTGGATGCTGCTCACGAAATCGCGGCATACGACCCGCCAGCCAGTGAGTAAAGAAAACCAGACTGCTGCGCACTGTGAGTACCTTCCGGTGCCCTTGACCGAATATTTCATCGGTCGCTGCTGCCAGACGTTCCACCGATTCATGGACAACGGGTAGAAAGGCCAAGCCAGGTTCCGTCAGTTCCAGGCCTCTAGGTAGACGCTTAAACAACGCTGCGCCGAGCTGCGATTCCAGCGCTTTGATCTGCTGACTGACGGCTGCCTGAGTGAGGCTTAGTTCTACCGCCGCCTCCGTGAAGCTGAGGTGACGAGCGGCTGACTCGAACGCGCGCAACCAGTTAAGCGGAGGTAGTCGCTTCTTCATGGCTCAAAATTCTCTGAGAAAAAGTGCCTGGCTGCGGGGCGAGCCAGCGTACGTCTTGTAGCGCTAACCCATAAATCCTACTCCTATTGCATAAAAAAAATGAACCCATAGGGTTTTTTTTTATTGCTTTCGCAGTCCCCAACTTTTCTCGAAAGTAACTCCCAGATCGCCACTCAATGGGCCAAGCCTGAAACGCTTTGAGCCTCTGCAGACGGCTTCTGAAAACCTAAACCCTGCCTGAAAGCTTGAAGAAGCAGGACAATAAAAATAATGGGTGAAACATGACAAACCTCAGTCAGCTACCCCTTTGCGGTGTGAACGTTATCGATTTTGGCCAACACATTGCCGGCCCCGCTGTCGCAATGATCCTGGGTGATCTCGGGGCCACGGTCATCCATATTGATCCACCCGCTGGCCCGCTCTGGGATAGCCCGGCGAATGCCGTCCTCAACCGAAACAAGCAGTGCTTACGCTTGGACTTGAAGTCCCCTGAGGGTTTGCGCCACGCGAGGCAGATGATCGCGAAAGCCGACATCGTGATTGAGAACTTCCGTCCTGGCGTGATGAAAAAACTGGGGCTGGATTTTTCCGAGTTGCGTCGTGAACACCCGCAACTGATCACCTTGTCCATTCCAGGTTTTGCAACGAATGATGAACTCCGAAGCCAATGGCGTGCCACTGAGGCAATTATCGCTTCAGCCTCAGGGGTTTTCACTGATATGGGGCAAAACCGGGTGTTGATGGGCATTAACCCGAGCTTTTCTCCACTGCCACTGGCATCCGCTTACGGCACTATGCTCGCCGTCTCGGCTGTGGTGCTGGCATTACAATCCAGACAACGCACTGGCATGGGGGATGAGATCGAAGTGCCGCTCGCTTCGGCGGTCATGGAGGGACTTTCTTACAACTCAATCAAGATCGACGGCTATCCAGCGCGCTACAAAACCTTGCGTGAAAAGGAGATTGAGCGTCGACGCACCGAGAACCTGCCGATGAACCTCAGTTATGAGGATTTGCAGGAGTACCTCGACCCCTTCTACCGTACCTATGAATGTGCTGACGGACGCAAATTCTACGCAGTTTGCCCCTCCCATCGCTCGCATGCCAAACGCTGCCTACAGGCAATGGGTTTGTACGAGGAAATGCTCGCTGCAGGCCTTCCCAAAGTTGAAGATCCTTACCTTCCATTTGCACAATGGGAAGGTGATGCCTCACTCGGTGTTTATCCACTACCAGCTCATTGGGCCAAGGTTATCTCGGCGCGGATGAAGGAAGTCTTCCTGACCAAGACGGCTGCGCAATGGGAAAAAATCTTCGGTGAAGGGCAGTTTCCTGGCGCTCCTCATCGTTCAACTCAAGAGTGGTTGCACGATGAGCATGCAAACACTGCAGGCCTAGTGGTTGACGTCACTGATCATCAATATGGGCTGATGAAACAGCCTGGTGCTATAGCCTGGCTGGAAGACAGTGCAGAGTTGATGCTGTCTCCGCTCTCACGACGAGAAGTCAGTATCGAGGAGGCATTGGCCACCTTGAGTGAAGGCACTCGCGAGCAATTGCCAGTGGCCAATCAGCCGTGCTCAAAAGGATGGCTGGACGGTATTCGTATTCTCGACCTGACCAACGTGATTGCCGGCCCGCACTCGACCTCATTCCTCGGGCGATTCGGTGCGGATGTCATCAAGCTTGACCCCACCAAGCCTAATTACGATCCATGGAACACCGTGGTGTTCGGTATGTCTTCGGCGCGCGGTAAGCAAAGCGTGTTGGTCGACCTCAATCAAGAGGAGGGGCGTGAGGTATTCGACAGGTTGGTGAAGTCAGTGGATGTCATTGTCATGAATGCGCCTGATCGCCAACTGGCGCCTTTAGGGTTAGATGAAGCCAGCCTGAAGGCGGTGAATCCTGAGGTGATTTTCTGCCAGTTGGACTGCTTCGGTGGCCCGCGCCGCGGCCCTAGAACTGACTACTTGGGTTACGACGATCTCATCCAGGCCACGACCGGCATCATGCTGCGGTTTGGTGGCGGTATGCAGACCCCGGAAGAACATGCTCATGTTGGCACCATTGATGTGATGTGCGGTTTCGCTGCTGCGCTTGGCGTGGCCACAGCGTTGTATCAAAAGTCCAGAACAGGCAAGGTCAGCCGAGCTCGGACGTCACTGGCTGCCTTGGGCAACCTGGTTCAAGTTCCTTTCTGTTACGACTACTCGGGGCGCGCACCTTTTGATGAGCCGGCGGGTCGTGAGGTGTTGGGTTATAGCGATCTGTCGCGTTTCTATCGAACCGCTGACGGTTGGCTATACCTCGATGCAGATCCAGCGGATCTGGGCAGACTGGATGCAGTTCAAGGCTTGAACGGTCTGTTTGCAGCAGATGACCACGCGGCTTTCCTCAGTGCAGCTCTGGCCAAGGCGGCGGGAGAAACCTGGCAACGCCGTTTGCAGGAAGCCGGAATCGCCGCTGCTGTCCCGGATAACATCGACAATCTCCGCAATCGCTACAGCCGACCTGCTGACAACTACCCGGGCACGGACAACGGGAGCTACTCGTTCAGTGTCTATGCCGATCATCCAAGTGGGCGCTGCGTAACTCAGCTCGATCCCTTTGCCATACGCCCGCGCCATGCGGCGATCCGCAGCCTTTCACCAGCAGAAAAATTTGGCGCTTCAACCAGATCTGTCTTGGGTGAACTCGGTTACAGCGAAAGTGAAGTTGACGCTCTCATGACCCTCAGCGTTATCAGCGACAGCTGGAGCCAAGAGTATTTGCCCAGCTGACATTCCCGTCAGAGGTCAAGGGTAAGAAGTTTCACAAATGCCCATCTACCTCGGCGACTTCCATCACAAGAAAAATAGGGGGCAGCACTCTCCTGGAGTCGACGCCCCCACAGGGAAACTTTCGGAGGCAACATGTCGAATCAAATAGTTCTGCCGCGCATCCTGCAGGTGGGCGCCAAGGCCAGCGAGGCCATTCCAGATGTGCTCGCTAGCCTGGGTTGCCATCGACCATTGATCATCACTGACAAAATGATGGTGCAACTCGGTTACGCCGGTCGTATCCAGGATGTACTTGCAAGCAAAGGTTTGAGCGCCGACGTTTTCGCCGACACTGTTCCTGAGCCCACGGTCGATTCGATTCGTGCCGGTGTTGAACATGCTAGATCGGGCGACTATGACAGCATCATTGCATTGGGTGGTGGCAGTCCAATCGACAGTGCCAAAGCCATTGGCATTCTCGCCAAGTTCGGTGGCGAGATGCGTGACTATAAATTTCCACGGCAGGTGAGCGAGCAAGGTTTGCCGATCATCGCAGTACCAACCACAGCGGGTACCGGTTCGGAAGTTACCCGTTTCACCATCATTACTGATGAACAGAACGACGAAAAAATGCTCTGCGTCGGCATCGGGTTTATGCCTGTGGCGGCATTGGTCGACTACACCCTGACGCTCTCCCTGCCAGCTCGTGTCACGGCGGATACCGGTATCGATGCACTAACCCACGCCATTGAGGCCTATGTCAGCCTCAAAGCCAACCTCTACAGTGACAGTCAGGCGCTGGCCGCGATGCGCCTGATAGGCCCGAACTTGCGCCGGGCCTATCACGCTGGCCAGGACATTGCAGCGCGCGAGGCGCTGATGCTGGGATCTACCTTGGCCGGCGTTGCGTTTTCGGCAGCCTCGGTTGCCCTGGTGCATGGTATGAGCCGCCCGATTGGAGCCTTTTTCCATGTGCCACACGGACTTTCCAACGCGATGCTGCTGCCAGGCGTAACAGCTTTCTCCATCCCAGGCGCCCCAAAACGTTACGCCGATTGTGCACGGGCCATTGGTGTTGCGACCGTTGAGGACAGCGACGATAGCGCCAACGCTAAGTTGCTCGTCGAACTGCAAGCCCTCAATGACGAGCTGCAAGTTCCTACACCTGAAGGCTTTGGTATCAGTCGCGCACGCTTCTTCGAGCTGATGCCAATTATGGCTGAGCAAGCCCTCGCATCCGGTTCACCGGGCAACAATCCTCGGGTGCCTTCGGTCGACGAGATGATCGAGCTCTACCGAAACCTCTGGTAGCCAAAACGATCACCACGCCTCTTCATCACTTCAGCGGTAACTGCCGCGTACATAAAATAAGGAACACTCACATGATTACTGTAGGTCATCTGATCAACGGCCAGATTGTCACTGACACTGAGCGCACTCAGGACGTGTTCAATCCTGCAACGGGCGAAGTCACCAAACAGGTTGCGCTGGCCTCGAAACTAACGGTCGAAAAAGCCATTGCTGCCGCTGAAGCGGCTTTTCCTGAGTGGCGCAACACACCACCGATCAAGCGCGCTCGGGTGATGTTTCGTTTCAAAGAACTGCTTGAGCAGAATGCCGAACGTATCTGCCAAATGATTGGTGAAGAGCACGGGAAAATTGTCCACGATGCCATGGGCGAGCTTCAGCGGGGCATCGAAAATGTTGAATATGCGTGTGGTGTGCCCGAGTTGCTCAAGGGGGAGCACAGCAAAAATGTTGGCCCCAATATCGATTCTTGGAGTGAGTTCCAACCGCTGGGGGTAGTTGCTGGAATCACGCCATTCAACTTCCCTGCGATGGTGCCGCTATGGATGTTTCCTATGGCGATTGCCTGCGGCAACTGCTTCATCCTGAAGCCCTCCGAGCGCGATCCAAGTTCGACCCTGTTCATCGCCCAACTGCTGGAGGAAGCTGGTTTGCCGAATGGCGTCATGAGCGTGGTCAATGGTGACAAGGAGGCCGTTGATACCTTGCTCCACGACCATCGTGTTCAGGCGGTGAGTTTTGTAGGCTCGACACCAATCGCTGAGTACATCTACCGGACGGCTGCGGCAAATGGCAAACGTTGCCAAGCATTGGGTGGAGCAAAAAACCACGCGATCGTCATGCCAGATGCGGACATCGATAATGCGGTCAACCAGTTGGTGGGGGCTGCATTTGGATCTTCGGGGGAACGATGCATGGCTCTGTCTGTAGCGGTCACAGTAGGTGATGCAACAGCCGATGCCTTGATCAGCAAAATGCACGAAGCAATGACCCGTCTCAAGGTCGGCGCCTATCAAGACAAGAGCAACGACTTCGGCCCTCTGATCACTCGCCAACATCAGCAAAAGGTGATCGGATACATCGACAGCGCAGAAGAGGAGGGCGCACAGGTCGTAGTGGATGGTCGAAACATTCAGGTACCAGCTTGCGAGAACGGTTTTTTTGTTGGGGGGACATTGATCGATCAAGTCAAACCCGGCATGCGTTGCTACGAGGAAGAGATCTTCGGGCCGGTGCTGTTGATCGTGCGCACGCAGAGCATGCAAGAGGCGATGCAACTGATCGATGCTCATGAATACGGTAACGGCACTTGTATCTTCACTCGCGATGGTGAAGCAGCCCGATACTTCTCTGACAACATCAAGGTCGGCATGGTCGGTGTCAACGTACCGCTCCCAGTACCTGTCGCCTATCATAGCTTTGGTGGCTGGAAGCGCTCGTTGTTTGGCGATTTGCATGCCTACGGCCCGGATGCGGTTCGCTTCTATAGCAAGCGTAAAACGGTCACCCAGCGCTGGCCGTCTTCGGGAATTCGGGAGGGAGTCGAGTTCTCTATGCCGACGATGAAGTGAATCTCCTTATCTGAGGTGACCTAAATGCAAGCTTCGAATCTTTGCTTGCTAGGTGATTTCAATTTGAGTATGAAAGGGGGCTGCAACAGACAGTGTGAAAACCTGGCAATCTGTCCAGCCCCTTAAGAGAATGCTCCGTATCGAAAAATGCGGAGCATTTTCAAACCATCCAAAGCATGCCCTCAAATGTGCCCCCAATTTAGCAATCCACCGGAAGTGAATGGAGCTCCATGGTTGGTGGGAAGGCAAAAATGATCAGCCAAACAGCCTGCCCGGCGACGCCTAAAGACTCTCAGGGTCGCCGAAGAACATTTTGACTTGGCTCTGGAACGGTCTTTTAAGGTCCGAAAAACTTTTCGATGCCCCCATTATGGCCCCCACGGCGAACATCTTTATTGATCAGCGGTGGCTGTTCGCGAGGGCGCTTGGCGGCCTTGAGAATCCGGGTGCGCGAGGTTGACTCGAGCAGGGATAGGGTTGCGCGGTGAATTCGGTCTCTGCCGCGTCTTGCGACTTGATATCAACATTTCAACGCCGAAACAAAATCATACATTTAATTGACGCCATCAAATCGCCACTCTAAGATCGCTGAAAAAAATAGTGGCACAAGGCCACTTAGAGGGATCTAGAAATGTGGCGTTCGGTACGTCGGACCAGGCTTTGCCTGCTGTTCGCATTTTTTTGCCTGAGCACGGCCGGGATGGCCCAAGGCGCAACCCCGCAGAACACGCCAGGCGTCACCGACCTGATCCGTGACCGTCAGGATCGCCTGCTCGAAGAGCAACAGCGCCGCCTCGAAGAGCTCAAGGACCTGCCCGGCAAAGCCGCCGCCCCAGCCAAGCCGACAGCGCCCGCCGACACTCGCTGTTTCGCCATCAACACCATTGAACTCAGCGGCGCCGACGCGCTGTCCGAAGGCGAGCGCGCCAGCCTAACCAAGCCCTACATCGGTCAATGTCTTGGCGTGCCGCAGCTCAATGATCTGCTCAAGGTCATCACCGACCATTACTTGGCCAAAGGTCTGGTCACCAGTCGCGCCTACCTGCCGCAACAAAACCTCGGCAGTGGCAACCTCAAGGTACAAGTGGTGGAAGGCCGCTTGGAGGGCATGAAGGGTGCAGAGGGCAGCGGGATCACTGACCGCCAGCTCGCCATGACTTTTCCAGGCCAAAAGGGTGAATTGCTCAACCTGCGCGAAATCGAGCAGATGGTCGACCAACTGAACCGCCTTCCCTCAAACCAGGCGCAGATGGAATTGGCACCGGGCAAACAAGTCGGCGGCAGCGAGGTGTTGGTCAAGAACACCCCGCAAAAACCCTGGCGTGTTGGTCTATCTCGCCACAACGGCGGCCAACGCAGCACCGGCGAACAACAGTGGGGCGCCAGTCTCGATTGGGATAACCCGCTCGGCCTGGCTGACCAACTCTCCCTGCGTGGCGCACACGACGCCGTCAGCGATCACCAGAAAACCTCACGCAACTCGATGCTCAACTACAACCTGCCGTTTGGCTGGTGGAACCTCAATTACAGCTACAGCGAGACTGAATACCGCTCCCTGGCCCAGGCCAGCGGCTTCAACTTCAAGCAGTCCGGTGACAGCCAGAGCCACCAGTTGCGCTTGGAGCGAGTCGTCCACCGCGACGCTCTGAGCAAGACCTCCCTCAGCACCGGCGTGGCCTACCTGCGCACCAACAACTTCATCGAAGACAGCAAGCTCGCCCTGAGCAGCAACCGCCTCAGCGAAGCCCAGTTTGGCATCAACCACGGCCGGCGCATTGGCGGTTCATTCCTCAACATCGACCTGGGCATGCAGGACGGCATTGGCGCGTTCGACGCCCAGGCCAACCACAACCCACGCCCCGGCCAGGCCGATGCGCGCTACCGCAAATACACCGCGACGGTGAGCTACCTGTACCCCTTCAAGCTGTGGGGCGAGTCATTCAGCTTCAGCAGCCTGATGACCGGCCAACGCAGCGAAGACGTGCTGTTCAGCCCGCAACGCATGAGCCTGGGCGGGCAGTCCTCGATTCGTGGCTACAAGGACCAAAGCCTGGCCGGCGATAGCGGCGGCTACTGGCGCAACGACCTGCGCTGGAGCCGCCCGGTGACCTGGGTGTGGCTGCAGCCGGCGTTCAACGAATACGGCACCAGCCTCGGCTACGACCAAGGCGTGATCCGCCACGGTCGCTACAACGCCGAACAGCATGGGCGCATGACCAGCAATTCCCTGGAACTGTTTGCACGCGGCAAGAACGTCGCGGCCACGGTGACCTTTGCACACTCTTTGGAACGACCGGACCCGATCACGGAACGTGAAGCGCCGATCTACTTCCGCATGGATTTTTTTCTTTAAATTCTTACCGCCCTTTGGGCATCGAGATACGACATGGATGTTCGCCAGTTCGCCTTCCTCGCGCGCCAACCGTCTGCGGCCGTAAAAAGCCGTTCCACCTTCCTGGGCTTGCCCAAGCGCGGGTTGGCGTTGGTGCTGGCTAACGCCATGTTCTGGCAGCCGCTGCTGGCTCAGGCGGAGGGCATTGCCGTGAGCGGGCCGGGTACCACACTCGGGCAAGCGGGCAATGGCGTACCGATCGTCAATATTGCCGCGCCGAATGGCAACGGGCTGTCGCATAACAAATTCCAGGATTACAACGTTGGCCAGCAGGGCGTGATCCTCAACAACGCGACCGGTCGGACCCAGTCGACCCAGTTGGGCGGGATCATCCTCGGCAACCAGAACCTCAACGGTATGGCCGCCAGCGTGATCCTCAATGAGGTCAACGGCGGCAGTCCCAGCCAGTTGCGCGGTTTCACCGAAGTGGCAGGGCAGTCGGCGCATGTCATCGTGGCTAACCCGTATGGGATTACCTGTAACGGCTGCGGGTTTATCAACACCCCGCAAGCCACGTTGACCACCGGTAAAGCGGTAATCGAAAACGGCCAGATCAGTCGCTACCAAGTCGATCAAGGCAGCGTGTCCATCGAAGGCGCAGGCCTGAACGCCAACAACATCGACCAGTTCGAAATCATCACCCGTTCGGCCAAGCTCAATGCCGAGATTCAAGCCAAGAACCTGACGATCATTGCCGGTGCCAACGACGTCGATGCCAAGACCCTCAAGGCCACCGCACGTGTGGCCGACCCAGCAACAGCCCCGCAACTGGCGATCGACTCTTCAGCCCTGGGCGGCATGTACGCCGGGGCGATCAAGCTGGTCAGCAGCGAAGCCGGTGTCGGGGTAAAACTCGATGGCAAGATGGCTGCCAGCGCAGGCGACATCCAGATCGACGCCAACGGCGACCTGACCGTTGCACAAGTCGCCGCCGACGGTGCAGTGAACATAGAGGCCGTCAGCGCCAGCATTCAAGGGCCCGCCTACGCCGGCACCACACTGGAGATGAAAGCCCGAGGCGACCTGACCAGCCAGAACAACCTTGTCGCCAAGGACCGCATAACCCTCACCAGCGGCGGCCAGTTGGTCAACAATGGCATCATCGAAAGCGGAGTCAATCCCGATAACACCCGCAACACCAACGCCGATATCAGCATCAGCGCGCAGAGCCTCAACAACGCCGGCAGGAACATCATTGCCAGCCGTGACCTCGACATCACCACCACCCAGACTCTGAACAACCAGGGCGGCACCCTCAGCGGACAGCGGCAGACCACCGTCACCGCCGGCACCTTCGACAACCAAAACAGGGGGCGGTTGCTCAGCACCGACCGTCTGACCTTGACCGCCGACAAGGCCGTGAACGGCCGGGACGGTCTGATCTCCAGCAACGGCGACCTGGTGGTGAACGTCGGCGCATTGGGCAATCGCGGTGGGGAAATCTCCAGCCTGGCCGATGTCACCCTGAATGTCGCCAGCCTCGACAATACGTCCGGCTTGATCGCGGCTGACAGGGGGCTCAGCCTCACTGCCAGCGGCGCGATCAATAACCGTGACGGCACCTTGTCGGGTTCAACCCTGGCGACCTTGAAGGCCGTCAGCCTGGACAATACCCGCGGGCAGATTACCGGCGATCTGGGCTTGAGCATCGACCTCAGCGGTGCCTTGGATAACCATGCTGGGACCCTGGGTTCCGGCAAGGCCTTGACTCTGGCCGCCGCCAGCCTCGACAACCGCGCGGCGGGCACGGTGCTGGCGGCGGACGGCACGCTGAGTGCCACCGTTCACGGCGCGCTGGATAACCGCGAACAGGGCAAGCTGCGCGCCACGGGCAGCATCGAGCTGACCACCGGCAGCCTGGACAACCGCGGCGGCAGCCTGGCGGGCAAGGACCACCTGACCCTACGCGGAGGGTCGGCGGACAATCGTGGCGGCCTGATCCAGGCCGACAAAGACCTCAAGCTGCTGGTCGATCAACTGGACAACCGCGACAAGGGCAACCTTGTCGCCAAGGCGGCCGTCAGCTTCGAAGGCACCCGCCTGGACAATAGCGGTGGCCTGCTCAGCGCAGTCGGCCCGGTCAGTCTCAAGGCCAAGGAGGTTGCCAACACCCAGGGCCGTATTGCCAGCCAGGGTGACCTCGAAGCCAGTATCGACAGCCTCAGCCAGCAGGGCGGGGCGCTCGTGGCCCAGGGTTCCATACGGCTGACCGGCAAGAGCCTCGACAACCGCAATGGCGGCACGGTCGCCAGCACCCAGGGCCTGACCGTCAATGTCGAGCAGATCGACAACCGTACCGGCGAGCTGTCCAGCACCCACAGCAGCGTCAGTGTCAGCGGGCAGCGTTTGGACAACAGCGATGGCGGCAAGCTGCTGACTGAGACTGATCTTGGCGTCGCAGTGGCGCAAGTGATCAACCAGAACCAGGGCCGGCTGTTCGCCAGGGGCAGCGTCAACCTGAACGGCAAGACCCTGGATAACAGCGGCGGCAACATCTCCGCCCTGCAGGGCCTGGATATCCGCCTCGATGGTGCGCTGCTCAACAACACCGGCTCGCTCAGCAGCGAAGGTGCGCTGGGCCTTACGGTCGGCAGCCTGGACAACACGGCCGGCAAGCTCGGCAGTGCCGCCGACCTGTCGATCGACAGCCTCGGCGCGGTGCTCAACCAGGGCGGGGCGATCCTCACGGACCAGGGCCTGGTGCTTGCCAGCGGCAGTCTCGACAACAGCCAGAAAGGCCTGATCAGCGGCGAGGGTGCGACCCGCGTCACCACCGGCACCCTGGATAACCACCAGGGTGGCCGCCTGACCAGTGGCGACCGCCTTGACTTGACGGCAACCCAGGTCAACAACGGCGCTTCCGGGCGTATTGCCAGTGCCAAGGATCTGACGGCCAACGTCACCGGCCTCGACCAACAGGGCGGCGAACTGTTCAGCAAGACCCAACTGAACCTGGACCTGCACAACGGCCGCCTGGACAACAGTGGCGGCCTGATCAACGGCCCGCTGCTGGTGCTGAAGAACCTCGACGTGGTCGTCAACCAGGGCGGTGAAATCTCCAGTGCCCAAGCCTTTGCCCTGACCGCGAAAAGCCTCGACAACAGCAACGGCAAGCTGCTGAGCAACCAGGGCCTGACCCTGCGTATCGATCAGGCGCTGGGCAACATCAAGGGCCTGGTGGCCGCGGCTTCTCTCGACAGTCGTAGCGCCAGCCTGGACAACAGCCAGGGCCTGATCAGCAGCCGCGGTGCGGTCGACCTCGGCGTAAGCGGGGCGTTCATCAACCAGGGCGGCACCCTGGTGGGCGATGGCGCTATCCTGTTGACGGCCAACAGCCTGGATAACAGCAACGGTGCCGTTTCCGGAAAAGCCGATGTCAAAGCGAACATTGCTGCTCTGGATAACCGCAACGGCAAGCTGATCGCCAGCAGCGCGCTAGCCCTGAGCGGCGCCTCCGTGGATAACCGGCTGAACGGCCTGGTAGGGGCGACAAAAGCGCTGACACTCGATGTCGACGTTATCGACAACCGCGGCGGTGAACTCTCCAGCAGTGCCGATATTCGCCTGACCGGCAAGCGCCTGAACAACAGCGACAGCGGCAAGCTCCTTGCCGATACCACGCTGACCCTTGAAATGGCCGAAGTGTTCAACCGCAACCTGGGACTGCTCAAGGGCAAGACTGGCATCACGCTGGACGGCCAGGCCCTCGACAACACCGGCGGCCAACTATTCAGCGACCAGGACGCACGACTCACCCTCGGCGCTGACCTCGACAACAGCGCTGGCCTGATCAGCAGCGAAGGCCGGCTGGACGTAAGCAGCGTCGGGCTGACCAACACGGCCGGTAGTCTGTCGAGTGGCGGCGCGCTCAACGTCAAGGCCAACGGCACACTGGCCAACCAGGGTGGACGCCTGGTCAGCGACAGCAGCATCAACCTGAACAGTGCCAGTCTCGACAACACCCGGCTGGGAGTGATCAGCGGTAAAGGTGCGGTGACTGTCACTACCGGCGCCTACGACAATCGCACCGGCAGCCTGAGCAGCAGCGACAGCCTCGCCCTGACGGCAGGGCAGGTCAGCAACCAGAGCGGCCGCATCGGCAGCGACAAGGCCCTGGTCGCCAGTGTCACCGGCCTGGACCAGCAGGACGGCAAGCTCTTCAGCAACACGGCACTGATCCTGGACCTGAACAACGGTCAACTGAACAACCAGAACGGCCTGATCAACGCACCGTCATTGCGGCTCAACAACCTCAAGGGCGTGAACAACCAGGGCGGTGAAATCTCCAGTGCCCAGGCCTTCGTGCTGGCCGCCGACAGCCTGGACAACAGCAGCGGCAAACTGCTGAGCAGCCAGGCCGTGACTCTGCGGATCAACCAGGCACTGAGCAACCTCAAGGGCCAGATCGCCGCCGCCGCGCTCGATATCCGCAGCGCCAGCCTCGACAACAGCGGCGGTACCGTCACCAGCCGGGGCGACCTCGACCTGACCACCGGCGGTCAACTGAACAACCGCGACCAGGGCCTGATAAACGCCGCCCAAGCCCTGAACGTCAGCGCCGCCGACCTCGACAACAGGGGCGGTACCCTACTGGGTGCCAGCACCGTGACCCTCAACGCCATAGCCCTGAACAACAGCGCCAAGGGCCTGATCAACAGCCAGGCCGGCCTGACGATCAACGCCAGCCGCCTGGACTCAGGCAATGGCGGCGAAGTCTCGGCCAAGGGCGATATCGACCTGATCCTCGGCGCCCTGGCCCAGAACGGCGGCCGCCTGCTCGGCGACCAAGCCATCCGCCTCGACCTGGCGGGGGGTGATCTCGACAACCGCAACGGCCTGTTTAACGCCAAGGGCCCCCTGACCATCAATCGTCTGCATGACCTGAACAACCAGGGCGGCGAGCTCTCCAGCAGCCAAAGCTTCAATCTCACCGGACGGACGCTGGACAATAGCGGCGGCAAGCTGATAAGCAGCAACCAGTTGGGCATGACCGGCAACAGCCTGATCAACCAGGGCGGCCTGGTTTCCGGCTGGCAGGGGCTGACCGTCAGCGGCGCGAGCCTGGACAACCGCAACAGCGGCACCTTGTCCAGTCGCAGCGGCAACCTTGATGTCAACGTGAGCGGCGCATTGCTCAACAGCAATGCTGGTGCGCTGGTCAGTCAGCAGACCCTGACCGTCAACGCGGCTAGCCTCGACAACAGCGCCGGTATTCTTTCCAGTGGCGCGGACCAGCGCCTGACGGTCAGCGGTTTGTTGAACAACGCCCAGGGCGGCTCCATCGACAGCACCGCCACCCTGACACTGCAAGCTATGAGCCTAAACAACAGCGGTAGCATCAGCGCGCAACAGGCCCTGGATTTCACCGGCAACATCCTGGACAACCGTAACGGTTCCCTGAGCGGCAAGGCCGCGGTCAGCCTCGACCTGCTCGGCGCCCTGACCAACAGCAATGGCCAGCTCGCCAGCGGAGGACCGCTGGTGATCAGGCGCAGCAGCCAGATCGACAATCAGGGCGGCCAACTGGTCAGCCAAGGGGGCCTCAGTCTGCTCACCGGCAGCCTGGATAACCGCAATCGCGGCACCGTCGCAGCGAATGACAACTTGGTGATCAGCAGCAGCGGTGCCGTACAGAACAACAGTGACGGCCTGATCTACAGCCAGAACGGTGGCGTCCGCGTCGACGCCGCGAGCCTCGCAAACGCCAAGGGTTCCCTGCAAGGGCAAGGCACACTGGACCTGACGGTCAGCGGCGATATCGACAATCAGAGCGGTAAGCTGATTAGCCAGAATGGCGACCTCAGTGTCAGCACGGCCAGCCTCGACAACCGTGGCGGCACCCTGGCCAGCCTCAAGGGCGCCTTCGAAGCCCACGTCGTCGGCGTGCTGAAAAACGGCTATGACCTGAGCAACAATCGCCAGGGCGGCATCATTCAGGCCCAGCGTCTCAACCTCAGCGCCCTGGGCGGGATCGACAACTACGGCGGGCGTATCGCGGCGCAAAGCGGCGATGCCCTGATCACCACCGCCGACTTCGACAACCGCAACGGCGGCCTGTACGCCCAGGGCCTGGTACAGGTCAGCGGCAACAACTTCGACAACAGCGGCGACAACGACGGACAGATCGCAGGCCAGCGCATCGACCTCAGCCTCAACGGCGCGCTTAACAACCGCCTGGGCGTTATTGAAAGCGACAGCAGTTTGAGCGTGCGTGCGGCCAGCCTCGATAACCAGACCGGCCAGATCCGTGCACTGGGCTCCGGCGGCAAGACCGACTTCCAGATCGGCGGCCTGTTCGATAACCGCAACGGCAAGCTGGAAACCGCCAACAGCGACCTGACCCTCAATGCCAGCAGCTTCCAGAATATGGGCGGCAGTCTGCTGCATGTGGGTAACGGCACCTTTGATATCAGCACCGCCAATATCACCAACGCCGGCGGCAGCCTGTTAACCCGTGGCGGCCTGACCTTGACGGCGGACAACTGGACCAACAGCAGCGTGATCCAGGCCGGGCGCCTGACGGTGAACGTCAACACCCTCAACCAGACGGCGGGCGGACAACTGCTGGCCTCGGACAGCCTGACCGGCAACGGTGGCAATTGGAACAACGATGGGCTGATCGCCAGTGACGGCACGGCCAACCTGACCCTGGCCGGCACCTATGGTGGTAACGGGCGCTACAGCAGCGTCGGCACCCTGGGCTTGAGCGCGGCCCAGGTAACCCTGGGCACTGGCACGAGCATTGCCGGTGGCGGGGATACCACGATCAATGCCGGTGGCCTGAGCAACGCCGGGCGCCTGACGTCCGGCGGTTCCATGACGGTCACCGCCAATAGTATCGGCAACACCGGCACGCTGGGAGCGACCCAGGACCTGACGCTGAAGACTCCCTCCCTGGTGAACGATCACGGCCTGATCTTCAGCGGCCGAAACATGGACTTGCTGGTCAATGACTTCACCAACGACAACGGGGATGTCTACAGCATCGGCAACCTGAACATCTCGGGACTCAATGGCGGTCGCGCCAATAGCGTGACCAACCTGGCGTCCTCGATCAATGTCGAGGGGGATTTCTCGCTGTCGGCGAACAGCTTCAACAACAAGACCGAAGGGGTTATCGGCAAAGAGCGGCTGGTGTCGGGCGATATCACGTTTAACGGCAGCACGTTCTATATCGCCGAAAACTACACCTCGGAGTCGACCATCAGCGGCACGCGAGCGAGCCTGGCGGTGGCCGGAAACATTGATGGCGATGTCGGCCGCTTTTCCAACACCGCTTCGACGATTTCTGCTGGCAAGAATATTCGCTTGAACGTGGATACCTTCGAGAACCTGGGGTTGGAGGCCGGCAACTTCGCCCGTAACCGGGTCTATACCGGCGTGCGCAATATCTTCACTAACAAAACTTACGCGAACGAAGCGCTGGACGCCTACGCGCGAAGATATTCCCAGTACGTCTACCGATACACCAAGACCGTGCATGAGCCCGACAAAGGCGGGACTCACACCGAGCTCAACGATTACGGCAAACAAAAAACCACAACCGTGAACACCAAATTCGGTCAGGGACCGGATGTGGCCATTCCCGCCGGCATCCTGGCCGGCACCCTGAGCAGCGACAACAAAGTGTTTACCGCCGGGGGTGGCAGTGTCGCCTCGGTGGTCCAGGCCGGGCAGGCGATACAGATCAACGCCAAGAACACCATCGACAACAGCAACCTGCACGCCAATACCCAGTTCTCCGGGACGACGAAGACCGGGACCGGGACCCAGGTCGGCAGCGCGGCCAAGCCGACGGTCGTCTACCTGAATCCGCAACTGCCGCCGAACCTGTCCCAGCAGCGGGTGGACCCCGTGGCGTCGCGGGGTTTCAGCCTGCCGGACGGACAAAACGGTCTGTTCCGCCTGAGCGGCCAGGGCGGTTCTGCGGCCCAGGCAAGCCAAACCAGTGCCGGGCCACAGAGCTGGAGCATGGGCAGCGCGACAGTCAGCAGTGCCCAGCGCGAACAGGGCGCGGATGACGTCCAGGCGCGCAACCTGCAGTTCAGCGATGCGGCGCGGATCGCCGTGAGCACTCTTCAACTCGGACAAAGTACCCGCCAGGCCACGGGCGCTGGGGTTTCCGGCAGCGTGATCAGTGTCAGTGCGCCCGGCGATTCCGACAGTGTCCAGTTGCCGGGGCAGGCGGGCGTGGTTTCCACGGTAGGCAGCCAGGTCATCAATCGCGTGCAGGGCCTGCCGGACACTTCGGGCAGGTCCAACCCGCAGAAGTACCTGATCGAAACCAACCCGGTGCTGACCGACCTCAAGCAGTTCATGAGTTCGGACTACCTGCTGGCGAACCTCGGTTACAACCCCGATCAAAGCGCCAAACGCCTGGGCGACGGTTTCTATGAGCAGAAGCTGATCCAGCAGGCGATGGTCGAGCGTACCGGGCAGCGTTTCATCGACGGCCAGACCTCCGACGAAGCGCTTTACAAGTACCTGATGGACAACGCCATCAAGAGCAAGCAGCAGCTCGACCTGTCGGTTGGGGTCAGCCTGACCTCCCAGCAGGTCGCGGCGCTGACCCACGATATCGTCTGGCTCGAAGAGCATGAAGTGAATGGTGAGAAAGTCCTGGTGCCGGTGCTCTACCTGGCCCAGGCGACCAATCGCCTGGCGCCAAACGGGGCGCTGATCCAGGGCGGGGATGTGACGCTGATTGCCGGCAAAGACCTGAATAACGCTGGTACGTTGCGGGCCAGCAACAACCTTTCCGCGACCGCGGGTAATGATCTGGTCAACAGCGGTTTGATTGAGGCCGGTAACCGCCTGGATCTGCTGGCGGGTAACGACATTATCAACAAGGCGGGCGGGGTCATCGCGGGGCGTGACGTCAATATGACTGCAATCGCCGGCGATGTGATCAACCAACGCACGGTGGTGGGTAATGACGTCAATTACAAAGGTTACAGCGGGCACAACGAGTATGCCGACAGTGGCGCTCGCATCGAGGCGGCGAATGACCTGACCATCAAGGCCTCGCGGGATTTCGTCAGCACTGGCAGTACGTTGCAAAGCGGCGGTGACACAACGATCACCGCAGGCCGGGATGCCTTCATTGCTGCCGCTGAGCAGCACAACAGCGTGGCGGCCGGCGCCAAGAGCAGCAGCGTTACCCAGTACGGCTCGGATCTGACGGTGGGGCGTGACCTTTCTGTCCAGGCGGGGCGTGATCTGGCAGTGGTCGCCAGCCAGATAGAGGCCAAGCGGGACATCGACTTTGGAGCGGGCGATAACCTTACGGTGGCTTCGGCTGCCGATGAAAGCCACTCGTATTCCAAGTCGAAGAAAGTTACGAAACAGGAAGATCACGTCAAACAGATTTCCAGCGTCGTGAGTGCCGGACAAGACGTTACTTTCAGTGCCGGCAAAGATATGGCGCTGATCTCGAGTCGGATCAATGCCGGCAACGAGGCTTACCTGGCAGCGGTTGGACAACTGGATGTACTGGCGGCCCAGGACACCGACTACTCGCTGTATGACAAGAAGAAGAAGGGCAGCTGGGGACGCAAGCAGACCAAACACGATGAGGTGACAAAAACCATCAACGTTGGCACCCAGATCACCACGGGGAGTGATCTGACGCTGGTCAGTGGTGGTGACCAGCGTTATCAGGTCGCGAAGCTTGAAAGTGGCGCGGATCTGACACTGAGAAGTGGCGGAGCCATCACCTTCGAGGGCGTCAAGGATCTGAGCCAGGAAAGCCACGAGAAGACCAACAATAGCCTCGCGTGGAATTCATCGAAGGGTAAGGGCCATACCGACGAAACCTTGCGCCAGAGCGAATTGATCAGCAAGGGCGACCTGGCGATCACTGCCGCCAAGGGTCTGCACATCGACATCAAGCAGATTGACCAGAAGACGGTTAGCCAGACCATCGATGCGATGGTTCAGGCGGATCCCCAACTGGCCTGGCTCAAAGAAGCCGAGCAGCGTGGCGATGTCGATTGGCAGCGCGTGAAAGAGGTCCACGACTCCTTCAAATACAGCAACTCCGGCATGGGCATGGGCGCAATGCTGGCGGTGGTCATTATCGTAACGGTAGTGACGGCGGGTTCGGGAACGGCCGCTACCGTTGGCGCCAGCGCAAGCGGCGCCGCGACAGCCGCGGGGCTCAGTGCGACCACTGCCGCCGCGATTGGTGCGGCTGCATCGGCAGCCTATACCGCTGCCGTGGTCCAGACTGTGGTCAGTACGATAAACAACAAAGGCAACCTGAGCGCGGTCCTTAAGGATGTCACCTCGACGGAAAGCCTCAAGGGGTATTTGGTCAGTGGGCTGGTTGCGGGCTTTGCATCGGGTGTACTGGACAAGGCGTTCGGTGTTTCCGCCGAAAATGCCAGTAAAGCGACCCACGGCTTTGACCTGGCCAGCACCAATGAACTGACCAAGTTTGTTGGCTACACCCTGGCTGAAAAGGGCTTTGGTGCAGTTGCCAATACCGCGATCAATGGTGGCAGCCTCAAGAACAATCTGGCCCAGGCCAGTATCAGTGCGGCTGCGGATGTCCTCTCGGCCTCCATCTATAACCGGTTGGGTACCCAGTTGGAATTCACCGGGATTCCGGCCAAGGTCGGGGCACACGCGATTGTCGGTGGCCTGATCGCAGAGGCGGCGGGAGGCAGCTTTCGTACCGGTGCCCTTGCCGCCGGTGCCAACGAAGCTTTTGTCGCTTCGGTCGGCGACAAGATATTTGTGGGCGACATGCATGATCAACTGCTGGCGATGACCTCGCAGTTGATCGGCGTAACGGTCGCTGGAGCCGCAGGGGGCTCTGATAAAGAACTGGAAGTGGCGGGCTGGGTCACCCAGCAGGCCACCAAGTTCAACAGCCTCGATCACCCAACTGCCGAGCGATTGCTTAACGAGCTGAAGGCCTGTAGGTCCGGTGGAAATTGCACCGAAGCGAAACAGCGCGATCTGATAGGCAAGTATGAAAAGATCTCGGCCGAACGTTCGCAGTTGATCGACCTATGTGAAACCCGGGCCTGTGTCGAAGGCCTGAAAGCCAATACCATCGCTATGGACGACCCGGTTGCGCAGGAGTTGGTCAGCTTCTACCGGAACAAGGTTTCCTATGACATGACCGGGATGCTGGTGGGCAATCCAGGGCTCATCGCGCAACCGGCGCAAGGGTATGACCCTTGGGGCAATATCTATGTGACCGATGACCAGATCATCACGGCCAAATACATCAAGGAAGGCTGGTTGACGCCCGCCGAGAGCGCCAATCTCAAGGAGTGGGAGAACAAGACCTCCTGGCTGGACGATGCGGCGGGTCGGAAACTCAGTGTGGTCGAAAGAGCCGCCATGATCAGCAACATGGGCAATACGTTGCTGACCGAGGGCTGGGGGACCAAGGTTGTTGCGGGTGTCGGTAAAGGTGGGAAACCCGGCAATGGTGTGTCGACGGATGCCGATGGGGTCGGAAATAGCGCCGTTGTTACGAAACCGGTCAAGCCATGCTGTTTCGCCGCAGGAACTATGGTTGCCACCCCCCAGGGCCCCCGGGCCATTGACACCCTCAGCGTGGGAGATATTGTCTGGAGTAAGCGAGAAACAGGAGGGGAGCCGTTCGCTGCCGCTATTTCGGCTACACACGTTCGTACTGATCAGCCGATTTACCAGCTCAAGTTGAAAAACATCCGAGCAGATGGAGTTTCAGAGAAAGAAACGCTTCTGGTTACACCGGGCCATCCATTTTACGTTCCCGCACGACATGACTTTGTGCCGGTTATCCAGCTTAAATCAGGCGATTTACTTCAGTCGTTAGGGGACGGTCCTACTGAAGGTGTCTCGACCAGGGTTGAGTCTCTGGAGTTGTTTCTTCCACAAGGAAAAACCTATAACCTGACCGTGGACGTTGGTCATACGTTTTATGTGGGTAAGTTGAAGACCTGGGTGCACAACGTTGGTCTGTGCGATATTAATGGCAAGCCTGTAGTGCCGAGGAATGCCAAGAATCTGGAAGGCGGACCTCTGGAGAAAGCCGATAAGTTCAGTGGGCATTTTATGCTGGAGGGAGGGCCTGCCAATGGAACTCTTTATCGTGCTGATAATAAAGGAAATATAACGAGTTATGCCGTTTATGATGATAAAGGTATGATTCTCAAACGGGTCGATGTGACGGGCGATTCACATGCAGGGATACCCACGCCTCATGCTATTGACTATGGTCGCAACAAGTTGCCGGATGGATCGGTCAGGGTACAATCTCCATCGAGCAAGAAACCTCCACGGGGCATCAGTGCAGAAGAAATTCCATGAAAATAATCAAGATTACAGACTCAGTCAGTTCTCCAAGATACGAGCATTGGAAAAGCCAATGGGAGGATCAGTCCGAGTTGGATGAGTTTTCTTATATTAGTGATGTTGTGCATCCTGAAGATGCCTTGTTGTTTTGCAAGGTTTTATTTCCAGATTTTGTTATTCATGAATCAGGTGTGTTTCTGGAGCACAGCTTTACTTTTGACGCGTTCTCTACTTGGATGGAAACTTGTAATAATGATGTAGTGGCAGTGGAGAAGGTTTTGAATCATACGCATCTGTATGATGTTTTTGGAGGTTGCAGGGATAGAGTGGATGAGGCTGTTTATGAACAGCTTTGCAGGATTGTTGCTCAGTCATGGAGGATGGTGTTGCTGAGTAAATTTCCAGAAAAGAAATTTTGTGTGCAAGCGATAGTGTCCGATCAGGAATATGGCCCAGTGGTTACTTTTTCTCAGGTCAGAGACTAGTTTTTATGGATGCCTTCTAATCTATAGTTTTTTATGGTGGGAATTTCGGTTTGATCGCTCCCAAGCCCCAGAGTGGTAGCTTTTCACCGGACGCTCTGCATCCGCTCTTTGTGACACAGAGTGTCACGGGCTGCATTCCACGCCGGAGCGTGGGAATGATCGCATTACAGGCTATCGCGGTCTCCGGACTCCAGCGGATATGATGGTCTGCGCCTGATTCGAGAGGAGAGCACTTCTGTAAGCGCTCCATGAACCCCACCTTCAAAGCGCTTAGCTGATCTCGGATGCTGTGCTCTCGATTCTCTCAGGAGCCAGCACACCATGATGCGACCCGATGCCAAAGTCGAAAAAGCCTATCTCTATCCCAAACCCGTGTACTTTCGAAAATCCATTGATGGCCTTGCTGCGCTGCTCGAGCTGGATATCAAAGTCGCGGTATTCGACCCTGTGCTTGCCTAAGCCTTGTGGCTTTTGCGGGCGTATATTCTTTGCAGCCGATTCTTGAAGCTGATTGAGCCGGCGTTTTCCGCGTTCGGCCAGCAGCCACATAATCGTGCCGATACCCGCTATGACACCGATCGCTATCCAGGCATTTTTGGGGATAGCAGCGAGAGCACTGAATGCCAGAGCAAAAATAATAAGTATGCCGGTGCCACCGGAGTTTTTTGCTTTCTTCCTTGCCATGTGTCATTTCAACCTTGAAAGATGGGTGCTGGCGCAATGGCGGTATCCAATATTTCTAACGCTTGAGCCAATGGCTTGGCTGAGCAGATAATCGGAAAGTTGAACGATCTGGGATGGAAATGTCATTTCAGCTCGAAATTTAATGCTTAGCGTATTTCATCTGAACGTCGCGACATTTACGTGAGCCATCCTCAGTAATTTCAAGAAACAGTAGTGAGGCCTATCTGACAACGACCTGAGTCTAACGGAGCCTTCCGCCCCCATTAATAGATACGGACCACATGCCCAGGCGGACATTCCTGCGGGACTTTCAGTGAATCACGCCGCTCGAGCATCCGTGTTTGCCGGCAGTAGCGGACAATTTCCAGCGCTTGAGCGAATGTGCTGGATCCCCCCCTGCATCGGCGCTACGGGGTAGCGTAGGCAGTAGTTCAGCCATTAACTGAGGTCATCGACTAGCGCTCAACGGCGGTTGGGAACAGCGCAGGGGAGACTTTTCGAAAATGGAACTGTTGGGCCTCAGGCTGGGGGCATCCTTTTCAAACCATCCAAAGCATGCCCTCAGATGCGCCCCCCATGTAGCAATCGTCTGGAAGTGAATGGAGCTCCATGGTTGGTGGGAAGGCAAAAATGATCAGCCAAACAGCCTGCCCGGCGACGCCTAAAGACTCTCAGGGTCGCCAAAAAACATTTTGACTGGGCTTTGGGACAATGTTTCAGGTCGATAACACTTTTGTTTGCCCCCACTTTTGCCCCCATTCATACCGAGTGTGCGAGTGATCGGAAATGGCGATCTCCGACGAACTTCGCTATTCCTGGCCTGTTAAGCCGTTGGGCCAGGTCGCTGATCAGTCGTTAGGCAAGTGCAACTGCACTTCCATGGCGTCATGAAGGAGTCTGACGACCTCGATCACGTCGTCGTTTGTCACACGATAGAACACGATATGGCGTGGGCTTTTGACCGTTCCATGGGTTTGTTTGGCCTGCTGGCGTGAATAGATGAGGTGATAGCTGCGAAGGCCCGGTGCAAGTTCATCGCGGTCGTGGCTGCCAATGCGATAAGGCGTGTGGGCAAGCGCTTGCAGCGCCGCGAGGATCAGCGCCTGGTAGCGCTGGCGCGCTTGATTGCCGAACTGCGTCTGGGAGAGCCTAAGGATGTCGACAATGTCGGCACGAGCCGGGTTGGAGATCCGATACTGCGGCATGCTCAGTGTTTCTCTCTCGCAGGGAGGGTTGCCTCCAGGCTCAAGCTCTCGAGGTAGTGCTCCAGATCACCCTCGTTCACCAGAGTAAAGCGCCCGCGCTCAAGATCCATGATGCCGATCGAGGTCGCCTGACGCAGTGCCTCAATTTTGGCGGTGTCTTCGGCGACGCGCTGCTCCAATAAACGTAAACCTTCTCGCATCACTTCGCTGGCATTCTGATAACGGCCGGACTGCACCAAGTCATGGATAACCTGTTCCTGGTGAGGGGTGAGCACAACGTTTCGCGTTGCCATAACTAGCTCCAGTTTCACGTAAACAGATACTTTTGATTGGTGGCATATTATGCCATCTTCTCTCAGGGGAATAGCTTGAGGCCGACGTCCGGCGATCAGGTGATGGGTGGCTCAGAGTCAACCCCCTACATAAAGCAACCTGCTGATTGATTTGAAGATTGATATGCCTGACTGTGCATGCAGGAGGCGCGCGATGTGTGCTTCTCGATCCGCCCTGAAATCTATCGGCATGTTTGATGCCCATCAATATCTGCGTTTAGAGGCATCAAGAGAGGTTCCAATGCCCTACGAGTTAGAAAATCGCCTGGTGATCGGCGTCGCTTCCAGCGCTGTGTTTGATTTGCTGGCATCGGACGCAGTGTTTCAGAGTCAGGGGGAGGAGGAATACCGCAAGTTTCAGCAAAAAAATCTTCACGTCCCGCTTCCTAAGGGGATAGCGTTCCCCTTCATCAAGCGCTTACTGTCAGTGAATGACCTGAGCGTCGATCCAACGGATCCGCTCGTCGAGGTAATACTTCTTTCGCGCAATGATCCCGACACTGGGCTGCGCGTACTGAAGACTATCGAGCACTACGGGCTTGGGATGACAAGGGCGATTTTCATGCAGGGAAAATCCCCTTATGAATA
Organism: Pseudomonas sp. CYM-20-01; assembly: GCF_023169845.1. Lineage (NCBI taxonomy): Bacteria > Pseudomonadati > Pseudomonadota > Gammaproteobacteria > Pseudomonadales > Pseudomonadaceae > Pseudomonas > Pseudomonas sp. CYM-20-01. Next base: position 3,687,187 of record NZ_AP025169.1, on the reverse strand, counting down.
CATACCAGCACTGAATATCGCTTTATTTTTGTCGGGTGACAAAAAAGACGTGGAAGCGGCTATCAAGGCCGGGTACCCGGCTGGCCAGGTGCTCGATTCAAAATTCGAAGACGACGAAACTGATAAAACCCTACGCATCGCATTCGACTTTGACGGCGTACTCGCCGGCGATGAGTCCGAAACAATCATGCAGGCCTCTGGATTGTCTGAGTTCCATGCGCACGAAGTGAAGAACGTTATGCAGCCCCATAACCCTGGGCCGCTGAAGGAATTCATGGTGCGGATATCCAAAATCCAGTCGGTCGAGGAGAAGCACAAAAAGCTCAATCCTGAATACGAAAACCGCATACGCGTCTCGATCGTCACAGCCCGCAATGCTCCGTCTCATGAGCGTGCGATGAATACACTCAAGAGTTGGGGTGTCATGGCCAATGACGCATTCTTCCTGGGTGGCATCGAGAAAGGCAAAATTTTAGGCGTATTGAAACCACACATCTTCTTCGATGACCAATCAGGGCACCTTAAATCGACTAGCGCAGTTGCTCCATCCGTGCACATTCCTTTCGGCATCACCAACCATGTCGCGACAGTGGTTGCGCTAGAGCCTGAAGCTGATCAGGTCCAGCAGGTGATGTAATACGGAGGATTGAGCGCGTAATGCTAAAGGAGTCCGTATAGGTTCCTCGGGCAGTCCGAGATCGGATGGGGTAATTAGGATTGCTCGCGAACCTGCATCCAGTCGAAAAAATCTTCGGATGCAAAGCCAACGCTGCAGTTGGCGTCGAACCGCTCGTTGATTCTGATGAGCGTCATCCGCTTAGCTTCTTGTGGAGAGGTCGGGAAGAAAGCTCCACCAGGTTCGCTGTGCATGAAGAAATCGCCGAGCTTTGCTCCGCAGTTTTCGCAGTGATTCATCAGGTAGCGGCTGCCTGCCGTTTTGCTGTAGGCCTGCCTGAACTTGTTGGTGAAGTGATGGATCTGCTTCGTGACCAAGGGAGAGAGGCTGGCGACGTTGGAGACCGTTCCGCGATACCCATTGCACTTCCATTCGCCGAGGTTGCTTGTGAGCGCGAAATCTTCGTCCTCATCCTCGTAGTAATCGAACTCTTCGTGTTGCTCGGGCAGCTTGAACGAGAACACGCGGGTCAAATTAGAGCAGCCCCAGCACTCGGACACGGACTCTATGACGTAGTAATACGGTGCTCTTACACTAAATTCAGGTCCGTGCTCCAAGTCTGCATGCGTTGTTACGGACAGCCATTGAGCCAAGGGGGCGATGTCGACACCTTCCGGGATGTACCAAGTCTTCAGGCTTGGGTCCCATCTGGCACCGAGTGATTTCGCTTCATCTTTTTCTGAGAAGGGGACTTTCAGATCAATCCTTGCCATTTCTGTATCCGTACGTATTGCTCATCAGTAAGCGCAGCTTTAACCTGAAGCGACTATGGAATCTTGATACCTAAAGCATTCAACGATGGCGTATCCATCCGGCCATTCACGGTCAGCCCACTGTCCATCTGAAAGGCCATCAACGCACCACGTGTCGTCTTGCCCATCACTCCATCAATGGCGCCTTGGTAATACTGGCGCACCATCAGCGCGGTCTGCACACGGGTGACCAGGTTGCTTTTCTGCTCATTGGTCGCGCGGCTCTTAGAAGTGCTCGAACTTGTCCCGCTGGTAGTGCCAGACGACTGATAAAGGCTGTTGCTGCTTGGGGTGCTGCTCGAAGCACTCGGCGCGCTGTAGCTTCGGGTGCTGGTAGCGGGTGGGCTGTAGTAGCGAGGTGCGCTATAGCCACCCGAGCCGCTGTAGTGAGAACTGTGCGAGCTGTGGGAGCTATGTGAACTGTGCGAGCGATGTGCCGCATAGATGTTCACGGCGTCTGGAACATTCAGCGTATCGGCAAATACCGGTGGTTGCAGCTTGTCGGCAGGCTGCCAGTTCGCATCGGCGAGCGACATATTGCCCGCCTGTGCCAGGGTGGTACCTGCCATCGGCAGCAGGGTGATCCCACTGATCAGGACTTTCCAGCGGTCAAGCAATTTCACTGTGCACTCCTTGCGTAGGCGCTAAAGGCCTCGGTCGATAGGTGTCGTACGCCGCGGCTCTGCCAGCGGTCGGTGTGGGATTTGAAGAAGCCGGAGCAATGTTTGACGGCTGCGCATTGCTGGCAGCTATCGATGAACAGGTTCTTCCAGTCCGAGATGCTCTGCCGGGCGAAACGCGAGAGGTGGGCCGGGATCAGGCACAGGGGCAGGTTGTAGATCGAAACCGGCACTCCTCGGTTGAACAGGAAATACACGGCTTGGCTCAACGACTCCTGATAGTCCAGCGGGTCAATCCACAGATCTTCGTAGTTTTTCCTGGCCAGGCCGGTGCTTTCGATACCCATCAGCGCAACATGCCGCACGAAGGACAGGTTCCTGAAAACGTAGTGGGCGAGCTCTGGCAAGCGTGGCGCGGTCAGGCGATTGAGCACCACGCGTATCTCGATGATCTGGTTGGCGCGCGCCAGGTTGTAAAGACCTTGCAGGGTTTCGCTGAACGCGCCTGGAGCCTGCACCACATGGTCATGGTCCTCGGCATTGTCGGCATACAAGGGTATGCCCCAGCTCAACTGATGGTGGCCGATTGCAGAGAGCGCTGCGATCCAGCTCGGGTCTTGGAACAGACGCCCGTTGCTGAGTACATGAATGGATTTCTGTGGCAAAACGGCTTTGCACTTGGCCAGGATTTCCAGCAGGCCGTCGCGATAAAGCGTTGGTTCTCCACCGCTGATTCCCAGATTTTCTTCGCCCGGGTCCATCAGGTCGATCAGCCGGAGGTTCTCCTCGATGTGCCAGCGGTCATCGATATCTTTGGGCGGCTGCGAGCACATCAGGCAGAGGCTGTTGCAACGGTCGGTCATGAACAGCAGGTTGCTGTCTGAGCCTCGTCGATAGAGCACTCGCACCAACGCGTTGCCTGGTGTGATGGCAATGACATCGCCGGGCTGCACGACATCCGCATCTTTGGGGGTGTGCAGGTGTGGCCGCGCGCTATCGAAGTTGCCGATCAATGGCTCAGGGATCAGGAATCCACCCACTGGTAATGAGAGCAGATGCGGGCTCCGTAGCCGTTCTTCGTTCGGCAGCCAAAGCAACAGGTCACCGAGCTCAGCGCTTCCGGCACAAACAGCCAAGCCTTTTTCGATGAACTCATCCAGAGTGATGACCTTGAGCAGTTTCTGCTCATTAAGATGATGGATTTCGAAGTGGGTATCTTTGCGTAGCATCGCCATCAGCCCCTGTAACCCGGAAATCGAACATCGTTGTAAGAGCGCCTGTTCAACCACGACAGCAGCACCCTTTGGACGTTGTCGTCGCCATCGCAAAGCAGGCCGAAAAGATGCTTCAGCAGCCCCATGTTCTTTTTGCAGAAGCTGCTGAACACTCGGTGTCCGATCGGGTCAGCTTGGCGGGCATAGTGTTCGATAGGGTCGGCACCACAGTACGGGACAAGTGCGCAGTCGGAGCAGCCCGGCAGCGCCTCTGCTACACCACTGGCGAGCAACGCATTCATAACGGGCGATGCGAGTAATTCAGACAAGGGTTGGTGTACGGTGCCGAGCCTAAAGCCTTCTTCACCCATCTCCAGCAACATTCGGGCTTCGTCCGACGGATAGACGTAACCGTCATAGTTGTAAACCAGCGCCGCAGTGCCTGCGCCAGCAGGGGAGCGGAGGTCTACATAGCCGGAGGAGAAGGGTGTCAGGATATTCTTCAGCAACAGGCTCGTATAACTCTCTGAGAGGTATACGCCCTGTTGGTTGATATGCAGCAAATAGGCCAGTGCCTTCTTGTAGAAGGCCAGGTATCGCTCAATAGGGTAATCAAGTCGATGGGCACTCTTGGTGGCAAACCCATAAGGGCTCAGAGGCCGAAGCGAGATGCTGGAGAAGCGCTGGCTTACATACTCATCGATGATCGCTTCAGGCTGTTCGAGGCTTCTTGAAGTCAGCGTGGTCAACGCGGAAACTGCATCATGGCCAAGGCGCTCACGGACCCACTGGATGCCTTTTACAGTGCGCTCGTAGGAGTCTCGTGACGGGGTAGGGCGGTTGGCATTGTGCAAGGGCGCCGGCCCATCGAGCGAGGTCGAAAACTGGATGCGATATTCTTCTGCGAAGTCGAGTATTTCCTCCGTCAGATGGTGCAGTGTGGTGGTGATGACGAACTGGATATCCCGTTGTTCGACCACGTTCCGTTCGACGACCCATTCGACAATCTGGCGAACGCGCTCGAAGGCCAGAAGCGGCTCGCCACCCTGAAACTCCACAGTCAAGGCGGGAGCGTTCGATTCGAACAGACGATTGACCGCCGCCTGTGCATCCGCTTCCGACAGATCGTGGCCGGATCCTCCCAGAGGGGCCCGCGACACCTGGCAGTACTGGCAGGTGTGGTTGCAGCGCAATGTAACCACGAACAAGTGCAGAGCAGGGCCCTGGAAGAGGAAGTCCTTGCGGCTGCGATACTGCGCAGCCATTTCCGGGAACGGGTCGTGGCGGCCTGGTTCGTAGATGAAGTGGCGGGCCAGCAGGTCTTTGTAAAAAGGCGTACTTGCTTGAACGTCGAAGTAACTGAGGGCTCGTAATTGCGCGTCGTTCACGTGCATGTACTCACCGGTATCGGAGGTGAGCAGGATGTCACGGTCATGTCCCGTGTTCATGCGCATGAATCGAAAAGGCAGCAAGCGGTAGTGCTTGGCGTCTGTCGCAATCAGTGTCACTGCGAAACCCCACATCCAGCGAGAGCGGCTCGGGCCAGGACCTCGCGCAATCCTACTGTTTCGCGGTTGATATGGTCGCGTAGGGCGAAGTCGTTCAGATGCTGAAGGATCAGCGAGTGAGCCTGCTCCGGGGAAAGCGTAAGCCTTGCTTCAGCGGGGTGGGCCGTTAGGCTTATCTGATTGGTTTCAATACCGACCTGGATCGCGACAGTGTCTGACAGGGAATAAGCGGCGCGTTGCACCACGCTGAGCGGGTAGGCTGCGTTGTCGAGTTTCAGCATGACTGGCCATGTCATCGGAACCGCTCCTTCAAATCCGCTGGAAACGTGTGGATTTTGCAGGTTGCCGAGGCATTATGCCATCATAATTTTTTACATTTGCACGCGTTTGTCCAGCTTAGTGGGTGGTGCGCTCACTACGGCTTGGCCATTGATACGAGGTAGGGCCGAGGGTTCATATCCCCCTCAGTCCACCCATCGTCATCTATAACCTGCTTGGCCTCTGGCTGGGGGCATCCTTTTCAAACCATCCAAAGCATGCCCTCAGATGTGCCCCCAATGTGGCAATCCACTGGAAGTGAATGGAGCTCCATGGTTGGTGGAAAGGCAGAAATGATCAGCCGAACAGCCTGCCAGACGACTCCTAAAGACTCTCAGGGTCCCCAAAAAACATCTGAATCCGCGACCGCAACCACCGCTCCCCCGGATCATTATCCTGCGACCCACGCCACGCCATGTGCAGTTCAAACGAGCGCACCGGCAAGGGCGGATCCTCCGCCCGCAGCCCACCCGCAGATGTCAATGCCTCTGCCGCATAATCCGGCACGGTCGCCAGGATGTCAGTACCCGCCAACAACGTCCCCAGCCCGTTGAACTGCGGCACCGCCAACACCACGTGACGTTTGCGGTCGAGCTTCTCCAGTTCTTCGTCAATAAACCCACTCAGGTCGCCGGCAAACGACACCAGTGCGTGTGGCCGCGAACAGAAGTCGTCGAGGCTCAGGGAGCCTGGCACGCTGTCAGCGCGCAGCAGTTTGGGCAGGCTGCGGCGCAGTACTTTGCGTTTGGCGTTGGCCGGGAGGTCGGCGGTGTAGCTGACGCCGATGGAGATTTCGCCGGAGGCCAGCAAGCCGGGCATCAGGATGTAATTGACGCGACGCACCACCAGCACGATGCCGGGGGCTTCGGCGCGCAGGCGTTTGAGCAGTTGGGGCAGCAGGGCGAATTCGACGTCGTCGGACAGGCCGATGCGGAACACCGCTGTGCTGGTGGCCGGGTCGAACTCGGCGGCGCGGCTGACGGCGGTGGAGATCGAGTCCAGGGCCGGGGAGAGCAGGGCGAAGATTTCCACCGCCCGGGCCGACGGCTCCATGCTGCGACCGGTGCGCACGAACAGCGGGTCATCAAACAGCCCACGCAAGCGCGACAACGCCGCGCTGATGGCCGGCTGGCCGAGGAACAGTTTCTCGGCGGCGCGGGTCACGCTGCGCTCATGCATCAAGGTTTCGAATACGATCAAGAGGTTAAGGTCGACACGACGCAGGTCGTTACGGTTCATCTTGTGTCCTGGAAGAGTCAGCAAACTTGACGAGAGCAGCCATATAAGAAGAATGACCGGCATGAATCTTACGGGTAAAGGCTGTTACTCTGCACAGGAAAATTGAGTTTTCTTACAAGCTCTGAGGTCTATTCCTCAGTTGCGGAATCAATGACAGGCATGTCGACTATTAATGGCGACCGGTGGTCTTACCCGGAAAGCCCAGATAGAGTTCATGGCATTAGAGGTTACTTTGACGAGGTTTGCGATGTCCCGCACGATCCGTTTTCACAAGTTTGGTCCGGCCGAGGTGCTCAAATGCGAAGAGCATGCAGCCGCGCAGCCCGCACCGGGCGAAGTGCAGGTGCGTGTCGAAGCGATTGGCATCAGCTGGTATGACATTCTGTGGCGCCAGAACCTGGCGTCTTCCCACGCACGCTTGCCGTCCGGCCTTGGCCATGAGATGGCCGGGGTGGTGGTCGCCGTCGGCGATGGCGTGGACGATTTGGCCGTGGGTGACAAAGTCGCGAGTTTTCCGGCTGAGAGCCCCAATGATTACCCGGTGTATGGCGAGCAGATCGTCCTGCCCCGTTCGGCCTTGACCCGCTACCCGGATGTCTTGAGCCCGATCGAAGCCAGCGTTCACTACACGCCGCTGTTGATTGCGTATTTTGCTTATGTGGATCTGGCCCGGGTCAAGCCTGGGCAGTTTGCCCTGGTGACAGATGCCAGTCACTGTGCCGGCCCGTCCTTTGTGCAACTGGGCAAGGCCCTGGGTGTGCGGGTGATTGCCGCGACCAAAGACAGCGCGGAGCGCGAGTACCTGCTGTCCCTCGGTGCGGAAAAGGTCATCGTCACCGAAGAGCAGGACCTGCTCATGCAAATCAACAAATTCACCGACAACCGTGGTGTCGACGTGGTGTTCGATGGCTTGGGTGGCCCGCAGATGTCGTTGCTCGGCGATGTGCTGGCACCGCGTGGCAGCCTGGTGCTGTATGGCTTGCAAGGCGGTAACCAGACGCCATTCCCGGCGTGTGCGGCGTTCCAGAAGAACATTCAGTTCTTTGTGCACTGCATTGGTAACTTCACCGGCAAACCCGAACTGGGCATCATCCAGGATCAGGTGGCCCTGCAGCGCGCCTTGCGGGATATCAACCAATTGACCGCCGATCGCGTGTTGGTGCCGCTGAAAACCACGGTGTTTCCCTTCAGCCAGTTCGTGGAAGCGCACCGCTACATGGACGAATGCCCGTGCCGCGAACGCGTTGCGTTGCAGGTTGAAGCTGTTTAGGGCGTAGGAAGATTCTTAAACCAGCCTTCCTACCACCCGCCGCATGAGGCAAATGCGCCATTTGACAAGGCTGAACCTGCACAGCCCGCCAGGTACCCAGCTGGCGCTTTAGCCCATGAATCCGGCCTTTCTCTCCGACGCCGCCCTGGAATCCAGCGCGGCGTCTTTGTGTGCGCGTGATTAATGCAGGCGACGGTGGTTTATCTGCACTGGTTTTCGGTCAGGTTCTGTATCTATTAATCATTATTCCAGCACTGATAATTACGCCTTCACTTTCATCTCAAGGACTGAGCAATGATTGAATATCCGACACTGCAATCGCGAGTGCTCGAAGCAGAGACTGCTGCGCTTGTGCGGAATCAGGGAAGTAGATATATCCAGGACAATCCTCAATCCAATAAGTTGGAAAGTTTGTTGTTTTACTTGTCAGGCACGTCTTTGATTGACTGGTTAAAGGCGTGTAGGAAGTTGTCGGAACATTCCTAGGTTTTCAGCTCGGCCGCGCTTTGGCCTAGATAAATCGAGGTGTGAAGGGTTTCAAGGCTGGGCTGATACCCGGGGATGTCCGTGTCGTTTTGTTGCGCGCTGCTACTGTTTATTTAGCGCTTCACAAAGTGATACGGAACTTTCTATGCGTGTAATAGATCGAGCAAACACGCTCAGTAGTTGCTCGAAACTGACATTTCAACTCAGGTAGTAGAACGATGAGCACTATTCACGAACAGGCTATGAATTATGTTTACCAGCAAGTTTTGCAGCGTTTGATCGGGCACTTTAATCGTGCGGAGCGAACAGCGCTTCAGTTGTTGGTCCAGCGGATTGTCGTGGCCGCGGGTGGTATGGAGCAGGTGGGAGACTACAAGGTGTTGATGGCCCATGGTGGAGGCGAAGTCAGCAGCTGTACCTTGGCATTGCTGCGGGCTGCACAGCTGACCATCGCCGGGCGAGCGCCACGAACCTTCAAGTTGCGGGTGGCAACATTGCGCCATTCGGGCATGACCGACAGCAGGCTCGACAGCCTCAATCAGGGTTACGGGCGCTTGTTCCTTCACGATGACCCGAGGGTTGAACTACTGATGGTGGAGAACCAGGAAGTAATGCCCTTCAACCATCAACGCCCGGCCTCTGCCATGGGGCGAGAAACCAGCCAGCGCAACATGCTGATGATCGGCCACCTGAGCTCAGGTGATTGCCGTGCCACTTTGTGCAGCGACACGTATCTGGCACTCGGGGATTTCTACCAGCGCGTGACCACCTGGAATGGCGGGGTACATGCCCTGGTCAGTGGTGATTCCCCGCGCAAGCAAGGGCAGTTTCTGGCCTGGCTGAAGAAAACCGCCCAGAGCGCTGGCGTTCCGATCCCCAGCACCTGGCCGTTGTCGCTCACCGGGTTGTTTGCGCGCATGGACGAGTGGAGCACCAGCTACTACCGCGAGGTGTACGGTGAACATTATGTCGCCAGTGCCAACCCGAGCAAGGCGGGTCACCGTCACCTGGCTTACATCAGCATCGCCGACCTGCTGGAGGATGTGGATACGCAAATGTCGCCGATATTGACTGAATTCATGGCGTTTGCTCCCGATCCGCTTGGATTTCATTTCAGCCATCCTGGCTACTCCAATCCTCTGATGATGGCTCATCTGCGTGGCTTGCAGGCCCGCTGCCTGCGGGACCTTGACTACGAAGAGGGGGTTCAAGGCTTTATCCGCCAGGCCTCGCAGTTCCTGCGGCGCCAGCACCTGCCCGAGGAGTGGCTGGCGCAGATTGGCATCGGTGAGCACGGTGCGCTAACGAGTACCGCCGCGCAGCAGTTCTTTGGGCTGGATGAAACACAGTTGGTGTGCCTGCTGTTCTCGCCGTTTATCCACCATGGGGAGCGGCTGGAAGGCTATTTACGTCAATGCCACCCTGGCATGCTGGTGGCCTTGCCTGAGTTGCATAAGGTCCTGCAGGGCAAGCAATCGGCCGATATGTTGCAGCAGTGGGTCAGCGACACCAGTGGCCTGCCGATGCCCTTGTTGCAGCACCTCTATCGCAAGCGTCCGGTGCCCAGCGCGGTTGGTAAATCGCGCAGTGCAGGCGCCATGGCCCACGGCAACGCACCCGCTTGCCAATTGTCCGGGCGATGACACTGCGCGGCGAGCGACAAGCCGACTTCGCGTATCAGGCGGTCTACCGCTACATGATCAACCTGATCAACGAAGTCAGCACCGATACCCGTGTAAAGCTGCCATCGCTGCGGCAATTGGCGAGGCGCCTGAACGTATCGATCTCGACGATTCAATACGCCTACTCGCTGCTGGAGAAGGAGGGCAGGGTCTACTCGGTGGCCAAGTCGGGTTATTACGCCTGGCCGCTTTCAGCAAGTACGGTGGCAGGCGGTAGCGGCGATTTGCTTGACCGTCTTTACGCGGCGGCACGCAGCCCGTGCATGGCGGTGTTCAGCGGCGATGAGCCGGCGCTGCTGGCGTCGCTGGATGGGGCGCTGTTGCGCCTCGAACGGGAGCTGGTGCGCCAGTACCCGCGTCATCTGCAACCCTGGTCACAGCCGTGTGGCGTATGGGAGCTGCGTGCGGCACTGGCCGCGCGGTACACCTCGTCGCCCACGCGTTGCTGGCACGCCGACGACATCTACATCGGGGCCGACCTGCGCGGGGTGCTGGATATCCTGATTGAGGTGCTGGGCCTGCGGGGGACCACGGTGATCGTTGAATCCCCCTGCGACTGGCTGATTTTGCGCCTGTTCCAGGATTGCGCGGTGCGCATCATCGAGTTGCCCTGGACCCCGGAAGGGCGCCTGGACCTGACGACTCTTGACCAACTGTTGCGCGATGAGCCGGTGCACCTGGTATTGCTGTCGTCGAAGGTCAGCCTGCCATCAGGCAATGCCCTGCCTGCCCACGACCGCCTCAGCCTGGCACAGATGCTGGACCGGTACGGTTGCTGGCTGCTGGAAAACGACACTTTTGGCGAGCTGGGTTTCAAGGAGCCCCAGGCGGCGCTGCGTGAATGGGTGAACCCGGAGCGCCTGATGGTGTTTTCCTCGTTCGAGAAAATACTGGGGGCGGAAGCGCCCTACGGCTATCTGTTGTCACGGCGCATGAGCAGTGAACTGCAGCGCCAGTTTTTGCTGCGCTCGTTCCGCTTATCATCGATCCGCCAGCGCGCCATCGCCCGCCTTTATCAGAGCGGGCGAATAGACCCGCACTTGCGGGCGTTACGCCAACTACTGCAGGCGCAAGCGGCTGAAATGAGCGGGCGCCTCGAGCAGCATCTGGGGCAGCAGGTGAGTTATCGGATGCCGGCTGCCGGGGCGGCGTTCTGGCTGGGCTCCACCCAGGCCGTCGACATGCGCCAGGTCTTCAAGCGCCTGCTTGCCCAGCAGGTCGTGATTGCACCGGGCGAGCTGTTCAGTGTCAGCGGCCTGCATCATCAGCACTTGCGCGTGAGCCATACCTTTCATGGGCAGCCCAACCTGGAGATCGCCTTGGCGGCCATAAGCGAGGCCTTGCGTCAGGCTCAAACGGGATGACCGCGTGAAGTTTCTCTTACTGTTGTAGGATCGATACCGTCGCGCAGCAGTCCAACTCTCAGTAAACTGCCATTTTTTTCCGAATCCTTCTTTCCGAGGTTTATGCATGACAATCAGTCCTTTTGCGGGCAAGCCGGCGCCAGCCCAGTTGCTGGTGGATATCCCGCGACTGGTTACGGCCTATTACACTGGCCAGCCTGATGCAGCAATCTCCACTCAGCGCGTGGCGTTCGGGACGTCCGGGCACCGTGGCAGCTCGTTCGAACTGAGCTTCAACGAGTGGCATGTGCTCGCCATTAGCCAGGCGATCTGCCTGTATCGCGAAGCCCAGGGCATCAACGGCCCGCTGTTTGTCGGCCTGGACACCCATGCGTTGTCGACACCTGCCGGTGCCAGCGCCCTGGAAGTGCTGGCTGCCAACGGCGTGCACGTGATGCTCGCCGAAGGCGATGAATACACGCCGACCCCGTCCATCTCCCACGCCATCATCTGCTACAACCGTGGTCGCACCAGCGGCCTGGCTGACGGCATCGTCATCACGCCATCGCACAACCCGCCGCAGAGTGGCGGCTACAAGTACAACCCGCCCAATGGCGGCCCGGCCGACACCCACGTGACCAAGTGGATCGAAGCCAAGGCCAACGAGCTGCTCGCCAACAAACTGGCCGGGGTCAAGCGCATCACTCACGCGCAGGCGCTCAAGGCCGACACTACCCATCGCCACGATTACCTCAACAGCTACGTGGCCGACCTGGTCAACGTGATCGACATGGACGCTATCCGCAGCGCCGACCTGCGCCTGGGCGTTGACCCGCTGGGCGGAGCAGGGGTGCGCTACTGGTCGGCGATTGCCGAGCACTACCGCTTGAACCTGGACGTAGTGAACACCGAAGTCGACGCGACTTTCCGCTTCATGAGCGTCGACTGGGACGGCCAGATCCGCATGGACCCGTCCTCCAGCTACGCCATGCAAGGCCTGATCGGCCTCAAGGAACGGTTCGACGTGGCCTTCGCCTGCGACCCGGACCATGACCGTCACGGTATCGTGACGCCGTCCGGCGGCCTGCTGGCGCCGAACAACTACCTGGCCGTGTCCATCGACTACCTGTTCCAGAACCGTCCGGACTGGCGCGCAGACGCGGCGGTGGGCAAGACCGTGGTCAGCAGCGGCTTGATCGACCGCGTGGCGGCCCGCATCGGCCGTCGCCTGTACGAAGTGCCGGTCGGCTTCAAGTGGTTTGCCGATGGCCTGTTCGAAGGCTCGCTGGGTTTTGGCGGCGAAGAAAGCGCCGGTGCCTCGTTCCTGCGCAAGGACGGCACGGTCTGGAGTACTGACAAGGACGGCCTGATCCCGGCGTTGCTGGCAGCGGAAATGACCTCGCGCAAAGGCCAGGACCCGAGCCAGATCTACCGTGGCCTGACCGACGCCCTGGGTGAGCCGTTTGCGATTCGCGTGGACGCCAAGGCCACGCCGGCGCAGAAAGCCTTGCTGGGCAAGCTGTCGCCCGATCAGGTGACCTCGACCGAGCTGGCCGGCGAACGCATCCAGCAGATCCTCAGCCACGCGCCGGGCAATAACCAGGCGATCGGCGGCTTGAAAGTGATGACCGAAAACGGCTGGTTTGCCGCGCGGCCATCGGGCACCGAGGATATCTACAAGATCTACGCCGAGAGCTTTATCGGTGACGATCACCTCAAGCAGTTGGTGGAAGAGGCGCAGGTGTTGGTGGACGGCGCCATCTCCGACTAACGCTGCAATATCAATGTGGGAGGGGGCTTGCCCCCGATAGCGGTGTGTCAGTTTGCATCTCTTTTTCTGAAACACAGCCATCGGGGGCAAGCCCCCTCCCACAGTTGATTGAGGTCAGGCCAGGTCTACCAGGACGATTTCGCTGTCCTCGATCGCGGTTACCCGCAAAACCTGTTCATTCTCTACCGCAACACCGTCTCGCGCTTGTGCACGCAAGCCATTGACTTCAATCACGCCCGTCGCCGGCACTAGATACGCACGACGCCCACCGTCCAGCCGGTACTCGACAGTTTCCCCGGCTTTCAGGTTCGCTGCCACCAGTCGCGCATCCGCACGAATACGCAGGCTTTCATTGTCCCCGGCCTTGCCACTGGCCAGTGTCACAAACCCCTCGCGGTCGCCTTTCGGGAACGGCTTGGCGCCCCACGAAGGCGGCAAACCGGCTTCATTCGGAATAATCCAGATCTGGAAAATCTTCGTCGGCGCATCTTCCAGGTTGTACTCGCTGTGAGCGATCCCGGTGCCCGCGCTCATCACTTGCACATCACCGGCCTCGGTGCGGCCCTTGTTGCCAAGGTTGTCGGCATGGCTGATCGCACCTTCACGCACATAAGTGATGATCTCCATGTCGCGGTGTGGGTGCTGCGGGAAGCCAGTGCCGGGCGCGATGATGTCGTCGTTCCACACCCGCAGGTTGCCCCAGTGCATACGCTTGGGGTCGTGGTACTCGGCGAATGAAAAGTGGTGATGGGCGTCAAGCCAGCCATGGTGGGCGCCGCCCAGGGAATTGAATGGTCGAAGTTCAAGCATGATCGTCTCCTGTGGATGGGCCTATGATCCTGCAGCCCATGATCGATAAAAAGCGTAAAAAATGCCTGATTCCTATCGATTTAATGGATTGGTTAGTGGCGTTTTGACTTTCAGTTCATCGCCTAACTGCATGACTGCAAAGCAATTGGCTGGAACTGAACGTCGATTCCGGCGACCATGGCGCACTTGTCACAACCCAGCTCAACGCAGGAGTCCGCGTGTCGCAACAAAAGCCTGATCTTCCTCCCGAACTGCGCCCCTTGGCTGAAATGCCGCTATTGAAACGCTTGGCCGCGCGCCTGTTTGGCCATGGCCTGACCCGCTTGCGCGCCCAGCATCGGTTTTCCTGGTTGCACGGGCAGGCCGACGGTTTTCGCAGTGGGCACGAGGCCGGCGTGGAATACGGTTATCGCGAAGGCAAGGCCGATGGCATCGAGGAAGGCCGGCAGGTCCTGCTGATTCGTGACTTCCGCCCCGATGAGCACCGAGCGCCGGGTGTGGACGACAGCCTGTTCGATGATTGGCGCCTGCCGCTCACTGCCGAGTTGAAGAAGCGCATCAAGGCGGATGTCGCGCGATTGCTACCGGCCCATGCCCAGCCCAGCGCGGCACAGTGGAAGATGATTTTCAGCGACACGCCTTCAACCTCGGTGATTGCCGGGGCTGGCGCGGGTAAATCCACCTCGCTGGTGCTGCGTATCCTGTTGCTGACCCATTACCTGGGCTTTGAGCTGAGCTCCATGACCGTGGTGACCTTTACCCGAGAGTCGCGCAAAGACTTCATCAACAAGCTCATGGAAATTCTCAACCTGTGGGGCCAACCCCTTGGTATGAAAGAAGCGCAGGCCGTGGTGCGTACCTTTCATTCGCGCATTCTGCCGATGGTGCGCAGCCTGCCGGGCTTTGAACGCCTGCAAGCGTTCGAAAACCTCAACTCGGGCTTCGAAGACGCCGACAGCAACCCCTTTGACCTGCGCATCAACGATGCCCAGCGCCAGCAAATGAATGCCTGTTATCACCACCTGCATGGGCGGCACCCACGCTTTCGCGAGTTGATTGCGCCGCTGGCACGCCATGGCCTGCAGCTCAAGGAACTGGAGCGTGATCATCCTGACGTGCAAAAGCGCGTAGCGGTGACCGAACTGGCAGCCAAGCGTGATGAAGAGCTGTGTGATGTAATCGAGGACCTGTGGTTTCGCGCCGGTGCCTGGCCGATCAAGGGCATCGAGCCCAATCGCCAGACCGTGGAGATCAATGGCGCGCAATTTCACTGCCATGGCTATATCCCCGAACTGGACGCCTGGGTCGTACTGGGCTTCGACTCGCGGGAAAATGCCCAGCTCAGCCGGCCCAACGCGAAACTGCCAGTGCGCGCAGAATGGGCGGTAAAACGCACTTTGTTTCAAGCTTTCTGTCGTAAGCCATTGATATGGATAGATAGTTATGAATCCTCAAGGCGTCTGTTGAGTAGCTTGGCAGGGGATGCCACTGCTGGGCCAGGCTTCGATTACAAGGTCAAAGGCGAGCTGGCTTCGGCGCCGTTGCTGGACAGTTTCGTGATGGCGGCCGGGTTTATCGAGAACCTTGGGCTGGATGTACCCACCGCGGTTGGGCAGATGAGCTTTGCCAAGGATGACCCGGACCGCTTCTTCTTCGAAGCCCTGAGCATTTTCTGGAAGGCCCTGGAAGATCACCTGCTGGACCAGTCGCCGCCGATCATGACCTACAACCGCATGTTCTCGCTGTTCGGCGAGAACACCCCGGAAAACCTCAAGCTGCTCAGCGACCCGCTGTTACGGCCGCTGTCGCACCTGATGATCGACGAGTTCCAGGACGTTTCGCCACAGATCGTCTCGTGGATCCGTGCCAGCCTGCGCGAGATCCGCAGCCGTGGCCCGGCCATGCACGTCGGGCGCGGCGCCCAGCATTCATCACTGTTGTGTGTGGGGGATGACTGGCAGTCGATCTACGGCTGGCGTGGGAGTTCGTCCAAGTACTTCATGGAATTCAACACGGAGTTCCCATCGCCTGCCACCACCCGAGTGATGCTGGGCGAGAACTATCGCAGTCACCAGTACATCATCGACGCGGCCGAGCATATCGTGCGCGCCGCACCCGCCATCCCCGGCAAGAAGGCCAAGGCCAGCGGGGCGCCCAAGGCTTTGGTGCCGGTCATGGTGCTGGAACGGGACGATGCGGCATTGGGACGGCAATTGCTGGAGCATTACCAGCGCGGCGAATCCGTGCTAATGCTCTATCGAAAAAGTAGCGATAAATTACTGATTCAAGAGCATATTCAGTCAATAGTTAATGTGGATTCTAGCTTGCCGCCTCCGGCGCGCAGGCTGAAACAATTGACCTACCACAGCGCCAAGGGGCTGCAGGCCGATGCGGTATTCCTGCTTGGGGATTGCCAGCATGTCACCCGTTCGCCGTATAAAAACCAGGTGTACCGCATGGCGGGCCTGGGTAAGGACGGGGACAGCGAGCCGTACGACAACGCGCAGAAGGACGAGATCTTGCGCCTGGCGTATGTGGGCATCACCCGGGCGGTGAGTCATTGCTACTGGTACGTGGAAAAGCCCGAAGGCCAGGCAGTGAATGTGCCCAAGGCGTCGGAGCGGGTAGATGGCAGGAAAGCGTTTTTTGATGATCAGCGCTTTTAGGCGCTGATCACTTCAGGCCCGCAGGGACTGCGGCGGCACAAACGACTCCAACTCGTCCTCCACCGCCTCGATGATCCGCTCCACATCGGCGGCATTCATCACCGTGGCACAGGGGATGCCGGCAATGGCAATCAACGTCTCGCCGCTGGCGCGGTCGAACAGGCGGGCGATCATACTGCCGGGCGCGTCCATGCTGCCCTCGAAGCCCATCGGATGAAAATGCCAACGCATCAGCTGGCAGGCGTTGGGGAACGTCACTTTATTCATGTTGCCCACCTTGTTCATTGAGCGCTTCCTTTAGCTCGCGGCAGGGGGCCAGACCTTCACTGGTCGTGGCGGTGTAGAGCTTAAAAATAGCATTCGTTCGTCACCGCAAGGTGACTTTTTCGGCCCCGTTCGGCGGTTGTTTTCCATAAGGTTGATGTGGGTCATGTCCTACTTGGGATTGGGCAAAAGGCCATTAGTCGGAAGCGTCAATTGGCCATTGAAGCGCCCGGGAAATTTCGGCAATCTCCAGGGTTTACCCGCCGCAGAGCCGTCCATGCCCGACATCGCTGCAGACGATGATTGCCAGCAATCCCACGCCACGCGAGAGTTGGTGTTACGCCATCACCTCTGCTGGCGCCACCGGGACCTGGAAGGCGTGATGTCCTACTACCACCCGGACATCCAATACCACGACTTTTTCCAGAACCGAGTCGTCGGTTTCGCCGACTTGCGCGATTACCTGCAAGCCAGCATGCCCCGTGAGGCTGACGAAGCAATCGAGCACAGCGACCGTATCCGTGCCGACGGCGATACCGCGTTCATCCAGTACCGCATCACCTTGCGGGGCAGCCAGGGCCTGGTGTCATTCCGCACCAGCGAAGCCATTACGGTGCGCGACGGGTTGATCTGGCGGGTCAACGAATACGCGTCCCTGGTGCACGAGCAGCCGGCCCAGGCCGCACGGCCCTCTGTCAGCCGCCTGGGCCTGTCGCCCCAGCAATTGGGGCATATGGCCAATGACCTGCAACAGTATTTCGAACGCAAGCAACCTTACCTGGACCCGGAGCTGGACCTGCAACGGGTGGCCAAGGAGTGCGGCTACAGCCGCAATCAAATTTCCTACCTGCTGAACCAGGTGCTGGGGCAAAGCTTCTACCGCTACGTCAACCAGGCAAGGCTCCAGCATTTACTGGCCGCGCTGGATCAGGCCGTACCGCCGATCAAGGTCGATGACCTGGCGTTTGCCGCCGGTTTCAATTCGCTGTCGGCGTTCTACAGCGCGTTCCGCCAGCATACGGGCCAGTCGCCCAAGGCCTACGTCAAACAAATTTCTCTGCGTGCACGCGCGCAAGACAGCCCATAACACGGCGCTCTAGGATCAACCCTATCGAAACGAGGTAGGGGAACCTGGCATGCCGGCATGGCGCAACATCAGTTTATGGATGGACCAGTTGGACGACCCGCTGCAGGCGCGGCCGACGCTGGAGCATGACCTGGACGTCAACGTGGCCATTATCGGCGCCGGTTACACCGGGCTGTGGACCGCGTACTACCTGAAACGCCAGGCTCCTGAGCTGAAAATCGCCATCATCGAAGCGCAAACGGCCGGTTTCGGTGCATCTGGCCGTAATGGCGGCTGGCTGATGGGTAATCTGCTGGGTGAGGACCGCTTGCTCGCCGGCCTGAATCCCGAACAACGTCGCGCTTCGTTTGACCTGCTGCACGCCATCCCCGATGAAGTGGCCCAGGTGCTGGCACGTGAAGGCATCGACTGCGACTACCGCAAGGGCGGCGCCTTGTACTGTGCCGCGCGCTACCCCGAGCAGGAAGGCAGCCTGCGCCGCTATTTGGACAAACTCTACGCCCAAGGCCTGACCGAAGACGACTACCGCTGGCTCGCCCCGCAGCAGTTGGCCGAGCAAATCCGCATCGCCAAGCCCTATGGCGGCATTTACGCGCCCCATGTCGCAACCATCAACCCGGCCAAGCTGGTGCGTGGCCTGGCGCGGGTGGTCGAGAGCATGGGCGTGATGATCTACGAAAACAGCCCGGTCACCCACTGGCAATCCGGCAGCCTGCGTACCGCAAAGGCCGGTGTGCGGGCGGCCTGGGTGGTGCCGGCGGTGGAGGGCTATGCCACCACCTTGCCGCCGCTGGGTCGCTACCAACTGCCGGTGCAAAGCCTGATCGTCGCCACCGAGCCGTTACCCGCCAGCACCTGGGATGAGATCGGCCTGAGCCATGGCCAGGCCTTTGGTGAAAGCAGTCGCCAGGTCACCTACGGTCAGCGTTCGGCGGATAACCGCCTGGTATTCGGCGCGCGCGGCGGTTACCAATTCGCCGGGAAGCTACGCCACGACTTCGATTTGACCGACAGCGAAGTGGAGCTGCGTCGCTATCTGTTCGGCGAGCTGTTCCCACAGCTCAAGAACGTCAGGATTACCCATTCCTGGGGCGGCAACCTGGGCATGTCGCGCAATTTCCGTCCGCACATGCTCTGCGACCACAAGACCGGCATCGCGCTGTCCGGCGGTTACGGCGGGGAGGGCGTTGGCGCGACCAACCTGGGCGGCCGCACCCTGGCCGACCTGATCCTGGGCCGCGACACGTTGTTGACCCATCAGCCCTGGGTCATCCGCGAACGCGGCCTGGACGCGCTCAAACCCTGGGAACCCGAACCCTGCCGCTGGCTGGGCTACAACGCGATCATTCGCAGTTTCGTCCATGAAGACCAGGTACTGGCCAACCCCAATACCGCCCCTTGGCGCCGCAAACTGGCGGCCGGTGTGGCCGGGTTCATGGAAGGTTTCATGCACTAAGTCGTTTCATTCACACGGGAAAACCCATGAGCATCACTCAGTTCAAAGACACGCTGAACGCCCACCTGCCGGACTCGTCGCCCGTCGCCGTGCCCTTGGGTGAGCCCATTGCCATTGCGTCGACCCTGAGCGTCGAGCGCAACGACGGCGTCGAGACCGGCATCTGGGAGTGCACCCCAGGCCGTTGGCGTCGGCAGATCAAATCCCAGGAGTTCTGCCACTTTATCCAGGGCCGCTGCACCTTTACCCCGGACAACGGTGAAGTCGTCCACATACAAGCCGGTGATGCACTGATGTTGCCGGCCAACAGCACCGGCATCTGGGATATCCAGGAGACCGTGCGCAAGACCTATGTATTGATCCTGTAACGCTTTGATCCTTGATCGCCTGCCATAAAAACAGCCCTAAAACCGCCAGGAAATCGAACCATGAAAGCCATTGCCCTGTTGCCCTTGATGTTGGTGGCCTCTGTCAGCCAGGCCACCGAGACGGTAAAAATCTACAACTGGTCGGACTACATCGCGCCGGATACCACCAAGAACTTCCAGAAAGAAACCGGCATCGGTTTCACCTACGACGTGTACGACAGCAATGAAACCCTCGACGGCAAGTTGATGACCGGTAAATCCGGCTACGACGTGGTGTTCCCGTCCAACCATTTCATGGCCCGGCAGATCCAGGGCGGGGCATTGAAGAAGCTCGACAAGAGCCAGTTGCCCAATTGGAAGAACCTCAACCCGGTACTGCTCAAGGCCCTGGAAAACAACGACCCGGGCAATGCCCATGGTTTCCCGTACCTGTGGGGCAGCACCGGCATCGGCTACAACATCGACAAGGTCAAGGCCGTGCTGGGTGACAACGCGCCGGTGGATTCCTGGGACCTGATCTTCAAGCCGGAAAACATGGCCAAGCTGCAGAAATGCGGGGTGGCGATCCTCGACAACGGCCCGGAACTGCTGCCGGCCGCGCTCAACTACCTGGGCTTGCCGCACCACAGCAAGAAACCCGAGGACTACAAGAAGGCTGAAGACCTGCTGATGAAAGTGCGACCTTACGTGGCGTACTTCCACTCCTCGAAATACACCGCCGACCTGGCCAACGGTGATATCTGCGTGGCTGTTGGCTTCTCCGGCGACATCCTGCAAGCCGAAAGCCGCGCCAAAGAGGCCAAGAACGGCGTGAACATCGGCTACAACATCCCCAAGGAAGGCGCCGCCATCTGGTTCGACATGGTCGCCATGCCCGCCGATGCACCGGATGAAAAAGCCGGCTACGCGTTCATGAACTACCTGCTGCGTCCGGACGTGATGGCCAGCATCACCAACTACGTGCACTACGCCAATGGCAACCAGGCCGCCGACAGCCTGGTGGACCCGGCGATCAAGGCCGATACCAAGGTGTACCCAAGCCCTGCAATGATGGGCAAATTGTTTGCGCTGGAAGCGATGCCACTGAATATCGACCGTGTGCGTACGCGGGTGTGGAACACCGTCCGTACCGGCCGCTGAAATTCCGTGGTGAGCGGGCTTGTCCCGCGCTGGGCTGCGAAGCGGCCCTAATTCCAGCACCCGGTAGGTGTGGCAGGCCGCCTATGGACCCGTCCTTCACTGCAGGCGCGGTCCATAGAGTTTCTAGCGATTAAAACCGATTTCCTAGACTGTCATTTCTGACAGGTTTTATGTTTGGACAAATGACTTAAGCTCCTGATGCCTACTAGTCATCAAATGGAAAAAGGAGTTTTTATGCCAAACGTCCCTGATATCGTCCTGCCGAAAATCTACCCGTTCGGTAGCATGGTGGGTGCGGTAACCACTGGCGGTGTGCCGAGTATTTTCATAGCGACATCGGTCTATCGCGACGAACAAGGTGGAAATATTCGATTTATTGGCCGAATGGAAGGTTCAGATCCGCTAGCGCCAGCAATCATCCAAGTCGAGATTAAGGATCGTGACACGCCAAGCGGTACTTACACATTAGCGGACAAAGTCTTGAGGGTTATTTACGTCCCGCATGGCTCGACTGCGGGCCGCCTTGCAGTCAGTGCCGAGGTGCTGTTTATTCGCTCCGGTCCGATTGACTGGATTCGAGGACGTGTGGAGGCTGAAACCCCGCAGGGTGATGTGATAGACGTTGTGTACTCTATCTTCGGAATGGGTTGAAAGGCTTGAAACCGACAGGGCGGTTTTCTGAAGTCGACTTCAGATCGCCGCTCTTTACCGGGTAGTGATATCCGCATTCACGGATTCTCCAGATCATGCCCCAACGACTGGATAAACAACGAAAACAGCTCCGGCTGTGACGAGATATCCAGCTTGGCGTACAAGTGTCGACGGTGCACCTTCACCGTGTCCGGCGAGATGTTCAGGCGTTCGGCCATGGCCTTGGACGAGAACCCGCGCAGCACCAGGCGGGCGATCTCCAGTTCGCGATCCGAGAGCACACCACAGCCGAATTGGCTCAGCGCATCCCGGATCTGGCTGTCCATCGCCGGCGCACGCTGGGTACTTTGCTGCCAGTGTTGCTGCATCAGCGGCAACACCCAGGCTGCCACCGTGGCCATCAACCCGGTCTCCTCAAAACTGAAGCGCCGCTGCATGCCCAGCGACAGCGACAGCGTGCCCGCGCCCGGCAGTTGCAGGATGAATTGCACCTCGTCTTCCAGCACGTTGTCGTGGAAGTAATTGAGGAAGTACTCACTCTGGCGAAAATGATCCGGCGCCACTTCCTCCAGGCGGTACACCCCGCTGGCATACCCCTCGCGACAGGCCTGGAAGAACGGGTCGAGCAAATACAAGCCGTTGAGGTACACCAGCATCGACGCCGGCTTGCTGCTGGGCTGGGCGTCGTATTCTTCCAGGGCCTGGGGTGGCCCTTCCAAGGGGTAGAAGATCGCCAGGGCGTTATCGAAGGGCAGGCATTGGTGCAGCAACAGCACCAACTGCTTCCAGAAACGCTCGGTGCCGATGTGCTCAACGGTGCGGCCCAGGCCGGCGTGCATCCCAACCTCGCGAAACAGGCTCATGTGACAGGCTCCCGCCGGCAAAAAGATCGGCCAAGGGTTCGGCTTTTGCCGGGTGGCGTCAAGGGGAGTACGCCAATAGGGGAATTGGCCGACATGCCCTCACGTATTAACGTCCGCATCATTCAGCGGGAAACATATCCCGTGACTTATCAGATTTTTCGTTTCTGCCTCATACCAAGAACAACGACAGAGGATAACGATATGAGCATTTCCCCCACGCCCGACGGCGTGTTGAAACCCACCTTGAGTGTGTTCGATGTGGTCGCCATCACCGTATCAGCGGTGACGCCGGCCAGTTCCGTGTTTGTGATCGCACCGTTTGCCATCCAGCAGGCCGGCAGCGGAGTGTTCCTGGCGTTCGTGATGGCCGGTCTGCTCGCGCTGATGTTTGCGTTTTGCTACGCCGAACTGGGCCGTGCTCACAACAGCGCCGGTGGCGAATATGTATACGCCAAGCGCGTGTTCGGCGGCATGGCGGGCTACGCGACATTCCTGACCGTGCTGGTGATGTTGCTGTTTATCCCGCCGGTACTGGCTACGGGCGCGGCAACGTATCTGAATAACGCCCTGGGCACGAAGTTTGATTCGCAGACGGTGGCCCTGGTGATCGTGGTGTGCAGCTACGCCCTGGGCATCCTCAATATCAAGCTCAATGCCTGGATCACCGGCACCTGCCTGTTGCTGGAAGTCGCAGCGCTGCTGGTGATCGTGGTGATCGGCTTCGGCAACCCGGTGCAACCGGCCAGCGTGCTGTTCCAGCCGCAGATCGTCGAAAACGGCGTGTTGCACCTGGCGCCCTGGGCCCTGGTGATCGGCGCGGTGGGCATCGGCCTGTTTTCCTACAACGGCTACGGCCCGGCGGTGTTGCTCGCCGAAGACATGAAATGCGGCGGCAAAGGCGTGCACAAGGCGGTGTTGTGGTCGCTGGGGTTGGTGGTGATCATCGAGTTGGTGCCGATCACTGCCCTGTTGATCGGCGCGCCGTCCCTGAGCGCGATGATCAGCAGCCCGGACCCCATCGGCTACCTGCTGACCAGCCATGGCAATGAAACCCTGTCGCGCCTGGTCAGCGCCGGGATCTTCCTGTCGGTGTTCAACGCCATTGTCGCCATCGTGATCCAGATCGGCCGCGTGGTGTTCAGCAGCGGGCGCGATGCGCTGTGGACGCCGGGCATCAACAAGCTGTTCACGCGCATTCACCCGCGCTGGGATTCGCCGTGGTTGGCTACGCTGTTCCTGGCGATCCCATCGGCGCTGCTGAGTTTCAGCTCCAACCTGGCCGACCTGACGTCGTTCAGCGTATTGCTGATCATGCTGGTGTACCTGGTGGTGGCGTTGAGCGCGTTGATGAGCCGGGTGCTGCTGCGTGATCGCGAGCATCCCTATCGCATGCCGCTGTGGCCGTTGCCGGCGTTGGTGGCGGTGCTGGGCGCGGGCTATTTGTTAATGACTTTGATCGTGGCGGCCTCGGTCCGCGACATCCTGATCATCCTCGGCCTGCTGGCCCTGTCGGTGATCCTGTATTGCATCAGTGGCCGGTTGAGTCCGGTCTTCCAGAAATTGTAAGGAGTAGTTATGCGCGCACGTCAATTGGGCATCACGTTGGGGCTGGGCACGCCCGGTGAGTGGAACGCCATCACTGATGTGCCGGGGGTACGGGTCGGGCACAGCACGCTCAAGACCCGTATCGATGGCAAGCAGGTGCGCACCGGCGTCAGCGTGATCCAGCCGCGCGCGGGGGAGGCTCGCCTGCAACCGTGCTTTGCCGGGTACCACGTGCTCAATGGCAACGGTGACGCCACCGGCCTGGAATGGGTCAGCGAAGCGGGGCTGCTGACCACGCCGCTGGCCATCACCAACACCCACAGCATCGGCATCGTGCGCGACAGCCTGATCGCCCTGGAACGCGAACGCCTGGCGGACCCGGCGGTGTATTGGTGCATGCCGGTGGTGATGGAAACCTATGACGGCCTGCTCAACGATATCTGGGGCCAGCACGTGGGGCCCGAGCATGTGCGCGAAGCGGTGGGCAACGCCGAAACCGGCCCGGTGCAGGAGGGCGCGGTCGGCGGAGGCACCGGCATGATCTGCCACGAGTTCAAGGGCGGCATCGGTACATCCTCGCGGCGCCTGCCGGCGGAGCAGGGCGGCTGGACCGTTGGCGTGCTGGTGCAGGCCAACCACGGCAAGCGCCAGGAACTGCGGGTGGACGGCTACCCGGTGGGGCGCCGCCTGATGGACATTGCGTCGCCGTTCGCAGAGCAAGGTACGCCGGGCATGGGTTCGATTGTGGTGATCATCGCCACGGACGCGCCGTTGCTGCCGCACCAGTGCCAGCGCCTGGCACAACGTGCATCCATCGGCATCGCCCGCACCGGCGGCGGCACCGAGGACTCCAGCGGCGATCTGTTCCTGGCGTTTGCCACGGGTAACCAGGATTTGCCGCCGGCGGATTACGGGCGCAAGGGCCTGCCGTTCAGCAGTGCATTGCAGATGGTCAACAACGACCATATTTCGCCGCTGTTCAGCGCGGCGGCGGAGGCCGTTGAGGAGGCAATCATCAATGCGATGCTGGCCGGGGAGGACATGCTCACCGATCAAGGTGCGCGCGTGCCGGGCCTGGACGCCGACACGCTGTTGGCGGCATTGCACAACACCGGCTGGAGTGTGTCCCGGAAATAGGGGACACACTAACTTATTACTATAAATAGTGGCTGTTTAATGTTGCCAATGGCACCGTGGCAATATATTGGATCCATTAATAGCGAATGCCGCTCAACTTGAGCGGCATTAGTGCTATTTAATATTTAAATACCGTTGCGGTGTTTTTTGTCGGACAACAGCGGTACTCCCCAATAAACAGGGAGCGGAACTTACACGGAGTGTTTGCCTGGGGTTTTTTAGTGCTGGAAAAGATGTAGACGAAAGATTTCAAGTTGTGTCAGTTTTCTTACGCCTTCAAAAGAGGCGAGTGATAGGACGATCTCGCCCGCGGGGTTCCTATCGATCAAAGACTGATGCACTTGCAAACAAGGAAGTACGTTTATGTCAAAAGTAAAAGACAAGGCTATCGTGTCGGCGGCGCAAGCCAGCACCGCTTACTCGCAAATCGATACCTTCAGCCATCTGTATGACCGTGGCGGCAACCTCACGATCAATGGCAAACCCTCCTATACCGTTGACCAGGCGGCCACCCAGCTGCTGCGCGACGGCGCCGCGTACCGGGACTTTGACGGCAACGGCAAGATCGACCTGACCTACACCTTCCTGACCTCGGCCTCCTCGAGCACCATGAACAAACATGGCATCGCAGGCTTCAGCCAGTTCAATGCCCAGCAGAAAGCACAGGCCGTACTGGCCATGCAATCCTGGGCGGACGTGGCCAACGTCACCTTCACCGAGAAAGCCACCGGCGGTGATGGCCACATGACCTTCGGCAACTACAGCAGCGGCCAGGACGGCGCGGCAGCCTTCGCCTACCTGCCCGGCACTGGCGCAGGCTACGACGGCACCTCGTGGTACTTGACCAACAACAGCTACACGCCGAACAAGACCCCGGACCTGAACAACTACGGCCGGCAGACCCTTACTCACGAAATCGGCCACACCCTGGGCCTGGCCCACCCCGGCGACTACAACGCCGGGAACGGCAACCCGACCTACAACGACGCGACCTATGGACAGGACACGCGCGGCTACAGCCTGATGAGCTACTGGAGCGAGAGCAACACCAACCAGAACTTCAGCAAGGGTGGGGTCGAGGCGTACGCGTCTGCTCCACTGATCGACGACATCGCGGCGATCCAGAAGCTTTACGGCGCCAACTACAACACCCGTGCCGGCGACACCACCTACGGCTTCAACTCCAACACCGGGCGTGACTTCTACAGCGCCACCTCCAATGCCGACAAGCTGGTGTTCTCGGTGTGGGACGGCGGTGGCAACGACACCCTGGACTTCTCCGGTTTTACCCAAAACCAGAAGATCAACCTCAATGAAGCCTCGTTCTCCGACGTGGGCGGCCTGGTGGGCAACGTGTCCATCGCCAAGGGCGTGACCGTCGAGAACGCCTTCGGTGGCGCCGGCAACGATTTGATCATCGGCAATAACGCGGCCAACGTGATCAAGGGCGGTGCCGGCAACGACATCATCTACGGCGGCGGCGGGGCAGACCAGCTGTGGGGCGGCGCGGGCAACGACACCTTTGTGTTCGGTGCCAGCTCCGATTCCAAGCCGGGCGCGGCGGACAAGATCTTTGACTTTACCTCCGGTTCCGACAAGATCGACCTGTCTGGTATCACCAAGGGCGCAGGCCTGACCTTCGTCAATGCCTTTACCGGGCATGCCGGCGATGCGGTCCTCACCTACGCCGCAGGTACCAACCTGGGCACTCTGGCAGTGGACTTCTCCGGGCACGGCGTGGCGGACTTCCTCGTCACCACCGTCGGCCAGGCTGCGGTCAGCGACATCGTGGCGTGATGCACGGGCGCGGCGCTTCGGCGCCGCGCCTTACGGATGGAGCATGAAGATGCGGCGTATGTTTAATCTGATCGCCTGCGTGCTGCAGGTGATGTTCGTGTCGGCAGGAGCCCACGCAATGGCAAGCAGTCTCGTATTACCTACCTCCGCCCAGTTGGCCGGGCATTGGCAGTTGCACCAGCAGGACCAGGTCTGCGCGCTGGACTTGCTGGAACAGGCCAATGCCTTGGGCGGCGATGTGGCGTGTGTCGCCAACTGGTTGGGCGACAAGCCCCTGACCTGGACGCCAACGCCGGATGGTATCTGGCTGATGAATGCCGAAGGCAGTGGCATTACTCACCTCAACCGGCAGAAAGAAGGTGAATATAAAGGCCGCACGCCGACGGGCCTCGAAGTTGTACTGCAACGCGCACCTTAGTTGCCGTTATAAGTAAATAACTTGATTTCATTAGTTGACCGCTCCGTTAGCCGGGGCTGGGGCAACTATTGCGCGCAATTGGGTTCAGGGAAGATCAGAAGCTATGGCGAAGTCCCATGCCGTCGCGCCGTTATTCAAGGCGCTGGGTGAGTACAAGAGTATTTTGATCAGCATTGGCTGTTTCACGGCATTGATTAACCTGCTGATGCTGGTGCCGTCGATTTATATGCTGCAAGTGTATGACCGCGTGCTGTCCTCCCAGAATGAAACCACCCTGGTGATGCTGACGCTGATGGTCGTGGGCTTCTTTGCCTTTATCGGCCTGCTGGAGGTGATCCGCAGTTTTATCGTGATCCGCATCGGCAGCCAACTGGAGCGGCGTTTCAACTTGCGCGTGTACAAGGCGGCGTTTGAACGCAACCTGCAACGCGGCCAGGGGCACGCCGGGCAATCCCTGGGGGATTTGACCCATATCCGCCAATTCATCACGGGGCCGGCGCTGTTCGCATTTTTTGATGCGCCGTGGTTTCCCATCTACCTGTTTGTGATTTTTTTGTTCAACGTCTGGTTGGGTGTGCTTGCTACGGTCGGCGCCGTGCTGCTGATCGGCCTGGCATGCCTGAATGAATACCTGACCAAAAAGCCGTTGGGCGAAGCCAGCGGCTACTCCCAGCAATCCACGCAACTGGCCACCAGCCACTTGCACAATGCCGAGACCATCCAGGCCATGGGCATGCTCGGCGCACTGCGCACCCGCTGGTTCGCGCTGCATTCTCAGTTTCTCGGCTTGCAGAACAAGGCCAGTGACACCGGTTCGGTGATCACCTCCCTGAGCAAATCCCTGCGCCTGTGCCTGCAATCATTGGTGCTCGGCCTGGGGGCCTTGCTGGTGATCAAGGGCGATATGACTGCCGGGATGATGATCGCCGGCTCCATCCTGATGGGCCGGGTGCTCAGCCCCATCGACCAGTTGATTGCGGTGTGGAAGCAATGGAGTGCGGCCAAGCTGGCCTATCAGCGCCTGGACGACTTGTTGCGCGAGTTTCCCCCGGAGGTCGAGCAGATGAAGCTGCCGGCGCCCAAGGGCCAGGTCAGCTTTGAACAGGTCAGCGCCGGCCCGCCCGGACGGCGTATGGCGACCTTGCATCAGGTCAGCTTCAACCTCGGCGCCGGCGAAGTGCTCGGTGTGCTCGGGGCATCGGGCTCCGGCAAATCCACCCTGGCCCGGGTGCTGGTGGGCGTATGGCCGACACTCGCTGGCACGGTGCGCCTGGATGGCGCCGACATCCATCGCTGGGACCGCGACGACCTCGGCCCGCACATCGGCTACCTGCCCCAGGACATCGAGCTGTTCAGCGGTAGCATCGCTGACAACATCGCACGCTTTCGCGAAGCCGACCCCGAGCAGGTGGTGCGTGCCGCGCAGCAGGCCGGTGTGCATGAACTGATCCTGCGTTTACCCCAGGGCTACGACACGGTGCTTGGGGACAACGGCGGCGGCCTGTCCGGCGGCCAGAAGCAACGGGTGGCCCTGGCCCGCGCCCTGTACGGCGGGCCGCGCCTGATCGTGCTGGATGAGCCCAACTCCAACCTCGACACCGTGGGCGAAGCCGCCCTGGCCAGCGCCATCGTGCAGATGAAAGCCCAGGGCAGCAGCGTGGTGCTGGTGACCCATCGTTCGTCGGCGCTGGCCCAGGCCGACAAGTTGCTGGTGCTCAGCGACGGTCATTTGCAAGCGTTCGGGCCGAGCCAGGAGGTGCTGCGCGCATTGTCGGGCCAGCCGGAAACGCCCAAGGACAAACCGGGCGTGAGTTTCAGTCGTCAGTACCAGGCCACAAGGAATCCAGGCGCATGAGCAGCATCACGGTTGAACCACGCTTCAAAGAGCACGACGCCAGGTTTTTCGCGCGCATGGGGTGGTTGCTGACCGTGGTCGGCGCCGGCGGGTTTTTCCTGTGGGCCAGCCTCGCGCCCTTGGACCAGGGCATCCCGGTACAGGGTACGGTGGTGGTGTCGGGCAAGCGCAAGGCCGTACAAACCCTCAGCCCGGGCGTCGTCAGCCGGATTCTGGTAAAGGAGGGCGAGCATGTGAAACAAGGCCAGGCGCTGTTCCGTCTCGACCAGACCCAGCACCAGGCCGACGTGCAATCCCTGCAAGCCCAGTACCGCATGGCCTGGGCCAGCGTGGCGCGCTGGCAGAGCGAGCGCGACAACCTCGCCAGCATCGCATTTCCCACCGAACTCAGTGCCGCTCCCGACCCCGCCCTGGCGTTGGTGCTGGAAGGCCAGCGCCAATTGTTCAGCAGCCGTCGCGAAGCCTTTGCCCGCGAGCAGGCCGGCATTCGCGCCAATATCGAGGGCGCGACCGCACAACTGGGCGGTATGCGCCGTGCGCGCACTGACCTGACCGCCCAGGCGCAATCCCTGCGTGACCAACTGAGCAACCTGCAACCCCTGGCCGACAACGGCTACATCCCGCGCAACCGGCTGATGGAGTACCAGCGGCAGTTGTCCCAGGTGCAACAAGACTTGGCGCAGAACACTGGCGAAAGTGGCCGTGTGGAACAGGGCATTCTCGAATCGCGCCTCAAGCTGCAACAACACAGTGAGGAATATCAAAAAGAGGTACGCAGCCAGCTGGCCGATGCGCAACTGCGCAGCCTGACCCTGGAACAGCAACTCACTTCGGCCGGGTTCGACCTGCAACACAGCGAAATCAACGCCCCGGCGGATGGCATCGCGGTCAATCTCAGCGTGCACACCGAAGGGGCCGTGGTCCGCGCCGGTGAAACCCTGCTGGAAATCGTGCCCCAGGGCACGCGCCTGGAAGTGGAAGGGCACCTGCCGGTGCACCTGGTGGACAAGGTTGGCACGCATCTGCCGGTGGACATCCTGTTCACCGCCTTCAACCAAAGCCGTACGCCCCGGGTGCCGGGCGAGGTCAGCCTGATTTCCGCCGACCAGATGCTTGATGAAAAGACCGGCGCGCCTTATTACGTGCTACGCACCACGGTCAGCGAAGCGGCCTTGGAAAAACTCCACGGCCTGGTGATCAAGCCGGGCATGCCCGCCGAGATGTTCGTGCGCACCGGCGAGCGTTCGTTGCTCAATTACCTGTTCAAGCCGCTGCTCGACCGCGCCGGCTCGGCGTTGACCGAGGAATGAACATGAAACCGGTGTTTATGGCCTTGCTGTTCACCTGCGCGAGTGCCCAGGCGGCCATGGGGCCGTTCGATGTGTACGAGCAGGCCCTGCGTAACGATCCGGTGTTTCTCGGCGCGATCAAGGAGCGCGACGCCGGCCTGGAAAACCGCGCCATCGGCCGCGCCGGCCTGCTGCCCAAGCTGTCGTACAACTACAACAAAGGCCGTAACAACTCCCAGGCCACCTTGCCGGACGGGCGCGGTGGCAACTATCACGACGACCGCAACTACAACAGCTACGGCTCCACCTTCAGCCTGCAACAGCCGCTGTTCGACTACGAGGCCTACGCCAATTACCGCAAGGGCGTGGCCCAGGCGTTGTTTGCCGACGAGAGCTTTCGTGACAAGAGCCAGGCGTTGCTGGTGCGGGTGCTGACCTACTACACCCAGGCCTTGTTTGCCCAGGACCAGATCGACATCGCCCGCGCCAAGAAGAAGGCCTTCGAACAACAGTTCCAGCAGAACCGGCATTTGTTCCAGCAAGGCGAGGGCACTCGCACGGATATTCTGGAAGCTGAGTCGCGCTATGAGCTGGCCACCGCTGAAGAAATCCAGGCGCTGGATGAACAGGACGCGTCCTTGCGTGAACTGGGCGCCTTGATCGGCGTACAGAGCGTCGACATCCACGACCTGGCGCCGCTGAACCAGGGCTTCGCCGCGTTCACCCTGACCCCGGCCAACTACGACACCTGGCATGAACTGGCGATCAGCAACAACCCCACGCTGGCCTCCCAGCGCCAGGCCCTGGAAGTGGCGCGTTATGAGGTAGAACGCAACCGCGCCGGGCATCTGCCCAGGGTCACGGCCTATGCCAGTTCGCGTCAACAGGAGTCCGACAGCGGCAACACCTACAACCAGCGCTACGACACCAACACCATCGGCGTCGAAGTCAGCCTGCCGCTGTATGCCGGTGGCGGCATCTCGGCCTCTACCCGCCAGGCCAGCCGCGCCATGGAGCAGGCCGAGTACGAGCTTGAGGGCAAGACCCGCGAAACCCTGATCGAACTGCGCCGCCAGTTCAGCGCCTGCCTGTCGGGGGTGAGCAAATTGCGCGCGTACCAGAAGGCCCTGGTGTCGGCTGAGGCGCTGGTGGTGTCGACCAGGCAAAGCATCCTCGGTGGCGAGCGGGTCAACCTCGACGCATTGAACGCCGAGCAGCAGCTCTACAGCACCCGGCGCGATCTGGCCCAGGCACGGTATGACTACCTGATGGCCTGGACCAAGTTGCATTACTACGCGGGCAATCTGCGCGATACCGATTTGGCCAAAGTGGATGAGGCGTTCGGCCCTGCAAGGGGTGTAAATCAATAATAAGAGGGGTAATACCATGGGTATCTTTGACTACAAAAACCTCGGCACCGAGGGTTCCAAGGCGTTGTTCGCCGATGCGATGGCGATCACGTTGTACAGCTATCACAACCTGGATAACGGCTTTGCCGTGGGGTACCAGCACAATGGCCTGGGGCTGGGCTTGCCGGCAACATTGGTCGGCGCGTTGCTCGGCAGCACCGATTCACAGGGCGTTATCCCCGGCATTCCGTGGAACCCGGATTCGGAAAAAGCCGCCCTGGAAGCAGTGCAAAAGGCCGGTTGGACGCCGCTCAGCGCCAGCGCCCTGGGCTACGGTGGCAAGGTCGATGCCCGTGGCACTTTCTTCGGCGAAAAGGCCGGCTACACCACCGCCCAGGTCGAGGTGCTGGCCAAGTACGACGCCGCCGGCAAGCTGCTGGAAATCGGCATCGGCTTTCGCGGCACCTCCGGTCCACGGGAAACCTTGATCAGCGATTCCATCGGCGACCTGGTCAGCGACTTGCTCGCAGCCCTGGGGCCAAAGGATTACGCGAAGAACTACGCCGGCGAAGCCTTCGGCGGCTTGCTCAAAAATGTCGCCGACTACGCCAGCGCCCATGGCTTGAGCGGCAAGGATGTGGTGGTCAGTGGGCATAGCCTGGGCGGCCTGGCGGTCAACAGCATGGCCGACCTGAGCAACAACCAATGGGCCGGGTTCTACAAGGATGCCAACTACGTGGCCTATGCCTCGCCGACCCAGAGTGCCGGCGACAAGGTGCTCAATATCGGCTACGAAAACGACCCGGTGTTCCGGGCCCTGGATGGCTCGTCCTTCAACCTGTCGTCCCAGGGCGTGCACGACAAACCCCATGAGTCGACCACCGACAACATCGTCAGCTTCAACGACCACTATGCGTCGACGCTGTGGAATGTGATGCCGTTCTCCATCGTCAACCTGCCGACCTGGATCTCGCACCTGCCCACCGGCTATGGCGATGGCATGACGCGTATTCTCGAATCGGGCTTCTACGGGCAGATGACCCGCGATTCCACCGTGATCGTGGCCAACCTGTCCGACCCGGCGCGGGCCAACACCTGGGTGCAGGACCTCAACCGCAATGCCGAACCGCATAAAGGCAATACCTTCATCATCGGCGGCGACGGCAATGACCTGATCCAGGGCGGCAAGGGCGCGGACTTTATCGAGGGCGGCAAGGGTAATGACACGATCCGCGATAACAGTGGGCATAACACCTTTCTGTTCAGCGGCCACTTCGGCAACGATCGGGTGATTGGCTATCAACCCACGGACAAGCTGGTGTTCAAGGATGTGGAAGGCAGCACCGACCTGCGCGACCATGCAAAAGTGGTTGGCGCGGATACGGTGCTCACCTTTGGCGCCGACTCGGTGACCTTGGTCGGCATCGGGCAAGGCGGCCTCTGGGCGGACGGTGTGAGTATCGGGTGAATGATGCTTATGGCGTTCAGCCAGCCAATCCCCCAGGAAGGCCTGGGGTATCGGCTGAATGCAGCGGCGTGGAAAATCCTTCGGTAAATAAATATCTACCTGGTTGTCGCGACGGATCGCTCGGTGTGCCTGCGTTTAACGATCAAGCGAGCCGTTTCGCGTGATGACGTGGGAGGAACCGAGCATGTCCCGATTGCGATTGTTGCTGTGCGCCCTGGTACTGCTGGGGTTGGCTGGGTGTGCGGTGTACCCGGCGTATCCTGGCCCGTGCTGCTATCACCCGTACTACCACTCGTACTATTACCATCCCTACTATCACCCGTACTACCACCCGTATTACCGGTATTAACCGAGCGATAATGCAAAAAAAGCCCCGCACTGCGGGGCTTTTCATTGTTATTTTTCTTTGATAACCGTCGCGACGTCGGCGGCTTTGACTCGGATGCGCTTGCCGGCGATATCGGTAAATTCGTAGAACCCGTCGGCGGTCTTGGCGTTGGGGGTGTCCTTGGTCAAATACTGCGTGCCATTTTGCAGCGTTACTACGGTTTGCGTTGCGCAACCGGCCAGTACCAGAAAAGTGAGTGCAACCAGCGGCAGCCCCAGATTCTTCATGTTCATAACCCTTACCTTGACCTTGAAAAGTCCCGCGCCAGAGGCGGCGGGCGACAAATGTTACGCCATCGATTCTCCCATCTGATCGCTTTTATACAAAAAGTTGCAGGCGCCATTTATCTATTACCGATTGCAACACCGCATTTGGAGCGGCACTCTGTATGCATAACCAGTATTCGATCAGCGCGTGAAATGGCCAATCCCCTCGACGATCCCCTGTATTACCTGCATAACTTCCGCCAAGTGCTGCTCTGGCTGGGGCAGCGCTATGCCGATTTGCTCGACCCGGACGAACAGCGTTTTATTCAGCAATTTGACAGGTTGCCGCAGGCGTCCCAGGCGCTTTTGGTGCGCATGGTGATGCGCAAGGGCGTGCACTTTCGTGCGGGCAAGCTCAATTACCTGGAGATTGGTTGCCCCCACGCCGCTGCCGGGCCGCTGATGGAACTGGGTTGGGTGGACGATCAGTACCTGCTGGCCTTTGAAGAGCTGTTCGCCGTGCTGCAAAAAGGTGAAATCCTGGCCACTTTCAAACCCTGGATCGAGCAGCCCAAAGGCAAGAAAACCGATTGGCTGGAAGGGTTGTCGGCACAATTCACCGACAGCCGCAGCTTTGCCACCTGGTGCCCCGACCTGGCCGACAGGTTGTTCAGCCTCACCGTGATGGAACTCTGCGACCGTCTGCGCCTGATGTTCTTCGGCAACCTGCATCAGGACTGGTCCGAGTTCGTGTTGGCTGACCTGGGCATCTACACCTATGAAAAAGTCCAGTTCTGCGCCGAATCCCGTGGTTTGCGCCACCGTGACGATGTGCAGGGGTATCTGTTCCTGCACCAATGCCAGCAGGCGTACGAGGCCGGTGAGCCGCTGGAGGATGTACTGGCCGGGATTGCCACGCTGGACACCGATAACCCCTGGCTGGAGAAACGCCGCGCCAAGTTGTTGTTTCAGATGGGTCAATATTGCGAGCGCACTGCCGAGCTGGCCCTGGCGGAGCGGATTTACCGGAACTGCGCCTACCCCGGTGCCCGCTCACGGTTGATCCGCGTGCTCGAGCGCCAGGAGGATTACGCCCACGCCATGGCCCTGGCGAACACCGCCCAACAGGCCCCGGAAAGCGCCGCCGAACAGCAGCACTTGCTGCGCGTCATCCCGCGCCTGCGCCGCAAACTCGGCGAGCCGACATTGCCCAAGGTCAAGCCACGACCGGTGACGCGCCTGGACCTGGCGCTCACGCTGCCGGAACCGTTGATGTCGGTGGAGTACTGCGTGCAGGCGCACCTCAGCGAGCCGGATGGGCCGGTGCACTACGTGGAAAACGGCCTGATCAATTCGCTGTTCGGCCTGCTGTGCTGGGAGGTGATTTTTGCGCCGCTGCCGGGTTCGTTCTTCCACCCGTTCCAGCGCGGCCCTGCCGACCTGCACAGCGCGGATTTTCACCAGCGCCGAGCGCCGCTGTTCGCCGCGTGTTTCGAGCAGCTGCAGGACGAGCGCTACAAAACCACTATCCGCCAACGCTACCGCGACAAATGGGGCATCCAGTCGCCCTTCGTGTTCTGGAACCTGCTCAGCGAAGAGCTGCTGGAGCAGGCGCTGGCCTGTTTGCCCGCCGAGCACCTGCGCTACTGGTTCGAGCGGCTGCTGCTGGACATTCGCGCCAACCGCGCCGGCATGCCCGACCTGATCCAGTTCTGGCCCGCGCAAAAGACCTACCGCATGATCGAGGTGAAAGGCCCCGGCGATCGCCTGCAAGACAACCAACTGCGCTGGCTGGAGTTCTGCGGCGAGTACCAGATGCCGGTGACGGTCTGCTATGTGCGCTGGGCAGAGCCCGCTTGAGTTACACCGTGGCGGTGCGGGCGCTGTGCGAATTCACGGCCAAGGTCGGTGACCTCGACCTGCGCTTCACGCCGTCGCCGAGCGCCCAGGAAGGCATTGCCGGCCACCGCACCGTGGCGTCGCGGCGCAGCCAGCACTACCAGAATGAAGTGGCGCTGGAGGGTCAATACCAGCAGCTCACGGTGCGGGGCAGGGCGGATGGCTATGACCCGGACGCCAATCGCCTGGAAGAAGTGAAGACCTATCGTGGTGACCTCGATGCGCAGCCCGCCAACCATCGGCAATTGCACTGGGCTCAGGTCAAGGTGTATGGCTGGTTGATGTGCCAGAAACTCGGGCTCCCGGACATCGACCTGGCGCTGGTGTACTTCGATATCGTCGGTGAGGGCGAGACGCTGCTCAATCAACGCTTCGACGCCAGCGACCTGGAAGCGTTCTTCAACCAGCAATGCGCGCTGTTCCTCGGCTGGGCCGAGCAGGAAATGCGGCACCGTGAAGCGCGCAACGCCGCCGCGCAAACCCTGGCGTTCCCCCATGCGGATTTTCGCCCTGGCCAGCGTTCACTGGCCGAGTCGGTGTACAAGGCGGTCAGCACCGGCCGCTGCCTGATGGCCCAGGCACCGACCGGCATCGGCAAGACCATCGGCACGATTTTCCCGTTGCTCAAGGCCCTGGCGCCCCAGCAACTGGACACGCTGTTCTTCCTCACCGCCAAGACCCCCGGCCGCAAACTCGCCCTGGACGCCGCCCAAGTGTTGTATGCCAGCCGCCCTGGCTTGCCACTGCGCGTGCTGGAACTGGTGGCGCGGGACAAAGCCTGCGAGCACCTGGACAAAGCCTGTCACGGCGAGTCCTGCCCGTTGGCCAAGGGCTTCTACGACCGCTTGCCCGCCGCGCGCATCGCCGCGTCCAGGGTGCGCCTGCTCGATCAGCGCAACCTGCGTGACGTGGCCCTGGCCCATCAGGTCTGTCCGTACTACCTGAGCCAGGAAATGGCGCGCTGGGCCGACCTGGTGGTCGCCGACTACAACTACTACTTTGACTTTGGCGCCATGCTGTTCAGCCTGGCCCAGCTCAACCAATGGCGCGCGGCGGTGCTGGTGGACGAGGCGCACAACCTGGTCGAACGGGCGCGTTCGATGTACAGCGCCAGCCTCGACCAGTACCACCTCAAGACCCTGCGTGACAGCGCCCCGGAGCCGTTGAAGAAACCCTTGCAGCGCCTCAACCGTGAGTGGAACGCGCTGCACAAGGACCAGCTCGCGCCGTACCAGGCCTACGCCGTCCGCCCGGACAAACTGCTGCAGGCCCTGAGCCTGTGCGCCAGCGCCATGGGCGAATACTTCAACGAGCATCCGGAGTCCCTCAGCGGCGACCTGCAAACCTTCTATTTCGACGTGCTGCAATTTGCCAAGGTGGCGGAGCTGTTCAACGAGCACTTCATTTTCGACATCAGCAAGCGCCAGCTCAGCGGCAAACGCAGCAGTTCCACGCTGTGCCTGCGCAATGTGGTGCCCGCCGAATTCATCCGCCCACGATTGACGGCTGCCCGCAGCAGCGTGCTGTTTTCCGCGACCCTGAGCCCCCGGCATTACTACGCCGACCTGCTGGGCCTGCCGGCCGACACCGCATGGGTCGACGTGGAATCACCGTTCAAGGCCGAGCAATTGCAGGTGCGCATCGTCGATGAAATCTCCACGCGCTTCGTGCATCGCCACGCTTCGCTGGAGCCTATCGTCGAGCTGATTGCGCACCAGTACACGCAACAACCGGGCAACTACCTGGCGTTTTTCTCAAGCTTCGATTACCTGCAACAGGTCGCGCAGCTGCTGGCCGAGCGACATCCGCAGATCGTGCTGTGGCAGCAGTCACGCGGCATGGCCGAGGCCGAGCGCCAGGCGTTCCTCGACCAGTTCACCGAGCACAGCCAGGGCATCGGTTTTGCCGTGCTGGGCGGCGCTTTTGGCGAGGGCATCGATCTGCCGGGGGCACGCTTGATCGGTGCGTTCATTGCCACCCTCGGGTTGCCGCAACTGAACCCGGTGAATGAACAGATGAAACTGCGCATGGGTGCGATCTTCGGCGCGGGCTACGACTACACCTACCTGTATCCCGGCCTGCAGAAGGTGGTGCAGGCGGCGGGCCGGGTGATCCGCAGCCAGCAGGACCGGGGCGTGGTGATGCTGATCGATGACCGTTTCGGAGAAGGCCGGGTACGCCAGTTGTTGCCGCGCTGGTGGGCGCTGGCGTGAGTTATTCCTGCTATCAATGATGCTGGCGCCGTGGCCGGCAATCGCGCACGCTGGCAAAAACCTGGAAGAAGGCGATGCCCATGAGCCAGCAGATCATCAGCGTCAACGGTATTGAGTTGAGTGTCCACATTGTCGGCCCTGAGCAGGGCACGCCGATCTGGCTGCTGCACGGTTTCCCGGAGTGCTGGCACTCCTGGCGCGAGCAGATTCCCGCGCTGGCGGCGGCGGGCTATCGGGTATTTGCCCCGCAAATGCGTGGCTACGGCCATTCCAGCGCACCGGCCGAGGTGGCTGATTACGACGTGCTGACGCTATGCGGCGATATCCAGCAGGCCATGGACCACTTTGGTCATTCCCAGGTGGTGATGGTCGGCCACGACTGGGGCGCGGTGGTGGCCTGGCACATGGCGTTGCTCGAACCTGAACGGGTCACGCGCCTGATCACGATGTCGGTGCCGTTCGCCGGGCGAGCGCGGCGGCCGGTGATAGAAATCATGCGTGAGCTGTACGCCGACCGTTTCAACTACATCCTGTATTTCCAGGAACCCGGCGTTGCCGAGCAGGAATTGAACGCCGATATCGAACGCACATTGCGGCTGTTCATGCAGGATCAGGATGTGTTTTTGCAACGCAAACCGGCGAATGCCAGGTTGCTTGAAGGCGTTCCAGCACCCGGCGCGTTGCCACACTGGTGCTCCCAGGCAGACCTCGACGTCTACGTGCAAACCTTCGCCGAGCAGGGGTTTCGCGGCCCGTTGAACTGGTATCGCAACTTCGAACGCAACTGGCAACGCACAGAACACCTGGCGGGCAGGCAGGTGCTGCAACCCACGCTGTTCCTGATTGGCGACCGCGACCCGGTCGGGGTATTCGAGGCGCATACGCTCAAGCGCATGCCAGGCACAGTGCCTCAGCTTGAGCAGCACGTGCTGCCCAACTGCGGCCACTGGATCCAGAACGAGCAGGGGCAACAGGTCAACGCGCTGATGCTCGGGTTTCTAGGCAAAACGTAAAGGTCGCACCTCGGCCGGGGCGGTCCACCAGGCTGATGCTGCGCCCGTGCAGTTGCAGGATGCGGTGCACGATGCGCAGGCCCAACCCCCCGTCGCGCCGGGCGCCACCAATGGTGAATGCGCGCAGGAACAAGCCTTCGCGTAATTCAGCGTCGATGCCAGGCCCGCTGTCGCTGACCGTGACCGCTACCGCGTGTGCTTGAGGCGACAGGATGACCTCGATTTCGCCATTCACCGGTGTGTGCCGCAGGGCATTGTCCAACAGGTTGGTCAGCACCCGTTCGATCAACCCCAGGTCTGCCTGCACCGTCGGCACCTGCGGCGGCAGGCTCGCCGTCAGCGTGATGCCGCGTGCTTCGGCGGTGAGTTCGAATTTCTGGAAGATGTCCTGCACCAGGTCGGGCAATGAAAAACCTTCGATCACTGGCTGCACAAAGCCATGCTCCAGGCGTACCAGTTCCAGCAGCGATTGGGCCAGGCCGCCGACTTTGCGACTCTGGTCCAAAGCAATCCCTAGGTAGCGACGGCGCTCTTCCGGGCTGAGGCTGGCGTCCTTGAGCGAGAGGGTTTCCAGATAGCCATGCAAAGAGGCCAGCGGTGTGCGCAGGTCATGGGAGATATTGGCGACCATTTCCCGGCGTTCCTGGTCCTGATGGGTGATGGCGCGCCATTGTTCGCCCAGGCGGTTCTCCATTTGCATGAAGGCCTGGTCCAGCACCGCAATCTCATCGCCGCTGGTGAGTGGCGGTGCGGTGGTTTCTGCCGGTTTGGGCGCGCCATTGATGTCGAACTGGCCAACCTTGTCGGTGAGTTGACGCAGCGGCCGGGTGATCCAGGCAAATGCAATCAGGCCGGCCATCAGGCAGAGCAGGGCGACCAGGCCGATGGACCACAGGGCAATCTTCAAGGCCATGCCCGTGGCGTCCTTGGCGTCGTACGCATCGTGGGCTTCACCGAGCAGGACCACATACAGGAACCCGGTTTGCTGTCCGCCGGCGGTGAGGGGCGCGGCGCTGAATACCTTGCGCCCATCGACGCTGCGCGGGTCGTCCCCGAGGATCGGCAGCATGAAGCCCGCCAGGAAGCGCCGGATGGGCGCCAGGTCGACCTTGTCACGCAGCAGGTGGCCGCTGGGCGCGGCATTGCCGACCACACGGCCATCGATGTCGAGCAGGTACACCTCGACGCTGGGGTTGACCAGCATCAACTGGCTGAACAGGTTGCGCACGGCGTCGGGCTTGAGGCCATCAGCGTCCATCAGTTGGGTGTCGCGGGCGATATGCGCCGCGAGATCGCGGGACAGGCCTTGCACCACTTCCAGCTCGTGCATGTGGTTGGAACGCACCTGCAGCCACGCCGACGTGCCGCTGCAGATCAACAGCAAAACCGCGAACACCAGCGACAGGCGCTGGGTGAGGGTGAGCTTCATGGCGGGCTCTCGGCAAACTTGTAGCCACGGCCCCACACCGTGAGGATGCGCGCCGGGTTGGCCGGGTCGGCTTCGACCTTGGCCCGCAGGCGGTTGATGTGGGTGTTGACCGTGTGTTCATAGCCTTCGTGGCTGTAGCCCCACACCGCGTTGAGCAAGTCCATGCGCGAGAACACTTTGCCCGGCTGGCGCGCAAAGAAGTACAGCAGGTCGAATTCCCGCGGGGTCAGGTCCAGGCGCTGGCCTTGCAGGGTGGCATCGCGGGTCAGCGGGTTGATGAACAATTGGCC
Organism: Pseudomonas sp. CYM-20-01; assembly: GCF_023169845.1. Lineage (NCBI taxonomy): Bacteria > Pseudomonadati > Pseudomonadota > Gammaproteobacteria > Pseudomonadales > Pseudomonadaceae > Pseudomonas > Pseudomonas sp. CYM-20-01. The sequence goes on along the minus strand of NZ_AP025169.1, from coordinate 3,646,707 downwards.
GAGGTCGAGGCTGCCGGCGTCCATCTTCAGGTTGCGCGCCATGGCATCGACCCGGCGCAGTAATGCCTTCACGCGGGCCACCAGTTCCGGCATGGAAAACGGCTTGGCCAGGTAATCATCCGCGCCCAGCTCCAGGCCGAGGATGCGGTGCAGTTCGCTGGAGCGTGCGCTGGTGATGATGATCGGGGTGTAGCGCGTCATGGCACGGGCGCGCCGGCAGATCTCCAGACCGTCGACGCCGGGCAGCATCAGGTCGAGGATCAGCGCATCCCAGCCGCCTTGCTCCAGCAGGCGCAGGCCTTCGTTGCCATCGGCGCTGTGCACCACGTCGAACTGTTCGTCACGCAGGTGCAGGCAGATCAGGTCGGCGATATGGGCATCGTCCTCGACCACCAGGACACGTTTGGGCTGATCCATGTAAGAGAAACCTTCGCTTGTAGTTCGCGCATTGTGCGGCTTTTGCAACAGTGTAGTTATCACGAATTGTTTAACTCTGCGTGAGGATTCCGCGACCGTAAACAGCCCAACATTCCCTCACGTCAAAGAGGGAAAACACCATGTACTCACGCCGACAAATACTCCTGGCCAGTGGCGGCCTGGGTGTCGCCGTCCTGGCGGGCGGCCTGCTCAAGCAACTCAGTATGGTCACCGAAGCCGAAGCCGCCGAAACCTTCGAGGTCAGCCACACCGACGCGCAATGGCACAGCCTGCTCACCGACGAGCAATACGCCATCCTGCGCGAGGAGGGCACCGAACGCCCCTACAGCAGCGCGCTCAACGATGAACACCGCGCCGGCACCTTCGCCTGTGCCGGTTGCGCGCTGCCGCTGTTTGCCTCGACCACCAAGTTCAACAGTCACACCGGCTGGCCGAGTTTCTGGCAGCCACTGGACAACGCGGTGGCCAGCCATACCGATACGTCCTACGGCGTGGTGCGCAAGGAAATCCACTGCCGCCGCTGTGGCGGCCACCAGGGGCACGTGTTCGATGACGGCCCGCCACCCACCGGCCTGCGCTACTGCATGAACGGCGCCGCCATGACGTTCACGGCGGCGTAAGCCGATGTCTATTTCTTATAAGGGTCCATCCCATGTGGCTTCTGGTTCTCGCGTACCTGGGCGGCGTGCTGACAATCGTCAGTCCGTGCATCCTGCCTGTTCTGCCTTTTGTCTTCGCTCGCACCGGGCAGCCGTTTTTGCGCAGTGGCTTGCCGCTGTTAGCGGGGATGGCGGTGACATTCGCCCTGGTGGCCTCGCTGGCGGCGGTGGGCGGCGGCTGGGTGGTGCAAGTCAATCAATACGGGCGCTGGCTCGCGTTGCTGTGCGTTGCCCTGTTCGGACTCACGTTGTTGTTGCCGCAACTCTCGGAGCGCCTGACGCGCCCACTGGTAGCCGCCGGCAGTCGTTTGTCGGAAGCCGCCGGGGCCGATGCCAGGCCGCGTCCGGGCGCGTCGTTCCTGATCGGCGTGGCCACCGGGCTGCTGTGGGCGCCGTGCGCCGGGCCGATCCTGGGGCTGGTGCTCACCGGTGCCGCGCTGCAGGGCGCCAGCATCGGTACTACCTTGCTCTTGCTGGCTTACGCCGCCGGTGCTGCCACCTCCCTCGCGCTGGCGTTGCTGGTCGGCGGTAAAGTCTTTGGTTTCATGAAAAAGTCCCTCGGTGCCGGCGAATGGCTGCGCCGTGGCCTGGGCGCGCTGATGCTGGCCGGTGTATCCGCCATTGCGCTGGGCCTCGACACCGGCGTGCTGTCGCGGCTGTCGACCGCGTCCACCGGTGGCCTGGAACAAAGCCTGGTGGATCGCCTCAGCGCCAAGCCGGCGCAGCCCGGCGGTGCGATGATGATGGCCGCCAATCACAACGACACCTTGCCGATCGAAGGCGCGCTGCCATCCCTCGATGGCGCCGTGCAATGGCTCAACAGCCCGCCACTGACCGCCGAAGCGCTCAAGGGCAAGGTGGTGCTGGTGGATTTCTGGACCTACTCCTGCATCAATTGCCTGCGCACTCTGCCGTATGTAAAGGCCTGGGCCGAAAAATACCGCGACCAGGGCCTGGTGGTGATCGGCGTGCATGCGCCGGAATTCGCCTTTGAGCGCGACGTGAACAACGTCACCCAGGCCATGAAGGACCTGGGCATCACTTACCCGGTGGCCATCGACAACAACTACAAGATCTGGCGCGCGTTCAACAACCAGTACTGGCCGGCGCATTATTTTGCCGACGCCAAGGGCCAGATTCGTTATCACCACTTCGGTGAAGGCGACTACGCCGAGTCGGAGCGAGTGATCCAGCAGTTGCTGCGTGAAGCCGGCGCGAAGAACGTCGCGGGCGGTTTGATCGAGGCCGATGCCAAGGGCGTGCAAGAAGCGCCGGACATGAACGAGGTGCAGTCGCCGGAAACCTACCTGGGTTCGCAGCGCGCCGAAAACTTCGTCAAGTCCGGCCCCCTGGCACTCAATAATTGGACCCTGCAAGGCCAATGGAACGTCGGCGGCCAGCAAGCCACCCTCGACCAGGCCGGTGGGCGCATCGTCTACCGCTTCCACGCCCGCGACCTGCACCTGGTGCTTGCCCCGGGCGCCGACGGCAAACCGGTGCGTTTCAAGGTCACGCTCGACGGCCAGGCGCCTGGCGATGCCCATGGCACCGACGTCACGCCGGATGGCAGCGGCACCGTCACCGAACAACGGTTGTACCAACTGGTGCGTCAACCGGGTGCCGTGCAAGACCGCACCTTCACCATTGAATTCCTTGACCCCAACGTGTCGGCGTATGCCTTCACCTTTGGTTAACCCGGAGTGCCTGCCATGAATGTATTCAAATACCTGCCCGTGTTGGCCTTCGCCGCGTTCGTCGGCCAAAGCCAGGCCTTTTCCTTCGGCGCCGCCGACGACGCCGTAGTGATCGCGCCACCCGCCCTGGACCTGCCCGCCGAAGCCGGCAACCTGCAAACCGCTGTGTTCGCCGGGGGCTGTTTCTGGGGTGTGCAAGGGGTGTTCCAGCATGTGCAAGGCGTGAAAAACGCCGTTTCCGGCTACGATGGCGGCGCCGCAAGCACGGCGCAGTATGAGTCCGTCAGCGACGGCAACACCGGCCACGCCGAGTCGGTGTCGGTCACCTACGACCCGAGCAAGATCAGCTACGGCAAATTGCTGCAAATCTACTTCTCAGTGGCCCACAACCCCACCGAACTCAACCGCCAGGGCCCTGACACCGGCACCCAGTACCGTTCGGCGATCTTTGCGCAGAATGCCGACCAGCAAAAAGTCGCCCAGGCCTACATTGCCCAGCTGGATGCGGCCAAGTCCTTCGACGCACCCATCGTCACTAAAATCGAGATGGGCAAGGTGTTCTACCCGGCGGAGTCCTACCATCAGGACTTCCTCACCGAGAACCCGTCTTACCCGTACATCGTGATCAATGATCTGCCGAAGGTGGCGCAGCTCAAGAAGCTTTTCCCCGACCAGTACCGCGCCGAGCCAATGCTGGTAAAACACCAGTAACCGGAATGTGGGAGGGGGCTTGCCCCCGATAGCGGTGAATCAGTCCCCGAATTGGCTGACTGACCCACTGCTATCGGGGGCAAGCCCCCTCCCACATTGTTTAATCCCAGTGGACGTTAGATGACCTCCAGGTACGAGCTGTGAATCGCCCGCGCCAGCTCGCGCACGGTGTCGATAAATTCCGTAAGACGGCTGTGCAGGCCGTCTTCAAGGATTTCATCAATCCCCGTATACCGCAGCCGCGCCTCGAACTCCGCTGCCAGGCGCTGCGCCGTGCGCCCATAACTGCCGGGCAGGTCCGCGAGGATATGGCTCAACTCCTCGATGCACGCATGCAACGAGCGCGGCACATCGCTGCGCAACAGCAGTAATTCGGACACGGAACGGGCATTCAACGCGTTCGGATACAGCTCCGTGTACGCCTCGAACGACGACAACGCACGGAGCAGGGCGCTCCACTGGTAATAACCGCGTGCCGACAAATCACTGACTTCTTCCGATTCCTCGCCGAACATCTCGTAGCGCGCATCCAGCAAACGCAGGGTGTTGTCGGCGCGCTCGACAAAGGTGCCGAGGCGAATGAACCGATAGGCGTCATTGCGCATGATCGTCCCCGAGGTGGCACCACGAAACAGGTGCGAACGCTGCTTGACCCAGTCACAGAAGTGGCTGATGCCATGTCGCGCCAGGCCGCCGGCGGCGATACTGCGCATTTCCAGCCAGGTGGCGTTGAGGTTTTCCCACATGTCGGCGGTGATGCGTCCGCGTACGGCGTGGGCATTGCCACGGGCGGCGCGCAGGCAGTTGTAGATGCTGGCGGGGTTTTCTTCGTCGAGGGCGAAGAAGTGCAGCATGCGCTCGGCATCCAGCTGTTTATGCCGCTCAAGGTAGCTGTCCAGGGTGCCGCTGCTGAGCAACGACATGGCCAGTTCGTCCAGACCGTCGCTGCGCCCGGCTTGTGGCATCAACGACAGCGAGTAACTGACTTCGAGCATGCGCGCCAGGTTTTCGGCACGCTCCAGGTAACGGGACATCCAGTACAGATCTGCGGCGGTTCTACTCAACATACTCAGCCCTCCACCACCCAGGTGTCCTTGGTTCCGCCGCCTTGCGACGAGTTGACGATCAACGAGCCTTCCTTCAATGCCACGCGGGTGAGGCCACCGGGCACCAGGCGGGTTTCCTTGCCCGACAGCACAAAGGGCCGCAGGTCGATATGCCGTGGGGCGATGCCGTTTTCGACGAAGGTGGGGCAGGTGGACAGGCTCAAGGTCGGTTGGGCGATGTAGGCATGGGGACGCGCCTTGATGCGTTGGCGGAAGTCCTCGATCTCGGCGGCGCTGGAAGCCGGCCCGACCAGCATGCCGTAGCCACCGGAGCCCTGGGTTTCCTTGACCACCAGTTCCGGCAGGTGAGCCAGTACGTGGGACAGTTCATCGGGCTTGCGGCACTGGAAGGTCGGTACGTTTTGTAGCACCGGTTCTTCGTCCAGGTAGAAACGGATCATTTCCGGCACATAGGGGTAGATCGACTTGTCGTCCGCCACGCCGGTGCCGATGGCATTGGCCAGCACTACGTTGCCGGCGCAATAGGCCGCGACCAGGCCGGGCACGCCGAGCATCGACTCGGGGTTGAAGGCCTTGGGGTCGAGGAAGGCGTCGTCGATACGCCGGTAAATCACGTCCACCGGCTTGGGGCCGTCGGTGGTGCGCATGAACACCTTGAGGTCGTGCACGAACAGGTCGGCGCCTTCCACCAGTTCCACGCCCATTTCCCGGGCCAGGAACGCATGTTCGAAGAACGCGCTGTTGAAGCGCCCCGGGGTCAGCACCACCACATTGGGGTTGTCCAGGCGGCTGGAGCTCTTGAGGGTCTTGAGCAGCAGGTTGGGGTAGTGGTCCACCGGCGCGATGCGTTGCTTGGCAAACACCTCGGGGAACAGGCGCATCATCATCTTGCGGTCTTCGAGCATGTAGCTGACGCCGCTGGGGGTGCGCAGGTTGTCTTCGAGCACGTAGTAGGTGCCATCGCCGTCACGCACCAGGTCGACACCGGAGATGTGCGAGTAGATGTCGCGATGCAGGTCCAGGCCGACCATGGCCTTCTGATAGCCCTCGTTACCCAGCACCTGGTCCGCGGGAATGATCCCGGCCTTGATGATGCGCTGGTCGTGGTAGATGTCGGCGAGGAACATGTTCAGCGCATTGACGCGCTGGATGCAGCCGCGTTCGATCACGCTCCATTCACTGGCAGGGATGCTGCGCGGGATGATGTCGAAGGGGATCAGGCGCTCGGTGTCTTGTTCGTCGCCGTAGAGGGTGAAGGTGATCCCGGCGCGGTGAAACAGCAAATCGGCTTCGCGGCGACGCTGGGCCAGCAGTTCCGGCGGCGTATTCGCCAGCCAGCGGGAGAAGTCCTGATAATGCGCACGGCAGGCGCCGTTTGCGTCATTCATTTCATCGAAGAAAGATCGAGCCATTCCAGTACCTTGTCAGTGCCGAGGGACGCTTGGGTGGCACTGCCGTTTCAAAAAACGCATTTTTTATGAGCCCGTGGCTAAGGGTGCCACTGGGCCTGGTCCTTACTTTCTTGTGGGGTCGGCTCTGGGTCGGGGGGTAACGAATGCTCCTGTATCCGGGCAGATGAATGGATAAAGCAATGCCTGTGCCGAAACCGCGAATCTTGTGGTGAGCGGGCTTGTTGTGGTGAGCGGGCTTGCCCCGCGTTGGAGTGCGCAGCGCTCCCGCTCTTTCTGGGGCCGCTGCGCAGCCCAACGCCGGGCAAGCCCGCTCGCCACAGAAGCCTGTTCACCACAGAAGGCCATCACCCCAACAAGCCCGCTCACCACAAGAGGGCAGCGGCTTGAAGGTGCCCCGACTTGGTGCATGAACAAACTTGAACTTCACTCGCCACCGACTCTTCTAACAGGACTCGAACCTGCTGGGAGCACCGTCGTGCCCAGAATCATCTCTCCCCATACGCCGGAAGCGGCCCTGACCGACCACAGCGAACACAACGCGAAGATCTTCGGTTCGCCCAAGGACCGGTTGGACTTCTACCGGCGCGAAATCCAGTACGAAACCACCATCCTGGCCAACCGCACCGACGCCTACCTCACCGCGCAGTCATTCCTGGTGATCGCCTTCGTCTCCGGCATGGGTAACCTCAACCCTGAGTGGGGCAAGCTGTTCACCCTGGTGGTGCCGGTGTTCCTGGTGATGCTCGGCGTGCTCAGCTCGTTGAATGCCTGGCCGGGGATCCGTGCGGCCTACGAGATCATCGACCATTGGCACTACAAACAGAGTGAACTGCTGCGCAGCGAGCCGGTGATGGGCCTGGCCTACGATGAGTCACCGTTGTTTTCCGAGATGGAGTCGTCCCACAAGGGCTATCGCAAGTCGCTGCTATTCTCAATGCGAGCGCCCTGGCTGTTCATGGTGTTCTGGCTGTTGCTGGGGGCGTACGCGTTCTATATTCAGGTGGATAACCCTGGCTCATAACCGAGGAGAGCGTCATGGCAAACGACTGCGAGGAAGAAGAACCGAATGACCCGGGCAACGAAGACCCGGGTTCCTTGATGGACGATGCAACCGTGCCGTTGATTGACCAGGAGGGTGACGCTACCGAGCCGCCGGATTGAAGCCTATTCGATCAACTGTTTGCCGATGGTTTTCATCCGGATCATGTCCATCAACTGCCGCAGCCCTGGCTGCGACTGCCGTCGGCTCGGGTAGTACATGCACAACGGCTCGCCCAGGCAGGCCCAGTCGGGCATGACCTCCACCAGACGGCCGTCCTTGAGCTCCTGTTCCACGCGGTTGGACAGGCAGTAGGCGATGCCCACCCCTTGCAGCGCCGCATTCACAATAGTCTCGGTATCAGCCGCGCTGAAGTGGCCCGGCACGTCGATGCGTTGCTGGCGGGTGCCGTTGCCCAGTTCCCACTTGTAGGTGGTCTTGTCGCCCAGGTACATGCGGATGCAGGCGTGTTGCAGCAGGTCTTTGGGCACCTGCGGCGTGCCCCGGCGGGCCAGGTAGGCGGGCGACGCGACCACGATCCAGCGCAGCTCACCGGTCAAGGGCACCGCCACCATGTCCTGGGGCACGGTGGCGCCGTAGCGGATACCGGCGTCGTAGCCCTCGGCGATGATGTCGATCATCTGGTCCTGCACGATCAGGTCCACGCGCAGTTGCGGGTAGGCGGTGCAGAAGTCCCCGAGGATCGGCGCCAGCAGCAATACCGCCGCGTCCCGTGGCACGTTCAAGCGTAGCCGGCCAATGGGCGCGTCGCGGTACAACTCCAGGGTGTCGAGGCCGTCCTTGATGGTGGCAAAGCCCTGGGTGAGTTTTTCTGCCAGCAGCGAACCGGCATCGGTGGGTTCCACGGCACGGCTGGTGCGGTACAGCAGCTTCACCCCCAGGCGGGTTTCCAGGTTGCGCATGGTGTGGCTCAAGGCCGAGGTGGTAACGCCCAACTCATGGGCGGCGTGGCGAAAGCTGCGGCGACGGATGATAGCCATGAACACGTTGAGATCGGCCAGTTCGGAACGGTTGAAAGCAGCCATTTTCAAGCCTCTTATGCGGGAGTTCGGCTGTATGCGGCGTTGAGCCCGATTCAACCGTGGATGACTTAGAGTAATTGTTTTTCTAAGCACTATTGCAAGCCACGGGATATTTTCATGCGCGTTGAGACCATCAGAATTGCCGGCATCGAACAGGCGGTCTCGCGGATCGCCCTCGGCACCTGGTCCATGGGCGGGCACCTGTGGGGCGGCGCGGACACCGAGCAAGCCTCGCGCACCTTGCGGCACGCGTTGGCGGTGGGTATCAACCTGATCGACACCGCGCCGGTGTACGGCTTTGGCCTGTCCGAAGAGCTGATCGGCAAGGCCTTGCGCGGCGTGCGCCACAGCGCCGTGATCGCGACCAAGGCGGGGCTGCAATGGGACACCGGCGCCATCCGGCGCAACGCCACGGCCCAGCGCATTCGCAAAGAGCTCGAAGGTTCCTTGATACGCCTGGGAACCGACTACATCGACTTGTACCAGGTGCACTGGCCCGATCCGTTGGTAGCCCAGGAAGAAACCGCCGATGAACTGGAGCGCCTGCGCCGTGAGGGCAAGATCCTGGCGGTTGGCGTGAGTAATTATTCTTCGGCGCAAATGGACGATTTCAGCCAGTACACCGCCCTGGCCACGGTGCAGCCACCGTACAACCTGTTCGAACGTGCCATCGACAGCGACATCCTGCCCTACGCCAAACAGCATTCGCTGGTGGTCCTGGCCTACGGCCCGCTGTGCCGGGGCTTGCTCAGCGGCAGCATGCACACAGCCACGCGCTTTGCCGGCGACGATGTGCGTACGCTCGACCCCAAGTTCAAGCCGCCACGCTTCGAGCAATACTTGGCCGCCGTGGCCGCGCTGAGTAGCTACGCCCGCGAATGCCACGGCAAGTCGGTGCTCGCCCTGGCTCTGCGCTGGGTGCTTGACCAAGGCCCGACCATCGCGCTGTGGGGCGCCCGCCGCCCGGAGCAGCTGAAGGGCTATCAAGAAGCCTTCGGCTGGCACCTGACGCTCGAAGACCTGTCGCATATCGACCGTATCCTGGCCAGCACGATAAAAGATCCCATCGGCGCGGAATTTTTAGCCCCGCCCAAGTGTTGACCCTTCGACAGGGATGTCCAGGTTTTTGCATGAAGCGCGGCACCTGATGAACCCGCTGTAACTGTCAGCCCCGTAGAACAGGTGATAAGCACCCTGTGGCGAGCAGGCTTGTCCTGCGTTGGGTTGCGAAGCAGCCCTGAAACCCGCGGCCGAAGCGTGCCTGACTCAGCGCATTCCTCTTTCCAGGGTCGCTTCGCAACCCAACGCGGGACAAGCCCGCTCGCCACAGTTGCAGTGCTCGCCCTCCAAGACTTTGAAAGGGCTGGTTGTAAATGTGCGGAAATCGCCATAACGACCTCTTTGGACGATAAACGACACCGGGCCAAACATGCCCATTGAACGACTGTTCAGTTTGCACTATGTTGACCGCATCCACCCGTTTGGAACCGAACGGGTTAGCGCTTTTTCTTCTTGAACGAGAGGCTCTGGCATGCGGTTTTCCCCCTTCGTCGAACGAATTGCAGGGCAGGGCGTAGCCGCCTGGGACATCCACCACGCCGCGTTCCACGCCGCCAGTCAGGGCGAAGACATCATCATTCTCAGCGTCGGCGACCCGGATTTCGCCACGCCGTCCTTTATCACCGACGCTGCCGTCAGCGCCTTGCGCGATGGCGACACCCACTACACCGAAATCCCTGGCCGCCCGGCACTGCGCGAAGCGATTGCAGCACGCTACAGCCAGACGCTGGCACGCCCGCTCGATGCCGCAAACGTCATCACCGTGGCCGGTGCGCAGAACGCCTTGTTCGTGACGTCGCTGTGCCTGTTGCAGGCCGGTGACGAGGTGCTGGTGCTCGACCCGATGTACGTCACCTACGAAGCCACGCTCAAGGCCAGCGGCGCCACACTGGTGCGCGTGCCGTGTTCCCCTGAATCGGGCTTTCGCGTCGACGCCACGTTGCTCGCCGCCGCGATCACCCCGCGCACACGGGCGATTTTTTTCTCCAACCCGAACAACCCCACCGGCGTGGTGCTCAACCCGCAGGAGCTGCAAGCCATTGCCGACCTGGCCATCGCCCACGACCTGTGGGTCGTGGTGGATGAGGTCTACGAAAGCCTGGTGTTCGACGGCGAGTACCGCAGCCTCGCTGCACTGCCGGGCATGGCCGAGCGCTGCGTGGTGATTGGCAGCCTCTCCAAGTCCCATGCCATGACCGGTTGGCGCATCGGTTGGCTCATCGCTGCGCCCGCGCTGATCGCCCATGCCGAAACCCTGGTGCTCAGCATGCTTTACGGCTTGCCCGGCTTTGTGATGGAAGCCGCCACCGCCGCCGTGCTGGCCCATGATGAAGTGACCCAGGGCATGCGCGAGATTTATCGGCGCCGCCGCGACCTGGTGGTGGCCGGGCTGAGTGCCTGCCCTGGTATCCAGGTGCGGGCGCCGCAAGCGGGGATGTTCGTGCTGGTGGACGTGCGCGGCACCGGCCTGGGCTCCCTGGATTTTGCCTGGCGCCTGTTTCGCGAAGCGGGGGTATCGGTGCTGGATGCGGCGGCCTTCGGCGAGCCCGCGCAAGGTTTCGTGCGGCTTTCGTTCACCCTCGGCGAAGAACGCCTGGCGCAGGCCTGCCAACGTATCGCGCAGTTTGTCGCCAAGCTGGCCGGTGAGCCACGTATCGCCGCCGCGCCCAGGGTTGAAGTGGCGCAACCTGTCGCAGCCAGGAAGATGATCGAGGTCATCGACCTGCATAAGCGCTTCGGCAATATCGAAGTGCTCAAGGGCATTTCCCTCACGGCCCACGAAGGCGAAGTCATCTCGCTGATCGGCGCCAGCGGCTCGGGCAAGAGCACCTTGCTGCGCTGCATCAACATGCTCGAAGTGCCGGACCAGGGCAGCATTCATGTAGACGGCGAAAGCATCAAGCTCAACTACGGCCGCCCCGGCGCACCCCTGGTGGCGGATGCCCGGCAGTTGGTACGGATCCGCTCGACCTTGGGCATGGTGTTCCAGAACTTCAACCTGTGGCCGCACCGCACCGTGCTGGAAAACCTCATCGAAGCCCCCACCCAGGTATTGCGCGAAAGCCGCGCCGAGGCCATCGAACGTGCAGAAAGCCTGCTCGACCGCGTCGGCCTGGCCGCCAAGCGCAATGAATACCCGGCCTTTCTTTCCGGTGGCCAGCAACAGCGCGTGGCGATTGCCCGGGCGCTGGCCATGCGCCCTAAAGTCATGCTGTTCGACGAACCCACTTCGGCGCTCGACCCAGAGCTGGTGGGCGAAGTGCTGCGGGTGATCCGCTCCCTGGCCGAAGAGGGCCGCACCATGATCCTGGTCACCCATGAAATGGCATTCGCCCGGGATGTGTCGTCGAAAGTGGCGTTCCTGCACCAAGGCATGATCGAAGAAACCGGTTCGCCGGACGCGGTGTTTTTCGACCCACGCAGTGAACGTTGCCGACAGTTCGTCAACGCGCACCAAACTCGCTAACTCCAGAAAAAGACGGGGCAACATCATGCAATTCAAACGTATGGCAACGTGGTTGAGCAGTGCAGTGTTGATGCTGGCCGCAGGTTTCACCTGGGCGGCCGACAAGCCCATCGTGTTTGCGGTGGCGGCCGAACCCTACCCGCCGTTTACCGTGAAGGGCGGTAACGGCCAGTGGTCCGGGTTCGAGGTGGACCTGATCCACAAGCTCTGTGAAGGCATGAAAGCCGAATGCCAGATCAAGGAAGTGGCGTGGGACGGCATCATTCCCTCACTGCTGGCGAAGAAGATCGACGTGATTTTCTCGTCGATGTCGGTGACCGACGAGCGCGAAAAACAGATCGCGTTCAGCCGCGCCTACTACGATTCCCTGCTGGGCGTCGCGGGGCCAAAAGGCAGTGAAGTCGAGATCTCCCCGGCGGGCCTCAAGGGCAAATTGATCGGCGTGCAGATCTCCACGGTCAGCGCCAATTACCTGAAGAAGTATTACGAAAACATCGCCGACCTCAGGTACTACGACACCCAGGAATCGGCCAACGCCGACCTGATCGCCGGGCGTATCGACTACATGATGGCCGACGACACCGCCATCGCCATGATGGTCAAGACCCCGGAAGCCAGCGGCCTGGCGCACATCGCCAGCGTGCCCTACGACCCGATCATCGGCCGTGGCGTCGGCGCCGGCCTGCGCAAGGAAGACACCGCGCTCAAGGCCCGGCTGGACAAGGCCATCGGCGAGTTGCTGGTGAGCAAGGACTACGACGACCTGTCACAGCACTATTTCGGCCTGTCGGTCAGCCCGTGCAAGCGCACCGATACCCCGGCGTTTGTGAGCAAGACCTGTGACAGCCCGTACCAGCAAATCGCCCAGAAGACCGAATAACCATGCTCGACCTTCTCGGTTTCGGCGAACAAGGGTGGGGCCAGGCGTTGCTCAAGGGGTTATGGATGACCCTGCAGATCTCCGCCGGGTCATTTGCGGTGGGCTTGCTGATCGGCCTGGTGGTGGCCTGCGCCAAGCTCAGCGCGCCGCGTCCCATCGCGCTGCTGATGCGCGGCTACACCACGGTGTTTCGCGCGGTGCCGGAACTGCTGCTGATCCTGCTGCTGTACTACGCCGGCTCCATGGGCCTCAACGCGCTGATGCTGTGGCTGGGCTTCGCCCAGGTGAATATCAGCGGCCCGCTGGTGGCGATCCTGGTGCTGGGGCTGGTGCAGGGCGCCTATGCCTCGGAGATTTTTCGCGCGGCGATCCTGGCGATCCCCCATGGGCAGATCGAAGCGGCGCGGGCTTTTGGCCTGAGCGGGCTGGGGCTGTTCCGGCGGGTGACGTTGCCGATCATGGCGCCGTACGCCCTGGCCGGCATGTCCAACCTGTGGATCAACCTGATCAAGGACAGTGCCTTGATCAGCGTGGTCGGCACCAACGAGCTGCTGTACACCGCCAAGCAGGCGGCGGGGTCTACCCGCCAATACCTGCTGTTCTACCTCGCGGCCGCCGTCTTGTATTACCTGGTGACGCTGGCTTCCAACTACCTGTCCGGGCGCCTGGAGCGCCGTATCCGTCGCTGGATGCCGGTTGTCGAGTGAGGCGCACATGCCTGAGTGGATAAGCTACTACGCCGGGCTGATCGCCAAGGGGTTGCAGACCACCTTGTCGCTGCTGGTGATTTCGGCAGTACTCGGTTTTGCCCTGGCGGTGCTGGTGGCGCTGGCACGGTTGTCGCGGCGCAAGTGGCTGGCGCGCAGTGCGCTGGCCTACACCAGCGTGCTGCGCGGTACGCCGTTGCTGATCCAGATCTACATTTTCTACTACGGCCTGGGCAGCCTGTTCGCCCAGTTCCCGATGATCCGTGGCAGCTTCCTGTGGCCGTATCTGCGCGATGGCTACTGGTACATCGTGTTTGCCCTGGTGTTGTCGGTAGGCGCCTATGTCGGCGAGGTGATTCGCGGTGGCCTGCTGGCGGTGCCCAAAGGCGAGATGGAAGCCGCCTCGGCGTTCGGCATGACCCCACGCCAAGCCTTGTTGCGCGTGCGTTTGCCACGGGCGATGCGTCTGTTGCTGCCGACCCTGGCCGGGGAGACGGTAATGCTGCTCAAATCCACCGCGCTGGCGTCGACCATTGCCGTGGTCGACCTGCTCGGCGCGGCCAACGTGGTGCGCGCGCAGACCTTGCAGATCTACCAGCCGCTGCTGCTGGTGGCGGGCGTCTACCTGTGCCTGACCTTCCTGATCGAAGGCGTCTACGCCATCGCCGAACGGCGCGGTACGCCGCTGCGCAGGTCGGCCGGATGAGCCGGTGTCACAGGATGTGATCGGCGCTGAATGCACCGTGACGCAAGCCTTGTACCCAGCAGCGGCAGATGTGCAACCCGTTGGCAGGACTGAAGGTGCCGGGGTTGAGGCAGCCCTCGAGCCAGAGTCCGTCGAGCATCGCCGATAGGCCAATGGCGGCCAGGTGGCTGTCGTGGATCAGCAGGCTTTCACTGCGGGCCAGGTCGTCCAGCAGGCGTTGGATCAGCCCCAGGTAGGCGTGGTAACTGTTTTCGTGGGACTGGTTAACGTGGGGCGAGTGGCGGATCAGGCTCCAGAACACCACCCACACGCCGAGCAGGTCGGGGTCCATGACCCGTGGCGAGAACGAGGCACTGAGAAACGCGTCCAGCCGTGCGGCGGCGCCGTCAGCCAGTTCGACCTGTTCCCACAGGGCAGTGGTCAGCTCGTTGGCCAGCTTGTGGTAGGTCTCGGCAATCAGCGCGTCGATGCTGCCGAAATGGTGGTTGAGCAAGCCCACCGATACACCGGCTTCGGAGGCGATGCGGCGCACGGAAATCCCGGCGTGCCCGTCGCGGGCCAGGCAGGTGAGGGCGGCGGCGATCAGCAGGTCGCGGCGCTCGTCGGGGTCGGCACGGCGCAGTTTGGGAGGGTCGACGGTCATGGGCAGGCCTTTGATGGAAACACCACAGCGCTCAGGTTAGTTGAACGTGTGTTCAATCTCTAGCGGTTAATGAATGAGAGGAGGGCAAGGCATGGCAAACGACCTTTCGTGGCAGGTCATCGGCGACGCCGGCAACCCGCTGCACATTGGCGCCTGGCGCTTCGAAGGCGACGGCAGCGGGCCAAGGGTGCACCTGCAGGCGGGTGTGCACGCGGATGAAATCGCCGGCATGCTGGTCCTGCATCAGCTGTTGCCACGCTTGCAGGCGTGCCAGGACCAAGGCCGCCTCAAGGGCAACGTCACCGTGGTGCCCCAGGCCAACCCGTTCGGCATCGGCCAGTTCCGCCAGGGCCGTTTGCTGGGGCGCTTTCATGAAGCCACCGGGCAGAACTTCAACCGCGCTTTCGATCACTCCCTGGCCATGGCGCAGCCGGCGAGCAACCTGGCGCAGTGGCAAAAACGCCTGGTGCAACTGGCCGCTGAAGCCGACCTGGTGCTGGACCTGCACACCGATGACGAAGCGCTGCCGTACCTCTACATCCACCGCAGCTTCTGGCCCGACCAGGGCCTGGCGTTGGCGGCGGCCTTGCGCGTGGACCTGGTGATCGTCTGGGACGAGGGCGGCGATGGTTCCTTTGAAGAGACCATCATCAACCATGCATCGCCGCAACTGGCCGCGACCATTGAGCTGCGCGGCCAGGCGGACGTCAGCGATGCGCTGGCGCAACAGGATGCCGACGGCCTGTGGGCGTGGTTGTGCATCAACGGCGTGATCGACGAGGTGGCCGCCATCGCCGAGTGGCCGGGGGACGTGGTCGACATGGGCTGCATGGAAACCATCCTCGCGCCTTGCGCCGGGGTGCTGGTGTTCGAGAAAGCCCTGGGGGATTACGTGGAGGAAGGCCAGCGTTTCGCACGCATCATCGGCCGCCCCGGTGACCCGTGTTCCGAAGTGATCCTGCACGCCGCCCAGGCCGGCCGTATGGTCACAGGCCACCGCGAACGCCTGGTGGCCCAGAGTTCGGTGGTCGCCAAGTTCACCGGGACGCGCTTATCCGACAGCTACAGCGGTGGCGTGCTGGACCCGTAGCGGTGTCTGTGTGGGAGGGGGCTTGCCCCCGATTGCGGTGGATCAGCTGTAGATGAGTTGACTGGCCTGGTGCTATCGGGGGCAAGCCCCCTCCCACTTTTTTAGCGCAGTGTGCCATTGGTCGAAGTGTGAGCCCAACCGCTTCAACCGCCGCATCGCACTGTCCAGATGCGGGCTGGCACAGAAATGCACCACCCACCGGGGCTTGATCGAGTGCCTGCGTGCGGAAATCTCACGGACTCTCTAAACGCTCCAGCAACAGGCGCTCCAGGGTGTCCACCGGCAGCGGCCGGCTGAACAGGTAGCCTTGGATCTGATCACAGCCGGCCTCCTTCAAGAACGCCAGTTGGGCCTGGGTTTCCACGCCTTCGGCCACCACCCGCAGGCTGAGGCTGTGGGCCAGTTCGATGATGGTACGGGTGATCGCCGCGTCCTGCGGGTTGCTGGTGACTTCGCGGATAAACGCGATGTCGATCTTCAGCGTGTCGATGGGAAACCGCCGCAGGTACGCCAGGCTCGAATAGCCGGTGCCGAAGTCATCGATGGAGATCTTCACCCCCATGGCGTGCAGGCGCTGCAGGCTGGCGATGGTGTGCTGGGTGTTTTCCATCAGCGAGCCCTCGGTCAGTTCCACCTCCAGCCAATGCGGCTCGACCCCGGTGCGGGCAAGGGTGCGCGCAATATCGGCGATCAGGTCGCCTTCGATCAATTGATGGCCGGAGACGTTCACCGACACCTCCACCGCGCCAATCGCACCGCGTTGCCACTCGGCGATCTGTTGGCAGACCTGCTCGATCACCCAACGCCCCACGGGGACGATCAAGCCGAGGCTTTCCAGGATCGGTATGAACACTGCTGGCGATACCGCGCCGTATTCCGGCCGTTCCCAGCGCAGCAGCGCTTCTAGGGCACAGATGCGACCGCTCAGCACCTCGACCTTGGGTTGGTAATGCACCGTGAAGTCATGGCGTGCCACCGCTTGGCGCAAGTCGTTTTCCAGGGCCTGGTGGGCCAGGTCATGCACGTTCATGCCGATCTGTCGTTGCGCCAACTCACGGGAGTGGCTGACCAGGTCGCCGCGTTCCTTGAGCCGCAGCAGGTTACGCACGCGCAACCATAGCTCGACACGTTCCACCGGCTTGCTGATGAATTCTTCGGCACCGGCCTGCAACCCGCTGACACGGGCGCTCGGTTCACTGAGGGCCGACAGCATGATGATCGGAATACCCGCCGTGGTTTCATCGTTTTTCAACTGGCTGGCAACCTCGTAGCCGTCCATGCCCGGCATCATGATGTCCAGCAGGATCAGGTCCGGCGGTTGCCGGGCCACCAACTGCAAGGCTTCCTCGCCGCTGCTCGCGCTCAGGGTCTGGTAGCCCTCATGTTGCAGCAGGGTTTCCAGGAGTTTGCGCACCTGGGGTTCATCATCAACGATCAACAACGTTGCGGGTTGGCTGGCCATGGAGAGGACTCATGTGAGAGGGCGGGTGTGCTGTTGCAACAAGGTATCGATCACCTGGTACAGCTCTTTGTAGCGCAGTGGCTTGATGATGTAGGCGTCGCAACCGGCGAGCCGGGTCTTTTCGCGATCTTCTTTCATCGCCATTGCAGTCAGGGCGATCACCGGGATGTGGGCCGTGAGCGGGTCGCGCTTGAGCAGCGCGGTGGCAGCCAGGCCGTCCATGCCGGGCAACTGGATGTCCATCAGGATCAGCGCCGGTTGCTGTTCGCGGGCCAGGGTCAGGCCGGTCTCCGCATCCGCGGCCCACAGCACGTCGTGGCCAGCATTGACCAGTAACAGGCGCGCCAGGCGCATATTGGCTTCATTGTCTTCAACGATCAGGATGTGGGCCATGTGGCCTCCGGGGCGCGGTGCAGCGGCAGCCAGGCAACGAACCGCGCCCCGCAGCCTTCACGGCTGGCCACGGCCACGCTGCCGCCATGCAAGTCGGTCAACCGCTTGACCATCGCCAGCCCCAGGCCAGTGCCTTCGAATTTGCGCGCCAGGCTGCTGTCGATCTGGCTGAACGCCTTGAACAGCTTGTCCATGTCCGCCTCGGCGATCCCGATGCCAGTGTCGCTGACGCTGAGTTCGAGGAACGGTTGATCAGCGCTGTCGGGCAAGGCAAAACGGTACACCGGCCAGTCGCCGGGAATCTGCCCGACCTGTGCGCGAGGCACCTGGCGCACGGTCAACGTCACTGAGCTGCCGTGGGCGCTGAACTTTACGGCGTTGGCCAGCAGGTTGTAGACGATCTGTTTGGTCTTGCGCAGGTCCAGCTGTAGAAGGCCGAGATCGTCGGGACACTCCAGCTTCAATTGGATGCGTTGCAACGCGGCCTTTTCCCGCACGATCAGCAGGCTGTTGGCCAACAGCCCCGCCAGTTCTGCGTTTTCCAGTTCCAGTTCCATCATGCCGGCCTCGACCTTGGACAGGTCGAGAATGTCGTTGATCAACGACAGCAAGTGCTGGCCGCTGGTGAAAATGTCGCCGATGTATTCGCGCTGGGTCTCGCTCATGTCGCCGACCAGGCCATCCTTGAGCGCTTCGGAAAAGCCGATCACCGCGTTCAACGGCGTGCGCAATTCATGGGACATGGTGGCGAGGAATTCGGACTTCATATGGCTGGCGTGCTCCAGCTCCAGGTTCTTTTCTTCCAGTGCCCGCTCGAAACCTTTGCGCTCGGCTTCTTCCTGCTTGCGCGCGGTGTTGTCGGTGCCGATCAGCAGGTAGCCGATGATGGTGTCATACCGATTGCGCAGGGCCGTCACCGAAACCATGGCCGACAGGCGACTGCCGTCCTTGCGGATGTAGGTCAGCTCGTAGATGTCTTCGATACCCCTCGAGGCCTTGAACACCAGCGCTTCGAAGCCCGGCGTGATCGGCGTATCCAGTTCCAGGCTGAGGGCGGCGGCGCGGGTGATCAGTTCGACGGGGTCGGAGATATCGGCGGGGGTGATGCGGTTGACCACATCGGCGGCGGCATAGCCGAGCATGCGTTCGGCGCCGACATTGAAGATCTGGATTACGCCTTTCTCATCGGTGGCGATGCTGGAGAAGTACGCGCTGTTGAAGATTGCGTCTTGCAGGGCGCCGGTCTTGAGCAGGGTTTTCTGCCGCTTGAACTCGACGATCTTTTCAGCCCGCGATTGCGGTTGTTCGGGTAACGGTGTGTCCATCGCGTTGGCGTTCCGTGACGTTCAGGCCCGCCATCATCGAACGACGATGGCGCAGAGCATGCTCACAGAAGATCGCTTGAGGGCGACGAGGAGGAGATGAGGTACTTGGACAATAGCAGAGATTATGGCGTTTTGATGGCGGGCCAACGGCTATCCCACTTCAAATGAATATCTTTGGGTCAAATTGGATGCTTTTCGGATTAACGGCTGATGAAACGTTTCATCTGTCGACAAATGAGCAACGCAAGCGCTTGCGTAAGGAAATGTTTCTACATTAGAGTCGGCCCACTGACGACAAAAATAATAAAACCAGGAGCTCATTCATGAGCCTTGAACCCTTGCTTGAAATGCAGGGCATCAGCAAAACCTTCAACGGTTTGCGCGTGCTCAAGAATGTCGGCCTGAAGGTCTACCCCGGCGAAATCCACGCCTTGATGGGGGAGAACGGCGCCGGCAAATCGACGCTGATGAAGATCCTCTCAGGCGCCTACCAGGCCGACCCCGGCGGTGAAATCCGCATCGCCGGCCAGCCCGTCCCCACATTCGACCCCGCCACCGCAAAAACCCTCGGCATCGCCGTGATCTACCAGGAACTGAGCCTGTGCCCCAACCTGAGCGTGGCCGAGAACATCTACCTGGGCCGTGAACTGCGGCGTGGCTGGACCATCGACCGCAAGGGCATGCAGGCGGGGTGCAGCGAAGTGCTGCAACGCCTGGGCGCCGAGTTCACCCCGGCCACGCGGGTCAGCAGCCTGTCGATTGCCGAGCGCCAATTGGTGGAAATCGCCCGCGCCTTGCACGCCCACGCCAAGATCCTGGTGATGGACGAACCGACCACGCCGCTGTCCTCCCGTGAGACCGACCGCTTGTTTGCGTTGATCAAACAATTGCGCAGCCAAGGCCTGGCGATCATCTATATCAGCCACCGCATGGCCGAGATCTACGAGCTGTCGGACCGCGTCTCGGTGCTGCGCGACGGCCAGTACATCGGCGAACTGACCCGCGAGGCGCTATCGGCCGAAGTGCTGGTGAAGATGATGGTGGGTCGCGACCTGTCAGGGTTCTACAAAAAGGAGCACGCCGCCTATAACCCCGGCAACGTGGTGATGCGCGTGCGCGACATGGCCGATGGCAAGCGCGTGCGCCCGTGCAGTTTCGACCTGCATGCCGGTGAAGTGCTGGGCATCGCCGGCCTGGTCGGGGCAGGGCGCACCGAACTGGCGCGCCTGATCTTCGGCGCCGACCCACGCACCTCGGGCACCCTGGAAGTGGTCGGCAAGACTGTCACCCAACTGCGCACCCCGGCGGATGCGATCCGCGCCGGCGTCGTCTACCTCACCGAAGACCGCAAGGCCCAGGGCCTGTTCCTGGACATGAGCGTGGCGGACAACATCAATGTCTGCGCCTGCGTGCCGGATGCCCATGCCGGCGGGGTACTCGATCGCGCCCATGCCGCGCAGCGCGCCACGCAGGCGATCAAGTCACTGTCGATTCGCGTGGCGTCGGGCAAGGTCAATGTCGGTGCGTTGTCCGGTGGCAACCAACAGAAGGTGCTGCTGGCGCGGCTGCTGGAGGTCAAGCCGCACGTGCTGATCCTCGACGAACCCACCCGTGGCGTCGACATCGGCTCCAAGTCCGAGATCTACCGCATCATCAACCAATTGGCCCAGGCCGGTGTCGGCATCGTGGTGATCTCCAGCGAGCTGCCGGAAATCATCGGCACCTGCGACCGCGTGCTGATCATGCGTGAAGGCCAGTTGGTTGCAGAAGTCGGCGGCGCCTCCGGCGACGCTATTTCCCAGGAACGTATTATTGACCTCGCCACCGGTGGCGATCAGGTGGTGGCCCATGGCTGAATTGAATATCTCAACAACCGGTAAGGCAGAGCGCGCCCGCGAGCTGATGCGCACGGTCGGCATGTTGCCGGTGCTGATCCTGCTGCTGGTGGGCTTTGCCCTGGCCAGCGAGAACTTCCTGACGGTACAGAACCTGTCGATCATCACCCAGCAGGCGTCGGTGAACGTGGTGCTGGCGGCAGGCATGACCTTTGTGATCCTCACGGCGGGCATCGACCTGTCGGTGGGCGCGATCCTCGCGGCGTCGGCGGTGGTGGCGTTGCAGGCGTCGATGTCGCCGCAGTTCGGCATGTTCGGGATAGCCGCCGGTATCGGCTTTGGCCTGTTGCTGGGCCTGGTCAACGGCGGGCTGATCGCCTTTATGCGCCTGCCGCCGTTTATCGTCACCCTCGGTGCACTCACAGCCATGCGCGGTCTGGCGCGCCTGTTGGCGGACGACAAGACCGTGTTCAACCCGGACCTGCCGTTTGCCTTTATCGGCAACGACTCGATCCTCGGTGTGCCCTGGCTGGTGGTGATCGCCGTGGCAGTGGTGGCGTTGTCGTGGTTCATCCTGCGCCGCACCGTGATGGGCGTGCAGATCTACTCGGTGGGTGGCAACCCGGAAGCGGCGCGGCTGTCGGGGATCAAGGTGTGGAAGGTGCTG
Organism: Pseudomonas sp. CYM-20-01; assembly: GCF_023169845.1. Lineage (NCBI taxonomy): Bacteria > Pseudomonadati > Pseudomonadota > Gammaproteobacteria > Pseudomonadales > Pseudomonadaceae > Pseudomonas > Pseudomonas sp. CYM-20-01. The sequence goes on along the minus strand of NZ_AP025169.1, from coordinate 3,625,410 downwards.
CTGTTCGTCTACGCCATGTCCGGCGCGTTGGCCGGGCTGGGCGCGGTGATGAGCGCGTCGCGCCTGTTCGCCGCCAATGGCCTGCAACTGGGGCAATCCTACGAGCTGGATGCGATTGCCGCGGTGATCCTCGGCGGCACCAGTTTTACCGGTGGTGTCGGCACCATCGGCGGCACGCTGATCGGCGCGCTGATCATTGCGGTACTCACCAACGGCCTGGTGCTGCTGGGTGTCTCGGACATCTGGCAGTACATCATCAAGGGCATCGTGATCATCGGCGCGGTGGCGCTGGATCGTTATCGCCAGTCCGGCGCACGGACCTGAATTCATTCCCACAACAATCACAAGAGAGACCCGCATGAACCTCAAACGTATCTTTCCGGTCATTGCCTTGGCTGCCCTGATGTCCCAAGCCGTCGAAGCCCGTGAGTTGAAGGCCCTCGGTATCAGCATGGGCTCGCTGGGCAACCCGTATTTCGTGACCCTGGCCGATGGCGCAACCGCCCGCGCCAAGGAGCTGAACCCCAACGTCAAGGTCACCTCGGTGTCGGCCGACTATGACCTGAGCAAGCAATTCTCGCAGATCGATAACTTCATCTCGTCCAAGGTCGACCTGATCCTGATCAACGCCGTCGACCCGTCCGCCATGGCCTCGGCGATCAAGAAAGCCCGGGATGCCGGCATCGTCGTGGTGGCCGTGGATGTGGACGCCAAGGGCGTCAACGCCACGGTGCAGACCGACAACGTCGAAGCCGGCAAGCTGGCGTGCCAGTACCTGGTGGACAAGCTCTCCGGCAAGGGCAATGTGATCATCCAGAACGGCCCGCAGGTCACCGCCGTGACCGACCGGGTCAAAGGCTGCAAGGCGGCACTGGCCGGCGCACCGGAGATCAAGGTGCTGTCTGATGACCAGGACGGCAAAGGCTCCCGCGAAGGTGGCCTGAACGTGATGCAGGGTTACCTCACACGCTTCCCGAAAATCGACGGCCTGTTCGCGATCAACGACCCGCAAGCCATCGGCAGCGACCTGGCGGCCAAGCAGCTCAAGCGCAGCGGCATCCTCATCACCTCGGTGGACGGTGCGCCGGATATCGAGAACGCGCTGAAGACCGACACGCAGATCCAGGCGTCGGCCAGCCAGGACCCTTGGGCCATGGCGCAGACCGCCGTCAACGTGGGCAACGATATTCTCAATGACAAAGCCCCGGCCGAAGCGGTTACCCTGCTCACGCCAAAATTGATCACCCGTGACAACATCGCAACGTACAGCGGTTGGTCGAGCCAACATTGATTCATTGAGAGGAACAGCGCCGTGGTCACCATGGATGACGTGGCAAGCAGGGCGGGGGTGTCGACGTCGACGGTGTCCCATGTGTTGAACGGCACCCGCAAGGTCAGCCCGGCAACGGTGCACGCGGTGCAGCAAGCGATCCAGGCGTTGGGCTACATCCCCAACACCCTGGCGCGTTCGCTGGCACGGTCAAGCACCAGCACGATTGGCGTGGCGATTTCGGCGCTGTCCAACCATTACTTCAGCGAAACCGTGCACGCCATTGAAAACGAGTGCGCCAAGCACGGCTACATGATGCTGTTTGTCGACACCCATGACGACCCGGAGCAGGAGCTACGGGTGGTCACGGCGCTGCATCATCGACGGGTCGACGGCATAGTGCTGGCGCCCTCCAACGGTTCCAAGGCCCTGCAGTACCTACGGGACAACCAGATCCCGGCGGTGTTGGTGGACCGCATGATGAGCGAGCAATTCGACCAGGTCGGGGTGGAGAACACGCAGTCCACCCAAGCCTTGGTTACCCACTTGATTGAACACGGCCACCGGCGCATCGGCTTTATCGCCGGGCGTGAGGGGTTCAGCACCACCGATGAGCGGGTTGCCGGATACCGCGCGGCGCTGCACGGCGCGGGGTTGGCGTTTGATCCGCAGTTGCTGGTCAACGGCGGCTCCAATACTGCGCCGGCGCGCCAGGCGACGGTGCAGTTGCTGGGCCTGGCGGCGCCACCCACGGCGATCATGGCCGGCAATAACCTGATGACCCTCGGCGCGATGCAGGCCCTGCGTGAGGCGCAGATCGACGTACCGTCGCAGATGGCCCTGGTGGGTTTTGATGATTTTGACTGGGCGGATTTTTTCGTGCCGCGCCTGACCCTGATCGCGCAGCCGGTCCAGGCACTGGGCACGCAGGCAGTGAACCTGTTGTTGCAGCGCATGGCGTCGCCCGACGCACCCGCCCACAGTGTGCGCCTGGCGCCGACTCTGCAATGGCGTAATTCATGTGGCTGTAATGGATTGGAATGACCCCCTTATGAGCAGTCCCGTTTCCCTCGGCATCGACCTCGGCACCTCGGAACTCAAGGCCATCCTCATGGATCTTGACGGTACGGTGCTGGCCCATGCCGGCGTGCGCTTGAGTGTGTCGCGGCGTCACAGCGGCTGGTCCGAGCAGGCGCCTGAAGATTGGTGGCAAGCGTGCCTGCAGGCGCTGGCCGAATTGCGCGGGCATCCTGGATTTGCCCGCGTGGCCTGTATCGGCCTGTCCGGGCAGATGCACGGCGCGGTGTTGCTGGGCACGGACAACCGCGTGTTGTACCCGGCGATCCTGTGGGACGACTCCCGTGCCATCGCCGAGGCCGAAGAGTTGGGTCCTGCGTTTGCCGACATCACCGGCAGCCTGCCCATGGCCGGGCTGACGGCGCCGAAACTGCTGTGGCTGCAACGCCATGAGCCTGAAGTGTTCAAGGCCATTGATTGCGTACTGTCGCCCAAGGATTACCTGCGCTTGCGCTTGAGTGGCGAGCGCATCGGCGAGATGTCCGACGCTGCGGGGACGTTGTGGCTGGATGTGGCGCAACGTGAGTGGTTCGCGCCGATGCTGCGGGCGACGGGTCTCTCGCCGGAGCAGATGCCTCGGCTGGTGGAAGGCGGCGCGGCGAGTGCCGTGCTGACGGCGCAAGGCCTGGGCTTGGCGCCCTCGGTGGTGATTGCCGGCGGCGGTGGTGACAACCCGGTGGCGGCCGTGGGGATCGGGGCGATCAATGCCGGTGATGGCTTCATCACCCTCGGCACCAGTGCTGCCATTGTCGCGATTACCGATCACGCCGCCGGTAATCCCGCGAGTGCCGTGCACAGCTTCTGCCATGCGCTGCCTGATCGCTGGTACACCATGGGCGCCATGCTCGCCGGTGCCAGTTGCCTGCGTTGGGTCACGCGGCTTACGGGAACGGCGGATGAGCAAACCTTGCTGGACCAGGTGCAGGCGCAGTTGCCGATCGAACAGCCAGTGCCACTTAGTACACCGTTGTTCCTACCGTACTTGGCCGGTGAACGCACCCCGCATAACGACCCGCTGCTGCGCGGTGGTTTCATGGGCCTGGGCCATGACTGTACACCGGCGATGCTCGGTTATGCGGTGATGGAAGGCGTGGGGTTCGGGCTGTTGGATGCGTTGCGTGCCGTGCAATCAACCGGTGCCGACGTGGGCGCCTGCGCGTTGGTGGGCGGAGGGGCGCGCAGTGAATACTGGGCGCAGTTGCTGGCTAATATCCTGCAGCGGGACATCTTCACCCTGCATGGCAGCGAATTGAGCGCGTGTATCGGTGCGGCGAAGCTGGGGTTTGTGGCGATAGAGCAGGGTGCACAATTGCTGGCGGCGGGGATGCCGGTCAAGGTCCGGTATAGACCAGATCTAATGCAGCAGCCGGTGTTGAAGGCGCGTTATCGCAAGTTTCAAGGTTTGCTGAGCGCGGCCAAGGCCCTTCACGAGTAGCCTTTTGTAGTGAGCGGGCTTGTCTGGGTGGCCTGTTTTGGTGAACTGGCCTGTTGTGGCGAGCGGGCTTGTCCCGCGTTGGGGCGCGAAGCGGCCCCTTTCAGCATCACCGCGCTTCTCCAGAATTTGGGGCCGCTTCGCAGCCCAACGCGGGGCAAGCCCGGTTCGCTCCCCACATCAGGACCCACAACAAGCTGCTGCCGCTAGTCGCCCAAGGGCGGCAGACGCCGTTTCACCGGGGTTTTCTTGACAATGGCCGTGTTGGTTTCAGCGTAGGCGTTGAGCCGGTCAAGCAGGCTGTCCAGGTGATCCATGGTGCGCACATGCAGGCGTGCGATGAAGCAATCCTCCCCAGTCACCTTGTCACACTCGGTAAACTCGGGGATCGCCTGGATCTGCCGCTCCACCTCATGCAATTTGCCCGGCAACGGGCGGATGCGCACGATGGCTTGGAGCAGATAACCGAAATGCCTGGGGTCGATGTCGACGGTGTAGTGGGTCAGCACGCCGCGCTCTTCGAGACGCCGGAGGCGTTCACCGACGCTCGGCGAAGACAGCCCGGTAATCCCGGCCAGGGCCTTGAGGGACAGACGCGAGTCGTCCATTAAAGCAGCGATCAGTTGCTGGTCAATGGTGTCAATCATGGTGTCCACCTAATAAGTAAAGGCAACTCAAGGCTTTTGCCTTTTTTAGTCGCTGGAGCCAGTCTCAACCAGATTGCCATAATTGGGCCTCACTTGAGGAGCCTCAATCATGGATACATCCATCCGTCGCGGGTCGTGGGAAATGGTCGCCGCCATGCTGATCTCGGGCACCATTGGCTGGTTTGTCCTGGTCTCCGGCGTGTCGGTGATCGAAGTGGTGTTCTGGCGCTGTGTGATCGGCGGGCTGACGTTGCTGTTGGTGTGCGCGTTGCTCGGTTATCTGCGTCTGGACCTGATCAGCTGGGCCAAGCTCAGCCTGGCGATGCTCAGTGGCGTGGCGATTGTCGGCAACTGGTTGCTGCTGTTCGAATCCTATTCCCGCGCGTCGATTGCCATCAGTACGGCGGTGTACAACGTGCAGCCGTTCATGCTGGTCGTGCTCGCCGCCGTGTTTTTAGGGGAAAAGATCACCGTGCAGAAACTCGCGTGGCTGAGCGTGGCGTTCCTGGGCATGTTGGCGATTGTTACCGCCCATGGTGATCAAACAACCGGCGACGATTACCTGACCGGCATCGCATTGGCACTGGGCGCAGCGTTGCTGTACGCGATTGCCGCGCTGATCATCAAACGCTTGAAAGCAGTGCCGCCACATTTGATGGCGTTGATCCAGGTAACCACCGGCGCGTTGTTACTGGCGCCGCTGGTGCCTTGGAACAGCTTGCCGGCTACGACCAGCGCCTGGGGCGCACTGGTGACACTCGGCGTGGTGCACACCGGCGTGATGTATGTGTTGTTGTACGGCGCGATCCAGAAACTGCCGACAGCCCTGACCGGTGCACTGTCGTTTATCTACCCGATTGCGGCGATCTTCGTCGATTGGATCGCCTTCGGGCATCGCCTGGGCTGGCTGCAATGGTTGGGGGTGCTGGCGATTCTATTGGCGGCGGCTGGATTGCAACGCGGTTGGTGGTGGCGATTAAAACCGAATGGGTGGACTGAGGACGCTTGAACCGCGTTTATTCACTCAAGTCGAGGGAACGAGTTCCTACGCCTGCGCCACACATGGAGACAACTTTAAGACGAAGCGTACTGCCCGTTTTAGCGAAAACTCTCTCCCGTGATGATGAAAGATGAAATCCAACTTACTCAGCTCTCCGACGCATAAATCTCTGGCAACGCAGATTCAACAGGAGTCGCAACCCACGAATAACCGTCATCGACGCGAGGTGGAATCCCCTGCCGTTCGAACCGAACCAGGACCACCGGAAGTAGCGCAGCCTAAATCCGGAGGTATTTCCAAGCCCAACGTTACATCAAGGGAGTCCTCATCAGAGCTCCCCAAAAGCTCAATGCGTTGGGTGAGTTATCAACACGGTGTCAATCTTGCCGAAGCGCTGGAACCTGGTTCTTCGAAGCGAATGACTCAGGAAGAACTGATCGCCCTACCGGAAAAAATGAGCGCAGCGGCCGTTACACCTGAGCAAGAAGAGTTGATTGCTGCGACACGCGTTGGTCCTGCGCTGGAGTGGGCTGTAGCTAACGGAGTCCTTGAAGAAAAAACCGATTACTCACAAGCGGAAATTCACGAGGCTATTACGGCGCTGAATCTCCATTTCGAAAAAATGGCGAATGCAGTCAGCACGCTGACCACGCCTATGCCGATGAGAAAAAATTACTTCATCGGTACACAACTCGTATCGCCCATCAAGGGCCATGCCGATCCGGATAATCCAAAATACCCGGTGGCGCTCTATGATGACAAAAAGTTTGCGGAAGACTTTAAAGTTGATCTAGCGTCCAAAAAAGCCGCTTATGGCACGATCATCCAACAGTTGGTCGCTACGCTTCCATTGCCGGATCGGATAGCCATCGGGCAGGGTGAAGTCGAAGTGTACGCAATGAAGGCGCCGGGAGAGGGCGGTGAGCTTGAACGCACCGAATTCTTGATTAAAACGGTTCACAAGGGAAAGACAACGGTTTATCAAATTGCCCCTGAACGGGGAACTGCCACCAAGCGTGATGACTTCATCAAACTCTTCAACGGCAACGACGTTATCGGGAAGCAAAAATTATCCGATGGCAGTTATTCCAGTGTGTTCACTGCTTGGGAAAGGCCGAATATTCAAGACGGCCGGTATCAGCCAAGGGTGGATCACCGACCTGGCGCGGCATTGGACAATACGCCTTTTTCAGCACAGCTTCATACGTTGGAGCCGCTGGCGAAATGGCCTGCGGCACCGGAAGACGCAGAGGGAAGCGCCAGCCCGCAGGCATCCTTCTTAGAGCGAAGCAATCAGATCGGGACCGCCGTATCCCAAAAACTGTTTTATGCGAAGGACCTGGATTTGCTGCTGATGGCGGAAGAAGACCCGGAGCGGGTCACCGAATCCGAAAAAAAGGACAGGGAGAACTATCAGACTTTCAAAGAGGACAGGGAGAAACGTCGCCAATTGCTCAAAGGTTTTGTGCCTTTCTGGCGCGGAATCGAGGCAATTATTGACGGTCGCCCAATCGAAGGGATCGCACAAATATGGATAGATATCCTGACATTCATGATGCCCGTTGAAAAAGCCGCCGCAGGTGTAGTGAGGGCCGGTTTCCAGATGATTAAACGCGTGATTCCAAAGTTTTTGAAACTGTCGACAAACTTCGCCAGCTACACCTTCAAACCGGGTGTTGCAGGAATTAAATGGGAAGGTGGCGTGCAGGGGCTGAAATGGACATCGAGCGCTTCCAAGGGGGCAGCCAAGGGGGCAGAACAATTCAGGGGCGCTATGGCTACCATACCTCTGACCCAGCCGGGCGTTAGAGAAATTGAGTTGGGAGGTATCAAGTATTTTGTTGCCGCAAAGCCTGACGCAGGGGATGGCGTCCACTACAGTCTGCGAGTGGTGAGCCCGGATGACTCGACGAAGCTAATCAATAGCGGGAAAGTTGCCAAGCCTGATGAGGCAGGTGTTTGGAAAATGCCCGAAAGGGCGGGTCGAGATGTAAGCGGCGCGCCCATGACGCAGATGAAGGGGACAATGCAAGAGCTCGGTGTCCTAGGCGGTGAAATACATACGTTTACGGATATCTATAAGGGCGAGACACGGCTGAATGTTGTCGCGCATGGCATAGAACGGAGCCCTGCGGAAGTAGCGGCGGGCGTTCCTTCTAAAGTGATGGTTGATGGCAAAGCTTACAGCGCAAAAGAGTTGGTTGCGTATTTGAAGACACAGGGTATTGATCCCGCAAATCCGCGCTATAAAAATGTCCGGCTGTTGATATGTTATGCGGCAGACGGCGGAAAGCATTCGTTTGCCAGCGATTTTCAAAAGATTGTGGGTAAACCTGTTAAGGCCTTTGAAGGAACCGTCACCACGTCGCATGGCGCGACGGCCATGGAATATGTTCGCAAAGAGTTAATAAAAGACATGCGCGCCTTACATCCAGACTTGGATGACAACGGTATCGAACTTTTGGTCCAAGCCGAGATAGAAAAACTCTTTAGTCAAAAGTCCATCTTCGTCAACAAAGCCGACGGCACCCTCGTGCAAATACAAACGGCGCCTCAGGGCGCCAACATCGGTGAGCATATACTTAGGATTGAATATAAACCGGTACATTTCACCCGGTGACGCTCTTCTCTCACTGACGGGCCGCTTTAGAACAAGGCGGCGTATCATTAAAAACTGCCGTTTGTAAAAGCGAACGTGCTCACCGACTTTTTGTGAGCACGCTCTCCTATACGTTGGGGATCAGTGCGTGCCCTGGAAAATAATGTTTTCCGGGTTGAAGTGCTCCACCGCGCTGCCCGGCTGCGGCAAGCCGAGGATGTGGCCCTTGATCTTGCCCACCACGTGCATCTCGCAGGGTTTGCAGTCGAACTTCAGGGTCAACACTTCATCGCCATGGATCAACTGCATCGGCGCCACCTTGGTCTTCACGCCCGTGACGCCCTTGGCCTGTTTAGGGCACAGGTTGAACGAGAAGCGCAGGCAGTGCTTGGTGATCATCACCGGTACTTCGCCGGTTTCTTCGTGGCCTTCGAAGGCGGCGTCGATCAGCTTCACCCCGTGGCGGTGGTAGAAGTCGCGGGCTTTCTGGTTGTAGACGTTGGCGAGGAACGACAGGTGCGCGTCGGGGTACACCGGCGGTGGCGTTGTTTCCGCCTTGCGGCCACCCCTTGGGTGCGCAGCCACGCGCGCGGCGGTCAGCGCTTCGATCACTTCACGGCGCAGGGCCTTGAGCTGTGAGTTGGGGATGAAGAACGCTTGCGGCGCATCCAGTTGGATGTCGGTCGCGTGGTATTCGGTGGTGCCCAGTTGGCCGAGCAGGTCGCGCAGGGTGTCCAGCGCCTGTTCCGGTTTGTTGGCCACGCCGAACGGGCCGGGCAGGGTGACACTGGCGCTGATGCCTTCTTCGCTGGTGGCGGTGACTTCCAGCTGCGCTTCGCGCAGACGTGCGGCCCAGGTCAGGCCGATACGGCGCTCGGATGAGGTCTTGAGCAGCGCCTGTTGCCAGTTGTGGTCCAGGTTGCGGTTCAACGGGTGATTCGGGCGCAGCTGATGCAGGCCGGCCGGCATCTCGTTCGGCTCGACGCGGTAGCGGTAGCGCTTCTCGCCGTCTTCCTCGAACTCGCCTTTAGGCTCGGCAATATTGGCGCGGAACCCCACCACTTCGCGCTTGACCAGCACATTCAAGCCATCGCCATTCGACAATGGCTCATGGGTAACCACTTGCAGGTCGCGCTTGCCGGCTTTTTCCACCACACCCACCGGCAAGCCGGTGAAAGTCGGGGTGTCGAAGGCGCCGATATCGACCTTGCGGTCGTTGACGAAATAGTCGGTGCTGCCCCGGTGGAAGGTTTTTTCCGGGTCAGGCAGGAAGAAATGCGCAGTACGGCCGCTGGACGCGCGCGCCAGGTCCGGGCGGTCTTCAAGCACGTCATCCAGGCGCTGGCGGTAATAGGCAGTGATGTTCTTCACATAACCCATGTCCTTGTAGCGGCCTTCGATCTTGAACGAACGCACGCCGGCTTCAACCAGTGCGCGGATGTTGGCGCTCTGGTTGTTGTCTTTCATCGACAGCAGGTGCTTTTCAAAGGCCACGACGCGGCCCTGATCGTCTTTGAGGGTATACGGCAGGCGACAGGCCTGGGAGCAGTCGCCACGGTTGGCGCTGCGGCCGTTCTGCGCGTGGGAGATGTTGCACTGCCCGGAGAACGCCACGCACAGGGCGCCGTGGATGAAGAACTCGATGGCGGCATCGGTTTCGTCGGCAATGGCGCGGATCTCTTGCAGGTTCAGCTCACGGGCCAATACCAACTGCGAGAAACCGGCCTGGTCGAGAAACTTGGCACGGCCCAGGGTACGGATATCGGTCTGGGTGCTGGCGTGCAGCTCGATGGGCGGAATATCCAGCTCCATCACGCCCAGGTCTTGCACGATCAACGCATCGACGCCGGCGTCGTAGAGCTGATGGATCAGCTTGCGCGCAGGTTCCAGTTCGTTGTCATGCAGGATGGTGTTGATCGTGGTGAAGACGCGGGCGTGGTAACGGCGGGCGAATTCCACCAGCTGCGCGATATCGCTCACGTCGTTACAGGCGTTATGGCGCGCGCCGAAGCTCGGGCCGCCGATGTACACGGCGTCGGCGCCATGCAGGATCGCCTCGCGCGCGATGGCGACATCGCGGGCAGGGCTGAGCAATTCAAGGTGGTGCTTGGGCAAGGACATAGTTTTTTTAGTCAGGCTTGTCACGGTTGAGGCGCGCATTGTAGCTGTGAAATGCCTGACCGGCACCCACTCAGGCCTGAGCGGCCATCGCCGTGACTTCCACGCGCATGCCGTCGACCGCCAACGCAGCTACGCCAACCGCCGCGCGCACGGGCCAGGGCTTGGCGAAGAAGCGTTTGTAGACTTCGTTGAAAGCGGCGCGATCGGCCATGTCCGTCAGATAAATGGTCAGGTGCATCACCCGGTCCATGGAGCTGCCGGCCTTTTCCAGGGCGACTTTCAGGGCTTGCAGGGTGCATTCGCTTTGCAGGGTGATGTCGCCCAGTTCCAGGCTGCCATCGGCACGGGTCGGGATCTGGGTGGACACCAGGATGCCGTTGAAGCCGATCACATCCGAAGAAATCGAGTCGACATCGGGGTCAGGGGTGTAGTGCAGGTCGTGGTTGGCCATGGGCGCCTCGCGTTGGCAGGTTCAGAAAGGCGCCCATGGTCCCCGAAAATCACCGCAGGGGCAAACTACGCCCAGCGGCGGAACAGCACGCTGGCATTTACGCCGCCAAAGCCGAAACCGTTGGACAGTGCATAGTCAATCGGCATCGGCCGGGCAGCACCGCGCAGCATGTCGAGGCCGTCGGCGAGGGCGTCGGGGTTTTGCAGGTTGAGGGTGACCGGGGCGATCTGGTCGCGCAGGGCAAGCACGGTGAAGATGGCCTCGATACCGCCCGCCGCCCCCAGCAGATGGCCGGTGGCGGATTTGGTCGAACTGATCGCCGGGCTGCCGTTTGCACCGAATACCGTCCTGATCGCGGCCAATTCGCCTTTATCACCCACCGGAGTCGAGGTGGCGTGGGCATTCAAGTACTGCACCTGGTCTGCGCCGATCCCCGCCTGACGCAAGGCCTGCTGCATCGCTCGGCGTGCGCCGTCGCCGTCTTCCGGGCCGGCGGTCATGTGATAGGCATCGGCACTGGTGCCGTAGCCGACCAATTCGGCAATCGGCTGCGCACCTCGGGCCAGGGCGTGCTCCAGCTCCTCGATGACCAGGATGCCGGCGCCTTCGCCCATGACGAAGCCGTCCCGCGCCTGGTCGAAAGGGCGCGAAGCCTGCTCCGGGCTATCGTTAAAGTCACTGGACAACGCCCGCGCCGCCGCAAACCCGGCAAGGCTGACGCGATGGATCGCTGCTTCGGCACCGCCGCACACAGCCACATCCACTTCACCGGCGCGGATCATGCGCGCCGCATCACCGATGGCTTGCACACCCGCTGCGCAGGCCGTCACCGGCGCACCCAGCGGGCCTTTCAAGCCGCAGTTGATCGACACATGCCCGGCGGCCATGTTGCTCAGGAACGACGGGATGGTGAACGGCGACAACCGCCGTGGGCCTTTGCTGTCGGTGGTGCGTACCGCGTCGGCAATCGCCGGGAAGCCGCCGACACCCGAGGCGATGATGGTCGCGGTGCGCTCCTGCGCTTCGGGCGTGCTCGGCGCCCAGCCGGCCTGCTTCAAGGCTTCATCCGCCGCCGCCAGTGCGAACAGGATGAAGCGGTCCATCTTGCGCTGTTCCTTGGCTGCCAGCAGTCGATCAGGGTCGAACCCGGCGTCTGGATCCTGCTGCACGCTCTGCACCTGGCCACCGATGCTCACGGCCAGGTCTCCGATCAGGTCTTCCGGTAAGCGACGAATACCCGACTGCCCGGCCAGCAGGCGTTGCCAGGTGGATTCCACGTCAGCGCCCAATGGCGTCAGTGCGCCCATACCTGTTACAACGATGCGTTTACTCATGATCAATCGACTCCAGTTGCGGTGAAGGAACAGACCTTATGGACGTCACTATCATCATGAAAGTAACATGGCGTCACGCACATTGGCACTGACCCACAGGAATCCCCATGCAACGCAAGTCCCTCACCAGCGACGAATGCCCCATTGCCCGCAGCCTTGAGCGGGTAGGGGAGTGGTGGAGCATCCTGATCATGCGCGACGCATTGCAGGGCTTGCGTCGGTTCGATGAGTTCTCGCGCAGCCTGGGCATCGCGCCGAATATGCTCACGCGTCGCCTGAGTGCCTTGGTGGAGGCGGGGATGCTGGAGCGCCGCGCCTACAGCGAACGACCGCCGCGCTACGAATATGTGCCGACGGCCAAAGGCGAGGATTTCCGTATGGTGTTGATGTCACTGGTGGCCTGGGGCAATCGGCATTACGCCGAGGAGGGCACCAGTGTCGAGTTGGTGGAGCGTGAAACAGGCAAGCCGGTGCAGCCCATGTTGGCCAGCGCGGATGGCCAAGTGGTGGGGTTTGACCAGTGCACGCTACAGGCCGGTCCGGCGGCCAGTGCCGGCATGCGCGAGCGCCTCGCTTTGCTAGGCGCAAAACCCTGATTGCGCAAGTATTTGACGCCAGAAAATAATCCCCTCAAGGCCTGTAAAGTCGCGTATTTCACAGCCGATAGCCCTCTATAAGACACGGGTTTTTTCGCGCCGCTGAGGGTACGTCATGTTCAATACAACACTGAAAACAGAACTGGCGGCCAGGACGGCCGAAGTCACCGAGTACAAAGGACTGATCAGTGCACTGGAGCGCTCCATGGCCGTGGTCGAATTCGACCTGAACGGCAAAGTGCTGCGGGCCAACGACAACTTCCTCAAGATCCTGGGCTACAGCGCCAGTCAACTGGCCGGCAAGTCCCATCGCGACTTTTGCCCGCCGGCGCTGACCAGCAGCCCGGCCTACAGCCAGTTCTGGAGTGATTTGAAAGCCGGCAAGTTTGTCTCCGGCACGTTCAAGCGCGTGGATGCCAACGGCCGGACCCTTTGGTTGGAAGCCAGCTACAACCCAGTGCTGGACGAGCGCGGCCAGGTGCTGAAAGTGGTCAAGTACGCGCTGGACGTCACCGCCCAGGTGGAGCAGGACGCGGCCACCCGCAGCAAGTTGACGGCCGTGGACCGTGCGATGGCCGTTATCGAGTTCGACTTGAGTGGCCAGGTGCTGGACGCCAACGCGAACTTCCTCAACGTAATGGGCTATTCCCTGGCGGAAATCAAAGGCAAGCACCACCGGCTGTTTTGCGAGCCTGCGCTGGTCAACAGCCATGAATATGCCGACTTCTGGCGCCGCTTGAACAATGGTGAGTTCTTCACCGGGCAATTCAAGCGCCTGGGCAAGCACGGGCGTGTGGTGTGGCTGGAGGCCAGTTACAACCCGGTGTACGACGGCGACGGCAAACTGATCAAGATCGCCAAGTTCGCCAGCGACATCACCGAGCGCGTGGAAAAATTCGAAGAGGACTCTCGTGGCGCCTCACGCGCCTACCATATTTCCTCCGAGACCGAGCGGTTTGCCGAGCATGGCACCCAGGTGATCCAGGAGACCGCCACGGAAATGCGCCGCATCGCCGAGAACATTGGCGCGTCTGCGCGGCTGGTGGGGCAACTGGGCGACCGTTCCGAACAGATCACGGCCATCGTCAATACCATTCGCGGCATTGCCGACCAGACCAACCTGTTGGCGCTCAACGCCGCCATCGAGGCGGCGCGCGCCGGGGACCAGGGGCGTGGTTTCGCGGTGGTGGCCGATGAGGTGCGGCAACTGGCCGGACGCACCAGCCGCTCCACGGCGGAAATCGCCGAGATGATCGGCATGATCCTCTCGGAAACCCGCGACGCGGTGACCAGCATGAACGCGACCCAGGAAGGCGCGCAACGCGGCGTCAGCCTGGCTGATCAGGCGGGTTCGGTGATCCTGCAGATTCGCACCAGCACCAGCGATGCGGTGCAGGCGGTGAGCATGTTCGCGTCGAAACTGGATGAGTCGGAAGTCATACCCAAGACTGCGGTCGGCTGGGTAGGCTGACGCTCTCCATTTGGAGGAGCGAGCAAGCTCGCTCCTCCAGTGGGCCTTGTTTAGAGCAGGGTAAACGGATAGTCGACGATCAACCGCAGCTCGTTCAGGTCACCATCGCGCTGGTCGGCATTCGACGCCACGATCGCATCACGCACACGCAACGACAGATTCTTCGCCGGGCCACTCTGGATTACGTACTTGGCTTCCAGGTCGGTCTCGTGGTGTGCGCCATCCGCACCGTAATTACCGACATAGGCGCTATGGGCCGGCGTGTGGGTGCCATCGATATCCGAGCCGTTGATATAGCGGCCCATGAAACTCAACCCCGGCACGCCATAACTGGCCATGTTCAGGTCATAGCGGATACCCCAGGACTGCTCGCCCGGGCCGTTGAAGTCGTTCCATTGCACCGAGTTGGCCAGGTACACCGAATCGCCGCCTTCGCCGGCGCCGTTGTTGCCGGTGCCGATGTAGTCGAACGGCGTGTCGCCATGCACCTTCTGGAACGACAGCGTCAGGGTGTGCGCCTGCAGGAACGAATACGCCGCCGCCACCGAGTAGGTGGTGTTGTTGATCGCCCCGGCCTTGGCGCTGCCAGTGTCGAGGGTGCGGTACAGGTTGCCGTCCAGCGTCAGGGACTGGTCATGCGCCAACGGGATCACGTAGTTGAGGTTGGTGTAGTACTGGCGCCAGATGTCTTCCAGTTCACCGGCATACAGCGTCGCGCTCAGGGACGGGCTGAAGCTGTACTTGCCGCCGACAAAACTTGCGCTGTTGGCGGCGATGTTGGCGTAGGTGGCGTAGATATCGTGGTCATGGTTGCTGGTCATGCCACTGTTGGTGCTGGTGAAATGCCCGGCTTCCAGGTCCAGGCCGGCGATTTCGCTGCTGGTCAGGTCAAACCCGGTGGCGGTCTGCGGCAACAGGCGAGTGCCGCCGGTGGCGAAGACCGGGGCGGTGGGCTGCATGTCGCCGAATTTGAGCTGGGTCTTGGAGACTTTGATCTTCACTGCGGCGCCGACTGAGCCGTAGGCGTCTTCGGGATCGCCATGGCGGTCGGTCGGCAGGTTGCCGGTGCCGGCGTCCGCATGGGTGGCATCGAGTTTCAGCCCGCCGTAGGCATAGGCGTCCACGCCGAAGCCGAGGGTGCCCTGGGTGAAACCCGAGGCGTAGTTGAGCATTGCGCCCTGGGTCCAGTCGATATTATCGGCCCGGCCGCCTTCACGGTTGCGGTTCATGTAGTAGTTGCGCAACAACCCGGTGACGCTGCTGCCCTCGACAAATCCCTTGGCATCCGCCTGGTCGCTGACCGACTCGGCAAAGGCCATCTGGCTGATACCGGCACACACCGCCAGTGCCAATAGGCTCGACTGTTTAATCATGTTGTGACTTCCCCGGAATAATGAACGCGCGCACAGAAACACCGCACTTATCGAATGGCGCATAACGTTGTTTGGGCAGATGTTTGCAGGTGAGCTGTTACGGTTTTTTATTGTGTTCGGCGTGGTTGCCGAGGTGGATTCCAGGCACAGTCTGCGCGGCCGCCAGCGGGCCAAGGGATGAAACTCAATTAATTAAACTTCACGCTGTTTAATTTCTTTCGGGTGTACGTTGAACCTGTCTTAGCCGCTCTGCTTCGACAACATCCTTTGGTTGCCGCCGCAGGCTCTGCGGCGGATTTTTTCACAACATTTCACAAGCCGGGTTTCATCCCTTCGGCATCGGTGCATCAGTGGCTTGCAAGGCGCGCGACGTCGACCCGATAGGTCGGCCTGTCATCTTTCAGTAACCCTCAAGGTCTTTGCTCTCCTGACCGGCCCGACATGATCGCCCATGACGATCATGCACTGGCCCCCGTCATCAAGGAGCACGCGCATGTCAGCACCGGTCAGCAATGCACCCGCGATCAAGACTGTCACGAATAACGATTCCAGCGCCGAATGGGGTAACGCGGTCGATCGGGCCAAGGCCAAGGACGCCGGTATCGAATGGCAGCGCCCCAAGGATGACCACCGCTCGGCCCAAGACATCATCGACGATAGCCCGCTGCTGAAGAACCTCGGCAACCAGAGCGGAGTGAAGGACAAGTTGCGCGAACGTGTCGGTGATTTTGAGCACGATGCGGACGCGGCTTATCGCGCCAACCAGGTGCTGGGCCACGTCGAGCGCTTCGATGAAAACGGTTCGCGCCTGGCTGGCAACACGATCGACAATGGTCGCGTGGACGGTTTCACCAAGGGCGGCGATGCCAAGCACGGCACCGAGGCCGGGCGCCTTCAAGACTTCGGCAAGTATGGCTGGGAGAACCTCAAGGGCGAGCTGCCGCACGCGGACACGGTGGGCCAGGACGATAAGCGCCGTGAGGCGGCGGACAAGGCTGGCATCGTCTGGGTGCTGCCGGAGGGCGACAAGCGTTCGGCGCAGGACATCATCAATGACAACCCGTTGCTGAAGAACCTTGGCAACCAGAGTGGGGTGAAGGATGCGTTGAAAGAGCAGGTCGGGGACTTCGACAAGGACCCGAACGCGGCCTTCCGTGCCAGCCAGGTGCTCGACCGGGTGGTGGGTTATGACGAGAAAGGCAACGCGTTGACAGGCAAGGATGTGGCCAACAGCAGTGTCGACGGCTTTACCAAGAGCGGTGAAGCGCGCCATGGCACCGAAGCGGGGCGCTTGCAGGATTTCGGCAAGTACGGTTACGAAGCGCTGGGCAAGCCCCCGTCCAACGACCAGATCGGTAGCTACAAAGACTTTCTCAAGACCCATCCGGAGGCCGACGCAGGCTCCAGGCAGATCGCTCAGTACGGCGCGATCCTGGATGCCAAGTTCGATTCGATCCGCGGCAAGACCGGCGGCGATGGCGCTGTCACCGAACAGAATATCAAGGACTACCTCAAGCAAAACCCGCAACTGAGCAAGGACGAGAAAGAGGCGCTCAACTTCTTCGCCCAGCCTGGCGCCTTCCGCAAGCTCGACACCGCCGGCAACAGTATCGGTGATAAGCCCGACGGCAAGGTCAGCCGCGACGACGTGCAGGCCTGGCTGAAGACATCCGCACCCACCGATGCCCGGAGTCTGGCCAGCCTGATCACCGACGTGGCCACCGGTAACCTCACGGGCAAGGTCGCCACCAGCAAGCTGGACAAGGACATCTTCGAGCATCCGGAAAAGTACTCGGCCGAGCAGAAGGCCGCAGTGCTGCTGGAACTGCAGGAGACGCAGAAACTTGTGGTCGACGGCGCCAACGCCGGGGTCTGGAACAGCGACTATGGCAAGGTTTCCATCGCCAACCGCTCGGGCGCGATCTGGGAGCCGCAAAAGCTGCTGCAAGACATCAACGACCACATGGCCATCTTGCAGGGCGACAAGCCAACTGCCGAGTACATCAAGAACGCCGGCGACCAGGCGGTGAAGACCCTGTTTGAAGAGAATCCCGGCCTGAAGGACGCCGTTACCAAGACCTATGAGGACCAGGTCAAGTCCGGCAAGGCCCTGGACGCCGCGTGGGACGCCAACACCAAGGACGGCAAGACCGACCAGCACACAGCGCTAGCCGGTTTCTACGCCACCGCCACCAGCCTGCAGTCGATTCTGGGTATCGACGATGCCAAGGCGATCCAGGGCGCGGTCGCCAAATCCACGCATAACGAAGACTTCAAGACCTTCTACAAGGATCAGTTGGCCAGTGGCGACCGCCTGCGTGAGTTGCTCAAGCACAACACGCCCGAGCAGGCCGCCTCGGAGTTCAGCCTGGAAGTAGCGCTTTATAACGCCGCGCTCGATCCGGCCTTCACGGCCCAGCACGACCAACAGCTCAACGAGAATTTCTCCAGCATCGCCCAGGAGAACCTGTTCAAGGGGGCTGGCTTCGACGACATCAAGACCGCTTTCGGCAAGGACGGCGGCGCGGAGTTGGACGAAGACAAGGTCCGCACGTTGATCGACCAAATGCGCAAGGAAAGTCCCGAGCTGCTGCTGAACCAGGACGGCACCGTGGCCACCACCGACCAGGTCCTGGCGGGTTTCCGTGGCAACTGGGACCTGCTCCGCCAGGGCACCAAGGCCCTGGACAAGATGGGCAAGTTGTCGGACTTCGACCCCAATGGCGGCGCCAAAGGCGCCTACGGCAGCGGTGTACTGCATGGTGTAAGCGGCCTGTTCCTGGCGGGTGTCACCATTGCACGCGGGGCGCAGAGCGGTGGAAAGCTGACCACGCGCAACATCGTCGACATCACCACCGGCTCCGTGCAGACCACCACCGTGCTGATCGAGGGCGGCACCAAGGGCTACCAGGAACACCTCGCCAAGTCGATCAAGAACGGTGAGCAGACCCTCAAGGATATGAAAGACGGCAAGGTCATGCTCGACCTGCTCGATGAGGTCAAGGACAACGTCAAGGATGGCAAGCACGCCAAGGTCGTGGCGAAGAACTTCGAGGAAGCCGCCAAAGGTATCGGCGGCCTGGCCGGCATCGTCGTCGGGGCGTATGGCATTTTTGATGGCGTCAACGCGTTGCGTCGTGGCGACAAGCTGAGCGGTGGCTTCGGCATTACCGCAGGCTCGCTGGGTGTGCTGGCCGGCAGCGCCTCGGCCGCGGAGGGCGGCCTGGGTTTACTCGGGGCGAACCTGCCACGGTTTCTCCCGGGCCTGGCGGCCACGGCGGGCGTGCTGGGCTTCCTGGCGGCTGGCGTGGCGGTACTGGCGGCCATCGTGCCCGGCCTGGTCAAGGAAGGACAGGCACAGGCCAAGTCGGATAAGTTCGGCGAAGTGCTGGGGGATTCAATCCAGCGTTATGGCATTGATGGCGTCAAGGATGGAACGATTGCCGATATTCCTACCAAGGATTGGCCAGGCGGGGAGCAATGGACTTCGTGAGATAGGCTCGCCCACCGGTGCCGGTGACCCGACATCGGTGGGCGTTCTGATTCTGGAGTCACTTGAACGTCACCCGCCATAGCCGCGTGACCAGGTGATACGTCACCACCAGGCTGAACCGGAACCAAACACCCACCGCCACCATCACCCATAACAGAAAGGGGTACTTGCGACGAAAGAACTTCCGATAGAAGTGCAATATGCCCCTGTGCTTATGCCATTCGACGAAGTAAGGCCGATGTTGGCTGCAGCCGCCCAATGCGTGGGTTACCCGGGCGTCCGGCACAAACAGGACGACCCATCCAGCCTGGCGCAAACGCATACACCAATCCAGGTCTTCGCAATGCAGGAAGTAGCGTTCGTCCCATAAGCCGATGTGCTCGATGGTTTCCCGCTTGATCAGCATACAGGCGCCGGAGATGGCTTCCACGGCAATGGGCGTGGAGGGCAATGGCTCCTGGTGCAATAAAAAATCAGAGAACAGCGACGGCATTACCCGCGCAAGGCGCGACAGGCCAAAGGCCCGCATGAATGCGCGCCGTGGGGTTGGGAATACCCGCCGCCCGCCCGGTTGCTCACGGCCGTCCAGGCCGCACAGTAACCCACCGACGGCGCCGACGTGCGGGGTGCTACGCAGTACGGCGAGTAAACGGGCTATCGCATCGGCGGCGATCACGGTGTCGGGATTGAGGAAGAGCAGGTTCGCCGCCGTGGAAAGGCGCGCGCCCTGGTTGCAGGCCACGGCGAAACCGAGGTTGGCCTCATTGCGCATGATGTGCAGTGAATCGCTGAGGAGAGGCTCGCCCTCCAACAGGCCCAGGCTATCATCGTGGGAAGCGTTATCAATGACGATGATCCGCGTCGCCCCCGCGTTGAAAACCGATGTGACACAGGCCAACAGCATCTGCCCTGCGTTGTAGTTGACGATAATGACATCGCACTCAGCCTGGGCTTGCGAGGTGAGCAACACGTGCTTTTGAGGTGTTTCCAGTACAGCCAACGTCGCCACTCCCTGTGTACTCAAGGTATTGCCGTAGAAAAACGAACCGTCCACGAGTTATCACGACGAAAACTCCGGGTCTGCTCATCTGATGGATTGAAACGCAGGGCTTTTTCCATCGCCGCGCCGACCCCTTCGGGGCCGTCCAGCAAAAACGTGCCAGGGCAAGCGCCCCGGTGCGCCATCTCGCCAAACACGGTGCTGATCACCGGCAGGCCGAGTGCGCGGTACTCGTAGTATTTGATGGGGTCGACAAACTGTGTCAGCGCGTCGCATTTGAAGGGGATCAGCCCGATATCGAAGCCAGCCATGGCGGCCATGGCATCCGGGTGCGAGAGCTCCCCGATCAATTGGATATTGCTAGGCAGATCCCCAGGCGGGCGTGTGTGTATTGGCCCGACCAAGCGTATTTGCGCCAGGGGAAATGCCTCGGCAAGCGCCACGACGATTTCCCAGGCGAACCACTTCGCAATAGTGCCGACATAGCCCACCACCAGCGGGTTGGCGTTTCCTGCGTGCCTGGTGATGCGGTAAGGAAGACGCTCTGTGGCACAGGCGTTGCCGAGTAATGTCACCCTGTCGCAATACGTCGACAATTGCGCGTGCAGCGCGGAGGAGGATGTCAGCACGGTGGAGACGGTTTGCGCTGTTGTCCGCTGGCGCCGAGCCATGGCCCGACGCGATAAGCCGGTATAAAACTCGCAGAAGTTGTCCATGGCGTCGTAGAAACTTGCTTCAAACAACGGTTCTCGCAGCAGCATTGACGCTAGGCAAGAGGGTTTTCCAATGCCCAGCATCGTGGGCTGCAGTGCCAATTGCCGCACGCGCGTGAACAGGGGTTGCCAGAGTAGTCGGTTGACCCACCCTGAACCCGCAATAGGCTCGATGGGTAGGGCGAGGGCCCGGTACACCGTGAGCCAGGGGGGGATTTCGGTGTGCCCGGGTGCTGGCTGGGGACGACGTAGATCGCTCAGAGCAGGGAGACGCGTGGGGTAGGGGTCTATCCAAAGCACGGGTTGTTGGTGTTTCTCATGGAAACATCGAACCAGCTCATGGGGACGCTGGCTGAAACTGTGCCAGGGGGTTGGGGAAAGGTAGATCAGGCGCATATGAAAAAATGCTCCACCAGCACCTGGACGATGCGCTCTGCAGCCCTGCCATCCCCATAGGGGGAGTGATCCTTGATCATCGCCGCGTAAAGGCTGTCGTTGTCGAGGAGCGACTGCACCGACTCGACGATGTCATCGGTGCGGGTGCCAATCAGTTGGACCATGCCATGTGCCACGGCCTCCTGGCGTTCGGTTTCATTGCGCAATACCAGTACAGGCACTCCCAGAGCCGGCGCCTCCTCTTGAATGCCGCCGGAATCACTCACGACCAGGTAGGCGCTTTTCATCACGCGGATAAACCTGTGGTAGCCCATGGGCGAGCACAGGTCGACGCGTGCATGCCGGCCCAAGGCAGTCTCTATCGGAACTTTCACATTCGGATTCGGGTGGACGGGAAGTATCACCCGAAGGTCCTCATTACGCTCCACCAGCGTATGAAGCGCCGTGCAGATGTCACGCAAGGGGGCGCCAAAACTCTCCCTGCGGTGCAAGGTCACCAGCAATACGCGCTGTCCATCAGACGGCCGCTCGCAGGCCACGTCGTCGCGGCTGAGGCTAAGGTGCAAAGCATCGATCACCGTGTTTCCCACGACATGGATACGGTGCTCGGCAATACGTTCGCCAAGCAGGTTGCTGCGTGCTGCCTGGGTGGGCGCGAAGTGCCATTTCGCGATTGTGCTGGCCAGGGTTCGGTTGAGCTCTTCCGGGAACGGGTTGCCAAGGTCGCCTGTGCGCAGTCCTGCTTCCACATGGCCAAAGGGTATTTGCAGGTAAAAGCAGGCGAGTGCGGTTGCGAACACCGTCGTGGTGTCTCCTTGCGCCAGTACGGCGTCGGGGCGCCACTCGATCAGTAACTGTTCAAGTTGGGTCAGCAGGCGGCTGGTGAGCGCGCTCAGCGATTGGTCGGCGCGCATCAGGTCAAGGTCCATATCCGGCACGAGGCCGAATTCGTGCAGCGCCTGGTCCATCAATTCACGATGCTGAGCCGTCGCTACCACACGGCAGTCGAACAGCGTCGAGCGCTTGAGCGCCTGGATGACCGGCGCCATCTTGATGACTTCCGGGCGCGTGCCCACCACGACCATCACTTTGCATGTCTGCATGACGTCATCCATGGCGATGGGGTATCCAGGTTCCCCACTTGCTTTCATAAATCGCTTTGTTGCGTTCAAACAGCGCTTGGCGTGCCTGCGTTCCCATCAGCTTGAAGCTGGCGGACAAGTGATGGTGAATGAATACATCCCGTGCGCAGGCGTTGAAATAGCCCGCTTGTTCGACCCGCCGACAGTAGTCGTCATCCTCGAAGAAGCCACAGCCAAACGCTTCATCCAGCGGCCCCACCTGAGCATAGGTGCTGCGACGCAACATGACGCAAAAGAATGCCAGGGTAGGCAGGGCAAACCATTCGCCCAAGTGCCTGTAGGTGTAAAGACGAGCGTGTCGCGGCATTTCGGCAAGCGAGTATTCGATGTTCACCTTCGCCTGGTTACCGATATTGTTCGTGACCGGGCCGATCAGCCCTATGCCGGGGTTATGGTCCAGGTGATTGCGCAGTGTATGCGCCCACCCCGGCGTGACCTGGGTGTCGTTGTTGAGCAGCACGAGGTAGTCACCGGTGGCGGCCGCGAGTCCCTGGTTGTTCGCCGCGGAAAAGCCGCGATTGTCCGGGTTGAGGATGACGTGGTGCCCGTGGACGCGGGCCCAGTGTTCGAGAAATGCGGGCGTGCCATCGCTGGAGCCGTTGTCGACCACGATAATTTCCAGTGCCGCGCTCTTGGGATCGGCAAGCAAACTACCGAGGCACGCCTGGGTGAGCGCCAGGTTGTTGTAAGTCACCACAATCACGCTGATATCACGGGCACGTCGTGCGGGCTCAGTGGCGCCCAGTAACGCCTCAAGTCGATGGGCCCAGGACTGGGACGCAGCGAATGCCCTGCGTTGGTTGCCTTGTATGCCTGGCGGTTCTGCGAGCGCCTGGGCGACGCCGTCGATGAACGCCCCGGGTGTTCGGGCGCGATAGACCCACTCGCCAAACTGGTGGGCCTCAGGGAGATCCACGGTCACCACGGGTTTCCCGGCGCTGAGGTACTCGTAGACTTTCAGTGGGTTGGTGGCGAGCGTCAGCGGTGTAACCCGAAAGGGCAACAGGCACACATCCATGGCATGCAGGTAGTCGGGAAGGGCGCTGTAGGCGACCTCGCCAGTGAACACGACATTGGGGTATTGGCCGAGCTTGTGTTGGACGTGGGCGGTGTCGGCACCGATCAGCAGTATCACATGGTGTGCAAAGGCTTGGGCCGTCGCTGCAACGAGGTCGCTGTCGAACCAGTCGGCGATTGCGCCGTAGTAGCCAATGATCTTGCGACCTTGCGGGTCTTGGTAGACCGAGGCGGGACGCCGCGAGAAGAACTCGTAGTCGGCCGCGTTCCGTACCACGATGCGTTGTTGCGACGCCACCTGTTCCCATTGTTGGGCAAGCCAGTCAGAGGTGAAAATAATGGCCTGGGCTTCGCGGACCAATTGTTGCTCAAGCCCTAGAATCCGAGCGTCGTTGTTGCCGAAACCTTGGTGATGATCGATGCAGTCATACACCAGTCGGTTGTTCGGCGCGGCCTTGGCCACTTCGAGCCAGAAAGGATGATGAACCAGTGAGACTGTCTCGGTGGGCTGAGTAGAGAGCAACAGCTCGCCGAGGCCTGTTCGCAATTGCGTCACCTGGGCCGGGGACGGCGCTGTCGAGTAGATGGAAGGTACTTTGCTGAGGCGCAGGCGAATTTCGAACAGGCTCCCCCGTTCATCAAGCGGGCGTATGGAAAACCCGGGGGACTGGGACTCTTGCAGGCTGCTCCCCACGTAGAAAACCCGCCGCCCGCTGGCACTGAGCGTACGTGCGAGCTGTTGTGGCCGCTGATGACGAAAATCCCAGTCGATCACCCCCCAGATGATGTAGTCGGGACCATTGGGGGCCGCTAGCATCACCTTGAGTTGCCGACGTGAGACGCTGCCATGCAGCGGTCGGCGTAACCACGTGAACAACCGGTTGTGGAGGCGCGCAGACAGCCACCGGCGAAGCGCCCTGGGTAACGGCAGCTGGCGATAACAAGTGCGCAGGCGCTCGATCAGCGTGGCTTTAGCGCCCGTCATGGCCGCGCACCTCGTATTCCGGGTAGTCATGTAACGGTGTGGTATCGCCCTGCGGCCACATGGAGCTGCTGGAGCCCGGTCGGTAGAACGTGACGGTGACACTGCGCCGGGACGTGGGGCTACTGTCTATCACTCGGGAAACCGCATGCCAGGAGTTATCGCTGCGAACCAGCACCGCTGAGTTACCGATCAAGGGCTGGACCTCCTCGATGATGTGGGTGGGGTCTTGGGAACCGAGAATTTGCAAGCATCCGCCCCGGCATGGGTGCCATGATTCATTGAAATAGAGAATATGGGTGACGACCTTGTCGGGCAGGTCGGGGTGGGGGCCGAGGTTGGCGCCCGGGCCATAGTGAAACAGGTTGGCTTCCATGGGGGCGTCGTGCAGATCGATACCGGTCAACAGCCCGAGTGCCCGTCGATAGGCCGGTAAAGTCAGGGTTTGTGCGAGCTGCAGCCACTGCGCGCTGAGCGCCTGGGGGTTAGCCACTTGGCCATTAGTCATTGAAACCAATTGCCTGGCTTCGTATTCGTAGTTTTTCTCGCCGCCATAGCCCTTGACCACTTTGAAGTGATCGCGAGGGTAGGTTTCAGCCAGCGCCGTGGCATTTTCGTGGCTATACAGGTTGCCGATTTGTGCCCAGTGGAACGGCTGGAGCTGTAACGGATGGTGGGCAATTTTTTCCAAGTCGATCATTGAGCATTCCTTGCCATAAACTTTTTGAATCGGTGAAAAACACCACGCCCATCTGCCTGGGCGAGTTGGCGTCTGGCGTCCCTGAGCTCACCTTGTTGTGTTTGCATGTTTTCGAATACTGCGGGCAAGGACTGCAAGACGCGGTTCATCACCTGCGGCTCACCCGCTCGACGGGTGACAATGAGTTCGGCCACCTGGTCCCAGTGCTCGTGTAGCTGTTTCACCGCAAGTTGGGTGGCTGGGGACAATGGCTGCCTGCCAAGTTGCGCAAAAAACCACTGCGGGTCGAGCGGATGGTCATGACGCAACTGGAAGACACGCCCGTAAGCCGGTAACGCTGTGAATTTCCCCGTATCCAGGTGCGCCGAACAAAACACCGGTAGACCAAAGGCGATGGCACTGATGGCTAAATGATAACTGTGGCCTATCACCCCAACCGAATGAGCGATCAGCTCAGCGAGCAGTAAAGGTGAGGGCCAGAACGGTAACGTCATCGAGCGATCAGGCGTCGGCCCTAGTGCCGACGCATGATCGCCAAGCACCGGGCCGATCGGCAGGATCAGCAACTGCACATGCGCCAACGCGGGACTGGCGCTGCGCCAAAGATCGAGGAATGTATGCAGGCCGTCTGCGGCGTGTACGACGAGGTAAGGTTTATCCAGCTCGTATTGGCTCAAGAGGTCGCGCAGTTGCGCAGATGGCCGCTGTACATCCACCAGTTGGGCCAGGCCGAACGCTGTATCCGGCAGCACCTCGATGCGCGCGTGTTGGCTCACTGACTGCAAGGCCGTTTGAGTCAAGGCATCACGCACTTTGACATGCGGGCTGTGTTCGATGGCAAGTGCCAGTAGCGGCCTGGCCCAGTCAGGGACGTCGTTGCAATGCATGCCTGGCGCGTTCCAGATCAAGGGAACGCCGTGTTGCAATGCCATCAGGGCGGGAACCAGCCAATAGCCGGTTGGGTGATGAATAGCGGGATCGGGCGGCAGGTAGCCGTCAGCGACAAATTTATCGAAGCGGATGATGAAGCCGCCGCCGATCAGCGTGGCATCCAGGCTATGCGCGATTGCTGGCAGTTCGGTCAGGGAGGTGACTGCATAGGGCCATTCTCCGACGGTTTTCCCGTGATAGGAAAACCGGTGCATCCTGACCGCGCCCAAGCGGCGCGACAGTTCCGCCTCGGCGATGATGGGAAACAACAGGTCGCCATAATTGGCCACGTCGAATGTGCCGTGGATCGCAATCTGCCAGGTTCTGGTCTTATCGTTAGCCAAGTGAAGTGCCATCCTTGAGATGCTGGCCCTGGGGTAGCCGTTCGACGCCGAGGTCGACGATGCCGAGAAAGTCGTTGCCGAGTACCAACGTATCGAACGACAAGAGCGCGACCTGTTTTTCGATCAGTTGGGCGCTCTCCTCGGTATGGCCATTCATGAGTTTCAAGGTGATGTGATATCGGCCGGCGGCAAAGCGCGAACGGAACCGAGCGGTAAGGGAGGCTTTGCACCAGCCGTCATGCGGCGGTTCGCGCAACAACTTCAGGTTGGCCCCGCCGATCACCAGTAAACGCGGTTCCTGAATAGTCAGGCTGATACTTGGCAAGGTGATCGATTCACGCACCATGGCCTCCACCCGCACCTCAATCATGTCGTCGTGCACAAAGGTGGAATGCACTTCCTGGGTATTAACGAAGTACGCCGTGAGAATGCGACCTTCGTCAGTACCAAAGGCGATCCCGTCTTTGTTCGCCAGGTGCGCCTTTGGCACCACGGCCACAGCATCAGCACTGGACTCGCGACGTTGCTCATCACGCACATCCAGCAAGTAGCGCTCGGCAACCTCCTCGGGCGGCCCGCTGGCGCGGATTTCCCCGGCGCGCAGGTAAACCGCCCGTTTGCAGAAGCGCTTGACCATGTTCAGGTCGTGGGACACGAAAAGTAGCGTGGTACCGCGTGCCGTGAGCGCCTCCAAACGTTGCAGGCACTTGAACTGGAACGAGGCATCCCCCACGGCGAGTGCTTCGTCGACGATCAGGATGTCGGGGTCCACCCAGACGGACACCGCGAAGGCAAGGCGCATAAGCATGCCACTGGAATAGGTCCTGGTGGGCTGTTCGATAAAGTCGCCGATGCCGGCAAAGTCGGTGATGTCGTTGAAGCGGCGTTCGATTTCGGCGCGGCTCAGCCCCAGGATGGCACCATTGAGGAATACATTTTCCCGACCACTGAAGTCGGGGTTAAAGCCGGAGCCCAACTCCAGCAACGCCGCGATCCGACCTTGGCACACAACGTTGCCGGTGGACGCGCTGAGCGTCCCGCAGATCAATTGCAGGAGCGTGGATTTACCGCTGCCATTGCGGCCGATGAGGCCTATTGCTTCACCTTTTTCGATGGTCAGTGTGACGTCCCTTACCGCCCAGAGTTCGCGGTAATGCGGGGCCTTTCCAGGCAACAGCAGTTGTTTCAATCGGTCCTGGGGCCGATCATAAATCCGAAAAAATTTCCCTAGGCCGGTGAGCTGCACCGCGATATCAGAGGACATCGGCAAACCCGCTGCGCATTCGCTGGAAACCCTGAAAGCCAAGCCACGCCACGCAGCAGGACATCGACAAACCCAGCGACCAGGTCAGCGGGTCGATCAACTTGCCCCAGAACAGGACATCCCGGACCTGCTCGATGATCAACGCGATGGGGTTGAGTAACAGGACCGCCTGGTAGGCCTCAGGCAATACGTTGATGGGGTAAAACACCGCCGAAACAAACAGCAGGGCCGTCGTCAGTGCCGTGGTCACTTGGCTGATATCGCGCAGATAAACGCCAAGCCCGGCCAAAAGCCAGGAAACCCCTAGGGAAAACAACACCAGAGGCAACAGTACCAACGGCAGGAGGAGGGCGGTGAGCGGGGGCGGACCGAGCAGAAACAGGTGGAAAACCAACCAGATGACCAAGCTCGCGGTTGTGTGAGCCAGGACGGAACCCAGCGATACCCAGGGCAGTATCTCCAGGGGGAATATCACCTTCTTCACGTAGTTTGCGTTCTGAACGATCAGGGTAGGTGCGCGCTGCATGCACTCTGCAAAGATATTGAAGACCAACAGGCCGGCAAATACCAGCAACGCAAATTCCCCTCGGGATTCGCTCGCCCCCAACCACTTCTGTTTGAACATCACGCTGAACACCAAGGTGTA
Source organism: Pseudomonas sp. CYM-20-01 (assembly GCF_023169845.1). Lineage (NCBI taxonomy): Bacteria > Pseudomonadati > Pseudomonadota > Gammaproteobacteria > Pseudomonadales > Pseudomonadaceae > Pseudomonas > Pseudomonas sp. CYM-20-01. The sequence continues at coordinate 3,597,412 of NZ_AP025169.1, read as the reverse complement.
GACCAGCAACATCAACAGCGGATTCAGGAACGACCACGCCAGGCCTATCACCGATCCCCTGTAACGTCCCAGGATGTCGCGCTTAATCATCGAACTCAGCAGTTCACGGTGTGCCCAGGGGCTGGAAAAAATCCCGTTCGATGCCTTCGCCACATCCCGTGATTGGCCTCGGATCGCGATTTTCATTTTGGCTTGCAAGTGTCATCCCTGATAAGTCGAGTACTGTTCATAGCGTGTGCCAACGAAACCTTGACTCTCAACCGAGGTGTGGGCTGTTACCGTTGGCACATGACTGAAAGTAGTTCAAAAAGGGGAATTTACAAATGGCGTGCGCAGCGGACGAAACCTTTGAAGAGAGGCTGGTCCCATTGAAGCACTGGGGGAGGGGGCGGGGGATAGCTGTGTATCGAGCCGTTCCCAAGGCTCTTCATTGCCTTATTCGGCGTCAATGCGGCACGAGCAGAGCCCTGTAGATCAATGGCTTACAGGGCTGCCGTGAGTGATGAACTGTGTCAGGGTTATTCTTTTACATCCATGAACTCTTCCGCCCACGCCACGTAGCTTTCCGGCAACGTGTACGTGTGCGTCAGTTCGGTGGCACTGAGGTTATCCGTGCTGTGGGTCAACTGACGTTGGGCACGCAGGCTGTCATACGTCGCCTTGATCGCGGCGAAGTAAGCCCCATGACCGGCAACCACTATGCGCACGCCAAGGCTGGCCAGACGCTGGGCGTCATTCAGTTTGGGGTTGGCGTAGGTCACCAGCATCAGTGGCACCGTCAGGTTTTCCGCGATCTTCTCCAGGTGCACGAAATCGGCCACACCGACCATGCAAATCCCGTCGGCGCCGGCTTTCTGGTAGGCCTGGGTGCGTTCGATAACGGCTTCGGTCGGCAACACGCCGGCATTGGTCCGGGCAATGATCGACAACTCCGGATCGACACGTGCTTCCAGCGCCGCGCGGACCTTGCCAATGCCTTCTTCAATGGAGATCAGGTCGGTGGACTTGCGCCCGAACTGCGCCGGCAGCAACGTGTCTTCAATGGTCAACGCGGCCACACCGGCACGCTCGAGCTCTTCGACGGTACGCATCACGTTCAGGGCGTTACCGTAGCCGTGGTCGGCGTCGGCGATGAACGGCAACTGGGCAACGCGGCCGATGCGGGTGGCTTGCTCAACGAACTCACTCAGGGTGATCAACGCAAAATCGGGTGCGGCCAATACCTGCAACGAGGCGACGGAGCCACCGAGGATGCCGACTTCAAAACCTAGGTCAGCGGCGATACGCGCCGACATCGGGTCGAAGACGGAAGCGGTTTCAACGCAGGTTGGGGTGGCAAGCAATTCACGGAATTTGCGGCGCAGGGCTGAGTGAGAAATCTTTGGCATGGGCTTTCCTGGTTCTGGGCATCGTCTTGTGACGATCAATGTCTATTCGTGGTGGGGCGAGATTAACATGCGGGCGGGGGGGAGATGATGACGTTTCAGCATTAGGGCAGGGGCTGGTGCATGGAGCGTGGGTTTACGGTTTGGGGGGGACAGGCGCCCGGGGCGGGCGCCGTCCTTTCCTTCATGCCTGTTCTTGATAGCCTTTTCGCAGTTTCTCCGCGATCAGTTTCTCTGCTTCACGCAACGCGCGTTCGGGACTCTCCAGGGATTTGATCAAGGTCTGGCCCTTGGTGCCGATGCGGCCGAAACTCACCACCACCTCAGCCTCCGTGACGCCGATACGCCAGAATTTATTAGAGTTGCCTTCGCCATAGGTGAACTCGCGCATCGACGGCGCCGCTTCAGGGGTTACCGCAGGCTCGGCTTCGATCTCGACGGTTTCCACGACCTGTTCCAGCGCTGGCAGTGCAGGCGCTTCTTCACCCCGAAGCAGCGCTTCGATGCGCTTGAGCACTTCCTCCGGATCGCGCAGCCAGTCATGGCTGAGCACGTCGATGATCCTCCAGCCGAAGCTGCGCAATACCGTCGGGCGAAAGATATAACGCTCACGCACGTCAGTCGCGGCTGCCGTGTCGCTGTCGAGCAGCACCCCCAGACTGAAGTATTCACCGCTGGCGTCACTGATCGCCAGGTCACAGCGGAACTGTGAACGCCCGACATATTCCTGCACCGAGTGCCCGCGTTGGCGCAACGCGACGGCGAGGGCGCTGCGCAGTTTGTCCCTGGGCAGGCTGACGGCAAAGGACTGCTTGGCGCCCGGGTTGAGGTTGGCCAGGATGCCCTGGGAGCGCGGTGCATCGCCGCTGGCACTGGCCTGGGCAAATTGCAGGAACGCGCGCAATGCAGCAGCGCCGTCGTTGTGGGTATTGGTGATGGCCTCGGACTCAATGCTGGAGACAATCGCCATGCGCTTGCGCGCACGACTGAAGATCACGTTAAGGCGTTTTTCCCCGCCGCGCTGGTTGATCGGGCCGAAGTTCATCAGCATCTTGCCGTTCGGTCCCGGCGCATAGCAGATGCTCAGGATGATCACATCGCGCTCATCACCCTGCACGTTCTCCAGGTTCTTGACGAACAGGCCATTGAACTGCCCGGCATCTTCACGCACGTACTCGCGCTCAAGGCGTGTGGCAAAGGCCGAATCATTGCTGGCCAGGTCTTCCAGAGCCTGCTCGATGGCGCCTTGCTGGGCCTCGGAAAAGGCCACGATGCCCAGGCTCAGGCCGGTCTCGCGTTGCAGCAGTTCACGCACGAGGTTGGCGATGTAGCGGGCTTCGGCCAGGTTGCTGCGGCTGAGGTAGACGCCATCGCTCATCTTCAAGAAGCTGATCGGGCTGTCGAGCAGCGTGTCGGCGCCCTGGATCACGGCCTGGGCGTCGCTGGAGTCCAGCGCGGCGTGGGCTGGGGCAGGGCGCTCGATACGCCGGTCGGGAATGGTGATCAGCCGCCCTTCGTAGAACGCTGCGTTGGAGAAACTGATCAGCGCCTCGTGGCGACTGCGGTAGTGCCAGGCCAGCAGGGTCGCCGGCAAGTTGCGTGCGGCCTGGCTCAGCAGGCTGTCGGCATCGAGGTTGATTGCGATCTGTTCCCCGTCCTCCATGGCAATCAGGTCGTTATCGTCCTGGTCACCGGCACTGGAGAAGAAGTTGGTCGGTGGCAACTGCATCTCGTCGCCCACCACAATCACCTGCTGCGCACGGCTCAGGGCGGGCACGGCTTCTTCGCTGGGGATCTGGCTGGCCTCGTCGAAAATCACCACGTCAAACAGGTCCGGGGTCAACGGCAGGGTGTCGGACACCGACAACGGGCTCATCAGCCAGATGGGCTTGAGGTCGTTGATCACCCGGCCACTGTCGCCACTGGCCATTTCGCGAATGGAGCGATAGCGCATGGTCTTGCCCAGCTCATGTTCCAGTTCGCGGCGGCCCTTGGCATAGGCTTTCTTGAACTCGCGGGCCTGGGCGTCCAGCTGGGTCACTGACATCGCCGATTGCTTCACATGCTCCAGAAATCGCTGGTGCAGGGTGGCGCTGAGCACGTGAGCGTTGCTCTTGAGCAGGTTGCTTTCGGCCTGGCTGACCTGGCGCGCGGCCAGGCTCAAGGCCGGACCGTCAAAGCGTGCCATCTGCGGATTGGCACGGTACAGGCGGGTCAGGTTTTCCTGGGCAATCAACCCGTCCAGCACGGGTTGTGGCAAAGCATACTGTTGCACGACCGCCAGGCAGCCGGGATCGGCCTGGTGCAGCTCGTTGAGCAGGGGCAGGGTGTCGGGTAGTTCGTCGAGTTCTTCACGCAGGTCGCGCAGGTATTCGGCCAGCTCGGCCAGGCTTGGCGCGGCGTCGAACACACACTGTTGGGCAACCAGCTCGGCCAGGCGCGCGATGGGTTGGCGCAGGCTGGCTTCCTGGCGCACAACGGGCAAGTTGCTCGGGTTGCCCCGCAGGCCTTCGACCCACTTGCGCAACAGCGGTGATGCGCTCAGTTGCTGCAGCAAGGCTTGCAGGTTGTGCACGAACAGGTCGATATCCTGGATGCCGTAGCGACCTTGCAGGCGTTGCTGCTCGGCGTGCAGCTCGGCGGTGGCGCGGTGTTCACCGGCCAGGTTGTCGAGCACACTGCGCAGGCTGGGGCGAATCGCGTGCTGACTGAAGTCGTAACGGCGTTGAAGTTCGCCACGCAGGCGCCACCAGCCGGGTTGCAACCAGCGCAGCAGCGAGCCTTCCTGGCGCTGTACCTGCTCCAGGGCCGCCTGGGTGTCCTGGGGCTCAAGTTTCTCGCGCCAGTGGCGGGTGGTTTCACGGGCGTTGTGTTGCTGCACGGCCAGTGCCTGCAAGCCGGCCTGTTCGGCGTGCAGCGCTTGGGAACCCGTTGAACCAGGTTCCAGCAGGTCGAGGTGAGCCGCCAGGTTGGCGCCGGTCAGTTGCTCGGCGGCTTGAGTCAGCACGCACGCATCCGTCAGGCGCGTGTCACCGGACAGCAGGCTGGAGGATGACTCCAGGAACGACTCGACGCTGTCCATCAGCCCACTGGCTTGCTCCAGAAACGCCTTGAGCTGGCCGTAGGCATGCTCGTGGGTGACCAGGCTTGAGGCCAGGTGGCTGAAGGGGTGACGCGCAAAACTGTCGAGGCCGAAGCGTTCCTTGATGGTCTGATACAATCGGCCGGTCAGCTCCTGTTGTGCCTGCCAGTGCCGCCATTCGGGCAAGCGTTCCAGCGCTTCGGGCGGCAGCTGTGCAGTAACGGGCGGCAGCTGTGCAGTAACGGGTGGCAGCTCGATCAAATGACGGACCAACTCACGCACCGAACAGGCCAAGGACTGCGGCACGCCGGCCATCGCCTGTTCAAAGCGCTCTATCAGGCCCAGTTGCTGGCTCAGGGTCGCCAGCGTGGCGTCACGCCGAGCTTGTAACTGCGATGATTGGGCATCACCGGCGATCCAGCGCTCATAACACTCACGCAGGTTGCCCACGAAGGCTTTCTTGTCGGTCTGGGAGTCGTGAATCAGGCAGCACAATTCGCCCAGTTCACTCTGTTGCAAGCGATGGAACACCACGTCCAGCGCCGCACGCTTTTCACACACAAACAATACGCGCAGGCCGCGCGCGGCGTAGTCGGCGATCAGGTTGGTGATGGTCTGGGACTTGCCGGTGCCCGGCGGCCCCTGAATGATGAAGTGACGCCCGGTTCGGGCCAGGCTGACAGCGGCGTTCTGCGTCGCATCACCGGCCACCACGTTCCACTGGTCGGGCAGCGGGATCGGGTCTGGAGTCTGGACTTCGACGTCTCGCGGCTCAATCGAGAACATCCGGTCAAACGCTTCGTTTTGCGCGGGCTCATCGATCAGCTGTGCGTAGTCACGCACCAGCGACATCTTGCGATAGTTGAAGTTGGCCAGGGTCACCTGGGTCAGGTCGATGTCCCAGGCGTAGCGGTGCCCCTGATTCTCGGGCATGGCGAAGGTGCTGTTCTCGGTGCTGCTGGCGACCATCTGCGGATGCTGGTTGCGCAGCACAGGTTTGGCGCCGACGGCCAGGCGCAACGGTAACTCGCTGGGCAGCACCTTTTGCTGGAACAATTGCAGGCCCAGCGGGCGGTAGTCTTCGCGGTCGTAGCTGAAATCCGGCCTGACCAAGGGCATCGCCGAACGCTGACGGGCGCGACGACGCTGGAAGTGGTGCAGATGCTGCACGGCCTTCTGGTGGATCAGTTCGATTTGCGGTTTGCTTTGCAGGCGCAACTCGACGCCGGGCTCGGTCAGTTTGATCTGGCGCGCAATATCGGCGTGGATTTCCTCCAGGGACGTCTTTTGCAGGTCGACGGTTTCCGGCAACTGGATATCGTAGAGCTGGCGCAGTTGATGCCGCAGTACCGGGTTGAACTCGGCTTCGGTCTCATCGCACTGCAACATGAACTGGTCGCGCACACCCTTTTTGCGGCTCAGTTCCACCGGCAGCCAGAGCAGGGGAGTGACGATGCGTTCTTCCGGCGTGTCCTTGAGGTTGTGCCAGCGCATGAAGGCCACGACCAGGCGCAGGTTGCTGAAGCCGAACTCGGCGCGGTCGCGGCGGGTTTCCTGGATGATGCGTTCCAGCGACGCCTGCAACCAGGTCTGGTCTTCAAACCGCAACCATTGCTGCAGGCCAACCGGTTTGCCGCTCAACACCTGCTCGGAGAAGCCACCGAAGGTAGGCTGCCAGGTGCACAAGGCTTCGGGGCGGATACTTTCAACGCGCATCACCAAGGGCACGCTGGCCACGGTCAAGTTGACGTTGGCTTGCGTTGGCCGGAAGTACAGCAGGCGATTGCGTCGCGAAAGGTCAAACAAGCGGTTACGCAGATGCTCCAGCACCACGGTGCGCCGTGAAGCCGGGCCTTCGGCCTGGGCCAATACACGCTCGACATCCAGGCTGGCCGGCTGTTCGCGCCAGGATTCCAGGCGCCGCACCAGTGAGCCGACATCCGTGGCGCGTTCATGGCGGTTCAGCTCGGTCATTTCAACGATCAAATTGGCCAGCACCGGGTTGAGCCGGCCGTTGAGCTGGAACAGGTTACGGCGATGCCGGGCAAAGGCCTTGAGGTCGTTGATATCGGCAAAATCCAACCCGCACGCCAGGCAGGCCAGCAACTGGCCGAGCTGGAAAATATCGGTTATCTCGTCGTGGTGCCCGAGGCGATGCTCCCAACTGTGCAGGTCGGTGAGGAACACCGGGTGGTCAATGGTCTGATGCGGGTCCTCCTGGACTTGCAGGTCGGTCACGGCCACGCCACTTTCCGAATCCCGGGTCAGGCGGACCTTGCCGACAATATTCAGTGCCGACTCCGGATTAGGCTGCACCTGCTTGATCGCTTCCAATGCCAGCCGTGGCGAGACGCCTTCGGGATTGCGCAGTTGCAGCGTGCGTTCCGGCCCTTGCAGCACATCGAGATAACTGAGTTGGGCGACACGTCCCAGTTCATGCAATTGCGCAACCTGGCGCAGTAACGGCAGCGCCAGGAACAGCACATCGTCGATGGGGACGGCGACGCCATCGTGGGTCTGCAGCAATTGCGTGAAATTGATGGGTTGGGTTATCGGGTCCATGTGTCGACCTCCGCTTTGAGCGCGCGAACGATCGGGTCGAGCTCACGTTTGGGTAATTTGATATCGCGCTTGAGCACGTTGATAAAGTCGTCGCTACTGCCGAGCTTCTTGGCGGTGCGCGCCGCGTGCAACAAGGCCTCATCCCGCAGGTCGCGGTCCACCAGGCTCAGGTCGAGCATGATGAAGTGCAGGTATTCGTGGATGCTTGCGTCGACACACTCGGCATTCAGCGTGCCCAGGTCCAGCGTGGTTTCGTTGTCTTTCCAGTCGGGAAAGAATCCACGTACCTGATTGAGCACCACCTCCGATTGCAGCACGGAGGTGCCGATGAAGCTGGCGATAAAGCTGCGGGTGAGGGCGGTCAGCTCGACTTGGCCGATCACATCCAAACGACTGAGCGCCAGCGGCCCGCGCAACCGGCCATGCAGCCAATTGTCGGTATCCGGCACCTGCCGCCACCAGCTGTCCACCGCCTGGGAGCGCAGAAACGTCTCCGGGTGCGAAACGCCTTGGGACAACGGTGCATCCTTGCCATCCAGCTCCTGGGCCTGCTTCAGGTAACTGGCGGCATCGACGCTGACGATCCCGGTGTGAATCTTGACCAGCGAGGTAATCGACGCTTCCGGCCCGCCGGCCACCAGGGCCGCGCCTCGGTCGGCATAGATTTCGGTGTGCAGGCTATATAAACGCGCGGTCTGTTCCAGGCTCGGAGGCGTATTCATATCAGCCATGGCGTGATTGAGAATCCGCTCGGCGGTGAGATAGTCACCACCGTGCTCAGACCATAAGCGGTAATGGGCCAGCTCATGCCCGAGCAGCGCCAGTAACTCCTGAGCGTCGAGCCGTTCAAGAATCGGTCCGTAGAACACCACATGCACTTCACCGGCCAGGTAATACAGACTGGCATTCATCGCGCCGTCGCCAGCCTGGTAAAGCGTCGCGGGCGCCTGGATCTGCAAGCATTGCAGCGCCTTCTCGCAGGCCTGATAGGCCTGCGGGTGGGTCTCGGGGCTCAGGCGATAGGTGTCCCGCAGCAACTGTGCGCGCACATCCTGGGCATGTTCCTGCTGAACGCCCAGAGACGAAGCCCATTCCCACACGACGGGTTCGTGGGTCTTCAGGTAATCGACCACACGCTGGTGGTAAGGCAAGGGGGTCAGGCCGCTGATATCCAGCGCGGGGGTACTCATCGTTCAAACGTCCTTGAGAGGATACGGCTCCATACACTGCGACTGTGCAGCAGAGACTTGGGCGGGCATCCCGGTATCAGTGATCGGCAATAAAGGCGGAGCATACCTAGGGGGTAGGAAAATTACTTGTGAAAGTGCTTGGATGCGTGGCCAGCTGCAAATGCAGTTAGAGTGGTGATGATTATCTTGATCGCTGTGTGAAAAATGAATGTTCCACTTTTTATTTCTCTAGATGGCCCCAAAGGCACCGGCAAAACCACGTTGTTGGAGGCTGTAACGGCGGCACTGAGGGCGGAAAACAAGAAAGTCATTCGGCTTTGCGAGCGAAAAAGCGACCCCTACAGAGGTGAAACCATGGCCCTGGTCAATGAACTTGCCAGAAATCCTTCACGGGATTTGGAATGGGCTGTGTGTGAGCGCTTTGCCGAGAGTCGCCGCTGGATATCCCGGAATGTCCTGACTCGGCAGCCGTTGGGCAGCATTATCCTGATTGATCGCTGGTATCCCTCTGAGGCTGCGTTTCGACACACGATACCGTTTGCAGAGATTCTGCAGTTGAACCTGGAGCGAAGCGTGCGAGTGCCGGATCTGCATGTCGGCGTTGTCACCGCGCCGGATATTTCATGGGCGAGAGCAACGGCACGATCACGAGGATTGGGCGGCACAGTGATTCAGAAGTATGCAGAGCATGTTGCGTGCACAGAGATGTTCGAGCGTGCGGTTACGGAGCATGGCTGGGTGATGTGTCGTAATGAAGGTGCGATTGAAGAGGCTGTGAAGCAGGTGGTTGCTGAGATCCATAAAGTAGCTGAGCGATAAGCATAGAGTAATACACGATTTAACATAATATACATTATGCGTAACATAATATTGCGTAATCAGGGGCAGTGCCCGTCAGATTTCAACAGGCAAAACCCCCTGTCAGGTTCAAACCTGAGCAAAGCCTCCATCGACAAACATTTCACTGCCCGTCATGAAGCTGCTCTCATCCGATGCCAGGAACAACGCGGCGGCTGCCACTTCTTCAGGCTGACCGATACGGCCCAGTGGCACCTGCGCCGTCATGTCGTCGATGATCGCCTCCTTCTGGCCTGTACCTGACAACGCCGAGTCCAGGCCTGGTGTCGAGATCGGTCCGGGTGAAAGTACGTTCACGCGAATGCCGGTGCCTTTGAGATCCAGCGCCCAGCTTCTGGCGAAATTACGCAACGCCGCTTTGGTGGCGCTGTACACGCTGAACGCCGCGGTGCCCATTGTCCCGGTGGTCGAGCCAGTCAGGATCACGGAACCGCCGGCCTGCATCAGTGGCAAGGCTTTTTGCACGGTGAACAGCGTGCCTTTGACGTTGATGCCGAACGTGCGGTCGAACGATTCTTCGGTTATTGACCCGATCGGTTGGAAATCCCCCAGGCCTGCGTTGGCAAACAGTATGTCAACACGACCCTTGGCGGCTTTGACCTGGGTGAACACACGGTCCAGGTCGTCCAGCTTGGCAATGTCGGCCTGGATGGCGATGGCGTCAGGCCCGATCAGCTCCAGCGCCTTGTCCAGCTCTGACTGTCTACGGCCTACAATCACCACCTGTGCGCCTTCAGCTGCAAAGCGAATCGCGGTGGCCAGGCCGATGCCGCTGTTGCCGCCGGTAACCACTGCAACTTTTCCGTTGAGCTTGCTCATGATGACTCCAAAAAAGAATGTTGAGGCGCAACTCTAGATCCGCTCTATTCTTTTGAATAGTATGCACCTTTTGGTAAGTACCCTTGGAGGCACCTCAATCATGGCCAATAACTCATTCAATTGCGGGCTCGAGGCGGCCCTGGCGGTGATTGGCGGCAAATGGAAGCCGCTGGTGCTGTTCAACCTGGCGCAGAATGTTCATCGATATGGAGAATTAAAGCGCGCGATTGGCGGTGTGACCGATAAAGTGCTGATCCAGCAACTCAAGGAGTTGGAGCGCGATGAGATTATTTTTCGCGTGGACTTCCAGGAAATACCGCCCAAAGTCGAGTATTCCCTGACGCCGTTCGGGGAGTCCCTGGCGTCGGCGTTGGGTGGGTTGTGCCAATGGGGTACGCAGCATATGCAAACGGTAGAGCGCATCGCCGCACGGCGGACGTCTGCCCTCTCCCAATCCTGAGTCCCTGCCCTGATGCCTAACTCAACTAAATGACTATTTAGTTGAGTTAAATCAATGGTTTACAACTGAAATCGATCAACCGACTGCGACAGCTTGCCGGCCAGGCTGGACAATTCGTCCGTTGTTGACGCTGTCTGGCCAATGACCCGGCTGTTGTTTTCCGACATGCCGGCAATCATCTCCACCTGGTGCGCAATTTCATTGCTGGCCAGGCTCTGTTCACCGATAGTGCGCGAGATATCGTTGACCATCTCCGTGGTGTTCAGGGTCGCTTGCAAAATCTCGCGAATCGCCCGCTCCACCTCGGTGGTTACCGCCATGCCCTTGTCCACCTGAGCCACGCCCTCCTCCATGCTGGTCACCGCTTCGCGGGTACTTTGCTGGATACGCTCGACCATGCTGGCGATTTCCAGGGTTGAGGCACTGGTACGGCCGGCCAGGCTGCGAACTTCATCGGCGACCACTGCGAACCCCCGCCCCTGTTCACCGGCGCGGGCGGCTTCGATCGCGGCATTCAGGGCCAGCAGGTTGGTCTGGTCGGCGATCCCCTTGATTACCTGGATAATGCTGAAAATTGCTTCGGACTCTTTGTCCAGCGTGCGGATCACCTGGGCCGACTGCTGCGCGGAGCGGGCAATGCCGCCCATGTCGTTGACCACCTGATGAATCACCCGGCCACCGTCCTTGGCCAAGGTTTCGGCCTGGTTGGCCATGTCCAACGCTCGCCCGGCATGCCGAGTGATTTCCTCGATACTGGCGGTCATTTCACTCGCAGCCGCGGCCATGGTGCTGGCCGCCGCACTTTGTTGCTGGCTGCTGCCGGCCACTTCATGGCAGCCGTGGCTCAGTTGCTCGCTCATGCCATTGACCCCGTGGGCGTTGCTGCGCACCACTTCGATCATGCCGCGCAGATCCCGTTGCATGGTGGCGAGGCTGCGAATCAATGTGCTGGCTTCATCTTTGCGCTGGGGTTCGACAATCATTTCGCTCAAGTTGCCCCGCGCAATGCTGGCGGCAATACGGCTGGCAGCCTGCAACGGCCCCATGATGCTGAGCATGACCCAGCGGCCCTGAGCCAACAGCAGTAAAAGGCTGGCGAGCAACACCACGCCGAGGGTTAAATTGGCGTTGCTGATGGTCTGCTGTGTACCGAGGCTGGTCTGCTGGGTGTTGGTCTCGATCAGCTCGCTCAGCGCGGCCATTTGATCTTCAAGCTGGGTGAAGGCGGTGTTGAACGTTCCCAGTTCATTGCGTGCGGCGTCGGGATTGTCCAGCGCCAAGGCGACAATGCGCTCACCGGCGGCAATGTAGTTGTCCAGGCTCGGTTTGATTTTTTCCAGGTTCGCCTTGAGCGTGTCGTCCAACGGCAGCTTGAGGTTGTCTGCCAGCACCTGCCGAAAGTGCTCAGCGTGATCCTTCAGGGAGCTGTTCACCTGCGCTTTGCTGCTGGTGCTTTTGCCCAGGCCCACCAGCATGGCTGACAGTACATCGGCACGCAGGGCGTCGTGCATCATGTCGGCTTCCATGTGATTGCGCAGCACCGTCATGCTCAACTCGTTGTCCTGCACGGCATTGCCCATCCGGGTATTTCCCAGGTAGCCGGCAAGGCTCATGATCAAGGCGGTCAGCAATCCGGTCGCAATCAACAACATCAAGCGCAGTTTGATCGTCATGCAGGTATCCCCATAGCCTGGACAGCCGGTTGGGAACCCAACCGCTTGAGCGTCTAGTACCGTTATCGGCAGCCGTTGCTTATTAGTGAAGCCCAAGTCAGGGAATCTGCGCGATTCCCTTGTGCTCGCGTGCAAGGGCAGCTCTTTGCCTCGGCGTTATCAGGGCTACATCGAAGTTGTAATGACTCTGTAAGCGTCATCTTGTACAGCCGCAGGCGGACCACTAAGCTGGCCGATCCCTTGAAGGTACCGGAATTCCATGTCTCGAAGCATTGCCCACCTCGCCCTCCTCCTGGGCTTGATCACCGCCGTCGGCCCGTTCGCCATCGACATCTACCTACCCGCGCTGCCAACCCTGGGCGCCAGCCTGCAGGCCTCGCCGGCGCTGGTGCAGATGAGCCTCACGGTGTTCTTCGTCATCGTCGGCCTGTGCCAATTGTTCTACGGGCCGATCAGTGATGTGTTCGGGCGCAAGCCGCCAATCTATGCCGGCCTGGTGATTTTTATCGTGGGCAGTGTGGGGTGTGCCTTGGCGCCGACCATCGAGACACTGATCGCGTTTCGTGCCCTGCAGGCGTTCGGCGCCTGCGCGGGCATGGTAATTCCCCGTGCCATCGTGCGGGACCTGTACACCGGGCATGAGGCCGCCAGGCTGATGGCGTTGCTGATGCTGGTGATGAGCGTCTCGCCGATCCTTGCGCCGTTGGCCGGCAGCCTGGTGATTGCGCTGTGGAGCTGGCGTGAAGTGTTTGCCGTGCTGGCGGTGCTGGCGGCGGCGTGCCTGGTGATGACCATTGTGCAACTGCCGGAAACCCACCCGGCCGAACGCCGGTTGGGCAAGACCCTGGGCAACGCCTTCAGCAGCTATGGCGCATTGCTGCGTGACCCGGTATTCATCGGCCTGTCAGTGGTCTGCGGTTTTGGCCTGGCGACCTTCTTCGTGTTTATCGGCAGCGCGCCGTTCGTGTACATCGAGTACTACGGCCTCACACCCACGCAGTTCAGCCTCGGCTTTGCGTTGAATGCTGCGTCGTTTTTTGCCATGAGCCAACTCACTGCACGCCTCAGTGCGCGCTTTGGCCTGGCGCCGCTGATTCGTTGGTCGGTAACGGCCGTGGCCGCCGTGATGGCCGTCCTGGCGGCCACAACACTGTGGCTCGACAGCCTGGCCCTGACCATGACCCTGCTGTTTATCGGCTTCGGCTTTCTCGGCTTGCTGCTGCCGGCCGCCGGGGTACTGTCCCTGGAGGATCATGGCGCGGTAGCCGGGTCTGCTTCAGCCCTGCTCGGCGCGATCCAGATGATCATCGGTGCCGTGTCCATGACCCTGATCGGCGTGTTCGCCGATCACACGCCGGCGCCGATGCTGATCGGCATAGCGCTGTGCGCTATTGCGGCGCTGTTGACCACGCTGTGGACCTTGCGTCGTTTGCCAGCGCATTTGGCCAACAACCCGCCCTCCCCCTGATTCATCACAAGTCAAACCGATCCACCGCCCGCCGCCGCTCATTGTCGTCACGCACGTCATAACTGGCGGTGGTCTGGATATTGGTGTGGTGCGCGAGCTTCTGCGCGATCGACAGGTCATGCTCCTCGATCACCCGGGTGATGAACGAGCGACGGAAGTCATGGGGCATGATCTTCACCCCCACCTGTTCGCCGCGCTGGCGGGCGATGTAGTAGATGGCATGTTTGGTGATGCGCTCGCGAGTGATGTGGCTGCCACGGCGGATACGGTTGAACAGGAAGCTGTCATCCTGCTCGCCCTCCTTGAGCTGCTCGCGCCGAAACGCCAGCCACGCCTGCAATTTGGCGAACGCCCAGTCCGGCGCGTACTTGATCAACTCCTTGTTGCCCTTGCCGATCACCCGCAGGCTGCGTTCTTCAAAGTTGATTTGCGCCAGGTCGAGGTTGACCGATTCCGACTTGCGCATGCCGGAGCCGTAGAGTATGCCGATCACCGCGGCATCCCGCAGGCCCTGGGGGCGTGGGTCGGCGGCGCAGACTTCCATCATTTCGCGGATCAGGCTGCGCCGCAGGTTGCGGCCCTGGCCCAGGCGCGTACCGGGTGCAGCCTTGACGGTGCGCATGCGCAGCAGGTGCTCCTGGCTGATCAGGTTCAGACGCCAGGCTTCATTCATCACCCCGCGCACCGCGTTCACATACAACGAGGAGGTATTCGGTGCATAACCGTCCTCGCGCAGGGCGGCGACCAGGGCGATGACGTGTTCGGGTTGCAGCAAGTGCCAGTCGATGTCTTCGAGGTTGATATCCTCGAAGCCCAGGCGGTCGGCCGCATCTTGCAGCACGTAGCGCATGGTCAATTGGCTGGAGGGGGCCAGGCGGGTGAGGTATAGGGTCAGTGGGTTGCGGATAGACTCAGTCAAGGTAGATCAGCCTTTGGATTAAATACCTCGAACAAGCCTTTGTTTAATCGAGGTATTTAGTGAATTGGCGAGGGCCGAGTCTAACCCAGGACCAGCCCCGGCACAAAATCACGGGGCCGTATCGTCGTCCTCGGTGGGCTCCTGAGGCTGGACCTGGGTCTGGCTCCACTCGCTGTCCTGCTTCTGCATCAATGCGAACCAGTGCTGGCGCATGAACGTCAGGTACGCCTCCGGCGCCTTGGCAAAGTCCTTCTCATCGCCATAACACCCCGGCAACGGCAACTCGGTGCCCTGCTCCTTGTACTGGCTGACCAGCGCCTGCTGAGCGGCCACGCTGCAGTCCTTTGGCAGCGGCATGCCGCGCAGGGCGCCGGCCTCTTCGTCCCACCAGGCCGCACCGACGCGGTCGACCCCACGCAGGCGGTACTTCTGCGACTTGCCGACGTGCATGATCAACTTGAATTCGTTGGGGCTGACATCACTGGTGCAGGTGCGCGAATAGCCCACGGTGGCCTGGGTGATGCCGTCGCCAGTGAGGTCGGTGACTTTGGTTGCAGCCCTGTCAAAGCGCAGGGACGCATCGAATTCGCAGTGCTGCACATCGTCGTAGAGCATCCACACGCGCTTGGGGCGGTTGCCGTCGATCAGGTACTGGGCCGCATACACGAATGCCGACTGGGTGCCGTCGTCATCGCGCTCGCTGACTTGTTCGGCGAGCACCAGCAGGTTCTTGCCTTGTTTATCGTCCCAGGTATACGCGGCGATCTGCTTGCCGCGCACTTCCACGCCGTCCGGCACCTGGTCGATGCTGGTCAGCGCCACCCCATCATCGGCGCATACGGTGGTGATGCACGCGACGCTCATCAACAACCCCATCAACACTGGCCGCAATTGGCCGCGTAAAAGCTGCACGCTATTCATCCGTTCACCCTGGCAAGAGACGGCTTACTTTACCGGCACTTGCAGGGCATTGCAGAGAATATTCTTCACTGAAAACAGGATTGAATAACATTGCGTCGCGATCCCCCCCGGCGCCTTGTGCAGCACCGCGTCCGCTTAGCTGAACCCTAGCTGTCTACCTGTCAAATAAACGAGTTTTTCATCTGCGTTTCATATTCGTACTACATTTTTACGCTTAATCTTGCCCTTGTTGACTTGAGGGCCATCCGCGCTTCTCCAACTAACCCATTGATTCCGCTTTACCTTTACGCAATATCGTCTTTACTGCAGTTCACCAGGAAGAACACACGGCCAGCGCTCAGGAATGTCGAATGAACACCACGCACACCACTGCCTTTTAATCAGTTGCCTGTACTTTCGCCCACTGATTGCTGCTGTTTCAGCGCTCCAAGTTGCTCTAACCCCGAGGTCATGAATCTTTGAAACCCTACCCTATTCATTGCGTGTCGATCGTTATCCCGGTCTACAACGAACAAGAGAGCCTGCCTGAATTGCTGCGCCGTACCACCGCAGCCTGCAAGCAACTGGCCTACGAATACGAAATCATCCTGGTGGATGACGGTAGCCGCGACAATTCGGCCCAACTGCTGGAAGACGCCGCCGCTGAAGACGGCAGCAACGTGGTCGCGGTGATCCTCAACCGCAACTATGGCCAGCATGCGGCGATCATGGCCGGTTTCGAGCAGTGCCGGGGCGAAGTGGTGATCACACTCGACGCCGACCTGCAAAACCCGCCGGAAGAAATCCCGCGCCTGGTCGAACAGGCCGCCCTCGGTTACGACGTGGTTGCCACCGTGCGCAACAATCGCCAGGACTCGGCCTTCCGCCGCTGGCCGTCGCGCCTGATCAACCTGGCCGTGCAGCGCTCCACCGGCGTGGCCATGACTGACTACGGCTGCATGCTGCGTGCGTATCGCCGCACCATCGTCGACGCGATGCTCGCCTGCCGTGAGCGCAGCACTTTTATCCCGATCCTGGCCAACGGTTTTGCCCGGCACACCACGGAAATCCTGGTGCACCACGCCGAGCGTGAGCACGGCGAATCCAAATACAGCGCCATGCGCCTGATCAGCCTGATGTTTGACCTGCTGACGTGCATGACCACCACCCCGCTGCGCCTGCTATCGATTGTCGGCTTCAGCCTGGCGGCGCTGGGCATGTTGTTCGCCTTTGCATTGATCATCCTGCGCCTGGCCTTTGGTGCCGAATGGGCCGGCGAAGGCATGTTCGTGCTGTTCGCGGTGCTGTTCGTGTTCACCGGCGGCCAGTTCATCGGCATGGGCCTCCTGGGTGAATACCTGGGCCGCATGTACAGCGACGTGCGCGCCCGTCCGCGCTTCTTTATCGAAAAAGTGCTGCGCAACCAACCGGCAGCACCGGCACCCGTGGTCGTCGTCGACGGCCTGGTGTCCTCCCATACCTCTACTTCTGCTGATCAGGTCTAATCATGAGTTCAAAAGCTGTTGTATTCGCGTACCACGATATTGGTTGTGCAGGCATTGAAGCGCTGCTCAGCACCGGTTACGAAATTGCTGCCGTGTTCACCCATGCCGATGACCCCAAGGAAAACAACTTCTACGGTTCCGTCGCGCAACTGTGCGCCCGCAACGGCATCCCGGTGCATGCCCCGGAAGACGCCAACCACCCGTTGTGGATCGAGCGCATCGCCAAGCTGAACCCGGACTACATCTTCTCGTTCTACTACCGCAACCTGCTCAGCGAGCCGCTGCTGGCCACCGCCGGCAAAGGCGCGTTCAACCTGCATGGCTCGTTGCTGCCGAAATACCGTGGCCGCGCCCCAGCCAACTGGGTGCTGGTCAACGGCGAGACCGAAACCGGCGTGACCCTGCACCGCATGGTCAAGCGTGCCGATGCCGGTGCGATCCTGGCCCAGCAGAAAGTCATCATCGAGCGCAGTGACACCGGCCTGACCCTGCACGCCAAACTGCGCGACGCCGCCATTACCCTGCTGCGCGACGCCCTGCCGCAACTGGCCCAGGGCAAACTGGCCGAAACCGCCCAGGACGAAAGCCAGGCCACCTACTTCGGCCGCCGCACCGCCGCCGATGGCAAGTTGGAGTGGAAAAAGCCGGCTGAAGAACTGTTCAACCTGGTACGTGCCGTGACCCAACCTTACCCGGGTGCTTTCTGCGCCGTGGGCGAGCACAAACTGATCGTGTGGCAGGCCGAAGTGGTCAAGGGCAACGAAGGCCTGGCCCCTGGCCGCGTGATCAGCGTCAACCCGCTGCGCATCGCCTGCGGTGAAGACTCCCTGGTGGTCAAGTTCGGCCAGCGTAACGCCGACGGCCTGTTCCTGGCCGGCCCCGCCCTGGCGGACGCACTGGGCCTGGTCGACGGTTCCGTACTGCGCGGCGCCGAGTCCGGCCGCAAGCCTCGTCGTACCCGCGTGCTGATCCTGGGCGTGAACGGTTTTATCGGTAACCACCTGTCCGAGCGCCTGCTGCGTGACGACCGTTACGAAGTCTACGGCCTGGACATCGGCTCCGACGCCATCGAGCGCCTGCGCAGCCACCCGAACTTCCATTACGTGGAAGGCGACATCAGCATCCACACCGAGTGGATCGAGTACCACATCAAGAAGTGCGACGTGGTCTTGCCGCTGGTGGCCATCGCCACGCCAATCGAATACACCCGCAACCCGCTGCGCGTGTTCGAACTGGACTTTGAAGAAAACCTCAAGCTGGTGCGCTACTGCGTCAAGTACAACAAGCGCGTGATCTTCCCGTCGACCTCCGAAGTCTATGGCATGTGCCAGGACCAGTACTTCGACGAAGACACCTCCAACCTGGTGGTGGGTCCGGTCAACAAACAGCGCTGGATCTACTCGGTTTCCAAGCAGCTGCTGGACCGTGTGATCTGGGCGTACGGTGACAAGGGCCTGAAATTCACCCTGTTCCGTCCGTTCAACTGGATGGGCCCACGCCTGGACCGCCTGGATTCGGCGCGTATCGGCAGTTCTCGCGCAATCACCCAATTGATCCTGAACCTGGTGGAAGGCACGCCGATCCGCCTGTTCGACGGCGGCGAGCAGAAGCGTTGCTTCACCGACATCGCCGACGGCATCGAAGCCCTGGCACGCATCATTGACAACGAAAATGGCGTGTGCGACGGCCAGATCGTCAACATCGGCAACCCGGAAAACGAAGCCAGCATCCGTCAGTTGGGCGAAGAACTGCTGCGTCAGTTCGAGGCGCACCCACTGCGTGGCAACTTCCCACCGTTTGCCGGTTTCCGCGACGTCGAAAGCAAGGCGTTCTACGGCACCGGTTACCAAGACGTGGCGCACCGCAAGCCAAGCATCGAAAACGCCAAGCGCCTGCTGAACTGGGAGCCGACCGTGGAGATGAGCGAAACCATCGGCAACACCCTGGACTTCTTCCTGCGTGAAGCCATGCTCGAAATCGCGGACAAGAAATAATGCAGGCAGGCCTCCGCATCGACGTCGATACCTACCGTGGCACCCGTGAGGGTGTACCACGATTGCTCGAGTCCCTGGATGAAGCTGGGGTGAAAGCGACGTTCTTCTTCAGTGTCGGACCGGACAACATGGGGCGCCACTTGTGGCGTCTCATCCGCCCGCAATTCCTGTGGAAAATGCTGCGTTCCAATGCGGTCGGCCTGTA
Source organism: Pseudomonas sp. CYM-20-01 (assembly GCF_023169845.1). Classification (NCBI taxonomy): domain Bacteria; kingdom Pseudomonadati; phylum Pseudomonadota; class Gammaproteobacteria; order Pseudomonadales; family Pseudomonadaceae; genus Pseudomonas; species Pseudomonas sp. CYM-20-01. Next base: position 3,578,392 of record NZ_AP025169.1, on the reverse strand, counting down.
TGGCCTGGACATCTTGCTCGCCGGCACTGCCTGGCCGGGCAAACCGATCGGCCGCGACCTGGGGCACTTGATGCGCCAGGCCAAGGCCGCCGGGCACGAAGTGGGCCTGCACGCCTGGGATCACCATGGCTGGCAGGCCAATACCGGGCGCTGGAGCGAGGCGCAGTTGATCGAGCAGATCCGCCGTGGCGTCGACACCCTCAGCGACATACTCGGTGAGCGCATCGACTGTTCCGCCGCCGCCGGTTGGCGCGCGGATGAACGTGTGGTGCAAGCCAAGCAAGCTTTTAACTTTCGCTACAACAGCGATTGCCGGGGCACCAGCCTGTTTCGTCCAACCCTGGCCGATGGCAGTGCGGGCACCCCACAAATTCCGGTAGACCTGCCGACCTTCGACGAAGTCGTCGGGCCGGTGGTGGCTGCCAAAGACTTCAATGGGTTCATCCTCGACCGTTTTGCCGCGTCGAAACTCAACGTTTATACGATTCATGCCGAAGTAGAAGGGATTCTGATGGCCAACGATTTTCGCCAGTTGCTCGCCCAGGCCGGGCAGCGCGGCATCGACTTCAAACCACTGGGCGAGCTGTTGCCAGCGGACGTGACCACCCTGCCCCAGCAACAGCTGGTGCGCGGTGCGTTGCCGGGCCGCGAGGGTTGGCTCGGAGTGCAGCAGGCATGATCCGCCGTTGGGCCTTGCCCCTTCTGCTGTTGGCGTTTGGTGTGTTCTACCTGCTGCCGCTGGCTACCCATGGCCTGTGGATTCCGGATGAAACCCGCTACGCGCAGATCAGCCAGGAAATGCTGCTGACCGGCAAGTGGGCTTCGCCGCACTTCATGGGCATCCGCTACTTCGAAAAACCGGCGGCGGGCTACTGGATGATCGCGCTGGGCCAGGCGATCTTCGGGCAGAACCTGTTCGGCGTGCGGTTTGCCTCGGCCCTGAGCACGGGCTTGAGCATTCTGCTGGTGTACGGGGTGTCGCGCCGGCTGTGGAATGACCCGCGCAAAACCCTGGTCAGCACCGTGCTGTACATGAGTTTTGTCAGCGTGGCCTTGCTCGGTGGCTACGCCAACCTGGATCCGCAGTTCACCTTCTGGGTCAACCTGACCGGTGCTGCCCTGTGGTTCTGCTTCGACAGCACCACCCGCAACGGGCGCCTGGGGGCCTGGGCGTTGCTCGGCCTCGCCTGCGGCATGGGCTTCATGACCAAAGGCTTTCTTGCGTGGTTGCTGCCGGTGTTGATCGCCCTGCCCTATGCGATCTGGCAGAAGCGTGTGCGTGAGCTGCTGGGCTACGGTGTGGTCGCCGTGGTGGTGGCGATTGTCGTCAGCTTGCCGTGGGCGCTGGCGGTGCACCTGCAAGAGCCGGACTACTGGAATTTCTTCTTCTGGCACGAGCATATCCAGCGCTTCGCCGGTGACGATGCCCAGCATGCCGAGCCGTTCTGGTATTACCTGCCGCTGTTGGTTGCGTTCTGCCTGCCGTGGGTGGCGCTGTTGCCGTCCACCGTCAAACAGGCGTGGCGCGACAAACGCAGCGCAAAAATCGGTTTTATCGTGCTGTGGCTACTGATGCCCCTGGCCTTCTTCAGCCTGGCCAAAGGCAAGCTGCCGTCCTACATCATGCCGTGCCTGCTGCCCCTGGCCTTGTTGATGGGCAATACCCTGGCCGACAAACTGGCCCAGGGACGCAGCCGTGCGCTGCGCATCAACGGCTGGCTGAACCTGATCATCGGCGTAGTGGCATTGCTCGCGCTGACCTGGGTGCAATTGAAGAAACCGGTGTACGAGCACGGCCAGGAAACCCTAAGCCTGGTGCTGGTGTTCACCTTTCTGTTTGCCTGGATCCTCGTCAACCTGTTGCAGGCGGCCCGGCCGTTGCACCTGTGGGCCGCGCCGGTCCTCGGCAGTTGGCTGATGGTGGCATTGCTGCCCGCCGCGTTGCCGCACTCGGTGGTGTACAACAAGACTCCGGACCAATTCATCATCGACCACCTGCAGGAACTGCAACCGGCCACGGCCCTGTTGAGCAATGACCTGGGCGCAGCGTCGGCACTGTCGTGGCGCCTGGCGCGCCCGGACGTGACGCTCTACAACACCGTCGGCGAAGTCAAATACGGCCTGGCCTACGCGGACGCCACGCACCACAAGGTGGATACCACCCAAGTCCAGCAATGGATGAGCATTGCGCGCCAAAAGGGCCCGGTCGGCGTGGTCATGCGGGTCAAGGGCGATGACGAAATCGCAGAAGTCGACTTACTGCCCAAGGACGGCAAGCGCTACGAACAAGGCAACATCGTGATCCTGATCTTCCCGCAGGCTGCGCAATGATCACCTTGCTGCTGTTACTGGCCGCCTGCCTGTTCACCTGCATGGGCCAGGTTTCCCAGAAGTTCGCCGTGGAAAGCTGGCGCGACCTGCCGGATGGCTGGGCGCTGAAACTGCGCTCGCCCTGGTTGTGGTCGGCGCTGGTGTGCCTGGGCCTCGGCCTGCTGGTGTGGCTGCTGGTGTTGCAACGCCTGGAAGTCGGCATTGCCTACCCGATGCTCAGCCTCAACTTCGTGTTGGTCACGCTGGTCGCGCGTTTTGTATTCAAGGAACACATCGACACCCGCCATTGGCTGGGTGTGGCGCTGGTGATCGGTGGCGTCGTGTTGCTGGGGCGTCAGGTATGAGCCGGGTTCAGGGGTTTGCCCTGGCCCTGGGCAGCGTCGGCCTGGTCAGTGCCGCCCAACTGGGCATGCGCTGGAGCATGACGCGCCTGCCGCTGCCCAGCGAATGGCTGGACGCCTTCAGCCAGAACAGCATCGACCTGGGCGCCCTCGGCGTCGTGACCCTGGCGATCCTGGCCTACGCGCTGTCGATGCTCTGCTGGCTTGGCGCGCTCAAGCATTTGCCGCTGGGCCGCGCCTATTCGCTGCTGAGCATCAGCTACGCCTTGGTATACCTGCTGGCCGCCAGCCTGCCGGTGTTCAACGAACATTTTTCCGTTTCAAAAACCCTGGGGGTGGCGCTGGTCATCCTCGGTGTTCTGGTTATCAACTCTCGTCGTGCTAGCGCCACAAGTCCCAGGAATGCCCCATGAAAATCAGTGTATTTGGTAGCGGTTACGTCGGTCTGGTGCAGGCCACCGTGTTGGCTGAAGTCGGCCACGATGTCATTTGCATGGACGTTGACAAGAACAAGGTCGAGTCACTGCAAAAAGGCCATGTGACCATCTTCGAGCCGGGGCTGGCTGCGATGGTCAAGGAAAACCTGGAGAGTGGGAGGCTGCACTTCACCCATGATGAAAAGTTGGCGGTGGAACACGGCGAAGTCCTGTTCATTGCCGTGGGCACCCCTTCGGACGAAGACGGCTCGGCCGACCTGAAATACGTGCTGTCGGTAGGCGACGCCGTGGCCCGCCACCGCATAGAGCCGGTGATCCTGGTGGAAAAATCCACCGTGCCGGTCGGCACCGGCGACACCCTGCGCGCCCACATCGAAAAAGCCCTGCACCTGGCCGGCCGGCACCTTGAGTTCGATATCGTCTCCAACCCGGAATTCCTCAAGGAAGGCTCGGCCGTTGCCGACTGCCGCCGCCCGGACCGCATCATCATCGGTTGTGAGCGCGAAGAAGTGCGCGACGTGATGCGCGACCTGTACGCACCGTTCAACCGCAACCATGACCGCATCATTTTCATGGACCTGCGCAGCGCCGAACTGACCAAGTATGCCGCCAACTGCATGCTGGCGACCAAGATCAGCTTTATCAACCAGATCGCCGAGCTGGCCGAGCACCTGGGGGCGGACATCGAAGCCGTGCGCCTGGGCATCGGTGCTGACTCGCGTATTGGCTACCACTTTATCTACCCCGGCTGCGGCTACGGCGGTTCGTGTTTCCCCAAGGACATGCGCGCCCTGATCCACAGCGCCAAGCAAGCCAACTGCTCCAGCGACCTGCTGGAAGCGGTGGAAGCCATCAACCAGCGTCAGAAGAGCAAGTTGTTCGAACGGATCAATGCGTTCTTCAAGGGCGACCTGCGCGGCAAGACCTTTGCCCTGTGGGGCCTGGCATTCAAACCCAACACCGACGACATGCGCGATGCCCCCAGCCGCGTGCTGATGGAAGCCCTCTGGGCCGCCGGCGCCAACGTACGTGCATTCGACCCGGAAGCCATGCAGGAAACCCAACGCATCTACGGCGATGACCCACGGCTGATGCTCATGGGCACCCCGGAATCGACCCTGGGCGGTGCGGATGCGCTGATCGTCTGCACAGAATGGCAGCAGTTCAAGGCGCCGGACTTCGACCTGATCCACCAGCGCCTGAAAACCCCGGTGATCTTCGACGGGCGCAACCTCTACGACGGCGAGCGCCTGGCGCGCAAAGGCTTCCAGTACTACCCGATCGGCCGAGGCGATTCCTGCCAACTGCCGATTCCCCAGCAGCAATGGGTAGCCCTGGGTGCAGGCCAGGTCGTGGAAGCCTGAGACGTGAACAGAGTTCAACCGTCCCCGCTGAATGCGACGATTCGCCGCCAATCCCTCGGTTTGGGATTGCTGGCGTTGTTGCTGTTTATCGCCGGCAACTGGCACCAGGCGATCATTGGCTTCGACTCGCGCTTCGTGTTGTTTGCCCAGGAAATGCTGCGGCATGGCCCCAGCGTCTTCCCCACCACCTATGGGCAGCCTTACGCGGATTACCTGGCCACCTCGACACTGTTGACCTGGCTGGTTTCATTGCCCCTGGGCCAGGTCACCAGCCTCACGGCCTGGTTGCCCACGGCGATCGCCTCGGCGTTTATCGTCACCCTGGTTTATCGCCTGACGGCGCCCTACTCCCCGCGCTGGGGGCTGCTGAGCATTGCGCTGCTGTTGTTGAGCAGCAACTTCATCAGCGAAACCCGTGCGGTGTCCCTCGACCAGATGCTGGCCGCCATCGCCCTGGCGGTGTTCTACCTGGGTTATGCCCATGATCACTTCGGGGCGGCTAAACGCCTGCATTGGCTGTACCTGATGCTGATCCTGGGGTTTGCCGTGCGCGGGCCGATTGGCCTGGTGATTCCTACGGGCGTGCTCTGCAGCTACTACCTGATCAACCGACAATGGCGCCAGCTGTTCAGTTTCGGCTTGCTGGCCCTGGCGCTGCTGGTGGCATGCGTGGGCCTGCTGTTGCTGATGGCCAAGTTGAGCGGTGGCGAAAGCTTCATGCAGGACGTGATCCGCATGCAGTTCCTCGGTCGCATGGATGGCAGCGAAGGCTCGAGCGGCACGCTGTACTACTTCACCAGTTCGCTGGGCAACTACGCCTTGGCGTATCCGATGGCGCTGCTGGTATTGCTGGCCATGCTGCTCAGCGGGCGCCGCGCGCCGGGACCGGCATTGCAGTTGGTGTGGTATTGCGCCGCCGCGGGCTTGCTGGTGATGGTCGGCCTGTCGATTCCCCAGGCGAAAAAAGCACGTTACGTGCTGCCAATGTTGCCCATGGCGGCGATCATTGCGGCGTACCCGTTCCAGGTCGCACACGGACGGCTCTTCGCCGGGCTGCGTGGGCTGCTGCTGGTGATCTGGACGCTGCTGCCGACGCTGTTGATCATCGGCCTTTTATTGGCACGACCGCGCTACCCTGAGCAGTTGAGCCATCTGGGCTGGGTGTTCGGCGTGCTGGCGGGCCTGCAGGTGGTGGCCTTGGTGACACTCTTCAAGCGCCGCCTGCGTCCGGTCGGCCCGGCCTTTGCCGCGGTACTGGCGGTTTGGGCCACCTATATCCTGGTGGTCGAGCCGCTGGAGCGCAGTATCTACGACACCCGCACCTTTACCTTGCAGGTTCATGAGCAGGTGATGCAGCAGCGCGCGCCGGTGGTGCTGCATGGCTTGGGCAAAGACGCCAAGGCCATCAAGTACATGGTCAACCTCGACTGCGACCAGGTGCCGTTGTTCACTCAGCAAGCCGCCGACCTCAAGCCACTCCAGGGACCCGCCTGGCTGGTGATGAGCCAAGTGGATTACGAAGGTTTGCAAGACCCGCGCTTTCGGTCCATCACGCCGACCCTGACCGGCGAATTCGACCGTAACCCTTACGTGCTGCTGCACCTGGCCAAACCTGTGCAACCTTGAGCCTGCGCCGGCACTGCCGGCGCGGAAACTTCCCACACAGCTTTACGTAATAACTGCTGCCGTTTCTCTTTCCTGCGCCCAAAACCCGACGGTAAACTCGCTTGCCTGGTGCGGTATTCATGTACCGCCACAGGTCATGGGTGACCACAAGGACGAGAGGACAACGCCGTGCCAGATGATGCTTCGCTTGATAACCCAGCCTTGACCAGCACCGAAGTGCATGTCGGCTACGTTCCCCTGCCACCGCTGGACCGGCTGATGGGATTGCGCGACGCGTTGGTGGCGTTGAAAGGCCCGCTGGCCAGTGAACCCGGTTTGCAGGAGAACCTGCGCAAGCGTTTTTTCGATGAAGAACTCACTAATCGGGTGCTGGGTAAAGTCTGCTGTTCGATAGCCGTCTGAACGTATTCCAATTCATTATTTTTGCATTCAACCCTCATTAATATGCATTGGCGCCTCTGTTCCACGCGCGGCACACTGCATGGGTTCCTTCCCCCAAATGTTGGAACTTTCAAAGGGCTTTTCCGGGCAACCAGACAAGCCTTTTTTTTGCCCGCTGTTTATGGACTGCCTTCCAATGCTCGCTCGCTGGTTCCCCGCTGCTATCAACACCCGCCCCACCGAATGGAGCCGTGCCGCGATCGGTATGGCGCTTGGCACCTTGTTCAGCGTCTGGTTGTGCTCTCAGGTGTTTGGCATGGATGTCGCGCTGCACCTGCTTGGCCCGCTGGGTGCGTCGGCCGTCTTGTTGTTCGCCGTGTCATCGGGTGCCTTGGCGCAGCCCTGGTCGATTATCGGCAGCTACCTGTGCGCAGGCGTGATTGCCTTGCTGGTGACGCGTGTCCTCGGCCCGTCCCTGGGCTGCGCCTGCCTGGCGGCTGGCATGACCGTGGTGCTGATGTGCTGGTTGCGCTGCCTGCACCCGCCCGCCGGCGGCCTGGCCATGACGCTGGTCCTGGCAGACCCGGCGTCAGCGGCGCTGGGTTGGTATGAATTGGGCGCGGTATTGCTCGGCGCAGGTGCGCTGCTGGCCTGCGCACTGGCGTACAACAACGCCACGCGCACGCGTTACCCCAAAGGCGCGGCGCCAGCGCCGGCACCTCTCCCGTTCAACCCCAGAGCCGGCCGAGACCCTGCCATTACCGCCGCTGATTTGAAACTGGCACTGGCGGACATGGAGCAGTTCTACGATGTGGAGCCCAGCGAACTGGAAGAGCTGATCCACGCCGCGGAAACCCACGCCAGGCGCCGCAGCATCGGTGAAACACTGGCCAGCCGGGTGCCTTGAGCCCGGCGCGTGCCTACTGCATAAATGCAAAAACGACCTGCAGGATTGAAGGTTGTACTGGGCAAATTTGCACTGGTACGATCGCGAGAAGGTTCATCCGTGAACATCTTGATAAAGAACAATAAAAGCAGGGAGTTATCGATGACTGCTCAGGTTTCATCCGAAGCAAGCCACGCCGAAATACTTCAGGACGAAGTCCTCGCCGAGGTCCGCAACCACATCGGCCACCTCACCCTCAATCGCCCCGCCGGCTTGAACGCCATCACCCTGGACATGGTGCGCAGCCTGGCGTCCCACTTGCAGGCATGGGCCGATGACCCGCAGGTGTATGCCGTAGTCCTGCGTGGCGCCGGTGAAAAAGCCTTCTGTGCCGGTGGCGATATCCGCTCGCTGTACGACAGTTTCAAGAACGGCGACACCCTGCATCAGGACTTTTTCGTCGAGGAATACGCACTCGATCTGGCCATCCACCACTACCGCAAGCCCGTCGTGGCACTGATGGACGGGTTTGTCCTGGGCGGCGGCATGGGCCTGGTGCAAGGCGCTGATCTGCGCGTGGTCACCGAGCGCAGTCGCCTGGCGATGCCGGAAGTAGCCATCGGTTACTTCCCTGACGTGGGCGGCAGCTACTTCCTGCCGCGTATCCCCGGCGAACTGGGGATCTACCTGGGCGTGACCGGGGTACAGATCCGCGCGGCCGACGCGCTGTATTGCGGGTTGGCCGATTGGTACCTGGATAGCCACAAGCTCGCCGACCTGGACCAGAAGCTCGACCGCCTGCAATGGCACGACTCGCCGCTCAAGGACCTGCAAGGCGTGCTCGCCAAACTGGCCGTGCAACAATTGCCCGATGCGCCGCTGGCCGCTCTGCGCCCCGCCATCGACCACTTTTTCGCGCTGCCGGATGTACCGAGCATCGTCGAGCAACTGCAGCAAGTCACGGTTGCCGACAGCCATGAATGGGCGCTGACCACCGCCAACCTGATGCTGACCCGCTCGCCCCTGGCCATGGCGGTCACGCTGGAGATGTTGCGCCGCGGCCGCCGCCTGCCTCTGGAAGACTGTTTTGCCCTGGAGCTGCACCTCGATCGCCAATGGTTCGAGCGCGGCGACCTGATTGAAGGTGTGCGTGCCCTGATCATCGACAAAGACAAAAGCCCACGCTGGAACCCGCCCACCCTGCACGGGCTGGCCCTCAGCCACGTCGAGAGCTTCTTTCATCACTTCGAGAAGGTTGCGAAATAAGCCATGCAAGACATTGAATACACAGAAGAACAAGTGATGATCCGCGACATGGCGCGTGACTTCGCCCGGGGTGAAATCGCACCGCATGCCCAAGCCTGGGAAAAAGCCGGCTGGATCGACGACGCCCTGGTCGCCAAGATGGGCGAACTGGGCCTGCTGGGCATGGTGGTGCCGGAAGAATGGGGCGGCACTTATGTCGATTACGTCGCCTATGCCCTCGCCGTCGAAGAAATTTCTGCGGGTGACGGTGCCACTGGTGCACTGATGAGTATCCATAATTCAGTGGGTTGCGGGCCGATTCTCAACTACGGCACAGATGCACAAAAACAGACCTGGCTGGCCGACCTCGCCAGCGGCCAGGCGATTGGCTGCTTCTGCCTGACCGAACCCCAGGCCGGTTCCGAAGCGCACAACCTGCGTACCCGTGCCGAACTGCGCGACGGCCAGTGGGTGATCAACGGGGCCAAACAGTTCGTCAGTAATGGTAAACGCGCCAAACTGGCAATCGTATTCGCGGTGACTGATCCCGACCTGGGCAAGAAAGGTATCTCGGCGTTCTTGGTGCCCACCGCAACCCCAGGATTCGTGGTGGATCGTACCGAGCACAAGATGGGTATCCGTGCGTCCGACACCTGCGCCGTGACCCTGAACCAGTGCAGCGTGCCCGAGGCCAACCTTCTGGGTGAGCGTGGCAAAGGCCTGGCCATCGCGCTGTCCAACTTGGAGGGTGGCCGCATCGGTATTGCCGCCCAGGCGTTGGGCATCGCCCGTGCGGCGTTTGAAGCCGCGCTGGCCTATGCCCGTGATCGGGTGCAGTTCAACAAGGCAATCATCGAGCACCAGAGCGTGGCCAACCTGCTGGCCGACATGCAAACCCAACTCAACGCCGCACGCTTGCTGATCCTGCACGCCGCACGGCTGCGCAGTGCCGGCAAACCCTGCTTGTCGGAAGCGTCCCAGGCCAAGCTGTTTGCCTCGGAAATGGCCGAGAAGGTTTGCTCATCGGCGATGCAGATTCACGGAGGGTACGGATACCTGGAGGATTACCCGGTGGAGCGTTACTACCGGGATGCGCGGATCACGCAGATTTACGAAGGAACCAGCGAGATTCAGCGGATGGTGATTGCGAGGGAGTTGAAGAACTATCAGCTCTAGCAATGTGAGAGGGGGCTTGCCCCCGATAGCAGTGGGTCAGTAACAGGTAAGCTGACTGATCCACCGTCATCGGGGGCAAGCCCCCTCCCACATTTAGTACTGAGTGTCGGTTTATTTGTCTTTGAACTCCGGCGCGCGCTTGGCCACGAACGCCGCCATGCCTTCCTTCTGATCCTGCGTGGCAAATGCCGCATGGAACACCCGGCGCTCAAAGCGCACGCCTTCGGACAGGCTCACTTCAAACGCGCGGTTCACGCTTTCCTTGACCATCATGCTGATCGGCACTGACTTGCCAGCAATCAGCGTCGCGACTTTCAGCGCTTCTTCCAGCAATTCATCGGCCGGCACGATGCGCGCGACGATTCCGCAACGCTCCGCTTCCACTGCATCGATAAAGCGCCCGGTCAGGCACATTTCCATGGCCTTGGCCTTGCCCACCGCGCGGGTCAGGCGTTGGGTGCCGCCCATACCCGGCAGTACGCCGAGGTTGATTTCCGGCTGGCCGAACTTGGCGCCGTCACCGGCCAGGATGAAGTCGCACATCAACGCCAGTTCGCAACCGCCGCCCAGGGCGAAGCCGTTCACGGCGGCGATGATCGGCTTGCGGCGGTTGGCCACGCGGTCGCTGTCGCTGAACAGGTCGTCGAGGTAGATCTGCGGGTAGGTCAGCTCGGCCATTTCCTTGATGTCGGCACCGGCGGCGAAGGCTTTTTTCGAGCCGGTCAATACGATGCAGCCGATTTCCGGGTTGGCCTCCAGGCCGTCCAGTGCCTGGTTCAGCTCGCTGACAAGTTGCGCATTCAGAGCGTTCAGGGCTTGCGGACGGTTGAGGGTAATCAGCCCGACGCGGCCCTGGACTTCGAGCAAAATGGTTTCGTAACTCATGTATCGGCTCCTTAGAGATTGCGTGAGATGACCATGCGCTGGATATCGCTGGTGCCTTCGTAAATCTGGCAGACCCGCACGTCGCGGTAGATCCGCTCCAGTGGGAAGTCGCTCAGGTAACCGTAACCGCCCAGGGTTTGCAAGGCGGCCGAACAGACTTTCTCGGCCATTTCCGAAGCAAACAGCTTGGCCATCGAGGCTTCCACCAGGGCGGGCTTGCCGCTGTCGCGCAGTGCGGCGGCGTAATGCACCATCTGCCGGGCAACCGCGATTTGCGTGGCCATATCCGCCAGGCGGAAAGCGACGGCCTGGTGCTCGATGAGTGGTTTGCCGAAGCTTTCGCGTTCCCTTGCGTAATCACGAGCCGCTTCAAAAGCGGCGCGGGCCATGCCCACCGATTGCGAGGCGATGCCCACGCGGCCACCTTCGAGGTTGGCCAGGGCAATCCTATAGCCTTCGCCCTCCTCCCCCAGACGGTTGGCAACAGGCACCTTTACGTCTTCAAACAGGATCTGGCAGGTATCGGAGGCATGCTGGCCGAGCTTGTCTTCAACGCGCAACACGCTGTAGCCCGGCGAATCAGTCGGCACGATAAACGCGCTGATCCCGCGCTTGCCCGCCGCCGGGTCGGTCACGGCAAACACAATTACCACACCGGCGTTCTGCCCGGAGGTGATGAACTGTTTGCAGCCGTTCAGCACGTAATGGTCGCCTTCAAGGCGTGCGCGGGTTTTCAGGCTGCTGGCATCGGAGCCGGCCTGCGGCTCGGTCAGTGCGAACGCGCCGAGCATGGCGCCGCTGGCCAGGGGCTTGAGGAACTGCTCTTTCTGCTGGTCGTTACCGAATGTGAGAATCGGCACGCAACCCACCGAGTTGTGCACGCTCATGATGGTCGAGCAGGCGCCATCACCGGCGGCGATTTCTTCCAGCGCCATGGCGTAGGCCAGGTAGCCAGTGTCGCAACCGCCCCACTGTTCCGGCACCAGCATGCCGAAAAAGCCCAGCTCGGCCATTTCACCGATGGCTTCCTTGGGGAAGCGGTGCTCGCGATCCCATTCGGCGGCAAAGGGTTTCAGGCGCTCCTGGGCAAATTGCCGGGCGGCGTCGCTGATTTGCAGTTGTTCGTCATTGGGCAGCATGGTGATTCCTTAATACAGGCATTCGACAGCCATGGCCGTGGCTTCACCACCGCCGATGCAGATGGCGGCAACGCCACGCTTGAGGCCCTTCTGGCGCAGGGCCGAGATCAAGGTCACCAGGATCCGCGCACCGGAGGCACCGATCGGATGGCCCAGGGCGCAGGCACCGCCATGCACATTGACCTTGGCATGGGGGATCTCCAGCTTGCTCATGGTCACCAGGCTGACCACGGCGAAGGCTTCGTTGATCTCGAACAGATCGACTTCATCCAGGCTCCAGCCGGTCTTGCTCATCAGCTTGCGGATCGCCCCCACCGGTGCCACCGGGAACAGCCCCGGTTCGTCGGCGAAAGCCGCATGCCCATGGATCACCGCCAAGGGCCTGAGGCCACGTTTCTGCGCCTCGGACTGGCGCATCAGCAACAAGGCCGCCGCACCGTCGGAAATCGAGCTGGAATTGGCCGCCGTCACAGTGCCGCCTTCGCGGAACGCCGGTGTCAGGCTGGTGATCTTGTCCAGCTTGGCCTTGGGTGGCTGTTCGTCATGCAGGATGGTTTTCTGCTCTTTGCCCACGGTGACCTGCACCGGGACGATTTCTGCGGCAAAGCTGCCATGGGTAATGGCTTCTTGCGCCCGGGTCAGCGAAGCGATGGCGAACGCATCCTGGGCCTCACGGGTAAACCCGTTATGCAGGGCGCAGTCTTCGGCAAAGGTGCCCATCAGGCGTCCCTTGTCGTAGGCATCTTCCAGGCCGTCAAGGAACATGTGATCAAGCACCTTGCCGTGGCCCATGCGGTAGCCGCTGCGCGCACGGTCGAGCAAATACGGCGCGTTGGACATGCTTTCCATGCCACCGGCAATCACCACGTCGACGCTGCCGGCCAGCAGTGAATCATGGGCCAGGATCGCCGCCTCCATGCCCGAGCCGCACATCTTGTTGAGTGTGGTGCAGCGCGTGCCCTTGTCGAGCCCGGCACCCAGCGCGGCCTGACGTGCCGGCGCCTGGCCGAGGCCTGCAGGCAGTACGCAGCCGAACAGCACTTCATCCACGGCATCGGGGGCAATACCGGCACGCTCGACGGCGGCGCGAATCGCCGCGGCGCCCAGCTGAGGCGCGGTCAGGCCCTTGAGGTCACCCTGGAAGCCGCCCATGGGCGTGCGCACGGCGCTGACGATAACGATAGGATCGGTCATGGCAAATCCTCCTTACTTGGCCGCCATGCGCAAGGCACCGTCGAGACGGATCACCTCGCCATTGAGCATGCTGTTTTCAATGATGTGCCGCACCAGCGCGGCGTATTCGGCGGGTTTGCCCAGGCGCGGCGGGAACGGCACACCGGCGGCCAGGGAGTCGCGAACTTCAGGGGTCATGCCGGCCATCATCGGGGTTTCGAAGATGCCGGGGGCGATGGTCATTACACGAATGCCAAAGCGGGCCAGTTCGCGTGCGGCAGGCAGCGTCAGGCTGGCAATGGCGCCCTTGGACGCGGCATACGCCGCCTGGCCGATCTGCCCGTCAAACGCCGCCACCGAAGCGGTATTGATGATCACGCCGCGTTCGCCGTCGGCATTCGCTTCGGTTTCGGCGATGGCGGCGGCGGCCAGGCGCAGCAGGTTGAAGCTGCCGATCAGGTTGACGTTGATCACCTGGGCAAAACTCGCCAGCCCATGGGGGCCGTTCTTGCCGAGGATTTTCTCGCCACGCACCACACCGGCGCAGTTCACCAGCCCGTGCAAACCGCCAAACGCCGCAAGCGTCGCCTGCACCGCCGCTTCGGCAGCCGCTTCCTGGCTGATATCGGCCACGCAGCTGCGAGCGTTGTCGCCAAGTTGCCTGGCCTTGGCCGCCACGGCGTCGGCATTCAGGTCCACCAGCATGACCCTGGCACCGGCGCCAATCAGCATCTCGGCAGTCGCCGCGCCGAGGCCCGATGCACCGCCGCTGACCAGGAAGCTCTTGTTTTCAATCTGCATTGTTGTTTCCTTGAACGGTCCGAATTGTCGGAATAGTCGCCCCGCAGCCGCCACGCGGCAATGGTCAAAGCCTTCAACCTGCCTGACTGTTTTGGCCAGTCATCGACCGCACTGATCATCCGGTCGGCCCAAGCGATTGGACGCTGGCGACGCTTGCTTCTAACCTGATGGCCTGCGCCACCAAAGAAGCCCCCCTGCATGATAGTCCGCCCCAAACCCAATCTCCTTGGCATCCTGTTCTCGCTCAAGGGTTCGATTGCCAAGCGTATCGCCCTGCGCAGCCTGCTGGTCACGCTGCTGGCGTCGGTGATCGTGCTGGTGGAAACCCTGCACCCGGCGTACTTCTCCAAGGTCAATGCCACGCCGTTCACCTTGCTCGGGCTGTCGCTGTCGATCTTCATGAGTTTTCGCAACAACGCCTGCTATGACCGCTGGTGGGAAGGCCGCAAGCAATTGGGACAGATGATCATCGATGTGCGTTCGCTGATCCGCGAAACCCAGGTGCTCACTGACCCGGCTGAGCGTGCAGGCCTGCTGCGCAGCCTGTGCGGCTTCGCCCACGGCCTGGTTGCACGCTTGCGCCATGAGGATGAAGCCCGGGCCATCAAGCCGTGGGGCACGTTCCAGGCCAACCACCCCAACCTCCCCGATAGCCTGCTACAACAGCTGGGCGCGCGGTTTTCGATGCTCGCCGAGCAAGGTGTGATCAGCGAGTGGCGCTACACCCAATGGGAAACCCGACTGGTGAGCCTCAGCCAGGTGCAGGCGTCCTGCGAGCGCATCAAGAGCACGCCGCTGCCCTTCCCCTACACCCTGCTGCTGCATCGCACCATTTACCTGTTCTGCATTTTGCTGCCGTTTGCCATGGCCGAGCCGCTGGGCTGGTTGACGCCGGTGTTCACGGCCATTGTCAGCTACACGTTCTTCGGCCTTGATGAAATCGGCGATGACCTGGAGGACCCGTTCGGTTTCGATGAAAACGACCTGCCCTGCAATGCCCTCCTGCGCACCCTGGAACGCGAAGTATTGGCCGCCCTCGGCGAAACCGATCTGCCGCCGCCTCTGGAACCGGTGGACTACGTGCTCACCTGACGCGGGTTTGACACCCGCCGTGGTCTGACCGAAGCTGACGGCTTTGCTGCCCTCGCTTTCGGACGCCTGCATGTCAAAGTCACGCCGTTACTCCATCGTCGGCCTGTGCGCCCTGCTGTTGATTGTGCTGATCACCTGGTATTTCTCCCGCGCCACCCCGGTGGCCGTGCCTGCGGCCATTGCCCATGGGTATTCAAAAGCCTTGAAACAGGCGCGCAACGGTGAGCCCGGAGCGGCTCGCGTGCTGTATCAGCAACTTGGCCGGCCGGACCTGTCCCCCGAGCGTCGCGCTGCGTTGCATGCCGAACTGCCGAACTACCCAAGCCCCCAGGCCCTGAAACTGGCAGACAAGGACCTGGCCAGCGAATCACCGCTGGTACGCGAGGCCGCCATCCACAGTATTGTCGGCCTGGTGCCAACCGGCCAACGCACGCTGCTGCTCGGCCCGGTGCTGGATGACCCCGAGCAGGATGTGCGGTTTGCCGCCGCCAACGCCTTGCTTGGCCTGTCGCCCGACACCCTGGGCCTGTACTTCGGGCCGTTGCAGCAGGTGCTGGATGAATTCGTGAAAAAGCTCAAGGCCCAACCCGAAACGGCCGAAGGCTGGATTCAACTGGCGCGCCTGTATATCCACAGCGCCCTGTTGCCGGAGGCGCAAAACGCGCTTGAGCAGGCCATGCGCCTGCAACCGGATAACTTGCAAGCCGTGGTCGCGCAGATCGAGTTGCTGGACAAACAAGGCAAGACCGAGGAGTCGCGCCAACTGTTGGCACGCCAATTGGCCGCGCATCCGGAGTCAGCCTACCTGCAGCATGCGCTGGGCATGTGGCTGCTGCATCATGGCGAACGTCCGTACGCCCTGCTCGGCCTGTCCAAGGCCGTGGAGCTGGAGCCGGACAACCAGGATTACCGCTACGACCTCGCGACCACGCTGCATGCGCAAGAGGAACTGGAGGCTGCGCAACGCCAGTTGGAAGAAATCATCCAACGCCACCCGGCCAATCGCAAAGCCCGGGTTTTGCTGGTCAATTACTGGAAAGAGAGCGGCCAACTGCAGAACGTCCAGGTACTGCTCGCGCAGCTTGAGCAACAGAATCCGGACGACCCTGCATTGCAGCAAGGCCTGTAGGCCGACTCAGAATTTGTTGAACCGCCACAAAGCGCTACGGTCAAGAGAATATGGCACGTCCACATGGGCGTGCATCCTCTACTCGTATGTGACCTGAGGGCACTTCTTGTCTACATCCAAAGCGCAGTTATCCGAAAAAGCGGCCATCGGCATTGAAGGTCTTGATGACATTCTTGCCGGAGGGCTCTCGCGCAGCCACCTGTTCCTGCTGGAAGGTGAGCCCGGCACGGGTAAAACCACGGTCGCCCTGCATTTCCTGCAGGCTGGCGCCCGCAACGGCGAGCGATCGCTGTACATCACCCTGTCGGAAACCGAACGCGAATTGCGGCAAGGCGCCAAGTCCCACGGTTGGGACCTGGATGACAACATTCATATCTTCGAACTCACACCACCGGAGAGCCTGCTCAACGCTGACCACCAGCAGAGCCTGCTGTACTCCTCCGACCTCGAACTGGGCGAAGCGACCCGACAAATCTTCGAAGTGGTGGAACGGGTCAAGCCGACCCGGGTAGTGATCGACAGCCTCTCGGAAATCCGCCTGCTTGCGCAAAGCTCCCTGCGTTATCGCCGGCAGATCCTGGCGATCAAACACTATTTTGTGCGCTACGACGCTACTGTCCTGTTGCTGGACGACCTGACCACCGAGTCCCTCGACAAGACCGTGCACAGTGTTGCCCATGGTGTTATCCGCCTCGAAGAACTGACCCCCAACTACGGCGCCGAACGCCGGCGTGTACGGGTGGTGAAGTACCGCGGCCAGAAATACCGTGGTGGCTTCCACGACTTCACCATCATGCAGGACGGCGTCCATGTGTTCCCACGCCTGGTGGCGGCTGAGCATCGTGGCGGTTACAAGCGCGAGACCCTGAGCAGTGGCATCAAGGCATTGGATGCCCTCATGGGCGGCGGCGTCGAGACCGGCTCCAGCAGCCTGATCCTCGGCCCGGCCGGTACCGGCAAATCGCTGATCTCGATGATTTTCGCCGCCGCCGCCGTGGCGCGGGGCGAGAAAGCCGCGCTGTTTATCTTCGATGAAGAGCTGGGTCTGTTGTTCGAACGCATGAAGAACATGGGTATCGACCTGGCGGCCCTGCAGGCAACCGGTAACTTGCTGATCGAACAGGTCGATGCTGCCGAGTTGTCGCCGGGCGAGTTTTCGCACCGTGTAAGACGCTGCGTGGATGAGCGCGGGATCAAGACCGTGGTCATTGACAGCATCAACGGCTACCAGGCTGCCATGCCTGAAGAGAACGCGCTGATCCTGCACATGCACGAATTGCTGCTGTACCTCAACCGCAGGGGCGCGGCCACGTTCATGACCGTCGCGCAACACGGGCTGGTCGGCGACATGCAGGCCCCCGTCGACATCACTTACCTGGCGGATACCGTGATCCTGCTGCGTTACTTCGAGGCATTGGGCAAGGTGCGCCGGGCGATTTCAATCATCAAGAAACGCACCGGCTCCCATGAGGCCACTATTCGCGAATACCGGATCGGCAGCCAGGGCATGACCGTCGGCGAACCGCTGGATAACTTCCAGGGCGTACTGCGCGGCATCCCGACCTACATGGGCGCCGGCTCTCCCCTACTCAAGGATGAGGACGCGTGACGGGCCTCTCTCCAGTCTCCGAGCGAGCAATTGTATTGGCGCCGATGGGGCGTGACGGCTCATTGGCGCTGATGATGCTTAACGAAGCCGGCTACAGCGGTATCGTCGCCAGCAACCTGGGGGCGTTGTGCGAGGCGCTGGAAGACGGTGCAGGGCTGCTGATCATTGCCGCGGAGGCCCTGCGCGGGGTGGACCTGGAACCACTGTTGGAGTACCTGCATCAACAGCCGGCATGGTCGGATCTACCCATCGTACTGATGACCCATCATGGCGGCAGCGAGCAGAATGGCTCATCCCACCTGAGCGGCATGCTCGGCAACGTGACCTTCCTGGAGCGGCCGTTCCATCCGGTGACCCTGATCAGCCTGGTCAGCGCCGCCCTGCGCGGCCGCCGCCGGCAATACGAAGCTCGCGACCGCTTGATCGACCTCAGCGAAAGTGAACTGCGCCTGCAACGCACGCTGGAGACCCTTGAACAGCAAGTCGAGGAACGTACCGCCCAACTGCGCAGCAATGAAGAGGCACTGCGCCAATCACAAAAAATGGAAGCGGTCGGCCAATTGACCGGCGGTATCGCCCATGACTTCAACAATATGCTCACCGGCATCATCGGCAGCCTGGAGCTGCTGCGCAGGCGCGTGGCCCGTGGCAAGTTGGACGATCTCGACAGCCTGATCGACCTCGGGGTGACCTCGGCCAACCGTGCCGCCGGCCTTACCCACCGCCTGCTGGCTTTTTCCCGCCGCCAATCCCTCGATTCCAAACCCGTGGAGATCAACCGACTGGTGACCTCGATGGGCGAACTGCTGCAACGCAGCATCAACGAAAGCATCCACCTGGACATGCGCCTCGCGGACGCCCTATGGACGGCCGAGGCCGATCCCAACCAATTGGAAAGCGCCCTGCTCAACCTGGTCATCAATGCCCGCGACGCCATGCCCGGTGGCGGCAGCCTGTCCGTGGAGACCACCAACCGCCACCTCGACAGCGTGTTCACCGCCGCCTACGGCACCTTGAAACCCGGTGACTACGTTGAGTTGAGTGTCAGCGACACCGGCTGTGGCATCCCGGAAAGTGTGATGGGTCGCGTGTTCGACCCGTTTTTCACCACCAAGCCCATCGGCCAGGGTACCGGTCTTGGACTCTCGATGATCTATGGCTTTGCCCGCCAGTCCCATGGACATGTGACCATCCACAGTGAAGTGGGAAAAGGCACCACCGTGAGCTTGTTCCTGCCACGCTTCCTGGGTGAAATGGGCACTGCCAAGCCCCCTGACCCCGCGATGCCGCCGTTCGCCATTGCAGGGGAAACGGTATTGATCGTCGAGGACGACCCAGCGGTGCGCATATTGGTCAGCGCGGTGCTCAAGGAACTGGGGTATGCCTTTGTCGAAGCGGGCGATGCCGATACAGCCGTGCCTATCATTGAATCAGACCAGCGTATCGACCTGATGATCAGCGATGTCGGCCTGCCCGGCATGAACGGCCGCCAATTGGCGGAAATCGGCCGGCAGATCCGCCCCGCGTTGAAAGTGTTGTTCATTACCGGCTACGCCGAACATGCGGCGGTGCGCGGTGGGTTCCTCGACCCGGGGATGCAATTGATCACCAAGCCATTTACGTTTGATTTATTGACCACCAAGGTCAAGGAGATGATTCAGGCCTAGACAGGTCCATCTGATGCACAAGAAACAGGCAGTCGTAACAGGGTCTACAAAAGAGATCCCCTGGAAACAATGCGACATTCATAAGTAAGAAAACTTTGGAACGAAGTGGGGTGTTTTTCTCACGCAGTGCTGGCGCAAAGCGTACGAATAAACACCCGATCACTAGTTTTCACGGATCTTTCTTATGACTGTTACTTCTTATCTGCCCCGATCTCCCCATCCTGTCTACCCGCCGGTAACGCAGAGTGCATCGCCAATTGCCATGAGCCAGGCCCCGACAGCCGCTGCCACGCCACTTGCTGGCGAAACACCCCAGGCCAAAGGCGATGGGGAGTTAAAAAATGAGATTATCAAATCGTTAATTCAATATCAGTCGTCCTCTACTCCCAAACCCGTTCAGAGCATAGATGTAACCAACATCCCATCGCGCTCTTCCTACGGGCAACAGCTAGCACTGCACGACGGTATCGTTAATAGCAAGGCCTTCAAACGGTGGAAGATCGATAACCAACTGGATCAGGCAGACACGTTAACCATTGACACCCAAAAAGGGACCATCACTGGCATCACTTACGGTAAGAATTATCAGGTCAAAACCGTTGACCTTCACACCTTCGCCGGGTGGCCTTTGCTCCTGTCCGCCACCAAGGCACTGATGCCTGAAGAAGGCCGTTTGACGCTAAGTGGCGCAGGTGATGCAAAAACAACAACGGCCACTAAGTTGCATAACATAGCGCGCTTTTATGGCATAGAGTTCCCCTCTTTGGAGGAATATCTAAAAGAAGGCCCGGGCGCTCAGCTGAAGGCAGTCAGACTCCTGACCTCAAAACTCTCAACGGAAACTATCACACCCGCCAATGCCTCCGATCCCTTTAAGGAAGACTTGAGCCACCAAAAGACCCAGCTAGCGGACCTGAACAACCGTTTTCGAATGAGTACGGCGTTGGCTTCCCTGCCTCACACTACTCGCCGGTCCTCGGCAAACGATATATACGAAGATATGGTCGCAAGCAGAGTCTACGTAGAACCTGAATCGTCCTATGCTCCCAAGGTCAACCAGCCGTACACCCCGCAAGTGGACCTGGTCTCGTTGATGGAAGGTTATGGCATAACCCCTCCCAAATCGTATGAAGAGGTAGACACATTAACGAAAGCACTGCAAAGCCCACCCCTGAGAACGCCCGCTCATGGCAATTTGGCAGGTGCGCTGACGCACTTGAGCATTGAAGATCAGCGCGTGTTTCACCAGGTCATCAAGGAGGCCCTGAGCCCCGAGGAAGAAACGTCCTTACTGGACCAGTTGACCCGTGGTATTGAATGGGATGAGAAGGCGTTCAGCGACAGTCCTCGTCTCGCCATCGATGCAATGCTTAAGTCACCTTCCGCTCAAAAGTTAGCAAAAGCGGCTGAAGAGCGTCTGGGTAAACTTGCCTCGCCCGACGCTATCAGCGACTGGGTTTTGGCAGCGATTCACAGGGTGCTGGGTCCGCTTGAAGATTTGGAAAAATATACGACCCCCAAAACCCTCGGACCTGCAACGTTCATTATGTCCTCGCGTAAGTCCCCGGAAAGCCTGGTCAAGAATAAACCTGAGTTCTTGACCAAGGGCACTCATTCCGGGGTCAGCTTTGCCACCGCATTTGCACGTACCGAAGCCCAGGCTCCCGGAGCTACAAGCGACATGACGTATGCCGAGATCATGAAGCGCGCTGATCTCCCCCCCGTCACACTCGCAGACCGAATGATTGAGCAACAGGCCCAAAACACTGCCTTGAAAGACTGGGGTGTGATTAACGGTGTCCTCGTGGCGAATGATCAGGGCGAATATACCGAGTCGCAAATGGAACAGGTGCGCGATAGTTTCAGTCAACAAGTCTCCGAGTTGAACGCCGCTTCTGAGACGTTTTCAAAAGAAATCCCCGACCTTCATAAACGGGCCGTGGACGCAATAAAAAAATGGAACCCACACTTGACGGAAGAGCAAATCCTGAGCAAGTCGCTGGATGCAACCGACCCCGAATTACTGGCCTTTCCAGGACCGTATTCGCTTGTGGACGTGTTCCTCCAGAAGACTGATCGTTACGATACATACAGGAGGGACAAGTTTACCTCCCGCGAACCAAGCATTGATCTCGATACAGTTGTCATCCATGCCGATCAGGCATCCGTCATGAAAGGCAGCTTTAACACAGATATTAAATCCTACAGTGAAGAGCATGAGTCAGCGACACGTGCACAGACTAAATATTTGATTTCAAATTTAAGCCTGGACGACCGGCGCATTATTGAAAATGGAAAAATAACAGTCTCAAGAGAAGTCCAGGTCAGCACGAACAATTTTGGCGCCAGCGATGTAAAGCGTGTGTCACACAGCAGCGTGATCGTGCGCAGCGAAGTTCAGGAAGAAGGTCGCACTCGCGTCTACTCCTATGAAATCGACGGGGCCACCAATACCGTCCGAAAACGTGATGATTTGAAGGATATTACACCTGGATCGCTACCTGGCGAGTTCCCTACCGGCCTCACGTCGACTTACTTGGAGTCCATCATTCCTGATGGCGACTATACAACGGGTTTGCTCGACCAGCATCCGTCTGGCGCTTCTGACGGTGTACCCAATAGCTACTTTAGCGAACGGTCGAAGTACATCGCGGACGCCATGGTAAAAAGTGTCGATATAAAGGGTTATGAGGACTATTTGAGAGGGCAAACAACGTTTGATACTGAAGTTCCCTTTTATCAGAAGATCGTTGATTTTTTAAAAGGACTTATTCCGGGTTACAACGCCGTTGAAAACTTCGTTGCCGGCAAGTGGCAGGAAGGCCTTGTCGACCTGGCATGGGATGCATTCGGCTTTCTGCTCGCCGGGGCGACGGCGACGGTAAAAGCGGGTGCATCCGCAGCTGGCGGTGCTTCCAATACATTGCTCAAAGGGGGTAAGAAACTGGCGCGTGGCGCTATAGGCGCGCTCAACCCCTTGGATCCGCAAGGCTTGGGTTTGGCCGGTGTACAAGAAGTCATAAAAACAGTGCAAAGGCCAGGTGTCGCGGGCAGCAAGAGCTTGCCCTTCAGTGGCTTCAAATTTGACGTCGCGAACACTTTCAAGAACGTTTCCCACGCCACGATAGGAACTGCCGATCGTGGAGGTGAAAAACAAGAGGTCGCGGCGACTCAGTGGAATGGCAACTGGTATGCCCTCGACCCCGTCACCTATAAACCGTATGGTCTTCCCCTGAAGGATTTCGCAGCCAGTTCATGATGAACTCCGCCAAGGTTGTTCACTGCTCCCGGGGACAACCTTGGCGGTCAATGCACGGACCGAGCACATACGCATTGACTACTTTCATCACGCCAGTAACCGTTGGATATGCTCCTGCAGTGTATCCAGATCAAACGGCTTGGCCAGGATCGGCGCATTGCGCGTGATCGGGCTGTTGCAGTCGAGGATCTCCTGCGGGTAACCGCTGATAAAGATCACTTTCAGCTCCGGGCGCAACAGCAGCGCTGGCTCGGCGATCTGCACACCAGAGATCCCTCCCGGCAAGCGGTAATCGGTGACCATCAGGTCCAGGTGCGGCTTGGTGGCGAGGATTTCGAAGGCCTGCTCCCCGTCGATCGCCTTCAACACCCGATAGCCCAGGCCGGCCAGGTATTCACCCAGCACAAACATAATGGATTCGTCGTCCTCGACGATCAGAACGACATCTTGTGCATCTTCACTCATGGGAAGCCTTTGTCCGGTCAATAGCTGCAATTACGACCATGGGGTCACGCAGAGGTTGCGTCGAGGTGACGATTGAGTTCATGCCGTCGCTTGCAGCGGCAGGCACACCCTGAACAAGGCGCCCTCGCCTATCCGGCTCTCGACTTCGATGGTGCCGCCATGGGCCGCAACGATCTGTTCGGAAATAAACAGCCCCAGGCCCAGGCCCGCTGCGACCTGGCTGGCGGACACTCGCTCGAATTGCTGGAAAATACGCTTCTGGTTGTCTTCGCTGATCCCGATTCCGTGATCGCGCACCTCTACGCGGGCTTCGTCATGCTCGCTGTACACGCGCACTTCCACCGGGCTCTTGGCCCCGTAGCGCAGGGCATTGGTCAACAGGTTGGTGACCACTTGCTCGATACGGAACTCATCCCAGTGCCCCTCTACCGGGCCGTCGGCAACCAGCGTCATGGATGAGTCCGCCGCCGCGACCTGGGGCGCGAAGTTCTGCACCAGGCTGCTGACAAGCTGTGTCAGGTCAAAACGTGCCGGACGGATCGACAGTTTGCCGGTACGAATGCGTGACACGTCGAGCATGTCTTCAATCAGGCGGATCAGGCTCTGGATCTGTCGCTCGTCCCGGTCGACCATGGCGTGCATCTTCTCCAGGGTGAACGCGGCGGCGTTGTCCCGGGCCAGGTGCATCTTGCGCAACTGAGTTTCGAGGATCAGCCCATTGAGCGGCGTACGCACTTCGTGGGCGACGATAGACATGAAGTCGTCACGCATGCGTACGGCCTGTTCCAGCTCAGCCTGGGTGGCCTGCAGGCGCGTCAGCAGCAGTTCCTGCTCGCGCCGGCTGCGTTCCAAGGCTTCGACCTGCAGCTTCATGGCCTTGCTTTGGCGGTACAGGTCGACGAACACGTTGACCTTGCTCTTCACCGCATGGATATCCAGGGGTTTGTGCAGGAAGTCCACGGCGCCGCTTTCGTAGCCCTTGAAGGCATAATTGAGTTCGCGGCCGGCGGCGCTGACGAACACAATCGGGATGTTCTTGGTTTTCTCGGTACCGCGCATCAGTTCGGCCAGTTCGAACCCGTTCATCCCGGGCATCTGCACGTCGAGAATCGCCATGGCGAACTCGTGTTCCAGCAACAGGGACAAGGCCTCGTCGGCGCTCAATGCCTTGAATACCTGGCGGTCCTCGCGCTTGATCAGCGCTTCAAGGGCCAGCAGGTTTTCCGGCAGATCGTCGACGATCAGCAGTTTGGCCTGGACAGTACTTAACATGGGGAATATTCCAGCGAAGCCAGCAGTGAGCCAATGCGGCTCAACGTCAGAATGTGATCGGGTGTGTGCAGTGCCAGGGCCGCACGGGGCATGACGGCGACACGTGCTTCAGTGGGCTCTTGCACCACAGTGGTTCCGCCCTGCTGCTTGACGTGGGCCAGGCCACGGGCGCCGTCCTGGTTGGCGCCGGTCAAGAGGATGGCGAGCAAGCCCGTGCCGTAGGCATCGGCGGCGGATTGAAACAGGAAGTCGATTGCCGGTCGCGAATGGTGCACGCGGTCCTCCTGACTCAGGGACAGGCTGCGATCATGCTCCACCGACAGGTGATAACCAGGCCCGGCGAAATACAGCGTGCCTGGCTTGAGCACTTCCTTGTCGCGCGCCTCCACCACCGGCATGGCAACGCGGCGATCAAACACCTCGGCCAACTGGCTGCGGCGCTCGTCGGGCAGGTGCAGCACGGTGATGATTGGCAGGCCGAAGTCTGCAGGCAATTGGGCAAATACCGTCAGCAACGCCTCTACGCCACCGGCGGAGGCGCCGATGACAATAGCCTCTATGCCCCGGACCTGTGCCGGGCTGGCAGCCTCTTGATTCATAGCTTTCGGTAGATCCGTTCCTGTTTGACCAGCGGTTCGAATTGCTTGCCATACGCGGAGAAGTCCAGGGTCTCCTTGCTGCCCAGCACCAGGAAACCGCGATGACACAGCGACTCATGGAACAATCCAAACGCTCGATCTTGCAATTTTTTATTGAAATAAATCAGTACGTTACGGCACGAAATTAATTGAGTTTCTGAGAATACACTATCGGTTGCCAGGCTGTGATCGGCGAAGGTCACATTCTCACGCAGCGTTTTATCGAAGATCGCGTAATCGTAAGCCGCAGTGTAGTAGTCGGCAAATGAACGTTGCCCACCGGCCTGCTGATAGTTGGCTGTATAAGCGCGTACGTTCTCCAGCGAGAAGATCCCCTGCTTTGCCTTGTCCAGCGACGCCGGATTGATATCGGTGGCGTAGATGATCGTACGCTCCAGCAACCCCTCTTCCCGCAGCAGGATGGCCATGGAGTAGACCTCCTCGCCGGTGCTGCAGCCGGCGATCCAGATCTTGATCGACGGGTAGGTCTTGAGCAGCGGCACCACTTCCTGGCGGATCGCGAGGAAGTGCGACGGGTCGCGAAACATCTCGCTGACCGGGATCGTCAGGAACTGCAGCAACTGCATGAACGCCGCCGGGTCGTGCAACACGCGCTCCTGCAAGGCGGAAATGGTCGCGCAATCAAACTGACGCAAGGCATGCGCCACGCGGCGCTTGACCGACGCCCCGGAGTAATCCCGGAAGTCATAGCTGTACTTGAGGTAAATCGCCTCGATCAACAGGCGCAGCTCAATATCGCTGCTTTTTTCCAAGAAACTTCGCTCCACTTAAATGCGTTCCATCTTCGGTAGCCACACGCGGATCAGTGAGAACAGGCGATCCAGGTCGATCGGCTTGGCCAGGTAGTCGTTGGAACCGGCCGCGAGGCAGCGCTCCTGATCGTCTTTCATGGCCTTGGCCGTCACCGCGATGATCGGCAGCTTTTTCCAGCGCGGGTCCTGGCGAATCAAGGCAGTGGCCTCGTAACCGTCCATTTCCGGCATCATCACGTCCATCAGCACCAGGTCGATATCCTCGACTTCATTGAGTTTGTCGATGGCCTCACGGCCGTTACGCCCGATGACCACTACCGCGCCTTTGTGCTCCAGGGCGCTGGTCAGGGCGAAGATATTGCGCACATCGTCGTCCACCAGCAGGATCTTGCGCCCCTCAAAGACCTTGTCGCGGCTGCGGGCGGTCTTGAGCATCTTCTGGCGATCATGGGACAGCTGGGATTCGACTTTGTGCAGAAAGAGTGTGACCTCATCCAGCAGGCGCTCCGGCGAGCGGGCGCCCTTGATGATGATCGAGCGCGAATACTTGCGCAGTTCGGCTTCTTCATCGCGGGTCAGGTTGCGCCCGGTGTAGACGATCACCGGCGGGAACGAGCAGATGTCCTCGGTGGCCATGCGCTTGAGCAACTCGTTGCCGAGCATGTCCGGCAGCTTGAGGTCGATGATCATGCAGTCATAGACATTAGTGCGCAGCAGGTCCAGGGCGGCCTGAGCATAGCCAACGTCGGTGATCTCAATGTCATCGTCGCCGATCAGGCGGGCAATGCTGTCGCGTTGCAGGTCATCGTCCTCCACCAGCAGCACACGCTTGACCTTCTGGGTCAGCTTGGCTTCCAGGCGCGCGAACACGTCCTTGAGCTCTTCGCGGGTGGTGGGTTTGACCGCATAGCCGATGGCGCCCATGTGCATGGCGGCTTCCACGCGGTCTTCCACGGAAATCACATGCACCGGGATGTGCCGGGTATTGGCGTGTTCCTTGAGACGTTGCAGCACGGTCAACCCGGAATGGTCCGGCAGGCGCATGTCCAGCAGGATGGCATCGGGGACATATTCCTCTGCCAGGCTGTAGCCTTCGTCCGCGCCGTGGGCTACCAGGCAGTGGTAGCCCAATTCGTGGGCCAGGTCGAAGAGGATACGCGCAAAATTAGGCTCATCTTCCACCACCAGGATGCAACGCGTGGTAAACGGGGCCTTGTCGCGGTCATCGGCGAAGCGCGGGATCAGGCTGGCATCGGCCACCGGCAGCGGCGACACCTTGGCCGGAGCCGGTGCGGGTGCCACCACCACTTGGCGCGGCTGCTCGATCGGTGCCACGTCTTCCCCCGGCTCTGCATAATGTTCCGGCAGTACCAGCGTAAAGGTGCTGCCTTTGCCTGGGGCACTGGTCACGCTGATATAGCCACCCAGCAGGGCCGCCAGGTCACGGGAAATCGACAGGCCCAGGCCGGTGCCGCCGTAGCGGCGATTGGTGGTGCCGTCGGCCTGGCGGAACGCTTCGAAGATGCTTTCCTGCTGGTCCGGCGCAATGCCGATGCCGGAGTCGCGCACGGTAAAGGCAATCCCCTCCTCCGATGCACGCGACACCGACAGGCTGACCTCGCCCTGTTCGGTGAACTTGACCGCGTTGGACAGCAGGTTCTTGAGGATCTGCTCCAGGCGCTGGCGGTCGGTATACAGCATAGTCGGCGTGCCTTCCTGCACCTCGACCTGGAAGCCGAGCTTGCGATCAGCCGCCAGCGGCTCGAACATGCCGCGCAGGCCGTCGACAAGCCGTGCCACGCTGGAGTTTTCCGGGCGCATCTCCAGCTTGCCGGCCTCCACCTTGGAGATATCCAGGATGTCGTTGATCAAGTTGAGCAGGTCGTTGCCGGCGGAATAGATCGATTCGGCAAACTTGACCTGTTCGGCGCTGAGGTTTTCCTGGGGGTTCTCGGCCAGCAACTTGGCCAGGATCAACGAGCTGTTCAGCGGCGTGCGCAACTCGTGGGACATGTTGGCGAGGAATTCAGATTTGTATTTGCTGGAGCGCTGCAATTCTTCGGCGCGTTCCTCCAGTTCCAGCTGGGCCTGGTTGAGCTCGATGTTCTTGCGGTCCATGGCGTCGCGTTGTTCGGCCAGGGTCTCGGTCTGTTCGGCC
This sequence comes from Pseudomonas sp. CYM-20-01, assembly GCF_023169845.1. Classification (NCBI taxonomy): domain Bacteria; kingdom Pseudomonadati; phylum Pseudomonadota; class Gammaproteobacteria; order Pseudomonadales; family Pseudomonadaceae; genus Pseudomonas; species Pseudomonas sp. CYM-20-01. Next base: position 3,550,545 of record NZ_AP025169.1, on the reverse strand, counting down.
AGTTGCTCGTTGGTCTGCTCCAGTTCGGCCTGCTGGGTTTCCAGGTGGGCCTGGGACTCCTTGAGGATGCGCGACTGTTCTTCCAGCTCTTCGTTGGCGGTCTTGAGTTCTTCCTGCTGCACTTGCAGCTCTTCGTTGAGCTGCTGGGTCTCGGCCAGCACTTCCTGCAGGCGCTGGCGGTAACGCGCGGCTTCGATGGAAGTGCCGATATTGCCGGCAATCAGCTCCAACAGCTCTTCATCGCGCTCTTCCAGCGGGCGCAGGAAGCCCAGTTCGACCACGCCATTGACGCGGTCATCATCACTGGTGGGCATGACCAGTACGCTGCGCGTCGGCCCTTCACCCAGGCCGGAACTGACCTTGAAGTAGTCCACCGGCACATCATCCAGGCGAATCAGGCGATCCAGCTGGGCCGCCTGGCCGACGATGCCTTCGTCGCTGTAGATCGCTTGTTCCCGCTGTTCCTGTTCGCGGGAGAAACCATAGGTGGCCACGCGCTTGAGACCGCCGTGTTCTTCACGCACATACAGCGCCGCAACGGCGGAGCCCATGTACTGGGCAAAGAACTGCAGGATATTGCGCCCGAGCATATTCAGGGTCAGTTGGCCGAGCACCTGTTCGGCCAGTTCGGTCTGGCCGTTTCGCAACCAGGCTTGTTGCTCAAGGCGTCGCGCAATCTTCTGTTGTGACGCGAGGTTTGAACTGTAACTATTTGATAATGAAACAAGATTTTTACGACCGATGTAGGCCAGAAAGCCACTCAATCCCAATACAAATGCCAAGTACAGGGTGACGCTGATCACCGTGGTGCGGGTGACGTCTTCATTGCGGGTGATGCGAAACTGCTGCTCCATCGCCACCGCGTCGTCGTATTCCTTGCGGATTTCATCGGTCAGGCGCTTGCCGCGGCCGGCCTTGACTGCGCCGCGGTAGTCACCACTGTTGCGCTGCATATCAATCATCGACTGGGCGTAGTTGTTCCACTCGGCCTGCAGGGCTTCCAGGCGCTTGAGGCGATCCACCTGCTGTGGGTTGTCCGCCACCAGCTCCTGCAGGTTACGCAGGTCGGCGATGATGCGCGGCTTGGCCACTTCATACGGGTCGAGGAAATGCTCGTCGCCGGTGATCAGGAAGCCACGCATGCCGGTTTCCAGGTCCACGGTCAGCTTGGACGATTCATTGAGGTTATTGATAACCCGGTCGGTGTGTTCAACCCATTGGATCACCGACAACAGGTAAGTGATCAGGCACACGAAAAACACCGCGCTGAGCACGCCCACACCCAGGGGCAATGCAACGTTTCGGCTCAGCAGATTACGAAAGCTCTTTTCATCGACGGACGAAGCGGGAGTCATGGGCATGCCTTGGCCAAGTGCAGAAAACCCAGGAGTTTGCCCCAAACTTGGGGTTGAACGCTATTTTTATGCCAAATACTGTCAGGTGACTCACTGCCGATTGTGAGACCCCACGTCAAATCAAGCCACTGTTTTGGCTGCTTACATTAGTGAACGCGGAGGCACAGGAACGCAGGTCGCAGGGCATTGCACTCAATGATGCGCCTTGAAAAAGGCAGCCTTGCGCAAGCAAATGCGCGGATAACGTCCAACTTCAAAGGGTATCCAGCCATGACCAGTCTCTACGCGGTGTCCACATCAGCCCTCAACCCACCCACGCATGCGGCCAATCAACTCTATCGACTGTCCCAACCCACCTCGTCCGAAAGCGTCGCAGAACAACAGGCCAACCCGGCGCCACAACCGACTTCTCTCACAACAGCCGACCTCTCCAACAAAACCCTGATTGGTAATGCCCGCAACCTGCATACCCTGTCGCAAGCGCTGCACAAAATTGCCAGGACACTGGGACACAACGCGTCTCCCCCGGCGGTGCTGAACGCACTCAAGACCACCGCAATGGACATCCACCCGCATTCATCCTTTCCAACGCAGCCTGACACCCTTGTCACACTGGAGAGCTTCATCCGCGGCATTGGCCTGGGTCTACCCACCAACCATTTTTCCTTGACCGCGTTAGCGGATGCCGTCAGTGAGAGAGCGGTGGCGAACCCGTTTGGGAACTTCGGGGGGGCACTGTCCTGGCCTGTACCTTTGAGTACTGACGATCAGCGAACGCTGCAGGCAGCGGCTCTCCAATACATCAAGGATCACGCGGAATCACCGGAGACGGGCCACAGCCTGGGAATCCTTGAGTTGCTCAATGACAACAAACCCTTGACGGATGAGGCCAAGGCAGACCCCATCAAAGCGTTGGAGTCGATCCTGAACAGCCCCCGAGGGCAGGCGTTTGGTCGGGCAATGCAAGCGCATATGAAGGGTATCGACACCGCCACCAGCGCCCATGACTACGCCCTGCCGGCGATCTACCTGGCCCTGAACCCCGAAGCTATTACCAACCCGCAGCGAAAAAGGGTTGAACCGCACCTTTGGGGCGCTAGCCCGTCAGCGGTGGTCGATGCGCAGGTCAAACCCCTGATAGACGATGGCCGGGTTAGCCCGGAGATGGCCGACGTTGCCGCAACGATAATATTCGGACTGACAGCGCCTGCGTTTAAGGTAAAAGGCCTTCCCGACAATATCACTTATGGCAGCCCGGCCTCGGCCCGCCTGCAGATCGCAGTGGATATCCAGGAAGCGCTGTCACCCGGGTCGGCGATGACCATGGGCTTCGACGAAATCATGATCAAGGCCGAAAAGGCCGCCCAGGTCGATCCAGCGGTAACCGAGCTCGCTCAGAAAACCGCACTGGTCGATTGGGGGGTTGTCAACGGCCTGATCGAGAGAAAGGATGACAAACACTACACGGACCTGGAACTGGATGAGCTGAGAACCCAATACAACCGCGAGTTCGCAGAGCAGATCGACGCACAGACGTTAGCCAATGCTGAAATACCCAGCCGTAAGGACATCGCCCTCGCCAAACTGAAAGAACGTTTTGGTGAAGGAATTCCGTTTGAAAAACCCCTGTTGAAACTCCAGACATCCGGCCATCAATCCCCCGCAATGCCGATCTACAATCCAAACTTGCGGCCTGAAGGGTATTTTTCGATGCTCGACATCGCGATGATGGAAAACCGTGGTTACACCTGGACGACCGCTGACCCGCGTATCCCCCTCGCCGCGATCAACGAAAATCCTGTTCTCGGTGTGAATGCAGCATTCAAGCAACAATTCGACGAGGCTATTGTTTCGCGAAAGAAAGGTCTGAGTGCGACCGTCAGGCACCTCATATCCAAACTCCCCTTGGATCAACGCAAAGACTTGGAATATGGAAAGCTGCGCTTCTTTCATGATTCGGCGTACAGAATAAATTTCATAGACAAAACACTGCTACACAAATACCTCACCTTTTCGATAAAAACCGAGCGTGACGGCGTGTCGTCTGTTTATGAGGTCGACATCAAGAAAGGCACCATCACCAAGCAACGCAGCGGCAAAAATTACGATGAGAGCACCTATGGCCCAGGCTCACGGCAAATTCATACAACCGAGTTCCGGCCGTCCCGCTATAGCCAGGCAAACCAGAAGGAAAACACGGGCGACAGCGCAGTCACGCCAAAAAGCTTCAGCAGCGACCGCAGCCAATACATTGCCGATGCGTTCGTTGAGCACCTGGATATCGATAACGCCGATGTTGTGAAAGCGGCCAAAGGCTCTACGCAGTTGGACAAACAGTTCGAAGCACAGGATCGCGCGGCCAACTTTTTCCTGGACCTGATCCCGTTCAGATCGGCCATTGTCAACTTCATAAACGGCAACTATGTGGCGGGCGGTCTTGATCTGACGATGGATGTCATGGGGTTCCTGACCGCTGGCGCAGCGACTGCGGCCAAGCTGGTCAAGGTGGGGGCGATCGCCGGCTCTGCTGCCACAAAGCTGGCCAAGGGCGCGCGCGTTATTGGAGCGGCGACCCTCAGTGCATTCAACCCGCTGGGGGGCGCAGACGACCTGGTATTTGGCGGCGCAAGGCTACTGGGCAAAAGCCCTCGGGCACTGGAGAAAGGCATACAAATGCTACGTGGCACATCAGACAGTTATGGGCTGCTGAAAAACCTCAGCCAGCAGTACGACATAGCCGCAATAGGCAGCTACAAGGTCGGCGAAACAAAGATCCAGACGGCTGCCGTATTCAACGATGGACAATGGTACCGCTACGACCCGATCAAGGCTCAACCCTACGGAGCCCCGCTGGAGAACTTCACGCCCTCTGTCGCGGCCTCCGCGGGGGAAATCAAAGGGTTGACTGAGTCGAGGAGCATCGAGTGGTTCACCAGTTGGTGGAGTTCCTCCCGTCCCGACGCCAACCCCGATTTCGCAAAGGAATTCGAGGACTTGCGGTTAAGCGCCTTGAAAACGGACGCCGAAGGATTCAACCATGGTTATAACAGCCAGACACCGCCGTCGATTACCGGGTACTCAACATCCCTGAGCGTTGAACAGCTCAAGACACTTTCACTGCAAGCCGGTCCAAGTGCGCAACAGTTGGGAAGCCTGATTCGCCGTATCGAAGACTTGGAAGAACTGCCGAATACGTTCTATACCAAAATGGAAAACCTCAAAACGCTGGATGCGGACAGTTTCAAGCAGGGTTACAAGTACGGAACGCCCGACTCGATAAAGGGGTACAAGGAGGGGTTGAGAGTCCCTGAACTCCAGGAGCTGGCTTTGCAACGTGGATTGACGACGCAACAAATGGGCTGTCTGTACCGACAGGTTGAAAAGCGTGCGATCACGCTCAACCTGTCCCTGGCCAAAAAATTCGGCGATAACATCAAGGCCGCGGGCGGAGCGTTCGTCCCGATGCCACAAGGTTTGTACCTCAGCCAAGTCAGTCCTATCTCGGGAGGGCAGTGCGCGGTGTTTGCTAACTCGATGGCCTATGCCATTCAGGAGGGCAAGCAAACCACGCTGTTGGAGAATCTTTTCACGGTAATGGCTCATCCCGAGCATCCCGCCACCCAGACATTTCAAAAGACTATGCAAAGTTTCCAGGCCAAGCTCAGGCATGACTTTCATGTAGGCCAATACAAACAGCAGCGGACGGCTGCGCAAATCATCGAGCAACTGGCGAATGCCAACACGTCGACCCGCCTGATGATAGGTAATACAACACACGGTATTACCGCAGGCGTTGTCGTAAAGGGCGGCGAAAAAGAATGGTTCTACTTCGATCCCAACTTCGGGTTGGCAACATTCAAGTCCGAGGCGTCTATGCGCGCCGGTGTGGAAAGTGCAATGAGCACCGGTTCAACGAGCGCATTATTCCGTCCGAATCCGGGGACCTTGACCTATTCTGTCTCGGACTTCAGTGAATTGAACCTGATGAACACCGTCGGCAGCATCAACGGCGTGCATGACCTAGTGGCCATCCCGCTATCAATTTCCTCCCCCAGATTGGCCTCAAGTGTCGCCTGACGTTTGACGGGGAGTACCGGCATCATCCGATTCCTGGAGATGCCGCAGTCCCTTGTGAGCCCGGTAGAAACCCGACCACAGACTCATACGGGACATTCCTTCCCAACACCGGCACAATACCGACCTCGGTGAGGGAACTTGCCGAGATCGCCGCGACTCATTAGAGGATGGCCTTTCCACCGCTCACGGCCAATCCTTTCACTCTCGGGAATTTTTTTATGTCCGCCACCGCCTCCACCATCCTTGTCGTCGAAGACGATGCCATCGTGCGCATGCTTATCGTCGACGTCCTGGAGGAGTTGGAATTCAACGTGCTGGAGGCCGGCGATGCTGAAGAAGCGCTGGCACTGGTGCAAAACACTGGCCAAGTGATCGACCTGATGATGACCGATGTCGGCTTGCCGGACATGGACGGCAAGCAACTGGCTGCCAAGGTCCGCGAACTGCGTGCGGACCTGCCGATTCTGTTCGCCAGCGGTTATGCGGAAAACATTGACGTGCCGGCCGGCATGCAAGTGATCGCCAAGCCGTTCTCGATCGATCAATTACGCGACAAAGTCAAATCGATGCTGCCCGCACTTTAATTTCGACCTGTACACGGTGCCGCCTGCATGGGCGGCATTTTTGCGTCAGGTGTTCAGAGATTAACGTGACCTTCGGTCAATAACATCGGAAACTCAACGCTATTCAGACGCTACCCTACAAAACGCACTCAGGAAGGACGCAACAACATGATTGGAAAACCGACGCGCCTGCTGTTGGCGAGCCTCTCGATACTCATGAGTACCGGCGCCTGGGCCGACTTCACGGCAACCCCGGCCGAAGCCCGGGCCATTGCCAAGGAAGCCTACCTGTATGGGTTTCCGGTGGTGGACATGTACAAGACGCTCTATACCCAGGCCGTTGACAAAGGCGGTGCCAACTTCAAGGCGCCGTTCAACCAGATCGGCAATACCGCGCAAGTGTTCACGCCCAAGGACACGGCCTTCGTCACGCCCAACGCCGACACGCCCTACTCGTTCGTCTGGATGGACCTGCGCCGCGAACCGCTGGTGCTGACCCTGCCCAGGATCGAAGACGACCGCTACTACTCGGTGCAGTTGATCGACCTTTATACGCAGAACTTCGCTTACCTGGGCACCCGCAGCACTGGTAACAACGGCGGCCACTACATGATCGCCGGCCCCGACTGGAAGGGTCAGCAGCCGGTGAATGTCGACCGCGTGATCTACAGCGAAAGCAATATTGCCTACGCCCTGTACCGCACGCAGTTGTTTGATGAAAAGGACCTGGGCAAGGTCAAGCAGATCCAGGCCGGCTATAAAGTGCAGCCACTGAGCAGCTACGTGAAACAACCCGCGCCAGCCAAGGCGGCCAAGGTCGAATGGCCAAAGCCCACGGCGACCATGACCGAAGGCCCGCAATTGTTTCGCTACCTGAACTTCATGCTGGCCTTCGCCGCGCCGCAGGACAGCGAAAAAGAGCTGCTGGCCCGCTTTGCCAAGATCGGTATCGCCCCGGGCGCGCCGTTCAAGGTCAAGGAGCTGACCACCGAACAGCGCAAGGCCCTGGATGAAGGCATTGCCGACGCCCATGCCGAATTTGCCGCGTTCAAGAAAGACAAAGTCGACACTCACCAGATCACCAGCGGTGATCTGTTCGGCAGCCGCGACCACCTGAACAACAATTACCTGTACCGCTATGCCGGCGCCAACATGGGCATTTTCGGTAACTCCTCCGACGAAGCCACCTACATGAGCTACTTCGTCGACAGCGAAGGCAAACCCGCCAACGGCGCACGCCACAGCTACACCGTGCATTTTGCCAAGGACCAACTGCCGCCGGCCGATGCGTTCTGGTCGCTGACCATGTACGACGCCAAGACCAAGCTTTTGGTGCCCAACCACAAGAAGCGCTACCTGATCAATTCGCGGATGCTGCCCAACCTCAAGCGTGACGCCGATGGCGGCCTGACATTGGCCTTGCAGCACCACGAGCCACCGAAGGCCGAGCAAAGCAACTGGTTGCCGGCGCCACCGGGTCCGTTCTACGCGGTATTGCGCATTTACCTGCCCAAGCCTGAGGTGGGTAACGGCCAATGGAAGCTGCCGCCGTTGACGCCGCTCAAGTAACGCCACGCGCCCGGTCGCAACAATGGTGAGGGCACCGCAGCCCTCACCTCTCGCAAGTTCTAGCGCGTAAGTTTCACGTACGACTGATGCAGGTCCGACGCCCAGCCATCAATCACGCTTTTCACGTCACCGGCCTTCATCACCTGCGAATCGTTGGACAGCGGCTTGCCTGTGCCTTTGCGCACCACCTGGGCGAGCACCTTGCCATTGGCGCCATCGAGGAACTGCGCCTCGGTGCCCAGGGTGGTTTCCTGATCACGGATCCCGGTGCCGGTGCTTACCGCCGCCACGACGAAGGCCACCGGAATATACTCATAGGGTTTGAGGCCTTCGGTCTTGCTGCTCACGGCGGTGATTGCTGCACGCACCACGATCACGCCTGGACCTGGCGCATTGGCCAGGGGCAGGGATTTTTCCAGCTCACGCTTGAGTGCCTGGTTGTAGTAGGTGTTGATGCCGTTGAGGGTGGTTAGCGGAATTTTCGCGGTGGCCTGGGGCTTAGGGTAGAACTGGGTCGGTTCGACGTACACCGCGTGATAGCGGCTCAGATCCAGCTCGGGATCGACCCAGCGCATCACCTCGGCCCCCGATGGAGACTTGGCTTCCTTGAGCCGGCTGTAGTCCGAGAGAAAGCCGGAATACTCATCCGGCGCGGTGATCTTGCTGGCACACCCCGCCAGCCCGAGCGAAGCGATGCACAACGTGCAGAGCAAATGCCTAAGTGTCATGTTTGAACTCCCTGGCGGTCGACGTTGGAACACTGAGTTGTAGGTATAGCCAATCCTGGCAAAATAACCCTGTTCCCATCATTCGACGTTTCAGCTGCGTTCGCGGGGGATCAGGCTTTGCAACTGCGAGGCCAGGAAGTTGGCGTCGAAACCAAAGGTGTCCGGGTCTTTGAGGCCATTGGTCTTCTTCCACAACCAGTCGTTCTTATCCACGGGTAATACCAACGACACACTGCCGTGACGTGCCGCGGTCAGGCCCATGACCGACACAGAGATCAAGCCACCCGCGCCCATGACATCCGGCACGAACTCCACCGGTTTGCCAGTGATCTGTACGGTCAGTTTCTCGGTCTTGAATGTCGAGGTCTCCACCGGCACGCTCGGGCCGCTGGCTACGTAAGCTTCACGGTGGACTTCAAGCAACCCCACCGTCTTCACCGGCTCAAGCCACTGCTCGATCTGCCCGAACAGCTCATCGAGCTTCTGCGCCCAACGGGCCGACTGCACGTCGAACTGCTGCTTCTTGTGCGCTTCGCTGTCGGCGTAATGACGAAGCATCTCGCCCAGTTGCTGTACATCGTCCATTGCGGAGTTCCTTGGGTGAGCCTGGTTGCGAAGCCTGATCATGGCAGATGCAGCCATTCGACGTACGGCTTAAAACTGATCCGCAACAATGAGGTTTTTCTGAGCCTGTTTTGTTTTACCCATGCTTCCTACAGTGCCGCCACTTGGAACCGTGGGAGGACTGAGCATGAGCAGCACAACAATCGGACAGGCGTATAACTATAAAGTCGTCCGCCAATTCGTTATCGCCACGATCGCCTGGGGCGTGGTGGGCATGGCCATGGGCGTGTGGATTGCCTCGCAACTGGTCTGGCCCGAGATGAATCTCGATCTACCCTGGACCACTTTTGGTCGGTTACGCCCCCTGCACACCAGCCTGGTGATTTTCGGTTTTGCCGGCAGCGCGCAGTTTGCCGCCAGCTATTACGCGGTACAGCGTACTTGCCAGGTGCGGCTGTTTTCCAACCGCCTCGCGGCGTTTACCTTTTGGGGTTGGCAGTCGGTGATCGTGATCATGCTGGTCAGCTTGCCGCTGGGTTACACCACCACCAAGGAGTACGCCGAGATCGAATTCTCCGGCGCGGTGTGGATGGCAGTGGTCTGGGTGGCGTACGCCATTGTGTTTTTCACCACCGTGGTGCGGCGCAAAACCCGGCACATCTACGTGGGCAACTGGTTCTTCGGCGCGTTTATTCTGGTGATTGCCATGCTGCATGTGGTCAACCACCTGGCGATCCCGGTGGACTGGTTCAAGTCCTACCCGGTGTATTCCGGGGCGACCGATGCCATGGTGCAGTGGTGGTATGGGCATAACGCCGTGGGGTTTTTCCTGACTACCGGTTTCCTGGGCATGATGTATTACTTCGTGCCGAAACAGGTCGGACGCCCGGTGTACTCCTATCGTTTATCCATCGTGCACTTCTGGGCGCTGATCACCCTGTACATCTGGGCCGGTCCGCACCATTTGCACTACACCGCCCTGCCCGACTGGGCGCAGTCACTGGGCATGGCCATGTCGCTGATCCTGCTGGCGCCGAGTTGGGGTGGGATGATCAACGGCATGATGACCTTGTCCGGCGCCTGGCATCAGTTGCGCACCGACCCGATCCTGCGATTCCTGGTGCTGTCCCTGGCGTTCTACGGCATGTCGACGTTCGAGGGGCCGATGATGGCGATCAAGACCGTCAACGCCCTCTCCCACTACACCGACTGGACCATCGGCCACGTACACGCCGGAGCCCTGGGCTGGGTGGCGATGATCACCTTCGGTGCGCTGTATCACATGATTCCCAAGGTGTTCGGCCGCGAGCAGATGCACAGCGTGGGGCTGATCAACCTGCACTTCTGGCTGGCCACCATTGGCACCGTGCTCTACATCGCGTCAATGTGGGTCAACGGCATTACCCAGGGCTTGATGTGGCGCGCGGTCAACGATGACGGCACCCTCACCTATTCGTTTGTCGAGGCCTTGCAGGCCAGCCACCCGGGGTTTGTGGTGCGGTTTGCCGGTGGTGTGTTCTTTCTGACCGGTATGCTGCTGATGGCCTACAACACCTGGCGCACGGTGCGTGTCGCGGACCTGAAAGTGGCGCAGCTTGATGCGCGGATCGCCTGAGATGTGGGGCCTGCTGATGGTGGTATGCCTGTATGGCGCGGTGGAGTATTGCTTGCGCGGTCAATCGGACAAAAGCCTGGACGACGCCAGCCTGATGCCCTTCGCCGATGACCCGGAAGTGGCTCGGCGGGTGGAGTTGGCGACCGGCAAGCAGGTGAACGCAGTGGCACCGGAAGAGGCCAAACCCGGGTGGACCAACCTGGACATGTGAAACTGCACCGGTCATTTCGTGGGCAACTGCGTATGACTAATCAATGGTCGATGGGTAAGGTGAAGCGACTTTCCTTGTCAGGAGCATCGCATGCGCACCATCGGCCTTATCGGCGGCATGAGCTGGGAGTCCAGCGCCGAGTACTATCGCATCATCAACCAACGTGTACGCGACCAGCTCGGCCCGCTGCGCTCGGCGCAACTGTTGATGTACAGCGTGGACTTCGGCCCGGTGGAACAGGCGCAACATGCCGGGCGCTGGGATGACACCGCACTGATCCTCGAAGACGCCGCGCGCCGTTTGCAAGCCGGTGGCGCCGACTGTGTGGTGCTGTGTACCAACACCATGCATTTGGTGGCACCGCGTATCGAGGCGGCGGTGTCGATTCCGTTCCTGCATATCGCCGATGCGGCGGGTGCGGCTGCCGTGGAGGCCGGCACGCTGACGGTCGGCCTGCTCGGTACGGCGTTTACCATGGAGCAGGATTTCCTCAAGTCGCGCCTGGCCGCCCAAGGCCTGACCGTGCTGGTGCCGGAGGCCGACGAGCGTCAGGCCGTGCACAGGATCATCTATGAGGAGTTGTGCGTCGGCGTGATCAGCGAAGCGTCACGCAAGGTCTACCAAGGAGTGATCAAGTCCCTGGCCGCACGCGGCGCCCAGGCCATCATCCTCGGCTGCACGGAAATCGGGCTGCTGATCAAGCCCGAACACAGCGAGCTGCCGCTGCTGGACACCACCGAGCTGCATGCGCAGGCTGCGGTGGCGTTCGCTTTGCAGGGCTAAGCCGACTGGCGCAGGCGCGCCATGCTCACGGTGTCGACAAACCGGCCGTCACGCAGGGCGTAATCACGCAATACGCCTTCGACCTCAAAGCCGAACTTGCGATACAACCGCTGCGCCGACTCGTTGTCGGCGTACACCGTGAGCTCCACCCGATGCAGGTTCATCCAGTTGTCGGCCACGTCCAGCGCGGCCGTCAACAGCCGCGAACCGACTCCCTTGCCCTGCCACGCCGTTGCCACGCCCATGCCGAACGAACCGACATGGGCCTGGCGCACACGCAGGTACTGTTCCAGGCCCAGCTGGCCGATCACCTCACCCCCATGCATCGCTACCAGTTGCAGGCGCCGCTCGTTGTCCATCACCAGGCGTTTGCGCCACATCTCGACCGACTGGAAAGGCATTTGCAGCACCTGACGGCACACGGCCGGTTCGTTGTAGAGCGCTGCGACGCCTTCAAGGTGGGCCTCGGTGAAGCGCTGGATCACGATATGGGGTTCAGGCGTGTGCATGGTGTTTCATCCTTTGAAAGACACGTGGTCGACCAGTGTAGGGGCGACATTAAGCCGATGGCTAGGGGGCTGGCACGGTTGACCACAACGATGGCCAGTCACCGTAGCCGACCCCGGTGCAACGCGGCATCCGGTGGAACTCACTGAGCTGAAAGCGCTTGCCGTCGAACACCCAAGTGGCCCCGCCGCCGCAGTCACCGATGCCACGCTGCTTGTAGAAATAACTCAGGGACCCGGAAGCCTCGTCATAGCCGACCGCGCCTTGCAATGCGGCGTCTTCCAAGGGCAGCGGCTGCAGGTCCATCAGGGTTTCCGTATAGGGCGCCTGGCGCTCACGGCTGCTGACATTGAACTCGCAGTTGTAGGCCGCACAGTCATAACGTGTCACGGTCATGGCCTGGCGCGCCGTCAGCGCCCCTGCTTTTGCCTCGGGCTCCCCCTCTTCCGGCGTGACGGCCTGCAAGGCGGCAGCCACCAGCCCGGCCTGCTCCTGCGCGGTCAACGGCGGTGCCGGCGAAAACTTGCGCAGTACCGGCGTTGGCGCCCGTGGCGGCACCTCGCTGGCCGCGCCCTTGCCGGGTCGAGCCAGGGCCGTCAGGTTGTCCACGCGACCCTGCACTGCATCCATCAACAGCAGCGCAGCACTCAACCCGCTCAGCGATACATGCGCCTGTTCATCACCCGGCAACTGCAGGCGCTGGCCATTGCGCAGACGCTGCAACCAGCGCCGCGCCCCTGCGTCATCAATCACCCCATACGAATGCACCTCGGGATCACCGCCCTGGTCATCCAGTTCAACGTGCAATTCCCGCGTCAGCTCCAGGCCCAGGGGCTGGCCGTCCAGCAGCAAGGTGGAAAGGTCCACCTCCTGGCCTCGATAATCAAAGCGCAGACGCGGATACCCTTGCGGACCCGCCTGATGCCAGATGTGCAACGTCAATGAGCTGTAGTCCTCTTCATCCACGCCGCTGGGTGCGCTGAGGACGTGACAATTGCGCAGGTTGTCGCAACCGACCACCCACTGCTTGATCTCACGCAGCAGCGGTACCGTTTCGGAGGGGGGTTGGGCGAAGACCGGGGTGGTGGCGCCGGTGAGCAACAGGGCCAGGAATGCGGGGCGCAGCATGGGGACTCTCCGTGTCGAAAAGGCGCGGATTGTCCCATGTTCGGGGTTGTTCGTCAGTGCTTGCCTGCGGTGCGCCACAGCCGCGCAATATCTGCTGCCCGTTCGCTGAGCAGACGCGGCGCCTCAGCGCAGGCCTGTTCCAGGCTCATCGGACCGCTAGGCAAGGCAAATGCCGCATCCACGCCATGGGCATACATCTGCTCGTAGCCCTCACCCAAGGTGCCGGCGATCACAATAACGGGCACGTTGTGCTGCCGGGCGATGCGCGCCACGCCGAACGGGGTTTTGCCGCGCAGGGTCTGGGCGTCGAAACGGCCTTCGCCGGTGATCACCAGGTCGGCGCCGCGTACGGCGGCGTCCAGGCCAACCAGTTCGGCCACTACCTCTACGCCAGCGCGGAACTGCGCGCCCAGGAAGGCCTTGGCCGCAAAGCCCAAGCCACCTGCGGCGCCGCTGCCGGGTTCGTCGCGCACATCTTTGGATAGCACGTTGGCGCAATGATCGGCGAAGTGGCCAAGGGCGGCGTCGAGTTGTTGGACTTGCTCGGGATTCGCGCCTTTTTGCGGGCCGAAAATCGCCGAGGCGCCATGGGGGCCGCACAGCGGGTTGTTGACGTCTGCGGCGATTTCAAAGCGTACCTGCGCAAGGCGTGGGTCAAGCTGTTCCAGGCTGACCCGCGCCAGGCGGGCCAGGGCCAGGCCACCAGGTGCCAGCGGTTGGTCGTCGGCGTCGAACAGTTGCACACCGAGTGCCTGCATCGCGCCAGCGCCGCCATCGTTGGTGGCACTGCCGCCAATCGCCAGGATGATGCGTTCAGCGCCGGCATCCAGTGCGGCGCGGATCAGTTCGCCGGTGCCATGGGTGGTGGTGGTGCATGCGTCGCGCAGGCCCGACGACACCAATTGCAGGCCGCTGGCCTCGGCCATTTCGATGATTGCGGTGTGGCTGTCGGCCAACCAGCCCCAACGCGCCTCAACCGCTGTACCAAGCGGACCGCGCACGCTGTGGCGGCGCAATTGGCCCTTGCACGCCGCCAGCACCGCATCCACTGTACCTTCACCACCGTCCGCCATTGGGCATTGGACCAACTCGGCATCGGGCCACACCTGGGTCAGCCCTTCGGCAATGGCCTGGGCGACGCCTTCGGCACTCAGGCTGTCCTTGAACGAGTCGGGGGCGATGATGATTTTCATGGGCTTTCTCCGGTTTTTATGACGCCCATGCTGCCAGTTGCCACCGCCGCTGACGCCGGTCCGATGCACAACTGCGGCGGTGCTTTGTTGTTCATTCCGACAAAGGCTGGGGCAGCAGCTGAACGCCGAGGTACAGGGCGAGCATGCCGTCCAGGGTCAACGGGTCGACGCCACTGAGCTCGGCAATGCGCTCCATGCGGTAGCGCAGGCTGTTGCGGTGAATACCCAAGGCGTCGGCACAGGCCTGGCTTTGCCCGTCGTGTTCGCACCAACTGCGCAAGGTGGCCAGCAGTTGACCATTGCCGTCCTTGGCCAACACTTTGCGCAGCGGGTTGAGCAGTTCATCGAGGGCGTCGTCGTTGCGATGGCGCCAGAGCATCACCGGCAGGCGATAGCGGTTGAGCGTGAGCAGCCGTGACTGCGGCAGCACATCGCGACCATAGGCGAGCAAATCACCGACGCGCCGATAGCAGCGGCGCAGCCCCGCCAGCCCATCCGCTTGCCCGCCCACGGCGACGCGCAGGATGCTCCAGCCAAGGCCTTCGAGTTTTTCCAGCAGGCGTGGGTTGTCGACCGGCACCGTGGCCGGCCGGCACCACAACAATGAATACTGCGCCGAGCTGACGCACCAGCTGTCCGGATAACGCGAGGTCAGCCAGGCACTCAAGGCCTCTGCCGATTGCCCCGCGCCGAGTTCGAACAGATACGGCGTGCGCGCCATCTGCGGCTTGAGCCCCAGTTGCTGGGCTTCGTCCACCAGCCGCGGCGAGTCGCCGCTTTCTGCCAGCAGCAGAGCCAGCAGGTCATCGCAACGCTGGCGCCGCCACTGTTGCTCGGCCTGCTGGTGGCGGTGGCTCACCAGCATCTCGGCGGTCATACGTACCAGTTCGGCGTAGGTGCGCAGGCCCTCCGGCTCGCCAGTGATGCCCAGCACACCGATCAGGCGGCCGTCATGCAGCAGCGGCAGATTGATGCCCGGTTGCACGCCCTTGAGGTGCTTGGCGGTCTGGCCATCGATTTCCACCACGCGGCCATTGGCGAGCACCAGTTGCGCGCCTTCATGGCGGGTGTTGATACGCTCGGGTTCGCCGCTGCCGAGAATCAGGCCCTGGCTGTCCATGACGTTGACGTTGTGGGGCAGGATCGCCATGGTCCGATCGACGATATCCTGCGCCAGGTCATGATCCAGCTCGAACATGCGGCTAAATTCCTTGAAAGGGGTGGTTGTTCATCGGCACAGCGCAAAGCAGGGTTCGCTGTGCGCAAGCACAAAGACAGCGGCCCGCCGGAGGGCCGAGACTCTTCAGGCGATCAACGTTACCCTCGCATCGCGAAAAATCATAATAAAGAGAGACTCCCATGTCACAGAGCGCCGCAGCCACACTGGCCACCGATGACGATAAAAACGCCATCTACAAGCGCATTACCCTGCGCCTGATCCCCTTCATCTTCATCTGCTATCTGTTCAACTACCTCGACCGGGTAAACGTCGGCTTTGCCAAGTTGCAGATGCTCGACGCGTTGAAATTCAGCGAAACCGTGTACGGCCTCGGTGCCGGGATCTTCTTTATCGGCTACGTGCTGTGCGGCGTGCCGAGCAACCTGGCGTTGACCAAATTCGGTCCACGCCGCTGGATTGCGTTGATGATGATCGTCTGGGGCACGCTGTCCACCTGCCTGCTGTTCGTCACCACGCCGACGCACTTCTACACCCTGCGCCTGTTCACCGGTGCCGCTGAAGCGGGCTTCTTCCCCGGCGTGGTGCTGTACCTCTCGCAGTGGTTCCCGACCTTCCGCCGTGGGCGGATCATGGCGCTGTTCATGTCGGCTATCCCGGTCTCCGGCTTGCTCGGCAGCCCGTTCTCGGGCTGGATCCTCAACCACTTTGCTGCCGGCCAAGGCGGCCTTGCCGGCTGGCAGTGGATGTTCCTGCTGCAAGGCATCCCGACCGTGATCCTGGGCGCCCTCGCCTACTTCCTGCTCAGCGACAGCTTTGCCCACGCCAAGTGGCTCAAGCCCCACGAACGCGCGGTGCTGGAAGCCGACCAGGCGACCGACCTGGCCAACAAGCCGAAAACCACCAGCGATTCGCTGGCCGAAGTGTTCAAGAACCCCGCAATCTGGGCGTTCGGTTTGATCTACTTCTGCATCCAGAGCGGCGTGTACGCCATCAATTTCTGGCTGCCGTCGATTATCAAGAACCTGGGGTTCAGCGATAACCTGGTGATCGGCTGGCTCAGTGCAATCCCCTACTTGCTGGCAGCGGTATTCATGCTGCTGGTGGGTCGCTCCGCCGACTTGCGCAAGGAGCGCCGCTGGCACTTGGTGATACCGATGTTGATGGGCGCTATTGGCCTGGTGATTGCGGTGAACTTCGCCACGACACCGGCGATTGCGATCCTCGGCCTGACCATCGCGACCATGGGTGCGCTGACCGGCCTACCGATGTTCTGGCCGGTGCCCACCGCCATGCTCAGTGCGGGCGCGGCGGCAGGCGGCCTGGCGTTGATCAACTCCATGGGCCAGATGGCCGGCTTCCTCAGCCCCTACATCGTGGGCTTTGTGAAGGATGCCACCGGGTCCACGGATGTGGCGCTGTACTTACTGGCGGCGGTGATTGTCGCCGGTAGCGTATTGGCGTTGCGGATGACGCGTACCCTGAAGGCTTAGGTCGCTGCGGCAATCAGAGCAGACCGCCGCCGTCGATATCGATCACGGCGCCGGTCATAAAGCCATTTTCCATGGCCAGCACATACCCCGCCGCCACTTCCTCTGCTTGCCCTACTCGCCCGACAGGCAACGCGGCGCCGGCCTTGGCAAACATCGCCAGGCGCTGCTCCTCTGCAAGGCCGGCATACGCCGGTGTATCGATCACCCCTGGGCTGACCACGTTGACCCGGCGCGGTGCCAACTCCTTCGCCAACTGTTTACCCAGCGCTTCGGTGGCGGCGTTGATGCCGGTCTTGATGAACTGGCCCGGCGCCAATTTACGTCCCAGTTGCCCGGAGGTCAGGCTGATGCTGCCCTGCTCATCCAGGAATGGCAGTGCCAGTTGGATCGCCCGCAGCGAGCCCCAGAGTTTTACGTTGAAGTTGTCCTGGGCCTCGCTCAGATCGGTTTCGATCAAGGTCTTGGCACGCACGGTGGGCCCTGAGGTGTAGACCAGGTGGTCGAACCGCCCCACGCGTTCGAACAAGTGTTGCAAGGACCCTGCGTCAGTGACGTCCACCGGTTCGCTGCGCAGGCCGTTTACCACGCCGCTGGTCAAGCGCCGCCCGGCCAGCACCACCTGCGCCCCGCGCGCAGCAGCGGCCTTGGCCACGGCCGCGCCAATTCCGCTGCTGCCGCCAATCACGATGACGGTTTTGCCGTTGAGGGAAGAAGTCATGGGGAAATTCCTGATTGAGAAAGTGAGGGTTCATCTTCCCAGCTTGGCAATCGACGAAAAATCCCGGTAAAACGACAAGATCTTTAAAGGATTTTTACAAATGAGCTCGACCCTCGACCTTGAAGTCTTCGTGCGCACCGCCGACACCGGCAGCCTTTCTGCCGCCGCCCGCAGCCTCGGCTTGACCCCGGCCGCCGCCAGCATTGCCCTCAAGCGCCTGGAAACCCGCCTGGGCATTCGCCTGCTGGCACGTTCCACCCGCAGCATGCGCCTGACCGAAGAAGGTCGCCGCTACCTGGAGAGCGTGCGCGTCGCACTGGAGGCGCTGTCCGAGGGCGAGCAGGCGATCAAGCAGCAGGGCCAGAGCCTCAGTGGCCTGCTGCAACTGGCGGCGCCCTCGGACTTCGGGCGCAATGTGCTATTGGGCTGGCTGGACGCGTTCAAGCTCGAACACCCGAATATCCGCCTGCAATTGCTGCTCAACGACACCAATGCCGACCTGTTCCGCGACACCGTGGACATTGCCCTGCGCTTTGGCGTGCCCCGGGACTCCAGCCTGGTGGCGCTGCCAGTGGTGCCCGACCACCACCGCATCGCCTGTGCCAGCCCGGATTACCTGGCGCGTCACGGCACGCCCCGGGTTCCGAGCGATTTAGCGCAGCACAACACGCTGCGCTACATGCGTCAGGGCCGCGCCAACAGCATCTGGTATTTCCGCCAGGGCGCGGTGTTGCAGGAGGTCGAGGTGTCGGGCGATTACTTGAGCGATGACGGTGAAATCGTGCGGCGCTGGGCGTTGGCCGGTCACGGCATCGCCTACAAAGCCAACCTGGATATCGCCCAGGACATCCAGGCCGGACGGCTGGTGCCGTTGCTGCCTGACTGGCAAGGCGAGCCGACGCCGTTCAACCTGATGTGCCCTCACCGTCTTCAAGTATCGGAACGGGTGAAGGTGCTGCATCGTTTTTTACAAGCGCGCTGCAAGACCCTGCTGAGTCCATGAAGAAACGCGCCCAGGGCTTGTCCCAGAGCGGCCGAGTCTGGTATTGCATGGGGTACGTTCCCCCGCCTTGAGGAGTTATCCATGATTTACCGCACATTGGGCCAGTCCGGGTTGAAGGTCAGCGCCTTGACCCTGGGCACCATGATGTTTGGCGAACAGACCAACACCGAGGACTCGCTGCGCATCATCGACAAGGCCTGGGACCAGGGCATCAATTTTATCGACACGGCAGACGTCTACACCGGCGGACGTTCCGAGGAAATCGTCGGCGAAGCCATCGTGCGCAATCGCCAGGATTGGGTGGTGGCGTCCAAGGTCGGCATCGGCCCGCTGGACGGTTTGCCCAACCGCAGCGGCTTGAGCCGCAAGCGCATATTCAACGCGCTGGACGCCAGCCTGACCCGGCTAGATACCGATTACCTGGACATCTACTACCTGCACCGCGAAGACCACAACACGCCGCTGGAAGTGACGGTGTCAGCGATTGGCGACCTGATCCGCCAGGGCAAGATCCGCTACTGGGGCTTGTCGAACTATCGCGGTTGGCGCATTGCCGAGGTGATTCGCGTGGCCGAACGCCTGGGTGTCGACAAGCCGATCATCAGCCAGCCGCTGTACAACATCGTCAACCGCCAGGCCGAAGTCGAGCAGATCACCGCGGCGGCCGCTTACGGCCTGGGTGTGGTGCCTTACAGCCCATTGGCCCGTGGCGTGCTCAGTGGCAAATACGCGCCGGACGTCACTCCCGAGGCCGGCAGCCGTGCGGCGCGCCAGGACAAACGCATCCTGGAAACCGAATGGCGCGTGGAATCGCTGCGCATCGCCCAGCAGATCCAGCAATACACCCAAGGGCGTGGCGTGGGGATCGTGGAGTTTGCGATTGCCTGGGTATTGAACAATTCGGCGGTGAGCTCGGCGATTGTCGGACCGCGCACCGAGGCGCAATGGGATGCCTACCTTGGGGCGTTGGAGGTGAAGGTCACGGCGGAGGATGAAGCGTTCATCGATTCGCTGGTGACGCCGGGGCATTCGTCGACGCCGGGGTTCAATGATGTCGGGCATTTTGTGTCGGGGCGCATCGCCCGCGGTTATTGAGCTAGACCGTTCATTGTGGCGAGCGGGCCCGCTCGCCACAGTTAGCCCGCCCCCGCAGCGGACTAACGCGAAATTTTGCTGAAAAATGCCCCAAAACAGCGCAACCCTCTCGCGGTAAAAGCACCATAATCCCCTGTTCAAATCCCCCTCTTTTCGTATCAATGGTTTTTCGCGAGGACAGCGTGTCTAAAGGTGTCGTGTTATCGGTCTTGGCCTCGGTGTTGTTTGCCGTGATGTATTACTTCACGTCGCTGCTCACACCCTTGAGCGGCCTGGAAATTTTCGGCTGGCGCATGTTGCTCACCGTGCCGTGCATGACGGTGTTCATGATGGTCAGTGGCGAATGGCGACGAGTGTGGGAACTGCTGCGGATGCTGGCTGCCAGGCCCGCATTGATTGGTGGTGTGCTGGTGTCTTCCGCCCTGCTGGGCGTGCAGCTGTGGCTGTTCATGTGGGCACCGCTGAATGGGCGTAGCCTGGATGTGTCGGTGGGTTACTTCCTGTTGCCGCTGACCATGGTCCTGACCGGCCGCCTGGTATGGGGCGAACAGTTGTCGTACTTGCAACAGATCGCTGTCTTTTTTGCAGGCCTGGGGGTGCTCAACGAGTTGTACCAGGCTGGTGGGTTTTCCTGGGCCACGCTGGTGGTGATCATCGGCTACCCGGTCTATTTCATCGTGCGCAAG
Organism: Pseudomonas sp. CYM-20-01; assembly: GCF_023169845.1. NCBI lineage: Bacteria > Pseudomonadati > Pseudomonadota > Gammaproteobacteria > Pseudomonadales > Pseudomonadaceae > Pseudomonas > Pseudomonas sp. CYM-20-01. Next base: position 3,530,080 of record NZ_AP025169.1, on the reverse strand, counting down.
TACCTCAAGACCGACCACCTGGGCGGCCTCTGGCTGGACATGGCGTTGATGCTGCCGGTGGCCTGGTGGTTTGTGCAAAGCGGCGAGCAAGGCTTTGCGGTGCTGGATGCGCACCCCAAGCTGTACGCGCTGATTCCGATGCTGGGCCTGATCAGCGCTTCGGCGCTGGTGAGCTACATCATCGCCAGCCGCTTGCTGGCGTTCAGCCTGTTCGGCTTGCTCAGCTACGTTGAGCCGGTGCTCTTGCTGGGCGTGGCGTTGATCCTGGGTGAGGGGATCAAGGGCGGCGAATGGTTGACCTATATCCCGATCTGGCTGGCGGTGATGGTGCTGGTATTCGAAGGCTTCAAACACCTGGTACGCCAGCGTAGAGCCTGATCGGCAGGCAGCAAAAAGCCCGGCCAGGTTACCCTCGGCCGGGCTTTTTTGTGTGCGTCAGTCGGTGGTCAATACACCACGACGCACCTGGTCGCGTTCGATCGACTCGAACAGCGCCTTGAAGTTGCCCTCGCCAAACCCATCATCGCCCTTGCGCTGGATGAATTCGAAGAACACCGGCCCCATCAAGGTTTCCGAGAAGATCTGCAGCAGCAGGCGCTTGTCGCCTTCAACCGAGGAACCGTCCAGCAGAATGCCGCGTGCCTGCAGCTGATCCACCGGCTCGCCGTGGTTCGGCAAGCGGCCTTCGAGCATTTCGTAGTAGGTGTCCGGCGGCGCGGTCATGAAGCGCATGCCAATCTTCTTCAGCGCGTCCCAGGTCTTGACCAGGTCGTCGGTGAGGAACGCCACGTGCTGGATGCCCTCGCCGTTGAACTGCATCAGGAACTCTTCGATCTGCCCGGCGCCCTTGGACGACTCTTCGTTCAGCGGGATGCGGATCATGCCATCCGGCGCGCTCATGGCCTTGGACGTCAGGCCGGTGTACTCGCCCTTGATATCGAAGTAACGCGCTTCACGGAAGTTGAACAGCTTCTCGTAGAAGTTGGCCCAATAGACCATGCGACCGCGATAGACGTTGTGGGTCAGGTGGTCGATGACCTTCAGGCCGGCGCCCACCGGGTTGCGCTCCACGCCGTCGAGGTAGACGAAGTCGATATCGTAAATCGAACTGCCTTCGCCGAAACGGTCGATCAGGTACAGCGGCGCGCCGCCGATGCCCTTGATGGCCGGCAGGTTCAGTTCCATCGGGCCGGTTTCGATATGGATCGGCTGGGCGCCCAGTTCCAGGGCGCGGTTGTAGGCTTTTTGCGAGTCCTTGACGCGGAACGCCATGCCGCACACCGACGGACCATGTTCGGCCGCGAAGTAGGAGGCAATGCTGTTGGGTTCGTTGTTGAGGATCAGGTTGATCTCGCCCTGGCGGTACAGGTGCACGTTCTTGGAACGGTGGGTCGCAACCTTGGTGAAGCCCATGATCTCGAAGATCGGCTCCAGGGTACCCGGCGTCGGCGACGCGAATTCGATGAATTCAAAGCCCATCAGGCCCATTGGGTTTTCGTATAGATCTGCCATGATTTGGCGCCTCATCATTCTTGTGTTTTGAAGGTTTCAATTGCCAGCAAGGATGAGGAGCACGGGCGGCGCACAGGAAAGGCCTCGCACACTGCGGGCGAGGAAGTCACCAAAGATGAGGGGGGAGCCGAGTAGCTTCATGGTGTCATCGGTCTCTGACGGCTTAGGCTTGCGTGAGCGCAAGTCCATATTCTTGTATGCGTAAATCGATTCTACACAGCGTAACCACGTTTGTCCGTACTCTTATCAAATCCCCATTACCCGTACCCGTGCAAGGGGTTTATTGCACAGGTAGATGCCCGCCAGGATCACGGCCCCGCCCAGCAGCATCGGCTGGGTGAAAGGCTCGTCCAGCAGCAAGGCGCCGCAGATCACCGCCGTCAGCGGATTGAGCGCGATGAATACACCACTGCGGGTCGCGCCAATACGCCGGATGCCATCGTAATAGCCGATATACGCCAGGGCCGAGCCCAGTACACCGAGGTAAAGCAGGCTGTACAACTGCGGCAGGTGGATAGCAGTGAGCGCATCCAGCGTCAGCCGTCCGCTCAGCAACGTGGTGGCCGCGAGCATCAGCGTTCCCAGCCACACCGACCAGGTGACGGTCTGCAAGGGGCCCAGGCTCTGGTTCAGCGTGCGTGAGCCCAATGAATAGATGCCCCACCCCGCCACACAGCCGGCGATCAACAGATCGCCGCGCCAGGCGTCGGTCGCGCCCTGCAGCCCCAGTGGGTCGCGGTTGACAATGACAACCGCCGCGCCCGCCAGGCACAACGCGATTCCCAGCGCCTTGCCAGGCCCCAGGCGCTCCTTGAATAACAGGCAGGATGCCAGGCCAATCACCGCTGGGTTCAAGGCGACGATCAGCGATGCCCGCGACGCGCCGATGTACTGCAAGCCATAGAAAAAGCACAGGTTGTAGAAAAAGATGCCGAAGAATCCCAGCAATGCCAGTCGCCCCAACTGCGGCAGGTTTGGACGGGCCAGGGGAATGCGCGCGAACGCCATGAACAGCAACAGCGCGACGCTGGCCAGCACAAAACGCAGGCTGGCCGCCAGCAGCGGGTCGACGGCACCGGACAAAGAACGCCCGGCGACGAAGGTGCCGCCCCAGATCATGGAGACGGCAGCGAGCTTCAGGTAGGTCAAACAATCGGTTGAAGGTTTCATCGGGGTATTGCTCTGGCGTTGGACGGGTTAGCCTAGTGTTTGCCCAATACCTGATCATCGTAAAATGAGTAAACACTCATGACCCTGACCCAACTGGAAATTTTCTCCCTGGTCGCTGAGCTGCAAGGCTTTACCCATGCCGCCAACCGCCTGGGTATCAGCCAATCGGCGGTGTCCCATGCCATCAAGGGTCTGGAGCAGGAACTGGGGGTGGAGTTGTTCCGTCGGCATCAAGCCCATGTGGCGTTGACCGACATCGGCGAACAATTGCTGTTGCGCGCCCGCGCCATGCTCGGCCTGGCCAACACCCTGGAGCAGGAGGCCGCCGATGCCCGGGGCTTGAAGCGCGGCACGCTGCGTATCGGCTCCTTCGGGCCAACGTCGTCCAATCGGCTGTTGCCGCAGATCCTGCAACCGTTTCGCCAGGCCTACCCTGACATTGAGGTGCATGTCGATGAAGGCCCGGACCGCCAGGTCATCCAATGGCTGGATGAGCGGCGCATCGACGTGGGCTTCGTGGTGCTGGAGCAGGAGCGGTTCGACACCTTCGCGTTGTTCACCGATCAGATGGTTGCGCTGTTGCCGGCCAACCATCCCCTGGCCGAACACCCTGCCCTGCGCCTTGAAGACCTGTGCGAGACGACCTTCATCCTGACCGAGGCCGGCTCGTCGGAGCTGGTCTCACGCCTGTTCGCCAGCGCCCGGCTGACGCCGAAGGTGCGTTATCGTTGCGCGCAACTGCTCAGCACGCTGGAAGCGGTAAGCCGTGGCGATGGCCTCAGCGTGGTGGCCCAGGGTTCCCTGCCGGTTACGCCAGATCCGCGTTATGTGGCGCGCCCACTGGCACCGGCCATTACCCGTTCGATCGGCCTGGCAGTACTGGATCGCCGCCAGGCGTCCCCTGCGACCCTGGCGTTCATACGCGTGGCGCAGGGCCTGGACTATGGGCATGTCTCACCGCTATAGCGACTGGCGATGATGGCGCAGCGCGCCGTTGTCATCCACGGTACTGAATCGCAGGCTGGCCGCACCGGATGGCGCCTTCAGGACCGTGTCGAAGGACAGGTGAGTGGCGGACCGTGGGGCAACCATGGGTGGGTTGTGATGGGGGTATTCGACGCCTTCGACAACCAGTACCACCGACGCCAGCGTCACGTGAAACGCGCTGGGGTTGCGCACTTGCACAACGGTTCGCTGCCCGCCGACCAGGCGCCAGGCCAATCCGCTCGCGGCATCCGCTGCGCCGTTGGCAAGCGCCAGCGGTCGCAGGAACAGTTTGATCCGCGTCCGAATCGCCCATTGCAAGGTATTGCCGCCCGTGGCGTCGGTGGCAGAGGGTCGAACACTCAGCACGTTGAGCCAGTACAGGGCTTCCTGGTCGGCAACCGGCACAGGAGCTTCGCTTGGCTGGTAGACAATACGCAACGCTGCACCTTTGCCCGCGTCAATGCGTTTGATCGGCGGCGTGAGGGTGAAGGGCACATCGCTGTATTCCGGTGGCAACTGCGCGTCACCCTTATCGATCCAAGCCTGGACCAGCCTCGGGCTGTCGGCTTGATTGGTCAGTTGCAGGCTCACTTCACGGCTACCCATGGGGTAGATGATGCGTGTACGGTCCAACACCACGTCACCACTGGCGATGGTAGCCCACAACATGCTGAAACACGCCGCCTTCCAGCAGAGCAAGCCCGTACTCATCGATAACTCAGGGTGAACGTCGCCTGCCCATTGGCCGTTCCGGACTGGATGCGTGCGGCCGTTTGCACGTAGCGTGCCGTGAGTGGAATGGTAAAGGTGCCATTATCGGTGGTGCCCGCCAGCCACTGGTTGGGCGTGCCGATTGCGCTGGAGTCGGGGCCGTAGCTCAGCAGCCGGTCCTGGTGCAGCAACTGCAGGGCCACGCCCCGAGCATTCGAATCGCTGGTAAGAGACAGGCGATTGCTACGGTTGGCTGGCGCGGTCTGGTCGGTCAGGGTCACCAGCACATCGAGGCTGGCACCGGTACCGCCGGCACATTGCAACACGATGGTCTCGGTGACGGCCCCTGCGGTGCTGCCGATGCCACTGAAATCACGCGCCGACACCGTCCCCAGGCGCATTGCCAGGCTGGGTGTCGAGACGGAACACGTCGGTTTGCGCGGCGGCCCGATCAACGTGCTGCCCAGGGTGATCATGTGCTCGCCCGTCGCCGAGCGCACGGCGAAGCGGGCGATCGGGCGGGAGGCAATAAGGCCGCCCTGGATAGGACCGGTGACAAAGAAAAACAACCGCCCCCGCAAGCCCCAGCTCGGTATCCCCGGGTATATGGGTGGATGCAAAACGTTGATACCGGTACTGACCGCCTGGGGTGACCTGTTGTCGCGATCTTCGGCAATCATACCCATCCCGACCCCCGCGACGCCGGTCCGGTAAATCGGCATCCGCACCCCATAATGAAAATAAAAGCTCCCTGTGAAGCTCAGGTCACTGCTCAGGGATATGTAGCTCCAATACTCACTGAATACATCGTCATATCGGCAAACCATCGCGTTGGGGACGTCGAACGTATAGCCATCCGGGTTGCCCAATACTTGCCCTGGACTGGGGTTAACGGGCAGCGGGTCGATGGCGGGCACGTTGATCAGTGTCGGGGCGGCGGCATCGCAGTCGCCACCCGCCCGGGCCACGGGTAATGTCAGTGCCGTCAACAGCAGCGCCAGGACACAGGCGGCAAGGCGCTTCATGGGATGGCCACGCATCGACCTTCCCACACCTGCGCGCTGCGCTGGCGCTCGGCGGAAGGTCTGGACGGCAATTGGTAGACAATGACGCAACGTCCATCCGCCGCAGCGCTCCAACGCACAGTCAGCCGGCCGCTGTCGCTGATACCCCTGACAAATGCCTTGCTCGCCTGCCCCACTACCCCGACTTCGCGCCCTTGTTCATCGAACACCTGCGCGGCAAACGGCAAGGGCTTGCCGTTGTCCCGGCGCGCCTTGACGATCACGGCGCGACCGCTGGCGACCTTGAAGCGCAACAGCGTCAATGCGCCCAGGGTGGGCACGACACTTTGGCTGGACTCCAGCAGCTCGACGTCCACGGGCATGCCATTGGGATCAAGCGTCACCACATTGCGCCGGAATGCTTGCAGGTTGGGCGCCACCGCATAACCACCCGCGCCGATACGCGCGTGGCCGTTGTTGAGTGCTGCCCCCTGCGCGTTTGGGGCGTGTACCAGGGCGGCGGATTCGCCCAGGCTCTGGGACAGGATCAATCCGTCGGAATGAGCGACCAGCGCGCCATCTGCGCTGAATGCCAGTTGCGCACCCTGGTTGGATTGGCCATAACCCAGGCGCATCGCCACTGCCTCACCGCGATAGCCGGTGTAAGCATTCACTGCGCTGGCCCGTGAACCTGCTGCTGCGCTACGGTTGGCCCAAACGCCATAATGAGCGCTGGCATCCTCCCCCAGCAGACCATTGAGACCCAGTTGCTGTTGGCTACCGCGCCGGTCGCCACGGTCCCAATGCTGGGTGCTGGTCAATGTGGGGGCGCGCAGTCCCGCACCCACCGGCATCGACAAGGTCAGGGTGATGCGGTTATCCAGCCGCCCGCGCTGGCCAACATCACCAAAGAAGAGCGCGTCGCTGTGTTCCCTCGGGCTGCGCCGCTGCTCGTCGCGCAGGCGAGTGTCTTCGACACGTGAACGCTGCATCGAGACATTCCAGCCCAGGCGTTTCCAGGTAGCCCCGTAGCTCACTGAAAAGGTGGTCTGGCGCCCCTGCTGCCGCCGCCAATAGGCGGTGGAACTGCCGGACAGAGTTAACGTTCCGCCGCCCAATTGCTGGCTGACATTCAGATCGATGCGGCTTTTCTGCCTGGCCAATCGCTCCGCGCCATAGCCTTTTCTCAGGCCTTCCTGTGCGCTCAAGGCATCGTACAAACTGAAATACCCCGGCGTGGAGTAACGGTACATGCCCAGTGCGAAGTGAGTACCGGAGGTCGGCACGCTTTTGTAATAACCCAGGCCCAGGCTGTGCCCCGAGCGGTTGCCCTGCCCGTCCAGCCGTGTGCGGGAGCCGGTGGCATCCAGGGACCATACGCCCAACGCAGTGCTTGCCGCGACGCCCAATTTGCCCTGGTGATAGCCCTGGGTGCCGGTGCCGCCACCGTACACCGTCAACCCGTCCGCCACACCGTGGGCAAGCGTGCCCTGCACCATCGCTGGCATGCCTGCGGACACGCCGAGCTGGTTCACCTGGCCCAGGCTCACCTGATAGTGGCGAGCCCCGCTGCGCAATAACAGCGGTGTTGCGGAGTACGGCACCGTGAACGTGTTCCGCCGCCCATCCACCTCGGTCACGCTGACGGTCAAGTCACCGCCATACCCGGTGGCTGGCAGGTCATTGATCTCGAACGGACCTGGCGCCACCGTCGTCTCGTAGAGCGTGTAGCCATTCTGGCGAATGGTAACGGTGGCATTGCCTTCTGCCACGCCACGCACCAGGGGCGCATAACCTTGACGGGACGGGGCCAGCATCCGCTCATCGCTGGCCAGGGTCACGCCCCGTACGCGTACGCCTTCCAGGATCTGCCCGCTGCTGAAACTGTCGCCGACTCGCAACTGCGCCTGCCATACCGGGAGGCTGCGTTGCGCAAAGGTCGAGGTGTTTTGATAGGGCGGCTGGCCGGTCGCCGAATCCCAGGTCTGCGCGCCTTGGTGCCGCAGGCGCCAGCGGCCGAGGTTGAGGCCCGCATTCAGGCCCAGATAAGCACGGTCGGTGCCCGCGCCCGCCATCATGCGGGTAGTGCTGAAGGTGTAATTGAGCAGGCCGGCGTTGATGCCTTCATCCCAGTAAGACGGGTCGATAAAGCCACGGGGGAGTTGTCTGACGTACACCTGGGGCAGGCTCACCGTCCACTCCAGCGCGGCGGCGTCTACACGGCTTGTCGCCGCAGGCAGCCAATCCGCCAGCGCGGGACACTCGGAAGCCGTGCGCAGCGTGCCGATGCGCTCCGGTGCGACACCAAGTTGCAGCAGCAAGTCATGGTCGACACAGGGCACAGCATCGGCTTGTGCGTCAGTGGTCATGAACGTTACTTCACGGCGGCCCATGGGCTGGCCGTTGACAATGATCTCCATAAGATGAGTGCCAGGGCTCATCAGGTCGTAGCGACTGAACCGAGACACATCGACGGCCGCGCCCTCGCTGGAAAAGGCTTGCAGGTCAAACACCGGCTCCGCGGCTGTCGCATGTTCAATCGACGTCAATGCTGCACTGATCAGCCCGGCAAGCATCGACTGCCTGTTCACGGTCAAAGCCTCAGCGCAGCACGCTGCGGCGGTGAGAACGCGCCATAGTCGTTGATGTATTGGAAATGCACCTGGGCATCGGCCGGAATGTGCGGGGCGGCTTCGTGGACCGCCAGGCGCAAGGTATCGCCCGGCGCAACCATCCCGGTGTCGCTGCGCAAGAGGCGAGCATCGGCCCGTGGCCCCAAGGCCAGCGCAACCTCTTGGAACGTGACATGAAAGGCCGACGGATTATGCACCTCCAGCCCCTGTCCCGTCGCCGTCTTGTAGAGCGACCAACGTAATTGCCCCGGAGCGTCATCGGGCTTTCCCGGCAGCTGGTCAGGACGGAAGAACACTTTGGTGCGGATGCGGAACGCAAACCGCAGTTGATTGCCTTGCTCGTCGTCCAGCGGAGCCGATGAGTGAAACCTTGGCGGTACCTCCAGCACATTGAGCCAGAACAGTGTTTCGCGGTCTTTGGGCAATAGCTCTCGGGAATACACCAGGCGCATGGCGTGGCCCTTGCCCGCGTCGATACGGAACACCGGCGGCGAAAGGCTGAACGGCACGTTGCTGTCTTCCGGACCGACCCGCCGATCACCGGGTTCGAGCCACGCTTGGACCAGGCGCGGTGCTGCGGCGTCTTCGTTGGTCAATTGGATGGTGATCTCAGCCTGGCGCTCAGGGTAGATATGGCGCGTTCCGTTGATAATCACGCCGGCATCGACCGTCACCGGTGCGCCGGGCAACAGTGCGGCCAGCAGAAATCCCAGGCAGCGCCGGGCCTTTGTCAAACACCCCATGGCTGCGCACTCCTGTTCCCGGCTCGCTCAGGGAAAGGTCACGGAGTACTGCACCGCCGCCTGGACTGGCCCATTACCGGCCGCGCCAGTAGCGATGTACCGCGCCGCAAATGGCAACGTTGCAATGCCATCGTCCGGAATTGCGGGGGTGGATGTCGTCCCCAGCCGCAGGTCGATGGGCCGGTTCACGGCCCCATCGATGATTTGCACCTCCACATTCGCCGCGCCGGAGGCGGCCGTGTTGAGCAGATTCCCCGTCAGCGGGTTGACCCCGGGGCTGGTGCTCTCGAACAACACCGCCACCGAAGACGCCGCACAAGGGGATGCCGTACCGCCCACGTAGATGAAAAAGGGCTTGCTGCCGGCCGTATCACCGACCGCCTTCAACGCGGAGGCCTGCACTTTGTCCAGCGCTACCGGAAAGCTCGCCCCGGTGCCCGGCCCTGATCCGGTCCCCCCGGTAATCGGGCACGTGCTGCCAACAATATCGCCACTGAGGGTGATGATGCCGTCTGCTGCCATGGCAGGCCCGACGATGATACCCATGAATGTGAGAAACGCCGCTGTCCGCCTTTTGCTTTTCATGATGCGTCCACCTTAGAAAAACCGACGTTTTGATCATAAGTAACGTGCGCAAGGCTGCCTACTGACCGAACGGCTAGGTATCCCGAGCTTATTGCGGCGACTGCAACTATCATCGAGACAAGTCCGACCTGCCGTGCCGGCGCCTCTCTCATCTCTCGTAACAGGCTTACATCCCATGCCCTTGACCGTCAAAGGCCCGCGCAGCCGTGCCACCCGCAACCTGATCAGCGTGTTCTGCGCCATGGTGCCGCTTGCATTGGGCGTGGTGATCCTCCATTGGCAAGCCGAACGTACCCTTGAACAAAGCACCGCCCAGACCGCACAGGAAGCCGTACGCCAATTCGACTTGATGCTCGATAACACCGCGCTCGCCGCCCAGGCATTGCTGCCGTTGGCAGGACAGCCGTGTGATAACGCCGCACAGCTGGCCTTGCGTGAACAGGTCACACGCCGCCCGTTCGTGCGGGCAACCACCTTGTCCTGGCAGAGAAACATCTATTGCAGCTCGCTGTTTGGCGACCAATACGCGTCACCGGTCAACCCGGATGATTACGTGGACGGCAAGTTATGGCTAATGAATGGCAACCCGGTGACGCCGGATACCGCTCTGCTGGTGTACCGGCTGGTCGAGGGCGACAAGGCCGCTTTTGCGTCGATCGACGGCTACCACCTGACCAACGCCCTGCGGCTGATCAGCCCCTACGCCGACCTGGTGCTGCAAGTGGGGACCCATTGGCTGGGGGCCGATGGAAAAGTGCATGACACAGCGGTTCCGGTATTTGCCGTGGCCCACCATCATCTTGTATCCGCGCGTTATCACTACAGCGTCGACGCGGGCATGCCGGCTGGCGAAGTCTGGCGCTACATGCAGGCACGATACCCGGCATTGTTCAGCCTGCTGGTGTTTTTTGGCGTGGCGGCGGGAGTGCTTGCGCATTGGCTGCAAAAGCGTTCTTCGGCCCCTACCCATGAACTGCGACGGGCCTTGGGCGCCAACGAATTCATTCCGTACTTCCAGCCCGTGGTGCGCGGCGATACCCGTGAATGGGCAGGCTGCGAAGTACTGATGCGTTGGCAACACCCCAAGGAAGGGCTGGTGCGACCCGATCTGTTTATCCCCCTCGCCGAGCATTCGGGCCTGATCGTGCCGATGACTCGTGCCCTCCTGCGCCAGACCGCCGCGCAACTGGCGCCTCATGCCACGCGTTTCAGCCCCGGATTCCATATTGGTGTGAATATCACCGCACGCCACTGCCAGGACCTGGCACTGGTGGAGGACTGCCGCGAGTTTCTCGCCGCCTTTCCCGTGGGCCAGGTGACCCTGGTGCTGGAGCTGACCGAGCGCGAGCTGATCGAACCCACCGACATTGCCCGCCGCTTGTTCGACGCGTTGCATCAATTGGGAGTGATGATTGCCATTGATGATTTCGGCACCGGTCATTCCAGCCTCGGGTATTTACGCAACTTCAATGTGGACTACTTGAAGATCGACCAGAGTTTTGTCGCCATGATCGGTGCAGATGCACTATCGGGGCATATTCTGGACAGCATCATAGCGCTGTCGGGCAAGCTCGACTTGGGCATCGTTGCAGAAGGTGTGGAAACGCGCGAACAGTGTGAATATCTGGCCGCTCAAGGGGTGGACTTCCTGCAAGGTTACCTGTTTGGAAAACCTTTACCCTGTGATGAATTTATTAAATCGCTGGCGCGTCATTGAATAGCCATGCACTACCTGCACTGAAATAGTTGGGTCTAGAGAAAAGACATGATTTACTCGTGACGCATTAACTACTACAATTTTTCCTGCCTGTGCAGAACTCGCGGGATGACTTCTTTCCTGGGTCGCCTTAAAGCGCTTGGCTTATAGCTTTGTCTGCAGTTGATATCAGCCAACTACACTATTGGAGTACAGATTTTGTCCAGACTCGCCGAATTTCGCGCAGCAGAAAAAGCCCTTCAAGAGCAGCTTGCCCAGCTGGAATCCCTGAAGAACGATGCTGGCCTGAAGAAAGAAATCGAATTCGAAGAAAAGCTTCAAGCCCTGATGAAGAGCTATGGCAAAGGCCTGCGCGACATCATTTCCATCCTTGATCCAAACCTGGGCAAGTCCAGCGCTGTTGCCGCCGCACCTAAACAGCGCCGTGCGCGTGTGGTCAAGGTTTACCAGAACCCGCACACCGGTGAACTGATCGAAACCAAAGGCGGTAACCACCGTGGCCTCAAGGCCTGGAAAGAACAGTACGGCGCTGCCACTGTAGATTCCTGGCTTCGCGGCTGATCGTACTGCACTTATAAAGAGCCCCGCTGACGCGGGGCTTTTTTATTTTATCGGTTCGAAATCGAACTTAAATAACATTTCACTTTGTTCAAAATCGACAGGCCTCACGCACTTAAAGTTTCAGGCTGTCGCGCACCGAACTGACTTCTTCCTTGCTTGCTTCGTACGCCTCGGCCTGACCTGCGTATGAAAAAACATACGCCTTATCGGTATCAACCGCGCCCACCAATGTTTGCGAGAGCACGTGCCGCCCGTTCTCGGTTATCACGCAAGTAGTTTCCAACGCGTCAAGACGGCTCAATGTTGTAGGGTGCATCTTGCTGCACACGCTTTGATAACCACCCTGGGCGAAATCCTTCTGGATGGATTTGCGCATCTCCAGCAGTACGCCTTGAAGATTAACCTTATGACCAACTTCAATCGGCGTCCCGGTCAACTCCATGACCATCAGGGTCGTACCGTTTTCATCATTCTTGATTGCCCGCTGCCGCGACACTGCCTGGGGCTTGGCAGGCGCCTGGTCATCCGCCATCACTTCTTCAACCTGCCACCCGCTAGGCCAATGAATTTCGGGCTCAGCGGCTACTACGCAGGAACTGCCCAACCACAAGCACAGCATGCTCAACAACGGTTTACGAAATTCGGTCATTACGAAAAACACCCAAGGTCCAAGGACCAAAGTTTGAGCCCCGGCACCCACAGGCCGCAAGGCCTGCGTGGCTTTTTCATATGGCGACCGGGCCGAGCCTTGCGTATCATGGCCCGGCTGCACGGATGCCAGCCGCAAGCCAAGGAACCGCTCACATTTCAGAGCCGCGTTTGCCCCATTTTTTCTGGAGGGCCCATGAGCCTGCACGAACTGAACACCTTCCCGGGCGTCACTGCCCAACCTGATACCGCCACCGCCAACTTCGTGTTCAACCACACCATGCTGCGGGTCAAGGACATTACCAAGTCGCTGGACTTCTACACTCGCGTCCTGGGCTTTTCCCTGGTTGAAAAACGCGACTTCCCGGAAGCCGAGTTCAGCCTGTACTTCCTCGCCCTGGTCGATAAATCCCAGATCCCGGCCGATGCTGCCGAGCGCACCCAGTGGATGAAGTCGATTCCAGGCATCCTGGAACTGACCCACAACCACGGCACCGAAAACGACGCCGACTTCGCCTATCACAACGGCAATACCGATCCGCGTGGTTTCGGCCATATCTGCATCTCGGTGCCGGATATCGTCGCCGCCTGCGAGCGCTTCGAAGCCCTGGGCTGCGATTTCCAGAAGCGCCTGAGCGATGGCCGCATGAAGAGTCTGGCGTTCATCAAGGACCCGGATGCGTACTGGGTCGAAATTATCCAGCCCGCGCCGCTGTAACGAAAAAACCCCATGATCGCTCATGGGGTTTTTCATTTGCGCGGCCGTCCTTACGCCGGGGCGGAAGTTCGAATCAGGTGGTCGAACGCACTCAGGGAAGCCTTGGCACCCTCGCCCACCGCAATCACGATCTGCTTGTAGGGCACAGTCGTGACGTCACCGGCAGCAAATACACCCGGCAGTGACGTCTCGCCACGCGCATCGACGATGATCTCGCCACGCGGCGTCAGTTCCACGGTGCCTTTGAGCCAGTCGGTGTTGGGCAACAAGCCGATCTGGACAAAGATCCCTTCCAGGTCGATGGTCTTGAACTCGCCGCTGTCGCGGTCCTTGTACGCCAGGCCGGTGACTTTCTGGCCATCGCCTTTGACTTCGCTGGTCAGCGCGCTGGTGATCACGTCGACGTTCGGCAGGCTGTAGAGCTTGCGCTGCAACACAGCGTCGGCGCGCAACTTGCTGTCGAACTCGAGCAAAGTTACGTGGCTGACGATACCAGCCAGGTCGATCGCGGCTTCCACGCCGGAGTTACCCCCGCCGATCACCGCCACACGCTTGCCCTTGAACAACGGACCGTCACAGTGCGGGCAGAAGCACACGCCCTTGGCCTTGTATTCCTGCTCGCCCGGCACACCCATTTCTCTCCAGCGAGCGCCGGTCGCCAGGATCACGGTCTTGGACTTGAGGGTCGCACCGCTTTCGAAGCGAATTTCGTGCAGGTCACCGGCGTTTTTCGCCGGGATCAAGGCACTGGCGCGCTGCAGGTTCATGATGTCCACATCGTACTGACGCACGTGGGCTTCCAGGGCGCTGGCCAGTTTCGGCCCCTCGGTTTCCTGTACCGAGATAAAGTTCTCGATGGACATGGTGTCCAGCACTTGCCCGCCGAAACGCTCGGCGGCGACGCCGGTGCGAATACCTTTGCGTGCCGCGTAGATCGCAGCCGACGAACCGGCTGGGCCGCCGCCGACGACGAGCACATCGAAGGCGTCTTTGGCGCTGATTTTCTCGGCGGCTTTTTCGATGCCGCTGGTGTCGAGCTTGGCAAGAATCTCTTCCAGGCCCATGCGGCCCTGACCGAAGTTCACACCATTGAGGTACACGCTGGGCACCGCCATAACCTGGCGCTCGTCAACCTCAGCCTGAAACAGTGCACCGTCGATGGCGACGTGGCGGATGTTCGGGTTGAGCACGGCCATCAGATTCAACGCCTGGACCACATCCGGGCAGTTCTGGCAGGACAGCGAGAAGTAAGTCTCGAAGCTGAACTCGCCTTTGAGGGCGCGGATCTGTTCAATCACTTCGACACTGGCCTTCGACGGGTGGCCACCCACTTGCAGCAGGGCCAGCACCAGCGAAGTGAATTCATGGCCCATGGGGATGCCGGCGAAACGCAGGCTGATATCGGCACCCGGGCGGTTGATGGAGAACGAAGGCTTGCGCGCATCGTTGCCATCAGTCTTCAGGGTAATCAGCGTCGTAAGGCTGACCACGTCCTGCAAAAGGGCAAGCATTTCCTGGGATTTCGCGCCGTCGTCGAGGGAGGCGACGATCTCGATCGGCTGGGTGACCCGTTCCAGGTATGACTTCAACTGAGCTTTAAGATTGGCGTCCAACATACGGGCGATTTCCTGTTCATTCGGTTTATTGCAGACAAAAAAACGCCCGAGCGAACCTCGCCCGGGCGTTTTGAGGGCGGATGCAGCTTACTTAAGTGCGGATTCCCGCCCTTGAGACTTCACAGACTTAGATCTTGCCGACCAGGTCCAGGGACGGAGCCAGGGTGGCCTCGCCTTCTTTCCACTTGGCTGGGCACACTTCGCCTGGGTGGGCAGCAACGTACTGAGCGGCCTTGATTTTGCGCAGCAGCTCGGAAGCATCACGGCCAACGCCACCGTCGTTCAGTTCAACGATCTTGATCTGACCTTCCGGGTTGATCACGAACGTACCGCGGTCTGCCAGGCCAGCTTCTTCGATCAGTACGTCGAAGTTGCGGGAGATGGTCAGGGTTGGGTCGCCGATCATGGTGTACTGGATCTTGCCAATGGCTGGCGAAGTGTTGTGCCAGGCCGCATGGGCAAAGTGGGTGTCGGTGGAAACGCTGTAGATTTCGACGCCCAGTTTCTGGAATTCGGCGTAGTTGTCAGCCAGGTCTTCCAGCTCGGTTGGGCAAACGAAGGTGAAGTCGGCTGGGTAGAAGAACACAACAGACCACTTGCCTTTCAGGTCAGCGTCGGACACATCTACGAAGTTGCCGTTTTTGTAGGCGGTAGCTTTGAACGGTTTTACTTGGCTGTTGATGATAGGCATCGTTGACTCTCCGTCAGGTTTGTAGAAGGGCTTAGTAAGTTGATGAGGTGAATCCTACCCACTCTCTACGCCGATGGCTCATTGGCAAACCTGATGCTGACGATTGGTTTTCCCTATCAGGTGACTGTATTAATAGAAGAAATCTCAAAGCAGCGGCTGGCTCGCCAGGCTCATGCCGAGAAAGGGCGTCGCTTCAACATAGCGCATGGCGGATTTCATGTCGCTCCAGCCGACGTAACTCATCAACGACTTCAAATCCCAGCCGCTGCGATGAGCCCAGGTGGCAAAGCCCCGGCGCAGCGAGTGGCTGGTGTAGTGCTCGGCGGGAATGCCGGCACGCTCCAGCGCCTGGCGCAGCAGCGGGATCACACTGTTGGGGTGCAAGCCCTCCTCCCCCAGGTTGCCCCAGCGATCAATCCCGCGAAACACCGGGCCACGTACCAAAGCCGAGGCACTGAGCCACTCGCTATAGGCCTGCACCGGGCACAGGCGCAACAGTGCCGGGGTGTGATAGGTCTTGCCGAGATTGTCGCGGTCGCTTTTGCTGCGGGGTAGGTACAGGCTGATCCCTGCACCGGGCATCGCTTGCACATGCTCGATAGAGAGACGACACAACTCGTCGCTGCGAAAGCCACGCCAGAATCCCAGCAGGATCAATGCGGTATCACGCTTGGCACGCAGCAATCGGGGCCGGTTCTGTGTTTGCGCCGCTTCTATCGCTTCAGCGTCAAGAGAAGCAACCACTAGCTCCAGATGCTTGAGCTGCAACGGTTCGGCTTGCTTCTCCCGCGCCGGGTGCACTGCACGAATGCCCTTGAGCACCTTGCGCACCACGGACGCCTTGGTTGGGTCAGGAAACCCCTGGCTCGTATGCCATTGCGCCAGTGCCGAGAGCCGCGACTTCAGCGTGTTGACCGCCAGCACACCGGCATGGGCGACCAGATACCGCGCCACGCTGTCGCTGGTCGCCGGCAGGAACCCGCCCCAGCTCACTTCGAAATGCTCGATCGCTGCGCGATAGCTACGCCGCGTGTTGTCGCGGGTGGCAGCGTTGAGATAACGATCCAGATCGCTCATGGGAGGCCTATTCGTACTGTTGACTGACGCATTAGCGGATTAAACCGTAATGACACGGGATAATACGCCAATATCCCATCTGTTAAATGATGAATTTAAACAAGTTTTATATGTGATATAGTATGTATATACATACCACGTACCACATTACGAAATCGACGGAGACCCCATGGCTCGCGGCGGCATCAACAAAGCAGTAGTTCAAACGGCCCGCTTGGCAATCCTCGCCCGCGGCGAGAACCCCAGCATCGACGCAGTGCGTATCGAGATGGGCAATACCGGCTCGAAAACCACCATTCATCGTTATTTGAAAGAGCTGGATGAAAGCGAAACCCGCACCACCATCACCGAAGCGCCAATCGACGACGAGCTTGGCGAACTGGTGGCGCGACTGGCCCAGCGCCTGAAAGAGAAAGCCCAGGAACCAATCGACCTGGCCCTGGCGCAGTTCGAACAGCAGAAGGCCGCCCTGCTCGCCGAGGTGCGAGCCCTTGAGGAGGCCCATGGCCAACTCCAGCAGCAGTTCGATATCCAGGCCGCCGCCCTGGCAGAAGAAAGCGCCGCCCTGCAAACCGCCAGCACCAGCCTGCAAACCGAGCAAACCCGCAACGCCGGGCTGAGCCAGGCGTGCAGTGACTACGAGCTAAGGATCAACGACAAGGACGAGCAGATTCGTTCATTGGAAGAAAAGCACCTGCATGCCCGGGACGCGCTGGAGCATTACCGCAATGCCATCAAGGAGCAGCGCGAACAGGAACAGCGCCGCCATGAAGGCCAGTTGCAACAGGTACAGGCAGAACTGCGCCAGGCCCAACAGAGCGCCATGGTGCGCCAGGATGAAATCACCCAACTGCATCGCGACAATGAGCGGCTGTTGATCGAGCATCGGGTGACAGCGAAGGAATTGACCGCACTGCAGGAGCAATCCCGCAAAGATCAGGCCCAGCAGCTCAAACTGACGGAACAGGTGAGCCTGATTGACAGCGAACGCACCCTGCTTCAGGAGCGCCTGCGGGTAGCGGCGCTGGAGAGCCAGTCACGCCAGGAAGCACTGGACGAGCACCAGCGCACCAATAAAACGCTTGAGCTGGCGCTGATCAAGGCTCAGGCCAGTGTCGAGGCGTTGCGCCTGGCTGCCGCCGTTGCAGCGGCGCCAGAGGCAACGCCCAAGGCCTGATCAACCCGCTACGGGCGTGCGCATGGTGACGAACTCTTCCGCCGCCGTCGGGTGCACGCCAATGGTTTCATCGAAATGCTGCTTGGTCGCGCCCGCCTTGAGCGCGATCGCCAGGCCCTGCACGATTTCCCCCGCATCCGGGCCGACCATGTGGCAACCCAGCACTTTGTCGGTGTCGGCGTCGACCACCAGCTTCATCAGGGTCTTTTCCTGGCACTCGGTCAGGGTCAGCTTCATCGGCCGGAAACGGCTTTCGAAGACCTGCACCTTGTGACCCTTCTCTTTCGCCTCTTCTTCGGAGAGCCCCACGGTGCCAATGTTCGGCAGACTGAACACCGCCGTCGGGATCATCTTGTAATCCACCGGGCGATACTGCTCAGGCTTGAACAGGCGACGCGCCACGGCCATGCCTTCGGCCAGGGCAACCGGGGTCAATTGCACACGACCGATCACGTCGCCGATGGCCAGGATCGAGGGCTCGGCGGTCTGGTACAGGTCATCCACCTCAACGAAACCACGCTTGTCGAGTTTGACGCCGGTGTTCTCCAGCCCCAGGTTGTCCAGCATCGGACGTCGCCCCGTGGCGTAGAACACGCAATCAGCCTCCAGCACCCGGCCGTCTTTCAGGGTGGCCTTGAGGCTGCCATCGGCCTGTTTGTCGATGCGCTCGATGTCGGCATTGAACTGCAGGTCCAGGCCGCGCTTGGTCAGTTCTTCCTTCAAGTGCGTGCGTACCGAACCGTCGAAGCCGCGCAGGAACAAGTCGCCGCGATACAGCAACGAGGTCTGGGCACCCAGGCCGTGGAAAATACCGGCAAACTCAACGGCAATGTAACCGCCGCCGACCACCAGAACACGCTTGGGCAATTCCTTGAGGAAAAACGCTTCATTGGAGCCAATGGCATGTTCGCGCCCCGGAATCTCCGGAATCTGCGGCCAACCACCTGTTGCAATCAGGATGTGCCTGGCGGTAAAGCGCTGGCCATTGATTTCGACCTGATGCGGGTCCACCAGGCGCGCATGCCCTTCATGCAGGGTCACGCCGCTGTTGACCAGCAGGTTGCGATAGATGCCATTGAGGCGATTGATCTCGCGGTCCTTGTTGGCGATCAAAGTGGCCCAATCAAAATTCGCCTCGCCCAACGACCAGCCAAAACCGCCGGCCTGCTCAAAATCCTCGGCAAAATGTGCGCCGTACACCAACAGTTTTTTCGGCACGCAGCCGACGTTGACACAGGTGCCTCCCAGGTAGCGGCTTTCCGCCACGGCCACCTTGGCACCAAAGCCTGCGGCAAAACGTGCCGCACGCACACCGCCGGAACCGGCGCCAATTACATACAGGTCAAAATCGTAGGCCATTTCACTCTCCTCGGCAGGACATCAGCATACCGACTTAGATGGGGCTGAAAAACGAAAAAGCCACCCGAAGGTGGCTTTTTTGGAACAGGCTGCCTACAGCGTGAATCAGTAAGCCTTGCCAGTCTTGTAGAAGTGCTCGTAGCAGAAGTTAGTCGCCTCGATGTAACCCTCGGCACCACCGCAGTCGAAACGACGGCCTTTGAACTTGTAGGCAATCACGCAGCCGTCTTTGGCTTGCTTCAACAGAGCGTCGGTGATCTGGATCTCGCCACCCTTGCCTGGCTCGGTTTCCTCGATCAACTTGAAGATGTCCGGAGTCAGAATGTAACGACCGATGATCGCCAGGTTCGACGGAGCATCTTCCGGCGCCGGCTTCTCGACCATGTCACGAACGCGGATCAGGCCATCACCGATGTCGTCGCCGGCAATCACGCCGTACTTGTTGGTTTCCTGAGGGTCAACCTCCTGGACCGCAACGATGGTGCAACGGTACTTCTGGTACAGCTTGACCATCTGGGTCAGTACGCCGTCGCCTTCCAGGTTCACGCACAGGTCATCCGCCAGGACCACGGCGAACGGTTCGTCACCGATCAGCGGGCGGCCGGTCAGGATCGCATGGCCGAGGCCTTTCATCTGGGTCTGGCGGGTGTAGGAGAACGAGCACTCGTCCAGCAGTTTGCGGATGCCGACCAGGTATTTTTCCTTGTCGGTGCCCTTGATCTGGTTTTCCAGCTCGTAGCTGATGTCGAAGTGGTCTTCCAGCGCGCGCTTACCACGGCCGGTCACGATGGAGATTTCGTTCAGGCCGGCATCCAGTGCCTCTTCGACGCCGTACTGAATCAGTGGCTTGTTCACCACCGGCAGCATCTCTTTGGGCATGGCCTTGGTCGCTGGCAAGAAGCGAGTGCCGTAACCGGCTGCTGGGAACAAGCATTTCTTGATCATATAAGTCCTTACAAAGGGCTGTGCGTACGGAATTCGGCGCAGTCTAATCAGGCCGCAGTCACCTTACAATGGGTCCTGCTGGCGTTGCGATGTCATCATAGAGAAAAAATGTCGGCGTAAGTTCCGCGCATCTTGCGAAGCGCATTTGCACCGGCACGGCCAAAAAAGCCTGCACCTCAGTATTTCCAAGGGCTACGACCTTTTTAGCATGCTTTTACGGCTGCAACACTGACCTAGAATAACTTGCGCGTTCCCGCGACATTTGGCGCTATCATTAGGCCCTTGAACCAGACCACGAGATACTTGATAGATGTCAGAACCAAAAGGCGTGAACGGCTACCTGATCACCAAGCGAGCGGACGGTTGGCACCTGATCAACTTCCACGGCGACAGCGTCGCCGGCGCATTCGCCAGCGAAAGCCAGGCTATCGCTGTAGCCGAAGTGTTTGTCGATGAAGCAGGCCACGCTTCGAGCAAGCGGCCCAAGGGCAAGTAAACGTCAACGCCCTGTGCAAAAGGCCCCGCTGAATGGGGCTTTTTTGTGTTTGTCTGTACGTAGATGGCAGTTCGCTATAATCTCGCCAGAACGCCCCACGACAGTGTCAGCGCGCCCTCCAACACCCTCGATGATGAACCTACATGAACAAGATTCTGGCACTGACTGCAGCACTGGCGCTCGCCGGATGCACCACCACCTCTGATGTCTACCTGAAAAACGGTGAGCAAGGCCTGACCATCGACTGCTCGGGCGAAGCCAACTCCTGGGCGAGTTGCTATGAGAAGGCTGATGCCTCTTGCGCAGGCACTGGCTACCGTATCGTCGGCACCGAAGGCACACCTTCGCTCAAGGAAAGTGAAAAGACCCTGGGCCAGGACGTCGGCAACTTCAAAAGCCGCAGTGTCGTGGTGGTCTGCAAGTAAGCGTCGCGGCTACAGCTGGATATCGGCGAACTTGATACCCAGGCCACGAATGGTCTCCACCAAGTCATCCAGCCGTGGGAACGACTCGACTTCATCCTGATCGTCCACCAGGAAAAAGCTGCGGCCGCCGCTTTTCTTGAAGAATACGATCCACTCCCCCAAGTCGGCCGGATTCTGAATGATATGAGTGGCCGATATCTGGCCTTCGGCCTGGCGAGCCCTGACGTGTTCACGCTTCATAAAAGACTTCCCGAAAAAACAAATGCCGCACAAACCGAGGGTTTGCGCGGCATTTTTGCATTGAATGGCCGAGAGTTTAACGGATGCCCTGCCCAATCAGCACGCCTTCTACGGTTTGGCCGTAGAGATTGATGCCGTCATTGGCGTGGAATTTAACCCGGGTCTTCTCCACCGAACCGTCAACTAGCCGCGGGTCCTGCGGTCGTTCGTGGCTGTTGACGTAGGCCGCAACGTCCCACGCTTGCTGGTCGCTCAGGCTGCCGCCCTTGCCCAATGGCATGTTGTGCTTGATGAAGGACGCCGCCGTATTGATGCGGTGCATGCCGGCCCCCCAATTGTAAGAATCCTTACCCCACAACGGTGGCATCACGTAGCTGTCACCGACCTTCTGGCCCTGACCTTCGACGCCATGGCAGACCGCGCATTGCCCTTTGTACACCTCGGCGCCTTGGGCGATGTCGTAACCCTTGGCCGGCTGTGCCACGTCGGGATAACCCCGGCCCGGCAATTCAACGCCTAACGGCGCCTTGCTGGCCAGCCAGTAGGCATACACCGAAAGCGCAGTAATTTCCGGGCTGTCAGCAGCCGGCGGCGTACCGCCATTCATGCTGAATTGGAAACACCCCTGCAATCGCTCGGCAAAGGTATTGACCTTGTCGTTCTTCTTTCGGTACGCCGGGTACATAGGGTAAGCCGCCCATAACGGCGCCGAATTGGCCAGGCGTCCCTGGTCCAGGTGGCAATTGCTGCAATTGAGCCCGTTGCCGACAAATTTCGGCGCCAGGCGCCGGGTATCCACGAACAGCGCATAGCCATCCTTGACCAACTTGCCGTAGGCGTTGTCGGGCAGCTCACTTTCCTGAGGTGGCTGGAATTGACTGACCGGTGCGTGGCCGGCGACAGGTTGCAACTGCGATTGGTCTTCCATAGCAATCGTCGCCGCCTGGGCTGACGATATGCCCAACAGGCCCAAGGCCAATATCAGCGGGCTCATGGCTTGACCTCCAACTTCAACGCTGCGAAATACTGGGCGACACCCTGCACTTCTTCCGGGGTCAGGGCTTTGGCGATATGCCCCATCAAGTCATTCGGATCATTGTGACGGGTTCCGTTTTGCCAAGCCGTCAACTGGGCAGCCAAGTAAGCGGCAGGCTGACCGGCCAACGGTGGAAACGCATCGCCGACACCCGTACCGGCCGGGCCGTGACAACTGGCACACGCTGGAATCTGGCGCTCCCACGCCCCCTGCTGCGCAAGTTTTTGCGCAGCGCCGACAGGCATCTCGCTGCGATGAACCATTTGCGGGACCGCGCCAGGCATCGCCGCCAGCGCCTGACTGACCGCGTCGATTTCAGCGTCGGTGAGCGCAGTCGCCAAGGGTTGCATCACCGGGTTGGCGCGACTGCCGTGCTTGAAGTCTTCCAGCTGTTTACGCAGGTAGGGTGCAGGCAAGCCCGCCAACCGGGGAAAACCCGCTGCGGCCAGCCCTCCACCATCGGCACCGTGGCAGGCGACACAGGGCATGGCGCCGGGCTGCGAACCGCCTTCGGTGAAGATCTTCTTCCCATCCAACGCGCAGGCATTGCCCAGTAGCAACATCAGCGCACTGCCCACCAGTACTCGTTCCAGAGACATCATCACGACTCCATTTTTATAGTTATATGCTTAGGCGTTTATGGCATAAGCCTACAAATGGTAGGGGAATGAGCCCCTCGCGACAACTCCCAAAACGCGCCATCAAAAAAAGCCCGGTCCCACAATGGCGGGGCCAGGCTTTTTGATCGGATTCGAAGTGGCTGGGTGAAACGGCGCTTATGAGCCGGAAATACACTCTTCGCCGGCCTTCTTCACATCACCGGGACGGATCGGCACATTGGACATGCTCTCGTAGAGCTTGATACTGCTACCACTGGAACGGTCTTCGATCTCGAAAATCGCCGACGGGTCAGCCGAGAATTTCTGCGGCACGATCACCTGCACACCGTCCTTATGGGGCTCGATCTGCGGCGGGCGGCGCGTGGCGGATAGTTTGCGCACGACACAGGCAGCATATTCCTGCGGCTTCTTCCCGGAAATGACCGCTAGGGTCGGCGGGGTCTGCTTGATATCTGCAACCGAAGCACACCCACCAATCGCCAAGGCCAGAACCAACACACTCCACTTCATACAAAACCTCCGATAAAGATCCTACGACAGCGGGGATGGTATTTTTCTCCCGCCCACGTAGGATTTATCCCTGATAACTCGGTAAATAACTGTTTTAAATTGTCGACGTCGTTGAAGACGGGCCGATAATAAACGCGCTGGGGCTGATAAACTCCATCTTAACCTACGTATCGTTCTGATTTTTCAGAAAAAGCCCTTCTGGAGACACCCCCCATGAAATTCATCCACCAGCGCGAGCACCTCAACGAGGGAGACATTGTTGTCATCGAATGCTCGCAGACTTGTAATATCCGTCTGATGAGCGATGCGAATTTTCGCAGCTTTAAGAATGGCGGCCGTCACACTTACCACGGTGGCGCATTCGACAAGTTCCCCGCCAAAATCACCGCACCGAGCACTGGGTTCTGGAACATCACCCTGGACGTGGTCACGCGCCGAGCCATCAGCGTGACCCGCAAACCTGCGCTGTCCCACAAGATCCGCATTGTGCGCCGTACCAGTTCCAAGCTGAGCTGACCCGAACACCCCACAGGAAATGACCGTGACCGCCACTACCAAATACGTGATCAAGTACAAGCTCAATGGCGAACGCCGCTTTGAGTTCGCACAACTGCAGACCAACAGCGTCGAAGAAGCCAAGCAAGCGCTGGCGAAAATTCACGATGCCAGTGATGAAATCACCGATATCAATGTGAGCAAGGCGCTGTAAGCCGATGTCCGGCCCCACCGAAGATCTGTTCGCCGACGACGCCTTGCAGCAACCCGCCGGGCGCGAGCAAATTGGCGAACAGTCCTGTGTATTGAAAGGCTACGCCCTGCCCTGGATTGAGCGTCTTCTGCCGGAACTGCGACGGGTATTGGCTCAATCACCGTTTCGGCAAATGGTCACACCGGGTGGTTTCACCATGTCGGCGGCATTGAGCAGTTGTGGCGACCTGGGCTGGACTACCGACACCTCCGGTTACCGTTACTCACCCGTGGACCCACGTAGCCAGCAACCCTGGCCGCAGATGCCGGATACCCTGCGCCAATTGGCCGTGCAGGCGGCTGCAGAGGCCGGTTTCCCTGACTTTGCCCCGGACGCCTGCCTGATCAACCGCTATGTACCCGGCGCAAAAATGTCGCTGCATCAAGACAAGAATGAGCGTCGCTACAGCGAACCGGTGGTGTCCGTCTCGCTCGGCCTGCCGGCGATTTTTCTGTTTGGTGGGCACGCGCGTAACGACAAGACCCGCAAAGTCTCGCTGTTCCATGGCGACGTGGTGGTCTGGGGCGGCGTGGACCGCCTGCGCTTTCATGGTGTGATGCCGATCAAGGAAGGCATGCACCCGGTAATGGGTGCGCAACGCATCAACCTGACCTTTCGCACCGCCGGCTGATTTGACCGCAAGCTTCAGAGTGCCAGGTGTTCGCGACCCGGCTAATCTGGCCGGGATCCGTCAAGAGTGCCCACCATGACTACCGAACAAGACCCGCGCTGGGCAGCCATACTGGCCCGCGACCCCAAGGCCGATGCGCTGTTCGTCTACGGCGTGAAGACCACCGGCGTGTACTGCCGCCCCAGTAGCGCGTCACGCTTGCCACGTCCGGAAAACATCGAGTTCTTCGACACCCCGGCGAAGGCCGAAGCCGCCGGTTATCGCGCCAGCAAACGCGCGGCCGGCGACCAGACCCAGCTCGCAGCGCAGCATGCACAACTGGTGGCCGACGCTTGTCGGCATATCGAACAGGCCGACACCTCGCCCAGCCTGAACACGTTGGCGCAGCACGCCAACCTCAGCCCTTTTCATTTTCACCGCGTGTTCAAAGCCGTTACCGGCCTGACACCCAAGGGCTATGCCAGCGCCCATCGCTCGCGCAAGGTGCGCGACGGTCTCAAGGGCGCGCACTCGGTGACGGATGCCCTGTATGACGCAGGCTTCAACTCCAACAGTCGCTTTTATGAGTCCGCTGACCAACTGCTTGGCATGAAGCCCAGCGACTACAAGGCCGGCGGCACCAATACGGCGATCCTGTTCGCCGTCGGGCAGTGCTCACTGGGAGCGATCCTGGTGGCGCAGAGCGCTCGCGGCGTCTGCGCGATTCTGCTGGGGAATGATCCGGACCAACTGGTGCGCGATCTACAGGATCAATTTCCCAACGCCGAACTGGTGGGCGCCGACCCGGGTTTCGAGCAATTGATTGCGCAGGTCGTAGGGTTTGTCGAAGCGCCCGCACTTGGCCTGGACCTGCCGCTGGACCTGCGCGGCACGGCATTCCAGGAGCGGGTATGGCAAGCCTTGCGCGAGATTCCAGCGGGCAGCACCGCCAGCTACGCACAGATCGCCGAGCGTATCGGCGCACCGAAGTCGTTCCGTGCGGTGGCCCAGGCCTGTGGCGCCAACAGCCTGGCAGTGGCCATTCCTTGCCACCGCGTGGTGCGCAGTAATGGCCAGCTGTCGGGCTACCGCTGGGGCGTGGAACGCAAGCAGCAGCTACTCGCCCGAGAACAGGCGTCGAAGACCTAGCGGATCCCGATGTGGATCAACGCCAGGTCGTCCGCCTGGTAAGCCTCGAAATCAGTGACAAAGGCACGGACCTGCGCGCCAGGCTGCTGGAAGTAGGTCCAGATCTGTTGCCAGGCGTTGATGATCGCCTCCGGCATGGGGCCTCGGGCTTCGAACACCAGGTAGCGTCCGGCTTCTATTACAAGGCTTTCAAACCCGTCCGCCGGCCCAGCGGTGGCAACACCCGCCGTTACGTCAAATTCGCTATGCGCGTCCGACTCATAGCCGCTGTACACCCCATAAATGGGAGACTCAGGCAGTTTTCCCGGGATGCCCTCGTACAGTCCCTCACTGAAAAATCGCTGCCACATCGGGCCGATCTTCGCACTTGACGGTGTCATCTCATCCGCGTTGCGCGTACGTACTTTCAAGCCCGATACGCGGATTGCCGCGATGTGTTGCTCCTGAATGTTGTGCAAAGCCATCTCCTTTAAAGCTTCAGTTTGCGTTTACGAAATTCAGCGACCTTATGCCGATTGCCACATAACGCCATGCTGCACCAACGGCGCTTGTGGGCCTTGGTGCGATCATAAAACCACAAGATGCATTCCGGATGCTCGCAGCGCCGGATCAGATTGAAATCCCCTTCCACCAACAGCGTGGCGGCCGCCTCGGCAATCGGCGCCAGGAACTGTTCCGCCGTCTGCTGCTTGCGCTGGCGCTCAAGCGTTGGCGTCTCGCCAGCACGCCACACCAGCTGCGGATGGCTCACTGCCTTGCGTAAAAAGCTGTTCAGCGCCGCCGGATTGCCGGGTTGTTGCGCCTTGCGTGCAGCCACCAATTCACGAATCACCTCGCGCAGCTCTCGCGCGGCGCTGAGCAAGGCGCCCGGTTCAAACAACGGGATGCCGTTCTGTTCAACCCACTGCAGGCGCACCAGCCAGGCGGCTACGTCGGCATCGGTCTGCCAGAAATCCCACGGCACGCCGTCGATATTCGCAAGAGTGTTGAGCATGTCCAGCACCGGATCGTCGGCCAGGACGTAAGGTTCCGAGGGGGCGGCAGTGGGTGGGGAAAGGGTCATGGGGCAATCCTCTAGTGAGCGGCCACATCGTAACCGCTGTTTCGACACCAGGATAGTTACAAAAAGCACAACGCTAACCTGAATAAATAGTTTGACAGGTTACAATATTCGGCGCAGCTTTTTAAAACGGTAACCCGTAAATCACCTCAATCAAGTTACAAAAGGCTCTCCATCATGACCACTCCAACCCCTGTCGTTCACTACCGCCACGTCGATGCCGATGGTGTGCGCATGTTCTACCGCGAAGCCGGCGCTGCAACGGCACCGGTCATCTTGCTGCTGCACGGCTTTCCCAGTTCGTCGCACATGTACCGCGACCTGATCCCCCTGCTCGCCACGCGCTTCCGGGTCATTGCGCCGGACCTGCCAGGCTTTGGTTTCACCGAGGTGCCGGCCGAGCGCGATTACGCCTACAGCTTCGACAACCTGGCAATCACGGTCGGGCATTTTGTCGATGCACTGCAGTTGACCCGCTACGCCCTGTATGTCTTCGACTATGGTGCGCCGGTGGGGCTGCGCCTGGCCGTGGCGCATCCGGAACGGGTCAGCGCGCTGGTGTCGCAGAACGGTAACGCCTACCTGGAAGGTCTGGGTGATGCCTGGGCGCCCATTCGCACCTATTGGGCCGAGCCGAGCCAGGCCAACCGCGAGGTGATCCGCAACGCAGTGATCAGCCTGGAAGGCACGCGCTACCAGTACCTGCACGGCGTAAAGCAGCCAGAGCGAGTAGCCCCGGAATCCTACATGCTCGATGTACTGCTCATGCAGCGCCCCGGCAATGACGAGATCCAACTGGACCTGTTCCTCGACTATCGCAACAACCTTGCGCTTTACCCGGCGTTCCAGGCGTTCTTCAAGGCCACGCACGTACCGACGCTGGTGATCTGGGGCCAGAACGACCCGTTCTTTATCCCGCCAGGCGCCCATGCCTATACAACCGACAACCCGAACGCGGTGGTAGAACTGCTCGACACCGGCCACTTCGCCCTGGAAACCCATGCAACCCATATCGCCGAACGCATTCACGCCGTGCTGGGCGACGCCATCGATTGATGATGCACCACGAAACGACGCGTTCCTCCAGTGAATAAAACAGAGTGGCCGGGGGCCATGGGCCCTGCTAAAACAGCGAAAAGCCTCACTAACGCTGGAGACGCATCCCATGAGCACCTGGCCAGACACCCGCCTTCTCGACCTGCTGGGCATTGAATTGCCCATCATCCAGGCTCCCATGGCGGTGGGCACGACCACCGCCATGGTTATCGCCGCCAACCAGGCGGGTGCGCTGGGCTCATTGCCGGCAGCTGCACTGAGTATCGAGCAATTGCGCGATGCACTGACCGCCATCCGCCAGGCCAGCCCGCGTCCGATCAACGTCAATTTCTTCTGCCACCAACCGCCCGCGCCAGACCCTGAGCGTGATCGTCGTTGGAAGGCACTGCTGGAGCCCTACTACCGCGAACTGGGCGCCGACTTTGATGCGCCAACCCCGGTTTCCAATCGCGAACCGTTCAATGACGCGGCGTGCCAGGTCGTCGAAGAATTGCGCCCCGAGGTGGTCAGCTTTCACTTTGGCCTGCCGGAAAAGTCCCTGCTGGACCGGGTTAAAGCCACCGGTGCCAAAGTGCTGTCCTCGGCGACCACTGTTGAGGAAGCCATCTGGCTGGAACAGCACGGTTGCGATGCGATCATCGCCATGGGCAGTGAAGCCGGCGGGCACCGTGGTTTGTTCCTCAGTGAGGACCTCAATACCCAGATCGGCCTGTTCGCGCTGTTGCCGCAAGTCGTCGACGCCGTCAGCGTGCCGGTGATTGCCGCCGGCGGCATCGGTGATGCGCGGGGGATTGTCGCGGCCTTTGCGCTTGGCGCCTCGGCGGTGCAGATTGGCACGGCGTATCTGTTTACTCCCGAAGCCAACGTCACGGCTTCACATCACTATGCATTGCGCCATGCCCAGGCCAGCGAAACCGCGCTGACCAATCTGTTCACCGGTCGCCCGGCACGGGGCATCGTCAACCGGGTGATGCGCGAGTTGGGCGCGATCAACCCGGCCGCACCGGCGTTCCCCACCTCCGGCGGTGCGCTGATACCGCTCAAGGCCAAGGATGAAGCGGGCTTCAGCAACCTATGGTCCGGCCAGGCACTGCGCCTGGGCAAAGACACCACGACCTATGAACTGACCCGCGAATTGGCGGAGCAAACGCTACAGCGCCTTGCCCGCTTCGGCCGCTAGGCCAGCACCGCGTCAACCGGCTCGAACCCACTGAGCCGGCTTTCGTGGGCCGGGCTCAGCACCGCAAAACGGTTCTGGCGCAGTGCGCTGATGCCATACACCACCCGCGCAAAGTGCTCGTTGTCATGGGCATAGGGCTGGCTGCGCAGGATCAGGGCAAAAAAGCACTCGGGCTGACGAGCAAGGTCCGCGCCGCGAATGGACGCCAGCCCTGTGGCGAACAACGCGCGGCCACTGGCGGCTGACAAGCGCCCGTAACTCACCGAACGGGAATGATGAAAGGCAAGCTCGGCGTCCGTCTTGGCCTGCTCGTACAACAGGTCCAGTGCTTCTATCGCGAAAAGACTGACGGAGGCCTTGTCGCCAGTGACATACCGCTGCACAAGTTGGCGCACGCCTTCGCGCCACTTGTCATCTTCCTGCTCGGCGCGCATGGCGATCCAATCAATGCAGTCCACTAACGCGTCACCGCCTGCGGTGAGGTTCGCCGGCAATCCTGATTGCAGCATTTCCAGGTGCATCAGCGCGTGTTGCACCATGGCAGCTTCTGCGCTCATGACCTCGCTCATCAGGTCGAGAATCTCCGGCTTCGGCTCCCCTTGCCAGGTTTGCAGGAGGCCCAACAGTTGCGCCCTGAGGTCGCGAACGGCTTCGACGCCAAGGGTACGGCGCAACAACTCCTCCGACTCGTTCACCAGGCTGGTAAGGTTACTGACCTGGCTCAACAGGTCAGCCTGGCTGAACGAATGGAGCGTTTCACGCCCGGGGGCGGAGGCATCGAACGGGCTGGGGCCGAACTGGTGGAACACCTCGTTCCACAACCGCTGGATCTGCCGGTGGATCTGTTCCGTATAACGCGACGGCAAGTTGATCACGCTGCAACTGCCTTCGTTGAAAAACCCTGCCCAACTGATGCCCAGTGCGAAGACGCCATCGACCTCATGACTGGCGTGTGCCATCGACTCATAGAACTTGTAGCAGACCACTTTATTCTGCAATCCAGGCAGCGCCTTGAGGTACTGCTCCCAACTACCCAGCGTGCCGAAATAGATGCGCTTGTCGGCGTCCGGATCAAGGTGGCTGAGGGCGCTGTCCATGATGGCGGTATCACCCTCGTGACGCAGGCAGAGTGCAAAGTGCTGTTGCGGTTGGCTGTCGTGAAGGTCGGAAAACACCAGCACACCAATGCCCTGGACCTCCCAACCATTCTTCAGCAGGTGTTCGGCGCAACGGCTGGCCTCGGTATAACCGCAGGTGGTGGAAACCTCACGGTAGCCTGTCAGCTCGGCCAACTCATTGTCACTGCGCAAAGTCTTGCGCAAACGCTCACGCATCGCTGCCAGCCAGGTGGGCGTAAGCAGGAACACACCCTGGCTGTCGTCATTGAGCGCTACGCTTACCGGTGTCTCGGCGGGCAGCGGTACGTTGAGCACGGGCACGGCAAACTTGGCGGCCAGGGTTGACTGCTTGAGCAGGACACGCAGCTTGCGGCTGGCGATAGTCACGTCCACCCCCAGATCGACCAAGCCGAGCAGTACCCCCAATTTGCACTCATGGATGTAGGCCGCGTACTCCTCCGGGCGATCACTGTTCTGCGCCAGTGCATAGTCAAAGCTCACGTCGCTGATGTTGGCGACGAACCGGATCATCCCTGACAGTAACAGCGCGCCCAATCCACCGGTGGGGCCAATGGACGCGATGACCAATGCCGACACCACCCGCACAAGGCTTTTGAACATGCCTGTTTTCGCGCGGCGCCGCTCTTCGTCGGAAGAAAATACGGCGTAGTCCATCTGCTGTTTGATTTCCGCGATGGCCGCCTGGCGTAACTCGAGCGCAAGGTCTTCGGTGGTTCGAAACGTAATCGGTTGCGGTGGAAAACGCCGGTAGTGATAGCCGTAGCGTTTTTTCCGGGGGTGGAAATCCTTGCGCGTCAGGCTGAATTTATCCACCGGCGGCAAGTGCGCACCGATGAAGGTCATCAGCTTCTCACTGGGCTGACCTGGCGCCGTGCTGGGCTGCCACTCAACCCACTTGGGGCCTGCGATGTTAAGCGATACCAGCAACGCTTTGTTCGACGAAAACGCCACGACCAAGGCGTTCGGTACCACCTTCTCCTTGAACAGCAACGCCTGTGGCTTGAGGTCGCCCTTCAGGTATCGAAAGGCGACTGCGCGCAATTCAACATCCTGCTCTTGGGTATCCGCCATGAACTGGCCAACTCGCACCCGGGCAACGGCGTCGCAGGTGTCATCGAACAACTTCTTGAAGTCCGCGCTATTGGAAAGGCTGTCGACATCGGCCAGGAATTCCGCGACCAGGGTATCCCTCAAACCGGACACCGCTTTGATTTCTGAGGGTGACAGCGGCTCGCCGTCCAAGTGTATTTCGCCGACTTTTTCCCGGTAAAACGCACTGCGCTGTGGCTCGCCGATCATCACCTGGGCGAAGGAAAAATATTTGTAGCGCGGTGGACTGTAGGCCGACATGCCCGACGAATGCATGGGGTAACCCACCAGGTACTTGTAGCGAAAACGTTTACCGGTCTCTATCCGCTCGGTAGTTCCGTTCGGCAGGCCGGTCTTGGCCAGGCAACGTTTGACCAGCGATTGAATGTAGGTCTTGGTGAGCTGGGCGTTGCCCACGCTTCGGGCCAAGCCATCCCACTTCTGCCAGGCTTTGGGAGCTCTCGGCAGTTGATCGACGGGCGGAAGGCGTTGTGGCCATTGTGTAGTGTCCCGGGCGACGATCTGTACAGTAATCAATGCCTGCGCCGCATCATTTCGCACATACCAGCGGTTTTCCTGATCGCTGCTGACCGAGATCAATTGGTCGTCGGCCAGCACGCCACAGTTGACCCATTGGCAGCGATGATTCATGTAGACGCTCAAGTAATAGCCCCATTTGGCTCGCGACCAATAGGCCTGCGGGATATTGACGGTGTAGGTCTGTTCCGCAGGTGTTCCTGGCAGTCGCCGTAGGGTCACGACCACGCATTGATCGACGCCGATATCGATGTCGGGCAGCACCACTGAACCGGAGACCCAGCGGGGCAGAATCATAAAGTCGACATCGGCGACGGGCTCGTCGAAGGGTACGAGCCAAACCTGGTTCTTTGTCGGGTCCCTGGAATAGTCGATGTAGTCCCCCGACCGCGCGCCAATCCGCAAACCGGGCCACGCGGTACTGATTGCCTTGGGCCAATCCTTTAACGACAACGCGATCAACGGCACATCGAACCAGATCTTCGCCAGCAACCGGTTGGTGGTACTCCAGACACTGCACAGCACTACTTCGGTCTTCACCAGGTTCCTCTCGGGCAACACCAGGGTATAGGACGTGCCGGTGGTAACCCTGGATTGACTGGCGGTACGGATGCTGTCGAGAAAGAATCGGGTGAACGTCAGTTGCTCGGCGACGGCCCCGTAATAGCGTGGCATCCGGGGTTCAACCCGTACCGAGCTTTTTTGCCATTTGCCAACGAAATTCTTCCAGTCATAACGATCATTAAGCAAGTGCCACAACGGCACTTCCTCCCAGGCCTCAATAATCGGCGCTTGGTCGGTGTCGTCAGGGTCGGCGTAGACCGAGAACTTCACCGGCACCCTGGAAGTGGTCTTGATCAGCGCCTTGGCCTCTGGCGCCAGCCTGGACCGTTGCAGGACACGGTCATCGATCCAGTGCTGTATCTGGCTCTCGGACGAGGCAAGGCTGGTCGCCCCGACGCTCACATAGGCGTAGCTTTTCTCCATGGGTTGTTCCTTCCCGAAAGCGCCTCACTATCCTTGCATCGGCTGCCCATGGATGTAGGCCGCCCATCGAGTGATGCAGAGAAATCTCGGCGCATCGACGACGGCTTTTTTTCTGCTTGCCATTTATTCGCTATATACCTATACATACAGCGTTTTGCAGCCCTCCAGCACTTCTCCAACTACACAGGCATCGGAGCCGTATATGACTTTCAGCACCACCCCGCGTTTAGTATCGACCTGCCTGGCGACGTGGATCGCCCTGATGGCCACCGCCGCCCACGCCGATGAAGTCCAGGTGGCCGTGGCCGCCAACTTCACCGCGCCGATCCAGGCGATTGCCGCCGACTTCGAAAAAGACACCGGGCATAAGCTGGTCGCGGCCTACGGTGCTACCGGCCAGTTCTACACCCAGATCAAGAACGGCGCGCCATTCGAAGTGTTCCTGAGCGCCGACGACACCACCCCGCAGAAGCTGGAAAGCGAAGGCGACACCGTCAAGGGGTCGCGTTTCACCTACGCCGTCGGCACCTTGGCGCTGTGGTCGGCGAAGGACGGTTACGTCGACGCCAAAGGCGACGTGCTGAAGAAAAACCAGTTCAAGCACCTGTCGATTGCCAACCCGAAAGCCGCACCCTATGGCCTGGCCGCCACCCAGGTATTGGCCAGGGAAGGTCTGACCGACAAGGTCAAGGACAAGCTCGTCGAAGGCCAGAACATCACCCAGGCCTATCAGTTCGTGTCCACCGGCAACGCCGATCTGGGCTTCGTGGCCTTGTCGCAGATCTACAAAGACGGCAAAGTCACCAGCGGTTCGGCGTGGATCGTTCCGGCGTCCATGCACGACCCGATCAAACAGGACGCGGTGATCCTCAACAAGGGCAAAGACAGCGCCGCTGCCAAGGCACTGGTCGAATACCTCAAGGGGCCTAAAGCCGCTGCCGTCATCAAGTCCTATGGTTACGAGCTGGCCAAGTAAATGCCGTTATCGAGTGCCGATTTTTCCGCTATCTGGTTGACCATCAAACTGGCCTCACTGACCACCGTGATCCTGCTGGTCATCGGCACTCCGATTGCCTTGTGGCTGTCGCGCACCCGTTCCTGGTGGCGCGGCCCCATCGGCGCGGTCGTCGCCTTGCCGTTGGTGTTGCCACCCACGGTGATCGGTTTTTACCTGTTGTTGACCATGGGCCCCAATGGCTACTTCGGCCAGTTCACCCAATGGTTGGGCCTGGGCACCCTCACCTTCAGCTTCGCCGGGCTGGTGATTGGCTCGGTGATCTATTCCATGCCGTTTGTGGTGCAACCGTTGCAAAACGCCTTCTCCGCCATCGGCACACGCCCGCTGGAAGTGGCCGCGACCTTGCGCGCCAATCCTTGGGACACCTTCTTCACGGTGATTTTGCCCCTGGCCCGGCCCGGCTTTATCACCGCCTCGATCCTGGGCTTTGCGCACACCGTCGGCGAATTCGGCGTGGTGCTGATGATCGGCGGCAATATCCCGGACAAGACCCGCGTGGTCTCCGTGCAGATCTACGACCATGTGGAAGCCATGGAATACGCCCAGGCCCACTGGCTGGCCGGCTCCATGGTGGTGTTCGCGTTCCTGGTGTTGCTGGCGCTCTACTCCAGCCGTAAAACCAGGATGGGCTGGAGCTGATGTCGATGATCAATGTACGCCTTAACCTCAAGTACGCAGGTTTTGCCCTCGACGTGGACCTGCACCTGCCCGGCCGTGGCGTGACCGCGCTGTATGGGCATTCCGGTTCCGGCAAGACCACCTGCCTGCGTTGCATCGCCGGGCTGGAGCGCGCCGAAGACGGCTTCATCCAGATCAATGATGAAGTCTGGCAAGACAGTCGTAACGGGCTGTTCGTGCCGCCGCATAAGCGTGCGCTGGGCTACGTGTTTCAGGAGGCCAGCCTGTTCCCGCACCTGTCAGTGCGCGCCAACCTGGAGTTCGGCCTCAAGCGCATCCCGCGCCAACAGCGCCGGGTGGATATGGCCCAGGCCACTGAGTTGCTGGGCATCGGCCATCTGCTTGAGCGCCACCCCCAGCACCTCTCCGGCGGCGAGCGCCAGCGCATCGGTATCGCCCGCGCCTTGCTCACCAGCCCGAGCCTGCTGCTGATGGACGAGCCGCTGGCTGCCCTCGACAGCCAGCGCAAGGGTGAAATCCTGCCGTACCTCGAACGCCTGCACGATGAACTGGATATCCCGGTGCTGTACGTCAGCCATGCGCAGGATGAAGTGGCACGCCTGGCCGATCACATCGTACTGCTCAGCGACGGCAAGGCCCTGGCCAGCGGCCCCATCGGTGAAACGTTGGCGCGGCTCGACCTGCCCCTGGCGCGGGGTGATGATGCAGGTGTGGTCATCAACGGCACGGTCAGTGCCTACGACGACCACTACCAATTGCTCACCCTGCAACTGCCCGCCAGCGCCCTGCACATGCGCGTGGCCCACGCACCGCTGGCGTTGGGCAAGGCGCTGCGCATCAAGGTGCAGGCGCGGGACGTGAGCCTCAGCCTGCAAGCCGAGGAGCACAGCAGTATCCTCAACCGCCTGCCAGTCACCGTCACCCAGGAAATTGCCGCGGACAACAGCGCCCACGTGCTGGTGCGCTTGGACGCAGGAGGCACGCCGTTGCTGGCGCGCATCACGCGATTCTCCCGCGACCAGTTGCAACTGCACCCCGGCCAGGCGCTGTGGGCGCAGATCAAGGCGGTCGCCGTGCTGGCTTGAGCAATCTTTTGGCACGACCACACACGGCTGCGGTCAATCAGACATACCGGCCTGATGTGTTGCCAAGGAACCCGCCCCATGTCCGACTCTGCGCTGCCCCGCGACCTGCATTACGTTGACGACACCCAGCCCGGCATCCGTCGCAAGACGCTGCGGGGCAAGTTCCAGTACTTCGACCCCAAGGGCGAGCGCATCCGCGATGCCGACGAGATCAAGCGCCTGAATGCCCTCGCCGTACCGCCGGCCTACACCGATGTGTGGATCTGCGCCGACCCGCAAGGTCATCTGCAAGCCACTGGCCGCGATGCACGTGGGCGCAAGCAGTACCGCTATCACCCGCGTTGGCGTGAGGTGCGCGACAGCGACAAGTACTCGCGCCTGCAGGAATTCGGCAACGCCTTGCCGAAGCTGCGCAAACAGCTGGAAGCGCAAATCGCCGAACCCGGTTTTACCCGCGAAAAAGTATTGGCCACCGTGGTGATGCTGCTGGACGCCACCCTGATCCGGGTCGGCAATACCCAATATGCGCGGGACAACAAATCCTACGGGCTGACCACCCTGCGCACCCGCCATGTGGACGTCAAAGGCAGCGAGATCCAGTTCCAGTTTCGCGGCAAGAGCGGCGTCGAGCATCAGATCAGCGTCAAGGACCGGCGCCTGGCCACGGTGGTCAAGCGCTGTATGGAGCTGCCGGGACAGAACCTGTTCCAGTACCTGGACGAAGACGGTGAGCGGCACACCGTCAGTTCCCAGGACGTCAATGACTACCTGCATCGCCTGACCGGTGCGGACTTCACCGCCAAGGACTACCGCACCTGGGCCGGCACCGCCATGGCGCTGGCGGTGTTGCGCGAGCTGGAATGGCAGCCTGAGTCGGATGCCAAGCGGCATGTGGTGGCGATGGTCAAGGATGTCGCCAGGCAACTGGGCAACACCCCGGCGGTGTGCCGCAAGTGTTACATCCACCCCGCCGTGCTGGAGCATTTCAGCCTCGGTGAACTCTCCAAATTGCCCAAGCCGAGGCTGCGCAAAGGGCTCAAGGCCGAAGAAGTGGCGTTGGCGATGTTCCTTGAGCAACTGGCGGCGGACTTGCCGAAAAAAGCCAAGGCGGGTTAGGCTTTGCCTCCCTTCTGATACGCAGGACGACCGCCGACGTGAACCACTAAGCCTTCCAAAATGTATCTGCAACGAGCCGCCTGGCGCGCTTGTTGGCCTGTCCGACATTTTTTTGGAGGTGCTGATGACTGACGTCAACCGGCTGCCCGTGCTTGTTTCCCTGCAACACTTATCCTTCCAGTTCGCCAATGGCGACACGCTGCTGGATGACCTGAACCTGTCCATCGATTACACCCCCACCGGCATCGTGGGGCGCAATGGTCGAGGTAAAAGCGTACTCGCCAAATTGATCGCGGGGCTGCTGTCGCCCTCCTCCGGCTCGTTGAACTGCCCGAACAGCGTGATCTATGTCGCGCAGAACGTCGTGGTAGCACCAGGCGATACCGTCGCCGATCTTACCGGCACGGCTGCGATATTGACCGCCCTTGAGCGTATGGCCGCAGGCGCCGCACAGATCGATGACCTTGAATTGATTGATGATCGCTGGGACTTGGCCGAGCGCTTGCGTAGTCGCTTGGATGCCGCAGGGTTGTCGCGGCTTTCTGTTGATACCCCCACCCGTCAACTCAGCGGAGGCCAGTTGGCCAGGGTCGCCGTCATCGGCGCGCTGCTAGCCGCGCCACAGTTGCTGGTGCTCGATGAGCCCACCAACCACCTCGACAGCGATGGCCGCGCCTGGCTGCTGCGTGTCCTCGACGAATGGCGTGGCGGCCTGGTGGTGGTCAGCCATGATCGGCAATTACTCAACGCCATGGGGCGCATCATTGAACTGTCGCCGCTCGGCGTAAACGTATATGGCGGCAACTACGACGCCTATCGACAACAGCGCGAGGCTGAACAACACGCCGCCGTCGCCGCGCTGGAACACGCCCGCCTGGAACGCAGCCGCGAAAAACGGCGCCTGCAAAAAGACCACGACAACCTGCAACGCCATGCCGCCCGCTCACGCAAACATGCGGAAACGGCCAACATCGATCGCTTCACCAAAGCGCGCTGGAAAGGCGCTGCCACGCAGATCGTCAGCACGGTGTGCAGCGCGCATGAGCAACACAAACAGGCGCTGGATGCCCAGGTGCGCCAAGCCCATGCACGAGTCGAGGATGAAACGCCGACGCTGTTGGCATTACCTGCTTCAGCGGTGCCCAACGGCCGACAGGTGCTGTCGTTGATCGACGCGCAATTACCCTGGCTGCCGTCGACCTGCCTCAACGTGCACCTCGCCGGCCCGGTGCGGGTGGCTGTGCATGGGCCCAACGGTTGCGGCAAATCCACGCTGCTCAAAGTGTTGGCGGGAGAATGGCGTGCAGAACGCGGCGAATGCCACGTGCACGTACCCAGCGCCTACATCGATCAGCACATCGCGCTGCTCGACGACCATCGCTCCATCGTCGAACAACTTAACCTGTTGGACACACCGCTGGCGCAAGGCGAATTACGCACGCGCCTGGCCCTGCTGCAACTGGATGCCCTGCGCGTGAACCAACCCGCCGAGCAACTCAGCGGCGGCGAACGTTTGAAAGCCGCGATGGCGGTAGCCCTGTGGCGTGCAGTGCCGGCGCAATTGCTGTTGCTGGACGAGCCGACCAACCACTTGGACCTGGAGTCGGTGATGGCTTTTGAGCAGGCGCTGCAGTGTTTCACCGGGGCCATGCTGGTGGTGTCCCATGACGCAGCGTTTGTGCAGGCGATCAAACCGACACATTTCCTGGACTGGCAGCACACGGGCTGGACCCTGGACCCTGCCTGAGGTCATTGCATGCGCGCTGAAAGCGTCCTACCGTAGTGGCCGGATAATCTCACCGAGGAACCCGGTCCTATGCTGCCTTCGCCGCGCAAGCCCTCTGCCAATGCTGCACTGGCCCATCGACAGCGTTGGCGTGGCCGCGTCGGCCTGATGCTGGTGGCCAGCCTGTCGGTGCTGGCGGGCATGACCGATGCCATCGGCTTCATGGCGAGCGGCGACTTTGTGTCGTTCATGAGCGGGAACACCACGCGCCTGGCAGTGGCGATCAGCGCGGGTGACCTGGGCCTGACCGGGCGGCTGCTGTTGCTGGTGGCGACCTTTGTGGTGGGTAACGCGCTGGGCGTGGTGGTCAGCCGACTCAGCCGTCGCCATGCCCTGCCCTTACTGCTGTGTATTGCCGCCTTGCTGTGCGGCGGTGCACTGCTGCCCTTCGCCGACACCTTGCCCGCGCTGCTGGCGGCGATCATCGCAATGGGCATGCTCAATGCTGCGGTGGAAGAGGTCAACGGGCTGCCGGTGGGTCTGACTTACGTCACCGGCGCACTGTCACGCTTTGGCCGTGGGCTGGGGCGCTGGCTGCTCGGCGAGCGCCGCAATGGCTGGCGCGTGCAGTTGATCCCTTGGGCCGGGATGTTCGTGGGGGCAGTAATCGGTGCGCTGCTGGAGCAGCAACTGGGGCTCAAGGCGCTGATCGTCAGCGGTGGATTGGCGGGGTTGCTGGGGCTGGTATCGCTGAAGATCCCTCGGCGCTGGCACCTGGGTTTCATGCCGCGCTGAGGGCTAAAAAGGAGCTCGCCCGACGTTTAGGCCTCGACGTCCGTGTACTAGTAAAGAGCCATCATGTCGGGCGAGCGGGTGAATCATAAGCGAATGCCTTGCGGCTGTCGTGCCAGGCATTTCCTAAATCGACTAAGGCAACGGATTACAGGCAGGTCGCCAGTGCGGCCAAACGACGCTTGGCCGGCATATTGTCTTCGATGGCGTAGTACTTGATGGTGGAACCGCTGCCCGCGCTCTGCACATCGACAAAGTAATCGCCGGCGGTGGTGTACACCGTGAAGCCACCCGCGCCGATTGGCTCCTTGAAGCCGCCGGCGTCAACGCCGAACACACTTTCGTCCTGCCAGCCGAACTGTACGCACTCGGCAACGACCAGGGTGGCCTTGTCCGAAGCCAGGGTCTTGTAAGGCGTGCCTGCGCGCGCCTCTTTCATCTTCGAACCCGCGCAACCGGCCAGGGCCGCCAGTACCAGTGCGCCAATTACCACCTTGTGCATGCCATTGCTCCGTTGGAAAAAAACGCGACTGTACCATTGCCACTGGCCGGACTGATGGCCGCATGAACTTTGTTTCACTGTAAAGGGGCAAGGCGCGACCTATAGTGGTCACGCTCATTTTTAGAAGTCTCCCTTCGGCCCGCTCTCCCGCGGGCTTTTTTTCGTCCCGGTTGTGCTCAGAGCAGCCAGCGGAACAGATAGAACAACGCCATGCTCAGCAGCACCGTCATCAGCACATTGCGCGTCCAGAACATCAACGCCACGGCGCTGATACCCGCCAGCAGGTAAGGGTTGGCCGGGCTCAGGTTGAGCTGGTGGTCGGCCAGGAAAATGATCGGCCCGCAAATCGCCGTGAGCATGCCCGGCACCGCGAATCCCAAAAACTCGCGCGCGCCACGGTTAAGGCGCACCGGCAGGCGTGGCTCGATAAACAGGTAACGGTTGAGAAACACCACCAGGCCCATGGCCACAATCATGATGTAGATCATTGCTGCCCTACTCCCAGTCGCTTGCAGGCATACCCTGCGCTCATGCCCAGCAGGCCGGACACCACCACCGCCGACTCCCAATGCAGGAAGCTCAGCCACACCGAGAACAGCAATGACACGGCCACACAGACCACCGTGGGGATGTCACGCACCACCGGCGTAATCAACGCGATGAAAGTAGCGGCGATGGAGAATTCCAGGCCCAGTTGGTCGAGACCGGGAATGCTCTTGCCGAGCACGATGCCGGCCAGGGTGAACAGGTTCCAGGCGATGTAGAACGTCAGACCCACGCCCAAGGCATACCAGCGATTGAAGGTCTCGCGGTCATAGTGACTGACCAGCGCAAAGAATTCGTCGGTCAGCAGAAAGCCCAGGCTCATGCGCCAGCGAGTTTTAAGGGGAGAAAGGACCGGCCGCAAATGCATGCCATACAGCAAATGCTGGGAGGTCAGCAGCAAAGTGGTCAGCACGATGGAAATCAGGCTGGCGCCACTCTTGACCATGCCGATGGCAACCAGTTGCGCCGCACCGGCGAATACGATGGCAGAAAGGCCTTGGGCTTCCAACGGACTGAATTGCGCATCGATGGCCATGGAACCGGCCAACAGTCCCCAGGGCGCGCAGGCCAGGGACAAGGGAATGACGGCGATGGCGCCGCGAGCGAAGGCGTAATGAGGTAAGGCAGTAGGCATGGAAACGGCTCATCGACAGACAGTCGACAAGCATGCCAGCGCAACAGTGGGGTTGTCTTGAACGATCTTGCTCAGGCGAGCCGCACCGACACCTGCTCCACCGAATCACGCGCTTCGCGCAGTTCGTGGGCATCCTGGTTAAGTCGGTGAATGGTATTGAGCAGGCGCTGGCGCAGCACTTCATCGCCGAGTTTCTCGACGGCGCGCATCAGGTCGAACGCCGCGGTTTCGTTATTTTCCGCAACGGAATCCAGGGTCTTGCGCAGGTTGCGAGTGGCACGGGTCACGCGGGTTCTTCCTTCATCAGCAATGGGCAGGCACTTTAGGACATTCGTGTTTCATTTTAATTTCAAACACTTGTGGTGATTTTCGAGACATATGATCCAAGTCAATTGAAACGGGATTTGACCTACACATATGGAAATACGTATATTCGGATAACCATATATACGAAGGCCTTGACCATGTCGGACCTCATCTCGCCCCCCACCCTATTCAAATGTCTGGCCGATGCCACCCGGGCACGCCTGACGTTATTGATCCTGCGCGAAGGCGAACTTTGCGTGTGCGAACTGATCCATGCCTTGGACGACAGCCAGCCAAAAATCTCCCGGCACCTGGCGCAACTGCGCAGTTGCGGGTTGCTGCAGGACCGTCGTCAGGGTCAATGGATCTACTACCGCATCAATCCTGCGCTGCCCGAGTGGGTGACGCAGGTGCTGCACACCACCCTGCAAGCCAACCAGCCCTGGTTGCACAACGACGCACTGCGTCTGGATGCAATGGGCGACCGACCACAACGGGCCAGCAGCTGCTGCTGAGCCATCGGAGCGTTTATCCATGCTTGTCGCCATTGCGATTTTTATCTTCACCATTGTCCTGGTCATCTGGCAGCCCAAGGGCCTGGGCGTCGGCTGGAGCGCAACCTTGGGCGCGATCCTGGCCCTGGCCTTCGGCGTGATCAGCCTGGCTGACATTCCGGTGGTGTGGCACATCATCTGGAATGCCACCGGCACTTTTGTCGCGCTGATCATCATCAGCCTGCTGCTGGATGAGGCTGGTTTTTTCGCCTGGACCGCCTTGCATGTGGCGCGCTGGGGACGCGGGCGCGGACGGCGTTTGTTTGCCTACATGGTGCTGCTCGGCGCGCTGGTGTCGGCGCTGTTTGCCAATGACGGCGCGGCGCTGATCTTGACACCCATTGTGATGTCGATGCTGCTGGCCCTGCGCTTCTCCCCGGCGGCGACCCTGGCCTTTGTCATGGGCGCCGGATTTATCGCCGATACCGCGAGCCTGCCGCTGGTAGTGTCGAACCTGGTGAACATCGTCTCGGCCGACTACTTCAAGATCGGTTTCAACGAATACGCCGCCGTGATGGTGCCGGTGAACTTCGTCAGCGTCGCGGCCACCCTGGCGGTGCTGCTGTGGTTCTTCCGCCGCGATATTCCACAAACCTACGACCCGGCCGACCTGGAAGACCCTGCCAGCGCCATCCACGACCGCGCCACCTTCCGCGCCGGCTGGTGGGTGCTGGGTATCCTGTTGGTGGGGTGCTTTGCCCTGGAGCCGCTGGGCATTCCGATCAGTGCTATTTCCGCCGCCTGCGCCCTGCTGTTGCTGGTGATCGCCGCCAAGGGGCACAAGATTTCCACGCGCAAAGTGCTGAAGGAAGCACCGTGGCAGATCGTGATCTTTTCCCTGGGCATGTACCTGGTGGTCTACGGCCTGCGCAACGCCGGCCTCACCACTTACCTGGCGACCTGGCTCGATACGTTCGCCACCTACGGCGTGTGGGGCGCGGCCATGGGCACCGGTGTGCTGACGGCGTTGCTGTCGTCGGCGATGAACAACTTGCCGACCGTGTTGATCGGTGCGCTGTCCATCGAGTCCAGCCATGCCGTGGGCGTGGTCAAGGACGCGATGATCTACGCCAACGTGATCGGCAGCGACCTCGGCCCGAAGATCACCCCTATCGGCAGCCTGGCCACCTTGCTGTGGCTGCACATCCTGGCGCGCAAAGGCATCAGCATCACCTGGGGCTACTACTTCAAGGTCGGCATCGTGCTGACCCTGCCGGTGCTGTTGATCACCCTCGCCGCCCTCGCCCTGCGCCTGAGTTTCTAACGGAGATACCCCGATGAAAGTCCTGTTCATGTGTACCGCCAACAGCTGCCGCAGCATTTTGTCCGAAGCGATGTTCAACCACCTGGCGCCGGAAGGTTTCGAGGCGATCAGTTCGGGCAGCTTTCCCAAGGGCCAGGTGCTGCCACGCAGCTTGAGTACGTTGCAGGCGGCCGGCATCAGTACCGAAGGGCTGTACAGCAAGGGCAACGACGCCTTTGAAGGCAGCCCGCCGGATGTGGTGATTACCGTGTGCGACAAGGCCGCCGGTGAAGCCTGTCCGGTGTATTTCGGGCCGGCGGTGAAGGCGCACTGGGGGTTGGAAGACCCGTCGGACGTCCAGGGTGACGACGCCAGTGTGCAAGCGGCATTCGACGCCACGCTGAAGACCATCGCCACACGTTGCCGGGCGTTTTTCGTCCTGCCCTTCGACGAACTCAGCCCTGCCGACCTCAAGGCGGAACTTGCGCGTATTGCGCAGTTGTAATCGGAGGCCCTATGACCACCCTGCCCAACCTGGACCTGTCCCTGGTCGACTCAAAACTCGGCGGCGCGGACCAGCCGCCGCGCATCCTGCTGCTCTACGGCTCGACCCGCGAACGCTCGTTCAGCCGCCAGCTGGTGGAAGAAGCCGCACGCCTGTTGCAGCACTTCGGCGCACACACCCGCATCTTCAATCCCAGTGGCCTGCCGTTGCCCGATGACGCGCCCAGCGATCACCCCAAGGTGCAGGAACTGCTGGAACTGATGCAGTGGTCCGAAGGCCAGGTGTGGTGCTCGCCCGAGCGGCATGGCTCGATGTCGGCGGTGTTCAAGGCGCAACTGGACTGGGTG
Source organism: Pseudomonas sp. CYM-20-01 (assembly GCF_023169845.1). NCBI lineage: Bacteria > Pseudomonadati > Pseudomonadota > Gammaproteobacteria > Pseudomonadales > Pseudomonadaceae > Pseudomonas > Pseudomonas sp. CYM-20-01. The sequence continues at coordinate 3,486,331 of NZ_AP025169.1, read as the reverse complement.
CCCTTGACCCTGGGCGCGGTGCGCCCGACTCAAGGCAAGACCCTGGCGGTGATGCAAGTGTCCGGCGGCTCCCAGTCCTTCAACACCGTCAACCAACTGCGGGTGCTGGGGCGCTGGATGCGCATGTTCACCATCCCCAACCAGTCCTCGGTGCCCAAGGCCTTCATGGAGTTCGATGAACAGGACCGCATGAAGCCCTCGGCGCTTTATGATCGGGTCGTCGATGTAATGGAGGAACTGGTGCGCTTCACCCTGCTGCTGCGCGACCGTCCGGACCTGGTGGACCGTTACTCGGAGCGCAAGGAAAGCGCCGATGAACTGGCGCGCCGGGTCAATCAACGGTCGATTTGATCCCCCCGGCCAGCGTATGCTCGTGCCTGTCCCCCGACTGAGTGAAATCGATGAGCGCCGTGCAACACGCCTGGCTGGGCAACTATGAAGTCAGTAGCACGGCCTGCAACGGGCTGACCTTTGCCCGCCATAGCCATGATGAATGTGTGATCGGCGTGAACCTGGTAGGCGAGGAAAAAGTCTGGCTGGATCGTCGCGAGTTCCACGCCGGCCCCGGTGCCATCACCTTGTACAATCCCGGCCAGATTCAAGGCGGCGGTGCGGCCGATGGTGCGCCCTGGCACTTTGTGAGCTTGTACGCCACGGCGGAACAATTGGCGGCGGACCTGGGGCTGGTGCACCTGGAATTTGACCGTGCTTTATGTGTTCAGCCCGAGCTTGCCCTGCGACTGGCCGCCGCGATCAAGGGAGCGCTAAGCGGTGACGCGCTGGTTCGCGACGTGAATGAAGACGCCTTGGTGCTGCTGTTGGGTGAAGTGGTGAACATCAGCGGGGTACGCCTGCCCGGCAGCGCCAATCCCGGCAAACCCCTGGTCAGCCGCGCCCAGGAATTGCTCGCCGAACACCTGCATCAACCCCTGACCCTGGACCACCTGGGCGGCGAACTGGGGCTGTCCAAATTCCACCTGCTGCGTGCCTTCCAGAAAGAAACCGGGCTGACGCCCCGGGAGTGGGCCATGCAGTTGCGTACCCGTCGCGCCAAAGGCCTGTTGCGCAAGGGCGTCCCCGCTGGCGAGGCGGCCCACGACCTGGGCTTCGCCGACCAGAGTCACCTGAACCGGCATTTCCGGGCGGCCTACGGCATCACCCCTGGCCACTACCAAAGCACCGTAAAACGCTGAACAGAGCAATCTGGTCCAAGACACCGCGCCTGCACATCCTCACACTGCCCCGCCTCACTTGAAGGAAATGCAGGCATGCTGACGATCTTTTTTTATGCACTGATATTCGGTTTTGTGTTTTGCCTCTCCCCCGGCGCCGTGCTCGCGGAGACCCTGCGCCGTGGCTTGCTGCATGGCTTTACACCAGCCCTGCTGGTGCAGTTCGGCTCACTGGTGGGCGATGCCGTGTGGGCAGTGATCGGCCTGACCGGGATCGCCCTGCTGATCCAGCATGACGCGGTGCGTGTGCCGTTGACGGTGGTGTGTGCGTTGTACCTGGCCTGGCTGGGCGTACGCAGCCTGGTCGATGCCTGGCACCTGCCACAACCGGACAGCGCGCCCGCCAGCACCCGGCAAAATGCCCTGGCGGTAGGCGCCGCAATTTCCCTGGCCAACCCGAAGAACATCGTCTACTGGGGCGCACTGGGCAGTGCGCTGTCGGGGATTGTCGGCACCACGCCCAGCCACGGGCAGACGCTGATGTTCTTTGCCGGGTTCATGCTCGCGTCGATCTTGTCATGCTTTCTGATTGCCGCTCTGGTGAACCTGTTGCGTCAGAACGCCTCGCCTATTTGGCAGCGCATCAGTTATGCCGCCTGTGGACTGGTGCTGATCTACCTGGCGCTGCTGGCCTGGCAAGGCCTCTGATCAGGCCGGCCAGCGGCGGTGCAGGTCGTCGATCACATACACGTGTCGGTGCACACCGGCTGCCGGGTGGACCAGGTGCGGGTGGCCGGCTGGCAGGTCAGGGTGCTCATGCAGCACCATCGCTTGCTCATGCTCCGGTCGCCACAGGCTGGCGCACGCGATCAATGCCAGGGTGGCCACAAAGGCCAGGCTGGCAAACGTCTGCGACATGCCGAAGTTGGCACCGAGCCAGCCGGCCAGCGGGTACGTCAGCAGCCAGCAGATGTGCGACAACGCAAATTGCGCGGCAAACAGCGCCGGCCGGTCCTCGGCATGGGCGGAGCGGCGCAGCAAGCGCCCGCCCGGGGTTTGCGCCAGGGAATAGCCCAGCCCCAGCACCCACCACAGCACCAGCAGTTGCCGGTAATCCGATAGATACACGCCTACACTGAGCCCCAGGATCAGCAGCCCACCGCCCGACAGCATGGCCACACGGTCGCTGAGACGCGCCAGCAACCTCGGCAACACCAGCGCCGCCATCATCGAACCGGCGCCGAACGCGGCCAGCGCAAATGCCGTGAAGCGTTGCGGCAAGGCAAACCCGGCTTGCACCAGCACCACGCTGTTGACGATGACCATCGCACTGGCCGCCGCCACCGCCAGGTTGAGTGCCAGCAGACCGCGCAGGCGCGGCGTTGCCAGGAATATCCGCAGGCCACGGGTGGTGCGGTCATAGATACCGCGCCGCAGCTTCACCTGGGCTTGCGGCAAAAGCACCGACGACACCAGCAAGGCCGAAACCAAAAAACCCATCGAGGTCCCGGCGAACAGGCTGTGGAAGCTGATGACGCTCAACAGCATCGCCGCCAGGATCGGGCTGGCCACACTTTCCAGGTCGTAGGCCAGACGCGCCAGGGACAGTGCCTTGGTGTACTGCGCCTCGTCGGGGAGGATGTCGGGGATGGTCGCCTGGAACGTCGGCGTGAACGCCGCCGACGCCGACTGCAGCACAAAAATCAGTAGATAGACCTGCCACACCTCGGTGACGAAGGGCAACGCCAGTGCGACCAGCGCGCGTGTCAGATCCAGGCCCACCAGCATCGCCCTGCGCGGCAAGCGCTCGGCAAAGGCGGCCGCCACCGGCGCAACCCCGATGTAGGCCAGCATCTTGATCGCCAACGCGGTCCCCAACACGGTGCCGGCCTGATCACCTGCCAGCTCGAACGCCAGCAGCCCCAGGGCGACGGTGGTCAAGCCGGTGCCGAGCAGGGCCATCACCTGGGCGAAAAACAGGCGACGGTAGGTTTTATCGCTGAGCACATCGAACATGGGCGCTCCCTGGCGTGCTGCCTATAGGTATTTTGTCAGTTGCTTGAGCTCAGCCAGCGAAGCCTGGCCATCCAGCGTCACACTGCCTTCGAGGCAATGGTCGATATGGTCCTGGATCAGCGTGCGCTTGGCCTGGCAGACCGCCTTCTCCACCGCGTGCAGTTGCTGGGCGATATCCACGCACGGGCGCTGCGCCTCGATCATGCTGGTGATGCTGCGCAAATGACCTTCGGCACGCTTGAGGCGTTTGACGATGGCTTCATGGGTTTGGTGGGCGTGTTCGCTCATTGAGAGGCTCCTTCGACGAAGCCTGATCGTATCCCCCCTGGGAGGATGCAGGCAAGCCCGTTCATCTCCATCGTCAAAACAATTAGCTCCCTGCTCACAACGCTGACTTAGTGCAAGTAACGATACAGCCGAAGCAGAACTGAAACAGGCCTTCTATCTGAACGAACTCTGAACTTGTAATGAATTAATACATTAAGCGTTGACATCCTGCATCGCCCTGAGTAGATTGCCCGTGCCTGCAACTGGGGCCTTTTTTAAACCTCACAAAAGAAGCCAATGGACACAGTATCTAGTCGCTGTCCGAGCACCGCCTTGGCGGGCATCGGGCGCCAAACCCAGAACATGACAGGACTCGCCTCCCCGGTCCGGTAAGCTGCGCTAGAGCTTGATGCTCCACCGTAACTGCCTCGCCGGTCGCCCGTCCGGTCCCGAGGTGTGTTATGACCTTGCTAACCCTTGCTTTGCCCGATGTACGCACACTCGCGGCCGCCCTGCGCGCCAAGCTGTGCCGCGAGCCCGTAGGTTTTTCGCCTACCCGCTCTGCCTTTGCTGCACCCTCCCCTCAAATGCGCCCGGCTCACCCGCTGGCGCATTGGCGTATCTGCCCTGACAGCGGCCAACTGGTCCAGCACTGGGATCACGCCGACCCTCAAGACCCACAGAGACCCAAGGTTTCCAGCCTGGCCCAGGCCAGCTTGATGCTCGGTCTGTATGTGAGCGCTCGCGCCGCCTGACCCGGCTGGAAACAGCAACTTCCTGATTATTGTTCTGGAGTTCTTTATGAACACGTCCAGTAGTAGCCCGCTGCGCGTTAGTTAATTAACGCGCTGTTAGCGGGCGCTGTAGAAGTTATGTGAACACCTTATTTAAACCGATCGCGAAGTTAGCGACTCGGCATGCTTTCGCTCGCCTGTCATCAGGCCGGTAACGGGTATGTTTTGTCGAAAAATTGGCGACAGGAGCACACACCATGAGCGCCGTAAAAAACGCCCCACTGAACAAAAAGAGCAGCAGCCACACCGACGCCAAACTGTCGATGCGTGCCGCCCGCGAAGCCCAGAACGGATTGTCGGCCACCTTGGCCAACGTCCGCGCCACCAAAGACGGCCTCACCGAGCTGGACGCCCAGGCGCGCCTGCAACGCGAAGGCTACAACGAAGTGGCGCATGACAAGCCGCCTCACGCCATCGTGCAGTTCCTGCAGGCACTGAACAACCCGTTCATCTATGTACTGCTGACCCTGGGCGGCATCAGTTTCTTCACTGACTGCTGGCTGCCGATGCAGGAAGGCGAAGACGCCGACCCGACCAAAGTCATCATCATCATGACCATGGTATTGCTCAGCAGCCTGCTGCGCTTCTGGCAGGAACACCGCTCGGCCAAATCCGCCGAAGCCCTCAAGGCCATGGTCCGCACCACCGCCACCGTGCTACGCCGTGAGCAAGTGGGTTCCCAGCCGACCCTGCGTGAGGTGCCGATGCGCGAGTTGGTAGCCGGCGATATCGTGCAGCTGTCGGCCGGCGACATGATCCCGGCCGATATCCGCCTGATCGAGTCCCGTGACCTGTTCATCAGCCAGGCGGTGCTGACCGGCGAAGCCTTGCCGGTCGAAAAGTACGACACCCTCGGCGATGTCACGCAGAAATCCGCCAGTTCCATGGCCGCCGACCAGGGCAACCTGCTGGACCTGCCCAACATCTGCTTCATGGGCACCAACGTGGTCAGCGGGCGTGCGCAGGCTGTCGTCGTGGCCACCGGGGCACGCACCTACTTTGGCTCCCTGGCCAAGGCGATTGTCGGCTCGCGGGTGCAAACCGCCTTCGACCGGGGCGTGAACAGCGTCAGCTGGTTGCTGATCCGCTTCATGCTGGTGATGGTGCCGATCGTGTTCCTGCTCAATGGCTTCTCCAAGGGTGACTGGGGCGATGCGTTCCTGTTTGCCCTGGCGGTGGCCGTAGGCCTCACCCCGGAAATGCTGCCGATGATCGTCAGCGCCAACCTGGCCAAGGGCGCCACGGCCATGGCCAAGCGCAAAGTGGTGGTCAAGCGCCTCAACGCGATCCAGAACTTCGGCTCGATGGACGTACTGTGCACCGACAAGACCGGCACGCTGACCCAGGACAAGATCATCCTCGAACACCACGTCAACGCCTTCGGCCAACGTGATGATGCGGTGCTGTCCCTGGCCTGGCTCAACAGCCATCACCAGAGCGGCATGAAAAACCTGATGGACCAGGCCGTGGTGGAGTTCTCGGAACGTAATCCGAAGTTCCAGGTGCCGTTTGCCTACAGCAAGGTCGATGAGTTGCCGTTCGACTTCGTCCGCCGTCGCCTGTCAATCGTGGTCAAGGATGCCGCCGACGATCAACTGCTGGTGTGCAAAGGCGCCGTGGAAGAGATGCTGGGCATCTCCACCCATGTGATGGAAGCCGGCGCTGCGGTGCCACTGGATGAGCGTCGCCGCGAGGAGTTGCTGGCGATTGCCAACGACTACAACGAAGACGGTTTCCGTGTGCTGGTGGTGGCGACCCGTCACATCCCTAAATCCCTGGCGCGTCAGCAATACACCACGGCCGATGAGCGCAACCTGGTGATCCAGGGCTTCCTGACCTTCCTCGATCCACCGAAGGAAACCGCCGGCCCTGCGATTGCCGCGCTGCAACAGATTGGCGTTGCGATCAAAGTGCTCACCGGCGACAACGCGGTGGTCACCAGCAAGATCTGCCGCCAGGTCGGCCTCGATCCAGGCCAGCCGCTGCTGGGCACCGAAATCGAAGCGATGGACGACGCGACACTGCTGCGCCGCGTGGAAGAACGCACGGTATTTGCCAAGCTGACACCGCTGCAGAAATCCCGGGTGCTCAAGGCGCTGCAAGCCAACGGCCACACCGTGGGCTTCCTCGGTGACGGGATCAACGATGCACCGGCGCTGCGCGATGCCGACGTGGGGATCTCGGTCGACACCGCCACCGATATCGCCAAGGAATCAGCCGACATCATCCTGCTGGAAAAGAGCCTGATGGTGCTGGAAGAAGGCGTGCTCAAGGGTCGCGAGACCTTCGGCAACATCATGAAGTACCTGAACATGACTGCCAGCTCCAACTTCGGCAACGTGTTCTCGGTGCTGGTGGCCAGTGCGTTCATTCCGTTCCTGCCGATGCTGTCGATCCACCTGCTGCTGCAGAACCTGATGTACGACATCTCCCAGCTGGCGCTGCCGTGGGACAAGATGGACAAGGAATACCTGGCCAAGCCGCGCAAGTGGGATGCGAAAAACATCGGCCGCTTCATGATCTGGATCGGGCCGACCTCGTCGATCTTCGACATCACCACGTTTGCGCTGATGTGGTACGTGTTCGCCGCCAACAGCGTCGAGATGCAGACCCTGTTCCAGTCCGGCTGGTTTATCGAGGGCCTGCTTTCGCAAACCCTGGTGGTGCACATGCTGCGTACCCGCAAGATCCCGTTCTTCCAGAGTACCGCCGCGTGGCCGGTGTTGATGATGACCTGCGTGGTGATCGTGCTGGGGATCTACGTGCCGTTCTCGCCGCTGGGCACCCTGGTGGGCCTGCAACCGCTGCCGATGGCCTACTTCCCATGGCTGGTGGGCACCTTGCTCAGCTACTGCTGCGTGGCCCAACTGATGAAGACGATCTACATCCGCCGCTTCAAGCAGTGGTACTGATCTCTCCCGCCGTTTAAACGGTGGCGGTCGCCCGGCCGCCACCGTGCACTACAAGGAAACACCCTATGCGCGTCTTGATCTGTGCAGGTCGTCATTACGCCGACACCAAAATGTCCCGCCAGGTGCTGGACGCTTACCACCGCCTGCGCCCGGTGCAGGTATTGATCCACGGCGGCAATCAATTCCTCGGCAGTGACGTCGAGGAATGGGCACGGGAACTGGGCATCGATGTGGTGCGCTACCCGCCCAACTGGCAACGCCACGGCAAACAGGCGGAACGCCAGCGCAACCATTTCATGCTGACCGACAGCCGCCCCGATGTGGTCATCGCCCTGCCCGGCGGGGACGACACCAGCGAGCTGGTGTGCCAGGCCAAAGCCAGCGGCATTTCGGTACTGACCGTAGAAAGCTGAATTCATGCGAGGTGCATCATGCACAAAAAACACACCCCAGCCCGTCAGGACGGGTTTGCCAAATACCGTGCGCGTCACTACCGCGGTGCACGCCACACGTTACTGCTGCTGCCACCGGCCAAACGCCGCGCATTGCAGCGCAATTTGATCTTCATCGGCCTGACCCTGGGCATCCTGCTGGCGATTGCCTTGCTGTCAAAAGCCCACGCGGCCGGCGGCTCCTATGTGGTCGACGACGGTGCGATCAACGCGCCAGGCGAATGCAACGTCGACGCCTGGTACACCACCAACCGCCACGACGGCAGTACCCACACAGAAACGCTGTCACCGGCCTGCACCTTCGCCGCGCTGCCTTCGGTGCAATGGGGCGCGGCCCTGTCGCGTGCAACCAGCACAGACAAGGGCGAAACCCAGGTGAACCCGCAGCTAAAGGCCCAGGTGTGGTCGCGGGAGGATCTGGGCCTGGAACTGGCCCTGTCCGCCGGCGCGCACTTTGCCCTGGATCGTCATCACGGGTTTGATGGCGCGGACTTCAATATTCCGTTGACCTGGCAACCGCTGACACCCCTGCGGCTGAACCTGAATGCCGGCTGGTCCCATGCCTACAACGATGGTGACCAGAAACACCGCCTGACCTGGGGCACCGGTTTTGAATACCAGGTGGCGCCGTTGCTGACGCTGATCGCCGAACGCTACGGCCAGGAAGGCGGCGACCAGGCCTGGCAGGCCGGGCCCCGGTTGCATTTGGGCGAATTCGTCGACGTGGACCTGGTGGTCGGCCGCAGCCTGATCGGTGATCGGGCGCAGTGGTTGACCACCGGCGCCACGCTGCGTTTCTAGGCCTTGGCTTGTTGTTCCAGGTGCAGTTGCAATTGCGGGTCGATTTGCAGCTGCCCTGCCAGGTCGTCCAGGTAATTGCGTTCGGCGTCCTGCTGATCGTCCACCAGCATCACACTGGCCAGGTACACCTCGGCCGCCACGGCCGGGTCGCTGGCAAACTCGGCGAAATCCGCGGCATCCAGCGGCTTGGCCACTTCGGCGTCGAGCCACTCTTGCAGTTGCGGGTCGTCGGTATGCCGGCCCAGCTCATTGGAGATCAACTGCTGCTCTTGCTCATCGATGCGCCCGTCTGCCTTGGCCGCCGCGATCAAGGCACGCAGTACCGCGTGGCTATGGGCTTCGGCGGCGGAGCCGTCGAGCTGGTCCACCGTCTGGAAGGCTTGCTGCGGCGCGCTGGCCTGCTGGCGTTGCCAGGCTTGATAGGCCTGGAATGCGGCCATGCCCAGGGAGGCCAGTGCCGCGTAGTTCATCCCGCCGGAGCGCCCTTGGGCAGGACGAGCGCCCGTCGCACCGCCCAGCATGCCGCCAAGGCCACCCAATAGATCACCCAGGCCGCCACCGGTTGAAGCATTGCCGGTGCTGGTGCCTTTCAATAAACCGCCCAATAGCCCACCGAGGCCACCGCCCGAAGAAGCACTGCCACCTTGCCCGGCGCGCAAGAGTTGTTCCAGTAAGTCGCTGGTGTTCATGGTGCTACCCTCCCAGGGCGCAGTGTTGGCGTTTAACAAACATAGCCCGGCCTTGCCGGAACACCATGACCGCCGGGCGGGCGCGACTTATCATTGCGTCACCGCGCCTTCGAGAGAACAGCCACGTGAACCGGATTGAACACATCGCATTGATGGCCAACTACAACCAGTGGATGAACCGCAAGCTCTACGACGCGGCCAACACGTTGTCGGACGCGCAGTTGTCGATGGATCGCCAGGCGTTTTTCGGCTCGATCCTCGGCACGCTGAACCATGTGGCGCTGGGCGACACCGTGTGGCTCAAGCGCTTTGCCGGGCATCCCGCCGGGTACACAGCGCTGGCGCCGCTGGAGGCGATTGCCGCACCGCTCGACCTGAGGCAGTTGGCATTTGCCGATATCCGCGAACTGGCCACCCACCGCGCCTGGCTGGACCAACTGATCATCGACTGGGCCCACACCGTGCGCGAGCCCGACCTGGATCAGCGCCTGCACTACAGCAACATGCGCGGCGTCGCAGCCGACAAGCCGTTCTTCGGCCTGCTGGTGCACTTCTTCAATCACCAGACCCATCATCGCGGCCAGGCCACCACCCTGCTGAGCCAGGTGGGGCTGGATGTGGGCACTACGGATTTGCTGGCGCTGATCGAATGAACTCAGCGTACGCCTGCAGCAAGCGCGGAAATTCCTGAGGTTCGGGCAATTGCGCAAAGCTTTCAACGGCGGGCGTGGACACCCAGGGCAATTTTTCGCGGGTCCAGGTTTCCATGAAAGGTACGTAATCGCCGGCGTTATCCAGCAACGTCGCACGCACGTTGACGAACTCATCGATGCCATGGGGACGGGTGAACAGCCAGCTCATGCAGTGCGGGCAAAAGTAATGCCGGTCCACGCCCTGCAGGCCGCCGATCACCGGGCAGCCCTGGGTCACCGTAAAACCGCTGGCGGGAATCAACGCGCTCAGGGAGAACGCGCTTGAGGACATCTTCTGGCAACCGGTGCAGTGACAGGCCATGGTGATCACTGGGGCGGCACTCACGCTGAAACGTACACGTTCACAACGGCAGCTACCCTCTTGCGGCGGGGTGTCGGCGCTCATCATTGCTTCCTTTTCATGGATGGGGTGGGTGGCAGGTTAACGTCCGACCCCGACCTTGAACAGCCCAGGCACCCAACCGAACGCTCAGCTGCACCTGGGGTCGTAACCTTAGGTGCCGGGGTTTTACTACCCCGCCCTCCCCGCGTGCATCGTGGGTCTACCGATGCGCGTACCCCCAAGAAGGAGACGCTTACATGGTCATTCACTTCAAGGTCGCCGGCCACCTCGCCTGTGGTCACCACGGCAACAACCTGCCTTCCAGCAACGAGCTGAACCGGGTCAAATGCCGTACCTGCCGCAATACCGAAGCCTACAAGGAAGCGCGCCGCACCCAGCGCAATGCCGCCCGCCGTGCCAATCGCAAGGCCAAGAGCCACACCGCCGTCGACTGGCGCAGTGCATGGACACAACGGTTGACGGACTTGCCAGGGTTGCAGCGTTTGCCACGGGGATTTAGTGGTCAGCCGTTTGTATAAGCCGCACATGCAAAAAAGCCCCGGATGATCCGGGGCTTTTTTTGTTCTTAAAAAAGATAAGGGCCTGCGTCAGGTTTCCCCGGCAAGCCCTTGATATCTATGGTGCCCGAACCCGGAATCGAACCGGGACGCCCTTACGAGCGGGGGATTTTAAGTCCCATGCGTCTACCAGTTTCGCCATTCGGGCGGCAGCGCGTGTTGCAGGGTTGGGAATATATAGATCCCTTCGCCTCGATGCAAGGTCGCAAGACAGCTTTATCGCACAACTGGACGGGTGAAAAAAGCTTGTTAGATCAGTGATCTAGATTAGCTTTTGGAAGCCAGTCCAAGAGACCTGTTGCTCGGCAACCCGCCAGCTCTGGTACTGTGACGCCCCCAACGGAATGGACACATCGCAGAATGGACTCACGCAAGGTATTTACAATCATTGCCCTGGCAGTGCTCGGCAACTCAGCCGTGGCCGCCGAGAACAACAACCCGTTTCAGGCCGCGCTGATGCTCACGTCGGTCGCTCCGTTTGTGCTGACCTCCGGCGCCCTGGCGTTAACCTCCGCTATTCCTGACCTGTTCAAATCCTCCAAAAGCGATGCACTTGCGTATATCGGCTCAGGGGGAGAGATCCGTGGGGCGCAGTTTGAACAGGCATCGCGCTACTACCGTTCAAACTACACTGCCCCCCTAATGTCTGACATGCAGTTGGCCCAGGCCATTGCCACGACTCTCTGACCCTTCAGCCCAACAAGGAAGTCATCGCTGATGCACAAGTCCCCTACCTGGCTACACACAACCCTGTCGATGCCGGTCTACGCGACTGCGGTCGTGTTTTGGATGTTGACCGTCTACCTGATCGTCACTGCGTCGGTGAAGATGCTTTCCCGATTTGTGACGCCCGAGCAGATTGGCGAAGGGGTGGCCAACTTGCTCGTAGCCGTTGCCCTGGCCGCATTGGGTAGTGGCCTGTGGAAACTGGCCAGGTATGTCCGGACGTCATCCTTCAAAAAGCCGGCGAAGGCGACTTTGACGTAACTATTCTGTAACAGACGCAGCGTCTGGCGCTGGCTTCTTGAGCGCCAGCGCTGGATCGGGCACCTCGACCCAGCCCTTCTTCAGATACTCACCTGCCACGATTTTACGTATCAGGAAACAGTAGATGATGGGCAATACTGCAATCGGTATCGCCGCCCAGGGCGGGCCTGCCAAGAGGCCCAGTCCGAGGGCGGCCCCCCAGATCAGCAAGTGGCGCCAAAGGCCCGCGAAGAGCAGGTAGAGAGGGCCGAGAAACAGTACGGCCAGGACCTGAAAGGCGTCGACCTCTTCAACCTGGTCACTGTCCGGATGTTTGAAATAGCGGGTCATTGCACTGTCCTTGTGGGGTGAGAAGCCCGAAGAATCTAACACTGGAGGCCTTGTATTCCTACTGAACCATCAGCCTTTCCTGACGAGCCTGCGGGTCGCTGCCCATTGATGTTGAAGCCGACTATGCTAAGGCGATGTGCCTGATCCGAGACGTCAGGCTCGCCCGCCTCTGGTTCCCCAGCGGCTGGTAGCGGAATACCCGCAGTGACCCCCCCTATCGGAGACCCGAGATGAATCCCAACGCCACCGCCCTTGTCCTGATCGAATTCCAGAACGACTTCACCACCCCGGGTGGTGTGTTCCATGACGCGGTCAAAGACGTGATGCATCAGTCCGACATGCTGGCCAACACCGCCACCACCGTGCAACAAGCGCGCACACTGGGCGTAAAGATCATTCACCTGCCCATCCAGTTCGCCGAAGGCTATCCGGAGCTGGCATTGCGCGACTATGGGATTCTCAAAGGTGTAGCCGACGGCAGCGCGTTTCGTACCGGCAGTTGGGGGGCCGAGATCAGCGAGTCGATTACCCGTGAACCCGGGGATATTCTCGTGGAAGGCAAGCGCGGGCTGGATGGTTTTGCCACCACGGGCCTGGACCTGGTGCTGCGCAACAATGGTGTCCAGAACCTGGTGGTGGCAGGCTTTCTGACCAACTGCTGCGTCGAAGGCACGGTGCGATCAGGGTATGAGAAGGGTTACAACGTGGTGACCTTGAGCGACTGCACCGCCACCTTCACCGACGAACAACAAAAGGCCGCCGAAAACTTCACGCTGCCGATGTTTTCGAAGGTGTTGCGCCATACCGAGTTTCTTGGGGCGTTGAGCGCCCAGTAAGAGAAAAGGGAGCGACTGATCACTCAGTCGCTCCCTTTTATTTCATCCGTCGAGTGATTTTATCCGTTGAGCGTCAACCCCGGATACGCCCGCACTGGCACCTTGTGCCGCTGCGGTTGCTGCCGGGCAAGCTGCGCCTGGACCTGCGCAACCGCATCCAGCACGCGTTGCGCCCACTGCTCGTCTTCCGGGTCGACGACCACCACGCGAAAACCATGGTCGACGCCTTCAAGCTGCACACCCTCGGAATCATCGACATGCAAGTCAATGTCGAAGGCCGGCGGGAATTTCGACGGTGTGCTCGTCAGCCCACGCTCGGTGAGAGCCTGGTTGTGTCGCACGCTGTTGACCACGCCATCCACATGAATGCCGTACAACAACAACCAACGACGGATGTAGGACGGCGTGCGGCCCGACGAGGTGTAGACCCACACGCTGCAGCCCTGGCGGCGCAGCTCGCGGGTCAGCTTGCGGGTGCCGCTGCGCAGCGGCTCACCCAGCCAACGGTGCACACACGCCGGCAAGCGACTATGTTCGGTCGCGCTGTGGTGCAACTGGCAGGCCAGCGTGTCATCGATATCGAACGAGATACGAATGCGTTGACGCTTGAACACCCGCTTGATTGTGTCGAGCACTGGGTACCTTCCCATCATTGATTTCCCTGATACACAGGCACAGGTGTGTCGCTCAGGAAAAACTCCATTGGATCAGGGGCCTTATCTTCCAGGAACGCGGCATATTTTTTCTTGATCTTGGGCAATTCGTACAAGGCCATGACGCCATGCTTGGCGGAGTTGCGTATGACCGAGGACGGGTTGAAGTAGCCCTCGGCGTTGTCCAGCGTCAGTACAAATGGGGCCAACCCCTCGCGCATTAACATGTAGCTGACGATCAGCGAGCCACTGCGGTGGTTGCCTTCAATGAACAACTGCGGCTTGCTGAGGACCCGCACATACACCCCGGCTGCACGCTTCCACACCGACTCGTTGTGGTGCTTGCAGTACCAGTTGTACAAGTCCTTGATGCCACCTTCGACATTGTTGAAAAAATGCACTTCGGTGGCCGCCAGGTGCTGGGCGTATTCACGCCTGCGTACCGGGTCCGTGCCGCACAGCACGGTGGCGTTGATCTCCAGCATCAGGTTCAGCTGCTGAAGGTCGAACAGATCGACACCGCGCGCCACATAGTCGTCAATCAGCGCGTAGCCTTCAAGCACATTCTGCAGCACTTCGTCCGTCAGCGGGTCGCGTGGCTCGGTAAAGTCCCGGCTGAGCTGGGCAAAACGGCTCTGGACCTCACGCAGGGCGCGTTCGATGGCGAGCAAATCAAGACGACGTGTTGCGGTCATTGGCAATCCTGAAAAACGATGAATGGCGGGTCAGCTGAACTTGCCGCTGATGTAGTCCCCGGTCATTTGTTCGCGCGGGTTTTCGAAGATCTGCGTGGTCGCGCCCATTTCCACCAGGTAACCGGTACGGGTGCCCTGGGAGATGTCCACCGAGAAAAACGCGGTGGTATCGGCCACACGGATCGCCTGCTGCATGTTGTGGGTGACCAGTGCGATGGTGTAGTCCTTCTTCAACTCGACCATCAGCTCTTCCACCCTGCGCGTGGCAATCGGGTCGAGTGCCGAGCAGGGTTCGTCCAGCAACAGCACTTCCGGCTCGGTGGCGATGGCGCGGGCGATGCACAGGCGTTGCTGCTGACCGCCGGACAGCGACAGGCCGCTGACCTTGAGTTTGTCCTTGACCTCATCCCACAACGCAGCGCCTTGCAGGGCGTGCTTGACGCGGTCGCCGAGGTCGCCCTTGTAGCGGTTCAGGCGCAGGCCAAAGGCCACGTTGTCGAAAATACTCATCGAGAACGGGTTCGGCTGCTGGAAGACCATGCCGATGTAGCGACGTACGACCACCGGGTCAACGCCTTTACCGTATACGTCCTGGCCGAGGAAGTGCACATGGCCTTCGAAACGGAAGCCCTTCACCAGGTCGTTCATGCGGTTGAGGCTACGCAGCACCGTGGACTTGCCGCAGCCGGACGGGCCGATGAAACCGGTGATCTTGTTTTTCTCGATCGGCACATGGCTGTCACGCACCGCCATGAAATTACCGTAGAAAATCTTGTCCAGCTTGCAGTCCATGACCACAGGCGACTGAGTGATAAACGGAGCGGCTACTTGCGCAGTTGACATGTTCAAAATTCAGATGCTCCCGTTCTTAGTACTTGGGCTTGCCGAAAATACGGCTCACGATATTCACGACCAGCACGATCATCACCAGCACCAACGAAGCCGCCCAGGCGAGCTCGAGCTGGTTGTCGAACGGCATGCCGGAGAAGTTGTAGATCAGCACGGCCAGGGACGCGGTCGGATTCATCACCGCCAGGCTGCCGTCGTGGTAGATCCAGTAGTTGCTGAACAGCGCGGTGAACAACAGCGGTGCGGTTTCGCCGGCGGCGCGGGCCACGGCGAGCATGACGCCCGTGAGGATCGCGGGCATGCCGGTGGGCAAGACGATTTTCCAGATCACCTGCGAGCGGGTGCAGCCCATGCCGTAGGCGGCGTCCTTCATGATCTTGGGCACCATCTTCATCGACTCTTCCGCCGTCAGCACCACGATCGGCAGCATCAGCACGGCCAACGCCACGCCACCGGCCGGGGCCGAGTATGTGCCGGTGGTCATCACCACCAGGGCGTAGGCGAACACACCCGCCAGGATCGATGGCAAGCCGGTGAGCATCTTGGCGGCAAAGCGCGAGGCGTTGGCCAGCTTGCTGTCCGGCCCCAATTCCGCGAGGAAAATCGCCGCCAGGATGCCGACCGGCACCGCGATGGCGGCAGCGATACCGACCATCACGAAGGTACCGGCCATGGCGTTGCCGAAGCCGCCGCCAGTCTCGAAACCGGTAGGCGGCAGTTCGGTGAACACTTCCAGGCTCAGGCGCGCACCGCCACGGGTGATCAGCATGTAGAGCACGGAAATCAGCGGCACGCTGGCCAGCAGTGCGCCGAACCACACCAGGGTGGTCAGCACCAGGCTGCGCAGGGCACGGCCCTCGAACCGGCGCTGCAGGCTCGGCATGGCCGTCATCGGCGTAGAAAGGTCAGTCATTATTTAGTCCCCCGCTGGGCGTAGACCATGATCATCGAACCGATGATGTTCACCAGCAGCGTGATGAACATCAGCACCAGGGCGGCGTACATCAACACTTCGATCTCGTTGGGCCCGGCTTCGGGGAAGTTCAGCGCCAACAGGGCCGCCAAGGTGTTGGCCGGTGCAAACAGCGACAGCGAGATGTTATTGGCGTTACCCACCAGCATGGCCAGGGCCATGGTTTCACCCAGGGCACGACCGAGGCCGAGCACCAGGGAACCGAAGATGCCGGTCGCAGCGGACGGCACCATCACCTTGAGAATCGCTTCCCAGTGGGTGGTGCCCATGCCGTAGGCGGCTTGCTTGGTTTTCATCGGTACACCCGTGAGGGCGTCCTGGGAAACGGCAGCGATGGTCGGCAGGATCATGATCGCCAGTACCAATGCGGCCGGTAACAGGCCCGGCCCGCTGAGGGACGTGCCAAAAAAAGGAATCCAGCCCAGTTCAGTGTTCAGCCACGCAGTCAGTGGGCGGATGGCCGGGATCACCACGTAGATGCCCCACAGGCCGTAGACCACGCTGGGGATGGCGGCGAGCAATTCGACGATGGTGCGAAACACCGCCGCCAGTTTGGCTGGCAGGAAATCCTGGGTGAGAAAAATCGCCATGCTGACGCCGAAGAAACCTGCGATCAGCAACGCGATAAGGGCGCTGTAAAGCGTGCCCCAAATAGCTGGCAAAATGCCGTATTTGCCTTGGTTAACGTCCCAGACACTGCCGAACAGCACATCAAAACCGTGCTTTTCCATGCCGGGAAGTGCCTTGCGCCCTACTTCGAAGACCAGCGCGAAGACCAGCGCCAGCACCAACACCACGCCTATGCGTGCAAGCGCACGGAAGGTACGGTCAACCACAAAATCCTTGGTAGAGGGTGGCTGGCACGCAGAATCCGGGTTGACCGGTACGACAAAGGGTTTGTTCATTGGTTGATTCCGGAACAAGGGGGGATCGCTCCCGACATGGCTGACCGCCCATGCCGGGAGTGGCGTGGCGAGCCTTACTGGATGTTGGCGGAAGCTTTGCGAACTTGGTCGACTACCGATTTAGGCAGCGGGATGTAGCCCATCGAGTCGGCGATTTTCTGGCCTTCGGTCAGGCTGTACTCGACCATTTCACGCATGGCCTTGGCCTTGGCCGGGTTGCCGTTGTCCTTGCGGAAGATCATCCAGGTGTAGGAGGTGATCGGATAGGACTTGGCGCCATCCGGATCCGGCAGCCAAGCCACCAGGCTTTCCGGCATCTTCACCGCAGCCAGGGCTTCGGCACCGCTTTCGGCGTTTGGTACCACGTACTTGCCGGCCTTGTTCTGCAACTGGGCAAAGTCAACCTTGGCCAGTTTGGCGAAGCCGTACTCGATGTAACCGATGGCGCCCGGGGTCTGGCGCACGGTGGCGGTCACGCCGTCGTTCTTCGGCGACTTGATGAACTTGTCGCTGGCAGGCCAGTTGACGGTGTTGCCTTCGCCCAGGTCTTTCTGGAACTCAGGGTTGATCGCCGACAGGTGCTTGGTGAATACCGCTGTGGTGCCGCTGGAGTCTGCGCGCACCACCACGGTGATCGGCAGCTCTGGCAGTTTCAGGCCAGGGTTGGCGGCAGCGATCTTCGGATCGTTCCACTTGGTGATCTTGCCCAGGAAGATGTTGGAGTACACGTCGCGCGGCAACTTGAGCTCTTTAGGGTTGCCCGGCAGGTTGAAGGCCAGCACGATTTCACCAGCGGTCATCGGCAGCAGTTGCACGCCTTCGGCCACCTTGGCGATGTCTTCGTCTTTCATGGCCGAGTCGCTGGCGGCGAAATCGACGGTTTTGTTCAGGAAGTCCTGTACACCCGCACCGCTACCCTTGGACTGGTAGTCAACGGTGACGCCCTCGGTTTTCTTGCTGAAATCCTTGAACCAGGTGAGGTAGATCGGCGCGGGGAAGCTCGCACCGGAACCGGTCAGACGGATGCTCTCGGCAGCAAACACCGAGGTGGCACTGAGAGAAACCGCAACGGCGAGTGCAGCAGACTTCATCAGACGTTTCATTCAGGAAAATCCTTGTGAATTACGGGCTGGGGAACTCTGCAACAATCTTGTTACGGTTTTATGAACGTGGAGTGGCAAAACGCCTGGTTGTCCCCCTCTCCCCCCGCAATCAGGCATTTTGACGTCATTGGTTCGTAACAAATTGAGACTAAGACTTTGCCATCTCCCACCACGCGAGCTCCGTCCATGTCCTCGATCGAAGACGCCTTGATGCAACGCATCCACCGTGAACTGCTGGATCACAGTGACGAAGAGCTGGAACTGGAATTGTCCGAAGACGGGCACGACCTCAATGCGCTGTTTGACGAACATGTGGGTGAAAGCGCCGAAAAAACCGCACGCCGCATCTACTTCAGCGAGCTGTTCCGCCTGCAAGGCGAACTGGTGAAGTTGCAGAGCTGGGTGGTCAAGACCGGCCACAAGGTAGTGATCCTGTTCGAAGGGCGGGATGCCGCCGGCAAAGGCGGTGTGATCAAGCGCATCACGCAGCGCCTGAACCCCAGGGTCTGCCGGGTGGCCGCCCTGCCCGCGCCGAACGACCGCGAACAGACCCAGTGGTACTTCCAGCGCTACGTCTCACACCTGCCGGCCGCCGGTGAAATCGTGCTGTTCGACCGCAGTTGGTACAACCGCGCCGGCGTCGAGCAGGTCATGGGGTTCTGCAATGCCGACCAGTACGAAGAGTTCTTCCGCAGTGTGCCGGAGTTCGAACGCATGCTCGCCCGCTCCGGCATCCAGCTGATCAAGTACTGGTTTTCCATCTCCGACCAGGAACAGCACCTGCGTTTTCTCAGCCGCATTCACGACCCGCTCAAGCAGTGGAAACTCAGCCCCATGGACCTGGAATCCCGTCGGCGCTGGGAAGCCTATACCAAGGCCAAGGAAATCATGCTTGAGCGCACCCACATCGCCGAAGCGCCATGGTGGGTGGTGCAAGCCGATGACAAGAAGAAAGCCCGCCTCAACTGCATCCACCATTTGCTCGGGCAGATGCCGTATGAAGAAGTGCAATTGCCGGTAATCGAGTTGCCACAGCGTGTGCGGCAGGAAGATTATTCCCGCAGCCCCACGCCGCCGGAGTTGATCGTGCCGCAGCTCTACTGAGTCAGCTGCAAGCTCGCCCCCGCAATTACAGGGGCGAGTTGCTCACCACCCGCAGCGCCAGGCCCTCATAGGCATCCAGCGTGATCGTAAACTCGCCTTCCGCCGTCAAGTCACCCTCGACCCGCTCATTGATGATGTCCACCACCATGCCCGCGCCAATATCCGGCAAATGCAGGGTTTCGGTGATGGGCGTGGCACCGAAGTTCAGCGCGGTGATTTGTATGCCTTTACCGGCCGGCAATTCATGGACCATCACCAGCAGCCCCGGGTTTTCCACTTCCGGCACCTGGATCTGGCGGCTGGCGGCGATGTCATAGGCACGGCGTACCGCGAGGATTTTTTGCAGCTGCGAGGCAAACGACTCAGGGTCCTGCAACTGGCTGTTGAGGCTGCCATACAAGCTTTTCGAGCGCGGCATCTGGCCGGCGGACAATTCGGCATCCGGGTTCAAATCCACCAGGTCATAAGCACCGCGATGAATCCAGCGCGTATCGCCGTCCTGCATCAAGTGCTCGACCTCTTCCGCCGCCAGCGGCAGCGCCCCCACCAGGTCCCAGCCCGACAAGGCAAACACCCCCGGTTGCATGGCGTTGTACATCACCAACAGCAAATGGATCTGGCGTATCTGCTGGATATCCGCTTGGGTGATGGCGTCCAGGTCGCGAATCCCCAGCGCCGCCGTGATGATACTGACGGTGGTGCAGGACACGCCGTTGGTGACGAACTTGAGGTTGTACGGTGCCTGTTCGCCGGCCAGGCGCTCGTACATCTGTTCGCGAATGTGCTCGCGCAGGATGTTCCCGGGAAAGGTCTGGCCCTGGTACAGGAAAGTGTCATGGGCATGCAGGGTCCAGAAGTGCACCAGTTCCAGGGTCAGTTCATCGTGGTTCTGCAACGCGTGGATCAGCGAGCCAGGGTCGATGCCCTGGCGGTGCATTTCGCGCAGCATCAGGCGCAGGAACTCGGCGTCGCCCATCAGCAACGCGTGCTGGTAAGCGGGACGGGTGATGAAGTCATAGGACAGGTCGGCGCCGCCATGGGACATGGACGCGATGTCGTCCACGGTGAGGTTCAACTCCTGGAAACTGAAGCCGCCGGCCTTGCGAATCGCCCCGCCGAGCAACTGGTTGCCGGTGATCGACAGCGGATGGCTCTCGGACCAGGCCGTGCCGTCCAGCTTGCGCTCCACGCCGAGGAAACCATTGGCGTCCAGGCGCAGGATCTTCGCCCCCATCACGTCGATGGCGTGCAATGCATCGCCGATGATCATCTGCTGCGCGGCGAAAGTCGGGTCCAGCCAGTTCAGCGATGGCTGGCCTTCCTTGAAGTAATGCAGGTAGACCCAGCGACGCGGCTTGCCATCCACGCCCAGCACCACGTCGGTGGCGCTCCAGTCGGTTTCCTTGACGCCGGGCTCGAAGAAGATCACCCGCTGCAGCTGGCCGACGATGTAGTGCTTGTCACGCAATGCATCGACCTGCGCCGGGCTGAGGTTCTGCGCATCGCGGCCCTCGGCGACGTCGGGCAGCAACGACCAGTCTTCTTCGCGGATTTCCACCATGTGGTACAGGCCGGGGTAGTCCTCGTACGCCATCTCGGCCAGGCGGAAGTCCGCGCCCTTGCCGGTGTGGGACGGGATCACATCGTCGATGATCACCGCATTGTGCGCCGCGGCCATGCGCGTCAACGCCTGCAACTGCGCCTCGGTGCCCAGTTGCGGGTCGATCTCGAAACTGATGCGGTCGAAATTGCCGTCGATGGTCGGCGTGTGCTGTGTACCGCTCAAACCGCCGGATTTTTTCAGCGGACCGTTATGGATGCCCTGGATGCCGATCTTCGACAGCGCATGCCACAACGCCTCATCCCCCAGCGCCTCCAACACCGTGCCGCCTTCGCGGGTCACGATTGACGCTGGGTACGCCGTAAACCATACCGACGACAACGCCGAAGCATCCCGGGGCCGGGTCTGCGCGTAAGGCTGCTGCCACAACCGGCCCTGGCCCGAATAGAGCTTGGCGCGCTGGCGGGCCGCGTGCAGCATCGATTGTTCCACCAGCCAGTTCACATGGTTGTTTTCAGCCGCAGTCATAAGCGTGGTACCTGTCGTCGTGGATGAGTCCAACGCGGCAGTATCAAGTCTCGATAACACCGGGTGTAGTCATATGAGGCGTCGAGGGGCTATTCGTTGCATTGAATGTGGGGTTGCGTCGTTCGAAATACGCAGCGTGCTCCGGACTCGCATGGAGATGGACGAACTCCCTCATCATCTCGGAATGCGGCAGAAAACTTGAAGCGACAAGCATGCCCCAGCGTTCGCTCGGGATCGTGTTCAACATTTCAGTGGATTTCAGTGTGGTCGTCGAAAACAACCTCAACAACACTTCATCAGAAATCACAGCCTGTTTTAGTAAATACAGTTGTAGTTTGTGATGGTCATCGGGATGGAGTTGCCAGAGAGAATCCCCCAAGACCTCCAGGTTCAGGAGGATGAAGTTGTTCAGGGCAGCTCTTTTCTCCCTGTTGTGACGCTCCGCCTTGGTGTGAAAACGCGGCGTGAGGATATCGGTATTCGCTCGAAAATATGTCCAGACGGCTTCAGCTTTGTCACTGACCCTATCGGCAGCCATCAGCCGCACCCACAGACTCATGGAGGCGCTTTCAAGTGTCGCGAATTCGCAGTCTGTGCGATCCAGCAAGGATCTGACCCACTCAGGCTCGGCATAAATAGCAGTAAGCAACGCGGCCAAAGACTCTGCTGACTCATCCAACATGCCAGTCTGGCTGAGTAATTGCTGGACCAGTCTCTGTGGGTCACGCTCCAACAACGTTTCGATCCCCTCCAGTCGCAACGCTGTCAGCCGACGGTAAGTTACAGGCGACTCCTGTTCCGAGCCCAACTCAAATGACGCGCATATCAAACGAAGCATTTTCAGTTCAGGCGCGATAAACCCCCAGCTCACCAACTGCTTGAGGTCATCCGCCGCGACGGCATCACTGAGGTTATAAAATTGCACAGGATGTTGACGCAACCAGCCCCATGTGGCCTCGCCCTTGGCAAGCAGCGACACGACATCGCTGACATCCTGCAACCCTTCAAGGCTTTCTAGCACGCCGTGGTCGCAGTCTTCCAGTGCGCTGATTTGCTCAGGAGCCAAGCTGCTGACTATTGCGCAGACCAACGCCTGCTTTGGACCGCTGTCCACAAAACGTTTTGACGAGAACAGCCCCTCAAGAGACTCAGGGTCGGTGTCGTAGATAGCTTGAATCAAGGCGGGGGCGTTTTCACTTGTCAGGATGGAATCCACCACACTGGCAAAGCGTGGCATGAATTGCGCTGCCGTGCTGAGGATCGCGTTCAGCTTCCACCCATGGGTACCGTGGTCCGCAGCCGTGTATTGACTGCACAGGTAATCGACCAACCCTGCAATCAAGCCGCGCCCCTCCCCCAACGCTTTTTGGTCAAGTTTGCCGAGCACCCTCTCCGGGTTATTGACGACTGTCATCACCTCTGGTGACTCACCACCGCGCAGGGCCAGGATCAGGTTCTTGTCATCCTGCGTGAGCGACCCTTCGTAGAAAAACCCTTGGTAATCGTAGTAGTCGGTGTCGAAATATCCTTCACGCATCAGATAAATCAACGCTTTTATAGACCCGAGCTTCTGAGTCAGTACTTCGCCATACTCGGCCCTTGCAGCCTCTCTGAAGGACATGCGCTGGATGCGGATGCTCTGATTGTTCAGCGCTTCGATTTTCCTGGTAAAAACCTCCCGCTCAGCCGTCAGTCCCGAAGCGCGTTCCCGGTATGACGTCAAGTGCAAGACGCGCTCACTCTCAACCGTTTTTACCTGAGTGTTAAAGTTGATGTGATGGCGACTTTCCATGGACAGCGTCCGGTTTTTCTTGATCATTTCATCAAAAAACTCGTCTTGTACAAACTCCGTCAACGTCATTGTCACTTCGTTGTCGTACGTGAGATCAGTGGTGTCCACGGGATTGATCAGCTTGACGACCTGATACCAAACGCAAACCCTCAGTTCTTCCAGACTCGCAAGGTGTTCGCGCTCCACAATCGCCAGTTGCTCTCGCACGTCAGATATCTGCGCATCAATCTCTTTTGCCTGGGCAATACGCCAAGCACCAAACTCATTGAAGACAGAAAAAATCGGCCCGCGTCGCTTGAGCAGCTCGGCACAGGCCTCCGGGTACAGGTTGCGCACGGCCACCATCGCCAACAGTTTGTTAACGTCCAGTTTCACGCCGCGACCACCCAGCAGGCTGGAGAACAGGTCCAGCTCGTTGATGATGTTCTTGATCAACCGCATATCGTCGATGTAGTAACACACCGTCTCGATCAGCACAGGGTCGAAACGGCGAATTGAATCAAAGCGTTTTGCCTTGAGCAGGTCCATCATCTTTTCCTGCGAGTTCTCCGAGTTGACTACGGGTACCACGGGAATGATCAGGTCAAAGAACTTTGCCTGGTCGTCAGCGAAGAACAGTTCATCGCGTATTGCATAGATGAAGTGCACGGGACGCTTGATTTGTGGTGATTGCTTGATGGTGAAGTTGATTTCGCGCAGGCGAAAAAACACGTCCTGAATGCCAAATCGATCAAGGTCCTCGATCACGACGACGTTGATATCACTGCGTTCGAAACAGTAGATGATCTCGTCGACATGCTTGTGCAGCACTGAACCATGGTGAAGGGATTCCAGTTTCCCGCCTTTGAGGGTCAGCCCGTCGATGCTGAAAAGCGACAAGTACTTCAAGGCGCAATACAGCAAGTACACACCCGCAGCCAGGACGAACGCCAGGGTCCAACTATCCGGCACCCACAACAGTTGAGTGATAAGCCAATCGGGAACGTATTTGGGCATAGGATCGACGAAAGGCAGGTACAGCCGCACACCACAGGCAACCAACAGGGCGAAGAACACCGTATGAAAGAGGTTGCGGGCATTCGAGGCGTGTACGATGCGTTTCAACCGCGTTTTTGGCACCTTACGCGCAGGTACGGCGTAGAGCAGCTGCTGGACGATGGTCTCCTCAATGCGTGGCATCAGATCATCGTTTTTGGCCGGCGGTTCAGCCGGCGATACTGCACGCTCTGCCGGGTTGTCTTGACTGAACGTGGCAAGGGAGACGAATACAGGCTCGTATTCGGGGTGACGATCAAAAAAAGTCCTGATCACGCTGCTCTTGCCTGCGCCGTACCCACCCGTTATCGCAATGTTGCGAACCTGCTCGTTTTCGAGCGCGTGCAGCAACTCACTGACATAGCGATCAGCCTGCGCCCCCTCGAGCAATACAGGCGTCAAGTCTACGAAACCCTCTTCACTCAAGGGTATCGCCTTGTGCGCTCTCCATACCTTGAGGAAGGCGCTGATGCTCCGTTTAAACCTGATCACTATTCCTTGAGTCACTGAATCATCCTTTAACAATCTGAGGTGCGGCATGAAAGCGCCCACCATGATAGCTCAATGCCATCCTCGCAGTCCTGCAATCCATCTCAACGTACTCGCTGGGTTCCACACACAGCGGTGTTGCCATCGCCAGCAAGCCGGCTCCTACAGAAACGCTTCATTCAGCGAGTGTCCCGATACTGCCTCGGCGTAAACCCCGTCGAGGCCTTGAACTGCCGAGTGAACGCACTGTGGTCGGTGTACCCGCACTGCAGTGCCACCTCGGTGATCGGCAGGTCGCTGTGCAATAACCGGTGGGCGTGTTCCAGCCGCACTTTCTGGATCATCTGCCGGGGCGTGAGGTGGAACACGCGCTTGCAGTAACGCTCCAGCTGCGCCACGGAAATCCCGGCGATGCGGGTCAACTCACCGAGGGTGACGCGGCGGTTGAAGTGCGCACGGATATGCGCGTCCACGGCGGCCAGGCGTTGGTAGGCGGGGTGGCTTTCGCTGGCGGTTTGCAAATCGACCGAGATGCCGGCCAGGCCGATGATTGCGCCGAGGTGGTTGTACAGCGGCCACTTGTGGGTCAGGCACCAGCCGGGTTCACGGGTGCCGTACAGGTGCAGTTCAAGCTGGTCTTCCAGCACAAACCCCTGCTCCAGCACGCGGCGGTCCTGCTCGGTGTAGCCCGGCCCCAGTTGTGCGGGGAAGACCTGGGCGCTGGTCTTGCCCAGCAGCGGTTGCAGTTGCCTGAGACCGCAGCGGTGTACCAGCGTGCGATTGGCGAGGAGGTAGCGGGCCTGGGTGTCCTTGATGAAAATCGCCGCATTGGGGATCACATCCAGCATCGGCAACAGCTGCACCACACTGGCCAGGAGCTGCTCGATGCTGTGGGGTCGATTCGCTTCATCCCCTTGGCACAGGGCCGCAAAAGCAGTCTGCAACATGACTTTCGATCCCCCGTTGAGTGCCTCGACGCACGCAGATTGCCCGATGGCTTGAGCGCTGTCGAGCCACGAAAACTGTGCCGATTTCGTCATCGATGTCGGCAAAAAACATCAATCGCGCCGCCGCCTGTGAGTTCACTGTATGGCCACTGCATGCCTATCCAATAACTCACAAGAAGGCGACGCTATGTCAGGTCAAGGCAAGTTCAAGAAACAACTTTCATTGGTGGACCTCACGTTTATCGGGCTGGGGGCCATCTTCGGTTCGGGCTGGTTGTTCGCCGCCAGTCATGTGTCGGCCATTGCCGGCCCGGCGGGGATCATTTCCTGGCTGATTGGCGGCTTCGCGGTGT
The DNA here is from genome assembly GCF_023169845.1 of Pseudomonas sp. CYM-20-01. Lineage (NCBI taxonomy): Bacteria > Pseudomonadati > Pseudomonadota > Gammaproteobacteria > Pseudomonadales > Pseudomonadaceae > Pseudomonas > Pseudomonas sp. CYM-20-01. Next base: position 3,460,475 of record NZ_AP025169.1, on the reverse strand, counting down.
TGCTGCTGGGTATTGTGTACTGCGAGTTGGGCGCCGCACTGCCCCGCGCCGGTGGCGTGGTGCGCTACCCGGTTTATTCCCACGGCCCGTTGCTGGGCTACCTGATGGGCTTTATCACGCTGATCGCGTTTTCCAGCCTGGTCGCCATCGAAGTGGTCGCCTCGCGCCAATACGCAGCGGCCTGGTTTCCCGAGCTGACCAAGGTCGGCTCCAGCGACCCGACCACCCTCGGTTGGCTGGTGCAGTTCGCCCTGTTGTGCCTGTTCTTCGTGCTCAATTACCGCAGCGTAAAGACCTTCGCCATCGCCAATAACCTGGTCAGCGTGTTCAAGTTCATCGTGCCGTTGCTGGTGATCGGTGTGCTGTTCACCTTCTTCAAGCCGGCGAATTTTCAGGTACAGGGTTTTGCGCCGTTCGGCCTATCCGGGATCGAGATGGCGGTGTCGGCCGGTGGGGTGATTTTTGCCTACCTGGGGCTCACACCGATCATCTCGGTGGCCAGTGAGGTGAAGAACCCGCAGCGCACGATTCCGATTGCTTTGATCCTCTCGGTGCTGCTGTCTACGGCGATCTACGTGCTGCTGCAAACCGCCTTCCTGGGCGGCGTGCCCACCGACATGCTCGCCAACGGCTGGGCCGGGATCAGCAAGGAACTGGCGCTGCCTTACCGGGATATAGCCTTGGCATTGGGCGTGGGCTGGCTGGCCTACCTGGTGGTCGCCGACGCGGTGATCTCCCCCAGCGGCTGCGGCAACATCTACATGAACGCCACGCCGCGGGTGGTGTATGGCTGGGCGCAGACCGGCACGTTCTTCAAGATCTTCACGCGTATCGACGAGAAGTCCGGCATCCCGCGCCCGGCGCTGTGGCTGACGTTTGGCTTGTCGGTATTCTGGACCCTGCCGTTCCCCTCCTGGGAAGCGCTGATCAATGTGGTGTCCGCTGCGTTGATCCTCAGCTATGCCGTGGCCCCGGTGACCGTCGCCGCACTGCGCCGCAATGCACCGCAGATGGCGCGGCCGTTCCGGGTCAAGGGCATGGCCGTGCTCGGTCCGCTGTCGTTCATCATCGCTGCGCTGATCGTGTACTGGTCCGGCTGGGGCACGGTGTCCTGGCTGCTCGGCCTGCAAATCCTGATGTTCGTGGTGTACCTGTTGTGCGCGCGCTGGGTGCCGACCGAGCACCTCGACCTCAAGCAGCAAGTGCGTTCTTCAGCCTGGCTGATCGGTTTCTACGCGGTGACCATCCTGCTGTCCAAGCTCGGCAGTTTTGGTGGCATCGGTGTGCTCAGCCATCCGCTCGACACCCTTGTGGTCGCGGCTTGCGCACTCGGCATTTACTACTGGGGCGCAGCCACTGGCGTGCCAGCTCACTTGGTTCGGCTGGAACACGAAGCCGATGAAAGCGAAGCGGTTGACGAGTCTCACGCCCCGCTGACGCCCGCCACTTACTGATTCAGGAGCGTTTTATGAAGCGATTGCATGTGATCGACTCCCATACCGGCGGCGAACCGACGCGCCTGGTGATGAGCGGTTTTCCGGCGCTGGAGGGCGTCACGATTGCCGATCAGCTGCACCACCTGCGCAACGAGCACGACCAGTGGCGCCGCGCCTGCATCCTGGAACCGCGAGGCAATGATGTGCTGGTCGGCGCGCTGTACTGCGCGCCGGTCACGCCGGGCGCCATTTGCGGGGTGATCTTCTTCAACAACGCCGGCTACCTTGGCATGTGTGGCCACGGCACTATCGGGCTGGTGGCTTCGCTGCATCACCTGGGCCGCATCGCGCCTGGCGTGCACACCATCGACACACCCGTCGGGCCGGTCGCGGCTACCTTGCACGAAGACGGCGCGGTGACCTTGCGCAATGTGCCTGCCTACCGCTATCGCGAGCAGATCGCAGTGCGCGTGCCGGGTCACGGCATAGTCCATGGCGATATCGCCTGGGGCGGCAACTGGTTTTTCCTGGTGTCGGAGCATGGCCAGCGCCTACAGATGGACAACGTCGACGCCCTCACCGACTACACCTGGGCAATGCTCAAGGCCCTGGAAGACCAAGGCATCCACGGCGCCGACGGTGCACTGATCGACCACATCGAACTGTTCGCCGACGACGACCACGCCGACAGCCGCAACTTCGTGATGTGCCCCGGCAAAGCCTACGACCGCTCGCCCTGCGGCACCGGCACCAGCGCCAAGCTGGCCTGCCTGGCCGCCGATGGAAAACTCGCGCCCGGCGAAACCTGGGTGCAAGCCAGCATCACCGGCAGCCAATTCGAAGGCCGCTATGAATGGGACGGCGAACGTGTGCGCCCCTTCATCACCGGCCGTGCCCACATGACCGCCGACAGCACCTTGCTGATCGACCCGCAAGACCCTTTTGCCTGGGGCATCTGAGCCCTCCCCCTACTGGAAACTGGAGTGAACACCATGAACGACAACATCTTCACCGGCTGCATCCCTGCCCTGATGACCCCGTGCACGCCTGAGCGCAAGCCGGACTTCGACGCCCTGGTCGCCAAAGGCCGCGAGCTGATCGATATCGGCATGAGCGCGGTGGTGTACTGCGGCTCCATGGGCGACTGGCCGTTACTCACCGAGGCCGAACGCCAGGAAGGCGTGGCGCGGCTGGTGGCGGCCGGTGTACCGACCATCGTCGGCACCGGCGCGGTGAACAGCCGCGAAGCCGTGGCCCATGCGGCCCACGCCGCCAAGGTCGGTGCCCATGGCTTGATGGTGATTCCGCGTGTGCTGTCCCGGGGTGCCTCCGCCACCGCACAAAAGGCGCACTTCTCGGCGATCCTCAAGGCTGCGCCAGGCCTGCCGGCGGTGATCTACAACAGCCCGTACTACGGCTTCGCGACCCGCGCCGAGCTGTTCTTCGAATTGCGCCGCGAACACCCGAACCTGATCGGCTTCAAGGAGTTCGGTGGCGGTGCCGACCTGCGCTACGCCGCCGAACACATCACCTCCCAGGACGACAGCGTGACCCTCATGGTCGGGGTCGACACCCAGGTGGTGCACGGTTTCGTCAACTGCAATGCCACCGGCGCCATCACCGGCATCGGCAACGCACTGCCTCGGGAAGTGCTGCAACTGGTGGCCCTGAGTAAAAAAGCCGCCAAGGGCGATGCCAAGGCCCGTCGCCAGGCGCGTGACCTGGAAGCTGCGCTGGCGGTGCTGTCGTCCTTCGACGAGGGCTGCGACCTGGTGCTGTATTACAAACACTTGATGGTGCTGAACGGTGACAAGGGCTACGCCCTGCACTTCAACGAAACCGATGCCCTCAGCGATGCCCAGCGTCGTTACGCAGAGAACCAGTACGCCCTGTTCCGCCAGTGGTACGCCAGCTGGTCGGCGGAACAGAACGTCGCCTGACCCTTCGCGCGCCGCTGCGACGCTCGCAGCGGCCAACCCTCTTTTTTCCAGGAAATACCCATGACTCTGACGGGCAAGATGCTGATCGGTCAGCACGCCACTGCCGGCAATCGCAAAGCGATCCGGGCGATCAATCCCGCCACCGATGCCGCCTTGGAACCGGCCTACCTCGGCGGCAACGGCGAGCATGTCGCACAGGCCTGTGCCTTGGCGTGGGCGGCATTGGATGCCTATCGCGAAACCTCTTTGGAGGCGCGCGCCACTTTCCTTGAGACCATCGCCGCGCACATCGAGGCCCTCGGCGATGAACTGATCGACCGCGCCGTTGCCGAAACCGGCCTGCCCCGCCCACGTATCCAGGGCGAACGTGGGCGCACCTGCGGGCAACTGCGCACCTTTGCCCGCACCGTGCGTGCCGGGGAATGGCTGGATGTGCGGGTTGATAACGCACAACCGCAACGCCAGCCCCTGCCCCGTCCAGACCTGCGGCAACGCCATATCGCGCTCGGCCCGGTCGCGGTGTTTGGCGCCAGCAACTTCCCATTGGCCTTTTCCGTGGCCGGTGGGGATACCGCCTCTGCGCTGGCTGCCGGTTGCCCGGTCATCGTCAAAGCCCACGGCGCGCACCCTGGCACCAGTGAACTGGTGGGTCGTGCGGTGGCGCAGGCGGTCAAGGCGTGCGGTCTGCCGGAGGGCGTTTTTTCGCTGCTGTACGGTTCGGGCCGCGAGGTGGGCATTGCGCTGGTCACCGACCCGCGCATCAAGGCCGTCGGGTTTACCGGCTCGCGCAGCGGTGGCCTGGCGTTGATCCAGGCAGCGCAGGCACGGCCAGAGCCGATTCCGGTCTACGCGGAGATGAGTTCGATCAACCCGGTGTACCTGTTTCCGGCAGCGTTGGCGGCCAGGGGTGAAGCATTGGCCCAGGGTTTTGTGGCGTCGTTGACCCAGGGCGCCGGGCAGTTCTGTACCAACCCGGGGTTGGTCATTGCGGTGCAAGGCCCAGCCCTGGATCGCTTCATCAGCCTGGCCAGTGGCTTGCTGCCGACCTGTGGGGCACAGACCATGCTCACGCCGGGCATTGCCAGTGCCTACGCTGCAGGCGTAGGCGAACTCGCTGAACATGCAAAGGTGGCCGCAAAGGGTTTGCCGGTGACAGGCCCCAACCAGGGCCAGGCCCAGCTGTTCGTGACCCAGGCGCAGGCGTTCCTGGCCAATGAGCATCTGCAAGCGGAAGTGTTCGGCGCGGCGTCACTGCTAGTCGTTTGCACCGACAGTGAAGAAGTGCGCCAAGTATCCGAGCATCTCGAAGGCCAGCTCACCGCCACGTTACACATGGATGAGAACGACCTTCCCGAGGCCAAGGCACTGCTGCCGGTGTTGGAGCGCAAGGCCGGTCGCTTGCTCGTCAATGGCTGGCCGACTGGCGTTGAGGTGTGTGATGCCATGGTCCACGGTGGCCCCTTCCCGGCCACCTCGGATGCGCGCAGCACATCGGTGGGTACGGCGGCGATCCAGCGTTTCCTGCGGCCAGTGTGTTATCAGGATTTCCCCGATGCATTGCTGCCGGCCGCGCTCCAGCACGGCAACCCGTTGCTGCTGCGACGCCTGCTTGACGGCCAGAGAGAGGCATAAGCGATGTCCGATCCCGATATCGTCGTAGTTGGCGCCGGCATCATTGGCGTCGCCTGCGCCCTGCAACTGGCGCGTCAGGGCCGGCACGTGGTGGTGGTCGATCAACAGGAACCCGGCATGGGCGCGTCCTATGGCAACGCCGGGCACCTGGCGACCGAACAGGTGTTCCCGATTGCCGACGTGTCGATCCTCAAGCGCTTGCCCGGCATGCTGCTGGACCCCATGGGCCCGCTGCGCCTGGATTGGAAATACCTGCCGCGCGCCCTGCCCTGGTTTGCGCGGCTGCTGTTGAACCTGCGTCCGGCGCGCTATCAGCGTACCGTCGCGGGTATTCGTGCGCTTAACGAAGGCAGCCTGGACGCCTGGCAGCGCCTGCTGCACAGCATCGGACGTGCGCACCTGCTGCGTGAAGACGGGTCATTGTTGGTGTACGAACGAGCGGACTCACGCGACGCACTCCAGGCCTTGCAGCAGCGCATGCAAGCGCAGCAGGTGCCCGTGGCGTTCTGGACCGGCGATGCCATTCGCCAGGCTGCGCCGCAGTTGAGCGAGCGCATCCAGGGCGGGCTGTTTTTCCCGAGCACCGGGCACTTCCTCGACCCGTACCAGGTGGTGTGCGAACTGGTCCAGGCTGCCAAGGCCAGTGGCGTAGAGTTCTTCAAGCGCCAGGTACTGGATGGACGGGTTGAGGAACACGGCGTCTCCCTCACCACCGATCAGGGCACCCTGAGCGCACGCCAGGTGTTGATTGCGTGCGGCGCCCACTCGGCCAAATTGACCGCTGCCCTGACCGGCAAAAAGGTCCCGCTGGACACGGAACGCGGCTATCATCTGATGCTGCCCCATGAGCTGCATCGCCTGCCGTTTGCGGTGACGTCCCTGGAACGCAAATTCATCATGACCCCCATGACCGACGGCCTGCGCCTGGCTGGCACGGTGGAATTCGCCGGCCTGAAGCGCCCGGCAAATATGCAGCGTGCCTGGCAGTTGCATCGGTTGAGCAAGGGGTTGTTTCGGGATGACCTCAACGCAGAGGGTGCCACACCGTGGATGGGGTTCCGGCCGTCACTGCCGGACTCGTTGCCGGTGATTGACCGGGTGTGTGACGGGAAGGTGCTGCTTGCGTTCGGGCACCAGCATCTGGGGTTGACGCAGGCGGCGGTGACGGCGGAGATGATTGGGGAATTGGCGAGCAAGGGTCAAACACCGTTACTCACGCCTTATCGCCTGGACCGCTTCTGACCAACGCGTTTTTTTGCGGTGAGTTGCCTGTTGTGGCGAGCGGGCTTGCCCCGCGTTGGGCTGCGAAGCAGCCCTGAAAACAAACACCGCGCTCTGTCTGACAGGCGGCGGTGTTTTCTATTGGGGGGCTTAATCATGGGGTTTGAGCAGCCGTGCTGTAGAGTGCGTCAGCCATTTCCTCAATTTCATCACGCATACAAAGCTTGTTCAGCCAGCCCGTCGGGATGCCTTGCACGCCGTAATATGCACCCGCCAACTGACCAACGATGGCGGCAGTAGTGTCAGCGTCGTCACCCAGGTTCGCGGCAGCCAACACCGCGTCGGCGAAGCTGTCAGTATGTTTTACGCACCACAGCGCCGCCTCCAATGACGCCACGGCGTAACCGGAACCCGTTATCTGCGCACGGGTCTTGTTGCAATACTCCCCCTGGGCAATCGCTACGACTTTGGGCGCAGAAAGACCCGCGCAAGAGATATTCAACAGGCGCTCCTTCGTTGCTCCACTCAACGCGTTACCGATGGCTCTCGCCAACACCACGCAACACTCGATTGCCTCTTGGGCTCCGTGAGTCGTACGGGAGCTTTCTCGGGAAAAGTCATCAACGCTTTGCAGGTTTGGAAAGTAAAACAGTACCAGCGGCGCGAGGCGCATCATCGAACCGTTGCCTGCGGAAAAAGGCTCTGTCGAACCTGCAAACGGATCACCTTGCGACTCAAACGCCGTGAGCGCCGTGCGCACGGTCATGCCTATATCAAAGCAATCACCGGTAGAGCTCAGGTAACCCCACTTCCACCAGTTCAGGTATCGCCCCATCTGGTCAGCTGCATCAAAACCACCTTTACGCAGCAAGCTTTCCGCAAGGCACAACGCCATCGAGGTGTCGTCCGTCCATTGGCCCGCTTTCAGGTTGAACGGTCCTCCTCCAACCATGTCGGTGACCGCTGGGAATGTGCCGCGAGGCATGAATTCAACAGTGGTGCCCACGGCGTCGCCACAGGCCAAGCCCAACAGGCTGCCACGGTAACGATCCAAAAGCGTGAGAGACATTTGTCATCCTTTAAAGAAAGTGAGTCAGTCAGCACTTTACTTGACCAAGCGCTTCTCCTTCGAGGGGCGATAGCCGAAGTACGAGCTATAGCACTTGCTGAAATGGCTCGGCGACACAAACCCGCAGGCTACCAGCACCTCCACCTGCGACAGCTCGGTGTGCTGCAACAGCCGCCGCGCCTCGGTCACCCGCAGCTCCATGTAGTACCGCTGCGGGGTGGTGCCCAGTTGCTCCTTGAACAAGCGCTCCAGCTGGCGCCGCGAGCGGCCGGCGTACACCGCCAGTTGGTCCAGCTCCAAAGGTTCTTCGAGGTTGGCGTCCATCAGTTTCACCACTTCACGCAACGGCGCACTGACGCTGACGTTTTCGGTGGGTTTGATGCGGCGGTAGCGCGACTCCTCGAAGGCCAGGATGTCCTCGATGCCTTCGACGAGTGCCTTGTCATGCAGGCCCTTGATCCAGTCCAGCGCCATGTGGAAGGCGCCGGACGGGCTTGAAGCGGTGAGGCGGTCGCGGTCGATCACGTAGGGTTCGCTGGTAACGTGAGTGGCCTTGGAGACTTCTGCCAGCGCCGGACGGTGTTCTGGGTGAATGGCGCAGCGATAGCCCTGCAACAGGCCGGCGCGCCCAAGGAACCAGGCGCCGTTCCACAAGCCCGCAAGGCTGATGCCCTGTTCGGCGGCGGTGTGCAGCAGGTGGATGAAGGCTTCGCCGGCCTTGAGTTCGGTACGGAATCCGCCGCAGATCACCAGCAGGTCCAGGTCGTGCAATGCCCCGGCATCCAGGCGCGCATCGGGGCGAATCACCAGGCCCAGGTCACTGATGACTTCGCCATCGTCACAGCCGAAGGTGCGCGAAGCGAACAGTTCGGGGCGCAGCAGGTTGGCGGTGACGAAGGTGTCGAGGGTCTGGGTGAATGCTGGCAGGGAGAAATGTTCAAGCAACAGGAAGCCGACGCGGGTGACCGACGCCGGTTGTTGGGTTTCGTTGAGGTAGCGCAGGTTCTTGCCTTTCATGCCACCGCTGAATTGACGTCTTTCCATCGAGGGTTGGCCCACTCTTATTGTTGAGGTCTTTGAAAAACCGGCCATTAAGGGCGAACACTGTAGCTGTGGCGAGCGGGCTTGTCCCGCGTTGGGTTGCGAAGCGACCCTGGAAGGGGGAATGCGGTGAATCAGGCACTCTGTGGCTGCTGGTTTTGGGGCTGCTTCGCAGCCCAACGCGGGGCAAGCCCGCTCGCCACAGCGTATTTATCGCCTGTTGTGCCTAGAGACCTGGCTGCCGCAGGCGCTGATCCTGAGAAAGCCACACGCACTGCAAGCCCCCGGCTGAACAGCGGCAAGCGCATCTGATACGGTTTTTTCTTTGCTATCTGCGTCTGTATCGAAACGCCGTCTGGGCGGACAATGACCCCATCCCCACTCCCTTCCCTTCGGAGGCCTTATGACCAAGATGGCACTTTTCCTGTTCGGCTTTTTGGTGCTGACCATCGGCATCGGCCTGCTGGCCACGATCTCGCCGGTCTGACGCTCAGCCGGCAAACAGCATCGGGTACAGCGACAGCACCAACAGCCCGGCCATCGTCCAGTTGAACAGGCGCAACCAGCGCGGCTCACGCAGCACATTGCGCAAGCCGCTGCCACACCCCACCCATACACACACACTGGGCAGGTTGACCACGGCGAACACCAGTGCAATCACCAGCACATTGGTGACGTAGCCTTCGGCCGGCGTGTAAGTGGTGATAGCGCCCAGCGCCATGATCCAGGCCTTGGGGTTCACCCATTGGAATGCCGCCGCGCCGAAGAAAGTCATGGGCTTGCCCTGCTCGTCCGCGCTGTCGGACATGCCGCCCGCTGTCGCGATCTTCCACGCCAGGTACAGCAAGTACGCCGCCCCCACGTAGCGCAACACCGTGTACGCCCACGGGAACACCTTGAACACTTCGCCCAGCCCCAGCCCCACCGAAATCACCAGCAGCATGAACCCGATGCTGATCCCCAATGCATGGGGCATCGAGCGGCGAAAGCCGAAGTTCACCCCGGAGGCAAGCAGCATGGTGTTATTGGGTCCGGGCGTGATCGAGGACACGAAGGCGAACAGCACAAAGGCGGACAACAGGCTGGTAGACATGAACATGACGCGGCATCCAAACGGCGGGGGTGTGCCTGCGACAGTAGAGGGTTATCGGCTGCCCTGCCCCGTACAGCCAGGGCCGGATTGAGGCATACACTTTTTTGCCATGGTTTTCACAAACCTTTCACAGACAGGCGCCTAGGGTGGCCTCAGCTCCTAATGAACATCCCTTTAGCCCGCGCTCCCCACGCGGGCTTTTCTTTGCCCTGGGTTTATCGCAGGCAAAAAAACAGGCAAGCCGTGCTTCACGGCTTGCCTGCCTGGCCTATCGGTTAACGCGGTCCGCCGCCAGGGCCAGGGCCGCCGCCCTGACCATGCCCGCCACCGCCGTGACCACCGCCACCACCCGGTGGCATGAACATCAAGCAGCCGGACAAGGTCGATAACAGCGCGACCACCACAGCCGCCTTGGTTAGATAACTCAACTTCATGACTACACTCTCTTACTTGACGAGATTGACTTCTCGCTGGGTATGACAGTGCAAACCGAAGTGCGTCACGGCTATCGTGTAACCCGTTGGTAGGGTTTGTAGGGCCAACGGTACAAACTGCTGTTTTAGTTCTGCGGCCGCTGCTTGGTCGAATCCAGCTCGGCTTTTTTACCCGTGGAAATCTCAGTGATCTGCGCAGACTTGGCAATCGCGAAATCGAAGGTGTCCTGCATTTTTGCAATCGCGTCGGTCGACGTGCCGTTCAGCCCACCGTTGGCGGCCCAATCGAAGTTCCACACACCGGAGAGGTTATCGGCACCCGGCACATCGTGGGTTTCGATGGCGGTGAAGACGTCAGGATGACGCTCCATGTACTTGGCCGCATCGGAGACTTCGGCCGGCACCTTGCCCGAGGCGTTGTTGGCCAGTTGGGTCAGTTCCTGCTTGGTAATGGCTGACTTGCCGGTCTGGCGCATGTAGTCGGCGATCACTTTGCTGGACTTGGCGATGTTCAACTTGTCATCGAACACCGACGGTGACGCTTTAGGCGTGTTTGCCCCGCTGCCGGCGGGCGTTACGGTGGTAGACATCGGCGCTGCTCCCCTGATGGTACGAATGAAATCGTCGTGCTGACGATAGCCAGGAGCAGACGTTAGCATGGGCAATGGGCCATTAATCTGTGCTTCACAACAATTCACAAGGCCAGGGTCTGCGGCTTCTGTGAAAGCCTGCGAATCCATTACCATGAGCCGGTATTCATGCTGATTGATTGCCAGCCCCCTACCCGGACCCCAGTCATGAGAGACCTACCACCCACCGCCACCCTGCGTGCCTTCGAAGTGGCGACCCGGCACGCGACGTTCACATCGGCTTCAGAAGAGCTGCATGTGACCCAGAGCGCGGTCAGCCACCAACTCAAGCACCTCGAAGACCTGTGGGGCCTGCAGTTGTTCCAGCGCGGCAAAGCGTTGCGGCTAACCCCGGCCGGGGCCGCACTGGCGCCCATTGTGCGCGAGTTTTTCATGAACCTTGAGGCCACGCTGGCTGACCTCAGGGAACAAAAAGGCCGGGTTCGCCTGAAGGTCAGCACCACGTATTCGTTCGCCTTGAAATGGCTGCTGCCCAGGTTGCCCAGCCTGTCGCAGCAACATCCGCAAATCCTGATCACGCTGGAGACCAGCGACAAGGCCATCAAATTCTCCAGCGCAGACGCGGATGTGGCCATCCGCCTGGGCAACGGCAATTACCCCGGCCTGCACTCGGAGTTCATGCTCCGCGAGCAGATCTTCCCGGTGGCCAGCCCCGACCTGCTCAAGCGTTTCGGCGCTCCCCACGAGCCCGCCGAGCTGCTGCGTTACCCGTTGCTGACGCGCGACGGCGCAGACCTGGTGCCCAAGTGGGAAGCCTGGTTCGAGCATATCGGCGTCAGCATTGCCCCCCTCAAGGAAAGCGTCAGGTTCGCTGACACCAACATGACCATCGAGGCGGCGCTGCTGGGCCAAGGTATTGCGCTGGCGCGAAGCGGCCACGTCGAAGCGGAAATCAACGACGGCCGCCTGGTCAGGCTGTTTGAGCTGCCGTTCGCGTCGCCGGTGGGCTACTACTTTGTGTGCCCGAAAGGGATCGAAACCCAGCCGCATATCATCAGCTTTCGTAACTGGTTGTTGGCCGAGTCGATGCAGGCACAGCAGAATTATCGGTGATGCATGAAGAATTACTCATGACCGGATGAAAAGACTTCGCTGTTAGACACGCCCTTGTGGTGTTTACCATGGCGCATGCCTTTATCCATCGTTCTACTCATCCTCTTCGCCGCCCTCTTGCATGCAAGCTGGAACGCATTGTTGCGCGTCGGCGCCGACAGGCTGTGGTCAATGACCATGATGTGCGTGGCGGTGGCCATCGCCAGCAGTGTCATCGCCTTGTTTCTCGCCCCTCCCGCGCCCGCCAGCTGGCCCTACGCCGTGCTGTCGGGCGTGTTGCACGTGGGCTATAACCTGTTCCTGGTGCGAAGCTACAAGGTGGGCGACCTGGGGCAGACCTACCCGATTGCCCGCGGCTCCTCGCCCATTCTGATCACGCTGTGCGCATTGGTGTTTGCCGGGGAAACGGTCAGCACAAACGCCCTGATCGGCATCGTGCTGGTATCGGGCGGCATTATTTCACTGGCCTTCAGACAGCGCCGGCTGGCGGTGCCCAGCCTGCCCTACGCCCTGGGCACAGGTTTTTTCATTGCGGCCTACAGCGTCACGGACGGTATTGGCGCGAGGCTGTCCGGCGCACCGCTGGCCTACACGGTATGGATGTGTGCGCTCTGGGGCGTATTGATGCCACTGGTGTACATCGGCCTGCGCGACACACGCAGCCTCTTCGCACCACGCCCCGGCGTCATCACGGCCTTGATCGGGGGGCTGGTGTCCCTGCTGGCCTACGGCATCGTTATTTATGCCATGTCCCACGCGCCGATGGGCGCTGTTTCAGCCCTGCGCGAAACCAGCGTGCTGTTTGCGGCATTGATCGGTTATTGCTTCCTGGGCGAGTCACTGACTGTGCGCAAAGTGTTGGCGTGCCTGGTCATTGCGATCGGCACGATGCTTATAGGTTGATCTTTCACCCCTCACAGGAGGTTCAAGCAATGGATACGGTCTCTTCAACCCCGCTGATTCTGATCACCGGCGGCAGCCGCGGTGTCGGCGCAGCAACCGCACGGCTTGCGGCGGCGCAAGGCTACGATGTCGCCATCAGCTACGTCAGCAACGAAGCAGCCGCACTCGGCGTGGTGACGGATGTGCAAGCGATGGGGCGGCGTGCCCTGGCCATTCGTGCCGACAGTGCGGACCCTGAACAGGTCGCGCAGTTGTTCGCTGCCATTGACCAGACGTTTGGCCGTCTCGACGTGCTGGTCAATAACGCCGCGATCATTGCCCTGCAATCGCGCTTTGAAGACCTCGACTTCGCCCGCATGCAGCGCGTCTTCGCGATCAATGCCATCGGCCCGATGCTGTGCGCGCAGCACGCGGTGAAACGCATGTCGCTGCGCCACAACGGCACGGGTGGCAGCGTGATCAACGTGTCCTCCGCCTCCGCCCGGCTGGGCAGCCCGAACGAGTATGTCGATTACGCTGCCTCCAAGGGCGCCCTGGAGACATTCACCATCGGCTTGTCCAAAGAGGTCGCCCGTGAAGGCATACGCGTCAACTGCGTACGGCCTGGGCATATCTACACCGACATGCATGCCAGCGGCGGCGAGCCGGGTCGCGTGGATCGGGTCAAGGACAGCATTCCCATGGGCCGCGGTGGCGAGCCCGAAGAGGTGGCGCGCGCCATCCTGTGGCTGGCCGGTAAGGAAGCGTCGTTCATCACCGGGACCTTCCTGGATGTGACAGGCGGCAAGTAAGCGGCAACCACCGATTATCGGGAGGCCAGTTGGTCCCGGCGCCGGGCCAGCCCTTCCAGGGTGAACCGCGCCTGCATCAGCACCACCTCCCGCACCAGTTCCATCTCCTTCTGGTTCACTTCGCTCCACTTCAAGGCTTCCAGCAGCTTGGGCTTCTGGATGCGGAAGGCCAGGCCCTGGGTAAACAGCGCCATGGAATGGATCACCGTGCGCTCATCCTCCAGCGCCAGGCCGGCCACGCGCGCGATCAGCTGGCGGATGACCCGCGCAATACGTGCCTTGAACCGCTCCTCGAAGGCCATCGTCGCGCTTTGCGGGCACAACCCAGCCTGGTGGCGATCCATGAACGCACGCCATGCCGTGGTTTGCGGGCTGTCCTGGATGGTTGAAACCACGGTGCCGAGAATGCCCAGCGAGGCGTCGATCAGCGCGCTGTCGCCGCAATCGGCATCGGCCAACACGCTTTCCGCTGCCTCCACCGGCGGCGACATCTTGCGCCACAGCAGCGTGATCAAGTGCTCGACGCACGCCAGGTACACGCCTTCCTTGCCATCGAAGTAGTACTGGATCGCAGGTGCGTTGACGCCCGCGGCCGTGGCGATATCGCGGGTCGACGCGCCATTGTAGCCCCGTGCGCCAAACACCTCGACGGCGGCCTCGATGATGCGTGCGCGGGTTTCTTCGCCGCGCTGGTAACCACCCTCGGCGGCAGGTTTGTGTCGTGCCATGTGCAGCTCCCTTCGAATACCGGACCAAAATATACCAGTTGACAAAAATTCGCGAAAAAACGAATTTATTCCACCCGTTATAAATCTGGAGTGACCTCGATGTCGGCTGCACCTCCCTCCCCTCAGGTCATGCCTGAAGAAACTGTCAACGGTCAACGCGGCAAGGCCCGGCGCATCCTGCTCAGCGTGGCCGGCGTTGCCTTGTTGGCGGGCGTGTCGTGGGGCGCCTGGTGGTGGATCACCGGGCGGTTTATCGAGACCACCGACGACGCCTACCTGCAAGCCGACAGCATCAGCGTGGCGCCAAAGATCAACGGCTACGTGGCCGACGTGCTGGTGAGCGACAACCAGAACGTCAAGCGTGGCGACGTGCTGGTGCGCCTGGATGCGCGCAAGTACCAGGCCGTGAGCGATGAAGCCTCGGCGACCATCGCCGCACGCAATGCCGACTTCGCCAAGGCCCAGGCCGACCTGGTGCAACAGGACTCGACCATCGCCGAAGCCCGCGCCCAATTGCAGGGCGCCGAGGCCGATGCCCGGCATGCGCAGACCGAAGTCGCCCGCTACGCGCCGCTGGCCCGCTCGGGCGCCGAACCGGAAGAGCGCCTGGCCCAACTGAACAACCAACTGGCACAGGCCCGCAGCACCGTGGCGGCCAAACAGGCGGCGCTGCGGTCCAGCCAGACTCGCTACGGCACGTTGCAGGCCCAGCTCAAGCAGGCCCAGGCGCAACTGGGCGTAGCCAGGGCCAGCGAGGCGCAAAGCCAACTGGACGTCGACGACGCGGTCATCCGCAGCCCGCTGGACGGCCGTGTGGCTGACCGTGGCGTACGCGTGGGGCAGTACGTGCAACCTGGTACGCGTTTGCTGACCGTGGTGCCGATCAGCGCGATCTACCTCACCGCCAACTACAAGGAAACCCAGATCGGTGGCATGCGCCCCGGCCAGACCGTCACCGTGCATGTCGACGCCCTACCCGGCCGCGACCTGCAAGGCCACATCGACAGCCTGGCGCCCGGCACCGGCGCGCAGTTCGCCTTGCTGCCGCCGTCGAATGCCACCGGCAACTTCACCAAAATCGTGCAGCGCGTGCCGGTGCGCATTGCACTGGACGTGCCGGACGACCTGCGCGCCGCACTGATGCCGGGCCTGTCGGCCACCGTGGAAGTCGACACCCGCACCCACGCCGCAGACGCCAACCATGGCTGAGGTGATCATGGCCGAGGCAGCCGCCGAGAAACCGCGCAACGCCTCGCTGACCGACTGGATCGCCGTCGCCGCCGGCGCGCTGGGTGCCCTGCTGGCGACCCTGGATGTGTCGATCACCAACTCGGCGTTGCCGCAGATCCAGGGCCAGATCGGCGCCACCGGCACCGAAGGCACCTGGATCGCCACCGGCTACCTGATGTCGGAAATCGTCATGATCCCCCTCGCGGCCTGGCTGACCCGAGTCTTCGGCCTGCGCCGGTTCCTGATCGGCACCGCACTCACCTTCACGCTGTTCTCGATGTTCTGCGGCCTGTCCACCAGCCTCGGCGCGATGATCGCCGGGCGCATTGGCCAGGGCTTCGCCGGCGGTGCGATGATTCCGACCGCGCAGACCATCGTGCGCACGCGCCTGCCGCCCCACCAACTGGCCATCGGCACCACGATGTTCGGCATGACCGTGATCCTCGGTCCCTTGCTCGGCCCGGTGATCGGCGGCTGGTTGACGGAGAACATCAACTGGCGCTGGTGCTTCTTTCTCAACCTCCCCATCAGCATCGCGCTGATCACCCTGCTGATCACCGGCCTGCCCAGCGAACGCATGAACCTGCAGCGCTTTATCAGCGCCGACTGGCTGGGCATTCTCGGACTGGCGATGGGCTTGAGCTCGCTGACCGTGGTGCTGGAAGAAGGCCAGCGTGAACACTGGTTCGACTCGCTGCTGATCGTGTGGCTGAGCATTGCCACGGTCACCGGGTTTTTCCTGATTGCCGTGGGGCAATTGCGTTCCAGTACACCGATCCTGCGCCTGCCACTGGTGCTCAACAAAAGCTTTGGCAGCGTGTTGCTGATCGGTACGGCGGTGGGCGCAGGGCTGTATGGCACGGCCTATCTGGTGCCGCAATTTCTCGGGATTTTGTCCGGCTATAACGCGCAGCAGTCCGGCGCGATCATGCTGCTGTCGGGGATTCCGGCGTTTTTGCTGATGCCGATCCTGCCGCGGATGCTCGGCCGCTACGACCTGCGCTGGATGGTCGGCGCAGGCCTGCTGCTGTACTGGGCCAGTTGTTTTGTGGACACCCTGTTGACCGCCGACAGCGTCGGCCATGATTTTGTCTGGTCTCAGTTGCTGCGCGGCTTCGGGCAGATCCTGGTGATGATGCCCCTCAGCCAACTGTCCATGCGTTCGGTCGAGACCAAGGACGCCGGCGATGCGGCCGGGCTCTACAACATGTCACGCAACCTCGGCGGCACCATCGGCCTGGCGCTGCTCGGCGTGTTGATGGACCGGCGCAGCCACTTCCATGACGACCGGCTGCGCGAAGGGATCCTGGCCAACAGCCAATTGACCCAGGATCACATGGCCAGCAACACCGCCAGCTACCTGGCACAGACCGGCGACGCCTCCACCGCCTCGTTGCAAGCCATGGCCCAACTGGCCAATGACATCGCCCGCCAAGCCTCGGTGATGGCCTACAACGACTCGTTCTACGTATTGGGACTCGCAATGCTGGCGTGCCTGCCCCTGATCTTCATCCTTAAAAAGCGCACGGTACAGCCATGATTGCTCGCTCGTTTCCTCTGCTCCTGACCGTTGGGCTGCTATCGGCCTGCACCGTGGGCCCGGACTACTCGGGCGCCCCCGATGCCGCGCCGAAAACCCTGGCCGCCGGGCACCTGCCCCACGCCGACCACAAAGCGCCCAGCGCACCGGCCGTGGCGCAGTGGTGGCGAACGTTGAATGACCCGCAACTCAATGAACTGGTCGACCTGGCGCTGAACAACAGCCCCGATATCGCCACCGCCCAGGCCCGCCTGAAACAGTCGCGCGCCAGCCTCAGCGGTGCACGGGCCGACGCCCTGCCCAAGGTCACCGGCGACGCCGCGATGCTCAAACTGCGCTCGCCCGACACCTCCGCACTGGGTGGCGGCGGTGGCGGTCGCGGGCCATTGACGCTCTACCTGGCCGGCTTCGATGCCAGTTGGGAGGCCGACCTGTTCGGCGGCACGCGCCGTGCGGTCGAAGCGGCGCAGGCGGAGGCCGACGCTGCCCAGGCGCAACTGGCGGACGGCCAGGTGCAACTGGCCGCCGAAGTGGTGCAGGCCTACACCGACCTGCGCGACCAACAGGCACGCCTGGCCCTGGTCGACGCGAGTGTCGACATCGAAAACCAGGCCCTCGACCTGACCCAGCAACGTCGCAGCCGTGGTGTGGCCTCACAGCTGCAACTGGAACAAGTCCTCACCCAGGCAGAAAACACCCAGGCCCAACGCCTGCCGTTGCAAGCCGCCATCGTTGAATCCCTGGACCAACTCGGCCTGCTTTGCGGCCAGGAACCCGGTGAACTGGACGGCCGTCTCGCCACCGCCAAAGCCCTGCCCGCCATCCCCGGCGTGGTGCCCGTGGCAGACCCCGCCGCCCTGCTCAAGGCCCGCCCCGACATCCGTGTCGCCGAACGCAAACTGGCCTCCAGCAACGCACAGATCGGCGAGAAAACCGCCGACTGGTTTCCCAAGCTTAGCCTGATGGGCGACCTGTCGTTCTCCGCCGGCGACCCCGGCCACCTCGCCCGCAAAGACAACGGCACCTGGCTGATCCTGCCGCGCTTGACCTGGAACGCCCTGGACTTCGGCCGCGTGGCCGCCAGTGTCAAAGGCGCCGAAGCCGGTCGCGACGAAGCGCTCGCACAGTACAAAAGTGTCGTACTGAGCGCGCTGCGCGACGCCGATGTGGCCCTGGCGCGGTACGGCCATCAACGCCAGAACGTGGTGCTGTTGCGCAATGTGGAATCCTCGGCAGTGCGTGCGGCAGACCTGACCCGCCAACGCTACCGTGCGGGCACCGCCGGATGCGGAACGCACCCGCTACCAGGCCCAGGAGAGCCGGATTTCCGGGGACGCGGAGTTACTCAAGGATTTTGCTTCGTTGCACAAGGCATTGGGGCTGGGCTGGACGTTATGACACACTGCCTCGCCAAGCGCCGCCTGACACGAGGACAGCATGCTCCGTATTCATCCAGCAACCCACGCCGACCTTGAAGCCCTGCGCGACGTCGGCTGCACCACCTACCGAGAACACTTCACACACATCTGGTCGCCTGCCGGCTTGCAGGCCTTCCTCGACCGCGACTTCTCCCCTGCCTCGCTGAACCAATCACTCGAATCATCCGACAGCCAAACGTGGCTGCTCGCGTCGGACGAAAGCGAGCGGCCCGTAGGCCTCGCCAAGATCAACTGGTCAGCCCCTGCCCCGGTCACGGGTGAAGTGGGCGCAGAACTGCGCAAGATCTACTTTCTCAAATCGGCGGCTGGGCGTGGGTATGGGAAACGACTGGTGCAATACATCTGTGAACAGGCCGTGGAACGTGGAGACAGCTTGCTGTGGCTGACGGTACTCAAGTCCAATCCGGATGCGCGGCGGTTTTATCAGGCGTTTGGCTTCCAGGTGATGGGGGAAATTCCATTCAAGACCGATCTGGCGGAGATTGGGATGGATGTCATGGGGTTTGACCTGAAACGGTTGGGGCAATAAATGGAAGAATTGATCCAGGGGCTCGACGGGCCCAGGACGGCCCAGCAGGAGTTGTTCTACGACCTGGAAGATGCGGCGGCGGTGATTGGCTGGTCGGTGGTTGAGTTGACCGCCTTGGCCGCCAGCGGTCGGACGCCGGATGATGCAGTGGCGCTGATGAAGATCTGTGCGTTGCTGGCGGCGCAACAGGAGAAGATCCGCGCGTATGCGGGTGAGGTTAAGGATCAGCGGATTGTCAGGGCTGACGTCCTGTAAATACGCATGTTCGCGGATTCAAAAAGGAATTTAGGGCTGCCGTTTTCAAAAGCATTGAGCAGTCCCCAGCGTGCTCAATTGCTTTCTATTTTCAGGACACGAGGCCGTCCTGCTTGGCTTCGGACATTTCCCACAACTTGGTGCGGTTGAGCCATAGGAAGCCACTTGGCTAGGATTGGCCGTCGCAGTAAATCCTGTGGCCGGGTGTCGCAACCTGAAGTAGTCTGAGGCGCGGTAGCGCCATAGCTCTGTAGCAGGCGCTTTTTTTATGCCTGCTTACCGCATCTATGGTGGACCGTGTGAGGCGGGCTTTTGCCCGGCCGGTACCCTCGGACGCCGGTTTGCGACCCTCGCACGGTCCACCACCCACCCGTGTCGCAACGGCGGTGGTGGCCTCTTAACTTTCCGAGGGTGTAGAGGATGTTGTTTACAGATCGAAGCTACCCAATCCCTGAAGTAAACATGCCAACGAGCAGTCGACATGCCGCTGTGATTCGTCACTCAATGAGTGGCGCGCTGAGGTATTACTCATGAAAAGACACGAACTTGATGACATTTTTTCAAACAGCGTATTCAGCGTGAAGCCTGGCTTGAGTTCCGAGGAGGCGCTAGTAAACGCAAGTGAGCTTTTGGCTTCAGCTTCAGCGATGGCTAATGAGCAGGCGTTCGCGTCGAGTGGAACGCAGCGTCTTCAAACGTTTGGTTTGGCGCAGATCATTGAGAGCGCGATGCTTCTCGTAAACGCTGCGCTTGATGAGCGGGTTCCGACGAGTAATCCATCGACTTGAAGACGCTGAAAAAGAGGGGGCGGACCATTGGTATCGGATATCGTGGTCTGACCCCTTTTTCTTCCTCAAGTCCAATCCGAAGTCCAATCCGGATGCGCGGCGGTTTTATCAGGCGTTTGGCTTCCAGGTGATGGGGGAAATTCCATTCAAGACCGATCTGGCGGAGATTGGGATGGATGTCATGGGGTTTGACCTGAAACGGTTGGGGCAATAAATGAAAGAATTGATCCAGGGGCTCGACGGGCCCAGGACAGCTCAGCAGGAATTGTTCTACGACCTGGAAGATGCGGCGGCGGTGATTGGCTGGTCGGTGGTTGAGTTGACCACTTTGGCCGCCAACGGTCGGACGCCGGATGATGCAGTGGCATTAATGAAAATCTGCGCGTTGCTGGCGGTGCAGCAGGAAAAGATGGGGGCGTATGCGGGTGAGGTTAAGGAACAGCGGATCGTAAGATCTGAGGCCCCGTAAACATGCATAGCCAGCAGATGCCAATGCCACGAATATCAACAGTGACGCGACGCGCACCTTCAGCGAAGGTCGAAGTTTCCGGTTTCCAGTAGGCTTACATATTTTTGTCGCCTGCCGTCACGAGATATAACCTTTCGTCCCCTAACCAAAAGCAAATCAAACTAACGACCTGTGAGAATTGACAGGAGATAAGTCAATCCCACGGAGTGACAATTAAATTTCCGATCGACTTTCAATAACACTCGAGAAAGGAAATGAAAAATGGCACTTGACACCACACAAATCCTTGTTGAAAACATGGAAAGCATGCATAGCATCATCAAGACCATCTTGATGGAAAATTTATCCGCCGAAGACAAAGCCGTATTTTCTCAATCGCAATTCTACGCAGCGAGATTCGATGGGATATTAGGAATGGCATTGCCACAGATCAGCACACTTGGGGTAACTCAAGCATTCACAAACCTAAACAAAAATCTATTTTTGCAGCTATCAAGTGAAAAATTGCTGTTTGATAAGGTCACTCCGCGCTAATGGTCGTCTTGGCTAGTGAAAAAACAAGTTTGGCACTCGCAAGGACCTTTGTAGGCGCTGGAAGCTCAGGCGCACCGCCAGCGCACTATTGGACGAGCCGGCGTTCTTGGCACCAGCACCGACAAATACGATGTCGCTGTACAGCCCGTGGGGATCAACACATACCACAGGTCTCAGAAGGGTTCTTAATGGCAGACAATAAAAAAGCCCCGTAGATCATTGATCTACGGGGCTTTAAGAGTGGAGGCCGAGGTCGGAATCGAACCGGCGTAGGCGGATTTGCAATCCGCTGCATAACCATTTTGCTACTCGGCCTCAAACGATCAATGCCCTGACTGCTGACACTCACCGCATAAAAACTTGAGTGGGCTATAAAACCCTGCCTCTACTCTAACTCATTGAATACATTGAAGTTTTTAATGCTTCGTTGCGTTCGATGGGCGCCATTATGTACGTATTTGCCTAGGCGTGCAACCCCTTGATTTCAAAAATATTTCGTATTGGCATCAAGGGGTTGCGGGCCTGCCCTACTCCTTGATGCGCAGTTGCTGGTACTGCGGGTCGGCCTTGATTTGGGCTTCAGTGAAGGGCAGCGGGCGCAGTTGTTTTTGGGAGAAGGCTTGGGTCTGGTCCTTGGCGTGTGGGGAAGCCGGGTTGGTCGACTCGGAGAACGCGAGGATGCCTTGGGCATGGGGGCCCTGGTCGTCGAAGGTGACGATTTGCAGGTAGCTGGTGCCGCTGACCACTTCGCGCTTGCCGTCGGCGCGCGGCACGGTTTGCATGGCGTTGTAGATGCCGAGTTCCTGTGGGCCGCCGTGGATCGGGGTTTGCCCGGAGACTTGGATGTCGCCCCAGGTGCTGTTGGCGGTCAGGCCCAATTTTGCGACGTCGGCGGTGGAGGCCAGCATGGCTTCGCGCAGGGCTTTGGCGACGTCGGCGCGGTCGATGGCCAGGCCACGTGGCGTGGTGAGGGGTTGGGCCGGGTCGAAGGCCACGCGCCAGGCGTCGGGGATCTGCTGCAGGTGCTGCACCAGATTGATGAAGTGCACCAGGCCAAGGCCGCTGTCGAGGTTGGCGCGCTGGTCCCAGGTTTTCAGGCTGGTGCACAGGGGTTGCAAGGCGGTGGCGTCGGCGCCGAGGTGTTTGGCACAGAACGCGAGCAGGTCGGGCATGACTTGGCCAGCCAGGTATACCTCGTTGTCCATCACCATGTTGTGCAGGTCGCTGACGCTGATCGGTTTAGCCAGCGATTGCAGACGTTGCAAGGCGAAACGCGCACGCGCGCCCAGGCCGATGTGGTCCTGGCTGATCACCGGGGAGAACCCGGTGAGCGGCGCCTGGGGGTTGGCCAGCCATGCCGAGTCGTTGGAGTGCTGCACGTAGTCGGTGCGTTGCAATTGCGGCAGTTGCTCGGCCACGAAGATGCCGGCCTGGGCGGCGCGTGGGTCAACGTCCCAGGCACAGGCGCTGTGGGCGCCGTCGAGCACGATCATCTGCAAGCCGGCGCGTGGGTCGCTGCACTGCGCCAGTTTTGCCGCGCTGACGTTGGGCACCACCGACAGGTTCATGTACAGGCTCTGGCCCTGGTCATCGGCGGCCAGGGTGTTGACCCACGGGATGCCCTGTAGAGTGTGCACCGAGGTTTTCAGTTGGTCGAGGCTGCCGGCACGGTTCATCGCGTACCACTGTTGCAGCACGCGGTCGTTGCCCAGGTTGGCGTCGCGCAGGCTGAAGGCGTAATGGCTGTCCCAATCGAGCTTGCCCGGCCACTGCACCACCGGGCCGAATTGCGAGCTATAGACCGTGTGCGATTGGTCCTTGAGGCTGCCGTCGGCTTGTTTGACCTGCACCGTCACCGTGGTTTTATCCAGGGCGACCGATTTGCCGTCGAGCAGGTAGCGCGTGGAGTCCTTGGGGTCGAGGGTCAGGCGGTACAAGGTGAAGTGCTTGGACGTGTCCACCGTATGGGTCCACGCCACATGCTGGTTAAAACCGATATTGATCACCGGCAGGCCCGGCAGCGCAGCGCCCATCACATCCAGCTGGCCGGGGATGGTCAGGTGCATCTCGTAAAACCGCATGCCGCCCACCCATGGGAAGTGCGGGTTGGCCAGCAACATGCCGCGCCCGTTGAACGAGCGGTCACGGCCTACTGCCACGGCGTTACTGCCGCGATCGAAAGCGAAGCGCTGTTGGTTGGCGGCAGCCATTTCAAAGGCCTTGGCGGTGGTCGCAACGTTGGCCGTTGCTTGAGGCGGCATCGCACCCACCAGGGCTTCGGCGAATTGGCCGACACCACCTTCGACCAATAGCCTGCGGGTCAGCTTGACCAGGTCTTCAGCCACCAGCGGCCGTACCCACGCCGCCTGACACTGTGCAGGCGCGCCCTGCTCTTTCAGATAACGGTTGTAGCCGGCCACATAACCTTCAATACGCTGCTGGATCTGCGGGCTCTGCGCCCTCCAGAACGCAGCGACCGCGTCCGGCGTATTGAGCCAGCCAAAGAACAGGTCACTGGCCAGGTTGTTGCGCTCCTCCAGGGTCGCCTGTTCGGGGCCGAAGAAGCGGGCGCGCTGACCATTTACGGTGACCACTTCATTGGCCAGCAGGCACAGGTTGTCCTGGGCGTAGGCGTAGCCAATGCCGAAGCCCAGGCCCCGCTCATCGTTGGCGCGGATATGCGGCACGCCGTAACTGGTGCGCCGGATCTCCGCCGATGCTTGCGTCACCTGCTCCCGCGCAGCGGCAGCCAGGCTCACGCCCAGCAACACCCCGGCCACACACACCCTGGACAACCCATTGGAAATAATCACGCAGACTCCACCGTCAGATTTAACCGCCTCACAAGGGGCAATAAGCCCACCGTAAGAACGCAAACCACCAGGAATAATTTAGCGCGCAGGGTCGTTTATTTAAGGCGATGCGCAGGTGACAAAACCGATACTGACGAAATTTCTACATCCGACACTTCATGATTTTGCTCGCTCGTTCGTCTTATCAACTAAGAGCACTCATTTTTTCCTGATCAGGCTCTGATAAGGAGTTTTTGCATGTACAACCCGCAAGTGCCCACGGATGGACATTCACAAATGGCCGAGGCCAGTTTCGGCAGCGGCCCGCAAGCGTTCGGCAAAGCGCCCGAACAGCACGGCAACCAGCGCATCCGCCATCTGCTCAAGTGTTTTGGCTTGCGTACCAGCCTGATCCGGCTGAAGGTCATCGACGCCCTGCTCACCGCTGCCGACAACCAACGCACCCTCGGCGTGCGCGGCGTGCACAGCCATTTGCTGGAGCTGGGCATTCCGTTGTCGTTTCTCAGCGTGCGCGAAGTGCTCAAGCGCCTGTGCAGCGAGGGCGTGATCACCCTCAATGCGGACAAAAGCTACAGCCTCCATGAAGAGGCTGCCAAGGTACTCGAAGGCCGCGCCTGATCGCCTTTAGAGCTTGACCTTGCGGCGCATGATGCCGTTGATCACCACCACGACCACTGCGACGGCAATGGCGATGGTCTGGAATGTCTTCTCACTGATGACGCCGGTGTTCTGCAAGTAGGACAGGCCAAACATCGTCGCCAATACGGTCAGGGCAATCAGAATCGAATATTTCAAACGCTGCTTTTGGGTCATGACGGGTTCCTGAACCTGAAAAATGTAGCCACTGTGAATCGCCGGACCTGCCTTACGCACGATGGCGAGCAGGTCCGACAGGCGCTCATGTTACAGGCGCGGGAATACTTTGGCTCGGTCAATCAGCCAGCATGCACCCAGCGCTGGTGCAGCCACCGCGCAAACGCATCGAGCGCAAACCCCAGCAAACCGATCAGCACCACCATCGCCATCAGCTCCGAATAAGCCAGCCGATCACGGGTATCGAGGATGTAATACCCAAGCCCCGCACTGACCCCCAGCATCTCGCAAGGCACCAGCACGATCCACAAAATGCCGATGGCCAGGCGCACACCCGTCAGCACATGCCCGACCACGCCGGGAATGATCACCCGGCGCAAGGTCTCCCAGCGGGTCGCGCTCAAACTGGCACTCAATTGCAACCAGCGTGGGTCGAGCTGACGCACACCGGCAGCGGTATTGAGCATGATCGGCCACACAGCGGCAAAGGCCAGCAGGAAATAAATCGGCTGGTCGCCTACGCCCATCAGCATCACCACGATAGGCATCCACGACAGCGGCGAGATCATGCGCAGAAACTGGAACGCCGGCGTGGTCGCTGCCTCCAGCTTGCGCGAGCTACCCACTAGCAGCCCCAACGGCACGCCCACCAGCAAGGCCAGGAACAGTCCGACAAAGATGCGCTTGAGGCTCACGGCAATGTGTAGATACAACTCCCCGCGCCCGAGCAATTCCCATAGGCTCGCGGCCGTGGCAGCCAGGGAAAAGCGTGCCGACAAGCCGTCCGCCGCGCCAAACACTGTCACCCCTAGCCACCAAAGCAACAGCAAGCCCGCCAAGCCACTCAACCCGAGCAACCAGCCCGGGATTTCACGCGTGTTCAAACGCCAATCTCCTCATGCCGCTCAAAGCCATCAGGCAAACCAAAGGTCTTCATGCCGCCCACGGACTCGATGGCGTTGCGCACGAAGCGGTCGTCCACCAGGTCCTTGGCGACAAATGCCGGGTCCAGGTCGGCGAGGAATTTCTTGTCGCCCTCGATAAGCGTGTCCTTCAGGCGACGTACCAGTTCCTCGGTGTAACTGGGGAATGGGTAGGGTTGGAAATCGATACGGTGTTCATCCCAATTGGCGTGCCGGATCGCGCCGTCCGCCAGGTAGGCCGCGCGGTCGGCGGCGGCCGGTGCCAGCACCTTGCTCAACACCGGCTCGGCGTGTGGGGTGTAGCGGTTCGGACCGTCCTTGGACAGCAGCTTGACTGCCTCTTCGCGGTTGTCGCGGGTCCAGACCTGCGCCTTGACGATGGCATTCACCACCTTCTGCGACCACTCCGGGCGATTCGTCAGGTCGTGCTCGTGCATGAACACCACGCAGCACGCATGGTTGCGCCACACGTCGCCGGTGAAGCGCTGCACGCGACCGACCTTGAGGTTTTCCGCCAGGGCGTTGAACGGCTCGGCGACGATGTAGCCATCGATGCGCTGGCTGGCCAGGGCCGGTGGCATGTCCGACGGTGGCAACACGATCAGGTTGACCTCATTGGCCGCAATCGCACTGCCCGCCGCCCGCGCCACCGGCGTGAGGCCGTTGTCACGGAACAGCTGCTGCACCACCACGTTATGGATCGAATACCAGAACGGAATCGCCACCGACTTGCCGCCCAGTTGCTTCACGTCAGTGATGCCCGGCGCCACGGTCAAGCCCGAGCCGCCCACATGGTTCCACGCCACCACTTTGGCCGGCACCTTGCTGCCATAGCGTGCCCATACGGTCATCGGTGACAACAAGTGAATCACGTTGACCTGGCCCGAGATGAACGCCTCGATCACCTGCGCCCAACTGCGCAGCAGCACCGGGCGCTCGGCCTTGATGCCTTCGGCTTCGAACAGGCCATTGTTATGCGCCACCAGCAACGGCGTGGCGTCGGTGATCGGCAGGTAACCGATGCGTACGGGGGCGTCCGGCTCGCTGGCGGCGCGGGCCTGCAGACTGCTCAGCAGCGGCAAGGCTCCGGCGGCACTGAGCACGGCGGAGAGTTTGAGAAAGTCGCGACGCGAGTGGGTCAGGTCATCCAGGCACATGGGCAGGCTCCAGCAGGTCAAGTGAGTTGGGTTGGGGGCGGCTCGCCTGCCGTAGGGTTTTAAGGATATCGATGCGCAGCGCGCCGATGGCTTCCACCTGTTCTTCGCGCGGTTGCGGCAGGTCGATCAGCCACTCGCCCAACGTCCGCGCCGGGCGGTTGCCCAGTAGCAGGATGCGGTCCGACAACAGCAGCGCCTCGTCAATGTCATGGGTAATCAGCACGGCCGCCGAGCCTTGCTCGCGGTTGACTTTGAGCAGCAGGTGCTGCATGTCGGCGCGGGTCACCTCGTCGAGGGCGCCGAAGGGCTCGTCCAGCAACAGCACCTGGGGCTGGCGCGCCAGGCAACGGGCCAGTGCCGTACGCTGGGCCATGCCGCCGGAGAGCTGCGCCGGGAAGTGCTGGCGCGCATGCTCCAGGCCGACGGCGGCGATGGCGTGGTCGACACGCTGGCGGCGTTGCTCAACGCTCAAGTGGGGTTGACGAGCGAAGTCCAAGCCGAAGGCGACGTTCTTTTCCAGGCTCAGCCAGGGCAACAGGCTGGGGTCCTGGAAGGCCACCGCCACGCGCGGATGAGGCCCATCCACGGGTTCTCCGAGCACCCGCACACTGCCGCCCTGCGGCGCCTGCAAACCGGCGAGCACCCGCAACAGGCTGGACTTGCCCACCCCGCTGGGGCCAAGGATCGACACCACTTCACCGGGCTGCAGTTGCAGGTCAAAGCCCTGCAACACCGGCCCGCCGGCATACCCCAGGCAAATCCCCCGGGCGTTCAATACGGCGTTCGTCATAGGTTGGCCTGGCGCTGCAACTCGGTGCGCAACTGCACCAGGCTCGGGGTCACGATGGGCACAAACGCGGACTCACGCCAGCGCCGCGCAAAGCCACTGCCGTGGGCGGTGAGGTAGGCCTTGCCGCCGCTGGCCTGCAACTCCAGTTGCACGGCGCTGGCAGCCGTTTCGGCCAGGGCGATGCGCAGCTTGAACAACGGCACCGGTTCGGCCGCAAAGCGTCCGGCCAACAGGCCGTTCTTCAGCTCGGTGACCAGGTGATCCAGCGTCACGCGCAGCGTTTCCAGTTCTTCGCGCAACACTGTACGGGTCGCGCCCAAATGGTTGGCCACTTCCGCCAGGGAACGCCGGGCCAGGCCGATGGACATGCCGCACTGCAACCCCAGGAACGCCGGGCGCACTGCCGGCAAAAACTTGCGCGCATCCTCATGCAGCAACCAGTCGCGACTCAACTCCACGCCTTCCAGCCCCAGGGCCGCGGTATTGCTGGACTGCAACCCCAGCAGTTCCAGGTCGCGGGAGCGCTGCAAGCCGGCCACCGCGTCCGGAATCGCCAGGATAAACGGCGCACCACCGCCGACCTGCTCGATGGCAGCCGCAGCGACAAAACCGCTTTTGCGCAGGTTGGTCACCCAATGCAGCCGGCCGTTGAGGGTCCAGCCGTTGTCGGTGGGCTCGGCGCTGATCTGCAAGGCCTCGATACCGGACAAAAACTTCATCGCGTTGGACAGCCCCGTGGCCCCCGCCAACTTGCCGCTGAGCAGGTCCGGCAACAGTCGCTCACGCAGCTGCGCATTCGGGCTTTGCAGCAAATATTCGATAAACGAACGCTGGCCCCAGCACACAAACGCCGCCGCCAGGGAATGGCTGGCAACATTGGCGATGGCCTCCACTGCACCCGCCACATCCCCGCCCAGGCCACCGAGTTGAGCCGGTACGCCGATACGCAATACATTGGCCTCTGCCAGCCGTGGCAGCACTTCCTGTGGATCGCAACTGCCCACGTCCAGGGCCTGCGCTTGAACATCGAGCCAACGGCTCAAGATTGGGTCAAGCATTGATGTTTCTCCTTTTCACAGCAGGTGGGCCATCTTCAGCTTGCCGGTTTTTCCCAGCGGTATTGCGCCAGCTCCGGGTTCAACGGGGTGCGCGCAAACACGTTAGCGAAGTTGCACAGGGTTGCCAGGCTCACGCCCAAAATAACTTCCAGCGCCTGGCCCTGGGTATAACCGGCGGCGAGGAACGCGTCAAAACCGGCATCGCTGACATCGCCACGGGTGGCGATCACTTCGCGGGTAAACGCAGCCAGTGTTTCGTAGCGGGCATTCGGCAGTTCGCCGCGTTGGCGCAGGGCGTCGATGACTTCTTCCGGCAATTTGGCCTTGTTGCGTGCCACGGCAGTATGGCCGGCCACACAGAAATCGCAGCCGTGGGTGGTGGCGGCGATCAGTTGCACCACTTCGCGATCAGCCAGGCTGAGTTCGGCCTTGGCGTTCAGCCCGGACACGGTGATGTAGGTCTCCAGCGCCGCCGGGGCGTTGGCCAGTACTGCCAGCAGGTTGGGGATGAAACCCGAGCCTTTCAGCGCGTTTTCCAGGAAGGGCTTGGCCGCTTCCGGCGCGGTTTCAGGGGTGAGCAAGGGTACACGGGACATGGAGTGGTCTCCTGATGGGTTCGTGTATCCAGTCTGTTGGTTATAAAAAATCGTCTCAATAGTCTAAAGTAGCGATTACTTGCTCTTGAGTCTTTCCATTAGATGAATTCGTCCAGTGCACTTGTCGATTGGTTATTAGACAGCCTCGAACTCGACACCAGCTTGTTCCATGTGGGCCGCTATTGCGGCGACTGGCATGCGAGTACCCATGGCCTGGCAAGCGCGAGTTTCCACCTGATTGTGCAGGGCCAGTGCTGGCTGCATATCGACGGCGACGCCACGCCGCATCGGCTGGATAACGGCGACGCGGTGTTCCTGTTGCGGGATTTGGAGTATCGCCTGTCCGGTGAGCCCACGGCTGCCGGCGCCCAGGAATGCCCCCGTGTACCGATGGAGCCCCTGGACAGCGCCGCCCACGACGGCGTCGGCCTGGTCTGCGGGTTCTTCCATTTTCAGTCAGGCCTATCGGCGATGATCGTCGACAGCCTGCCCGCCTGGATCATCCTGCGCGCAGGCGACCCTTCGCTTACCGCCGCGCGCAACCTGTTCGAACTGATCCTGCAAGAGTGCGAGCGCGTGCCGGCGCCCTCTTCGGCCCTGCTTGAACGGCTGTGCCACCTGCTGTTCCTGTATGTCCTGCGCCAACAGGTGCTGGACAACCGTGAACTCGGCGGCCTCGCGGCGCTGGCCCGGCAACCGGCGTTCGCCAACCTGCTGGAACAGTTGATCGCCCATCCCGCCGACGCCTGGACCCTGGAAAGCATGGCCGCCTGTACCGGGCTGTCACGCTCGGCGTTTTTCAAGCGCTTCAATGAACTGTGCGGACAGTCGCCGGGCCAGGTGCTGCTGATGATGCGCATGCGCCATGCCTGCCAGCTGTTCAAGCAGGACCAGACCGTGGCGGATGTGTCGCTGGCCGTGGGGTATCAGTCGGTGGCGGCGTTTACCCGTGCGTTTCACAAGGTCACCGGGCAGCAGCCTGGGGCGTATCGCAAGGCCCAGGCCTAGCGCTGCAAACCAGTGCCGGGCCGGGCGCAAAGCTCGATCAGCCAGTCTACAAATACGCGTACTCGCTGGGACAGTTGGCGGTGTGGCGGATACAGCGCCGACAGGGCCATTTTCGGCACCGCCAGGCTGGGCAATACCTGCACCAGGGTACCTTCTGCCAGTTGACGCGTCGCGTGGTAAGCCGGCGCCTGGATCAAGCCGAACCCGGCTTCACAGGCAGCGAAGTAGCCGTCGGAACTGTTCACCGCCAAGCCTTTTGACAGGTTGAACGTGCGCAATTGGCCGTCGACTTCAAACTCCAGGCCAAAGCGTTTGCCCGTGACGCTGGAGACGTACTCGACCATCTGATGGTTGGCCAGGTCCTCCAACGATGCCGGAACGCCCCGGCGCGCCAGATATACCGGGCTCGCCAACGTCAGTTGATCCATCATCGCCAGAGGCCGTGCCACCAGCGATTCATCCAGGGCCAGACCACCGCGCAGCACGCAATCCACGCCTTCACGGATCAAGTCCACCGGGCGGTCGTTGAGACTGATCTCCAGTTCGATCTGGGGATAGCGGGCCGTGAATGTCGGCAATGCAGGGATCACGATCAAGCGCCCGATGCCTGACGGCATGTCAACACTCAAGGTGCCGCGCGGGTTCTGGCGTTGCGTGGAAAATACCGCCTCGGTTTCCTCAAGGTCCGACAGTAATTGCACACAGCGCTGGTAATACGCTGCGCCATCCAGCGTCGGGCTGACTTGCCGCGTGGTGCGCTGCAACAGTTGCACGCCTAGGTGTGCCTCCAATTGCTTGATCAACACCGTCACCGAGGCGCGGGGTAGTTGCAGGCTGTCGGCGGCCTTGGCAAAGCCACGCAGTTCGACGATACGGGTGAACACGCGCATCGCGTTGAAACGGTCCAAGGGGCGGTTCCTTGCGCTGATTATTTAGATATTACGAATAGTGTTAGTGCTTTTAGCCGGTTTATCCAGGTTTTGTCGAGCGTGACAATGCAGGCCTTCCCATCCAAGGAGCAACACCCATGCATACCCGCCAACTCGGTACCCACGGCCCACTCGTCTCAGCCATCGGCCTCGGCTGCATGGGCATGAGCGATTTCTACACCCCCGGCAGCGACACCCGCGAAGCCATCGCCACCTTGCACCGTGCGCTGGAACTGGGCATCAACTTCCTCGACACCGCCGATATCTATGGCCCGCACACCAACGAAGCACTGATCGGCAAGGCCATCGTCGGCAAGCGCGACCTGGTGTTCCTGGCCAGCAAGTTCGGCATCGTGCGTGACCCGGCCAACCCTGCCCTGCGTGGCGTGAACGGCCGCCCTGAATACATCCGCAACGCCATCGACGGCACCCTGCGCCGCCTGGGTGTGGAGACCCTCGACCTGTACTACCAGCACCGCATCGACCCGGACGTCGCCATCGAAGAAACCGTCGGCGCCATGGCCGAGCTGGTGCACCAGGGCAAGGTGCGTTACCTGGGCCTGAGCGAAGCCTCCGCCGCCACCCTGGAACGTGCCCACAAGGTGCACCCGATCAGCGCCCTGCAAAGCGAATACTCGTTGTGGAGCCGCGACCAGGAACACAACGGCTGCCTCGCCACCTGCCAGCGCCTGGGCATCGCCTTTGTGCCCTATAGCCCGCTGGGCCGTGGCTTTCTGACGGGTGCGCTGCAAAGCCCGGACGACTTCGGCGCCGATGACTACCGCCGCTTCAGCCCACGTTTCCAGGGCGAGAACTTCGCCAAGAACCTCGAACTGGTCAAACAGGTGCAGGCGCTGGCCGCCGACAAAGGCATCAGCGCCGGGCAACTCGCCTTGGCCTGGGTGCTGGCGCAGGGTGATTTCATCATTCCGATTCCCGGCACCAAGCAGCGCAAATACCTGGAGGAGAATGTCGCCGCGCTGTCGGTCAGCCTCAGCCCGAGCGAACTGGCGGCCCTGGAGGCGATCTTTCCCGCCGAGGCCCCCGCTGGCTTGCGCTACCCCGAGGCGGTGATGGCCATGCTGGATATCTGAATCGAAACCGCGCCGCTCACCGGCGCGGTTTTTTCTTGCACGATAGTACCTAAAGCTCCGCCCTGCCAAGCCGATAGCCCTACGAAGCTCTAACAAAGCCGCGTCGATAATAAACGCTTCGTAAGGACGACCCCATGCCCCCACTGCGCTCCATCCAAGCCCGCTATACCCTGTTCCTGGTGCTGTTCGTCCTGGTGTTATTTGTGTTGACCGTAGTGGGTATCGGCCAGTTGGTCGCGCCCAAGCTGCAGCACACCGAAGAACAGGTAGTGCTCAACCGTATCGCCGAGGTCGCCGAGCAGATCCAGGGCGAACTCAACAAGGTCCAGTCCCAGCAACGCAGCATCACCCAGACCATTCCATTGCTCGACAGCGATGCCATCGACAAGGTCCTGCCGGGCCTGGTCGACCAGTATGGCGAGCTGAAAGTCTTCGGCGGCGGTATCTGGCCGCTGCCCAACCAGCGCACTCCGGGGCGCAACAAGCACAGTACGTTCTGGCACCGCGATGCGTCAGGCAAGCTGGCCGTGAACACCTTCTGGAACAGCGACCCAGCGCCCAACTATTACGACCAGAGCTGGTACAAGGGCGGCCTCGCCTCGCCTCGTGGTCAATGTGCCTGGGCCGCCGCCTACAAGGACGACGCCAGCCAGGAGCCGCGTACCAACTGCGCCATGGCCATCCAGCGCGACGGCGTGCCTTATGGCGTCGCCACCATCGACGTGACCCTGGGCTTCTTCAATGACTTGGTCGCCAGTAAAGAGAAAGACATCGGCGGGCAAATGCTGATCGTCGAAGGCGACGGCAAGATCATCAGCAACAGCTCGCGCATCAGTGGCCCGGTGGTGTTGAAAAACATCAGCGAACTCACCGGCACCTCGGCATTTGCCGCCCAGGTCAGCAAAGCCCTGGCCCACCGCGACCAGGCGCTGCAACGTAGTGAGTTCGACAACCAGGGCGTGTCCAGCACCTTCTACATGCGTCCCATCGAAGGCACGCCGTGGTTCCTTGCCACTGCCCTGCCGACGTCGCTGATCACCGCCCAGCGCAATGACGTGCTCGGCACCCTGGCGCTGTTGCAGATCCCGATGGTGGTGCTGCTGGTGCTGCTCGCGGCGTATGCGATCCGCCAACTGGTGCAGCGCATGAAGACGCTGAAGGCCAATATCGACGCGCTTTCCGCCGGCGACGCCGACCTCACGCGACGCATCACCATCCGTGCCGAAGACGAACTGGGTGCCATCGGCCATTCGGTGAACCGCTTTATCGTCTACCTGCAAAACATGATCGGCGAAGTGACCCAGGCCACCGGCGCCATGTCGTCGAGCCTGGCGCAGTTGCAACAGACCTCGGCGCATACCAACCAGATCCTGGTGCGGCATGCCTCGGAGACTGACCAGACGGTGACCGCCATCACCGAAATGAGCTCCACCGCCGACACCGTGGCGCAAAACGCCGCCGAAACCGCCGCATTCACCCAGCGTGCCAACGAGCACGCCGACCGTTCCCGCGTGGTGGTCGGTGAGGCGTCCAACAGCGTCAGCGCGTTGATCGGTGAAGTCTCCAGCGCCACCCACAGCGTGGAGAACATGCGCCAGGACGCCGCGCGCATCACCGAAACCCTCGGCGTGATCGGCGCAATTGCCGGGCAGACCAACCTGCTGGCCCTCAACGCCGCCATCGAAGCGGCGCGGGCCGGCGAACAAGGCCGTGGGTTTGCGGTGGTGGCCGATGAAGTCCGTGCGCTCGCGGCACGCACCCAGGCCAGTACCTCGCAAATCAACGACATGCTCACGCGCCTGACGGCAGGCGTGAGTTCCTCGGTGGCGGCCATGGAAAACACCCAGGCCAGCTGCCAGTCGGCGGCGGACGCCACGGCGCGGGTGAACACCGGGCTGGATGAAATGGCCGGCTCCGTCAGCCATATCAACAACCTCAGCACCCAGATCGCCACGGCCGCCGAGCAGCAAAGCGCGGTGACCGAGGAGATCAACCGCAGCATGGTGCAGATCCGACAAATGGTCGAAGAGCTGGTACAGAGCGGCCACGCCACCGAAAACAATACCCAGAGCCTGCTCGAGGCGAATGGGCGGGTGATTACCCTGATGAGTCGTTTCAAGGTGTGCTGATAAACGGCTGAAACACTCCCGTGCAATGTGCGGGAGTGGGACTATTCTGACAGTTCGAAGACGCACAGGAGGTGTGCCATGCGCGCAGCCGAGCAGTCGGTCCGCTTGGAGCGGATCAGTCAGGAACGCTTTATCCAGGCGCCCATCGATGCCGTTTATGACTATGTGACCCAGCCGGATCGCTGGCACGAATGGCATCCCACGTCCCTCGGTGCCGACACCGGCACCACCGGCTCACTCCCCGCCGGCGCCCGCTTCACCGAAATGATCGACCTGCTGGGGGTACGCGTACCCATGAGCTACCGCGTGCAGATCGCCCGGCGCCCCGGCGAGTTCAAGACCGTGTTTACGTCCCTGGCCGTGGATGGTTCGATTCATTACTTTCTCATGCCCCATCAGGGCGGCACGCTGTTCAAGCGGGTGCTGACCTATGAAACCGAACTGCAACTGGCCACCCTGCATGAACGCATGATCGAGCTGTCGGCGATTGCCCTGGACCAGCTCAAGCACCGGCTGGAAAACCCACCGCTCGTATAATCTTGAAACATTCTCGCCCTGCAGGCGCTGGCTTGCCCGCGATGACGTCGTCATGATCGCCGCCATCCCAATAGTCACCTCCTGCACGCGAGATCCTATGAAAACCCCATTGCGCCTGGCCCTGCTGTCCACCCTGTTCACCGCCACCCTGGCCCAGGCCGCCGACCTGATCCCCATCGACGTGCACCGCGACGCCAACTGCGGTTGCTGTAAAAAATGGATCAGTCACCTGGAAAGCAACGGCTTCAAGGTCAATGACCATGTCGAAGCCGACATGAGCGCCGTCAAGCAACGCCTGGGCGTAGCGCCGCGCCTGGGTTCGTGCCACACCGCCGTGATCGACGGCAAATTCGTCGAAGGCCACGTGCCCGCCGAACAGGTGCTGGCCCTGCGCAAACGCGACGACCTGCTGGGCGTCGCCGCGCCGGGCATGCCCATGGGCTCGCCGGGCATGGAAGTGGAAGGCCGCAGCGAGGCCTATCAGGTCATCGGCCTGACCCGTGAGGGTAAAGACGTGGTGGTGGCTGAATACCCGGCGCAATGATCGCGGGTTACCTCGGGCTATTCTTCGCGGCGTTCGGCGCCGCGACCTTGCTGCCCCTGCAATCGGAAGCCGTGCTGGTCGGCCTGCTGCTCAGCGGGCATTACAGCCTGTGGCTGTTGCTGGGTATCGCCACCCTGGGCAATGTGCTGGGCTCGGTGGTGAACTGGTGGCTGGGGCGTTGGGTGGAGCACTTCAAGGGGCGGCGCTGGTTTCCGGTGAATGACCAGCAACTGGAAAAAGCCCGCAAGCATTACCAGCGCTGGGGGCATTGGACGCTGTTGCTCAGTTGGGTGCCGATCATTGGCGACCCGCTGACGTTGGTGGCCGGGGTGATGCGCGAGCCGTTGTGGCGATTCCTGTTGCTGGTGACCCTGGCCAAAGGCCTGCGTTATGGCGTGCTGGCCGCCGTGACCTTGCAATGGGTGTTAATCCCCACTTAATCGCTAGTTAATCCTTGGGCAACAGCATCCGAACCCTCTTTCTCGGAGCCCTGCCCATGCCTCTGTTCCGCGCTTTTTGCATCGCTGGCCTGCTCACGGCCACCGCCGCCCCGGTATTTGCCGCCACCTACGGTCCTGAACTGCAAGGCTTTGAATACCCCTATCCGCTCAAGCATTTCGAGTTTCAGTCCCAAGGCGAATCCCTGCAAATGGGCTACATGGACGTGCCGGCCAAGGGCAAGCCCAACGGTCGCAGCGTGGTGCTGATGCACGGCAAGAACTTCTGCGGCGCCACTTGGGAAGGCTCGATCAAGGCCCTGAGTGACGCCGGCTACCGGGTGATCGCACCGGACCAGATCGGCTTCTGCAGCTCCAGCAAGCCTGATCATTACCAGTACAGCTTCCAGCAACTGGCGCTCAATACCCACCAACTGCTGGAAAAGCTCGGTGTTCAGAAGGCCACCCTTATCGGCCATTCCACCGGCGGCATGCTTGCCACGCGCTACGCCCTGATGTACCCCGCGCAAACCGAACAGTTGGCGCTGGTCAATCCGATCGGCCTGGAAGACTGGAAAGCGTTGGGGGTGCCGTCGCTCAGCGTCGACCAGTGGTACGCGCGTGAGCTGAACGTCAGCGCCGAGGGCATCCGCAAGTACCAACTCAATACCTACTACGTGGGGCGCTGGAAGCCGGAGTACGAGCGCTGGGTGGACATGTACGCCGGCCTCAGCAACGGCCCCGGGCATACGCGGGTCGCATGGAACTCGGCGCTGATTTACGACATGATCTTCACCCAGCCGGTGTACTACGAGTTCAAGGACCTGAAGATGCCGACGCTGCTGCTGATCGGCACATCGGACAACACCGCCATCGGCAAGGACGTCGCGCCACCAGCCGTCAAAGCCAAGCTCGGCAACTATGCCGTGCTGGGTAAACAGGTGGCCAAGCTGATCCCCCGCGCTACCCTGGTGGAATTCCCGGGCCTGGGGCATGCGCCGCAGATGGAAGAACCGGAGCAGTTCCACAAAACGCTGTTGCAGGGGCTGAATGCCCTTTAATCCAAACTTTTTCGAGGCACTCGTGAATGTCGGTACAGATTGCAGTCATTGATGATTGGCAGGACGTGGCCAGGGGCGTGGTGGATTGGTCAGTCCTTGAAGCGGTGGGCCAGGTGCACTTCCTGCACGATTACCCGGCGGATACCGCCACGATGATCGAGCGTTTGCGGGAGTTCGAGGTGATTTGCGTGATGCGCGAGCGCTCCAGCTTCGACAAGGCCCTGCTGCAAGGCCTGCCCAAGCTCAAATTGCTGGTGACCGGCGGCATGCGCAACGCCGCCATCGACATTCCCGCCGCCAAGACCCTGGGCATCCAGGTCTGCGGCACCGACAGCTATAAACACGCAGCCCCCGAGCTGACCTGGGCGTTGATCATGGCCTCCACCCGCAATCTGGTGGCCGAAGCCAACTCGTTGCGTGCCGGCGACTGGCAGGTGGGCCTCGGCGGCGACCTGCACGGCAAGACCCTGGGGATTCTCGGCCTGGGCAGCATTGGCCAGAAGATCGCGCAGTTTGCCCAGGTGTTCGGCATGCGCGTGATTGCCTGGAGTGAAAACCTCACGCCGGAACGGGCAGCCGAGGCTGGTGTGACGTGGGTCAGCAAGCAAGCGCTGTTTGAACAGGCGGACATTCTTACCGTGCACTTGGTACTCAGCGACCGCAGCCGTGGGCTGGTGGATGCCCAGGCGCTGGGCTGGATGAAACCCGGCGCGCGCCTGGTCAACACTGCACGCGGGCCGATTGTGGATGAACAGGCACTGGTGCAGGCCCTGGAAAGCGGCCGCCTGGCCGGGGCGGCGCTGGATGTGTATGCCGAGGAGCCATTGCCGGCGGATCACCCGTTTCGCAGGTTGCCAAATGTGCTGGCCACCCCGCACGTGGGCTATGTGAGCGAGCAGAATTACCGGCAGTTCTATTCACAGATGATCGAAGACATTCAAGCCTGGGCCAAAGGAGCGCCCATTCGCGTGCTGGGCTGATGCACCATCCCAGGGCGCTCCGCACAAGCGCGGCGCCCACCCGACCTTGTAGTGAGCAGGCTTGCCCTGCGCTGGGGCGCGCAGCGGCCCTGAATATCGGTTCAATCTTCGAAAGTCCCGGTTGGGAGCGCTTCGCACTCCAGCGCAGGGCAAGCCTGCTCACCACAGGAACCGGCGGTTTCTGCAAGAGCATATGGTTACAATTTTTTTGTCCTACAAAATCTTCCTAGAAACCCTACAGGCTCTGGGATCTGTCCTAGACTCATGACCGATGGGTCCGTTCCAAAACAAAAACCCCGCAGAAAATCTAAACTTTTCAACTCGGCCATTGGTCAAGTTTTAAGGTACGACGAGCACACACGGTTCCAGCCCGATGCCCGTCCATCCAATCTATATCTGCCAACCGTGCAACTGGCATAAGCCTTGCCAGATCTGTACAGCGCTTGTGCGCGTGGCCGCAGGATGCGGTCGACGGAGTTAATGGCAGCCGGCCATTAGCCGACCAACACGTGGAGAGAACTATGATCAGTGCCGCAGCAAGTATTCAGGGAGAGCGTGTTAGTCAGACCGTTGGCGGGGCAACCGCGTTGGCTGACCTCACCACGGTGCGGCCGGTTCCCACCTACAACCCCAACCGCAAGAAAGTCCTGTTTGTGACCTCCGAGTTCGCCGACCTGGTGAAGACCGGCGGCCTGGGCGACGTCTCCGCCGCCCTGCCCCGCGCCATGGCCCACCTGCACGATGTGCGGGTGCTGATCCCCGGTTATCCGCAGGTGATGGAAAGCGACAACCCGATCCATATCATCGGTGAGCTGGGTGGCCACGCCGCGCTGCCGCCGTGCAAGATCGGGCGCATGGACCTCAAGGATGGCCTGGTCATCTATGTACTGATCTGCCCCGAGCTCTACGAGCGCGAAGGCACGCCGTACGGCGCCAACAACGGCCGCGACTGGCCGGACAACCATATTCGCTTCGCCCGCCTGGGCCTGGCCGCCGCCGACATGGCCGCCAACCTGGCGCAGATCCACTGGTGCCCGGACCTGGTGCACGCCCACGACTGGCCTGCCGGCCTGGCCCCGGCGTACATGCACTGGCGTGGGTCACGCACGCCAACCCTGTTCACCATTCATAACCTGGCCTATCAAGGCGTGATCAGCCTGGCGTCGACGCCAGAGCTGGGCATTCCACCCCACGCCCTGCAACAGGAAGGCATGGAGTTCTACGGCAAGATGTCGTTCCTCAAGGCCGGCATGGCGTATTCCAGCCACATCACCACAGTGAGCGCCACCTACGCCCGGGAAATCACCACACCCGAGTTCGGCTGCGGCCTCGATGGCTTCCTGGCCAGCAAGACCCAGCAAGGGTTGCTCAGCGGTATTCCCAACGGCATCGAAGACAGTTGGGAAACCTCCACCGACCCGCACCTGACGCACAACTTCAACATTGGCGACTGGGACGGCAAGGCGGTCAACGCCGCCCAGGTGCGTAACCTGTTCGGCCTGCATGACTCGACCGGCCCGCTGTTCGCCGTGGTCTCGCGCCTGGTGTTCCAGAAAGGCCTGGACCTCACCGAAGCGGTGGCCAGTTTTATCGTCGAGCAAGGTGGGCAGATCGCGATTATCGGTCGTGGCGAGCCGGAAGAAGAAAATGCCATGCGTGAACTGGCCCTGCGCTTTCCCGGCCAGATCGGTGTGCGCATCGGCTTCAACGAGACCGATGCGCGCCGCATGTTCGCCGGCAGCGATTTCCTGCTGATGCCGTCGCGCTACGAGCCCTGCGGCCTGAGCCAGATGTACGCCCAGCGCTTCGGCTCGCTGCCCGTCGCCCGCAACACCGGCGGCCTGGCCGACACCATCGAAAACGGCGTGACCGGCTTTCTGTTCAATGAATCCACGGTCGACAGTTACAAAGAAGCCTTGAGCCGCGCGTTCAAGGTGTTTGCCTTCCCTGGCCTGCTCAATGCCATGCGCAGCCGGGCGATGACCCAACCGTTCAACTGGAGCCAGGCGGTGGAACCCTACGCCGAACTGTACGAGCAGCTGGTGGCTAAAGCACTGGGGAAATCCGCTAAATAATCAACGGGAGGTCTCTATAGATGCCGTTACGGACTCTGGAAACCTGGCCCCACGGCGCAATCATGCTGGACGCGCAACACACGCGTTTCGCCTTGTGGGCGCCAGACGCGTTTTATGTCAGCGTTGAATTGGAACACGGCAAGTCCATTGCCATGCTGCCCCAGGCAGATGGCTGGTTTGAAACCGAAATAGCGTGCCCGGCGGGCACGCGCTACCGCTTCAATATCGATGGGGAAATGGATGTACCCGACCCCGCGTCCCGCGCCCAGGCCGCCGATGTGCACGGCTGGAGCGTGGTGGTCGACTCCCTCGCTTATCACTGGCGCCACAGCACCTGGCAAGGCCGCCCCTGGCACGAGGCGGTCATCTATGAACTGCATGTCGGCGCCATGGGCGGTTATGCCGCCATCGAAAAGCACTTGCCACGCCTGGCCGAGCTGGGCGTTACCGCAATTGAATTGATGCCGCTGGCGCAATTCCCCGGTGATCGCAACTGGGGCTATGACGGGGTCCTGCCCTACGCGCCCCAAGCTTCCTACGGCACGCCCGAACAGCTCAAGCACCTGATCGACAGCGCCCATGAGCACGGCCTGGCGGTGATCCTCGACGTGGTCTACAACCACTTCGGCCCGGACGGCAACTACCTGGGCCAGTACGCCAAGGGTTTCTTCCAGGAGGACGTGCACACGCCCTGGGGCGCCGGCATCGATTTCAATCGGCGCGAGGTGCGCGACTTTTTCCTGGATAACGCCTTGATGTGGTTGCTCGAATACCGCTTCGACGGCCTGCGCCTGGACGCCGTCCACGCCATCGACAACCCGGACTTTCTCAAGGAACTGGCACACCGCGTGCGCGAGCAGGTGGATACCGGCCGGCACGTCTGGCTGATGCTGGAAAACGAACTCAACCAGGCCAGCCTCCTGCAACAGGATTTCGACGCGCAATGGAACGATGACTTCCATAACGTCCTGCATGTGCTGCTGACCGGCGAAACCGACGCCTATTACAGCGACTTCGCCAAGGAGCCCACGGCCAAACTGGCGCGCTGCCTGGGCGAAGGTTTTATTTATCAGGGGCACACCACCCGGCACGGGCATGAGCGTGGCGAACCCAGTGGGCATCTGCCGCCGAGCGCGTTTGTGGCGTTCCTGCAGAACCATGATCAGATCGGCAACCGCGCCCTGGGCGAGCGCCTGCATCAACTGTGCTCGCCACAGGCACTGAGGGCGGCGACCGCACTGCTGTTGCTCTCTCCGATGATCCCGCTGATGTTCATGGGCGATGAGTCGAATGCCAGCGAGCCATTCCTGTTTTTCACCGATCACCATGGTGAACTGGCAGAAGCGGTGCGCGAAGGCCGTCGCAATGAGTTCAAGGATTTCGCCGCGTTCCAGGACCCGGAACGACGCGAGCGCATCCCCGACCCGAATGCCCTGCCGACCTTTTTGCAGACCACGCCGAACTTTGACGACAACGAACACACCCAGCTCTATCGCCAGTTACTCAGCCTGCGTCACCGTCATATCGTGCCGCATCTACCCGGCAGCATGGCCCTGGGTGCCGAGGTATTGGCCGAAGGCGCCGTGAGCGCCCGTTGGCGCCTGGGCGATGGCAGCCTGTTGCAGATTGACCTCAACCTGAGTGCCACGCCGCTGGATCAGCCGGCGACGGCGCCTGTCCTGTTTGAAACGCCTGCCAGTACCGGCGCACACCTGCCGCCGTACAGCGCACGCGTCACCCTATCCCCTGTTGGAGAGCACCCTTGAGCGAAGCGAACCTGGAAATCCTCGCCAGCCGAGCGGGCCTGGCCGTCGATTGGATCGACGCAAACGGCCGCCCGCAACGAGTGAAACCCGACGCCCTGCGCGCCGTCCTCAAAGGCCTGGGCCACCCCGCCGACACCGATGCCGAAGTCAACGCTAGCCTGCTGGAACTGGAACAGGTGCAACAAGACAAACACCTGCCGCCCCTGCTGACCATCGACAGCGGCGCAGGCCTCGACCTGGCGCGCTACTTCGAACCGGACACATTGTGCCGGGTCAGCCTTGAAGACGGCGAAACCCTGGAGCTGCGCCTGGATGGCGACGCGGTCATGCCCGGCGTCATCGCCCTCGGCTACCACCAGGTGCACATTGCCGACCAGACCTTCACCCTGGCCGTCGCCCCCACCCACTGCTACAGCGTGGCCGCAGCGGTCGACAACCGCCCTGCCCGCGCCTGGGGCCTCAGCGCGCAACTGTACAGCTTGCGCCGCCTGGGCGATGGCGGCTTCGGCGACACCCTGGCCCTGGAGCACCTGGCCCGCTCGGCGGCCGAGCGCGGCGCCGACGCCCTGGCGATCAGCCCGATGCATGCGATGTTCAGCGCCGACACCGCGCGCTACAGCCCGTACTCGCCCTCCAGCCGCTTGTTCCTCAACAGCCTCTACGCGTCGCCGGGTTGCATCCTCGGTGAGCGCGAAGTGCGCAACGCCATCGAGGCCTGCGGCCTAGCGGATGAACTGCACGACCTGGAGCAACACAGCCTGATCGACTGGCCCACTGCCGCCAAGGCCAAACAGCGCCTGCTGCGTGCGCTGTACGAAGACTTCCGCCACGGCCACCACCCGCAACACGCCGACTTCCAGAGTTTCCGCCAGGCCGGCGGTGAGGCCCTGGAAAACCACTGCCGTTTCGAAGCCGTGCAAGCGACCCGCGCCGCTGCCGGTGAAGACCTCGACTGGCGCCACTGGCCAGAAGACTGGCGCACCCCACAGAGCCCGGCATTGGCGCGGTTCGCCGAAGACCACCGTGACGAAATCGGCTACTTCGCCTTTTGCCAATGGCTGATCGCCCGTTGCCTGGAGCGCGCGCAACAAGCCGCACGCGGCAGCGGCATGGGCGTCGGCCTGATCGCCGACCTGGCGGTGGGTGCGGACGGCGGCGGCAGCCAGGCCTGGAGCCGCCAGGATGAATTGCTCGCCGACCTGACCGTGGGCGCGCCTCCCGACATCCTCAACCGCGCCGGCCAGGGCTGGGGCATTTCCGCGTTCTCCCCCGAAGGCCTCAAGCGCCACGGTTTTCGCGCCTTCATCGAAATGCTGCGCGCCAACTTCGCCCATGCCGGCGGCTTGCGCATCGACCATGTGATGGGCCTGCAACGCCTGTGGGTGATCCCCATGGACGCCTCGCCGCGTGACGGCGCCTACCTGTATTACCCGGTGGACGACCTGCTGCGCCTGTTGGCCCTGGAATCCCACCGTCACCAGGCCATCGTGCTCGGTGAAGACCTGGGCACCGTGCCGGACGGCCTGCGCGAAAAACTCATCGCCCGCTCGATCCTGGGCATGCGCGTGTTGCTGTTCGAGCAGAACCACGAAGGTCAGTTCAAGCCGATCCTCGACTGGCCGGACAACGCCCTGGCCACCACCAGCACCCACGACTTGCCGACCCTCAACGGTTGGTGGCACAGCCGCGATATCGAGTGGAACATCCAACTCGGCCTGATCGATGCGCCGACCGTGGAGCAATGGAGTGAACACCGCCTGCGCGAACGCCAGGCACTGCGCCAGGCCTTGAGCCAGGACCCGCAGAACTTTGTCGAAGAGATCCGCAATGAAACCGACCACATGATCGACGCCAGCGTGCGCTACCTCGGCCACACCCGCGCACCGCTGGTGCTGCTGCCGCTGGAGGACGCCCTCGGCGTGGAGGAACAAGCCAACCTGCCCGGCACCACCGACACCCACCCCAACTGGCGCCGTCGCCTGCCGGGTGAGGCGTCTAGCCTGCTCGACAATGCCGGCGCCGCCCGCCGCCTCGAACTGTTGGCCGTCGCGCGCAACCAAGCCTATGAGCGTGACCGATGAAAGCCCTGCCCCTGCGCGCCACCCAGCGCCTGCAATTCCATAAAGGTTTTACCCTCAATGACGCGGTGCCGCTGGTGCCGTATTTCGCCCGACTGGGCATCAGCCACCTGTATGCCTCGCCGCTGCTCAGCGCCCGCGCCGGTTCCATGCACGGCTATGATGTGGTCGACCCCACCACGGTCAACCCGGAACTCGGTGGCGAGCCGGCGCTGCGTCGCCTGGTCGCTGCGTTGCGTGAACACGACATGGGGCTGATCCTCGATATTGTCTCCAACCACATGGCCGTCGGCGGTGCCGATAACCCCTGGTGGCTGGACCTGTTGGAGTGGGGCCGCCTGAGCCCCTACAGCGAATTCTTCGACATTCAGTGGCACTCGCCGGACCCCTTGCTCAAAGGCCAATTGCTGATGCCGTTCCTCGGCAGTGACTACGGCGAAGCCCTGCAGACCGGCACCCTGACCCTGCACTTCGATGCCGACCACGGCGCGTTCTACGTGGAGCATTACGAACACCGCTTCCCCATCTGCCCCAAGGATTACGCCGCGATCCTGGGCACCGATGAATCGCTCAAGCCCCTGGCCGAGCGCTTCAGCGCCCTCGCCTACCAGGACGACGCCTACCACGAGGCCGCGTGGCTCAAGCAAGCGCTGGCCGAGCGCGCCACCGAGGTGCTCCCGGCAATCGAACAACGTTTGACGGCCTTCGACGGGCGTCAGCCCGATGGCTTCAAACGCCTGCATCAATTGCTCGAACAACAGGCCTACCGCCTGGCCAGTTGGCGCACGGCGGCGGACGATATCAACTGGCGGCGCTTCTTCGATGTGAATGAACTCGGCGGCCTGCGCGTCGAGCGCAGCGCTGTTTTCGAAGCCACCCACGGCAAGATCTTCGAACTGATCGGCGAAGGCTTGGTGGATGGCTTGCGCATCGACCATATCGACGGCCTGGCCGACCCACGCGGTTATTGCCGCAAACTGCGGCGCCGCGTGGACTCGCTGTCGCCTGAGCGGCACTTGCCGATCTTCGTCGAGAAGATCCTCGGCGAAGGCGAAACCCTGCGCGACGACTGGCAGGTGGACGGCACCACCGGCTACGAGTTCATGAACCAGTTGTCACTGCTGCAACATCACCCGGACGGCTTTGCGCCACTGGCTGCGTTGTGGACCCGTCACAGCGAACGGCCTGCGGCGTTTATCGAAGAAGCGCAATTGGCCCGTCAGCAGATCCTCAACGGCTCCCTCGGCGGCGACTTCGAAAGCGTGGCCCAGGCCTTGCTGCAAGTGGCCCGCGACGATGTGATGACCCGCGACCTGACCCTCGGCGCCATCCGCCGGGCCTTGCAGGAACTGATTGTGCATTTCCCGGTGTACCGCACCTATATCAGCGCCCGTGGCCGC
Source organism: Pseudomonas sp. CYM-20-01 (assembly GCF_023169845.1). NCBI lineage: Bacteria > Pseudomonadati > Pseudomonadota > Gammaproteobacteria > Pseudomonadales > Pseudomonadaceae > Pseudomonas > Pseudomonas sp. CYM-20-01. The sequence goes on along the minus strand of NZ_AP025169.1, from coordinate 3,415,512 downwards.
AGTGCCGCCGACGACAGGCTGTTCCAGCAGGCCATGGACGGCGCCCGCACGACCCTGGGCGAAGGCGACTGGCCGGTGCTCGACCACCTGGCCAACTGGCTGGGTGGCCAGCCGTGGCGCAATCGCCCGGTGGGCCGTGAACGCAAGATCCTCAAGCACGCCTGCGTGCGCTTCCAGCAACTCACTTCGCCCGCCGCGGCCAAGGCCGTGGAAGACACCGCGTTCTATCGCTCGGCGGTATTGCTGTCGCGCAACGACGTGGGCTTCAGCACCGAGCAGTTCAGCGCACCCTTGGCCGACTTTCATGGGGTCAACCAGCAACGCCTGCAGAGCTTTCCCGACAACCTGCTGGCCACCGCTACCCATGACCACAAGCGCGGCGAAGATACCCGCGCGCGCCTGGCGGTATTGAGTGAATGTGCGCCCTGGTACGTCGAGCAGGTCGAGCAGTGGCGCGCCCTCGCCGCACCGCTGAAGGCGGAGGCAAACACGCCATCGGCGGGCGACGAGTTGATCCTCTATCAGGTGCTGCTGGGCAGTTGGCCCCTGGACCAGACCGACGACTTCGAGGGCTACCGGCAGCGCCTGTGGCAATGGCAACAAAAAGCCCTGCGCGAAGCCAAATTGCAAAGCAGCTGGAGCGCGCCCAACGAGGCCTATGAGCAAGGCGTCGAAGCCTTCCTGTCGCGGCTGCTGCTCAGCGATGAAGGCCACACGTTACGCACTGCCATCGGCGCCGCTGCCCAGGCCATCGCGCCGGCCGGTGCGCTCAATGGCCTGGCGCAATCCTTGCTTCGCATGACGGTGCCGGGTGTACCGGACCTGTACCAGGGCGATGAGTTCTGGGACTTCAGCCTGGTCGACCCGGACAACCGCCGTCCAGTGGATTTCAACGCCCGGCAACAGGCACTGGATACCCCACCGGACATCGGCGAACTGTTGTTCAACTGGCGCGACGGGCGTATCAAACAGGCGTTGATTGCCCAGGTGCTGGGCTTGCGCAAGGCCTGTCCCGAGCTGTTCCGCAACGGCACCTACACACCGCTGCAAGTGCACGGCAAACACGCCGAACGGGTGGTCGCGTTCGCGCGTGAATACCAGGGCAAACACCTGTTGGTGATGGTGCCGAGGTGGCCGCAGCACCTGCTTGAAAACGGTGTGCATCCAATGATCAATGCGCAGGTTTGGGGCGATACACGGGTGAAATTACCGTTCGCCGCGTCAACCAAAAACTGGAAGGGACTTTTTCATACAGGCGCAGTCACACCAGACAAGGAGCTGTTGATCAGCACTGCCCTGGGGGATTTCCCGGTCAATGTCTTTATCAATCCTGATGATCAAGAAAGCTGAAAATTCTCTGTGAGGAGCATTGCGATGAGTACTGACGAAAAACGCATAAAAGAGTTGGCGCACCAGATCTGGGAGTCCGAAGGCAAGCCCCATGGGCAAGACGCGCGGCACTGGGAGATGGCGCGCAAACTGGCCGAAGCCGAAGCGCTGACGCCGAGCAAACCCAAGGCCCCCGCCAAGCCCAAGCCACCGGTCAAAGCCAAGCCGGCCGCGAGCAAGCCGGCGCCACCGGCCGCTAAAAAACCACCCGCCGCGAAGAAACCCAAGCCTTAATCCCCCACCTCTTGTCGGCGCTGTCGGCAAGAGGTGATTCCACCTACCAGACTCTCAGCTGAAATTTCGTCGGCACGGCCGCGTTCGGCCTGAAGAAAGACCCTTGCAGGAGCAACTCAATGAGCAAACCCGATAAAACCCCATCGACGCCGGGCAACGAACCGTCGCGAATCCGTGAAGGTTTGCCCTTCCCGCTCGGCGCCACCTGGGATGGCCTGGGCGTCAACTTCGCCCTGTTTTCGGCCAACGCGACCAAGGTCGAGCTGTGCCTGTTCGACGATACCGGCGAGGTCGAGCTGGAACGTATCGAACTCCCCGAATACACCGACGAGACCTTCCACGGCTACCTGCCCGATGCCCATCCCGGGCTGATCTACGGCTACCGCGTGTACGGTGCGTACGACCCGGCCAACGGCCACCGCTTCAACCACAACAAATTGCTGATCGACCCCTACGCCAAGCAACTGGTGGGCGAACTCAAATGGTCGGAGGCGCTGTTCGGCTACACCATCGGCCACCCGGACGACGACCTCAGCTTCGACGAACGCGACAGTGCGCCCTTCGTGCCCAAGTGCAAGGTGATCGACCCGGCGCACACCTGGGGCAACGACCAACCGGTACGCGTGCCGTGGGACCGTACGATCATCTACGAAACCCACCTGCGCGGCATCAGCATGCGCCACCCGTCCGTGGGTGAAGCTGTGCGCGGCACCTGCGCCGGGCTGATGGAAGACGACGTGCTCAAACACATTCGTCAGTTGGGCGTGTCGTCGGTGGAGCTGCTGCCGGTGCATGCGTTCGTCAATGACCAGCACCTGCTGCAAAAAGGCATGACCAACTATTGGGGCTACAACAGCATCGCGTTTTTTGCCCCCGACCCACGCTACCTGGCCAGCGGCAAGATCGCCGAGTTCAAGGAGATGGTCGCGCACCTGCATGAGCAGAAGCTCGAAGTGATCCTCGACGTGGTCTACAACCACACCGCCGAAGGCAACGAGCGCGGCCCGACCCTGTCCATGCGCGGCATCGACAACGCCTCGTACTACCGCCTGATGCCGGACGACAAGCGTTTCTACATCAACGACTCCGGCACCGGTAACACCCTGGACCTGAGCCACCCCTGCGTGCTGCAGATGGTCACTGACTCGCTGCGTTACTGGGCGACAGAGATGCACGTCGACGGCTTCCGCTTCGACCTGGCGACGATTCTTGGCCGCTACCGCGATGGTTTCGACGAACGCCACAGCTTCCTCGTCGCCTGTCGCCAGGACCCGGTGCTGCGCCAGTTGAAAATGATCGCCGAACCCTGGGACTGCGGCCCCGGCGGCTATCAGGTGGGCAACTTCCCGCCGGGCTGGGTGGAATGGAATGACCGCTTCCGCGACACCGTGCGTGCCTTCTGGAAAGGCGATGACGGCCAATTGGCCGACTTCGCGGCACGCATGACCGCCTCCGGCGAGATGTTCAACCATCGTGGGCGCCGTCCCTACAGCTCGGTGAACTTCATCACCGCGCATGATGGTTTCACGCTGCATGACCTAGTGTCGTACAACGACAAGCACAACGAAGCCAACGACGAAAACAATCAGGACGGCAGCAACAACAACCTGTCCTGGAACCACGGTGTCGAAGGCCCGACCGACGACCCGCAAATCAACGCCCTGCGCCTGCGTCAGATGCGCAACTTCTTCGCCACATTGCTCCTGTCCCAAGGCACACCGATGCTGGTGGCCGGCGATGAATTTGCGCGCACCCAGCACGGCAACAACAACGCCTACTGCCAGGACAGTGAGATCGGCTGGATCAACTGGGACCTGGACGAAGACGGCAAGGCCCTGCTCAAATTTGTGAAGCGTTTGATCAAGCTGCGCCTGGCCTACCCGATCCTGCGTCGTGGACGCTTCCTGGTGGGCGACTACAACGAAGACATCGGCGTGAAGGATGTCACCTGGCTCGCGCCGGATGGCAACGAGATGACCACCGAACAGTGGCAGGACAGCCACGGTCGCTGCCTGGGCATGTTGATGGATGGCCGCGCCCAGGAAACCGGGATTCGCCGTCCCGGCGCCGACGCTACCTTGCTGCTGGTGGTCAACGCCCATCACGACATGGTCAACTTCCGCTTGCCGCCGGTGCCCGAAGGTGAGTTCTGGACCTGCATGCTCGACACCAACGAGCCCGCCGTACGCGGCCAGGAACGCTTTGAGTTCGATCACGAGTACGCCGTGACCGGCCGTTCGCTGTTGCTTTTCGAGCTGCAGCGCGAAGACGAGGTGTGAGATGGCTCTGCATGGATTCCTTCAAGGCTTCCGGGGCTATGCGGACACGCAAGCCCTGGGCGACGCCCTGAAGGCGCTTCAGGAAGAAGGCCTGGACCACCTACCGCTGCCCGGCGGCGGTCAGACCCTGGCGCGGTTCAGTCGCCTGGCGCAGGTGGCGGGTCATGACCTGCGCTTGTGCAAGCTGTTCGAAGGCCACACCGATGCCCTGGCAATCATTGCCGAGCTCAACTCCCCACTGCCGCCCTTGGGCAGCACGTGGGGCATGTGGGCCGCCGAGCCGCCAACGGCCAAGGTGCGCGTGAACCAGGAGGGCCATCGCCTGCGGGTGCAAGGCCGCAAGGCCTGGTGCTCCGGCGCGGCGGTGGTGAGCCATGGGTTGTTGACCGCCTGGGACGAAGACGATCGCCAGCAGTTGGTGGCCGTGCACATGGATCAACCCGGCATCGTGGTCACCGACGAGGGATGGAACGCCGTGGGCATGGCAGCCACCGGCAGTGTGGAGGTCGTGTTCGACGGGGCCTGGGGGCTGGCGGTGGGCGGACCGGGGGACTACCTCGCCCGCCCAGGCTTCTGGCAAGGCGGTATCGGTATCGCCGCCTGCTGGTACGGCGCCGCGCAGCGCCTGGCTGAGGTCTTGCGCGCGCAGTGCAGTAAACGCCCGGAACCCCACGCCCTGGCTCATCTAGGCGCCGTCGACAGCGCACTGAACAGCGCCGCCTGTGTGCTGCGTGCCAGCGCGGCACAGATCGACCTTGAGCCCAAGGCTGATGCCCGGCAATTGGCCCAGCAGACGCGGGCCTGTATCGAAGACACCGTTGAGCAGGTGCTGCGCCACGTCGGGCGCGCCGTCGGCGCCGGTCCTTACTGCAAGGACCCGCACTTTGCCCAGTTGATGGCAGACCTGCCGGTGTATGTACGCCAGAGTCATGCCGAACGCGACCTGGCCGGGCTCGGAGAGCTGGTGGTCGGTGAACCCACAGGGAGGTGGCAGTTATGAGATCCAATCCGATCGTTGGCCAGGGCACGCCGCTGCATCACTGGCAGGCCTCGCCGAAAATGGCCGACTTGCCGTCGATCAGCGTCGAGCAGTTGGTGCCCGCCGGCCACCGTGCGGTGATCATTGCACCGCATCCGGACGATGAAATCCTCGGCTGCGGCGGCCTGATGCAGGGCCTGGCGGCGCTGGGTCGGCCGATCCAATTGATTTCGGTGACCGATGGCAGCGCCAGCCACCCCGGCTCGCAGCGCTGGCCAGTGGAGCGTTTGAGCGTAGTGCGCCCGCAGGAATCCGCCCAGGCCCTGCACCGCCTGGGGTTGCCGCTGCACAGCCTGAAATGGCTGCGCGCCGGTTTTACCGACAGCCAGGTGGCGGCGCGGGAACAGGAACTTGTAGGGTTTATCCAACGCTACCTCAAGCCTACCGACGTGGTGTTCACCACCTGGCGCGAAGACGGCCATTGCGACCATGAGGCCGTTGGGCGTGCCAGCGCCCAGGCCTGCGCGGCGGTCGGCGCCACCCTGTATGAGCTGCCGGTGTGGACCTGGCATTGGGCAACACCCGAAGACAGCGTGGTGCCCTGGCACCGTGCACGCAAGATCCCGCTGACCTGTGAAGCCGTCGCGCGCAAACGGCATGCGATCCACGCCTTCGCCAGCCAACTGGAAGGCGACCCACAGATCGGCCTCGCGCCGGTGCTGGCGCCCTACGTGGTGGAGCGTCTGTTGCAACCCTTTGAAGTGGTATTCGTATGAGTGTGGCCACGCCTTATTTCGACCAGCTGTTCGCCAATAACGATGATCCCTGGGCCTTTCGCCAACGCTGGTATGAGCGGCGCAAACGCGCACTGACCCTGGCGATCCTCACGCGGCCACGCTATGCCTCGGTGTTCGAACCCGGTTGCGCCAATGGCGAGCTGAGTTTCGAACTGGCACCGCGTTGTGACCGCCTGCTGTGCTGCGACACCGCCGCGGCCGCCGTTGACCTGGCGCGCACTCGCTTGCTGGGGTTCCCCCAGGCCCAGGTGCAGCAGTGCCGCTTGCCCGAACAGTGGCCTGCGGGCCAGTTCGAGCTGATCGTATTGAGTGAGTGGTGCTACTACCTCGACGCCGATGACCTGGGCCAATTGATCGATCACGCCCGCACCGCACTGACCGCCGACGGCCAATTGCTGGCCTGCCACTGGCGCGCGCCTATCGACGGTTGCCCGCAAACGGCTGAGCAAGTGCACGCCCTGCTCCAGCAACGCCTGGACATGCCCCGCATCGCCAGCCACCACGAACCTGATTTCCTGCTCGACCTGTGGAGCCGCGACGGCACCTCGGTCGCCACCCTTGAGGGCCTGCGATGATCGGCATTCTGATCCCGGTACATAACGAAGAGGCGTTGCTCGGCGACTGCCTGAAAGCTGCGATGATCGCGGCCAGCCATCCCGGGTTGCTCGGCGAAGCGGTGACTATTCTGGTGGTGCTCGACAGCTGCAGCGATGCCAGCGCCGCCATTGCCCAGGCCTACCCGGTGCAGTGCCTGGAAGCCCAGGTACGCAACGTGGGGCATGTGCGTGGCGTGGGTGCGCGGCATTTGCTCAATCAGGGCGCACGCTGGATCTCCTGCACCGATGCTGACAGCCGGGTAGCCCCCGATTGGTTGGTGGCCCAATTGGCGTTGGGCGTGGACGCCGTGTGCGGCACCGTCACGGTGGATGCGTGGAGCGAGGGTTTTGATCCCGCCGCGCAGATTCGCTACCTCCAGGGCTACGAGGCTCGCGACGGTCATCGGCATATCCACGGGGCCAACCTGGGGGTGAGCGCTGGCGCGTACGTGCGTGCCGGTGGTTTCGAGCCGCTGGCGTGCCACGAGGATGTGCAATTGGTGCGCAACCTGGAGCTGTGCGGCGCCTCCATCGCCTGGAGCCACGGCCCGCAGGTGATTACCAGTGCGCGCCTGGACGCCCGTGCACAAGGGGGATTCGGCGATTACTTGAAGAGCCTGATGCATGCCACGTAAAAAAACGCCGTTACCGAATGTGAAACCGCGCAATCCTTGTCTATGCTGAGAACGCCTTGCTGGCATTCCAGGGTTGGGGTGCCATGCAGCCACTACGGCGGAGCCTGTGGTGGAAACAAGAGAGTCGTCCCGTCAACGGGGCACGACCCCGCATCAACCGACAAGGATGTGACACCCCATGAAGCTTGCTTCCTTAAGCGACGGCCGCCGCGGCCCCGCGCAAGTCTGGAACAGCGCCCCGCAGTTGGCGCAAATCCCCCCCATTACGCCCTCCTCATTAGTGCCGCCTGGCGCACGCGTGGTGATCATCGCACCTCATCCGGGCGATGAGGTGCTGGCCTGCGGCGGCTTGCTGCAATTGCTCAGCACGCTGGAACACCCGCTGCAGCTGATCTCCATCACCGATGGCAGCGCCAGCCACCCGGGCTCCAACGTCTGGCCGGCGAGCCGCTTGAGCGTGGTCCGCCCCCAGGAAAGCGCCGAAGCCCTGCGCCGCCTGGGCATGCCGCTGCACAGCCTGAAGTGGATTCGCGGGGGGTTTTGCGACAACGCCCTCGCCGCCCGCGAGCCGCAACTGAGCCAATTCATTGCGCGTTACCTGCAGCCCGGCGATGTGGTGTTCAGCACCTGGCGCAACGACGGCAATGACGACCATGACGCGGTGGGCCGTGCCAGTGCCAAGGCGTGCAGCCTGGTGGGCGCGCAGCTGCATGAACTGCCGATCTGGGCCTGGCACTGGCCGGCCCGCGAAGGCGCGATCATCCCCTGGCAACGCGCGCGCAAGGTACGCCTGGACACCTGGACCGTGGCGCGCAAACTCCACGCCGCCCACGCCTATGCCAGCCAGCTGGCCGGGGACCCACAGATCGGCCTGCCGCCGATACTGGCCCAGGTGCTGCTTGAGAGAATGCGCGAACCGTATGAGATCGTGCTGTCCTGACACCCGACTCGTCCGTACCTGTTAATTCTGACAGTAGCGGCCTGGCGAATGTATGGCTAGGGTGGAAAAAGCGCTGCACCGCTTCAGGTGCAGTCGAGAAAGCCATGCCAACCCTTTGCATTGGCCGGTGTTTTCAGAAACGGGTAACCCGCTGTCCCTGCTCCGTATCGCGCATCACGTTGTCATGGTCTGGCCCGCACCTGCCTTCGCAGGTGCCGGGACAACTCTCCCCTCAAGTGAGGACGGATCATGCGCGCACGGACACTCTCCTGGTTGTACCTGATCGTCATGGCGGTGTGGCCGCCGGCCTCTTATGGCGCCTGCACCATCAACACTGGCGCCGGCGATGACACCTCCACCTGTGACAGCGGCACGGCGCCGGGCTTTACCGATAACGCGGGTAACAACACACTGAATATCACCGCGACGGGCCGGGTGACCGGCAATGTGACCTTTGGCGCGGGCAATGATCTTGTGGATGTGAATGGGCCAAGCGCCGGGATTGATGGGAACCTCAACCAGGGCGATGGCGCGAATATCTTTCGGCTCAATCTGGGCAGCATTACCGGGTCTGTCACTCAAGGTGCGGGCGCGGATGTGGCGCTGATTACCGGCGGTCAGGTCGGCACTATCAACCAGGGGGACGGTATCGACAGCTATGCCCAGAGCGGCGGCACTGTAGCGGCCGTGGCTCAAGGTGACGGTCGGGATATCTTCAGAATGAGCGGTGGCACCATCACCGGCGCCGTCGAAGACAGCGACGACGCCGCAGTGACCGGCGGCACCATCGGCCGCGTCGACATGAAACTCGATAACAACCTGTTCGACATGTCGGGAGGCCGCATCATCGGCAACCTGGTGACCGGCTTAGGCAACGACACCATCCGGATCTCGGGCACGGCGTTTGTGGGCGGCAATATCAGTGTCAGCGCCGGTGATGATCAGGTGACCGTCTCGGGCGGCGAGGTGAACGGGCAGATCCTGCTCAGTTTCGGCAACGACCACTTCATCTGGACCGGCGGCAACCTGCACTCGTTTGTGCGGATGGGTGAAGGGGACGACATGGCACTCGTGCAGAATCTGACGAGTGCTCAGTTGGCGGCAGCGCAATTGGTGGACGGCGGCCTGGGCAACGACAAGCTCACCCTGGACAACACCAAGGCCGGGGATCCGGGCCTATTGCCCAACTGGGAAGCCATCCAGCTGGACAATGGCTCCGAACTGACGCTGAGCGGTACGACCCTCAAGCTGGGTGACAGCAGCTCCGGTACTGGCACGCTGGCGCTGGATGGCACGAGCAAGCTGCTGGTCGGGACCGGCGTCATCGAAGCCTTTACCGCCGGCCAGTTGGTTACCGTCAGCAACAGCGGCGTGATCGACATGACCACCGGCAGCTCCAGCACCAGCGACTCATTGACCATCAGGGGCAATTACACCGGCAATGGTGGGCGGGTTGAACTGCAAAGTGTGTTGGGCGGCGACGGCTCGCCCAGCGACAAACTGGTGATTGACCAAGGTGCCATTGGGGGCAGTACAACGATCAGCGTGACCAACCTGGGGGGTGCGGGTGCAGCGACGCTGCAGGATGGTATCCAGGTTGTGCAGGCCCTTAATGGTGCCTCCGGCAGTGCCAACGCCTTCACCCTCGCCGGCCCGGTCTCCGCGGGTGCGTTCGACTACCGCCTGTTCAAGGGCGGTGTAACCGCAGGCACGGCAAAGAATTATTACCTGCGCTCCACTGTCCCGGTGCAGCCACCAGGCCCTGAGATCATCGTACCTTTACCGAGCCCGGGCGAGCCTCCCCCCCCTAAACCAGGGCCCGATCCAATCCCCATCTACCGCAAGGAAGTGCCGATCTATGCCGCAATGTTCCCGGCGGCCGACCAGATCGTGCGCGCCACGCTGGGCACTTATCACGAGCGCATGGGCGACCAGAACCTTCGACAGAGCAGCCATGCGCTGGACGGCTGGGGCCGGGTCTACGGCAGCAGCAGCCGTCAAGGGTTCGCCGGCACGGTGAGCCCGACGCTGGACAGCACGCTCAAGGGCTTCCAAGTGGGCAGTGATGTCTACACCACCACCGACGACAGCGGGCGCAACCAGCGCGTTGGGCTGTTTGTGGGCCACAGCACACTCAAAGGCAACGTCAAGGGCTTCAACGGTGGCTGGCAAGACCTGGACGCCGGCAAAACCACCTTGCGCGCCGATAGCCTGGGGATTTACTGGACACTGATCGGGGCTAATCAAGCGTATGTGGATCTGGTGCTGATGGGCAGCCGGTTCAACGGCAACAACGAATCAGACCGCGGCGTGAAGATGAAAACCCGAGGGCATAACATCACAGCCTCAGCTGAAGTCGGCTGGCCGCTCCGGGCCAGCCAAAACTGGACGCTGGAGCCGCAGGCCCAAGTGATCGTCGGCAAGACAAGGCTCGACAGCCAGAACGACGGCATTTCCGACGTCAAGTACGACGCCGATACCAGCGTGACCTCCCGCCTGGGCTTAAGGCTGCGCGGCGACTACAACATCCATGGCATGGCGTGGCAGCCCTATGCGCGCGCGAACGTCTGGCATGCCAGCGCCGGGGACAACAGTGTGATTTACAACCACACGACCCGGATCGATACCGAGCAGAAATCCACCATCCTTGAAGTCAGCCTGGGCGCCACCTTGCAGGTAGCGCCCGATGTGAGCCTGTATGGCGAAGTCGGCTACAACCGCAATCTGGACAGCAACACCTACAACGGCCGCGAAGGCACTGTGGGTCTGAGGGTGGCGTTCTAGGTTTGTATCGCAGTGTGTACACAGCCCACTGCGATACACAGCCTTTAACTCGGCGGGTTTCCTGAAACAGGCCAGATACAGCCCGGCGTTCAACTGAGCACCCGGCACACATCCAGCCGCAGGAGGCTCGCCATGCACGCTCAGTTGAACCGCCGTTCCACACCGCTTTTCCTGGCCTTTGCCCTGGCGCAATTCGGCATCCTGGGCATGGCCCACGCCGAAATGCCCGAGGCTGCGACCAAAGTTGTCGCCAGTACCCAAAGCGCCTTCGGTGCCCTCAAGCACGTCAAGGCTGGGCTGCTGGACGTGGCCTACGCCGAAGTCGGCCCCACCACCGGCCCGGCGGTGATCCTGCTGCATGGCTGGCCCTACGACATTGACAGCTACGCCCAGGTCGCGCCGTTACTGGCGGCCAAGGGCTATCGCGTGTTGATCCCTTACGCACGGGGTTATGGCGACACGCGTTTCCTCTCGAATGAGACCCTGCGCAACGGCCAGCCGGCGGCGCTGGCCAGCGATGTGATCGACTTCATGGACGCGCTGAAGATCCAGCAAGCGGTGCTCGGTGGCTATGACTGGGGCGCACGCTCGGCGGACATCGTGTCGGCATTGTGGCCGGAGCGGGTCAAGGCGCTGGTGTCGGTCAGCGGTTACCTGATCGGCAACCAGGCGGCCGGCAAGAACCCACTGCCGCCCAAGGCCGAGCTGCAATGGTGGTACCAGTTCTACTTCGCCACCGAGCGCGGCGCCGCCGGCTACCAGAAAAACACCCACGACTTCGCCAAGCTGATCTGGCAATTGGCCTCGCCGCAGTGGAAGTTCGATGACGCCACGTTCGATCGCAGTGCCAAAGGCCTGGAGAACCCGGATCACGTAGCGATCACTGTGTTCAACTACCGCTGGCGGTTGGGCCTGGTGCAGGGTGAAACGAAATACGACCCGCTGGAGCAGAAACTCGCCCAGGCGCCGTCCATTGGCGTGCCGACCATCACCCTCGAAGGCGACGCCAACGGCGCCCCGCACCCGCAGCCGGAGGATTACGCCAAGCGGTTTACCGGCAAGTACGAGTTCCGCCTGATCAACGGTGGCGTCGGCCACAACCTGCCGCAGGAAGCGCCCGAGGCGTTTGCCAAGGCGGTCATTGATGCGGATCACCTGTGATGAAGCGCCTGTACATGGCCGCATTGGCCCTCGCGAGTTCGGCTGGCGCCTTCGCCGACAGCGCACCCTCGCCGATCTACGGCGTGACTATTCCCGACGGCTACCGCCAATGGGAACTGGTGGCTCCGGCCCAGGAAGCCGACCCGTTGAACGAGCTGCGCGTGGTGCTGGGCAACAGCGCTGCGCTCAAGGCTTATCGGGAGGGCACGTTGCCTTTCCCGGATGGCACCGTCCTGGCCAAGTTGGCGTGGAAACACGAGCAGTCACCGGATTTCAAGACCGCGTCCATCCCTGGCGCGGCGACCACGGTGCAGTTCATGGTCAAGGACTCGAAAAAATACGCGTCCACCGGTGGCTGGGGGTTTGGACGCTTCATCAATGGCAAACCAGCCGATGAAGCGCAGCACCAGACGTGTTTTGCCTGCCACCAGGCGTTGGTGAAAGACCGGGATTATGTCTTCACCAGGCTGGCACCCTGAAAGCCAGCCCGTTCAAGGTCTCTGGTCAGAACTGGCGACAAATACCCTGTGGCGAGCGGGCTTGTTGTGGTGAGCGGGCTTGCCCCGCGCTGGGCTGCGAAGCAGCCCCAACACCAGCAGCCGAAGAGTACCTGATTCACCGCATGCCTCCTTCCAGGGTCGCTTCGCAACCCAACGCGGGGCAAGCCCGCTCACCACAAATGGGAGGGTATCAGCCAGATATGGCCGGTTTTTCAAAGACTTTGAAAGGGCTGACCCTGAAAGCGCGAAAACTGATAGGCGATTCCCAGCCAGATAAACCAGGCCGGCATCACACACAGCGCCAGGCGTGTGTCCGGCCGCAACGCCAGCAGGCCCAGCACGAAGGCGAGAAACGCCAGGGCAAACCAGGCCATCGGCACACCACCGGGCATCTTGTAGGTGGATTGGGCGTGCAGGTCCGGGCGTTTTTTGCGATAGGCGATGTAGGACGCGAGGATGGTCGACCAGGTGAAGATCACCAGGATCGCCGACACCGTCGACACGATGGTGAAGGCGGTCATCACCTCCGGCACCACAAACAGCAACACCAGCCCCAGCAACATCAGCAAGCTGGTAAACGCCAGGCTGATAAACGGCACGCTGCTGTTCGACAAGCGCCGGAAGATCCCCGGCGCATCACCCAGGTCGGCCAAACCAAATAACATGCGGCTGGCGGAAAACACCCCGCTGTTGGCAGACGACGCCGCCGAGGTCAGCACCACGAAATTCACGATGCCCGCTGCGGCGGGGAAACCGGCGACCAGGAACAATTCGACAAACGGGCTCTTGCTCGGTGACACCTGCTGCCAGGAGGTCACCGCGATAATGCACGCCAGGGCCAGCACGTAGAACAGGATGATGCGCAGCGGGATCGAGTTGATCGCCTTGGGCAAGGTCTTTTCCGGCGCACGGGTTTCGGCGGCGGCGGTACCGATCAGCTCGGTGCCGGCGAAGGAAAAGATCGCCATCTGGAACCCGGCAAAAAAGCCGAACAGGCCGTTGGGAAATGCCGCTTGTTTATCCAGGAGGTGGCTCAACGAAGCGGTGACGCCGGTGGGCGAAACGAAGGAACTGGCGATCAGCACCCCACTCACCCCGATCAAGGTCACAACGGCGATGATCTTGATGATCGCGAACCAGAACTCCACTTCGCCGAACAGCCTGACCGTCAGCACATTCAGCGCGAACAGGGTCAGCAACATCGCCACCGCCGGCATCCAGGCCGGTACATCGGGGAACCAGTACTGGAAGAAACCGCCGACCACAACGGCGTCGCCCACCACCGCTACGCTCCAGCTCAACCAGTACGACCAGCCGAGAAAGAACGCCGCGCGCGGCCCCAGGTAAGCACCGGCAAAGTCGGCGAAGCTCTTGAAGTTGAGGTTGGACAGCAGCAGCTCGCCCATGGCGCGCATCACGAAGTACACGAACAGCCCGATGATCATGTAGATCAGGATGATCGAGGTGCCGGACAGCGCGATGATCTTGCCGGAGCCCATGAACAGGCCGGTGCCGATCGCGCCGCCCATGGCCATCAACTGGATGTGGCGGTTGCTCAGGGTGCGTTGCAACGCAGGCTGTTCACACAGCCCGGGCGTGGTTGTTTTCATCACAAAACCTCTTGTTATGTTTTTGAGTTTTGGCAGAAGAAAAGTCGAGGGGTCGTTGTTATTGGCTGTGGCGTTCGAAACCGTGCAGCACGTTGACCGCATTGATGCCGATCTCATCAACCATGTAGCCGCCTTCCATCACGAACAGCGTGGGCACGCCGACGGTGGCGATGATCTCGCCCATGCCGAGGAAGTCTTCGCTGTCGAGGAGGAAGTGGCTGATGGGGTCGTCCTTGAAGGTGTCGACGCCCAGGGAGATCACCAGCACTTCAGGCGCAAAGCGGCGCAGTTGCTGGCAGGCGTCTATCAGGGCGGTTCGGTAATGGGTCCAGGTGGTGTTTTTCGGCAACGGGTAGTTCAGGTTGAAGCCCTCCCCAGCGCCGACGCCGCGCTCGCTGCTGGCACCGGAAAAGTACGGGTAGGACACCGCCGGGTCGCCATGCAGGGATATGAACATCACGTCCGAGCGGTCGTAAAAAATGTTCTGGGTGCCATTGCCATGGTGAAAATCCACATCCAGCACCGCCACACGCGTGGCGCCCTGGGTGATGGCGTGCTGTGCGGCAATCGCGGCGTTGTTGAGGTAGCAGTAACCGCCCATGTATTCACGGGCCGCGTGATGGCCCGGTGGGCGGCACAGGGCAAAGGCGCTGTGATGGCCTTCGTCGAGCAACGCCAGGCCGGTCAGTGCGATGTCGGCGCTGGTCTTCACCGCCTGCCAGGTGGTGCGGGTAATCGGCGAACCGGCGTCCATCGCGTAAAAACCGAGCTTGCCGTCGATGAACGCCGGCACCTGCTGGTTGGCCAGGTCGCGTACCGGCCACACCAGAGGCAAGGCGTCATGGCTGCGGCCGATGGCAGTCCATTCGGCCCAGGCGGCTTCGAGGAACGCCACGTAGCGTTCGCTGTGGGCGGCGACGTAGCAGGCCCGGTCAAAACGGCGCGGCGTGATGATATCGCCCAGGCCAACCTGACGGACCCGATCACGCACGGTGTCGGCGCGGCTGGGTTGTTCGAACGAGGGTTTGAGCACACCGTCCTTGAGTTCGGTGCCATGGTGCAAACGGTGGGCTTCGCTGAAAACAGTCAACATGTGAGGGCATCCGCCAGTAAAAGACAGGGTCTATTTTGTTCTGGCGGCAGTGGGCTTTCTTTGCTTTTACTTACGGCACTGTTAGGTTTATCGGGAATATTTACCTCATTGGCGCACGATTATGAAAAATAAAACCAAACAGGTCGTTCTTGATGATACCGATCTCGCCATCCTCGCCCTGCTGCAGCAGGACGCCAGTATTTCCAACGCTCAGCTGAGTGAGCGCCTGTCCCTGAGCCTCACGCCCTGCTGGCGCCGGCGCAAACGCCTGGAAGAAGAAGGCGTGATCAAGGACTACCAGGCCAACCTCGACCGCAAGATGCTCGGGCTGGACATCCTGGCGTTCGTGCATGTGCGTTTTGCGATCCACACCGACCATGCGCCCGACGCCTTCGAGGCGGTGGTGAAAGAACTGCCACAGGTGTTGTCGTGCCACAAGATCACCGGGGATGCCGATTATTTGTTGCAGGTACTGGCTGAAGACCTGGACAGCTACAGCGAGTTTGTCGAGAGCGTGTTGCGGCGGCAGTTGGGGATTGCCTCGATACAGTCGAGCCTGGCGCTGAGGGAGGTCAAGGCGACCAGTCGGGTGGCGATTCCACAGCGCGAATAACCGCGCTTTTCGCGGGGCGATGTGGCAAATCGCCGCCACTGAGATGTGAAAAATTCGTTAACTGTTTCTCCCTCAAGGCTTTTTCCTACAAGAACAATCTGCCAGACTAATGCGAATAATTATCAACAGATTTTTTATTCGCCAGGGACGGCGTTCGGGGAGAGTCAGTTCCATGTCTGTGCAACAACACGGCAGTAAAGGTTTTTCACCCAGTCTGATAGCGTTGGCGGTCTGTCTGGCCAGTTCATCCGCGGTCTTTGCCGCCGATACCCAGGCGCCGGCCACCACGCTTGAACTGGGCGCCACGCAAATCTCTGGCGAAGAGCAACTGGGCGAAACCACCGAGGGCACCCAGTCCTACACCACTGGCGCGATGAAAACCGCGACCAAACTGCCATTGACCATGCGCGAAACCCCGCAGGCCGTCACCGTGATTACGCGTCAGCGCATGGATGACCAGGCGATGACCAGCATCAACGATGTGGTCAAGGCCACGCCGGGGTTGTTCCTGAATTTCTCCAGCGGTCCGGGCCGGCAGTCCTATACGTCGCGCGGCTTCGACATCGACAACCTGATGTATGACGGCATCCCCAGTGGCTATAACGGTGTGTCAGTGGGCGCACAGCCGAACCTGGCGATGTTCGACCGCGTTGAAATCGTGCGCGGCGCCACCGGCCTGGTCACCGGCGCGGGCAACCCTTCCGCCGCCATCAACCTGGTCCGCAAGCGGCCACTGGACGAGCAGAAAGTCACCCTGACCGGCGCCGCCGGCAGCTGGGACGACTACCGGGGCGAACTCGACGCCTCCAGCCCACTCAACGACAGCGGCACCTGGCGCGGTCGCGTGGTCACCTCGTACCGCGATGCCAACAGCTTCATCGACAACGCCGAGGAGTATCACGGCCTGTTTTACGCCGTCACCGAAGCCGACCTGAGCGAAGACACCACCCTGACCCTTGGCTTCTCCAACCAAAAGGACAAGACCAATTACTTCTGGGGCTCGTCGATGGTCGGCCAGGATGGCCATCACCTGAACCTGCCGCGCTCCTACAACCCCGGCACCGACTGGGAAAACAAGGACCAGGAGATCAACACCGTATTCGCCGAGCTGCGTCAGCAACTGGCCAACGACTGGAAACTGCAAGTCAACGCCAACTATGCCGAACAGAACGCGCTGTTCTCCGGCTCCTACCAGTCGCGCTGGGTCGCCAACACACTGGCGCGCACCGTCTATCAAGCGGCCTACGATGAAAACCAGGCGGGTGTCGACGCGTTTGCCAGCGGCCCCTTCCAGGCGTTCGGGCGTACCCACGAGCTGGTGGTAGGCGCCAGCCGGCGCATCTACGACATGACCACCCACAACTACAGCCCCTACAACCTGAACTGGCCGCTCACGGCGGGCAAACCGAACTTCGTCCACACCACCAATGACCGCGACGTGACCACCCAGGACGGGGTGTACGTCACCACGCGCCTGAATCTGGCTGACCCGTTGAAGCTGATCCTCGGCGGGCGCCTGGACTGGTATGACTACGATGCCCACGGCAGCAACACCGGCGACTACAAGGTCACCCGCAACCTCACCCGCTACGCCGGCCTGATCTACGACCTGGACGACCATCACTCGGTCTACGTCAGCTACAGCGACATCTTCACGCCCCAGAGCGAAAAGGACACCTCCGGCACCCCGCTCAAGCCTATCGTCGGCAAGAACTATGAGGTGGGTATCAAGGGTGAATACCTGGGTGGCGCGCTGAACGCGAGCGTGGCGCTGTTTCGCGTCGACCAGGAAAACCGTGCCGTCGGCGTGACCGTCGCAAACTGCCCGCAGGCCTCCTGCTCCGTGGCCTCCGGCGAGATTCGCAGCCAGGGTATCGACTTCGAACTGCAAGGCGCCTTGACCGAGAACTGGCAGGTCGGCGGTGGCTACACTTATGCACGTACGCACACCATCAAGGACGCAGCCAACCCGCAGAACGTCAACAAGCAGTTCGACACCGACACCCCGGAGCACCTGTTCAAGCTGACCACCAACTACCACTTCCAGGGCTCGCTGGAAAAACTCCGCGTGGGCGGCAACGTGTCCTGGCAGAGCCGCATGTACAACGACTTCAAAGTCGCGGATGGCAGCACCTACCGCCTGCAGCAAGGCGCCTATGCCGTCACCGACCTGATGGCCGGCTACCAGGTCAACCAGCACCTGGACCTGCAGCTCAACGCCAACAACATCTTCGACCGCCGTTACTACCAGTCCATCTCCAATTCCGTGAGCTATGGCGGTGATTCCTATGGCAGCCCGCGCAATATGATGCTGACGGCAAAGTACAGCTTCTGACCGCCCTCCGAACCACGGCTATCCGCCCGGGTAGCCGCCCCTAAAGTCCCGCCTCCCGATGCCGATAAACGTTTGGCATCACTGAATCCAATAAAAACCAAAAAACCCCTGATTCGCTCCACCCTGCCCCTCGCTATGTCTCGGCCAGACCACATGGAGTAAGTGTGAATGCCCACCCGCACGCGTTTTTTCGAGCACTACCGCAAAGCCGACCGCATCATGCTGGCGCTGGTCTGGCTGATGTTCCTGTTTTCCCTGGGCCTGGCGTTCTGGCACGACACCCTGGTGCAGGCCGTGTTGGTCGGCGCAGGCACCAGCGTGGTGTTGACCGCGCTTTACCGTGCCATCGGCGGCACACGTGTGATGCGTTGCGCCCTCGGCGCGGGCCTGATGGTCATGGCGGCGCTGCATATCAACCAGGCCCAGGGCGTGATCGAAGCGCACTTCGGCATCTTCGCGCTGCTGGCGGTGCTGACGTTTTACCGTGACTGGCTGCCGATCCTGGTCGCCGCCGCCACCATTGCCGTGCATCACGTGGTGTTCCATGCCCTTCAACATCAGGGCTTTCCAGTGTTTGTGATGGCGCACCACGGTGGCTGGACCATGGTGTTTGTACATGCCTTTTACGTGGTGATGGAGACCGTCGCCCTGCTCTACCTGGCCGTGCACAGCCAGGCCGAGGCGGTCGAGAGTCAGGAAATGCTCGAGAAGATGCTGGCGGTCACCTCCCAGCTCACCGTTGAAACCGCCCAAGGCGACCAGGGCAAGACCCACGTCTCCCTCGCCAAGCGTTTCGACCATTTTCTGCATCAGTTGACCGGCCTGATCGACGGCGTCGCCCGTGACTCCCACGGCCTCGGCCAACTCGGCGAGGAACTGGCCAGCGCCAGCGGCACCCTGGAAAAAGGCGCGCGCCACCAACTGGCGGAAATCACCCAGATGACCGGCTCGATGCAGCGCATGGAAGACGCCATGGGCCATATTGCCGTGCACGTCGAGCAAGCGGTGGATCATGCCGGCAAGGCCAGCCAACAGATCCTGCGCGGCCAGGAAAGCGTCGGCCGCGCCCAGCAGGAAATCACCCAACTGGCCTCACGCCTCAACGGCACCCACGAGACAGTACAAGGCCTGGCCGTGCAAACCGAACAGATCGGCACCGTGCTTGAAGTGATCAGCAGCATCGCCAACCAGACCAACCTGCTGGCCCTCAACGCCGCCATCGAAGCCGCCCGCGCCGGCGAGCAAGGCCGTGGCTTCGCCGTGGTTGCCGACGAAGTGCGCAACCTGGCGCAACGCACGGCCGTGTCCACCCAGGAAATCAAAACCATCATCGAAGGCCTGCAACACGGCAGCCGCCAGGCCGTGCAAGCCATGCACGACAGCCGCCAAGGCGTCGACCGCTGCGTGGAAGACAGCCAGGTGGCCGTCGACATGCTGCGCGCAGTGGGCGACGACATCGCCCACATCGACGACCTCAATGGCCGGATCGTGACCACCACCCGCGAGCAGACCTCGGCCAACCTCGAGATTGTCGGGCGCCTGCAGTCGGTGCAGAGCATTGCGCAAAGCACCGCCGACAACGTGGAAACCCTGGCACGCAGCAGCGAGCGGTTGCCGCCGATCGCGGTGCGCCTGGAGGCGTTGGGGCGCAGGTTTCATCCCTAAGCCAGGTAGCCGCTGATGCCGTCCCATAACAGCTTGAGCGCCGTGATAATCAGCAAGCCATAGCACGCGCGATACAACTGGCGCTGATCCAACCGCGCATGCAGGCGCCAGCCCAGCCACACGCCACTCGGCACGGCAAGCAGGCAGATCAGCGCCAGGCCCAGCACATCACCGGTCGGCCTGGCCAGGATCAGCCAAGGGATGGCCTTGAGCAGGTTACCCACGGTGAAAAACAGGCTGGTGGTGCCGGCGTACACCTGCTTGCTCAGGCCCAGCGGCAACAGGTACATCGCCAACGGCGGCCCACCGGAATGCGCAACCATGGTGGTGATTCCGGAGGTGACCCCAGCGGCCACGGCCTTCGGTGCTGAACGCGGCTTCACACTGACATTTCCCCCGGCCCTGAACCACAGGCCGACAAACACCAGGGTGACCAGCGCCATCACGATGGCAATCGCACGGTGATCCAATACGCGAAAAAGCAGGTAGCCAACGCCAATCCCGACCACCAACCCAGGTACCAGTAAAGTGAGGTCGGGCTTTGACCAGGTCGACGGTTTCCAATAGCGCAGGCCGAACAGGTCCATGGCGATGAACAACGGGGCCAACAAACCACCGGCGGTGATCGGGTCCATCACCAGCGACAGCAGCGGAATGCCGACGATGGCAAAGCCACCGCCGAAGGCGCCTTTCATGAAGCAGATCAAGAACACCCCGGCGAACGTGACCAGGATCGTGGTGAGGCTCAGCTCCAGCTCCATGGCGCGGCCTCCGGATCCAACGGGCCGAGGTTTTCCAGCATGATCTGCGCAAGTGCCGTCTCACCGCGCTCGCGCAGGTGCACGATGGCTGACAATCGGTCGGCGTGATCCTTGTTCTGATTGAGTTTGCGCTTGCATTCAAAACGCAGCGGTTCGATTTCGATGCCGACGATTTTCGTCAACATGTCATCCAGAAAGGCCCGTGGCGCATCGCCCATTTTCCAGGGCTCGGGCTCAGAGGCCTCGTGCTGGCGCGTCAACAGGGCCAGGGTACGGCGCAGGCGTTTTGGGTCTTGCATCACCCGCATCACGCCGTGCACATGCACCACCTCGTAGTTCCAGGTTGGAACCTGGCGGTGAGTCTGGTGTTTGGACGCATAGCCGTTGGGCGACACGTAGGCCTGGGCGCCACGAAAGATCACCAGCACCGGCGCCCCCTGCGCGCAACGCTGCCACAACGGGTTGGCGCGGGCCACATGCGCGGTGAGCAGCCCACGGGGGCCGTGGCGCGGGTCAAAATCAAACGGCAGGTGATCGGCGTCCATGCCGCTGTCACCCGGCATCACCACGATGCCCAATGGGTTGTCATGGATGATTCTGTGCAGTTGTTGCGGGCGTTGTTCGGCAAAGTGATCAGGAATGTACATGGCGAGCATTCATTTTGGCGGGAAGAGAACCCATAATCTCGCCCATCACCTGCAGCGCAAAAAGCACCAGTTTCGAGGTTTTTCCATGGGCCAGTTGTCGAATCCTTCGCGCGGCGCTGAACGCCGAATCTACGCCAGGTTGCGTGCACAGATTGAAGACGGCACGCTTGCGCCCGACACCAAGCTGCTCTCGACCCGTGCGATGGCAGACACACTCGGGGTGTCACGCACCACCGTCACCGCCGCCTACGAGCAACTGGCCGCCGAGGGGTTTGTGGTGACTGCCGTGGGCAAGGCCGCCAGGGTTGCCGCCAGAGTCGGGGGGCGGCCGGCAACGGGCCCGGTGCCCGACGACCACCGTCCACCCTTGCTGTCCCTGTATGGACAGCGTGTGGCCAGCCTCAAGCCCTATAGCATGGCGTCGCCCTCGGCGCGTATCGACTTTCAGTATGGTGCGGTCGCCTCACGGGACTTCCCGGCACTTGGCTGGCATCGCGCCTATCGCGCCGAACTGGTCAAGCGTCAACCCAGTCGACCTTACGGCCAGCCCGAAGGTGAAGAACGCTTGCGCCATGCACTGCAAGGCTATCTGCGCCGTGCGCGAGGTTTGAGCTGCGATGCCGAGCAGATACTGGTGGTGCACGGCTCCCAGCAGGGGCTCGATCTGTGCGCTCGGGTGCTGCTCAACCCCGACGATGCGTTCGTGTTCGAGGACCCGGGCTACCGCATGGCCCGGTACTGTTTCGAGGCCACTGGCGCGACCGCGTTATCCATTCCGGTCGACGCCTGCGGCTTGCAGACACAACGCTTGCCGGACGACCCTCGCGCACGGCTGGCCTACGTGACACCGTCGCACCAGTTCCCCATGGGCGCAGTACTGCCCATCGCGCGGCGCCTCGAGTTGCTGGACTGGGCGAGCCGCCATCACGCCTGGATCATCGAAGACGATTACGGTGGCGAATTCCGCTACGGCCAGCGCCCCATCGACGCGCTGCAATCGATGGATACCGAAGCGCGGGTGATCTACGTGGGCACCTTCTCCAAGGCACTCTCGTCGCAATTGCGGCTGGGTTACCTGGTACTGCCCCGTGACCTGGTGGGCGTGTTTCGTGAAGCCAAGCGGCTGACCGACCGCCACTCCGCGCGCTGGGAGCAGAACGTACTCGCCTCGTTGATCGCCAGCGGCGCCTATGAACGCCACGTACGTCGCCTGCGCCGTGACAATGAAGGACGCCGTAAAGCGCTGCTGGATGCCGTCGACCGCCACCTGGCGGGGCTTGGCAAACTGCTGGGAATGGCCGCCGGGCTGCATGGGGTATTGCTGCTGCCGTCGCTTGGCTCGCGGGATGAGCCCGCCTTGCAGGCGCTTGCCCTTGAGCTCGGCGTGGGTGTGTATCCCCTGACGCCGTTGTTCACGTCGCAGGGCGACCGACCGGCAGGCCTGGTCATGGGCTACGCCGGGCTCACCGTGGAGCAGATTGATGAAGGGGTAAGGATACTGGCGAAGGTGGCCCGGCGCCTGATGAGCGCGACGCACTTGGCCTGATTCCTGCGTCTGCCCATCCCACCAAGTCGCTACTGACTACGCGGACGACTCTTTTGGGCCCCGCCGCCCAAGCGCCTGCGCCGATAATCGGTCATCCCCCCAGCTATCCCGAGGCCTTCCCCCATGACGAGCCCCTCCACCGAACAGGTCAGCCCGCAAACCCTGCGCAAGGTCATCATCGCCGCCGGCATCGGTAATTTCGTCGAGTGGTTTGACTTCGCCGTCTATGGCTTCCTCGCCACCACCATCGCCCAGCAATTCTTCCCCAGCGGCGACGCCAGCGCGGCGCTGCTCAAGACCTTCGCCGTATTTGCCGTGGCCTTCGCCTTCCGGCCCTTGGGCGGTATTTTTTTCGGCATGCTCGGCGACCGCATCGGCCGCAAGCGCACCCTGGCCATGACCATCCTGTTGATGGCCGCTGCCACCACGTTGATCGGCCTGCTGCCCACCTACGCCGCCATCGGCGTCACGGCGCCGATTCTGTTGTCGCTGATACGTTGCGCCCAGGGCTTCTCCGCCGGCGGTGAATACGCCGGTGCCTGTGCTTATCTGATGGAGCACGCGCCGAGTGACAAACGCGCCTGGTATGGCAGCTTCGTGCCGGTGTCGACGTTTTCCGCTTTCGCCGCCGCTGCGGTAGTGGCGTATGCCCTTGAGGCGTCATTGTCCGCCGAAGCCATGGGCAGTTGGGGCTGGCGCCTGCCGTTCCTGATCGCCGCGCCACTCGGCCTGGTGGGCCTCTACCTGCGCTGGAAGCTGGACGAGACGCCTGCCTTCCAGGCTGTGAAGGAAGAGCATGCCGTCGCCCACTCCCCGCTCAAGGAAACCTTGCGCAACCATGGTGCGGCGATCTGTTGCCTGGGCGCTTTTGTATCACTCACGGCGTTGTCGTTTTATATGTTCACCACCTACTTCGCGACGTACCTGCAAGTGGCGGGCGGGCTGAATCGGGCGATGGCGCTGCTGGTGTCGCTGATCGCGTTGATCTTCGCGGCGGCGATCTGCCCGCTGGCGGGGCTGTATTCGGACCGGGTCGGGCGGCGTGTCACCGTGATGACTGCCTGTGTGTTGTTGATCGTGGTGGTGTATCCGTCGTTCCTGATGGCCAGCTCCGGCTCGTTTGCGGCGTCGATTGTCGGCGTGATGTTGCTGGCGGTCGGCGCGGTGTTGTGCGGCGTGGTCACGGCGGCCTTGCTGTCGGAGACCTTCCCGACCCGTACGCGCTATACCGCTTCGGCGATCACCTACAACATGGCGTACACGATCTTCGGCGGCACCGCGCCGCTGGTGGCGACATGGTTGATCAGCACCACGGGCAGCAACCTGTCACCGGCGTTTTACCTGATTGCCGTGGCGTTGCTGGCACTGGCCGGAGGGTTGGCGTTGCCGGAGACGTCGCGGATTTCCTTGCACGACGTGGGTGGTGAGGAAACAAGCACTGCACCTTTGCTTTCACGGTAAACGGCAGGAGGGTGAACGCCGCTGGACGCAGGTAGAATCAATTAGACACCTGCCTGCTGCCGCATCCAGACCATGGACAGCGTTTTCTGAAGGCGCCGCAGTGAACCCTGTGGTGCGCATCGGCTAAATCGCCGCAGCCATGCGCGCTCTAGAACCCCAGGCAAACGTCACGACCATCAGCAACCCCAAGCCCGCCATCGCCGCGCCGGCCAGGGAAATCGCCGGGTAGCCCAACCCTGCGTTGATCACTGCACCCCCCACTGCTGCGCCAATCGCGTTGCCGAAGTTGAAGGCGCCGATGTTCACGGCCGAGGCCAGGTTCGGCGCATCTTTGGCCGCTTCCATCACACGCATCTGCAACGGCGGCACGACGGCGAAGCTGGCGATACCCCAGATGAGGATGCTCACCGCTGCCGGTATCGGCCAACGCATCAGGAATGCAAAGGCCAGCAGGACCAGAATCAGTGCGCTCAGCGAGACGATCAGGGTCCGGTCGATCGAGCGATCCGCCGCCTTGCCACCCCATATATTGCCCAGGGTCAACCCGACGCCGAACAGCACCAGCATGGCCGTGATAAAGGGGGTAGACGCATGGGTCTGGTTGCTCAGGATCGGCGCGATGTAGGTAAACACGGTGAACATAGCACCGGAACCCACCACGGTCAGGGCCAGTGCCGCCAGTACCGAACCACGCCCCAGCACCTTGATTTCGGCCAGCACACCGTCGCTTTTCGGCAGCGGCAGGTCAGGCAGCGCGAACCACAGCGCGACCATGGTCACCAGGCCCAGCCCGCCAATGCCCCAGAACGCTGTACGCCAGCCAAGCAGTTCACCCAACCAGGTCGCCAGTGGCACGCCACCAATGGTCGCCAGGGTCAGGCCCATAAACATCGCGGCGACGGCGCCGGCGCGCTTGTCCGGCGCAACCACACTGGCCGCAACGATGGAACCCACACCAAAAAACGCGCCGTGGTTGAGCGAAGTGATGACGCGGGCAATCAACAGGTCGTAATAGCCGGTTGCAAGCGCCGACATCACGTTACCCAGGGTGAAAATGGCCATAAGCCCGACCAGCAAGTGACGACGGGGAATCTTGCCAGTGGTCAGGATCATCAGTGGCGCACCGAGCAATACCCCCAGGGCGTAGGCGCTGACCAACAGCCCCGCAGTGGGAATCGAAACGCCAAGGTCATTGGCGATGGTGGGCAACATGCCCATGGGCGCGAACTCAGTGACGCCAATGCCAAAGGCACCGACAGCCAGGGCTACAAGGGGTGGATTGATACGCATGGAAGACTCCTCATTTATGCCGCAAATGCTACGATCAACGCTTTAACGGCACTAGACCGTTTAATTGGCAATCACCTTTGCGCGCGAGGCAAAAATGGATTTCAACGGCAGGTCGGGTGAGATGGCGGTATTCGCAATGGTGGCGCAGGAAGGCAGCCTGTCGGCCGCAGCGCGGGCATTACGCTTGACGCCCTCGGCCGTCAGCCGCGTCATCGCACGCACAGAACAACGCCTGGGCACCCGCCTGTTGATTCGCACGACCCGCGCCCTCGCCTTCACAGCCGAAGGCGAGGCGTACCTGCGCGGCGCCCGGCGCATCCTGGCCGACATGGCGGAAGTCGAAGAAGCCATCGCCGACCAGGGCGCGCCCAAAGGCCGGCTACGGGTCAGTGCGGCCCTGGGCCACGGCCGCATGGCCATCGTGCCGTTGGTGGCGGCGTTCAGCGCCCGCTACCCAAACATTGTGGTGGACCTGACCTTGGGCGACGAAGTGGTCGATATCCTCGGCGGCCAGGCTGACATCGCGATCCGCTTTGGCGACCTGCCAGACAGCCCGCTGACCGCGCGGCGCATCGGCGACACTGGCCAGGTCCTGGTGGCGTCGCCGGAGTACCTCGCGCAACACGGTACACCTCTGGAACCCAACGACTTGCTGCGCCACAACTGCCTGCGCTTCAACTTCCGCCGCGCCCAATCCGACTGGCCCTTCGCCCGTGACGGTAGGGAGTTCTCCCTGAAGATAAACGGCAATATCGAATGCAGCAGTGGCGAAGCCCTCGCTCAACTGGCGCGATTAGGCGCCGGTATTGCACGTATCGGCGAGTTCACGGTTGCACAAGACCTGCAACGCGGTGACCTGGTGCGCCTGCTGGAATCCTGGAACCCCGGCGACCGGGAGCCGATCCATGTGGTGTTTGTCGGCGGCGCGAGCATGCCGGCGCGGATCCGCGTGTTTGTGGACTTTTTGCTGGAGCATCACCGGCTATAAACGCGCAGGCTTGTGCAGCCGCTCAAGCACCTCGTCAGCCGCCTCGCGCCAAGCCTGCGTCGCGCCTGTGTTTCTCAACACCGCCAACCCAGCCGCCGTAAAGGTGCCCGGTGTCGCAATCGCGCGCCCCAATGCTTCCAGGCTCGCGGATGGCTGGTGGCGGGCGCTGGCCAGACAGTCTTGCAGGTTGCCCATCACCAGTTGGGCGGCCTGGTCCTTGGACAGGCCTTTGTCGGTAAACCACTGCTGAAGATCACTCAGGAAGAAATAGAACCAGCCGTTCATACAGGCCGCGACAGTGGCCAGTTCGAACGCCTCTTCCTCGTCTAATACAACCAATGAACCGAGAGCGCCCAGCAGCGTTGCATGGGGTTCGCCACCGGGCGTGACCACCACGGTCGTCTGGTTGATCTGCGCGGCGTAGGACAACATGGCGCGCACCACACGCGCTTGCGGGAAGCGGCGCTGCAACACGGCCAGCTTCAATCCTGCCACCAACGACACCAGCGATTGCTCAGGTCTGAGCTGCACTTCATTCGAAAGCTGATCGACCACCTCCGGGCGCACGCCCAGGACCAACAAGTCCGCCCCATCGACCACCTGTTGATTGTCAGCCATCACCTCACAGTCCCACTGTTCAGCGAGTTGCTGCGCACGTTGGTGGTTACGCGGAGACAGCAGCACCCGCCCGCCAAACCCGCTGCGCCGCAGGCCGATCACCACCTTCTCCGTCAGCTCACCGACGCCCAGGATTCCAATCTTCAGCACGCTGTCCGCTCCGATTAATTCTGTAGTCGAGTGCATCATAGGTACGATTGCTGTCTTCATGCAGGCAGGCGTTCACGCTACACTCGCCGCTCTTAACATCGGCCAGGAAGGCACGCATGAGCGCTCAAGGTAAAGATCGGCAAATCGACAATATCGAATTCAACGTCAGCGATATTGCCCGTAGCAAAGCCTTCTACGGCAGCGCGTTCGGCTGGACGTTTGTCGATTACGGCCCCACCTACACGGAGTTCAGCGATGGGCGCCTGACAGGCGGGTTCACCACGGGGGAGCCGGTTCGGCCGGGTGGGCCTCTGGTCATTTTGTACGCCGATGACCTCGATGCCACGCAGCAGCGGCTTAAAGCCCTGGGGGCTGTCATTACCCGCGAGACGTTTGCGTTTCCCGGTGGACGCAGATTCCACTTCACAGACCCGGATGGCTATGAACTGGCAGTTTGGAACGCCGGTCAATAGGCCTCGACCCGACGCCTAGGCGAAGGCATCAATCGCTCTCCCTCAAGCCCTACCCTCACAGGATATGAAGGTTACCCATGCGTTTTCTCTTTCCCCTGGCCCTCAGCCTGACGCTTATCGGCTGCGCCACCACTAAAACCGACGTTCGCAACGAAGCCCAAATCAGCCAATACGACCCGGCCAACTCAGCCCGAATCCGGTTTATTACGGGTGACACCACCAACGCGGGTTTCCTCAGCGGCCAGACGTGCGAGATGTTTTACAACAAGTCCCTGCTGACCCAAACACCCGAAGAAGCCGGGTGGCAAAAAGCCCATGTCGACTCGGCGGGGCTCTACCCGTTCAGGGCCACCGACAGCCAGAACAGCGTGATTGGTATGCCTGCCAGCAAGGCGAGCAAAGCCATCAACCAATCGCCCAAAGTGTTTGACGAGCATGTCATTCCAGCGGGTAAACCCTTTATTGCAGGGTTCGCCATGGGCGGTTCGCAAATGTCCTGCTTTCCCGCGCCTGTCACGCTTATTCCCGAGCCCGGCAAAGACTATGAAATGGAATTTCAGCTGGTCAAAATCAGCACGTTCAAGGCCGGTTGCGTGATTGCCGTTCGCCAACTCTCTGTTCAGGGCGACAACACGGTTGAAACACCGCTCAGGCCGCAGGTGTGTGCCAAAACCCCGTCGGGTTGGTACACCGTCACCCCGAAACCTATGCCCTGAAATGCCTGGGCAGGACGACAGAGTCGTCCTGCTTATCGGAAATATCCCTGACCTGGGACCCGGCTTGTGTTCATGGAGGAAAAATGCGGCTCTACATCACAGGTGCATCGTGCGCGGGCGTCACCACGCTGGGTCGCAACCTCGCCACACGGCTCGGTATACGCCACGTCGACGTCGATGACTTTTACTGGATGCCCACAAACCCTCCTTTCACAACCAAGCGACCTCCCAGCGACCGCGTTGCCCTGATGCAACAAGCACTCGGTAACGACGACTGGGTGCTGAGTGGTTCCTGCATGGTCTGGGGCGATGCGCTGATTGCTGATGCCGACCTGATTGTCTTTGTGGTCACACCCACACCCGTTCGCCTCGAACGCCTGGCTGCCCGCGAGAAGGCGCGTTTTGGCGAGCGGATCGCACCCGATGGTGATATGCATGCGATACACGTGGCCTTCCGGGAATGGGCTTCGCAATACGACGACCCGAATTTCTCAGGGCGCAACCGGGCGTGGCACGAATCATGGCTGTCACAGCAGACGGTACCGGTTTTACGTATTGATGGGATGCGAGGTGCTGAACAGATGGCCGCTGAAGTCGCAAACGCCGCGATAGCTCAAAACATGAACGGCTGAGGCTGTCCAACGACTTCCACTCCCCTTATCCTCACACCTCCCCGCCCCCGCGAACCCGGAGCCGCCATGGACCTCGCCACCCTCGCCCTTTTCCTCCCCGCCTGCTTCGCCCTGAATATGGCGCCGGGCCCGAACAACCTGCTGTCCGTGAGCAACTCCACCCGCTACGGCTACCGCACGTCATGCCTGGCGGGCATTGGCCGCCTGCTGGCCTTCGCCGGCATGATCGCCCTCGCCTCCGCAGGGTTGGCAGTGGTGCTGCAAACGTCGGAGTTGTTGTTCTACGGGATCAAGATTCTGGGGGCAGCGTATCTGTTTTATCTGGCGTTTCAGTTGTGGCGGGCTAATCCGGAAGCGGAGGCTGAGTCCGCGACGGCCAAGGTGGGATTGTGGGCGTTGGCGCGGCAGGAGTTTTTGGTGGCAGCGGGTAATCCGAAGGCAATCTTGATCTTCACCGCCTTCCTCCCGCAGTTCGTAGTGCCCGGTGAACCGATCACCCCACAGTTTGCCCTGCTCGGCGCGATGTTCCTGGTGTTGGAGTGGATTGCCATCAGCGCCTACGCCTATATGGGCCTGCATATGCGCCGCTGGTTTGCCGAACCAAGGGGCAAGCGGATTTTCAATCGGTGCTGCGCAGGGTTGTTGTCGGCGGCGGCGTCGGTGTTGTTGATGGCGCGCAGGGCTTGAATAACGGTTTGACTGTCAAGGAGACACATAATGAAAACCCTGGTGGTAGGTGCAAGCAAAGGATTGGGCAAAGCCCTGATCGAAGGGCTCGGTGAGCCTGGGGATACGCTGATCGGCGTGTCCCGCAGCCGCCCAAAACAGCTGGATCACAAGGACGGCGTCGAGGTGCAGTGGATCGAGGCCAATCTCGCCAAACCTACCCAGGCCGCGCACGTCATCGCCGAGGCGATTGCCGATAACGGCCTGGACACGTTGATCTACAACCTGGGCATCTGGGAAGAATTCGCCTTCGACCCGGCCTACAACTTCCTGGCCGACGACGATGACCAGATCGAAGCCATCGTCACCTGCAACATCACCTCCACCCTGCTGCTGATCAAGCGCCTGTTGCCGGTGCTGCTCAAGAGCCCCCACCCCAGGATCATTCTTACCGGCTCCACCTCCGGCCTGCCGCAAAGTGGTCGGCCGGAAGTCGCCTTCGGCGCCTCCAAGTTCGCCTTGCGCGGGATCGCCGATGCCCTGCGTGAAGGTTATCGCCGGCAGCGCCTGGCGGTAACCTGCCTGAACCTGGGTTATCTCAACACCGAAGATCCCTTGAGCACCCCACGTGCACAGGCCGAGCAAAGGGATGAAGGCCATTCGATTCCCGTGCACGATGTGGTGCAGGTGGTACGCATGGCGCTGAGCCTGTCTTCGGCCAGCTTCGTCAAGGAAATCACCTTGCCGGCGATACTGGACGAGCGCTTTTAACACCGGGAGAGCACGGCATGACCCGCGATGAACTCGCCACCTTCTACCAAGGCTATATCGACTGCCTCAACCGCCAGGACTGGGACCACCTGGGTCATTTCGTGCACCCGAACGTGACCTACAACGGCGAAGTCGTCGGCCTCACCGGCTACCGAGCCATGCTGGAGCGGGATTTTCGCGAGATACCGGACCTGGTGTTCCGCATCCAGCTGCTGGTGGCCGATCCGCCGACCGTGGCCAGTCGCCTGAACTTCAAGGTCACGCCCAGGGGCGAGTTCTTCGGGTTGCCGATCAATGGGCGCCAGGTGAGGTTCGACGAAAATGTGATCTATGAGCTGGTCGACGGCACATTCGCCCACGTCTGGTCGGTAATCGACAAAGCGGCCATCGCGCAACAACTGGGCGACTAGACTCCACAGACCCATTCTCACGTGGAGACCGATCATGACCCACAAAAACACCCTTTGCCTCTGGTACAACGGCACAGCCCTTGAGGCTGCGACCTTCTATGCCCAGACCTTTCCGGACAGCCGGGTGAATGCCGTGCACCTGGCGCCCGGCGATTACCCGTCGGGCAAACAGGGCGACGTATTGACCGTGGACTTTACCGTCTTGGGCATCCCCTGTATCGGCCTCAACGGCGGGCCGATCTTCCCACATACCGAGGCGTTTTCGTTTCAGGTGGCCACTGATGACCAGGCCGAGACGGATCGTTACTGGAACGCCATCGTCGGTAACGGTGGCCAGGAAAGCGACTGCGGCTGGTGCAAGGACAAGTGGGGGGTATCGTGGCAGATCAGCCCACGCGTGCTGACGGACGCGGTGACCCACCCCGACCCTGCGACGGCCAAGCGCGCGTTTGACGCGATGATGACCATGAGAAAGATCGACATCGCCGCGATTGAGGCGGCGATAGCGGCGGACTAAGGCAGAGCATCCAGCATGGCGTTGGCCGCCAGGGCATGGACCTTGCGGGTGGGGTGCCATTCGTCCCAGTAATAATGCGCGTCGGGGTTGGCACACACCGGTTTAGCCTCCGGGTAAGTAGCCTGGCATGGCGTGTCGAGGTCGGTGAAACCATGGGCCGCCGGATTGGCGCGCAATGCGTCGCTGAAAGCCAGGTGGTCGAAGTAGCTGACCTTTGCCGTGCCGATCTGCGCCAGCACGGCCGGGAGTTTCTGCGCGAGCAACTGCTGGTATTTTTTCGCGTTGGCGACTTGGTTGCCCTGGACCACCGCAGGCACATGGCTGAGGTCTGTGGTGCCCACCACCATCACATGCCGGGCACCCGCTGCCACCAGTTGCTCAGTGGCTTTGCGAATATTCGTCAGGCTCGATTCGCTCAGTGCCTCAAGGGTTTCCGTGTGGGAGAAGTCGGCCCACTCGAAAAAGTCATTGGCCGAGATGAAGATGAAGTACAGCGCCTTGGGGTCGGCGTTGTGGGACTTGGCAGCCTGCAAGTGCTCGGCGATCTGCCCTAGGACACCGGTGTCCTGGGAGGGCATCATCCAGGTGTAGTAATTGCCGTGGCCACTTTTGGCGCCCCCCACCGCGTAGTCGGTCAGCGGTGTGCGCAGGGCCTGAGCCAGGCCTTCGACGGCGGTCGAGCCGTTGCTCCAGCGCCCCCTCCAGTACAGCGGCCCAGGCAACACCTGGGCCTCCTTGATCTTCTGTGCAGCGAGCCGTGTGGTAAGCGCTTCGCCCGCGCCGTTGTCGGAGTAGCTGTCACCAAAGGCATACACGTGATCATAGGTCGAGGCGCCGAAGGCGGTTGAAGCGGACAGGGTCAGCAGAGCAGCCAAACACGCACGTCGGATCATCGCGTTTCTCCCGGAATGTCTGCACAGACTACCGGTTGGCGGGAGCCATGCTGGAACCATTGCGACCCGTACATATCCAGCGGCGGCTGTACAGCGGCCATCCTGCTGGTTAGGCTTGGCACCTGCAACATCCAGTTAAAGTTCCAGCGTCACCCGCCGTCACCCTTAAATCCCCGAATGGACTCAACGAGGCTCTCGTGCGTTTTATCACTCCCGTTTTACTGATCGGTGGCATCGCCACCCTGGCCGGTTGCGCCACCCAGAAAACCCAAGTCGAAAACATGCTGGCCGGCGCCCTCGCCCAGCCGCTGGTGGAAAACAGCATCGTGCGCGAAGGCGACGTGCTCAGCTTCGAACTGTTGATGCCTGGCGATCCAGGCGCTCTGCGCCGCACGTTGCAAGTCGAGGCCGCCTGTTCTTCGCCGCAACTGCACTTGCTGTATCTGGACGGTTCGCAACGGGTCTACCCCGCCAGTGCCGGTCGCTACAGTTCGCCCCGCAGCTTGTCGCCACAGCTGCGTGCAACCCTGGCCGCGAACCAGACCTTCGTCCGCGCCTGTGCCGAAACACCCAAGCCGGACTGGCGCCTGGTACAGACCAACGAGCGCGACAACCAGGTGCTGATCGACGCCAACAGTATCAAGACCGTCAACGGCGAAACGCGCTTCTGGGCCGCCTTCGATAACCCGACGGTGCTCAACGACCTGCCCTACAACGCCCCGTATGCGCAAAAACGCGAGCACTTTGCGGTGTCGTGCACAGGCGGCACCTACAAGCAGTTGGCCGGCTACGACATGGACGCCAACAACCGCGTCAGCGATGGCCGGGTCGACAGCTTCCCCACGCCGCAGAACATCGCCGGCAGCAATGCCGACTACGAATTGCTGTTCAACAAAATCTGCGTCAGCCCGGAAAAAATCGCCGCACTGCCCGCGTTCAAACCGCGCATGAAAGCGCCGGCCACCATTGCCTTGACCTCGGTGCAGCCGGCGGTGCTGGCGGCCATCGCCCAGTTGAACCTGGACAAGCCCACCCGCTCGTTCAAGTACGTACAGTTCGTTGGAACCAGCAACTACCGTGGCAAGACCAGCGATAACCAAAGCACGCAGTTCATCAGCCAGGATGCGCCGAGCGGGCAACTGGCCCTGGCCACCCGTGGCGACGGCTATGAGAGCCAGGCCGTGAGCTGGCGCAACCTGTTCCACCTGGTGTCGAAAGCCACCTACGGCGGCTCGGGCATGGCGGAAAGCTCGACCCTGACCCAACTGAGCTTCACCGGTAACTGGAAGGCGCTGCCCGTGGGCGAGACCGTCACCTACACCACCGCACGCTCCAGCCTCAACAGCCTGATCGGCAGCAGTACCAACACGCAGACCAACCGTTGCCAGGTCGAGCGTGAACTGCCGGCCAGCGAACTCAACGCGAAACTGGCGGGCAGCGCCAAGGCGTTGTCCTGCCGCACCGACGACGACAAGTACAAGCGCGTCAGCCACCTGTACTTCCTGACCGACTACGCCTACTTCTTTGAATCGAGCACCGACAAGAACGAGTTTTTCTACTCCGACTCGCGTATCGATAAATTCGAATAAGCCCCGTTGACACACTCTGCAATATTCCATGAAGATGGAGGCCTTGTTCAGGGTGTGTCAGCTTATGTCCGCAATGCCTTCCGCTAACCGTTCCGTCATTGGCTTGATTGCCAAGGCGCAAGGTTGCGTTGCGCACGCCCTCAAATCGAAGAAACAGTCGCTCATGTGACCGGGGCGCGCTGTCCCGTCAGATGAGCTGACAGGACATTGAGCGCGACGGTCTACTCTCCCTTGCACAATTGCCCCTGCCCTTCTGACGGTGACTCAAGCGGTCAATCATCAGGAGAAAGTGCATGTCATCGTTTCAAGGTATCTGGGTTCCCGTGGTCACGCCGTTCCATGACGGCGCCATCGACTTTATCGGCCTGCGCCGGCTGGTCAACCACCTGCTGGAAAAGCATGTGGCCGGGATCATGGTGTGCACCACCACCGGCGAAGCCGCGTCGCTGAGCCGCGCCGAACAACTGGCGGTGCTGGATGCAGTGTTGCAGCTGGTGCCGGCGCACCGCGTGGTGATGGGCCTGGCGGGCAACAACCAGGTCGAACTGCTGAGCTTCCAGCGTGACATCCTGCAACGCCCGATGGCCGGTCTGCTGGTGCCGGCGCCGAGTTACATCCGCCCATCCCAGGCCGGCCTGGAAGCGTTCTTCCGCACCGTGGCGGATGCCTCCAGCGTGCCGATCATTCTGTACGACATTCCCTACCGCACCGGCGCCACATTCGAGCAGGCCACCTTGCTCAACATCGTTGCCCACGAACGCATCGTGGCGATCAAGGACTGTGGCGGCAACCTGGGCAATACCCTCGCGCTGCTGGCCAGCGGTGAAGTGGATGTGCTGTGTGGCGAAGACCTGCAGATCTTCAACGCACTGTGCCTGGGCGCGACCGGCGCGATTGCGGCCTCGGCGCATGTCCATACGGAACAGTTCGTAGCGCTGTGCCAGCAGGTACGCGACAACCAATTGGCCGACGCGCGGGCGACCTTCATGCAGTTGGTGCCGCTGATCAACACACTGTTCATGGAGCCCAACCCGGCACCGGTCAAAGCCGCCCTGGCCCTGCAAGGCCTGATCGGCAGCGAGTTGCGCGCACCCATGCAGGCGGCCAGTGCGGCGGTTGTCGCACGCTTGAAGCAGGTGCAGAACCTGCCCGGCTAATGCGCCAAAAACGGACAGCCAGCGGACCGTCCGGTTGCGACCGGACCGATCCCGGCCTATCGTCGAACCCACGCTTTGCCATTTGCTGTCCAACCCATCCGTATTCAGGTGACGACATGCCCACGCTGCCCCGCCCCGCCGTGCTCGAACTGATCGGCAACACGCCGCTGGTTCGGGTCAGCCGGTTCGATACCGGCCCTTGCACGCTGTTTCTCAAACTCGAATCCCAGAACCCCGGTGGCTCCATCAAGGACCGCATCGGCCTGGCCATGATCGACGCCGCCGAACGCGACGGGCGCCTGCGCCCCGGTGGCACGATCATCGAAGCCACCGCCGGCAACACCGGCCTGGGCCTGGCGCTGGTCGGCCGCGCCAAGGGCTACCGGGTGGTGTTGGTGGTGCCCGACAAGATGTCCACGGAAAAAGTACTGCACCTCAAGGCCATGGGCGCCGAGGTGCATATCACCCGTTCCGATGTGGGCAAAGGCCACCCCGAGTATTACCAGGACGTGGCCGCACGCCTGGCCAAGGACATTCCGGATGCGTTTTTCGCCGACCAGTTCAACAACCCGGCCAACCCCCTGGCCCACGAAACCAGCACCGCGCCGGAGATCTGGGCGCAAACCCAGCACGATGTAGATGCGATCGTGGTGGGCGTCGGCTCGGCCGGTACCCTCACCGGCCTGACGCGCTTCTTCAAGCGCGTGCAACCGGAGCTGCAAATGGTGCTTGCCGATCCGATGGGTTCGGTGATGGCCGAGTACAGCCGCAGCGGCAAGCTGGAAACGCCAGGCTCTTGGGCCGTAGAAGGCATCGGCGAAGATTTCATCCCGTCGATTGCCGACCTGTCCAGCGTGCGCCACGCCTATTCCATCAGCGATGAAGAAAGCTTCGATCACGCCCGTCAGTTGCTCAAGGCCGAGGGCATTCTCGGCGGCTCCTCCACCGGCACCCTGCTCGCCGCTGCCCTGCGTTACTGCCGCGAACAGACCACGCCCAAGCGCGTTGTCACCTTTGTCTGCGACACCGGCACGCGCTACCTGTCGAAGGTCTACAACGACCAATGGATGAACGACGCCGGCCTGTTGCACTACAAACACTACGGTGACCTGCGCGACCTGATTGCGCGACGCTTCGAAGACGGCCGCGTGATCAGCGTGAGCCCCGACGACACCCTGCTCACCGCGTTCCAGCGCATGCGCCTGGCCGACGTCTCACAGTTGCCAGTGCTGGTGGACGGCCAGCAGCTGGTCGGTGTAATCGATGAATCCGACATCCTGCTCGGCCTGCACCAGGACGCCAGCCACTTCACCCTGAACGTCGCCAGCGCCATGACCACCACCCTGCAAACCCTGGCCCCCAGCGCCAGCCTCGCGCAATTGCAAGCGGAGCTGGATCGCGGCCTGGTCGCCATCATTGCCGACGCGTCGGGCTTCCATGGCCTGATCACCCGCGTCGACCTGCTCAACCACCTCCGGAGATCCCTTGCATGAGTCAGTCTGATAAAAGTGCGTTTGCCACCCGCGTGATCCATGCCGGGCAATCTCCCGACCCGACCACCGGCGCGCTGATGCCGCCAATCTACGCCAACTCCACCTACCTGCAAGACAGCCCCGGCGTGCACAAAGGCTTCGACTACGGCCGCTCCCACAACCCCACGCGGTTTGCCCTTGAGCGCTGCGTGGCCGACCTCGAAGGCGGCAGTCAGGCGTTTGCCTTTGCCTCCGGGCTGGCGGCGATTTCGACGGTGTTGGAGTTGCTGGATGCCGGCGCCCATATCGTCTCCGGCAATGACCTGTACGGCGGCACCTTCCGCCTGTTCGACAAGGTGCGCCAACGCAGCGCCGGGCACCGCTTCAGCTTTGTCGACCTGAGCGACCTGTCGGCGTTTGAAGCAAGTTTGCAGGACGACACGCGCATGGTCTGGGTCGAAACCCCGAGCAACCCGCTGCTGAGCCTCACCGACCTCAGCGCCATTGCACGCATCTGCCGCGCTCGCGGGATCATCTGCGTGGCCGACAACACCTTCGCCAGCCCGTGGATCCAGCGCCCGCTGGAGCTGGGCTTTGATGTGGTGGTGCACTCCACCACCAAATACCTCAACGGCCACTCCGACGTGATCGGCGGCATTGCCATCGTCGGCGACAACCCCGAACTGGCTAAACGCCTGGGCTTTTTGCAGAACTCGGTCGGCGCCATCGCCGGGCCTTTCGACGCCTTCCTCACCCTGCGCGGCGTAAAAACCCTGGCCCTGCGCATGGAGCGCCATTGCAGCAACGCCCTCGACCTGGCCACCTGGCTGGAACAACAGCCGCAAGTGGCGCGGGTTTACTACCCAGGTCTCATCTCACACCCGCAGCATGAACTGGCGCGCAAACAGATGCGGGGGTTTGGCGGGATGATCTCGATTGACCTCAACAGCGACCTGGCCGGCGCCAGGCGCTTCCTGGAAAACGTCAAGATCTTCGCCCTGGCCGAAAGCCTCGGCGGCGTGGAAAGCCTGATCGAACACCCGGCGATCATGACCCACGCCAGCATCCCGGCGGCGACGCGGGCGCAGTTGGGGATTGGTGATGGGTTGGTGCGGTTGTCGGTGGGGGTTGAGGATGTGGAGGATCTGCGTGCCGATTTGGCTCAAGCCCTGGCACATATCTGAATAGGTTGGCTCGGTCTATGTGATGGGCGGGCTCGCTGTGGCGAACTGGCTTGTTGTGGCGAGCGGGCTTGCCCCGCGTTGGGTGGCGAAGCCGCCCCAATAAAAACGCAGCATTCTTTCAGGCAGAATGCTGCGCCTGGTTTTAGGGCTGCTTCGCAGCCCAACGCGGGGCAAGCCCGCTCGCCACAACAGGCCCGCTCACCACAGCAAGCCAGATAGGCGTCAAGCCGAGGTGACCTTGGCCCGCGCCGCATGCAGCTTCTTGTAGCTGTCGATCAAGCGCAGATGCCGGTCCAACCCTTCCAGCTTCATGCTGGTCGGCGTCAGGCCATAAAAGCGCACATCGCCCTTCACCGAGCCAATCACCGCATCCATCCGCTCATCGCCAAACATGCGACGGAAGTTGGCTTCGTAGTCGGCCAGTTCCAGGTCATCGTCCAGTTCCATCTCCAGCACCGCATTCATCGCCTGGTAGAACAGGCCGCGCTCGACGGTGTTGTCGTTGTATTGCAGGAACATCTCCACGCACTCCTTGGCCTCTTCATATTGCTGCAAGGCCAGGAAGATCAGCAGTTTCAGTTCCAGGATGGTCAATTGGCCCCAGGCGGTGTTGTCGTCGAACTCGATGCCGATCAGGGTGGTGATATCGGTGTAGTCGTCCAGTTCGCTTTCGATCAGGCGCTCGACCAACGCTTGCAATTCTTCCTCGTTGAGGCGATGCAGGTTGAGGATGTCCTCGCGGAAAAACAGCGCCTTGTTGGTGTTGTCCCAGATCAGGTCATCCACCGGGTAGATTTCCGAGTAGTCCGGCACGAGGATGCGGCAGGCAGTGGCGCCGAGGTGTTCGTACACAGCCATGTACGACTCTTTGCCCATGCCTTCGAGAATGCCGAACAGGGTCGCGGCTTCCTGGGCATTCGAGTCTGCACCTTCGCCGGTGAAGTCCCACTCGACGAATTCGTAATCCGACTGGGCACTGAAGAAGCGCCATGACACCACGCCACTGGAGTCGATGAAGTGCTCCACGAAGTTGTTCGGCTCGGTCACCGCCTGGCCTTCGAAGGTCGGCTGCGGCAGATCGTTCAGGCCTTCAAAGCTGCGGCCTTGCAGCAGTTCGGTGAGGCTGCGCTCCAGTGCCACTTCCAGGCTTGGGTGCGCACCGAAGGAGGCAAACACGCCGCCGGTGCGCGGGTTCATCAGGGTCACGCACATCACCGGGAATTCGCCGCCCAGGGAGGCGTCTTTGACCAACACCGGGAACCCCTGGGCTTCAAGGCCCTGGATGCCGGCGAGGATGCCGGGGTACTTTGCCAGCACCTGCGCCGGTACGTCCGGCAAGGCGAACTCGCCTTCGATGATTTCACGCTTCACGGCACGCTCGAAGATCTCTGACAGGCACTGCACCTGGGCTTCGGCCAGGGTGTTGCCGGCGCTCATGCCGTTGCTGAGGTAGAGGTTTTCGATCAGGTTGGACGGGAAGTACACCACTTCGCCGTCCGACTGGCGTACGAACGGCAGCGAAACGATGCCGCGCGCTTCATTGCCGGAGTTGGTGTCGAACAGGTGCGAACCACGCAGCTCGCCGTCGCGGTTGTAGACCTTGAGGCAGTAGGCATCGAGGATTTCGCTCGGCAGTTCGTCATCAGGGCCTGGCTGGAACCAGCGCTCATCCGGGTAATGCACGAACGGCGCACTGGCCAGTTCCTCGCCCCAGAACTGATCGTTGTAGAAGAAGTTGCAATTGAGGCGCTCAATGAACTCACCGAGTGCCGACGCCAGGGCGCCCTCTTTGGTCGCGCCCTTGCCGTTGGTAAAGCACATCGGCGAATGCGCATCGCGGATATGCAACGACCAGACGTTGGGCACGATATTGCGCCACGACGCGATCTCGATCTTCATGCCCAAGCCGGCGAGGATGCCGGACATGTTGGCGATGGTCTGTTCCAGCGGCAGGTCCTTGCCGGCGATATAGGTGCCGCCCTCGGACGTCGAGTTCGGCATCAGCAAGGCCTGGGCGTCGGCGTCGAGGTTCTCGACTTCTTCGATGACGAATTCAGGCCCGGCCTGCACCACTTTCTTCACGGTGCAACGGTCGATGGAACGCAAAATGCCCTGGCGGTCCTTCTCGGAAATATCCGCGGGTAACTCGACCTGGATCTTGAAGATCTGGTTGTAGCGGTTCTCCGGGTCGACGATGTTGTTCTGCGACAGGCGAATATGGTCGGTGGGGATATTGCGCGTCTGGCAATACAGCTTCACGAAGTACGCCGCGCACAGCGCCGACGACGCCAGGAAGTAATCGAATGGCCCCGGTGCCGAGCCATCGCCTTTGTAGCGAATGGGCTGGTCGGCAATCACCGTGAAGTCATCGAACTTGGCTTCAAGCCGGAGGTTGTCGAGAAAGTTGACCTTGATTTCCATGGGGGCACACCAGAATAACGGCTAAACAAAAATGGCCGCCATTATGAGGGGTTTCACTGGGAAGTTTCAGGCTTTTGACCAGTGGCTGGCGAATTGACCCATATGGATTAACCTTTTCGCAGTTGGCGCCGATGGACTGAGGGCAACCAGGGAGTAGTCGGAATGCGCAATAACCAGCCCGTAACACAGCGTGAGATTTCCCTCGCGCCTTCGCAAAAACTCATTTCTGCCACGGACGTCCACGGTGTCATCACTTACTGCAACGACGCGTTTGTCGACATCAGCGGCTTTGAACGCGCCGACCTGATCGGCGCGCCGCAGAACATCGTGCGCCACCCGGATGTACCGCCCGCCGTGTTTGCGCACATGTGGAGTGCGCTCAAGCAGGGCCTACCGTGGATGGGCATCGTCAAGAACCGCTCGAAAAACGGCGACCACTATTGGGTCAATGCCTACGTCACACCGATCTTCGATGGCAGCCAGGTGGTCGGTTTCGAGTCGGTGCGGGTCAAGCCCACGGCCGATGAAATCCGCCGGGCCCAGGCCCTCTATCAACGTATCAGCCAAGGTAAGCCGGGCGTACCGCGCCAGGACGCCTGGCTACCGGCCGCGATCAATTGCGTGCCCTACGTGGCCACCGCAGTGGCCGGCAGCCTCGCCGGTCTGTTCCTCGACGCGCCGCTGGCAATTGCCGTGGCCGTCGCCGTCGCGGTGCCAGTGGGCGTGCTCTGCTCACGCTGGCGCCAAGGCAGCACCTTGCGCCTGTTGCAGGGCGTTGAGCCCTCGACGTCGGACGCCTTGATCGCGCAGATGTACAGCGACGCCAGCGGCCCGCAGGCACGTTTGGAGACCGCGTTCCAAAGCCAGGCCGCGCGCCTGAAAACCTGCCTCACCCGCCTGCAGGACAGTGCCGAACAACTGAGCGCCCTGGCCGGGCAGTCCGATCAGTTGGCCACCGCCAGCTCCAAGGGCCTGGACCGCCAGCGCGTCGAAACCGAACAGGTCTCGGCCGCCGTCAACCAGATGGCCGCCACCACCCAGGAAGTCGCCAGCCACGTCCAGCGCACGGCGGATGCCACCCAGCAAGCCAATGTGCTGACCGGGCGCGGCCGTGAAGTCGCACGGGACACCCGTGAGGCCATCGAGCGCTTGTCCAGCGTGGTCAGCGAAACCGGCGCGACGGTGGCGCAACTGGCGCGGGACAGCGACGAAATCGGCAGCGTGGTGGACGTGATCAAGGCGATTGCCGACCAGACCAACCTGCTGGCCCTCAACGCCGCCATCGAAGCGGCACGTGCCGGAGAGCAAGGCCGCGGCTTTGCCGTGGTCGCCGATGAAGTGCGCCAACTGGCACAGCGCACGTCGCAGTCCACCACCCAGATCCACGCGCTGATTACCCAGTTGCAGGCGTCGTCCAACAACGCCGTGCAAAGCATGGAAAACGGCCAACGCCAGGCCCAGGAAGGCGTGGCGTGGGTACTCGAAGCCGACCAGGCCCTGGTGGGCATCAGCGAGGCGGTGTCGCATATCACCGACATGACCACCCAGATCGCCGCCGCCACCGAGGAACAGAGCGCGGTGGCCGAAGAGATCAGCCGCAACATCACCACCATCGCCGAACTGGCCGACCAGACGTCGATCCAGGCCCATCAATCCACGGACCTCAGCAAGGAACTGACGAACACTGCGTCCACCCAATATGCGTTGGTTGAGCGGTTCAACCGCTGAGC
This sequence comes from Pseudomonas sp. CYM-20-01, assembly GCF_023169845.1. NCBI lineage: Bacteria > Pseudomonadati > Pseudomonadota > Gammaproteobacteria > Pseudomonadales > Pseudomonadaceae > Pseudomonas > Pseudomonas sp. CYM-20-01. Next base: position 3,373,810 of record NZ_AP025169.1, on the reverse strand, counting down.
CGCTGCTGAATGCCTGGCTAGCCGGTTTGTTGTGGCTAGCCGGTGTCCTGTGGCTATCCGGTGACCTGTGGCGAGCGGGCTTGCCCCGCGTTGGGCTGCGTAGCAGCCCCTAAACCAGACACTGAGGAATACCTGACACATCGCAGCTCTCATTGATGGGGCTGCTGCGCAGCCCAACGCGGGGCAAGCCCGCTCGCCACAACAATCTCCTTCACCACAACATAGTATGCTGAGGCTCACCTCCACCCATTCACGAAGCCCACCCATGTCCATCACGGATAACCTCCTCGCCTTCACCTTCGCCGCCACCCTGCTGACCCTCACACCCGGCCTCGACACAGCACTGGTGCTCAGGACCGCCACGGTCGAAGGCAAGCGCCAGGCGCTGCAAGCCACGCTGGGCATCAACGCCGGCTGCCTGCTGTGGGGCGCTGTGGTTGCCTTCGGTCTGGGCGCACTGATCGCGGTGTCGGAAGTCGCCTTCAACCTGCTCAAGTACTGCGGCGCCGCGTACCTGGCCTGGCTGGGTTTGAACATGTTGCTGCGCCCACGCCGCTCATTGGCCAGCGCCGAGGTGCAGGTCAAGCCGGCCGGCAACTGGTTTATCAAAGGCATGCTGGGCAACGTGCTCAACCCCAAGGTGGGGATTTTCTACGTGTCGTTCCTGCCGCAGTTCATCCCCCAGGGCCAGCCGTTGGTGCTCTGGACATTTGGCCTGGTCAGCATCCATGTGCTGCTCGGCCTGGTGTGGGCATTGGTGTTGATCGGTGCCACGCAGCCGCTGTCCGGGTTTCTGCGCCAGGAAAAGGTGATCCAGTGGATGGACCGCACCACTGGAATGATCTTCATAGTGTTTGCAGCGCGGTTGGCATTCAGCAGGCGCTGATCCGTATGGACAGTTCAATGTCATCGGCAAACGGCACCGACACGTAGCCGTTCTCCGGTGCACGTACGTAGGCCAGGTATTCAGGGCAGTAATCGGTGTTGTCCGCCACCACCAGCGCGCCGGGACGCAGGTGCTTTTCTACCAGGCCCAGCACATCGCCATACAGCGTCTTGGCGCCGTCCAGCAGCAACAAATCCACGCTGTCCGGCAAGTCGCTGGCCAGGGTGACCAGTGCATCGCCTTCGCGGATCTGGATCAGGTCACTCACCCCGCCTTCGATGAAGTGCTCACGCGCCAGGGCAATCTTCGAGGCTTCGAATTCGCTGCCGATCAGCACACCGCCGCCGTTGTCACGCAGCGCAGCGGCCAGGTGCAAGGTGGACAGGCCGAACGACGTGCCAAACTCCACAATCGCCCGCGCCTTGCTGCTGCGCGCCAGCATGTAGAGCAGCTTGCCAGTGTCCCGCGAGACCGGCAGCCACAGGTCCTTGAGCAGCGAATACAGCGCCACGTATTCGGTCTTGCTGTGCATCAGCCGATCGCGTTCCTCCTTGGATACCGAGTTCACCAAGGGGCTGGTAGCGGCGCTGGCTTGGGTATACAGACGTTCGATCAGGGACGCCAAAGGCGCAGTGGTCAGGCTCGACATAATTGATTTCCGTAGAGTGGGGACTAAGATGCGACTAATTCGTCGCATTAAAAGTATGCGAGTGATTCCCATCCTTCGCTATTCGCATTCGCCCTGCTTCCGGAGCCCTGTATGACCAGCCGCCAGACCCCACGTATTTCCACGCGCAAACAGCCGCAACAGGCGCGCTCCACCGAGCTGGTGGCGGCGATTCTCGAAGCGGCTGTTCAGGTTTTGGCCAAGGAAGGCGCCACCCGTTTCACCACCGCACGGGTCGCGGAAAAGGCCGGCGTTAGCGTGGGGTCGGTGTACCAGTACTTCCCCAACAAGGCGGCGATTCTGTTCCGTTTGCAGAGTGATGAGTGGCGGCAAACCACCCGAATGCTGCGCAACATCCTGGAAGAACACGACGTCGCACCGCTGGATCGCCTGCGCAAATTGGTGCATGCCTTTATCCAGTCGGAATGCGAAGAAGCGCAGATGCGTGGGGCATTGAACGATGCGGCACCGCTCTATCGCGATGCGCCGGAAGCGCTGGAAGTCCGGGCGGCAAGCCGGGAGACGTTCGACGCATTCATGCTGGAGTTACTGCCGCAGGTCTCTGAGCAGACACGCGCGCTGGCCTGCGACTTGATTCGCACAACGCTCAGTTCGGTGGGCAAGGATTTTTCTTGCAGCCCGCGCACCGCGCAAGAAATCGCTGTGTATGCCGAGGGGATGGCTGATATGTTTCGGGCGTATGTGAATGCGCTTAACCATCCCTGAAGCGTACTGCCCCGGCAACTACCCGCTGCGCAATAGATGTCCAGACCTATAGCAGAACTACCGCACCTTCTGAGGCGTCAGCCAGCCACACAGTCAATAACAAATCATTGACTGAGCAATGACCATATGATATCAAGCCAGCTCATGGATATGACACTTATAACAATAATAGGGATGGAGCCTACATGCAGAAAATCATGAGAAAAACCTTACCTCTTTTATGCATGTTCACCGTTGCAGTTCAACTATCAGGATGTTCACAAAACGTTGTCATTCAAGGAGCGGAGACACTTGGCAATGATGCCAGCGCCTACTTGAAGTCGGATAATGGTTGGTCTTGGGGCGGGTTAGAGACAACCGTAATCGCCGTCTACCCAAAAACGGGAAAACCGCTGTTAGAACAAAACTTTTTCCTGGACTACAGCAAGATAAAAATCGCCCCTGGCCTCTATGCAGTTGCTTTAAGAGTCAATTATGGCAATGCCATAGCATTTCCTGTGGTTAGGGTCGAGGCCAAACCTGGCAAGACCTATCTCTTCACAGCCAAGCGCGTGATGGACGGAGTAGCCATCAAAGCTGAGTATAAAGAAACCAACACCATCGATTAAATCCAAGGACGGAAATATGAGGCAGAGTTTTGCATTTCTTTTTTTAATGCTGCTGGCCGGGATAACCGGGTGTGTGTCTCGGAATATTCCATTAATCGAAGACGACACTGAAACCTCAACTAAGGTTCGTTTCGTTTCACCGCGAGAGATGGGTTGGCTTAATCTATACCCCGAGACAGACTGCAACAACGGCGCCCTCGTGGTGGTCGACAATTCCGTTGATAACTTTATAGAGTCACTGCGCGGGCACTCGCCAAAAAGAATAGGAATGATCGACTCTCCAGACCCCAACTCTCAAGCAGCGGCAGAATACTCGTTCAAAGGCGGTCAGACTCTCAATATCGGCGTTACCCCCTTCCCTGGACGCTGCCTTGGCGGTCTAAGCTTTCCCACTGAACCCGGATCGCAATATGAAGTTGTCCTGGTGAGCAATACATCGAACGGGTGCAAATTCAAGGTCAGTAAACTCACCCTGCTCAATGGCTCTCCCCATCGGGAGCCCATCAACAAAATAGCTCCACTGATTTGCAAGTAACCCGTCAAGTGAACCGGTCCTTCTTCCGTAGACGCTTTCAAAGGACCGCTTCTGGCCGATTTCTGCCTGTTGCAGCGGGCAGCAATCTGGATCTGAATCAACGTACAAGGAGGCGTGAAGTGCGCGACAAGCAGATCTGGGAACTGACAGAAAGCGATCTGCACGCTGTTGGGGTATGGTGCTTTCCGATGGACGATTCCGTTGAAGATGAATGTACAGTCCGACCTTGTGTTGAGGAAGTAGGCTTGGCGATGATCGTGCGAGCTGAGTTTTGCGCTGCCGATGGCACGCTCTATCTTGGATACGTACACTGGAGTCTGGATGAACATATTGGCCACCGACAACCTACGCTGTTGCTCAATGACGGCACAGCGGTCTCGTTTTGGGGGGGCATTGTTAAACCCTCCTGGGATGAAGCCTCGGATGAGGCGAAACGGATTTCTTTCCCTATCACATTCAAGTCTGAACCATTGCTCGGGCTCACGCCGATGGTTGGCTGCCTAGAAGGGATGTATTACCTAGATAGCAATGACCAGATTTCTTGCCTTTCGATAGGTGAAAGGTGAGGACAATAGCTACTCTAATCTGACTTTCACCAGTGCCTGAATGCGGCAAATAAAACGACGCGTGTCGATCGGTTCTGGCCGTTTTCAGCCCATCACTCCAGATTGCGCAGAATCAAGCGACATTGGAAATGCCCCTTTTCTAGTGTGTTCTCAACGCATTCGCCAGCCGCACCATCGCCGTTTCGATCTCATGAGCAGTCAAGGACGCATACCCCAACAGCCAACCCTGTGTCTTCTTATCGCCAGCGTACAACCGGCTCAGCCCAGAAAGCTGCACATTCGCGCTCGCCGCCTGGCGAATGGTTTTTTCTTCCGACCAACCCTCGGCAAGCAGACAAGGGATCTGCAGCCCGCCTTGGGGGCGCAGCGCGGTGACTATCCCGTCCAGGTGCTTGCCAATCGCATCGAGTGTGGCGGTTCGGCGTGCAGCATAGAGTTTGCGCATGGCGCGGACATGGGCGTTGTAATGGCCATCTTCCATAAAGCGCGCCAGTGTCAGTTGCAAGACTTGCGGTGTGTGGCCATCCATGATGCTGCGCGCGTAAGTAAAGGTCTTGACCAACTCATGGGGCAGTATCATGTAGCCCATTCGCAGCCCCGGGTAGAGCGTCTTGCTGAAGGTGCCCAGGTAGATCGTGCGCCGGTGCTTGTCCAGGCCTTGCACGCAGGCGGTCGGATGCCCGTCGTAGTGAAACTCGCTGTCGTAGTCGTCTTCGATGATCCACCTGCCCTGCTCCGCCGCCCAGTTGATCAGCTCTAGTCGGCGCTCCAGCGGCAACGTCGCTCCCGTGGGGTATTGATGAGACGGTGTGACATACACGCAGTTGGCACCGCTACGATCCGCCCGCAGCAATTGCGTGCGGATGCCCAGTTCATCGACGTCAATGCCGACGACCTTGGCTTGCGCCGCTTCAAAGGCTTTCCTGGCACCGAAATAGCCCGGATTTTCCAGCAGGATCGATTGACCGGCGTCCACCAGTAACAACGCACACAGGAACAGCGCCTGGCGCGTACTGCTCAACACCAGGATCTGGTCCGGGGAGCACTGGGCCCCGCGCTCAAGGTTCAAGTAGGTGGCGATGGCCTTGCGCAGCGGCGCGGCGCCCTGGGGGTCGCCATGCAGTAACACGTTGGCGCGATGGTCCTTCATGACCTGGCGTTGCAGGCGCTCCCACACGTCGATGGGGAAGGTGCGGGTTTCCGGCAGGCCGGTGGCAAACGCAGTGACCGCCTGCTGGTCAGTGACGCCACCACTGTTGAAAATCATCCGCCCGCGCAGGCTCAATCCCGCCCTTGGCACCTCCTCCCGGTGGTTCATGTCTTGGGGTTTGCTACGCCTGCGTGCTGCGCCATGCAGTTGGGTGCCAAGCGCGTCGCACACGTAGCTGCCCGCCCCCTCACGCCGCACGATGAAGCCATCGCGATGCAATTGCACATAAGCGTTCTCCACCGTGTCGCGCGCAACGCCGAGTGACTTCGCCAAGGTCCGGGTAGAAGGTAACTTCAGACCGGGATCAAGGGCGCCATCGAGGATCAACGCCCGCAGCGCGCGCTGAATCCGATGGTTCAGATCCAACAGCTTGAGCTCGGCATCGTCGAGTCGCATTTTCAGCGTATCCAACTCGAAGGTTTTTGCCATGTGGTCTGGTTGACTCCGCAAAAGTGTAGGGGCGAAACATACCATTTCAAGCCTATAAATGGCGCCTCCACCAAGCACCTGACTTTGCAAGGAGCAAAGCAACATGGCCTCTTCCAACGCCCACTCGCCCATTCGACTACGCGACCTTTTCCACCCGATTGTCGCAGGGTTGGTTTCGGTCATCGTCAACTATGGCGGCACGTTCATTCTGATTTTCCAGGCCGCCAAGGTCGCCGGGCTGAGCCCTGAGCTGACGGCTTCGTGGGTGTGGTCGGTGTCCATCGGCGTGGGCATTACCGGGCTCACTCTCAGCTGGCTGACCCGTGAGCCGATCATTACCGCCTGGTCGACACCTGCGGCGGCGTTTCTGGTGGTCGCACTCGGGACCACCCCCTATGCCGAAGCGATTGGGGCGTACATCCTTTCCGCGGCCGCCTTCGTGCTGCTGGGTTTGTCAGGGCAGTTCGAAAAAGTCATCCGCCTGATTCCCCCTGGCGTGGCCGCAGGGTTGTTGGCCGGTATCCTGCTGAAATTCGGTATCGGCGCGTTCGGCGGCATGAGCGTCGACCCGGTATTGGTCGGGCTGCTGATTACCGCTTACGTGGTACTCAAGCGCTTTACCGCACGCTACGCGGTGGTGGGCATTCTGGTGCTGGGGATGGGTTTTTTGCTGACCCAGGGGCGCGTGGATTTTTCAGGGCTGGCGTTGCAGTTCGCGGTACCCGTCTTTACCCGGCCAGAGTTCTCGTTGAATGCGCTGCTCAGCGTCGCCTTGCCGTTGTTCCTGATCACCCTGACGGGCCAGTACATGCCAGGCATGCTGGTGCTTCGCAACGATGGCTTCAGCACCAGCGCCAATCCTGTGTTGACCGTGACCGGGCTGGGCTCATTGCTCATGGCGCCCTTCGGTTCCCACGCGTTTAACCTCGCGGCGATTACGGCCGCCATTTGCACCGGCAAGGAAGCTGCGCAAGATCCGTCCAAGCGCTGGATCGCCGGGGTTGCAGCGGGCGTGTGCTACCTCGTGATCGGGATTTTCGGGGTCACCCTTGCAGCGGTGTTCATGGTGCTCCCGGCAACGTTCATCACGACCCTGGCCGGCCTGGCCTTGCTGGGCGCGATCGGCGCCAGCATCGCCAGCGCCATGGCTGACAGTCAATCCCGCGAAGCGTCACTGATCACCTTCCTGGCCTGCGCCGCCAACATCACGGTGTTTGGCATCGGTGGGGCGTTCTGGGGATTGTTGATTGGCCTGGGGGGGTACGCCGTACTCAACGGACGCTGGTCGCTGCGTGAGTCGGTGGTCGGTTCTGCCGTCAAACCTGTTGTAAGGACTGAGGATGCCGCCAACTGATGCAGGTGCCTGGTGCAAAGTGATCGCCAGCTAGGTCGTCGGCTCCTCGGCACCAGACGGCGCCCGATAACAGCCTGGCGCCTGTCTGTGCAACGAAGGCCAGCCTTGCGTGTAGCGAGCCATACACTCACTACACGTCCAGAAGATAGCCCCTTCAGAGCATGGCTTTATTGATAAATAAATTGATACCCAACGATGTAAGAACCGATCTTGTTAGCGTGGGCCGTTACCCGCACCGCCGTCATGCCCCGCTGTATCTGATCATTCAAATCCGCTTTATTCGTGCACAGTTGAATCCAGCGCTCGGTAGTCACATCCTTGATCCACACGCCGGCCTCACAACGGCTCAGCTTTCCCAACACGGGCCCTGGGAAAGAGATTTCATAGGCTGACTCATAGTGAATGGTATCTCCCGGCAATAAATAAGCAGCGACATCATACCCTTGTATGGAGCAAGCAAAACCGACGCAAAACCAGCCGAAAAAAGCGTCCATGGCGCTTTTCAGTGTTCTCCCGCCCCCGCCACGCAAGACGCCCCTGCAAGCGAAAACCAGTCCAACGACACAACCGATAGCGATATAGGTCGTCCACTCAGGGATCGACGGCATCAAAACGGTCCGCAGGCCGATACGCGACGCCCAGAGCATATAAACGATCCACCCCCCAAGCAGCGCAAACGCGACCAACGTGATCGCGATCTTTCTTGATCTGTTTTCGAACGAAGGGTATTTCACTTCTTGACTACTCAATGACTGACCTCAGGGTGTACTCCGTATGATGCAGCAAAAACCAACCGATACCTGACTTCTTCCAGTGTTGCACCGCCCCTCACGAGGTTGCGCTCAGTGCCTGGCTCCGCGACACAGCCCGCCCGGCGATAAAACCGTATAGCTCGTTCATTAAGGCTCAACACCCAAAGCGTCAGACCCTGATAGCCCTGCTCGCTCAGATACTCAACGCCGGCCGTCCACAACGCCAGCCCCACGCCTGTTTGCCAGTACCCGGCCAACACATAGATGGCCATGACCTCACCGGTGTTGGCACCCGCAGCCTCCTCGTCACGGCTGGCACCGACCGATATCCAACCGACCACCTGTCCGTCCACCTCCGCGACCCAAACCTTGGGCTCGTCCGACTCAATCGAGTGCATCCAGAAGGATTCACGCTGCGCCAGGGTCGCTTGCAACCCGCTCAAATACTCGGCAGGCATCAGGTCACGGTAGGCGTCCTGCCAACTGCTGATATGCACTTGGGCAATGGCCCTTGCGTCGTCGGGTAATGCCTTGCGGATCATATCGGTATTCCTTGTTCAGACGATGTTCGTCAAGTAAACCCATGCCTCATGACCGTTTATATTCGCCGGGTGGCGAGGTGGCTATCCGGCTTCGAACAAATCGCTGTCTGGGCGCACACATTGGCTGATATGTTGCGAACCTCACAAGCAAAGGGAAGCGCTATGCCACCGTTAGCCAGCAACGCCGCACTGCTGATCATCGACATGCAGCAAGGCATGAACCAGCCGAAGCTGGGACGCCGCAACAACCCCAGTGCCGAAGCGCAGATACAGCGCCTGCTGCACGCGTGGCGGCAGTCCAACCGCACGGTGGTGCACATCCGCCACATGTCCCGCTCGCCCGACTCGGTGTTCTGGCCCGGCCAACCGGGTTGCGAGTTCCAGCCGGCGCTGCAACCGCTGGCGCATGAACATGTGGTGGAGAAGAACGTCCCGGATGCCTTCACAGCCACGGGTCTGGAGCGCTGGTTGCATGCGCGCGGGATCCACCAACTGGTGATCGTCGGCGTGATCACCAACAACTCGGTCGAGTCCACGGCACGTTCGGGCGGCAACCTGGGGTTTGAGGTGACTGTGGTTGCCGACGCCTGCTACACCTTCGACCAGACCGATTTGTCCGGGCGCCCGTGGCCAGCCGAGGATGTGCATGCGCTGTCGCTGAGCAACCTGGCGATGGATTATGCCAAGGTTTTGGAGACCACTGAAATCCTGGGTGGGTTGTGAGCATCACGCATGAGACCGGCAAGCGAATCGTGGTGATTGGTGCGGGTATCGTCGGCGCATCCTTGGCCTACCATTTGGCCCACTCGGGCCGCCAATCACCCACGTGGAGCTTCGCCCCATTCCCGTGGATGGCCTCCCCATCATCGGCTACCTACCAACTGTCGGTGCTGTCTACGTGTGCGCCATACATCCGGGGGTGGTACTGGCACCCGTGGTGAGCCGGCTGGCCAGTGAAGAGATCATGGACAACACCCTCTTCGATGCGCTTGCCCCCTGCCGTCCCAGTCGATTCGTTCAAGGGCTGACGCCCGCACCCTGAAGCATTTCCAAGAGTCCCTCCGGCCACACCGTTTCTTCTGTTGTTCGAAGTTCAGCGGCGGACCACCAGCGATGGTCGGCCATCACCTGTGTCTCATGCACAGTCCATTCGGCTTTTGACAGCGCCTCATTGGGCGCCTGAACCACAAAATACTGTTCGATGGCCAACACTGTTTCGCCACAGGGCAACATCAACGTCACGCGGCGATCCCCTACAGGCGCTGCAACGGCCTCTACCTCTATGCCGGTTTCTTCGCGCAGCTCACGTATCGCAGCCGCCTCGAAGGTTTCTCCGGCCTCAACACCTCCGCCCGGGGTCGCCCAGTAATTTTGCCCGGCCAGTGCCCCGTCTTTATGTACGAATCTGAACAGCAGCACTGCGTGTGAGGGGCTGATCACCAGTAGCCGTGCGGCCTTTCGCTCGCGCATTATTTTATGCCTTCCTTGAAACGTGGGTTTGATTACGCTATCGCGGGCTGACCGCGTCAGGCGTTCAAGCGTTGTGCGATGGCCTTACGCAGCTCCCCATGCGGGTCTTCTGCGTAAGGCAGCGCATTCTTCCAATCATAAAACCACGCTGGCATCCGGCGTTTATCATCCGGCTCCGAGGCGTAGCGCGGGAACAAATGGCAGTGCAGTTCCGGCTCCGAATTGCCCAGGATCTCGTAGTTCATGCGCAGTGCACCGGTGGCCTGCAACACCGCGTCGCCCAGGCGCGCCATGTCCAGCAGGTAGAGGGTACGCGCCTCGGTATCCAGGTCATTGAGGCTGGCAACCACCGGGTCCGGCAACAACAGGCAATAGCCGGGCAGGAACTGCACATCCCCCATCACCGCCCAGCCCGAGGCCATGCGGCAGATGACCTTGTCGTTGGTGCCGTTGCGGGCCTGCGTCACGCGTTCGGTGATAAGCGCCATGCAAAATCCTTGGTCGAGATGAGGTCCAGGCAGCATCTTAACGCGACCTCAAGCCCTGGAATCAACCCATGCGCATTGCCTGCATACCGCGACCCGCAACATCAACCGTGTGCGCCCTGCAAAACCCGCTGAAGGTAAGCGTCCAGCACATCGATATTCGCTGACGAAACAATCGCGCCGATATACCCATCAGGCCGCACCAGCACCCACTCGCCAATCGCCAGTTGGTAGGCACGTTGAAACTGACCCTGCTCGTCAATCACATCTCCCTCAGGCCCAACGATATGGACCTGCACGCCCGGCCAAGCGGGCACTGAATCACGCGTGACGCTATACCCCAGCAGCGTCCAGTGCGTACCCTGGAACAGATGGAACAGCCGCAACGCCTGCCCGGCGGCACCTCGCAGCAGCGCGTCCGGCGCGCGGTCACCCGCTGCAACGCCGTTACGCTTGGGGTGCTGCAACGCCAATGAGGACTCGGGGTAGCCGATGTCCAGTTGATGCACTTCCCTGCCCCGGCGCAGTTCGCCGTGCTGCATGTCGCCCAGCAGTCTGGTGGACAAACCGAGCACGGAGGCAGCCACCGGCCGGCGCTCTTCTTCATAGGTATCGAGTAGCGCCTCAGGGGCGCCCTGCACCACCGCCGCCAGCTTCCAGCTGAGGTTGTAGGCGTCCTGCACACTGGTATTGAGGCCCTGACCACCGGTGGGCGGGTGGATATGCGCGGCGTCGCCCACCAGCAGCACCCGCCCCCGGCGGTAGTGATCGGCCAGGCGTGCATTCATGGTGTAGGCCGATGACCAGCTCACGCTGTGCACCTGGATATCGGCGCGCCCGGTGCGTTCGGCGATCAGTGCGGTGAGCCCTTCGGCGCTGAAGTCGATGTCGCCATCGGCTGGGATCGGGCCCTGAAGCTGGAACAGATCGGTGCCAGCCAGCGGGCAGATCGCAATCTGGCGTTGCATGTCGCCTTCGCCAAAGCGGTGCCAGGCCTCACGCGTCAGGCCGGTAAGCACCCCATCCGCCACCAGTGCACGCACGCCCAGGGTCTTGCCGGGGAAGCCGATAGCCAGCGCAGGCCGGACGAAGCTGCGACCGCCATCGGCGCCCACCAGCCAGCGCGCACGCAGGCTCGCTTCGCCGCCCTTGCCGGCCAGCCTGGCAGTGACACCGTCGGCGTCCTGTTCGAAGCCGACCAGCTCACAACCGAACTCAGGCCGGTGGCCCAGCTCAAGCAGGCGCTCGCGCATCAGCTGTTCCGTCAGAAACTGCGGGACCATCAAGGGTTGCTGGTAGGGCTCGGCCGGTGTCGGCGCCGTGGATGCGCTGAAATCGGCATCGCTGTAGCTGCCGTCGTCGCGGTAGCGCCGGTCAGTCGGATAGACTCCACCCACCGCCATCAAGCGATCGAGAATCCCCAGGTCTTCGAAGACCTCCTGGGACCTGGGCTGGATGCCCTTGCCACGCGAGCCATGGAAAGGCCGGGGATTTTTTTCGATCAGGCGAAAGGTGATGCCCCTTCTCGCCAGGTCGATCGCCAAGGTCAGGCCGGCGGCACCGGCACCACAAATCAGTACATCGACAGCCGATTGCGCTTTCATACTGGATCACCTATATGTGCAATACGCACATATTAAGAGAGGCGAACACCGTGTCAATTAAAAATGTGCAAAGCGCACATATATCCGCCCAGCTGCGTGACCTGCATGGCTCGCTGGTTGAAATCGTCGGGGTGATGAACCGCCCGCAACGCGACGAGGCAATGGTGCGCGAGGCCGGAATTTCCCTGGACCGCGCCCTGTTTCCGTTGCTGGTGCTGGTGGAGCGCCTGGGCCCGATTGGCGTGGTTGAACTGGCCGACCGCGTGGGCCGCGACTACACCACGGTGAGCCGGCAGGTGGCGAAACTTGAGAACCTGGGCCTGGTTACGCGCCAGGCAAGCGCACTTGACCGCCGCGTGCGCGAGTCAGTGATCACCGATAAAGGCAAGGCCATGACCGACCGCGTCGATGACGCACGCGAGAGGATAGGTGTGTCGATCTTCTCCACCTGGGAGGAAGGCGATTTTGACAATCTGGTGCGGTTGATGCGCAAGTTTGCCGAGGACATCAAGGAGGATTCCGTGCGTGCGACGAAGGGGATTTCCTGAGGCCATCCACTTGCTGGTTTGCTGTGGCAAGCCCGCTCGCCACAACAAGCCCGTTCACCTCAGCAAGCCTGCGCACGGCATTAATCCAATGCCAATTCCACCACCCCGCCGTTCAACCGCACCGGCCATACCCGCAACCGCTGCTCCGGGGTCTCCAGGCACTGCCCGTCTTCCAGCCGGTAATGCTGCTTGTAGATGGGCGCCGCCACCACCAGGTCGCCCTTGATGCTGCCGATCAAACCGCGACCGATCACATTCGCCCCGGACTCCGGGTCGTGATTGTCGATGGCATACAGCGTCTGCGCGTGCGCGCCCGGCAGGTAGAACAACGCGACTTGCGCGCCGTCCAGCCACACCACCACGCCGGAGTCGCGCACCAGGTCTTGCTCGCGGCACACCTGTGTCCAGGTGGCCAGGTGGCGTTGGGTATTGGTTTGGCTCATCAGGCAATCTCCTCGGTGACGGCAATCAGGTTGAGTTCAGCAGCCATGATCGGCCGGCGTTGGCCGCGTTCCTGGACGAAGTGGATGTCCGGGTCGGGGCGTTTGTCGTTGACGAAGGTGCGGAAGCGCTTGAGTTTTTCCGGGTCCTTGAGGGCGTTGGCCCACTCGCATTCGTAGCGGTCGACCACCAGTTGCATCTGCGCTTCGAGTTCGGCGCCCAGGCCCAGGCTGTCGTGCAGGATCACGTCCTTGAGGAAATCCAGGCCGCCTTCCAGGCTCTCGCGCCACACCGAGGTGCGCTGCAACTTGTCGGCGGTGCGGATATAGAACATCAGAAAGCGGTCGATGTAGCGGATCAGCGTGGCGTCATCCAGGTCGGTGGCGAACAGCTCCGCATGGCGCGGACGCATGCCGCCGTTGCCGGCGATGTAGAGGTTCCAGCCCTTCTCGGTGGCGATCACGCCCACGTCCTTGCTCTGGGCTTCGGCGCACTCGCGGGTGCAGCCGGACACCGCGAACTTGAGCTTGTGCGGCGAACGCAGGCCCTTGTAGCGATCCTCGATCAGCAGCGCCATTTTCACGCTGTCTTGCACGCCGTAGCGGCACCAGGTGCTGCCCACGCAAGACTTCACCGTACGCGTGGACTTGCCATACGCATGCCCGGTCTCGAAACCCGCCGCGATCAACTCGCCCCAGATATCCGGCAACTCGTGAAGCTGTGCGCCAAACAGGTCAATGCGCTGGCCGCCGGTGATCTTGGTGTAGAGGTCGTATTTCTTCGCCACCTCGCCGATCACGATGAGTTTTTCCGCGGTGATCTCGCCGCCAGGAATACGCGGCACCACCGAGTAGGTGCCGTTTTTCTGCATGTTGGCCATGAACGTATCGTTGGTGTCCTGCAATGGCACCAGGGAAGCGTCCATGATCGGCTGGTTCCAGCACGACGCCAGGATCGAACCCACCGCCGGCTTGCACACGTCGCAACCGGTATGGCCACGGCCGTGCTTGGCCAGCAGTTCGTCGAAGGTGATGATGCCTTCCACACGCACCAGCGCGTACAGCTCCTGCCGGGTGTAGGCGAAGTGTTCGCACAGGCTCTTGTCGACACTCACGCCACGCGCAATCAGTTCATGTTCGAACACCTGCTTGAGCAACCCGGCGCAGCCACCGCAACCGGTGCAGGCCTTGGTCTGGGACTTGAGCAGGCCGAGGTCGCTGCAACCGCCGTCGATGGCCGAGCAGATCGCACCTTTGGTCACGTTATGGCAAGAGCACACGGTAGCCGATTCCGGCAGCGCACCGGGGCCGAGGGTGGGTGCGCCGCTGGTGGATGGCAGGATCAGGCTGGCCGGTTCGGACGGCAGCGCGATGCCGTTCTGCATGTATTGCAGCAGGGTGTCGTAGTAGCTGTTGTCGCCCACCAGCACCGCACCGATCACCTGCTTACCCGAAGCATCCACCACCAGGCGGCGGTAGCTCGCGCTAGCCTCGTCGATGAATTGATAGCTGCGCGCGCCAGGCGTGTGGGCATGGGCATCGCCGATGGAACCTACGTCAACGCCAAGTAACTTGAGCTTGGTCGACATGTCGGCGCCCACAAACGGCTCGGCGGTTTGCGCGCAGAGCAGCGCGGCGACGCCCCGAGCCATCTGGTAGCCCGGCGCGACCAGGCCAAACAGGCTGCCGTTCCAGGAAGCGCATTCGCCAATCGCGTAGATATTCGGGTCGCAGCTCAGGCATTCGTCGTTGATCACCACGCCGCCACGCGGGCCGATGTCCAGGCCGGCCTGGCGGGCCAGTGCGTCCTGGGCGCGGATGCCGGCGGAGAACACGACCAGGTCGGCTTCGAGGAATTCGTCATTGGCAAAGTTCATGCGGTAGCGGTACTGCTCGCCGGCGCTGATCGACTGGGTCGCCCGTGACAAATGCACGCCCACGCCCAGCCGCTCGATCTGCGCCTTGAGCGCCAGGCCGCCGAAGTCATCCAGTTGCACCGGCATCAGGCGCGGCGCGAATTCCACCACGTGGGCTTCAAGGCCCAGGCTTTTCAGCGCGTTGGCGGCTTCCAGGCCCAGCAGACCACCGCCTACCACCACGCCGCGTCGGGCATTGGCGGCGGCCTTGCGGATCGCATCCAGGTCTTCCAGGGTGCGATACACCAGGCGCGAGTCGCCCTCGGCGCCTTCGATTGGCGGCACGAACGGGTAGGAACCGGTGGCCAGCACCAGCTTGTCATAGGCGACACAGCCATCGGCGGTGATCACCTCACAGCGGGCGCGGTCGATCTCCAGCACCGGCACGCCCAGGTGCAGGGTCACCCCCGGCGTCTGGTACAGCGCAGCGTCGGACAGCGCCAGCGACTCGGCATCGCGCCCGGTGAAATACTCGGACAGATGCACCCGGTCATAGGCGCGCATCGGCTCCTCGCTGAACACATGCAAACGGTAGTGATCCAGCGCGCCGCGTTCGATCAGTTGCGCCACACAGTGGTGGCCGACCATGCCATTGCCGACGACGATCAGGGTTTTGAGACTGTTCATATAAATCACCTGACAAAGCTCATCACAGTTTTAAAAGCAAAAAAAAACGCCTGAAACCTTGCGGTTCCAGGCGTCTTTGCCTGTTCTTGTGCGGGTTTGGATCGGGCGACTGCGCCGGATTCACCGCTATTGCCCTGGTTGTCGATCGTCGTTGACCGAGGTGGGTTGCAGGGGAGCTTGCAGGGTCTGTGCCAAGCGAAGACCCGGCCCGCGCTTACTGCATTACGCGCTCAACAACGGCTATGAACGTGAGCAGAATCGCCTCCAACTGGTGCGCCTCGCGTCATAAAAGTGCACAACCCTTCCTCCTGTGGTGAGGGGCTTGTTGTGGTGAGTGGGGCTGTTGTGGTGAGCGGGCTTGCCCCGCGTTGGGCTGCGTAGCGGCCCTAAAGGTAAACGCCGCGATCTTTCTGGAAGATCGCGGCGTCTGGATCAGGGCTGCTTCGCAGCCCAACGCGGGGCAAGCCCGCTCACCACAACAAGCCCGCTCACCACAACAGCCCCGCTCACCACAACAAGCTCGCTCACCACAAAAAGCCCGGCCACCACAACAACCCCATTCACCCAGCAAATTGCATCAGGAAAAACCTGGCGCGTGACTTGCTAGGAACACTCCAACCGGGCAGTCAACGCAGACTGCCCTCTCACGACAAAGGCGCCGTGTAACCCCCGTTCTGAACGGAGGGTTACAAGGCGCCTTTTTTGTTTATACGGGTTTCAGATGGCCAACCAAAACATACGCAGTGTGTGTCCCTATTGTGGCGTGGGCTGCGGCATCATCCTGCAGGTCGAGCACAATAAAGTGGTCAAGGTGATCGGCGACAAGGCCCATCCCACCAACTTCGGGCGCCTGTGCACCAAGGGCACCACCTGCGGCCAGGCCATCGCCGAGTCGGGCCGTATGGAGAACGCCTATGTGCGCCAGGCCCGCGACCATGACCCGGTGCGCCTCGGTATGGACAAGGCCATCAGCGAAACCGCCCGGCGCCTGCGCCAGACCCTCGACACACACGGCCCGGACGCGCTGGCCTTCTATGTATCAGGGCAGATGTCGCTGGAGTCCCAGTACCTGATCAACAAATTGGCCAAGGGCTTTGTGCGCACCGCCAACATCGAGTCCAATTCGCGCCTGTGCATGGCCAGCGCCGGCAGTGGCTACAAACTGTCCCTCGGTTCCGACGGCCCGCCGGGCTCCTATGAAGACTTCGACCGTGCCGACCTGTTCTTCGTGATCGGCGCGAACATGGCCGACTGTCACCCCATCCTGTTCCTGCGCATGATGGACCGGGTCAAGGCCGGGGCGAAACTGATCGTGGTCGACCCCCGGCGCAGCGCCACGGCGGACAAGGCCGACCTGTTCCTACCCATAAAACCGGGCACCGACCTGGCCCTGCTCAATGGCCTGTTGCACCTGCTGGTGAAAAACGGCCATACCGACCCTGCCTTCATCGCGGACTTCACCGAAGACTGGGAAGCGATGCCGCCATTTCTGGAGGACTATTGCCCCGAGCACGTCGCCGCCATCACCGGCCTCGCCGAAGCCGATATCCGCCAAGCCGCCGACTGGATCGGCCAGGCCGCCGAGTGGATGAGCTGCTGGACCATGGGCCTCAACCAGAGCACCCACGGCACCTGGAACACCAACGCGCTGTGCAACCTGCACCTGGCCACCGGCGCCATCTGCCGCACGGGCAGCGGGCCGTTTTCCCTCACTGGCCAACCCAATGCGATGGGCGGGCGCGACATGGGCTACATGGGCCCGGGCCTGCCGGGACAACGCTCGGTGCTCGTCGAGGCAGACCGCGCCTTTATCGAGGACCTGTGGCAAATCCCCCACGACAGCCTGCCGCGCCAGGCCGGCAGCGGCACGGTGGCGATGTTCGAGCAGATGGCCGCTGGGCAGATTAAGGCTTGCTGGATCATCTGCACCAACCCGGTGGCCAGCGTGCCCAACCGGCAAACCGTGATCAACGGCCTGCAAACCGCCGAACTGGTGATCAGCCAGGACGCCTTCCTCGACACCGAGACCAACCGCTACGCCGACATCCTGTTGCCCGGCGCGCTATGGGCCGAGGCCGAAGGCGTGATGATCAACTCCGAGCGCAACCTGACCCTCATGCAAAAAGCCGTGGACGCCCCCGGCGAGACCCTGCCCGACTGGCAGATCATCGCCCGGGTCGCCTGTGAGATGGGCTTTGCCGAGGCCTTCACCTATGCCTGCGCCGCCGAGGTTTTTGAAGAAATCAAACAGGCCTGGAACCCCAAGACCGGCTACGACATTCGTGGCGCCAGCTACCCGCGCCTGCGTGAAAACCCGGTGCAATGGCCCTGCGCTTCGGTTGACGCAGCGCACCGCAACCCGATCCGCTACCGCCATGGCGGCACCCTCAGCTTCGCCACCGAAAACGCCAAGGCGCGGTTCTTCGCTCGCCCGCATATGCCGCCTGCCGAGATGCCTGACGACGCGTTTCCCTTCGTGCTCAACACCGGCCGCGTGCAGCACCAGTGGCACACCCTGACCAAGACCGGCAAGGTCGCCACCCTGAACAAACTCAACCCCGGCCCCTTCGTCGAACTGCACCCCGAAGATGCTGCCCGCCTGGGCATCAAGGACAAGGACCGGGTCGAAATACGCTCCCGGCGCGGCCACGCCGTGCTGCCTGCCGTGGTCACCGACCGCGTGCAGCCGGGCAACTGTTTTGCGCCGTTCCACTGGAACGACGTGTTCGGCGAACACCTGGCGATCAACGCGGTGACCCATGATGCGGTGGACCCGATTTCCCTGCAGCCGGAGTTCAAGTGCTGCGCCGTCGCCCTCAGCCGCGTGGAGCTGATCGACCACCAGTTCCTCGACCGCCCTTCCCCCGTAGCAGAGGACAGCACCATGTCGCGCCTCGACGCCTTCGCTGACATCAATGGCATCCGTCACCTATCGCCACCGGCCCTGAGCGACGACGAACGCACCTACCTCGCCGGTTTCCTCAGCGGCCTGCACACCAGCGCCGCACGCCAGGGCTTTGGCGTACCGACCCTGCCGGCAACTGCACCGCTGGCGGATGCCGCTCGCCTCTGGCTGAACGGCTTGCTTGCCGGCTTGTTCAGTCCTGCAGAATCCCTCGCGGCGCCCTCCCCGGCGGTCACCCTGCTGTGGGCCTCGCAGACCGGTAATGCCGAAGCCTTGGCCGAGCGCTTTGCCAAGCGCCTGCGCGAAACAGGCATCACCGTGGAACTGAGCGCGATGGCGGACTTCCCCGCGAGCAAGCTGGCAAGCACTCACACCCTGGCGCTGATCAGCAGTACCTTTGGCGACGGCGACCCGCCCGACAACGGCGAAGGTTTCTGGCACAGCCTGCGCACCGCCGAGACCCGCCTGGAGTCGTTGCGTTTTGCGGTATTGGCCTTGGGCGATCCGAACTACGACCAGTTCTGCAACCACGGCAAGCAACTCGACCGGCGCCTGCTGGAACTGGGGGCAACCCGCCTGCTGGAACGGGTGGACTGCGACACTGAATTCGAAGCCGCCGCCGATGCCTGGCTGGCGCGGTTCCAGCAGACCCTCAACCCGGCAAAGCCGATGGCACCGGCCACCCC
Organism: Pseudomonas sp. CYM-20-01; assembly: GCF_023169845.1. Taxonomy (NCBI): domain Bacteria; kingdom Pseudomonadati; phylum Pseudomonadota; class Gammaproteobacteria; order Pseudomonadales; family Pseudomonadaceae; genus Pseudomonas; species Pseudomonas sp. CYM-20-01. Next base: position 3,354,854 of record NZ_AP025169.1, on the reverse strand, counting down.
CGCCGGTAAAACCAAGCTGTACGGCTCACGCCTGTTGCTCAACCGCCACCTCAACCCGCACAGCGCGCACAAGGAAACCCGCCAGTTCGCCCTAGACCTGGCCGACTCCGGCCTGACCTATGAAGCCGGGGATGCCCTGGGCATACGGCCACGCAACTGCCCCGAACTAGTCAGCGAACTGCTCGACCTCACCCGCCTGAGCGCCAACGCCAGCGTGAACATCGACACCTTCGGCGATGTGCCGTTGCAACAGGCTCTCACCCAGCATTTTGAAATCGCCCGGCCCAGCAGCGACACCCTGGCCTTCATCGCCGAGCGCAGCGCCGACCCAGGCCTCAAGCACTTGCTCAAGCCCGAGCACAAGGCCGAACTCAATGACTGGCTGTGGGGCCGGCAACTGGCGGACGTGCTGCAGGAATACCCCATCGAATGCTCGGCGGATGAATTGCTAGGCACCCTCAAGCGCCTGCAACCACGCTTGTACTCCATCGCCTCCAGCGCCAAGGCCTACCCGCAGGAGGTGCACCTCACCGTGGCCGCCGTGCGCTATGGCAAGCGCAAAGGCGTGTCGTCGACCTTCCTCGCCGACCGCGCCGGTGACGGGGAAGTGCCGCTGTTCGTGCAGCCGTCGAAACACTTCCGCACGCCCAGCGACGGCGAGGTGCCGATGATCATGATCGGCCCCGGTACTGGCATCGCGCCGTTCCGTGGGTTCTTGCAGGAGCGCCGGGCGCTGGGTCATCAGGGGCGCAACTGGCTGTTCTTCGGCGAACAGCATGCCGCCAGCGACTTCTATTACCAGGACGAGTTGCAAGGTATGCAGCGCGATGGCCTGCTCACCCACCTGAGCCTGGCGTTCTCCCGCGATCAGACGCAGAAGATCTATGTGCAAGACCGCATCCGCGAACAGGGTGCCGAGCTATGGCGCTGGCTACAGGAGGGCGCCAGGCTGTACATCTGCGGCGATGCCAGCCACATGGCCAAAGACGTCGACCAGGCCTTGCGCCAGATCGCGCAAACCCACGGCGGGCTTGGCGTGGAAGGCGCCGTGGAGTACTGGCGGCAGTTGAGCGAACAGAAGCGTTATCTGCGTGATGTGTACTGATTGGATACAGAACAATATGCACTTTGTATTGTGTACAAAAAACCCTAAAGATTTACCAGTACCGGGCCGAAACAGCAGTGATAGCAAATCGCCTGAATCCTGATCAGGGAACGCAGCGATTTGGCCGCCCTTCACGCTGATGGTCGTCTCGATGAAAATAAAAAATAAGCTGGTCCTCGCATTTGTCTCCGTTGCATTTATTCCGGTAAGCCTGGTGGCCGTGATTTCGGTCATGAACACACGGACCCAGGCGGTGGATCAGTTCATCGATGGCAGTACCCGGGAGATCCGCCAGATCGATGGCAACATTCGCCAGTTCTTCGATGGCACGTTGCAAAACGTCGATCAGATGGCAACGGATCCTGTATACACGTCTGTCAGCACGCTAAAGAACTACCAGGCCGCCGATGCCGCCAGCCAGCCGCTGCCGGCCGAGGCGCAAGCGGTGATCGAGCGCTTCGCGCGCTTCGGCGCCACGCACCCGGCGGCGGCGATCCTGTCCATCGGCCTGGAAGACGGCACCTACGCCAAATGGCCGGATGACCCGCAACTGGCCAAGTACGACCCGCGCACCCGCCCCTGGTACAAGGCGGCCATGGCCAGCCCCGGCAAGACCGTGCGCACCCCGGCTTATTACTATGACAAGGACGATGTAGCACTGGTGGGCACCGCCCGGGCGATGCTGGAGAACGGCAAGGCCAAGGGCGTGTTCGTGGTCAGCGTGTCGCTGAAAAACCTCACCGAACTGGTCAAGAGCATCAAGCTGGGCGAAAGCGGCTACGTAATGCTGATCGAAGACGGCGTGGTGCTGGTGGACCCGCGTGACGCTGCCCACAGCTTCAAGCCGCTCAAGGACCTGGGGGCGCCGTATGCGCAATTGGCCGACACGCCCCAAGGCTCCACCGAGGTGGTGATCGACGGCGTACGCTACATGGCCAACGTGTGGACCTCCCCCGGCCTCGGCTGGCGCTACATCGGCCTGATCGAACACCGCGAAGTCATGGCTGAAGCCACGCGCATGACCTACCTCACCGCGATCATCGTCGGCGTGCTGGTGCTGATCTTCGGGCTGATCGCGGCGGCGTTCTCCAAGGTCATCGTCAAGCCCATCGGCCAGGTCAGCACCGGGTTGCAGTCCATCGCCCAGGGCGAAGGTGACTTGCGCCACGAACTGCACGTACAGGGCAAGGATGAAACCGCCGAACTGGCCGGCTGGTTCAACAAGTTCCTCGCGGCGATCCGCCAACTGATCCAGCACATCGGCGCAGCCTCGGCCAATTTGCACAACGCCTCCAAGGTCAACAGCGAGGTGGCGCACAACATGAACGAGGCGGCCGGGCGCCAGCGTGAAGCGGTTGAATTGGTGTCCACCGCGTTCAATGAAATGGTCGCTACCGCCAACGAAGTCGCGCGTTCCTGCAGCGGCGCCGCGGAGTCCGCCGAGAATGGCCACCGTCGCGTGGCCGAAGGCAAGCAGCAGATCGAAGTCACCACCGACAACGTCAACCGCCTGGGGCGCCGGCTCACTGAGTCGTCCCAGGCCATGGTCGAGCTGGAAGCCGGCAGCCGCAGCATCAACCAGATCCTCGGCACCATCCGTGCGATTGCCGAACAGACCAACCTGCTGGCCCTCAACGCCGCCATCGAGGCCGCCCGTGCCGGCGACCAGGGCCGGGGTTTCGCCGTGGTGGCCGATGAAGTGCGTGCCCTGGCCAAGCGCACGTCCGACTCCACCGGTGAGATCGAGCAACTGCTCGGCACCCTGGAAAACAAGACCCAGGAAGTCACCCAGAAGATGGGCAGTTGCCTGGACTTGTCGCGGGCCAGTGTGTCGTCCATCGAAAGTGCGCGGGACAGCTTTGAAGGTATCCAGACGTCGGTGAACGAGATCCGCGACCAGAACCTGCAGATCTCCGCCGCCGCCGAGGAACAACACAGCGTGGCCGAAGAGATCAACCGGCATATCCAGCAGATCTACGACGAGGCGCGCCTGGTAGAGAGCCTGGCCAACTCGGCGCAGGATGACTCGGGGCGCTTGTCGACGCTGTCGGATGAACTCAATGGCTTGGTGGGGCGCTTCAAGTCCTGATGAAGTCGGCGATCTGGCGCCACATGGCAAACGCTCAGATGCGCGATTGCGCCGGGCTCATGGGTGATGCCTCTCGATCACCAGGCCTTCAGCCTCGCTCGGCACACTGAAATGGCGGGTAATCAGATCAAACTCAGCATCAGTGGCGGCAAAGTCGTGCTCACCCTGGGCGTTGCGCGCATGCAGCCTGGCCCGACAGGTGGCGTCATCCAGCTCCAGGTAGTGCAGGCAGTGCCGGGCCTTGGCGGCGTGTGCCAACCCCAGCAGCCATTCGCGACTGGCCACTGTATTGGCGGGGAAATCCAGCACCACGTTGAGGCCCGACTGCAGCACATTGATCACCAAGGGGCCCAGTACGCCGCGAATGCGCTGGGTGCATTTGATGTAATCCGCAATGGCGTGGATTTCACCGGGGTAAAGCGTGGCGAGCCAGTGGTCTTCGCTGAGCACAATGGCAGCGTGCTCAGTGGCGAGGGTCTTGGCGAGCGTGGACTTGCCGGAGGCGATCTTGCCGCAGAGCAAATGCAGGGTGGGCATGGGGCGGTTCCTTATGTCAGTCCCGCCAGCATGACCGCCATGGATTGATCACACAACGCTCCGTTTCCAATGCTCGTAGAACGCCAGGGCCGCGACGTTCTTGTCCTTGGCTTCGAGCATGATGTCGAAGCGGTCGAGAAACTGCAGCGCATAATCGTTGGTCCAGCGGTTCCACATCTGTGCGCTGTGGGCGTACAGGTCGCGCTTGGACACCACCTGCAACAGCGCGTCCATTTCCAGCTTGTGTTCGGCGTCGAAGCCCAGTTCCTGCAGGCTCTCCTGGGGTTGGGAGTAGTGCATGGTCGGGCGCACGCCACGCCAGCTTTCAATCACCCGGGCGACCCGCTCGGAGTGGGGGTCGATGTAGTCGTTCTCGTTGATCCAGCAGTGGTGGATGTCCAGGACCACCGGTGCCAGGTCGGCGACTTGCAGGCAATGGTCCAGGCCATAGGTCTTTTCGTCGTTCTCGAACGTGATGCAGTTGCGCGCCACCTCCGACAGGCGCGACCACACCACGCGGGTGCCTTCCACACCGAGGCGGCCGGCGATATGCACGTTGCACTTGAGGTCCTGGAAGCGCCGGCCATAGCCCATCATGCGGATCATGTCGGCGTGGTATTCGAATTCGGCGAGGCTGTTTTCCACCACGCCGGGGTTTTCCGAACCGAGTACACAGTATTGGCCAGGGTGGAATGACAGGCGGATATCCGAGGCGCGGGCCAGCTCGCCGATGGCGGCAAACCCCTCTATCAATTGACGCTCGATAGCCGGGTCTTGGTAGACGCTGGCCACTTTGGGGTGGCTGTAGAACGGCAACAGATCGCTGCTCAAGCGCAGCATGCGCAAGGGCGACGGCAGTTCGGCGACATACGCCAACAAGCGTAATTGGGCGGCCAGGTTATGCGTGACCACTTCCACCAGTTTGTCCCGGGCCACCTGCGGTGCGACGCTGTCCATCCACCGTAACGTGGTGGTGCGCGGGTTGAACGGGCCTTCGATCAGCTTCTGGGCGCTGGCCGACAACAGCCGTTCGGGATGTTTGTATTGGCACGCGAAGCCAATGCGAGGGTGAGTCATGGAGGCGCCTGGCGTAGGAAAAAGGAGCGAATGATACGGGGTTAGTCCGGGGTCTACCCAGCGCGGTTCCCACTATTTCGAAACGTTTCACGCTGAACTTTCTCACCGGCGCTGCGTTCACTTCTTATGCGCTGCCCCGTCCAGGGGCGTTGTACAACAAGGAGCCGCCCCCGTATGACTACCCTCCCCGCCTACCGCTACGCCCCCGGGCCGCTGCATGCGACCTTGCTCGCCGGCACCGTGCCGTTGTTTCTCGGAGCCTTGCTCAGCGACATTGCCTACACCCAGACCTACCAGATTCAGTGGGCCAACTTCGCCTCCTGGCTGATCGCCGGTGCGTTGGTGTTCGCCGGTTTCGCGTTTCTGTTCGCGCTGGTCAACCTGCTGCGCGCCGAGCGCAAGGCCGGGCAACCCACGCGTTATGTGCTGTTGCTGTTGGCCACCTGGGTACTCGGCCTGGTCAATGCTTTCCAGCATGCCAAGGACGCCTACGCCTCGATGCCCGGCGGCCTGATCCTGTCGGCTATTGTCTTGCTGTTGACCCTGGCCGCCACCTGGACCGGCCTGCGTGCGGGAGGTGTCAAATGAAAACGTCCAACACATTGACGCTATTGAGCGCCGCCCTGCTGCTGACCGCCTGCGGTGGTGAAGGCGACAAGACCCAGGCCCGTGGCCCCGACCCCAAGTTGCCGGAACAGCAAAGCAGCCTGTTGCCGAGCATGAAGATCGCCGAGCCCGCGCCCTGGGGCGAGCAGAAACCCAAGGTGCCGGACGGCTACAGCATCACCGCGATTGCCACCGACCTGGCCATCCCGCGCCAGACCCTGGTGCTGCCCAACGGCGACATCCTGGTTGCCGAAGGCCGTGGCGGCAGTGCGGCCAAGCTCAAGCCCAAGGATGTGATCGCAAGCCTGATCAAGGCCGAGGGCAACACCAAGGTCAAGAGCGGCAACCGCCTGACCCTGCTGCGCGACGCCGATGGCGACGGCACCTACGAACTCAAGACCGTGTTCGCCGACAACCTCAATGCGCCCTACGGCCTGGCGTTTGCCAACGGCAAACTCTACGTGGCCAACCAAGACGCACTGGTGAGCTTCGACTACGCCGATGGCCAGACCAAAGCCAGCGGGCCGCCGAGCACAGTCACCGCCCTGCCGGCACAGATCAACCATCACTGGACCAAATCCCTGGCCGTGAGCGCCGATGGCAGCCAGCTCTACGTGGGCATCGGCTCCAACAGCAACGTCACCGAACGCGGCATGGAAGTCGAAATCGACCGCGCGATGGTCTGGCAGATCGACGCCGCCACCGGTGCGCACAAGCCCTACGCCACCGGCCTGCGCAACCCGACGGCACTGACCATCCAGCCGGACACCGGGCAACTGTGGACAGTGGTCAACGAGCGCGACGAACTGGGCCCGGACCTGGTACCGGACTACCTGACCTCCGTACGTGAAGGCGCGTTCTACGGCTGGCCCTACAGCTACTGGGGCCAGAACGTCGACCCGCGCGCCCAGCCGCAAAACCCGGCCAAGGTGGCCGCCGCGATCAAGCCGGACTACAGCCTGGGCTCCCACGTGGCCGCCCTCGGCGTGGACTTTTCCATCCCGCAGATGGGCGAGCAGTTTGCCGATGGCGTATTCGTCGGCGAGCACGGCAGCTGGAACCGCGACAACCCGGTGGGCTACAAGGTGATCTTCGTGCCGTTCAGCAATGGCAAGCCGTCCGGTGAGCCCATCGACTTCGCCACCGGCTTTCGCGGCGACGACGGCAAGACCCGTGGGCGCCCGGTGGGTGTGACGGTGGACCCGAAAGGTGCGCTGATCATTGCGGATGACCTGGCCAATACCGTCTGGCGGGTGACGCGCAACCGCTAAGCAAACTGTTTGACATGGTTGCCTTAAGCAACAATATAATTGCTTCAGGCAACCATTCGAGCATTCCAGCATGTCCACCCCTCTGCTTGTCGAGCGCGCCGGCATCGTGCGTGGTTTCAATCGTTTCTACACCCATCAAATCGGCGTACTGCAGGAACACCTGTTGCAAAGCGATTACTCGCTCACCGAAATCCGCGTGATGTACGAGCTGTCTACCCGTGGCGACCTCACCAGCGCTGACCTGTGCCAAATGCTCAGCCTGGACGCCGGTTATCTGAGCCGGCTGGTGGGCGGGCTGGAAAAACGCGGCCTGATCCAGAAAGTCCGCTCCGTGACCGACGCCCGTGCGGTGCAGTTGCACCTCACCGATCACGGCCGCGACGTGCTGGCACCTCTGGAGCAGCAAACCCAGGACGAAGTCATCACCCTGCTCGACAGCCTGCCCGAACCCCAGCAACGCCAGCTCACCGAAGCCATGAAGCGCATCCAGGCCCTGCTGCAAGGCACGGCGCCCAGCTATCTGCTACGCGATCCACAACCCGGCGACATGGGCGTGGTGGTGCAGCAACAGACCGCGTTGTATGCCCGTGAATATGGTTGGAACTGGGAGTTCGAAGCATTAGTAGCGGAGACGGTCGCCAAGTACCTGAGGGCGTTTGATCCAACCTGCGAGCGTTGCTGGATCGCGGAAAAGGACGGCGAAGTGGTGGGCTCGGTGTTCGTTATCCGCCACGGCGAAACCACAGCCCAACTGCGCATGCTCTACGTGGACGCCAGTGCGCGCGGCATGGGCATCGGCCAACGGCTGGTGGATGAGTGTGTGCGCTTTGCCCGGCAGGTCGGCTACCAACGCATGCAACTGTGGACGGTGGACATCCTCGGCGATGCACGCAAGCTGTATCAGAAGGCCGGGTTCGCGTTGGTCGAGGAAGAAACGATAGACAGCTTCGGCAAATCCCTGGTCAGCCAGACCTGGGCGCTCACGCTTTAAAGTGGTCCCGCGCCGTTGCGGCGCGGGACATAAGACCTTACAGGTCGGTGATTTCCTTGTGGCGCGGCACCAACGTCTTCATCACGCTCCAGGCCACCAGGTAGGCCAGCGCACAGATCGCGAACATGATCATGTAGCCGGTATGGATGTCGTTGATGGACTTGTAGTAGTCGAACACCCAGCCGCCGATCTTGGTCATCACCACGCCACCCAGGCCGCCGGCCATGCCGCCGATGCCGACCACCGAGGCCACGGTCTTCTGCGGGAACATGTCGGACACCGTGGTGAAGATGTTGCACGACCAGGCCTGGTGTGCCGAGGCGCCCACGCCGATCAACAGCACCGGCACCCAGAAGCTGATATAGCCCAACGGTTGCGCCAGCAAGACCACCAGCGGGAACAACGCGATCACCAGCATGGCTTTCATGCGCCCGTCATAGGGTGCATCGCCGCGCGCCATGAAGTAGCTGGGGAACCAGCCGCCACCGATGCTGCCGACCATGGTCATGCTGTACAGCACCGCCAGCGGCATGACGATATCCGCGCCTTTCATGCCGTACTGCGCTGACAGGTAGGTGGGCAGCCAGAACAGGAAGAACCACCACACGCCATCGGTCATGAACTTGCCGAAGGCAAAGGCCCAGGTCTGGCGATAGGTGAGCAACTTGAACCATGAGACCTTTTTCTCCACGGCGCTGGCCGCTACCGGGGTGAAGGGCTGCACGGTCTGGTCGCTGCGGATATAGGCCAGTTCTGCGGCCGACAGGCGTTTTTGCTCCTCCGGCTTGCGGTAGAGCGCGATCCACACCGCGACCCACACGAACCCGAGCCCGCCGATTACGATAAACGCCGCTTCCCAGCCCCACAGACCGGCAATCAACGGCACGCAGATCGGCGCCAGGATCGCGCCCACGTTGGCGCCGGAGTTGAAGATACCGGTGGCCAGCGAGCGTTCTTTCTTGGGGAAATACTCGGCGGTGGCCTTGATCGCAATCGGGAAGTTGCCCGCCTCGCCAATCGCCAGCACCGCACGGGACAGCATGAAGCCAGCAATCGACACCGGGATCACCGCCAGGCCAATCGCACCGCTGATGGCGGCGATGCCCTCGCCCATCGGCACCGAGAACGCATGCATGATGGCGCCCGTGGACCAGATACCAATCGCCACCACATAGGCCGCCTTGGTGCCGATCTTGTCGACAAAGCGCCCGGCGAACAGCATCGAGATCGCATAGACAAACTGGAACACCGCCGCAATGTTCGCGTAGTCGGTGTTGCTCCAGCCAAATTGCGTGGACAGCTGCGGCGCGAGCAGGCTGAGCACCTGGCGGTCGAGGTAGTTGACGGTCGTTGCGAAGAACAGCATCGCGCAGATGGTCCAGCGATAGTTGCCTACCGCTTGGCCAACGCGGTGCGCGTGGATGGGCTCGTTCAAGTTCATGGCATCACTTTTTATTTTTGTTAGGTAGGACATATGTAACGTCATATGTCGTCGTACAACTGCGACTTTTATATCGGGCCGCCTACCGGCTGTCAATCTGAAAGATTGCCGTTTATCGAGGTATTGCGAGGGTCATTGAAAGGTCAGGTCTATGCAGTTGTAGGATGACAAATGCGCATGACCAGGCTGGGCGCCTTGCCCCGTACATCGTCGAGCACGCCAAACGGCTGCATGCCGATCTTTTCCAGCACCCGGATCGAGGCCCCGTGATCCGGTCGCACCAGCCCGAACACCTCGGGCAACCCCAGGCTGTCGAATGCCAGCGCCAACGCGTCATGCCCCAACTCGGTGGCATAGCCCTGCCCCCAGGCTTCCACCGCAAAGCGGTAACCCAGGTTGATGCGCCGCTCGGTCAGGTAGTCGAGGGGCGCGATACCGCCGAAGCCGATGATGTGGTCCGGCGCCTCGCGCCGTGCAATCGCCCACCAGCCGTACCCTTGGGTCGCCCACTGTGCGAGCCAGTGATCCAACTGGCGTTGCGCCATCTCCAGGCTGGCCATGGGGCCTGATGGATTGAACAGGTTGGTCTGCGGGTCGCCGAAGATCGCGAACAATCGCTGCAGGTCGTTCGCTTGTGGTTGGCGATAGGTCAGGCGTGAGCCGGCGGACATGCGGATTACTCCTCTGTGGCTGTAGTGAGCGGGCTTGCCCCGCGCTGGGGCGCGAAGCGGCCCTAACACCAAGCACCGCATTTTGTCTGAAGAAATGCGGTGATTACATTGGGGTGGCTGCGCCACCCAGCGCGGGGCAAGCCCGCTCACCACAACAGGTCCGCTCACCACTAAGCCCGCTCACCGCAAAGAATGCAAAAAAAGCAAAATACGGGTGAATTATTTCATGTCCACTTGTATCTGAAGTGACAGAGCGGTGCCATCGCAGTGATGGCGCCTCCCCTGTTCTGCTTTAGAGTGCCCCGCATGAAATTACGTAAGAAAAGCGTCAAGCCCATCGGATTGAAAGACATCACCATCGTCGACGACACCAAGGTGCGCAAGGCGATTACCGCCGCCGCCCTGGGTAACGCCATGGAATGGTTCGACTTTGGCGTCTACGGTTTTGTCGCCTATGTGCTGGGCAAAGTATTCTTCCCTGACGCCTCACCCAGCGTACAAATGATCGCTGCACTCGGCACCTTCTCGGTGCCGTTCCTGATCCGCCCCCTGGGTGGCCTGTTCTTTGGTGCACTGGGCGATAAATACGGGCGGCAAAAGGTCCTGGCCGCGACCATCGTGATCATGTCCCTGAGCACCTTCGCCATCGGCCTGATCCCCTCCTACGCCTCGATTGGCATCTGGGCGCCGATCCTGCTGCTGCTGTGCAAAATGGCCCAGGGCTTCTCGGTGGGTGGCGAATACACCGGTGCGTCGATCTTCGTCGCAGAATATGCGCCGGACCGCAAGCGCGGCTTCCTCGGCAGCTGGCTGGACTTCGGCTCCATCGCCGGCTTCGTGCTGGGCGCCGGCGTGGTGGTGCTGATTTCCAGCATCCTGGGCGAAGCCGACTTCGAGTCGTGGGGCTGGCGCCTGCCGTTCTTCCTTGCCCTGCCCCTGGGTATCATCGGCCTGTACCTGCGTCACGCCCTGGAGGAAACCCCGGCGTTCCAGCAGCACATGGACAAAATGGAACAAGGCGACCGCGAAGGCCTCACCCACGGCCCCAAAGTCTCGTTCAAGGAGGTCGCGACCAAGCACTGGCGCAGCCTGCTGACCTGCATCGGTATCGTCGCGGCCACCAACGTGACCTATTACATGCTGCTCACCTACATGCCGAGCTACCTGTCCCATAACCTGCACTACAAAGAAAACAGCGGCGTGCTGATCATCATCGCGATCATGGTCGGCATGCTGTTCGTGCAGCCGTTCATCGGTTTTGTCAGCGACAAGATCGGCCGCAAGCCGTTCATCATCGCCGGCAGTATCGGCCTGCTGTTCCTGTCCATTCCCGCCTTTATGCTGATCACCAGTGGCAAAATCGGGCTGATCTTCGCCGGGCTGCTGATCCTCGCGGTGATCCTCAACTTCTTTATCGGCGTTATGGCCTCGACCCTCCCGGCGATGTTCCCGACCCACTTGCGCTACAGTGCATTAGCCAGCGCGTTCAATGTCTCGGTATTGATCGCCGGCGTTACGCCGACCGCCGTGGCCTGGCTGGTGGAAAGCACCAACGACCTGTACATGCCGGCCTACTACCTGATGGTGTTTGCCGTGGTCGGCCTGGTCACCGGCCTGACCATGAAGGAAACCGCCAACAAGCCATTGCGTGGCGCCGCACCGGCGGCGTCGGACATGGAAGAGGCCAAGGAGTTGTTGCAGGAACATCACGACAATATCGAGCAGAAGATCGAAGACATCGACGCCGAGATTGCCGAACTGGAAGCCAAGCGTCAGAACCTGGTGCAGCAGCATCCGCGTATCAACTAAGGCCTGACCCTGCATGGCGGCCCCAGCCGCCGCCATGCTTTTGGAGAGTTCAACCATGGTTCCAAGCGTCACCGCACCACAGTCGTTGCTCAGCGCAGATGAACGCGCCGCCATCGCCGAAATAGAAGCCACCACCAGCATCCTGCAACTGGTCACCCGCCTGACCGGCATGCGCTTCGCCGGCATCGCCAAATTCACCGACCTGGAATGGGTGGTCTGCTCTGTGCACGACACCGTCGACATGGGCATTCACGTCGACGACGTACTCGACCTGGAAACCACGCTGTGCAGCGAGTTCTGCATCAACCCACAGACCCTGTTCATCCCGCAGATCAGCCAGAGCGGCCGCTTCGCCGCGCGCCCGGTGGTCAAGCAATTCGCCATCGAAAGCTACGCTGGTGCACCGATCTTCCTGCCCGACGGCCGTCTGTTCGGCGCACTGTGCGCGCTGGATTCACGGGCGATGCTGTTCGAAGACCCCAACCTGCCGGAAACCCTGAGCCTGTTTGCGCGGCTGATCGGGTGCATTTTCTTTGCCAACCTGACGCCCCGTGACACCTGATCGTTCAGCTTTTCAAGCGCGCTGCCGATAGCCTGGGATACCCCTGACTTGCAGCGCTGCCCTGCGGGAAACAATGCCGAACACTCTCGCCCCGATCGTCCGTACGCTCTCCAACCGCACCAGTCTGTCGCTGACACGTACCTCCCTGTTCAATTTCACGGCCCTGTTGGTCCTGGTCTTTGCAGCGGCAGCTTATTCGCTGATCTACCTGGCCCATGAACTGGACCACGCCGAGCAAGAGGAAAGCGCGTTTTACACGCGTAAAGCCGTGCAGTCCCTGGAAAAATCCTTGCGGGTCACCGTCAAGGACTACGCCTTCTGGAGCGACGCGTACAAGCACTTGCACCTCAAGGTGGACACCGATTGGGCCTACGGTCGCGGCAACGTCGGCGCCACACTGTTCCAGGATTTCGGCTTCCAGGGCCTGTTCGTGGTCAACGATGCCAACCGCACGGTGTACGCCGTCGTCGAAGGCCAACTACAACCCATTGACCTAAGCGACTGGCTTGCCCAGCCCATCACGCAGGTGCTGGAACAGGCACGTGCCGGGGCTGAGCAGGAGCTGCCGGTCACCGCCTTCATCAACGTGCATGGCAGCCCGGCACTCGTGGCTGCAGCCGCCATCACGCCAGGCACCGACCCCACGGTGAAGATGGATGGGCGCCCCGCATCGGTACTGGTGTTTGTCGACATCCTCGACAGCGCCCAACTGGCCCTGATCGGCAATGATTTCGGCGTCAATCAACTGCATATCGCCAGCGCCGATGAGATCGGCAAGACCTTGCTGGTTCCTCTGGGCGACAACGGTGCTGCCGGCAGCCTGCATTGGCAGCCAGCGCGCCCGGGTGTGCGGTTGATGGGCGTGGGCTTGCCGCTGCTGGGCCTGGCCGCGTTGCTGGTATGCCTGATGACCTGGGTGATCCTGCGCCGCGCCAGCGCCGCCGCCCTCGCCCTGGATGCCAGCCATGCCTCGCTGCAAGACAGCCAGGACGCGCTGACCACCAGTGAAGCGCGCTTTCGCGATGTGGTGGAAGCCAGCTCCGACTGGGTCTGGGAAATCGATGCAGCCTGGCGCTTCACCTACTTGTCGGAACGCTTCGAGAACGTGACCGGCCTGGCCCGCCGTGCATGGATCGGCGCCGCCATCAACGACCTCCTGGACACGGAAGCCGGCGCGCTTTCGCAATGGCTGAACACCCCCAGCCGCACTGCGGACATCAGCGTGCAGTGCCGCTATGTCGACGCCCAGGGCCAGGAACGCACCACCCGGCTTGCCGCGAGGCAAATGCCCTGTGGCGGCTTTCGTGGAACCGCCACCGACGTGACCGAGGAAGTCGAAGCCCGGCGCCGCATCGAATTCCTGTCCGAACACGATGCCCTCACCGGGTTGGCCAACCGTACGCGCCTGCAAGCGTTCCTCGACGACAAGCTCAAGGCGCTGCCGGCTTCGGGCCAATCGTTGGTCATGCTCAGCCTGGACCTGGACAGATTCAAACCGGTCAACGATCTGCTCGGCCACGCCGCCGGCGACCACGTGCTCAACGAAGTGTCGACCCGCCTGGCCGATTGCGTGCGCCACGGTGACCTGGTGGCCCGGGTGGGCGGCGATGAGTTTGTGTTGATTCTCACGAATGCGGGTACCCAGGACGATGTCGAGTCCTTGTGCCTGCGCTTGATCGAGTCCGTCGAACAGGCGGTCAGGATCGGCGAGCAGGAAGTATTTGTCAGCGCGAGCATCGGCATCGTGCTGGCCCCTGACGATGCCAGCGAAGTCGCCGAACTGCTGCGTTATGCCGATATCGCGCTGTACGAAGCCAAGGCGGCCGGCCGCAATACCTGGCGGTTTTACTCGGGGGAGATGAATGCACGGATCATCGAGCGTCGCCGCCTGGAAAGCGACCTGCGTTTTGCGATCAAGCACAATGAACTGCGCCTGCACTTCCAGCCGCGCTATCGCATTGCCGATGGACAGATGGTCGGTGCCGAAGCCCTGGTGCGCTGGCAACACCCACAGCGCGGGCTGATTTCACCCGAGACCTTCATCCCGATTGCCGAAGAGTCCGGGCTGATCCTGGCGCTGAGTGACTGGGTGCTGCAAACCGCCTGCACCAGCGCCGCCCAGTGGCCCGAGGCATTGTTTGTGTCGGTGAACCTGTCGTCCACGGAGTTCAAGCGTGGCGACCTGGTGGAGCGCATTCGCAATGCCCTCACGGCGTCGGGGATCGAACCGGCGCGGGTCGAACTGGAAATCACCGAAAGCGTGATGCTCGAAGACGCAGCGGGCGCACTGGCGGTGATGCACACGCTCAAACGCCTGGGCATACGCATTGCCATGGATGACTTCGGCACCGGCTATTCCTCGTTGAGCTACCTGCGGGCCTTCCCCTTCGACGGGTTGAAGATCGACCGCAGCTTTCTCAGCCGCCTCGAAGACAGTGAGGATGACAAGGCGATCATCCAGGCCATCGTCGGCCTGGGGCGTGCCCTGGCATTGACGGTGACCGCCGAGGGCATCGAGACCGCCGGGCACCTGGCAATGCTCCGGGCCGTGTCCTGCGACGAAGGCCAGGGCTACTACCTCAGCCGGCCGTTGGATATCGACACGTTCAATGGGTTGCTCGGCACTAGCGGAAAAACTGACTCGGCGTCTTGCCAAACTGTTTCCTGAACATGCTGGTAAACGCACTCGGGCTGTCGTAACCCAGCTCCAGGGCGATATCGATCACCTTTTCGCCCACCGCGATGCGTTCCAGCGCCAGCAGCAAGCGCGCCTGCTGGCGCCATTGGCCGAAGGTCATGCCGGTTTCCTTGCGGAACAGGCGCTGGATGGTTTTCTGGTCCAGGTGCAGGCGTTCGCTCCAGTGCGCCACGGTGGAGGCGTCGCCCGGCTCTTCCTGCAACGCCAGGCAGATGCGCTGCAGGCGCGGGTCGGCGGGCTGCGGCAAGGACAGCGGCAACGCCGGCAGGATCGCCAGTTCGTCGAGGATCAGGTGCATGATCCGCGCATCCCGTGAGTCTTCGGCGTACGGCGGCTTCAGGCTCACGGACGCCTTGATCAGCTCGCTCAGCAACGGCGAGATACTCACGGTTTTCGGCTCGCCGGGCATATTCGGGAAGCGATCCGGGCGCACAAACACGCTGCGCATTTTCAGGGTGCCTACGCAACGCAGGGAATGCACTTGCCCGGCGGGCATCCAGATGCCACGGTTGGGCGGCACGGTCCACTGGTTCAGCGCCGAGTACACCACCATCACGCCTTCGATGGCGTAGAGCAGTTGATGCTTCTCGTGGCTGTGGTCGGGGATCACCCAGTTTTCCGGGTAATCGGTGGCGGAACTGATGACAGCCCAGGCGCCTTCGTTGATTTCCTGAAGAAATTCATCCAGTGGTTTGATCATTTCGCCCTTTTCGCGATAGTTGCCGCCCCAATTGCGTGAGACAGGCATTCCTGACAAATCTAGCATGAACGCCGAATCATTTTGTAATGGATGGCGACCTTAAGAAGTTGCCGCCTCTGATTAGCTGCCTTGTATGGAATGCCTGCATGTCGACCCTTACCGCGTCACCCGCCGCTGCAACCACTACGCCCCAGGCCAGCCCCTTGGTCATGCGCATCCTCGGCGCCTGCGCCCTGGCCCACTTGATCAATGACCTGATCCAGGCCGTGCTGCCGTCGATCTACCCGATGCTCAAGGCCAACTATGGCCTGACATTCACCCAGGTCGGCCTGATTACCCTGACCTTCCAGTTGACCGCCTCCCTGCTGCAGCCGTGGATCGGCTATCACACCGACCGCCACCCCAAACCCTGGCTGCTGCCGGCGGGCATGGTGTGCACCCTGATCGGCATCCTGATGCTGGCGTTTGTCGGCAGCTTCCCGGCGATCCTGCTGGCGGCGGGCTTGGTGGGCGTGGGTTCGTCGACCTTCCACCCGGAAACCTCCCGCGTTGCGCGCCTGGCCTCCGGCGGTCGCTACGGCCTGGCGCAGTCGACCTTCCAGGTCGGCGGCAACACCGGCAGCGCCTTGGGCCCGTTGCTCGCCGCGGCGATCATCATCCCCTACGGCCAGGGCCATATCGCCTGGTTCGGGCTGTTTGCCGTGTTCGCCATCCTGGTGCTGTACGGCTTGAGCCGCTGGTACCGCCACCACCTCAACCTGTTCAAGCTCAAGCAAGGCGGCAAAGCCACCCACGGTTTGTCCAAGGGCCGCGTGACCTTTGCCCTGGTGGTGCTGGCCGTACTGGTGTTCTCCAAATACTGGTACATGACCAGCCTGACCAGCTACTTCACCTTTTACCTGATCGAGAAGTTCCAGCTGTCAGTCGCAAGCTCGCAGATGTACTTGTTCCTGTTCCTCGGCGCAGTGGCCGTCGGCACCTTTGCCGGTGGCCCGATCGGCGACAAGATCGGCCGCAAGAAAGTCATCTGGTTCTCGATCCTCGGCGCGGCGCCGTTCACCCTGGCCCTGCCCTACGTCGACCTGTTCTGGACGGCGGTACTCAGCGTGGTGATCGGGTTCATCATCGCGTCGGCCTTCTCGGCCATCGTGGTGTATGCCCAGGAACTGGTGCCCGGCAACGTGGGCATGATCGCCGGGATCTTCTTCGGCCTGATGTTCGGCTTCAGCGGGATTGGCGCGGCGCTGCTCGGCCTGCTGGCGGACACCCACGGCATCGAGTACGTCTACACACTGTGTTCGTTCCTGCCGCTGGTGGGCATCCTGACGATCCTGCTGCCCTCGACCAAGGGCGCCTGACCTGCCGATCATCGCCTGGCCGTGTGCTATCACCCGGAATGCTCTGAAAAACCTGCGTGTGCGCTTACAATCCCGGTTCTAAACGCACACCAGGCAGACCCGGCAAGACATGACGCTCGACCCTCCCACGATTTTGGCACTCACCGTTGCCCTGGCAGCCGCTGCCGCCCTGTACCTGGCCGTTGAATGGCGCAGCGTGCGCGAACCTTCGCTGCTGTGCTGGAGCGCCGGTTTCGCCACCATTACCGTCGGTTCCACCCTCGCCCTGCTGCGCCTCAATGGCTACCTGATGATCGGCATCTGGTTCGCCAACGGCTTGCTGGTGACCGCGCACTTCCTGTTTTTGCTCGGCGTGGCGCGGTTCACCCAAACGCGGCTGTCGCCCATGTGGTTGCTGATGCTGCTGGTCTGGCTGGGCATGCTGATGTTGCCGGCCGATCCGTCATGGTCCAAAGCCATGCTGGCGGTGCAGTCCCTGTTAGTAGCGCTACCGACCCTGCGCGCCAGCTTTTTGCTGCGGCCCCATGGCAAGTCGCTGAGCATCGGCGCGGTGCAGTTGCGCTACGTGCTGCTGATCCATGGCGCGTTCTATGTGGCCAAGGCGCTGTCGGTATTGATCCCCGGCACCTTGATCGACCTCGCCGCCTTCAAGGGCGAGATCATCCAGATTTCCCTGGTGGAAGGCGCCATGGCGATCATGCTCATCGCACTGTCGATGACCGGCTCCGAGCGCTATCGTCGCGAACAACAGATCGCCCGCCTCGCCGCCCGCGACCCGCTCACCGCCCTCTATAACCGCCGCGCCCTCGACCTGCGCGCACCACGCTTGCTCGCCCAGGTTTCACCCGCCCAACCGGGTGCCCTGTTGCTGATCGACATCGACAACTTCAAATCGGTCAACGACCTCCACGGCCACACTGCCGGCGACCGCCTGCTGATCGCCCTCAGCGAAATGATCCGCAGCGTAGTGCCCCAGGGCGCGCTGGCCGCACGCCTGGGCGGGGATGAATTCGTGATCCTGCTCAACCCGGCGTCCACCGAACAGATCGTCGAACTGGGCAGCAGCCTGCGCGACCAGTTCCAGCAACTGGCCTCGCAGACCTTCACCACGCCTGCGCCGGTGACCCTGAGCATTGGCGCGAACCTGTTCGACCAACCGCCACCGAGTTTGACGGTGTTGATCGAGCAAGGGGATACCACGCTGTATGAATCCAAGCGCGGTGGGCGGGACAGTATTCGTTTGGTGGATCGGACGGGGTCGAGTTCGTACGGCTAAAGGTCGTAACTCACCGCCACACTGCGCCCTGTCCTCACCGACTCCAACGCACAATCCGCCAAATGCAACGCATACAACCCATCCCGCACGCTGGTGGGCAGCGCCGTACCGTTGTTCAGCGCATCGATGAACTGCGTCAGCTCATTGCGATACGCATCGGCATAGCGCTCCAGGAAAAAGTGCTGCAATGGTTCCAGCGCCTCGGTGTGCTCGGCACTCCAGTGGCGCAGGGTGCTGGGGCGGTGGTTGTCGGTGAGCAGCACGCCGGTGGCGCCGGAGACTTCGACGCGCTGGTCGTAGCCGTACACCGCCTGGCGGCAGCAGTTGATATGGCATTGCTTGCCGGAGGCGGTGCGCAGCAGCACCATCACGCTGTCGTAGTCGTCGATCTCGGCCAGGCTGGGGTCGACCAGGCGACTGGCGATGGCGCTGACTTCTACCGGTTCTTCGCCGAGCAGGTGGCGGGCGGTGTCGAAGTCGTGGATGGTCATGTCGCGCAGGATGCCACCGGAGTGAGCCAGGTAGTCACGCGGCGCCAGGCCGGGGTCGCGGCTGGTGATAATGACTTGGCGCACCGTGCCGATCTGCCCGGCATCGAGGACCGCGCGCAGGCGCAGCATGTCGGGGTCGAAGCGCCGGTTGAAGCCGAGCATCACCCGGCCACCCTGGCGCTCCACTGCCTGGGCAGCGCTGCGGGCCTTGGCGATGTCGAGGTCGATGGGTTTTTCGCAGAGCACCGCCTTGCCTGCGGCGACCGCCGCCAGCAGCAGGTCGATATGGGTGTCGGTGGGCGTGCCGATCACCACGGCGTCGATGTCTTTGCGGCTGAGCACGGCGGCGCAATCGTAGGCCGCCTCGCACCCCAGTTGGGCACTCAATGCATCGACGCCTTCGCGCCAGGGGTCGGCTACCAGCACCAGTGTGGCGTTGGGATGGGCGGCGATGTTGGCGGCGTGGATCCTGGCGATGCGCCCGGCACCCAGAACGGCGATTCTCAGCATGGTCGAACTCCTGATGTTGTTATTGAGGGAGTAGTCAGTCCGGCAAGTTGAACGGCGTGACGATCTGCACCTGGGACGGCGCAATCGGCCCGGCCCTCCAGAGCCGGTGGTAGTGCAGGATGTGCAGGAACACGTGGCGGGCATCGATCTGCAGGTTGTGGTCGATGATCGCGGCGACCTTTTCTTCGCGCAGCAATTGGCGGTTTTCTTCGTCGAGGTCGTGGCCGATGAACACCTCCAGCGGCCGATTCAGGGCGGCGAACGCGTCGACAATCGCGCGGTTGCCGCCGCCGACGCTGTACACCGCCTTGAGCTCGGGATGCTGTTGCAGCGCCTGGGTCACCCGCTCGAAGGTGCGGTCGTACACGCCGTAGCCGCCACTGACGTCGAGCACCCGCAAGTGCGCCGCACGCCCACGCAGCCAGGCCCGAAAGCCCATCTCACGCTCTTCTTCACCACGGAACAGTTCGCTGCCGATCACCACGGCTACGTCCTGGGGCTGTGCCGGCAGCCAGCACGACATCAGGTAGGCGGCCGTCTGGCCGGCGGTGCGGTTGTCCATGCCGACGTAGCCGATGCGCTCGCTTTGCGGCAGGTCCGTGACCAGCGTCACCACCGGAATCCCCGCCGCGATCAGGTGCTTGACCGCCAGGTTCACCGCCGGCTCATCGGCGGCCTTGAGCACCACACCCTGGCTGCCGGTGTCCAGGCAGCGCAGCAGTTGGTCGTGCATGGCCTGGGGTTCGATCTCTTCAAACAGGTGGAAGCGCGGGGCAATGCGGAACGGCGCCAGGCTGCCCAGTTGCGCGGTGATCGCCGTCTGTACCGCGGTGCTGAAGCGCTTGGGCGTGTGCATGATCACATCGACGTGGAACGTGCGCCCCACCGCCAGGCCGTTTTTCTCCTGGGACTCCAACTCCTCCAGCGCCTGCTCGATACGCCGCCGGGTCTGCGCATGCACGCTGCCACGCTGATGCAGCACGCGGTCGACCGTAGCTTTGCTCACACCGGCCTGGGTCGCCAGCTGCTTGATGGAGAAGTGTTTGGCGCGTTCGAGCATGGAGCCTCGCTTGAGGTGTTTTTGAGGTGTTTTTGAGGTGTTTTTTGGGCATTACTGAGGTTTTGCAATGCTAGTCTCAGTTTTGTCCGGCGTCGAGCCGGGCGATGAACAACAACAAAAATTCCGGGAGAACTGCATGCCTAACACCGATCTCGCCACGTCGTTCAGCGGCCAATATTTTGTCGTCACCGGCAGCACCCAGGGCCTGGGCGCGGCGGTGGCCCGTACCCTGGCACAGCGTGGCGCCGCCGGGCTGATCATCTGCGGGCGACGTCGCGCCCAGGGCGAAGAGCAGGTGCGGCAGTTGGCCCAGCTGGATTGCCAGACGTTTTTTGTCGAGGCGGACCTGGAGAAGGTCGAGGATTGCCGCGCGATCATCGATGCGGCGCGTACCCACTTCGGCACCCTGCATGGGCTGGTGAACTGCGCGGGGATGTCGGATCGCGGCACCATCCTGGACACCTCGCCCGAGCTGTTTGATCGGCTGATGGCGGTCAATGTGCGGGCGCCGTTTTTCCTGATGCAGGAAGCGCTGAAGCTGATGATCAGTAAAGGCGTGGAAGGCGCGGTGGTGAACATCCAGAGCGTCACCGGGCATGGCGGGCAATCGTTCCTGAGTGCCTATGCCGCGTCCAAGGGCGCGCTGGCGATCCTCACCAAGAACGTGGCATTCAGCGCCCTGCGCAATCGCATCCGGGTCAATGGCCTGAACATCGGCTGGATGGACACACCCCACGAAGATGACATCCAGCGCCAGTACCACGGTGCCCAGGATGGCTGGCTGGAAAAGGCCGAAAGCGCGCAGCCGTTCGGGCGTCTGCTCAAGCCCGAAGAAGTGGCGCGCAGCGTGGCTTTCCTGCTGTCCAGCGAGTCGGGAATGATGACCGGCTCGGTGATCGACCTGGAACAAGGCGTGGTCGGCTGTACCGACGGCGGCAGCCCGCAACCGAATCAGGCGCTGGGAGGTGTGTGATGTCGGCGTTCGTGACGGAACAGGCCGTGCGCCTGGCGGACTTCAGCGAGATCTGTGCGCAACGCGTGAGCCGAGAGGATTACCCTCTGTGCGCTGAAGTTCAGAGCAATGTGCCGATCTATCAGGCCCACACCCTGCGCAATAGCGACCGCCTGGCGGTGATGAATGAACTGCACCGCCTGTTCCGCGAGGGGCCTGGGGTGATGGTGGTGCGCCGGGCCTACGAAGATCTGGAAGTGGTCGACCGCCACAGCCAGGTGTTCGAGGCGATCTTCGCCCAAGAGGCGGCGCAGGGCGTGGCAGCCGACCACTTTGCCAAGGCCGGCAGCAACGGGCGCATCTGGAATTCATTGCAGAAAGCCGCGTTGCACTCGCCGGCGTCGTTTGTGGAGTACTACGCCAACCCGCTGCTGGGGTTGATCGCCGAAGCGTGGCTGGGGCCGAGCTACCAGGTCACGGCGCAGGTCAACGTGGTGCATCCCGCTGGCCAGGCCCAGCAACCGCACCGTGATTACCACCTGGGCTTTCAGACCAATGATGTAGTGGAGCGCTTTCCCCTGCCCCTGCACCTGCTGTCCCAGTACCTGACGTTGCAAGGCGCGGTGGCGCACTCGGACATGCCGCTGGAAACCGGCCCGACCCAGTTGCTGCCGTTTTCCCAGCAATACGCCCTGGGTTACCTGGCGTGGCGGCGCCCGGAGTTTATCGACTACTTCCAGCAGCACGCCGTGCAACTGCCGCTGCACAAGGGCGACCTGTTGTTCTTCAACCCGGCGCTGTTCCATGCCGCCGGCACCAACCGCACAACCGACCGCCAACGCATGGCTAACCTGTTGCAGGTTTCCTCGGCGTTCGGCAAACCCATGGAAGCCCTCGACCGCGACCGCATGATGCTGGCGGTGTACCCGGCGTTGCTCGAGAACACCGCACTGGATGCCCAGGCCGTGGCATCGGTGATTGCCTGCACTGCCGACGGTTATGCCTTCCCCACCAACCTCGACACCGACCCGCCCTTGAAGGGCCTGGCCCCGCAAACCGCGCAACAACTGATGCAGCAAGCCCTCGACGAACGCTGGCCACTCCCGGACTTTGCCGCCGCCGTGGAGCAGCTGCGAACCAAGCGTCAAGCGTGAACCCTCTGTTTCAACAACAACAAAAACAACGGAGCACCCTCATGAAGAAGCAACTCCTTGCGACACTCCTGACCCTGGCGATAAGCCCCTGGGCGCTGGCCGATATCCGCATCGGCGTGAGCATCGCCCAGGTCGACGACGTCTTCCTCGCGCAGATGCGTGACTACATGGCCGCCCACGCCAGGCAACTGCCCGACGTGACCCTGCAATTCGAAGACGCCCAGGGCGACGTGGTGCGCCAGCTCAACCAGGTGCAGAACTTCACCGCCCAGGGCATGGACGCGATTATCGTCAACCCGGTGGACACGGCCGCCACGCAAAAGATGACCGCCAATGCCCAGCAAGCCAAGACGCCGCTGGTGTACGTCAACCGCCGCCCGGATGCCCAGCAGTTGCCACCGGGCGTGGGGTATGTGGGCTCGGACGAGGTCAAGGCCGGTGAAATCCAGATGCGCTACCTGGCGCAAAAGATGGGCGGCAAGGGCAACCTGGCGATCATGCTCGGGTTGCTCTCCAACAACGCCACGCACAATCGGACGCTGGGGGTGAAGACCGTGCTCAAGGAGTACCCCGACATCAAGATCGTCGAGGAACAGAGCGCGGAATGGCAGCGCAGCAAAGCGATTGACCTGATGAACAACTGGATCGTATCCGGGCGCAAAATCGACGCGGTGGCGGCGAACGCGGATGAGATGGCGATCGGCGCGGCCATGGCGATCAGCCAGGCGGGCATGCAGCCGGGCAAGGATATCCTGGTAGCCGGCAGCGACGGTGGGGCTGCCGGGCTGGATGCGGTGAAGAAAGGCCAGTTGCTGGTGACGGTGTATCAGGACAACAAGGGCCAGGCCGTGGGCTCGATTGACCTGGCAGTGAAGATGGTGAAGAAGGAGCCGTACACGGCTGAACTGACCATTCCCTATCAACAGATCACCCAGGACAACTACCAGGCCTTCCTCAACCCTTGAGCCGAACGAACCTGTTGTGGCGAGCGGGCTTGCCCCGCGTTGGGCTGCGAAGCGGCCCCTTTCAAAACCGCTGCGGTGTTTCAGTTGAACCGCGACATCAGTTATTGGGGCTGCTGCGCAGCCCAACGCGGGGCAAGCCCGCTCGCCACAACAAGCCCTCTCACCAGAGGGCGTTTGCGTCAACCGGTCTTCTCGCTGAACGTCTCAAGCCCATTCACCACCAGATAAAGCAAAGGTCCCACCGACACAAACACCGCCGTCAGCACAAAGTACGGCACCACCGAAAGTACCGAACGCCCCCGCCGCCGCGCATCCCGGTACATCCACACGCACGCCAGCAGCGCCATCAAATACAGGTCGATCACCACTTGCGCGGTGTCCGGTCGCGACATCAATTCGCGCCCGAACGCCAGCAGCGACTGCTCGGCCGTCAGCAGCGTGAACAGGGTGTATGACGAAAACAGCAGCAAACCGACCAGCGCAACACGGGATCTTTTCATGGGTTGTTCCTTGGGGTGATCAAGGCCCACGTTAGTGATAAGGTTCGGCCCCTCGCAATGACCTCGGAGGTCATGATTCCGCCATGGACACCCCTGCCACCGCCGGCGAACAGCTGCGCCACTTGCGCCGGCAAGCCCGGCTCAGCCAGCTCGACCTGGCCCTGATCACCGGGGTGTCCCAGCGCCACCTCAGTTGCCTGGAAACCGGCCGCGCCAAGCCAAGCCCGGGCACCTTGCACAACCTGCTGACGGCACTGGAGGCACCGCTGGACCAGCGCAACCGGGTGTTCCTCGCCGCCGGCTACGCCCCGCGCTATAGCGCCACGCCACTGGCCTCACCGGCGATGGCCGCGATTCGCGAAGCGGTCAGCCATGTGCTGCACGCCAACAACCCCGCGCCGGCCATCCTGCTGGACAGCCAGTGGCAGGTGTTGGCGGCGAATGCCAGCACCGCCGTGCTGCTTGAACTGGTGGGCATCCCGCCCGATTCAGCCGAGGGCTTAAACCTGCTCACCACGCTGTTGCAGTCGGGCGGCCTCGGCGATCACCTGACCAATGCCGACGAGATCCGCACCCTGGCCTGGCAGCGCGCCACCCGTGAGGCGCTGGGCAATCCTGAACTGGCCGCCCTGCTGGCGCGTTTGCCGACGCCGGCCAGCACCGAGTTGCCCGCCGACATGCCGCCGCTGGTACTGACGCGCATCCGTTCAAGCCGGGGCGAATTGAGTTTTCTGTCCACCTTCACCACCTTCGGCATGCCTCAGGACATTACCCTCTCCTCCCTGCGCATCGAACATCTGATTCCCGCCGACGACGCCACCTGGCAGGTGATGCGCGCGGCCTATGCGAGTTATGCCGCGCTGGTTTTGTGAAATATCTGTACGTAGACTGCCGCCATACCCCCACCTGAAGGCGGCGAAAAAAACGTGATGCAAGTTACCGAAGTCTCCATTGCCCAATTGCGCGCGGCGCTTGAATCCGGCCAGACCACGGCCGTTGAACTGGTAAAAGCCTACCTGGCGCGGATCGAGGCCTATGACGGTCCGCACACCGCCACCGCCTTGAACGCCGTGGTGGTGCGCAACCCCGCAGCGCTCGAAGAAGCCGAGGCGTCCGATGCACGCCGGGACAACGGCGAAACCCTGGGGCCTTTGGATGGCATTCCCTACACCGCCAAGGACAGCTACCTGGTCAAGGGCCTGACCGCAGCGTCCGGCAGCCCGGCGTTTGCCGACCTGGTCGCCCAGCGCGATGCGTTCACCATCGAGCGCCTGCGCGCCGGCGGCGCCATCTGCCTGGGCAAGACCAATATGCCGCCGATGGCCAATGGCGGCATGCAGCGTGGCGTGTATGGCCGGGCGGAAAGCCCGTATAACGCCGACTACCTGACGGCGCCGTTTGCTTCCGGCTCATCCAACGGAGCCGGCACTGCGACGGCGGCGAGCTTTGCGGCGTTTGGCGTGGCCGAAGAAACCTGGTCCAGCGGACGCGGCCCGGCGTCCAACAATGGCCTGTGTGCCTACACCCCGTCCCGTGGGGTGATTTCGGTGCGCGGCAACTGGCCGCTCACGCCGACCATGGACGTGGTGGTGCCGTACGCGCGCACCATGGCCGACCTGCTGGAAGTGCTCGACGTGGTGGTGGCCGAAGACCCGGACACCCGTGGCGACCTGTGGCGCCTGCAACCCTGGGTGCCGATCCCGAGCGTCACCTCGGTGCGCCCGGCGTCTTATGCTGACCTGGCCGTGACTGCCGAATCCCTCGCCGGTAAACGCTTTGGCGTACCACGCATGTACATCAACGCCGACCCCGACGCCGGCACCAGCGAAAAACCCGGGATCGGCGGCCCCACCGGGCAGAAGATCAACACCCGCGCCAGCGTGATAGACCTGTGGAACGATGCCCGCCAAGCCTTGGTGGCGGCCGGCGCCGAAGTGATCGACGTGGATTTCCCGCTGGTGTCCAACTGCGAAGGCGATCGCCCCGGCGCGCCCACTGTGTTTACCCGTGGGCTGGTGTCCAAGGAGTTCCTGCACGATGAACTGTGGGAACTCTCGGCCTGGGCCTTTGATGATTTCCTGCGCGCCAACAACGACCCGGCGCTCAACCGCCTGGCGGATGTGGACGGGCCGAAGATCTTCCCCCACGACCCGGGCACCCTGCCCAATCGCGAAGACGACCTGGCCGCCGGCATGGACGAATACGTGCGCATGGCCGAGCGCGGCATCACCCCGTGGGACCAGATCAGCACCCTCCCCGACGGCCTGCGCGGCCTGGAACAAACGCGCCGGGTCGACCTGGAAGACTGGATGGACAAGCTTGGCCTCGACGCCGTGCTGTTCCCCACCGTGGCCGACGTAGGCCCGGCGGATGCCGATGTGAACGAAGCCTCCGCCGACATCGCCTGGAGCAACGGCGTGTGGGTGGCCAACGGCAACCTCGCCATCCGCCACCTGGGCGTGCCGACCGTCACCGTGCCCATGGGCGTGATGGCCGATATCGGCATGCCGGTGGGGCTCACCTTTGCCGGGCGCGCCTATGATGACTCTGCGTTGCTGCGGTTTGCGTCGGCGTATGAGTCGACCGGCAGCAAGCGCCTGGTGCCCCCGCGTACGCCGGCGCTTTAACTCAAGGCATGGGCACGGCAATCAACAGGATTGCCGTGCCATGGGCCAGCGTCGCCGCCAGCACGCCATAACGCATACGCACCAGCGCGCAAGCCAGCCCTTCCAGCAGGGTAAACAGCAACACCGGCCACCCCAGTTCAGTCACGCTCAAGGCCAGGAAAGCATGGCAGGCCGCAAAAGCTACGCCGCTGATCAGGGCCGCACGCAACGGCGCTACCTGCTGCTCCAGATAGCCCTGCAAAAACCCACGAAACAGCACCTCCTCCAACGCATTGGCGCCATAGGCCAACACGACCATGCCCGGCAGCCATACCCAATAACCCACAAGCGCTGACGCTTCGATGCCCTGGTACAACCGCAGCGGCACACCGATCAAGCCACCAACCGCGAGCCCGATCATCAGTCCCGCGACACGCGGCCCCCTGGACCAGACGATCAGCGCCGCCAAGTCAGGTGCCACCCGCACAAGCGCCGTAATCAATAACACCGATAAACCACCCAATGCTGCCAGCACCAAGGTGTTGGCCGTGAAGGCAAGCTGCACCTCGCTGCCCAGCGACCACAAGCCCAACGGCGTCATCACATCGCGCATCAGCACGAACGCCATCAACAGAATCAGGATGCGCAACGCCGTCAGCGACTTGGGCGTGAGCGCGAACCACAGGCCGAACAACAGCAGCCCCGGTGCCAGGTACGTGCTGTAGTGGATCAATACCACCATGCCTTGGGTAATCATCGATCGCTCAGCCGTGCGCCAGCGCAATCATGTCAATCTCCACCGCCGCCGACTTCGGCAGCTGCATCACGCCGATCGACGTCCGCGTATGCACCCCGGCGCTGCCGAGAATCTCGTGCAACAGGTCCGACGCGCCGTTGGCCACTTCACTCTGCTGATCAAAATCCTCGGCACTGCGCACGTACACGGTAATGCGCGGGATGGCCTTGATCTGGTCCAGCGAACCCAGGGCCTGCTGGAGCAACCCCAGGCAGCGCAACGCGCTGATGCCGGCAGCGACTTGCGCCTGGGCCAGGGTCAGGCTGTCACCGACCTTGCCCGGCAGCACGATGGCATCGCCGACACGCGGGATCTGGCCGCTGATGTACAGGTGGTTGCCATCGCGGACCAGCGGCGTGTAGTTGCCACCGATCTTGAATTCATTCAACTGATAGCCGATGCGCAGTTGGGCGGCCTGGTATTTTTCGTCGCGGGTCATGGGCGTGCATCCTCGTTGCGACGTTGCCACTCATCCACCACGTCGCCCAGGGTCTTGGGCCTATCGTTGCGAATCCAGGCCATGAAGGGCCGGTCGAACTTGAACCCTGGGCCGCAGTGCTCAAGCATGAAGCGGCGAACGTTCTGAGTGTTTTTGTAGTGGGGGGTGACGGGGGTGTCGCGGGTGATGGGGTCGCTGTGCCAGTCAAAATCCATGTTGTCTCTCGGGCGCCGTGGGGTTTCGGCGCTAGCATAGCGATGTGCTATTCGCACAGGAAGTGAGCTGTGATTCAACTGATGTGTTGGGACATCGTACAAGATAAAGGCTTGCTTATATTGCCTTAAAGCCCAGCCCTTTCAAGGTCTTTGAAAAAACGGCCATACCTGCCTGATACCCTCCCATCAAGGGTGAACACTACAACTGTGGCGAGCGGGCTTGTCCCGCGTTGGGCTGCGAAGCAGCCCCAGCACCAGCGGCCTAAGAATGCCTGGTTCAGCGCATTTCCCCTTCCAGGGTCGCTTCGCAACCCAACGCGGGGCAAGCCCGCTCGCCACAGAAGACTCATCGCCTGTTCTATCTGAAGACCTTGAAAGGGCTGACCTCAGTGCCGAAACTTTTCTGGATATTTCAAAATTTCACTTTCCTTCCCCCTCTGAAATATTGCATGGTTGTACGACGACTTACCCCGTCGTGCCAGCCCCCAACAACAATAAGGAAACACCCATGCAAAACGTCAAAGTGCTGATCGGCTTTCTGTGCCTGTTCAGCGGCTATGTCGCAGCAGCGCCTGCCCCTGCCGAAAAGGACGTGGCCCAAGCGGTCGACCAACTGACCCAGGCCATGCTGCACCTGGACCTCAAGCAGCTTCACGCGCTGACGTCCGACAAGCTCACCTACGGTCACTCCAGCGGCAAGGTGCAGAACAAAGACCAATTCATCGCTGACCTGGAAACCCACACCAGCGCGTTCAAGACCCTGGAAATGCAGAACCAGACCATCACCCTGCAAGGCGACACTGCACTGGTGCGCAACCACTTCCACGCTCTGGCCGTTAACAGCGGTGTAGAAGTGCCCACCGATATCGACAACTTCCAGGTCTGGCAGAAGCAAAAAGGCAAATGGCTGCTGATCGGACGCCAGGCCTACAAGTACTGATGCCCAGCGGTGAGCCGCTGACCCCGGCTCACCACGCCACCACCTTGCGCACCTTCAACAACGCCTCACGCAGCGCCGGCAGCGCCACCGAGCCCAAGGCCAAACGCAACGCATGCGGCACATGGGTCGACACGGCAAATGGCTCGGCGGTAGACACGGAAATGCCCTCGCGCTGCAAGCTCATGGCCACCTGATCGGCCCGCGCCTCGTCCGCCAGGGGCAACCACAGGAAATACGAAGAAGGATGGCTCACGTACGCCAGTCCCTTCAGCACCTGCGCCGCCAAGGCCTGCCGCGCCTGGGCATCCTGGCGCTTTTGTGCTTCCAGTTGCGCCACCGTGCCATCCTCCAGCCAGGCCACCGCAATGGCGCTCATCACACCCGGCACGTTCCAGGTGGTGGCCATGAGGGTGCGCTCCAGTGGTTTCACCCATTCCATCGGCGCTGCGACAAACCCGACCCGCAACCCGGTCGCGACGCTTTTCGACAGCCCGCCCACATACACCGTGCGCTCCGGTGCCAATGTCGCCAGCGGCGGCGGCGCTTCTTCGGCCAGGAACGCGTAGGCCGCGTCTTCGATGATCAGCAGATTATGCTGGCGGGCGATGGCGACCAAGCGTTCGCGCTGGGCCATGTCCATCACCCAGCCCAATGGATTGTGCAGGGTTGGCATGCTGTACACCGCGCGCACCGGGCGTTTGCGACACAAGTTGTGTAGCGCGTCCAGGTCCGGCCCCACCGGCGTGACCGGGATCGCGACGATTTCCAGGTGCAGGGTTTCGGCCAGCACCTTGAACCCCGAATAGGTCAAGGCATCCACCGCGATCACATCGCCGGGCTTGAGCAACGCCATCAACGTCACCGCCAGGCCGTGCTGGGCGCCGCTGACCAGCAGCACCTGCTCGGCGTCCACCCTGAGCCCGCGACTGAGCAAATGCCGCGCAACCGCCGCGCGCTCATGCAAGCGGCCGGCGTGGGGCTGGTAACGCAACAGAGCTTCAAGGTCGCCGCAGAGCGCCAACTGGCGCAACGCCGTGCGCAACCTATCTGCCTGGCCCGGCAACGAGGGGTAATTAAAGTTCAGGTCGAGCATGCCCGGCGCCACCGTCATCTGCCCACTGCCCTGCCCCGGCGGCAGCGAGATTTCGCGCACGAAGGTGCCACGACCGGCTTCACCGCTGACCAGCCCCATCCCTTCGAGCTCCGCGTACACCCGGCTGGCGGTGACCAGGGCCAGGCCATGCTCGGCGGCCAGTTGCCGGTGGGTTGGCAGCCGTGTGCCGGGCGGCATTGTTCCGCTGCGGATGGCTTGGGCAAAGGTATCGACCAACAACTTGTAACGGGCGCGCGGCATTGGGCTGTATCCATGACAATTTTTTGATTGTCTTAATCCTCACCCCTAGGATGACCGCAACGCAACCCCTCCTTGTCCGGACGCCTGATCATGCAACGCACCTCCTCTCTTGACACCCTGAATGGCAGCGCCCAAGGCTGGATCAACGGCTTTATCGGCGTGGTGATCTTCAGTGGCTCCTTGCCCGCCACGCGCCTGGCCGTAATGGAGTTCGACCCGGTCTTCCTCACCATGATTCGCGCGGCCATCGCCGCCCTGCTGGGCGTACTGCTGCTGTGGCTGTTCAAGGAAAAACGCCCCACACGCCAGCAGTGGGTGCCCCTGGCAATCGTCGCCCTGGGCGTGGTGATCGGCTTCCCGCTGCTCACGGCCCTGGCCCTGCAATACGTGACCTCGGCCCACTCCATCGTGTTCATCGGCCTGCTGCCGTTGGCCACTGCGGTGTTTGGTGTGCTGCGCGGCGGCGAGCGTCCGCGCCCGGTGTTCTGGCTGTTTTCGATCCTGGGCAGTGGGCTGGTGATGGGTTATGCCTTCGCCCAGGGCTTGAGCGCCGCACCGGCCGGCGACCTGCTGATGCTGTTGGCGGTGCTGGTCTGCGGCCTGGGCTATGCAGAAGGCGCCAAGCTGTCGCGCAGCCTCGGCGGTTGGCAGGTGATCTGCTGGGCGTTGGTGGTGTCAATGCCGGTGGTGGCGCCGTTGAGCCTGGTGCTGGCGCCGACAAGTTTGCACGGCATCAGCCTGCCCGCCTGGCTCAGCCTGGGCTACGTGGCGTTGTTCAGCATGCTGATCGGTTTTGTGTTCTGGTATCGCGGGTTGGCCCAGGGCGGGATCGCCGCCGTCGGCCAGTTGCAATTGCTGCAACCCTTCTTCGGCCTGGCGCTGGCGGCGGGCCTGCTACATGAGCAGGTCAGCCTGGGCATGGTGCTGGTCACGGTCGCGGTAATCGGTTGCGTGGCCGGTGCAAAGAAGTTTGCCCGTTAACGCTGCGGCGCGACCATCTTGAACTTGATGTTGATGTCATTGGACACCACGCTGTTGCCGGCCCATTCGCCCTCGCCGATCCTGAAGTCGCCGCGCTTGAGGATGAACTCACCGTCGAACACCCCAATGCCGCTCTGCTCCTTGAGCACCACGTCGACGTCCACCGGGCGCGTGGTGCCCTTGATGGTCAGGTTACCGCTGATCTGGTAGCGGTTATTCCCCAACGCCTTGACCCCGGTGGATTCATACACGCCCACCGGGTAGGTCGCGGTATCGAACCAGGAGGCGCGTTGCAGTTCGTCGTTGGCATCCGGGCTGCCGGCGTCGATGCTGGCGAGCTGGATCTTGAGCAAGGCATGCCCGGCTTCCGGCTGTTGCGTATCGAAGGTCAAGGTGCCCTCGAAGTCGCTGAACGTGCCATACACCCGCTGCCCCAATTGCTTGTAGGTGAAGCTGATCTGGCTGGCGGTGCGGTTGACGTCCTTGTACTCCACCGCCTGGGCGCTGGCGCCGTAGGCAAGGATCAAGGCCAGGACGGCGGCCGGGGACATTCGACGTTTCATGCAACGCTCCGCGACAGGTAAGAACACAGTATCGAGCTAACACCTCATACCAGGGATTTATTCCCATCGGGCGTTTGTCCTGCTAAACAGAGTAGTCGCCCCACAACAATAAGGACGCTGCATGCACGCCCCATCGCTCCAGGACATCACCGCGCCGGAAGGCATCTGCTACGGCTGCGGCGGCAGCAACCCCCATGGCCTGCACATCAAGAGCCGCTGGGACGCGGACGGTATCCACCTGGTCGCCGAGCACCTGCCCGAGGCAAAGTACACCGGCTGGCCCGACCTGGTCTACGGCGGCCTGATCGCGATGCTGGTGGACTGCCATTCCAACTGGACCGCCATGGCCTACCACTACCGCGCCGAACACCGCGAACCCGGCAGCCTGCCGCGCATCGATTGCGTGACCGGCAACCTCGGCATCAAGTTCATCAAGCCGACCCCCATGGGCGTCACCCTCACCTTGCGCGCCCGCGTCGACGGCGACGTGGGGCGCAAGACCCGCGTGATCTGCGAGGTGTACGCCGGTGACGTGCTGACCGCCGTGGGCGACTCGATCTTCGTGCGCGTCGACACCGGCCAACTGGCCGCCGCCGCCCATGGCCGCGACAGCTGATCCTGGTCTACATTGATGGCCACCGCTTATCGAGGACTGCACCGATGACTCGTCTCACCGCGAAAGACTTTGCGCCCGAACTGCTGGAGCTCTACGACGGCTACGCCCACGGCAAGCTCAACCGTCGCGAATTTCTCGACCGCGCCGCCCTGTTCACCTTTGGCGGCCTCACCGCTTCGGCCCTGCTCGCGGCCCTGAGTCCCAACTACGCCCTGGCCGAACAGGTGAAATTCACCGACCCGGACATCGTCGCCGACTACATCACCTACCCGTCGCCCAAAGGCAACGGCAGCGTGCGCGCCTACCTGGTGCGCCCGGCCAAAGCGGCGGGCAAATTGCCGGCGGTGGTGGTCGTCCATGAAAACCGTGGCCTCAACCCCTATATCGAAGACGTCGCCCGGCGCCTGGCCAAGGCCGGCTTTATCGCGCTGGCGCCGGATGGTCTGACCTCGGTGGGCGGCTACCCCGGCAACGACGAAAAAGGCGTGCAACTGCAACAGACCGTCGACCCAACCAAACTGATGAACGACTTCTTCGCCGCCATCGAATGGCTGATGCACCACGACAACAGCACCGGCAAGGTAGGCATTACCGGTTTCTGTTATGGCGGTGGCGTGACCAATGCGGCAGCCGTGGCCTACCCGGAACTGGGGGCGGCCGTATCGTTCTACGGGCGCCAGCCGGAAGCCAAGGACGTATCGCGCATCAAGGCGCCGATCATGCTGCATTACGGTGAGCTGGACACGCGGATCAATGAAGGTTGGCCGGCGTATGAAAAGGCCCTGAAAGCAGCCGGCACAACCTATGAGGCGTACATCTACAAGGGGGCCAACCACGGTTTTCACAATGATTCGACGCCGCGTTATGACGAAGCGGCGGCGAACCTGGCGTGGGAACGTACGCTGGGGTGGTTCCGCAAATACCTGGCCTGACTGCCCCCTGTAGGAGCGACCTCAGTGTTCCAGTGCATAGCGCCGGCAATGGTTGAGGTAGCCCTGCTCATGGCTCCCTACCAGTTGCACCACGCTGGTCCATAGCCACGACGGCGCATCCAGCTGTTTGGAGCGGTTCTCCTGCAATACCGCCATCCAGTCCTTGCGTGTATCGCGATCCATCTGCCGGGCATGGGCGATACCGACCACCCGTGCCAGGTAACCGGCGGCGTGCATGGCGTCGATCTCGCTCAACTCGTCCAGTTCCAGCTTCATATCCTGGGGCAACAGTTCACGGATGAAAAAACCATTGTCCAGCATGCGCGTCGCCACCATGCGTTCACCCAAACCAGGCGACAGCTGGCGGGCGCCCTCCACCACCCGGCGGCCATTGTCCCGGGGCATCTTCGCCCGTGCCGCACGGGGCGCCGCCGCGCCGACGGCCTGTTTGATATCGATCAGGCAATATTCCTGGTCATCCTTGTCGCCCACGCCGAGCAAGGCGGCATAACGCTGCAGGCCCAGGGAGCTGCAGCCCTTGACCCAATAGGCCGAGTCCAGCAACTCGACCCTGGCGTCCTTGGGGCGGCCTTTGAGTGACGTCACCAATTGATGGATGTCGGCCGAGGCGCAGAGCGTTTCCAGTGCGGTTTTTTCGGCCCGTGACAGCGACCAGAAATGCTTGCCCAAGGGAATGCTCGGGCGAGCATTTTCGATGCGCTCACGCGCCAGGTTCTTCCAGGTGCGCTCCACCGCGCTGCGCATGCCCGCCTTGACCTGGGACGGGCGCGGCGGCGCGGCGTCGGGCTTGTCTTTGAACGCCTGTTCGTAGCCCACCATCATTTCTTCGAGCATGCGCGCACTGGTGACCCCCGGCAGGTCCGAGCCGCGCGCAGCGGTGGCCAGGGACAGCGCCAGGCGCACCAGGTCGTGGGCCGGGTTGCCGATCACCGTCTGGTCAAGGTCGCGGATATGCATATCGATGCGGCCCTTGATATCGCCGGTAGGCCCCAGGTTGCCGGCGTGGCAGTCGCCGCAGATCCAGATCGCCGGGCCATGGGGCAAGCGGCGCCCGCTCTGGCTGTGCAGCCATTCGTAGAATTGCACGGTGCTGCCGCGCACGTAGGCGTGGGCAGAGCGGGCCATTTTCAGGTTACGTAGTTGGGTCAGGTGCGGCAGGCGGGCGGAGGGGCGCGGTATCTTCATGGAAAAACTCAGTGCAGGTGTTGCGGTAGAGCGCTGGCCCTCGACAAATGTTTCATTATGTTTCAAAAAAAAGCGTTTCAATCTTCCGCAGCCATGTCCCGCAACCAGCCTTTGAACGCCAGCATCGCCGCCGTCTCGGCCCGCGACTGCAAGCGCGTCAACCAGTAACTGCCGGTGGTGATGCCGACATCGAACGGCTGGCGAATCACATCGCTCTCCAGTTGCCGCGCAAACATCATCGCCGGCGCCAAGGCCACGCCGAGGCCTTGCAAGGCCGCCTCCATCATCGCCAGCGAAGAATCGAACACAATGCTGCGCGGCAGCAGGGTATCGGCGGGCAAGCCGGCGGCCTGGAACCACAGGTTCCACTCATCGGCGCGGTAGGAGCGCAGCAAGGTGTGTTTCAAGAGGTCGGCCGGTGCGCGTAATTGCTCGGCCAGTTGCGGCACACATAGCACGCTGAGCGGAGCTTCCAGCAGTTCGCAGGCATCCGTGCCGTGCCAGGCGCCGGCGCCGAAACGAATGGCGTAATCCAGGCCTTCGGCGGCCACGTCGACACGGTTGTTGTGGGTCGAAAGGCGCAGGTCAATAAACGGGTAGCGCTGCTGAAAATCCGCCAGGCGTGGCAGCAACCAGCCGACCGCGAAGGTGCCGACCGCCCCGACGGTAAGGACCTCGCGGTAGTGCCCGCCCTCGAACTGACCGAGGGTGTGAGCGATGCGGTCGAAGGACTCGCGCAACACCGGCAGCAGGGTTTCACCTTCACGCGTCAGCATCAGGCCGCGTGGCAGGCGCTTGAACAAGGCGACATTCAGTTGCGCCTCCAGGCTTTTCACCTGATGGCTGACCGCAGCCTGGGTCACGCACAACTCGATGGCTGCCCGGGTGAAGCTCAAGTGCCGGGCCGACGCCTCGAACGCGCGCAGGGCATTGAGGGGCAAATGGGAACGCAGCATGGTCTACCCTAGATTTTCTAATGGCAGCTGCAAGATATCATCGTTTGCCGAAGGGACCGAACCTGACTAGATTTGCCACGCCTGCGCAGGCCCCGATCGTCAGTGCATCATTTACATGGAAGCGAATAACCATGAACTCCAACGTAAGAAATTTCCTGATTTCAGCCTTATTTATCAGCTCCGGCACCTGTATGGCTGCCACCGACCTGCGCCAGGTCGTGGACAGCAGCGTCGAGCCCCTGATGCAGCAGCAAGGCATCGCCGGCCTGTCGGTGGCGGTGGTGAACAAGGGCAAGGTGCAATACTTTAACTACGGCGTCGCCAACAAAGACAAGCAACAGCCCGTTACCGAAGACACGCTGTTCGAGATCGGCTCGGTGAGCAAGACCTTCACCGCCACCCTCGGCGGCTACGCTGCGGCCAGCGGCAAGCTGAAGTTGTCGGACATGGCCAGCCAGCATCTCGCCGCACTCAAGGGCAGTGCCTTCGACCGCATCAGCCTGCTGCAATTGGCCACCTACACCCCTGGCGGCCTGCCACTGCAATTTCCGGACGCCGCCGACAGCGCCGACACCATGCTCGAATATTTCCAGCACTGGAAACCTGTCTATGCGCCTGGCGCACAACGCCTTTACTCGAATCCCAGCATTGGCCTGTTCGGCTACCTCAGTGCGCAAAGCCTGGGCCAGCCGTTCAACGTCGCCATGGAGAAAACCCTGCTGCCCAAGCTGGGCCTGAAAAACACCCATGTCAGCGTGCCGCCAGACAAAAACCAGACCTACGCCCAAGGCTACGACAAGGATCAGAAACCGGTACGCGTCGGCCCCGGCGCGCTGGACAGCGAAGCCTATGGCATCAAGACCAGCAGTCAGGACCTGGCGCAGTACGTGATGCTGAACATGCACCCGCAAACCCTGGAGAAACCGCTGCAACAGGCCATCGCCACCACCCACACCGGTTACTACACGGTGAACGGCATGACCCAGGGCCTGGGCTGGGAGTACTACCCCTACCCGATCACGCTGCAAGCGCTGATGGAAGGCAACTCCACACCGATGGCCATGGAGCCGCATAAGGTGAAATGGTTGACCCCGGCCCAGGTGCAACCGGCCAACGTGCTGTACAACAAGACCGGTTCGACCCGTGGGTTTGGCGCCTATGTGGCCTATGTGCCGAGCAAGGACATGGGGGTGGTGATTCTGGCCAACAAGAACTACCCGAATGCCGAACGGGTGAAAGTGGCCCATGCGATCCTGAGTGCGCTGGACCACTGATGCACACGCCCTGCAGGAGCCGGCTGGCGGGCTCCTGCAAGTTGGGTTACATCCCGAGCCAGTGCGGCAACGCCAGCGAAATGAACGGCAAGTACGTGACCATGATCAGGAACACCAACAGAATCATCAGCCACGGTAGCGCCGCGCGGATGGTCTGCCCCAGCGTCAACCCGGTCACCGCCGAGGTCACGAACAGGTTCAGCCCCACCGGCGGGTGCACCAGGCCGATTTCCATGTTCACCACCATCACGATCCCCAGGTGAATCGGGTCGATACCCAGCTTCATGGCAATCGGGAAGAAAATCGGCGCCAGGATCAGCACGATGGCCGACGGTTCCATAAAGCTGCCCGCCACCAGCAGCACCACGTTGACCATGATCAGGAAACCAATCGGCGTCAGCCCTTCGGAGATCACCCACGCGGTGATTTCCTGGGGGATCTGTTCGGTGGTCAGCACATGGGCAAACAGCATCGCGTTGGCAATGATGAACATCAGCATGATCGCCAGGCGCCCGGATTCGAGCAGCACCTTGGGACAGTCGCGCAGCTTCATGTCCTTGTAGACGAACAACGCCACGAACGCCGAGTACACCGCCGCCACCGCGGCCGCTTCGGTCGGGGTG
Source organism: Pseudomonas sp. CYM-20-01 (assembly GCF_023169845.1). Lineage (NCBI taxonomy): Bacteria > Pseudomonadati > Pseudomonadota > Gammaproteobacteria > Pseudomonadales > Pseudomonadaceae > Pseudomonas > Pseudomonas sp. CYM-20-01. Next base: position 3,317,530 of record NZ_AP025169.1, on the reverse strand, counting down.
AACATGCCGCTGTAGATGCCGCCGAGGATGATCACCAGCAGCAACAGGCCCCAGAAGGCGCGGCGCGCGCAGGTCAGCCATTCGCGGAAGGTCGCTCGGGGCTGGGCCGGCAGCTTCTTGATGCGCGCGACGATGTAGATGGCGATCATCAGCATCAGGCCCAGCAACAGGCCCGGAATCACCCCGGCCATGAACAGCTTGCCGACCGAGGTTTCAGTCGCCGCCGAATACACCACCATCACAATCGACGGCGGGATCAGGATGCCCAGGGTGCCGGCGTTACAGATGATCCCCGCCCCGAACTCCTTCGGGTAGCCGGAACGCACCATGCCCGCCACGGCAATCGAACCTACCGCCGCCACGGTCGCCGGTGACGAACCGGACAGCGCCGCAAACAGCATGCACGCCAACACCGCCGCAATGGCCAGGCCGCCACGGATATGTCCGACACAGGCGTTGGCAAAGTCGATCAGGCGCTGTGCCACACCGCCGGTGGTCATGAACGCGCCGGAGAGCAGGAAGAACGGAATCGCCAGGAAGGTGTAGGCGTCGGACGTCTCGAACAGCTTGATCGCCAGGGAGCTCACCGAGTCCTGGCTGAACATCAGGATCGACACCGCACCGGACAAGCCCAGGGAAATCGCGATCGGCACGCCGAGGAACATGAACACGAACAACAGCAGAAACAGACAGAGCACGGCCATCAGTGACGCTCCTCATGGCTGCCGGCCAATTTGCTGGCCTCGCCGGCCTCGTCGGCCAGCCCCAACCCGACCTGACGGTGGGTAAAAATGCGGTAGAAAATTTCCAGGTAGCGGATAAACACCATGGCAAAACCAATGGGCACGATGATCACGATGTCACCGACGTCAATGCCGTACTGGTCGAGGTCTTCTGCGCCGATATGCGCGGTCATCACCGCGCTGACCCACTTGTAGCTGGCGATCATGAACAGCCCGGCGTAGGCCAGGCAGCACAGGCAGGCAATCATGCCCAGCAAGCGTTGCACCGGGCGCCTGGTCAGCTTGACCAGTGCGTCGACGCCAAGGTGGCCGGCGGTGCGTACGCCGTAGGAAATACCGAAGAAAATCAGCCAGCCGAACATGGCCTTGGTCAGTGCCACGCTCCAGGTCATGTCCTGGGCCCAGGTCATGGTGTGGTCGCCCAGAGCACCGAAAAAGGCGCTGCTGAAAGCCCACTTGTCAGACAGGGCAAAGAACAGCGTATAGATGTTGTTGAGCATGACGTAGACAAAAGTCACCAGGGTCATGGCGGCCAGCAGGAAGGCAATGAAACCTTCCTCCAGGTGCTCCCAGACGCGCCTTAGCGTTTGCATGGCAAAACCTCGCGAAAGCAAATGAGATGTCAGGGTGAAAACCGGATCGATAGGTGGGAGGGGGCTTGCCCCCGATAGCGGTGGGTCAGAGACAGATGAGCAAGCTGACACACCGCAATCGGGGGCAAGCCCCCTCCCACACTGGGGGATTACTGGTTGGACGCGTCCGCCGCCTTGATCAGGTCCGCGCCGATCTCACCCTCGAACTTCTGCCACACCGGGCGCATGGCTTCGCGCCACAGCTGGCGTTGCTCCGGGGTCAGTTCGATGATTTCGCTGGTCTTGGCGTCGACGATCTTCTGCTTGGCCGACTGGTTCAGCGCTTCGGCCTGTTTGTTCACCTCGACGGTGACCTCGACCATGATCTGCTCCAGGGTGCTGCGGATGTCCGGTGGCAGGCCGTTCCAGAACTTGGCGTTGGTGATCACCATGTAGTCGATCAGGCCATGGTTGGACTCGGTGAAGTACTTCTGCACCTCGTTGACCTTCTGGCTTTCATAGTTCGACCAGGTGTTCTCGGTGCCGTTGACGGTACCGGTCTGCAGGCCCTGGTACACCTCGGCGAAGCTCATCTTGCGCGGGTTGGCGCGGATCGCCTTGAACTGCTCTTCCAGCACGCTGGAGGCCTGTACGCGGAACTTCAGGCCACGGGCATCCTTGGGCTCATGCAGCGCCTTGTTGGCCGACAGTTGCTTGAGGCCGTTGTGCCAATAGGCCAGGCCGAGGATGTTCTTATCCTGCATCGAGGTCAGCAGCGCCTTGCCCTGGGCCGCCTGGAAGCGGTCAACGGCGGCCAGGTCGTTGAACAGGAACGGCAGGTCATAGATCTGCACCTGCTTGGTGTATTGCTCGAACTTGGCCAGGGACGGCGCCAGCATCTGCACGTCGCCCAGCAGCAGCGCTTCCATTTCCTTGCCATCGCCGAACAGCGACGAGTTCGGGTACACCTCGACCTTCACCTTGCCCGGCAGGCGTTCTTCGGCGAGCTTCTTGAACAACAGCGCGCCCTGGCCTTTGGGGGTGTTTTCGGCCACCACGTGGGCGAACTTGATCACGATCGGGTCCGCCGCCTGGGCTAGGCCTGCGGCAAACAAGGTGGCGGCGCACAGCAGCGCCCGGGAGAGCTTGAGCATGGAAAATCACCTTCTTATTGTTGTGTTGTAAGGCAAGGTGCCTGATGTGACGCGTGTAGTGAATTTCGAATTTTAGATACCTGCGTTCGGCGTGGCCGAACGCTACGCCTGGGCCGCCAACAACCTTTGCGCGCGCAGCAACACCGGCGCATCCACCATCTGCCCATCGATCTGGTAGGCCCCTGCCCCATGGGCGCCGGCGTCCACCACCCGCTGCGCCCAAGCCAGGTCTGCGGCGCTCGGTGCGAGCGCTGCATGGATCACCGCCACCTGCTTGGGATGGATACACAGCGCCCCGGCAAAGCCCATTTCATAGGCATGCCGGATCGAACGGCGCAGGCCTTCCGGGTCATCGATGGCCGGGTGTACACCGTCCAACGGCGCGACCAGACCCGCCGCCCGCGAATGCACAATCAGCGCCAGGCGCGCCTGGTCCAGGGCGAACTGCGCAGCCGCGGAGTTGCTGCTCAGGTTCAGGTCCAGCGCCAGGTCCAGCCCGCCAAACGACAGGCGCTGCACCTGTGGCGCATGGGCGATCTCGGCCACGGCCAGCAAGCCACGGGCGCTTTCGATAATCGGCCAGATCACTTTGCCGGTGGCGGCAACCACCGCCACTTGCGCGGCACTTTCAACCTTGGGTAGCAATACCCCCGCCACATTCGGATGGGCTTTGCAGAACGCCACATCCTCGAAATGCTCGGCATGCTCCGGCGCATTGATGCGCACCCACACCTGGGCAGCGGGGTTCGCCGTCAGGAACACCCCGAGGTTATCCCGCGCCTGGCGCTTGAGCGGTTCTTCGACCGCGTCCTCGAAATCCACGATCACCGCATCGGCCCCACTGGCCAGGGCTTTGGAAAATCGTTCCGGTCGGCTACCGGGTACAAACAACGCCGAACGCACCAATGGCTTTGGCATCACAGAATTCCTTATTTAGATAACGCCGCGTGCACGCAGGCTGTCGATGGCATCGCCGGAGTAACCGAGCCGGTCGAGAATGCCCTGGCTGTGCTGGCCCAGCGCCGGAACGCCGTCCATGCGCGGGGTAAACGCCGCATTGCGGGCCGGCGGCAACAGCGACGGCAGCGGACCGGCCGGGCTATCGACCTCGCGCCAGCTGTCACGGGCCTTGAGTTGCGGGTGGTCCCATACGCCCTGCATATCGTTGACCCGGGCGCTGGCGATCTGCGCGTCCTCCAGGCGTTGGATCACCGCCTCGGCATCCAACTGCGCAAAGCTGTCGACGATGATCTGGCGCAGCACCTCACGGTTCGCCGAGCGTTTGAAGTTGGCGCTGAAACGCTCGTCCGTCGCCAATTCAGGCGTGAGCAGTACCTTGTCGCAGAACGCCGCCCATTCGCGCTCGTTCTGCAAACCGAGCATCACCGTGCCGCCATCGCCGGTGGGAAACGGGCCGTAGGGATAGATCGTCGAATGCGCGGCCCCGGCACGCGGTGGCTGCGGGGCGCCGTCGAAGGCGTAATACATCGGGTAGCCCATCCACTCCACCAGGCTTTCCAGCATGCTCACGTCGATGCGGCTGCCCTTGCCGGTCTTGCCGCGCAGCAGCAGCGCCGAGAGGATGCCGCTGTAGGCGTACATGCCCGCCGAGATGTCGGCGATGGAGCAACCGGCCTTGGCCATCTGGTCGTCGCCAGGGCCACCGGTCACCGAGAGAAAACCGCCCTCGCTCTGGATCAGCAGGTCGTAGGCCTTCTTTTTCTCGTACGGCCCGCCTTCGCCGTAGCCGGAAATATCGCACACGATCAGCCGCGGAAAGTGCGCATGCAGCGCCTCGAACGACAGGCCCATGCGCGCCGCCGCGCCAGGCGCGAGGTTCTGCACCAGCACATCGGCGTCGGCGAGCAAGGTGTCGAGAATATCGCCCGCCTCGTCCTGCTTGAGGTCCAGGGTCAGGCTTTCCTTGGAGCGGTTGGTCCACACAAAATGCGAGGCCAGACCGCGCACGCGTTCGTCGTAGCCACGGGCAAAGTCGCCGACGCCGGGGCGTTCGATCTTGATCACACGAGCGCCCAGGTCCGCCAACTGACGGGTGCAGAATGGCGCGGCAATCGCATGTTCCAGGCTGACAACGGTGATGCCGTCCAGCGGTCTTGGGTTAGTCATGACAGTTCCTCAGAGCCAGTGGGCCATGGACGTGGCGTTGCGCAAATCCCAGACCTTGTCGATCAAGGCGTTGGCCTGGGCCGGTGTGCGGGCGTTGCTGAATTGGGCGAGGCGCTGGAATTTGTCCGCCAGCTCCGTGCGGCTCAGGGTGTTGCCCGGATCGCCCTTGGGCTCGTCGATGGCGCCGTGCAGTGTGCGGCCATCCTGCGTGGTGACGGTGACACGGCCGAGCCAGCGTTGCGGGTAGGCGCCGTCGACTTCGCGGTCGAGGCTCATGCTGACCTTGTCGCGAAAAGCCGACACGGCCGGGTCGGTCAACGCCAGCTCATGGAACTCGGTGAGCCCGGCCTTGCCGTGTACGGCAATCAAGCCCAGCACAGTGCCCATGGAGAACTTGGCCTGGTGCACGCTGGCCGGTACGTTCACGCGCCCCAGTACATCGATGGCGCCCTGATGCACGCGGGTTTCCACGCGGGCAATATCGGCGGCGGCGAGCTGTTCGCGCTGCATCAGCTCCAACAGCGCATCGGCCGCAGGATGGGTATGGCGGCACGACGCATGAAACTTGAACGAGGTCTCCAGCAATGCCCAGCGACTGCCCAGGCCGGCGGACAACTTGCCCGGCTCGGCATCACTGGACATGCCCGCCGCCAGCCCTTGGTCGCCCTCAAGAATATTGCGTGCACCGGTCAGCCCATCCGCCGTCAGGTAAGCGGCGAGCAACCCGTCCGCTGCCGCCTTGGCCGTGTGCAGCTGCTTGGAGTCGGCGGCATCGCGCAGGAACTCCCACAACCCGGCGGCCTGGGTGCCTGCGCTGCCGAGCAGGTTGATGAATTGTTCCTGGTTGAAATCCAGCAACTTGCCCACCGCCACCGCCGCCGCCAGGGTGCCGACGGTGGCCGTGGTGTGGAAGATGCGGTAATGGGAGCGGCCCATGAATTCCCCGATGCGGATACCCGCCTCGTAACCGGCCACCGAGGCCAGCAGCAAGTCGCGCCCGGATTTGCCCAGGTCCTGGGCGGCGGCCAAGGCAGCCGGAAATACCACGGTCGCCGGGTGCAACACGGAGCTGTTGTGCAGGTCATCCTGCTCCACCAGGTGCGATGAAGCGCCATTGACCAACGCGGCGAAGTAGGCGCTGCTGCTGGTGCCATTGACGATCACCTGGGCCGGGCCGCTGCTCGGCCCCATCTTCCGGGCATAGCGCTCGAACAACGGAATCGGGTGCGCCCCTTTACTCGCCAGCGCCGAGGCCAGCCAATCCAGGTACAGGTCTTCGGTGCGCGCGAGGACGGTTTCGGGCAACTGTGCGTAGTGCAGATCCGCCAGGAACCGACATAAGGCTTGGGTATGGCTCATGGTCGGCCCCTCAGAAGCTGCGTGGCAGTTCGAGCAGGTGCTCGGCCACGTAGGACAGGATCAGGTTGGTGGAGATCGGCGCCACCTGGTACAGGCGCGTCTCGCGGAATTTGCGCTCCACGTCGTACTCGCAGGCAAAGCCGAAACCGCCGTGGGTTTGCAGGCAGGCATTGGCCGCCTCCCAGGACGCCTTGGCCGCCAGGTACTTGGCCATGTTGGCGCTGGCGCCGGCATGCTTGCCGCTGTCGTATTCCTCGCAGGCGCGCCAGCGCATCAGGTCTGCCGCTTCGATCTCGATATGCGCCTCGGCAATCGGGAACTGCACGCCCTGGTTCTGCCCGATGGGCCGGCCAAACACCACGCGGTCACGGGCATACGCGCTGGCCTTCTCGATAAACCAGCGGCCATCGCCGATGCATTCGGCGGCGATCAGCGTGCGTTCGGCATTGAGGCCGTCGAGGATGTATTTGAAACCCTTGCCCTCTTCGCCGATCAGGCTGTCCAACGGCAACTCCAGGTTGTCGAAGAACAGCTCGTTGGTCTCGTGGTTGACCATGTTGGCGATGGGCTGCACGGTGAGCCCGTTGCCGATGGCTTCGCGCAGGTCGACGAGGAAGATCGACATGCCTTCGGATTTCTTCTTCACCTCGGCCAACGGCGTGGTGCGCGCCAGCAGGATCATCAGGTCGGAATGCTGGACCCGCGAGATCCACACCTTCTGGCCGTTGATCACGTACTTGTCGCCGCGCTTGATTGCGGTGGTCTTGATCTTGGTGGTATCGGTGCCGGTGGTCGGCTCGGTCACGCCCATCGATTGCAGGCGCAATTCGCCGCTGGCCAGTTTGGGCAGGTAGAAGCGTTTCTGCGCTTCGCTGCCGTGCCGCAACAGGGTGAACATGTTGTACATCTGGCCATGCACGGTGCCGGAGTTGCCGCCGCAGCGGTTCACTTCTTCGAGGATGACCGAGGCCTCGGCCAGGCCCAGGCCGGAACCGCCGTATTCCTCGGGGATCATCGCCGACAGCCAGCCGGCGTCGGTCAGCGCCTTGACGAAAGCCTCGGGAAAGCCCTTCTCTTCATCGATCCTGCGCCAGTAGGCGGCATCAAATTCAGCGCACAAGGCGCGCACGCCTTCGCGGATGGCGTTGAGTTCTTCGTTGTCATTCGGGTTCATCTGCGGCTCTCCGCCTGTTGTTCTTGGATTATTCGAAATTCACCTGGGCTTGCTGCGCCAGGCCATCGCTATTGCCAGCCCACAGTTGGGCAACGCCGGTTTCGGTGACGCGCCCGCCCACTTCGAAGGGTTGCGGCGCAATCAATGGGCGCACACCGCGATAGGCAAACCGGCGCAAGGTGGCGTCGGGATGGGCGCGACAGAACGCACGCAAGTTCAGGGTGGCGATCAGCGGCCCGTGCACCACCAGCCCGGCATAGCCTTCGGTGCCGGTGACGTAGGGGTAGTCGTAGTGAATGCGGTGGCCGTTGAAGGTCACCGCGCTGTAGCGAAACAGCAGGGTCGCCGTGGGGTCGACGGTTTCGCACCACTCGCCCTGCTCCAGCGCCTCGCCGCTGCCCGATTTGGGCGGCGTGGGTTCGCGGTAGACGATGTCCTGTTCCTCGCGGATCGCCAGGCGGCCTGCCTGGGAGTAGTCGTGGCGCACGGTGACGAACAGCAGCGAGCCAGTGCGCCCGGTCTTTTCTTCGACCTGGGTGATGGTCGACACCCGGGTCGCCGCCTCACCGGCGCGCAGCGCATGCCGGAACTCGATGCGCCCGCCGGCCCACATGCGATTACGGTTGTCGGCCGGCGGCAGGAAGCCGCCACGGGCCGGATGACCGTCGCTGCCCAGGGCGGTTTCCGGCAGTGGATCCTGGAAGAAACACCACTGCCACAGCGGCGGGATATCCGCGCCGTCTTCGGGCACGGCTTCGCCAAAGGTGGCGGCAATACGCTTGAGCAGGTTATGGCTGAGGTGGTCGTGGGCGGTTTCGCTACGGCCGATCCAATCGGTGGCGCTCATCGGGTGCAGGTCCTCGGGCAGTGAGTGTCTGCCCCGGATCATGCAAGGGTGTACCCGTTCCGGGAATTTGCATTTCAATAAACCAGCGTTCGGTTATGCTGAACGCCGCCATCCTGTCCCGGGAGTCTTGCATGCACTTCGATCTGGCCGACCTGCGCCTGTTTATCCACATCGCCGAATCCCCCAGCCTGACCCAGGGCGCCAAGCGTGCGTTCCTCTCGCCGGCCGCCGCCAGTGCGCGGATCAAGGCCCTCGAAGGCCAACTCGACACGCGCCTGCTGTACCGCGACAGCCGTGGCGTGGAGATCACCCCGGCCGGAGAGCGCCTGCTGCACCATGCACGGTTGATCATGCGCCAGGTGGATTACCTGAAGAGCGAATTCACCCAATACGGCGTGGATTCGGCCGGGCATATCCGCATTTTTGCCAACACCACGGCGGTCACCGAATTCTTGCCGGAGGTGCTGGCGGGCTTCCTGTCCCAGCGCCCCGGCGTGACCGTCGACCTGCAGGAGCGCCTGTCCCGCGACATCGTGCGCGGCGTACTGGATGGCACCAGCGACATGGGCATCATCGCCGGCCCCGTGGAAGCCTCGGGGTTGCAGGTACTGCACTTCAGCACGGATAAACTGGTGCTGATGGTGCCGGTGGGGCATGCGCTGGCGGAACAACCCTCCGTCACCCTGGAACAGACCCTCGCCTACCAGCACATCGGCCTGCATGAAGGCAGCACCTTGCTGAGCTTCCTGCGTGAACACGTCGAGCGGCTGGGCAAGCAGCTGTCGCTGCGCATCCAGATGTCGAGTTTCGAGGCAATCTGCCGCATGGTCGAAGCCGGTGTGGGCATCGGCATCATTCCGGAGTCCGCCGCCGTGCGCCACAGCCGTACCATGCGGCTGGTGGCGGTGAAGCTGGATGAACCCTGGGCAATCCGCGAGCGCAGCATCCTGGTGCGGGAGCTGGAGGCGTTACCCGGCACCATTCGCGCGTTGATTGCCACGTTGATGCCGGACTCGGTCAGTGCAAACTGAGGTTACGCAGACGCGCACCGTCCACGGTGACATGGCTCAAGCGCCCCTGGTCGTCGAATAACAGCCAGCCGTCCTCGGTGCGACGGATGTTCACTTCGTAACGAGGCCAGTGCAGCACCGCACACAGGTGGTCACTGGCGCGATGGATAAAGTGCCAGCGCGTGTCGCGTTCGCCGGCAATATAGCCGAACACCAACCACTGCGCGTCGAGGGCAATGCGCACCGGGTCGCCGTCGAAGAAACCTTCGTCACAGCCCGGCATGCGATAACCCTTGCGGTTGCCATCGACATCCAGGATCAGCGTCGGCTCTTCGTCATCGCGGCACCTGATCCCGTACTCAATGGTTTGATCGAGTGCACAGTACAGCGCGTGGCTTTCCTGCGACTGCGTGGACGCCGGCTCGCGCCCGGCCAACCGACGCTCAGGCAAGCGATAGTGCCAGCGTTCGACACCCTCGCGCGGGTTGTAGAGCCAGAGGAACTCATTACGTTCGTTGCCTTTGAGCGCGCGCAGCGCCCCCGGCAAGTCGCTGACATGCCACAGGGTCTGAAAGTTGCGATCCACGTCCACCACGCGCAGTTGCCGGTCCTGACCGAGGGTCCAGGTGCTGCCGTCAAACTGCTCGGCGAACACATCCAGCACCTGCACGCCCAGGTCGGTGGCGGTACGGTTGACCAGGTCGAGTTTGCTGATACGCCATACCCGGTCACGCCGGGCCAGCACCAGCGCCATCTGCCGACTGTGAGCCAGGACAATCCGCTGGGCCGGCACGGCGAAGTGGAACAGTGGCTGGCCGCTGGCATCCGTCACCACCGCACCGGCCTCGCCCAGCGCCACCAGGTAACGCTCGTCATCCAGCGACACCGCGTCGTATATCGGTCGGCTACCCTGGGTCGGGGCGGTCCACTCCAGCGCATCGCTCACCCGTACCAACGAGTGCATGGCAGGCCGCTTCAGGGCCTGGCCAGGCAAGTCTGCCTGCAACAATTTATCGCGGCTCATCTTGACCAGCGCTTGCAGCTGATTGAAGTTCAGCCCGCCGCGACCACTGAGTTGGTCGGCGATCACTGCGTGCACGGTTGCACCGGCCAGCCAACTCAGGGCAGCGGCATCAGATTTGTGCGCCAACAGGGCGTGCGCCAGGGCGTCACGCTCGGCGTATCGGTCGGGAGCGTCGCGCAACTGTTCGATCCACGGCCCGTAAGCTTCCAGGGTCTGCGGCAGCAGAATCGCGCGTTTGACCAAGGCCCCCATCGCCAGCCGCCCACCGGCCGCTTCGGCATCCAGCAACCATTGCGCCGCGCGCGTGCGCTCATCCGGCAGGCTCCACACCACCTCGACGGCTTGCAGCCACAGGCCCTTGGCGATCAGCGATTCGGCCCACTCCAGGCGCAAACGCTCGGCAATCTGCGGCTGCCTGGCCTGGAGCAACACCACGGCATCGGCAAACGCATCGTCACGCCGCGCCACCAGTAAGGCACGCTGCCAGTTCTCGGCCAGGCACAGCAGACGCACGATGACCGCCGACGGCATGTCCCAGGCCAGGGCCAGGTCGGCAGCCTGTTGGTAACGTGCGTGCTTTTCCAGGTAGTCGACGGCTTCCTGGCGCTCCTTGAGCAGTTCGGCGAGGACAAATACCGCTTCTTCGATCCGGTTTTCCCGAGCCAGGCGTTCGTATGAGCGGCGATAGACCTCGCGCAGGTGCTCGGTCAGGCTTTGTTCGAAGTGGTAGGCGCGGCCTGGCCCGCTCTGCTGGCTGAGGGTCAGGTCGTCGCGCCGCTGCGGCGTACCGAAGTTCTGTTCAGCATCCGGCTCCTGGCCTCCCAGAGGAATGGCATGGCGCAAGGCTTCGGCAAAATCACCGTCCTCGAACATCTCCAGCATGCGCTGCATGTAGGCGGCCTGGCGTTTGCCGTAGAGCCTGGACAGTTTTGAAAGCTCGGTCAGGCGGGTCAGCCAACGGCGCCAGGCGGACGGTTTAAGCCGAGCCGGTGTGGCCCGCTCGGCGATGCCCGGATCCGCCGGTGCCGAAGGCGCGGCGCCGACGGGCTGCACGCCTCGACGCAGGTATTTGTTGATGCCCATCAACAAGGCAGTGAACACCGTTGCGCCTAGCAACATGCCCAGGATCACGCGGCTGATGTCTTCAGTGGTCGAAGCAGGAATCGGTGTCAGGGGTTGGGATTGGCTGTGAGTGCCCATCCAGATCAACCCGGCGACCAACGCCAGGGTGGCGCCCAGTTTCAACGCCGGGTACTGCGCGGGCGCCTCACTGGCCCATGGCTGGGCCGCCTTGGGAGGCGCTGCTTTCGGCGCTGGCGGTTGACGCTCCAGCAACGCGCGGATCACGCCTTCCTGCTCGGGACTGACCGGCGCCAAGCCGCCAAGGATCTCACGCACATCGGTGATGTCCGGCACGGGCAGCTGCGGCGCAACCGGCGCATGACAATCGAAGGTATCGAGTAAGGTGTAGGCACTGATCTCCAGCCACAACCCAGGCTCAAGGACCTTGGCGTCGCGCAGCTGCAAGGCGTGCACCTGGCTGGCGCGCACCAGCCACAAGTCGGCGGTGGGTAAAGCACGCAGCTCGTCAGCGGTCAGCCGTGCCGAACACAACCCACGCCCCTGGCGGACCAGCGGCCAGCCGTCTAAGGTCTGGCAATCGAGTGCGACGGGCACGCTGAACTGCAACACATCTCCGTCGGCAAAACGGTAGGCGGCGGCGCCCGCGCGCCAGTGTCCGAGGATCAGGCGAGCCCGCTCCTGCGTGGTGAAGCGGTCGGCAGGCAACCACACACCGTCGATGGACTGGTGGCCGGTCAGCAGCGGTCGGCGGATCAGCAGGGGTTCGTGCTCATGCATGGGCAGGCTCTTGTTTCAGGTCGCACATGACTTGCAAACGCATGGCGCGCTCGGTGACGTTGAACACCAGTAGTTCCCGGGCGGTGGTCAGCACCGCCACCAGCCCGCTCATGGGGCAGAAGCTGGCACGGGCAATCGGTGCGGAGGTGGTGAACAGCGTCTGTTGCAGACCTTCCGAGTACAGGCCGACGGTGTGCTGGTTCGGGCCCAGCAGTACCAATGCATAGCACTCCTGCGCGGCCACATGGTGATGCAGGCCGATAGCACTCCAGCCCGGCGCCAAGTCGATCTGCGCCCTTTTCGCGGGGAAGCTGTCGTGGGTCACCAGGCGCCAACTCTGGCGGCCATCATGGTGAGTGAGTAATGCGCACCCGCCAAAGGTGTACTTCCAGTGGGCGGTGCTGGCGAACAGTACCTGGCTGACCCCGGCCGCTGCACCGACCGCATAGCCGGAACTGCGGACACCAGAGGCCGTTGCGGGGTACGCCACCAGTTGCCCGGCCTCGCTGCGGGCGTAGACCAACGACAAGGCATCCAGCTGCGCCAAGCCTATGACATTGTTGGTTACCGAGAAAAACGCGCCCCTCGGTCCATGACCGGGACGCTGCCAGTGGGCGAGCTGACCATTTGTATCAAGCACATACAGGCGTTCCGCTTGTTGGCCGCGCAGCCACACCGCGGGCAGCAAGGTCGCGGTGCCCGGTGGCAGGTGCAGCTCTTCGCGTGCAGGTTTGTTGGCGGAAACAAGGCCGGGGATATTCCAGAAGGTCAGGATGTGGCCATCACCGAGCACCGCACCGAGGCTGCGATAATTAAACGCGGCGGCAAACACATGCTGGTGTTTGCCCCACAGGCGACGGCGTACCTCCAGGGCTTTTTTCTGGTTTTTGTGCGGCAGCTTGATCACCACCATGCCGTGTTCGTCGAGCAGGCGCAGGGCGACATAGTTGCCGGAGCCGGAGATGACCGGTGGCAATGTCAAAGCCACCCGCGCCACCCGCCCGGTGGCGGTGGGCGGCGGGGTATGCGCGGCGTTATCGAACTGGCCCTTGAGCAGGCGCACCGCCTGTTGCTCGTCGGGCATGGGCAGCGACACGCGTCGTGACTGCAAGGCAAAAGACAGACTGCGTCCGTCCAGGTTGCGCGCAATCTGCACGCGGTGGGTGCAGGTCTTGGAATCGGTAGGCGGCAAGCGCTGGCCGACCACCCAGCACTCTCCCACCCGATGTTCGGCCAAGGCGTCACGCCAAGCCAGCCAATGGGTGTCGCTCACCACCTCGTAGGTGCGGGCCTCGAGCAAGCGCTTGAGTTGCGCCGCCGAGTCCAGCTCATGCAACACCGGCGTGCCCTGCAGAATGCCCCAGCGCAATTGCGCCCCCGCCTCCTCGGCTCGCCGCGCCAGCAATATCAGCAGCGCCAGGTGTACCAGGCGCGCGACGCCCAATTGCAGGGGTCCGGCGTCGAACAACACCACGATCAGACGGTTCGCCGCCTGGGCGCGGTACTGTGGCGCGAGGAACATATGCTCGCCGCCGACCGCCCGGCGCAGGAACTCATCGGGTACTTCATCGGCCAGCAGCCATTCGCTGGAGAGCAGCCGCTCATAGGCACCGCGCCGGTGCAGGTCGCCCAGGCCGTCGGGCTCCGGCACACCGCCCTGGTGCAGGCCTCGCAGCGGTCCCAACAGCGGGTTGAGGCGGCCCAGCAGGTCGGCGAACACGGGTAACTGTTCCGGGGCAAACCATTCCAGCCAGTGCCGCCAGGGTTGCAGCGACTCAGGCAGTTGCATGAGTGACTCCCCAATAATCAGCGATACGTTGCACAAGGGCAGGCGAAACGGCCAGCAAGCGGTCCAACGGGACCACGGCCGCAGGCTCATGCCACACCAGCAGGGGCGAACGCTTGAAGCGTGCGGAAAAGGCCTGGCCCAGCAGGTCTTGGGGCACATCCGGCTCCCAGCTGGTCGGCAACCAGAGGTGTGGCGCGCTCGCGCTGGGAGCCGCGTAAGCCACGCCGTCGACCCACGGCAGATCAGCCGTCGAGCCGGTCACCACCAGCACCTCACCGTTGGCCGTGGCGTGCAGACGCGCGGCGTGTTCAGGCTCAAGCAGCGCCAGGCGCCTGAGCATCCGGCGTGCCGCATCACCCCAGGCCACGGCGGCTTGCGCCTCGACGGGTGCCTGGCGTGAGCGCCAGCGCCAAGGATGGGTCAACGCACTCATTCGGCAGGTATCAGCAAACGTGTAAGTTGCCCCCGCGCCTGCTGCAACGGCTCGGGCATCGTCTGGCTGTTGAAGTTCGCATCAATCTCGCGCAACAACCCTTCGAGCGCCGTACTGGTCGGCGGTTCGCTACGGGCGAGATAGTCTTCGGCGGTTTCCAGCAGGCGATTCAGACGTGACATCGGCTGCAACGTAGCCTCTTCCACGGCGCTGAACAGATGGCTGTTGCTGGACGCGGCAAACAGGTCGCGCAACACCTCACGCCCCTGTTGTTGGGTGGCCTGGGTCGGCAACACGTACAGCAGCGGCCACAGGTCAGCGTCGCTGGCTTCGAGGCGGCCGCTGAGCAACGCGGCGGCGGCGATCAGGCGTTGGGATTTGACGATGCGTCGGTCAGACAACTGGATGCCGGCTTCACGCAGACGACGAACCGCCTGGGCCAGGGCGGGACGCACGGCGGCCAGGTCGACGTTTTTCAACGCATGGCCAAGCGTGTCCAGTTGCGTGAGGCCCAGCAACTGCTGCACCGGGCGTTGCTCCGACTGCCAGCCACCGGCCAGCATGGCCTCCAATTGGTTGTCCGGCACCGACTCGACAAACAGGTGCAACAGGAAACGATCACCAAAGGCCGCCAGCGCTTCATCATCCGGCAGGCCGTTGGCCGCGCCGACGCACACCCGCAGCGGGCATTGCACCTGGGTGTGGCCACGGCGGAAACGCCGCTCGTTGAGTACGCCGAGCAAGGTATTGAGGATCGCGGTGGAGCCCAGGAAGACTTCGTCGAGAAACACGATGTCGGCTTCCGGCAGCATGCCGCTGACATCGGTTTCCACCGTGCCTTCGCGCAGCTTTTTCAGGTCGACCGCGCCAAACAGTTCGGACGGTTCGGTGAAGCGCCCGAGCAGGTACTCGAAATAGCGCCCGCCCATCGACTGCGCAACGCGCCGCACCACGGCGCTCTTGGCGGTGCCGGGCGGCCCGATCACCAGGATATGTTCCTGGGCCACCGCCGCCAGCACGATCAGTTCGGCCAATTGCTCGCGCCCCACCAAGCCCTCGGTTGCGGCACGTACAGCATGGCGGATTTGCGCGGCAGCGCTTTGCAACTGAGCAATCATGGGCGTCTTCCCTGAAACCAAAGCGCTGAATCTTGCCTGAGGCTAAGGTATTAGCAAAGCGTTGTTACATACCCTGATCAGGAGTCAGCCCATGCAGCTTGAAGGATCCTGCCATTGCGGCGCCGTCACATTCAGCCTCACCAGCGCCCACCCCTACCCTTACCAGCGTTGCTACTGCTCGATCTGTCGCAAGACCCAGGGCGGCGGTGGCTACGCGATCAACCTGGCCGGTGACACCGCGAGCCTGAAGGTGCGCGGGCGCAAAGCCATTTCGATCTACCACGCCAGGCTCAAGCCCGAAGGCGCCAGCCGCGCCCATGCGAGTAGCGCCGAGCGGCATTTCTGCTCGCAATGCGGCAGCGCGCTGTGGGTGTTCAGCCCGGAATGGCCGGAGCTGATCCACCCGTTTGCCTCGGCCATCGACACACCGTTGCCGGTACCGCCGGACCATACGCACTTGATGCTGGCGTCGAAGGCGCCATGGGTGGAGCTCACAGTGCGCAAGGGTGACCTGCAGTTTGACGAGTACCCGCAGGAGTCCATTGCGCAGTGGCATGAGCGGCATGGGCTGGCGCGTTAATCACCACAGAATTTTTTTGCCATAAAAAAAACAAGCCTCAGGTGGACAAGCGAAATTGACAGATTGTAGATTGGATACAGTTGACAATCTAAAAGCAGTCCCACCACAACAAAAAAGGTACTTGAAATGGCAATCTGGAAAGGCGTTTTCCCCGCAGTCACCACCAAGCTGACCGAGGATGGCGAGGTCGATTTGGCGGCAACCCAAGCCAGCATTGATCGACTGATCAATAATGGGGTTTCAGGCGTTGTTGTCCTGCCTATGCTGGGCGAGAACGCGTCAATGAGCATGCAGGAGCGCGAATCAGTCATTCGCGCGGCGGTCGAGGTCGCCGACGGGCGTGTGCCGGTGCTGTGCGGCCTGGCCGAAATCACCCTGCAAACGGCCAGGAAGCATGCGGCGCTGTACAAGCGTTTTGGCGCCCAAGGACTGATGGTGTTTCCAAGCCTTGGCTACAAGACCGATCATCGCGAGACGGTGGAATGGTACAAGGGCATCGCCAGCGCAACCGACTTGCCGATCATGATCTACAACAACCCGATCGCCTATGGCGTGGACTGCACCCCGGCGATCCTGGCCGACCTGGTGGACACACCCGAGATCGTCTGCGTCAAGGAAGAAACCGGCGACATCCGGCGCGTGACCGACATGTACGTGGCCTTCGGCGATCGCTTCAGCATCTTTTGCGGGGTCGACGACCTGATCGTCGAAAGCAGCGCACTGGGCGTCACCGGCTGGGTGTCGGGCATGACCAACGTGTGGCCGGCAGAATGCGTCAAGCTCTTCAATCTCTGCGCCCAGCAACGCTTCAGCGAAGCCCGCGAGCTGTACCACATCCTCACCCCGTCCTTTCACCTGGATGTACACGTCAAGCTGGTGCAGTACATCAAGCTGGCCGAGCACCTGGTCTACGGCGCGCCGGAATGGACGCGCGCACCACGCCTGGCCCTTGTAGGCGAGGAGCGCGAATACGTGATCAGCACCGTCCAGAAAGCGATCGATAGCCTCGCCGTTCGCGGCTGACGCAACGGGCCCTTTCGCCTCGTCAAGGGGCCCGCTCCGTCAACCATCATCCAACCCCTTCACAGCCATTTTTCATTGAGCGAGTCCCGTTATGTCCATTACAGGTGAGATGCTGATCGGTCAGTCGAAGGTTCGCGGTAAAAACGGTCAGATGTGGGGACTCAACGCCGCCACCGGTGAGCCCCTTTCCCCAGCCTTCGGTGGTGCCACGCTGGACGACCTCGACAGCGCTTGCGCACTGGCAAATGCGGCTTTCGATGCTTACCGCGAAACGACGCCAGGGCATCGTGCGGTTTTCCTGGAAACCATTGCGCGCAATCTCCTCGCGCTGGGTGATGCCTTGATCGAACGTTGCATGGCCGAAACAGGTCTGCCGCGCGGGCGCCTTGAGGGCGAACGGACCCGTACGGTCAACCAGTTGGCGCTGTTCGCCTCCGTTGTCCGCGACGGCAGTTTCCTGGAGGCTCGCGTTGATCCTGCATGCCCTGAACGCATACCACTGCCACGCGCAGACATCCGGCTGCGCAACATTGCCCTTGGCCCGGTGGCCGTGTTCGGCGCGTCCAATTTTCCACTGGCGTTTTCTGTCGCGGGGGGCGATACCGCCTCTGCACTGGCCGCCGGCTGCCCAGTGATCGTCAAGGCGCACTCGGCGCATCCAGGTACATCCGAGCTGGTGGGCCAGGCGATTCAGCGTTCAATACGTGCATGCAATTTACCGGAGGGCGTTTTCTCCCTGGTATTCGATACGCAGCACAGCATCAGCCAGGCCCTGGTTGCCGATCACCGGATCAAGGCGGTGGGCTTCACGGGTTCGCAACGAGCAGGCATAGCCTTGATGAATATTGCAGCGGCGCGCCCGGAGCCGATACCGGTCTACGCCGAAATGAGCGCGATCAACCCAGTGGTGTTGCTGCCCCATGCGCTGGCCGAACGCAGTGCGGCGATCGCTGACACCTTCGTCGCTTCGCTCATCCTGGGCGCAGGCCAGTTCTGTACGAACCCTGGATTGATCCTGGCGATCGAGGGCCCGTCACTCGCAGCCTTTGAGCACGCGGCAATCACCGCCCTGAGCGCCGCACCTGCGACAACCATGCTGACGCGTCTGATCTATGACAATTATTGCGATGGTGTCGAAAAACTGCGTGCGCAGTCTGGCGTAGAACTGCTTGGACGAGGACGACAAGGTGAAAGCTTCCAAGGGCAGGCCGCGCTGTTCGCCACCAGCGCGCATGCGTTCCTGAAAAATACAGAACTGCGTGACGAGGTCTTTGGCGCCTCATCGTTGATCGTTCGATGCCCCGATGCCTCCAGCCTGCTGCAGGTACTTGAAGCGCTGGGAGGTCAATTGACGATTTCCGTTCACGCCAGCACCAACGACTACCCCGCACTCGCCGCGCTGCTGCCCACACTGGAGAAAAAGGCCGGACGTATTCTGCTGAACGGTTTCGGCACAGGCGTGGAAGTCTGTCATGCCATGGTTCATGGTGGCCCCTTCCCGGCGACTTCCGACCCTCGCTCCACTTCAGTAGGCAGCCTGGCGATCAATCGATTCCTGCGCCCCGTGTGTTACCAGGACTTCCCCCAGGCTTTGCTACCCCCGGCACTCCAGGACAGCAACCCATTAGGGCTCAGCCGAAGGATAGATGGCACAGTGAAACCTTGACATGTTTCGCGCTCATTTACTGGAAGCGTCCTACACTCGTGAGCCTGAGGTATGATCGACCGATGGGGATCTCAAATCCTGGATCCATTCACCTGTCAGTAGTTGAAGAATGCCGAAGAAAGAGCCTTTACCCAACCTGCGCATCAAACGTCAAAGCTTGCCTGAAACCCTGGCGGAATCACTGCGTGAGCGGATCCTGAATGGGGAATTCAAGGAAGGCGAGTCGCTGATCCAAGAGACCATTGCGACCGAGTACGGTGTGAGCCGCATGCCGGTGCGTGAAGCATTCAAGGAGCTGGAGGCGTCCGGGCTGATCACGACGCAGATTCACAAAGGCTCCGTGGTGAAGTCCATTCCCCTTGAGCAAATCGCGGAGTTGTTTGACCTGCGTGCGCTATTGGAATCCGAGCTATTGGAACGCTCCCTGCCGAAAATGACCGACGCACACTTTGCGGCCACCAAACAATTGCTGCCGCAACTTGAAGCCGCCTACCTCGACGATGACATCGCGCAATGGGGCAAGCTCAACTGGCTGTTTCATCAAAGCCTGTATGCAGCGGCTGATCGTGTGCAAACGCTGGCTATCGTTCAAGGCATCAACGTTCAGACGGATCGATACATCCGCCTGCAACTGTTGCTGACCGCGGGGAAAAAAGAAGCCGAAGTCGACCACCGCGAGCTACTCCACCTGTGCGAAAAACGTGATGTCAAGAAAGCGGTTCAGTTCCTGCGCAAGCACATTCAGCGTGCAGGTTCTGACCTGGTCACACTGCTCAAGAAAAAACGCGATAAAGAAACCCAGGCTTGAATGCCAGTGGCGCCCCTCCTTGGCGGAGGGGCTTGTCCACTTGGCTCAATTGAGTTGAAACCCATGCGCCAGCGGATCGCGCTCATCCACAAGAATAGTGTTGTGCCCCGTGACCTGAGCCCAACCAGCAATGCTCGGCATGATGCCCGGGAAAGCACCTACCTCCGTCGCCGACTCGACCCGACAATCAAACAGTGTGCCGATGATGCTCTCGTGGACAAACGTATCGCCCACCTTCAAGCGGCTTCGGGCGACCAGTTGTGCCATGCGCGCAGAAGAACCTGTGCCACACGGTGAACGATCAATGGCCTTGTCACCGTAAAACACTGCGTTGCGCGCGTGCGCGCGTGGGTTCCTGGGTTTGTCACACCACATCACATGGCTGATGCCCTGGATACGACTGTCTTGCGGATGCACCGGCGCCAGCAGCGCCTGCGCGGCCTTACGAACCAGAGGACTCAACCGAATAATTTCACTGACGTCCATTGAATCCAGGCCATCCCAACCGGCTTGCGGCTCGATGATGACGTAGAAATTTCCTCCATACGCCAGGTCTATGTTCAATTTGCCCAGGGTGGGTACATCAAGCGCCACATTAGCTGCGTGGAGATAACTCGCAACGTTGTACAGGCGAACCTGCTCCACTCTCGTACCGTTTTTCACGTAGTCGATCGCAACGCGCCCGGCCGGCGCCTCGATGGCCAACGAACCCTCGATCCTCGGCACCACCAGACCGGCTTCCAGCGCCGCAGTCACCGTTCCGATGGTGCCGTGACCGCACATTGGCAGGCAGCCACTGACCTCAATGAACAACACGCCGATGTCGCAATCCTCACGTGACGACGGATACAAGATGCTGCCTGACATCCCATCATGACCACGCGGTTCGAACATCAACGCTTGTCGCACCCAATCATGCTCGCGCTGGAAAATCTGACGCTTTTCAGCCATTGAAACATTGGGCAGCAAAGGCCCCCCCGCGGTGACGATGCGCACCGGATTGCCACAGGTATGCGCATCGATGCAAAAGAACGTATGACGAGACATAGGAACTCCCTTTTGAACGCGTTAGTTGAAACGGCTGATTGCATAGGGTTCAAGGTCGACCAAAGAGGGTTTGCCCAGAGCAATATCGCTGACCAAGCGACCGGTTGTGGCCGCCTGGGTAAGCCCGAGATGACCATGGCCAAAGGCGTATATCACCGAGGGATGGCGCGCTGAGGCGCCGATCACCGGCAGGCTGTCAGGGGTCGCAGGGCGATGCCCGGCCCAACGGGTACCGCCCTCCGTACGCAACCCGGGCAGATAGAGCGCGGCCAGCCTGGCCAAGGCCTGGGAGCGCTTGAAATTCGCCGGTGCATTCAACCCGCCGAACTCCGCGGCGCCACCGACCCTCAAACCACAGCTCAACGGCGTGGCCACGAAGTGGCGCTCCGCGAAGATCACCTCCCTGGACAAGACGACACCCGGTTCGGGAAGGGTGGTGTTGTAGCCTCGCTCGCTTTCCAGCAAGACCTTGTCGCCAAGGCGCTGGGCGAGTAGGCCTGACCACGCACCGGCGGCGACCACGACCTTATCGGCCGTTAACCACCGGCCATCGACGAGCCCCACCGACACAGCGCTACCCTCAAGGCCCGGCCGGATACCACAGGCCTCGGCGACCTGAATGCAAAGCCCCCTGGCAAGCAATGACTGACGCAACTTATCAACCAGGGTCTTGGGGTCCCTGACGTGTGACCACTGGGGTGTGAACACCCCGCGCGTGATTGTCCGACCCAGTGCAGGCTCGATTTCACGTGCTTCGTTGCCGGTCAACGTGCGCACCTCAACACCCCACGCTCGTTTGAGGCCCCACTGCATTGCGTCCTTGTCAAACGCCGCTTCTTTCTCGTAGACCGTCAGGGCGCCGAGTTGTAGCAGCTCTTCGCGAAGATTGTGTTCCGCGAGCAGCGGCAGCAGGTCGTCGTAGACCCGAGCGTTAAGTGCCGCCAACGCCGCCGATATGCGCTTGAACTCCGAGGGCCTGCCGGCACGGGAGAAACGCAGCAGCCACGGTATCAACCTGGGCGCGTGCCCCGGACGTATCGCCAGGGGTCCCAACGGGTCCGCCAGCCATCCGGGCACTTTCCACAACACGCCCGGCACCGCAGCTGGAATCACTTCCGTGACCGCGATGCCTCCGGCATTGCCGAACGATGCTTTGTCACCTTCAGGGTCGCGGTCAACCAGGGTGACGCGGACTCCCGCCCCCAGCAGATGATGCGCCGTTGCCAGCCCCACAATGCCGGCGCCAATGACGATTACGTGCCTCATGAATCGCACCCTTTTCAGATGGAAAAAATGCACCTTTTTGAAAGCAATCATGCCCGATCTGATCGACCAGAACGAGCGCATGTAGATTGGATACAATAAACACAATCTGTCAACCGTCGCTGCTGCGTCTGCCAAACCCTGACACACTTCATAGTCAGCAACATCTTTTTTATTAGACACAACCAATTGTTTTTTAAGGTTTATTTAGAATTTATAGGCTGTTTTTTTGACCTTCAATGCAAAAAACCCTGTTTCCCCCTCTACTTCCGCGAATAAACATTTGGTAGATTTTTCGACAGATGTAGATTGGATACAACGCATACCAACGCCACACCCCTAAAAAATACAATGCCAATCAGATCGGGGATTTCCATGAACATTGCACGTCACGCAAGCACCTCTCTCCTGCTCGTCCTCGCCACAACCGCTTCCATGAACTCAGCCGGCGCCGGTTCCACCCTGGACCAGGTCATTTCATCAAAAACCCTACGATGCGGTGTGCAACTCGACTACCCGCCGGCGGGTTTTCGCAACCAGGCCAATGAGCCGGAGGGATACGACGTTCAGTACTGCAAGGACATGGCCAAGGCCCTTGGGGCAAAGGCCGTGATTGTCGAGACACCTTCCTCCGAACGTATTCCCGCACTGGTGTCCAATCGCATCGACGTGCTGATTGCTTCCACCTCGATCTCACCCCAGCGCGCCATGAGCGTGAATTTTTCCCAGCCCTACGTGAACTACACCAACGTTGTACTCACCCGCAAAGACGCCAACATCGAACGTTTCGAGGACCTGAAAGGCCGCAACATCGGTGGTGTCACAGGCACCACGACCGAGCAGGAACTGCAGGCGCTACGCAAAGGCTGGGATGACCCGAACGGCAGCTATACGGGGTTCGGCAGCGAAGCCGAAGGTTACCTGGCACTGGCCCAGGGCAAGATAGACGGCGTGATCATCGGGAATGCATCGGCGGCCGCACTGGTTCAGAGCGGTCAATTTCCCACGCTCACGATCAAGGGAGTAGCACCTACGCCTCCCGACCTGTGCGGCATCGCCGTCAAAAAGTCAGACCCGCAGATGCTCAATTGGGTGAAGACCTTCGTATGGACCCAAGTCAAGAACGGTCGCTACCAAGAACTGTATGCGCAGTACTTCGGTGACGGCGAGGCGCCTTTGCTGACAGTTGCCGGCGTGGACTACTAACCTCACCTTCCGAGCGGCCGGCCGCGGCCGCTCCTGCCTGGAGCCTGCGCTATGTTCGGGTACACGTTTTATTGGTCAATGGTCTGGGAGAAGCTCCCCGAGCTGATCGAGGGGGCAAAAACGACGCTGGTGCTGACCGTACTTTCAATGATCATCGGCACGCTGATCGCCCTTGCGCTGACCCTGTTACGTCAACAGGAAAAAGGCCTTGGATACGCTGTCGCAACGTCCTGGATCGAAGTCGCTCGCAATACACCAGCGCTGTTCCAGGTGTACATGATCTATTTTGGCCTTGGCGCACTGGGGCTGCATTTCTCCAGCTACCTGGCGATGCTGTTCGCCCTGTCTTTCAACAACGCCGGCTACCTCGCCGAGATTTTTCGTGGCGGGTTGCAGGCTATTCCACGACAACAACACCGCGCAGCCAGGTCGTTGGGTATTTCATCATTCGCTGCCTACACCCATGTGGTCTTTCCGCAGCTGTTCAGGATTGTCTATTTCCCTTACGTCAACCAACTCAACTGGGCCCTGCTCAACAGCTCGCTGGGCATGATCATCGGCCTGCGCGAACTCACGGGCGCCACGCAGGCGGCCCAGTCCGAATCCTTCAGGACGTTTGAGTTTTTCATCATCGCCGCCGTGATCTACTTCGTCATGTCCAAGCTTATCGAGGGCGGCGCCCGACTCACTTTCTGGCGCGTGTTCAAGGGGTAGGCAATCATGCAATTCCAATTGGCTTACTCAGGTTTGCACTGGGGCGATCTTCCGTTTGTGCTCACCGGTATGTGGCACACCTTGTTACTGACGCTGCTGGCCACCTTTTTTGGCAGCCTGCTCGGCGTGATGATCGGTTGGCTTCGACAAGAATCAGTGTTCGCCCGTCTCGCACTCGGACCGTTCGTCAACGTCATCCGCAGCATTCCGCTGATCATCCAGTTCATCCTGGTCAACAGCCTGTTTGCCATGGCCGGCTTCGGGATGAGCCCACTGTTTATCGGGGTTGTCGTCCTCAGCCTGTACATGGGCATGCTGACCTCGGAACTGGTCCGCGCGGGTTTGCAATCCGTGCGCCCGCAACTGAAAAAAGCCAGCCGGTCACTCGGGCTGAGCTATTGGCAGGAGCTGCGCCACCTATCCGCCCCGCTTGCCTTTCGCACACTGCTTCCCGGCTGGATTGGCACAGTGATAGGCCTGACAAAAGATACAGCCCTCGTGAGCGTAGTGGGCTACATCGAGCTGCTGAGAGCTTCACAGATCCTGATCAACCGCTCGAACGAAGCACTCCTGGTGCTCGCGGGCGCAGGTCTCTTCTACTTTGCGATCTGCTACCCGATCTCCCGCTACAGCCGCCATCTCGAAAAGGTAATGCACCATGATTGATATCAAGGATGTCCGCAAAAGCTTCGGCGCTGTCGAAGTCATCAAGGGCGTCAACCTGACCATCCAGAAGAGTGAAGTGTTGTGCCTGATCGGCGCCAGCGGGTCGGGGAAGTCCACCTTGCTCCAGTGCATCAATGGCCTGGAGCCGATTCAAGGAGGTAGCATCATGGTCGACGGCACGGATGTGCACGCCAGGGGAACCGACCTGAACAAGTTGCGCCAGAAGCTCGGCATCGTGTTCCAGCAATACAACGCATTCCCCCACCTCACCGCCCTGGAGAACGTGGCGCTGGCGCCGCGCCTGGTCAAGAAGCTTCCCAACGCCCAGGCTCTGCAACTGGCTCGTGACCACCTGGCTTTCGTCGGCCTCGACAATCGCGCAGACATGCGCCCTGCCAGCCTGTCTGGAGGCCAGCAGCAACGACTGGCGATAGCGCGCGCCCTGGCCATGCAGCCTGACTACATGCTATTCGACGAGGTCACCTCCGCCCTCGACCCTGAACTCGTGGGAGAGGTGCTGGATACTATCCGCAAACTCAAGGACTCAGGCATGACCCTCATCATGGTGACCCATGACATTGCCTTCGCTCGCGAGTGCGCAGACCGAATTGCATTCTTCGATAACGGGTTGATCTGTGAAGTCGGTGACGCTCGCCAGGTAATCAATGAGCCACAGGAAGAAAGGACACGGCAGTTCCTCCAACGCGTATTGCACTGACGTGACATGAGCCACACACCTTGGCGCGTTAACAGTCTTTGACAGTTTCTCGACAAAGCTGTCAAAGACCCCCGGGCGCCACGCCCCTAGCATTTGAGCATCCAAACCACCTGCCGGGTGCTCATCATGCTTCGCACGTTGCGCGGTATTCCATTGCTCGGTTGCCTGTTGGGCAGCATCGGCTGCCAGGGGCAAGCCTCTACCCCGCCGCCGATCCCCAAGGGCGACTACAGCGCGATCATCCGCTACCTGCAAACCCGCATCCCCCGGGATATGGCCCAGGCCAATGTGCCCGGTTTGTCGATTGCACTGGTCAACGGGCAGGAGTTGATCTGGGCGCGCGGGTTCGGCATGGCCGACAAAGCCCTGGGCGTGCCCGTGACGCCGAACACGGCGTTTCGCGCTGGTGCGATTTCCAAGCTGCTCACCGCCAGCGCCGCCCTGCAACTGGTTGAACAGCAGCGGCTGGCGCTGGACGCACCGATCCAACAGACGTTGCGCGAGTTCTATGTGCGTTCGCGTTTCCACACCGACCAGCAGGCCGCCGACCGCGACATCACCTTGCGTCGCCTGCTCAGTCATCAATCCGGCCTGCCCAGCGAGCACCTGCGCGACCTGCGCAACAGCTATGCCATGGGGCAGATGCCGATGCGCCTGTCCGGCGTCTGGCTGAGCACACCGCCCGGCACCCAAGTGGCCTATTCCAACCTGGGTTATGCGCTGGTCGGCGCGGCGATCGAACGCAGCAGCGGCAGAGAGTTCGAGGCTCAATTGCAACACAGCCTGCTCAAGCCGCTGGAGATGAACCAGGCGAGTTTTATCGGCACCGCAGTACAGGCGGGTTATCGCGCCCAGGGCTATCAGGGTGGTATCGCCAGCACTGACGCGCAAGTGCGTGACCTGGCGGCCGGCGGTTTGTGGGCCAGCCCCAAGGACCTCAGCCATTACGTACAGATGTTGTTCGCCGAGGGCCTGTACAAGGGCAACCGGGTGATGAACCAGCGGTCCATCGATGACATGTTCACCCAGCAAAACACCGGCAACGCCCTGGACTTCGATTGCCGGATCGGCCTGGCCTGGTTTCTCGCGCCGTGCGGTGACGAGCCGGTCGGGCCTGGCGTGCGCACCTACCAGCACAGCGGTGGCGGCGATGATTTTGCCGCGCAGTTGACCCTGCTGCCGGACCAGCAACTGGCGGTGATCATCATGGCCAATGACAGCAACGCCGAAGACCTGGTCGCCAACCTGGCCACCGACACCCTGCGCCTGATGCTCCAGGCGCAGACCGGCGAGCCGGTGTGCAGCGACGAGTGCCAGGCGCCCCGTCACGGGCTCAAGCTGCGCCAGGTGGCGGCCGCCATCGACCGCCAGCGCCTGTCCGGCTTTTACGCCACCGCCTGGGGCGTGTTCCGCATCCGGGACGACGCCGGTCGGCTACGCGGCGAACTGGCCGGCTACGACTTCGAGCTGCTGCGTGACGACCACGGCTGGCTGCGCGCGCAAAAGAAAGTCCTCGGGTTCTGGCTCAAGGACCTCGGCGAACTCGGCCGCGTACAACTCGACGTGATCACTGTGCAGGGCCGACAGATGCTCACCGCGCGCAGCCACGGCCAGCGCATCGCCATCGGCGAACGCATCGACCCGCCGCCCTTGCCCATGGCCTGGGCCGACACCGTCGGCACCTATCAAGTGCTCAACACCCATGAACCCGACGCGCCGTTGAGCGGCATCAGCGTGCGCCTGGAAGACGGCTTCCTGGTGATTCGCGGCCAACTGCACGACGAGCCTTTGACCGATTACATCCTGCTGCCGGTGGACAACGCCCACGCCGTACTCGCCGGCAACGGTTATGGCCTGGGCGACACCGTCAGCCGCCAGGTCAACGGCCTTAGCGCCTCGGGATACTCCTTCAAACGTACCCATCCACCCTTGAGTTTCTGACCGACATGAAAACCCTGATGAGCCCCAAAAACCTCTGCCTGTCCCTCACCTCGCTGTGTTTGCTGGCAAGCGCCGACGCAGTGCTGGCCGAGGACTGGACCTACACGCTCAAAGCCGGCGTGGCCAACCTGCCCCGCTACAGCGGCAGCGATGAGCGCATGACTGCGCCGGTGTTCGGCGGCGCCATCGTCAGCCCCTGGGGGATTTTCCTCGACACCGACAAAGGCCTGGGCTGGGGCTACGAAGGCAATGCCTTGAGTTTCAGTGCGTATGTCGGCGCCAGTGCATCGCGCAAGGACAAAAACGAATCCATGCACTTGGGCTCCAAGCGCCTTAAGGGCATGGGCGAAATCAAGTCACGCCCGCAGCTGGGCGTGAGCGCCCACTACAATCTCGGCGGCGCCATTGTCGGCGCGACCCTGGAGCACGCGCTCAAGGAAGATGACCACAAGGACAGCGGCAAGGCCTTTACGCATTTGGAGCTGAGCCTGGGCACCACGCTGTACGAAGGCCGTTATGGCTCCGTCGATGCCAACATCAACAGCCACTTTGGCGACCGTGACTATATGCAGACCTGGTACGGCGTCACCACCGGCCAGGCCGCACGCAGCCGCTTCAAGGCCTACAAGGCCGGTGCCGGCAATATCAGCAATGGCCTGAACCTGGTCTGGAGCCTGCCGATCAGCGAGCACACCGAGTTCTCGACCTTGCTGGATGTGCAGTACCTGGCGGATGAAGCGGGCAAGAGCCCGATTGTGGAGCGACGCTTGCAGACGTCGGTGATGGGCGTGCTGGAATACACGTTCTGATTGGATAGGTGGGAGGGGGCAAGCCCCCTCCCACACTTGATCTCCATTGAATGTAAAAGCGCTATTCGGCGTAGGCCCAGGTCATCCGGAACGACGCGCCGCCCCATTCCGAATCCTGCACCTGCACCTGGCCACCGTGCCACTGCGACACCCGCTGCACCAGCGCCAGGCCCAGGCCGAAGCCACCGGTGCGGCGGTCACGGCTGGCATCCAGGCGCATGAAGGGTTGGAAGATCTTCGAACGGCCTTCCTCCGGCACGCCAGGGCCGTCATCACACACCCGCACTTCATACCCGCTGCCGAACTTGACCAACGACACTTCCACACGGCGCTCGGCATACCGAATGGCATTGCGCAGCAGGTTGATCACCGCACGCGCCATAAAGCGCGGCTCGATCTGGATATAGTCCACTTCGCAGGTGCGCAACGACAACTGGATGCCCGCGGCTTCGGCCTCCAGCGCCACGCTGCCGATCACACTGTCGAGCCAGCTGTGGGCCTCGATGCGCTCGCGGGTGACCTGGGTGGCGCCGCGCTCCAGGCTGGCGTAGGTGAGCAGTTCGGAGACCATTTCTTCCAGCTCGCCCAGGTCGGCATACATGTCGGCGATCAGTTCGCCACGCAGACGCGGGTCGGCTTGTTGCTTGAGCTGGTCGAGCTCGAACGACAGGCGTGCAATCGGCGTGCGCAGCTCGTGCGACACCGCATTGGTCAGTTCGCGCTGGTTGGCGATCAGGCTTTCGATGCGCTCGGCCATCTGGTTGAAGTGCCCCGCCAGTTCGCGCACGGTGGAACGGCGCGGCAGCAGGATGCGAGAACTGAGGTCGTTGTCACCAAAGCGTTGTGCGGCCAGGCGAATATGCTCGAGGTCGCGCCAGTGCGGGCGTACCCAGAAATACAGCACGATCGCCAGGCACACCCCGAGGAAACCATAGGCCCACAGGTAGAGCCACTTGGGTTCTTCCGGCAGCTTGATTTCCAGCAGTTGCGGGCCGCCGTCAATACTGGTGAGAAACTCCATGAAATCACCGCGCACCACCAGCAAACCCGCAGCCAGCAGTTGCGTCTCGCGCTCGGTGAGTGCCTGGGTGTCCTTCTGGACCAACTTCAAGTGCAGCCCGTAATGGGGTTGCAGCTCAGCCAGCCGGGCCGGGCGTTCGTCGGCCCTGAGCGGACGCAGTTGCTCCACCAGGGCATACGCCGGGCCGCGCAAGGCTTCGCGGTTATAGGTTTCGTTGGCTTCGGGCAACAGCTCGTCGAAGGTGTAGTTGACCAGCCAGATCGCCCCCGCCAGACCGAGCGCCAGGATCACATACAGGCGCAGAAACAGCCGCAGCATTTAAGCCTCCCACGCGAACGGATTGAACAGGTAGCCCTTGCCCCAGATGGTCTTGATACACACCGGTTCACGGGGGTTGTCGTTGAGCTTGCTGCGCAGTTTGCTGATGTACACGTCGACGCTGCGGTTGAGGCCGTCGAACGCGATACCGCGCATGCGGTTGAGGATGTCATCGCGGGACAGGATCGTGCCCGAGTTGCTGGCCAGCAGCCACAGCAGCTCGAACTCCATGGTGGTCAGATCGATCTTGTCGTCGCCCAGGCTGACGCCCCGGCAACTGCGATCAATGGCCAACCGCCCGAATGCCAGGGCACCGCGCACGGTCGGCTCCGGGGCCTGGCGTCGTTGCAGCGCACGCAGGCGCGCCAGCAGCACAGGCGGCTTGATCGGCTTGATCACATAGTCGTCGGCACCGGACTCCAGGCCGAGGATATGGTCCAGGTCGTCTTCCTTGGCCGTGAGGATCACGATAGGTGTGTCGGACACCGTACGGATCCCGCGGCACACATGCAGACCGCTCTGGCCAGGCAGCATCAGGTCGAGCACGACGATCTTCGGCTTGAACTCCAGGAACGCAGCCAGGGCCTCGTCGCCCCGGTGCTCCACACGCACCTCGAAGCCATGCTGCGCCAGGAAGTGCGCAATCAGCCCCGCGAGTTTTTCGTCGTCTTCAACGAGCAAGACCTTGCCCAGCCCCAGGTTTTCCATAAGTTCTCAGTGTGCAGACGCGGATTGAAGAGCTGGCATTATAGGTGGCAAGCTGCGCAACTAAAGCAACTGCGCAGCGGCTGCCGACGAAGCTTCATGCTTTTAAGAGTTTTTAACAAATACCCCGCACTCTTTAACGCCGTCCACAGGGAGTTGTATGCGCAAGGATTACCTGGCGTTCTTTGTTTCGCTGTTCCTGTCGCGGCTGGCGGACCAGATCCTGCTGTTCATCGTGCCCCTGATCGTATTCCAGACCACCCAGAGTGTCGCCTGGGCCGGGCTGGCGTTCTTCGTCGAATCGCTGCCGCGTTACCTGGCGTTCCCGGTGTGCGGCGCCTTGTGCGACAAGTTCACGCCGGTGCGCCTGCTGCTGATCAGCCAGGTATACCGGGCGCTGGCGTGCGTGCTCGCGGTGGTGTTGTATGGGGTGTTCGATGGCCTTTACTGGATTGTCCTGCTCTCGGCGCTGTGCGGGGTGCTCACGACCCAGGGCATCATGGCGCGGGAAGTGCTGATGCCGCATATCTTCGCGCACTACAGCTACGCCAAGACCCTCTCCTACTCGCAGATCGCCGACCAGAGCGGGCTGGTGCTGGGGCCGCTGGTGGCGGCGCTGATGCTGGAAGTCTGGGCCTGGCATTGGGTGGTACTGGCCGTGGCCGGATTGTTTGTGCTGGCCGACCTGGCGATGCGCGTGTGGCAACGCTCCAGCACGGCGCACCTGGAAACCTTCGAACAGCATCAGGACATCTGGCTGCAACCCCTGAAGATTGCACTCGGGCACATCCGCAACCTGCCGGACTTGAAACGGATCATCACCCTGGCCGTGGGGGTGAACCTGATCATTGGCGTGACCCTGGCCACGTCGGCGGCGATGGTCACCGGCCAGTTTGCGGCGGGCAAGGACGCTTATGCCCTGCTGCAGGCAGCAGGCGCGCTGGTGACCATCGCGATTCTGTTTTACCTGGCCCGCGCCGTCCTGCCGTTGAAGGTACTGGGCGGCTTGTCGTATTCGATGATCGGCGTGGGGGCGGTGATCATGGCCGCAAGCCCAGGCGTGTGGCCGTACGCCGTGGGTTTCCTGTTGGTGACCGGCTTCGACAAGATGTTCAACGTCTACCTGCGCAGCACCCGCCAGCGGGTGATCCCCGTGCAGGACTTCGGCAAGACCGTGGGCGTGATCACCCTGCTCAACAACCTGCCGCAACCCTTGGCGGGCCTGGCGGTGGCGTTGCTGGCGGCGCCGCTGGGGACGCAGGCGGTGATCCTGCTGCTGGCCGGGATCACCCTGTTGCTTGGCGTGGCCGTGGCCTCAGGCTGGCACGCCACTGTGAAAGCGGAACTCGATGTCGGGTGACTCGATCAGTTCCTGCTCGGTCGCCCTCACCCGCTCGATCACCTGGGCGACGTCCTTGGCGTCGCCGTATTGGTACGCCAGCTTCAGGTAACCCTGGAAGTGCCGCGCCTCGCTTTTCAGCAGGCCGAAGTAAAACTTGCCGAGTTCCTCGTCCAAATGCGGCACCAGGGCTTCGAAACGCTCGCAACTGCGCGCTTCGATAAAGGCGCCAACCACCAAGGTATCCACCAGTTTCACGGGTTCATGGCTGCGCACCACTTTGCGCAAACCGGAGGCGTAACGCCCGGCATGCAGTTGGCGCAGCTCGATCTTGCGCTTCTTCATCAGGCGCATGACCTGCTCGTGGTGCACCAGCTCCTCGCGGGCCAGGCGCGACATCATGTTGATCAGGTCGACATGGCTGTAGTACTTGGCGATCAGGCTCAGGGCGGTGCTGGCGGCTTTGAATTCGCAGTTCTTGTGGTCGATCAGCAGGGTTTCCTGATCGGCCAGCGCGGCCTGGACCCAGGCATCAGGGGTGCGGCAACCGAGGAATTCGTGGATTTCTGGCAGGTTCATCGGGCTCACGGGCAAAAGGATCACAAAAGGCCGGCGATTATACCGACCCCGCCGCAGACCACCAGCCACCGGCCTTGATGTGCATCAACATGACGTGCGCACGCCAGCAACTATAGTTGTTCCAGGCCCCCGTCCTTTTTATGGAGATCCCGATCATGCAAGCCATCCGCAGCATCCTGGTGATCATCGAACCCGAGCATTCGGAAAGCCTGGCCCTCAAGCGTGCCAAGCTGATTGCCGGGGTCACCGATGCGCACCTGCACTTGCTGGTGTGCGACAAGAAGCATGAGCACTCGGCGCTGCTGGCCCTGCTCAAGGCGGGTTTGAAGGAGGACGGCTACAGCGTCAGCACCGAACAGGCGTGGAATGCCAGCCTGCATGAAACCATCATCGACGTGCAGCAGGCCGAGGGCTGCGGATTGGTGATCAAGCAGCACTTCCCGGACAACCCGCTGAAAAAAGCCCTGCTGACGCCGGCGGACTGGAAGCTGCTGCGCTATTGCCCGAGTGCGGTATTGCTGGTCAAGACGTCCACACCCTGGACGGGCGCAAAGATCCTGGCGGCGATCGACGTCGGCAATACCGATGGCGAACACCGTTCGCTGCACAATTCGATCATTGACCATGGCTTTGATATCGCCAACCTGGCCAAGGCGCAGTTGCATGTGATCAGCGCGCATCCTTCGCCGATGCTGTCGGCGGCGGACCCGACGTTCCAGCTCAAGGAAACCATCGAGGCGCGGTATCGCGAGCAATGCAGGGCGTTCCAGGCGGAGTTCGATGTGGATGACAAACACCTGCATATTGAAGAAGGCCCTGCCGATGTACTGATCCCCTACCTTGCCCACAAACTGTCGGCGGCGGTCACGATCATCGGCACCGTGGGGCGCACCGGGATTTCCGGGGCGCTGATCGGTAACACCGCAGAGGTGGTGCTGGACGCCCTGGAAAGTGACGTACTGGTGCTGAAACCTGACGAAGTGATGGATCGCCTCGTGGAGCAGGCCAACAAGGCCTGATGCCGACCTTTCAAACAATGAAGATAAAAAAATGTGGGAGGGGGCTTGCCCCCGATGAGGGTGTGTCAGTGGATAAATCCCAGGCTGACACACTGCCATCGGGGGCAAGCCCCCTCCCACAGGGGTTATCCGTTGTCAGTTGGAAAACACATCGCGCAGAAACCCCGGCGCGATATAGCGCTGGTAATGCGCCTCGGACAGGATAAAGAACTCCCGATCAATCGCATCGCGCAGGTCCGGCAACGGCCAGTCGCGAAACTCCGGCAATAGCACCATGCCATAGGCCTCCAGGTTGGAGATCACCCGCGCCCCCCGGGCGATCAACTGGTAGGCCCAGCAGTACTCGGACTGGTGCGGCACGAAGCGGATCTTGCGCTGTTCCAACTGGCCGCGCAGGGTCTTGGGGTCGAAAACCTCCAGTTTGCCGGCCATTACCTGCACCAACAGCTGCTCCAGGCGTAGCCAGACCGCACGTTTTTCTTCTTCGTTATAGCCATTCCACTGGATCACTTCGTGGTGGAAGCGCTTGCAGCCCCGGCACACCAGATCGCCGTAAACCGTGGAGCACAGGCCGACGCAGGGGGTCTTGATGGTTTGGTTGGACATGGGTAACGGCACGCAGATCAGCAAAACAATGCGCCATGTTAGCCCTTTGTCTAAGCTTGATCACCCAGCAAACTTGGTCAGGCAACTTACCTTTAGAAATTTTTTGCCGTAGAATCATCCGGCCTTGTAAGGCGCCAATAATCCGCTGGAAGCTGTTTTCAAAGCGTCACGAGCACAGTCGTTCCTTCAGAACGGTGTTGGCGCGGGTCATGACTCGGTAGGTCAGAGCCCTCGCCAACCCTCATCAGCTCCGTTCTGCAGGCGTAAAACTTTGAAAGCAGCTTCTGTGAGGAATGCCGGCAGCGCTGGCTTTGCGGCCCAAAAAGCCCCCGAGCGCATGCGTGCCGTTCATTTCTGGATGAGCGTCCCGTGGGACCACTGATGAGGGTAATAACTGTGCTTGAAGCCTACCGCAAACATATCGAAGAGCGTGCAGCCCTGGGTATTGTTCCCCAGCCGCTTAACGCCGAACAAACCGCAGGCCTGGTCGAGCTGCTGAAAAATCCCCCGGCTGGCGAAGAAGAATTCCTCGTTGACCTGATCACCAACCGCATCCCACCAGGCGTTGACGAAGCTGCCTACGTCAAGGCCGGTTTCCTGTCTGCCCTGGCCAAGGGCGAAGCCACTTCCCCCCTGATCGACAAGAAACGCGCCGTTGAACTGCTTGGCACCATGCAAGGCGGCTACAACATCGTGACCCTGGTCGAGCTGCTGGACGACGCCACACTGGCTCCCGTCGCCGCCGCCCAACTCAAGCACACCCTGCTGATGTTCGATGCGTTCCACGACGTGGCCGAAAAAGCCCGTAACGGCAACGAACACGCCAAAGCCGTGATCCAGTCCTGGGCTGACGGCGAGTGGTTCCGCAACCGCCCTACCCTGGCCGACAAGATCAGCCTGCGCGTGTTCAAGGTGACCGGCGAAACCAACACCGACGACCTGTCCCCTGCGCCGGATGCCTGGTCCCGTCCAGACATCCCGCTGCACGCCCTGGCCATGCTGAAAATGGCCCGTGAAGGCATCGTGCCTGACGAGCAAGGCAAGACCGGCCCGATGAAGCAGATCGAAGAAATGCGCGGCCAAGGCTTCCCGATCGCCTACGTCGGTGACGTGGTCGGTACCGGTTCCTCGCGTAAATCCGCGACCAACTCCGTGCTGTGGTTCTTCGGCGACGACGTTCCGTATGTGCCGAACAAGCGTGCCGGCGGCTTCTGCTTCGGCAGCAAGATCGCCCCGATCTTCTACAACACCATGGAAGATGCTGGCGCACTGCCAATCGAGTTCGACGTTACCAACATGAACATGGGCGACGTGATCGACCTGTACCCGCATGCTGGCAAAGTCTGCAAACACGGCACCGACGAAGTCATCACCACCTTCGAAATGAAGACCCCGGTGCTGTTGGACGAAGTCCGCGCCGGCGGCCGTATCCCGCTGATCATCGGTCGCGGCCTGACCGACAAGGCCCGTGCCGAGCTGGGCCTGGGCCCAACCGACCTGTTCAAGCTGCCTGAAGCGCCTGTCGACACCGGCAAAGGCTTCACCCTGGCGCAGAAAATGGTCGGCAAGGCGTGCGGCCTGCCAGAAGGCAAAGGCGTTCGTCCTGGCACCTACTGCGAGCCGAAGATGACCACCGTGGGTTCCCAGGACACCACCGGTCCGATGACCCGTGACGAACTGAAAGACCTGGCGTG
Organism: Pseudomonas sp. CYM-20-01; assembly: GCF_023169845.1. Classification (NCBI taxonomy): domain Bacteria; kingdom Pseudomonadati; phylum Pseudomonadota; class Gammaproteobacteria; order Pseudomonadales; family Pseudomonadaceae; genus Pseudomonas; species Pseudomonas sp. CYM-20-01. The sequence goes on along the minus strand of NZ_AP025169.1, from coordinate 3,282,598 downwards.
CCTGGGCTTCTCGACCGACCTGGTGATGCAGTCGTTCTGCCACACCGCGGCCTATCCAAAGCCGATCGACGTGACCACCCACCACACCCTGCCTGATTTCATCATGACCCGTGGCGGTGTATCGCTGCGTCCAGGCGACGGCATCATCCACAGCTGGCTGAACCGCATGCTGCTGCCGGATACCGTCGGCACCGGTGGCGACTCCCACACCCGTTTCCCGATGGGCATCTCGTTCCCAGCCGGTTCCGGCCTGGTCGCGTTCGCCGCAGCCACTGGCGTAATGCCGCTGGACATGCCGGAATCGATCCTGGTGCGTTTCAAAGGCAAGATGAAACCTGGTATCACCCTGCGTGACCTGGTTCATGCCATTCCTTACTACGCGATCCAGTCGGGTCTGCTGACTGTAGAGAAGAAAGGCAAGAAGAACGCCTTCTCCGGCCGCATCCTGGAAATCGAAGGCCTGAACGACCTGACGCTGGAACAGGCTTTCGAGCTGTCCGACGCCTCGGCTGAACGTTCGGCTGCTGGTTGCACCATCAAGCTGTCGAAAGAGTCGATCACCGAGTACCTGAACTCCAACATCACCCTGCTGCGCTGGATGATCGGTGAAGGCTACGGCGATCCACGTACCCTGGAACGTCGCGCTCAAGCGATGGAAGCCTGGGTCAAGAACCCTCAGCTGATGGAAGCCGATGCCGACGCGCAATACGCCGAAATCATCGAGATCGACCTGGCCGAAATCAACGAGCCGATCCTCTGCGCACCGAACGACCCGGACGATGCCCGTCTGCTGTCGAGCGTTGCCGGCGAGAAGATCGACGAAGTGTTCATCGGTTCGTGCATGACCAACATCGGTCACTTCCGTGCCGCCGGCAAGCTGCTGGAGCAGGTCAAGGGTCAGCTGCCAACCCGTCTGTGGCTGTCGCCGCCGACCAAGATGGACGCTCACCAACTGACCGAAGAAGGCTACTACGGCATCTACGGCAAGGCTGGCGCGCGCATGGAAATGCCGGGCTGCTCGCTGTGCATGGGTAACCAGGCACGTGTTGAGCCGAACTCGACTGTTGTGTCGACTTCGACCCGTAACTTCCCGAACCGTCTGGGTGACGGCGCCAACGTCTACCTGGCTTCGGCCGAGTTGGCAGCGGTAGCTTCTACCCTGGGTCGCCTGCCGACCGTCGAGGAGTACATGGGTTACGCAGCGAAACTGGACACCATGGCCAGTGACGTCTACCGCTACCTGAACTTCGACCAGATTGCGGAGTTCCGCAAGATCGCAGCAAGCGCCAACATTCCGGTGATTCAAGCCTAAGGTGTTGATGTGAAGAGACGCCGCGTATCGTGAGGTACGCGGCGTTTTTTATGCCTGGAATGCAGTACAAATGTGGGAGGGGGCTTGCCCCCGATAGCAGTGGGTCAGCCAATAAATCCGGCACTGAGACACCGCGATCGGGGGCAAGCCCCCTCCCACATTTTTACCGCGTCAGGTTTAAGCGAAGAACGAATAGACCACCGCAGTAATCGCCACCAGGCCAACCGCCGTGACGAACACATTGGACGCCTGCCCCCGGTACTTGGCCATGGCCGGCACCTTGCGAATGGCATACATCGGCATCAGGAACAGAATCGAAGCAATGATCGGACCGCCCAGCGCCTCGATCATGCCGAGGATGCTCGGGTTCAACGTCGCCACGATCCAGCACACCACCAGCATGAACGCCGCCGTCATGCGGTCCAGGCGCTTGGCCTCCGGACGACGCCCCGTCTTCAGCACCAGGCCCTTGAGGCCTTCGCTGGCGCCGATGTAATGGCCCAGGAACGACTTGGCAATCGCCACGAACGCAATCAACGGCGCTGCGAACTCGATGGTCGGGTTATTGAAGTGGTTGGCCAGGTACGACAGGATCGACAGGTTCTGCGCCTTCGCTTCGGCCAGTTGCGCCGGCGACAGGGTCAGCACGCAGCTGAACACGAAGAACAGCACCATCACCACCATCAACAGGTGCGCGCGGGACAGGATCTGCGAGCTGCGCTCATCGGCGTGGGCGCCGTACTGGCGCTTCTGGTCCACTGCAAAGGCCGAGATGATCGGCGAATGGTTGAACGAGAACACCATCACCGGAATCGCCAGCCACAAGGTGTTGAGCAATGCGGACGGTGCGGGGATGACGCTGGCGGTGCTGAGGATGCCGCCATTCCAGTGCGGGATCAGGTACACCGCCAGGAACAGCAACGCGACGATAAACGGATACACCATCAGGCTCATGGCCTTGACGATCACTTGCTCGCCGCAACGCACCACGCCCAGCAGGCCGAGGATCAGCACGAACGACAGGATCGCCCGTGGCGGTGGCGCGATGTGCAGTTGATGCTCCATGAAGCTGCCGACCGTGTTGGTCAACGCCACGCTGTAGATCAGCAGGATCGGGAAGATCGCAAAGAAGTACAGCAAGGTAATCAGCGCGCCGGCCTTGATGCCGAAGTGTTCTTCCACTACGTCGGTGATGTCGGAGCCTGCGCGGCCAGACAGTACGAAACGGGTCAGGCCACGGTGGGCGAAGAAGGTCATCGGGAACGCCAGCAGCGCGAGGATCACCAGGGGCCAGAAGCCGCCCAGGCCCGCGTTGATCGGCAAGAACAGCGTACCGGCGCCGATGGCGGTGCCGAACAGGCCAAGCATCCAGGTGGTGTCCTGGCGGCTCCAGCTTGTGAGGGTTGCAGGTGTCGTTGCATAGCGTTCGTCGACGCTATTGGCCTGATCATTCATCCGGTCGGATCTCCGCATTTACACAGCCGGGACGAGTCAGAAAAACCTGACAGGCAGCGCCCCGACCATAGAAGGGGCCGGATTGTCCGGGATTCTTGTGAATAAGCAAAGACTTAGCTGAGGAACGGTGGTGCGGTGCAAGCCCGTAGGGGCGGCTGTAGGCGGCGGTTTTCGCGGCGCTTGGCGAGATACCTGATATACATTCCCGCACAAATCTATTTTAGAATTTCACACGTTACTGTAGTTTTCACACAACGCCCACCGTGTATCCAGAGAGCCCCGCCATGCCTCGCGTCTCCCGCAAACAAGCCGATCTCAACCGCGAAATCATCGTCGAGGCCGCCGCGCACCTGTTTCGCGAACGCGGGCTGCATGGCATCAGTCTGTCAGACGTGATGGCCGCTGCCGGCCTGACCCACGGCGGGTTCTACGGCCACTTCGCCTCCAAGGAGGCCCTGGCCACCGAAGCCTGCCAACAGGCATTCGAGCACGCCAACCTGGGCTGGCAGGCCAAAATCGAGCACAGCGACGATCAACAGGCCGCCCGCCAGGCGGTGCTGGGGCCTTACCTGACCGCCACCCATCGCGACAACCCTGGCGACGGTTGCCCGGTCTCGGCCTTCGCCCCGGATATGTGCCACGAACCCGCTGATACCGCCTTGCAGCACACCTTTATAGAAGGCGTGGAAAAGTCCCTGGAGATTTTCTCTCAACTGGACGACGGAGACCGTCAAGCCATGCTGGCCCATTACGCGATGATGGTGGGCGCAGTCACCTTGGCGCGTGCGACACGGGGCAATAGCCTGTCGGACGAGTTCCTGAAGGCTGCAAGAAATACCCTGTTGCCCGTTGACAGCCCTTCCCCCATCCCAGCATGATCGGGCCATGAACATTATCCAGCTCGTCCTCACCCGTACCACCATCACGACCGCTTACGGCGGGTCGCGCGGTGGCTGTGGGTGCTTGAGCTAGACACTTCACAGATCCAACCCAAGGCCCCGCCAGCAATGGACGGGGCCTTTTTTTGCTCCGTCCGTTCGGCAACCACCAGGAGCAACACCATGGCTGACGCCCTGCTGATCATCGATATGCAAACCGGTTTATACGATGGCCCGGACAAACCGTTTGAACGCGAACGCGTGCTCGCCTCCATCAACCAGCTGATTCATCGTGCGCGCAACGCAAGCGTACCGATCTTCGTGGCGCGCCACACCGGCCCTGGGGGCTCACCGATTGCAGCCGGCAGCCCGTTCTGGCAGCTGTGGCATGAGCTAGAGGTCGACGAATCCCGCGATTACCTGTTCAACAAGACCCGTCCCAGTTGCTTCCTGGGCACCGATCTTGAGCAGCAACTGAGCGCGGCGCAGGTCAAGGAGTTGGTGATCGTCGGGATGAAAACCCAGTTCTGCATCGACACTACCTGCCGGGTCGCCGTGGAGTTGGGGTTTTCGGTGGTGCTGCCCGAAGATGGTCATACCTGCATGGACACGCCGGCGCTAAAAGCCGAGGCGATCATCGAGCATCACAATACGACCCTGGCCGGTGCGTTTGTAAAGCGGGCCAGCGTGGCCGAGATCCGCTTCTGACCGCACAAATACGGCATACTCCTCCCCTCAAACCCTTCAGGAAGAGCCTTCCGATGACCGCTACTGTTCTGGTCCTGGTTGAAACCATCAACGAATACCTGCCCATCATCGAGGGCAATGACTTTCATGTGATCCTGGCGCCGACCCCTGCCGAACGCGCCGAAGCGATCAAGGCCCACGGCAGCCAGATCAAGGCGGTGCTGACCCGTGGCCCGCTGGGCTTGTACGCCGAGGAAATCGCCGCCCTGCCCCTGCTGGAAATCATCTGCGTGATCGGCGCCGGCTACGAACACGTCGACCTGCAGGCCGCCAGCAATCGCGGGATCGTGGTTACCAACGGCGCCGGGGTGAATGCGCCGTCGGTGGCCGATCACGCCATGGCGTTGCTGCTGTCGCTGGTGCGCGGCATCCCGCAGACCGACGCCGCGGTGCGCCGCAGCGAATGGCCCAAAGTGATGCGCCCGTCCCTGGGCGGCAAGCAACTGGGCATTCTCGGGTTGGGCGCCGTGGGCATGGAGATCGCCAAGCGCGCTGCCCTGGGGTTCGGCATGGAAGTGAGCTATCACAACCGCCAACCGCGTGACGATGTGGACTACACCTACTGCGCCACCGCCGTTGAACTGGCGCGCACCTCGGACTTCCTGATCCTGGCCACGCCGGGCGGCGCCAGCACTCGCCACCTGATCGACCGCCACGCCCTGGATGCCCTGGGGCCGAATGGCTACCTGGTCAATATCGGCCGTGGCAGTGTGGTGGTCACCGCCGACCTGGTCGCCGCCCTGGAGCAGCGTCGCATCGGTGGCGCCGCGCTGGACGTATTCGACGACGAACCCAAGGTGCCCGACGCGCTCAAGAAGCTCAGCAATACCGTGCTCACCTCCCACGTGGCCGGACTGTCGCCGGAAGCCGCCCACGACACCGTGCAACGCGTGGCCGACAACCTGGTGGAGTACTTTGCCGGCCGCCCGGTGCTCACCCCGGTCGCCCTGCCCCCGCCCACTAAATGACCGATCAGGCACGCTGATCATCGTCCAACACGCTAACCTATTAAGCCGCCCCGACCTTGTCGCTGGGCGGCTGCGCGCATTAGATTAGGAAATAGTCCAAGGCCTTTAGAATAAGCAGAAGGGATAAGCATGGCGCTGAACGACCAATCGACCCAGATTCGCCCAGGCGAAGAGCTTGATGCCAGCCTGATCGATCCCTACCTCAAGGCCCATATCCCGGGCCTGGACGGCACGCCCAGGATCAGCCAGTTTCCCGGTGGTGCGTCCAACCTGACCTACCTGCTGGAATACCCCGGCCAGGAATTCGTGCTGCGTCGCCCGCCCTTTGGTCACAAGGCCAAGTCCGCCCATGACATGGGCCGCGAATACCGCATTCTCAACCAGCTCAAGGACGGCTTCCCGTACTGCCCCAAAGCCTATGTGCATTGCACGGATGAGTCGGTGATCGGTGCCGAGTTCTATGTGATGGAGCGCGTCAACGGCATCATCCTGCGCTCCGACCTGCCAGCCGAACTGGGCCTGGACGCCAGCAGGACCGAGGCGTTGTGCAAAAGCTTCATCGATAAGTTCGTCGAACTGCACCAGGTGGACTACCACGCCTGCGGCCTGGCCGACCTGGGTAAGCCCGAGGGCTACGTGGCACGCCAGATCCGCGGCTGGAGCGACCGCTACGAGAAAGCCCTGACCCCCGACGCACCGCGCTGGGAAGCGGTACGCGCCTGGCTCAACGACAAGATGCCGGCCGATCACCCCACGTCCAGCATCGTGCACAACGACTACCGCTTCGATAACGTGATCCTCGATCCGCACAACCCGATGCAGATCATCGGCGTGCTGGACTGGGAACTCACCACCCTCGGCGACCCGCTGATGGACCTGGGCAACACCCTCGCCTACTGGATCGAAGCGGCGGACCCGGCACCGGTGCAACTGATGCGGCGCCAGCCGAGCAACGCCCCCGGCATGCTCACCCGCCGCGAGTTCGTCGACTATTACGCCGAGCGCGCAGGCCTGCAGATCGACAACTTCGACTTCTACTACACCTACGGCCTGTTCCGCCTGGCCGGCATCGTGCAACAGATCTACTACCGCTTCTTCCATGGCCAGACCCAGGACAAACGCTTTGCGCAGTTCATTCACATGAACAAGCTGCTCGAGCAGATGAGCCTGAACGTCATCAGCAAATCGTCCCTTTAAGGAACCGCTATGTCCAAGACCCACCTGTTCGACCTCGATGGCAAGATCGCATTCGTTTCCGGCGCCAGCCGTGGCATCGGCGAGGCCATCGCCAAGTTGCTGGCCCAGCAAGGCGCCCACGTGATCGTCTCCAGCCGCAAGCTGGAAGGCTGCCAGCACGTCGCCGACGCAATCATCGCCGACGGCGGCAAGGCCACGGCCGTGGCCTGCCATATCGGAGAAATGGAGCAGATCACCCAGGTATTCGCCGGCATCCGCGAGCAGTTCGGCCGCCTGGATATCCTGGTCAACAACGCCGCGACCAACCCGCAATTCTGCAACGTGCTGGACACCGACCTCGGTGCGTTCCAGAAGACCGTGGACGTGAACATCCGTGGCTACTTCTTCATGTCCGTGGAAGCCGGCAAGTTGATGCGCGAGAACGGTGGCGGCAGCATCATCAACGTCGCCTCGATCAACGGGATCTCGCCGGGTGTGTTCCAGGGCATCTACTCGGTGACCAAGGCCGCCGTGATCAACATGACCAAGGTGTTCGCCAAGGAATGCGCGGCGTTCGGCATTCGCTGCAACGCCCTGCTGCCGGGCCTGACCGACACTAAGTTCGCCTCGGCCCTGGTCAAGAACGACTCGATCCTGAAAATGGCCCTGGCGCAGATCCCGCTCAAGCGCGTGGCCGAGCCGAGCGAGATGGCCGGTGCGGTGCTGTTCCTGGCCAGTGACGCGTCCAGCTACACCACCGGTGTATCGCTGAATGTGGACGGTGGTTTCCTGTCCTGAGTACGCCTGGGTTTCTACAGATCGATTTGCGCGTAACCTTGGCGCAGATCGAACTGTCTCGGGATGAAACATGGAATTCCACATCGTTATCAAAGGGCGCAAGGACCTGGCTGCCCAGCTGTATCAGCAGTTGCGTGAAGCCATCGCCAGCGGGCGGCTCGCGGCGGGTGCGCAACTGCCACCCAGCCGCCTGCTGGCCGAGCAATTAGGCATATCGCGCAAGACCGTGTCCGACACCTACGCCACGTTGACCTATGAAGGCTTGCTGGTAGGCAAGACTGGCCGTGGCACCTTCGTCAATGCCTGGGCGCCACAGGCGAACCGCGTGCAAACCGCCACCGACCTGGCCTGTGCCGCCAACCTGGCGAAATGGCAGGCGCTGCCCTCGCCGATGCGTCATCCCACACGCGATAGCACCTTGCGCTATGAATTTATCGGCGGCGCCACCAGCCGCAACCAGTTCCCCCAGGACGAATGGCGTCGCTGCACCCAGGACGCGCTGCGGCGCATTGCCCAGAACAGTGGTTTCTACAGCCAACCCGAGGGCTTGCCGGCGCTGCGCAGCGCGATCGCCGGGCACATCGCGTTCTCCCGTGGGGTCAACTGCCGCGACAGCGACATCGTGGTCACCAACGGCGCGCAACAGGCGCTGGACCTGATTGCCCGCGTGGTGCTGGAACCAGGCAGCATTGTGGCCATGGAAGACCCCGGCTACAGCCCTGCCCGCCAGATGTTCATCGCGGTAGGAGCCCAGGTCGCCAGCGTGCCGGTGGACGAACAGGGCATCCGGGTCGACCGGATCCCCGATGGCACACGGCTGATCTACGTGACGCCCTCCCACCAGTTCCCCCTCGGCATGCCGATGAGCCTGGCACGTCGCGAAGCCTTGCTGGCGCGTGCGTTTGCGCTGGGCGCAATCATCATCGAGGACGATTACGACAGCGAGTTCCGTTACGAAGGACGGCCCACCGACTCGCTGCAAAGCATGGACACCCGTGGCGTGGTGACCTATGTGGGCACCTTCTCGAAAACCCTGCTACCCGAGCTGCGCCTGGGCTACGCAGTGCTGCCGCCGGCCATCTACGGTGCGGTGCTCAAGGCCAAGCAATTGACCGACCAGCACAGCTCCACCCTGCCCCAGTGGGCGCTGGCCAAGTTCATCAGCGAGGGCTACCTGCTCAAGCACATCCGTCGCTGCCATACGGTCTACGCCGGGCGTCGCGAGCGCATCCTGCAGCGCCTGGCGGGGGACCTGTCGCCGTGGTTCGAAGCGGTGCCGACCGTGGCCGGGTTCCACATGGCGGCGCTGTGCAAGGTGCCGGTGAATATCCCGCTGCTGATGGAGCTGGCACGCCGGGTGGAAGTGGGCTTGTACCCGCTGGATGTGTTTTTCCATGACGCGCCGGTACGCTCGGGCCTGATCATCGGCTTCGGCGCGATCGAGACCCTGGACATCGACCCGGCGCTGGACAAGGTGCGCGATATTCTCCAGCAGATTGGCTAGCGAATTTTCCGCCGGATTGGTTATTGGTCACCCAGGCACTGCGGCGTAGGGTGAACAGGTCTCGAACTACTCGGAAACTTCATCATGAAACGATTGCTCGCCGCCTCCCTAATGCTCGCCTCGCTCAGCGCCTTTGCTCATGAACCGGTGTACAACCAGGAGTCGATCAAGGTCTTGCAGGAGCACGCGCTGACCAATGTCCCGGGCAAGAAAACCCTCATGCTCACCGTCGACTATGCCCCCGGCCAGGCCACCGTGCCCCACAGCCACACGGGCACCGCCGTGGCCTACGTGCTGGAAGGCGCGATCACTTCACGGGTGAATGACGAGCCCTCAAAAACCTACAAGGTCGGCGAGTCGTTCTACGAGCCGGCCGGTTCCCGGCACTTCGAATCGAGCAATGCCAGCCAGACCCAACCGGCCAAGCTGCTGGTGGTGATGGTGCTGGATGACAAGGCCGAAGTGCTTACACCCCTGCCCAAGTAACCCGCCACACCACAAATCAGAAAGGTGGGAGGGGGCTTGCCCACGATAGCAGAGTGTCAGCCAATGACTCTGCTACTGATACGCCGCCATCGGGGGTAAGCCCCCTCCCACATTTTGATTTGCATCGGTCAGTGACTCAGGGGCGCTGGAACTGGCGGCGCAGGCCTTCGATCCGCTCGCGGCAGGAGCAACCTTCCAAGTGATCATTGACCATGCCCATCGCCTGCATCAACGCATACATCGTGGTCGGCCCCACGAACGTCCAGCCGCGCTTCTTCAAGGCCTTGGACAAGCGCACTGAGGCCGGCGACGTGGGATTGCCCGTCCAGTAAGCCATGTCCACCACCGCCGGCCGTTCCTCCTCACCGGGTTCGAACGCCCACAACCAGCGCGCCAGCGACCCGGTCTCATCCACCAGCTCACAGGCGCGGCGCGCATTGTTGATCGTGGACACGATCTTGGCCCGATTGCGCACAATGCCCGGGTCCTGCATCAAGCGCGCGATATCCGCCTCGCCGTACTGCGCCACCCTTCTGAAATCAAAGCCCTCGAACGCCACTCGAAACTGTTCGCGCTTGCGCAAAATGGTGATCCACGCCATGCCCGCCTGAAAGCCCTCCAGGCAAATCTTCTCGTACAGCTGAATGTCATCCGCCACCGGCACGCCCCATTCGGCGTCGTGGTAACGCGGGTATTCCGGCGCCGCCGTGCGCCAGCTGCAGTGGGTGTGCCCATTGTCGTCAGTGGTCAGTCCTGGTGTGTCCATCCATCACCTCATGTGCCGAGCAGCGGATGATAAGCGAAAAAAATTCCGCCCTGCCAACCGCTCAAGCATCGCCGTTACCGACCAACTGGTCAGACCGGGACCTGTAAACCGCCAAATAATTGCTTGTGATTTCAAAAATACCGGGCGTAGACTGGCCCCGCACTGGACTTACCGGTAAGACCACAAAAATTAAGCCCTGGAACCACCAGGGCACCGAATAGAGATCCCTCCCATGCTCAGATGGTGCTCGCGTTCGATTTTCCTGCAAGTCGTGATTGGCCTGATGCTCGGCATCGCCTGCGGCCTGACCCTTCCCGAATTCTCCTCGCAACTCAAACCCCTGGGTGACGGCTTTATCAAGCTGATCAAAATGCTGATCGGCCTGATCGTGTTCTGCGTGGTGGTCAGCGGCATTTCCGGCGCCGGCGACTTGAAGAAAGTCGGACGCATCGGCCTCAAGTCAGTGATCTACTTCGAGATCCTCACCACCGTTGCGCTGGTGATCGGCCTGGTCATGGCCTTCAGCACCGGCATCGGCCAAGGCGCCAATATCCACCTGGAACAGTTGTCGTCCGCTGGTTTGAATGAACTGGCCGACAAGGGCCAGCATATCCGCGGCACCAGCCAGTTCCTGATGGACCTGATCCCCAACTCGGTGATCGGTGCCTTTGCCGACAACAACGTGCTGCAAGTACTGCTGTTTTCGGTACTGTTCGGCAGCGCGCTGAACCTGGTGGGCGAAGCGGCATCGGGCATCTCGCGGCTGATCAACGAACTGAGCCACATCATCTTCCGCATCATGGGCATGATCGTGCGCCTGGCGCCGATCGGTGTGTTCGGTGCAATCGCCTTCACCACCAGTACCTACGGGCTGGACTCGCTGCAGCACCTGGGGAGCCTGGTGGGCCTGTTCTACCTGACCTGCTTTGCCTTCGTCGCGCTGATCCTCGGCCTGGTGATGCGCCTGTCGGGCCTGCGCATGTTGCCGCTGCTCAAGTACCTGCGTGAAGAACTGCTGATCGTGATGGGCACCGCTTCCTCCGACGCCGTGCTACCACAGATCATGCGCAAACTGGAACACCTGGGCATTGGCAGCTCCACGGTCGGCCTGGTGATTCCAACGGGGTATTCGTTCAACCTCGATGGCTTCTCGATCTACCTGACCCTGGCCATTGTGTTTATCGCCAATGCCACCGGTACCCCCCTGTCGATGACCGACCTGTTGACGATCCTGCTGGTATCGCTGATCACCTCCAAAGGCGCCCACGGCATTCCGGGGTCGGCGCTGGTGATCCTGGCGGCGACCCTCACGGCGATCCCGGCGATTCCGGTGGTGGGCCTGGTGCTGGTGCTGGCGGTGGATTGGTTCATGGGCATCGGCCGTGCATTGACTAACCTGATCGGCAACTGCGTGGCGACCGTGGCCATTGCCCGCTGGGAGAAAGACATCGATATCCAGCGCGCCAACAAGGTGCTCGACGGTCAGCAAGGCTATGCGTTCCAGGCCAAGAAGCCGGTGTTGCCCGCACACCAGGAGTTCTGAAATGTGGGAGGGGGCTTGCCCCCGATAGCGATCTACCCGTCAGTGATTCTGTGACTGACACACCGCCATCGGGGGCAAGCCCCCTCCCACACATCTATTCGCAACATCAAGGAGACGCACGACGTGATCAGCACCTCAACCGTCGTCAATTCAGTCGTAGAAAAACTCCGCGCCGCCTTGGCGCGTGGTCAGTGGCGCCGGGGTGAAATGCTCCCCGGCCAGCGCGAACTGGCCGAACAGATGGGCATCAGCCGCCCCAGCCTGCGTGAAGCGGTCATCGTGCTGGAGACCCTCGGCCTGGTGCGCTCCATGCCCGGCAAAGGCGTGGTGGTGCTGGAAACCAGCGTCAGCGAACCGCAGTCCAGCGATGCCGTGGCCGACGCCAGCCTGGAAGACATCCTGCAACTGCGCTACACCTTGGAGCCGTTCATTGTCGGCCTGGTGGCCCAGTCCATCAGCAGCAAGGAAGTCGGCCAACTGCGCCTGACCTTGATGGACATGCGCGAAGCCCTCGACGCCGGTGACGCCGAAGCCGGCATGAACGCCTACATCGGTTTCCACGAAGAGCTGTTTGCCCTGACCTCCAACCCGATCTTCCAGAACGTGGTGCAGCAGACCAGCAATGCCCTCAAGCAAAGCGCCCAGGTGCTGCGCAACTCGCCCGAACACCTGGCCGAACGCCTGCAGGAAAACGAAGCCGTGGTGCGCGCCATCCGCAACAAGAACAGCGCCCTGGCGAGTGCCGAGATGCGTCGGCACATCCTGCAGGAAGGCCTGCGCATGGGCATTGCCCTGAACATCCCGGACGACCATCTCGGCAGCTGATTTTTTGGAGACAGGCCATGACCGCCCACGCCTTGCACTACGACCCCATCCTGCCGACCCTGCGCCTGGTCGCCGGTAAAAAGCCTTCGGTGGATGACATCTACCCGCGCTTGTTCGACGCCATCCTCGAACAACGCATCGCCCCGGCGAGCCGTTTTACCGAAGAAGGCCTGGGCGAAACGTTTGGCGTGAGCCGCAGCGTGATACGCCGGGTGCTGGCCAAGCTGTCCCATCAGCAAGTGATCATCCTGCGCCCCAACCAGCGTGCCCAGGTGGCCGCGCCGGATGCTCAGCAGACGCGACAGATCCTCGAAGCGCGGCGCATGACCGAAATCACTGTGGTGCAGTTGGCCTGCGCCCAGGCGACAGCCACGCAGATACGTCAGTTGCGCGAACTGATTGCACGGGAACGTGATTGCATCGAACGCGATCAGCGTGGGCCGGCGATTCGGTTGTCGGGGGAGTTTCACCTGCATTTGGCGACGATGGCCGGCAATGCGCCGTTGGCGCAGTTCCTCAACAGCCTGGTGCCGTTGACGTCGTTGATCATTGCCCAGTACGAGGCAAAGGCCTGCACGTATTGCGCGTGGCAGGAGCATGTGGCGATTGTGGAGGCGTTGGAGCAACGCGACTCAAGCACCGCAGTGACTCTGATGACCCAACACCTGGATCACCTGGAAAGCAAATTACTGAAACACCACTGACCTCCTGATGAATGGAGATCAAAATGTGGGAGGGGCGGTGCGACGATTCGACTTGCCCCCGATGGCAGCGTGTCAGTCAATGAAGATGTTGACTGATACACCGCCATCGGGGGCAAGCCCCCTCCCACATTGGTTTCACCAGGGGTCTAGGCCGGTTGCAACACCGACTGCCCACTCAACGCCAGGTCCAGCAACTCACGGTTGGCTACCGCGTACATGGCGTAGTCCGTGCCGACCGCAGCACGGATTTCCACCATCATCGCCACCCAACGCTCGGCCATGTCCTTGTGCTGCTCAAGCCACAGGGCCACGCGGGCTTCCATGTCTTGTGGCGCATCGGCCATTTGCAGGACGGAAATGGTGATCGCGCGTTGCTGCCAGTCCACATCGTCGCGGAACGCTTCGCGGGCCTGGGCCTGCCAGTTGTTGCCCACCGGCAGATCACTGATCTGCTGCAGGTACCACGGCAAGTCCAAGGCGCTGCCGACGGCGAAGTAGGCCTTGGCCACTTCGGCGGCGTCATGCCCGGTCACGTCAGCGGCTTCAATGATCGGCAGCAAGGTGTACAGGTGGGTCGTGCCAGCAACCATGCGCGCCAACAGTTCCGGTACGCCGGCTTCGGTGTAGGCCTGGTAGCGCTTCTGCCAGCCTTCGCGGGTCGGGCCTTCCAGCAGTTCGTCGAGCTTGAGGCCCAGCGCCGCCAGGTGCGGACCGAAGTGCGCGGTGTCACGGCCAGCGTCCTGCTCGTTGCGACGGCTGCGCAGGAACCAGCGCGTGGCACGACGGCCCAGGCGCATCAGCTCGTCCATCAACTGCAATTGCACGTCGGCGGAGACCTGGTGGTCCAGGGCTTCAATCTGACGGAACCAGTGCGGGAGGTGGAAGATGTCACGCACGATCACATAGGCGCCAGCCACGTTCGCCGGGCTCATGCCGGTCGACTCTTTGAGTCGCTGCACGAAGGTGATGCCCATGTGGTTGACCAGGTCGTTGGCGATCTGGGTGCTGACGATCTCGCGCTTCAGACGGTGACGACGCATGGCCTCACCGAACTTGGCGACCAGGCTCGGCGGGAATGCGGTCTCCATGTCACGAGTCAGGTAATCGTCATCCGGCACCAGCGACTTGAGCAGCGCTTCCTTGAGGTCGATCTTGCTGTACGAGATCAGCACCGACAGTTCCGGACGGGTCAGGCCCTTGCCGTTGGCGGCGCGCTCGGTGAGCTGCTCCTCGGTCGGCAGGTACTCGATAGCGCGGTCCAGCTTGCCACGGCCTTCCAGGTCGCTCATCAGGCGCTTGTACTCGGCGGCACGCTCGTAGGCACGGCGCGCCGCCAGGGACAGGGCCTGGGTCTGCTTGTAGTTGTTGCCCAACACCAGGCTGCCGACTTCGTCGGTCATGCTCGCCAGCAACTGGTTGCGTTGCTTGTCGGTCATATCACCGGCCTGCACCACTTCGTTGAGCAGGATCTTGATGTTCACTTCGTGGTCGGAGCAGTCCACGCCACCGGCGTTGTCGATGAAGTCGGTGTTGGAACCGCCGCCATTGAGGCCGAATTCCACACGACCCAGCTGGGTCATGCCGAGGTTACCGCCCTCGCCCACCACCTTGCAGCGCAGCTCGTTGCCGTTGACGCGCAGCGCGTCGTTGGCCTTGTCGCCCACGTCGGCATGACTTTCGCTGCTGGCCTTGACGTAGGTGCCGATACCGCCGTTCCACAACAGGTCCACCGGCGCCTTGAGCAAGGCGTTCAGCAGTTCAGTCGGGGTCAGCTTGTCGGCCGCGATGTCGAAGCGTTCTTTCATCTGTGGCGAGATGGCAATGCTCTTCGCGCTGCGCGAGAAGATACCGCCGCCTTCGGACATGATGCTGGTGTCGTAGTCGGTCCAGGCCGAACGTGGCAGCTCGAACATGCGCTGGCGCTCGACGAAGCTGGTCGCCGGGTTCGGGTTTGGATCGATGAAGATATGCAGGTGGTTGAAGGCCGCGACCAGTTGCAGCTTGTCGGACATCAACAAGCCGTTACCGAACACGTCGCCGGCCATGTCGCCGACGCCCACCACGGTGATGCTGTCTTCCTGCACATTGATGCCGCGCTCACGGAAGTGACGCTGCACGCCGACCCACGCGCCCTTGGCGGTGATGCCCATTTTCTTGTGGTCATAACCGGCGGAACCACCGGAGGCGAACGCGTCACCCAGCCAGAAGCCGTAGTCGATGGCGATGCCGTTGGCGATGTCGGAGAAGGTCGCAGTGCCCTTGTCCGCTGCTACTACCAGGTACGGGTCATCGTCGTCATGGCGCACGACGTTGGCCGGTGGCACCAGGGCGCCATCCTTGAGGTTGTCGGTAATATCCAACAGGCCGGAAATGAAGATGCGGTAGCAGGCGATGCCCTCGGCCGCGATCTCGTCACGGCTGCCGCCCAATGGCAGGCGACGCGGCAAGAAGCCGCCCTTCGCACCCACCGGCACGATGACCGAGTTCTTCACTTGCTGGGCTTTCACCAGGCCAAGCACTTCGGTACGGAAGTCTTCTTCACGATCGGACCAGCGCAGGCCGCCGCGCGCGACGTTGCCGAAGCGCAGGTGCACGCCTTCGACCCGTGGCGAGTACACGAAGATTTCGAACTTCGGCACAGGCTTGGGCAGCTCAGGGATCGCGTGCGGGTTGAACTTGAAGCTGAAGTACGACTTGTTCTGGCCGTTCGCGTCGGTCTGGTAGAAGTTGGTACGCAGGGTCGCCTTGATCAGGTCCAGGTAGCGACGCAGGATGCGGTCTTCGTTGAGCACCTGGACGTCGTCAAGGGCGGTGAGGATCGCTTGTTCCAGACGTTGCTGCTTGTCTTCCAGGTCGTCGCTGGTGAGCTTGCGCGCCAGGTAGAAACGGGTCTTGAACAACCGGGTCAACTCGCGGGCGATGTCGGTGTGGTTGTTCAGGGTGCTGGCGATGTAACCCAGGTCGAAGCCCAGGCGGATCTGCTTGAGGTAGCGGGCGTAGGCACGCAGCAGCGCGACGTCGCGCCACGGCAGGCCGGCGGTGAGTACCAGGCGGTTGAACGCATCGTTCTCGGCGTCGCCATGCACGATGTGCACGAATGCGTCCTGCAGAGTGTCGTTGAGCTGCTGGATATCCAGGTTCACGCCCTCGGCGGCGATGAACGCGAAATCATGGATCCAGAACTCGCGGCCATTGGCGTGACGCAGGCGATACGGGAACTCACCGAGCACGCGCAGGCCGAGGTTTTCCAGGATCGGCAGCACGTCGGACAGCGCCAGCGGGGTGTCGGCGTGGTACAGCTTGCAATGCAGCTCGCGCTGGCCGGAAACCTGGCCCAGCGGCTGATAGAAACTCATCACCAGCGGGTTGGCCTCGGTGAGGCTGAGCAAGTGCTGCATGTCGACCACCGCCGAATGCGCGGCAAAGCGCTCGCGGTAACCGGCCGGGAAGCCTTTCGGGAAGTCCGCCAGCACGTTGGTGCCATGGGCTTCGCCGAAGCTTTCTACGACGAGGCTGGAGTAGTCGTCCTGCCAGCTGCGGCAGGCCTGCACCACTTCTTTTTCCAGTTGCAGCGGGTCGATGTCCAGGCGGTTCTTCGGGTCTACCCGCAGAATCAGCTGCACGCGGGCCAGCACGGACTCGGAGAAGAAGGTCCAGAACTCGCAGTCCGAAGCCTTCAGGCGATCCATCAATACTTGCTGGATCTTCTGGCGCACTTCGGTGGAATAGATGTCGCGTGGCACGTAGGCCAGGCAGTAGCAGAATCGACCGTACGGGTCTTTGCGCAGGAACACGCGGATCTTGTTGCGTTCCTGGATCTGCACGATCGACATCACGGTGCTGAACAGCTCGTCGACCGGGGTCTGGAACAGATCGTCACGGGGCAGCACTTCAACGACTTGCGCCAGCTCCTTGCCCAGGTGCGCCTTGGGCTGGAAGCCGGAGCGGCGCTCGATTTCCGCGACCTTGCGGCGGATATACGGAATCACCCGTACGCTTTCGCCGTACACCGACGAGGTGTACAGGCCCATGAAACGGTGTTCCTTGATGACCTTGCCATCGGCGTCGATTTCACGGATCGACACGTAGTCCGGGTAGGCTGGACGGTGCACGCGGCTTGGGTGCGCGGCCTTGGCGAACGAAAGCATGGTCGGTTCACGCAGGTAGGCGACGGCATAGTCTTCGATACGCAGGTCTTCGGCGGTGAGCCCGGCACGCAGCAGTTTGGTCAGACCGAGGAAGGAACCGGCGTCATATTCGATATGACCGCCGTCCGCCTCGTCACGTACCACGAACTCTTCATAGCCGAGGAAGGTGAAGTGGTTGCCCACCAGCCATTCCAGGAAGTTCTTGATCTCGGCCTTTTCTTCGCCGTCGATGGCGAACTGGCTTGCGTCGATACCGGCCAGCAGGTCCTGGACCTTGGCTTTCATCGGCTCGAAATCGGCCACGGCCACACGCACTTCACCCAGCACCTGCTCAAGCTCTTTGCTCAGCACGTTCAGTTCGGCGGCGTTGGCGCAACGGTCGATTTCCAGGTACATCAGCGATTCTTGCTGGATGCCTTCGCCCTGGGTGCCTTTTGGCAGGATTTCCAGCAACTCGCCCTTGGCGCCACGGCGTACGCTGAGCACGGTGGTCTGCAAGGTGTGGATGCTGTAGCCACGGCGGTTCAGCTCGGTGCGGACCGAGTCCACCAGGAAGGGCAAGTCATGGTGCAGCACTTCGACCGCGGTGTGGGTCGACTGCCAGCCATGACGTTCGTAATCGGGGTTATAGACCCGCACTTGCGGTTGGGTGTGATCAAAGCGCTCAAGCAGGCGCCACGCAGAGAGGGTGCAACCGGCCAGGTCGGAAAGGCGACGCTGGGTCAGTTCGTCCAGGGAAATGATGCCGAAGAATTGTTCAGCGAACAGCGCCACTTGTGGCAGTGCCTGTTCACTGATGTGCTGCGCCAGTGCCGCTTGCAGTTGATGCTGGAAGTCGGCCTTGCTGGCTGCGGTGAAAAACGCCATCTGTGGTACTCCGCTTGGGCTTGTTATTGATGGAAGCGTCGCGTGTTATCCCCTTGCGGGGAGACCGTCAGCGCTGTTCGCTGGGTGACGAGTAAAGCACCATAAACGAATCAGGGTGACAGGTGGGTGAAGCTGGACAAGACAATGAGGTCACATACAACTTCCATAAGATGTGCACCTAGCCGGGTGACGGTACGACGGGCAGGTCAGGCGCCAGGCTCGTGCACATCCGTTGCGCAGCTTAACGAGTGTAGGAAGCCAGCTGCTTGCGACGCTGCGACATATTCGGTCATCGGTAAGCAGGCGCCGGGTTGCGACTTGGGCAACCCGTCATTCCCGGCAGAAAATCCGGCTACTTCGACGCCGGCGAGTATCAGAAATGACCGATATTGCCCGTCAGGTCATGCACTGGGTCTGACACAGGAAGCAGCACAAAATTCGCCGCAATGGCACAATTGCCCGCATCACGCCCTACCCCAGACAGGATTGCCCATGCTGCAACTGAAAACCGACGCCCTGATGGCCACGCCGTGCGACGACGAAGAAGACAACATGGCCATGCTCTGCTGCCACGGCAAGAACGGCGAGATGTTCATGCTCACCCGTTACCCGGACGAAGACGAAGTGGAATTGACCTGGGACTACGAGCCGTCGACGCTGGATGGGCTGAAGGTCACGCTGAGTGACACCATCCTGCTGATCGAACTGGCTGCCGGGGATGCCGATGCCCTGGGTGGCAAGGACCAGTTGCAGATTACCCACGCCACCGCTGCGTCGGACCTGGTCGAAGTCGAGCAAACCCTGCAAAACATCCTGAAAGGCACCGGCACTTTCACCCGAATTTAAACGGCACCCACAATCAAATGTGGGAGGGGGCTTGCCCCCGATAGCGGCGTGTCAGCCACGGATGCAGCCACTGACCCACTGCTATCGGGGGCAAGCCCCCTCCCACATCGACCGTGTTCCCACACAAATTTCCTACAAGATTTGCCAAAAATACCCGTCACGCCGTTAGTCGCCACCCCCCTCCATGCATTAAAGTAGACGCCCCAGGCCTTGGCATTTTTCACAACCCCAAGGCTCATCTCTCCAGGAACCGTCATCGATGGAACATCGTGAAGCGCTGCTTGCGCTGCGAACCTTTCTTTCTACGCAGATTCTCGGCCAGGAAAAACTCATCGATCGCCTGTTGATCGCGCTGCTCGCCGACGGCCACATGCTGGTGGAAGGCGCGCCGGGCCTGGCCAAGACCAAGGCCATCAAAGAGTTGGCCGAAGGCATTGAAGCGCAGTTCCATCGTATCCAGTTCACCCCCGACCTGTTGCCCGCCGACATCACCGGCACAGAGATCTATCGTCCGGAAACCGGCAGCTTCGTGTTCCAACAGGGGCCGATCTTCCACAACCTGGTGTTGGCGGACGAAATCAACCGTGCCCCGGCCAAGGTGCAATCGGCACTGCTGGAAGCCATGGCCGAGCGCCAGGTCAGCGTCGGGCGCAGCACCTATGACCTGTCGCCGCTGTTCCTGGTGATGGCCACGCAAAACCCCATCGAGCAGGAAGGCACCTACCCGCTGCCTGAAGCCCAGCTCGACCGTTTCCTGATGCACGTCAAGATCGGCTTCCCCGACGCCGCCGTCGAGCGACGCATCCTGCAACAGGCCCGTGGCGAGGCGCTCAACGGCGAAACCAAGCCGGAACGCCGCGTCAGCCAGCAGGCGATCTTCGCCGCACGCAAGGAAATCCTCGGCCTGTACATGGCTGACGCCGTGGAGGAATACCTGGTGCAGTTGGTGATGGCCACGCGCACCCCGGCCAAGTTCGACCCGGAGATGGCCGAGTGGATCGCCTACGGCGCCAGCCCACGCGGCTCCATCGCCCTCGACCGCTGCGCCCGTGCCCATGCCTGGCTGGCCGGTCGCGACTTTGTCAGCCCGGAAGACATCCAGGCGGTGCTGTTCGACGTGCTGCGCCATCGCATCATCCTGTCGTTCGAAGCCGAAGCCGCCGGCATCGACCAGGACCGCGTGGTGCAACGCATTCTCGACGTCGTTGCCGTCGCTTGAAACCCATGAACGCCAGCGATGGGGTCCGCGTCACGCTCAGCGAGTTGATCGAGATGCGCCATCGCGTGCGCGAAGTGCAGCTGTTTTCCACGCCAAGCCAGCGCAGCCCGCTGATCGGCCTGCACCACTCCAAGCTGCGCGGACGCGGGGTGGACTTCGACCAGGTGCGCGTGTACCAGGCCGGGGACGACGTGCGCACCATCGACTGGCGCGTGACGGCGCGCACCCAGGAGCCGCACACCAAGCTGTTCCATGAAGAGCGCGAGCGGCCGATCTTTATCATGGTGGAACAAAGCTGCCGGCTGTTTTTCGGCTCCGGGCAGATGTTCAAGGCGGTGCTCGCAGCGCAGGCAGCCAGCCTGATCGGCTGGGCCGCGCTGGGCCACAACGACCGTGTGGGCGGGCTGGTGTTCGGCGACAGCGAGCACTACGAAATCAAACCCCGGCGCAGCAAACAAAGCCTGCTGCAACTGCTCAACCGCCTGGTGCGAGTCAACCAGAGCCTGAACACCGAGAGCCGCCCCGAAGCCGACGCCCTCGGCATGGCCCTGCGCCGTGGCCGCGAAGTGTTGCGCCCCGGCAGCCTGGTGATTGTGATCTGCGACGAACGCGCCCTCACTGAGGGCGCCGAGCAACAACTGAGCCTGCTGTCACGCCACTGCGACCTGCTGCTGCTGCCGATCTCCGACCCGCTGGACCACGCCCTGCCCGCCGCCGGGCTGCTGCGTTTCGCCGAACGTGGTGCGCAGTTGGAACTGGATACGCTCAACTTCGACCTGCGCCAGGCCTACAAGGCCCAGGCCGAAGCGCGCATTGCGCGCTGGGAACTGCTCGCGCAAAAGCTGCGTGTGCTGTTGATGCCCTTGAGTACCCAGAGCGAAATGGTCGAGCAACTGCGTGAATACCTCAACCCGCAACGCCCGGTTAAAAAACAATGAGCAGCCTGGACCAACTGCAGCCGCTGATCGCCCCGCCCGCCATCGGCTTCTGGCCGCCTGCGCCGGGTTGGTGGCTGTTGCTGCTGGCGATTCCGCTGCTCGGTTGGGGCCTATGGTCGCTGCGCCGCTTCCTGCCGACCCGTCGCCCCATCGCCCGCGCCGAACAACCGCTGGACCCGCTGCGCATTGCCGCCCTGGCGGAACTGGCGCTGATGCCCAAACCCTACGACGGCGCGCCTGCCGGCGCCTGGCTGCAACAGCTCAACGGCCTGCTCAAGCGCCTGTGCCGCAACGACTACCCCTACAGCCAGAGCCACACCCTCAACGGCCGCAAATGGCTGGCATTCCTCGACAACCGCTGCCCCGCCGCCGGCCTCACGCGCTGGATGGTGTTGGTGGAAGGCGCCTACAAACCCGAATGCAAACTCGACGACAAGGCCATCGCCGGCCTGACCCAAGCGGTCGATACCTGGATTCGCAAACATGTTTGAATTCGCCTGGCCGTGGATCTTTGCCCTGTTGCCATTGCCCTGGCTGATGCGCCTGGTGCTGCCGGCAGCCGACAGCGGTGAGCCCGCCCTGAAAGTCAGCTACCTCAGCGACCTCGAAGGCCTGGCCCGCCGCCGCGCCCGCGTCAACCTGCCAGGCTGGCGCCAGCAAGCACCGTTCGTGGTGCTGTGGTTGCTGCTGCTGACCGCCGCCGCACGCCCGGAATGGCTCGGCGAACCGCTGCCCATCGCCGCCAGTGGCCGCGACCTGCTGGTGGCGGTGGACGTGTCCGGCTCGATGGATTTTCCCGATATGCACTGGCAGGACGAAGACGTGAGTCGCTTGAGCCTGGTCAAGCACCTGCTCGGCGATTTTCTTGAAGGGCGCCAAGGTGATCGCGTCGGCCTGATCCTGTTCGGCAGCCAGGCCTACCTGCAGGCACCGCTGACCTTCGACCGCCGCACCGTGCGCACCTGGCTGGATGAAGCGCGCATCGGCATTGCCGGCAAGAACACCGCGATTGGCGACGCCATCGGCCTGGCCTTGAAACGCCTGCGCCAGCGTCCGGCGCAGAGCCGCGTGCTGATCCTGGTCACCGACGGCGCCAACAATGCCGGGCAGATCGACCCGCTGACCGCTGCGCGCCTGGCGGCCGAAGAAGGCGTGAAGATCTACGCCATCGGTATCGGCGCCGATCCGGAACAGACCGGTTCCCTGGGCATCCTCGGCGTCAACCCGAGCCTGGACCTCGACGAACCGGCGCTCAAGGCCATCGCCGAAGCCACTCATGGCCAGTACTTCCGCGCGCGCGATGGCGAAGAGTTGCAAGCGATCAAGCAAACCCTCGACAAGCTCGAACCCGTCGAACAACAACCCACCCAGGCACGCCCCGCCCTGGCCTTGTACAGCGCGCCGCTGGCCCTCGCGCTGGTGCTGAGCATGTTGCTGGTGATCCAGGAACGTTGGCCGAACAACGCCCTGCAACGCGTGTTCAATAAACTGTCGAGCAAGGGCATGTTCCTGCAGCAACACCCGGAATGGCGCCAACGCCTTAAACGCCTGCGTTTGCGGAGGCGTCGATGATCGACCTGTGGCCGCACTGGTTCCGTCCCTGGTGGTTGTTGCTGCTGCCGTTGCTCGGCTGGCTGCTGTGGCACCTGTGGCATCGGCAAAAGCGCGCCGGGCGCTGGCAGATGATCCTGCCGCCGGCCTTCCACGCGGTGTTGCTCAGTGGTGGCAACGGCCGCGAGAGTAAATCGCCGTGGGTGGTGCTCGGCATCGCCTGGCTGTTGGCGGTGCTGGCGTTGCTCGGCCCCAGTTGGCAAAGGGTTGAACAGTCCAGCCAGAAGCCGTCCGACCCGTTGGTGGTACTGCTGGAACTGACCCCGGAAATGCTCGCCACCGACAGCCCGCCCAACCGCCTGGAGCAGGCACGGCGCAAACTGTACGACCTGTTGCAGGCGCGCACCGACGCGCAAACAGCCATCATCGTCTACGCGGGCAGCGCCCACACGCTGGTGCCGCTGTCGGACGACCTGGCCACCAGCCGCAACCTGCTGGAAGCCTTGCGCCCCTCGATCATGCCCGAACCCGGCCACCGCGCCGACCTGGCCGTCGAGAAGGCGCTGGGCCTGCTCAAGCAAGGCGGCCTCGGCCAGGGGCGCCTGTTGTTGATCGGTTCTTCGTTGTCCAAACAGGAGCGCCAGGGCATCCGCCTGCTGCTGCAAAGCGGCCAGGCGCCGAGCTTGTCGATCCTCGGCATCGGCAGCCGCGAGGGCACGCCGGTGACCCAGGAGAGCGGCGAATTCCTCAAGGACGAACAAGGCGCGATCCTGGTGCCGCGCCTGGACAGCCCGACCCTCAAGGCCTTCGCCAGCGAAATGGGTGGCCGCTACCGCGCTGCGCGGCTGGACGACAAGGACCTGCGCCAGCTCGGCGTGCTCGACCCACCGCAAGCCCTGCGCAACGATGGCCAGTTGCTGCACCTCGACACCTGGGCCGACCAGGGTTACTGGCTGCTCCTGCCCCTGCTGCTGCTGGCCGCCTGTGCTGGCCGGCGTGGCTGGCTGTTCTGCCTGCCGCTGCTGTTGTTGAGCGCGCCGCAGCCCAGCTATGCGTTCGGCTTGCAGGATTTGTGGTTGCGCCCCGACCAGCAGGGCCAATATCTGCTGAAGAAAAAACGCCCCGCCGAAGCCGCCGAACACTTCCAGGACCCGCAATGGAGGGGCGTGGCGCTTTACGAGGCCGGCAACTATGCCGAGGCCATCAAGCTGTTCGCCGAGGGTAATGACGCCTACTCCCACTACAATCGGGGCAATGCCCTGGCAAAATCCGGTGAACTGGAAGCCGCCATCGACGCCTACGAGCAAGCCCTCGAAGCCCAGCCCGATCTGCAACCGGCGCTGAAAAACAAAGCGGTGGTGGAAACCCTTATGCAGGAACAGGCCCAACCGGAGCCGCCTCCTGCGGCAAAAAACGAGGATGACGAAACCACCCAACCCGGCCAAACTGCGCAACCGGGCGGCACGGGGCAAAACGCCACGGGGGGCGAACAGTCATCCCAAGGCCAGGGCGAAGCCGGCACTGGCGACACCCAGCCCGGCAACACGCCGCAAACCGCGGGCAATGAAGTGCCGGGCAGCGAACTGGGCGACGAACAGACCACTACCCCGCCGCTGCGGCCCAACGATGCCAGCCTTGACGGTGAACATCGCCAGGCCCTGGAGCAATGGCTGCAGGAGATCCCGGACAACCCCGGAGAACTGCTGCGCCGCAAATTCTGGTACGAACAGCAACAACATCAGGACAAGACTCGATGAGCCGCCGCACCACCCTACTGCTTCTGCTCGCCCTGTCGGCAGGCCACGCCCAGGCGGCGAGCCTGGTCGCCAGCGTCGACCGCAGCCGCGTCAACTCCGGGGAAACGGTGGAACTCACGGTGGAATCCAGCGACGTGACCCAGTTCGGCAAGCCCGACCTGTCGCCGCTGGATGCACAGTTCGAAGTCAGCGGCACGCGGCAGATCAACCAGCTCACCACGCTGGGCGGCGACAACCACGCCACCACGCGCTGGATCATCACCCTGCTGCCCCGGGAAAACGGCACGGTGGTCATCCCGCCCCTGCAAGTGGGCGAACACAAGACCCAGCCGATCAGCCTGCAAGTGGTGGAAACCGCCAGCCAGAACACTGCTGCCGAGCTGGCGCCAGTGTTTGTCGAGGCCAACCTCGACCAGACCAGCGTCTACGTCCAGGCCCAGGCGCTGTTGACCGTGCGCGTCTACCACTCGGTGTCGCTGTATGACGACAGCAGCCTCACGCCGTTGCAAATTGCCGATGCGCGTGTGGAACAGCTGGGCGAGTCGCGCACCTACGAAAAGGTCATCAACAGCATCCGCCACGGCGTGATCGAGACCCGCTACGCCATCTACCCGCAGCACAGCGGCACGTTGGCAATCCCTGCGCAGACTTTCAGCGCGACGCTGGTGGAATCGCGCCCACCCCAGGAAAACACCCTGCAAGGCACCAAGCCGGGCAAGTTGATCCACGTGAGTTCCGCAGAGCTGCCGCTGGTGGTCAAACCCAAACCGGCGCTGTATCCCGCCGATACGCCGTGGCTGCCGGCACGCAGCCTGACCCTGAGCGAAAACTGGAACCCCGAACCCGAGCACGTGCAAGTCGGCGACTCCCTGACCCGCAGCCTCACGGTCAAGGCCGAAGGCCTGTCCAGCGCGCAACTGCCGGCACTGCCCAGCACCGAAGTCAACGGCCTGCGCCGCTACCCGGACCAGCCGGTGCTCGGCAACCAGACCAACGACCGCGGCCTGATCGGCAGCCGCGAAGACCGCGAGGCGCTCGTGCCCACCCGCGCAGGTAACCTGGAACTGCCTGCCGTGGACGTGGTGTGGTGGAACACCCACGAAGACCACCTGGAGCGCACCAGCCTGCCCGCCCGCACCGTGCAGGTTGCCATCAACCCGAGCCTGGCCGTGGATACCCCCGCCACACCGACGGTGATCACCGCACCAGACGATGAACGCCTGTGGCTATGGCAACTGAGCACATTGATCCTGGCCTGCACCACCCTGCTGGGGTTTGGCCTGTGGTGGCGTGCACGTCGGCAACCGGCCGTGCAGCGCGCCGCACAAACCGGCCCGAGCCCGCGCACCCTGCTCGATGACCTTAAACGCGCCACCCAGGCCAACGACCCCCAAGCTACCCGCCAGGCCCTCGACGCCTGGGCGCGGCAACAGCCGGAAACCCTGGCGGATATGGCGGCGCGGTTTGTGCCGCTGTCGGACGCGTTGGACGGGCTGAATGGTGCGCTGTACAGCGAGAGTGGGCATTTCTGGCTGGGAGAGGACTTGTGGCGTGCGGTGAAGGCAATTCCGATGGCTGAGCGTGAGGTGGATCCGACGGCGGATACCACCAGCTTGCCGCCGCTGTATCCCAAGTAGCCAAGGTGACTACTTAAGATAGGACAGGCGTGGCCGATAAAGCGATGTAGCTTTCGATTAATGGAGTTTTTTAAAATGGCCATTACGTTGAATGTTTCCTATCCGCCTTTAAGTAAGCAGACAGACGCTTACGCCATCAAAAACCCGCAGCAAGTCACGAATGCCTTCACTATTACCGAAGCCTCCGAGGCGGCGGATACATTGAAGCTTGGCGATCAGGAGAAGATCAGTCAACTTAAGGAGTTTTTGAAAGATTATGATATGACGTCAATCAGTACGGATGAGCTTAAGAAAGTCGGTAGAAGGCTCTACGATGACGGAATGATCAGCCAACGCGCTTTTGGGATGTTCATTTCGGGTGATGGTGCATCAGATGCCAATGGTCGCCAAACAAACACCCACGTAAAATTTAATGCCATTGCCCTATTCAACGAGAAACTGGAAGATACGCGGGCTTTTTTCAAAAGTGAACCAATGGTTGCAATGCAAGACGGTGCCATGGATCACTTGCAAGGGATGGTCAGCGCAAATCAAGCTGTTGGTGCATTGGCGTATTTTGTCAAGTCCGCTAATAATGATTTATCGATAAATGAGTACGCTTGAATTTGATTTATGAGTCAAGGCGCGCCAGGTTCAACCTGACGCGCCGCCTGCTCATCTAGCGTCCGTATCTCACCGTACCTGAATAGGATTTAGACGCGCTGGTTTCGTTTTTCAGCCTTACACGATAGGTACCGAATGGCCCCACGTAAGACGCGTTAGTGCCGATACTGAATGACACTCTGCTCCAGGATGAGCCTACTTCACGCTCGATAAAAATCGCCGGAGCACTTCCCGCTCCTCCCGCTGAAACCGTTGCATCGATATTCGCGGCAGAACAGCCATTGGCTCCGGTTATTTTAAATGGACCATATACCGTAATCTCATCATTGGGCTGCATTATCCCGGTATAACTATCAGCAATATTCAAACACAACGCAGATGCCTGGAATGAAACAAGCATCAATCCAGCAAGCGGCAATGCAATAAGGCTTTTCATAATAGTCTCCATCAGTATTAAGAAAACACAAAAGCGCATCACGCAAGGAGCGCGTCAATTGACCACTCCACGCTTGCCAGACTGCATGAATTATTTATCAAAGTAAGCCAGCCGCTTCCTAAATTCTGGAAGGAAAGGCCTGTCATTTTTTAGTGTAGGAACAAGTAAGGCGCGTCCTAATCCTGCCTCCCACTTATAAGATCGGCATTTAATAGCATTTTACTTTGCGTTTTTTTCAGATAAATATTCTAACCCTTGGCACGGGGCGGTTTACTCGCGAATGCGGTGTGTCAGATAGAAATGCACTGCCTGACCCACCGCCACCCGGAGCAAGCCCCCTCCCACATTGAATCTGCGTCGCCTGGGGGCAGCAGGGTCGCATTACAGGTAAACTCCCCTCCTTTTCATCTATTCCACGGAGTTCGCCTTGCGTCTGTTTCACACCTCCGACTGGCACCTGGGCCAAAACCTCCACGGCCAGGAACGCGACTTCGAACACGCCTGTTTCCTCGAGTGGCTGCTGGGCCAACTCAAGACCCATCAGCCGGATGCTCTGCTCATCGCCGGCGATATCTTCGATACCGTCAACCCGCCGCTCAAGGCCCAGGAGCGGCTGTATGACTTCATCATCAGCGCCCACGAACAAAACCCCAAGCTGACCATCGTGATGATCGCCGGCAACCACGATTCCGGCTCGCGCATCGAGCTGCCGGCACCGCTGATGCGCCGACTGCGCACTCATGCGCTCGGCCGCGTGTTATGGCTGGATGACGGCCAGCTCGACGCCGAACGCCTGCTGATCCCGCTGCCCGATGCCAAAGGCAAGATTGCCGCCTGGTGCCTGGCTTTGCCTTTCCTGCGCCCGGCGGAAGTTACCGGCGCGCACCTGGGCGACGATTACCTGCGCGGCATCGGCCAGGTGCATGAATCGCTGATCGCTGCGGCCAATGCCAAGCGCAAAAAAGGCCAGGCGCTGGTTGCCATCAGCCATGCGCACATGGCCGGTGGTTCGGTGTCGGAAGACTCCGAGCGCAGCCTGATCATCGGCAATGCCGAGGCGCTGCCGGCCAGTCTGTTTGATCGAAGTGTCGCTTACGTCGCCCTCGGCCATTTGCACAAGCCGCAGAAGGTCAATGGCGAAGAACGTATTCGCTACAGCGGTTCGCCGATCCCGCTGTCGTTTTCCGAAATCGGTTACAAGCACCAGATCCTCGATGTGGTGTTCCAGGGCCAATGCCTGGTGAGCGTCGAGCCCATCCTGATTCCGCGTTCAGTCGACCTGCAACGCCTGGAAGCCGTGCCCCTGGCCGATATCCTCAAGGCCCTGGCCGAGTTGCCGGACATCGACCTGCTCGCCGAAACCCAACGCCACCCCTGGCTCGAAGTGCGCGTCCTGCTCGACGAACCGCAACCCGACCTGCGCCAGCAAATCGAAGCCGCGCTGCAAGGCAAGGCAGTGCGCCTGGTGCGCATCGCCGCCGAGTACGCCGGTAAAGGCCCCCGTGAAGACGAAGGCGACGACCGCCTGATCGAACTCGACCAGCTCACGCCCCAGGAACTGTTCAGCCGCGCCTGGCAGGACAGCTATGGCAGCGAGGTGGATGAACAGACCTTGAAGGACTTCGCCGTGTTGCTCCAGGAAGTGCAGCAAGAGGGGGAACAGCCATGAAGATCCTCGCCATCCGCCTGAAAAACCTCGCTTCCCTGGCCGGCCCATTCGAGATCGACTTCACCGCCGAACCCCTGGCCAGTGCGGGGTTGTTCGCAATCACCGGGCCGACCGGCGCCGGTAAAAGCACCTTGCTCGATGCCTTGTGCCTGGCGCTGTTTGGCGCCGTGCCGCGCCTGGGTGATACCGGCCAGGCGAAGATGCCGGATGCCGACAGCGATATCTCCATCGGTGACCCGCGCACGTTGTTGCGACGCGGCACCGGTGGCGGTTATGCCGAGGTGGATTTTGTCGGCGTCAGTGGCCGCCGCTACCGCGCGCGCTGGGAAGCCAACCGCGCCCGCGACAAGGCCAGCGGCAAGTTGCAGAACAGCCGCCAGAGCCTGATCGACCTGGACAGCGACCAACTGCTGGCCAGCCAGAAAACCGAATACAAGACCCAGCTGGAACTGGCCCTGGGCCTGAACTTCGAACAGTTCACCCGCGCCGTGTTGCTGGCGCAAAGCGAGTTCAGTGCGTTTCTCAAGGCCAACGACAACGAGCGCAGCGAACTGCTGGAAAAGCTCACCGACACCGCGCTGTACACCCAGCTTGGCCGACGCGCCTTCGACAAGGCCAAAGAGGCCCGGGACGCGCACAAACAGTTGCAGGACCAGGCCACCGGCGTGGTGCCGCTGGCCGCTGAAGCCCGTGCCGAACTCGATCAACAATTCGATGCCGCGCAGCAACACCTCAGGACCCAGCAGGCCCAACTCAAGCAGCTGGAGCTTCAGCACACCTGGCTCAAGGAACTGCGCGAATGGCAGGAACGCCAACTCGCCGCCACCGAGCAGCTTCAGCTGGCGCAGGCCGAGTGGAATAACCAGGACGCGCAGCGCCAGGACCTGAGCCGCCTGGAACAGTTGGCGCCGCAGCGTCATCTGTTCGTGCGCCAGGCGGAACTCGGCACACAGCTGGCGCCGTTGGCGGCGCAGATTCAGTCGCATACCCGGCAACAAGACGAACTACACACCCGCCAGGAACAGGCCCGGCACCAACAAACCAACGCGCAAACCGCCCTGGCTGAAGCGCTGAACAACCAGGCGGATGCCGCGCCTTTGCTGCGCCAGGCGTTCGACGAACAAAGCACCCTCGCGCACTTGACCAAAGAGCTGGCCAAGCGCACCGAGGACAAACAGCGGCACGCAAGCGCCTGCACCGAAGGCCAGGCCCAGCTCACTGGCCTGCTGGAAAAACAGCACCAGGTCGCAGAGCGCCTGCAACGCCTGAGTACCGAGCTTGAGCGCAGCGCCGCCCTTGCGCCGCTAAGTGATGCGTGGACCGCCTACCGCGACCGCCTGCAGCAGCTGATGCTGATCGGTAACCGCCTGAACAAAGGCCAGGCCGAACTGCCGCAACTGGAGCAACGTGCAAGCAGCGCCGCTGAACAGTTCACCCAGCAACGCGAAGCCCTGGACTTGCTGTATCAGGAGGCCGGTGCCGAGCCTCACGCCGTGGCCGAGCAGATCCAATTGCTGGCCAGCCTGCTGCAAGACAATCGCAAACAGCAGCGAGCCTTCGAAGACCTGACGCGCCTGTGGGACAACCAGCAACAGCTGGACCAGCAAGCCACCAGCCTGACGCAAAAGCTCACCACGGCCCAACAGCAACGCGAACAGTTGAACCAGACCGGCCTGCACACCAAGGCCGAGCTGACCGTCGCGGAACAGACGCTGAACGTGACCAAACAGCTGCTGGAACGCCAACGCCTGGCCCGCAGTGCCAGCGTCGAGGAATTGCGCGAGCAGTTGCAGGACGACCAGCCCTGCCCGGTGTGCGGCAGTCACGAACACCCGTACCACCAGCCCGAAGCCCTGCTGCAAAGCCTTGGTCGTCATGACGAAAACGAGGAAGCCAACGCGCAGAACGCGGTGGACACCCTCAAGGAGAAACTCACCGAGTTGCGTGGCGAAGTGGGCGGTTTGATCGCCCAGCAGAAGGAATACCTGCAACAGCAGGAACACCTGGCGACGCAACAACAAGCGCTGAAACCGAGCCTGGATGCACACCCGCTGACCGCATCATTGTTCAACCAAGAGGCCGCCAAACGCAGCGCCTGGCTTGAGCAGCAACTGAGCCAACTGACCCAAAGCATCAGCCAGGACGAACAGCGCCAAGGCGCCCTGCTCAACCTGCAACAAAACGCCGGGCGCCTGCAGCAACAACTGCAAGCCGCCCAGGAGGCAAGCCAGCAGGCCCGCCAATTACTGGTCGACCAGCAACGCGAGTTGGCCAGTGACCGCGAACGCCTTGAGCAGGAACTGAGTGCCTTCGCCAACCTGCTGCCCCCAGACACCCTGGCAGGTCTGCGCGCCGAGCCGGCCGCCACCTTCATGCAGCTGGACCAGCAGGTCAGCCAGCGCCTGGAACAGCTGGGCCACCAGCGCGACGAATTGGCCGAGCAACAGGAACGTCAACAGGCGATCGAGAAGGAACAGACCCACCAGCAGCATCGCCAGCAACAACTCGACGCCCTGCTCCAGCAAGTCACCGAACTGGCGAGCCAACAGCAAACGGCTCAGGAAAAACTCAGCGCGTTGCTCGGTGAGCACACCAGCGCCGAACAGTGGCAGCAACAGCTGGATCACGCCGTCACCCAGTCGCGCCAGAGCGAAACCGACGTCAACCAACAACTGCAGGACATCCACAACGCGCTGATCCAACTGGCCGCCGACCTCAAGGCTCAGCAGGAACGCGAACAGGCATTGCAGGCCGAACAGCACAGCCTCGACACGCGCCTGCACGACTGGCGCGCCCTGCACCCGGAACTCGACGACGCCGGCCTCGACCGTTTGCTGGCCTACGACGACGCCCAGGTCAGCCACTTGCGCCAGCAGTTACAGCACAGTGAAAAAGCCGTCGAACAGGCCAGGGTCCTGCTGCAGGAACGTGAGCAACGCCTTGCCGAGCACCAGGCCCAACACAATGGCAACCTCGCAGCCAATGAGCTGGACACCGCCCTGGCCACACTCAACCAGCAATTGGCCGAGGCCGAGAAACACTGCGCCGAACTGCGCGCGCGGCAGTCCGAAGACCAGCGTCGCCAGGACGCCAACCAGGCCTTTGCCGAGCAGATCGCCAAGGCGTATGACGAATGGCAACGCTGGGCGCGCCTGAACGCACTGATCGGCTCGGCCACCGGCGACACCTTCCGCAAGATCGCCCAGGCCTACAACCTCGACCTGCTGGTGCACCACGCCAACGTGCAACTGCGCCAACTGGTACGCCGTTACCGCCTCAAGCGCGGCGGCAGCATGCTCGGGCTGCTGGTGATGGACACGGAAATGGGCGACGAACTGCGCTCGGTGCACTCGTTGTCCGGCGGCGAAACCTTCCTGGTGTCGTTGGCGTTGGCCTTGGGCCTGGCGTCGATGGCCTCCAGCACATTGAAGATCGAGTCGCTGTTTATCGATGAAGGCTTCGGCAGCCTGGACCCGGAATCGCTGCAACTGGCGATGGACGCGCTGGACGGTTTGCAGGCCCAGGGCCGTAAGGTGGCGGTGATTTCCCACGTGCAGGAAATGCACGAACGCATCCCGGTACAGATCCAGGTCAAGCGCCAGGGCAATGGTTTGAGCACGGTGGAGGTGAAGTGAGCGAAGCGCTGCTGTATTCGTTCCGGCGCTGCCCGTATGCGATGCGGGCGCGCCTGGCGTTGCGTTATTCAGGTGTGCCCGTGCAGATCATCGAGGTGAGCCTCAAGGCCAAGCCGGCCGAGATGCTGGCGCTGTCGCCCAAGGGCACGGTGCCGGTACTGAGCGTTGACGGACGGGTGATTGAAGAGAGCCTGGAGATCATGCAATGGGCCCTGGCCCAGCACGATCCGGATGATTGGCTGCTGCAGGGTGACCCGGCGGTACTGGCACTGATTGCCGAGAACGACCAGGGCTTCAAGTATCACCTGGATCGATACAAGTACGCCGACCGCTACCCGGAACACCCGATGGAACACTATCGGGCCGAGGGCGCGGTGTTTTTGCAGAAGCTGGAAGGCTTGCTGGCGGGACGCGCGTACTTGCTGGCAGAGCATCCGAGCCTGGCGGACATGGCCCTGGCGCCGTTTGTGCGGCAGTTTGCCCATGTGGATCGGGAGTGGTTTGCCGGGACGCCGTATCAACGGTTACAAGCCTGGCTTCAGCGCGTCCTTACTTCACCGCTATTTATCGCCGTGATGGCAAAACCCTGAGGCCGGCACAATCAAATGTGGGAGGGGGCTTGCCCCCGATGACGGTGGATCAGTCAGCTAATCTGTAGCTGACCCACTGCTATCGGGGGCAAGCCCCCTCCCACATCTGATCTCAGTGATCTACCGCTTAGTGCTGGGTTTTGTGATCCAGTGCAGCATAGAAATTGGCGCTCTGTTGCAGGTATTTCTGGGTGTAGGCGCTGGTGCTGGATTTTTTGCCGGTCACTTCCACGCTGGCTGCGGCAGGCAGGGCAACAGTGGCAGAAACAGCGGAAGCGGCGATGATGGAGAAGAGGTTCAGATTCATGGCGGTAACCCTTGTGTTCGTTTGGTTGAGTGGCCGGGGAAGGCCTTGGAACCAAACTTACGCCCGAGGGCTGAACCTTAGAAATGCTTTGAAACAGTAGCCGCTATTAACAGAATTAATAGAAAGGGTCAGGCCCCGCGCGGCGGGGCCTGTGGCTTATTGACGCACCAGGAACTTGAGGTCGCTGGGCGCATCAATCGGCAATTTCTGCACGGTTTTACCCAGCAGGCCGGTTTTTGGGTCGCGTTCGACTACGACGATTTCGTTGCTTTTCTGATTGGCGATCAGCAGGAACCGACCGCTGGGGTCCAGGCTGAATTCGCGCGGGTGGTCACCGTCCACCGAGCGACGTTGCAACTCCTTGAGGTGCGCGGTGGCCGGGTCGATGCTGAACACCAGCAACTGGTTGGCCGTGCCACGGTTGCTCACGTAGAGGAATTTGCCGTCACTGGAGGCATGCAACGCGGCACCGGCCTTGTCGGACACCGGCTGCCCGGCGGCGAAGTCCACCAGTTGGGTCTGGGTCAACTGGCCGTCCTTGTAGTCGAACACCGCCACCTGCGCGCTCATCTCGGTGGTCA
The DNA here is from genome assembly GCF_023169845.1 of Pseudomonas sp. CYM-20-01. Classification (NCBI taxonomy): domain Bacteria; kingdom Pseudomonadati; phylum Pseudomonadota; class Gammaproteobacteria; order Pseudomonadales; family Pseudomonadaceae; genus Pseudomonas; species Pseudomonas sp. CYM-20-01. Next base: position 3,248,652 of record NZ_AP025169.1, on the reverse strand, counting down.
ACCAGGCGTGCTTGCCATCAGCGCTGAACAACAGGTGGCGCGGGCCGCTGCCTGGCGGCAGTTGCACCGAGGCCGGGTTGGCCGAGGTCAATGGCAGTTCATGGTTGGCCTTGGGGTCGTAGCGGTAGGCAAACACCTTGTCCGCCCCCAGGTCCTGCACAAACACGTACTTGCCATCCGGCGACGACACCACCGAATGCACGTGGTTCGACGCCTGCCGCTCAGGGTTCACGCGACTGGCCGGGTGCCCACTCAGTTGCACCGGAGGCGACAGCTTGCCCGTGGCGTCGACCGGCAGCACCGCCAGGCTGCCGCCCGGGTCTTCCACCACCGAATAGTTGGCGACCAATAGGTAGCGCCCATCGGCGGCCACGCTGGAATGGGTCGGCTCATTGCCCAGGCTCTGCACCTGGTTGACCAGGGTCAGTTGGTGAGTCTGCGGATCGATGCTGTAGCTGCTTACGCGCCCGACCGGGTCTTTCTGCCCGGGACCGTTCTCGTTGACCACAAACAGGTGCTTCTGGTCCTTGGAGATCGTCAGCCAGGACGGGTTGGCCGCTTTGGCCGCGAGCACCGGTTTACCGCTGAACTGACCCGTACGGCTGTCGAATTGCAGGCGATAGATGCCTTCGCTGCTGCCGGCGGTATAGCTGCCCACCAACAGTTCATAGGTGTCGGCCGGCGCGGCTTGCACCGACATCGCGCCCACGCTGCCGGCCATCAGCAGCGGCCAGAATTTACGCATCATCATCCGCTTCATCCTCGTCGTTATTGTTGCCGGTGAAGGCGCGCATGCAGATCAGGCGGTGCTCGCCCGAATCACCGGTAAGGGTCCAGCTTTGCAAGGTGTCATCGAACGTCGCGGCGTTTACCTGTTCCAGGCTGAAGCGCCAGCGTTTTTCTGCACGGCCGTCCATGGCGGTGATCAGCAATTTTTCTTTATCGAGTTGGAAATCGAAGGCATGCAGCCCATCGATTTCAAGCATGTCGCTGGTTTCAAGGACGGCAGGCAAATTCTCAGTCATCACAGTCTTTCATCAGGTTCAAAGCGCTAATCATAGGCCAGTTTGCTGCCGGGGCCTAAAACCATAGCGGGCTACCGCATGCTGGCAACGCCGGGCATTACCTTGCAAGGACGCATTCTTATCCGACGTAAAGGAATTCCCATGCCCGCACAGCCCAATACCCCAGCGGCAAACCCCACACGACAAGCGGTTGAAGCGCAGTTTCTCGGGCGCCCGACGTTGCGCACCGTCACCGCGCAAATGCTGGGCACCCACCTGGTGGAAAAGTACCCGCCCCTGACGCTGCCCGTCACCGATCTTCGGCTGGCCGTACCCCGCGAAGGCGGTGGCCGAGTCTTGCTGCCTTTGCTGGACGTCGCGCTGAACCATATCGCCGACGGCAGTTTTCCCGAATTGACGGCACGCCAGAACCTGGATTGCTACCTGAGCGATGCAACCGGCACTCGGCTCAGCTATCAGGTCAACGGAGATCGTCGCGACTTCGACCTGCGGGTCATCGAGGCCATCCTTCGGGAGCTACCTCACGTACTGTTCATCGGTTTTCAAGAAGCACTGGCCGCGTATTGGGGACAAGACAGTGACGCAGGGGGCAGCCGCTGGAAGTGGCTGGCCGATGTGCTGCAGGGCGTGTTGCTCGACGTCGCCACGCGCCAGACCAGCGTCACGGCGCAACACCTTGAAATTCTCAACGCCTTGAACCGCTATCCAGACCGGGCAACCCGTGCGCTCGGCCCCGCCCCCGCGAACGAGGTCCACGCCTACACCCTGGAAACGCATTTGCAGCGCTCGGGCAAGCGGCTCACCTTCCAGGCCACCGAGATCCTGGTGGTTCGCGCAGAGCAGGTGTTGTTGTATCGCTTATCCGGTGAGGTTGAGCCCTACCCCGACCTGGACACCTTCGGCCAGGCATGGGGCAAACACGTGCAACAGCGTTTCACTGCCGACCAGATCACCTGGCAGCAGTATGAACCGGACGGGAATATTTTTGAGGTACAGGCCGCGCTTATCCTGAACCAGCAACTGGACGATCTCGCCGCCCTCCAACTCCCGGCCCAAACGACGGTGCAAGCGCTGGAAGAGCTGTTTGCGGTGACCACCGATCCCGCGCAGTGGCTGGCCCAATCCAGCGCCACGCCGCTGGCAACCCTGGCATCCATCCAGGCAGCCCTGCCAGCCACTCTGCAAGACGCCAGCGCGGCCAACCGGATGGCCTACCGCCAAAACCTGCTGGAACACGCCAACATCAAGCGCCAGGTCCTCGGCGACTCAGACTTCGATAGCCTGGAAACCCTGCGCGGTTATGCCACCGCGCATTTGAACCAACAGTTGTGCATGGACCGCGCCGTTGCCCAGGGCGGGCAACGTGCCTGCACCCTTGAGGCGTTGTCTGCCGGCTACCAGGCCGACGATCTGGAACTGACCTTTCATGTGCCGGTGGGCACCATCGAAGGGGGTTACATTGAACCGGTCGTCATGAGCCTGGTTGACCTGGCGCTGAAGAACCTGTCCGGCCGCCCCAAGGGCCGCATGACCGTGCGCCACCGCACGGGCCGCGAGATCGAAACGTGGTTGACGCCCGACTACCTGCTTAAACTGGTCCAGCGTGTTGATATCGGCAAAAACTATCCCGCCTACCTGCGCCGAGAGCTGATGGGGGATACCCAGGCCGCGCGTAAACGCCAACAGCTGTTCGAGCAACTACGGCCCATTCATTTAAAGACCCATGCGCTGGAGTGCTTGATCAATGGCCAGGCGGGCCTGACTCAACGCGGCTTTCACTGTGTCAATGCACTGGTAAACCCTAACCCGCTGGAACGTCGGGTTGGTGACGACGAAATTGTGATCCGCCCGCTGGCCTTTGTACGTAAACCAGGCGCCACGGCCGATGTCGTGCGCAACATGTTCATCATTGAACCGCGCAATACACAATCAGGCCCGCACTTGCTGTATCGCCCGGCCTATCCCGATGCATTGTTGGAGTACGCCAACCGCGACCAACTGCTGGCCGCCATCGCGCAACCGGGTACCCTGCAGGACAGTGTCCTGACCTGGATGACTGACAACGCCAGAGGCATCTACAGCCACGGTGGCTTCACCCAGCCTCACTCTGTACGCGTGGGTATCGGTTCGGAGTTCGACAGCCTGCCCAGCGTGCCCAAGCCCGCAGAGCTGACCCGTGCCGACGACGAAAGCAACGACGAAGTGCTTCAGGCGCTCCACAGTGGCAGCCTCATGGAGTACCTGTTCGGCAGTGAAACCCGACAACTGTTGGATCAGGCTGAGCAAGCGTCCACATCCAACAGCGAAAGCCGCTGGGCGCTGATCCTGGAAGGCCTGCAACTGGGGTTCAACACCCTACTGCTGGTCGTGCGGGGTCCCTTGGCGGCAATCGGCTGGCTGATGCAGGCCACACAAAGCCTGGCGAAGGACCTACCCGCATTGGAAAGTGACGACCCGACCGCCAGGGAGCTGGCGTGGGTGGATCTGCTGCTCAATGTCGGCATGCTGCTGTTGCATCATGGGTCGCTCAGCGCGCCCCGCGAAACGCCTTTGCGCGATGAACGAGCCACGACTCCCGCGCCGTTCCAACGACGCTGGCCTGGCCAATCAATCGGTCGATCGGCGGTGGTTGAACGGGGGGCCGTCGGGCTGCCTTCCGAACCGCCCGGTGGTGGCCGCACCTTGTTGGACTTTGACCGCTCATTGGCGGGCGACGGCGCATCGGCCAGGCTTTTGCAGAAGCTGCTGGCCGTCAACGTGCCCTGGCCAACCCCCATTCCCGAGCCGGTTTCCCTTGGGATGTATCGCGGCTTGTACTCGATCAACCGCCAATGGCATGCCTCGCTGGGCGGCCTGCTATTCAGGGTCAGCATCGTGCCGGGTTTTGGCGAGGTCTTCATTATTCATCCTCTGAAGCCGGAACACCCGGGCATCCAGCTGAAAACCGACGGCCGCGGCCATTGGACGCTGGACCGGGGGCTCAAGCTGCTGGGGGGTGGACGCAAGCGATTGCAAGAGCTGCGCAATGAAAAGCAGCTTGAGAATGAAAGGTTGCAGGCGCGCGCACTCCAACTCGTTCAGGAAGCGCAGCTCCTCACGGCGCCGATCGATCAAGCAGGCGCCCAGTTGCCACCCGCCCTCAAAAGCCTGGAGAAACAACTCAAGACCCTGCAAATCATTCAGGATCTGCTGCTTAAAGCTTCCGATACACAACGCCCGAGCCTGGAAGTACGCCAACAGACTGAAGTCCAGGAATACAAGCGCCTGCGCAATCAGTTCGAAACGCTGCTGCAGAACGTCGAAACTCAACTTTCCCAAGCGTTGCCCGTGCGCTTCGAGCTAGCCACCTTGACCCGTCAATTGGAGGCCGCCGCGATTGCTGACCTGCCCCAGATCAATCCATCAACCATCCTGAAAGAGGTCTGGAACCAACAGTTGTTTCTCCACAAGATGCAATTGGAAGCGTTGGGATTCCATACCGCGACCGAAGCGGGCGAACCCTTGGAGGCGTGGAACCAACGCATGCAGCCGCGAATAGTGGCGGGAGACTTGGCCCTCGTCGACGAAAACCTGCGGATGGTCACGGGTTATATCGATTACCTCGAACACATGGCCGTGCATTCCGCCACGATGGAAGCCACCCTTGAGCACCTTGGGCAAGGGTCGGGGGCCGCGCGTGCAGTACGTCAAGAACTGCTGGCAAGCATTCCAGTGGTTGAATTGTTTTTCTCCGACAACCTGAAGCTAAATGCGTTGGAACTGCTGACCGGCCTGAGCCAGTTACGCCTCAAGATGCATTCACAACTTTCTGCGTTGCAGTGGTATTACAACGCCCGTTATCAAGTGTCCGGGCTGGACATAAGCCTGAAATCCCACCTCGAGGTACGCAGCAGTACCGAGTACCCACTGGCCGAGCAACGCAATGTCTACGAGACCGTCCTCGATAAGTACCAGCATGCCGAATTCGCCCTACAAGCCCTCAAGACGCTCAAGCCCGATGCTTTAGGCCCGGAAGCCGAGCGTGTGCTCAAAGGCCTTGAATACGCCAAGGTGTTGGCGCAAAACGAACTGGAATCGGTGGTGCGAGAGCAGGAAGACCTCAAGGTCGAACTGCCGTTATCCAAAACCCTGCGCGCCAAGCCTGCGGCAAAGCGCGTGTTCAAGACCCGGAAAAAGGAATACCTGATCGGCGAACTCAAACCCGCCGACGCGCAAACCACCCAGGAACACATCACCATCACTGACACGTTGCTGGGTAAAACCCTGGCTTCGTATAACCAGCAGGCGGATGGTTGGGCCCCCATCGACGAGGAGGCCACCCTCGCGCCGGCCCCACAGGCTCGCTCACTCGCGGACCTCAAAAGTGAAGCCCAGGCCTTGATTGAACAACGCCAAGACCTGGAACAATTGGTCGCGGCGGACCAGGCGAAGCTGGACTCCCCCCTCACCCGCCAGGACGCCAACCCCGGCGAATGGGATAAGTTGCTCAACACACAAGCCAACAAACTGACCGAGCTCGCCAACGAAATAAAACGCGACCATTTCAACGCGCCTACCGCCCAGAATCTGATCGATGAATGCCTGGCACAGGCCAAGGACATCAATCGCTGGGCACAACGTATCTGCAGCGAAGCCTACAAACGCCAGTGGCCGACAATGGAAAGCGTCGCTTACCTCTGGGACCACCAGCAGATCGATATCAACCTCACCAGCCAGGCCGATCCGCAACGCCCGACCCTCAGTGGCGACTTCTTCACCGAATACGCGGTGTACGACAAGGCGCAAAAGCCACCGGTGGTGCTGTGGTACGCGCACTTCCACTATGCTGCCGCTGACGCTCCACCCGCGAATTACACCCGGGCGCATCTGAAGTTGCCGGAGCAACGCAAACTCACCCAGAAGGATTTGCTCAAGGCCCATGTGCAGGATTATCTGAGCCGTGTGAAGGACCCCGACAACGCACCGGTGACCAAAATTGTCTATGTGCTGATCACCCCGCCACTGGACAACCTGTTCCTGAAGATAGCGCCCAAGCCCAACGTTCAGTAAACCACTGGATGAGAACCTGTTCCTGAAACGGTAACCCGCAAAAAAGCCGCACACTGTGCGGCTTTTTCAAAACGCGACGACTCAGTGCGCAAACAACGAGTTGCCCTTCTGCCCCGCCAACTTCTCCGGCTTGATCAGGAACCGCGCCAGCGCCGGCAGCAGCCACAACGCACCGAACATGTTCCACAACAGCATGAAGGTCAGCATCAGGCCCATGTCGGCCTGGAACTTGATGGCCGAGAAGATCCAGGTGCACACGCCGATCGCCAGACACAGGCCGGTGAACAGCACGGCTTTACCGGTGGACTTGAGGGTCTGGTAATAGGCTTCTTGCAACGGCAAACCGGCACGCAGGAAGCTTTCCAGGCGGCTGTAGATGTAGATGCCGTAGTCCACGCCAATCCCCACGCCAAGGGCCACCACCGGCAAGGTCGCGACCTTGACGCCGATACCCATGAACGCCATCAGCGCGTTGCCCAGCACCGAGGTCAGCACCAGCGGCAGCACGATGCACAGCGTCGCGGCCCAGGAGCGGAAGGTGATCATGCACATGGTCGCCACGCACAGGTACACCAGGATCAGGATGGTCAGTTCCGACTCCTTGATCACTTCGTTGGTGGCCGCTTCGATCCCGGCGTTACCGGCGGCGAGGATGAATTCCAGGCCGTCCCTGTTGTTCTCCTTGGCAAAGTCCTGCACTGCATGCACCGCACGGTCGAGGGTTTCGGCCTTGTGGTCATTGAGGAACACCAGCACCGGCGCCAGCGAGCAATTGTTGTTGTACAGGCCATCGGCACGGGCGATGGAGTTGTTCAGCACATCCGGGTTGCGCGACAGGGTTTCCCATTTCAGGTTGCCTTCGTTCATGCCCTTGATCATCTGCTTGGACACGGTCACCAGCGAGATCGCCGACTGCACACCTTCGGTGTTCTGCATCTTCCACATCAACTGGTCGATGGGCGCCATGGCTTCATAGCGCGAGCAGCCTTCGGCCTTGGTCTTGACCATCACCACCAGCACGTCGGAACTGGTGGAGTAGTTGCTGATGATGAAGTTGTTGTCCTTGTTGTAGCGCGAGTCCGGGCGCAGCTCCGGCGCACCCTGGTCAAGGTCGCCGATCTTCAGGTTCTGGCTGTACCAGAGGCCGCCACCAAAGGCGACAAGCGCCAGGGCGATGGAGATCGGCGCGACTTTCGGGTTGGCAAAATTCGACAGCAGGCGCCAGAACGAATGTTCGCGATTCGCGTCTTTCTTGCTCTTGGCGATGGCACGCTTGCTGATGCCGACATAGGAGATGGCCACCGGCAGCAGGATCAGGTTGGTGAACACGATCACCGCCACGCCGATGGACGCGCCAATCGCCAGTTCGCGGATCACACCGATGTCGATGATCAACAGCGTGATGAAGCCCACGGCGTCGGCCAGGATGGCGATCATCCCCGGCAGGAACAGTTGCCGGAAGGTGCGCCGGGCGGCGGTCAGGGCGTTGTCCGCCTCGCTGGACTGCAGCGCGATGCCGTTGATCTTCTGCACGCCGTGGGAGATCCCGATGGCGAAGATCAGGAACGGCACCAGCATCGAATACGGATCAAGGCCGAAACCGAAGAAGTGCATCAACCCCAGCTGCCAGATCACCGCCACCAGCGTAGTGCTCAACACGGCGACGGTGCTGCGCAGGCAGTTGGTGAACCACAGCAGCAGGATCAGGGTGATAACGAACGCGATGCCGAAGAACATCACCACCATGACCAGGCCGTCGATCAGGTCACCGACCTTCTTGGCGAAGCCGACGATGTGGATCTTGACGTTGGGGTTCTGGGCTTCGAACTTATCGCGGATCTTGTCTTCCAGTTCGTGGGAGAACTTGCGGTAGTCCAGGGCCAGTAACTTGCCCTGGTCCTGCGGGTCCGGGTAGGACTCCAGCAGCGGAATGTCGACGATGCTCGACTTGAAATCGTTGGCCACCAGGCGCCCTACCTGGCCGGACTTGAGCACGTTGTTGCGCAGTTGATCGAGACTTTCCGGCGAGCCGTTGTAGCTCTGCGGGATCACTTCACCGCCGGCAAAGCCTTCTTCGGTCACTTCGGTCCAGCGTACGCTGGGGCTCCACAGCGACTTGAGCCCCGAACGGTCGACGCCAGAGATGTAGAACACCTCGTCGTTGATCTGCCGCAGGGTCTCCATGTACTCCTTGGTAAAAATGTCACCGTCCTTGGCCTCCACCGAGATGCGCACCGTGTTGCCCAGGTTGGCCAGGTCGTTACGGTGTTCCATCATCTTTTCGATGAAGGGGTGCTTGAGGGGGATCATCTTCTCGAAGCTGGTGGACGGGCGAATCAAAGTCGCCTGCCAGAACAGGAAAATACTCACCAGCAGGCAGATGACGATCACTGCTGGCCGGTTGTTGAAGATCAGGCGCTCAAGAAAGGTTGCTTTATCGTTGTGATGACTGCTCATTCTTTCCCCGCCCTTATTATTGTTTTACGAGTTCGGCGCCGTTGGGCGCGGCGACGCGAACGCCACCCTGCCCCGCCAGAATCAAGTTGCCGTTGCCTGCCGCCGTGACGGACGACAGCGAAATCCGGTCCGGACGGTTGAACACGCTGAAGGTCAGACCATCGTCATGGCTGACCACCACGCTGCCACCGTTGCCCACCACGACGATGGAGCCGTCATCCAGCAAGGTCGCGCCCGACAAACCAAACTCCAGCGCTCCCCGCGCCGCGTTCAATTCGACCGGCTCCCAGGTGCTGCCAAAATCCGTGGAGCGGTACAGGTTGCCACGCAAGCCATAGGCCAGCAGCGTCTGCGGCTGGGCGGTGCCGATCACGCCGAACAGCGAGCCCTCGTAGGGGCCTTCGAGCTTTTCCCAGGTCTGGCCGTCGTCGCTGGAGCGGAACATGCTGCCCTGCTCGCCGACGATGAACAGGCCGGCATCCTTGATGTGCGCGATGGCGTTGAGGTGGTACTGGTCTTCGTTGTCAAGGCGGTCGCTGACGTCATTCCAGGTCTTGCCGCCATCGGTGGTTTCGATCAACGCACCGTAGGCGCCCACGGCCAGGCCGTGGTTCGCGTCGTTGAACCACACATCGAGTAAAGGTGCTTCGCGCTTGAGGTCCTGGTATTGCTGGGTCCAGGTGGCGCCGCCGTCGGCGCTGGCGAGGATCTGCGCATCATGGCCGACCGCCCAGCCTTGCTTGTCATCGACAAAAAACACCGCCGTGAGCAATTGCCGGGTGGGGACTTTGGCTTGGGTCCAGGTGCTGCCCTGGTCGTCGGAATAGAGGATGTGCCCGCGATCACCGACCGCCACCAGGCGCTTGCCCGCGTGGACCACGTCGATCATCAGGCCCTTGGCGGCCTTGGGGGATTCAATCGCAAACACCGGCGTTGCGGCGGTATCGCTGGCGGCCAGTACCGGTGTGGACAACGCACCACCGACCAGCAACGAGAGCGCTGTGGCCAGCATCGCAACCCTGCGTGCGGCGCGTGGGCGGCAGACAACCCAACCCATTACAGGCTCACTCATAGACCTTTCTCCCATTTATTATTGTTATCGCTTGCCTTCCGGGGCCTTGAAACCTGCAATCTAGAGCGCCTGGAGGAAGCAGGGGCCATCCTATCGGGCTTTCGAATCGTCTGACAATCGGCGCTACGTTATCTTTTGTTAACTGAAGGCATTTGGCCCCATGGTGAATGTAGCTGCATTCGCCGGGGTGATCGCCAGCGCGCAAATGAATTTTTATTCCATCTATTGAATTTTAGGAATTTTTATTCCATTAATAGCCTTCCTGAAAACAATAATCCAAAGGACCACGGCGATGCGTGAACTCGGAATCGGCTTGATCGGCACAGGCTTCATGGGCCGCGCCCATGCATTGGCATTCAATAACGCCCGTGCGGTATTCGAACTGCCGGTACCCCTCAAGCTGGCCGCCCTGGCTGATGCCGACAGCGAACGCGCCCAGCGCTGCGCCACCGCCTGGGGATTTGCCCAGGCCCATGGCGACTGGCAGGCGCTGATCAATGACCCGAGCGTCGATGTGGTAGCCATCACCACCCCCAACCATTTGCACTACCCCATGGCCATGGCCGCGATTGCTGCGGGCAAAGCGGTGTACTGCGAAAAACCCCTGGCCGTCAGCCTGGAACAGGCGGACGCCATGCGCCTCGCCGCCAGTGCCGCCGGGGTGGTGACGCGGGTCGGCTACAACTACCAGCACAACCCGATGATCACGCTGGCGCGGCAGATGATTGCCAGCGGCGACCTCGGCGAAATCATCAGTTTCCAGGGCGAGTTCAGCGAGGACTTCATGGCCGACCCGACCTCCCCGTGGTCATGGCGCTGTGAGGTCGAACATGCGGGGGGCGCCCTGGCGGACCTGGGCAGTCATTTGTTGTCGATGGCCCGTTATCTGGTGGGGGATGTGACGAGCGTATGTGCCGACACCCAGACCGTCCACGGCCAGCGCCCTGCCATCAACGGCAGCACCGAGCTGAAATCCATCGCCGTGGATGACCAGGTGCATGCCCTGCTGCGTTTCGCCAACGGTGCACGTGGCACGGTCAGCAGCAGTTGGCTCAAGCACGGCTACAAGAACCACCTGAGTTTCGAGATCAGCGGCACGAAAGGCACCCTGGCCTTCGATCAGGAACGCTTGAATGAATTGCAGGTATGCCGTATTGGCCAGGACGGCTTCCAGCGTTTGCTCGCCGGCCCCGCCCTGCCAGGTTACGCGGCGTTCAGCCCGGCGGCGGGGCATCAGTTGGGGTACAACGAACTGAAGACGCTGGAGGTGCAGGAGTTGATGCTGGCGCTCGCAGGCCAGGGTGCGGATGGCACCGACTTTGAGGCCGCGTGGGAAGTGGAGCGGTTGGCGACGGCAATTCGCGTGGCGGCCAAAGAAGAACGCTGGGTACACGTCGAAGAAGTTTAACAGCCCCGAACCTTGTGGTGAGCGAGCTTGCCTCGCGCGGGGCAAGCCCGCTCACTACAAAAAGCAAAGTCTAGCGCAAGGCCCGGCGCAGGACTTTGCCGACGGTGGTCTTGGGCAGCTCAGTAGTACGGAACTCCACGTACTTGGGCACCTTGTACCCCGTCAGGTACTCCCGGCAATGCGCCAGAATCTGCTCCTGCGTGAGGTTCGGGTCCTTGCGCACCACGATGATCTTCACCTTCTCCCCGGTCACGCCATCTTCCACGCCAATCGCCGCCACTTCACCCACGCCTGGGTGCAGCGCCACAACATCCTCGATTTCATTGGGGTACACGTTGAAACCTGAGACCAGGATCATGTCCTTCTTGCGGTCCACCAGGCGGATATAGCCGCGCTCGTCCATCACGCCGATATCGCCGGTCGACAACCACCCCTCGGCATCCAGCACCTCGGCGGTCGCCTCCGGGCGTTTCCAGTAGCCCTGCATCACCTGCGGCCCGCGCACTTGCAGTTCGCCCTGCTCGCCGATGTCGGCCAGCTCGCCGTCTTCGCGCATGAAGCGCACCCAGGTCGAGGGCAACGGCACGCCGATGCTGCCGGTGAACTCCATCTCACGCATGCGCGCGATGTTGATCGGACTGATGCTCACCACCGGCGAACACTCGGTGAGGCCGTAGCCTTCGATAATCGGCAGCCCGGTGACTTCCTTCCAGCGTTTGGCCACCGCCGTGTGGGTGGCCATGCCGCCGGCGATCACCATGCGCAGGTCGGAAAAGTCCCGCGCACAGAACTCCTTGTTCTCCAGCAAGCCGTTGAACAAGGTGTTGACCCCGGCAATGCCGTTGAAACGCTCCTTGCGCAGGATCATCTGCACCCGTTTCACGTCCCGTGGGTTGGCGATCAGGATGTTGCGCCCGCCCAGGCACATGAACATCAGGCAATTCACCGTCAGGGAAAAGATGTGGTACAGCGGCAGCAAGGTGACGTTGGTTTCCTGCTTGTCCTGGTCCAGTTGGTCACCCACCCACGCCTTGGCTTGCAACAGGTTGGCGATGATATTGCGGTGGCTGAGCATCACGCCCTTGGCGTCGCCGGTGGTGCCGCCGGTGTATTGCAAAAAGGCCAGGTCGTCCAGATGCATCCCCACTGGGAAATGGTTGAGTGCCCGCCCCTGTTTCAGCACCTGGTTGAAGCGCACCGAACCGCGCAGGTTGAACGCCGGCACCTGCTTTTGCACACGGCGCAGGATGAAGTTCATCGCCGCGCCCTTGAAGGTGCCGAGCAGGTCACCGATGGCGGCGATCACCACGCGCTTGACGCTGCTGCCGGTGATGACTTTTTCCAGGGTGTGGGCGAAGTTCTCGAAGATCACCACGGTTTCCGCGCCGCTGTCCTTGAGCAGATGCTTGAGCTCATGGGCGGTGTACAGCGGGTTGACGTTGACCACCACGGCGCCGGCCAGGATCGTGCCCAGCAGGCAGATCGGGTACTGCAAGCAGTTGGGCATCATCAGCGCCACGCGATCGCCCTGCTTGACGCCCTGTGCCTGCAGCCAGGCCGCAAAGGCGTACCCTTGCACCTGCCAGTCGGCATAGGTCATTTCGGTGCCGATACTGACGTAGGCCACCCGCTCGCGAAACTTCTCCAGGTGCTCCAGGAATACCTCGCGCAACGACGGGTAGTCCTCGATACCCGCATCGATATCCGCCGGGACGCCAGGCAGGTAAGCGTTCAACCAGATCCGTTCGGTGTGTTCCAGGCTTACAGCGTTCATGGCAGTCTCCTTGTTGTTGTTTTTGATAGAGCTACTTTTCGACGATGGCGGTAATGCCCAGCCCGCCCGCCGCGCAGATCGAAATCAGCCCGCGCCCGCCACCGTTCTCATGGATGATCTTAGCCAGCGCCGCCAATTGCCGGCCACCGGTGGCCGCGAACGGGTGGCCGCAACCGAGTGAGCCACCGTTGACGTTCATTTTGGCGCGGTCGATGGCCCCCAGCGGTGCCTCCAGGCCTAGCCGCTCGCGGCAATAATCGGCGTCTTCCCAGGCCTTGAGCGTGCACAGCACCTGGGCGGCGAAGGCTTCGTGGATCTCGAAGAAATCAAAGTCATTGAAGCTCAAGCCTTCGCGCTGGAGCATGCGCGGCACTGCGTAGGCCGGGGCCATCAACAGGCCTTCGCTGCCGTCGACGAAGTTCACCGCGGCGGTCTCGCCGGTACGCAGGTAGGCCAGCACCGGCCAGCCGTGTTCGGCGGCCCACGCCTCGCTGGCCAACAACACCACCGAGGCGCCATCGGTCAGCGGCGTGGAATTGCCCGCCGTGAGCGTGCCGTCCTGGCGGTCGTAGGCCGGGGCCAGGCCGGCGAGCTTCTCCAGGCTGGCATCGGCGCGCAGGTTGTTGTCCTTCGCCAGTCCGCGATGGGGGCTGATCAGGTCGTCGAAGAAGCCGCGCTTGTAGGCCGCTTCCAGGCGTTGGTGGCTGGTGAGGGTCAACTCATCCTGGGCCAGGCGCTTGATCTGCCAGCGTTTGGCCATTGCTTCGCAGTGCTCGCCCATGGACAAGCCGGTGCGTGGCTCGCCATTGCGCGGCAGCAATGGTTTGAAGAACATCGACGGCCGAACCTTGAGCAACGTCTTCAACTTGGCGCCCATGCCCTTGGCGCGGTTGGCCGCAAGCAAGGTGTGGCGCAGCGATTCGTTGATGCCGATCGGTGCGTCGGAGGTGGTGTCGGAACCGCCGGCAACGCCCACCTCGATCTGGCCCAGGGCGATCTTGTTCGCCACCAGCAAGGCCGCTTCCAGGCCGGTGCCGCAGGCTTGCTGTACGTCGTAGGCCGGCGTGTCCGGCGACAAGGTGGTGGAGAGCAGCGACTCGCGCGCCAGGTTGAAATCCCGCGAGTGTTTGATCACCGCGCCGGCGGCAAACTCACCGAGGCGTTGGCCGTGCAGATTGTAACGGTCGACCAGGCCCTGCAAGGCGGCCACCAACAGGTCCTGGTTGCTGTCGTGGGCGTACACCGTGTTGGAGCGGGCAAACGGGATGCGGTTGCCGCCGATAATCGCCACACGGCGGGTCGGCGGCGGGTTGAAGCTGTAGTCACTCATCGAACGCTCTCATTCCAAATGAATAGGCCGCGCATATGGGGTTTGTCGCCGGCGAAGTTGCGCACTTCGAATTCACGGCGCGGGCCGGTCACGGGGTGGTTCCACAGCGCTACCTGGCCGGGCAGGAAGATCGGCAGCTTGAAGTCGCAATGGGCCTCGGCCTGGTCCAGCCCGCCGGGTGGTTGCTGCGCGGCGAGCGCTCGGCCCAGGGTCCACATGCCATGGGCGATGGCACGGCGAAAGCCAAAGAGTTTCGCGCCGATCACGGAGGTATGAATCGGGTTGAAGTCCCCCGACACCTTGGCAAAACGCCGGCCCAGGTCGGCGGGCAACACCCAGCGCTGGGTGCGCAACAAGCCCTCCTCCTGCAACGGCAACACGTCGTCCCACGGCTGGCCGACCGGGTCGTTGACGTCGCGGCGCAGGTACAAGCTGTCGCTCTCCCACACCAGGGCGTCGGCACCGTAGGCACGCGTGGCGATGCTCAGCGCCTGGCCTTTGGGATGGGCGACCCAACGCTCGGCATAAACCTCCAGGCGCAAGGCCTGGCCCGAGTGCAGGCGCTGGTGCTGACGAATGCGATTGGCCAGGTGCACCATGCCGCTGGCCGGGTACGGGAAACTCGGGCGCGTCAGCAGCATCAGGTGCAGCGGAAAGGCCAGCACATGGGGATAGGACAACGGCACGCCCTGCTCACGGCGAAAACCACAGGCACGGCCATAGGCCTCAATGCCGGCGCCGGACAACTCGGCCGCCGCACGCACCAGACGCTCTTTGGGCAGCAGCGGCGCACCGTCCAGCTTGGGTTTGCGCAAGGCGCGCACGCCATCCAGCAGCAAGCGCGTGCGCGATGGCGGCGGGTCGATAATCTGCGTCACGTAGTCCATGGCTCAGGCTCCCAGCAGGCTTTGCCCACACACGCGTACGACTTGGCCGTTGACCCCGCCGGACGCCGGGTGTGCCAGCCAAGCGATGGTCTCGGCCACGTCAATCGGCTGCCCGCCCTGGGACATCGAGTTCATGCGCCGCCCTGCTTCGCGGATCATCAGCGGGATTTTCGCGGTCATCTGGGTCTCGATAAACCCGGGCGCCACCGCGTTCACCGTGACCTGCTGCGCCGCTGCATGGGGTGCCAGGCCTTGCACCAGGCCAATCACACCGGCCTTGGAGGTGGCGTAATTGCTCTGGCCGAGGTTACCGGCAATGCCGGAGATCGACGACACGCAGACGATGCGCCCACCGGGATTGAGCCCTTGGTTGTCCAGCAACGCCTGGCTGAGTTGCAACGGTGCTTCGAGGTTGACCGCCAGCACGCTGCGCCACGCCGCCTCGGGCATCTTGGCGATGGTTTTGTCACGGGTGATCCCGGCGTTGTGCACCACCACATCAAACGCGCCGTATTGGCTGGTGTGGGCCTGCAACAACGCGGCCGCATCCGGGGCGGTGATGTCCAGCGGCAAGGCGGAACCGCCAACGCTGGTAGCGGCTTGCTGCAAGGCTTCTTGCGCATGGGGCACGTCCACGCACACCACATGCGCACCGTCCCGGGCAAGCACCTGGGCAATCGCCAGGCCGATGCCACGGGAGGCGCCGGTGACCAGGGCGCGGCGGCCGGCGAAGGGTTTGTCCCAGTTGACGGTGACGTGGCCGTCTACCGGTTGTTCCAGGCGCATCACTTGCCCGGACACATAGGCCGAGCGGCGCGACAGGAAGAAACGCAAGCTGCTGTCCAGTGCTTCTTCGGCACCCGGCGCGACGTAGATCAATTGCACGGTGATCGCCCGGCGCAGCTCTTTGGCCAGCGAGCGCACCAGCCCTTCAAGGGCGCGTTGGGCGATGGCCTGGGGCAAGTCCTGGCAGTGTTCCGGCGCAGTGCCGAGCACCACCACGCGACCATGGTGGCCGATGCGTTTGGCGTTGGCGTGGAAGAATTCATACAGCTCGTCCAGCTGTTGCAGATCGGCCACGGCGCTGGCGTCAAACACTGCGCCCTGCACCTTGACCGTGGACGGCGCCTTGGGCGTGGCCGGGGTAGCGATCACTGTGTCGGTGGCCGCGAACACACGCTGCACTTCAGCGGCCAGACGCCCTGCCCCGGCAACGATCACCGGATTGACCAGGCCATGCTGGCCGCTGCGATGGCGTTGCAGCGGCAGCGGTTGCGGTAAACCCACGGCCTGGGCCAGGCGACGGCCCCAGGGGGAATTGACGAACGAAAGGTAGCTGTCACTCATAGATAGATCCACTCACCACACATACTTGCCGTGTAAACCCGGTCTGTGTGGGAGGGGGCTTGCCCCCGATAGCACTCTATCAGTCAACGATTCATTGGCTGAACCACCGCTATCGGGGGCAAGCCCCCTCCCACATTGATTGGGTTTTTTCCTAATTGACTGAGGCGTTTTCACTTTGGCTGGCGCGACGTTTCGTGGTCGGCTCCAGCGCCTGCTTGCGCTGTTGCAATGCTTCCAACAAGCCGAAGTCCTGCGGAAAGTCGTCCACCTGGATGCCGTGGTCGGCGTATTCCACATAACGCCCGAGCAAGGTGTCTTCGTCGTCGCTGATCAGGTCCAGTGCCCGTGCCTTGACGCGCCAGGTCGTGAACGCCGTGGCGGAGATCGGCATTGGCTCGATCAGGCCCTGCTTGACGGCGGACTTGAGTCGGGCCTCGATCAGCTCCACTTGCGGCAACAGACGGAAACCCAGTTCGCCATAGGCCAGCTTGTCGATTTCCGGACGTGGGATGTAGGAATTGGCCAGCAGACGGTCGCGGGTTTCCCCCGGCGTCTGCACCACATCGGCCACCTGGGCCAGCAGGCGGTCGGACGGCTTGCGCAATGGGATACCGAAGGGGAACGTCAATGCCTTCAGCACGGAGGCGGCGGCTTTCGACGGGTAGTTATCGAGCACTTCGGCCAACGCTTCATGGGCACGCAGCAACGCATCCTGGGCCGCCCAGTGCACCAGCGGCAAATCCGCCTGGGGCCGGCCGTCATCCTCAAAGCGCTTGAGCACGCAGGACAGGATGTACAGCTGCGACAGAATATCCCCCAGGCGCCCGGTGATACTTTCCTTGCGCTTGAGGGCACCGCCCAGCACGCCCATGGAGATATCCGAGACCAACGCCAGCACCACCGACAGGCGATTGGCCTGGCGGTAATAGGACGCCAGCGCGGGGTCGGTCTTGGCCGGGGCAGAAATCAGCCGGCCGCCTGTCAGGGAATGCACCACTGCACGCACTGTGTTGGCCAATACAAAGCTCACATGGCCGAACATGGCACTGTCGAATGCCTCTAGCGCCTTGCGCCGGTCCGGGTTGCGCGCCGCTTCCATCTCGCGGAACACATAGGGATGGCAACGGATCAGGCCCTGGCCAAAGATAATCAGGCAGCGCGTCATGATGTTCGCGCCTTCCACCGTAATGGCGATGGGGCTTTGCTGATAGGCGCGGGCCAGGAAGTTATTCGGCCCCATGCAGATGCCTTTGCCGGCGACGATGTCCATGCCGTCATTGACGATGATCCGCGCCCGCTCGGTAACGTGGTACTTGGCAATGGCCGAGATCACCGAAGGTTTCTCTCCCGCATCCAGGGACGCTACCGACACCTTGCGCACCGCATCGCAGGCATACAGGTGCCCGGCCATGCGCGCCAGGGGCGCTTGCACGCCTTCGAACTTGCCGATGGGCAGGCCGAACTGTTTACGCATCGCCGCATACGCGGTTGTGCCGCGCACCGCGACCTTGCCCAGGCCAACGTTGGCCGATGGCAGGGAAATCGCCCGTCCGGCTGCCAGGCATTCCATCAACATGCGCCAGCCGTTGCCGACTTGTTCGCGCCCGCCGATCACCCATTCCAGGGGGATGAACACGTCCTTGCCGGTGGTAGGACCGTTCTGGAACACGGCGTTGAGTGGCCAATGCCGGCGGCCGCTGTTGACGCCTGGGTGAGACGTTGGAATCAGTGCGCAGGTGATGCCAAGGGAACCCGGAACGCCGAGCAGGCCGTCCGGATCTTCTGCGCGAAACGCCAGGCCGAGCACCGTGGCGATGGGGCCGAGGGTGATGTAGCGCTTGTCCCAGGTCACCCGGAAGCCGAGCACTTCCTCGCCTTCATGCATCCCTTTGCAGACGATGCCCAGGTCGGGAATCGCCCCGGCATCGGAGCCGGCATACGGGCTGGTCAGGGCAAAGCACGGGATGTCTTCCCCCCGCGCCAGGCGCGGCAGGTAGTAATTGCGCTGGGCATCGGTGCCGTAGTGCAGCAGCAGTTCGGCCGGGCCGAGGGAGTTGGGCACCATCACCGAAATCGCCGCCGCCGAGCAGCGCGTCGACAGCTTCATCACCACCTGCGAATGCGCATAGTGGGAGAAGCCTTTGCCACCGTACTGCTTGGGAATGATCATGCCGAGGAACCCGGCGTCCTTGGTGTATTGCCAGCCTTCAGGAGACATGTCCTGCCACACCTGGGTGGTTTCCCAATCGTTGGCGATGTCGCACAGGGTCTCCACTTCGTTGTCGAGGAAGGCCTGCTCTTCGGCGCTCAGGCTGGCGGGCGCGGCTTGCAGCAGGCGCTGCCAGTCGGGCTTGCCGCTGAACAGCTCGGCGTCCCACCACACAGTGCCAGACTCGATCGCGGCGCGCTCGGTGTCGGACATAGCGGGCATGATTGTACGAAACAAACCCAGAGCCTTGCTGGTGAGCAAGGTGCGGCGCAGGGGTTTGATTGTCATCAGCGCTGCGGGCAACACCACCAGCAGCGCCGCAACGCCAATGCCGAAACCGGCCACAGCGTTGAACAGGTAACCGGCCGCCAGCCAGATCAAGCCAGCGCCCAGCCAGTGAATGGCAGCGGCTTGTCGATACGCCAGGGCAATCGCAGCGGCGACACCCACCAATAACCAGATAAACATGGGGATACCTCTACTCGATTCAGGGTATGGCAAAAGCGCTTGCAGGTCGCACTGACCTCAGGCGTAAGGCCACACTACAAACTCGGAGAAAAACATTCAATTTTTGTTTTGAAATTTTTATTTAATGCTTGGACGAATAAACAACGGCTGAACAGGTCAGCCTTACAGAGTCGCGATTGAGTTGAAGCGGTACGGGTCGCCTGCGCGACCCATCAACGCCAGGCCAGACTCAAACGGCACGGGAGATGCGCTCCCTGCCGCTCGTCTATGGGCCCTGCGCTCACAATGAATCAGAACGCATAAGTCGCCGAAAGGCTGACAACTTCACCCTTCGCGTCGGCTTTGCCATCGAGAGTGGCCCCACCCAAACGATCCTGGTTGTGGGTCCTCAGCTTGGCTTTCTCGACGAATTGCCGCGAGTAAGCCCCATCGATACTCAAACCAGGAATAGCACGGATGTTGTAGCCAAACCCGAGGGAAGCAAATATACGATCACCGTCCGGAATACGTGGGTCACGTGTGGAGTTTCGTGTTGGGGTCTGGTCGGTGGCTACACCGGCACGGAAAGTGAAGTCGTCGGTGAATTTATAGTCACCGCCCAGCGAAACCATCCAAGCGTTTTTATAATTGTAGGGAATTGACACAATTTGCGCGCCGTCAGACTTCAATGTCAGTGCCTTGAACGACGACCATTGAGTCCAGGTAACGCTGGCGCCCAACGTCAGACGGTCATTGAACTGATGCACCCAATCGACAGAGGCATTTGCCGGCACATCCAGTTGCGCGGAGGCATTGGCGCCATTGGAGTTGAGGTTGAGCCCCGGATACGCGAGTGCAGGCAGGCCACCATCGATCAGCGCTTTGTTCGCGTCGTCGGCGTAAATGCTGTACTTACCCTCTAGCTTGTTTTTTATCTTGGCGTGGTAGTTCAAACCCAGGGTGTCGAATTCGGTTGGCTTCCAGACCACACCGGCAAACCAGCCAACGGAGGTGTTATCCACCTTGACCCGCATCAAAGAAGAACCCACACCGGAAGGGAACGGAATTCCGATGGCAGGTGACAACGCCGCTGCTGCATATAAGTCGATGTTCTGGCTGACAAACCCTTTGGTGTGCTGAACAATTGCACCGGCGCCCAAAGAGAACTGGTCATTAACCTTGAACGATAACGAACCCGTGACTCCGACGGTTTCAATACGCGTATCGACCGCAAAATCCCGGCCGATCCAGTCCTGGTCCCAGGTTGTACGTGCACCCATCGGCACTACCTGGCTTAAACCGAAAGCAAAACGGTCGTTGATAGGCATCACCATGAAGCCGGTGGGCAACCACGCGGTAAAGCCGCCTTGTCCACCATCACCGGTGCGTGGCGTGGAGCTTAAATCAGTGGGGTCTACGGCGGCTGGCGCATTGCCTGCGTAATCCTTGGCCGTCCCCTTGTATTTGATATTAATCCGTGCGTAATCGACGGTGAACTGAGAAACGTTGTGATCGATGAAAGCCATGGCCGCCGGGTTGTTGTAAGCCGCAGACGGGTCATTCTGGAACAACGATCCCCCCCCGAAGGCTCTCCCCCAGCCAGGAGCACCGAAAGTCGGCGTGGAAAACCCGCCAGCCTGCGCCTGACCGGTTGCAGTCATGAGGCTGCCTAGAATCGCCAGACTCAATAATGTGCGCGCCTGTTGTTTTTTATTGTTCATGCCCTGTTCCTTATTATTTTTCTCATGTTCGGCGTTCAAACCTGTCCCACGTCAGCGGGCGCCTTTTGCAAGGCGCCCGCCTTAACGTGTGATCATCACGTTTACAGCCAGAAGCACGTTATCAAGGGGTCACAGTGAAGGCCGGGCTTGGATTGACAGCCAGGGTTTTGATGCTGCAGGCACCCACAGTTTGTGCAGCCGGAATACTCAGCGTATTGGTCGCGTTGTTCCAAGTGACGGCGATGTTTGCAGTGCCACAGTTCGAAACAATCTTGAAGCTCACACCTTCCACAACCCCAGTGAAGTTGTTGGTGCTACCCGCCACGGGCACGATGTTTTTCAGCGTCCAAGGCAAGTTCTGCATAACCGGTACACCACACAACGCGTTAGAGCCGCTGACGCTCGCACCAGTGATGGCAGCAGTGGTGCCATCAGCCGCTACCGTACCGGTAAACGTGATGTTGCAAGGCACGGCAATTCCCAGCGAAGCAGGTGAAGCCACCGAAATCGGACCGCTTGCAGTGAAGCCGCCAGTCGGCGCGATAGTGGCCGCGCTGGCCATTGAAGCGGCACCAACGCAGAGGGCGAACGAAGTTGCACAAACGAGGGTTTTCAAGCTTTTCATTGTTTTTCCTCACATGTTAAGGCGAAGTCATTTCGCCAGGGGTAATGGCCATGAACGAGAGGTCACGGTGAATCTGCAGAACTTCCCTTTCCAGCCAAATCTCAATTCAATTACCGCTGCAACATCCGACGGTTATTCAACAACTTTGAAGTTCGGCGGCATCTTGATCGACACCGTCTTGATCTTGCAGTCTTCGCCAATCGGTACATTGGCGGCTTCCAACTTGCCGGTGGCGTTATCCCAAGTACCATCGGCGGTCGAAGGTCCGCACTTTCCGCCCAGACCGAATGCATGCACATCCACGCTGATCTTCGACATGGAACCGCTCTTGGTGTCTTTGGCGACTAACACCCATGGCAAGTTGATGGCTTCCACGCGGCTGCACTTGAGGCCGCCGTCGAATTCAACTTTGTCGACATTCACCGAGGAGCCATCGGCCGCAACTTTGCCGGCCACTTTGATAGTGCAGTCGGCGCTGATCAGCGCACCCTTGGAGAAGCTGATGGGGCCTTGGGCGGTAAAGGCGCTGCCCGCCGGTTCGATGCGCGCAGCCTGGGCCTGGTGATACGCGATCAGGCCCAGCGCGGCCAATACGATGTGGGTGGTGAACTTGGCAGGTGATTGCATGGTGTACGTCCTTCCCTTTAATTATTTTTGTTCGGGTCAAACCACTGTGTTGCAACTGATTTTGTAAACCTTGGGCGAAGTTAGCCTGCGCGGCACGCAGGCCCCGAGTACGCCAACAACCGGTTAGTTGAACTTAAAACGGTTTGGCGCTGTTACTGTACTTCTCCAGGTACTTCAACCGCTGTGAGGGCTGAAGATTGGTCAGGGAGATATCCCCGGCATAATGATTCAGCACGCGATGGTCCATGCGCCGCCGCCACAAGTACGGCACATAGGCCCAGACAATCATGCTCGCGTAGCCATAGGGCAGTTGCGGTGATTCATCAAAGTGGCGCAACGACTGATAACTACGGGTCGGGTTGGCATGGTGATCAGAGTGCCGTTGAAGTTGGAACAGAAAGATATTGGTAACAATACGGTTGCTGTTCCATGAATGCCGTGGCGAGCAACGTTCATAACGTCCGTTGGGCAACTTCTGGCGTTTAAGGCCGTAGTGCTCCACATAGTTCACGACTTCCAGCAACGAGAAGCCGTAGATGCCCTGGATAATCAGGAACGGAATCACTGCCGCGCCCAGCCAGGCGATCATCGCGCCCCACAGCACCACGCTGTACATCCAGGCGCTGAGCACACCGTTCTGCCAGTGCCAGGCCGGCAAACCGAGTTTGCGCAGGCGTTCGCGCTCCAGGTTCCACGCCGAGCGTGCACTGAACCACACCGAGCGTGGCAGGAACGCCCAGAAGCTCTCGCCCAACCGCGAACTGGCGGGGTCTTCCGGCGTCGCGACACGCACGTGATGGCCACGGTTGTGTTCGGTGTAGAAGTGCCCGTAGAAAGTCGGTGCCAGGGTGACCTTGGCCAGGAACACTTCCAGCGCGTTGGGCTTGTGCCCCAGCTCATGCGCCGTGTTGATCGCGATGCCGGTGGCGGCGCCGGTCGACATGGCCATGCCCAGGTAAGTGAACCAGCTCGGTTCGCCATGCAGTTGCGTGCGTGCAGTGATGTAACTCGCGGCGTGAGACAGCCAGCTGGACGGCTCCAGGTTCGCGGCAGCCTGCAACAGGCCGCCCTGGATGATCCAGTCGATTCCGCCGGCGGCGAGCCAGCCCGTGATCACCACCGAGGAGATGACAAACAACACGCCGGTGTAGACGATCCAGCGATAGTAGCTTTGGGATTCGAGGTGGCTGACGGCGGATTCGGGCGGGTTGCTCACGTCTTCACCGAGCAAGCCATCGATCAACGGGATCAGACCGAAGATCACCAGTACACCGACCCACCAGAGTTGCTGGATACCGGTGCTGATGGCCAGTGCGCCGGAGAGCAACGGGGTGGCCAGGGGCATGATGCCCAGCCACCACAGGTGACGTTTGCCGTCGGTCCAGATGCTTGGGGCTGCCAGGGTCTGATTCATGGCAGCCTCCGTGGCAGGGAGGCAGGAAACAGGTTCAGGGAGCGCTGAAGGCTCCAGGAAATCAACCATGCGATAAAAGACGTTTTTTTCATTTTTATTCGCTCTTAGGCATTTCAAAAATCATTTCAAAATAAACATTGAAATATTTTTTTAAAGAAATAGCGCGGAATCGTTAGGTCGTCAACTACTTTTTCGAGGCCTTTTTTGCGTGACCGTGCAGTCTCTTTTTCAGCTGTTGGGTCAGGTCTCTAGGGCAAGCATTTCGGACAGTCAAACCCGCAACGAGGGTCACGATTATTTGTTCGCCAAGGCAAATGGCGGATGCAGGATCGCGGCGGTCTGTGCTGGCCGCGCCCGCTTGGCCAACTGCTGGACTGCCTCGACCACCCGTTCGGTGGCGGTGATCGGCAGCATATGCCCGCGCCCTTCCACTACTTGCAGCTTCAGGCCCGGCACCTTGTCGGCCAGGGCCTGGCCGTGCTTGCGAAAGTCCAGGACCTTGTCCCGTGCGCCGTAGATCAGGCTGATGGGCAGCGTCAGTTGCGGGTAGCGCTTGACCATGTCCGGCAGGTGGTCGTTGACCAGGGCGATCTCGCTGGAGGCTGCATAGAAGTTGTCAGGACGCATGCCCAGCAGCCCGCCGCCACGGGTGGCGAAGTCGTCCGGGGCACTGTCCGGTGCGAACACGCCCTTGACCACCGAGCGGCGCGTCAACAGGCCCATGGGAACCGTCAGGGTGCGCGACACCCAGCGCCTGAGCCAGGCAGGTCGCACAGCCAGTGACCAGAACACCAGTGGCAAGGTCGGTTGAGGGTGCGTCAGGGGCGCCACCAGTATCAGCCCCGACACCGCATGGGGATGGTCGAGGGCCAGCGCCAGGGAAATCGCCCCACCAAGGGAATGCCCCAGCACCAGCGGTTTATCCAGGCCCAGCGTATTGATAAACGCCGCCACCTGCCGTGCCTGGGCTGGCAAGTCCGCAGGGGTGCCTTTATGACGTGTGGAATAGCCCGACCCCGGTCGGTCGAGGCTGATCACGCGAAAGTGCTCGCGCAACTGGCCGGACAAGGCATAGGTCAGGTTGCGACTGCTGCCCATCAGCCCGTGAATCATCACCAGCGGCGGGCCTTTGCCTTCCTCGTAATAATGAAAGCGCTCGCCGTCCACCTCCAGAAAGCGCCCGTTGATCGGAACGGCGGCTTCGATACGCCGCGTCATCCATGTACTGAACCCCCACAAAACGGCGCTCGCGCCTACCAACACAGCCGCAGCGATAACCCATTCAACAGCCATAGCTCGGTCCTCTGCATCCCTGCTGCCGGCGACCTGACCGGAATTGATCAAGGCCTCGGCCATCGTCCACACCCTGGACCCAAACTGCGTGCCTGTACGTCGGACAAGTGGCACATGAGAGACCTGGGACTAGCGTAGGCGATATTTTCAGGTAGATTATTTAAAATCTTTTTTAAAATAAGTAATTCAATTTTTCTTTGCAATGGTGTTCTATCTAAAAGACAAAACAAGAAAGGAGCACATCCGATGCCCACGAGGGACTGCTTATGAATGCCCAGAGTGATTCAATCGACATCGCCATCATCGGCTCCGGCTTCGCCGGCCTGTGCATGGCGATCAAGCTCAAGGAGGCCGGGTTCACCGACTTCTTTATTGCCGAACAGGCCGACACCCTCGGCGGCACCTGGCGGGACAACCACTACCCGGGCTGCGCCTGCGATGTGCAGTCCCATGTGTATTCGTTTTCCTTTGCACCCAACCCGGCCTGGACACGGCAGTTCGCGCCGCAGGCGGAGATCCGTGCGTATCTGGAGCAATGCGCCACGCGCTTTGGATTGGCGCCCTGCCTGCGTTTCGGCATGGGCTTGCAGCGCGCGGTGTTCGATGAGCACCTGCAACGCTGGCAATTGAACTTCAGCGATGGCCGCCAGGTCAGCGCGCGGGTGCTGGTGTCAGGCATGGGCGGCCTGTCGCGCCCGGCGTTACCGGATATTCCGGGTCTGGACAGCTTCAAGGGCAAGCGCTTCCACTCCCAGCAGTGGGACCACGACTATTCCTTGAAAGGCAAACGCGTAGCGGTGATCGGCACCGGCGCCAGTGCCATTCAGTTCGTGCCGCAGATCGCGCCGCAAGTGGCCCATATGGACCTGTTTCAGCGCACGCCACCGTGGATCATGCCCAAGCCCGACCGGGCGATTACGCCTTTGGAGCGCTGGCTGTTCAAGCACCTGCCCTTCACTCAGCGCCTGGTGCGCGGTGCTTTTTACTGGGCGCTGGAAGGCCGTGTAGTGGGCTTTGCCCTGCACCCACGGCTGATGAAAATGGTGCAGAAAATCGCCCTGCGTCACCTGCACAAACAAGTGGCGCGCCCGTCTCTGCGCAAGACCCTGACCCCGGACTACACCATCGGCTGCAAGCGCGTACTGATTTCCAACGACTACTACCCCGCCTTGTCGCGCAGCAATGTCGAGGTGGTCACCGATCACGTGCTGCGCATCGAAGCCGACGGTGTGATCACCGCCGACGGCATCAAGCACCCGGCCGATTGCCTGATCTTCGGCACCGGTTTCCAGGCCACCGATCCCCTGCCCCGCGACTGCATCATCGGGCGTGGCGGTGTGGACCTGATGGACACCTGGAAAGACGGCGCCCATGCCTACAAGGGCACCACCGTGCCTGGCTATCCCAACCTGTTCCTGATCGTCGGCCCCAACACCGGCCTGGGGCATAACTCGATGATCCTGATGATCGAAGCCCAGGTGACCTACATCCTCGATGCGCTCCAGCACATGCAGCGGCAGCGCATCGCTACGGTGGACGTCAAGGCGGCCGTGGAAAGCGCCTACAACCAACAGCTGCAAGCCAAGCTCAAGCGCACCATCTGGAACACCGGTGGGTGCCAGAGCTGGTACCTCGACCCGCGCACCGGTAAGAACACCACCCTGTGGCCTGGCTCGACCTGGCGCTTCAAGCAGGTCACCCGCCAGTTTGCACTCAAGGATTATGTGGTCGACCTGCTGCCGGTCAACACGCCCAGCCGCCCCGTGCCGGCCCCCCACTCCACCCCGGAAGGCAGTCTGTCATGAAGTCATTCAATGGCCGCGTAGCGGCAATTACCGGCGCCGCGTCCGGCATGGGCCGCGCCCTGGCATTGGCCCTGGCGCGTGAAGGTTGCCACCTGGCGCTGGCGGATAAAAACAGCCAGGGACTGGAACAGACCCTGGCGCTGATCAAGACCTCGACCCTGGCCCCGGTGTCGGTCACTACCCAGGTGCTGGACGTGTCCGATCGCCAGGCCATGGAGGACTGGGCCGCACGCTGCGCGGCCGATCACGGCCAGGTCAACCTGGTGTTCAACAATGCCGGGGTGGCCCTGTCAAGCACGGTGGAGGGCGTGGACTATGCCGACCTGGAATGGATCGTCGGTATCAATTTTTGGGGCGTGGTGCATGGCACCAAAGCATTCCTGCCGCACCTGAAAGCCTCGGGCGACGGCCATGTGATCAACACGTCCAGCGTATTCGGCCTGTTCGCCCAGCCCGGCATGAGCGGCTACAACGCCACCAAGTTTGCGGTGCGCGGCTTTACCGAATCCCTGCGCCAGGAACTGGACCTGCAACGCTGCGGCGTGTCAGCCACCTGCGTGCACCCCGGTGGCATCCGCACCGACATCTGCCGCAGCAGCCGTATCGACGCGAACATGACGGGTTTCCTGATCCACAGCGAACAGCAGGCCCGCGCTGACTTCGAAAAGCTGTTCATCACCGATGCCGACCAGGCCGCCAAGGTAATCCTGCGTGGCGTGCGCAACAACAAGCGCCGCGTGCTCATCGGCCGCGACGCGTATTGCCTCGACCTGCTCGCCCGTTGCCTGCCGGCCGCCTATCAGGCCCTGGTGGTGTTCGCCAGCAAGCGCATGGCGCCCAAGCCGCGTACGCCGGTATTTGAAACCAATGACGAACCCCGTCTCTGAACAGGAGCACGCACTATGTTGCCGATCCGCCGTGACATCCATTTCGCCCTGCCCGCCGAGCGCATCAAGGACTGGCATGAACAGGGCCCGTTCATCACGCATTTCTTCAATGCCCTGTCGCTGCTGTTTCCCCAGGGCGAGCTGTTTTTCATGGACAGCGTGCGCCACTACCGCCAGCACATCGACGACCCTGCTCTTAAAAAAGAGATCCAGGGTTTCATCGGCCAGGAGGCCATGCACAGCCGTGAACACGTGGCCTACAACGACTTGCTGCAAGCCGCCGGGCTGCCTGCGCATACACTCGACCGGCGCCTCAAATTCATCCTCGACCTGCAGAAAAAGCACCTGCCACCGTCCTTCAACCTGGCGGTCACCATTGCCCTTGAGCACTACACGGCGATGCTGGCTGAAATCCTGTTGAGCGACCCTTCACGCTTCGGCAATTCACTCAAGGGCTATCAGCAGATGTGGTATTGGCACGCCCTGGAAGAAACCGAGCACAAGGCCGTGGCCTTCGATGTGTGGAACCGCGTGATCAAACCCGGCCCCAAGCGCTACCTGTTGCGCACCGGCACCATGCTCACTACCACGGTGTTCTTCTGGCTGGTGGTGTTCGACTTTCACCTGCGCTTGCTGATTGCCGACCGCAAGTCGGGTGGGCACCTGAGGGGTTTCTGGCGCATGTTGAAGTTTTTGTATGGGCACAAAGGTGTTTTCCCACGAATGCTGGTGCCGTGGCTGCACTACTTCAAACCCGGTTTTCACCCCTGGGACCACGACAATCGGGCGCGCCTGGCCGGGATCGATGGCCTGGTCGAGGAGATCGAGCAGGCCCAGCGCGGGTATTAAGCCTGCGCCAAGGCGGCGCGTTCACGTACAAACCCTTGCAACTGATCGCCCGGCAGCGCCTTGCTGAAATACCAGCCCTGGATAATCAATTCGGCGCCGGTATTCAGGAAGGCCAACTGCTCGGCAGTCTCGACGCCTTCCACCACCACGCCCAGGTTCAGCGCCTCACAGAAGCGCAGCATGCCGGTCATCACCTGGGCGCCCTTGGGGTCGTGCTGGGCCACCACGAAGCTGCGGTCGATCTTGATGAAGTCCACCGGGAACTGGTGCAGGTAACTCAGGGCCGAGAAGCCAGTGCCGAAGTCGTCGATATACACCTTGGCACCGATAGCCTGCAGCTTCTGGATGGTCTGGCGCGTGACCTGGATATCACTGACCAGCGCGTCTTCGGTGATCTCTACCGATACGTGCCCATGGGCCTGGGCCAGGATCTCCACCAGGCGTTCGCCATAGGCGGCGTCGGTCAGGGTCGCGCTGGAAATATTGATGGTCATCGGCAGGTAAAAACCGAGTTTCTGCCACTTCTGGTACTGGCGAACCGCCTGGGATGCCACCCACACATCCACATCCGGCATCAACCGTGCCTGGGCCAGCCATTGCAGGAATTCCCACGGCGAATGCACCGTGCCCTGGGCGTCGCGGGCACGCATCAGCGCTTCACACCCGGTGCACAGGCCGGTACGGGTCGAGACCTGCGGTTGGAATTCGAGGTAGAACTCATAGTCGCTGATCTGCTGGATGCGGCTCAGCTCCAAGGCCTGGCGCGCCAGGGTCTTGTGGGAGGCGAGTACCGGGTCCAGCTCGCGCAGGCGGCCCTTTTCTTCAAGGCCACGGAAGGTCATGTCCAGGGACTTGAGGTACACCGTGCCCCCTTCGCTGGCCTGGCGATGGATCGCCCGCACATACGGCGCGTACACCAGAGTGCCCAGGCCCAGCAGCGCCACTTGCAGTGCCACCGCAGCCAGGTCGCCGTGGGTACTCAGATAGGCATTGAGCAGCACCGGCGCGGTGAACGGCACACTGACCACCGCCGGCGACACCCAGCCCATCTGTACCACCGTCAATGCCAGCATGGCATTCAACGCCGGGACGATCAGAAACGGTATGAACAAACGCGGGTTGAGGATGATCGGCAAGCCGAACAGCAGCACCTCACTGACGTTGAACAGTGACAGCGGCAGACTCGCCACCGCCAACAGGCGCATGGACTGGCTCTTGGAGAACAGCAGGATGGCCAGCAACAGGCACAATGCACCGCCCGAGCCACCGATAAACGCAAAGCTGCCCAACAGGCCACTGTTCAACACATATTTGAGCGGCTCACCCGCCGCCTGGGCCGTGCTGTTCAGCACCACGGCCTGGTCCAGCACATCGAACAGCGGTTGCATCGCGTACACACCGTGTATGCCGAAAAACCACAGCAGCGAATTCATCAGCGTCACGAACAGACCGCTGCCGTAGGGCGATTCCAGCGCGTCGAGGACCTGGGGGCCTTGCAACTGCGCCACATACGGAATCTGCAGCAACAAGGACAGCACCACCACCAATACCAGGGCGGTGATAGCGCCTGGCAGCACCATATTAATGGTGCCCCGCAGGTTGTGCCCCACCAGGTCTTCGTTGACCAGACGGGTCCAGCGGTAGCGGTGCAGCCAGGCAATGGCAGGAACATTCAACAGTGGCGAGGCAATGGCGATAAACAGCACAAAGGTGGCCGAGGCCCGGGGATAGTCGCGCAGAATAAATGTTGCCACCACCACATGGGCCAGGCACAGGAATGCCACGGGCAATTGCGGCAGGCGATGCTGGATCGCCAGCATGTAACCGATGGACGCGGCCACCAGCAACGGGATCACGGAACTGATCTGGTTGTGCAGGCCGGCGAGGAACGCCACCACCTGGGGGTCAAAGCCAAGGACGCGAGCACATTCCGACAGAATCAGAAAGCCCGCCGAGACCAGCAGGCAAGGCAGGATCCACAACAACCCTTCGCGGATCGCCCGCAGCGATTCAGTGCTGGCCAACGCGGCCAGGCGTTGGGTGAAGAAAAGCTTGAACAGCGTTTGCGCCATGACCCATCCCTCTGCCCATCGCCCACTGTCCCTGCAGGGCAGGGCTGGAAGCACCGGCTAACGCTACACGTCCTGGCCCAATCAGCGAAAGCCTTTTGCCATTCATCTGGGTGAATTTTCCGTATCGGATAACAGGCCAATCGCCGAATCTGCTTCAATGAAGCCTATCCGCCTCCCCCTGACCTGTGTTTGGAGTAAGCCTTTGTCACAACCCGGTGATAACCACCAGCGCGCGCTGGACAAATTCCTTGATGAACACCCCGAAGTCGCCGCCGAACTGGATACCCTGAATCCGCTGGCTGCGCAGGCCAGGGGCGAAACCCTGGCCCAGTACCGCGCCGAACGCTTGCATGAAGCCTTTGAAGCGCAAGCTGAACGCCAGGGCCTGTTTGCCTGGGAGCTAACCCTCAAACTGACCGCCGACTCCTGCGAGGCCTTTGAAGCCCAGCGCCTCGAAGTGCACAAGGAGGTGGCGCAGATGGCTGGCCTGAGCTGGGTCGAGTACTGCCAACTGCACGACCTGCCCCGCTAACGCACTACCCCAGGAACCAGAGACGGCGCCTGCCCCCCAGCACTTCGCGCAACTCGGCGACCGACACCGTTCGTTGTTCAGGATCCATCGCCAGTGCCGAACACACAGCGGGCCAGCAATGCCTGGGCAGTTGCCTCGGCCTCGGCAGCGGCTGATGCTGCTGACGTTCGCCGGGGCGCCTCCCTTCGGCCAGTTCATAGAGCACGCTGGCAACCCCGTATAAATCCGCACGGGCTGACGGAAGCCCGCCGGCCATCAGCTCCGGTGCCGCATACGCAGGGGTCCAGGCATTCAGGCGACTGCGGCTCAAGCCGGGCAATCCTGCCCTTGCCTGCGCTTCAGCATGGCCCAGGCCAAAATCGAACAAGCGTACCCCCTGCTCCCCCACCATGATGTTCGCCGGTTTCACATCGCCATGCAGGACCCCTTGTCGATGGGTGTACGCCAGTGCATCCAGAAGTTGCACGGCGATGGGTTGCAACGCTGGCCACGCCAACCCTTGCGGGCATTCCGGGAGCAGGCGGTCCAGGGTCAGGCCGGGCATCACTTCCATGGTGAAGAATGCCAACTGGTGCGCTGTGTCGACCTCGAAAGAAAAGGCCCGGACCACGTGTTCATGGCGCAGGCTTCGGGTCAGGGCGAACTCGCTGTACAGCAACACGTGGGCGTCGGTGGACGCACAGAGCGTCTCTCCCAACAGCTTCAGCGCCACGCGCGCGTCCGGTTCGCCAAACGCCTCATGTAGCAGATCCCGGGCACGATAGACCACCCCCATGCCCCCTGAACCGAGCATTCGCTCCAGCTGGTAGCGCCCCGCAAGCAGGTTCGGCGGGCCGGCTGCGGCGTTCATGGCTGCACCACCACCGCAGTGAGGTCATCCTGTGCAGGCCCACGTAGCACGTCGCTGAACAACCGCTCCACCACCTGCCCTGGCGTGCCGGCATTCATCGCGCGCCCCAGTTCCCGGTGGCTGAGCCCTTGGTACAGGCCATCACTGCACAGCAAGAACACATCGCCTGGGTGGGGACGCAGTTCCAGTATCTCCAGACTCAGCGGTTTTCCCGCGCCAATGGCACGAGTCAAGGCGCGGGCGTCTGGATGAGCGCGGGCCAGTTCCAGGCTCAAATGCTGCTTGTCCATCAGTTGCTGTTGCAGGGAGTGGTCCCTGGACAGCTGATACAAACGCTGCCCTCGCCAGAGATAACATCGGCTGTCCCCTGCCCAGATGCACGCCGCGCGGTCACGCTCAAGCAACAGTACAACCACCGTACTGCCCACAATGCCTGAGGGACCATCGGCCGCTTGCAACTGGCTGTCGAGCCCGCGCAGGCAGCGTTGGACGGCCTCGACCCGCTGATCGAAGCTGCCTTGCCCTGGCAGCGCCGCGAGACTGCTGACCACCCTTTGACTGGCCACATTCCCCGCATGATGCCCGCCCATTCCATCGGCGACCGCCCAGCAACCGCGTTGCGGGCAATCGAGGAACCCATCCTCGTTACGCGCACGACGCTTGCCTTGCGCCGTACGGCCGGCACTTCGCCAAGGGTGCGCGCGGTTCACAATTGCTCCGGCAGGCGAAAGCCGCGCCATGTAGCCATCTGGAACGGGCTGGGGCTGCGTTGGCTGGTGAGCAGGTAGTTGGCACGCAGGCCGGCCAGGTCGGCCTTGAGTATCTGTGCATCCCTGCCGCTGGCCGGCTCGTTTTGCATCAATTCGAACAGCCGGAACAACGACCAGGCCCCCTGGTCTTTTTCAATGCCCAGCGGTCGCTCCGTACCGCGCTCCAGTACCAGGCTGCTGCGCCCATTGTCCGCATCAATCGGCCAATGGAACGCCATCGGCACGATGGGGCCGTGACGGTATTCCAATTGCTGATCGCCCACCCGCAGCGTCGCCCGGTTGACGGCCTGGTCCAGGCTGTAGGGCGCCAGCGTGAACAGAACGGTCCAATCCCCCTGGTCTGCGCTGAAGAACCCTTGGCGAATCACCTGCGCCCGGGTCAGTTGGTCGAGCAACGAGCGTGAAACAGGCAGGCTGCGGCCCTCAAGGCCCCGCAAACGATAGCGGCTCCCCTCGACACTGACGAACGGCCGCAGGTAGCTGTCATAGAAGTGCTCCATCACCCCCCGTGGTTTAAAGAACGACTGGAAATCACCCAGGGCAACATCGCTGCCGGCATCGGCATTGAAGGGGTAGCGGTGCCGGATCGCCTTCACATAAAAACCATACACCTCACTGTGATAACGCTGGTTCACATACCCATAGGCGTCATCCAGCAGATGGCGCCAGGTTTGCTCGGCAATCCCGTCCAACCAGCCCTTGAGCGGCTGCGGCAGGCGAGCAGCAGCGTCACGCAGGTTGCCCAGCAGCGGCTGCTGTCCATCCATGCGTTGCCTGGCCATCTTGAATGCGGCCTGCTCGGGCGAACTGTCACGGTTCAGTGTCGAGACTTGCAGGTGCAGCTCATCCAGCAAGCGCAAGGCCTGGGTCAGCTCGGCGGTCGGGTTCTGCTCTTCATCCAGCAATAGGTGCAAAGGCTCGAAACGACGCAGTAAAGCGCGCCGGGCAGTATCCGGCAGCGTTTGGCGCGGCAAGGCTCGGGTGAGCAAGCCGGACACCGGCGCGCCCAACTCAGCGACCTGCTGGCTCACCGCTTCAAGCCGCTCATGGGTCGGCAGCAATCGCGTGTGTTCACGCACCTGCCGCAACAGCAACACCAGCGCCGACTGGGCGGAAGTGAAGTTCGCGAGCTGCTGCGCATCGTGCCTCAGGTCGTCGCTTTCCAGTAGCCTGACTCGACCCAGCGCATCACTCCAGATGTCGGCGTACTCGCTGAAGTAACGCTGTTCCAGCTCCAGCATCAGCTTGCGCAAGTCCACGACGCTGAGGTCTGCGGCCTCGCCAAGCACCCAGTTATCCTGGGCGATGGCATTGACCAACTGTGGCCCCTGGCTTTCGAAAAACTGCAGGTATTTACGCGTATAGAAACCCGGGATGGGCGGCTCAACCCTGGAAAACGCGGGGTTTTCAGCGAGGCGCAAGGGTTCCAGGTGCCGCGCTTGCTCGCGCAGTGTCCGGTAGACCACCTCTGCCATTGGCTCACCGCGCAGCACCAGGCGGGCATGGGCGACCAACTCATCATTCAGCGGGGCCAAAAAACCCTGTTCAACGAGCCGTGCAACATGTTCGTTCAGGCGTTTGTGTGTCGATGCATCCTCGATGTACCCAACAGTCCGCAGCCCCGCCACTTGCTCGGCCAACCAGGCCTTATCACGTCGCTCGGGCAGATTGAGCATCAGGTAAGCGCGCAGGCTGTCGAGCAACTGCTCGCGATCACCCAGGCTGTCACGTACCTGTTGTTCGAGCCGTAGGGTCACGTAGGGCAGCAATTGCTGATGCAGGGCTTGTTCGTAGGCGCTGCTCAATAACGGCCGACTCATCTCGCCCTGATACAAGCCGCCCCGCTCAACCCAAGGTACTTTGGCCGCCGGTGGAAACACCCCTGTGGCCGCCAGGCGACTGTCCAACAGTGCGAGCAACGCCAGGCTGGCGTCCGCTTCGGGTTGGCCTACGGACTTGGGGTTGATCAGCTCCCGCAGTTGCACCAGCCGCTGATGGTTGAACGCGTAACTGTGCGCCCACAGCGCCCCGGCAGCACCCACAACCAATGAGGCGGCCAGCGCCATCAACCCGTGGCGTCGACGGATGCGCTGCCGCTCCGGGGCACGCAACCCGGCAAGACCGGCCTCGGCAAAAATCACCCGATTGAACAGGCCCTGGGCAAAATGGGCACGCACATCATCTGTCTTCGCGCAGGTCAGGTAGAACCCGCGCAAGCCGTTGATTCGCTGGTAGCGATGGGCGGCAAACACACTCTCGATAAACAGGCAGACAAACTCGCCCAGGCGCGCAAGATGCTGAGGAAAACCCAGCATGCGGCCTCGGCGCTCAAGGTTGCGTTCCTGATGCAAGCGCGGGATCAGCTCGGCCGCCACGCGTTGCAACAAGGCGTCGAATGTTTCGCG
This sequence comes from Pseudomonas sp. CYM-20-01, assembly GCF_023169845.1. Classification (NCBI taxonomy): domain Bacteria; kingdom Pseudomonadati; phylum Pseudomonadota; class Gammaproteobacteria; order Pseudomonadales; family Pseudomonadaceae; genus Pseudomonas; species Pseudomonas sp. CYM-20-01. The sequence continues at coordinate 3,213,797 of NZ_AP025169.1, read as the reverse complement.
TACCTCGGCGACTTCCATGCCTGCCGCAGCCGCCACCAGGCGCTCACCCAGCCAGTCTTCTGTGGCGTCGCCCTGCCGCGCATCAAAGAACTCGGCAAACCCGGCCAACCGATCAAGCTGGGTCAGCACCAGATACACCGGCACATCCACCTGCAGTGACTGCTGAATGTCCTGCAAGCGGTTACGCACATGGCGCGCGTGACGCTCCAGGTCGTGTTCGTTGCTGCGCAACAGCGTACCGACGGACAGCGTCACCACCACGCCATCGAGCGGCCGTGCCCTGCGCCATGACTTGAGCATGTCCAGCATTGTCGACCATCCTGCTGCATCGACACTTTGGTCGGGTTGGCTCAGGTATCGACCTGCCATCTCGACCACCACCGCATCGTCTGCAAAATACCAGTCACAGTACGAGGTGGCGCCTGGCTGCATCGGGTGCGTCCGGTCGAGCGCCGTCGGCAACCCGGCAGCGGCCAGCAAGTCGGTCTTGCCGCTGCCCTGCTCGCCGATCAACAGGTACCAGGGCAATTCCTGGCGCGAACGCTCACTGCGCTCGCCGTAGCGCTGCGCGGTTTTCAACGTCTGCAGCGCTTCCTTGAAGCGCCCCCGCACCTGCGCCACTTCGTCATTGATCAACCCCTGCTGCTGAAGATGTTCACGCTGCCCAGGCTGATCCAAACGCGCGGAGCGACGTGCTCCCACCACCACCATCGCCAATCCCCATAACAGCAGCATTGCGCTGATGGTCAACAACCGGGCCGTCGAACCCTGCCAGAAACGGTAGTCGTCTACCGCCAGCAACGGCCCGACGAACCACACCAGCAGCGTGCCGGCCAGCACCAGCAACAGGCTCCATGCCCAACTCTCGCGCAGCACCCTGCCCACGCGTTTGAAGAATGCGTTCATTCATTGCTCCCAGCGTTACAAGGGCGTCCGAGACGGCTCTGCCAGCGAAGATTGGAAAGCATGCAAGGTCGCCCTGCGCTCCTGCCCCAGCATCCAGGCGAACCCCGAATACACCACCAGCAGACACGCCAGCACGCAGACTGCGGCCCAGGCAGCAGAGACAATGCGTATCCGTGCCCGAGCGGTCCCGTCGGCGTCTGCTACAGGGGTTAACGGCGGCTGATCGCCGCGCACATGCCTGATCTGGCGATACACCGCGTCGTGTACGGTTTCGAGCTGCGCCCTCCCCCGCTCCATGACGCGGTATTGGCCTTCGAACCCCAAGGACAGGCACAGGTACATCAACTCCAGCAGGGCCACATGCTTGACGGGGTCGCGGGACAAGCGCTCGAGCAGTTGGAAAAACTTTTCACCGCCAAAGGTTTCGTTATGGAAGCGGCTAAGCAGGCTGGTCTTCGACCAGTCGCTACGGCCACCCCACGGCGTAGTGACCACGGCTTCATCAATGACACTGCACAGCACGTAACGCGCCGACATCACCTGGCTGTTCTCGGCGCCCAGATACAAGGCATAGGCCTCGAACGCATTGATGCCTGAGGAAAACTGCTCATTGAGTGCCTGCTGGCTTTCGCGACCGGGGTTGGCCTTGAGCTGGACCACTTGCAGCAAGAGTTCCCAAGCCGCGGTCAACAGCACATTGGGGCCACTCTTGAAGTGCCGTGTACCTTGCAGCTGGGCGCAATAGATCATGCGGTCTTCCAGTTGCTCGAAGCGTGGCGGCGACGGAAAGTCCGTAACGGCTGCGTGCGCCGGGCCGAGACCCTCACGGTCAAGCAACACGGTTTTTTCGTCTTGCGGGTATTCACTGTCCATAGTCATGACGTCAGTTCCTGATAGCCCAGAAGTTGAGTTCCAGCTCGGCAAACTCGCCGCTGGCGTGGAAGGCGAAACCACCTGATTGCTCCAGCTGTGCAATGTCACGGGGGCTGAGTTCGAGCATGAAATAGGTCTTGCCGGCGTGGAACGGAATCTGCCGCGGCGCTACCGGCAACGGCTTGACCTTGATCCCGGCCAGGTGCAGGTTGACCAGTTCGCGGATGCGCTCCACCGGTCCGATCTTGAGATGGGCCGGCAGTCGATGACGCAGCTCCTCGGTATCGCACTGGGCAGTGGCCGCCAGGATGAAGGTGGCCGTACCGAGTAACTTGAGGTCGCTCACCGGGCAGACCAGCACCCCGTACTGACGGGGTTGCAGCGTCAACTCGACCGCCTGCTGTTCCAACACCAGCGACAGCACCGTACGAAGGCCTTCCATCAACCCGCGAAAGCTCGCGCCCTGATCGCCATGCCGGTATTGCACCGGAAATTGCGCACGTTTGTTGTCGTTGGAAAACGTGCACAGCTCACCGAAAATCGACAGCAACTCCCGATACACCACCTCCGGGCGCACCTGGGTCTGGCTCAGGTAGTGACGCAATCTCAACTCCGCACGATTGATCAACTGCAGCATCAAAAAGTCGCCGACCTGTGCGCTGGCGGAAGCGCCGTTTCCCTGGATGCGAGCTGCAATCGCATCGCCACGGGTCGCCAGCAGGCTGGTGATTTCGTTGATGCAAGACGCCACATACCCCGAGCCCTGGAGGTAGATAAACGTCGGTACAAAATCCGCATCCAGCCTCACACCACCGTCCTGGGTCGAATCCACCACCCGGGCAACCTGGAGTTTCACGTAGAAAGGGTCACCGGGCGGCTCGCCCAGCATCAGGCGCAAGTCCGGGCGCGCGCATTTGATCTGGCAACGGGAGTCGACCCCGGCAGCGGAGTCACCGATCTCTGCATCACAGGCGACATAGCGCGCCAGGACATCGCTTTGCTCCTTCGAGCGCACCTCGATCTGATTGTCAGTCGCCAGCGGCAGCGCCAGGTACACAGCCTGCCTGCCTGGATTGGCAGGCACCTGCAACATCAGGGGTTCCAGGGTGCCGCTCAGCTCGAACAGGCTGCCGTCCGGTAACACTCCGCTGGCCTGGTTCACCACAATCTTGCCCAGGTTGAGGTACTGCACATCGACTTCCAGGCTCAGGAAACCCCAGGCATCACTGTTCAACAGCCGGGTATGGTTGAGTTGCCGATGGTAGTAGCGGTCGCTGTGCTGCAAGTGTTGGGGCCTCAGCAGCATGCCCTCTTGCCAGATAACGTTGTGGATCTGCATCTCAGTCCTCCGTCCTGTCAGGTTGAGTTGCTGCCATCCGGATACCCGTCTGGTCCAGCACGATGTCGGCACGGGTCAACTGTCCGGGAGCCAAAGGCAGCACCCATCGCCATTGCACATGGGGCAAGTCACGATAGGCCGCCAGCACGCCGACATAGCGACTGCGCGGCTCGACACTCAGCTTGAGCGCCAGCCGTTCGCCGGGGCGCAGTTCCAGCTCCTCGCCGCTGACCCAATCCTTGGGCAGTGCCTGCTCGGCCCGGCCGTAGAGGCTGAAGAAATCAGCGTTTTCAAAGGCCACCGGATGCCGCAGTTCCAGCAATTGCACCACCACGGGCGAGGGGCGGCCGTGAAGGTCGGGGTTGACCTCGTCGCTGGCCGTCAATGTCAGGTCCAGCTTGGTGAGGGTGGAAAAAGGTGAAAAGGTGCTGCATCCCGCCAGCAACCCCAGCAGTAGCAGCGTTGATAAGACAGCGACCCGAGACCGGCCAATCATCCTGCGTACCCCGCGTGAAGCGTGGAGACCAGGCGTACCTGTTCCTCATAGGCCTTGCAAAAGTCATGACGCAGCATCTGCTCATCCAAGGGTTCCTCGTCAGTCAGTCGCCTGTAATGGCGTTGGTAGGCCCGCCAATGGGCGCCATCGCTGAAGAACCTGGGTGCATTGCCGTCACGTTCAAAGCGCAGCAGCAGGCGCCCAGGCGCAAAGGCTGCCACTGCACCGCGTACGGCAGCCCGACAGGCCACGACCAGAGCCAGTTGATGAACCTGCAAGTCTCGGTACGCCTGGTCGACCGCTTGCTCGGCAGAGAACTGATCGGACTCACCGTCGCCGAGCAAAAAAGCCAGGGCGGCATGGCTGTCGGCGCAGTTTTTCAACGGATTGCGGGTATTGAGCAGCGGAACCGCCAATAAGCCGTGGACCTCGCTGTTGAGTTCATCACGGGTTCGCAGGCTTTGCTGCAACCCTTCGAGGGTTTGCCTGAACAGGCCCGCCACCTTGATCGCCAGGGCTTCGCGCCCCGGCGTATCAAGCGAATCCACCTGCATGCCCAATGCGTGGGCGAACTGCGCCCAGAATGCTTGCGAGGTTGCCGGTGGTGGCGTGACAGGGCCAGGTGACACAACGTCTCCGGCTGGCTCAGCCCATTGCGGCACGACCAGGTGATCGTGCTCCACCGTGCCCTGACGTAACGCTTCGAACGCTGCCTGCGGCGTGGTGTCCAACGCGTCCAGCTCTGCTAAGGAATTGCCGAGCCGTGCCTCGCGATCCAATGCTTCGACAGGATCCAGCCCCAGGAACGCATCGTCTGGAATCGTGTGTTGCCGAGCAACAACCGGCCCTGCCTGCAACACCAGGCGGGCACGGATATCCAGCAGCCCAAGTTGGTACACATCGCCGTCACTGATGAGCCGTGCCTGTCCTTTGCACAGGCGCTCCATACTGCCCGACACACCGATACCGTTGCTGCTGATATCCGTCAGGAAATAGCGGCCCTCTCTAAAACTGACCAGGGCGTGGTGACTGGAAATCAGACGGTTGGCATCCGCGAGCACCCAGTCACAACTCGACTTACGTCCGATCACGCCACCGACCCCGTCAAACGTCTTGCGCTCAGGTGGCTCCCCGCTTGCGGTGCTACAGAGTTCAAACATCAATTGCATGACAGCGGCCCCCTGTTCAGTGCCCACGACGAGTCGCATGGGGGTCACCCAACGGACGGTAGTCGGCATCATCAAAGACATAATTGGCGTTACAGCCACTCAACAAACTCAGCGCAAGCACCAGGGCTTGCCACGGATGAAAAGGCATCAGGTATCTCCCATGAAAATAAGCGGCCCGCACGTTCCCTGCTCAACCCTCCTCGCGGGCGTCCCCCACGGGGATTTTCAAGCGCGCCAGGCGGTAAAGCAGCGTGCGCCGCGCAACGCCCAACTCACGGGCGGTACGGGTGCGATTGCCACGGTTCTTGTGCAGGCAATCGATCAGGAACACCCGCTCTACCCGCTCCAGGCGTTGGCGCAACGTCGCATCGACTGCCCCAGTGGCAGCCGGCACCGGCAAGGACAGGTGTGCCGGCAGGATCACGCCGTCGTCACAGAGCAGCACCGCACGTTCCACCAGGCATTTGAGTTCGCGGACATTGCCGGGGAAGGCGTGACCCGAGAGTTGATCAAGGGCTGCATTCGACCATTCCACCGGCACACGCCCAAGGGCGGCAGAGGCTTGATGCGCGAATTCCCGCGCCAACAGCAACACATCGCCGTCGCGCTCACGCAGAGGCGGCAGTTCGATGGGAAACTGTGCGAGCCTGTAGTAAAGGTCCTCGCGAAAGCCGCCTTGGGCGACCATTGCGGCGAGGTCACGATGGGTTGCGGCGATGATGCGTACATCCACCTTGTGGGCCGTACTGGCGCCCAACGGACGCACTTCGCCCTCCTGCAAGACCCGCAGCAATTTAGCCTGCAGCGACAGCGGCATATCACCGATTTCGTCGAGGAGCAGCGTGCCGCCGTCAGCGCTGTCAAACAGCCCGGTGTGGTTACGCTCAGCCCCAGTGAAAGCACCTTTGCGATAACCGAACAGCTCACTTTCCAGCAGCCCTTCGGGAAACGCCGCACAGTTTTGCACCACAAAGGCTTTGCTCCCGCGCGGCCCCGCAGAATGGATCGCCCGCGCCACGACCTCCTTGCCTGTACCGGTCTCGCCACGCAGCAACACGGTGTAGGGCGTATGCAGCACCTTGCCGATCAGACGATACGTCTCGTCCATAGCCGTACTGCTGCCGATCAACCCGTACGCTGAACGCGGCGCCGGCAGGCAAGCCTGGGGTTGGGCAACACGTGCCGTGGCACACTGACACCGCAGTAAAGCGCGCTGCATCAAGGCAAGGCTGCCCAGTTGGCTCAAGGCGGCGGTGTAGGCCTGCAGGTTTTTCCGATGCTGGCTGGCACACAGCAACACACCCTTGATGCCCTTGCCTCGGTCAAACAACGGCACACATGCCAACGCTTGCCAGGGGGTCGCCATGACCGGCAGGAAACCGTACTCGTACACGCTGCCTGAGTGTGCTTCCAGGCTGAGCGCGGTTTGCTGGTTCAGCACATAGTGCAGCACCTGTTCATGCTGGAAATCCTTGGTACAGGCCGGATCGCCAGGGCAAGGCATGCCGTGCAAATGCTGGGCGATCAGTTCAAGCCGGCCAGTGGATTCGTTGCGCCAGTACCATTGGCTGAGGTCACACTCGCTCAGTTGCGCCGCTGCGGCGACACACAAACCGGGGAGAGTGGCTGCGTCGTCCGCGCTGCCCAGGCGGATGAACCCGTCAAGCAGCGCATCGGAACAGGCCGCCGAACGGGGCAGCAGAGTGAGCAGCCGATCCTCCCTCATTGGCTGAACTCACAGGTTGGAACACCGTTAGCCGCCAACCGCGCATGGACCTGTGACACAGGTTCACCTCGGGCCATGGCTTGCAACCGCCGATCGACCACCTGCGGCAACAAATGCAGCTCGATCCATTGATCGATATAACGCGCACCACTGTCATCGTGGGCGCACCGCTCGGCCATGTGCTCAACCAGCTCCGGCGTGTAGCTGAATGCCAGGCTGCGCAGACTCAAGCGTTGTCCCAGGCGTTCGAGCTTGAGCCTTGCCAAGTCATGCAGGACGTCATCCGTGACCGGGTAATACGGCACGACACGCATCCTGGCCAATAACGCGGCTTTGAAGTGGTCCCGCAATTGCGGCAGGATCGCCTCATGCAGCGTTTGCACGTCAGGTCGCCGGCCGCCTGCGCACAATTGCCCGATGCGCTCACTGCCCAGGTTGGACGTCATCAGGATCAGCGTGTTGCGAAAGTCGATTTCCCGGCCTTCCCCATCATTGGCCAGGCCCTTGTCGAAAATCTGGTAGAACAGGTTCAACACTTCCGGGTCGGCCTTCTCGACCTCATCGAGCAACACCACCGAATACGGGCGTTGGCGCACGGCTTCCGTCAACACGCCGCCCTCGCCAAAACCGACATAACCGGGCGGTGCGCCAATCAACCGGGACAGGGAATGTTTTTCCTGGAACTCCGACATGTTAAGGGTGGTGACGAAGCGCTCACCGCCATACAGCAGGTCGCCAAGGGCCAGCGCCGTCTCAGTCTTACCCACGCCACTGGGGCCGACCAGCAGGAATACGCCGACCGGCGCGTCAGCCTTGTTGAGCCCGGCAGCAACCGCACGCAGGTTGCGGTCCAGGGCCTGCACCGCTTGCTCCTGGCCGAGAATGCGCAGGCGCAACGCATCGGCAAAACCCAGCACCCGGTCACTGTGCTCAAGTGCCAGTTGTTCAACCGGGATCCCCGTCCAGGCACTGATGACCTGAGCCACCAGGCGGGGGCACACCTGCTGCGTGGTTTGCTGCTGTTCAAGCCAGCGTTGCTCATGGTCCAGGCGCTCACCGTCCAGCGTCTCCATACGCTGGTCCAACGCGTGCAAGGTCTGTTCGTCCACGGGAAAACCTTCGTCCCGGTCTCGACTCAATGCCTGAAGCTGCCGCGCGCCTTCCGCCTGTTCTGCATAAAGGTGTTGCAACGCCTCAGGCGCGGTCTCGCGGCGAGTGCGCAAACGAGCGCAGGCGGTATCCAGTACATCTACCGCCTTGTCGGGCAACTGACGCCCGGCCAGGTAACGGGCGCTCATCTGCGCCGCCGCGACCACCGCATCGTCCCGCACGTAAACGCCATGACTGCGCTCATACACCGGGACTAGTCCGCGCAGGATCGAGATCGCTTGCTCGACGCTGGGCTCACCGACCCGCACAGGCTGGAAACGTCGCGCCAATGCCGGGTCTTTTTCGAAGTATTTCTTGTATTCCGTCCAGGTCGTCGCAGCGATGGTGCGCAACTCGCCGCGGGCCAGCGCCGGCTTGAGCAGATTGGCGGCATCGGACGCACCCGCCTGCCCACCCGCTCCCACCAGCGTGTGCGCTTCATCGATAAACAGGATCATCGGTTTCACCGCGGCGTTGACCTCATCGATCACACCCTTCAGGCGTCGCTCGAACTCGCCCTTGATACTGGCACCGGCCTGGAGCAGGCCCATATCCAAGGTCAGTACCCGCACCTCCTTGAGAGACTCGGGCACCTGTGCAGTGGCCACCCGCAGCGCGAGGCCTTCGACAACGGCTGTCTTGCCCACTCCGGCTTCGCCGACCAGGATTGGGTTGTTCTTGCGTCGACGCATGAGTATGTCGATCAACTGGCCGATCTCAACGTCACGACATAACACCGGGTCAATACGCCCTTCATGGGCCTGGCGTGTCAGGTCGTGAGTGAAGCGCTCCAGCAGTGATTCGCCCTGGGGCGCGGGGTGTGTACGAGACGCCTGACCCGACACGAACGCCTGCACACGCTGTGGATCCAGCCGGCTCAGAAAAACCTGATAGGCGCTGCCCGCGTGCTGCAGCGGATGACGCAAGAGCGCCAGCAACAGGGCGCCGTGATCGACCTCAATGTGTCGCAGTTCCAAATGAGCAACCATCGAAGCCTGTTGCAGCCATTGCACCAGTGCCTGGGCAAACACCGGATTGCGTGACGCACTCGCCTCCCCCTTGGTTTGCAGCGTGGCTTGCAGTTCTGCGGTTTCAATATCGGCATCCTTCAGCGCCCGCACCAGCAGGCCATCGTGATGTTCCAGCAGGGTCAACAGCAGGTCTTCCACCAGCACTTCCCGGCCGCCGCGCATGACGCAGCGCTCGGCGGAACGCTCCAGGTCTCGGCGGGCCTGGGGGGTCAATGCCTGGATAAGTTGTTGCAGGTCCACATTCATCATCCTGATTCATCCCTAATAAGCGTTGCCAGGCACAATGACCACACCGTCGGCGCACTCATGCGCCAGCCAACTGGTCCAGCCGAGGCGGCAGACGTTGTGTTCACCGATGTGCAAAGGCCGGATCTCTTCCTTGGCCATGACCAGGCGCACGTCATAGTCCAAAGGGTCCCGCGCCGTCAGGCGCACCAACGAACACAGCAGCGGATAGTCCGCGCCGGTCGGCAAAAAACCATGGAATCGGTCCCACCCCAGCCCCTGCAGATGCACCCTGAACTTGCCGTTGCGATCAGCCACCCGGCTGCCCAGCACCTGGTCATGGCCAAGGGTGCTGTTCGCGGCGCCAAGCCGATTTCGCTGCGACTCGGCGATGACCACGCTGCGCAGGACCCACTGCTCGACGAACAAACGACGATGCTTGAAGTAGTAACGCAGCACCGCCTCGATCAAGGCCGCCGAATGCACCCGCAGGCTGAGCAACCCCAGGTAGGGCAACAGTCGCTTGCCATTCAGTTGCGTGGCGCTGCGGACCTGCGGCCCCCTTAACCCGATCAACGCAAGCATCTGCTCGGAGAAGGCATCACCGGCGCTTGCCTGGAAACACGCCCGATAGCGATATTTGCGCCAGATCGGCAACATCAGCCGTTGCAGACGGTGGTGGAACACGTCAAGGAAGTCCCGGGTTGCATTGCCACCCAATTCGTCGGTGCACGCCTGCTCACCGTAAAACGCCGGCAATGGCGAGCCCGCACCACACAGGCCCAGCACGTTAAGACGCAAACGCGCACGCAACTGGCCGTGCTCGATAAAAAACACCACCCGGTCGATATCGTGACCAGGAAAACCCAGGCCCGGGTTGGCCTGGAACTCCAGCAAGTCGTACAGCGTGTCGTCATCCAGCAACGGATGGGCATCGCGCAGACGCTGGATGACCCGCAGGACCGCCTGAAACAGCGAGTACTCGCGGATAACCCGGGTCAGTTGTGTCAAAGCGGGGGCTGCTGGCCCATCCGTGGTGGCCATAGGTACACGTCTCCTTGTGTGCTGATGACTCTTAGTTCGTGGTAAGCGTTGAGGCTGGCGTACAGCGCGAAGAACTCGTTGAGCACCGAGGCGAACACAAACACTTCGCCCTCCCCCAGGAAGCCCTGGGGATCGATGCTCAAGTCGATGCGTAACCCGCGAATCGGCAAGCCGTGGAGCAATTGGTCGACCGCTGTGTGGCTGACCGAGCGCATCGCGCCTAATCGTCTCTCGCTGACCTTCTGCGCCTGGCGATCGTGATAGCGTGGTAGATCGTAGGTTTCGAGGATCACTTTCAAGGCATGGATGTCAGTCAGTGACAGGTAGTTGAGCGACATGTTGCTGATCAGCCGCCAGAGAAAGTCCCGGTCCAGAGGTGGAGTAAAACTGGCTGTCGGTGCGCAGATATTCCGGAACGACAGCCCTTGCGGCGTCTGCTCGCAAGCCTGGTTGATAGCGCCGACCTGCAATTGTCGAGGCAGGTTGTGATTGGTGCACGTCAGCTCGATCGACAGTGTTTGCTGGTCCAACTCCAGACCGCTGCCCAACCCGAGCCAGGTATCCAGCCCGGTATGCTGCGCCGATGGCCGCTGGCGAATGCTGTAACTCGCCGGCCCCTGGGAACGCGCGGTATACCCCTCATGCTCGAAGGATTCAAAGGGCACGTAGGCCTGATATCCCAGCCCTCCGGGATGCCAACCCGTGACGCTGTCTACGGAAAATACACTGGCGTTCCCGCGTGAGTACTCACCAGGGATCAGCAGGTATTCGTCCTGTTTTCCGTCCAGGCGGATGGGTACCGCGTCATGCTTGAACAGGTTGACGATGGGGGTGCAGTACAGCTTCACGTTATCCAGGCTGGGCTGTCTGGGTTCTCGCCATGGCCTGCCCAATCGGAAGCGCAACACCACGCCGCACACCTGCTTGAGCAGTTCGCCAGGTAATCTTTGCAGTGCCCCCAACCCGCCCACATCGACAAACAGGTACTTGTCGGGAAAGGCAAAATACTCCTGCAGATGGCGATAGCCGCCAAACGTATTCGGCGGATACGGAATCAGCGCCTGCTCCTCGCTGAACCCTACCGGCTGAACCTGATCGGCGCCCAGAAACAGCGATATCACTTGCCCATCCACCCCGTGAATCGGCATGCCATCCCGACCGAAAGGCAGCAACTCGATACCCTCCAGATGACGCAACAGACTCAGGTACAACGCCTGGCTGATGTAGCGATCCCCCGCCAGATGCAGACGTAACTGATCGAAGTGCCACTCACTGAAGTTGCCTTCTGCACTCATCTCCAGGCGCAGGCTCAAACTTCCCCGTTCAGCCTGGGCGCTGTAGTCCAGCGCACTCAGCTGCAACGGCAAAACCTGAGTGGCGTAACAGGTACGAAAGCGGCATCGTTCGTCATTGACTGCGGCACTTTCAACCGGCGTATCGCGCGCGACCCACACACCAGGGCCTGAGTGTTTCAGCGGATCAAACTGCAGGATGCTGAAGGCAGGCAGCGGGCGCATGTAGTTGGGCCAGAGCAACTGCATCAGCGAATGCGTCAGCTCTGGAAGCTCGTCATCCAATTTCTGGCGCAAGCGCCCGGTGAGAAACGCAAAGCCCTCCAGTAACCGCTCTACGTCCGGGTCCTGACCGGCTTCCGCAAGAAACGGAGCAAGCGCCGGATTGCGCTCGGAGAAGCGTCGACCGAGCTGTCGCAGCGCACTGAGTTCGCTCTGGTAGTAACGGTTAAAGGTCATCAGGCATGACCTCTACCCGACCGGAATCAGAGAGCCGCGCGGTAAACACCACCGGTTGAGCGACACCCTTGACCACCAGGGTGGCTTCGATAGCGAAGGCAAGTGCCAGCGGGTCATGATCCCGTGGCAACGTCATCACTTTTACCTGCTTCAAGCGCGGCTCGTAAGCTCGGATAAATCGCTCGATCAACAGACGTGACTGACTCAGCGATTCATGCAGGCTCTGATTCATATCATTGAGGTCGGGCATACCGTAGTCCGGCAGTGTCTGAACGCTGCCGGCACGGATACTGAGCATTTTCCCCAGATGGTGCGCGACAGATGTCACGCTACTGGCGGGGGTTGCCGCCGGACGCTCAAGGCGCTCGAACAGGCTTCGATAACCGCGCACTTCCTGGTCCTTGCTCATTCTTTGTCGAGCTTGCCGACGAGGGATAGCGTGAAATCAGCGCCCATGTACTTGAAATGCGGTCGCACACTCAGGTTGACGCGATACCAGCCGGGCTCACCCTCGACATCACTGACGACGATGCGTGCCGCCCGCAAGGGCCGTCGCCCACGCACTTCGGCGCTGGGGTTTTCCTGGTCGGCGACGTACTGGCGAATCCATTTATTGAGTTCCAGCTCCAGGTCAGTGCGCTCCTTCCATGAACCCAATTGCTCACGCTGAAGGACCTTGAGGTAATGGGCCAGGCGATTGACCACCATCATGTACGGCAACTGGGTACCCAGGCGGTAATTCAACTCGGCTTCCTTGCCCTCGGGGCTGAGCCCGAAGTGTTTCGGCTTTTGCACCGAGCTGGCGGAAAAAAACGCCGCATTGTCACTGCCCTTGCGCATCGTCAAGGCGATGAAGCCTTCTTGCGCCAGTTCGTATTCACGACGGTCGGACACCAACACTTCGGTGGGGATCTTGGTTTCGATTTCCCCCATGCTCTGGAAGTGATGCAACGGCAAGTCTTCCACCGCTCCACCACTTTGCGGGCCAATGATGTTCGGGCACCAGCGGAACCGCGCGAAACTGTCAGTCAGGCGCGTGGCGAAGGCGTAGGCCGTGTTGCCCCACAGGTAGTGCTCGTGGCTGTTGACCACGTTTTCCTGATAGGCGAAGGTCTTGACTGGACACTCAAGCGGATCATATGGCGTACGCAGCAGGAATCGCGGCACGGTCAAGCCGATGTAGCGCGCATCTTCGCTTTGGCGAAAGCTTTGCCATTTGGCAAATTGCGGGCCTTCGAAATGGTCCTTCAGGTCCTTGAGGTCGGGTAAACCGGTGAAACTTTCCAAGCCGAAAAACGCCGGGCCGGCAGCTGCGATAAATGGTGCATGGGCCATGCAGGCCACACTGGAGGCGTACTGCATCAGCTTTACATCGGGGGCGCTGGGAGACAGGAAGTAGTTGGCGATAATCGCGCCCACCGGCTGGCCACCAAACTGCCCGTACTCCGCACTGTAGATGTGTTTGTACAACCCGGACTGGGTCACTTCCGGCGAATCTTCAAAATCTTCCAGCAGGTCTTGCCTGGAGACGTTCAGGAGTTCGATCTTGATGTTCTCGCGAAAGTTGGTGCGATCGACCAGCAGTTGCAAGCCCTTCCAGGACGCTTCCAGCGCCTGGAAGTCGGGATGGTGCAGTATCTCGTCCATCTGCAGGCTGAGCTTGGTGTCGATCTCGGCGATCATCCGGTCGACCAGGCGTTTCTTGACGGGCTCGCCACGGTTCTGGGGCTTGATCAACTCTTCGATGAACGCCGAGACACCGCGCTTGGCAATGTCATAGGCGTCGTCGTCGGCGCTCAGTAATGTCTGGGCAACGATGTTATCGAGGATGCTGTACTGATCAGCAGGTCGTGCCGGCAGCGAATGCTGTTGTGTCGTCATGGGGTCAGTGTCCTTTTACTGAAAAATGTCAGGCGTCGGGGCTGTCCAGCCCAAGTTCCGCCAGTACCCGTGCGCGGGACTCATCGTCGGCCAGGGTTTGTTCGATCGCCTTGCGAAAGCTCGGGGTGTTGCCCAACGGCCCCTTCAACGCCATGAGTGCCTCACGCAGCGCCATCAGCTTGTGTAACTCGGGCACCTGTTCCACCAGGTTCGCCGGGTTGAAATCCTTCATGGCATTGATGCGTACCTGAATGGCCAACTCGTCAACGCCAGCCTCTTCCTGCAAACGGTTGGGCACGCTCAACGTCAAGCTCAATGCCTGCTTGGCCAACACGTCATCCAGGGTGTTCTTGTCGATAGCGATGGGCTTGCGATCTTCAAGCTTGCGCGCGTCCTCACGCTGGGTGAAATCGCCCAGTACCAACAGCTTCAATGGGAGCTCGACTTCTTCCTGCGCCCCGCCGATGGCGGGTTTGAACGTGATATTGATACGTTCCTTGGGGGCTACCGAACCTTCTTTGGCCATGGTGTCTCTCCTTTTTCAAGTGGCTCGAAAGCCTATTCAAGTACCGCTTCCAGATCGAAGAGGCACAGCCTGCGATGGGTGTCTTCCTTGCGTTCGCGCACGGCATGGTTTTGTGGCAGCAGGTCGCAGCAGCGGTGCAGGAGCTGCGTCACTTCCAGGGCCAGCTCTGGCTCCCAGCGCTCCAGGCCCGTGCGTTGCAGTTCGTGGTCAAGCTGTTCGAGCTGGATCTTCGCCAGCTCATGCTTGCCCGCCTGTATGCACAGACGCGCTTGGGCGAGCCGCCAATGAAAACGTGCGCGATCACTGCGCGCAGCCTGCATGCCTTGCTTGAGCTCTCGGATGGCAGACTTGAGCCCGTCCTGGCGCAGCCGCTGTGTCACCGTCTGCAAGGCGATCGCCCAGGGCTCGGCTTGGGCATCAATGAGTGCTGCGGGCAATTCAGGCCTGTGCAGGTGATGGGCAACCCGCTGGGAGATCCAGTCGCGAGTGGCTGCGTCGGCAAAGGGTGCGCCGTCGTGAAAACGAAACGCAGGCAGGTCCGGCAAGCGTTGCAGCAACAGCGCGAAGGTCACTTCCAGCTCGGTCATGGCCAGGTCGGCCTGCAGGACCTCCAGGCATTCCCAGAGCATGCGCAGACCATCGAACCAGAACATCGCCCCGGCAAGACTGGCCTCAAGCTCAAGCACCAGGTCTGCGTGATGGCCTTGTGCAAAGCGCTCCTGATAACGCTTGAGCTTGTCGGGAGCCGGCCCGCGCAATGCGGTCACCTGCTCGTTATCGGCATTCGGGTAGCTGGCGAGTGCCAGCCATGCCAGTGTCCGGCTCAAACGCAACGCGCGCAGGTCGGTGGCGTTCTGGCGCAGCCACCAGGCACAGAGTGGGCGGGCCTGCTCCTGCAAGGTACGGAGCACCTTGTGCTCGTCCTTTTCGCTCTCCACCGCTGCTTCGGGCTTGCGCAGTTGGCTGGCGGCCTGCTTGACTTGCTCGATAACCCCGCTCAACCCCGCCACCGGGGTATCGTCCTGCGCTGCCCGCTCCAATCGCTGCGCCAATTGCCTGCGAACCGGCAACAGCAGCGGCGCATCATCCCCCAGGTGCTCGGCCCAAAGCTCGTCCAGACGCACCAGGTGCTCAAGCACGGCGCGGAACAAAGGCTGCTGGTTCTGCAGCGCCAGGCCCTGCGTGAACAGCGGCTCAAGGCGCAATACCAGCCATCCGAATGCGGCACCGCGGGTGCGCGGTTTTTCCGGGTAGAGCACCGACCACTGATGCTCACAGAGGTAGCGCAACATCCCGAGCCCCGCCAGCAGCCCCGGGTAGGATTCACGCTGGTGCAACGCCCAGGTCAACCACACAGCCACCCGCAGATCCTTGGACTGGTGGCGTAGCAGGTTCTCGCTGGTTTCCAGCACCTTGTGCCAGTCGGGCTGGCTGCCGGCATGAATCGATTGTGCCTTGGCCAGCTCGGACTCCAGCACTTCATATTCACTCGAAAAGCGCATGTCGCTACCGGCAAAACTTGTTTGCAGACAGGGTGATCGTGCAACTTCTAGATAATAATCATACCGGCTATCCGAATAAATCATTTGCCACCATGCACAACTAAAAAACCAAACAAACCAACTAACCACGCAAGTAATGCGTGACAGTGGGCTATCTTGAGTTCGCATTTTCCTGCGAAGTCCTCGAACCTTAGTCATGCCCAAAACATTCAGCAAGCGATGGAATTACACTTAGTCCTTTTCCTACAAACCCAGCTACCACCGGGAATGCGCAGGATTTTGCGCACTTAACCCTGCATAGCCATTCAACTAATCATCCAACTTCAGCATTTATCGACATTTCAAGATGAGCAACTAAATGCGCACCCATGCGCAATCAAATACACGGAAATTGAGCCCAGTAGCAGCCTATCGCGCTGAATATCCGACCGACTACAACAGCATCACCCTGATTCCATTGGCGCCTGCACTTTCAGGCACGCTTCTTGTTATAGGCATTTGCCCAGCCGAAAACTTATCGGTTGGAACTACCTCATCAATCAGACAAGGAACCCCGTCATGCCAACACCCGCGTATCTCTCTATTACCGGTGTAAAACAAGGTTTGATCACGGCAGGCACGTTTACCCAGGACTCGGTAGGTAACATTTACCAGGAAGGCCATGAGGACCAGATTCTGGTCCAGGCGTTTTCTCATCAGGTGATCATTCCCCGCGACCCACAGTCGGGCCAGCCAACCGGCCAGCGGGTGCATAAACCCCTGATGATCAGCAAAGTGTTCGATAAGTCCTCGCCCCTGCTCTTCAGCGCTTTGACCAGCGGCGAAGAGGTCAAGTGCCGGCTGGAATGGCTGCGCACTTCGTCGGCCGGCACGCAGGAGCATTACTTCACCATCGAACTGGAGGGGGCGACCATCGTGGATATCCAGTCACGCATGCCCAACTGCCAGGACCCCGACAACGCCCATTTCACTCACTTGGAAGATGTGTACTTCACCTATCGCAAGATTGTGTGGACTCACGAAGTGTCCGGTACTTCCGGGTCGGATGACTGGCGCAGCCCGGTTGCGGGTTAAACCGGCTTGACGCGGGCGCGGCGCCAAGGAAGGCGCCGTTTCCGTAAGGCAACTACACCATCGCCAAAGGATGCTTGCGTTTTGGCGCGCCGAATACCCGATCGATCGCGTCCAGGTCGTGCTCATCCAACACCAGCTTGGCTGCTGCTGCGTTGAGTCGCACGTGCTCGGGCGTAACGGCCTTGGGGATGGCGATCACACCGTCCTGGCGCAACACCCAGGCCAGGGAGACCTGGGCGGGTGTGACCTCGTGACGGCGGGCGATCTGCTTGAGGGTGGGGCTGGACAGCAGTTCGCCGCCCTGGGCGATCGGGCAGTACGCCATCAAGGGCAAGTGGTGCTGTTGCCACCAGGGCAGCAGGTCGAACTCGATGCCGCGTTCTTCGATGTTGTAGAGCACCTGGTTGGTGGCGCAGGCCGGGGAGGCAAGTTCCTGCAGGTCGGCCACGTCGAAATTGGAGACGCCCCAACGTCCGATCTTGCCCGCTTCGCGCAGGCGTTCGAAGGCTTCGACCGTTTCTTCCAGCGGGTACTGGCCGCGCCAGTGCAGCAGATACAGATCAATGTAGTCGGTGCCCAGGCGCTGGAGGCTGGCCTCACAGGCACGGGGCACGCCCTTGTGGCTGGCATTGTGCGGGTAGACCTTGCTGACCAGGAACACCTGGTCGCGGCGGCCACGAATGGCCTCGCCGACCACCGTTTCAGCGCCGCCCTCCCCGTACATTTCGGCGGTATCGATGAGGGTCATGCCCTCGTCGATACCCAGTTGCAACGCCGCGACTTCCGCGCGGTGCTGGTCGGGGTTTTCGCCCATGCGCCAGGTGCCCTGGCCGATGACAGGAACGGGAACACCCGCCAGATCAATGGTACGCATGACAACCTCCTGATGAGTTCGCGAATTAACAGTGTGGCATTGGCCGGACAAAAGGGTTCAATCGAAGTATGGTTAGCCTCTGCCAAGTCGCCAGGAAGTCTCTGCAATGCTGTTTGTCGTCATGCTCGGGGGTAAGCACCCACGGGCGAAAATTGAAGTGCACGATGTGGTGTTTGCAGTTGCGGACACGCTGGAAGCAGCCTACGCGCAACTGCGCGCCGATTGGTTTGGCAGCCCCAAGGGCGTGCATATCGACTCGTGGATGGCGGTGGACGGCGTCGACGGCTGGAAGGTCGAACTCAGCCCCCTGGCCCCTGCAGCCGGCGCACACCACCTGTACTTCATCAACCTGGGCGGTTATGAGGCCAACAGTTTTGGCGAGGCCCACCACTACCTCCTGGTGGCCGCCCGCAATAAGCAGGAGGCCACGAACAAGGGCAAGCAACAGATGCTGCGTCACTGGTCCCAGGCCCATACCGATGGAGTACTGGACATCGACGACTGCTTGCCCATCGACCTGGTGGACGGTCGCTATATCCACCTGGTGCAAGGCCCGCATCGGCCGATCATCCAGCAGAACGACTACATCGTCCTGGCCTGAACCCTACCCGACAGTGCATGCGCAGCTCGTCGAATGGCTCACCCACAGCGGCGCTATGGCCCGTGCCTGAGCCACTCGGGCAATCCGGCGGAACTTTGCCGGGAAATAACCGCCTGAATCCGGTAGGCTCACCTTTTTTATTCAAGGAGTTACTTCCCATGGCCAAAGCCACCGCCCGTCACATCCTCGTTTCCACTGAAGACAAGTGCAACGAACTCAAGGCCCAAATCGAAGGCGGCGCTGATTTCGCAGAAGTCGCCAAAGCCAACTCCAGCTGCCCATCCAGCCGCCAAGGCGGTGACCTGGGTTCGTTCGGTCCGGGCCAGATGGTCAAGGAATTCGACACCGTCGTGTTCAGCGCCCCGGTCAACACCGTGCAAGGCCCGGTAAAAACCCAGTTCGGCTACCACCTGCTCGAAGTCACCAGCCGCCAGGACTGATCCCGCCTGTGCTGATGCAATAAACAACGGCCCGCCTTTTGGTGGGCCGTTGTGCATGTGATGACTGGCGACGCTGATGCCGTTAGCGTACAAATCCCTTTTCTTCTTCATACGGCGTTCAAGGCTGACAATGCGATTGGCTTTTTCTTACTTCTTTAGCTCGTCCCTGGCACTGCTGCTGGCCAGCACTGCCGTGATCGCGGCGCCTCAACCGTACCTGACGGTGTATGGCGAACCGGCCAAGTACCCTGCCGGCTTTACCCATTTCGACTACGCCAACCCCAACGCCCCCAAGGGTGGCAGCCTGCGCCGCTCGGCCATCGAGATCGGGCGCTTCGACCATGTGTTGCCGTATATCGACAAAGGCATCGGGGTGTCCCAGGTCGACGGCTGGCTCTACGCGCCCCTGGCCCAGCGCTCCCTCGACGAGCCCTACACGGTCTACGGCCTGGTCGCTGAAAAAATGGAGCGCGCCGACGACGGCCTGTCGCTACGCTTTTTCCTCAACCCCAAGGCGCGCTTTGCCGATGGCAAGCCGATCACCGCCGAGGACGTGCGCTACAGCTTCGACCTGCTGATGACCCAGGGCAGCTTGCGCTTTCGCACCCTGTTCGCCGACGTCAAGCACGTCGAAGTCGAAGGCGAGCGCCAGGTGCGTTTCGATTTCTCCAGCAATGAAAACCGCACACTGCCCCTGGATATCGCCACCCTGCCTGTCTTCCCTGAGCATTGGTGGAAGACCCGTGACTTTGCCAATGGCGGCGGCTATGAAGCCCCGTTGGGCAGCGGCCCCTATAAAGTCAGCAAGATCGACTCCGGCAGCACCATCACCTTTACCCGCGACGCGAGCTGGTGGGGCAAGGACTTGCCCGTCAGCCGCGGCCTGTACAACTTCGATCACCTGAGCCTGGAGTATTTCGGCGACACCGAAGTGGCCCGCCAGGTATTGCGCGGCGGCGCCTACGATTTCAACCGGGAGTTTTCCGCCACTGGGTACTCCATTGGCTACAACGGCCCGGCCCTGGATGATGGTCGCCTGCAACGCGCGCACCTGGCCAGGGAGATGCCGCAACCGGCCCAGGGTTACGTGTTCAACGTACAAAAACCGATATTCAAGGACCGCCGCGTGCGCCAGGCCCTGGCGATGCTGTGGGATTTTGAATGGGCCAACCGGCAAATGATGCGGAACATGTACATCCGCCAGCAGAGTTACTTCTCCAACAGCCCGCTGGCCGCCAGCCAGCCGCCAACAAAAGAAGAGCTAGCGATTCTTGAACCCTTGCGCGGCCAGGTCCCCGACGAGGTGTTCACCCAGGTGTTCAAGGCGCCGGTCACTGACGGCAGCGGTGTGATCCGCGACAAGCAGCTGCAAGCCCTGGCCTTGCTGGAGGAAGCCGGCTGGAAACCAGAGGGTGACAAATTGGTGAACGCCGAAGGCGAACCACTGGAATTCACGTTCCTCAACACTCAGAACGGCCTCGAACGTCTGTTGTTACCGTACAAACGTAACCTGGCGCAAATCGGTATTACCCTGAATATCCGCCGTATCGACTCCTCGCAATACGTCAATCGGATCATGGCCAGGGACTACGACATGATCGTCATCGGTTTCCCCGTCACCACGTCACCGGGCATGGAGCTGTACAACTATTTCGGCTCGGCGGCCGCCTACGATCCAGGCGCCAACAACTACGCAGTACTCAAGGACCCCGCCGTCGACAGCCTGATCAAGGGCCTGGTCAAGGCCGATACCCAGGCGCAGATGCTCACCTACGCCCACGCGCTGGACCGGGTGCTGCAATGGAACTACCTGTGGATCCCCAATTACTACCCGCCCGGCACGTCCGCCGCGTGGTGGAACCGTTTCGGCCGCCCGGCCATCGAGGCAAAGAACGACGAAGCCCTGGAAACCTGGTGGGAAATCAGCCCCACGCCGCTGACGAATGAACAAATGAACGCTGAGCTGAAAAAACGCGGAGGTGCGCGCTGATGTTTGCCTATATCGTGCGACGCCTGCTGCTGATCATCCCGACGCTGGTGATCATCCTGCTGGTGAATTTCGTGATCGTACAGGCCGCCCCCGGCGGTCCGGTGGAGCAAGCCATCGCCCACCTGCAAGGGATCGGCGGCGGTGGCGTCGGCGGTTCCTCCGGCGAAGGCATCAGCGGTGGCTCCCGCGCCAGCCGGGGCCTGGACCCGAAGCTGATCGCTGACATCGAGAAACAGTACGGCTTCGACAAGCCCGCGCCGGAGCGCCTGTGGCTGATGCTCAAGAGCTACGCCCAACTGGACTTCGGCAACAGCTTCTTTCGCGGCAAGACGGTGATCGACCTGATCCTGGAAAAAATGCCCGTGACCATTTCCCTCGGCCTGTGGGCCACGCTGATCACCTACCTGGTATCGATCCCCCTGGGGATCCGCAAGGCAGTGCGCCACGGCAGCAGTTTTGATGTGTGGAGCAGCACCGCAATTGTCATCGGCTATGCCATGCCGGCGTTCCTGTTCGCGATGTTCCTGATCGTGGTGTTTGCCGGTGGCACTTCGCTGAACTGGTTCCCGGTACGCGGACTGGTGTCGGAGAACTTCGAAGAGCTGAGCACCGTGGGCAAGATCGCCGATTACTTCTGGCACCTGGTATTGCCGGTTACTTCACTGGTGATCGGCGGGTTTGCCACGCTGACCATCCTCACCAAAAACTCGTTCCTCAATGAAATCACGCGCCAGTACGTGGTGACTGCCCGCGCCAAAGGCTTGAGCGAACGACGCGTGCTCTACGGGCATGTGTTCCGCAACGCGATGCTGCTGGTGATCTCCGGAATTCCCCAGGCCTTTATTGCCGTGTTCTTTGCCGGTTCGCTGCTGATCGAGGTGATCTTCTCCCTCGACGGCCTGGGCCGCATGAGCTACGAGGCGGCTGTGTCCCGGGACTACCCGGTGGTGTTCGGTTCGCTGTTCATCTTCACCTTGTTCGGCCTCTTGATAAAACTCATCGGTGACCTCTGCTACACCCTGGTGGACCCGCGTATCGACTTCGCCGCGAGGAACGCCTGATGCTTAATCTGTCTCCCGTGGCGCGTCGGCGTTTCGAGCGGTTCAAGAAAAACCGTCGCGGCTGGTGGTCGCTGTGGCTGTTTATCGGTCTGTTTATCCTGACACTGGGCGGCGAGTTGATCGCCAATGACAAACCCTTGGTGCTGAGTTTCAAGAACGAGCTGTATTTCCCGGTGTTCAAGCGCTACACCGAGCAACAGTTCGGCGGCCAGTTGCCGTTCCAGGCCGATTACCGCAGTGACTACGTGCGAAAGCTGATCGAGCAGGACGGCGGCTGGATGCTGTTCCCGCCGATTCCGTTCAGCGACGACACGCCCAACTACGAGCTGACCCGCCCTGCCCCCAGCCCGCCCTCGGCGGTGAACTGGCTGGGCACCGATGACCAGTCGCGGGATGTGCTGGCGCGGGTGATCTTTGGCGCGCGCGTGTCGATCCTGTTTGCCCTGGCGCTCACCGCGATCAGCGCGGCCATCGGTATTGCCGCCGGTGCGTTGCAGGGCTATTACGGCGGCTGGGTGGACCTGATCGGCCAGCGTGTGCTGGAAGTGTGGTCCGGGTTGCCGGTGCTGTACCTGCTGATCATCCTGTCGGGTTTCGTAGAGCCGAATTTCTGGTGGCTGCTGGGGATCATGGCGCTGTTTTCCTGGCTGGCCCTGGTGGACGTGGTGCGCGCCGAGTTCCTGCGCGGGCGCAACCTGGAATACGTCAAGGCCGCACGGGCCCTGGGCCTGGGCGATGGCAAGATCATCCGCCGGCATATCCTGCCCAACGCCATGACGGCGACCTTGAGTTACCTGCCGTTTATCCTGACCGGTGCGATTTCTACGCTGAGCGCCCTGGATTTCCTCGGTTTCGGCATGCCGGCAGGCAGCGCGTCGCTGGGTGAGCTAATCGCTCAGGGCAAGCAGAACCTGCAAGCGCCGTGGCTGGGCCTGACCGCGTTTTTCACCCTGGCGCTGATCCTGTCGCTGCTGGTCTTTATCGGCGAGGCATTGCGTGATGCCTTCGACCCACGCTCATGAGTGACTGCCTATGAACCTGATCGAAATCCGCGACCTCAGCGTCGCGTTCAGCGGCCAGACCGTGGTGCGCAACCTGTGCCTGGATGTGCGCCCCGGCGAGTGCCTGGCACTGGTAGGCGAGTCGGGCTCGGGCAAGTCGGTGACGGCCCACTCGATCCTGCAACTGCTGCCCGAGGCCGGCACTAAAACCACCGGTTCCATCAAGTACCGTGGCCAGGAACTGGTCGGCGCTTCGACCGCCAATTTGCAGAAGCTGCGCGGCAACCGCATTGCCATGATCTTCCAGGAGCCAATGACCTCGCTCAACCCGCTGCACAGCATCGAAAAGCAGATCGGCGAAACCCTGCTGCTGCACAAGGGCTTGGGCGGCAAGGCGGCGCAGGCGCGCATCCTCGAATTGCTCGAACTGGTGGGCATCCAGAAGCCTCAGGAGCGGCTCAAAGCCTATCCGCACCAGCTCTCCGGTGGCCAGCGCCAGCGGGTGATGATCGCCATGGCCCTGGCCTGCGAGCCGGAACTGCTGATCGCCGACGAACCCACCACAGCGCTGGACGTAACCGTGCAGCGCAAGATCCTGCTGCTGCTCAAGTCCTTGCAACAACGTCTGGGCATGTCCCTGCTGCTGATCAGCCACGACCTCAACCTGGTGCGCAGCATTGCCCAGCGCGTGTGTGTGATGCGTGCCGGTGAAATCGTCGAGCAGGCCGACTGCCAGACACTGTTCAACGCGCCTCAACACCCCTACAGCCGCCTGCTGCTGGATGCAGAACCGGCCGGCGATGCACTGTGCAGCGATGCACGCGAGACGGTGTTGCAGGTGGATGACCTGACCGTGCAATTCCCCCTTGGCGGCGGGTTGTACCGGCGCAAAACGTATTTACGTGCGGTGGATGGCATCAGCCTGAGCGTGCAGCGCGGCAAGACCCTGGGGATTGTCGGCGAGTCCGGCTCGGGCAAGTCCACCCTGGGCCAGGCGATCCTGCGCCTGCTGGACTCCAGCGGCAGCATCCGCTTCCAGGGTGAAGCCCTCGACCCGCTGAACCACCAGCAGATGCGCCCGTGGCGCAAGCAAATGCAGGTGGTGTTCCAGGACCCTTACGGCAGCCTCAGCCCACGCATGACCGTGGAGCAGATCATCAGCGAAGGCCTGGAGGTTCACGCACCGTGCAGCCTGGCCGACCGCGACGCGCAGGTGGTGCAGGTGCTCAAGGACGTGGGCCTCGATCCCGCCAGCCGCCATCGCTACCCCCACGAATTTTCCGGCGGCCAGCGCCAACGCATCGCCATCGCCCGCGCCCTGGTGCTCAAACCGGCGCTGATGTTGCTCGACGAACCGACCTCAGCCCTCGACCGCACTGTGCAGAAACAAGTGGTGGCGTTGCTGCGTGAGTTGCAGGAGAAATACGGCCTGACCTACCTGTTTATCAGCCATGACCTGGCGGTGGTGCGTGCGATGGCCCACGACATGATTGTGGTCAAGGACGGCAAGGTGGTGGAGGCCGGCGTGAGCCATCAGGTGTTTGATGCTCCGCAGCATCCGTACACCAAGGAATTGCTGGCGGCCGCCTGCGGGCTGTCGTCATGAGTACCAGCCTGACGGATTACCAACAGGTTCGCGGCCTGGCCATCCAGTCGCTGTTCGAGATCATCGAGCAGTCCAGCGAAGGCACGGTGATTGTCGACCGCGACGCAAATATCGTGTGGATGAACGAGCGCTACGCCAGGCGTTTTGGCCTCAAAAGCGCCGACGAAGCCATCGGCCAGCCGTGCGAGCAGGTGATTTCCAACAGCTTGCTGCGCCAGGTGGTACGCAATGACCAGCCCATATTGCTGGACATCCAGGACACGCCCAAAGGCCCGTTGGTGGTGATGCGCTTGCCGATCCACAACGACGCCGGCGCGGTGATCGGTGCGATCGGCTTTGCCTTGTTTGATGAGCTGCGCAACCTGTCGCCGCTGATCGAACGCTACCTGAGCATGCAGCAGGAGTTGGCGTCGACGCGCTCCCTGCTGCGTTCGCGGCAGAGCAAATACAACTTCGCGCATTTTATCGGCACCAGCGCCGCCAGCCTCGAAGTGAAACGCCGCGCGCGGCGCAGTGCCAGCGCTGAATCGCCGGTGTTGCTGCTGGGCGAAACCGGTACCGGCAAGGAGTTGTTGGCCCAGGCGATTCACGGCGCCTCCACCCGTGCGCACAAGGCGTTTGTCAGCGTCAACAGCGCGGCGATTCCGGCTGACCTGCTCGAAGCCGAGTTCTTCGGCACCGCACCGGGCGCGTTTACCGGCGCCGACCGCAAAGGCCGCCCCGGTAAATTCCAGATTGCCCAGGGCGGCACGCTGTTCCTCGACGAAATCGGCGACATGCCCCTGCCCTTGCAAAGCAAACTGCTGCGGGTGTTGCAGGAAAAGGAATTCGAACCGGTCGGTTCCAACGAGATGCTGCACAGCGATGTACGGGTGATCGCCGCCACGTCCATGGACCTGGAGGCGGCGATCAAGCGCGGCGAATTCCGCGCGGATTTGTATTACAGGCTGAATGTGCTGCCGATCCAGGTGCCGCCGTTGCGTGAGCGGCTTGAAGATATTCCGGCGTTGAGCGAGGCGATTCTGGAGGAACTGCGCAGCCAGCATGAGCTGGACCGTGAAGCCCTGGCGTTGCTGGCCCAGCATGCGTGGCCAGGGAATATCCGCGAACTGCGCAACGTACTTGAGCGGGCGGCGTTGTTGAGTGATGACCTTGTGTTGAATGCCGGGGAGATTCGCGCCGCGATCGGCACCTTCACCCCCGTGGCGCGTGGCAGTGCCGTCGCGACGGTCGAGGGTGAAAGCTTCAGTGCGGCGCGGGAGCGGTTTGATCGGCAGATCATCGCGGCGGCATTGAGCGCGTGCGAGGGGAATGTGGTGGAAGCGGCCAAGCGACTGGGGCTTGGGCGGTCGACGCTGTACAAGAAGATGGTGGCGTTGGGCATCGACTGATCTCAAAATGGAGACGCAGCTCTCAATATAGAGATAACCCAATGTGAGAGGGGGCTTGCCCCCGATGGCAGTGTGTCAGTCAACTCATAGGTGACTGAAGTACCGCTATGGGGGGCAAGCCCCCTCCCACATTGGTTTATCATTTGTCTCAAAATAGAGACAATATTCGGAACATCCAACCACAACCTATAAATTATTCATAAATTTCAATAAGTTAAGAACATGGCACATATCTCGCTATAGCCCTCTCCTAAAGCAACACCCCACAAAAATAACAATCCGATGGAGACACACCATGAGTGTGATCATTGCCCTGGCAGCCCTCGCGCTGCTGATGCTGGCTGCCTACCGTGGCTATAGCGTTATCCTGTTTGCCCCCATTGCCGCCCTCGGCGCTGTCCTGCTCACCGACCCGTCCGCCGTCGCCCCTGCGTTTACCGGGGTGTTCATGGAGAAAATGGTCGGTTTTATCAAACTGTATTTCCCGGTGTTCCTGCTGGGCGCGGTGTTCGGCAAGCTGATCGAGCTGTCAGGCTTTTCGCGCTCTATCGTGGCCGCGGCCATTCGTTTGCTTGGCACACGCCAGGCGATGCTGGTAATCGTGCTGGTCTGCGCCCTGCTCACCTACGGCGGCGTGTCGCTGTTCGTGGTGGTGTTTGCGGTGTATCCATTTGCAGCGGAGATGTTCCGCCAGAGCAATATCCCCAAGCGCCTGATCCCGGCGACCATCGCCCTCGGCGCGTTCTCGTTCACCATGGACGCCTTGCCCGGCACGCCGCAGATCCAGAACATCATCCCCAGCACCTTCTTCAACACCACCGCCTGGGCCGCGCCGTGGCTGGGCTTGATCGGCACGATTTTCGTGTTCTGCGCCGGCATGCTCTACCTGGCGCGCCAGCGCAACAAGGCGCAACTTGCCGGTGAAGGCTATGGCACGGAGCTGCGCAACGAGCCGGAAACCGCCGAGAACCTGACCCTGCCCAACCCCTGGATCGCGCTGTCGCCGCTGATCCTGGTGGGCGTGATGAACCTGCTGTTCACTCACTGGATCCCGCAGTGGTACGGCAAGACCCACAGCCTCAGCCTGCCGGGCATGAGCACGCCGGTGACCACCGAAATCGCCAAGCTCACCGCGATCTGGGCGGTACAGGCGGCGTTGCTGGTGGGGATTATCGTGGTGCTGGTGTTCGGCTTCTCGGCGATCAAGAGCAAGCTGGCCGAAGGCAGCAAAAGTGCGGTCAGCGGTGCGCTGCTGGCGGCGATGAATACCGCCTCGGAATATGGTTTTGGTGCCGTGATCGCCTCGCTGCCGGGCTTTCTGGTGCTGGCTGACTGGCTCAAGAGCATTCCCAACCCGCTGGTCAATGAAGCGATCACCGTGACCCTGCTGGCCGGTATCACCGGCTCCGCGTCGGGCGGCATGAGCATCGCCCTCGCGGCCATGTCCGAAAGCTTTATTTCGGCGGCCCATGCGGCCAATATCCCCCTTGAAGTGCTGCACCGCGTCGCGGCCATGGCCAGCGGCGGCATGGACACCCTGCCCCACAACGGCGCGGTGATCACGCTGCTGGCGGTCACCGGCCTGACGCACCGCGAAGCCTACAAGGACATTTTCGGTATCACGATCATCAAGACCCTCGCGGTGTTCGTGGTGATCGGTACTTTCTACGCCACCGGCATTGTGTGAGGTTTGCATGACGACATTGAACGGCAAGACCGCCCTGGTCACCGGCTCCACCAGCGGCATCGGCCTGGGCATCGCCCTGAGCCTGGCCAAGGCTGGCGCCAACCTGATCCTCAATGGCTTCGGCGACGCCAGCGCGGTGATCACCCAGGTACAGGCGTTCGGCGGCAAGGTCGGCCACCACCCGGCCGACGTCAGCGACCCGGCGCAGATCGCCGACATGCTCGCCTACGCCGAGCGTGAATTCGGCGGCGTCGACATCCTGGTCAACAACGCCGGTATCCAGCACGTGGCGGCGGTGGAAGACTTCCCCGTCGAGCGCTGGGACTCGATCATCGCGATCAACCTGTCCTCGGTGTTCCACAGCACGCGCTTGAGCCTGCCGGGCATGAAGGCCAAGGGCTGGGGGCGTATCGTCAACATCGCCTCGGTGCATGGCCAGGTGGGTTCGGTGGGCAAGGCTGCGTATGTGGCGGCCAAGCATGGCGTGATCGGGTTGACCAAGGTGGTCGGCCTGGAAACCGCCACCAGCAATGTCACCTGCAACGCCATCTGCCCGGGCTGGGTGCTGACGCCGCTGGTGCAGAAGCAGATCGATGATCGCGCCGCCACTGGCGTCGACCCGCAGCAGGCGCAGCACGACCTGCTGGCGGAGAAGCAGCCGTCGCTGGAGTTTGTGACGCCGCCGCAGTTGGGTGAGCTGGTGCTGTTCTTGTGCAGCGAAGCCGGCAGCCAGGTACGCGGTGCCGCATGGAATATCGACGGCGGCTGGCTGGCCCAGTAACAGCGGACACTGGCGTTCAAAATGTGGGAGGGGGCTTGCCCCCGATAGCGGTGGGTCAGTCACCCCATGTATCAATTGGCACTCCCTCATCGGGGGCAAGCCCCCTCCCACATTTGAACTGTATTGTGTGGAAGACCTAGATAAGAACAAGAGACCTTGCTGATGTCCGACATTCTCTGGCAACCCTCCCCGGAACGCATCGCCAACACGCGCATGGACCAGTTCCGGCGCCACATCAACAAGCGTTACAGCGTGCAGCTTGGCGACTACCCGGCGCTGCACCAGTGGAGCATCGACCAACGCCCGGATTTCTGGCGGGCGATCGTTGACTATTTCGACGTGCAGTTGCGCAGCCCGCCCACCGCGGTGCTGATCGAAGACGCCGAGATGCCCAGCGCCCACTGGTTTCCCGGCGCGACGCTGAATTTTGCCGAACACCTGCTGCGCCGGCGTGATGATCACGTCGCCGTGGTGGCTATCGCAGAAGACGGCCAGCGCGAGCAACTGACCTATGCCGAGCTGGCCGCCCACGTCGCCGGCCTGCAACGCAGCCTGCGCGCTGCCGGCGTGACCCAGGGCGACCGCGTCGCCGCGTGCATGCCCAACACCTGGCAAACCCTGGTGGGCATGCTCGCCACCACCAGCCTCGGGGCGATCTGGTCGTGCTCATCACCGGACTTCGGCACCCAGGGCGTGATCGACCGCTTCGGCCAGATCGAACCCAAGGTGCTTATCACCTGCGCCGGCTACCGCTATGCTGGCAAAGACATCGACCAGACCACCAAACTCAATGAAATTCTCGCGCGCCTGCCGTCCTTGGAGCAGTTGATCATCGTGCCGTATGCGCGCCCCCAGGCCAGGATCGAGGACTATCAGACCCACGCCCGCGTCGCGCTGTGGCAAGACGTCTACCAACCCGGCGGCGAGCCTGAATTCGTCGCGGTACCGTTCGATCATCCGCTGTACATCCTCTACTCCAGTGGCACCACCGGCGTGCCCAAGTGCATCATCCACGGCACCGGTGGCGTGTTGCTCACCCACCTCAAGGAACACGGCCTGCACGCCGACCTGTCCCGCGAGGACTGCCTGTTCTACTACACCACCTGCGGCTGGATGATGTGGAACTGGCTGGTGTCGGTCTTGGCCCTCGGCGCCACGGCGGTGCTGTATGACGGCTCACCGTTTCACCCCGGCCCCGAGCGCTTGATCGACCTGATCGATGCGGAAAAAATCAGCGTGTTCGGCACCAGCCCCAAGTTTCTCGCCACGTTGGAAAAGGCCGGATTGCGGCCGCGCTTGAGCCACGACCTGGGCAGCCTCAAAGGGCTGATTTCCACCGGTTCGCCGCTGTCACCGCAGAGCTACGACTACGTGTACCGCGAGATCAAGGATGAGCTATGCCTATCGTCCATGTCCGGCGGCACCGATATCGTCTCCTGCTTTGTGATCGGCAACCCGGTGCTGCCGGTACGGCGCGGTGAAATGCAGTGCAAGAGCCTGGCGATGGCTATAGAAGTCTGGGACGACCAGGGCCGGCCGCTGGTCGGCGAAAAAGGCGAGCTGGTGTGCACGCGGCACTTCCCGGCGATGCCCATCGGCCTGTGGAACGACCCGGACCGCCAGAAGCTGCGCGCCTCGTATTTCAGCCAGTTTCCCGGCGTGTGGGCCCAGGGTGACTATGCCGAGCAACGCCCGAATGGCAGCCTGCTGATCCACGGGCGCTCCGACGCCGTGCTCAACCCCGGCGGTGTGCGTATCGGCACTGCCGAGATCTACCGCCAGGTGGAAAAAGTCCCACAAGTGCTGGAAAGCCTGGCCATCGGCCAACGCTGGCAGGACGACGTGCGCGTGGTGCTGTTCGTGCGCCTCAATGACGGTATCGAACTGGACGAATACCTCGAACAGCAGATCCGCCAGGTGATCCGTGCCAACACCACACCGCGCCATGTGCCGGCGAAGATCCTCGCTGTCACCGATATCCCCCGCACCATCAGCGGCAAGATCGTCGAATTGGCAGTGCGCAATGTGGTGCACGGCGAGCCAGTGAAGAACACCGATGCCCTGGCCAACCCCCAGGCCCTTGATCAGTTCCGCAATCGCCCGGAACTGGCGCAAGGATGAAAGGTTTCAGCGCTGACGTACTCATTTGAAGACAAACCCCCAATGCATGCTATTTTTCGGGGGTAGTCACCCATCGCCGACTGACGGGATAATGGGTGTTGTCATTTTTCAAAGCGTTACGCTCAGGGCTTTTTCATGATTGGAACATCCGCCGGCAGCGAAGCCGCCGCATTGATTGCGCGGCTGGACTGGGCGCAAAGCCCTCTCGGTGAGGCCAAAGATTGGCCGCAAAGCCTGCGCACGGCGGTCGATATCGTCGTGCACTCGCCGATGCCGATGCTCCTGCTGTGGGGCAACCAGCTCACGCAACTCTACAACGACGGTTTCGCCCAACTGGCGGGCAACAAGCACCCCGAGGCCATGGGCCAGCCGGCGCACCAGACCTGGCCGGAGCTTGAGAGCTTTACCGCGCCGATCTACGACGCCGTGCTCAGCGGCCAGGTGCGCACCTTCAGCGAGCAGCGCTTCGTACTGCAACGCCACAATCGCGACACGGAAATCTGGCTGGACCTCACCTACAGCCCGATCCGCGATGAAACCGGCAGCGTGGCCGGCATCCTGGTCACCGCCATCGAAACCAACGAACGGCGCAAGGCCCAGCACAACACCGAGCAACGCCTGCAACTGGCACTGGCGGCCACCGACGCCGTCGGCACCTGGGACTGGGACATTGGCGAAGACCGTTTTATCGCCGACACGCACTTCGCCTACCTGCACGGTGTCGACCCCAGCGATGCAAGCCGGTTGCCGATCAGCGCCTACCTGCAAGGCGTGCACCCGGATGACCGTGGCATGGTGGCGCGCAGCATCAAGCATTGCATCACTTTCGGCACCGAATACGCCGAGGAATACCGCCTGCTGCAAGCCGATGGCCAACTGCGCTGGGTGTTTGCCCGCGGGCGCTGCTACAAGGACCATCAAGGCCGCCCGGCGCGCTTCCTCGGCGCCGCGCTGGACCTGACCGAGCGTAAACACACCGAGCAGGCGTTGCGCCAAAGCCAGACCGAACTGCAGTTGATCATCAACGCCATGCCGGTACTGATCGGTTATGTCGACCATGAACAGCGCTTTCGCCTGAACAACAGTGCGTACCTGGAGTGGTACGGCATGACGCCCCAGGAACTGTACGGCAAGACCATTCGCGAAGTGCTCGGCGACGAGGTGTACGCCGGGCGTGAAGACAAGATCGCCGCTGCGCTCAAGGGCAAGGCCTGCAGCTTCATGACCATTACGCCGCACCAGGATGGTCGACCACGCCATGCCCTGATGAAGTACCTGCCACGCTTCAGCAATGACGGTTCGGTGAATGGTTTCTACATCTTTGTAATCGATGAAACCGAACGCAAGCTCACCGAAGAAGCCCTGCGTCACCTCAATGAAAACCTCGAAGAACGTGTGGCCCAGCGTACCCAGGCGCTGGCCGAGGCCAACCAGCGCCTGCAGAACGAGATGTTCGAACGCGAACGCGCCGAAGATGCATTGCGCCACGCACAGAAGATGGAAGCCGTGGGCCAGCTCACCGGCGGCATCGCCCATGACTTCAACAACATGCTCACCGGCATCATCGGCAGCCTGGACCTGATGCAGCGCTACATCGCCGCCGGGCGCAGTGACGAGATCGGGCGCTTCACTGATGCCGCCGTGTCCTCCGCCCACCGTGCGGCCGCCCTCACCCACCGCTTGCTGGCGTTCTCGCGGCGTCAGTCGCTGGACCGCCGCCCGCTCGACCCCAACCAGTTGGTGGCCTCTCTTGAAGAGTTGTTCCGCCGTACCAAAGGCGCGCATATCAGCCTCAAGGTGCAGCTCGGCCATGACATCTGGCCGGTGAACACCGACGCCAGCCAACTGGAAAACGCCCTGCTCAACCTGGTGATCAACGCCCGCGACGCGATGCCCGATGGCGGTGAACTGCTGATCGAAACCGCCAACAGTTACCTGGACGGCACCGACATCACCACCCTGGAACCGGTCAAGGCCGGTGACTACGTGATGCTCGGCGTGTGCGACAACGGCACCGGCATGGCCCCGAAAATCCTCGCCAAGGCGTTCGACCCGTTCTTCACCACCAAACCCATCGGCCAGGGCACGGGTCTAGGGCTGTCAATGATCTACGGCTTTGCCCAGCAGTCCGGTGGGCATGTGACCATCCACAGCGAACCGGGCCAGGGCACCTGCGTGCGCCTGTATTTGCCGCGCCTGCACGGCACCTCCCTGGAAAGCAGCTTGCCCGCCAGCCACAGTGAAGCGCCGGTGGCCCTGGCCGGTGAAGCCGTGGTGGTGGTCGAAGATGACCCGGCAGTGCGCATGCTGGTGGTCAATGTGCTCGATGAACTGGGCTACACGGCGCACCAGGCGGGCGACGCTCGGGCCGCACTGCCGCTGCTGGAGTCGGATCTGCGCGTGGACCTGCTGGTGACTGACGTCGGCCTGCCAGGCATGAATGGCCGGCAGCTTGCGGAAATCGCCCGCCAGCACCGGCCGGGGCTGAAGGTACTGTTCATGACCGGTTATGCGGAAAAAGCCGCCGAGCGCCAGGGCTTCCTCGAAGACGGCATGGACATGGTGGCCAAGCCGTTTTCCATCGAGCTGCTGGCGACAAAAATCCGCAGCATGATCAACGCCAACGAATGAGTTCAGGCATAATCGCGCGCCGTCGCACACCTGGTAGAGATCAATGAAAGCCCAAGCCCGTCATATCCTGGTGAAAACCAGCGAAGAAGCCGAACAGCTCAAACAGCGCATCGCCAAGGGCGAGGCGTTTGATGTGCTGGCCAAGAAGTACTCCACTTGCCCCTCGGGCAAACGTGGCGGCGACTTGGGCGAAGTGCGGCCCGGGCAGATGGTGGGGGCGATTGATGCGGTGATCTTCAAGAAACCGGTGAAGGTGGTTCACGGGCCGATCAAGAGCAAGTTCGGGTATCACCTGGTGCAGGTGTTTTACCGGGATTGATGGGTTGGCTGCAGACCGCTATCGGGGGCAAGCCCCCTCCCACATTTGAATAGGTTCACAAATCAAACTGTGGGAGGGGGCTTGCCCCCGATCCGCCGCAGGCGGCCATTCACCCCCGGGGAATCAGCGCCCCCGGCACCTGGATAACCCGACTGGCCAACCGATGCCCAGCCAATGCAGCCTGCTCCGGCGAGCTTCCCTTGAGCCGCCCGGCCAGGTACGCCGCACTGAACGAATCCCCCGCCGCCGTCGTGTCCACCACCTTTTCCACCTTGATCGCCGGCACGCAAAAGCGCTCGCCGTTGCAGCGGATCAGGCACGCATCCGCGCCACGCTTGAGCACCACCTCTTCAATCCCCGGATACGCCGCGAACACCTGCTCGCTGTCGGCATACCCAAACAGCGCACGCTCGTCGTCCTCGGTGAGCAAGGCGATATCCACTTCGGCCAGGACACGCTCATACGCAGCACGCGCCGCCTCGACGCTCGCCCACAATCGCGGCCGGTAGTTGTTGTCGAACACCACCTTGCCGCCACGTCGGCGGGTTTCGATCAGGGTTTGCAGCAAGCGTTCGCGGCCGACTTCACCCAGTACGGCCAAGGTGATACCGCTGAAATACACCACGTCATAGCCCGGCAGCGCGGCCAGGATCGGCTCGGCTGCCGGCGTGGTGAAGCAGTCGCGCACGGCGGCTTCGTTGCGCCAATACAGGAATTTGCGCTCGCCATTGGCGTCGGTCTGGATGCAGTACAACCCCGGCAGACGTCCAGGCAGGCGCTGGACCCTGCCCAAGCCCAACCCTTCGTCGATCCACTGCTGGCACATGGCGTCACTGAAACTGTCATCCCCCAGGGCGGTGACATAGTCAACGCTGCCGATGTCGCCCAGCTCGCGGCGCAGGTACACCGCCGTGTTCAGGGTATCGCCGCCGAAGCTTTGGTGCAGGCTGCCATCGGCGCGGTGTTGCAGTTCGATCATGCATTCGCCGATCAGGGCAATGCGGGGTTGGGTACTCATAGTGATGGTCTCGGGTGTGGCTGATGGCCTCATCGGGGGCAAGCCCCCTCCCACAGTTTGATGTGTGAACCTATTCAAATGTGGGAGGGGGCTTGCCCCCGATAGGATCGACGCGGTCTAGAAGCAGGTAGGCAGGGACTCGATCACCTGCAATTTTTCATCCACCAGGCAACCGACCTGCCACTTGTCGAAGGTCAGGCAAGGGTGCGAGGTGCCGAACGAGATGATGTCGCCAATCCGCAACTCAACCCCCGGCGCCACCGTCATGAACGCATGCTGGTCCATCACCGCCGTAACCTTGCAGCCACTCACGTCATCGCCTTCGGCCGGCACAATACCCGCCTTGTAGCGCTTGAGCGGCACCGGCAGACCGGCGTCGTAGGCCACGTCACGCTTGCCCAGGGCGATCACCGCAAAGCCCGGCTCGGGCAACGATTGCACATGCGCCCAGACTTCCAGGGCCGGGCGCAGGCCTTCGTTGAGGTCACTGCGGCGGTCGAGCACGCAGCATTGCGCATCTTTATAGATGCCATGGTCATGGGCCACGTAGCTGCCGGGGCGCAGCACACTGAGGAAGCGGCCGGCGGCGTTCTGTTGTTCGAACGACTCGGCGATCAGGTCGTACCAGGCCGAACCCGACGCGGTGACGATGGGCTTGGGCAGGTCGAAAGAGCCGTTGTTCTGCAAATCCACCGCCAGGCGCACCAGGCTGGCGGCGAAATCGCGGATGCCGCTGATGGCATGCTCGCCGTGGATCACGCCCTCATAGCCTTCGATACCGGTGAGAGCCAGGGCCGGCTGGGCCTTGATCGCCTTGGCCAGCTCGCGCACTTCCTGCTCGCTGCGGCAACCGCAACGGCCGCCGACCACGCCGTACTCGATCATCACATTCAGGCGCAGGCCACGGGCGGCGAAGAACAGGCCCAGGTCAGCGACGTTGTCCGGGTGATCGACCATGCAGTGGAAGTCGAAGTCCTTGTCGGCCAGCAGGTCAGCGATCAATGCCATGTTCGGCGCGCCCACCAGTTGGTTGGCCATCAACACGCGGCGCACGCCACCGGCATACGCGGCGCGGGTCTGCACAGCGTTGGCCAGAGTGATGCCCCAGGCGCCCGCCGCGATCTGGCGCTGGAACAGCGCCGGCATCATGCTGGTCTTGCCATGGGGCGCGAGCTGCGCGCCGCTCTTGCTGACGAAGTCCTGCATCCAACGGATGTTGTGTTCCAGCGCGTCACGGTGCAGCACCAGGGCCGGCAGGCTGACGTCACGGACCAGATGGGCACCGACAGCGGCGGCGCCTTTTTCAACGGCATTGATGGCAGACATGAAATGCTCCTATTCGTTGATGCGACGAGCCAGGTTGTTGGCGCTTTCGATCAACACCCGGCGATAGTCGTTGTAATTTTTGATCGCGTCGGCGCGCGGGGCGACGATGCACAAAGTCGCAATGCTGATGCCTTGCGCGTCCCGCACCGGGGCGGCAAAGCAATGGGTAAAGGTGTCGGCCACACTGTCGAAGGAAAAGAAGCCATCGAGGGTGGCCTGACGGATTTGCGACAGGAAGGTATCCAGCGGCAGGCGCTGGCCATCCGGCAGGATGAAGTCGTCGTGGTCGATCAGGTCGACGATCTGCTGGTCGCTCAAGTGCCCCAGCAACAGGCGCCCGGAGGCAGTCCAGGGGATTGGCGCGTTTTCGCCGATATCCGAAGAAATGCGGAAATGCCGCTCGCCCTCGCGCATCAGCGCCACCGTGTATTTGCGCCCGTTGAGCAGGCACATCTGCGCGGTTTCGCGGGTCTGGCTGACGATCTCCTGCAAGGCGTGATCGGCCTCGCGGGTCAAGTCGAAATGACGCAGGTGCGCCTGGCCCAGGAAGTACAGCTGGCGGCCGAGGTAGACGTGACCGTCCTTGCCCACCGTTTCCAAAATACGACGTTCAAGCAGTGACGCGACCAATTCGTAGACGGTGGATTTGGGGCTGCCGATGCCGCTGGCAATATCATTCGGGCGCAGGGGCTGGCCGATTTCCTTGAGGAAATCGAGGATATCGAATGCCCGGTCCAGGCCTTTGGCGCGGCGTTTGATGGTGTCTTCGGTCATGGCAGCCTTCGATTCCTGTAAAAATGCTGTGATCTGCGCAGATCCTTGTGGGAGGGGGCTTGCCCCGATAGCGGCGAGCCAGTGACCTGTGCTTGTGCTGACACACCTTCATCGGGGGCAAGCCCCCTCCCACATTGGATTTTCCGTGGTTTCAAGAATGGGGCATTTAGCCCTTTTTCTTGTAGGCCACGCAATCGATCTCCACCTTGCAGTCGACCATCATGTTCGCCTGCACACAGGCCCGCGCCGGGGCATGTTCCGGGGTGAAGTATTCGCCGAACACTTTGTTGAAACTCCAGAAGTCCCGTGGGTCTTCCAGCCATACGCCGACGCGGACCACATCTTTCAATTCGTAGCCAGCCTCTTCGAGGATCGCCACCACGTTGCGCATGGTCTGCCGGGTTTGCTCAATGATGCCGCCAGTGATGATTTCGCCATCCACCGCAGGCACCTGGCCCGAGACGTACAACCAACCATCCGCTTCCACGGCGCGGGCGAAAGGACGGGGCTGACCACCGCCGGCAGTACTGCCGGCACCGTAACGAGTAATGCTCATAAAAAAGGCTCCTGATTAAAAACGAATGTTCTTGAGAAATTCCGCCAGGCGCGGCGATTGCGGGCGTTCGAAGATATCCTTCGAGGTGCCCTGCTCTTCAATGCGCCCTTGGTTCATAAATACGATCTTGTCCGATACCTCATAGGCAAAGCGCATTTCGTGGGTGACCAGCAACATGGTCATGCCCTCTTCCGCCAGGCCCTTGATCACACTGAGCACTTCACCCACCAGTTCCGGGTCGAGGGCCGAAGTGACTTCGTCAAACAGCATCAGGCTGGGGTTCATGGCAATCGCACGGGCAATCGCCACACGCTGTTGCTGGCCGCCGGACAACTGGCCGGGAAAGTGATTACGACGCTCCAGAAGTCCTACACGGTCCAACCATTTTTCCGCCAATGCTACCGCCTCGTCCTTAGGCATTTTCTTAACTTTCAATAAGCCCAGGGTCACGTTCTGCAACGCGGTCAAATGCGGGAACAGGTTGAATTGCTGGAACGCCATGCCGGTCATTGCACGGTGCTGGGCAATCACGCGCTCGGGATGACGCACGCGCTTGCCATCGATGTCGCGGTAGCCGATGGACTCGCCGTCCAGGGTGATCTGCCCGCCCTGGAACTCTTCCAGCAGGTTGACGCAGCGCAACAGGGTGGTCTTGCCCGAGCCGCTGGAGCCGATCAGGGTCACCACGTTGCCGCGCTGCATGGACAGGTCGACGCCCTTGAGCACTTCCACCTGGCCGTACTGCTTGCGCAGGCCACGGATGTCCAGCAACGGTGGGTTGGTTTGAGGTTGGTTCATGGCAAGGCCACCCGCTTTTCAATATAGCGCCCGAATAACTCGATGGCGTAGTTGATGACAAAGAACATAAAGCCTGCGAACAGGTAGAACTCCAGGGTCATGAAGGTGCGTGCGATCACTTGCTGGGTGCTCAACAGCAATTCGGCCACGCCGATCACCGACAGCAAGGTCGAGGCCTTGACGATTTCCGTGGAGGAATTGACCCAGGTCGGCAGGATCTGGCGCAACGCCTGGGGCAACAGCACGTAGCCCAGGGACTGGTAGAACGTCAGGCCGATGGCCTTGCCCGCTTCCAGTTGCCCACGGGGAATCGCCTGCAGCGCACCGCGCACGATCTCCGAAACGTGGGAGCCGCAGAACAGCGTCAACCCGACCGCACCGGCCTGGAACGCGGTGATCTGCCAACCGAGCGCCGGCAGCATGTAGAAGCACGCCAATACCAGCACAAACACCGGCGTACCGCGGATCAGGTCGACGTACAGCCGGAACGGCGCCCGCATCCAGAATTTGCCGTAGGTCAGGATCAACCCGGCGACGATACCGATCAGGGTACCGAAGATAATCGCCAGCGCGGACACATAAACACTGGCTTGAAAGCCCGCCCAGAGGGTATCCCGGGCGATCCACAACTCATGCAACCAGCTGGGGGATTCGTACATGGAAACCTTCCTTAACGACGGATCGCCAGACGCTGCTCCAGGTAACGGAGCAGCATGGCAATGAGGTAACAGGCGGCCACGTAGAGCGCGGTCGTGACCAACCAGGTTTCGATCACCCGGTAGCTTTCGACGTTGATCTTGCGGGCGTAATAGGTCAGCTCCGGCACCGCGATGGCGGCGGCGAGCGAGGTGTCCTTGAACAGCGAAATGAAGTTGTTCGACAGCGCGGGCAGCACATTGCGCAGCATCACCGGCACGGTGATGTAGGCGCGGATACGCCACTCACCCAGGCCGATGGCCAGCCCGGCTTCACGCAAGCCCTTGGGAATATTCAGCAGCCCGGCGCGGAACACTTCGGTCAGATAAGCCCCGGCGTACAACGACAAGGTGATGATGAACGACGGGATCTTGTCCAGGCGGATGCCCAGGCTGGGCAAGGCGAAGTAGATCAACAGGATCAACACCAGGATCGGCGTATTGCGGATAACCGTCACATACACCGAGGCCAGCACGCGCAGTGCCTTGTGTTTCGACAGCATGGCAAATGCCATCATCAAGCCGATCACGCAGCCAATCGCAATCGACAGCAGCGCCAGCTCGAGGCCCAGGCCGAGCCCCGCCAGCAAGCTGGGGAAGTCGCGCCACACGGCGGCAAAGTTCAACTGATAGTTCATGGTCAGCAGTACCTGATTGGGGCGCCGTCAGCGACGCCCCAGGTTTTCGATTTACTTGAACTCAACCGGGAAGCCGATCGCAGGTTCCGGCAGGTCCACGCCGAACCATTGCTTGAACGAGGCCTTGTAGGTCGGGAACTCCACGCCGGTCATGGCTTCATGCAGCGCGGTGTTGACGAAGTTCAGCCAGTCCTGGTCGCCACGCTTGACGGCGCACGCGTAGGTCTGTGGGCTCCAAGCGTACGTCGGGCTGCGGTAGCGGCCTGGGTTCTGCACCATCAGGTATTTGACCGAAGACTGGTCGGTGGCGGCGGCATCGGCGCGACCAGAATTCACGGCCTGGTACATCAGGTCGACGCTGTCGTACTGGTCGACCTTGGCCTTGGGCAGCGCCTGGTGCACCAGTTCTTCGGCGTAGACGTTTTGCAGCACGGCCACGGTGACGCTGTCGCCGGCGGCCTGCAGGTCTTCGATTTCCTTGTACTTGCTGTTGTTCGGCAGCAGCAGGCCCACGCCTTCGCGGTAGTACGGCAGGGTGAAGGCCACCTGCTGCGCGCGGCTGGCGGTGACGGTGATGAACTGGCAACTCATGTCGACCTTGTCGGTGAGCAGGTTGGGGATGCGCGCGTCAGAGGACTGCACCACGAACTCGACCTTGCTCGGGTCGTTGAACAAACCCTTGGCCACGATGCGGCCGATGTCGATATCAAACCCCTGCAACTTGCCATCCGCTCCCTGGAAGTGCCACGGCGCATTGGTACTGCCTGTACCCACGATCAGGTGCCCACGCTTGAGCACATCATCGAGCTTGCTGTCCGCCGCCTGCACTACGCTTGCGAGGGAAGCCGATGCGGCGAAGAGAAAAACACACGCTTTGAACACGGAAGGTCGGTGATGCATGACAAGCACTCCAGGGGTTGTGTATTCCGCTATACCGGAACTTAGTATGTAACAACGGAATAGACAGCAGAAAGTGTGCCACACGCGGTAACGGAAAAACACGACATGAATAAATCTGTTTTAGATCAAATAGATAAAAGATGATTCGTGACAAGGTGCTAACCAACACTTGAAATCACTTTGCTACGCAAGGCCCCACACAGCGGTGACAGGCCCCACTGGCGTGCGACATAGCGGCGTTACCGCGCACCGTTGCAGTGCGCCGGTTGCGTGGAAAAATCCCCACGCTGGGCTAGCCTTGGCACATTCATTCCAACAAGGACTCCACCCTGATGACGTTTCGCCTCACCCTGGTTTTGCTGTCCTTTCTGGTGGCCGGCAACGCTCTGGCCAGTAACGACCGCCGCGAATGCAAGGCAGAGCTGCGTAAGCTCAACGAA
Organism: Pseudomonas sp. CYM-20-01; assembly: GCF_023169845.1. Classification (NCBI taxonomy): domain Bacteria; kingdom Pseudomonadati; phylum Pseudomonadota; class Gammaproteobacteria; order Pseudomonadales; family Pseudomonadaceae; genus Pseudomonas; species Pseudomonas sp. CYM-20-01. The sequence goes on along the minus strand of NZ_AP025169.1, from coordinate 3,173,457 downwards.
GCCTTGAGCACCAATTACACCAGCCAGAACCACCATGGCTACCGCCAGGCAAAGGCCTCAAGGGATAACCTGGAATACAAGAAATGCGCGAGCCAGGCGCGTAAAGCCCGTGAACGCTTGGAGCGTGACAGGGACCTGTGAAGGTTGACAGTAGACGACTGACGCCTCCGGACTTAGCGTGAGCTAGGTTTCTGACTGGAGAACGTCAATGAGCTATTTCAATGCGGTTATCGAGAACAAAGAAGCTTTTGAACAAGCTCTGGATACACCGCTCACCGTGTTTGCCCTGTTCGCCTCCGAAGGCTGTCACGCATGCAATGTGACCCTGCCGTGGTTCGTAGAAATCACCAAAGCGCACCAGGGAAAAATCAAGGTATTGATCCTCGACTGCGCGAATACGCCCAGACACCCCAAGGTCGTGCGTATTCCAACGCTACTTATCTACCAACAAGGTCAGTTGATGTCGACCCTTGAAGGGGTTACCGAGTCGGCTCTGCTCCAGGCACTCGCAGAGTTTGCTTGATCAACCTGGCGGTTGCGCGACACGACCAGCGTCTACGCGGCTCAAAGCAGTCTCAGCCATCAGGGTCAGCCATGTTCAAGACCATTGAAGCCTAAGTCCTGAAGAAACACCCCTCATCCGCCTTGCAACTTGAGTTCGCCCAGCATGATTTCGAGCGACTCAAGCCCTTATGCCTGCTGATCTATATCGCGAGCATCTGCATCTGGCTCGTGTTCGACCTGATCGTGAGCTTTCCGGGCGGCCAGGGCTTTACCGGGGGGCCACTTACTGGATAATAGCTCAATGCCTTCATTGAGTTAATGTTCGGCACCCCCTCTACCGCCTCGATGGATTTTCTTCTGCGTATGGACACTCCTCTGCTTCCACAAAAACGCCTCAATGCTGCAATCACCAAAGTAATGGCCGGTATCAGCGCAACGCTGGGCGCCATGTGGGCGCTGATCACCTATGTGTTTCCCGACCCCAGCGTGTTCGGCTTTGGCTTTCTCAACTGGAAAAACTTGATACTGGTAATCAGCGTATTCCTGTTCCTCGCGGCAGTGTCTATTGGATGGCAGGCGCGTCGCCTGCCGGACGCGATAAAAGGCACGCTTTCGGTGATCCTGGCCGTACTGCTCGCCGGCGGTTTTTTCATTCTGGGTAGCGAGTACGCCAAACCCACTTTCGAATTTGCCCAATCACAAAAGTTGATGACTGAAAATGACGGCGCCAACCTGTTTGGCAAGCGTATCGAGCTAGTCGACGGTGTACGCTTCGAACTGCTGGAGTGTGAGCAGATTGGCCAGGCACCGAGCTGCCTGCTGGAACTCACCAACACCCATGTCGACCGCGAAATGCGCGACCTAAAGCAAAGTACTCTGTTTGAAAAAACCGGCGGTTCTCTGGATGTCGAGCAACTGCTTGTTGGCCAGTCAAAGTCTGACCAGTGGAACGCCTTTGCGTTAGTGCGCAATGTGCCGACCCGCGTAACGATGGTGTTCCAACCCGTGCGCGGGAAGCTGGAGAGCATCCCGGCACTCAAGATCAGGTTTCGCAGCCTCAAGGGCGAGGATAACGTGGTCAAGTTCAGTGGCGTAGCGGTTAACTGAGGGGATGGATATGAGCACCGCAACTGCAACAGAGAACGCCGACCAGCCCTGGGAAGATACGTTGATTCTGGCGTTTCGCGATATTCAGTGGATCCTTCACTGCGAAAAACAGCAGGCACTGATTTCAGTCGCGCTTGCCCAGTTCCTCTTGGACAATCAATCACTGCTGTGTAATCCCTCGGACCCAACACAGCAAAATACCTGCAATGAGACCAAGGGAAAGCTCTACCGGGCAGTGGAAAAAATGGCGGTAACGCCGCCACTCCTCGCGAAATTGGACGGCAAGGCTGAAAGTGCAGCGGGCGACGTGCTAACCGCCCATGAAGACCGGTTCTTCCTGATTGAATTCAAATCGGACATCAGCACCAGAAGCTCCGAATACACCAAATTCCTGGGGATTCTGATGTGGCTGATCGATCCCGACGCCAACCACGTACTGATCAAGCGGTCAAAAAAGGGGCATTTTTTTGTCACACAGCAGCCCGACGCATCCGCACCCTCTAACCCAAACCTGCGCAAGCTCACTATGGAGGCCTACACTTACTACGACGCTATCACCCAGCCCGACTTAAAACCGACTGCGGCGATCCCCGTGCATACGCTCCTGGCGGAAAAACGCCACGGCCTGTCGCTGGCTCACATGGCGGACTACCTTCAACTGCTCTGCAAGGCCCATGTCGGTGACTCAGCAGGTGGCGCGCACCCGATGAAAGTGGCGGTGGCAAGTGCATCCGGGATGTTCTGGCCGATAACCGACCTCTCGGAGCTGAGTGCATTGGCCGGCTTGTTCAACACGACCGCAGGGCCATCGCGCCCAACACACCCGGCATTTGGCACTGCAAACGCCAAACACTTGAAAGGCATCGTCGATGCCTTCCGAAAAAAGACGCCGGCGCAGCAAAAAGCCGCGCTCAGACGTGACGGCAGAACACCCGGCGGCGCCACTCCAGGCCTCAAAGGAAGCTGAGTGGCAACACTTGCACCCCCATCAGGAACCCACGCACCGAAGCAGGCTGACCTGCGTCACCCGGCGGTCTTCCACAGCCGCCACGGTCAAGCACCAACCCTCATGCTCCAGGCTGTCACCCACCACCGGCAGGCGATCGAGCAGGCTCATGACCAGGCCGGCCAGGGTCTGATAGTCATCGGTGGCGACCGCGTTGAAACCGGTACGCTGGCGCACCAGGCTGAGGTTCAAAGCGCCATTGGCGCGGAACCCATCACCCTCCTCGACGATGTCAGGCCCTTCGATTTCGCTGGCATCCGGCAACTCACCGGCGATGGACTCGAGAATGTCGGTCATGCTCAACACGCCCATAAAGTCACCGAATTCGTTGATCACGAACGCAATGTGGGTGGATTCCTGACGCATCTGCTCCAGCGCATTGAGGATCGAGAAACTCTCGAGCAAATTGATCGCCCGACGTGCCAGGTGCTCCAGGTTCGGCTCGTTGCCGGCCAGGTATTCCTTGAGCAATTCCTTCTTGTGCACAAAGCCCAGCGGCTCGTCGACGGCGCCGTTGCGGATCAACGGCAGTCGCGAGTAGGACGAATGCATCAGTTTCAGGCGAATACTGTCGGGGTCGTCCGCCAGATCAATGCAGTCGACCTTGGCCCGTGGCGTCATCAGCGTGCGGATCGGTCGCTCGGCCAGTTGCAGCACACCACTGATCATCACGCGCTCACGTCGATCAAACAGCGGGCCTTGAGTGGCATCCGGCTCGCCGAGCAGGTCAGCCACCTCTTCACCCACCTCTTCCACCGCCAGGCTGCGACCGCCGAGCAGGCGCATCACCGCATGGGCGGTACGCTCGCGCACCGGCAACACGCCTTGCGCCGACTTCTTGCGGCGTGAACGGGCGATCTGGTTGAACACTTCGATCAGGATCGAGAAGCCGATGGCGGCGTACAGGTACCCCTTGGGAATATGGAAACCCAGGCCTTCGGCGGTCAGCGCGAAACCGATCATCATCAGGAAGCCCAGGCACAGCATGATCACCGTCGGGTGCGCGTTGACGAAGCGCGTCAGCGGCTTGCTCGCCACGATCATCAGGCCGATGGAGACGATCACCGCGATCATCATCACCGCCAGTTCGTCCACCATGCCCACGGCGGTAATCACCGCATCCAGGGAGAACACCGCGTCGAGCACCACGATCTGCGCCACGATCGGCCAGAACATCGCATAGGCCACATTGCCCGTGCGCTGGGCCACATGCCCTTCGAGGCGTTCGTGCAATTCCATGGTGGCCTTGAACAGCAGGAACACACCACCAAACAGCATGATCAAGTCACGGCCGGAGAAGCTCTTGTCGAACACCTCGAACAACGGCTGGGTAAGGGTCACCAACCAGGAAATACTCGCCAACAGGCCCAGGCGCATCAGCAACGCCAGGGACAGGCCGATCAAACGCGCACGGTCACGCTGCTCCGGCGGCAACTTGTCCGCCAGGATCGCGATAAACACCAGGTTGTCGATGCCCAGCACCAGTTCCAGCACAATCAAGGTCAACAGGCCGAGCCAGGCCGTTGGATCCGCTAACCATTCCATTTATAGAGCCTCTTCAATCGGTTTTCAGAATGCCAGACACGGCAAGGCGCGGTCAGTGGACCGGTACGGGGCTGGCAATCGGAATACGGGGTGCTTCAACGGGAACAGCGGCAGCGGATGTCTTGGGGAAAGACGACTGGGAGGCTCCGAGAGGGTGTTCATGCAAATCCTGCAATGACAAAAGGACTTGAATCGTACAGTTGAAAGGGAAAATTCCCACAATCCAAAACTATTACAAGATCTGTAAAACCTTCCATACCAATTCGATCATTTGATCACTCAATGAAATTATTATCACTACAAACACATCAAAACCCATGCCACAAACCGGCACAAACAGCCTAAAAACCTATAAATCATCCTATTTCTCAGTTTTTCGTAAAAGCATTTGACTGATCAGAATTTCATTTGATAAACATATGATCAGCACAAGGCAATGAATGAACGACTGACTACAACAATAAATGGGGTGCTCATCATGAAACTTGCTACGACCTTCGCCGCCGTTGCGGCCCTCTCCCTCCTCGCCAGCAGCATCGCCCTGGCCGCCGACGGCAAGACCTACAAGGTCGGCGCCGCGGTCTACGGCCTCAAGGGCCAATTCATGCAGAACTGGGTACGCGAGCTCAAGGAGCACCCCGCGGTTAAAGACGGCACCGTGCAATTGACCGTATTCGACGGCAACTACGACGCGCTGACCCAGAACAACCAGATCGAAAACATGGTGACCCAGCATTACGACGCCATCCTCTTCGTGCCCATCGACACCAAGGCCGGCGTTGGCACCGTGAAGCAGGCCATGAGTAACGACGTGGTGGTTATCGCCTCCAATACGAAAGTTGCCGATGCCGCCGTCCCCTACGTGGGTAACGACGATGTGGAGGGCGGCCGCCTGCAGGCCCAGGCCATGGTCGACAAACTCAACGGCAAGGGCAATGTGGTGATCATCCAGGGCCCCATTGGCCAGTCGGCACAGATCGACCGGGAAAAAGGCGAGCTGGAAGTGCTGGGCAAGCACCCGGACATCAAGATCATCGAGAAAAAGACCGCCAACTGGGACCGCGCCCAGGCCATGGCACTGACCGAAGACTGGCTGAACGCCCACCCCAAAGGCATCAACGGCGTCATCGCGCAGAACGACGACATGGCCCTCGGCGCGGTACAGGCCCTGAAATCCCACGGCCTGACCTCCAAGGATGTGCCGGTCACCTCCATCGACGGCATGCCGGATGCCATCCAGGCCGCCAAGAAAGACGAAGTCACCACCTTCCTGCAGGACGCCCAGGCCCAGTCCCAGGGTGCGCTGGACGTTGCCCTGCGCGCTTTGGCCGGCAGCGACTACAAGCCCCGCTCGGTAATCTGGGAACGCTACGCCAAGGATGTGAAGTGGGCTGACGGCACCGCGAAGAACTACATCCTGCCCTGGGTGCCGGTGACCAACGCCAACGCCGATGCGCTGTACAAGCAAGTCAGCGGCGCCAAGTAAGCCGTCGCCGGTTGATCGCTCCCCGTATGGGAGCGATCCGTTCATCTTTGTTGTGAGGCCTGCCATGTCCACTGTCACCGAACGCCCGCAAGAACAACTGCATCCCGCCATCCCCAAAACCATGCAGGCCGTGGTCTGCCATGGCCCGGAAGACTATCGGCTGGAAACCGTCGACGTGCCCACCCCCGGCCCCGAGGAAATCCTCACCAAGGTCGAGTTGTGCGGGATCTGCATGGGCGACATCAAGACCTATCGCGGCGCGCCGTCGTTCTGGGGCGACGCCGAGCAACCGCGCTATGTGAAACCGCCGATGATCCCCGGCCATGAATTCGTGTGCCGCGTGGTCGCCCTGGGGCCTGGCGCGGAAAAGCGCGGTATGAAGATCGGCGACCGGGTCATTTCCGAGCAGATCGTGCCGTGCTGGGGCTGCCGCTTCTGCAACCACGGCCAGTACTGGATGTGCCAGAAACACGACCTGTACGGCTTCCAGAATAACGTGCAGGGCGCCATGGCCCAGTACATGATCTTCACCAAGGAAGGCATCATCCATAAGGTCCCGGATTCCATCGCCCCGGATGAAGCGATCCTGATCGAGCCCCTGGCCTGCTCGCTGCACGCCGCCGAACGCGCCAATGTGGACTTTGATGACGTGGTAGTGGTCGCCGGTACCGGCACGCTGGGCCTGGGCATCATTGGTGCGGTGCGCATGCGCAACCCAAAGAAACTCATCGTGCTGGACATGAAGCCGGAACGCGCCGCCCTCGCCCTGCGCATGGGCGCCGACGAGGTGTGGAACCCGGCCGAAGTCGACGTGCTGGCGAAGATCCGCGACATCACCGATGGCTACGGCTGCGACATCTACATCGAAGCCACCGGCCATCACAAGGCGGTGAACCAGGGCCTGGCGATGCTGCGCAAGCTGGGGCGGTTCGTCGAGTTCAGCGTGTTCAATGACGAGGCCACGGTGGACTGGTCAATCATCGGCGACCGCAAGGAACTGGATGTGCTCGGCTCGCACCTGGGGCCTTACATGTACCCGCGCGCCATCGACTTTATCGGCAACCGCAAGATCGACATGCGCGACGTGGTCACCCACAAATTCGCCCTGGCGGACTTCAAGGAAGCGTTTGCGGTGATGGAGCGCGGCGACAAGTCCCTCAAGGTTGTGCTTGAGCCCTGACCTGCTGGATATACCGCACCACTGCCGGCGCTTTCTCGAAGCGCCGGTAAATCAACGACAACCAGGACGACGCCTCATTGCCCTGGATCGCGCGGTACACCACCCCCGGCAAGCTCACATGCCCCACCACCGACGTCGGCACCACCGCCACGCCCTGCCCCAATGACACCAACGCAACAACCGCCACCAACCCACCCGGCTGCGGCCCCAGGCGCGGCGCAAAACCACCTTGGGCCGCCACGTGCAGCGTGCCGCTGATCTGTTCCGGCAGGATGAAGGTCTCGTTTTGCAGATGCTCGCAGTGGATGACCTTCAAACCCAGCAGCCATGAATCCTGCGGTAACGCCAGCACAAAACCGTCACTGTCCAGGCACACGGCTTCCACACCGTCCGGCAAGGTCATCGGCGAACGGATGTAGCCGATGTCGTAGCGCCCGTCCGCAACGGCGCCTGGCAGTGTGGCCATGGCGCATTCGCGCACGTTCACGCTGACATCGGGAAACGCCTGGCAGAACGCCTGCATCTGCCGCTGCAACACGCCGGAATACACAGCGGAAGCCACGTAGCCCAACTCCAGATGGCCGATCTCACCGCGCCCGGCACGCTGGGCATTGCGCTGGGCAAACTCGAACTGACGCACCGTCGCCTCCGCTTCGATCAGCAGCGTGGCGCCGGCCTCGGTCAGGCTGACTTCGCGCTGCTGGCGGACAAACAGGCGCGTGCCCAGGCTGGTTTCCATGTCCTGGATCTGTCGGCTCAAAGTGGGGGGTGCGATCCCCAACTGCTCGGCAGCGCGGGTGAAGTTGCGCTGACGGGCGACGGCCAGGAAGTAGCGAAAATGACGGATTTCCATTTCTGCATTAGCTCAAAGGTAATGAAATGAGTCGGCCTGGCTAATAAAGGCGCTGGGCAGCGCGGATATGCTGAGGCAAACCAGAACAGTAGAGAGCCCTTGCGATGTCCGTCAACTGCATTCCGCCTATTGCCTTTGAGGTAATTCAACCATGAGCCGGGTCAGCCCACGCCTGACCCTGCTGACCGCGTCCGGCGTCTGCTCGCTGATCGTGCTCGACACCAATATCGTCGCCGTGACCCTGCCGAGCATTGCCCGCGACCTCGGGGCGAACTTCGCCGATATCGAATGGGTGGTCAGTGCCTACATGCTGGCGTTTGCCGCGTTATTGCTACCGGCCGGCAGCATTGCCGACCGGTTCGGGCGCAAGAAAACCCTGATCTGGGGGCTGAGTATTTTCATCCTGGCGTCATTGGGTTGCGGGGCCGCGCCCACTGCGCTGCTCCTCGATATCGCCCGCGCGGTCAAAGGCGTGGGCGCGGCGCTGTTGCTCACGTCCGCCCTCGCCTCCATCGGCCATACCTTCCACGACGAGGTGGAGCGCGCCAAGGCCTGGGCCTTCTGGGGCGCGTGCATGGGCGTGGCGATGACTGCCGCCCCGACCCTCGGCGGCCTGATCACCCAGTACCTGGGCTGGCGCTGGATCTTCTACCTCAACTTGCCGGTAGGGCTGGTGCTGATGAGCCTGGTCTTGCGCGCGATTCCGGAATCCCGCGACACCCAATCCGCAAGGCTCGACCCCTGGGGCAGCCTGGCATTCAGCGCCAGCCTGCTGTGCCTGATCTGGGGGCTGATCGAAGCCAATCGCATCGGCTGGGACAACCCGTTGACCTACGCCCGCCTGATCGGCGGCGCGGTCTTGCTGGGCGTATTTGTGCTCGTCGAACGGGTGCAACGGCGGCCCATGGTCGACCTGCAACTGTTCCGCCACCCGCGCTTTATCGGGGCGTTGCTGGGAATGTTTGCCTATGCCGGCTGTGCCCAGGTGATGATGACGTTGTTGCCGTTTTACCTGCAGAACGGCCTGGGGTTTTCCGCGATCGCCTCGGGCCTGGGCATGCTGCCGTTTGCGCTGACCATGCTGATTTGCCCGCGCATCGGCGCACGCCTGGCCGCACGCTTTGCACCCGCGACAATGATGGCCGCCGGGTTGACGCTGGTGGGCAGCGGTAACCTCTTGAGTGCCTGGGCAGTGAACGCCGGCGGCTACCTGCCCTTCGCCCTGGCGATTGCCGTCACCGGCGCCGGTGCCGGCTTGCTCAATGGCGATACGCAGAAAAACATCATGGCCTGCGTGCCACGGGACCGCGCGGGGATGGCGTCGGGCATGAGCACGACCATGCGCTTCAGCGCGATCATGCTGGCGATTGGGGTGTATGGGGCGTTGTTGAGCAGTCATAGCGAGCAGCTGTTGAGCGCCACCATCGGCGCGCAATGGCAGGCGCAGGTGAACGGGATTGCTTCACGCGTGGTGGCCGGGGATATGCCGGCGGCGATGGGCTTGTTGCCGGAATCGGCACGGGCGGTGATACAGCCGCTGGCACGGCAGGCGTTTGTGGGTGGGTTCAGCGGGGTGTTATGGGTGTCGGGGTTGTTGGGGTTGCTTGGAGCGTTGGTGGTGGGGATGTTGATGAGGAACCCCATTCCAGCGGTGCAACAGGCCTCAATAAAACCTGCGCACCGCTGATCAGCCTTACCAGAACCGCTGCTGGGTCAACCGGCTCCACCAGGTCAGCAGCACCCGGTCCACCGAGCCGCTGGCCGCCAGGCCCACGCGCTCCTGCAGGCTCTTGCGCTCGGCATAGTGCAAGTGGAACACCTCGGCGGTCTTGGCCTTGGTGGCCAGGTATTCGTCACTGGTTTGCAGTTCATCGACCAGTTGCTTGTCGAGGGCTGCAACACCCAGCCACACTTCTCCGGTGGCGACGTCATCGATTGCCAACTGCGGGCGATAACGCGACACGAAGTTCTTGAACAACTGGTGAGTGATGTCCAGGTCTTCCTGGAACTTCTCGCGGCCCTTCTCGGTATTTTCGCCAAACACGGTGAGCGTGCGCTTGTACTCGCCGGCGGTCAGCACTTCGAAGTCGATGTCGTGCTTTTTCAGCAGGCGGTTGACGTTAGGCAACTGCGCCACCACGCCAATGGAGCCGAGGATGGCGAACGGCGCGCTGATGATCTTCTCGCCGATGCACGCCATCATGTAGCCGCCGCTGGCCGCAACCTTGTCGATGCACACGGTCAACGGCACGCCCGCCTGGCGGATACGTGCCAGTTGCGACGAGGCGAGGCCGTAGCTGTGGACCATGCCGCCGCCGCTTTCCAGGCGCAGCACCACTTCGTCTTTCGGGGTAGCCAGGCTCAGCAATGCGGTGATTTCGTGGCGCAGGCTTTCAGTGGCCGAGGCCTTGATGTCACCGTCGAAGTCCAGCACGAACACCCGCGGCTTGGCCTCGGCTTTCTGCTTGCCCTTCTTCTTTTCGGCCTTGCCTTCGGACTTGCGCAAGGCCTTGAGCTGGTCCTTGTCGAGCAGGGTCGACTCCAGGCGCTCACGCAGGCCTTTGTAGAAATCATTGAGCTTGCTGACCTGCAACTGGCCGGCGGATTTGCGACGCCCTTTACTGCGCAGCGCCGCGAAGCTGATCAACACCACCAGAATAGCGACCACCAGGGTGACGGTCTTCGCCAGAAAGCTCGCATATTCAGCCAAAAAATCCATGTTGCTCCTTACAAGTGCAGTGCGCCGGGCGCGGATTGCCCCAGCATACCGGCGGCACCGCGTTCGGGCCAGTGATCAAACCGCCAGCAACTACAGGCTCCAACGAGCTTTTAAAACAAGCGTATGTTTTTTCATTGACAGCTCGCAGGCATCCTCATAACCTCGCCAGACTTTCAACGTACCGGGAAAACGGACGTGGGCAGCATCTATCTGATTCGACATGGCCAGGCCTCCTTCGGTGCAGACGACTATGACGTGCTGTCGCCCGTCGGCGTGGAGCAGGCGCAAGTGCTCGGTCGCCACCTGGCGGACATGGGCCTGGTGTTCGACCGCTGCGTGGCCGGCGACCTGCGCCGCCAGCAGCACACTGCCACCGCCGCCTTCGAGCAGTACCACGCCCTCGACTTGCCGGTGCCGGCGCTGGAAACCGACAGCGCGTTCAACGAATTCGATGCCGACGCGATCATCCGCGCCCTGCTCCCCGACCTGCTCACCACCGAACCCGAAGCCCTGGAGATCCTGCGCAATGCCGCGCAGAACCGCAGCGAATTCCAGCGCATCTTCGCGCTGATCATCGAGCGCTGGCTGGCCGGCACCTATGACCCACCGGGACTGGAGAGCTGGCTGGGCTTCGTGGAACGTGTGCAAGGCGGCCTGCAACGCATCCTTGAAGCGGCGGACAACACGCAGAAAATCGCGGTGTTCACCTCCGGCGGCACTATCACCGCCCTGCTCCACCTGATCACCCGGATGCCTGCCGCACAGGCGTTCGAACTGAACTGGCAAATTGTTAACACCTCGCTCAACCAGCTGAAATTCCGCGGGCGCGAGGTGGCACTGGCTTCCTTCAACAGCCATACCCACTTGCAACTGTTGAAGGCGCCGCAGCTCATCACGTTCCGATGAACTGCGGCCAACCGTGACCCCAAGGTCACTGGACTCTACCCTAAAGGATCGAAACCATGACTGACGTAGCCAAAGCTGTAGAAGCAATGAAAGCCAAATTCAACCCAGCCGCCGCTGACGGCCTGGACCTGGTGTTCGGTTTCCGCATCGACGACAGCAAAAACTTCTCTCTGGTCGTCAAAGACAGGACCTGTGAACTGCTGGAAGGCGAAAACCCGGACGCCCAGGTGACCCTGGTCATGGACAGCGAAACCCTGGAAGGTATTGTCGACGGCTCCACCGACGGCATGCAGGCCTTCATGGGCGGCAAGCTGCGCACCGAAGGCGACATGATGCTGGCCATGAAGCTGAGCGAGCTGTTCCCTTCCTGATTCACGGGCAACCCTGAATCCCGATCCCGCCTTCACAGGCGGGATCTTTATTTGGGCTGCAGCAACAACGCCACCAACGCACTCCACCCGGTTTGATGCGAAGCCCCCAGCCCCCGCCCGGTCTCGCCATGAAAGTACTCATGGAACAGCACCAGCTCACGGCTCTGCGGGTCCGCCTCCAACTGCGCATACCCCACCATCGACGGCCGCGAGCCGTTTTCATCCCTCAGGAACAACCGCGTCAGGCGCTGGCTCAGGCTGTCGGCCACTTCCTCCAGGGACGCCAGATAACCGCTGCCCGCCGGGTACTCCACCGAGAAGTTGTCAGCGTAGTAGCGGTGAAATTCGCGCAGCGACTCGATCAACATGTAGTTCACCGGCATCCACAACGGCCCGCGCCAGTTGGAGTTGCCACCGTACAGCCGCGAGTCGGATTCACCCGGCTGGTAGCTCGCACTGAGGGTGTTGCCATTCATCTTCAACGCCAGCGGTTGCTCGGCGAATGCCTTGGACAAGGAGCGCACGCCAAACGTCGACAAGAACTCATGCTCATCGAGCATGCGCCGCAGCAGGTCTTTGGTCCGCTCACCGCGCAGCAGCGCCAGCAACAGGCGATTGCCCTGCCCCGGTTCGTTCCAGCGCGAAACCAGCTTGGCCAGGTCCGGCCGATGTTTCATGAACCCCAGCAGACGCTCGCGCAAGCCCTCCAAGCCCTCATGCTCGCGCTGCTCCAGCACCAGCACGGCAAACAGCGGCATCAGCCCAACCATCGAACGCAGGCGCACCGGCTCGTTCTGGCCGTCGGGACGGTGCAGTACGTCGTAGAAGAACAGGTCCTGCTCATCCCACAGGCCTTCGGCGCTGTCGTCGACACGGTTGATGGCGCCGGCGATATACAGGAAGTGCTCGAAAAACTTCACCGCGATGTCAACGTACACCGCATTGCGCTTGGCCAGCTCCAGGCCGATGCGCATCAGGTCCAGCGCATAGGCCGCGACCCACGCCGTACCGTCGGCCTGATCCAGTTGATACCCCGGCGGCAGTGCGGCGGAACGGTCGAACAAGGCGATATTGTCCAGCCCCAGAAAACCACCCTGGAACAGGTTGCGGCCTTCGGCGTCCTTGCGGTTGACCCACCAGGAAAAATTCAACAGCAGCTTGTGGAAAATCCGCTCGAGGAAATCCATATCGCCTACGCCGTTCAACGCCTTGTCCTGCTGGTACACCCGCCAACTGGCCCAGGCATGCACCGGAGGATTGGCGTCGTCAAACCGCCATTCGTAGGCCGGCAATTGGCCGTTGGGGTGCATGAAGCGGTCCTTGACCAGCAGCAACAGCTGTTGCTTGGCATACCCCGGATCAATCAACGCCATGGCCACCGCCTGGAAGCCCTGGTCCCACGAGGCGTACCACGGGTATTCCCAGGTGTCGGGCATGGAGAGGATGTCGCAGTTGGACAGGTGGCGCCAATGGGTATTACGGATATGCAGGCGCTCGGGCGGCGGCGCGGGTTGTGCGGGGTCGCCGTCGAGCCATTGGTTGACGTCGAAATAGTACAGCTGCTTGGACCATAGCAACCCGGCCAGCGCCTGACGCTGCACATTGCGTGCATCGTCGTCGGTCATACCGTGTTGCAGAGCGGCGTAGAAGTCATCCGCCTCCTGGCGGCGTTGGTCGAACAGCTTGCGCGCGTTGACCTGTGGTGCGTCCACAGGGGCAAAGCGCAGGTAGAGGGTTTTGCTTTCCAGGCCGGCCAGTTCGACGACGAAACGCGCCGCGACCTTGGTGCCGCTGTCACGCCGAATTGCCGATTGAACACCCTCGACCACGAAATCGTTGATCCCGTCCTTGAACGGCCCCGGTGCAGGCTGCCCATCCAGCCTGGGGTAGTTGGTTTCATTCTCGCAGAACAGCCACTCCAGCCCGTCCTGGCCCCAGGCGCTGAGATGACGGTCCGGCAGTTCCGGATGGCGTGCCAGCACCTGCGCCCCGTCCAACACCAGCTGCGGCTTGGGCGCGTCAAAGGTCCAGCTCCAGTCATTGCGCGCCCACAGTTGCGGCAATACCTGCAAGCGGGTGGGTTGGTCTGAACGGTTGTGCACGGTGACGCGCATGAAGATATCGTCGGGCTGGTGCTTGGCGTACTCGACGCTGATATCGCAGTAGCGGTTGTCTTCGAACACGCCGGTGTCGAGGATCTCGTACTCGGCATCGGCCAGGCCACGGCGGGCGTTTTCGCTGATCAGGTCGGCGTAGGGAAAGGCAGCATGGGGGTATTTGTAGAGCATGCGCATGTAGGCATGGCTCGGTACGCCGTCGACGAAAAAGTACAGTTCCTTGACGTCTTCACCGTGGTTGCCCTCGGCGTTGTCGAGGCCGAACAGGCGTTCCTTGAGGATCGCGTCGCGCTCGTTCCACAGGGCCAGGCCCAGGCACCAGCGTTGCGCCTTGTCGCTGAAACCGGCCAGGCCATCCTCGCCCCAGCGGTAGGCGCGGCTGCGTGCATGTTCATGGGGGAAATAGGCCCAGGCGTCGCCGTCGGCGCTGTAGTCTTCGCGCACCGTGCCCCATTGGCGTTCGCTCAGATAGGGGCCCCACTCGCGCCAACGCTCGGCATCCTGCTGCGCCAGGCGCTGGCCTTCGGTTGTATCAAGCATTCGGGTGTCGGGTGTGGCCGTCATCGGGTCCTCCATCGCCTACCAGGTGAGAGGCAGTGTAGAGCCCAATGACGCCCGGGTGCACATGAAGACTTAGAAGATGGCGTAGGTGTAGTTGAAGATCAGGCGGGTCTGGTCCTGGTCGGCAGTACCGGTGTTCTTGCCGTGATAGGTGCCGGTACGGAACGTGGTACCGAAGCCTTTCAGGGGACCGGCCTGCACCACGTAGTCCAGGCGGAAGTCGGCTTCGTTCTCTTTCTGGTCCGGGCCACCGGCGACCTTCGACTTGATGTCCGAACCGTCCAGGTAGGCCACGGATGCCTTCAGGCCAGGCACGTAGGCCTTGAAGTCATAGGTGTACTGGCCAAAGTTGACCTGCTCGCCGGCACGGGAGAACTGGCCGACCACGGCGTCGGTGAACAGATAGAAGTCGCTGCCGCCAGCGCCTTGGGCGTGCGGGTCGGCGAGGCTGCCCTGGTTGACCCAGACGAAACCGCCGTCGTCACCCACACCAATGTGGCCGAGCATCAAGCTGCTGCCGCCCAACTGGTAGGTGAAGGCCGCACTGTAGGTTTTGTTGTCGACTTCGCCGGCGTGTTTGGCGTAGCCACCGTTGTTGTTGAATTGGTAGCCGCTCTCGCCGTTCTTGCCGTCGCTGCGGCTGTCGAAGTAGCGCAGGTCGGTCTTGAACGACTGGTCATTGCCCAGCGGCAGGGTATGGACCAGGCCGACGTAGTTCTGTTTGTAGAAGTCTTGCAGTTGGGCGTAGTAGTACTGCAACGTCAGGTTTTTCGCGATCACGTTGTCGGAAGACCCAAACGGCTTGTAGTCCACCCCGCCGAACTTGAAGCTGTCGCTGTCGCGGGTACCACCGGCCACGCTCAGGCCTGTGGAGTTGCTGGAGGCACGGCCTTCGACGCGGTTCAGCTCACCACCGGTGAAGGTGACATTGGGAATGTCGTTGGAGGTGAGGATGCCGCCATCAAAGGTCTGCGGTGCTACGCGGCTGTCGTTGGACACCAGGATCGGCAGGACAGGCGCCAGGCCACCACCGACGTGCAACTCGGTCTGGGAAATACGGAACTTCACGTTACCGGCGGCGCGCCCGAAGGAATCGGCCGGTTCAGTGCCGTTGTTCTTGGTCGGGAAGAAGCTATTGCCGTTACCCGCCAGGCCAGGTCCCGCCGTGTGGCCATCGCCACCGTCCAGGCGCAGGGCGCCGAAGGCCATGACGTCGAAGCCCAGGCCAACGGTGCCCTGGGTGAAGCCGGACTTGTAGTCAAACCGCAGTGCTGTAGCGGCTTCGCGCAGATCGTTGTTGGTCCCCGAGCGGTTGTCCGCGCTGTAGTACATGGTCCGTGAGCTGACGGACGCATGGCTGTCTTCAAGGAAACCGCTGTGGCCCGTGCCGGTACCCAGCGAGCCCAGCCCGAAGTCATCGGCGTAAGCCTGTTGTGCAAGAACGGCGGCGGTGATCGACAACGCCAGTGTAGAAATTTTCATTAACGACGGCCCCTAAACATATTTTTATGTGTGCGATGTGCGTAACGGCGTTTTCATCCTTGCAAACGTGACGATTCTTTCACGCCGGCCGGGGCGGACTTCGTGAAGAATTAGTTAGGAAAATCGCCCGAAAATGAAATTTCACACGGGCCGCTTTTTGTCATCTTCACGTCATCTCATTCATTTGCAGAATGAAGTCCTGAGGAATCTTCGTTTGCAAGGCGGCCTTGCGCTCAACAAAATCCAGCAAAAGGCCACCATCCTCGCCCCCGCCATCAGGAATTTTTCTATGCCCAGCACCGCACAGGTCAGCCCCGACGAGATCCGCAAGGGCTTTTCCAAGGCCATGTCCGACATGTACCGAGATGAAGTTCCGTTGTATGGCGCGCTGATGGAGCTGGTGGCCGAGACCAATGCCCACGTGCTCGACACCCAACCGCAGCTGGCGCAACAGCTGCAACGTACCGGCGAAATCCAGCGCCTGGACATGGAACGCCACGGCGCGATCCGCCTGGGCACCGCCACCGAGCTGTCCACCATCCGCCGTCTGTTCGCGGTGATGGGCATGCAGCCGGTGGGCTACTACGACCTGACCCCGGCCGGCGTACCCGTGCACTCCACTGCGTTTCGCGCCGTGCATGAACAGGCGCTGCAGACCAGCCCGTTTCGCGTGTTCACCTCATTGCTGCGCCTGGAACTGATCGAAAACCCCGACCTGCGCGCCTTCGCCGAGACGGCCCTGGCCAAGCGCTCGATCTTCACCCCCGGCGCCCTGGCGCTGATCGAACAAGCCGAAAAAGATGGCGGCCTCAACGCCCAGGATGCCGACGAATTCATCCGCCAGGCCCTGGAAACCTTCCGCTGGCACCACACCGCCACCGTCACTGGCGCGCAGTACCAGCAACTGAGCGACCAGCACCGCCTGATCGCCGACGTGGTCGCCTTCAAAGGCCCACACATCAACCACCTGACCCCACGCACCCTGGACATCGACCAGGTCCAGGCCGCCATGCCCGGCAAAGGCATCACACCCAAGGCTGTGATCGAAGGCCCACCGCGCCGCCACTGCCCGATCCTGCTGCGCCAGACCAGCTTCAAGGCCCTGGACGAACCCATCGCCTTCAGCGACGCCCAAGGCAGCCACAGCGCACGCTTCGGCGAAATCGAACAACGCGGCGTGGCGTTGACGCCCAAAGGCCGCGCACTCTACGACCAACTGCTGAACGCCGCCCGCGACGCACTGGGCGCGTTCCCCAATGAGGGCAACGCTGCGCGCTATGTCGAATTGATGGAGGAACACTTCCAGGCCTTCCCGGACAACCACGCCCAAATGCGTGACCAGGGCCTGGCCTACTACCGCTACTTCCCCACCGAGCAAGGCTTGGCGGCACGCGGCAGCGCCGATCAACCACGCACCCTGGAGGCACTGATCGCCGCCGGCCACATCGACATGGAACCGTTGGTGTATGAAGATTTTCTGCCGGTAAGCGCGGCGGGGATTTTCCAGTCGAACCTGGGGGATACGGCGCAGAGTCACTACGCAGCCAACTCGAACCAGGCCGAGTTCGAACAGGCACTGGGCCGGCGGACGATTGATGAATTGAAACTGTATGGCGAGACGCAGCAGCGCTCCATCAATGAATGCACCGAGGCGCTGCTGGCATGAACTGAAGTGCCCACCCGGCTCACCAGCGCAATCCTTGCGCTGCAACAGTCCCCAGAGCCGGGTGGGCGGTGGGCATCATAGGCAGTGAGTGGGATGATGTCTTTCAGTCAATTCTGAAAAAATGTGAACTGGGCGAACGTGCCTGTTCACTGCGCAATAAAACAACGATGCTGCAGCAGGTTCCCCTGCGTGCGGCCGATATGACCAAGCCTTCATTTTCCTATCTATTGGCGGCCTCCAGCGGCTTAGCTGCCAATATTCTCCTTGGGGTATCGTCGCTGTACTGGCGAGAGCTGAACGAACTTACGCCCCAGGTTCTGGTTGCCTACAGGGTCCTGCTATCCCTGCTCGCACTGGCTGTGATCATTGGGTTTGGCCAAGGCTTTCGTAACCTCGTAAAGCTCAATATCCGCACCTTAGGCCTGCACTGCACTGCTTCTTTTTTGGTAGCCGTTAACTGGGGAACCTTCATATGGGCATCCCTGCATGGCCATGTGCTTGAAAGTGGCTTCGGCTATTTGCTTGCCCCGTTTTTATCGATAACGATGGGCATCTTTTTCTACCGCGAGAAGCTCAGGCCTGCACAGACTGTTTCAATGCTGACTATCATGGCCGCAGCCTTTGCTGGCGCTAACCAGCAGCGAGCTCAACCACTGGGTTTACGTGCTGATCGCCGTCACTTGGGGGAGTTACACCTGCATCAAAAAAGCCACGCCGTTGAATGCGGTAGAGGGCTTGTTCGTCGAGACTCTGTTTTTAACACTTGCCATCGTGCTCGCTGTTGCGCTACTTGGATGGAGCCTTGCCTGGCCAGATCCTATGTCAACTCAGGCTCAGTGGCTGCTTCCCCTGGCAGGCGTAATATCGGTCGTTCCCTTGATAATGTTTGCCTACGCCATCGGCAGAATCCCGCTTTCCCAGGCGGCCTTATTTCAATTCGTATTGCCCATCACGCAGTTTTTGATCGCTGTGTATGTGTACAAGCAACCGATCTCGATGAGCGGGTTGCTGCTGTACTCATTCACGGTAGCCGTGCTGATAGTGCTCATGACCTATGAAATAGCGACTCAAAAAACATAATAGTTGCAAGGTAACGCGCATGTGTTCTAAACCTCCAGACATAAGCCCCACGGCGCTTATCATGCGTGCAATGCAAAAATACACCAAAAAGAACAACCCACATTAAACCCAACAGAAAAATACTACACGCATTTAGGAAGTCCTACATTTGCTCAATGCTGGCAACATGGCTTTTACTGAGTGCCATTCAGGAACGATCAGCCTTCTTCCCGCCCCCCCAAAACAGACACTCAACAAGCATGCTTAAACCTATCAAAAACAAGAACGACAACTTATATTACGCTTTG
This sequence comes from Pseudomonas sp. CYM-20-01, assembly GCF_023169845.1. Taxonomy (NCBI): domain Bacteria; kingdom Pseudomonadati; phylum Pseudomonadota; class Gammaproteobacteria; order Pseudomonadales; family Pseudomonadaceae; genus Pseudomonas; species Pseudomonas sp. CYM-20-01. The sequence continues at coordinate 3,154,587 of NZ_AP025169.1, read as the reverse complement.
TCTGTCTTCATGAATCTGGACGTCCAGAGAAGCTTATTTGTACTTTACCTACTGCAACTCGGCATCACCCAGGGAGAGGTAGGCATTCTACAGTCGTTCTTGTTTTTTTCTTCAGTCGCGCTGGAAATCCCCTCTGGTTTACTCGCAGATCGATATGGTCGCAAGTGCACGCTTATCATCAGCTTTTTAGGCTTGTGTATAAGTGGAATTGGATTTTTGCTATTTTCATCTTTTGTTCCCTTCGCAATCATATTCTGCCTATTCGGTGCCAGCATTGCCATGGGATCTGGTTCAGACAGAGCATTGCTGTATGACAACTTACTGGCAGAACATCGGGCTGATGAGTATCCTAAAATATTGTCACGCGCCCGTGCTATTGGTGCGATATCACTGAGCTTATCCATGCTTCTTGGCGGCGTCATACAAGACACTTTATCTTGGAATGGAGTCTATATTTTTTTTGCGGCATCAAAACTTATCGGCGCCATAATTGTAGTATTCAACCCCGAAATCAAGCATCCACCCATTTCACTGGGCACCAATAAAGCAAACGCATTAAATGTGAAAACCACAGAGGGTAGCTTTACTTCACTCATCAAATTTTTCAGCTCCAACAGAGGTGCTTTTCTGATACCTCTCTTTGTTGGATATGCTCTATTTGAACTCTCAACCATTCCTCTTTTCATCTACGGCCAGCCATTCTTCTCCCAGCAGGGTCTAGAAATACCTGTTATTGCCGGCATTTATGCCGCCGTTGAAATCATATCGGCTGCCATGTTTATGGTTGCAGGATATATTTGCTCCAGATTCACGCTTGGGGTGATAGCCGTCACTACCACCCTCATTGTCACCGCACTGCTCTTCACCCTATCCTTGAATACCGGAACACTCTCTTCAGTCGCAGTATTTATTTTAATCATGTCACTCCCCGCCATCTATGAAACTGCCTACGAGACCTACATCAATGACAACATAGAGTCACGTATTCGAGCCTCCTGCCTCTCCGTCGCCAATCTAGTCAATTCGATCATCATCGGTATCTCCTACACTGTCTTCGGCGGGCTGCTGGATAAATATGGTTTCTCGTCTACGTTGATTGTTGTTGCAGGGGTCTGTTTTATGGGTCTCTTTTTTGCAAGTACTACCTTACTGCTAGGTGGGCAACAACGTCGTAAAAAGAGCAAAAAGCTTGAATCAACCCGGTTTACTGAAGATGCGCCGTGACTGGCCCAAAGTCGGGTGGATAAATATGTCGATAAACCTGTAGGAGCAAGCTTGCTCGCGAAGAACCCGAGAACGCCGCGTCCACTCAGGACGCCGGCGTCATCGTTGGCGTTTTTCGCGAGCAAGCTCGCTCCTACAGGGGGCTCGGTTGTGATCAGCCCAACTTCGCCACGATGTCGTCTTTGATCAACAAGCGTTTCTTCTTCAGCTTCTCCACATCCTCATCGCTGGCACTTGCCGATTCCGCTTTCAGCACCGCCTTGTCAGCGTCGTCGTACTGCGTGAGCAGCGAGTCCAGGCGTTTGTCGCTCGCCCTGCGTTCGTGAACGACTTCCTTGCTCAACCCCAAGTCCTCATACAGGTCGTGTTTCACTGGCATGGCGTACCTCCGCATGTTGATCAATGGCCTACGCCCTAGAAGCTAGACCATTGCGAGGGGTCTTGTCATGTTCAGGGTCAATACAGCCCCGTTCGTCGCGGCGCGGGTGTTTGGATCAAACCTTTGCGGCGCCCTGCCCTCCACTCTAGATAGCCACCCGAGGGAGAACGGTTTCATGACGCACGCTGCCACCGCTGTCGACACCCAATGCATCAACACCCTCCGCACCCTGGCCATGGATGCCGTGCAAAAGGCAAATTCCGGCCATCCGGGCACGCCCATGGGCCTGGCGCCGGTGGGTTATACGCTGTGGAGTCGCTTCTTGCGTTACCACCCGCAGCATCCCGATTGGCCCAGCCGTGATCGGTTTGTGCTGTCCGTCGGCCATGCCTCGATGTTGCTGTATTCGCTGCTGCACCTGGCCGGTGTGGTGGAACTGGATGCCGACGGCAAGCGCACCGGCCAGGCCGCTGTCAGCCTGGACGATATCCAGCAGTTTCGCCAAGCGGGCTCCAAAACCCCCGGCCACCCCGAATACCGTATGACCACTGGGGTGGAGACCACCACCGGCCCGCTGGGTCAGGGTTGCGCCAACAGCGTCGGCATGGCGATGGCCGAGCGTTGGCTGGCCAAGCGCTTCAACCGCGAAGAAAAAACCCTGTTCGACTACAACGTTTACACCCTGTGCGGCGACGGCGACATGATGGAGGGCATCAGCAGCGAAGCGGCGTCCATGGCCGGGCATTTGAAACTGGACAAGCTGTGCTGGATCTATGACAACAACACCATCAGCATCGAAGGCCACACTGAGCTGGCGTTCAGCGAAGATGTGATCAAGCGCTTCCAGGCGTATGGGTGGCACACCCTGCATGTGACCGATGCCAACGACTTGCAAGCCCTGAGCAATGCCTTGGAGGCGTTCCATTGCAACCGCGGCGCGCCCACCCTGATTGTGGTCGACAGCGTGATCGGCTACGGCTCCCCGCACAAACACAACACGGCCGCCGCCCATGGCGAGCCCCTGGGCGAAGAGGAAATTCGCCTGACCAAGGCGGCCTATGGCTGGCCCGAGGATTCCAGCTTCCTGGTTCCCGATGAGGTGCGCACGCAATTGCGTGATGTTTTGCTTGAGCGCAGCGAGCCGCTGTATGAAAAGTGGAGCGAGCACCTGTCCCAGCTGGAACAGTACGAGCCGGAATTGGCCGATGAATTGAGGCGTATGCGTGCCGGGGAAATGCCGGAGCACTGGCAGAAACACCTACCGGATTTCGATACCGACGCCAAGGGCATCGCCAGTCGTGCCGCCGGCGGCAAGGTGCTGAATGCGTTTGCCGAACAGATCCCCTGGCTGCTGGGCGGCTCGGCCGACCTGTCACCGTCGACCAAGACCAACCTCACCTTTGACGGTGCCGGACGTTTCAGCGCCGAGGACTACAGCGGGCGCAACCTGCACTTCGGCATTCGGGAACATGCCATGGGCGCCATCGCCAATGGCATGGCGCTGTCCTACCTGCGGCCGTACACCTCGACCTTCCTGGTGTTCAGCGACTACATGAAGCCGCCGATCCGCCTGGCGGCAATCATGGAGCTGCCGGTGGTGTTTGTGTTTACCCATGACTCGATTGGCGTGGGTGAAGATGGGCCGACCCACCAGCCGATCGAGCACCTGACCCAGTTGCGCGCAACGCCGGGGCTGCTGACCTTGCGCCCCGGTGACGCGAATGAAACCCGCGAACTGTGGAAGGTGGCGCTGGCACAGACCCATCGGCCGAGCTGCGTGGTGCTGTCGCGCCAACCGCTGCCGACGCTGGATCGTACGCAGTACGCGCCGGCATCCGGGGCCGCCAGGGGCGCTTACGTGCTGGCAAGTGCGGATGCGCCCCAGGTGATTCTGCTGGCCACAGGCAGCGAAGTCAGCCTGGCGGTGGCGGCGTACGAGCAGTTGAAAGAAGAAGGGATTGCCGCGCAGGTGGTGTCCATGCCCAGCTGGGAGTTGTTTGAGGACCAGGACCAGGCCTACCGCGACAGCGTGTTGCCGTCGGCGGTGAAAGCTCGGGTCGTGGTGGAACAGGCGGGCCCCCTTGGCTGGGACCGGTATGTGGGGCAGACCGGGGCCAAGGTGGTGATGAACAGCTTTGGCGCGTCGGCGCCGCTGGCCCAGTTGCAGGAGAGGTTCGGGTTTACCGTGGAGAATGTGGTGAAGCAGGCGAAAGCGCAGATCCAACTGACTCAACAGTGATCGAAATGTGGGAGGGGCGGTGCGACGGTTCGACTTGCCCCCGATAGCGGTGTGTCAGTCGCATATCAGTTGACTGACACACTGTCATCGGGGGCAAGCCCCCTCCCACAAGTTTCCGCTTTCAGTTCAGTTCTTTGGTCAGGAATGGCGCAGTCCGGCTGGCCTTGCTTTTGGCAACCTTCTGCGGCGTACCACTGGCCACCACCTTCCCGCCCATATCCCCCGCCCCCGGCCCTATATCGATCACCCAGTCACTCTGCGCCACCACGCGCATTTCATGCTCCACCACGACCACCGTATGCCCAGCGTCCACCAGTTGGTTCAACTGGCTGAGCAGGCGGTCCACATCCCGTGGATGCAACCCGGTGGTGGGTTCGTCCAGCACATACAAGGTCGCGCCCCGCGCATTGCGTTGCAGCTCGGTCGCCAGTTTGATGCGCTGCGCTTCGCCACCGGACAACTCGGTCGCCGGTTGCCCCAGGCGCAGGTAACCCAGGCCGATATCCCGTAGCACCTGCAGCGAACGCAACACCGCTGGCTGCTCGGCAAACACCTCCACCGCCTGTTCCACCGTCAGCCCCAGCACCTCGGCGATGCTCAAGCCTTGCCATTTGATCGCCAGGGTCTCGGGGTTGTAGCGCGCGCCGTGGCAGGTCGGGCATGGCGCGTACACGCTGGGCATGAACAGCAGTTCAACGCTGACAAAGCCCTCGCCTTCACAATTCGGGCAACGGCCCTTTGCGACATTGAAGGAGAACTGCCCGGCATCGAAGTGACGCTGCTTCGCCGCCGGGGTGGCCGCGAACAGCTTGCGCACGTTGTCGAACAGCCCGGTGTAGGTCGCCAGGTTGGAGCGCGGGGTGCGGCCGATGGGTTTCTGGTCGACCTGCACCAGGCGGCGGATGTGCTCCAGCCCGGCGCGGATGTGGCCCCCGCTGGTTTGCGGGGCGTCGTCTTCCAGGCTTGGTTCTTCGTCGTTTTCCATCACACGCCCAAGGCCGGCGCCCACCAGCTCCAGCAGTGCCTGGCTGACCAGGCTGGACTTGCCCGAGCCAGAAATCCCGGTGACCGCCGTGAAGCAGCCCAATGGGAAATCCACGTCAAGGCCCTTGAGATTATTGCGCGTCACACCTTCCAGTTGCAGCCAGCCGGTGGCTTCACGGCGCACCTGAGTCGACACGCGCTTTTGCGCGAACAGGTACTCACGGGTCTGCGACGCCGCCACCTGCGCCAGCCCCGCCGGCGGGCCGCTGTACAGCACCTGCCCGCCGTGTTCACCGGCCGCCGGGCCGACGTCGATCAGCCAGTCGGCGCGGCGCATGGTTTCCAGGTCATGCTCCACCACAAACAATGAATTGCCGGCCGCCTTCAAGCGGTCGAGGGCAGTGAACAACGCTTCGCCGTCCGCCGGGTGCAGGCCCGCCGAGGGCTCGTCCAGCACGTAGATCACACCAAACAACTGCGAGCCCAATTGCGTTGCCAGCCGCAGTCGCTGCAACTCGCCGGAGGACAGGGTCGGCGTGCTGCGCTCCAGGGACAGGTAACCCAGGCCCAGTTCGGTCAAGGTACTGACCCGCTCCAGCAAGTCCTGGGCGATGCGCTGCGCGGCCAGGCGTTTCTCCACCGACAGCTTCATCTTGTCCTGCCCCGCCGCCACCGGTCGCAGCAACTCTGCCAACTGCGTCAACGACAGTTGCGACAACTCACCGATGTCCACCCCGGCAAACTTCACCGACAGCGCCGCCTGGGTCAGGCGCTTGCCGTCGCACAGCGGGCAGGCGCTGCCCTGCATGAACTGCGACACGCGCTTTTTCATCAGTGCGCTCTGGGTATGGCTGAAGGTGTGCAGGATGTAGCGCCGTGCGCCGATAAAGGTGCCCTGGTAGCTCGGCTCCAGCTTGCGCTTCAACGCATCGCGGGTCTGTTCCGGGGTGAAGCCGGCGTACACCGGGACGGTGGGGGTTTCTTCGGTGAACAGGATCCAGTCACGCTGCTTTTTCGGCAGGTCGCGCCAGGGGATATCCACGTCATAGCCCAGGGTCACCAGGATATCGCGCTGGTTCTGCCCCTGCCACGCCAACGGCCAGGACGCCACCGCACGCTGGCGAATGGTCAGGGAAGGATCGGGCACCATCAACGCCTCGGTCACTTCATACACGCGCCCCAGGCCATGACACTGCGGGCATGCACCCTGGGGCAGGTTCGGCGAAAAGTCTTCGGCGTACAGCATCGCCTGCCCCTTCGGATAACTGCCGGCGCGGGAGTACAGCATGCGGATCAAACTCGATAACGTGGTCACGCTGCCCACCGACGAACGCGCACTCGGCGTGCCGCGCTGCTGTTGCAGGGCCACGGCAGGCGGCAGGCCCTCGATGCTGTCCACGTCCGGCACGCCGACCTGGTCGATCAACCGCCGCGCATAGGGCGCCACCGACTCGAAATAGCGGCGCTGGGCCTCGGCATACACCGTGGAAAACGCCAGGGACGATTTGCCGGAACCCGACACCCCGGTGAACACCACCAGGGCATCGCGGGGAATATCCACGTCGACGTTGCGCAGGTTGTGTTCGCGGGCGCCGCGCACGCGGACAAAGCCGGCGGGTTGGGCAGTGATCGGAGGAATATTGCGCTGTGAAGTCATGGACAACCTTGTCGGGCGGTGAGCACGCTGCGCACCCGTTGCGTCAGCGCTTCGGGGCTGTAGGGTTTGCTCAGCAGATGAATATCGGGGCTCAGCAGGTGATTGCTGGAGAGAATGTCACGGGTGTGGCCGGAGGTGAACAGCACCGGCACGGCAGGTGTCTGCTGGCGGGCCCAGTCGGCCAGGTCGGTGCTTTTGACGCGGCCGGGCATGACCACATCGGTGAAGATCAGATCCGGTGGCGAGCCTGCCTGCAATTTCGACATGGCCTGGTCGCCGTCTTCGGCGGTGAGCACGGTGTAGCCGGACTGTTCGAGCAATTCCACGACGGTCAGGCGTACGCCTTCATTGTCCTCGACCACCAGGATGGTTTCCTGTCCGCCGCTGTGCTGCACCTGGTCCATATGCACATCGAGGCTTTCCGGTTCCAGGCTGTGGGGGAAATACATCTGCACCACCGAGCCCTTGCCCTCCTCGCTCCACATTTCCACATGCCCGCCACTCTGGCGCACAAAGCCGAACACCATGCTCAGGCCCAGGCCGGTGCCATAGCCTTCACGCTTGGTGGTGAAGAAGGGTTCAAAGGCACGCTTGAGGGTGCTCTCGGACATGCCGACGCCGGTATCGGCCACCTCCAGGCGCACATACTCGCCGGGCTTGATACTTTTACCCGCGCAATCGGCCGGATTGAGGATGATATTTTCGCCGGAGATGCGGATCACGCCTTCGCCCTTCATGGCGTCGCGGGCATTGATCGCCAGGTTGAGCAGCGCGTTCTCCAGTTGGTTGCGGTCGACATTGATAAACCAGGCATCCTGGGGCATCTGCACGTCGATATGGATGGTTTCGCCCAACGCCCGTTGCAGCAACTCGCCAAGCCCCGCGTAAATGCGTTGCGGGTTGTACACCGCCGGCGACAGCGGTTGGCGCCGGGCGAACGCCAGCAGTTGCGAGGACAGCTTGGCCCCACGCTCCACCGCCGCAATGGCGGCCGTGACACGCCGCTGCACCTGGGCGTTGTCCGGTTCCTGGCGGGCCAGCAGGTGCAGGTTGCCGGCGATCACTTGCAGCAGGTTATTGAAGTCGTGGGCCACGCCGCCGGTGAGGCCGCCAATGGCTTCGAGTTTCTGCGACTGGCGCAACTGGTCCTCGGCCGCGGAGCGCGCCTGCACTTCGGCGGCCACCCGTTGTTCGAGGTTGTGCGTGAGTTCCCGGCGTACTTGTTCGGATTTCACCAGTTCGGTGGTCTCCACCACAATCGCCAGCACGCCAGCCGGTTGTTGATCGTCGCCGGCCACCGGGCTGTAGTAGAGGTCCAGCCACACGGTTTCCGGCTGGCCGTTGCGCAACAGCACCAGGTCCTTGTTGTTGAATGACAGGGTGCCGCCGGCCAGGCAGGTGTCCATCACATGCCGATTGAAGTCGGCCACTTCCGGCCAGCCGAGCTCAACCGGTGTGCCCAGCAGGTAGGGGTGACGGCCACCGGCAAAGGCCGAGTAGCTGTCGTTATAGATCATGTGCCCCAGGCGTCCCCACAACATCACCATCGGCACGGGCGAAGCCAGCATCATCTGTACGGTACACGCCAGGCTGGTGGACCAGCGGTCAATGGGGCCCAGGTCGGTGCCCGACCAATCGAATGCGCGGATCCGCTGGGCCATTTCACCGGCCCAGCCTTCGCAGCCGTGGGGGTTGGATAAGAATTGCATCGGTTGGCTCTGTGCGCTAAGAGAACATCGGCAAGTTTTGGAGCGCTGCAAACCCGGATGGTTTCACCTCATCTGCATCAGAAGTGATTACAGCAGAAACCACGGGATTCAGTGAAAATCCCGACTGCGCACATTGATCCCTTCCAACAAGGGCGTCAGGTCGGTCAGGCGCCCGGCGATCAAGTGCCGCACCTCGCCCACCGCTTCCCAGCGCCCGTCCACCTTCAACAGCCGCGAGCCCACCAGCGCCTGGCGTTGACGCTCGGCCAAGTCACGCCAGACCACCACATTGAGGTTGCCGAATTCATCTTCCAGGGTGACAAAGGTCACACCGCTGGCAGTCCCCGGGCGCTGTCGACCGGTCACCAGCCCCGCGACGCAGACATTGCGTCCATGTTCCACCGCCATCAGTTCATGGGAACTGCGGCAGCGGCGCTTGCGCAATTCATCCCGCAGCAACGCCAGCGGATGCGGCCCCAGGGTCGTGCCCACGGTGGCATAGTCGGCCTGCAGGTCCTCGCCCACGCTCGGTGCCGGCAACTCGACCAGCGCTTCATCCGGGCTCGGCAGGCCGGCAAACAGCCCCAGTTGCTTGTGCACGCCAGCCACCTCCCAGCGCGCCTTGTGCCGGTTATCGGCCAGGGCGCGCAAGGCCCCGGCATCCGCGAGCAAGGCCTGGGCACGCGCATCCAGCCCGGCGCGCTCGTCGAGGTCGGCAATGTTGCTGAACGCTCGACGCAGGCGCGCGGCTTCGATGCGCCGCCCATCCTCTTCGCGAAACCCGGAGATCATGCGCAAGCCCATGCGAATCGCCGGCTGCGCGCCGTCGATGGGCTCCAGGCTGCAATCCCAATCGCTGGCCTGCACATCCACCGGGCGAATCTGCAAGCGATGGCGCCGTGCGTCCTGCAGGATCTGGTCCGGGCTGTAGAAGCCCATGGGCCAACTGTTGATCAGCGCACAGGCAAACGCCGCCGGTTCATGGCACTTGAGCCAGCAACTGGCGTAGGTCAGCAAGGCGAAACTGGCCGCGTGGGACTCGGGGAAGCCATAACTGCCAAAGCCTTTGATCTGCTCGAAAATCTGCGCGGCAAAGGCTTCGGTGTAACCGTTTTTCAACATGCCAGTGCGCAGGCGCTGCTGGTGCGGCTCCAGGCCGCCGTGGCGTTTCCAGGCGGCCATGGAGCGGCGCAACTGGTCGGCCTCGCCGGGGCTGTAGTCGGCGGCGACCATGGCGATCTGCATCACTTGCTCCTGGAACAACGGAATGCCCAGGGTGCGTTCCAGAACGGTTTTAAGCTCCGGCGAAGGATAGGTTTCGGGTTCTTCCTTGTTCCGCCGCCGCAGGTACGGGTGCACCATGCCGCCCTGGATCGGCCCCGGTCGCACGATGGCCACCTCGATCACCAGGTCATAGAACTTCTGTGGCCTGAGCCTTGGCAACATCGACATCTGCGCCCGCGATTCAATCTGGAACACGCCGATGGTGTCGGCCTTGCTGATCATCGCGTAGGTGGCCGGGTCTTCCTTGGGGATCGTCGCCAAGGCCAGGTCGCGGTTGCGGTGGCGGCGCAGTAAGTCGAAGCAACGCCGGATTGCACTGAGCATGCCCAAGGCCAGGATATCCACCTTGAGCAAGCCCACGGCGTCGAGGTCGTCCTTGTCCCACTGGATGATGGTGCGCTCGGCCATGGCGGCGTTTTCCACCGGCACCAGGGTGTCCAGCGGGTATTCGGAAATCACGAAGCCGCCAGGGTGCTGGGACAGGTGCCGAGGGAAGCCGATCAATTGCTGGGTGAGCGTGAGCACCCGGCGCAACAGCGGGCTGTCGGGATCGAAGCCGCCTTCGCGCAGGCGCTCCAGCGGCGGGGCATCGTCGCTCCAACGCCCGCAGCAGTCGGCCAGGGCGTTGATCTGGTCCGGCGGCAGCCCGAGGGCCTTGGCCACATCGCGTACCGCGCCGGCGGCGTGGTAACTGCTGACCACCGCCGTCAGCGCCGCGCGGGTGCGGCCGTAGCGCTGGAACACGTACTGCAGCACTTCTTCGCGGCGCTCATGTTCGAAGTCCACGTCGATGTCCGGCGGCTCGTTGCGCTCCCTGGACAGGAAGCGCTCGAACAACAGGCTCGTCAGGCTCGGGTCGATCTCGGTGATACCCAAGGCAAAGCACACCGCCGAGTTGGCCGCCGAACCGCGGCCCTGGCACAGGATCGAACGGCTGCGGGCGAACTGCACAATGTCATGCACCGTGAGGAAATAGCTTTCGTAGCCCAGCTCGCTGATGATCTTCAGTTCGTCATGGATCTGCTGCAAGGTCTTGGCGTCGACACCCTGCGGCCAGCGTTGGGCGATGCCCGCTTCGGTCACGGCGCGTAGCCAGGATTTGGCGTCGTGGCCACTGGGCACCAGTTCACGCGGGTAGTGGTAGCGCAACTGGCTGAGGTCGAAGGTGCAACGCCGGGCAATCGCCTGGGTTTCATCGAGCAAGGCGTGCGGGTACAGCGCGGCCAGGGCATCGAGGCTGCGCAGGTGCCGCTCGCCATTGGGGTGCAGGCGCGTGCCCGCTTCGGCCACCGGCACGTGATGGCGGATGGCGGTCATGGTATCTTGCAGGGCGCGGCGGCCACGCGCATGCATGTGCACATCGCCACAGGCCACCGCCGGGAGGTGCAGGCTGGCGGCCAGGCTCAGGCGTTGTTCCAGGTGGCGCGCATCGTCCTGGCCGCAGTGCAGGTGCACCGCCAGCCACAGCCGTTCGACGAAGGTGCGGCGCAGCCACTGGATCGAGACCTGGGTGTCGCTGTCTTCGGCGACCCACAGTGCCAGCAGGCCGGGCAGCGGTTGCGCGAAGTCCTCGTGCAACAGGCGATAGCGGCCTTTTTCCGCGCGCCGCCGGGCCACGGTGATCAAGCGGCACAGGTGCTGGTAGCCGCTGAGGTCTTCCACCAGCAGCACCAGTTTCGGGCCGTTTTCGATGCGCATCTCGCTGCCGATAATCAGCGGCAGTTCCACCGCCTTCGCCGCCTGCCAAGCCCGCACGATGCCCGCCAGGGTGCATTCGTCAGTGATCGCCAGGGCGCTGTAGCCTTGGCGCTTGGCCCGCTCGAACAGCTCCAGCGCACTCGACGCACCGCGCTGGAAGCTGAAGTTGGACAGGCAGTGCAGCTCGGCGTAATTCATGCAAACCAGCCTTGCAGCCACAACCCATCGCTTTGCCCGACGTTACGAAAGGCCCAGCCTTGCTGGCCGGCGCGGGTCTGGATCAGGTAGTAGTCGCGGCGGATATCGGCGCCGTCCCACCAGCCGGACTCGATGCGCTCCGGCCCCATGAGGATGTGCACACCGTGCTCGGCCAAGAGGGTGGGTTCGCTCAGCAACCAACCGGGGCGTTGCACCTTGTGCAAGGTCGGGCATGGGCTTTTATCGGTCGCTGTTTGCCAGGCGCATTCGGGGCGGTGGTCGGCGTGGAAGCGCAAGCCCTGCACGGCCTCATCGCCCAGGCGTGCACGCAGGCGTTCGCGCAACTGTTCCCACGGCAAGGTCTGTTGCGGGCGGTCGTCGAACAGGTCCTGGCGCTGCGGCACGAACACCGGCAAATCCTGGGCGACCAGGCGAAAGCCGCGTACCGGTGAGGTGACCTGTACCTGCTCCAGGCGACCCCGGGCCAATTCAAACAGCATCGCCGGTTCACGCTCGGCGCTGAGCAGGCCGACCTTGATCAGCGTGTCCGGCGCCTGGGCGTGTTCCAGGTGCAAGTCAAAACGCTGTACGCCACTGTCACGGCCACACAGGAAGGCCGACAGATCGCCCGTCAGGCGTCGCAAAGGAAACAGCAGCGCCTGATGGGACTGCACGTCGAAATTCAGCTCGATGCGCACATCGAACCGGTCCGGAGGCTGATAGAACGCCAAGGCCAATGGGCGCTGGCCGGTCAACGCATCCAAGTGCTTGAGCAGGCCGGCATCAAAACGTCGCGCCAAGGTGTGCCGAGGCAGCGCCTGCACCTGGGCCAGGCGGCGCAGGCCCATGCGCGACAACGCTGTGGCGGCCTGCGGGTCGAGGCCGGCGCGGTCGATGGGCAGCGGCGCCAGGGCCTGCAGCAAGCCGTCATCCTGCACCGCCAAACCATCGTAGATATTCGCCAGCACCCGCGCCGCCGCCGGGTTGGGCGCCGCGACGATACGGTGACGAAAGCCCAATTCGGTCAGCTCCTTGCGCAAGCGTGCTTCAAACCGCGGCCACGGCCCGAACAAGCCCAGGCTCGATTCGATTTCAAACAACAAGGCACGCGGGTAATACAGGCTGACCTGGGAACTGAACTGGTAGGCCCAGGCAGCCAGGAACTGTTGGTGGCGCTCGATCTCGGCGGGGTCGTATTCGACGCTGGCAAAGGTCTTGGCCAGGGCATGCGCCGCCGTCAGGGATTGGCCCGGGCGCAGGCCCAGGGCGTGGGCGGCGTCATTGACGGTTTGCAGCACACGCCGCTGTGGCGTGCCGGCCAGCAGGGCCAGGGGTTGCTCCGGCTCGGGATGCACACGCAGCACTCCGTCCAGCGCCAATTGCGGGAAGACAATACACACCCAGCGCATGACAACCTCAGTGCCCCGCCAGGGCAATCGGCGCCGGATGGGCCAAGCCGCCCCGGCACTTGAGCACCCGTACCTGCGCGGGCCTGGCCTCGACGGCCAGGCGTAGCGCGGCGGGCGATGAGTTGACCGACTCACTCAAGGCGCGCCAGGCAAACGCCAGGGTCTGCCCGGTTTCCGCCGCCACTTGCAGGCGCCGCAGCGCCCGGTCATCGGCCTTGCGCGGCCAGCACAGCACCGCGCCGCAACTGCCGGAACGCAGGCATTGCTCCACCGCCCACAGGGCGTCGCGTTCCTCGGCCTGGATCACCGAGAGCAGGCGCAGGTCCACTCCAGCGTTCTGCCAGGCATGGGGGTACGGCGTGTACGGCGGCGCCACCAACACAATGCGCTCCCCCGCCTTCGACAAACGCGCCAGGGTCGGCAGCACCAGTTGCAACTCGCCCACACCTTCCTTGGCCATGAGGATTTCACTCAATGCCGCCTCCGGCCAGCCGCCCGTGGGCAGCACTGCGTCCAACGCCGCCAGCCCGGTAGGGTGCACGCTGGACGGCGGCGCGGCAGGCCGGCCCTTCCAGACACGCCCGCCATTAAACAGCGTGTCCAGCGCAACCACGGCGCCCATCAGCCTTGCCTCACCAAACCGCAGAACACCCCTTCGATGGCCAGGTCCTGGTCAGGCCCCACCACGATGGGTTGATACGCGGGGTTGCGCGGCAGCAGACGCACGCTGTCGCCACTGCGCTCGAAACGCTTGATGGTCACTTCGCCGTCCAGGCGCGCCACCACGATCTGCCCGTTCAAGGCCTCGGCACTGCGGCGTACGCCGACCAGATCACCGTCGAGAATACCGTCCTCGATCATCGAATCGCCCTGCACGCGCAACAGGTAGTCCGGGGTTTTCGCGAAGGTCGACGGGTCCAGTTGCAGGCGACTGTGCACTTCAGCATCGGCGCCGATAGGCAAACCTGCGGCCACGCGACCGAGCACCGGCACATCCAGCCATTCCGGGCGCACCGGCTGGTTGAGCAAACGAATGCCACGCGCCTGGTGGGGGTTGACCTCGATAAACCCGGCTTCGGTCAGCGCCAGCACATGCTTGCGCGCCACGCTGCGCGAGGCAAAACCGAACGCCTCGGCGATCTCGGCGAGGCTCGGGGGCTGGCCTTGCTGCGCGATGCGGTCGCGGATAAAGGTCAGGATGGCGGTACGGCGGGGGGTGAGAGTCGTCATGGAGTACATTTGTACTCCTGTGGGAAATTTCTGACAATAGCCGCTAGTCGCGCGATAGCGGACAAGCGTTATCGAACCGTCCCACATAACCGCCGGATAAGCTCTACTCCCCTGCCCTGCAAACGCCCGCAAAGTCCGTCGCCTGACTACACAGTGCGAGGGATTGCAGATGGCGTTATGGGTTTGGGCTCCGGTGGATGGGGCTGTTTCATGATCGAAGTGACCAGCCAAACCATTGGCTATTTGGTACTGGCCACCCTGGATTCAAAGACGCGAGACGTCGAATCCGTTATCAGCGACTTCAAGCGCTGCCTCAATCACTACGACGCCTGGGCTTCGAGCTTTTTCAGCTTTTCGGCGCTGGATATCGAACAGGTCTTCAAGGTGGGGGATGAAGTGGCGCTGGTCGCGCCGATCAACCGCTCCCTGTTTCCCAGCACAACCACCGCAACCTGCCGGGCAGACGGCACGCTGACCCTGGTGCATATGTTCCAGAGTTCTCGATTCGTACCCATCGGCGATACGCCCGTGATGGTGCAGCGCATCGATCCGGACGGTGGCCCGCTCGGGGAGCCCCTCCATAAAACCATCGGACCCAGCGGCATTCTCGAAATCAAGGAATGTGATCGCAACCAGCAGTACCGGGTCAGTTTCTACCCCAACGTTTCCAAGGCGCACTTCAAGGCGCTGTACGCCTCTTACCAGTCGGTTATCGAACCGCTGGAAGGCTGGTTGCGCCGTGAGTGGACCACCACCTTCGCCGCCTTATGGATGGGTTATTCCGAAGCCAACTTTCTCAAGCGCTACCTCTCGCTGCACCAAGCCTACGCACGCGGGTTCAGCGGGGCGTTGTATTCACTTTGGGACAACATCAAGCAGATGCTTCAGTGGTTTCTGGACCCACTGAAGCATGCCGAAAAGCTACTGCATTACCTGAGCCAGGAAGAATTCGAAAAGCTCTTGAAGCTTGGCACCGAAAGCATCGCAAAGGGCCTGCTGGTGCTGAGTGATGAGCCGTTGCTGTTCATTTATCTGTCGGCAATGGTCAGTTGGATGCGGATGTTACCGCCGCCCTATATGAATGAGCTGCTGGGGGAAATCAGCGCTGAAGTATTGATCAATTTGCTGCTGTGCCTTGCCACGGCCGGTATGGGGATGGCGGTACGCATCAGTACGAAGGTGCTGGGCAGCATCAAGTCTCAACGTGTGCGCACATGGCTTGAGCACATGGCTGGGCAGTTCGGGAAATTTCGTGCGGATGATCACACGCAGGTGGCCAAGCCGATATTGCTCAGTAGCCAGGCGACGACGATCAAGACGATTCCGGATGCGCCCTTGAAGGCTGGGGATCAGGTGGTTGCCAACGCGGTGCCGGTGGTTCGGGATAAGGCCACGCAGCGGACGGTGCTGGTGCGGCAGGAGCCTGTGGATGATGTGCCGGCTTCTGCTCGAAACCCCAATGGGGATGCGGCGGCGCCTGCGGACAAGACCGCCACTAACGGCTGCCCGGTGTCGATGGTCACCGGCGAGGAATTGCTGACCCTTACCGATGGGACGCTGGACGGGATCTTGCCGTTTGAGTGGACTCGCTTGTACCGCACCAGTGCGGTGGAAGTGGATTGCGGGCTGGGGTTTGGCTGGAGTCACTCGCTGGCGCATCGGCTGGTGGTTGAGGGTGATTCGGTGGTTTGGACCGATCATGAGAATCGGTCGACCACCCTGCCCTTGCCCACGGCTGTTCGGCCTGCGATCACCAACAGTCTGGCCGAAGCGGCGATCTACCTAGGGTCGTTGCCTGATGAGTTGGTGCTGGCTCAGGCATCGCGTTTCTACCACTTCCGCGACGGTGTACTGACGGCGATTAGCGACGCGTATGACAACCGGCTGCGCATTACCCGGGACTTTCTGGGGCGTGTTGAGCGGGTGGACAACGGCGCGGGGCGCTCGCTGTTTTTGCGCTATGCATCGGGCCGCATCGTGGCGGTGGATTACCAGATTCATCGCGTCGTGGATGAGGGGCCGTTTGTTTGGGTGACGGAGCAGACGGTTGTTTCCTACGCCTATGACGAGCTTGGACGACTGGTTTCAGCGACCAATGCCGTCGGCGAAAGCGAAGTTTATCGGTACGACGAACAGCACGTCATTCTTGAGCGTGGCTTGGCCGGTGGGGCGAGCTTTTTCTGGGAATGGGAACGGTCTGGCAAGACGGCGCGGTGTGTGCGGCATTGGGCGAGTTTCTCGCAGATGGACACGCGCTATGCCTGGGATGACAACGGCCAGGTCACGGTGTTTAACGCCGATGGCAGCCAGGAAGTCTACGTGCATGACCAGCGGGCGCGGCTGGTACAGCGGGTTGATCCTGACGGGGCCGAGCATTTCAAATCCTACGATGACCAAGGCCGGCTGACCGTTGAGCAGGATCCGCTGGGGGCGATCACCGCGTATCAGTACGACGAAGCCGGGCGCTTGGTGGCGGTGTTTCCTGGGGACGATGAGCCGAAGACCTACGAGCATGACAACGGCTTCGTACGGGTTGTAAGGCGGGGTCAGGCGGTTTGGAAGTATGAGCGCAATGACCAGGGCGATGTCATTCGCAAGATCGATCCTGACGGTCACGTTACCGATTACACCTACAACAAATGTGGGCAGCTGATTGGGGTTTGGTACCCGGATCACAGCTGTCAGCGGCTGGTGTGGAACGAGCGTGGGCAGTTGCTTGAAGAGCAATTGCCGAATGGCGGGATCAAGCGTTATCGCTATGACGATCTCGGGCGGCAGATTGCGCGGGAGGATGAGCATGGCGCGCTGACCCAGTACCAGTGGGACGACGTTGGGCGGTTAGTCCAGGTCGTCTTGCCGAGCGGCGACACGCGTAAATATACCTACAACGCTTACGGAAAAATCATCGCCGAACGCGATGAACAGGGGCACGTCACCCGCTACGAATACGCCGACGGCCTGCACCTGATCAGCCGCCGCATCAATGCCGATGGCACCCAGGTCAAGTACCGCTACGACAACGCGCGGTTACTGCTGACCGAGATCGAAAACGAGGTGGGCGAGACCTACCGGCTCCAGTACCACAGCAACGGCCTGATCCAGCAGGAAATCGGCTTTGACGGTCAGCGCACGGCGTACGTATACGACCTCAACGGCAACCTTCAGGAAAAGACCGAACACGGCGATGACGGCAGTCAGCTGGTTACCCGCTACGAGCGCGACCATGCCGGACGCCTCATCAGAAAAACCCTACACGATGGCAATACCGTCGATTACGCCTACGACCGCCAAGGCAACCTCCTAAGCGTCGAAGACGGCCACTGGTCCCTGGCCTACGAGTACGACAGCCAAAACCGCCTCACCGCCGAACACCAAGGCTGGGGCTCCCTGAGCTACGCCTACGACGCCTGCGGCCACCTGAAAAACCTGCGCCTGCCGGACAACAACCGCCTCACCTTCAATCACGACAAAGGCGGCCACCTCGCCACCGTCGAACTGAATGGCTCGGTCCTCACCTCACACCTGTTCACCGCCGGCCGCGAACAGCAACGCCAACAAGGCCAACTGCTCAGCCACTACCAACACGACCACCAAGGCCGCCTGTTCAACCAGAGCATCGTTGATGCCGAAGGCCCGGTCTATCGCCGTCATTACGACTACGACAAATCCGGCAACCTCACCCGCCTGCTCGACACCCGCAAGGGCGAACACCGCTACCACTACGACCCACTCAACCGCCTCACCCGCGCCGACCACTCCCAAGACGAACAGGAACGCTTCGGCCACGACCCCGCCGGCAACCTGCTGATGCACAACCGCCCCGGCCCCGACATCGTCGCCGGCAACCGCCTGATGATCCAGGGCGACCACCACTATGACTACGACGCCTTCGGCAACCTCATCCGCGAATGCCGCGGCAAGGGCCACGCACTCGTCACCGAATACCGCTACGACTGCCAGCACCGTCTGATTGGCGTTAAAACGCCCAACGACCAGATCGCCAGCTACCGCTACGACCCGTTTGGGCGGCGTATCAGTAAAACCGTAGATGGGATTACGACCGAATTCTTCTGGCAAGGCGACAAACTCATCGCCGAACACCACGCGGATCGGCACCGCAGCTACCTCTACGAACCGGACAGCTTTCGCCCGCTGGCGCTGTTGGAAGGTTTCGGTCCAAAGGAAACCAAGGCCTACCACTACCAACTTGACCACCTCGGCACCCCGCAGGAACTCACTGCCCAAGACGGCGAAATCGTCTGGTCCGCGCATTACCGCGCCTACGGCGAAATAACCCGCCTCGATATAGGAAAAGTCGACAACCCACTGCGTTTCCAGGGCCAATACTTCGATCCGGAAAGTGGGCTGCACTACAACCGCCATCGCTACTACAATCCGGATGTTGGTCGCTACCTGACGCCGGACCCGGTGAAGTTGGCGGGTGGGATCAACGTGTACCTGTACGTGCCAAACCCAACGGGATGGATTGATCCGTTGGGGTTGAATAACTGCCCTGGAGATAACGGGTGCAGGGAAGAGGTAAGTGCTAAGGATCCGGTTAAGTCAGCACAAGTGCACCCAGGGGAAGCTGAACTTCCTAAAACTGGGGGAGCTGAGCGCGCAGCCAAGTACTCCTCAAAGTGGGAGGTAGCAAGCTTAGATGAAAACATTGTCAAGTTTACCGGCACTCACCCAATCGTGACGACGACAGAGGGACTGTCAGATATTTTGTGTGCGGGCCGGTAACGGCCTGCCGTCAGGCAGGCCCTGCTTTTACCAGGTAGGCCTGATAAATCGATCTCCGTAAAGAATCGCAAATTGATTCATCGCACTTTTCCAATCATGGGCCGCTGAGCCCCAGTTGGCGGTGATATTGCGCAGTCCAAGCCAGATCAGTTTTGTCGCCGCATCGTCGGTCGGGAAGTGGCCGCGCGTCTTGATGATCTTGCGCAACTGAGCGTTGATGCTCTCGATGGCGTTGGTCGTGTAGATCACTTTTCGGATCGCCGGCGGGAACACGAAAAATGGGACCACACGATCCCAAGCGCGACGCCAGGCAGCCACTACCGTCGGATATTGCTTGCCCCATGGCCCACTTTCAAACGCATCCAGCGCCTGCTCGGCCGCTTCGGCGGTCACCGCCTGATAGATCGGCTTAAGCGCCTTGGCCAGTTCGCGACGCTTGTCCCAAGCCGCGTAATCAAGGCTGTTGCGGATCAGATGAACAATGCATGTTTGCAGTGTCGTGTCTGGAAACACGGCGTTGAGCGCTTCTGGCATGCCTTTGAGGCCATCGGTCACAGCAATCAACACGTCTTCGACGCCGCGTGTCTTGAGGTCGTTGAAAACCTTCATCCAGAACTTGGCGCCCTCGGTATTTTCTATCCAGATGCCGAGAATATCGCGTGTTCCGTCAGGCAAAACACCCAGGGCCAAGTAGATCGCCTTGTTGCGAACCAGCCCCTCTTCGCGGATTTTGACCCGTAGAGCATCGAAGAAAATAACCGGATACATCGGCTCCAAAGGCCGCTGTTGCCATGCACCGATCTCTGCCATGACCTCGTCGGTCACAGAGCTGATGAAGTCCGGAGAAACATCAGTACCGTACTGCTCGGAAAGAAACGCCCGGATCTCTCTGACCGTCATTCCACGGGCATACATGGCAATGATCTTGTCATCGAACCCGGTGTAGCGGCGCTCGTGCTTGGGAATCAGGATAGGGGAAAAACTGCCGTCCCGATCACGTGGAATATCCAGTCGGAGCGGGCCATCGCCGGTGAGAACCGTCTTGCCGCTCTTGCCATTGCGCTGGTTGGTTTCATCCTCTGGGCGCTGTGCGCCCGGCGGATAGCCCAGGTGATGACCGAGCTCAGCACTCAGCGCTCGCTCGATCAAAGCCTTCTTGAACGCCGCAGACGCGTCCTCGATGGCTTCAGCGGTCATCGGACCATCGGTGAATTGCTCGAGAAGCTCTTTCGGGATTTTCGGCAGCTCTCGCAACGCGGGTTTCTTTTTGGTTGGCATACATGCACCTCTTACTCATGTTATGCCCGAACACAAAATTACTGACACCCCCACGACAGACAAAGGCAAGAAGATCTACAAGAACCCTGAAAATGGGATTGAAATTGTAGAAGACCTCAACGGGGACTACTTCAGAATCCATGACCCATCACAGCCGGGTAAAAGGCGCTACTTGAGCCTTGAGGGCGTGGTTCCTAACAACAGGATATCTCCCTCAGGAAAGCAAATCGGTAGAACGCAAAGCGAATACAATGAAGCGACACACTTTAATAAAAAGGCACACAAAAAATGAAAGTAATCTGCACCCCACTCACCTTAGAGGCCATGAGTTTATTAGACGTAGACGAATGCCCAGAATATTTACTCGAAAGCGTTATCCTTACCCGCGAAGAGTACGGACAACTTATTGAGTCCGGCGTGCTTGAAGCGATAAACACCACGCTTGGAAAAATCATCGACGATTACGAAGACGAAGCCATTTACAACGTTGAGGAGCTCACCAAAACCTTAGAGATCCTCAACAACCATTTGACGCACGAAAACTCATCTACTATGAGCAAAATAATTGCTTTAAACACCCTTGCGATCAAAAACAGAACAGGCCTGTTTTTCTTCTTCTAGAATTTTACAAACCCTGCATTAGTCCCCTTTCACCCCCACGCCACCACCAACAACCCCACCCCCAACACCAGACACAACGGCGAATAAAAATACGTATCCCACCGCGCAAACCTCGACCCACCGACCTTCTTGAAGAACCCCACCAACTCCGAATCCCCAATCGCCCGGGCAAACATCAGTACGGCAATCGCGCTGATGCCCCACTGCAACGCCCCGTGGGACACCGCCGAGAAGTACAGCCCGGCGCGCAGGCACACCAACAGCGCAATGGCCACCAACCCCATCGCCACCAGGAACGTGCCCAATGCCGAGGGCTTGAATGCAGGTCTGGGTCCGTTGGCGAATTCGCCGGGCAGTTGGGGAATGGCGGCCTGGAAGCCGAGTTTGCCGCCGGCGGCCCAGTACAGGTGGACCATGCTGATGCAGGTAAAAACCCCGACAATCCATCGTGCGACAACAAAGCTCATGGCTGGCTCTCCCTGAAAAGGTGCGAAACAGGATAGTCGCCCTGAGATTTTTTGCAGGCATTTCGTCGGCGGCTGATGGTAAAGTGCCGCCCCATGAAACTTGCCCGTGCCGACCGCTCGCTCATTGCCTGGATGCTCTACTGCTGCGTCCTGTTCAATGTGTTCGCCTGCAGTATCGGTCATGGGCAGATGGTCGGGATGCAGCTCAATGGCATAGGCGGCCAGTTCTGTACGGTGGACCCGCGTACCCAGGCGCCCAAGCCGTCCAATTCCACTGAAGAGAATTTACCGACGCTGTCCAAGGCGTTTGGTTGCCCGCTGTGTTCCACCGGCGGCATGGGCCCGGCGCTGAGTTCCAGCCTGAATGTGGCGGTGTTGCCACAGCCCCAAGCACCACCGCCTGCCATTGTCCTGGCTGCCGACATCCCTGCCCGCTTCACCTGGCCTGCGGCTAATCCGCGCGCGCCGCCTGCCTTCACCTGATGCCTTCGCTTTCCGATCTGCACTGAGCACCGTTTCCGCAAGGAAGTACGGGCGCCTGTGCGTTGTTTTCAAGCAAGCTTTTCAGGATTCAACCATGAAACATCTACCCCTGTTGGCAGGCCTGTTCGGCTGCCTGCCTGTCTGCGCCTGGGCCCTTGAGTTGGCCCCGACCACCATCGATGGCGAACAAGCCGCCGAACCCGGCCTGGCCCTGGATCAATCCAGCGGCGTAGCGTCGCGGTTGGGCTTGAGTGTGCGGGAAACCCCGGCGTCGGTGGCCATCGCCAATCGCAATGACATCGAGCGCCATGGCGCCAAAACCTTTCGCGATGCCGCCAACACCTTGCCCGGCGTCAACGCCAGCGCCCCGCCGGGGTTTGGCGGGTTTGTCTCCTATCGCGGTTTTACCAGCAGCCAGATCACCCAGATGTTCAACGGCATCAATGTCGCCACTGGTCTGGCCCGCCCCGTGGATGCATGGATCTATGACCGGGTGGAGCTGGTGGGTGGCCCCTCCTCGCTGATCAACGGCGCAGGCTCCGTGGGCGGCTCGCTCAACTACGTGACCAAGCTGGCCACCCGCGAGGAACAAGCCGCCGAAGGCCAGCTCACCTACGGCAGCTACGACACCGCCGGCATGGCCTTCGGCGTCAACCATGCCCTGACCGAACCTGGCGCCGAGGTGCAGCATTACGCCCGCCTGGATGTGAGCCGCAACACCAACCACAGCTACATCGACCGCGATCAGCGCGACGCCTGGAGCCTGGCGTTTTCCTTGCTCAGCGACCTCACGCCCAACCTGTCCCACACCCTGGCGCTGGAATATCAGGATGAGCATGAAGACAGCCCCTACTGGGGCACGCCGGTGCTCAACCCCAAGGCGGGCGAGTTGAAGATCGACAAACACAACCGTTTCAACAACTACAACGTCGCCGACGGGCGCTACGAACAGCGCACCCTCTGGGCGCGTTCGATCATCGACTACCGCCTCAACGACAGCACCACCCTGAAAAACACCCTTTACCACTTGGACAGCCAACGCGATTACCGCAACCTTGAAACCTATCAGTACAACGCGAACAACACGGCGGTAAACCGTTCGACGGCCTATCAGGTGCGCCATCAAGGTGAACAGAACGGCAACCAGTTCGAGCTGCGCCACGACGATAGCCTCTTCGGCCTGTCAACTACCTGGTCCGGCGGCTTCGAGTACAAGGTCAACAGCACCACCAATACACCGTGGAACGTACCCGGCAACAGCACGGTAGACCCCAACAACTTTGACCCCGGACACTTCTTTGACCTCCCGCGGACCCGGGAAAGCTTCGGCAAGGACAAGACCAACGCTGTCACCACCAAGGCATTGTTCGTGGAGAATCGCCTGGGTCTTACCGACAAATTGTCGCTGTTGACCGGCCTGCGTTATGACGCCATCGACCTGGACGTCACCAATCATCGCGCAATAACCGCCACCAACCCCCGCCACTTCAAACGCAGCTGGGAGCCGGTGACCGGACGCGTGGGCCTGACCTACCAGTTCATCCCAACGGCCAATGTGTATGTGCAATACAGCACCGCCGCCGAGCAACCGAACACCACCACGCAGGTGTTTGATGTCTCGACGGGCAAGCAGTGGGAAGTGGGCAGCAAGTTCGATTACCTGGACGGCCGTGGTTCGGCCACCGTCGCCGCGTACAAGATCGAGCGCAAGGACTTTGCCGTCACCGACCCACAGGATCCCACCAACAGCATTCCGGTCGGCGCACAGTCATCCAAGGGGATCGAATTGGCCAGCTCGCTGCGCATCACGCCAAAGTTGCTGGCGGAAGGCAATTTCGCCTGGGTGGACGCCGAATACGATGACTTCAACGAGAAAATCGCCAGTGGCGCAGTGGTGTCGCGCAAGGGCAACACGCCAACCAACGTACCCAAGCGCGTGGGGAATCTGTGGCTGACCTATGATTTTGCCGAGGATTGGCAAGGGGGCGTGGACGCCCGATATGTAGCCGAGGTGTATGCGGACAACGCCAACACCCAGACAGTGCCGGCCTACACGCTGTTCGGAACGTTCCTGCGCTATAAGGTGGATTCACACACCTCGGTGACGGGCCGTGTGCGCAACTTGACGAATGAGGTGTATGCCGAGTTTGCCCATGTGTCGCCGGCGTATTACTTGGGCTCACCACGAACCTTTGAGTTGGCGGTACAGACCCGGTTCTGATCCTGGAATGCAACTAAATGTGGGAGGGGGCTTGCTCCCGATAGCGGTGAATCAGTCGACCATGCCGTGACTGATACGCTGCAATCGGAAGCAAGCTCCCTCCCACCCTTGATTTGCATTGAACTGAAAGATCCGTGGTTATTTCAGGCTCGCCTCAACCTTCTGCGCCACATCCTCAGTCAACCAAGCCTTCCACACTTCAGGATGCTCCTTGAGAAACGCCTGGGCCACCTCCCGTGGTGCCGTGTGGTTTTCGCTCATGGTCGCCAGCGCCTTGTTCAACGGCTCAATCGGAAACTCGACTTTCTCGAAGAACTGCGCAATCTGCGGATGATCTTTCTGGAACGGCGTCGATACCCCGATACTCAACTTCGACGCCAACGACCGGGTCGGCTTCGGATCAGGGTTATCCGCATCGGTCAGGGTCTTCCATGCCTCGGCATCAAACGGCGGCTCTTCCAGCTGGATCAACTTGTAACGCCCCATCAGCGGCGTCGGCGACCAGTAATAGAACAGCACCGGCTTGCCGCGGCGGATCGACGAGGCGATCTCGGCATCCAGTGCCGCGCCCGAACCACTGCGGAAATTCACGTAGCTGTCATCCAGGCCGTAGGCCTTGAGCTTCTGTTTGTTGACCACTTCCGAGGTCCAGCCGATGGGGCTGTTGAGAAAGCGCCCCTTGCCGGGGGATTCCGGGTCCTTGAACACGTCCTTGTAGCGCGCCAGGTCCTTCACACTCTTGAGGTCCGGCGCCAGGGGCTTGATACCTTTGGCGGGGTCACCCTTGACCACGTATTCCGGCACCCACCAGCCTTCGGTCGCGCCTTTGACCGTGTCACCCAGGCCCACCACTTTGCCTTCGGCCTCGGCCTTGACCCACACCGGGCTGCGGCCGGCCCACTCTTCACCGATCACCTGGATGTCGTTCTTTGCCAGGGCGGTTTCCAGGGTGATGGTGGTGCCGGGCAAGGTATCGGTGGGCAGGTCGTAGCCCTTCTCGACAATCACCCGCAGCACTTCGGTGATCAGGCTGCCGCTTTCCCAGTTCAGGTCGGCAAAATGTATCGGCGCCTCGGCGGCGTTCACTGGCAACGTGGCCATAGACAGCCCCAGGCTCGTCAGCGACGCAGCCAACAGCGTTCTCAATCCTTTCATGCCTTCGCACCTCGCGATATCGCAGCCAATGGCGGACGGCTTTGCTACGTATGCGCGAAGCCTCTGAATAGTTAAGTCAACTCAACTGTAGTAGAGGTTCCGGGAGATAACGGGTGTTCGCGGTTTTTGCTGATTATTCACTGGCCTTGAAGGTGACCAGTTCGCCTTTGCGCCATTTGGCGGCCTTGCCGGTCACGGCCTTCAGGGTTTTGGTCAGGCCTTCCTGCAGTTGCTCGTTGGCGGCGAACACCAGCATCACGCTGTGGCCCTCCTTGAACACGATGCCCTGGCCTTCGGCCGAGGACACAAAGGCGTAGTCGCCCAGGCCATAGACCGTCAACTTGATATCGCGGAACTTCAATTCGAACTTGCCGCCCTCACGACTGGGCAATACCGCCGCCCGGAAATGGTCGCCGACCTTGAGCTCAAGGCGCGGTTTGTCATCCACCACCATCGCCGCCTCGGTATCGATTTCGGCAATGTAGATGCCTTCCGGCGTCTGCTCGGTAATATAAACAAAACGGGATTGGAACTGTTTGACCAACTTTGCGCGCAAATCACCCAGCACGAATAACGCGTGCATATCCAGATTACTGACTGCCAAGGAAACGCCCCCACATGGAAAGAGCGCTGTCCGCCAGAGCGGGCAGCACAAAAAAACGGCCATCACGGCACGATCACACAACTCATTCTTTGAAAAAACTGAAGAAAATCCTGCTGTCGAGCCGAAAGACTAGTACAGACATGCTCGATGGGCCTTGTGCAAGGTCATCAGGCGCCACAGGAGATCACAGGTTCAACGGCCCGAGAATACGGGTCGACCAACTTCAGAGAATAACCCGATTAAAAATGCAGTTTTCCGACATGCATACACAAATGAATACGCTGTCATGGAACCGGACGCTGACTGCTGACGACAATACTAAAACAGCAGCACCGATCAAAACCAGTCAAAACGCTGCAATCCAGTCATCCCGCCAGATCGAAAAGGAGCAGGCCATGCAACGATCACCCTACAGCGCTATGTCTTCGCAAACCCGTTCATCCTGTCAGGACGAGGCTCAATACTACCGCTTGAACAGCTTCGAGGGGTACCCGGATTCGGTTCTTTACCAAGTCGTACCTGCCGGCCGGAACTTCTTCCACGTGCGCGAAGTGCTCAGCGGCCGCATCAAAGGCTTTCGCAGCGACCATGTCAAGGCCTGTGAACTGGCCAGAAAACTGGAAGCCATGTTGCACGCCCCCCACGGAGCAATCGTTTCGTCCGCCCGGTAACTTTACTGCGCCGCCGAACCGCAACAACTGCCATACTGGCCCGTCCACTGAAGTTTGCGCCCCACGGGCCAGGTTTCTCCAGTGCAGTTATCTCCAAGGGAAGGCTCTACGTGACGGAATTTGATATCGGCGAATTTTTCATCCATGGCGACGCAAGGGAAGTAGATGGTGAGTTTCAAGCAGTGATCGTGATGCGGGCCAAGCCACCGCTGACCACTGTGACCACGCACCAAGTGGAAAAAGACCGCTGGTTCAAAACTGTCGATGCAGCCGCCGTCGCTGCAAAAGAGGCCGCCAAGGCGTTAAAGACTGCTGTGGATGCCGGGGCCCTGAATTCCTGAACATTCGATAGAACTCCGCTGCGCTACAACCCTCCCATGCATAACGACCACCCTGCATGGAGAACGAAATGGACGCGCCAATCCCCACCCTTGAAACCCTGTTTGAACAATTAGGCCTGGATTCAACCCCGGAGGCCATCGACGCATTTATCGTCGCCCATCCGCTGCCCGAAGATGTGAAACTGATCGATGCGCCGTTCTGGTCCGCACAACAGGCCAGCTTTCTCAAGGAAGAACTGCGTGACGACGCCGAATGGGCGATTGCGGTGGATGAGCTGAACCAACGCCTGCATCAACCGCACTAAGCAGCCGTCAATGCAGGCTGTCTGACTGCTCCAGCCGCAACAGCGCCTGCCAGGCAGCCCTGCACTCCTCCGCCTCATCGCGACTGGCGAACGCCGTACCGCGCTGCTCTCCATTGAGCAATACCACCCAACAGGCCTTTTGACCCAATGCCCGCAAGGCTTGCGGTACACCACTGCCAATCATCACGGCGACATCGACTTTGTTTTGCATGGAACTTCTCCGCAGCATTAGTTAGCTGGCTAACAATGTTCGCCATGCTACGGTTTTCCTGCTGTTGGAAAAAGCTATCCCCGGAATAGCTCCCTTGCATAAACCGCAATAATCCTAACGCCCGCCTTTCGCGGCCTCGGGCTTGTAACCCAGGCGCAAACCGCCCCAATGCCGGCCCTTGACCATGATCGGCACCGACAGATCGTGCATCAGCTCACCGGTGTCGCGGGTATAGGTTTGCAACAACACCGCCTGCTGATGGCTGCCGCAGCGAATCCCGGTACGGTCATCGAACTTGCGCTTGGTGCGGTTCTGCACAGCGTCCACCTGCGCATCACCGGTCAGCGCCTGGGAAAACGCCTTGTTGTGCGTCGGCACATAGCCCTGGGGCGTGCAGGCAATGGCGAACACCAACCCTTCGTGACGCGGCAACAGCGCCTCCTGGATCGCCGGCAACACCTGGTCGGTGTAACCGTCGAAGCGGGTGTGGTATTTGCTCGGACTGGTGTTGGCAATCGGCGTGTAGCTGCGGTCGAACAGGTCATCCAGGCTGATGCGGTTCTGCTGCACATCGGCCTCGAATTGCGCGGCAATGCGGCTGGCGCCTTCGCGAGCCAGGTCATAGATGCGCTGGTGGTAGTCATCCAGCCCGACTTCCGCCAGACGCTCGCTGATGGTTTCGGCCTGGCCTTCCATTTGTACAGCCGCGTCGGCCAGTTGGCGGGTTTGCTGATCGCTGACGGCGAGGTCGCTGCGCATCTGCTCCACGGCATGGAACAGGCTATCGAGCTGGGTGCGGTTGGTGTCGGTGCCCTGGGCAATTTCATTGACCTGGCCTTCCACATCCGCCGCCAGGCTGGCGATATTTTGCAGCTGCTCGCCAGCGTGCTCTACCTGCTCGACACCGGTGTGCAGGTCCGCCGAGAGCTGGCGAATCTGCTCCACCACCTGGGCAGTGCGTTGCTGGATGTCGGCCACCATCACACCGACTTCATCGGTGGCCGTGGCGGTACGCCCGGCCAGCCCGCGCACTTCGTCCGCCACCACGGCAAACCCGCGACCATGTTCACCGGCCCGCGCCGCCTCAATCGCCGCGTTCAGCGCCAGCAGGTTGGTCTGGCTGGCGATGGACTGGATCACCAGGGTCACGCGCTGGATTTCCTCGCTGCGCTGGCTCAAGGCTTCGATCAGCTCACGGCTGGCATTCGCACGCTGGCTGAGCTGGTGCATGCGGCTGATCGACTGGGCCAGCACTTCACGGCCTTCGGTGCTGCGCTGATGGGCCTGGCTCGCGGCGCTCAATGCCTCACGGCTGAGCTGGGACGTCACCTTCTCAGTGCCGATCATCACTTCGGCACTGCTGACGATCTGCTTGGCCGCACTCAACTGCGACTGCAGGCGCGCCGCCAGTTGCTTGACCGAATAGGCCACGCCGGCGGCGGAGAGTGCGTTATGGCTGGTGGTATAGGACAGGTCGCGGGTCAACTCGCCAATGGCATCGGCGGTGTCGGAAGGCGCAATAACCGGCGTACGATTTTTCAGGCGAGGCAGCCAGATCACCAGCACGGCCAGTGGCAGGCAAAGGTAGAGCGGCAAATTGGCGAACACGAGGCCCAGCAGTACCAGCACCAGGGCGGTGCTCTGCAACAACGGCGTGAGCCAGCCGGGCAGCCCGCGTACCACCGGTTGCGGTGACACAGCTGCGCCCATCAGAGATCCGTCTCCAGCCATCTTCGTTACCCCACTGCTTGTCATTATTGTCGCTGCATTAAACGCCACTATCGGGCCATTATCCATGGGCCTTTAGTGGGGTAGCTTGCAGCAGATCAATAGACGGGGCGTAACGGGTCTTGCCCTGGGGAACCGCGTGGCGGCCCCCCAGCTTCACCGCATCAGGCTTGGCGCTGGTGCTTGTCGATCTGCTCGTGGCGCTCTTGCGCTTCGATGCAGTACTTGGTGGTGGGGCTGATCAGCAGGCGCTTGAGGCCGATAGGCTCGCCGCTGTCATCACACCAGCCAAAGGAATCTTCCTTGATGCGCTCCAGGGCACGCTCAAGCTGCGGCAGCATGCGCTGGTCGCGGTCGATGGCGTTGACCAGCCAGGTACGCTCTTCTTCCACGGAAGCGGCGTCGGCCGGGTCGGCCGGGGTGTCCAGGCTTTCAATGGCGATACGGTTCTGTTCAATGCGCTCGTGGTGTTCCACTTTCATGTCTTGCAGCAACTTCTCGAAAAAAGCGTGCTGTTCGGCATTCATGTAGTCATCCGCCGGCATGGCCAGCAACTTTTCCTTTGTCATTGATTTCTCTATAAAAAATACGTGCATTAAGGCGAATAAGGGAGCGTTCCGGCAGGCCTCTGCAGGTCTCGGAAAGGCGCCGTCCATTTCAAGCGCCACCCGGCACTCAATTTACGAGGGGCGGCAGTCTAAGGCCGACTTGAGGGCGCAGCAACTGAAATGACAGGCATTTTTTCCCGGATAACCCCAAAAGGCACCAGGACGGGCTTGGCGAATGGTTATCGGAGTGCGTTTATAGCAGGAAAGTTCGTGAAACAGCTATAAGCTGCAAGCGACAAGCTGCAAACATCAGCATGCTTGCAGCTTGAGGCTTAACGCTTGCCGCTGCGCCTCAGCGCTTGAGCTTACGCTTGTTGCGGTATTGGTCGATGACCACGGCCACCACAATGATCAGGCCCTTGATGATGTCCTGGATATACGCATCCACCCCGACAAAGGTAAACCCGCTGGCCATCACCCCGAGGATCAGCGCGCCGATCACCGTGCCGGTAATGCGCCCTACCCCGCCCGCCAGGCTGGTACCGCCGATGACCGCAGCGGCAATCGCATCCAGTTCATAGGACATGCCCATGCCCGCCTGCCCGGTCGCAGCACGTGCCGAAGCCACTACGCCGGCCAGGCCTGCGAGCAAACCGGCGATGCTGTAGACAATGATCAGGTGGCGCTTGACGTTGATCCCCGAGGTGCGCGCCGCCTGCATGTTGCCGCCGATGGCGTAGGTGTACTTGCCGTACTTGGTGTAGCGCAGGGCGATGTGGAAGATCACCGCCACCACCAGGAAGATGATCACCGGCATCGCGCCATGGCCGATGGCCGTGTACGAGTCCGAGAGCATGCTCACCGGCTGGCCTTCGGTGTAGTAACGCGCCAGGCCACGGGCCGAAACCATCATGCCCAGGGTGGCAATGAACGGCGGAATGCCAGTGACAGCAATGATGCTGCCGTTGATCGCCCCCGCCAACAGCCCCACACCCAGCCCCATCGCCACCGGAATCCATACCGGCAAGTCGGTCAGGCTGGGGAACACCGCCCGGGAAAAGTCGGAAGTCTGCGCCAAACTGGCGGCAATCATCGCCGACAGCGCCAGCACCGAGCCTGAAGACAGGTCGATACCCGTGGTGATGATCACCTGGGTCACACCGATCGCCAGCAAGCCGATGATCGACACTTGCAGGATCATCAGCACCAGGCGCTGGGAGTTCATCAGGAAGCTCTGGTCGCGCACGATCCAGCCGAACAATTCAAACACCAGGCCAATGCCGATCAGCACCAGGAAGATGCTCAGCTCGGTGGGCATGCGTCGACGACTTTTGGTTGGCACCGTCGCAGGTTTGTTATCCGTTATTGCGTTCATAGCCCATCACCTTTTTATTCTGTACGTCAGTGGACTGCGGTCATCCCGGAGGCCAACTGCATGACTTTTTCCTGGGTCGCATCGCTGCGGTCCAGGGTGCCCATCAATTCGCCCTCGTGCATCACCATGACCCGGTCGCTCATGCCCAGCACTTCGGGCAACTCGGAAGAAATCATGATCACCGCCATGCCTTCGCTGGCGAGGAACGAGATCAGCCGGTAGATCTCGGCCTTGGCGCCCACGTCGATGCCCCGGGTCGGTTCATCGAGGATCAGCAGGCGCGGGTTGGTCATCAGCCAGCGCGCGAGCAAGGCCTTCTGCTGGTTGCCGCCGGACAAGGTGTCGATGCACTGCTCAAGGGACGGGGTTTTCACCCGCAGCTTCTTGCACATGTCTTCGCACAGCGCCCGCAGGGCTTTCTGCTGGATAAAGCCGTTGCCGGTGTAGTGCGGCAGCACCGCCATTTCCATGTTTTCCAGCACCGACAGGCACGGGAACAGGCCACTGAGCTTGCGGTCCTCGGTCAACAGGGCAAAACCTTTCTCGATGGCCATGTGCGGGTCGGTAATGCGCACCGCCTTGCCATCCAGGGTGATCTGGCCACTGCTGCTGGGGGTGATGCCGAAAATGGTCTCGGCCACGTTGGTGCGGCCCGACCCCATCAACCCGGCGATGCCGAGGATCTCGCCGGCATGCAAGTCGAAGGACACGTCCTTGAACACGCCGTCCAGGCTCAGGTCGCGCACCGACAGAAGCAGATCGCCGATGGGCGTCTCGCGCACCGGGAACAGCTGGCTCAGCTCACGGCCGACCATCATCGAGATCAGGCTGTCGCTGTTCATGCTGTCGGCGCGCTGCAGGCCGATGTACTGGCCGTCGCGGAACACCGCCACTTCATCGGCGATGGCGAACACTTCGTTCATTTTGTGCGTGATGTAGACGATGCCTTTGCCCTGGGACTTGAGGTCGGCAATGATCGAAAACAGATGGGCCACTTCCTTCTCGGTAATGGCCGAGGTCGGTTCATCCATGATCAGGATGTCGGAGTCGTAGGACACGGCCTTGGCAATTTCGACCATCTGCCGTTCGGCGATGCTCAGGTTACCCACGTGTTCCTCGGGGTCCAGGTTGATACGCAGGCGCGCCAGCAACTCGGCGGTGCAACGATGCATTTCGCGGTGGTTGACCATGTGCAGGCTGTTGAGCTGCTCGCGGCCGATCCAGATGTTCTCGGCGATGCTCATGTGCGGCATCAGGTTGAGTTCCTGGTGGATCATCGCGATCCCGGCCTTCTGGGCCGCCAGGGGGGTTTCAAACACAATCGGCTTGCCACGCAGGCGAATCTCGCCGGCGTCAGGCTGGTAGATGCCGGCGATGATCTTCATCAGCGTCGACTTGCCCGCACCGTTCTCGCCCATCAGCGCCAGCACCGTGCCAGGGCGAACGCGCAACTGCACGTCGGCCAGGGCCACGACGCCGGGAAAGCCTTTGCTGATGTTGACGATTTCCAGCAGGTAGGGTTCGTCCAGCGGCAGCGGCTGGATACCGGGAGGCTGCGAGACAGCGGCTTGAGCGAGCATAGGGAGGTACTCCATCGGCAAGGCGGGCACGACCGCCCTGCCGGCTTATTGTTGTTATGTAGGGACTACTTGAAGTCTTTGACGTTGTCCGGGGTGATCAGCTGGAACGGGATCACCACGTTCTGCTCGATGGGCTCGTTCTTGGCCATCTTGCGCGCGGTCTCTACCGACTTGTCCGCCTGGCCCTTGGCATCCTGGAAGGCCGACACGGT
Organism: Pseudomonas sp. CYM-20-01; assembly: GCF_023169845.1. Lineage (NCBI taxonomy): Bacteria > Pseudomonadati > Pseudomonadota > Gammaproteobacteria > Pseudomonadales > Pseudomonadaceae > Pseudomonas > Pseudomonas sp. CYM-20-01. The sequence goes on along the minus strand of NZ_AP025169.1, from coordinate 3,122,030 downwards.
CATGTCACCCTTGGTGATCGCGTTCAAGCCGTCTGGCGTGCCGTCGACACCGGCGATCAACACGCCCTTCTTGCCCGCAGACTTCAGCGCCATGGACGCGCCGATGGCCATTTCATCGTTGTTGGCCAACACCGCGTTGAATTCACGGCCCTGGGTCAGCCAGTCGTTGACCAGGGTCATGCCCTTGTCACGCAGCCAGATCCCGGTCTGTTCCTGCTCGATCTTGATGCCTGGGTACTTGCTCAGGACTTCCTTCACCCCCTTGGTGCGGTTGGTGGTGGAGTTGTTCGCCAGGTCGCCCAGCAGGATCACGATGTTGCCCTTGCCGCCGAGTTTTTCTGCGATGTACTGCATCTGCAACTTGCCGGCCTCGACGTCGTCGGAGGTCACCGCCGCGACGCCCGGCGCCAGGGTCGGGCTGTCAGGACGGCGGTTGACGAACACCAGCGGGATTTTCGCTGCGGTGGCGGCCTTGATGATGTTGGCGGTCGAGGCGGTATCCACCGGGTTGACGATGATCGCGTCGACTTTCTGGCTGATAAAGTTCTCGACCTGGCTCAACTGCTTGACCACGTCGGCACGCGCATCTTCGAACTGCAACTGCACGCCGTCACCCTTGGGGTAGGACTTGGCTTGCTTGTCCATGTCTTCGCGCAGGTAGGTGAGGAAGGTGTCATCGAAGGCGGACATACTCACGCCTATCTTGAGATCGGCGGCCGAGGCAACACCGCTGGCGAGCAGCATGGACAAGGCCAGCGCGGTAAAACGGATCGGGGTCTTCATGAACGGTCTGTCTCCACTTTCTTGTTGGTTTTTTGGACGTTGCGTTTATCAGAGCTCGGCAGGCAGCCGCACGACCGGTGCGCCGGGAATGCAGCAGACCAGCGCGCCTTGGTTTTCGACGCACAGCACATTAAGGAAGGAGAAGTAAAACGGCCGGGCGCGGGGCAGATCGCGTGGCGTGTGGGCAGGGCGTAAAACTCGCAGTACAGCGTTGAAGATTTTCATCTGACGGTACCTGGTTGTTTTTGATCTTGTTTTTGTTGAGTCGTGCGGATCGAGTCCGAACGTACTTTATGCAACCTGGAAAAGACTTTATTGGAAAATAATTTCCATATCAACCTGTTTTAGAATTTTATTCTATTTTTGTTGAAACCACCTGCTGGCGCTCGGCGCTCAGGCGTGCGGCGTCCAATATACGGGTGGTTTCCAGTGCATCATAGGCGTCCACCGGCAGCGGTCCCTGCCCTTGCACAGCCACTTGCAACTGCCGATAGAACTGCGTCCAGCAGCCCTTCTCCGACGGCACCCGCTCGCGTTCCGGGCCTTGTTCGAACCAGCCCCAGCGTCGGTGTTCTTCCGCCCCCCAGTGCTCGCCTTCGGTTTTCGGCGACTTGCCGGCCATCAAGGCCTCTTCCTGGCCGTCCAGGCCTTCAACGGTGTAGCACCCGGAGGTGCCGCTCACACGAAAGCGTGGCGCCTGGCTGTTTTGCAGGGCATTGCCCCACAGGTGCGAGATGACGCCGTTGGCATGGGTCAGGGAGACAAAGAAGCCATGGTCCACCGTAGGGTGTTCGGCGGTGTAGTGCAGTTGGGCGAACACCCGGTCAACCGGGCCGAACAGTTGCAGGGCCTGATCGACCAGGTGGCTGCCCAGGTCGCGCAACCAGCCGCCACCGCTGGCGTTGCCCACGGCTTGCGGGCTGTAGCGTTCCACGCGGGATTCGAAACGGGTGATTGTGCCCAGGGCGCCAGCGTCGATCAGTTTGCGCAGGGTCAGGTAGTCCGAGTCCCAGCGCCGGTTCTGGTAGACGCTGAGCAACGAGCCCTGGCGTTCAGCGGCGGTGATCAAGGCCTGGGCCTGTTCGGCGTTGGCGGCGAAGGGTTTGTCGCTGACCACGGCTACGCCGTGTTCGATGGCCTCAAGCACCAGCGCGGGGCGGCCCTTGAGGGTGGTGGAGATGACCAGGGCATCGACGCCGGCTTCGACGATCTGGCCGATGGAGTCGAAGGCCTTGAGGCCTGGGTGGTCGGTTGCCAGTTGCTGGCGGCGTTCCGCAGACCTGGTGACCACGCCGACAAATGTGGCACCGGCCAATGTGGCAATCAGCGGCGCATGAAAGAAGCGCCCTCCATGGCCGTAGCCGACTAGTCCGATTCGCATACCTACACTCCTTGCTTGAAGTGAAAACCCGATTCAACTGTGGGAGGGGGCTTGCCCCCGATTACAGTGTGTCAGTCAATGAATATCTATCTGATCCACCGCCATCGGGGGCAAGCCCCCTCCCACATTTTTCACAGCATTTCTTCAGTGATTCAGCCGTAGAAACGTGGGCGATCCGGCAAGCTCACCTTCACAATCTGCTCACTGCCCTGCGCTTCAATACACGCATCCGCCGCCACCGCCGCCGCAAAGCCATCCCACGCCGACGGCCCACCCACCTGTCCGGCGCGCACGCTGTCGATGAACGCCTGCAACTCCACGTCATACGCGCCGATAAACCGATCCTTCCAGTCCATCAGGATCGCGTTGGACAGCTTCGCGCCACTGCGCATCTGCACCTGGGAAGGCTCCGGCAGCTTGGCGATACCGGTCTCACCCACCACTTCGCACTGGATGTCATAGCCGTACTGGCAGTTCACAAACACTTCCACATCGATGCGCGTGCCCTTGGCGGTTTCCAGCAGCACGATCTGCGGGTCACGCAGGTGGGCCAGGGCCTTGCTGGATTTGCGCGGGAACACCACCTGCACCGACACGTAGTCATCGTTGAGCAGCCAACGCAACACATCCAGCTCGTGGATCAGGGTGTCGGTGATCGCCATGTCGGTCTTGTAGTTTTCGACCACCGTCGGGTTACGGTGCGCGCAGTGCAGCATCAGCGGCTCGCCGATCTGGCCGCTGTCGATCACAGCCTTGAGTGCGCGATAGCCTTCGTCATACGGCCGCATGAAGCCGACCTGCACCAGGCGCTTGCCGTAAGCTACCTCGGCGTCAACAATCTTGCGGCAGCCCTCGGCGGTGACCGCCAGGGGTTTTTCGCAGAACACCGGTTTGCCGGCGGCGATGGCGGCGAGCACGAATTCTTCGTGGCTCGGGCCCCAGGACGTCACCAGCACGGCCTCGACCTGCGGCGAGTTGATCAACGCATGGCCGTCGGCGTACACCTCAGCGTCCAGCTTCAAATCGGCGACGACCTTGGCGGCCTGCTCCAGGTTGATGTCAGTCACCGCCACCACCTGGCTGTTGAGCAAGGTCTGGCTGCAACGACGGATATGGTCCCGGCCGATAGCGCCTGTACCGATGACACCTAGCTTCAAAGACATACAAACACTCCTCTTGTTATTAGTACTGCCGGGCCTTCGCCAGGTGTTCATTGAGTTTTTTCGCGGCGGCATTCGTGCGTTCGCTGGTGGACACTTGCGCCACCCCTACCCGCCACCACGACAGGTAGCCGTGGACCATGGTCTTGGGCAGCACCTTGATATCGATCAGCGTCGACACCGTTTGCGTGCGCGCATCCGCCAGCGCCGCTTCGAGTTGCTCCACCGTGCTGACTTTGTAGGTCTTGCAACCATAGGCCGCCGCACTCATAGCGAAGTCCACCGGCACCAGGCCACCGTCGAGCTTGCCGCTCTCAGGGTTGCGGTAGCGGAATTCAGTGCCGAAGCTGTCCATGCCATTGCCGATCTGCAGGTTGTTGATGCAGCCGAACGCCATGTTGTCGAGCAGCACCACGTTGATCTTGCGCCGCTCCTGGATCGAGGTGGCCAGCTCCGAGTGCAGCATCATGTAGGAGCCATCGCCGACCAGGGCGTACACCTCTTTAGTCGGCTCGGCGAGTTTCACGCCGAGCGCCGCGTTGATCTCGTAACCCATGCACGAATAGCCGTATTCGACGTGGTAGGTGTTGACACCCTTGCTGCGCCAGGCGCGTTGCAGGTCGCCGGGCAGGCTGCCCGCGGCGGCGACGATGATCGCGTCGTCGGCCAGGGTCTGGTTGAGCACGCCCAGTACGCAGCTCTGAGTCAGGCACGAGCCGGTCAGCTCGATGAATTCACGCAGCACGCCACGGTCAAGGCGGTCGTCGACCTCGGGCACAAAGGCGTCGCCGTCGTATTCCACCTGGTGCACACGGTCCACTTCGGCGTCCAACTGCGCCTTGGCCTCGACGACCTGCCCACCCCAGCCAGAGCGATAATCGCCGAGGGCATCCGCCAATGCTTCGAGGGCTACCTGCGCGTCAGCCAGCACTTGCACGCCGTCAAGCTTCAAGGCATCGCAGGGGCTGATGTTGAGGTTAAGGAACGTCACCTCCGGGTGCTTGAACAGCGATTTGGACGAGGTGGTGAAATCGGTGTAACGCGTGCCCACCCCAATGATCAGGTCGGCCTCGGGCGCCAGCAGGTTGGCCGCCAGGCAACCGGTTTCGCCAATACCGCCCACGTTCAGCGGATGGCTGGAGACCACGGCGCTCTTGCCCGCCTGGGTTTCGGCGAAAGGAATATCAAAGCGCTCGGCAAAGGCTTGCAGCGCGGCATTCGCGCCTGAGTACTTCACCCCGCCACCGCAGATGATCAGCGGCTTGCGCTTGCCCCGGAAGGCGGCCACTGCATCACCGATCATCGCGCGGGTGGCCGGGCGCCGTTCGATACGGTGCACACGTTTTTGCAGGAAGTAATCCGGATAATCCCAGGCCTCGGCCTGCACGTCCTGGGGCAATGCCAGGGTCACCGCGCCGGTTTCAGCCGGGTCGGTGAGCACGCGCATGGCGTGGATCGCGGCGCTCATCAACTGCTCGGGGCGGTTGATACGGTCCCAGTATTTGCTCACGGAGCGAAAGGCATCGTTGGTGCTGATGCTCAGGTCGTGGAACTGTTCGATCTGTTGCAACACCGGGTCGGGTTGGCGACTGGCGTAGACATCGCCGGGCAACAACAGCAACGGAATACGGTTGGCCGTGGCGGTCGCGGCGGCGGTGAGCATATTGGCCGCCCCCGGGCCTACGGAGGCGGTGCACGCGTAGATCTTGCGGCGCAGGTGCTGCTTGGCGAACCCGATCGCCGCATGGGCCATGCCCTGCTCGTTGCGGCCCTGGTGCACCACCAGGTCGCCGCTGTCCTGCTCCAGGGCCTGGCCCAGGCCCAGCACGTTGCCGTGGCCGAAAATGGTGAACACCCCGGCGACGAACTTGCTCTGCACGCCATCGACTTCGATGTATTGGTTGTCCAGGAACTTCACCAGGGCCTGGGCCATGGTCAGTCGGGTTGTGGTCATGTCGCGCCCCTTATCGTTTCTGCAGGTGGGCGATGCTTGCGCCCAAGGCCTGCTGGATATCCGCCAGCCTGTGCACGCTCTCGGCAAACGGCTCGAACGACAGGTAGCCGCTGTAGCCGGTGCTGAGCAAGGTGTCGATCTGCGCCGCGTTGCCGAGGATGTCGCCCTCGCCAACCAGAACACGGTGGCCGTCGCGAATCGAACTCAGCGGCGCCTCGGTATCTTCGACGCCGGAGATATGGACCAGGCCGGTCAACTCCGGGAAGAACTCATGCTCGCTGGCCAGGTGATGATGGAAGGTGTCGTGCACCAGGCGGAACACATCCAGGCCGCCGATGGACTTGATCGCGTCCACCGCCACACGCTTGCGCCGCAGCGCACACTCTTCAAAGCCCAGGGGTTCGATAAACCCGAGGATGCCGTACTCGCGCAGGATCGGCGCCAGCTCGCTCAAGGCCGTGCGCAAGCCGGCCGCACGCCGGGCCTCGTTGCGCGTGTCCCCCGGCTCGTTGAGCGGGCACATCACCAGGCCCTGGGCGCCGCACTCGCCGGCGTAGGTCGCCAGCTTGATTGCCTGGGCACGGCGCTCGTCGTTCCACACGTCAAAGGGGTACAACGCGTTGATCGACAGCACCGTGATGCCCTGCACCGCGCACAACTCGCGCACGCGGCTGGCCGGGGTGCCAAACTCGATCTGCTTGTCCGCCAGGTCATTGCGCAGCTCGATGGCATCGCACTTGAGTGCCGCGGCCAACTGGATGAAGTCCGGCAGGGACAGGTTGGGCGCGACCATGCGGTTAAGGGCGAAACGTAGAGGCGACTTCATTGTTGTTATTCTCCGTCCAGAACCGCTGATTAGAGGTCCAGCAGCCAGCTGTGCTGCGGGTCGTTGTGGAAATGCCAGGCGCGCTTGGGGCCCGCCATCACGTTCAGGTAATAGGACTCGTAGCCATACGGCACACTGACCGGGTGGTAGCCCCTGGGCACGACGACCAGATCGCTGTTTTCCACGGCCATGGCCTGGTCGATGCTGCGGTCGTCGGTGTAGACGCGTTGGAACACAAAGCCTTGGGGCGGGTTGACCTGGTGGTAGTAGGTCTCTTCCAGGAAGCTCTGGTGCGGCAAATCATCGGTGTCGTGTTTGTGCGGCGGGTAGCTCGATGAATGCCCGGACGGCGTGCGCACCTCCACCACCAGCAGCGAATGGGCTGGCTCGCTGTCGGGCAGGATGTCGCACACATAGCGGGTGTTGGCACCTTTGCCGCGCACGCTGCGCTTGCAGGTTTCCGGGCGGATCAGGCGCGGCTCGTAGCCCTCACTGCCAGGCGCGGCGCAGACCGCGATCTGCACGTCACTCAGGGCGGTGACCTGGGCATCGGTGCCCGGCGGCAGGTAGGCGGCGAACGGTGATTTGTCTTCAAACACCGACTGGCGATCGCCCAGGTTCTGCCAGTTGAAGCCCTCGCCCTCGATGTTCACGCGGCCGCTGAGCAACACCAGGCACAGTTCCTGGTCACCGGCGCTGACCGGCAGGGTTTCGCCCAGGCTCAGGCGGTAGGCGGCGAACCCCACGTACTCCAGGCGCCCGGGTTCCAGGGCGACCATGGTCTGGCCGCGTTTGCTGCTTTTGACCAACAGGCTCATTGTCCGGCCCTCTCATTCAGAAGCGCACGCAAGGTGTCATAGCCTTTTTTCGCATAGAGATAGCTGGGCGCCACGGCCGGGTCCTGTTCGGCTTCCACCACCAGCCAACCTTCATAGTGGGCGGCCAGCAGCACATCGAGCAGTTCGGCGAAGTCGATATCGCCATCGCCGGGCACGGTGAAGGTGCCGTTGACGATGCAGTCGGGAAAACTCCACATCTGGTTGCGCGCCAGTTGCACCACCGGTTTGCGCACGTCCTTGAAATGCACGTGGCAGACGCGGTCGATGTGCTTGCGCAGTACCTCGATGGGCTCGCCGCCGCCCATGTAGCAATGGCCCGAATCGAACAGCAGGCCGACTTCGGGGCCGGTGCGCAGCATCAACTGGTCGATGTCTTCCGGGGACTCGACATAGGCGCCCATGTGGTGGTGATACGCCAGGCGCACGCCCTGGGACAGGGTGAAGCGCGCCAGTTCGGTGAGCTTGTCGGCGTAGTCCTGCCAGGCCTGTTCGCTGTGGAAACGTGGGCGTTCGATCAGGCGGATGCGCGAGCCCTGGATCGAATCGGCCACCTCGCCATAGACCAGTACGGTGGCGCCGTTCTGTTTGAGCAACTCGACATGGCCGGCGATGGCCGCGATTTCTTCCGCCACCGAGCGTCGGGCCAGGCGGCTGGAATACCAGCCAGAGACCAGCGCCAGGTCGTACGGGCGCAATACGTCGCCGACGCCCTTGGCGTCCTTGGGGAATTTGCCGTTGAGTTCGAAGCCTTCGTAGCCGATTTCCTTGCCTTCGCTCAGGGCGGTGCTCAGGGGCGTTTCACCGCCCAGGGCCGGCAGGTCGTCGTTGCTCCAGGAGATCGGGTTGATGCCAATTCGGATTGCGGGCATGGCTGCACCTTTATTATTTTCAGGTATCACTGAGATCTGCTTTTTGCTGTATGTGGGAGGGGGCTTGCCCCCGATAGCTGAGTGTCAGACACCACTGCTGTCACTGAACAACCGCAATCGGGGGCAAGCCCCCTCCCACATTGGATTGCATTTCAAATCAGGAATTGGGTTTAGCCTCGGGAGCTGCGCCAGGCGTTGATCAACTGTTCAAAGGTGGCTTGCACCCGTTGGATCAGGGTTTCATCGTCGATCTCGCCGGCCATCCACGCCCGGCTCGGTTCCTGGAAGATCGTGCGGCCCACCGCAAAACCCCGGCACGTAGTGCTCAGGCGGGCCTGCTGGAAGCCATCGGCGAGGCATTCGGCCGAGGCATTCAGGCCCAGCAGCACCACGCCTCGGCAGTACGGATCGCGCTCCTGGATCAGGGCGTCGAGCTTCTGCCAGTCCTCGGCCGACTGCGCTTCGATCTTCCACCACGCCGGGTAGATGCCCAGGTTGTACAGGCGCTTGAGGCTGCGATAGAGCACGTCGGGATACGTGGACGGGTGGTCCTTGGGCGGGATGACTTCCAGCAGCAGTTCATGCCCGCTGACAATCGACGCCTCGTACACCGCTTTCAGTTGCGCTTCCTGTTCCAGGCGCAGCAGCGGTTCGTCGTCCGGGTGGAATTGCACCAGGCACTTGATGATCTGTTCCTGGGGCCAGGCGATCAGGTTGCTGCCCACCGAACGGCCATGCTCGAACACCAGCGGCCGCGAGTTCTGCACTTCCACCGGGCGCGCGACCCACCAGCCACGGCCGCTGGCGGCGTTGAGTGCGTCCTGGCCGAAGCGCTGGTCGGCGAGCAGGCCGACATCGGCTTCCACGCCTTGTTCGGCGAGCTTTTGCTCGACGCGTTCGATGGCCTGGATAAACAGTTGCTTGGCCTCGCTGATGCGCGCCAGGTCCTGGCCGCCCTTCTGCGCCAGGTCCACCAGTTGCCAGCGATGGTCGAAGGCAAACACGAACAGCTGCTTCCAGCTTTTGCGCGGCACCGTCACGCGGTGCAGGCGTTGCAGGGTCACGTCCTGGTCCGGACGGGTGATCGGCACCGGGCTGTTGAACAGGTATTCCAGCTCCGCCGGCGTCGGCATGGCCGGTGCGCAGGCGTGGCGCGAGACCACCAGGCCACCGCAGGCGTTGGCCAACTGGCTGCAACGCTCATCACTGGCATCGTTGAGCCAGCCGCTGAGGAAGCCCGACATGAACGCATCGCCGGCCCCCAGCACGTTAAGGACTTCAACGCGCACGCCAGGGTAGATGGCGCCGTCTTCCAAGCGTGCGGGGATAGCGCCGTGGATCACCGTGCAGCCTTGCGGACCGAGCTTGACCACCAGGGTCGCCGGGGTCAGTTCGCGCACTTTGCGCAGGGCGACGAGCAAATCTTCACTGCCGCCCGCGATGAGGAATTCTTCTTCGGTGCCGACGATCAGGTCGAAGCACGGCAGGATCTTCTGCACGTGCTGGCTGACATTCTGGTCGGCGACGAAACGGGTTTCGCCATCGGCCTTGCCCGCCAGGCCCCACAGCACCGGGCGGTAGTCGATATCCAGCACACGCTTGACGTTGTGCCTGGCCGCGTAATCCAGGGCCTGGATGCTGGCCTTGTACACGCCGTCGGTGGAGAAATGCGTGCCGGTGATCAGCAGGGCTTTGCTGGACGCGATAAAGGCTTCGTTGATGTCCTCGGCGCGCAGGGCCATGTCGGCGCAGTTTTCGCGGTAGAACACCAGGGGGAAGGTTTCGCGGTCCTTGAGGCCGAGCAGCACCAGGGCGGTGAGGCGTTCCGGGTCGACCTTGATGCCGCTGACATCGCAGCCCTCGCGGGCCAGGGATTCCACCAGGAAACGGCCCATGTGGTCGTCGCCGACCCGGCTCAGCATCGCCGACTTGAGCCCGAGCCTGGCGGTGCCGAAGGCGATATTGGCGGAGGACCCGCCGAGGTACTTGGCGAAGCTGGACACGTCCTCAAGCCGCGCACCGACTTGCTGTGCATAGAGGTCGACGCCCAGGCGCCCGAGGCAAATCAGATCCAATTGACGCCCACTGGCAAAACGAGTCTGGCCCATGCTGGCTCCTGTTATTTTTATCAGCCTGCGTTGTGCCGCCGTGGGGGCGGCAAACGCTCTTGGTGGGAGCAGACTAGAACGTCCGGCGGCGCCAATCAATATTTATTCCAGATATTTTTTCATTGGAATATTTTTTCCATTAAGCTCGTACAGGGGCGCTCCCACCACAGTGCATCGTTTCAGCAGGCCACGCCGGCCGTGATGCCGGGGTATTTTTTTGCGCCTACCCTGTAGACTTGCGCCACCCATCAGCGCAACAGACGAAAACGCCAGAAGGATTGCCCATGTCCCGCACCGATCCCGAGACCACCCTGGAAGACTCTATCGCCAGCCCTCCGATCAATGCCGAGCGCCTGTTGCAGCTAATCACCGACGAATACGAGAGCCTGCCGCGCCAGCTCAAGCGCATCGCCAGCTACATGAGCCAGCAGAGCGACCGGATCATGGTCGACCGCATCAGCGACATCGCCCGCGAATGCGAAGTGCACCCGTCGGCCATCGTGCGTTTCTCACAGCGTTTCGGGTTCAGTGGGTTCAGTGAGATGCAGGCGCTGTTCCGCGAGGCCTACACCCACAAGACCACGCCGGTGCAGAACTACCAGCAGCGCATCCGCAGCATGATCGCCAACAAGTCGCAGAAAGCCAGCGGCGGCGACCTGGCGCGCGAATGCGTCAACGCCACGCTGTCGGGCATCGAGCGCCTGGGCCTGGAGCTGGATGATGTCGCCTTCGACAAAGCCGTGGACCTGGTGGTCAACGCCGACAATATCTACGTGGTCGGCGTGCGCCGTTCCTTTGCGGTGGCCGACTACCTGGTCTACAACCTGCAGCACACCAACAAGCGCATCCACCTGATCTCGGGCCTGGGCGGCAGCTACCGCGAGCAGATGCGCAGCGTGCGCGCCAATGACCTGGTGATCGCCATCAGCTTCACGCCCTACGGCAAAGAGACCCAGCACTGCCTGCGCATCGCCCAGCACCACCAGGCCAAGACGCTGATCATCACCGACAGCAACCTGTCGCCCCTGGCCAAGCGGGCGAACGCAGTGCTGTTGGTGAATGAAGGTTCGTCGTTTGCCTTCCGCTCGTTGAGCGCCACCTTGTGCCTGTGCCAGGCGTTGTTTATTGCGGTGGCGTACCGGTTGGAGTTGAAGGTGGATGAGATTCACGAGCAGGTCGGGTTCGACGACTGAACCTGCCGGCATTGGAGATCCCCTGTGGGAGGGAGCTTGCTCCCTCCCACATGTTTATCGGCGGCGCATCAGGTAGTAGGCTGCGGGAATGACGAACAGCGATAGCAACGGCGCCGTCAGCATCCCGCCAATCATCGGTGCAGCAATCCGGCTCATCACCTCACTGCCGGTGCCGCTGCCCAGCAAAATCGGCAGTAACCCGGCAATGATCACCGCCACCGTCATCGCCTTGGGCCGTACCCGCAGCACCGCACCTTCGGTGATGGCCGCCAATAGATTGCCATCCTTGCGCTCGGCCCAGGCGTTCTTCAGGTACAGCAACATGATCACGCCGAACTCCGCCGACACCCCCGCCAGCGCAATAAAACCCACGCCCGTGGCGACCGACAGGTTGAAGCCCAACCAGTAGAGCAGCCACACGCCGCCGGTCAACGCGAACGGCAAGGTCGCGAGGATCAGCAGCGCCTCCCCCACCCGGCGAAAGGTCAGGTACAGCAGCACAAAGATGATCAGCAAGGTGGCCGGCACCACCAGTTTCAGACGCTGATTGGCGCGTTCGAGGAACTCGAACTGCCCCGAATAGCTGAGGCTCATGCCCGGTTGCAGCTTTACCTGCTGGTTGATCGCCGCACGCAGGTCCCGAACCACCGAAGCCAGGTCACGATCACGCACGTCGATATACACCCAACCGGAAGGCCGCGCGTTTTCACTCTTGAGCATCGGCGGGCCATCGTTGACCTTGATCCTGGCCACCGTGCCCAGGGTGATCTGGCTGCCCTGTGGCGTGTACACCGGCAGGTTGCGCAGCGCTTCCACCGAGTCGCGCCATTCCTTCGGGTAACGCAGGCTGATGGGGAAACGCGCCAGGCCTTCCACGGTTTCGCCAATGGTTTCACCGCCCACCGCACCCGACACGATGGACTGCACATCGCTGATGTTCAGCCCGTATTGCGCAGCGGCGGCACGGTCGATGTCGACGTCGATGTAGCGCCCGCCGGTCAAGCGCTCGGCCAACGCCGAACTCACGCCCGGCACAGTCTTGGCGACCTTCTCCACGGCCTGGGTCACCGCATCGATCTGCATCAGGCTGGTGCCCGCGACCTTCACGCCAATCGGGCTCTTGACCCCGGTCGCCAACATGTCGATACGGTTGCGGATCGGTGGGATCCAGATATTGGTCAGGCCCGGCACCTGCACCACGCGGTCCAGTTCCTTGACCAGTTTGTCCGGGGTCATGCCGGGACGCCATTGGTCCTTGGGCTTGAACTCGATAGTGGTCTCGAACATCTCCAGCGGCGCCGGGTCGGTGGCGGTTTCGGCGCGGCCGGCCTTGCCGAACACATGGGCGACTTCGGGCACCGTCTTGATCAGCCGGTCGGTGCGTTGCAGCAGTTCACCCGCTGTCTGTGTCGACAAACCCGGCAGCGCCGAAGGCATGTACAACAAGTCGCCCTCATCCAGCGGCGGCAGAAATTCACCGCCCAGTTTCGAGATCGGCCACAGCGCGCTCGCCACCATCAGCAGCGCCACCAGCAGGGTCATGCGCGGCCAGCGCAGCACCGCCTCCAGCGCCGGCTGATAGAGCTTGATCAGGCCGCGATTGAGCGGGTTGCGTTGCTCGTCGGGTATGCGCCCGCGAATCCAGTAGCCCATCAGCACCGGGATCAAGGTCACCGACAACCCGGCGGCGGCCGCCATGGCGTAGGTCTTGGTGTAGGCCAGCGGCCCGAACAGCCGACCTTCCTGGGCCTGCAAGGTGAACACCGGGATAAACGACAGCGTAATGATCAGCAGGCAGAAAAACAGTGCCGGGCCGACCTCGACCGCCGCGTCCGTCATCACCTTCCAATGTGCATCGCCCTTGAGTTCCCGGCCAGGGTTGGCGTGGTGCCAGGCTTCGATTTTCTTGTGGGCGTTTTCGATCATCACCACCGCCGCATCAACCATCGCGCCGATGGCAATCGCAATACCGCCCAGGGACATGATGTTGGCGTTGATGCCCTGCAAGCGCATGACGATAAACGCGATCAACACCCCCACCGGCAACGAGATGATCGCTACCAGGGACGAGCGCAGGTGCCACAGGAAAATCCCGCACACCAGGGCCACCACCAGGAACTCTTCCAGCAGTTTATGGCTGAGGTTGTCCACGGCACGGTCGATCAGCTTGCTGCGGTCGTAGGTGGTGACGATTTCCACACCGGGCGGCAGGCTGCTTTTCAACTGTTCCAGTTTGGTCTTGACCGCCGCGATGGCTTCCCGCGCATTCTTGCCGCTGCGCAGGATCACCACGCCGCCGACCGCTTCGCCCTCGCCGTCCAGCTCACTGATGCCCCGGCGCAGGTCCGGGCCGAGCTGGATGTTCGCCACATCGCCGAGGGTGAGCGGTACATTGTTGGCGTCGAGGCGCAGCGGGATGGCGCGGAAGTCAGAGAGATTCTTCAGGTAGCCGGAGGCACGCACCACATACTCGGACTCGCCCAGGTTCAATACCGAGCCGCCGGCTTCCTGGTTGGCCTGGTCAATCGCTGCTTTCACCTGCGCCTGGGTGATGCCGCGACTGGCCAGGGCCAGCGGGTCGAGCTGCACCTGGTATTGCTTGACCTGGCCACCGATGGTGGCGACTTCCGCCACATTCGGCAGGGTCTTGAGTTCGAACTTGAGGAACCAGTCCTGCAACGCGCGCAATTGCGCCAGGTCTTGCTGGCCGGTGCGGTCCACCAAGGCGTACTGGTAGATCCAGCCCACGCCGGTGGCGTCCGGCCCCAATGACGGTTTGGCCGATGCCGGCAGCCGCGCCTGCAACTGGCTGAGGTATTCCAGCACCCGCGAGCGCGCCCAGTACAGGTCGGTGCCTTCGTCGAACAACACGTACACGTAGCTGTCGCCGAAGAACGAAAAACCGCGCACGGTCTTGGCCCCCGGCACCGAGAGCATGGTAGTGGTCATCGGGTACGTGACCTGGTTCTCGACAATCTGCGGCGCCTGGCCCGGGTACGGGGTGCGGATGATTACCTGCACATCCGATAGATCTGGCAAAGCGTCGACGGGTGTGTTCTGCACCGACCAGACACCCCACGCGGTGACGAACAAGGTGGCGAGCAGCACCAGGAAACGATTGGCCACCGACCAGCGAATCAGTAGCGCGATCATGGCTGGGCTCCCGGCTGCATGTTCATCGCAGCTTCCGCAGCGGTGGCGGTAATGCCCTTGAGACTGGCCTCGGAGTCGAGCAGGAACTGCCCGGACGCGACCACCTGCTGACCTTCCTGCAAGCCACTGAGGATCACCGTACGATCCTGGTTCTCCACGCCGGTTTCGACCTCGACCGGACGATAGCGCCCACCCTCCTCGGCCAGCATCACCAGCACGCGTTTGCCGGTGCGGATCAATGCTTCGCTGGGCACCTGCAACAACGCTTGCCCGCTGGTCTGCGCCAGGCTGACCTGGGCGGTCATGCCCGGGCGCAGGGCGCCTTCGGGGTTGGGCAGCTCGACCCGCACTTGCACGGTGCGGCTGTCCGTGGCGGTGGCCGGCAAGATCGCGCTGACCGTGCCGTCGAGCGTCTCGCCCGGCAAACCGACGAAGCGGCTCTGCACGGTTTGCCCCACTTTCAACGTGGCCCCCCGGGCTTCGGGCACGGCGACCTGCAACCACACCGAGCCCAGGCCGTTGAACCGCGCCAGGGTCTGCCCCGGCGCCACGGTCATGCCTTCGCGCACGTCGAGGGTTTGCAGCGCGCCGCTGATCGGGCTGGTCACGGTCAAGACCGACTGCACCTGGCCGCTGCGTTCCATCTGCGCAATCAACCCGGCCGGCATCCCGCTCAGGCGCAGGCGTTGGCGGGCAGCGGCAATCAAACCGCGCTCGGCGCTGCGTCGCAGGGCCAGGAACTCTTCCTGGGCGGCCGCCCACTCGGGTATCAGCAGGTCCACCAATGGCGCGCCGGCCTTGAGCACATCCCCCGGTGCCCGTGCGTAGACCCGCTCGACAAACCCCGCCGCCCGCGCCTGCACCACCGCCACATCACGCTCGTTGAAGGCCAGGATGCCCGACAGGTCCAGGCGGGAGGTCAGCACGCCGCGGCTCACACTCGCCAGGCGCACGCCGATGTTCTGCGCCAGGCCCGGATCGATCTGCACCGCCGGCGTGGCCGTCGATGCCGCCCCATCGGCGTAGCGCGGCACCAGTTGCATGTCCATGAACGGCGACTTGCCGGGCTTATCGAATTGCTGTTGCGGGAACATCGGGTCGTACCAGTACAGCGCCTGCTTGTCGGCTTTAGCGGGCATGGAGGATGCACCGGGCTGCCACTGCGCCAGCCCGTAGCCCGCGCCCAGGCCCAGGCCCAGGCCCAACAGCAACACAGCGGCCACGATTCGATTATTCATTGGCGGGTTCCCCATAGGCGAAATACAACTGCGCGCCGACCAGGGCGCGTTGTTCGATGGCATCGATCTGCTTGAAACGGGCTTCGACCAGCTCACGGCGGGCGTTGACCACCGTCATCAAGTCGCCTTTGCCGGCGCGGTAACCGGCCAGGCTCAGGCTGACTTTTTCCTCGGCCAGCGGCACCAGGCTGTCCTGGCTGCGCTGTACCGCGCGGTCCAGGCGCTGGTAGTCGGCCAGGTCGTCATCGAGCATCTGGATATGCTCACGGGTCGCGGCTGCGCGCTCGGCGTCAAGCTGGTCCAGTTCGGCCTGTTTGGCGGCGATGCCGGGGTTCTGTCGACGGCCGGGAAAGATCGGCAGGTCAAAGGTGAACTGCACGTTGACCATGTCACCGAACTCACGGCTGCGGTGCCCGTAATCGACCTCCCAACTCCAGTCCGAAGTCTTTTGCGCCTTCGCATCCTGCAAGCGCGCCTGCGCTTCGCGGGTGCGCGGCACGTAGGCTTGCAGTGCCGGGTGCTGGTGCAGGTTGTGGTTCAGGCTATGGGGGTCGAAGGTCCAGTTGGGCAGTTGACCGCTGGGAGCTTCGTTAGCGGCCGCGCCGATCCAACGCTTGAGCGCGGCACGGGCCTGGGCACGTTGCTGGGTCAACTCATCGTCGCGCCCGGCCAGCTCGGCGGCTTCCTGCCGGGGGATGACCGCGTCGGCGGCCTGGCCACGGCCGCCGGCCAACTGCGCACGCACGGTGTCTTGCAGCAGACGGTTCTGTTGGTAGAAGTCCTTGAACAAGGCTTGCTTGCGCGCGACCGCATACGCCCGAATCCATGCCTGGGCCGTGGCCTGGCGCACGTTCAGGCGCTCGATGCGCCCCTCGGCAGCTGCCCGTTCGATGGTTGCATCGGCCAGCTCGACCCGGGCCTTGCGCTTGTCGCGGCTGGGCACCTGTTGCTGGATGCCGATCATCTGTTGCGTCATCTCGTCGCCATACAACGTGCCGCGATTGGGCCCGCCAATGGGAAAGTTCTGCAGGCCGACCACCAGCTTGGGGTCAGGCAATTCGCCCGCCGGGATCGCCGCCTGGGTGGCGGCCTGCAACTTGGCCGACTCGGCCTGCAGCGACGGTGCATTGTTTTGCGCCAGGCGCAGGGCGTCATCCAGGGTCAGCGCACTCGCCAACGCCGGCCACGCCAGCACGCCCACCACCAGGGCGCGCATGTAGGAGGCATTCATGTTGAAAATTCCTGTTCCGTTGCGCTGTGCACCGCGTCAGGCGGCCCACAGCAAAACCATCCCGGTCAGGGGATGCGTCTTGAGGTGCAACAGGGGTCAGGAACGGGGTGGGCGCCAGACGCCGGATGGCGTGCGGTCAGGGATGAATTCCGAAGAGGCGCTGACGCGCAGCGGATAGGCCGAGGGCAACGGCGCCTTGAGCACCGCCAGGGACAGTTGCAGCAGGCTACCGGTCTTGCATTCCTGGCCGGGCTTGCAGGCTTTGCCATGTTCAGCACCGTCCTGACAGCAGTCGGGCGACATGTCGCTCATCATCGGCATGCCCGACATTTTCATCGGGCAGGGCTCGGTGCTCGACGGCACACCCGCCATCCCTGTCAGGGGAAGCGTGAGGCTCAGCAGCAGGACCAGGACTAAACGCAGAAGGCGGCTCATGGGGCGCGAGTCTAGCCAAGCACGGGTTAAGCCGCTATTAACAATTGCGTGAGACGTTGGCCGTTACCCCATCAGGTCCGCTGGCTGAACCTAAGCTGTGATATCGAACACAACATTGACATGGAAGGGTGGCTCCTGATTCTTCTGCACCATGCAGTCGAGGCTGCCGGCTGCGCGACCGCTGGCAGGCAGAGAGGTGAAGTTCAACGACCCGCTGATGGCATACGCAAACCCAAAGGAGTCCATCACCGCGAAAAGAGCTCGGGCTTCACGGTTACTCCCTAACACGTAGGTAAGCGCCGTCTGGTCAACGTCCAGCAAGATGGCAACATAGTTCTGAATTCCTAACTCGTTGTACTGCCTGCCAATGAATTCAAAGTAGTTCTTGCTGATGCCGCCGCCATCGACTTCCCTGAGGCTGACAACTGCCGCGTCAAAGTTCTGGTTTGGCAAAGGCCCTCCTACGACGTCTCCTCGCATATAGCCTGTACCTGTAACCGTTGGCAGCCGTACCGGTACTGGCTGGGTAATAAAGCCCGCCAGGTCGATCTGGCCCTGACTGACACTGATGTGTTGGCTGCCGTTTTCTCCCGGGAAGTTGAACGTCCCCGTCAACGTGTCCTTCTGGTCCAATGAAACAGTGAGACTGCCATTTACAGCCGTGTACGGCGTGACACCACCAAGCTCATGAGCCCAATAGATACCCCGAGCAGTAACGCCAAGCACGAAGGTGTGCGACCCACTGCCCGCAATGATGTTCGGTATACGAAAATTGAAACCGTTGAAATCATTGACCGTGGGTCCCAACCTTTGCGTTGCCGCAATGTGTATATATCCACCTGATCGGTACATCAGCATTTCACCGGGATCGCCAATAAACGGTTGGTTCGGTGGAATGACTTGTGGGTTGACGACAGTTGCCGTCAATGTGCCGGTAGTTTGATTCATGACCGTGCTCTCAGTGAGTTGGGACTTAAACAAACTAGGCACTTTCAGAGCCCGGCGATACTGTCAAACTTGACAGGTATAAGCCTTCGTACCCGTAAGACAAAAAAAGCCGCGCCTGTGGAAACAGACGCGGCCTTGAGAAACCTGAGCGAGGATCAGTGCATGAAGATCGCAATCAGGATGATCACCGGGATAGGCACACCGAGGAACCAGAGCAGTAATGAGCGCATGTTGTTCTCCTTGAATTGATTAACGAACGAAGTGTTCGGTTTCGACATACACCACGGCATCGCGGCGGCGACCGCCAAAGGTGGCGGCGAGGCTGGCGAAGAACGCACCGATCAACAGGGCGACGAAGGTCCACAGCGAGGTATACGCAGCCACTTTTGCGGCGGTTTCCGCAGCTTGCTTGGCTTTGAGCTTGGCGTCTTCCACCGCTTTACGGGCGTCACCGTAGACTTTGTCGATGCGCGCTTCGGCATCCGCCTGGCTGAGGTTGGTGCGCTGGCTGATCAACTGGGCCAGGTAGGCACGGTCTTCAGGTGCAAGCTGGCCGTCGTTGCTCAGGGTGCGGGTGAAGATGCGGGCCACCACGCCATGGGCGGCGTCATCGCTGACGGCGACCGGGCGATCATCACGGAACAGGCTGTCAACGTAGTAATCGAAATCGCCGCTGTTGGCACCTTTGGCGGTACTGCCGGCGGCTTGGGTGATACCGCTGGCCGCACCGGCTGCAACGCTGGCACCGGCTTTCACGCCACCGCTGACCACACTGCTGACCGAACCGACCACCAATACCGCAGTGACCAGCGTGGCAACGGCCCAGGCCAGGAAGCCATGGGCGGTGTCGCGAAAGTACACCTCATCGCCATGCATATTGGCCCACTTCACGCGCAACCGGCCGGCGATATAACCGCCCAGGCCGGATGCAACGATCTGGGTAAAGGCCAGCCAAACAATCGTGGAAATACCCAAGCCCTTGGCACTGATACCGCTATCGGCCCACGGCGACACTGCCGAAAAGCCCAGGCCGAAGCCCAGCAGCACCAGGATCAGCGACAGCGCAGCCGCGGCGGCGGCCCCGGCAAAAATCGCCCCCCAGGAAACCCCGGAGAGCGCGCTCGACTCTTGCAGCGTGGATGAGGATGTGATCATTGTTGTTTTGCTCCAAGGCAGAAAAATAGTGTTACAGGTCTCAAAAGGGACAGTGCAGGCACCATGCCAGCCTGGACAAAAAATAAAATTCTTAGATTTCAATGAATTAAGTAAATTGAACTAACCTGATCCATGCAACTTGCAAGAAATGGCCGTTTGAAGCGGGCGTTATGCATTCCCCGGCAGGCGATGAAATCTGTGTCAGTTTTGCCAACATGAAGTTTTATTTAGGAAGCATTCAGCCGTTTCTTGGCAAAATGCCCCCACTTCTAGTGTGAATCGCTCACCAGGTAATCCTATGACCCGTATTTTGACCATCGAGGATGACGCCGTAACGGCCCGCGAGATCGTCGCCGAGCTGAGTAGCCATGGACTGGATGTAGATTGGGTAGACAACGGCCGCGAAGGCCTGGTCCGCGCCGTGAGCGGCGATTACGACCTGATCACCCTCGACCGCATGCTGCCGGAACTCGATGGCCTGGCCATCGTGACGACCCTGCGCACCATCGGCGTTTCCACGCCGATCCTGATGATCAGCGCCCTCTCCGACGTTGACGAACGCGTGCGTGGCCTGCGTGCCGGCGGTGATGACTACCTCACCAAGCCGTTCGCCTCGGATGAAATGGCCGCCCGCGTCGAGGTGTTGCTGCGACGCAAAAGTACGGTCAAGGAATTCGAAACCGCCCTGCGTGTGGCCGACCTGGAGCTAAACCTGATCAGCCGCGAAGCCAGCCGCGCCGATCAACCCCTGAGCCTGCTGCCCACCGAATACAAACTGCTGGAGTTCCTGATGCGCAACACCGGGCAGATCCTGTCGCGGATGATGATCTTCGAGGAAGTCTGGGGCTATCACTTCGACCCCGGCACCAACCTGATCGACGTGCACATCGGCCGTCTGCGCAAAAAGATCGACCCACCGGGCCTCACGCCGCTGATCCGCACGGTACGAGGCTCCGGTTATGTCATTGCTGAACCCCTCTAAAGGCTGGCGCTCCTCCAGCAGTCGCCTGCTGGCGCTGTACAGCTCGCTGTTCGTGGCCTGGAGCTGCATCCTCATGGGGGTGCTGTATTACGAGGTGTCCGGTTACCTGGGCGACCTGTCGCGCCACTCCCTGATGCAGCGCCAGCACCTGTTCCAGCGCTTCGACGGCGAGGAACTGGTGGAGGCCCTGACCACCAGCATGACCTTCGACATGAAGGGCGTGGATGCCTACGGCCTGTTCGATGAACAATTCCGCCCCTTGAGCGGGCCGATTCGTGCGATCCCGCCGGACCTGCCGCTGGACGGCAAGATCCACGCCCTGGCCAATTGCGTCGAGTCCGACGACCCCAAATTGCCCAAAGACAGCTGCGACGCCGTAGCCACTCACACCGAAGACGGCCGTTGGCTGGTGCTGGTGCGGGCCAACGGTTCGCTGTTCGGCGTGACCCGGATCATCTGGCATGCCCTGCTCTGGGCATTGTCCCTGACGATTATTCCCGGCGCGGCCGGCTGGCACTTGCTGCGCCGCCGCCCGTTGCGGCGTATCCGTGGGATCCAGGCCAGCGCCGAAGCCATCGTCGCCGGCGACCTCACCCACCGCCTGCCGCTGTCCAACCGGCGTGACGAACTGGACATGCTCGCGGCCATCGTCAACGCCATGCTCGACCGCATCGAGAAGCTGATGAACGAGGTCAAGGGCGTGTGCGACAACATCGCCCACGACCTGCGCACCCCGCTGACGCGCCTGCGTGCGCAGCTGTATCGCATCAAGCAGGAGGCGGAGGCCGAGTCCGACTACGCGGTGAAACTCGACGATGCAATTGCCGAGACCGACACCCTGATGGCGCGCTTTCGCGGGCTGTTACGCATCTCCGAGCTGGAGGACCATCAGCGCCGCTCCGGTTTCCTGGTCATGGACCCGCTGCCGCTACTGCGCGAGTTGCACGACTTCTACCTGCCACTGGCCGAAGAAGGTGAACTGCAACTGAAGCTCGAAACCCCGGAGTCCCTGCCATGGATCACCGGCGACCGCGCCCTGTTGTTCGAAGCCCTGGCCAACCTGCTGAGCAACTCGATCAAGTTCTCCCCCCCGGGCGGCGCGGTGATTCTGCGCGGGGTCAACGATGCGGGCAGCACGCGCATTGAAGTGCACGACTCCGGGCCAGGCATACCGGCGGCAGAGCGGGATGCGGTGTTCCAGCGTTTCTATCGCGTGGATGAAAGCGACCAGCAAGGTGGGTTTGGATTGGGCTTGTCGATTGTGGCGGCGATCATCAACTTGCATGGCTTCAAGTTGGACGTGGGTACGAGTGAGCAAGGCGGTGCCAGATTGGTTCTGGAGTGCCGCCAGCAACTGATGCCCGAGGCCTGAGAACATGGGCGTCCCAATGTGAGAGGGGGCTTGCCCCCTCCCACATTGGACTGGATCAGGCCGGGAAGTTGGCGCGTAGGGCCTCAAGACCACCGCTGTAGACACCGGCAAACAGCTCCTCAACCGCCGCATCCGTAGTCCCCGCCACTGGTGTAAACACACCGGACCAGGTCACTTTCGCCGAAGCGTCCGTCAGCGCCTCAACCTGCAACGTCGCCAGATACGCACTCACCGGAAACGGCGACTGCTCGATGGTGTAGCTGTAGGTACGTCCGACGTTATCAAAGCTCTGCAAACGCTCGACGATCACTGCGCCGTCCGCCGTTTGCAGGTGACGCACACGGCCACCATCGCTTGGCTCGCTTTTGACAATCAACGGCAACCAGTCCGGCAGGCTGTTGAAGCCGCCGACCAATTGCCAGACCTGATCGGCCGACACCGGGATTTCAATCACAGAAGAGGCTGTTGCCACGATAAATACTCCAGAAAATGAAAAACAATTCAGATCGCCATGCTGTCGACAACACCACCGTCGACGCGCAATGCGGCACCGGTTGTCGCAGAAGAAAGCGGTGAAGCAATGTACGCCACCAGGTTGGCGACTTCATCCACATTTGCCGCGCGCTGGATGATTGATGTCGGCCGCGCATTGCGCACAAACACGTCCGCCTCATCCCGCGCGCTGCGCCCGGATTTTTGTGTGGCGTCCCTGAGCATCTGCTCCAGGCCGTCGGTAAAGGTCGGGCCGGGCAGCACGGCGTTCACCGTCACTCCCGTGCCCGCCAGGCGCTTGGCCAGGCCATGGGACACCGCCAAATTGGCGCTTTTGGTCACACCGTAATTGATCATGTCCGCCGGGGTGGCCACGCCGGATTCCGACGACACGAAGATCACCCGTCCCCAGCCCTGCCCGACCATGCCCGGCACATAATGCCGCGCCAGGCGTACACCGGAGATCACATTGACCTCATAGAAGCGCGTCCATTCGCTGTCCGGGGCATCGAAAAAATCCACATCGTTGAAGATGCCCAGATTGTTGACCAGGATGTCGGCACGCGGTTCGGCGGCGAAGAGTTTCTCTGCGCCCTCTGCGGTGCCAAGGTCAGCCACCAGCCCACGCAGGTCTGCGCCTGGGACAGCCTGACGGATGCTCGCCAGTGCGTCGTCGACCTTGCCGGCTTCACGCCCGATCACCACCACGGTGGCGCCGGAGGCTGCAAGTGCTTGGCTGATGCCCAGGCCGATCCCGGCAGTGCTGCCGCTGACAATCGCTACTTTGCCGCTTACATCGATTTTCATGGTTGAACTCCTGAAGTTAAAGCGGCAGGACGGGCGGTGCCGAAGCCCTGGACGCCGGGCAGTTTGTCTTTCAAGTTCATGATGGATTCCCAACAGTACAAAGGGTCGCTGTGACCGTTGAACAGATCCTGGATTGCAGAGCTCGGACCGTCCAAGACATACTGCGACCAACTTGAGTCCTCATAGGTCTTACATGATCGATCTTCGCCAATTGCGCTATTTCGAAGTAGTCGCTGAAGAAGAACACGTCGGCCGCGCCGCCGAGCGCTTGCACATCTCCCAATCGCCGCTGAGCCGGCAGATTGCCCAACTCGAAGAACGCCTGGGCCTGACCCTGTTCGAGCGCAGCCAGCAACGCATCCGCCTGACCCGTGACGGCCAGACCTTCCTGGCAGAAACCAAGGCGCTGCTGATCCACGCCAACCGCCTGGAGTCCCTCGGCAAGCGCCTGGGTCAGGGAGAAGAAGGCTGCCTGTGCGTCGGCTACATCGAAAACGCCATGCATGCCGGCGTGCTGCCCAACGCGCTGCGAGTACTGCGCGACGACCGCCCGAATGTGCACATCAAACTCTACAACCTGCCCTCCCTCGAACAACTCGAGGGCCTGCGCCAACGCAGCCTAGATATCGCCCTGGTCGGCGAACCGCCGGCCGCCGGTGATCCGGACCTGACCGCCTTGCAGGTGCTGGACGACCAGATGCTGCTGGCCTTGCCCGAGCATCATCCGTTGGCACGCCAAAGCGAGTTGCTGCCCGAACACCTGGCCGACCAGGAGTGGATCGGGGTGCAGCGCAAAATTGGCGCCAACCCCGCAGATGACTTCGCCGCCGCCTGCATTCGTGCCGGGTTCACGCCGCAGATCCCCATGGAAGCCAGCGAGCCGTTTACCGCACTGGGGCTGGTGGCCTCGGGGTTGGGCGTGGCGATGGTGCAAAAAGGCCTGAGCCGCAATGCCCCCCCCTGCGTGGTGTTGCGTGAATTGCCTTGGCTGACGTACACCACGCCACTGTGGGCGGCGTGGCACCGGGTCAATCTGCGGCCGTTGGTGGAGACGTTCAGGAAGGTGCTGACCGAGGCTTAAGCAACTCGTCCTGTACCTGTCAGAAGTGACAGTTGTGCGTCCATCGAACCGGGCGTTTACTGGTCTGCGGGGTTCACCCCCAGAGGGTCATTCTGTCAGCCAGGGGAGGACGGATTATGCAACGTTTGTTGAGACAACTGATTGCACCGATGGTGTTGAGTGTGGGTGTGTTGCTTTGCGGGTATGGATTGAGTGCCTGTGCGGCGACCTACGTGCCTTCAGCTTTCCCGGCCGGGCCGCAATGTGAGACGGTTTGGGTAAACGACAGTGAACAAACTGTCGGAAAATGCAATTCGGCCACCCCCAGTGCCAATGCCATCCCATGGTACTCGTCGACACTGGCAGGTCCCCAGCAAGCCCTGGCGCCGTTGTCCTCACGAAAACCTTGTGAGGTGAGCGCTATTTCCAACAATGGTGGTTGGGTGGTAGGCAATTGTGCCAATGCCAATAATCTGTTTTTCGCCGTGTTGTGGAATGCAGCGACACCAGGTATCACGCCGATCACCCTGGCTCCGCTACCGCCCAGATGGTTGTTGCTGATTCAAGTGCGCCCTGCCGATACGCAAACAGCACCCATTGCACAGAACCGCAATGGAGCCGTCCTAGCGGTGAGCCTGAGTGCGGATTTTGACGCAACTGTGGTGGTTTATAGCGCAGGCAGCACAACTCCCCAACGCGTATCAGACTGGGGCGACAACTGTTATGGCGTCGACTTGACGGAAACCTTGACCAATGGTTGGCCGCGCATTCTCTTGAATTGCCCAGGACCAAGTGGCAAGCCTGTTGTCACCCTGGCCACTTGGAGTACAGGCAGCAATCAGTACGTGTTAACACCTGCGTCGCTACCAGCGGGTGCACTTGACTGCGAGGGGGTCGACATGAATGACCAGGGTCAATTCGTCGGCACCTGCACGTTTCCAGGAACCGCCGCCGACACCCAACAAACCGCATTCTGGAGTACCGCAAGCAGCACGCCTTTACTGTTGACGATGCCCTTGAACGCGCAAAACCACGCGGTGGCAATCAACAACCTTGGGCATGTATTGGCCTATGGCAATGACCCTACGGGATTTCAGAGACCTCTTTACTGGAACGACCCCACGAACTCCTTCAGCGTGCAGTCCATTCCCCCGCTACCTGGCAGCGATGTGGTTCAAGTGGCTGCCTTTGCCGATAACGACACCGTCGCCCTGAATTGCGTGAACAGCAGCGAATACCCAACCGGCTGCTATTGGACTCCATTGCTGGGAACAGTCCCCATATCGCCCATTTCAGGCGGGCTGGCGAGCTACTTGAACGCTATTTCACCCGCAGGCACCTATGTAGTCGGGTCGGCGACCGGCGCCACCTTCAACTTCACTGCGGTGGGGGCCAAGTTGCCATGAAGCCAAGAAAAAGCGTTATTCAGGTCCTATGGACAACATTCAGGCTCAATACCCGTGAGCTGTGCCTTGCGGCATCGATCTGCTTTGGAGTCAGCGTGGTTACGGGTGTGACTGCAGCACCACTCTATAGCCCGGAAAAAAATAGATTTTTTTTGAATAATAGGTACGTCCATAAGGGCGCTATCAGAGACAGTGATGTAATAGCTGAAAATCTGACGGCACTGCCGCGATTTCTGGGTTCTTTTACTAAATTGCCAGGGAACTCGCTATACACTAACAAACAACATCCATAAGTCCGGCGAATCCAATGAAAAATGCCCCCTCAATTCCAGGAGAACTGCTCCCGCAACCGAAACCACATCATCCCCAACGCCAACAACGGTGACCGCAATGCCTTCCCCCCCGGAAAGGTCATATGCGGCACCTGGCTGAAAATATCCAGGCCCGAACTCACGCCTGCGTGAATCCCCTCAGCCAGCAACCTTGCGCACCAGTGCGTCACGTTCAACCCATGCCCGGAATAGCCCTGGGCATAAAACACATTAGGGTACTGCTTCAACCGCCCCACCTGCGGAAAGCGGTTGGCGGTAATACCGATCTTGCCGCCCCACTGAAACTCAATGGTGGTCTGGGCCAGTTGCGGGAACACCTTGAGCATTTTCGGCTGCATATAAGCGGCGATGTCCACCGGATCGCGGCCGGAGTAATGACAGGCGCCGCCGAATAACAGGCGGCGGTCAGCGGACAATCGGTAGTAATCCAGGCCGACTTTCTGGTCGCACAGCGCCAGGTTCTGCGGGATCAACTGGTTGGCCACATCTTCCGACAACGGCTCGGTGGCGATGATGTAGCTGCCCGCCGGGAGCACCTTGCCGCTCAGGCGCGGTTCCAGTTCCTCCAGATGGGCATTGCAGGCCAGCACCAGGTGGTCGGCGCGTACCGTGCCGCCTGAGCAGCGCACTTGCACCGTGTCGCCGTGGATCAGTTCAAGCACCTCAGTGTGCTCGAAGATCCGCACTCCAAGAGACTCGGCCAACTGCGCTTCACCCAGCACCAGATTCAACGGGTGAAGGTGCCCGGAACCCATATCCACCAGGCCGCCGGCATACACCGAAGAGCCCACCACTTGCTGCATATCTTGCACGCCGACCAGGCGGGTTTCATGGGCATACCCCAGCTCCGCCAGGTGCGCCTGCTCGCCCTTGAACGCGGCGAATTGCGCGGGCGTGTTCGCCAATTCACAAAAGCCCCAGCGCAGGTCGCAGTCAATCCCATGCTCGCGAATGCGCTCGCCCACCAAGGCCACCGACTCGATACCGGCGCGCTCCAGGTAACGCACGCCCTCCTCGCCCACGTATTTGGCAAATCCCGACACGTCATGGCCGATACCGCGAATCAACTGCCCGCCGTTGCGCCCGCTGGCGCCCCAGCCGATGCGCCGGGCTTCCAGCAGGATCACCGAGAGCCCGCGCTGGGCCAGTTCGATGGCGGTATTTACGCCAGTGAACCCGCCGCCGATCACGCACACATCGGCGCTCAAGTCGGTGCCCAATGCGGGGCGCTCCGTCAGGGCGTTGGCCGTGGCCCGGTAGTAGGACCGGGCGTGGTCAGTCGACTGCATCATTTGTTGGTCTTCACTTTGCTCCAGGCGCGGGTCATCAGGCGCATGGTCGCCGGGGTCGGCGTGGTGGAAATATAGAGTTTGTCGAGCACCGCCTGCGGCGGGTATACCTCGGGGTTGTTCACCAACTCAGGGTCCATGAACGCCTTGGCCGCCGGATTGGCGTTGGCATAACCCACCGAGGCGCTGACCTTGGCGATCACTTGCGGGTCGAGCAGGTAGTTGATGAAGGCGTGGGCTTCTTTCGGGTTGCTCGCGTCGGCGGGAATCGCCAGCAGGTCGAACCACAGGTTGGAGCCTTCCTTGGGAATCGAATAGGCGATGTGAACGCCGTTCTTGGCTTCCTTGGCGCGGTTGGCGGCCTGGAACACGTCGCCGGAATACCCGAAAGCCACGCAGATATCACCGTTGGCCAGGTCCGAGATGTACTTGGAGGAATGGAAGTAGGTGATGTACGGCCGCAGCGTCAACAGCTTGGCTTCGGCCTGCTTGTAGTCTTCAGGGTTCTCGCTGCGCGGATCCTTGCCCAGGTAATTCAGGATCGCCGGGAACAGCTCGTCCGCCGAATCGAGGAAGGCCACGCCGCACTGGTTGAGCTTCTTGATGTTCTCCGGTTCGAACAGCACCGCCCATGAGTCGATATGGTCGATGCCCAGCACCTGCTTGACCTTGTCGACGTTGTAGCCGATGCCATTGGTGCCCCACAGGTACGGCACCGAATGCGCGTTACCCGGGTCGTTTTTCTCCAGCAGCGCGAGCAGCTTGGGGTCGAGGTTCTTGAAGTTGGGCAACTGCGCGCGGTCGAGCTTGAGGAACGCACCGGCCTTCACTTGCCGCGCCAGGAAGTGGTTGGACGGCACCACCACGTCATAGCCGGTGCGGCCGGCGAGCAACTTGCCTTCCAGGGTCTCGTTGGAGTCGAACACGTCGTAGATCGGCTTGATCCCAGTCTTGGCCTGGAAGTCGGCCAGGGTGGTCTCGCCGATATAGTCGGTCCAGTTGTAGATACTGACTGTCGGCGCCGCTTGGCTGGCGCTGCTGAACGCGGCCACCAGGGCCAGCGGGAAAAGCTGTTTCACAAGACGCATATCGACACCCCTTTATTGGTTTTTTAGACGCTCAACAGCAGGAACTCACGCTCCCAGGAACTGATCACCCGCTTGAAATTCTCGTGCTCGGCGCGCTTGACCGCGACGTAGCCGCGCACGAACTTGTCGCCCAGGTACTGCTTGACCGTGTCGCAGTCCTCCATGCGTGCCAGCGCATCTTCGAGGGTGAACGGCAGGCGCAGGTTACGACGCTCGTAGGCACGGCCTTCCACTGGTGCGCTGGGTTCGATCTGCTCGACCATGCCCAGGTAGCCACACAGCAGACTAGCCGCAATCGCCAGGTACGGATTGGCATCGGCGCCGGGCAGGCGGTTTTCCACGCGCATGGCGTCGGGGCTGGAGGTGGGCACGCGCAGGCCGACGGTGCGGTTTTCTTCGCCCCACTCGACGTTGACCGGCGCTGAGGTGTCCGGCAGGAAGCGGCGGAACGAGTTCACATTGGGCGCGAACATCGGCAGCAGCTTGGGGATGTACTTCTGCAGGCCGCCGATATGGTGCAGGAACAACTGGCTCTTGTTGCCGTCGGCATCGACGAACACCGGTTTGCCGGTGGCGATCTCCACCACGCTCTGGTGCAGGTGCATGGCGCTGCCTGGCTCGTCGGCCACCGGCTTGGCCATGAAGGTCGCGGCCACGTTGTGCTTGAGCGCGGCCTCGCGCAGGGTGCGTTTGAACACGGTGATCTGGTCGGCCAGGTCGAGGGCATCGCCATGGCGGAAGTTGATTTCCATCTGCGCCGGGCCGTCCTCGTGGATCAGCGTGTCGAGGTCCAGGCCCTGGGCTTCGCACCAGTCGTAGACGTCTTCGAACAGCGGGTCGAACTCGTTGGCGGCGTCGATGGAGAACGACTGCCGCCCGGTCTCGGCGCGGCCGGAGCGGCCCACCGGGGTTTTCAGCGGCAGGTCCGGGTCTTCGCAACGCTGGGTCAGGTAGAACTCCATTTCCGGCGCGACAATCGGCTGCCAGCCCTTGTCGGTGTAGAGCTGCAGGACTTTTTTCAGCACATTGCGCGGTGACAGCTCGATGGGGTTGCCCTGTTTGTCGAAGGTGTCGTGGATCACGATTGCGGTGGGCTCGATGGCCCACGGCACCACATAAGTGGCGTGGGACACCGGGCGACAGACCATGTCGATATCGGCCGGGTCGAGCAGGTCGTAGTAGATCTCGTCGTCGACAAAGTCCCCGGTTACCGTTTGCAGCAACACACTTTCCGGCAGGCGCATGCCTCGCTCATGCAAGAACTTGTTGGTGGGCGCAATCTTGCCGCGGGCGATGCCAGTCAAATCACTGATCACGCATTCGACTTCGGTAATCTTGTGTTCTTTCAGCCAGGCGGACAGCTGATCGAAGGGGGCGTTCATAAGGACCTCGGCATGGGTTGGGTGCATGCGCCGGCTTGTACTCCTGGCGCATTGAGGTCTATCTTGAGGCCGCCGCCCGCCGGCATCTATCCACTTTGCACGCACCACAACGCACCAATAGAGTGCGCCCAGGCTCCCCATGACACAGGCAACCGCTTTGCGCGTACAGGCCTTCACCACCGGTGATGTGGCCGCTCAATGCAGTGCGACACCCGGCTGGGTGCAGCAGTACCAGCAGATGTCCCCGGGGCATTTCGCCGGGCGCATCCGCTACCTCGACCTGCAAGGCGTGGAGGTGTACGAAGAGTGCATGAACACCCGCGTCGAACAGCACTTCAATGCGCCTGCCGGCTCCCTGGCGTTCTGTTTCGACGGCAGCGACAACGCGCTGTACCTGCTCAATGGCGAGAGCCGTAACACCTGGATCACCCCGGAAAACTACCGTGAAGTGGCGGTGGTGTTCGGCCCGCAGTTCGTGCAGCGCCATGGGTTGGAGGTGGCGAAGCTGGAAGGTTTGTTCATGGCGCCACTGACCGGCCAGCAGAACGCGTTGTTCGCCCGTTGGCTGAGTGGCACGCTGACACGCTTGTCCACGATCAGCGACCCCGCCGCGCTTATCCAGCAATTGCTCGACGATTGCCTGTTCATCCTCGACAACGCCTGCGTGTGCCTGGACCGCAGTTCCTTGCAGCGCCGCAGCGAGGAACGCCGGCTGATGGCGCGCATCGGCGAATGGGCGGCGGACGCGCCGGACGAGACCGTCAACCTGCTGGAACTGGCGCAGATTGCCGGCGTGCCATTGCGCCAGTTGCAGCAAGGGTTCAAGACCTACACCGGGATGAGCCCGGCGCAGTGGCTGCGCTTGCGCAGATTGAATGGGGCACGGCGGGAACTGCTGAGTTCAGCCGGGACCACCGTGGCCGAGGTGGCGATGAACTGGTCGTTCTGGCATCTGGGGCGGTTTTCCAATAGCTATCGGGCGTTGTTCAAGGAGTTGCCGAGCGAGACCCTGAAGCGTTCCGTTTGAAATCCAATCCAAATGGTGGGAGGGGGCTTGCCCCCTCCCACATTGGGCTGCATTTCAAGGTTGGGATTTGAGGAAGGCGGCCATCAGTTGGTTGACCCGTTCCGCCGCCTCCAACTGCACCATATGCCCCTGCCCCGGCAGAATCTGCACTTGGGCGTCCAACCCCTCGGCATGACTGACGGGGATGATTGCGTCGTCGCTACCCCAGATCACCAGACTCGGTTGCTGCCCCACCACCTTGCGCAGATCCAGACGTTGGCGCCCTCCCTCGAACAACTGGGCATTGAGTTGCCTCAAAGCCTGCGCCACCCCTTCCAACCGCTTGAACTTGAGCATGTCCTCCAGCATCTGCCGCGTCACCAGCGCCGGGTCGCTGAACAGTTGGGTCAATTGCGGCTTGAGCGCATTGCGGTTGTTGGCTTCGGTAAACCCTTGCAAGTAATCACCGTTGATATCCGGGCCGAGACCGGCGCTGGCGATCAGGGTCAATGAGGCAACACGCGCGGGCGCCTGGTCGGCCACGGTCAGTGCGACCAGCCCGCCCATGGAATGCCCGGCCAGGTGCACGCGGTCGAACTTGAGGTGATCAATCAAAGCCAGCACCGCCTGGCTCAGTTCCTCGACATCGCCGCTGCGCAGTTGCTTGCCCGACTCGCCATGCCCCGGCAGGTCCAGGGCGATCACCCGGCGCTCGACGGCCAATGCCGGTTGGTTGAACAGCCAGTTGTTCAGGTCGCCACCGAATCCATGAATCAGCACCAACGGCGTCCCCGCCTCGCCCAGCTCGAGATAGCGCAACAGGCGCCCGTCTATCTCGACCTTCTGCGCACTCGGTCCCGACGCTTCGGTTTCGGCACTGCTGGAAACAAAACCGGCATTGAAGCGTTCGATCACCGCATCGATCTCTGCTTCGCTGGCCTCGCCTTCCACCACGATTCCCAGCAACGCGCCCACCGGCCGGGTCTCGTCACTCAGTGCAAGCACGCGGCGCAGCACGCCACTGAACGGTGCCTCCACACTGCTGGAGAGTTTGTCAGTCTCCACGTCCAGCACTTCCTCGCCCTTCTCCACCCGGTCGCCGGGTTGCTTGAACCAGATATCGATGCGCCCCTCGGTCATCGACAGTCCCCACTTGGGCATGGTCAAGGTATGGATCATGCGGCGCTCCTCTTGTTGGCGATTCGCAGCACCGCGGCTTCGATCTTTGCGGCGTTGGGGATATACAGGTCTTCCAGCGCATCGGAGAACGGCACCGGCGTGTGCGGCGCGGTGACCATTTCGATTGGCGCGCGCAGGAAAGAAAAGCCCTGCTGGGCGACCAGCGCACTGATATCGGTGGCAATGGAGCAGCGTGGGTTTGACTCGTCGATCACCACCAGGCGCCCGGTCTTTTCCACGCTTTCAAGGATGCTGTCGACGTCCAACGGACTGGTGGTGCGCAGATCCAGCACTTCGCAATCGATGCCTTGGCGCGCCAGGCTGGTGGCGGCTTCCAGGGCGATGTGCAGCATGCGTCCGTACGTCACCAGGGTCACGTCCTTACCCTCGCGGACAAAATTGGCTTCACCAAAGGGCACGGTGTACAGCTCTTCGGGCACCTCGCCTTGCAGGCTGTAGAGCATCTTGTGTTCGAGGAAGATCACCGGGTCGTTGTCGCGGATCGCCTGGATCAACATGCCCTTGGCGTCATAGGGCGTGGCCGGGCACACCACTTTGAGGCCGGGTATGTGGGTCCACATCGACGTGAGCATCTGCGAATGCTGGGCGGCGGCCCGCAGCCCGGCGCCGTACATGGCGCGTACCACCAGCGGCGTGGTGGTCTTGCCGCCGAACATGTAGCGGAACTTGGCGGCCTGGTTGAGCAACTGGTCGAGGCAGCAGCCGATGAAGTCGACGAACATCAATTCGCACACCGGGCGCATGCCACGGGTGGCGGCGCCGACGGCCATGCCCACGTAGCCGACTTCGGACAGCGGCGCATCGAGCACGCGGTCGGGAAACTCCGGATACAGGCCCTTGGTCACGCCGAGCACCCCGCCCCAGGCGTCCTGTTCGCCAGGGGAACCCGTGCCGCCGGACACGTCCTGGCCGATGATGAACACACTCTGGTCGCGGCGCATTTCCTGGGCCAGGGCTTCGTTGATTGCCTGCTGGTAGCTGATTTTGCGAGCCATAAAGTTCTCTCCACGAATGTTGTTGTTATGAGTGGTAGGCGACGTAGACATCGCTGAGCAGGTCGGCGGCCTGGGGCTTGGGGTCGGATTTGGCGCGGCGCACGGCGTCGTCAATAAGCTGTGCGACCTCGCCATCGATGCGCTCGAATTGCGCCGCGTCCAGCCAGCCTTCGGCGCTGCAACGCTGGCGGAACAGCGCCAGGCAGTCGGCGTTTTCCCGCAGGTTTTTCACTTCATCGGGGCCACGATAGGTTTGTGCATCGCCTTCGAAATGGCCGTAGAAGCGGCTCAATTTCACTTCGACCAAGGTTGGCCCGTCGCCCTTGCGCGCACGCTCCACGGCAACACCAAGCGCCGCGTACACGGCGAAGAAATCATTGCCATCGACGATCATCCCCGGCATGCCAAACCCCACGGCACGCTCGGCGATGTCCTTGCACGCCACCGACCAACCAGACCCGGTGGCCTCGGCATAGCCGTTGTTTTCCGCGACGAACAGGCACGGCAGTTTCATGATCGAGGCCAGGTTCATCGCCTCGAACACCGCGCCCTCGTTGGAGCCGCCATCGCCAAAGAACGCCACGGCCACGCCCTGGCTACCCTTGAGTCTGGCCGCCAGCGCCGCACCGGCGGCCAACGGCGCACCCGCGCCGACAATACCGTTGGCGCCGAGCATGCCCTTCTCCTGGTCGGCGATGTGCATGGAGCCGCCTTTACCGCCACACACACCGGTTTTCTTGCCGTAGATCTCGGCCATCATGCCGAACACATCCACGCCCTTGGCGATGCAATGGCCGTGGCCACGGTGGTTGGAGGCGATGCAGTCTTCATCGTTGAGGTGGGCCATGACTCCGGCGGCACTGGCTTCCTGACCGGCGTAGAGGTGCACGAAACCGGGGATCTCGCCGGTGGCGAATTCCACGTGCAGGCGTTCTTCGAAATCACGGATGGTGCGCATCACGGTATAGGCATGCAGCAGTTGATCGGTGGACAGGTGAGTGGACATCTTGTTGTTCTCCAGGTTGTCTCGGCACACAAAAGGCTGATCGTGGTCAGCTACAAGGCCTTCAGCACAGCCTGTGCCAAGGCCGTAAAAAACCTGGCATAACCTTGATCCAGAGCGGTTGTCGCAAGCAGGCCGGCGTCGCAGAATGAGACGCGGCATTGCAACTCGAAGGCGGCGTCTCAGCCGGTTTGAGACGCTGCGTCTCATGCCGGGCAGTTGGTCAGGCCGCGCTTGTCCCACCCGACGCATGCGCGCTTAATGGCGGGCATAACAACAAAGATCGAGAACCGGAGGCCTTATGCTCGCCGCGAACTCCAGGGAGCACGTCGACTGCGTCAGTCGCGTGGTCCGCAATGCTGATCGTCTGCCCCAGGCGCCGGTGCCGTCGCTGATCTTCGATTCATGGCGGCGCTCCATGGAGCAACACCACCTGGACCCCGGCTCCCTGCAGGGGCCACGCATCCTCAGCGAACCCTTGCTCAAGGAGTGCCGCGAACGCGCCGAACTGTTCATGCGCATTGCCGGCGAAGCCGTCGGGCAACTGCATCACCGTGTGCGCCAGGCCGACTACTGCGTGATGCTCACCGATGCCCAGGGCCAGACCATCGACCACCGCGTGGACACCTCGATCCGCAGCGACTGCCGCAAGGCCGGCCTGTACCTCGGCACCTGCTGGTCGGAAGCCGAAGAAGGCACCTGCGGCGTGGCCACCGTGCTCACCAGTCAATCGGCGGTGACGGTGCACAAGCGCGACCACTTCCGTGCAGCCTTCATCGGCCTGACCTGCTCCGCCGCGCCGATCTTCGACCCCCAGGGCAACCTGCTGGGAGTGATGGATGCCTCGGCGCTCAAATCGCCAGATGACCGCCGCAGCCAGCACCTGATACGCCAGTTGGTGGCGCAAAGTGCCGAGGCCATCGAGAACGCCTTCTTCATGCACAGCGCCCGCCAGCACTGGGTGTTGCAAGCGCACAGCACGCCGGGTTATGTGGACAGCCAGCCCGACCTGCTGCTGGCCTGGGACCAGGACGGCCGTCTGCGGGCCTTGAACAGCAAGGCGCGCCAGGCCTTGCGCCGGCGCTTTGGCCAGGTGCCGGCACATATCGGTGAGGTGTTCGACCTGAACGCCTTGCGCGCCGTCACCGACCAGTCCACCCAGCAACTGCAGTGGCTGGGAGAACCGGGTGCGCTGCACGTGCGGGTCAACGCGCCGCGACGCAAACCGGCGCGGGCGCCCATGGTGCCCTTGGTGGATGCCCGTGTGGAGGAACACCTGCGCCTGGCCGTGCGGGTCAAGGACCGTAACCTGCCGGTACTGGTGCAAGGCGAAACCGGCGCCGGCAAGGAAGTCTTCGCCCGCCAGTTGCACGAACGCAGCGCCCGACGCAGTGGGCCGTTCGTGGCGGTGAACTGCGCGGCGATTCCGGAAAACCTGATTGAGAGCGAGCTGTTCGGCTATGTGGCTGGCGCCTTCACCGGCGCCGCCAGCAAAGGCATGCCGGGGTTGCTGGTGCAGGCCGATGGCGGCACCGTGTTCCTCGATGAAATCGGCGACATGCCCCTGGCCTTGCAGACGCGCCTGCTGCGGGTGATGGCCGAAGGTGAAGTGGCGCCGCTGGGCGCGGCGAAAACCCGCACCGTCGATATCCAGGTGATCTGCGCCAGCCACCGCGATTTGTCGGTGTTGGTCAGTGAGGGCAGCTTTCGCGAGGACCTGTACTTTCGCCTCGGCTGCGCGCGCTTCTGCCTGCCGCCGTTGCGCGAACGCACTGACAAACTGGCGCTGATCAACCGCTTGCTGGAACAGGAAGCGCGCAACAGCGGCATCACGGTGGGAATCGGCCAGGCTGCGCTGGAGTTGCTGTTGGGGTACGCGTGGCCGGGCAATGTGCGGCAACTGCGGCATGTGCTGGCGTACGCCTGTGCGGTGTGTGAGGGCGGTACGGTGCAGGTGGCGGATTTGCCGGTGGAGGTGCGTGGGGAACAGGTTGAAGCATTGACGGAAGATCGTGCGAGCCCGGAGCGCCAGGTGGTGCTGGATGCGCTGATTCGGCATCGCTGGAAGCCGATACCGACCGCGCAGGCGCTGGGGATCTCAAGGGCGACCCTGTACCGCCGCGTCAACCAACTGGGCATCGACATGCCGAACAAAACCCGCTGATACAACGGGGTCAACACTGTGGGAGGGGGCTTGCCCCCGATGGCGGTGGACCAGCTAATACTTCCAGTGGCTGACACACTGCTATCGGGGGCAAGCCCCCTCCCACATTGGACTGGGTACATCTGAGATGTCAGCGGTAGACAAGGCCCCCGTCGATCAGCGGCGATTGCCCGGTCATGTAGTCCGCATCCGGCCCGGCCAGGTACGCGACCAGCCCCGCCACATCCTCCGGCGTCTGCGCCCGGCCCAAGGCGATGCCATCCACGTATTTCTTGTAGGTCGCACCGACTTCGGCACCGGTGATCTCGGCCATGCGCTTGTCGATCTCGACCCACATATCGGTGCCCACCACACCCGGACAGTAGGCATTGACGGTAATCCCGGCGCTCGCCAGTTCCTTGGCCGCCGCCTGCGTCAAGGCACGCACGGCAAACTTGGTGGCCGAGTACACTCCCAGAAGCGCAAAACCTTCATGGCCGGCGATGGAGCAGGCGTTGATGATCTTGCCCTTCTGCTTGAGCGCCTTGAATTTCTTGCCGGCGGCCTGGATGCCCCACAACACGCCCTGCACGTTGATGCCCAGGGTGCGCTCGACCTGTTCCGGGCTGACGTCCAACAGCGAATCGATCTGCGCCACCCCGGCGTTGTTGACGATGATGTCGAAACTACCCAGGGTCTGGTGCGCATGCTCCACCGCCGCCGCCACCTGTTCGCGCTTGGACACGTCAGCGACGAACACCGAGGCCTTGCGGCCCAGCGCGACGACTTCGGCGGCCACGGCTTCAAGCTTGGCGCCATTGATGTCCACCAGCGCGATATCGGCACCGTCCTGTGCCAGGCGCAGGGCAATGGCCCGGCCAATGCCCTGCCCGGCGCCGGTCACCAGCGCGACTTTTCCAGCAATACTCATGGCGTTCTCCTGCAATTGATGAGGGAAGCCTTGTCTATCGCAGGTGCCCGGCGGGCTGTCGAGGCGCGGATGGATTGGCGTGTGGTGTGAGACGGGATGTCTCAAGCCGCGAATCATTCTCGCGAACTTGTAAAACTGCGCACTTATGCCTAGCTTATGCGCCCCCCGCCCGCGCTTTAAGGCCCTGCCCCCATGGTTTTGCGTTTTCGTCCCGTCGTCACCTCACGTTTCGCCCTCGGTTTGCTGCTCAGCGGCGGCATCGGTCACAGCCTGGCGGCTGACCTTGAACTGCCGGCAGTGAAGGTCCAGGGCCAGGGCCAGGATGAATCCGGCTACCGCAGCGAAACCGCTTCGGTGGGCGGCTTCGATGAGGCACCGCTGCTCGACACCCCGGCCTCGATCACGGTGATCAACGCCGCACTGATCAAGGACCAGCAAGCGCGCCTGCTCAGTGAAGTGCTGCGCAACGACGCCTCGGTGGGCGACAGCTATGCGCCCATCGGCTACTACGAGAACTTCGTGGTGCGCGGCTTTTCGCTGAATGCGGCGAGCAGCTACAAGATCAACGGGCGCACCATCACCGGCGAGCAGAACGTCGCGCTGGAGAACAAGCAGCAGGTCGAAGTGCTCAAGGGCCTGGCCGGCCTGCAAAGTGGCATCTCCGAGCCCAGCGGCGTGATCAACTACGTGACCAAGCGCCCGGAAGACGTGCGCTCGGTGACCATCTCCACCGACGATCGTGGCAGCGGTTATATCGCCACCGACGTCGGCGGCTGGTTCGGCAGCGAGCAACAATTCGGCCTGCGCGCCAACGTGGCCCACGAAAACCTTGATTCCTACGTGGAGCACGCCAACGGCCAGCGCGATTTTGTATCCCTGGCCTTCGACTGGAACATCAGCCCCGACGCCGTGTTGCAACTGGATGCCGAATACCAGAACAAGCAGCAACGCTCGGTGCCGGGCTACCAGTTGCTGGGCGGCACCGAGGTGCCACACGGTGCCTCGCCGAAGAAACTGCTGGGGCATCAGAGTGGGTCCAGGCAGGTGGGCATTGATTCGCTGAACCTCAACGGCAAGTTTGAATACCGTTTCAACGACCAGTGGAAAGGCAGCGTGAGTGCGGCGCGCAGCAAGGTGGTGATCGACGATTACAGCTCGTTTGCCTGGGGCTGCTATGGCTCGACCAGTTGCACCTCGAGCGTGCCAAACTACTTCAGCCCCGAAGGCAACTACGATGTCTACGACTACCGCAGCCCTGACGACACCCGCCGTGACGACGAAGTGCAGGCGGCCATGACCGGGCTGTTCGACACCGCCGGCCTGGGCCATGAACTGACCTTTGGCACCAGTGCGTTCCGCCGGGTGATCGACAAGCGCAAATCCGTCAATGAATACATCGGCACCACCAACATCGACGTGGACGCCCCTACGTTTACCCCGACTGACAAGCCGTTGAACGACAGCCACCGCAACCTCGACAGCCGTCAGTACGGCCTGTTCGTTACAGACCGCATCCGTCTCAACGAGCAATGGCAAACCATCCTCGGCGGTCGTGAAGTGCGCCTGGATGAAAAGGCCTTCGACAGCGTCACCGGCAACCAGGCCCGTCATACCCAGCAGTACGTGTTCCTGCCCCAGGCCTCGTTGATCTACAAACCTGTCGAGAACATCTCGCTCTATACCAGCTACAGCAAAGGCCTGTCCCTGGGCGGCACCGCGCCGTGGTTCGCCAACAACGCCGACGAAACGCTCGCCCCGACCACCTCACGCCAAATCGAAGCTGGGGTGAAATACGATTGGCGCCGCATCAGCTTCGCCGCCGCTGTATTCCAGACCCGCCAGGCCTACCAGTACGCCAAGCCGGATGGCACCGGTAAATTCGACTACGTGCAACAGGGCGAGCAAAAGAACACCGGGCTGGAATTGTCGGCCAACGGCTGGGCCACCGAACGCCTGCAGATCGCAACCAGCGTGGCGGCGATTCGCGCACGGGTGACCGGCAGCGGCACGCCGGACTACGAAGGCCACCAGGCGATCAACGTGCCCAAGTTGCGCGCCAGTGTGTATGCCGATTATGCGTTGCCGTGGGTGAACGGCCTGGCGGTATTGGGCGGAGTGCAATACAGCGCCAAGAAGTACGCCAACCGCAGCGGCAATGTGGAAGTGGGGGACTACGCGGTGGTGAATGTGGGCAGCCGCTATACCACCCAAGTGGACGGCTATGAGACGGTGTTCCGCCTGAGCGTCGACAACCTGTTCGACAAGCGCTACTGGCGCGACGCGGGCGAGTACATGGGCGATGACTACCTGTTCCAGGGCGCGCCATTGACGGCGCGCCTGAGTGCCTCGGTCAACTTCTGAGGCTTACTTAGGCATCTTGCGAAAACCCACGGCCAGGCGGTTCCAGCTGTTGATGGTGGCGATGGCCACACTCAGGTCGACCTGTTCCTGGGGGCTGAACTCGGCGGCCAGTGCGTTGAAGTCTTCATCCGGTGCGTGGGTATGGCTGATCAGGGTCAGGCTTTCGGCCCAGGCCAGCGCGGCGCGTTCACGCGGGGTGAAGAACGGCGTTTCACGCCAGGCCGACACGGTGTACAGGCGGCGTTCGGTCTCGCCGCCTTTGCGGGCGTCGGCGGTGTGCATGTCGAGGCAGAAGGCACAGCCGTTGATCTGCGAGACGCGCAGGCGTATCAGTTCCAGCAACGGTAGTTCGATGGACAGTTTGCCGACGGCGGCTTCCAGGGCGAGCATGGCTTTCATGGCGTCTGGGGAGGCGGTGTAGAAATCGGTACGGGTTTGCATGGTGATGCTCCAAGGCGGTGGGGATTGATGGCTAGGTTAGTCATCGGGCCTTGGGGGAGGAATAGCCAATTTGGGGTAAGAATGGGTGACCAATTTTTGTGAGTACATATCCGTTATTTAGGTAACGGCCGCTTATGGTTACGCCCTTACGGCGGCTCACTTTTGAAGAGCCGGAATGCCGGCCCAGTCAAAAGTAAGCAAAACGCTCTTGCCCCAACACTCGGCACCTCGCCCAGGCTCGGTGTGCCCGTAATCCGACAGTGATTTGGGGGGCCGCCGCCACGCGCCATCCATGGCGCGGGGCGGCTAAACCGGCATCCCTGCCGGTTTACCCCCCAAATCCCTGCCGAATTCCGGCCAGCGTGTTTGACGGGGCGCCTAAGATCAAAATCAAAAGCAGATCAAAAGCCAGAGCCAGAGCCAGAGCCAGAGCCCGGCGTTTTTCAAGGTAGCGGCGTTTTTCAAGGTAGTTGTCGTGTCTCCCGTCTTGCTAGGCGACCTTCACCACAACTGTCAGCTCCCTTTCAGGATTGAGGTACACCGTCCCGATAGGGTCCCAGTTGCGTGTCTCGCCTGACCACCTTTCAGGCCTTTTTTCTCTCGCTTGCCCATAAATTGCCGCCCTCCGGGCCAAGATTTCCCGGTCTTTTCCCTCGTGGCGCTGGGCGGGTGTCACGAAGCGGATTCGGCTATGACGATGCTCGGTGTTGTACCAGGCCATAAAATTCCTGACCCAGATACGCGCGTCATCCAGGCTGCCAAATCCATCCTGCGGCCACTGCGGGCAGTACTTCAGCGTTCTAAACAGCGACTCCGAGTAAGGATTATCGTTGCTTACCCGGGGTCTTCCTCTCGATGGCGTGATACCCAGGTCGTACATCTTGGTCAGTAACGTCACCGATTTCATCGGTGCGCCATTGTCCGAGTGAAGCACCAGCGGCTGACGCCAGCACTTCTCTCTAGTGACACTTCGTTGCAGTAGGACAGCGGCTTTTTCACCGTTTTCTGCTTCGTAAACTTCCCAGCCCACAGCCTTTCGGCTGTAGATATCTTCGATCAAATAGAGGTAGTAAAACTTCCCACGAACTGGCGACGGCAGGTACGTGATATCCCAAGACCACACCTGATTGGCGGCTGTCGCCGCGTAGGTGGTGGGTGCTTCATGGCGATGCGGGCGTTTGGCGCGGGAACGATGATGCTGCTGATCTGCCGCACGCAGCACTCGGTAAAAGGTTGCCTCCGATGCCATGTAACGTCCCTCGTCAGCGAGCCGTGGCACGATCTGGCTCGGTGGCAGATGTGCGTAGGCCTTGCTGTTGCACAAGGCCAGGATGGCTTGGCGCTCAACATCAGTCAGAGCATTATTCGGCACTGGCCTCACCGTCGTGGTGCGCCCATCTGCCAACAACGCTTCGGGCAGGATCCAGCGTTGTAGCGTGCGTAGCGAAATACCGACTTCTAGACACGCAGGCGCCCTGCGGGCGCCCGCAGTGATGGCTTCGGTGAGCCAGTCGACGAGAAGATGCCGTTCTGGCAACAAGGTCAATTGTCCTCGTCGTCGCTCCCCCAGTAGGCATTGAGCTTTTTTCGCAGCACCAGCAATGCGACTGTTTCAGCCAGCGCTGCATCCTTTCGGCGCAGCTCACGCTCCAGCTCCCGAATCCGGTTCTTATCCTCCTTGGTCTCACCAGCGATTCCTTTTTTCAGCGCTGAGTGATTAGTGCTGTTGGCAATGAAAGCTTTGCGCCAGCCGTCAATTTGCTCAGGGAAAATACCGTTGCGACGGCAATACTCACTCAGCTCCAGCTCCGACAAAGCTGATGATTCGATGACTGCCATGAGCTTGGATTCGGCAGACCAACTTTCAGGCGACTGCTTGTTTTCGGACAACTGAGAACCTCTGGCAGCAGCTTGCTTACGCCAATAATGAAGAGACATGTCGCTACAACCTTCACGGCGCGCGACCTCCGACGCTGACAGGCTCAGGGGCGGAAGCATCATTTTCAACAGCGCAGCTTTGCGTTCTTCTGAATAGAAAGGCATGACCTTACTCTTGCCGCCCCCGGAATACTTTTAAAAAGCGGAGGACACGACAACTACCCTGACACCGGGGGCCACCCTTCAACTGATACATGAAGATCAAACTGTGGGAGGGGGCTTGCCACCGATGGCGGTGTGTCAGCCAACTCATCAGTGACTGACCCACTGCCATCGGGGGCAAGCCCCCTCCCACACTTTGACCGAGTACCGGCCATACAATCCGGTCGGCTCTAAGGCCGCCGCGCTCTTGCTTTTGATCTGGGATCGCCCCGTCAAACACGCTGGCCGAACGCAGGCTTGAATCCGTGGGTAACCCGGCAGGACGCCGGGTTAGCCGAACTGGGCCATGGATGGCCCATTGCGGCGGCCCACGGATTCAAGCCGGAGTGAGGGCACACCGAGCCTAGGCGAGGTGCCGAGTGTTGGGGCAAGAGCGTTTTGCTTACTTTTGACTGGGCCGGCATTCCGGCTCTTCAAAAGTGAGCCGCTGTAAGAGCGGAACCATAAGTAGCCGTTACCGAAGCAACGGATATGTACTCAGTCAAACCACCCGAGCCATATGCTCCCCAATCCTCCCCCTCAACCACCGCTCCGCCGGATCATTGTCATGCACCCCACTCCACACCATCGACAACTCCGCCGCATCAATCGCAAACGGCGGGTCCTGCGCCCGTAGCGACGTCCCCTCCGTCAACGCACACGCCGCATAATCCGGCACCGTCGCAATAATCTGCGTACCGGCGAGCAACGCCCGCAAC
The DNA here is from genome assembly GCF_023169845.1 of Pseudomonas sp. CYM-20-01. Lineage (NCBI taxonomy): Bacteria > Pseudomonadati > Pseudomonadota > Gammaproteobacteria > Pseudomonadales > Pseudomonadaceae > Pseudomonas > Pseudomonas sp. CYM-20-01. The sequence goes on along the minus strand of NZ_AP025169.1, from coordinate 3,079,669 downwards.
CCACTGAACTGCGGCACCGCCAACACCACCCGGCGCGTACGACCAATGCGTGCCAGGTCCAGGTCGATGTTGCCGCTCAAGTCCCCCGAAAACGACACCATCGCATGGGGCCGTTCGCAGTAGTCGTCGAGGGTCAGCGGTTCAACACCGTCATCCCCACGCAAGACCTTGCACGGAATATCCCGCAGCTTCTTGCGCTTGGCATTCGCCGGCAATTCCGTGGTGTAGCTCACCCCCACCGAAATCTCGCCGCTGGCCAGCAATGACGACATCAACAGATAGTTGGCCCGACGCACCACCACGACAATGCCCGGCGCCTCTTCGCGCAGTTGACTGAGCAACGGCGGAAACAGACCGAATTCGGCATCGTCTGAAAGGCCAATGCGAAACACCGCACAACTGCTGGAAGGGTCGAAATCCTTCGCGCGGCTGACCGCGCCGGAAATGGTGTCCATGGCCGGTTGCAACTCCTTGAGTATCGCCACGGCGCGTGGCGTGGGCTCCATGCCCCGGCCGTTGCGCAGCAGCAACGGGTCGTCGAACAGATCGCGCAAACGTCCCAATGCCGCACTCACCGCCGGTTGGCCCATGAAGAGTTTTTCGGCGACCCGGGTCAGGTTCTTCTCGAACATCAACGCCTCGAAAATCACCAGCAGGTTCATGTCGACGCGGCGCAGGTCGTTGCGATTCATGGTGATATCCACACGGTTGGCAAGCTCACAGATAAACACGCAAGGCGCCGGCCACATTGCACGCCTGTGCTGTCTTTTCCTGGTCGGCACCTGGCGAAATTAACAACGATTAACTCGTCAGCCGGACGGTCCGGCAACAAGATTGGCCACGTCTACACTGCATCCATCCACCGGGAACGCTCCCATCGACTGCGGATATTTGTCATGGCCCGACTCGATCAATACGCCCCTCGCGTGTCCGCCACCGGTGGCCTGTGCCCACGGCGCGAGCGCATCGCCAAACAGCTGATCCTGGCCAACCTCGGCGAAAGCCTGGCCATTGCCGACCTCGCCCAGGCCTGCGCGCTGTCGCGCAGCCATTTTTCCCGTGCGTTCAAGTGCACCACCGGGCTGTCGCCGCAGGAATGGATCCGCCAACAGCGCATCCAGCGGGCCAAGGAGCTGATCGCCCAGTCATCCTTGAGCCTGACGCAAATCAGCCTGGAATGCGGCTTCTGCGACCAGGCGCACTTCTGTCATATGTTCACCCGCAGCGAAGGCGTCAACCCGATGACCTGGCGAAATCACCACTCTCGCTCTAAACCGCAAGTGATCGCGGCCTAGTGGTCCTGGCCTGCCTGGCCTATGCTGGCCGCTCACCCCGTTCCGAGCATGGCCACCCATGAACGACCTCAGCGACCAGGCCGTGCACTTCGGCCCCTACCGCATCCACCCGCGCCAGCGCCTGGTGCTGGAGGCGGGTCGCCCATTGCGCCTGGGGCGGCGTGCGGTGGATATCCTGCTGATCCTGCTGGAGCAGGCCGGCAATGTGGTGAGCAAGCAGGAGCTGATCGCCCGCGTCTGGCCCAGGAGCGTGGTGGAAGACGGCAACCTGCGAGTGCATATGGCGGCGTTGCGCAAGGCATTGGGCGATGGCCAGGCCGGGCAGCGCTATATCGTGACCGTGGCCCAGCGTGGCTACAGTTTTGTTGCGCCACTGAGCATCGAGCCGATGACCCTGCCAACCGAAGGTGCTGCCCAACGCCCGTGCCACAATCTGCCGCTGCGCCGTACCCGCATGCTCGGCCGCCAGGCCCTGATCGACAGCCTGGTGCAGCAACTGCCCGAGCAACGCTTTATCACCCTGACCGGCGCCGGCGGCATCGGCAAGACCACGGTGGCCCTGCGGGTCGCGGAATTGCTGATCGGGCACTACCGCGACGGCATACGCTTGCTGGACTTGGCGCCACTGAGCGCGCCGTCGATGATCCTGCCCAACCTCGCCGCCCTGCTCGACCTCACCCACGCCGAGCACGAACCCTTGCCCACGTTTGCGCGGCGCTTGCAGGAGCACCAGTTGCTGCTGGTGATCGACAATTGCGAGCACGTGCTCGACGACATTGCCCTGATCAGCGAAACCCTGCTGCGCCACGCGCCCCGCTTGCACATCCTGGCCACCAGCCGCGAGGCCTTGCGCGCCGAGGGCGAATACGTGCAGCGGCTGGAGCCCCTGGCCTGCCCACCCGCCACCGGCAACCGTGCCCAGGCGCTGGGCTACCCGGCCCTGCAATTGTTGATCGAGCGGGCCATGTCCCATCAGGACAGCTTTGAACTGAGCGAGGCCGAGCTGCCGCTGGCGATTGATATCTGCCAGCGCCTGGACGGTATTCCCCTGGCCATCGAACTCGTGGCGGCGCAGATCGAACGCTTCGGCCTGCCCGGACTGCTGGTGCAGATGGAAGACAACTTCCGCCTGCTAACCCGAGGCCGGCGAAGCGCCCTGCCCCGCCATCAGACCCTGCGCGCGACCCTGGACTGGAGCTTTGCGCTGCTGACCGCCTGCGAACAGATCTGCCTGCGTCGCCTGGCGGTATTTCGCGGCGGGTTCAGCCTGGCCAGCGCGGCGGCGGTGATTGCCGGGGAGCAGATTGCACCGCACGAGGTGCTGAATTCGATCACTCAGCTGGTCGCCAAGTCCTTGCTCAATGTGGAAGCCGGCGATGACGAGATGGTCTACCGCCTGCTGGACATCACCCGCACCTATGCCCTGGAAAAACTCAGCGTCGCCCAGGAACTCGACGCTACCCGCCAGCGCCACGCCGAGCGCTGCCTGGCGCTGATGAACCAGGCCCAGGACGATTGGGAGCTGATCGCGACCCAGACCTGGATCGACCGTTATGCGCCACTGCGCGAAGACATCCGCGCCGCCCTCGACTGGGGCCTGGGCGACCAGGGTGCGCACCTGCTGGGCATTCGCCTGACGGTGAGTGCGATGCCGTTGTGGCAGGAGCTGTCGCTGCTGCGCGAACACGGCTTGTACGTGGGCAAGGCCCTGGCACGACTCGGGCAATCGAATGCGCCGAGCCAGCGCTTGAACATGGCCTTGCAACTGGCCCTGGGCAGTTTCTCCTATCACACCCAGGGCGGCACGCCGCAGACCATTGAAGCGTTCAGTTGCGCGCGGCGCCTGGCGGAAGCCGGCAAGGACCTGGCCGGCCAGCTGCGTGCGGTGTCGGGGCATATGGCGGTGAACCTGTGCTGCGGCAACTACCGGGAGGCATTGGCGCAGAGCCTGCACTTCGACCAGCTCGGCCCGCAGGCCGAGCCGTTGCTGGCCCTCAGTGCCCAGCGCCTGCGGGTGTTGGCGCAGCACTTCGCCGGTCACCAAGCCCTCGCGCAGCACAATGCCGAACAAGTGATCCAGCGCATGGCCCAGAGCGGCCATCTCAACCGCTTTACCCATGGCTTTGGCGTGCAGTACGACCAGAGCGTCGCCTCCCTGACCATCCTTGCGCGCATCTTGTGGCTGCGCGGTTATCCGGAGCGCGCATGGCGTACCGCAAGCCAGGCACTGGCGCTGGCCTTGCAGATCAACCATGGCACGTCGATCTGCTACACCCTGGCCCTGGCCGGGGTGGTCATCGCTCGCTATAACGGCGACAGCGGCATGGCCCACGAACATCAGGACCAGCTGCTGCAACAGGCGCAAAAGCACTCGGTGCAGTTGTTTCACACCTGGGCGCGTTGTTATGAGGGCACGCTGCCCATCGCGGATGTGCAGGGGTTGGGCCTGGTCGAGGATATCCTGGTGACCTTCAATGCAATCGAGGTCAGTGACGCGGCCTTCGAGCGCGCCAGCAGTGGCGCGGCCGGCTGGTGCACCCCGGAAATCCTGCGAGTGCGCGCCGAAAGCCTGGCCGATAGCCGTGCGGCAGAAGCCCTGCTGCTGGAAGCCCTGGGCCTGGCGCACCAGCAAGGCGCGCTGGCCTGGGAATTACGCTGTGCAACCTCGTTGGCAAGCCTGTGGCAGACGCAAGGCCGCATACAGGCGGCGCGCGACTTGCTGAGTTCGATCTACGCCCGCTTCACCGAAGGCTTTGCCACCCAGGACCTAGTCCGCGTACGCAGCCTGCTCGACGAGTTGCAGGACAAACGGCCGGCCTGAAAACGGCCCCAGGTAATGCCCATAGCCCTGCTGCAAACGCGCCACCTGCAACGGGTCGCGCAGTTGCGCCAGGGCGTAGCTGCGCACGCAATTGAGCAGGCGGTAACGCGGGTCTCCAGGGCCGGGGTCAACAGTCAGCAGCGACGTGCCAACAAGACGCCCCAGCAGGTAGCACAGGTCGGCGTGTTCCAACTCGGTACCGGCGACCAGTTCACTCAAGGTGGGCAATGTCACGGCCATCTTGAACAACCCCAATTGCAGGAATAGCCAGCGCTCCGGCAGGCTCAGGCGCTGGTAGGTCCAGTCCAGGGCCGCCGTCAGGGATTGGTGGCGTTCCACCGCGGTGCGCCGGCCTCGGGTCAGCACCTGCAAGCCTGCGCGCAACTGCTGCTGCAAACCGCGCACGCCCAGGGCATCGACTTGGGCGGCGGCCAATTCCAGGGCCAGCGGGATACCGTCCAGACGCCGACAGATGTCCCGCAGCGGCGCCAGGTCATGCAGGCGCAGCGCGAACCCTTGCTGGCTGGCACGCACCCGCGCAACAAATAACTGCACCGCCGGGTAAGCCATCGCCTGTTCGACACTGCCCTGGGCAGTCGGCCCTGGGATCGCCAGCCTGGGCACGCGTTGCACCCATTCACCGGGGACTTGCAGGCTTTCGCGGCTGGTCACCAGCACACTGACCTGAGGCGCGGTGTCGTGCAGCACACGCACCAGATGCCGGCAGGCGCCGAGCAGCAGGTCAGCACCGTCGAGCACCAGCAACAGCTGGCGCGAGACCAATTGACGGCACAGTTCGCTGGCGTGGCTGCAGGGCTCCAGGTGCAGCGCCGCAGCCAAGTGGCGCAACATGGTCAGCGGCGCCTCGACGGTAGCCAGGTCAACCCACCACACGCCGTCCCGGTAGCGCGGCAACACGCGCTCGGCCAACGCCAGGGCCAAGGTACTCTTGCCGACACCGGCGCATCCTGTAAGCGTCATCAGGTGTTGCCCGGACAGACGCCGAACCAGCACGCCCAACACCTCGTCACGGCCGATCACTGCACTGAGCCGCATCGCCAGGTTGTGCCGTGGCAGCGCGGCCGGCATCGCACCGTGTACGCGGGCCGCGAAACAGTAACCACGCAGAGGGTCATTCAGAATGAACTGTTGCCCATCGAGCACACGGCGCAGTGCAGCGATATGCACCCTCAGGTTGTTTTCTTCCACCACGCTGTTCGGCCAGACCCGCTCGATCAGGCTGGCTTTACTGATGAACTGCCCAGGCGCTTCGAGCAGCACCGTGAGGATATCCAGTGCACGCCCGCCCACAGGCACCGGCCAACCCGACTTGCTGACCAGCCGCTGCTGCCGGTGAAAGACATAGGCGCCGAAGCGAACCGTGCCATCAGCGTCAATCGCCTGAGGATTGTTCATATGTGCAATAGCGCTGAAACACCCGGCCTTGGGCGTTTGCGCATCCTTTTCCGTGGGCTTGACGCTATCTTGCCAGCTACCCGTGACAGGACAATGCTGGCACAGGGAGCGACACGGACATTCGGGTGCGCGAGACGGACATTCTGTCGTTAACTGAACTGCTGTCGGTATTGGGTCGGGTTGAGGCCCAGTTTTTCACTGAACAGAAAGCGCATGTGCCGCACGCTGCCGAAGCCTGCGTGAAAAGCCACGGTCTTGAGCGGCAGGTCGGTGGTCTCCAGCAACTGCCGGGCGCGGTCGATGCGCGCGCCTTGCAGGAAGACCATGGGCGTCATCTGCACTTCCTTGGCGAACAGCCGCGCAAAATGGCGGGCGCTCATGCCGGCCAACTCAGCCATGGACTCGATGGTGAACGGTTGGTCCAGATGCGCCAGCACATGGTTCTGCACCCGGGTAATCGTGGTCTCCTGCGGTGCCACCGCCGCCGTCATCGGGCTGAACTGGGCCTGGCCGCCCTGGCGTTTCATCACCACCAGCAACACCTTGGCCACGTCCACGGCGACTTGCTTGCCATGGTCCTGGGCCACCACCGACAGCGCCAGGTCGATGCCGGCGGTGACGCCGCCCGAGGTGATCAAGCGTCCGTCCTGCAGGTAGATGCGATCCGTTTCGACCCTCGCCTTGGGGAACGCCTTGATCAGTCGCTCGGTGTAGTGCCAGTGCGTGGTCACGCGGTGACCGTCCAGCAGCCCGGCATGCCCCAGCACAAAGGCCCCGGTGCAGATCGAACCGAAGCGCCGCGCCCGTGGGGCCGCGGCCCTCAGCCACGGCAGCAGTGCCGGGTGACATTCGTTATAGGCACCGGGGCCACCGGGCACCAGCAGCAGATCGTAGGCGTCCTGGGCCTGGTCCAGCAGCAGGTCCGTCTGCACCGCTACCCCATTGGAGGCGCGCAACGGACCGGGCTCGGTGCCAAGGGTGAGGATCTGGTAATGCGCCGCCGCCGGCAGGTAGCGGTTGGCAATGGAAAACACCTCGAGCGGCCCGGCCATATCGAGCAGCAGGAAGTCCGGAAACAGCGCCATGGCCACGGTTTTCATAGCAGGTAAGGTCCATCGGGAAGGAATACGGCGGGCATTATGACACGCTCGAAACTGTCAACCTGAACGAGACAGTTATTCAGTTTTCATCTTCTTAATGAATAACCCAGTAACCATTAACCTTCTTCTCAACGCCGGAGCCCTGCATACCGCAGCCCGCTCCCACTTGAGGACAAGACCATGCTGACCCTTCGCAAAGCTTCCGAACGCGGCGCCGCCAATCACGGTTGGTTGAAGTCGTTCCACACCTTCTCGTTCGCCAACTACTGGAACCCGCAGGAACAGGGGTTTTCCGACCTGCTGGTGATCAACGATGACCGTGTTGCCGCCGGCAAAGGCTTCGGCCAGCACCCGCACCGCGACATGGAGATCTTCTCTTATGTGCTCGAAGGCGCCCTGGAACACAAGGACACCCTGGGCACCGGCTCGGTGATACGCCCCGGCGATGTGCAACTGATGAGCGCCGGCAGCGGCGTGGCCCACAGCGAGTTCAACCACAGCCAGACCCGTGGCGTGCACTTTCTGCAAATCTGGATCGTGCCTGCCGTGGCCGGTGCCGAACCGCGCTACCAGCAGGAACACTTCAGCGAGGCCCAGAAACGTGGGCGCCTGCAGTTGATCATCTCGCCGGACGGTGCCGATGGCTCCCTCAGCGTGCGCCAGGACGCACGGGTGTATGCCGGGCTGTTCAACGGCGATGAAACCGCGACTCTGGACCTGCCGCCCGATCGCCATGTGTACCTCCATGTGGCCCGGGGCAGTGTTGAAATCAACGGCCAGCGCTTGCAGGAAGGCGACGGCGCCCGGGTGCGGGATGAGCGGCAGATCCGCCTGAGCCAGGGCGAGGACGCCGAGGTGCTGGTGTTCGACCTGCGCCCGCAGGAACTGCCGCAGATGCCATAACCGGCCCTGCGATGGCTCGCCCACACGAGCCATCGCTGGCGTCGATAGTCACCATCAGCCCAATGAAGTTCTCTTAAAAAATGCAACGCGTAACATCAAACCCATACCCGGCAACACTTAAATCAAAACACTCGGAGCACACAATCATGAAACGCCAAATCTTGCTTAGCCTCGCTTTCTCGGTACTCGCTGCCAATGCTTTTGCCCACCCGGTTGTGGCTGAAGGCGGTTCGGATCGCCTGATCGAAAGCCGCGTCGCCGAGGGTGGTGCAGACCGCCTGCAAGACAACCGTGTTGCCGAAGGTGGTTCGGACCGCCTGCTGGAACGCCGTGTCGCTGAAGGTGGTGCTGACCGTCTGCAAGGTAACCGCGTAGCCGAAGGTGGCGCCGACCGTTTGCAGGAACGTGGCCTTGCCGAAGGCGGTGCTGACCGCTTGCAGGAACGTGGCCTGGCCGAAGGCGGTGCTGACCGCTTGCAGGAACGTGGCCTGGCCGAAGGCGGTGCTGATCGCCTGCAAGGCAACAACGCATAATCCCGCGCTGTTTGCGGGAACCCCAAACCGGCCTGATCAGCCGGTTTTTTTTCGCCTGTAATTCATGCAGGTCACGGTCGATCCACAGCAACGCCTTGCCGATCTGTTGCCGCGCCCCTGAGTCAAGCCGGCCGGACCAGGAACTTCTTGCGATACGCCGCCGGCAACACACCTACCCGTTGCTGGAACAGGCGACGGAATGAATTGCTGTCTTCGTAGCCCACCGCGTAGGTGATGCTTTCCAGGGTCATGCGGGTCGCCTCCAGCATTTGCTTGGCCCGTTCCAGACGCAGGGTCTGCAGGTAGGCAATGGGCGTGAAGCCGGTAGCCTCCTTGAAGCGCCGCTTGAAATTGCGCACGCCAAAACCGAATTGCCGAGCCACCTCGTCAATCACCAAGGGTTCGGCAAAGTGTTGTTCCAGCCAGTGCTGTACCCGCAGGACCTCACCGTCGCCATGGCTTTTGGGCAGTGACCACATGGCATACACCGATTGTTCGCTGCGCACGTTATCGATCAGCAGGTATCGGCCACAGGTATGGGCCAGTTCCGGCGAGCCGAACCGGCGGATCAGGTGCAGCATCAAGTCCATCGCTGCAGTCGCCCCGCCGCTGGTGATCACACGGTTCTCTTCGCAGAGGAGCTGCGCGTCCTCCAGGCTCACGTCGGTGTAGCGGCGCCGGAACAACTCGGCAAACGCCCAGTGGGTCGTGGCGCGCAGGCCCTGGAGTACGCCGGATTCAGCCAATAGAAAAGCTGCGGTGCACATCGAAGCCAATACCGCACCACGTGCGTGCTGTTTGCGCAGCCAGGGCGCGTACGCAGGAAAGGTCGGTAGGGCCTCCTTCAGCGTGAACAGAAAGCCCGGGATCAACACCAGGTCAGTCCGCACGATCTGCGCCAGCGCGTGATCAACCTGCAGGCGTTGACCACCCCAGGCCACCACGGCGTGACCGTCCAGGGAAGCCACTGCGACTTCGAAAGGCGGTGAGTCGGCAAACAGGTTGGCGGCGCTGAGCATCTCCAGGGCCGTGGTGGCGCTGGCGGCGGAGCAGCGATCAGCCAGAAGCAAGGTGATATGCATGATAAAAACCCGATTGCGTTTTTCGCATGTAATAAGTCATTTGTGCATCTACCTTAGCGGATTCCACGCCCCTACAGTGCTGCCTTTGAACAACTGTCAGGTGCTTTGGATGAATCTGTGGTTTCGCTTGCTCTTCATGCTGTCCCGGCGCCCCTGGCGCAAACTTGTGCATGGCCTGGACACCACGGTGGTGCGCATGCGCGTGTGGCCGCTGGACCTGGACATCAACCGACACGTCACCAATGGCCGGTACTTTTCCCTGGCGGACGTTGCCCGGATGGATTTCGTATTGCGCACCGGGGCCTTTCGCGTGGCATTGCGCAACAAGGCGCTGCCGATCGTCGGCGATACCTGGGGCAAATTCCGTCGCGAGCTGAAGCTGTTCGAAGTGTTTGAGGTACACACACGCATGCTCGGCTGGGACCACAAGTGGAGCCTGATGGAGCACCGCTTCGTGAGCAACGGCCGGGTGGTCGGCGTGGTGGTGATGCGCGGGCTGTTCCGTTCAGCCAAGGGCACCCTGCCCCCGGGCGACTTTGTGAAGGAACTGGGCCTGGATGAGACCTCGCCACCGATGCCGCAATGGCTCAGCGACTGGGCGAAAAACTGCGATGACATGAGTGTGCAATTGCGGGGGGAGGAGCAGGTTTGAGGTGCAGGCGTGTGTGAGTTGCAGACGTGCCCGGCCTTTGCAGGTGTCGCATCCAACCGCCAGCAAGGGCGCTCAGTAAATGCAGTTTACTGATATATAAACCATTTCATAATTCAACATTTTAATAATTAGGTTAGAACCAATCGGCATTTTACAGACCCCGCCCCTGCCCCTACTTTGGACGCGAATAACCGACCCCCTGCCCGGTGGAGGTGGTAATCACACCCAAGACAAGGACAGACCATGAGCATCGAATTCATCGGCTACATTGGCGGCCATCACGCTTCCGAGATCCATCCGCGCAGCGGCCCTACCCTGCAACCCGACTACGTCGAGAGCGTTGCCCGCGCCCACGAAGACGCCGGTTTCGACCGCGCCCTGGTGGCCTTCCACTCCAACAGCCCGGACAGCACGCTGATCGCCTCCCACGCCGCCAGCGTGACCACCAGACTGCAATTTCTCATCGCCCACCGCCCCGGTTTCGCCCAGCCCACCCTGGCCGCGCGCCAATTCACCACCCTCGATGTGTTCAACGGCGGGCGTACAGCGGTGCACATCATCACCGGCGGCGACGACCGTGAACTGCGCGCCGATGGCAGCCATATCGGCAAGGACGAACGCTACGCCCGCACCGACGAATACCTGAGCGTGGTGCGCCAGGAATGGACCAGCGAGCAGCCCTTCGACTTCAAGGGCACCTACTATCAGGTCGAAGGTGCGTACTCCACGGTGAAGTCGCCACAGCAGCCGCATATCCCGCTGTATTTCGGCGGCTCGTCCAAAGCGGCGATTGAAGTGGCGGGCAAGCATGCCGACGTGTATGCGCTGTGGGGCGAAACCTACGAGCAGGTGCGCGAGATCGTCACCCAGGTACGCGCCGAAGCAGCCAGGCATGGGCGCACGATTCGCTTCAGCTTGTCGTTGCGGCCGATCCTCGCCGAGACCGAAGAGCTGGCGTGGGCACGGGCCGAGCGCATCCTGCAGCAGGCGACCGAGCTGGCCGAGAAAAACGGCTTTGTGCGGCGTGAACCGCCCAACGAAGGCTCGCGCCGCCTGCTCGCCGCGGCGGCTCAAGGTGCCCGGCTGGATAAACGCTTGTGGACCGGGATTGCCGGGTTGCTCGGTGCACAGGGCAATTCCACCTCGCTGGTGGGCACCGCTGAGCAGGTCGCGGAAGCCTTGGTGGATTACTACGACCTGGGGATCACCACGTTCCTGATTCGTGGGTTCGACCCGCTCAATGATGCGATCGATTACGGCAAGCGCCTGATCCCCCTCACCCGCCAATTGATCGCAGAACGCGAACAGGCACAACAAGTAGCCTGAGAAAAACGCAAAACCAATGTGGGAGGGGCTTGCCCTCTCCCACATCAAGATCAGTTTTTGTAGTCGGTATCGCTACGCTCCAACTGACGGACCAGCGCATTCCAATGCCGCGCCACGCCCGGACCTTCGCCGCTGGCGTGCGCCTTGGCCTGTTGCTCGACTTTCTCCACCACTTCCTGCGGCGGGAAGATCAACTCCGCATTCCCCGCTGTCTGGGCTGCAATCTGGATATTGCAGGCCCGCTCCAGTTGCTGCAGTTGCTGAAACGCATGCTCTACGCTGACGCCCGCGGTCAACAACCCATGATTGCGCAGGATCATCACACTTTTGTCGCCCAGGTCGGCGACCAACCGCTCGCGCTCGTCAAGGTCGAGGGCAATCCCTTCATAACCGTGATAGGCCACGCGCCCGGAAAAACCGATGGAGTGCTGGGAGATCGGCAGCAAGCCGTCTTTTTGCGCCGACACCGCGATGCCGTCGCGGGTATGGGTATGCAGCACCGCTTGCAGGTCGTGACGCGCGCCGTGGATGGCGCTGTGGATCACGTAGCCGGCGTAGTTGATGCCCAGGCCCGTCGGGTCATCCACGATAGTGCCGTCGAGGTCGACTTTGACCAGGTTGGACGCACTGATTTCATCGAACAGCAAGCCGAAGGCGTTGATCAGGAAATGCTCCTCCGGCCCCGGCACGCGGGCGGAGAAGTGGGTATAGATATGGTCGGTCCATTTGTACAAGGCCGCCAGGCGATAGGCGGCGGCCAGCTTGACGCGCACGTCCCATTCTTGCGGAGTAACGCGTTGGCGGACGGTGTTGCTGGAAACGCTGGAAATCGGGGTGACGCTACTCATGGCAAAACTTCCTGGATGGCCTTAAGGACTTCCAGGCAAGCCTAGGGGATGCAAAAAAATAATAAAAAGCACATTTTAATCTAAGCTAATTATTATTTTTTTTCATATCAGGCAGCATCCTTGATCCTGTGCAACGAGGCAGCCACCAGCTTGCCAAACGCATCCACCGGCCCTTGCAGGTTGCCCAGGAAGTGCGGGTAGATCAGCCACAGGTCCATCACCGGCTTGAAGTCCTTGAGCGGCATCACCGCCAGGTGCTCGCGATGGGCGCTGCGCTCCAGCAGTGGGCGCGGCACCAGCCCCAGGCCCAGGCCGTCCGCCACCAGGCCCAATTGCAGCTCGGTGCCGAAGGTTTCCAGGTTGACCCGCAGCGCAAGGCCCTGATCGGACAAGGTCCGCTGCAAGCCCGCACGGAAGCCGCAGCCGTCCGGGTTGAGAATCCAGCCGTTCTGGTACACATCCGCCAGCTTGCAAGGTTTCTTCGGCAACTGGGCCTTGGTGCACACCACCACCAGTTCCATCTTGCCAATGGACTCACCGACGATGTTGTCCGGGAAGATCTTGCCCGCCGGGAACAACGCCGCCGCCGCATCCAGTTCACCGCGTTCGATCTTGCCCACCAGTTGGCTGCCCCACCCCGTGGCGACCTGGGCGCGCAGGTCGGGGTATTCGGTGCGCAGGTGCTTGAGCACATCCAGCAACACCACATCGCCGATGGTCTGCGGCACACCCAGGCGCAACAGGCCAGTGGGCGGTGCGTCAGTGGCCACCAGTTCGCGCAGGGCATCCATCTCGCGCAGGATCAACCGGCACTGCTCGTAGACGCGGGTGCCGATCAGCGTGGGCTTGAGGGGTTTGGTGTTGCGGTCGAACAACTCCACCCCCAACGCCTGCTCGAAGTTCTGCACGCGACGGGTAATGGCCGGCTGGGTCAGTTGCAACGACTCGGCGGCGTGGCTGATGGACTGGCAACGAATTACTTCGACAAAGGCATCGATATCGTCAATTTTCATTTGGGCCGCACATAGAGAACAGTCATTAAGATGTGTGCGAAGCATAGTTGCAGGAAAGCTGCCTGGATAGCCCGCGCTGTGATCGATAACGTCTAGCGCTATTCAGACCAGTTCTAAATTACCTTCAGCTATAAGCTAATCATTAAAAAATAGCATATTAACTATAAACATTATGCTTATATAAACCCATCACCACCGACCGCACGATGGAACTGTCATGACCCAGGCCCGACACCCCGAGAGACTCAGAGCCTTCATAGGCGCCCTGGCGGAATTGATCGACGGTAATCCACGCGAAGGCGACCTGCTGCACCGTGGCGGCAAGCTGCTGGCGCAACTGGTCAGCCATGACGACTGGCTTCCCGACGAATTCGCCCAACCCGATCCCGAGCGCTACCAGCAGTTCCTGCTGCATGCCGATTCACGCCAGCGTTTCAGCATCGTCAGCTTTGTGTGGGGGCCGGGGCAAAGCACACCGATCCACGACCACCGGGTATGGGGCCTGATTGGCATGCTGCGCGGCTCAGAGTTTTCCCAAGGGTTTGAACGCGCCCTTGACGGTTGCCTGGTGGCCGAGGGCAAGCCGATCCAGCTGGTGCCGGGCCAGGTTGAAGCGGTGTCGCCCAAGGTCGGCGACATCCACCAGGTGAGCAACGCCCACAGCGACCAGGTGTCCATCAGCATCCATGTGTACGGCGCCAATATCGGTGCGGTGCGCCGCGCGGTGTACCAGCCCGATGGCAGCGAGAAACTGTTTATCTCCGGTTATTCCAACGCCTTCCTCCCGAATATCTGGGATTTGTCCAAAGAAAAGAGCCTTGCCCTATGACCACCGTATCCACCCGCAGCTTTGCCCGGATTCGCCAGGCCCTGTTGGACCATGCAGAAGTCGCACTGATCGACGTGCGCGAAGAAGCGCCGTTCGCCGAATCCCATCCGCTGTTTGCCGCGAACATCCCGCTGTCCAAGCTTGAGCTGGAGGTGTATGCGCGCATTCCACGGCGCGATACCCAGGTCACCGTGTACGACAACGGTGAAGGCCTGGCCGCCCGCGCCGCCGAGCGCCTGGTTGCCTTGGGCTACACCCAGGTCAGCCTGCTTGAAGGCGGCCTGGACGGTTGGCGCAAGGCCGGTGGCGAGCTGTTCATCGACGTCAACGTACCGAGCAAGGCGTTCGGCGAACTGGTGGAAAGCGAACGCCATACGCCGTCCCTGGCCGCTGAAGAGGTGCAGGCACTGCTCGACAGCCAGGCCGATGTGGTGGTGCTCGACGCCCGGCGTTTCGACGAATACCAGACCATGAGCATTCCCACTGGCATCAGCGTGCCGGGGGCCGAACTGGTGTTGCGCGCCCGCGAACTGGCGCCGGACCCGGCCACCCGCATCATCGTCAACTGCGCCGGACGTACCCGCAGCATTATCGGCACTCAGTCGCTGATCAATGCCGGCGTAGCCAACCCGGTGTCGGCCCTGCGCAACGGCACCATCGGCTGGACCCTGGCCGGGCAGAAGCTTGCCCATGGCCAAGCACGGCGTTTTGCGCCGACCTCGGAAGAACACCGCCTGGTCGCCGCCGTCGATGCGCGGCGTGTCGCCGACAAGGCCCGCGTGGGCCGTGCCACCCTGAGCGACCTGCACACCTGGCAGCAGCAAACCACACGCACCACCTACCTGTTCGATGTACGCACCCCGGAAGAATTCGAAGCCGGTCACCTGCCAGGCGCACGCTCCACGCCGGGCGGGCAACTGGTGCAGGAAACCGATCACTTCGCCAGCGTGCGCGGTGCCCGGCTGGTACTGGCAGATGACGACGGTGTGCGCGCAAACATGTCCGCGTCCTGGCTGGCCCAGTTGGGCTGGGAAGTGCACGTGTTGGATGACCTGCAAGCGGCGCACTTCAGCGAGCAAGGCGCCTGGGTCGCACCGGTACCGGCGCCGCCCCAGGCCGAACTGATCAGCCCCCATACCCTCGTCGACTGGCTCGCCCACGGCGACACTGTGGTGCTGGATTTCACCGCCAGCGCCAACTACGTGAAGCGCCATATCCCCGGAGCCTGGTGGGTACTGCGTGCACAACTCGCCGAGGCCCTGACCAAGGTGCCCGCCGCCCAGCGTTACGTGCTGACCTGCGGCAGCAGCCAACTGGCGCGCCTGGCGGTGGCTGAAGTCGAAACCCTCACCGGCAAGCAGGTGTTCCTGCTGCAGGACGGCACTACCGGCTGGATCAACGCGCAACTGCCGCTGGAAGCAGGCGAAACCCACCTGGCCTCGCCGCGTATCGACCGCTACCGCCGCCCGTACGAAGGCACCGACAACCCCAGGGAAGCCATGCAGGCCTATCTGGACTGGGAATTCGGCCTGGTCGACCAGTTGGCGCGCGACGGCACCCATGGTTTCCATGTGATCTGACCCACCCCGTACATGTGATGGAATCCGACCCCTTCTCCAGGCGGAGGTATCCCTTGAAAGACACCAAACGCCTGGAGTTTGCCCCATGCTCGACAACCGCCCTTTCAAACGCCTGCTCCTGGGCACCGCCCTCGCCCTTGGCCTGATCGGCAGCGCCGCTGCCGCCGACCTGCAACCGCTGCGGGTGGCCAACCAGAAATCGACAATCAAGGCGCTACTGGAAGCCTCTGGCGAAAGCCAAAACGTGCCCTATGCAATCCAGTGGTCTGAGTTCCCGTCTGCCTCGCCGTTGGGCGAAGCACTCAACGCCGGTGCCGTGGACATCGGCGCCCTCGGTGATGCGCCGTACGTGTTCGCCCTCGGTGCCGGTGCCTCCCTCAAGGTGGTCAGCATCATCCACTCCGAAGGGCGCACCACCACCGCCCTGGTCGTGCCCAAGGACTCGCCGATCAAGACCGTTGCCGACCTCAAGGGCAAGAAGATCGTCACCGGGCGCGGTTCCATCGGCCATTACCTGGCGATCAAGGCCCTGGCCACCGCCGGCCTGACCACCCAGGACGTGCAGTTCATTTTCCTGCTGCCCAGCGAATCACGCCTGGTGCTGGATAACGGCACCGCCGACGCCTGGGCCACCTGGGACCCGTACACCACCGTGGTCACTTCACAAAGCCAGGCCCGCGTGCTGATCAGCGGCAACCAACTGCTGAGCAACCACCTGTACCTCGCCGCCACAAGCCAGGCCATCGCCGACAAGCGCCCGCAGCTCGAAGACTTTGTCGCCCGCGTCGACCGCGCGTATGCCTGGGCCAACACCCACCCCAAT
Organism: Pseudomonas sp. CYM-20-01; assembly: GCF_023169845.1. Classification (NCBI taxonomy): domain Bacteria; kingdom Pseudomonadati; phylum Pseudomonadota; class Gammaproteobacteria; order Pseudomonadales; family Pseudomonadaceae; genus Pseudomonas; species Pseudomonas sp. CYM-20-01. The sequence continues at coordinate 3,063,448 of NZ_AP025169.1, read as the reverse complement.
GAATACGCTGCCGCCCAGGCCAGGATCACCGGCCTGCCGCTGGACGTGCATGTGACGGTGGCCAAGGACACCCGCCTGAACCCGGTCACTATCGACAATGGGGTGATCAGCGGCCTGCAAGCGACCGCCGACACCTATCAACAGGAAGGCCTGCTGCTCAAGCACATCGACGTGTCGCAGGGCTTCGACAAGAGCTTCAACGCCAAGCGTGTCCCCTTCAACCAAGCCTCGCGCTAAAAGGAGCAGCACATGAGCAAGCCACGTCATTTGAAACTGGGAGCCATGGTCCATGGCGTCGGTCACGGCTGGGGCGAATGGCGCCACCCGCAGGCCCAACCGAATGCCAGCACCAGCTTCGGCTTCTACAAACAACAGACTGAATTGGCCGAAGCCGCCAAGTTCGACTTCGTGTTCATCGCCGACAGCCTGCATATCCACGCCAAATCCAGCCCGCACTACCTCAACCGTTTCGAGCCGTTGACCATTCTGTCGGCCCTCGCCGCAATCACCACCCATATCGGCCTCGTCGCCACGGTGACCGTCAGCTACACCGAGCCCTATCAGGTAGCGCGCCAGTTCGCGTCCCTGGACCATATCAGTGGCGGTCGCGCCGGTTGGAACGTGGTCACCTCATGGCTCAGCGGCACCGCCGACAACTTCAGCAAAGCCGAGCACCCACCCCACGCCGTGCGTTATCGCATCGCCAAGGAGCACGTAAGCACCGTGCAGGGCCTGTGGGATTCATGGGAAGACGACGCCTTTACCTACAACAAACAGTCCGGCGAGTTTTTTGCCCCGGGCAAGCTGCATGCACTCAACCACAAGGGTGATTTCTTCTCGGTCAAAGGCCCGCTGAACATCGCGCGTTCGCGCCAGGGCCAGCCGGTGATTTTCCAGGCCGGCACCTCGGAGGACGGGCGCAACTTCGCGGCGCAGAACGCCGATGCGATCTTTGTGCACGTGGACAGCATCGAGGAGGGCCTGGCGTATACCCAAGACCTGAAACGCCGCGCCAAAGGCTTTGGCCGCGACCCGCAAAACCTGTCGATCCTGCCGGGCATCCGCCCGATTGTCGGCCGCGATGAAGCTGAAGTGGAAAGTCGCTACCAGCAGGCCGTGGAGCTGGTCACCGTGGAAGATGCCATCGTCGCCCTCGGTCGCCCGTTCAACGACCACGATTTCAGCCAATACCCGCTCGACGCGCCGTTCCCGGAACTGGGGGACCTGGGGTCCAACAGCCAGAAAGGCGGCTCCGACCGCATCAAGCAACTGGCCAGGGACGAAGGCCTGACCCTGCGCGAAGTGGCCCTGCGTTTCTCGCGACCCAAGCGCGATTTCGTCGGCACCCCGGAACAGGTCGCCGACGCGATCCAGACCTGGTTCGAGCACGGCGCCAGTGACGGTTTCATCATCAACTCGGTGCTGCCGGATGGCTTGCAGTACTTCACCGAACTGGTGGTGCCGGTGTTGCAACAGCGCGGCCTGTTCCGCAGCGAATACAGCGGCCAGACCCTGCGTGACAACCTCGGCCTGGACGTGCCGGTGAACCGCTACAGCGTCGCCGCCGAGATTGAAGAGCAGCAAGAGGCGCTGGCATGAGCCCATCCTCGCAGCCCTCCTTGCGCTCCGTGGAAGTCGCCCAGTTCGACGCCCTGCTCGAACGTCTCACCACCGAGCTCGCCAGTACCGCGCAAGTCTACGACGAGAGCGGCGCTTTCCCTCACGCCAACTTCAAGTTGCTGCACGAACACGGCCTGCTCGCCCTCACCGTGCCCAAGGCGCTGGGCGGCGGCGGGGCCAGCCTGTCCCAGGCACGCAAGGCGATCAGTGCGATTGCCAAGGGCGAGCCGTCCACCGCACTGATCCTGGTGATGCAGTACCTGCAACACACCCGCCTGCAAGACAGCAAGACCTGGCCCGCGCACCTGCGCAGGCAAGTGGCCGAAGACGCGGTGCGCAACGGCGCATTGATCAACGCCCTGCGCGTCGAGCCCGACCTCGGCACCCCGGCCCGTGGCGGGCTGCCGGCGACCACCGCCGTGCGCACTGCCGAGGGCTGGCGCATCAGCGGACGCAAGATCTACTCCACCGGCAGCCACGGCCTGAGCTGGTTCAGCGTGTGGGGCCGCAGTGACGACGCCGACCCGCTGGTGGGCGCCTGGCTGGTGCCCAAGGACAGCCCCGGCGTGAGTATCATCGACACCTGGGACCACCTGGGCATGCGCGCCACCTGTAGCCATGAAGTGGTGCTCGACAACGTGCTGGTGCCGCTGGACCACGCCGTCAGCGTCAGCCCGTGGAGTGCGCCGTCGCCAGAATTGGACCCCGAGGGTTTCCTGTGGATGTCGGTGCTGCTGTCGTCGGTGTATGACGCCGTGGCCCAGGCCGCCCGGGACTGGCTGGTGAACTGGCTGGAGGAGCGCCAACCGTCCAATCTCGGTGCGGCGCTGTCGACCCTGCCGCGTTTCCAGGAAACCGTCGGCCATATCGACACCCTGCTGTTTGCCAATCGCAGCCTGCTCGACGCTGCTGCCGAAGGCCACACCCCGGCCGCCAACGCCGCGCAATTGAAGTACCTGGTAACCAACAACGCGATCCGTGCCGTGGAGCTGGCCATCGAGGCCTCGGGCAACCCGGGCCTGTCGCGCCATAGCCCGCTGCAACGGCACTACCGCGACGTGCTGTGCAGCCGCGTACATACCCCGCAGAACGACGCGGTATTACAAGGTGTCGGCAAGGCCGCCTTCGCCCAACGCCACAAGGAGCGCACATGAGCCAGGTGATTATCGCCAGCCAGCTGGACGAAGATTACAACGAGGTGCTCCGCCAGCGCCTGGCCGGGTTTGCACCTGATCAGCATCGCACGCGGTGGCTTGCTGGATCAGGAAGCATTGCTGGAGGCGCTGGACAATGGGCAGGTTGGCTTGGCGTCGCTGGATGTGACCGAGCCGGAGCCGCTGCCGGACGGGCATGCGTTGTACACCCGTCCGCGGGTTAGGCTGTCGCCGCATACCTCGGCAATTTCCACCCAGAGCAAGGAGGAAATTGCCGATACGTTCCTGGCGAACCTGCAGCGGTATGTTGCCAGTGTTGAGCTGTACAACCGTGCCAATTGATCGCCGGCTACTGGATGCGGTAGTGGAAGGTATTGCGCACCGCCGGAACCGGCACCGCCTTGCCATCGACGATCCTGGGCTGGTAGCGGAAGGTATTCGCCGCCGCCAGTGAAGGCCGCATGAACAGCGGGTGGCAGCCGTCCAGCACCCTGGGGTTTTCCACGCGGCCCTGGGTGTTGACGGTGTATTCCACCGAACAATCGCCTTCGATGTGCTTGTCCAGGGCGCGCTCGGGGTAGTCCGGCGCCTCCTTGCTCAAGGGCTGGTACTGGCGGCTGTCGAACGCCGGCGCCGCAGCGGGTGTTGCAGCTCTTGCTGTTTCAGCGACCTGGCGCTGCTGGTCAGCACGCTGTTGTGCCTGCTCACGGTTGCGCTGTTCAGTGGCCAACCGTTGCTGTTGCTGCTCCCGCTGCTTTTCCTCGACGCGCTTGCGCGCCAAGGCGGCCTGTTCGAGTTTGCGCGCCTGGATCTGCGGATCGACCGTGGGCTTCACCGGTACGGGAACCGCGACCGGTTCCGGGGGCGTGACAGCCACCGGTTCAGGTGCGGGAGCCGGCGCAGGTGCAGCCGGCAGCATCACCAACTGGGTATGCATCACCCTGGGGGCTTCCACCGGCGGTTTTTCCGTCGACCAGCCAAGCATCAGCGCAGCCAGCACGCCCACATGCAGCGCCACCGCCAGGCTGGCCGCCAAGCTGTTTCGCCAGAACCCGGAAGGCCCCCGGGAAGGCATCGTCAGCGTCGGACTGTGCATGATCATCGCCGTCATTGCGGGGCCTCGGTCACCAGCCCCAGGTTGCTCACCCCGCCCTTCTGCAACACCGCCATGGCCGCGACCACACGGCCATAACCGGCGTTATCGTCGGCGCGGATGTACACCTGGGTGTCGCTGCGCGCCGCCACCACCTGCATGACCTTGGCGCCCATTTCGTCGAGGGTCACGGCGCTGTCGGTCTGGTGTTGGGTGTCGAGTTCACCGCCGAGGTTCCAGTAGTAGCCACCATCGGCCTTCACCGACAGCGTGAGGATCTGCTGGCGGGTGTCGGTGGCCAGTGCCTCGGCGGCGACCTTGGGCAACTCGATCTTCACGCCCTGAGTGAGCATCGGCGCGGTAACCATGAAGATCACCAGCAGCACCAGCATCACGTCGATATAGGGCACCACGTTCATCTCGGCCTTGGGCCCGTGCTTGCGTTGCGGCCTTGCTAACATGAGATCGCTCCTGTTCAGGCGGCCACGGCCAGGTGGCTCGACGTGCCGCGCAGCGTGCGGTGCAGGCGTACTTGCAGCTCATTGCCGAAGGCGTAGTAACGGGTGAGCAAGGTCTGGCCGCGTGCCGCGAAGCGGTTGTAGGCGATCACCGCCGGAATGGCCGCGAACAGGCCGATGGCCGTGGCGATCAGCGCTTCGGCGATGCCCGGCGCCACGGTGGACAAGGTGGCCTGTTGCACCTGGGACAGGCCGATGAACGAATTCATGATGCCCCATACGGTGCCGAACAGGCCGATGTAGGGGCTGACCGAACCCACCGTTGCGAGGAATTGCAGGCCCTTTTCCAACTCGATTTCCTGCTCGGTGATCGCCACCTGCAAGGCGCGCTCTACACCTTCCAGCACCGCTGGATCATGGCTGTGCAGGTGCTGGTACTCCTGGACCCCGGCAATGAAGATCGGCGCAATACCGCCCTCGCCTGCCTGCACGGTGTCGCGGTACAGGGGTTGCAAGTCGGGCGCGGCACGAAAGCGCTGCACAAAGCCATTCAACTGGCGCTCCAGGCGCCGCAGCACACTGGCGCGCTGGATGATCAGGTACCAACTGAGTAAGGAGGCCAGCAGCAAGGTGACCATCACCGCCTTGACCAACAGGCTGGCGTCGCTGATCAAGCCCCAGATCGTCATATGTTCCATCGTCGCGTGCATGGTGAAGCTCCTATTCGATAAAAAAGTGATGACCGGGTGATGACGGCTCAGGGCAATTTCAGCGCGCGGGTCACCTCGGCCCACGGCACGAACTTGAAGTTCTGGGTCTGCTCGGGCATGCGCTTGCGCCCGTCCTGCACCACCAGCATGCCTTGGCTCCACGGCCCGCCAAGGTTGAGGGCGGTGACTTCCAGGCCATCGGTTTCCGAAGCCCCGTCGATCCCGGCCGCCGCATTCAGGCCGACGCGGAAGGCACCGTGGCTGGCGAACGGCGGCTCGGCATCCAGCACCAGGTAGCTGTCATTGCCCTGGCTGGAGATCACCAGGTAGTCACGCTGGTTGCTCTGGTACAACGCCAGGCCCTCGACATCCGCGTGCAACTGCGGGCCGACCTTGATCACGCTGGTAAGCGTGGCCGGCTGGTCGGCGCGGGCATCCACTGCCCACACACCGACGTCTTCTTCACCGATAAACAGGCGCTGGCGCTGGTCATCGGCCACGCAACCCTCGGGCTGGCTGTCGACCTTGAACTGGCGCACCAACTCGCCCTGCACCCGCCCATCCGGCGCGCTGAGGCGGTATTGCAGGAAGGAGCCGTCCTTGCCGTTGGCGATCGCGTAGAGCTCGCCACTGGCGGGCTGGAACAGGCAGATGCCGTAGATCTCCTTGAGCGGTGTCGGCACTTCACCGGCTTCGCGCAGTTCGCCGCTCTGGCGGTCAATGCTGAACAGGCTCAGGCTGTTGTGATCGCGATTGCTCGCCACGGCCAGGTCGACAGTCTGCGCGCCGAGCTTGAAGTTGGGGCGTACGTCGACGTTGTTGAGACGGCCCACCGCCAGTTCCTGCAACAGCTTGCCGTCAAGGTCGTAGGCCAGCAGGCCCTGCTTCTTGTTGGTGCCGAGCACGCGGCTTTTTTCCGGTTGCGCGGGGTGAATCCAGATCGCCGGGTCGTCCGCCGCATCGCCCTGGCGACCGACCGGGTCGGTCTGGCGCACCGCAGCGACTTCCGGCACCACCGGTTCGGTCGTCACGGGTTTGGCTTTCCAGTTGAGCGTGCCCTGGTAAAGCCTGCCGGTGTCGTCGTCGCGCACCAGCAGTTGCTGGCCGTTGACGCTGAGTTGTTCCGGTTCCTTGAGGCCTGGCAGCGTCAGGCTCGATTGCTCGACCCAACGCGTGCCGGTGTGCTGGAACAGGTGCACCTGGGCCGTCTTCGGATCGAGGGCGACCATCCCGCCCGGCACGAGCGCCATGGCGCCCGCTTCACGCTTGGGGTTGTCGAACAGCGCTACCGGCGTGCGCTCGACCTCGGCTTCCGGGTGCGCCGGGTAGGCCCACCAGCCGACGTTTGCTTCATTCACCACCAGCTGTTGGGTTGTGTCATCCACCTGGCAGAACTGCGCCGACGGCGGCAACGGCAAACCGCGTACACGCTGGGGGTCGCCGAGCAGCGTCGAGCCGTTGCCCACCAGCCACTGCTCACCCTTGCCCTCTTCGCCCACCAGGAACACAAACAGGTTGGCGGCGCCGTCACGGAACAGGCACAGGCCGTTTACCGGGTAGTCACGGGTGGGCAGGTACAGCGGTTTGCCAAAGGTTTTGGCGGACGCGTCGAGGTTGATCAGCATGGCTTGCTGGCGGTCGTTGTCGAGGCTGGCGAGCAGTACCTGGGAGCCGGCAGCGCGGGTGTCGAGGCTGCTGAAGTTGCCGTTGAAGCGGGCGAGTTCGGTGCCTTTGGCGTCGAGCAGTTGCAGGCCGTTGCGGGTACTGGCGGTAAGGCGTTCGGTGCTGCTCAGCACGGCAATGGCCTCGGCATTGAGGCTGGGTGCCCAAAGGGTCAGGACCAGGTCCGTGGCCATTGCCGGTGCACAGAGGGTCAAGGCCATTAGCAGGTACAGCTTGGAAATCTTCATGTACGGGTCAATCCGTCAAAAACAATGGAATCGAGGTGTGGGTTAGAAGTGGGTGAAGGTCAGGCCCAGCTTGTAGGTCGGGCCGTACTCTTCATATTGGCCGTTGTAGCTGCGGTGGCCGGTGTAGACGAAGTACGACTCATCGGTGAGGTTCTGCGCTTCGAAGCTGACTTGCAGGTTCTTGGTCAGCGAGTAGCGCGCGCTGAAGTCGACAAACGTCTGCGCGTCCACATGCAGGTCGTGGGCCTTGTCGTTGATCGAGGCCAATTCGTAGAGGTAGGCCGATTTGTAGTTGGCCGACAGGCGCAAGCTGAGCGTGTCGTCTTCCCAACCGAGCATCAGGTTGCCGACGGTGTCGGACTGGTTGGGCAGGCTGATGTTGCGCTTGCGGTTCGTGCCACTGGCACTGTCGAAACCTTCGATGTCGGCGCTGGAGCGGCTGAACGTGCTATTGGCACCGATCAGCAGGCCGTTCCACGGCGCGGGCAGCCAGTCGAATTTCTGTGAGTAGGCCAGTTCCAGGCCGTAGAGCTTGGCGCTGTCGCCGTTGGCGTAGGTGTGGGCCTCGGCGAAGTTGGTCCAGGCGCCGGTGCCGGCCAGGTCAGTGTTGTAGACGAAATTCTTGATGTCCTTGTAGAACACGAACGCCGAGACGGTGCCGGCGCGGCCCATGAAGTGTTCGATGCCCAGGTCCAGGTTGCTCGACTCCAGGGGCTTGAGGTCCGGGTTGCCGAAGGTGGCTTCGTCATCGTCGATCACGAAGCCCGGCGCCAACTGGCCAAAGGTCGGGCGCACCACGGACTTGGTCCAGGCCGCGCGCACCTGGGTGTTCTTGTCGATCTGGTAGCGCGCATGCAGGCCCGGCAGCCAATGGTGATAGCGACGCTGGGTGTCGGTCGGGGTGAACACGCCATCGGTGGCGCCGGTGCCCTTGGCTTCGAACTCAGTGCCTTCGTAACGCAGCCCGGCGATGAAGCGCCAGTCGTCAATATCGACAGTGTTCATCAGGTAGCCAGCGTTGATGTCCTCGCGAATGGTGAAGTCGTTGACCCGCGATTCGGTCTCGTCATAGAAGTCCGCCGGGTTGAGGCTGCCGATCAGCTGCTTGATCGCGCTGGGGCTGATGCCGGGGCCGTAATTGCCCAGGCGGTAGTCGACGTTGCCCTTCTGGAACTGGGTGAGGTTGAGCTGGTCGGCAGTGAAGCCGAGGGTGTCGAAGTCTTTGTAGACCCAGGCTTCCAGATCGTTGTCCTTGTTGCGGCGGCTGACCTTGCCGCCGAATTTGACCTGGGACGCATAGCCGCTCAGGTCGTAGTCGCGGGCCAGGTCCAGGCGCAGGTTTTTCTCGGTGTCCTGGGTGTTCTGTTTTTCCCAGTCGACTTTGTCGAGGCTGAAGTTACGCGCGTCGTAGAAGCCGCTGCCGATGATCGGGCGTGGCTTGCCCTTGTCATGGAAACCGCTGTTGGCAAAGTCGCCGCCGTCGAAGGTGGCACCGGCGATGTGTGCCGGGCTGTCTTCGCTGGATTGGCTGTAGCCGGCCTGGCCGCTCAGGGTCCACAGGCCGAGCATGCGTTCGCCGCCGAACACGTAGGACTGGATTTGCTGGGTCTCTTCGCGGTTCTTCAGCTTGCGCTTGCCCTCGGCATCGCCCAGCTGGCCGGGGGCCTGCGGGTCGGCGAATTCGAGACTGGTGGAGTTGCGGGTTTCGGTGTCTTTGTAGCGGCTGTAGAGGGTGCGCAGGTAGTAGCTGCTGAGGTCGTCGGGCTTGTAGTCGAAGTTCAGGCCGCCACCGGCACGTTCGCGGCTGATGTCGTAGTCACGCTGTTCGAACTCGTTGAGTCGAGCACCGTCGGTGAAGTCCCAGGCGCCACCGGTCTCGACGTTGTCCGAGCCGAAGTCGCGCTTCTGCCAGCTCAGTGCAGCGGCCACGCCGAAATTGTCGATGCCGTCGCCAAGACTGAAACGGTTGCTGGCCGCGCCGGAGAATTTGGGGCTGGTCTGATGGGTGTTCTTGTCGTAACTGGCTTCGGTGCTGCCGGTGTAGAACAGGCCCTTGTGGTCGAACGCCGACAGGCTTTGCACATCCACCGTGCCGCCGAGGGAGTTGGCGTCCATGTCCGGGGTGAGGGTCTTGATCACCGACAGCGACTGCACCAGCTCCGCGGGCAGCACATCGAGGGCCACCGCGCGGCGAGCGCTCTCCGGGGCGGGTACCAGGGTGCCGTTGATGGTCACGCTGTTGAGGTCCGGGCCCAGGCCACGCACGCTGACGAAGCGCCCTTCGCCCTGGTCGCGCTCCACGCTGATGCCCGGCAGGCGCTGCGCCGCTTCGGCGACGTTTTCATCCGGCAACTGGGCCACGCCGTCGGCATGTACCACGCTCTTGATGCTGTCCGAATTGCGTTGCTCCTTGAGCGCCTGGTCGATGGCCGCTGCCTGGCCGACCACTTCGACGTGCTCGGCGTTGGCCACTTCGGCCGCGTTGAGTCGCTCGCTGGCAATCGCCAGGGCCAAGGCAGTAAGCGTGAAGCTGACGAGCCCGGTGCGCTTGTACATGCAATCCTCCCCAAGAGTCCGTTGGCGCCAGGCAAGAGGCCCGGCAACTGGGAGGGCACGCTAGGGGTGGGGGATGACCGTTCTGTGACAGCGAGTGGCGGGGAGCCCCGTAAACCGGGGGCTTGAGCAGGATCTTGAGTTGGAATGAGCTGAAATGACCTGTGAAGATCAACTGTGGGAGGGGGCTTGCTGTGGTGAGCGGGCTTGCCCCGCGCTGGTCTGCGAAGCAGACCCACCGGATCATCAGTGAACCTGTCGGGGGACAAGCCCCCTCACCACAGCAAGCCCCCTCCCACATTCTTTGACCTTTGTTGTCGGTGAGATGAGCTGATTCGACCCTCCCCCACCGTCACGCAACCGTCACATGCATCTGCTGTGCTGGCGCCCATCGCTTATTTGCCCAAGGACTCGCGGCCATGTTTTCCGTGCTCAAACCCCACCGCTGGAAACTCTCCCTGCTGCTGATCGCCGCAAACCTGGGGCTGATCCTGCACCTGGCCTGCGGCGAGTTGAAAAGCGTCAGCGAATGGGTGTGGCTGGATATCTTCGGCGAAGGCGGTTCCGCCCTGCTCGCCCTGGTCTGGCTGGGGCTGGTGCTGAAAAGCCGACCGGCCGGGCGCGTGACCAACTACCTGGCGCTGGGCCTGTCATGCATCTTCTTCTCGTGGTGGATCGACAGCCTCGACGAATTCATCCGCCTGCCCGACAGCATTACCTGGGACCACTGGCTGGAGTCCGGGCCGATGCCGGTGGGCATGATCCTGCTGACCATTGGTATCTACCACTGGCACCGCGAACAACTGGCGATCAGCGCACAGATGGAGAAACGCGAGCGACTGTTCCGCGAGCATCGGCTGTTCGACAAACTCACGCCGCTGGCCGGCGCCGACTACCTCAAGCGCCAGCTGGCCGAGAGCCTGCAAGACAGCCAGGCCCAGCAGCAACCGCTGTCGCTGCTGGCGCTGGACCTGGACAACTTCGCGGCCATCAACCAGGCCTACGGGCATGCCGAAGGCGATGCGGTGCTGCAGGCCCTCAGCCATTTGCTGTTGCTCAACCTGCGCCGCCAGGATCTGCTGTGCCGCCTGGCCGGCGACCGTTTTGTGGTACTGCTGCCCAACACCGGTGAGCGCCAGGCCAAGGAACTGGCGCTGGAGTTGCAGCAGGCAGTGCGCGGCCTTGCACACAAGACCCGACTGCACGGTGAGCGCCTGCAACTGGCGGCGACCACCGCCGTGGTCATGGCCCTGGACGAGCCGCCCCAGGACTTGCTCAAGCGCCTCAACCTGGCCCTGGCCAGGGCCAAGCAACCTCTGGCGAAAAGCGCCTGAGATGGCCGTGAAAACCAGCTGGTATGAAGCCGACAGCCGCTTCATACCAGGGCACTACCAACCCGCCACGCTGATCGACCTGGCCTTGTCCCGGGACATCGACAGCCATCGCCTGCTGCGCGGCACGGGACTGTTTCACGAGGACATCCTGGCCGGCACGGCGCGGTTGAGCCCGCAGCAGTTTTTCGGGTTGATCGGCAACAGTCGCAAATTGCTTGACGCCGACGACAGCAGTTTTCTGTTCGGCCAGCGGCTCTTGCCCGGCTACTACGGCGCGGCCAGCCATGCCCTGGGGCATGCGCAGAACCTGCACCAGGCCCTGGAGATCCTGATCCAGCAACAGGTGCTGCTCAGCCCACTGGCCACCCTGCAACTGGAGTTGGATGCGCACCACGCCTACCTGTACTGGCGAGACAGTTGCGGCGCCGGCGAGCATTGGCGGTTTTTACTGGAAGCCAGCATGACCTCGCTGGTCGCCATGAGCCAATGGCTCAGCGGCGAGCGCCTGCCGTGGGCGTGCAGTTTCAGTCATGCCGAGCCGCGTTACGTCGAGCAGTATTGGGTGCATCTGGACGAAGAGACGCGCTTCGAACGGCCGCTGGACATGCTGAGCATCCCCCGCGAATACCTCACCCGCGCCTGGCCAGGTGCCTCGGCCACCGCCGGCCAGGTGGCACGCCAGCAAGCCCGTGTGCAGATCGAACAACTGGGTTTCTCCAGCAGTTTTCTCGACTGCCTCTACGACTATCTGCACGAACAGGTACGCCAACCGCCCAGCCTGGAACAGGCCGCGCAGGCCTTCGCCATGAGCCCGGCGACCCTCAAGCGCAAGTTGCACAAGCATGACACCGGCTTTCAGCAGCAGGTGGACCGCGTGCGCAAGCAGGTGGCGTTGCACCTGTATCAGGTCAAGGGCTATAGCAATGATGAAGTGGCGGCGTACCTGAACTTCAACGATGCGGCGAACTTTCGCCGTTCGTTCAAGCGCTGGACCGGCAGTACGCCCAACCTGATCCGCCAGCTCTTCAACAGCCGCTAGCCAGGCGTTCGCGCAGGAACTCCACCAGCGCCTGCACCGGTCGCGAGCTTTGCCGGTGCTGCGGGTACACTGCCGACAGCGTCAGGTCTTCGGGGGCGAATTCATCCAGCACCGTGACCAGGCGGCCGTCCTTCAATGCCTCGCCGACGATAAAGGTCGGCAGGTAGGTTACGCCCAGACCGGCGATGGCGGTATCGCGCAGCAAGTCGCCGTTGTTCACCCGCATGCGCCCGCTCACGCTCAGCGCCTGCAACTTGCCCTTGAAGCGCCACTGCACCTGGCGGCCGTGGCCGTAGGGCAGGCAATCGTGGTCGGCAAGGTCATCGGGTTTTTGCGGTGTACCACGCAAGGCCAGGTAGTCGGGGCTGGCGCAGTACACCCGGGGAATGCTGGCGATACGCCGGGCGATCAGGGTGGAATCTTCCAGGGTACCGATGCGCAAAACCAGGTCGTAGCCTTCACCGATCAGGTCCACGGGACGGTCGCTCAAGTCGACCTCCACCGCCACCTGGGGATGGCGCTGCAGGAAAAGCGGTAACAGGCAGCCCAGATGGGCCATGGCAAACGACAACGGTGCGCTGAGGCGAATGGTGCCGCGTGGTTCGCTGTTCTGGCCAGCGATGCCCTGCTCCACTTGCTCGACTTCACTGAGCAGGCGCAAGGCGGATTCGTAGTAACTCTGGCCGAGTGGCGTGACATCCAGCCGGCGGGTGGAGCGGTTGAGCAGGCGTACGCCGAGGCGGTCTTCCAGCTGGATCAGGCGGCGGCTGACGAACTGCTTGGACAGGCCCAGCTGTTCGGCGGCGGCGGTGAAGCTGCCGGATTCCATGACCTGGCAGAACAGGCGCATGTCTTCGAAGGGGTTCATTGTCGCTTCTCGGTGGACATTTCTCGGATTTATAGCCTGTTAGTGGTTACACCACAAAACAAATTGTGGGAGGGGGCTTGCCCCCGATAGCAGTGTGTCAGTCAAAGGAATTGAGACTGACACACTGCTATCGGGGGCAAGCCCCCTCCCACATTGATGACCGACAGGGTTATTTGGCAGTGAACGCCGAGTAGCTGTTCATCAGGTTGCGGTAGTTGGGGATGCGTGGCGACAGCAGGTTGGCCAGGCCTTCCATGTCGTTGCGCCAGTCGCGCTGCAGTTCGCAGGCCACGGCGAACCAGTTCACCAGTTGGGCGCCGGCGGCAGTCATGCGCGCCCAGGCGGCTTGTTGTACGGTTTCGTTGAAGGTGCCGGAGGCGTCGGTGACCACGAACACTTCAAAGCCTTCTTCCAGCGCGCACAGGGTCGGGAACGCGACGCACACATCTGTCACCACACCGGCAATGATGATCTGCTTGCGGCCGGTGGCCTTGACCGCCTTGACGAAGTCTTCGTTGTCCCAGGCGTTGATCTGGCCAGGACGGGCGATATACGGCGCGTCCGGGAACAGTTCCTTGAGTTCCGGAACCAGCGGGCCGTTGGGGCCGCTTTCGAAACTGGTGGTGAGGATGGTTGGCAACTTGAAGAACTTCGCCACATCGGCCAGGGCCAACACGTTGTTCTTGAATTCGTTGGGGGAGAAATCCTGCACCAGGGAAATCAGGCCAGTCTGGTGGTCGACCAACAGTACAACGGCGTCATCTTTGTTCAAACGAGGGCTAGCCATGGTTCAACTCCTTACGGGGGTATGGGTAATCAAAATGCAAAACACGAGCAGCCGAACGCACCCCAGAAACCCTGGAAGTCGCTGACCGGCACGCTGGAATGGCGGGCTTTTTCGTGGCTGTGGGCATGCACGCCGCACGGGCCGCTGCACTGGTGCACCTGCGCCTGCAACGGCGAGCCTGGGCGCCAGTGCCCTGGCACCTTGACCACCGGCGACCAGTCCGGCAGCACCGGCACGCGCGGGGGGGCGAAATCTTCGAAGTCGCCGGCGCCGTAGACCACCTTGCCGCCGACCACGGTGAGGACCGACTCGATCCACTTGATGGCTTCTTCATCGACACTAAAGAAGTCCGCCGACAGCGCCGCCACGTCCGCCAACTGCCCGACCTTGATCTGGCCCTTCTTGCCCTGCTCGGACGAGAACCAGGCGCTGCCGTGGGTGAACAGTTCCAGCGCGGTCAGGCGTGGCAAGCCTTCGGCATGCAGTTCCAGGCCACCGACGGTGCGGCCGCTGACCATCCAGTACAGCGAGGTCCACGGGTTGTAGCTCGACACCCGCGTTGCATCGGTGCCCGCGCCGACCGGCACGCCTTCGGCGAGCATGCGCTTGATCGGCGGCGTGGCTTCGGCGGCCTTGGCGCCGTAGCGCTCGACAAAATATTCGCCCTGGAACGCCATGCGGTCCTGGATCGCAATACCGCCACCGAGGGCACGCACACGCTCGATGTTCTGCGGGGTGATGGTTTCGGCGTGGTCGAAAAACCACGGCAGGCCGTTGAACGGGATGTCGCGATTGACCTTCTCGAACACGTCGAGCATGCGCGAGATGGACTCGTTATAGGTGGCGTGCAAACGGAACGGCCAGCGCTGTTCAACCAGGTGGCGCACCACCGGTTCCAGCTCCTGCTCCATGGTCAACGGCAGGTCGGGACGCGGTTCAAGGAAGTCTTCGAAGTCGGCGGCCGAGAACACCAGCATCTCGCCGGCGCCGTTGTGACGCAGGTAATCGTCGCCCTGGTGCAGGGTGACGCTGCCGGTCCAGTTCTTGAAGTCGCTGAGTTCTTCCTTGGGCTTCTGGGTGAACAGGTTGTAGGCGATGCGCACCGTCAACTGTTGGTCCTTGGCCAGTTGCTCGATCACCGCATAGTCATCGGGGTAGTTCTGGAAACCGCCGCCGGCGTCGATGGCACTGGTGAGGCCCAGGCGGTTGAGTTCACGCATGAACTGGCGGGTCGAGTTGACCTGGTACTCCAACGGCAGTTTCGGGCCTTTGGCCAGGGTCGAATACAGAATCATCGCGTTCGGCCGCGCCACCAGCATGCCGGTGGGGTTGCCGTTGCTGTCCCGCACAATCTCGCCGCCCGGCGGGTTAGGCGTGTCCTTGGTGTAGCCGGCCACACGCAGCGCTGCGCGGTTGAGCAAAGCGCGGTCGTACAGGTGCAGCACGAACACCGGGGTGTCCGGCGCGGCCTGGTTGAGTTCGTCCAGGGTCGGCATGCGTTTTTCGGCGAACTGGAATTCGTTCCAACCCCCTACCACGCGTACCCATTGCGGAGTCGGGGTGCGGTCGGCCTGGTCCTTGAGCATGCGCAGGGCATCGGCCAGGGACGGCACGCCCTCCCAGCGCAGTTCGAGGTTGTAGTTCAAGCCGCCCCGGATCAGGTGCAGGTGCGAGTCGTTGAGGCCGGGGATGACGGTGCGGCCCTTGAGGTCGATGACCTGGGTGCCACTGCCGCGCAGGGCCATGGCTTCACCGTCGGTACCCACGGCGACAAACCGCCCCTCGCGGATGGCGACAGCCGTGGCGCGCGGGTTTTCACGGTCCACGGTGTGGAACTGGCCATTGAACAGAATCAGATCGGCGTTCATAGGGTTTCCTTTACAGAGGCTTCAAGCCAGGGAGCGAACAGGCGGGTGGCCGCCGGCATCAGCAGGTAGACCACCAGCACGACAATGGTCACAGTCACCAGGAACGTGGCGACCACGTAGTTGGAGAGAAACGGGTGCAGGCGCAGCACCGGGCCCCACACGATCGGCACCAGCAGGGTCAGCGGCAGGATCACGCACAGGGTGACCACCGCCTGCTTCCAGCGCGGCGGCTTGGCGGCGTTCGGGGTTTCGGGGTTGAACCAGAATTCGTTGACCGCGCCGATTTCGGTGTTGTCACCGTCGGCGAGCATGGGCGCGGCTTCGGCGATCAGGGTTTTGCGTTCGGGGGAGTCGAGCCAGGTTTCCAGGTCTTCGGTGGAGCGGTAGCGCAATACACAGGTGAACAGCGCCAGGTTGCCTTGTTTTCCGCGTACCACGTCGACACCGAGGTGGCCGGGGCGGTCGCCGGCGATGCGGACGATGCGGCGCAGCCAGGCTTCGTAGTCGGCCTCCAGGCCGGGTTTGATGAGGTGTTTGACCACCAGGGTGACGACTTCGTCGGGGCCTGGTTTTGTGGTTGGGTCCATGGGTGTCCCTCTGCCTTGAAGATTCAGCGATGAGGGAGTTTGAGGGGGGATGGGGTGGGGAAAATTGGATGTACGTGCTGTTTGGGGGGGGTTGGGTTGGATTGGGGACATATCCGTTATTTAGGTAACGGCTACTTAGGGTTCCGCTCTTACAGCGGCTCACTTTTGAAAAGCCGGAATGCCGGCCCAGTCAAAAGTAAGCAAAACGCTCTTGCCCCAACACTCGGCACCTCGCCTAGGCTCGGTGTGCCCGTAATCCGACAGTGATTTGGGGGGCCGCCGCCACGCGCCATCCATGGCGCGGGGCGGCTAAACCGGCATCCCTACCGGTTTACCCCCCAAATCCCTGCCGAATTCCGGCCAGCGTGTTTGACGGGGCGCCTAAGATCAAAATCAAAAGCAGATCAAGAGCCAGAGCCAGAGCCAGAGCCAGAGCCAGAGCAAACCACCGGCGTTTTTCAAGGTAGTTGTCGTGTCTCCCGTCTTGCTAGGCGACCTTCACGACAACTGTCAGCTCCCTTTCAGGATTGAGGTACACCGTCCCGATAGGGTCCCAGTTGCGTGTCTCGCCTGACCACCTTTCAGGCCTTTTTTCTCTCGCTTGCCCATAGATTGCCGCCCTCCGGGCCAAGATTTCCCGGTCTTTTCCCTCGTGGCGCTGGGCGGGTGTCACGAAGCGGATTCGGCTATGACGATGCTCGGTGTTGTACCAGGCCATAAAATTCCTGACCCAGATACGCGCGTCATCCAGGCTGCCAAATCCATCCTGCGGCCACTGCGGGCAGTACTTCAGCGTTCTAAACAGCGACTCCGAGTAAGGATTATCGTTGCTTACCCGGGGTCTTCCTCTCGATGGCGTGATACCCAGGTCGTACATCTTGGTCAGTAACGTCACCGATTTCATCGGTGCGCCATTGTCCGAGTGAAGCACCAGCGGCTGACGCCAGCACTTCTCTCTAGTGACACTTCGTTGCAGTAGGACAGCGGCTTTTTCACCGTTTTCTGCTTCGTAAACTTCCCAGCCCACAGCCTTTCGGCTGTAGATATCTTCGATCAAATAGAGGTAGTAAAACTTCCCACGAACTGGCGACGGCAGGTACGTGATATCCCAAGACCACACCTGATTGGCGGCTGTCGCCGCGTAGGTGGTGGGTGCTTCATGGCGATGCGGGCGTTTGGCGCGGGAACGATGATGCTGCTGATCTGCCGCACGCAGCACTCGGTAAAAGGTTGCCTCCGATGCCATGTAACGTCCCTCGTCAGCGAGCCGTGGCACGATCTGGCTCGGTGGCAGATGTGCGTAGGCCTTGCTGTTGCACAAGGCCAGGATGGCTTGGCGCTCAACATCAGTCAGAGCATTATTCGGCACTGGCCTCACCGTCGTGGTGCGCCCATCTGCCAACAACGCTTCGGGCAGGATCCAGCGTTGTAGCGTGCGTAGCGAAATACCGACTTCTAGACACGCAGGCGCCCTGCGGGCGCCCGCAGTGATGGCTTCGGTGAGCCAGTCGACGAGAAGATGCCGTTCTGGCAACAAGGTCAATTGTCCTCGTCGTCGCTCCCCCAGTAGGCATTGAGCTTTTTTCGCAGCACCAGCAATGCGACTGTTTCAGCCAGCGCTGCATCCTTTCGGCGCAGCTCACGCTCCAGCTCCCGAATCCGGTTCTTATCCTCCTTGGTCTCACCAGCGATTCCTTTTTTCAGCGCTGAGTGATTAGTGCTGTTGGCAATGAAAGCTTTGCGCCAGCCGTCAATTTGCTCAGGGAAAATACCGTTGCGACGGCAATACTCACTCAGCTCCAGCTCCGACAAAGCTGATGATTCGATGACTGCCATGAGCTTGGATTCGGCAGACCAACTTTCAGGCGACTGCTTGTTTTCGGACAACTGAGAACCTCTGGCAGCAGCTTGCTTACGCCAATAATGAAGAGACATGTCGCTACAACCTTCACGGCGCGCGACCTCCGACGCTGACAGGCTCAGGGGCGGAAGCATCATTTTCAACAGCGCAGCTTTGCGTTCTTCTGAATAGAAAGGCATGACCTTACTCTTGCCGCCCCCGGAATACTTTTAAAAAGCGGAGGACACGACAACTACCCTGACACCGGGGGCCACCCTTCAACTGATACATGAAGATCAAACTGTGGGAGGGGGCTTGCCCCCGATGGCGGTGTGTCAGCCAACTCATCAGTGACGACCCACTGCCATCGGGGGCAAGCCCCCTCCCACACTTTGACCGAGTACCGGCCATACAATCCGGTCGGCTCTAAGGCCGCCGCGCTCTTGCTTTTGATCTGGGGCGCCCCGTCAAACACGCTGGCCGAACGCAGGCTTGAATCCGTGGGTAACCCGGCAGGACGCCGGGTTAGCCGTCCTGGGCCAGGGATGGCCCATGACGGCGGCCCACGGATTCAAGCCGGAGTGAGGGCACACCGAGCCTAGGCGAGGTGCCGAGTGTTGGGGCGAGGACCTTTTGCTTACTTTTGGCTGGGCCGGCATTCCGGTCCTTCCAAAAGTGAGCCGCCGTAAGGGCGGAACCCTAAGTAGCGGGGGTGTCAGTAATTTTGTGTTCGGGCATAACATGAGTAAGAGGTGCATGTATGCCAACCAAAAAGAAACCCGCGTTGCGAGAGCTGCCGAAAATCCCGAAAGAGCTTCTCGAGCAATTCACCGATGGTCCGATGACCGCTGAAGCCATCGAGGACGCGTCTGCGGCGTTCAAGAAGGCTTTGATCGAGCGAGCGCTGAGTGCTGAGCTCGGTCATCACCTGGGCTATCCGCCGGGCGCACAGCGCCCAGAGGATGAAACCAACCAGCGCAATGGCAAGAGCGGCAAGACGGTTCTCACCGGCGATGGCCCGCTCCGACTGGATATTCCACGTGATCGGGACGGCAGTTTTTCCCCTATCCTGATTCCCAAGCACGAGCGCCGCTACACCGGGTTCGATGACAAGATCATTGCCATGTATGCCCGTGGAATGACGGTCAGAGAGATCCGGGCGTTTCTTTCCGAGCAGTACGGTACTGATGTTTCTCCGGACTTCATCAGCTCTGTGACCGACGAGGTCATGGCAGAGATCGGTGCATGGCAACAGCGGCCTTTGGAGCCGATGTATCCGGTTATTTTCTTCGATGCTCTACGGGTCAAAATCCGCGAAGAGGGGCTGGTTCGCAACAAGGCGATCTACTTGGCCCTGGGTGTTTTGCCTGACGGAACACGCGATATTCTCGGCATCTGGATAGAAAATACCGAGGGCGCCAAGTTCTGGATGAAGGTTTTCAACGACCTCAAGACACGCGGCGTCGAAGACGTGTTGATTGCTGTGACCGATGGCCTCAAAGGCATGCCAGAAGCGCTCAACGCCGTGTTTCCAGACACGACACTGCAAACATGCATTGTTCATCTGATCCGCAACAGCCTTGATTACGCGGCTTGGGACAAGCGTCGCGAACTGGCCAAGGCGCTTAAGCCGATCTATCAGGCGGTGACCGCCGAAGCGGCCGAGCAGGCGCTGGATGCGTTTGAAAGTGGGCCATGGGGCAAGCAATATCCGACGGTAGTGGCTGCCTGGCGTCGCGCTTGGGATCGTGTGGTCCCATTTTTCGTGTTCCCGCCGGCGATCCGAAAAGTGATCTACACGACCAACGCCATCGAGAGCATCAACGCTCAGTTGCGCAAGATCATCAAGACGCGCGGCCACTTCCCGACCGACGATGCGGCGACAAAACTGATCTGGCTTGGACTGCGCAATATCACCGCCAACTGGGGCTCAGCGGCCCATGATTGGAAAAGTGCGATGAATCAATTTGCGATTCTTTACGGAGATCGATTTATCAGGCCTACCTGGTAAAAGCAGGGCCTGCCTGACGGCAGGCCGTTACCGGCCCGCACACAAAATATCTGACAGTCCCTAAGTAGCCGTTACCGAAGAAACGGATATGTACACACCACCCAATCACCCCGGCACCGGAATCACCCGCAACCCCCTCACCGACTTATAGGAAAAACTCGAATAAATCTCCTTGACGCAAGGCAACGTCTGCAACACCTCCCGCGCAAACTCCCCAAACGACTCCAGATCCCTCGCCACCACTTCCAACAAAAAATCATACCGCCCCGACACGTTATGACACGCCACAATCTCGGGAATCTCCAACAGCCGCTGCTCGAATGCCCGGGCAATGTCCTGGGTGTGACTCTCCATCATGATGCTGACAAACGCCGTCACCCCATACCCCAGCGCCTTGGGCGAGAGAATCGCCTGGTACCCACTGATCACCCCGCTCTCCTCCAGGTTGCGCACCCGGCGCCAACACGGGGAGGTCGTCAGGGAAACGCGGTCGGCCAATTCAGCCACGGTGAGCCGAGCATTACCTTGCAACGCGTTTAAAAGCGCTTTATCGGTGCGATCCAGACTGACAGGCATAACGTGCCTCTATTCGTTATTTTTATGAGGTTTTCATCCCAGGACGCGGGAATTAGCAGCAAATATCGCAAAATTCATCTGTGGTTATGAGCATAGCATTGTAGGAAATAAGGAGCGTGCGACATGAACAATAAACACAATGCATTCGGCTTTTCCACCCGCGCCATCCACCACGGCTACGACCCCAAGGACCACCACGGCGCGCTCGTCCCGCCGATTTACCTGTCTGCCACCTTTGCCTTCCCCACCGCCGAATACGGCGCCGCCTGTTTTGCAGGGGAAGCCAGCGGCCACTTCTATACGCGCATTTCCAACCCGACCCTGGCACTGCTGGAGTCACGCATGGCGACCCTGGAAAACGGTGAGGCGGCGGTGGCGTTCAGTTCCGGCATGGGGGCGATTGCCGCAACGTTCTGGACCCTGCTGCGCCCCGGCGACGAGGTGATCGTCAGCCAGACGCTGTACGGTTGCACCTTCGCCCTGCTGCACCACGGCATCGGCGAGTTCGGCATCAAGGTGCGGCATGTCGACCTCACTGACCTGGCGGCCCTGCAAGCCGCACTCAGCCCCGCGACCCGCATGATCTACTGCGAAACCCCGGCCAACCCCAACCTGCAACTGGTGGATATCGCCGCCGTCGCCGCCCTCGCCCACCAGCAACCCGACATCACCGTAGTGGTCGACAACACCTACTGCACGCCCTACCTGCAACGCCCCCTGGAACTCGGCGCCGATGTGGTGGTGCATTCGGCGACCAAATACCTGAGCGGCCACGGCGATATCACTGCGGGCATTGCCGTGAGCAGCCAGGCGCTGGCCCAGCGCATTCGCCTGCAAGGCCTCAAGGACCTGACCGGCGCCGTCATGTCGCCCCAGGATGCCTCGCTGTTGATGCGCGGCCTCAAGACCCTGGCCCTGCGCATGGACCGCCATTGCAGCAACGCCCAGGCGGTGGCCGAGGCCTTGCAGGCACACCCCGCCGTGGAGCGCGTGACTTACCCGGGGCTGCGTTCTTTTCCACAATACGAACTGGCGACACGGCAGATGAAAATGCCCGGCGGCATGATCGCCTTCGAACTCAAGGGCGGAATCGAAACCGGCCGGCGCTTCATGAATGCCCTCAAGCTGTTTACCCGTGCCGTCAGCCTGGGCGACGCCGAGTCACTGGCCCAGCACCCGGCAAGCATGACCCACTCCACCTACACCCCGGAGCAACGCGCCCGGCACGGTATCAGCGAAGGGCTGGTGCGGTTGTCGGTGGGCCTTGAGGACGTCGCCGACCTGCTGGCCGATGTGCAGCAGGCACTGGCCAAATGCACGCGCACGCCGCAACACAAGTCCAAACTCGTGAGTGTCTAATCCATTTTTTTTAGATTGGATCCCCTTCCCGCCGCCAGGCTGTACTAGCATAGGTTCCGGCGGGAAGGATTATCACCGCAGGTTATTCGCATTGGCATGCCTCTTAATACCCGTCGCTATAAGGCCGAATACCTGCACGCCTCATGGACGAATTGATGAACTCACAGCTGTTTCCCCATATTGGCAAGGTCATCGCCAGCACCGGCAGCCGCCATTTTCCGCGCATGCTGCATGACCTGATCCTCACCCAACTGGCCGTGGACGCCACCCATATCAGGCAATTGCAGCTGAGTGCCGAAGGGCAGGTCCGGCGCAAGATCAGCCCGGTCTACACCGACTCGGTAGAAGCCTTGGGCGAAGAGCAACCTGCGGCACAATTGCACCTCACCCGCCGCCGCGACGACGTGCGCTATGTGTTGTCGGTGTATCGCTCACACCAGTCCGAAAATTTCTCGCCGCAGGAGCGCAGCATGCTGCAGGACTTCTCCACCCTGCTGTTGCCCATGGTCGAAAAACACATCGCCGCGATCCAGCCGTGCCGCCAGGACAGCGAGCCGGTGACCCCGGAAAACCAGGGCCTCGAAACCCTGCGCCGGCGCATCGAGGAACGCCTGGTGCAATCGGGGCTGACCCTCTCCAACCGTGAGCTCGAAGTGTGCGTCGGCCTGCTGGCCGGGCGCACGGCGCCGGAGTTGGCGGAGCAATTGGCGTTGAAGGTCAACACCATCGAGAGTTACCTGAAACGCGCGGCGATCAAGTTGGGGATCAGCGGGCGGCATTCGTTGTTGCGGTGGATGTATGCCACCGAGGACACGGCTGGTTTTTAAGACGACACCGGTCTGAATGTGGGAGGGGGCTTGCCCCCGATGGCGGTGGGTCAGCAATATAAATTGTGGCTGATACACAGCAATCGGGGGCAAGCCCCCTCCCACATTGGGTTCTCATTGGCAAGCAGGCCTCAATCCCTTGCCAAGGCCTCGATCGGGTCCAGCCGCGCCGCATTCCGCGCCGGCACAAAGCCGAACACGATGCCGATCAATGTCGAACAGGCAAACGCGGTGATGACCGAGCCCAGGGAAAACACCATCTCCCATTCCTTCACAAACAACGAAAACAGAAAGCCCAGGGCATAGGACAGCGAGATCCCGATCAGCCCGCCGATCAAACACACCATCACCGCCTCCACCAGGAACTGCTGGCGAATGTCCGATTGCCGGGCGCCCACCGCCATGCGAATACCGATCTCACGGGTGCGCTCGGTCACCGACACCAGCATGATGTTCATCACCCCGATACCGCCCACCAGCAGTGAAATCACCGCGATCAACGACAGCAACAGTGCCAGGGAGCGGCTGGTTTTCTGCACCGTCTGCATGATGCTGTCGAGGTTGTTGGTGAAGAAATCCTTGGTGCCGTGGCGTTGCAGCATCAGCTTGTTGACGTTGTCTTCGACCACCTTGCTCGGTTGGCCGTCCTTGATGCGCACAGTAATGCTGTCCAGATGACGTTGCCCCAACAAACGCCCCGCCGCCGTTTCATAGGGCACCCACACGTTCAGCGCCTTGCTGGCGGCGAACATGTTTTTGTTGTCGGCCGTCACGCCGATCACCGTGCACGGCAGATTACCCACCAGGATCACCTGGCCCAACGGGTCGACGTTCGGCCCGAACAGACGATGGCGGGTGTTGTGGTCGATCACCACCACCTGGGCCTGGCGGCGTGCATCGCTTTCGCTGAAGGCGATACCCGCTTCGAGCTTCAGCCCCTTGACCTTGAAATAGCGGTCACTCACGCCATTGACCTGCGCGTCCAGGTCGATATTGCCAAAGCGCAGCAACAGGTTGCGGCCCACCACCGGCGTGGCGCTGTCGACGTAATACAACTGGTTCAACGCGTCGACATCCGAGGGCATCAACGTCTCGATGGCCGAGGCGCGGCTGTCGCCGAAACTGGTGCCGGAAAAGATATCGATGGTGTTGCTGCCGATGGCCTGGATGTCCTTGAGCACATAACGCTTGGCGCCTTCGCCGATGGCCGAGATCGACACCACCGAGGTGATGCCGATGACGATACCGAGCATGGTCAGCAAGGTGCGCATGCGATGGGACACCAGCGCGACCCAGGCCATGTTGAAGGCTTCCTTGAACAGCCCCAGGCTCGCCACCAGACGCCGGGCGCCGCTGCGCTTGGGCTCGATGGGGGTTTCGCTGGGCAGCTCCAGGCCGACACTGGCGTTGGCCTTGTCGCTGACTATCTCGCCATCGCACACCTCGACAATGCGCTGGGCGTTCGCCGCGACCTTGGGGTCGTGCGTCACGATAATCACTGTATGCCCGGCGGCGTGCAGTTCAGCGAGGATACGCATGACCTCCTTGCCGCTGTGGGTGTCGAGGGCGCCGGTGGGTTCGTCGGCGAGGATCACTTCACCGCCGTTCATCAACGCCCGGGCAATACTCACCCGCTGCTGCTGCCCGCCCGACAGCTGACTGGGACGGTGGCTGGTGTGGCCCGCCAGCCCCAGGCGCGCCAGCAGCTCGCGCGCACGGCTATGGCGCGCGGTTTCCGATGTGCCGGCGTAGATCGCCGGCATCTCCACGTTATGCAAAGCGCTCAAGTGCGCCAGCAAGTGATAGCGCTGGAAGATAAAGCCGAAGTAGTCACGGCGCAGTTCGGCCAACTGCTCGTCCCCCAGCGAGCGGGTCTCGATGCCATTGATCTTGTAGCTGCCGGCCGTGGCGTAATCCAGGCCGCCGAGGATGTTCATCAGGGTCGATTTACCCGAGCCCGAGGCACCGATGATCGCAACCATTTCCCCAGCGTGAATCGTCAGGTCGATGCCCTTGAGCGCAATGAACTCACGCTCGCCGGCCATGAAACTGCGGGTGATGCCCTTGAGTTCCAACAGTGGCTGGGTCATCCGTCAGTTCCCCGCCACAGCCGGCGTGGCATCGCCGATCACCACTTTGTCACCTTCGGCCAGGCCGTCGAGGATCTGCACCTTGACGTTGTTGTTGATCCCGGTCTTTACATCCCGCGACATCGCCTTGCCCTTGGCATCCAGCACCCGCAGCGGGTAGCTGCCGTCATTGTTGCGCGCACCGAGCGCCGCCACCGGCACCATCAACGCGGCCTGGGCGGTATCGAGCACGATACGCACCTGGGCGGTCATGGCGATACGCAGGCGGTGATCGGGGTTGGGCACGTCGAACAGCGCGTTATAGAACACTGCGGTGTTCTGCTTTGGCGTGCCGGCGGTCTGGGTTTCCAGGAAGTTCTGCGGCGCCGGCTCGGTGCCGCGCAGCTTGGCGTAGTAACGCTTGTCGGCTTCACCGAGGATGGTGAAGTACACCTGCTGGCCGGGGCTGATGTGAATCACATCCGCCTCGGAGACCTGGGCCTTGACGGTCATGGTGTCCAGGTCCGCCAGCTTGAGCAGCACCGGCGCCAGCTGGCTGGCGATCACGGTCTGGCCTTCCTGGGTGACGATGCCCACCACATCGCCGTCGATGGGCGCGACGATGCGGGTGTAGGCCAGGTTGACCTTGGCAGTGTCGATCTGGATGTGGGCGCTTTTGATCTGCGCATCCAGGGACAGCAGGTTGGCCTGTTGCACCTGGAAGTTGGACTCGGCGTCTTCAAAATCCTGGCGTGAAACCGACTCGTCGATCTGCAGGCCTTTGTAGCGCTCGTACACGGACTTGGCCTGCTTGAGCTGGGCCGCCGTGGCGCGGCGTTGGGCCTGGAGGTTTTCTTCGTCGACTTGGGCTTTGCGCAGGGTGTTTTGCAGGACCAGTGGGTCGATTTCGGCGAGCCATTGGCCCTTTTTCACTTTGTCGCCGACCTTGACCTTGAGGGACTTCAATTGGCCGGAGACCTGGGCGCCTACGTCGACCTGTTTGATGCCTTCGAGCAGGCCGGTGGCCAGGACGGCGTTTTCGATGTCACCGCGTTCGGCGGTGGCGGTGAGGTATTGGGGGGCGTCGGCGGGGGCCTGGACCGTGTAGATGATCAGGCCGATGGCGACTGTGATGACTGTGAGCATTCCTAGTTTGCGTAACTTTGACTTTTCCATGGGTGGCCTTTGATCGAGTACATATCCGTTATTTAGGTAACGGCCGCTTATGGTTCCGCCCTTACGGCGGCTCACTTTTGAAAAGCGCAAAAGTAAGCAAAACGCTCTTGCCCAAACACTCGGGCTCGGTGTGCCCGAACGAAGGTCAGCGTGGTTTTACGGGGCGTCTGGGATCAAACGCCAGATCACCAGCAGATCAAAAGCAGGCTGATATCTACCTGATGTATGGAGATAAAACTGTGGGAGGGGGCTTGCCCCCGATTGCAGTGGGACAGCCACAGATGCATCAACTGACACACCGTCATCGGGGGCAAGCCCCCTCCCACACTCGAGCCGCGAACGACAAACACAATACCGGTCGGCCCTGAGGCCGCCGGGCTAGCCGTTACCGACGCGACGGATATGTACACCGACAATCCACTCAAGAAACCACCTCCCCAACCACCACCCCATCCACCCACCAACGCGCCAACCCAACCACATTGGGCGCCTTGAGCAACGTAAAGTGATTCCCCCCGCCATACCAAACCTGCAACCCACTCCCCTGCCGCCGCCACCCCTCGACCATCAACCCTTGCTCCCGCTGATTCCCCGCCGCATCCAGCGCCGGATCCTCCGCCAACACCAACCGCACCACGCCCTTGAACCGCGCACCCGGCCGATACTCTGTACGCAACGCCGCCGCATAAGTGCGCGCCGGCCCCTCCATCGCACCCACCGCAGAACGCCCCGGCAACAACCCGACACCAACCATGCCGGCATGTAACCGCCGCCGCTGCGCCACCTCATCACTCGCGGCAAAATCCCCCGGATCAATCCCCAGCGACCTGCCGGCCGACAACTGCATCGCCTCGATCAAGCGCAGCAACGCCGCCGTCGTGGTGTACACCTTAGCGGCCCCACCAGGCGCCTCACTGTCGATCACCGTCAACGACGCCACTTCGCGCCCGGCCGCTTGCAATCGCAACGCCATCTCCAGCGCGACCCAGCCACCAAACGAATGCCCGACCAGATGCACCGGCCCCTGCGCACACTCCTGTTCCAAGGCCATCAAGTAACACGCCGCCGCCGCTTCCACCTGGCTATGGGGCACCGCCTCACCGTCCAGCCCACGCGGCTGCAAGCCAAACAGCGGCCAGTCACGCCCCAGGGCCTCGCCCAAGCCGACAAAGCCGGTGACGCTGTCTCCCGCACCCGGCACACAGAACACCGGCGCATACCCCGCCCGGCCGCTCTGAATACGCAACATGGGTTGATGCGGCGCCTGCACCACCGGCGAACAGGCCCTTAGCACCTCGCTCATCGCTCGCCCGAGCGCCTGGATATGCGGCGCCTGCATCATGCTCTGGTGGTCCCCCGGCACCTGTACCTGGCGCAATTGCCCCGGCGCCAATACCTCTTGCCAACCCAGCGACTCACTGCGCCGCGACAACTCGGTCGGGCGCTCACCCGCGCTGAACAGGTACACCGGAACCGGCAACGGGAACAGGCTGTAGTGCGCCAACGCATGCCCGTGGCCGACTTCGCGCTGGATATAGTTCAAGAGCTCCGCGTCCGTCGCCGCCGCCATTTGCGCGTGCAGCACACCTTCATCGCGACAACGTTGCAGCAGGCGCGCAAAGTCCAGCTGTCCAACGTCTGCCTCCAAGTGTTCAAGGCTCGCCAGTTCATCCGCACCTCCCTGTGCTTTCCAATACGCCGTGCACTGCAACAGCAAATGCCGCTTGAGCGCGTCCGGCCCGCTCCAGCGCGCCTTGCCCTGGTCGGTCATGCGCGGCACGTAGCTGTCGATCAGGCCGAGGAACTCCACGGCCTCATCCAGCCCCAGCAGTTGCATCGCCACTTCATAGGCCAGCACGCCGCCAAACGACCAGCCGGCCAGCCGATAAGGTCCATGGGGTTGAAGGCCGCGAATCAAGCCGACCAACCGCGCCGCCAAGCCTTCCATAGTGTTCAGGTGCGGTTCGCCCAGGGCCACGCCCGGCAGGCCGTAGATCGGGTAGTCACCCGGCAGGTGCTGGCCCAGCGCCGGGAAGTACACGTCCATGCCACTGAACTCGTGCACCAGGAACAACGGCGCCTGCGCTCCCCTGCTGCGTACCGTGATCACCGACGTGTCGCGTACCGGCGCGGCGGTACGCTGGCGCAACAACGCAGCGACAGAGGCCACGCTGGCGTGCTGGAACAGCTCGGCCAGGGACAGGTGCAACCCAGCGTCTTCCACCAGGGTGACCAGGCGGATCGCCAGCAGTGAGTGCCCACCCAATTCAAAGAAGCTGTCGTGGCGCCCAACCTGTTCCAGCTTCAGCACCTCGGCCCACAGCGCTGCCAGGGTCTGTTCCAGAGCATCCACCGGCGCTTCAAACTCGCGGCGGTGCAAGGCTTCCAGCGCGGGCACCGGCAAGGCTTTGCGGTCGACCTTGCCGTTGGCGGTCAACGGCAGGTGCTCCAACGGCACGAAGGCCGACGGCAGCATGTAGTCCGGCAACTGGCCTTGCAGGTAGGCCCGCACGCTGTCGATGCCGAGGGGCTCATCGGCCCAGGTGAAATACGCCACCAGGCGCTTGTCACCCGGTGCGTCTTCACGGGCCAGCACCACCACTTCCTGGATACCGGCGAAACCGGCCAGGCGCGCTTCGATCTCACCCAGTTCGATACGGAAACCACGGATCTTCACCTGGTCGTCATTGCGCCCGATGCATTCCAGCAGGCCCTCCGCCGTCCAGCGACCGAGGTCGCCGGTGCGGTACATCAAGGCGCCTGGGATAAACGGGTCCTGCACAAACTTTTCGGCGGTCAATTCAGCACGGTTCAGGTACCCCTTGGCCACCCCGTCGCCGCCAATGCAGATTTCACCGGTCACGCCCACAGGCACCGGCTGCAACTGCGTGTCCAGCACATGCACCTGCGTGTTGGCGATCGGTAGGCCAATGGGCACGCTGTCGGCCGTCTCGGCCAGCGACCGCACTTCGTAGGTGGTGGCGTAGGTGGTGGTTTCGGTCGGCCCGTAGCAATGCACCAGGCGCAATGCCGGTGCCTGCGCCAACAGGCTGCGGAACGCCGCCGGGTCGGCCCGCTCGCCGCCGCACAGCAGGATGCGCAAGCCCGCCAGGGCCTGGGGAATCAACTGCACGTACTGGTTGAACAACGCGGTGGTGACAAACAGCACCGTCGCGTCCGCCAAGGCCACGCCGAAGGCGGCCGGGTCGAGCAAGGTGGCATGGTCGATCACCTGCACCTGGCCGCCATTGAGCAACGGGCCCCACACGTCCATGGTGCTGGCATCAAACGCCGGGTTGGAGGCGAAGGCGACGCGGTCGCTGGCATTGAAGTCGGCATAGCCGTTGTTCAGCACCAGGCGCGTGATGCCGCGATGGGGCACCAACACGCCTTTGGGCGTGCCGGTGGAGCCGGAGGTGTACATGATGTACGCCACGCTGTCCGACGACTGCGACAGATCCGGGTTATGGCTCGGCTGCGGGTCGAGGGCCAGGGTGTCGAGGTCCAGGCGCTGCACGGGGTAGTCGACGGCAACGTCGCTGCCGGTCAACAACCAGGCCGCGCTGCTGTCCTGCACCATGAACGCCTGGCGCTCGGTCGGAGCGTTGATATCCAGCGGCACGTAAGCGGCGGCGCACTTGAGCACGGCCAGCTGGCTGACCAGCAAGTTTAGCGAGCGCGGCAGCAGGATTGCCACGTGATCGCCGGGACGCACCCCAAGGCCCAGCAGATGATGGGCCAGCCGATTGGCGCGGCTGTTCAGCTCGCCATAACTGAGTGATTGCTCGCCATGCAGCGCCGCCATGGCTGCGGGACGCGCATGGGCCTGGGCTTCGAACAAACGTTGCACCGTATGCTCACGCGGGAATGCGCGGGTGGTGGCGTTCAGGTCGAGCAATTGCTGGCGTTCGGCGGCAGGCAGGATCGGCACGTGGCCGATGGCCGTCGTACCGCCCTGTTCCAACGCCTGCACCACCTGCTCCACGGCGATGCGCAGGTAGTCGCACACGCGGCGGGCGCCCTGCCCCACGGCTTTGAAGGAGAAACCCGCACCCAGGTCATCCACGCTCACCGACAGGCCATAGTTGCTGTGTTCCTCGGCCTTGAGCAACCGGATGCCCTGCCAGGCCTCGCTCGCCACCTGCGGCGCACTGTGGCGGTAGTTGAACAGCGTATCGAACAGCGGCGTCGTCACCGGCACGCCGCTGCAGCGCTGGGCCAAGGCCAACGGCGCCTGCTCGTGGCTGAGCAGTTGAGTGAGGCGTGCGTGGGTGGCACGCAACGCGTCGCGCACGCTGTGCCGACCCAGGTCGACCCGCAGCGGCAGCGTGTTGATGAACACCCCCATGGCCCGCTCGGCCCCTTCGCCGCCTTGCAGACGACCGAGCATCACGCTGCCGAACACCACCTGCTCACGGCCCGAGACCTTGCCCAGCACGTGCGCCCAGGCCAGGTGCATCAGGCTGGCCGCGCTCACGCCGGATTGCCGGGCCTGGGTGCGCAGGCGTTGGCTCAACGCCAGGTCAAGGGCACAGTGAACCTGCTCATTGCCGCCGAGGTTTTCCAAGCGGGTCGGCTCGTCGATCTCGCCCAGCATCTCGCGGAAGAACGCCTCATGATCGTCCACCCCCAAGCGGGTCTGGGCCACATAGTTGCGATACGGCACCGGCACGCCCAGGCTGTGTTGCGTGCCCGAGAGAAACGCCTGCATTTCGTGCTGCAAAATCTCCAGGGCGATGTGGTCCATCACCAGGTGGTGGAACAGCAAGGTGGCACTGTCTTCACTCACCACCAGGCGCATCAGCGGCGCCTGGGACAGGTCGAGCCGCTCCGGCATCGGCCCACGTTCGACCCGCAGCGCGGCCTCGCGCCACACCACCTGCACCGGTTCTTCCAGGCCGTCCCAGTGGAACGACGAACGCAGGCTGTCGTGGCGCTGGATCACCGCCTGCAAGGCCAGGGCAAATGCCTCCAGGCGCTGGGCGCTGTCGAACGCAAACTGCGCCCGCAACACATAGTCGTCGCCGCCCTGCGCGGCGCGATGCTGATAGAGCATGCCGGCCTGCAACGGCGCCAACGGGTAGATGTCCTGCACATTCGCCGCGCCGCCCGGGATGCAGGCGACGATACGCTCGATGGCCGGCTGGTCCAGCTGGATCAACGGCAACATGCCCGGGGTGATCGCGGTGCAATCGGCAGCAATGCCATTGACCGGCACCGCCACTTCGCGCCCGCCGCCCAACGCGGCGGCTAACGCCGACAAGGTCGGCTGGCCGAACAATACCTTCACATCCGCCGACAACCCGAGGCGGCGCATGCGCCCCATCAGGCTCACGGCGAGCAACGAGTGGCCACCCAGCTCGAAGAAGTTGTCGTAACGGCCCACGCGCTCCACGTTGAGCAACTCGGCCCACAGGCAGGCCAGGGCGATTTCCGTGTCGCCCTGGGGCGCTTCGTACTCGCGCACCACCACCGAGTCCAGGCCCGGCGCGGGCAGTGCCTTACGGTCGAGCTTGCCGTTGGGGCTCAGGGGCAGCGTCTCCAGATGCACGAAGATCGCCGGCACCATGAACTCCGGCAGGTGCTGCAACAGGTGCGTGCGCAAGGCATCGATCTCGCTGAACGCCCCGGTGTAGTAGGCAATCAGGCGATTGTCACGGGCGATCACCGCGGCTTCATTGACCTGCGGGTAGTCGGTGAGGCGCGCCTGGATTTCCCCCAGCTCGATGCGCAGGCCACGGATCTTCACCTGGTCGTCGTTGCGCCCCAGGTACTCGATAGTGCCGTCCACCAGGTAGCGGCCTACGTCGCCAGTGCGATACAGGCGGCCATCGGTGAACGGGTCCTTGAGGAAGCGTTCGGCGGTCAGTTCCGGGCGGTTCAAGTAACCGCGCGCTACTTGCACGCCGCCGATGAACAGCTCGCCGACCACGCCCAATGGCACGGGCTGCATCTGTGCGTCGAGCACGTACAGGCGGGTGTTGGCGATCGGTTTGCCGATCGGTGTGTTGTCCGGCGTCACCGGCCCGGCGCAGTTCCATGCGGTCACATCCACAGCGGCTTCGGTCGGGCCATACAGGTTATGCAATTGGCTGCCTGGCAATTGCTGCTTGAAGCGCCGCACCAGGCTGCCGGGCAAAGCCTCGCCGCTGCACATCACGCGCACCAGTCCAGCTGCCTGGCTCACATCGCCATGGGCCAGGAACACGTCGAGCATCGACGGCACGAAGTGCAGCGTGGTGATCTGCTCGGCGGCAATCACCTCGCACAGGTACGCCGGGTCTTTGTGACCGCCTGGGCGCGCCATCACCAGGCAGGCGCCGGTGAACAGCGGCCAGAAAAATTCCCACACCGACACGTCGAAGCTGAACGGGGTTTTCTGCAACACCCTGTCGTGGGCCTTGAGACCGTAGGCGTCCTGCATCCACAGCAGGCGGTTGACCACGCCGGGGTGGTCGTTGATCACACCCTTGGGCTGGCCGGTGGAGCCAGAGGTGTAGATCACGTAGGCACTGACGGCTGGCACGTGAGGGTTGTCGACAGGTTGCTGTTGCCAGGTCGGCTGGTCCAGATCGACCACCGGCACGTCCCCCAGCAATGCCCGCGTCGCGCCCTGGGCCAGCACCGCCACCGGCGCGCTGTCTTCGAGCATGTAGGCGATGCGCTCCAGCGGGTATGCCGGGTCCAGCGGCACATAGGCGGCGCCGGCCTTGAGGATCGCGTACAGGCCGATGACCATGTCCAGGCCGCGCTCCACGCAGATCGCCACCCGCGAATCCGGCTGCACGCCCAATTCCAGCAGGTAGTGGGCCAGTTGATTGGACCGCGCATTCAGCTCGGCATAGGTCAATACGCGGTCATCGGCCTTGACGGCGATGGCGTCCGGCGTCCACGTCACCTGTGCTTCGAACAGGCCATGCAAAGTCTGCTCAAGGTCATAAGCCACTTCGGTGGCGTTGAAATCAAACAGCAGGTGCTGGCGCTCGCGCTCATCCACCAGAGGTACCTGTTCCAGCACGGCCTGGTCGTTGTCCACCATGGCCTGCAACACGCGGGTGAAGTAGCCGACGTAACGCTGCACCGTCGATGCGTCGAACAGCGCCACCGCGTATTCCAGCGCACCGATGATGGTGCCCTGCACTTCCGACAAGTCCAGGGACAGGTCGAACTTGGCAAAGTGGCTGTCCTCGACGATGCCCTCCAAGGCCAGGTCGCCCAGGGCCAGGGTCGGTGCGCTGCTGTCCTGCCAGGTCAGCAGGGTCTGGAACAGCGGGCTGTGGGCCAGGCTGCGCGGTGGCCGGGTGATCTCCACCACTTGTTCGAACGGCAGGTCCTGATGGGCCTGGGCTTCCAGGGCCTGGGCCTTGACCCGCGCCAATAGCGCTTCGGTGCTCAGCTCGCCGGAGGTGTCGATACGCACCGCCAGGGTGTTGACGAACAGGCCGATCAGCCCTTCCACTTCACTGCGCGTGCGGTTGGCCACCGGCGAGCCGATCACCACATCGTGCTGCCCGGAGAGCCGCGCCAGCAGTGAGGCCCAGGCGCTCATCAAGGTCATGTACAGCGTGGTGCCGTGGCGTTGGCTCAAGGCCTTGAGCCCGGCAGTGAGGCGTTCGTCCAGGCGCACCGCGACGCTGCTGCCGGCGTAGTCCTGCTGCGCCGGGCGCGGGCGGTCGGTGGGCAGCGTGAGCAAGGCCGGCGCACCGGCCAGGGCCTGTTGCCAAAAGGTGCTCTGGCGCTGCAGCACTTCGCCGCTGAGCCACAGGCGCTGCCACACGGCGAAGTCGCCGTACTGGATCGGCAACGCCGGCAAGGGGTCGGGCTGGCCGTGGCTGAAGGCCTGGTACAGCGCCATCAGTTCACGGGTGAGCACGCCCATGGACCAGCCATCGGAGACAATATGGTGCAGGGTCAGCAACAGCACATGGTGATCGCCGGCCATCACCACCAGGCGCCCACGCAGCAGCGGGCCGCGCTCCAGGTCGAACGGTGCCGAGGCCTCGCCATGGATCAACGCGTCCAGCGCCTGCTGCGGCTGCGGGTGGCGGCGCAGGTCTTGCACTTGCAGGGGCAGCACGTCTTCGGCGGGCACGATCACCACCTGGGCCTCGTCGCCGTGCTGGGCAAAGCGACTGCGCAGGGTTTCGTGGCGCGCGACGATGCGCGCCAGCGCCCGTTGCAGCGCTTGCACATGCAAATGCCCACGCAGGCGCAGGCCGATGGGAATGTTGTAGGCGGTGTTGGCGCCTTCCATCAGCGCCAGGAACCACAGGCGTTGCTGGGCGAAGGACAACGGCGTGGGTTCATCGCGATTGGCCGGGAGAATAGCCGGCAAGGTGCTGCGACCTGACTGAGCCAACACCTCAGCCACCGCTGCCAACTCGGCATTGGCAAACAAGTCGCCCAGCAGCAACTCGACACCCAGGCGCTGACGGACCTGCGAGACCATGCGCATCGCCAGCAACGAATGCCCACCCAGTTCGAAGAAGTGATCACGCCGCCCCACGCGCTGCACCTGCAGCACATCGGCCCAGATCTGCGCCAGCACGTTCTCGATCTCGCCTTCCGGCGCCACGTACTCGCGGGTAAACAGCGCCGCCATGTCCGGCGCCGGCAAGGCCTTGCGGTCGAGCTTGCCATTGGCGGTCAGGGGCAACGTGTCCAGCTTCACGTAGGCGACCGGCACCATGTAGTCCGGCAGGTGCGCCACCAGGTGGGCGCGGATATCGCCCACCGCCAGCGGGTCGAGTTGGCGCTGTTCGGTGAAATACGCAACCAAGCGCTCGTCACGCACCAGCACCACGGCTTCCTGGATACCCGCCAGATGATTGAGCTGGGTTTCGATTTCGCCCAGCTCGATGCGCATGCCACGGATCTTCACCTGGTCGTCATTGCGCCCCAGGTACTCGATGTTGCCGTCCGGCAGCCAGCGTGCGAGGTCGCCGGTGCGGTACATGCGCCCGGGGTTGAACGGGTCGTGCAGGAAACGCTCGGCGGTCAGCTCCGGGCGGTTCAGGTAACCGCGCGCCACGCCTTTGCCGCCCACGTACAACTCCCCCGTCACGCCCAGCGGCACCGGCTGCTGTTGCTCATCCAGCAGGTACGCGGTGGCGTTGGCGATGGGTTTGCCGATGTGCAACGGCTGGCCCGCCTCGACCTTGCCGGAGGTGGCGACCACCGTGGCCTCGGTGGGGCCGTAGTTGTTGATCAGCTCAAAACGCTGGGCACGGCCGAACTGGCGCAGGCGATCGCCACCGATCAGCAGCGTGCGCAGCGTCGGGTGTTCGAGCTGCTGGCTGAACGCATACTCGGCCACCGGCGTGGGCAGGAAGCTCACATCCAACGGCTGCGCACACCACCAGGCCAGCAGTGCGTCGACATCCTCGGCGCCGTCATGGGCCGGTGGCAGGTGCAGGGTCGCGCCCACGCACAGCGCCGGCCAGACTTCCCAGGCCATCGCGTCAAAGCCAAAGCCGGCGACACTCGCCGTATGGCGCCCGGCGCACAGGTCAAAGGCACGGCAATGCCAGTCCACCAGGTTGGTCACGGTGTGGTGCTCGACCATCACGCCCTTGGGCAGCCCGGTGGAGCCGGAGGTGTAGATCACATAAGCCAGGTTGGACGGCGTGACCGCCACCTTGGGATTGCTCGCCGAATGGTGCTGCCAGGTGTAGCGGTCGAGGTTGATCACCGGCACTTCGAGGGCCGGCAGGCGCTCCAACAGCGCCTGCTGGGTCAACACTGCCACCGGCGCGCTGTCGCTGAGCAGGTAGTTGAGGCGCTCGGCCGGGTGGGACGGGTCCACCGGCACATAGCAGGCGCCGGCCTTGAGGATCGCCAGCAGCCCGGCAAGGGTGTCGAGGCCGCGACGGGCAACGATGGCGACGCGGTCGTCGGGCTGGACCCCCAGCGCCAGCAGGTGATGGGCCAGCAGGTTGGCTTGCTGGTTGAGTTCGGCATAGGTGAGCTCGCGGCCCTGATGCACGGCGGCAGTGGCGTCGGGACTGAGCGCGGCCTGGGCTTCGATGCGCGCGTGCAGCGTGTCGCCTTGGGGGAAATCCGCCTGGGTGGCGTTGAAGTGCTGCAACAGCAAGCGCTGTTCGTCGGCGGGAACCACTGCCAGCTGATTCAGCGCGGTATGCGGCGCCTCCTCCAGAGCCGTCACCAGATGGTCGAGGGCGGTTTGCAGGTAGGCGCAGACACGCTGCGGATCGACCTGGGTAGTCGCCAACAGCCGCAGGACAAACCCTTCGCCGAGGTCATCGACGCTCAAGGTCAGCGGGTAGTTGGTGCGCTCATCCGAACGCAAGGTCTCGATGCCCTGCCACGCCGCCACCGCCTCGCTGCTGGTGCCGGTGCCGCTGTGGCGATAATTGAGCAGCGCGCTGAACAATGGCGTCGGCGCCAGCACCCCGCTGCAACGCTGTGCCAGGGCCAGCGGCGCGTGTTCGTGACGCAACAGCCCGGTGAGGCGCGCATGGGTGGCCTTGACCGCACTGCGCAGGTCGTCGTCGCCCACGTCCACGCGAAACGGCAAGGTGTTGATGAAGATGCCCAAGGCGCGGTCCGTAGCATACCCGCCCTGCATGCGCCCCATCAGCACGGTGCCGAACACCACCTGGGACTTGCCGGCCAGCACACTCAGCACCCGCGCCCAACCCAGGTGAAACAGGCTGGCGACGCTGACCCCAAGCACGCGGGCCTGAGCGCGCAGGCGCTGGTTGAGTGTGTCTGTCAGCGGCCAGTCGAGTTCATTGATGCCACGGCCATCGCCCTGCACATCCTGCAGGCCGAAGGGCAAGGTCGGCTCCAGCACATCGCCGAGCATCTGCTGGAAGAACGCCTCGTGTTGTTGCTCGCTGACCCCCAGGCGCGCCTGCGCCACGTAGCTGCGAAACGGCACGGCGTGCCCCAGTTGCCCGGCGTGGCCTTGCAGCAACGCCTGCATTTCATGGCGCACTACTTCCAGGGCGCTGTGGTCCAGGGCCATGTGATGGAACAGCAGCATGGCGACGATGCGCTGCTGTGCCGGGTCGTTGGCCCAGGCCAGGCGCAGCATGGGCGCCTGGGTCACGTCGAGGCGGTAATGGCGGGCGTCGAAACGCGCATGCAACTGGCCGGCGATATCGCCGTCGGCCGGGTCCAGCTCCAGCGCCTGCACCGGCAGCGTTGCCGTGCGCCACACCACTTGCGAGGGTTGCTGCAAGCCGTCCCAGACCACGCCGGTGCGCAGGATGTCATGCCGGTCCATCACCCCTTGCAGGGCCTGGGCAAACGCCTCGAAACGCTCGATAGAGTCGAAGGCGAACTGCGACTGCATCACATAGGGGTCGCCCTGCTCGGTGCTGACGTGGTGGAAGAGAATGCCTTCCTGCAGCGGCGCCAATGGGTAGATGTCCTGGATATTCGCCACCCCGCCGTCGACGGTGGCGACGATCCGGTCGATCTCGTCCTGGCTCAGCTCGGACAGGGTCAACATCGCCGGGGTGATCTGTGTGGCGCCAGCCGGGATGCCATTGGCCGGCACCTCGTTGGCCGCCGAGTAGTCACCAGCCTTGATCAGCTCGATCAGCGCCGGTTTATGTTCGCGCAGGGCGGCGAGGATCAACGGGTCGCTCAGCGCTTGCTTGTTGCCTTGTACCGACAATTGCTCGCCCTTGAGCGCGAGTTGCACATCCTTGGTTTTCAGCGTCGCCAGCAGTTCGAGAATGCTCACAGGACGATCTCCATTCGTTCAGTCATTGCGGCGTAGCCGGCCAGGGTCGGCTGTTCGAACAACCCACGCACATCGGCTTCCATGCCTTCCTGGCGCAAGCGCCCGATCAAGCTCACGGCGAGCAGCGAATGCCCGCCCAGTTCAAAGAAATTGTCCTGGCGCCCTACCCGTTCGACGTTGAGCAGTTCGGCCCAGAGTTGCGCCAGAAGGATTTCGGTGTCGCCCACCGGGGCTTCGTAGTCGCGCAGGGTCAAGGCATCGGCGTCTGGCGCCGGCAGTGCCTTGCGGTCCAGCTTGCCGTTGGGGCTCAACGGCAACGCGTCCAGGTGCACGAACAGCGCAGGCACCATGAACTCCGGCAGGTGCTGCAACAGATGCTCGCGCAGGTCGGCTGAGCGAGCGCCGGTGTAGTAGGCGACGAGCCGCTCTTCACGGGCCACCACCGCGGCTTCGCTGACCTGGGGATGTTCCAGCAGGCGCGCCTGGATTTCGCCCAGTTCGATGCGCAGGCCACGGATCTTCACCTGGTCATCGTTGCGCCCGAGGTATTCGATGTTTCCGTCGGCCAGGTAACGCCCCAGGTCCCCGGTGCGATACAGGCGGCCATCGGTGAACGGGTCCTTGAGGAAGCGCTCGGCGGTCAGCTCCGGCCGGTTCAGGTAACCCCGCGCCACTTGCACGCCGCCGATGTACAGCTCGCCGACCACGCCCAATGGCACGGGCTGCATCTGTGCATCGAGCACGTACAGGCGGGTGTTGGCGATGGGTTTGCCGATGGGTGTGTTGTCCGGGACGTCCGGCCGTGCGCAGTTCCATGCGGTCACGTCCACCGCTGCTTCGGTCGGGCCGTACAGGTTGTACAGGCCGATGTCCGGCAACTGCTGCTTGAAGCGCCGCACCAGGCTGCCGGGCAAGGCTTCGCCGCTGCACATCACACGGACCAGTCCGGCGGCCTGGCTTACATCACCATGGGCCAGGAACACGTCGAGCATCGACGGCACAAAGTGCAGCGTGGTGATCTGTTCGTTCGCGATGACTTCGCACAGATAGGCTGGGTCTTTGTGACCGCCCGGGCGCGCCATCACCAGGCAGGCGCCGGTGAACAGCGGCCAGAAGAACTCCCACACCGATACGTCGAAGCTGAACGGTGTTTTTTGCAGCACCCGGTCATGGGCCTTGAGGCCATAGGCGTCCTGCATCCACAGCAGGCGGTTGACCACGCCGGGGTGGTCGTTGATCACGCCCTTGGGTTGCCCGGTGGAGCCGGAGGTGTAGATCACGTAGGCGCCATGTGCCGCGACCTGTGGATTGTTGGTGGGTTGTTGCTGCCAGGTCGGCTGGTCCAGGTCGACCACCGGCACGTCCCCCAGCAATGCCCGCGTCGCGCCCTGGGCCAGCACCGCCACCGGCGCGCTGTCTTCGAGCATGTAGGCGATGCGCTCCAGCGGGTATGCCGGGTCCAGCGGCACATAGGCGGCGCCGGCCTTGAGGATCGCGTACAGGCCGATGACCATGTCCAGGCCGCGCTCCACGCAGATCGCCACCCGCGAATCCGACTGCACGCCCAATTCCAGCAGGTAGTGGGCCAGTTGATTGGCCCGTGCATTCAGCTCGGCATAGGTCAATACGCGGTCATCGGCCTTGACGGCGATGGCGTCCGGCGTCCGCGTCACCTGCGCTTCGAACAGGCCGTGCAGGGTCTGCTCCAGGTCGTAAGCCACTTCGGTGGCATTGAAACCGGCCAGCAGTTGCTGACGCTCCTGGGCCTCCAGCACCGGCAGGCGGTTGACCGCCCACTGCGGTGCCTGCTCCAGCGCGTCGACCAGGCCCTGCAAGGTCACCTGCAGGTAACCGCAGATGCGTTGCGCGCCAATCGACTGCGCGGTCATCGCGGTGAGGCGGAAACCGTCGCCCTGATCGTCCACGTTCAACGTCAACGGGTAGTTGGTGCGTTCCTCGCTGGCCAGGGTCTGGATGCCTTCCCAGGCCTGGGACACCGGCGCCAGCCGGCTGTCGCTGTGGCGGTAGTTGAGCATCGCACTGAACAACGGCTGCGGCGCGGCAACCCCGCTGCAACGCTGGGCAAGGGCCAGGGACGCGTGTTCATGGCCGAGCAGCGCGGTCAGTTGTGCATGGGTCTGCTTGACCGCAGCGCGTACGCCGCGCCCATCGATGTCGACGCGCAACGGCAAGGTATTGATGAACATGCCCAGCGCACGGTCACTGCCTTGGCCGCCTTGCATGCGGCCCAGCAGCACGGTGCCGAACACCACGTGTTCCTGGCCGGACGTGCTGGCCAGCACTCGCGCCCAGGCCAGGTGGAACAGGCTCGCGGCACTTACCCCCTGCAAGCGGGCCTGGGTGCGCAGGCGCTGGTTGAGCGACGGGTCCAGGTTCAGTTGCAGCTCTTCAATGGCGTTGCCGTCGCCGCGCACATCCTGCAAGCCAAACGGCAACGTCGGCTCGCTGATATCACCGAGCATCCCGCGGAAGAACTGCTCATGCTCCGCTTCGCTGACGCCCAGGCGGGCCTGGGCCACGTAGTTGCGGTACGGCGTGGCCGCACCGCTCGGCTGCGGCAGCCCGAGCAGGCTGGCCTGCATCTCGTGGCGTACGCCGTCGAGCGCCGTGTGGTCGAGGGCAATGTGGTGGAACAACAGGATCGCGACCACCCGCTGATGCGCCGGGTCCGGCGCATACACCAGGCGCACCAGCGGCGCCTGGTTCATCGGCACACAGTACTGACGCGGGTCGAAGCGCTGGTGCAGGTGCTCAAGCACATCCGCCTGCACCGCCAACTCGGCCTTGCGCCACACCACTTGCAGCGGTTGCGCCAGGCCCTCCCAGACCACGGCGGTGCGCAGGATATCGTGACGGTCGATCACCTGCTGCAACGCCTGGGCAAAGGCATTCAGCCGCTCAAGGTTGTCGAACGCCAGGTGAGATTGCAGCAGGTACGGGTCGCCCTGCCCGGCCGTGATGTGGTGGTACAGAATGCCTT
Source organism: Pseudomonas sp. CYM-20-01 (assembly GCF_023169845.1). NCBI lineage: Bacteria > Pseudomonadati > Pseudomonadota > Gammaproteobacteria > Pseudomonadales > Pseudomonadaceae > Pseudomonas > Pseudomonas sp. CYM-20-01. The sequence goes on along the minus strand of NZ_AP025169.1, from coordinate 3,022,892 downwards.
CCTGCAACGGCGCCAGCGGGTAGATGTCCTGCACGTTGGCGGCGCCGCCGGGCACTTGGGCGACCACGTGATCAATCGTCGCCTGGTCGAGTTGCACCAATGTCAGCAGGTCCGGGGTGATGCGCCGGCAATCGGCAGTAATGCGATTGGCCGGCACCTGCACTTCGCGGCCACTGCCCACGGCGGCGGCCAGGGCGGCCAGGGTCGGCTGGCTGAACAGCACGCGCACATCGGCACTCAGGCCGACCTGGCGCATGCGCTCGATCAGGCTGACGGCCAGCAACGAGTGGCCGCCGAGTTCGAAGAAGTGGTCATGGCGCCCCACCTGTTCAACCTGCAGCACCTCGGACCAGAGGCGCGCCAGGGTGGTTTCCACCTCGCCTTGGGGCGCTGCGTATTCGCGGGTCAGCAGTGCCGCTTGATCCGGCTCCGGCAGGGCCTTGCGGTCCAGCTTGCCGTTGGCGGTCAGGGGCAATGCCTGCACCTGCATATAGGCGACCGGCACCAGGGCCTCGGGCAATTGGGCTTGCAGGTGCGTGCGCAGGGTTTCGATGTCCAGTGGTTGCTGTGCGGTGAACCAGGCAATCAAGCGGCCGTCACGCACCAGCACCACCGCTTCGCCGACGCCTTCCACGGCCGCCAGGCAGTTTTCGATCTCGCCCAGCTCAACCCGCACGCCGCGCACTTTGACCTGGTCATCGTTACGGCCCAGGTACTCGATAGTGCCATCGGGCAACCAGCGCGCCAGGTCGCCGGTGCGGTACATGCGCCCGGCGTTGAACGGGTCTTGCAGGAAACGTTCGGCGCTCAGGTCCGGGCGGTTCAGGTAACCGCGTGCCACGCCGCTGCCGCCCACGTACAACTCGCCCGCCACGCCCACCGGCACCGCACGCAAGTGCGCGTCCAGCAGGTAAACACGGCCGTTGGCGACGGGCCGCCCGATATGCAGCACCTGCCCGGCGCGTACGCGGCCGGAGGTGGCGACCACCGTGGCTTCGGTGGGGCCGTAGTTGTTGATCACCGCAAAGCGCCGTTCGTGGGTGAACTGGCGCAGGCGATCACCACCGATCAGCAGGATGCGCAGGGTCGGGTGTTGCAGCTGCTGGCTGAACGCGTACTCGGCCACCGGCGTCGGCAGGAAGCTGACGTCCAGCGGTTGCGCCAGCCACCAGGCCAGCAGTTCGTCGATGTTTTCATTGCCCAGATCGGCCGGCGGCAGGTGCAAGGTCGCGCCCACGCACAGCGCCGGCCACACCTCCCAGGCCATGGCATCAAAACCGAAACCGGCCACGCTGCTGGTGTGGCTCGTCGCATCCAGGCCAAAGGCCTCGCAGTGCCAGTGCACCAGGTTTTCCACGCTGCGGTGTTCCACCATCACGCCTTTGGGCTGGCCGGTGGAGCCGGAGGTGTAAATGACGTAGGCCAGGTGCGCCGGGGTCAAGGCGGTGAGCCGTGGGTTGCTGACGGGATACTGCTGCAGGCCTGGGTCGTGCAGGTCCAGCGTGGCGATGCTGCCCAACAGGTCGCGGGTAGTGGCTTCGGCCAGCACCGCCACCGGCGCGCTGTCCTGGAGCAAATAGGCGATGCGCTCGGCGGGATAGGCCGGGTCAATCGGCACGTAACCGGCACCGGCCTTGAGGATACCCAGCAAACCCACCAGCATCTGCGGGCCACGCCGGCAGCACAGCGCGACGCGGTCGTCGGGCTGTACACCGAGCCCCAACAGATGATGGGCCAGTTGGTTGGCGCGCCGGTTGAGCTGTTCGTAGGTCAGCGCCTCACCGTCCTGCACCACCGCAACGGCCTGGGGTTGGCGTTCGGCCTGCACCTCAAAGGCACCATGAACGGTTTGCCCCTGCGGGAACTCCTCGGCGGTGGCGTTGAAATCGCGCAGCAGGGTTTCGCGCTCCGCCGCCGGCAGGATCGGCAGTTGGTTGAGCACGGTCGTCGGTGCGGTTTCCAGGCAGTCCAGCAACTGCTCAACAGCGTTATGCATGTAGCCGCACAAGCGCTGGGCGCCGATCTGCGGCAGCGCCAGTACCGTGAGGGCAAAGCCTTCACCCAGGTCATCCACGCTCAAGGTCAGCGGGTAGTTGCTGCGCTCTTCGCCGCCGAGCAGTTGCACGCCTTCCCAGATGCCGTGGCCGTCGCGGGCCATTTCACCGGGGCTGCTGTGACGGTAGTTGAGCAAGGCGCTGAACAGCGGCGATGCACCTGCCACGCCGCTGCAACGCTGGGCCAGCGCCAGGGACGCGTGTTCATGGCCGAGCAAGGCACTCAAGCGCCCATGGGTGGCCTTGACCGCAGCGGCGGCAGTGGCCGCCACATCCACGCGCAAGGGCAAGGTGTTGATGAACATACCCAGCGCACGGTCCGCGCCGTCACCGGCCTGCATGCGCCCCATCAACACGGTGCCGAACACCACGTCGTCACGCCCGGACACCAGCCCCAGCACCTGTGCCCAGGCCAGGTGCATCAGGCTCGCGGCGCTGACGCCCAGTTGCCGCGCCTGTTCGCGTACCCGTTGGGCCAGCGCGGCATCCACAGCCTGTTCAGCTTCCTCGATATCGCGCCCATCGCCCTGCACGTCCTGTACACCAAACGGCAAGGTCGGCTCATCCACATCGGCGAGCATGTCGCGGAAGAACGCCTCGTGCTCCTCCACGCTGACACCCAGGCGCGCCTGGGCCACGTAGTTGCGAAATGGCGCCGCCTCGGGCAGGTCCTGCGCCTGGTTGAACATGAACGCGCGCATTTCCTGGCCCACCACCTCCATGGCGGTGTGATCCAGCGCCAGGTGATGGAACAACAGGATCGCCGCCACCCGGTGATGCTCCGCGTCCTGGGCATACACCATGCGCAGCAACGGCGCCTGGGTGATGTCCAGGCGGTAGTGACGGGCATCGAAGCGTGCGTGCAACTGCTCGATGATGTCGCCGTCGGCCGGGTCCAGGTCGACCGCTTGCACGCTCAACTGCGCCTTGCGCCACACCACTTGCACCGGGCTGTCCAGGCCCTCCCAGACCACCCCGGTACGCAGGATATCGTGACGGGCCACCACCTGTTGCAGGGCCTGCATGAAGCCGTGCAAACGTTCGAGGCTGTCGAATGCCATGCGCGATTGCAGCAGGTACGGGTCGCCCTGCTCGGCGCTGATGTGGTGGTAGAGAATGCCTTCCTGCAACGGCGCCAGCGGGTAGATATCCTGCACATTCGCCGCTCCGTCGGGCACGTTCGCCACGATACGTTCGATGGCCGCCGGGTCGAGTTGCACCAGCGTCAGCATCGACGGCGTGATCCGGGTACACCCCTGTGGAATGCCATTGGCCGGCACCACGATTTCCCGGCCACTGCCCACGGCAGCCGCCAGCGCCGCCAGGCTTGGCTGGCTGAACAACACGCGCACGTCGCAGCTCAGACCGACCTGGCGCATGCGTTCGATCAGGCTGACCGCCAGCAGCGAATGCCCGCCCAGTTCGAAGAAATGATCATGACGGCCAACCCGCTCCAGCTTGAGCACGTCCTGCCAGATCTGCGCCAGCTGGGTTTCCACGTCGCCCTCCGGCGCCTCGAAACCACGGCTGAGCAGCGCACTCTGGTCCGGCACCGGCAGGCCCTTGCGGTCGAGCTTGCCGTTGGCGGTGAGCGGCAACAGCTCCAGCCACACATAGGCCGAGGGCACCATGTAGTCCGGCAATCGGCCTTGCAGGTGAGCGCGCAGGGCTTCAATCTCCAGCGCCACACTGGCCGTGTAGTAGGCCACCAGGCGCTTGTCGCCGGGCTGGTCTTCGCGGGCCAGCACCACCACGTCCTTCACGCCCGGGAAACTGGCCAGGCAGGTCTCGATCTCGCCGGGTTCGATGCGGAAACCACGGATCTTCACCTGCAGGTCATTGCGCCCCTGGTACAGCAAGGTGCCGTCGGCCTGCCAGCAGGCCAGGTCACCGGTGCGGTACAGCAGGCCCTCGCCGAAGGGGTTCGGGATAAATTTCTCGGCGGTGAGCTGCGGTTGGTTCAAATACCCCGTGGCCACGCCCGCGCCGCCGATGTACAGCTCGCCAACCACACCCAACGGCAGCGGTTGCTGGCGTGGGTCCAGCACATAGGCCTGGGCATTGGCGATCGGCCGCCCGATGGGGATGCCGCCCTCGCCGACCCGGGTGATTTCATGGGTGGTGGAAAACGTAGTGGCTTCGGTGGGCCCGTAGCCATTGAGCAGGTGCTGGGGCTTGCCGTGCCTGAGCACCCGGCCGATCACCTGGGGGTCGAGGACATCGCCACCGACGATCAGGTAGCGCAACTGCGCGAACACCGGCAGCAGCGCGTCGGCGTACTGGTGGAACAGCCCGGCGGTCATCCACAGCACGTTGACGGCTTGCTCGTGCAACAACGCAGCGAACGCCGCCTGGGACAACAGCACCGCGTGCTCGACCACCACCACGCAGCCGCCATTGAGCAGGGGCGCCCACACCTCGAGGGTGCTGGCGTCGAATGCCGGGTTGGAGGCGAACGCCACGCGGTCGCGCGCATTGAAATCGGCATAACCGTTATTCAGCACCAGGCGCGAGATAGCGCGGTGCGGCACTTGCACGCCTTTCGGCGCGCCGGTGGAGCCGGAGGTGTAGAGGATGTAGGCGACGCTTTCGGCAGCCTGCGGCAGTTCCGGGTTGCGCGGCGACAGCGCGTCCAGGTTCAGGTCGGCCAGGGTCGTCAGCACCCGGTGTGCGCCACTGTCCTGCACGATGAATGCCTGGCGTTCGACCGGCGCGTTGATGTCCAGCGGCACATACACCGCGCCGCACTTGAGGATCGCCAACTGGCAGATCAGCAGGTCGAGCGAACGCGGCAGTGCAATCGCCACGCTCTCGCCGGGTTGCACACCCTGGTTGAGCAAGTGATGGGCCAGGCGGTTGGCGCGGCGGTTGAGGTCACGGTAACTCAGGGACAACGCGCCCTGCACTGCCGCGACCGCTTCCGGCCGGGCCAGCGCCTGGGCTTCGAACAACTGGGGCACGGTAAGGTGCGCCGGGTACTCACGGGCGGTGGCGTTGAAGTCCACCAGTATCTGATGACGCTCGGCCGCCGGCAGGATCGACACGGCCTGCAACGGCGTGGTCGGCGCCTGCTGCAACGCCGTCACCAGATGGCGCAGCGCGGTGAGCATATAGTCCCCCACGCGCTGCACATCCAGGCTCGCCACGCCTTGTACCGTGAGGGCAAAGCCTGTGCCCAGGTCATCGACGTTGAGCACCAGCGGGTAGTTGCTGCGCTCCTCGGAACTGAGGATCTGAATGCCGGAGGCCGCGAACGGGTTGTCTCCCGGCGCCTCCCCCGGTGCGCTGTGGCGATAGTTGAGCAAGGTGCTGAACAGCGGCAGCGAACCCGGCACGCCACTGCAGCGCTGGGCCAGGGACAACGACGCATGTTCATGCCCGAGCAACTGCGCCAGGCGCGCATGGGTGGCGCGCACGCCGGCTTGCACACCCACGGCACCGAGGCTGACCCGCAACGGCAAGGTATTGATGAACATGCCCAGCGCCCGGTCGGCACCTTCGCCACCCTGCATGCGCCCCAGCAATACCGTACCGAACACCACCGACTGTTGGCCGGACACCTGCCCCAGCACCTGCGCCCAGGCCAGGTGCACCAGGCTCGCGCTGCTCACGCCCAGTTGTCGCGCCTGTTCGCGCAGGCCCAGGCTCAATGCCGGCTCCAAGGGCAAATGGGCCTCGATGATACCGCTGCCATCGCCATTCACGTCCTGCAGGCCGAAGGCCAGGGTCGGCTCGTCGATGTCGCCAAGCATCTCGCTGAAGAACGCTTCGTGCTGCGCCTGGCTGACGCCCAACCGCGCCTGGGCCACGTAGTTGCGGTACTGCACGGCGGCGGGCAGTTGCGCGCTGTTGCCGGCCAGGCTGGCGCTCATTTCTTCCACCAGCACTTGCAGCGCGGTGTGGTCGAGCAGGATATGGTGCAACAGCAGGATGCCGACAAAGTGGCCCTGCTCTTCGGCGTAGACAAAGCGCATCAGCGACGCACGGCTCAAGTCCAGGCGGAAGTGACGCGGGTCAAAGCGTTGCTGCAACTGCGCCAGCGGTTCGTCGATGCGCTCCACGGCCAGCGCTGCCTGGCGCAATACCACCTGCACCGGCTCGTCGAGGCCTTCCCAGAGGATCGCGGTGCGCAGGATGTCATTGCGCTCGATCACGCTGTGCAGCGCCTGGACAAACGCGTCCACCGCCGTGTGGTCGTCGAAGCTGAACTGCACCTGCAACACGTAGGGATCGCCTTCGGTGGTAGCCAGGTGGTGATACAGGATACCGGCCTGCAACGGCGCCAGGCCGTAGATATCTTGCACATTGCTGACGCCGCCGGGCACGCTCTGGATAATGTGGTCGAGGCCAGCCTGGTCCAACTCCACCAGGGGCAGCATGTCCGGGGTGATGTGCCGGGTGGCGGCGGTAATCCGGTTGGCCGGCACCTGCACCTCGTGCTGCCCCCCCACCGCAGCGGCCAGTGCCGCCAGCGTCGGCTGGCCGAACAGCACGCGCACATCGGCGCTGAGATCGACCTGGCGCATGCGCTCGATCAGCTTGACCGCCAACAGCGAGTGGCCGCCGAGTTCGAAGAAGTTGTCGTCACGCCCCACCCGGTCAAGCGTGAGCAGGTCTTGCCAGATCGCCGCGATGGCCGTTTCCACCGCGCCTTGGGGCGCCTGGTAACCGCGGCGCGCCAGGGCATCGGCATCCGGCGCCGGCAGGGCCTTGCGGTCGAGTTTGCCGTTGGTGGTGAGCGGGAATTTATCCAGCAGCACAAAGGCACTGGGTACCATGTAGTCGGCCAGGCTCAGCAACAGGTGGTCGCGCAGGTCGGCGGCACGTAGTTCGCCCTCGGCTATCACGTAGGCCACGAGGCGCTTGTCGCCCGGCTGGTCTTCACGGGCGATGACTACCGCGTCACGCACGCCCTCGGCGCTGGCCAGGTGCGCTTCGATCTCACCCAGTTCGATACGGAAACCACGGATCTTCACCTGGTCATCGTTGCGGCCCAGGTATTCGACGCTGCCGTCGGCCAGCAGGCGGCCAAGGTCGCCGGTCTTGTACAGGCGCTGGCCGCTGGCCGGGTCGACCAGGAAGCGCTCGGCGGTCAGCGCTTCACGGTTGAGGTAACCCCGCGCCACCCCGGCGCCGCCCACGTACAACTCGCCCACTACCCCCAGCGGCAACGGCTCGCGGCGTGCATCGAGCACATACAACTGCAAGTCGGGAATGCGTACGCCAATTGGGCTGACGCCGACCAACTGCGCATCCGCCGCTTCCAGGGCGCGATAGGTCACGTGAACGGTGGTTTCGGTGATGCCGTACATGTTCACCAGTTGCGTGCCGGCGTTGATCGCCCGGGCGTACCACGGCTTGAGCAGGCCCGGTTCCAGCGCTTCGCCGCCGAAGATCACCTGGCGCAGGGAATGGGACTGGGGGTTCTGGCCCTGCGCAGCGATCAATTGGCGGAAGGCGCTGGGCGTCTGGTTGAGGACGCTCACACCGGCTTCGCAGAGCAGCGTGTAGCACTCGTCCGGCGAGCGGCTGACCAGTTGCGGCACGATCAGCAACTGGCCGCCGTGCATCAGCGCACCCCAGATTTCCCATACCGAGAAGTCGAAGGCAAAGGAATGGAACAACGCCCAGACGTCGTTGCGGTTGAAGCCGAACCAGTGTTCGGTGGCGGTGAACAAGCGCGCAACCTGGCGGTGTTCGATCATCACGCCCTTGGGCTGGCCGGTGGAGCCGGAGGTGTAGATCACGTAGGCCAGGTGGGCCGGGCTGAGGTCGACGCGTGGGTTGACGATGGACTCGCCGCGCAAGCCATTGAGGTCGATCTGTGGCAGGTCGCCGACCAGATGGCACGTATTGGCTTGCACCAATACCGCCAAGGGTGCGCTGTCGGCCAGGGTGTAGGCGATGCGTTCCAGCGGGTAGGCCGGGTCGATCGGCACGTAGCCGGCGCCGGCCTTGAGGGTGCCCAGTAGGCCGATGATCATCTCCGGGCCGCGCTCCACGCAGATCGCCACGCGATCATCCGGGCGAATGCCCTGGGCCAGCAGGCGATGGGCGACCTGGTTGGCACGTTCGTTGAGCTGGCGGTAGGTAACGCGCTGGTTGTCAAAGCGCAGGGCAATCGCGTCAGGCTGGGCGGCGGCGTGGGCTTCGACTTGATGGTGGATCAGTGCGGTATCGGCGTATTGGGTGGGGCTGTGGTTGAGGTCGTGCAGCAGGGTGTGGCGTTCGGCGTCGGGCAGGATGTTCAGGCCGCTGAGCGGCATATCCGGTCGCTGCTCAAGGGCGTCGGCCAGGCTGTCCAGGGCGGTATGCAGGTAAGCGGCGACCCGTTCGGCGCCAATGGCGGCATCGACCATCACCGTCAGCGCAAAATCCTCGCCCAGGTCATCGACGTTGACCGTCAGCGGGTAGTTGGTGCGCTCCTCGGCACTGAGCACGCGGATGCCCTCGGCCACCTCGATCACCTCGGCCATGTCCGTGGCGGCGCTATGGCGGTAGTTGAGCATGGCGCTGAACAACGGCGTCGGCGCCGCCACGCCACTGCAGCGCTGGGCCAGCGCGAGGGAGGCGTGTTCATGGTTGAGCAATGCCGTGAGGCGCTCATGGGTGGCCTTGACCCCGGCCCGCACGCCCTGCTCGCCCACATCCACGCGCAGGGGCAAGGTGTTGATGAACATGCCCAGGGCTCGCTCCCCGCCCTCGCCCGCGCCCATGCGCCCGAGCATCACGGTGCCGAACACCACCGCGTCACGCCCGGCGACCACGCCCAATACGCGGGCCAGCGCCAGGTGCATCATGCTGGCCACGCTCACGCCCAGCGGGCGGGCCAGGGTACGCAGGCGGCGACTCAGTGCGCTGTCGACGGGGACGCGCGCCTCGTCGATGCCCAGGCCATCGCCCTGCACGTCCTGCAAGCCGAACGGCAGCGTCGGCTCGTCGATATCCGCCAGCATCTCGCGGAAAAACGCCTCATGGGCCTGCTCGCTGACGCCATGGCGCACCTGGGCGATATAGCTGCGAAACGGCACCGGCTCACCGGCCTGGGCTTGTTCGCCGGCCAGGTACAGCTGGATCTCGTGGCGCACCACGTCAAGGGCGGTGTGGTCGAGGATGGTGTGGTGAAACAGCAACGTTGCCGCCACGTGCCCGTCCGCTGGATCTGCGGTGTACACCAGGCGCAGCAGCGGTGCCTGGCCCAGGTCCATGCGATCGGTGCGCGCATCGAAGCCCACGGCCTCGCACGACAGGGTTGCCTTGCGCCACACCACTTGCAGCGGCTCGTCGAGACGCTGCCAGACCATCGAGGTGCGCAGGATGTCATGGCGATCTATCACCCACTGCAAGGCTTCGGCAAACGCCTGCAAACGTGCACGACTGTCGAACTCGAACTGCGCGTGCAGTACGTAGGGATCGCCCTGCTCCGCCGACAGATGGTGGTAAAGCATGCCCTCCTGCAGCGGCGCCAGCGGGTAGATGTCCTGCACATTCGCCGCGCCACCGGGGATAGCGGCGACGATACGGTCGATGGCCGCCTGGTCGAGGCTGACCAGCGGCAGCATGTCCGGCGTGATGCGGTAGGCCGGGCTCAGCCAGTCACCGCCATGTTCAGCGACCAGTTCCAGCAGGCGCGGCTTGTGGGCGATCAGTTGATCCCACAGCGCATCGTCCAGCGCCTCGTCGTCACCAAGGATGATCAGGTCGCCTTCTTCCAGTTGCAGACGGATCGCGTGGGTGGAAATCGCTGCCAATAATTCGCTGAACTGCATGGGGGGAACCTGCCTGATAAGTCACGGTTGAGAAGAAAGTCCGTTTTCAGCTGCCGTTTGGATCGGGTCTGCTGGGCGCACCGCGGTCAAAAAACGCGGGCGCAGCCGGGGGCCTGGAGAGGCTTCCGGCAGGCTTGGAAAATTAAGGGATTTGGCGGGCGGGGGGTGACATGGGAAGCGGGGACAAGGTGGGACGGGGTTGGTTCAATCTCGGAGGGATTCCCGTGGTGGGCGGGTCTGTTGTAGTGAGCGGGCTTGCCCCGCGCTGGGCTGCGAAGCGGCCCTAATCCGGCCACCTCGTTTTACCTGAAAGAACACACCGGCTTTGATGGGGCTGCTGCGCAGCCCAGCGCGGGGCAAGCCCGCTCACTACAGCCTCAGGCAAGTTTCAGGTGACGGGCATACCACGGTCGTCTCGGCACCCGCTTGAACAGCCCCTGCAGCCTGTTTTCGTCTTCACCGAAGGTGATGCGCAGCGCCAGCTTCATGGTCTCCGGGTCCATCTCCATCGACCGGCCCATCTGCAACCCTGGGGTGGTGCTGCAGCCGTGGGTATCCGGCCCCAGCCAGGGGTCGCCGACTTCCACCCAGCGGCCCGGCGCGAACCAGGCTACGCCGTTGACCTCCATGCGGCGGACTTCGCCCGGATTGAAGCGCTCATGGGCGCGAAACCAGTCTTCGATGCGGTCGTCGATCCAGCCGTGGAAGTGCCAGAACACCGGGTTGACGTGGGAGGAAAACGGGTCGCCGAGGAAGTCGTTTTCCGCCGCGTACCAGCGCGGGGCGAAGTCGGAGGGGTCGCGGGCCATGGGCACCGGTGCGCCGTTGGACGGGTCGCGGGGCACCGAGGCCCAGCGCATGTGCAGCCAGTCGTGCAGGCCCAGCTCCATTTCGGAACCGAGCTGCCCCAGGGTGAATCTGGCCAGGTAGCGCGGGTCGCGGTACTGCGACTCCCACACCTGGAAATTGCTGTGATAGGTCTCGGCGGCCTTGATGTCGCTGACCCACTGGGTGTAGTCGCTGTCATCCGGCGCCCACCAGGTGGGCGGCAGCGCAAAGCCGTCGTGGTTGTCGAAGTAGCGCAGAAAGCCCAGGCGATCGCGCTCCAAGGCCGGTTGCGGCTCGGGGAATTGCGGCCATGAAGGCAGGTCCTGCATGGAGCGCGCGGTGCCGAGCATGTGGCGGTGCATGAAGAAGAAGTCGATACCCGAACCGTTGCGGTCCTTGCGCTTGCCCCGGGCGTCGCGCTCCTGGCCACGCGGGCCGGGTTGCCAGCCGATGCCGCGCAGGGCGTCGCGCTTTTCTTCGGAGAGTTTGTGCCACTGGTCACGGGTGGCATGCCACAGTTGGTGGAACAGACGGTGTTCGGGGGAGATCAGCCAGGCCAGCAGGGTCGGGTTGAGACCGATGCGTTGCCGGGCCTCGGGGAACCACTGTTTATGCGCGATAAAGCGGTTATCACGCTCGACCAGCGCCAAGGGCCGGTCGAGGTCGAGGATCTGACCGCTGAGTGTGCTGCTGCCGGCATTGGCAAAATCCGCCCAGACCTGGTCAAGGGTCATCTTGAACTCATAGGCGGGGACGCCGTCAATCGCGTCGCGGTCGATCAGGCGCCAATAGAGCACGGCGCTCTCCCCTGTCAGCAGGTCACCCAGCACGCGGTAACGTGGCTCGCCCCTGGCGCGCAGGTTGGCAGCGGTGTCCAAGTACCCCCTCAAGCCACGTCCACGGGGGGCGATGTCGAGCAGCAACTCCAGACCTTCCAACGGCAGGCCCTTGAGGCCGGCGTCGCGGCCTTCCAGGCGCAGGCTCCACACCCCACGCAGCGTGTTCGCTAGGTGCTGGCCGGCGGTATCGGCCAGGTCTACCGTGGCTTCGCCGGGGGTGATGGGCAATTCTTCTTCACGCGTCAACTCGCGATGGGCATAGAAGGCGGCCGGCACAGCGGCGCCGGTCAGCGCCAGGCCTGCGATGAACCCACGTCGAGAGATGGTCATTGTCTACCTTAGGAAACGGCTTTATCAGAGCTAGAACGTTTGCACGCCGGGGAAATTTACCGGCGCGCCCTGCCCGCCTAAATTTCCCTGCCTATCACTCGTTCTTTCCTGATAGCGAAGGCCTCAACTGACTGAGATGGCAATGACAAAACCACGTTCGAAAAAGGCGCTGTATATCGGCTTGCCGTTGGCACTGGCCATCGGTGCCGGGGCCGGTTTCCTGGTCTGGGATCACTGGTTCAAGGGCAATGCCGGTTACCCGTTGGAGGTGATCAAGCAGGCCAATGAAATGCAGGACCGGCTGTTGTCGTTCGACAGCCATATCACCGTGCCCATCGATTTCGGCACCGCTGGCAACGAGGCGGACAAGGACGGCAGCGGCCAATTCGACCTGGCCAAGGCGGCACGCGGGCGCTTGTCCGGTGCGGCCCTGACGATATTCGGCTGGCCGGAAATCTGGAACGGCCCGAATGCACCGCACAAGCCCACCGACGGTTTTGTCGAAGCCGCCCGCAACGAACAGGAAGTGCGCTACAAGATCATCAGCGGCATGGTGCGCGACTACCCCAACCAGGTCGCCATCGCCTACACCCCGGATGATTTCCGGCGCCTGCACGGCGAAGGCAAGTTCGCGATCTTCATCAGCATGCTCAACGCCTACCCGCTGGGCAACGACCTGAACCTGCTGGACCTGTGGGCGGCGCGCGGCATGCGCATGTTCGGCTTCAGCTATGTAGGCAACAACGCCTGGTCGGACTCGTCGCGCCCGCTGCCGTTTTTCAATGACTCCACCGACGCCCTCGACGGTTTGTCGGACATCGGCAAGCAAGCGGTGCACCGCCTCAATGACCTGGGGGTGATCATCGATGTATCGCAGATGTCGACCAAGGCCCTGGAGCAGGTGGCGCAGTTGAGCCGCACACCGATGGTCGCCTCCCACTCGGCGCCGCGTGCGTCGGTGGATATCCCGCGCAACCTGAGCGACAAAGAGCTGCAACTGATCAAGCAGAGCGGCGGCGTGGTGCAGATCGTGGGCTTCTCCGCCTACCTGCGCCCGTTGAGCCAGCCGACCCGGGACAAGCTCAATGCCCTGCGCGCACGGTTCGACCTGCCGCCCCTGCCCAACCTGGCCGTGGCCTTGATGCCGGGCGACGCGATCATCGCCGCCTGGCCGGAACACAAGTTCGGCGAGTACGCCAGCGCGCTGTACGGCATCCTCGATGAAGAACCCAAGGCCACCCTCAAGGACCTGGGGGACGCCATCGACTACACCGTGCGCAAGATCGGCATCGACCATGTTGGCCTCGCCTCGGACTTCAACGATGGCGGCGGCGTGCAGGGCTGGAACAACGTCGGCGAAATCCGCAACGTCACCGCCGAACTGATCCAGCGCGGCTACTCCGAAGCCGATATCGCCAAACTGTGGGGCGGCAACTTCCTGCGGGTGTGGGACCAGGTACAAAAATCCGCCAAGCCGTTGGCCAACCGTTAATCATCCAGAAGCCAGTCCATGACCGACCGCCGTACGTTCCTCAAGCAGGCCGGGGTATTTGCCGCCAGCCTGCCACTGGGCGCCGCCCTGCTGCCCCAGGCTATCGCCGCCCCTGCATCGAATGACCCATGGACGGGGTTCAAGCAACTGTTCAACCAGGACCCGGACTACCTGCATTTTTCCAACTTCCTGGTGGCCACGCACCCCAAGCCGGTGCGCGAAGCCATCGAGCGCTACCGCGCGCAGATCGACCGCAACCCGGGCCTGGCCATGGACTGGGGCCTGCAGGAAACCTGGAAACGTGAAGGCCAGGTGCGCGAATGGGCCAGTCGCTACCTTAAGGCCACGCCGGCGCAGATCGCCCTCACCGGCAGCACCTCCGAAGGGCTGGCGATGATTTATGGCGGGATCAAGGTGCGGCCTGACCAGGAGATCCTCACCACCGTCCACGAACACTACGCTACCGAGTTCAGCCTGGACTTCCGGGTGCGCAAGGAGCAGACCCAGGTCCGCAAGATCAGCCTGTTCAAAAACGCCAACCAGGTGTCCGTGGACGAGGTGCTGGGCAATATCCAGCGCAATATCCGCCCCAACACCCGTGTACTCGGCATGACCTGGGTACAGTCCGGCAGCGGCGTGAAACTGCCCATCGGCGAGATCGGCAAGCTGGTGGAAGAACACAACCGCAACCGCGACGACAGGGACCGCATCCTGTATGTGGTGGACGGTGTGCACGGTTTCGGCGTGGAAAACCTCGACTTCCCGGACATGCGCTGCGACTTTTTCATCGCCGGCACCCACAAGTGGATGTTCGGCCCACGGGGCACCGGTGTGGTGTGCGCCCGCGACCCGCAAAACCAGTACGTGACCCCGATGGTGCCGACCTTCTCCGAAGACAAGGACTTCGCCACCACCATGACCCCGGGCGGTTATCACGCCTTCGAGCATCGCTGGGCGGCGGATGAGGCTTTCAAGCTGCATCTGCAGTTGGGCAAGGCGCAGGTGCAGGCGCGCATCCACGCCCTGAACAGCGAACTGAAAGACCACCTGCTGGCGCACCCGCGTATCGAGTTGGTCACCCCGCGCAGCCCCGAACTGTCGGCCGGCTTCACCTTCTTCCGGGTCAAAGGCCAGGACAGCGATGCCGTGGCCGACTACATGATGAAAAACCGCGTGGTGATCGACGCGGTGGACCGTGATGTCGGCCCGGTGATCCGCACTTCGCCCGGCCTGCTTAATTCCTCCGATGAGATCCAGCGTTTCATGACGCTGCTGGACCAACGGGTGTAATGCACCGCTTTTCCACTTTGAATGAGAGGACCCCATGAACAACCCCCTCACGGCATTGGCACTCACCGCCCTGTGCGGCGCCTTGCTGCCCAACCTGGCCCAGGCCGCCACGCCGCAACCCGGCAAAGTATTCAAGGACTGCAAAGACTGCCCGGAAATGGTGGTGCTGCCGGCTGGCACCTTCACCATGGGCACCCCCGAGGATGAAGTCGGCCGCGAGCCGGATGAAGGCCCGATGCATGAAGTGACTTTCGCCAAGCCGTTCGCCATGAGCCGCTTCCACATCACCGCCGGCGAGTGGGACAGCTATATCCGCCAGACCGGCGTGAAGATCGCCGACGGCGACACCCGCCCCGGCCGCGAATGCATCGCCAGCAAGCCGCGCTACCCCCAGGGCCCGCGCCAGCCGGCGGTGTGCATGGACATGGACGACATCAAGCAGTACGTCGCCTGGCTATCGAAGAAAACCGGCCAGCAGTACCACATGGTCAGCGAAGCCCAGCGTGAATACGCCGCGCGTGCCGGCTCCACCGGACCGTTCCCCTTCCCGTTCGACGAGGGCAAGGACTACAGCATTGCCAAGCACGCCAACACCTATGGCCCGGCCGATGGTTACAGCTACTCGTCACCGGTCGGCAGCTACCCGCCGAATGCCTTCGGCATGTACGACATGCATGGCAACGTCTACGAGCGCGTGGCCGACTGCGAACACCCCAACTACATCGGCGCGCCCACCGACGGCAGTGCGTGGATGGAGCCGAACTGCGAGGGCTACATGATTCGCGGCAATGATTGGGGCGAGGCACCGGTGTTTTCACGCTCGGGCAACCGCAACACCATCTACCCGCAGACGCGGGGGGATTGGATTGGGTTCCGCGTCGTACGCGACCTCTAACCGCACTGGAAATCCATTTGTGGGAGGGGGCTTGCCCCCGATGGCGGTGTATCAGTCACTCCCGCCATCGGGGGCAAGCCCCCTCCCACATGTTTAACCGTGCCTGCTTTAGATTGCCTTGCCTTCAGCATGCGCGATGTGCGCGGGTTGGATGGGGTTTCGCGTCATGCGCGACCTCCAGGAACACTGGAAATCCATTTGTGGGAGGGGGCTTGCCCCCCGATGGCGGTGTATCAGTCACTGCCGCCATCGGGGACAAGCCCCCTCCCACATGTTTAACCGTGCCTGCTTTAGATTGCCTTGCCTTCAGCATGCGCGATATGCGCGGATTGGATGGGGTTTCGCGTCATGCGCGACCTCCAGGAACACTGGAAATCCATTTGTGGGAGGGGGCTTGCCCCCCGATGGCGGTGTATCAGTCACTGCCGCCATCGGGGGCAAGCCCCCTCCCACATGTTCAACCGTGCCTGCTTTAGATTGCCTTCCGGGCCAACAACGCCAGCCCTTCATGCAACGCCGGGAACAGGCTGTTGTTGAAGTTGTTCCAGCGCAACTCAAGGATGGTGTCGTCCGGCGCGATCTCGGTCTTGAGCACGTCGTGGAACACTTCACCGGAATCAATGCCGTTGTCCACGTAGTGAAACGAGGCACCGGTGAGGTACAGCGGCTCGGATGGCGTGGTGGCCTTGGTCGCCCAATCCGTGACCGTCAGCCCCCGCGCACCGTACAGCGCGTTCCAGGTGGCATAGGCGCCGCGACGTTCGTACGGCGATTCGATACGGGTGATGCCCGGGTGGATGTTCATGATGCGGCCGGCAAACGGCGCACCAGGGCGCACCAGCTCATCGAGGATCACCAGCAGGCCGTCGAGCACCACGATGTCCGCCTTCAATTCCACCAGCGTGTCGTGCAGGCGACGTTCGAAGTCCTGCTTGCCGGCGATGTGTTCCGCGCTGCCCCGTGGCAGGCGCCGATAGGTGGACGGCACGCTCAGCAACAAGTCATTGACCAGGCGCCCCTGCACGCGCAGGTCGGCCGGGTACAGCCATTGGCTGCCCGGCTGGTAGGCGAAGCCGTAGTCGCGGACCAGTTGCTGGTCGCGCGGGTTCTGCTCGTCATCGTCATATACCACGCCCACCAGGTTGTAAGCCTCGCCCAGCGGCGTGTCGTTCAGGGCCCCTGCCAGGGATTCCAGCACCGACATCATGTAGCGCTCGTGGTCCTTGTAGGCCACTGGCTGTCCTGCCTTGTCGGCGGCGGCATTGCGCAGTGACCACACGTACACCAGATTCCTTTTCGTCATTGTTTCGCTCTCGCTGGATAAATCAGGCACGCGCCAAAACGCGTGCGGCTACTCCACAAGAACGAACCAGGCCCCGCCTAATTTATCCATCCCCGCCACCGCCGGGCACGCCGCGCTAAATAGTCACGCCAATCCTTCGTTTGTCATGGGTAAGGGTCTGTGTGCCCAGCCCCCTCTTTTTTCACTTTCCGGGAAGTATTTATGACCGACCCCAAGCGCGGCGCCTTCAAAGGTTTGCTCGCATTGCTCAGGCCCTTTCGCACCATCGTGACCGTCTCCGTCGCCCTGGGCATGGCCGGCGGCCTGGCCATCACGCTGTTGCTGGCGACCATCAACAACGCCTTGCACTCGTCCACCGGGATGACGCAGGGGGTGATTCTGACGTTTGCGGCGTTGTGTGTGCTGGCACTCACCAGCTCGATCGTCTCCGATATCGGCACCAACTATGTGGGCCAACGCATCATTGCGGCACTGCGCAAGGAACTGGGTGAGAAGGTGCTTTCGGCGCCCATCGAGCAGATCGAGCAATTTCGCTCTCACCGCCTGATCCCGGTGCTGACCCATGACGTCGACACCATCAGTGATTTTTCCTTTGCGTTCACGCCGCTGGCCATCGCGACTACCGTGACCCTGGGTTGCCTTGGCTACCTGGCGTACCTGTCGGTGCCGATGTTCCTGATGATGATCGTTGCCATCGTGATTGGCAGCAGCGTGCAATTCATCGCCGGGCACAAGGGCATCCGTGGCTTCGACGAAGCCCGCGACCAGGAAGACGAATTGCAACGCTACTACTCCGCGATTGCTTCCGGTGCCAAGGAGCTGCGCATCCACCGCCCACGTCGCTACCGCATGAACACCCACCGCATCCAGGAAACCGCCGACCGCATCAGCGATATCCAGGTGCGTTCGGTGAACATCTATATCGTCGCCAAGACCTTCGGCTCGATGCTGTTCTTCGTGGTCATCGGCCTGGCCCTGGCGATGCAGGCCTATAACCCGAACCCGGACCCCGCAGTGATCACCGGCTTCGTGCTGGTGCTGCTGTACATGAAAGGCCCGCTGGAGCATGTGGTTGGCTACTTGCCGATCATCGGCAAGGCGCGGATTGCCTTTGCGCGCATCACCGAGCTGTCCGACCGCTTCTCGTCACCCGAGCCGCACTTGCTCATGGATGGCAGCGAAGCCCCCACGCCGGTGGTCAACAGCCTGGAATTGCGCGGCGTGACCTACAGCCCGCCGCCGGTGGAAGGCAGCCAGCCGTTCCACCTGGGGCCGATCAACCTGAGCATCCAGCAGGGCGATATCGTGTTCATTGTCGGCGAGAACGGCTGCGGCAAGACCACCCTGATCAAGCTGTTGCTCGGTTTGTATCAACCCCACGCCGGGGAAATCCGCCTCAACGGCGAAACCGTGACCGACCCGGCGCGCGACGACTACCGTCAGCTATTCACCACGGTATTCGCCGACTACTACCTATTCGATGACCTGGTACAGGGCAGTGCCACGCAGTCGCTGGACAGCGCCGCCAAGTACCTGGAACGCCTGGAAATCGCGCACAAGGTCAGCGTCAAGGACGGCGTGTTCAGCACCACCGACCTCTCCACCGGGCAGCGCAAGCGCCTGGCCCTGGTCAACGCCTGGCTGGAAGAGCGCCCGGTACTGGTATTCGACGAATGGGCCGCCGACCAGGACCCGGCCTTCCGCCGCATCTTCTACACGGAACTGCTGCCGGACCTCAAGCGCCTGGGCAAGACGATCATCGTGATCAGTCATGACGACCGCTATTTCGATATTGCCGACCAGTTGGTGCGTTTGAGTGCCGGAAAAGTCGTTGCAGAACTGGAGCCCGCATAAATTTTTCCGGTTTATGCGAGTGCGAACGTCTCATATGCAGCAATGAGAATTAACCGCATTAAGTACCTATCTGCTAACATCTAAAAAGAGAAACAATCCATGCCAGTACGGCTTGCCCTCAGCCCGTTGAGCACCGCAGTCTCCATGCGACGGGCTTTGAAATTAAACGTTCTCCCCAGTGCCCTGGCCCTTGCGGTCAGCCTGCCAGTGGCGGGCTATGTTCAGGCGCAAGAGTTCGAATTGAACATCCCGGCGCAACCTTTGAGTACAGCGTTGCAGGTATTCGGTCAACAAACCAACCTGCAGCTCCTGTATAGCCCGGACACCGTCAAAGACAAACACAGCAGCGCCGTCAGCGGCAAGATGGATCCGGTGCAGGCCATCGAACGCCTGCTGGCCGGTACTGGCGTGAGCTACAGCCTGCAGGGCAGCTCGATGATCATCAACGCACCCGCCTCCGGCACCGGCGCCTTGGAGCTGGGCGCGACCCAGATCAATGCCAACCAGTTGGGCACCATTACCGAAGGCACCGGTTCCTACACGCCAGGTACCATCGCGACCGCTACGAAGATGGTGCTGACGCCGCGTGAGACACCGCAGTCGATTTCCGTCGTCACCCGCCAGACCATGGACGACTTCGGCCTGAACGGTATTGACGACGTGATGCGCCACACGCCAGGCATCACTGTCTCGACCTTCGACAGCGAACGAACCAACTACTATTCCCGCGGCTTCCCGATCCAGAATTTCCAGTATGACGGCGTACCCACTACGCGCAATGAGGGTTACTCGGCTGGCCAGACCCTCAGCGACATGGCTATCTACGATCGCGTCGAAATCCTCAAGGGCACCACCGGCCTGATGACCGGCGCCGGCGGCCCTGGCGGCACCATCAACCTGGTGCGCAAGAAGCCGACCGCCGAATTCCAGGGCCACGTAGGCCTGGGCGCGGGTTCATGGGACAACTACCGCTCTGAACTGGACGTGAGCGGCCCGCTGACCGATAGCGGCAATGTCCGCGGGCGCGCCGTTGTGGCGTACCAGGACAAGCATTCGTTCATTGACCACTACGAACGCAAGACCAATGTCTACTACGGCATCCTCGAATTCGACCTTTCCCCGGACACCCTGCTGACCGTTGGCGCCGATTACCAGAACAACGATCCCAAAGGATCGAGCTGGTCGGGCAGCCGCTCGCTTTTCGATGGTGTAGGCAATGAAATCAAGTTCGACCGTGGCTACAACAACGGGCCGAAGTGGAGCAGCTGGGGGCAATACAGCCGCAGTGTATTCGCCACCCTGGAACACGCCCTGGATAATGGCTGGATCGCCAAGGCCAACTACAGCAACCAGCTCAATGGGTACAACGCGCCATTGGGTTATGCGTCGCCGATCTCGGGCACTACCGACAGAACTGCAGTCTATGGTTCCAAGTTCACCGGCAAGACCATCAGCAACAACGGTGACTTCTACCTCTCCGGGCCGTTCAGCCTGGCTGGGCGCGAACATCAGTTGGTCGTCGGGTCCTCGGTGTCGCGTTCACACTGGGAAGGCAACGACTATTACGGCTATGAAGCGACCTATCGAGACAGCAACAATTTCCCGCTCTATGAATGGAACGGTGACAGCCTTGAACCACAATGGGGCCCTGCCCACGAAAAAGACGACATCACCCGCCAGGCCGCCGTCTACTTCTCGACCCGCCTGAGCATCACCGATGATCTGTCCGTATTGCTCGGCTCACGCCTGACCGACTACCGCCTGACCGGCACCAACGATTCGCGCGAAACCGGCAAGCTCATCCCGTATGCGGGTGTGGTGTATGACCTGAACAAAAATTTCTCGGTGTACGGCAGCTATACCTCGATCTTCATGCCGCAACAACTGCGGCCCGACCGCAACAACAAGATGGTCGAGCCAGACGAAGGCGAGAACTACGAGATTGGCCTGAAAGGTGAGTTCTACGACGGCCGCTTGAACGCCAGCCTGGCCTACTTCGAGATCCATGAGTCCAATCGTGCCGAGGAAGACACTGAGTACAACAACAATATGCCGGCCAACTCGCCTGTCGAGTGGGCCTACAAGGGCGTCCAGGCCACAACCAAGGGCTATGAAGCCGAGATCTCAGGTGAACTGCTGCCGGGCTGGCAAGTGCAGGCGGGCTACACCCACAAAGTGATCCGCGATGACGACGGCAAGAAGTTCTCCACCTGGGAACCTCAGGACCAGCTGAACTTCTACACCAGCTACAAGCTGACGGGCGCGCTCGACAAACTGACCCTCGGCGGCGGCGCCCGCTGGCAGGGCGAGGCCTGGCAGGACGTCTACAACCGCGGCAAGAGAGTGACCCAGCGCTTCTCCCAAGACCCGTACTGGCTGGTTGACGCAATGGCGCGCTACCAGATCACCAAAAACCTCTCGGCCTCGGTGAACGTCAATAACGTGTTCGACAAGCGCTACTACACCAACATCGGGTTCTACACCTCGTCCTACGCCGGCGACCCACGCAACGTGATGTTTTCGACCCGCTGGGACTTCTGACCCTACACCGGCACCCCCCGACACCCTGAGCAGGCAACACCTGCGCAGGGTGTTTTTTTATGGGCGGTACGGTGCCTCTGCCGTGCACACCTTTGCCCCACAAAAAAGCCCCGGCTCACACCCATGAGCCGGGGCTTGTGGTTTAAGCGACGGTTACTCCATGGCCATCACAAAGCTGCGTATGAACTCGGCATTGTCGATGATCCGTTCGTGGTCCACAT
The DNA here is from genome assembly GCF_023169845.1 of Pseudomonas sp. CYM-20-01. Taxonomy (NCBI): domain Bacteria; kingdom Pseudomonadati; phylum Pseudomonadota; class Gammaproteobacteria; order Pseudomonadales; family Pseudomonadaceae; genus Pseudomonas; species Pseudomonas sp. CYM-20-01. Next base: position 3,001,476 of record NZ_AP025169.1, on the reverse strand, counting down.
CGATCTCCACCGACCGCACCACCGCCTGGCCGAGCACCCGAGCCATACTGTCTTCGATCAACGCCTTGTGCTGGCCCGCACGGCTCATGGCCGCCCACCAGCAACTCACCGGCGCCTTGAGTGGCTTGAAGTCAGCCTGCTCCATACGCTTGAACAAGGTGCGGTCAACCTCCCAGGAAACCTGTGCCTCGTTGCCACCCAACAGCGTTTGCTGAATGTCGCGGAAAGCTTCACCCAAGGTGGTTTCAGCCCATTCGATGAACCCTGCCCATTGCTGATCCGCCGTGTCGTCGGCCACTTGCAAAGCCTGCCAGGTGCGATGGATCGCCTCTGCAAACGCAGGGAACATCACACCGAGCAAGGCCACGCGCCGATCATTATCGGAGATCTCGCGCTCATCGGTGATGACGGCCGCATCCCAATACTGAGTGAGCCAACGCGGGGGGGCCGAGTCGATCCAACCCACGAACTCCACGTTCCGGCCCGCCTGCTCCAGGCCATGCGCAACCTCTACCGCGAGGTTGCCGCCCAGCGACCAGCCGGCCAGGCGGAAGGCGCCTTCGGGCTGAGCTTCCAGTAACTGCGTGATGTAATCCTCGACCATGCTGGCCCAGGTCGGCACTTGCGCACCCTCCTCGGCCAATGCGCGACAAATCACACCGACCACAGGCCGCTGCTCACGCAACGCCAGGGCCAAAGCCTTGTAGCAATGCACCGAACCATAGCTGGGGTGGAACAGGTAGACAGGCGTGCCCGTGTTCTGACCGTTGAGCGGGACCAGCAGCGAACGACGTGCCGTCCCTTGCAGGCAACCGACTTGCGCACGCACGGTCGGGTTGAGCATCAACTGGCTGACAGAAAGGTCGATGCTGCTGGCCTTGCGAATCCGCTCCTTGAGCATCAATACCAACAGCGAATGACCACCCAACTCGAAGAAGTTGTCGTTCACCCCAACTTGCTCTACGCCAAGTACATCGGTCCAGATCGCGGCGATTTTCTGTTCGAGCTCATTCTGCGGTGCCTCAAAACGCTGGGTCGACTGAGTGTCCGGCTTAGGCAATGCCTTGCGGTCCAGCTTACCGTTGGGGCTCAGGGGCATCTGCTCCAACAACAGCCATTGTGCCGGCACCATGTAGTCCGGCAAATGGCTGGCCAGGTGGGCACTGAGGGTTTCACGCCACTGCGCATCCTGCTCCTGCAAGACCAGGTAGCCAACCAGGTATTGGCCGTCTACCGCCAATACCGCCGCTTCACGCACCGCTGCATGCTCCAGCAGCCGCGCTTCGATTTCACCCAGCTCGATGCGCAGGCCGCGCAGTTTGACCTGATGGTCGATGCGCCCGGCGTATTCGATCACGCCGTCTTCGCGGTAGCGCGCCAGGTCACCGGTGCGGTACAGGCGCTCCCCCTTGATGAAGGGATGGGCGACAAACCGTTCGGCGGTGAGTGCCGGACGGCGGTGGTAACCACGCGCCAGACCGATCCCTCCGAGGTACAACTCGCCCAACACACCCACCGGCACCGGTTCGAAGTTGCTGTCGAGGATGTAGCAGCCCAGGTTGGCAATGGGTTTGCCGATCGGTACCGCGTCACGGCCTTCATCGACGCAGGTCCAGTGGGTCACGTCGATGGCCGCTTCAGTTGGGCCGTACAGGTTGTAGAGCCCGGCTTGCGGTAGCTTGGCGAAGACTTGCTGCTGGGCATCCACCGGCAATGCCTCGCCGCTGCACACGATGCGTTGCAGGCTTTGGCAGGTGGACACCGCCGGGTCCTGAAGGAACGCCTGCAGCATCGACGGCACAAAGTGCAGCGTGGTGACCTGCTGCTGATTGATCAGGTTGATCAGCCTGGCCGGATCCCGATGATCCCCCGGCGCTGCCACCACCAGGCGCGCACCGGTCATCAAAGGCCAGAAGAATTCCCACACCGATACGTCGAAGCTGAACGGCGTCTTTTGCAGCACCGTGTCACTGACGTCCAGGCCGTAGGCTTCCTGCATCCAGTGCAAGCGATTGGCCAGGGCTGAATGCCGGTTGCCGGCGCCTTTGGGTTGGCCGGTGGAGCCCGAGGTATAGATCACGTAGGCGAGGTTTTCGCCGTCCAGCGTGATGCCTGGGTTGGCGTCGCTGTAGTGCTCGAATACAGACTCGCCCAGCACCAGGGTTTCCAGCCCCTGAGGAATCGGCAACTGTTCACGCAAATGCGCCTGGGTCAGCAGCAGTTTCACGCCACTGTCGTCCAGCATGTAGGCCAGGCGCTCACGCGGGTACTCAGGGTCCAGCGGCACATAGGCACCACCGGCCTTGAGCACCGCGAGCAAGCCCACCACCATGTCGATGGAGCGTTCTACCGCCAGGCCCACCAGCACGTCCGGGCCTACACCAGCTTCAATCAAGCGATGCGCCAAGCGGTTGGCCCGACGGTTCAGTTCGGCGTAGCTCAGGCGCTGTGCACCAAACACCAAAGCCGGTGCTTCTGGTGTCAGGGCTACCTGCTCTTCGATCAACTGATGCACGCCGCGCTGCAACGGGTACTCACGCGCCGTTGCGTTCCAGTCCTCAACGATCCGTTGACGCTGTGCGGCGGGCAGCGACGGCAAGTCCGCCAGGCGCTCCACCTGCGGCAGCGTCAAGGCTTGCAGCAATTGCTGGAAATGTTCCGCCAGGTGCACGATGTCCTGTGCGTCGAAGGCGGCGTGAGCGTAGTTGAACTCCACCGCCAGGCTGTCACCGATGCCCAGCAGCACGGTCAGTGGATAGTGGGTCTGTTCCAGGCTGTCCATCGCACCGAACCGCAGGCCCGCCGGCGAGCCCTGCTCCAGCGCTTCGGACACCGGGTAGTTCTCGAACACCAGGATGCTGTCGAACAACGCCTCGCCACCAAGCCCGGCCCAACGCTGGATCTCGAACAGCGGCGTGTGCTCCTGTTCACGCAGGCGCAGGTTTTGTTCCTGCACTTGCTGCAACCAAGCGTCGACGCTCAACTGCGGGCTTGGAGTGGCCACCACCGGTAGCGTGTTGATGAACAACCCGACCTGCTGCTCGATACCCGCCAACTCGGCCGGACGCCCCGCGACCGTGGCGCCGAACGCGACCGTGTCAAGGCCGGTATGCCGTTGCAACAGCAAGAGCCAGGCGCTTTGCACCAGCGTATTGAGGGTCACCTTGTGGCGCTGGGCGAAAGCCTTGAGCTGTTCGGTCGCCGTCTGCTCCAGCGTCAGGTGATGAACGCCATTGGCCTGGGGCACACCCGACTCATGGGTGATGCCACGGGAAAGGCGCGTGGGCTCCTGCAAACCGGCCAACTGGGCTTTCCAGAAGGTCTCGCTGGTGAACGGGTCCTGGGCCTGCAACCAACCGATGTAATCCCGGTAGCGCCCACTGGGTGCGCGCACCGACTCGCCGGCATACTGTTGCAGCACCTCGCCGAACAGCTGCGAGGCACTCCAGCCATCCATCAGGATATGGTGGTTGGTGTAGATCAAATGGTGGCTGTCGGGACCGGTACGGACCACCATCAGGTTCAGCAAGGGCGCCTGTTCCAGCACAAAACCATCGGCTCGCAGGGTATGCGCCAACGCGTCAAACGCCTCGCCACTGTCTGCGCGCTGCTGCCAATCGTGCTCGACAAACGGCACCTGCGCCGTCCGGTACACCACTTGCAACGGCTGCTCCAACTCGGTCTGCCAGAGGAAACCGGTCCGCAAGATATCGTGGTGCTCCAGCGCGACCTGCCAGGCTGCGCGGAAACGCGCCACATCCAATCCTTGCACCTCAACGCGCATTTGGTTGATGTAGTCGCCCGAGCCCTGGCCAAACAGCGATTGGAACAGCATGCCCTGTTGCATCGGCGACAGCGGGTAAAGGTCTTCGACCTGGTTCAACGGCAACCCCAAGCCATCCAACTGCGCCTGGTTCAAGCGCGCCAGCGGGAAGTCCGACGGCGTGGCGCCGGCCTGTCCGGGCTGGCAGCAGTGCTTGATCAACGCCTTGAGCTCTTCGGCGTAGTCATCGGCCAACTGCTGGATGCAAGCGGGATCGAACATCTGCTGGCTGAATCCCCAGTTCAGGTTCAGCTCGCCGCCGTACACCTGGCCATTGATTTCCAACCAGTTGCCCAGCGATGCGTCCGGGCTCTGATCGTTGCCGGCAGCGTCACCGGACGGCGCAAACAGCCCCTCGTGTTCAGGGCTATCAAAACTCGCATCGAACTGGCCCAGGTAGTTGAAGGTAATGCGCGGCTGCGGCAAGTCTGCCAATGCATCGCGTACCTCGGGCTGGCCCAGGTAGCGCAAGGCACCAAAACCGATGCCCTTGTCGGGAATGGCGCGCAGTTGTTCCTTGATCCCCTTCAATGAGCCAGCCAGGGTTGCAGCCGGCGTGAGTTTGACCGGGTAAATGCTGGTGAACCAGCCGACCGTGCGGGTCAGGTCGATCTCCTCGAACAGGTCTTCGCGGCCATGGCCTTCGAGGCGGATCAGGGTGGAATCGTGGCCGGTCCAGCGCCCGATTACCCGCGCCAGCGCCGTCAGCAGCAGGTCGTTGATCTGGGTGCGGTAGGCGGCAGGTGCATCCTGCAACAGGCGGCGCGTGTGAGCGGCGTCCAGGTGCGTGATCGCACTGCCGGCATGCCGGTTGCTCAAGCTCGCCTGCGGATTGGCGCCCGGCAGGTCAGATTCGGCGCCGTGCAATTGGGCTTGCCACCATGCCAGTTCCCGGGTCAGTGCGTCGCCTTTGGCATATCGCTGAAGCCGCTGCGCCCAGTCGCGGGTCGAACTGGTCTTGGCGGGCAACGCCACCTTGGCGCCACTGGCGAGTTGGCGATAGGCCGTTTGCAGGTCCTCAAGGAGGATCCGCCATGACACGCCATCCACCACCAGGTGGTGGATAACCAGCAGCAAGCGTTGCGTACCATCGTGCAATTGAACCAGCACCGCACGCATCAACGGGCCCTGGTCGAGGTCGAGGCTGCGTTGCGCCTCCTCACCCAAAACAGCCAGCTCTTCGATATCGTGCAGCACGCTTTGCCACAGCACGGCATCGGCCTGGTGGTGCTCGGCGGCGCGATACATACCCTGCCAGCCGTCCGTGCCCTCGACAAACCGGGAACGCAGCGCATCGTGATGCACGATCAGCGCCTGCAAGGCCTGGGTAAGCAGGCCAGCGTCAAGGGGCTCATGGGCTTTGAGCACCACCGACTGATTCCAGTGGTGACGCTCGGCAATCTCATCGGCAAAGAAAGCCTGCTGGATCGGCAGCAGCAACGTTTCGCCACTCAAGGCCGCCTGATCAATCGTCAACCCGTCGTCCCCCTGGCGTGCCACACCGGCCAGGCTTTGTACGGTCTGGTGCTGGAACAGGTCCTTGGGCGTAAAGCGGATTCCGGCCTGCCGCGCACGGCTCACCACCTGGATTGAGATGATTGAATCACCGCCCAGCTCGAAGAAGTTATCGTTCAGGCCCACTTGCGGCAAGCGCAGCACGTCGGCCCAGATCGCCGCGAGTTGTTGTTCCAACTCGCTCTGCGGTGCCACGTAGGCCTGTTGCAACAGGCTGGCGTCCGGCTGCGGCAGGCCCTTGCGGTCCAGCTTGCCGTTAGGGGTCAGCGGCATTTGCGCCAGGAACATGAAGTACGCCGGCACCATGTAGTCCGGTAGACGGGTTTTCAAGGCGCGGCGCAAGGTTTCGCGCAACTCGGCTTCGTTGGCCAGGCTGGCATCTGCGGGCACCACATAAGCTACCAACTGCTTGCCGGCCGGGCCGTCCTGGGCGACTACGACGGTTTCACCGACGTTGTCCTGTTCGCGCAGACGCGCTTCGATTTCGCCCAGCTCGATACGGAAGCCTCGGATCTTCACCTGATGGTCGACGCGCCCCAGGTAATCCACCACGCCATCCGGGCGGCCACGGGTCAGGTCGCCGCTGCGGTAGGCACGGCTGCCAGGCTTGCCAAACGGGTCCGGCACGAAGCGTTCGGCGGTCAGTGCCGGACGTTCCAGATACCCACGGGCCACGCCTTCGCCGCCCAGGTACAACTCGCCAGCCACGCCGATAGGTTGCAGGTTGAGTTGCGAGTCCAGCACGTAGCCATTGCGATTGCCCAGCAATGTGCCAATCGGGGCGTAGACCGCGCCGCATGGGTCGCCCTTGCGCGCTTTCCACAGCAGTGGCGTGACCACCGTTTCCGTCGGGCCGTAGCCGTTGAACAGATAGGTCGGCTTGAGTGCGCGCCAGGCCAGGTCGTAGCTGGCTTGGGCTACGGCATCGCCACCGAAGCAGTACACGCGCACCTTCGGCGGGTTGCCGTCACGCTCGGCATGCTCGGCCAACTGCTGCAGATAAACCGGCGGGAACACCGCCATGGTCACGTTGTGGCGATGCATTTGCTGGTAGGTGTATTCCGGCAGCCACAGGCTGTCATCGCGGATCAGCACGCTGGCACCGTTGATCAACGGGTGCATCCAGCCTTCATGGGAGCCGTCGAAGGCAAACGACATGAAGTGTAGTTCGCAATCGGCGGGCGAGGTTTCATAACGCTCGCCGGTGGCGATGATGTGAGCCACCAGCGGACCGTGGGATACCGCCACGCCCTTGGGCAGGCCGGTGGAGCCGGAGGTGTAGATCACGTAGGCCAGGTTGTCGCCGTCCAGTTTCACATCAGGCGCCGTGTCGCTGTAACCGGACCATTCCTCGGTGCGATCAATCGCCAGGCTGTCCAGACCCTCGGGAATAGGCAGTTGTTGCAACGCGCTGGTGTGGGTCAGCAGCAACTGGGCACGGCTGTCCTGCATCATGTACAGCAGGCGATCTCGCGGGTATTCGATATCCAGCGGCACGTAGACGCCACCGGCTTTCATCACAGCAAGGAACGCCACCATGATTTCGGCACTGCGCGGCATGGCAATCGCCACGCGCACTTCCGGGCCGACGCCACGGGCGATCAGCGCATGGGCCAGGCGGTTGGCCTGGCTGTCCAGTTCGCCGTAGGTCAGGGTCTGTGCGTCGAACTTCACTGCCACGGCATCGGGGGTTTCGCGGGCCCGGTCGGCCACTCGCTCGTGCACCAGGCGCTCGGCCGAGAAGCCGGCATCGGTCTGGTTCCACAGCTGCAGGATGTGCCGTCGCTCGTCCTCGCCCAACAGGTTCAGTTGGCTGATGGGTTGCTGTTGGTCGGCAACCATCGCTTGCAGCAGGTTCTGCCAATGCCGCGCCATGCGCTCGATGGTGGAGGCATTGAACAGATCGGTGGCATAACCCAGGGTGGCCCAGATACCGTCAGTGCCTTCATGCACGTCCAGGTCCAGGTCGAAGTGCGCGGTCTGGCTTGCCCATTCCATGCCTTCGACACGCAAGGTGGACAGTTGATGCTCGGTTGCGCCCAGACGTGCTTCGGTTTGATGGTTGAACATCACCTGGAACAGCGGGTTGAGGCTCAGGCTGCGCTCGGGTTGCAGTGCCTCCACCAGTTGCTCGAACGGCAGATCCTGATGGTCCTGGGCTTCCAGCGCACGGCGGCGGGCCTGCTGCAACAGTTGCAGCACTGAGGTCTGCTCGTCGATATCGGCCTTGAGCACCTGGGTATTGACGAAAAAGCCCAGCAACCGCTCGGTTTCAACTCGGTTGCGGTTGGCAATAGGCACGCCCACGCGCACGTCTTCCTGGCCGCTGTAGCGATGCATCAACGCCTGGAACGAGGCCAGCAACAGCATGAACATCGTCACGCCTTCGCGCTGTGCCAGGCCTTTGAGGTCGGCGACCAGGGCCGGCGGCAACTCTACAAACAGGCGCGCACCGCGATGGCTTTGCTCAGCCGGGCGCTGGTGGTCGAACGGCAGTTCGAGTACCGGTTGGTCGCCACCGAGCAACGCCTGCCAGTAGCCCAGTTGCCGGTCCTTCTCGCCGGCGTCCATCCACTCGCGCTGCCAACGGGCGTAATCAGCGTACTGGATCGGCAAGGCCGGCAACTGCACCTCCAGGCCCTGACTGTAGGCGCTGTACAGTTGCACCAGTTCATCGACCATGATCTGCATCGACCAACCGTCCGAGACGATATGGTGCTGGACCAGCACCAATACATGCTCGTCGTCGCTCAGGCGCAACAGCGTAGCCCGCAGCAGCGGCCCCGCTTGCAGGTCGAACGGCCGGGCGATCTCGGCTTCGACCTGCGCCTTGACCTGCGCTTCATCGCTCTGACGCAATGCAATCTCGACACGTGCCTGCGGCAGGATCACCTGCACGGTCTGCTCATCGCCCTGATGCAGATGGGTACGCAGGCTTTCATGGCGCGCCACCAACGCATCGAAACTGCGCTGCAGCGCGTTCAGGTCCAAACGGCCCTTGAGGCGCAGAGCGCTGGGCACGTGGTAGGCAGTGCTCTCGGGGTCGAGCAACCAGAGGAACCACTGGCGTTCCTGGGCGTAGGACAACACCAACGGCAGCTCGCGAGACGCGGGAACCAACGCCGGCGCCGTCGAACCGCCGCGCTTGCCCTCGGTGTGCAGCGCGGCCACAAACCCCTGCAGGCGCGGTTGTTCGAACAGCACACGCAAGGGTAACTCGATCCCCAGGTTATGCCGCAGGCGTGAAGCCACTTGCATGGCCAGCAACGAATGCCCGCCGAGTTCAAAGAAATGGTCGTTCAAACCGATACGCTCGGCGCCGAGAATATCTGCCCAGATCGCCGCGACCTGCTGCTCCAGCGCACTGATGGGGGCCACCCAGTCCTCTGTCGCCTGAGCCGCTTCCGGGCGTGGCAGGGTATGCCGGTCCAGCTTGCCGTTGGGGCTCAGCGGCAGGCGCTCCAGAAACATGAAATGTGCCGGCACCATGTAGTCCGGTAGCTCATCGCGCAACACGCCACGAATACGCTCACGCAAGCCAGGCTGCTCGGCTTCCGTCAATGGGGTGACGAGGTAGGCGATCAGTTGCTGGTCGGCAGCGATCACCAACGCTTCGCGCACGTCGTCCTGTGCCAGCAGGCGCGATTCGATCTCGCCCAGCTCGATACGGAAGCCACGTACCTTGACCTGGTGGTCGATGCGACCGATATACTCGATCACGCCATCGGCGCGGTAACGGGCCAGGTCGCCGGTACGGTACAGACGCCCTCCCCCGAGCGGGTCGAAGGGGTCGGGGATAAACCGTTCGGCGGTCAGCGCGGCGCGGTTGAAGTAACCCCGTGCCAGCAGCGGCCCGCCGATCACCAATTCACCCGCCACGCCCACGGGCACCGGGTTCAGGCCGGCATCCAACAGGTAAATCGCACGGCCGTCCAGCACGCGACCAATCGGCATCATTTGCGTAACGGTCTCGCGACCCTCCACGTAACCGGCGCAATCCAGAGCGGTTACCGTGACGGTCGCTTCGGTGGGGCCGTAGGTGTTGAGCAGGCGCACGTGGCCCAGCCCGGCATCACGCCAGGAGGCCAGCCCTTCCGGTGGCATCGCCTCACCACCGGCATGCACCTGGCGCAGGCGGCCGTAATCGCGCACACCGCGCTCGGCAAAGTCACGAGCGATCAGGTGCCAATAGGCGGTGGTCAGGTCAACCACCGAAATGTCATGTTCGATCAGTTGCGCATAGAAGGTGTCGCTGTCCCACAACTCACCGCCGCGCACCACCACGGCGGCACCGCAGCACAGCGCCGGATACAGCTGTTCGACAAACCCGTCGAAGTTGAACGTACCGAACTGCAACACACGGTCAGCCGCAGTCAGTTCGAACAGCTCGATAAACACCTCGACATGCCGTGCCAGTGAGGCCTGATCGATACCGACGCCCTTGGGCCGCCCGGTGGAGCCGGAGGTGAACATCAGGTACGCCAGGTTCGCGGGGAACGCCCGTATCTCAGGATTGCTGCCCGGGTACTCGGCCAGCCAGTCCGCACCCTCTTCCAGGCAAATCAACGTCAGGCCAGGGCTGATCGGCAAGCGCTCCAGCAGCGGCTGCTGGGTCAGCAACAGTTGCAGGCCGCTGTCTTCGATCATGCATTGCAGGCGGTCCTGGGGGTATTGCGGGTCCAGCGGGACATAGGCGCCACCGGCCTTGAGCACCGCCAACAGCGCAACGATCATCTCCAGCGAACGGTCCACGGCCACGCCGACCAGGCTGTCGGCGCCCACGCCCTGCTCGATCAGTGCATGGGCCAAGCGGTTGGCCCGCAGGTTGAGGTCGGCGTAGGTCATGCGCCGCTGATCCATGATCAAGGCGATAGCCTGGGGCTGGCTGGCCACCTGTTGTTCGAACTTTTGCAGCACGCTGCCATGGGCGGCACGCGACGGTTGCGGCGGGTTCCACGCGTACAGCATCTGCGCTTGTTCATCTCTGCCCAGGATCGGCAAGTCGGCGACACACTGCTGGGCATTGCCCGCCACACGCTTGAGCAAGTTCTGCCAATGGGCGGCGAAGCGCTGCAGGGTGCTCGCGTCGAACAGTGCGGTGGCGTAAGTCAGCGAAGCCAGCAGCCCCTCACCAGACTCTTCGGTGTCCAGGCTCAGGTCGAAATGCGCCGTGTGACTGTCCCACGTCAACCCTTCCACACGCAGGCCAGGTAGTTGCTGACCATCGCGATGGGCTTGCGCAGCCGACTGGTGGTTGAACATTACCTGGAACAACGGGTTGTGGCTCAGGCTGCGCTCAGGTTGCAAGGCTTCGACCAACTGCTCGAATGGCAGGTCCTGGTGGGCCTGCGCGCCCAGCGCCTGTTCCTTGACCTGTTGCAGCAGTTGGGCAAAGGTCATGTGCCCGTCAATCTCGGCCTTGAGCACTTGGGTATTGACGAAAAAGCCGATCAACTGCTCGGTTTCCAGACGGTTGCGGTTGGCGATCGGCACGCCAACGCGGATGTCCGACTGGCCGGTGTAGCGGTACAACAGTGCCTGGAAGGACGCTAGCAACAGCATGAACATCGTCACGCCTTCGCGCTGTGCAAGGGCGCGCAAGCCCTCAACCACCGACGACTCCAGCACCAGGTCCAGGCGTGCCCCCTGATAGTTCTGCATGGCCGGACGCGGCCGATCCAGCGGCAACTCCAGCACCGGTTGCACATCTCCCAGGCGCGCACGCCAGTAGGCCAGCTGGCGCTCCTTTTCACCCGCCTCCATCCAGCTGCGCTGCCACTGGGCATAGTCGGCGTACTGAATCGGCAACGGTGCAAGGGTGGGCTCAAGGCCCTGGCTGTAGCCGGCATACAAGCTCACCAGCTCATCGACCATCACTTGCATCGACCAGGCATCCGAGACGATATGGTGCTGCACCATGACCAACACATGCTCGCGTTCGCTCAGTTGCAGCAGCTTGATGCGCAGCAATGGCCCGGACTGCAGGTCGAATGGCCTGGCGATTTCGTCTTCTACCATCGCCTGCAACCGGGCCGGCTCAGTCGAGCCAAGCACTTGATAGTCTATGACCGGCGCGACTTGCTCGATCACACGCTGGACAGTCTGGTGCGTATCGGCAAAAAACACCGTACGCAGCGTTTCATGGCGCTGCACCAGAGTATCGAAGGCCCTTTGCAGGGCGTTGCGATCCAGCGCACCCACCAGGCGCAACGCGGCCGGAATGTGATAAGCCGCACTGTCCGGTTCAAGCTGCCAGAGGAACCACTGGCGCTCTTGAGCATAGGAAAGCAGCAAGGGTTGTTCGCGGTCAGCCAAGCTAATGTGCGCAACATCGGCGCCCTTTTCACCCAGCGCCTGTACAAACGCCCCCAAAACCGGTTGTTCAAACAGGCTCTTGAGCGCTACGTCGATCGCCAATGCCTGGCGTACCCGCGACACGACACGTGTCGCCAGCAAGGAGTGACCGCCCAGCTCGAAGAAATGATCTTCAAGGCCAACCTGTGGCACCCCCAACACTTCGGCCCAGATCGCGGCCACTTGTTGCGCCTTCTCGCCGACCGGTGCCACATAGCGTTTTTGCAGCAGGCTGGCGTCCGGCTTCGGCAGCGCCTTGCGGTCCAGCTTGCCGTTGGGCGTCAACGGCAGGCGCGCCAGGAACAGCATATGCGCCGGCACCATATAGTCCGGCAACACCGCGCGCAGCGCGGTCTTGAACGTCTCGCGCAGGGTGCCCTGATCGGTTTCCGATGTCACGGCGTGCGTCACCAGATACGCCAGGAGCTGGTCATTCTCGGCCACCACCACCGCTTCACGGACAGCGCTCTGCTCACGCAGGCACGCCTCAATTTCCCCCAACTCGATACGGAACCCGCGCACCTTGACCTGATGGTCGACGCGGCCGATGTACTCGACCACACCATCCACGCGATAACGCGCCAGGTCGCCGGTGCGGTACAGCCGCTCACCGTTGTGTGCAAAGGGGTTGGGTACGAAGCGCTCGGCGGTCAGCGCAGCACGACCGTGATAACCCCGGGCCAGGCCGACACCGCCGATCAGCAGTTCGCCGCTGACGCCGACCGGTGTCGGAGCGAGTTCGGCATTGAGGATAAACAGCGATGTGTTGGCAATTGGGCGACCGACAAACGGCAACGGTTCAACCAATGGGTGGGCCGCCGACCAGATGGTGGTTTCCGTCGGGCCGTACAGGTTCCACACCGCGCCCTGCTGGGCCAGCATGCGCTCGGCCAGGTCGGCCGGCAGCGCTTCGCCGCCGCACAGGCACTTGATCCCGTGCAGCACGGCACGGCGCTCGCTGTCGAGCAGCATGCGCCAGGTCGAGGGCGTGGCTTGCACGACCGTGATCGCCTGTTCATGCAGCAGGCTCAGGATGGCTTCGGGGTCCTGGGAAACAGGCTTGTCCGCCACCACGACCGTGCCGCCCACCGCCAGGGGGACATAAAGTTCAAGGGCGAAAATATCGAAGGAGAAGGTGGTCAACGACAGCAACCGCGCCTTGGCGTCGATGCTCAACGTGTCGGCCATGCCCTGGGTAAAGCTGCTCAGGGCGCCATGGCGCACCATCACACCCTTGGGCTTGCCGGTGGAGCCGGAGGTGTAGATCACATACGCCAGGTGCTCATCGGTCAGCGCGACCTGCGGGTTGTCACTGCTGTAACGGGCGTCCTCCTGTTCACTGATGAACAGCACCTGTTGATCGGCTGCCAGCGGCAGGCGCTCGTGCAGGTCACCGGCGGTCAACAGCACACGTGCGCGGCTGTCTTCGAGCATGAACGCCAGGCGGTCGGCCGGAAACTGCGGGTCGAGCGGCACATAGGCGCCGCCCGCCTTGAGCGTGGCCAGCAAGGCCAGCACCATGTCCACCGAACGCTCCAGCGCCACGGCCACCAGCACATCCGGGCCGACACCGGCCGCGCGCAGGCGATGGGCCAGGCGGTTGGCGCGCAGGTTCAGTTCTGCGTAGCTCAAAGACTGGCCGTTGCAGACCAGCGCTGTCGCGTCCGGACGGGCCTGTGCCTGGGCTTCCAGCAGGCGGTGCACCCCGACATCCTGGGGGAACACCTGATGCGTGTTGTTCCAGGTGTGCACCAGTTGCTGCCATTGCGCATCGTCCAGCAACGGCAGCTCGCCGACGCGGACGTTGCAATCCTGCACCACCTGTTGCAACAAACGGTGCCAGTGCGCGAGCAAGCGCTCAAGGCCCGGCGCGTCAAACAGGTCAGTGGCGTAGGTCAACGACGCCTGGATGCCCTCAGCCGATTCCTGGGTGTCGAGGTTGAGGTCGAACTGCGCGGTCTTGCTCTCCCATTCCAGCCCCTGCACGTGCAGGCCGGTGACGCTGCCGCCGCTGCGCTGGGTATCGGTCTGGTGGTTGAACATCACCTGGAACAACGGGTTGTAGCTCAGGCTGCGTTCCGGCTGCAGCGCTTCCACCAGTTGCTCAAAGGGCAAGTCTTGATGCGCCTGGGCTTCTACCGAGCGCTGGCGGGTTTGTTGCAGCAGTTCATGGAAGGTCATCTGGCCGTCGATATCGGCCTTGAGAATCTGCGTATTGACGAAAAAGCCGATCAGGCGCTCGGTTTCCACCCGGTTACGGTTGGCCACCGGCACGCCGATGCGAATATCACCCTGGCCGCTGTAGCGATGCAACACGGCCTGGAACGACGCCAGCAACAACATGAACACCGTCACGCCTTCGCGCTGCGCCAGGCGCTTGAGGCCCGCCACCAGCGACGCTTCGAGCGTCAGGTCGAGCCGTGCACCCCGGTAGCTCTGCACCGCCGGTCGCGGTCGGTCCATCGGCATTTCCAGTACCGGTTGCTCGCCACCGAGCATGCCGGTCCAGTAGCCCAGTTGGCGCTCACGCTCCCCCGCCTCCATCCAGCTGCGTTGCCACAGCGCATAGTCGGCATATTGAATCGGCAAGGCCGGCAATTGCAGGTCCTGGCCCTGCACATGGGCCGCGTAGAGCTGGACCAGCTCGTCGACCATCACCTGCATCGACCAGCCATCAGACACGATGTGATGCTGGACCAGCACCAGCACATGTTCCTCAGGCGCCAGGCGCAGCAGCTTGACTCGCAACAGCGGGCCTTGCTGCAAGTCAAACGGCTGGGCAATTTGCGCTTCCACCAGGTCCTTGAGCTGCGACTCCCGGGCGTCGACCACGGCGATCTGCACCCGCGCCTGCTCGGCAATCACCTGCAAGGCACTGTCGCCGTCCTCCTGCAAATGCGTGCGCAGGCTTTCATGACGCATCATCAGCGTGTCAAAGCTGCGCTGCAATGCGGCCACGTCCAAGGGCCCGCTCAGGCGCAGGGCCCTGGGCACGTGATAAGCGGTGCTCTGCGGCTCCAGTTGCCACAGAAACCATTGCCGCTCCTGGGCATAAGAGAGTCGAAGAGGCTCACCGTCCTGACGCTTGAAAACCGGGGCTATCTCAAACAGGTTGATGCCTTGCTGCTTGAGCATTACCGCCAACGCTTTCTTCTGTTGCGCCGAAAGTGACCCTACCGACTCGATTAATGCTTGCACGCCACGCCCCTCAGGAAATCAATTTATCCAAATCTTCTGCTGATAGACGTTTGAGGGCCTCCAAGGATTTAGCCAATGCGTCCTGCACCGGCGAATTATTTGTCTGCCGGGCCGCCACATAGGCACTGAAATCGGCCAGGGTCGGGGTGGTGAAGATCGATTTGACGTCGAACTCCGCGTGCAATTGCTCGCGCAGGCGCACCACCACCTGGGTGGCCAGCAGGGAATGCCCGCCCAGTTCGAAGAAGTTGTCGTTTAGCCCCACACGCTCAACGTCCAGCACCTCGGCCCAGATCGCGGCAATCTGTTGTTCCAGTTCGCTGTGCGGGGCCAGGTATTCGCGGGCTTGCAGGTTGGCGTCGACCTTCGGCAGCGCTTTGCGGTCCAGCTTGCCGTTGGGGCTCAGGGGCATCTGCTCCAGCAGCATCCACTGGGCCGGCACCATGTAGTCCGGCAGCTGTTGCGCCAGGTGAGCGCTCAGCACATCGCGCCAATCGTCGCCGGCGTCTTGCAACACCAGGTAGCCCACCAGGTGCTTCCCGTCCACCGCCAGTACGGCGGTTTCACGGACCCAATCGTGTTCCAGCAGGCGCGCTTCGATCTCACCCAGTTCGATGCGCAGGCCGCGCAGTTTGACCTGGTGGTCGATGCGACCGGCGTATTCGATCACGCCGTCAGGGCGATAGCGGGCCAGGTCACCGGTGCGGTACAGGCGCTCGCCCTTGATGAAGGGATGGGCGACAAAACGTTCGGCGGTCAGCGCCGGGCGGCGGTGGTAACCACGGGCCAGACCAATCCCACCGAGGTACAGCTCGCCCAACACACCCACCGGCACCGGCTCGAAGTTGCTGTCGAGGAGGTAGCATCCGAGGTTGGCAATCGGGCGTCCAATCGGCACGGCATCGCGGCCTTCATCGACGCAGGTCCAATGGGTCACGTCGATGGCGGCTTCGGTCGGGCCGTACAAGTTGTAGAGCCCGGCTTGCGGCAGCTTGGCGAAGACTTGCTGCTGGGCATCCACCGGCAAGGCTTCACCGCTGCAAACAATGCGATGCAAGGTGTGGCAGGTTGCGACCTTCGGGTCTTGCAGGAACGCCTGCAGCATCGACGGTACAAAGTGCAGCGTGGTGACCTGCTCTTGATTGATCAGGTTGATCAGCCTGGCCGGATCGCGGTGATCGCCCGGCGCTGCCACCACCAGTCGCGCGCCGGTCATCAGCGGCCAGAAGAACTCCCACACCGATACGTCGAAGCTGAACGGGGTCTTTTGCAGCACGGTATCGCTGACCTCCAGCCCATAGGCTTCCTGCATCCAGTGCAGACGGTTGGCCAGGGCTGAATGCCGGTTACCGGCGCCTTTGGGTTGGCCGGTGGAACCCGAGGTGTAGATCACGTAGGCGAGGTTTTCGCCATCCAGCGCGATGCCTGGGTTGGCGTCGCTGTAGGCTTCAAAGGTCGACTCACCCAGCACCAGGGTTTCCAGCCCCTGAGGGATCGGCAACTGTTCACGCAAGTGCGCCTGAGTCAGCAGCAGTTTCACGCCACTGTCGTCCAGCATGTAGGCCAGGCGCTCACGCGGGTATTCCGGGTCGAGCGGCACATAGGCGCCACCGGCCTTGAGCACCGCCAGCAGGCCCACCACCATTTCAATGGAGCGCTCCACGGCCAGGCCCACCAGCACGTCCGGGCCTACCCCGGCTTCCATCAGGCGATGGGCCAGGCGGTTGGCGCGACGGTTCAGTTCGATATAGCTCAAGCGCTGCCCGGCAAACACCAGCGCCGCGGCATCCGGCGTGCGCGCCACCTGTTCTTCGATCAACTGATGCACGCCCTGCTGCAACGTGTAGTCCCGCGCCGTGGCGTTCCAATCCTGAAGCACCTGCTGACGTTCAGCCGTATCGAGCATCGCCAGGTCGCCCAGACGTTGCTGGCCACCCTCAAGCATGGCGTGCAGCAGATTGACCAGGTGACGTCCATAGGTGTGTACCGTGCTTGCATCGAAATGCGCACGCGCAAAGCTGAACTGCACCGACAACGTATCGCCGACGTCCACCAGCACCGTCAGCGGGAAGTTGGTCTGTTCGCGGGATTCCGGCAGGCCAAAACGGATACCGCTGCCACCGTTTTGTTCCAGGGCCTTGGACACCGGGTAGTTCTCGAACACCAGGATATTGTCGAACAGGGCTTCACCGCCCTGCCCGGCCCAGCGCTGGATGTCGTACAGCCCGGTGTGTTCATGCTCGCGCAGGGCCAGGTTGCGGTCCTGTACCGCTTGCAACCAGGCCGCCACGCTCTGCTGGTCATCTACGGCGCTGATCACCGGCAAGGTGTTGATGAACAGCCCGATCTGCTGCTCCACCCCCACAAGCTCCGCCGGGCGGCCGGCCACCGTGGCGCCGAAGGCCACCACCGACTGCCCGCTATGGCGCTGCAACAGGATCAGCCATGCGGCCTGGATAAGCGTGTTGAGCGTCACTTTGTTGTGGCGTGCAAAGGCCTCGAGACGTTCAGTCTGAGCGCGATCCAGGCTCAGTGGGTGCTCGCCGTGCCCGTCTGCCGCCAGCGGCTGGCTGCTGCCCAGGCGAGTGGGTGCTTGCAGCGTGCCCAACTGTTCGCGCCAGAAGGTTTCGGTGGCAGCGGCATCACGCTGCTGCAACCAGCCGATGTAGTCGCGATAGCGCCCCGCCGCTGGCGGCACCGCCACGCCAGCGTAGCGTTGCAGCACTTCGCCGAACAGGCGCGAGTTGCTCCAGCCGTCCATCAGGATGTGATGGTTCGTGTAGATCAGCTCATGGCGTTGCTCGTCGGTGCGTACCAGTACCAGGCGCACCAGCGGCGCCTTGGCCAGGTCAAAGCCCTGGCGGCGCTGGGCTTGCTGCAGGTTGTGCAATTCCAGTTCGCGTTCTGGCATGGCGCGCCAGTCGAGGTGTTCAATCGGCAGTCGGGCTTCGCGGTACACCACCTGGCACGGCCATTCCAGCTGGCCTTCCCAGAAGAAGCCGCTGCGCAACACGTCATGGGCTTGCACCGTGGCGTCCCAGGCCTGCTGGAACCGCGCCACATCCAGGCCCTCGGCGGTCACGCGGATCTGGTTGATGTAGTCGCCGGCTGCTTGCTCGTAGAGGGTGTGGAACAGCATGCCCTGCTGCATGGGCGACAGGGTGTAGAGGTCTTCGATGGCATCGGCGGCCAGCGGCAGGGATTCCAGCTGCGGCTGGGTGAGGCGCGACAACGGGAAGTCAGAGACGGTCACGCCGTGGTTGCCAGGCGCGCAGCAATGCTCGACCAATGCAGTCAGTTCACGGGTAAACGCCTGGCTCAAGGCTTCGATCTGCGCAGGGTCGAACATCAGCGGGCTGAAGGTCCAGCCCATGTGCAGCTCGCCGCCGTATACCTGGCCGTTCAACGTCAACCAGTTACCCAGCGGTGCCTCCGGGCTCTGCTCGGCACCGGTGCTCTCCGCCGCCGGTACGAACAAAGCGTCCGGCTGATCAAAGCTGCCATCGATCTGGCCCAGGTAGTTGAAGGTAATGCGCGGCACCGGCAACTGGCCGAACACCTGGCGCGTGGCGTCGTCGCCCAGGTAGCGCAGCGCACCGAAGCCCAGGCCCTTGTCCGGCACGGCGCGCAGTTGTTCCTTGATCTGCTTGATCGAGGTCGCCAGGGAGTCGGCCGGGGTAAGGCGCACCGGGAACAGGCTGGTGAACCAGCCCAGGGTGCGAGTCAGGTCGATGTCGTCGAACAGGTCTTCGCGGCCATGGCCTTCCAGTTGGATCAGGCTCGAAGCCTGCCCGGTCCACTGGCAGATGACACGTGCCAGGGCGGTCAGCAGCAGGTCGTTGATTTGGGTGCGGTAGGCCGTGGGCGCCTGTTGCAGCAGTTGCCGGGTGCGCTCGGCATCCAGTTGGCTGACCACGGTCTGGGCCAGGCGCCCGGGACGCGCGCCCTGCGGATCGCGGCAGGGCAAGTCGGTCGACACGCCCTGGAGCTGTTGCCGCCAGAAGGCTTTTTCCGGCGCGACCGCTTCGCTGCGGGCATGGGCCTGCAAACGCTCGGCCCAGGCTTTGAACGACGAAGTCTTGGCCGGCAAGCGCCGCTGGCGATACAGGCTTTGCAGGTCCTCGAGGAACACGCGCCAGGACACGCCGTCCACTACCAGATGATGCATGACTAGCAACAGGCGCTGGGAACCGTCGGCCATCTCGGCGAGCACTGCACGCAGCAGTTGGCCTTGTTGCAGGTCGAGGCTGCGCTGGGCGCGCTCGCACAGGGCATGCAGTTCGGCCGCATCCTCCACGCTGGCCTGCCAAAGCAGGGTGGCAGCTGGCGCGTCGTGGCGTGCGGTCCAGCCTTCGGCCTGTGGGGTGAAGCTCAGGCGCAGCACATCGTGGTGCTGGGTGAGTGCCTGCAACGCCGTCTCCAGTGGCTCGGCAAGCAGCGGCTGGCGCGGCGTCAGCAGCAAGGACTGGTTCCAGTGATGGCGGTCCGGCAAGTCCATCTCGAAGAACAGTTGCTGGAACGGCAGCAACGGAGTCGCGCCCTGCACCGGGCCCTGGTCGATCACTTGCGCGGTCTGTAATTGCGCCACGCGGGCCAGGCTGCGCACCGTCTGGTGCTGGAACAGCGCCTTGGCGGTGAAGTGGATACCGGCGGCACGGGCACGGCTGACCACTTGAATGGAGATGATCGAGTCACCGCCGCGCTCAAAGAAATTGTCGTTCAAGCCGACTTGCTCGACGCCGAGCACCTCGGCCCAGATCGCTGCGATCTGCTGCTCCAGCGCACTCTGCGGCGCTTCGTAGTGCTGGGTGGATGCGGGCTTGGGCAGGGCCTTGCGGTCCAGCTTGCCGTTGGGGCTCAGCGGCATCTGTTCCAGCAGCACCCATTGGGCCGGGACCATGTAGTCCGGCAGGTGCTGGCCCAAGTGGGCGGCCAGCACATCGCGCCAGTCATCGCCGGCGTTTTGCAGCACCAGGTAGCCCACCAGGCATTTGCCCTCCACCGCCAGCACGGCGGTTTCGCGGACCCATTCGTGTTCCAGCAGGCGCGCTTCGATTTCACCCAGTTCGATACGCAGACCGCGCAGCTTGACTTGGTGGTCGATGCGCCCGGCGTATTCGATCACGCCGTCTGCGCGATAACGCGCCAGGTCTCCGGTACGGTACAGGCGTTCGCCTTTGACAAACGGATGCGCGATAAAACGCTCGGCAGTCAGGGAAGGACGACGGTGGTAACCACGGGCCAGGCCGATGCCGCCCAAGTACAGCTCGCCGAGCACGCCGACCGGCACCGGTTCGAAATTGCTGTCGAGGATGTAGCAACCAAGGTTGGCAATCGGACGGCCAATCGGTACGGCGTCACGGCCTTCGTCGACGCAGGTCCAGTGGGTCACGTCGATGGCAGCCTCGGTCGGGCCGTACAGGTTGTAGAGCCCGGCTTGCGGCAGCTTGGCGAAGACTTGCTGCTGGGCATCCACCGGCAAGGCTTCGCCGCTGCACACGATGCGTTGCAGGCTTTGGCAGGTGGACACCGCCGGGTCCTGAAGGAACGCCTGCAGCATCGACGGCACAAAGTGCAGCGTGGTGACCTGCTGCTGATTGATCAGGTTGATCAGCCTGGCCGGATCCCGATGATCCCCCGGCGCTGCCACCACCAGGCGCGCACCGGTCATCAAAGGCCAGAAGAACTCCCACACCGATACGTCGAAGCTGAACGGCGTCTTTTGCAGCACCGTATCGCTGACCTCCAGGCCATAGGCTTCCTGCATCCATTGCAGGCGGTTGAGCAACGCCGAATGACGGTTGCCCGCCCCTTTCGGTTGACCGGTGGAGCCCGAGGTGTAGATCACGTAGGCGAGGTTTTCGCCGTCCAGCGTGATGCCTGGGTTGGTGTCACTGTAGGTCGCGAATGCAGACTCGCCCAATACCAGGGTTTCCAGCTCCTGGGGAATCGGCAGCTGTTCACGGATATGTGCCTGGGTCAGCAGCAGTTTCACGCCACTGTCGTCCAGCATGTAGGCCAGGCGTTCACGCGGGTACTCAGGGTCCAGCGGCACATAGGCACCACCGGCCTTGAGCACCGCCAGCAGGCCCACCACCATGTCGATGGAGCGCTCGACCGCCAGGCCCACCAGCACGTCCGGACCTACCCCAGCTTCGATCAGGCGATGCGCCAGGCGGTTGGCACGGCGGTTGAGTTCGGCATAACTCAGGGCGATATCGTTGAAGCGCAACGCCGGCGCATCCGGCTGCGCCAGCGCCTGGGCTTCGATCAACTGATGCACCCACTGCCCTTGCGGGTAGTCGCGCTCGGTGGCGTTCCACTCGACGAGGATCTGCTCGCGCTCTTGGGCGTTGAGGGTCGCCAGGTCCTGCAACGGCAACGCGGTATCTGCCACGGCGGCACGCAGCAGGCTCAGCCAGTGCTCGGCCATACGCGCTACGGTGGCGGCGCCGAACAGGTCGGTGGCGTAGGTCAGGGACGCCCAGATCCCGTCGCCGCTCTCCTGGGTGTCCAGGCTCAGGTCGAACTGGGCACTGTGACTGTCCCATTCCAGGTTGGCCACGCGCAGCCCCGGTAGCTGCTGTGCCACGGCCGGAGAATGGGCCTGATGGTTGAACATCACCTGGAACAGCGGGTTATGGCTCAGGCTGCGCTCCGGTTGCAGCGCTTCTACCAACTGTTCAAAGGGCAAGTCCTGATGGGCCTGGGCTTCCAGCGCGCGGCGCTTGGTGTGTTGCAGCAATTGGGCAAAGCTCATCTGGCCATCGAGGTCGGCCTTGAGCACCTGGGTGTTGACGAAAAAGCCAATCAGCGATTCGGTCTCGACGCGGTTGCGGTTGGCAATCGGCACACCGACACGAATATCCGGCTGGCCGCTGTAGCGGAACAAAAATGCCTGGAACGAGGCCAACAGCAGCATGAACATCGTCACGCCTTCCCGCTGGGCCAGCGCCTTCAACGCGGTGACCAGTGCCGGCTCCAGCGTGATGTCCTGGCGCGCCCCGCGGAAGCTCTGTTGCGCCGGGCGCGGCTGGTCGAACGGCAATTCCAGTACCGGTTGCGTGCCGCTGAGCAATTCACGCCAATACTCCAGTTGCCGCGCCTTCTCCCCCGCCTCCATCCAACTGCGCTGCCACAGGGCATAGTCGGCGTACTGGATCGGCAACGGCGCCAACGCACAATCCTGGCCCTGGCTGTAGGCGGCATAGAGCTGCATCAGCTCCTGCACCATCACGCCCATCGACCAGCCATCGGAGACGATATGGTGCTGCACCAGCACCAGCACGTGTTCCTCTTCACTCACGGCGAGCAAGCTGACCCGTAGCAACGGGCCGTGCTGCAGGTCGAACGGACGGGCAATCTCGGCCTCGACCCATGCCTTGAGCTGTGTTTCGTCGACGGCATGCTCGGCGATTTCGATCACCCCATGCTCCAGCACTTCCTGGGCACGCTGCTCACCGTCCAGGTGCAGGCGCGTGCGTAGGCTTGCGTGGCGGGCCACCAGGGTATCGAAACTGCGTTGCAGGGCGGCCTTGTCCAGCTGGCCGCTCAGGCGCAGGGCGCCGGGGACGTGGTAAGCGTCGCTGTCCGGGTCCAACTGCCAGAGAAACCACTGGCGTTCCTGGGCGTAGGACAGCGGCAGGTGTTGGCCATCCTCACGGATCGACGCAATCGGCAATTGAGCGAAGCTCATGCCCCGGCTTTGCAGGCGCTGGTAAAACTGCTGGCGCTGTTCCAGAGGCAGGCGAAGAAAGCGCGAAACCAGATCGATGTTAGGGTTGGAAAGCATGGGTCAAATCGCCTCTAGTTCGCTCAAAAAGTCACGAAGATCATCAAAGTCTTCCGCGCTGCCGGCGCGGAAGGTGGCGGCGGCCTGCACGTAGGCACGCAGCGTTTCGGTCTGGAACACTTCCACCAGCGGCACTTCCAGGCCCAGCTCGGCCTGGACCCGCGAGGTGATCTGGATCGCCAACAGGGAATGGCCGCCGACCTCGAAGAAGTTGTCGTTCAGGCCCACTTGCGGCAGGCGCAGCACATCGGCCCAGATCACGGCGATCTGCTGCTCAAGCTCGGTTTCGGGAGCCACATAGGCCTGCTGCAACAGGCTCGCATCCGGCTCGGGCAGGCCCTTGCGGTCGAGCTTGCCGTTGGGGGTCAGCGGCATCTGTGCCAGGAACATGAAATGCGTCGGCACCATGTAGTCCGGCAGGCGGGTCTTCAGGGCGCGACGCAGGGTGTCGCGCAACTCGGTTTCGTTAATCAGGCTGCCGTCTGCGGGCACTACATAAGCCACCAACTGCTTGCCGGTCGGACCGTCCTGGGCCACCACCACGGTTTCGCCGACGTTGTCCTGCTCTCGCAGGCGTGCTTCGATTTCGCCCAGCTCGATACGGAAACCTCGGATCTTCACCTGATGGTCGACACGCCCCAGGTAATCCACCACGCCATCCGGGCGGCCACGGGTCAGGTCGCCGCTGCGGTAGGCACGGCTGCCGGGTTTGCCGAACGGGTCCGGCACGAAGCGTTCGGCAGTCAGTGCCGGGCGTTCCAGGTAACCCCGCGCCACACCCTCGCCGCCCAGGTACAACTCGCCGGCTACGCCGATGGGTTGCAGGTTGAGTTGTGAATCCAGCACGTAGCCGCTGCGATTACCCAACAGCGTGCCAATCGGGGCGTAGACGGCGCCGCATGGGTCGCCCTTGCGCGCTTTCCACAGCAATGGCGTGACCACCGTTTCCGTCGGGCCGTAGCCGTTGAACAGATAGGTCGGCTTGAGTGCGCGCCAGGCCAGGTCGTAGCTGGCTTGGGCAACGGCATCACCACCGAAGCAGTACACGCGCACCTTCGGCGGGTTGCCGTCACGCTCGGCATGCTCGGCCAACTGTTGCAGGTACACCGGCGGGAACACCGCCATGGTCACGTTGTGGCGATGCATTTGCTGGTAGGTGTATTCCGGCAGCCACAGGCTGTCATCGCGGATCAGCACGCTGGCACCGTTGATCAACGGGTGCATCCAGCCTTCATGGGAGCCGTCGAAGGCAAACGACATGAAGTGCAGCTCGCAATCGGCGGGCGAGGTTTCATAACGCTCGCCGGTGGCGATGATGTGAGCCACCAGCGGACCGTGGGATACCGCCACGCCCTTGGGCAGGCCGGTGGAGCCGGAGGTGTAGATCACGTAGGCCAGGTTGTCGCCGTCCAGTTTCACATCAGGCGCCGTGTCGCTGTAACCGGACCATTCCTCGGTGCGATCAATCGCCAGGCTGTCCAGACCCTCGGGAATAGGCAGTTGTTGCAACGCGCTGGTGTGGGTCAGCAGCAACTGGGCACGGCTGTCCTGCATCATGTACAGCAGGCGATCTCGCGGGTATTCCACGTCCAGCGGCACATAAACGCCACCGGCCTTCATCACCGCCAGGAACGCCACCATGATTTCGGCACTGCGCGGCATGGCAATCGCCACGCGCACTTCCGGGCCGACGCCACGGGCGATCAGCGCATGGGCCAGGCGGTTGGCCTGGCTGTCCAGTTCACCGTAGGTCAGGGTTTGCGCGTCGAATTTAACGGCGACTGCATCCGGGTTTTCCCGGGCGCGGTCGGCCACCAATTGGTGAACCAGACGCTCGGCCGAGAAGCCCGCGTCGGTCTCGTTCCACAATTGCAGGATGTGCTGTCGCTCGTCCTCGCCCAACAGGTTCAGTTGGCTGATGGGTTGCTGTTGATCGGCGACCATCGCCTGCAACAGGTTCTGCCAGTGGCCGGCCATGCGTTCGATGGTCGCCGGGGCGAACAGGTCGGTGGCATAACTCAGGGACGCACGCAGCGTCGCCTGGCTTTCCTCCACATCCAGCGCCAGGTCGAACTGCGCCACACCTTCATCCCAGCTCAGCACCTCGACATCCAGTTCGGCGAGCCGCTGCAAATGATTGGCGGCCGAGGTCACGCGATGGTTGAACAGCACTTGGAACAGCGGGCTCAGGCTCATGCTGCGCTCGGGCTGCAAGGCTTCGACCAGTTGCTCGAACGGCAGGTCCTGATGGGCCTGTGCTTCCAGGGAACGCTGGCGCACCTGCTGCAACAGTTGCACCACACTCATCTGCCCATGGATATCAGCCTTGAGCACCTGGGTGTTGACGAAGAAGCCGATCAGCCCTTCGGTTTCCAGGCGATTGCGGTTGGCAATCGGCACGCCGACGCGCACGTCTTCCTGGCCGCTGTAGCGGTGCAGCAGCGCCTGGTAGGACGCCAGCAGTACCATCGGCAAGGTGACTCCGACGCTCTGCGCCAACTGACGCAGACCGCTCAGCAGCAGAGGTTGCAACTCAATGCCCAGGCGCGCGCCACGCTGGCTTTGTACTGCCGGGCGCAAGTAGTCGAAAGGCAGCTCCAGCACCGGCTGTACGCCACCCAGCTGAGCCTGCCAGTACGCCAGTTGACGGGCCTTCTCACCGGCTTCCATCCAGTTGCGCTGCCACAGGGCGTAATCGGCGTACTGGATCGGCAAGGCTGGCAAGTCGGGCATCCGGCCCTGGTTGAAGGTGGCGTACAACTGCACCAGTTCCTCGACCATCAATTGCATCGACCAGCCATCGGAGACGATGTGGTGCTGCACCAGCACCAGTACGTGGTCATCAACAGCCAGGCGCAGCAACTGGGCCCGCAACAGCGGCCCGCGCAGCAGGTCGAATGGCTGCGCAACCACTTCTGCGACCCGCGCTTTCAGGCCATCTTCCTCGGTGTCAAGCAGGCTGATCTCGATCAGGCCCGAGTCTTCAATCACCTGTACCGCGCCGCCAGCGTCCTGGCGCACATGGGTGCGCAGGCTTTCATGGCGTGCCAGCAAGGTGTCGAAACTGCATTGCAGAGCAGGCAGGTCGAGCAGCCCTTTCAAACGTAATGCGCTGGGGATGTGATACGCCGTGCTTTGCGGGTCCAGTTGCCAGAGGAACCATTGGCGCTCCTGGGCATAGGACAACGGCAGCGGTTGATTGCGGTCAGCCTTGAGCAACGCGGGTGCAACCACGCCCTCCTCGCCCAGCGCCTGAACGAAATCCTCCAACCGCGGGTGTTCGAACAGGGTCTTGAGTGCCACTTCCAGTGCCAGCACCTGGCGAACCCGCGAGACAACACGGGTGGCCAGCAGCGAATGCCCGCCGAGCTCGAAGAAGTGATCGTCAAGGCCGACCTGCGGCAGCTCCAGCACCTCGGCCCAGATCGCCGCGACCTGCTGCTCACGCAGTGTCACTGGCGCCACATGGCCATTGCTCAACTGTGCCGCGTCCACCGCAGGCAAAGCCTTACGGTCGAGCTTGCCGTTGGGGGTCAGGGGCAGGCTGTCGAGGAACACCAGGTGCGCCGGCACCATGTAGTCCGGCAGGCGCTCGCGCAGGGCCGCCTTGTAGGCTTCTACCGTGTCGGGTACCGAGCTGACCAGGTAAGCGATCAAGCGGTCGTTATCGGCCAGGACCACGGCCTCGCGCACGCCGGCATGCTCGCGCAGGCAGGCTTCGATTTCACCGAGTTCGATGCGGAAGCCACGCACCTTGACCTGATGGTCGACGCGGCCGATGTATTCCACCACGCCATCGGCACGGTAGCGGGCCAGGTCGCCAGTGCGGTACAGGCGTTCTCCTGGCGCACCATACGGGTTGGGCACAAAGCGCTCGGCCGTCAGCGCGGGGCGCTCGTGGTAACCACGGGCCAGGCCGACACCGCCCATCAGCAGTTCACCGGCAGCGCCCACCGGGCTCGGTGTCAACCCGGCATTGAGGATAAACAACGTGGTGTTGGCGATAGGCCGCCCGACAAATGGTTGTGCGTCATGCAGACGATGGGCCGCCGACCAGATGGTGGTCTCGGTGGGACCATAAAGGTTCCACAGCGGGCCTTGCAGGTCGAGCATGCGCTGGGCCAGGTCCGCCGGCAGCGCTTCGCCGCCGCACAGGCTCTTGATACCGTGCAGCAGCTGGGAGCGTGGGCTTTCCAGCAGCATGCGCCAGGTTGACGGCGTGGCTTGCAGCACGTTGGCCGATTGGCTGTGGACCAGGTCGATGATCGCTTCCGGGTCGAGGGCAAGTTCCTGGCCGCTCAGCAATACGGTGGCGCCGACGGTCAACGGGACGTACAGCTCCAGGGCGAAGATGTCGAACGAGAAGGTGGTCAGTGACAACATCCGTGCGTCAATGCCGATGTCCAGGGTATCGGCCATGCCGCAGGTAAAGCTGCACAGCGCCCGGTGGCGTACCATCACACCCTTGGGCTTGCCGGTGGAACCAGAGGTATAGATCACATAGGCCAGGTGTTCCGGCGTGACCTCGACCTGCGGGTTGTGCTCG
This sequence comes from Pseudomonas sp. CYM-20-01, assembly GCF_023169845.1. Taxonomy (NCBI): domain Bacteria; kingdom Pseudomonadati; phylum Pseudomonadota; class Gammaproteobacteria; order Pseudomonadales; family Pseudomonadaceae; genus Pseudomonas; species Pseudomonas sp. CYM-20-01. The sequence goes on along the minus strand of NZ_AP025169.1, from coordinate 2,974,248 downwards.
GCAGCGTCGGCGGCGTCGACCATCAATACCTGCACACCCTGCGGGTGCGCCAGGTGACCGATCAAGTGTGGCTGGGTCAGCAGGACCTGTGCGCGGCTGTCGTCGAGCATGAAAGCCAGGCGATCCGCCGGGAATTGCGGGTCCAATGGCACATAAGCGCCACCGGCCTTGAGCGTCGCCAGCAGGCCGACCACCATGTCCAGGGAGCGCTCGACATGCACCGCCACCAATACGTCCGGCCCCACACCCGCCGCGATCAGGCGATGGGCCAGGCGGTTGGCGCGGCGGTTGAGTTCGCCGTAGTTCAGGGCTTGGCCATTGAATTGCACCGCAAGGGCTTGCGGCTGTGCCACGGCCTGGGCTTCGAACAATTGGTGCACGCAGCGTTCGCGGGGGTAGTCGACAGCGCTGTCGTTCCACGTTTCGACCATCTGCTGCCATTGCGGCGCGCTGAGCATCGTCAGTTCATCAATGGTTTGGGACGCATCCTGCACCACCGCGTGCATCAGGTTTTGCCAATGCTCGGCCAGGCGATCCAGGGTAGCGGCGTCGAACAGGTCGGTGGCGTAGGTCAGAGAGGCCCATAGGCCAGCAGCGGACTCCTCAGTCTCGAGATTCAAGTCGACCTGAGTGCTGTGCCCTGCCCAATCCACCGCTTGCAGGTCCAGGCCAGGCAACTGCAGCGGCGCGGCGCGCAGGCGGTCCTGGTGATTGAACATCACCTGGAACAGTGGGTTATGGCTGAGGCTGCGCTCCGGTTGCAGGGCTTGCACCAGTTGCTCGAACGGCAGGTCCTGATGGGCCTGGGCCTCGAGGGCGCGCTGCTTGACCTGGACGAGCAATTGGTCGAACGCCATCTGCCCGTGCACATCGGCCTGCAGCACCTGGGTATTAACGAAGAAGCCGACCAGGCGCTCGGTTTCCAGGCGATTGCGGTTGGCAATGGGCACGCCGACCCGGATCTGGGATTGACCACTGTAGCGATGCAGCAGGGTCTGGAACGACGCCAGCAGCAGCACGAACAAGGTTACGTCCTGACGCTGGGCCAGGGCCTTGAGCCCGGCGACCAACGCGCTGTCCAGGTGCACCTGGCGGCGTGCACCGCAATGGCTTTGCACGGCCGGGCGTGGGTGGTCCAGGGGTAGTTCCAGCACGGCATGCTCGCTGCCCAGGCGCAGGCGCCAGTAGTCGAGTTGGCGTTGTTGCTCACCGGCTGCCATCCAATCACGTTGCCACTGGGCATAGTCGGCGTACTGGATGAGCTGCGTCGGCAGTTCGGCCCGGCCCTGATACAGCGCCACCAGCTCATCGACCATCACCTGCATCGACCAACCGTCGGAGATGATGTGGTGCTGGGTGATCACCAGTACATGGTGCTCGGCCTCGATTTGAAGCAATTTGACGCGCATCAGCGGGCCATTGACCAAGTCGAACGGGCGTTGGATCTCCTGCGCCACGGCAGGCTCGATCGCCCAGGCCTCGACCTGTTGGTGTTCGATCGGCAGCGCAAGGTGCGGGTGAATCCGTTGCCAAGTGTGCTCGCCCTCTTCCACAAAGGTGGTGCGCAACGGCTCATGGCGTTGCACCAGGGCCTGGAACGCCTGTTCCAGCGCCGCGACATCCAATCGGCCACGCAGGTGCAGGGCGCTCGGCACGTGGTAGGCGGCGCTGGACGGGTCCAGTTGCCAGAGGAACCATTGGCGCTCCTGGGCGAACGACAGTGCCAGCGGCTGGTCGCGCGTCACTGCCACCAGCGGTAGCGCAGTGGTCGCCTGCAACCCTGCGCAAACATCGGCGAACGCCTCCAGCGTCGGTTGTTCGAACAATGCCCGCAGCGGCACTTCCAATTGCAGTGCGTGGCGCACCCGCGAAATGACTTGGGTGGCCAGCAACGAATGACCGCCACGCTCGAAGAAGTGGTCATTGAGCCCCACCTGGTCCACTTGCAACACCGCTTGCCAGATGGCGGCCAAGCGCGTTTGCAGCGGGGTTTGCGGCGCCAGGTAGGCCCGGCGTGCGTGATTCAAGTCCGGTACCGGCAGTGCGCGACGGTCAAGCTTGCCATTGTTGTTCAACGGCAAGGCGTCGAGGACGACCCAGTGCCCCGGCACCATGTAATCCGGCAGGGACTGGCGCAAGGTGGCCGCCAATGCCTGAGCGTCCACGGTCTGCCCGTTGGCGGCAACCACGTACGCCACCAACTGCGTGCCCGTCGCGCTGGATTGCGCGATGACCGCGGCTTCACGCAGCTGCGGCAAAGCTTGCAGGCTGGCTTCGATCTCACCCATTTCCACGCGGAACCCGCGGATCTTCACTTGATGATCGATGCGCCCGACATACTCCAACGCACCCGCCTGGTTATAGCGCGCCAGGTCGCCACTGCGGTAAAGCCGTGCGCCGGGCACGGCGGAAAACGGGTCCGGCAGGAAGCGCTCGGCGGTCAGCGCCGGGCGGTCGAAGTAACGTTGGGCCAAACCGTGTTCGGCGCCGATGCACAACTCGCCCACACCCTCGGTGGCGAGCAATTCGAAACCACTGTCCAGCACATACAAGGAGCGACCGTCGATGGCCCGGCCAATCGGCACGCCAAACGCATCACTGGCGTCCGCCAACTGGCAAGTGTGCACGCTGGACACCACAGTCGCTTCGGTCGGCCCGTAGGTGTTGACCAGGCGCACGTCGCACAGGCCGGCGGCGTGCCACGCACGCAACCCTTCCACCGACATCGCCTCGCCGCCGACATGCACCTGACGCAGGTTGCCCAGGGTGCGCTGGTCGAGGGTGCATTCCTTGGCCAGCAAATACCAGTAGGCCGCCGGCAGGTCCGCCAGGGTCACCCCCTGCTCGACGATGTGCCGCGCCAGTTGCCCTGCGTCCCACAATTCGTCGCCACGCATGATCAGCGCCGCGCCCACACACAGCGGCGGGTAGCATTGCTCGACAAAGCCGTCGAAGCTGAACGTGGCAAATTGCAGCACCCGGTCTGCCGCGCTCAAGCCGCTGTAGACCTCGGCGCTGTCGCAGAACTGGCCGAGGGCGGCATGGTCGATGGCTACACCCTTGGGCAGCCCGGTAGAGCCCGAGGTGTAGATCACATAGGCCAGGTCGGCAGCGGCGGCATGGTTGGTTGGATTGGTCGACGGGTAGCCTGCCAGTTCTTCTCCGGACGCGGTGAAACTCTCACGCGCCAGCCCTTGGGGCAACGGCAGGTCGGCCAGCAGCCCGGTTTCGCTGAGCAGCAGGTCGAGCCGGCTGTCTGTCAGCATGTAGGCCAGGCGTTCGGCCGGATAGTTCGGGTCCAGCGGCACATAGGCGGCGCCGCTTTTGAGCACCGCCAGCAGGCTGACGATCAACTGCGGGCCACGTCGTGCCGCCAGGCCGACGCGCTGGCCTGGGCCAACGCCCAGTTCCAGCAGGCGATGGGCAAGCCGGTTGGCGCGAGCATTGAGCTGGGCGTAGCTCAGGTGTGCGTCACCCGCCTGCACGGCCAGCGCGTCAGGCGTGGCGGCGGCCTGGGCGGCGATGCGTTCATGCACGCGCAGTTGGCGCGGGACGGCACCGGTCGCCCGGCTATGGGCGAGAACGTCGCGGCGTGTGGCGGGGTCCATCAGGCGCAGGTTGCCCAGCGGTGCTTGCGCGTCTGCGAGCATCTGCACCAGCAGGTGGTGCAGGTTGCCTCCCAATCGAGCGACCTGTTGAGCGCTGAAACGGGCCTGGTCGTAGCCGAACTCCAGGCGCAGGCTGGCGCCCAATTCGATCCCCAGGGTCAGCGGGTAGTGGGTCTGTTCATGGTTATGCAGGCGGCCGAACGTCAGGCCGGCGGGTGCGCCTTGTTTCAAGGCTTCGGCCACCGGGAAGTTTTCGAACACCAGCAAGGTGTCAAACAGCGCAGCGCCCTGCTGCCCCGCCCAGCCCTGGATGTCGTAGAGCGGCACATGTTCGTGGTCGCGCAGGCTCAGGTTGAGGGCTTGCAGCTCGCTCAGCCAGCCAGCCACCGACAGCGCTGGCGAGGCCGCGCTGATGATGGGCAGCGTGTTGATAAACAGGCCCAGTTGTTGCTCGATCCCCGGCAACGGTGCCGAGCGCCCCGCCACCGTGGCTCCAAAGGCCACGCAGTCCTGCCCGGTATAGCGTTGCAGCAGCACGCTCCATGCGCCTTGGAGCACGGTGTTGAGGGTGACTTTATGGCGGCGGGCAAACTCACTCAGGGCACGCGTGAAGTCGTCACCCAGCACCACCTGATGGTCAGCCATGCCCTTGCCTTCGACCGGCACACGCAGCGCCTGCGCAAGCAGGGTTGGCGCTTGCAGCGGCGCCAGGGCAGCCTTCCAGAACGCCTCGCCCGACGCTTGCTGGTGCAGCCAGCCCAGGTAATCGCGGAACTGCCCCAGCGGCGCCGGCACGCTGTGCCCGGCGTAATGAGCGATGACCTCGCCGAGCAACTGGGCGTTACTCCAGCCGTCCATAAGGATGTGGTGGCTGGTGAAGATCAGGTGCCAGGCCTTACCGGCACCGCGTACCAGCATCAGGCGAAACAGCGGCGCGGCATTCAGCGCGAAACCTTTCTCGCGCTCGGCAGCGGCGAGCGCATCGCAATCGGCGTCGATGTCTTCGATCACGTGCAACTGCACATCGACTCGGCGCTGGATCACTTGATGCGCGCTGTCCAGGCCAAGCCAGTGGAAGCTGCTGCGCAGGATGTCATGCCGGTCCAGCGCGGCTTGCCAGGCACGGCCGAACGCCAGCAGGTCCAGGCCGTCGATATCCAGGCGCAACTGGTTGATGTAAGCCTCGGCCTCGGGCTCATAGAGGGTGTGGAACAACATACCCTGCTGCATCGGCGACAACGGGTAGAGATCAGCCATCGCCGGCCCGGCGATGGGCAAGGCATCCAGTTGCTGCTGGGTCAGGCGCGCCAGGGGGAAGTCCGAAGGCGTGACCTGCCCCGCCGGCGTGGCGCAGCAGTGTTCGATCAGGGCCTGGAGTTCAGCGTCATAGTCATCCGCCAGGCGTTGGACAGTCGCCACCTCGAACATCTCGCGACTGAACCCCCACCGCAGGGCCAGCTCACCGCCGTACACCTGCCCTTCCACCGTCAGCCAGTTGGCCAGCGGCGCCTCGCAATCCTGGGCCTGCCCGCTGCCCTGGGTCGCCGGAACAAACAGCGCTGCTTCGTTGAACTGGCGGTCGAACTGGCCAAGGTAGTTGAAGGTGATGCGCGGTGCAGCCAGGGTCGACAAGGTCTCACGCACGTCAGGCGCACCGAGGTAGCGCAGCAGGCCGTAGCCAATGCCTTTATGCGGCACCGCACGCAGTTGCTCCTTCACCGACTTGATCGCCGCCGACAGCTCGCCTTCGGCTTGCAGGCGCACCGGGAACAGGCTGGTAAACCAACCCACGGTGCGGCTAAGGTCGAGCGTGTCGAACAGGTCTTCGCGACCATGGCCCTCCAGTTGGATCAGCGCGGCGGGCTGCTCGCTCCAGCGGCTGATGACGCGCGCCAAGGCGGTCAGCAGCAGGTCATTGACCTGGGTGCGGTAGGCCGCCGGGGCGTCTTGCAACAGTTGGCGGGTGTGATCGGCGCTGAGGCGGATTTCGAGGGTGCTGCCCAGGCGGTTTTGCAGGCTGCCCTGGGGGTTGTCGCACGGCAGGTCGGCGCTTGCGGTCTGTGCCTGCCAGTACGCCAGTTGCGCGTCCAGCGTCTGCGCGTGGGCCTGCAATTGCTGCGCCCACTGCTGATAGGCGCTGGTCTTGGCCGGCAACGCGGCGTTGCCGTAGGCCTGTTGCAGGTCTTCGAGCAGGATACGCCACGATACGCCGTCCACTGCCAGGTGATGCACCACCAGCAACAGGCGCTGGGTGCCGTCGGCCATGCTTGCCAGGACCGCACGCAGCAGCGGGCCCTGTTCAAGATCGAGGCTGCGTTGAGCCTCATCGCACAGTGCGGCCAACTCAGCCTCGCCGGCGACCTGGGACTGCCATAACGAAGCGCTCGCAACCGGCTCGGCATGAGCCTGCCGCCAACTATCCGCCTGCTGCACAAAACGCAGGCGCAGGGCATCGTGGTGGTTGATCAAGCGGGTCAAGGCGGCGTCAAGGCGCACGGGCTCCAGCGTCTCTCGCGGGGTCAGCAGCAACGACTGGTTCCAGTGCTGGCGCGCAGGAATCGCCTGCTCGAAAAAGCTGTGTTGCACAGGCGTGAGGAGCACCTCGCCGGTGACCGGTCCCTGATCGATGAGGGGCGCCTGCTCGAAGGTCGCCACCAGCGCCAGGCTGCGCACGCTCTGGTACTGGAACAGGTCCCGCGGGCTCAGGCGAATGCCCGCCTGGCGCGCACGGCTGACCACCTGGATGGAGATGATCGAATCACCGCCCAGCTCAAAAAAGTTGTCTTCCAGACCGACTTGCTCCACGCCGAGCACATCGCTCCAGATCACTGCCAGGGCTTTTTGCAAGTCGCTTTCCGGGGCGACATACGCCTGCTGAGGCGCGGCGTCGGGCAACGGCAAGGCCTTGCGGTCGAGCTTGCCGTTGGCGGTCACTGGCAGCCTGGCCAAGTGCACTATATGGGTCGGCACCATGTATTCCGGCAGGCTGTCGAGCAGCCAGGCCTTGAGGTCGGCCGGCGCCTGGTCTTCCAGCACCAGGTAGGCCACCAGTTGCTTGCCGCCTTGCACCAGCACCACGGCTTCACGCACCGAGGGGTGCTGCATCAGGCGCGTCTCGATTTCGCCCAGCTCGATACGCAGGCCGCGCAGCTTGACCTGATGATCGAGGCGACCGAGGTATTCGATCACCCCATCGGCACGCTGGCGCACGCGGTCGCCGGTGCGATACAGGCGCGCACCGTCACCGAACGGGCTCGGCACAAAACGCTCGGCGGTCAGCGCCGGGCGCCGGTGGTAACTGCGCGCCAGGCCGGCGCCGCCCAGGTACAGCTCACCGCTGACCCCAGCAGGCACCGGGTTGAGCTGGGCATCGAGCACGTACGTAGCGAGATTGGCGATGGGCCGGCCGATGGGCACGCTGTCGGCGCCTTCGTCGACGCAGGTCCAGTGCGTCACGTCGATGGCGGCTTCGGTCGGGCCGTAGAGGTTGAACAGACCCGTCTGTGGCAACTTGGCGAACACTTGCAACTGCGCATCCAGCGGCAAGGCTTCGCCGCTGCAGACGATGCGTCGCAGGCTGTTGCAGGCTTGCACGCCCGGTTCATGGATAAACGCCTGCAGCATCGACGGCACGAAGTGCAAGGTGGTGATGCGGTGTTGCCCGATGGTCTCGATCAGGCGCGCCGGTTCGCGGTGTTCACCGGGCGCGGCAACCACCAGGCGGGCGCCGGTCATCAGCGGCCAGAAGAACTCCCACACCGACACGTCGAAACTGAATGGGGTTTTCTGCAGCACCGCATCGCTGGCGTCCAGGCCATAGGCCTGTTGCATCCAGCACAGGCGGTTGACCAACGCGCGATGGCTGTTGCCGGCGCCCTTGGGCTTGCCCGTTGAGCCGGAGGTATAGATCACATAGGCCAGGTTCAGCGCCTGCAGATCGACGTGTGGCGACTGGCGGCTGTAACCGTCGAGCCAGTTCGCGGATTGGTCCAGGGCAATCACCTGAATGCCCTCGGTGGGCAGCAAGGGCAACAGGGCGCGCTGGCTGAGCAGCAACTGAATGCCGCTGTCTTCGATCATGTAGGCCAGGCGTTCCCGTGGGTATTCAGGGTCCAACGGGACATAGGCGCCGCCGGCCTTGAGAATCGCGAGCAGGCCGACCACCATCTCGATGGAGCGCTCGACGCAGATCCCCACCAGCGCGTCAGGGCCGACGCCCTGCTCGCGCAAGGCGTGGGCCAGTTGGTTGGCACGGGCATCGAGCTGGGCGTAGGTCAGCGTGGTCGCACCGAACACCAGCGCCGGCGCATCCGGCGTGGCCTGCGCCTGGTCTTCGATCAGGTGATGAACGCCGCGTTCGGTCGGGTACGCCTCGGCAGTCTGGTTCCATGCGTGGACCAGCACCTGTTGCTCATCCGCAGCCAGCATCGGCAGCTCGCCGATGCGCTGCTCGCCTTCGCCCACCATGGCCTGCAACAGGCGTGTCCAGTGCAGGGCCATGCGCTCGATGGTTGGCGCGTCGAACAGGTCGTTGGCGTAGGTCAACGCTGCGTGCAGGGTGCCGGATTTTTCATAGGTGTCGAGGGTCAGATCGAACTGAGTGGAGCGGCCTTGCCACTCCACCAATGCCAGTTCCAGGCCGGAGGCGGTGCTGACACTGGTAATGTCGGCCACCACCGGCTGGTGGTTGTACATCACCTGGAACAGCGGCGTATGGCTCAGGCTGCGCTCGACCTTGAGAGCTTCCACCAGGCGCTCGAACGGCAACTCCTGATGGGCGTGGGCGCCCAGTGCGTGTTCCTTGATGCCTTGCAGCAGCTCATTGATGCGGGTTTGCCCGGTCAGCTCGGTACGGAAGACCTGGGTGTTGACGAAGAAGCCGATCAACCCTTCGACTTCAGTGCGGTTGCGGTTGGCGATCGGCACGCCGACGCGGATATCGCCCTGCCCGGTGTAGCGATGCAGCAACACATTGAAAGCACCGAACAACAGCATGAACAGGGTGACGTTGTGTTTTTGCGCGCAACTACGCAGCTGTGTGGCCAGCGCAGGTTCAATCGCGAAGTTGTGGCGCGTGCCCTGGTAGCTCGGCATGGCCGGGCGCGGGCGGTCGGTGGGCAGCTCCAGCACCGGGTGTTCATCGCCCAGGCGCGCTTGCCAGTAATCCAGTTGGCGCGCCTGCTCCCCGGCTTCCAGCCAACGGCGCTGCCACAGGGCGTAGTCGCTGTACTGGATCGGCAAGGCCGGCAGTTGCGGGGCTTCATTGCGCTCGTGGGCGTCATAGCAGCGGATGAACTCGTCGATCAGCACGTTCATCGACCAGCCGTCGGAGACGATGTGGTGCAGGGTCAGCAGCAGCACGTGTTCCTGCGCGTCGAGCTTGAGCAATTGCACGCGCAGCAGCGGACCGTTTTCCAGGTCGAACGCCAGCAGGGATTGACGGGTCGCGGCCTCATTGACGGCCTGTTCGCGCGCGGCGGCGGCCAGGTGACTCAGGTCCAGGTGCTCGACGGTCAACCAGGTATCTGCCGGCACTTGCAACAGGCGCTCGTCCGCCTGGCGCTGGAACACTGTGCGCAGGGTTTCGTGGCGCGTGACCAGGCTGGCGAACGCCTGCTCCAGCGCGCCGAGGCTCAACGCCCCCTTGAGTCGCACCGCTCCCGGCAGGTTATAGGCGCCGCTGGCCGGGTCCAATTGCCAGAGAAACCACATGCGCTGCTGCGCGTAGGACAACGCCTGGCGATCCTGCGCCTCCACCCCTGCCGGAATCGGGAACCGGGAAAAATCCACGCCTTCTTTCTGCAGGGCCTGCAGGAACAATTGGCGTTTTTCCAGGGGCAACCCGATAAACCGGCGAGCAAGTTTCAAGGAGTCTTCAGCATTCATTTCTTGGAGTCCGGAGCAGTAGGCAGGAAGCACAAAGGCACGTCGTCCCTATAAAACGAACCGGACAGGGAAAAATTAGCGGGGATGGCAGGCGCGGCGCACGGTGTCATCAAGGGTTACATCAATCTCGGGAAGACCACCCGAACACGAGCTAGCATTGACGAACACCACTTTTTGCAACTACATTTAGTTACACGCAGGGAACGCCGTGTCCAAAAATGAAAAGCTGCTCGCCAAATTGCTCAACGAGCAAATGACATTTACCTGGCCCGAGCTCGTCACGCTGCTGCGTCGGCTGGGCTACACACAGATTGAAGGGGCTGGAAGCCGCGTCAAGTTCGACATCGGCGACCCCAGTGCAATGATCACCTTGCACAAGCCTCACCCTGGCAACGAACTGAAACACTACATTCGGCGCCAGATCATCGAACAATTGAAATCAGGAGAGCTGATTCAGTGAACAACCAACTGAAACACAACGGCTACATCGGCTCCATCGAAGCCAGCCTCGAAGACAACTGCCTGTTCGGCAAGGTCTTGTTCATCAAGGCGCTGGTGAGCTACGAAGGGAAAACCGTCGCCGAACTGGATACGGCCTTTCGTGAGGCGGTGGATGATTACCTCGCCACCTGCCAGACCCTGGGGCATGCACCAGAGAAACCTTGCAAAGGTTCCTTCAATGTCCGGGTCGGCCATGACCTGCACCTGGCGGCGGCGCTGGCGGCAACCCGCAAAAAGGTCACGCTCAATGACCTGACCCGCCAAGCGTTGAACGAGTTTCTGCAGCATCACTGCGCAGACGCTTGCCCTGCGATCAACTGATCATCCTAGCCGCCGATACCCCAACACCGCTGCCCCCAACACGACCGCTCCCGCCGCCAGCGCCACCCAGAACCCGCTGGTGGCGCCAAAGTGGTCGATCATCCACCCGGAGCTCGCCGCACCGATGGCCACGCCGATGCTGAGGCCGGTGATCAGCCAGGTCATGCCTTCGGTCAGTCGACTGGCGGGCACGACCTGTTCCACCAAGGCCATGGACACAATCAGGGTGGGGGCAAAGAACAGCCCGGAGACAAAGACCGCCACCGCCAGCCCTGCGATGTTGGTCACCAGCAGCAACGGCAAAGTGGTCAACGCCGTGGCGATGCCGCACAACAGGAACTGCCGGGGCAACGGCGCCTTGAGCTTGAGGGTGCCGAACGCCAGCCCCGCCAGGCACGAACCGATGGCGTAGACCGACAGTACGATGCTCGCAGCCGCCGGCTGGCCCTGATGCTGGGCAAAGGCGACGCTGACCACATCTACCACGCCGACGATCACGCCCATGGCCAGCAGCAGGATCATCAGGATCAGCACCGAGGGCGAGGCGATCAGCCAGCGACCGTGATGCCCCTGATGCGCGTGCACCGGTGGCTCGGTCTCGCGCTGCAACACAAAGGTGGTGACGCCCACCGCCAGCAACAACGCGGCCACCAGCGGCCCGGCTTCCGGGAACAGCACCACGCACAGACCCACCGAGATCGGCGGGCCGATGATAAAGCACACCTCATCCAGCACCGACTCCAGGGCAAATGCGGTCTGCAACTTGGGCTGGCCGCGGTACAACTCGGTCCAGCGCGCCCGCACCATGGCCGACATGTTAGGCATGCAACCGGCCAGGGCAGCGAACAGGAACAACGTCCAGTTCGGTGCCTGCAAGTGGGTGCACAGCAGCAACATCAACAACGCCCCGCCGCCGATCGACGCGGCAATCGGCAACACCCGCCCTTGGCTGTAGCGGTCCACCAGCCTGGATACCTGCGGCGCGCAAAACGCCGTGGCCAGGGCAAATACCGCCGCCACCGAGCCCGCCAGGCCGTAACCGCCGTGCACCTGCGAGAGCATGGTGATCAAGCCGATCCCCGTCATCGAGACCGGCATGCGCGCCAGCATTCCCGCCAGTACAAAAGCCCGGGCGCCAGGGACCTGGAACAACTCGGCATAAGGGTTTGCCATCCTGCTGACCTCTTCCTGAATGCCCCGGAACTTGCTATTTAATAGGTTCGAGGCAAAATACATACGGTGCGTATGTGACAAATCATGCGTAACATACGCAGCGTATGTCAATCTTTCACTTGCCCATTGCGAGCCCTACCTATGAGCCGAGCCCGTGCCGAAATGATCGAAGACACCCGCGCCAGGCTGATCGCCAGCGCCCGCGAAGCCTTCGCAGCCCAGGGTTACGTCAACACCTCAATGGACGATTTCACCGCCCGCGCCGGCCTGACCCGGGGTGCGTTGTACCACCATTTTGGTGACAAGAAGGGCTTGTTGGCTGCCGTCGTGGCCCAACTCGACAGCGAGATGGATGCGCGCCTGCAGCGTATTACCGATGAGGCCAGCGATCCCTGGGTCGGCTTTTGCGAACGCTGCCGCGCTTACTTACGCATGGCCCAGGACAGTGAGGTCCAGCGCATCGTATTGCAGGACGCGCCCGCCGTCCTGGGCGATACCGGCGCCCAGCAGCACTGTGTCGAATCGCTGCGCGAACGCCTGGAGGCGTTGATGCAAACCGGTGTTATCCACCCTGCCCCGAGCCACGCACTGGCGCAGTTGATCAATGGAAGCTTGCTCAACACCGCTTTGTGGATCGCCCGGGGTGAACACCCGGACGAGCGGCTGGAGCAAGGCTTGCAGAGCCTGGAACTGTTGCTGCGCGGCCTGAGCCTTACACCAACCGCTTGATCTGCTTGTGTCGCCACACCAGCCGGTAATACACAGTCTGCAACGCCAGCATGGCCAGGTAGGTCACCGGAAACGCCATCCACACCCCTTCCAGGCCGAAGTGGGCGTTGAGCACGTACGCCATCGGCAGTTCCACGCAGAGCACGCAGAAGATCGAGATCGCCACCGGCATCAACACCACGCCGCTGGCGCGCATGATCCCGCCCACCACCGCCTGGAAACCGAACACCAGGATGCTCCACAACATAATGTGCAGCAGGTGCTCGGCATTGGCCCGCGCCGCGTCATCGGTGATGAACAAGCCGAGCAGCCAGTGGGACAGCAGGTAGCCGAGCACGATCAGCCCACCGGTGAGGCAGGTGTTGATCAGCAGCCCGGTGCGCAGGATCGGCCCGATGCGCTCCAGGCGGCCGGCACCAATCGCCTGCGCGCCGAGGATCGATGCGGTGATGGCAATCGACAGCGCCGGGAACTGCACGTAGTTGACGATCTGCGTGACCGCGCCATAGGCCGCGGTGGCCTGGGAACCGTGACCGTTGACCAGGGCGAGGATAACCAGCTCCGACAGCGACAACACCACCATCTGCAAGCCCGTGGGCAAGCCGATGCGCAGGACCTTGCCGAGAATGACCCGATCCAGGCGCAGGGCCGCCAGTAGTTCGCGATCCGGCGCCATCACATGATGCTTATGCCGCAGGCGCAGGATCAAAAACAGCATCGCCGCAGCATTACCCACCAACCCGGCGTAGACCGCGCTCTGGATACCCAGGGGCGGCAGGCCGATCCAGCCACGGATCAGCGCCGGTGTCAGCAGCAGGCCGACCAGGGTCGAGACCATCAGCGCGAGCAATGGCGAGATCGTGTCGCTGACGCCACGCAGCAATTGGGTATAGAGAATAAAGACCAGCAGCAGCGGCATGATCAACATCATCATCTGCGCATAGCCCACGGCATCGTCGAGCACATCCACCGGCGTGCCGAGCGCCTGCAACGCCGGGCGTGCAAACAGACTACCGAGTACTGCTGCGATCACCCCCACCAACGCGCCCAGCGTCAGGGTGGCGCCAGTGATCACCTTGACCAGCGCGGTTTCCTGCGCGCCCCACGCCTGCCCGATCAGTACCGAGGCGCCGGCCCCCAGGCCGATCACCAGGGCGATAAAAAAGAACACGATGGGAAACATCCCCGACACCGCCGCCAGCGCCTGGGTGCCAAGCATCTGCCCGACATAGATACCGTTGAGGGTGCCGGAAAAACTTTGCAGGAAGTTGGACAGCACCATCGGTGCCAGAAAGATCAGGTAGATCTGCCACAACGGCCGTTGCTGGGTGACGTCCATGAGGTTCGAATCCAGGAGTTGTTGTCAGACAGGGAACGCGTCGCGCGACAGCCAGGCCAGGTAGGTCTGCACGTCTACAGGCCAGTGCGCGATCTTGCGGGAAAAGTCCGCCGCATCAAAGGCAAATAACGCGCGCGAGGCGTCTTCAAAACCGGGCAGGTCACCGCCGACGGCACTCATGAACCGATAGCCGGCTTCCTTGGCCTGGCGTATCCGGTCACGAGAAGCATGGGCAGTGCGCGCTTCATCCACCAGCCGCCGCAACGCCGCCGAAGCACCGCCGCGTTGCTGGCCCAGCCATTCCCAATGACGCGGCAACAGCGTGACTTCCCGCGCGACCACCCCCAGTTTCGGGCGTCCGACCGAGGGGGGAGTGGGAGGCTCGTCGGTCACGTCGACCTGGGCGGGTGGTTCGGGCGCATAGCCCGCAGGCCAGGGAAAATCGACCTGATTGCCGGTGGCATCGTCGAAGACCAGGAAGCTGCCCGTGGGTTGGTCAAGCTCGGCGAGCGTCGTGGCGACGTCGGCATAGGAACCTGCCGCCACACGCTGGTGGCGGACAAAGGCAGTGCAAGCAGGAAAAGTGTGCGTAGGCATGCTTATTACCCGGATTATATTTATTTTACCCGGATCATATTAGCCAAAGTTTTGCCACATGCAAGGTTATTGTCGTAGGGGTCAGACCTTGTCGCGTTTCATCTGCATGGTCAGGGTGAACCGGTCTGCCGGGTAGACCGTTTCCGACACTGCAATCACCCCTCCGGCCTCATCACGGTACTGGCGGATGATATTCAGCCCCAGCGCCCCGCCCTGTGCCTTGAGGCTGGCCGCCAGTTCGGTCGACAACTGCACCGGCCGCACCTGCTGGTCCACCACATCGATATGCCGTGAGAACGCTTTGCCGATCAGCGCGGCGATCAGTTCGTCCGGGTGCTTGCGCGCTTCGGGGATGACTTCTGCAAAGGCCTGTTCGGCGTATACGTCGGTCCAACACAGCGGCGCATTGCCAGCACCGGCATCGACCTTGATGCTCGACACGCAGAAGTAATGCCCACCCGGCTCCAGCCCCAGGCGCCGGGCCTGGGCGATGTCGACGACAAACTCGCGCACGGCCTGGATATCACGGATATGGGTTTCGGCGACCTGCACCAGGTCGGCCACAGAGGCCATCGCCTGGGAATACCCGCCCTGGGGCGACGCGGCTTCGACCCGCGTGCCCACACGCTTGCGCCGCGAGACCATGCCTTGCCCCTGCAACTGGTCAATGGCCGCGCGCACGGTGTGCCGGCTCACCGCGTACAGCGAACAGAGTTCGAACTCAGTCGGCAGCAACGACCCCACCGGGTAACGGCCGCTGCCAATCTGATCGATCAAGTCCTTGGCCACCGCCGCATAACGCCTCTGGCTCACGCTTTCCATTTTTACCCTCGTTGTCGAGTTGACAGTGTATCAGCACAGGCGTAATCATAATGTACGGACATATTAAATATGTATGATTTAAAAATAACAATTAGGATTTGCCCATGTCGAGTACCGTTTTTGATTCCGCCCTGTTCCGCGACATGTTCGGCACCGCCGAAATGCGCGGCGTGTTCTCTGATAAAGCACTGATCGAGCGTTACATCGAAGTGGAAGTCGCCCTGGCCCGCGCCGAAGCGCGGTGCGGGGTGATCCCCGGCGACGCCGCCGAGCAGATCGCCGCGCTGTCGCGGTACGAAGCCCTGGACCTGGCGCTGATGCAGCACGAGACCGAGATAGTCGGTTACCCGATCCTGCCGCTGGTGGAGCAACTGTCGAACATCTGCGGTGAAGCCGGCCGCTACGTGCACTGGGGCGCCACTACCCAGGACATCATGGACACTGCCGTGGTCCTGCAAATACGCGCTGCGCTGGCCATCGTCGAGCGTGATATCCAGACCGTGCGCGGCCTGCTCGCTGGCCTCGCCGCGCGCTATCGCGACACGCCGATGGCGGGTCGCACCCACTTGCAGCACGCACTGCCGATCACCTTCGGCTACAAGTGCGCGGTGTGGCTGAGCATGTTTGATCGCCACGCCGAGCGCCTGGTGGAGTTGCGTCCACGGGTCGAAATCGGTCAATTCGCCGGCGCGGCCGGCACCCTCGCTTCCCTGGGCGACAAAGGGTTGCAGGTGCAGGAAGCCTTGATGGCCGAACTCGGCCTGGGCGTGCCGCAAGCCACCTGGCATGTGGCCCGTGATGGGCTGGCCGAGACCTTGAACTTCCTCGGCCTGGTCACCGGCTCCCTGGGCAAGATCGCCCTGGACATCATGATGATGATGACCAGCGAACTGGGCGAAGTGTACGAGCCCTTCGTCAAGGGCCGTGGCGCCAGCAGCACCATGCCGCAGAAGCGCAACCCGATTTCCTGCGAGCTGATGTATGCCGCCGCCAAGGGCGTGCGCCAACACGCCGGGCTGATGCTCGACGCGATGATCCAGGACTTCGAACGCTCTACCGGCCCGTGGCAGGCGGAGTGGATCGCCATCCCCGAAGCTTTCGCCCTCAGCGCCGCGTCCCTCGGCCAGGCGACCTTCATGCTCGCCGGCCTGGAAGTGCGCCCCGAGCGCATGCGCAGGAACCTCGACATGACCCAGGGCCTGATCGTCGCCGAAGCCGTGATGATGGGCCTCGCCCCGGCCCTCGGTCGCCAGGTGGCCCACGATGTGGTGTACGCCGCGTGCCGCATGGCCAACGACCAGGGCACCAGCCTGCTCGACGCCCTGCTCGCCCAGGGCGAAGCCACTGCGCAATTGGATGTGGCCGAACTGCAACGCCTGACCGACCCCGCCAACTATCTGGGGCTGGCGCCGCAGATGGTGGATATCGCGCTGGCGCGCCAGGGCGCGGTCCCCCGCTGACCTGAAAACCAATGGAGGTCCAACTGTGGGAGGGGGCTTGCTCCCGATAGCGGTGTATCCGGGAAAAATCAGGTGGCTGACACCCTGCTATCGGGGGCAAGCCCCCTCCCACAGAGCGTCATCCGAACCATAACAACAATGAGATCACAGACATGTCATCCACCCCCGCCAAAAAACCGCTCTACAAGGACCTGACGTTCCAGGTCGTCGCCGCCATGTTCCTCGGCATTGCCTTCGGCTTTCTTGCTCCGGAGCTGGCCGCCAGTTTCAAGATCCTCGGCGATATCTTCCTCAAGCTGATCAAGACCGCCGTCGCGCCGCTGGTGTTTTTCACAGTGGTCCACGGCATCGCCTCGGCCGGTGATATCAAGCGGGTCGGCAAGGTCGGCCTGCGCGCGCTGATTTACTTCGAAGTGGTGTCGACCATCGCCCTGGCCATCGGCCTGTTGTGGGGCAACCTGCTGCAGATCGGCTCCGGCATGCATGACGCCCACCCGAGCAGCGCCGCTGCCGCCGCCGCGAGTGCCGCCGTAGCCAAGGGGCATGCGCCCGCCTCGACCATGGACTTTATCTACGGCATCTTCCCGGACAATTTTGTCGGTGCCTTCGCTGGCGGCCAGTTGCTGCAAGTGCTGGTGATCTCGGTGCTGTTCGGCTTCGCCCTGCTGGCCCTGAAGCCCGAGCGCCGGGAAGTGATCGAGGACGGCCTGAACCGTATCTCTGAATGCTTCTTCGAGTTCATCAACCTGATCATGAAATTCGCGCCCCTGGGTGCCTTCGGTTCGGTGGCATACGCGGTGGGCAGCAATGGCACAGCGGTGCTGATGTCCCTGGCCAACCTGGTGTTGATGTTCTACGTCGGCATCGCCTTCTTCATCTTTGTGGTGCTGGGCGCCGTGTGCCGGTTGAGCGGCTTCAGCCTGTGGCGCTTCCTCACCTATATCAAGGATGAAATCTTCATCGTGCTCGGCACCGCCTCGTCGGAAAGCGCCCTGCCGCGCCTGCTGCAAAAGCTCGAGAAATTCGGCTGCTCCAAGCAGAGCGTCGGTCTGGTACTGCCTACCGGGTATGCGTTCAACCTCGACGGCACATCGATCTACATGTCGCTGTGCGTGCTGTTCATCGCCAACGCCTACGGTGTGCCGCTGAGCTGGGAACAACAACTGGGCATCATTGCGATCATGTTGGTGACCTCCAAGGGCGCGGCGGCGGTGTCGGGTGGCAGCTTTGTGGTGTTCGCCGCGACCGTGACCGCCATCGGCGTACTGCCGGCCGAAGGCCTGGCGCTGCTGTTCGGCGTGTACCGCTTCATGTCCATGGCGATTGCCACCTGCAACACCATCGGCAATAGCGTGGCCACGGTGGTGGTATCGAAATGGTCCGGCGAGTTCTCCCAGCAGACCGCCCAGGGTGAATATCAACGCGTGCTCGGCCGTGCCGCCGGCGCTGCGCTTTAACGAGGCTCCTGATGACTACTCAGCGAATCGAACACGACGCGTTCGGCCCGGTGTCCATACCAGCCGACCGCTACTGGGGCGCACAAACCCAGCGGGCACTGGAGGTGTTCGGCGGCAAACAGCCGTTCCCAGCCAGCGTGATCCGCGCCTTCGGCCACCAGAAACGCGCGTGTGCCCGTGCCAACGCACGCCTCGGCGCGCTGGCACCGGCCCTGGCGCAGGCAATCGAACAGGCCGCGGACGAACTGGCCAACGGCGAGCTCGACCTGCACTTTCCGCTGTCGATCTGGCAAACCGGCTCCGGCACCCAGACCAACATGAACGCCAACGAAGTGATTGCCAACCGCGCCAACCTCGCGCTAGGCGGTGAACTGGGCAGCAAGTCGCCGGTACATCCCAATGACCATGTGAACCGCTCGCAGTCGTCCAACGACAGTTTCCCCACGGTGATGCACCTGACCACCGTGCTGGAACTGCGCGGTCGCCTGCTGCCTGCATTGGGCCATCTGCGTGATGGACTCAACGCCAAGGCAGACGCCTGGCAGGACGTGCTGAAAATCGGTCGCACCCACCTGATGGATGCGGTGCCCATGAGCCAGGGCCAGGCATTTGGCGCGTTTGCCCAGCAGATCCAGCACGGTATCGCGCGCATCGAAGCGTGCATGCCGCGCCTTTGCCTGCTGCCCCAAGGCGGCACGGCGGTGGGCACTGGGTTGAATACACCTGTCGGTTTTGACGTGGCGTTCTGCGAGGAAATCAGCCGGCTCACCGGCGAACCCTTCGAAACCAACCCGTGCAAATTCGAAGGCATGGGCACCCACGATGCCCTGGTCGAAGCCTCTGGCGCGCTGAATGTGCTGGCCGTGTCATTGACCAAGATCGCCAATGACATCCGCCTGCTCGGTTCGGGTCCGCGCTGCGGCCTGGGTGAATTGATCGTGCCGGACGATGGCCTGACCTCCTCGATCATGCCCGGCAAACGCAACCCGACCATTGCCGAAGTACTGGTGCAGGCGGCGATGCAGGTGATGGGCAACCACACCACGATCACTCTGGCGGGCGCTTCGAGCACCTTCGAATTGAACGTGGCCAAGCCGGTGCTGATCCATAACCTGCTGCAATCGATCGACGTGCTCACCGACGGCGTCGACCTGTTCACCCACAAGCTGCTGAGCGGCCTGGAGGTGAACCGCCCGCAGTTGGCACACAACGTGGAGCATTCATTGCTGATGGCGACGGTGCTCAACCCGCTGCTGGGTTATGACCGCGTGGCCCAGATCACCCGCAAGGCCGCGGACGAGGGCTTGTCACCCAAGGAGGCGGCCGTGCAATTGGGCTTGATCAGCGCCGAAGAGTACGAACAACGGGTAAGGCCGGAAACGATGATTAATCCCACTGCGCCGACAAACAAGGGCTGACCCACCTCACTCGCGAGCCAGCCCGCTCAGACTTTTTGATCTTCATCGTGGCTGAAATGGGTTATCCGCCAAAGGTTTGTGAGGGCCTGCGCAACGTCGGATCAAACGGATTGATCCGTGGCCCGATCGCCGCCGCTTCGCGCTTGAGCAACTCCACCACCATCGGCAACCGGCCCGGCCCCAGGCGATCGCTGATGGTCGCCACACTCAACGCCGCCACCGCGTGCCCATCCCGATTGAGGATGGGTACGGCCAACCCGGCCATGCCTTCCAGCACCCCGGTATTGCGCGCCGCATACCCCAGGTTACGCACGTTCTCCACTTCCGAGCGCAACAGCACTTCGTCATACAGGTGGAAGTCCTTGAGCCGTGGCAGGTTGTAGCGGATCACGGTTTCGCGCTCTTCCTCCGGCAGAAAGGCCAGGATCGCCAGGCTGCCCTGCCCCACACCCAATGCCACGCGCCCGCCGATATCGCCGGTGAAGGTGCGGATCGGGTACGGGCCTTCGCTGCGGTCCAGGCAGATCGCATCGAAGCCGCTGCGCGCCAGCAGGAACAGCGAGTCACCCAATGACGCACTCAGGCGCAGCATGCTCGGGCGCACCAGGTCGCGCAGGTTGCCGGTCTTGCTCGCGTTTGCCGCCAGGGCGAAGAACTCCAGGCTCAGGCGATAGCGCTTGCTGCGGGCGTCCTGCTCGACCATGCCTTCGTCCAGCAGGCTGCGCAGCAGGCGATGGGTGGTGGGTTGCGACAGACCCACCTGTTGCGCCAGCTGGGTGACGCGTTCGCCGCCCTCCGGCACGTCACCCAGGGTGCGCAACAGCGCGAATAGACGAGACACCCCGCCCGCCCCGACTTCTTTGCGGCTTTGATTTCGATCAGTGGAATCCATAACACTCAATCTCTTGGTAAATTCCGGTGAGTGAATAAATCTGAAAATAATAGTCCGTTCAGTGAAATTCCATCTTCCGCCCATCCTAGTCTTCGTCCTAATCTGCGTCCACAGGGGCGAAATGAACAACAACCGGCAGCCGACTCAAGATCGAGCGCCAACGCACCGGCAACAGCTCATTCGCATCTGCCCAAAACAAAAAAGCGCGTTTCGACGCGACTCAAAAAAGGTGGAACGCAGACATGGCATTTCTCCAACTCAACGCCTTGAGCAAACGCTACGGCGCCGTCGACGCGGTGGTCGCCACCGACCTGGCGGTGGAAAAAGGCGAGTTCGTTTCCCTGCTCGGCCCCTCGGGCTGCGGCAAGACCACCACCCTGCAAATGATCGCCGGCTTCGTTGACGTGAGCGGCGGGCAGATCCTGCTCGATGGGCGCGACATAACCCACGCCAAGCCCGCCAGCCGTGGCCTGGGCGTGGTGTTCCAGAGCTATGCGCTGTTCCCCCACATGAGCGTGCGCGACAACGTCGCCTTCGGCCTGAAGATGCGCAAGGTGCCGGCCGCCGAGATCGCCAGCAAGGTGAAAACTGTGCTGGAACTGGTGCGCCTGGCCCAGCATGCCGAGCGCTACCCCCGGGAACTGTCCGGCGGCCAGCGCCAGCGCGTGGCCCTGGCCCGTGCGTTGGTGATCGAACCGCCGGTGTTGCTGCTCGATGAGCCGCTGTCCAACCTCGACGCCAACCTTCGCGAAGAGATGCAGTTCGAGATCCGCCGCATCCAGTGCGCCGTCGGCATCACCACCTTGATGGTCACCCACGACCAGGCTGAAGCGCTGTCCATCAGCGACCGCGTGGTGGTGATGCAGGCCGGGCGCGTGACCCAGATCGACGCGCCGTACAAGCTCTACGAACACCCACGCACGCGCTTCATCTCGGACTTCGTCGGCAAGGCCAACCTGCTGGCTGGCGATTACGATCAGTTGGGGATCCCGCAAGTACGGCATGAACGCGGCGATGGCGAGTTGGTCCTGAGCCTGCGCCCGGAGAAGATCACGCTGGTGGATGTGGGCGCCGGCCGCCTGCAAGGCAAGGTGCTTGATCGCTACTTCTTCGGCAGCCAATGGCTGTACCGCATCCACACCGACCTGGGCGAGATCACCGTGGTGCGCAGCAACGATGGCAGCGCACCACTGGGCTGCGGCGCGGCGGTGGGCCTGGACTGGCATGCGGACTTGCTGCGCGTACTGGCAGCCGACGAGGTGCACGCATGAGTCGCGGTTACCTACTGTCGCTGCCGGCGCTGGTGCTGTTTGTCGGGCTGCTGATTTTGCCGCTGGGCCTGACCCTGGTGCTGTCGTTCAACGTGTTCGACTACCAGGTAGGCGTGAAGGCCGATGAATGGACCTTGGCCCATTACCTGTCATTGTTCAGCGACTCGTACTTCTACGAGATCTTCTGGCGCACCTTCTGGATCAGCGCGCTGGTGACCCTGCTGTGTGTGGTGATCGGTGTGCCCGAGGCCTACATCCTCAGCCGCATGGGCACGCCGTGGCGCTCGATCTTCCTGATCCTGATCCTCACGCCGCTGCTGATTTCGGTGGTGGTGCGCGCCTTCGGCTGGAGCCTGCTATTGGGCGCGGATGGCCTGGTGAACCAACTGATCCAACTGCTCGGCGGGCGCCCGGTGAAGCTGCTGTACACGCCGTTCGCGGTGATCATCGCGCTGGTGCACGTGATGCTGCCGTTCATGATCATCCCGGTGTGGACCTCCCTGCAGAAGCTCGACCCGTCGGCGGAACAGGCCGCATTGTCGCTGGGCGCCAGCCAGGCCACGGTGATGCGCAAGATCGTGCTGCCGCAGGTCATGCCCGGCGTGCTGTCCGGCACTCTGATCGTGTTCGGCCTGGCCGCGAGCTCCTTTGCGATCCCCGGCCTGCTTGGCGGGCGCCGCCTGAAAATGGTCGCCACCGTGGTGTACGACCAGTACCTCTCGGAACTCAACTGGCCCATGGGCGCGACCATCGCGGTGGTGCTGCTGTTGGTCAATCTGCTGATCATGCTGAGCTGGAACCGCATGGTCGAAGGCCGCTATAAAAAGTCCCTGGGGGTTTAAGCGCATGTCCAGAAACGGTCCTTTGGCCCTCGGTTTCCACGGCTTGGTGGTGCTGTTCATGATGGCGCCGCTGGTGGTGGTGTGCCTGGTGGCGTTCACCCCGGAAAACACCTTGAGCCTGCCCACTTCGGGCTTCTCGCTGCGCTGGTTTCGCGCGGTGTTCGAGCGGGCCGACTTTATCCAGGCGTTCTACAACAGCCTGGTCCTGGCCTTCACCGCAGCCAGCCTGGCCACGTTGATTGCGGTGCCGGCGGCGTTGGCGATCAGTCGGTACACGTTCCCGGGGCGCAACTTCTTCAGCGCGTTGTTCCTGTCGCCGATCATCATCCCGCACCTGGTGCTGGGCGTGGCGATGCTGCGCTTGTTCGCATTGATGGGCGTCAACGGCAGCTTCACCTGGCTGATGCTCGCGCACGTAGTCATCATCACACCCTATGTGCTGCGCCTGGTGCTGGCGGCCGCCATCGGTATTGATCGCAGTGCCGAGCAGGCCGCCGAATCCCTGGGGGCCGGCCGCTTTACGCTGTTTCGCCAGATCACCCTGCCGATGATTCTGCCCGGTGTCGCCGGCGGCTGGTTGCTAGCGTTCATCAACAGTTTCGATGAAGTGACGCTGTCGATCTTCGTCAGCTCGCCGGCCACGCAAACCCTGCCGGTGCGCATGTATGTGTACGCCACCGAGTCCATCGACCCGATGATGGCGGCGGTGTCGGCGCTGGTGATTGCGTTGACGGCGGCCACCATGATTCTGCTGGACCGGGTCTACGGCCTGGACCGCGTGCTGGTGGGGAAACATTGATGGCCTTGTTCAAACGTGTGGCCGAGACCGGCCGCCCTGCCCTGTCCTTTACCCTGGACGGTCAACCCGCCAGCGGCTTGCTTGGCGATACCTTGCTCACCGCCGTGCTGACCTGCGCCGAACACCTGCGCGGCAGTGACTTCAGCGCCGAGCGCCGCGCCGGTTTCTGCCTGATGGGCGCCTGCCAGGACTGCTGGGTGCGGCTTGAGGACGGCCGCCGCGTGCGCGCCTGCTCGACGCTGCTGGAAGAAGGCCAGGCGATCAGCCGTGACCCGGGGCGCCAGCCATGAAGCCGGTGGTGATTGTGGGCGCAGGCCCGGCCGGGATCAGCGCGGCGCGCACCCTGCTCGACCATGGCATCACACCGTGCCTGATCGATGAAAGCCTGCGCGGCGGCGGGCAGATCTATCGGCGGCAACCCCTGGGCTTCCAGCGCACCGCCAGGCAGATCTACGGATTTGAAGCGAGCAAGGCCCAAGCCGTGCACCGCACGATGGATGAGCTGGCGCCGCTGATCGACTATCGACCGCAAACCCTGGTGTGGAATGCCGAGGACGGTCGCCTGGACATGCTCAACAATGGCCGGGCCGAGAGCGTCGAATACACCAGGATCATTGTCGCGACCGGCGCCACCGACCGTATCCTGCCGGTGCCGGGCTGGACCCTGCCCGGCGTGTACAGCCTGGGCGCGGCGCAGATCGCCTTGAAATACCAGGGCTGCGCCATCGGTGAGCGCGTGGCGTTCTGCGGCAGCGGGCCGTTGCTGTATCTGGTCGCCTACCAATATGCCAAGGCCGGGGCCAAGGTGGTGGCGGTACTCGACAGCGCGCCGTTCAGTGCACAGTGCCGTGCGCTGCCGGCGCTACTCGGGCAACCACTGACCTTGGCCAAGGGCCTGTATTACCGCGCCTGGCTGAGCGCCCATGGGATTGCCGTGCATCAGGGCGCCACGCTGCAGAAGATCGACGGAGAACAGCGAGTCAGCGGCATTCGTTGGGGTGAACACCGTCTGGAATGCGACGCCGTGGCTTTCGCCCACGCGTTGCGCAGCGAGACGCAACTGGCGGACTTGCTCGGCTGTGAGTTCGCCTGGAACAGCTTGAACCGCGCCTGGTTGCCGCAACGGGACAACGCCGGGCGCAGCAGCGTCAACGGTGTGTACCTGGCCGGCGATGGGGCCGGCATCATGGGTGCGGACGCCGCGCAAATGGCCGGTGAACGTGCGGCATTGGCGGTGCTGGAAGATTCTGGCGTGGCGATTGATCAGCGCCGCCCCGCCGTATTGGAGCAGCAACTGGCGCGCATCCAGCGTTTTCGTCATGGGTTGGAAACCGCGTTCCCCTTCCCCGAGCAATGGGCGGCCCAGGCGCCGGACGCGTTAATGGTGTGCCGTTGCGAAGAAGTCAGCGCCGGCGAGATACGCGCGGTGGTGGATGAAGGCCACTGGGAGCTCAACCGGGTCAAGGCCCACTGTCGCGTCGGCATGGGCCGCTGCCAGGGCCGGATGTGTGGGCTGGCGGCGGCGGAGATTGTCGCCGAACGCAGCGGTCGCGCCATTGAACACGTGGGCCGCCTGCGCGGCCAGGCACCGATCAAGCCGCTGCCGTTTGGCGTGGAGGTGCAGCCATGATCGACGTGATCGTCCTCGGCGGCGGCATTGTCGGCGCCTCGGCGGCCTTGATGCTCGCGCAGAAAGGCCAGCACGTGGCCTTGGTGGAGCGGGATTTTTGCGGCTCGCATTCCAGTGGCGTCAACTATGGCGGCGTGCGGCGCCAGGGTCGGCCCTTGCACCAACTGCCATTGTCCCAGCGCGCCCATCAACTGTGGGCCGACTTGCCAGGGTTGATCGGCATCGACGGCGAATACGTGCGCTCCGGGCATTTGAAGCTGGCGCGCAGTCATGCCGATTTCGCCGCGTTGCAGGCGTACGCCGAGCAGACCCGTGGCTTTGGCCTGGGCCTGCAGTTGCTGGATTACGCCGAATTGCGCGCACGCTTCCCCTGGGTCGGCGATATTGCCGTGGGCGCCTCGCTGTGCCCGGAAGACGGACATGCCAACCCGCGCCTGGTGTCTCCTGCCTTCGCCCGTGCCGCACAGCGTTATGGCGCCGTCGTGTACGAGCAGGCCGAGGTGATCCGCATCGAACATGACAGCCGCCGGTTCCAGGTGAACTGCGCCAACGGCCTGCACCTGCAAGCGCCATGGCTGCTCAACTGCGCCGGCGCCTGGGCCGGAAGCGTCGCCGCGCAGTTTGGCGAAGCGGTGCCGATCACCTCGGCGCATCCGGCGATGCTGGTCACCGAGCCCTTGCCGGTGGTGATGAACGTGAGCACCGGCGTTGAAGGTGGCGGGATTTATGCGCGGCAGGTCGCTAGGGGCAATTGCATCCTCGGCGGTGGTCGCGGCTTTGCCCTCGGCCCGCTGACCGCGCGCCCAGGGCAGGCGGCGGTGCTGGAGATCCTGCGCAACGCCGGCGAACTCTACCCCTTTCTCAAGGGCGCCCAGGCCATCCGTACCTGGAGCGGCACCGAAGGTTACCTTCCCGATCACGAACCGGTGATCGGCCCCAGCAGCACCCAACCCGGCTTGCTCCACGGTTTCGGCTTTGCCGGCGCCGGGTTCCAGCTCGGTCCCGCGGTCGGTGAAGCCCTGGCAGAGATCGTCTGCAGCGGGGCCAGCCGCCACCCCATCGAAGCGTTTTCCATCCGTCGTTTCCAAGCCTGAGAGGAAAAACATCCATGAACCCACGTATCGCGCTGTCCTGCTTGTCCCTCGCCCTGCTCGCCTCAACGGCGCACGCCGCGCCCACGCTGTACCTGGGCATGAACGGCGGCACCATGGAACGGGTGTACGCCGACAAGGTGCTGCCCGCGTTCGAAAAAGCGAATAACGTCAAGGTGGTGATCGTGCCCGGCACCTCGTCGGACATCCTCGCCAAGGTCCAGGCCAACAAAGACAACCCACAGATGCACGTGATGTTCCTCGACGACGGCATCATGTACCGCGCGATCTCCATGGGCTTGTGCGACAAGCTGGCGCCGAGCCCGACCCTGGAGCAGATCCCGGCCAAGGCGAAGATCAAGGACGAAGCCGTAGCCGTGACCCTCGGCGTAACCGGTCTGGGCTACAACGCGAAAATGTTCAAGGAAAAAGGCTGGGCCGCGCCCACTTCATGGATGGACCTGGCCGACCCGCGCTTCAAGGAGAAAGTGGTGTTCCAGTCCCTGGCGTCGTCCACCTTCGGCCTGCACGGTTTCCTGATGTTCAACCGCATCCAGGGCGGCGACGAAACCAACGTGGAACCCGGCTTCAAGGCCTGGCCAAAGACCGTCGGCCCCAACGTGCTGGAATACATCGCCAGCTCGGCGAAAATCTCCGAGATGGTGCAGACCGACGAAGCCGCGATCTTCCCCCTCACCCCAACCCAGGTCGCCACCCAGAAACTGCTCGGCGTGCCCATGGAATACGCGCAGCCCAAGGAAGGCGCGGTGGTGCTGAACGTGGCCGAATGCGTGATTGCGCGCAATGACCAGCCGGAACTGGCGCAGAAACTTGCGGCCTTCCTGCTGACCGCCGAAGCCCAGGCCCCTGCGCTGGAAGAAGGCGACCAGATCCCCTCGAACCCGACTACGCCGACCACCGACAAGACCCGTGCACGGGTGGAGGCGATGCAGGGTTACTTGCAGACGGCGATTTCGATTGATTGGGACCAGGTCAACCAGGCGCGACCGGAGTGGAATGCGCGGTGGAGTCGGTCAATCGAGCGTTAATCAAAGGGGCGCAATCGGCAGCGCGCGTTTGTGCGCTGTCTTGCTGTACGCCCCCTCGACAATCGTCCTCACCCGCTCGCTCACCGGTTCGCCCATCAGGTAGGCGTCGATCTCTGCGTAGGTGCAACCGTAGGCATGCTCATCCAGCTTGCCCGGCACCAGTTCTTCCAGGTCGGCCGTCGGGTGTTTGTGCACCAGATTGGCCGGGGCGCCGAGGGCCGTGGCGAGCAATCGCACCTGGGTCTTGGTCAGGCCCGACAACGGGGCCAGGTCGCAGGCGCCGTCGCCGAACTTGGTGAAGAACCCCATCAACGCTTCGGCGCCGTGGTCGGTGCCCACCACCAGGCCATTGTGCAGGTTGGCCACGGCGTATTGCGCGATCATGCGCGTGCGGGCCTTGACGTTGCCCTTGATGAAATCGACATGCTCGGCGCTGGCTTCGGCGGCGGCCAGGCTGGCCATCAGGCCGTCGACGCTGGCGGCGATGTTGAGGGTGTCGATGTGGTCCGGGGTGATGAAGTCCAGGGAGGCCTGGGCGTCACGTTCATCGGCCTGGGTCTTGTAGGGCAGGCGCATGGCGATAAAGCGTGCGGTGTAGCCCTCGCTGCGCAGTTGCTCTGCCGCCAATTGGCACAGGCGGCCGGCGGTGAGGGAGTCGACGCCGCCACTGATGCCCAATACCAGGGCCTTGCAGCCTGAGTGGCGCAAGGTGGTCTTGATGAAGTCGATGCGCCGTTGGATTTCCTCGGGTTCGCCGCCTTGGGTCAACGCGCGATTGATGTTCAGTTCCCGTGCGATACGTTCTTGCATGTCACACCTCCACACTGCCAACGTTGAACACTTGTGCTGCGTACTGCAAAAACGAGGCGTCTTCGCAGACGTTCTTGATCGGGTCATCGGAGAATTTCACCACTGGCTCGCCGTGCACCCGCACCAGTTTCATCACGATGCTCAGCGGCTCCACGCCGTCCACATCGCAGGCCAGGCTGGTGCCCATGCCGAAACCGAACTTGGCCTTGCCGCGCACGTGACGCAGGATCGGCAGGCATTTTTCGAAGTTCAGGCCGTCGGAGAACATCAGGTCCTTGGTCATCGGGTCGATACCCAGCTGCTTGTAGCGAGCCAGTACCTTGTCGGCCCAGACGATGGGATCGCCGGAGTCCTGGCGCAGGCCGTCGTAGAGCTTGGCGAAGTACAGATCGAAGTCCTTGAGGAAAAAGTCGGTGCTGATGCAGTCGGTCAGGGCGATCCCCAGGCGGCCACGGTACTCACGCACCCAGTTTTCCAGGGCGGCGTTCTGGCTCTCGCGCAGGCGCCCCAGTTGCTGGTGCACCATCAGCCATTGGTGAGCCATGGTGCCGATCAGCGGCAGGTCGAATTCGTAGGCCAGGTGCGCGTTGCTGGTGCCGACGAACTGGCCGGGGAAGTCGCGGCGCATGATGTCGACCACTTCGCGCTGGGCCTTGAACGACAGGCGCCGACGGGTGGAGAAGTCCGACACACGCAGGTCGGCCAGTTCATCGCGGCTGAGGTTTTTCTCCAGCCAGTCGAACTTCTGGTAGAGCTTGCGGGTGACGTCTTCGAGGGTCACATCGGGGTATTTGTCACGGTTGCGCAGCTCGCTGACCAACGCCAGCACCGGTTGCTCGAACATGATGCAGTGCAGCATCGGACCGACCACGCGGATGTTGAGTTGGCCGTCGACTTCACTGACGTGGATGTAGCGCAGGTTGAATCGGAACAAGCCGAGGAAGCGCTCGTAATCCGGGGTGAGGTATTCGCGAAAACGAGGGTTGAACAGGAAGCGCAGTTCGCCTTCGCGCATCCGCAGGCTGGCGAGTTTCTCCAGCTCGGCACGGATTTCAGGAATCAGGTGGCCGAGTTTTTCCCTGGAGCGGACGATGAAGTTGTATTCCACATCGACGTTAGGGTACTGGTGCAACACTGCCTGCATCATGGTGAAGGTGTAGTAATCGGTGTCGAGCAAACCCTGGATCACCGGGGATTCGTAGTCGTAGGCACTTTCCATGGTGTTTCTCCTTAACGCATGGCCATCGCGGCCAGTTCTTCGCGGGTGCGGCTGATCGCAGCACCGGCCTTGAGCAACTCATTGACCGCCTGTACACCGCCCTCCTCGCTGATGCCTCGGCACGCCGGCAGATGCAGTACCACTTCCAGGCCGGCCTTGAGCAACTGCAGCGCGGTGGTCTTGACGCAGTAATCCAGGGCCAGGCCGCCGACGATCACGCGAACCACGCCTTGGCCTTTCAAATACTCGATGACGCCGGTGGACAGCTTGTCGTGCAGGTCGTGGTAGCAGGCGCCGTAGGGATGCAGGTCGGGTTCGACGCCTTTCCAGATGAAGTAGTCGTAGTCATAGGGCGTGGGCAACTCGTCCAGCAGGTTGAAGCCTTCGGTGCCCGGCACACAGTGACTCACCCAGGTCACATCGGCGTGGTCCAGGCCGGTGGGTTGCAACATGTCGCTGTGCTGCGCCACCACCCAGGGCGCGTGCGGGGTGTGGGCGTCCTTACTGCCGATACGATGGCCGGCAAGGCTGGCCATGTAGTTGAGCTCGGCGCCGATCCGGTCACCGCCGGCCACCGGCAACTCGTTGGGGCACAGCGGCGTGAAGCTCTTCTGTTCTGACACCTTGTAACAGTTATATCTGCATGGTATTAAAGATCTTAGGTCTATCTGACGGGGAGTAGAGGGCAGCAGTAATAGCCTTCATGCAATCCATGCAGACAGAGCAAACGTGATCGGTTGATGAATGGGTGGTAGATGGAGCTTGTCTGGGGCACAGAGGATTTCTTGATCGCAGGACATCCGTACCGAGGATTTCCGATTCTGCTGTGGGACTCGATGGAGAGCTGCACTCCCGCCAATCAGTTCTTCCGCTTCTACCTACTTCGCGGAGAAATCGGCTCGAATCTATCCCGGCCGAATACCGGACGAGCACTTTACGACTACTTCAGTTTCCTACAAGCCCATCAACTTGATTGGTGGGACGTAGATCGCGGAGAGGCCAAGAGCCTTCTGGCCGCTTACAGAGATTACTGCCTGAAGACATGCGAGCTGGGATCAAACACTACTCGCCAGCGAATGATGTACATCTGCAAGTTCTACGAATTCGCTCTAGAAAAAGACTGGGTGAAGCGCCTGCCGTTCAGTCACGAAGAACGTGCAGTGCCACGCCAAAACAGCTTCCTTGAACATATCGACGCCAGTGGCGGCAAGGCCTTGGTGAACGATGTGATGCCGCGCCATCACAAGCAACTTCCCAAGTTTCTGAGCATGGCCGAGGCCAAGTCGCTCCTGACCGCAGCAGAAAATCCACATCACCGAATCATGATTCAACTGGCACTACGCACAGGATTGCGTCGTAACGAACTGGCTACTTTCCCGGAGGCGTATATTTTCGACCCGGACAAAGCTGGTCGAATCGAACGCAATCTCCGAATTAAGCTTGATCCGTGCGACGGCACCGGGATGGAGACCAAGGGTAGCAAGGAGCGATATATCTGGATTAGTCGCAAGTTCATGTCCGAGCTCTACCGCTACCGCTCTAAGGTGCGTGGCGAGCGGGCATGTCTGGGCAAGAACCAAAAGGCGCTTCTCCTCAACCGTCTCGGAGAACCCTATAGCAGTGCTGGCAAGAGCCTGAATCGGATAATCAACCAGACTGGCAAGCATGCAGGGTTTGAAGTCCATGCGCATATGCTGCGCCATACCTACGCGACCCACACCCTGTTCAACCTTCAGCGCACCCCAGAGAACGGGATCGATCCTCTAACGTATCTGCAACGTCAACTTGGCCACAGCTCGATTCAAACCACGATGATCTACCTGCATTTGGTTAACGAAATGGCCGATGAAGCCGTGCTGGCATATGACGACGAGCTGAACGAAATGGCGGGTGTTGCCTGATGGGGAAGCGCAAAGTATTTATCAAGACTGATCTCAGCGTCCCGAAAGTCGAACACGGCTTCGACACAGAGGGCAATGTGTACATTCTGCCCGAGGTGATTCCTCCGGCGAACACCTCTGTAGCATTCGGACGTAATAGCTCCAGCCGTCGAGGATTTGATTTTGCAAGATGGTATGGATCTGGAATTGACTCCATTACCTATGCCTGTCAGCGCCAAATTGAGCGCTTCCTAGCGGGGCAAGAAGGCGACCTCGCGGTACCTACGGTCGTTGGCCATTGCAACGCTGGTCTGACATATTTCCTGGATTTCTGCATTCTCCAGTCGATGGCTTTCGAACGTGACTTAACATTGAATGATGTGAGCCGAACGCTCATCGACAGCTATCTTGGCCATTTATCCGGAAACGGTCTAACGACTACCGGACAAAAGAACATCTACACAAAAACTAAAACTGTACTGGTTGCTCTCGGGCAACGGGGCATCTTCCCCTTGGTCGCATCTGGCGACGAAGCCACCTTTCCACGTAATCCATTTCCGAACTCCAGCCGTAAGGCCAAGGGCGAGACGGCACTGTCCAAGCGAGAGCGGCAAGAATTCGCGGCGGCTCTACGACAAGCCATCAAGCCAATATGGGCCGATGTCCCGACGGTAACCAGCGAACTATTGGTCTATGCGTTACTTATAGTTGCTCTGCACACTGGCCGTAATACCACTCCTTTGCTGGAAATGGGCCGCAATTGCTTGCGCGCGCACCCTAAGGACGACACGGTGTTTGTGGTGCTATGGAAGCGACGTGGCTATAGCTCCAGCAAAGTAGTTTTGCGCGCTGAGTCGAAAGCTGAACGTCTATTAGAAGCAACACCCAGCGTTAGAACTAACGTTGAGCGTTTGATCCGCCGCGTGATCGCCTTGACTGAGCATTTGGATGCAGAAGCACCGCCTGACATCAAAGGCCGTGTATGGCTGTTTCGAAGTCGAACCATAAGATCAATCGGTCAAGTCACAGAGCTGCAGGCGCGTATGGTGGATTACGGAATAAACCGTCTTGTAGCTGATTATGGCCTGAAAGATAGTGATGGAAAGCCACTGCGAATTAATATTTCCCGCTTGCGCAAGACGTTTGGAAATCGAATTTTTGAGCTTACTGATGGAGATCTAGCAACCACCGCCGTTGCTCTTGGGAATACCCCACGGGTAACCGACCAGAACTATTTAGCTCCGACTGAGGAAGCCCGTCGAAACTGGCGGTTTATGGGGGAGGTACTGGTGGGAGAACTACTGACTGCGACCATTGGTGCTACCTATAAGGAAAACCCTCTGGGCCACTGCGGCGATCCAGCAAATGGTCAATTCGCTCCGAAACGTGAAGGAGCTACATGCATGAATTTCATGAACTGCCTCCGTTGCAAAGACTACGCAGTGACCGCCGAAGACCTGTACAAATTGTTCAGTTTTTACTTTCGAGTGTTGAGCGAACGCTCTCGCATGGACAAGGGGCGCTGGGCACGTGAATACGCGCATATCCCCCGCCTTATCGATAACTATATCGTTGCCGAAGGACTTCGTCGCGGAGTTTTCAAAACGGCAGCAGTAGACGCTGCTCGTCAGCGCGCCCGTACCAATCCACATCCGTTCTGGTCGGTTGACCTGATTGCCAGCTTGGAGATCTTTTCATGAGTGAAAAGGTATCAGAAGACCTGCCGTGGCCGCCCCTGAAGGATCAGCCGAGCGATGTTCGCGGGCTTAGTAACTCTGAGCGCGACAAGCTAATCATCACGGCAACTCAGGTCGATGGACAGTGGATCATCCGCAGCCGGTACGGTGACGACGTCTGGCACCTTGAAGGTTTTCCAAGCAACGTGAGGGCATCCTCAAAACAGCTCAATTTCAGCAGCATGCCACCAGTATTCCGAGCAGTGATGAAGGCTATACTTTATCGCTACATCCGACGAGGTCGACTAGAGGCAGGCCGACCTAGGGGCAATACGATTCGAGATCTGGCTAATAGCATGCAGCCATTTCTGCGTCACTTAGAGAAGCTTGATATCGCAAACCTTGGGGCGGTAACTCCCTTGATCGCAGCAACCTATGTGACCGCCTGCAAGGCCTATCGGCAAATCAAAAAATCTGAGAAACCCCTTACACTCAATGCGCTAAAGAGCCGCTACGACGCAGTAGAGGCGATTTATGAGTTGAGCCAATATACAGACGATCAGATGCCTGGGCATCCGTGGCACGGCACTTCAGCGAAGGCGATGGCAGGACAACTTGGTATAATCAGCAGCGGCCGAACACCGCTTATGTCCGATGAGATATTTTGCACGATCTTCGAGCGAGCATACAGACAGGTTGAAGACGGAAGGTTGTTACTAAACCTCCGGGATGATCTTGATGTTATCGCATTAGAGCGCAGGGGCCGCCTTGCTACAGGCATATATAAAGCAAAAAATAAGCACTTGAAAGCTAAGGGCTGGGATGGTGGTGTGCAAACTTTAAGTACGGCGCTGATATCCCTGCGGACGGCCTGCTATATAGTCCTGGCGAGTACCTCGGGTTGTCGGAACCACGAGCTGGCCAATCTGCAGTCGAACGCCCACCACCGCACTGAGGACGACGAAGGTACGACCTATCATTGGATGCGCTCTAAATCCGAGAAGACTGATGAAGGGATCCACGACTGGATGATTCCAGAGATCGCAGTACGGGCCCTGCGTATCATGGAGCGTTGGGCTGTTCCATATCAAGCGAAGATCGCGGCTGAGATTATCCAGCGACGTCGCACCAACCCCCACGACCCGCTCATCGCAGAAGCTCAAAAGCATCGCCATTCACTCTTTCTCACTACAACCGCTTTCGAAGGGATTGGTTCGCGTACCCTTTCTGGTGGCTCTTGGGACGACTATCTCAAAAGCTTTTCCCACGACTGCAAGCTAAGTTGGAATCTTACCAGCCATCAATTTCGTCGTAAATTCGCTAACTATGCCGCGCACAGCCGCTTCGGAGACCTACGATACCTCAAAGAGCATTTTGCCCATTGGTCATTGGACATGACCCTTGGCTATGCCATGGACGATGGCTGGGGGCAGCATCTGGATCTTGACCTTTACATGGAAATCCAAGATGAGCTGGAGGACATCAAACTCGGCGTGGTCGATAACTGGATGGGCGATGAATCGTTGGCAGGAGGCTATGGACACTCCATCAAGGGATGGCGGCGAGATCCTCAAAACCTGCTGATCTTCAAAGATCGTGCCTCAATGCTGAAGTCCGTCTCTGAGAGCACAGCCATCCGCAGCAACGGCCATGCCTGGTGTACGGCAGACAACGACGGCTGTGTCGGCAATACCCTCGAACGCACGCGTTGCACTGGCTGCGAACACTCAGTGATTGGGAGCACTCATGCACCTATGTATCAGCGGCTCTACGATGATCTTAAAGAGCTTCTGCTCTGCAAGGACATCGGTGAAGGTGGTCGCCAACGCGTCGAGCGCGACCTAAAACGTTGTCGAGATGTGTTGGTACAGCTGGGTATGCCTCCTGAGGATCTGAGCGCATGAAGAGCAAGGACAAAACGTCCAACTACAAGCCTGCCATGGATCGAGCGAAGGATCTGAAGCTAGCCATCTATGCTATCCAGAATGGTCGGGCTCGTACCGGTGAAACTAAGGTGACCATCGCCGCTGTGGCCCGTGAGGCCGGAGTATCGACGGCGCTCATCCATAATCATTACCCAGCAATCGCTGAGGAGATACGACAGATCCAGGGGCGATCTAGTCGTGCCATGCGAGATGTAAAACATCAGGATCTGATTGCCGAGCGTCAGAAGTCTAAGGGCTACCGTCATGAGATTGAGGAGCTTCAGGCCAAGCTCGCCAGACTCGCATCCATCAATGAGGTACTGCTGTACGAGAACGAGACCCTAAAGGCTAAGGTGAAAGAGCGAAACGTGGTTGAACTGGTTTCGTCCACCCGCACGGATAAATCTCGAAATAGTCATTGATGCTACTGTTGCCGTGGCATGCCCTGCGCGGACGGCTGTCGTTAACCAAGCCTGTCTACGACGAGTCTTGGCCCTGCGGGCTTCCATCCTCATGCTCTGCCCGCTCCGCGTGCCTTATCAGTCACGTGGACGCATCTAGGTCGTCCATTTGATCCAATAGACAAGCGCTACGAATATGCTAACTTGACCGCCTCGGTTCCCTAGTCGAGATCGGGCGGTCGGTTCGCCAAGGCGGTATAGCCACAGGGTGCTTCATCTCTTTCGCTTCATATGCATTCCGACAATAGTCAGAGGGCAGCCGACACCGCTGGCGAATTGGAGGATGCTATGCGCGTACCAATCTCTCTTGCTGACCTACGTATCAAATACGGCTTCAACCGTATCGCCAAAAAGCTCCAGCGCAATTGGCGGAGCACTTTTTCCCTATCCCTCGCATCCTCGCAAGAAATCCTCTCGAAGGGTCTTGGCTATCAGGATCTTCATGATCTGCAAAAATCGGCTAACGAGCACCCCAAGACTGTCGCCGTGCCTACTCAGGATGAAGTCAGGGACGGGATCAGTAGCTCTATTACCGATTTCTGTCAGTCGAAGAAAGTAACTGACATGAGCGAGCGCGACGTCAACCACTTGGTAAGGTTGCTGCCCCTACACGAGCTTACCGTGTTCCAGACTTCACGCTCACAACAGGCCGGTACTCTCGCTTCTCAGTCCGTCTTTGAATTAATCACAAGGTCAGCCAATGAGCTGGCTGGGGCTGCCAATCAGGGACAGTCGAAGCGTCCCGCACACCTACGCGACGATCTGAGTGCAGAGCTTCTGAAGCCTCCAGCAGACCCCATCAGCCAAGAAGAACTGAAAAGCTTTTGGGAG
This sequence comes from Pseudomonas sp. CYM-20-01, assembly GCF_023169845.1. NCBI lineage: Bacteria > Pseudomonadati > Pseudomonadota > Gammaproteobacteria > Pseudomonadales > Pseudomonadaceae > Pseudomonas > Pseudomonas sp. CYM-20-01. Next base: position 2,938,561 of record NZ_AP025169.1, on the reverse strand, counting down.
GTTGTAGAGCGCAAGGGTAGTCTTCATGACCAATGTTTATGCCTGGGTTTGCTGCAAGGTATTCGTCCGCTTGAACTGCTAAACGTCAAAGCTCATGACGTTCACACTACTGACCAGCACTCTCTCCTACGGATCAAGAATTTTAAAACGCGCAGTCGTAGTGGTCAGCTATTTATGCCTCCCGTATTCAGTACCCTTATTGATCAGTACGTACGCCAAGCGAAGATTACTCCAATGGGTTACCTCTTCCCTTCTCACAACGACGCCAATGTCCCAATGTCGCTCGAACAAATGCATCGGATTATTGGAGTCTATCTGCGAGAGGCCATAGCTAATCCATCTCAGAGGCGTGCATCCTCCATTCGCCAATCCATGCTCCACGTTGCTGCGAAACATATTCTCGAGCGGATAGCGCAAAACATGGGACATCAGGGTAGCGGGATGACGATGAAGTATCTGCGCATTCCGAACTCAAGCTCTCAAAAGTGATGATTTGGCAGGGGCCACGGTTGGTTTATGCCGTGCCCTAGCGGGCCGGCTGTCGTGAACCAGGCCCGGCGATACTCGCCGTTGTCCTGGCCCTGCCGGGCTTCCATCCTCACGCCTGCGCGCTCCGCTTGCATCAAAGATAAGACGAAGTCGCCTGCTGGAAAATAAGAGGTCTCCCCAAGCTGGGAGACCTTGCTAAGGGAGAACTCTATGATGCCTCAGTCACCATACGAACAACACCGTGAAATCCTTCTGAACGGTATGTACGGAACAGCCTATCGGTTGCAAGAGTTCGTCCTCTATCAGCTTGATCCTTGTAGGTACACTTTCGACATCGATGAGCATCGCGGTGGGTTCGACAGCGTCCACCTTCAGATCTATAAGGATATGAAGCAGTGGTACTGGGACAACGGCCCATCAAGCGCCGGTTTTAAAGAAATCGCCAAAGCACTTCAAGCCAGGTACACCCAGTATGAAATCGGTTTTCAAACGCTGTAGCTAGGTAACAGTCCTCCAACAAATCAGCTCCAGCAGCTGCGCTTGAGCAAACCTATATCTCTTCAAAAAAATCGCTTCAGGCTCAAGGTTTTCCGAAACCAACCGTTTGTGATGGATAAGTACCTTTTTTGAGCGATGGCTTTGACCCTCTCTACAGATGACTTCGCACAGCGCCTGAGCGGCGCCTTATCGCTCCCTTCCACGACTCTCGGCAACCGCCAACGGCGCACTTTGGAGCGGCTGATCAGCTACATCGAATCGTCAACCTGCACATCCGAATTCGACAAAGCGGCGGCCTACGCTGAGGGCTATGCACATGCATTGGCCGATAGCGGCCAGATCGATATCTCCACAAATCGGGATCTGGTGATCATTGCAACGGTGGATGCATGGCGATGCGCCCGTACTTACCCGAATACTTCAACCAACCTGAGCCACCCAGGAAAACTATGACTTCCATTTTTAAACGCTACGCCGACGGCGGAACATCAGACAGGCACATCCATATGCCGCAGCGTGTTTTGCCCACGACCGTCAGTCATTGTCCCCTCGAGGTTTTGGTGGGCCTGTGGGAAAAGTATCTCGTAGACCCCTCCTCTGCTCATGAGCATTGTCCATGGGCAGCGCGCTTCGTTATGGGTATGCCTGTTCCAACTTGGGCGCGAGGCGTGGAATGGAACCTCGGTCAGAAGTCTCGCTTCATCTCAGCAGTATGGTCAGGCGCGGATCTTGGGAGCTACCTCACGAATGACTGGTACGAGCCAGAGATCGCTGGCAGGGCATTGGCCGAAAACAGCGAGATTCTGGTTGATGGTCAGCAACGGCTTCACAGCCTTGAAGAGTATTTCCTTGATCGTCTTGCGGTGCCAGATGCACAAGGTCAGCCAAGGGTCTGGTCTGAACTCGGCAATGGTGAACGGAAGCGTTTTTTGTCGACGATCTTTACCCACGCGAGGGTGTCTTCTGGCGATGAGGTAGCATTACGCAAAACGTATGATCTTTGCGCGCAGGGGGGTGTTCCTCGGTCATTTGAACAGCGCGCCTTGAGGTAGTATTCGACACTGCGGTTGTCGTGGCATGCCCTAGCAGGGACGGCTGTCGTTAACCAAGCCCTGTCTACGACAGGTCTTGGCCCTCCGGGCTTCCATCCTCATGCCCTTCGACCCTCCTGGTCTGCGCGCTCCGCTTGCATGATGATCAAACTCACCACCTAGCTTGGACATTCCCTGCGGCTACCACATACTAGCTTCCATCCATCGTGGAGTGAGGCTAGGCGAAATGGCATGGTCATTTTGGAAGGACAAACGCCCTGAATGGGTTCAAGCGGAAGAACGAGATTTCATCAAAGCTGCGAACGGCCTGAAGACACTGCAGGTGACACCACGAGGCGGCATGAGAATCGACCCGGAAGAACTCAGGGATCAGATCCTCGCGGCCCGTGAGTTATACAAAGACCTGGTTCAGAAATAACGGCAGCGTGTAAGCAACCTGCTTGCAGCCACCGCCATTTAGCATGCTTTCAGAACGGCAAAAAAAGGTGTCCGAGGAAGCTCGACTCACTGAAACCATGGCGCCCACGTCAGTGGCTTACCGTCCCGAGCCAACTGCGTAGCTTACCCACGCGGAGGTAACGCAGTCATTCGATTGAGCCGCACGCGCGATGGACTCCAGTGATCAATCCCATCTCTTTTTGATTCCCATCTCATGCCAAGTGCTGATCTCGTCGGAAGTCATCGCCTGGATATATCGATAACCCTGATCCTTGAAAAAGTCTACGTACTGATCTCTGCAACGCAGGTGCATCGACTTTTTGCCTAGCCCCTCGGCGATGGGCTCAACGTTAGCGATCAGTGCTGCTAGGTCATCGCTGTGAAAGGACGGATCGATTGCGATTGATCTGATGTGGAAGCAAGGTGCGCTCGCATCAGCATTGCACTGATCTTTGAACCCTTCTTCCGTAATGAAATCGTCATCCGAGTGGCCAAAATGAGCAAAGCCTACGAACTTTCCTTCATGCTCATATATGAGGAAGTTCTCGGGATTGCGCTGAATCCACTCCTGAAATTCTTCCAGGGTCGCGTTCGCGTCGCCAACCCAGGCTAAGCTCTCGACGCGGAAGCAATTCGCTGCATCGTCAGGGGTGGCAGAGCGGTATACAGATGCCCACATATCATTACCTCGATGATCCTAGAAGCGGGCATGGTAATGGGTATGCAGGTTCCACGCACCACATGAAGCGGGCCGTAATGCCTGCCCTAGAGCCCTCTCTGCTAAATCTGCGCCGTTAATTTGCCTGACCCATCGAGCGTATCAGAAGAGCCCTATGGCGAGTTCAGGAGGCGAATGATGATTCACGGCTATTGAGCTGCGCCAGCACCCGTTCTAGAAAACGGCGCTCTTCCCCATAGAAGAATGCAGAGGGTTCATGAACCGCCAAGTGCTTGATGTCCTGCTCCCACCCGCAATACCAAGCGTCTGGTTTGTCGACATAGATACCAGGTCGGTCGGCGAATTGGTCGCCGGTGATGTCGACGATCAGACCGTCGACTTCAAGCCAGGCATGTGAAGCGCCGTCCTTCATCCCGCAAACGTAGAAGAATTCGCCGATCCCTTCGGTGTTCAAATAGTCGCCCATGAGCTCAGAAATGATCCCACAGCATCCGCGTGGAAAACCTTGGATGTGCATAGGGACATTGCCAGTCTGTACCATCGTCTCGACTGCCGACCTGAAGGCACCTGCCAACTCAAACACGGCTGAACGAAGCATCTCCTATCCCCCATAAAGAAGGGCCCCGCAGGGCCCTCTATTTGTACTCAAACGATTTCACTGCGCCAGCCAGCTCTCGACGGTGTCGGAACCGTATTTAGCTTTCCACTCCTTCAGAACCTTGTGGTTGCCGCCCTTCGTCTCGACAACTTCGCCCGAGTGAGGATTTTTGTAAACCTTCACAGCGCGAGCTTTACGGGTGCCCTTGGTTTCAGCCGCTGCTGGAGAACGGCGGTTTGAAGAATGCGGATCGAGAATCGCGACAATGTTGCGCAAGCTGTAACCATACTCACCTAGCAGGTCACGAAGTTTCGTTTCGAATTCTATTTCACGCTTCAGACCATCATCGTTTTTCAGTGTTTCAAGCTCTGCCAATTGGGCAGCAAGCTGTTGTTCAAGCGCGCGGAATTCAGCGAGACGGGACATGTAACACCTCAGATATTTAGTGTTACCAGTATAGTCAGCACTATCCAAAGTAGACAATCGAAGGTGCCCTCCGACGCCTAACGCTGACGCTCACGCCTTGCAGACATGTGAGCATCCAAGTGCTTCATTTCAGCCTGCCATTGAGTCAGAAATTTGTCCCAGTCATGAGCGTACGGGCCATCGACCAAGCGCGTCGAGCCGATGCTCGCTTGTAGAAAACGCTCACGCCACGGCTGAGGAATATTGGCCTCGTCAACGATGTTGATACCGGAACTGTGGCGCTCAATCAGGACTGCTTTGCGGACAGCATCAATATCGAGATGTGGATGACTCTGGTTTAAGTCGACGCGCTCTTGGTCTTCAATGTCGTCAAGCACATTCAAAATAGCGACAGCTTGTGGGTTGCCCGGCACCAGGTGCGAAAGTGTCCAGAGGGCTTTGCGCCTAACAGACTCACGCGTACGAAGATCATCAGCCATGTTCAGTGCCTCGATTGGAACCGGCAGTCAGTCGACGATAAAGGTCGGCTAAGAGGCGAGCATCCAGCAGCGCGTGATGTGGAAGCTCCGGGAGCGTCACGTTGCAGATATCATCCGCTTCGAGATGCCTGAATAGCAGGATCAGGTTAGTCGCGCGATTGGCAACGTTACCTGGCCAACGATGATCTACGTAGGCTAGTTGGCAGAAGAGATCCCAATCCCATTCTGGAGCATCGGAGCAAACCTCGAGGGGGCCTTCCAGGTCGCTCAGAAAAGCAAGCAGTGATGCTTGAGCTTCGGACAGAGTTTGCCCATGCAGTGACAGGTCAAGCTGTGGCAGGACGTTTTGAATTACAAAGTCGCTACAGTCCTGAGTCACGTACGTGTCTGTGAGCTCGACGTAGTATTCATGGCCGACTTCAGAGACTAGGGCCAAGGAAATCAACTTCGTGTCTCGGTTGAGCTGAGTGAACTCACAGTCCAGGAATAGCTTCATCCTCTCCTCCGTAGCCCTTACCTTTTTACCTAGTTTAGAGATCTACATCGTCAAAGATGTCACGTCCTCCACCCGTTGCAGATGGCCGAATCAAATCGCTCCGTCCGACTGCTGGCTCCTCATACCGCTCTTGCGAGACCTCACTCACCCAATCGTCGACTCGACGCCGTTGGGTATCGAGCACATCCTCGATACCGGGCCATTCCGGAAAGGCCGCGTAAATACCCTCTAGCTCATCAATAAAATCACAAAAGTGGTTATCAGGATCGTTTTCGTAGCAATACGATTCCTGCAGGGATTTGCGAACCCTGTCCAGGTCAGGCAGCACATATTTCTGTACATCGCTGTAGAATTCTTCTCGCTCGTGGCTAGTGAAGAACTCATGCATCTCGTTATCGTAGATGTGCCCGAGTTCATCATGATCAAAGACAAAGTCCCGAATCTTGGTGGAAAACGCTTCTCGTGCTGACTCAGGTAAAAGCCCTTGCCGTAGTAGGCGGAGCGCTAGATCAGACGACCTCGTAAACAGGTTTATCGCGAAGTCACGAACCAAGCTGGAGTGCAGCTTTCCATCAGTTTTCGAGTAGATGTCCAAGAACACGTCATTTGTCCTGCGCTGCAGAAAAGAATACAGCCTTCCCCGCCTGGTGCGCTCCATGTCGCCCTCGCATGCAACGTATTCACAGCACCGGTTCGCGACTTCTGCGAACATACTTGAAGGCAAAATCGTAGCGTTTTGAACCCCAGCGTTGCCGCATGTCACCAGTTCCATCAACCGCTCAATCGGTGTTCCATCCACAAAGATCTGCAGATGTTCAGGACTCTGGGCGAGTATCAACGCAAACGCATCCCCAATCGTAGGATGCTTGTATCGCCAGAAACGTCCATCAGCTGTATCCGCTATCTGAAGAAAACTTCCCCGGAGGCTACCAAGAGCTCGGATACACCCGGCCTGGCTACCGCCCAACCTCTCAATTGTCTGCATCTCGCCGCTAGACAGACTCACCGGGCTTTCGATTGCTCCATGCTTCATGTAGAGAAGAGCAAGTGCGGCCTGGCTCTCGTCATCCATTCCCTGCATCGTCTCGACGAGCCATCGCTCCTGCTTCGCGACAAATTCGTCGATATTTTTCTGGTCAATCTTTAGCGCTTTGGTGAATTCAACGCTCCCCAAGCGCCGAGCAGTCTCCGGAGCGAACCGACTGTGAGCTGCCACTGCAGGAAGAAATTCCTTCAAGACCGTCCGAACTCGCTGTGGTTGGTTTCCAAGCTTTACATGGTTGTAGAGGATTTCTGACCTTTCCTGGGAGGTCAGCTCTTTCACGTCGATGACAACCTGGCTCTCTTCCATCAGAGGAAATGCTGTTTTCTTGAGGTCACGTCGGGCGCTGTTGTAAATGTAGTCACGGCTGGTCAGAACTATCCGATGCCCGCCTCGGATCATGGTCGTGAGAGCGGGAAGAATCCGGTTCCACTCCATCACCAAGTCCGCTTCGTACTGCATCGCCCCGAAGGCGTCATCAACCCATACGAACTGCGATGCTTCTTCAGTATTCCAGTGATCTCTTATCTGCTCAGGCCTCTCCAGCTTCAATACTAGGCTTCCCCATTTGTCCATCGCACACATTGCCATGAGTGAGGCAATCGTTGTCTTACCTGCTGCGGGCTCTCCAACCAAAAGAACAAAGCCATGCTGCTGAAGGGCTTGAAGCGCTTTGCGATAGGTGCCCGTCACCACGAGCTTTGAAAGGTCGGGAAGCTCCGTCAGCAACGCCTTCGTCTGCTTGTACCGTCTTTCATCCAAGATCTGGCTAAGGTCGCCAAGACCATAGAGTCGGGGCACGTTCATGCGCAGATCACTATTCAGTTGGATCCTCTCGCAGATCCAGGTAGAACCCAGCAAAAGCACGTGCTTGGCCCCAGCATCCTCAAACGCCAACCGTATTTTGAGATTGCTATCCCCTGTCCAGCTTGCGTTTGTCATCAGGACATAGACATCACACTTTCCTTTGGCGACGAGTCTGCGCACCTTTTCAAGCTCACCAGTCACATCAGATAGAGTGAGATTGTGATCGCGGCGCGATGTGAACTTGCATTGGATGACGAATTCGCCTGCATACACTTCGTTTGGCTGAGGAGACCACGTCCCCTTGAACCCACCATCGCGGCCTCCGTCATTTCCTTCAAGGAACGTCTCGACTGTTTGGCCCAAAACTGTTGAGGCCACCGCCATGCACAGTTGCTGAAAACTATGCCAACCTAAGAGATGAAGGTCGTATTTTGGGGGTGTCATGGGCATTCGATCCTTGCAGCTAAATCTAGAGGTAGGACATAAAGCCATCATAGCGGAACTGCAATAATGCCGGGGCTGTGGTGGCAGAAACCGCAATTACCTGGTTCGAGGAGGGGAGAATTGTGAGGATAATTGACATATGAAACATATCCGGCTGATTCGCCATGGAGAGAGCGCCGCGAACGCGGGCGAAGCCAGTACGGATCATGCGAAAATCCCTCTTACGGCGAAGGGGGTTGAACAGGCGTACTTGGTGGCCAACTCCTTCACCGGTGCTCCCGGTCTGATCGTTGCCTCTTCCTTCTTGCGAGCTCAAGCAACAGCTATGGCTACCGTAGCGAAGTTCCCAGACGTCCCGTACGAGATCTGGCCCATTCATGAATTCACATATCTTGAGCCAACACGGTGTGTGAACACGACCGTTGCCGAGAGGCGAAGGTGGGTCGAAGCGTATTGGTCTAGATCGGATCCTGCGTTCGTGGACGGTGCCGGTGCGGAATCTTTCCTAGATTTCATAGCCAGGGCTCAGGCTTTCCTGGGTAGGCTTTCGGATCATCCTGCACAAAACATCGCTGTATTTTCACATGGGCAGGTCATCAATGCAGTGGCTTGGCTGATTGAGCGTAAACCGCAGCAGATAGATGACCGAGCTATGGCTGATTGTCGTGAGTTCGAAATCCTGAGCCGCGTCCCCAACTGTGGCGGTTACACGATGACTAAGCCGGCTGAAGACACCCATTGGAGAGCGAGACTCTCAATGCCTGAAGAAAGAGGCGAGGCGCGCCCGGAGCGGTGATGCCAACCTCGTTGCAAACCGAGTTGGCATTAATATACTGAGCAGCGGCTTCGCCAGCTTCTACAAGATGGTACCCAGCACCTCTTTCAGGCTCTCGCCCTCACTGTTCTCAAAAATGCCGGCCTCACCGAACAGCACCTGGATGTTGGCTTGTGCGAAGAATTCGGCTGCCGCGAAGTCGGATGCAATGCTCGCCGGCAGTACCAAGAATAGCTTGGTTTCGGCACTACCGAAGCGATGCCGGTAATACGCAAGCTGACCAAATGCGGTGTAAAGCTGTGCCGACATCGAGTCGCTGGTTTTGACCTCAAAGATCACCTTGGCCTTGTCAGTAGCTTTGTCCACTAGCGCCAAATCGACCTGATGCTTACCAACCTTGAGTTCGGAATGCCCCTCAACAAGCTCATCCAGCTTGCGGTGGAGGGCGTTGCAAAGCGGGCCGTGAAGATATTGGTACTCGCAGGTGTCCTGGCTTCGGGTATAGGACTTAGTTCCTTCAAATTCTTCCCGACCCCGCCACTTCGCATCCGATTCATCTTCGTCGTCGAGGGCTTCACTTGAACCCTCGGCATCATCCTCCAATTCCGCTTTTCTCTGTTCCTTGAGTTGCTTTACCTTGAATAGGAACTCGGCGATGTCATTCGCGATGCTAGGAGAATTCGTTGAAGAGACTGCAATCACATCTGCCGGTCGACCGTCATCATCAACCTCCATCAGCCAATCCTGGAAGTGCTTGAACGCATCTGCGCGGGGCACTCGGCCACGAAATGCTGTGAAGGTGCCGCGATGTCCGATTAGAGTTTCACCGTCAGGAGCAGATACCAACACTCCTGACACCTTGCGATTGATGCCGTTGGGAATGTTTATCTCAGCATCAGGTGAGAGTGTGCCGCCCTCAAAGTTCAGCTTGAACAAGTGAGCTTGTCGCCCATCCCAAGGTGGAGGGACGGCGAACAGAATCTCCCCAAGATCAGTCTTCAAGGCATAGGTGCGGCAAGGTGCTCTATCTCCACTTGGAAACGCCCACTCAACACTCCCACGAGACTCTGCTCTCTCAATGAGAGCCTGCTGAAAAGAGCGAATTCCTCTACGAAGCCGAGCGTTCCTTGCGATGACCTGTACCACTCTATCCCCTCGCTGACCAAGAGCCCCTCAGATGCTCGGAAGCATCCATGGCGCTCATAGCTGACGATAGTAGCACTTTGACGCACTTCAATGTCTAGGGCGACATTTACCTATGCCTGAAGGTTGGGGCAATTTATCAAAAATGATCGTCGTTATGTTTCATAACCAACGCTTCGTGCTGGGTAACTGCCTACTGAGGAACTCTATGGAGCTCCTCTCCGGGCTGCTAATCAGACAAAAAAGTTTTCTTTTTAGTGAGTCGGATCGCAGACTCAATCACCTCGATAATCTCAGATGGAATTTTATCACTTTCCACCAACACAGATATCTTTTTAGCAAAATCCACCTTATTAAATTTCGCCTTCTTCTTTTCATGAAGAACACGATCCACATTTTTATCAAACGTCTTAGATGGATCAAAATCACCCACAACAATCTTCTCCCCATCGGGATAAATCTCATTAAGAACCGCCACTGAAGACTCAAGATCAAATAAATCTTCGTAAGCGCCACGCTCTATATAAGTTAAGTGATATTTATTTTTATTGCCTTTGACTTTCCGAGCAATCCCTTCACGCTCTTTTCTAGCATCAGAATCCAGAAGACAGACCAACTTCAAGTTCGGATACTTCTGCATGTTGCTCAAGAAATCAGCATAGAGCTTTTGCTTTGATGCCGAGTTATAGACCTTGATCCCATATTTAGCAAAAATTACTCCTCGCCGCAATGCGATTAAGGGAATCGATATTTCTTCAGTATCCCCTTCAACCAATATCAGGCAACGAGGTCTTTTTACTGAATTAAGGCCAGATACAAAGTTACCAAAACCTTCTACCACCCTACGCGTATAGCTGGAGAGATAAAAATCAAAAAATAGCAGCCCCAGCCTCCTTATAAGCTCACGATTTTGCATGAGCAGCATATACTGGGCAATTTCTTCAGGAAGTTTCATTTCCTGATCTAGCCCACAGCACGGGCATATAAAGGAGTCTACTAAATGAGGAGGATACAAATGAGCCTGCTCTCGGATAGCAGAAAAATCCTTAGTAAAGCGGTCATCATTTAGCTTTTTCTCTAACCCTTCCAGGCCCAGATCCCGAAACACACTGTGCTCTAAGCAATAATATGTTTGAGCCAAAGCACCGCTTAATTCTAGCCCAACAGCATCTGGGGTAATCTTTCGAACAGTAAACGCTGAACTTATTTCACCCAGCCCCTGAACTGTGACACCTCTGTACAACTGAAAGAACACCGACAGCTCTTCCAGTGGCGGAAAATTCATTAGGCGGAAAATTAAATTCAGCTGCCTCGACCGTGTGCCTGGAACCAAATCTGCTGGCAGAAACTCCTCGAGCCCACCGTCAAGGCCAAGCCTATCGAAGTTTAGATACTCTTTCACAAGCTCGTAATTATCATCAATAGCTGAATGAGGAACTTTCAAATGCTCCTCGATTGCAGCAAATGCACTCGACGCCACATTTCCATCTGAAAGACTACAAAGCATTAATGAATAGGGGGTAACCTCAAGCCTCCAAGCAAACTCATACTTCACTCCCGGAAGATAATTCTCATAAAGACGACGCATTGCTTGAGCCCAAAACTCCCTGTACAATAGAAACTTATCTGTTGGAACAAGACCCGTACATGTGCCTTCAATCATCGAAACAGATTGAATCATCGAATCCATAAGATGATCAAAACCATGCAAGGCTATGCTCTGCAGCGTAACCTCAAGACTTTTCAATATCTCATCGAACGGTATGAAATCCCAGACACCTTCCAAATCCCTTTCACCCAATCTTACACCCACAACCTCATCCTTATAAAAATCGGAAAACACACTAAGCGGCAACATTATCCATTAGCAACTCACCGCCAAGCTAAACGCCAATACAAGTGGAGTTTCACAGCCCATCATCTAGAGCATTCAAATGCGAAGCAAGTACATCACCATGGCATGCAGCAGGCTTACAGTGGCACGCGATCACCTTGCCCCTGATGATGCCAAGGTTGTGTTCGAGGTTTTCAGATGCCTTGAGGAAGCCACGACCGAAGTCGTAAGCAAATTTCCGAATGACCTCATCACGATCACCATCCTGCCCCATCTGGTATGGGTTGCCCCAGATACTGCCTCGACCAATGTAGACGTCGTAAAGGTCTCCCCGATCCTTGTTCACCACAAAGGTGAGCTGCAACGGAACGACGCGGGTTGGTATGGCGACTAGGCTCAATGCTTCTCTCAACCCAGCAAAGCACTCGCGATCCTCGAACAGAATCGCGTGCGTTGCTTTTTCCACGGCCAAGGCCTGGTCTTCCACCAGCTCGAACGGGATGCTCTGCTCTTCCGCGTAAGCGTTCACGTAACCGTTGGGATCAGCCATGGCCAAAAGCTGAACCTCGAGTGATTGGCTGGTGTAGAACTGCACCTTCCTCTGCAGCTTCGAGTAGCAGAGGAATTCCTTTGGGTAGGCGATGAGGATGGTCTTGGTATCACTCATACGAGATGCTTGACGTCGATGGACTCGTCGCTCCAATGCTCTTTCAGGTATTCGGTTACCAGCCGGCGATGGCATTGGTGCGGTTGGTGCTCACTGCAGAGCAGGCATCCCCCTTCCATCAAGTCACGGCGCACATGCTTTTCGATGTTGCGCTTAGCCATCAGACTCATGAACTTCTCCTCGTACTGCTGCCAGGTGATGTCCTTCTTCTGGTAGGGCGAGAGGATCTCCTTAGTAGGAGCCAGGTCAGGCAGGTGGACGTAGTCGACGTCACAGATCTCCTTCAAGAAATACTTCAGATCGTCACGCTTGGCGAAGCCGGATAGCTGTGAGATGTTGTTCAGTCGAACGTCCACAACACGCTTGGCGCCAGAGAGTTTGATCAGAGAGAAGAAGCGCTCCGCCTTCTTCTCGGTGAAGCCGATAGTCAGTATTTTCATGATCATCCGTTAAAGAATGGCTGCTACGAGCTTGTAGGCATATCCAGTATTGGGATCGATGTCGCCAAGGCTCACCGTAAAATAGGTGATCCCTTCTGGGTGATGGGTGCCAGCCCCTAAGCCTAAGAAATGGCGTTCCGCGAGCTCATCTGTCACGCTAAATGCGTACTGGATCCGGCTGTATGTGAAGGATGCGCGAGCCTTAAGCCTGGGATTACCCCACTGGGCACTTTCCGCTGAAACCCTAACAGAAATCCTCTCTGGCCGAATCAGAAATAGCGACTCCCTCCGGACGCGCAAGAATTCAGGAGGAACACGGTCATTTACCCCGCATCGACTATGATGACCTGACTCCCAAAGCCTCGCCGGGTGATCTTCAAGCTGCGCAAGGTCACTCAGACTCAGATGGCCATGCGAAGTCCACAAAGGCGGGTGAAGGATGAGATGATTTTCGTTCTGGTAGGGATGGTTCTGCGGGCCAGAGAACGTCGCCGAGGTGAGATCCCGAACCTGTGCAGCCTGGCCATTAGTGTAAGTACGCTCCGCATCCGATATAGAGTCGTGCTCGCGATTGCTCACGGGACGAATCCAGACCCCATGGTTCTCCCCGCCCCATAACTTTCCAGCTATACAGTGACCATAGGGCTTCTTTGAGCTGGCCAAGCATACGAACTGATGCGAATACGGCATTTCTGAGATTCCTTCCATGGTAGCGATGCGCCACCCGTATCCTGCTCGTATATCATTCCCTTATCAATATCCTCGTCGCGCAGAGATAGTCGGTGGCGCAGCCTGTACCCTGCTAGGCAACCCTAAGAACGTCGTCCTACCGAAGCGAAGGAATCGTCAATTAGATTCGACGACGAGATACGTTGTCTCCTATTGCCGTTAGGTACCTGGTTGAATTACAGGGTGTGCGGTAATCGAGTAAAACTTTGCATCGCTGAAATTCGAGTGTCTGGCCTTCTGGACGTCCTGAAATCAGTCATAGTTCACGAGGCTACCTGGTACCTGAAGATAGCTGAAGTCATGAACTTCTTGCGTTTGAGAACACGCCCAACTCTATTGAACAACAACGAGCTGAAATGGAACCCCCTGAAATCCACGCCCCGTTTATCCCCAGCGACTGCGAGAGAAACCTGTTCGCGGAGGCACTCAAAAAACGCATCAAACTGCAGTAAAATCTGGCGCAGCCAATTCATTGCCACAATCAGACTTAACAGTTGAACGTTTTCGGACTTCCCCCAAGCCAGGTCATGTCAGTTAGCGGACACCGCGCCACGCCTACCAAGCTGCTCCAGCACCCGCTCGAGGGATCGGTGCTCTTCGCCCACCGCTCATGTAAGGGGGTTTACCGAAACGTTCTCATCTGAATAAATCCTAGAGCACCTTTAGCAAACGGAAGAAGCTCGGCCTGGTTGATCTCCACCCTGGTGTAACCGCCTGACGTATCGTGATGAAAAGCCGCAGCAAACTCATTAAAACTAACAAGATCCGCATGCAAAGGCAGCAGTAACGCCAAGGGGTTCGGCGGCACGGCTGCTTTGACCTGGCCCAGCATGTCACCCACCGTCTGGCCTTCCTTGAACTTCTTCGGAAAGCACCGGTGGAGATGCCCTTCTACCAGCAGACGCAACGCCTTCGCCACTTCAAGTAAGCTGCAAGTCGTATCCCCGGCGATGAAGCGCTCAACTAACTGATAGTGTTTGTAGTAATCCGATGAGCAGTATTCATCCAGATCAAAAATATCCAAGTAGCTGTACTCTTCCGCATCGCGATGGAGAGAGTATTCGCCGACACTCGCACATTTTTTCCGCTCCACTCGACGTTTGACCTCCCTTAGGAAATGCGCATCATGCCCAAGGGCGATTACCTGCGAACACTCAGCTACCATTTTCAGTACCGCATCTACGGTGTTGTGTCGTCGGTGTCTATCCAAACTGGTGAACACGTCATCCAAAACGACTGACGTTTCAGCTCGCTTCGGATCTGCAAATAGGCGCGCAAGGAAGAAAGCGAAAGCGAGCGTTCGCTTGTCACCCTCACTCAACGCGGCATGGAACGACAAGTCGCCAGTAGTTTTAGGCCCGATCACCACACGGGCACCTCTGATCTTGAGCACGTATTCCGAACGCAGGCCGCCTCCTAAATGAGTGGAGCCTAGGGCATCAATTTCAAAAGGCGCTGAAAACTTCCTTAACCAACCGTTAATCGCATCTTGGAAAGTTAGCAGGGTTGCGGCCATCAAATTGTCTAGCTCAGTGCGTGCGGCTTCCCTCGCACGCTCCGCAGTCCGCAACTGAATCCTTGAAGCATCCAGCCCTTCAATCAATTCCAGCACCGCAGGACTGAATCTGTTTTTCGTGATTGCAAGCACTTCCCTTTGTTCACTCAGAGCAGCTATATCAGGTGCTACGAGCCTTTGTTTATAAGCCGAGATGCGATCATTGAGTTCACCAATCTGCTCATTAAACATGCGAGCTTGATCGCTCAGCTCACTAAGCATAGAGACGGCAGCCATAAATGGCTTTGAATCCAAAGCATCGAGAGGATTACCTTCCTTGGCGGCTACAATTTCGAGCAACGCCGCCTCAACACATTGAAGCAGCGAGGCTGCTGTCTCGAAATCCAGCTGGGGAATTTCATCAATTAGCGACGTCTCAGACCAGACGCTGCGTAGCCCTAGGTTGTACTCATTGCATGCGCGCCAGCTTGCTAACTGCTGTTCTCCGACACGCTCCTTGACCAAATTACGAAGCTGAGTAACGCGTTTTTGGTACTCCGAATAGGATCCGTCAAAGTAGAGCCTAAATGCCTTAAGCAGGCCGAGATCCTGAGTTGGCTGGCCGCAGAATGGACATTCACTATCTGGTTGGTGCTGCAGCCCTTCAGCAGCCCAGCGCTCTGTCGCTGTCCCATTATGCTTCGCGAAGTGAGCTTTCGCTGTTTCCTCTGCAGTGATGGAGATACTCTCGAATGAACTCTCCAACAGGCTAGGAATATCGTCAAAATTGAAAGCTGGATACGGCGCTGGCCGGAATTCAGGGCGCCGACGAATTTGATCAGACGCTCGAGCTTCGGCTATTAGCTTATCAGTTTGAACTATCAGCTCATCCACATTTGGAATAGAGGCAAGCTTGATGTACTGAGCGAGCGGAAGCTGTCCTCGATATCCTTGAAGAGCTGCCTCCGCTGAGTTAACCGTTACTGCGCTCTCTTTCACTGCAATAGTCTCAGCATCAAATTTAGTGCGCTGTAATACTGCTGCATCACCTAGTGCAAGATCCAGCAGCGCCTCCCTCTGCTCCGGAAGGACACCTGAACTGGCATACACATTTCGATCAACGAAAGCTTGGTTAAATACATGCAAATTGGGTTTCTGCCCAGACCAAGCATTGCCGTCGAACTGGGCATTGAAAGCAGCGCCCGTGCCCCCTTGGTTAAACCGTAAAACGACTTTTTGAGGGTGTGTCGCCCCTACAGTCTTCCTATCTGAGAGATCCTTGGCATCGAAAGTAGAGCAGGCTAATAGCACAGACGACAATGTCGACTTGCCCCTAGCGTTATCGGCATAAATTAGGCTGACTTTCTGAAGGTCGACAGGTCGCTGAGCTGCTTTTTTCAGAACTCCGACGTTGTCGATGCTTATGACTTTCTCGAGCAAGAGCACACCCCGCTAAGCTGTCCGTACGCTTCAGCGAACCCCACGCGCTGAGAGCTCGCGGGGCACCACTGACCTTTGCCGAACGAATTTAACTCATCCTGGTGAGTTTGGATGGCATAGCGCCATATTTTTCTAGGGACGCACGCTCTACAGCCGTGCTGACTGTGCGCCCTCGATTGAGCCTCGTAAGCCACGGTTATACGCTACGTCTTGGCCCAGTAGGCTGACATCCCAGGTTCTTCTGCATTAGTAGCCCCAAACCTTGCCCGAAAGGAGTTTCGGTAGGAGGCTCAAATGGCGCCTTAATCCACCTGCATACCGCGCTACCTGGGTGCAACAAAGGTATCAAGCTGCAAAGTTAGCGTACTACCTGAAACCTCCTGCTATGATGGCCATTAGCCTATTGGCCAATCCGAAAATTTGCTAGGGATGCACCATGTCGGAAACAGTAAATATCGGCGAAATTGCTGAGGCGCTAGTCCAAGACATATTTTCTTATTTTAAATGGGAAATAAAACCCCGTTGGAATGAAAATTTCAGTTGCCACTGCCCTCACCATCTTACGCCTACAAAAAAACCTAAGGACAAGCATCCTGGCGATGTGATTTTTTTCTATGAAGATCCATACCTTGGATCGACTATCTACCTGCATTCCGATTTGAAAGCTTACAAAGAAGAGTCAATCACCAAAACAAAGGTTCGCGACGCTTTTAAAGCGTTGGCCATGTCTATTGAATGCGCGCAGGACTCTGAGTCTTGGAGAAGTACGTTCAGCATAGATACATCTGAAGAGCATGAGGTTCGCGGACTACTGGTCGTCCACAATCATGATCATGGCTACCACAAAGTGTTTAGCGACCTGATCGATAACATAGGCTTCGATTCCATCCCAATTCCGGCAAATGTTTGCCTTCACTTCTTTGGCCCTGAAGATTTGATGCGCTTATACAGCATCGCAAATGACATTATGCGATTAATGCACCAGCGCAAAATATCGCCTGACTATACATTCTATTATCCAGACTTAGTAATGCGACACCGGCAGGGTGATGTTTGGGGACAACCAGCAACTGTAGAAGCGCTTACCAGCCCCTACCTTATTCTGCAGCACAGCAACCTACAGGCAGGGAACAACTCACAGGCTGGTTACGTCGTATATTACAACAGACCCGGTGCATCGCCTGAAGAGTTTGAATATCTCCTCGATAGTCTGTCCAGATACCAAATGCTAGAATCGGGAAAAGAAGTCCAAATTCGTGTCACCCATAAATCCCCACATCACGATGTGACGGCGAACTTCAACCTTGCGAAAACAAAATACGCAAAAATGTGGGGATTCGATCCTATACGGGAGCAGGTTCTAAACGACATAAAAATCTCTTCTATCACATCGATGGTAGATGGTTACAATATCGCATGGATGGGGTGGAGAGAATGAAAAAGGGAAAATTTGGCCCCGCACTTTACTTCGCATCTGACAAAAACGTATTTGATGCGCTCGTACAAAAACATAAAGTTGACGCACAGACGTTGACCACTCTATTTAGAAATAGAAATACTATCGTCTCCAAGGCAACAGACCGCGAAGTATTGGCTGATTATTTTTCCCGACTTACTCATGACTACTACGATCACAAGCTCATTTCCGAAAAAATCGGAATAGCTCCACGTAGGGAGCGCTCAACAACAGTAGAGCTCGTGGGAGAACTGGATGTCAACGATGTTCGCTCAGCTATCGAGGAATTAAAACGTGAGATTATCGAATCAGGAGATAACGCTTACATCTCACGAGATGGTGACAACTTTAGTTTAACTATCCAATACTCCAGATTCGACTACAAAAAATCTGAGTTCGCACAGCTCGTTGTTAAGGATGCAGTAATCGAGTTTACTAAAACAGGAAACGGATATAGTATTGTTTCGCCCCAGAATGATTTCACCAACGAAATTCGGGATGAAATAGTATCAAGCATAACAACGCAAGCATCTACCCAGATTGAAAAGTTTATCGTCACACTTTTTGACAAACCATCACCTCAGGCAAGAACAAAATTCTTTATTGACTTAATCGATGGCCTTGACGGTTTTAGCAAGCGGGATGTTACGGATGTTTACGTGTATAAGCCTAAGCCATCCGATGACGATAGAGACGACCTAACAAGCGACGAAGACGAAACGCACATAGAAAAAGTATTGCTCCGTGGAAACGGTGTGAACAGGTCAGGCATCCTTAATGACTTAGTATCATCGGACACTTACTTTATTGTAAAAATTTGCTGGCTAACCAAGCGAGTATTAGGGAACGGCGATATTTATAAGCTCGAGGCGTCTTTTGCAGACCCTAAAGACTGTCATAAATTCTCTGTTCTGTTGAAGTCAGTCCACCCAAACATTGATGGAAAATTCCCTCGTTCCAGAACTCCTTTAAAACCTGAAATTGATGAACTATCCAAGGCGATTGAGACGTCCGCTAAAAAAGCCATGTTAGCTATAAAATAGTGAGGCAAGCATGATCTCAAGACTCAAGTGGTATGCCGTTCGAGTTCCTTGTTCTGTGGATGAGTTTCTACAGAAACTGGCGCAGAACCGATACGATCCCTCACTAAATAGTGGTTTCATAGTAAATATTCCAGATCGCTCATTCCAATTTTTTTGGAGAACATCTATATATGCTACGTCTATAGACCTTGACGGTATCAGCAAGCAAAATGAAGTCGTGTCAACGTGTAGTCAAAAGGTAACACTACTTGGTACTGATCAGCTGATGTTCCGAATGGAAGACCCGCCCCGCTCCTCTAAAGAGCTTCTCAACAGTTTAGACAAAATACTTGGCTTCGGATTTAGCTGCGAGCAAATATTTGTCACTGATAAAATAGTCAAAGACTCAATCAAAAGCTTCCAGACGATCACTCTGAACTCGTTAAAACTATCCGGATCCATTAGCTCCATTGCTGCAACCGCACGTGTTGAGATCGCCTCCAAGGTCGGAATTGATCCCGAGAGCGTCGAAGGTTTTGGTTTGTCGCATTCAGTAGTCGACGCAGGATCCTACTCCGTGCGCTACAAAGGTCTGACGGGCCAGGTAGGGTTCACGAGAACCGGAATTTGTAAGCTGAGCGGTGACCTTTCCCCTCGAGTGCAGGCTTACATTGAGACAACTTTAATGGCCCACCTCAAGAAATGAATGCATCCCAGCAGAAATTCGGTAGTGAGATCTGCCTGAGTCATCCTCGGGGAGATCTCTCGTTCCATTGTTGAACATACATTAGGCAAGACGATGCGGATATATATTGGATACCAGGACGGCACAGGCACAGTCACAGAGAGGGAAATATCAGACCTGCGCAAGGAAGCCGATAAGACTATCGATGCTTTTTGCCACCTTCGAAGCGACCGTAGAAGTTTCAATCTTGACCGAATAATACGCTCGGTGGCAGTTGACACGGGCGAGCATCTCAACCCATATCAGCTAGTCCCGCTCATGCGAGCTCCAGACTCCCTTGACTCGCTTACCTGGCAAGTCAGACCAGCTATAAAGGCTTTGAAGTTTTTTAGCCTAACCACCCGAGGCTTTTCGAAGAGGGAGCGTCAGCACCTGAATAAATTCGTCAAAGAATTGGTTGCCCTTCCGCAAAGCGACGAGGAAATCAGTGACTGGGTCTACGATCTTTGGTGCGCTGATTTGTACCAGTACCGTGACGGGGACTACAAAGAATACAGAGGGATACTGGAATACATCCCGCCCTCGCTTTTGGGGGTGTGCCGCGCATACGCTATTAGAATAGTAGGAGGGGCCGCTAACAAACCTGAAAACTCAGCATGGAGTGAAAGGATTGAAGAAGAATTCGGGCCACGCCCGCTGGTCTGAATCCTCGATAACCGTTCCATGGCTGTTGACGCAAAGAAACAACCAGCCATGGTACAGTTAAATTATGAGTTATCTTAATCGCTGATCTACAAGGACGTAACGCTAGCTAGCCAACCAATCAATCAAAACATGGTTAGTCACTTTTCGCCTAAGTAGCCGCAGACCACTGCATACACTGCAGGCTCTTGGATAAAAATAACGGCTAAACTTAAGAATACCATCCCGAAAATCGCGGACACCACTCCCCTTACGATACCGAAGTCATTGACGCCTCGCTGAAGTTTTACCGAGCAAACAGTAAATGCAAGGTAAAATACGCCGATTAAAAAGTTCGACGTCCTGGAAACAGAACTTGCGGATATTGTTGCAGTGACATTCGCTCCAAATTCCCCGAGCTCACAGCTATGCGCTAAAGCGGTCATTCTCGAACCCAGCGCTGGCATCTCAGCGATCTTCATAAAGACTAGGCAAATCGAGATATAAAAAAATGAGTTGATCGTAGAAAACAGCGCCCCCTTTCCAAACATGAAACGTGCGCCTAACCAGAAGCAAGCTCCATAGAGGATCAGGAGCATGCAATTCAGGGCAACCATGACGGCTACAAAGTCTTTACTCAGCTCTATCCCAATCCCTTTCAGCGATGGAAAGCTTAGTAGTGATAACGCAACGGCCATTACGAGCCCGATCAAGCTGGCTTGCGCACACCAGTAATTGCGCAGCTTCATATCTTTGAAAAATTCGCTCGGAGTAATTATGGAACGCTGTAGATCTTTAGCTCCAGCCACGAACGTGGGAAAAACGCTCTTGATCACAGAAAATATACCGTCAGACACGCACAGCCCCTTAGCTAATTAGTGAACATTTATCATCGGCGGCACTCACTAATTCCTTAGCGAAACTACAATATTTTTTCACTGGTATTTTTCGAGTGTTACCTGTTCGTTCGCAGCATTCTTCTTAAAGCGTAGTGATGCGCCACGCGCTTTAATACGGTTATGATTTACATCAACTAGAACAACGTGATCCTCCACCCTTCTATGGGCTGCTATACCACGAACTGGGGGTGTGCTCCGCTTAAACCGAATCGGCGCTCAAAAATTCAGGAAAGCCCTCATGGCCCAGCCGCTTTTCGACTTTGACCTCAAACGCGTCTCGCACAAGCACTACATAACAGGCAAAGCCGCCATCAATTTCCCCCATCCTGGAAGCACCACGGGTGGATGGCATTTCCTTGCATATTTTGATCGGGAATCCGGCGTGGCCAAGGTGTCGTTAGCAGGCATTCATTACCCTGACACCACAGCCTACTTTGGCGATCTGGGCATCATCGACGTGACCGATGAGCTCGCAAAGCGTGGATGGTCTGTGGATGGCCATCGCCTGTGCATGGCAGATCACTACAGAGCCGCTGCGGACATGATCGTGAGATGGGCATTGAGCGCGTCCAACCACTGCAGCGTCGAGATTGATGATTGGTTTCCCTCTCGAGCTGAAAGACAGCGACTGCTTGAGATTCTAGATACAGGAAGGTCAAAGCTTTCCGAGGTTGGCCGATGGCAAAAAGTAGAAGTGTGGTTGCGTACACAAACCTTCAGCTAGGCGCTTGAACAATCCAATTGGCTGTCGCCGACTCCCTGCGTGGCAGCTGCCGAGCCGACCGTGATCATGAGTCTTATCCAGTCGGCGCGCTTCGATGGGCTGAATCCGTGTGAATATCTGAGGGACGGTTGGCTAGCCTGCGAGCGCAGGTGGCGAGAAAGCTTGAACAGCAACGACTTTGCCAATGGTCACAGGCCCATTCGGGCGGTGTGAGCAATGATTATCGAGGCGGTTCTCAATCCAATGGAATCGACGTGGGTATTTGCCATTCAGGTTTTTTATCAACCTGGCTGTCGAAAATCTGCCGTGCCTTGCGGAAATCCTCGACGTTGGAGACTACCCAAGTCCAGATAGGGGACATACGAACCAACAGCCCCATACCGAGCGGAGTCAGCTCATACTCGACACGTGGCGGAACCTCACCGAACTCGCGGCGAACCACTAGGCCATCTCGCTCCATGGAGCGTAGCGTCTTGGTCAACATCCGCTGAGTTACACCAGTCATCTGCCTTTTTATTTCGGCATGACGCATGGTGCCGTACACCCCCAAGGCGTGCAGGATGCCCAACGACCAGCGGCTGCCTGCGTGAGCAAGCACTTCCCGCCTGACACCATCATCATCTTCTCTCAAGGTTCGGCAGATTGTCTCTGCCTGACTAAGAGCCTCCTGATCGGTCATTTCATTGTCTGGTATCACAGGTGTGCCTTCTTACGAGCGTTTCCTAATCGTGCAAGCATTGGTTCATCTTACAGGCAACAGGTCTCAGGAGAAATCATGACCGAAGTGACCCAATTTTCGCCGCAATCCATTCTGGTTCTAGGCGCCGGTGAGCTTGGGCTCCCGGTCTTGCGCAATCTCGCGAGCGTGGCAGCGCGCGCGCCCGGTTCCACAATCAGCGTCCTTCTCAGGGACTCGACCATCAACACTAAAGTGCCTGAGAAAAAGGCCGAAATCGATGGGCTTCGGGGCCTAGGCATCCAGATGGTGGCCGCAGACCTTGTGAACGACTCTATCGATCAACTGGCTGAGGTATTCGCACGCTTCGATACCGTAATAGGCTGTGCGGGCATGGTCGCAGGCCGGGAAACTCCGATGAAGCTGGCTACCGCTGCGCTCAAGTCCGGTGTGAAGCGCTACTTCCCGTGGCAGTTTGGTGTCGACTTCGAAGTAATCGGTCGGGGCAGTCCTCAGGATCTGTTCGATGCTCAGCTTGATGTTCGCGAATTGCTTCGTGCCCAGGATAAAACTGAATGGGTAATCATCTCGACTGGTATGTTCACCAGTTTCCTGTTCGAGCCTGTATTCGAGGTGGTTGATTTCGAAAATAATACCGTGAACGCGCTTGGTAGTCTCGAGACCAGCGTGACGCTCACGACTCCAGACGACATCGGTGCATTGACAGCGGAAATCGTTTTCTTCGAACCTCGCTTTCGCAATGAAATCGTTTATCTATCGGGAGACACAGTGACATATGGAGAGGTGGCGAGCCTCCTCGAACGCGTACTGGGCCGTCCATTCAAACGTAACGTGTGGACTGTTCCGTACTTGCTCCAAGAGTTGGAGAAAGATCCAACGCATCACATCAAGAAGTATCGCGCTGTGTTTGCCCAAGGCAGAGGCGTGGCTTGGCCTAAATCGGGCACTTTCAACGCACAGCAGTCGATTCAAGTCACGACCGCTGAGAAGTGGGCTCAGGCAAATTTAGCAACCTCTTAACACAAGGGCGTTATGCACATATATGCCAACGTCCTTCTAGAGTTTCATGACATGTCATTTGAAGAGGCGCAGAAGTACGTCTATGCGTTCTGCATCGGGCCTGAGGGGGGCTTGGCCAACCTTCTAGCCGAGTCTGGCCGAGGTGAATGGGGTGGGCAGGCTGGGAAAAATCGAAGCTTGGCCCACCTCGCTGTAACCTCATCACAGCAGTTGGTGCAGGAGCCCGCCCCGCTAGCCAAAGCTGGACGGGCAATCTCTCATTTCAAGGACGACAAATGTTTCCACCAATGGCAAATCCCAACCTCGAAATCAACGCCACTGAATTCGAATGCTTGGTCAGGGACTGGATCGTAAAGCAAGGTGGTGAACTGACATCGCTGGAGGTGAGGCATGACGTCAAGGTGGAGGCCTTCGACTCAACCTACCAGATCGATGTGCTGGCGAAATTCCAGGCCTTTGCGGGCGCCGAATTTATCGTCCTGATTGAGTGCAAAAAATACCGTAATGCAGTCGAGCGGGAGCTGGTTCAGGTATTGCACGACAAGGTGCGATCTGTGGGCGCTCATAAAGGAATGCTGTTCACCACAACAGGGTTTCAATCTGGAGCGATAAAGTACGCTACGGCACATGGTATAGCCCTGGTCTCGATAATCGACGGTGTAGCTACCTACGAAACTCGCTCGGCGTATCCGGTTGCGGCGAAGCCACCGACTTGGCTCAACCTTCCGAAATTTGCGCTTTGGCACGTCGGTGAAAATGACGCCGGCAACATCACGATGAAATCCTTGGGGCGTGCTGATACAGAGCTCAACGAGATGTTTGGTGACTAAACCTAACTCTACAGCCTAGGTACCTATAAACCTCCCCGTTAGTTGGTTCTCCAAGAAATGGATGGGCGTACTGCACTAATGTTTTATGCCGGCAGTCGTCTTGGGTAACGAATTCCCCGCAGTCACGGGCTTTATATAGAACCCTACCCTGCAAGAAGGGTCTGCTCTAGTATCAGATCTCGGGAATACATCGAATGTCCGCGCAACACAGCCTAGTAATACTCGCTCGGGGAGGCTACGCCGCTCGGGGAATGCTGTATTTGATCATCGGTATTTTCGCGTTGCTCGCAGCACAAGACTCGACAAAACCGAAGGACAGCCACAAGAGCCTGGAAGCATTGCTGAGCCAACCATTCGGCTATTTTTTGGTTGGGCTTGTGGTGGCGGGTCTGCTCGCGTTTGCGGCGTGGCGCGTGCTTCAGGCAACGCGTGATGTCGATCATCATGGCAAAAAATTCAAAGGTTTGGTAATTCGCGCAGGCCTGTTCGCGGGAGGTATGGTCAACGGCGCTCTAGCGTTTTTTGCGTTGGGCCTACTCATTAGCGGTATTAAAAGCTCGGGCGATTCCGGAGGGCAAACCAAAGACTGGCTAGCGCATTTCCTATCCTGGGATCACTCGAATTTGTTGGTGTACCTGATCGCTCTCGTTCCCCTTGGTGTGGGTGTTGCTCACATCATCAAGGGATGGAAGGCGTCGTTCGAGAAATATTTTGAAGCTGACGAAGACGTCATGCGGTATGTCCGTCCGGTGTCGCGGTTCGGCCTAATAGCCCGAGGGGTTGTTTTTATAGAGATTGCGTTGCTGCTTGCAATCAGTGGTTCCACTTATCAAGCCATGGATCCACCTGGTATGAAGGAATCACTGGATGCGCTCCAAAATCTACCTGCTGGTTGGTTGATTTTGATGGTGATGGCCTTAGGGCTGATTGCTTTCTCGGTTTACAGTTTCTCTGAAGCCTTTTGGCGCAAGATCAACATGGATGTGCCGGGAGTGCCGAGCAGGGGTTGATGAGAAACGGAAGTCTTACAGCCATGCAGAGCCTTACTCGCACCAAGGCCCCCATGTTGGCGGGTTATCTACGATATCGATGGACGTGCTGAGTTCGTCTTGCATGTGCTCGAAGACTCTGTCGAGACGCGGATGAGCTCTCGATTCTCGGAGTGCATTTACTAATTCCAGAAGCTCTCGGCCCTGGGCTAGCGGCATCTGGATATCGCAGTACACCGTGTCATCGTCTTGTCCCATGCCCTCACCGCTCAGTCTTTTTTAGATTTATTTCTTGCGGCCCGATGCTGCTCCAGGTGTCGCATCTCTTCTTCCCAACTCGCCAGGAATTTATCCCAGCCTGAGGCGTATGGCCCATCGACCAACCTGGTCGACCCGACGCTTGCCTGGTAGAAACGCTCTCTCCAGGGTTGCGGAATAGTCTGCTCCAAAATGATGATGATTCCGGAGTTATGGCGCATCACCGAGACAGAGTTACGAACCTGAATGAGGTCGAGTGGCTTATCGCTAGAGGGGGTGTCGTTTCGCTCTTGGTCGTCGAGATCATCGAGGATGGCAAGGAGGTCGGATGCAGTGGGATCGCCAGGACGGAGGCATGCAAGGGCCCACAGAGTCCTTCGTCTAGCGCCCTCAAGCTGACGGAGTTCATCGTGGGTCATTTCAGCCGCATCCTTGTTGATTTGATATCTGGCAGTAGCTATGGCGTGCCGCCTGCGGCGGAAGGCTGGCGAGAACTGAGCCACGGCTGCGCCGCGTCTCAGCCCGTTGGGCGCTCATCCTGCACGCCTGCGCGCTCCGCTTGCCTGATACTCGCATGGAAAGGCGCAGCGAGCCGAAGCCAGGGCAGGTTTAACCGTGCCCTATGTACAGGACTATTACTTATGGAGCTTACTGAAGCGACTCGATAGCACTGCAGCTTCGGTAGTTTCCCAAGCTTCAGGATTAGACGTAGCGTTGAACATCACCCATGCCCTCCACAGGAAAAAGGCGGCAACCAAGCTCGACTCAATTACTGCAAATACCGTAGTGGTATACATATAATCTGAATTTTCCCCGAAGAAAAACAGCACTGGAAAGATCGAAGCGATCCAGCCAGCGACGAAAGTTAGACAAAATGCGATGGCCGCAGTGACCGTCAGGAAAATCGGGACTTGATATCTATACTGGGTTGCAAATAATTTCTCGCCGTTTTGCTTCGCTAGGCCGTACAAGATGCCTGTGTTTTTTTCTTTGTCATTGTTTCTTTTAAACAGGCCATACAAAGTTACACTCTCGCCGACCTCCAACTCTTCATAAAGCTTGTTCGACACTTGCAAATTCGGGATAACTGCACCGTCAATGCTGACTTTAGCTTTATGCCCGCCGTTCATTCGATCAATAGATCGAACGTAGTCAACTTTTCCTGAAACTTTCACGCAATCGAACTTCATCACTCACTATCCCTGCCTTCGCTTAAAAAAGTGGATCTGGTTCTTGCCAAGACGTCGCTCAGTGACGATTGCAGGCAGGCTTACGCGGGCCATAAATGTCGGACTTGATGAGCGCGTCTCCCATCGAGACGTCCCTGGCCGTGTCTTAGGTGCTGCTCTCATGACCAATCCATCATCAATCCAAACATCCCGCCGCTATGTTCAAACGACTGCTTGGCAAACCATATGTCACGATAATATCACTATGATCTGTTTATCGAAACACGCTTGCCGTGGCTCTATCCTCAGTTTTGAGGATCCGACTCATGCATCTGAAAGAAGCGCTGGCAGGAGCATTGCGTGGAGCTCGTGCTCATCAGGGGTTGAGTTACGAAGAGTTGGCGGGGGCAACGCACAGAACGTACGTGGGGAAGCTTGAGCAGGCCCGAGCGAACGCGACGTTGGAGAAACTGGACGAGATCGCTGACTATCTAGGCCTCGACCTTTTGACTATGGTCACTCTCGTCATTGCTGCGCAGGGTGACGAACTTCCATCCGAGGCTTTGCAACGTACTGCCCTGCGAATCAGGGAATTCGAGATGTCTGGAGGGTGGCAGTTGGTAGAGGAGCAATTCAGTGATGGAAAGCTCATCAAGCGCTCCCAAGGTAAGCCTAAGCAGCCGCTTAAAGCGGACTACGTTCGAGTCCTGAAAGCGCAAGGTTTCGACAGAAAAACAATCGCTGAAAAGCTCGGCATTGCCAGAAGCACAGTCCAAAAATACTGGAATACATAAGCCTGCAGAACATCAGCAATCCTGCAATCTAAGCAAATCGAGGTTTATGGCGCGCCCTATCGGGTCGGCTGTCGTAAACCATGCCATGGCTGACGCTAAGTCATGGCCCTCTGGGCTTCCATCCTCGCGCCTCCGGCCTTACTGGCCTGCGCGCTCCGCTTGCTCTCGTATATTTCCTTCGACGGAAGAAAATCCAGGGATATCTTCAGCACTGCGCAATAGAGTGTAGTCATCCTGTCTGTCCATATTTCTGTTGGAAGGTGCAGTCGCGGGGTGGACAATAGGGTTTTGGTCACTTGATAGATGGCCATTGAGGAAGGAACCTTGGGGATCTAAGAGAAATGAGGGCCGAATCTGTGCGAGTATTTCGTAAATGAAGCATGTGAGACTAATACGACATGGAGAGAGCGCTGCGAACGCGGGCCAAGCCACTTTAGATCACTCGACCATTCCTCTGACTCCGAAAGGATTCGAGCAAGCGCACCTGGTGGCTCTGTCGCTCAACCATCCTCCGGCTCTGATCGTTGCTTCGCCTTTCACCCGAGCGCATTCAACCGCTATGGCGACTGCAGCGGTGTTTCCTCATATCCCTTTTGAAACTTGGCCCATTCAAGAATTCACTTACCTTGAACCCGCGCGGTGCATTAGCACAACCGTCGCTGATCGGCGCGAATGGGTGGAGGCGTATTGGGCCAAAGCAGATCCTGGTTTCACGGATGGTGAAGGCGCTGAGTCATTTCTTGATTTCATAGCTAGAGCTCAGTCTTTCTTGGAGCGTCTTGCTGAACATCCCGCCCAAGACATCGTTGCTTACTCTCATGGCCAGTTCATTAACGCTGTAGCCTGGCTAATTGAGCGCAAATCGCTCGGCATTGACGGCGGAGCTATGGTGGACTGGCGTGAGTATGAGATCGCAAACCACGTGCCCAATTGTGGTGAGTGTCTGCTTTCGAAAGATACCGACGAAGCCGGTTGGAAAGTAAGCCGGTCAGCCACTAGGGAGCCACGAATGGACTCCACTTGGCGCGTGCCGGGCAGAGCTTATCAAGTCACTCGAGATCCCGAACGTCTGCTCATTGAGGAGCGCGCCGAGACTCTCGCAGCAGCAGGCTACCCTCCGCCAGACGATGATCCGGCTATGTACGCTGAGCAAAGGCTGAAAGAGGCCAGAACCGCAGCTCGTTCATCCCAAGTAGGTAGCGTTAGCGGAAACACTACGGCGGAGATCTCAGCGAGAAAGGTATGCCAATTATTGCGAGAGGTCATCTTCGAGCGACGGTCGATGACCAAGGTCAGTCAGCCGTCTTGGGATGAGATTTATGCGGGCCATTTCGTGGTGAGCGTCGAGGGTTGGCGGATATCGATCTACAACGACTGTGACACGCTCGACTACTGCGAAGAGTGCATCAGCTCTGATGGGCGACGCTGGTCGTTTGACTCTGGAGATCGCTTTGGTACTGACCCAATAGCGTTGCTCAGCACTTGGGAACATCAGACGCTTGAGCGTCTCCTGAAAGCGCTCTAGGGAGCCAAGTTCGAACGGGCCTCTACGAGGACGGCTGTCGTAAACCAAGCCTCGATGTTGCCGAGTCTTGGCCCTGTGGGCTTCCATCCTCCCGCCTGCGCGCTCCGCTTGCTACTGACCCCAAGTCACCCTTCCAAGAGATTTGTGGCCCAATAGCTTCGACGTAATTTGGACGTGCTGCTTGGATGGAAGTGAGTTGTGCATACCTGCCCTCGTACGCCCGCAGCCCGCTGATAGACAGTTCTAGGGGACGGAGGCGATAAACGTTAAAGGAACGTTAAAGGGAGCACCCCTGTCGAAACGTCCTTTTCCTTACTCAGCGACGAAAGAGACGGTCTAGAACCAGCAGAGCAATTGCACCAATCGCGATTGCAGCAACTGGTTTCTCTTTAACGAACGTGGATACGCTGCCCAGGGCATCGCCATAGGTTTGAGTCAGCTGACCGGCAGCTTGGCGTCCCGCACCTTCGGCTTCCAGCTTCGAATCACCAAGCAGTTTTCCGACTGCGCTTTGGGCTTTGCCGGCAACCTTTTCTACAACGCCTTCTACCTGCTCACTTCTCATGATTGATTAAACCTTCGTATAAGTTGGAAGCTCAGAATGATTGAACTGCGATGGCTACCATCCGATAGCCATCCCAGCGAAACGGTGTTACCGCCTAGAACTAATTTTTGTCTACGGCGTCTTTGACCTTGCCAGCCACTTGCTGTGCTTCACCTTTCTTTTCTTGGATGGCACCTTCGACCTGTAGCTTCTCATTGCCTGTGACCTTGCCGACACCTTGCTTCACGTTACCGATAGCTTCGTTGGCCAGGCCTTTGATTTTGTCTGAAGTACCACTCATGGTTGTCTCCCGGTTAGGAATAGGTGTCCTATCTGGACAGAAAAATTGACTGGCGACTGCGACCGGGAGTTCCACGGTTGACGACTACCACTCGTCGCCGGCCCTTCGAGTGCTATCTGGAAACAGGTACATCGCTGTTCGGATGGAGAAACAATTTCTTGCTGTCCAAGCCATCAAAACAGCATGATCGCCCTACTGCCCTCAGCGATGCATAATCAGATGCCCCACATTCCTGCCCCCTTTCCTCCGAACGAGGATGAAAGAGCCCTGTCGCTAGAGCATCTCGGGGTGCTGGACTCAGCTCCGGAGAAAGAATTCGACGATATCGTCGTGCTCGCGAGCACCTTGTGTGAAGTACCGGTCGCGCTGGTTTCTCTGGTGGACAGAGACCGTCAGTGGTTCAAGGCGTGCGTCGGGCTCGACGTGAGGGAGACGCATCGGGATCTGGCGTTTTGCGCGCACGCGATCCTGGCTCCCGCCGATGTGTTGACTGTCGAAGATGCCAGACTCGACCCGCGCTTTGAACACAGCGCACTGGTGCTTGGCCCGCCCTACATTCGCTTTTACGCGGGAGCTCCTATCATTGACGATACGGGGCACGCTCTGGGTACGGTGTGTGTAATTGATACCAAACCGCGAACCCTGACAGCACCGCAGCGCACGGCGTTGTTGGCATTGGCGAGACAGACCGTTTCGTTATTGCAATTGCGCCTGCTAAGACATCAACGAGAGCGTCGAGCAGAAATTCTTGAACAAGAACTGGCCCAGGCAAATGCGCTTAATCAAGTGGCCGAAGAGTCACTGCGTCACGCCAAGCGTATCTCCTCCCTTGGAATGGTCACGGCCAGTATTGCGCACGACTTCAACAACATTCTTCACGCGCTTAGTGCAAGCTTGCAGATGATCCGCTTGCGCGCCAGACGACCGAAAGACGTAGAGAAATTTAGTGATACCGGGTTGCAGGCGGTCGAACAGGGACGACAGTTAGTAAGTCATCTGCTCTCGTGTGTTCGACTCGACAGCCCAAATCTGGTGTGCATTGACGTTAATGCCCGACTTGAGGCAATGCGCGATGTGTTGTTCCGCACCGCGACCGAAAGTGTTGAGCTGACTTTCGACCTGTCAGCCCCCAATACCGCTGTGATGTGTGAAGAGGCCCAGTTGAATGCGGCTGTGTTGAACCTTCTCACGAATGCCAGGGATGCGCTCGGGTCAGCAGGAAGTATCTGCATTTCAACTCGACTGGTACGGGTTGAGGATGATGTTGCACTGGCTGGAGGCAATTACGTGGTGCTCAGCGTTACTGATACTGGGCCAGGTATACCGGGCGACCTGGCGGCTAAAATTTTTGAGCCTTTTTTCACCACAAAGGAAAGAGGAAAAGGTACGGGCTTGGGTTTATCTCAAGTCCGTGAGTTCGCAGAAAATGCTGGGGGCACCGTCATCGTAGAGACTGCTCCCGACAAGGGAACAGTCGTATCTTTGTACTTGAAATCATTGGGTCGAATCGATTCTGCGGTTAACCCCACATAATCAGCGTAGTTTGAAGATTTTGGCAGGTAACGTTCGTGACATGATTCGCGTGTATGCCGGCCCGATACGCTGTTGTTCCCAACATGGAGGTGACCCAAATGCATGCTGAGTATTCGCTATCAGATGTGCTGGAAAGGATGTACCAGAATCAGCTCGCCCTTGAGGCAGCCTTGATGGAGTTGACGTTGCACGCTGAAGCTCAAGGTAACGCTGATGTCGGAGACAATGTCCGAGGGGCGCTTTACACAATCGGTGAGAACGCTGGCCACATCAAACAAGGTTTGGCTCGCCTCAAAAAAAATGAATGATTATCCCGTTTACAATTTTTTCACATCCATCGGCGTACGGTGAACTCAGCTCTTTTTACGTTTCAAAGCCCGCTCTCCCCATCGCGGGCTTTTTTTTGCCCGCAATAATGCTGCGAGTAACCTAGATCCGACCTGACTTACGCAATGTGAGCTCGGTGGAGGCAGACAATGATCAGGCATTAAGTAGCTGACGTAGGAGATGACCTAGGAGAGAGCGAAGGCCAATTTGCGCGCTACGTCACCAACAAGCATCTCATCGCCTATTTTGGCCCATCCCGCGATTATTGTCTGAATGCATAACAGTCTTTCCCAAATTCGCGTCTATTTCCCGAGGGTGCGCGAGCATAAAGTTTGTCCTGTCAGCGCAGCAAACAGCTTATAGCACGCGGCTCTGCAACTGACGCGTAAGACGCTTGAAATCGTCAGCAAACAACACGCTTCGCTTAGAGCGATCAGTAGCTCTGTGCGTCTTATCGACCAAACTTACGATTTCTAACATCAAACTTAAATTGAAGGCAATCCCCCATGAAAGCTCCGATAGTAATGATCGCACTCTTTGGTTTTAGCTCTTTGGTTATGGCGCAGGAAAGCACTACTCAAGTTCAAGATCAACAAGTGCCTGTTGAACAATACAGCTACTCCACGCATCTTGACGTTGCTAAGGTGGTTTCTAAAACTGAGGTAGCGGACGTGTGCGGTGTTGTGCCGATGCGCATGACCTATGAGGATTCTCAAGGCAAGCGGCATATCTTGGCGTACGAAGTGATGGGCAGCGGCTGCAGCAACGGTTGACCAATCAATCCGTAAAATAATTGCGCCTCAGAGCTTTTTACACTGAGGCGCAAAATTAAATACTCGCAACTCTGGAGCTTAATTCTGCGGAACAATTTATATTTGGCCTTATTTAACCTCACTAATCCTGAAACTACAGCCCCCATCAAATCTTAATAGGATTACTTCAGGCAATGAGTTCCTCAGAGGTATTCATTAGCTGAGTACCTACCCGACTTTTTAACGTATCGATGAAGCGAGTAATTTTTGCATCGATGAACTGGCGTGATGTATAGACGGCGTAAACGTTACGCTCGTAGGTATGATACTCAGGCAACACGCGGACGAGCCTGCCCGAACGCAAGTCCTCGATGGCAGAGAAACCGGCCAGCAAACCTATGCCTGCTCCCTCTCGTATGGCGACCGCCATCGCTTCCATATCATTGACGCTGAAACTCGGGCCCTTGGGGGCAAACGTGGCATCCCCGGTCTTGCTCTTCAATTGCCACTCATCCCGCACATAATCGACGGTACCCAACAGCAAACACTGATGATCATCGAGATCTTCTGGCGTCACAGGGGCCGCGTGCCGCTCTAGATACTCTGGAGACGCAACCAGCACACAATGGCTAACGCCGATCTTTTGGCTGACATACGCTGAATCAGGCAGTGTTCGGGCAATCAGAATCGAGACATCCAATTGGTCTTCCAGCAGGTTAGGCATTCGCTGAGAAAGCATTAAATCCACGGTAACATCGGGGAATTCTCTGCGGTACTCCAGCACGGCAGAGGTGACCAGTTGCCGCGCAAGCCCCGGCACACAATGCACACGCAATGTCCCCCTAGGTTTCAACGCCGCGTTACTCGCCTCAGCCTCTGCATTTTCAAGGTCTGCCAGAATTTTGGTACAGCGCTCATAGAAGCGCCGGCCAGCGTCTGTCACCGAAAGACGGCGGGTCGACCGCTGCAACAGGCGAGTGTCGAGCACGTTTTCAAGCGCGGAAACCGCACGCGAGACGTTGCCAACCGTAGAGTCCAGATGGTTTGCCACAGCAGTGAAACTGCCCATCTCAACAACTTTGACGTACACGGACATGTTCGTAAGCTTATCCATCCAACTCTACCTATCGATCTAATTCCAAGCGTTCTTCACTTCAGAAGTACGCAACCCTAGAACCATTGAAACCTTGAACCTCGAGCCGGACTGCCTTCACCGCGTAACGTGGGCGGTGTTTGCAGATGCTACACGCTCCTGGCCGTGCTCGATATTACCTCCAGACACAACAATGATTCCCTCCTTGCCGGCTAAATCAAACGGCTCGTACTCCATAGACTTGGTTGCACAGGGCGCCTGAACAAGCACTGCAGGCTGACAACCCAGGCGCCGAGTTTTGTACGAACTTTTGATAGACCAACCGAAGGGCAACCCCATGAACACGTCTTACGACCCGCTTTATCTTTTTATCGGTGGTGAATGGATCAGTGCCGAAGGGCGCGCAACCGCCGCTGTCGTTAACCCCGCAACCGCACGTGAGATAGGGCGCGTTCCACTCGCCACAGCAGGCGACCTTGATCACGCACTCGAAGTGGCAAAACTGAGCTTTGAACAATGGCGCCAGACCGTCCCTGACCAGCGCGCAAAGATTCTCAAACGAGCCGCTGATCTCATCCTGGAACGGGCCCCACATATTGCCGAGCAAATGACACTTGAAGAAGGCAAACCGCTTGGGGAAAGCCTGGATGAAGTAACGCGTACGGCTGAATACTTCGAGTGGTTTGCCGAAAGCGCCCGCCGTATTGATGGTCGTGTAGTCCCGGCCAACCGTCCCGGTGTGCTGCAAATGGTAAAACGCCAAGCCATCGGCCCAGTTGCTGCATTCACGCCTTGGAATTTTCCGGCTATTACCCCAGCTCGCAAACTCTCGGCGGCATTGGCCGCAGGTTGCAGTGTCATTCTCAAACCCGGTGAAGAAAGCCCCTCCACAGCGCTGGCCCTGGCACGAGCTCTAGATGACGCAGGATTGCCTAAAGGCGTGCTGCAGGTAGTGTTTGGCGTGCCGGATCAAGTGTCCAGCCACCTGATCGCTTCCTCCATCATCCGCAAGGTGACCTTCACAGGTTCTGTACCCATCGGTCGGCTACTGTCAGCCCGCGCTGCCGAGGGCGTCAAGCCGATCACCCTTGAATTGGGAGGCCATGGGCCGGTGTTGGTATTCGATGACGCAGACATCGAAAAAGCAGCCGTCGAAGGTGTTGCCAATCGGTTTCGCGGGACTGGTCAAGTCTGCATCTCGTCAACGCGGTTTCTTATTCAGCGTGGCACCTATCAAAGATTTGTAGATCAATTTGTGACGGCCACCCTCGCGTTGAAAATTGGTGATGGCCGGACGCCTGGCACCCAGGTCGGGCCGCTAGCCAATCCAAGGCAGCTCGCCAAGATGGAAGAGCTGGTGGCTGATGCTGTTGCCAAAGGTGCACGCGTATTGGCCGGTGGTAAGCGCCTGGAATGCAGCGGCTACTTTTTTGAGCCCACCGTGTTGGCGGATGTACCTATGAACGCCCGAGTCATGCATGAAGAACCATTCGGGCCAATCGCCGTGCTGATGCCATTCGATCACTTGGCTGATGGTTTGAAGGAGGCTAATCGCCTGCCCTACGGGCTTTCAGCCTATGCGTTCACTTCTAGCGCTCGGACTGCCATTGATGTCGCTGACGGGCTAGAGGCCGGGATGATCGGTATCAACCAATACCGCATCGTCGCCACAGAACTTCCTTTCGGCGGCATGAAAGAAAGTGGCCATGGTTCGGAAGGTGGCATTGAAGGCATCGAGCATTACCTCACCAACAAATTCATCAGCCAGGTTTAAGGAAGCATCATCATGTCCAATATCAATTTCAGCAGCCCTCGTGAAGCGGCCCGGGCGTTTACACCAAAGCTTTCGCAATTCGTTGATTCGACGCTGTACCCGCAGATATGGAGCGATCCGGCATTGTCACCACGCGACCGGAGCTTGATCACAGTGGCCGCATTGATTGCCGGTGGTCACTCTGAAGAGTTGCCTGCGCATCTGCGAAGGGCTTTGAGCAATGGGGTGAACCATGACGAAATCGCCGCCGCGATAACTCACCTGGCTTTCTACGTAGGCTTTCCAGGCGCCATTACCGCATCCGCTATCGCCAATGCCACCTTTACCGAACCGGAGAAAAACTGATCATGAAAGCCATCAACATTAGAGAGTTCGGCGCGGCGGACGTACTTGAGCTAGCAGATGCTCCCAATCCTGAAGTACGCCCGACTGACTTGCTGGTGAGGGTTTATGCCGCTGGTGTGAACCGTGCAGATCTGACTCACCGAACCGGCGGCTATGGTCATCCTAATTTTGGTGATTCACTGATCATCGGGCTTGAAATCGCAGGTGAGGTAATCGCCAAGGGTGATTTGGTCTCGGGCTTCGAAGTCGGTGATCGAGTGATGGGCGTCGTTGGAGGTGGGGCCTATGCCGAGCTTGCACGCATCGACTACCGCATGGCCATGCTGATACCTGCGCAGTTGGACTATGTGCACGCAGCAGCTATTCCCGAGGTCTTCGTCACCGCCCATGAAGCAATGATGCACCTGGCTCGCCTCAAGTCTGGCGACTCGGTATTAATCCATGCCGCTGCGGGTGGTGTGGGTTCTGCCGCCGTCCAACTAGCATACGCCACCGGAGCCACGGTATATGCGACAACCGAAGGCAGCAAGCTGGCGCGTGTCGAGCATTTAGGCGCGGATGTCGCCATTGACTACAAGACGCAGGACTTTGCTGAAGTAATCGCAGACAAAACCAATGGCCGAGGGGTTGATGTCGTCATTGATTTTGTTGGCGAGCCCTACTTTGCACGCAACATCGCATCACTTGCTCATGGAGGCCGGCTTGTCCAGGTCGGCATCCTGGGCGGAGGCGGCAAGGTCAGCGTCGAGTTGGAGCATATCCTTTACCGCCACTTGCAAATCATCGGTACTGTCATGAAGTCCCGCACACAGCCAGAGAAGCACGACATGATCAAGCGCTTCCGCGAGCACTGGCTTGATCGCTTCGATGGCGCAGGAAGTCTGGAGCCGGTAGTTGATAGCACTTTCCCGCTGTCACGATCTGCCGATGCCCATCGCCGAATGGAGTCTTCCGAAAACGTTGGAAAAATCATCCTGACGATGCAACCTGCTGACTTGATTTGAGCACGGCTTTAGATTGCGCTCTTCAAAGAAAGGCCAAGGTGCTTCCTATGCATCTTTGCACTCTCCAGGTGATGGGCGTGCTTTGTACGCCGAACTCACCCTGGACTTTTAATTTGCATAAGTGCTGGGGCCATTTGGCCTCAGCAGTACCGAGTGGATCCGCATCAAACCTTTAATCGTCGTGAATCAAGGGTAATAAAGATGCCAACTCATTTCGCGAAAAAATCCTGACCTCATTTGCGTTGCTTGCATCATTCGCAACGGCAACATCGGTGTTTGAATATACCCACCTGAAGAGCGAAACACCGGCTGCTGAAAGCACGCTACATATAGCTCGAGCAAGCTGCATGTTTCATCTCTGCTTCACTGGAGCATGGAATGCAGGCATACCGTGATAGGCTTCCACGTAACTAGAATGGCTCCTTCCAGGGTATCCACGCCCGAAGGGACAGGCTCAAATCAGGAACGTGTTTATGTCACTCAAAAATGCCTTCGCTGCCGTGCTTAAAGCGATGCGAGCTGGTAAAGGACTGACTCAGCGGAACCTGGCTGAAGTCAGCAGTCGGACATACGTCTCGAAACTAGAACGCGGTCAATCGAGTCCAACGCTAGAGATGATCACCGCGCTTAGCGGCCCACTCAATGTGCATCCTCTGACCCTAGTAGCCATTACCCTTTGCGCCGAATCGGGGGAGTCCACCAACGCTTTGCTGCGCCGGGCTCAAGATGAATTAGCAGATCTAGCCCGTGACGGAATTCTTATGAGTTTGTCGATTTCGTCGCACGATGGCTCGCCGGTGGCACGTCCTTTTACTAAGATCTCAAGTCGTCGCTCAGTGACGAACTCTCCGCAAGTAGAATTCTGCTTCGTGGAGTAGACGATCCCCGACGCAGTGACACCGTATGGACTGATCGTACTCGTCAGCCAGCTATCTCGGGAAAGGAATGGCGTTACCTGTGGCGAAATAGCGCACGCATGAAACTTTTACATTGCTCCTTAATTCCGGCTAAATAATCGCCCCTCTACGCTGACCTTGAACATGTCCTCGTTGAAACGCATAAGCCCTTGGA
Source organism: Pseudomonas sp. CYM-20-01 (assembly GCF_023169845.1). Taxonomy (NCBI): domain Bacteria; kingdom Pseudomonadati; phylum Pseudomonadota; class Gammaproteobacteria; order Pseudomonadales; family Pseudomonadaceae; genus Pseudomonas; species Pseudomonas sp. CYM-20-01. The sequence continues at coordinate 2,901,097 of NZ_AP025169.1, read as the reverse complement.
TCGCCTGCCTGGCCGTGTTGCTAAACATGTTTGCCATGCCGTTGAGCCGCGCTATGCAGACGCCGGATGTTCAGCTGATGCTTTGGGGTGGATTCTGCTCGGGAGGTGGTTCTCAAGCTTTACCTCCAGCCTTCGAGAAAACAATCGACACTGTCCAGCAAGCCCCTTCAAAAACGGTTATGCAGCACGGTGATTGCTGCTGTGGCCATGCTGGAATGGCAGCGCTTCCCTCTAACTACTACCGACACTTCTTACCGCAATACACATCCGACACTTCCCTCGACAATCCTGAACTGCCGAAGCTCCATCCCAGGATTCGATGGCCAAGCCTCAGTCCACGCGCCTCTCCCTTCGCCTGATCACAACGCCGCGACATTGCCCGGTGCTGTCTTTTTAAATCTTTTAGCGGCCTCGATGGACGCTAAACGCCCTTGAAGTTTCTTGATCATCAGGAAGTGCGTGCTATGCCTGCTTCACTTACTTTGCGTCATGCAAAGCGTCTGTCTGTGTCCCGTTCCCTATGGCCGTTGATGTCGGTTGGCCTATTCGCAATGAACCCTTTGTGCTCGGCTCTGGCCGATGTCGGTAAAGTCGAAGACTCGACCCTGACTTTGGGCACCGTGAACGTTCAGGGCACAGCCAGCGGCCCCTTGAGCACCAGCAGCGTGCTCAGCTCAGTGGATATCCTCGGGGGAGACATCTTGGAAAAGATGCCGGTCAATTACAGCTGGGAGTTGTTCAGCCGAGCTCCGGGGGTGATGCTCACGGAGTTCAACCAGGGCACGACCTCAGGGAAAATTTCCTTCCGGGGCTTTAACGGCGAAGGCGAAGTGAATGCCGTCAAACTGTTGATCGACGGCATTCCGAGCAACAGCAACGACGGCAACATGCCGTTCATGGACATGATTTTCCCCATGGAGCTGGACAGCATCGAGGTTGTCCGAGGCACCAGTGATGCGCGCTATGGTCTGAATAACATCGCCGGTAACGTCAACATGCTGACCCGCACCGGTGGGGACTACAACAAGGCGCGGATTCGGTACGGCAGCTTCAACACTCAGGAAACCCAACTTGCCAAGGGCATCGAAAGCAGCAACTGGACTCAGAACTACTTCTTTGCCTATCAAAAATCCGATGGCTACAGGGATCATTCCCAAGCAGACCGCTTTTCTATGTCTGGTAAGTGGTTTTACACACCGGATGACGACAGCTACCGAATCGGTTTGATCGCCCGTCACTACGAAGCTGAGGCTCAGGAGCCTGGCTATTTGACGGAAGATGATGCCCGCCATCATCCGACCATGACCAACAGTTTCAACGCCACCGACAAGGGCACTCGGCGTATGAATCAGGTCAGTCTGCATTTCGATACGGACTTGGCTGAGAACCTCGCATGGTCGGCGAAGACCTACGTCAACACCTTCGATGATCGACGCTGGACGCAATATTGGCGCACTAGCTCCCAACAGGAGCGTGATGCCTATGAAACTCAATATGGCGCCCTCACATCTCTGACATGGCGACCGGAGGTCAGCTGGCTGTATGACTTCGCCTTGGAAGGTGGTGCAGACGTGCAGCAGCAACAAAACAAGAGTGAGCGCTATCGCACCAAAGACCGTGCTCGTCTGGCAACTACCAGAGATCAGCAGTTCGACTTCGACACCTACGGCGCCTACGTCCAGGCCGAGATCAAACCTTTCCAGTCGCTGAAAATCGTACCGGCGTATCGGGTCGATAAAATCCAGGGGGATTTCACCAACGAAATGACCGGCCTAGATTACGATATCAACGACTATGGCCTGATCAAACAACCTAAGCTTAGCGTGGTCTATTCGCCCTGGGACGTGGCCAGTTTTTATGCTAACTGGGGCCGTACCTTCCAAGTTGGCACCGGCGCGGCAGCCTACAAAATCCCGCCAAGAGATACCGATCTGGCACCTTCAATCAATGAGGGTTGGGAAACAGGCATCAAGTTCACCCCGGCGGACTGGATTGATGGTCGCGTCGCCTACTGGCAGCAAGAAGCCTCGGGTGAAGTCAGTCGCCGCCTCAACGACCCGAGCGGCGAGTCGGACAACGTCGGTGAAACGCGACGGTGGGGTTATGACTTGCAGATGAACCTGCACCCAAACGAACGCACTGAAATATGGATGGCCTACTCTTGGCAGTATTCGAAAATACTCCAACCAAGCGCCACTTTGCCCAACAGCAAAGGCCAGGAAATCGACCATATCCCCCATCACCTTTACAACGCTGGGGTCAGCTATGACGCGACACCTGCGTTACAGCTGACGGCCTGGATGAACGGCCAGACCAACTACTACCTGGAACGAGAAAACACTAAAGGAACGTATGGCGGATACGTGCTGATGAACCTCGGCGCAACCTACAAAGTGACCGAGTCAGTGAGCGTCGATCTGCAGTTGAAAAACCTCACCAACCGCTATTATGAATACGTTTGGTACGACCCTGATGGTGCCCAAGCATCCCTGCACTCACCAGGTGATGGGCGCGCTTTGTACGCTGGGCTCACCCTGGACTTCTGAAGTGGTAACGGTTGAGAAACAGCGACTATTCTGAATACGCCTGATCACCGCAAGATGAATTGATGAGGAGAAAGGTTAGCAAACGAACTGCTCATAGCCCTATTCGACAAAACCAGTTCGTCATCCGTGAGATACAAAAGGGCCCTTGAGGGCCCTTTTGTTGTACTCACAAAAATCACTTGCTCAGCCAAGACTCAACAGTCGCGGCGCCGTGCTTCGATTTCCAATCTTTAAGCGTTTTGTGGTTACCACCCTTGGTTTCGACGACTTCACCTGTATGTGGGTTTTTATAAACCTTCAACTGGCGAGGCCTGCGGCTGCCTACCTTGGAATCGGCGGCTGGAGCGCGACGGCCAGCTTGTGGATCTAGCAGGTTGATCACGTCCTTAAGGCTGTAGCCGTATTTTACGAGCAAATCGCGCAGCTTCTTTTCGAAATCAATTTCTTTTTGCAGCCCTGCATCGCCTTTCAGAGCTTCGAGGGCTTGGAGCTGTTCCGCAAGGTGTTTTTCGAGCTGACGAAATTCTGCGAGCTTAGACATGAGATCCTCCCAATTAATTAGTATTGTGAAGTTACACCAAAATATACACTTCAATGAAGAAGGATTATTAATTCAGACATCGAATAAACTACTTGGTTATTTGCCATTGAGGGGGATGTAGCAAAAACTCTTGGTAAACGGAGACCCTATTAACAATAGGGGCGCTAGATTTCACGTCTATCCATCCAGTCAGTCACTGACTGGAATGGGGCGGCGGCGATTCAAGGTCAACGTCCGGCTGGTCAAAAGCTTTGATTTGCATGTAAGTGCCTAAACAAACTGCCTAGAGCTGCATGACGGCAAGCGCCCTACGTAGGGGGGCGTCGGATATCTGGATGGGGCCGTGGAATGGCACATCCATGTCCAATACAAGGTAAACAGAAGCGGCGATGAGCAATGAAGAGATGATGAACATTCCAATTACCATCGAGTTCCGTGGTGCGCGGTATCCAAAACTGGCGAAGATGAGTGTCAACCACGCGACCAGCATACCGATCAAAGGGCCCGGAATCGCCCCCTCTGACTGTTCGACGATCCTCCAGCGTTGCTCAATGAGCGAATGGTACTGCTGACGGATATCCTGAAGCATCGTTTCATGGAAGCGATCCGGAGGGGTTATACCGGTCAATGACTTCCCGATATCGTCCAAGTATTTGGCCGCCTCACTATTACGGTGCTGCAATGCTTCGTCACCTCGATATGGGGTCTCGATAGCACGCTCAAGGTAAGCGATCAGATGGCTCCTAGTATCTTGTGTCGCTTCTCCGTAGCCACGCAGAGTCCGGTCAAAAATTATCAGGCTGGTTGCATACCCATGGAAGTTTGCGTCAATTGACTCAAAGGTGTTCTTGGCAGAGTTGATCATCAGACCAAAGACCAGCGAAGTCATAACCACAAAAATGTTGGCTACCAAGCGAATGACGGTGTTGGTGTCGTCATCCCTATGGTGGGTCGCCAGCCTAGGGTACCAATGCATCATTAGAAGCGAGGCAGCAACTAGGCACGTGAAAATGGCCAGTGCGATCCAGAGTGAGTTCATGCATCCGCGCCCTGATCAATGGGGTCAAGTATTGAAGGATAGACTGTCGATTGTTCTGCGAATTCTGTTCGTCTAAGTTTTGAAATAGCCGCGATATTGGGCGGGGATCCGGCGTTGGTGAAAGACAGGTATTGGCTCAACGCAGACGTACCGTATGAGCCAGACGAGTTAATTTGAGCGAGCCACAATCTTGGAGGAGCGAACCCAGCCCCCCTCCCAAACCTGCCTTGGCTGTACTCGGCTACGTAGTGAGCAAACAAAATCATCAGCAATTGGCCAGTTACATGACATTTGAAGAGCTCGTCGCGTGTGACCTCAACCCGATATCGGCACCTGCACGACAGACCGCCAACTAGCATTCTGGTTGGTGTCATTTGCCGTGCTCATGATGTTGCTCGGGCCATTGATTGATCAGGGTGCTGCTTGGGTGAAGCATGCGGGATCGGCGGACGATCACTGCATGACGATGCAGAATGATTCGTACCGCCTTCAAGGCGCCCACCTTGACCACCTGCTAGATGCGTGCGGCTATTGCTCGTTGTTCTTCCACACTCCAAGTATTCCTCAGGCGCATTACCGCGATTGGGGCGCAGCGTTGCGAACTCTATGTGCAGTTGATCTGCTTAGAGATATTTAACATTCGGTTACAAAAGTCAGTGGAAGCGTTACGTTATAACGAATTAAGGTGCTGGCCGTTTGGCTCCGGACGTCAGCACGCTCTTGATCGCTGCTTCCGCGATATTGATTACCGTCGCCAGCCAGTTTCCCTTAATCACTGCGATCTGTAGTTTCGGAGATACCATGAAATCCGCCCCGGCCTCATTCGCTGTTCTAACAGCGCTGGCCTCAGCCGTCCTCCATGCCGCCGAGTCTGGAAATTCAACGATCACTCTGGGAGAGGTACGCATTTCGCAGCAGGAAAGTACCGCTTTGCGCACCGAGAACATACTTACTTCTGTCGATGTCCTAGGCGGCGATCAGGTAGAAGACAAGAACGTAATGAACAGCTGGCAGTTGCTGGGACAGATGCCCGGTATCCAGCTGACCGAGACAGGCCAAGGCGCCGAGTCCGGCAAAGCTACTTTTCGTGCGTTCAATGGCGAGGGCTACATCAACGGCATCAAGGTGCTGATCGACGGTATTCCGAGCAACGTCAACAGCGGCAACCAACGCTTTGTCGACATGATCTTCCCACTCGATATCGACCATATCGAAGTGGTACGTGGGACTAATGATCCGCGCTACGGCTTGCACAACATTGGCGGCAATATAAATTACGCCACCCGCCAGGGCGGAAACTACACCGATAGCCGCCTGACCTACGGCAGCTTTAATACCCGTGAAGTACAACTAGCCATCGGCCACGAAGACGGCAACTTCGCGCAGAACTACCTAATGGCCAAACAGGATTCGGACGGATCCCGCGATCATAGCAATTCGAATAAATATGCCTTGGGTGGCAAGTGGTTTCTCAGCAACGACGATCAAACCCTCCGGATCGGCGCCATCGCACGCCTCTATCACCATCAGGCTGACGAAGGTGGGTTCCTCACTCGCGAAGAGCTGCACGCCAGCCGTAAGGATTCGCCGGAAAAGAACGACAATGACCGTAGTGACCGCGACATGAAGCACTTGAGCCTGCACATGGACTGGCAGCCAAATGACGATCTGAACCTGAGCAGCAAGCTGTACTACAACAGCTACAACGATGACCGCTCGATCACCTTCACCAGTTATCAGCCTGGAAATGCTCCGCGCCAGCGTCGATTCTGGGACGAACAACAGCTTGGGATGCTGAACAATCTGACTTGGCGCGCCAACGACTGGCTCACGCTCGATGGCGGCATAAACTATGAGGAGCAGAACAACTCATACGAACGCAGACGTTTTGCGTATGGGGTGCCGACCGATTTCGATGCGCCACCAGCGCGCATTCAGAATGACGATCACTACACGTTGTATAACGTGGGTGGCTACGTTCAAGCGATTATCCAGCCGACCGACTCCCTTAAGATTATCCCCGCGATGCGTGTGGACAGGTTCAGCGGTAGTACCAAGGCGTTCAACGGCACTTCAATTGCAAAGGGGTCTCTGCAGGATTACGGTTGGATCGAGCAGCCCAAGCTCAGCGTGGTCTATAGCATCAATCAAGATATTGACGTCTATGCCAACTGGGGTCGCACCTTCCAGATACTCACCGGCAACGCCGATCCCGGTTATCTAATTAACGGGGCTTCCCACTACGATCCGTCAATCAATACCGGTAAGGAAGTAGGCATAAAATACCGCCCATTCGCCGGTACAGAGACGCGAGTTGCAGTATGGCAACAAGACGCAACCGATGAAGTGTCGAACATGCCAGCGACAGGCACGACAGTTGGACTCGGAGAGACTCGTCGTCGAGGTGTCGATATGCAGTTCACTACCCAGCTTAATGACCAATGGATGATATGGGGCTCGCATGCAATCCAAGAGGCCAAGGTGGTTAAAGCTTTTGATGCCAACGGCAAATCCTTGGCGGGCAAGGAAGTCTTCTCCACGCCAAGATATATCAGCAATCTGGGCGTCGATTATCGCATGAACGATGACTGGCGCTTCGGCATGCAGGCCCGAGCTCAAGGTGATTACTACATCGACACGGCTAATGAAGCCGGGAAATATGGTGGCTTCGCCGTGCTAGATGCCAATGTCAGCTATCGCTTGAGCGCAACGACCAGTATCGACCTTCAGGTTAAGAACCTGACCGACCGAGACTATGAGTACGTCTGGTACGACAACTTCTTCTGGGGAGGCGACGACCAGGCGATGTTTTCACCAGCACCAGGCCGTTCGGCTTATGTATCGCTCAATATGAAGCTTTAACACTGTGTTATCAAAGAGAGCAAAGTCAGAGGTATCTCTGGCTTTTTGGTTCTTGAATGTTTGACTCATTTAGCATTACGGGTAGAGCGTCGCATTCCTGCGCATTCGGCCCCTTCTGCGAAGATGCGCACTTTTAAGAGGCCTGAGCGCAATCCGCTCGGCGTTGGTAGTGGAGCTATGATGGCCTGGCGTGAGGATGAAATCGCGAACCACGTGCCCAATTGTGGTGGGGGCCTGTTTTCGAAAGAGCCCTACGAAGCCGGTTAGAGAGTAAGCCGGCCTGCCCCTGAGGAGCCAAGAATAAACGCCAATTTGGAGTGTGCCGGGCAGAGCCTACCGAGCTGCTCGTGAGTCCGAGTGCTCATTGATTGAGGAGTTGCTATGGCTCTCTCAGCTGTGTGAAGCGCTCTAGGCCAAGGCAGGCTTCCAGGCTATCGAGCTGTAGTTGGTAATCGGGCCAGAACAAGGATGGCCCCAGATCGAATCGATTGGTCTAATCTGGCACGGCTTCGCCTGTACTCGTAAGCCCTACACATAGCGCCTTTCCACCAAGCCTCTCACGCGCGTCAAAAATAACGTAATCATAAATTCCTTGGGATTGGAGTAGATACGCTGCGTATAGAACCCTACGAAACTCTACGTTTAGCGCTCTGAGACAGCAAACCCCAGAGCTTCGCTCGGTTGGGGCGGCGGCGTTGCAAACCGCAAAGTATTCCGACCGGAGCCCTTTGCTTCATAAAGTGCCGAATCTGCGATGGTAAGCAGGCTGGCTGTGGTGTCTCCTTCAGTGGGAACCACACAGCAAACACCGATACTGATGCGCAGCGAAATCTTTGTCTTATCATACTGAGCTGGCGATTCGGCCAACGAAGCGCGGAGCTCATCTAGCACAGCTACGGCCCCTTCAGTATTAGTGCTCGGCAGCAAGATCAAAAACTCCTCACCTCCATAACGACCAATACTGTCGGAATGGCGAATGCGCAGGGTTAGATGATTGGCACAGTGCCTAATAACTTCGTCTCCTGCCAGATGGCCATACCTGTCGTTTATGTGTTTGAAGTGATCGATATCGACCATAGCAACTGCCAGGCTCGAACCGTCTCGGCGCGCACGCTCCAACTCCGTCGAAAACTGATCAAGGATGGCTCGACGATTTAGGATACCGGTCAGCACATCTCGCAGCGCCATGTGCTGAAGCAAAGCCTCGCTGCGCTCTTTAGCCAGGAGCACCAAGCCCAGGGAGATCATCATCGCAGTGAAGGTATTTCCACAACCCACCTAGCAGTTCGTATAGGTGAAGCAATGGAAAGAGTGAGCTTCTTGTAAAACCTACCTTACGTGCGGGGTTCCATTTACCTGGAGAAAAAATGGGCGCGCTGCTGAGAGGAAGTCCGGTAATGCTGAGAGCGCTGCCGGCGAACCAAAAGTTAAGCCCAAAAAAGGGCCATCACTGGCCCCTATGTACTCAACCCCAAATCACTTGCTTAGCCAGGACTCGACAGTCGCTGCGCCATGCTGAGTTTTCCATTCCTTCAGGCCGCGATGGTTCCCGCCTTTCGTTTCAATGATTTCACCGGTGTGTGGGTTCTTATAAACCTTCACCTGGCGAGCCTTGCGTGTGGCTTTAGGCTCAGATACTAGAGCGCGGCGACCAGCTTGTGGATCAAGCAGGTTGATCACGTCCTTCAGGCTGTAGCTGTATTTTGCGAGCAAATCTCTCAGCTTCGTTTCGAATTCGATTTCTTTCTTGAGGCCGGCGTCACCCTTGAGAGCCTCAAGCGCTTGGAGCTGTTCGGCGAGGTGTTTTTCGAGTTGACGAAATTCTGCGAGTTTGGACATGGGAGTTTCCTGAGCAATTAGTATTGTCACGTCACATCAGAATAGACACTCGAATGAAGGAGAAGACTCAACTCTTAGACCCTATAAAATGCTGGGTGTCCTTCGCTTCTGATTGAATCAACTCGCTATCGGTAGGCGCGTAAGAAAAAGCTGGAGGAGCCAACAAGTTGGGCTCCCCATTTCTCGCGCTAGAGCTTGAAACGCGAAACGACAGTACGCAGTTCCCCTGCCAACAGCGACAGCTCCTCAGCAGTCAAAGCGTTGTCCTCTATGCCTTCCATTAGCGCCACACTGCCGTTACGAATCTCGGTCACATTGCGATTGATATCCTCCGAGACAGCATGCTGCTGAACCGCCGCGCTGGCTATCTGGGTGTTCATGCCGACGATTTGCTCAACGCCGTCATTGATTGCATCCAGGCTGGTCGAGGCCTGATCAGCCGACTCGATGCATTCCTGCGCGCGCAGCTTGCCCGCTTTCATTTGCTCGACGGCGTCGCCTGTCGCCAGTTGCAGCTCCTGGATAATCCGGCGGATCTCTTCAGTGGAGTTTTGTGTGCGCGAGGCCAGCGTTCTGACCTCGTCGGCGACCACCGCGAATCCTCGACCCTGCTCACCGGCGCGGGCCGCCTCAATGGCCGCGTTCAACGCCAACAGGTTTGTTTGATCAGCAATGTTACGGATCACCTCAATAACGCCGCCGATCTGCTGGCTGTGTTGCGCAAGCGCCGAAACCTTTTGCGCACTGCGATCCACCTCATCGGCCAAGGCTTCAATAGTCACGCGGGTTTCCTGCATCCTCGCCAGGCCGGTGTTGGAGGACTGGCTGGCGTGCTCTGCGGCGTGGGCGGCGCCCTCGGTGTTTTGCGCCACGTCCGCAACGCTGGTGGTCATCTCGTTGATAGCCGTAGCGACTTGTTCGGTTTCGCTTTGCTGTGCGCTCATCGCGCGTTTAGCCGTGTCAATCGACACCCCAATGCGCTGCGCCGCATCGGAGACCGATTGTGAACTGCGCTCGACCTGAGCCAGCGAAGAGCTAAACGCCTGCGCCATATGGTTAAGGCCGTTGCCCACATCGGCCATTTCGTCTTTACCGCGCACGTGAATGCGCACGCTCAGGTCGCCCTGAGCAATGAGTTGGGTGGCAATCAACACATCGTTGATAGTGCGACGCATGGCGCTGTAAATGCCGCTGAACACATACACCAGCAACAGGCCAAGAACCACAAACATGCCGAGAATGAATAGGCGTTCCGAAGTTTTTTCCTGAACACGGCGTTCAAGCGCATTCAGTAGTGCTTCTTGCAACGTGTCTTGCGCCTTGTACAACTCAGCCACCACCGCATTGCCTTTGGCTGGCAGATTCTGAACGCCGGTGATGGTGTCGCTTGGTGCGTCAATCAATACTTCAAGGTCGGCGCGGAAACTGTCCAGGCTCACAAAAGCACTGGTGATCGGTGCCTGAATACTATCAGCGAGGGCAGGTTCTCTGCGACGCAACAGGGCCAGGCTTTGTTGAAGTTCTTTGTGGATGAGTAACTCATTTTTGAGCATCGACTTAATAACGCTGCGCGCACCCGAACTCAACTTTTGTCCGTCATGCAGTCCGCTGGCAAGCCCCCGCAATTGCCCGACGATGTTGATTTGCCGTGGCAGCCTCAAGGTGCTCTGGTCGATCATGAAAAGCGATGCGTAATCTTCATCCAACACCATGCCCGACGTGGCCGAGACGTAGTAAACGAAGTTCAATGTCTCGGTGAGTTGATCGTTCCAGTTGTCGAACATCTCGTTTGGGTTGGCATCGGCCTTTGCCTGCTCGATCAACCGCTGTGCCGCCGTGTACAGACGCTGCACGCGATCACCGGTTTCCAGCTGCGTGTTGAATTGCCTGTCGGTTGCGGCCAGTTTCGAAAACGCGTCCTCCAGCTTCATCTGGTTGGCCGATAGATCGGCTTGAGCGGTTCTATCACCGCTGAGAAAGCGGTTCGTCAACGCACGTTGCAACATTGATAAGCGCAGTACAGGTGTGACGTCCAACAGATAGCGCTGGCCCAATTGTTCCGAGCGAATAACCTCAAGGCTCTCGTTTATCTGATGGATGACGCGCGTACCGAGTAGAACCAGAGGGATGAAGACAATGATTGCGAGCACACCAAATTTCGTGGGGAAGCGTAATCGGTTAGCCAGGTGTACGGCAGGAGCAAGGATATTCATAGAGTTCTCACAGCCCGGAACGGGACGGTTTGTAGTTGGTTTTTGTTGAGAACGCTCCATTTTCTCGAGTGCCTGGCTCTGTCTGGCTCATTCGGCTAATCACGTTTTATGTAATTAAACGTTTCAGTCATCCTGTCGGCATTCAGATTGATAACTTTATGAAAAGTTGTACATATATTTATTTTTGTACAACCTTGGAACGCCTCGAGAGCGGTGATGTCGATGAGCCATCAACGCTTCAAAACGGCTCTTTATCGGGAAGCGCTGCAGTCGCTAATTTAGTTAGGCGAATGGATCGCCGAGCAGGCCTTGCGGTACATCCAGTTGCTGTACGAAATCGAGAGCGAAGTCCGCGACCTGGAACCGGATTTACGACGCCAAATACGGCAGGAAAAAGCTGTGCCGGTGATGGATAGGCTGCATGCCTGAATGATCGCCCAGCGCGATCTGGTGCCCGAACGTTCGGCCATCAGTAGAGTGCTGGATTACAGCCTGAAGCGCTGGGCAGCGCTGTCGCGCTACCTGGAAGACGGGGTCGTCCCCATAGACAACAATTGGTGTGGAAATCAAATCAGGCCATGGGCTCTTGGACGCAAGAACTGACTCTTCGCCGGATCGCTGCGCAGCGGAAAACCGGCGGCGGCGATCATGATTGTGATCCAGTCTGCGCGACTGAATGGGCATGATGTTTATGCTTATTTGAAGGACGTGCTCACGCGTCTGCCGACGTAGCGGGCGAGTTTGATCGATCAGTTGCTACCGCATAAGTGACAACCGGTTTAATCAAGCTAGGCGTGATGGACGGACGCATACGCAGGGTCTTGAAAATGACTTAATCGTACTGATACGACGAATGGAGATTTTGTGTAGGGATACCACCAACTCTGGTCTATATAGCAAGAAAATTGGCGTGATGTAGTCGAGGATAGCGCTCTTTGCCTGGGACGTGTGAGCGCCCGCCTGTCATTTGTGGTGTGGCGGTTACAGGATGAACGGTAACGTTTACACCACTCATTCGCGCGACTCAAGCAGTGACTATAAGTGACGTCGCGATTCGACACGTTGAACAGAAATTGCGAAAGTACCCTCGCAACCTGCTTGTTCAACTCTACGACTGCCCATGTGAAACGTGAACAGCCCTAATAAGCACTGTCGTTAGCGCGTATTTCTATCTGTGGTGGGGGGTCGATACCGACCACTCGATTACGTCCCGCACGCTTGGCTGCATATGCACGACCATCTGCAACTTTTAACAGATCGTCAAGGTGCTCGCAATTACTACCGAAAACTGCGACACCCGCACTCAGGGTCATGTTCAGTTGCTGGTCAATGAGCTCTAAGGGCGTCGCGGCAAGGTGCTCGCGCAAGGTTTCTGCGATTAGCATGGCCTGTTCCGCCCTGGCCCCCGGCAACAGAGCGGCGAACTCCTCTCCGCCCAGACGACAAAGTAGATCGGTGGCTCGCAGACGTTTCGTTAGTACGCTGGCAAAATGGCAGAGCGCTTGGTCACCTGCGTCATGGCCAAAACGGTCGTTAATTTGCTTGAAGTGATCTATATCCAGGTACACCAGCGCTAGGGGCGAACCATTGCGTAGGGCCCACTCTGACTCACGCTGAAATACCTCGGCCAGCTTTGCGCGATTAGCCAACCCGGTTAAGTGGTCGGTAGTCACTAGCTCTATCAGACGCTGTTCGGTAAGAACTCGGGTACGCTCATAAGTGTGCGAGAAAATGGTGATTGCCAATGTCGCTAGACCAATGTCGAGAACGAAGCCAATATCGTCCACTGGACTCTTTTCTGCATGGTGCCTGGTGATCATGTACAGGCCAAGACTGACGAACAGCAGAGAACCAATCAGCCCCAGACGTAAGCCAAGCAGCAGGTAAAGAATTATCGGTATGGTCTGGATCCAGGCAAATATTCCTACCGATGTCTCTGGCGAGGCGAGCGTGAACATCATAACAGTGAAAAATGGCAGCAGATAAATGATGGTCAGGGCTTGTAGTTGTTTGGTGCGGTCAATGATCATCAGCATGTACAGCGAGATGAACGCGTAAGCTAGTTCCAGCCCGGCCAGCAGCCAGTAACCACGGTTGGCGTTGAACAGTGAGAAGAAGATACCAAAGCACAGAGTTGTCCAAAGCAGCGACTTGAGCATCATGCGTCTGTGTTTCTCGCTATGGTCAATACGGTTGGGCATCGTATTTCCTTCGGTCATGCAAGCTGTAGTGGCAATTGGCTACCACCAGTGTACCTCTTATCCACACTGAAATTGGCAACTCCGCCAACCACCTATCTATTACCGTCGAGAGTCGATTTTCGGTCGCGCTGAATTAAGCGGGCCGCCGAATCACATCGACCTGATTTGGGTATAAGGTAAAAGCTGTCCGCTAGGCTCTATTTTGTGACCTAGGAACCGTGAGGTAGCCCTGGAAAAGTCAACTGTCCCCAATGCTAGCCCCCCCCTTGAGTGTTGATGTGAAAGAAAAGAATCCCGAAGCGGTAGGATTTATTTACATTGCGGGTGTGTTCAAACAGGTCTTTCTCCGCTGGATGGCGAGGGCCGCCCCTCCCCTTGCTGTACCTGAGCCTGCCCGGCTAGAGCTGTAGTAGTGAATCGCTCCTAGCTTATGCTTCGGGGCGATTCATTATTCAACAGGCCGGCATCCTTTGATTCGGTAGCAATTGCACGATCTTACTGGCTCTCTGTGTCGGCAACGTGTCAGCACATCTTTGAGATAATGTAGCCAGCTCCTCCAGCAAATGCTCTTGACTGCCAAGGCCGATATTGCCGCTCAGGTCTGCAGATGCAGGGCATTTCTCCTCATCCAATACATGCAGCAAGGTCAGGGGAGCGCTGAGGCGTAGCCAGGCCCATGCTACGTAATCGAAGACCGCCAATGAGGATTATGAGTTATCAATGCATGCCGTTACGTGGGTCATTGTCGTTCTCCTTAGTGGCTTATGAGCTTGTCGATGGCACCGGGTTTGTCATGAACAGCGAATCGGTCAACGATTGTTGCGCTGGCTTCATTGAGACCGAGCACTTCAACCTCCGCGCCTTCACGGCGGAACTTGATCACGACCTTATCCAGCGCTGCGACGGCGGTGATATCCCAGAAATGCGCCTGTGTCAGATCGATGGTGACTTTGTTGAGAGCTTCCTTGAAGTCAAAAACTTCAGTGAACTTGTCAGCAGAGCTAAAGAACACCTGGCCCACGACGCGGTAAGTCCGATGCGATTCCGTCTCTTCCAGTGTGCTCTCGATATCTAGGTAGTGCCCGACCTTATTGGCAAAAAACAGCGAAGCCAGCAGCACACCTACAAGTACGCCATAGGCTAGGTTGTGAGTGGCAACGACGACCACGACAGTCGCCACCATAACAAGGTTGGTCGACAGCGGATGCTCTTTCAGATTGCGCAAGGAATCCCAGCTAAACGTGCCGATGGACACCATAATCATCACTGCTACCAGTGCCGCCATAGGGATTTTGGAGAGCCACTCGCCAAGAAATACCACCATCAGCAGCAGGAAAATGCCGGCACACAATGTTGATAGACGGGTACGACCACCGGATTTCACGTTGATGATCGATTGGCCGATCATGGCGCAACCTGCCATGCCGCCAAGCATGCCGGCAGCGATGTTGGCCACACCCTGGCCTTTGCACTCGCGGTTTTTATTGCTGGTGGTATCGGTCAGATCGTCGACGATAGTCGCGGTCATCATTGACTCGAGTAGACCTACTACGGCCAAGGCAGCCGAGTAAGGGAAAATGATGCGCAGGGTTTCAAAGTTCAGCGGCACTTCGGGCCAAAGGAAAATCGGCAACGTATCCGGCAGTTGGCCCATGTCGCCTACAGTGCGGATATCCAAGCCAAGGTAAATGGCGATGGCAGTCAGGGTCAGGATGCACACCAACGGTGACGGAATCAGCTTGCCGATCTTCGGTACGTATGGGAACAGGTAGATGATCCCGAGACCCGCTGCGGTCATGGCATATACGTGCCAGGTGACATTCGTAAGTTCCGGCAACTGCGCCATGAAAATCAGGATCGCCAATGCGTTTACGAAACCTGTGACTACCGACCGTGAAACAAACCGCATCAACGAGCCAAGCTTCAGGTAGCCGGCAAGGATTTGAAGTACGCCACATAGTAGGGTCGCGGCCAGGAGGTACTGAAGTCCATGCTCTTTTACCAGCGTAACCATCAGCAGTGCCATGGCGCCTGTCGCCGCCGAGATCATTCCGGGACGCCCGCCGATAAAGGCGATGACGGCACAAATACAGAAAGAGGCGTACAGACCGACTTTGGGATCTACCCCGGCGATGATGGAAAAGGCGATGGCCTCCGGGATCAGCGCGAGTGCGACGACGACTCCTGCGAGCACGTCTCCGCGAACGTTAGAAAACCACGTTTGATTAATTTTTTGCAGCATAGAAATATCCAAGGCAATGCACCGCACGCACACCACACAAATGGCGAGCGCATCGATACGAATTCAAATTGTGAGGATTATTTGACTGTGTGCTTTGGGTGTAAGAACCGGGCATACAGCAGCAAGCACCGCGGGCGAAACAGGCGGGTGCGAGGTGTTGCGAGGGGGCGTAGCGCTAAGGTGGCGTAGGCTGCCAGTAGATCGTTTGGAGTACAGTCATGCTGATGTTCCTGTAGCTCAAGGCGGAGGCGGCACTGATAATACCTTAAAGCTAATTTTGATTGCGACCCGTTACCTGACCGACGGCGCTTCGCATTAAGTGATGCCCTTCAACGGCGCTTCTTCTACTCCGCTCTACCTGCCGGCCCCCTCCTTATCCCACTCGCTGCGCTCCAAGGCCGTTTGGAGCCAACGTGTTATTTGTATAGTCTTGCCCTGAATACGGCCACTTGAACGGGGGTTCCGGATTGATCAAACCGATAATGCTGTTACGCCGAGGCTTCGCCTCCATGCGCTGGCGCACCAGGGTCACGTTGTGGATTGCGGCAACCATTGCCGGTCTGCTAGTGGTGGCTTTTGCAAGGTTGGCCGACGTAGCCCTGGCGCAGTTTGCTCAACAGACCGCTGAGAGAGCGTGGCTTCCTCTTATTTACACCCCACTGATCGGCATGCTCGTAGTCTGGGTGACAACACGTTTTTTCATTGGCGCCCAAGGCAGCGGAATTCCTCAGGTAATCGCGGCAACACGGCTTGCGCGTCAAGGTAAGCCCATTAACCGACTGGTTTCACTACGCATTGCTTTCGCCAAGATAAGCCTTGGAACTCTGGCGCTGACGGGTGGCTTTTCGGCGGGGCGTGAAGGCCCCTCAGTTCAGGTTGCCGCGTCCATCATGCACTTCTTTCACCGATTCCTGCCCAATGCACGAATCGTACGCAGCGAGGATCTCATCCTGGCGGGAGGTGCGGCGGGTATTGCAGCTGCATTCAATACGCCCTTGGCAGGGATTGCATTCGCGGTAGAAGAACTGGGACGCAAGCTGGAAACCCGTACCAGTGGCGTTCTTCTCAGTACCATCATCCTTTCCGGGATGGTCGCGATTGCGCTGCAGGGAAACTACAACTACTTCGGTCATTTCGGCATTCAGGACATCAACCTGGACATAGTCATCCCGGCATTAGTGATAGCCATTGGATGTGGCCTGTTGGGTGGTTCGTTTAGCCGGATGTTGTTATGGCCACAACGGCATCCACATTTCATGATCTGGCAATGGAGGCGCCTGCACCCAGTGTGGTTTGCCGGAATCTGTGGATTGGTCGTCGCAATATTGGGTTGGTTGAGTGGCGGAATGTCGTTCGGTAGTGGGTACGGCATTACCTCTCAGGTCATCGCATCTGATGTAGCCCTGCCATGGCACGCCCCCATTACTCGCTTCTTGGCGACCGTAGTGACGTATTTTTCCGGTATTCCAGGAGGTATTTTCGCCCCCTCGCTCGCTGTAGGGGCCGCAGTCGGCGCCAATACCGCAGAGCTATTCCATCTGGCCGCGCAGCCCACTATTGCACTCTGCATGGTCGGATTTCTGGCTGCCGTTACTCAGTCGCCAATCACCTCAGCAATCATTGTGATGGAGATGATTGATAGCCACAGTATGGTGATCAGTCTCATGGCCGTCGCTTTGATTGCCAAGGCTGTCAGTTCAAGAATGGGCCCTGAGTTGTATCAGCAATTGGCGCGAGGCTTTCTCGAGAGTGCAGAACCTGCCGCTGCGCCAAAGAACCCAGCTCGATAGGCCTTATCGTGTCATCGTTCTAGCCAGCGAGCTCAGTTGATCCTTCTCATGCTGCAGCGCTAGCGTGGTCTCCGCACGAGCGATTAGAAGATCCACGTGCCTGTCGCATGCACCTTTAAAAATCGCTGGGTTTATTTCAGCGAGACTGATGAGGGCTTTCAACAGGCGTACGTTAACTTCCAGCAAAGCTGCACCGTCCCTGCTGATCGGGGCAAAAAAATCATCGAACAGATCATCAACCGTCAATCTTCGGACAAAGACCTGTTTACACCCTTGGTCTGTTTGCGAGCCGGAGACGTGAGGCTTGCCCCAGCGAGTTAAAGTCCTCACTCCCCGGCCAATGACATCGATGGCTGTTCCTGGGTCGTTCACCGCAGGCGATAAGGCGCGAGAAGCGATTTCCGAGAGCACACAAAGTCCGAAGCGTGGATCATTTTCAAAGGTTCGACGGACGCCGATGGTTAGGGTTGCAAGAATCCTCTCTCTTGCAGTATCGGTATCACCGGCCATCGTGTTGCCCAAGCTCACAATGTGAAGGAGTGGCATTCCCTCGTGCACAAATGTCCCCGGAAGCACCTCCAGATAAATCTTTACTTGATCGTCCTGCGCGAAAGCTCCGAGTGCACTTACATCAATATGTTGCACGTAACCTGTCAGCTCACTTTTGACGGTTATTGCGCCGAGAGGTAGCGACAGGTCTGTCGGGTAAGCTGAACCGCCCAAGTAAGGCCACTGAACTCGTTGAGTGATTGCCTCTATCGCAGCCTTCTCGACGCGGTCGATGGTTTCCCCAACCCTTCCGAGCTTTGACAGGTGATCGATCCAGCGCAGGAGGGTGTAAACGATCAGGATGACCACAATTATCGTTACTGCGAACAGCAACACCCGACCTTGCGTGCCATAAGCACCCGTGCTCAACGCGATGATCCCCACCAGGCTAAACAGGAATGAGCCTATAAACGTGGCAAGGGCATTTTGGGTCGTGGTGTCTTCCATTACCAAGGTGGTGGCGCGCGGTGTCACTCCGCTGCTCGCGGCCCCATAAGCGGTGACCATCGTGCTCAACGAGAAGGTTGTGACGGCCAGCATGCTGGAGGCAATGATCCCCAGAATTTTGTCTACGGCATCTGCGCCGACGCGCGCTGGCAATGACTCCGGAATGAAGTCTTTGAATACAACAGCGAGCAGAGCCGTAGCCACCCCTAAAAGGGAGAACAGGGAGGCTCTGAACCACAACCGTTTGGTAAGTTGATTCGTTACCCAACGCCAACGAGCAATCATGTGCAATCCTTCAGTGACTACGTCAGTTGAGTATCGGGCGGCGCAGAAGTTTTATCGGAAATTTGAAACGGGTTTACATCCTGGCTAGAGATGAAGCATCTCACAGGTATGAGTGTTGCCGCGATTGCGCGCGTAACGTTCACGAACCCTTGCAACTTGATGAAGAGAAGTTGTTAAAACGTTGATGTTGTCTGTTCAGATAATGGCCGTATCAGAACGTCAGGTTATTCCGCGCTCGTGTAACGTAGGGTGAAAAGTGCGCCAGCAAAAGCGCACTTTTTTACAGGATCTAAAGCTTAAATTTGGCTACCAACTGGTTGAAGGACACTGCTAGCCTCGAGAGTTCGTGGCTTGAGGCATTTGTCTGATGCGCTCCGGTAGCAGTTTGAGCTGACAAGCTTTGAATGTTGACGAGGTTACGATCCACCTCACGAGCAACCTGTGCCTGCTCTTCTGACGCGCTTGCGATCACTAGATTGCGTTCTGTGATTGCAGCTACCCCCTCAGTGATTGACTCCAGAGCAATGCCTGCAGCCTGCGCAAGCTGACGTGTGTTATCTGCCTGGCTCTGACTCTTAGTCATGGTTTCTACTACAGAGGTAGCGCTTGTCTGAGCAGCGTTAATCATCCCCTCGATTTCGATAGTCGATGATTGGGTACGATGAGCTAGAGCTCTTACCTCGTCAGCTACTACTGCAAATCCGCGACCTTGCTCGCCCGCTCGAGCAGCTTCAATGGCCGCATTCAGAGCTAGGAGATTGGTTTGGTCAGCAATCGACCTGATGACCTCAAGCACCTTGCTGATTTCTTTCGTCTGATGAGCAAGCTCTTGAACCTGTGAGCTCGATGAGTTGATTTCCCCAACCATTCCTTCAATCGCTATAACAGCTTCTCCAACCTTAGTTTTGCCAGCCATGGCGTTTTGATTGGTTCTTTGCGATATTTCTGCTGTAGAAACGGCATTGCGAGCGACTTCATCGACCGCAGCTGTCATTTCATTCACAGCGGTAGCAGCCTGTTCGATTTCGCTATTCTGCTGAGTAAGACCCCGTGTGCTCTCGTCCGTTACGACGCTCAGCTCTTCTGCTGCCGAGGCTAGCTGATCTGATGCACTGGATATATTTTGAATTGTGCTTCGAAGGCTCGCCTGCATCTCATCAAGGGAGGACAGTAATTTCCCGGTTTCGTCCTGGCTACCTGCGTCAATACGTTGCGTAAGATCTCCAACTGCAATACGCTCTGCAGCAGATACTGCATAGGAGAGTGGCCGGGTAATGAGTCGCGTAATAACAACACCCAGGCCCATTGCCAGGACGAACGCGATTACCATACCTGCAATCATCGTTAGCTTAGAACTTTGAATAAGAGCATCGCTTTCACTTCGGAGATCGTCCGCTTGATCATTGTTAGATGCAATTATCCCTAGCATCTCTTTCTCAGCGAAACCGTACTTATCGCTGACGTCTCCTATCAGTTGCAATCTCGCCCCTGGCAAATCCCCCGACATCAAAGTATTGGCGAACTTCTCTCCCGCATTTATATAAGCAGGCCAATCCCGTTCAAAATTATCACCTAAGGCCTTTTCGTCATCGCGCAGCGGGGTGCTACGATAAATAGCAAATGCTTTCTCTACAGCACGCTGGCGGTCAGATAATGATTTTTGAGTGGTTGCGAGTTCCCCCTCAGCTGCACCACCAGCTTTTTGTGCCAGCAACAAGTACAGGTCTCTATTGTGATAAATTACTTGCTGCAGAGCTTCATTCACCTTGTTAATTGAAGTTATATTATTGCTAAACACAGATGAGATCGCATCGCCCAGCCGTGAGTTTCCGTTCATCCCGACGAGCCCAATCGCGATAGTTATCAATGCGCATATCAAGAATGATATGGACAGTTTTGCCGCAAGGCGTAAATTCAGGAACCAAGTCATAGAGCTTTCTCTTCATAGGGGAGATCTGGTTAACCTTGAGGCACGCCATTGATCAGGAGAGGTATCGGCAAGAAGGGACGATTATTGAGCTTTTTTCTCACGCGCAGCTTAAATATATTTATTATTATGTTTGTCACCCTAACCTCAAATAATATTGATTTTAATAACAATTCGCGCTTCATATTAAGGTTGTTGAATATTCACTGATAACAACTTGGCTGATTTAGCTTCTCATCCATTGAAGGCCGCCTTTCCCAGTTGGGTGCGAAGCAATCTGAATAGCTGATGCCTCTCTGATCCTTCCACTAGATCGAGTCAGCTAGGAATCTGAGAGCGCCATTCCAGCTTAACCAGAGTAAGTCGGAAAGCGCTGAGTAACCGGAGCAAGCGGAGCGCGCATGCTGGCACAGCCGAAGGCGTGAAGGATGGACGCCCGCAGGGCCGAGATACGGCGGGACGCGGAAGCTCGGTTCACGACAGCCTGCCCGCGCATAGCGGCTCGCCAACTGAAGTAAGTCAGTCAGATCTTGCGGCCCGACTCAGTAGCGCTAGAGAAGCCACCAACCCCACATCGGTAAACTCCCAAATTTTCCCACCAGGATAAGCAATCAAAATGGGGAGTGTATCGTAATGATAAATTGCGACTGCTGCTTTGCCAGCTCAGCGATACCTCCATTGCAGTGCGCCAGAGTAGTAGAGCACTGATCACAAGGTAGTCAGGCGATTAAGCTGCTCAACCGAAGGAAATCCCAGTGTCCGATAGCGACGTGGATAGCCCGCTTCTGCAGCCAGCAGATCGCCAAGCTCGGATTCAAGTTCACTCCAGGAGACGGTTTTGACTGTCGCTTCCCCACCCTCAACAGGTTCAACCAAAGCGACGCGATCTGTCTTGGGCAACAGCGTCAGCACACCTTTTGTCCAGGCGCTCATCGATACCGTTTGGTTTGGTTGGTCAGCCATTTGGAAGAGGTTGTAGGAGGCGACGAAGATGTCGATGCCCTTTTCCAGATTGAGCTTGTCGAGCAACTCTTTCTGATTGGCATAATTACTCTGCAGCAGCAAATGCTCCAGTGTAACCAACCGACTGCTGACCCCTTCATCATCACAGTTAAACGGTATGATATCGCGACCTTCGTAGGTGTAAATATCGGTAGAGACAGCACGCCCCCTTTCAAGAGCCTGGAAAGCAAGCTCTACCATCTGACGAATTCCCTGTTCGTCCTTGTCTCCAGTGACCATCAGGACGTCTCGACTGGGCACCATGAACACTGGCCGACCTTTAACTGGCACGCGCTGAAGGACATCTGGCAACAACACCCTGCTGGTGTCGTACCCATCCGCCCACTCCCCAGCGTATAGGCCTGGAATAATCTCACCGAAGGCTTCGTTTGTCGTATCACGCAGGTTCTCGATGGAGATCTTTACCGCCTCTTCCATCGTCACACCCCAATGTGCTTCGGGGCCATTGGTAAGGGTGGCAGTGGACTCGGGCGAATCGACAGCAAGCAGAATAACGCAGTCTCGGCCCAAAGGCTGTGAAACATAATCGTACTGCTTGTCGCCATTTTTACGGGCGTGTTCCAGTCGAATTTCTTCAAGCATGGCAAGGTTGCGAATCACCGGACGCAGCTGTGCTTTGACATTATCAAACACAGTCTCGGTTTTTCTACCCGCCTCTAACAGCGTCGATACGTATCCGGTCAGAACGGCGGACTTCTGTGCTTTGTCTGCATTTTGATAGTCGCGAAAGGCATTATGGAGATTGAAGTACGATCCATCCCCATGGCGGATGCGAAACTCGTTCTTCTCAAAATTCATATTCTCGCTGAAGCCAGCTTTACGAGTCGAATCCATAAATTTTTTGGCAAATGCTTCATCAGTTAGCGGTCGATTGAAGAATTTGTCGAGCAGGGAAAAAAGCATGTACAGAATCCTTTTTGTCAGCAGGCAATTGTAAACAGCGGGAATTGGGTAGGCTTAAACTTGTTCAGAGCTTGGGACGGCTGCTCTCCATATCGACAGCTATCAGACGAAATTGAGGTTACGTAGCGGAAAACGAGCAGCGCCAATCATGTGCCTGATTGTAGTGGATGTGTGGATACTGCCCTCATACAAGGCGGCAAAAAGCTCCAGACCTCTCACAAGCTTTGTTAACTATTCAGCCGGACTTTGGATGCGACGAAGCTCACTCCACGTAACGGAGCCAAAGATGCGTCCGACCGGAGATCGCCTGCGCAACTTTGGAAACACGTCCCTTTAGGTTTTCATCGCTAGTGTTATAGAGCGCACAGAAGTCTTTGGCTACGACGTTAGCAAGTGATGTATCAGGCGGTTCAGCACGAATGAAGCCGATGTAAGAAGCACCTACGCCCATCAACTCATAGCCATGCGCTTCTGAAAAATGACGCGCAACGGCAAAGTTTTTCGCGGGATCCAGATCCGAAGTGAAATAGCCATTCGGAAAAGCCGCGAGTGCCTGGCAGGACTGCTGAACGGGTACCAGGAGCGCTGAAAGAGGCTGCTCTAGAAGAGAGATAGGGTTGTTCTGGTAACCGATCCACTCCTGGAGGGCCTGCTGATCTAGCGTCAAACCATGAGTACAAGCATCCTCGAAAGACGTGGCTGCAACCAGGGTCATGAAATTGCGAAGACAGATTGCGAACTCCTCTTTCGTAGTCGGATAGCCTATGTATTCACCATTCTCAAAGCACTCTGGAGGCAAGCCCGCTATGTCCTGCTCCGATGCATCGTCCATCCCTAAATTATTGCGCACATGTCCCGAGGTGTAGCGGGCTTGGTGCAGATCATCGAGCGAGAACAGAGGTTTAAAGCCTGGATGCGCCTCAGCAATCTTACGACGAGCTTCGGTCAGATCGTCAAAGCTGGTAATCCCGCTCACGCCGTACTCATCGCATGTACCTACAGACGGATTATCACGCTTGCCGTTACCGCGAAATTCGATATCCATAAACCGTGGCCAGCTCCATTTTGGTACTGAATTGAGTGAGTAATCCTAAGCGTTTCAGGATCATCATTGAAGGTCTGCCGCCAAGCGACAATAAGTCTTCCTGCCACCACATAGCAGCGCGCTACGCTAACTTTGACGTTCGCACTTCGAGGTAATGTTGATGTCCGAAACTGGCCTACCATGCGATTTCTAATCGACTCAGGGAAGAAACTGATGACTACAGATCCGTTATGTCTAGTCTTTGTGCCGGCTCTGGCGGCAGTGCTGCAAGCCGCCGAGGATAAAAAGGGCCAGCCGCTTACCGAGATTGAGGTGTGTGAAATCCGAGACAGATCCACCTGCATCGCTTTGCCTTTTAGCGCAGCCTTGGCAATGGAAGAAGATCGTGGTTATCCAGACATCGTCGCGGAGGACTGCTGGAATGAATGGCAACGTCTACGCTCCCAGTGATTTGCGCCTGTACCAAAACAATGCAGCCCTTCTGTGATCAGACAATCATCCGACTGTAAGCAACCGTTGCTCTCTGTCGGCCACGAGACGCTAGTAGCACACCGAGTACCTCCCTATCTGCCAAAAGTGAGTCATCCCCTCATGAACGAAGGTTGGCAAAACGACGACTATTTCATCATCTTCGCGGAGGATGAGAGCTTACCTGCCATGAAGGCCTACGGATTTGATCATCATCTTCCGGGGTACACGCTATTAGGTCTAAGAGGATGGGACGACTTTATCGTCATCAACTCTTCCGGAGTAATGTTTACCATTCCGACGCTGCCACTCGATGCGTCCTATGCCGCGCCGTTTGCCCTTCCCCAGCAGATTTCCCTTGAGCCGGACGAGCGGTTCGCTGGCAAGATCAAGTGGTATACGAAGCCCTTAGTCTTTGGGGGCGACCCGGCGGACAAAACAAATTTCGCATGGATCACTCACGAGCAACATGCTGAACTTGTCATCTGGTGGAACGAACAGTACAGGAGCGCCAAAGCACAGAGCTAGTGCAATTTGCCCATAAAGCGGAAATCGCAACACATGCTCAAATGGCGTACTGAGGCACTCACGACTAGCCGAGACCCTATTTTTTTACCAGAGCTGCTGGGTGCTATCGATGAGTGTCCGTCTCCTCAGCCGGATAAAACTCGCCTTCCTTCCCCATCTTTTCCAGCCGTTCGCGCACCATCAACTCAACGTTGGCCACAGCAGCGTGACCGCCAGGGTTGACCACCTTCACGCAAAGACGTCTGACATTCTGATCGTGGGTGCCCTCGCTCATCATCTCGTGGGTGAAGACCTGTTCGCCACGCCATAGGCATAGCTGGGTATGAGTCCCGCCGAGCCATATCTCGTTGATTGATCTCAGGTCAGTGGTCGCCAGTTGATCGACGGTGATTGTCTTATCCATTGCGCTGTACCTTACCCGTGAGTAGACACAGGTAGACTTACAGGCATAGCGGGTCGTTCCAAGCGTCTGCAGCTCAACCGCGCCAATGGTGGAAAGCAAGCCCCGGATCAAGCTCGGAAAATCGAAGGAGGACAGTACGAACAGATCGGGGGAATCCCATTACTAAAGCGCCTGGGCCTAAATGCGGATGGCAGCGCCTGGATAACTTTAATCACCTCTCACCAGGCCAATACCGCCGGCTCAATAATTAGCAGAAAACGGAAGAAAGCACTGACCTCAGACGCGTTCCTGCAACGCTCGCGATGGCGTGACGCCTGTGGTGCGATAGGAGCTATCGGTCATCAGCCTCCTCTCGCTTCTGGGGAACGGCATGAAAACTCAACTTTTAGAAGCAACACCTATCCGTCAAACCTTGCATCTACCAGTAGCATCCGCGTAAGCCCTATGGGCTGAATTAATTGTAGACACAGCCAAAGCCTAACAAATGTTAGGTATGTTCTTGACTCAGGTGGGTTTGACTCGTATGGTCTACCTACCTAACAACAGTTAGGTTTGAATTCACCTATTCAGGACTGAGCCATGACTACCAAATTGCAGCTATTCACTTCCCCTTCGGCTTTCCCCAATCCGCAGCGACTTCGGTTATTCATGCATGAAAAAGGCATTGCCGATCAGTTCGATGAAACCATCTATGACATGGCGCCTGGTGGCGAGCAGCGCGGATGGCGTCACCTAAATATGAATCCATGGGGTGAAACACCCACGCTCCAACTGGCAGATGGCAGCTTCATCTCTGAAACGCCTGCTATCGTTCGTTTTCTCGACCAGTCTTATCCGGGCCGCAAAATCATGGGTGAGACTGCGTTAGAGCAAGGCCTGGACAACATGTGGGATAACAGGATCTGGGTGCATATCCTCTATCGGATCGTCACGGCTTTTCATGTGTTGCACACAGGGCTCGGCTTCAAACTTGAACTGACGAAGAACGAGGCATGGGGCGAGCACTGCCGTAAGGAGGCACTGACACACGCGGCCTTGGTGAATCGTCATTTGGCTGACGGTCGAGAATGGTTGCTGGGCGGTACCGATCCCACGTTTGCGGATATCACGCTGGCAACCGCCATTGCGTTTTCCAAGTTCCCGGTAAACGCCACCCCGCTAGACGAACGCTTTGAGCATCTGGATGCGTACTGGCAGCGCTGGCAGAAACGCCCAAGCTTCCAGACTGCATACGCTGATCGCAACAGTGGTATACCAGAACTGGATCTGCCCTCAGACTAATCTGTCTTAATGGGCAGTATGAGCGGTCGGGATCGCCATCACATGGCGGTCTCGGTGCGAGTGATTCAGATGGTTGAAAATGAGCGAAGCATGACTCGTTCGATTTATGCCAGCAATGTGGACACTGAACAGCTTAAATACTCTGTTCTTTACTGACTTAACGAATGTTAGAACTTTTTGCTTTAACATAGCCCGCCTCCCCAGAACTCGTCCGACGTACGAAAGGCACGACTATGAGCAACAACGCCCGCGAGGCCATACTCCTGGCTGCCCGAAACATCGCCCAGTCACAGGGGTACAACGGCCTGAATTTCCGCGATTTGGCGCATGAGGTTGGAATCAAGCCAGCCAGCATCTATTACCATTTTCCCAGCAAGGCGGATCTGGGAATTGCTGTTGCCAAGAGGTATTGGCAAGACGGTGCGGCTGCGCTTCAGGCTATATCTGAGCAAACCCCGAACCCCGCCGAAGCTCTGCGCCGATTTCCTGAGATCTTTCGTCGCTCACTTGAGGCTGAAAACCGGCTTTGTCTTGGCAGCTTTGTGGGGGCGGAAATCGATAATCTCCCCCCTGCAATGGCCGAGGAGATTCAGGCTTTTGCACAGGTAAATATTGCCTGGTTGAGCCAGATGCTTGTCGCTGCGAAATTCTGCGAGGCAGCCGATAGCGAAGTGCGCGCGCGCGCTATTTTTTCGGCTGTGGCGGGTGCTCAACTTATCGCAAGAAGCAGGTCAGACATCTCACTGTTCGATACTCTGATTGAGGCCTATCGTGCCTATGGGCCGCTGCCGGCGTAGTGGCAGCTTTTAGCCGACTGCGGCTCATTGTGAACGGGCTTCGGGCTGAACACGCCAGTCGTATAACGTAGTTACTAGCCGAACACAGACGCCCTTTCGAGCAGTCAAATTGAGTTGAATAGACCGAGATATGAAATGGTTGCGGTGCTCTCCGGTAAGCGCACCAGCGGCTCTACATCGGTAGTGGTCGAACGTCGGTCGCCCCAGATGGCATTCGAACCCAGCCTCTTCAAGGGCGGCTTTCGCGAGCCGAGCCGCCGGGGCGTCTCGGCCCTTCGGGCATTCATCCTTCACACCAACGGGCTTCGGCATGCGCGCACCGCTTGCGAGGGAACGCGCCACTCCTCGTTAATCTGTAACCTGCGGGCAAGGGTTAAAAACCTCGGTTACGTCGAGTGTTGTATGCCACGGGATGGCAGTGCCTGACACCATTCCGCCTACGGTTTGCTTTCGACCCGACTTGCGCACATATCCGCCATCCGTCCCAGTGAAGACGTGCTGCCCTGGCTTCGTCAGATAATCAAAGAAACTGACTTTCACAGGCACATTCATTTGCCCACCCGGCGTAATGACGGCGAGCATGATCGCTCGGTCTTTGGTGAATACAACGAACGGTTCGACTCCAGTGCGACCACCAACTGTCTTCACGCACTGCACTTGTTCTGGGAGGATGCGTGCGGTTTCAGTGTAGGTGTGGTTGTTGTAGAGGCTGAGGATCAGGCCTTTGCTGGTCAACACTCCCAGGCCTTGAGTGGCCCTGCAGCTGCCTTCGCTTCCATATGGGAACAAGCACCAGTTAGTTTCCGATACGGCTTGAATATCCGATGGTGCAATTTTCAGATCGCGCTGGATTTGGGCTTTTGATTCCGGCGTGTCGTAAGGGATCATGACGCATCCGCCGACTGTCACTGCTGCGATGAGGCCTATGGCCGCAGCTACGTTTTGAACTGATGATTTGAAGGTGTTCATTGTTCGCGCTCCTTGCTGTATTACCACCACTGGAAGGCTATGGCGATTTTGGTAGCGAACCTTACGGCATGGGCGAAAAGCAGTCATCCTCGTGCTGATAACTGGATCGGTAGATGACTTGATTGGACGCTTACCTATTTCTGACCGATTGCTGCATCCTGGCAAAATCGTACGCAATACCTTGCTTAAAGAGCAAGCAACTCAACGCTCGAGCCTGTCGTCACTCTCCTCCGACATTTTGGTACTCGCTTTCATCGCAGATAGCGTCGGCTTGGCAGCAGCGATGACAAGGCGCCATTGAGGGAGCGCAATTGCCGCAGCGTCGTTCTCTATGAGTTCAGGTGTTGCTTCGCAAAAATCCTCGATGGCTGCGCTTACATTTACCAAAAAAACGCTCTGCATTGGAGTGAACCCCTGATCGACGAAGTATCCTTTTGGCGACGGAGTTGGCACCCAATCTTCCCATGAATTGATTAACTCATTCATACCACACCGAGGTGGCTCATTCTCGCACTCAATAAGCCACTCAAGTAGCTCGACAATTCGATTTCGTATTCGTTGGTAGACAAGCTGTCTGGTCATAATTTCACGTCTGGTTGAATCGTCATCCGCCCCTAATGAGGACAATTTTAGCCTTAATCCAGTGCCCGCCCCTGGTCAAAAACGGGCCTAACCTATGAGGCCGTCAGCTCAGTTGAACAGGCCGAGATATGTGATGGTTGCAGTGCTCTCCGGCAAGCGCACCAGCGGCTCTACTTGGGTAGAAGTCGAACGACGGTCACCCCAGATGGCATTCGAACCCACCATTATAAAATGCGTGAACTCTCCTGCCCTAGAGCTGACCAACGCTCTCTCGGACTGACTGCGGATTTGCGCTATGACGTCTTGTGGGGTGCCGGCAAGCTCAACGAAATCTGAATCCATAGAGAACCCCAGCTCCTCCGCTAGACGCCAGGTTGGATTGCGGTCTTCCCACGAAATGTACTCGGCTACGCTTACGCTTTCAGGGGGCTCTGGCTCCCACTGCTCAAACACAAATTTCTTCGCCTCGGATTCAGTGGCGAAATTGGCACCGAAGAGATGGAAGGGCCAGCAGCCGTCTTGCATCATACGATCTCGATTATTGATGAGTCTTCAGGATCGTACCTGATTAAAGTTGGAGGAGCAGCTTGTCAGGAAAACCCGAATGGCACGGATGCTCACAATCCAACCTCATCATTGTGACTAGGTTGAAAGCTGCCAATACGCCCCGGTGCAATAGGCTGCCCCTCAAGCGTGGAGAGTAGCGATCTGAAACGCGGGGTGATATCACTGGAGTATCATCATTCTCTATGACCCAGCCGCACCGCACTAAAGGACTTCGCCATGCACCAAGTTATCAGCGCCGCTTACTACCGACCTGGATTCGCCAGGAGCGCTTGCGCATGGTTAATGATTGACGGCATTGGCATTGAGCAATGGCTGTCCACTCATCTCGAATGGTCAGACGTCGCAAGCCTTGGTCTTTCTCTGATCTGGCTTATCGACGAAGACGAAGACGCTCTTGCGAACCGTCGCATCATCCCGATGGAGGATGGGAGCTCCACAATCGTGCCGTTGCTGGTCTGTAGCGATGACATGAATTTCGACTGTATCGTCTTGGTCGCTGAGCAGATAATCGAAGGTGACACAGTACACTGGCGGCGCTTTGGTCGTAGTATTTCGGCCAAACTGGAAGTTGGAATCTCGACAAAATGGATCGCCGAGAGCAAGCCGGTAAGCTTTGCATTGGAGGATTTCCAAAACGCATTGGAGCAGTTCACTCAGTTGTCGAAGACGAAGCCAGACAACCATTGCGATGAACCCTTAAGCCCTCAATAGCCTAGATTACGTTGCATCATTTTTATCGCTATCTAGCCCACTACCACGTTGAAATGTTGACCACGTAGCCCGAATTCACAGTGACCATACATGCTCCCAGAGGACACGCTGGAGCCGCCATCCTAGTAGAATTCGTCGAGCTGATTACCGCCCACTTTGAGATGTTCTATGAGCTCTGAATTAACTGAAGAAGAAATGCGTCATGCTCTATTCGGTACCCCTCAGCCAGCAGAGCAGATATCTGCTCCTCTAGCGCAGGAGCCAGCGGAAGAAGTTGTGCTCGCGAAACCCGTGGTCGCTCCAGCAGCCAAGAAGAAGGTGGCGAAAGCATTTACGCCCAAGCTGCGGGTCACGCTACGGGTTGGAAACGAGTTCGAGGGGAAAATGATCGAGTTGATTCACGAGG
Source organism: Pseudomonas sp. CYM-20-01 (assembly GCF_023169845.1). NCBI lineage: Bacteria > Pseudomonadati > Pseudomonadota > Gammaproteobacteria > Pseudomonadales > Pseudomonadaceae > Pseudomonas > Pseudomonas sp. CYM-20-01. Next base: position 2,870,933 of record NZ_AP025169.1, on the reverse strand, counting down.
CCGATACGTTGAGCTCGTTGCTTGCTGAGCAGGAGGCTGTGAAGGCTGCTAGGAAGAAGTACAAGTACGTGGATGTGGTATGGGTTAAATCGATGTAGACGAGCCACTGGGCCGATGAGCTTTCTATCTCTAACGAGCGCCCCCCCTTAACTCGGTGGCGTCGTCGACGAACAGCCCTTCATTTCTGAGTAAGTCTGGCAAACCAGCATAATTTTGTTTTTAGGCTCAAACCCACGATCAATCATGCAGCGCTGCACTTTCGCAGTGCATCCGATGCTGACAACGCACAGACTTTCAAGAATGACTCCTCGGCGCTTGGTTGAGACGTAGGCATGACAGGAGGGCTGCACCGTGCTCTCTAGGACTTTTAGATAATGAGTGGAAAATGTCAGAAGACAGACTGAAAAAGGGTTCGGAACAAAAAGCGGCTACGTTCATGGGTTGGGGGAAGCTGGGAGCCCTAGCGTTGGCCATTTCAGCCCCCATTTTTTACTTGAACGGAAAGGCTTATCACGAGGGCTATCTCTCCTACTTGAACCTTGACCCGTCCATGTTTCCTCTGCAGGCAACGGAGTATATCGGTGAGACCGCTGTGGCATGGTTCAGGGTCGTTGTAAGTTGGTTTACCTCCGGACTCGACAGCTTGGGACGAAATTGGCTGTTGGCGCTTCTAGGCATGGTTGGCCTAAGCCTGATTTTTGGTCTCGTTGATTTCATGACAGACCGTACGGGCTCTGTTAATCAAAGAAATCAGAAGCCTATAAAAGCGAAGAAACGGTCTTTTCTTAAATCCTGGCGACGGGCAGGACTGTTTCTGTTCGTTGGAAGTTATGGTGTTTTCATCATCCTGTGCTTGATCTCAATGTCACTCGCGATGGTAATTATGCCTTTTAGCGATGCAGGACGAGAAACCGCTAGGGAAGACGTTAAGCAGGGTTTTAGTGATTCCCCCGTCGTGACTCTAAAACTACCCGGATCTGAAGAAGTCACCCAGTTCCGGATCATCCAGTGCTCGGATAAATTCTGCGGGCTTTTTGCTAACGGCAGGGCATATACCGTACCAGTATCAGCCATTACCTGGGCGGTCTCAGGTATGCCGGGTGTCAAAACTGGGGGTTGATCTAAGCGACGTCCGTTCTTAATAAAATCTAATATCCGCTACTCATGGAACGGCTGAGCAACGCTGCAGCTGCCCTCCATCAACATTACGGTACGTACTCATCCATCGCCGTCTGACGCCCCTGCGAGCGGCTCGACCAATTCTGGGCCCTGATTGCGAACACTACCCACAGCCTTGCTTACCTTGTACCAATGAAAATCGGTAGCAGGCCAGCAGTGTTCCATCGCGATTTCCCGCGCGCGTTCAGGGGAAGTATCTGAGGCGATCCATTCGCGGGCGTGCTCAGGAGCCAAAACCAGCGGTTTCCGATCATGGATATCTACCATCCCTTGATCGCTGGCGGCGGTGATGATGACGAAGCCGTCGCGAGGGTCTGGCTCCAAGCCCTGGTGAACCTCAGCTAACCCAGCGAAGAACATCGGAGCCTGCTCCTTCAGGGTTATGAAGTAAGGCTGTTTTTTCTTTGGATCAGCCGGATCGTTGACCCACTCAAACCACCCGTTTGCCGGTGCAAGTACACGACCGCTTGGCCAGAGCTGATTGAAAAACTTCCCAGTCATGACTGTTTCAACCCTGGCGTTTATCGGGTCAGGACGCTTTCCTTTCGCCCAAAATGGTGACCATCCCCATTTCACCTTATCTACGCTTAATTGGTCGTCCACTGGCCGAATGATCTCCACACGGGTCGAGGGTGCGACGTTGTATCGCTCTACTGGCCAAAGATCGTAGCCGTTGATCACCAACTGCTCTGGCGCAAGCTCCTTCAGGTAGTGATCCATCGATTCGTAGATCGAGTAGCGTCCGCACATGCTGTCACCCGTCGAATAGTGATGCTTATGAGATTGACCACAAGCGAAGCAAATCGTTAACTGTATATACGTACAGTCTACCAATCTAAGGCTTGCATCATGAGCGTCACCATCCTCGGCCCTCTCGCTACTGGCGGTAAAAAGCTGCCCCTTTATTCATCCAGGGTACCGGCGGGCTTCCCCTCCCCTGCGGCTGATCACATCGAAAAGCACATTTCCCTCGATGAGCTATTCGATATCCGCGCGCCGCACGTGTACTTGGTGAGGATTGACGGAGATAGCATGCAGGGCGCCGGAATCTATTCAGGGGATCTGGTGGTTGTTGATCGAAGCATCGATGCGGTCAGTGGCGATATCGTCATCGCCGCGCTGAACTCGGAGCCTTTCTGCAAGCGCCTGCTTCTGCGTGAGAACGCCGTACTCCTCCTGTCGGAGAATCCGAAATATCCTGTAAGACATGTCATGGAGGGCGATGAGCTGGTGATCTGGGGTGTGGTGAAATACAGCGTGCGCGATCATGACAACACTTGAGCCTGTCTTCGCCCTAATTGACTGCAACTCGTTTTACGCGAGCTGCGAGCGAGTGTTCAGACCCGACCTAGCCAAGACACCCATCGTGGTGCTGTCCAACAACGACGGCTGTGTGATTGCGCGCAGCTACGACGCCAAACCTTTTGTGAAAATGGGCCAGCCATACTTCCAGATCAAAGACCATCTACGCCGGCATGGAATCGTGGCCTTCAGCAGTAATTACGCGCTCTATGGCGACATGAGTGAGCGCGTCATGACGATCATCGAATCGATGGTGCCAGCGTTAGAGGTTTACAGCATTGATGAGGCGTTCGCCGATCTCACGGGCCTCCCAGGTGATGTGTCTGCTTTTGGACGGCACGTGCGCACCACCCTGCTCAAGCGCACGGGAATTCCAGTCGGGGTGGGTATTGCCCGCACCAAGACCCTAGCGAAGCTCGCAAATCATACCGCCAAGCGCCTGTTAGATATCACCGGTGGTGTGGTCGATCTCTGCGATCCGTTCAAACGCGACTGGACGCTGCGCAACACCGATGTCGGCGAAGTCTGGGGCATTGGCAAGCGCATGAAGGCCCACCTGGAAACGATGGGCATCAAGACCGCAATGGACTTGGCGAAAACCGATCCGTGGATGCTTCGCCAGAAATTCAGCGTGGTAATCGAAAAAACCGCTCGAGAGCTTGCCGGCACCTCCTGTCTGGAACTGGGTGAAGCTGACCCACCCAAACAAGAGATTTGCTGTAGCAGGATGTTCGGCACCCGGCTCACACAGATCGAGCCGATCAAGGAGGCCGTCGCCACATACACCCAACGCGCGGCGGAAAAGCTCAGAGCGCAGAACTCGCTGTGCAAGAAGATCCGCGTGAGTATCAGGACAGGCATGTTCAATCCAGAAGAAGCGAAGTACGCGAGCGGCGCACTGGTCGAACTCCCCTACCCGACAAACGACGTTCGACTCATGACCAAGGCTGCAACCGAAGCGGTCAATCGCCTCTTTCGACCAGGCTTCAAGTACAGCAAGGCGGAGGTTCTGCTGATTGATTTGCGGCAGCCTGGCGAATTCACGGATGACCTGTTCGTGCATTCGCAACCCGTAATGGCTGATAAGGTAATGAGCGTCCTGGATGAGATCAATGGCCGGTGGGGAAAGGGAGTCGTCCGGTTGGCTAGCGTGCCTGCGGCGCCTGGATGGGCGATGCGTAGAGATTTGATGAGCCAGAGCTACACGACGAAGGTAGATCAGTTGTGGACGGTAAAGGCTAGGTAGCAGACAGGTGCGGTCTGGCGATGCTCGAATGATTCTGGAGGTGCAGTGCTACCTGCAAGATGTAATCAATGAACGTAAAATCAACACGTTACCTGTCGTTAGATTTCCAGTAGATGAGCCAAAGCTAATTCGAGTTTTCACATACCTAAAATCAAGTATCTCTTGCCTATTGAAAGTATCCGTCCGTACCAATAGGATGATCCCGCAGCAACTAAAATAAAACTAACATCAAGGAGAGATTTTATGGCGCTTAAACCAGGCCCCAAACCGATTGCCAAATCAACCGGCGAAGTTGATAAGCGTCGTCGTGACAATAAAGACACGCCAAGTAACAATCCTGACTTGAAGCCTAGCAAGTCTACAAAAAAATAGCTTGTCGCTGGCAGAAGCTACTTTAATGGTAGCTTTTGTCATTGAAGCTTATTGGGTGTGAATGCATAGTCTGTAATTTCGCTTTATCTGACGATCAGTGCCCTTTCTATGACCGCTACAACGACATATTGAATAGCATCATTGCGGCACTGCCTGAGAGTTGAATTACACTGGCTCATCAAGATACCCTCCTGGTTGAGTGCGTACAGTATTTTTCAATACGGTTGAACTGCTGCTGTTTCGCGAAGAAGCTAAATGACCGCTTTTGGCCGTATATAGCCGTAGCAGATATGCTCATAAACGAAAACCAGCCGGTTGCTAACCGAAAGTACCGTTCTTACATGAAGGCACCCTTGCTCCCACGATTTAGAGCTCAATGGTTCGGAGTTTTTATGGTCTGCCCTGCCTCGAGTGCATTTATTTATGTGTGTGGTGCCCTGTCGGCGAGAGCGAGCACAGGTGATCAAGGAGACGATGGCTTTTAGCCTCGATGCCAGCTAGATTTGGAGCTTTCTACGATCAAGGAAGGATATGAAAAAGCTCATCGCAGTAATGGGAATCTGTGTTGCACTTGGCGGTTGCGCTACGTCCCACTACACCGCAGGACGAGACTTTCCGTCGGCCAGTGTAGCGAGCATCACCAAAGGCAAAACGACAACTACTGAGTTGAAGTCCCTGTTTGGTGAGCCCTACGCCAAGAGTGCTGTCAGCGAGACTGACGAAAAGTGGATCTACACCTACACCAATGGCTCAGCCCACGCCCAAAGCTACGTGGTCACCATGAAGGTGACGACTACGGGCACTCAGAAAACCCTCGACGTCTTGATCCGCAATGACGTGGTAATCAATTACACGTTCAGCGAAGGCCCCGCTCCAGGCACTACCACTGCGACGAACTAAGTTCGCCACCTTGCCATTGGGCGACCCACCGCGCTCAGTACGTTGTTGATGGAGCAAGATCATGGACAGAACATATGCCTTCGTGGATGAGTCCGGGAATTCCGACATTGATACGTCAAAGGGAGGAAGCTCGGGCTTTTTCATCGTGTGCTCCATTCTGGTGGCAGAGAAAGACCTGGAAGCTGCTTATGCCCAAGCTAAAGCACTCCGCATGCGTCATTTTCAAACAGGTGAGATCAAATCCAGCAATCTGAAGCCCAAAGATTCAGATCGCCGTGCCCGAATCCTCAACGAGCTAGCTGAGCTGCCATTCAAGCTCTATTTCACCGTCGTTGATAAGTCCAGAATTCACAAAGACGGCGGCCTCCGTATCAAGACCTCGTTCATAAAATACGTGAACGGGTTGCTCTATGAACGTTTGTTCCGCGCATACCCTGACCTCCAGATGATCGTAGACGAGCATGGTGGCCAGGAATTTCAGCAGAGCCTCAAAAGCTACGTTGCAGAACGATTCGTGGACGACCTATTTGGCGATAAGGATGCCTTCCAGACGATGGCCAGCAAGGACAACGTTTTGGTTCAGGTTGCAGATTTTTTCGCTGGTTCAGTCGCTCAGATCTACGAAGAGAAAGCTTCGGAAGAAGCAGTTCTTGCCTACAAGAAAATCCTCCGCAGCCTGACTCTTGGAATGCTTGAGTGGCCATCCAAGTACCAGTCTCTTCTGCCACCGCCTACGAATGAGTCTGGATATGCTGACTACCAGGTACACCAGGAGGCTCTCCGCCAGGCCGACCGTTTTAGCGAGCGGGTTGGTGACCACCCCGATGAAGATGAGCGACTGCAGCTAAGCATCTTGCGGTTCTTGAGATTCCAGAGCGAATTTGTCACCAAGGACTACGTACTGACTACGGAGATCATGGCCCATCTAAAAGACAGCGGATTGGGAGAGGTCAACGGCCAGAGAATCCGATCCAGTGGCATTGCCAAGCTTCGGGATGCGAACGTCATCATCACAAGCGCGGCCAAAGGCTACAAGATCCCTCAAACACGGGCAGACATTAACGAATTTCTTGAAAGAGCGTCAGGCATTGTTGTTCCTCTACTGGAACGGGTCAAAAAGGCTCGAGAGGTATATCGACTGAGTAGTCGAGGAGAATATGACATCGTGACGGCGGCCAACCTGGCTGAGCTAGCGAAGCTGCTGGCTGCGCTTGAGGCATTTGCAGATGACTGAACTGAGTCATGGCCAGGAACCTCACCAGGCTGCATTGATCCAGGATGAAATCCTAGAGATTCTGAAAGAGGCCAAGGTACTCGCGCGTAGATTCTATAGCCTGACCGGCAAGCCGCTGGGCGTGACCGGCGAGGTCGCAGAGTACGAAGCTGCTGTTAGGCTCGGCCTGTTACTACATCCTGCAAGGCAGGCAGGTTACGACGCTACAGAGGCGCTGGAAGATGGTGTCGCGAGAATCCAGATCAAGGGGCGATGTATCCTGAACCCGCAAAAGATTACGGGCCGTATGGGTGCAATTGATCTACGACAACCCTTCGATACAGTGCTCTTGGTGCTGCTTGATTCTGAGTTCAACGCATTTGCAATGTACGAAGCGAGTCGTGCCAGGGTAGAGCTAGCATTGACCCTGCCTGGCTCGAAAGCCAGAAATGAACGGGGAGCGCTGGCTATTAGACAATTCATGTCGATAGCGGTGTTGCGCTGGGCTCGCAAGGAGGCGAGCGAATCCGAGAGACAACTACCCTCCTAGAATCGAACGCCAGTGGTACTTTGCTCTGGGATACATATTTAATGTCCCAAATCAGTCACATCAACCATCATTTTTAGGCTTAATGACCCTATTGGGGTACATTACGGACGAGCAACGGAATGCGGACAGTGATGGCTATAGCCTCTGCCTCAGCCAGACTATCTTCTGATGCGTAAGCAAGCCCCTGACGGTTCCTGGCATAGCTTCTAAATATCTGTGCAGCAACACTGCTGCCACAAAGAGTTAATCGTAGTTGTATTTATAGTTTTATTAAAAAAAGGCGGAGATGTAGTTCCACGCGTAGAAAAAATAATAATCGATGTGATTCGCTACAAAGCTAGGCGCCGCAAGCGATAGAAAGTAGTGGACAATGGTTGCGTATAGACAGAAGCACACAGCCCAAGCAAGCCAGTAAACAGTGCGTCCGGACGATATAGGTTTTTCAACCAAGCGCTTCCAGTCGTCGGCAGACATAAAGTTGTAGATCTTCTTCCGCCATCCTTCTCTACTGCTGTCAGCAAGACTGTTAAAACGCAAGGTTGATAGAGTGTTGATAACCATGCTCAATATGAGAAGTACAGAAACGCCTAGATACAGAATCGTGGTAGCTGTATCCGCTACGCCTGTAGTCGCTATCGGAGTCTTGAGAGCTAAGACAACACCCGCCACCGCGAAATCACGCCAGAGAGCTGATATTAAATCCCTTGTCGCGGTTTGTGTCTTATTAACCTCGTCCTGCAAACCCTTGCGCAGATCCCCAAGGCTTTTGACAGCCTCCTTGCTCTGATCCTGGAGATGAAAGGCGAACGCTTCCTTGGCCCCCGAGAGGCTATTTTTCAAGAGTGGCGTTGAGCCAGAGGGCCACGTCGTCCCACTGTTCCAGTTGATAGCAATGTGGTTATTGAAAAGTTGGAATTTCGTTTCAGACTCCCTAGGGGTGGAGTAAATCCACTGGCAGGTGTCGTGAATTGTTTCAAAATTGATATCAGCCCAGTTAATAGGCTGGTCTATAGCTATGGGGAGTGAGCGCCCGCCTCGAAATATTACATGAGTCTCATCATCTTCCTTGCGAATCTCGGCTGGCAAGCAAAAGGAAAGCTTTTCCACCGCCACGCGTTTCCAGGCTGTAAAAGGTTCGCTTTCAGTAATTGGCTCAGCGGTTAGCAGCCATGGCTCAAGCGACGGTGGGGTAAGGGAGTGGGTAAGATCCCGTACCATTTTCCAAGGCTTTTCAGGATGTTGAGTGGCGGCAGGTAAACTTTTATCTCCACCCATTTCTTTAACTAGAAACTGATGAGTGGAAAACTCAAAGGTTTCACCTGCAACCCATACACACATTTTTTTCTGTGAGGTCTGTGTTGAGAATTGATTTGTTCTCAGCCAGTTTTCGAAACCTCTTAAAGTGAGGAAATAACACCAACCATCATCCGCTGGCTTCTCCAAGATTAGTGTTAGTCTGTCATTTTCTACATCCTCCAAATCTAAATCCTTGATCTCGATGCTGTCGGAAACCTCTCCAAAAAGCTCTATCGTTCCGATGCCATCAGAACAAACACGCTGGGCAAGATCTTTCAACTCTCGAACAAACTCAGAAGATATAACGCTTATTTCATCAATTCGAACAATATGCGCAGTCTCAATCTGCGCAGAACCGCCCGACGCCGCAAGTCGCTCAAAGAAGCTGCGAAGTTCCAGCGCTAGCTGTTTCATGATTCACGCAAGCGACTTGTACGAATAGTAATGACAGTTTCATCCTTTCCGTTTTCGATAGTTAAGCTTCCCTTTGCCCGTGCAGGCATATTGATGATGATGCCTTCGCTTGTTACGTATTTCTTTGCCTCATTGGTAGGTAACTCTTCCTCATCATAGGAGAACACCTCACCAGTCAAATTTAGGCTTTCCAATTCTTTGTCGAAGGTCGCCCGAATTTCATCTTGGCCATTGATGCCAAAAAAATCTGTGAAGAATTCGTCGACTTCAAAGTCTTTACGCTTTTTCGCAATCTCAACGACTTTCTCAGCGACTTTTGATGTGATAGCAGGCGGTAGATCACCCAGGTGTGTCCTTACAGTTTTTTTGATTGCCTTAACCAAATCTACCGTCATTTCCTTTGAGTTCCGGAGACGCTCTACACCCAGGAATTCCTTGAAGAAGTCACTGATTCCTGAGCGGCTCATTTTATCAATGATCACTACTTCTGAGTCTTTGGAATCCAAATCAATAAGGGCTGATTTCTGCAACGCTTTTGGTGATTCAGTAAAGTTGTTAGTAACTGCCTGAAGAATTGCCTGGGCGCCCGTGGTTTCAAATGTGACAACTTTTTCAGAGTCATACTTGATTAAAGAATAAAACTTTTTAGCGCCTGTAACCAAGCCAATTACAATCAACACGCCTGATTTCATCCGTTTATCGCCAAGGCGATGAAATTGTCGCGCCAAGCTCTTGGAGATATCGACAAAATTCGACTCACCCTTCTCCCAGCTATTCAATTTGGCCTTTACTTGAGATATTTCAGCGAAAGAAAATTTATTGCCCTTGAGGGTTTCTTTGATGCGGTCAATGAAGAACGGCTCGAAGGTGCTCAAGGGAGTATCGTCAAAAAGTATCGGATCATCATCTCGATGATGCACCACGTGAAAAATGAAGTTCTCGATTTTCAGGGCTTCTATTTCTTTATCGGTAAGAGTGGCCAAGTTAAATCCTCTTCCTTGCTGGTGGCGACATGACATTAAGCATTGATCTAAGCACCTTTCCAGCGTTATGCCAGCGCCCTCCGCTGGGCATAACATGATCACTGTATGAATATACACCTACAAGGAGCAATTGGCTTCCGTATGCCCCATCCAGGATCACCTGTCCGATGGAAGGATCTCTGGTCAGCGTGTTCAAGCGGGCATGAAATCGGAGCGTCTGGCTTACTTTTTTTAGCTTCTTTTTATGCTTTTTTAAAAAAGCACCATTTGATTTTAATTTTATACCATGGGATGCTTTACTACATCTGACAGGAGATCCATCCCATGAACGACATTATTTCGCTCATCGAAAACGCCGCGAAGATGAAGAACGACCTAGCGTCCGCATCTATCCGCATGCCCAAGGAGCTTTACTCCTTCATCGAAGGTTTAGCTGATCAGCTTGATCTGAGTCGCCAGGAGACAATGCTTAAACTGCTTGAGAAGGGGGTTGAAGCCGCTAAGGTTGCTCTTAAGCTTGATGACGAAGAGCAAGCGGCGGTAGACATCGAGTCACTCGAACCATCGAGCTTCCACCTTCTAAATACGAACAAGCGTCACTCATTGGAAGACCATGACCGCATGCTCAGCGAGGGTAGCGCAGCAGCCTTTTATAGCCCCTGGAAGCACAACATTGACCGTATACAGAAAGGTGATGTGGTCTTCTTGTACGAGAATGGCAAAGGAATCGTCGCATTCGGCCAAGGCACTGGTGAAACTGAAAAGCGTGAGCATCACGGCTATCTCGAAGAGTGCCACTTTCAACGACTGATGGATTTCACCATCCTGGACAAGCCAATTTCAGCCGCTGAGATCAAGAAAACGGTGCAGAAAAACGTCGTATTCTTGCGCACCATGTCCCCCATGCCCGATGGCAAGTTGCTGCTGGATCTCATCCAGAAGCGTTCTGCGTGAAGTCTCCTCGGGCCTAATATTAAACACGGTACTCTGCCCCCGATTGATGCGGCGTCAAAATACAAAGCCTCTAGCGCAGTAATACGCAGGTGAGGCTTGCTTCTACAATCATCGAGATAACGCCGCACGTTGTGGCCAAAGGTGCGAGCAGAGCGCTCCGGCCAGACGGGCCAAAGGCTTGAGGATGTAAGCCCGGAGGGCCAAAACCTGGCGCAGTCAGGGTTTGGTTCACGCCAGCCGTACCCCGGAGGGGTCAAGCCCAAAGCAGAAGCAATGTGAACTGCTGCCTCACTCCCTTTTTAAGGGCGAGATATCATTGACTGTAGAATTTACATTGAGCTACGGAAGTACAAGGAAGCGAGACATACTCACCATCGCTGAAAGGGTCTAGTAAAGATGGACGCATACCAGCGCCGCCGACGTTTCCAATTTTGGCTGGGCTCATTTCCAATTTTAGTGGGCTTTACCGTTCTAATTCTTGCGATGATTCTGGCGGGCAAAGGGGCCACGGTAACCCCTCAAGAACCCGATGGGGTGAGCTTGAGTCAGCAAACGAAGTCTGCCTCTCAAAATACCAACCAGAAAACATCAATTCTGGCAGTGTCCCCAATAGCAAGTGTCCCGATGCTGCAGGCTCAGTAGCTCATCCCAACGCATGCCTCGGAAACACGTCGGTAAACGTCCGGCGAAGCCATCTACGCTCTAAACTCCGCAGTTAGCGCTTTCCCTCCACTCTAAAATCACTGCAGCACTCGCGGGGTTATGTGATGCTGCCCTTGTGAGAGACGCAGGAAGTCACGAAGACTGGCACGCCCATTACCCCTCTGAAACGTCGCTAGTACGTACCGCGAGTTCTCCGTCGTCATCACCCAGAATCTCCCCTCGCGCTCGACCTTCAGCACATCAGAAGTCCTGATCAGATGACCATCACAAAACCGCCCATACTGGTCTTTACGCTTGTGGCCAAACACCACACCGATGCCTGCGCGCGCCCTTATGGATACACCACATAGGTAAGCGGTAACCGGTAAGTCGAAGCCCTGCTCTTGCGCTTTTATGATTCGCAAGAGGTCGAAATCTGTATGGCGCTTTCCGTGGAAATTTACATCTATCGTGTCGAGCATCACTGCCCTCCGGCTGCGTTCTGTATGGAGATATCAGGAATTGCACACGCAACCAGGCGCGTTGTTATCGTGGAGGATTACTGGTAAATTTCAGGCTGATCGAATCATGCTTGAGAGAAAGACAGGCCTTACGTTCGCCAGCGCTTCGATCTGGAAATCTGGTTGGTGCGAGGTGTGGTAAACCTCGCCCTCACCCACCTCTAGGACACAGACCTCAGAGCCAATTCCGTCCTCACCTACGCTTAATCTGGTCAACCGCTCCATCTGCCAACCTCCTGTCTTATTCATCCAAGACGGCGTCACAGCCATGATTTCGGTGATACCTAAATCAGAGCCTTGGCTCACCAAAATTTCTTGAAGCTGGCGCGTGTCGTCAATCATCACCGCACACTCGCTGTGCCGCCCCTGGTGTTCGACGCTAAGGGTCAGGTGGTACCAAGGAGTTCGGAGCAACCTCGACACTCCACGCCAGTTGGATACGCCCTCGCCAAACATTCCTGGGACACCTATGAGGTCGCTGTCTATGGTTCTGAACATGTGTCGCCTCAAGCTGCTGGAGCACGTCAGTTGCTCAGCAGAACCGGTTGGTAATCAGAAAAGGGAAAATATCGCTTCGATAGAAGCAGACTTACGATGGCCTGGGCCAAGCAAGACGTAGACCGTGTTGCGTGTTTCGAATAGGTAGCCTTCTTTGAAAGCGGTGCCCATGCTTGAGCGCACCCAATGGCCTGGTTCGAAACGCCGCTGCTCGTCGTGCACAACTTTGTGGGCAAAAAGAAAGATTGGCTGGCAGCCTGCGGCGGTAACTTTCGCTCGCTCTTCGTCGGTGACGATGGCGTCTAGGATGATCCATTCCTCGACGGCGCAGAGGGGCATCCATTTGTAGCGCTTTCTGGCTGCAGCCATTGCGTCTTCCAGACTGAGTTCTGAGCCAACTAAAGGAACTCCACTGCCTTCCAAAAGCCCCTCATCAATAACTTCAACCATGTGCAGCCTCTTGAATTGGTTAGGAGCGATAGATCGTCCGCACGAGGCTCTGAAGCTCACTGAAGGGCCAGCCCGCTGCGCTCCATGGAGGCTGACCGCTCACCTACATTTTCCATAAATTGCCAAGAAAGACTTTGCGGATGCATCCAAAGGGCTTGTGAATTCTGCATTCAAATCAAACTATGCGCAATACTACCTCATTTTGATATTTAACGGAAACCCTCCTGTGTGGCTATATCCTGACTTTTGAGTGAGCCATGCAACTTAGAATCGCTCTCGCAGGCGCAATCAGGGCCCTGCGCCTGCAGCGTCAGCTTCGACACGAAGATCTTTCGGACGCCTCCGCGAAATCCAAGCTGAGCGCCCTCGAGCGTGGCGAAACAAGCATCACTCTTGAGAAGTTCGAGAGCCTTGCTGAGGGCCTTCGAATTGACCCTCTAGCGCTCCTAGCTCTATGCATGTCCAAAAAGCTAAATATCCCCTATCCCGCTCTTATGGAGACTGCTTTAAAGCAGCTCCGAGCTTTCGAGAAAGAAGGAGGTCTGGGAATTCTTGCTGAACAGCTCCCTGACGGAGAGGTCGCCCACCGTAACCCAGGCAAGCCTCAGAATAGACAGAACGAAAGCGTCGTTCGCGAGCTTAAAGCGGCAGGTATGAATCAATCGCAGATTGCACGCGAGACCGGCCTAGCTCTATCGACTGTCCATCGATACTGGAACAGGATTAATGCTACCGGTTCTGGCGCAGATGAGTGATGGGGAACAAGCAAGTTTATCGCTTGCAGTCTGCAAGCGATTCGAGCACAGATAGAAAAAAGCCGTACTAGACAGAAATTCGCGCAAAATCGTTAGATTGGTTAAGTGATTGTTTTACATCAAGTAATTCCATCCTAACAGTTAGTAAGGTTCCAGAACTTCTGGGCGTCGACGTCGAATGAGGCAATGGCAGTTGTCGCGAGGGTCATGGTGGTTCTCCTGTGGCCTGGAAACAAAAGTACACGTCATGTACTTTCATTGCAAGAAACATTTACTTATCTATCCTGGAGTCAGTACATGACATATCTGTTCGATCCGTTAGACTGTGCCGCACTGCTGTTTAGAAGGACATCACATGCCCCGTAGCGCCTACCTCCATACCGTCGACCTGTGCGTGCTGTTTTACTGCCGTGCCTCTGGCGAACTGAAACTGCTGCTGAACCAGCGCGACGCCGAGCCCTTCGCCGGGCACTGGGCGTTGCCGGGGGTGGTGGTGAATGGCGGCGTGCAAGATCTGAGCCTCGAGGATGCGGTGGAGCGCTTGCGAGCAAGTGACAAGGTCGGGCTGGACCTGGCCTGGAGCGAACAGGTGGGGACGGTGGGGGATGCGTTTCGCGATCCGCGCTGCTGGTCGTCGTCCACCCATTACCTGGCGATCGTGAACGAGGACGTGACGCTGGGTGAGCACCAGGGCTGGTTTTCGCTGACGGCGGTGGCGAGTGGCGGCATCAAGTTGCCGTTCGATCACAACAGCATCGTGGCAGCGGTGCAGGAACGTTTGTTTTCCAAGTCGTTGTACAGCAGCTTGCCGCTGATGTTCCTGGGCAATGAATTCAGCGCGCCGGAGGCGACCACGATTTTTTCCTTGGTGCTGGCGCGGCCGGTGTTGAAGACCAGTATTCGCCAGCGGTTGCTGAAGCTGGCGGAGGCCGGGTACTTACGTGAGACCGGGCGCAAGAAACAGGGTGAAGGCGGCAGGCCCCAGGCAACGGTGGAGAACCTCAAGCCTGGAGAGGTTTACTTCTTCGACCGCAGCTTTGCGGATTAGCCCCGAGTCAACGAACAAAGAGGCTCAACTGTGGGAGGGGGCTTGCCCCCGATAGCAGTGGGTCAGATTGCACAACTGTGACTGCCCAACCGCTATCGGGGGCAAGCCCCCTCCCACATTGGGTCCTAGTTCAACCAGTTGCCGCCATCGACGTTGTAGGTCTGCGCCACCACATAGTCGGCCTCCTTTGACGCCAGGAAGATCGCCATCCCGGTCAGATCCTGCGCCGTGCCCATCCGCCCAAACGGCACCTCGGCCCCTACCCGCTTCTTCTTTTCGCCAGGTGCCAATCCTTCATGCTTGGCAAACAACGCATCCACGCCATCCCAATGTTCCCCGTCTACGACCCCAGGAGCAATGGCATTGACGTTGATACCCTGCCTGATCAGGTTCAACCCCGCCGATTGCGTCAGGCTGATCACCGCCGCCTTGGTCGCGCAATAGATCGCCACCAGCGGTTCGCCGCGCCGTCCGGCCTGGCTGGCCATGTTGATGATCTTGCCGCCATGGCCCTGGCTGATCATCTGCCGCGCCGCGGCCTGCAGGGTGAACAGCGTGCCGGCGACGTTGATCGAGAACAGCCGCTCGTAGCTGTCGCGGGTGATGTCGACGATGGGCGCCAAGTCGAACAGCGCAGCGTTGTTGACCAGGATATCCAGCTTGCCAGCCTGGGCCACCACGGCGGCAATCGCGCCGTCGATAGAGGCCTGATCGGTGACGTCCATGGCCACGGCGTAGGCCTGCGGGCCAAGTTCGGCGGCCGTGGCCTGGGCCCGTTGCAGGTTGATATCGGCGATGGCCACCGTGGCGCCTTCTTCGATGTAGGCCTGGGCGAAGGCGCGGCCGATACCGCGTGCCGACCCGGTGATCAGCGCGCTTTTACCTTCCAGTCGTTTCATGGGTATGTCCCGTCAAAAGTTACTTCGGATAACCGGCGCGTTTCATCTCGCGTTCGGTGGTGGACTGCGCTTCCAGCAAAGCCTGGTCAACCGACATGCCGCCCGTCAGCGCCGCCGAGAACAGCTTGCCGACCGAGGTGCCGATGGCCTGGAACTCGGGGATGGTCACGTACTGGATGCCCACGTACGGCACCGGCTTGGCGGATGGGTGTGCAGGGTCGGCGTGTTTCATCATCTCCAGGGTCACCTGGGCAAACGGGGCAGCTTTTAAATACGCCTCGTTGTAGGTGGACTGGCGGGTGCCTGGCGGCACGTTGGTAATGCCTTCTTTGTCGGCGACCAGCTGGATGTAGTCCTTGGACGTCGCCCAACTGATAAAGGCCTTGGCGGCGTCCTTGTGTTTGGAAGTGGCCGGGATCGCCAGGGACCAGGCGTAGAGCCATGACGAGCCTTTATCGGTGACCTCGGTGGGCGCGGCGGCGAAACCTACGCTGTCGGCCACCTTGCTCTGGCTTTTATCGGTGGTGAAGGAGCCGGCCACGCTGGCATCGACCCAGATCGCACACTTCCCGCTGTTGAACAGCGCCAGGGTTTCGTTAAAACCATTGCTGGACACGCCCGGCGGGCCGTACTGCTTGAGGGTGTTGACGTAAAAGTTGGCGGCTGCGGTCCACTCGGGGCTGGTCAGCTCGGGTTTCCACTGCTCGTCGAACCAGCGCGCGCCAAAGGCATTGGCCATGGTGCTGAGCAAGGCGATGTTCTCGCCCCAGCCGGCCTTGCCGCGCAAGCACATGCCGTATTGGCCCTTGTCCTTGGCGGTGAGCTTGGACGCGAACTCGCCGAGCTGGGTCCAGGTCGGGTGCGCCGGCATGCTCAGGCCCGCCTGCTGGAACAGGTCGGTACGGTAGTAGGTCACGGTACTTTCACCATAGAACGGCAAGGCATAGAGCGTGTCGTTGACCGACAGGCCCTGGCGCACCGAGGGGAAGATATCGTCGGCATCGTAATCGGCCGGCAGCTGGGTCAAGGGTTCCAGCCAGTGCTTGGCGCCCCAGAGCGGGGTTTCGTAGGTGCCGATGGTCAGCACATCGAATTGCCCGCCTTGGGTGGCGATGTCGGTGGTGAGGCGCTGGCGCAGCACGTTTTCTTCCAGCACCACCCAGTTGAGCTTGATGTCCGGGTGCTGGGCTTCGAACACCTTGGACAGGCGCTGCATGCGGATCATGTCGCTGTTGTTGACCGTGGCGATGGTGACGGTGTCGGCGGCGTGGCTGGGCATGGCCAACGCCAGGCCGGACAGCAGGAACAACACTTGCGGGAGCTTGAACATGGCGGTTTCCACCGGTTGTTTTTGTTGTTGAGCGCCGATTACAGCAGCTTGGCCAGGCCCTCACAAACCCGTGGCGGATGCTCGACTGGTACTTTTTTAACCGGGGGCGCGCGAGTTAAAAAAGTATCAGTGCGGGACGCAAGCGGGGGTAGCGCCTGAACGCCCGAGGCGCGTATTTTGAAGCGATTACAAGAACCCCAAGAAGCCCGCTCATGCCCATCAGCCGTGCCACGCTGTTCGAGCACCGCCCCGCCGAACTGGAAGTGATCCTGCCCGAGCCGGACCACTGCTTCCGCTGGTTCGAACATGACTATCCCTACGACCTGGCCCGCTGGAACCACCACCCCGAATTCGAAATCCACTTGATCCGCCAAGGCAGCGGCAAACTGGTGGCCGGCGACTACATCGGTGCCTTCAGCGCCGGGCATGTCGCACTGATCGGCCCCGACCTGCCCCACGACTGGATCGGCGAACTGGCCCCCGGCGAATACCTCACCGGCCGCGACGTGGTGCTGCAATTCGACGGCGCCGCCCTCCTCGCCTTGCGCAGAACCCTGCCGGAGCTCGGCGACCTGCAGCCGTTGTTCGAACAGGCCCGCCGTGGACTGGAGTTCACCGGCGACACGGCGCTGCAGGCCGCGCATTGGATGGAAGCCATCGGTAACGCCCAGGGCCTGCAACGCTTGATCCTGTTCCTGCAATTGCTCGACACCCTGAAAAACGCCCCGCCCCAACAGGTCAAGGCCCTGGCCAGCCCCTGCTACGCGCCGACCCTGGATGCGCGCAGCGCGGAACGCATCAACAAGGCATTCGACTATTTGATGCGCGAGCTGACCGGCGATGTGCGCCTGTCGGTGATCGCGCAACAGTTGGAGATGAGCGAACCGGGCTTTTCGCGCTTCTTCAAGCGCAACACCGGCCACGGTTTTATCGACCTGATGCGCAAGTTCCGGGTGCAGCGCGCCTGCCGGCTGTTGCTGCAAAGCGATATGTCGGTGGCGGACATCTGCTTTGAAGTGGGCTACGCCAACCTGTCGAATTTCAACCGGCACTTTCGCATCGAGATGAACCAGACGCCGAGTGACTATCGACGGGAAACCGCGACGCACCTGTTTCACCGCATCGAAAAATGACACCCGGTCAATTCTGACCAAAAGGTCGACTAATCCTGTTTTTTTCCAAGCTGATCAATCGATTGAGCAAAGTTGGTACAGCCTGTGCAAACGTTTGCGGTACGAACTTGGCGACCAAGTTCACCTCTACCCGAAGAATCGGGTTCAAACCGCGTACGAATAGGGATTTTCAATGCATTTCACCTCAAGGCGTCCTACCTGCTTTGGTGTTTCCTTGCTACTGGCTGCCGTTACAGGACTACTCAGCGCGCCCCTTTTGGCGCAGGAAAAACCCATCGATGACTCAGCACAGGGCGAAACCCTCAGCCCCGAAGCCAGCCCGGCGAAAAAAGGTGTGTACCTGTCGGACTGGTTCAATCAGGACCTGACGTTGATCGGCAGCAAAGACATCAGCTTCGGCCCCAAGCCGCAGGATGACGTCTATCTGGAGTACGAGTACTTCGGCCGCAAGGGGCCTTTCGAGCTGTACGGCTACATCGACGTGCCGAAGATCCTCACCATCGGTAACAGTAATGACAAGGGCGTGTGGGACCATGGCTCGCCGGTGTTCATGGAACATGAGCCGCGTATTTCCATCGACTACCTGGCGGGCCGCAGCCTGGCCATCGGGCCGTTCAAGGAATGGTATGTGGCCTTCGACTGGATCTACGACCACGGCAGCAACAAGGCCAACCGCGCCAATACGCTGTACAGCGGACTGGGCACCGATATCGACACCCACTCGCGGGTCAACCTGTCGGCCAACTTCTACGGGCGTTACCAGTGGGAAAACTATGGCGCCAGCAACGAATATTCCTGGGACGGCTACCGTGCGCAAATGAAGTACATCGTGCCCATCGGCAAATTCGATAACGGCGCTTCGCTGACCTACATCGGCTTTACCAACTACGATTTTGGCTCGGACCTGCACAAGGACAACCCGGCACGCACTGCCAATTCCCTGGTGGCCACCAACGTGCTGCTGTATTCGTTCACCCACCTGCGTTTCACCCTGGTCGGCCGTTACTTTCATAACGGCGGCAACTGGGAGGACGGCAGCGAGTTGAATTTCGGCGAAGGAAATTTCCGCGCGCGCTCGGACGGCTGGGGTTACTACGCCGGCGTGGGCTATCAATTCTGATCAAGGAGCTTTAGATGAACGCGTTTACCCGTCTCTCAATGGCTGTTGGCCTGGCCGTTCTGCCCCAGCTGGTGCTGGCCGATGCATCTGCACCGATCAAGCCCAAGGTGATGCTGATCACCATGTTCGCCCCGGAGGCGCAAACCTGGATCGACCGCCTGGAACTCAAGCAGGAAGTGCGCGTACCGGGCTTGTCTGCCGAGTATCCGGTGATCCGCTGCAATACCCGGGATGTGTGCCTGCTGGTCACCGGCATGGGCCAGACCAACGCCGCGGCCTCCACCCTGGCCTTGGCGCTGTCGCCCAAGTTCGACCTGCGCCAGAGCTACTTCCTGATCGCCGGGATCGCCGGTATCAGCCCCAAGCACGGCACGATCGGCACCGCCGCGTGGGCACATTACCTGGTGGAATTCGGCACCCAGTGGGAGCTGGATTCGCGGGATGCGCCGAAGGATTGGCCGACCGGCTATCTCGGCATCAACACCAAGGGCCCCAACGAAAAACCACCGCTGGACTACAAGACCGAAGTGTTTGAGCTGAACCCCAAGTTGCAGGCCAAGGCGTTTGCCCTGTCGCAGAAAGTCGAGCTGACGGAAAGCAAGGAATCCAGCGCCTGGCGCAAACACTACCCCGCCGCGCCGGCCAACCAGCCGCCGCAAGTCACCCGCTGCGACACCCTGGCGGGCAACACCTGGTTTTCCGGCACACGCTTGAGCGAGCGCGCCGAGGTGTGGACCAAGCTGCTGACCGACAACAAAGGCGAATATTGCACCACCCAGCAGGAAGACAACTCCACCTATGAGGCCCTGCTGCGCGCCAGCCGTGAAGGCTTGGTGGACATCCAGCGCCTGGCGGTGGTGCGCGCCGGTTCGGATTTCGACCGGCCGTACCCGGGCTACAGCGAAGTGGATAACCTGTTGAAGTACGCGGACCAGGGCGGTTTTGTCCCGGCGCTGGAGAACCTGTACCGCACGGGCAACCCGTTGGTACAGGCGATCCTCAAGAACTGGTCAGCCTGGGAGAAAGGTGTTCCCGAGGCATGACCGCCAGGATCAAGGCAGGAAGATGATCTTGTCTGCGCTGCCCTGGTTCACCTCTTCGAAGCACTGCACCCCATCGGCCAGCGCCACTTCACGCAGGCCGGTGGGCAGTGGCAACAAACCTTCATCAAAGAAACGCCCGAACTGCTCCAGCATCACGGCGCACTGCTCGCAGTTGTAGAGCAACGAATTGATCCCCACCACCGAACCACCCTTGCGGTACAACGCCAGCGCCGGCAGTTGTACATGGCCGTCCACCGGCGCGGCGATAATGGCGATGCGGCCAAATGGCGCCAGGCCTGCCACGGCGGCCGGCAGCCAGAAACCGGTGGTGTCGAAGATCACATCCGCACCGCCCTTGAACACGGCATTGACCTGCGTGCCCAGCTCTTCCGGCTTGCCCAGGGCAATCGCGTCGAAGCCCTGGCCCTGCAAGACGTCGACCTGTTCCGGGCGACGCACGGCGGCCAGCACCTGGGCACCACGGATTTTTGCCAGGGCCAGGGCCGCGCTGCCCACCGCGCCATTGGCACCGATCACCAGCAGGCGTGTGCCTTGGGTCACGCCGCTGCGCTCCAGTGCATCCCAGGCGGTGGTGTACGGCACGCCAAGGCTCGCGGCCTGGGCGAAACTCAGGTGGGTAGGCTTACGTGCCACGCCCTTGGCCGACACGGTGAGGTACTGGGCATGGGAACCGTCGGCAAAAAAGCCCAAGTCACGGCCGGTGCCCCAGACTTCCTGGCCCACCAGCGCCTGCGGACCTTCAACCACAACCCCGGCGAAATCACGGCCGGGGATGCGCGGCAAGGTGGTGTAGGGGAAACGACCGAGCACGTTTTTGACGTCGCTGGGGTTGAGGCCCGCGGCCTTGATCTGTACCAGCACTTCCCCCACGGCCGGCACCGGGGTGGCGACGTCGACAAAGCGCAGGTTGTTGAGGTCGCCGGTGGCAGTAAATTGCAGTGCTTTCATGGCCAATATCCATCGAAGAGAAAAAAGAGATCAGGAGAACCAGGTGCCCACCAGCTGCCGCCCCATGGGCCAGAGCTTTTCACCCAGCAACATGCCCATCAGGCCGATCAGGGCGATGGCCGGCGGTGCGGGCGAGCGGAAGTCGAGGGCGCCGTAGATCACGCCGACAAACAGGCCGATGGCCAGGGAAATGAGGTAGTTCATGGGGCAGCGCCTTGTGGGTGGATGCGCTCAGTGTAGAGAGCACCAGCCTGAAGCATCGGCCAAGTGCTTCAGGATTTCGGCCAACCCCTCAGCCCACGTATTGCGAGGGCGCCACACCGAGTTCACGCCGGAACATGTCGCTGAAACTGCTGGGCGAATACCCCAGGGAACGCGCGATGGCGCTGACCGACTGGCCCTGGATCAGCTCCGCCACCGCCGTGGCCAGTTGCACCTGGCGGCGCCACTCGGCAAAGCCCATGCCCAAGTGGTTCTGGAATAGCCGCGCCAGGGTGCGCACGCTGGCACCGGCGGTTTCGGCATGCTGCTCGAAAGGGATCTCCAGTGACGGCGCAGCCATGACCGCCTGGCAGGCGTTGATCAGCCGGCGGTCGGCCTCCACCGGCATGGCGATGCGAATCGGCGAGCGGCGCGCCCGTTGCAGCTCCAGCAAGGCCAGGCTGACCAGCGCGTCGTAGTACGCCACCTCACCGGTGTCGCCCTCGCCCACCAACGTGACGATCAGTTCGCGCAACAACCCACCGACTTCGATCACCTGCACCTGGCTGTCCAGCGTTGCGGCCAGGGCCGGGCGCAGGTAGATATTGCGCATCTGCAAGTCCGAGACCACGCGGATACCATGTTCTACGCCGGGCGGCAGCCACACGGCACGCTGTGGCGGCACCACCAGCGCTTCCTGCGGGGTCTCGACCCACATCACGCCGCTCATGGCATAGAGCAACTGGCCCCAGTCGTGGCTGTGGGGCTCAACGTAGAGCCCGCGCGGATAGGTGCGCGCCAGGGGTTGCACGGGAACGGCAGGATCACTGAGGTCAGGCGGCGCGGCCAGGGCCATGGGGTGCACATCATTCGAGGGAGAGTCGCTATGGTAATCACCGCGGCACGACAATCCGAGTGATTTTTGCGGCCGGTAAACCGTGTGGGAGCACGCAGGCTCCCACCGGTTCAAACACCGCTAGCCTCTGGCAGACTTGGCACACTCACACCCCGTCGCAGCCGCACACGGCTCACCATGGGCATGGTGCTCGGCACAGCCCTGACAGCAATATCCCTTGCCGTCCTTCATGACCGCATCAGGTCCCAGCACGCATTTGCAGTGTGGGCAGGCACAGGTTTTATCTGGCATGGTCAGACTCCTTCTTCATGGTCGTCTCGGTGCGGCGGGCGCCGGCACCTTAAGCAGTGACTGCGGCCCGCCGTCGATGGTTCAACCCCTCAGTCGGTGCGGGTATTGCTGCGATACATGAACACCAGCGCCAACGCGAGACAGGCCATCGCCACGATGCGGCTGCTCGACAGCTCGATGGCCGGGTTGCCCAGCCAGCCGAAGTTGTCGATCAGCATGCCCATGCCCAATTGCCCGACGATCACCGCGACGGTGGCGACGGCCGTCCCGACCACCGGCACCGCGCCGACCATCACCATCATGTACACCACACCGAACAACGCACCGGTCAGTTGCCATTTCGGCACGTCCAGCAGGCTCACCGTCTGGACGGGTTCAAAGAAGAAAATCATTAACGCGGTGACAATCGCCCCCACCGAGAAGGTCACCAGGCTGCCACGCAATACCCCAACCGCCTGGCCCAGGCGACCGTTGATCGCCGCCTGCACGCTCAACACCGCACCTGCGGCAACCACCACGACCAGTAACAGAATCAGATTCATCGCCTTAACCTCGTGCAATCAGAACAAGTGCCACCACAATCAACGCCAGGGCAATCCAGCGTTCGCCATTGACCCGCTTGCGCGCCGCGCCGAACCAGCCGAAATGGTCGATCAGCACACTCTTGCCGACCTGCCCGGACAAAATCGCGATCATGGTCATCGCAATACCGATATGTGGCGTGGCCAGGGTGAGCACCACCACATAGATCGGCCCCAGGAACCCGCCGATCAACTGCCAGCGCGGCAGTTCGGAGAGCGCCGGGCCCTTTTGCTGGCCACTGAACAACAGCAGCAGATACAGGATCGCCGAGCCCACCCCGAAAATGCTCAGGGTCGCCCACAAATGCCCCACCTGCACACCCAGCGGGCCGAGCAAACCGGCCTCTACCGACAGGCCCATGCCGGCCAGGATCACCAGCGGCAACAACAGCAACCTCAAGACGTTTTTTTTCGGTTTGGCTTGCGCCACACCCTCGATGGAACTTGCCTGCATACAACACCTGCGCTTCAAGAAAGGAAACATGGCACGCATTATCCGATGGCCGTGCTGTGCGATAAATGGGAGCATGCTGACAACACCTTTGCGCAAGACGCACAGCCTGGAGACATGATGCAAGGCTTGAATGAATTGAGTTTCAAAGCACTGCGCCTGTTCGTGGCCGTGCTGGACCTGGGCAGCTTCTCCGAAGTGGCCCGCCGCGAAGGCCTGGCGCCCTCCTCCATCTCCCGACAGATACAGCTGATGGAACAGGCCCTCGGCCAACAGTTGCTCTACCGTCACACCCGCGCGGTCAGCCCCACCGAAGCCGGTCGTCTGCTGGGGCGGCATGCGCGGTTGATGCTGGAACAACTCGAAGCCGCCAGCCAGGCATTGCAGGAACAGGAAAGCGAACCCAGCGGCCTGGTGCGCATCAATGCCCCCATGGTGTTCGGCCAGCGCCACCTGTCGCCGTGGCTGGGTGAGTTGTGCCGACGGTATCCGAAGCTGCAACTGGACATCCAGCAGACCGACACGTACGTCGATCCACTGCAGGACGGCACTGACCTGCTGTTCCGCATCGGCGTGCTCAACGATTCGAGCATGCAGGCTCGCATCTTCGCGCCCCAACGCTTTCGCATCGCCGCCAGCCCCGCCTACCTGGCCCGGCATGGCACGCCGCAACATCCCGACGAACTGATCGACCACCAATGCCTGGCCTACAAAGGCATCACCGGCCAGCAACGCTGGTTTTTCCGCAAGGGCCAGGGCGACTGGACGCCCTACAGCGTCAAGGGTCCGATCACCGGCAACCATGCCGACACCTTGACCCATGCCGCCGAGCAAGGCCTGGGGCTGGTGGTGTTTCCCTCCTGGTTGATCGGCGAAGGCTTGCGCGCAGGCACGTTGCAGGCGGTGCTGACCGACTATGAAGTGGCGACAACCCTGGAGCCGCAGCAGATTGCGGCACTGTGGCCAGGTAGCCGGCGCCTGTCGCTGAAGGTGCGGACGGTGATTGATTATTTTGTGGAGTGTTTTGGGGCCGTGCCGTATTGGGATCGGTGAACCAAGTGGTTCGGGAATTTTCCTACAGCAGGAAGTAGTTCCATTCTGTTTTTTCGGGCCAGTATTCTTGTGGCCAAGCCTATTACGGCAGACTTGCGCAACATCCTCTTTTAGAGAACTGCCATGAAAGTCACGTATCACAAACCATCGCGATCTGAGCGCGCCGCGTCCGCCAGCGGTCTGGCCGTCTTTGATAGCGCACCCAGTTTTGGCTATATTTGGCCAAAATATGGGGATAACCACATGATCACGGTTCCTTTGGGCGAAGCGAAAAACAATCTGTCAAAACTGGTGGATGAGGCCGCTGCTGGCAAAGTCATCACTATTGCCAAGCATGGACGTGCGATGGCACAACTTGTGCCCGTGGGGAAATGCAAAAGCCGGAGAATCGGTGCCATGAAAGGCAAGTTCGTCATTCCCGAAGACTTCGACGCACCCCTGCCTGGCGCCCTGCTGGATGCCTTCGAAGGCAAGCATCCGTGAGAGTGCTGTTAGACACCCACATCCTGCTCTGGACCCTGACGGAAGACCCCAGGCTATCCAGCAAAGCCAGGAAGCTGATAGAGAATGCAGCGGAGGTTTACATCAGCGCTGCGACATTCTGGGAAATGGCAATCAAGGTCGGCCTGGGGAAACTCACCGTAGACCTGGAGGAAATCCGTGAGTACTGCCTGGAAAGCGGATTTGCCGAACTGCCCGTCACCTCGGAACATGCCATCGCAGTCAAGGATCTCGAGCAGCATCACAAGGACCCTTTTGATCGGCTCATTATTGCGACAGCCATAAGCGAACCCATGAGGCTATTGACGGCCGATCCACACATCGCCCAATACACGTCCTTGGCGATTCTGGTCTAACTCATCTAGAACGCTGTACCGCCTCAAGCGAACACCCACTGCCCAATCAACCAGGCATTCGCCCCACTGATCAGCGCAAACAGAAACCACGCCAACAAGCGCGTCGGCAGCCGATTCACGAATGGCCCCATCAGCTGTTTATCGCCGGTCATGCGGATCAACGGATACAGCGCAAACGGCAACTGCAGGCTGAGCACCACCTGGCTGAGGATCAGCAGCTTGCCGATGGCATCGTCGCCCATCAGCCACACCCCCAGAAACGCCGGAATCAGCGCCAGCCCACGCGTGATCAGGCGGCGTTGCCAGCAGGGAATACGCAGGTTGAGGTAGCCCTCCATGATCACCTGCCCGGCGATGGTGCCGGTAAAGGTGGAGCTTTGCCCGGAGGCCAACAGCGCAATGCCGAACAGGATGCTGGCGAAGGCACCGCCCACCAGCGGGTCAAGCAGATGGTAGGCGTCCTGGATCTCGACCACCTCAGTATGGCCGGTCTTGTGGAAAGCAGCGGCGGCGAGAATCAGGATCGCCGCGTTGACCAGCAGCGCCAGGGCCAATGAACCGATGGTGTCGATGCGCGCCAGCTTGACCGCGTCCAGTTTGCTGGCGAGGTCCTTGCCGATCAGACGGGTTTGCACGATGGAGCTGTGCAAGTAGAGGTTATGGGGCATCACCGTGGCCCCGAGGATACCGATGGCCAGGTAAAGCGGCGCGGCGTCGCTGATCGCGGAAAGTGACGGAGTGAAACCACTGAACACGTCGGGCCAATAAGGTTTGATCAGCACCAGCTCGATGAAGAAACACACGCCGATGGTCGCCACCAGCGCCAGCATGATCGCTTCCAGGCGCCGGAAACCACGATTCTGCAGGGCCAGGACCAACAGCGTGTCAAAGGCGGTGATCACAATGCCAGTGGTCAGCGATACCCCCAACAGCAAATGAAATGCCAGGGCACAGCCCAGCACTTCGGCAAGGTCGGTGGCGATGATGGAGATTTCCGCCAACACCCACTGGGTGCGTGCAGAACGCGTGCTGTAACGCTCTCGGCACAGCTGCGCCAGGTCTTTGCCGGTGGCGATGCCCAGGCGCGAGCACAGGCACTGCACCGCCATCCCGGCAAGGCTGGCCAGCAACACCACAAACAACAGGCTGTAGCCATAGCGCGAACCGGCCTCGATGGCCGTAGCCCAATTGCCCGGGTCCATATAGCCGATGGAGACCAGCAGGCCAGGGCCGGCGAACATCAACATGCGCTTGAAGAACGAAGCCTTGGGGTCCACGGCGACGGAGCCGGCCACTTCCGGCGGGCAGAACGGGGCGGTAGCAATTTTCGGCAGGCTGAATTTCACGCGGTATCCCAGGCACACACAAGACAAGGGTGCAGCTTATCAGTCAGACACGACCGTGCGCATCACCGTGTCCCGTGGCAGGTCGAACGCCTCCACCACCTGCACCACCAGGTCCATCTCCTGGTTCAGCGCTTCACGCTCCATGCGCTGGCGAATCACGCCGATCACCAGCACGGCCAACGTGGTGATCGAATACGCCGGGCCGGAAAATGCACGCACGCCGCTCACCACCAGCATCGCCGCCGCCAACGCCTGGCCCACCACCGGGATTGCCGTGGCCGCGCCACGGCGCAGGATAAAACCGGTGAGCCCGGCCAACGCCGTGCCGCTCAACGCGGTGGTGGCCGACCGGCCTACGTCAAAACGGCTGAACAAGCCCTGCTCCTTTTGAGCGGCCGCTTTGAGTTCTGCGTCGAACACCTGTCGGTCCGTGTTGCTGAGTTTGTCCTTGTACTGTTCGATGAGTTTCTCGGCGACCCGGGCTTCGAGATCGGCCAGTGCGACCGTATCCAGCGGATCGTCGAACTTGATCCCCAGCCGCTGCACCACATCTTCGGCGATCTGGCGATAACCCACGCCATGTCCACGGGCCAGGTTCATGAAGGTATCGCCGCCCATGCGTTGCAGCTCAATAGCCAACTTGAGCGGCTCGCGCACCGTGGCGTCTATCGATGCACTGCGTTTTTGCGCCATCAATTCGGCGAGGAACTTCACCTCTTCCGGCCGGGCCTGCATCAGCGCAGGGAACAAATCGATGTCCTCCTCGGCAAAACGCACTTCAGCACTGCGCTGGTCGGAGCGGATCATGCCACGCCGTTCATGCAGCAGGTCGGTGTACTGCACCACCGTCTGCAATTGCGGCCAATAGGCGGCGTGATCGAAAGTCGCCAGGTGCACGTTGGTGACCTTGGCCTTGAGGGCCGGCGTCACCGGGATCGCATAACGACCGATGCAGCGTTCGGTGTCCGGCTTTATGGCCAAGGCCCAGTCCTTGCTGGAGTGACAGTTGATTACCCGCCCCTTGAGCGGCGCCGACACGACATCCCAAGGGCTCGACGTACAGATCGCGCCGCCCATCAACAGCAGGTTGTCCAAGGGTAGCTCCCGCGCGGTTTCGGGGCTGGCGAGCAGGCTCTTGACCAGGATCCGCGCGCCCAGGGAATGCCCGATCAGGTTGATACGCCGCACATCAAGGGATTCACCGTGCAGGTAATTGGCCAGTTCCGGCAGCAGGCTTTTGGCGACTTCGTCCACCCGCGCCTCGACGCTTTTGTAGTGATCAAGAAAATAGGCAAGCGCCTTGCCCACCCCGACGGTTGCCGCGCCCAGGCTACCGCCGCCCAGCATCGCGCCGATCACCTCCTTGAAAGGCGCAAACAGGTTTTCCAGGAAATGCCCCGCCGGCCAGAACAGCATCAGGTTGGTCGAACCTTCGATACTCGCCAACTGCGCCTTGAAGTTGCCCAGTTGTTGCCGGTTGAAGAACGCCGAATAACCGTGAACATAGAGATTGAGCACGTCGCCCTGAGGCTCGCCGCACAGTACGAACGTGGGCTTGCGGGTGCGGTGCATTTCATCCCACTGGTGCTGCATGGGGCCGTGACTCCTGGCGACAAGGGACGGCGATAGTAACAAAGGGCGAGGCTCAACGCCGTACCGCTGGGAAAAAGGCACCAGGGTCGCCGCCTCCTCCGTTCAGAACAGGGAAGCTGCCTTGGACTTGGCCAGGTAGCGCGCCGGTGAGTCGCCCAGGTTACGCCGGAACACCGACGTAAACGCGCTGGAACTGCTGAACCCCAATTCGAATGCCACATCGGTGATGGACGAGCCATGACTGAGCCGTGCCGTGGCCTCCAGCAGGCATACCTGCTGGCGCCACGAAACAAAGGTCATGCCCGTGCACTCGCGGAAGTGACGGGTAAAGGTACGCCGACTCATGCCCGACCAGTCGGCCATCTCACCGATGGAAATGTTCTGCGTGGGCGCCTCCAGGAAGCGTTGACACGAACGGGCCAGGCGCGCCTCGGACGGCAACGGCGCACTGAGTGGCAACTCGGGCATGGCACCGATTTCGTCGATCAACAGGGTCAGCACGCAGCAATCACGGACGCTGGGCGAAGCCGATGGCCCAATCGCCAGCGCCGCTTCCAACAGGTGGCGCAATAACGGCGATACAGCAAACACCTGGCAATGGTCCTGCAACCCTGCACGTCGGGCCGCGTCATCGTCCAGGTAGGTATTGAGCATCACCACATCGCCGCGCATGTGCATCTCGTGCGCCACCCCGCCCGGTACCCAGATCGCCCGCTGCGGCGGCACCACCCAATTGCCCAGCTCCGTGAACATCTTCAACGCGCCGGTGGATGCGTAGGCGAACTGCCCGAGCCGGTGGGTGTGGCGTGGGAACACCGTGCCGGACGGGTACTCGCGCAGCGTCACCACCGCAGCAGGGCTATCGAGTTCGTAAGGGGATAAGGTGAAGGTCGGCGACATGGCCCGATTTTGTCAAAGTATGACCTGACATAGCAAGCGGGCCAATCATCTGCCACCTAAAATCGCCTCTGCCCAAGTTTGGTTCGTTCGAAGGGGTATCCGGAAATGCCGGGCTGCGCCTGACGCAAAAACGGTTCGCCTTGAACTGACTTCCCGGCGGCACA
The DNA here is from genome assembly GCF_023169845.1 of Pseudomonas sp. CYM-20-01. NCBI lineage: Bacteria > Pseudomonadati > Pseudomonadota > Gammaproteobacteria > Pseudomonadales > Pseudomonadaceae > Pseudomonas > Pseudomonas sp. CYM-20-01. The sequence continues at coordinate 2,841,823 of NZ_AP025169.1, read as the reverse complement.
TTGCAACTGCGCTGTGCCGCCTGACCCAAGGAGGGTCCATGCTGAAAAAACATTTGTCACTCGCCGTGCTCGTCACCCTGGTCTGGGGGGTCAACTTCCCCATCACCAAGCTGGGCCTGCGTGCCATCGACCCATTTGTGCTCACGGGAATCCGTTTCGCCCTGGCCGCCTTGCCGCTGGTGTTCTTCATCAAGCGCCCCGCCGTCAAGTTCAGCTACGTGGCCGCCTATGGCTTTATCTTCGGGCTAGGCATGTGGGGCGTGATCAACTACGGCATCCAGGTGGGTGTGAGCCCGGGTATCGCTTCGCTGATCATTCAACTCAGCGTGTTCTTCACCATGGGCTGGGGCTTTGTGCTGTTCAAGGAGAAGATCCGTGGCGCACAGATGATCGGCGCCGTACTGGCCTTGATCGGCCTGGCGGGCATCATCTCCACCCAGGAAGGCAACCACGCGGTGCTGGGCGTCATGCTGATCGTCCTCAGTGCAGTGGCCTGGAGCGTAGGCAACGTGATCATCAAGAAATCCGGGGTCAAGGAAATCTTCTCGTTCATGGTCTGGGCCAGCCTGATCCCGCCGATCCCGCTGTTCCTCACCGCCTGGCTGCTGCACGGCAGCGCCGCGTTCGAAGGTTTGCAAAGCAGTCTCGACCTGACGGCGATCCTGTCGATACTGTTCCAGGTGTACCTGGCCACGCACTTCGCCTACTGGGGCTGGAACTCGCTGCTCAAGTTGTACCCGGTGTCCACCGTGGCGCCGCTGTCGTTGCTGATTCCGGTATTCGGCATTACCAGTTCGATGCTGATCCTGGATGAGCGTATTTCCACGCCGAACCTGATCTCGATCGGGATCATCATCGCCGGGCTGGCGGTGGGCTTGTATCGCCGGCCGGTGAACCTCGCACCGGTCGGGCAAGGTGCGGTCATGCAAAGCGATAAATAGCCGGATAAAACAAAGCCCGGCACGCGCCGGGCGTTTGCAATGCTTTCAATAAGTGAAATTATCGATCTTGACCTGGCCATCGGGGAAGGTTGCGATGATTTCCAGTTCGCCCCCCATCGCACGGATGTAGTCACGCAACGTGCTGATGTACATGTCTGTGCGGCGCTCCATCTTGGAGACGGCCGCCTGGTTGATATTCAACGCCTTCGCCAGGCTCTGCTGGCTCAACTGCTGGGCTTTGCGCAGCTCATGCAGCGGCATTTCCTGCAGGTGTTGCTGGAACAACTGCTTGGCTTCGGCGCGGGCTTGTGACGTCATGCCCGCTTGAAGCTCAGCGAATTTCTTAGCCATGGTTACGGCCCTCTTTACGCATTGTTTCCAAATGCACGTCATATAGCTTTTCTGCCATCGGGACGTGTTCCTCATACCACCGATGTTGTCCTGTCTTGTCTCCACCGATCAGCAACAACGCACATCGGCGTGGATCAAAGGCATACAACACACGAAACGGCCGACCGGCGTGCTGTATGCGCAGTTCCCGCAGGTTGCCATGCCGGGAGCCCTTGATAGCGCTGCTGTGGGGAAAGCCCAGGCCCGGACCTAAAAGCACCAGCAGATCAACGCTAGCGGATACGGAAACTTGTTCCTTTGCTCCCAAATCCTCCCAACAGTCTCCGAATTCATCCGTGTATTCAACGTCCCAGCTCATGAAATATGCCACCCATGGAATATAAACTCAAGAGCATAAAAATTAGGAGACGAAGTGCCCGGCCTTCCACCTGCGGCGCTTGGGAAATTGTTTGTACATCCTTCCACTGCACCGGCAGAAAGCTCGCGCCCTTGAAAAACACTGCGCTATCCCCCTCCTACGCCGCAAAAACACAATTATCGAAATGTAAAAAGCGCTCTAATACCCGCCTGTTGATTGGTTTTAAAGATCCTGGAGTTCGCAATGCCCCATGAAGGCAACCTGTTACAAGCAGCCGTGGTGTTCCTGCTCGCCGCCGTGCTGACCGTACCGCTGGCCAAACGCCTGCAACTGGGCGCGGTGCTGGGCTATCTGTTTGCCGGTGTAATCATCGGCCCGTCGGTGCTGGGCCTGATCGGCAACCCGCAAAGCGTCGCGCAGTTCTCCGAGCTGGGGGTGGTGTTGCTGCTGTTCATCATCGGCCTGGAACTGTCACCCAAGCGTCTATGGGTGATGCGCAAGGCGGTGTTCGGCGTCGGCCTGGCGCAGGTGCTGCTGACCGGCCTGGTGATGGGCGTGGTGGCGTTGTGGCTGTTTGGCCAGTCGTGGAACAGCGCCATCGTGCTGGGCCTGGGTCTGGCGCTGTCGTCCACCGCCTTCGGCCTGCAAAGCCTGGCCGAGCGCAAGGAGCTGAACCAGCCCCACGGGCGCCTGGCCTTTGCCATCCTGCTGTTCCAGGACATCGCCGCGATCCCGCTGATCGCCATGGTGCCGCTGCTGGCCGGCAGCGATCACCCGACCACCGAAGCCCAGGGCCTGCAGCATGTGTTGCAGATCCTCGGCAGCATCGCCGTGGTGATCATCGGCGGACGCTATCTGTTGCGGCCGGTGTTTCGCATCGTGGCCAAGACCGGGCTGCGTGAAGTGTCCACCGCCACTGCGCTGCTGGTAGTGATTGGCACGGCGTGGTTGATGGAATTGGTGGGCGTGTCCATGGCTCTCGGCGCCTTCCTCGCAGGCCTGCTGCTGGCAGACTCGGAGTACCGCCACGAACTGGAATCCCAGATCGAGCCGTTCAAGGGCCTGCTGCTGGGGTTGTTCTTCATCAGCGTGGGCATGGGCGCCAACCTCAGCCTGTTGCTCAGCTCGCCGCTGGTGGTGATTGGCCTGACGCTGCTGTTGATAGGCCTGAAATTGCCGCTGCTGTATGCCGTGGGCCGCATGGTGGGTGACCTCAATCGCGAAAGCGCCCTGCGCCTGGGCGTGGTGCTGGCGGCCGGCGGTGAGTTTGCCTTCGTGGTGTTCAAGATCGGCCGCGACCAGGGCCTGTTCGAACCGCACCTCTACGACATACTGGTGCTGACCATCACCCTGTCCATGGCGGTGACGCCGCTATTGCTGCTGGTGTGCCCGAAGCTGTTCAAGCCCAAGGTCAAGCCGGTGGAAGTGCCCGAGGAATACCGCACCATCGAAAGCGATGCGCCACGCGTGGTGATCGCCGGCATGGGCCGTATGGGCCAGATCGTGGCGCGAATCCTGCGTGCGCAGAACATCTCGTTCATCGCCCTGGACACCTCGGTGGAAACCATCGAGCTGACCCGCAGCTTCGGCGGCATGCCGGTGTTCTACGGCGACCCGCAACGCCCCGAGATCCTGCACGCGGCCAAGGTCGACCAGGCGGAATTCTTCGTGATCGCCATGGACGACCCGGAAATCAACATCAAGACCGCCGAACTGGTGCGCAACCTCTACCCGCACATGCAGATCATCGCCCGCGCGCGTAACCGCCAGCACGTGCACCGCTTGGTCGACCTGGACGCCTCGCCGGTGCGCGAGACCTTCTATTCCAGCCTGGAAATGAGCCGCCGTACCCTGGTGGGCCTCGGCTTGAGCCAGGCCCAGGCCGACGCGCGCATCACCCGCTTCAAGAACCACGACCTGCAAGTGCTGGCCGCGCAACACGCGGTGTACGACGACGCGGCCAAGGTGATGCAAACCGCCCAGGAAGCACGGGCAGAACTGGCGCGGCTGTTTGAGATGGATCGACTGGAGGAAGAGTCCGACAAGGTGTGAGGCTGCCAGTGAACGAGATTGCGATTTTTCTGACAGAATACGCCGCAATCTCGTTCATCCCTGGAGCGCTTCATGGCCACTTTCACCAAGACCGCCGTCCTGCTGGCCCTCGCGCTGACCGCCGGCAGCGTGTTCGCCGCGTCCAAGCCGACCACCCAAACCATCTCCACCTTGGGCGGCAAGTTCATCTTCAACTTGCCCAAGGCCTACTCCGCCGACACCCTGCCGGCCGGCAAGGCCGAGGATGGCACTGCCGACACCCAAGGCACGATGTACGCCAACCAGACCACGAAAAGCGTGGTCATCGTCGCCGAAACCGTGCGCAACGATGGGCTGACCATTGGGGATAACGACACCAAATTCCTGGATGGCGCCGTAGCCGGCTTCGTCAAGGACCAGAGCGCCGCCCTGCCGGACTTCAAGAAACAGAGCGAAAAGAAGCTGACCTTCAAGGGCCTGGGCCTGCGCCAGGTGGACAGCACCGCCACCCAGGGCGGCGGCAAGACGCTGAACTCCACGTTCCTGGGCGGTTCGGGCAACCACCTGCTGGTGATCCAGGCAATCTCGCGGGCGGATGACGCAAAGGGGCATGCGGCGCTGGTGAAGCAGATTACCGGCGGAAAATAACAGTCTTCCAGGCAACCCTGGTCCAAGTGTGGGAGGGAGAAGCCCCCTCCCACAATGTTTGAGCGCGTTTAATTCAGGCTCTTTTCCAGCCAGGCTTTCAGGTCCTGCACTTGCGCTTCACTGATGGTATGCGGCATGCCCGGATACCCGTGGAACTCTGGCTTCAACCCCAGTCCCGTCAACACCTCATTCGCCCGAGTGGCCGACGCATAAGGCAGCGCCTGGTCCAAGGTGCCGTGGCCAATGAAAATCGCCAGTTTGCCCAGTGACACATCCGGCTTCAGCTCAGCCTTGAGCACCGGCAGCACGCTGCCACTCAACGCTGCAATCCCACGCAGCAGTTCCGGCCGACGCAACCCCACCTCGTAAGACATGATCGCGCCCTGACTGAAGCCCACCAGGAACACCCGATCCGGCTGGGTGTGGTACTTGGCGGTGGCTTTACCGACAAACTCTTCGATCAACCGGGCGCTGCGTTGCAGGTCGGCAGTCTCGCCATCGTAATCGCCATCACCGGGTTTCCTGGCAAACCAGCGATAGCCATGCGGGTCCACCGGCATCGGCGCGCGGGCCGACAGGTACGTCCAGGTCGACGGCAGCGCGTCCTTGATGCCGAACAAATCCTCTTCGTCACTGCCGAAACCGTGCAGGAAAATCACCAGCGGCTGGTTGCGCGCATCGCCCTGGGTCTGTTCCAGGTACGACAACGGCAAGTCAGTGTGCAGCGTATCGTCGGCATGAGCGACGCCGACCACCAGGGTCAGTGCCAGGGCAAACAGTTTGAGCATGGGACGTGACCTCAGGGTTTGCGCAGCAGATAAGTGTCCATGATCCAGCCATTCTCCAGGCGCGCCGCCTTGCGCACCCGTTCGATTTCTTCTGCCACTTCACTGACCTTGCCACTGATAAGGATCTCATCCTGCGTGCCCAGGTAGGCGCCCCAGTAGATGTCCAGGCCTTGATCGGCCACGGTGCGGTAGGAGTCTTCCGCGTCGAGCATCACCACCAGGGTGTCGGCATCACTCGCCTGCCCCGCCGCCAGACGGCGCCCGGTGGTGATCTCGACCGACTTGCCGATGCGGTTCAGCGCCACTTTGTGTTGTGCGGCCAGGGCCTGCACGCTGGTGATACCGGGGATCACCTCGAACTCGAAGGTGCAGCGGCCACTGGCCAGAATCGCCTGCAAAATGCGGATGGTGCTGTCGTACAACGCTGGGTCGCCCCACGCCAGGAAAGCACCTACTTCACCGTCAGTCATTTCTTCGTTGATCATGCGCTCGAAGGTCTGCTGCTTGTCGCGGTTCAGGTCCCGCACGGCGGTGGTGTAGTCGATATCGCCGCGCACACGCTCGGGGCACTCGGCCTCCACGAAGCGATAGCCCGGCTCAGTGATGTAGGTCTCGCAGATCTCGCGGCGCAGGTCGATCAACTTGTCTTTGCTCTGGCCCTTGTCCATCAGGAAAAACACGTCGGTACGGTTGAGCGCCTTCACGGCCTGCATCGTGATGTAGTCAGGGTTGCCGGCGCCAATGCCGATGATCAGGATGCGTTTCATGGGTTGCTCTCAATGCGGGGCTTGGATTCTGCCATGTTCAGGCGCTCAGGCGTGAGTTTCCAGGCGCAGGCGCCAGACGGTGTTGAAGCGCAGTTCGGTGGCGGCCAACGGTTCGACGTCGATGCGGTAGAACATCGACAGCGGAAACTGCATCACCTGCAACAGCGCGGCGCGGATCACAAAGGGGTGGGTGATGGCGACAATATGGCCGGGTTGGGATTCGAGGGTTTTCAGCCACTGCGCTACGCGTGCACACACGTCATCGACTGACTCCCCACCCGGGGGCGCGAAGGTGCTGTCGGTGAGCCAGGTATTCAACTCATCACTATTGAGTTGGCTGATGGGCTGGCCTTTCCACTGGCCGAAGTCGGCGTCGCGCAGGGCGTCTTCGATCACAGCGTCATTGCCGAACAAGCCAGCCGTCTGCCGAGTACGCAGCTCAGGAGCGCACAATAAACGCGGTTTTTTCCTGTAACGCCCAGCGAGAGAGCCGGCCGCCCCCTGCCAATCCATCGCCACCGGCTCGTCATCGCAGAAACGCCCCTGTTTCTGCAGGGGCGTGAGGGCATGGCAAATGAGTGTCAGACGTGTGGCTTGCATCGCAGCGTGCTTGGACCCAGGGAATGAGGCCACCAAGACTGGCGCAGTTATCCCAGTTGCGCAACGCCGGCGACCGTCAGTCTGCTTTTCTTGTGAGAGCTTGCCTGCGATACGCACGCCGCGGTGCATCGGTGACAACTGTTCTTTGTGGCGAGCGGGCTTGCCCCGCGCTGGGCTGCGCAGCAGCCCCAAAACTCGACGCTGAGTTCTTTCAGAAATACCTCGGTGCCTTCACTGGGGCTGCTGCGCAGCCCAACGCGGGGCAAGCCCGCTCGCCACAGGGGGATTTGATGGCCTAAGAGAAATCTGTCAATCAAACCACTCACGCCCCCCCTAAAACGACGGTCAGTCTGCTTTTCCTGTGGGAGCTTGCCTGCGATAAGGACGCCTCGGTGCATCGGTGACAACTGTTCTTTGTGGCGAGCGGGCTTGCCCCGCGCTGGGCTGCGCAGCAGCCCCAAAACCCGACGCTGAGTTCTTTCAGGAATACCTCGGTGCCTTCACTGGGGCTGCTACGCAGCCCAACGCGGGGCAAGCCCGCTCGCCACAGGGGGATTTGCTGGCCGAGGATAAATCTATCAATCAAACCACTCCCGCCGCCCCTCAAACGTTCCGACGATCAGTTCCACAATCATCCGCACCGCCTCCTCATTCCGCACCTGCGCATTCACCGCCAACCACACCTGGCGCTGCATACGCTCATCCAGCAACCCCGGCAACGCCACCAGCCCCCGGTCGAAACTGCTCATGTAATGCGGCAGCAACCCAATGCACGCGCCACAACGGATCATCTCCAGCATCAGCGAATACGCATGCACCTGCACCACTGCCGCCAGGCGCTGCTGCACCACCTGGTTCCACGCCTGCAAAGCCCCCACCTGCGCATCCGGCTGCCATTGCACCAGCATGTAATCGTCGAGGTCCTCCACACTGTCCGGCCGTGTGGTCAACCGCGAATAACGCTTGGCGATATGCGGCAGATACTGCAAACGCGCCAGGGCCCTAGGCGGTTCAGTGGCAAAGCTCGGACCGGGCACCGGCCCGTCGGCGTCCGACAGCCACAGCACCACGTCCACATCCACCACCTGCAACGACAACTGGCTGTCGATGGAGATGATCTCCAGGCGCACGCTGGCATTGCGGCGCAGCAAGGCGATCAAGTCACGCCCAAGGATGTCATGCAGGATCGGCTCAGCCACCGCGAGCCGAATCAACGGCTGCTCCGTCACCGGCAAGCGTCGTTCATGGGCCAGTGCAATCAGCTGCGCTTGCAACTGCTGGCCATCGCGACTGAGCACCAAACCGTTGCCCTGGTAGCTGAACAGCGAATGCCGCAGGTGTTCCTCCAACTGCGCCAGACGCTTGCGCAACAGCGTCGCCTTGATATTCAAACTGCGCGCCGCCTGCATGAAACAACCGCAGCGCGCACTCACCAGGAAGTAGCGCGCCACTTCCGGGTCGATCTCATGGGCCAGGGTCAGCCAACTGCTGCGGCCCTCGGTTGACACGCGATAAACGGAGGGCCCCTGGGGGGCAGACGGTTCTAGAAATGCCATGGGAGACTCCCTGTCTTGTTGGTCTGTGCATCCAATGCGGGTTGACGCGTGTTACTCCAGCACTTTGTTCAGCTCGGCGCCGTCGATACTCAGGGTGGCGGTATTGAGCATGCCTTCGAGGTAAGCCTTGGCGATCTGTTCCTGGCGCTGGGCACGCAGGGCCTGGGTGAGGCGTTCACGCAGTTCGTCGAGGGTCGCGGTGCGCGCCGGTTGCTGGCCGGTGAGTTTGAGCACATGGAACCCCGCTGCACTCTGCACCACGTCCGACACGGCACCGACCTTGAGGCGCGACACCGCACTGCGCACTTCCGGCACCAGTTGCTGCAACGGCTGCATGCCCGAGTCACCGCCGCGTGCGGCGGAGTCGGTGTCCTGGGAAAACTGCGTAGCCAGGGCGGCGAAATCATTCGGTGCGGCCTGGGCGCGACGGCTCAGCTCCTGGGCCTGGCGGCGTACACTGTCGACGGCTTGCGGGTCATTCACCGCGAGGAAAATCTGGCTCACTCGGTACAACGGCGGTGTCACCCACTGCGACTTGCCGCTGTCGTAGGCCTGCTGCAATTCGGCGGCGCTGGGGTAATCGGCCGGCACCTGGCTGACCGACAACATGTAATCGCGAAATACAATCTGCTCGGCGGCGGCGCGGGTTTGCTGCTCCACGTCCGGGCGCTGGCGCCAGCCCTGGGCGTCGGCCTGTTCGAGCACGGCCTTTTGCGCCAGGCGCGAACGAATCCAGGTTTCCAGCGCGCCACGGTTGCCGCGCAATTGTTCGCGGGACTCGGCAGGCAGGCTGGCCAGCACGGTTTTCAGTTCCGTCAGGTCGATCTGCTGGTTACCCAAGCGGGCCACCGCCGGTCCGACCGGTACAGGGTGGGTCACCGGCGCCGGTTGCTGTGCCGCCACCGGGTCGCTGCCCGGTCGCAGGCTCAAGCCCACCGCCACCACCAGCAAGGCCAGCGCGCCCGCTCCGACCATCAGGGTTGGCTTTTTCACAGTACCGGCGCCTCGGCTTCCGCCTGCAACTGCGCGGCCTGTTGGCTGTACTCACGCAGGTAGACGATAAATTCCTGCAACAGACGGTCCCACAACTCCAACTGGCTGCGCAGGTGCGTAGCGCCGACACCGGCCACCACCACGTCCATTTCCATCAGCAGGAATTCACCCTGCACCGACAACCGTGCAAAACGGCGTGAGGCGTTCCATACCTGGGCCAGACCTTCGGGCAATTCGCCCTGGATCCGCAGCGCGCAGCTGTAAGTGAAATCCACATAGGCGCCCTGCTCTGCCGCCGGGTTGCCGAAACGCACCGCAAAGCCGATGCCCTGGCTGGCGCTGAGCAATTGCACGATGCCGTTTTGCTCAGTCTGGTTGACCCGGTAACCGGCTTCCTGCAGCAACTCGGTGAGGCTCTGGGTGGTGACGCTGGTGATCAATTCGCTCATGGAGATCTCTTCCCTGTCTATCAATGATTGGCAGTTGCCTGGGGCGCATCGAAACGGCTCTTGTACAAATCGTCGCCAAAGCCTTGGGCCAGCTCCTCGAACTTGACCCGGGCGCTGCTGGCGAACGGCTGGCGGATGCTCATCACCTCGGCCACGTCAATTTTTTCGTAGGCCGCGAGCAACTGCTGGGCTACGCCGTACATCTGTTGATTCTTGACTGAACATTGCTGCACTTGTGTGTCACGTTCGCTCAGTTGGGCCTGCAAGCGCGCCCGCTCGGCCTCTTTGCCCTTGGCCAGCACCAGCAGTTCGTCATAGGCCTTCTTGAACTTGCCGATCTGCTCGTTGCTGGCCGCCACCTGGGCCTGCGCCTGGCTGTGCAGGCTCTGTTGCTGGCCGGCCATTTGCTCGGCCACGCCACGGGCCTTGTCCAGCTCGGCCGTCAGTTGCTTGATTTGCGCCTGGGCCTGCTTGGCCTGGTTTTCCGCAGCCAGGCGCGCGGCGCTGGCCTGGGCCTGCTCGCTTTGCAGGGCCTGCAATTGCTGGGTGGTGCTGCGCAGTTGCGTGCGCAGGCGCTCCTCCATGCCTTCAGCCGACGCGCCAGTGGCGACCAGCAGCAGTAACAACCCGCAGATTCGCGTGTTCATGTGGCATCTCCCTGCGCATCAAAAGCGCGTGTTGAGTTCCAGTTGCATCACATCGACTTCGAACGGCTGGCCGTAGACTTCGGACGCGCTCAACCAACGCGCACTGGCGTAGATGTTCTTTTCGATGCCGTAGTTGGCGCCGATGAAGTAGCCCTTGGCGTTGGTGCCGCCCAGGTGGAACGAGGAATCGTTGAAGCCGTCGGGCAAGGCGTCGGGCTGGATGTACTTGTAGCCGGCCAGCACGTTCCAGTCGCCGCGCTTGCGCATCTCCAGCGCGCTGCCGAGGGTGAACGAGACCATCAGCGCATTGCCGCCACTTTCAAACTGGCCCTTGCTGTTGATGTTGTTGACGATCTCGCCTTCGCTGCGCTTGAGCATCTCGCCCTTGTCGTAGGCCAGGTTGTGGATGAAGTTGGCCTGGGAGCGCAACTTGAAGTCGCTCGGCAACTCGCTGTCCCAGACCAGGTTGAGGTCCAGCACATTGAACTTGGACGCCAGGCCGACGAATTGAGGGTCCGGCGTTTTCGCCGGGTCGGCCGGGTTGGTGGTGTTGTTGCGCAGGTTGAACACCGAGTTGCCTTTTTGCATGAACGCCACCCGCGTGCCGTCCGTGTCGCAACCCGCCGCACCCGCCCAAGGCGCGCAAGGGCTGGAGCGCTCGCCTTCGATGTCCTGGAACTGGTAATAGGCCGCGGCCAGCTTGAGGCGGTTGCTGCGATTGATCTTCCAGTCCGCGCCAATCTGCCCGCCAAACAGCCACTTGGTCTCGCTGTCTTCCTTGTCGATGCCGTTAGCGCTGGCGGTGTCGGAGGTGTATTCGATCGGGAAGGCGCCGAGCGTGCCGAACACGCCCCATTCGCTGTTGAGGGAGTGGTTGAAGATGGCGGCCACACCGTCGAAGTTGAGGTCGTTGGAATACATCATGTCAGTGGAATAGAACGGGTTGCCGATACGCCCGGCGGTCAACTTCATGTAGTCGGTGGTGGTCCAGGTGAGGTAGCCCTGGTCCAGCCAGATATCTTTTTTGCCGAAGCCGCCGCCCAGGGTCTGGGTGGTGGACACCGGGTTATTGTCAGAGCCGGTGGCGATGCGGATACCGGCGGTCCAGTCCGGCGAGAGCACCGCTTTCATGCCCAGCCGGGCGCGCAGGCGGAACAGGTTTTCACGGTCCTGGCGGGTGTTGAGCAAGGGTGGGAACTTGGTGTTGGAGTTCTTGTTGACGTCATAGGGGCCGGTGTCATTGACCTTCGCGAAGTCCGTGATGTTGTTGCTGTTGTTGCCCGAGAAGTAACGCGATTCATCGCGCAGACGAATGTCGCCGTCAAAGCTGATGCGCGAGATCCAGTCCGGAAAGGTATTGGGCTGGGCCCAGTTTTCCTGCTTGGCGGTGGCCATGACCTCGGCCTTGACCTGGTCACGAATCTGATCCTTCACTGCCTGCGGCACGTATTGCACCCGCACATCGCCGGGGGCTGCGGTCGGGCCTGCGGCCACCACCGGCGCGGCATTGGCCTGGCGCGCCTGCTGGGCTTCTTTTTCGGCCTGGGCGATCAGCCCGTTGGCGGTGTCCTGGGTCAGCACGCCCTGCTGCACCAGCAGGCGGATCAGGTTGATGGTGACGTTTTCCGAGGGCGCGACCGGGGCCGCAGCCGCCTGGCCGACCAGGGTCGCGATGACCATGCCGACCGCCAGGGTCAGTCGATTCACGGGGGAAATCATGTGTACGCAACTCCTGTAAAAAACCGTTGGAAAAAGGATTCAATCAATCCGGGCGCCGGCCCTTGAGGGACAGGCGCATGGGCAGCGTCAGCGACGCCGGTGGTTTCTGCGTGGCACGCGGCGTCTGGATCAAGGCGAGCATCTGCGCATCGGTCTCGGCATCGCCGCTGGACTTGGCCACCAGTGCCTTGGTGACCTGGCCATCGGCGCCCAACCACAGGTCTATCTGTATCGAGAAGGCCTTCTTGCGCAGCTCCGGGTCTTCGCGCATCAAGCGCTGGTAGGTGCCGGCCAGGTACTGCTTATAAGTACCGGTGCCCAACCCGCCGCCACCGCTGCCGGCCATACCGCCGCCCTTGCCGGCACCGATGTTGAAACCGTCATTGCCAGACTGGGCGTCGCCATCGATCTGCATCGGGTTGGCCAAATCCTCGTTAGGCGAAGGCGGTGCTTCCTCGGCGGGCTTGACCTCTTCGGGCTCCGGGCTCGGCACCGGCTCCGGGACTTTTTCTTCGACCTGGGGCTCAGGTTCCTTGGGTTTCTCCGGCGGCGGTGGAGGTGGTGGCGGCAACGGAATAATCGTCGGCACCTTGGGCGCTTCACGGCGCACGCCGCTCATGTCATTGGCCCACTGCCACAGGAACCAGGCGGCGACGGCGCCCAGCAACAGGCCGGCGCCCCACTTCAACGGGCGCCACGGCGGCGTGTTTTTCACAGGCGGTGGCCTGATCGGCATCTGTGCAGTCATGACTCAGCCCTGGCTCGGTTTGCCGGTGACCAACCCGACCTGGGACAGCTCCAGCCGGCGCAGCAGGTCGAGCACTTCGATCACCTTCTGGTACTGCACCATCGCATCGCCGCGCACGATCACCGGGAAGTCCGGGTTCAGCGCTTTCTCGATGCGCAGGCGCTCTTCCAGCTCGCCGAGGGTCACCGGGTAGGCGTCGAGGAACACCTGGCCGCCGTCATTCACGGAAATGGCCTTGGTCTTGGCCTCCGACAACGACACCGAGGCGCTGGCCTTGGGCAGGTGAATCTGAATGCCCGACACCTGGGCGGTCGCGGTGAGGATAAACATCACCAACACCACCATGAGCACGTCCACCAGGGGCGTGATGTTGATGCTGTCGACGGCCGCGTCATCGTCATCGTCGTGGGAGGCATTTACGGAAGCCATGGCGATTCTCCTCAGGCCGGAACCGATGCGTGATGTTCGCGGCGGTGCGCGGTTTCACTGTGCTGGCTCTCGCCGTGCATCTCCGCCAGGCGGGTGATGAACTCGTCGACGAACACGCGCATGTCCGCACTGACTTCCTTGTTGCGCGTGATCAGGCGGTTGTAGCCAAACAGCGCCGGGATCGCCACGAACAGGCCCATGGCCGTGGCCAGCAGCGCCGCCGCCATGCCAGGGGCGATGGCGTTGATGTTGACGTCACCGGCCATCGCCGTGCCGAGGAACACCACCATGATCCCCAGCACCGTACCGAGCAGGCCGATGTACGGGCCGCCGGCGATGGCATTGGACAGGGTCGAGAGCTTGGAACTGAGCGCCTGGTTCTCGCGGGTGCGCACGCCATCCATGGAGCAGCGGATGGCTTCGATGGTGGCGGCCGACACCGACGACGTGTCGGCGCCCTGGGCACGGCGGGTACGGATTTCCTTGACCGCCACCAGATACAGACGCCACAGCGACGAATGGGCCAGGCGCTCACCCAACTGGGCGTCGTCGGCGTACATCTCCAGGCGGGTGCCGATCTGCGCGAAGTGCTCGCGGAAGATCTCGTTGGCACTGCTCACGCGGCTGACCTGGCGGTTCTTGCGCAGCATGATGACCCACGACTGGAACATCATCGCCACCAGCACCAGGATGATCACCCAGGCATCTACCGGTACGGCGTTGAGCAAAAAGCCCAGGCTGCCGAAACCAAAGCCGGACTGTTCTTCATCCACGCCGTAGGCCACCAGTTTCGACTCGGCGCCCTGGGCGCTGGCATCGGCCAGCAACAGTGCTGCCGGGCGTGCCACCTTGGACAGGCGCAGCTCATCGATGGCCCCGGCGAATGGCAAGTGGGTGCTGCCGGCTTCCGGCAGGTCGGCGCCGATGGCGATCTGAGAATTGAACGCCGGCAAGGCCTGCGCCAGGGTCGCGGTTTCGCGGCCATTCACATACAGCGTGAGCTTGTCGCCCTCGGCGGTGAACGCCAGGTGTTGCCATTGACCGGGGTTCAGCGGTTGGGTGGACACGGCGCGCTGGCCGTCGACTTCCACGAACGGCACGCCCTGGTTCAGGCCCAGCAACAGACTATGGCCGCCGTCGCGACGGGCTAGCACCGCTTGCTCGCCGCTGGCCTGGTCCAGGCGCAACCAGGCGCTGAACGTGAACGCGCCGCCCGCCGCGTGCTGTAACGAGGGGCTGGCCGGCAACATCAACGCTTGGCCGTTCAACTGCAAGGCGCGACCGATCACGCCGTCGATGCTCGCGCCGGTGGCGTTCAACGCGGTGTTGGCATAGGCCGTGGTGTCCCGGGCCGGTGTGCCATTGGCCCCGTCAAAGTGGTACAGCGCGGTGTAGTTCGGGTCGAAGGTCAGCTGCCCATTGGCCGTGGCCGGTGCCTTCTGGTTGCCGTAGTACATCCACAGGTCCTGGCGCTGGCCGCCTTCGACCTTGGGCACATCGACCCAGATCAGCGCCATGCCCATCAGTGGGTCGAAGCTTTCGATCTGGTGGTTGAACACGGTCTTGTCGTCGGCACTCACAAAACGCAGGTCAGAACCGTCGTCCTTGACCCCGTCAAAAGTGAAGTTGCCGGTGTGCAGGCGCACCAGCAGTGCAGTGCGGCCCAGGGCCTGGCTGATCGCGGCGCCTTGGGCGGTGGTGTCTACCGAAATCTGTTTGCGGTAGTGCCAGTCGTCCTGCCACCAGGCATGGGCGGTGGCCGGGAGCGCGAAGCCCAGGCAGATCAACAGGCTCAGGAATAGGCGTTGCATGGGTGAAGTCTCCGGAAGAAAAAGTCAGAAAGTCGCCTGCACACTGAAGTGCAGTCGCGAGTCCTGTTTCTGGGTGTTCGGTCCATCGAGCAGCGGGTAGCCCCAATCCAGGCTGCCGGACAACCATTTGCTCAAACTGGCGCGGGTGCCCAGGCCGACACTGGCCAGGCTGTATTCGTCTTCTTGCTCGGGCAGCGGGTCGTGCAGGCGCATGCGCGCGCCTTCGGCGAACGCATAGAAGCGCCACTCCTGCACATAACTGCCGAGGAACTTGGCCAGGGACGGCGTGCGCAGCTCCTGGGAAAGCAAGTAGCCCTCATCCCCGGTACGCTCCGCCGCCAGGTAACCGCGCACCGAGGTGGCGCCGCCGGCGGAATACTGCTCGTTGGAGACCAGCGGCCCCGACGCGAGCTGGAAGCCGCCTTTGGTTGCCGACTGCCAATCGTTGGCAAAGGTGTAGGTGTAATTCAGGTCGCCCTTGAGCACGGCGAAACTGGCGCTGGCCTTGTAGCGCTTGTAGTCGAACTCTTCGGCATCGCTGCCGTAGCCAAAGAACGCGCGGGTGCCCACCACCAGGTTCAGGCCCAGGCCCAGCTGCGATTGTTCGGTATAGCGAAAGCCGTTGTAACCCAGGGTGAACGGTGCGTACTTGAGGGGCACCTGGTCGCTGCTGGAGCCGAATTTCATCTGCTCGTCGAAGTCCTTGAAGTCGACGCCGAACGAGAACGAATTGGCCCAATTTCCCGCCGCCGGCAGGTTGTAGATGGCCGACACGCCGTAGGAATGGCCCTTGCCCAACACGTTGCTGCCGCCGATGGTGGCGATGTTGCTGTCGGACTGGTAACCGGAGAACTGCAAGGTCCAGCGCTCGTTCAATGGCGCGCTGTAGGAACCGGACCAGACCTTGGCGTTGTCGGTGTCCTGGGGCGCGGTGAAATAGGTCAGGGAAATGCTGTGGCCCAGTTGCCAGAGGTTGTCGTAACCCAGCGTGGCGACCGAACGCAGCTTCTCGGTGTCGGCGCTGTAGTCGTTGTTCAGGCCGAGGCTGGCGTGCCAGGGATTCTGGTCTTCCACTTGCAGATCCACATCCATCGTGCCCGGGCGCTGGCCTTCGCGCACCAGCGGCGTGACCTGGCGCCCGGCGCTGCGGTTGAGGCCGGCCAACTGGGTTTGCACCGTGGCAAAGTCCGGCACTGCGCCCTCCTCCAGGGCCGGCACCTGCTCGCGGATTTCCACCGGTGAATAGTGCTTGGCCCCGACCACACGTACGCGGCCGACCTTGGTTTCGCTCACTTGCAGGTAGACGATACCGTCATCGACCTTCTGCTCCGGCAGCTCGACAAACACTGACTGGTAGCCACGCGCCTGGTAGATCTTCTGCAACGCATCGCGAGCGCCTTCGATATCGCCCAGGGTCTTTTGCGGCCCCAGGAATGGGTACACCGCCTCCTCGATCGTCGCCGCATCGAGCACGGTATTGCCGCGCACGAAGTACTCGTTGACGTCGACCTTGCGCGCCGCCGCCTCTTCCTCGGCCAACACCGGTTGCGCCAGGCTCCCCAGCGTCACGCAACACAGCGCCAGCGTTAATTTGAACAGATGCTCCACACCGCCCCCTGACTGTCTGATTGTTCGCACCGTCGCCGAATCCCCGGCGTGCGGCCTGCTCAATTGCTGGTGATCGCAGTGTTGCCGTGGCGTGCCAGCCAGGTGTGCAACAGGGCGAAGTTCAAGGAGAACTCCGGCATGTGCAGCAAGGCGCCACAAAACACGTCACCGATGATTTTCTGGATGAGTTGCACCGCACGCGGGTTGTTCAGCAGCGTGGCGATGTCGCGCGTCAGGACATGAACGCTCCAGACCTTCTGGTTGAGGTCCAGGCCGACGAACCAGCGGAACAGCAGGTTGTAGTTCAGCTGTTCATGCAGTTGCTGCTCGCTGGGCACCGAATACAGCAGTTGCAGCAGCAGGATCTGCAGCACGGTCTGCGCAGGGATCGACATCGCGGGTTCGGCGGTGAGCCAGTCACGGTGCTGGTCGAGCACTTCGTCGATCTGCGGGCGCAGCAATACCAGGGAATGGCCAGCCGGGATGTAGCTTGAGACTTCCTTGCGGGCGCCCTGCCAGTCTTCCTGGGAGACGATCCATACCCAGGGCGCGCCATAACGATAGACCGACACCGGCTTCTTGCGCGCCGCTTCGACGATCTTCGACAGGCGCTGGTCGAGCTCCTGCATGCCCACTTTCGAGTAACGTTCCATAGTTCCCATCGCCCCACTCCTGGCATCCTGCTTGCGGCTGAAAAGCTCACCTTTCTGGTGGGCTCAAGCGCGTTACACAGAGGAGACGGGAGTGGCCATGGGCTACCGAACTTTTGTCATGAAAGCTTCATTTTTGATTGGGTGGGGGGCATTTTTTTCGGGGGCATATCCGTTATTTAGGTAACGGCGGCTTATGGTTCCGCCCTTACGGCGGCTCACTTTTGAAAAGCGCAAAAGTAAGCAAAACGCTCTTGCCCCAACACTCGGCACCTCGCCCAGGCTCGGTGTGCCCGTAATCCGACAGTGATTTTGGGGGCCGCCGCCACGCGCCATCCATGGCGCGGGGCGGCTAAACCGGCATCCCTGCCGGTTTACCCCCCAAATCCCTGCCGAATTCCGGCCAGCGTGTTTGACGGGGCGCCTAAGATCAAAATCAAAAGCAGATCTAAAGCCAGAGCCAGAGCCAGAGCCAGAGCAAACCACCCTTCAACTGATACATGAAGATCAAACTGTGGGAGGGGGCTTGCCCCCGATGGCGGTGTGTCAGCCAACTCATCAGTGACTGACCCACTGCCATCGGGGGCAAGCCCCCTCCCACACTTTGACCGAGTACCGGCCATACAATCCGGTCGGCTCTAAGGCCGCCGCGCTCTTGCTTTTGATCTGGGGCGCCCCGTCAAACACGCTGGCCGAACGCAGGCTTGAATCCGTGGGTAACCCGGCAGGACGCCGGGTTAGCCGCACTGGGCCATGGATGGCCCATTGCGGCGGCCCACGGATTCAAGCCGGAGTGAGGGCATGCCGAGCCTAAGCGAGGCACCGAGTGTTGGGGCGAAGGCCTTTTGCTTACTTTTGGCTGGGCCGGCATTCCGGCCTTTCCAAAAGTGAGCCGCTGTAAGAGCGGAACCATAAGTAGCCGTTACCGAAGAAACGGATATGTACTCAACTCCGAGAACAAAACCCAACCCCCTGCAACGGCAACTCATAAGACTTCTTAACCGTCCTAACCACCAACGTAGAAGAATAAGTCCGAATCGGAATATCCCGATAAGTCTCCAGAAACCGATAGATATACTCGGTGTACTCCGCAGCATCCCGAAACTTCGCCACCATCACAAAATCAAACTCCCCGGTCATCAAGTAACAATCCTGAATCTCCGGATGAGTCGACAGGATGTGCTGCATCTTGCGGTCAATATCCTGGCTGTCCCTGTCCAGCTTGATCAGGAAAAACGCCGTCACCTGGATCCCCAATTTGCGTTCATCCAGCACCGCCACCTTGGCCTTGATGATCCCTACGCTCTCCATGCGGCGAATCCGCCGATAACAACTGGTGGAAGACAGCCCCACGCTGTCGCTCAACAACTCCAGGCTCTGGTCGCAATCCTTCTGCAACTTGCCCAGGATCTTCAAATCCATGGCGTCTGTCATCGGTTCCAAATCGTCCTTGAAAAAATGCAATGAATACGTCGCAAAGACGGGCCAATTTGCACAAATCCTGCGCAGTGGCTAGTTAACATCGATCCAGCTTAGCAGCCCGGCCAACACCTGGCCTGAAGGCGGCATGAGAGGGATCTTATGATAGTCGCGAAACCGACATGGACCGGTGATATCAAGGCGCTGTTCAGCGCCCCCTACTGGATACCCGCCCCCCAGCGCGCCGCCGTCGCCGCCACATGGGTCGGCTGCATGAACGCCTACGATGTGTTCCTGGAAGACCCGGCTTCGGTCAAGACCTGGTCGCAAACCATCTACCAGCACCTGGCCTCGCGCAACATGCCGCTGACCACCGATCAGCAGCAGTTCTGGCCGCTCGATGCCCTGGAAACCTTCCGCCTGTGGGTCAACCAGGGCTGGCGGCTGGACAGCATTTCGCCGTTCGACCCGGCCGAGCGCATCCCGCCACCGGCGCTGCCACACCCGGTCAAGCGTGTGCGCCAGGACATCCGCGCCCTGAGCCCCGAAGCACTGAACCTGTACCGCGCCAAGCTGGATGACGTGATGCACATTGGCGACGCCGACAGCGGCTCACCCTGGCAGCGCTATGCCTACATCCATACCAACTGGTGCCTGCACTACCAGGAAGCGTTCGCCCTGTGGCACCGCGCTTACCTGCTGTACCTGGAAGCGTTGATCGACTGCGCGATTCCCTACTGGGACTGGATGGCCGCAGACGCCAGTATCGACGGCAGCCCCCAGGCCGGCTTGCCTCAGGCGTTCCTCGATGAAACCTACGTGCACCCGCACACCGGTGAGGTGCGGCATAACCCGTTGCGGTATGCGGCGGCCAAGGATGGTTGCTCCAAGGTCTGCGCCACCGCGCCGGTCGAGGGCGTCGACTGCCGGTATGTGCAGCGCAACCCGCTGTTCTACACCCAGGGCGAGGCCTTCCGATTCGAGCGCACCCAGTTGTATGGCATGAGCCGGATCTTCCAGCAGCAGGTGGTCGACGCGCTGGCGTTCACCACCTTCAGCCAGCCCCAGGGTGTACCAGGCTATCCGTGGGCCAACATCACCAGTTTCGACCCACCGCAACCGAACAATCTGTACCCCAACCGCGCATTGAATTTCGACGGGCTCTACGAGCAGCCCCACGACAACTATCACGGCTGGATCGGCGGCGACATGGCCGACAACGCCTACACCGCGTTCGACCCGGTGTTCTGTTCCTATCACGCCAATATCGATCGCATGCTGGAGGTCTGGATCCGTGCCAACCCGGCGGCGCAGTACACCACCCAATGCCTGTTGCAACCGTTCGCCGGGCATCAGGCCGATGACGTGACCTTCACCAGCGCCGATGCCTGGCGCTACACCACCCTCGGCGACATGGCCCAGGACAGCCGGCACATCGGCTACGACTACGGCACGCCCGTCGCCCCACAGTTCGGCGCGGCCAAGGCTGCGTGCTGCCATCAACCGCAGGCCGCAGGCACAGGTCCCTGGGTGGTGTTCGACCATGTGCGCTGCACCCATGACACCTACCTGATCGACGTCTTCCTCAACCAGCCGGACGCCACGGCGCAGCACGCCAGCGCCGACAACCCGCATTACGTCGGGCGTTTCAGCCGCATCGGCATGGGGTTGGTAGACGACAAGGGCCGCTGCATCACCCAGGGCGTGTCGCGGGCGCTGAATGCTGCGCGCAATGCCCAGGTACTGAAGCTCAAACCGACCGACGCAGCGCAGTTATCGCTGGTCGTGACCCACTCCGATAGTGGCCAGGTGTTGACGGCCGATGCATACGCGCCGCTGCCTGGCTTTATCGCCGAACTGGTGTGGGACGACCCACGCCAAACCTCTGCCGGCCCCGCTCCGGACGCCGGTTGCTGCTCCACCAACACCCCTGCTGGAGAACCGACATGAGCACACCCTTCACCCAATTCACCTCCCCTGCCGAACAAGCGCCCAAGGACTACAACAAGCTCGGCCTGGAGGACCAATTGCCGACCTTCGAGACCGACTGGAACAACAACGTCACCGGCTGGACCCAGATGTCGATCATCGGCAACCCCTGGTCCAACCTCAACGATGCACCGCGCTCGGGCTATTACAACCCGCTGGAGAGCGGCTACGGCACGCTGACGCCGAAGACCATCAGCTGGCAGCCCTTTCCCAATCGCCTCTGGACGTTCTTCTACAACAACGGCGCCGCCGTGGTCCCGCAACTGGGCGGCAAGGCCATGACCCTGGACCAGGTGATGCAACTGACCGACCACGGCCAGATCACCCTCAATAACACCCTGTATTCGCTGTACCCGGACCCGCAGGCGACCCAACTGCAGATCCCCAGCGTGCTGTGCAAATCCATCAACTGGAACGGCCCCTACGCCGACTTTTCGCCCTCTGGCCCACGGGGCTGGCTGGATGAATACTGCGAGTGGTCGATCACCCGCGACCCCGACGGCAACATGCGCAGCATCATGTTCACCAGCGAGAACCCGGCGTACTTCCTGACCATGTGGAACATCGACCCGGGTGCCGTGCTGGGCCTGTACCAGGCGTATGTCGACCCGCAGGTGAAACTCGAAGACCTGTACCTGCGCTACACCGCCGACGGCCCGACCGGCAAGGCCGGCGAACCGGTGCTCGACCCCACCACCGGCCAGCCCGCCTACGACACCGTGAACAAATGGAACAGCGGCACCGTGCGCATACCGGGCGTGTCGGGTGGCGCGATGCACCTGACCTCCGGCCCCAACACCCTGAGTGCCGAGATCTACCTGGCGGCGGCCGCCACCATCCTGCGGCCGCTCAGCAGCAGCCAGAACCAGCAGAGCCTGATCTGCTGCGCGCAGTACGGGCAGAACTACCGCAACTCCGACCCGCATATCGGGTTCTCAGCCAACCAGGCGGCGGTCAACAACCTGATCTCGTTGACCAACCCCATCGGCCTGTACCTGCAGCAACCCAAGTCCTTCAGCACCTGGAAAGGCCCGCAAGGCCAGGATGTCAGCAGCTACTGGCGCGTCACCCGTGGCACCGCCGGCACCGGCCCGAACAACTCCGACCAGATCCTCCAGGCGGTCTTCGAGGTGCCGGCCAGTGCAGGGTTCTCGATCAATGACATCACCATCAGCGGCACGCCGATCGACTACGTGTGGGTGATCGCCAACGAACTGAATGTGGCCCTCAGCGTGACCCCGGCACCGCTCACCGCCCAGCCCAAGGAGTGCGCCTGCGTGGCGGCCAACACCACCGATGCGCAGCCCTGGCCGGTGCAGTTGCTGCCGATTGACCTGTTCTACGGCCAATCCCCCAGCGACTTGCCGGCCAGCTTTGCGCCCGGCAGCTCAAGCCAGTTCGTGCTGGTGGTGCAAGGCGCCGACCCGAACACCACGGCGGCGGATGCACGGGTGCAGTTCTCCAACCCGGGCATCACGGCCCAGGTCACGCAGTTCCTGCCGGATGCCTCGGCGATTCCCGGGCAGACCGACGGCGGCGGCACCCAGGGCTACATCATGACCATTACCGTCAGCAGCAACGCGGCGCCGGGGCTGGTCAGCGTGCGTGCGCTCAACCCCAACGAAGCGGCCAACCCGAGTGCCACCGAGCACCCATGGGAAAGCGGCCTGGCCCTGGTGCCCAGCGCCTGAGTTCCACCCGGCCGCCCATGCCTGGCGTGGGTGGCCGCCCCTTAAGTCTTGAGCAAGGAATGCGACCATGAACGGATGGCTTCGCCCGCTGCGCCGGGCACGCTTGCGTATTGTCTGCACAATCACCTGCGCCCTTCTCCCGTGGCTGGCCCCCGCACCGGCCAGTGCCGCCTCGGATGCCCAGAGCTGCGTCAGCCAGTTGGTGTTCGACCCCACCAGCGGCGGCTTCCTGCCGGTGAACAATTTCGGCACCGAGCAGGCTTTTCTCAATTGTTTCGGCTGGCAGTTGTTCATCGCCATGAACTGGCCGGTCAACCCCGGCTGGCCCGCCAACCCGAGCCTGGCCGGTGAGCCGGATACGCAAAGCAGCGCGGCCCAGTTCGGCGTGCCGCCAACCCCAGGCCAACCGATGAGCAAGGCTCCAGTGTGGGCCAGCTACAAGGATGCCAGCGAGATCTTCCTGCCCGGCGCGGCCAAGCCGTCCGGCTGGGGCGTGGAAACCCTGGTGCCGTCCAATTGCACCGCCACCGGCAATCTCAAGGCGTTTGCCACGGGCGCGCGTAAATTCATCACCGCCACCTCGGAAAGCGCGATCAACCGCAAGCACCGCTTCCACCTGTCCAGCGGCACCCAGGTGACCCTGCCCGATTCGATCATGGAAGCCTCCGGCGGTTGGCTAACGGACCAGTCCGGCAACCTGGTGTTTTTCGAGCGCAAGGTGGGCAAGGCCGAGTTCGACTACATCGTCGACAACGGTTTGTACGATGCGGCCAACCAGCTGATCGTGGCGCAGAACAGCGACAACCGGCACCCCGCCGGCCTGTCACTGCCGGCCGGCAAGCTGGTGCGTGAACTGCCGGCCAAGGCGCTGCCGCAGGAAGAACTCGGCGCCCTGGAACTGAAAGCCGCCTGGCGCGTGCTCACCAACAAGCCCGCCCTGTACGGGCGCTACCTGACCACCGTGGCCTGGCTGCAACGCCCGGACACGCTGCAATGCACCCAGGAAGTGATTGGCCTGGTGGGCCTGCATATCATCAACAAGACCCAGACCCAGCCGAATTTCATCTGGACCACCTTCGAGCAGGTCGACAACGTGCCTGACGGTGGTGCCGCGCCGCCCGAGGGCTACAGCTTCAACAACCCGGCATGCACCGGTGATGCCTGCACGCCGAATGTGCCCCGCGTGCAGTGCGACGCCACGCACACGCCGCCCAACTGCACGCCCCTCGACCAGCCGGTGCAGGCCACCCGCGCCAACGCCACGCCCCAGGACATGCAGGCGCTGAACACGGCAGTGCAGCAGACCTTCGCCCAGCAGACCCAGGGCCAGTCGGTATTCCAGTACTACAAACTGGTGAATGTGCTGTGGTCCAAGACGCCCAATGCGCCCAACGACCCAGGCCCAGGGCCGAACGTGCAGGTACCGCTGTCCTATGGGCCGTTTGTCAGCGACCAGAGTGTCGTCGTCGCCAACACCACCATGGAAACCTACGTGCAGACCGACAACTGCAACGACTGCCACCAGTACGCGGCGATTGCCGGAAAATCCGGGCTGGCGTCGGACTTCTCCTTCCTGTTCAGCAATGCCGACTCGGCGAAGAACACGCGGCTGATCAAACGCATCGAGTCGTTCAAGACCCTCAAGGACAACCCGTAACCGGCGCAAAAAAAGGGGCGATCATTGATCGCCCCGAACGGTACATCGAGAGGTCCTTTCCACAGCCTTACAAACTGATCTGCTTGCGCTCCTCATCCGTCAGCCGCGCTCGCGCCTGTTCGCTCAGCGGCCCTGCGCCCAGCACCTGCACCGGGCTGTTGGGGTTGTAGCCGGAGGTTTTCTGCGCCGGCGCAGGCTCTTGCGGCAACGGTTCGTTGCCCAGGCTCAACACTTCCACAGTCATGATCGACGGCCTGCCCTGCTTCGCGGCCGCCTGCTGGCTGCGCGCCGCGTCTTCCGCCGCCTGGGACGCCGCCGCCCCGGCCGCGCTGGCCGAGCTCATGGCGCCGGTGTTGACGCTGGCGGCCACCGGCACCCCGGACGACTTGCCCTGGGTCTGGATGTTCGCCGCGTTCACCACGCGCAAGGCGGCAATGTTGACGTTGCCGGACACACGGATCCCCGCCTCGCCGGCGTCGATGGTGCCCAGCGGCGCGATCAGGTCGATGTCCCCCGCCGGCACTTCCGGGATTGGGTTGAGCGTGGCGATCCCCGCACCGGTACTCGGCACCGACGGCGACAGGCCGACGTTGCCCCAATTGTCATAGACACGCTTGGGCGGCGTGTACACCACGGTGGTCTTGGAACCGCGCCCGGCGTTGATGTCGCCTTCGCTGGTCCAGCCCATGATCGAGCCGCCGAAGGTGGTCATGATGCGGCTCTGACCCAGCAGGATGCTGCCCAGGGAATACAGCTGGATATCCCCCGCGCCCTGGGTGATCACCCCCGCCGTCGACGGTGGCGCCGCGCCTTCGATACCGAAGGTCTGGCTGCCGCCCGGGGTGAGCATCTGGATCGAACCGCCGAAGTTGGTGTGTACGCCCGCGCCACCGAACATCGTGATGTCGCCTTTGTAGGTGATCGGGTTGCCGGCCACGTCCTTGTCCGGGAACAGCGCCGCAATCGCTACGCGGCCACGCAGGTAGCTGCCCTGGCGCACGCTGCCAGCGCTGTTGTACTCACGGCCAGCGGCCTTGAGCTCGGCGAAGTAAACGTCGCGGGCGAACACCCGTTGTTGCTCGGCGGGGAGCGCCGCGTAGTAAGTGCGCGCCTGCTCGGTGCCGCCGACAAAACCAAAGCGCTCGGCGAGCCAGCCGACCAGTTCGTTCTCGTAGGTCTTGGCGACCTTGCCGCTCTGGATCGACTCACCCGGCTGCGCCAGGTTCACAGGGTCCAGGTAGGCCTCGACGAAGCGACGGTAATCCGGGCCGTCGGGGCCGACGCCGGCTTGCATGACAATGCTCGCGCCGGGGCGGTTATCGCCCGAGGCTACGGGGCCAAGGCTGGTGACGCTGACTTTGTCGTCCATCTGGATATTGCGCCCGGCCGTCAGCTCCAACGCGCCCGGCCCGGCGACCTGGAAGTTGCTGTAGAGGATGTCGCGCCCGGCAGACACGATGGAGATATCGGTGGGGCTGTTGTGGACAAACAGGTTGCCCATGGACGTTTCTCTCTGGTAACCGCTGATTCGGTCAAACAGGCTGCCACTGCTGACAATATCCCGGCCTGCCATCATCCACACGGCACCACCGCCCTCGTACCAGGTCTGCCCTTGATGCAGATCGCCGGGGTTGACCCCAAACGAGATGATCCGCCCACTGCTGACACCCACCAGGTCACCGGTCAATGCGTAGAAACGCGCAGCGGAGGCCGGAGCATAACCGCTGGTCGACGCGCTGGCGGAACCAAACACAAACAGTGGTAGAAGCGGGACGTTGTCGGAACTGCCGTTTGGCGAGAGGTTGCTGGCGACAGGCTTGATGTCGGTACCGAGCCTGCCGACAAATGCCGGTTGCCAAGGCGTGGCCATGATCGCTGGATCAGCTGCCGATTGGCTCACGAACGTGCCGCCGGCATAGATCGAATCATGGGCAAGCAACTGCAACTGGCCGTTCACGCCCGGAGCAAGCAACAACGGGAATTTGTAATCGTTGTCCGTCAAGGAAGAGCTACCCGCCTTGCCGTAGTACAGGCTGCCGCTGGCGGCCGTCGCACGCAAGATCGACGGATAGACCACCGCCAGGTCAGAGGCCAGCCCCGTGGAATTGGGCGACAGGTTGCCGCCGGCGGAAAACAGGTCGATCGCCGTTTGCCCGGTCCACAGCGAGAACCAACTGGTGCCTGGGCCGTGTTCCTGCCCGCGGACAAATGACGAACTGTTGGGCAGCAATACCCGGCCGGGGTCGATCACGCTCTGCAACGCCAGGTCGCCCAGGGTCGCCAGGCTGAACGTCGCATCACCCGGCACCAGCACCATGCCGCCGCGCGTCAGCCCCCGGGTGGCCTGCAACGCGTCGAACGCCCGCACTTCACCCGGGCTGTGGTCGGTATTGGCAATGCCGTACTGCAACTCTATCCGGCCCGAGGCGCCGCCCAGCAGTTGAGCGTTACCGCGCAGGTCCACCAGTGTGCCGTTCAAGCTGCTGCTATCAAGCTGGCTTTCAGGGTTAAGCGCCCCGCCGATATGCACCCGCAGGTCACCACCACCGGTGAGTTGCAGGCTGCCATCACTGGCCACCCGCCCGGTGCTGCCGACCGCCAGCACCAAGCCCTGGCTGCGTGGGTTGGCATTGGCCGCCATGGCATTGCCGGCCAGCGAGCGAAGCATCCCGGCGTCACCGCCTACCCGTACATCCACGTCGCCACCGCCCAAGGTGCCGAAACCGGTAAAGCCCACCAGTTGGTCAGCTGTGGCGGTCGCGGTGTAACTGCCGAAATTGATCCACCAGGCCGTGGGCTGCGCTGCCCCGCCCGTATCGACAGTGCCGCTGCCCTGGCGCCACAACCAGTTGCCGACACTGGCCGAATCGTAGCCGGTATCCAGAGGGTTTGGCCGACCAGGCGCGGAAGCCGTGACGTTGAGGATATTGCCTGTCAGGTTGCCACCCACCTTCACGTTCAGGTTGCCGCCCGCTTGCGGATACCAGGCGCGGTACAGGCTGGTGGGGCTGGCGTTGACGAATTGCTCGAAATAGCTGCCCTCGTCGTTCAGCACGGTCTTGCCCCGGCCGTTGGACTTGGGCTGGTTGTACGGGTCGCCCGCGAAGGTGGCGGCAGACGAGGTGCCGGCGGTGTACACCCCGTACAGCGAGTCCATGCTCAGGTTGCCGGCGCTCAACAACTCCAGATCGCCGGTGCCTGTGCGGATCACACTGAAGCGCGTCGCGGCGGGGCTTGCACCGAACTCCTTGACCGATTGGGAAAGGCAGTAAGCGGGGTTATCCGCACAGAACTGCGTGGTGGTGGTGTTAAATTGCGCCAGGAATGCATCGGTAATCGGCGCGCCTTCCGTCAGGCCGTACTCGGCCAGGTCCGCCACCGCCTGGGCGGTCCAGACAAACGATGGCTTCACCGCGCAGTATTCCGGCGAACCCGCACAGAAATCGGCGATCGGACCGCCGCCCAGCTCATCGAGCAGCGACTGTTCGATCGGGTCACCCACCTTGACGTCCTTGCCCAGGCTCGCCAGCAGCTCGACCCCGGCCGCAGACCACGTTTGCACGACCTGGGACGGCAGCTCCTTGGCGAACATGCCGTAGTGACTGTCCGCCAGGCGCAGGTCACCGGTTGTGGGATGAGGTTGCAACAGACGACTGTCGGCCGCCTCGGTGTCGGCGCCCGCCACCAGCCGCAGCGACCACGACTGCGAACCCTCGGCCAGCATCGGTGCAATGGCCCAGTTCTGGCCCTGGCGCCCCGCCACTTCGGGACGCAACTCGACCGATGTCGCATCGTTGAGCAACTTGACGTTGGTACCGGAAGGAATCAGTGCACCCTTGGGCAACAACAAATCGCGGGCCAGGGTCACCACGTTCTGGGTGGGGCCAGGCGCCTGGAAATTCTGCGGCAGCGGCACGCCCTTGGGCCAGGTCATCGCCTTCAACAAAGTGTTCTGGGTCAACACACTGCCGGCGTCCAGTTGCGACCCGCTGACCAGGGTCTGCGCCTGGCTCAGCAAGGTACCAGCGGCAAACAGCACGTTGCCCGTGCTGTCGAATACCGCCGCCGCCAGCACGGTGCCGGCTGGCAGCACCAGGTCCTGTCTGAGGGTGGCGCGCACCGGCAAACGGGTGCCTGCGCTCACGCCGATGTCGGCGATCGGCAGGTCGTAGTTGAGCACCACACCCGCCGGGAAGGCCGTGCCGATTGCCAGGCTTACGCCCTGCCCCGGCACTACGATATCGCCACCGGTGAAGTCAACCCCCGGCAACAGCACCCAGCCCTTGTCGTCTACAGTCTCCGGCGGCAGCGCAAAGCCATCGTTGATACTGCCGTAGATGCTCAGGTCGCCCCCCGCGCGCAAGGTCAGGCTGCCGGCCTCGGTCTTTTCATGGGTCGGCGACTTGAGGCTGGCGTAGCGATAGCCGGACAGGTCCAGGTCACCCTGCACCACCAGGTCGCCGTCTGGCGTCTTGCTGACGATTTCCACACCGGGACGCAGGTGGAAGGTGTCGCCGTAGGTGTCGTTATTCAAGCCGGCGAGCTTGTTTTGCAGCAGGTTGTTGTTGAGCAGCGCCGCGTTGATAAAGTCCGTGCTCAGTCTATGTTTGTCGTTCAGATAATCCTGGGTGATTTGCTGGTACGGTTTGCCGCTGGCGGTTGGATCGGTTTTCTCGGGCGCATCGTCATAGGTGGCCATGCCATTGAGGGTGATCGCGCGAGCACCTTGAATGTCCACGCGGCCATGGGCGTCGATGGCGATGTCGTTGATGACGCCGCCGGCCCCGGCCAGGCGCGGTGCGTTGAGCTCCAGGGTGCCGCGATTGCGCCCATCGTTGCCGCGAATGGCTGCGGTGCCGTGGCGCAGGTCGATGCGCGCGCCTTCGGCCAGGGTCAACACGCCGTTACCGGAACTCAGCGCCACCATGGCCCGGTTCGGCGAATCGATGATCTTGCCGTAGCTGTCCACCCGCAACTTGCTGCCGTGGGCATCCAGCACCGCACTGCCCGCGAGGGTCAGGCCGTTCTTGCCGGCCAGGCTGATACTGCCGACGCGTTCGCCGCTGGCGTCCACCAGGCCAGTGACCCGCAGGCTGCCGTTGTCGACCGAGACGTTGATGATGCCCGCCTTGAGCCCCTCGCCGATGGTCAGGTCGCCCTGTTTGAGCTGGAAGCTGCGCGCACCGAACACCTGGCCGGCATTGAGACGCTGGTTGAGGTCGGCAAACTGTTGGTCCAGCGAACCATTGCCGCCCAGGCGTTGTGCCTGGATTTCCACGCTGCCCGCCGTATAAGGCATCAAGGTGCCGCCGGCGTCGTAGTAGCCGGTGCTGCTGCCGAGAACGCGGCCTTGCAGGTCGACAATACCGCCTGCCGCATCAACGGCAACCGCACGCAGTTTGCCGGCCTGGTTATGTTTGGCCGACAGGTCGATGGTCGAACCCGCCGCCTGCAAAACATTGCCGCTGCGGCTGTCGAGCAATACCTCGCCCCCCCAGCCGTATTGAGTGAGGTCGTTGAAGACCACCGAGCGTCCGGCGACGTCGATCAATGCGCCGTCCGTCAGTACCACGTCGCCCCGTGCGCCGAGCTTGACCTTGCCGCTGGGCAATACCACGGCGCTGGCTACTCGCACACTGTCGCCTTGCAGGGACAGCTCGGCGCCCATGCCATTGGCGGTCCCCCGCGCACCGGCGGCGGCGGCGACATCAATGGCGCCGCCGGCAGTGATACGGTTGACCGAGCCGGCTTCACCGGTCATCAGTGGTGTGAGGATATTGAGGTTGCCGCCGCTGTACTGGAAGCCCTTGACCGGGTCGTAGCCGGTCAGGTTCCGGTATACCGACAAGCTGCCCTTGTAGTTGGCCGTAATGCGGTCACTGGCATTCAGGTTGACGTTGGCAAAGCCCAGGGCCAGGCGGTCGAAAGTCTTGGTGGTGCTGGGCTGGGCAAAGGCGCCGTAGCCGAACTCGATGCGCTCGGCATTGATATCCAGGCGCCCACTGCCGGTGCCGGCACCGCCGGCAACCACGGCGCCGGGAGGCGCCTCGGCGCCCTGCCAGATCAGGTTGGCGGTGTGGATTGTCGCCACGTCATTGGCATTGCCGGCGCCGTAGATCGCCGGCGTGGACAGCAACAAGTTGTTCAGCAGCGACTTGCCGGTCTGTGCATCATACGTGTCCAGCGTCGTGGTGCCGTAGAAGTTGAATGCCTGGGCCGCCGACAATTGCAGGGTTTCCAGGGCCGGTGCGCCAGACTGGGTATCACCGCGCAGCAAGCGGTTGATCACCTGCTGGTTGAGGGTCAAGCCCGCCGGCAACACGTTGCGTGCGGCGGCATCGGCCAGGGCCTCGACGCTGCCGACGTTGATGTTGCTCAAGGCCAGTGCGAGGTGGCGAGTGCCGTAGCGCACCTGGTCATTCAGCTCCAGGGCCTGGGTGGTCGAGATCACGATACTGCCTTCGGAATACAACGCAGTCTGCCCACTGCAAGGGCTCGTGACGCAAGCACCGATCCGGATGCCGCCGCCCCTGCCGGCCGTTTCCGGATACGGCAGCACATTGATCAAGCCGTTGGAGACCACGAGCATGTTGGGCGCGCTGCTGTAGACAAAGCCATCGCGTGAATCATAAGACGCCGCGCCCTGGCCGAGGGTATTGATGGAGGCGCCTTGCTCAACCACGATATCGCCATTGCGCGAAACCATCATCACTTCCGGCGCCACCAGATTCGCGCCTGAACGCAGGGTGATGGTCCCGGCCATGCTGGTGGCAAATCCGACGTTGTTGCCACTCTGCCCATACAGCACCATCGACAAACCGCCCACCAGCAAACGCTTGGCACCCATGGCGTTGAGACTTTGCGCATCCACCGTCACACCGCTGAACGCTTCGGTCAACGGGCTGTTGGCGTCGACAATCTGTATTGCGCCGTTGGGCACCCTGCTGGTGACCGCAACCGTGCCGCCATAGCCACCCGGGGCTGCTTCGAACCGGCCAATGCCCTTGAACGAAAAGGTGTCACTGCCGCCGCCGGCATCCAGGGCCAGCTTGAGCGTTTTGGCGTCCACCGGCATCAGCGCCCGTGGCACACCGAGCTTGGCCGCATCCCCGACGGCGAATTGGGCATAACTCATTTCGTTGTACTGGGAATAACGGCGCAAGGTATCGGCCGACGTGATGATCACTTGGCTGACCTGGCTGTTACGGATCCCGGTGTTGATGATCGACAGCTGCCCGGCGGTGGACCATGAGCCGTTGCGCATCGCAATGACACCGGCACCGCTGCCGGTCCCCGCCAGGCCATTGATCTCGACCCGGAAGGCGCCGGGCATCAGGGCATAGGTGGACGGCATCAAGGTATAGGTGCCGGCCGGCAGTCCCGGCACACCCGCGCCGATGGTGATCTGCTGGCCGACCAAAGGTGCTACCGCACCGCCCTCGGCGGCCACGGGCGCATACCCTGGCTGCGCGCCCGGCACGATGGCGTACACCGGGTTGGTGCTCAATCCCGGCAGCACAAACCCGCCGTTGGCGCCGAACTGCACCAGTGGGTTATAGCGCGCATCCGTAGAGCCCCCCCGGCCGGAAATAAACCCGGCCCCCAGCAGCTCACCGCCGCCGGACAAATCCAGGGTAGCGTCGGGCAGTACCGCCACCGACTTGCCGCCCAGGATCACGCCGACCGTCAGGTCGCCGTTGCCATTGCGCACGCCGCCCTGGCCGATGAAGTTCACGGTCTTACCGTTGTAACGGTAGACCTGGCCGTCCACGGTTCCGCCGTACGGCAGCACCAACCCCTTGCCGCTCACGGACGTCAGGCTGCCGGGCAGCAGTTCGACACGGGTGCTGCCCTGGTTGCCGATTTCGATCAGACCCAACGGGGCCTGCAACACGCCGCCCTGCTTGATGGTCGCTGCGCCCAATTGCAGGCGACCGAAAATCGAATACGGAGCGACCACGCTGGCGTCGCCGTTTTTTTCCAGGGTGAGGGTACGCGCGGGATCGAACAATAAACCGGTGGCCGTGCTGCCGGTGAGGCCCACCAGCACTTGCGCGGCGATTTCGCTGCCGGGGTAGATACGTGAGGCCCGCAAGGTCAGGTCACCGCCAGACTGCAAGACCGTACTGAAGCCATTGGGGGTGACGCCGCCATCGCGTCCGGCGAGAAAACGCAGATCGCCACGGCTGTTGAGATTGACCCGGTCAAAGCCCTGGTTGAGGGCAAACGTGACTTTGTCGCGAATATCCAGCAGATCGCTGTCAACCGTGAACCGGCCCTGCCCCGGAACAGTCGATACCGGGTCACCCAGGTACGGCGTGATGTAACTCTCCATGCCGGTCCGATCTGGCGCGAGCATGCCGCTGAGTACCACATGGGGCGCCGCAAGATGAACCTGGGCGGTCACGGGCGCGTTCTTCGCCAACCCTATGCCTTGTGAGTACACCTCCAGGCTCTGGCCCATGGCCAGCGAAACGTCACCCGCCATGTTCAGCGCGCCATTGACCAACAGGGCCAGGCTATCAAAGCCGCCCGCCGTCACCTGGTCGACGCCAAGCCGGGCATGACCGTAGGTCAACGCATCGGCCGCCGCTTCGGCACTGCCTGGCAGCGCTTGCGCCTGGTACTGCTGGCTCAGAACCAGCTCGCGCACCGGTAACACTCGGTTGGTGGCCAGGCTGCGCAGGTAATACGGTGCCTCCAGCGCCAATGCCAGACGCCCGCCGGCCGCACCGGCACCACCTGCATTAGCCTTGAAGCTGCCATCCAGGTACAGGCCGTTGCTGGACGCAAAAGCGAGGGTGCCACCGTTGCTTGCCACCGTCGTGCGCCCCTGGCCTGGCACATCCAGCAACGCCTGGGTGCCGGAAGCATCCAGGCGCGCGCCCTCACGCACGACCACGAACAGGTTGCTGGTCTTGGCAACCCCGGTGGTGGGGTCAATGTCGCCCCCTACCGTGATCGTCCCGCCGTTGCGCACCTGGCCATAAATGCCGCCGCGATTGTCCACAGCCGTCACGGCACGGCCAGCCACATCGATCAGCGCGTGTTCGCCGATCCAGATCGAACGCCCATGGCCGATCGCCTCGACTTTTTCCGAGTCCGCCGTGGTCAAGCCCTTGAGGCTGACGCTGCCGCCCCACGCGTTGAGCGTGCCGTCCAGGGTGAGCTGGCCGATGCTCTGCAGGTTGATCGCCTGGCCGGGATCGACGTTGATCACCGCCCCCTGGCCCACGGTCAGTGCCGTCGTCGCCATCTGCGCGGCCGTCGACAGCGTATGGCCGGCGCTCAGGCTCAAGCTCGCGCCACGGCGCTGGGTCAGCACGCCCTTGGTGGCGTCCTCCTGGTACAGCGGCGGGGTCCAGCGTTCGAGCGCACTTGCCGCATCGCTGCCGGTCGGCGCGCCGGTGGCCTGCTCGCCCACATGGTAGACCGGCATGTTCACATCGACCTGGGTACCGTTCGCGACGATCAGCCCTTCATTACCGGTGATGTCATACGCCGAGAACCCCTTGTTGAAAAAGTCGCCGCCCAACTGCAGGGTGTCGGCATCTACCGCACCTGTGCCGATCAACACCTTGTGCGCCTGCAACGCCAGGGTGCCACCGCCGTTGACGCCATAGCCACGCACCTCGCCGCCCAGGCCGAGGCTGCCGAGGCCGCCGAGCTTCACGTCGCCGCCCTTGCCACCACTGAGCTTGCCGTCTTCGCCAACCGTGGCGCCCGAGGACACATCCACCAGGCTACCGGCAGCGAGGTTGACCACGTTGGTGCTGCGCAGCGACACTTTGCCGCCATTGATATACGCCACACCTTCACGGTTGGCGGGGTCCAGCGCGAGGTTATTCCAGCGTCCGCCGGCCTCCAGCTTGACCCCGGAGGCCACGTCAAGCCGCCCGCTGCCCGCCAGGATCACGTCCCCCACCGCGTTGCCTTTGTCGCGGTCAACCTGGGTGAGAATGTTGCCAGCGTTGATACTGCCGCCATGGGCCGTGAGGTTGGCGTTGATGGCAACACCCGGCCCGAACAGGGTGATGTCGCCGCCATCGGCCACTTTCAGCGCGCCGTTGACGGTGATCTGCTGCTTGGCGCCGACCTTGATCGCCCCCAGCTGGAAGCCATTGAGCTGGTCACTGTCGAGTACCAACTTGCCTTGGCGGTCCGCCGGCAATGCGGCAGTGAGGTCAAGGCCGTCTGCGATTTTCTGCGTGTTGCTGTCGATCAGCACCTGGTCGGTGGTACCACTGAGGGCGTAGCGCAGGGTGCCGGTGGCCTTGTTGTAGATCGGGATGTATTGGCCAATGATCAACTGTGCACGCTGGGCTTTGGCCTTCTGGGACTGCTGGTAACCGTCCAGGTTGATATTCGGCGCCTGGGTCTGGCGATCGCCCTGGAACACATCGCTGATCACCTGGCCTTCGAGCACCGCGCTGCTCGTACCGATGACCAGCTTGCCGGCATCGCGGCCCACGGTGTAACCGTTCTCGTAACGGCGTTGCGTGGCGATCATCGGGTTGTAGTAGTAGTCGGTCTGGCCCCAGCGCGTGCTGGTGTCTTCATAACCTTTGTAGAGCCCCGAATAGAGAATGTCGCCTGGTGCCGTCGACAGTTCGTACAACCGCCCATCTGGCCCCTTGAGCCAGGTCTGACGCACATACCCGGCCTGCACATCCACGGTGCCGCCGGACAGGTTGATCTGCGCACCCTGTTGGGTCACCGCCTCCTTGCCGGTAAAGGTCACGGTGCCGCCCTGGGCCATCCATTCGCCCACCGAATGACCCTGTGTGCCGAGGTAACCGCCGACTTCAAGCAAGCCACCCGCGGTGTACCAGCGGTCTGTCGCATAACCATTGGTGCCTGCCGGTACGAAGACCAGTTCACGCAAGTCGACCCAGACATCATTGTTGATCAGTTGCCCGCCATCGCGGTTGACCGGTGCATCGCGCTGCTCGTTGCCCTGCACGTTGATCTTGATGTTATTGGCGTCCATCGACACCTTGACGCCAATGGCACCGGACACGTCGATCATCGCGCCATCGCGCACCAGGCTGCGACCGGTGGCGCTAACCGCGACTTGGCCGCCGGTGGCCAGGGTGATCGAGCCTTTCTGGAAGTCCACGGTGCCGCCGCTGACGATTTCGATACGCGACTGGTCGGTACGGTCGGCCACCGCGCTGAGGTTGTTGAACTGGCCCGTGATCAGGTTGGCGGCCAGGCCATCGAATTTTTCCAGGCCGGCCCCCTTCTGGCTGTTGAGGGCTGTGCTGCCGCTGGCGTCCAGCAAGATCGCGGTGGTGCTGCCCTCGCCCAGGGTCACGCTGCCGGTTTGATCGGTTGCCGAGTTCAGCAGATGGATCGTGCCGCGCGTGTCCACCGAGGTACTGGCCAGGGCTACGCCGTTCTGTTGCACCTGATGACCCGTAAGGGTGATGTCACCCGTAGAGGCCATGATCAGCCCCTCGTTGGTGACCTTGCCGGCCGTGCTGCCGGCCTTGAGGCTGGTGGCGACTTCATTGCCACGGGTGGTGGACCGATCATTGCCGGCAGTCCCGACGCCCTTGCGGATGTAAAAGCTGTCACCGGCTGCCAGCGTGGTCTGGCCTTTGGCGGTGATGATGGTACCGGCGTTTTCCACCTCCGAACCGAGCAGCAACGCATAACCACCGGCGTCAGTGGAGGTCGCAGCCTTATGGGTCTGGATCAACGCACCGCGCTGCACCTGGACCTTGCCTGCCGCATCGGTGAAGGTCGCCTGGGTGCCATTGGCATCCACATAGATACCGCGCTGGGTGAACTGTTCATCGGTGATGTTCGCCGCCGCGGCCACCAGGTTGCGCACATTGACCTGGCTGGTACCGCTGAACACCACACCGTTGCGGTTCACGATCATCACGGTGCCGGCGCCCTGGATCTGCCCCTGGATCTCGCTGGGGCGCGAATCGGGATCATTGACACGGTTGAGCACGGCCCAATTGGACTGTTGCTGGAAATCCACGGTGGTGTTGCGCCCGACGTTGAAGGTCTCCCAGTTGAGGATCGCCTTGTCGGCGGTTTGCTCGATGGTCACGGTGGTCTTGCCGCCGGACTGGCTCTGGGTCGGGTTCTTGGCGTTGATCCAGCCCTGGGTCAGGCTGTTATCGACCTGCAGGCCGCCCTTGCCCAAGCCATCGGGAATGGTCGAGACCTGGCCCAACGCCGCTTGGCGCCCAGCTGCCTGCGCCGCCTGTTGCGCAGCAATGGCCGCGACACTGGTGTTCAGTGTGCTGATGGAACGCGCCAACTGCTGGTTGACCCGGGCCTGTTCGTTCAGCGACGGAATCCCCGGTACCTGACCTGCGCTGATCCGTGCCGCCGTCGCCGCCTGGGTCGCGCCTTTGTCGGCAAACCAGCTGGAACTGAACGCCGTGGCCGCCTGGGCATTGCCTGCCACCATCAACAAGGCGATGGCGTGGGCCAGTGGCTTCAGGCGCAGGATAGTCTCTTGGGCTTTCAGGTTAACCGGTGATTTGCAGCGGACCATCTGGAGTCTTCCTTCTTTGTCATCACACATTTGTCTGCGCACAGGCAGCAAGACAGGCTCACGTATGAGGAGTAGGCGGTTGTCGAGGCACGGGACTGAACTTCTGTCATGGAAAGTTCACATGGGGCTGTTAACGCAAAAAAATCAGCAACGGCACAGGCCGTTGCTGATCGGTGTCGCGGGTCGTTGAAACGTGGGTTACAGCGGACGACCGATTTGGTTGCAAACAGAGGTGTTGCCGATGCTCAAACCGTTGGACGCGGTGACGAAGGTGTCACGCACAGCGGTTTTCCAGCTGGCTGGCAGCGGTACGAAGCGGTTGTTGGTGATCGCCGTGTCGTTGTTGGACAAAGCGCCGTAGTGCTTGGAGAAGAACGCACGCACTTGGGTGGTTTGATCAGCGTTGGCATAGCACTGGCTGAAGATCAGGTTAGTGAAGCCCAGGATTGGGTAGCCGGTGCTTGGGTATTGCACGACGCTGGCGTCGTTGGGGTTGGTAGTCGCTGCGAACACAGGCACCCAGACGTTCTGGTCGCCACGGCTGGCGACGGCTGGCGGCTGGATCGCGTTGATCGCGGCCGAAACGTTGGCAGGTGCAGGCGAAACACCACCGATCGTGGCGACTTTGGTTGCGTCACCCAGGCCGGCGACGCTGGTTGCAGCCCAGTCCGGGCTCATGTAGGTGATGCGGTTCTGAGCGTTGTTCAGCAAGCCCATCACACCTTCACTGGTGTCCTTGAAGGTTTCTTTAGGCGTGGTAGTGCTGGCTGGGTTGACTTCTTGCAGAGGGTTGATTGCACCCGCTGGCAGGCCACGGGAGAAGCTGCTTTCGAAAGTCTGGGTCACGGCGAAAGTACCGTTTTCCAATGTCGGGTTGCACTTGGCATTGAGGAAACGGGTGAACAGCTCGGTCGTGCCGCTGGCGCCTTTACGGTAAGCCACTTGGATGGTACCGGTAAGGCCTGGGGTGATCTGGTCCCAGGTAGTCAGACGACCCGAGTAGACGCCGCAGAGTTGGTCAACGGTCAGGTTGACGTTACCGGCACCGGTCTTGTTGAAAGGAATGGCAACCGAAGTGGCCACCGAAGGTACCTGGATCAGCTTGCCCCAACCGGCTTGCTTGGTGTTTTGATAAGCGAGCAGTTCAGCGGCGGAAAGTTTGGAATCGCTGCCGGCCCAATGCACGTTCTTGTTGGTCACACCGGCGACGAACTTGGTGTAGTCGTTGTTCAGGAAAGCTGACTTGCCATTGCCGCTGCCGACACCGATGTACTCGGCAAAACCGGCAGTCAGTACGCCAGCAGTCTTGTACAGCGGTTCTGGCAGAGTGGCGCCGCCGCCGTTGATGTCAGCCATTGCAGCCTGGGCCGAGCACAGTGCAGCGAGGGTCATGGATACCGCGAGAACGTTGCGCTTAAACATGAAGAATCTCCTTTCGTCGTGTTTGTACGTTTGGGGTAGATGGCTCTTGCATGACGCCATGGCTTCGGTCCCAAGCCGTCTTGCGGGGGTGGCCAGGGGTGAAAACCATGGGAGAGAAATTCGCAGTTTCCGATGACGTTTGTAGGAAAAAACCTCGGGAGGAACACCTTGATTTTTAAAAAGATTCTCGGGTGTTTTGGTCATGATTCCGAGCGCTTTGGACGCAGGTGACAGCGAGGTTTCAGCGCGTTTGGCTGGAGGCGGCATGGGCTGTCGGGATGTGACGGAATGAGGAACCCGAGGTTGGACGGGGCAGCATCAGGTGCGCACAAAAACCCATTGAATAAACACAGTTCAAATGTGGGAGGGGGCTTGCCCCCGATTGCAGTGGGTCAGCCAAAGATGTAGTGACTGACTCTGCGCAATCGGGGGCAAGCCCCCTCCCACAGTCAGGTGACGAGTTGGTTGATCTCGATGATCGGCAACAGCACCGCCATGACGATCACCAGCACCACGGCCCCCATCACCACGATCATCAGCGGCTCCAGCAAGGCGGTCATGCCCATGGCACGCCGTTCGATATCCCGCGACAGCGTCTGCGCCGCCCGCTCCAGCATCGGTGGCAGCGAGCCGGTTTTCTCGCCGCTGGCGATCAGGTGGATCAGCACCGGCGGGAAGACCTTTTCCACCGCCAGCGCCGGGGCCAGGTTGACGCCTTCGCGCACCTTGGCGGTGGCATCGCTGACGCATTGGTCGAGCCGGTCGTTGGACAAGGTTTGCCGCGCGGCCTCCAGGGCACGCAGCAACGGCACGCCGGCACCGCCGAGGATCGCCAGGGTCGAGGCGAATCGTGCCGTGTTCAACCCCAGTACAAAACGCCCGATCAATGGCAGGCGCAGCACACGGCTGTGCCAATTCAGGCGCGCCACGGGATTGCGCAGGTACAGGCGCCAGCTCCAGAACCCGCCGACGATCCCGGCAAAACACAGCCAGCCCCAGGCGCGGATGAAGTCACTCGCGTTGAGCATCGCCAGGGTCAGCCCCGGCAGGTCCTGGCGTGCCTGGGAGAACGCGCTGACCACCTGGGGCACCACATAGCTCAGCAAGAAAATCACAATGCCGATGGACACCAGCCCCACCACGCCGGGGTAGATAAACGCGGTGAGGATCTTGCCACGCAGGTTGTTGCGTTCCTCGATGTAGTCAGCCAAACGCTCCATCACCTGGGCCAGGTCACCGGACTCCTCCCCCGCCGCGATCAGCGCGCGGTAGATCGACGGAAAATCCCGAGGTCGCGCCGCCAACGCATCCGCCAGGCGCATGCCGCCACGCACATCGGCGCGCACGGCTGCCAGGGTCTGGGCGATATGCTTTTTCTCGGCCTGCTCCACCGTGGCACTCAGCGCGGCTTCCAACGGCAGGCTTGCGCCCAGCAGGCTAGCCAGTTGCCGCGTGGCCCAGGCCAGGTCGTTGTCCGACAGCTTGGCGCTGAACAGGCTGCTGCCCGTCGCGGCCAGCTGATTGCCTTCGATCTGCACCAACAACGCGGTCAAACCGCGACTGCGCAGGTTGGCAAAGGCTGCGCTCTGGCTGTCAGCCTCCACATGCCCGGCCTCGACTTTGCCGCTGGCATCGGCGGCCTCGTAGCGATAGCGATTCATCAGGCGTCCCGTGTCACACGCAGGATTTCTTCGGGGGCGGTGGCAGCGCTGCGCACCCAGCGTTCACCGTCTTCACGCATGCTCAACATCCCGGCGCGGCGCGCGGCCAGGCGCAGGTCCTGCTCGTTGGCACCCTCGTGGATCAGGCTGCGCACCGCGTCGTCGA
Source organism: Pseudomonas sp. CYM-20-01 (assembly GCF_023169845.1). Classification (NCBI taxonomy): domain Bacteria; kingdom Pseudomonadati; phylum Pseudomonadota; class Gammaproteobacteria; order Pseudomonadales; family Pseudomonadaceae; genus Pseudomonas; species Pseudomonas sp. CYM-20-01. The sequence goes on along the minus strand of NZ_AP025169.1, from coordinate 2,802,204 downwards.
CACAGAACAACTCATGGATACCGGTACGCCCGCTGTAGCCGACCTGGTTGCACTGCGCGCAGCCCACCGGGCGCCAGGTGCCGGGCGCAGCGGGGTCTTCCTGCTTGCAGTGCGGGCACAGGCGCCTTACCAGGCGCTGGGCCAACACCCCCAGCAGGGACGACGCCAGCAAGAACGGCTCCACCCCCATATCGATCAGGCGGTTGACCGCCGACACCGCGTCGTTGGTGTGCAAGGTCGCCAGCACCAAGTGACCGGTGAGCGAAGCCTGCACGGCGATTTGTGCGGTCTCCAGGTCACGGATTTCGCCGATCATGATGATGTCCGGGTCCTGGCGCAGGATCGCGCGCAGGGCCAGGCCGAAGGTCATGTCGATCTTGGCGTTGACCTGGATCTGGCTGATGCCCGGCAGGTCGTACTCCACCGGGTCTTCCACGGTAAGGATGTTGCTGGTACTCGCATCCAGCCGCGCCAGGGCGGCGTACAGGCTGGTGGTCTTGCCACTGCCGGTAGGCCCGGTGACCAGCACGATGCCGTGGGGCTGGCGGATCAGCGTATCCAGGCGCGCGAGCAGCTGCGGCTCCATGCCCAGGGTCTCCAACTGCAGGCGCCCGGCTTGTTTGTCCAGCAGGCGCATGACGACGCGTTCGCCATGGCCGGTGGGCACCGTGGACACGCGAATGTCGATCGGACGCCCGGCGACGCGCAGGGCAATGCGCCCGTCCTGGGGCAGGCGTTTTTCGGCGATATCGAGTTGGGCCATGATCTTGATGCGCGACACCAGTGCGCCATGCAGAGCCTTGCGCGGCGAAACAACGTCACGCAGGGTGCCGTCGACGCGGTAGCGCACCACGGAATGGGTTTCGTAGGGTTCGATATGGATGTCGCTGGCTTCGTCGCGGGCGGCCTGGGTGAGCAAGGCGTTGATCATGCGGATCACCGGGGCGCCGTCCTGGGTGTCGAGCAGGTCGGTGACTTCGGGCATGTCTTGCATCAGGCGGTCGAGGTCGACCTCGTTTTCGGCGGCGCCCACCACGGCGGCGGCGCTGCCGGTGTCGGCGTAGGCGGCGGTGAGCAGGCCGTCGAGTTCGTCGTCGCGTACCTGTTCGAGCTGGGCCTGGCCGAACTGGCGGTGGACTTCGCTGATGGACCAGCCGGGGGTTGAGGGGCACACCGTCAGCAGGTGGCCTGCTTCGGTGGGGCGCAGGAGGATGCGTTGGGATTTGGCCCAGGCGTAGGGCAATAGGCTCATTGGGGTTGCCCTTTGGGTGGGTGTACATATCCGTTTTTTGGGTAACGGCGGCTTATGGTTCCGCCCTTACGGCGGCTCACTTTTGAAGAGCGCAAAAGTAAGCAAAACGCTCTTGCCCCAACACTCGGCACCTCGCTTAGGCTCGGTGTGCCCGTAATTCGACAGTGATTTGGGCGGCTAAGATCAAGATCACAATCAAAAGCAGAGCGCGGCGGCCTGGTAGCCGACCGGATTGTTGAGGCGTGCGCGTTACCCTGTAGGAGCCGGGCTTGCCCGCGATGGTCGTTAAAGATGACGCGGAAAGCCAGAATGAACGCGGTGCTCTCACTGGTTTTAGGGCTGCTTCGCAGCCCAACGCGGGGCAAGCCCGCTCGCCACAGTAGGGCGGCAACACAAAACAAAAAACGTATCCACGATGCGAAGCGAGTCGCTCTTGCTCTTCGGCGCCCCGTAAAACCACGCTGGCCGAACGCAGGCTTGAATGCGTGGGTAACCCGGCAGGACGCCGGGTTAGCCGCACTGGGCCATGGATGGCCCATTGCGGCGGCCCACGGATTCAAGCCGGAGTGAGGGCACACCGAGCCTAGGCGAGGTGCCGAGTGGTGGGGCGAGGACCTTTTGGTTACTTTTGGCTGGGCCGGCTCCCGGTCCTTCCAAAAGTGACCCGCCGTAAGGGCGGAACCATAAGTAGCCGTTACCGCAGCAACGGATATGTACTCAATCACCGTCTCCCCCCAGAACCAGGAATCGCCTTGTCCACAGAAGGCAACTGCGGCGCCTGCACATCCGGCATCGCCCAACTATGCTCCGGCTGCAACCCCCCTTGCGCCCTGCGCATAAACTCATACCGATTCAACGTAATACTGCGCCCCGCCCCACTGTCCCGAATAATGTACGGCCGCAAAAACACCATCAGGTTGGTCTTGTTCACACTGCGCTTCTCATTGCGAAACAACGCCCCCAACCCCGGAATATCCGACAACCACGGCACCGCATCATTGCTCTGGCTGTACCCATCCTGCAGCAACCCGCCGAGCACCATGATCTGCCCGTCATCCAGCAAAATACTGGTATCGATCGCCCGCTTGTTGGTCACCGTGCCCGCCTCCACCGACGCCCGCGCATCCACCGTGCTGACCTCCTGGTAGATATCCAGTTTCACCGTACCGCCCTCGGAAATCTGCGGCCGCACGTTCAACTTGAGCCCCACCTCTTCACGCTGCACCGTCTGGAACGGGTTGTTGCTGGTGCCTCCGCCGCCGGTCACATAACTGCCGGTGACAAACGGAATGGTCTGCCCCACAAAAATACTCGCCGCTTCGTTGTCCAGGGTCAGCAGGTTGGGCGTGGACAATATGTTGGTGCCGCCCTTGCTCTTCAACGCACGGGCCAACACCTTAAGGTCGAGTACCTTGCCGATGCCGGGAATGTCCACGGTGCCGTTGACCAGGCCCACGTTGAGGCCCTTGGGCAATACATCGATGCTGGTCTTGCTGGTCGGCGCGCTGTTCACCCCGCTGCCGCCCAGGTTCACGCCACCAAACCCACCCTTGCCCCCCAGGTTGCCGGCCTGCCACTGCACGCCGAATTCGGTGGCGTCGTCTTCGCCGACCTCCACGATCAGGCTTTCGATCACCACTTGGGCGCGACGCTGGTCGAGCATGTCGATGACTTCGCGCAGGTTGCGGTACAGCGGGTCCGGCGCGGAGATCAGCAGGGTGTTGGTGGTGGCGTCAGCCTGGATCGTCACGCCGCCGGCGCTGAACGCGGTGTCCTGATCCTTGGCGGTGCCGTTGGTGCCGGTGGTCGAACCGGTGGCCTGGCCATAACCCGACTGCACGCCGCTGCCGGTGGGGGTGCCGCTGCTGTTTTGCGCGTTGCTCGCGCCTTGGGCGGTGTTCTTGCCATTGCCGCCCATGGCGCTGAGCTTGCCACGGGCATCGTCGCTCACGCCGGAATCACTCTCGCCGGTGAGCAAGCCACGCAGTGACTGGGCCAACTTGCCCGCCTGGGCGTTGCGCAGGTACACCACATGCATGTTGCTGGGGTTGCTCTGGGCGTTGTCGAGTTTGTAGATCAGGTTGCGCGCCAGTTCCGTCCGCTCCGGGCTGCCGGAGCGGATGATGATCGAGTTGGAGCGCGGATCGCCGATCACGTTGATCTTCTGGGTCTGGTCGGCGCCCTGGGTGTCCAGCAGCTCGGAGACCATGGCGGCGATGTCCACGGCGATGCCGTTCTGCACCATCACCACGTCGGTGTCGATAGCACTCGGGGTGTCGATACCGTTGATGATCTGCGCCACCCGCGCCAGGTTTTCCGCGTAGTCGGTGATCACAATGCTGTTGTTGCCGGGGTAGGCATTGATCGGGTTGTTCGGCGACACGATGGGCCGCAGCACCGGGATCAGGTTGACGGCGTTTTCGTATTGCAGACGGAAGGTGCGGGTCTGCATGCCGCTGCTGCCGGCACTGTAGATCGGCCCGCCGAGCAGCTTGGCATCGGCCTCGGGCACCACCTGGGCGACGCCGCCCACATCGACCACGCTGAAGCCCTGCATGCGCAACGCCGCCAGCAGCATGTCGTAGGCCTGATGCGCCGGTACCTGGCCTTCGCTGACCAGGGTGAGGTTACCCTTTACCCGTGGGTCCACCAGGAACTGCTGGCCGGTGGCACGGGACAGTGCACGCACCACCGCCTGGATGTCGGCGTCGACAAAGTTGAGCTGCACCGGTTGGTCACCCAGCGGGTTGCGGGCCTTGACGGTTGCCGGGGCATGGCCGCGAGCACTGTTGGTGACGCGGTGCTGTACCGGCGCTTTGGGCGCGGGTTGGCTCTGGCGGTCGAGAACAGTCTCGCCACTGCGACGGGTGTCCGCCAGGGGTTGGCCGAGTTCGCTGTCCACCAGCAACGGCTTGGACGCGTCCTGGCTGCTGCACGCACTCAGGGCCAGCACCAGCAGCGGCGCAACCATACGGAAAGGGGGGACTGACCACTTCATGAAGCTTCCTTAGCGCCAAGCGCCTGATCCATGCGAACGGTCCCGGACAGAGTGCCGGCCGAGTTGTCGACGGTATCGAGCACGCGCTGCAAACGCGCCTCGGACACCTCCAGGGAAAACAAACGGGCATTGCCCAACAGCCAGCCCACCACCGCATCGGCCGGGGCGTTGTCGAAGGTCAGGCGCCAACCGCCGGGTTCGAGCGCCTGCAACTGGTAATGCCCTTGCAGCCCGGCGCTGTCCAGCGCCTGGCGCAATGTGGCCTCGTCACCCGGCCTGGGCGCGGCGACGTCCTGCAACAACACCTGCAAGGCTGCGGCCTGGGCGCGCAGCTTGGGGGTCTCGGCTTGCCAGTAATCGATCTTCTTCAACGCGGGCTGCACCAGCACCAGCCAGGTCAACAGGCTGGCCAGGACCAGCCCGGCGCCGCCGAGCATGCGTTTTTCGCGCAGGGCCAGGCCGTTCCAGAACACCCGGGCCTGGCTGCGCAGTCGCTGGACTTTATTCATCGCCGGCTCCGGTTTTTTCTGCGGCTTGCGCGGGAGCAATGGTCCAGGCCTGGCCATCGCGGCTGGCGCTGAAACCGGCCTGGGCCAACGCCGCCTGCCATTCACCTTCGACGGTCGGGTTACGGCTGTCGGCGAGCAGCTCGACACGCAAGCGCCCCTGTTCAAACGTCAGGCTGTCGACACTGCCGACCATGAACGGCAGGTTGCTGCCCACCAGTTGCAGCAGGCCCGGGAAGCGTTGGCCCGGGTCGGCGGCCGCGCCGGTCTGGCGTGCGGCCAATTGCTGGCGGGCCTGTTGCAAGGGGTTGAGCACTACCGGCAACGCCGGAAACGCCTGGCGCACCTGCTGGCTCATCAGCGCCTTGAGTCGCTGGCCTTGCTCCACCTGGCGTGCAGCGTACAGGTTGAGGCCCAGGGTCCAGATGGCGATGGCCAGCGCCACGCAGGCCAGTGCCCTGCCCCATCCGCCGGTCGAGGGCTGTGTGAGGCGACCATGCAAGCCCCATGTGGGCACCGGCCCGCTCCAACGCTGCGCCGCATCCACCAATGGCAGGTCCAGCGCCTGCAACCCCAGCGGGTGCACCGTGCCTTGTTGCAGGCTGTCACGGGTCAGCAGGTAGCCGTTATCCAACACTGCCGCGCCCACCGGTAGCGCATAGGGTGCCGGGTACAGGCCGCGCAGCTTGAGTGGCAACTGCGCCAACCGCTCCAGCCCGGCTTTGGGTACCCAGGCCACCTGCACGCGGCCATCGCTTTCACGCGGGCCGTGGGCGACCTGCATCTGCTCAACCGCGCCGAGGATCAACGCCTGGGCGGCACAAGCCACGGCGGCAGCGGTCTTCGCCGCGGGTAATGGCGGCAGCTCCAGGCTGGTCAGCAGGCTGTCCCGTGGATGCAGGAAGCAGTCCGCCGCCTGGCGCAACTGGCCCAACTGCGCCAGGCTGGCGTCGCCCTCTTCAATGACCGCGCCACGCTCCACCCAGGCAAACCGGACCTGGCTCTGCGCGCTCAATTGATCCAGCGGCGGCAAGCCAATGCGCAAGCGTTTCATACGCCCACCCGCGACCAGATCACCCGTGGCTGGCGGTCTTCAGGGCGGTGCAACAAGGCGTCAAGGGTGACTCGCCGCTGCTCGCGCCGCGCCTGGCCCTGCACGCGGAACCACTCGCTGGTAATGCCCACCTGCACCGAATCCACCGCCACTTGCGGCAAGTGCAGGCGGTTGACGAAGTCACCCCGGTTGATAAACCACTGCCCGCTGTCACGCTCGGCCACCAACCCATGGGCTTGGGCCAGGCTGAGCTGAGGCACCACTGCACTGAGCACTTCGGCGCTGGCGGTGTTGCCGTTGACCCAGGTCGGGCCCGGCAGCACGCTGATATAGGCCTGCATGCGCTGCAGCACGAGGGGGTCGAGGCCTTCGATCCCGCTCAACTCATCCAGGCTGCGCAGCATCGGGTATTTGGCGGGTGGTTCATAAGATGCGATCACCCGCTGACTGATGCGCCGACTCACCGTCGGGTCGACACCGATCAGGCGGCACAGCCGTTCGAAGCTCTGCAATTGCTCAGTGTCCACCTGCTCGCGGCTGACCAGGTTGCGCAGGTTGAACTTGCCCTGTTCGTCCTCGATCCGCCCCTCGAATGCCCCCCCTTGGGCCCGCGCCCAGGGTTGATCAAGACGGGTCAGCACGTCCTTCTGGCGCGCGTCCCAGAGCAGCTGTCGGCTGCGCTCCAGGCCGCCCTGCAACAACCATTGGCCCTGGATGCGCAGCTGTTCGGCTTCGAGGCTGCGGGTAAATACGGTCTGGCGCGTAAGCATGGCGCCGGCCAGTACCGCCACCACTGCTGCGATCAGCAAGGCGCTGATAATCGCCATGCCGCGCTGCTTCGCCACTGGGGGCGAATACCGTTTCATGGCGGGCCTTAGAGCTGCCAGGAGCCGATATCGGCATTCACGCCATCGCCATCCGGTTGGCCGTCGGCGCCGAGGGAGAACACGTCCACCTCACCATTGGCGCCCGGGTTGAGGTAGTGATAAGGGTGGCCCCATGGGTCGTTGGGCAGGCGGTCCAGGTAGGCGCGCCAGTTGCTGTTCTTGGCGTCCGCCGGGCGCTCCACCAACACCTTGAGGCCCTGGTTCATGCTCGGGTACGTGCCGTGATCGAGGCGATAGAGCTTCAGCGCCTGCATCAACCCGCCGATGTCCTGTTTGGCCGCCGTGGCCCGCGCCTGGTCCGGGCGATCCAGGACCTTGGGCACCACCATCGCGGCGAGGATCCCGAGGATGACCACCACCACCATGATTTCGATCAGGGTGAAGCCACGCTGCCCGCGAGGGCCTGGCAATGGGGACGTTAGGCGCGCGATATCCATCTCGACATTCCTTGGCTTGAGTGCAATTCGTGGCGCAGTGTTGCAAGAACACATGTCAGTCGTATTGAAAATCCTCGGGAGTTTCAGTCGCCAATCGGTCAACTGCCGGCGCTAGTCTGCGGGCCTGTTTCCCGGCTTTGAGAGCGCCATGTACGGCCGTCGCAAGGAGCAAGGTTTTACCCTGATCGAAGTGCTGGTGGCGCTGGCGATCATCGCCGTGGCCATGGCCGCCGCCGTGCGCGTGGCCGGGTTGATGACCCAGAGCAACGGCCTGCTGCGAGACAAATCCATCGCGTTGCTGGCGGCGCAGAGTCGCCTCGCCGAACTGCGCCTGGAAGGCCACCTGCGCAGCGGCAAGCAGATCGTCACTTGCGATCAAGGCCGCCTGAAACTGCGCTGCGAGCAGACCATCAACGCCGACGGCCGCCTGTTCCAGGTCAACCTGCAAGTGCTCGACGCCAGCCGCGAAGCGCCGCCCCTGGCGCGGCTGGACACCCAGGTCATGGCCGAGTGAGCAGCGGCAACGCAGGCCCCGGCGGCAACTTGTCGAGGTTGACGCGCAGCTTCTCGCCGCCGCGCTCGATCTCCACCCCGTCGCCCTCAATGGCCGTGAGCCGCACACCGGGGCTGAGCCGTTCACCCAGCAGAAAGCTGCGCGGCGGGCCGTCATTCAGACTGAGGATCGCCACCGCGCCCCGCGCTCCCGCCAGTACGCCGGTGACCTTGACCTGCAACGCCGTCGGCACATTGGAAAACCATTGCAGCGCCGGGTTATCACTGCGCGCCGCCAGTGCCTGGGGCGTGGCTTGCGGGGTGTGGGATTCGGCGCTGGTGAGTAGCAGCGGCGTCCATACCGCCACACCCGCCAGCGCGGCCAGCACACCCACAGCCTGCACACCGTGGGCCAGGGTGAAACGAGGGGCAAATGTCATGGGGAGGACCTCCTGTTTGTCCGTCGCACCAGCCTACAGGTCAATTCGCACGCTTTTATTTCACACACTCCCCAGTTCTCCAGGTAGCCCGCGATGAAACAGCAAGGCTTCACCCTGATCGAGCTGATGGTGGTGCTGGTGATCATCGGCATCGCCAGCGCCGCCATCAGCCTCACCATCAAGCCCGACCCGCTGCACCTGTTGCGCAAGGATGCCGAGCGCCTGAGCCAACTGCTGCAAGTCGCCCAGGCCGAAGCCCACGCCGACGGCCGCCCCATCACCTGGCGCGCGGATGCCAAGGGCTTTCGCTTCAACCGCCAGCGGGACGACGGCCAAGGCCTCGACACCTTTAAAAACGACGACCCGTTGCGCCCACGCCTGTGGGAAAGCACGCCGATGCAGATCAGTCTCGAACCCCGGCAAACCCTGGTGCTCAACGCTGAATGGATCAACCCACCGCTGCGCGTGGTGCTGTCCGACGGCCAACACAGCCTCAGCCTGCAACGCGACGCCGCCGGTTTGATGCGCGTGGTCAGCCAACCATGAAGCCGGCACAGCAAGGCTTCACCCTGATCGAAGTGATGGTGGCGATCATGCTCATGGCGGTGGTCAGCCTGATCGCCTGGCGCGGGCTGGACAGCGTCACCCGCGCCGATCAGCATTTGCAGGCAAGCACCGAACAAACCGAAGTGCTGCTGCGCGCGCTGAACCAGATGCAACGGGATATCAGCCTGCGTGCCAGCGTCGAACTGACGCCCCCGGAAACCACCCAAACAGAGGGACTGGCCGCCGTGACCGTGCGCAGCTCCGACAGCAAGGGCTTTCGCCTCGACGTGATCCGCAGCGCGCCAATGGCCGGCGATGGCCTGCAACGGGTGCGCTGGTGGCTCAAGGGCGACGCACTCTACCGCGCTGCCGCCCCCGCGCGGGACCGCTACCCGCTGCCGGCGGCAAAGGACGGCGTGGTGGTGCTGACCGGCGTCAGTGACCTGCAGGTACGCGTATGGGAAGTGGACAAAGGCTGGCGGCAGTTGAGTGGCAATCGCCGCGAAGACCCGCTGGGGCTGGAGATCAGCCTGGTGCGGCAGACGCCACAGGGAGTGGAAAAATACCGGCAGGTGGTGGGACCGTTGAAGTAGGGGCGGCGAATTGGCCGCCCCGCCACTGTCATAGTCCGCGCTCGCCGGTCTCAAGCCACACTTTGCTGACGCTCAAGGTTGTCGCCAGTTTCTCCACGCGATCCACCGGCAGCCCGCGTGAAAACCAATTGTTGAGGCACTGCGGGCTGACGCGCATCCATTCGGCAAAGGCCGTGGGCGGAATGCCGTAGGTGTTGAGCACCAGACGCAGGCGATGGCCGGAATGAAGGGTCGGGGGTTGTGGGTTGTGGCGCCGGGGGGATTTTTTCCGGGTATGCATGAGGGGGCGGCTCCCTGCCGTGGTGGATTGCTCCGTGAACTATAAAACAGTGCAGGGATGAAACAGCAGGTGTCTGGAAGGACTGGAAAAGCATAAAACGAAATGACCTACATATTACCGGGAACAATTCTTACGACTTGATAGGAAGCTGAACGCCGGTCACGGCTGATCGACGTTCGGGTTGAACTGACTTGACCACGTATTACAACAATCGGCGTTGCACCGCTTCTTCCAGCGTACTGCGGGTCAAGGCATGCACCATGTCCTGCGTGTTTTTCTGGAAAGGAATGGCGACGATCGATCACGGGTAACACACCTTGCTTAGGTTTTTGCTGTCATTGCCTCAAGGCTGAGTACGACTAGCGTTATGCTTGTCGAGATCAAATCTTTTCTGCATAAAAAACCGATTGTATCCAGTGACCGGGTAATCTTTGAGTTCTCCAAATATGCTGAAGCCGAGCCGGCGGTAAAAGTCCGCTGTGGCTTTTGCAACTACTCAGGAATAATTATCAACTCACTCCATAATGGTTTCAGCCCTACACTTTCCATATAAGCCCCATAGTCGAAAAATTCCCTGACCCCAATATCTTCGTATAAAAACCATGAGGCCTCGCACTCTTGACATACGAACAAGCTACTGTCGTCAGCTATAACTTTAGCCTTGACAATATCTCCCTGCTCACACCTTGGACACAACATATAAAACTTCTCTATTTAACAGTATAGGCGGTAATGTCCTGACTGGTCCCAGGCCGAACAATAATTTTAATACTCGTTTCTCCCGAAGTCCCAATCGCTCGGCCCATCGGGACAACATATGCACCCGGATCCCCGACTACAGGACTACCTTTCTTGAGCCATGCCTCATCGACAGCGCCTAAAATCTCTTTTCTGTCCATACTAAAGACGCCATGAGGATCCCTCTGGGTCTGACCCCGTTTACCCGATCAATTACAGACTGTATAGAGCTTTCCGTTCGACCCCGTTTACCCATTTGATCGGCAATCTTTGATTCAATCGTAATTGAAATTCCATTTGCACCAATTACTCGCGCCTAATATAAATCGGAATCACGTTATCACCAGAAAAGCTGATCCTTTCTTCTCCCACAGCAATACAGTACTTTATTGGCAGCGCCTTAATAGCCATTACGAGCGAGTCAAGCTCTGTAATTACATCATCGATTTCATCAACATCTTCAATTAAATCTTCAACCAAGAAAAACCTTACATCCACCCCCTGCGAAAAATCAATTATAACGGCTCTAAAATTAGGGGAAATTGCGCCTAACAGCGCCTGCATCAATGCGACAATTATTTGATTTCTAAGAATTACATCCATACTATTCCACCAATTTAGGATTAGGACTTGTAGGAACAATACTAGGGCTTTTCGTTCCTTTGATTACAAAAACATTTGTTGGCTGACTGTTTATCCCCGCTCCAATATTTACATTTGTCCCGGTTACGCCTTCGACTCGAACGACAGGAAAACCTTGGGCATTTTTGCCTAAAACAACTGCACTGCCAGAGCGATAAGCATCTAGAGTCCCTCAGGGTCTGACCCCGTTTTCCTCCCCCCCTTTTCCGCCCAACAAAACAAACGTCAACCCTTCGCTGGCAATTATTTCATCTGGCACCCTATCACAAAAAAAGAGCTCATCCCCTAAATTCAAAATTGATAGAAACGAGTCATATTCAAACAACAATAAAACGCCTATCACTTTACACTCTACCGAGGACTTTATAGCCGAGACCGAAAGCAATCTAAGCCCGACAACATCAAAAAAATAACTTCCACTAGAAACACAAAAATCAATCAATTTTCCGTACTCACCCAAATCGCATTCAGCAATAGGCGCTTCAGAAAAACATAGCGACACACCATCACTCCCGCAATATAGCCTCCCACTCTCCAAATCTTCAAATCGAAGAGAAACCTCTTGAGGGATCGAGCCTCTATAAGACTCGAACACATGAAGCAATGCATTTACTGAAAGCAGCTTACGTCCTAACGCCCTCACTAACCAAGCATTCATAAGATATGAAATACTCATTACCTTACTTCCCCCTTCAAAGCACTTTTTACAGATGTATTCTGAGTCACCCCATCTTTCAAGATAGTCACAAACGTTCCGTCAGGCTTGGTAACAACAACATCATTACCTTTGATCCTGAAGAATACATCTCCACGCGTACCATTTGTTCCTTGTCCGGAAAAAGTTCCAGGGATAACTTTATCTGGGTTATTCCCAATATCATTAATTTGATCAAGCACCATTTTCCGATCGGCTGAATTGGCCGCATTCCCACCATAGTCTTTAACATGTTTACCGAGTTTTGTACCTAGCTGGTTCGAGTCCACCTTAAAATCGGCATCAGCCCCGAAGCTATTGACGGGTAGAGATGTGCTTCCAGGCTTTGGCAGTAACCCAGCAGCTTCACCTTTCGCCCCCCCACCCGCCACAGCCCGCCTATAAGCCACCACCCCCGCCGCAGTCCCCACCCCAACCGCCAGTGCGATCTTCAGATTGTGCGCAATGTCCTGCGCCTGAGCATCGCTCAGTGCCCACTTCGACTTGAGCGACTCGACCATCGCGCCCACCGAGTGCTCGGTCGTGGCGGTCGCCAGCATTTCCTGAAATTCGTAATTGCCGTTGATCAGGCTCTGTACCGCCTCCCGGGCGTCGGGCGAGGCGTAGTCGGCGATGTCGCGGATGGCGTTGAGGTTCGCCATGGTGTTGGCGACTTCTTTGGAGCTTGCCGCGCAGGAGCTGGGGTCGGCCTGGCAGCTGACGATGGCGTCAATGTCCTGCTGGAGGCTCAGTTCCTGGAATTTGCGCGTGGCGTCCTGAATGCAGGAGGCGTCGGTGCATCGGGCTATCTGTTTGGCGGCCCGTTCCAGTTGGTTGTGTGACAGGTAGTTGTATTGCGTGGCGTTCTTCGCCACCCAGCTGCCGGTCTCCAGCTTGGCGGCGTCGGTGTCGCTTTGTGCCGCAGCCGCCAGTACGCCGACGATCTGCGAACTCATGGTGAGCAGGGTGTCGTTGCCTTTGACCAACGTATCCAGGTGGCCAACCAGTGCTTCGCTTGCCGCCGCCGCCAATGCGCCGGTCTTGAAGTCGCCGCCAGTGGCTTCTGCCAGCAAGCCACCGACCATGGCGTGGATCGCCACCTTGGGTAACGAGCCGTCCGCCAGGACGTTTTTCGTGTAGTCCCCTACCAGGTTGAAACTGGCCGCCGCCAAGGTGTTGAACAAGGCATTTTTCAGCGCGTCACTGACACTGCCGCCCTGCCCCAGGGCTTTGTTCAGCAACACAGAGGTGCCGTTCTGCAGCGCCTGGTTGGCCGCGAATTGGCCGACGCCGCTCCAGGTGCCCAGCGAGCCGGAGGTGGCCACCTTGCTGATGGTGGTATGGGTCTGCGCTCCGGTCCACGGGTCGAAGTAACCCACCGTCAAGCCGGCAGTGATCGCCGAAACCCCATAGCCCTTCAGGGCATCGGACGACGTCACGTCTTTGAACACGGCACCGAGATTGCCCCGGTTGTTGACCACGCTGACACTGGCATTGGTCGAGGCGCCGGTCGCAACCGCTCCCACCATGGCGCCGCCGACACCGCCGCCTGCTGCGGCCGTCGCCATGGGCCCGATGACCGCCGACATCACGATGGCAATGATCAGTTGCGAGGCCGGCCCCAGCCCGGAGTGGCTGTACTTGAAGCTGTCGTGGACTTCCCTGACCTGACGCCAGTCCACATCCCCGCGCTGTTCTGCGTCCTTGAGCCAAGCCAATTGCGGGTCGGCCTTGACCATCGCATCAATCGACTGGCTGACGCTCTGCTGATTGACCTGCTTGATGTCGATCTGCAAACCGTCGACGGCCTGGATCGCGATGGTGCCCCCGGCAACCAACTGGCTCTGACGCAGCGTTTCGTCAGTGCTGCCCTTGCCCTTGGATGCCACCCAGAATGCGGTGTTGTTGGTCTTCTCGTGGCTCTCCTGATGCAGGTCCTTCACTGCTTCGAAGGTCACCGCCCCACCACTGGTGATGGCGATATCCGCCGCGCTTTCCAGCCTTGCCCCTTGATACAGCTGATCGCCGCCGCTGATCAGGTTGAGGTTGCCGCCTGTGGTGATCTGGCTGCCCACCGCACGCACGTCGGTGACTTCGTCGCGTTGGGTCTTGAGGGCGCCGAAGCTGCTTTTTTTCTTGTAGTCATACAGGCTGTAGTCGCTGTCATTGGCACTCAGCAGTTGCAACTGCCCACCCGCCACCAGATACGCGTCCTTGGCGCTGTTGACCTGGCTGGCGTGCAGCACGATGTCTTGCCCCGCGCTGGCGCTCAGTTGGCCGCCGGCGGTGAGCTGGCTGCCCACGTGACGCACCTGGGTGGTTTGCTCATGCACCTTGGCGCCGCCGCGTTTGCTGTTGACCGCGTGATCGGTGTCGTTGGCAGCGGCCAACAGGTGGAGGTTGCCACCGGCGGCGACGGTCAGGTCTTTGCCGGCGTTGGCTTGGCTGGCCAATAGGGTGATGTCGCGCCCGGCGTGCAGGCTCAGGCTGCCGGCGGCGTTGAGGTTGGCGCCAAGCTGTTCGGTGCGGCTGTGTTGGGTGACCCGGTGGCCGCCGTTTTCCGTGGTGCGCACCTGTTGGGTGTCGGTGACGGCGATGAGGTTGATGTCGCGCCCGGCGCTCAGGCTGGCATCGCCAGCGCTGTTGATGTCGCCTCGGTTGGTGATGTCGCGTCCGGCGTTGAGCGTGAGGCGCTGTGCGGCGCTGATCTGGCCCGCCTGGTCGAGATGGGTGACAAGGGTGCCGTCGCCCTGATGCTTGGCATGGGCGGTGCGGTCGTTGACGATGTCGCCAGTGACGCTGGTAAGTTCGATATGGCTGCCACGGATCTCGCCGGCCATCGCGTTGCGGATACTGTCGGTGGCCAGCAGGCTGATGCGTTCACCGGCGCTGAGCGTGCCGCCATTGAGCAGGCGGCCGTCGGTGACGGCGGTCAGCTCCCGTTCCGCTTTCAAGGTGCCGACACTGACGATGTCGCCGCCGCTGACCAGGTTGATGTCCCGGCCTTGCACCAGGCTGCCCCCGCGCAGGTTATTGGCGTCGACCGTCGCCAGGTACAGCACCGGCACCAGCACGTCTTCACCCTGCACCTGGCGTTTTTCCATCCACACGATGTCGTGGGTCAGGGCCGCCACCTGCTGCGCGGTAAGGCCGACGCCGACGCTCAATTGCAGGCTGTCACGGGCGCTGAGACCGTTGTCCATCAGGTAGCGGAACTGTTCCTCGTCGCTCTGCTGCCCGGCGAGGAAGCGTTGCCCGGTCTTCGCCAGCACGGCGTCACGGATCAGGCGGCTTTCGTAGTAGCCGTCGCCCAGGCGCCGCCAGGCTTCGTCGCTGCTGTAGCCGATCTTGTCGAGCAAGTACTGGGAACTGAGGAAGTTGGCCAGGTGGGTGAACAGGGGATTGGTTTCAATCAGGTAGGGGCTGCCCGGATTCTTGCTGGGGATAAACAGTCCGTATTTACCGCTGGGGAGTTGGAATTCGGGTGGTTGGGTCAGGTCATCGCTGAGGCGATCGGGGCTCAGTTCGAGGTCGTTGGGGTTGTGGCCAATGTCGCCGGTCAGTTGCGCCAGGGTGTTTTCCCGCAGGGTGCCGTTTTGCAGGTACTCGGTGGCCTGCAGGTTGAGGCGGCCGCCGGCTTGCAGCGTGGCGGCATAGACTTCGCGGCCATCCTCGCGCCAGGTGGTGAGGGTGCCGGGGTTGCTGAACCCCTCTCCGGTCGAGCGGGCCTTGAGTTCGGCAAAACGCACGGGGTCGAAGGGTGCGTTATTGAAGGCCGGCAGGTCGTGGAATTCCATCTGGTCCCACAGGGCTTTGTCGATGCGACCGGGGGTGCCGATGATGGTGCTGGAGATGCCGGTCTGGGAGGCCGCGCCCTGGTTGATAAGGCGGTTGGCGGAAAGGTGCACGTCGCCATTGGCGGCGAGCAGGCTGTAGCGGTTCTCCAGGGTCTGCGCGTCGATGCGCAGGTCTTTGCCGGCCACCAGTCGCGCCGCCCTGGTGGAGTTGGGCGCGGCGGTTTCGCGCCAGATTTCGCTGATGTAGATAGTGCCGCGCTTGAAGCTGTCGTTGCCGTGGCAGTGCTGGCCGCAGACCCATTGGATACTACCGCCGACCAGCTCGCGTTCGAGGACAAGGTGGGTGCGGGCGTTTTCAAACTCGCGGGCGTTGATGTGCAGGTTGCCTTCGGTTTCCACGTTGCCGGAGAGGTTGCTGAAGCGCGTGCCGGCGAAACTGAAATCACCGACGCTGTAGAGGTCACCTTCAAGATTGCTGAAATGCTCGCCACGCACATGCAGGTCGCCGCCGCTGAACAGCAGGCCGCTGTTGGTGACGTTGGCAGTGAGCAGGAGGTTGCCTTGGCTGCCGAGCGTGCCGGGGTTATTCAGTTGAGCCGCATTAATCTGCATATGCCGCGCTGCGCTGAGCACGCCGAGGTTATGCAGTACATCGCGCACGCGCAGTTGGATGTCTTGGCCGCTGAGAATCTGGCCGTGGTCTTGGGTAAGGTTTGATGCGCTGATATAGGCATCGCCTTTGGCGGCGATCAGGCCGCTGTTGTTCAGGTCGCCATCGACCTGCAGGTGCAGGTGGTTGTCGCCGAGCAGTTCGCCCGCGTTGGTGAACGTGCCGGCCGCAATACTCAGCGCACTGCCCGCCCCCACGATCTTGCCGCTGTTGTCGACGCTGTCGGCGACCAGGCTCAAATCGCCTTCGGCATGCAGCGTCCCGGCATGGTTGATGGCCTGTCTGGCGGCAATTTCAAGTTGGCCGGCGGTGACCACCTGGCCAGTGTTTCTCAGGTCCTGGCGGGCTTCGATCCTGGCGCTGTCGGCGGCGATCTGGCCGCTGTTATCGAGGCTGCCGCTGGTGATTTCCAGGTGGCCACTGGCATTGAGTTCACCCGGGTTATCCAGGCGCTGGGCTTTGATGCTCAGCTGTTTGCCCGCGATACGCCGGTCTTCCAGGATGCCGCTGACGACCTTGCCCTGGTTGCTCACCGTGCGGCCTTCGAGGCTGACATTCCCGGCGCTGGCCAGGCTCTGCCGCACCACCAGATCGCCCTGGGTCTGCAGGTCGATATCAGCCATCGCAAAGGTCGGGCCCTGTAAGTCGATCGACTCGGCCTTGGCGGTGAGGGCGCCGACGCTGGTGGTGTGGGACAGGCTCAGGCCGCCATTGGCATTGATCACGATGTCGCCGGCGGTGCTGGCCATATCGCCCGCCAGCCTTACGCCAACACCCTGCTCAGTGCCCACCAGGCGAATCGTCCCGGCGTACATGCCGCCGAGGGCGCTGGCATCGATGGCCAGTTGCGGTTTGTCCCGGCCATCTTCCGCATGGGCACGGGCCTGCAAAGTGTCGGCACTGACATCGTTACGGCCGGTGATAATGTTGAGCTGGTCGGCATGCAGTTGCGCGTTGAGCTTGGCCGTGCGGGTGATCAGATCGAACTGGCTGACATTGCGGGCATTGAGCCCGGCGCCCTCCAGCGCAATATCGCCGCCGTCTACGCGAAAGTGATCCAGCCGCCCACCTTCGATCACGGGCTTGCCGGTGGTCAGCGTCGCGCGCGGCGTATTGATAAACCCGCAGCCATTGCAGGTGATGCCGTGAGGATTGGCGACGATCACCCGCGCGGCATGCCCGGCCACTTCGGTGTAGCCCCCCAAGTGGCTGCGGTTGCCACCGGTGACTTCGTTGAGGATCACGCTGGCAGGCCGCCCTTGCAGGCCTGGGTTGCCGAGGATCACACCGCCGAGCTCGGTGTTTTGCGTGGCCTGGGTGGCGTTATTGAGGATCAGCCCGTTGCTGCCGACGTTGTAGTCGGTGAACAGGTTATGGGACAGCCCGCTGCCATTGGGCCCGGCGATATTCACTACCGGCACGCCGTTGGGCGCATGGCCGAGGCTGGTGCCGGGGCTGGCCGGGTCCACGCTCAGCTCGGCGGCGGCCGCGACAATCGGGTTGAGGAAGATGATGCCTGTGAGGCTCAGGGCCAGACACTGGTAAAACGGGCGGCGCACGTCCATAGGCTAGGTTCCTTGTTGTTATTCAGAAAAACAGGTCGATTCGGGCGTAGACCGGGTGTTCGCGACGCTCAACGATGGCCGGGCGTTCCAGGGAACGGGCAAGCACCAGCGAAGCCGCAAGGTGAGTACCCCGTGCGCTGAGTTCCCAGGCATGGCCGGTAAGGCGCCCGGCGACTTCAGGGTTGTGCGGGCCACGGCGGATCACTCCGACGTCGTAGCCAAAGCCCACGCCCACTTCGTGCACCCAGGGCCGCAGCGCCTCCCAGGCCACCGGTTGGCGCCAGCGCACCTGGCTGCGCCAGTAGCCGCCGCTATTGCCCGAAAGGTTCTGTTGCTGGAACCCGCGCACCGCACCGAGGCCGCCGACGCTCAGGCGTTGTGGCCCATAGAGTTCGTCTTCGGCGTGTTGGCCGGTGGCAAGGCTGTCGACACTCCAGTGCTGGCCCAGCCAGCGAAAGGCCTGCAAATAGCTGAGGGTCAGGGTGTATTTCTGATAGCGCGAGGTCGGCGCGCCGCGCTGTGTAGAGAGATCGCGCTGGGCGTCCAGGGCGCCGATGCCCTGTTGCCAGCCGGCATCGAGGTTGAGAAAGGCGTTGCCGATGCGGCGGCCATGGTTGAAGCCCAGTTGACGCTCCGTGGTGCGATGGCTGGAGGTGCGCAGCAACGCGTCTTCCAGGTAGTTGCGGGTCCGCAGGTGGCTCAGGCCAAAGCTGAACGCCGTCTTGCCCAGGTTATCGCGGTGCAGCACGCGCTCGGCGCGCAACTGCTGGCTGGACGTCTCGCCTGACAGTGCGAAGGCAAACCCGGAAAGGTCGTTGCGCGTGCGGTAGAAGCTTTGGCTGTGGCTGACATTGAACGTCCACCAACCATACGGCAGGCTGTAGAACAGGTTCTGGCTGTGGGAATGGCGCCAGCGGTCGCTGACGGTGTCGCGGCTGGCCCGCAGGTTCAATTGATCCGCCA
Organism: Pseudomonas sp. CYM-20-01; assembly: GCF_023169845.1. Classification (NCBI taxonomy): domain Bacteria; kingdom Pseudomonadati; phylum Pseudomonadota; class Gammaproteobacteria; order Pseudomonadales; family Pseudomonadaceae; genus Pseudomonas; species Pseudomonas sp. CYM-20-01. The sequence continues at coordinate 2,783,650 of NZ_AP025169.1, read as the reverse complement.
GGCCCAGGGGGCTGTCCCAATCCAGGCCGATACCGGCCTGCTGGCGACCGGTGCTGGCATCGCCATGGTTGTTGCGGTTGGCCGAGACACGCCAGGGTTCGCGGCGCTCACCTTTGAGCGTCACGCGGCTGCCCCCCACTGCCTGCCCCGGCAACACCTCAAGCTGCGGCTGGCGCGAGGGCAAGCGCGACAGTTGATCCACCCACTGCTCCAGCTCGCGCAGGTCGAGCACCTCCCCTACGGTGCCGGGAAAGGTCATGGCGGACTCCAGCGGGCTGGCCAGCGATGAGCTGTCGAGCCCTTCAAGGCGCCCTTCGACCACGATGATGTTCAGTTCGCCATGTTTCAGGTCCTGCTGTGGCAGGTAGGCGCGGGTGGTGACGTAGCCGCGATGCAGGTAGTGATCGGTGAGGCTTTTGAGCACGGCGTTGAGTTGAGGCACCCCCAGGCAACGCCCCTGCCAGGGTTGCAGCAGCGCCTCTCGCTGGCCTTCGGGCAGCAATGTCGCGCCTTCAATGTTGATACGCGTGACGGTGATGCACTGGCCGTCTTCCAGCAGCGCGGGAGCCGTTGGCACAGCGATTTGGCCGGGCAGGTTCTGCAGGTCTTCAAGGCGACGACGCTGCTCTTCCAACACTTGCTGCTGACGCTCACGGGCCAATTCGCGGTCGCCGGGGGACGCGGGGGACGCGGCAAGAAGCGGCCCTGAAAACAGCGCTATCCCCAGCAGCGCAGGTCGAAAAACAGCCGGCATCCTTTCACCCTCACACAGGTACTCAAATGGAAAGAGCACCCATGCTGCCGAGGCTGAAACGCTTAAGGAAAACAGGAAAGGTTACAAAAAATTCGGCGTTCCTGAGGGCGTCGCCCTGTCTGTCACACAGCCGTTGGAGGGCTGTCAGATGCTTCCGAACAATGTCAGTCGAAGGAAGAAACCGGATAGGAAGTGAGACTTGAAACGTACATTTCCTGGTTTTTTCTTACGCTGAAAGTCCTTTCCCCTACAAACGAGAATGACAATTCAGAGAGGACAAGAAAGGAGATCTGTCAGAGGAAAAAGACCGGTGGCTCAACCCATGAGCACACAGGCATACCTGAAAGCGACAGGCGTAGATTAGCGTTCTGGCCCGGTCCATTTACATCGTAAAAATTGGAGTTACCCGACGAGCGGCAGCCCCTCAACTCAACAACACCACCCCACCCGGCAACTCCGTGCACTTGGCCCCGTACGCATCCCGAATCAACAACGCCACGCCCGCCAACTGCTGCAAACTGAAGCGTGCCTGAACCCGGCGCTGGCCCAGTTCCTTGTTCAACAGCAGCAGCATGCCCGGGCGATAACGGTTGATCTCGTCCACCACCGTCGCCAGCGTGGCGTTGTTGAACACCAGCACCTGTTCACGCCAGGCCACCACCGCCTGGGTGTCCACCGTTGTCACCTCACTGACGCCGGCCGCGCCGTAGGTGAGTTGCCGACCGCTGTCCAGGCGCACGCTGCGCCCGGCGATGGCCACCGAGAGTGAACCGTCGATGCAGGTGACGCATACCCGGTGGTCGGTATTGCGCACATTGAAGCGTGCCTGCGCCGCGTTGACCGAGCCTTCGCCGGCCTGGACCCGCAGCGGTTGCGCAACGTGGGTGACCACCTCGACTTCGCCTTCGAGCAACTCGATGCCCTCACCCACCCGGCTGATGCGGGTCTGGGTGTTGAGTTCCAGGCTGATACCTTGACTCAACAGCACTTGGCGTTGCTCGCCGACTTCGGTGCGATAGTCCGCTGTGAGCCCGGCAAAGCCACCCGGTACACCGACCCGCACCATCACCACGGCTGCCGACGCAGCGATGGCGCCGCCGAGGAAGGCACGGCGGCCAAAGCTGCGCGGTTGCGACACTTGATCAAGCGCCGGCGCCAGTTGTTGCCACAGCACCTTGGCCTGCTCGAAAGCCTGGGCATGCTCCGGGCTCTGCGCGCACCAGGCTTTGAGGGCCTTGGCATCGGCCACGGTGGCGCGGCCCGAGGTCAGCAGGAGCAGCCAGTCGCGGGCTTCATCGTGCAGGGGGCTGGCGGCGGACTGCCGGGCGGTGGAGAGGCTAAAAATATTCAAGCGCGCACGTACTCACGGATTTATCAGGGACTCGACACTAAGACGGTTTTCCGGCCCCGGGACCGAACCGCTGAATCACTTTTCTTTCCAGGCGCTTGGCACAGTGGCCCAGGGCGGCCTTGATTTCCTTTTCGACCATGCGCGTGGAAATACCGAAACGCTGGGAGATTTCCAGGTGCGGCGCCTCTTCCAGGCGCGCGGCGATGAGGATCTTGCGCCGGCGCGCGGGCAATTCGTAGAGCGCCTTGACCAGGGATTGGATTTCTTTCTGGCCGCCCACTACCCGCGAGGGGTCCTGGGCTTCGTCGGCGCTTTGCAGCAGCTCTTCCACCTCGCTGCCGGTGAGCAGGCGCGCGTCGGCCTGGCGGCGGTCGGCGGCGATGTTCAGGGCCATGCGGTACAGGTAGGCATTGGGCTGTTGCAGGTTCGGCGGCACGTCCATGCGGTCGACCCGCAGGTAGGTCTCGTGCAGCACGTCGTTGGCCAGGTCCTCCGAGCCCAGGCGCTTGCGCAACCGCACCTTGAAGTCTTCGTAAGAGGCCAGGAACAGGCTGACCATCGTACTGTGCCCGGTATTTTTCATCCCTCCGAGGCTCCTTTTGCGGCTGTGCATTCCATGCGCGTTCCTGTTGTGTCAGGCATCAAAAGTAAAGTCACCGGTTGGCGCAGCGAGCTCGGCGCCGGGCGTTCAACCCGTGCCGCTGCCAGGCTGCGCACCAGTGCTTCATCGCGTTGTTCGTCGCCGGTGGAACTCACCAACCGGCTGTGTTCGATCAGCCCATCCGGGTTGACCCACACCTGCACCAGCGCGCGAAAACTGCCGGGCCGGGTCAGCGGCGAGCGGCACAGGCTGGTCTCGATGGCTTGCTGCAACGCCGTCGCATAACTGTTGTTGATCCGCGCCGCGTTGCGTGCCGCCGCCCCCCGGGTCGTGGGCGGTGGGCTAACTTGCGGGGTCTGCAAGGTAAACGCATCGCTGCGTGCATAACGGGCCATCAGGCCACTCCCTGTCAGCAATATCGCCAGTGCTTCTTGCGCCGTGAAGCGCCCGCGCACTGCGATGGAGCGCCGCCCGCGCGTCAATTCACGGTCCACCAGCACCGCCATCCCGGTGGCACGGCTGTAGGCTTGCAGTGCATGTTCCAGGTCCTGCGCCGGCAGGTTCAACGGCAGCAGCGGTGACTCTGCCTGCGCCGCGCGACCACCGGCCAGCAGCAACAGCAAGACCAGGGCGCACATCAAGCGCCTCCAGGCTCCGTGTTCACCCCCTGTTCTGCATCGCTGCACGGCCGACGCGCCCTAGAAAACCGTCATCCTGAGGCCAGTTTATGAACCTGATGTTACGGTGATAGCAAAAAAAACATCACGGTGATGAGAGGCCCGCTGCACTAGACTTCCAAGCCTTACCGGCCCACTCCTTCGGGCCCGCCAGGAGGCCCGATGAAAACCTTGCCGACCCTTGCCAGCCTGTTGCTGTGCGCTGCCCTGCCCTTGCTGGCCCATGCCGAAAACGCCGCCGGCAAGTGCGCCGAGGTCAGCGTGGACGGCTACAAGGCCCCCGACTATGGCTGCCTGAGCCAGCAGATGGGCAACGACACGAACGCAACCAAGGCGGCCAAAAAGAACCGCGAGGCGCAGAACCTCCCCATCGAAAAACGCCCGCCGAACGCGGTGGGCCTATCCACCCCGGCGGCGACCAGCGTGCGCATGGGCAATACCTTCGGCACGTCGGTGAAGCCGCAGCGGCCTTGAGGGCCAGTCCTTTCAAAACGGGCGATAAGTCCCCTGTGGCGAGAGGGCTTGCCACAGGCCTTTTGACGGAATTTTCATACCCAGTCGCCTAATATCGTCCACCTCGTTGGGGAGTAACCGGCTTCTGACCCTGTTGGAAGCGTTCGTATCAACATATTCGGCAACCTGCCGTGGTGCGAACACCGTCTTTTCGGTTGGTGAGACCAGCGACACCTCCATGCCTCAAGTCGGGCGCGTGGGAGTGTCGTTGTGTCCCATAGCCCGACTGGAAGCCTTACCGTGAACCCCATTTCCCTGATTCTTCTCGCCCTGGCCATGTCCACGGACGCCTTTGCGGCCGCCATCGGCAAAGGCTCCAGCCTGCACAAACCGCGACTCACCGAAGCGCTGCGCGCCGGCCTGATCTTTGGTGTGATCGAAGCTATCACGCCGATGATCGGCTGGGCCATCGGCCACGCCGCCACGCGCTGGGTGGAAGACTGGGACCACTGGATCGCGTTTACGCTGTTGGTCGGGCTGGGGCTGCACATGATCTGGAACGGGCTCAAAGCCGATGATGAAGAGGCCGAGAAGCCGACCCAGCACTCATTCATGATCCTCGCCGTCACAGCCTTCGCCACCAGCATCGATGCGCTGGCGGTGGGCGTGGGCCTGGCGTTCGTAGACGTAAACATCCTGTTGGCGGCGGCGGCGATCGGCCTGGCGACCATGACCATGGTGACGATCGGGATCATGCTTGGCCGAGTACTGGGAACGGTGGTGGGCAAGCGTGCGGAGATGGTCGGTGGTGTGGTGCTGATGCTGGTGGGAGCGACAATTCTGTACGAACACCTCTCGGTCTAGACACACCGCAAACCAATGTGGGAGGGGGCTCGCCCCCGATAGCGGCGGGTCAGTCAATGATGCGGTGACTGCCCGACTGCTATCGGGGGCAAGCCCCCTCCCACAGGGGTTCTACAGCGGTTTGGAGAATGCATTTCAAGCCGCCGGGCTTTCCTTTTTCAAGCTGTCCATATCGATCACGAACCGATACTTCACATCGCCCTTGAGCCTCCGTTCATACGCCTCGTTGATGCCCTGGATATCGATCATCTCGATGTCCGAGACAATCCCGTGCCTGGCGCAGAAGTCGAGCATGTCCTGAGCCTCCTGGATGACACCGTTCTACGATGACCAGCATAGACGCTGAATCGTTCAACCGAGCACGTCCGTACAATCCGCCGGTCTGCCCCGCCCCTAAGATCGAGACTTTCTCAAAACGCGGGAGAGTGGGTATGTGTAGAAAAGTCAGGACGGTATCGCTGGCAGTCACCTTGCTGGCCGGGGCCATGATGAACAGCGCCTTCGCCGCAACACCTGCGGTCGCCGTGGCCCCGCAATACGACACCAGCCACGTCTACGTCGCTCCGGCCGATGTCGACCGTTTTACCCAGAGTTTCCTGGCCACCTTCGGCGGTAAAAGCACGCCCCAGGTGGTGGTGAACGTGCTGCCGGTGCCCAGCAGCACCACTTCGCAACTGCTACAGACCCCCGCCGGCACGGTATCGCTGTTCGGTTTCACCACGCCGATCCCGCACCCGTTCGGCCAGGAGCGCAACGGCTATCTGGTCAAGGACATGGACCTCGCCCTCAAGGCCGCCCGGGAGAACGGCGCGGCGGTGATCGTCAGCGACTTTCCCGACCCGATCGGGCGTGACGCCGTGGTGCAGTGGCCAGGCGGCGTGAACATGCAGCTTTACTGGCACACCAAGACCCCGGATTACGCCGCGTTCCAGACCGTGCCGGAAAACCGCGTGTACCTCAGTGCCGACCGTGCCGACACCTTTATCAAAGCGTTTATCGGCTTCGCCCACGGCAAAGTCCTGGCGGATGACAAACACGCCCCAGGTGCAGATATCGGCCAAGCCAACGGTAACTACCGTCGCGTCGACATCGAATCGCCGTTCGGGCGCATGGCTGTGCTGGTCACCAACGGCCAACTGCCGTACCCGTTCGGCCATGAGACCACCGGCTATCAAGTGGCTGACCTGACGGCCACCTTGGGCAAGGCCACCGGCTCCGGCGCCAAAGTGTTGGTGCCTGCGTTCGACAGCAAAGGCCGTCGCAGCGCTTTGGTGGAGTTTCCGGGCGGCTACGTCGCGGAGATCCATCAACTCAACGCCGCAAAATGATGCGCCGCACAGGCTGGGGCCTGGCCGTGCTGTGGCCGCTGCTCGTCAGCAGTGTCCACGCCGACGAGCAAGCGACACGCCCGGCCATCAAGGCCAACCGCTGGCAGGAAGACTGGTCGGTGCTGCAGGACCCGGCGCTGCGCACGCAGCCGCTGGACAGCTTGAAGTACATCCCGCTATCCAGCGCGAACCCCTACACCTACTTGTCCCTGGGCGCGACGTTGCGCGAGCGTTTCGAGATGAACGATGCCAGTGGCTTCGGTGTGCGGGATGTGAAGCGTGATCGCTACCTGATCCAGCGTTTCCAGGTCCACGCCGACCTGCATCTGAACGAGCACTGGCGCGTGTTCACCCAATTGGAAGATGCGCGGGCGTACGACAAGACGACAATCGGCGGCGCCGACCAGAATCGCGTCGACCTGCGCCTGGCCTTCGCCGAGTATGTGAATACCTTCAGCAGTGGGACCCTTAAGGCCCGTGTCGGGCGCCAGGATTTCGCCTTCGACCTGCAGCGCTTCATCTCATCGCGGGACGGCCCGAATGTGCGGCAGTCCTTCGATGCGCTGTGGGCCGACTGGGAGACCTCCAACTGGCGTTTTATCGGGATCGCCAGCCAGCCGGTGCAGTATCAGGACGGGCGTCACTTCGACGACAAATCCAACAGCGATGCGCGCTTCCACATGGTCCGTGTGGAGCGACTGGTGGGCGGCAATAACGAGTTGTCGGCCTACTACGGCGTGTATGAGCGCACCGCCGCTCACTACCTGGACGCCGACGGCGACGAGACCCGCCACCTGTTCGACGCACGCCTGGGCGGCGCGGCCATGGGCTTTGACTGGGACATCGAAGCGATGCTGCAAAGCGGCTCGGTCGGCAACAAGGACATTCGCGCCTGGGCCGGTGGCAGCCGTACCGGCTACACCTTCGACAGCCTGGCATGGAAACCGCGCGTCGGTCTGCAACTGGACATCGCCTCGGGCGACCGCAAAACCGGGGATGGCACCGTCGGCACCTTCAACCCGCTGTTCCCCAACGGCTACTACTTTTCCCTGGCGGGCTACACCGGCTACAGCAACCTGATTCACGTCAAGCCGTCGATCACGGTCAAGCCGATCGACAAGCTCAGCGTGCAAACCGCCATCGGCCTGCTGTGGCGCCAAACCACCAGCGACGCGGTCTATACCCAGCCCAACCTGCCGGTGGCCGGCACCGCAGGCCAGGGCAATCGCTGGACCGGCGCCTATGCGCAAGTGCGCACCGATTATGTGTTCAGCCCCAACCTCACCGGCGCCGTCGAGGCCGTGCACTACGACGTGGGCCAGACCCTGCACGATGCTGGGGGTGACGACAGCAATTACCTGGGGGTCGAGCTCAAGTTCAGTTGGTAACCCCAAGCAAGCACACCCGTACAAGCCCTTGAACCGGTTAACGGCAATAGTGATCCTGCGTTTTACACCACCTTGAAAGGAGATGTTCATGAGCACATTCGTCGCCAAAGACGGTACCCAGATCTATTTCAAAGACTGGGGCGGCGGTAAACCCGTGCTGTTCAGCCACGGCTGGCCGCTGGACGCCGACATGTGGGAATACCAGATGGAATACCTGAGCAGCCGCGGCTTTCGCACCATCGCGTTTGACCGCCGTGGGTTCGGCCGCTCGGATCAACCCTGGACCGGCAACGACTACAACACCTTCGCCGACGATATCGCCCAGTTGATCGAACACCTGGACCTCCAGGACGTGACCCTGGTGGGCTTCTCCATGGGCGGTGGCGACGTCGCCCGCTACATCGCACGCCATGGCAGCGCACGCGTGGCCGGGTTGGTACTGCTGGGCGCGGTGACACCGCTGTTCGGCCAGAAACCGGACTACCCGCAGGGTGTGCCGACTGAAGTATTCGATGGCATCAAGGCCGGCCTGTTGAAAGACCGTGCGCAATTTATCAGCGACTTCAACACGCCGTTCTTCGGCCTCAACAAGGGCCAGAAGGTCTCTGATGGTGTGCTGACCCAGACCCTGCAAGTGGCGATGCTGTCATCCCTAAAGTCGACGGTGGATTGCGTGACCGCGTTCTCCGAAACCGACTTCCGCCCGGACATGACCAGGATCGACGTACCGACCCTGGTGATCCACGGTGACGGCGACCAGATCGTACCGTTCGAAACCACCGGTAAAGTGGCGGCCGCCTCGATCAAGGGCGCCGAACTGAAAGTCTACAAGGACGCGCCGCACGGGTTCGCCGTGACCCACGCGCAGCAGTTGAATGAAGACCTGCTGGCGTTCCTGCAACGCTGAAACGCCTGCACCACCCTCTCCTTATTTGGCCGGGCTTGCCCGGTCTTTTTTTGCTCAGGAGAAACGCTGGCCCAGGACCAGGCGACCGGGCCCGCTGATCAGCAAGGTGGTGAAGATGATCAACAGCAGCCAGCCGAACTGCCCTTCGAACAACGTCCACTCCGGGTGCACCACCCACAAAGCGATCAACAGCACCGCCAGGATCGGCAGGCACGCCAGGCGCACCAGCACCCCGGCAATGATCAGCAGCGGGCACAGCACTTCAGCGAAAATCGCCAGCAGCAACGTGATAGTCGCCCCCAGGTGAAACGGGTCTTCGATCAGCTTCAATTGCTCGCTGTAGTTGAGCAACTTGGGCAGGCCATGCACCCACAGCAGGAACAGCGCCCCGCTGATCCGCAGAAACAATAATCCCAGGTCCTGACGCGTCGATTCGTTCATACGTGCTCTCGGTTGATTGCCACAAACATCGATTGTGTCGACCGAACCACCTAAGCGCTTGCAAGCCTGTGCTGACCTCACTCCCCCGTGCCGGCAAACGCCGCGACAATCTCCTCGATCACCGCCCGCACCCGTGCGGTGTGGCGCAGATCGGCGTGGGTCACCAGCCACACGTCGTACGGCAGTGGCCGCGTGCGCTCCGGCCATAGGCGCACCAACCCGTCGCGCTCACCGGTGCATACCGGGATTTCACCGATGCCGATGCCGGCAGCAATGGAGCGGCGCACCAGCAGGCTGGAACTCAAGGCCGCGACAATGCGTCCACGGCCCAAGGGTTCGGAGACCAGGGTCATGTCCTTCTGACTTTGCAGGTGAGGTTGGTACACCACCAGGTCATGGCCTTCGAACAGGCTGCCCGGCTCAGGCACGCCGTGGCGGTCGAGGTAGCCCTGGGACGCAAACAACCCCAGCGGCCAGCGCGCAATGCGCCGGGCGATCAGGTCGGGGTTATCCGGGCGCTGGTTGCGCACGGCGATATCGGCCTCGCGCTTGGCCAGGCTGAGGATCTGCGTGGACGCGTCCAGTTGCACGCGCACATCGGGGTGTTGGTCGTGCAGGCGCGCGATGGCCGGGATCAGGAAATCGATGGCCAGGGAATCGGTGGTACTGACCCGCACGGTGCCGGTCAGGCGGTCATCCAGGCCCTGGATCTGGCGCTCCAGGTCGAGGGCCGAGCGTTCCATTTTTTCCACCGAGAGCAACGCCGCTTCGCCTACAGCCGTGAGCGCGTAGCCTTCGGAGGTGCGCAGGAACAACGTCGCGTTCAAGGATTTTTCCAAGGCGTTGACGCGGCGCCCCACCGTGGCCTGGTCGACGCCCAGCACCCGTGCGGCGCCGCGCAATGTGTTTTCGCGGCACACTGCCAGGAATACCCGTGCGTCGTCCCAGTTCATTGCCTCCTCCACTGCTGCATATATGCACTCTTATCATGCTGATTCGCAGCATTATTGCATCACCAATCTCGGTTATGCTCACAGCCATCGAAAATACTCAGGATTCGCCCAATGACCCTGCCCACCGACATGACCCTGATTGAAATCACCACGCCCGGCGGCCCCGAGGTGCTCAAGCCGCGCCAGGAACCGGTGCCCTCCCCGGCCCCCGGCGAAATCCTGGTCCGCGTGCACGCCGCCGGGGTCAACCGCCCCGACGCCTTGCAACGTGCCGGCAAGTACCCGATGAAACCCGGCTTCAGCCCGATTCCCGGCCTGGAAGTGGCCGGCGAAGTGGTCGCGCTGGGCGCAGGGGTCAGCGAATACGCAATCGGCGACAGGGTCTGCGCCCTGACCAACGGCGGCGGCTACGCCCAATACTGCGCGGTGCCCGCCAGCCAGGCGTTGCCGGTTCCCGAAGGCATGGAGTGGATTCAAGCCGCCGCCATCCCGGAAACCTTTTTTACCGTGTGGGCCAACCTGTTCGGCATCGGCGGCGCGCACAAGGGCCAGCGCGTGCTGATCCACGGCGGCACCAGCGGGATCGGCACTACCGCGCTGATGCTGTGCCGCGAGTTCGGTATCCAGGCATTCGCCACCGCCGGCAGCGAAGAGAAATGTGCGGCCATCCGTGCCTTGGGCGCTGAAGCGATCAATTATCGCGAGCAGGATTTTGCCGAGGTGATCGGAGATCAAGGCGTCGATGTGATCCTCGACATCATGGGCGCCTCCTACCTCAACAATAACCTCAAGGCGCTGGCCATGGACGGACGCCTGGTGATGCTCGGCTTCCTCGGCGGCGCCAAGGCCAATGACGTGGACCTGCTGACCATCCTCGGCAAACGCGCCATCGTCACCGGCTCGTTGCTGCGTGCCCGCACCAAGGACGAGAAAGCCGCCATCGCCGAGCAACTGCGCGAGCATGTATGGCCGGTGCTGTCAGCCGGGCGCTGCCTGCCGATGATCGACCAGGTGTTCGATTACACCGAGGCCGATCAGGCGCATGCGCGGATGGAAGGTGGCGATCACATTGGCAAGATTGTGTTGCGGGTGGTTTGATTACCCGGCGAACACCGGGTAGTCGACGTAACCCGCTTCGCCGCCCCCATACATCCCTTCCGCCCGTAGCGGGTTAAACGGCCAGTCGTTGAAAATCCGCTGCGGCAAGTCCGGATTGGCGATGAATGGCCGGCCGAACGCGATCAAATCCGCCAGCCCTGCTTCAACCAGATCAGCACCGCGTTCAGCGGTGTAGCGACCGGCGTAGATGATCCGCCCGCTGAAGGTGTCCCGTACCGCTCGGCGGAACGATTCGGGCAATACCGGGGCGTTATCCCAATCGGCTTCGGCAATCGACACATAGGCAATGCCCGACGCTTCCAGCACCTTGATCGCTTCGATATAGGTGTGGTGCGGGTCGTCTTCCACCAGGCCGATGTACACCCGGTCCTGGTCGGTGCCGCTGAACAGCGGCGAGAAACGCACACCCAGGCGCTCTGGCCCGACCACGGCGGTCACCGCTTCGACGATCTCGCGCAGGAAGCGCAGGCGGTTGTGCAGCGAGCCACCGTATTCATCCTCACGCTGGTTGGAATGGGCGGAGATGAACTGGTTGACCAGGTAACCATTCGCCGAGTGGATCTCCACCCCGTCGAACCCGGCATCCAATGCATTGCGCGCCGCCTGGGCGTAGTGCCCGACCAGCTCCTCGATCTCCAGGGTGGTCAACGCTCGCGGCACCGGCGGTTGCTTCAACTCACCCTCGCCCGGCGCGGTTTCGATGAAGGCCTTGGCCTGCAATGCCTGGAGCGCAGACGGTGCCACTGGTGCGGCGCCGTCCGGTTGCAAGGCGTTATGGGACACCCGACCGACATGCCACAACTGGGCAAAGATCACCCCGCCTTCGGCATGCACCGCCTCGGTGACCTTGCGCCAGCCGTCGATCTGCGCCGGCGTATAAATACCCGGCGTCCACGCGTAACCTTGGCCACGCGGTTCAATCTGCGTACCCTCACTGACCATGAAGCCGGCACTGGCGCGCTGGCGGTAATACTCGGCCATCAAGTCAGTGGCGATATCGCCCGGCTGGGCGCTGCGCTGGCGCGTCAACGGTGGCAGCACAATACGGTTGTTCAGCGTGTGGTGCCCCAGTTTTACCGGGGTACTTAAAATAGAGTGATTCATTGAATAATGTCCAAATAGCGGGCGCGCTAAAGCATTGGCGACTTATACAAGTCGCCGATGCATACAGCGGTTTATTGAGTTAAGCGGTGAGTTTCAGCAGGGCCTTGGCGACATCGCTGGAGCTGCCGGGGTTTTGCCCGGTGACGAGCAAGCCGTCGGTAATGACAAAGGACTGCCAGTCAGCGCCTTTCTCATACAGGCCACCCAGCTTCTTGAACTCGTCTTCCACCAGGAACGGCACCACATCGGTCAATTCCACGGCGGCCTCTTCCGAGTTGGAGAAACCGGTGACGCGACGGCCCTTGACCAGCGGCTCACCGTTGACCGCCTTGACATGACGCAAGGCACCCGGTGCATGGCAGACAAAGCCGATCGGCTTGCCGGCACGTTCGAAGGACTCGATCAACGCGATCGACACCGGCGATTCCGCCAGGTCCCACAGCGGGCCGTGACCGCCTGGGTAGAACACCGTGTCGAAGTCATCGGCGTTGACCGAATCCAGCTTCAGCGTGGTCGCCAGGGCCTGTTGCGCGGCTGGGTCGGCAGCGAAGCGGTGGGTCTGTTCGGTCTGGAAGTCCGGCAGGTCGCTGACCGGGTCCAGCGGCGGCTGGCCACCGGCCGGGGAAACCAGCACCACGTCGGCGCCGGCGTCCTTGAACGCGTAATAGGGTGCGGCAAATTCTTCGAGCCAGAAGCCGGTCTTGCGCCCGGTATCGCCGAGCTGGTCGTGAGAGGTCAGTACCATTAATACTTTCATTTTCCAGTGCCTCGATAGGTGTGAGTGTCAGTGTCGTGCGGATGCCCCAACAACTGTCGGGTCAACCCCAGCGCCTGGTCGAACGGCGCCGCTGTACGGGTGATCTTGCTCATGACGCTGGTCCCCAGCCACAACGCATACAGGCGCTGGGCCAGGCTTTCGGGGTGTTGCGTAAGCGTTACCGAGCCGTCTTCGACACCCTGCTGCAAGGCCTCGGCGAGCAGCCCGATGGTGCGTGCGGTGCCGCGTTGCAGGGCCAGGCGCATCGGCTCTGAAAGGTCTGACACCTCGGCACCGAGTTTGACGGCAAGGCATTTGCCCGCGTCGGTGCAGCCGGTCTGGTTGTTGATCCAACTGTGCCAATAACGCATCAGCTTGGCGTGCTGGCTCATGCCCGGCTGTTCAAACAACTGCTGCATGCCCTGCACGTAGTGGTCGAAGTAGTGGTCAAGCAATACAACGCCAAACGCATCTTTAGAGTTGAAGTAGTGATAAAACGAACCTTTGGGGACTTCGGCGGCTTGCAGTATTTCGTTCAGGCCCACCGCAGAAAATCCTTTGCGACCGACAATACGTTGCGCGGTATCCAGAATGGTCTGTCTTGCACTTTTGGTTTCGCTGCTCATGCTTGATCCCGTCCGATTAGACCAGTCGTCTAGTTCGTTGAGGGAATGTTAGGAGTCGGGGCTATCGCGCACAATGTCAGATCCGCAAGGATTCCGGACATGCCGCGAAGGCAGTTGCCGTTTACCCGGCACGCGCCGACAATCCCCTCTCCCCCGCCCCTTGGAGAATGACGATGCACAGCGTTGCGCTGATGGTTTACCCGAACTTCCAATCCCTGAGCCTCAGCCTGGGTTCGGTGTTCGAGTGCGCGAACCTGCTGCGCGGCGAGCCGGCCTATGAGTTCCACCTGGTGTCGGAGAGTGGCGGCGCGGTGATGACGTCTCAGGGCTTTTCCGTGAACACCACAGCGATCCGGCCGCAGGGCTACGACACGCTGATCGTCAGCGGTTACCTGGAATTCCGCCTGCCGGAAGCCAACCTGCTCGAACTGGTCAAGGCCGCCTCCGCCCAGTCGCGGCGCGTGGCCTCGCTGTGCATGGGCATCTTCGTGCTGGCCGAAGCCGGTCTGCTCGAAGGCAAGCGCACCACCACCCACTGGATTCACGCACCGGCCTTTCGCAAGCGCTACCCGGACATTCGCCTGGAAGAAGACAAGCTGTTTATCGTCGACGGCCAGGTGTGGACCGGTGCCGGCATGAGCGCCGGCGTGGACCTGGCGTTGGCCATGGTGGAGAACGACCTGGGCAGCGACCTCGCCCGGCGCATTGCGCGCAAACTGGTGATTGCCCAGCGTCGCGGCAGTGAGCAATCGCAACTGTCGGCGCTGTTGGAGTTGGACCCCAAGTCAGACCGCGTGCAACTGGCCCTGGCCTACGCCCGTGAGAACCTGACCCACGACCTCTCGGTAGAAGCCCTCGCCGATGTGGCCCGGCTGAGCCCACGCCAATTCAGCCGGGTATTCCGCGAGGAAACCGGGCAGACACCGGCCAAAGCCATCGAAGCCCTGCGTGTGGAAGCCGCCCGGGCGCTGATGGAAACCAGCCGCCACCCGGTCGAGGTGGTGGCCCGCGAAACCGGCTTTGGTGATCGCGAGCGTATGCGCCAGGCGTTTTTAAGGGCGTTCGGCCAGCCGCCGCAGGTGATGCAGCAGGCTTTTAATGCAGCGCCGCCCGCGTGATCAGGTAACTGACCAACTGCGGGTCATCCTCCAGCTCTATCGTCTGCACCGGGCGCGGCAGGTTATCCAGCACCGAGCGCCAGAACGCCTGTGACACTTCGTCCTGGTCATAGAACCGCACCAGCCAATTGGCCTGGCCGCTGCACAGCACCTGGCTGGCAATGGCGCGACCAATGCCTTTGCGGCGGTAGCGCTTGAGGATGAACAGGTCGGCCAGTTCCAGGGCGTCGATGCCTGGCAGTTCGCTGCCTTCGATCAGCAGGAAGCCGGCGATGTAGCCATCCACCAGCAGCAGGTTGGCGCTCCATTGCGGGTCTTGCCAGTAGCGGGCCAGGTGTTCGTCATGGATATAGAAACGGCCATCGGCCTCCACATCTTCCTGTTCCCAATCGGACGATTCATAGGCGTAGTACTGGTAGAGATTACGGATCAGCTCGGCTTCTTCGGGGCCGGTCTGGATCAATTCGACGGTGGTTTCAGGCATGGGGCTCTCGGTGAAAAAACGCAGGGCGCCATTGTTCACAAAACACGGGCAGAGGCCAACCTTTCTACTTGCTGAACCGATTGCAAATAGGTGTTGCCTCTGCCGAAACCTTGAAACATTTCGAATAAACTTCGTGAAATTTGCCTCTGCTCTTCAAGGACACCTATTTTGACCAACATGTGTACCGCCGGCCTGGATGTGGGTTTTGCCTCCCTGGATTACCTGCAGATCTTCATCCTGGGCGTGATCCAGGGCATTACCGAACTGCTGCCGGTGTCGTCCACCGCCCACATGCGCGTGGTGCCCGCCCTGCTCGGCTGGCAGGACCCCGGTTCGGCGTTTTCCGCGGCCATGCAACTGGCGGCGCTGGCGGCGGTGGTCAGTTACTTCTGGCGCGATGTGCGCCAGGTCACCACCGGCAGCATCGGCGCGGTGCGTCGGGGTGACTACAACGACCGTTGGTTCAAGCTGGCGGTGGCGATCGTGCTGGCGACCATCCCCATCGGGATTGCCGGCCTGGCGCTGTCCTCGACCTTAAATGCGTGCAACTCGCCGCTGCGCGGGCTGATGGTGATCGGCATTTCCTGCGTGGTCATGGCGGCGTTGCTGGCGGTGGCCGAAGTGCGCGCACGCCACACCCGCGAAGTGAGCGAAATGCGCCTGCGCGATGCGTTGATCGTGGGGATTGCGCAGATTGGTGCTTTGATTCCGGGCGTATCGCGCTCCGGTTCCACCCTGACCGCTGCCCTGTTCCTCAATTTCAAGCGTGAGGAAGCGGCGCGCTTCTCCTTCCTGCTGGGCTTGCCGGCCATCGCCCTCGCCGGGCTGAAGGAGTTGTGGGTGTTGCTGCATGCCGACATGCCGGCGCATGCCTGGCCGCACTTGCTGTTCGGTCTGATGGTGGCGAGCGTCTCGGCATTCTTCGCGATCTGGGGCCTGATGAAGTTCCTGGAGCGGTTCTCCACTTGGCCGTTCGTGATCTACCGTGCGCTGCTGGGGGTGTTCCTGATTGTGGCGGTCAGCACTGGGCTGTTGAGCTGACCCAACACAAATCTCAAACCACCAATAATCCAATGTGGGAGGGGGCTTGCCCCCGATTGCGCAGTGTCAGCTGCATATAAGTTGACTGACACACAGCTATCGGGGGCAAGCCCCCTCCCACATTTGTTCTGTGTTGCCTTACAGACTGCCGGTTCGCTCGGCCAATTCTTCCAGCAGGTCAGCCGAGGGCACGAAAAACAAGCCGCCGGTGACTGCCGTGCTGAAATCCAGCAGGCGGTCATAATTGCCGGCCGGGCGGCCGACGAACATGTTCTCCAGCATCAATTCCAGGGGCTGCGGCGAACGCGCATAACCGATGAAGTAGGTGCCAAACTCCCCGGCACCCGGCCGGCCAAAGGGCATGTTGTCGCGCAGGATCTTCACTTCTTCGCCGTTCTCGTCGGTGATGACGGTCAATGCGCTGTGGGAGTTGCTTGGCTTGGCTTCTTCATCCAACTCGATATCCGACAATTTGGTGCGCCCGATCACTTTCTCCTGGGCCTCCACCGTCAAACCGTTCCAGGCGGTCATGTTGTGCAGGTACTTCTGCACCAGCACGTAGCTGCCGCCGCGAAACTCGCGGTCTTCATCGCCGACGATGGTGAAACCCTCGGCCTTGCGCCCTACCGGGTTCTCGGTGCCGTCGACAAAGCCGATGATGCTGCGCATGTCGAAATAGCGGAAACCCTGGACCTCATCCACCACCTTCACGCTGTCGCCCAGGGCCGCCATGATATGGGTGGCCAGTTCGAAGCACAGGTCCATCTGTTCGGCGCGGATATGCAGGAGGATATCCCCCGGTGTCGACACGGCCATGCGCCCTGCCACGCCGAACTCACGGAACGGGTGCAACGCCGCCGGGCGTGGCGCGCCGAACAGGCGGTCCCAGGCGTCCGAGCCAAACCCGCAGACGCAGGTCAGGTTGCCCGCCGGCACGCGCTTGCCCACCGAGCGCACCAGCCCGGCGATATCGGCGCACCAGGCGCGTACCCTGTCCTCGCTGCCGGGGGTGACAGTGGCGACCATGAAAATCGCGCTGCTGGTGATCGGGTGGCACACGGACTGCGGTTCCAGGGGCGGCTGAACGGAGGATGGGGTCATGGTGAAAGTCCAGGCTAAAGGGCGAGATTGAACCCGCGCAGATTAGCAGATCATTTCTGACAACTGCGCCACACCTCACGCATCAGCCCCTGCATCTTCAGCGCTTCGGCCCAGCGATCGCTGATCTCGCGGCCGTCCGCACCGGTGATCGCATAGGGCGGCGGGCCGAGTTCGCAGGTAAAGGACAGGCTCTGCGGCGTCTGCGGGCGGGCCAGCCAGTCTTCGATCCCGTAGCGCCACCACTCGGTAAACCGCTGCACCCAGGCTTGGTGCTGGGGGAAGTCCAACGACACCTGCACCTGCTCGCTACTGGCCACGCGACCATGGAAACCCCAGCTGTTGCGCAGGATGCGGCGTATCTGCGCATCGTCCTCGGCGGCGCCAGGCTCCGGCAGTTCACGCCCGACCACGTAGTGGGACAGGTCGGCCAGCAGCTTCAGATCGGGCATCTGTGCCAGCAGGTCCAGGGTGAACAGCAGGTCGTTGGTGAGGCGATAACGGTGGGTTTCCAGCAGCACCGGGAACGCTACCTGCTCAGCCAGCCGCTGCCAGCCTTCCACCAGTCGGGCCGCTTCGGCCTGGGTGCGTGGGCGCACGTCGGCTTGCAGGGTGAGGTGGTGGCAGCCGTAGGCGCTGATCACATCCAAAGCGGCGGCTAGGTCATCCACCGATTGCGGGAACAGCTGGCCTTCGATCTGCAAGCCTTGCGCCGTGGCGGCGGCGTGCAGGCGGGCGACATCGGCGGGTTTGAAGTAATGGTCGGTAATGCCGTCAAAACCGGCGGCCTTGATGCGCTCGAGTTGAGCCTCGAGTGGACCGGGTTCGGTCTGCATGGCCCACAGGGATTGGAACACCAGGAATTGGCGCATATCAGCCTCGCAGCAGGTGTTTGAGGGAAAGTTCGGGGTCGGCCAGGCTGGCGGGATCGAGTGACAGTCGCGCGCTGATCAGGCGCTCGCAGAGTTTGATGTCCTTGGCCACGCTGTTGCCGGGTGCCCATCCGCAGGCACCTTGCACGCGGTGATTGGCGTCCAGGTAAAACAGCAGCAAGCCACCGCTCGCCAATGGCCGGCTGACCGTCAAGGGCGTGATCACGCCGACGGTCTGCAAGCCCCAGTCGTACTGGTCGGACCAGAACCCGGGGAGCGCCTCGAACGGCACATCGCGGCCCAGCAGGTTCAATGCCGCATGCCGGCCCTGGACCTCGGCGTTGCGCCAGGTTTCCTGGCGCTGATAGAGGCCATCCAGGCGAAACTCACACACGTCACCGGCGGCATAAATATCCGGCGCGCTGGTGCGCAGGTGCGTATCCACGCGTATGCCCTGCCCCACGTCCAACCCCGCCGCCGTGGCCAATTCGATATTGGGTTGCATGCCGATGCCGACCACTACCAGGTCGCAGGGTAAGCGCTGCCCGTCCACCAGCAGCACGGCGTCGGCCTGGATCGACTCCAAGGCCACCTTCAGGCGAACGTCGACGCCGTGCTGGCGATGCAAGGCCAGCAGCGCCTCAGAGATAACCGGCGGCAACACCCGGCCCGCCAATCGCGGCCCGGCTTCAAGCAGGGTTACCTCACAGCCCAGGCCACGTGCCGTCGCCGCCACTTCCAGGCCGATGAATCCGCCGCCGACCACCACCAGCCGCGTCCCGGCCTTCAGCGCAGCGCGCAGGGCCAGCGCTTCATCGTGGGTACGCAGGTAGAGCAGGTTGGCCTGCTCCTGAGGCAAGCGGCGCGCCCGCCCCCCGGTGGCCAGCAGCAGTCCGGCGTACCGCAGCCATTGGCCATCGGCCAGTTGCAGGCGATGCTGTTGCGGCTGCAACTGCGTCACCGGGTTAGCGGCGATGTGCTCAATGCCCAACTCGGCCAGCCGGACGCTGTCGCACAGGCTGCAGCCGGCCAGGTCCGTCGTGCCCTGCAACACGCCTTTGGACAGCGGCGGCCGTTCATAGGGCAAGTGCGGCTCATCGCCGATCAGGATCAGGCGCCCGGTGTAACCCTCTTCGCGCAGGGTCAGCGCCGCACGGCCACCGGCATGGCCGGCGCCGACGATGATCAAGGGATCGTTCATGATCAGGCCGTGACGGCGAGCAACACCCGCCCCGCTTCGACCCGCACCGGGTAAGTCTTGAGGTTGACGCACACCGGCGCGCCGAGGGCCTTGCCGGTGCGGTAATCGAAGCGCCCGTTGTGCTTGGGGCACTCGATCACGTGGTCCATCACCAGGCCGTCGGCCAGGTGGATTTTCTCGTGGGTGCACAGGCCGGCGGTGGCGAAAAATTCATTCTCGGCCGAGCGATACACCGCGTAAGTGTGCGGCCCGTGGTCGAAGCGCAGCACGTCTTCTTCGTCTATTTCGCCCACGGCGCAGACGTCGATCCATTGATCGTTCATGGCGTTTTCTCTTGTGCTTGGAGGGGGGGGGGTCAGCCAGCAGCGGTTTCTGCATGCACCGGCGCATGGGCGGCCGGATGCGTGTTCGGGTGAATCGGACGCTGGACGAAATAGGTGGGGTCGCTGCGCTGCTTCCAGATGGTCGGCAGGATCTCCTTGTACGCCTCGAACAGGTTGGCGTAGGGCGGCGGGCAGTCGCTGCGGATTTCTTCGTGCAATTGCGCGAGTGCGTGGTACGGCACCATCGGGTACATGTGGTGTTCGAGGTGGTAGTTCATGTCCATGTAGATAAAGCGCAGCACGCGGTTCATGTAGATGGTGCGGCAATTGCTGCGGTGGTCGAGTACGTCTTCAGCCAGGCCGACATGCTGCGTGAGGCCGAACAGATAGCCGAGCCAGGCGCCATAAATACTCGGCAAGCCCACCAGCATCAGCGGCAGCCAGCTGTGCAGGTACAAGGCGGTGCCGATCACCACGGCATAAATTCCAACCCAGATGCGCGCGGCACGGAACACCTTGGGCCATTCGGATTCGGGGATGAAGTCCGCTTCCTGGGCACTCATCTTGCCGATGGCGTGGCGCGCCACGCCGCTGAAGGTCTTCCAGGCCAGGGGCAGGTTGAACAGGCTCAGGCCCATCATCAGGAAGCTCGGCGGACGCGGTTCGACGATCTCCGGGTCACGGCCGACCACGATGGTGTCGGTATGGTGCCGGGCATGGCTCCAGCGCCACACGTGGGGTTCGAAGATGCACATGAAGCTGGCGACCTGGTACAGCACGTCGTTCATCCAGCGGGTCTTGAAGGCGGTGCCGTGGCCGGTTTCATGCCAGCGCGGGTTGGACGCGGTGCCATACAGCACGCCATAGACGAGGAAGAACGGCACGCAGGCCCAGGTGCCCCAGAACCAGTAGCCACCAAAACCGCTGGCAAACAGTGCGATCACCCAGATCGCCGTGTCGAGCAGTGCCGGGCCGTCACGGCGTTGCATCAGTTCTTTCATGCGTTTACGCGAGATCGGCGATTGGTACCAACTGGCCGAGACCAGGCCTTTTTCAACGGCGCGGGCGGCTTCGGGGCCGGTGAGGCTGTAGTCGCGGCGGGCGATAGGAGCGGTGTGTCCAGGCATTGTTATTGTTCTCCACAAGCGGGTGGTTTCTGGTGCTGTGTGAAACCCACCTTAGAGAACCGGTTATTCACCCTCAAGGCCTTGAATCCATTCCCTATCAAGCTATCATCCAGGCCCAGCGGGGCTTGATAGTTTTCTATCAAGACGCTCAAGGGGCCAGTCATGAACAACAACAAACGCCCAACCATCGCCAGCGTGGCCGCCCAGGCTGGGCTGAGTGTGGCCACCGTCGACCGCGTGTTGAATGCGCGGGCGCCGGTCAATCCCGAGACCGCCGAGCAGGTGTTCCAGGCGGCCGAAGCGGTGGGGTATTTCGCGGCGCGGCTGATCGGCCAGCGCATTCGCGAACGTCGGCCGACCTATCGTTTCGGCATCCTGTTGCTGGCCACCGCCCAGGCGTTCTATGCCAGCCTGGCGCAGGCAATCAGCACGGCTGCCGAACAGCATGCCAACGCCAACCTGACGTGCCAGTTCGAGTACATCGTGGATCGCTCGCCCAGCGCCATCGTCGCGCAGATCGAACAACTGGCCGTGCAGTGCGATGGCCTGGCGGTGGTCAGCTTCGCGCACCCGCTGATCAACGCGTGCCTGGCGCAGATCCGCGCAGCCGGCGTGCCGGTGGTCGCCCTGCTCTCGGATATCCACGAACAGGCCGATGAACCCTACGTGGGCCAGGACAATCATGTGGTCGGCCGCACCATGGGCTGGTTGCTCGCCCGCACCTGCGGCGCGCGCAAAGGCAGCGTGGGCATCCTGCTCGGCGGCCATCGTTTTCTCGGCCACCAGGCACGGGTCGAAGGCCTGCACAGCTACCTGGCCGAGCACGCGCCGGGGCTCAAGCCGCTGGAGCCGTTGATCAACCTGGACAACTGCGACATCACCGAAGAAGCCACCCTCGACCTGATCAGCCGCCACAGCGACCTGCGCGGCCTGTGCGTGGTGGGCGGCGGCGGCGACGGCATCATCAGCGCCCTGGCGCAGTTGCCCAAGCGGCCAGCGCTGTGTTGCATCCTGCAGGAGTCCACCGAGCTGTCGCGCCAGGCGCTGCGCCAGGGCTTGATCGATGTGGTGATGGACTCGCAACCGGGGCAGACGGCGACGGCGTTGGTGCAGTTGATGGTGGAGTTGCAGAGTGCGCAAGGGTTCGATCCGGCGCGGCAGCGGGTGTATATACCGCCGCAGATTGTGACGTCGGAGAACCTCTAGCGGGCGCGGCACTCGATGATCAAGCCGCCCTCCTCCCGCACGTGACTCTCAATCCGCACGGGCAGGAAGCGTTGGATCACCTGCATATTGCTGTGCAGATGGTCGCTCATATGCGGTGTGGTGAAACGACCACCGCCAGCCAATGCCATCGGCAACAACAATTGATCGGCCAGATGTTCGCCCACCGCCGTGTCGGTGCCGTTCCATTCCATGGCCTGCTCGATCGCCTGGTCAGCCACCGTCTCGGCGCGCAGGTTGGCCTGGCCAAAAGCGCTGAACACTTCGGTGACGTGTTCGTGGACATACTCCAGCATCAGCACGTTGCCCGGACCTTGTTCCGGGTCGATCTCAATCGGGCACAACTGGGACTCATCGAACGACAAGCGCTGGCGCACGCGTTTGAACTCGCGTTCGCTGACCTGGGCAGGCAACCCGGCATTCAGCGTTATCGCCCGGGCTTCGAGCAGTTTTCCGCGCTGCATCAACTGCAACGGTGCCAGTTGCGCTGGCTGAATGAACGCCTCCAACTCACCACCACCGGCGGGCACAAACCCATACCGGTTCAAGCTCAATTCGATAGCCGCGCCCATGCGCCGCAACAGCGGAAGCCAGGCACGCTGCAAAAAGTCCACCGGCGGTGCCAGCGGATTGTGGGTGCCGCCGCAGATCGTCACGCGACTGGCCGTGGGCGCGCGCAGCAAGGCCGGCAGCAGGGTCTGCAACACCAGGGTGCAACTGCCGGCGGTGCCGATGCTGAAGCGGTATTCACCGCCTTGAATCGGCCCCGGCTCGAACACCAGGGATTGCGAGCCCAATTGCGCACCGTGTACCTGGGCTCCACAGACTTGCGCCGCCGCCAGCACAGCGGTCAGGTGTTGGCGCATCAACCCCGGCCGGCTGCGCTTGGCGCGAATATTTTTAATCCGCAGGGTCAGCCCGGTCACCATCGACAAGCTCAGGCCACTGCGCAGTACCTGGCCACCGCCGATGGTGCCGTCGAGTTCAATCACGTCCTGTTTCATCGTCATCCTTAAGCAAAGCGTTTGACCGTGTCCCGCAGGTACTGGTCCAGTTGTTGTGAATCCGCATGGGTGCGTGGCAATCCAGGCACGCTGCGTTCCAATTCAGCTTGTATGTACGCGTGCAGCGCCGGACGCCGAGGCCCGTAGGCCGCTTCCCCGGCATTGCGTTTCAACGCCAGCAGGGTTGCCACTTCATCGAGCAGTTGCGCGTCATCCACGGTGCTCAACAAGTCGGCGAACGTCATCGGCGGGCGGCCCAGGCCGAGGTCGATCCAACGCACCGCGAGTAATGGCCGCAGCACGTAGAAGTACTTCTTGAACCGCACCGTGTCGCCTTGCAGGTAACCACGGAAGTTTTTCTTGGCCATTGACAGATAATGACTGCGCGCCGCTGGCGGGCTGTAGAACGTCTCGGCCAAGGCGCGCAACGGCTGTGTGGCCTCGACGTGCTGGCGATACACCAGCGGCGAGTCCAACCATTCCAGCAACGTGGGATTGGATTTGCGCAGCAGGCCCAGGGTCTTGCGCAACTCCCAGCCACTGACATCCAATTCGTCATCCAACGGACGCTCGATCACATCGCGCGGCGCATCTACCTGCATGAACCAGTCGGGTTTTTCCACGTAGACAAAGCGCACATCATAGTCGCTGTCGGTGGACGCAAACCCCCAGGCCCGGCTGCCGGACTCACAGGCATACAGCACCGTGACATTGCGTTCGCGCTCTATGCAGTCAAGCTCCTGTAGCACCCGCGCGCGCATGGCGTCGCTCAATGGGTGGCGTTCATCCTTTTGCATCTTGCTTCCCCTCTTAGCCTTTGACGCACACCACTTGGCGCAAAGTGTGCAGCACTTCCACCAGCTCGCGCTGGGCGTGCATAACCTGGTCGATGTCCTTGTAGGCCATCGGAATTTCGTCGATCACATCGGCGTCCTTGCGGCACTCCACATGGGCGGTGGCGCGGATCTGGTCGGCCACGGTGAAGGTGTTCTTCGCCTTGGTGCGGCTCATGGTGCGCCCGGCGCCGTGGCTGCAGGAACAGAACGACTCTTCGTTACCCAGCCCACGCACAATGAAGCTTTTGGCGCCCATGGAGCCTGGGATAATCCCCAGTTCACCTTTCTTCGCCGACACCGCACCTTTACGCGTAACCAGGATCTCTTCGCCGAAGTGCCGCTCTTTCTGCACGTAGTTGTGATGACAGTTCACGGCCTCCAGCGCCACTTCAAACGGTTTGCTGATCACCTGGCGCGTGGCCTGGACCACCGCACGCATCATCAACTCACGGTTCTGCCGGGCAAAATCCTGCGCCCAGCCCACGGCTTCCACGTAGTCATCGAAGTGCTGGCTGCCCTCTTCGAAGTACGCCAGGTCGCGGTCAGGCAAGTTGGCCAGGTGTTGACGCATGTCCGCCTGGGCCAGTTGGATAAACAGGTTGCCGATGGCATTCCCCACTCCACGCGAGCCGCTGTGCAACATGAACCACACACGGTTGGCTTCATCCAGGCACACCTCGACGAAATGGTTGCCGGTGCCCAGAGTGCCCAAGTGGTGGCGGTTGTTGCTGCGTTCCAGTTGCGGGTACTTGTCGGTGATCGCCTTGAAGCGTGGGTGCAGCGCCGACCACACCTGATCGGCCTGGGCCGGTACATGTTCCCAAGCACCTTTGTCGCGGCCCTGGCGGCTGCGGGTACGACCATGGGGCACCGCGGCCTCGATGGCGCAACGCAGACCGTGGAGGTTGTCGGGCAAGTCGCCGGCCATCAATGTGGTACGCGCAGCGATCATGCCGCAGCCGATATCCACGCCCACTGCTGCCGGGATGATCGCGCCCACGGTGGGGATCACGCTGCCGATGGTCGAGCCCTTGCCCAGGTGCACATCCGGCATCACCGCCAGGTGCTTGAAGATGAACGGCATCTGGGCGGTGTTCATCAATTGCTTGCGCGCCTCAGGCTCCACAGGCACGCCCTGGGTCCAGAGTTTGATCGGCTTGCCGTTGGCGACTTCCAGCAGTTGGTAGGTGTTCTCTTGCATGATCTCGATTCTTTTTTTAAAAGCCGGCACTGCGGCGTTGGCTGGGATATAGCAGCGGGCGTGCCAGGTTTTTCCATACCGGGCTTAAAGTTTTTAAGCTATTGTTTTATATCGATATTTTTAATGTAAACGCATTGAAGCGTTGAAAACCGATGACAAGGGCCTCACGCCATTCATATCCTTGGCTATCGTTATTTATATTTTGGTCTAGTCATGAAACACAAGCGCACAGTCGCCATCGGGTTTATCGGGTCCAAGCTGGATCGCGTCGGCAAGGGCGCCAACCGCTGGAATCACTGGCGCCCCAGCGTCGGCCTGTGCCAGCAAGATAACCTGCAGGTCGATCGCCTGGAGCTGATCCACGACATCGACGCCCGTGACGTCAGCCTCGCCGAGCGGATACGCGCCGACATCCAGCAGATCTCGCCCACCACCGAGGTGCGCCTGCACCCCATGCCACTGAACGACCCCTGGGATTTCGAAGAGGTCTACGGCGCGCTGCACGACTTCACCGCCGCCTACACCTTCGACACCGACCATGAGGACTACCTGGTCCACATCACCACCGGCACCCACGTGGCCCAGATTTGCTGGTTCCTGCTCACCGAGGCACGCAACCTGCCGGCGCGGCTGATCCAGACCACCCCCCTTCGCCGCCGTGACGACACCGCACCGGCCGCGGGCACCCACGCCCTGATCGATCTCGACCTGTCACGCTACGACCGCATCGCCTCGCGCTTCGCCCACCAGCGCCTGGAAGGCCTGGCCTTCCTCAAGTCAGGGATTGCCACGCGCAACAGTGCGTTCAATACCACCATCGAACAGATCGAGCGCGTGGCCGTGCGTTCCACCGCGCCCATGCTGCTGATCGGCCCCACCGGCGCGGGCAAATCCTTTCTCGCCCGGCGCATTTACGAACTCAAGCGCAGCCGCCACCAAGTGCAGGGGCGCTTCGTGGAAGTCAACTGCGCCACCCTGCGCGGCGATGGCGCGATGTCAGCACTGTTCGGGCATACCAAGGGCGCCTTCACCGGCGCGCAGAACGCCCGCGACGGCCTGCTGCGCGCGGCGGACGGCGGCATGTTGTTCCTCGATGAAATCGGCGAGCTGGGCCTGGATGAACAGGCGATGCTACTCAAGGCCATCGAAGAAAAACGCTTTTACCCCATGGGCGCCGACCGTGAAGTGGCCAGCGACTTCCTGATCATCGCCGGCACCCACCGCGACCTGCGCGGGCGTGTGGCCGAAGGGCTGTTTCGCGAAGACCTGTATGCGCGCATCAACCTGTGGACCTTTGACCTGCCGGGCCTGACGGGAAGGCGCGAGGATATCGAGCCCAATATCGACTTCGAACTGGAGCGCCACGCCCGCGAGCAAGGTCGTCGCGTGCGCTTTAATCTAGAGGCGCGCCGCCGCTACCTGGCGTTCGCCTGTTCCAGCGAAGCGGCATGGCTGGGCAACTTTCGCGAGCTGTCGGCCTCCATCACACGCATGGCCACCCTGGCCGACAGCGGGCGTATTGATGAAGCCCAGGCTGAAGAGGAAATCCAACGCCTGCGCTACGCCTGGGGGCTGACCGAAACCCATGCGCTGCTACCGGCCGATCTGGACCTGTTCGACCAATTGCAACTCAAGGCCGTAATCGACGTGTGCCTGCAATCCGACAGCCTTTCCGACGCCGGCCGCCGACTGTTCGGTGTGTCACGCCAGGCCAAGGCACAACCCAATGACGCAGACCGCCTGCGCAAATACCTGGCCCGCTTTGCCATTGAATGGAAACAGTTGAAGCCATAGGCCTGCGAGACGACCCGCCAGGGGGCGGTTAGTGGCATTTGGTCATGGTTTGTAAAGGGCCAGCAAGGCAGGTCCCTTTTAATTGCAGGACGTTTCCTAGACAATCCTCGCCGCCTTGTGCCTGCTGGAATCGGTGGCTAGTCTGCGGTCCGTCGCTGGTTTTTCAGCGATCGGGTTTAGCAGCCCGACATCAATAGGCACACGGCTCACATCTGCGTTTATGGTGGCTGTGCGCGGGGCACCTTCGGGTGCGCTGGTTTTCCTATTGACCGGTCTGCTAACCCGCGTACAGCTGCCACCCTCGTTTAGCAGCGTTGGCGGTAGCTTCTTTGCTCAATAGGAGTTGCACCATGGACAAAGCCCTACCCGATCCACCCTTCGCCCCCGCCAAAGACCGCGCCGCCTTCAACCGCGCCATCGATCACTACCTGCCCACCCAGGGCTTCCACTCCATCAACGAAGACCTGAGCTTCGAAGACGCTCTGCTCTACACCGCCAGCTTGCTCGACAGTGCATCGGCGACCGCGCTGGATTGTGGAGATACACTGGATAATCCCGAGCGGGCGAAGATCCTGGCGGTGTGGCATTTACTGGAGATTGCCAAGACCACCGTGGATCGCTCCATCGAGTGCCTGACTCCCCCTAAGACAACCGCCTAAATACGATTAACCCTGCGAGAACTGGCTTGCCTGCGATGGCCATAGGCACCGACACAACGCTGTAGCAACCAACGCTAACCACGATGCGAAGCGAGTCGCTCTTGATCCTGATCTTGATCTCGCTTTTGATCTAAGGCGCCCCGTCAAACACGCTGGCCGGAATTCGACAGGGATTTGGGGGGTAAACCGGCAGGGATGCCGGTTTAGCCGCCCCGCGCCATGGATGGCGCGTGGCGGCGGCCCCCCAAATACCTGTCGGATTACGGGCACACCGAGCGTGAGCGAGGTGCCGAGTGTTGGGGCAAGAGCGTTTTGCTTACTTTTGCGCTCTTCAAAAGTGAGCCGCTGTAAAAGCGGAACCCATAGTGGCCGTTACCTAAATAACGGATATGTACCCGGTCTGATCCAACATCCTGATCGTCTACCAGGCCGCCAGCGGGAGCAAGCTCCCTCGCCACAGGTCCAGCGCCATACCCGAAATTGTGTAGATACAGAGGCCCCGATGGCGCTGAGTCAGTCACCTGATGAATCGAATGACACACCGTTATCGGGGGCAAGCCCCCTCCCACAGGTCCAGCGCCAGCCCCAGAATTGTGTAGATACCAAGGCCCCGATGGCGCTGAATCAGTCACCTGATGAATCGACTGACACACCGCTATCGGGAGCAAGCCCCCTCCCACATTTGAACTGCGCCAGGCTTAAATCTCAGTCACTACGAAAATCCCCGGCATTCAGCCCAAACCGACTCATCTTGTTGTACAGCCCGCCCCGCGACACGTTCAGTTGCCGCGCAGCCAGGCGGATATTGCCACCGGTGCTTTTAAGCGCGGCGACGATGGCGTGCATTTCGTGACTGCTCAGGTCCAGGGCGGGGTGCGGTTCGTAGCCGCGCAGCGGGGCGCGTTGGCGGCTTTCCAATGGCAGGTCCACCGGTTCGATCAGCGCCCCCGTCGCCAAGTTGGTCGCCCGCTCGATGCTGTTTTCCAACTCGCGCACATTGCCCGGCCAGCCATAGGCCGAGAGCAATGCCATCGCCTCCGGTGAAAAGCCCTGCACCGACTTACGCAACGAGCGTGCACAGCGGGCCAGAAAGTGCCGCGCCAGCAGCGGAATGTCTTCACGGCGCATGCGCAGTGGCGGAACGGTCAGGTTGAGCACGTTGAGGCGGTAGTAGAGGTCTTCGCGAAACGCGCCTTCCGCTACCGCCTGGCTGAGGTTGCGGTGGGTGGCGGCGATGATGCGCACGTCCACTTGCCGCGAATTTTTCGCGCCGACACGGGTGATCTCACCTTCCTGCAACACCCGCAGCAAGCTCACCTGGGCATCGAAGGACATGTCGCCAATCTCATCCAGAAAAATCGTACCGCCATCCGCCAGTTCAAACTTACCCGCCGAGCCGCCACGCGCCGAGCCGGTAAACGCGCCTTCGACATGCCCGAACAGCTCGCTTTGCACCAGGTCGCGTGGAATCGCGCCGCAGTTGACCGCCACAAACGGGCCGTTGCAGCGGTCGCTGCCGTTGTGGATGGCCTGGGCGAACAGCTCCTTGCCGGTGCCGCTTTCACCCAGGATCAGCGTGGTGGAATCACTGCGACTGGCGATGCGCCCCAAGTGCAGCGCGTCCTGGATCGCCCGCGAGTGTCCCTGGATGGTGTCGAAGGTGTAGCTGGCCTGGGTGCCGATGAGGCGCCGGGTGATTTCGCGGATGCGGCGGTTCTCCCGCAGTGACACGATCACCCCGCCCTGCTCCAGCGGGCACACCGAGACCAGGCAGGCGAGTTGGCTGCGGTTGTGCAGGTGGAAGGTGCAGTCGAGGTCGCGAACGGCCTCGCCCATCGAGTCGCTCAATTCGCTGCGCCCCAACTGCTGAAACGGCTGACCGATCAGCTCCAGCCCCACCCCGAACAGGTGCCGGGCATAGCGGTTAAGCGCCTTGATGCAGCCACGCTCATCCAGCACCACCAGGCCTTCGTTGAGCACTTCGAGGACGGTTTGCTGTTCTTCCAACAGACCTTGCAGGGCCATCTGCCGCGATACGGCATCGGCCGCAGCCTGCACCGTGCCGAGGGTATGGAAGTGAAACCAGCCGGGCTCGGCGGTGAGGGTCAGCATGGCCAGGGTCTGGCCTTGAGCATTCTTGATCGGCGCAGCGGCGCAGTGCATGCGGCGCTGGCGCAGGCCGATACCGAAGTTTTCCTCGGCCAGCACGTACACCAAGCGATCTTCGGCCAGCGCCAGGCCGGTGCAGTTGGTGCCTTGTACCGATTCCAGCAGACGACTGCCCACGGGGGTGATGTCCAGCCCGCAGAAATACAGGGTGGTGCCGTCGGCATCGGTAAGGTTGATATGGCCTCGCGGGTTGTAGGCCAGCAAACCTCGCATGACTTGCGCGGCGGCGGCGATCAGCACGCGGTGGGTGGTCTGGGTGGCGGCCAGGGTTTCGGCGGCCACGAAGCGGTACGCGTTGTCTGCCGGGTCGATACCGGCCTCGACGCTGCGCCGCCACGAATCCCAGATCACTTGGCGCACGTGCGCCGGGCGCTCGACCTGACCGGCCAGGCAGTCACGCCAGGCCTGCTCCAGCGCGGCCACTGGGCCATCATTCAGCGCAGCAGGCCCAAGGGCTGCGAGGTAGTCGAGGTCTTGCACGCTGAACGCCATGCTCATTGGGGCGGTATCCATGTCCATGTTTTTGACATGTCAGTATAGACATGTTCATTAAATGAACACTATTTGCTTATGAATAATAATAAATCGCTATTTATCAATGTGTTATGAATTGGCACAAGCCTTGCTCCTACCCCTTCGCCCACCAGGACCGTCCTGGGGCCAATAACAACAAGGGGTTATTTCATGAGTACACAGCACATCCGCCTGGGTTTGATCGGTGCCGGTCGCATGGGCAGCTTCCACGGCCTGACCGCCGCTCGGCATATCCCCGGCGCCAGCCTGGCGGCGATTGCCGACCCGACGCCAGGCCAGGCCGCCCGCCTCGCCGCTGAACTGGGCGTGAGCAAGGTTTACACCGACCCTCAACAATTGCTCGACGACCCGGACATCGACGGCGTACTCATCGCCGCCCCCGCCCGCAGCCACGCCGAGCTGGTGATCAGCGCGGCCCGCGCGGGCAAAGGGATCTTCTGCGAAAAACCCATGGCCATCACCCTGGATGAGGCCGACCGTGCCATCGCGGCCGCGGCCGATGCGCGGGTGCCGCTGCAGGTCGGTTTCAACCGGCGTTTCGCCAAGAGCTTTCGCACCGCGCACCTCGACGTCGCCGCCGGCCGCATCGGCACCCCGCAGCTGCTGCGCTCGCTGACCCGCGACCCGGCGCTGAACAACCCGGCCGCTTCGCCGCAATGGGTGATCTTCCTCGAGACCCTGATCCACGATTTCGACACGCTGCGCTACCTCAACCCCGGCGCCGAGGCGGTGCAGGTCTACGTGATGGCTGACGCACTGATCGCGCCCGATTACAAAAACAAAGGCTTCCTCGACACCGCTGTGGTTGCGATCCGCTTCGACAACGGCGCCATCGCCACTGCCGAAGCCAATTTCCAGGCCGTGTATGGCTACGACGTGCGCGGCGAAGTGTTCGGCAGCGCCGGCATGCTGAGCATGGGCAGCCTTAACGAGTCCGACTTGGTGCGCTACCTCGCCCAAGGCATCCAGGCCGACACCCAGCGCCTGGACACCGACCTGTTGCGCGACGCCTACATCACCGAGCTCAACCACTTTGTCGACTGCCTGCGCAGCGGCGCCAAACCGATGGCCAGTGGCGAAGACGCGCGCGCAGCCCTGGCGATTGCCCGTGCGTGCATCGAGTCGTTCGAAACCGGCAAGGCGGTGGCGGTATGAGCCCGTTCAAGCTGGCGGTCAGCGCCGAGATGGTGTTTCTCGACCTGCCCTTTGTCGAGCGCGTAAAGCGCATTCACGCGCTGGGGTTCAGCGCCGAAATCTGGAACTGGACAGACAAGGACATCGCCGCCCTGGCCGCCACCGGCGCCGACTTCACCTCCATGACCGGCTACATCAGCGGCACCCTCACCGACCCCGATGGCATCCGCCAACTGCTCGACAGCGCCCGCGAATCCCTGGGGGTAGCCGAGCGGTTGAGTTGCCCCAGCCTCAACCTGCACGGCACCGGCCTGGGCGAAGGCGGCCTGCCCGTTCAACCGGTGAGCCGGACCACCGGGCGCATGTGGCTGAGCGCCTGCAAGACCCTGGAAAAAATCGCCCGCCTGGGGCAGGACGCCGGCCGTGTGTTCCTGCTGGAAAACCTCAACACCGAGGTCGATCACCCCGGCACGCCATTCGCCCGCGCCGACGACACTCTGGCGTTGATCAAGGCCGTGGGCAGCCCGCATTTGAAGATGAACCTGGACCTGTACCACGCGCAGATCGGCGAAGGAAACCTGATCGAGCTGATCCAGCGCGCCGGCCCGCACATCGGTGAAATCCAGGTGGCCGACGTGCCGGGGCGCCAGGAGCCCGGCACCGGCGAAATCCACTACCCGGCCATCGCCCGGGCCTTGCATGCCATGGGCTACAGCGGCGTGGTCGGCCTGGAAGGCTGGGCCAGCGGTGACAGTGAGTTGGCCCTGGCACGTTTCCGCCAGGCGTTCACCCTATAACAATAAAAGGAACCCCCTTATGAACCGCTATTCATTGCTTGCTGCCACGCTGTTGCTGCTGTTCAGCCAATGGACCTTCGCCGCCTATCGCATTGGCGTGAGCATCGCCCGGGTCGACGATAACTTCATGACCTACGTGCGCACCGGCCTCGAAGCCGCCGCCAAGCAGCAGGATGTGCAGATCCAGTTCGAAGACGCCCAGGGCGACGTGGTGCGCCAGCTCAATCAGGTCGAAGGCTTTCTCAACCAGAAGGTCGACGCGGTGATCGTGCTGCCGGTGGACACCGCCGCCACCGCCAACATGACCCGCGCCGCCGTCACCGCCAAGACGCCACTGGTGTACGTCAACCGCCACCCGGACGAACGCACCCTGCCCAAAGGCGTGGTCACCGTGGCCTCCAACGACATCGAGGCCGGGCAGTTGCAGATGCGCTACCTGGCGGAAAAACTCGGTGGCAAGGGCAACGTGGCAATCATCATGGGCGACCTCGCACAGAACGCCACCCACGACCGCACCGAGGGCGCCAAACAGGTGCTCAAGGACTTTCCCGGGATCAAGGTGGTCGAGCAGCAAAGCGCCGAATGGCTGCGCAGCAAGGGCATGGACCTGACCAGCAACTGGCTGCTGGCGGGCACGCAGTTCGATGCCATCGTGGCCAACAACGATGAAATGGCGATTGGTGCGGCCATGGCTTTACAGCAAGCGGGCAAAGCCAAGGGCGATGTGGCGATTGTGGGCATCGATGGCTTGCCCGACGGGCTGGCGGCGATCAAGCGCGGCTTGCTGACGGCCTCGGTGTTCCAGGACCCGAAGGCCCAGGCCACACAGGCCTTGCAGGCGGCGGTGCGAATGATCAAGGGCGAGGCGATTGAGCCGGAGGTGTGGGTGCCGTTTGAACTGATCAAGCCGGAGCAGGTGGCGGTGTTCGAGCAGCGCTACAAATAAATGTGGGAGGGGGCTTGCTCCCGATGAGGGTGGGTCAGTCGATACATCCGTGCCTGATCCACCGCTATCGGGAGCAAGCCCCCTCCCACACTCAGTCCAGGTCGCTTGCGTCATGGCGTTCGGGTAACTGCTCCTCGCCAGACACCCGATTCACCCGCCGTCCACGCTGCACCGCCGGCCGTGCTTCAATCGCATCGGCCCAGCGCAGCACGTGCTTGTATTCATGCACCGAGAGGAACTCCGCCGCGCCGTACAAACGGCCTTTGACCAACCCGCCATACCAGGGCCAGATCGCGATATCGGCGATGGTGTATTCATCACCCGCGATGTATTGGCTCACCGCCAGGCGCTGGTCGAGCACATCGAGCTGACGCTTGGTCTCCATGGCAAAGCGGTCGATCGCATATTCCATCTTGCTCGGCGCATACGCATAGAAGTGGCCGAAACCACCGCCTAGGTAGGGCGCGCTGCCCATCTGCCAGAACAACCACGACAGGCATTCGGCGCGGGCCGCCGGCTCGGTGGGGAAGAACGCGCCAAACTTCTCGGCCAGGTACTGCAGGATCGCTCCGGACTCGAACACCCGAATCGGCGTGGCGTCGCTGCGGTCCAGCAGTGCCGGGATCTTGGAGTTGGGGTTCACCCCCACGAAGCCGCTGCCGAACTGGTCGCCGTCACCGATCTTGATCAGCCAGGCATCGTACTCCGCGCCGCTGTGCCCCAGGGCCAACAGCTCTTCCAGCAGGATCGTGACCTTCTGCCCGTTGGGCGTGGCCAGGGAGTACAACTGCAGTGGATGCTTGCCCACCGGCAATTCCTTTTCATGGGTCGCGCCGGCCACAGGGCGGTTGATGCTGGCGAAAGTGCCGCCATTCTCGGTGTCCCAGGTCCACACTTTCGGGGGTACGTAATCGGTCATGCTTACTGCTCCAAATGTGCTTGCGTTCAACGAAGCGCTCCAGACTAAACCAAAGGTCGATGGCTCGTCACACCGTGAATACGGCCAATCTCCAGGCTGACGTCAAAGATGCAGCGGTGCACCCACGGCGTCATTGCCCGGCACTGTTACCCGCAGTGCAATCAACAGGGCAGCCAACAGCATCAACACACCGGCGCCGAGAAACACGCCGCTGATGCCACTGAGACTGAACATCGCGCCCCCTCCGGCCGCGCCCGCCGCAATGGCCGATTGCACGGACGCCACCACCATGCCGCCGGCACTTTCAGCTTGATCCGGTACAGCGCGGGCCACCCAGTTCGACCACGCCACGGGCACCCCGCCAAAGGCCATGCCCCACAGCGCCAGCAGCAACGCCTGGCCTGGCAGCGAGGCCGGCAGCAACACCAGGGCCAGCGCCGCGACGCCTACCAACACCGGCATCAGCACCAGCGTGCCGCGCGGATAACGCACCAGCATCCAACCGGCCAACAGCGTGCCGACGAAATTGGCGGCGCCGAAGCCCAGCAGCATCAAGGCCAGCCCTTCGGTGCCCACGCCCGTGGTGCTTTCCAGGAAGGGCCGGATGTAGGTGAACAACGCAAAGTGCCCGGTGTGCACCAGCACGCAGCCCAACATGCCGATGGCGATGCCTGGACGCAGCAGCACATCCAGCACCGTGCGCAAGCGTGCACTGCCCGTGGGAGCCAGGCGCGGCAGCGTGAACAGCTGGAACACCAGCGTCACCGTGCCGACCGCTGCCGCTGCCACAAATGCACTGCGCCAGCCGTACACGCCGCCGAGGTAGCTGCCCAGCGGCACGGCAACCACCGTGCCCACGGCAATCCCACTGAAGATGATCGACAGCGCCCGGGGCAGCAGCGCCGCCGGCACCAGGCGCATCGCGACAGCCGCCGCCATGCTCCAGAAGCCGCCCAGGGCAACCCCCAGCAGGATGCGCATCAACAGCAGCACCGCCAGGCTGGAAGAAAACGCCACCAACAGGTTGGAAGCAATCATCAGCAGGGAAAAACCCAGCAGCACCACGCGCCGGTCGATTCCACGCGTCAGGCCCGGCACCAGCAACCCGGCGAACAACGCCACCACCGCCGTCACAGTCACGGCCTGCCCGGCCAGCGCCTCCGACACGCCAAGGTCCATCGCCATTGGCGTCAGCAGGCTGGCCGGCAGGTATTCGGCCGTCAACAAGCCGAACACCCCCATGGCCAGGGAAAACACCGCCATCCAGGCGGGCGCATCGGGCGCCACCTGGGCAGGGTGAGCGGCTTGGGCTACACAATCATTCATCACACGACATCCTCGGTCATTAGCACGACGGCCAGTCTAGGTTTGCCAACCCGGATGATCTATGATTCAAACACTTTAGTTTTTGACCGAAACCCCGAACATGACTGCAGCGGCACCGTTCACCCTGTCCTCCGACCTTATCGACGAACTGCTGCGCGGCATGCGCCTGCGCGGCGTGCAGTATCGACGTATCCAGGCCGGGCCGAGCTTCGGCATGGGCTTTGACGCCAGACCGGGGCATGCCTACTTCCATTTCCTTGCCGCAGGGACAGCCACCCTGCGCACCGACGACGACAGCCTGTTCGAATTGTCCGCGGGCAATGCCGTGTTCATCTCCCACGGCGGTGCCCATGCGCTGCTGTCCAGTGCGGACAGGCCGGTGCAGGACATCGGAGGCTTTGACGCGACGTCGCTGGGCGATAGCGTCTGCGCTGTGGATGCATCACCGGACTCGCCGCCACGTACCTTGCTGTTCAGTGCCTGCATGGAGTTCGAACTCGGCAGTCTCCAGGGGCTGGGCAGCCTGATGCCGGCCTTGATGCTGATCGATGCCCAGGGCCAGCGTTACCCCGGCCTGATGCCGATCCTGGCGGTGATGGAACGCGAAGTCGCCACGGCTCGCGTCGGCTACCCCGGCATCCTCACGCGCCTGGCCGATGTGGTGGCCGCCATGATTGTGCGGGGTTGGGTGGAGTGTGCCTGCGGCAATGCCTCGGGGCTGGTGGCGGCGTTGCGCGACCCACGGTTGGCGGGCGCCCTGCTCGTGCTGCACCAGCAACCCGGGCGCGATTGGAGCGTGGCCGAACTGGCCGCGCAGTGTCATACCTCCCGCTCGGTATTCGCCGAACGCTTCCAGGCGACCTTGGGTATCCCGCCACTGCGCTACATGACGGAACTGCGCATGCGCCTGGCCAGCCAATGGCTGACCCTGGAGCGTTTACCCATCGAAGAAGTGGCGCTGCGCCTGGGCTACACCTCCCAGGCGGCGTTCAGTCGTGCATTCAAGCGCATTACCGGCCAGCCACCGGGGGCCAGCCGGCAGAACATCAGGCGTCCTGCCTGAATGACCGCAGCCTGACCTTTGCAGGCAACATTCAGTCATTGCGCATGCCGATCCTGTGCCCTTACTCTCTGGAGCCATCACCTTGTGAGCAACGGAGGCTTCATGAAACTGATCGGCATGCTGGACTCGCCCTACGTACGCCGCGTGGCCATTTCCCTGGACCTGTACGGCGTGGATTTTGTGCATGAACCACTGTCGGTGTTCAGCACCTTCAGCGAGTTCGCCCAGATCAACCCGGTGGTCAAGGCCCCGACCCTGGTGCTGGATGACGGCACGGTGCTGATGGATTCCAGCCTGATCCTCGACTATCTGGAAACCCTGGCCCCGGCCGACAAAAAGCTGCTGCCCCCTTCCCCCGACGCCCGTGCCCATGACCTGCATATCCTTGGCCTGGCCCTGGCGGCCTGCGAGAAAAGCGTGCAGATCGTTTACGAACACAACCTGCGCCCGGCCGAAAAGCTGCATGCGCCCTGGCTGGATCGCGTCAGCGGCCAGTTGCTGGCGGCCTACTCGCTGCTGGAAAAACAACTGCCTGACAGTCAGGAGTTGACCCAGGCTTCCCTGACAGCGGCAGTCGCCTGGTCGTTCAGCCAGTTCACCGTGGCGTCGGTGGTCGAGGCCGATGCGTTCCCCAACCTGAAACGCCACGCCGAGCGCCTGGAACAGCACTCGGCTTTCAAGCGTTATCCAATCGAGTAGGCAAGCCAGTTCTAATGTGGGGGGCGGCGTGACGATTCGAATTGCCGCCGATAGCGTGGCCTCAGTCTGCACACCTGTTACTGAAACACTGCCATCGGGGGCAAGCCCCCTCCCACATCAGTTCAGTGTTGACTGAAGGATTGAGCCCGACTCAGACCCACCCACCATCCACAATAAAGTTCTGCGCCGAACACATCGCCGAGGCATCCGAGGCAAGAAACAACGCCATGTTGGCGATGTGTTCCGGCAACACACTCCCCGGCAAACATTGGCTGCGGCTGATCAGTTCCTTGGCGGCATCGTCGACCCACATCGCCAGTTGTTTTTCCGTCATCACCCAACCCGGCACCAGCGTGTTCACGCGGATGCGGCTCGGCCCCAATTCTCGGGCCAGGGCGCGGGTCATGCCGTGGGCGGCGGCCTTGCTCGCGGCGTACACCGGGTAGCCGGCCGAAGCCATCATCCAGCCCACCGAGCCGAGGTTGATGATCGCCCCACCGCCCGCGCCCTTCATCATTGGCACCACCGCCTTGGCGGCGAAGAAGGCGTGCTTGAGGTTGACGGAGATCAGCTGGTCGAACATCTGCGAGTCGACCTCCTCCAAGGTATGCCGCACGTCATTGGCGGCGTTGTTCACCAGTACGGTGATCGGCCCCAGGGAGTGTTCGAAACGAGTGATGGCGGCTTTATAGGCGATCTCGTCGGTGATGTCGCAATTGACGAATTCCACGCTGTGCCCGCGCGAACTCAACAGCGCCGCCAGGCGTTCGCCCTGGCTTTGTGCGCGGTCGACAAAGCCGACCTTGGCGCCTTGGGCCGCGAAGGCGCGCACCATGAATTCGCCGATGCCCGAGGCACCGCCGGAGACCAGGACGGTTTTGCCTTCAAGGTCGGGGTAAATGGCGTGCTGAGTCGTCATAAAAGGTTGCCTCGCTTAATTAGTCTTATTTTATTTTGCAAAAATGCGGTTTAAGGCTATAAATTCGCTGTCATATCGACAAAATATCGCACATTAGTAGAACTATTCCACTCAAAACAACAAAAGGAAGTTCGACCATGAAGCATCCTCGTTACCTGCTTTCGGGCCTCGCCCTGTCCATGCTGGTCGCCAGCGGCGGCGCCCAGGCAGCGGGCCTTACCAGCGAACACAAAGCGTTCGGTAAAACCAATGACGGCACCGCCGTCGAGCAGTACATCCTGCGTAACAGCCATGGCATGCAAGCCACGGTGATCACCTACGGTGGCGTGTTGCAGTCGCTGAAGGTGCCGGACAAAAATGGCAAGCTCGACGACGTGGTACTGGGCTTTGACGACGTGCAAGGCTATCAGAGCGGTACGGCGTTCTTCGGCGCAACCATCGGTCGTTTCGGCAACCGCTTGGCCGGCGGCGCCTTCGAACTCGACGGCAAGCGCTACCAGGTGCCACTCAACGACGGCCCCAACTCGCTGCATGGCGGCGCCCAGGGCTTCGACAAGCGGGTGTGGAAAGCCACGCCGGTCAAGGCCAAGGACTCGGTCGGCGTGACCCTCACCTACCTGTCCAAGGATGGCGAAATGGGCTTCCCCGGCAACCTGAAGACCGAAGTCACCTACCGCCTCAACGACAACAACGAACTGCACATCGACTACGCCGCCACCACCGACAAACCCACGGTGCTCAACCTCACCAACCACAGCTATTTCAACCTGGCCGGTGCGGGCAATGGCGACATCCTCAAGCAGGTCGCCACCTTGCATGCCAGCCATTACACGCCGGTGAATGCGACGCTGATTCCCACCGGCGAGCTGGCGCCGGTCAAGGGCACACCGATGGACTTCCTCACGCCGACGCCGATCGGCCAGCACATCAAGGACGATCACCCACAGCTCAAATTTGCCGAGCCGAAACAGGGTGGGTTCGACTTCAACTGGGCGCTGGACACCCAGGGTGATGTGAAGCAGTTGGCGGCCGAGGTGCATGATCCTGCCTCGGGGCGGCGCTTGCAGCTGTTTACCACGGAGCCTGGGGTGCAGTTTTATACCAGCAACTTCCTCGATGGATCGGTGAAGGGCAAGGCTGGCAAGACCTATCAGCACTGGAGCGGTTTTACGCTGGAGACCCAGCATTTTCCGGATGCGCCTAACCAGCCCAAGTTTGCATCCACTCGCCTGAACCCAGGTCAGACCTACACCCAGAACACCGTCTTCAAATTCTCCGCCGACTAAACTTGTGGGAGGGGGCTTGCCCCCGATAGCAGAGTGTCAAAGACAGAGATGCACACTGACACACCGCTATCGGGGGCAAGCCCCCTCCCACATTTGGAACTACATTTGGCTTGGGATCAGCGTTGTTTCATGCGATCGATGACCACCGCCAGCAGCAGGATCGAGCCGCGGATCACGTACTGGTAGAAGGTATCGATGTTCTTCAGGTTCATCGCATTCTCGATGATCGCCAAAATCAACACCCCGGCAATCACATGGCGGATCATCCCCACCCCACCACTCAACGACACCCCGCCCAGCACACAGGCCGAGATCACCGTCAGCTCAAAGCCCTGGCCGATCATCGGCTGGCCGGAGGTCATGCGTGACGCCAGGATCACCCCGGCCAACGCACCGATCACCCCGTGCATGGCAAAGATCAGGATCTTGGTGCGGTCCACATTCACGCCCGCCAGCAACGCCGCTTCCGGGTTGCCGCCGATGGCCATGGTGTTGCGCCCGTAGGTGGTGTAGTTGAGCAGCCAGCCAAAGAACAGGAAGCACAGGATCGTGATCAGGATCGGCACCGGCACCCCCAGCAACTGGCCGTTGCCGAAGATGAAGAACTGATCCTGGGACACACCCACCGCCTTGCCGTTGGCGAAGATGTACGCCAGGCCGCGCACGATCTGCATCGTCGCCAGGGTGGTGATCAGCGCGTTGACCCGCAGCTTGGCGATCACGATACCGTTGATCAGCCCCACCAGCAGGCCCATCAGCAAGGCGGCGCCAATGCCGAGCAGGACACTGTCGGTGTCGCGCATCACAATCGCCGCCACCACCCCGGCGCAGGCGATCACCGAGCCCACCGACAGGTCGAAATGCCCCGACGCCAGGCAGAACAGCATGGTGCAGGCCGCGATGCCCACGGTGGAAATCGCCAGGCCCAGGCCACGCATGTTCAGCGGTGACAGGAAGTTGTCGATCAGCAAGGCGCACAGCAAAAAGATGCTCACTGCCGCCAGCAGCATCGCCCAGTTATCCAGCAAGGCCCGCAGATCCAGAGGCTTGCGTGCCGTGGGCAGCACGTTGTGTTGAGTGGTCATAGTCGTCTCTCAGTTCGCCACGCTGCGCGGCAGGGCCAGTTGCAGCAGGTTGGATTCGGTAGCGTGCTCGCGGGTTTGTTCGCCGCGCATCGCGCCTTCGCACAGCACCAGGATGCGGTCGGAGATGCCCATCACTTCCATCAGGTCGCTGGACACCACAATCACCGCAATGCCCTGGGCCGCCAGGTTATGGATGATCTGGTAGATCTCGGCCTTGGCGCCGATATCGATGCCACGGGTCGGTTCGTCCAGCAGCAGCACTTTCATCGGCATCGACAGCCAGCGACCGAGAATGGCCTTCTGCTGATTGCCACCGGACAGGTACATGATCTTCTGCGCGGCGTTGGGTGTCTTGACCTTCATGGCCTGGATCTGCTGGTCGGCGTTGCCCTTTTCCCAGCCCTCGCGCAGCAGCCAGCCGAACCTGGAGTGGGCACCGCGTGCGCTGATATTGATGTTCTCGGCGACGCTGGACAGCGGAATGATGCCCTCTTTCTTGCGGTCTTCCGGGCACAGCAGCACGCCGGCGGCGATGGCATCCCTGGGCGAGCGCAGTTGCAGCGCCTGCCCGCACAAATGCAGGCTGCCGGCACTGGCGCGCTCCAGGCCGCTGAGCAGCCGGAACAGCTCGGTGCGCCCTGCCCCGACCAGCCCGAACAGGCCAAGGATCTCGCCCTTGCGCACGCTGAAACTGATCGGCTCACGCAGGCCGGGACCGAGCAGGCCATCGACCTTGAGCGCGACTTCGCCGTGCTCACGCGGGCGGTAGTCGTAGATGTCCTGGATGTCGCGACCGACCATGCAGGTCACCAGTTGGTCGTGGGTCAAAGCGCTCATGTCCTCGAACGTACGCACATACCGACCGTCCTTGAACACCGTGACGGCGTTGCAGATGCGGAACACTTCTTCCATGCGGTGCGACACATAGAGCACCACTTTGCCCTCATCGCGCAGGCGCGTGATGATCGCCATCAGGCGGTCGATTTCCCGCGCCGACAGGCTGCTGGTGGGCTCGTCGAAGGCGATCACCTGGGCGCCACGGGACAGCGCCTTGGCGATTTCCACCAATTGGCGCTGGCCCAGGGACAGACGTCCAAGTTTCTCGGCCGGGTCGATTTCATCCGCCAGCCCCTTGAGGCACGCGAGGGCCTGCTTGCGCAGGAGCCCCCGGTTGACCACGCCAAAACGCGACGGCAAGTGGCCGAGGAACAGGTTCTCGGCCACCGTCATTTCCGGCACCAGGTGCAACTCCTGGTGGATCACCGCCACGCCGCTGGCAATGCTGTCGGCGGCATTTCGGAAGGCCATGGCCTGCGCGCCGATCCGCAGCGTGCCGCTGCTGGGAATGTAGGCGCCGCCGAGGATCTTCAGCAGCGTCGACTTGCCCGCACCGTTCTCGCCCATCAGGGCGTGCACCTGCCCAGGGTGGGCGCTGAAGCTGATGCCATCCAGCGCCTTGACCCCAGGAAAGGTCTTGCCGATGCCGTCAAACTGCAGGACGGCAGCGGTCATTGCCACAACCCGATCTTGGTCAGTTCGTCCTTGAAATTGGCGCGGGTGATCAGCGTCACTTCGTCCATCGCCGTGTATTTCGCAGGCTCGGTGCCTTTAGTGACCCAATCGAACATCATCTTCGCAGTGTTGTAGCCCTCGATATGCGGGCTGGGCAGCATCGAGCCAAAGAAGCCGCTTTCAGGCTTTTTCAGTTCGCCAATGGCGTCGGTGCCATTGATGCCGATACCGATCACATTGGCAGCCTTGAAGCCGGCGCTTTCGGTGGCGCGTACGCCGCCCAGCACGGTGTTGTCGTTCATGCCGCCGGTGATCAGGTTTTTCGCGCCGCTGGGCAGCTTGACCAGGGCCGAGTTGGTGGCGTCCATGCTGCCGGGTACGTCGAGGGTCTTGGCGGCGGTGAACAGGATGTGGTCCTTGGGCATGCCGGCCTCTTCCAGGGATTTGACCGAGCCGTCGGTGCGTTTCTTGCCGGTGTCGAGTTCGTTGAAGGTGTTGATCACCGCGTAGGTGTCCTTCCAGTCCCAGCCGCGTTTTTTCGCTTCGGCCGCCATCGCGGCGCCCTGCTTCTGGCCCACTTCAAAGGCCGCCATGCCCAGGTACGGCACGTCCTCCATGAAGTTGCCCTTGGCGTCGACAAAGCGGTCATCCACGGCAATGACTTTCAAACCGTTGGCCTTGGCCTTGGCGACGATGGCCGGGCCGAGGGACACATCCGGCGGGCAGATCACAAAGCCCTTGGCACCGTTGGCAGCCAGGCTGTCGATGGCCGACAGGGTCTTCTCGCCATCGGGCACGGCGATCTTGATCACGGTGAAGCCATGCTCCTTGCCGGCTTTCTCGGCGAAGGCCCATTCGGTCTGGAACCACGGCTCCTCGGCCTGCTTGACCAGGAAACCGATCTTCACTTCTTCAGCGGCCAGCAACAGCCCGCTCAAGCTCATGGCCGAGACCGCCACAGCGGCGCAGCACAGGGAACGCAAACCACGACGACGATTCATACGGGTGACTCCTTGTTGTTGTTTTTAAACGGGGACTTATCCGGCAAAGCGATGACAGGGTGTTCCAGGCACATCGACCTCGATGGCCAACACCGCGCCATCCAAGGGGTGATCCAACGGGCTGGCCGCGCTGGTGATGTACAGAGTGGTCAGGTCCGGGCCACCAAACACACAACTGGTGGGGCGGCTGACGGGCAGTTCGATGATGCGCTCGACGGTGCCGTCGGGGGTCAAGCGCAGCAGGCAACTGCCATCCCAGCGGGCGTTCCAGATATAGCCTTGCACATCCATGGCTGAACCGTCCGGCCCGCCACGCTCGTGGGGACCGAACCACACCTGCGCGGATTCGAGTTGGCCGTCCGGCTGGATAGCGTGGCGGTACAGCGTGGCGTCCAGGCTGTCGCCGAAATGCACCTGCCGGCCGTCATCACTCCACAGCAAGGTATTGGGAATGCCCAGGCCGCTGAGCAACGGCGTGACCTGCGCATCGGCATCGATACGGAACAGGCCACCGGAGCGCCGGGTGATGGGCAGGTCTTCACCCTGCTCGCCGATGTTGTTCTGCATGGTGCCCAGCCACAGGCGGCCCTGGGCATCGCAGCGTGCTTCGTTGCCACGGTTGCCCGGTTGCGGGTCAGCCACGCACAGCAGGGTCAGGGCCTCGGTGGCCAGGTCGAGGCGATACACGCCGCTGCTCAGGGTCACCAGGGCATCGCCGCGTTCACACGGAATGAACGCCGAGACATGCTCGGGCAACTGCCATACCCGCAACTGCCCGCCCATCAGGCGCAGCGCCTGTTTGCCGGCGATATTCACCCAGTACAGCGCCTGGGTGGGCGCGTCCCAGAACGGCCCCTCGCCCAATTGCGCACGGTGCGGGGTAACGGCGATACACGACATGATGCCTCCTGGATTGTTGTTCTCAGGTGCGCGTTACAGCGGGTCGCGGGATGGCGTGCCATCCACCAGCCGCTGGATACGCAACGGGTTGGCGTTTTTCAACGCGTCGGGCAGCAGGCTATCAGGGTAATTCTGGAAGCACACCGGGCGCAGGAAACGCTCGATGGCCAAGGTGCCGACCGAGGTGCCACGGGCATCCGAGGTGGCCGGGTACGGGCCGCCGTGCACCATCGAATCGCAGACTTCCACACCGGTCGGGTAGCCGTTGAGCAGGATGCGCCCGACTTTCTGCTCCAGCAGCGGCGTGAGTTCGGCGAACTGTTGCAGGTCGGCCGGCTCGCCAATGATCGTCGCCGTGAGTTGCCCGTGCAGGCCGTGCAAAGCGGCACTGAGCTGGGCCTGGTCGGCGACTTCGACGAACACGGTGGTGGGGCCGAACACTTCTTCCTGCAGCACTTCATCACCGTCGATCAACAGGTTCACATCGGCCTTGAACAGCTGTGGTTGCGCCTGATGGCCGGCCTGCTGGTTGCCCGCCAGGTGCTGGATGCCCGGGTGCGCCAGGAGTTTTTCCAGGCCTTTGCCGTAGCTGCCCAGGGTGCCGGCGTTGAGCATGGTCTGCGCCGGTTGCGCGCCGATCAGTTGCGCGACTTGCTGGGTGAACGCGGTGAATGCGGGCGACGCGATACCGATCACCAGGCCAGGGTTGGTGCAAAATTGGCCGCAGCCTTGTACCACCGAGGCGGTCAGGTCGCGCGCCACGCTGTCGGCCCGCGTTGTCAGGGCCTGGGGCAATACGATCACTGGGTTGATGCTCGACATCTCGGCGAACACCGGGATCGGCTGCGGGCGCGCCGCCGCCATGTCGCACAAGGCACGCCCGCCCTTGAGCGAGCCGGTAAAGCCCACCGCCTGGATCGCCGGGTGCTTGACCAGCGCTTCACCCACGCCACCGCCGAAGATCATATTGAACACACCGGCCGGCATCTCGGTAGCCTCGGCCGCGCGGATGATCGCATCGGCAACGCG
The DNA here is from genome assembly GCF_023169845.1 of Pseudomonas sp. CYM-20-01. NCBI lineage: Bacteria > Pseudomonadati > Pseudomonadota > Gammaproteobacteria > Pseudomonadales > Pseudomonadaceae > Pseudomonas > Pseudomonas sp. CYM-20-01. Next base: position 2,739,026 of record NZ_AP025169.1, on the reverse strand, counting down.
TTCGGCAGTCGCCATATGCCCGCTGTGGGCCTTGAACACCACCGGGCAGCCGGCCGCCAAAGCCGCCGCCGTATCACCGCCCGCGGTGGAAAACGCCAGGGGGAAGTTGCTCGCGCCAAACACTGCCACCGGCCCAAGGCCGATGCGGTATTGACGCAGGTCCGGGCGTGGCAGCGGTTGGCGGTCGGGCAGTGCCTTGTCGATGCGCGCACCGTAGAAATCACCGCGACGCAGCACTGTGGCAAACAGGCGCATCTGGCCGCTGGTACGTCCGCGTTCGCCCTTGATGCGGGCGGCCGGCAGCGCGGTTTCGCGGCAGACCAGCTCGACAAAATCATCCCCCAGCGCGTCCAGCTCATCGGCCACCGCATCCAGGAACTGTGCACGGCGCGAGGCACTCAAGGCGCGGTACGCAGGGTAGGCCTGCGCGGCAGCCTTGGCGGCGGCGTCGACTTCCTGCGGCGTGGCCTGGAAAAAGTCCTGGGGCAAGGCTTCGCCGGTGCTGGCGTCGACGCTTTTCAGCGTGATGCTGCCGTTGGCGCTGCGCTGGCCGCCGATGTAGTTGTGGCCGAGAAACTGAGTCATGGGGTTCTCCATTAAAGGGTGATGACGTTGCCGGGTTCGAACGCCGCAGCGCTGCTGCCGACATGGTTGACCAGCGGCGCACCGAACTCGGCCTGGCTGATCTCGAACACATCGCCGGCCTGGGTCCGTATACCGTCGGCGAATGACAGCGTGGCGGTGCCGAAGAAGTGGATGTGCACATCGCCGGGCTTGAGGAACTGTTGGTATTTGAAGTGGTGGTACTCAAGGTTCTCCAGGCTGTGGCACATATTGGCCTCGCCGCTGAGGAACTCGTTCTGCCAGATCACTTCGCCGTTGCGCAGAATACGGCTGGTGCCCGCCAGATGCTGGGGCAACTCGCCCACGCGCAACTCCGGGCCATAGCTGCAACTGCGCAGCTTGGAATGGGCCAGGTACAGGTAGTTCTTGCGCTCCATGATGTGGTCGGAGAATTCATTGCCCACCGCAAAACCGACGCGATAGGGCTTGCTGTCCGGGCCGATCACATACAGGCCGCCGATCTCCGGCTCTTCACCGGCATCCTCGGCAAACGGTGGCACCGGGAAGGCTGCGCCGGGGCGCACCACGATGCTGCCGTCGCCCTTGTAGAACCACTCGGGTTGCACGCCCGCCTGGCCAGCCGGTGGACGGCCGCCCTCCACGCCCCATCGGAAGATGCGCATGGTGTCGGTCAGCGCCGTGTCGTCGCCGGCCTGGTGCATCTTGTCCCGTGCCGAGGCGCTGCCCAGGTGGGTCAGGCCAGTGCCGCTGATCAGCATGTGGGCCGGGTCCGGGTGGTCCAGCGGCGGCAGAATCCTCAGGTCGGCCAGCAGCGTTGCGTAGTCGTAGCTGTCATCCAGGCCCAGGCTGTCCACGTATTGCGCCAGGCCTACGCCGGCGTCGATGGCGGCGAGGGCCAACTCGCGCACGCTGCGGGCTGTGTGTACTTCGCGCAGCTGGGTGCCGTCGACCACGCCGACGCGGCGGTCACCGTTACGCAACTCGAACTGAACTAAACGCATGACTGTTCTCCTGGATTAAGGTCGGGTGGCGCCACGGGCACTGGCGGCAAATTGGTCGGCGGGCAGCACGTGCTTGCGCTCGAGCAGGCGGTAGACCACCAAGGTCAGGACCAGCCCGAACAGCATCACCCCGGACAGAAAGTACAAACCCGATGCGAGGTTGCCGGTGTATTCCTTGAGCGCGCCGATCACGAACGGGCCGATATAGCCGCCGAGGTTGCCCACCGAATTGATCAGGGCAATGCCCGCCGCCGCACTGGCGCCGGCGAAGAAGCGCCCGGGCAGGGTCCAGAACACGGCGGTGCAGGAAAACATCGCGAACGCCGCCAGGCACAACGCAGCCATTTGCAGCACCGGCACACTGAGCGCGGCACTGAAAAACAGGCCGATGGCGCCCAGCACGTAGAGCACCGCAAGGTGGCCGTAGCGGTCGTTCAAACGGTCGGAGCTGCGCGGGATGATCAGCAGGCCGATGATGCCGAAGATATATGGCACCGCAGCGATAAAGCCGGTGACCAGGTCAGTGCCGCCGAATTGCTTGATCAGGGTCGGCAGCCACAGGCCCAGACCGTAGATGCTCAGGGTCACCGGCAGGTAGAACAGCGCCAGCAGCAACACGCGTTTGTCTTTCAAGGCATGCAGCGGGTTGCCGTGACGGGTCTGGCCGTAGGTTTGCAAGTCTTTGGCGAGCTCGCCGGTGAGCCAGGTCTTTTCGTCGTCGCTCATCCAGGTGACTTGCTTGGGGCCATCCGGCAGGAAGCGCAGCACCGGCCAGGTCAGCAGGATCGCCGGAGTGCCGATGACGATGAACAGCCATTGCCAGCCGTGCAGCCCCAGGATGCCGTCCATGCCCAGCAGGCCACCGGACACTGGCCCGGTGATCATCATCGCGATGGGTTGCGACAGGATGAACAGCCCGAGGATCTTGCCGCGATGGCGTACCGGAAACCATTGGGTGATGTAGTACAGCACGCCGGGGAAGAACCCCGCTTCCGCCGCGCCGAGCAGAAAGCGCATCACATAGAAGCTGTGCGGCCCCTGCACGAAGGCCATGCCGATGGTGATGGCGCCCCAGGTGATCATGATCCGCGCAAACCAGCGGCGTGCGCCGAAGCGGTCGAGCATCAGGTTGCTGGGGATCTCGAACAGGAAGTAGCCAATGAAGAACAACCCCGCGCCCAGGCCATAGGCAGCGTCGCCGATGCCGACGTCGGCGCCCATGTGCAACTTGGCGAAGCCCACGGCGGAGCGGTCCACGTAGGCGATCAGGTACAGCAGGATCAGGAAGGGAATCAGTTTCAGCGTGATGCGCCGAATAAGCCGCAGTTCCTGGCTCATGGGGTCGATCTCCGATTGTTGTTTTTATAGAAGCTCGGGGGACGCCTCTCGCGAAAATCCGCCAGGGCCATACCTCAGTTGAACCAGACTATATAGTATGACTATTTGCAAAACAACTCTTCCAAAGCAGCGTTTTTGCGCTTATGTTTAAGCACGCATAGAACATATAGTCATACAATAAGAGAATCGATCATGCCTGATAAAAAGCCCGGCCTCCGCTCCGCCCAGTGGTTCGGTACCGCCGACAAGAACGGCTTCATGTACCGCAGCTGGATGAAGAACCAAGGCATTGCCGACCATCAGTTCCATGGCAAGCCGATCATCGGCATCTGCAATACCTGGTCGGAGCTGACCCCGTGCAACGCGCATTTCCGCCAGATCGCCGAGCACGTCAAACGCGGCGTAATCGAGGCCGGCGGCTTCCCGGTGGAGTTCCCGGTGTTCTCCAATGGCGAATCCAACCTGCGCCCCACCGCCATGCTCACCCGCAACCTGGCGAGCATGGACGTGGAAGAGGCGATTCGCGGCAACCCGATTGACGGCGTGGTACTGCTGACCGGCTGCGACAAAACCACCCCGGCCCTGCTGATGGGCGCCGCCAGTTGCGACGTGCCGGCCATCGTGGTCACCGGCGGGCCGATGCTCAACGGCAAGCACAAGGGCCAGGACATCGGCTCGGGCACCGTGGTGTGGCAGCTCAGCGAACAGGTGAAAGCTGGCACCATCACCCTGGATGACTTCCTCGCGGCCGAGGGCGGCATGTCGCGCTCGGCGGGCACCTGCAACACCATGGGCACCGCATCGACCATGGCCTGCATGGCCGAGGCGCTGGGCACGTCCCTGCCCCACAACGCGGCGATCCCGGCGGTGGATGCGCGGCGTTATGTGCTGGCGCACATGTCCGGCATGCGTGCCGTGGAGATGGTGCGCGAAGACTTGAAGCTGTCGAAGATCCTCACCAAAGAGGCGTTTGAAAACGCGATCCGCGTCAACGCGGCCATCGGCGGCTCGACCAATGCAGTGATCCACCTCAAGGCCATCGCCGGGCGCATCGGCGTCGAACTCGACCTCGACGACTGGACCCGCATGGGCCGTGGCATGCCGACCATCGTCGACCTGCAACCCTCGGGGCGCTTCCTGATGGAAGAGTTCTACTACGCCGGCGGCCTGCCCGCGGTGCTGCGCCGCCTGGGTGAAGCCAACCTGATCCCGCATCCGAATGCCCTGACCGTCAACGGCAAGACCCTGGGCGAGAACACCCAGGACTCACCGATCTACGGCCAGGACGAAGTGATCCGCACCCTCGACAACCCGATCCGCGCCGACGGCGGCATCTGCGTGCTGCGCGGCAACCTCGCCCCGCTGGGCGCGGTGCTCAAGCCGTCCGCCGCCAGCCCAGAGCTGATGCAGCACCGTGGCCGTGCGGTGGTGTTCGAGAACTTCGACATGTACAAGGCGCGCATCAACGACCCGGAACTGGACGTGGACGCCAACTCGATCCTGGTCATGAAAAACTGTGGGCCCAAGGGCTACCCGGGCATGGCCGAGGTCGGCAACATGGGCCTGCCGGCCAAGCTGCTGGCCCAGGGTGTGACCGATATGGTGCGGATTTCCGATGCGCGCATGAGTGGCACGGCGTACGGCACGGTGGTGTTGCACGTGGCACCGGAAGCCGCTGCCGGCGGGCCGTTGGCCACGGTGCGGGAAGGCGACTGGATCGAACTGGACTGCGCCAACGGCCGCCTGCATCTGGACATCCCCGACGCAGAGCTGGCGGCGCGCATGGCAGACCTGGCGCCTCCGCAGAACCTCATCGTCGGCGGCTACCGCCAGCTGTACATCGACCATGTGCTGCAGGCCGACCAGGGCTGCGACTTTGACTTCCTGGTGGGTTGCCGTGGGGCGGAAGTCCCACGGCATTCCCACTAATTGGGATGCTATGATGCCGCGTCTTTAAGCCAGAGCCTCCCCGTCGTCATGGATCACCAGCCGCCCAAGCCGCGCAAGAGCCAGCATGCCCAGATCGTTCAGGACTTGGGCATGCACATCGTTTCCGGCCGCTTCAAGCCCGAAGAACGGCTGCCCATGGAGGCCACGCTCTGCGAGGAGTACCAGGTCAGCCGCTCGGTGTTGCGCGAAGCCACGCGGGTGCTCAGCGCCAAGGGCCTGGTGTATTCCAAGCCACGGGTGGGCGCGGTGGTGCGGCCTCGCGTGAAGTGGCACCTGCTCGACCCGGACGTGTTGTCCTGGTTGATGCAGTCCACACCCCACAGTGAGTTCTTCAACACCCTGGCCGGTGTGCGGCGCATCCTCGAACCGGAGATCGCCGCCATGGCCGCGACCACCGCCACCGACGAAGACATCGCCACCATCGAAAAAGCCTACCAGGGCATGGAAACCGCGCAGACCCACGAACAGCTGCTGCAGGCCGACCTGGACTTCCACCGCGCCATCGCCGACGCCACGCGCAACGATTTGCTCGCCTACATGTGCAACATGCTGTCGCTGCCGTTGCGCGAGTCGATCAACATCACCAACCGCCGCCCCGACATCCAGGGCCTGAGCCTGCCCCGGCACAAGGCGATCCTCACCGCGATCCAGAACCGCGACGCCCTCGGCGCGCGGCATGCGTCGCTGGTGCAACTGGATGACACGCGGGTGGCGTTGGATACGGTGATGAACGTGTTGACGCCGTTGTAGGCGATTCAGCGCAGGCCATAGGCTTGAATGAGGGTGTCGTCGGCGTAATTCTGTTTGCTCCAGAACACCCGATCACTGGCACCGTCAAACCCGCGCACGCCCATGTACCCGTCCAGCGACAGACGCTTCCAGGAATGGCCCCAGTCCGTCGAATAGAACACCGCATCGGCGGAGATACTCGCCTCGCTCCACCAGTACAGCCAACGCGGCGGCTTATGATCGCTGTAGGTATTGACCACCAGGCTGTTGCGCCCTACCCATAGCCCACGCGCCTGGGTATCGGCACTCAAGGGCGAGAACACACTGGGCAAGTCGCCCACCGTTTTCCAGGCCAGCGTCGCGGTGTTCAATTCGGCGACCACCGCGCGCCCATGGGGCCCCTGGTCGATCAGGCCGATCACGCGCCCGGCGCCGTTGTCCGCAAGCTCGCTGATGTACAGGCCGTTTTCCCGCTGAATATCCTCGACTTGCCACGTGCCGGCCGTGCGCTTCAACTGCACGCGAGTGGTGACACCGATCGCCAGGTTGTCGCTCTTGCCATCGGGATGGCTGCCCCAGAAGCGTTGCGACACCCAGATCACCGCGTGCTGCGCATCCTGTTGCAATACGTGGGTCAGTTGTTCAGTTGAGTCACGCCACTCCTGGATATCCGGGCGCAGGCTGTGGGCGTAGTCTTGGGTCACCGCCAGCGGTTGCGGCACCGTGATCGGCGTGCTGTGGGCGCCACCGTCGGCGGAGTAGTACACCCCGGCCTGCGGCTCGACGTCATCGGCCCAACGCGAGGCCCAGACCTCGTCCTGATTATAGAAGTACGGCGAAACCAGGGTGGCCACACCGCTCACCTCGGGGAAAAACCCGTCGGCCACCCAGCGCCAGGTCTTGCCCTGGTCATCACTGCGGAACACCGCGTTCTGGCCCCCCGCATCGTTGGGTCGATAGAGCGAACTCAGCAGAAACACGCGCGCGCCCTCCGCACTCGCCACCAGGCAGGCCGAGCCGCTGACCTGGGCGACCTGCTTGAACACCCCGTCAGCCCCCAGACGCGCAACCACGGTGGTCTCCGGCTCCGAACGCAGTTCGCCGTCGAGCAAGCCATTCAAGTCCACCCGCTCGCTTGAGGGTTCCAGCTGTTCATATTCATTCGTCACCCGCCCCACCAGCCACGTGCCCTGGGCGGTCACCTTCACTCCGGTGCAATCCTGGCTGACCGCGTGTGGCCGCACGCCCGGCAGTGTGCCCAGCCGTTGTTGATTCGGGCTGGCACCGCCGATTTCCAGCTTGGCGCTGACGATGATCCAGATATACCCGAGCGCAAGACTGGCCAGCAGCGCGACGAACACACGAACGATGAGGGTTGAACGAGGCATGCGATGTCCATATCCGAGGGAATGGACGTGCTTTTCTCATCGATTGGGGGTGGACGTAAATGCTTATTGGCCGCCATCTGTCGCAGCTGTGATGTGGGTCCTACTTTGCGGCGACTCAAGCTCGTGAGTCAGTTGCGCGTACTCGCTCATATCTTTCACGTTTGTGCCCTGTTCAAGAAAAGCGGCTCTCAGTATCAGCTATCTTGATACTCACAGGGCACCTGCTGATTTCGTGAAGCTGTCGCCCTAGACTCGCTCTCAGCCGGTGCCGATGCACCGGTTCCCACAACTATAAAAACGCAAGTGGAGAGACGAATGAGTGGTCAAGTAGCGTTCGAAGACCTTCCGCTGAGCCGCTTCCATATCCGCACGGTATTCAGCGGCACGGGTGGCCAGTTCAGTGATGGTTTCGTACTGGGCATTATCGGGATCGCCGTCAGCATGGCGGCCGGCCCGTTACAGTTGACGGCATTGTGGATGGGCTTGCTGGGCGCCGCGTCCTTGGCGGGACTGTTCCTTGGCAGCCTGTTGGCCGGCCCTATCGCGGACAAGTTCGGCCGGCGGGCAATCTTCGCCTGGGACATGCTGTTGTTCGCCGTCATCTCTGCGTCGCAGTTCTTTGTCACCTCGCCCGAACAATTGTTGGCGCTGCGTTTGCTGCTGGGGCTGGTGCTGGGCTTCGACTATGTCGTGAGCAAGTCGCTGGTGACCGAATTTGCCCCGCGCCGCTATCGGGGACGCCTGCTCAGTGTGCTAGCGGCAGCTTGGGCGGCGGGCTATGTGGCGGCGTATCTGGTGGGCTTTGCCATCCGCGATATCGGCCCAGATGCCTGGCGCGTGATGCTGGCCCTCAGCGGCGTCCCAGCCCTGTTGATTCTGCCCTTGCGCATGGGCGTGCCGGAATCGCCGATCTGGTTGATGGCTCGCGGGCGTAGCCAGGAAGCCATGGCCATTGTGCGCAGCAAGTTCGGCCCGCATGTGTTCCTGCCAGCACCCGTGGCCCCGGCCAATGGGCACAAGCAGCGTGGCAGCTGGGCAGAACTGTTCAGCCCGCGCTGGCGCAAAAATACGCTGGTGGGTTGCGTGTTCTACACCTGCCAGGTGATTCCGTTCTTCGCCCTCGGCACATTCGCACCCAAAGTCCTGGAAGCCCTGAACGTGCAGGACAAGTTTGCCGGTGGCCTGGTCTACAACGTGTTGCTATTGCTCGGCGCACTGCTCGGTCTGCTGGTCATTGATCGGCTGTCCCGGCGCGTATTCCTGGTCGGCACCTTCTACTTGAGTGCTGCGGGCCTGGCAGTATTGGCCTACGCCGGTTTCGGCCCCCTGGGCACCATCCTCGCCTTCGGCATTTTTGCCTGTGTGATGGCGGCGGCGGTCAACCTGGAGTTCGTCTACCCACCCGAATTGTTCCCCACCCATCTGCGTGCCTCGGGGATCGGCCTGGCCGTGGCGGCCAGCCGGTTCGGCTCGGCGGTGGCGACGTTCCTGCTGCCAGTCGCGGTGCAGCACGTGGGGGTCCATGCGGCGTTGGGCGTATGCGTTGGCGTGCTGGTCTTCGGCGGCGTGTTCTGCCACGTGTTTGCGCCAGAAACCAGCAAGGAAGACTTGTCGGGGGTCACGCCCGATCCTCTTCGGACGGACGCCAAGGTTGCCATTGAATAACACCATCAAGTGAGGTTGAGGATGTCTGCGAACAGGCTGATCGACATGTATGCAGTCCAGGTGTTCATCGCGGTTGCCGAGGAAGGCAGCATGTCCGGGGCCGCCGCGCGCATGGGTATTTCCCAGTCCGGCGTGTCACAGATGGTGCGTCAGTTGGAGGAGGAACTGGGGGTGGTGCTGGTGGACCGCACCACCCGGCCCATGGCCCTCACCGCATTCGGGGTTGCCTTGCGCAACCGGGGTTCGGTGTTGAGCGAGGAACTGTCCCACCTCAAGGCTCAGGTGATCGACGCCGGGCGCGGTGTGAACCCCGACCTGCGCATCGGCCTGGTGGACTCCTTCGCCGCCACCTGCGGGTCGGTGTTCACCCGGCAATTGCTCGGCAAGGTCGCGCAGTTGTCCATTCGCACAGGGCTCAGCCCGCAACAAGGTGAATCCCTGTTGCGGCGCGACCTGGACCTGATCGTCACCAGCGACCCGTTGATGGACGCCAATGACGTGATCCGCTATCGGCTGTTTTCAGAAAAGTACTTTGTTATCACGCCCAGGCAAGCGCGCTGCGATATCCACACGGTCGAGGACGTACGCGCGCTGGCCAATGTGCTGCCGGTGGTGCGCTTCAACCGGATGTCCCAGGTGGGGCTGCAGATCGAGCGTCATCTGCGCAGCCTGAACGTACGAGTGCCCAACCGCCTGGAGCTGGATAACGCCGATGCACTGACGTCGATGGTCGCCGAAGGCATCGGTTGGGCCGTTACCAGCCCCATGTGTTTTTTGCAGGCCAGTGCCTGGGTCGACAACGTGACCGCGCACCTCACACCGGACCTGCAACTGGAACGCTCGCTTTACCTGGTAGCACGACGCAATGAATACAGCGCCTTTTTCGCCGATGCGTGCGAAGCGGCGCGTGATGTGATCCGCCACTCCTTCCTGCCCAGGCTCACGGCCCTGGACAAAGGGGTGGAGGCGTTAATCCAATTTGATGAGGGTGATGCTCGTGAGTATTTTTGATGCTGTTGCTACACGGCTGGAAACCGATTACGTCGGCGACGTACAGATTCCGGCAGACAAGCTGTACGGGGTGAACTCGGTGCGCGGGTTCGACAACCTCAGCGTATCACCGCTGACCATCGCTTATTACCCGGCCTTCCGCGATGCCTTTGCCCAGTGCAAGTGGGCGGCCGCACTGGCCAACCGCGCCTGCGGCGTACTTGCCCAGCCCCAGTGCGACGCCATCGTGCAAGCCTGCGCCGAGGTGATCGCCGGCCGGTGCGACGACTCGCTGATCGTTGACCTGCTGGAAGGCTCCGGCGGCACGTCCACCAACATGAACTTCAACGAGGTCATCGCCAACCGCGCCCAGCAATTGATGGGCCACGCGGCGGGTTCGTATGACGTGGTGCACCCCAATGACCATGTGAATGCCTCGCAGTCGACCAATGATGTGTACCCGGCGGCATTGAAGATCGCGACACATGCGATGCTCGGGCCATTGATCGATGAAGTGGAACAACTGGCTACGCGCTTCGACCAGAAAGCCGTGCAGTTTGCCGATATTCTGCACCTGGGCCGCACCTGCCTGCAGGATGCCCAGCCGATGCGCCTGGGCCAGCTGTTTTCCGGGTACGCTGCCCTCACCCATCGCCTGGCGACCGCGCTGGCTGGCGTGCGCGACACACTGCGCACCCTGCCGCTGGGCGGCACAGCGATCGGCACCGGGTTTGGTGCGCCGCCCGCTTATCGCGCCGCGGTGTATCAGCACTTGGTACAGGTCACTGGCATCGAGTACCAGGCCCCCTCGAACGCCTTCGATGCGATGCAGAACATGGATGTGTTTTGTCGAGTTTCGGCTGAGTTGCGCACCGGTTCCGCGTCCCTGGCCAAGATCGCCTCTGACCTGACCTTGCTGTCCTCCGGGCCGGTCGGTGGGATCGGCGAATTGAAGCTGCCCGAAGCCCAGGCCGGCTCGTCGATCATGCCAGGCAAGGTCAACCCGGTGTTGCCCATGGCGATGATCCAGTTGAGCTTCGCCGTCATCGGCAATGATGTGGCGGTGGCGCAGGCGGTCCAGGCCGGTCAGTTGGAGATCAACCACTTCGAGCCGCTGGTGGCGTCCCGCGTGTTCGACAGCATTGCGCTGCTGACCCAAGGCATCCAACGGTTTCGCGAGAAGTGCATCAGTGGGATAACCGCCGATGCCGAACGTAACGAACAACACCTGGCTCAATCAATGGCCGTGGCCACCGCGCTGGTTCCGCAGCTAGGCTACGCCCGTGTGAGCAAGCTGGCACGCCAATCGGTGGCGCAAGGGCGCTCGCTGTTGTCGATTCTGGAAGAGTCGGGGTTGATGAGCCAGGCCGATGCCATGGTGGCGATTGAAAGGTCGTCGCACCCAGTGTTCGAGGGCTGAGGAATACGGTGTGCAATCACCCAGAGGGATTGCACACCGCCCCGGTTTTACAGGGTGTAGGCGATGCCCACCTGCACCGTGCGTGGCGCGCCTGGGTAGGCGTAGAAGTTGCCGAACGCGCCTTCCTCAAAATCGCGGTTGAACAGGTTCTTCACATCCAGGTTCAGGCGCACCTTGTCATTGACCTTGTAGTAGCCCAGCAGGTCTACCACGGTGTAGGCGTCCATGGAGAAGGCGGTGTTGGAGGTCTGGCCGACACGTTCATCGACGTATTTGGCGCCCGCGCCCAGCCCGAGCCCCTTGAGGCGACCGTCCTGGAATTCGTAGACGTTGAGCAGGCTGAAGCTGTTACGCGGGATGTTGGCCAGGTGTGAACCGACGCGGATGGTGTTGTCTTTGGTGACTTCGGCGTCGACATAGGCGTAGCCGCCGATCACGCGCCATTCAGGGGTGAGGTTGCCGGCGACGTTGAGGTCGAAGCCGCGGCTGCGCACTTGACCCGCTGCGACTTTGTAGTTGGAGTCTTCAGGATCGGTGGTCAACACGTTCTTCTTGTCGATCTGGTAGATCGCTGCGTCCACACTCAACTGACGGTCCAGCCCTTCCCATTTGATCCCCATTTCATAGGACTTGCCCTTTTCCGGCTCGAAACCGGCACCGTCGCGACTGGCGCCGGTGTTCGGCTTGAAGGAACGCGCGGCGTCGGCGTAGACCGCCAGGGTCTCAGTCAGGTCATAGGTCACGCCGACACGGGGCGTGACCGCGTTGTCGCTGGCCTCCCAGCTTTGCCCGCCCTTCACGTAGGTCTCGTACTGGTGCTCGAAGCGTTCGAAGCGCGCACCCGCCAGCACCTTCAAGCGTTCGGTGAGGGCCACCTGGTCCTGGACGAACGCGGCGTAGGTCTTGAGGTTTTCCTTGTCATGAGTCGGCGTGCTGGTAAGCGCCGGGCGCGGCTTGCCGTAGACCGGGTTGAAGATATCGCTGGTGTAGGCGGCGGACGAACGCTGGATGATCGACTTGTAGTCGTAATCCTCAAACTCGACGCCAGTCAGCAAGGTGTGATCAAAACCACCCGTGGAAAAATGCCCGGTGAGGTTGAGCTGGGTGTCCTTGTCGGTCCATTCCAGCTTGCGGTAGTTGAAGTTGCGGTTGAGCGTGTGGCCGTCCGCAGCCAGGCTGTTGGCCTCGATGGCGTTGCCCTGCAAGGTGCCGTCCAACCACTGGAAACCACCGCCCAGGGTCCAGTTGTCATTGAGCAGATGCTCGAAACGCAACTGGGCCATGCTGTTGTCGTTATGCAGCTTGCCGACGTCTTTATCGCCCCAGAAGGTATCGCGGGAAGCCGTGCCTTTCTGAGTAGCAAAGCGTGTCAGCCCCCGGTCCAGCGGGTGGTTGTTGCGCATGAAGTCGCCTTCGAAGATCACCTTGGTGTCGTCGCTGGCCTGCCAGGTAAGCACCGGGGTGATGCCGTAGCGTTCGGTTTCCACATGGTCGCGGAAGGTGTCGCCGCCCTCGCCCACCACGTTCAGGCGATAGGCCAGGCGGCCCTCTTCGTCCAACGGGCCGGAGGCGTCCAGGGTGCCGCGCTTCATGCCCTGGTCATTCAATTGGCTGCCGAGGGTGACCGTGCGTTCGGCCAACGGTTGCTTGGTCACCACGTTGAAGGTGCCGCCGGGATCACCACGGCCATAGAGCATGGTCGCTGGGCCGCGCAGCACTTCCAGGCGTTCGATGGTGTTGGCATCCGGCATGTTCGGGTAGCCACGGTTGATCGGGAAACCGTTGCGGTAGAACTCGCCGGTGGTAAAGCCGCGCACGGTGAAGGTAGTGAGACCCTGCCCGCCGAAGTTGTTGGCGCGGCCGACACCGCCGGCATAGTCCAGCGCGTCCTGCAGGCGAGTGGCGCCGATGTCTTCGACCACCGCCTTGGACACTACGCTGATGGACTGCGGGGTTTCATGGATCGAGGTGTCGGTGCGCGTCGCACTGGCTGAACGGGTGGCGTGATAGCCCTGCACGGGACCCTGGGCGGTTTCATAGTCGGCAGTGCCAGTGACGCTGGTGGCTTGCAGCTCGATGGCGGCTTTTTCAACTGGTTCGACCTCCGCCCAGCTCAAGGGGGAAAACGCCTGAAGCACACACACGGAAAGCAGGGTACGACGCATGGAGGATGAACCTAGTGAAAGAGCCAGATGGGGCGGCATATCAGCCAGTTATTTTGGCGGGCATGATAGGCCAAATCATTAACAATTGAAATCCATTCTCATTGGCAGCTTTTCAAGTAACCACTGTGTATCAACGCAAAAAAAAGCCCATCGAATGATGGGCTTTTCATTTCAAGTGTCCGCAAGAAGCGGTTTTCGTCCACGCACCTCAGAGCGCGCTTGTCATGCTTCAGTCAGCTTGTTTTCGACAATCCACACAAGCACCTCGCTTGCATTGGCGCCGGGATCCTGAATGTCTTCAAATACTTTTACGACACGCCCCTCCTGAGTGATCAGCGTTGTTCGGGCATAAAACGTTTGTCCTTCCACATCAAAGGTTTTCAGCCCCAGGCTGGATGCCAACGTGCAGTTGGGGTCTGAGAGTAAGGGGTAGTTAAGGCTCATGCGCTCTACGAACTCTTGCTGGTACGTACTCGCCTGAGTCGAAAGCCCAAACACAGACAAGATGCCTGACTCTGCCAGTTGATTGCGTGTGTCTCTAAACCCACAGGCCTGAGGGGTACAACCTCTGGCGCCGGGAACATCGGACAACCCCTCAGGTGCAGGTTCGTTCGGGTTTCCGGTGCGTGGGTAAATAAAGAGCACACACCACCCTGCAAGACTCGACAAGTCGACATCTACGCCCGTTGTAGAGGGCAACGCAGTTGCGGGCAGTCGACGCCCGAGCAAACTGTTAACGCGGTGATCGGTAGACGAGTTGTTATTCACAAAGCCTCCAGGTTATGGGTTCTGTCTGCATGTATCAGTTGTGTTAGAGGGACGCGTCCTCTCTTTCAGGTTTCGACTTGATCCTGGCGTAGCAATAGCCCGCGCAAATAACCAGCGCCGCCCCGGAACTTGACGCAACGTAGTGCAGGGTTTTATCGACAGTTATGCTGGACTGCACGAGGATGTCCGAACTTGCCATTGCGCCAGCTATCCACCCGAGCAGCCCGGCGCCGAATATGACCACCTGCGGGAACCGGTCGATCAGGGCGAGCAAACCCTTGCTGCCCCCTACGATGATGGGGATGCTGATCAACACGCCCAGGGAGACCACCCACCTATCTCCGCCTGCGGCGCCCGCCAAGGCCAGGACGTTGTCCAGCGACATAATGGCGTCGGCGATGACAATCGTTTTTATCGCGCCCAGTAGCAGGGTTGTCGCCTTGACGGCGCCGTGGTTGTCGTCTTCTGCCTGCATCAATTTGATACCCACGCCTACCAGCAAAATCGCCCCGACGATTTTCAGGCCGGGCAGTGACAGCAACTGCATAGCAAAGAAGAGCATGAGTATGCGCAGCATAATGGCACCCGCCACGCCGAAAAAAATCGCCTTGCGTCTAAGGTGCAGGGGAAGATTTCGACACGCCAAGGCGATGACCACGGCATTGTCGGCCCCCAACATGATGTCAATGGCGACAACTTGCGCGATCGCCAGCCAGGTACCTGGCTGGCTCAAGAACTCAATCAACTGAAAACTCCTGGCTGCGGTGCAGCGAGCATTGGATAGGTTCAAACCGTGGGCATTCGGGGCTGTGCATTTGGGTGTCGAATTACCCCTGGCGAGCGAGACAGCCCTGTAGCGCGTAGCATCTAAGTGAGTTGGTAAAGTGGAAATGCCCCGAATAGCAGCCCGCCCGCCAACAGGCTCAAACTGGAAAGGATTGCCCACTTCAGGGCAAAGCGCTGGTGGTCACCCAGATCGACCTTCGCCAGGGAAATCAGTAGATACAACGCCGGCACCAAAGGGCTGAGCAAGTGCACAGGTTGACCCACGATGGAGGCACGAGCGATCTCCAGGGGGCTGATGCCATATTGAGCAGCGGTGTGGGCGATTACAGGCAGGATGCCGAAGTAAAAGGC
Organism: Pseudomonas sp. CYM-20-01; assembly: GCF_023169845.1. Classification (NCBI taxonomy): domain Bacteria; kingdom Pseudomonadati; phylum Pseudomonadota; class Gammaproteobacteria; order Pseudomonadales; family Pseudomonadaceae; genus Pseudomonas; species Pseudomonas sp. CYM-20-01. The sequence goes on along the minus strand of NZ_AP025169.1, from coordinate 2,723,890 downwards.
ATCGTTAGACATGAAGAACGTCAAAGGCATGCTGACCAGTGCAGTGAACGCCGCAAGGAACGGACCGAAACTGTCGGGGATGACACCCAGCAGGCTTTTGGCCATGGCGTCTACCATGCCAGTCCCGGAAAGAATGCCGGTAAATATACCCGCCGCGAATATCAGCGCCGTCACTGCCAATACGTTTGATGCGTGGGCAGCAATCCGCTCCCGTTGTTGCTCAATGCTTGGGTAGTTGACCACTGTCGCGATCGCGAACCCCACCATGAACAATATCTGAATAGGCATTGCATCGACGACGAGGCAGGCAATCAATACCAAGGTAACGATCAAATTGGGCCAGAACATTTTGGGGCGTCGCAGATTTTCACACTCTTCTGCCGAACCATGCCCCAAGGCCAGCGAGCCGTTATGAAAGTCTTCCAGCTGTATCACGCCCAGTCGAGCACGCTCGCGGCGACCCAGCACGATGGCGGTGAACACCAGCATCGCAGCGGCAATCAGCATGGCGGGAATCATCGGCAGAAATATATCCAGCGCATCCACGTGCAGCGCGGCAGCGGCACGGGCCGTGGGGCCGCCCCACGGTGAGATATTCATGATTCCGGTGGCAATGCTCAGCAGGCAAGTGAGACCGAGAACGTCCATGCCAAGGCGCCGGTAGAGCGGCAAAAATGCAGCGCACGCGATCATGTACGAGGTGGAACTGTCACCATCGAGCGACACGAGCATGGTGAGTATCGCGGTGCCCACTAATACTTTCAGCGGGTCGCCTTTTACCAACTTGAGAATATTGCGTACCAGTGAATCGAACAGCCCGGCATCGATCATGATGCCGAAATAGAGAATCGAGAACGTCAACATCACCCCCGTGGGGGCCAACGTCTTGATCCCGTCCAGCATCATCGAGCCCAGCCCGGCAGGGTGACCTCCCAGCACCGCGAAAACGATAGGCACGATGATCAAGGCAATCAGCGCCGACAGGCGCTTCGTCATGATCAGGTACATGAAGCAGATAACCATTGAAAAACCGAGGATTGCCAACATGGCCGGACTCTCTCTTTTTATTAGGCGTACAGGGCCCCAGCGGCCATATCTGGCCGAGCTGAAGATGGTGTGCGGGCAGGCAGGGATCAGGCTAAGGCTCAGGTGCCCCACTGGATGGCAGGCGGTGGATCATGGGAAAACCTCGCGTTTGGGGAACGAAGCACGGTTTCATACCGCTGCACTGACAGTTTCATATCGCTGCGCTGAGCGTCTTGATTTCCCGATGCAGGATGCGGTCATTTTCCGAATAGTCGACCGGGCAGTCGATCACATGCACACCGGGCGTTTGCAGGCAGTGCTGCACCAACGGCGCGAAAGCGCCTGCGCTTTTCACGCGGTGGCCAAAGGCACCGTAGCTTTGTGCGTAGAGCACGAAGTCCGGGTTCGTGTAGTCCAGGCCGAAGTCCTCAAACCCCATCTGCGCCTGCTTCCAACGGATCATTCCGTAGCCGTCGTCGCGCAGGATGATCACCACTAGATTCATCTTCAAACGCACGGCGGTTTCAAGCTCCTGGCTGTTCATCATGAAACCACCGTCGCCGCATACCGCCACAATCGGGGTGTGGGGATAAACCAGGCGTGCCGCCATCGCCGACGGCAAACCGGCCCCCATGGTTGCCAATGCGTTATCCAGCAATACGGTGTTCGGCATGTAGGCCTTGTAGTTGCGGGCGAACCAGATCTTGTAGATACCATTGTCCAGGGCAACGATGCCGTTAGCCGGCATGACCTGGCGCAAGTCCGCAACCAGTCGTTGCGGATAAACCGGAAAACGCTCGTCAGTGGCGCCTTCGGCGACATGTGCCTCGTTGGCTTCGCGAATCGCCAGCAAACGTCGGAAATCCCAAGTGGGCTGCGCAACAATCGCTTCGTTGATCTGCCAGATCGCATTGGCGATATCGCCGACCACCTCGATCTGCGGGAAATACACCGGATCAACCTCGGCGGACCGGAAACTGACATGGATCACTTCGGTACCGCCGCGAACCATGAAAAAAGGCGGCTTCTCGATGACGTCATGACCGATGTTGACGATGAGATCCGCCGACTCCAGTGCACGGTGAACGAAGTCATTGGCCGACAACGCCGCATTGCCCAAAAACCGTGGATGGCGTTCGTCGACGACCCCTTTGCCCAACTGCGTTGTGACGAACGGAATGCCGGTTTTTTCAATCAGTTGAAGCAGCACTCGGGCAGTCGACTTGCGGTTGGCCCCAGCGCCGATGACCAATACCGGGCTACGTGCACCTTGCAACCTGGCAACGGCGGCACAGATGGATTTCGCTTCGGCCACCGGGCGGCGGCTGAGGCTTGGCGCAACGGGCGTGCTGTCGGTGTCTTCGGCGGCGATATCTTCCGGCAGCTCCAGGTGCACCGATCCCGGTTTCTCTTCTTCGGCTAGCCGTATCGCTTCACGGATACGCGATGGAATGTTATCGGCGGAGGCCAGTTGATGGGTGTACTTGGTCAAAGGCGCCATCATCCCGCAGACATCGAGAATCTGGAAACGGCCCTGCTTGGACTTTTTGATGGGCTTCTGACCTGTAATCATCAGCATCGGCATGCCGCCCAGGTAGGCATAGGCGCCGGCGGTCACCAGGTTGGTAGCGCCTGGGCCAAGCGTTGAGAGGCACACTCCGGTCTTGCCGGTAAGGCGACCGTAAGTGGCGGCCATGAAGCCTGCGGGCTGCTCGTGGCGCGTCAGGATCAGCTTGATCGGCGAACGAGACAGCGAGTCCAGCAAGTCGAGGTTTTCTTCGCCGGGGATGCCGAATACATATTCGACCCCTTCGTTTTCCAGGCAGCGCACAACCAGCTCAGCAGCTTTCATTTTTCAATGTGTCCCGAGTTTTAAAGAGAGAACGTCAGCTGTTTATTGAAGTAACTGACTGACAACACGTGACCGGGTCCTTTCAGGTCGAAGGGTTCGCACATGGCGCCAGTCGAGACCAGTTGACCGGCACGCAGCGTCACGCCCCGCTCGGCGGCATGTTGGTAGAGGGCCGCCAGCGAGCTCAGGGGGTCTGTCGCCGTGTCACCAAACAGACCTTTTGCCTTGGGTACTCCGTCCAGATGGACGACAGCCGTTTCAGCCAGCTCACGCATGGCGTGCAGGTCAATGCCCTCGCAAATCGACTTGCCCACGACCAGCGCTTCAAAACCAACGTTATCCGCAGCAAAGCTTGGCCAACCGACTGTCTTGCGGTCGGTGAAACGCGAGCGCACCACCTCGAACGTCACGCAGGTCGTGCGAATATCGTCAGGAACCACCGTCCTGCCCATCAGGGGAGGCAGGTCCCGGTCCAGGACAAAGGCGATTTCGCACTCGATCGTCACCGCGGTATCGGCGGGGAGCTTCAGGTGAATGCCACTTGCATGCAGGCGCGATCTTTCGAGCTGCCCGACCAGGGGCCGTGACAATTTTGCGGCGCGCATTGCGGCGGGGCTGCCCACGCCGAGCTTCCAGCCAGCCAGCGTCCCGCCAGCCAATTCAAACAGTGCGTCCTGTGCGTCATAACCCTGTTCAAGCGTTGGCGGCTTGACGTCGGCAGGCAGCAGGTTCAACAGCTCGCCACTGCGCCACGCATTCAACAAGACTGATGCGGTAGCGTTTGGATCAAAAAGAAAAGTTGTCACGTTGATCTCCGGATTATCAGGCGCGCAGTCGTTGGCAGACGGCGTCGGCAAATTCGAGTGTGGAGGCCTGACCTTTCAGGTCCCCTGTGCGCACATTGTCGATATTCAAGGTGTCGTCGATGGCAACGCGCAGGCGCTGGGCGTGTTTTTCCAGGCCCACATGAGTCAGCATCATGGCCGCTGCCAGCATCAAGGAAATCGGGTTGGCGATACCCTTGCCAGCAATATCCGGTGCAGAACCATGAACGGCCTCGAAAATCGCGGCATCCTTGCCAAAGTTGGAACCCGGCGCCATGCCCAGGCCGCCCACCAGGCCTGCCAATTGGTCGGAGAGAATGTCGCCAAACAGATTGGTGCACAGCAACATGTCGAAGCGCCAAGGGTTGAGCACCAGTTGCATGGCGCAGGCATCAACGATCATGTCCTCTATCTCGACCCGGCCGGCGTACTCCTTGGCGACTTCACGCGCGGCCTCAAGGAACAACCCGGTCAGCTTCTTGAGGATGTTGGCCTTGTGCACGACCGTGATTTTTTTGCGGCCATTTTTAATCGCGTATTCAAAGGCAAACCGCGCAATGCGCTCGCTGCCTTCACGGGTGTTGACGCCACTGGAAACCGCGACTGCACGAGGATCGTCACCCATCGGGATGTAATACTCGTTGGCGACGTAGAAACCCGCCAGATTCTCCCGAATGAGGACCAGGTCGATGTTTTCATAGCGTCCCGGGATCAGCGTCTTGGCGGGGCGGACATTGCCGAACAACTCAAACGTTTCCCGCAGTCGCACATTGGATGAGCGGAAGCCTTCGCCGACCGGCGTCGTCAGCGGACCTTTGAGCACCAGCTTGCGTGCACGGATGCTGTCCAGGGTGGCGCTCGGCAGTGGATCACCCACGGCGGCCACCCCGGCCATCCCCGCTACCTGGACATCCCACTCGAAAGGGCTTCCCAGCGCGTCCAGCACACGGACAGTCGCCTCGACCACTTCCGGCCCGATACCATCACCTGGAATAAGCGTTGCCGGGATTTTGTTTGAGTTTGAAGATGATTTTTCCACAATGGTTTCTCTGTTGTAGATGCCGGGTTACTGAAGATGAGCGATGGCGCCATCGGCTGACGTCGCTGTGGCGCGAAATTCCACGCCTAGCAGCCGCTCATACACTTTGATCATCGCGCCCTTGTCACTGTCGCCATGGCCCTGCAGCACGGCTGTCTGGTAGGTCGCCGTGGCAGCGGATAACACCGGTAGCGGAATGCCCATCTTCGCGCTCAACCCGGCACCACTGATGAGGTCCTTGTAGGCATGCTTGAGCGGGTATCCGCTGCTGAACTGGCCATTCAGAATATGCGGCACAAAAAATTCCGAGGCGTAACTACGCCCTGTTCCACTGTTCACGATTGCGGCGACTTTCTCCGCGTCCAGCCCCAACTTGACGGCCATCGGCAAGATCTCGGCAATCGCGGCGCAGTTGATATCGAACAGCAGCTGATTGATGAGCTTCGTCAGCTGGCCTGCACCGGCTGCGCCCATGTAGAGAGTGTTTGAGGCCATGGTTCTCAAGTAAGGGGCGACGGCATTGAAGACCTGCTCGCGCCCACCGCACATGGCGGTCAGCGTCCCATCGATGGCACGCGAAGCCATTCCGGAAACCGGCGCGTCGAGAAAGTGGATACCCAGCGCAGCCAACCTGGCGTCGATGCTCAGGGTTTGCGCATAACTGATCGTGCTGGTATCGACGACGGTGCTGCCGGGACGCATCCAATTCGCGATGCCGTCGGCACCCAACAGAAAGTTATCGACCACCTCGTCGTCGGGCAGTGACAGAAACACCAGATCGCAGTCGGCCAGGGTGCGGCGATCATTCACCGCTATCGCCCCCAGCCTTTCCAGCTCGGCATAGGCCCGACCGCTGAAGGCATTCACCAGCAAGCCAGGGTGGGAACGGAGCAGGTTGATTGCCATGGGCTTTCCCATTTGGCCCAGCCCGATGAACGCCATTTTCATATTGAAGTTTCCTGATCCGGTCATTTACGCGGTACAGCGCCATTGCGGGTGGTGGCCCGCAGGAAATCGAAATCCACACCGGTGTCCGCCTGAGTAACCGTTTGCAGGAACAGCTTGTGGTACCCCCGTTCGCCGGTGGGTATCAGGACCTGGCTTGCTTCAGCACGGCGGCGCAACTCTTCATCCGGAATCAGCAGCGAAATTTGCCGATTGGACAGGCTGAGGCGAATGCGATCGCCGTTCTGGACGTAAGCCAGCGGGCCACCGACTGCCGCCTCGGGGGTGACGTGCAGAACGATGGTGCCGAACGCCGTACCGCTCATGCGCCCATCAGAGATGCGGATGATGTCCTTCACGCCGGCCTTGGCCAGCTTTTGCGGGATGGGGATGTATCCCGCCTCAGGCATGCCCGGCCCGCCTTTCGGGCCAATGTTCTTGAGCACCAGGACATCCTCGGCAGTCACGTCCAGTTCATCGCTGTCAATTCGGGCGGCGAGATCCGCCATGTTTTCGAAAACCACTGCGCGACCTTCATGCTCCATCAAACCCGCATCAGCCGCCGATTGCTTGATGATTGCCCCGCCGGGCGCCAGGTTGCCGTGCAGTACAGCGATGCCACCCTGGGGATAGATGGGCTGCGAGAAAGGGCGTACCACGTTTTGCGCAAAGGCCGGTTCGGCGCGTTCAAGCTCTTCGCCCAGGGACCGGCCGGTGACGGTCAGCGCGTCAAGGTTGAGTAACGGTTTGAGTTCACGAAGCAACGTGGTCATTCCGCCGGCATTGTGAAAATCCTCCATGTACTGCGTGCCGGAAGGCTTGAGGTCCACCAGTACCGGCGTCTCACGGCTCATACGGTCCAGTGCGGCCAAATCCACGTCGAGCCCCATGCGCCCCGCGATGGCGGTGAGATGGACAATGCCGTTGGTAGACCCACCAATGGCGAGCAGTACACGCATGGCATTCTCGAACGCGGCGGGCGTGAGGATCTGGTCGATGGTTCGACGCTGGCGAGCCATGTCGACAATGCACTTGCCGGTCTCCTCGGCAATTCGCATGCGATCCGAGGTAACCGCCGGTGGCGTAGCGCAACCCGGCACGGTCATGCCAAGTGCTTCAGCGATACACGCCATCGTGCTGGCGGTGCCCATCACCGAGCAGGTCCCCACGCTCGCCACCAGGCGGCTGTTGACGTCTGCGATTTCAACGCTGTCTACCTCGCCGGCACGGAACTTACCCCAGTAGCGTCGGCAATCAGTGCAAGCCCCGACGCGCTCTCCCCGATGACTGCCGGTCAGCATCGAACCGGTGATCAACTGGATGGCGGGGATACCTGCGGAGGCGGCGCCCATCAATTGCGCAGGGACGGTTTTGTCACACCCACCAATCAGGACCACGGCGTCCATGGGCTGCGCCCGAAGCATTTCTTCGGTGTCCATCGACATCAAGTTGCGCAGGTACATGCTGGTGGGCGCCGAGAAGCTTTCGCCGATAGAGATCGTCGGAAATTCCATTGGCAAGCCACCGGCGTGCTGGATTCCACGCTTCAGGGCTTCGACCAGTTGCGGCATGTTGCCGTGACAAGGGTTGTACGCACTGCCGGTGGAAGCGATGCCAATGACGGGTTTCTCAAGCGCCCCATCGGTGTAGCCCGAGCCTTTGATGAAGGCTTTTCTCAGAAACAACGAAAAGCCTTTGTCGCCGTAGTTGGTCAGGCCCCGACGCAGGCCCGAGGCTTCACTCGAATCGTTCAGGGCATTGGAAGGCAGGTCATCGTCAAAAGGCATGGCGTCATATTCCGTATTGCAAGGGAACGGGAATGTTGTGAGGCCATACTAGGAATGCTTGCTCATCATGTGAAATATATTGTTATGATCACTTTGATCACAAAATGTGATGTTATTTTGAACGGGGAGTAACCTCGCAGTGAATCTGAAAGCCCTCAAATGCTGTGTCGAAATAGCCCGTCTCGGCAGTTTCACCAAAGCGGCTCAGTCGATGCACATCGCACAACCGGCGCTGAGCATGGCCGTGACGCGCCTTGAGGAGGAGTTGGGTGTTGTGCTGTTCAACCGCGCACCACGACAAATCACTGTCACGGCCGAAGGCCAATGCTTTCTGAACCGCGTGGAACTGGCACTGCTGGAGCTGGATATGGCGCGCCAGGAACTTCGCGATATGGCTCAGTTGCAGAGCGGCGAAATAAAGCTGGGTGTGCCGCCGATGTTCGGGATCAACTATATCCCGGACCTGCTCCGCGCCTTCCGATGCGAGTACCCCGGGATTGTCATGACCGTCATCGAGGGCAGCGCGGACGCAATCAGCCGACGCCTCGAAAACCGTGAAATCGATGTGGCATTGCTCGAATCGCGGCGAGTGGGGAGCGCATGGGAATCGGTGCTGCTTGGCAATGACGAAATGGTGCTGTGCATGCGAGAGGATCATGCTCTGGCGACCGAACCCCACCTCGAAGCCCATCAGTTACAAGGCGCAGAAATGGTGGTTTTCGATGAGACATTTATGCAGCGTCATCTGCTCGATGCCTTCTGCGAGGCCGCTGGCGTGAGTTATCGAATCGCACTGCAAAGCAACTTCGTCTCCCTGGTGACCAAGGCAACCTTCGATGGCATGGGCATATCCACCCTGCTGCGTTCCGTTCAGGAACGCGAACCGGGGATCGTGGGCGTACCGTTCAAACCCGCCCAACCCATGAGCTTCAGACTGTGTTGGCGAGCCAACGAGTACCTTTCCCTGGCGAACAAGCGCTTCGTGGACTTTGCCCAGACGGCGGGCTTCTTCAACAGCCCCTCAGTTTGAGATGCCGCCAAAAAGCCACCCTTGCGAGTGGCTTGCGTCTGTGGCTACCGCCTCAGCGATAACGTTCCAACCAATGCGCGTAAGGCGCAGGCAAGGTCCACGAGGACTTCTCGACCCCCAGTTCCTTGGCCGCAAAATACGCCCAATGCGGGTCGGCCAGGTGCGCACGCCCCACCGACACCAGGTCCAGGTGCCCGGCCTGCAACGCACCTTCCGCCAGTTGCGGCGTGCCGAAGCCCCAGGCTGACGTGACCGGGATACCAGCTTCGCGACGTACACGCTCGGCAATCGGCCCCATGAACGCCGGGCCCCACGGGATGTGGGTGTCGGGGATGGTGAAACCGACGCTGACGCTCAGCAGGTCCAGGCCACCGGCCTTGAAACGGCGGGCCAGTTCGATGGATTCGGTGAGGGTCTGCTCGTCGTGGCCGTCGTACTCGATCACGCCGAAACGTGCGGTGAGCGGCAGGTTTTCCGGCCAGACTTCACGCACGGCGGCCAGGGTTTCCAGGAGGAAACGGCTGCGGTTGTCGAAGCTGCCGCCGTAGGCATCGGTGCGCTGGTTGGAGTGTTCGGAGAAGAAACTCTGGCCCAGATAACCATGGGCAAAGTGCAACTCGATCCACTCGAAGCCGGCGTCACGGGCGCGGCGGGCGGCGTCGACGAAGTCCTGGCGCACCCGGGCGATGTCGTCCAGGGTCATGGCGCGAGGCACCTGTGGCAGGTTGGCACCGAAGGCGATGGCCGAGGGAGCGATGGTTTCCCAGCTGCGGGCGTCGGAGGCGGCGATATGGTCATCCCCTTCCCACGGACGGTTGGCGCTGGCCTTGCGGCCGGCGTGGCCGATCTGGATGCCCGGCACGGAACCGGCGGCCTTGATCGCCTGGACCATCGGCACGAACGCCTCGGCATGCGCATCACTCCACAGGCCCGCGCAACCGGGGGTGATACGGCCTTCCGGCGCGACAGCAGTGGCTTCGACCACCACCAGGCCGGCACCGCCACGGGCCATGCTGGCCAGGTGCACGAGGTGCCAGTCGTTGACGATGCCGTCATCGGCCATGTATTGGCACATCGGCGGGATAGCGATGCGATTGCGCAGGGTGACATCTTTGAGTTTGAACGGTTCGAACAGTGCGGCCATGGGACAACTCCAGTGAGCAGGTGGTTGATTCGATAGTTCGATGGTAATCGAACTATGGTATTCAACGATAGCCCCCTGTTATGATTCGTTTCATGCGAGCCTTCAAACACCCTCCCCTGCAAGACCTGACCCTTGAGCGCGTGCTGTACGCCCTGAGTGATCCGGTGCGCCTGGAAATCGTGCGCTGCCTGGCCGGCGTACCCGAGGCCACGTGCGGCGAACTAGACGGCGGGCGGCCCAAGTCGAGCATGTCCCATCACTTTCGGGTGTTGCGCGATGCCGGGTTGGTGCAAACCCGCAGCGTGGGCACCACTCATCTGAATGCGTTGCGTGCTGAAGATCTTGAAGGCCGCTTTCCCGGTTTGCTTGCGAGCATTCTGGCCCAGCACTGAGGCCCGTCTTTGCGTTTCACCGGGAAGCAGCCACCGGCTCGCCATCCAGATACACACAGTCCTTGCCATTGCGCTTGGCGGCATACAGGTTGCGGTCGGCGCACTTGAGTACCGCTGACATATCGGCGCCCGCCGAGAAATGCGTCATGCCGGCACTGCACGTGTAGTGATGGGGTGGCGGGACACTGCCGCGAATCGCTTGCAGCAGGCGCGCGGCAAAATCCGTGGCCGCCCAAGGGTCATCCCCCACCAGCAAGACACCGAACTCCTCGCCCCCGATCCGGCCAAAGCTGTCGCTGCCAGGGGTGGCTTTCAGGCAATGAGCCATCGCGCAGAGAATCTTGTCGCCGACATCATGGCCAAACTGGTCATTTTTCAGCTTGAAGCTATCAATATCCATCATCATGAAGTAGCCGCCTTGACCGTCGGCGATCACCTTGGCGAAACGTTCGATAAAGGCCCGTCGGTTCAGGATGGAGGTCAAGTAATCCGTTTCTGCCAGTTCCCGGAACTCACTCTCGACCAGCAACACAGAACGCAGGTTCTTCACGTAGGAATAATTCAAGATGAAGCCGATCGACACCGACGCCAGGCAGAACATCACCAGGTAAACCTCCACCCCGGCATACATCGACACATGAATGGCTGGCCACATCATCGACCAGACCAGTGCAGCGCTTATCAAGAAATCCTCGACGGCAATAAAGAGCAAGGCACTGCTCACTACCAGAATCAGCGCCAGTGGCAAAGCGAATACCTGCAACGCCTGGTGCGTATGTATCACCAGCGCAAAACCGCCGGACAACACCGCGATGTAGACCACACCGAACGCCCGCCAGGCCAAGAAGTTGACCAGCCGCCGGTGAAATCGACACAGCGCCGTCAAACAAATGGTAATGAGCACCGTGTACCAGCCAAATTGCATCACCGGATCCACCAACAGCACCCACCACCAGGCAATCAGGCCGATCCATTCAGCCTGTGCGACAGCGGGCGACAATAACCTCTGCATCCGTGGCCTGAGCTTTAAGTTAGCCGGCATCTCAACACTCCCTGCGCATAAGTTGCCTATCCTTTGCTGGCCTGGCCCAATTCAATACTGTGCAGGGTGATTGCAAATGAATACGCCATAAAACGACGCACCAACTTTACGAAGGGCGGCAACACTTCCAACTGTGTCTTGGAGTGCACTCTAAAGCAGCCCTTTTCAACACCCTCCTGGACCAAACGAATGACATGGGTCTTGGACACGGAAAGTTGTGTCGCCAATGAAAGATAAGAAGACGCCCTGAAACTTGCACCCTGATTGTCCAAGGAACACGCATCGTTATAAATCGCCAACATCAGCATATGTCCAGCATCGCGATTAACCAGCCAGTCACATTCCGGCAGCAATACATCGATGGTCAGCTTATTTGAAAGAAGGGTGGCAAAACCTTTGAAATAAAGTGCCAGGAACGCTTGGTCGTCCAATGCACTCATCCGCTGGACCATCGCCTCACCGGGGCACATCGGCCCCAGCGGCTGCACCACGGAATTGAGCATCGACCTGACTTCATGGCAAGCCTGCGGCGATGGGCTGAACACCCGAAAACGACTGTCGTCAGGGTGGCCAGCGACCTTCATGAACCCCAGGGCCCTGAACAGCAGGAAGATCGACTCCAGGCTGTTCCTGGAACAGAAACCGCGTGCCAGGCAGAACGCTTTCACGTCGGACAACAACGGCGCCGGCTTGGAGAAATATTCACTCAGCAACGTGAAGGACACCATCAAACGGTTGAACTTCAGCGCTGTCTTGTAAAAAAACGGTCGTTTTGAATAGGGACCAAGCAGAATGGCGTAGTGCGCGCGGATACTGCACTCAAATTCCCGGTGACGTTCCAACGCCTGCGCGGAATGATCCAAAGCCAACTTCAACGAACTGACGCACATGAGAAAGAGCCCTGATCAACCTACTGGATTTCACTGATCGATGGCGCAGTACTGCTGCAACCAGGTCTCACAACTACTCACGTCGTAAACACCACCAGTGATGGCGTTTTGCCTTGAACGCAATGTATCGCGATTAACCCGACAGACATCATCGCTACCAAAATTGTTCCAAAAAGTGCTGCCCTCCTTGAAACCGGCCTGCCGATTTACGTTTTGCAACAATCATCCAATGCGCGTAAGACTGACTACCAAATAAGGTCCCTCGGCATTTCAAAGAAATGTTGTACGGTCGCAGCGCTATTGAAACAGCGCATTCATACACGCCGGCTTATTCATCATTAAATGCGCCAGTGCTTGGCTGTTTTCCACTCATTCAATACCGACTTGTTACGCTAGGACTTGTTATGAACTGTTCAATCGACTTGTTCGCCGATGCCATCGAATCCAAAGCTCACGAAATCCTGAAAAACGCCCACCAACTGGAACAGCACGGCCATGATCGACTGGCCCGCAATGTCATCGAGCAAGCACGCACGCTCCTCACTGCACTGGAAGAACTGCGACGACTCTCACGGGAGCCGGTGTGCACCACTTAAACGATTCAGGCCATGGGGCGAACCTTTCACCGCGACCCGCGTCCGAGCTTAAGCACTGTTGCTTACCGTTCGCCGCGAGGTCCCCATTTGAAAGCCGCCATCCTCAAAAAGTACCGCCTGATCATCAAGACCATGGGCTACGTGGGCTGGGCGCTGTTCTGGCTGTTGCTGTGGGACGTCGCCGTCACCGTGGACTTCATGTTGTTTCTCACCTACAAGATCAATCTGCCGCTGATGCCCCTGACCCTGCTGGGTTCGGCGCTGGTGGTGCTGATCAGTTTCCGTAACAGCAGTGCCTACAACCGCTGGTGGGAAGCCCGCACCCTGTGGGGCGCAATGGTCAACAATTCGCGCAGTTTTGCGCGCCAGGTGCTGACCCTGCTGGACGACCCCGACGGCGAAGTGAACCCGGTCAAGGCCACCCTGCTGCGTCGCCATGTGGCCTATGTGAATTGCCTGGCCGCGCACCTCAAGGGCCAACCGTGCCCCGAAGAAGTCCGTGCGTTTATCCCCGGCGATGAGTTTGCGCGCAACGGCGCCACCAACAACTTTGCCAACGATATTCTCACCGGCTCGGCGGCGTTGCTGGCCAGGGAGTACAAGGCCGGTCACCTGGACAGCATCCGCCTGGCGCGGCTGGAGTCGACCCTGGTGGACTTGTCCAACGCCCAGGGCGGCATGGAACGGATCGCCAACACCCCGCTGCCCTACCCTTACGTGTACTTCCCCCGGCTGTTTATCTCGCTGTTCTGCCTGATCGTACCGGTGGGCCTGGTGGAGTCGCTGGGTTGGTTTACCCCGCTGGCCTCGACGGTGGTGGGCTTCATGCTGCTGGCCATCGAGCGCATCGGCACCGACCTGCAAAGCCCGTTCAACTCCAGCGAACACCAGATCCAGATGGACACCATCTGCGAAACCATCGAGAAAAACCTGCAGTCGATGCAGCGTGATGCGCTGGGCGGCGAACGCATCGGTTAAACCTTCCCTCGGCCCTAAAGTGCGTGCCCGCGCAGTCGATATACAGGGGGTACGCATGGCCACACCCCCTAAAAACAACACATGCGACGCTCGACGCTACTGTTTTCTCCTTGCCAAAATTATAAATACCCGCGGGTGAAGTCATGAATATCAAGCAAAAGCTGACCTGGGCATTTGCCGCCATCGCGTGCGTGCCGGTTATCCTGGTGGCCGTGCTGGTCGTGTTGAATCTGCGCGAGGGGGCCCAGGCCAATTTCCTCGACAGCAGTGGCCGTGAGATCCGCCAGATCGACAATGGCATGAAGCAGTTCTTCGAGGGCATCAGCCAGAACGTCGACTATGTGGCCAAGGACCCGCGCGTTGTCGCGGCCAAGGACCTCAAGAGCTACGCCGGCGCCGACGCCGCACAGATCCCCCTCACCCCCACCAACACCGCGCTGCTGGAGATTTTCGACCAGTTCGCCAAGAGCCATCCGAGCACCGCCTACCTGTCCCTGGGCCTCGCCGACGGCGGCTACGCCAGCTGGCCCGACGACACCAAGCTGAACAACTACGACCCACGCGTACGCCCGTGGTACCAGGCGGCCATCGCCGCGCCGGGTAAAACCGTGCGCACTGGCGCCTACTATTGGGCGCCGGACGACGTGACGCTGATCGGCACCGTGCACACCGTCACCGACGCCGCCGGCAAGATCCTCGGCGTGGTCGGCCTGGACGTCTCGCTCAAGCAGCTCACCGAACTGGTGCGCAACATCAAGCTCGGCGACAGCGGCTACCTGATGCTGGTGGAAGGCAACGGCAACGTGCTGGTAGACCCCAGCGACGCCAAGCACAACTTCAAGCCCCTGGCCGACCTGGGCCCCAACTACGCCGAACTGGCCAAGCGCGGCGACGGCGTGAGCCAGATTGACATCGATGGCGTGGCCTACATGGCCAACATGGTCAGCTCCAAAGACCTCGGCTGGCGCTTTATCGGCCTGATCAAGCGCGACGAAGTGATGGCCGGCGCGACCCGCCTTACCTGGTTGATCGCTGCGATTGCCGCCGCGCTGGCCGTAGTCTTCGCGATTGTCGGCGCCAGTTTCGCCAGCGTGATCGTACGTCCGATTCGCGGCGTGGCCGACGGCCTGCAAGAGATCGCCGAAGGTGAAGGCGACCTGACCCGCCAGCTCAAGGTGCAAGGCAAGGACGAAACCGCCAGCCTGGCCGGCTGGTTCAACCAGTTCCTGAGCATGATTGCCCAGTTGGTGCAGCGCATCGGCAATGCCTCGTCCGACCTGCAAACCGCCGCCGCCGACACCAGCGAAGTCGCCCACAACATGAACCAGGCCGCCGGCCGCCAACGTGAAGCGGTGGAACTGGTGAGCACCGCGTTCAACGAAATGGTGGCCACCGCCAACGAAGTCGCCCGCTCCTGCAGCGCCGCCGCCACCAGTGCCGATGAAGGCTACCGCGATGTGCACGACGGCCAGCAGCACATCGGCGAAGCCACCGGCAGCGTGCTCCAGCTCAGCGAAGACCTGCAACGCTCGACCCAGACCATGCAGCAGCTGGAGCAGGACAGCAAAAACATCAACACCATCCTCGACACCATCCGCTCGATTGCCGAACAGACCAACCTGCTGGCGCTCAACGCCGCCATCGAGGCCGCCCGCGCCGGTGACCAGGGCCGCGGCTTTGCGGTAGTCGCCGACGAAGTTCGCGCCCTCGCCCGCCGCACCGCCGACTCCACCGGCGAGATCGACAGCCTGCTCGGCAACCTCGCCCGTCGCACCCAGGAAGTGACCCAGCAGATGCAAGGCAGCCTGCTGGTGTCGCACACCAGCGTGGAACGCATCCAGCAGGCCCGCGACAGCTTCGACAAGATCCGTGGCTCGGTGGACTCGATCCGCGACCAGAACACCCAGATCGCCACCGCCGCCGAAGAACAGCACCAGGTGGCCGAAGAGATCAACCGGCACATCGCGCAAATCCATGCCGATGCGCAACTGGTCGAAGGGTTTGCCCATTCGGCGCAGACCGGGTCAGGTCGGTTGACGGATATTTCCGGGCAGCTCAAGGGGCTGGTGGGGCGATTCAAGTTCTGAATGTGCACCTGGGCTCTCGACTTCACCGTCGAGGGCCTTGCGCATTTTCACCGTATCCAACGCCCCCACCCACTTGGCGATCGCCATGGTGCCCACGCCATTGCCGATGGTGTTGGTGATCGCCCGCGCTTCCGACATAAAACGGTCTACCCCCAATAGCAGCACCATGCCCGCCACCGGAATAGTGCCCAGTGACGACAGCGTTGCCGCCAGGATAATAAAGCCTGAGCCGGTCACTCCCGCCGAGCCCTTTGAGGTGAACATCAACACCGCCAGCACAATCAACTGATCAGTTAGGTTCAACGGTGTGTTGGTGGCCTGGGCGATGAAAATCGCGGCGATGGTGTAGTAGATCGCCTGGCCGTCGGGGTTGAAGGTCAGGCCCGAGGGGATGATCATGCCGGCCACCGGTTTGGACACCCCGGCCCTCTCCATCTTGGCAATCATTTGCGGCAATACCGACTCCGACGAGCTGGTGCCGAGCACGGTGAACAGCTCTTCCTTGATGAACTTGAGAAACTTCCACAAACTGAAGCCGCTGTAGCGGCAAATCGGCCCCAGCACGAAGATCACAAACACCGCGCACGTCAGGTAGACACAGGCCATCAGCTTGCCGAGGGAAAACAACGAACCGAAGCCGTACTTGCCGATGGTGAACGCGATGGCGCCAAACGCACCGATAGGCGCCAGGCGCATGACCATGTTGACAATACGAAACATGCCCTGCATGAGGCTGTCCAGCGTGTCCACGAACGGTTTGCCGCGCGGCCCCACAGCAGCCAGCGCAACGCCCAGCAGGATAGAAAACAGCAGGATTTGCAGCACATTGCCCTTGGCAAACGCATCCACCAGGGTGTCGGGAATGATGTTCATGACAAAGTCCATGAACGAGGCGTGCTTGACCGCCGTGGTGTAGGTGGCAAGGCTTGAGGTGTCGAGGGTGGCCACATCGATGTTCATGCCGGCGCCGGGCTTGAACACATCCACCACCACCAGCCCGACCACCAGGGCCAGGGTGGATACCACTTCGAAGTAGATCAACGCGCGAAAACCCACGCGGCCCAGCTCTTTCATGTTCTCCATCTTGGCAATGCCGGTGACCACCGTAAGGAAGATCACCGGTGCCAGGAGCATCTTGATCAGTTTGATAAATGCATCGCCCAATGGCTTGAGCGCGGTCCCGGTGTCGGGCACAAGCACCCCGACAATCGCACCGAGGATGACCGCGATGAGGACTTGCACATAGAGTTTGCCAAATATTCTTTTCATGACAGGGCCCTGATTCTTATTGTTGTCAGGAAATGCCAGGGGGGCGGACGTGACCGCCGGCCCTTGGCGTTGTGCCGCAGTACTCCCGTGAATCAGCGGTTGATCAGCTCGATGACGGCATCGGTGATCTGGCGGGTGCTGGCAGTGCCACCCAGGTCAGGGGTGTGCAGGCCGCTTTCGGTGACCGCCTCGATGGCTGACATCAATTGCCGGGCGGCGCCTGGCTCGCCCAGGTGTTCGAGCATCATGGCGGCGGTCCAGAATGTCGCGATGGGGTTGGCCACGCCTTTACCGGTGATGTCGAACGCCGAACCATGGATCGGCTCGAACATCGACGGGAACCGGCGCGAAGGGTTGAGGTTGGCCGTGGGCGCAATACCCAGGCTGCCGGACAGTGCGGCGGCGAGGTCGGAAAGAATGTCAGCATGCAGGTTGGTGGCCACAATCACATCCAGGGTCGAAGGTTTGAGCACCATGCGCGTGGTCACGGCGTCGACCAGTTCCTTGTCGATTTTCACATCCGGGAAGTCCTTGGCCACTTCGTAGAAAATCTCATCCCACAGCACCATGCCGTGACGCTGGGCATTGGACTTGGTGACCAGGGTCAGATGCTTGCGGGGGCGACTGCGGGCCAGGTCGAAGGCAAAACGATGAATACGCTCCACACCGGCACGGGTGAACACCGACACTTCAGTGGCCACCTCTTCGGGCAAGCCGCGATGCACCCGCCCGCCGTTGCCGGAGTACTCGCCTTCGGAGTTTTCCCGTACCACCACCCAATCAATCTGGTCGCCGTTGTGCAACGGGCTTTTCACCCCCGGCAACACCCGCGCCGGACGCACGTTGGCGTACTGGTCGAAGCCTTGGCAGATCGGCAGGCGCAGGCCCCACAGGGAGATGTGGTCCGGCACGTTCAAGGCCCCCACTGCACCGAAGAAAATTGCGTCGAAGGTCTTCAGCTCTTCCAGCCCCCCCTCAGGGATGTAGTAGCCGTTTTTCAGGTAGTTATCGGAGTTCCACTCGAAATGCTTGAAGTTCATTGCAAAACCGGCTTTGTTCGCGAGACTTTGCAGGACTTCAACGCCCGCGGCGATCACTTCCACGCCGATACCGTCTCCTGGAATTGCCGCAATGTTGTATGCACTCATCATTCACTCCACTTCGTCACGTTTGTTGTTGTGTCCCGCCGCAGCCAGGCTGTCCAAGCGGGGGGTGATCGGAGTATATGTAGCGATCAAAGCAGCATGATCGACTCGAAATCACTACATAAATAACCTTGAGTTACGAATGAGCCAAACCCTGGATTTGTCGTTTTTCTACCTGCTCGCCAACAAAGGCAGCTTGGTCGCCACCGCGCGCGAACTGGGGGTGACTCCGCCGGCAGTGAGCAAACGCCTGACGGCACTGGAGGCGCGCCTGGGCATTCGCCTGGTCAACCGCACTACCCGCTCGATGAGCCTGACTTCCGAAGGTGAGCTGTATTTCACCCATGCGGCGCGCATCCTCACCCAGATCGACGAACTGGAGCAGGTGCTCAGCAGCAGTCGCGCCACGCCCAAGGGCCTGATTCGGGTGAATGCCTCGCTGGGGTTCGGCCGCCGTTATATCGGCCCGGCCCTGGCAGCGTTTTTTGCGCAGTACCCGGAGGTCGAAATCCAGCTGGAAATCAGCGATCACCCGCTGGACTTGACGACCCACGGTTTCGACCTCGGCATCCGCTTCGGCAGCCTGCCGGACGCGGCGTTCCATGCACGCAAGATCGCCTCCAACCGCCGCCTGCTGTGCGCTTCGCCGCTGTACCTGGACAAATACGGCACACCCGAAAAGCTCGCCGACCTGCACCAGCACAACTGCATCTTCATCCGTCAGAACGAATCGCCGTATGGCGTGTGGTCGTTCACCCACGGCGGGCATACGGACAACATCAAAGTGCACGGCGCCCTGGGCTGCAACGACGGCGAGGTAGCGCTGAACTGGGCACTGGAGGGCTACGGGATTCTACTGCGCGCCGAATGGGACATCGCTCGCTACGTGCGCAGCGGGCGCCTGCGCCTGGTACTGGAGGACCAGACCCCCACTCGCGCCGATGTGTACGCGGTATACCCGCAACAACTGCACCTGTCGGCACGGGTGCGCAGCCTGATTGACTTTCTGATCGAACGCTTCAAGCACCTGGACACAGTCGATGACGCACTGATGACTGACTGAAGTGCATCACCTCGGAACGCATATTCGCTACTATGTGCCCCAGCCCCCAGACCGACCCGGAGCCTCAATGCCAACCCCCAAGGACACTGCCCCCGACAGCAGCACGCCGATGATTCCCGAGCAGCGTCGCGAGCAAATCCTGCGTCAGTTGCGCAAGCATCAGGTGATGAGCGTGCACCAGTTGATGGAGATGTTCGACTGCTCGCACATGACCGTACGCCGTGACATTGCACTGCTGGAACAGGAAGGCCGGGCGTACTCCGTCACCGGGGGCGTCAGGATCGCCAGCCAGTTGCACAGCGAGCCGAGCCATCAATCCAAAGCCGTAGTGGAATTGCCACAAAAGCAGGCGATGGCACGACTGGCAGCACGTTTGCTGCACGCGGACATGACGGTGTACCTGGATGCCGGCACCAGCACCCTGGAGATCGTCCCCTATATCAAGGCGCTTTCGGGGATGACGGTGGTCACCAACGATTTCGGGATCGTGCAGGCCCTGATGGATGCGCCCCAGGTCACGGTGATCCACACCGGTGGCCAACTGGACCATGACAATCACTCTTGCGTCGGCGGGCTGGCGGTGGCGACTTTGCGCCAGGTGGTCACGGATATCGCTTTTGTGTCCACCAGTTCCTGGGACCTGCACCGTGGCATCACCACCCCCTCGGCGCTGAAGGTCGAGGTCAAGCAAGTGGCGATGCAATCAGCTGCTCAAGTAGTACTGGTGGCCAGCAGTTCCAAGTACGGCACCTTCAGCATGTACCGCATCGCCGGGCTGGAGCCGTTCGATGTGATCATCAGCGACGACGCCCTGGCCCCGGCGGCCGCTGACGGTATCCGCAAGCGCGGCATCGAACTGATGCTGCCGGGCGATCCAACGCCGGCGTGACCCGACGGCGTGTTAACGCGCCTGGCGTACCTGCTCGGTGTGTTGCATGAACGCCGCCAACTCCCGGGTGTAGAACTTCGCCATCGCCGTAGTGCCATGGCCGCGCGTCTCAGCGCTGGCCGGGATCAGCAGCAAACGCGCGTCCTTGATGTGTTTCAGGGACGCCTCCAGAGTGCCGGTTTCGGGCGGATTGCGCTCGTCATCCGCCGAATTGATCGCCAGTACCGGGGCCTGGATATTGCCCAGCCCGGGGGCAGCGTTGTAATCGGCAGACGATTGCCATTGGTAGATAAAGTCGTTGGCGTCAACCGTTTGCGCAGCGTTGAGGCGCTCGTCCACCAGCTTGTCGGCCAGCGCTCTGCTCGGCGCAGCCGCCTGGTAAGCCAGGGTGCCGCCACTGGTGCCTACACTGAATAGCGCATTGGCCAGACGTAACGAAGGCGGCTGCTGGGTGTAATTGCCGCTATTCCACGCAGGGTCCTGCCTGATCGACTCCACCAGCAGCCGACGCATCATCCAGTTGCGTGATGACATCTGTGTGGGCTGCGATGCCATGGGCACCAGACCATCCATCATCTGAGGCCAGGTCTGGCCCCACATCCAAGTCTGCATGCCGCCCATGGAATTACCGATGACCAGGCGCAGGTGCTTGACCCCCAGGCCCTCGGTCACCAGTCGATACTGCGCCTGGACCATATCGGCATAGTTGTAGGCGGGAAACGTGGCGCGCAGCCCATCCGACGGTTTCGTCGACTGGCCGACCCCTATGCCATCGGTGGAAATAATGTAGTACTTGCTGGCGTCCAGCGGCTGGCCAGGCCCGAACAACTCGCCGCCGAAATCCTTGCCCAGCACGTCGCTGCCAGGTCGATACGTGCCGTGCAGATACAGGACCGCCGGGTGAGCCGGATCGCCCAGCGTCAGGTAATGCAATTTCAGGTTGGTCAGCTTTTCACCCGTGTGAAAAGTGAACTCGGGCGCGACCCAATCGCCCTCCGTCGCCGATGGCAATGGTGCAGCGCAGAGCATCGAAGGTACACAAGACAACGCAAACAGCCAGCCTGGAGCGGGCCGGGCGGTGAAGTGCTGCATAGGGGAACTCCCGTTATTTTTGTTTTTATGGTGAAGCCCCCTGCTTACCGGTTATGCAGGGGATGTTTCGGATCAGCGGGCCTTCCAGTCCCGCAACCATTGCAGGCCAGCCGAGGTATCGGCTTTGGGACGGTATTCGCAGCCGACCCAGCCGGTGTAGCCCAACTGGTCCATCAGCTCGAACAGGAACCCATAGTTCAGCTCACCCAGGTCCGGCTCGTGGCGGTCGGGCACTCCGGCAATCTGGATATGACCGATGCCGTCGACGTCACGACGCAGCTTGGTCGCCACATCGCCTTCGACAATCTGACAGTGATAGCAGTCGAACTGCACCTTGAGGTTGCTTGCGCCGACTTCACGACAGATCGCCTGGGCCTGGTCCTGGCGATTGAGAAAGAAGCCCGGTATGTCACGGGGGTTGATCGGCTCCACCAACACCGTCACGCCAACCTCGGCCGCCGCAGCGCTTGCATAGGCCAGGTTCTCCAGGTACACGGCGTGATGGCGTTCGCGCAGGCTTGGCGACGGCAACAGCCCCGCCATCACATGCACACGGGTATTGCCCAGCACCGCGGCGTATTCCAGGGCACGGTCGAAGCCGCTGCGAAACTCGGCCTCGCGCCCCGGCAAGGTGGCAATGCCTCGCTCACCCGCCGCCCAGTCACCCGGCGGTGCATTGAACAACACTTGGACCAGACCGTTATCACTCAAGCGCTGCTTGAGGGTGGCGGCGCTGTAATCGTAGGGGAACAGGTATTCCACGGCATCAAAACCATCGGCTTTCGCCGCAGCGAAGCGCTCGAGGAAATCATATTGCGGGTACAGCATGCTCAGGTTGGCAGCAAAACGAGGCATGTAAGCTCCTAGAAATCAGACAAATGGCCAGATCAGCAGGGTCATCAGGAACCCCAGGGTGCCGAGCAACGTGGTGATGACTGTCCAGGTACGCAGACCGTCTGCCACATTCAGCCCGGCCAGCTTGGTGAAGATCCAATAGCCTGCATCGTTGATATGGGACATCGCCAGCCCGCCACCGCCCATGGCCAGGCACAGCAGCGCCATATGGTTAGGCGTGAGGTTGAGGGTGGCAATCAGCGGGCTGATGATTCCTGCGGTAGTCACCAGGGCCACGGTCGTAGAACCCTGCACCGCGCGCAGCAGCATGGTCAACAGGAAGCCCAGGGCCAGCACCGGCAGACCGGTGGTGCGCAACATATCGGACACGACTGCGCCGATCCCGGTGTCCACCAACACTTTACCGAACACCCCGCCAGCGCCGGCGATCAGGATCACCATGGCCACGCCCGGCAAGGCGGAGCCGATGACATCCGACACCTGGCTGCGGCTCCAGCCCCGACGCGAGCCCAGCAGCCAGGCACACAGCAAGGTGTCGATCAACAGCGCCACCAATGGTGCGCCAAGCACGGTCATCACTGCGCGCAACGTCGACTCTATCGGAAGCAACGATGTGGCCAGGGTGCCCAGTAGAATCAACACAATCGGCAGCAGGATCAGGCTGACGATCAGCCCGAAACCCGGCGCAGGCGCCGCAGGCAACTTGGCGGCGATGGCACTGGTGGACTCCTCCAGGCCCATGTGGGATTCGGCCACGGCGTTCTGTTGCGCGGCCTGGTTGCTGCCGCTGGTCCAGGCCCGCAAGTCTTCATTGGTCACATGGGGGCCATAGACTTCGGCGCGAATGTCATCGGTCATCGGATAAAAGCGGCGAGTCATGCGCCCCGCCACGCGGTAGCCGACGTAACACAGCAACGCGGTGATCGGCAGGCCGAACATCAGCACCCGGCCCAGGTCCGCACCCAGTTGGCTGGCCGCAGCCACCGCACCCGGATGAGGCGGCAGGAACGCATGTACCGTGAGCAGTGCCGCACACATCGGCAACGCAAACACCAGCAGCGGCTTGCGTGCCCGGCGTGCTACACCGTAGGCCAGCGGCATCAGGATAATCACCCCGACTTCAAAGAACACCGGCACGCCGATGATGAATCCGGCAATGGTCAAAGCCAGCGGCGTACGGCTGTTGCCGAAGCGCTCGATCAGCGACTTGGCCAAGGCTTCGGCGCCGCCGGACAGCTCGATGATCCGCCCGATCATCGCGCCCAAGGCAATGATGATCGCGATATGACCAAGGGTCTTGCCCATGCCACCTTCAATCGTCGCCACCAGATCAGCCGGTTTCACCCCGGCCACCAGCGCCACCACAATACTGACCAGCATCAGTGCGACAAAGGGCTGGAATTTGTACTTGAGGACCAGAAACAGCAGCAGCGCGATACCCGCGCCGGCGGTCAACATCAAAATCAGTGGGCTCATTCGGGAATGTCCTGTTGTTATTGTTTTTTGGTGCAAGCCGCCCCCCGTCACGATCCGCAGGCGGGTCTCGCGGGAGGCTTGCAATATCGATCTACGGCTTACCAGTGCGCGCCGAACGTCTCGCGTAATTCATCCAAGGCGGCCCGACTCAGCGGCTCGGGCCGGGGGTTGCTCATCAGCCAGAGCCTGGCGGTTTCTTCCAACTCTTCCAGGGCGTAACTGGCCTTGGCCACCGAGCTTTCCCAGACCACCGGCCCCAGTCGTTCAAGCATCACCCCACGCACGCTGTTGGCCAGTTGCGCCACTTGCTCGGCGACGGTGGGCGAGCCCGGACGCTGGTAGTCGATCAAAGGAATGTGCCCGACCTTCATCACTTGATAGGGCGTGAGCGGCGGCAGAATAGCGTCTGGCCGCCACACCCCGGCCAGGGTCAACGCCACCAGGTAGGTCGAATGGGTATGCACCACCCCGCCCACCGAGGGATTGCGGTCATACACCTGACGGTGCAGGGCCAGGGTCTTCGAAGGTTTGTCCCCGGACACCCACTCGCCTTCCAGGTTGACCTTGGCAATCGCCCCAGGTGCAAGACGCCCCAGACAGACGTCGGTAGGCGTAATCAACCAGCCATCATCCAGGCGCGCACTGATATTGCCGGCGCTGCCGACGGTATAGCCACGTTGATACAGGCTATGGCCGACATCGCAGATCTCTTCGCGCAGGGCCTGTTCGTCGATGCCAGTCATTGGGCACCTCCTGCCAGGTGCACAAGGGCCTTGGCAAAGAACTCGCGCCCCCCGAAGTTGCCCGATTTCAGTGCCAGTGCCAGCGGTTCGGCGGAACTGCTGAGCGTGGCCGGCACACCGGGGTCGATCTGTGCACCAATCTGCAACAGGCTGACGCCGAGGGCCTTGACCACCGCACCGGAGGTTTCCCCTCCGGCGACTACAAAGCGTCGCACTCCCTGCTCACGCAGGCCGGCAGCGAGCTCGCCCAATGCGTTCTCTACCAGGGTGCCGGCACGTTCGACGCCCAGTTGTTGCTGCACCGCCTTGACCTCGGCCGGGGTGCTGGTGGCGTAGATCAATACGGTGTGCGCACTGTTGCGAGCAAAGGCCAGCGCCCGCGCCACCACCGGTTCACCGGCGGCCAGGGCGATGGGATCGATGCGTAATGCCGGGCGGCCCGCCTCGCACCAGGCTGCAACTTGTCCAAGGGTCGCCACCGACGCACTACCGGCCAGCACCACCTCGCCCCCCCTGACCGTGGGCAATGCATTCACATCAAAATCGCGCAATTTACCCGCGCGGCGGAAATTGCCCGGCAGGCCCAGGGCCAGGCCCGAGCCGCCAGTGAGCAGCGGCAAGTCGGCGCAGGCGCTGCCCAGGGTATAGAGGTCCTGGTCCGACAGCGCATCGGCGATGGCAATGCCCACGCCTTGCTCGCGCAGTTCGGCGATCCTGGTGCGTGTCGCGTCCACACCGGCGGCGACCGCGTCGTACCGCAGGAGCCCAACCGGCAATGCAGTCTGGTTTTGCAGCACCCGCACCAGATTAGCGTCGCACATGGGTGTCAGCGGGTGATGCTGCATACCCGATTCATTGAGCAACTGGTCCTGCACGAACAAGTGGCCACGGAAAATCGTGCGACCGTTTTCCGGGAACGCCGGGCAGGCCAGGGTGAAATCAGCATCGAGCGCCTTGAGCAAGGCCTCACTGACCTGGCCTATATTGCCGGCGGCGGTAGAGTCGAACGTTGAGCAATACTTGAAGAAAATCTGTTCGCAGCCCTGCGCGCGCAGCCATTCCAGTGCGGCCAGGGATTCCTCGACAGCGTCTGCGGCCGGCGTGGTGCGCGACTTGAGGGCGATGACAATGGCATCTGCATCCAGGCCGTCTGCAACTTCTCGGCTGGGGATGCCAATGCTCTGCACCGTGCGCATGCCGCCGCGCACCAACATGTTGGCCAGGTCGGTGGCACCGGTGAAATCGTCGGCAATGCAACCCAGCAACGGGCGTGTGGTGTGGTCAGTCATAAAATGTTCCTTACACCGGTTCGGGCTTGGCAGTCGGCAACTCGATACCGGGGAAAATCTTGATCACCGCCGAGTCGTCCTCGCGGCCAAAACCGGCGCTGGAGGCCTGCATGAACATCTGGTGCGCAGTGGCCGACAGCGGCAGTGGGAACTTGCTGGCACGGGCGGTATCCAGCACCAGGCCGAGGTCCTTGACGAAAATATCCACCGCCGACAGTGGCGTGTAGTCGGCCTTGAGGATGTGCGGCACACGATTTTCGAACATCCAGGAATTGCCGGCGCTGTGGGTAATCACCTCGTACAAGGCATCGGCATCCACCCCTTCACGCAGGCCCAGGGCCATGGCCTCGGCGGACGCCGCGATATGCACGCCGGCAAGCAATTGGTTGATGATCTTGACCTTGGAGCCGAGTCCATGGACGTCGCCCAGGCGATAAACCTTGCCGGCCATGCCCGCCAGCACCGCATCGGCCTTGGCATAGGCGGCCTGTGGGCCTGAGGTCATCATGGTCATCTCACCGGCGGCGGCCTTGGCCGCACCGCCGGAAATCGGCGCATCCAGGTACAGCAGCCCGTGTTCGCCCAGCCGCCGGCCGAGGTCCACGGCGTAGGTCGGGGCCACGGTGGCGCAACCGATCACCAGGCTCGCAGGGCGCAGCGCCGCCACAGCACCGCCCGTACCAAACAGCACAGTCTCGGTCTGCTCGGCGTTGACCACCACGGTGATGATCACATCACAGGCCTCGGCCATCTGCGCCGGTGACGAGCACGCCACTCCGCCTTCCCCGGCGAACTGCCGGGTGACTGCCTCACGTACATCACAGGCATGCACACTGAAGCCAGCGCGCAACAGCGAGCGGGCAATGCCCAGCCCCATCGCGCCCAAACCGATCACACCGACATTCTTATTATTCATAGGTACTCCAGGGGAAAACGGCGGCTGACACCACACCGGCGAGCCGCATTGGAATTGGGACCGATCATCCACCAATGAACGGATTATGTGAAGTATTTTTTCAATCTAACATTTTTTAACATTGCTTCGAAAAGACCTTCATACACCACCCTCTATCGCCTCACCCCACGCAAACTCATTCGCGATGCTTGTGCTTTACGTATTATGGTATACCATCATACGCAAACCACTCCCCCACACCTGATGGAGCCGCTCATGAGTTTCGAAATCCGCAAAATCGTCAGCTACACAGAAGAAACCTTCATCGAAGGCGGCAAGGCCGCTGATACCCCCGTGACCATGGTCGGTCTGGCCGTAGTATTGAAAAACCCATGGCTGGGCCGTGGTTTCGTCGAAGACCTCAAGCCGGAAATCCGTGCCAACTGCTCCGACCTCGGGGCGCTGATGGTCGAGCGCCTGGTGGGCATCATTGGCGGCGCCGACAAGATCGAAGCCTATGGCAAGGCTGCCGTGGTCGGTGCCGATGGCGAGATCGAGCACGCCAGCGCGATCATCCACACCCTGCGCTTCGGCAATCACTACCGTGAAGCGGTCAAAGCCAAGAGCTACCTGAGCTTCACCAACAAGCGCGGCGGCCCGGGCACTTCCATCCAGGTCCCGATGATGCACAAGGATGACGAAGGCCTGCGCTCGCACTACATCACCCTGGAAATGCGCATCGAAGATGCCCCGCGTGCCGACGAAATCGTCGTGGTACTGGGTTGCGCCGATGGCGGCCGCCTGCACCCACGCATCGGCAACCGTTACATCGACCTGGAAGAACTGGCTGCCGAAAAGGCTCAGTAAGCCAGGCCGGCACCCCCAATAAGAAAAGGCATGCAGGAGCGCTCCATGATTCGGCTCACCGCTGAACGCACCCCGGCTGGCACCAGTTATCTG
The DNA here is from genome assembly GCF_023169845.1 of Pseudomonas sp. CYM-20-01. Lineage (NCBI taxonomy): Bacteria > Pseudomonadati > Pseudomonadota > Gammaproteobacteria > Pseudomonadales > Pseudomonadaceae > Pseudomonas > Pseudomonas sp. CYM-20-01. The sequence goes on along the minus strand of NZ_AP025169.1, from coordinate 2,696,582 downwards.
GCGACCGGCCAAGGCCAGCCTGTGGTTTTGATCCACGGCGTGGGCCTGAATAAAGAAATGTGGGGCGGGCAAGTCGTTGGCCTGGCCACGCACTACCGCGTGATCACCTACGACATGCTCGGCCACGGCGCCAGCCCGCGCCCGGCCTCCGGCACGCCGTTGCTGGGGTATGCCGACCAGCTGCTGGAACTGCTCGACCATCTGCAAGTGCCCCAGGCCACGGTAATCGGTTTTTCCATGGGCGGTCTGGTCGCACGGGCGTTTGCCCTGCACTACCCCGAACGCCTCAAGGGCCTGGTGGTGCTCAACAGTGTGTTCAACCGCAGCCCGGAACAGCGCGCCGGCGTGATCGCGCGCACCGCCCAGGCCGCCGAACACGGGCCGGACGCCAACGCCGAGGCGGCGCTGTCACGCTGGTTCAGCCGCGAGTACCAGGCGGCCAACCCGGCGCAGATCGCGGCCTTGCGCGAAACCCTGGCGGGCAATGATCCCCAGGGTTACCTCACCACGTATGAGCTGTTTGCCACCCAGGACATGTACCGCGCCGACGACCTCAAGACGCTGCGCGCCCCCACCCTGGTTGCCACCGGCGAACTCGACCCCGGTTCGACGCCGGAGATGGCGCGCCAACTGGCCGATCGCATCCCCGGCGCCACCGTTGCGGTGCTGGCCGAACAACGGCATATGATGCCGGTAGAATCGCCGCGCCTGGTCAACCAGTTGCTGCTGGGTTTTCTAGAGACCGTGTACGCCCAAAACAATCCAATAAAGGGGATCGTTGCATGACACTCGCACGCTTCCAGATGTGCATCGGCGGTGAATGGGTCGATGCCCTGTCCGGCAAGACTTTCGACAGCCTCAACCCGGCCCTGGCCGAACCCTGGGCGCAACTGCCTGACGCCGACGAAGCGGATGTGGAGCGCGCCGTACAGGCCGCGCAAACCGCCTTCGACAGCCCGGCCTGGCGCGGCCTCACCGCCACCGCACGGGGCAAACTGCTGCGCCGCCTGGGCGATCTGATCGCCGAGAACAAGGAACAACTGGCCCAGCTGGAAAGCCGCGACAACGGCAAGTTGATCCGCGAAACCCGTGGCCAGGTCAGCTACCTGCCCGAGTTTTTCCACTACACCGCAGGCCTGGCCGACAAGCTCGAAGGCGGCACCCTGCCGCTGGACAAGCCGGACCTGTTCGCCTACACCGTGCACGAAGCCATGGGCGTGGTCGCCGCGATCATTCCGTGGAACAGCCCGCTGTACCTGACTGCGATCAAACTCGCGCCGGCACTGGCGGCGGGCAATACCATCGTGATCAAACCGTCGGAACACGCTTCGGCGACCATCCTCGAACTGGCACGCCTGGCCCTCGAAGCCGGCATCCCGGCGGGTGTGGTCAACGTGGTCACCGGCTACGGCCCGAGCACCGGCGCCGCCCTCACCCGCCACCCGCTGGTGCGCAAGATCGCCTTCACCGGCGGCGCGGCCACGGCGCGCCATGTGGTGCGCAGCAGCGCGGAGAACTTCGCCAAGCTGTCCCTGGAACTGGGCGGCAAGTCGCCGAACATCATCTTTGCCGATGCGGACCTGGACAGCGCCATCAACGGCGCGATTGCCGGCATTTATGCCGCGTCCGGGCAGAGTTGCGTATCGGGTTCACGCCTGTTGGTGCAGGACGACATCTACGACGAATTCGTCGAGCGCCTGGTGGCACGTGCCCAGCGCATCCGCATCGGCAACCCGCAGGATGACGCCAGCGAAATGGGGCCCATGGCCACCGCGCAGCAACTGGCCGTGGTCGAAGGCCTGGTGGCGGACGCAATTGCCGAAGGCGCGCGCCTGCGCACCGGCGGCAAGCGCCCACAGGGCCTGGGCGATGGCTGGTTCTACGAGCCGACGCTGTTCGAATGCGACCGCAATTCGATGAAGATCATGCAGGAAGAAGTGTTCGGCCCGGTCGCCTCGGTGATCCGCTTCAAGGATGAAGCCGAAGCGCTGGCCATTGCCAACGACTCGCAGTTCGGCCTCGCCGCCGGCATCTGGACCCGCGACCTCGGCCGCGCCCATCGCCTGGCCCGGGACGTGCGCTCGGGGATCATCTGGGTCAACACCTACCGTGCCGTGTCCGCGATGGCGCCGATCGGCGGCTTCAAGAACAGCGGCTACGGACGCGAGAGCGGCATAGATTCGGTACTGGCCTACACCGAGCTGAAAACCGTGTGGATCAACCTGTCCCAGGCGCCCATGCCTGATCCTTTTGTGATGCGCTAAGAGACCCCGACCATGATCGAACCCGGCATTTACAAAGACGTCATGAGCTCCTTCCCGTCCGGCGTCACGGTGGTCACCACCCTCGACCCGGACGGCGGCATCGTCGGCATCACCGCCAGCGCGTTCAGTGCGCTGTCGATTGACCCGGCGCTGGTGCTGTTCTGCCCCAACTATGCCTCGGACACTTACCCGATCCTGCGCGACAGCAAGCGTTTTGCGATCCACCTGCTGTCCGCCGACCAGACCGCCGAAGCCTACGCCTTTGCCGGCAAGGGCAAGGAAAAGGCCAAGGGCATCGAGTGGCACCTCAGCGACCTGGGCAACCCGCTGCTGGCCAAGGCCACGGCGATCATCGAGTGCGAGCTGTGGCGCGAATACGACGGTGGTGACCATGCGATCATCGTCGGTGCGGTGAAGAACCTGATCCTGCCCGCACAACCGGTCACGCCGATGATCTACCACAAGGGCAAGCTGGGGCCATTGCCGGCCTTGGCCTGAGGCAGGCTGGGGGCCGTGAGGGTTTGTCGCTTAAAGGACACCGCGTGATAAACTCGCCGACAATTTCGGCCCCTGATCGGCCCCCTGTTAACCGTTACATACAGAGCAGCCCCCATGAAACGCCTGCCACTCGACGACAGCTTCAAGGTCAATCACAACCCGGTCACCCTGCGGGAAATCGTGCTGGAGAAACTGCGCAGCGCCATCATGAACTTCCAGTTGTTGCCGGGCGACCGCCTGGTGGAGCGCGACCTGTGCGACCGCCTCGGCGTCAGCCGCACCTCGGTGCGCGAAGCCTTGCGTCACCTGGAATCCGAAGGCCTGGTGGAATTCGCCGATGCCAAGGGCCCGCAGGTGGCGATCATCACCCTGGCCGATGCGGTCGACATCTATGAACTGCGTTGCGTGCTCGAAGGCCTGATCGTGCAGCTGTTCACCCTGCGCGCCAAGGCCAAGGACATCAAGGCCCTGGAAAAAGCCCTGGAGGAGAACCGCAAGGCCCTCAAGGACGGCGAACTGCAACAGGTCATCGATTCGGTGCAAGGGTTCTACGATGTGCTGCTGGAAGGCTCCGGCAACCATGTCGCAGCGACCCAGTTGCGCCAGTTGCAGGCCCGTATCAGCTACCTGCGCGCCACCTCGGTGTCCCAGGAAAACCGCCGCGCCAGCAGTAACCAGGAAATGGAACGCATGGTCCAGGCGATCAAGAGTGGCGACCCGCTTGCCGCGCACCAGGCCTGCGTCGATCACGTGCGCGCCGCCGCTGCCGTGGCCCTGGACTACCTCAAGCGCAAACAGGAAGAGACCGGCAAGCTGCCCGAGATCACCCTGCCCATCGCCCTCAAAGAACCGCGCATAGGCCACTGACCATGCCCAGCCCGCGCTTTTGCCCGACCTGCGGCAGCAGTGACCTCGGTCACCAGTTGCCACCGGGCGATACCCATGAGCGCCTGATGTGCCGGGGCTGCGGCTATATCCACTACATCAACCCCAAGATCATCGCCGGCTGCATCATCGAGCAGGACGGCAAGTATCTGTTGTGCCAACGGGCAATCCCGCCTCGCCCGGGCACCTGGACCCTGCCGGCCGGCTTCATGGAAAGTGGCGAGACCACCGAACAGGCCGCGCTGCGGGAAGTCTGGGAAGAAAGCGGCGTGCGCGCGGAAATCGTCTCGCCCTACTCGATCTTCAGCGTGCCCAGGATCAGCGAGGTGTACATCATCTTCCGCGCGATTGCGCTGGAGATTACCGGGCAGTTCGGGCCGGAGACGCTGGATTATAAGTTCTTTGCGCCTGAGGAGATTCCCTGGGACAGCATTTACTATCCGGCGATCCGGCAGATCCTAGAACGCTATATCGAGGAGCGGCAGGCCGGGGTGTATGGCATCTATATCGGCAATGACGACAGCGGCAAGATCCACTTCATCCGCTGACCTCTCGACCAAACAGGGTTCCAATGTGGGCGGGGGCTTGCCCGCGATGGTGGTGGTTCAGTCACCTTATCCAGTGGCTGACACACTGTTATCGGGGGCAAGCCCCCTCCCACATTTAACCCAACGTCTGGCCTGATCATCTAGGGTGCCAGCCCTTCAACGATGATGATCTGCGCCACCCCTGCCCCTTCACGGTGCGCCTTCGCCTCCTGATATTCGGCAGACTCATAACACGCCACCGCCTGCTCGTAGCTATCAAACTCAATCACCACATTGCGCTGCCGTGCCGGTCCGCCTTCCAGCGCGACACTGCGCCCGCCCCTGGCCAGAAACCGCCCGCCAAACTTCGCAAACGCCGCCGGCGCACGGCTGGTGTATTGCGTGTATTGCTCGGCATCCGCCACATCCACGTGGGCAATCCAGTAGGCCTTCATCGCACATCCTCTTGTTGAATTTTTGTGGTATACCATAATACATACAACCAACAAGCCGAGCATCCTCCATGTCCTTCAACAGCATCGCAGACATCATCGAAGACTATCGCCAGGGCAAGATGGTGCTCCTGGTGGACGACGAAGATCGGGAAAACGAAGGCGACCTATTGTTGCCTGCGGCGTGCTGCACCGCCGAGACTATCAGTTTCATGGCCCGCGAAGCCCGTGGCCTGATCTGCCTGACCCTGACCGATGAACATTGCCAGCGCCTGGGCCTGGAACAGATGGTGCCGAGCAATGGCAGCGTGTTCAGCACTGCGTTTACCGTGTCCATCGAAGCGGCCACCGGCGTGACCACCGGGATCTCTGCCGCCGACCGTGCGCGCACGGTGGCGGCCGCCGTGGCACTCGACGCCGGCCCTGCCGATATCGTGCAACCGGGGCATATTTTCCCGTTGCGCGCCAAGGACGGCGGCGTGCTGACCCGCGCCGGCCACACCGAAGCCGGTTGCGACCTGGCGCGCTTGGCCGGGCATGCACCGGCCTCGGTGATCGTCGAGGTGATGAACGATGACGGCACCATGGCGCGCCGCCCGGACCTGGAGGTGTTTGCGCGCAAGCACGGCATCAAGATCGGCACCATCGCCGACCTGATCCACTACCGCCTCAGCACCGAACGCACCGTGGTGCGTATCGGCGAACGCGACCTGCCCACGGTGCACGGCACGTTCCGCCTGATTACCTTCGAAGACCGCATCGACGGCGGTGTGCACATGGCGATGGTCATGGGCCAGCTGCGCCGCGACACGCCGGCACTGGTGCGCGTGCATGTGATCGACCCGCTGCGCGACCTGGTCGGCGCCGACTACAGCGGCCCGTCCAACTGGACCTTGTGGGCCGCCTTGCAACGCGTCGCGGCTGAAGGCAGCGGCGTGGTGGTGGTGCTGGCCAATCATGAGTCGTCCCAGGCGCTGCTGGAGCGCGTGCCGCAACTGACCCAGGCACCGCGCCAATTCAATCGCTCGCAGTCGCGGATTTACTCGGAAGTAGGCACCGGTGCACAAATTCTCCAGGACCTCGGCGTGGGCCTGCTGCGCCACCTCGGCCCACCGCTGAAATACGCGGGCTTGACCGGCTACGACCTGGAAGTGGTGGAGAGTATTCCGTTCGTTGAATGACCTTGGCCAGATGGCCGGTATGGCAAAATGCTTGCGCAAAGTTTGGAATACCATAATATGATATTCCACAGGTTGGATGACCCTGCAAAGGCCATCCACACCGACTGCTCCCGATAGGCGGGCACTCAAAAGCCCCGCTCATAAACACAACAATGAGGGCGTAAAAATGGTGTTGAACACACGTATCAGCGCAGTCCTGTTCGCGGGTTTGCTGGCCACCGCCAGTCATGCCGCCATGGCGGCCGAAAGCGTCAACTTCGTCAGTTGGGGTGGCAGCACCCAGGACGCACAGAAGCGGGCCTGGGCCGACCCGTTCAGCAAAGCCAGCGGTATCACCGTGGTCCAGGATGGCCCCACTGACTACGGCAAACTCAAGGCCATGGTCGAGAGCGGCAACGTGCAGTGGGACGTGGTGGATGTGGAGGCCGACTTTGCCTTGCGCGCCGCCGCCGAAGGGCTGCTCGAACCCCTGGATTTCTCGGTGATCCAGCGCGACAAGATCGACCCGCGCTTCGTCTCCGACCACGGCGTCGGCTCGTTCTTCTTCTCCTTCGTACTCGGCTACAACGAAGGCAAGCTCGGCGCCGGCAAGCCTCAGGACTGGACCGCGCTGTTCGACACCAAGACCTACCCCGGCAAACGCGCCCTTTACAAATGGCCAAGCCCCGGCGTGCTCGAACTGGCACTGCTGGCGGACGGCGTCCCCGCCGACAAGCTCTACCCGCTGGACCTGGACCGCGCCTTCAAGAAACTCGACACCATCAAGCAAGACATCGTCTGGTGGGGCGGCGGCGCGCAATCGCAACAGTTGCTGGCCTCCGGCGAAGTCAGCATGGGCCAGTTCTGGAACGGCCGCATCCACGCCTTGCAGGAAGACGGCGCACCGGTGGGCGTGAGCTGGAAACAGAACCTGGTAATGGCCGACATCCTGGTCGTGCCCAAAGGCACCAAGAACAAGGCCGCCGCGATGAAGTTCCTGGCCAGTGCCAGCAGCGCCAAGGGCCAGGCCGACTTCTCCAACCTGACCGCTTATGCACCGGTGAACATCGACAGCGTACAGCGCCTGGATTCGGTCCTTGCGCCCAACCTGCCGACGGCGTATGCCAAGGACCAGATCACCCTCGATTTCGCCTACTGGGCCAAGAACGGCCCGGCCATTGCGACACGGTGGAATGAATGGCTAGTCAAATGAAAATGGCGGCAACCACACCGACCGGGAGCGCCCTCGGCGCTGCCGGCGCGCTTTCCCGCAACGTCGGGACACCGTCCCTGGCGCAACGCTGGCGGGGGTCGAGCAACCTGATCCCGGCCCTGCTGTTCCTGGGTCTGTTCTTCCTGGCTCCGCTGATCGGCCTGTTGCTGCGCGGCGTGCTGGAACCGGTGCCAGGCCTGGGCAACTATGAGCAACTGTTCGCCAACTCGGCGTACGCGCGGGTGTTGCTCAATACGTTTTCCGTTGCCGGCCTGGTGACGCTGTTCAGCCTGCTGCTGGGCTTTCCGTTGGCCTGGGTCATTACCCTGGTGCCGCGTGGCTGGGGCCGGTGGATCCTGAGTATCGTACTGCTGTCGATGTGGACCAGCCTGCTCGCCCGCACCTATTCCTGGCTGGTGCTGTTGCAGGCCTCCGGCGTAATCAACAAGGCGTTGATGGCCATGGGCATCATCGATCAGCCGCTGGAGATGGTGCACAACCTCACCGGCGTGGTGATCGGCATGAGCTACATCATGATTCCGTTCATCGTGCTGCCGTTGCAGGCGACCATGCAGGCCATCGACCCGATGATCCTGCAGGCCGGCTCGATCTGCGGCGCGAGCCCCTGGACCAACTTCTTCCGGGTGTTCCTGCCGCTGTGCCGGCCGGGGCTGTTTTCCGGTGGGTTGATGGTGTTCGTGATGTCCCTGGGTTACTACGTCACCCCGGCGTTGCTCGGCGGTGCGCAGAACATGATGCTGCCCGAGTTCATCATCCAACAGGTGCAATCGTTCCTCAATTGGGGCCTGGCCAGTGCCGGCGCGGCGCTGCTGATCTTCATCACGCTGGTGCTGTTCTACTTCTACCTGAAGCTCCAGCCGGAATCCCCGGTTGGCGCCAGCAACGCGAGGTAAGCCGTCATGCTCCTGACCCCCAATGCCATGAGCCGCAGGATGCGCTTGGGCCTCTATACCACCACCGGGCTGATCGGCTTGTTCCTGTTGCTGCCGATCGTGTTTATCGTGTTGCTGTCGTTCGGCTCATCCCAATGGCTGGTGTTCCCGCCACCGGGCTGGACCCTGAAATGGTACGGCCAGTTCTTCTCCAATGCCGACTGGATGAACGCCGCCATGGCCAGCCTCAAGGTGGCGGTGCTGACCACCGTGTTCGCCGTTGCCCTGGGCCTGCCCACCGCGTTTGCCCTGGTGCGCGGGCGCTTCCCCGGCCGCGAGTTGCTCTACGGCCTGTTCACCCTGCCGATGATCGTGCCGCTGGTGATCATCGCCGTGGCGGTGTACGCGCTGTTTCTCAAGCTCGGCTACACCGGCACGATGTTCGCGTTTGTGGTCAGCCATGTGATCGTCGCCTTGCCGTTCACCATCATCTCGATCATCAACTCGCTGAAGCTGTTCGACCAGTCGATTGAAGATGCCGCGGTGATCTGCGGCGCGTCGCGCTTGCAAGCGGTGTTCAAGGTGACCTTTCCGGCGATCCGCCCCGGCATGGTCGCCGGTGCACTGTTTGCCTTCCTGGTTTCCTGGGACGAAGTGGTGCTCAGCGTGATGATGGCCAGCCCGACCCTGCAAACCCTACCCGTGAAAATGTGGACCACCCTGCGCCAGGACCTGACGCCGGTGATCGCCGTCGCGTCGACGCTGCTGATCGGCCTGTCGGTGCTGGTCATGGTGATTGCCGCCGTCGCCCGTCGACGCACTGAAACCCGCGCTTGAACGCCGAGGATTAACCCATGAGTGCCGTGATCAAAGACCCCACTCGCAACCCTGGCCAACCCCTGGTCAGCCTGCGCAACCTGAACAAGTACTACGGCGAATTCGCCGCCGTGGCCAACATCTCGCTGGACATCCAGGACGGCGAATTCCTCACCTTCCTCGGCTCCAGCGGCTCGGGCAAAAGCACCACCCTGTCGATGCTCGCCGGGTTTGAAACCCCCAGCAGCGGCGAGATCCTGGTGGGCGGCCAATCCCTGGTCAACGTGCCGCCGCACAAGCGTGACATCGGCATGGTGTTCCAGCGCTACTCGCTGTTCCCGCATTTATCGGTGCGCGACAACATCGCCTTCCCCCTGGCGATCCGCAAACTGGCCAGCGCCGAGCGTGAAAAGCGCGTCGACGCCATGCTCAAGCTGGTGCAACTGGAACCGTTCGCCCACCGCCGCCCTTCGCAACTCTCCGGCGGCCAGCAGCAACGCGTGGCCATCGCCCGAGCGCTGGTGTACGAACCGCGCATCCTGCTGATGGACGAACCCCTCGGCGCCCTCGACAAAAAGCTGCGTGAGGACCTGCAAGACGAACTGCGCCAGCTGCACCGGCGCCTGGGCATCACCATCGTCTACGTGACCCACGATCAGGAAGAAGCCATGCGCCTGTCGCAGCGCATCGCGATTTTCAGCCACGGCAAAATCGTCGGCCTGGGCAGCGGTTTCGACCTGTACCAGAACCCGCCGAATGCGTTTGTCGCGTCTTTCCTGGGCAACTCCAACTTCCTCAAGCTCAAGGCCCAAGGCAATGGGGCGGCGTCGTTCGAAGGACAATCGCTGTCGATCCGCCTGACCAGCGGGCTACGCAGCGAACAGGATGTGCTGCTGATGGTGCGCCCGGAAAAGGCCCTGGCGCTGAGCGTGGCGCAGGCTGACCTTGAACCCTTGGCAGCCGGTTGGAACGAAGTGTCCGCCATCGTCGGCGAGGTATTGTTCCTCGGCGAAAGCCAGACCTGCAGCGTAAAAACCCTCGGCGGCACCTCGATGACAGTCAAGGCACTGTCCGCCGCCGGCATGCCACTCAAGGCCGGCGACCCGGTGCGGGTGCGCTGGGCCACGGCGGATGCGTGTGTGTATACCGAATGGGCTGAAAGCGATCTGAACAAGGCCGCCGGCGCGCACTGAGTCACCCCTTGGGCCGCCACAACGTCGGGTTGTGGCGGCCTTTTTTCGCCTGCGCAACACCCGAACATTGCAGGCAAAAAAATACCCGGCACATGGCCGGGCACTTTTGCCGTCACGAGGATTAGTCGGTGTAACCCACGTTCACCAACTTGACCCGCTGCGTCTGCTGGCGCGTCGCCAAGCAGTAATACAACGGACACGTCACTACCAACCCCACCAGCCACGACAGGTCTGCGCCGTCCACCAGGTTGGCCCACGGCCCCACGTACAGCGACGTATTGGCAAACGGCAGTTGCACGAGGATGCCGATGAAATACGCCACGATTGCGTGCAGATTGAAGCGCCCGTAAACACCGCCGTCCGCCTGGAAGATCGAGGCAATGTCGTACACCCCGCGCTTGATCACGTAGAAGTCGATCAGGTTGATCGACGCCCACGGCACCAGCACCAGCAGCAGCGCGAGGATTAGGCCGATGAACTGCGAGATGAAGTCCGCCGACGCACCCAGCGCCACCACGCAGCAGCCCGCGAGAATCACGCCGGACAGCACCACGCGCACCTTGATGCTCGGCGTCCACTGGCTGGCGAAGGTCTGGATCGAGGTGATGATCGATAGCACCGCGCCATACAGATTCAAGGCGTTGTGGCTGATGATGTTGAGCAGGAACAGCACCATCAGGATCGGGCCGAGCCAGCCTGTGGCCTGCTTGACCGCGACCATGGCTTCGGTGCCTTCGGGCGTGGCCAGTGCCGCCACCAGGCCGAAGGCGAAGGACAACATGGTGCCGAGGGTCGCGCCCAGGTAGGTCGCGATGAACGGCCGGGTAATGCCGATATCCGCCGGCAGGTAGCGTGAGTAGTCGCTGGTGTAGGGCGAAAAACTGATCTGCCAGATAACACCGAGCGACACCGTGGCCAACCAGCCAGCGGCATTGAAGCCGCCACGGGTGAGGAAGTCCGCCGGCAGGTCATGGGCGAAGATGTAGATGAAACCGGCCAGCAGCGCGCTGCCCATCACCCAGGTGCCGATGCGGTTGAGGCTATGGATAAAGCGGTAGCCGATCACGCCGATGGCGGTGGCGCTGAGCGCACCGATCAGGATGCTCGCCGGAACCGGCACCGACGGCACGATGCCGACGATGGACTTGCCGGCCAGCACGATGTTGGAAATGAAGAAGCCGATGTAGATCAGCGCGGCAAAGAACACGATCAACAGCGCGCCATAGCGGCCGAACTGGCCCCGGCTCTGCACCATCTGCGGGATACCCATGCGCGGGCCCTGGGCGGATGCGAGGGCAATCACGATGCCGCCGAGCAGATGCCCGAGGGCAATCGCCAGCAGCCCCCACACCAGGTTGAGATGGAACACCTGGGCAACCATGGCGCCGGTGACAATGGGCAGCGGTGCAATGTTGGTGCTGAACCATAGGGTGAACAGGTCGCGGGCCTTTCCGTGGCGCTCTGCGGGAGGGACGTAATCGACCGTGTGATGCTCGATCAGGGGGTCTTGCCGGGACATCTGGGGCATGGAAATGAACTCGCGTTGGTCTGATCTTATAGTTGTTTGACGCCAAACCGGGGGCGCTTCATGGCGCCCCTCAGATGAACACCATATTATGGTATTCCAACATTTTCACAAGACTGATCCGTAGTCCTGGCACGCATCTGATCTGCAATTGTGCCACATGGCTTATGGCTGTTTCTCGCTGAAAACCCCGTATTTATTGGTGATATGACCAAAGGCATGCGTTCATCGGGTGGCTGAAAAAGATCTTGCACGCGTCGTATTACGGTATACCATCAGACCTATAAATCCATAAAAACCGCCACACTGTCTGAGGACCTTCCCATGATCGATGCCGCCATCTACAAACAAGTGATGGGTTCGTTTCCGTCCGGGGTCACCGTGATCACCACGCTGGATGACGAGGGCCAGATCGTCGGGCTGACCGCCAGTGCCTTCAGCTCGCTGTCGATGGACCCGGCCCTGGTGCTGTTTTGCCCCAACTACAGCTCCGACTCGTACCCGGTGCTGATCAAGAACAAGCGCTTTGCCATCCACGTGCTCTCCGGTGGGCAGCAGACCGAAGCCTACGCCTTTGCGCGCAAGGGCAAGGACAAGGCCCAGGGCATCGAATGGACCTTGAGTGAACTGGGCAACCCGATCCTAGCGAATGCCACGGCGGTGATCGAGTGCGAGTTGTGGCGTGAATATGAAGGCGGCGACCACGCGATCATGGTGGGCGCTGTGAAGAACCTGATCGTGCCCCGGCAGAACGCCGGGCCACTGGTGTATTGCCACGGCAAGATGGGCGCCCTGCCCATGCCGGCCTGACTGCACTCTCTGTAGGAGCGAGCTTGCTAGCTCCTACAAAAATCAGGTGCGGAAGCGGCTGACCAACTGGTTCAACGTCTGCGACAACGCCGTCAACTGCTGTGCATCCTGGCGCGTGGAGTCGGCCAGGCTCGCCACCAACTGCGCATCCCCGTGAATCTGGCTGATGTGCCGATTGATATCCTCGGCCACTTGGTGCTGCTCTTCAGCGGCGGTGGCGATCTGGGTGTTCATGTCGCGGATCACATCCACCGATTCACGGATCAACCCAAAGCTGGCCCGCGCCTCATTGATCGACACCACGGTTTCCTGGGACACCTCCAGGCTCGCGTGCATCTGCTTGCCCATCTGGTGCGTGCGCCGCGCCAGGTTGCCCAGCAGTCCGTCGATCTCGCCGGTGGAATCCGCCGTGCGCTTGGCCAGGGCACGTACTTCGTCCGCCACCACCGCAAAGCCACGGCCCTGCTCTCCGGCGCGGGCGGCCTCAATGGCGGCGTTGAGGGCCAGCAGGTTGGTCTGCTCGGCGATGGATCGGATGGTGCCGAGGATCGACTGGATATCGTTGCTGTCTTTTTCCAACTGCTCCATGGCCTGGGCAGAGTGGCCGATCTCTTCGCTCAAGCGCCCGACACTGCTCACCGCCGCATCGATCTGCTGCTGCCCGGTGTGGGCCTGGCGCTGGCCGTTGTCGGCCGAGTCGGCGGCCTGGCTGCAGGAGCGCGCGACTTCGTTGGAAGTGGCGACCATTTCATGGAAGGCCGTGGACACCATGTCCACGGCTTCACGCTGGCGCTCGGCGACATCGGCCATTTCCACCGAGACCTCAGTGGCACTGCCGGAGCGGGTATGGATCTGCCCGGCGGCCTGGCCAATGCGCTGGATCAGCGTACGGATCGCTTCCAGGAACTGGTTGAACCAGCCGGCCAGTTGCGCCGTTTCATCGCGGCCGCTCACCGTCAGGCGTGCGGTCAGGTCACCTTCGCCCTGGGCGATACCTTCCAGGCCGCTGGCCACGCCGCGAATCGGCTTGACGATCAACCCGGCAAACCACGCGCCCGCCATGGCAAACAGCACGCCACACACCACGGCAATGGCGGCAATCAGCCAGGTCAGGCGCGCCGCACCGGCCATCACCTCGCTTTCCCGCACTACACCGACAAAGCGCCAGCCCAACGCCTTGGACGGCCACACCAGCGCCATGTAGCGCTCCCCCGCCAACTCGACCTGCACCAGGCCTTCGCCGGCCTCGCTCAACTGGCGATAACCCTCGCCCAACTCGCCGAGTTTCTTGAAGTTGTGGGACGGGTCATTCGGGTCCACCAACACTGTGTTGTTGGCCTCCATCAACATCAGGTAACCGCTCTCCCCCAGCTTGATCTGCTTGACCAGATCGGTGAGCTGCTTGAGCGACACGTCGATGTTGACCACCCCGCTGACCTTGCCCTGGCGGTCGTTGAAGCTTTGCACCGTACTGACCAGCACCACGTCGTCGGCCGCCCAGTAATAGGCCTCGGTACGCCGGGTCTTGCCCGGCTCTTCCATGGCCGCCTTGTACCACGGGCGGGTGCGCGGGTCGTAGCTGGCAAGCTTGGGATCGCCGGGCCAGAACACATAGCCGCCGTCTTCGGTGCCCAGCGACAAATAGGTGTAGGCCGAATGACTCTTGGCCAGCCCTTCGAACAGCGCGAACAGTTGCTGGTCACGCTCGCCAGGGGCGAGTTGCGCGGCGTCGCTGGCCAGGTAACGCTTGAGGTCGCCATGGATGCCCTGCAATTGCGGGTGCGCCGCCAGGTAGCCGACGTTCTGGCTGATGCCTTCGAAAAACAGCTGCATGGCATTGTCGACCTGGCGGATCTCGCGCCCGCTGCTGTCGACAAAGCCGTCCCGCGCCGCGTGGCGCACATTGAGGATGATCAGCACAGCCACCAGAATCACCGGCAGGCTGGCGATCACTGCAAAGGCCAGGATCAATTTTTGTTTTATGTTCATCAGGCTCGCCTTCCTTGTGAGGTGAGGGTGTGACCGTTGGAGAGAAATGTTTTGCGGATATTTCGTATTATGGTATACCAACAATCAATCCGCCGAACAGCCGTCATCACTGGCATGCTTCAGATTGGCGAGAGCACTTAAGGGCCTGCAGTCGACAGGCCGATCACAATAGATCCGAGGTAAGCGTCATGAAGTTTTCCCTGTTCGTACACATGGAACGTTGGGACGAAAGCGTCAGCCACCGCCAGTTGTTCGAAGACCTGACCGAGTTGACCCTGATGGCCGAGGCCGGTGGCTTCAGCACCGTGTGGATTGGCGAACACCACGCCATGGAATACACCATCTCGCCAAGCCCGATGCCGCTGCTGGCTTACCTCGCAGCCAAGACCACCACCATCCACCTCGGCGCCGGCACCATCATCGCGCCGTTCTGGCACCCGCTGCGGGTGGCCGGTGAATGTGCGCTGCTGGACGTGATCAGCAACGGGCGCATGGAAGTCGGCCTGGCCCGTGGCGCCTACCAGGTGGAATTCGACCGCATGGCCGGCGGCATGCCTGCCAGCAGCGGCGGCCAGGCCCTGCGCGAAATGGTCCCGGTGGTACGTGCGTTGTGGCAAGGCGACTACGCCCATGACGGCGACATCTGGAAATTCCCCACCTCCACCAGCGTGCCCAAGCCGATCCAGCAGCCCAACCCGCCGATGTGGATCGCCGCCCGCGACCCGGACTCCCACAACTTCGCCGTGGCCAACGGTTGCAACGTGATGGTCACGCCGCTGATGAAGGGCGACGAAGAAGTCCTCGACCTGAAGAACAAATTCCAGGCTGCCCTGGACAACAACCCTGGCGTACCGCGCCCGCAACTGATGGTGCTGCGCCACACCCACGTGCACGCCGAGGACGATCCGGACGGCTGGAAAGTCGGGGCCAAGGCCATCTCCCGGTTCTATCGCACCTTCGATGCCTGGTTCGGCAACAAGAGCGTGCCGGTCAACGGCTTCCTGGAGCCCAGCCCGGAAGAGAAGTTCGCCGGTCGCCCCGAGTTCGAGCTGGAGAGCCTGCACAAGACCGCAATGATCGGCACCGCCGCAGAAATCATCCCGCGCATCCAGTACTACCAGGAACTGGGCGTGGATGAGTTCAGCTTCTGGTGCGACAACAGCCTGTCCCATGCCGAGAAGAAGAAGTCGCTGGCGTTGTTTATCGAGCAGGTCGTGCCGGCGTTTCGTTGATCGTTGACAAGAGCCGCTTGCCGCTGACACCGGGCAAGCGGCTTTTTGTTGTGCGCGATCATCACCATCCCCGTAAGAGTCTATTACCACGCACAATGTACTAACTGGTTACTTATCTTGCTAAAATCGCGTCTTTGCCCTCTCACATTCGAGTGCTGTCGACATGAAACGAGCATCGCGCGCCGCTGGCGCCTCTAGAATCTTACTGCTGGGCCTGGGCGTGATCATCGCCCTGCTCGGCCTCGCGCTGGCCATTGGCGGCGGCAAACTGGTGAGCCTGGGAGGTTCCTGGTACTTCCTGATCGGCGGTGCGGCCATGGCCGTGTCGGGCCTGCTGATTGCCCGACGCAAGCCGGCGGGCGCGTGGCTGTTCGCGGCCTTCCTGGTCGGCACGGCTCTCTGGGCGGTGGCGGATGTGGGCCTGGTGTTCTGGCCGCTGTTCTCCCGCGTGTTCATGTTCGCGGTGATCGGCACGGTGGTAGCGCTGGTGTACCCGCTGCTGGTCAACCGGCCTGCTCGCGGCGCCTATGGCGTGGCGGCGGTATTGGCGGTGGGCGTGGCCGTGGCGGCGGGCAATATGTTTGTTGCCCACCCAAGCGTTGCTCCCACCGGTAACGGCCCTGGCATCACGCCGGTGGCCGCTGCCGATGAGCAGAAAGACTGGGCGCACTACGGCAACACCGAAGGTGGCAGCCGCTTCGCTGCGCTGGACCAGATCAATCGTGACAACATCAACAAGCTTAAAGTGGCCTGGACCTACCACACCGGCGACGTCGCCATCAGCGACGGCAACGGTGCCGAAGACCAGCTCACCCCGCTGCAGATCGGCAACAAAGTGTTCATCTGCACGCCGCACAACAACCTGATCGCCCTCGACGCCGACACCGGCAAAGAGCTGTGGAAGAACGAGGTCAACGCCAAATCGGCGGTGTGGCAGCGTTGCCGTGGCATGGCCTACTTCGACGCCACCGCGCCGATTGCCCAGCCGACCCAACCGAACAGCTCGCCGATCATCGCCGCCAGCGTGCCTGCCGGTGCGCAGTGCCAGCGTCGCTTGCTGACCAACACTATCGATGCACGCCTGATCGCCGTGGACGCCGACACCGGCCAATTCTGCGAAGACTTCGGCACCCACGGCCAGGTGGATTTGAAAGCCGGCCTGGGCAACGTACCGGACAGCTACTACCAACTGTCCTCGGCACCGCTGATCGCCGGCACCACCGTGGTGGTCGGCGGTCGCGTGGCCGACAACGTGCAGACCGACATGCCCGGCGGCGTGATCCGTGGCTTCGACGTGATCACCGGCCAGATGCGCTGGGCGTTCGACCCCGGCAACCCGCAAGACAAAAAAGCCCCGGCCGACGGCAGCACCTACGTGCGCAGCACGCCGAACAGCTGGGCGCCGATGTCCTATGACCCGCTGATGAACACGGTCTTCCTGCCGATGGGCAGCTCGTCCACCGACATCTACGGTGTCGAGCGTACGCAACTGAATCACAAATACGGCGCGTCGGTACTGGCGCTGGACGCCTCCACCGGCGCGGAAAAATGGGTGTACCAGACCGTCCACAATGACCTGTGGGACTTCGACCTGCCGATGCAGCCGAGCCTGATCGACTTCACCCCGCCGGGCAGCGACAAGGCTGTGCCTGCGGTGGTGATCGGCACCAAGGCCGGGCAGATCTACGTGCTCGACCGTGCCACCGGCAAGCCGCTGACCGAGGTGAAGGAAGTCCCGGTCAAGGCCGCCAACATCCCCAACGAACCCTACTCGGCGACCCAGCCAAAATCGGTCGGCATGCCGCAGATCGGCGCACAGACCCTGACCGAATCGGACATGTGGGGCGCCACGCCGTTTGACCAGTTGCTGTGCCGCATCGACTTCAAGGGCATGCGCTACGACGGCCTGTACACCGCGCCGGGCACCGATAAATCCCTGAGCTTCCCGGGCTCCCTGGGCGGCATGAACTGGGGCAGCATTTCCACCGACCCGGTGCACGGTTTTATCTTCGTCAACGACATGCGCCTAGGCCTGTGGATCCAGATGATTCCGTCGCAGAACAAGGCCCAGGCCGCGTCCGGTGGCGAAGCGCTGAACACCGGCATGGGCGCTGTGCCGCTCAAGGGCACGCCGTATGCGGTGAACAAAAACCGCTTCCTGTCGGTGGCCGGCATTCCGTGCCAGGCGCCGCCGTTCGGCACCTTGACCGCGATCGACATGAAGACGCAAAAGGTCGCCTGGCAAGTGCCTGTCGGCACCGTGGAAGACACCGGCCCGCTGGGCATCCGCATGCACCTGCCGATCAAGATCGGCCTGCCGACCCTTGGCGGCACCCTGTCGACCCAGGGCGGCCTCATCTTCATCGCCGGCACCCAGGACTTCTACCTGCGCGCCTTCAACAGCGGCAACGGTGATGAAGTCTGGAAAGCCCGCCTGCCCGTCGGCAGCCAAGGCGGCCCGATGACCTACGTGTCGCCGAAAACCGGCAAGCAGTACATCGTCATCACCGCCGGTGGCGCACGCCAGTCCACCGACCGTGGCGACTACGTGATCGCCTACGCCCTGCCATAACCCCCCGTTCGCGCGTCGCCTCCCCGGCGTCGCGCCTTGTGCCTGGAAAAACCCGCATGACCCCCACTTCTCATATTCCCCTTGGGCGCCTGCTGCTGGGCCTGGCCCTGGGTGCCGCCCTGCCCGTGCAAGCCGATGACACCACCCTGACCGGCGACTGGGGCGGCCTGCGCCGTGAACTCGACGCACAGGGCATCCGCTTCAGCGGCGACTACAGTGGCGAAACCGCCTACAACGCCCATGGCGGCCAGCACCGCTCGGCGCGCTACTCGCAGAACCTCAAGCTCGGCGTGCAGTTCGACCTGGGCAAGCTCTACGGCCTCACCAATGGCGATCGCATCCAGCTCACGATCAATGACCGGCGCGGCAACAGTGCCTCCGAGGACCTGGTGGGCAACCGCCTGCCGATCCAGGAAAACTACGGCGGCCTCTACACTCGCCTCACCGAGTTGAGCTACGAACGCACGCTGTTCACCCCGGCGCTGAACGTCAAGCTCGGCTACATGGCCATGGGCAATGACCTCGGCGGCCTCGACAGCGGGATTCTGTGCAACTTCATGAACGCCGGGTTCTGCGGGCACCCGCTGAATATGTCCGGCGGCAGCGGCTGGACCAACTACCCGAATGCACGCCTGGGTGCGCGGGTTAAATATGACTTCTCGCCGGCCTGGCAACTGCGCGTGGCCGCGTTCAACGTCGACCCGCAAAGCAACGGCAACTCCAGCCGCGCCTGGCGCCTGGACCCCAAGCACACCACCGGCACCGTGGTGCCGATCGAATTGATCTACAAACACACCGGCAGCCTGCCGGGTGAATACAAGCTGGGTTATTACTACGACAGCTCCGACGTGAAACGCATCGGCAGCAACAAGGAAGTCAGCGGTCGCGGCGGTCACTACCTGCTGATCGACCAGGCGGTGTGGGCTTCGGATTCATCCAGCGGTCGTGTGCTGCACGCCTTCGGCCAGTATTCTGCCGCCAGCGAAGCGGCCTCGCCGTTCAGCAAGTGGTACGGCGCAGGTGTGGTGCTGTACAAACCGTTCGAAAGCCGGCCGCGGGACACCGTAGCGCTGGGCTATGGCCGTGCCGTGCCGAACCCGCGCAGCCGCGAGGTGCAGGAGCTGGCCGCCTTCAAGGCCGGGACCGACTACCCCAACCTGAACAACGCCGAACAACTGATCGAACTCAGCTACGGCTACCAGGCCACCCCCTGGCTGACCCTGCGCCCGGATGTGCAATACATCATCGAGCCGGGGGCGTTTTCCGGTGACAACATCGACAACGCCCTGGTGCTGGGCCTGCAGGTCAAGGCGCTGTTCTGAAGCGGCTCAGTCGTCTGACGGCAACGCCCTGTTCGCCTGTTCGAGCGCAGTGATGCGCTCGACTTTCTTCCCGGAGCGCTCCGCTTCGAACTCCGACTCCAGGAACACTTTGACGATGCTCTTGGCCAGCTCGGGGCCGATCACCCGTGCACCGATGGACAGGATCTGCGCATCGTTGCTCTTGCGGGCGCGCTCGGCCGAATAGGTGTCGTGGGCCTGGGCCGCCCGCACACCCTTGATCTTGTTGGCGGAAATCGCCATGCCGATGCCGGTGCCACAGATCAGCACACCCAGGCGCTGCTCACCCGCCCCCACCGCCGTGGCCACCGCCGCTGCGATGTCCGGATACAGCACCGGGCTGGACGAATGGCAGCCAAAGTCCTCGACCCCATACCCCAGGCCTTCGATAAAGCGCTTGAGCATTTCCTTGAGCTCAAAGCCCGCCTCGTCGCATCCGATGGCCACCGAAAACGTCGTTTGTGCACCCATTACTGTTTCTCCATCAGACCGATCAAATGATCGCTCACTGAAATTATGCACAATCATTAGCGGACGACAGCCCTGCTGCTGTCAAGGCTTATTTCAAGGCAGCAACCCGCGAAAACCCTAAAACCTCAGGCGAATGCTGCGCCAAGCCATTGACAAAACCAACTCGACCAGTTTAAACATATGATCACTATCCGATCATATGATCAGGCTTTTGCCTAAGCCTACCTAATAAGAAAATCAGCAAGAGGACACACCGATGGCCCCGCCATTACTGCTCCAGGCTGAACAAGTTTCCAAGGCCTACGCCGGGGTCCCTGCCCTGCGCGACGGGCGCCTGGCCCTGCGGGCCGGCAGCGTGCACGCACTGTGCGGCGGCAATGGCGCCGGCAAATCCACCTTCCTCAGCATCTTGATGGGCATCACCCAGCGTGACGCCGGCAGCATCCTGCTCAACGGCCAGCCGGTGCAGTTCGACCGCCCCAGCGCGGCGCTCGCCGCCGGGGTGGCGATGATCACCCAGGAGCTGGAACCCATCCCCTACATGACCGTCGCCGAAAATATATGGCTGGGCCGCGAACCGCGCCGCGCCGGTTGTATCGTCGACAGCAAGGAACTGAACCGACGCACCCGCCAACTGCTGCAAAGCCTGGAGTTCGACGTGGATGCCACCAGCCCCATGCATCGCCTGAGCGTGGCGCAGATCCAGCTGGTGGAGATCGCCAAGGCGTTCAGCCATGACTGCCAGGTGATGATCATGGACGAGCCCACCTCGGCCATCGGCGAACATGAAGCGCAAACCCTGTTCAAGGCGATCCGCCGCCTGACCGCGCGTGGCGCCGGAATCATCTATGTGTCGCACCGCCTCAGTGAACTGGCGCAGATTGCCGACGACTACAGCATCTTCCGCGACGGCGCCTTTGTGGAAAGCGGGCGCATGGCCGATATCGACCGCGCCCACCTGGTGCGCGGCATCGTCGGCCAGGAGCTGCAGCGCATCGACCATAAAGTCGGCCGCGAATGCGCTGCCACCACGTGCCTGGATGTCAGTGGCCTGAGCCGCGACGGCGAGTTCCAGGACATCAGCCTGCAACTGCGCCAGGGCGAAATCCTCGGCATCTATGGGCTGATGGGCTCGGGCCGCAGCGAATTCCTCAACTGCCTGTATGGCCTGACCCTGCCGGACGCCGGCAGTGCCACCCTGCAAGGCCAGCCGCTGCCCGTCGGCACACCGGCGGCGACCATCCGCGCCGGCATGTCCCTGGTCACCGAAGACCGCAAGGACAGTGGCCTGGTGCTCAGCGCCAGCATCCTCGCCAACATCGCGCTGTCGGCCTACAAGCAATTGTCGAGCTGGTCGGTGATCAATGCGCGCAAGGAACAGGCCCTGGCGCAGAGCATGGTCAAGCGCCTGCAGATCAAGATCTCGTCCCTGGACTTGCCGGTGGAGTCCATGAGCGGCGGCAACCAGCAGAAAGTGGTGCTCGCCAAATGCCTGTCGACCCAGCCGATCTGCCTGCTGTGCGATGAGCCGACGCGCGGCATCGACGAAGGCGCCAAGCAGGAGATCTATCACCTGCTCGACGAGTTCGTGCGCGCCGGCGGTGCGGCCATTGTGGTCTCGTCCGAGGCGCCGGAATTGCTGCACCTGAGTGATCGCATCGCGGTGTTCAAGGGCGGCCGCCTGGTGACCGTCAGCAGCGATACCGCCCTTTCCCAGGAAGCCTTGTTGAGTCTTGCCTCATGAACAGTAAAGTCCTCGCCGCACCCGTCACTGCCCCGCCGCGCAATCGCCTGCGCCTGTCCCTCGACCGCTTCGGTCTGCCGCTGGTGTTTATCCTGCTGTGTCTGGTGATGGCGTTTTCCAGCGAATACTTCATGACCTGGCGCAACTGGATGGACATCCTGCGCCAGACCTCCATCAACGGCATTCTGGCCGTGGGCATGACCTACGTGATCCTCACCAAGGGCATTGACCTGTCGGTGGGCTCGATCCTGGCCTTTGCCGGTTTGTGCAGCGCGTTGGTCGCCACCCAGGGCTATGGCCTGCTGGCGGCGGTGAGTGCGGGGATGTTTGCCGGGGCCATGCTTGGCGTGGTCAACGGTTTCATGGTGGCCAACCTGAGCATCCCGCCCTTTGTCGCCACCCTCGGCATGCTCAGCGTGGCGCGGGGCATGACCTTTATTCTCAACGACGGCAGCCCGGTCACCGACCTGCCGGACAGCTTCCTCGCCCTGGGCATCGGCAAGCTCGGCCCCATTGGCGTGCCGATCATTATCTTTGCGGTGGTCGCGCTGATCTTCTGGATGGTGCTGCGCTACACCACCTACGGGCGCTACGTGTACGCCGTGGGCGGCAACGAAAAAAGCGCGCGCACCTCCGGCATCGGCGTGCGCAAGGTCACGTTCTCGGTGTATGTGATTTCCGGCCTGCTGGCGGGGTTGGCCGGTGTGGTGCTGGCGGCGCGCACCACCTCGGCCCTGCCCCAGGCGGGTGTGTCTTATGAGCTGGATGCGATTGCGGCGGTGGTGATCGGCGGCACCAGCCTGTCGGGTGGCACCGGCAGCATTGTCGGCACGTTGTTTGGCGCGCTGCTGATCGGTGTGATCAACAACGGTTTGAACCTGCTCGGGGTGTCGTCGTATTACCAACAAGTGGCCAAGGGATTGATCATCGTGCTTGCGGTGTTGATTGATGTCTGGCGCAAGAAAAAACGCTAAGTGGAGTGTGTGCAATGTCCAATTTCTGGAACCAGGCGTTCGACCTCACCGGCCGTTGCGCCGTGATCACCGGGGGCGCCGCCGGTATCGGCCTGGCCTGTGCCCAGTTGCTGGTGGAGCGCGGCGCCCGGGTGGCGTTGCTGGACCGTGACCCGGCGGTGGTCGAAGTGGCTGCCAGCCTCGGCGCGGGTCATGTGGGGCTGGTGGCTGACCTGCGCCAGCTCGATTCGCTGCAGGCCGCCGTCGACCAGGCCGCTGCCGGGCTCGGGCGCATCGATTACCTGGTCAACAGCGCGGGGGTCGCGCTGCTCGACAAAGCCCTGGACGTAGATGAAAACGCCTGGGACACCACCCTGGATATCAACCTCAAGGCCAGCTTCTTCATGGCGCAGGCCTGTGCCCGGTACATGATCGAGCAAGGCGGCGGGCGTATCGTCAACCTCGCCTCCCAGGCCGCCGTCATCGGCCTGGACCGGCATGTGGCCTACTGCGCGAGCAAGGCTGCCGTGGTCGGCATGACCAAGGTACTGGCTATGGAATGGGCGCCCCACGGCATCAACGTCAACGCCGTGTCGCCAACCATCGTCGAAACCGCGCTGGGCAAGAAAGCCTGGGCGGGCGAACTGGGCGAACGGGCCAAATTGCAGATCCCGGTGGGGCGCTTCGCCCAGCCGGAAGAAATCGCCGGCCTGGTGCTCTACCTGGTCAGCGACGCGGCCAAGATGATCACCGGCGAAAACGTGGTGATCGACGGCGGCTACAGCATTCAGTAAACCGATTCCAGACGAATAAGAACAAGGAAACACCCTATGAATCGAGTCATCAATGATCCGGACCTGGTGGTCGAGGACATGCTCGCGGGCATCCTCCTCGCGCACCCTGAACTGGTGCAGTACGAGAGCAATCCACGGGTCATCGGCAAGCGCACCCTCTCACCGGCCGGCCAGGTGGGCATCGTCACCGGCGGCGGTTCGGGGCATGAGCCGGCGTTTCTCGGCTATGTCGGACCGGGGCTGGTGGATGCGGTGGCGGTGGGCGAGATCTTCTCTTCGCCCACCGCCAAGAGCTTCTTCGACGCGTTCCGTGCCGCCGACCAGGGCGCGGGCGTGGCATGCCTGTATGGCAACTATGCCGGCGACAACATGAACGTGAAGCTGGCGATGAAAATGGCCGCCAGCAAAGCCATGAACATCCGCACCGTGGTCGCCAACGACGACGTGGCCTCCGCCCCGCCTGCGGATATCGCCAAGCGACGCGGCGTGGCCGGCGAGATTTTCATGTGGAAGATCGGCGGTGCCGCCGCCGCCCAGGGCTACGACCTCGACGGCGTGATCCGCGTGGCACAGAAGGCCGTGGACCATTGTCGCTCCATCGGCGTGGGGCTCACGCCCTGCACCATTCCGGCGGTGGGCAAACCCAACTTCCAGATTGCCGACGGCCTGATGGAACTGGGCATCGGCCACCATGGCGAACCGGGTATCGAAGTGGTGCCGGTGGAGTCCGCCGCCGCCATGGCCGAGCGCATGCTTGCGCCGATCCTGGCCGACCGCGACTTCACCCAGGACCAGAGCGTGGTGGTGCTGGTCTCGGGCCTGGGCGCCACGCCGGTGATGGAGCTGTATATTTTCTACGCCGAGGTCGAGCGCCAACTGCGCGCCAAGGGCCTGCGCATACACCGCTGTTACGTGGGCAACTACTTCACGTCCCTGGAAATGATGGGCGTGACCCTGACCCTGCTTGGCCTCGACGCCGAGCTGAGCCGCCTGATCGACCAACCTTGCCGCTCCATCGGCATGACCCAGTCGGAGTGAAGCATGCGCGAACATTTCTCGAGCAACACCGGCAGCGCCATTGTCACCAACCTGGTGTCGATCATCGTTGCCAACCGCGAATACCTCAGTGAAGTGGACGGCGCCATCGGCGACGGCGACCACGGCATCAACATGGCCAAGGGGTTCTCGCGCTGCGGCAAGACCCTGGAGGGCCGCGAACTGTCCCTGGCCGAGGCGCTGGACGAACTGACCCTGGCGTTGATGGAAGGCATCGGCGGCTCCATGGGTCCGCTTTACGGCAGCCTGTTTATCGGCATGGCCGACGAAGTGCGCGGCCACGACAGCATCGACGGGGCGACCTTCGCCAGGCTGCTGCGTGGCGGCCTGACTTCACTGCAGGACATCAGCGATGCGGGTGTGGGTGACAAGTGCCTGATGGATACGTTGATCCCGGCGGTGGAAGCGTTTGAACAGGCCCAGGCCAGCGGCGCGACGTTCCGCGAAGCGTTGCACCGAATGAAAAGAGCCGCCTCCCAGGGCCGTGATTCCACCCGCGACCTGGTGGCCAAGATCGGCCGTGCCAGCCGCCTGGGGGAGCGCTCCCTGGGGGTATTGGATGCGGGCGCGGTGTCGTGCTGCCTGATCCTGACCAACCTGGCCGAATCGGTTGAGGCGCGGTTGGTCGGGTAGTTGTGAGCCGGCTTTCTGTGGCGAGCGGGCTTGTTGTGGCGAGCGGGCTTGCCCCGCGCTGGGCTGCGAAGCGGCCCCAGAACCTGTCAATGAGTTCTAACTGAATAAATGCGGTGCCTGGATTGGGGCGGCTTCGCCACCCAACGCGGGGCAAGCCCGCTCACCACAACAAGCCCGCTCACCACAGAAAGCCCGCTCGCCACAACAAGCCTGTTCACCACAACAAGCGGGCTCACCACATACAAGATGTCACCTAGCGGCGCGTTGCATCATCCAGGGCAAGGATCGTGTAGGCATTCGACACGGTCGTCGCCAGGGTGTTGATCACCCCGGAGCGCAACGCACCGAGGGTGGCCGCCGCCTTGGTATTTTCGCTGGCAATCGCTACCACGTCGGGAATGCGCACCAGCTCCTGTACCGACAGCCCGATCACGCGGCCCTGCATGGCGTTGACCGCCGGCTGGCCGTGGATGTCGATGAAGTCGTAGCCCATCATGTCACCGACCGTACCGGACACCCGGGCCTGGGCGATTTCCTGGGGCGAGAACCAGCCCATGCGCACCATGTTGCTGTTCTCGCTCATGTCGCCGATGCCGATCAAGGCGATATCGGCGCGGCGCGCACGGTCGAGGGTGGAGCGCACGGTGTCGTTGTTGATCAGCACGCTGCGCAGTTCCGGGTTGGCCACCAGGGCCGGGGCGTACAGGGTTTCGCTCTCGGCGCCGAAACGCAGGGCCAGGCGCCGGCAGATATGGTCGGGGTTCATGTATTCGCCGGCCTTGAGCGAGCCGCCGATGGCGCAAACGAAGGTGCAGTTGCGCGTCACCGGCAGGAACACGTTCTCGGCCACGGCGCCCACGTTGCGGCCCATGCCGACGGCGACGATCATGCCGTCGCTGAGGGTCTTGTTCAGGTAGTTGGCCACCAGGCTGGCCACGGCCGAGCGCTGGGTGTCGGGGTCGCCGTGGTCGACCGCGATCAAGGCGCGGTCCAACTGGAAACGCTCGACCAGCGCCTGCTCCAACTCCGTGTTCAGGGCCGGATGCTGCAACACCCGCACCTCCACCACCCCTTCATCACGGGCGCGCTTGAGCAAGCGGCTGACCTTGACCCGCGACAGGTCGAAGCGCTTGGCAATGGCTTCCTGGGTGATGTTGTCGAGGTAATAAAGCATGGCCACTTCGGTCATCAGGTCGATGTCGCTGGCGGCACGCTGGGCACTGTCGGTCATGGGAGCTTCCATTTACGCCACAAAAAACCATTCTCCCTAGTCTGTACGGTGCAAGTCCAGCGGCGAATGGGCGATGCCTGCAAAGTTTCTAATGGCTGTGCTGGTATTCCCGTGGCGTGCAGCCAAACTCGCGACGGAACACGGTGTGCAGGTACTGCGCCGACTTGAAGCCGCACTGCTGGGCGATATCGGCGATCGCCAGGTGGTTGCCCTGCAAGCCCTTGGCGGCGCTGGCGAGTTTGAAACGCAGGATCTCATCGTGCACGCTGCATCCGCGCGCCTTGCGAAAGTGCGACTCCAGCGATGAACGCGACACCCCGACATAAGCCGCCACCTGGGCGGTCTTGATGCCCTGGCAGGCGTACTGACGGATAAACAGCAACGCCTGCATCACATAAGGGTTGCCCAAGGGTTGGTGCAGGCTCGACGCCTGCACGTTGATCGCATCCGGCGGCACCAGCACCTGCGTACCCGTACAAGGCTTGCCATGCAGCATCTGGTGCAACAGCGCGGCGGCGGTGCGGCCCATGGTTTCGGTGCCCTGGATCACCGAGCTCAACGGCACGCGTGTGAGGGTGCGGGTCAGTGGGTCATTGTCGATACCGATCAGCGCCACCTCTTCCGGCACCGCGATGCCGGCGGTGAGACAGGCTTGCAGCAGTTGCCGGGCGCGGGCGTCGGTGACCGCGATAATCCCGATGGGCTTGGGCAGGCTTTGCAGCCAGGCGATCTGCTGCTCCACCGCGCTGTCCCACAGCGGCGCGCTGGTGCCCAGGCCGCGATAGATCTGCACTGGCAAGCCATCGCGTTGCAGCAGCCGCTTGAAGGCCTTTTCGCGCTCCTGGGCCCAGCGATTGGCCTGGGCTTCGGGCAGGCTGAAACAGGCAAACCGCGTCACTCCAGCCTCGATCAGATGCTCGTAGGCCAGTTTCATCAAGGCCGCGTTGTCGGTGGCCACATAGGGGATGCCCTTGGGGTAGGCGCGTGCATCTTCATAGGATCCGCCCACCGCCACCACCGGCACCTTGCTGCCGGCCAGCGCCTCGCCGATCAGTGGGTCATCGAAGTCGGCAATGATGCCGTCGCCCTGCCAGCGCTCGATACCTTTGAGGCGGCACAGGAAGTCCTCCTCGAGGAACAAGTCCCAGGAAGCGCGGGTGCTGCTCAGGTAATTGCCGATGCCGGCGATGATGCCGCGGTCGTAGATTTTGCTGCCGTTGAACAGCAAGGCGATGCGGTGCACGGGCGGTAGGGTTTTCATTGTTGTTGTCCTGGGGCCGGTCGCAACAGCCTAGCCCCTGCCGCGCAAAATCGCACTGTCCGTTGGTGATTTTCATAATCAGCAGGCCAGGTGCCGTTGCTAGTATCCAGACACCGCTAAGAACAATAAGGAAAACGCCATGCCGTACTTCCCCGGTGTCGAGAAGGTTCGCTTCGAAGGCCCCAGCAGCGACTCACCCCTCGCCTTTCGCCATTACGACGCCAACAAAATCATCCTCGGCAAACCGATGCGCGAGCACCTGCGCATGGCGGCCTGCTATTGGCACACCTTCGTGTGGCCAGGGGCGGATATGTTTGGCGTGGGCACGTTCAAGCGGCCATGGCAGCGCAGTGGCGACCCGATGGAACTGGCCATCGGCAAGGCGGACGCGGCCTTCGAGTTTTTCTCCAAGCTGGGCATCGACTACTACAGCTTTCACGACACGGATGTCGCCCCCGAAGGCAGGTCGCTCAAGGAATACCGCAATCACTTTGCGCAGATGGTCGACCACCTGGAACGCCATCAGGAACAGACAGGCATCAAACTGCTGTGGGGCACCGCCAACTGCTTCAGCAACCCGCGCTTTGCCGCCGGCGCCGCGAGCAACCCGGACCCGGAGGTGTTTGCCTACGCCGCCGCCCAGGTGTTCAGTGCGATGAACGCGACGCTGCGGCTCAAGGGCGCCAACTATGTGCTGTGGGGCGGTCGTGAAGGCTATGAAACCCTGCTCAACACCGACCTCAAGCGCGAGCGCGAACAGCTCGGGCGCTTTATGCGCATGGTGGTGGAGCACAAACACAAGATCGGCTTCACCGGCGACCTGCTGATCGAGCCCAAGCCCCAGGAGCCGACCAAGCACCAATACGATTACGACAGCGCCACGGTGTTCGGCTTCCTGCATGAGTTCGGGCTGGAGCATGAGATCAAGGTGAACATCGAGGCCAACCACGCGACCCTGGCCGGGCACAGTTTTCATCATGAGATCGCCACTGCTGTGTCCCTGGGGATTTTCGGCAGCATCGACGCCAACCGTGGCGACCCGCAGAACGGCTGGGACACCGACCAGTTCCCCAACAGCGTCGAGGAAATGACCCTGGCCACCTATGAAATCCTCAAGGCCGGGGGTTTCAAGAATGGCGGCTACAATTTCGATTCCAAGGTACGCCGCCAGAGCCTTGATGAGGTGGACCTGTTCCACGGACATGTGGCGGCGATGGATGTGTTGGCGCTGGCGCTGGAGCGGGCGGCGGCCATGGTCGAGAACGACCGGTTGCAGCAGTTCAAGGACCAGCGTTACGCCGGCTGGCAGCAACCGCTGGGCCAGGCGGTGCTGGCGGGGGAATTCAGCCTGGAATCCCTGGCCGAGCATGCCTTTGCGCAGGAGTTGAACCCGCAGGCGGTGAGTGGTCGGCAGGAGATGCTGGAAGGTATTGTGAATCGCTTTATCTACCGGTGACTGTGTGACATGCGGGCTTTTTTTGTGGCGAGCGGGCTTTTTTTGTGGCGAGCTGGCTTGTTGTGGCGAGCGGGCTTGCCCCGCGTTGGGCTGCGAAGCAGCCCCAAAACCAGGCGCCTCGGTGTGCCAGGTGAAAACATGTTGCCGGGAAAGGGGCCGCTTCGCGCCCCAACGCGGGGCAAGCCCGCTCACCACAGCAAGCCCGCTCGCCACAACAGAACCGCTCACAACAAAAAACCCGTTTCGCCACTGTCTTTCCAACAACAATAAAAGGACGCACAACCATGAAACGCACCCTCATCGCCACTGCCCTGGCCTTGCTCGCCCTGCCGGTCCTGGCCGACTCAGCCCACCCGAAGATCGGTTTTTCCATCGATGACCTGCGCCTGGAACGCTGGTCCCGCGACCGCGATTACTTCATCGCCGCCGCAGAAAAACTCGACGCCAAGGTCTTCGTGCAATCGGCCGATGCCAACGAGCAAAAACAGATCTCGCAGATCGAAAACCTGATTTCCCGTGGCGTCGATGTGATCGTCATCGTGCCGTTCAACGCCACCGTGCTCACCAACGCCGTCGCCGAAGCCAAGAAAGCCGGGATCAAGGTGGTGTCCTATGACCGCCTGATCCTAAATGCGGACATCGACGCCTACATCTCCTTCGATAACGAAAAAGTCGGCGAAATGCAGGCCAGCGGCGTGCTGCAAGCGGCGCCCAAGGGCAACTACTTCCTGCTCGGCGGCGCGCCCACCGACAACAACGCCAAGGTGCTGCGCGAAGGCCAGATGAAGGTGCTGCAACCGGCCATCGACAAGGGCGATATCAAGGTGGTTGGCCAGCAATGGGTGAAGGAATGGAACCCCACCGAGGCCCTGAGCATCGTGGAGAATGCCCTGACCCGCAATAACAACAAGATCGACGCCATCGTCGCCTCCAACGACGCCACCGCCGGCGGCGCGATCCAGGCCCTGGCCGCGCAGAAACTGGCGGGTAAGGTGCCGATCTCCGGCCAGGACGCCGACCTCGCGGCCATCAAGCGCGTGATCGACGGCACCCAGACCATGACCGTGTACAAGCCGCTCAAGCTGATCGCCACCGAAGCCGCCAAACTCTCGGTGCAACTGGCACGTAACGAGAAACCCACCTACAGCTCGCAGTACGACAATGGCAGCAAACAGGTCGACACCATCCTGCTCACCCCGACCCCGCTGACCAAGGCCAATATCGACCTGTTGGAGAAAGACGGGTTCTACACCAAAGAGCAGATGGCCGGGCAGTAAGCGCCATGGCCGACTACCTACTGCAAATGAACGGCATCGTCAAACGCTTTGGCGGTGTCAACGCGCTGGACGGCATCGATATCAAGGTGCGGCCGGGGGAATGCGTCGGCCTGTGCGGCGAGAACGGCGCCGGTAAATCCACCTTGATGAAGGTGCTGTCGGCGGTGTATCCCCACGGCACCTGGGACGGCGAAATTCTCTGGGACGGGCAGCCGCTCAAGGCCCAGTCGATCAGCGAAACCGAAGCGGCCGGTATCGTGATCATCCACCAGGAACTGACCCTGGTGCCCGACCTGTCGGTGGCCGAAAACATCTTCATGGGTCATGAACTGACCCTGCCGGGCGGGCGCATGAACTACCCGGCGATGTTCCACCGCGCCGAAGCCTTGATGCGCGAGCTCAAGGTGCCGGACATGAACGTGGCGCTGCCGGTGTCGCAGTACGGCGGCGGTTACCAGCAGCTGGTGGAAATCGCCAAGGCCCTGAACAAACAGGCGCGGCTGCTGATTCTCGACGAGCCCTCCTCGGCCCTGACCCGCTCGGAAATCGAGGTGCTGCTGGATATCATCCGCGGTCTCAAGGCCAAGGGCGTGGCCTGCGTGTACATCTCGCACAAGCTCGACGAAGTGGCGGCGGTATGCGACACCGTTGCGGTAATCCGCGACGGCAAGCACATCGCGACCACCGCCATGGCCGACATGGACATTGCGCAGATCATCACCCAAATGGTCGGCCGCGAGATGAGCAACCTCTACCCCACCGAGCCCCATGCGGTAGGCGAGGTGATTTTCGAAGCGCGCAACGTCACCTGCTACGACGTCGACAACCCCAGGCGCAAGCGCGTGGACGATGTGTCCTTTGTGCTCAAGCGCGGGGAAATCCTCGGCATTGCCGGGTTGGTCGGCGCCGGGCGCACGGAACTGGTGTCGGCGCTGTTCGGCGCCTACCCCGGCCGCTACAGCGCCGAGGTGTGGCTGGACGGCCAGGTGATCGACACGCGCACCCCGCTCAAATCGATCCGCGCCGGGCTGTGCATGGTGCCCGAGGACCGCAAGCGCCAGGGCATCATTCCCGACTTCGGCGTGGGCCAGAACATCACCCTGGCGGTGCTCGACACCTACGCCCACCTGACGCGCATCGACGCCGAAGCCGAACTGGGCAGCATCGACCAGCAGATCGCGCGCCTGCACCTCAAGACCGCCAGCCCGTTCCTGCCGATCACCAGCCTGTCCGGTGGCAACCAGCAAAAGGCCGTACTGGCGAAAATGCTCATGGCCAAGCCCCGCGTGCTGATCCTCGATGAGCCCACACGCGGGGTGGACGTGGGCGCCAAGTATGAGATCTATAAACTGATGGGCGCGCTGGCGGCCGAGGGGGTGTCGATCATCATGGTCTCCTCGGAACTGGCCGAAGTGCTCGGCGTGTCCAACCGCGTGCTGGTGATCGGCGACGGCCAGTTGCGCGGCGACTTCATCAACGAGGGACTCACCCAGGAACAGGTGCTCGCCGCGGCGCTCAGCCAACACAATAATAATGATCGGAAGACCGCGTAGATGAATCAGCTCAAACAGCTGTTTACCCGCTACAAAATGCTTGCCCTGGTGATCGTCGTCGCGGTGATCTGGCTGTTTTTCAGCTGGCAGACCGAGGGTGGCTTCCTCACGCCGCGCAACCTGTCCAACCTGCTGCGGCAGATGTCGATCACCGGGATCCTGGCGTGCGGCATGGTGCTGGTGATCATCAGTGGCGAGATCGATTTGTCGGTGGGCTCGTTGCTCGGCTTGCTGGGCGGGTTGGCGGCGATCTTGGACGTGGTGTATCACGTGCCGCTGTTGGCGAACCTGAGCCTGGTTGCCCTGTGCGGCTTGATGATCGGGTTGGCCAACGGCTACATGACGGCCTACCTGCGTATCCCGTCGTTTATCGTTGGCCTGGGCGGGATGTTGGCGTTTCGCGGGATTCTCCTGGGGATCACGGGCGGTACCACCATTGCGCCGGTGTCGCCTTCCTTGGTGTATGTGGGCCAAGGGTATTTGCCCCATTCGGTCGGGATCGGCCTCGGTGTCTTACTGTTTGCCCTGACCCTGTTCCTCACCTGGAAACAACGGCGCAACCGCGCACTGCATGGCCTGGCGGCGCATTCATGGGTGCGTGATGTGTTGCGCGTGGTGGTGATCGGCGCGGTGCTGGCCGGGTTCGTCACCACCCTCAACAGCTACGACGGCATCCCCGTGCCGGTGCTGCTGTTGCTGGTACTGCTCGGTGTATTCAGCTACGTCACCAGCCAGACCGTGTTCGGCCGCCGCGTGTATGCGGTGGGCAGCAATATGGAAGCCACGCGCCTGTCGGGCATCAACGTGCAGGCGGTGAAGCTGTGGATCTTCGGCATCATGGGCGTGATGTGTGCGCTCGCTGGGTTGGTCAACACTGCGCGCCTGGCTGCCGGCTCGCCGTCGGCGGGGAGCATGGGCGAGTTGGATGCCATCGCCGCGTGCTTTATTGGCGGCACATCGATGCGCGGCGGCTCGGGCACGGTGTATGGCGCGTTGCTCGGGGCGCTGGTGATTACCAGCCTGGATAACGGCATGTCGATGCTGGATGTGGACAGTTACTGGCAGATGATCGTGAAGGGCAGCATTCTGGTGTTGGCGGTTTGGGTGGATGTGAGTACCCGCACAGGTCGGCGCTAGGAACGCAGGATTAATGTGGGAGGTGGCTCGCCCCGATGGCGGTGGATGAGTCAGCTTACCTCTAGCTGACTCATCCACCGCCATCGGGGGCAAGCCTATAGCGATAGAGCACAAGCCATCTGCCAGCCCGCAAATCCAATCAGACACACCCCGCTCGCTCGATTGAGCACACCAAAACCTGAACGTTCAGCAAACAGCTTCTTCATCCCCCCACCCCCTGCTGCATACAACATTTGCCCGAGAAACGAGCCCACTAGAACACCCAGCAAATTCCAGTAGATTCCCTGCCCCTGAAGCTGGGCGCCGCTGGCGATGGCATAGGAAGAAATCGCCGCAATGGTGAACGGGCTAGTCAACGTCAGTAAAAAGACCGGTACAAATCCTGCGGTGCACGTTATCTGCATCGTGCCAGCAGCGTTCTTGAATGTGGTAACACCAAGATAAAGGAGGTAGGCAATCGCTCCCCACGTCAATAGCTGATGATTGGCGACCCAAAATGCTTCGACCACCTTCAAGCCTGTAAAGGCGACAGCTGCAAATACCGCGTCGGCAACTGCCGCCCCCAGGGCTGCGGGCAATGCACTGCGAAAGCCAAAGACGATGGACTGCCTTAGAATGATCAAGGCTATCGGTCCAACGCTTATTGAAAGCAGTGTCGAAAATAGCATTGCACTCAGAAAGTCGTGCATTTACCTCACAATCTCTCTGAACATTTTTTTCTTTGCCCGACAGTGCGGACACTGAAAATTGTCGTCTAGCTCGCCCCACCTTGTTCCTGCCTCAACGTCGACTAGAAGCTCACCCAATGCCTCGGAATAAACGTAGTGACAGATCTGACACTCATAAGACTTATACATGTAGACAATCTCCAGAATTCAAAGACTCTGCGGGTCGGCAAGGCGACGATTAAGTGCCGAAAACATATGTTCAAAACCGTCCATGAATGCCATCGCACCGCGCATGGCTTGTGGAGCGATACCTGGGTTTTTCTCCAAGTATGAAATTACGATCTCCCGCCCGGTCGCTACGTGCATGGGTTCGACTTCGCAGTGGATAGCGAAGAACGCCAAGACCGGGTCTTCCTCATCCACCAAGCCATACTCACGGGCGTATTTTTTAAACCCTTCAAGAAAGTACTGAAACTCTCTGGACGAGGTCATTTCCGAAGCCAAATGAAAACCCAACGCTTCGCCCAAAAACTCGGAGCGGTACATCCTATGCGTGTTATTCCCCATCGCAGTACCCTCTGGGAGTACGTTAGACGGATTAAACAGATCAGCATCGGAAAGCCCCAGATGAGTCGTCAGTTGTTTAAACATCTGATGATGGGTAGGCAGCATATGTTTACTATGCTGGTGCAGACCATACTCATCAACCGAAGCATAAAGAATATGCGCAGCCTTGGCTGTGCCATTCCACATATCCTCCTTGATCCATTCATCCGTAACACGTGCAGCCAACGCAACGATTCCCGCAGGCACGTCTTTAAAAAAAGCCCAAAGGGTGCCAAAAAACAAGGCCATACCCTGATGCGTCAGAGGACGAGCAGAGATAATCTCGCCGAATTTTTCAAGTTCCCTAAGCGCGGCATGCCGGACAATTGCATTAGCCACCTCGTTGTAACCGGCCTCGCACACTCTATAAATCTCATTCTTAGAGAGCCTTTCATTTGATCTGTTTTTTACTGAATTTTGAGCATCCATCATTTTCATCCTTGTTTTTATAAAAAAATGATTTCACACCTTTTAAAGCAAGCGATTAAATTATTTATCCGCACATAAATTTGTCAAGCCAAAACACCTCATGATTTTTTATCACACATCTTAAACGCTCACTGTAGAGCGTTCCTGCACGATAAAAAAAAACCGCCAGCAAACCAGCAACTAAGTCCTACCGATAATACTGTAGGCTGCGTTTGTAAGACGAATACCATCCGAAGGAAATTCCCATCACCAATTAAACCATCCATTAGTTTATTTATTCATCAATTAAACATGCTCGCACTGACACACCCTGCTCTACACCGCCAGCTTGCTCGACAGTGCTTCGGCCACCGAACTGGATTGCGGTTAAAAAAGTGGGAGGAGGCAAGCCCCCTCCCACTTTTGCATCGGTTTACACCAGATGATCAGGCTGACGATTGCACGGCAGTCACTGGCTCAACACTACATCGCGCATCGCCGGGATGTAGCCATAGTCATAAGCCTCCTGCACAAACGAACGATCGCCCTTCAACACAATCCTGACCGTCGGCGCTTCGGTGCCGCCGATACGGTAGTCATCGCCAGTGGTGGGCACACTGTCGATAAACGATGTCACGAGGCCGTTGGGCATTACACAGTGGGAGTATGTCTGGAAGGGCTGCGAAGGCGGATTGCCGAGCACCAGGCCGGAGGCGTTCATCGGTGTGTAAGGGCCGAACAGCCGGTCGCTGACGAAACCATACACGCCATCCGGGCCCGTCACGCCGTCCGCGTAGGTGAACTTGTGACTGATGGTGAACAGGTAGTACTTGTTGTCCTGGAACACATAGTGCGGCCGTTCGGTCTGGTCGTTCACACCAACGGCGGTCACCAGCGGTGGCAAAATCTCCCATTCGTCACCGTTGAGGTCTTTGGCCACCGCAATGCCGATGCAGCCGACCTGATAACGCGCACCGCCGACATCTTCATGCCCGGGCGGCACCAGGCCTATTTCATTCGGGCCTACTTCGTGTGTCCCGCGCTCGCCGGCAACGTTGCCTTCGAACACCATGAACAACCTGCCATCTTTTGGATCGATAAAGGGGCTAGGATCGCGAAAGTTCCAAGTCGAATTTTGCGCTTCGGTTTGGTAATAGATACCGTCGGCATCAAACAACGATTTGACCTGATCAAAGCCCCGCAGGGTCACGCCGGTATCCGAGGTGACCACCTGGCCCCTGACTTTGGCAATGGTGGCGCCCGGTGTGACGCAGGTGTAATACAGGTCGATATCACCGTTGTTATTCAGCAGGATCGGTGTGCCCGCCCATTCACGCGTGGTCGGCGAAACCCCTTCGGCCATGACACGACCGCCGAAGATCCAGTCCTTACCGGCGCGCGAGTACCAGTAGCAGATACGCGCATGACCATGGCGGTCTTCCCAGTCGCGCTTGATGTCGTAACGGCCATCGGCGTTGATGAATTGTGGATCATGGGGGCGACGATCAGCCGTCAGGGTGAAGATCACTGACCAGCCATTGACCGATACCACCGTGCCATCCAGTTCACGCAAGGGCATGGTGTCCCAGATAAAGACCGTGTCACTCATGACAGGAAAGTCAGGACTCACTAACGGCTGTGTCGTCGTCGGGTCATTCTCATTAACTTTCAGCGCATCGGCCCGTGTCCAGCGAGTGGGTGTGTGATTCGCATGTTTCATGATGATGTCCTTTTACTGACGCTTAAGTGACAAGCGAAGATTAAATAGCACATGACAGCCAGCAACTTAATGGTGACTGAAAGAGCAAGGGATAGTTGGCTCTGCAAGTGCGAAACAAGGTTTAACATGGAAGTCTGCCTGTCGCAACATGAAGAATTATTTAGATTAGAAAGGCCATCACTGTATTTATATCCTTGATATAAATACAGTGGCACCCGCATTAAGTGATCACTAAGTAGAAAGCTAGCTAATCAACTACCAAAGACCAGTGCAACCGACTGGGCGCCGGCATTCTTCTGGGTAAAATCCTTGGCTTGTGCGGCGGTCTTCAAGGTATAGCCATAGTTGGATGAGGCCGTCCACTGCGCCTTGGGCGACTTCTGATTAGTGATCGGCGGCACACTGTTGATATCGGTGAAGGTCCCGTTGCCCTTGTCATCCAACATTCCTTTATTTTGGCTGCCTTCGCCAAAGTAATTACTTTCAGAAAGGATATTGGCATTTTGTGCCAGGGTAAAACCGAGGTGAAAGTTATTGGTGTAGTTGTTGTACACATGAAAATAACCGTAACGCATCAAGCCAGGCGCACGCACTTCCATATTGTCGAAGCGGTTATGGCACAGCGTCAGGTGCGGGTAACCATTGAACGCGGCATTGTTATCATCCGCCGGGTGACCGAAGATCAGACCATACTTATGACTGCCAAAGAAGCAGTTGCTGATGGTGGCATAATCGGCCTTTTCCCCGATATACAGTAGTTTATCTTCGCTACCGTCCGTGGTGGACCAGCTGTGCCCGACGAAAGAGCAATGGTCGATCCAATACTTGCTGCCGTAGTTCAAGTAGACCTGGATATCGTCATTGGCCTTGATACTTGCCGAATGCTTGAAGATAAGATTCTGCAGAATGATGTTCTGCGACTGCACCGTTGCACGCAGGTGAATATTCTCCAGGGTACGGTTCTGGAACGAGCCAATCAGTGTCTTGTTGGCGCCCATGTTGACTTTGGTCAGGCTCGACGCCGAGATATTACTGTTGATCACCAGTACCCGTGGGGTGGTGTCGCCGATATTGGCCTTGAGTTGATCGAGCGTGGTGATACTGACCACAGGGCCGGACCAGCCACCTGTCACTTTTGCCGCCTGGGCGAAACCGATCAGACCGGTGAGTTTGCTTTCTGGGTAGGACATGAGTTCCCTCTCTATCAATAAAAATGGCTCGGTAAAACGAGCCTGTGCATCAAGTTAATCCGTTAACTTGCACACAGTGTCTGGCAGGACTGAGGTTGCCGGTGTTGGTCGATCAGCGCTTAAACACTGTGTTTATATACAGTATTGTGCATTCGCACGACCGTCAACCCTCAAGTGGAAAACAATCGAAAGTGGGAGGGGGCAAGCCCCTCCCACATTTGCCCTGCTGTGTTCTTTTGACCGTTATTTGGACACCGGCATCGCAAACTCCGCGCCCTGCTCGATGCTTTCCGACCAGCGCTGCATGATCGACTTTTGCTTGGTATAGAAGCGCACGCCCTCGGTGCCATAGGCATGCATGTCGCCGAACAGGCTTTTCTTCCAGCCGCCAAAGCCGTGCCAGGCCATCGGCACCGGGATCGGCACGTTGATGCCGACCATGCCCACTTCAATGCGCCGTGCGAATTCGCGGGCGATGTTGCCGTCGCGGGTAAAGCAGCTGACGCCGTTGCCGAACTCGTGATCGTTGACCAGCTTGATCGCCTCGGCAAAGTCATTCACACGCACACACGCCAGTACCGGGCCGAAGATTTCTTCGCGGTAGATGCTCATCTCTTGGGTCACGTGGTCGAACAGGGTCGCGCCGAGCCAGAAGCCATTTTCCAGGCCTGCCTCGGTGGGTACATAGTCGCGCCCGTCGAGCAGCAGTTGCGCGCCGGCCTGCACGCCTTGTTCGATGTAGCCGCTGATGCGTTCCAGGGCGGCGCGGGACACAATCGGGCCCATCTCGGCCTTGAGGTCGCGACCGTCGGTGATGCGCAGGTGCTTGGCGCGTTCGGTCAGCGCCGCGATGACTTTGTCACCCACATCGCCCACCAACACCGCCACCGAGATGGCCATGCAGCGCTCGCCGGCACTGCCGTAGGCGGCGCCCATCAAGGCGTCGACGGTTTTTTCGATGTCCGCGTCGGGCATCACCACCATGTGGTTTTTTGCGCCGCCCAGGCCTTGCACGCGCTTGCCGTTGCGCGCACCGGTCTCGTAGATGTATTGCGCAATCGGCGTGGAGCCGACAAAGCTCACAGCCTTGACGTCCGGGTGTTCGATCAGCGCGTCCACCGATTCCTTGTCGCCCTGCACCACGTTGAACACGCCTTTGGGCAGGCCGGCTTCACGCAGCAGTTCGGCCATGAACAGCGAGGCGCTCGGGTCGGTGGGGCTTGGCTTGAGAATGAAGGTGTTGCCCGCCGCGATGGCGATCGGGTACATCCACATCGGCACCATCACCGGGAAGTTGAACGGCGTCACGCCCGCCACCACGCCCAGCGGTTGGCGCATTGTCCAGTTGTCCATGCCACGGGACACCTGGTCGGAATGCTCGCCCTTGAGCAGGTTGGGGATGCCGCAGGCGAACTCCAAAATATCGATGCCACGGTCGACTTCGCCCTGGGCGTCGGTAAAGACCTTGCCGTGTTCGGCGACGATGATGCGCGCCAGGTCGTCCTTGCGTTCGCGCAGCAGGTGCAGGTATTCGAACAGCACGCGAGCACGGCGGATCGGCGGCGTGTCGGCCCAACCGGCGAACGCGGCCTGGGCAGCGGCGACGGCTTCGGACACGGTCTGGCGACTGGCCAGGGCGACGCGCCCGGTCTTTTCGCCGGTGGCCGGGTTGTAGACGTCCTGATAGCGATCGTCGCGGGACACGCGCTGGTCGTTGATGTAGTGCTCGATGGTCGTGGTCATGGCAGTAGATCCCAGGTGGATAGCGTTGGGGACCACGATAGGCTTTCGGTTTGTTCCAAACCAGAGCAGAATCCAGAACTGATTGTCCAATATAGCGAACAATGCACCCATGGAAAAATCCGAGATCGAAGGGCTTTGGACCCATATCCACTGGCTGTCGGTGCTAGAGGAACAAGGCACCTACACCGCCGCCGCCGCACGCCTGGGCGTGAGCAAGTCGGCGGTGAGCCAGCGTATTTCCGACCTGGAAAAAGCCACCGGCACGCGACTGGTCACCCGTACCACGCGCAGCGTCAGGCTGACCGATGCGGGGCTGTCGTTGACCCGTGAAGTACGCAGCGCCTATGCGCAGATCGCCCGCAGCTTTTCCTCGGTACGCGACTCGGTCGGCGAGATTCGCGGGCTGGTGCGGCTGACGGCGCCAGTGGCGTTCGCCCGTCAGCAATTGGTGCCGCACCTGTCGGAATTCCTGCAACAGTACCCGCAGGTGCGCATTCAACTGGACGTG
Source organism: Pseudomonas sp. CYM-20-01 (assembly GCF_023169845.1). NCBI lineage: Bacteria > Pseudomonadati > Pseudomonadota > Gammaproteobacteria > Pseudomonadales > Pseudomonadaceae > Pseudomonas > Pseudomonas sp. CYM-20-01. The sequence continues at coordinate 2,656,804 of NZ_AP025169.1, read as the reverse complement.
TCCGACGCCCTGAGTTCACTGGCCGCCGAAGGCTACGACCTGGCCGTGCGCCACGGCTTCCAGGTGCCGGAAACCCATGTGGCCTGGAAGCTGTGCGACACCGGCTCGGTACTGGTCGCCACCCGGGAATACCTGCAACGCCACGGCGAGCCGCGCGAACCCAATGACCTGTGCGCCCATAACTGCCTGTTCTACCCCCGTGGTGCCGACCAACCCGCCTGGACCTTCGAGCGCGCCAGCAAGAACCTCGAGCGCGTGACCGTGCCCATCGCCGGCAGCTTCGCCACCAACAACAGCGAAGCCCTGCGCGATGCGGCCCTCAATCACCTGGGCATCGCCCTGCTCCCCGACTTCAGCGCCCACGCCGCATTGGCCGGCGGCAAGCTGGTGCAGGTGCTCAAGGGCTGGACACTCAAGGGTGCGTTTGCCGATGAGATCTATTTGATCCGGCCATATTCGCCCCATGTGCCGAAGGCGGTGAGTGCGTTGGTCGGTTATCTGAAGGAGAAGTTGTCGGCCGGGTTTAGGTTCACAGCGCCTTAATGGCCCGACCAAAATAGCAATAAGTGGATCTTTCTGAGGAACCAATCGCGCCGTAGGATTGCCCTGCGGCCACCACCCTACAGGCCGTTGCAGCTCTATCTCAAGGGCTCTCCTGCGCAGAGTGTTGGTCATCATGAATTGGAACATCGTCCCCTCCACAGCTTTTCAAACCACAGCAGCCGTGATGTCCGCGATTGCCCTGCTCGGTTGCCAACCGCCCACGCGGGCTGACTTCATCAAGTACCCGTCGCTGCAACAGCGCTGGTCGATGATCTGTGATCCGCGCAGCAACCTGGCCGAGGCAAATGTGGAGGGCTGCCAGCACTTCCATGAGTGGCAAGCCGTCAGCCGGGAACCGGTGCTGGACAATCTGATGAATCAGAACCTGGGCAAGTGAACCGCCAGCTTTTTTTCAGGGGGATATTGCCCGCAAGAACTAAAAGTCCATAATAGACAAATTAGTTTAGTTGCGGAGACTCCCATGTCCAGCTCACCCCACGTGCTCCACCAGGCCCAGGCCCGCGAATTGCTCGCTCAAGTCGATGTGCCGCAGATCCTGCGCAAGCTGTTCCAGGACCTGGCGGCCGGGCAAGCCGTGCAGCCGGCGCAGCAGCTGGTGGAGTTTCCACGCGCCGCCGGTGACTTTATCAACTACCTGGGCGTGCTGGCCGAGGATGGGGTGTACGGGGTCAAGACCTCGCCCTATATCGTGCGTGAGCAAGGGCCGCTGGTGACCGCTTGGACCTTGTTGATGTCGATGCAGACCGGCCAACCCCTGCTGCTGTGCGATGCGGCGGAACTGACCACGGCCCGCACTGCGGCAACCACAGCGCTGGCGGTGGAGGCATTGGCGCCATTATCCGCAAGGCGCCTGGCGATCATTGGCAGTGGCAAGGTGGCGCAGGCGCATGTGCACTACGTCAAACAACTGCGTGACTGGCAGCACATCAGCCTGTTTTCGCCGAGCCTGGCCAACGCCAGCGCCGAGGCTATCACCCAACTCAAGAGCCTGGACCCACGGGTGGTCATCGCCGACAGCTGCGATGCGGCCTTGGCCGACGCCGATGTGATCCTGCTGTGTACCTCGTCGGCCGGACCGGTGCTCGACCCCGCCCGCTTGAGCAAACCGGCGCTGATCACCTCGATCAGCACCAATGCGCCGCGTGCCCACGAAGTGCCGCCGCACAGCCTCAACGCGATGCAGGTATTCTGCGACTATCGCCAGACCACCCCTAGCGCGGCAGGTGACATGCTGATCGCCACCGAACAACACGGGTGGGACCCGCGTGCCATCGTGGGGGACTTGCCCGAACTGCTCAGCGAATGGGTGCAACCTCCGACCTACGACCGTCATGTATTCTTCCGCTCCATCGGCCTGGGCCTGGAAGACATCGCCCTGGCCAATGCCCTCTGGAGACAGCTATGAACCACGCAGATTTCATCATCATTGGCGGCGGTATCGCCGGCGCCTCCACCGGTTTCTGGTTGTCGCAGCACCGCAAGGTGCTCGTGCTGGAGCGCGAAAGCCACCCGGCCTATCACTCCACCGGGCGTTCGGCGGCACTGTTCAGCGCCGCCTATGGCACCCCGCAGGTGCGGGCGCTGACCCTGGCCAGCCGGGCGTTTTTCGACAACCCGCCGCCGGGTTTCTGCGAACACCCGTTGCTCACGCCACGGGGCGAAATGACCGTGGACTTCATCGGTGATGCAGCCGAGCTGAACACCCAATACCAGAGTGCCAAGGCCACCGTGGCCCAGGTCGAGCTGCTCAGCGCCGACCAGGCCTGCGCGAAGTTGCCGATCCTGCGCCGCGAAAAAGTTCACGGTGCGCTGTATGACCCCACCGCCAGTGACATCGACACCGACGCCCTGCACCAGGGCTACCTGCGCGGTATCCGTCGCAACGGTGGCGAGGTGCGTACCGACAGCCACGTGCTCGGCTTGAGCCGCGACGGCGACGGCATCTGGCTGGTACAAACCCAGGACGCCTCCTACACCGCGCCGATCATCATCAACGCCGCCGGCGCCTGGGCCGATCACATCGGCGGGCTCGCCGGGGCCGCGTCCATCGGCTTGCAGCCCAAGCGGCGCTCGGCGTTCATCTTCGCCGGCCCCGACGGCGTCGACAGTCATCACTGGCCGATGCTGGTGGCGCTGGACGAATCCTTCTACATGAAACCCGACGCCGGCATGTTCCTTGGCTCACCGGCCAACGCCGACCCGGTCGCCCCCCAGGACATTCAGCCTGAAGAACTGGACATCGCCATGGGCATCTACCAGATCGAAGAAGCCACGACCCTGACCATCCGCCGCCCGACCCGCACCTGGGCCGGTCTGCGCAGCTTTGTGCACGACGGTGATTTGCTCGCGGGTTTTGATTCCGTGGTACCAGGCCTGTTCTGGGTAGCGGCACAGGGCGGTTATGGCATCCAGACCTCACCGGCCATGGGCCAGGCCAGTGCCGCACTGGTGCGCGGCGCAGCGCTGCCGGAGGCGCTGACACGCTTCGGCCTCGACGCTGGTATGCTCTCCCCTGCCCGCCTGGAGCCCCATTGATGAACACCGCTGAACAAGACACCGTCATGCAGAACTTCCGCGCAATGGCCGACGCCATCGCCACGCTGTTCTTCCCCCACGCCGAAGCGGTGCTGCATGACCTGCGCTCGCAAAAGGTCGATTACATCGCCAACAACCTGTCCAAGCGCAGCATCGGCGATGACTCGGCGCTGGAGGACATGCTCGACGCCGACGTCAGCGAGGTGAATATCGGCCCGTACGAAAAGCTCAACTGGGACGGTCAGAAAATCCGCAGCCTGAGCACCGTGCTGCACGACCACCAAGGCCGACGCCTGGCGGTGCTGTGCATCAACCTGAATATTTCACTGTTTGAAAACGCCAAGGCGGCGCTGGACTTGTTCCTGTCGCCGAGCAAGCTGATCCCGCAGCCGGACGCGTTGTTTCGTGATGACTGGCAGGAACGCATCAACACGTTTTTGCATGCGTGGTTGCGCGAGCGGCAGTTGAGCCTGAATTTGCTGACGCGCGACCACAAGCGTGAGCTGGTGCTGGCGTTGCATGCCGAAGGCGCGTTCAAGGGCAAGAGCGCGTCGAACTATGTGGCCAATGTGCTGGGCATGGGGCGGGCGACGGTCTACAAGCATTTGAAAGAATTAAAAACCTGATCGAACACTGTAAATCAAATGTGGGAGGGGGCTTGCCCCCGATGGCGCTGCATCAGCCAATACATCTGGCAATGAAAGACCGCTATCGGGGGCAAGCCCCCTCCCACATTGATCGAGTTTGCCTGGGCGTCAGTCGCCGTAGATGTCGGCCTTGAAGTACTGCTGCGAAATCTTCTGGTACTCGCCACTGGCGCGAATGCCGTCGATGGCCGCGTTCAACTGGCTGACCAACTCGCTATTGCCCTTGCGCACGGCAATCCCGGCGCCCTCGCCCACGTATTTCGGGTCCTTGAGTTCCGGGCCGACAAACGCGTAGCCCTGGCCACGGGGCATCTGCAGGAAGTCATTCAAGGGGATGGTGTCGGCGAAGATCGCATCCAGCCGCCCGGCGGCCAGGTCCATGTAGATCTCTTCGTTATTGTTGTAGCGCTTGACGTTGATGCCCTTGGGCTCGAACACCTCGGTGGCGTAGCGATCCGTGGTGGTTGCGCGCTGCACGCCGACGGTCTTGCCCTTGAGGCTGGCGTACTGGTCGTCCACCACGGCGCCTTCCTTCATCACCAGCCGCGATGAGGTGAAGTAATACTTGTGGGTGAAATCCACCGACTTCTTGCGGTCTTCGTTGATGGTCATAGACGACAGCGCCATATCGATTTTCTTCACCTTGAGGGAAGGAATCAGGCCGTCGAACTCACCTTCGACCCACACGCACTTGACCTTCATCTGCGCACACAACGCATTGCCGATGTCGTAGTCGAAGCCGACGATCTTGCCTTCCTCGGTCTTGGACGCGAACGGTGGGTAAGCCGCCTCGATGCCGATGCGCAGGGTTTTCTCGGCGGCGGCCAAGGGGCCGGATGCAAGCAGGCTCAAGGCCAGGACGGTGACGAGGGAGCGTTTCTTCATGATCGGGTTCTCGCAAGTTGTTGTTGGTTTGGCAAGAGTGGGAAAGAGATGAATCGCATGTTTTTGTACTTATAATTCCATCTTGGACTTTTATGTCTTAACCGTCAATCTCACTGCTGCCTGGCGCAACACCCATGACTTTTTTGCACAACGCACCGGTGTTTTTGAGCGTTCTGCTCTGATTTATGCGTGCCTATACTCGGTCCAGCCTCTCGGTCCAGCCGGGGGGTCAGTCCCCACAACAATAATTAAGGACAGCCACCATGACCCAGCCCTTCCTGGCCGCTCGGGATTTTCTGCTCGCTCACCGCACCGACTACGCCACCGCTGTCCGGGATTTCCGTTGGCCGCAACTGGACGAATTCAACTGGGCCCTGGACTATTTCGACACAATGGCCGAGGGCAACGCGGCAGATGCACTGTGGATCGTCGAAGAAGACGGCAGTGAGCAGCGCTACAGCTTCCAGCAACTGGCCACGCGCTCCAATCAGGTGGCCAACCACTTGCGCGCCCTCGGTGTGCGTCGCGGTGACCGGGTGCTGTTGATGCTCGGCAACGATGTGGCGCTGTGGGACACCATGCTCGCCGCGTTCAAGCTCGGCGCCGTGGTCATCCCCGCCACCGCCCTGCTGAACCCCGACGACCTGCGCGACCGCATCGAACGCGGGCAGGTGCGTCACCTGGTGGTCGGCGAAGCCCACGTGCATAAATTCGCCGGGCTGGCGGACGGTTGCAGTCGCGTCTGCGTGGGCTCGGCGCCGCAAGGTTGGGTGGCCCACAGCGCCGCCTTCGAACACCCCGAGCACTTCGAGGCCGAAGGTCGCACCCTGGCCACCGACCCGATGCTGCTCTACTTCACCTCCGGCACCACATCCAAGCCAAAGATGGTGCTGCACAGCCACCAGAGCTACCCGGTGGGCCACCTGTCGACCATGTACTGGATCGGCCTGCAGCCGGGCGACCTGCACCTGAATATCTCGTCACCCGGCTGGGCCAAGCATGCCTGGAGCTGCCTGTTCGCCCCGTGGAATGCCGGCGCGTGCATCTTTATCCATAACGTCGCACGGTTCAGCGCGCCGGCCTTGCTCAGTGCGTTGGAACGCTACGGCGTGACCAGCCTGTGCGCGCCGCCCACCGTGTGGCGCATGCTGATCCAGGAGGATCTCGCCAGCTACAAATCACGCCTGAGCCTGCGCGAACTGGTCGGCGCGGGCGAGCCGCTGAACCCGGAAATCATCGAGCAGATCCAGCACGCCTGGGGCTTGCCGCTGCGTGATGGTTTCGGCCAATCGGAAACCACCGCGCTGGTGGGCAACACGCCAGGCCAGCTGCTCAAGCCCGGCTCCATGGGCCGCCCGCTGCCGGGCTACCAGGTGGCCTTGCTCGACCCGGACGGCATTCCGGGCAGCGAAGGCGAAGTCGGCCTGCCCCTGGATGTGCGCCCCCTCGGCCTGATGCTGTGCTACGAGGACAGCCCGGAGAAAACCGCCGAGGTCATGCGCGACGGCTACTACCGCACCGGCGACACCGCGCAGGTCGACGCCGACGGCTACATCACTTTCGTCGGTCGCGCCGACGATGTGTTCAAGGCGTCCGACTACCGCATCAGCCCGTTCGAGTTGGAAAGCGCCTTGATCGAACACCCGGCGGTCATGGAAGTGGCCGTGGTGCCGAGCCCCGACCCGTTGCGCCTGGCGGTGCCCAAGGCGTTCCTGATCCTGGCCCATGATGCGCCGGGCGACGCCGAGCTGGCCCGGCACATCCTGGCCTTTGCCCGCGAGCACCTGGCGCCTTACAAACGGGTGCGGCGTATCGAGTTCGTCAGCGAACTGCCCAAGACCATCTCCGGCAAGATCCGCCGCGTGGAACTGCGGCAGATGGAGGTGGTGCGGCGCCAGGGCGACACGCGAGGTGAGCGGGAACACTTCGAGGAAGATTTCGCTTAACCAACGCCCTGTGACGCAGGTGGCTGCATTCGGCAGGGCGTGCTGTGCGCCAATCGATCAGGCCACCTTGAACCGATTGACCAGACGTTGCTGCTGCTCGGCCAGGCGCGCCAGCTCCTGGCTGGTAACGGCCGTCTGTTCGGCCCCGGCACTGACCTGGATCACCAGGTCATTGATCTCGTTGACGTTACGGTTGATGTCCTCCGAGACCGCACTCTGCTCTTCGGCGGCCGAGGCGATCTGCATGTTGCGATCACTGATACCCGACACCCCTTCAGCGATCTCTTGCAGCAACTCACCCGCACGTTCCACCTTGCTCGCACCGTCCTGCGCCTTGCCCAGGGTTTCCTGCATGGACGTGGCCGCACGGTCGGAGCCGGTCTGCAGGTTGCTGATCATCTGCTGAATGCTGCCCGTGGACTCCTGGGTCTTCTGCGCAAGCACACGGACTTCGGACGCCACCACGGCGAACCCACGGCCATGGTCCCCGGCCCGCGCCGCTTCGATCGCCGCATTCAAGGCCAGCAGATTGGTTTGCTCGGCAATGCCGCGAATAACGTCAAGCACGGTGGAAATGCCGTCGCTTTCCTGTTTCAGATCACCAATGATCAGCGCGGTTTCCTCGGCCTGCCCCGAGAGCTGACGGATCAGCGCGATGGTGCTTTCTATTTCGGCACGCCCTTGTGCGGTGCTGGTATTGACCCGCTGCGACATCTGCGCCGCATCGTTGGTGCTGTGCGCCACTTCGCGCACGGTGGCGCTCATCTGGTTGATCGCCGTCGCTACCAGCTCGGTGCTCTGGCGCTGCTGCTCGACGCTCTGGCTGGTCTGGATCGTGACCGTGGAGGACTCCTCCGCCGCCGTCGCCACTTGGGCGGTGGCGTTGCCGATTTCCTGCACGACGCCACTGATCTCTTGCGCCATGCGGTTGAGGTTGTGTGAGATCTGGCCGAATTCGTCCCGGCTCTGGTACGTCGCCCGTGCCGTGAGATCGCGCTGCGCCAGGTCGTTCAGTACCCGGTTCAGGTCGCGCACCGCCGAACCGATCATGCGGATGATCAGCCAGGACAACACCACGACCGCCAACAGGGCCACAACCACCGCGCCAATGGTCAACCACAGGGCACGACTGGCGGCATCGCGCTCATGCTTCGCCAGGTCGCTGACACTTTGGCCCAGGGCTTCTTCCACTTGGCTCATCAGGTCGATGCGGCGGGTGGAGGTTTCAAACCACGCCTCTGGCCTGATGCCCAGCGCCTGCCCCATCGGCACTTCAAACGCCAGGCGTTGCAACCTGCCAACTTCCACGGCGGCGGGGTTTTGCATGTGCTCATCGAATTGTTGAAGCGTGACTACCGGTGCCTTGCGGCGGAACGCATCGTAGTAGGCATTGAACTCACCCAGGTTGCGGCTGAAGCGCGACAGCAGCGTCGCATCAAAGTGGTCCTGGTTGAATACCAGCCCCAACACCACACGCTCGCGTCCGGCGCGTTCTTTCATTTCGATGAATTGGTTCAAGGCGCCGAGGGCATAGACCAGGGTCGCGTTGTTGACGCTGGCTTCCAGGGAATGGGTATACCCGACCAGGGCTTGGATGATCTCGGTGTAACGCGCGCCGGACTCGGTGCTATTGAGGCTCAGTTTGTCGATTTGCCCACGGGTTGCCGGCAGTTGGTCCAAGGCACGCAGCACGCCATCCAGGCTCGCACCACCCGATGCCGTCAAACCGCGTACCACCTCGACCGCCGCGCTGGAGTCCTGGCGCATCTGCAACATCCTGTCGCCCATCGACTGGCCGCCACTGCCCAGGAAAACCCCGCTGGCGCCGCGCTCACGTTGTAGCGTGGTAATGAGTCGGCTCAGCTTCTGCGCGGTGGCGCTGGCCGTCACGGTCGCGTCCATGTCGCGCAGCGTCTTGTAGTTGTCCACCACGAACACGCCGGCCAACGTCAGGAACCCGAGCATGGGCAGTAGCAGGATCAACAACAGTTTCAGACGCAGTGGTGCATTCTTGAGCATTTGCCTAAAGCCTCATTTCCATGGGTCGCAGTAACGCACCGCGCCAGAATAGTGGCGCCATGATATCACCGCTACAACCCGCTCTACGCCCGCCCTGCCCATTCATGCCCGCCGATCCGACCTTGCATTGACCTGGATCAATCGCCGCCTCGATAACACCAGACTGGCCCATTTCTCTTGAATACTTGCCTGATCCTCCGACTTATCGATTAACGGATAGATAGCCCTTGCGCGCTGGTCTAGAGTTCGACAATAAGCGGCCACTGCGTTCACACCTAAAACAGGCCGCACCTACCGATGATCAGCAGGTGAGCCATGGAATTACGAATCAACCAAAAGGCCTATCAGGTCGATGCCGACGCGGACACCCCATTGCTGTGGGTGATCCGCGATGACCTGGGCCTGACCGGCACCAAGTACGGCTGCGGCCTGGCCCAGTGCGGCGCCTGTTCGGTGCTAGTGGACGGCAATGTGGTGCGCTCCTGCGTCACGCCGGTGGCCGGGGTGGTCGGGCGGGAAATCACCACCATCGAAGCGATTGAAGACGACGAGGTGGGCAAGCGTGTGGTCGCGACCTGGGTCGAGCAACAGGTGGCGCAATGCGGCTACTGCCAGTCCGGGCAGGTGATGGCGGCCACGGCGCTGCTCAAGCACACCCCCGCACCGAGCAAGGCGCAGATCGACGCGGCCATGATCAACCTGTGCCGCTGCGGCACGTACAACGCCATCCATGCGGCCGTCGATGCCCTGGCCAAGCAGGAGGGCGCGTAATGAACATCCTCAACGAACTGCTCGATGCACCGGTCAACCTGTCACGCCGCCGCTTTCTGGCGAGCACCGCCGTGGGCGCGCTGGTCATCGGTTTCGGCCTGCCACTGGGCTCGGGCCGGGTGCAAGCCGCCACTGCCGCTGAACGCGGTACCCAGGTGCCGGCGTTTCTGGAGATTCGCCCGGACGGCACGGTGCGCCTGCTCAGCCCCTTCATGGAAGGCGGGCAAGGCACCCACACCGCCATGGCGCAGATTGTCGGCGAAGAACTGGATGCCGACCCCGCCACTTTCATCGTCGAGGCCGCGCCGCCCGGCGAAACCTATGTGGTGATGGAGAACGGCCTGCGCATCACCGGCGGCAGCATGTCGGTGCGCATGAGCTACCCGACCATGCGCCGCCTCGGCGCCCTCGCCCGCGCGATGTTGCTGCAGGCCGGCGCCAAACAATTCGGCGTGCCGGTGGGCGAACTGACCACCCAACCTGGCCGAGTCGTGCACGCGGCATCCGGCCGTTCGCTGGGGTATGGCGAACTGGCCAGCAGCGCCCTCGACATGCCCGTGCCCGATCCCGCCAGCATCACCCTGCGCGACCCGAGCCAGTTCCGCTGGATCGGCAAGCCGGTCAAGCGCCTCGACGCCTACGACAAATCCACTGGCAAGGCGCTCTACAGCATCGACCTGAAAGTCGACGATATGCTCCACGCCGCCGTCCAGCACGCGCCACGCCTGGGCATGACCGTGGGCAGCCTGCGCAACCAGGCGCAGGTCGAAGGCATGAAAGGCGTGCATTCGGTGCACGTGCTGCCCGGTGCGGTGGCGGTGGTGGCTGAACGCTGGTGGCACGCCAAGCGTGCGGTGGAAGCGGTCCAGGTCGACTGGCAGGAAGCGGCCGCCGACTCGACGCTGCGCGTGATGCCGGCGGACTTCTCCAGCGACAAGCATTTCGAGTTCCTCGCCGCCCAGCAAGGGCCGGCCCGTGACGATGAGAACGAAGGCGACGTGGCCGCCGCGCTCAAAGGCGCCAAGACCCAGGTCGAAGCGACGTATCACAACCAGTACCTCAACCACGGCCAGTTGGAGCCGCCCTCTGCCCTGGCCCGCTTCAACCCGGACGGCACCCTGGATATCTGGCTGCCCAACCAGGCGCCGGACATGTTCCGCACCGACATCGCCAAGCGCACCGGCCTGGACGCAGCGAAGATCAACCTGCACTCGCCGTTGCTCGGCGGCTTTTTCGGCCGGCATTTCCTGTATGACTCGGCCAACCCCTACCCGCAGGCCATCGCGCTCGCCAAGGCGGTGGGCCGTCCGGTCAAGCTGATCTGGAGTCGTGAGGAAGAGTTCCTGCGCGATGTATTGCGCCCGGTGGCCGTGGTCAAGTTCCGCGCCGCACTGGATGACAAAGGCCTGCCGGTGGCCATCGAAGCGGTAAGCGCCACCGAAGGCCCGACCGAAGCCCTCGCCGGCAAACAGGGCGACAAGATCGACCCCACGGCGGTCGAAGGATTGTCGGGCAAGTCCTACGCCATCCCCAACAAACGCATCGCGCAGATCTACGTCAAAGGCGCGCCCATGCTCGGCTACTGGCGTTCGGTGGGCAATTCGCTGAATGACTTTTTCTATGAATCGTTCCTCGACGAACTGGCGGACAAGGGCAAACAGGATCCCTATGAACTGCGCCTGCACCTGCTGCGCGACAACCCACGGCTGACCACCCTGCTGAACGCCGCGGTTGAACTGTCTGGCGGCTGGAAGCGTGGCCCCTTCACCGCTGAAGACGGCAGCCGACGCGCACGCGGCGTGGCCATGGCATCGCCGTTCGGTTCGCACACGGCGGCGATCGCCGAGGTGTCCATCGAGAATGGCAAGGTCAGGGTGCACGATATCTGGCAGGCCATTGACCCGGGCAGCATCGTCAACCCGGCGATTGTCGAGGCCCAGGTGAATGGCGCGGTGGCGCTGGGCTTGTCTCAGACCTTGCTGGAAGAAGCGGTGTACGTGGACGGCAAGCCACGGGCGCGCAACTACGACCTGTATCCGATCCTGGCGCCGGCGCAGATGGCGCGGGTGCATGTGCGGATCGTCGAGAGTGGCGAAAAGATGGGCGGTATCGGCGAGCCACCGTTGCCCGCCGTGGCACCAGCCGTGGCGAATGCAGTGGCGCAATTGACCGGCCAGCGTGTTCGCAGCCTGCCCTTGAGCCGACACACCTTCAGCTGACTTTCAGGAAATGCCCATGAACAACCGTCGATTCGCAAGAACCGCAGGCTGGCTGGCGCTGCCCTGCCTGGTCGCCGCAGGCCTGCTGGCCTGGTACGTCACCCGTGAGCCCGCTACACCGTTTGCACAAACACCGGCCAACGCCACCTTCGAGCCGGCTCTGGTCAGCCGCGGTGAATATGTCGCGCGTGTCAGCGACTGCGTGGCCTGCCACAGCCTGCCGGGCAAGGCGCCGTTTGCCGGTGGCCTGGAAATGGCCACGCCGTTGGGGGCGATCCATGCCACCAACATCACCCCGGACAAAACCACCGGGATCGGCACCTACAGCCTGGCCGACTTTGACCGCGCGGTACGCCATGGCGTCGCGCCGGGTGGTCGACGGTTGTACCCGGCGATGCCCTACCCCTCCTATGTCAAGCTCAGCGACGACGACATGAAAGCGCTGTACGCGTTCTTTATGCAGGGCGTACAACCGGCCAACCAGCCGAATATCCCCAGTGATATTCCGTGGCCGCTCAACCTGCGCTGGCCCATCGCCCTGTGGAACGGCGTGTTCGCACCGACCGCGCCGTACGCGGCCAAACCCAACCAGGACGCGCTGTGGAATCGCGGCGCCTACATCGTCCAAGGCCCCGGCCACTGCGGCAGTTGCCACACGCCACGCGGGCTGGCCTTCAACGAGAAGGCACTGGATGAGTCAGGTGCGCCGTTCCTTGCCGGCGCCCTGCTCGACGGCTGGTATGCACCGAGCCTGCGCCAGGACCCCAACACCGGACTGGGCCGCTGGGACGAGGCGCAGATCGTGCAGTTCCTCAAGACCGGGCGCAATGCCCATGCGGTGGTCTACGGTTCGATGACCGAAGCCTTCAACAACTCCACGCAGTTCATGCAGGACGACGACCTGGCCGCCATCGCCCGCTACCTCAAGTCACTGCCCGGCGACCCACAGCGCGACGGCACTCCCTGGCAGTATCAGGCGGTCGCCGCCAACCCGGACACCCCCGGCGCCAACACCTACGCGACCCGCTGCGCCTCGTGCCACGGCCTTGACGGCAAGGGCCAGCCCGAATGGATGCCACCCCTGGCCGGCGCCACCTCGGCCCTGGCCAAGGAAAGCGCCTCAGCCATCAACATCACCCTCAACGGCTCGCAACGCGTGGTGACGGCTGGCGTGCCGGACGCCTATCGCATGCCGGCGTTCCGTGAGCAACTGACCGACCCGCAAATCGCCGAGGTGCTCAGCTATGTGCGCGGCACCTGGGGTAACAACGGCGGCGCGGTGGATGTGAAGGCGGTGAGCAAGTTGCGCGGGCACACCGACCCGGCGAGCAGCAGCCCGATCATCTTGCATATGCGCTGAGTTCAGGGCTTCAGGTTTTTCACACTGGCAAACGTTGCCTCGCCCCGCGCCTGCTCCAATACATTCATTGGCGCGGGCGCCGGCAATGTGTGCAACGCCGGCTTGAGCACGATGGACCGCTCGCTGTCCGTGACGGAACGCTCGTCACTGGGCGGCACGCCGAAGTACTCGCGATAGCACTTGGAGAAATGCGGCGTGGACACAAAGCCGCAGAGCACGGCCAATTCGACGATTGAAATCGGTGTCTGCTTGAGCAACTGCCGCGCGCGGATCAGCCGCAAGCGAAGGTAGTAGCGCGAGGGCGAACAGTGCAGGTACTTCTGGAACATGCGCTCGAGCTGGCGACGCGACAGCGCGACATACGCCGCCAGTTCATCCAGGTTGATCGGTTCTTCCAGGTTGGCTTCCATCAATGCCACGACTTCCTGCAGCTTGGGCTGCTGGGTGCCGAGCATGTGCTTGAGGGGTACGCGCTGGTGGTCCTGCTCGTTGCGGATGCGCTCGTAGACAAACATGTCCGAGATCGCCGCCGACAGTTCATGCCCGTGATCACGGCCGATCAGGTGCAGCATCATGTCCAGGGGCGCCGTGCCGCCTGAACTGGTGAGCCGGTCGCGGTCGAGGCTGAACAGGCTGGAACTGACCGTCACCCGTGGAAAGGCCTCCTGCATCGCCGCCAACCACTCCCAATGCACGCTGCATTCATACCCGTCGAGCAAGCCGGCCCGCGCCAACACAAAGCTGCCCGTACAAATGCCCCCCAGTCGCTTGGCGTAACGCGCCTGGCCGCGCAGCCACTTGACCAGTTCGCCGGTCACGGTGCCCTGAATGCCGATGCCGCCACACACCAACACAATCTCGGCGGAGGGCACACTGAGGATCGAACCGTCAGGCGTGATGGGCACACCGTCACTGGCCCACACCGGGTTGCCGTCCGGGCTAGCCGTGTGCCACGTGTAAAGCTCCTGGCCCGAGAGCTGGTTGGCCATGCGCAACGGCTCCACCGCCGCCGCCAGCGACATCAGGGTGAACTGGTCCAGCAGCAGGAAAACGATACTGCTGACCGGGCGGCCACTCATGATTGCGAAACTGCGGCCACTGGTTTTTGCGTGGGTTCCGGGTGCCGCGCCGTGAGCAAGCCGATCAAGGAAATTATCAGGGCCAGCACGAAGGTCGAAGAGACTTCGAAACGGTGTTCGGGCGTGAACAGCATCACCGTCAAGGCCGCGCAGATAAACGCGATGACCAGCCAGGTCAGCCACGGAAACAACCACATCTGGAAGCTCAGCGTGACCTTGCGCTGGCGCAGGATCTTGCGCATGCGCAACTGCGAAACCGCGATCACCAGGTACACCAGCAAGGCGATGGCCCCCGAACTGGCCAACAGGAACTGGAACAGCCCCGCCGGCATGAAGTAGCTGAGCAGGGTCACGCCCGCGCCGAGAATGGTGCTGGCGATCACCGCCGCCCTCGGCACACTCGCCGCCGAGGTCTTGTTCATCAGCGCGGGTGCATCTCCACGCTTGCCGAGGGAAAACAGCATGCGCGAGGCGATGTAGATGGAAGAGTTCATGCAACTGGCCACGGCGATCAGCACCACCACGTCCACCAGCAGCTTGGCGTGGGGAATGTTCATCAATTCCAACGCACGCTGATAGGAGCCGACCGAGGCCAGCAATGGGTCATCCCACGGCACCACGGAGATCACCACGAAGATCGACAACAGGTAGAACACCCCGATGCGCCACATCACCGAGCGCGTAGCCCGGGCGATGTTCTGCGCCGGGTTGCTGGACTCGGCCGCCGCAATGGTGACCGCTTCGGTGCCGATAAAACTGAACATGATGGTGATAAAGGCACCGACCACCGCCGACAGCCCGTTGGGCGCAAACCCGCCATGGTCCTGCATCAACTGGCCGAGCCCACTGGCCTCACGTTCCGGCACCCAGCCCATCAGCACCGCAAAGCCCACGCCGATAAAAGCGATGATCGCGATCACCTTGGCCATGGCGAACCAGAACTCGAATTCGCCGTACTTGGACACACTGAACAGGTTGGTGACCACCAACAAAAAGATCGACAACAAGGCAAACAGCCAAGCGTCGATCTGCGGGAACCACTGGTTGAGGATATGCCCGGCGGCCAGGGCCTCGATGGGAATCACCAGCACCCAGAACCACCAGTACAGCCAGCCGATGGTAAAGCCGGCCCACCGGCCGATGGCCTGGTCGGCGTAGGTCGAGAATGAACCGGTGTCCGGGTTGGCCACCGCCATCTCCCCCAGCATGCGCATGACCAGCACCACCAGCAGGCCGGAAAACAGATAGGCCAGCAGCACCGCCGGCCCCGCCGCCGCAATCGCATGCCCGGACCCGACAAACAACCCCGCGCCGATAATCCCCGCAATGGAAAGCATGGTGACATGGCGCGGCTTGAAGCCTTGCGCCAACTGGCCGTTCGAGTCGCTGGAATGGAGGCTATTCATTGTTTTTGTTGTTCTCGGTGATCGGCGTGAGGACTGACTGGAGGGTCAGGCGATCATCATTTTTGAATGATGAGTCACCTTACGCGGGCTGACCGGCGCGAAAATAGCCTGGAAACGGCGGGGGTTGGTCTGATATCGACATAAGACCTTATCTGGCTATGGAATCGGAATCTGACTACTTAACGGATCACCGGTTACGCACGGACATACGCGGGCACCCTCCTCAAAATCGATCCCTCACTGATAGGTAGGGATGTGCGTACCCAAATCGGGACCCGCAGACGCTGAACCAATGCCCTGACTGTCGCTTTGTCCAATTGCTTTTATATACATATAAAATATGCATAATGAGAACTTTCAGGATTCAATACGACAAAGCAAAAAGCATCGCTAATCAGCAAAAGCACAAGGGCGTGAGCCTTGCCGATGCAGAACCGGTGTTTTACGACGAGACCGCTCTAACCATACAAGACAATGATCACGACGAAGAGCGTTGGATAATCATGGGTACGGACGCAAAGGGACGCGTATTGGTAGTGGCCTACACCTACCGCGATCCAAATTTCGTACGGATTATCAGTGCCAGGCGTGCATCCAAAAATGAACGACGCCAGTACTTGGAGGCTTGAACCATGAAAGACGAATACGACTTCAGCTCCGGCAAGCGAGGTGCAGTCGCCAGCAACAAAGGCAAAACCCGCATCACTATCATGCTGGATGATGCGGTGATCGCAGCCGCCCGCGAGCGAGCGGAAAATGCAGGTACGGGTTATCAAACCGTGATCAACAACCTACTGCGCCAAGTGTTGGTTTCCCAAGACGCGCATAACCTCGGATCCGCACCGACGAGAAAAGCCAAAACCCTGCAAGTCATCAAGGAGGGAATCAGCCTTTGCGAAGTCGAAGCGCTGGAACAGCAGCTGATCGCACTCGCTGGAGAGTTGCATCGAGTACTAGGCACGCCAGCCGACCAAATCAAAGGCTAAATCCACTCTGTCGAGATGATCATTTGCCCACACGCTCGATAAACATCCAACAGGTAGGTGAAATTCACCCACCCCCAGTGAGGGCTGGCCCTATCAACTACATGCACCCTCCATCAAACCTCCCGCAAACATCCACCCCCCTCGCGCACACTGGCGCCTCCTGAAACCGCAAAAACGCTTCAGAGGTGCCCATGTTCCGAACCCTTGCGGCGAGCATCCTGCTGATGTCCGCGCCCCTGGCGATAGCCACGCCGCTCACGGACGAACAGCGCTCGGCCATCGACCGCTATGTCAACGCAGAAATAACCCGGCAGCAGTTGCCGGGCCTGGCCCTGGGTATCTACCGAAACGGCCAGGCCGTGCTCGCCAAGGGCTATGGCCTGGCGAATGTGGAACTCAACGTGCCCATGAGCGCCGACAGCGTGTTGCAATCCGGCTCGGTGGGTAAATCCTTTACCGCAACGGCGGTCATGATGCTGGTGGAGCAAGGCAAGGTCGGCCTGGACGACAGCATCCGCACGTACTTCCCCGAGGCACCGGCGAGTTGGGCGCCGATCACGGTCGCCCATCTGTTGTCCCACACGTCCGGCTTGTCCGCCTACGACACACCAGCGCTGCAAAAGCCCGGTGGCCCATTGGATATACGCCGCGACTTCAGCGAAGCGCAGCTGGCCAAGGCGATCACCAAGCTGCCGCTGGACTTCAAGGCCGGGCAGAACTGGGCCTACGAAAACACCAATTTCGTGCTGCTCGGCATCCTGATCCAGCGTGTCAGCGGGCAGCCCTATGGTGAGTTTCTCCAGCAGCGCATCTTCATACCGCTGGGTATGCGCTCATCACGGGTCATCTCGGACCTTGAGATAGTGCCCAACCGGGCGGCGGGCTACGAGCGGGTCGACGGTGAGCTGAGGAACCAGGAATGGGTGTCGCCGACCTTCAATGCCACGGCTGACGGTACGCTCTATTTCACTGTCCGCGACCTGGAGCGCTGGGACCGCGCCCTCTACGATGAAACCCTGCTGACACACGCCTCGCTGCAACGGATGTGGACGCCCTACCCCTACGCCGGCAAACAGCGGGCGCAAGGCTACGGGTTCGGCTGGGAAATCCGCACGATCAACGGCCACCCCGTGGTCGAGCACGGCGGCTCCTGGCAAGGCTTTACCTCGTCCATCGCGCGCTACCTCGACGACCGGTTGACGGTGGTGGTGCTGACCAACCTGGATGCCGAACACAGCTACCCGGAAGTCATCGGACGTGGCGTCGCCGGCCTGATCGAACCCGGATTGAAGTGATCAGGGCCAACAAAAAATGCCGCTCTCCATCATTCCTCCACAAAACCTCCCCTGAATGCGCACGTTCGTTGCGCACAATAGGTTTCATCAGAGTGCCCGGTCGACCGGGTTCACACGGAGAACGGCATGATTCCAGCCCTGTACGTCGCAAAAACCGGCTTGTCGGCCCAGGACACGCAGCTGACGACGATTTCCAACAACCTGGCGAACGTTTCGACCACTGGGTTCAAACGTGATCGCGCCGAGTTCCAGGACTTGCTCTACCAGATCAAGCGCCAGCCGGGTGCGCAGTCGACACAGAACACTGCACTGCCGTCGGGGTTGCAACTGGGCACTGGCGTGCAGATCGTCGGCACCCAGAAAAACTTCAGCGCCGGCAGCCTGCAGACCACCGCGCAACCGCTGGACCTGGCGGTGAACGGGCGCGGTTTTTTCCAGGTGCTGCAGCCGGACGGCACCACCGGCTATACCCGCGACGGCACCTTTCACCTGAATGCCAATGGCCAGGTGGTCACGGCCAGTGGCTTTGCGCTGGAACCGGCCGTCGTGGTGCCGGACAACGCCAAGACCTTCACCGTGGGCCAGGATGGCACGGTGTCGATCACCGTGGCCGGCAACCCCGCTGCGCAAGTGATCGGCAACCTGCAGACCGCCGACTTCATCAACCCTGCGGGCTTGCAGGCAATCGGCAACAACCTGTTCCTGGAGACCGCCTCCAGCGGCGCGCCACAGGTCGGTACGCCGGGGCTCAATGGCTTCGGCACCACCCTGCAACGGTCCCTGGAGACCTCCAACGTGAGCACCGTTGAAGAGATGGTCAACATGATCACCACGCAACGGGCCTATGAGATGAACTCCAAAGTGATTTCCACCGCCAACCAGATGTTGGGCGCCCTCACCCAGAAGCTATGATCAACACTTGAACGCGTGGCCAGGGAGCGGCAAACACGACAAGGCTTATTCACCGAGCAGACTATGAACGATTTCCCCGTTACATCGACGCCCCGTCCGAACAGCGTCCGAGACACCCAGGCGCTGATCCTGATCGCCGAAGACGAGCCCGAGATCGCCGACATCCTGATCGCCTACCTCAAGCGCAGCGGTTTTCGTACCGCCCACGCCCTCGACGGCCGGCGCGCCCTGGAATTGCACCAGACGCTCAAGCCGGACCTGATGCTGCTGGACGTGCTGATGCCGCACGTGGATGGCTGGAAGGTCCTGGCCGAGGTGCGTCATCGCGGCAATACGCCGGTGATCATGCTGACCGCCCAGGACCAGGACATGGACAAGCTGATGGGCCTGCGCATCGGTGCCGACGACTATATCGTCAAGCCGTTCAACCCGGCCGAGGTGGTGGCGCGTACCCAGGCCGTGCTGCGACGCTCCATCGACTACAAATATGCCGCCGGTGCCAATGTGTTGCGGGTGGACGGGTTTGAAATCGATATCGAAAGCCATCAGGTCACGCTGAATATCGAGGGCAAGGTGTTGCCGCTGCTGCTGACCGTCACCGAATTCAAATTGCTCGCCCAGTTGGCTCGGGCACCCAAGCGCGTGTTCAGCCGCGCGGAATTGCTGGCGCTGTGCTCACCGGAAAGCGACAGCCTGGAACGCACGGTCGACAGCCATATCAGCAAGTTGCGCCGCAAGATCGAAGACCTGGGGCTGCAGGGCGTGCCGGCGAGCATTCGCGGCGTGGGCTACCGGTTCGGGAGTGGCGTGTGAAGAAGCTCAATGGCTTGAGCCGCCAGATCATTGCGGCCATGTCGGCGGTGGTGCTCTGCGTGATCGCCCTGGCCGTGATCGGCTCCTACGTGTTCTATGCGCTGTTGTGGACCTACTGGCCGCTCTCGGACGAGCAGGCCGATGCCTGGCTGCCGGCCAATGTCGAGTGGGCGTGGATGGCCTTGACCACCTGCGTCAGCCTGGCGGTGGGTGCCTTCGTGGCCACGCGGCTGTCGCGGCGGATCCTGATGCCGCTCAACTCGGTGGCCGAGAACCTGCGCAAACTGGCGGATGGCGACCTCGACGTGCAAGCCGTCGCCGGTGACCAGTCCATCGGTGAAGCGGCGATCCTGGTGGATGACTTCAACAGCATGGCCCAGCGCTTGAAGCGCATGGCCCAGGAGCAGGCATTCTGGAATGCGGCGATTGCCCATGAACTGCGCACGCCGTTGACCATCCTGCGCGGCCGCCTGCAAGGCTTGGCCGAGGGTGTATTCGAACCGGATACGGCGCAGTTCTACAGCCTGCTCGGTCAGGTCGAAGGGCTGGCGCGGATGATCGAGGACCTGCGGGTGGTGGGCCTGGGCGACAGCGGCTACCTCGAACTCAACGTGCAAGACGCCGACCTGGCCGCCGGCATTGAAGAGGATGTGCGGCTGTTCGAACCGAGCCTGGTCGCCGCCGGTTTTACCCTGCAACTGGACCTGCAACGCCGCACCCTGCGCTGCGACCCCGCCCGGATCCGCCAGGCCCTGCTGGCCCTGCTCGACAACGTGCGTCGACACGCGACACCCGGCAACGTCAACGTGCACCTGAGCACGCGCGATGGCATGCACTACCTGAGGGTGCGCGACGATGGCCCCGGGATCGATGAGGACCTGGCCATGCACCTGTTCGATGCCTTCCAGCGCGGCGAAAACTCGCGGTCCCGCGCCCAGGGTGGCAGCGGCCTGGGCCTGGCGGTGGTGCGCGCGATTGCCCTCGCCCACGGCGGTGCGGTGACGTGCCGGAAAATGGAAAACGGCGGAACGCTGTTTGAACTCAGTTGGAATCTTTAAGTAAACCAGGCCCCACCATGCGCATCTTTTCCATGATGTTCAGAACAACCCGGTGCTATCGATGCTTTGTCCTATTGGACACCGAGGGTATGTGCGTTGCATTCAAAAGCTGTGCAGCACTGCCTGGAAACGGGCACTGGATCGAAGTTGAATGCATCAACTTGTCGTGGCTGGGCAATCCCTTTCCCAGCCACGCCCGGATAGCTCAGCGAGCGTGAGAAATGAATTCGTCCTTATCACTCCTTGAAGAGTCGTTGAAACTGCACACTGCCCGGCTGAAACGGCTGCAGCGGTTGTGGGTGCCGCTGCAACAGCGCGCGCCCAAGTGGGTATTGGCGCTGTGGATCATCGGCGTAGCCGTTTCGCTGGCAACCCAATGCTGGTGCCATTGGTTCGTGACCGCGCCGCTGATCTGCGCGTTGATCATCGCGGAAATCGTGATCGACGAGGCGCAGATGACCCTGCTGCTGCGCACCGATGCCGTGCGCGATTTGTTGAGAGCAGCCCATGGCAGTTCATACGCCTGACGCTGGGGTGAGTGCACTTGTTGTGGCTTGCGGGCTTGTTGTGGTTTGTGGGCTTGTTGTGGTGAGCGGGCTTGCCCCGCGTTGGGCTGCGAAGCAGCCCCATCCAGGCGCCCCCTATTACTTCAGACACACCGAGGTGTAGGGTTTTGGGGCGGCTTCGCCACCCAACGCGGGGCAAGCCCGCTCACCACAACAAGCCTGCTCACCACAACAAGCGCTCGCCACAATGAGCCCGCTCACTACAACCTGAACATCCCCTCGAACCGCGCCTTGCTCGCTGCGTAACACGCCGCCACCACCTTATCCGCCGTGCTCTCCCGCGCCTGCATCATTTGGAGAACATCAGCAGGCCGCAATAAAAATGTACATGTCTGATACCAATAATTGACACCTATGTACATTTACCCTAATTTCAAATCGCCAAGCCTGATGATGCCCACGACGGAGCACACTCTGATGTCCAGCGATCCCCTGCTGCAGCCCTACAAGATCAAGCACCTGACACTGCGCAACCGGATCATGACCACGGCCCACGAACCGGCCTACCCGGTGGACGGCATGCCGCAGGCGCTGTACCGCGCCTACCACGTCGAACGCGCCAAGGCCGGTGTGGCCTTGACCATGACCGCAGGCTCCGCAGCGGTGTCGCGGGACAGCCCGCCGGTGTTCAACAACGTGCTGGCGTACAAGGATGAAGTGGTCGGCTGGCTGAAGGATCTGACGGACGAGTGCCACGAACACGGCGCGGCGGTGATGATCCAGCTGACACACCTGGGCCGCCGCACACGCTGGGACAAGGCCGACTGGCTGCCAGTGGTGTCGCCTTCACACCGGCGCGAGGCCTCGCACCGTTCCTTCCCGAAGAAGCTGGAAGACTGGGACATCGAGCGAATCATCAAAGACTACGTCGACGCGGCCGAGCGCATGCAGGCCGCCGGGTTGGATGGCCTGGAGCTGCAAGCCTACGGGCATTTGATGGACCAGTTCTGGTCGCCGCTCACCAACGATCTGGATGGCCCGTACGGCGGCTCGCTGGAAAACCGCATGCGCTTTACCTTCGACATCCTGCGCGGCATTCGCCAGCGGGTCGGTGAAGACTTCCTGCTCGGCGTGCGCTACACCGGCGACGAGGCGCTGCCGGGCGGGTTCGGCGCCTGCGAAGGGTTGCAGGTGTCGCACATGCTCAAGGACAGCGGCCTGGTGGACTTCCTCAATGTGGTGCGCGGGCATATCGACACGGACGCGGGCCTTACCGATGTGATCCCGATCCAGGGCATGCGCAACTCGCCGCACCTGGATTTTGCCGGCGAGATTCGCGCATCTACCGGGTTCCCCACCTTCCATGCGGCGAAAATCCCCGATGTCGCCACGGCGCGCTACGCCATCGCATCAGGCAAGGTGGACATGGTCGGCATGACCCGCGCCCATATGACCGACCCGCATATCGTGCGCAAGATCATCGAACGGCGTGAAGAAGACATTCGGCCCTGCGTCGGCGCCAATTACTGCCTGGACCGCATCTACCAGGGCGGTGCCGCGTACTGCATCCACAACCCCGCCACCGGTCGCGAAACCAGCATGCCCCATGCCATTCCCAAGGCGGCGGTGCGGCGCAAAGTGCTGATTGTCGGCACGGGACCTGCCGGGCTGGAAGCAGCGCGGGTCGCTGGGGAGCGCGGGCATGACGTCACGGTGCTGGAAGCGGCGGACCGGCCTGGCGGGCAGATCCGCCTGACCGCCCTGAGCGAGCGGCGCCGCGAGATGATCGGCATCATCGACTGGCGCATGGGCCAGTGCGAACGCCTCGGGGTCAAGTTCCACTTCAACACCTGGGCCGAGGCGGAGACGGTGCTGGGCTTTGAGCCGGACGTGGTGATCGTGGCCACTGGCGGCCTGCCCCACACCGAGGTGCTGGCCCAGGGCAATGAGCTGGTGGTGTCGACCTGGGACATCATTTCCGGCGACGTCAAGCCGGGGCGCCATGTACTGATCTTCGACGACGCCGGCGACCACGCGGCGTTGCAAGCGGCCGAGGTGATTGCGCAGAGCGGTGCCAGCGTCGAAATCGTCACCCCGGACCGCTCGTTCGCGCCGGAAGTCATGGCCATGAACCTGGTGCCCTACATGCGCAGCCTGCAGGACCTGGACGTGACCTTTACCGTGACCTATCGGGTCGAGACGGTGGAGCAACGCGACGGTCGGCTGCTGGTCACTTTCGGCAGTGACTACGGCACGGTGCACAAGCAGCGGGTGGTGGACCAGGTGGTGGTCAACCACGGCACCCTGCCGCTGGATGACCTGTACTTCGACCTGCGTGGGCATTCCAGCAACGGCGGCGCGGTCGAGCAGCACGACTTGATCGCCGGCAACGCGCAGCACCTGGTGACCAACCCCGAGGGTCGCTTCCAACTGTTCCGCATCGGCGATGCGGTGGCCGCACGCAACACCCATGCGGCGATCTACGACGCGTTGCGGTTGGTCAAGGACCTCTAAAGCGGTTCAAACTCCCCCGGTGCGGTCTCGGCGTAGCCAAACGCCCCGAAGAAGCGGTCCAGTTCACGCCGCTTCAAGGCCTTGCCGGTGAACACGCTGACGTACTGGGGAATACGCCGGAAGCGCACTACCACGTCCTCGCTGGTGTTCATCGAGATGTAGCCGATCTGCGTGAGGTAGATGGTCCGCGCACGCACATCGGCGGCCTCGTCATCGTAGCCAAAGCGCCGGAACATGCCGGTCAGGGCGCTGATGCGGGTGTCATCGGCCAGGGCGATTTCCGCACTGACTTCTGCCGACTGCATGGCCCAACTGCGCACGGCAAATTCGAACTGCGAGTCGAACAGCTGCGGGTTCAGCCAGCATTCAAAGACGTTGAGAATCGCTTCGGAAATGCTTTCAGCGTAACGCTCGCACTGGTGCACCAGGTTGCCGGTGTTCTTGTCGCGCCAGCGGGCCAGCAAGGCGGCGAGCAGTTGCTCGCGGTCCTCGAAGAACCAATAGAAACTGGTACGCGACAAGCCCAACTGCTTGGCCAGTGGCATCACGCGCACGGCGTCGATACCGGACTCTTTCAGGGCCGCGTAGGCCGCGTCCAGCCACACATCGACCGAGCCTCGCCAGCCCGTGTCCTGGTTCTTGCCTCGCGGTTTTGCCGATTGCGCCATCCAGTGGTCACCTTTGCCTGGGAATTGCCGGCCACTCTACACCCCACGCTGCGTGGTGCACAGCGAGTGTACAGCGGCGTACATTTCCCAGCCTGTGCCCTACCCCAACTCACGCTTGAGCTGCTCACGATCCAACGCCCCATCCCAGCGCGCAATGAACAGCGTGGCAACGCCGTTGCCGATCACGTTGATCAGTGCGCCACCCTCGGAGATAAAGCGGTACACGCCCAACACCAGCACCAGGCCCGCCGCCGGGATCACATCGATCGAGCCAAGGGTGGCGGCCAGGGTGATAAACGCACCACCCGTCACGCTCGCCGCGCCTTTGGAAGTCAGCAGCAGAATCAACAGCAGGGTCACCTGGTGATACAGCGACACGTCAATGTCCAGCGCCTGTGCAATGAAGATCGCCAGCACCGTCATGTTGATGCAGCTGCCGTCGAGGTTGAAGCAGTAACCGGACGGCACCACCAGGCCGACAGTGGACTTCTCGCAGCCGAGCTTTTCCAGCTTGCCCATCAGGCGCGGCAAGGCTGATTCGGACGACGATGTACCCAGCACCAGCACCAGTTCTTCACGGATGTACTTGAGGAACTTCCAAAGGCTGAAACCGGCCAGCCGCGCCACCAGGTTGAGCACCACGAACACGAATACCAGCCCGGTGACGTAGTAGCACACCAGCAGGTTCACGTAGGCGCCCAGGGACTGTACGCCGTATTTGCCCACGGTGAACGCCATGCCGCCGAACGCGCCCAGCGGCGCCAGGTACATGACGATCTTGAGCATCCGGAAGAACGCCTTGGCCACCAGGTCGATGGTGTTGAGCAACGGCTTGCCAGTGTCGCCCAGCAGTTGCAGGCCAAAGGCAAACAGCACCGAGATGAACAACACCTGGAGGATGTCGCCATCGGTAAACGCACCGAACACGGTGCTGGGCACGATGTGCGTGAGGAAGCCGACCACGCTCTGGTCGTGAGCCGCCTTGGTGTAGCCGGCGATGGCCGAAACGTCGAGGCTGGCCGGGTCGATGTGCATGCCGGCGCCCGGCTTGAACAGGTTGACGCCGATCAGGCCGACCACCAGGGCGATGGTGGTCAGTACTTCAAAGTAGACCAGCGACTTGAAGCCGATGCGGCCGATGCGCTTGAGGTCCTGCATGCCGGCGATACCGCTGACCACCGTGCAGAAGATGATCGGCGCGATCAGCATCTTGATCAGCTTGATGAAGGTGTCGCCCAAGGGCTTCATCTGTTCGCCCAGGCCCGGGCTGAAGTGACCGAGGATCACCCCCAGCACAATGGCCGCCAACACTTGCACATACAGGTGCTGGTACAGCGGTTTGCGCCGTGCCGGCGCCTGATTCACGGAGTCGACGGACGAGCTGATTATTTTTGTCATGGCTCTGCCTATAGGTTTTATGAGGGAAGTTGCTGGAGCTTCAGGTCACCGCGTTGATCGGTCGGTGGGCGGCGAATGCCTCGATGTTGGCGGCCAGCACGGCCTTGAGGCGTGCGACGCTGCTTTGGCTGGCCCAGGCGACGTGGGGCGTGACCAGCAAATTGGGGTGCTCGCAATGCAACAGCGGGTGGTCGGCCTGCGGCGGCTCCACGTGCAGCACATCCAGCGCCGCGCCGCCCAATCGGCCGCTGGCGAGCCCATCGAGCACGGCGTTTTCGTCCACCAGCGCCCCGCGTGCGGTGTTGATCAGCAACGCGCCGGGCTTCATCCGGGCGATCTCGGCGGCGCCGATCAGGTAGCGCGTGTGGGGCGTGAGCGGGCAATGCAGGGTCAGCGCATCGGCCTTGGCCAGCACCTCATTGAAGGCCGTGTAGCCCGCCCTCACCTGCGGCGCGCCACGGTGTTCGGCGAACAGCACGCTGATGTCGAGGGCCTTGGCCAGGCGCGCCACGCGGCTGCCGATATCACCGCGCCCGACGATGCCCAGGGTCGAGCCTTGCAGGTCCTGGATCGGCGCGCCGTGCACGCAAAAATGCGACGACTGCGGCCACTGGCTGGCCGACGCCGCGCGGTAGGCAAGCAGGTGGCGGCGCAGCGCAAACAAGGCGCCGATAACCGATTCGGCCACACTGACCGCGCTGTACGCCGGCACGTTGCACACCGTCACGCCCTGATCGCGGCAGGCGGCGATGTCCACGCAGTCGTAGCCGGTGGCCGCCACGCAGATCAGTTGCAAGCGCGGCAATTGCGCCAGTGTGGCGCGGTCGATGCGGACCTTGTTGGTGATCGCCACGTCGGCGTCGGCCAGGGCTTCAAGCACTTGGTCGGGGCGGGTTGTTTCCCGCGCGGTCCAGGCGCTGGCTTGAGCCGGGCGCGGCAACGCTGACGGCAGGCTAGCGCCGTCGAGAAACACGATATTCATGCAGGCACCTGCTCGGAGATTTCGATGAGGTTCAGGTCCGGGTCACGCACATACACCGAGCGAATCGGCCCGGTCGCGCCAGTACGCAGCACCGGGCCTTCGATGATCGGCCAGGCCTGGGTGTTCAAATGGCTGACCACCGCGTCCAGCGAGACACTGGCGATAAAGCACAGGTCCAGCGCGCCCGGCACCGGCAGGTGGGCCTTGGGCTCGAACTCATGCCCGCGCTCGTGCACATTGATTTTCTGGTTGCCGAAACGGAAAGCGATGCGGCCATTGCCAAAGGTCTCCAGGCGCAGGCCCATGACGCGGGTGTAGAAGTCTGTGCAGGCGGCAAGGTCAATCGTGGTGAGGACCAGGTGGTCGAGATGATCAATCATGGTGGGCTACCTGTTGGCTGAGGCTGTGCACGTGTGCAGGAATGGGATGCAGGTCCAGGCGCTTGCCGGCCTTGAGGATCTGGCCGGGGGTGGCATGGCCGATCAGCCCCGGCAAGCAGGCGGACGCCGCCAGTACGCGGTCCAGGTGCAGGCCGGTGTCATAGCCCATCAGGTGGAGCATGTGCACCAGGTCTTCCATGCACACATTGCCGCTCGCGCCGGGGGCATAAGGGCAGCCGCCGAGGCCGCCAAGCGACGCGTCGAAGCGGTCGATCCCGGCCTGCAACGCCCCCAGCGTATTGGCCAGCGCCATGCCCCGGGTGTTATGGAAATGCAGGGTCAGTTGCAGCTCGGGAAAGCGCTCGCGCACCTGCCGTGACAAATTCTCCACCTGCGTCGGATAGGCCATCCCGGTGGTGTCGCACAGCGTGACGCCGCGCACACCCAGCTCGGCGAACCGCCCGATCCACGCCAGCACCTCGTCGACCGGCACATCCCCCTGCATCGGGCAACCAAACACCGTGGACAGCGACACATTGACCGCCACCGGCCCACGCCCGATCACCCCCACCACTTCCCTGAGCTGGGCGAACGACTGTTCGCGGGTCATGCGCAGGTTGGAACGGTTGTGCGGCTCGCTCACCGACATCACCAGATTGGCCTCGTCGATGCCACAGCCCAGCGCCCGTTCGGCACCACGCACGTTGGGCACCAGCACCGTGTATTCCACGCCGCTTTGGCGCTGGATCCCGGCCATCACCGCCTCGGCATCGCGCAAGGCGGGGATGGCCTTGGGTGAGGTGAACGAGGTCACTTCGATCTTGGCGTAGCCGCACTGGCTCAGCGCATCGATCAGGGCGATTTTCTGCTCGGTGTCGATAAAGCTCTTTTCGTTCTGGAAGCCGTCACGGGTGGCGACTTCCTGCAGGTACAGGCGTTTCATTGAAGGGCTCCTTGGTTCAGATCAGGCCGCGAGCGCGCCAGGCGGCGCGGGTCGGTGCGTCGATACCGATGCCGTCGAGCACCGCATCGGTGTGCTGCCCCAGGCTCGGCGCGCGCGACTGCACGCGGCCAGGTGTGGCGGTCAGCTTGGGGACAATGCCGGGCAAGGTGACGGCGGTGCCGTCGTCCAGCTGGCTGGCGAGCAGCATGTCGCGCGCCTGGTAATGGGGGTCGGCGGCAATGTCGGCGGCGTCGTAGATCTTGCCGGAGGGGATGTTGGCGTCCTTCAGCGCGGCGAGTACCGCATCGAGGTTGCGCTCGGCCGTCCAGGTTGAAATCGCCGCGTCGATGCGGGCCACATGGCGTACGCGGCCATCGTTTTGCGCCAGTTCCGGGTCGTCGGCCAGGTCCAGGCGTTCGATCTTCTCCATCAAGCGTCGGTAGATGCTGTCGCCATTGCCGGCGATCAACGCATACTTTCCATCCTTGCAACGGTAGGCGTTGGTCGGCGCGATGCCGGGCAAGCTGCTGCCGGCCGGTTCGCGCACCGTGCCGAACACCGAATATTCAGGAATCAGGCTTTCCATCAGGTTGAACACCGACTCGTACAAGGCCACATCCACCTGCTGGCCGGCGCCGTGCTGCTGCTCGCGATGGCGCAGGGCAAGCAGCACACCGATCACCCCGTGCAAGGCGGACAGCGAGTCGCCGATCGACACCCCGACGCGCACCGGCGTACGCCCCGGCTCGCCGGAAAGATGGCGCAAACCGCCCATGGCCTCGCCGATCACGCCAAAGCCCGGCAGGTCGCGATACGGCCCGGTCTGGCCGTAGCCGGAGACCCGCAGCATGACCAGGCCGGGGTTGATCGCCGACAGTGCATCCCAGCCCAGGCCCCATTTTTCAAGGGTGCCGGGGCGGAAGTTCTCGATCAGGATGTCGGCGTCCTTGACCAGCCGCATGACCACTTCACGGGCTTCGCCCTGGCGCAGGTCGAGGGTGACCGATTGCTTGTTGCGCGACTGGGCGGCCCACCACACCGACGTGCCGTCGTGCAGCAGGCGCCATTTGCGCAGGGGGTCACCGGTGATTGGCGGTTCGATCTTGATCACTTCGGCGCCGAACTCGGCGAGGATCTTGGCGGCGAAGGGTCCGGCAATCAGTTGGCCCATTTCGACCACCTTGATGCCTTCCAGGGGTAGGCTCATGACGTTGTCCGTTGTTGTTGGAGGCGATGACCGGATAATCCGCGCAAAGACAGGTCGTGAGAATTTCAAAGATTTCCACTACTCTTTCCAGATTGGAAACCCAGGGCGTAAATATGATCAACCTGCTGCAACTGGACCTGGTGTCGCTGCGCCTGCTGGTGCTGGCCGCCAACACGCAAAACCTCACCCAGGCGGCCAACGGCGCGCACATGACCGTTTCCGCCGCGAGCAAGCGCCTGGCCGAACTCGAACGGGTGACCCATTGCACCCTGTTCAACCGCGTCCCCCGCGGCTTGCAACTCACGCCGGCCGGTCGAGGCCTGGCCGAGCATGCGCGCACAATGCTCGACGTCGCCCAGAAGATGGCCCATGACGCCGACGATTACGCCAAGGGTGTACGTGGGCATGTGCGGCTGTTTGCCAACACCTCGGCGGTGATCCAGTTCCTGCCGGCAGACTTGGCGGCCTTTCTGGCGGCCAACCCCCACGTGCGTATCGAACTGGAAGAAGCCCTGAGCGACCGTACGATTCACGCCGTGGAAAACGGCGAGGCCGAGATCGGCATTTTTGCCGACAACGTGCCCGCACCCGGCTTGCACGTGCGCCCCTACCGACGCGACCGCCTGGTAGTGCTGGTGCCGCAGACGCATGCGCTGGCGCAGTGCTCAAGCGTGTCCCTGGCCGATACCCTCGACTTTGACTACGTCGCCTTGAACCAGGGCAGCTCGCTGCTGCGGCGCATCAACGATGCCGCCGCCGGCACCGGCAAGCGCTTGAAGGTGCGTATCCAGGTCAGCAGCTTTGATGGGATCTGCCGGATGATCGAGGCGGGATTGGGGATTGGTATCCTGCCGTTGGGGTCGGTGCATCCCGAACTGCTGCAAGCGAAACTGCGGGCGATACCGCTGGAGGGGGAATGGGCGGCGCGGACCTTGTATGTCGGCGTGGCGGATCCGGCGCGGCTGTCACCGGAGGCGGCGAATCTGTTCGGCTATTTGAGTAGCCTTGACGATTGACGCACATCAAAACCCACCATGAACAATGCACGCTCGAGACTGAGGAGCGTCGTATCCTGCCCCTGTACCTTGAGTATCCGAATCACCTCACACAGGATGCGGCTTGTGGTTCGCACAAGCTCGGCCCACACCTCGGATTGATGTGGCTGCCCTGCGCGGCTTTTTTTGTAAAGATCGTCAAATTTGAAGCTCCCTCGCGAAGGGTCACGTGTTTCGACTGTGTTATTGGCCGTTTTCTGCCTGGGGCCCCAGCGAAAAGCAAGATCCTGCGGAACCTTACATTCCTCTGTCCCATCCAGCCATTTTCGCACCAACAACCCCAGCGCGGCCCCCACCCGGCCATCGTAGATGATGATGCCCTCAGGAGCCGCAGCAGCGTAGATCTTGGTCATCGCGGAATTCATCAGCAGTTTCGTGCCGTCGAAAACCGCCAGTGACTGGTTGTTCGTAGGGCCAAGCAGTGCGATCGCACGAAGGATAGAGCAGCACAGAGTCCTCTCGGCAGCCTGCGTCTGCACCCACCGCACGGACGCATTACCGGGCCTATTGCCAACGCCTCCCCATTTGAATATTTCCAGGCAGGCCGCGCGCGCATCAACGCACTGGTTCTCAACGAGCGCCTTGCGAAGTCGCGCTGCAATACTGGCGAAGTCATCAGGTGCTTTTTTTTCCGGCCAGGAGTAGTGCCTGGCTGCCTCGGCCAGGGACAAACACCACCAGTCGTTGCTCTGGCGCTGAGGGTGTTGCCGCCATGGCTTCCACACCCGACTCCTGGTGATCGGATAACGATGCTCGAAAGCACCTGGAGCACCTGACCAGAGGTTCGCCAGATAGTCAGCAAACGCGTGTTGAGCCGGGCTCAGGTTGCCAGCGGAGGATCGTATTTGAAGCGTATCCAGTTCAACCAATGCTGCGCACGCCGATGAGACTGTCTGAGCCGCCAATTGCGTCATGCTGACTTCCTTGCCTGGTCCAAAAATGGGATTGACGGCAAACACTAAAGGTCGCCTTGCGTCCCGCGCAAGGCTTCAATTTAGGCTGTCCTACTAAAGCTTTCATCCGCAGGGCCGATGTAGTGCTATGGAGCATGCTTTGCAAGCATGAAGTCCCACACCAACAAGGATGTTGTGAATGCCTCAGGCAACTTATTCCACGGCTGTTTTTGAGCCGATCTCGCGACGCACTCCTCCTATACGCCTAATACCGTTTCATTGCCGCTGGACTGAACCGGCCATGGCGGCTGCCTGCGATTCACCCATGTGCCAGACCAACGAGCAGCACCCCTCCCACCGTGGGCTCGCGTGACACTCGGCACATCACCTCCTGACGTTACACCTTCATCCCTTAGACGCCAGCACACAAGGAACTGTAATGAACGCGCCCCAAGACCTTAACCGCCTGTACTCCGACGTTTCAGACAGTATCGCCAGCGCCATGGCCGATATTCTGGAACTGAATGTCGAGCACAAAGAGGGCAAGCGCGAAGTTGGCAACATGACCGAGAAGCTTCGCGCCATCCAGGTTCGTTTCGATGGTGAACTCGACCAGTTGAAAACCCATGCCGAGTGGGACGTGTTCACCCTGGCGTTTTTCGGCGAAACCAATGCGGGCAAGAGCACGATCATCGAATCATTGCGCATTCTGTTCAAAGAAGAGTCCCGGCAAGCGCTGCTGGAACATAACGCCCACGACTTGGTGAAGTATGAACAGGCGCTGGCTGAACACATCGATGGATTGCGCGAAGGGCTGAATGCGGTTTATGCGGAGTATGCAGCGCAAATCACTGAAATCCGCCAGGGGACGCGTCATCTTTCCGAGATTTTGCAGGAAGAGGCCCTGTCCAGAAACCGCATCGCTGAGTCCGAGGCCCTGGCCCGAACCGCCCTCGCGCAGCAAGAGGCCAATGCCCGATTAAAGAATGAGCAAGCAGCCGCCGCGCAACAGTTGGAAGCCGAACAGGCAATAGCCGCCCAACAGCTGAAGGCCCAGCAGGAAGAGGCGGCGCAACGACTGCAACTGGCCCACGAACAATCCAACGCCAGAATCAGGACGAAGTTGATTGTTTTTACCTGCGGCGGACTGGTTCTGGGGGCTGCGGCATCGGCAGCGCTCTTGAAACTGGCAGGAGCGTGAAATGAGCAATTTCGAGCTCGACGAACTGTTCGATGAAGCGACCACCCTGTCGAATGAGGGGACCATCGCAAGCCCCTTCACTCACATCAAGACCGCCTCGGCCACCCTGGATGAGGTGTTGAACCAGCGGCTGGCCAGCGTGTATTCCGGGACCTTGGTCCTTAGCCGGAAAAAGGCGCTGGCCTCGCGCACAGACGGTCGCATCATTGGTACAGGCGAAGAGGACTTCACCAAGGGCAATACGTTCTACACCCTCAACTACAAGGGCAAACGCTTTCAGTTGATCGATGTGCCCGGCATTGAGGGTGACGAAGGAAAGTACGCTCATATGGTCCGCGAAGCAGTAGCCAAAGCGCACCTGGTGTTCTACGTCAATGGCACCAACAAGAAGCCTGAGAAAGCCACTGCAGAGAAGATTCGCGCCTATTTGCGCCTCGGCACCCAAGTGTGTCCCCTGGTGAACGTGCGCGGTAACGCTGACCAATTCGAATTCGACGGCGTTCCTGCGTCTCTGGAAAGCGATGGCGACTCGACAAAGGCATTGCAGCAAACCATCGGTGTACTTGAGTCCGCGCTGGGCGCCAAGGCCATGCAGCCCGGACATTGCGTGCAGGGCTTGCTCGCCTTTTCATCCCTGGCCATTGCACCAGGGACCGAACGCACGAGCATCCACCCGTCCCGGGATCGGGACCTGGTCATTCACCAGCGCAATTACCGCAAGTATTTCGCCTCGTCGAAAGCCATGTATGAGTTCAGCCAGATCAAATCAGTCGCCCGCGTGCTTCACGGAAAACTGGGCACGTTCAAAGAAGACATGATCGAAAGCAACAAGACCAAAGTGCATGAATTGCTGGTGGAAAACCTCGCCATCCTGCAAGCGCTCCACACGCAGCACGAAATGTTCATCGCCCGGACAGAGCCGGAATTCAAAAAATGCCGCGCGGCTATCAAAGATGGGCTGGTCAGGTTCGAACGCCTTTTGCAGGATGGCCGAAAAAACCTGTGGAACGGACTCTTCATCGATTTGAGTGCCCGCGCCGACAACATCGTTGAGGAACATTTTGGCAACAACGATTTGATTTCCACCAAAATCCAGCGCGCCTTCCGCGAGCGTCAGGAGCAACTGAAAAACGACTTGCAGACCCAGTTCGAAAAGTACCTGGCAGAGCTCCAGGGTGACCTTGTGCAGGCCATGCAGCGCTTGCTCGAGGATGTTTCGCGGGTTGAATTCGAGCAGGCCGTGGCTTATGTAGCAGAAGACCTCAATGCCAGCTACAAGACACCCGAACTGGGCCTTGGCCTGGATCTTAAAGACTATGGCTGGATGCTGTTCAACGTTGGTTCTTATGCCCTTGCAGGAGCAGGTATCGGCACCGCGTTTCCTGTTGTCGGCAACCTGATTGGCGCGGCCGTCGGCGCCGCAGTGGGCTTTTTGATCAACCTCATGAATTTCCTTCTCAGCGAGGAAAAACGCATCCGCAAAGCCCAGGCTCAAGTCCAGGAAAAGATCGCAGAGGCACGCGCCAAGGCTGTGGACTCCCTGCGTGATGAACTCAAGGAGTTGCTCGCACCGATTCGCAGCCAAATCGAAGAGAAGGTCCTCGGACAAGTCAGCGACATCCATGCATCCCTGATTCGCCCGCTGCACATCATCAAGCAGCAGATGGCCCTGATGCAGCGCACTAAAGATCAACTGGAGAAAATGCCCCATGGAACAATTCACGCAATTTAATGTTGATAAACAGGCAGCGATCAAAGGACTGGATCAGCTTCGGTTCATCCTGAAAGAGCTGGGCGAGCTAGGCGCCGACGTTAATGCCGAAATGGAAAAGATTGATTCCGCTGTCAACGCGATCGAGTCCGACGTTCTACGTATTGCGCTGCTGGGCGCCTTCTCCGACGGCAAGACCAGCGTGATCGCTGCATGGCTGGGTAAAATCATGGCCGACATGAAGATCGACATGGACGAGTCCTCCGATCGCCTGGCGATTTACACGCCAGAAGGCCTGCCCGGCAAATGCGAGATCGTCGATACCCCAGGCCTCTTTGGCGACAAGGAAAAGACTGTCGATGGCCAACAGGTGGTTTATGAAGACCTGACCAAGCGTTACATCTCCGAAGCGCATCTGATCTTGTACGTCGTGGACGCCACCAATCCGCTCAAGGATAGCCACAGTGCTATCGCCAAGTGGGTACTGCGCGACTTGAACAAACTGTCTTCGACGGTCTTCGTCATCAATAAAATGGATGAAGTGACTGACTTGACCGAACAGGCGCTGTTCGACGATCAAGCCGCCATCAAAAAAGACAACTTGAAAGCCAAGCTGCAGCGGGCCGCCAACCTGACCTCGGAAGAACTGGCACGTTTGAATATCGTCTGCCTGGCCTCTAACCCCGGTGGCCGCGGCCTGGAATTCTGGTTCAGCAAACCCCAGCATTATGAAAGCCGCTCGCGGATCAACGACCTGAAAGCCATGACCACTCGCATTCTGCAGGACAACGTACCCGCGGTCCTGATGGCCAAGACCGGCATGGACGTGGTCCGCGATGTCGTCGGCCAGCATGTGGCCCAGGCTGAAGAGCAATTGGGCAGACTGGATGCGTTCGCACAACAGAACGCCGAGGAGTCCGAACGGATCAAACAGGACATTTCCAAGGGCCGCCGCGACGTCAAACGTCTTGCCGGGGAGTTGTTCGAGGAGCTGCGAAATATCGAAAACGAATTGCTGGGCAAGCTCCGCCCTTTGTCACTGGAGAACATCCGTGACTTTCTCGAGGACGAAATCGGCTACACCGAAGAAGGTGTCGGCTATAAGCTCAACCTGAGGATCAAGAGCGCCATCGACCGGTCGTTCGATCAATCGTCCAAGGTCACCAGCCGCATTTCCCAGGACATCGGGCGTCAGCTCGACTCAAGTGAGAGCTTCCTCAATGCCATGAGCGAAGGCGCACTCAAGTCCATGGGCGGCGCGGCGAAAGGCATCGCCAACCTGAGCCCGGACATCATCAAGGGTGCAGTGTTTGCCGCGCGCGATGTGCTGGGCTCGGTAACCGGCGTCGTCATCAAATTCAAGCCGTGGCAGGCAACCAAAATCGCCGGGGCCATTTCCAAATGGGCCGGTCCTGCCGGTGCAGCCTTCACCCTGACCTCAGACCTCCTGAGTGCCTACAAGGCTCACGAACTCGAACAGGAACTCAAAACCGCCAAAGAGTCCATTACCACGGTCATCAAGAGTTCCTTCAAGGACATCTACGACCTGATCGGCGATGACGAAAAACTGCTCGACTTCTTTGCGCCACAGCTCAAGACGTTTGAAAAGATCGTAGCCGCCGTTGATGAGCGCTCAGCGTTCATCCGTACGAACCAGGAAAAGCTGATTCACGTACGTGAAAAGCTGAGCGCACTGGGGCTTCCTGGCACCACCACGCGCTAAACATGAGCGTTGACGGCTCAGCGCCCGGATTGGCGTGAAAGTGCTCTTAGCCCCAGCCCTTTCAAGGTCTTTGAAAAACCGACCCAATCTGGCTGATACCATCCCAATAAGGGCGGACACTGCAACTGTGGCGAGCGGGCTTGTCCCGCGTTGGGTTGCGAAGCGACCCTAGATGGAGGAATGCGGTGAATCAGGCACTCTTCGGCCGGGGGTTTCAGGGCTGCTTCGCAGCCCAACGCGGGACAAGCCCGCTCGCCACAGGGTATTACCGCCTGTTCTACCTAAAGGCCTTGAAAGGGCTGGCTCTTAGCCCGGGATCGGCTCGCCGTTGAACGCCTCGACTTCGCGTATCAGGCCCTGTGCCGCCATCATCACCAGGTCTCGCCCTTTCTCCGGGGAGGCCTGCGCCGGGTCCGAGCCCATGCGCCCATCGATGTGGCGGGCGCGGAAGTCGAAGGCTTCGCGAATCGGCCCCCACGGCGCGATCTGGGGTGAGTAATCGGCGGTTTTGATCGAGTCCGGGTAGGCCCATTGGGTCACGGCGATTTCGGACGGCGTGGCATGGATACCGTGGCCGGTGGGGAACTGCTCCTTGGCCAGTTCGCCCACCCCGTCGAGGTCCCACCAGTTGCATAACTTCAGGGCGAACCCCGCAGGGCGACGGGCAAAGCTGGCTTCGGCATACAGCTCGGAAAACGCCGCTTCAATGGAGGCGACGTTGCCGCCATGGCCATTGAGAAACAGGATCTTTTCAAAACCATGGGCTGCCAGCGAATGCACCCAATCGCTGATCGCGGCAATGAACGTCGAGGGCCGCAATGAGATCGTACCGGGGAAGCCGATATGGTGCTGGGCCATGCCGATGTTGAAGGTCGGCGCGATCAGGATATCGGCGTTTTTTTGCGCCTGGCACGCAATGATCTCGGGGCACATCCAGTCGGTGCCGAGCAGCCCGGTCGGCCCGTGCTGTTCGTTGGAGCCGATGGGGATGACGATGGTGCGGCTGCGCTCGAGAAAGTGGCCGATCTCGGCCCATGTCGACAGGTATAGAAGCATCTTGGGTTCCTCATGGTTTTCAATGATGGCGGGCCACTCAACCCGCGCTGTACTCGCCCGCCGCGCCGGTGCGCGTTCGCGGTTTGGTCGCAATGATCACGAACGCCGCGCACAGGAACACGCAGCCCACGGCTACGACCCCCGTGTTCAAGCTGCCGGTGGCGGTTTTGGCCCAGCCGATCATGGCCGGGCCCCAGAAACCACCGGACAGCCCGATGGTGTTGATCAAGGCAATGCCGCCTGCGGCCGCATCGCCCTTGATGTGCTCGGAGGGCATCGCCCACAACACGGTGTAGGCCATGAACATCATGCTGATCGACAGCGTCAGTAAGGTCATCGACCCCACCAGGTGGCCACCCGCCAAGGGGTAGAGCATCAGCAAAAGCGCGCCGATGGCCGCCGGGACGGCACAGTGCAGCCGGCGCTCGCCCAGGCGGTCCGAGCGGCGCCCGATCCAGTACATGCCCAGTGCCGCCCCGACATAGGGCATGGCGGCATACCAGCCCACTTGCTGGGTGTCTTGCAGGCCCAGGGTCTTGATGATCGCCGGCAGCCAGAAACTCATGGCGTAGATCGAGAAGATGATGCAGAAGTATGCCGAGGCCAGGACATACAGC
Source organism: Pseudomonas sp. CYM-20-01 (assembly GCF_023169845.1). Classification (NCBI taxonomy): domain Bacteria; kingdom Pseudomonadati; phylum Pseudomonadota; class Gammaproteobacteria; order Pseudomonadales; family Pseudomonadaceae; genus Pseudomonas; species Pseudomonas sp. CYM-20-01. The sequence goes on along the minus strand of NZ_AP025169.1, from coordinate 2,619,455 downwards.
TTAGGGTCGCGCAGTACCGCACGGAATGAATGGCTGCGCGCATTCGCCGTGCCCAGTTCGGTTTCCAACAGTTGCTTTTCCGCCTCATTCAGCCAAGGCGCATCGGCGGGCCGGTCGGACAGCACGCAGTACATGAGCACGCCGAGCAATACACAGGGCAAGCCTTCAATCAAAAACATCCATTGCCAGCCGGCCAGACCGCCGACACCGGCAAGCGTGGTGATCAGCCAGGCCGACAAGGGTCCGCCCAGAATGCCGCCCATGGGGCCGGCGATAAACACAATGGCAATCGCCCGCGCCATGCGGTTCGGGCCGTACCAGCGCGACAGGTAATAGATCATGCCTGGGGCAAACCCGGCCTCGAACACGCCGAGCAAAAAACGCATCGCATAGAACGTCGGTACATCGCGCACGAACAACATGCACGCCGAGGTGATACCCCACAGCACAAGGATTCGGCTGAAGGTTTTACGCGCCCCGATGCGGGGCAGCATCAGGGTGCTGGGCAGTTCGAACAGCACATAGCCAATGAAGAAAATCCCCGCGCCGGCGCCGTAGGCGGCATCGGACAAGCCCAGGTCACTTTGCATCTGCAGCTTGGCAAACCCCACGTTGATGCGGTCCAGGTACGCAAAGACATAGCCGATGAACAACAGCGGCAGCAGCCGCCAGTTGAGCTTGTGGTAGAGGGCAGAAATGGCTGAATGTTCTGCCGGCGCCCGGGAGGTTGGCATACGAGTCTCCAATTGTTTTTGTGGGTCTGCGTGCTTGCCAATTCAGGGTGCGCCGGCCCACCATCGGCAGCAAGAGCAACTAAGTTCACTTAGCGTTGCTTTGTAGACAACACAACTTCCAAGGCGGATCATCCTTCATGCGTGAGATCAATCAACAACGTCTTCGCTACTTCCACGAAGTGCTGGTGCACGGTTCGATCAGGGGGGCGGCAGACAGCATCAACACCTCGCCCTCGGTGATCACCCGCCAGATCAAGCTGTTGGAAGAAGAACTGGGCGCCAAGCTGTTCGAGCGCCAGGCCCGTGGCGTTCAGCCCACCGAGGCGGCGGCGCATCTGCTGGAGTTCTGGCGCGGCTATCGCTCGCACCAGGAAAAACTCGAAGACCAATTGCAAGCGATCAAGGGCCTGCAACAAGGCCATGTGCGGGTGGTGATCAGCGAAGGTTATGTGGATGCGCTGGTCGACAACGTGCTCGCGCCTTTCAGCAAGCAATACCCCAGGCTTGAAATCACCCTGGACATCCTGCCGGTGGACGATGTGCTCAACGAAGTTGCCGAAAACCGCGCGCATATCGGCCTGGCCTACAACCCGCCGCCCCATCCACACATCGACTACCGCGCCGCCTCGCTGCAGCCGGTGATGTTGCTGGTGCGCCCGGACCATCCGCTGGCGGTGCGAGGCACCATGGCGACGGTGACCGAGGTATTGGAATGCCCATTGGTGCTGACGCCGACCACGTTTGGTATCGGCCATGCCATCACCCTGCTGGAGTACGCCGAGAAGATCGAAGTACGCCCGACCCTGGTCAGCAACTCCCTGGCGGCACTCAAGCGCCTGGTCGCGACTGGCGGCTTTGCCTCGCTGGCCGGGGAGTTCGCGGCCTACCGGGAAATTGAAAACGGCGAGCTGGCGTCGGTGCTGATCGACCATCCGCTGTTGCTGGGGGTGGAGGCCAAGCTGTTGGTGAAGGCCTCAAGACCATTGGCGGCGCCCGCCCAGGAACTGTTGACGTGGATGCTCAAGCGGTTGCCGATGTTTAAAGCGCAGAGCGATTCACTTCCCCGACGTTGAGGACTTGACCCAGCGACTTATCAGTTCCAGGGAACCCGGCACATAGGCGTGACGCCCCAGTGCCATGAACGCGTACTCTTTCCATGCCGGCCATTGCGATACCAATTGATCATTGAACAGGCCGGCCCTCAACAAACTGTGGGTGGCGTTGGGGATGACCACAACGTGCCTACCCCGGGTGCCAGCAAACATCTTCCGGTAGACGCTTGAGTCCTCGGCCGTATTGACATTCAGGTCCTGGTCGCCCCAGACCGCCAGCACCGGGCCCTTCATGGTTTTCACTGCGGCAGTAACGTCTTCGTTGTAGTTTTTCTGGACGAAGTTGAAATGAGCGCGGTCCATACCGGGAAACAGGTGGGGGCTGTAGGCTTGATTCGCTGTGCCGAAAACCTTGTCGTTCCTCTCGTATTGCTCTTTGACGATGGCGTCGATCTCATCCTGGGAACGGCCTTCCTCGGCCAATCGTACCTGCGTGTAGTACATGCCTTGCCGGCGCCAGCTCACGGCCCCGCCGATAATCACTGAAAAGCCTGGGTCGCCTCCACTGGCGGCACGCGGAATGACCCAGCCGCCTTGGGAAAAACCCAGAAACCCGACCTTGTCCGGTGCAACTCCCTCCTGCTTGCGCACCTGGGCGAGCGCGGCCACCGCTTCCGTGGCACGGTCCGCCATCGACTGGCTGAGCCAATGGCCTGTGCTCTCGCCGATCCCCTGTTTGTCCCAGGTAAACACGCCGATTCCAGCGTCGAGCAAACTGTTGATCAGCGGGAAGTAGCCGTGGGCTGCGAAGCGGTCCATGGGACCATCCCCATGAATGATCAGCGCCACGGGCGGCGCCTGGACATGCAATGGCAAGACCAGCGTCCCGACCAACTGTGCGTCGCCAGAGCGAAACGTCAGCGTCGAAACCCGAGCGTCCGTCAACTCCATATCGGACAGGTTTTGCAGGACGAACACCGCCAATCCCAGCAGCATCGCGCAGATGCCTGCACCTGCAAACACCGCGTGTTTTTTTTGCAGACTCACTGTTCACCAGAACCAATAAGGCAGGAATTTAGGCGTCGGCTCATGGGCCAACTCCAGATGGTAAGTAACGGAGTTGAAGAAAAACATATCCAGTATGAGAAAGGTGACAGCCCCGAAAGAAAAGACGACGAACTCACGATGGGGATGCTCGTGAAAGCGTGATTCCAACCAGGGCCGCACGGCCACAAGCGTAATCAAACCCAGGCAGGCACCGAGGTAGTTGGGCTGCAGCGGGGTCACCGCATACAAGCTGTACCCATAGGCAAGTAACAGCATCACGAGGCCTATCAGCGGCAACTCCAAGCAGAACCCAAGCAGTTTTCTCCGGGTGTTTGCAAACACTTCACTGCGATCCACGAAGACGTAGGCCGCCAACAACGAAATAGCCGGGGTGATCGACAGTATGTAACGCGCCTTTTTTGAACTTGGAATCGTGAACAGCACAATGATCACTAGGAGCCAACCGGTGAGGTACAGGAGCATGCTCGTGACGGGATGCGGCGTTCGGTCGAAAAAGTGTTTGCCCTGCTTGATGATCACACTCACCGCAATGATTGCGGTGACACCGTAGGTCAGCAGGCCTGCCGAAAAGTAGAAGTAATAACGGGGCGCGTGGTCACTGCCGAACCGCCCCAGTCCTTGCATGATCAACACCTCTTGCAGAAAAGCATCGCCGCCCTGCACGTAGGCCGCCCAGGTCAGCACCGCGATACCCGTGGCCAGGACCACGCCAGCCAACAACGAGAACACCACCAGCATGCGCCACTGCCGGCTCAACAGGTAATAAGAGGCAACGACACTGGCAGGCCCGATCAGGCCGATCGGGCCACGAAACGCAAAGCCCAGTGCCAGGCCCGCGAGTACCAGCAGCAGCCGAAAACGCTGGTGGTGCACCTCGCCTGCGTAGGCCAGGTAAAAGCACATCACCGTAAAAAGTGCCGGGTACACATCCAGCGCCAGGGAGTTCACACCGTCCAGAAATGACCAGGTGAACAGTGCAAACACCACCGCGTAGGCGCCCCATTTCTTCTCATGCAACGCCCCCAATTTATAAATAAACACCAACATCAAGGCGGCAGCGACGCAAAAAGGCACGCCCATCGACAGAATGGACACACGGCCAAACGGCAGGGACACCAGATACACCAGGAGTGTATTGATCACGGTGTAATCGGGGTAAGGCTGCAGATCTTCAGCGATTGGAAACAGCGTGACGCCATGCGCAAGCATATATTGGGCAAAGTCGACAAAGCGCGTGGTGTAATTGAGCACGGCGGGCTTGTATTGCAGGACGGCCAATACAATAAACGCAACGACAAAAATAAATGAACAGGGCTTTTTTACAGCCACTTCCTTTAGCTTATTCATGCGTCCCTGCCGTCTCTAAAAAAGCGCAGACTAGCACTTTGCTTTTCAGGCGATCCAGAGTGTAAAAGTGAAGAGTTGTAAAGGCCGTGCAACTTTTTTATTCAAGCTGGCAACGGGCTTAACAACGCTGAACATCGGCTGAACACAGGTCAAAAAGTGCGAACTCAACCTATGACAACGGTTGATTCCCGTACCGATACCCTATATGCCCGAATCAGCCCTGACCTACATTTCAACTGAATTTAATTTAGCGCCTTGTTGTGCGCGCAACGTGGGTAAACAGTATGAAACCGCCCTCTCATTTAATGATCGCCTTTGCTCTAACCCTGCCCGTTCTTGCACTGGCGACCGACGGTGCGGAAGCACTTCAGCGCTTTCACGAAACAACTAAGGCGACATTCTAGAAACACGCCGCATACCTTGAAAAACACAATGTGCTCATATCGCCACACGCCGGCACGCTATCGGCAGCCGGCGCAACGGGCCGGGCTCAGCAGGCTTTGGACGCCTCGCCCAGGCGGTGATAAGCACGGTTGAAATACACCAGCCCCTCGTCGGCATTTCCCTGACGGATGGTCTGGATCTCACAGTAGAAAATGCTGTGGGATCCGACTTCATGGACCTGGGCAATACGGCAGTCGAAATTGACCAGCGCATCGATCATCACCGGCGCGCCGCTTTCCAGGGTGGTCCACTGTGTCACGGCAAAGCGTTCATCCATCGTCAACGCACGGTTCGCGAATGCCCCGGACATTTCTTGATGATCACCACACAGAATGTTGACGCACACCGCGCCATTGCGCTTGAAGTGCTCGTTGGAATGGGACGATCGGTTCATGCATACCAACAGCGTGGGCGGTGAGTCGGTCACGCTGCACACCGCTGACGCGGTGAAGCCAAACCGACCCGCCACGCCATCAGTGGTGATGACCGTCACGGCGCCGCCGAGCATGGCCATTGCATTACGAAAACTGCTTACGTCTACCATGTCGTTCCCCTTAGATATCCAGCACGAGTTTTTTTGATTTGGCGCGTGAGCAACACACCAGGATTTGGTCATTGCCGGCTTTCTCGTCATCCGTGAGGTAGACGTCGCGATGGTCCGGCTCACCTTCAAGCACATCGCACAGGCAGGTTCCACACACGCCCTGCTCGCAGGAAATCTCGATCTTGATCCCCACTTGCGCCAGTGCGGCGAGGATGCTTTGCCCCTCTGCCACCTGGACGGTCTTGCCGCTACGCGCGGCCACCACTTCAAAGCTGGCGCCGGAACTGTCCACCTCTACCTGGAAATACTCCTTGTGGATGTGCTCCTCGGTATAACCCTGCTCACGCGCACCTTGCATCACCCACTCCATGAAGCCTGCGGGCCCGCAGGTGTAGAGGTGCACCCCGGCCTCGCCCGACCCCAACACGTGGGCCAGGTCCAGCCGCTGTTCAAGCCCTTCATCATCGAAATGGGTGAACACCTTGGCGGCAAACGGCGAATCCGCCAGCTCTGCCAAAAACGCACTGCGGCCGCGCTCGCGCCCGCAGTAATGCAGTTCGAAGGCGTGACCGGATGCCTGCAGCGTGTAAGCCATGGCAATCATCGGTGTGATGCCGATACCGCCGCCCAGCAGGATCGAGCGCCGCGCATCGCCGGCCAGCGGAAACAGATTGCGTGGTGCGCTGATCTGCAACTCGCAACCTTCCTGCAACGTATCGTGCACACCGAGCGATCCGCCGCGAGAGGCTGGGTCCTTGAGCACGCCCAGCCGATAGACGCTCTGATCGGCGGGGTCGCTGCACAGCGAGTACTGGCGCACCAGGCCCGGTTTTATGTGAATGTCGACATGTGCACCGGCTTCGAACAACGGCAGCGGTGCACCGTCACGACGGGTCAAATCCAGGACGACAACGCCGTCCCCTTGCAGCTCGCGCTTGTGCACGACTACATCCAACAGTTGTTCAGTCATGGCCATGATTCCATGGAGTTCGTGAAGGTCGCCGTGGCGACCCGGTAATAGTCAGCGCATGAACAGGCCGCCATTCACGTCCCAGGTGGCCCCGGTGGTGAAATAAGCTTCGGGCCGCGCCAACTGCACGATCAGGTCACCCAGAAAATCCGCATCGCCCAGACGCTGCACCGGGATACTTGCCAGCAGGCCCGGCAGGCGCTCAGGCGGCACAGCCGCATGCACGGCGGCGGAGTCGATGGGGCCTGGCGCGATGGCGTTGACTGTCACCCCGCGCGAGGCAAACTCTTTGGCGAATATCTTGGTCAGCGTGATGATCGCGCCCTTGCTGGCGGCGTAATGCGCGCCCGTCGCGGTGCCGCCGTTCTGCCCTGCCAGGGACGCCATGTTGATGAGTCGTCCGTAACCGGCGTCAGCCATGTGCCCGCCCAGCACCTGGCACCCCAGGAATACGCTGCGCAGGTTCAGGCCCACCACGGCGTCAAACTCCTCGGGGCTGATTTGCATCAACGGCGTGGTCTTGGTCACCGCAGCGTTGTTGACCACCACATGCAGCGCACCGAAGCGTTCCAGCACACTGGCCAGGGCACGCTCGAAGTCATCCTTGCGGCCGGCGTCCAAGGGCAGGGCCAGGCTGCGCGCGCCAGCGGGGTCCAATTGCGCCTGGCAAGCTTCTGCGGCCGCCTGCTCGATGTCGGTAATGACCACCGAATAGCCGGCCCGCAGCAGGCTGGCGCAAAAACGTTGGCCCAGGCCCTGCCCTGCGCCGGTTACCAATGCGATCTGGTTCATGTCGGCGTGCCTCAAAGGATGTAGCCGATACCGGCGAGGGCATCGTCACTGTTGATAAGGCTCACCACTTTGCGGTGAATCTCAAAGCCGCCCCCAGCCCGCACCAACTCGTAGGTCAGGTCGGCGCTGTAGAGTTTCAGGCTCTCCTTGCGGAACTCACGTACGCTCTGTGCGCAGCGCACGGTCACGTTCACACCGTCGTCACTCAGCACTCGAAAGCGCGATTGCGTGCGCACCGTACGCGGCTGCGGGCTGGTGGAGATCGACTCGCCACCGATCAGGCGTTTTACCCGCAACTCACGCATATGGTGGTCGTCGTACGCATAGTTGAGCGTGTTCTCGAAGTCGGTTTCCGTCGGGTTGATCGGGATGATGTAGGTGCCCTTGGGCGTCCACATCTTCAACCAGGCGGCGTACTCGCCATGGTCGAGCATGTCGCCCTCCTGCCAGATGAAGGCGGTGACTTCTTGCAGCACTTGCAGATTCATAAGGTTCTCCACGGCTCAGGCCGACATCATCTTTTTCCACTGTTGGTACGCCGCGCGCATGCCCGTTTCGGCACTTACGTCGGACACCCGGCCGTCGGCACTGGCACGCTCGCCGGGCAGGCCGCGGTTGAGCATGATCCACAGCTCATCGCCGGCGCTTGCGCCCTTCTGCACACGCTCCCAGGCTTCGGAATCGTCCGGCGTGCCAAACCCCATCGGTCCTTGAAAGTGCTCATGCAGGCGCAGGCGATAGCGGTTGGCCGCGGCCGGGCCGCCGTCCATGGTGATGACCGAGTGGTGAATCTCGGTCTCGGTCACCGAGAGCGGTTGCAGCACCCGGAAAAACGCCATCGAACAGGCCACGTTCGGAAACAGATTGAGGTTGAACCCGGTGCCGCCCACCGCACGCACAATGCGGCGCACCTGCAGCTCCTCGATGCCTTCATCGCGCAGCTCGGCGGCCAGTGCTTCAAAGCGCTCGGGGATGGGCTTGTCCAGGTCGGCTTCCAGGTCGATCAGGTCCGGAATCATCACCATCACACTGTGCCCGTTGCCCAAGTCCTCGACATAACCAGGGCCTTTGACGAAGTCGAACAACGCCAGGGTCTGCTCGTCCACCGACGACAGGAAGCTCTTGTGCACCAGCGGGAAGTGATAGGCGTCGGTGGTGTTTTCCAGCTGGATCTTCCAGTTGCCCGGAAAACGGAAGCGATGTTCGCCGGGGACCTTGATGCCGTAGCCCGCGCCCTGCTTCATGAACAGGTCCATCCATTTCTTCGCCGCGCCGAGGTAGTCTTCCAGCGGCTGGATATCATCCTTGAAGGTGGCGAAGATCATGCCGGCGTAGCTTTCGGTACGCAGGCTGACCAGCGGCAGCTCGGCCTTGTCGATGCAATCGGCGTAGCTTTCCGGATGCGGGATGCCGCGCAGCGAGCCGTCCAATGCATACCCCCAACCGTGATACGGGCAGACGAAACTGTTGGTCTTGCCTTTTTTGTGTTCACACACGGTGGCGCCACGATGACGGCAGCGATTGAGCAGCACATGGGTGTCTTTCTTGCGATCACGCACCACAATCACCGGCTGCTTGCCGATGTAGGTGGTTTTATAGCTACCGCTGTCGGGGATCTCGCTTTCATGGGCGACCCAGATCCAGGTGCTGTAGAAAATCTTTTCAAGCTCGGCGTCGAACAACTGGGCATCGGTGTACATCGAGGTGTGCACGCGATCGGACTGCACCAGGTCGGCAGGATCGACGGCAAGGTTCACGGCAGGAATCAGCTTGTTCATGGGATGGCCTCCTCGGCATCAAGTGCGCTGGATGATCAGCTCGCGCCCAACCCGGGCTTCGACTTTGGTGTAGCGCCACAATTTGTACGGGCCATCGCCGACCGGCGTGCTACGGAACAGGTTGCAGGCGGCATGTACGGTATCGATGTCCGGCACATCGGCCAGCAGGTAAGTGGTCCAGGGAAAACCGTCGGAGGGGCCGACCATGCTCTGGTCGTCGTCCATATTGCCGAGCACCTGCACGCCCGCCAGGTCGTGAATGCCGTTCCACATCGCGCTGAAGGCTGCCCAGACCTGCAATTGCTCGTCACGAGGCGCATCGAAGAAATTCTGGTTGATCCCCATGCAGAACAGCACGCGGAGCATTTTTTTATCGTTCATTTTCAGGGTCTCGACGGTTAGAGGTAGCCAGGCAAGGGTTGTTTACCGAAGAACATGGCTCCGGCGTTCTGATAGGTGATGTCGCCCATGAAGGCGTGCTGGGTCACGACCTGGGCATCGTTGACGCAGCGGGCCAACGGGCTGTCGTTGAACACACCACTCATGCCCGAGAGCATTTGCGCGGTACGGGCAACATCGGCGGCCACGCGTGTGGCGTGGGTGGAAGACAGGCGCAGCAGATTGGTGGCTGCCACCGGCACTGCATCGCCCGCCAGCACGTACTCCCAGGCGCGCTCGATGGATTCGTAGAAGAATGCACGGGCTGCCCGCAGGTCGGCTTCCGCCCGGGCGATATCGACTTGAGCCAGTGGCCGATCGGCAATCGCCGGCGCGCCGGTGACCGATACGCGGCCGCAGGCCATGTCCGTCAATGCATCCAGGGCGGCGCGGGCAACACCCAGGCCGACCACCGAGAGCACTTGGGTGGCGAATGACAGTGACGGATAACGAAAAAACGGCTCATCGAGATTGGGCAGGCCACCGCGCACGAAGGTCCACTCTTCGGCGACCCGCACATGCTCGGCCACCAGGTCATGACTGCCCGTTCCCAACAGGCCGACGGTATCCCAGGTTTCTTCGATGCGAATGGCGCTGCGCGGCATCACGGCAATACGCGGCAAACCGAAGGTATCGCCGTCTTTGGGTGCGATACCGACACCGACAATATCTGCCCCCAGCGACCCACTGGAGTACTTCCAGCGGCCGTTGACCATGAAGCCACCAGCAACCACTTCGGCCGGCTGCGGCGGGAAGATACCGCCGGCAAAGACCAGGTCAGGGCCATCGGCGTACACCTGGGCAATGCTCTCGAGGGGTAACGCCGCGAGGTAGACCGGGCTCATGCCGAAGCTCGCGACCCAACCGGCGGACCCATCGGCCTGGGAGATACGTTCGATGACCCGGCAGAATTCGGCGGGTGAGCATTCCAGCCCGCCAAAGCGTTTGGGCACCAGGGCCCGGTACACGCCGTGCTGCTTGAAGGACTCGATCACGTCCCGTGAGATGTGCCGCTGGCGGTCGAACTCACCAGATCGGGCACGCTCACGAATGTCGTCAAGCAACACCTCGAAATCGGCACCTCCGACAAGCGAACTCGCGACCCCGGTCGCTGAGGCAATTAGCGCATGCATATAGTTACTCCGTCGTCAGGAACGGTATGGGCTTGGGCAGGATTCAGTGCCGGAAAAACCGGGCATCTCGGAGGGGGGTTCTGGGCGCGGCGGATGTGCCTTCGACGCGAAGGGGCGCTACGCAAGCAAGGCAAACGGGATAGATCGGCATAGGGTTACCTTTATTTTTGTGGGTGCCGTTGCCATAAATCTGCGCGGATTTACGTGAAGAGTCAATTGAATATTCACGCAATATTTTTGCTTAAAACGCCTTAAATTCCAAAAATGACACTCAATTAATTTTTCAAATTATTGTTATATAAGGACTTGTTAGCATCTGATCTCTCCATAAAGAAACCAGAAGTCTTTGGAAAAAATATTTTTTCACAAAATTAATAGACCAACCATAAACTGCGCGCACGGCAACGCCACGCCCCCGGCAGACCGGGGGCGGGCAATGACAAAAGGACGTGAGCGGTGTCAGCGATGCAAGGCGATCATTCGACGCCAGCCTGGGGCACCGGCAGGTCGTCTTCGCTGTTCCAGGCCTGCACAGGGCGCCCGAACAGGTTTTCGGTCTGGAAGTGCGCCATGCGCCACACGCCCTCCTCCAAGGCAAACCGTACCGTCAACCGAGCGGCATTGAGGTGGGAGGCGCCACTGGCAAATGTCGACGTCTGCAACATCACCCAACTGCCCATGACGTGATCATCGTGCACCTCGATCAGCTCACTGGTCAGAAAATGCACATTGAGGGCAAAGTGCGCGGGTGACTTCATGTAGCCCGAGAACATCGCGGCAATGGCCTCACGCCCGCGATAGCCGCCGAAACTCTTGGCGTATTTGGCGCCCTTGCCCTCCCACACCGCGTCCTGGGTGAACAGGCCGGCCAACTCTGGCAACGGCGAGTGGGCATCCAACCCGTCACACAACACCATGTAGCGGTTCATGCAGGCACGCACGCTGTCCTGGGTTTCAAAACGGCGCAAGCGTCTTTCAAGTGCCGCTAAAGAGCGTGGTTCACTCATGTTCACCTCCTGGGCCGATCAGCCCTTATGGTTGGCATACAGGCATTCGAGCAGGTGGCCGGCGATAGCCAGCAGTTGTTCGTCCGCGCCTTTCGCCCCCACCAGTTGCAGCCCAACCGGCAGGCCCTCGGCGCTGCCCAGGGGAATGCTCAACGCCGGGTGCCCGCTCAGATTGAAGGGCCGCACCAACCGGGTCATGCCCAGTACGGCTTGCGTGTCGGCGGCATCGGCGAGCCTCAACGGGAAATCCGGCATGGTCGGCAACACCAGTACGTCGACTTGACGCAACGCCGCGTCGACTTCGGCCGTGAACTGTTTGCGCATCTCTTCGGCGTGCATCAGGGCGTGTGCCGTGGTGGTGCCGGCGGCGGCCAGGCGACTGGCGATATCGGCCCCCACCAGACCGGTCGCCAACAAGTGCCCACAGGCGTCGAACGTTTCACGATTGATGACCACCATGCCGGCAGCATAGGCGGCATCGAGGCTCGGCAGGGTCACGGGTTGAGTCAGCAAACCACTGTCTGCCACGGCGGCATCGATCACACGTTGCACCGCAGCACTTGCCTGGACCGCCAGGATGCCGAGCCGTGGTGGCTGCTGCAGAGGCACCGGATGGAAGGTGGGGTCAATGACCTGCATGGCCTTGAGCAGCATTGGCAGGCTGGCCGCAAATGGCCCGACACAATCGAGACTGCTTTGCGCAGGCATCACGCCTCGACGGCTGACACGGCCGAACGTCGGTTTGAAGCCGAACACCCCACAACAACATGCCGGGACACGCACCGAACCACCGGTATCGGTGCCGAGGGTAAAGTCCGCCAACCCAGCGGCCACGGCCGCTGCCGAACCGCTGGAAGACCCCCCGGGGATAAGCCCAGGAAAACGCGGGTTCGGCGCCGTCCCCGTCCAATGGTTGATACCGGTGGTGCCGAACGCCAGTTCATGCAGACTGGTCTTGCCCACCAAGTGACAGCCCTTGTCCAATAGGGCCTGCACCACATCGGCATGGGTGTCGGCGGGTGCCGCGTCATCAAGCGCCTGACTCGACGCCCGAGTCACCCTGCCGGCGACATCGATGGTGTCTTTCACCATCACGCTAAACCCGTTGCCGCCAAGAGAAAGCTGTTCAATCACGATGGTCATGTCACGTTTTCCTTCGCTGTAAAACTCAGTGAACGAAGCCTGAAACGCCGGCTGTCTTTTTTCACACTCCCTGACTATTACGTGAATTGTCAATTAAATCCATTCACGTGCCCCGACGTCATGGCTTGCGTTTCAGCCGGTGATAACCGTGCCGAATTCACGAGAAAAGTCTATGATTGCTTGCCTCTTCCGACATGAGCTGACCATGACGTCTCCGAAAACACACGCCAGTCGCTACGACCCCGGCAGTGAAGACTTTCACAAAGAAGATTTTCCGTTCTACTGGCTGGCGATGGTGCATGGCCGCTATAGCCAATACATGGAAAAATCCCTGAAAAAAATCGGCCTGGATATCCCCCGCTGGCGCGTGCTGTTCATCCTCAAGGAAAACGGCCAATCCAGTATTTCCGAGATCTCCACCCACGCCATCGCCAAGCTGTCGACCATCACCAAAACGGTGTACCGCATGAAGGACGATGGCCTGGTCGACACCGCGCCCTGCGAGGACGATGGACGGGTTACCCAGGTACGCATCACGGCCGAGGGCCGGGCCGCCATCGAACGCATCCAGGCCGCCACCGGCGACGTGTTCAAGCGCAGTTTCAGTGGCATGACCGAAGCCCAGATCCAGCGCCTCAACCGCATGCTGGAAACGGTGTTCAATAATCTGGGAGAGCCTTAGCGCGAGGATTCACCCTGTGCTGTCAGGCATCTCCAAGTGGCTGGCAAGCTCGAGCAAATTACCAGCAGTCCCCGCGTGCTTATCGCCGCCTCAGGGTTGAAACGGCACAGGCTGTTCATCCTGGGTAACCACAGGCGTGAACGGCGCGCGCCGCGCAATGGCATACGCCAGCAGGCAGCCCAGCCCGCAACAGCCCACCACCAGGCACATGGGCCATGGGGTGCCATCCGCCAGGCGACTGACCCACAGACTCGCCAGCGCCCCACAGGCAAACTGCATCGAGATCCCCAGGGCGACGCTCGCCCCCGCTTGCCTCGGGAACATGCTCATCAGGCTCGCCGTGCAGTTGGCCCCCAGCAAGCCCGTCACCCCCATGTACAGCATCAGGCACAGTACGATGCTGGTCAGCCCGCCCCATTGCGTGTAACCCGCCACCAACAACGCTATTGCGGCGATACCTGCCAGCGCGGTTCCTACGCCCAGCATGCGCAGCGGCCCCAGGCGCGTGACCCAGCGGGCATTGATAAAGCTCACGACGATGATGCCCAGAATGTTCAGGCCAAACAGCGCGCTGAACAGGCGCGGCGAGACACCGAAGTACTCCACGTACACAAAGGGTGAGGCGGTGATAAAGGCGAACACGCCGCCAAACGTGAGGGACATGCACAGAATCAACGCGACCGCCCGAGGCTGGCGGAGAATACCCGGGTAGGCCGCAAAGGCGGCCTTGAGCGAGTGGCCGCGCGCCAGCGGCGGCAGGCTTTCGTCCAACCCCACACCGACCATCAGCAGACAAAACCCGCACAGGATGAACAACACCGCGAATATGGTGCGCCAACCGTCGACCAGCACCAGCCAGGTGCCGACCATGGGCGCAACCAACGTCGCCATCATTGTCAGCATTTGCATCCAGGACAACACTTTGGCGGCCTGCGCCAGACCGAACAAATCCCTGGCCACGGTCCTGGCCAGCACCATTGCGCCGGCCCCACCCAGCGCCTGGATAAAGCGCCAGGCGATCAGTTGATCGATTTTTGCGGCAAACAGGCACCCCAAAGTCGCCAGGCCATACAGCGTGAGGCTGCCCAACAATAACGCGCGACGTCCATAGCGGTCCGACAGCGGGCCGTAAAACAACATGCCCAGGCATAAGCCAGCGAGAAACGCGCTGATCGTGTGTTGCACTTGCGCCGTGCTGCTCGACAGCTCAACGGCAATCTGCGGCAGGCTGGGCAAGTAGGTATCAATGGAAAACGGCACAAAGGCCGTCAGCGAGGCCAGTAATGCAATCAAGCGGGCTGTGGGCTTCATTCCGGGCGCGCAAGGCTTTCAAGAAACTCCGCCACCAGGGCATTGAACACCGGCCCTTGATCGTCGTGCACATAGTGACTGGCGTCGGCGACCTCCACCGTGCGCACATGCGGATTGCAGGCAGTCATCGCCTGCAGTGTCGCAGGCGGCAGGAAATCCGAGCGTGCGCCGCGAATGAACAGGCTCGGGCAATCCAGTGCGCGCACCGCCGGCCACAAATCCGTCGGTTCGATGCTCAGGCGCGCCTCGGCAATCCCCTGCTGATCGTGACGCCAGGTAATCGCACCGTCGCGCTCTTGCATCGAATGCGCGAGCCTCGATGCCAGGCCCTCTTGCGACAAGCCCGGACGCGCAGCCTGCCAGAATGCGCGGGCCACCTCCCAGCTCTCGAACTGCAACGGTGTCTGGCCCATCTCGCGACGAATACGCGCGGCGCCATCGCCCTGGCTTGAAGAGCCGGGGCCGATGTCTTCAATCAGCAAACCCAGCAAACGGCCCGGGTGTTGCCGCGCATATTCAAGGGCGTTGGCGCCGCCCAATGAGTGCCCGAGCAACACAAATCGCTGCAGGCCCACGTGGGCGACCAAATCTTCGAGGTCTTCGACATACGATTGAGTGTGGTAGCTGGCGGGCGCAGCCCAGTCACTCAACCCCCGGCCACGCTGATCCAGAGCGTAAATGCAGTAGCCCGCGCCCAAGGCTTGCACCAGCGACTCCCAGGTCTGTGCATAGGCCCGCAAGCCGTGCAACAGCACCAGGGGCACGCCGCTCGAATCGCCCCAGCGCAAGAAGTGCAGGCGCAGGCCTGCACGGTTAGTGAAAAAACAGCTGTCGGCAGGCATGGGCATGCTCCTTTAGAAACGATCGAAGCGATAAGGGCTTGGGTCAATGATCGGCGTATGCCCACTGACCAGGTCCGCCGCGAGATGGCCCGCCGCTGGCGACGTGCCGAAGCCATGCCCCGAGAAGCCGGTGGCCACGGTCAGCCCCGGAATCTGCGCGACCGGGCCGATGACCGGGTTGGAATCGGGTGTCACGTCGATAGTGCCAGCCCAGGCCTGGGCGATCCGCGCCTGCTCAAACACAGGCCAGGCCGCCATGAGGTTGTTCATCGCGTCGTTATTGAGCCGCGGGTTGGCGGCTGGATCCTGCACCCTGACACGCTCGAACGGGCTGACGCTATCGGCGCCCCACCGCCGAGCCAGTGCCAGGTCATTGATAAATGGCTTGCCCAGCGACACGTTCAAGACGCTGCGTTGCGCACGGAACTGCGGCATATATTGCTTGGCGAGCAACAAGTGATCGAGGGTCAGGAAGGCGTCCAACTTACCGCGCTGGGTAATGATGAAACCGCCGTCCTTGTGCTTGCGAAAGGAAAAATCAGGCGCACCGACAGCGATCTGCGTCGGCCCCTCCATGGGGTGGGTGCGCAGCACCGAGCAGGTCAAGGGCAAGGTCGGCAATGACACACCGAGGTTGCCCAGAAAACGCCGTGACCACATCCCCCCCGCCAGCAACACATGGTCGCAGCTGATTTCGCCTTTTTCCGTGACCACGCCACTGACTGCGCCGGCAGACATCTGCAGCGTGCGCACCGCGCATTGCTCGATAATCACCACGCCCATGGCCATGGCCGCCTTGGCAATCGCACTGCTGGCCAGCGTCGGTTCGGCACGCGCGTCGGACGCGGTGAAGATGCCGCCGGCCCAATCACCCACGCCGCCTGGCACCATCGCGTCAATCTCACGCTTGCTGAGCAGCCGCGAATCCAGCGACAAATGCTCCACCGACTTGAGCCACCCCTCGTGCATCGCCATCTGCGCAGGTGTGCGGCCCAGAAACATAATGCCTTCCTGGCGATACCCGACATCCGCCCCGACCCGCTCGGGCATTTGTGCCCACAGCCGGTCAGCCGCAAGCGCCAGCGGGATGTCGGCGGCGTGGCGGCTGGTCTTGCGTACCCAGCCCAGGTTGCGTGATGACTGCTCGGCGGCGATGCGGCCTTTTTCCAGGACCACCACCGCGATGTTGCGCTCAGCCAGGGTCAGCGCAGCCGTCAGGCCGATGATCCCGCCGCCAATGATGACGACGGACGTGGCGCTGGGAAATACGGTGGAGGTTGTCACGGGCGCTATTGTCGGTGCCATGGTCAAGACTCGGTAAGCGAATAAGGGCGGCCACGCCTGCGCCTGGCCGCGTGACGATCATTGCGACAGGCGAATGACTTCGACCTGCGCCTTCGACGCGTTGCGATACGCGGTCACTTCCAGCTCCACCTTGTAGACCGTCGAGCCCAGGGGTGGACAGGTGACGGTGCTCGCCGGGTCGACGCCGCGAAACTTTTCGCCGATCAGGCCCATGACCGCGGGCACGTCCTTGGGGTCCTGGATGAACACCCGCGAACACACCACATCGGCCAGGCTCGCATCGACGGCCTTGAGGGCCGACTCGATATTGGCGAAGACCTGGTGCGTCTGCTCAAGGACGTCTTCCGGAATCAGCTTGGTCTGCGGGTTGCGGCCCGCCGTGTTGGACACATAGATCCAGTTATCCACGACTACCAGGCGCGAATAACTGGCCTGATCTTCAAACGGCGAACCGGTCTTGAGCTTGATGATTTTTGTCATGTCGAATGCCTCGCAAAGGAAAGGGTTGGGGTGGCTCAGCGCAGTTCCGGGGTTTCCCACAGGTTCAAGGTCACACCGATGCCTTGCTTGATCGCGTTGCGGTAAATCACCGTGCCCCAGGCCACGTCCTCCACGGGCATGCCGCCCACCGACATGATGATGATTTCGTCATCGCTTCTACGCCCTGGCGCGGCACCGGCGATGATCTTGCCGATGTCCTCGACGTCATCGAGCTGCATCTTGCCTTCGGCAATCATGTCCATGAAGCGCACGCCAATGACGGGCACGGTGTGATGCGCAGGCTTGGGTAACTCTTCAAACCAGGCCTGGTAGAGACCAGTGTTGTCCAGCACCTTGCGCACGTCGGGCTGTTCCATACCCGCGTCGAGCGAGCAGGACGCCGGCATCGCGAGGAAGGCGCCTGGCTTGACCCATTCACGTCGCACAATTGGGTAGATCGAGGGGTCGCCAACCTCACCGGAGCTACAATAAGTAACAAGGTCCGAATCGCGAACGACTGCCTCAAGGGTGTCGACCAACTCAATCGTGGTGATCTGCGGATAAGTCGCTGTGACCCACGCGATAAAATTGTCGAGGCTCTTCTGGCCACGCCCCTTGATCTTCAATGTGTCGATGTGCGGACACACCGCGATAAATGCCGCCAGCGTGGTCTTGCCCATGACACCGGGGCCAAGCAGACCGACGACTTTCGAGTCTTTGCGGGCCAGGTGGCGCGCGCCTACACCGGGAATCGCACCGGTGCGGTAGGCAGACAGCAGGTTGGCCGACATATGCGCCAACGGCGCGCCAGTGTCGGGGTCATTCAGGGTGAACATCAGGATGGAGCGCGGCAGGCCCTTTTCGCGGTTGGCGATATTGGAGCCGTACCACTTCACGCCGGCGGTGCAAAAGCTGCCGCCCAGGTAGGCCGGCATGGCCATCATGCGTCGATCAGCCGTGGGCTTGGGCATATTCGGGAACGGCGAATCCTGCGGAAAAACCACCATCGCCCCATGGGAGTCGTTGTTCGGGCCGGCCATGCGGTAGTCACCGGCGTACAGCAGGCCGAACATCTCTTCCATGGTATTCACGCAGGCCAGCATGTCGGTCACCCCCGCGCGGATCATGTCCTGCTCGGAGAGGTAGATGAAGTCGATTTTTGTATTTGTAGACATAGTTATTCTCGCGCTGAAGGTGACATCGCTGCGGTAGGCGCAGCTCCACGCTGTCGAGGTCGAGTATCGGGCGGACGTTGTCGACGGTATTGTAAATTTCGGACATGCCCTCAGGCCGGCGCAGCGTCAGTTGGCGCGATTAATGCGTGATTTTTCCCGCAGCGCTGCCTACCCAAGGTGCAACCATGATCAAACCGAATGTGCCGACTCCCCGGCACCACACCGCGAACGAACAGCCTTGGTTCGTGCTCAATTCTTCACGCTATTCGGTGATGCCCTCCGCGCACCCGGCGATCTCGCATTTCTATGCCTTCGACGTCGCCCAATCGAGCGACCTGCTGGCCGTGCCGGATGGCTGCGTGGACATCGTTTTCGACTGCGATGCCACTCGACCCAGCGCCAGGATCTGTGGCACACCGCTGACCGCCCAAGCCGTCCATTTGCATCAGCACCATCACTACTTCGGCGTGCGCTTTTCACCGGGTGTCATTCCCGGCTTCATCAATGTGCTGGCCGAAGAGCTGACCGAGCGGGAACTCGACCTGCTGGAGGTCTCGGGGTTCGCCCATCGCATCTTCGAAAGCATCGTCCAGGCACCGCTGCTGGGCGACCAGATGCGGCTGTTCAACGACTACCTGGCCCCACGCCTGATGGGCAAGACATCGGGACTCACCGCCATGATCATTCAGCAGGCGCTGCGCCATCGCGGCGATATTCGCATCCAGCAACTCGAAGATCTCAGTGGCTATACCAGCCGTACCTTGCACCGCCAGTTCAATCAGGACACCGGCATGTCACCCAAGACGTTTTGCCGGATCATCCGCTGCCAGGCGGCCCTGGACACCCTCAATACCCAGCAGGATGTTTCGTTTTCGCAGCTGGCCCTGGACCTGGGCTTTTCCGATCAATCCCACTTCCTGCGCGACTTCAAAAAACTGGTCAGTACCACACCCTGCGACTACCAACGCAAAATGCTGCAAAACGCCTACACCGACAGGATCAGCTACGCCTGATCGCGAGCTACACAGATAAACCCCGGGTCTCCAGGGTTCCTCCATCAAAGCTCGTTGATTTCTTCGAGAGACACGTACCCACGTGGCGATCAGGCCGCGGGTCGGCCTGGCGTGTCTTGTGCCACTGGGGCTGTGCAGGGTGGTGGTGCCAGGCTTCGCGTGGTGCAACCAGCGATTGCATGAGCGCCCGGACAACTGTCTGGAGGAAGGCTTACCTGTGGAGGGTATGGGCAACCCCGTCGCCTGAACCCCGGAGACTCAGACCATCGCTCGACGTGTTTCAGACGGCGACTCGCCAAACAGCGCCCGGTAATGCGCTGCAAAGTGGCTCAGGTGGAAGAAGCCCATCGCCACCGCCACCTCGCCGACGTTCTGGGTGCAGGCCGGGGTGGCGATCAGGCGTCGACGCACCGCATTCAGACGCAGGTTTCGCAGGTACTCCACCGGACGCATGCCGGTCACCGCCTGGAAGCTGTTCTGCAGGGTCCGCCGGCTGACGCGCAGGTGTTCACACAGATCGAGAATACTCAGTGGGGTATCGCCACTGGCATCGATCAACTCCTGGCAACGCTTGACCAGGTAAGCACTCACGGCAAAATTGCCGCGACGGCAACGCACCTCGTCGGTGGCGTTGCTGAACAAATCGAGGAACGCGTTGAGCAGTTCGTCCTCAAGCATTTTCTCGGCGGTTGCGCTGATCGCATCGGTTTGTTGCAAAAGGTGACGAAACAGCGGGTAGATCCGCTGGCGTATGCGCAACAGTAACGCGTCATCCACACAGAGTTGGGAGCGGGTGGTGAGGCGCTTGAGCTGATCGCCGGACAACTCGAAGGCGGCCAGTTTGGCGAAGCGTACCGTATCGACGTTGAGGGCGAAAAAGTGCGTACCTTCAGGCGCATGCAGCACAAACTCCTCGCCATCGCGCAACAGCACGACGCTGTGCGCCCCCACTTGCTGACCCTGCACCACAGGCGCACTGCCCAATGACATGGCCGCGCACAGCCGGTCTTTGGGCGCATAGCCGCGCTGCACCACGCGTTTGTCCAACACTTCCTGGAAGATCTGAAAGCGGTCGGCGGACAATTGCCGCAGCTCGCTGGTCAGGCAGCCACGGCCCAACTGGTCATAGACCTGCCGCCAGCCCTGGATGGAACCGGCGTGCAATTGAGGGTCATTGAAGGTTCGAACTTCAGCAAGCATGGTCGTCGTTCCTAGGTGCCCCGTTGTTGTTATCGGCCTGAAGGGGACTCAAGTCATCCATGACGGCAGCTGGCGTTCACACAGGAGCGGTGTCCGCCGTGAAAAGCAAAGCCAGTTCCGTGCCAAACATATGCAAGCGGTACGTAGCGGGCTGGATATCCATCGGCGCCAAGAGCGCACCGGACAGCACCACTTGCCCGGCCTCCACCGGTTGGCCGTCAGCCAACAGACGGCGAATCAGCCAGCACAGGTTGGCCAGTGGTGGATCCTCCCGGCCCTCGGTGTTGCCTTCGCCGCGAAGCGCGCCAGCACTTTCCAGGCGATAGGCGACGTTGGCATGCGCAATGGGATCGAAAGCCATCAACGGCCCGAGGCAATACAGCCCCGCCGCCGCGTTATCGGCAAGAAAAGCCCCCGCCCCGAACGTCCAGCCTTGCCAACGGCAATCGGCAATCTCGAACGCCGGCGCCACCTCTGAAATGGCCGCCAGGATCTCCTCATCACGGTAGTCACCCGGTGCGAGGCTGCGGCCCAGCACGATTGCCACCTCGATCTCCAGCTTGGGCTGGATCAACCGCGAAAGCGCCACTGCCGTGTTCGGCAGCACACGCATGCGGTCAGTCAGGCCGCCATACACGGGCTCCTCCAGGCCGAAACGCCTTTGCGCGGCGCTGCCGGCGAAGGCGATCTTCCAACCGCTCAGTTGTTCGCCCGCCGCCAGGCGCAGGTCCAGCGCCTGGCGTTGCAGCGCGTACCCTGAGCGCAGGTCCAGCGCGTCAGGTGCCAGCGGCGCGATGGCCTGCACCGTGCGCGTGGCGTGGTGCAAGCGGCTCAACACGGGGTTGTCAGCGCTCATGACAGTTGCTCCGCCAACTTGCGCAACACACTTTCCAGCCGCTCGGGCGTGGTAATGGCCGCGACAAACCGGTCCGGGCGCACCACGACGATGCAATCGCGCACCTTGGAGAACCATTCGCCGAGGCGATTATCCACGTCCTCCACGCTGATGGCGTCCATCGCCGTCAACGGCTGGTGACGGCCCAGGCCGCTGCGCGAACGGTTGACCTGGATGAAGCGTGTGTCCCAGCGCGCCCAGAATGTCGCCATCTCTGCACTGAGTTGCTCGCGCGGGTTGACCCGGTAACCCAGCACCGCATAGGAATGCCCCAACACGTCATCCAGGCGCCGACGCTGCCCCTTGGCGTCTTCGATATAGGGCTGCACAAACAGCTGGCCGACCAGGTCGTCCTCACGCAGTTCGGCACGTTCGTGATAGACCAGGCCCTTGGTGATGGTGGCCTTGGGTTTGAACTTGAACTCCAGCAGGTGCGAGCGCAGGTTGTCGACGCTGTTCACTGCCTGGAACAACCAGTCGCGCACGCCGGCCATCAACGGGTTGGTCAAGCCCAATACGGTGCCCATATTGTCGGCCAGGGCCACCAGCTCGGTGGCATGCCCACGGCGCTCCTGGTCGTAGCTTGCGAGAATCCCATGGGACGCACGCCCCTGGATGATTGCCGCGAGTTTCCAGACCACGTTGGCCACGTCGCGCAAACCTGAATTGAGGCCCTGCCCGGCCCAGGGTGGCGAGATATGCGCGGCATCCCCCACCAGCGCCACACGCCCTTGGACAAAGCGTGCCGCTACCCGGGAGTGGTGGGTGTAGGCGCGGATGCGGATGATGTTCAACTGGTCGACGGCGTCGCCGATATGCCCACGGATCAGGTCACGGATGGTGCTTTCTTCGCACATCTTCGCCTCATCTTCGCCTTCCATCAGCATGAACTCCCAACGCCGCTGCTGGTAAGGCAGGTAGATGCACACGAACGGGCGCTGCGGGTCGGCATGCAGTGCGGTATAGGGTGCATCCAGGGTGTCATTGGCGGTGTCGACCACCACCCATTTGCGCGGATGGGTCAGCCCCAGCAATTCAACGCCGACCTTTTTGCGTACGGTGGAGCGCCCGCCATCGGCGCCGATCACATAGTCGGCGCGCAGCTCATAGACCTCGCCCTGGGCATTGCGCACCTGCAGGGTCACACCCTCGCCGTCCTGCTCCAGTTCGAGCATTTCATGGCCCTGGCGCAACTCCACACAGGTACGCTGCCCCAGGTTTTCGCGCAGCGTGCCTTCAAGCAACTGCTGCATGAAGATATTGCGCATCGGCCAGCCGTAGTGGGCGGTGCTCGGCTTGACCTCGGCGAAACACACACCGCGTGCGTTGTAGTAGCGCAACGGCACGTCGCAGATCATGTCGCGCACGGCCAGCTCGGCGATGCCGATACCCTGCAACACGCGCAGGGCTTCATCATCCATGCCCACCGCACGCGGGTAAGGCAGGATGCAATCAGCCAGTTCAAGGACGACGCAGTCGATTCCGTACATCCCCATATAGTGTGCGGCCGTGATCCCGTTGGGCCCGCCGCCGACAATGACAACCTGGGTCTTCTCCTGCTTCATCGCTATTCACCGCTTCTTGTTGTGGTTTTAATCCGGCGTCGCCAAAGCCATGCGCCTCAGTGCAGCCCATCCAGCCCTTTCACGTCCTCAGCCTGCAAGCCACCCAGGCGTGCATGCAAGCGCCCACGGGTGGCAAAGGCCCAGATGATCACAACCTCGTCAGGCGCAGGCCCGTCGCCAAACATCAGCGACATGCTGTCGTAATGGGAACGTACATACAGGGCATCCTTGTGCGCCAGCGGTACATCGATGGTCGAACCCGGCCCGCCGCGCTTGCCGGTGGACGGGACCCAGGACTTGCCGCCGCCCAGCGCAACACGGATCGGATCAGCGGCCGGGTTGGTCAGGAACGCATTACCGTGCTCGTACTCGCCCTCGCTGCCCACCAGGATCGCCTTGCCATAGCTGACAATCTCATGGGCACCGGCCAGTGCCTGGATGCGCCGGCCAAATTCTTCGCCCAGCAGCGGCGAAGGGTCGACCAGTTCGGTCAGCGACTCGCTGTAGCGACCGGCATAAGGGTTGGCGATCACGGCGGCAATTGCATATTTGAACAGTGGCTCGCCATCGGCCAGCTGGCCGGTTTCGTTGGCCAGGGTTTCTTCGACGAAGCTGTACCATTTACGGATGTGATAGGTCGCAAAGTTAGCGGTTTTCATCGGGGTTTGCCTCAAAGTGGGTCCAGTGGGTCCAGGTTGAAATGTCGGCTCGGCGCGCCAGCGGCCTTGAACCGGGCCTTGCCGCGCGCATCGTCGTGTTCGGTCTCGAGGAAGAATTCCATGCGGTTGCCGTCGGGGTCGTTGAAGTACACGCCATGGCCGATTTCGTGATCGGTGATCTTCACCACCTCGACGCCCTTGCCCAGCAACATGCCGTAGAGCTGGCGCAGGGTGGTCATGTCCCCGTCGATTTCCAGGCCGTAGTGTTGCAGCCCCAGCCCGCCCTGATGGGCGCCGGGGTCGGCGCGGATCAAGGCAATGTCGTGGTGCTTGCCGCCAAACGCCATCATGACCCAGCTCTCGCCCCGGGCACTTTCGTGCATGCCCAGGATGTCGGCGTACCAGCGGGCCGACACGTCCGGGTCAGCGACCCAGAGCGATAGGTGAGTACGCAGGATCTCGACTTTCATGGCGATATACCTCAGTGCTTCTTGACGATGGATTGATGCCCGGCCTTGATCTGCGCCACAGCCGGCGTCCACAGCACGTCAGCGATCTCGCTGAAGTCGCGCCACTGTTTCTGCCAGCCGTCACCGCCGTTGTCGGAGGTGAACAGGTGCCCGTACTTGGTGCCCGCCACGATCTGCCGTGGGTTGGCCGGGTTGAAGGCAATCGCCCACACACAGGAATTGGGCTGCTGGGAAAGCGGCAGCACTTCCCAGTTGAGCGCCGCATCGCGGGACACCAGGATCTTGCTGGTGGTACCCGGCGTGCCATCGGAAATGCTCAGGTACAGGTCGCTTTGCGAGCCCAACGGTGCATTCATGGCGCGGATGTAATACAGGCCGAAGGCTTCGCGGCCGATGATGCCGGTCCAGGTCAGGCCTTCGTCCAGGCTGCGGTAGACCGCGTTGACGCACACCACCACGATGACTTTCTGGCCATGGTTGGGCAGCACCAGGATGTTGTGCACGTCCGAGTTGAACTCCCACAACAGGCGGTCATCGACGCGGGTCCAGCTGTCGCCGCCGTCGCGGGAGTGGAACAACCCACCCTCTTCAAGGCCGAACCACAACTGGTCGGGGTCGACCGGGTCGTAGGCAAACGCCAGCAGGCGTGGGCGACTGACGCCGTCGCAGAACTCCGGAATCTCCACCGGTGCGCGATCCCAGCTCAGCCCACCGTCCAGGGTGCGCCACAACACGGCGCGGGACGGTGCCCCGGTGCCGACGAAAATCCGTTGTGCGTTGCGTGGGTCCACCGCGACTTTCCACACGGTCTGCCCGTTGAACGGCGAATCGACGCGCTGCCAATGGCCGCCGGTGTCGCGGCTGACGCACAAGCCCACGTCGGTACCGGCGTAAATCACCTCGGGCGCGTCGGGGTGCAGGCTCAGTGAGCGAGTGATTGCATCGAATTCCAGGTCCTGCCCCAGGCCCAGGCGATGCCAGGTACGGCCATCGTCGGCACTGCGGATCACCGCTTGCCCGACGGTGGCAACCAAAAGGGTTCCGTTACTCATCACAGATACTCCTCAGATATAGATACCACGGGTCAAACCGCCGTCGATGCCGATGGACTCGCCGGTCACCGCGCCGGCCTTGGGCGACGCCAGGAAACCAATCAACCAGCCCATTTCAATCGGTGCCAGGGTGCGGCGAATCGGCGTCGCGTCGATGTAGGCCTGCTCGACCTGTTCCGCGGTCTTGCCTTGCTTGACCGCTTCACGGTCATACAGCTCCTGGATATGCGGGGTATCCACCACGCCAGGGTGAATCAGGTTGACCGTGATGCCCGACGGGCCGAGCTGGTCGGACAAGGTCTTGGTCATGTGCGCGATGGCCAGGTTGCGCATGCCCGACAGCACCTTGCTGCTGCGTCCGGTGAGGCCACCGATGTTGATGATGCGACCGAAGCCAGCGGCCTTCATGTGCGGGGTCACGGCCTTGGCGCAACGGAAGTAGCCGATCACCTTGGTGTTGAGGTCCGACAGCAGCTCATCGTCGCCAGCGTGCTCGATGTCATTGCGCACGACGCCGGACGGCGCAGCGGCACCGTTGACCAGGATGTCGATGCGGCCGAAGTGCTTGTAGGCGGCTTCGACCATTTCCGACACGGCGGACATGTCATTGGTGTCGCAGAACAGCGGCAGCACTTCGTTGCCGGTCTGGGCGCTGATCTCTTCGGCGGCCAGTTGCAGGAACGCCATGCGGCGCGCGCAGATCACCACCTTGCAGCCTTCTTCGGAGAGAAAACGTGCGACTTCCTTGCCGATCCCCATGCCGCCACCGGTGACAATGGCCACGCGGCCTTTCAATTCAAGATCCATAACAATTACCTCGTGTGATTATTCAGTTCAGGCCAGATCGACAAACACGCTTTTGGTCTCGGTGTAGGCATCGATCACGTTCTTACCCATTTCCCGGCCCCAGCCGGATTGCTTGTAGCCGCCGAATGGCGAGGCCGCATCGACCACGTTCCAGCAGTTGACCCACACCGAGCCTGCCTTGAGCTGCGCCGCCACGCGGTGCGCCGAGCGCAGGTCGCGGGTCCACAGGCCGGCCGCGAGGCCGTAGGGCGAATCGTTGGCGCGCAAGACCAGGTCGTCGATTTCGGTCCAGCTCATCACCGTCAGTACCGGGCCGAAGATTTCTTCGCGGGCCACGCAGGCCGCCTCGGCGCGATCCAGGAACACGCTGGGCGCAATAAAGTGGCCGCGCTCCAGGTGTTCCGGACGCCCGCCACCGCAGATCAGTTCGGCGCCTTCTTCCTGGCCGCGTTGCAGGTAGCCCTTGACCGTCGCCAGTTGGCGCCCGGACACCAGCGGGCCCATGCTGCTGGCCGGGTCCAGGCCATTGCCGAGGACGTGGGCGGCGGCGTGCCGTTCGAGTTCCTCAAGGACCTGATCCAGCACGCTGGCGTGCACGTACAACCGCGAAGCGGCCGTGCACACCTGGCCCTGGTTATAGAAAATGCCATCGGCGGCGCCTTTGGCGGCGCGCACGATATCGGCGTCGGGCAGGATGATGTTCGGCGACTTGCCACCCAGCTCCAGCGAGACCTTTTTCATGTTGCGCGTGGCCGCTTGCGCGATCAGCCGGCCGACCTGGGTCGAGCCGGTAAAGGCGATCTTGTCCACATCGGGATGCTCCGCCAGCGGCGCGCCGGTTTCGGCGCCCAGGCCGGTGACCAGGTTGACCACGCCGGCCGGGAACCCCGCCGCCTCGATCAACTGCACCAGGCGGATCGCGACCAGCGGCGTTTGTTCGGCCGGCTTGAGCACTGCCACGCAACCGGTGGCCAGTGCCGGGCCGAGCTTCCACACGCACATGTTCAGCGGGAAGTTCCACGGCACGATCAGCGCGCAGACCCCCACCGGTTCACGCAGGGTGTAGTTGAGCATCGGCGCGCCGCTGGCCGGTGACACGGGCAAGGTGCTGCCTTCGATCTTGGTCGGCCAGCCGGCGAAGTAGCGCAGGATGGTGGCGGCGCTGGCCGCTTCACCGCGCGCTGCGGCAATCGGCTTGCCGTTCTCCAGGGTGATCAGTTGCGCCAGTTCTTCGCGGTGCTGGTCCAACAGGTCCGCCAGGCGGAACAGCAACAGGCCGCGCTGGGCCGGTGACTGCAACGACCAGGCGCCGTTGAACGCCGAGCGCGCAGCGGCAACGGCCGCGTCCACATCCCGCGCACCGCCCTGGGCCACTTCGGTCAGGGTTTCTTCGGTGGCCGGGTTTTCCACCGCGAAGCGGCGGCCATCGGCGGCGTCCTGCCAACTGCCACCGATAAACAGGCGACCCGGCTGGGACAGAAAGGCCTGGACGGCGGGTAACACTTCAAACAGCTTCATGGTCGACTCCTTCACAGCGCCATTTCGATCAGGCAAGGCCCGCCGTCGGCATTCGCATTGGCCAGCGCCCGTTGCAGTTCGGCATTGGTGTGCACCGTGCTGGCCGGCACGCCGTAGCCTTTGGCCAGGGCTTTCCAGTCGATGCGCGGGCTGTCGAGCACCGTCAGCTTCAGGGCTTCAGGGCCCAGTTCGGTCATGCCGAAACGGCGCAGCTCGTTCTGCAGAATCGCGTAGCGGTGGTTGGCGGCAATCAGGATCACCACCGGCAATTGCTCGCGGGCAATGCTCCACAGGGTTTGAATGGTGTATTGGGCGCTGCCGTCCGATTGCAGGCAGTACACACGGTTGCCGCGCTCGGCCAGGGCGGCGCCGAAGCCGACCGGGATACCCTGGCCAATCGCGCCGCCGGTATTGGTCAGTACCCGATGCCGTGCGGCGCGGGCCGAAGCGGTGAAGAACGGATAGCCGCAGGTGCCGCCCTCCACGGAGACAATGCTGTCGTCCGGCAGGGAGGCGGCCAGCACCTGGCCCACCGACTGTGGGGTCAGCTCGGCATGGCCGGGCGGCAGTTCGATACCCTGGGGCGTCGGTATATAGGCCGGCGCATCGAGGGCGTCGGCCAATGCCGTCAGCGCGCCGGCGACATCGTCACCGACATCGGCCAACGCCAGCAGGCGCTCACGTTCGGCCAGGCGCGACGGGATGCCTTCGTAGCCGAAGTAGCTGATGGGCTCCGGCACGCCGGCGCACACCACCAGGTCGTATTGTTCGAGGATTTCAATCGCCACTTCCGGGAAGTACGGCAGGCGGTCCAGGTCCGGCAGGCCACCGCCACGGTAGCTGAGGCGTGGAAAGGTCTCGGCGAACAGACGCACGCCCGGCAGTTGCGCCAGGCGCCCCGCCGCTTCTAGGCCGGCCACCGACAAGCCTTCGTCACCGACGATAAACACCAGGCGCAGGCCGTCACGCAGGGCCCTGGCCACGCTCTCGATGCGGTCACCGGCAAAGCGGCGCACCGGCGGGCGGATCGGGGCGAACACACCGTTGTGGGTCACGGCGTGGGCTTGCAGGTCCATGGGCAGGATCAAACTGGCGATCTGCCCTTTGGCCTGCCAGGCCGCGCGCATGGCTTCCTGCAGGTCTTCGCCAACCCCCGACGCGGTGCGCGAGGTGCGCACCCAGCCGGAAACCGCGCCGGCCAGGGCCTGGATGTCACTGGCCAGCGGCGGGTCGTAGTTGACGTGCCAGGAGGCGTGGTCGCCGATCACGTTGACGATGGGGGTGTTGGCACGGCGTGCGTTGTGCAGGTTGGCGATGCCGTTGGCGAACCCAGGCCCCAAGTGGGTCAGGGTCATGGCCGGTTTGCCGGCAATCCGGCCATAGCCATCGGCCGCGCCGGTGCAGACCCCTTCGAACAGCGACAACACCGGCTTGAGAGCGGGTGCGCTGGCCATGGCGGCCACCAGGGGAATCTCGGTGGTCCCGGGGTTGGCGAAGCAGTACTCGATACCGCTTGCCGCTGCCGCATTCACTATCAGTTGCGCACCATTCATTTTCAGCCCTCTTGCTTGAGCGTTTGCAGTGATGAGATTTATCACACACAAAAATCCAATCAACAAGCATTTTATTTTGATTTGTCTCATTTAATGAGATTTATGTGATTTTTTGATGATCTAAAAAGCACAAAAGATTGCGTTTTTCTTTCACTGCGGTAGTGTTGCGCCCACGGAATGCAGCACGTGCCCCCCTTTTAGGAACGAAATGAGCAGCCTGAGCAAATTGCTGAGCGTCCTGGACCTGTTCGGCCCACAGACGTTGAAGATCGACCCCGACACCATCGCCGAGCGCATGGGCCTGTCACGGGCCACCGTGTACCGCTACGTCAAGGACCTGTGCGATGCCGGCCTGTTGACCCGCGTGGATGCCGGCAGCTATGGCCTGGGCCCGCGGGTGATCGAGCTGGACTGGAAAATGCGCCAGTACGACCCGATCCTGCTCGCCGGGCGCGAGCTGATGCACGAGCTGTCCGCGCAAACCGGCCTGGCGGTGTTCGCCAGCGTGTTTTACGACGGGCGCATCATCAACACCTACATCGCCGAACCCGCCGACACCTATCACTTCGCGTTCGGGCGTGGGCAGCCGTTGCCGTTCTTTCGCGGGGCACAATCGAAGGTTTTGATCGCCTATCAGAAAGGTCGCCGCCTGCAACGCCTGTTCGACGAACACATGGCCAGCGACCCCGACAGTCCCTATGACTGGGCCGGTTTCAGCAAGGCCGCGAAAAAGATCCGCAAGGACGGTTACTGCCTGACCCACGACGAACTCAACCTGGGCCTGACCGGTATCGCCGCACCGATCATCCAAACGGACCTCGACGAAGTGGTCGGCAGCCTGTCGGCCGTCGGCAGCACCCAAAGCTTCAAGCTGCTGCGCCAGGAAACCGTGATTGAAATGGTGATGGACACCACCCGGCGCATTGCCGAAAACATGCATAACGCGCCGAGCGGTATCGCGCCCTAGCCCGCGCCCTTCAGAACGGCACGGCCACCGTCAATTGGCTGTACAGGTTGGTGCCGTTGCCGCCGACCTGGTTGCCACCGGTGGTCGAGTCCTGCTTGGGTTTGTAGAGCCCCACCAGCGGGGTGATGATCAAGTGCGGGTTGACCACCCACTCGGCGTACACATCCAGCTCGCGGGCATCGAGGTTCAACGCCGTGCTTTTACGCACGGTGTCGTAATCGAAATACAGCGCGCCCAGGGTCAGGTTTTCCAGTGGGGTTGCCTTCAGCCCGACGTGATGGATACGCGTATTGCTGTTGAACGGCCCGGCGTAGTTACCGGCCACTTCACCCTGGAACCAGGTGCCATAGCCCATGCTCAAGCCGGTGAACAGCGCATCCCAGTTCTGCGAGTAACGCGTATAGCGATAGGTCACCTTGGGCGCCCAGGCGGTATCGGCAAAGGTGTAGCCCGCTTCGCCATACCAGGCTTTCTCCGGCCCGGCGTCCTTGTCCTGCCAGGCGTATTCAAACGCCAGGTTGAGGTTCTTGACCCCCGCATCGCCCTCTGCGCGCAGGCTGTAGATATTCATGCCCTTGCGCTGGCGCTGAAAGTCGCTGGCCCATCGATCGTTCACGTCGAGGCCATGCACCCAGGTCAGCCCAAGCGTGCCCGGCTGCGCGGTGTAATCCAGGGTGCCGGCGGCCAGTTCGGTTTCGGCCTGGACGCGGTTGTCGGACTTGAGCCACAGCACGCTGCCGTGCAGGCCCTCTTGCCCACCCAGGCGCAGCACGGCGGTTTGGTCGAACGCATGCCGGGCAGCCAGGTAGTAAGCCCCCCCACGGTTCATGGTGCCATCGGCCGGGCCTTTGCCCAGGTTCAGTCCGTCATCGTTGATCAGGAAGCCGCGACCGACCTTGACCACCTGACGCCCGCCGGAGATATCCACGCCGTCCTTGCCCAGCGCCGGAAACAGATCGCCGGAGCGCCACCCCAGGTAGGCGTCTTCGATTTTAGTCGTACGCTCTGTCCCCACGCTGTTTCCGCCCGGATCACCGTCGCCCCAGGTGGCGGAGCTGACCAGCGCGAATGCCCCATACGCGGAGCCATTGCCGCCCAAGGCCTGGTGGCCGCTCAGGCCGTATTTGATATAACCCTCGCGCCATGTGGAGCCGCCCGAGGTGCCATCGTAGTTCTTGCGGCTGTTGAACTGACCGAATACCGCTGTCATGTCCGCGTTGAGGTGGCGACTGTCGTCGCTGTACACCTCATAGGCCTGGGCCTGTTGAATGGCGCACAGCGCCAATGTGCACACGAACGTGCTACCGAACACGGGACGACGCAATGGATACCGCATGGCTCAAGCTCCTGGAGGTGCGCCTTTCAAAAGGCTGTCTTAGGTATTGGCATGACGTGGGTGCAGCCTTTGCCGCACCGTTTTCACGGGGACTAGCCGTAGCTGGTGAAGGCGATATCCAGCGCAGAGACGATCAAGTCCGCCTCATCGGTCGTGAGGGTCAATGGCGGCGAGAGAATGATCTTGTTGCCGATCGGTCGCACCAGCACACCGGCACGCCGCGCCTCGTCGGCGATCCGCGAGGGTTGGCCGCCAGCCGGGTCGAGGGGTTGGCGCGTGGCCTTATCGACCACCAGGTCCAGCGCGATCATCAGGCCCTTGCCACGCACTTCGCCGATCACCGGGTAGCGCTCGGTCAACGGTTTGAGCTGTTCCAGCAAGTACGCACCCACTCTGGCCGCGTTGCCCGGCAGGTCCTCGGCTTCGACGATGTCCAGTACCGCCAGCGCGGCCGCACAGGCGGTCGGGTGGCCGCTGTATGTGTAGCCGTGCATGACCATGCTGCTGAAGCCAGGCCCGTTCTCGATTGCGTCGACGATGCGTTGGTTGAACAGCGTGGCGCCCAGCGGGATGTACCCGGCCGTGATGCCTTTGGCCAGGCACAGGATGTCCGGCGCGACGCCCCAGCCACGACTGCCGAGCATGCAGCCGGAACGGCCGAACCCCGTGACCACTTCGTCGGCGATCAACACAATACCGTGGCGGTCACACACCTCCCGCAGGCGCGGCCAGTAACTGGCGGGCGGTACGATCACCCCGCCGGCACCTTGCACCGGCTCGGCGATCAATGCGGCAACCGTCTGCGCGCCCAGCAACGCGATCTGCTCCTCCAATTGCCGAATACAATGCGCCGTCAGCGCTTCGGGATCGCGGCAATCCCAGGGATTGCGATACAGCCATGGGGTGTCGAGCAAATGGCAGCCGGCCAACAGCTGCCCATGGTTGTAGTGGTAGACACCGTTACCGCCCACCGATGTGCCGCCCATATGCACACCGTGATAGCCGTTGCGCAGCGACAGGAACCGCGTGCGCCCCGGTTCGCCACTGGCGATCCAGTATTGGCGGGCCATTTTCAGCGCGGTTTCGACTGCATCGGAGCCACCGGAACTGAACAGCACGCGTGTCATGCGTTCCTGGGCGAACAGGGTGGTCAGCCGTTCGGCCAGGTCGAATACCCGAGGGTGGGCAATGCCGTCGAAGGTCTGGTAATACGCCAATTCATCCAACTGCGCGGCAATCGCTGCCTTGACGCTGGCACGGTTGTGCCCAATGTTCACATTCCACAGGCCGCCCACGCCATCGAGCATGCGCTGGCCGTCGATGTCCGTAATGTAATTGCCGTCACCTCGGGCGATGATCAGCGTCTTGGAGCGCTGCGCCGGGGCACTGGACCCCATGGGGTGCCAGAACTTTTTCTCGGCGGTCTTGTATTTTTCGTACATGTTCAAGCTCCCTGTGCGGCTTCGCGCTTGCGCACGAACAGCAGTTGCTGGCCCGTGAATTCCAGCAACCCCTCAAGGCCGAACTCGACACCAAACCCCGACATTTTGCTGCCACCAAACGGCGTATTGGGCTGGATCTGCGCATGGCAGTTGACCCAGGCAACGCCGCTCTCCAGGCGACTGGCCAAGGCCTGGGCCTGCTCGACATCCGGCCCCCAGACCGAGCCACCGAGTCCCATGTCACCAGCGTTGGCGCGCTGCAGCACATCTTCGACATCCCGGTAGGCAATCAAGGGCAACACAGGGCCGAACTGCTCCTCATCGACCAGTCGATGGCCGTCGGTGACGTCCGCCACCAGCGTAGGGGGATAGAAAAAACCCGGGTGATCCAGGCGCGCCCCGCCACACAGCACCCGTGCGCCGTTGGCGCGTGCGTCGGCGACCAAGGCCTCCACCAGTTCCAGTTGCTCCAGGTTCTGCACCGGCCCGAACGTGACACCGGCGTCGAGACCATCCCCCACCACCTGGCGCGCTGCGATCTGCGTCAGCGCGTCGGCAAAGGCCTGATACTGTGATTCGTGGATGTACAAGCGCTTGAGGGCCGCACAGGTCTGGCCCATGTTGAGAAAGGCGGCCTGGAAGATCTCTTCGGCCACTGCCTCGACCGGCGTTCCTGGCAATACAATTGCCGCATCGTTACCGCCCAATTCCAGGGTCAGGCGCTTGAGGTTGCTGGCGGCCCCCCGCATCACGCTTTGCCCGGTGGCGGTGGAACCGGTGAAGACAATTTTCTGGATGCCGGTATGCGCGGTGATTGCGCTGCCGAAGCCCTGCTCGCCCGTCACGCAGTTGATCACCCCGCGGGGCACGTGGCGGGCAATGATTTCAACCAGGCCCAACGTGCTTAACGGGGTCAGGCTCGACGGTTTGCTGATCACACAGTTGCCGGCACGCAGCGCCGGCATGATGTGCCAGACGGCGATCATGAACGGCCAGTTCCAGGGGGTGATCGACGCCACGACGCCCAACGGTTTGCGGTGCAGCTCGATGCGTTGGGTGGGGGTTTCTTCCACCAGCTCCACCGCAATGTCTTGAGCCGCCGCGTAGCGGGTCCACGCCGCGGCCCCCATGACCTCGCCAAACGCCAGCTCCAGCGGCTTGCCTTGCTCCTGCACAATCAGGCGGGCCAGCGCGTCGGCCTCGCGCTCGATATCGGCGGCAATCGCCAGCAAACGTTCACAACGGTCTGGGTGGCTACTGTGGCGCCAGCTTTTGAAAGCCGCCTGCGCGGCATTCACCGCCTGGTCGAGTTGCCCCAGCGAGCCTGCCGGGCATTGTGCAAATGCAGCGCCGGTGGCCGGGTTGACCACGTCAAACTGGCCTCGTTCACCGGCCACTTGAACCCCATCGATGAGCATCTTGTAGTTGTGCATTTGAAACCTTCCTTTCACACGCTGACGAGCCATGCCGAGCAACGACAGGCTGCAATTGTCTGGTTAGTCGAGCTATAAAACCGCTGCGCTCTTAAAGCTTGTGGCTGCCCAAGGCGAGGAACCGTTGCGGCGAGCGCGATCGCAGTCGCGCTGCGAGCACAATGCCGATAATCAGCGCCGCAGGAATAATCGCGCAGAGGCTGTAGGACAGCAGTTGGCTGGCGCCGGTGAGTACGTCGAAATGCACCACGGCCAGCACCAGCACGAGCACCAGCGCCAGGCATGAGAACCCCGGCAGGATGCGTCCGCGCAGCAGCCCGACCTTAAGCTCGGGATGGCGATGGAAGTACACACACACCGCCACCGAGGTCAGCGCCATCAGTAAAATCACGCACAGGGTGGCGAGGTTGGACAGCCAGGCAAACAGTTGCAGGATCGGGTCGGCGTCCATCGCCGCGAAAATCAGCACCACCACCGCCGCAATCAAGCTCTGCAACGCCGACCCCATATGCGGGCTCTGATGCACGCGATGGGTGGTGCCCAACACGCTGTGCAACAAGCCGTCGCGCCCGATGGCATAGAAGTAACGCGCGGCGGCGTTGTGAAAGGCGAGCAGCCCGGCATAGATACTGACCATGAACAGCACGCGGATGACCTGGGTCAGGTGCGGGCCGACAAAGTGGTCGGACATGCCATAGATAAACGTGGTCGGGTCCTGCAAGGCCTGCAGCATCGGCACGATTTTGTCCGACCCGACCCCCACCACCATCGACCATACCGACAACGCGTAGAAACCACCGATCAGCAACACCGAACAGTAGGTGGCAATCGGGATACTGCGTTGCGGATCCTTGGCCTCTTCGCCGTAGATCGTCGTTGCTTCAAAACCGATAAAGGCGGCGAAGCAAAACAGCAAGCCGATTGACGGGGTGCCGCTGAACACATGGCTGCGGTCGAACGAATCCAGGTTGATGCCGCTGTCACCGCCGGACTTGAGGATGGCGAAGTCCAGGATCAGGATCGCCAGGTACTCGGCGATCACCACCACCGACAGCACCCGCGCCGACAGGTCGATCTTGCGATAACCGAGGATAGCAATGCTCGCCATCGCCATCAGCGAGTAGGCCCACCAGGGCAACAGCAGGCCGAACGTGGCTTCCATGGTGCCACTGACGACCCCGCCGAACATGCCATACAGGGCGACCTGCAGGATGTTGTACGCAAACATCGCCAGCACCCCGGCAGCACCGCCGGCCAGGCCACCCAGCCCACGGGCGGTGAACGCGTAGAACCCGCCGGCATTGGTGAGGTGTCGGGACATGGTGGTGTAGCCCACCGAGAACGCCAGCAGCACCAGCAAGGCAAGGATCAGCAGCGCCGGGGTGCCCGCGCCGTTGCCCAGCATGATGCCGATCGGGAAGCCGCCGGCGATCACGCTTAACGGACTCGCCGCAGATATTACGAAAAAGATGATGAAGCCCACACCCAGGGCGCCACGCTTGAGCTCCGTGGAGCTGTTGACCGGGATAGATACACTCATGTTATTGACCTTATTGTATGAGGCAGTCGCTTTAGGGTTGGCCCGACCACACCGCATCGGCACCGGGTAGCGTCTTGTTTTGGTTACGCGCTGAATTTGATCCTATGCCCGCCCCCGAACCGCTCGCTATCCCAAATCGGTAGCATCCACAGCCCCGCCCCAAAACAGGTCGGCGCTGCACGGGCAATCCCACCGGCCTTGCCGATTTGGGATAGCCGCCTGGCCTGTCATCCCCGCAACCTAGGATCACCCGCGCTATGCCCGGGTGCCGGCAACAAGCATAAAAACCAGGGCTCGCTGCCCAGCCCATCGCCGCCAAAGCCCTCTGCAGGAAGCCTCAGCCATGCGTCTAGCTCACCTCACCCTCCAATGGCGTATCACACTGCTGAGCGGACTCTGCCTGCTGGCGGTGGTGGGGGCGCTGATTGGCGCCAGCGCGTACCAGAACAAAACCAGTGCAAAGCTGCTTAAAGACCAGAGCAACGCGTTGCTCGGGCAGGCTGCGCTGGAACGCTTGCAGGCCCAGGCCGTTGCGCATGGCCAACAGGTGGAGCGTTTTTTCAACGAAACCGCCTTGTATGGCGAAGGGTTCGCGCAACAGGTTCTGCAACTGCGCGAGCAGACACTCAATGGGCGCCTGACGGTCGCGCAATTGCGCGAAGCATTGATCGCTACGGCCCGTGAAACCCTGAAACAGCGCGAAAAAGTCCTCGGCCTGTACGTCATCATGCTGCCTGATGCACTGGCCGGCGCGGATGCCGATTGGCGCGGTCAACGCGCAATGGCGGGGAACGACAGCGGGCGCTTTGCGCTGTATTGGTCGCAGAGCCAGCCGGGGCAATTGGTGCAGGAGGTGTTGAGCGAGGCACAAATCGCCGCCAACACCGCGCCGCCCGGCAGCGAACCCGGAAACGCCTGGTACGCCTGCCCTCAAGCGCAAAGACGGGTGTGTGTGATCGAGCCGTACACCATCGAAGTGGAAGGCCGGAACACCCTGATGAGCAGCATTTCCATCCCGTTGATCGTCAACGGTAAGGTGCTCGGCGTCGTGGGCATGGATATCAGCCTCGATACGTTGCAGAAGCTGGCCGCCAACCTCGGCCAGGACCTGTACCAGGGCGACAGCGAAGTCGCCATTGTGTCGGCCTCGGGCCAAGTGGCGGGACGCAGTGGCGAAGTCTCCGGGGACACCCTCGATATACGTCAGTCCGTGCAGACCGTGGCAGGCGGCCCGGCCTGGCAACTGGCGATCAAAGTCCCGCAGGCACGGGTGCAGGCACCTGCCCGGCAAATGCAAAACGACCTGGACAGCAAAAGCCGTGAGTCCAACTGGCTCAACCTGGGCCTGGGCATGCTTGCCAGCAGCCTGGGCATGTTGCTGATCTGGCTGGCCGCTCACGGCGTGACACGCCCACTGCTGAGAATGGCCGAGTTGCTGGATGCGATTGTCGAAGGCGACGGCGACCTCACCCAGCGCCTGCCCGTCGGCAGGCACGACGAGTTGGGCCACTTGGCCAATGGCTTCAACCGGTTCCTGGACACGTTGCAGCCGATTATCCGCGATATCCAGAGCGCGTCGCTGGACACCCGCAACAGCGCCGACACCTCGTCTGGCATAGCCCGTGAAGTCAGTGCCGGCATGCAGCGTCAGTATCACGAGGTGGAGTTGGCGGCCACCGCGCTGCACCAAATGAGCGCCAGTGCACAGGAAGTGGCGCGCCACTCCCACAGTGCTGCCGACGCCGCCACCGCCGCAGAAAGCGCGAGCCGCTCAGGCCAGGCGGTGTTCTCGACCGCCGAGCGCAGTATCGAGGCCCTTGACCAGCGCCTGGAAACCACCCTTGGGCAGGTCAACGCGCTTGCCGACAGCAGTGCCCAGATCGGTCAGGTCCTCGACGTCATCAGTTCCATCGCGCAGCAGACCAACTTGTTGGCCTTGAATGCGGCCATCGAAGCGGCAAGGGCCGGCGAGCAGGGCCGTGGTTTTGCGGTGGTGGCCGACGAAGTCCGGCACCTGGCCAGCAACACCCAGCATTCAGTCGAACAGGTGCGCACGGTGATCGAGACCTTGCAGCAGCTGAGCCAGTCGGTGGTGCACAGTACCCAACTGAGCCGCGAGCAAGCCAGCGGCAGCGTGGTCCAGGTGCAACAGACTCGGGTGGCGCTGGAGCGCATCTCCCAGGCCGTAGACGTGATCGAACAGATGAATCAGCAGATTGCCAGTGCCGCCATGGAGCAAAGCACCGTCGTAGAAGACATCAGCCATCGGGTCAGCGACATCCGCGGTATCAGCGAAACACTCGCCAGCCGGATGGACGATGCTTCAAAAGCCAGCGACTCACTGCATCACATGGCCAATCACCAACAACAACTGGTGGCCCATTTCCGTGTGTAAGGGGCCGGCGGCTTATACAGACTGACCGGCACCGGCTTTCCTCTTTCCATCACCGAGCGCGTCCCATGACCTCTCCTCGACGCTGGCTGATCCTCGCGATTATTTCCAGCGCATTGCTGCTCATCGTCATCGATATGACGGTGCTCTACACCGCCCTGCCCACGCTGACCCGCGAGCTGAACGCTTCGGCTTCGCAGAAGCTGTGGATCGTCAACATTTATGCGCTGATCGCCGCCGGCCTGCTGTTGGGCATGGGTACGCTCGGAGATCGCCTCGGGCACAAACGCCTGTTCATCGGCGGGCTCGGCGTATTTGGCCTGTTCTCGCTGATCGCGGCGTTTTCACCCACCGCCGGCGTACTGATTGGCGCGCGTGGGTTTCTGGCGGTCGGCGCGGCGATGATGATGCCCGCCACGCTGGCGATCGTGCGCGTGACGTTCAGCGACCCACGCGAACAGGCCATGGCATTTGGCATCTGGGCCTCGGTTGCGTCAGGGGGCGCTGCGTTCGGCCCGGTGGTGGGCGGCCTGTTGCTGGAGCATTTCTGGTGGGGTTCGGTCTTTCTGATCAATGTGCCGATTGTGCTGGTGGCGTTGGTGGTGGGCGCGCTGTTGATCCCCAATCATCCGGGGGATATCAGCAAACGCTGGGACTGGCTGGGGTCGCTCCAGGTGATGATCGGGTTGATCAGCGTGGCGTATGCCGTCAAGGAGCTCGGCAAGCGGGCAGCGTCGTTGGAGGGCATGCTGGTGGCAATGGCCCTGGGCACGCTGTTTCTGACGCTGTTCATCCGCCGCCAGCGCCGAGCCACACAACCGATGCTTGACCTCGCGCTGTTCAAGGCGCCGGGGTTCAGAAACGCGGTTATTTCAGCGGTGGTATCAGCCGCTGCGTTGATCGGCATGGAACTGGTGTTCAGCCAGCGCCTGCAACTGGTGCTGGGCTTGTCGCCGCTGGAGGCGGCATTGTTCATCCTGCCGCTGCCCCTGGGCTCGTTCATCTCCGGGCCGCTTGCCGGGTATTACCTGCCTCGCCTCGGGAACCAACGCATGCTGTTCTGGACATTGCTGTTGTCGTCAGCGGCGATGCTGTCCTACCTGTTGCTCTACAACGCTACGGCACCTGCGCAAATCATCAGCCTCGCGCTGCTGGGCTTTACGATTGGCGCCGCGCTGACCGCTTCATCCAGTAGCATCATGCTCAGCGTGCCTGCGGACCAGGCGGGCATGGCGGCGTCCATCGAAGAAGTGTCCTTTGAGCTGGGCGGCGCGGTGGGCGTGACGCTCGCCGGCAGCCTGCTGTCAGCGATCTATGCCAATGCGGCGGGCGTGATGATCCCAGCGTGGCTGACCCGCAACCCGGCGACATTCGAGAGTCTTGACGATGCGCTGGTGGTCGCTGAAACCTTGTCGCCCGAAGGCCGCGCGATGTTGAGCGCGGCCGCCCGTTCGGCGTTTGACGCAGGCTTTGTCGCGGTGCTGGCGGCGTCCGCAGCCCTGCTGTTGATTGCAGCGCTGCTGGTCAAGCTGAGCAAGCCAGCAGCGCAGGCCGCGCCTTAAAGCTTGTGGCTGCCCAGGGCCAGGAACCGCTGAGGGGATACTTTGCGCAGCCTGGCCGCCAGGAACACACCACCCAACAGGGCCAGCGGAATAATGGCGCAAAGGCTGTAGGACAACAGTTGGCTGGCACCGGTCAGTACATCGAAATGCACCACCGCCAGCACCAGCACCACCCACAGTGCAAGGCAGGAGAAACCGGGGAAAATCTGCCCGCGCCAAACACCGACCTTGAGCTCGGGGTGGCGCCGGAAGAAAACCAGCACCGCCGCAGAAGTCAGCGCCATCAGCAAGATCACGCACAACGTCGCCAGGTTGGACAGCCAGGCGAACAATTGCAGGATCGGATCGGCATCCATCGCCGCGAAAATCAGCACCACCACCGCCGAAATCAGGCTCTGCAAGGCCGAACCCATATGGGGACTCTGGTGCACGCGATGGGTGGTGCCCAACTGGCGGTGCAACAAACCGTCACGCCCAATGGCGTAGAAGTAACGCGCGGCGGCATTGTGAAAGGCGAGCAACCCGGCATAGATACTGACCATGAACAGCACGCGGATGACCTGGGTCAGGTGCGGGCCGACAAAGTGGTCGGACATGCCATAGATAAATGTGGTCGGATCCTGCAACGCCTGCAGCATCGGCACGATTTTGTCCGCCCCCACCCCCACCACCATCGACCATACCGACAACGCGTAGAAACCACCGATCAGCAACACCGAACAGTAGGTGGCAAGTGGGATGGTGCGCTGGGGATCCTTGGCCTCTTCACCGTAGATGGTGGTGGCCTCAAAGCCGATAAAGGCGGCGAAGCAGAACAGCAAACCGATGGACGGGGTGCCGCTGAATACGTGGTGGCTGCTGAATGAATCAAGGTTGATGCCGCTGTCGCCGCCGGATTTGAGAATGGCGAAATCCAGGATCAGGATCGCCAGGTATTCGGCGATCACCATCACCGACAGCACCCGCGCCGACAGGTCGATCTTGCGATACCCCAGGATCGCAATGCTTGCCATCGCCATCAGCGAGTAGGACCACCAGGGCAATACCAGGCCGAATGCGCTTTGCATGGTGCCACTGACCACCCCGCCGAACATGCCATACAAGCCGACCTGCAGGATGTTATAGGCAAACATCGCCAATACCCCGGCAGCGCCGCCGGCCAGGCCACCCAGCCCACGGGCGGTGAACGCGTAGAACCCACCGGCGTTAGTGATATGGCGGGACAGGGTGGTATAGCCCACCGAGAACGCCAGCAGCACGAGCAAGGCGAGGATCAGCAGCGCCGGGGTGCCCGCGCCATTGCCGAGCATGATGCCAATGGGGAAACCGCCGGCGATCACACTGAGCGGACTCGCCGCCGACACCACGAAGAAGATGATGAAACCGACACCCAGGGCGCCACGCTTGAGCTCGGTAGAGCGGTTGGGCGACGTCGTGTCGAGGGTTTCGTCGGGGTTTTTTGGGGGCGCGTTGTGGGGCGGGTTGTGGGGCGGGTTGTGGGGCGTATTGTGGGGCAAAGTCACGCTCATTTTGTTGACCTTATAGGATGAGGCAGTCGCCGTAGGATCGGCGCAGTCCATCTCGCACCGTCACCGAGTCGCTTGTCGTTCTGATCGCACGCAGGGCCTGATCCTAGGCCTGCCGGGAACGCTTCGGTAGCCCAAATCGGTCATCTGTCGCGCCGCCTGCCCCGCCGCCCTCAGCGCAAGGCGATGCGGCTGGTCAACTCCGACGCCGCGCCGGTCACCAGGTAACGCAGGTAGCTCTGCTGGAACGCATGGAAGCGTTCACTGCGCCCCACCAGGGTCATGCTGCCGATGACCCGCCGCTTGTCGTCGAAAATCGGCGCGGCGACGCCACTGCGTCCCGGGTGCAGTTCACCGTCGCTGACGCAGTAGCCTTGCTTGCGAATGGCAAGCAGGCTCTTGGTGAAGGTCTTCCATTCCAGCCCTTGTTGCGGGCTGTCAGCGACCGGAGCGTGAGCGTCATACACGCGTCGGATCTGGCGTGGCAGCAAGTGAGCCAATACCACCCGGGACGTCGCGCTGTGGAAAAGGCTGATCGGCTGCCCCCTGCCGCCGCCCACCGGTCCGGCATCGGTGCCACGCTGGACCAGTACATTGACCACTGAGTCGCCATGCCACTCACTGACCAACGCATCCAGGCCTGTGTCGGCGACCAACTGTTCGACCAGGTCCTGACTGCACGCCAGCAGCGGATCATAGTGAGTCATCAATTGCTCCAGCGTGACAATGCGCGGGCCCAGCGCATAACCCCGGGGCAACCGCTTCAATAAACCCGCATCCCCCAGCTCTCGCAGGTAACGGTAGGCAGTGGCCGGTGTATAACCGAGTTCCCGGCAAATGATGTCGACGTCAATGACGGGCTGGTCCGGGCGAAACAAATCGAAGACCGCCAGCAGGCGGCGCAGACTGTTCATGTTCTACATCCTTGTGAGTTCGATCAGACCGAAGCACAACGCGTAATTGCGGCACGGGCAGTATGGGAGGGCAATTCCGCAAACAGCTCATGGTACTCGGCGGCAAAATGGCTGAGGTGAAAGAAGCCCCATTGAGCGGCGGCATCGCCTATGGTGAGGTGGGACGCGGGAGTGGACATCAGGGTGCGGCGTACAGCGTTGAGCCTGACCGAGCGCAAGTAGTTGAGGGGGGTCGTCTCAGTCACCGAGCGGAAACTGTTCTGCACCGTGCGCCGACTCACCTGTAGACGCTGGCACAACTCGATGACGCTCGGCACATTCAGCATCTGCTCGGTCGCCAGGCGATGGCATTTCTCCACAATAAAACTGCGCGTGGAACTGGTGGAGCGCTGTTGCTTGTCGCAGGCAGGGTCAGTCATCAGTTGCAGCAGCTCACCCAGCATGGCCTGTTCCAGCGCCTGCTCGCGTTGCAAATCGCGCGTGCTGTCCAGCTCTTCCTGCACCAGGGCCTGAGAGAACAGCGTCAGCAGACGACGACGCGCCTGGGCGAACCGTGTGGCCGAAACCCGGATCACCGGTTGGCGCAATAACAGGTTGAGCTCCTTCGCCGAAGCGGTTTGCGCCAAGGCCTGTTCAAACAGTTCACGCTCAAAGGTGATGGACAACAGCTCCATGCCCAGCGGCATGTGGAACATGAACTCCTCGCCGCCATGGAGAAAGAACAGGCTG
This sequence comes from Pseudomonas sp. CYM-20-01, assembly GCF_023169845.1. Classification (NCBI taxonomy): domain Bacteria; kingdom Pseudomonadati; phylum Pseudomonadota; class Gammaproteobacteria; order Pseudomonadales; family Pseudomonadaceae; genus Pseudomonas; species Pseudomonas sp. CYM-20-01. Next base: position 2,576,637 of record NZ_AP025169.1, on the reverse strand, counting down.
CTGTCGTCCACCTCTCGCCCCTGCATGCGAATCGGACCGGGAACATTGATCGGCACCGCAAAACACATCTTGCCTCGGGGAGAGACGCCGTGTTGCACGACACGCTGGTTGATCTGCTCGCGGAATACGTGGCAACCGGCGGTCGTCAACTGCATGAGTGAGCATTCGGCGGACCCAGCCGTCAATTGGCTGTAGTCCTGGCTCCACTGCTGAACAGTGGCGGCGTGAACGTGAATGTCCTGGGAATGGCTGATGGTCTGGTTTTTCATAATGCCGAAAGCCTCTGCCGATATTCTTGTTTTTAGCTTGCCTTCCCATGTGATATTCGCACATAGCAGAAATCCTGCAAATTATTTGTAACTTTTCCGATTGGCTGCAGCCCGCCACGGACACGCTTTCCCATGTGCCGATTCGGGCTACCCGTCTGGAATGCACCCCGGAGATGATCGGCACACTTGAATCGACATTCCAGAGAGACCGTCATGAGTGAAGCCAAACTAGAATCCCTGCATTTTGCGGATGCCCCACGGATCATCTCCGAGACCATTCCTGGGCCCAGGACCCTCGAAGCCCTGGCGCTGTCGGCGCGCACCGAGTCAATGGCACGTGGTGGCGGACGTATGCCGGTGGCCATGGACCGCGCACTGGGCGCGACCTTCAAGGACCCGGACGGCAATACCTATATCGACCTGTCCGCCGGGGTCGGCGTCAGCAGCGTAGGCCGCTGCCATCCGAAGGTGGTGCAAGCCATTCGCGAGCAGTCGGAAGTGCTGATGCATGCCCTCGAGATCAACAGCACCCGACGCACCGAGCTGGCCGCCAAGCTCTCCGAGATCGCGCCCGACGGCTTGCGTGGCGACTGCATCACTTTCTTCACCCAGAGCGGCAGCGACGCGCTGGAAGCCGCGATCAAGTTCGCCAAGCGCATCACCGGACGCCACCAGATCATCGCCTTCCATGGCGGCTACCACGGTGTCTGGAACGCATCGGGCTCCCTGACCACGGGCACCGCGTACCGCAAAGGCTACGGTGCCCAGATGGGCGGCGTGATCCACGCCCCCTACCCTTACGCCTACCGGTTCCCCTTCGACACCACCCACAAAAGCGCCGAGCAGATCGCCGGCGAGTACATCGACTACCTGCTGAACACCCCCTACACCGCCGCCGATGACGTGGCCGCCGTGATCGTCGAGCCAGTGCAGGGCGAAGGCGGCTACGTGCCGCCCTCACCCGAATTCCTGCAACTGTTGCGCAAGGCCTGCGACCGCAGCGGTACGTTGCTGATCGTCGATGAGGTGCAATCCGGCGCGGGGCGTACCGGCAAGATGTGGGCGGTCGAACATTCAGGCGTGAAACCGGACATGCTCACCTTCGGCAAGGGCATCGGCAGCGACCTGCCCATGGCCGGCCTGATCATGCGCTCGGACCTGGCGGCGCAGATTCCCGACGGCTCCATGCCCAACACCTTCGCGGCAAACTCTCTGTCGGCGGCGGTGGCACTGACCAACATCAGCATCCTCCAGGACCCGGAACTCGACCTGCTCAACCGCGCCCACACATTGGGGCTGGAGGCACAGGCGCATATTCGTGGTTTCAACAGCCCGTTGGTGGGCGAAGTGCGCGGGCGCGGCCTGATGATCGGTATCGAGCTGATCGAAGACCCGCTCACCAAGGCGCCCCTGGCGGGCGAGAAAATCGGCCAACTGATGGGCTACCTGCTCAACCACGGCGTGCTGATGATTCCTTGTGGCCGTTACAGCAACGTGATGCGCGTGATGCCCTCGCTGACGATCTCGCGTGAGCTGTTCTTCAAGGCACTGGATATCTTCGGCGACGCCCTGGCTGCCCTGAAGGCTTGATTTTGCCCATCACTCAAGGACCCCAAAATGACTGAGCACTTGAACCATTTTATCGAAGGTGCGTCCTGCGAAGCCTTCGACCGTCGTCGAATCGACCTCGTCAACCCCGTGACCGAGCAGGTATACGGCGACTGCGCACGGGGCACGAGCGAGGACGTGGACCGTGCCGTAGCCGCTGCACACCGCCAACTCGAAAGCGGCGACTGGAGCCAGCTCAACGGCGCCCAGCGTGGCCGGTTGCTGTCGAAACTGGCCGACCTGGTTGAGCGTGACACTGACGTGCTGGCCGATCTGGACGCCAACGCCATCGGGCGCTCGCCCATCGAACCACGCCGGATGGACCTGCCCAACGCGATCGCCAACCTGCGCGCCGCCGCCGGCTGGGCCAACCAGCTTGAAGGTCGGACCATTCCGACTGGGGGCTACTTCGGCACCAAGACCCTGTCGTACACGGTGCGCGAGCCAGTCGGCGTGGTCGGCGCCATCGTGCCCTGGAACTCACCGCTGATGATCACGGTGTGGAAGCTCGCCGCCTTGCTGGCGGCAGGCTGTACCGTAGTGATCAAGCCCTCCGAAGAAACCCCGCAGTCAGCCCTGTACCTGGCGCTGCTGGCGCAGGAAGCAGGCTTCCCGGACGGCGTGATCAACGTGGTCACCGGCTACGGCAATGAAGTGGGTCGTGCGCTGTGCGAACACCCGGATGTCGCCAAGATCAGCTTCACCGGCAGCCCCGAGGCCGGGCGCGAAATCCAGCGCACCGCCGGCGTGCTGTTCAAGCGCGTGGCCCTGGAGCTGGGCGGCAAGAGCCCGCAGATTGTGTTCGACGATGCATCCTTCGACGACGCCCTGCGCGGCTGCGCGCTCGGCCTGTTCGCCAACCAGGGCCAGGTGTGTGCCGCCGGTTCGCGTATCCTGGTGCAGCGCAGCATCGCCGAGCGGTTCGGCGCGGCGCTGGCCGAGGCTGCACAAGCGGTGAACGTGGGCGATCCTCGCCAGCCCGGCGTGCAGATGGGCCCGGTCGCCAAGAAAGCCCAATTCGATCGCGTCAACCGCTACATCCAACTGGGCATCGACCAAGGTGCGACCTTGTTGGCCGGCGGCGTATCGACACCCAAGCAGGGCTGGTTCGTGCGTCCGACGATCTTCGCCAACGCGCGCAACGACATGCAAATCGCCCGGGACGAGATCTTCGGACCGGTCGGCACGCTGATAACGTTCGACGACGAAGCCGAAGCGATCGCCCTGGCCAACGACAGCAGCTACGGCCTGGCGGCGACGGTCTGGACCGGCGACCTGGCCAGAGCACACCGCGTCGCCGCGGCGGTAAAAGCCGGCGCCGTGGGGATCAACTGTTGGAGCCCGTTGGACGCCAACCTGCCGTGGGGCGGCCTCAAGACCAGCGGGATCGGCCGTGAAGGCGGGTTCAGCGGCGCACTGGCCTACACCGAGGAGAAAGTCATCACCGTGCTGCTGCCCACCTGATCACCGCGCCCTGACCGAGCCACCCTCCCACGTCGAGGGTGGCCATTGAACCGTGCATCGCTCCGTGGAGAGCCTGATATGAACCCAATAGATCAATCGACAATCGATCGGTACCCGACCTCCCTGCGCGTGCTGCACTGGGTACGTGCCGTGCTCGTCCTGGGCCTGCTCTGGGTCGGCTGGCATATGACCGGCATGAACGATGAGGTGGCGAGCAAATACGAGCTTTACTACCCCTGGCACAAGTCCTTCGGGGTGTTGACGTTCCTGGTGGTGCTGGTTCAGCTCGCTGTGCGCTTGCGCACGCCACGGTTGCCGCAGCCGCTGGAAACGCTGGCGGGGTACGAAAGGGTTTTGTCACGCCTGACGCAGCGCGTCATGTATGTACTGCTGGTGATCGTGCCCTTGATGGGGTACTCCATGTCGAGCACGTACACGATGAGCGACGGGGTGTTCTTTTTTGGGGTTAACCTGCCGGAGCTGTTGCCAAAGAATGACGATTGGTTCGCGGTCTTCCAATGGCTGCACAAAGTCCTCGCCTACACCTTGCTTGTCCTGATCGTGCTGCACGTGGCGGGCGCGCTCAAGCATCGCTTCTATGACCGGGACCCACGCAACGATGTGTTGCGCCGCATGCTCTGACGGGATGAGGCGTTGACGCAAAACGTCAACGCCTGCTCGGCCCCGCAACAAACCTCAATGAATCATCAGAACGTCGCCCACACAATGAACTGCATGTACGTGTTGGTTGATGCGTCGCCGCTCTGCCGGCCACCGTTGCCCAGCCACTTCTGCGGCTTGTAGAAGCCAACCAGCGGCGAAAGCGTGATGTTCTCCGTGACCGCCCAATCCACAAACAGATCGAGCTCCTGCGCAGCGAAATCCAGCTCATGACGGCGGGAAAGCTGGTGGTAGTCGAACGCCATCGCGTTAAGGGTCAATTTCTCGGTCGGCTTGACCGAGAGCAGTACGTCGTTGATCTGCATGTTCGATGTCACGGAGCCCGCGTAGTTAAGCCCAACTTCGCCCTGCAGGCGCTTGCGATAACCGCCCTGGAACAGGAAGTCCCAGCCTTCGGAGTAGCGCGAATAACGGTAGCTGACCGTCGGTTGCCATGGCGTATCGACGAAGGTGTAACCCGCGTCGAAGAACATCGCCCGCTGTGAGCCCGAACGTTTTTCCTGGCGGGCCACCTCGAACGCAAAATCGGCGTTCTCGATCCCGGCATTGCCCTGCCCGCGAATGCTGTAGACGTTCATGCCCTTGCGCTCAAGCCGATCGCCGAAGGCGTATTTCTCCTCCACATCCAGGCCGTGCACGTAGGTCGAACCGATCGAACCGATGGGGGTGGTGTAATCGATGGTGCCCACGGCCAGTTCGGTCTTGGACTGCCCAGGGTTATCGGACTTCAGCCATATCAAGCTGCCGTGCAGCCCTTCCTTGCCGCCCAGCTTCAGCACCGCCGTGTTGCCAAACGCAAGGCGTTGGCCCAGGTAAAAGGCGCCCCCCCGGTTGAAGCGACCATCCTGCACGCCCTCGATGGGGTTGAAGGCGTTACCTGGGTCAAATCCATCGTCGGTGATCAGAAAGCCGTCCACCGTGACAATCTGGCGTCCGAATGAGAAATCCACGCCATCCTTGCCCAGGGCGGGTAGCAGGTCACCTGATCGCCAGCCCAGGAACGCGTCTTCCACGGCGGTTCGTCGCTCATTGCCCGCCGTGTTCGCCCCCATATCTCCGTCACCCCATGACCCGCTGCTGAGCAGGCTGAAGCCACCATATACCGAACCGGCAACCAGCTTATCCGTGGTGCCGGTCAGACCGTATTTGACGTAACCCTCCTGCCAGTGCATGCCGCCGGATTTTTTCTGCGGATCGCCCAGGTAGTTATGGGTACTGCCAAACCAGCCGAATGCGGCGCCCAGGTCGGCATTCAACACGGTTGCTCCGTCGTCTTCGTTGTACAGCGTATAAGCCTGTGCCTGTGAGCCGACTGCACAGAGTGCAACCAGCGACAGTAATGGCGCGTAGGGGGGAATGCGCATGACGTCTCTCCTGTTTTTATAGTTGTGAGGCGAGACACGAGTGTTCCGGCAGGGGTCGCCAACGCGGTAACCCAAATCAGCATCTGCACGGGCCGGCGCGTCGTTCTGTCGTTGCGCGATACCTCACCTGCGCCACCCTCCCTGAATACCTTCAATGGTTGCCGTTTTCGGCTACGGCCAGTGAGCGCGAGCGCCCTATGCTGGGCCCATAAGAACCATAAAAACCGAGGCGCCCGTCATGACCCCTTCGTCACGCTTTCCGTCGCTCCGTCAAAGGCTTTGCCTGCTGACCCTCATCGCCTGCAGTGCCTTGGCGCCTGTTGCCAGTGCCCACCATTCCTTCGCGCTGTTCGACCAGACCCAGACAATCACGATCAAGGGTGTGGTCGAGCGCTTCGCCTGGACCAACCCGCACATCACGATCTACGTCGATGTTCCCGGCCCGCCGGCCCAGCGCTTCAAGATCGAGACGGGCAGCGTCAACGCGCTGCAGCGCACAGGCTGGACTGCCGACTCGGTCAAGGCCGGCGCAAACGCCGAGGTGTCGTTCAAACCGTTGAAAAACGGCGAACCGGGCGGGCTGCTGGTGGAGATCAAGATGGGCGACGTGGTGCTCTCGGGCGGCGGTTAAACGCAACCCTTTGCGAGCACGACAACAACAGAACTGGGCAAACCAGCAACGCGGAGACATTTCAATGAAACCAGCACGCACCGCCAACACCGCCATGGTCTTCCTGGGGGTGGTCCTCCTGACCTTCGCCGCGATGAGCAGCGCCGCGACAGCGTCAAAAACCCCAACCGACAAACACGGCGTGGCCACACGGCCAGACATCAGCGGCACCTGGGAAAGAACCCCGGACGACTGGTTCGGCGAGAACCCGGACGACCCGGTGCACCCCGGCGGTCCAATGGACCTCAAGGCGTCCTACGCCGCCGAGTACGCCGAGCTGAAGAAGAAAGAAGCCGTGGCCAACGAGGCCGGCACGCCGATTGCAACCACCAGCTCCAAGTGCCTGCCCGAGGGCATGCCGACCATGATGGCAGCGCTGTTCCCGATCCAGATCATTCGCGACGACAAGCAAGTGATCATCCTCGGCGAGTATCTCCAGCAGGTGCGGCGGATTCTTTTGAACCAGCCCATGCCGCCCCTGGAAAAGCTCGACCCGTTGTACCAGGGCCATTCGCGTGGCCACTGGGAAGGCGACACGCTGGTCGTCGAGACCCAGAGCGTGCGGACCGATGTGCGCTTCTACGACGTGCCCCACGGGCCGGCGATGAAGATCACTGAACGCATGCGGTTGCGCGGGCCGGATCACCTGGAAAACCAGGTCCTGATCGAAGACCCGCAGGTACTCAACACTCCGTATCGCTTTACGTTCGAGTACAAGCGCTCCAACTACGCCATTCAAGAGTACGTGTGCGAGAACAACCAGATCGTGATCGACAGCGAGGGCAAGGCTTCCCTGAGCCTTGAGTGACGCCACCCTCCCACCCCTGCCGGAGCTTTTGCGAATGAAACGCCTGACCCCCATCAGCATCGCGTTGTCGCTGTTCATCGCGTCGAGCGTGCTCGCCGAGGTGCCGCGCATGCCCACGGCCATCGCGGTGCCGCCGTCCGACAAGCCGCCGCTGTCGTCGGCGACACGCCCGGGCACTGAATACAGCGACCTCGACCACTACGGCTACATCGAGCAAGAGTACTACCTGCAAGGCGTCGCCCCGGCCATCACTGCCGCCGGTAAAACCTTGCTGGAAGCGCCCTACACCACGCGCATTCTGGTGCGCAAACCGGCCGACCCGGCGCGCTTCAATGGCACGGTGGTGATCGAGCCGTTCAGCTGGTTCGGCGAGCGTGGCGCAGGCTGGATCCTGACGCGTGACTACTTGCTGCGGCGCGGCTATGCGTACGTCGGGTACACACTGAATGTGAACAAGCCGTCAGTCGACCCCAAGTTCATTTCGGACACCCCGGCGGCCGAGGCGGCGCAAATCGACCAGTACGGACGGATCGTGAATTTCGAGTTCATGCGCCGCTTCGACTACGCGCGCTATGCGCCGCTGGGCACCTATTACGACCCGGCACGGTTCACCCGTGGCGCAGCGCCCGATCCCTTCGTGCCACAGTCCCAGGGCATCGGTGCGCAACTGGCGCTGCTGCTCAAGAGCAATGGGGCGCAGAGTCCGCTGGCGGGCCTCGATGTGCAGCGCGTGTATGTGAATAGCTGGGCCGTCACCGCGCAGGTCTGGATGGACTATCTCGACCAGGGGCGTCACCAGCAATGGCGCATGCCCGACGATACGCCGCTGATCGACGCTTACATGACGGGCCGCATGGCCTACGGAGAAGTCGGCGGCGACGTGATCCGAGTACCTCGCCAGATGCCCGAAGGCGTGCCGTTCGTGACCGTCTTCAGCCAGTCCGAACTGATGCACGACGTGATCGAAGGTATCCCACTGCCTCCCGACACCGACACCCCGCAGCTTCGCTACTACGAAGTGACCGGCATGCCCCATCTGCGCCTGGCCGACCTCGGCACCGAACACACCGAGCCGCTCGCGGCCGACGTCGGCAAGGGCGACGACCCGCGCTGCCAGACGCTGTATGACGAACCGGTCGAGCACGTGGTCTCGGCGCTGCTCGACGGCATGGACCAATGGGTACGCGACGGCAAACCCATGCCCCGCGCGCCCCGGGTGGTCCGTGATGGCAAGGCCGCCGCGCGGGCGCCCGCCACCGGCAACCTGCAAGGCGGTGTGCGCCCGCCGTGGATCCAGGTGCCCAGCGCCACCTACCTCACCGATCAAGAGACCGGCTGCGGGCTGATCTACGACACCAAAGTGCCTTACTCGAAGGAAGTGCTGGGCAAGCACTATGGAAGCTTCAGCCGCTATGCACAGAAATTCGAAGACGCCAAAGCGGCTTCGATCAAGGAAGGCTACTTGCTGCCGGAGGACGCGGCGGGGCTGCATCCGATCGCAACCCCTCAAGACTTCTAACCCACTGCGGAAGAAAAGCCGATGTCATCTTCACTCATCATTGCCTGGATCTACGCCTCACCGTTCAGCACTGCGATCCGCGACATCCTGTGGGTCATCCCCACGGTGCAGAGCATTCACATCATCGCCATCACCGTGCTCTTCGGCTCGGCGCTCATCTCCGACCTTCGACTGGCGGGGGTGTTCGCCCGCGAGGAACCCTTGCGCGGCATCGTTCGCCGTTACTACCCGTGGATGCGCAATGCACTGATCATCCTGCTGTGTACCGGGTTGCTGATGATCATCGCCGAGCCTGACCGGGTACTCGTCAACTCCACGTTCTGGCTGAAGATGGTCCTGGTGGTGACGGCGTTCAGCGTGACCTGGCTGCTGCGGCGTCCGCTGCTGCGCCCTGCCGGCACGGCAGGCAGCGACGACGCGACGCGTTCGGTCAAGGCATGCGCATGGCTATCGATCGGTTTGTGGTGCGTCGTGATCATTTGCGGTCGCTGGATCGCCTACACGATCTAAGTGTTTTCAACGAAAGTTCTCAGGTATTCGCCATGGATATTCAACCCCTGCTGCAAGCCATCCAGGACACGCCTGTCGCGACGTTCATCCGCGAGTCAGGCTCGGCCTTTCCAATGCTGGAATCGGTGCACGTAATCGGCATCGCCATTGTCTACGGCACCATCGCCGTCGTTGACCTGCGCCTGCTTGGCGTAACCGCCCACCGGCGCGGCGCGCTGAAACTGATCCAGGATTTGCTGCCCTACACCTGGGTCGCGTTCGTGACCTGCGTGATCACCGGCCTGCTGATGTTCTGTGCCAATGGCACGACCTATGTGCAGAACACCGCGTTCCTGCTGAAAATGGGCCTGCTGATGCTGGCCGGCGCCAACATGGCGGTGTTCCACTTGGGCGCCTTTCGCCGAATTGCCGAATGGGACACGACGCTGCCGCCTCCCTGTCAGGCGCGTGTCGCCGGGTTCAGCTCGTTGCTGTTGTGGGCCGGCGTGGTCTTCCTGGGCCGCTGGATTGCGTTTCTCTGATGGCGCGCCCAGCCGCTGCGATCACCCAGGTGCGGCCGCGCTCCGGCGCATGGGAGTCGCTGGGCCTGGTGCTGGCGACCCTGGCCGTCATCGCCAGCGTGGCTGGCTATGTGATGCTGCGCCCGGAAAGAGTCGGCCCGCCCACCCCGCTGAGCTGGCAGGTGCGTTCCTTTGACGGCTTGGGTGCGGTCGATCAGGCCATCCACAGCGCCTTGCTGCCGGCCGGCGAGGAAATCATCTGGAACAACAACGATACCGGCGGCTGGATCACCCTGGAGCGTGCACAGGAGCTGTTGCTGCCGCCGTTCTACCGTGATGCCTTCTGGAAGGCCAATGGCGAGGTGCACTGGCAATTGATTCTGCCCGGCACGCACCTGGCCCATCAGGGCGGCGAGGACGACGCCACGGCGGCGGCCCCTGCCGTCAGCGACGTGTCCAAGGCCACCCTGGGCCAGGGCGCCACGGTCTATTACGGCTCAGCCGGCCACGCGCCGGGCCAGAGCGCCTACCTGCTGATCATCGGCCACGCCCACGCCGGTGTGATGTGGGCCAACCAGGCGACGATCTGGGTCCACCGTGACCCGAACGCGCCCTACCCCGCCATCGTCAAGCCGGAATCCCTGGTCGGCGATGGTTGGCGCCAAGTCATCCCGTACGACGGTGCCAGCGAAATCGAACGCGTAAAAGGAACCCAGCCATGACTGTTTCTACGAAACATCGCGCCGTGTGGCGCCGTTGCATCGCGCTGTGGGTGCTGATCACCGCCATCGCACTCGCCGGCCCGGCCTTCGCCTCGGCGAAGCCACTCAGAATCGGTATCACCCTGCATCCCTACTACAGCTTCGTGGCCAATATCGTCGGCGATCGGGCGCAAGTCATTGCGCTGATTCCGGCAGAGGCCAACCCGCACAATTACCAGCCGCAACCCGATGACATCACCCGCGCGATGAATATCGATGTGCTGGTGGTCAACGGTATCGGGCACGATGAATGGGCCTTCCAGATCATCAAGGCCGCCGGGCGCACGCAAACACTGCCGATTATCCAGGCGAACGCCACGGTGGCGCTGATTCCCATCGGCGGTGACCAGGAAGGGGTCAAGGTGGTCAACCCGCACACCTTTGTCTCGACCACGGCAGCGATCCAACAGGTGTTCGAAATCGCTCGCCGGCTGGGCGAGTTGGACCCGGACAACGCGGGCGAGTATCGCAAGAATGCGCTGGCGTATGCCGGCCGTATCCGTGCGCTGCGCGCAGGCTTCATGACGCGCTTCGCCGCACTGGACCTGTCGTCGTTCCGCTGTGCGACGACCCATGCCGGCTACGACTACATGATGCAGGAGTTCGGCTTGTTCGTAAGCGCCGTGATCGAACCGCGCCATGGCGTCGCGCCGACGGCACGCCAATTGGCCAACACCATCGAGGCGATCAAGAAGGCCAACGTCAAGGTGCTGTTCGCCGAAAAGAACTTCTCCCTCGACCTGGCCAAACCCATCGAAGCCGCCACCGGCGTGAAGGTGTTCGCCCTGTCTCATATCACCGGCGATAGCTACAGCGCGGACGAGTTCGAGGTCGCGATGCGCGAAAACCTCGAGACCCTGGCGCAAGCCGTCGAGTTTACGCAGCAATGAACGCGCTGAAGGAGCAATACGCGATGCGCGGCCCCGCCATTGTGTTCGACAACGTCTCCCTGCGACTGGGAGGCACGCAGGTGCTCGATCAAGTGAGCATGCGCATCGAGGCCGGCGCATTGCACTGCCTGGTCGGCCCCAACGGCGGCGGCAAAACCTCACTGGTGCGTGCGCTGCTGGGCCAGATGCCGCATTCGGGAACGATCCGGCTCGAGGGTGAACTCACTACGCCCATGGGGTATGTGCCGCAGTTGCCGGACTTCGACCGCAACGTGCCCATGACAGTGAACGATCTCATGGCCCTGTTGGGTCAACGTCGGCCCGCCTTCCTCGGCGCAGGCCGCGCCGCCAAGGCGGCCCATGCCCAGGCCCTGGAGCGTACCGGCATGGCGGGGATGGGTAAAAAGCCCTTTGACAGCCTGTCCGGTGGCCAGCGTCAGCGAGTGCTGCTGGCCCAGGCGATCAGCCCGATGCCGTGGCTGCTGATCCTCGATGAACCGACCGCCGGGATCGACGAGCCTGGTGTGCGCCTGGTAGAGGCGCTGGTGGCCGAGCTGAACCGCCGTGGGGTGACCATTTTGTGGATCAACCACGACCTCGAACAGGTCAAGCGTATCGCGCAGTCCGTGACCGTTATCAATCAACGGGTGCTGTTTCACGGCCCTGCCGATCAGCTCGATAGCCGACTGGAGGCCATTCGATGAATGCCCTGTACGACTTCATTCGCGACCACCTCCAGGCGCTCGCCGCGAGCCAGATGTTGCCGCAACCGTTCGAATACGAGTTCGTGATCAATGCGCTGATGTGTTCAGTGCTGATCGGGCCGCTGCTGGGAGTGCTGGGTTCGATGGTGATGATCAAGCGGATGGCGTTCTTCAGCCAGTCCGTGGGCAATGCGGCGATGACCGGCGTGGCCATCGGCGTGCTGATCGGCGAGTCCTACACCTCGCCCTACTTCTCGATGTTCGGCTTCTGCCTGCTGTTCGCCCTGACCCTCAAGTACACGCAGCACCGCACCACCCTGGCCAATGACACGTTGATCGGCGTGTTCCTGTCCATCTCGCTGGCGGTCGGTGCCTCATTGCTGCTGTTCGTGTCCGCGAAAATCAACACACACGTGATGGAAGGCGTGCTGTTCGGCTCGATCCTGGCGGTCGACCACACCGACATGAACGTACTGCTGGGCGTGACGGTGATTTGCACGCTGATCGGGCTGCCCCTGTACAACGGCATGTTGCTCTCCAGCCTCAACCCGAGCCTGGCCCATGCGCGCGGCGTCAAGGTGCGCAGCGTCGAGTACCTGTTCGTGGTGTTGGTCACCCTGGTAACGGTCGCCTGCTTGAAGATCATCGGCGCCGTGCTGGTCGAGGCCTTGCTGCTGATACCGGCAGCCGCAGCCCGCAACATCAGCCGCTCACTGCCGGGCCTGGTCACGTGGGCCGTCCTGATTGCGACCTTTTCCTGTGTGGTCGGGATTCTGGCACCGATGCAGTTCCATATTCCGGTGCCCACGGGCGGCGCCATCGTGATCGTCGCAGCCTTGGTATTTGCCTTCACCACCCTCATCCGCGGCACCGCGCCGCAGTTCAAAGGGGCCAGCGTATGAAAAGGTTCAACACTTCAATTCGCCCTTGGCTGGCACTGTTCGCACTGCTGCTGGGTGGCGTGCCGTCAGCCTTTGCGCAGGAGCAACAGCCAGTGCTCGTCGCCCTGCCGGCGATGTATGCGCTCACCTCGGCACTCGGCGAAGGCACGCACATCGAGGTCGTACGTGTCCCGCTGGACGCCGCCGTGCCCCTGGAAAGCCAGGCCAACGCGCTGTCGCGCCTGGAGCCGGCGGTGTTCCAGAGGGCCGTCGCCGTGGTCACCCTGAGCAGCCTGTGGCGCGCCGACCCGTTGTATACGACGGCGCGGCGCCACAACCTGCGGATCGTCGAGATCGATGCGTCGCACTCTTGGGACAGCCTCAAGCCCGGCGTGGCCGTGACACGCGTGCCGGCAAACGATGTGCCCTGGGCAGACGCCCGCAACGGCGAAGGCGGCCCGTCGCCTTACGCCTGGCTGGGGCCGATCAATGCCATGCGCATGTCGGCATTGATTGCCGCCGACCTGGCACGGCTGTCCCCAACCGACGCGCCACGGATCGCGCGCAACCTCGCTGCGCTCGACGGCCGCATGCGCCGCCTGAAGGCCGACTACGGCGATCGGCTGCTGAAAGTGCCAGACCTGCGCGTGCTGTCGCTGGTCAGCGAGCCGGTCTACCTGTTCGGCGAGTTCGGCGTGTATGTGGACGGTTGGTTCGTGCGCCAGGACATCGACTGGACGGACGCCGACCGCGCCGCCCTGACCCGCTACCTTCGCGAGCGAGATATCCGCGTGGTGGTTCACAAATGGGCGCCTGACGCCAGGATTGCACAGGCCATCGAGGACGGCGGCGCACGCCTGCTGATCCTGGATAGCGGCAACCCGGGCATGCTCGCCAACCCGGCCAACAGCTACGAGGCGCTGCTGAGTGCCAACCTCGACGCCTTGCTGGCGGCCTTCGCGCCGGCCGCTCCCGCAGTGGCTGCCGCCCAAACGGCGACGCCGCAGTGATCCACTTCGACCATGGAGAACGAAACCTTATGAAACCGCGAGATCTGGCCCACCCGATACTGCTGGCAGGTGCCCTGCTGTTCTGCCAGGCCGCGCTGGCCCACGGCCCCGTTTTCGACTGCTACATCGAGCACGATGACTGGGTGAAATGTGAAGCCGGCTACACCGACGGCAGTTCCGCCGCAGGTCGAAAAATCCATGTCCAGGACCCCAGCAACAAGCTATTGCTCGAAGGGACTGTCGACAAGGACAACAGCTACACGTTCCAGGCCCCCGCCGGCGCGTACTCGGTGGAATTCCTCGGTGGTGAAAACCATGGCGCCACGATCCAGTCCTCTGACATCTCAAAGTGAGCCCGACCATGCTGATCAAACGACGACTGCTCCAAGCCTTTGCCGCCGCGACCTTCGGTTGCATGACCTGCGCCGCGCAAGCGCACTTCCAGATGCTCTACCTTGACGAAACCGCGCTGCAGCGTGCGGCCGACCTGGACTTCGCTATAGTGTTCACGCATCCGTTCTCCGGTGGGCCGACGATGGCCATGGGTGAACCCAAGGCCTTCAGCCTCATCAGCGGCCACGGCGGAAAAACAACCGACCTGCGCCAATACCTCAAACCCGTCCAGTGGCAGGGTCGCGAAAAACCAGTGACCGCCTATCGTGCGTCGATTCCACGGGAGTTGGTGCGGCCCCTGGGCGACCATATTTTCGTACTCGAACCTGAGCCGTATCTGGAAACCGAGGAAGGCGTCTACATCCAACAGTTCACCAAGCTCGTCGTGAACGTGGGCGGCGTGCCCGGCAATGGGTCAGAACCCCAAGGGTTGGCGGTTGAGATCCAACCCCTGAACAAGCCGTATGCAAACTGGACGGGTGGGGTGTTCCGCGCGTTGGTCCTGGCTGACGGCAAGCCTGTTCCATTCGCCGAGATCGAAATCGAGTACGTCAATCATGCGGTCGACATCAAAAACAACGCCTTTGGCCAGAAGGACTATGTCACTGCCCCCCAAGCCGCCTTCAAATCCTTGAGTACGTATTCGGATGCCCAAGGCATCGTGACCATCGGCCTGCCACGCGCTGGCTGGTGGGGCATTGCGGCGCTCAACATCGGCGCGACCAAAACCTACAAGGGCAAACCCCTGTCCCAGGATGCGGTGCTGTGGATCCAGGCCAGGGACATGAAATAACGTGCGGTTATCGGTGTCGGTTAAAGCGCCGCGTTCTGTCGAGTCGCCTGCCAGCAAAGCAGCGAACCGACTGTCACCCTGACGGCCCCCTGCCAGAACGGTGCCTGCGAACTGACAACCATCCACTGACGCCCTGATACGCCAACAGCAGTGCACCGGCCAGCAACAAGGTCCACTGCACGCTGAAGGCTGCAGCCGCCAGCCCTGCCAACAACCCACCAATCGCTTCGAAGCCGAAACGCATGGCGATGTAGAACGCAATCACCCGCCCGCGCAGCGCCTCGGGCGCGGTGCTTTGCAGGGTCATGTTGCTGCTGACATTGCTCACGGTGATGCCAAACCCCAAGCCCGCCAGCACGATCAGCGTGAACCACAACGGCGGGTTGGCGGCTATCGCGCACAAGGCGATCGCACACACCAGTGCCCCGGCGCCGATGATGCGTTGCAGGTTCGACGCACCGCCGACAAACGCCAGGAAAATCGTCGCGACAAACGCCCCGGCACCGGCGGCCCCCCATAACCAACCCAAGGTTTGCGCATCGCCGGCGAACACGTTTTTTGCCAGGATCGGCAACAGCACCGTGTAACAAGAGGCCAGCAGGTTGACCATGATCACGCTGATCAGCAAACGCCGAATATGAAGTGTGCGCCACAGGTAGCGCAGGCCTTCACGGAAAATCTCTGCGGTGGAACCCTGGGCCTTGGTTTGCTCGCGGCTTCTCACTCTGCCCAGCCCGATCAGCAACATGCCAAACGCGATACTGGTCAGGAGAAAACAGCCGGCTTCGCCACTCCAGTTGATCAGCAACCCCGCCAGCGGAGGGCCAATAAAGCGGGCGGCGTTGATCAGCATTGCGTTCAGCACTAGCGCGTTGGGCAAGTCCCTGGGGTCGTCGACGAAACTGCTGATCAACGCCTGGCGCAGCGGTGTTTCCAGGGCATTGAGCAAGCCGAGAATCAGCGCCATGACGATGATCACCTCCCGGCCCATCCATTGCTGCCAGGTGAGTACGGCCAACACCAGCGATTGCAGGGCAAGCAGGGTTTGCACGCCCATCAATAGGCGGCGTTTGTCGTGGCGGTCCGACCAGGCGCCCGCCAGTGGGCCGACCAACAACTGTGGCAGCAGCGTCAGGAAAGCAATCGTGCCCAGCAATACAGCCGAACCCGTCAAGTGATAAGCCAGCCAGGCCAGTGCGACCTGTTGAATCCACTTACCCAGGGTCGATAGACCCTGACCCACAAAGTAGATCTGGAAATTGCGATGGCTCAATGCGCGGATCGGCGCGGGCCAACGGGAGACGGCAACAGAAGTCACAGCGAGCCTTTAGGTATGAAGCCTGCGACGCCCTGCCCGTGAACCCTGGTCGAACACGGCGGCCAGGGTGTAGCGGGATCAGCCAGGGAGCTCGCAGCCTTTCTGCATGAGAGATTTCAGGACCCAGGTACGGTCGTTTTCACCCTGGGCAATCTGTTCAAGCTGCTTTTGTTCGGCAGCATGCTTGGCGTGGGCACGATCATACACTTCACCGACCTGATCAAACGGCACGCAGAGCAAGCCGTCTTCGTCGCCGATGACCAGGTCACCGGGTTCGATGACCATGCCATCAATCGCAATCGCCACGTTGACCTCGCCTGGGCCGTCCTTGTAAGGGCCACGGTGGGTGACGCCGGCGGCGAACAGCGGGAAATCACCGGCGCCGATACTGGCGGCGTCACGGATGGCGCCGTTGATTACAATGCCGGCCACCCCTTTTTTGACCGCATACGCGACCATCATTTCACCGATCAGTGCGTTGCTCAGGTCGCCGCCGGCATCCACCACGATGACGTCGCCCGGCTGTGCGATGTCAATGGCGTAATGCAGCATCAGGTTGTCGCCCGGGCGCGCCTTGACGGTCAGTGCCGGTCCCACCAACACACCCTGGCGGTGCATGGCACGCAGGCTGGCGCCGCCGGCGGTCATGCGGTTCATCGAGTCGCTGATGTTGGCGACGGGCACCGTCCGGTAGCGCTCAACCCATTCGGCGGGCACTTTGCGAGCTTGTTCGAGCACTCTGAAACCAATGGACATGGGGTCACCTTCTTATGTTTTTTGTAAGCCGTGGCGCGACTGCAGAATAATTAAAATGAAACGCTATTTCGAAATTATCATTTCATTTTTTGACTTGCAAGCAAGCATTGCGTGCAGCTCGTCGCGTAAACGCTGACTGCACCAAGACATGAAAATCAGCTCATTCAAAAATAAAATGCTGATTTATCAAGAAAAAAACAGGCACTACGGCATGACCAAAGAACGGCATTCACACCTGAAAAAAATCTTTTTAATTGCAACGCCGTTTCATTATGTTAGGTTTTAGTCACCGCTGAGGGTCATGTCACTCGCCCCCCAGCTGCACACAGATAAAAAAACCAAGGTGCGCAACATGACCCGAACCCTTTTGCTGACCGGCCCTGAATTGACTGCCGAAGCCATGGCCCACGCCGCCTCACACGGCGTGCGCGTCATACCGACCATCCCCTACCTACCCGCCGACGAACTCACTGCGATCATTGCGCGCGAACAGCCCGATGCAATCATCGTGCGCCAGGGTCACCTGACGCGGGACATGATCCAGGCGTCCGCGCAGTTGAAGATCATTGCCAAGCACGGCGTGGGCTACGACACCATCGACATTGCGGCAGCCGCCGAACGCAGCATTCCCGTGACCATTGCCCTGGGCGCCAATGCGCAGTCGGTCGCCGAGCATGCACTGGCGTTGATGTTCAGCGTCGCCCGCCACACCGCCCTGCTGGATGCACGGATGCGCGATGGGCATTGGGATAAAGCGACCTCGGTCGGTGTCGAGCTGTCGGGCAAGACCTTGGGCCTGGTCGGCCTGGGCTCAATCGGTCGAATTCTGATGGAGCTGGTCGGCCCGCTGCGCATGCAGGTCAAGGTGTACGACCCCTACCTGAAAAACCTGCCTGACGTGCCCAACGTTGAGCAGGTCAGTGACTTCGATGCCTTGCTGGCGGACTGCGATATCATCAGCCTGCATTGCCCGCTCACGGAGCAGAACCGCAACCTGTTCGGCGAGGCGCAGTTCAAGCGCATGCGCCCCGGCAGCCTGCTGATCAACACCGCACGCGGCGAGCTGATTGATACCGATGCCTTGGTAAAAGCCCTGAGCACGGGCCAGATCGGCGGCGCCGGCCTGGATACCTTCAACCCCGAACCGCCGCCTGCCGACTCGCCGCTATGGGGCCTGCCGACCCTGGTGGCGACGCCGCATGTGGGCGCCAATACCGCCGAAGCGCGGGACCGCGTGGGGCTGCTGGCCGTGCAACAGATCATCGATTTCTGGGGCGGCATCGCGCCCGACCCGCGCGCGGTGGTCAATCGTCATCTCTATGCGCAGTGATTGAATTCATGCAACCCGCACGCCTCAAGTAGCAGTGCGGGTCATAACGCTTCTCCAAAAAAAACAAAATGGGAGAGAGTCATGTCTACCAGCTCTACCGAAATCAGCGCCGTTGAGCGCTCAACCATGCGCAAGGTGGCGTGGCGGCTGCTGCCGTTCCTGATCCTCTGCTACCTGCTGGCGATCATCGACCGCGGCAATATCGGCATGGCTTCCTTGCAGATGAACCAGGACCTGGGCCTGACACCGGCGATCTTCGGCTTTGCCAGCAGCCTGTTCTTTGTCTCTTACTTCCTGGTCGAAGTGCCGAGCAACCTGGCCTTGCAGCGCTTCGGTGCAAGGGTCTGGATTGCTCGCATCATGATTACCTGGGGGCTGATTTCGGCAGGCACTGCATTCGTGCAGGGCGCCAACTCGCTCTATGTGATGCGCTTCCTGCTGGGCGCCGCGGAGGCCGGCTTTTTTCCTGGCGTACTGCTTTACCTCACCTACTGGTTGCCGGCCGCCTACCGTGGACGCATGGTTGCGATCTTCATGGTTGCCATTCCCGGCGCCAACTTCATTGGCTCGCCGCTGTCCGGCCTTCTGCTGAGCCTGGACGGCTGGTTTGGCATGCGCGGCTGGCACTGGTTGTTCATCATCGAAGGCATTCCCGCAGTGTTGCTGGGTATCGCCTGCCTGTTCGTATTGACCGATCGCCCCGAGCAAGCCAAATGGCTGAGTGACGAGCAACGTGGCTGGCTGACCAACCGACTGGCCGAAGAACGCGGCCGCAAGACCGCCATCGGGCATATCTCGTTGTGGAAGCTGCTGCGCCACAAACACATCTGGGTATTGGCGCTGATCTATTCCGGCGCCTCGGCGGCAGGCAGCACCATGAGTGTCTGGGCACCGCAATTGCTCAAGACCTTTGGCTTGAATAACCTGGAAATCGGCCTGGTCAATGCCATTCCGTACGGCCTGGCGTCGATCCTGATGATCCTGTGGGGCCGCAGCTCCGACAAGACCGGTGAACGCCGCTGGCACACCGCGACCACCCTGTTGTTGATCACGGCCGGCCTGTTGCTGGCGCTGATGACCTCTTCACTGGTGGCAACCGTGCTGATGATGTCCATGGTGCTGATCGGTGCTTACTCGATGAAGGGACCGTTCTGGGCCCTGGTGTCGACCTGGCTGTCGTCCTCCACCGCAGCGGCAGGCCTGGCGGCAGTGGGTGCGATGGCCAACCTGATCGGCGGCGGCCTCATGGTGAATGTCTACGGCACGATCCAGCATGCCACGGGCAGCCATGCGCTGGCCTTGCTGCCGCTCGCGGCACTGTGCGCGCTGGGTGCACTCATGGTGTTGTTGATCGGACGCAAGCACCTGAACAAATCGAGTGATCCCGTGGAGTTCAACAAGGAAGCCAACGCGGGCTGATCTCCCCTATAGGCTGCACCCTTGCTGCTGCCGGGCCCCGCCCCGTCAGCAGCGTTTTATTTAGCGCGCGCGGCCAATCCTTCACGCGCATTGCCCCCGCGCGCCAATGGCAGTATTTTGCACCCTGCTCACGCACAGCCCACGCCCACCCTCACAAGGAGCCACCCCATGGTAAAAATTCGCCCGCGCCCGGCAGTCACCGGGGTTGCTTCGGCCGATCGGGTGCTGACCGTGCTCACCGCGTTCAAGATGGGCGACACCGCCCTGGAGCTGGCTGAACTCGCCGACCGAACCGGGCTGATCAAAAGCACCATCATGCGCTTGATGGTTTCCCTGGAAAATTACGGCCTGATCAGCCGCCTGGCCGACGGCCGCTATCAACTGGCCACGGAGATCATGCGCTTGAATACCGTCTACCAGGACGGGCTCGACCTGGAACGGCATATCACCCCATTGCTTCACACGCTGACCCAGGAAACCGGAGAAACGGCATCCTTTTATGTCAGGCATGGCGCTTACCGAATGTGCCTCTATCGCGTGAACTCACCTCACCACTTGCGCCTGCACCTGCAACCCGGTGATACGCGCCCCATGGACGGCGCCGCCGGCGCCGAAGCGTTGAGAACGCCGTACTCCCTGGCGGCGAAAATGATGAAACCGATTTACTCCGTGGGCGCCACGGACCCGCACGCTTCCTCGATGGCACTGCCGATTTTCGGCCCGGGGGAAAACCTGATTGGCGCGCTGGTACTCTCCGGCCCCGCGAGCCGACTGACCGCCGAACAGGCACAGACGTTGCACCCACTGTTTCAGAGCGCTGCCGTACAGCTGACCCGCAGCCTGGGGGGCGATGCGCTCGATGAGGGCCACGCGCAACCTGCGCAGAAGAAGTCCCGCGCCAGGAAAACCCAGGACTGAGCGACCACGCGCCTATCTGGTATGACGTGGCTTACGACCGCCTGGCATCAGGCACTTCAAGGCCTGACAACAGCTCATCGGTTGTGCGATCGAACTGCTCCATAAGGAAATCCAGCAAGACCCGCACGCGGGGAACCCGGTAACGGTTGCCATGTAATACCGCGTAGACGCCGGCCTCCGGGACACAAAAGTCAGGCAACAGGACTTTCAATCGTCCAGCACGGATATCGGCTGCCGCATCCCAGATGGTCTTACGTGCAATGCCATGCCCGGCCAACGCCCATGCGCGCGCGAGTGCGCCATCGTTGGTCTCCCATGCCTGGCTCATGGGCACGGTGTGGTTCCATGCCTGACCGTCCACCACAAAGTGAAAGGTGTTCAATGGCCCTGCGCCAGTCACCAGCACGATGAACTTGTGGTTAACCAGGTCAGCAGGGGTCTGGGGTACACCGTATCGCGCCAGGTAGTCAGGCGAAGCGCACAGTACTCGCCAGTTGGGCGCTAACTGCCTGGCGATCATCGAGCTTTCATGTGGCTGCCCAAACCGGATTGCCAGATCAATATCGTCCTGCACCAGATTCGACACCGAATCCGACAACGTCAGCGCGACGCACAGTTCCGGGTGCAACACACTGAATGCCTCAAGCCAGTCATTCAAAAGATTGCGGCCAAAGTCGGCAGACGCGGATATCCGCACCTTGCCACGCACTTCAGTTTGACTGGCTTGAAGCCCCGATTCCGCCTCATCGATAGCCCGCAATGCGACCCAGCACTGCTGCAAGTAAAACCGACCTTCTTCCGTGAGGCGCAACTGACGGGTTGTGCGATCAAACAATTTGGTGCGCAGCGCCGCCTCAAGCTTGATGAGGCGCGCGCTGGCCGCAGCTGGCGACAGTGCCAGTTTGCGTCCTGCGGCAGACAGGCTGCCGAGTGCCGCCGCCTCGACAAACAAACGCATATCACCCAATCGGTCAGTGGTCATATTCAATTCAAATTTGATAGATCATCAAATGGTAGGCCAATTATCAAATCTGTGGCAATTCATCACACTTGTCCCTCCCTTCCCACTGAGCACAGGTCATGACTGGCAAATCACATGTTGAAAATGGCTCTTTCACGACATCGAACACTCTCGAACATCTCACCACCGGGCGTCTGCCACTGGCGGCCCTGTTGGCGCTGACAATGGGTAGCTTTATCGCCACCGCCAACGAAACGGTACCCGCAGGACTTTTGCCACAGATCGCCGAGGCATTGGGTGTGTCGCAAGCGTGGGCCGGCCAGATGGTGACGCTATGCGCACTGGGCTCAGGGTTGGCGGCTATTCCTTTGACGCTCGCGTTGCAGGGTTGGCCTCGGCGCTTGTTGCTATTACTGGCGGTCGCGGTGTTTTGCGCCTGCAATGCGGTCACCGCCCTGTCGCCCTGGTTTGCATTGACGCTGGCGGCGCGCTTCATGGTGGGCATTGCCACCGGTCTGGCCTGGAGCCTGCTGGCCGGCTACGCCAGACGCTTGGTCGCCCCACAATTGCAAGGTCGCGCCATGGCGCTGGCCATGCTCGGCATCCCTTTGGCACTGGCCCTGGGGGTACCGCTGGGTGCCTGGCTCGGCAAATTGCTGGGATGGCGATGCGTGTTCGGGACGCTCTCAGGACTCAGCCTTTTGCTGATGGCCTGGATCTATCTGAAAGTGCCTGACTTTCCCGGACAACGCGCCGATCGACGCCTGCCGCTGCGCAGGGTCCTGCAAACCCCGGGGGTGCGGCCGGTGCTGGCGGTGGTCATACTCTGGATCCTGGCCCATTACACGCTCTATACCTATATTGCAGCGTTCCTGGCTTCGGTTGGCCTGGCCGATCAGGTTGATCGGGGCCTCTTTGCATTCGGTATTGCGGCCTTGTTCGGCCTATGGGTGATCGGCACGCTGATTGATGGCAGGCTTCGCAGCCTGGTACTGCTCAGCCTGACAGCATTCACCCTGGTGTCGTTTGCCCTTGGGCTGGGTGACCTGCCCGCCAGTGCGATCTACATCAGCATCGTCTTGTGGGGGATGAGCTTCGGCGGCGCGCCAACCTTATTGCAAACCGCCTTGGCTGAAGTTGCCGGAGACGGCGCTGACATTGCGCAATCAATGCTGGTCACCGTGTTTAACCTGGCATTTGCGGGCAGCGGTGTGATCGGCGGTGTTCTCCTGGGAAGCCGAGGGGCGAGCGCTATTCCCTGGGTTGCATTGGCGCTGCTGCTGCCGGCGCTATTGATTGTCTCGATGGTCAAAAGGCAGGCTTTCAGGCGTTGACCGTTGGGCTGCGCGAACAATCGCCAATCGAGACTGGTCGAATGGCGGACACGATTCTGGACGGAACAGCAGGCAAAAAAAAGCCACTCGTTAGAGTGGCTTTTTTTGTGTTTGGAGCGGGAAACGAGACTCGAACTCGCGACCCCGACCTTGGCAAGGTCGTGCTCTACCAACTGAGCTATTCCCGCGTCTTGGTGATGCGCATTCTATAGAATTATCAGAACCGGTCAACCCCTTGATTCGAAAATGTTTTATTTCTTTTCAACGGTGGTGCGCAGATGCGGCCAGGCAGCGCGCAGATACTGGAGCATCGACCACAAGGTCAGGCCGGCGGCGATGAGCAGCAAGGCGTAGCCGGTCAACACCCAGAAGGAGAAGTCCGACGGGTTGGCCAGCAGGATCACCAGCGCGAGCATCTGCGCGGCGGTTTTCCATTTGCCCATGTTGGAGACGGCGACGTGGGCGCGGGCGCCGATTTCGGCCATCCATTCGCGCAGGGCGGAAACCACGATTTCGCGGCCGATGATCACGGCGGCCGGCAGGGTCAGCCACAGGTTGCCGTGTTCCTGCACCAGCAGGACCAGGGCGACGGCCACCATGAGTTTGTCGGCCACCGGGTCGAGGAACGCGCCGAACGGCGTGCTCTGTTCCAGGCGACGGGCCAGGTAGCCGTCGAGCCAGTCGGTGGCGGCCGCGAAGGCGAATACCGAACTGGAGGCCGCATAACTCCATTCGTACGGCAAATAAAACAACAGGATGAAAATAGGAATAAGCAGGACGCGTAGAACGGTGATCAGATTAGGGATATTCATCGGCACAACTGGCTACGAGGTGGAAAGGCATTCTATTCGCTGTGCAGATTCGCATAAATCAACTCAGCGAGCTTTTTACTGATACCGGGAGCTTTGGCTATTTCGTCAATGCTGGCACGGGATAGCTCCTGCAAGCCACCAAAATGTTTAAGCAAGTCGCGTCGCCGTGTCGGCCCGACGCCCGCCACCCCTTCCAGGGTTGAGGTTCGTCGGGTTTTGCCACGACGAGCGCGGTGGCCGGTAATGGCGAAACGGTGGGCTTCGTCGCGGATCTGCTGGATCAGGTGCAGCGCCGGTGAGTCGCCCTTCAAGGTGAACTCATGGGCGGCATCATTCAAGTACAACGTCTCGAAACCCGCCTTGCGCGTGGCGCCCTTGGCCACGCCGAGCAGGATCAGGTCGGGCACCGCCAGTTCGTTGAGTACATCGCGGGCCATGGACAGCTGGCCCTTGCCACCGTCCACCAGGAGGATATCCGGCAGCTTGCCCTCGCCGTCCTTCAACTTGCTGAAACGTCGGGTCAGGGCCTGGTGCATGGCTGCGTAGTCATCGCCGGCGGTGACGCCTTCGATGTTGTAGCGCCGATAGTCGGATTTGATCGGCCCTTCCGGCCCGAACACCACACAGGACGCCACGGTGGCTTCGCCGCTGGAGTGGCTGATGTCGTAACACTCCAGGCGCTGCGGCGGTTCGTCCAGGTTGAGGACTTCGGCCAGGGCGTCGAAGCGTGCGGCGACGTGCTGTCGATTGGCCAGGCGCGCGCCCAGGGCCTGTTCGGCATTGGTCACGGCCAGTTGCTGCCAACGAGCTCGCGTGCCGCGTACGCGGTGGCTGATGTCCAGCTCGCGGCCGCGCAGTTCGTGGATCGCCTCGATCAGCGTGGGGAAGTCTTCGTGCACCACGTTGACGATGAGCTCCGACGGCAGGTCGCGCTCCGGGCTGCTCACGTAGTACTGGCCCAGGAACGCCGCCATGACCTCGGCCACGTCCTCGTCGATACCGGTCTGCGGGAAGAAGTTCTTGCTGCCCAGTACCCGTCCGCCGCGCACGCTGATCAGGTGCACACAGGCGCCGCCCGGGTTGACGAAGGCGGCGATCACATCGACGTCACCGGTACCGCCTTCCATGCTCTGCTGGTCCTGCACGCGGCGCAGCAGGGAAATCTGGTCGCGCAGTTCGGCGGCCTTTTCAAAGTCCAGGGTACTGGCGGCCTGCTCCATGGCGCCGGAAAGTTCGTCGGTGAGGGCATTGCTGCGCCCTTCGAGGAACATCACCGAGTGGCGCACATCCTCGGCATACTCGGCCGGCTCCACCAGGCCCACGCAGGGCGCCTTGCAGCGCTTGATCTGGTATTGCAGGCACGGCCGGGTGCGGTTCTTGTAGAAGCTGTCTTCGCACTGGCGCACAAAAAAGGTCTTTTGCAGCAGGCTCAGGCTTTCGCGGATCGCGCCGGCGCTGGGATAGGGCCCGAAATACTTGCCCTTCTGCTTCTTCGCACCGCGGTGAATGCTCAGGCGTGGGAAGTTGCCGTCGGATAAAAACACGTAGGGGTAGGACTTATCATCGCGCAGCAGGATGTTGTAAGGCGGCCGCCATTCCTTGATCAGCGTCTGCTCAAGCAGCAGTGCTTCGGTTTCATTGGCGGTGATGGTGGTTTCGACCTGGGCGATGCGCGCCACCAGCGCGGCGGTTTTCGGCGCGAGACCGCTCTTGCGAAAGTAGCTCGCCAGGCGGTTCTTCAGGTTCTTGGCTTTGCCGACATACAGCAGGCGCGCCTCGCTGTCGAACATGCGGTACACGCCGGGGCGGCCACTGCAGGTCGAGAGGAAGGCACTGGGATCAAACGGTGTGGTCATGTCAGGCGCTGGCGTCCACCATGCCGTGGCGCACCGCGAGCAGGGTCAATTCAACATCACTGCTGATGGCGAGCTTCTCGAAAATGCGATAACGGTAGGTGTTGACGGTCTTGGGCGACAGGCACAGCTTGTCGGAGATCGTCTGCACCTTCTGGCAGCCGACGATCATCAAGGCGATCTGGATCTCCCGCTCCGACAGCGCATCGAACGGCGAGTCGCTGGTGGGCTGGAAGGATTTAATGGCCAGTTGCTGGGCGATCTGCGGGCTGATGTAACGCTGCCCGGCAAACACCAGGCGAATGGCTTGCACCATCTCGGCGAGGCCTGCGCCCTTGGTCAGGTAACCGGCCGCGCCGGCTTGCAACAGGCGCGTCGGAAACGGGTCTTCTTCACACACGGTCACCACCACGACCTTGATGTCCGGGTGGCTGCGCAACAACTTGGTCGTGGCGCCAAGACCGCCGATACCGGGCATCTTGACGTCCATCAACACCACATCGGGTTTCAACTCCCGGGCCTTGATCAGGGACTCTTCCCCGGACTCGGCCTGACCGACTACTTGCAGGCCATCGATGTCAGCCAGCATTCGTGTAATGCCTGTACGAACGAGATCATGGTCATCGACTACTAGCACCCTAATCAAGCAGACACCTCGCGATATGGTCTTATAGGTTGCTGAACACCTTAGCAAAAAACCAAGGCGCAGACCTAGCTGCAAGCGTCATATATATAGAGTTTGAACACACAGACGCCGTCCACCCTAGGGTGAACGGCTCTGTTTGTTGGGCGGCAGGTCAGGAATCCTGGGGCTGCGGCTTGGGTTTTCCATTCAGCGAAGCTGAATGTTCGGCCAGGGTAGACGTCAAGCGGCGGATCGCAGCCTGGTCTTCCTTGAACATCGCGCGGTAGTCTCCCAGTACCTTTTCTTCAATCTGGCTCAGGTTATCCAGTTGAATGGGGGTGGCAATACCGGTCAATACGTACAACACGTCCACACCTTTTTCGGCGACACGGGACAAGTAGTCTGCTTTAGGCGCCCGCCCTCCACTTTCGTATTTACCTTGTGCGTTGGCTTCAACGCCTCCAATTTCACCAAACACTTTTTGCGACAGCCCAAGTCGCTCCCTTTCTTGCCTCAAACGCGAACCGATTCCACTCATTTGGATGTATGATCCTATTTGGCACACCCCAAGAGGTGACACACTCATCTCTTTGTTAAACAAACTTGAACGGTTTTGAACTATGCCCGGAATCCGCACTGCCGCACAAGCCAAGGCTTGGCTGGAACATCAAGGAAAGTCAGTTCAAGCGTTCGCCCGAGAACATGGCGTTGATCCGGCAACCACCTATCAAGTACTCGCGGGGCGCAAAAAGGGACGGCGTGGAGAAGCCCATAAGGTAGCGGTCCTTTTGGGCATGAAAGAAGGGGTCATCCTTTCTGAGGCTGATGGCCAAAACAACAATCAGGAAGTCGTCTCCTGAAACCAGTATGCGCTTATTAGGATTGAGCGCATGGTTTAACTGGATGGACAGATACGTTCCATGCGCCAGAAGCAGTCTTCCTCACCGACAATGCTAAATCCCATGCGCTGATAGAGCCTGCGGGCCGGGTTGGTCTTGAACACGGTCAGACGCAGCAGCCCCAACGCCCGGGCCTTGAGCGCCATCTGCTGCAATACCCAACTGCCCGCGCCCTGCCTGCGGCACGCCGCAAGCATATGCAACTCACGGATGTAGAGCGCCCGGCTGTCGCGGCTCAGGCTGATAAAACCCAGCACGACCTCGTCGTTGCAGATCAGCCAGTTTTCGCGGCCCGCCCAGGCGACATCAAAGCCATCGTTGGACCACACCAGGTCGTATTGCAGGTAATAGCGACTCATGGCCTCGAAGGTCAGGGTTCGGGCGAACGGCAAGTCCTGATCCGTCGCGGCGCGCAGGTGAAACGCCATTTACAGCGCGACCACTTGACCAGCCCACGCAGCACCCTCGCGGCGGGCGATCACCAACGCCTCACCCAGGCCCGGAGCGGCGGCCAGTAAACGGCCATCGGCGGCCCAAATGGCGCTGCGACCGGCACACACATAGCCACCCGATGGCCCGCCGTGGTTGGCCATCAACACCAACAGGCGATGTTCGGCCGCATAGCCCTGGAGCAACGCGCTGTCTGTTGCATAGCCGCCTTCGCTGATCAACACACCGGCGGCGTAGACAGTAGCGCCCGCCTCAGCCGCCTGGCGCGGGTGACTGGCATGGGAGAAATCCGCGCACACCGCCAACGCAATGCGGTCATCGCCAATGTCGAGCGCCGCACCACCCTGCCCCGGGACAAACGCCGCTTCTTCGCCAGGATGCAGATGCTGCTTGGTGTACACCGCAAGAGAACCGTCGGCCCCCAACACCAGCGCAGCGATCAACACTCCTGCCCCAGGTGCCAGGCGGATCGGCATGCCGACCACCGCGGTCAAGCCCAACTCCCGTGCCATTTCGCGCAGCGGCGCCAGCATCGCGTCCTCGGGAACAATCGCCAATTCGGCCGCCAGTGACGGCTCATAGCCGGTCAACGAGAGTTCCGGAAACACCAGCACGTGCACGCCATGTTCGGCCGCCGCGTGCATGAGGGCCAAGTGCCGCTCGATATTGGCCGGCACGTCGCCCGCGATGGAAACTGATTGAGCAGCAGCAAGGGTCAGGGCAGTCATGGTCGCGTCCAAGCAATCATCCAAGGTGTTGCAAGCATATCTCGGTCGATAGCAGTCAGTCCCCCCGCGCAATAGAAATTACTGATTGAATCCTCCTGCATCCCTCTAGTAAGCTCCCCCCATCATTTGGAGACACACCATGTTGCAACTCACCACCCCTCAGGTTTGCCCTGCTGCCAGCGCCCCGCGCTCGGTATCGGCTACCCGTGTGAAGGGTTCGAGCGCACTGGCCAGCTTTTATTTTGGGTATTGGTTTAGCCACTGGCGCGCCTGATACCTGAAATCGGCGCCCACTACTCAAGGGGTCGCCTACCAGAGAAATCCAAACCCCCGGTCGGCTCCCCGACCGGGGGTTTTGTTTTTCAGGCCCCACTATTTTTGACGAACACTTAAAGGACACACGACATGAACTACGCCACCTATTACCGCTACGACACTTCCACCGCATGGCGATTTAGCCAGCTCCGCTCGGGACAGCCTGCCGCCTCCGATCGGTCACCTATGGGTGGCAAGCCAACACACACAGCCAATACGGCCCATTGTCGAACACCCCAGTAGGGCCAGGCGCGCGGGAACAGCCCGCCGCTTGCCCAGGAAGCCTTGAATATGAACTCTGCCACCGCCGCCCTGCCCGTTTCTGCCCTGACCAGCGCCAATGAAGCCCTGACCCAGCGCTTGCCCAGCGCGCTTGATTTAAAGCTCAAGCTGCCGCTCAGCCCGTTCCTCACTGAACAAGTCCACGCCCATCGCCACGCCGTGCGCGCCATCCTCAATGGTCAGGATTCACGTTTGCTGGTGATCGTCGGCCCGTGCTCGATCCACGACCCGGAGTCGGCCATGGAATACGCCCGCAACCTGAGGAAGCTCGCACTCGACGTCAGCGACCAGATGCTGCTGGTGATCCGCGCCTACGTCGAAAAACCGCGCACCACCATCGGCTGGAAAGGCCTGGCCTACGACCCGCACCTGGACGGTAGCGACGACATGGCCGCCGGCCTCAACCTGTCCCGCGAACTGATGCGCGAAATGCTGCGCCTGGGCCTGCCGGTCGCCACCGAGCTGCTGCAACCGATGGCGGCCGGCTACTTCGATGACCTGCTCAGCTGGGTCGCGATTGGCGCGCGCACCACCGAATCGCAGATCCACCGCGAAATGGCCAGCGGCCTGGGCATGCCCGTCGGCTTCAAGAACGGCACCGACGGCGGCGTGGCGATTGCCTGCGACGCGATGCGCTCGGCGTCCCACCCGCACCGTCACTTCGGCGTCGACAGCCAGGGCCACCCGGCGATCATCCAGACCCCGGGCAACCCCGACACCCATCTGGTACTGCGTGGCGGTCACCGTGGGCCGAACTACGATGCGCAAAGCGTGGCGCAGGTGAAACACGACCTGGCCAAGTCCAAGGTGGCGCCGCGGATCATGGTCGATTGCAGCCATGCCAACAGCGGCAAGGACCCACTGCGTCAGCCGGCGGTATTCAACGACGTGCTGGAGCAGCGCTTGCAGGGCGACACGTCGCTGATCGGCATGATGCTCGAAAGCCACTTGTTCGAAGGCTGCCAGCCGTTGAGCGCATCGATGAAGTACGGCGTGTCGGTGACCGATGGCTGCCTGGGCTGGGACGGCACCGAGCAGTTGTTGCGTAGCGCCGCCGAGCGTTTGCGCGCACGAGGCTGACCGACCAGGGCGCTGCTACAGCGGGTACAGCGCCTCATCAAATTGCTCAAGTTTCGGAAACACCAAGGGCTGTTCATCCGCCAGCCCTTGCAGCCGCCGCTCATACTCCACCAGGAAATCCTGCCGTGCCTCGGCACTGATATACGGCACATGCCACGCCACAAACGGCGCCAGTACCTCATAGCCCACATACGCCAGCGTGCCGCGCAGGATCGGTCGCAACATGTCCTCCAGCGGCCCATGAATCGCGCCCTCGCCGAACATATGCGCGCGCCCGCCCAGGGTCACGGTGACCAGCGCCCGCTTACCGGCCAGCCCGCCCTGATCGTAAAAGCGCTTGCCGCCGTAACACACGCCCGACACCAGCACGCGGTCAATCCAACCTTTGAGCATGGCCGGTGCCGAGAACCAGAAGATCGGAAAGTTGAGGATCAACAGATCGGCCCACAGCAGCTTGTCCAACTCAGCCTGAATATCCGCCGCTATCGACTGTTTCTTCACCCCCAGGCGTTGCTCCAGGGCATACACCAGGTAATCGGGGTTTTCCCGCGTGGAGAAATCCGCCGCCGACGCCACCGGGTTCCACTGCATGGCGTACAAATCACTGACCTTGACGCTGTGCCCCTGGCCTTGCAGCGTGGCGACCGCTTGATCACGTAGGGCCGCGGTGAACGACTGCGGTTCGGGATGGGCGTGAACAATCAAAACCTTCATGGGAGTTCCTCAAACAGCGCAGGCCTGTTTCAGCTCGATCAGGGTCACGCCATTGCGCTGGAAAGCGTTGCGCAGGTCCGTCTGCAATTCATCCAGGTTGTGGGGCTGGTTCACGGTGCAGCCGAACGCCTGGGCGAACAGCGCAAAGTCTGGGTTGCGCGGCAGCACACCGATGGGTTCGATGTCGAGGTCGAGCATGTCATCGCGGATCTGGCCAAGTGCGTCGTTGTTCCACAACAGCACCACCAGCGGGCTGTCCAATTCCTCCACAGCGGTGGCCAGTTCCTGGGCGGTGTAGAGAAACCCACCGTCGCCAACCAGCACCAGGCCCGGCCGTTGCGGTGCACCGAGCTTGGCACCGATGCCCGCCGGCAGGCCGTAACCCAAGGTGCCGTAGCCGGTGGGGTGCAGCCAGCTGCGCGGTGCGCGGCTGCGGTAGGTGTAGTTGCCGGTGTAGGCCAGTTGGGTCATGTCGCTGCTGATGAACGCATTGGCGGGCAGTTCGGCTTCGATGCTGTCAAGAATCGCTTGGTGGGTGGACTGCAACGGGCCGTGTCCCCGCTCAACGGCCTGGAGCAATGCCGCCACACGCTTGGCTGCCATTTCCGCGTCAGCTGACACGGTTGGCAAACGCTCCAGCAACGCCAGCACCGTCTGGTTGGCATCGCCGCGCAGCGCCACGGCACAGGGGTAGAAATCATTGAATTTACGCGGGTCGATATCCACCCGCAGCAGCTCGGCGTTGAGGGGCAGGCGCTCGCGCCAATAGTCGGTGTCAGCCATTTCCGTGCCCACCGCCAGCACCACATCGGCCTCGCTGATCAGTTGCCAGCCGGGCTCGACGCACAGGGTGGCACCGGCATTCAACGGATGATCGAGCGGCAGCAACCCTTTGCCGGCCACGCTGGTGAAAAACGGCGCAGCCAACTGCGTGCTCAAACGCTGCAACGCCTCGCCTGCCGCCAGTGCACCGCCCCCGGCGATAATCATGGGCCGCTGGGCTGCTGCGAGCTTGGCCACCGCATGATCCAAGGCTTGCGCAGACGGCACGCCGCGACCGGCGCGGCGCACCACTTCATCGCTCCAGTCGCGCTTGATCGGCGCCGCCAACACGTCCAGCGGCACCGAGATGTGCACCGGGCGGGGTCGCTCGCTGTCGAACACTGCGTAGGCGCGAGCGATCAGTTCAGGCAGATCCTCGGCACTGAGTGCGACAGCCGAAAATGCGGTGATCGGTGCGGTGATCGCCCGCTGGTCCTGGGTTTCGTGCAGGCTGCCCCAGCCCTTGCCAAGGCTGGCGGTGCTGTTGACGCTGGAGATCACCAGCAGCGGAATCGAGTCGGCATACGCCTGGCCGATCGCGGTGGCGGCATTGGTCACACCGGGCCCAGTGATCACAAAGCACACCCCCGGCTTGCCGCTGACCCGCGCATACCCGTCGGCCATGAAACCGGCGCCTTGCTCGTGGCGCGTGAGCACATGGCGGATACCGCTGGCGGGCAGGCCGCGATACAGCTCCAGTGTATGCACACCGGGAATGCCGAACACGGTGTCCACCCCATAATTGGCCAGCAACCGCACCAGGGCCTGGCCGCCGGTCATCGCGTTATCGTGCATGCTCATCTCCTAGACGTATCAATGCGTCGACCGCCATAGCGCCCTGGGCACTGACCAACAATGGGTTCACATCCAGCTCCAGTAACTGCCCGGCGTTGGCGCAGGCGTAGTCGGCCACCGCCCGAATGGCCGCGACCAATGCCTGCATATCCGCCGCGTCACGGCCGCGAAAACCTTGCAGCAACGGGGCGCTGCGCAGGCTGAGCAAGGCATTGCGGATGGCACTATCAGTGGTGGGCAACAGCAGGCTGCGGCTGTCCTTGAGCAACTCCACCAGGATGCCGCCGGCACCGATGACCAGTGCCAGGCCAAACTCGTTTTCGCGCTTGATGCCCACGATCAACTCTGCCAACGGCGGCGCAGCCATGGCCTCCAGCAGCAGTTGATCGAACACGACATGGGGCGCATAAGCGCCGATGTGCTCGCGCATCTGCTCAAGTGCAGTGCTCAGCGCCATGCCGTTTTGCAGGTTCAGCACCACCGCACCGGCTTCGGTTTTATGCGGCAACTGCGCGCTGACCGCTTTGAGCACCAGGGGATAGCCCAGCACTTGGGCATCGCTGATCGCCCGGGCCGGGGTACTCAATATCCCGGTTGGCGTGGTCAGGCCGAACGCGCGCAAGGCTTGTTTCGAAGCCCACTCGTCGAGGGCCTCGCCGCTGCCTTGCAGAGCCTTCGGGCACAGCGGCTCGAGGATTGATTCGCCGCGCTCCAGCAGCACACGGCGATTGCTCTGGTAGCCGGCAATCCGCCCCCACGCCGCCAGCGCGTCTTCCACACCTTGCAGCGCCGCGATGCCATGGGCATGCAGGCGCTCGCGGGCATGGGCCGGCAGCAATTCGGGAAAGGCCGAGGTGACAAACCCGGTCTTGCCATGCCGGCCCAGCGCGTTGCAGAACAACTCCAGCAGCAGGTCGCACTCCTTGCGCTCACCCGTGGACTCGGCCGGGTAATCCAACACCAAAAGCGCGGCATCGGCTTCGGTGCGCAGGGCGCTGTCGAGCATGGCGTCGAGGGCCTTACGGTTGCCCCAGATGGCCGTAGTGAAATCCAGCGGGTTGACCAGGTTGGCGTAGCTGGGCAGCACCTGCGCCAATTCACGGCGCTGGCCGGCATCGAGCACTGGCAAGGCCAGATGGTTGCGCTCGGCATAGTCGGCAATCAGCCCCGCATCGCCACCGGAACAGGCCAGCGCGATCAGGCGGTTACCCGCAGGAAGGTTGCCGCATGCCGCAGCCTTCAGGGTTTCAACAAAACTCACCGGCCCGCTCACGCGGATCACGCCCAAGCGTGCAAACAGGCTGTCGTACAGCACATCGGAGCCGGACAGCGAACTGGTGTGACTCAACGCCAGCTCGGCGCCGATCTGCGACACGCCGGTTTTCAGCGCGATGATCGGAATGCCTTTTTCCAGGGCTTTGTGGGCGGCACGGGCAAACCCCGGCACATTCTTCAACCCTTCCAGGTGCAGGCCGATGGCGGTGACGCGTGGTTCATCGAGCAGCACCTCGATCAATTCGGCAATACCCAATTGCGCCTGGTTACCCACTGATGCCATGTAGGCCACCGGCAGCGAACGGTCGCTCATCGACAGGTTGTAGGCGAAGTTGCCGCTCTGGGTCAGCACTGCCACGCCCTTCTCCACCGTCTTGCCGCCATGGGCCACCGGCCACAGCGCAGCGTTGTGCAGGTAGTCCAGCAGGCCGTAGCAGTTGGGGCCAAGCAAGGCCATCTCACCCGCTGCGTCTAGTAACTGCTGTTGCAGAACGGCGCCATCGGCCCCGGTCTCGGCAAACCCTGAGGCGTAGCAAATGGCGCCGCCGGTACCGATAGCCCCGAGTTCGGCGACGCAAGTCAGTGTAAGTTCGCGGTTGGTGGCGATGAACACCGCGTCCGGCCCGCAGGGTAAATCCGCCACGCGACGTACGCAGGGGATGCCATCGAGGCTGTCATGCCGCGGGTTGACCAGCCACATCGGCCCGGTAAAACCACCCTCGGCGCAACGCTTGAGCGCACGGGCCATGCTGCGGCCGCCGACGAAAGCCAGATGCCGGGGCGCCAACAGGCGCTTGAGGTTGTCGCGATTAGCCTGGGACATAAGCGTTCTCCGCGCCATCAACGCAACAGTGGCCGCAACAGTTCACGGGCGATGATATGGCGCTGGATTTCCGAGGTGCCTTCCCAGATCCGCTCGATCCGCGCGTTACGCCAGATGCGCTCAACCGGCCCCTCATCCATCAAGCCCATGCCGCCGAAAATCTGCACCGCCTCGTCGGCGACCTTGCCCAGCGTTTCACTAGCAAACAGCTTGGCCATCCCGGCCTCGCCATCGGTCATGCTGCCCTGGTCCATCTTCCAGGCGGTGTGCAGGGTCAGCAGTTCTGCTGCGCGGATCTGTGTGGCCATGTCCGCCAGCTTGAAGCTCACGCCTTGGTAGGTACCGATGGGCTGGCCGAACTGCTTGCGGTCCGCCGCCCATTGCAGCGACACATCCAACGCACGTTGGGCCTGGCCGACGCAGTTGGCGGCCACCATCACACGGCCGGCGGTGAGCCAGGCGTTGGCCACGTCCCAGCCCTTGCCCACTTCGCCCAGTACCTTGGAAGCGGGGACGCGGCAGTCGTCGAAGAACATTTCATAGGTGTGATAACCCCGGTTGCTCACGCACTTGGGGCCGCGACGGATGGTCATGCCGGGCGTGCCACGATCCACCAGGAACGACGTCACGGCGTTGCGCTGCCGGCCGTTGTGTTCGTAGGTATCGGTGACCGCAAACACGATGGCGAAATCAGCGTGCCCGGCGTGGCTGATGAAGTGCTTGCTGCCGTTGATCAAGAAGTCATCACCCCGGCGCACAGCGCGGGTCTTGATGGCATTGGCGTCGGAACCCGCGCCGGGTTCGGTCAGCGCGAAACAGTCGATTTTCTTGCCCTGCACACACGGCAGCAGGTAGTCGCCAATCTGTGCTCCCGTGCACGCCATAAGAATCTTGGACGGCCGCGCGACAAACACATGCAGCGCCCACGAGACCTTGGACAACTCCCGCTCGATCAGGGCCTGGGACAGGTAGTCCAGGCCACCGCCACCCACCTCCTCCGGCATGTTGAACGCATAGAAGCCGGCAGCGATGGCCTTGTCACGGATCTGCGCAGCCAGCTCGGGCGAGACCTCATCGGCACGGTCCACCGCCGCCTCATGGGGCAACAATTCCTTGGCAACAAAACTGCGTACCGCGTCCACCAACATGTCTTGCTCTTGGCTGAGTTGGAAATGCATGGCGCTACCTGCTCGGAGGAAGTGGGGTTATTGGCCGCAAAAAGTCGGCAGGCGTTTTTCCATGGACGCGCGCAAGGCCTCGGCGCCATCGGCACTGCGCCCGCACAACAGGCCGGCCGCCCGTTCGGCCTGCAACTGTTCGGGCAGACTGCGCCCGGCGCCTTCACGCAGCAGGATCTTGGTCTGGGTGAAGGCGAACGTCGGGCCGTTGGCCAGGCGTGTGGCGAGTTCGGTGGTGTGGGCGTTGAGCTGATCATCGGCGACGACTTCACCGACCAGGCCCGCCGCCAAGGCGCGCTCGGCACCCCACAGCTCATCGAGGAACAGCAGGCGCTTGGCCTTTTCGATGCCAATCAGGCGCGGCAGGTGCCAACTGGCGCCCGCGTCCGGCGAGTAGGCCATGCTGGTGTAACCGGCCTTGAAGCGCGCCGATTGGGCCGCTATGCGCAGGTCGCAGCATAAGGTCAGGTCCATGCCCGCGCCGACGGCGGTGCCGTTGATCGCGGCAATCGTGGGTTTATCGAGGGTGTGCAGGCGCGTCATCAGCGCATGGGCGGTTTCGGTCCAGCCGTAGGTTTCGAGGGCGCCGCGAGCTTCGGCATCCGCCCACTCGGCCAGGTCGGCACCGGCGCAGAAGCTTCGTCCATTACCGGTCAATACCACCACGCGTACAGCGGCGTCAGTGTTGAACGCATCGAGCAAGGCGTGCAGGTGCTTGAGGGTGGGGATGTCCAGGGCATTGCGCTGCGGGCTACGGTTGAGGGTGATCCAGGCAACACCAGCTGCTACATGAGTGAGCACGGGCGAATCGGCGGTCATGGCTTCCTCGAATTGTTTTATTTGGCCTGAGGGGTGCGACATGAGGCGATACTAAACAAGTGTTCAGTAAGAAGGCAATCAGCAAACTGCAAATTTTTTCAGAAGGGAAAACCGCCTGCCTGAACCTTGCGCTCAGGCGGCTGGAGCAGGCTCAGGGTTTGAGCTGATAACGCTGGCGACCGCCAGCCTGCAGGCCATCCACCCAGGCTTCGCAGATTTGGATGCCCTGTTCGGGCGTAAACGTGCCGGGGTTGAGCCCCGACTCCAGCCACAACCCATCGAGCAATGCGCTCAGGCCGATGGCGGCGAGGTCGGCGTCGAAGTGCTTCCAGCCCTCCTCCCAGGCCATGTCGGTCAGGGCCGAGCGCATGATGGTGCGGTACTCGCCGTAGGAGTGCTCGTGCGCCAGGTTGATCGCCGGTGCGGTCTTTACCGCTCCCCAGAACACCAGCCACGCATCCAGCAGGTGCGGGTCGAGCAATTCGGCGGAAAACGAGCCCCGGAACAACGCCGACAGGCGCTCCCGAGGGTCCGGCGGCGCCTTGGCCATGGTCGCGCGCAACAGGCTCATGACCTGGTCGGTGATGGTGCGGTAGGCCTCGGCCACCAGTTCGTCCTTGCCCGAATAGTGATGGCTGATCAGCCCCACCGACACCCCGGCCTCGGCACTGATCTTGCGAATCGACGCGCCCTGGAAACCATCACGCTTGAGGCAGGTGAGCGTGGCCTGGACCAGATTGGCCTTGCGCACTTCCGGGTCCATCCGGGAGAAACGGGATTCCTGGGTCATGCGGCGATTTCCTTGGGTTGAGTCGGCAGCACGACTCTACATCAGTCGCGATAACCCGGCGACACCCATCCAGCCCCAGTAGATTCGTGATCTGCGGTAAAGAGTCCTTTTCGGATTCGACGGTTTTTCCGAAGGAACGACAAGCGGATACTCGACTCCATTGTTCAAGCCCTCTTCAGGAGTCACTGATGTCTATCGCTACGCAAAACGTTCCGGCCTTTGGCCTCGGCACCTTCCGTCTGCAAGGCCAGGTGGTGATCGATTCCGTCAGCACTGGCCTCGAGCTGGGCTACCGCGTCATCGACACTGCGCAAATCTATGAGAACGAAGCCGATGTCG
Source organism: Pseudomonas sp. CYM-20-01 (assembly GCF_023169845.1). Taxonomy (NCBI): domain Bacteria; kingdom Pseudomonadati; phylum Pseudomonadota; class Gammaproteobacteria; order Pseudomonadales; family Pseudomonadaceae; genus Pseudomonas; species Pseudomonas sp. CYM-20-01. The sequence goes on along the minus strand of NZ_AP025169.1, from coordinate 2,539,177 downwards.
GCCAGGCCATTGCCGACAGCGGCATACCGCGCGATGAGCTGTTCATCACCAGCAAGATCTGGATCGCCAACTTCGCCGAAGGCCAGTTGATTCCGAGCCTGCGCGAGAGCCTGCGCAAACTGAAAACCGATTACCTGGACCTCACCCTGATCCACTGGCCCTCGCCGGAGGACCAGGTGCCTGTCGCCGAATTCATGGGCCAGTTGCTGGAGGCCAAGCGCCTGGGCCTGACCCGCCGGATCGGCATTTCCAACTTCACCGTCGACCTGATGAAACAAGCGATTGCGGCGGTAGGTGCGGAGAATATCGCCACCAACCAGATCGAGTTGCACCCCTACCTGCAAAACCGCAAGGTCGTGGATTTTGCCACCGCCAACGGTATCCAGATCACGTCCTACATGACCCTGGCCTACGGCGAAGTGCTCAAGGACCCGGTGATCCAGCAAATCGCCGAGCGCCATCAGGCGACCCCGGCGCAAGTGACACTGGCCTGGGCGATGCAACTGGGTTACGCAGTCATCCCGTCATCGACCAAACGCCCCAACCTGGAAAGCAACCTCAAGGCCCAGCAACTGACCTTGAGCCCTGCGGACATGGCGCAGATGGCCGGGCTGGAACGCGGCCATCGCCTCACCAGCCCCAAGGGTATCGCCCCCCAGTGGGACTAAACCCCAGCCACAGGCGTGCGGGATAACTCCCGCAGCCACGGCAGTACGCGCAGGCCCGTGGCGGCCGCAGGCGGGTCGATGATGTCCATGAAGTGTTCGAGGTTGACGTTGTCCGGCACGCCGGGCAGGCGCACCAGCACTGCCGGCGTTGCGTCGGCAGACAGGCCCAGATCCAGATGGTCATAGACCAGCACATGATGCACCTGGGGTTGAGGACCGCAGGTGTGGATCGCCAGCCCCGCGTTGATGATCAGCACATCGAAAGGCTGTGCCGGAATCGCGGTGAGCAGTTGGACCTCTTCGAAGGTCTGCACCGGTACAATCCGGTGATACCCCAACTGGTTGAGCATTTTTTCGATGTACAGGCGTTGCAGGTGTTGCTCATCGGCAATCAGGATGGTCAGTGCTTTGTTTGGCATGGCGAACCCCTGGGCAGGCAGTGCTCGTCAGTGAGCGAGGCCCATTCTCCAGACATATGCCGACGACAAAATCAGGCTTGTTCCCGTTCCATGTAGGAGTTCTCCCAAATTCGCCGAACGGATACCTGCCTCGGTCAAGGCTGCTTGCAGTACTGACCTAGGCTGTGATGCAAGCCAGTGATAGCCGCGTCCAACGCCTCAACCGCAGCAGCCACTGCATCGCGATCGCGCCTTTCGCACACATCCTCCAAAGCGTCGCAGCAGGTGATCAGCGCCTGGGCCTTGACCATGCGCGCGCCGCCTTTGACACGATGGGCCAGGTCATGCAGCTTGCCGAAATCGGCCCCGTCCCGCAGGGTCGACAGCACTCGGAGGTCCTCTGCAAGACTCGTGAGCAAGGGTGCCAGCAACTCGTTGAGCACGGCAGTGTCATCGCCGGTCAGCATCACCAGCGAGCTCAAATCAAATTGCGCTTTGGCTTCATCCCTTGCAGCGCTGGCCGTGCGCGACGCCAAGGCCGCACGCAGATCGTCAAGCCCAGTGGGCTTGAACAGGCAACCGTCCATGCCGGCCAGCCGGCAGCGCTCAACCTCCTTCGGCTGGGCGTTGGCGGTGAACCCCAGCAGAAGGCAGGGCACCAGGCCGCGCTGACGTTCTTGCGCACGAATATCACGCGCCAACGTGTAGCCGTCCATCACGGGCATATTGCTGTCGGTGATCACCCCGTCAAAATGCCCGGCCTGCCACAACGCAAAGCCTTCGGCGCCATCTTCGGCCGTAACGATCTGATGCCCCAGGAAGGTCAACTGTCGAGCCAGAAGCAAGCGGTTGGCCGGATAGTCATCGACCACCAGAAGTTTCAATGCCTGCGCGATAGGCGCACAGGGGACAGATGAGGAAACCGCTGCTGCCGTGGTCAACGCCAGTGCCAGCGTCACATCCACCCGCGTCCCCTTGCCCAGCACGCTGCTCAGGTGCAGTTGGCCGCCCATCATCTCGCACAGGTTACGGCTGATCACCAACCCCAGGCCGGAACCACTGCGCGCCGACTGCTCGTTATTGCTGCCCTGGATGAACGGGTTGAACAAACGCTGCTGATCTTCGGCGCTGATGCCAATCCCCGTATCTTCCACGCAAAGCCGCAGGTTCAAATGTTCACCGGCCAACACCGATGCGGCTTGGGCACCCAGGCGTATCTGGCCGGAGTGAGTAAATTTGATCGCATTGCCTAACAGGTTCGACACCACTTGCTTGAAGCGCAATGGATCGATCAGTACCAGTCGATCGATGATCGGGTCGAGCTCTACGTGCAGCGACAGCCCTTTATCCCGCGCCAGCCCTTCGAACACCCGCGCCACAGAGGCCAACAGCTCGTGCAGGTTGGCCGGCTCCAGGGTCAGGGACAGGTGGCCGGTTTCGATTCGCGCAATGTCCAGGATATCGCCGATCAGCTCCAGCAAACTGCGCGAAGCCATCGATGCCACTTCCAGCGCATCTCGATCAACATGCCCCTGTTCGGCGTTTTTCTGCGCCAGTTCAATCATGCCGATCACCGCGTTCATCGGCGTTCGGATCTCATGACTCATCGTCGCCAGGAACGTAGTCTTGGCACGGTTGGCGGCATCCGCATCGTCCTTGGCCTCCTGCAACTGGCCCAACAGGCGCTGGCGCTCACTCACGTCCACCCAGCCGGCAATCATGCCTACCACGTTGCCGTTGCTATCACGGTACGGCAGCATCCACTGGTAAATCGTCAGCACACCGCCACCGGGCACCTTCAGCACCCGGTCGTGAATCTGCGGCTCACCGCGCTCCATCAAGTCCAGATAGTCGGCATGGAACGACTGGGCCTGGGGCGGGTTACCCGTATCGGTCTCCACAACAGTCTTGCCGATCACGTCCTCCAACTTGAAGCCGAACACATCGAGGTACGCGTTGTTGCACGCCATCAAACGCCCCTGGCGATCGCGCACATAAATCGGGTGAGGCGTGCCGTCGATCAGCACGCTCATAAAGCGCATCTGGTCGCTCAGGGCGCGCTCGGCCTGGGCACGCTTGTGAATCAGGTTGCGCAGGTAAAACACCCAGCCCAGGGTGACCAGCAACAACAGCGCGGCCAGACCAAACCCTTGGATAATCACGTTGCGATGACTGACCCAGTAGCTGTCTTCAATAATGATTTCACTGCGCCAATGGTTGGTCAGTTCGTCCATTTCTTCAGGCGTAATACTCAACAACGCCTTCTCAAGGATCGAATACAACTCCAACTGGCTGCGGTTGACGCCGAAGGCAATCCGCGCCGGTTCCGTACCCACCGTGCTGGTGATACGCAGCCGATCGCGATAGTTGCGCGTGATCATGTAGCGTGCGCTGATCAACGAAATGACTGTCGCGTCGGCACTGCCCTTGGCCACCCATTCCATGGCCTGCTCCGGGTTCTCGACGTCGACAAACTCGATCCCTGGATAGTCCCGGGCGATCTGCGCAGCGAGGCTGTTGCCACCAATGAACGCCAGGCGTTTGCCTGGCATGTCCTCCAGGGTCAGCAGACGCTCGTCGCCGGAGCGCACCACCAGCACATAGGGATTGGACAGGTAGGGTCGGGTAAAGCGCACCTTTTCGGAACGCTCGACACTGGGCGTGATCACCGCCAACATGTCCATCTGGCCGGCGCTGACCTCGTCGACTTGCCGAGGCAGCGAACTGCCCTGCACCACTTCGAACTTCAAGCCCGTGCGTAAGCTGATCCGCGACAATACCTCGTCACTCAACCCCACGAACTGCCCTTGTTCATTGAAAAATGACAGCGGCACGAACTTATCCAGTACTGCCACTCTCACCCGGGGATGCTTCTCCAGCCAACGCTGCTCGCTGTCACTCAAGCGCAATCGGTCAGCCTCCAGGAACCCACTGCCGCCGGCACTCCAACGACGCAGGATTTCCATCTGCTGGCTGGCCGGGATAGCAGCCAGCGCGGCATTGACGATCGTCAACAGGCGCTGGTTGTCGGCCGTAAACGCGAACCCGAACGGGTTGACCTCGAGGGCGGAAAAGTCTGCCATGCGCACGTTATTAAGGTGGTTCTTGTTGATCAGATAGCGAGCGCTGATGGCATCGCCCAAGTAGACGTCCGCCTGGCCGAAGGCCACGGCACCGATGGCCTGATGGGTCGAACCGTACAACAACAGTTGCGCCTTGGGGTAAAAGGCCTGCACAGCGTCGGGTTGCATATAGTGATAGAGCATCGCCACGCGCTTGCCGGCCAGGTCGACGCTCAAGGAATGGCTTTCACCCGTGCGGGTCACCAGCACCGGTTGATCATTGGCGTAGGAACGCGACAGTACCAACGCCTTGTCGGCCGCCTCATAACCATTGGCTGACCCTACCAGATCCACCTCGCCCAGCTTGAGCGCCTCGATCACTTCATCACGGGTGTCGTAGCGCCGAACCTCGATAGGTACATTCAAGATCAGGCTGATCAGCCACGTGTAGTCAGCCGTGATGCCTTCAAAATCGTTGTCGTTGCTCAGGTCGAACGGTGCGTAGTCGGGTGCCGACACCCCCATCACCAAACTGCGGCGCTCGCGCAACCACCGCCAGTCGCTGTCATCCAGCGCTACTGTTGGGTGTTCGAGGGTGGAATGGCCGAGCAGTCGCAGGGCATGTGGCTCATCCAGGGCCATCGCTGCACAGGGCAACAGCCCCATCAGCAGGATGGCCGTGAATCTCACCAGCCGGGAGGTGGTCATTTCAGATCAGATCAGATGATTGCGCTGGGCAAACTTGGACAGGTGCACCACCGACGACATGCGCAACTTCTCTTTGAGGCGGGTCTTATAGGTGCTGATGGTCTTGTGGCTCAACAGCATATCCTCGGCGATTTCCTTGTTGCTCAGGCCCAGCGCCAGTTTTTGCAGTACCGTCAATTCGCGGTCGGACAGCGCCTCCACCAACTCCTGTTCGGAGGTCTGCAAATCGTCGCGGCGCACTGAACTGGTGGGCAGGCTGGGGAAGCAACTGTAACCAGAGCGGATTGCCCTGATTGCCTTTTGCAGTTCATCGAGCTCACCGGTCTTGGCAACGAAACCCATGGCCCCAGCGCGCATGCAGCGCGTGGAGAAAAACACCGCCAGATACGAGGTCAGTACCAGGATCTTGCAGGGCAGTCCCAGCGCCTTTATCCGGCTGATCACCTCCAGCCCGCCAAGTTTTGGCATTGCCAGATCGAGGATAACCAGATCCGGGTGCTCCTCCCGAGCAATCTGCATGGCGTCGGCGCCGTTGCCCGCTTCAAAGATGGTATCGAAGCCCTCCTGCTTCAACAGGTACTTCACGGTGGCGCGGATAAAAGGGTGATCGTCCACAATCAAAGCTTTGCTGCTCATAAGACTCCCCGAGGGATCAGTACGCTTACATATCACACGGGACCTATCTACCTGTGAAAAGTAACAGTTCCGACAAACGGTACTGATTACTCTGCATGACACTTCAGGCAGTACAGACCCCTCCTTTTGATAGAACACGCTAAACACGTAGAGCTGCGGACTGCTTCCTGGGCAGACGCAAGCGCGCAACCTTAACAACGGCGTGTCCGCTCAAATGAAGGGATAGTCTCTAATGCTTGTAGGACTTTTCCTTGTCACAGCATAGCCAGCTTTACGCAGGGCAATGCCTGACAGCGGGGGACTACTCGGTGGTACTGGGGCTCCAGAACGCCTGCACCACCAGGGTCGACATCGAAATTCGCGCCACCAGGGCGTCCAGCTCATCACCGTCTACCGAGGTCACGGCCAGGGTGGCTTCGATTTCCACTTCTTCCGTGCCAAAAGGCCGCACGTCAACGTCGCTGGCGGGATAGTTACAGCGTGCAAGCTCGGCTTCCAGCAAGGCCAGTACGGCCTTCTGCTGAGTACGCCGGGCAATCACATACAGGATGTTGGTAACTTCCGCCGACACCACGTCCAGTGGCTGACGGTTGATGTTATTGACGATCGGCCGCAGCAAGGTGTTGGCCGCCAGTATGAACAGCGTGCCCAGCAGCGCTTCGAGGACCAGGTCGGCGCCCGCGCAAGCACCCACCGCCGCCGATGCCCAGAGGGTGGCAGCCGTGTTGAGCCCGCGCACATTGCCTTCTTCGCGCATGATCACGCCGGCGCCGAGAAAGCCGATGCCCGACACCACATAGGCCACTACCCGCACCGCGCCTTCCGCGCCCCCCAGGCGGCTGGCCATGTCGACGAAAATCGCCGCGCCCACCGCCACCAGCACGTTAGTGCGTAGGCCTGCCGTGCGCTGGCGGTACTGACGCTCAAAACCGATCAGGCCACCCAGGATGAAGGCTGCGGTGAGGCTGACCAGGGTGTCGACCAGGGATTCGAGGTTGATGTTGTTGATTGCTTGCATAGGAAATCTTCCCTGTTCATTGCCAGCCAAACTTACGGATGTAGTACCCCTTCACCGCCTGAGTCAGCGCCATGTACGCCAGCAGGATCACCGGCAGGAACACGAAATACAGCGACGGCAGCGCCTGCAGTTTGAAGTAGTGCGCCAGTGGCCCCATCGGCAGGAAAATCCCCACCGCCATGATCACGCCCGTCATCACCATCAACGGCATCGCCGCACGGCTTTGCAGGAACGGGATCTTCGGGGTGCGGATCATGTGCACGATCAGCGTCTGGGTCAGCAGCCCCACCACGAACCAGCCGGACTGGAACAGGGTCTGGTGGTCGGGGGTGTTGGCATCGAAGACATACCACATGAGTGCGAACGTGGTGATGTCAAAGATCGAGCTGATCGGCCCGAAAAACAGCATGAAACGGCCGACATCTCCCGGTTGCCAGCGTTGTGGTTTGCTCAGCATCTCGTCATCGACGTTATCGAACGGGATCGCAATCTGCGAAATGTCATACAGCAGGTTCTGCACCAGCAGGTGCATCGGCAGCATCGGCAGGAACGGGATGAACGCACTGGCCACCAGCACCGAAAACACATTGCCGAAGTTGGAACTGGCGGTCATCTTGATGTACTTGAGCATGTTGGCGAAGGTGCGCCGGCCTTCCAGCACGCCCTCCTCCAGGATCATCAGGCTCTTTTCCAACAAAATGATATCGGCCGCTTCCTTGGCGATGTCCACCGCACTGTCCACGGAAATACCGATATCGGCGGTACGCAGTGCCGGCGCATCGTTGATTCCATCACCCATGAAGCCCACCACATGCCCGTTGGCCTTGAGCAGGCGCACGATGCGCTCCTTGTGGCTTGGCGTCAGCTTGGCGAACACATTGGTGGTTTCCACGGCCTTGGCCAGTTCGGCGTCGGTCATGTCCTCGATGTCGTTGCCCATCAGCAGGCCTTGTTGCTCCAGGCCCACTTCGCGGCAGATCTTGGCGGTGACCAATTCGTTGTCACCCGTCAGCACCTTCACGGCAACGCCGTGGGCCTTGAGCGCCTTGAGCGCGGGCGCGGTGCTTTCCTTCGGTGGGTCGAGGAAGGCAACGTAGCCGATCAGGGTGAGGTTCTTTTCATCCGCCAGGCTGTAGGTGTCGCGCCCCGGTGCCATCGGCTGTGCGGCCACGGCGACTACGCGCAGGCCTTCTTCGTTGAACGCAGCGGTCACCTGCCGGATGCGTGTCAGCAGTTCCTCGGTCAGCGCCTCGTTGGTCTCGCCATGGCGCACGTTGTTGCACACCGAGAGAATTTCTTCCACGGCGCCCTTGCAGATCAGCAGGTGCGGTTGGCCCTGTTCGGCGACCACCACCGACATGCGGCGACGGTTGAAGTCGAACGGGATCTCATCAATTTTCTGGAATGCAGTGCCGACTTTCAGCTCGCGATGCACCTCCACGTGCTCCAGCACCGCCACATCCAGCAGGTTTTTCAGGCCGGTCTGGTAGTAGCTGTTGAGGTAGGCCATTTCCAGCACGTCATCGGACTCTTCGCCCCACACATCCACGTGGCGTGCCAGGAAGATCTTGTCCTGGGTCAGGGTGCCGGTCTTGTCGGTGCACAGCACGTCCATGGCGCCGAAGTTCTGGATCGCGTCCAGGCGCTTGACGATGACTTTTTTTCGCGACAGGAACACCGCGCCTTTGGCCAGGGTGGAGGTCACGATCATCGGCAGCATTTCCGGGGTCAGGCCCACGGCAATCGACAGCGCGAACAGCAGCGCTTCGGTCCAGTCACCCTTGGTGAAGCCGTTGATGAACAGTACCAGCGGCGCCATCACGAACATGAAGCGGATGAGCAACCAGCTGACCTTGTTGACGCCGTGCTGGAACGAAGTGGTTGCACGGTCGGTGGCGGTCACACGCTGGGCCAGCGCGCCGAAATAGGTGCTGTTGCCAGTGGTCAGGATCACTGCCGTCGCCGCGCCGGACACCACGTTGGTGCCCATGAACAGGATGTTTTCCAGGTCCAGCGGGTTGCGGGTGTGGGCGTCGTGCTGGTGGGCAAACTTTTCCACCGGCATCGATTCGCCGGTCATCGCCGCCTGGCTGACGAACAGGTCCTTGGCACTGAGCACACGGCAATCGGCGGGGATCATGTCACCGGCGGACAGCACAATCAGGTCGCCCGGCACCAATTGCTTGATCGGCAGTTCAATGCGCTTGGCTTCATCACGGCGCAGCACCGTGGCGGTGTTGCTCACCATCGCCTTGAGCGCATCGGCAGCCTTGTTGGACTTGGCTTCCTGCCAGAAGCGCAGCAGCGTCGACAGCACCACCATGGAGAAAATCACGGTGGCGGCCTTCATGTCTTCGGTCAGCCAGGAGATCACCGCCAGCAGGGTCAGCAGCAGGTTGAACGGGTTTTTGTAGCAGTGCCACAGGTGCACCCACCAAGGCAGCGGCTGCTCATGCTCGACTTCGTTGAGGCCGTATTGCACGCGCAGGGCGTCGGCCTCCTGAGTGTTCAACCCCTCGGCGTGGCTGCCCAGGGTGCCGAGCAATTGCACGGCACTGCTGTTGGCCGAGACCACCAGGGTTTGCGCCAGGGTCGGCGGCACTTCGCGGCTGACGCTGGCGTCGGTCACGGTTTCGAGCATCGCCAGGCGGCGGAAATGCCGGGCGATGTGCCGGGTCCGCAGGAAGCCGGCGAAGAACTCTTTGAGCAGAGTGAGGTTCATGGTGTTACTCCTGCGCGAGGAAAAAACCGTCGTGCAGGTACCGCCGTGTGCGCCGCACCCTTTTTACAGGCACAGCCACCCTGGCCCGCCTGCCGCAAAGGGCAGGCGCGTCCGTAGCATCCCGAGGTAAGCCGGGCGCTGGTCAGCGTCGATGAGAGGGATTCGGGCAGGAGCCAGGACTGGCCGCTGCCGGGATGCCGCTTCTCGCTTTTAGTGGCGAGACAACGGCATCGGAAAAATGCGCGTTACCTTGCCAAGCCTGTGCCGGTTACCGAAACCGGCCGACTACTGTCACTCGAACAAGTACCCACTGAGGGTCTCCGCTATTGATGAAAACGCGCGAAGCTTACGCCCCGATGATGGGAGAGTAAACCGTAGGAAAGTTTCCGTATGGTGAATAAGAGGATTCTTCAGGGAGGGTTCAGGAAGCGTTTGTCTTGGAGGTCTCAATCATCCCGCGTCAGTACTTCCAGCAACTCAATCTCAAAACGCAGGTTACTGTTGGGCTTGATATGCGCGCCCATCGACCGCTCGCCATAGGCTAGATGCGCCGGCACGTACAAGGTCCGCACACCGCCGACCTGCATGCCCATCAAGCCCAAGTCCCAGCCCTTGATCACCCGTCCGGTGCCGATCACACACTGGAACGGCTTGCCGCGCTCCCAGGACGAATCGAACACCGTGCCGTCCTCCAGGGTGCCTGTGTATTGGGTGGTGATCAGCGCGCCCTTGACAACGGCTTTGCCGGTGCCGGGGCGGATGTCGGTGATTTGGAGTTCTTCGGGGCTCATGGGGAATCCGTTGGATAGATAGTGTTTGCTTGAGTTGGTTTACGCTGAAAGCTCGCGCAATGCAGCAGTCGCCAGGAACCCTGACCGCGATGCATAGCGATGGTCCTTCTGCACACGCTCATCAATGCGTTGCAACAGATGTTCCGGCAAAGAGGCATTAAACCGCACTGACTTGCCCAGATAGGGCGTTAGATCAAAGTCAATGATCGCCCAGACACCACCTGCGAAATCCGGATTACCTATATGAGCATCAACCTCCTGCGCCTGAGGAAGCTGTTCTTGATCGGCAACCAGGCCTTCAAGGTGCAAAGCCAATGCTTCACGAACATTATCCAATGCTTCGGAGAAAGATCCACCCGCCGAGAAACACCCCGGCACATCAGGAACGGTCACGCTGTAATCCGAGTCAGCGTCTTTATGCACTACCACTGGGAATTTCATTGATCCTCCTCTGGACGAGCCCTTCGGCGCTCGTCCAACGCTCCAGCAGAGTCATTGCTTGAGCCCTGCTGACTTGAAAATACTGTGTAGAGTGCCCTTGGCAATCTCCGCCTTGGGATGAGGGACGGTTACTCTCCCCCGCTTCACAGGGTGTTTGAACTGGTGATGACTCCCCTTCACCGCCACCTCAACCCAACCATCTGCAACCAACAGGTCAATCACCTCTCGACTTCTCATCGCCCACCCTTAGGTGTGTATATTACACACCGCTAAATGGCAATGCGTTTTTTGTACACACATGACACACCAATGAAAAAAGCCCGCCGCCCCTCAAGCAAGCTTGCGTGCCGTGATGATGACGATGTGCGAAACCTTTGCGCCAGAGAACTAATGTCAGTTTTTGTGCCTTGATCTTATGGCGCCACAAGGAATATTGGAGAGATGAAACACCTCAAATCAGTGACATTTCCCTTTAACTCGCAGGACGTTTCCGAGAGAATCCCAACCGCTTGCGCCGCTCAAATCACGTGGCTAGTCTTCGTCGGTCACTGCCAATTCAGTGACTCGGGGTTTGGTAGACCACGAGTGATTAGGCGCTAAGCGCCCCCTTATGCAAGGCGCTTTTTTTCGGCCCTGCGTTATGGTGGCCGTGCGCAGGGCACCTTCGGGTGCACCGGGTCCTAATCACCGGTCTACCAATCTGCGTACGGTCACCACCCTTAAAGTCGTTTGGTAGCGATGGTGGTGACATTCCAACTTAGATTAGGAGTTGAACCCATGGACAAACCTGTCCCCGCGCCACCCGCTTCAGAACTGCAATTCTTCACCACCACCCCAGACCTCAGCTTCGAAGACGCCCTGGCCCACGCCAGTAGCGTGTTGCGTTGTGCCGCCGTTGCGGCGCAAACGGCCGGGGATCAACTGGAAGGGACTTCACGCACGTTGGTGCTGTCGGTCATGCATCTGGTGGACATGGCCAGTGTGATGGTGGATCGGTCGCTGGAGTGTATGCAGCCGAGCTGAATGAGTTACGGCAAGAAGCCTTGCTTCTTGCCGTAACTAAGCGCTTCAGATTGGCAGGCGCCAACTGACAACCTAAACGGAAGCACCTGATTTACACCTTGCCGCCCTATCACCTCTTATGTAGAGCAGTCCCCCATAAGAGTCCCCTGCAATGAACCCAGCTATCAGCCCTGTCCGCGTTTCTGTCGTGCAGTTTGATCCCCAGGTAGGAACGCAGCACCGCACCGCTAACCTGCAGCACAGCCTTGCGCTCGCAACTGAAGCGGCCAACGGCGGCGCCACACTGATCGTGCTTCCAGAACTTTCAAACTGCGGTTACTTCTTCGCCAATCGCCAAGATGCCTTTGACCATGCCGAAATTGTTCCGAACGGAAGAAGCGTGCAGGTATGGATCGAATTTGCTTCCCGGCATCGTGTGTATCTGGCTGCGGGCGTTAGCGAACTAGACGGCATGCAATTGTTCAACACCAGCGTCCTGATAGGCCCGGACGGCTTTATCGGCAAGTACCGCAAAGCGCACCTCTGGAACTTGGAAAAACTATGGTTCACCCCTGGGAACACAGGTTTCCCTGTCTTTGATACTCCCATTGGACGTATCGGCATGCTGATCTGCTGGGACATCTGGTTTCCCGAGGTACCGCGCATTCTCAGCCAGCAAGGCGCCGATATCATTTGTAGCCTGAACAACTGGGTATGGACCCCTCCCCCGTTATTTGATGAGGCCGGCAAGTGCATGGCGTCTTACCTGACGATGACCGCAGCGCACGTCAATAACGTGTTTATCGCAGCAGCCAGTCGAATTGGTGAAGAGCGTGATGCCCGTTATCTCGGGTGCTCATTGATTGCCGGGACCAATGGTTGGCCCATCGGCAAGGTGGCGTCGGCGAACCGCCAGGAGATTCTGTTTGCCGATATCGACCTCAGCAGCGCGCGCAGCGCACCGATCTGGAACAATCTCAATGACCTGCAAAGGGATCGGCGCGCTGATATCTATGATCAGATGCTTGGCTACACCCAGCACCCGGCACTCCCACGCTGAGAGAAGGAGACACACCCAACACTACCACTGTGGTCCTTATAGCCACCGCCAGAACCGACTCCAAAACCCCCGCCCCAAATCATCCTTGCACCGCGCATATTGCGCCGCATACAGCTGCGACCGCGCCTGTACCTTGCTGGCCACCGGCGGCAGCCAGGCCTTGGCGGCGTAGGTGCGCTGACGATAGCCGCCCCAGCCTTCGTGGTAGTTCAGGTACTGGCCGTAGGCGTCGTATTTGTACACGCCGTTGACGGTGTAGGTCTTGTCCATGTACCAGCCGACAAAGTCGATGGCATCGTCGAAGTCCTGGCGACTGGCGCCGCTGCGGCCGGTGCTCTTGCGGTAGTCGTTCCACACCTCGTCCTTGGCCTGGGCGTAGCCGGCGGCGGTGGAGACGCGGCCCCAGGGGATGATCCACAGCAGGTATTTGCGCGGGGCCAGGGCGTCCTGGTGGAAGCCGGACTCCTGATACATGATGGCGAACGGCACCTGGATCGGCACGCCCCAGCGTTTTTGCGTGACTTTGGCGGCGTCGTACCAGTCGTCCTTTTCGCGGAAGATGCCGCACAGGTCATTCGGCGTGCGTGGCGGCGAGGTGCCGCACGCCGCCAACAGGGAGGTGAGTAACAACAGTCCGACGGCTTTGCCTGCGCTCAAGGGGCACCTTTGCGAGATATGCGTAAAAGGCCGGCATTCTACGCGCCCCCTGCGCGGGATGCCGAGTGGTGGCTCATCCCAGCCGGTTCAATGCCAGTGCCCCAGTAATGCATCCGCACTATCCTGAGCCCCAGGTGTCGTACTCCCATATGCCGACCCCCAGGAGAACCCATGACCCAGGATGTGCTTGCCAAGGAAACCAACCGCCGCCAATTGCAGCAGATCATCTCCGGGCTATCCGACGGCGTGATCCTGGCCGAGGTCGATCAAACCATCCTGTGGGCCAATGAGGCCGCACTGACCATGCACGGCGTGGGTGACGTGATGGGGCTGGGGGCCAACGGGCAGCAATATGCCGAGCGCTTTGTCCTGCGCTATCGCAACAACCACCCGGTGCAGGCGGACAACTACCCGCTGGCCAGGGCCGCCGCGGGCGATGAGTTCAGCGATGTGGTGGTGGAAGTCACCCCCATTGCCGATGAGGAAAAGACCTGGGTGCACCGCTTGCGCAGCCTGGTGATCACTGACTCCCGCGGTGAAGCGGAATTGCTGGTACTGATCCTCAGCGACGCCACCGAGTGGGCCAGCGCCGAACAGCGCTTCGAAAAAACCTTCAACGCCAACCCGGCGCCGGCGGTGATCTGTCGCCTGAGCGACTTGCGTTATATCAAGGTCAACCAGGGTTTCCTGGAGATGACCGGCTACAACCGCGACCAGATCATCGGCAAATCCGTGTATGAACTGGATGTGCTGGAACAGGCCGAACGCAAGGACCTGGCCATCCAGCGCCTGGGCGAAGGCGCGACCATCCCGCAGATGCAGGCCGAACTGCGGCTGCCCGAAGGCGGCAGCAAGCTGGTGATCGTCGCCGGCCAGCCATTGGACATGAACGAAGAGGACTGCATGCTGTTTTCCTTCATGGACCTGGAGCCACGGCGCAAAGCGGAAATCGCCCTGCGCCAGAGTGAGGAACGTTTCGCCAAATCCTTCCGCCTGACCCCGGTGCCGACCCTGGTGTGCAACGCCAGCAACCACCAGGTGGTGGACGTCAACGAAGCCTTCATGAGCATCACCGGTTATACCAGTGAAGAGTTGATCGGCAAGTCGATCGAGGACATCGACTTTATCGACAGCCCCCAGGCTGGCGCGCAGCTGTTCGCCCGCCTGGAAAAAGCCGGCAACCTCGACGGCCAGGACCTCAAGGTACGCAAGAAAGGCAACGAGGTGATCGACTGCGTGGTCTCCGCCGACACGGTCATCATCCAGGACGTGCCCTGCTACCTGCTGGTGATGATGAACATCACCGAACGCAAACGCTCGGAGCTGGAACTGGTGGCGGCCATCGAGGAAGTGATGCAGGACGCCTCGTGGTTCAGCCAGACCCTCATCGAAAAACTGGCCAACGCCAAGAGCGTCAACAGCGCCAGCCAGTCGAACGTGGCCTTCACCGACCTCACCGCCCGCGAGCGCGATGTGCTGGGCCTGATCTGCGAGGGGCTGGCCGACAAGGAGATCGCCTCGCGCCTGAAACTGGCGCCCAACACCGTGCGTAACCATGTGGCCACGGTGTATTCCAAACTGGGGGTGCACAGCCGCAGCGCGGCGATCGTCTGGGCCCGTGAACGCGGGCTGTTTGCCGGGGAATTGCGGGTCAAAAACAAGCCATGACAGTGCAAATGCACTAGTACACCTAGTGCGAATTCGCCTTATTGCAGCGAGGGCTAATCAATAACCTTCTCGGTATCGAACCTGATGCCTGAAGGAACCTGCATGTTTACCCTCGCCCAACTGCGAAACTGCATCGAAGAAGGTCTGTCGCCGCTGACCTGCGAGTTCACCCTGTGCCGGGATGCGTCCCTGACCCTCAAGGTCTACGACGCCGAAACCGGCCGGGTCGACCTGGTCGTCACCGGGATCAGCACCAACCGGCTGCAGACCCCGCAAGAAGTGGAAAAGATGGTGGATGAGCTGCGCTACGAACTGCAAAGCAACACCATGGGCCAGCTCACGCTGGATGACTTGCCTTCAACGACGCCCCAATGAAGTAGAACACCCCGCCCGCGACGATAAACGCCCCCAGCATCCAGAACATGTAAGGCGCCGGCAGGCTGGCCAGCACCAGCCCGCACAGCACCGGGCCCAGCGCCGCGCCCAGGTTGGACAGGTTCTGCGCCCCGTAATACATGCCGCGCAAGTGGTCCGGGGCGATCCGGTCGATAAACATGTATTCGGCCGGGAACACAATGATCTCCCCCACGGTGAACACCGCCATGGCCAGCACCCACCACAGCACGCTGGTGGACAGCGCGAAACCGATGAGCCCCAACATGAACATGCCCAGGCCGGCGATCAACCATTGGCCCAGGTAGCGGTGCGAAATGCGCCGGCCGATCACGTACTGCAAGGCGATCACCAACACCGCGTTGGTGACCAGCACGGCGCTGACCACGGTGTAGGTGTAGTCGGCCGTGGTGGTGGTCACCAGGTATTGCGACAGCCACGCGGTGAACTGACCGAATACCACGGCACTCAGTACACCGCCGAGGGTGAAGCAGACAAGGCGACGATCCTTCAACAGCACCCGGCCAACGGCGAGGAACGGCACTGGCTTTTGCGTGGTGTCGACGGTCGCCAGCGTACGATCACCCCAACGCCAATACAGCAGGAAAAACCCCAGCCCCAACAGCGCCGACAGCACAAATGGCAAGCTGATTTCCACCTTGGCCACCACCGCGCCAAACGCCGGGCCGACGGCATAACCGATATTGGTCAGGGTGTACTTGATGGAAAACACTTCGCTGCGCGCGTCCTCGGGCAACAGGCTGGCAAAGCCGGCTTTGGCGGCGATATCGATCACGGCATGAGCCAGGTTGATCAGGATCAGGCAGGTGTAGAAGGTCCAGATACTCCCCGCGAGCACCATGCCGACAAAGCCCAGCAGGAACAGCAAGGTAAGGGCCAGCAACAGCCGGTAGCTGTGGATACGATCAACCAGAAACCCGCCATACACGCTGAGCAGCGAGCCAACGATCAACGAACTGCCGATCACCAGGCCGACCTGGGTAATGTCGAGGGCGAAATGGCGGGTGAGGTAAATCACCAGGTACGGAAAGGTGATGGCCTTGGCCAGCGTGAGCAGCAACGTCGAGGACAGCAACAGGTTAACGGTGCGGGGGTAGTTTCTTATTGTGGCAAGCATCCTGCTCTCTTTCCTTGAAGGTAACGCGGCCTTTATAGCCGGCTACCTTAACTCAGGAACAGGACCTAAATACAAGGTCATTTCTTGACGGGGGTGATCTCGAGAATGGTGCCGTTAGTGGTCTTGAGCAGCACGAAACGGTCGCCCACCCGTGCCCATTGGCTGTCTTCTTCAGGCTGTTTGAGACCGCGCTTTTTCCAGTCGCTGACGGCCGACTCCTTGCGCATCAGGATATCCGGGGCGCGGTCACCTTCCTTCAGGTCACGGGTGTTGATGCTGGAAGGCTTTACCGTCTCCTGGGGTGTATCACCGGCGTGCACGATAAAGCTGGCGGTGGACAGGCTCGCGGCGACCAGCAGGGAGGCGAACAGGGATTTTGATGTCATGGGTGTTCCTCAATGAATGATGCGTACCCAGGTTCGGACCGCTGCGGCACGCAAACATTCAGCCGCAATCACAAACACCGCACACGCCCCCCTTCGACGTATTAACGGGATAGCGCACACGCAGCCCGCACCCGCAGCACCATGGCCATTCACCTTATTTTGCAGGTAAATGACATGCGATACGGCAACGCTCTATCGACCCCGATGATCACCACGTTGAACGCGCGCGACAACCGCCGCGAAAGCCGCCTGGTCCAGAGGATCCAGACCCTGAACAGCGAAATCAGGCAGCTGTTGCAGGGGCAACCCACGTTTTTCAGCTGTGTGCAGGATGCGTTCAACCAGGCGTTCAACACGCTGACCACGCCCCTCGACCTGACCAGGACCTACCTCAAGATCAACCCGGCAGACGCGTCCCCTACCGAGCCGGCTCAAGCGTTGAATCCGTTGCTGCCGACACTCATGGAGGCCGCAGTGGAACGATTGGTCACGCAGCACTCCGCCCACTACGCCAAGCACGCTACCCGCTTTCACCTGACCTGCGACGGTCGGGACTACGGCTCGGCACTGGCACTCACCCCGCAGGCCTTCGACGGTTTTCTCGATACGCTGGCAAGCACCCTGGTGGCGCGCTTCAACACCCAGGTCGAACAGTTCTGGGGGACGCCCATCGACACCAACGATACCCGCACCAGCAAACAGTGGCTGGCCGAGAAGCGCCTGGATCTGATGAGAGCCGAAGCCGAACTGCTGAAGATCGACAGCCTGCTCGATGTGTCGAGCGAGCTGCTGCTCCTGCGTGTCATGCGCTACCCGGATGCGGCCTCCCGACGCGCCTTGAACGGCTACCGACCCTGCGCCTTGGGCGTGGCGGTCAAGGACAAACTGTCGCGGGATATCCCGCTGTACGGGGCATTCGTGCTCACTGCCCGAGACCCGGACGACGCCCAGGTGCGCTTCGAAGGCGAGGAAAAACCGCTGCAGATGCGTGACATCGCCCCCCAAGCCAACGTCGGCAATGTGCTGTTGTACCTGCCGACCAGCGGTTTCGAAGCCTTCGACTCGTTGGCCGGCCTTGACCGTGAACTGCATCGGCGACTCAACAGCGCCGTCGAGTTCGGCGACATCCTGGCCCTGATGAGCCACAACGATCGCGCCAGCGGCCTGGCGTTTCACCAGCAACAACCCCAAGGCGACCAGTTTCGCTACCTCGAACGGCTGGAGTCGGTCTTCAGCGATAGCCTGCACGACTTGCATGAGCGGGCACAGGCAGACTTCAGCTGGATGATTGCGCACTACCAGCGTCAGCCCCACGGCCTGGCCCCACGACAATTGCCGGCAAGCCTCGACCGGGTCACCGATCTGACCCGTGCCTTCGATGCCAGTGGCGTCCTGGTCGCCCGCCATCAGAAAAAACTGCGGCGCCAGCTCCAGCAGTTTCTCAAGCAAGCGAGCCCCGGCGATCAACAACGCTGGACGAGCGCAGTACAGGAATACGCCGATGAGCTGCAGCGGCTGTCCGTGCCCGAGGGGCTGCCCTCCCTGTCCCAGTTCAGCGACCCCGCCGCCGTACTGTCCTACAGCAATGAGCAGTTGCGCAGGCAGCTGGAGGACGACTACGGCGTGGTGACCGACCCGGACACCCTCATCATCCACACCAAAACCTACGCCGCCCGCCCCACCGGCAGCTATGTGGTCGGCGGCAAGCCACAACCTCCGGCGACAGGCACGCCGGTCTACAACACGCGCACGCTGACCCTGACCGCATTGGCGCTGGAAAACATCGAATGGCTGGATCTCAACTTCACAAACTTCGCCTGGCTGACCGATAAAGACCAGGCGCCCTATACCGCGCTGACGGTGGCGCAAGTCAAGGAGCTGGTACGCAAGGTCAATATCGGTGACAGCTACGAGCAATTCCTCAAGTCGCGCCTGGTCAGCTCCAGCGAGGCGCACGCCGACCAGGATCGCTACGCCCAACTCATGGCCTTGCAACTGCGGGTGGACGCCATCGAGGCCAAAATCGCCGGCGACTTCCTGCCGGACCGGCTCGACCGCGGGTACAACTGGGTGATGAGTGCCCTCGCCGGCCCCACGGATGACGATAAACGCCCCACCGTCGAAGAGCACCGCATCATCGTCAGCAGCCTGAAACTGCGCGGTGAACGGGTGCGCGGGGTGCTGGTGTTTTCAACCGCGTCCCACAGCGTCGCCTCCCTGGTGGTGTATACCCCCGGCACCGCCAACGGTCGGCTGTTCCACGAATACGCCGACGCGTCGGCCATGCACCGCGACTTCATCAACCACAGCGCCTGGCGTGACTACCTGACTGCCCGCGTGCAACTCAGTGCCCGCCCGCGCATCCACAACCTGCTCAAAGGTGGGGCGAATGAAACGGTCATCGCCTTGAGCCGTATCGCCGATCACTTTCTGGAAGAGGCTTACCAGGCCGAAGCGTCTGCCGTGATCAACGATGCCAATGCGCAATCGACCAGCACCCAGGAAGCCAACCTCGAAAGCGCCGCCACCCTCGTCACCGCGGCACTCGACTTCGCCACGTTGTTCCTGCCGGTCAAGGTCATGCTGCCGATTGGCCTGTCCAGAAGCATCCTGTCCATCATCAATGCCGTGGAAGCCGCCCAACTCGGCGACCGCACCGCCGCCGCCCAATACATTGTGCGGGCCCTGGGTGAAATGGTGGGCGCGGTGATCGACGGCGCCATCGGCGGCGCGCGTTCGGCGAGTAGAGGTATCGCAACCGGCCCCAAACTTAACCCGAAGCTGGCGTTGCGCAGCAAGCCCACGGGCGTCAAGCCGCTGGCAGGATGGGAAGACCAGCAAATCTACGTACAGGATACGGCGACGCCCGGGGCCTTCGAGGCGCCTCGGCATTTCCTGCAGGAGAGTGGCCGCTGGTATTCGATCCGCAGGGATCACGATCGTCAGGTCTGGCGACTCAAGGACCCACGGCGCGCACCCAGTGCGTACCCGGGCGAGCCGCTCTACCCCACGGTTCAAGGAGCCTGGGAGATCCGCTCGCCACTCATCGGGCTGTTCGGTGGTTCACCCCCTACCGTGCCGGAAAGGGCGTTGATGGATCTTTTACCGCACCTGGACCTGCAACAGGCTCAAAGGGTGTTTGAATCCTTCAATTTCCCCGCGTTCAATAACCTTGAACACCAGATGTCCCTGGTGTTCCGCCTGAGCCAGGCGCCAAGCCAACTCGATCTAAGCTTTGCGTACCTGCAAACCACCGAGAACCGCTTCTGGTCCAGGTTGCATGGTACCGACCTGCCGGGCACCCAAACCGTCACCGCCATCGGCCCCGCCCCCGGGCCAAGCAGGCCAGCCCTGCCGCCTCAGCGCCCTGTGCGCAGCGACGCCGAGCGTTTTGTGGATTGGGGGCAGGCCTTTGCGCCACAGACGATGACCCCTGTGCCGGGGCGCCCGGGCGTGTGGCGCCGAAGCCAGGCAACGCCGAGCCAGGCGCTACAGGACTACATCAAGATCAACGGGCGTTACTACGCGATCCTGCCAGGCGATAGCGTATTCGCCACACAAGGCGCGAGAACCGCCATCGTGTCGGCGGACCAGCCTCACTCGACATTCGCGCAATTCGAGCACGTGGTCGCGAACGCGCCGTTTGAACAACCCAGGCTCGTGGAATACAACGCTCACTTGGACACCTGGCTCATCCACCCGCAGCCGCCGCTTCCCTCATCGATTGCCACGCACATGAACCGCATGTTTCCCCACTTCGACCCACGCGCCCGCGCCCAGGTTGGCGCAAGCCTGTTCAACACAGCGAACCCATCCGGGCTGACCGCAAAAGGCTATGCGCATGTGCTCAACACCCTGCAGGACTGGACCGAATGGACCAGGGGCGCTGTCGGCACACTGACCCAGCGGCACACTCTGATCGCGAACGATCCGTTGGCACTGCTGCCCACCTTGCCGAGAGGGCCAGGGCCATTCGAGTGGTCATTGGGGGTTTCAAATGAGTTCAACCTCATACGGTTCGATACGGCTGGGGTACGTCCCGTCCTGGTTTCAAACCTGTTGGAGCGGCCTACCCAAATCAACATCAAAACGCTGATGCGCGAACTGCTGACAGACAGCCACTACGAAGTCTTCGACTCGCGGTACAGCACCGAGTTGATCTTTCGGCGCCCAGACCGACCGACCTGGTATTGGCTGACATTGCGCAAGACCCACTCCCCGAAGCTGTCCGCCAAACAGTACAACCCTCAAGCACCCACACCGGCCAACCTGGAAGGACAACGGTATGCCCTGCGCGATGCACTGATTCAAGCGCGCGACGAGGGGAACCTGCTGCTGTTGGTCGGCGGCGTAGAACTGACAGGCACCTGGGGCGTGAAACCCTTTATCTTCCGACCCTGAGGCCAATGCCATGGCGAAGGTGCCGATTGCCTGCATGAAATAATTCCTGTAGTTTTTCATGAAATTATTCGACATAAATTTCATGACACCCCAAGAAGAACTCGCCACCCTCGCCGCGCTGATCCATGACCTGCGCAAGCACAAGAAGCTCACCCTCGCCCAGCTCGCGCAGAAAATCGAGCGCTCGGTGGGCTTCCTGTCCCAGGTCGAACGCGGCCTGTCGCGCCCGACCGTGGCCGACTTGACCGCCATCAGCCACGCCCTCGACGTGCCCACCACGTACTTCTACAGCCAGCCCAAACCCAAGGCCGTGGACTGGATCACCCGCCCCAACGAGCGGCGTACGGTGTATTACGCCAACGGCATCACCGACATCCTCGTGTCACCCAGCATGAACGGCGCCTTCTCGATGCTCGACAGCCTGCTGGCCCCCGGTGCCAACAGCGGTGAACAGACCATGAGCGACCGCGCCGAACAAGCCGGTTTTGTGCTGGAGGGCGAGTTGACGTTGTGGGTGGAGGGTGAAGACGGCTCAGTCACCCTCGGCCCCGGCGACAGCTTCCACCTGGCCAGTTTCGCCCACTGCCGCTACGCCAACCTGACCGACCTGCCCGCCCGCGTGTTGTGGGTTTACAACTAGGAGCAACACCCGTGAAAAACCATGCCTCCACGTTACTGGCCGAAGTACGGACCTTTCGCCAGAACCACCCGGACGTGCGTTATGTCGACCTGATCGCCCTGGACATTCCCGGGCACTTCTACGGCAAGCGCTACCCCATCGAGATGCTCGAAAAAGTCGCCGCCGGCAGCCCGTTGAAGCTGCCGCAGAACGCGGTGTTGCTGGGGGTTCAGGGCGGGTTGTTCAAAATTGGCGACTACTGCTTCAACGATGGCGACCCGGATGCCAACCGCCGCCTGGTGCCGGGCACGCTCAAGCCGGTGAGCTGGGAATCGCAGCCGCTGGGCCAGATGCTGATCACCTCGGACGGCACCGAAGCGCCCATCGAATTCGAACCCCGCGAAGTGCTGGCCAAGGTGCTGGAGCGCTTGCAGCACAAGGGCATTCACCCGGTGGTGGCGTTCGAGCTGGAGTTCTACCTGTTCGACAAGAAACTCGACAACGGCCTGCCGCAATTCGCCCGCGACCCGCTGAGCGATGACCCCGACGACCAGCCCAACCTGCATATCGAACGGCTGTCGCGCTTCAGCGAAGTGCTCGATGACATGGCACAAACCGCCAAGGACCAGGGCATCGACATCACCGTAATGACTGCCGAGATCGGCCCCGGCCAGTTCGAGATTAACTTCGGCCACCTCGACGACGGGATGCGCGCCGCCGACTGGGCCGCCCTGTTCTGCCGCAGCACCCGTGGCGTCGCGTTGAAACACGGTTACCGCGCTAGCTTCATGGCCAAGCCCTACCTGCAATACCCCGGCAGCGGCATGCATGTGCATGTCAGCCTGTACGACGGCGCGGGTAACAATTTGCTGGCGGCACACCAGCAGCAATCCCTGCGTCATGCCGTGGCCGGCTGCCTGGAATTGCTGCCGCACTGCATGCCGATCTTCTCGCCCAACCACAATGCCTTCCGGCGCCTGGGCGGCACAGTCAACGCCGCCACCCGCGCCAGCTGGGGCTTTGAAGACCGCGACGCGTGCGTGCGCATCCCCGAATCCGACCCGCGCAACCTGCGCATCGAGCATCGTCTGGCCAGCGCCGACGCCAACCCGTACCTGGTGCTGGCCGCGATCCTGGTCGGCCTGGAACATGGGCTCGAAGCCAAGCGCGACCCCATTGCGCCGCTGAATGAGGACCGCAGCAGCGGCAGCGACTTCCCCCTGGAAATGCTCGACGCCGTGCGTGCCATGCAGCATCAAGCAGTATTGCGCGATAAGCTGGGCGCCGAATTTGTCGACGTGTACTGCGAAAACAAACGCCAGGACCACCTGGCCTTCCAGCAAGAGATCCATGCGCGGGAATATCGCTGGTTTCTCTGACATCACCTACGGAATCACCGATGACCGACCAAAGCGCCCCGGCCCTCAAGGAAATCTTCAACGTCGAACGCCTGCAACACATCGCCAGCGAGATGACGGCGGTGTACCCGGCGTTCGACGCCAAGGGCTTTCTCAAGCACGCCAAGGCCGGGCTGGCCGAGCTGTCGGTGATGCAGCGCATGGCACGGGTCAGCGAGAGCCTGCATGCGGTGATCCCACTGGACTACCCGCAAACCCTCAAGGTGCTTTATGCGTTGGCCCCGCGCTTGAACAGCGCGTTTGTCAGCCTGTTCCTGCCGCACTTCGTGGCGAGTTACGGACGGGATGATTTCAAGCATTCAATGGCCGCGCTCAAGTACTTCACGACGTTTGGCTCCGCCGAATTCGCTATCCGCCACTTTTTGCTGCACGACTTCCCGCGCACGTTGGCGGTGCTGCACGAATGGTCGCTGGATGCCAACGAACACGTGCGTCGCCTCGCCAGCGAAGGTTCGCGGCCGCGCTTGCCCTGGTCATTCCGCCTGGCCGAGGTGCAGGCCAACCCTGCGCTGTGTGCGTCGATCCTCGAAAACCTCAAGGCCGACAGCAGCCTGTACGTGCGCAAATCAGTGGCCAACCACCTCAACGACATCACCAAGGACCATCCGGAGTGGGTGCTCAGCCTGATCGAAGGCTGGGACCTCGATAACCCTCATACCGCCTGGATTGCCCGCCATGCCCTGCGCAGCCTGATCAAGCAAGGCAACACGCGCGCGCTGACGATCATGGGCGCCGGGGCCAGGGCCGAAGTAAAGCTCCACCATCTGAAAGTGACGCCGGCGGTGATCAACCTGGGTGAGCGGATCAACCTGTCCTTCACCCTGGAATCCACCGCCGCAGCCCCACAGAAGCTGGTGGTGGACTATGCCATCGACTATGTGAAAAGCGCCGGCCACAGTGCGAACAAGGTATTCAAGCTCAAGGGGTTCAGCCTCGGTGCCGGGGAGCAGCAGCACCTTCGGCGCGAACAGCACATTCGCGACATGACCACCCGCAAGCATTACTCAGGCCGGCATGTGGTGCATGTGTTGGTGAATGGGGAGAGGCTGGGCAGTGCCGAGTTTGAGTTGCGTGCCTGACGGGGTCTGGTGCTCCCACAGTATTGATCCAGTTTCGTCAGTTGGCTTCGCCCAGCAACAAGCCTTGCTCCCGTGCGCACAACTCCACCACGTAATCCCATAACACCCGCAGCCGCACTGACTTGTGCAATTCCCGGCGCGAGCTGATCCAGTAGCTGCGCTGGATCCCCTCCCCCGGCAGCAACGGCACCAGTTCCGGGTCGCCGGCGGCCATGAAGCACGGCAACACCGCAATGCCCAACCCGGAGCGCGCCGCCTGATGCTGGGCGATCACGCTGGTGCTGTGGAATACCACCTTGGGGTTGCGGCAGAAGCTGCTGAGGAATTTGAGTTCCTGGCTGAACAGCAGGTCGTCGACGTAATCGATCCACGCGTGTGCCGCGAGGTCTTCGCGTTTTTCAATCGGCGGGTTGCGCGCCAGGTAGGTGCGGCTGGCATAGAGGGCCAGGCGGTAGTCGGTGAGTTTGCGCGTGACCAGTTGATCGACGCTCGGCCGTTCGAGGTGGATGCTGATTTCCGCTTCGCGATTGAGGATGCTGACAAAGCGCGGCACCGCCACCAGTTCCACTTCCAGACCGGGGTAGCGCTCGAACAGCCCGCCCATGCGGCTGGCGAGGAACATTACGCCCAGGCCTTCGGCCACACCGAGGCGGATCTTGCCCAGGGGCGCGGCCGAGTGGGTCAGTTCGTCTTCAGCCAGCAGCGCAACGTTTTCCATGGCCTCGGCGTGCTTGAGCAAGGCTTCGCCGGCGGGGGTCAGTTCGTAGCCCTGGGCATGCTGCACGAACAGCGCGGTGCCGAGGCTTTTCTCGATGGCTTCGATATGCCGGGCGACGGTGGCGTGGGTGGTTTTCAAGCGTTGCGCGGCGGTCAGCAGGCGGCCGCTGCGCTGCAATTCAAGAAAGTACCGCAGGTCGTTCCAGTCGAACATGACGCCTCCATTGCCTATCCCTGGGCTGCGCTGTTTAAAAACGCACAGCAGCTGGGCAAAAACTAACATTTTTAAGACGAAAACTAACAACTAGGATGGGGCCAATAAGAAAAACAAGCGAGACCTTCAGATGCCCATTGCAACTGCTGAATACGATTACATCGTCGTAGGCGCCGGCCCCGCGGGCTGCCTGCTGGCCAATCGACTGTCCGCCAACCCCGCACATCGCGTGCTGCTGCTCGAAGCCGGTGGCCGCGACAACTACCCCTGGATCCACATCCCCGTCGGCTACCTGTTCTGCATCGGCAACCCACGCACCGACTGGTGCTTCAAGACCGAAGCCCAGGAAGGCCTGCAAGGCCGTGCACTGAGTTATCCACGGGGCAAGGTGCTGGGCGGCTGCTCGTCCATCAACGGCATGATCTACATGCGTGGCCAGGCCCAGGATTACGACGGCTGGGCCGCTGCGGGGAATGAAGGTTGGGCGTGGAAGGACGTGTTGCCGCTGTTCAAGCAGAGCGAAAACCACTTTGCCGGCGGCTCGGAGTTTCACAGCGACGGCGGTGAATGGCGGGTCGAGCAACAGCGCCTGCACTGGCCGATCCTCGACGCGTTCCGCGATGCGGCGGCGCAGAGTGGCATCGCCAACATCAACGATTTCAACCAGGGCGATAACGAAGGCTGCGGCTACTTCCAAGTCAACCAGAAAGCCGGGGTGCGCTGGAACGCGGCCAAAGCGTTTCTCAAGCCGGTGCGCCAGCGGCCCAACCTCACCGTGCTGACCGAAGTGGAAGTAGACCGCGTGCTGCTGGAAAACGGCCGTGCCTCCCAAGTGGTCGGGCGTCAGCAGGGCCAGCAAGTGAACTGGAAAGCGCGCCAGGAGATTGTGCTGTGCGCCGGCGCAGTGGGTTCGCCGGGCATCCTGCAACGCTCGGGAATTGGCCCGTCGAATGTGCTCAAACCGTTGGGCATCAATGTATTGCACGAGCTGCCCGGCGTCGGCGGCAACCTCCAGGACCACCTGCAACTGCGGCTGATCTACAAACTGGAAAACGCCCGCACCCTCAACCAGATCGCCGGCACCCTGTGGGGCAAGATGGGCATGGGCCTGCGCTACCTGTATGACCGCAGCGGCCCGTTGTCGATGGCGCCCAGCCAGCTCGGTGCGTTTGCCCGCTCCGGCCCGGAACAGACCTCGGCCAACCTGGAATACCACGTGCAGCCGTTGTCGCTTGAGCGATTTGGCGAACCTCTGCACCCATTCCCGGCGTTTACCGCTTCGGTCTGCGACTTGCGTCCGCAGAGCCGGGGCCGTATCGACATCCGCTCGGCCAACCCGGCGGACGCACCGCTGATCCGCCCCAACTACCTCAGCCATCCGGAAGACCTGCGCGTGGCCGCCGATGCCATCCGCTTGACCCGTCGCATCGTCGCCGCACCGGCCCTGAGCCAGTTCAAGCCGGTGGAATACCTGCCGGGTGATGCGCTGCAAACCGAAG
Organism: Pseudomonas sp. CYM-20-01; assembly: GCF_023169845.1. Taxonomy (NCBI): domain Bacteria; kingdom Pseudomonadati; phylum Pseudomonadota; class Gammaproteobacteria; order Pseudomonadales; family Pseudomonadaceae; genus Pseudomonas; species Pseudomonas sp. CYM-20-01. The sequence goes on along the minus strand of NZ_AP025169.1, from coordinate 2,512,482 downwards.
CGCAATTGCACGAAGCCGCCGCACGCATCGGAACGACGATCTTCCACCCGGTCGGCACCTGCCGCATGGGCAGCGATAAAGACGCTGTGGTCGACGCCCAACTGCGGGTGCACGGCGTGCCCGGTTTACGCATCGCCGATGCGTCGATCATGCCGCGCATTACGTCCGGCAATACCTGTTCACCTACGCTGATGATCGCGGAGAAGGCCGCGCAGCTGATCCTTTCGCCGAATACAAGGAGTCTCGCCCCGGAGAAAGAACTGGTTCATGCAATCTGAATAGCGGCGCCGAACCTGGCGCCGACAGTGGAACAACAATAAATAATCACTGTGAGGGCTACCCGATGTCAGAACATGCTCAACCCCTGGGCTCGTCGATCGACGCGAGCACCAGCAACGACTCAAAGAAGGTCATCTTCGCCTCGTCCCTGGGGACGGTGTTCGAGTGGTATGACTTTTTCCTCTACGGCGCCCTGGCGGCGGTGATCAGCAAGCAGTTCTTCGCCGGGGTCAACGACACCACGGCGTTCATCTTCGCCTTGATGGCCTTTGCCGCCGGCTTTGTGGTGCGGCCATTCGGTGCGCTGGTATTTGGCCGGTTGGGCGACATGATCGGGCGCAAGTACACCTTTTTGGTGACCATCATTCTGATGGGCGTGGCGACCTTCTGTGTCGGCTTGCTGCCGACCTACGCCAGCATCGGCATCGCAGCGCCGATCATCCTGATCGTGCTGCGCATGCTGCAGGGCCTGGCGCTGGGCGGCGAATACGGCGGCGCGGCCACCTACGTGGCCGAGCACGCACCGGCCGGCAAGCGCGGCTTCCACACCAGCTGGATTCAGTCCACCGCCACCATCGGCCTGCTGCTGTCGCTGCTGGTGGTGCTGGCCTGCCGGTACTTCACCGGCGACCAGTTCGAAGTGTGGGGCTGGCGCATTCCGTTCCTGTTCTCCATCGTGCTGCTGGGCATTTCCACCTGGATCCGCATGAGCCTGCACGAGTCGCCCGCGTTCCTGAAGATGAAAGAGGAAGGCAAGGCCAGCAAATCGCCGATCCGCGAGTCCTTCGGCAAATGGGAAAACCTCAAGGTGGTGCTGATCGCGCTGTTCAGCATCAACGGCGGGCAAGCGGTGACCTTCTACGCGGCACAGTTCTACGTGCTGTTCTTCCTCACGCAGTTCCTGAAGATGGACCCGGCCCTCGCCAACATGCTGTTGATCATCAGCGTGGTGATCGGTGCACCGTTCTTTATCTTCTTCGGCTGGCTGTCGGACAAGGTCGGGCGCAAGCCGGTGCTGATGCTCGGCCTGCTGCTGGCCACGGTGCTGTACTTCCCGATCTTCAAGAGCCTGGCGCACTACACCAACCCGGCGATGGACCAGGCGAGCAACCAGGCGCCGATCACCGTGATGGCCGACCCGGCCACCTGCACCTTCCAGTTCGACCCGGTGGGCAAGGCGAAATTTGACAGCCCGTGCGACAAGGTCAAGACCTTCCTGGTCAAGCAAGGCCTGCCCTACAGCAGCGCCGCCGCACCCGCCGGCAGCCCGGTGCAGGTGAGCGTGGGCGAAGTGCGTATCGACGGTTTTGACGAAAAAGCCCTGCGTGGCGCGGTGACCCTGGCTGGCTACCCGTCTTCGGCGGATGTGGCCCAGGTCAACAAGACCATGGTAGTGGTGCTGATCGTGGCGCTGATCCTGATCGCCGCGATGTGCTACGGCCCGCTGGCGGCGTTGATGGTGGAACTGTTTCCGACGCGCATCCGCTACACCTCGATGTCCCTGCCCTACCACATCGGCAATGGCTGGTTTGGCGGGTTCCTGCCGACCGTCTCGTTTGCCTTGGTGGTGTACACCGGCGATATCTTCTACGGCCTGTGGTACCCGGTGGTGGTGACCGGGGTTAGTTTGATCGTGGGGATGGTGTGCCTTAAAGAGACCCGTCACGTGGATATCGATAACAACTAATCCGATCTCCTGAGCACAGAAGATCCGCTGTGGGAGGGGGCAAGCCCCCTCCCACATGTGCCTTCAGGCGCCTACATAAATTGCTGTACATCCATACAGATAATGGTTGATCAATGCGCGCTGACTGAGCATCCTGCACAGCATCAACCCGATCTGATGTGACGACCATGCGGCTGTACCTCTGTGAAAAACCCTCCCAGGCCAAGGACATCGCGGCCGTGCTCGGCGCCAGCCGCCGTGGCGACGGGTGCTGGCTGGGCAATGGGGTCACGGTCACCTGGTGCATCGGCCACCTGCTGGAAACCGCCCCGCCGGATGCCTACGACGAAAAGTACAAGCGCTGGGTACTGGCCGACCTGCCCATCGTCCCTGAAAAATGGAAGATGCGCGTCAAACCCAAGACCGCCAGCCAGTTCAAGGCGGTCAAGCGCCTGCTGGGGGAAGCCCAGGCGCTGGTGATCGCCACCGACGCCGACCGCGAAGGCGAAATGATCGCGCGCGAACTGGTGGAGCATTGCCGCTACCGTGGGCCGATCCAGCGGCTGTGGCTGTCGGCGCTGGATGATGCCTCGATCCGCAAGGCCCTCGGGGCGCTCAAACCGGGCGCGGAGACCTTCAGCCTGTATCACTCGGCCCTGGGTCGCTCCCGTGCTGACTGGCTGATCGGCATGAACATGAGCCGCCTGTTTACCTTGCTCGGGCGCCAGTCCGGCTACCAGGGCGTGCTGCCCGTAGGCCGGGTGCAAACGCCGACACTGCGCCTGGTGGTGGACCGCGACCGCAGCATCGCCGACTTTGTGCCGGTGGCTTACTGGGCCATCGACGTCGACCTGCACCACGAACGCATGACTTTCACCGCCCAATGGCGCGCGGCCGAGGACGCCTGTGACGACCAGGGTCGCTGCCTCAACCCGCAGTTGGCGCGGGACGCGGCCGACGCCATGACCAACGCCGCCAGCGCCCGGCTGGTGAAGCTGCGCACCGAACGCATGCGCGAAGTGGCGCCCCTGCCCTTCGACCTGGGCACCCTGCAGGAAATCTGTTCCAGGAAGCTCGGCCTCGGCGCCCAGGAAACCCTGGATATCGCCCAGTCGCTGTATGAAACCCACAAAGCCATCACCTACCCGCGCAGTGATTGCGGCTACTTGCCGATGAGCCAGCACAGCGACGCATTGAAGATCCTGGCTGCGTTGGCGAGCGCGGATACTGCAGTGAACGAACTGATGCCGCATATTGATCCCCAGCGACGCTCGCGGGCGTGGAACGACGCCAAGGTCAGCGCCCACCACGGCATCATCCCCACCGGCGCCGGCAAGGACGTGGGACAACTCACCGGCAAGCACCGGGCGGTGTATACCCTGATTCGTGCACGCTACCTGGCGCAGTTCCTGCCCAATCATGAGTACGATCGCACCCAGGCGGATTTCGATTGCGCAGGTTTTGCGTTGCGTGCAGTGGGCAAAGTGGTCATTGAACCAGGCTGGAAACGCGCCCTGCCCGAAGCCCTGGCGCCGGCCAAGGGACGTGAAGCACCGGCCCCGCAAGCCCTGCCGCCATTGGTGCAAGGCCAGGACTATGCCGTGGCCAAGGTCAACCTCAAGGACCTGTGGACCCAACCGCCCAAACCCTTTACCGAAGGTGACCTGATCAAGGCGATGAAGAACGTCGCCAAGCTGGTCGAAGACCCGCTGCTCAAGCAAAAACTCAAGGACACCACCGGCATCGGCACCGAAGCCACCCGCGCCGGCATCATCCAGGGGCTGCTGGACCGTGGTTACCTGGTGAAGAACGGCAAGGCGCTATCAGCCACTCCGGCGGCATTCAGCCTGATCGACGCCGTGCCCCGGGCCATCGCCGACCCAGGCACCACCGCCATCTGGGAGCAGGCCCTGGACATGGTGCAAAGCGGCGAAATGAGCCTGGAAGACTTCGTCGCCAAACAGGCGGCCTGGATGAGCAAGCAGGTCGCCCGCTGCAATGGCATGCGCATGACCATCACCGGTCCCGCCAGCCCGGCAGGCCGAGGTGCCACGCCATGGAAAAAGAAACGCAAGAGCGCACCGCGCAAGACGGCAGCCAGCCCCAAGCGGGCCAAAAAACCGACAAATGCGGGGTAAACACTGAAAAAAACCGGTGAATGACGTTTTTTGACGGGTTTAGCGCCGCTTTGGACCTTGCAGCGCGGTGGCCGGTCTAGGATTCTGTAGTGGGACCCTGACTAACCAACAACAATACCGGAGTGGCCACCATGAAAACCGTTGCAGAAGTGCTCAAAGCCAAGGACCAGAAAAACCAGGAAGTCCATGTCATCAAACACGATCACACCGTGTTTGAAGCACTGGTCCGGATGTCGGAGAAAAACGTCGGGGCCTTGCCGGTGGTTCAGGATGGCGTGGTGGTCGGGATCATCAGCGAACGTGATTACGCCCGCAAAATCATGCTCAAGGGCCTGTCGTCGGTCACCACCAAGGTTCATGAGGTGATGAGTTCCCCGGTGATCACCGTCGACACCCACAAAAAGGTCGATGAGTGCATGAACATCATGACCGACAGCCACCTGCGTCACTTGCCCGTGGTCGAAGACGGCAAGCTGTTGGGGCTGCTGTCCATCGGCGACCTGGTCAAGGAAGCCATTGCCGACCAGGCTGACCTGATCAGACAGCTGGAGCAGTACATCCGCGGCGAATAGGGGAACCCATGCTCGACACCCTGGAACACCAAGAGGATCACCTCGACACCTTGCATCGGGCCATGGCCGAACGGCACTTTCTGGTGTTGACCGGTGCGGGGATCAGCACGTCGTCGGGCATTCCCGACTACCGCGACAGTGAAGGCGTGCGCCGGGGCAAGGCGCCGATGATGTACCAGGAGTTCCTCGCCACCGCGCAGGCACGTCGCCGTTACTGGGCGCGGGCGATGCTCGGGTGGCCGAGAGTTCGCATTGCGCAGCCGAACAAGGCGCACCTGGCGTTGGCGACGCTGCAGCAACACGGGCGTATCAGCGGGCTAATCACGCAAAACGTCGACACCCTGCATGATCAGGCCGGCAGCCACGATGTGATCGAACTGCACGGCAGCCTGCACCGGGTGCTGTGCCTGGATTGCCGGTTGCGCAGTGCACGCGATGTGATCCAGCGCCGGATGGAAATCGACAACCCCTACCTTGCGCAGGTCCATGCGGTGCAGGCGCCGGATGGCGACACGTTGCTTGATCCTGCCTTTGAAGAACACTTTCAGGTCCCCCACTGCCCCCATTGCGATGGCGAGCGCTTGAAGCCGGATGTGGTGTTTTTCGGTGAAAACGTAGCACCGGCGACAGCAGCCAGAGCCATGACCGCCGTCGACCATGCCGAAGGCTTGCTGGTAGTCGGTTCGTCGCTGATGGCCTATTCGGCATTCCGCTTGTGCAAGGCCATGGTCGAACAGGGCAAGCCGGTCATTGCCATCAACTTGGGCAAGACTCGGGGGGATGAGTTGTTGCAGGTGAAGATCGAAGCCGAATGCGAGCGGCTTTTGCCGCGTTTGGTCGAACGGTTACGGTAACTCAATCAAGCGCAGGTCCTTTGTGGCGAGCGGGCTTGTTGTGGTGAGTGGGCTTGCCACAACAGGCGTTAGACAGCCTGACCTGTACTTCCAGAAAATGACGCCCAAGTCACGTTTTCCCGCATTCTCCCGTCCCCACGGCAATTTATGTAGTGAGCAAAAATAATCACTACATAACCGTTGACGTAACCATTTTGTCCTTGCATTATCGAGACGTCTCCCGGATCGGGAGCGTTGGCAACAAGCGTTTTGAACAAGCTCGTCTGACCGCCGAGCTGTTTTTTCCGGATGTGCACTGCCCACAAGGCGGATTGATGAAGCTGACCGGCCCGAAGGGTTCGGTACAAGGCGCTCAAATGCGGCTTGTCTTCGTTATGAAAGCATTGCGTAGCAGTTCATCAGCAAGACTACATGCATCAGGTTCAAGACCCTGCCCGTATTCGGCAGACAGTCGCTGACGCCCGGTTTTCGCAACCGGAGACAACTTACGAAGTATTAACGAACCAACTGATAGATCGCCAACTGGTCAAGGGGCTTACACATGAATCTGAACAACCAACCAACTATCGATGAATTGGCTGAGATGTTCGCAGCGCAGAAAGACACACTCGACGACCATATCCTGTGGATTGGCAAATCGGGCGAAGTGCAAATTGACTGCCTGGCGCCCCACACCGAAGAAGCCGAGTTTGACCGCAATAACCGTGAACTGGCGGCGCGCCTGAAGATGTACCGCCGTGGCCAGGGTTATGTCGGCAAGAAGGCGGCCGCCGATCGCAACTTTATCGAACAGGTCTTCCACACACTTAATACCGAATGGCAGAACCTCAAGGGCCAATCGCAAGTTAAAGTGATTGATAGATACTGCTGATAACACCGCATTAACTACTTAAGCCCGCTTGTTCATTCGAGCGGGCTTTTTAATTTCGGCTCTATCACACTGCGGGAAATCGTCCCTTCTTCGCTTCGTCGCAAAAGATATCAAACAACACCTGCGCTGCCGCCGAGAGTTCATGACCGGGTTTGGTCAGCACCCCAATCGGTCGTTCGATCACCGGATCACGCAAGGTGATGCAATGAGCCCCCGCCTCCTCCATCTGCCGCGCACACAATGCAGGGACGGCACTGACACCCAACCCCATCGCCACCATCTTGCCTACGGTCGCCAGTTGATGGCTTTCCAGCGCTACCGGCAGCTTCATCTGTAGAGCACCAAGGTGCTCTTCCAACATCACCCGCACCGTGGACGGCCGCTGCAAAGTGATGAACGGCTGCTCCAGCAAGGTTTTCCAGTCGATTTCATCAAGCTCAATCAACGGCGAATCCCCGGGCACCACGGCAATGAAGCGATCCAGATACAACGGTGTGAACGCCAGCGACGAACCGTCTGAAGGCTCGAACGCCACGCCCAGCTCCACCTGGCGGTCGCGGACCATTTCCAGCACCTGTTCGTTGATCAGGTCGTGCACGGTGACATTCACCTGAGGGTAACGCGCGCGGAATATCTTCAGGATCGGCGGCAGCAGGTTGCCCGCGAACGACGGCATCGCCGCCACCGTGACCCGCCCGCGTTGCAGGGTAAAGCGCTGGCGCAGTTCGTCCTCGGCATTGTCCCAATCGGCAATGAGCCGGCGTGCCAGGGGTAGCAGCGATTCACCTTCGGGCGTCAACGCGACATTGCGTGTGTTACGGCTGAACAGCCGCCCACCCAGGCCTTCTTCCAGGCCCTTGATGGTCAGGCTCAGCGCCGACTGTGAAAGGTGCAGGCGCTCGCAGGCGGCGGCGAAACTCAGGCTCTGGGCCACGGCGAGAAACGCGCGCATCTGTTTAACTGTCATGACGCTACTCCAAACGGCCAGGCAACTATGCTGTTTTTTAAATCAATCAACCTTAAAAAACAACTTAACAAATCAATCCGACGGAGCAACACTCGATTCATTGGCTGGCCCACAAACAATAAAAGAGGTGCATATGGCAGGTTTCGATAAACGCGTGGCGTCCTACGAGGAAGCACTGGCGGGCCTGGAGGACGGCATGACCGTACTCTCCGGCGGGTTTGGCCTGTGCGGCATTCCGGAAAACCTCATTGCCGAGATCAAGCGCAAAGGCACCCGCGACCTTACCGTGGTTTCCAACAACTGCGGCGTCGACGGCTTTGGCCTGGGCGTGCTGCTGGAGCAAAAACAGATCAGCAAGGTGATCGCCTCCTACGTCGGTGAAAACGCCCTGTTCGAGAAGCAACTGCTCAGCGGCGAAATCGAAGTGGTGCTGACCCCCCAAGGCACCCTGGCCGAGAAAATGCGCGCAGGCGGCGCCGGCATCCCGGCCTTCTTCACCGCCACCGGCGTTGGCACCCCGGTTGCCGAAGGCAAGGAAACCCGCGAATTCAACGGTCGCCCGTACCTGATGGAAGAATCCATCACCGGCGACTTCGCCATCGTCAAAGGCTGGAAAGCCGACCACTTCGGCAACGTCATCTATCGCCACACCGCCCAGAACTTCAACCCGTTGGCCGCCACCGCCGGCAAGATCACCGTGGTCGAAGTCGAAGAAATCGTCGAACCGGGCGAGCTGGACCCGGCGCAGATCCACACCCCTGGCATCTACGTCGACCGGATCATCTGCGGCACGTTCGAGAAGCGCATCGAACAGCGCACCGTGCGCAAGTAATCCGCCTCCAGCCCGAACAATAAGGACACATAAAATGGCTCTTACCCGCGAACAAATGGCTCAACGCGTCGCCTGCGAAATGCAGGACGGCTTCTACGTCAACCTCGGCATCGGCATTCCGACCCTGGTGGCCAACTACATCCCCGAAGGCATGGAAGTGATGCTGCAATCGGAAAACGGCCTGCTGGGCATGGGTCCTTTTCCTACCGAAGAAACCATTGATGCCGACATGATCAACGCCGGCAAACAGACCGTCACCGCGCGTATCGGCGCGTCGATCTTCTCGTCCGCCGAGTCGTTCGCGATGATTCGTGGCGGCCACGTCGACCTTACCGTGCTCGGTGCGTTTGAAGTCGACGTACAAGGCAACATCGCTTCGTGGATGATCCCCGGCAAGCTGGTCAAAGGCATGGGCGGCGCCATGGACCTGGTGGCCGGTGCGGAAAACATCATCGTGATCATGACCCATGCGTCCAAGGACGGTGAGTCCAAGCTGCTCAGCCAATGCAGCCTGCCGCTGACCGGCGCCCACTGCATCAAGCGCGTATTGACGGACCTGGCGTACCTGGAAATCGAAAATGGCGCTTTTGTCCTCAAGGAACGCGCACCTGGCGTCAGCGTTGAAGAGATAGTGAGCAAGACCGCCGGTAAACTGATCGTCCCGGACCACGTTCCAGAAATGCACTTCCAGTGAGGACAGATTCCATGCAAGACGTCGTGATTGTTGCTGCCACCCGCACCGCCGTGGGCAGCTTCCAGGGTTCGCTGGCGAACATTCCGGCACCGGAACTGGGCGCCGCCGTGATCCGTCGCCTGCTGGAGCAGACCGGCCTCGACCCGGCCGAAGTGGATGAAGTGATCCTCGGCCAGGTCCTCACCGCAGGCTCAGGCCAGAACCCGGCGCGCCAGGCGTCGATCCTGGCCGGCCTGCCCCACGCGGTGCCCAGCCTGACCTTGAACAAAGTCTGCGGCTCGGGCCTCAAGGCCCTGCACCTGGGCGCCCAGGCCATCCGTTGCGGCGACGCCGAGGTAATCATCGCCGGCGGCATGGAAAACATGAGCCTGGCTCCGTACGTGCTACCCGCCGCGCGCACCGGTTTGCGCATGGGCCACGCCAAGATGATCGACAGCATGATCACCGATGGGCTGTGGGACGCGTTCAACGATTACCACATGGGCATCACTGCCGAGAACCTGGTGGACAAGTACGGCATCAGCCGTGAAGCCCAGGATGCGTTCGCCGCTGCCTCCCAGCAGAAAGCCGCTGCCGCTATCGAGGCGGGGCGGTTTGTCGATGAGATCACACCGATCCTGATCCCCCAGCGCAAAGGCGACCCGGTGGCCTTCGCCGTGGATGAACAGCCACGCGCCGGCACCACTGCCGAATCCCTGGGCAAGCTGAAACCGGCGTTCAAGAAAGACGGCAGCGTCACCGCCGGCAACGCCTCCAGCCTCAACGACGGCGCCGCTGCGGTGTTGCTGATGAGCGCCGACAAGGCCAAGGCCCTCGGCCTGCCGGTACTGGCGCGCATTGCCAGCTACGCCAACGCCGGCGTCGACCCGGCGATCATGGGCATCGGCCCGGTGTCGGCCACCCGCCGTTGCCTGGACAAAGCCGGTTGGAGCCTGGGCGACCTGGACCTGATCGAAGCCAACGAAGCCTTCGCCGCGCAATCCCTGGCGGTGGGCAAAGAGCTGGAATGGGACGCCGACAAGGTCAACGTCAACGGGGGCGCCATCGCCATCGGCCACCCGATCGGCGCCTCGGGATGCCGCGTGCTGGTAACGCTGCTGCACGAAATGATCAAGCGCGATGCCAAGAAAGGCCTGGCGACCCTGTGCATCGGCGGCGGCCAAGGCGTAGCCCTCGCCCTCGAGCGCGCCTGACGGTAGGCGCAGGCTCGCCGTGGTGAGCTAGCTTGCTGTGGCGAGCGGGCTTGCCCCGCGTCGGGCTGCGCAGCAGCCCTCTGGAAAAAGAGCAACACAGAAAAGGCCTGGTTCCACGAAAACCAGGCCTTTTCTTTATCTGCCTCACTGAGGCTGTGGCACCGCAAACACCGCACTCGCCCGCGCCACCACCTTCTCCCCCACCTGCACCGCGCCCGAGTAATCCAAGGTCATGCTTGCTGTAATCAACGGCAACGGCCATCACCATCAGCCGCACAAATCCCCTCCGATGCTTTGCGTTAATCCATCAGACCCGCTTTAATCGCCGTCAAATTCCCCCGTACCTGCCAAGGAACCGCAATGCGCCATCTGGACGGCAAGCCAAAACCCTATCTCCTGTTCCTGCTGGCAGCGCTGGCCGTTGCCGGCTGTTCGCCCAAGGATCAGTCCCGCGCACGGGTAATCAACGGCGAACAAAGCCGCGCGGGCGCGCAACTGGCCTACGAGCATGAGCTGAGCCTGGCCCTGCCTGGTGCACTGCTCGCGCCGCGCATGCAGGCCACCCGCGAAGCCTGCGAAACCGCGCGCTTTGGCGCCTGCAATATCCTCGGCATCACCGAAGACGGCAGTGGCGGCCAGATCATCCTGCGCATCGCGCCAACCGGTGTCGAACCGATGGTCGCCATGGCGGCTGAAGGCGGCACACTCGGCCAGCGCATCACCACCGCCGAGGACCTGGCCGATGCCGTCGCCGACGTACGCCGCCGCCAGGACCGCCTGCAGGCTCAACAACAACGACTGGATGAGTTGGCCAAGCGCAAGGACATCACCGTCAGTGACCTGATCGCCTTGAGCAAGGAACAGGCCGGCATAGAAAACGAGCTACAGGAACTGGCCCAGGTTGCTGCCGGCCAGCAACGTCGCCTGGACACTAACCGGGTGACGCTGAATTTCCGCTCCTCTGACGGGGCAAATCAGCAATCGCGGTTCAGCCGGATGTTCAGCAACCTGGGCGACAACCTGGTCGACGGCACCGCCGACGCGTTGGAGCGATCAAGCTATGTGCTGCCGTTCGTGATCCTGGCGTTCCCGGTGCTGTGGTTGTGGGTGTGTCTGTGGCGGCGTTTTGTCAAACGCCGCACCTGATCAGCGCTTCAGGCAGCGCTGATAGCGCTCATCCACCCGCTGGGCAAACCACGCCGTGGTCAGGTTACGGGTGATCTTGGGACTCTTGAGCACGATGCCCGGCAGGATGGCCCGTGGCATCGGCTTGCCGGCGGCCTTGTCGGCCAGGGCAAACACGCGTTTGTACAGGGTGGTTTCCTCGAAATTCAGTTGCTCGCCCTGCTCCAGCTGGCTACGGATGCTGGGGTTGCGCATGTCCAGCTTCGCGCCCAATGAACGCACCGCCAACTCGGTGGTGCCGGGCAGCAGCGAGCCGTAGCGAATCAGATCTCCATCCAGGGCCAGTTCGGTGCCCGAGACGCGGCTGACGGCAGCCTGGAACGCGGCATTACGGCTGGCGTACCAACCGGCATTGAAATCGGCAAAGCGATACAGCGGCCGGTCGTAGCTCACCGGGTAACCCAGCAAGTGCGCAATGCCGAAGTACATGCCGCCACGACGGGTGAAGACTTCGCGACGAATTGTGCCATCCACCGTGTAGGGATAACCCCGCGCCTGTTTCTGTGCAAAGTCGATACTCACCTGCATCGGGCCTGCGGTATGCACCGGGTTGAAACCACCAAACAACGTGTTGCCCAGGGGCACCATGCTGATGAAGTCATCGAAGATGCCACTCAGGTCCTTCTCCGTGCGCGCAGCATTGAGGCGGTCGACGTAGGTCTTGCTGCTGGGTGAGCGCAGTTGCAGGGCGCTGCGCACGACAAACGCCGGCACATGGACTTTGCCGGCACGCCGCAGGATTTCGTCCTGGGCGATCTTGCCCATGTTGGGCACCGGCGGGTCGACCTGATAGGTCGACTCCTGCTCGGTCACCGCCAGCACGGCGCAGATGTTTTCCGTGCTGGGGTAGATGTTCTGGGTGTTGAAGGCCGTGTAGATGTCCTGGGCCCAGCCCTCGCGATCAGCCACCTTGACCGGCAGCAGGCGCACGACCTGCGCCTTCACCTCGGCCTCGCTGCGCTGCGGCTGTTGCGGGTTGCGCGTGGTGGAGCAACCGGCCAGTACCATCAAAGTGGCAAGGCACAGGATCAGGCGGCTTGAGTACATGGGACATCCTTGGGCGACGACGGGCCGGGCACTGTTGATGTGGGAGGGGGCTTGCCCCCGATGACGGAGTATCAGTCACTGTATGTGTAGACTGATCCAACGCAATCGGGGGCAAGCCCCCTCCCACATTTTACCTGTTGTGGTTCTAGATCCCGGCCAACGCCAGGTCCATCGCGAAGTAGGTGAAGATCAAGTCCGCACCCGCGCGCTTGATCGAGCCCAAGGTCTCACGCACCACGCGGTCCTCATCGATCGCCCCGGCCTGGGCGCCGAACTTGATCATCGCGTATTCGCCGCTCACCTGGTACGCCGCTACCGGCAGGCGCGAAGCTTCGCGGATGTCACGGATGATGTCGAGGTAGGCACCGGCCGGCTTGACCATCAGCGCATCCGCGCCTTCCTGTTCGTCCAGCAGCGATTCACGTACGGCTTCGCGGCGGTTCATCGGGTTCATCTGGTAGCTCTTGCGGTCGCCCTTGAGCGCGCTGCCGCCGGCTTCGCGGAACGGGCCGTAGAGGGCCGAGGCGAATTTGGTCGAGTAAGCCATGATCGGGATATGGGTGAAACCGGCGTCATCCAGGGCACGGCGGATCGCCTGGACCTGGCCGTCCATCGCCGCCGAAGGGGCAATGACATCGGCACCGGCACGGGCAGCGGCCACGGCCTGCTTGCCGAGGTTAACCAGCGTCGCGTCGTTATCGACATGGGCGCCGTGCATCACACCGCAGTGGCCATGGTCGGTGTATTCGCAGAAGCAGGTGTCGGACATCACGATCATTTCCGGCACGGCATCCTTGATGATCGACGACATGCGCGAGACCAGGCCGCGCTCCTTCCAGGTGTCGCTGCCGCTGGCGTCCAGGTGGTGGGACACACCGAAGGTCATCACCGACTTGATGCCGGCACGGGCATAACGCTCGATCTCGCCGGCCAGTTTCTTCTCAGGGATGCGCTGCACGCCCGGCATGCTGGTGATCGGCACGAAGTCGTCGATTTCTTCTTCGACGAAAATCGGCAGCACCAGGTCGTTGAGGGTGAATTCGGTTTCCTGGAACAGGCCACGCAGCTCCGGGGAGCGGCGCAGGCGGCGTGGACGGGCTTGGGGGAACTGGCTGGTCATGGTGGTCCTATCGCAAGGCAGAAAATCTTTGGGGCGAAAGCTTATGCCCCCAGGCCCCGGCAGCACAAACGCCGAGGGGCCAATAGTGTATTGCGTGGGCGGTAACAATTTATTGATCTAGAGCTGTACACGCCCGTCGATGCACACCGAAACAGCACCACCGATCCAGATTTCATCGCCCTGGCGCTCAACGCCGATCCGCCCTGCCCGGCCAATAGCCGTGCCCTGGCTGACCACGTAGCGCTCGGGGGCCAGGCCCTCGCTGAGCAACCATTGCGCAAGGCCGGCGTTCAAGCTGCCGGTGGCCGGGTCTTCCTGGGCGCCGTCGCCGGCGATAAAGGCACGCACTTCAAATTGCGCGTCCACATCGTCGCGCCCGGCTTCACAGGGGCCGATCACACCCACGGCCAGCCCCAACAGTTGCGCATAGTCCGGCTGCAACGCCAGGACCTGGTCGCGGTCTGCCAGCATCACCGCGAGCCAGCCGGCGCCATTGTCCACCCACTGACTGCGCACGATGACCCCGGGCTCCAGGCCCAAGCCCAGGCGCACACGCTCCAGCAACGGCGCGTCCACGGCACCGGCGCGCAATAACGGCGGCGCGATAAATGCCAGTTCATCGCCTTGGCGACGGATACGCACCAAGCCGATTTCGCACTCCTGGATTATCTCCTCACCCTTGGGAACACCCCCTGCCTGCAGCCAGGCATAACAACTGCCCAACGTCGGGTGCCCGGCAAAAGGCAGCTCCGTCAAGGTGGTGAAAATCCGTACCCGGTAGTCCGCCCGAGGATCACGCGGCGTCAGCAAGAACGTGGTTTCACTGAGGTTGGTCCAGTTGGCGAAATCCGCCATCTGTTGGTCGCTGAGGCTGTCGGCAGCGAACACCACTGCCAGCGGGTTGCCTTTGAGCGGCACGCGGCTGAACACGTCCAGCTGTTTGAAATCGAAAGTCGGCATGCTTCAACTCGGAATATTAAGGCCACGGATCACCGCCGGCCGTGCGACGAAACCATCCAGCGCGCGCAGTACGTTTGGAAAGTCGGCAATGCCGACAATGTCACCGGATTCGTAGAAACCGATCAGGTTACGGACCCACGGAAAGGTGGCGATGTCGGCGATGCTGTACTCGTCGCCCATGATCCAGGTACGGCCCAGCAGGCGTTTTTCCAGCACGTCGAGCAGGCGCCGGGATTCGGCGGCGTAACGGTCACGCGGGCGCTTGTCTTCGTAGGCCTTGCCGGCGAATTTGTTGAAGAAGCCCAGCTGGCCGAACATCGGGCCGATGCCGCCCATCTGGAACATCAGCCATTGAATGGTTTCATAACGTGTCGCCGGGTCCTCGGAGAGCAACTGGCTGGATTTTTCCGCCAGGTAGATCAGGATCGCGCCGGACTCGAACAACGCCAGCGGCTGGCCGCTGGGGCCATTAGGGTCAATGATCGCGGGGATCTTGTTGTTGGGGTTCAGCGACAGGAACTCGGGAGACAACTGGTCCTGGGTCTCGAAGCTGACTTTATGCGCTTCATAGGGCAGGCCGAGCTCTTCGAGCATGATCGACACTTTTACCCCGTTGGGGGTTGGCAGCGAGTACAGTTGCAGGCGCTCGGGATGCTGGGCGGGCCATTTGCTATTGATCGGGAAAGCGGCAAGTGGGTTCATCGGGAAGCCCTATGTGTGTGCTGAAAGCCCCCATGATAGTCATCTGGCGAGCGTCCTGCATGGGTCATCAATACGCAACAACTGCTGGCTATTATCCCGTTAGGGCGAACCAATACGCCCTTGGGCACTCTTAACTGCGCTCAAGCGGTGAATGGAGGCACCTCGTTATTTCGACAGGGAACACCGCAGGCGCCCCAGGCGTCATCGTGGCCAGGCGTGTCTGCCTTAACGTGACGCATGAAGACTCGAACCTACAATGACGATCAAGCCTCTGCGCCTAGTACAACGACTGAAACGCTATTCCTACATTTTGTTGCCGCTATTGTTGGTCGGCGGCGCTATCGATCTGAGCCTGGAGTCACGGATCAGCAACGCCGACCAGGTTGACGGCGTGCAAACCCTGGTCTTCCTGCGCCACGGTGAAAAACCCGCCGGTGGCCTGGGCCAGCTCAATTGCCAGGGTCTCAACCGGGCGATGAACCTGGCCACGGTTTTGCCAGAAAAGTTCGGCAAGGCCAATTTCGTCTTCGCCGCCAACCCGACACGCAATGTGGAGGAAGGCGAGCTGGACAATTCCTACAGCTATATTCGCCCGCTGATGACCATCAGCCCCAGCGCGATCAAGCTCGGCCTGCCGGTCAACATCAAGTTTTCCGCGAATGACACCAGTGCCCTCGCCGACGAGCTGGTCGAAGACAAGTACCACAACTCCATCATCTACACCGCCTGGTCCCACGGCTACCTGCCGGAGCTGATCAACAAGGTGGCGAGCGAAGCGTCCGGCGAAAAACACACCATCACCGACGACTGGTCCGGCAGCGACTACGACACGCTGTATGTGCTGACACTGACCTGGCACAACGGCAAGGCCTCGCTGCTGAGCCGCAACTACAAGCAGGGCCTGAACAATGGCGAAGAAACCTGCCCGCAACCTACCCAGGTGAGCGCCGAGAGCTGAGGGCGTATGATGCGCCGCTATTGACTCATCTGCGGATCATCACCATGCCCAACCTCGCCTCCACCCAGCCCAACCGGGGCTGGTCGTTCTGGTGGAAACCAGCGCTGTTCCTGCTGGTCGCCTGCGTCGGCCTCTACTACGTGAAGTGGTCGCCCTATTACTTCAAGGCCTTCGTCGCCGCCGATAACCACAGCATTGGCGCCTCGATTCTCAACGACCAGCAAAGCTCGCCCCTGGCGGCTGCGCTGGCGTATGCCCAGGTGTACTTCCTGGCGATCTGGAAGGCTGCCGTGCTGGCGGTGATCCTGGGCTCCCTCCTGCAAGTGCTGATCCCCCGCGACTGGCTGCTGCGCCTGTTCGGCCGTGCCGGGCTGGGTTCGACTGTACGCGGCGGGCTGTTCGCCCTGCCGGGTATGATGTGCAGTTGCTGCGCGGCTCCGGTCGCGGCCGGCATGCGTCGGCAGCAGGTATCGGTGGGCGCGGCACTCGCGTTCTGGATCGCCAACCCGGTGCTGAACCCGGCGACCCTGGTGTTCATGGGCTTTGTGCTGGGTTGGGGCTTCACCGCATTGCGGCTGGTGGCGGGCATTGTGCTGGTGGTGGGCGTGTCGCTGATCGCGCAACGTATCGCCCGCCCGGACCAGGTGCCGGAAGCGGCGCTGGGCGCAGTGGCCGAGGTCAGCGCGGTTGAGTCCCAGCCGTTCCTCGGCCGTTGGCTGCGGACCCTGTGGCAGTTGTTCTGGAGCACGATCCCGGTGTACATCCTGGCCGTGTTGATCCTGGGTGCCGCACGGGTGTGGCTATTCCCCCATGTCGACGGCGCCATGGCCAACAGCCTGGTATGGCTGGTGCCGCTGGCGATTGTCGGCACGTTGTTCGTGATTCCCACCGCTGCCGAAATCCCCATCGTACAAACCATGATGACCCTGGGCATGGGCACCGGCCCGGCCGTGGCCTTGCTGATGACCCTGCCGAGCGTGAGCCTGCCGTCCCTGCTGATGCTGCGCAAGGACTTCGATGCGCGGGTGCTGGTGACGGTGGCAGGCTTAACGATGTTGGTGGGGGTGGTGTGTGGGTTGATCGGCGCGGCTATCCTCTGATCAGCGCGCGCTCGCGCAAATATTCCACCACGGCGCCCTGCTCCCCTGCGAACTCGATCCGTGCGCCTTTGCTTTCACGCTGGAAGGCGTACATCGGGTCATAATATTCACGCAGAAGCCCTTCGATCCAGGCGCGATGCAGGTGCACATCACCGCTGCGGGCCTGCTCCGCCAGGGCCGACTGCAAGATCGCCTGCAAGCGCTGGAAGCGTTCGCCGCCCAGGCGCTTATGGATATTGCCCAGGCTCTGGGTCAGGCGCTCGGCGAACAGCGCCTGGCCGGCATCGCCGAACACCTCGACAAATTCGGCGCACAGGTCCACCACATAGTCGCGCAGGATGCGCTCGACCCGCCCCTCTACGCTGTCCTGCAGCCACACCATCGGGAACGTCTGCATGCCCTTGTGCAACGCCAGCGGCAGCGCGCAACTGCCGATCATGCGGCTTTCATCCTCGACCACGAACTGCTCGATACCCGCGGCACGCTTTTTCAGCAGGTCCACGGCCAGGCGGTTTTCGAAGTCGATGTTGGACGGCTGCGCCGTGGCGCGCTTGCCGAAGCTGGAGCCACGATGGTTGGCGTGGCCTTCCAGGTCCAGGGCATTGCGCAACTGGCCGAGGACTTCGGTCTTGCCAGTACCGGTCATGCCGCCCAGCAGCACGAAGTCACACTGCGTGGCGGCGTGCTCGACGGTCTCCAGCAAAAACGTACGCATGGCCTTGTAGCCGCCACCGACACGGGGATACTCGATGCCGGCTTCGGTCTTGAGCCATTGCTGCACGATCTGCGAACGCAGCCCGCCACGGAAACAGTAGAGGTAGCCCTCGGGGTTGGCCTGGGCGAACCGCGCCCACTGCTCGATGCGCTCGGCCTTGATTGCGCCGGAAACCAGCTCATGCCCGAGCACGATGGCGGCCTGCTGGCCCTGCTGCTTGTAGCAGGTGCCGACGCGCTGGCGTTCGTCGTCGGTCATCAGCGGCAGGTTGATCACCCCCGGGAACGCGCCCTTGCTGAATTCGACCGGCGCGCGGGTATCCATCATCGGCCGGTCGTTGAGGAAAATGTCGCGGTAGTCGGTGATATCGGTTGCCATCAAATCACCTCAACCGCGTGGGTCTGTCGCTCGACCAGTTCGCCGATAGGTTCCAGGACCAGGCCCAGTTCAGTCGCCACGCTGTGGAATTCGGCATCGCCCTCAGGCGTGACGGCGATCAACAGGCCGCCGCTGGTCTGCGGGTCGCACAGCACGCGTTTGTGCAGTTCCTGCAAGCGTCCCACCTTGCTCGAATAACTATCGAAGTTGCGCAAAGTGCCGCCGGGCATACAGCCCTGATCCAGGTAGTCCTCGATCCCGGCCAGGCGTGGGACCTTGGCGTATTCGATACGTGCGGTCACGCCGCTGCCGTCAGCCATTTCCACCAGGTGGCCCAACAAGCCGAAACCGGTGACATCGGTCATCGCTGTTACCCCCGCCAACTTGCCGAAACGGCTGCCGGGCTTGTTCAGAGTGCACATCCAGTCGCGGGCCAGGCCGATATCCGCCTCGCGCAATTTGCCCTTCTTTTCGGCGGTGGTGAGGATGCCGATGCCGATGGGCTTGGTGAGATACAACCGGCAACCGGCGGTGGCCGTGTCGTTGCGCTTCATATGGCGTTTTTGCACGATGCCGGTCACGGCTAGGCCGAAGATCGGCTCAGGTGCATCAATGGAGTGGCCACCCGCCAGAGGAATGCCAGCTTCGTCGCACACTGAACGGCCGCCACGGATCACTTCGCGGGCAATCTCCGGCGCCAGCACGTTCACCGGCCAGCCCAGAATGGCGATGGCCATCAGCGGATCGCCGCCCATGGCGTAGATATCACTGATGGCATTGGTGGCGGCAATCCGCCCGAAATCGAAGGGGTCATCGACAATCGGCATGAAAAAGTCGGTGGTGGAGACCACGCCGCGCTCGTCGTCGATGGCGTAGACCGCCGCATCGTCACGCGAGGCGTTGC
Organism: Pseudomonas sp. CYM-20-01; assembly: GCF_023169845.1. NCBI lineage: Bacteria > Pseudomonadati > Pseudomonadota > Gammaproteobacteria > Pseudomonadales > Pseudomonadaceae > Pseudomonas > Pseudomonas sp. CYM-20-01. The sequence continues at coordinate 2,493,347 of NZ_AP025169.1, read as the reverse complement.
CCACCCACAGCTTGGGGTCGAGGTTCTGTGCGCCGCTGCCGGCAAGGATCACTTCCAGCACCTGGGGCGATATCTTGCAGCCACACCCCGCGCCGTGGCTGTACTGGGTAAGACGAATCGGCTCGTTCATGTAGGACCTCACGCTATCAAGTGCGCGAATTCTAACAGACAGCAAAAAGCCGGCTGGACTCATCTGAGCGCAGCCGGCCGTTTGGTTTCAGCGGTTACTGCCGGGCAGCGAGCAAACGCTGGTGGCGGTTACGCCGGGCGATGTTCAAACATTCGATGGCCGCCGAGAACGCCATGGCCGCGTACACGTAGCCTTTCGGTACATGGGCGCCGAAGCCTTCGGCGATCAGGGTCATGCCGATCATGATCAGGAAGCCCAGGGCCAGCATCACCACGGTCGGGTTGTCGTTGATGAACTTGGCCAGCGGTTCGGCCGCCACCAGCATCACGATCACCGAGGTCACCACGGCAATGATCATGATCGGCAAGTGCTCGGTCATGCCCACAGCGGTGATGATGCTGTCGATGGAGAACACCAGGTCGAGCAACAGGATCTGCCCGATGGCCGCGGCAAAGCCGATGGCCACGACGTTGCCGGCGTTGGTTTCCTTCTCTTCAGGCTCCGGGTCCATGCTGTGATGGATCTCGGTAGTGGCCTTCCACACCAGGAACAGGCCACCGGCGATCAGGATCATGTCCTTCCACGAAAACGCCTGGCCGAACACTTCGAACACCGGCGCCGTCAGTTGTACGATGAACGCGATGGTGCTGAGCAGGCCCAACCGCAACACCAACGCCATGCTGATACCGATGCGTCGCGCCTTGGCCCGATGCTTTTCTGGCAACTTGTTGGTGAGGATCGAGATGAAGATCAGGTTATCGATGCCCAGCACGATCTCCATCACGATCAAGGTTGCCAGGGCAATCCAGGCGGTGGGGCTGGCGGCCAGTTGTAAAAGGTAATCCATAGGTCAGTCCTGACGTTGAGCGGGAATTTAGGCTTCTTTACTGTTCGATTCGGTTTCGTTCTCTTCCTGATCATCCTTCTTCTGCGGGTTGATCAGGCCGTTGGTCGCTTCACTCAATGCCTGTTCGGCAGCCTTGTGGGTGTCATCGATCGCTTGCTTGGCCGATTCGGTGGCCTTGCCCAACACCTGCTGTGCGCTTTTCTCGACCTGATCACAACCACTGACCACTACCAATGAAAGCGCAAGCAAGGATGCCGCGCCCAGGGAATTGAGTTTCATGATGTCTTCCTCGTTAGAACCCTTGGGTCCAAATAGTGGCCCCGCGATAGCGAGGCATTCTATGCAGGCAAACAGTTCAGTAAAATTCGTATTTTTCTCGTGTATACTTCGATTTTTACGAAGTGATGGCGAGCATGCTCAATTATCGACAACTGCACTACTTCTGGGTGGTGGCCAAGACCGGCAGCATCGTGCGTGCGTGCGAGCAGTTGAACCTCACGCCCCAGACCATCAGCGGGCAGATCAGCCTGTTGGAGCAAACCTTCGGTATCGCGCTGTTTCAGCGCGTTGGCCGGCAGCTGGAACTGACCGAAGCCGGGCGCCAGGCCCTGCCCTATGCCGAGCAGATGTTCCAGACCGGCAATGAATTGGAGGCGATGCTGCGCGCGCAGCCCGACGAACAGCAGATCCTGTTCCGCGTCGGCGTGGCGGACGTGGTGCCCAAGTCCATCGTCTACCGGCTGATCGCACCGACCATGGAGTTGAGCGAGCCGATCCGCATTACCTGCCGCGAAGACAAACTCGAACGCCTGTTGGCCGACCTGGCAATCCAGCGCCTGGACCTGGTGATTTCCGACAGCCCCATGCCCACGCACCTAGACATCAAGGGCTACAGCCAGAAGTTGGGCGAATGTGGCATCAGCTTTTTCGCCACCCAGGCCCTGGCTAACGAATACGGAGGGGATTTCCCGCAGTGCCTGCACGGCGCGCCGCTATTGATTCCGGGCGCGGAAACCGTGGTACGCAGCCGTTTGCAGCGCTGGTTCGCCGAGCAACAGATTCAACCGAAGATCATCGGCGAGTTCGACGACAGCGCCTTGATGCAGGCATTCGGCCAATCCGGCAGCGGGATCTTTATCGCCCCCAGCGTGATTGCCGACGAGGTGGTGCGCCAGTACGGCGTGGCGCTGATCGGCCAAACCGTGGCCGTGACCGAGTCGTTCTACGCGATCTCGGTGGAACGCAAGGTCAAGCACCCCGGCATCGTGGCGATTACCGAAGGTGCCCGGCGCGAGCTATTCACCACCCTGCCCTGACGGCTCAGGCGCCGGAGGTGAGCGGTTGCTTGGCGGTCATCAGCCACAACGCCAGCAGGATCGACACCAGGATAAACCCGGACGCCGCAAAGCCCAGGCTGCCCAGGCCGAGGGTGTCGATCACATGGCCGCCGACCATGGCGCCCAGGCCGATGCCCAGGTTGGCCCCGGCGATGTTCAGCGACGCAGCAAACGCTGGCGCATGGGGCGCGGCCTTCATCAGGCGCACATGGCTGACCAGGAACATCGCCGCCTGGGTTACGCCCCACACGGCCATCGCCGCCGCCAGGCCGATGCTCGAATGAATCGCCGGCACCAGCGCGACCATGCCGGCGATCATGAACCCACAGAACACCATGGACGCGATCAACGGGTGGCGATCCACCGCCCGTCCGCCCAGCGAATTGCCGATCAGGCCGACCGCACCGAAGCCCATCAGGCACCAGCCCACCAGCGTGCCGTCGAACCCGGCCAGGCGCTCGAGGATGTCCGCCAGGTAGGTGTACGCCGTGAACATGCCGCTGAACACCAGGATCGACAGCAGGATATGCCCCTGCATCAGCGGGTTGCGCAGGATCTTGAACTGCGCGCGCAACGTCACTTCATCGTTCTTCGGCTGGGTCACCGGCAGGTAGATAGACAGCAGCAAGGCCTTGGCCAGCGCGATCACCGCGAGGATGGCAAACGCGCTGCGCCAGCCGAACATATCTGAAATCAGCGTGCCCACCGGAATGCCGAATACCGTGGCGCAGACGATACCAAAGCCGATCTTCTCGATGGCGCGCCCGGCGAATTCGGGGCCGACGATGTCTACCGCCGTTTCGCTGGCCAGGGCCCAGAACACCGGTAAACCCAGCGCCGGGATCAACCGCGCCAGCGCCATCACCCAGATGTTCGGTGCCAGGGCCGCCACGGTATTGGCCACACCGAACAGGATCAGGATGCTGATAAACAGGCGCTTGCGTGGGAAACGTGCACAGTACGCCGTCAGAAACGGACCAAACGCCGCCACGGTAAACGCGAACAAGGTCACCAGCAGCCCGGCCTGGGACACACTGACATTCAAGTCGCGGGCGATGGACGGCAACAGGCCGACGATCACGAATTCTGTGGTCAGCACGGTAAAGCCGGCGGCTGACAGCAGCAGGATGGGAAACAACATGAAAACTCCAGAAACGACGACATCAACGACAACCCGAAGGGCCCGCTGACGGAGAGGAAAGATGAGAGAACAGAATCTTATCAGAGTATGTCCAGATTTGGCCAAGGCCTGGGCAAGCGGGTGACGCAATGCCGCACCGCCAAGGACTTTTCCCACAGCATGCTAGACTTCGCGATCCGCGTCCTACAGCCCTTTCCGAGTCAGTAGCTGCGCCCTAAAAAAACTAGAGACAAGTGTTTATGACTGCTGCCCCCTCTCTCCTGCAACGCCTGGCCCGCGTCAGCCTGGTCACGCAAATCGTCATCGGCCTGATCGCCGGCATCCTGTTGGCCCTGCTGCTCCCCGAAGTGGCACGCTCCACCGGGTTTATCGGCAAGGTATTTGTTTCCGCGCTCAAGGCCGTGGCGCCGATCCTGGTGTTTGTGCTGGTGATGGCATCCATTGCCAACCATAAGCATGGCCAGGAAACCCATATCAAGCCGATCCTGTTCCTGTATTTGCTGGGCACCTTTGCCGCCGCCGTGGTGGCGGTAGTTGCCAGCATGTGGTTTCCCTCTTCGCTGGTGCTGGCGACCCATGACGCAGCGGTGACCGCGCCCGGCGGCATCGGCGAAGTGTTGCAGAGCCTGTTGCTGAGCGTGGTGGACAACCCGATCAGCGCGCTGATGAATGCCAACTTCATTGGCATCCTGGCGTGGGCCATCGGCATGGGCATTGCCATTCGCCACGCCGCGCCGACCACGCGGGCGGTGCTGGAAGACCTGTCCAACGGTGTGACCCTGATCGTGCGCGTGGTGATCCGCTTTGCACCGCTGGGCATTTTCGGCCTGGTCGCCTCCACACTGGCCACCTCCGGCTTCGGTGCCCTGCTCGGCTACGCCCACCTGCTGGTGGTGCTGATCGGCTGCATGCTGTTCGTGGCGCTGGTGATCAACCCGGCCATCGTGTTCTGGAAACTGCGCCGCAACCCTTACCCGCTGGTGCTGATGTGCCTGCGTGAGAGCGGCATTACCGCGTTCTTCACCCGCAGTTCGGCAGCCAATATCCCGGTGAACCTGGCGCTGAGCAAACGCCTGGGCCTGCATGAAGATACCTACTCGGTGTCGATCCCACTGGGTGCCACCATCAACATGGCCGGCGCGGCGATCACCATCACCGTGTTGACCCTGGCCGCCGTGCACACCCTGGGCATCGCCGTCGACCTGCCCACTGCGGTGCTGCTCAGTGTGGTTGCGGCCATCTGTGCGTGCGGTGCTTCCGGCGTGGCAGGCGGTTCGTTGTTGCTGATTCCGCTGGCGTGCAGCCTGTTCGGCATTCCCAGTGAGATTGCGATGCAGGTGGTAGCGGTCGGTTTCATCATCGGTGTGTTGCAGGATTCGGCGGAAACCGCGCTGAATTCGTCCACCGATGTGTTGTTCACCGCCGCCGCGTGCCTGGGCAAGGAAGAACAGCCGGCTTAACCGTCGCGCACAAAAAAACCGGGACGGTTCCTACAAGAACCGCCCCGGTTAATGAGATGGTCACCCCCAACACCCTGTGAGGGCTACGCTTTCACAGGGTGTTTTGTTTTCGGAGGCCATCATCATGAGCGAGTCAGCACTGATCGGGATCGATCTCGGCAAACATAATTTCCACCTTCTCGGCCAAGACAAATCGGGCCGCGAGGTGTTTCGCAAAAAGCTCTCGCGAGCGCAGATGATGCGGTTCTTCGGCAACTTGCCGAGCTGCGTCGTGGTAACGGAAGCCTGTGCCGGCTCTCACTTCATCGCCCGTCAGCTTGCGGCGATGGGGCATACGACCAAGTTGATTTCACCGCAGTTTGTCCGCCCTTTCGTCAAGGGCAACAAAAACGACTTTATCGACGCAGAGGCTATTTGCGAGGCGGCTTCTCGTCCGTCCATGCGCTTCGTCACGCCTAAAACCGAGTCTCAGCAAACCCTGTCTGTTCTGCATCGCATGCGCGAGTCGTTGGTGCATGACCGCACCAAGACAGCCAATCAGATGCACGGTTTCCTGTTGGAATTTGGCATCAGCCTGCCCAAAGGCTTAGCCATCATGAAGCGTTTGGCAGCTGTTTTGGCCGAGCATGAGCTGCCTGCGCGGCTGACAGTGCTGTTGCAACGCCTGCACGATCACTTCGTTTACCTGGATGAACGGATCAAGGAACTGGACAAAGAACTGGCTTGCCAGCTGGCCGACGATGATCTGGGGAGTCGTTTGCTTAGCATGCCGTGTGTCGGCCCGATCACCGCCAGCCTTCTGGCTGTAGAAATGGGCGATGGCAAGCAATACCGATGCAGTCGCGATTTTGCGGCTTCAGTGGGCTTGGTGCCGCGACAGTACAGCACGGGCGGCAAAGCCAATTTGTTGGGGATCAGCAAGCGAGGTGACAAGCACCTGCGACAACTGTTGGTGCAATGCTCCAGGGTTTACATGCAGCGGCTGGATCACCAGAAAGGGGCTTTGGCCGACTGGGTGCGAGCGCTGCTGCGCCGACGACACTCGAATGTGGTGGCCTGTGCCCTGGCCAACAAACTGGCGCGTATCGCTTGGGCGATAGCGGCTCATCATGCGCAATATGAAGCAGGGCCAGACGCCTTGAACGCCTGACCCTGCGGTTGTTGCAGTACCACGACTCACCCTTCAGGTTTTGCGATAGCTGAACAACGGATGACGTGAACGGCCTACCGGCCTGGCGAAGATCCTGACATAAAAATCGGCTTCAGAAGCCGACGGGTTTTTAAGGATCGTCAGGCGCGACTCTCATCGTGGCGCTGGGGCAAGCCCCAAACAGACGCCGGATAGATTTAAGCAAGCCAACCACACCACCCGTTAATCAGTATTGCAAAAATGGGGGTGACCATAGATTTTTATGCGTGCTTAGAAAGCGCCCATGTAATCGCGCTTGCCCACTTCCACGCCGTTATGGCGCAGCAGCGCGTAAGCGGTGGTGACGTGGAAGAAGAACTGCGGCAGGCCGTAGGTCAGCAGGTAGGCCTGGCCGCTGAAGCGCTTCTCTTTCGGCGTGCCTGGGCGAGTGATGATCTCGATGCCTTCCTTGCCGTCGATCTGCTCAGGGGTGATGGTGTCGACAAAGGCCAGGACCTTGGCGATCAGCGCTTGCAGGTCGGCGAAGGTCACTTCGCTGTCTTCGTACTTAGGCACTTCGATCTCGGCCAGGCGCGCGGAAACGCCCTTGGCGAAGTCGACGGCGATCTGCACCTGGCGCACCAGTTGGAACATGTCCGGGAACAGGCGCGCTTGCAGCAAGGCGTTCGGCTCGATGTTCTTGGCGCTGGCGTGGGCTTCGGCCTTGGTCAATACACCGCTCAGGGCGGTGAGCATTTGCTTGAAGACCGGGATGGAGGCGGCGTACAGGGAAATAGTCATGGCAGTCTCATGGTTATGGCACGGTTTGAACCAGCGGCGATTATAGACATGCCGGGCGCTTGTCTTTTATTTTTTCCGGCTTAGGCTAAGGACCTCCACTGCATAGGGAACGCGCGATGACCGCCGAGCACGACACCGACACCCCTGAGCCGCGCCTGAACAGCACGGAAATCCGCATCCTGGGCTGCCTCATCGAAAAACAGGCGACCAACCCGGAAACCTACCCCCTGACCCTCAACGCCCTGGTGCTGGCCTGCAACCAGAAGACCAGCCGCGAGCCGGTGATGAACCTGAGTCCGGGCCAGGTCGGCCAGAGCCTGCGCGCACTCGAAGGCCAGGGTTTCACCCGCCTGGTGATGGGCAGCCGTGCCGACCGCTGGGAACACCGTGTAGACAAGGCGCTGGAACTGGTGCCGGCCCAGGTGATCCTGACCGGGCTGCTGTTTTTACGCGGGCCGCAAACCGTCAATGAACTGCTGACGCGCAGCGGGCGCATGCATGATTTTGAAGATGCCGAGCAGGTCGTGCACCAGCTGGAACGCCTGATTGCGCGGGGGCTGGCGTTGCTGGTGCCGCGCCAGGCGGGGCAGCGTGAAGATCGTTATACCCATGCATTGGGCGATCCGGCGGATATCGAGGCGATCATCGCGGCGCGGGGCAATCCGATGGAGCGCGGGGGTGTCAGTGGCGTGTCTGTCGAACGCATCGAAGAACTCGAAGCGCGAATTGCACTGTTGGAAGAGCGGCTGGCCAAATTGGAACCGCTGTAACGCGGAAAAAATGTGGGAGGGGGCTTGCCCCCGATGACGGTGTGCCAGTCAATAATTTCATTGTTGAGCTACCGCTATCGGGGGCAAGCCCCCTCCCACATATGATATTCGGGGTTCTTCAGGTTCGGGCGAACGCCACGGCTTTGGCGAACTGCTCCGGCGTCGGTCGCACCCCGGTATAGAGCACAAACTGCTCCAACGCCTGGATCGCAATCACTTCAAGCCCGGTAATCACGCGTTTACCTTGGGCACGTCCACGCACGATCAACGGGGTTTCGGCGGGGATCGCCACCACGTCGAACACCGTCTCGGCAGAATCCACTGCATCGGCGTCGAATGCCAATGCATCCGCCTCAGGCCCGCCCGTCATGCCGATGGGCGTCACGTTGATCAGCATCTGCGGGCGCAGGTCGCCCAGTTCCTCCCGCCATTCATACCCCAGGTTCTGCGCCAGCGCCCGGCCCGCAGTCTCGTTGCGCGCGACGATCACGCCATGGGCGTAGCCGCCATCGCGCAAGGCACTGGCCACGGCCTTGGCCATGCCGCCGCTGCCACGCAGGGCGAAGGTCGAGTCCTTTGGCACCGCATGCTTCTTGAGTAACTGCTCGATGGCGATGTAGTCGGTGTTGTAGGCCTTGAGGTGCCCGTCGGTGTTGACGATGGTGTTCAGGGAGTCGATGGCTTGAACCGAATCGTCGAGTTCGTCCACCAAGGCAATGGCGGCTTCCTTGAACGGCATGGAAACCCCGCAACCGCGTACGCCCAACGCCCGGATACCACTAATCGCGCCGGGCAAATCCCGGCTGCTGAAGGCTTTATAGTAGAAGTTCAGGCCCAGCTGTTCGTACAGATGGTTATGAAAACGCAGGCCGAAATTCCCAGGGCGCGCCGACAGCGACATGCACAGTTGGGTGTCCTTGTTGGGGTGCATCTGCATGGGTAACTCCTTTGAGTAAGCAAATCGGTACAGACCTTACACAACCTTTACCTAGCGGCCGTGCTGTTTTTCAGAAATACGTTGTCTTAAAAGTATCCCCGCGACATTACTTGAGTCTATTGATTGCAGACCACAAGCGCTGGGGCTAACCGAGGAATGACCATGATTCGTACAATCCCCAAGATCGCCTTGCTGGTTGGCGCACTCGCGATGGCAGGCCAAGCCTCCGCCCACGGTGGTGGTTGGGGTGGCCCGGCCGTATTGGGTGCTTTAGTCGGCGCCGCTGTCGTGGGCTCCGTGGTTGCCAGCCAGCCGCGTGAGGTCTATGTGCAGCAGCCGGTGTATGTGCAACCGCAACCGGTATATGCCGCGCCGCCGCCGGTTTATTACGCACCGCCACCGCCGGTGTATGTGCAGCAACAGGTTTACTACCGCCCGGCGCCGGTCTATTACGGCCCACCGCGTGGCTATTACGGTCCGCCCCGTGGCTACTACGGCCCTCCTCACGGTTACTATGGCCGCGGCTGGTAACCAGATCGTTCGAAACAGGCCTCGCGTGATTGCGGGGCCTTTTTTTGCCTGGAAAGTCCGGATTCAGGGCGTCAAGGTCGCTCTGGGGACAATGCCCAGCGCGTAATCGCACATCATCAACACCAATGTCTACTTGCCCGAACAGGCCTTGCGCTGTCATGTTTGTGTCACGAAACACTCCCACTATCGAGATTGTCCACCCAATAACAACAAGGACGACTGACCATGCCCACGCAAAACCCGCACCGCACCGCCGGCCTCTGTACGTCCAGCAAGGTCTACAGCGCCCTCACGGAACTCAAGCACCTGGAAGGCCACCGCAGCGCCAAGTTCCTCGCGTTGCTCGCGGAAAACCTGGTGCGCAAGGGGCTGCTCAGTGAGCAGGAAGTGGTGAACATGCTTGATCAGGTCGTGGACTGACGCCTCGCGTCGATGTCGACTATCGAGACAGTTGATTTTTCCTACGCCAGCCTGCGCCGTAAAGTGCCCCCAACAGCGATTGGAGGTCTTTATGCCCACAGTACAAATCATGTCCGTCATCGGCAGCGCCGTCCCCGCCCCGCTTCGCAAGCTGGGTCTGCTCGCCTGCTGGTACCTGGTACGCGATGGGGAAGCCATCAGCGGCCCACTGACCTCCCTGTCCGATGCCGAAAAACAACTGCAACACACCTCGACGTTCAAGCTCCACGCCTGATGTTCAGGGTAGTGGCAGTTTGACTCGCGGCTTGCTCTCCACGAACAGCGCCCAACTGGACATGAACAGCGCCGCCACCAGCGGCCCGATCACAAAGCCATTGAGGCCAAACACCGACAGGCCGCCCAGGGTCGAGATCAGGATCAGGTAGTCCGGCATCTTGGTGTCCTTGCCCACGAGGATCGGGCGCAGCACGTTGTCCACCAGGCCAATCACAAATACGCCAAACAGCCCCAGCACCACGCCCTGCCAGATCGCACCGCTCAGCAGGAAGTACACGGCCACCGGGCCCCACACAATCCCGGCGCCCACGGCCGGCAGCAACGACAGAAACGCCATCAGCACCGCCCAGAGCAACGCACTGGGAATGTCCAGGAACCAGAAAATCAGCCCGCCCAGCGCACCCTGGGTCACCGCCACCAGCACATTGCCCTTGACCGTGGCGCGCACCACCCGGTTGAACTTGAGCTGCAACCGCCGCTTCTGCGGCTCGGCCAGTGGCACCGCCGTGCGCACCTTGCGCACCAGCTCCGGGCCATCGCGCAGCAGAAAGAACAGCAAGTACAGCATGATGAAAAAACTCACCAGGAAATCAAACGTGCCCTGGCCGAAGCTGAACGCCTGGGTCGCAAAGAATTGGCTGCCCTGCATCGCGCTCTTGACGATCTTCTCGCGCAAGCCCTCCAGGTTGCCCATGCCGAAGCGGTCCAGCAGGTGCTGGAAGTACGGCGGCAACACGTTCTTGAACTGCTCGATATACCCGGCCACGTCCAGCTTGCCGCTCTCGATGTTCTTGTAGAGCGTCGCCCCCTCTTGCACCAGCAAGGCACTGGTGATGATCACCGGCAGGATCGCGATGACCAGGCAGGCGCTCAAGGTCGCCAGCGAAGTGAAGTTGCGGTTCCAGCCAAAGCGCTGCTGCAGTCGGCGCTGCATCGGGGCAAAGATGATGCCGAGGATCACTGCCCAGAACACCGCGCCGTAGAACGGCAGCAATATCCAGATAAACGCGATGGTCACCAGGCCCAGCAGCAACAGCAGGGTCTTGAATTGCAGGTTGGTTTGATTCATGTCCGGTCCATGTCAGAAAAGCACAGGGCCGGTATCGGCCCTGTTGCTTAGTCCGCAGCGATTCCTGGGAGTGCCGTTGGTTATCGAACAAGCGTAGACCCTATCACTGCGTGGCCTTGGCCTCATTCAACAGCGTCTGGATCATCTGCTCCTGGGCCTCGTACCGGCCTTCACCAAAATGCGTGTAGCGCACCTGCCCCTTGGCGTCGATCAGGTAATGGGCGGGCCAGTACTGGTTATCGAAGCTGCGCCAGATCGCGTAGTTGTTATCGATCGCCACCGGGTAGGTGATACCCAACTTGCGCACCTGGTCCTTGACGTTGCCGATGATGCGCTCGTAGCCGTATTCCGGGGTATGCACGCCAATCACCACCAGGCCGTCCTGCGCGTACTTTTTCGCCCAGGCCTTCACGTACGGCAGGGTGTGCTGGCAGTTGATGCAGTCGTAGGTCCAGAAATCCACCAGCACCACCTTGCCTTTCAAGGATTCGCGGGTCAGTTCAGCTGAATTGAGCCACTCGACCGCGCCGCCCAGCGACGGCATGGCGCCCCGTGGATTGTCCTGCGGATCGGCCTTGACCTTGCTCACCAGGTAATCCAACACCTTGGGCACGTTTTCCAGCAGCCCTTTTTCCAGGCTGCCAACGCCTGCGGACGAAGTGCCGGCGAGCAGGATCTTGTCAGCACCGGTAGCAATCACCACGGCCGCTGCCAGTACCGCCACCCCTGCCCCACGGCGCAGCCAACCGGTCAGCGGAATGGAGGCCTTGAGGCGATTGACCAGGCCGCGCCCGGCAACGATCAGGGCGCCCAGGGACAAGGCGCTGCCCAGGCCGTAGGCCACCAGTAACAGGCTGGTCTGCGCATTGGCGCCTTGCAGCATGGCACCGGTCAGGATCACCCCCAGGATCGGCCCGGCGCAGGGCGCCCACAGCAGGCCTGTGGCGACACCGATCATGACCGACTTGAGCGGACCCGACAGCGCACGGCTGTCAGGATCGATACGGTTGCCCAACAACACGAAGGGCCGTGCCAGCCAGCCACCGACCCGCGCCGAGATCAGCGACAGTGCAAACAACCCCATCACGATCAGCGCCACATGACGGCCTGTGTTATTGGCCTGTATCACCCATTCGCTGCTGACCACCGCCAGGCTGGAAATCAGTGCGAAGGTCAGCGCCATGCCGCCGAGGGTCAACAGGATCGAACGGCGACTGCGGTCGACGCCGGCGAACAGAAACGGCACCACCGGCAGGATACAAGGGCTGAGAACGGTCAGGATGCCGCCCAGGAATGCGACGAAGAGCATGGTGATCACCTTATTGATACGGGGCGCCCATTAAGACCGGGCGAGGTATCGCGCCTGTGTCGGAAAACCGCGCGGATAAATCGATACGTATCCACAGCCCTTGCCGATACACAGCGATACAAAAATGCGCAAAGCACGACTTGGATCAATGAACCGCCCTCGCCGCTCGGCTACCTTCGCCACCTTTTGCGACCCGTGCCCATGCCTTCCATCCTAGCCCCCGAACTGCTTGCCCCCGCCGGCACCCTGAAAAACATGCGCTACGCCTTCGCCTATGGCGCCGATGCGGTGTACGCCGGCCAACCGCGCTACAGCCTGCGGGTACGCAACAACGAGTTCGACCACGCCAACCTGGCCCTCGGCATCCAGGAAGCCCATGCCCTGGGCAAGCGTTTCTACGTGGTGGTGAACATTGCGCCGCACAACGCCAAGTTGAAGACCTTCCTCAAGGACCTCGCCCCGGTGATCGCCATGGGCCCGGATGCGCTGATCATGTCTGATCCCGGGCTGATCATGCTGGTGCGCCGGCACTTCCCGCAGATGCCGATCCACCTGTCGGTGCAGGCCAATACGGTGAACTGGGCCAGCGTCGAGTTCTGGCAGCTGCAAGGGATCTGCCGGGTGATCCTGTCGCGGGAGTTGTCCCTGGAAGAAATCGAGGAAATCCGCCAACAGGTGCCGGCCATGGAGCTGGAGGTGTTTGTGCACGGCGCCCTGTGCATGGCCTATTCCGGGCGCTGCCTGCTCTCGGGCTATATAAACAAGCGCGATGCCAACCAGGGCACCTGCACCAATGCGTGTCGCTGGAAATACCAGGCCACCCCGGCAGTGGAAAACGCCACCGGCGATATCGTCCAGCACTGCGAGCCGACCCTGGGCATTGGTGCGCCGACCGACCAGGTGCTTCTGTTGCAGGAAGCCAACCGCCCCGATGAACAGATGCCGGCCTTCGAAGACGAGCACGGCACCTACATCATGAACGCCAAGGACCTGCGCGCGGTGCAGCACGTGGAGCGCCTGACCCACATGGGCGTGCACTCGCTGAAGATCGAAGGCCGCACCAAGTCGCACTTCTACTGCGCACGCACCACCCAGGTGTATCGCCAGGCCATCGACGATGCGGTGGCCGGCCGCGCCTTCGACCGCAGCCTGATGACCAACCTCGAATCCCTGGCCCAGCGCGGCTACACCGAAGGGTTCCTGCGCCGGCATGTGCACGATGAGTACCAGAACTACCAGCACGGCAGCTCGGTGTCGGAGCGCCAGCAATTCGTCGGCGAACTGACCGGCGAGCGCCGGGGCGAGCTGGCCGAGGTCAAGGTGAAGAACCGCTTCGCCGTGGGCAATCACCTGGAATTGATGACTCCCACCGGCAACTTCCACTTCGACCTGGCCACCCTGCACAACGCCAAGGGCGACGCCATCGAGGTCGCGCCGGGAGATGGGCACACCGTGTACCTGCCACTTCCGGCCGAAATGGACCTGCGTTTTGGCCTATTGATGCGCGATCTCTGAGGGGGCGCCGGGTAAATAAATCCCGGCCTCCATGCTTTCTCCACACAGCCTCCCCCGAACGTCCATGCGCGGTGCGCACACTCAGCCCTTCCCCAGCCTCGACCAGAAACGGCACCAGAAGGAGTTGATATGTCTTTCAATATTGGCCTTAGCGGTCTTCACGCCGCCAATAAGCAGATGGACGTCACGGGCAACAACATCGCCAACGTCGCGACCAGCGGTTTCAAGGCATCCCGTGCGGAATTCGCGGACATCTACGCCGCTACCCGACTGGGCACCGGCCAGAACAGCATCGGCAACGGTGTGAACCTGGCGGCGGTGTCCCAACGGTTCACCCAGGGTGACGTCAACACCACCGGCGGTACGTTGGACATGGGTATCCAGGGCGGCGGCTTCTTCGTCCAGAAAAGAAGCGACGGTTCGCTGGAGTACACCCGCAGCGGCGCCTTCCGGGCCGACAAGGACGGCTACATCACCAACAACACCGGCACCTCGCGCCTGCAAGGCTACGGGGCAGACGCCAACGGCAAGATCGCCAAGGGTGGCCTGGTCGACCTGCAATTGAACCTGGCCAGCCTGCCGCCCAAGGCGTCGACCAAAGTCGATTCGACCAGCAACCTGAATGCGTCGATGCCCGTGATCGACCAGGTGGCCAAGCCGTTCAACCCGAACGACACCAGCACCTTCAGCACCCAGTACAGCACCACCCTGTATGACTCCCAGGGCAATGCCCACCCGATGGTGCAGTACCTGGTGAAAACCGACGGCAACAAATGGAACGCCTACACCCTGATCGACGGGCGCAACCCGAACGGCTCGGCGCCCACCGGTACACCGTCCACGCCACCGGTGCCGTCCACGTTGACCTTTGACGGCGCGGGCAAGCTCACCAGCGTCGTAACCGCAGGCGTATCCGACAAGACCCTGACCCTCACCGGCTGGGTCCCCGGGACGGTGACCAACGGCGTGTGGAAGGCCAACGGTGCGGATGCCAACCCAACCGGCATCGCCGTCAACCTGGCCAACATCACCCAGTACAACTCGGCCAGCTACCGTAACCCGCCGGTCACCGATGGCTATGCCACCGGCCAGATCACCGGCCTGAAAATCGACGGCAACGGCGTGCTGTTCGCCACCTTCAGCAACCAGCAGAGCAAGGCCGTCGGCCAGGTTTCCCTGGCCAGCTTCAACAACGAACAAGGCTTGCAACCGGCCGGCGGCACCGCCTGGAGAGAGACGTTCGCCTCCGGCCAACCGGGCTATGACACCCCGCAAGCCGGCACCCTCGGCGCGATCAAGGCCAATGCCCTGGAGAACTCCAACGTCAACCTGACCAACGAACTGGTCGACTTGATCAAGGCCCAGAGCAACTACCAGGCGAACGCGAAAACCATCTCCACCGAAAGCACGATCATGAAGACGCTGATCCAGATGACGTGACACCGCCTATGCGTCGCGGCGCACAACCGCTGGATCAGATCCGGAACTGGCCGACCAACTGCCCCAGGCGCTGACCCAGGTCCGCGAGGCTGCGGGAGGTCTGGGCGCCCAGTTGGGTCTCATCGGCCACACTGTCCACCGCCACGGCAATCTGATGCACGCTGCGGTTGATCTCTTCGGCCACGGCGGTCTGCTCCTCGGCGGCACTGGCGATCTGGGCGTTCATCGAATTGATGGTGCCGATCAACTGCGCCATGGTGTCCAGCGATGCCCCGGCTTGGTTGGCCTGGGCCGAGGTGCCGTCGCCGGCATCGCTGGAACGGCGCATGGCGTCCACCGCGGCTTCAGTGCCTTTTTGCAGGCGGTCGATCATGCCCTGGATTTCCTGGGTGCTGGTCTGGGTGCGGCTGGCCAGGGCGCGCACTTCGTCGGCGACCACCGCAAACCCACGGCCGGCCTCCCCGGCCCGCGCGGCTTCAATCGCGGCGTTGAGCGCGAGCAGGTTGGTCTGTTCGGCAATGGAGCGGATCACGCTGAGCACGCTGACGATGGAGGCCACGTCCTGCTGCAGGCTGTCGAGGGACACGCCGCTGCTGCGGATGTCGTTCACCAGCGCGTGGATCTGCGCGATGCTGCCGTCCACTACGCGCTTGGCGGCCTGACCTTCGGCGTCGGTCTGCTGGGCGGCGACCGAGGCGCCCTGGGCACTGCGCGCCACTTCCTGGGCGGCGGAGGACATCTGGTTGATCGCCGTGGCGACCTGGTCGGTCTCGTGGCGCTGGCGTTCCATGGCCTGTTCGGAGCGCTGGGCCTGGTCTGACACCTGGCTGACCAGACCGGTGAGTTGGCCTGTCATCTCGGTGATCTGGCGCACCAGGCCGTGGATCTTGTCGACAAATCGGTTGAACGCACCCGCGAGATCGCCCAGCTCGTCCCGGCTGGTGATGGCCAGGCGGCGGGTCAGATCGCCTTCGCCGGCCGCGATGTCGTCGAGGTTGGCTTTCATCAGGTGCAACGGACGCAAAATGGTATTGGCCAGCAGCATGCCCACGGCAGCGATCACCAGCAGTACCACCACGGCCACGCCGAGGATGCTCAGCAGCACGCCTTCCATGCGTTTCTCGACCTTGGCCTCGACCACCGCCACCTGGGCTTCGATGCCGTCCAGGTTCACCGAGGTACCGATGACCATGTCCCACTTGGGCAGGTATTCGGTGTAGCCCATCTTGGGCACCAGTTCGGTCTGGCCTGGTTGGGTCGAGCTGTATTGCAGGTAATGGGTGCCGTCCTTGCCGACCTTGACCAGGTCACGATTGACGTACACGCCGTTGGGGTCGCGGTTATCCTTGAAGCTCTTGCCCACGCCGTCGGGGCTGTTGCCCTTGAACAGGCGGATGGTCTCGGAGTCGTAGCCGAAGAAGTAGCCGTCCTTGCCGTAGCTGGTGTTGGACAGCAGCTTGACCACCTCGGCGCGCGCCGCGGTATCACCGGGCGCCGCCGCGTCGTAGAGCGGCTTGATGGTGGTCATGGCCACTTCGACGTAGCTTTGCAGGGTGGCCTTGGCGTCGTTGAGCAGGCGCTGACGGGTTTCTTCCACCTCATTGCGCGCCTGGCCCTGCAGGATCCACACGGTGGTCAGGCTGATGACCACGGCAAACAACAGCACCGGCACTACGGCGAGGGACAGGACTTTGGCCTTGAGGCTCAGACGCATGGGTTTTCTCTCTTATTAGTGGCGACTAGAGAGGTTAACGGCCGCGTAGGAGGTTTCTGTAGTGAGCGGGCTTGCCACAGCAAGCCCATTCACTCCAACAAGCCCGCGGTGGTCAGAGGGTCATCGCGGCCAGCCAGCCAAATGCCAGCAGCGGGAGGTTGTAGTGCAGGAAGGTCGGCACCACGGTGTCCCAGATATGGTGGTGCTGGCCGTCGATGTTCAGGCCGGAAGTGGGCCCCAGGGTCGAGTCCGAGGCCGGCGAACCGGCGTCACCCAAGGCACCGGCCGTGCCGACAATGCACACGATGGCCATGGGGCTGAAACCCAGTTGCACGCACAGCGGCACGAAGATCGCCGCCAGGATCGGCACGGTGGAAAACGACGAGCCGATGCCCATGGTCACCAGCAGCCCCACCAGCAGCATCAGCAACGCCCCTATCCCACGGCTATGGCCGATGAAGGCCGCCGAGGTTTCCACCAGCGAGCGCACATCCCCGGTGGCCTTGAGCACTTCGGCAAAACCCGAGGCGGCGATCATGATGAAGCCGATCATCGCCATCATCTTCATGCCTTCGGTGAACAGGTCGTCGGTGTCGCGCCAGCGCACGATGCCCGACACCGAGAAGATCAGGAACCCGACCAGCGCGCCGATGATCATCGAGTCCAGCCACAGCTGGATGATGAACGCCGAGACAATCGCCAGGCCGGCCACCAGCAGGGTCAGCGGGTTGTACTGCACCGCCACCTGCTCGACCCGCTCGATCTTCTCCAGGTCATACACACGCTTCTTGCGGTAGCTGATGAACACCGCCACCAGCAGGCCGACGACCATGCCCAGCGCCGGCAGGCTCATGGCGTGAGTGACGTTGACCTGGCTGATATCCACGCCGCTCTTGGCCACGTTGGCCAGCAGGATCTGGTTGAGGAAGATATTGCCGAAGCCCACCGGCAGGAACATGTACGGCGTGATCAAGCCGAAGGTCATCACACAGGCGATCAGGCGGCGGTCCAGTTGCAGCTTGGTCAGCACGTACAGCAATGGCGGCACCAGCAATGGAATGAACGCGATGTGGATCGGCAAGATGTTCTGCGAGGCAATCGCCACCATCCACAGCAGGCCGATCAGCAGCCATTTGACGTGGCTGCCACCGCTGGTTTCCTGACGGTCCACCAGCAGCAGGGCCTTGTCGGCCAACGCGTGGGCCAGGCCGGACTTGGCAATCGCCACGGCGAAAGCGCCGAGCAAGGCGTAGGACAACGCCACCGTCGCCCCGCCGCCCAAGCCGCCATTGAAGGCCTTGAGCGTGGCTTCGATCCCCAGGCCACCGGTCAGGCCGCCCACCAGGGCGCCGACGATGATGGCGATGACCACATGCACGCGGGACAGGCTGAGCACCAGCATGGTGCCGACCGCGGCAATGACTGCGTTAATCATGGTTACCTCAAGAAAAAAACATAAAAAACAGGCATGCCCGCACCCGGGCAGCCATTGGGTGGCAACCGGCGTGCAGGCTTGGAGGAGGTCTTATTAGAGGGCGCGCACTTTGCAGCAGGCAGGCGCACATGTCAAAAAACGGCGCCGCTTTCAGGTTTAAATCGATCGTTTGAATAAAGAAAAACCTGAAACCGCCGATACAGGTTCTCTCTGTGTTTTCAGGTAAGGATGTACCGATGTCGCTCAGGCAGCTCTCCATTCAATGGAAAATCACCCTGCTCGCTGGCTTGTGCCTGCTGGGAATCGTGACCCTGCTGGTGGGTCTGTCGCTGTATCGCATGGAGCAGAGTTCGCAACGGGTCAAGGCCTCCAGCATGCAGATGCTGGATGAAGCGGCCCAGGCGCGCATCGAAGCCCAGGGCGAGGTGCAAGCGCTGGGTATCCGCCGCCAGTTCATGGACGCCTATCAGTACGGCCATGGTTTTTCGCGCCAGGTGCTGTTCCTGCGCGAGCAGGCCGAGAAGCGCTTTCTCGACGCCTTCGACACCCGCGAAGACCTGACCCGCCAGGTCAAGGCCGCGTTGCAGGCCAACCCGGACTTGCTTGGTTTGTCCCTGGTGTTCGAAGCCAATGCGCTGGACGGCAAGGATGAGCTGTTCGCCGACCAGGCGGAGTTGGGCAGTAACGACAAGGGGCGTTTCGCCCTCTACTGGTCGCAACCGACGCCTGGCCAGTTGACCTCCATGTCGCTGCCGGAAAGCGACATGTCCGACACCAGCATCGGCCCCAGCGGCGAAAAGGCCAACGCCTGGTTCACCTGCCCACGCACCACGCTCAAGCCGTGCGTAATCGAACCGTACTTTTACAAGATCAACGGACAAAACGTGCTGATGACCAGCATTGTCTTCCCGTTGATGGCCAACGGCAAAGTCATCGCCTCGCTGTCGGTGGACATCAACCTCAACAGCCTGCAGGCCGTGAGCCAGCAGGCCAGCCACAAGCTGTATGACGGCCAGACCCAGGTCAGCATCCTCAGCCCGACTGGTTTGCTCGCTGGCTACAGCCCCGACGCGAGCAAGCTCAGCCAGCGCCTGGACCAGGTCGACACCGCCAACGGCGCGCAGCTGATCAGCGCCCTGACCGGCAGTACACAAATTCGCAGCCTGCGCACCGATCACCAGCTCAAGGTGCTCGCGCCGTTCGCACCGATTCCGGACGGCAAGCCGTGGGGCGTGCTGCTGGATGTGCCAGAGAAAGTCCTGGTAGCCCCCGCCGAAGCGCTGAAAACCCAACTGGATGCCGACAATGCCAAGGGCACCCTGCTGGAACTGAGCCTGGGCCTGCTGGCCGCCGTGGTCGGCTTGATCCTGGTGTGGTTGATGGCACGCAGCGTAACGCGGCCGATCCTCGGCGTGGCGCACATGCTCGAAGACATCGCCAGCGGCGAAGGCGACCTGACCCGGCGCCTGGCCTACGACAAACAGGACGAGTTGGGCCAACTGGCCGGCTGGTTCAACCGTTTCCTCGACAAGCTGCAACCGATCATCGCCGAGGTCAAACGCTCGGTGCAGGACGCCCGTGGCACCGCCGACCAGTCCGCCGCGATTGCCACTGAAACCAGCGCCGGCATGGAGCAGCAGTACCGCCAGGTCGACCAGGTCGCCACCGCCTCCCACGAAATGAGCGCCACTGCCCAGGACGTGGCCCGCAGTGCGGCGCAAGCAGCCCAGGCCGCACGCGATGCCGACCAGGCCACCCGCGACGGCCTCACCGTGATCGATCAAACCACCCGCAATATCGGGGAGTTGGCGGCGGACATGAGCACGGCCATGTCCCAGGTCGAAGGTTTGGCGGCCAACAGTGAAAAAATCGGCTCGGTGCTGGAAGTGATCCGCGGCATCGCCGAGCAGACCAACCTGCTGGCACTCAACGCCGCCATCGAAGCGGCCCGCGCCGGTGAAGCCGGGCGTGGCTTTGCGGTGGTGGCCGATGAAGTGCGCAACCTGGCGCGCCGTACCCAGGAGTCGGTGGAAGAAACCCGCCTGGTGATCGAGCAGTTGCAGAGCGGTACCGAAGAAGTGGTCGGTTCCATGGGCAACAGCTACCGCCAGGCCCAGGGCAGCGTCGAACAGGTTGGACAGGCCGTGACCGCCCTGCGCCAGATCGGCGATGCGGTAACGGTGATCAGCGACATGAACCTGCAGATCGCCAGCGCCGCCGAAGAGCAAAGCGCGGTGGCCGAGGAGATCAACAGCAACGTGGCGACCATTCGCGATGTGACCGAGTCGCTGTCCGAGCAGGCGAATGAATCGGCGCGGGTGAGCCAGGCGTTGAACAGCCTGGCGAATCAGCAGCAGGGGTTGATGGATCAGTTCCGCGTCTGAAAATGCAAGGCGATCCAATGTGGGAGGGAGCCTGCCCCCGATTGCGGTGTATCAGCCAATCTGTTTTTTGACTGGAATGCCGCCATCGGGGGCAAGCCCCCTCCCACAGGGCAATTCGATCAGCACTTTCAAGCCGCCCAGTTCAGATGCCTGCAACTGCAACACCCCGCCCCACACCTCGACAATATCCCGCACGATCCCCAGGCCCAGACCATGGCCATCGATCTGCTCGTCCAGCCGTGCGCCACGGCTGAACACCTGGGCTCGCTGGCTTTCAGGAATGCCGGGGCCGTCATCCTCCACCGCCAACAGGTAATGGTGCTCCGTCTCGGTGATGCTCAGGCGCACGTCGGCATCCGCCCATTTGCAGGCGTTATCCAACAGGTTGCCGAGCAGTTCCAATAGATATTCGCGGTCCCAGGGCAGTTGCAGGCCCGGCGTGGCGCGGTAGCTCAGGCCCAGGTGCTCGCCGTGGATCATGGTCAGGGTGGCGAGCAGGCCGGGCAGTTCTTTATCACAGTCGAACAACGCACCGGGCAAGGTTTCCCCGGCCAGGCGGGCGCGATTGAGTTCGCGGTTGAGGCGTTGCTGTACCTGCTCCAACTGATCACGCAGCAGTTTGCTCAGTTCGGGATGCTGCCTGAGCGTCTCGCTCGATGCCGCGCTCAACAGCACGGCCAAAGGCGTCTTGAGCGCATGGCCGAGGTTGCCCAGGGCATTGCGCGAACGCTTGAGGCTGTCTTCGGTGTGAGCCAGCAGGTGGTTGATCTGCGCCACCAGCGGCTCCAGTTCCAGGGGCACCTGGGTATCGAGTTGCGAGCGTTGCCCCTGTTGCAACTGGGCAATCTGGTTGCGCGCGGTTTCCAGCGGGCGCAAGGCGCGGCGCACGGTCACCCGTTGCAAGATCAACACCAACAGCAGTGCCGCCAGCCCCAGCACCAGGCCGATCTGGCGCATCAGCCGGAAGCTTTCGCGCACCGGGGTGTAGTCCTGGGCCACGCTGATGGAAATCGATTGGCCAAACCGCTTGTAGTCCGCACGCAGCACCAGCAGTTGCTGGCCTTCTGGGCCGAGTTGCAGGTTGCCCTTCAGCCCCGCCTCGGGCAGGCGCGGCAGTTCCTGGTCCCACAATGAGCGGGAGCGCCAGTGGACGTCGGCAAAATCGATGCGGAAGTAATGCCCGGAAAACGGCCGTTGATAGGCTGGCGACAGGCGTTGCTCATCCAGCTGCACACCGTTGGGCCCACGCACCAGCGCCACCAGCAGGTTTTCGGCGTCGTTGCGCAAACCGGCTTCCAGGTAGCGCTGCAAGCCGGCCTCGAACAACCACAGGCTGGTCTGGGCCAACACCACGCCGACGATCACCATCACGCTGATCAGCCCCAGGCTCAGGCGCCGCTGGATCGACCTCATGCAGGGCTGGCGCCAAACCGGTAACCCTGGCCGCGCCGGGTCTCGATCACGCTGCGGCCCAATTTGCGGCGCAGATGGTTGACGTGCACTTCCAGCACATTGGAGTCGCGCTCGGTCTCGCCGTCGTAGAGGTGCTCGGCCAGGTGGCTTTTCGACAGGATCTGTTCGGGGTGCAGCATGAAATAGCGCAACAGGCGAAATTCGGCGGCGGTCAGCTGGATCTCATCGCCGTCACGCAGCACGCATTGGCGACCTTCGTCCAGATGCAGGCCGGCCGCCTGCAACGTCGGTTGGTTCGCCTGGCCGTGGGAACGGCGCAACAGCGCCTGGATGCGCAGGTGCAGCTCTTCGGGGTGAAAGGGTTTGGCCAGGTAATCGTCGGCGCCGGCCTTGAGCCCTTCGATGCGCTCGGCCCAGGAGTCGCGGGCGGTGAGAATCAGTACCGGAACGGCCAACGCGGCGGCTCGCCATTGGGCCAGTACCTCAAGCCCAGGCAGGCCCGGCAGGCCGAGGTCGAGGATGATCAGGTCGTAGGGCTCGCTGCGGCCCTGATACACGGCATCGCGCCCATCGGCCAGCCAATCGACGGCATAGCCCTGGCGCTGCAGGCCAGCCATCAGTTCATCGGCCAAGGGTACGTTGTCTTCCACCAGCAGCAGGCGCATCAGTCTTCCTCGTCTTTGATCAACACACCGGTGCGCGCGTCCAGCTTGATCTCGCGCACCACACCTTCGGTGGTCACCAGTTCCACTTCATAGGCATATTGGCCGTGTTTCTTCTCCAGCTCGGCCTCCAGCAGGCGCGAGCCGGGGTAACGCGCCATGGCCTGCTGCAACAATTGCTCAAGCGGCAGGATCACCCCCTGCTGGCGCAGCGCCAAGGCTTCATCCTGGTTGAGGTCGCGGGCCGCCAGGCTGGAGCAGAATGCCAAGAGCACCAGCGCCACTCGACTGCCGACGCGTAAATTTACCTTCATTACGTATCCTGATGATTCTTGAGGACCTGCCCGGTGAGCGCGTCCAATTCAACGTCCCATTCGATGCCGTGGGCATCTTCCAACTCGACCTCATACACGTACTTGCCGTAGGCCTCGTCGAGGTCGGTGTCCAGCAATGTCGAACCGGGATGCAGGGCCAGGGCCGTAGCTTCCAGTTGATCGAAAGCGACAATAGTAACAGTGGCCGGCACTTTCAGTGGTTTGTCGGGGTCCACGGCTCGGGCCTGGGTCGCCGTGAAGGCGATGATACCGGCGGCGGCCAGCGCGGTGAGGCGCTTCATGATAAGTCTCCGTTACAGGATGTTTTCCTACGCCGGCCACCGTACGCCCTGCAACTTAACTGAAACTGAATTGCCACCATGGCAATTCCCGCCAAGGCCTTTGCCCTACATTCCACGAGATTTTCTATAATGCCCCGCTCGCTCGGACAGAGACCGGTATGACAGCCATCCACATCAAGTTTCCCGCCCTGACCCTCAAGGCCGGCAAACGCGCCTTTGCGCGCATTCGTGAACAAGGCCTCACGCCTGCCGAGGTGGGCATCCTGCCCGGCGCGGCCGGCGGCCCGAAGGCACTCGGCATCCAGGGCCTGGACCTGGCGCTGTTCGGCGACTGGCTGCCCCGTGCGCCACGGGAACGCGCCCTGATCGGTGCCTCCATCGGCTCCTGGCGGTTTGCCAGCGCGTGCCTGCCCGACCCGGTGCAAGGCCTGCTGGACCTCGGCCGCCTGTACAACGAACAGCGCTTTGCCAAAGGCGTGACCATGGCCGAGGTCAGCCAGAGCTGCCAGCGCATGCTCGACGACTTGCTCGCCGGTCGCGATGCGCGGGTGCTGGACAACCCGAATTACCGCCTGAACATCATGGTGGTCAAGAGCCACGGCCTGCTGGCCGACGACCATCGCGGACGGCTCGGGCTGGGCCTGTCATCGGTGATTGCCGATAACCTGCGCGGCCGCGCGCGGCTGTCGCGGCACTTCGAACGGCTGATCATCCACGACCCGCGCCAGGCGCCGCCGGTGCATCCGCTGAAGGACTTCCCCTCGCGCTTCCTGCCCCTGGAACTGGGCAACCTGCGCCAAGCCCTGCTGGCGTCGGGGTCGATCCCCATGGTGATGCAAGGCGTGCGCGACCTGCCGGGCGCCGGCGCCGGCACCTACCGCGACGGCGGCCTGCTGGACTACCACCTCGACCTGCCCTACCACGGCGATGACATCGTGCTGTACCCGCACTTCACCGACCGGGTCATCCCCGGCTGGTTCGACAAAGGCCTGCCGTGGCGACGCAGTAACCAGCAAGGCTTGCAGGATGTGTTGCTGCTGGCGCCCTCCAGGGACTACCTGGCCCGCCTGCCCCACGGCAAACTGCCAGACCGCAGCGACTTCAAGCGCTTCATGGGCGACGACGCGAGCCGCAACAAGTACTGGCAGACCGCGATGAGTGAAAGCCGAAGGCTGGGCGATGAGTTTCTGGAGCTGGCGGATAACGGCAGATTGGGCGAGAGACTGCAGATCCTGTAGACGCGGGCCGGAATCCGGCAGGGGTTTGGGGGATGACCACCCGATTAAATGTGAACACTGCAACTGTGGCGAGCGGGCTTGTCCCGCGTTGGGTTGCGAAGCGACCCTGGAAGGAGGAATGCGGTGAGTCAGGCACTCTTCGGCTGCTGGTTTTGGGGCTGCTTCGCGACCCAGCGCGGGGCAAGCCCGCTCGCCACAAGCAATCTTTATTCGCCGGCAAGCCGGCGTCTACAGAGGGACGGTATGCGCGGCAACGAATCAAGCTGTTAAACTCGCCGGCTGCCAGATACCTGACCGAGCTGAAAATACCGTGGAAATCTTCAAAGAGTTTACTTTCGAATCCGCCCACCGCCTGCCCCACGTACCGGAAGGCCACAAATGCGGGCGCCTGCATGGACATTCGTTCAAGGTGGCAATCCACCTCAGCGGCGACCTGGATCCCCATACCGGCTGGATTCGCGACTTCTCGGAGATCAAGGCGATTTTCAAGCCGCTCTACGAACGCCTCGACCACAACTACCTCAATGACATCCCCGGCCTGGAAAACCCCACCAGCGAAGTACTGGCCAAGTGGATCTGGAATGAGTTGAAACCCCTGCTGCCTGAGCTCAGTGCGATTCGTATCCACGAGACCTGCACCAGCGGTTGCATCTATCGCGGCGAGTAAGCCGGTGCGATGAAAAAAACCACCCTTGCGGTGGTTTTTTTGTGCCAGCCCTTCATTCATGTAAAGCACCCTTGACACCGCAATAGCCTGTGCCTAATGTAAAGCACCCTTTACTCACGGAGATGGTTATGTCGGTCAAACGCTTCTTGGTGGAATTCGCGGTGACAATGCTGGCGTATTTTGTGTGCGTCGTAGTTTCCAGCACCTACGTGTCGTCCATGCCCGACGGCGCCGCCAAAATTGCCCTGGCTTTGCTGCCCGTCATTCCGATGATCGCGATGGCGATTACGATCATCCGTCGGCTGAACGCCATGGATGAAATGGGTCGCAAGATTCAGTTGGACGCACTGGCCGTGGCCTTCGTGTGCACGGCGCTGACGACCTTCAGCTACGGCTTCCTTGAAACTGCTGGCTTTCCGCGTCTGTCGGCCTTTATGGTGTGGCCGATCATGGGCGGCGTCTGGTGTGTAGCCACGATCATCGGCACAAGGCGCTACCAATGAATAACCTGATGCGCCAGCTGCGTTCGGAACTGGGATGGTCCCAGGCCGACCTCGCCGAGCGCCTGGGTGTGTCGCGCCAGACCGTCAACGCCATCGAGACCGGCCGCTACGATCCGAGCTTGCCCTTGGCGTTCAAGATCGCCAAGGTGTTCGGGCGGCCTATAGAAGGCATCTTCGAAGCGCCAGCAGACTGATCGATTTTCCAGAAGAGCACGCTGCAATGATGCGCCCCGCTACCAGTCATGATGTTGCTGCCATCGAGGCCATCGTCCAGGCAGCCTACTCACCGTATATCGCGCGGATCGGCCGCAAGCCCGGGCCGATGCTGGAGGACTATCCCCAGTTGGTGCAAGCCGGTGGCGTACATGTGCTGGAGAATGCCGGCCGGGTTCAGGGGTTCATTATCCTGCTGCCTACCGACGGCGCGCTATTGCTGGACAACCTGGCCGTCGCCCCGGAGGCTCAGGGCCTGGGTTTCGGACGATGGCTGATGGACTTCGCCGAACAACAGGCGCTCGACGCAGGCTTCGCCGCCATCCGACTGTACACCAACGAAGCCATGACCGAGAACATCACGCTGTACACCCGGCGTGGCTATGTCGAGACCCACCGCGCCGAAGCACACGGCCTGCGTCGGGTGTACATGACCAAGCATTTGCAGGAGTAACCCATGGAAAACACCTGGCTTGCCCAGGCCAAACGCTTGCAGGCATTGGCCTCCACGGGCCTGCACTTCTGCACCGATGATTTCGAGCGTGAACGCCTGGAGGAAATTGCCGAGATTGCCCACAGCATGCTTGCGCAACTAGGCAATGTGCCCCTGGAACGTATCACCGGGTTGGTCAGCGACTTCGCCCAGCGTTACTCGACGCCGATGATCGACGTGCGCGGCGCAGTGATTGAAGGCGACCGAGTTCTGCTGGTGCGCGAGTTGACCGATGGCTGCTGGGCGTTACCGGGTGGATATGCCGATATCGGTTTGTCGGCGGCGGAAAACATCGTCAAGGAGATTCGCGAGGAAGCCGGGCTGACGGTGACGGCGCGGGCGTTGTACAGCGTCACGCACAAGGCCAAGGGCTTGTATCGCCCGGACGTGCGGGACTTCTACAAGCTGTACTTCCTGTGCGAGCCAGTGGACCAGTCGGCACCGATGGCAGGCTTCGAGACCACCGAAGTGGGTTTTTTCCGCCTGGATGAGCTGCCGCCGCTGTCCCGCGGGCGCACCATCGAAAGTGATCTGGAGGCGGCCTTTGCCTTCCATCGTGGCGAGACCACCCACACGCTGTTCGACTGATCCAATTTGTATCACTGCTGCACTGCTTTCGTGCCCGATTGGGCACGGCGACCACTCCTTGCGGCACTTCCTCCCTGTTTGGCTATAAATACTGTGCACGGTGCACAGCGCCCATCGTGCGCTTGTCACTGCCGCCGGCTTGGCACGCACGGTGCAATAGGCCTGCGTCACTCATTCAGGGAGCAAGGCACATGACGCAGCAAGAACCGGGCAACGATTACCCCCTTAGCGAAGTCCCGATGCATGCGCGCAAAGGCCTGGCGTCGACCGCCATGGTGCTGTTGGGCTTTACGTTTTTTACCGCGACCATGTTTGCCGGCGGCAAGCTGGGGGTGGCGTTCAGTTTCACCGACATGCTCGGCGTCGTGGCCCTGGGTAACCTGCTGTTGGGTATCTACGCCGCAGGCCTGGGTTACATCGCCTTCAAGAGCGGGCTGAACTCGGTGTTGATGGGGCGTTTCTGCTTTGGCGAAGTGGGCAGCAAGCTCAGCGATTTGATCCTCGGCTTCACCCAGATCGGCTGGTACGCCTGGGGCACAGCCACCGCCGCGGTGGTGCTGGGCAAGTATTTCGAACTCAGCCAGGGCAGCGTGCTGGCGTTGATGGTGGTATTTGGCCTGGTGTTCTGTGCCACGGCGTACATTGGTTATCGCGGGCTGGAGATTCTGTCCTATATCGCGGTTCCGGCCATGGGCATCCTGCTGTTTCTGTCGATGTGGGTGGCCACGGTGAAAGTCGGCGGCCTGGATGGGCTGCTCGCGGTGGTGCCCACCGGTGAGTTGGACTTGTCCACGGCAATCACCCTGGTGTTCGGCACCTTTGTCAGCGGCGCGACCCAGGCTACCAACTGGACACGCTTTTCGCGCTCGGCCAAGGTGGCGGTGCTGGCCAGCCTGATCGGTTTTTTTGTCGGCAATGGCTTGATGGTGCTGATCGGCGCCTACGGCGCCATCGTCTATCAACAACCGGACGTGGTCGAAGTGTTGCTGCTGCAAGGTTTTGCCATGGCGGCGATGGCCATGTTGCTGCTCAATATCTGGAGCACCCAGGACAACACCATCTACAACTTCGCAGTGGCCGGCTGCAATCTGCTGCGCACCCAACGCCGCAAGACCGTGACCCTGGCCGGTGCGGTGATCGGCACCCTACTGGCGTTGCTGGGTATGTACGACATGCTGGTGCCGTACCTGATTCTGCTGGGCACGGTGATCCCGCCGATTGGCGGGGTGATCATGGCGGACTTCTTCTACCGCTATCGCGGCCACTATCCACGCCTGGCCGATACACGCCTGCCAACATTCAACTGGCCAGGGCTGCTGGCCTATGCGGTGGGCACCGTGCTGGCGTTCAACTCGCCTTGGGTCGCGCCGTTGGTGGGCATCGTTGCCGCGTCGCTGACCTACATCGCGCTCACCGCCGTGCTACGCGTGCGGGCCCCCTTGGCTGACGCCCAGGCATGAGCCTGACCATCGCCGATGTGCTGGCCCTGCCGGGCCTGGAATCCATGCGCCTGCGCGCCGGCGCGGCCGGCCTGGAGAACGCCGTACGCTGGCCCTACGTGGCGGAAAACAGCGGGATTGCCGAGTGGGTATTGGGCGGCGAGCTGGTGTTCGTCACCGGGATCAACCACCCCCGCGACGAAGACAACTTGATGCAACTGCTGGAGGAAGCCTGCGAGCGTCAGGTGGCCGGGCTGGTGATCCTCACGGGGCCGGCGTACATCCAGGCGATTCCCCAACACTTGCTGGAGGCCGCCGAAGCCGCCGGCATGCCGCTGATCGAACAGCCCTACTCGCTGAAAATGGTGCTGGTGACCCAGGCCATTGGCTCGGCGCTGATCCAGTCCGAGCAGTTGGGTCGCTCGCGGCACGATGTGCTGGAACGTTTGCTGACCGGCGACTACCAATCCCTGGATTTGCTGCTGCATCGAGGCATGCAATTGGGCCTGTCACTGGCTGGGCATTGGCAGGTGGTGCAACTGCAGTTGGAAGGCAGTGAGTTGCTGTTTGCCCAAGGCAACGCGGCATCGGTCGAGACGCAACTGGCCCGGCAACATGACGCTATCAGCCGGCGCTTGCGTCAGGTGTCGGCGGGGTTGCCGGTACTTGGGCGGGCCGGCCAATGGACGCTGCTGCTGCCGGCCCCGGACGCCGTCGCCGCCTTGGCCAACCGCCAGCAACTGGTTAACTGGCTCAACCCGTTGAACCTGCGCCTGGCGCCGCTCAAATTGTTTATCGGCCTCAGCGCCACCGCGCACCCACCGGCGCGCCTGGCCCAGGCGCAGGATGAAGCACGCCAGGCACTGGCGGCCGCGCGGCGTTTCAGCGAGCGCGCCGGGCTGTGCGTTTACGACGAATTGGGCGTACTCAAGCTGCTCAGTGGCGTGCGTGATCGCGCCCTGCTCGATCAATTCCTCAATGAACGCCTCGGCCCCTTGCTGCGCCACGACGCGCAGCATGGCCCCAACCTGATGCCGAGCCTGGAAGCCTGGTTTCACGAGAATGGTAACCTGGTGGCCGCGGCCCAGCGGCTGGGCGTGCACCGCAACACCCTGACACAACGTGTCCAGCGCATCGAAGCCCTGTGCGGGCTGACGCTGGATAATTCATATGATCGCCTGGACATTGGCATTGCGCTGATGATCTGGCGACTGTCTGCCTGATTGTTTTTAGCCAAGAGGAACTTGCCCATGCACATCATCAACGCCCGCCTGCGCAACCGTGAAGGCCTGCATGATCTGCACCTGGAACATGGCCGGATCGCCAGTATCACCGCGCAATCGACGGTACCCACCTTGGGCACGGGAGACCTGGATGCCGCCGGCAATCTGGTGACCCCGCCCTTCGTCGAACCCCATATTCACCTCGACGCCACGCTGACCGCTGGCGAACCGCGCTGGAACATGAGCGGCACCCTGTTCGAAGGCATCGAGTGCTGGGGCGAGCGCAAGGCCACCATCACCCAGGAAGACACCAAGACCCGTGCCAAGAAGACGATACAGGCCCTGGCCGCCCACGGTATCCAGCATGTGCGCACCCACGTTGACGTCACCGACCCGGACCTCACCGCGCTCAAGGCCATGCTGGAAGTGCGCGAGGAAAGCACACACCTGATCGACCTGCAGATCGTTGCGTTCCCCCAGGAAGGCATCGAGTCGTACCGCAACGGGCGCGAACTAATGGAAGAGGCCATCCGCCTGGGCGCCGATGTGATCGGCGGCATCCCCCACTTTGAATACACCCGCGACCAGGGCGTGAGTTCGGTGAAGTTCCTGATGGACCTGGCCGAACGCACCGGCTGCCTGGTGGATGTGCACTGCGACGAAACCGACGACCCACACTCGCGCTTTCTCGAAGTGCTGGCCGAAGAAGCCCGCAGCCGCGACATGGGCACTCGCGTCACCGCCAGCCACACCACCGCCATGGGCTCCTACGACAATGCCTACTGCGCCAAGCTGTTTCGCCTGTTGGGGCATTCCGGTATCAGCTTTGTCTCCTGCCCCACCGAGAGCATTCACCTGCAAGGTCGCTTCGACAGTTTCCCGAAACGCCGAGGCGTCACTCGCGTCAACGAACTGCTCGAAGCCGGCATGAATGTGTGCTTCGGTCAGGACTCCATCGTCGATCCCTGGTACCCCCTGGGCAACGGCAACATCCTGCGGGTGCTCGAAGCCGGTTTGCACATCTGCCACATGCTCGGCTACCGCAACCTGCAAAGCGCGCTCGACCTGGTCACCGACAACAGCGCCAAGGCCATGGCCCTGGGTGATCGCTACGGCCTGGAACCGGGACGCCCGGCCAACCTGTTGATCCTCTCGGCGGACAGCGACTACGAGGTCATCCGCAGCCAGGGTCTGCCGCTGTACTCGATCCGTAACGGCAAGGTGTTGATGACGCGCCGGCCAGCCCAGGTGGAGTTTGCGTAGAAGCTCGGTCAGACGATCGAGTCGATATCCAGCGTATGCGCCCTCCCCCTGTCTTTATCCAGAGCGGGAGGGATACGGGCGACCTGCGACAGCTCGCGATTTTCACGGTGGCTGAACCAGCGCTTGAGGCTCGGTGCCAAGTGGGCAGCATGGGCATGACTGCCATAGACATCACGGGCTTCCAGACGGCGCCAACGCAGGGTTGCAAGGCGTTCGCGACTGGTGTGCAAGCGGTCGATTTCGGTGTTCAAGGCTTCGTTGTGCTCATAACCTCGGTCGTTGGCGGCCCTTAGACGGGCCAGCTCCCGACGCTTGTTGCGCAACTGCTGGCGCATGGTCTCGAGCGCGTGGTCGAGCAGTTCGAATTCCCTCGGCGTTACCAAGGGCCCGTTGCTTTCCTGGGTTTGCTGCCAGCGCCGGAGTGTTGCCCAGGCGGCCGGAATGTAGCTGGCGGTCATGAAATGCTGGCTGGCCTGGAACAGCTGCTTGAGCAGGTTGTCACGTTCAGGCATATCACCGTGGAGTTGCAGCGCCCGGTTGCAACCGGCCTCCTGGATGGACTCACAGCCGGGTTGCCACAACACCGAAGAATGCGTGCCATCCGGGAGCGTGATCGGCATGAAATGGTGTTGTTCGCCATGGTGCTCGTAGGGGTTGCCACCGAAACGTACCAGGCCGGCAGCGAACAGCAACCCACCCGGCGCGGGCGCGCTGAACAGCGTGACGGCGCCTGGGACCCAGAGCTTGGCGGTGGTGTTCATCCACGGGGCGGGGACGCTGGGGACAGGGTCGTTGTGGTTGACGATACGGTGGTGGACCAGGGTGGAGGCGCCCGCGGTGAATTCGGAATCGGCGGCGCGGGGGGCGCCGTAGGTGTAGAGGAGGATGTTGTAGTTGCCCTCCGGCGACCGACGCAGGCCTTCTGCCAAGAGCAAGGCAATTGCACCGCCCAGGCTGTGGCCGCAGATGATTATTCGTTGGTTGGTGTGAAATTGTCTGAGGTAGCTGAGTATGAAGTTGCGCATTGCCTGATAGGCTTGATAGAAACCTTCATGCACCTTGCCAACGCCCTCCAAAAAAACCACTTGATGAGCATTAGCGTCCCGTAACCCGTCAGCAGCGCTGGCCGTTCCGCGCACCGCAATCAGAATCACCTCTTCGTGATGAGTGATGAACGCCTGGGTATCAGTGCCGAATTTTTCGTCGTCGAAAAAATGCAAACGCGCAGGATATTCTTGTTCTTCTGCCCGCTCAGGATGGTTCTGAGGATACAACTCAGGATCGAAGGGCAGGATCTCGAATCGTCGAGAGTAAGGGACGTCTTCATAGACGGGATAAAAGCGTTGCTGCTGCTCGGCATCAACCCGCCATGCCTCGTGGAAACCCGAGAGTTTTTCAGCGAATAGATGGCCGACACTCGGATCGAAAGGAAATCGAACCTCCTCAGTGGGTGCTCGAGCGGGTTCTTGCCCGAAATTGCAGTAGCTCAAGGTTGCCATCAATGCCAATTGATAGAGGTTCAACGCACAAAAGCTGTCTTCGTTGGAAAACAACGGGCGCAAGGCTCGCAGCGGCCGAACCTCCAGCGCAGTATGGTGGTTGGGGAACAACACGATCCCCACCAGCGTCGATTGGGGCGGCCCAAACCCTAGGTCGGCGAGCATTTTCAATGCGTGTCGTCGAGGTTGATGAGTGCGCTGGGCAATCGGTGGCAAGTGGGCAACATGGCGAACCAGATCACGGACTTCAACCTGGTAGAAACAGTCAGCTTTCAACTGGGCGGGGTTGCTTTCAGTACGCCGACCATCCGAGGCAGAAAATCGAGTTTGCTCAGCACGAATCTGCAACTCGGTGATTGGAAGTTTATAAGTCTGGCGCGACATCAACCTCTGATACAACCGTTCTGTTCCTGAATACGGATCGTCAAAAACAAGGATTACAGGACCGCAGTAAATATTGGCTAACTTGGCAAAGCCCTCTCCATTCAGTCTGCCTTTGTACTGTTGCCCTGCACTGTCGTGGACGGTGTAAGGCAATCCACCGTACGCCGTCCCAACGCCGAGTTCATCGACCAGACAAAAACTCACCCAATGCCCTCGCAATGAGCAAGCCGGTTTGCTGTCACTGAAAAAAGCCTGCTTCCGTGCATCCATCTTCATGAGATTCTCCTTGCTTACTTGCAGGATGGGTAGACATCGCAAATGCGACCGTCCGGCATTTTTATAGGTTTGAAGTCAGTGGTATTGCCGTTGCAAAACGCATCCAGATCTTCAAAATCCTTGCCTCTACAACGCTTCCATCCACCGGGAACAACGACCCAGTTGTTATCAAAATAGGGGTCTTCCTCATCGGTCATCGTCAGCACCATCCTGAGCGTTTTTCCTGATAGCTGATCTCGTTGCACAGGTCTGGATAACGGGACTGCTGCACCTGACGAACTGCATGTAAGAACCTTGACGATCGCGTGCTGCAGCCCCACAGTGCGGAACAACCACTGACATTGCTTATGTAGCTCCTGAACACCCGTTACTGGCATGCCTCGTATATCAGCGTCCGAGGGGTCGCGAACGGAGATAGCGGCAAAACTCCCACCCACGTCCGTATCACGTTTGCCCCACTTCGCATAAAACTCAAACTCCAGGCTTCTCAGTACCGAAGGGCAGCCCTCGATTTTTTCACTCAGCGGCAGTTCATAGCTCACCCTGCTCGCCGCAGCTTTGAAATCCGTGAAAAAGACTTTCCGCTCCGGTCGCTTACCCCGACGTCGCGGCAACGTACAGGTCTCACCGGTAGCAGGCAGATAATTTGCGGCAGTTTTAAGTTCAAATTCCGCTGGCAAATCCACCTCCAACGTAAATCGATCCACCGGTTTCCCCCCGCACCCCGTCAGCCCGAGTACCCCCAGTACCATCAACACCCCCCACCTTCGCCTACTCATGCTTTCCCCCCATCAATCGCCACTGTTCCACTACCCGCTCAAAGTGCTGCCCAGGCGCTTCCCCGACCCTTGGCTGCCACTGCAAAACACTGCTCCGAGTCGCCTCCTCCAGTCTTCGCACCACCAGAAACTCCAGCTGCTCCGGCCCCTGCCACTGCCAGGCACGCGCCTGCTCCAGTACCTGTGCCAGCCAGATTCGCGGGTCCTGGAATTCCACCAATGTCGCCAGGTCTTCACTGTGCTCCGTCAACAGGTAACGCAGGATATTGGCGTGCAGGATGGCCGCTGCGTTTGGGTTGGGCGTATCCAGCCAGGGCGCGGGATCCGGCACCGGATACTCGCCGGGAGCCCGGTTGTCAGCCGTGTGCCAGTGGCTTTCGTGCCAATAGCACACGCTGATCAATGGCCCTAGAAATACCGGCCAGCGGTCCTGGCACAGATGAGCCAGCGCACGCGCCAGGGTACGGTTGTCGTGGAAGCGGTACAGCGATTGCGCGCCTTCCGGGCCCACCAGCAGCCTGTCACGCCAGTGTCGGGTCACTGCCGTCAGGTCTTCGCTGGGCAAACTGCCCAGCCAGCCCCAGTTCGTCTCGGGTTGTTGCAAGAGGTCAAGCAAGACGGGTTCACTCAGTTGGTCCAGCAGCACGATCACCGGGCCTTCGGCCGCCAACTCCGCCACGGCGGTCTGGGCATAGACGCTGCGGTACGCCGGCAAGTCGCGAACCTCCAGCAGCGGCGTGCGCGCGTCGTTCTGCCCTTCAAGGATCAAACACAGGCACCGTCCCCTCTGTTGCTGCTGGTCCATCCACTGGCCTGGCATGCTTGGCATCAAGCGGCCCTCCCTGCCAGTCCACACTGACCTTCGCGGCAGCGTTCGCACACCGGGCAGTAATCCGCCCCCAATTGCCTGGCCAAGTCCATGAGGCTGCCTTGCACCACGGAGATCCTGGGTGTGTCGACCGCTGCCGAGGCATTCGCCGCCAGGGTGACGGGCGGTGCCCCACCCAGTGTAATGGGGCGACTGCTGAAGATGCCGCCGGCCTGGATGACCAGATGCTCGCCACCCGCCTTGAGGCTCAGTTGCGCCCCGGCGTCGATCACCAGGCTGGCACCGGACTTGAGATGAAACTGCTGCCCGGCCTCCAGGATCAGGGTTTGCCCCACATGCGTTCGGCTGTCGTGTTGTACATCGAGGTAGTCGTTCGCCTTGAGCTCGATCTTGCGATCGCCGGTGATATGACGATGTTCTTCGCTTTCCAGATGAGCAGTGCTCAATCCGCGAATGACCTCCCGTCGCTCCCCCGCCACTTCCAACCGACTGTCATGGCCGACCCGCTGCTCCAGGTCCCGTTGCGCACGAAGATAAATGAGTTCCTTGCCACGACGATCCTCCAGGTACAACTCGTTGGCGCCCTCGCCCCCCAGCGTACTGCGGGTGCGCAAGACACTGCGGGTCTTGTGCTGCGGCAACGGGTAGGCGGGCCGATGCGACGCATTGGGCAGACAACCGTTGATCAACGGCTGGTCCGGGTCACCTTCAAGGAAGGTCACCAGCACTTCCATGCCCACGCGCGGGATGATCGTTGCACCGAACCCGTCACCGGCCCATCCGGATGCAACCCGAACCCAGCAACTGCTTTTATCATCCGCCTTGTCCAGGCGGTCCCAGTGGAAGCGCACCTTCACCCGGCCATAGGCGTCACAATGCACGTCCTCCCCCGGCGGCCCGGTCACGGTTGCGGTCTGGCTGCCATTGATGGTCGGCTTGGGATGTTTGAGGGGCGGTCGATGCACCGCTTGCCAAGGCGTCGCGGTGAAGCGATTGCGATACCCCTGGAATGCATCAGTGGTGGGCGTCACCTCCTCCAGCACCTGCGGCTGATAACCTTCATGACGCACTGAAGTGATCAGCCACAAGTCATTGCAGGACGGATCGGGATGATCGTGTAATTCAAGGAAATGCCCGCTGCGCAGCGCCGGTTGATCACTGCGGCCCAATGCCCGAAGACGGTCGCGCTGGTGACGTTCCAACCCCCGCCGCGCCAACCGCTTGCCCCGGGCATGGCCAGTGAATCCCGCTGGGTAGCGATAGTCCTCGAGAGGTTGCGCCGGAGCCGGGCCGGCGCAGTCGTGCAGCTGCAATGAAGGATGTTCGAAGTCATAATCGCGGCGCACCGTCTTCTGGGTGCGTGTGGCCAGGCGCACGTCAAAACGCTGGACCACCTGCGTAGCGGCTTGCGGCCCGCCAGCAGGGCAATAGCGTTGCCGGGGCAAGCGGCGAAACACCGTCTGGTCATCACCGAATACCAGCAGATGAGCATCTGCGCTATGACGAAAATGGTAATGAATACCCTCCTCTTCACACAGGCGCTGGATGAAGTGCAGGTCGCTCTCCGCATACTGCACACAGAACGTGCGTGGCGGATACACCACGGGACCAAGCTCGAATGCGTAGGCGCCCGCCAGGATGCCATGCCGCTCAAGCACCGCCGCGATAATCTGCGGCACGCTGCGTTGCTGGAAGATCCGCTGGTCGCGCCGGTGTGCAAGGTAGGCCAGGCGGGGTGCCAGGGTCAGGTGGTAGAGCGTGATGCGCCGGCCAGGGTCGTCCCGGCCGATTGCGTAAACCTGGCCATGCAGCCCTTCGCCCATTCCGAAATCCAGGTAGGCGGGTTGATGGAGCAACCTCTCAAGGTCAAGGGAAGGATTTTCACTGACCACCTGCACCTGGATGAAAAAAGGCTGATCAAGGACCTCGCGGCCTTTGAATGCCAGCACCTGAAAGTCGGTGTCCATGCAAGGAAGAATCAGTTTGAAACGTGACGAAACAAACGCGTTAACCATCCGTTGTTACCCGCCGTAAATTAATGAGCGCGCAAGAATGCTTTGCCTCGTTAAGTGTGCAAATAAGCTGCCGAGAAAAAGCCCCCTGAACGCCTCAAAGCTTAGCGATTACGGGAAAAAATCGGCTGTTTTAAAATAAAAAAGAAGATTCGTACAAAGAAGTTGGAAGTGTCTTTTACAAAATAATAAAACGAGTCAATGTGCCACTTCTTAAAAATAAGAAATGTCCTACATTAACCTTCTTAATCACAACTAACTGACAAAGAAACAGCCGACACTCAATCACAGCGTCAGCCGTTAAAAAACCTCAGGCCTGCAGCCGTGCGGTCCCGAACAGACTGACGCCGAGCAGCGTCTCGCCCTGGGCGTGCAAGCGTACCGGCGCAACGCCACCCGGCATCACCACTGCAACTTCACCGCTCTCGACCCAGCCCGCACGCCATGCCGCGCAGGCGACGGCGCTGGCACTGGTGCCGGAGGACGCGGTCGGCCCCTCACCGCGCTCGAACACCCGCGCTATGACCTGGTTGCCAGGCTGGCGCGCCGCCCATTGCAAGTTGACCCCCGCCCCACAAGGTTGGCCGCCGCCCGCCGGGGGCGCAAAGGCGATCGCCTTCAAGGGCTCGAACAGCTTTGGCAGCAGCATCTGTGCGTTATCCGGCAACGCCGAGAGCTGCTGGACCAGCGTCACACAGTGGGGGTTGCCCACCCGCACGAATTGACTGGCGGCCCACTGTGGGCTGATCGCCGCCAGCTCGGTGACATGGCTCAGTTCAGTCCCCTCCAGAAACACCTGACCAACCCCCTGCGCGCCCACCGCCGCAAGCCCAAAGGCAGGTACCCCCAGCTCAAGCCAGAACCCTGCAACATCGTCACGAACGGTGGGTTCCACCCGAGTAGCGACCGGCGATTGCGCATCCGATTTGTCGTGATGGACCCGCAACTCACAAGCCTCGGTCATCAGGCCCTGGTCGGTGAGAGCCTGGGCGAAAATCGTCAAGCCATTACCGCTGCGCTCGGCCAGGGAACCGTCGGTGTTTACGATCAGCAGATCGAACGGCGGCGCGTCCTGGAACGGCCCCACCAGCAGGCCATCACAACGATGGGCCTTGCCACCAGCCGGGTGCGGCACCGAGCCCCAGCTGCATTCCGAGGCGATAGCCGACGCTGTCCAGGCGGTACGAGCAACCGCGGCACGCTCAGCACTCTCAGGTACATCAATGCCCTTGCGGCGCAATAAAGCCGGGCTGGCCACGCCATAGATGTTGCCGCGAGCGTCGTAGAACAGGGTCATGAGGTCATCCACCGAGGCAGGTGTTGATCGTAAAAAGGAGCTGCTCGATTGTGGGGGATCCCGGCGTTGCATACCACCCGCTTGACGCGTTTTCAGAAGCGGCCTGGAAGGTGGTAATCCACCGCGAGAACCCTGGGGTTCAAACGCTCTCGCTGGGATTACGCACCTTCCAGACCGCCTCCTACAAACTTGGTACTGCTTATGTGGCCGCAAATCGCCCTGGCGTTCCACGTTGTAAAAATAAAATTCAGGGCAGCCGGAATCCCAAGGGAACCCGGCTCGCACGCCAAGGCCTGATGTGCAAGGATGTCGCGCCGGACATCGTTCGTTGAACGCAAAACCAAGGATTTTTCATGACTGCCATCCCCACCTCAGCGCCCGTGGTTCCCGGGCGGCTGGAGCAAATGTCGACCCGTATCGCTTTCTTCATTGCCGGCTTCGGCATCGCGGCCTGGGCGCCGCTGGTGCCGTATGCCAAGGCTCGCGCCGGACTGAGCGAAGGCACGCTGGGCCTGTTGCTGCTGTGTCTGGGTGTTGGTTCGATCATTGCCATGCCCGCAGCGGGTGCATTGGCCTCACGTTTCGGCTGCAGACGCGTATTGAGCGCCGGGACGATCATGATCTGCCTGGCATTACCGATGCTGGCGACGGTGAGTTCGATTCCGCTGCTGATGGCTGGGTTGTTCCTGTTTGGTGCCGGCCTGGGCACGGTGGATTCCACAGTCAACTTGCAGGCGGTGATCGTTGAGCGCGCCAGCGGCAAAACCATGATGTCGGGCTTTCATGGGCTGTTCAGCCTGGGAGGGATCGTCGGTGCGGCGGGTGTCTCGGGTTTGCTGGGGCTGGGCCTGTCGCCATTGCAGGCGACCCTGGTGGTGATCGTCATTACGCTGGCGGCGCTGCTCAAGGCTGCGCCGCACCTGCTGCCCTATGGCAGTGAAAGTTCCGGCCCGGCGTTTGCCGTGCCCCACGGTGTGGTGCTGTTTATCGGCTGCCTGTGCTTTATCGTTTTTCTGGCCGAAGGCGCGGTGCTCGACTGGAGCGCCGTGTTTCTGAGTGCCGAACGCGGCCTGGACGAAGCCTATGCAGGCCTGGGTTATGCAGCATTCGCCTTGACCATGACGGCTGGACGCCTGACCGGCGATGCCATTGTGCGACGCCTGGGCGCCACGCGCGTTATCGTGATAGGCGGCGCATTGGCCACCGCAGGCATGTTGCTGGCCACCTTGTTTCCGGCATGGGAAACCGCACTGCTGGGCTATGCGCTGGTCGGTGCCGGCTGTTCGAATATTGTGCCGGTGCTGTACACCGCCGTCGGCAAGCAAAAGGTCATGCCGGAACATATCGCGGTGCCGGCCATTACCACCTTGGGTTACGCCGGTATTCTTGCCGGCCCCGCCGTGATCGGCTTTATCGCCCATGGCAGCAGCCTGAGTACCGCCTTTTTGCTGATCGCCCTACTGCTGGCCGCGGTGGCCATCAGCGGCAAAATCCTCAAGGTCTAATGTCAGCGTGCTTTGCGCCCCTTGTACCGCTCCCGCCAGAGATCAAGGCTCTTGTTACTGAGATAGCCTGCATGATGAGGCGGGCCGAACAGTCGCGGGCTGTTGACACGTTCCAGTGAAAGCAGCAGCCCCGGGCGCTCGATAATGTTCTTCGCGGTATAGACACAGAGTTCACTGTACTTGGGCTTGGGCATGCCGGTAGAAGATTCCAGCATGGGGACACCGTCATGATCAACGTCGTAGGGGTCCTGCATGACCTTCATGAGCGTTTCAATCGCGAGGTACTGATACGGTTCAAAAAGGAACGTGCGGTCCTTGGTCGGATCCCTCAGTTGCTCGAACAGGTTCTTCAAGGCCTGTACTACGCAGTCATTGTCTTGGGCATGGAACGGGTCCTGGCTGAACTCACTGGGCGAGCTGTTACCCGGTAAAGCAGCGGCTGCCATGAGACTGTCTCGCGTGATGTAACCGTCGCGGTTCATGATCGCGTCAATCAGTGATGGACGCTTGAGCAGTTCGCGGACGACGTTGATGACCCTGTTCAGCTCATCGCTTTGCCCCATCATTCAGCGGCCACCCGGCACAACGCAGAGTACGTCAATCGCCCCTCTTTCAGAAACGGGTGCAGCAAACCGAAGCCTTTTTCCAACGCTTGCGCCAGTTGCCTGTCGGTCCATGTTGCGTCGGGTTCGCTGACCTGTGCGCGTGCGGTGGGCGCATTCTGCAGCGCCCGGTGACTCAGCCCGAGTTGCGCTGTGCGCAACAGCCTTGGCCTGTGCGCCCCATCCGGCTGCGCAGCATAAACCGCATTCCTGGTGTAAGGCTGGGCGGCCGGTTGTGACGGGGTTGATGGCTCACTTGCGACATTCGGGGCCGGCCGGCAGAGTCTTGATACACCCTCGATACTCATGCGTTTTCTCCAACTTTTTCAGATCCTCACCGGTTTAGTGAGCGCGACCGTGATCACCGAAATCATTGAATGGACTCCAGGCAGACGGGCACCTGATGTGTGGCCGAATACATACGGCAGTTCCGTCAGATCGGTAACTACCAATGACAGCATGTAAAAAGATGCTGACACCGGGCATCAATTGCCCCTCTGTCTGCGCAACCAGGTCTTCAAGCCATCGAAGACCCCGACGCTTCCTGGCGCCTTGGCATCATCCACCGAGTGCAGTCCAGACTCGGTCAAGCCGCGGCAAAAGTCATCGGCGACCGGCGCCTGGAACTTGCCCTGGCCATCGAAGGCCTTCATACGGCGGGTCTCGGCAGCGTGTGAATACGGCGTGCCCAGAGGATCCTCTTTAGCGATGCCTCTACCTGCTGCGGGGAGGTCCGGCTCATGGCCAGAGCCAGCAAACCCCTGGCAGCCCACGGGGGGGCGGTTGAAGGAGGTTGAAGTCATTGGTTAGCTCTCACGTGTTAGCTGAAGAGTGACCGTTTTTAACAAAGCCGTTGGATAGGAGGTCAGTGGCATTGAGCGCAAACAGTTCACGCACGATGGATGACCGCGCCGCAACCGTTGTTGCGGCGCATGAACGATAATTAGCGAGACGTCAGTAACCGCGCCACAGGACTGGTTTAGAAGTCATTTTTTGAACAGCTCTGCCACCAAATCGCTGCGAAGGAAAAGGAGCTCCCGCGCCAGTAGGGTCTGATGGTCCTTATCAGAATCACCCGTCAGCGGTCTGTTCGCCGACCTCTGGAGGACTTCGATCCGCGGATTCCGGCCCCAATGCTCACGCACTTCTTGGCGCAATTGCTTTTCGCTGTAGTAGGTGAAGTAGTCCTCCCTTTTGGCAAGCATGTCCAGCCTTTGTGGGCTGGCCAGACGCTCCCGTGCGCCTGTGACCGGGTTTCGGAAGATGGCATCCATAAGTTTCGGATCTTTCAAGACTTGCCTGGCCAGGAGAGTTTCCTGGTTCTTTTTCTTGTTCTCTTCTTTGTTCGGACCGTACTCAGGGAGCAACGGCCGATTCGCCTTCGCTTTAAGGCTGTCAACGCTCAGGTAACCCGGGTACCTGGGATCCTGGAAGGCTGGAAAATTGTCGCGCATCAGCCCCATCAACTGTTTACGGCTCTTCAGGCTGTAGTCAGCATCAGATTCGCACGGTCGGGTCGGACAGGGCTTGCCAACAGTGGGGTTCGGTCGTGGCGGCGGGTTGCTCCAGCCAGGATTTGGCCTTGGCGGTGGATTACCACAACCCGGACGCATCGATGGTCGGTGACCAGCAAACAAACTGGCCATCCATTCTCTCAACCTATCCAGCAAACTGAGCGGCATGAACGCGCTGTGCTGACCCGGAAAGTGACGTTCTATGGCTGGCTGAGCGTTACCAAACACAGGCCCGGACCTGTGCTCATTGGAGTGAAAACTGACGCTGGCAGCGCCGTGGTCATTGAAAGAAAGCGCTGTAGGCGCCGGGCCGGCGGGTTTGGCCTGAGGCTTGGCGTCTGCCAGCGCCCGGTTGGACGTGGTTGATGCAGATGCGAGTGCATCGAGAGTCGATACCGACATGAGTTTCTCCAATACAGTGAGCGTGACCTTCAGGCTGTCGCTCCAACGTAGCGTCGAGGCCCCTCAGGTATGCCCATGTGTGGGGGTTGCGTCGGAATCAGTTCCGCGACAGTCAGCCAAATGCGCTGTGAATGCGTAGGAAACCGGCAAAAAAAATCGCAGCCCTGAATGGAGCTGCGACTTTTTCTATCGAGATGACTCAGAACCCGACGCTGGCCTGTACGAAGAACGTGCGTGGCTCGCCCAGGTACAACCCGGCGTTGTTGTCACTGGAACGGGTGTAGTGCTGTTGGTCGAAGACGTTCTTCACGCCCACACCCAGCTTCAGGTTGGACAACTGCTCGCCAAAGTCATAGCCACTGCGCACGTTGACCGAGACGTAGCCTGGAATATCACCGTACTGACCGTCAGCCGTGCCCTGGGTGACATAGGTGCTGGTCGTACCCGGCGCACGCTGGCCGGACTGGGCGTACACATCCAGGTTATGGGTCCAGCGGTTGACGTCGTAACGCAGGCCCAAGGTGGCCACTTCACGGGAGTACAGCGGCAGGTCACGGCCCTTGAACGGCACGTCACCTTCGGAGGTGGCCTTGGTGTAGGTGAAGCCGGCATTGGCGGTCAGGCCATCCAGGCGCGGGTCCAGGTTCGACAGGTCGTAATGCGCCGAGGCTTCGATACCGGTGTGCTTGGTGGCGCCGAGGTTGGTCCAGCCTACATCGTTGCTGACATATTGCAGCTCATCCGAAAAGTCGATGTAGAAGAACGTCAGCTCACCGCCCCAGACATTGTCGTTGTAGCGTGTGCCGACCTCGTAGGTCTTGGCCTTTTCCGGGTTGAGGCCGTTGGCGGTCTGGTCGCCGGTGCCGCCCTGGCCCAGTTGGAAGTATTGCAGGCTGCCAAACGAAGTCTCGTAGTTGGCGAACAGTTTCCAGGCGTCGGAGACGTGGTACATCACGCTCAATGCCGGCAGCGGTTCGTTGTTGTGGACTTCGCGGCGTTTTTCCTGGGTACGGGTGCCGTTCAGCGCGATCACCGGGCGGTCGTGC
This sequence comes from Pseudomonas sp. CYM-20-01, assembly GCF_023169845.1. Classification (NCBI taxonomy): domain Bacteria; kingdom Pseudomonadati; phylum Pseudomonadota; class Gammaproteobacteria; order Pseudomonadales; family Pseudomonadaceae; genus Pseudomonas; species Pseudomonas sp. CYM-20-01. The sequence goes on along the minus strand of NZ_AP025169.1, from coordinate 2,450,239 downwards.
CATTCGGTGCGAATATCTTCGAAACGGATCCCCGGAGTCACGGTCCACTTGCCGATATCGATCTTGTTGTCGATGTAGAACGCGTTGGCCTCGGTGCCCCCGGTGCGATCCTGATAGACGTGGCCGTCACTCTGTCCGCCCGGCGTCGGTACATTGTTGACCAGATTCAGGCTGGTCGCCTGCTCGTGCATGCCTTCCTTGAGGTAGCGATAGCCCAGGCTGACTTCCTGGGTGCTCGGGCCTACGTCGAACACATGGGAGACGCGTGGCTCGATGCCGAAGGTGTAATAGGTGCGCGGGTAGGAACCGAGGGTCTTCAAATCACGGTTGGCGATGTTGCTGCCGCGGAAGCTGTCGGAGTAATAGGTCAGCACTTCGGCCTGGGTACGGTCGTCGATCTGGCGGATGTATTTGAAGGACACGTCCTTGCGGCGGCCGCTGAAGTTGTCCCAGTCGCGTACCGATTGGTACGGGTTGGCATCGAACTGCTTCTGCGTCAGACCACCAGGCATGTCGGCGCTGGCGTCGTAGTAGTGGAAGTTGAGCGAGAAGTCGTCTTGATCGGTCGGCGCCCAGTGGGTCTTGAAGATCACGTCGTCGATGTCGTTAGAGTTGTTGCTGTTGCGATAACCGTTGCCATTGACCCCGGAGTACAGCAAGGCGGCGCCGATGCCGTTGTCGGCAGTGCCGCCGATAAACGCATTGTCGACATGCTTCCAGCCGCCATGGGCGGAGGTTTGCAGGGTGGTGCCGACCTCACCGGAGAATTTCTCGGGGATGGCGCGGGTCACGAAGTTGATTACGCCGCCGACGTTCTGTGGCCCGTAGCGTACGGAACCGGCACCGCGCACCACGTCGATGCTGTCCAGGTTACCGGCGGAAATCGGTGCCATCGACAGTTGCGGTTGACCGTACGGCGCGAACGCTGCTGGTACGCCGTCGATCAACACGGTGGAACGTGGCGACAGGCGCGACGTCAGGCCACGTACGCCAACGTTGAGGGAAATATCGCTGCCGCCGGTGCCGTTGGATTCCTGCACCTGCACACCCGGCACACGGCGCAGCACATCGCCGACGTTCATCGCGCCCTGCTCCACCATGGCTTCGCGGCGGATCACCGTGCGCGCGCCGGGGTGGTTCTGCACCACTTCGGCGTTGGCGTCGCCGAGCCAGTCGCCCACGACCTTGATATCGGTGGCGCCCAGTTCCAGCGGCGAGCCGGCTTCACCGGTGCCGCTGTTCAACGGGCGCAGGGTCACGGAGCCGGCATCGATCTGGTAGTCCAGGCCGCTGCCTTGCAGCAACTGGCGCAGGGCCTGTTCGGGGGAGAGGTTGCCGTCGACCGCCGGCGCTTGCTTGCCTGCAACCAGCTCCGGGCTGAAGAACACTTGCAGGGACGTCTGCTGGCCCAACTGGCTCAGCGCTGCACCCAGGGGCTGGGCCTTGATGTGGATAGACTCGGCGGCGTAAGCCACAGGCAGCGCGGCACTGACCGCAAGCGCCAGGGCCAGCGGCGCCCAGCGGGAGATTTTATTGTTGTTCACGGCAAGTTTTTTCACGTCGAACCTAGTCCTGTGATCGCAAGAGTGTGCGGCTGTTAATGCAAACCAGTTGCAGTTGCAGGAGAAGACGAAGAACTCGAAAAAAACCTGAATGTCAGCGTGAAATAATTTCCTGGCTGCCGTCCGGCAAGGTGCGCAGCGCCACCGGCAGAATGTGCGGCAAGGCCTTGAGCAAGGCGTCAGTGTCGTTGGCCTTGAACACGCTGGTCAGGCGCAGGTTGCCCACGGCCGGCGTGCTGACCCGCAGCGGTTGCTCGCGATAACGCGAGACTTCCCGGACCACTTCGCCCAACGAAGCGTTGTTGAAGACCAGCTTGCCAGTGCGCCAAGCGGTCAATTCCTCGGTGTTCACCGCGTAGGCCGCGGCCACCCGTCCCTGGTTGTCGACATGGCTGCCCAGGCCCGCCGTCAGCGTCACCACCTTGTCCGGCGAGCGGCCTTGTACCTTTACGGTGCCGGCTTCGACCATGACGCGGGTCTGGTCGTCATCGCGGCGCACATCGAATCGCGTGCCGGTCACGGTCACCTGCCCTGCGCCGGCCACCACGACAAAAGGCCTGCTGGTGTCATGTTCGACGCTGAACATCGCTTCGCCCTGCTTGATCTCGACGCCACGCCGACCTTTTTCGTAATGCACCGTGACGACGCTGCGGCTGTTGAGGTCCATCACTGAACCGTCGGGAAAGGCCACCTGGCGATGTTCACCCAGGCGCGTGCTGAACTCGGCGCTGTAGGGCTTCGGATGATCCAGCCCACTGAACAGGCCCAACCCCAGCGCAACGGCGATCACGCTCGCAGCTACTGCATAACGCAGGACGGCACGGCGTTTTGGACGCTCCACAGGAGCTTCGCACAGCGCCTGCAGGCGGGCTTTGGGCAGTAAGTCAGCAGCACTCCACACGCCCTGCAATACATCGAATTCGTACTGGTGATCGGGATGTTCAGTGCGCCATGCGTCGAAACGCTGGCGTTCGGCAGCACTCAACTCGGCGTCTTGCAGGCGCACAAACCATTGCGCGGCTTCGTCTCGGGCACGGTTATCCATCATGGATGATCCTGTTTCAGAGCGGGCGATCATGGCGCCATCGCGTCCAGGCGGTCGCGCAGATGCCGCAGGGTGCGGATCATATACTTTTCCACCATGTTTTTAGACAGCCCTAGGCGGTCGGCGATTTCCTGTTGGGTAAGGCCCTCGATTTTCTGCCAGATGAAAATCCTGCGGCAATTGAGCGGCAGTTCGGCCAAGGCCCGCTCGATAGAGTCCGCCAACTGGATCGCGTGCATTAAATGCTCCGGGTCGCCCGTATGCGGCGAGCGCTGATCAAAGGCTTCCAGGGTCATGGCCTCGCGACGGTCTTCGCGTCGAAAGGCGTCAACCGCAATATTGCGCGCCGTTTGATGCAGATAGGCCCGGGGTTGCTCAACCTCGGAGGATTTTGCCTCAAGCACCCGCACAAAGGTGTCATGGGCCAGGTCTTCGGCCTGCTGGCGGTTTCTCAGGCGGCGCGTCCAGGTCCCGATCAACTCTTCGTAGTGTTCGAAAAAGCCTGTTCTGCGGGGCGGCTGAGGGATCATCGCGGGAGCACTGGGGAGGCGGGACGTGAATAGTAATGCTTCCTATTAAGCGGGGCAATTGCTACTCGCCATAGGCCCTCAATGCGCGGTTTTGCCACCCACCTGTCTGAGCCGGCTGAGTTTCTCCCGGCTGCCGCACACGCTCATCTGGCACCATTTGCGCTGTTTGTTCTTGGAGATATCGAGGAACACCCAGTCGCAGTCGGTAGCGCTGCAACTGCGCAATGCGTGCAGATCACCGGATACCAGCAATTGCGTGGCCTCGATGGCCAACCGCCCCAGCACCATGGCCGTGAGCTCCTGCGCCGTGGTGCAGGCCATCCACGCCCAGGCAGGCTTGCCCTCGACAGACCGCAGCACCCGTCGTGCAGCGCCTTGCTGGAAGGTCTCGTTGATCTGCTGCAACGCGTCGTCGGGCGCGGCAGCTTGCAAGGACAGCGGGTAGAACACGGCGTACAGGCATTCCCTGAACGCAATGATCGCGTCGAGGTTGGGTTGATAGGCAATCGATGACTCAAACACCATTGGCTTGTAGTCATCGAACTCCTGGGCCGAGATCAACGACGCATGCAAGGCCCATTCAAAGAAGAACTGAAAACTGGTCAGCCGTTCTTCAATGACCTTGAGCGAAGTGCCGGGGCGCCGCCCATTGGTGGTATTGATAAAGTCCAAGACCCGGGCCCCACCAATCAGACGGATCGATTTTGCAGTGCCCGTAAAATGTGTCATGCCTACTCCTGAAAAAACGCGTTCTCCCTGCGATGGCGCAGATTACCTTGTTTTTTCAAGTTGCAGACATTGTCCCCCCGGCGCAAAGCCGACGCAAAGACAGACGGCTAACCGCGACTATCGTTGTGCCCCACCCAATCCAGAATCGCCTCGACCGACTGCTCCACTGACAGCGCCTGGGTATTCAAGTGCACTTCCGGAAACACCGGCACGTCATACTGGGAGTCGATCCCGGTAAAGTGCTTGATCAACCCCGCGCGGGCTTTTTTATACAGCCCCTTCGGGTCACGTTGTTCGGCGATTTCCAAGGGTGCATCCACATGCACTTCCACAAAAAACTCATTGCCGATGATCGAACGGGCGTAATGCCGACTGGCCGACGAGGGTGAAATCAGCGCCACGATCACCACCAGCCCCGCCTCCATCATCAACCGGGCCACTTCGGCGACCCGTCGGATATTCTCATCGCGGTCGCTGTCGGTAAAACCCAGGTCCCGGCACAACCCGCCACGCACCGAGTCGCCATCAATGATCGCGGTGATCCGCCCCTGTTTCTGCAAGGCGATGTCCAGCGCATCAGCGATGGTCGATTTGCCGGACGCCGAGATCCCCGTCATCCAGATGACCGCAGGCTTGTGCGCGTTTCCGGCGCGCCGATAGCTGAACGCAAACGCGTGCAGGTTCTGGCTTGGACTGTCTGGAAAATAACTCATGGCCGCTCGCCCTCCTTCGCCGCAACCGGCGGTTTACCCAACATGAACACCATCACGCATTGCACGAACAGCAACAGCGCAACCACCCAGTAGACCGTCGAGAACGACCCGGTCAGGTCCTTGGAAAAACCGCCCAGAAAGTTGCCGCACACGCCACCCAGGCCGATCAACACGTTGGCGATGCCGAAGGCCTGGGTCAGCCGGCTGACCGGCACGATCTGCCCGATGTAACTGGGGACCAGCCCGAAGATGGGGTAGAACGCCAACGCAAACAAAAACGCGGCCAGGTAGAACAACGCAAGGTTGTTGAAACTGAACACCAGGGTGGCGGCCAGCCCCGCGCTCAGGAAACACATCGCCAGCGACGCTCGCACCCCGACCTTGTCGGCAATCCACCCCACCAGAAAGCCCGAGGCCATGCCCACCGCACCGATGGTGGTCCAGATAAACCCGGCGTCTTGTACCGAAACGCCCAATTCATCGCGCAGAAATGGCGCCAGGTACGTCTGGAACGGCAGCAATGCCATGCCATTGAGAAACGCGATGGCCCAGGTCAGGTACAGCGAGCGGCTGAGCCAGGGTTGCTGGCTGTCAAGCGCGGCGGTGCGCACGCCGGCAAACCCGGTGTCCTGGCTTGCGGCCAGGTTGCGCAACAGAAACCAAGCCACCACGCACAGGGCTACCGAGATCAGCCCGGCGGTGAGCCAGATCGAGCGCCAGCCACCATTCAAGGTCAGGAACGACACCAGCAAGCCATTGATGAACACGCCATAGCTGGTACCACTGGAGATCAGCCCCATGACCCGCGAGCGATTGCCCGGGCTGAAGCCCTTGGTGACGATTTCCGCCAGCGGGATATACACCGAGGCGGAACAACCACCGAGCAGGATCAACAAGGCACCCGACAACCAGATGCTGTCGCTGACGCTCAGGCCCAGCAGCGCCAGGGACGTCATCACGGTCGACACCAGGCTGATTTTCCAGCCTTCGAAGAAACGGCTGATGTAACTGGTCACCGACGAAAACAGCAGGAAGCCAATCTGCGCGCCGCCGGTGATCAGGCCCACCGTGGTGTAGTCAAAGCCGATGTCGCGGCGCATGTCCACCACCAGGTTGGCGAACAGGTAAACCCCGAAACCATAGGTGCTGGCCACAAAGCCGGTGAGGACCACCGCCAGCACGACACTGTCCAGTGGGCGGGCATTGCTCTGTACGAGTGTGCTCATCAAGCCTCCCTATTCGGCGCGCGCAGTGTGGATGACAAAGTCACAATCCATCATGTCGTAGTCAGGCTCGAAATCACCGTAGCTTTGATGGTCGGTAAACCCGGACTTGAGCACTTCCCCCTTCAATTCCCCCGGCAACAGGGGGTAAACCTGCAGCCTGTACTGCTGCGCGTCATCGAAGGAATAGATGAACTCACACAGGCGTTCATCGACCTGGCCCAAGCTCACCGAAGCGTTTGTACCGCAGTAATAGTAATGACCGCTGGCTTTGAATTTACCGGCACGGATGGCGAAGAAATTGCGCTGGTCCACAATCAGCAACCCACCCGGCTTGAGCAAGGCCCTGAATTTCGCCAACACCCGCAACCGATTGTGGGCTTCAAACACATGGCACAGCGAACTGCCCAGGCACACGACGGCGTCGAATTGCCCCAGCTCCTGCGAGTCCAGTGAATGCCAGTCGCGGTAATGGGACTGGATATCCAGGCCATGTTTGCGAAAGTTCGCCCGCGCCTTGGTCAACATGGTGCTGCTGCCATCGGTGGCCACCACCTCAAAGCCCGCCTGCTTGAGCTGGACCGCATGAAAACCACTGCCCGTCGAGACGTCGATCACCGACTGCACGCCGTGGCTTCGCAACAGGTTTTCGAAGAACCCGCCCTCCCCCGCCTTGCGTTTCTCCCAATCGATCAACTCATCCCACCGTTCGACAAATTCCGTCGAGTACTGCGTGGAGTAACTGGCCACGTCGTTGTGCTTGTTTCTGGTCATCTGATTCATGACGCACCTACCAGGTTGAATTCTTGAAGGACAGGTACTTGCTCGCCAACTCATGGGCAAACTCGGCGGACTGTTCGATGGACATGCTGTGCTTGGAGTACCCCAGCATCGATTGCATGACGGCCATGCACTGCGGGTTGTAGGTGACGGAACCATCGCAATGGATTTCGTCGATGCCGTCCTGGCTCTGGCAGATGCTGTTGATGCGCACCGCCTCATCCTGTGGGCAGGCCTCGGAGAACTGCACCTCGATCCGCCCCTCGTGCAGTTGCACGGGATAGCCGCCCGGAAGCCCAAGAGGGCCAGGCGCATGCACCCGCACCGGCGTGGCTGAAAACAGCCCTTCGATCACCGTGACGGCGGAGCACGCCGTAAGGAACTGCCCGTCCACCCCGCCCAGGCGACGGAACTCGGATTTCACCGTAGAAAAAATCGCCTCGGCCGGCAGGCGGGGCGCCTGTGGGCGGTCGCGCACTTCATACAACAGGCGGTAGCTGGCACGCGGTGGCAGGCCACCACGCGGTACGTAGTGGCTGAAGTAATGCTGGGCGTACAGCTGCACCTGTACATCGGCCGGCGCACATTCGAGCAAACGGGCGATGGAAAAGCGCACCGCCGGAATCAGGTTGGCCACATTGCCCACGCCGATATCGGGAGCCAGGCCGACGTGCGCCAGGATCGGGTTGACCGCATCGGGGAACGCCGCGTTGACGGTTTTGGCCGAGATGCCGGAGGCCTTCACCGCCTGCATCAGGCAGTGCATCAACGTCAGGTGCATGGGCAGCCACGGCCCGAACTGGGCCTGGTCGAGCTTTTCGAACGACAGCTTGGGCAACCCGGTAATCACCCGCCACGACTGCAGCGACGCGCAGTTCACCAGCATGTCCGGGGCTTCTTCGCGCAGCAGCTGGGTCACCTTGCCGATGTCCGTAAGGTCGGCAATCACCGGCTTGATCGCAATGAATTGCCCCAGTTGCGCACACGACAGTGCCACCAGGTTGCACAGCCGGATCGTCGCTTCTTCGTTGCGGCCCAACACCACAAACTCGAACGCGTTTTTCGGCCCGAGAATCTTGAGGATTTGCAGGCACAGGTTGCCGGCGCCCACCAGCAGCAGTTTTTTCTTGCGCATCGAATGGCTCACCGTGGGTAGGCTCCGTTGTCGACCGAAATCACCCTGCCGGTGCTGTGACGCATGGCGTCGCCGACCAGCAGCATGATGACCTCGGCCACGCCGCTGGACCGGATCGGGTCCTTGAGGACCTCCTGGCGTGCGTACTCGGCGCGACGGTATTCGGGGATAGTGTCGTAGATGGCGGTGTCATGGATCAGCGCCGGGGACACCACGTTTACCCGCACGAACGGCGCAAAGTTCCAGGCATTGGCCTTGGTCAGGCCGATCACCGCCGCCTTGGTGGCGCCGTAGAGGGCATCGCAGCTGCCCACTTCACCGGCCACCGACGCAATGTTGACGATGCTGCGCGGGGCTTCGTGGATCATTTCCCGTTCGGCGAAGTCCTTGGACAGATAGACCAGTGCCTTGAGATTGACGGTGAGGATTTCGTCGATCTGCTCATCGGAATACGCGTAGACACTTTTACCGTGATAAATCCCGGCGTTATTGACCAAACCATAAATAGTGGCATGGCGCTCGTACAGTTTTGGAATAAAACCCTTGATAGCCGCCATATCGGAAAAGTCGGCAATCTGCGCTTCGAACACTTCAGCGCCGTAGAGTCGCTGTAACACATCGAGGCCTTCGGCATCCTTGTCGGCGCCAATAACGAAGTAACCCTGTTGAATCGCCATGTCCACAGTGGCCCGACCAATGCCGTTGGCCGCTCCGGTAACAATCAACTTCTTCATACAACTATCCTTATTGGCAAAATTCGTTCATGCGCGCGTAGAAAGTCCGATGGTATTCATACATCGCTTTTAACTTCGGGTATTGGTCAAGGGCGTTCATATCAATATGTTGTTTATCCGGCGTCACAATGCGCTCACTGTTTTCCGCCGCAGCATGCCAACGACGCCAGGTTTTCCATTGTTGCGGGCACTCGCGCTTCCACGTCATGGCGTGCGGCAGAAACTCAATACCCAGGTAATCGCATAACTTACGAATCACCCGCTCGGGTGCGGCAGCCAAATCATCGGCATTAATCACATAGGGCACTTTGCCCGTGAGCTTTGTAACCACACAAAAGATGTCGTAGAGGGCTTTATGCCCAATGGCCTGCAACGGCATATCCGGATGCACCCGATGATGGGAAACAATACTGCTGGCCGGTTCGCGGATAAGAAAGATATTGTCCTGTTGCGCAAGAAACCCACTGTCGACTTTCAAATCATCCAGGCAGTGGTAGCACATGTCTTTATGAAACACGTTGCTGCGCTCACGCGCGGTCAACAGATGCTGTTTTATACCCTGGTACGTCGTGGGCAAACTGTGATCCCACTCATCCGAAGGGATCGCCGAGTCCTCGGAAAACGCCATGTGCGCAAACGGCTCGTGGAAGACCTCAAAATCGCCCCGCTCGATAAACACACGTTCCAGCACGGTGGAGCGCGAACGTGGGTGTGCCCATAACCCGATCATCCGGTTCATGCGATCACCCCGAATTCAGCGGCCAGCAACGCGTTGAGCGCGCGCTTGAAGGGCTTGGTCACCGGGCAGAGCCGAACGCAGTAATCGGCCAGGCGCCGGTGCGCGCTGTTGGCCTCGTTGCAGGCGTTGATAAACGCCTCGTGGTTGCCAAAGTCGTACGGCTCGATGCTGTCGACAAAGTAGGCTTCGTAGAAGTACGGGATACGGATCAGCTTGGCGAATGTCGACGCTGGCGGTTTCTGTGGCCCGGCAGCAGGCACCACCGGTTTGCCGTGGCTTTCGCGCTCGATGAGGAACTCAACCACGTCCGGCGTCAGCGTGTAGCAGGTTGCCGCATGCCCGGTCTTTTCCAGGTGCCAGCAATGCTTGTTGCCTCGCTCGTCCACATCGACTTTGATGCTGGACAGCAGGGTTTGGACCGGCACGCTCGCGGCCGCCACCAACGCCTGGACCTGCTCGTAGATCATCAGCTCGGCCCAGCGCAGCTCCTCGGCGCTGAATGCCAGGCCACGCTCCGCGGCCTGCAGCGTGAGTTCGGGCTGACAGGCGAAACGCCCGATCATGAAGGTGATCACGTACTTGCAGTGGGCAGTATCGATCCCATTGCTGCGCGCGGTCGCCATGCCCCGCTCGATGGCCTGGATGCCGGCCTGGAACTGCGCAACCGTGAAGCAGAAGGTGATATTGATCGACGCGCCCTGGGCGGCCAGTTGCTCGACGGTCACCAACCCCTCCAGACTGCCGGGCACCTTGACCATCACATTCGGTGCGAGGCGATGCAGTTCCAGCCCCCTGACGGTCATGCGCTCGGTGCAGCGCACATCCACAGGGTCGACCTGGGCTGAGATCCAGCCTTCGACCTGCGCCGATTGAACCCACAACGGCTGGAGAGCCGCCGCCCCTTCGACGATGACCTCGTTATACAGCTGTTTGTGCAACTGGCTGGGAGACAGGCTCGCCAGGTTTAAGCGCGATGACCAGTATTCGCGCTTTTCAAGGATAACGGCGGTCACCAACCGGGGATTGGTGGTCACACTGCACAGGCCCCTGGGTTGGGAGAAATCGTCCGGCATCAACGCATCTATATAAGCTGCGGCCGCCGGGTACTTATCCAGCAAGTGCTGTTTGTAAGGCAGGTAGACAGCGGGCGATGAATCCCACCATACCTCTGAAGATTGATCGTTGCGTTTAAGTCTTTCCAGGTAACCCAGTGTATTCACAATGCCTCCTCCCTGAGTAATAAGGTCAATTGAAAATCGCCAGTACTTCGCGCATGTCGGCGATCGGTAATGCGCCGGCAGCCGCTAACTGTGCATGCCGGTGCGGTGGACCAAAACCCAATACTTTTATATTGGCAGCGACGGCCGCCTGAATACCCGTGACACTGTCTTCAATAACCAGCGCCTCACTCACGGCAATGTCGTAAGTTTCACAGGCCGTCAAAAACACCAATGGATCAGGCTTCCAGCGACCCAGTTCATAACAACTGAATATTCGCCCTTCGAAATAAGAAAATAGCCCGGCAATACGCAAACAGTGTTCTATCTTGCTGCGGGGTGCGCTGGAGGCAACACAACAAGGAACCTGCAAGCCTTGCAGTACTTCAACAATTCCATCCGTCGCTGTTAAACCCTGTGTCAATGCTTCCAGCGCTTGCTTGCGAAAGCGCTGTTCAAACTCATGATCCAAGCGAACATTTAAAATCTGTTCAGCCTCACGCAAACAATCCGCGATCCTTCGCCCACGAAAGTGTTCGATAAAATAGGTCACATCCAGTGTTGTATTGCCCTGCGCAAGCGCATTAAGCATGGAGATCAACACAGACAGGGTGATGTCTTCACTTTGGACGAGTACACCGTCGCAATCAAAGATCACTAACTTCGGCATGCCAACTAAGGCAGCGGTTTTTCCCTGAACTGGTAGTTCCCCTATATCGGCCGAAAGGCACATAGACACCTCTTGTAAGTGGCCCCGCGATGACATCCGAACTACCAACGGAGCGGGTTGAGGTGTGCCTATAAGACACGGCGCCAAAAAGCCTGTCAAACGCTTTTAAGCGGTTTTTTAGTATCTTATGGTTATTTTTTATAGTTCTGTTATTCCATTTTCCACCATGGTTGTAGTCGCTAAATTCACACGGCTGAACTTCCCTTGCGCACCGTCAGTCAGCTACTTGAACTCACGAAATAAAGGTCGGTGAGCAATGCGTATCTCGTTGGAGCAACAAGTGGCGCTGGTAACCGGCGCCAGTTCCGGAATCGGCGCCGGCGCGGCCAAGGCTCTGGCACAAGCCGGAGCGGCCGTGGTGCTGAATTACAACAGCCAGGCTGCCCCGGCCGAGGCATTGGCCAAGCAGATCAACGCCGAGGGGGGCCGAGCGATTGCCATCGGCGCCAACGTCTCAATAGAAGAAGAGGTAGAACGGCTGTTTGCCCAGGCCCTGGATGCCTTCGGCCACCTGGACATCCTGGTGGCCAACTCCGGCCTGCAGAAGGACGCCAACCTGGTGGACATGAGCCTCGACGACTGGAACACGGTGATCGGCGTCAACCTCACCGGCCAGTTCCTGTGTGCCCGTGCCGCCGTGCGTATCTTCAACCGCCAAGGCGTACGCGATGGCGTATCGCGGGCAGCCGGCAAAATCATCCACATGAGCTCGGTGCACCAGTTGATCCCCTGGGCTGGGCATGTGAACTACGCGGCGTCCAAGGGCGGCGTGGAGATGCTGATGCGCACCCTCGCCCAGGAAGTCAGCGAACAGCGTATCCGCATCAACGGCATCGCACCGGGGGCGATCCGCACCGCGATCAACCGTGCCGCCACCGAAGGCGCAGCGGAAAAGGAACTGCTGAAGCTGATTCCTTATGGACGGGTCGGCGATGTGGAAGACGTGGCCAACGCCGTGGTGTGGCTAGCCAGCGATGCTTCCGATTATGTGGTCGGCAGCACGCTGTTTATCGATGGCGGCATGAGCCTGTATCCGGAGTTCCGTGGCAATGGTTGATTTGAAGAGCGAACAACAAAGCCCCATTGATGCCCACGGCATCATCGGTGATATGCGCAGCGCGGCACTGGTGAACGACAAAGGCAGCATCGACTTCTTCTGCTGGCCGGAATTCGACAGCCCGTCCGTCTTCTGTTCGCTGCTGGACAGCCCCGATGCCGGCATCTTCCAACTCACTCCGGACCTGCCCAACGCGCGTCGCGAGCAGATCTACCTGCCCGACACCAACGTGCTGCAAACCCGCTGGCTCAGCGATGATGCTGTGGTAGAGATCACTGACCTGCTGGCCATCAGCGAAGAAATCGACGACCTGCCACTGCTGATACGCCGGGTGCGGGTGGTCAGCGGCACGGCCGAGATTCATCTGCGCTGCGCGGTGCGGCATGACTATGCGCGCACGCCTACACATGCAACCGTCGACAACGGCACCGTGTGCTTCAGTGCCGACGGCCAGCCCGGCCTGCGCCTGTCCGGCAGCCATCCGCTGCAGATCCAGGACGGCGCTGCCATAGCGCGCTTCACCCTGGAGCAGGACGAAGGTGCCGAGTTCGTCCTCGGCGGCCAGGACGACGAACGCGTGGACAGCGGTTGCACCGACCTGGCCCTGGCCCACACCTTGAAATTCTGGCGCGGCTGGATCGCGCAATCGAACTACCGAGGGCGCTGGCGCGAAATGGTCAACCGCTCGGCCCTGGCGCTCAAGCTGCTGACGTCGCGCAAACACGGCGCGATCATCGCCGCCGCCACCTTCGGCCTGCCGGAAAGCCCCGGCGGAGAACGCAACTGGGACTATCGCTATACCTGGATCCGCGATGCGTCGTTCACCGTCTACGCCTTCATGCGCCTGGGTTTTGTCGACGAGGCCAACGCCTATATGCGCTGGCTCAAGGGCCGCGTCAGTGACTGCTGCGGCCAGCCGACCAAGATCAATATCCTGTACGGCATCGACGGTCGCCAGGAGCTGCCGGAAGCCGAGCTGGACCACTTCAAAGGCCATGGCGGCGCCAGGCCGGTGCGCATCGGCAATGGGGCATTCGACCAGATCCAGTTGGACATCTACGGTGAACTGATGGACGCGGTGTACCTGGTCAACAAGTACGGCGAAGCCATCTCCCACGAAGGCTGGAAGCACACCGTGGAAGTCGCCGACCAGGTCTGCGAAATCTGGAACACCCAGGACGTGGGTATCTGGGAAATGCGCGGCGAGCAGCACCACTTCCTGCATTCGCGACTAATGTGCTGGGTAGCGCTGGACCGTGCCATCCGCCTGGCGTCCAAGCGTTCACTGCCGGCGCCATTTGCGCGCTGGGACCAGACCCGCCAGGCGATCTACGCCGACATCTGGAGCAACTTCTGGAACGAGGAGCGCGGGCATTTCGTGCAGCATATCGGCAGCACGGCGCTGGACGGTTCGATGCTGCTGATGCCGCTGGTGCGCTTTGTCGCGGCGACCGATCCGCGCTGGCTCTCTACCCTGGAAGCGATCCAGAAAAGCCTGGTGCGCGACGGCATGGTCTACCGCTACCGCAACGACGACAGCCAGATCGACGGACTGCAAGGTACCGAAGGTGCGTTTGCGGCCTGCTCGTTCTGGTACGTCGAATGCCTGGCCCGCGCCGGCCAAGTGGAAAAAGCCCACCTGGAATTCGAACAACTGCTGCGCTACGCCAACCCCCTGGGTTTGTACGCTGAAGAGTTCGACAACCAGGCCCGGCACCTGGGCAATACGCCCCAGGCCCTCAGCCACTTGGCGTTGATCAGCGCGGCGACGTTCCTGGACCGCAAGCTCAGCGGGGAGAAAACCACCTGGCAACCCTGAAATAGCCTGTGCACAATGGGCAGCCCTCCAGGCCACGGACAGGAACACCATGCGCCAGGTACTGCTGATCATCGATGTGCAACCCTCGTTCAACCCTCCCGCGTGGCTGGTGGACGGCATCAATGCCCTGCTGGGCCGCATGCCGTCAATCGCCACCGTGGAGCGTCACGACGAGCGCATCACCCCCTTCACCCGGCAACTTGGCTGGCAACCGGCACCGGATGACCAGAGCCTGATTGCGGCGGACCGCATCTTCATCAAGCACGGCTACGCGCCGACACCCGAGACCGTCGCCTACCTGAAAAGCCTGGCCCCCGAACGCGTGCTGGTGTGCGGGATCCAGACCGACACCTGCGTGCTGGCGGCAGGGTTTGCGTTGTTTGATGCCGGGTTGCAGCCGACGTTGATCAGCGATCTGACCATGGGCTCGTCGCTGGATCGGTCGGGGCAGTTGGGGGTGGACTTGTGGCGGCATCACTTTGGGCACGTGGTTGATCGAGACCAGGTCGCTGCCACCTTATGACCCCCTTTCCTACCCTGCACACTCAACGCCTGCAACTGCGGGAGTTGGTGACCCAAGATGCCCAGGCGCTGTTCGCCATCTACCGCGATACCGACAGTATGCGCTGGTTCGGCGCTGACCCGATGACCGACATTGCCCAGGCAAAGCGCCTGATCGAGACCTTTGCCCAATGGCGTACCCAACCGAATCCGGGAACCCGCTGGGGGCTGGAGTTCGAGGGCCGGTTGATCGGCAGCTGTGGCTTGTTCAAGTGGAACCGTGGATGGAACAGTTGCTCGCTGGCCTGTGAGCTTGCACCGCAATTCCGAGGCGAGGGTCTGATGAGCGAAGCGCTGCGCACCACCCTGGAATGGGGTTTCAGGCAGATGCATTTGCAGCGGGTGGAAGCGCTGGTTCATCCACATAACCACGCGTCCCGGGCGCTGCTGGAGCGTCTTGACTTCAAAGCCGAAGGAAAACTGCGAGAAGCCGGATTCTGGAACGGCCAGCGACATGACCTTGAAGTGCTGGGGCTGCTGGCGCGGGAATGGCCGTATCAATCCAGACTGGACAAGTAAGCCCACAGTCTCAAAACCCACCCCTTCCCGTCACACCTTTCGGCTAGAGTTCCAGCATCTCTGGCCATTTGATGAACCATGACCATGACACCCCCACCGCTCTACGTACGCACGCCAATGCTCGATATAGCCTATGAAGCCCATGGCCCCATCAACGGCCAACCAGTGATCCTGCTGCACGGCTTCCCTTACGACCCACGTGCCTATGACGCGATTGCACCGGTACTGGCCGGGCTGGGGTACCGGGTGCTGGTGCCCTACCTGCGGGGTTACGGCCCGACTCGTTTTATCAACGCACAGGTGATGCGCTCCGGGCAGCAGGCGGCGCTGGCCCAGGACCTGCTGGATTTCATGGATGCACTGGCGATCCCGCAGGCCACGCTGGCCGGGTACGACTGGGGCGGGCGCGCCGCGTGTATCGTCGCGGCGTTGTGGCCCGAGCGGGTGCGCGGGCTGGTGACCGGGGATGGCTACAACATCCAGGCCATCGCCAAGTCGCGCAAGCCCAGGGCACCGGTGACGGAGCATCGCTTGTGGTATCAGTACTACTTTCATACCCAGCGCGGCGTGGACGGCTTGACCGCCAACCGGGGCGAACTGTGCAAGCTGTTGTGGTCGCTGTGGTCGCCGTCCTGGGCCGAGGGGCCGGGGCTGTATGCGCAGACCGCGCCATCGTTCGATAACCCGGATTTTGTCGAGGTGGTGATTCACTCCTACCGTCACCGCTTCATGTACGCACCCGGCGACCCGGCGCTGGAAGCCATCGAGCAGGCCCTGCTGTTGCAGCCGGCGATCTCGGTGCCGAGCATTTCATTGTGCGGTGCCGATGATGGCGTGGGTCCGCCGCCCGACGTGGATGATGACGTGGAGCATTTCAGCGGGTTTTATCGGCGCCAGGTGTTGCCGGGAGTGGGTCACAACATCCCTCAGGAAGCACCTCAGGCCACACTGGATGCGGTGTTGGAATTGCTCGGCGAAAAACGTTCACGATAAGCCTGGGGCGTCACCGACATGGCGCGCAGAAAGCTGCGGCGCAGGGTTTCTTCGCAGCCGAACCCACATTGCACGGCAATGCGTTTGATCGAGGCACTGCTATCAGCCAATTGCCGGCGCGCGGTTTCGACGCGGATGAGTTCGACGGCACGCGCCGGGGTCTGGCCGGTTTCGGCGCGGTAGTGGCGCACAAAGCTGCGCTCGCTCATGCCGGCCTGGGCGGCCAGGGTCGGGATGTTCAAATCCAGGGTGAGGTTTTCAGCCACCCAGGCGTGCAGGTCGGCGAAGCGGCTGTCGTCTTTTTGCAGGGACAGCGTCACGCTGAATTGCGACTGGCCACCGGGGCGCTTGAGGAACACCACCAGGTGCCGCGCCACTTCCAGGGCTACGGCGCGGCCCAGGTCTTCTTCCACCAGCGCCAGGCACAGGTCGATACCGGCGGTGACACCAGCGGAGGTCCAGACGGCGCCCTGCTGGATGAAGATCGGGTTGGACTCCACCGTCAGCGCAGGGAACTTGCGCGCCAGCTCTTCACAACGGGTCCAGTGAGTAGCCACGCGGCAGCCGTCGAGCAGGCCGCTGGCGGCCAGCAGGAAAGCGCCGGTGCACACCGATGTCATGCGGCGGGTGTGTCTGGCTTTCTCGCGCACCCAGTCCACCAGCGCCGGGTCTTCAGCTGCGCCATACACGCCCCAGCCCCCGGCAATCACCAGTGTGTCGCACGGCGCATCAACGGCGGGCAGCGGCTCGGCCACCAGCGCCAGGCCGGCGGAGGTCATCACCGGCTGCGCTTGCGCGGCGACCACCGATACCGCGTAAGGCAAAGGTTCGCCGCGCTGGCGCGCCAGGTCATTGGTGGAGGCGAACACCTGCAGCGGCCCGGTGACATCGAGCACCTGGGCGTTATCAAAAGCGAGTACATGGACGATTCGAGGCATGATTGGCGTGATTCGTGGGTTCAATGGCGTATTCGCCAAAGCCTAGGCCTCTAGAGTGAAGCCGTCCACCCCTTTAACGGAGCTTCATTCATGACCTTGCAGATCGGCTTTCTGTTGTTCCCCGGCATCCAGCAACTGGACCTTACCGGCCCTTACGACGTACTGGGTTCCCTGCCGGACGTGAAGTTGCACCTGGTGTGGAAAGACCTGGCCCCCGTCACCTCCAGTACCGGCCTGGCGTTCACCCCGACCATGACCTATGCCGACTGCCCGCGCCTGGATGTGATCTGCGTACCCGGCGGTTCCGGCGTCGGCGCCTTGATGGAAGACCCGCAGACCCTGGACTTCCTCAAGACTCAGGCCCAGACCGCACGCTACGTGACCTCGGTGTGCACCGGTTCGCTGGTACTCGGTGCGGCGGGTTTGCTGCGCGGGCGCAAGGCGACAACCCACTGGGCCTACCACGACCTGCTCGCCCCGCTCGGCGCCATCCCAGTGCAAGAGCGCGTTGTACGCGATGGCAACCTGCTGACCGGTGGCGGTATCA
This sequence comes from Pseudomonas sp. CYM-20-01, assembly GCF_023169845.1. Classification (NCBI taxonomy): domain Bacteria; kingdom Pseudomonadati; phylum Pseudomonadota; class Gammaproteobacteria; order Pseudomonadales; family Pseudomonadaceae; genus Pseudomonas; species Pseudomonas sp. CYM-20-01. Next base: position 2,432,668 of record NZ_AP025169.1, on the reverse strand, counting down.
CCGCCGGGATCGACTTTGCCCTGACCCTGGCGGCGGAGTTGTACAGCGAAGCGGCGGCGCAGTTGGTGCAATTGCAGATTGAATACGCGCCGGCACCGCCGTTCGATGCCGGCCGCCCGGACACCGCGCCCAAGCATGTGCTGGATGAGGCCAACAAGCGCACGGCTGAGTCGCGCCGCGTGCGTGGGGAGATCGTTGCTCGGGCGGCGGCGCGGTTGGGTTGATACGCTTTCTCTGTGGTGAGCGGGCTTGCCCCGCGTTGGGCTGCGTAGCAGCCCCCTAACGGTGACTGAGTTTCTTCAGACACTCCACAGCGCCAGGTTTTGGGGCCGCTTCGCGCCCCAACGCGGGACAAGCCCGCTCACCACAACAAGCTCGCCAAACACATTTAGTCAGGCCGGGCGCGACATCACCGCCAGGCGCACCGCCAGCACTGTCAGCACCATCGCCAGTCCCCATTTCTGCAACCAGGCGCCTTTCGAGCGCCTGGCGAAGAACCGGCTCAGCGCCCCGCCAAACACGCCCAGCAGCAGATGAAACACGCCCGCAATCAAGGTCAGCACGCCCCCCAGCACCATCAACTGCACGGCGATGCCCCCCGCCTCGGGCCTCACGAACTGCGGCAGGAACACCACGAAAAACAGCAGCGCCTTGGGGTTGAGCAAACTGTTGAGCATCGCTTGCAGAAACACCCGGCCCAGCGGCACGCGGCTGACGGGGCCCGCACCCAGCCCAGGTTTTTTCTGCAAGGTCTTGAACACCAGCCACAGCAGGTAGATCACCCCCGCGTACCGGATCACGTCAAACGACGGCGGCCAACTGGCGACCAGCGCCGTCACCCCGGTGGCGGTCAAGGCGGTGAGCAGCACGTCGGCCACGCCAATGCCCAGGGCCGACGCCATCCCGCCGCGCCAGCCGTGGGTCACGCCGTGGCTGATCACAAAGGCCATGTTCGGCCCCGGGGACAACAGCAACAACAGCACAGCACCGGAAAAAACCACCAGGGTCGCCAGGTCGATCATGCTCAAGCCTTCCACCAGGAAAAGCCTGCAGATTAGTCGGCGCACCGGGAGCAAACAAAAAATTGTGCTGGATACAGTGCGCGCCGGGAATTGCGAAGGGCCACGAGCAACGTCTAGAATGCGAAACATTATCAATTAAGACAGCTGCGCCAGGATGCCCATGTCGAGCGATCACCCACTGGACCACGCCGCCATCGGCCAGCTTTACCAGGCCCATCATTCCTGGCTGCGCGGCTGGTTGAGCCGGCGCACCGGTTGCCGTGAACACGCTGCCGACCTGGCCCAGGAAACCTTCGTACGCCTGCTCAACGCGCGCAAGCAGCAAACCTTGCAGCAGCCGCGCGCCTACCTGAGCAGCATCGCCCGCAGCCTGATGATCGACCAGTACCGCCGCCGCGAACTGGAGCGCGCCTACCTGGAAAGCCTCGCGCATTTTCCGCAACTCGAAGTGCCGTCGGAAGAAACCCGCCTGCTCATTCTCGATAGCCTGGAACGCATCGACCGTTTGCTCGACCAGCTCAAGCCGCGGGTGCGCGAAGCCTTCCTGCTGGCGCAACTGGACGGCCTGACCTGTGTGCAGATCGCCCTGCGCCTGGGTGTGTCCAAGGCCACGGTGGAGCGTGATTTGTCCAAAGCGCTGCACGCCTGTTACCGGTTGCGTTATGCCGAAGGCTGACCCGCGCCTGGTGGACCAGGCCATCCAGTGGATAATCAAGCTGCGCTTCAATGTAGCCGACGATGCCGACACCGCCGCGTTCGAACACTGGCTGCACGCCAGCGCCGAAAACCAACAGGTGTGGCAGCAGGTGGCCGCGATGAATGACGACTTCGGCCAACTGCCGGCCCAGGTCGGTCGGCATGCCCTGCACGGGGCGCGTCAACGTATCTCCCGTCGCGAGGGCTTGAAACTGCTCGGCCTGGTTGCGGGTGCCGCCGGCTTGACCTGGTTGGGCCGCGACTACACGCCACTGCCCGCACTGATGGCCGACTATCGTACGACCACGGGCGAGCGGCGCTGGGTGGCGCTGGACGATGGCAGCCGGATCCAGTTGAACAGCGCCAGCGCCATCGACACAGCCTTCGATAAAGAGCGACGCCTGGTGCACCTGCGCCAAGGTGAAATACTGGTCAACACCGGTACCGACCACCGACCGTTCTGGGTGCAGACCCGCGACGGCTACCTGCGCACCCTTGGCACACGCCTGCTGGTATGCGAAGAAACCCAGGGCACACGGTTGGCGGTGCAACAAGGCGCGGTGGCGGTGTTTGCCGACAGCCATGCGACCAACGCCCGCCAGGTACTCAAGCCCGGCGAGCAGGTGCTGTTCAACCGCAGCGGCATTCGTCCGGTTGTCGGCAACGGCCTGGACCCCTGGGCCTGGAGCGACGGCGTGATCAGCGCACACGCGATGCGGCTGGACGACTTCCTCGCCGAACTGGCGCGCTATCGCAACGGCCTGGTGCGTTGCAGCGAGGCGGTGGCCGGGCTGCGGGTGTCGGGGACTTATCAACTGGACGACACCGATCAGGTGCTGAGCCTGGTCGCGCAATCACTCAAGCTTGATGTCACGTACCGCAGCCGCTATTGGGTGACGGTTTCCGCGCGCGCGTAACCTTTCAAAAAATAAATGAGGTGAATTCTCATTGCCGCTCGACCTGTAAGGAAAGGCCGATCAACAGGCCGGTTCTGTCCACTTCCTTCAGGAGCACCCCGCGGTCATGCAAGCGTTCCCCTCCCAACGTTCACCCCTCAAGCGCGCCGTGCAGGCGGCCTTGCTCGGCGTCTGCCTGAGCAGTGCCCTGCCCCTGTCCGTGATGGCCGAGACACCGGCCAGCGCCACCCAGGCCCGTGACTGGAACATCGCTGCCGGCGCCCTCGCCGCTGCATTGGATCAGTTCGCACGCCAGGCTGGTATCAGCCTGTCCTACGACGCCACCAGCGTCGCCGGCAAGACAAGCCCGGGCTTGAGCGGCCGCCTTGATCCTCAGCAAGCGCTTGAGCAATTGCTGCGCGGCCAAGGCCTTGAAGCCCAACGCCAGGGCAACAGCACATGGATGCTATTGCCGCAAGTGGCCGCCACCGGCGCGCTGAGCCTGGGCGCTACCCTTATCAACGGCGAACGCCTGGGTGCCAGCACCGAGGGCACCGGCTCCTATACCACCGGTGCGGTCACCATCGGCAAGGGCGAACACAGCCTGCGGGAAACCCCGCAATCGGTGAGCGTGATGACCCGCCAATTCATGGACGACCAGAACGTCACCACCATCGACGACGTGATGGAGCGCACGCCCGGCATCACCTCCTACGAGTCGCCCATGGGTGGCAAGTATTTCTACTCCCGTGGTTTCAAGATGCTCGGCCAGTACCAGTACGACGGCGTGCCCCTGGACATGGGCAAGGACTACGTCCAGGCCGACAGCTTCAGTGCGAACATGGCGATTTATGACCGCGTGGAAGTGCTCAAGGGCGCCGCCGGCATGCTCAAGGGAGCCGGCACCGCCAGCGGCGCGGTGAACTTTGTGCGCAAACGGCCACAGGCCAAGCCCACCACCAGCCTCTCGCTGTCGGCGGGCACCTGGGACAACTACCGTGCCGATCTCGACACCGGCGGCCCACTGAATGACAGCGGCACGCTGCGTGGCCGCGCTGCCGTGAGCCAGCAGGATCGCGGGTCCTACATGGACATCGCCAAGCGCAAGGACCAGGCGTTCTACGGTGCGCTGGATTTTGACCTCACACCTGACACGACCCTGGGCGTCGGCGCCAGCTACGAAGATGTCGATGCCTCCCCGTGCTGGGGTGGCCTGCCGCGCTACGCCGACGGCAAAAGCGCCAACCTCAGCCGCTCGACCTGCCTTGGCCAATCCTGGAACGACTGGCAAAGCCGGCGTGCCACGTTCTTTGCCGACGTCACCCACCACTTCAACGATGACTGGAAACTCAAGGTCTCGGCAGTGCACAGCCGCAACCTGCAAGACACCAAATACGCCGCCAGCGAAGGCACCATCAACTATGGCGACCCGGCGCCGACGGCCAACTCCTATGCAGCGCTGATGGACTACGACCACAGGGACTACGGCCTCGACGCCTATATCGACGGCAAGTTCGAAGCCTTCGGCCTGGAACACGAAGTGATCCTCGGCGCCAACGGCAGCCGCGGAACCCAGGACGACGTCTATGCGATCCAGAACCTGCCCAGACGCCAGAGCATCTACCAGCCCGACCACCACTTCCCGGAACCGGCCAACAGCACCTTCTGGCCGAACATGTACCGTGGCGGCACGGTCAAGGAAACCGCCACCCAATACGGTACTTATGCCACCTTGCGCCTGCGCCTGGCCGAGCCGTTGATGTTCATCGTCGGCAGTCGCGTGAGCTGGTACGACAACCGGCGCGAGTCCTATAACCTGGGCTGGGGCGAGTGGTCCCTGCAAGATGCGCACACCAAGGAAACCGGCGAGGTCACGCCGTTCGCCGCACTGATCTACGACCTCAACGAGCACCTCTCGGTGTACGCCAGCTACGCCGATATCTTCCAGCCGCAAAGCTCATATGCCACGGCCGATGGCGCGGCGCTCAAGCCGAAAATCGGCGACAACTACGAGCTGGGTATCAAGGGCGAATGGTTCGATGGGCGCCTCAACAGCTCCCTGGCATTGTTCCGTGCCATCGAGAAAAACGGCGCCGAAACCGACTACAACAGCTTCTGCCCGACCTCTGCCGATGGCTATTGCTACACCGATAAAGGCAAGGTGCGCGCCCAAGGCGTGGAGGCCGAAATCAGCGGTGAAGTGCTCGAGCGCCTGCAACTGTTCGGCGGCTACACCTACACCCAGACCAAATCCCTGAACACCATTGACAGCACAAAAGAAGGCGGCGTCTCCAACACCTATGTGCCTCGACACATGCTGCGCGTGTGGGGTGACTACCAGCTCGATGGCGCACTGTCGAAATGGAGCGTGGGCGCCGGAGTCAATGCCCAGAGCAGCAACTACCGCGTGCAAACCATCAAACTGGAACAGGCCGGTTACGCCACCTGGAACGCGCGCGTGGCGTATCGCCTCGATGACACCTGGACCGTGGCGCTCAACGGCAACAACTTGTTCGATAAAAGTTATTACAACACGGTCGGTACCGCCTCCTGGGGTAACTTCTACGGTGAACCGCGCAATTTTACCGTGAGTTTGAAAGGCAACTTCTGAGCCGATGAAAGCCCCGGCGGCAGGGCACTTAGTGCGCCCTGCCGCTCCCTCTTTGTCCCCCTTTCCTACCTCGCTTTGAAAAAGGTTTTTCCTTTAAGCAGGAAAAATCTGACATTTGTTCCTACACTCAAAAACACACCCAATCACCGAGTGTTCGGACAAGGAATGTCAATAAAATGCCGCAAAAAAGACTGATTAACCTGTCTAGTATGCCGCCTCCGCGCCACTGTCAATTCGTTGACTGAACACACATCAAAGGAACACTCCTTTAGTCACTACCCCGCAAAACCCAGTCAAATGGATAGCCGCATTTGGAATGGCTAGTTGCGTATTACCCAGCGTAGTCGTTCGACCCTAGTTCTAAAGCAAGCCAGCGCTTATTGAACAAACCGTCGAACAGTGAAGGCTGGAGTGCAATGAGGGATGTTTGTATGCGAGAGAAGTCGTCCGTCGACAGCCTGTTCTTAACGCGCGCCGGTTTTGTTGAGTTCTTTGTTGTTTTCGTCAAGTTGGTCCATGGCCTGACGGCCATTCTGCCCCCGCTGGTCCTGGTGCTTTTCCTCGACCCGATGGCCCCTGAGCTGCGTGCCCACTTCCTGGGCCTGCTGGTATTTTTTGCGGTCCTCACCATTATTCTGTTCCAGGCGCTGGGCATCTATTCCGAGGAACTGTTCAGTAATCGCCTGCGCCTGAAAACCAAGATCAAGGCCTGGACGGCAGCCTTTTGCATCCTGCTGTTCATGTACCAGATCCTGCAGTTCTTCCCGCAATTGACCCCGCGCAACCTGGCGGTCTGGTACGTCGCCAGCCTGGGGCTGTTATGCCTGGAGCGCCTGCTGATGCTGCGCCTGTATCGCAAGCTGATGCGTGCCGGCAAATTCCTGCAACGCACGGTGATCCTGGGCTTTACCGACACCGCCGTACACGTCGCCGATCACCTGCTGCGCAACGGTGACATCCGTTCCGGCCTGGTCGGGTTCATCGACGACCGCACCGAGCGCATTCCCAAGGAACTGAGCAACCTGCCCCTGCTGGGCAACACCCGCGACCTGGAAAAACTGATCCGCGCCGAACAGGTCAACCAAGTGATGATCTGCCTGCCCTGGGCCGCCGAGCAGCGCATCCATGGTTTGGTCAACCGCCTGCGGCAGCTGTCGGTGAACGTGATGCTGGTGCCGGACATGGCTGCCCTGCGCTACGGCCACAGCAAGATTACCGACGTGGGCGGCATCCTGATGTTCAACACCTCGCAGTTGCCGCTGCGCGGCTGGTCGCCGGTAATCAAGCGCTGCGAGGACTTGCTGCTGGCCAGCCTGGCGCTGGTGTGCCTGTCGCCGGTGATGCTGGCGACGGCGCTTGCGATCAAGCTCGATTCCAAAGGCCCGGTGCTGTTTCGCCAGAACCGCTACGGCTACAACGACAACGAAATCCGCGTGTTCAAGTTCCGCTCGATGTACACCGACCAGAGCGACTTCACCGCCGAACGCCAGACCACCCGCGAAGACCCGCGCATCACCCGCGTGGGCCGCATCATCCGCAAGACCAGCATCGACGAGCTGCCGCAACTGTTCAACGTGCTGCTGGGCAACATGTCCATGGTCGGCCCGCGCCCGCATGCCACCGCGACCAAGGCCGCGGGCATTCCGTTTGAAGTGGCGGTCAGCGAATACAGCTCGCGGCACCGGGTCAAGCCAGGCATCACCGGCTGGGCGCAGATCAACGGCTACCGGGGTGAGACCGACACCCTGTTCAAGATCCAGAAACGGGTCGAGTACGACCTGGAGTACATCTCCAAGTGGTCGGTGTGGTTTGACCTGTACATCGTCTTCATGACGGTACCGGCCGTCCTTTCCACCAAGGAAGTCTATTGATGAACACACTCAACGGATTAATTCCCTGCATCATTTCCGGTGGTTCGGGCACGCGGCTGTGGCCGGTGTCCCGGCAGAACATGCCCAAGCCGTTCATGCGCATGCGCGACGGCCAGAGCCTGCTGCAGAAAACCTTCCAGCGCGCAGCCAAGCTGCCGGGTGTGGAAAGCGTGTTGACGGTGACCAACCGCGACCTGCTGTTCCGCACCCTGGATGACTACCGTCTGGTCAACCAGGCCCACCTGCCCCTGGACCTGCTGCTGGAGCCGTTTGGCCGCAACACGGCGGCGGCGATTGCCGTGGCGGCGTTGCATGTGCAGGAACATTTCGGCGGTGACGCGCAGTTGCTGGTGATGCCCGCCGACCACCTGATCCTCAATGAAGTGGCGTTCGCCGAGGCCGTGACCCAGGCCCGCGACCTGGCCGAAGCCGGCTACCTGGTGACCTTCGGCATTCAGCCGGATCATCCGGAAACCGGCTTTGGCTACATCGAACAGGGCGAGGCGCTGGGCACCGGCTACCGGGTCAAGCGCTTCGTGGAAAAGCCCGACCTGGCCACCGCCCAAGGCTACCTCGACGGCGGCAAACACCTGTGGAACGCCGGCATGTTCTGCTTCAAGGCCAGCACCCTGGTGGACGAACTCGCCGCCCATGCACCGGACGTACTGGACGCTGCCCGCGCAGCGCTGGAGCACAGCCAGCATCTGCAGAACAAGACCTCACGCCAGCGCGAGCTGGACGCGGACGCCTTCGGCAGTGCGCCGGATGTGTCGATCGACGTGGCGCTGATGGAAAAGTCCAGGCAAGTCGCCGTGGTGCCCTGTGACATCGGCTGGAGCGACATCGGCTCGTGGGAAGCCCTGCGCCAGCTCACCCCCAGCGACGCCCATGGCAACCAGGTCAATGGCGAAGCGATTCTGCATGACGTGCACAACTGCTACATCGACTCGCCCAAGCGCGTACTCGGCGCCGTGGGCGTGCGCGACCTGATCATCGTCGACACCCCTGACGCCCTGCTGATCGCCGACGCCCACCGCAGCCAGGACGTGCGCTACATCGTCGCCGAGCTCAAGCGCCAGAACCACCCGGCGTACAGCCTGCACCGCACCGTCACCCGGCCGTGGGGCACCTACACCGTGCTGGAGGAAAGCAGCCGCTTCAAGATCAAGCGCATCGTGGTCAAGCCGCAGGCGTCGCTGTCGTTGCAGATGCATCACCACCGCAGCGAACACTGGGTAGTGGTCAGCGGTGCGGCGCAGATCACCAACGGCGAGCGTGAATTCCTGATCAACGCCAACGAGTCCACCTACATCCCCGCCGGGCACAAACACCGCCTGACCAACCCCGGCATCATCGACCTGGTGATGATCGAGGTGCAGAGCGGCGAGTACCTGGGCGAGGACGACATTGTGCGCTTCGACGACATCTACGGGCGCGCGCCCGCAGAAGTGAAGAAATGACATGCTCACCTCACTGATCATCCCGACCCGTAACGCCTCCAGCCATCTGGGCCGCCTACTGCCGGCGCTGAAGATGCAAACCCTGCAACCTGACGAGATGCTGGTGGTGGACAGCGCCTCCAACGATGACACCGCGGCGCGCTTTCGCGAATTCGGGGCGCGGGTCGAGGTGATCGACGCACGTGACTTCAACCACGGCGGCACCCGGCGCTGGGCCAGCGAACAGGTGGGCGGCGACGCGCTGATCGTGATGACCCAGGACGCGATCCCCGCCACCCCGGAAACCTTCGCCAACCTGCTCGCCGAATTGCAGCAGGACCCGCTCAACGGCGTGGCCTACGGTCGCCAGTTGCCGCACCCCGACGCCGGAGTACTGGGTGCGCAGTCGCGGCACTTCAACTACCCCGAACACAGCCGCAGCAAAAGCCTGGCCGATGCGCCGGAGCTGGGGATCAAGACCTGCTTCAGTTCCGACTCGTTTTCCGTGTACCGGCGCAGCGTGCTGGAGGCGGTGGGCGGTTTCCCGGCCGATGTGATCGGCAGCGAGGACGCCTACGTGGCGGCGCGCATGCTGCTCGATGGCTACAAGGTGCGCTATGCCGCCACGGCATTGGTGCATCACTCCCACGATTACAAACTCATGGATGAGTTTCACCGCTACTTCGACATCGGCGTGTTCTACGGCCGCGAGCCATGGATCAAGCAGGCCTTTGGCGACGCAGGTGGCGAAGGCAAACGCTACGTGCTGGCTGAACTGGCGGCCTTGCGCAAGGCCGGCGCCCTGCACCGTGTTCCCGAAGTACTGGTGCGCAGTGCGTTCAAACTGCTCGGCTACCGGCTGGGTCAACTGGAGCGTCGCCTCCCCCTCGCCCTCAAGCGGCGCATCAGCATGTTTCCCGGTTATTGGAGGTGAGCATCATGACCTACAGGAAGTCCCCCTTGATGAAACGAACCCTGCTCGTCGTGGCCATGATGGCCCTGGCCGCCTGCAACACGCCGGCACGCATCGTCCCGCCCGACAGTGACACCGTCGAGGCCGGCAAGCGCGCCCTCGACCAGCTGGCGCAATTGCCGCCGGCGGTGGAACGCATCCGCATCGGCGACCAGTTGCGCATCGTGCGCGATGCCGGCGAGATGCCGACACTGTCGGCGTTCAACGTCAGCACCATCTATGAGCTGACGCTATACACGGTGCAGACCGACGGCAAGATCAACTACCCGTTCCTGGGGCCGGTGCAGGTCGCCGGTCGCCAGCCGTCGGAACTGGCCACGGAGTTGACCGGCAAGCTCGCGCCCATCTACCGCGAACCGCGCGTGACGGTGAACATCAACCAGGCACCGAGCGGCTCGATCATCGTCGGCGGCGCGGTGAACAACCCGACGGCGGTGCAGATCGCCACAGCCAACACCCTGGAACAAGCCATCATCGGGGCCGGCGGGGTCAGCCCGGCGGGCAACGCCAGCATGGTCGCCCTGCTGCGCGAAGACGCCCAGGGTGCCTATCGCGCGTACTTCCTGGACTTCAGCCAACTGCTCAAGACCGGCCCCAACGGGCGCAAACCCGTGCGCCTGCAACGCGGCGACGTGGTGTTCGTGCCCAAGTCCAACGTGGGCGAGCGCATCCAAGGGGTGGATACCTACATGAACCAACTGATCCCGTTCACCAAGTCGATCGGGGTTGGCTACAACTACACCCGAACCAGCGGCGGCAACAACTAAAGGAGCGACATCCCAATGATCGAGATCCGTTCTTTTCGTGATCTTCTGCGCTTGTTCTTCATCTTCCGGCATGAGTTCAAACTGGCGGCGATTGCGGCGCTGGTGATCATCCTGCTGGGGGCGTTCCTGCTGCCGGCCAAGTACGAGTCCACCGCGCGCCTGTTGGTGAAGCCGGGGCGTGACTCGACCTTGCCTATCGAGATCAGCAACCGCCAGGCGCTGGTGATGCCCAGTACCCAGCGCGACCCGATTGTCGACGAAGAGCGCCTGCTCACCGGCCGGCCGATCGTGCGTGCGGTGGCCGAGCACTACCTGGAAGTGATCGAGAACGCGCCGCCGCCGGAAGGTTTCTGGAAGCGCACCAAGTACTACGCCAAGAGCGGCGTGGGCGCGGTGTTCGATGGCCTGCGCGTGGTGCTGGAAACCGTCGGTGTCGTGGAAAAAACCACGCCGGTGGAACGCCTGGCCGCCAGCCTGGAGAAGAACTTCGAAGTCAGCCACGCCGCCGGTTCCACGGTGATGGACATCAGCTTCAAGTGGGGCGACCCGGAAATCGCCCAGGCGGTGGTCAAGGATTGGGTCGAGACCTACATCAACGAACGTACCGAGGCTCTGGGGCGCAAGAGCCTGTACGCGTTCTATGAAGGCCAGGTGGCCAACAGCGCCACCGAGATCAAGAGCTACAAGGAGCAGATCCTCACGCACCTGAACGAGATCGGCGCGGCGAGCATCACCGACCGCCTGGAGGATTTGTCCGAGCGCATCAACGTGCTGCGCGGTGAGACGTTCAACACGACGCGACTGATCGCCTCGTCCGACAGCGCGATCCAGAGCACGCGCACCCAGCTCAAGGGCCAGCCCAAGGAAGTCACCACCGTACGCCAGATCGCCCTGAACCCGCAGCAGCAGGACTTGCGTCGCCTGCTCAACCAGAAGCTGCTGGAAAAGGCCGACATGATGCGCACCTACACCGACAACGCGCCGCCGGTCAAAGCCCTGGACGCGTCGATCCGGGCCATGCAGATGCAGGTCAACAGCGAGAGCAACACGGTGCAAGCCTCGGAGAACCGTGCGCCGAACACCCTGGAAATCCACTTGCAGCGCGTATTGCTGGATGAAACCAGCAACAACGTGGCACTGCGTACCCAGCTGGTGCAACAGCAGAAACAACTGCTGAACCTGGAGGAGCAACGTAAGCAGGCCCTGGAGATCGAACCGGAGCTGGCCCGCCTCTCCCGCGAGCTGAACACCACCGAGCGCAACTACGCGCTGTACGTGGATAACCTGGAAAAATCGCGCATCGACCGTGAGCTGGACAACAGCCAGATCAGCAACATCGCCGTGATCGAAGAAGCCACCCTGAACCCAGGCCGCATCTTCCCGAAAACCCTGGTGATGCTGGTGTTGGCGATCCCGTTTGCCATCGTGGTCGGCCTGCTGGTGATCTACCTGTGCTACCTGCTCGACCAGCGTATTCACGACGGTGGCCTGGTGGAGCGCAAGTTCGGCCTGCCGCTGTGGACCACCCTGCCGGAGCTGGACACCTCCACCGCGCAAAGCACCAACGCGTTCAATGCGAGCATCTACCGGTTGTACAGCCTGCTGCAGCCCGAGCGCATTGCCGAACAGGGCGTGACCCTGGGCCTGACCTCGGCGCGCCATGGCGAAGGGGTGACCTTTGTGGTCGAGCAACTGCGCCAATTGCTCAGTGAAAACGGCATCAACGTGCGCGTCGGCGGCCTGGAAACCGCTGCGCCGGGTGAAGTGGTGCTGCTGGATGCCTCGGCCCTGCTGGACAACCGCGAGGCGTTCGTCGACCTGCGCCGCGCCGACCTGATCGGGCTGGTGGTGGAAGCGCGCAAAAGTACCGTGCCAGTGGTGGAGCATGCGTTGTCGATCCTCAACACCGCGTTCGGCAAGGTGGACGGCATCATCATCAACCGTCGCAAGTTTGAAGTGCCGAGCAAAGTGCTGCGCACCATCGGCAAGTACCGGGGGGCGTTCTGATGCGAATCGCCTTGCTCGCGCCCTTGCCGCCGGAGAAAAACGGGATCGCCGACTACGCGAACCATTTCCGCACGGCCTTGGAACACCTCGGTGTGACGGTGCTGACACCGTTGGCCGGGGTGGCGGGCAACAGCGAAGCGATCAAGCAGGCCATCGACGCGTTCGACTGGCAGGCCGTCGACCTGGTACACGCCGAACTGGGCGGCGGGCGGCTGGGGGAATTCCTGGCCTTGCGTGAACTGCGCAAGGCTTACCCCCGGTTGCCGCTGACCGCGACCGTGCATGACCCGGAACGCATGGTGTGGCGCCGTGAGCACCTGCCGTTCCCCTTGAACCTGATGGAACGTCTGCCCAGCCCCTTGCCCCAGGCCGCCGTGGTGCTGGCCGACCCACTGACCCTGCGTGAAGAACGCCAGGTCGCCAAGGCACTGACCCGGCTGGTGACCCTCACCCGCCTGGGTGCCGACTGCCTGAGCCAGCGCATGCAACTGCCGGCCGGCAAAGTCGCGGTGATCAACCATGCCAACCTGCCGATCCCAGCGGTACCGTTACCCACCCTCGACACGCTGCGCCTGCTGTACTTCGGGTTTATCTACCGGGGCAAAGGCATCGAAGACCTGGTGCAGGCCTTGGCGGATGTGTTCAAGCAAGCCCCCGAATTGCGCGATCGCGTGCGCCTGACCCTGGCTGGCGGCACCGCCGCGGAAATGGCATTTGGCGCAGGCGGCAATTACCTGGAGCAGTTAAATGCGCAGATCGCTGAGCTGGGCCTGACCGACGCCATCGACTGGCGCCTGAACCTGCCGGCGGATGAAATCGCCCAGACCATCCAGGCGCACCACGTGATGGTGCTGCCCTACCGTGAATCGAAAAAACTCGGCCTGCTGGGACGCCAGCGCGGCACCAGTGGCGCACTGTCCTGGGCCACCGCCTGCGGGCGCGGCGCGATCACCTCCGACGCGCGCGCATTTGCCGAGGAAGTCGCCAGCGGTAACGGCGCGATCTACCCCGAGGGTGATGTGGCCGCGCTCGGCGAACAACTGCTGCGGCTGGCACGTACACCGCTGCTGGCCCGGGATTGGGCCGAACGCGCCGGGGAAATTGGCCGCGAACGGTTGTGGCCGTTGACCGCGCAGAAATTCAAGCAGCTCTTCGAGCAGGCCATCAGCGGAGCCCCTTATGGCGCGTAAACGCACCTACCTCGCCACCCTCGCGGTGGTCGCCGCCCTGGGCCTGACCGCATTCTTGTGGGGACGCCAGGCGGATGCCGAAAGCCATGTGCTCAAGGGCAGCAAGGAGGTGGTGTGGAAAGATTTCCTGGGGGTGAATGCGCAGTTCCTGTGGTTCAGCCCCGAGCGCTACCAGAAGCAGATCGACCGCCTCAAGGCCCTGGGCCTGGAGTGGGTGCGCCTGGACCTGCATTGGGATCAGCTGGAAACCGCGCAGAACCAATACAAGCTCGCCACCCTCGATGAGCTGGTGGGCAAGCTGCAGCAGAACCAGATCAAGTCGGTGTTTTACCTGGTGGGGTCGGCGCGTTTTATCAGCAGCGCCCCGCCGCTGTCGTTGTACCCGGACCAGTACCCGCCGAAAGACCCCAACGTGTTCGCCAATCGCATGGCCATGCTGGCCCAGCGCTACCCCAGCGTCGAGGCCTGGCAAGTCTGGAACGAACCGAACCTGATCGGCTTCTGGCGCCCGGCGGCAGACCCTGCCGGGTATGCGAATCTGTTGAGCGTCACCACCAACGCCTTGCGCGCCGTGAACCCGAGCAAACCGGTAGTGGCCGCCGGCATGGCGTTCTTCAGCGAAATGCCCAATGGCCAGACCATGTTCGACGCCTTGGGCGCACTCGGCGTGGCCAGCCTCAATACCGTGATTTCCTATCACCCCTACACCCAATTGCCCGAAGGCAACGACCCGGCCAACCTGGACTTCATCGCCAAGACCACCCAGCTCAACCAGGCCCTGCGCAACGGCGGCGTGAACACGCTGTGGAGCACCGAGTGGGGCTGGTCAACCTACAAGGGGCCCAAGGACGCCCAGGACATCATCACCCTCCAGGCCCAGGCCGACTACGTGGTCCGCCGCCTGGCGCTGATGAGTGCGATGGATTTCGACAAGATCTTCCTGTTCACCCTGAGCGACCTCGACCAGCGCGCCAGCGTGCGTGACCGCTCCTATGGCTTGCTGGATATCGACACCAACCCCAAGCCCGTCTACACCGCCTTGAAGAACTTCCTCGACGTCAGTGGGCCGACGCTCACGCCGGGCGATCCGCCGGTTGCCGACCAGTTGCCCGACGGCCTGTTCAGCATCGGTTGGACCCGCGCCGACGGGCGCAAGCTGTGGTTCTTCTGGGCCGCCCAGGGCGGCAACGCCCACTTGCCAGGCCTGGCCAGCGCCACCCTGTACGACCCGCTGCGCGGCACACAAACCCCGGTAAGCGGCACCAGCGGCCTGACCGTACCGGTCAAGTCGAACCTGCAAATTCTGTTATGGGACTGAGGCCTGCCATGCGCATTTTATGGATCCTGCCCTATTCACCCTGGCCCGCCACCAGCGGCGGCAAGACGCGCCAGTTCCATCTGCTGCGCAACCTCGCCGCGCGCGGGCACCGGATCACCCTGCTGCTGCATGACAAACACCCGGTGTCGCTTACCGACCGCCAGGTGCTGGAAGCGTTTCTCGAACAACTGATCATCCTGCCGCGCCGCCCTCTGCGCAGCGTGACGACCCTGTTGGCCGGACTGTTTGCGCCCTACCCGCTGCTGGCCAGCGTGAATGGTTTGTCGGGTGAATTGCAGGACACCTTCAATTGGTTGCTGGGTGACCCTTGGGACGTGGTGCAAATCGAACACAGCTACAGCTTCCAGCCGTATGAAGAGGTGCTGGCGCGCAAGTCCCAACCCTTTGTGCTGACGGAACACAACGTTGAATCGGCCCTTGGCGCCGCCACGTATGACCGTTTGCCGGGCTGGTCGCTGCCGTTCATTCGCTACGATCAATGGCGCTATGCCCGCTGGGAACGCCGCGTGATGCGTCAGGCCGCCCAGGTGATCGCGGTAACCGACAGCGACGCACAGGTACTGGGGAAAATCGCCGGCAAACCGGTGTCGGTGGTGGTCAACGGCGTGGACTGCGATCACTTCGCCGCCGCCCGCCCTGACCCAACCACCCGCCGCGTGTTGTTCCTCGGCAACTACGAATACGCGCCCAACGTGGATGCCATCGAGTGGGCCCTGGATGAGATCCTGCCCCAGGTCTGGGAACGCTGCCCCGACGTACGCATGAGCGTGTGCGGCTTCGGCATGCCCGACAGCTGGCGGGCACGCTGGCCGGACCCGCGTATCGAGTGGCAGGGTTTTGTGCCCGACCTGCTGAGCCTGCAATCGAGCTGCTCGGTGTTCCTGGCGCCGTTGCGCCATGGCGGCGGCTCCAAGCTCAAGGTACTGGAAGCCTTGGCCGCCGGCTTGCCGCTGGCAAGTACCGAGCAAGGCGTATCGGGATTGGACCTGGTGGAAGGCCTGGATTACCTCGGCGGGCAGACCGCTGCGAGCCTGGCGGATGCCGTGGTGCGCCTGCTGCAATTTCCCGATGCCGCCACGACCATGGGTGAAGCCGGCCGCGCCTATGTGCGTCGTGCCCATGACTGGGGCGTCGCCGCCAGCCAGCTGGAAAAGGTCTACACGACCCTTTCGCCCCAGAATCAAAAGGAGCCCGCATGCGTGTAGGCCTGGATTACCGCACCGTCGGCACCTCGCCGCAATCGGGCATCAGCCGCCAGGTGTATGCACTGGAAAGCGCCCTGCGCGGTCTGCCCGGCATCGAGCTTGAGCGGTTTACCGTGGCGCCCCTGGGCGATGAAACCCGCTTGCAGGCGCACTGCCCGGCCTGGGGTTGCGCCAAGACCGCCATGCACCAGCCGCAGAATCGCCTGCGCTTCGAAGCCGGGTTTCTGCCACGGGCGTTGCGCGAGCACCACATCGACCTGTACATCAGCACCTTCAACATGGGCCTGCCGTTGCCGCCCAAACCCAAGGGCCTGCGCACCGTGGTGCTGTTGCATGACCTGTTCCAGATCACCTTGAACAACTACCACGCCAACCGCTTGAAGGCGCTCATCTATAAGACCAGCGATCGCCTGTCGATCACCTACGCGGTGCACAGCGCCGACCGGGTGTGGACGCCGTCGCAGTACAGCGCCGATGAAACCGCGCGGTTGTTTCCCAAGGCCGCGGGCAAGATTCGCGTGCTGCCCAATCAGGTCGACGGCTTTACCGAACTGGCGGCGGACCTCGGCCCGCGCCAATTGCCCGAGCGCTATTGGTTGCTGGTGGGCACCCGCGAGCTGCGCAAGAACGTGCCGTTCCTGGTGGAAGCCTGGCAGCAGGCGCGACGCCAGTCCCCCAGCGTGCCGGAGTTGGTGCTGGTGGGCAGCCTCGATCATTTGCCCGAAGCCCAGCGCAGCCTGCCGGGCATTCGCGCACTCAGTGGCGTGTCGGATGCCGAATTGCATGCGCTGTACCGCCAGGCTTCGCGCCTGTGGCAACCGTCTTACGCCGAAGGTTTTGGCCTGCCGGTGATCGAAGCCCTGAGCGTCGGCACCTCGGTGGCAGTGGCCAGCGGCACGTCGCTGGATGAAATCACCCCGCCGTCGGCACCGCGCTTTTCGCCCACCGATGGTCCAGCGCTGACGCAGCTGATGATCAGCCTCGGCGAGCGGGCCGCCGATGAATCGCCCGAACAATGCCGGCAGTGGGCAGAACGCTTTAACCATCGCGCCTATCGCGGGCGCCTGGCCGAACTGATCGAGGAGCTGAAGTGAACGTGAACCTGCCCAGCCTCGTCGCCATCCTCTTCGGCCTGCTGTTTGGTGCCGTCGCCCTGCTGTTGTCGCCAGCCAAGGCGTTCCTCGCCGTGATCGGCGTGGCCGGTGCGGTGACCATCCTGCGTTTTCCATTCTGGGGCCTGGTGCTGTTTGCCCTGGTCGCCACATTCATGCCGTATTCCACGATCAACCTGGGCATTCGCAGTACCGTCAGCGAAGCGATCCTGGCGCTGACCTGGGGCGCGGTGCTGTGGCACAACTTCCTGGCGCGCCTGCCGGATACGCCAAGCCTCACCCGCCGCCCCACCGACCAGATGCTGTTGTGGCTGATGCTGTTCAGCGTGTTCCCGTTCATCGTCGGCCAGGTCACCATTCACGCCGACACCAGCGGCGTGGCCAACTGGCTGCGCTGGTTGCTGAGCCTGTCGGCGGTGTTCCTCTGCGCCAAGTTGCTGGTGGACCGCAAGCACCGTGAATCCCTGGTGATCGCCCTGCTGCTGGGTAGCCTGGCGATGCTGGTGCTGTCGATTGCGGTGTTCGTGCGCACACGCTCCGGGGCCGGCATTGCACCGGTGCTGGCGCTGTTCAACTACGGCAACTTCGACATGCTCAAATTCGGCCTGGAGGCGATGTCGTCGCGCATGGGCTCGCCGTGGATGCACCCGAATGCCATCGGCGGGATCATGGCGTTGCTGCTGCCCCTGGCGTTCTGCTTCGGCATGACCGAGCAAGGCTGGAAACGCGCGCTGGGCCTGGGCGTGGCGTGCCTGGGCGCCGCCGCCTTGCTGCTGGCCAGTAGCCGTGGCGCGATGGTCAGCCTGGCGTTGGTGCTGCTGTGGATGGCCACGCGCCGAGTGCCGTACACCGGGCGCCTGCTGATGATCGGCGCGGCGCTGACGGTGGCGCTGGTGATCGCGTATCCGCCGTTGCAGGAGCGCCTGGCGACGATTTTTTCGTCGAGCAACGCCAGTACCGAAGTACGTTTCGACGAGTACCGCATGTTTCCGCAGGCGGTGGCGGCGTACCCGTTCGGTATCGGCTTCAAGGTCGACCCGCCCGTACCCGACACCCACTTGCTGGGCATCTCCAACCTGTGGCTGAACTTCATCTACAAGACCGGCATTGTCGGCATGCTGTTCTTCGTGGCGGTGACCGTACGCTGGTGGCGTGAAGCGCGTCCGGAAAACGGCCCGATCCGCCTGACCAAGGACAACGCGCTGTGGCTGGGCACCACCGCCGGGATTCTCTCGGCGCTGGTCAGCGGCCTGTTTGACCACTACTTCAGCTTTGCCGTGGTGATGGTCGCGCTGTTCTGGCTGATGGTGGGCATTAATGTGCTGGAAGCGCGGCGTCTGTTTCCGGCGCGCCTGCCGCAGGTAAAAAGCATAACGTCGCGCAAATCGCTGCTCGACGGCGTACAGCGCTGATGCTGGGCTCTGCCGCATGGCTGACGCTGGCGACACTGCTGGGCCTGTGCCTGGGTTTTGCCCGCGAATGGTTGCTGGTGGCAGCCTGGGGCGCCGGCGAGCGCAGTGATGCGTTCCTGATCGCGCTGTTCTTGCCGGAGGCGCTGCGCATGTCGTTGGCCGGCGGTGTGCTGAGTGCGGCGGCGCTGCCGCTGTACCTGGCGCGCAAGGACGACGAGCGGCTGGGCTGGCTGGCGGTACTGTTCCCGGCGTTGCTGTTGATCGCGCTGGCCACCAGCCTGCTGCTGACCGTGTTGGCGCCGTGGCTGGTGCAACTGCTCGGGCCGGGCCTGGCGGCCAGTGCCACGGCGCTCGCCAGCAGCAACTTGCAGATTGTCGCCTGGTGCGTGCCGGGGCTGATTCTGCATGCGCTGTTCAGCATTCCGTTACAAGCCAGCGAGCGCTTTGTACTGGCGGGCCTGGGCTCGTTACTGTTCAACCTGCCGCCGGTGACCTACCTCGCCTTCGCCGGCACTGCCACTGAACCTCACTCATTGTCCCTGGCCTGCCTGGCCGGCAGCCTGTTGATGCCGTTGGCGTTGCTGCCGTCGATGTGGCGCCAGGGCTGGCGGCCGTGGCATTGGCAGCGGTCGTGGGCGCCACTGCGGGAGTTGGGCCAACGCATCGGCCCGCTGCTGTTGAGCAACGGCGCCAGCCAGGGCCTGGCGTTGATCGAACGGCTGGTGGCGTCCTTGCTCGGGGAAGGCGCGGTGACCTGGGTCAACCTGGCCCGCAAGCTGATGAACCTGCCGCTGATTGCGCTGATGAGCCTCAACCAGGTGTTGCTGGGCATGATGAGTCGGCGCCAGGGCGATGAGCGCCTGGCCCTGCTCAAGCGTGGCCTGGAAACCGCCAGCGTGCTGACCCTGCCCGCCGGGGTCGGCCTGGTGGCGGCGGCGCCGAGCCTGGTGGCGTTGCTGCTGCCCAAACAATCGCTGGACTCGCCGTTGCCGCTGCTGCTGGCCTGGTTTGCCGTGCCGTTGGTGTTCGGCGCCTGGAACGCCTTGCTCGCACGCTATGCCTACGCTGCGGGCGATACGCGCCAGCCATTGCGGTGTGAACTGCTCGGCAGCCTGGTGAATGTGGCGTTGCTGGGCGTGCTGCCGTTTGTGTTCGGCCTGGCCGGGATTCCGCTGGCTGCGCTGGCCGGAGTGCTCTGCACCGCGTTGCTGCTGATGCAGCGCCAGGCATTGCTCGGCGCCCTGCCCTGGGCTCGGAGCTGGCTGCTCAGCGCGGTGCTGATGGGCGTGGCGGCGTTGGCGCTGTTTCGGGTTGAAGGCGTGTGGCTGCAACTGGGGCTGAGCACCCTGGCCGGCGCGGCGGTGTTGCTGGGGATGGGGCTGTGGCTGAGGCCGTGGCGCAAGGCGTGAGGTTTTCTGTGGGTGCGGTTTTTAGAGGGAGGGTGGTCAGGTGAAGCATCGCTGGATTCAAATGGACATTGCCAAGGGCATCGGCATCCTGATGATCGTGTATGGCCACAGTTGGTTCGTGGCGAACTCGCTGGAGTTGCAGTACCCGATCATCGCCTCGTTCATCCTGCCGTTGTTTTTTTTCCTCTCCGGGGTGTTCTTCAAACCCGAACAGCCGTTTGTGGAGATGGCCGTGCGCAAGGCCGATGGCCTGCTCAAGCCGTTTTTCTTCACCATGCTGGTGTACGTACTGGTGCGCGACATACTGCGCGGCCAACCTCTGCTGCCGGATGTCGGCGGCGTGTTGTACGCCTCGGTGGATACCATCCCCTGGCAGGCGCTGTGGTTTCTGCCGCACTTCTGGGTCGCCATCCTGTTCAGTTGGGTCATGTTGCGCCTGATCCAGCGCCTGAAGCTGTCTCTGCCGGTGAGTTGCCTGCTGATGGCCGTGCAACTGTTGATCGGCATCTGGGTGCTGCCGTGGTTCTGGCAAATACCGGTGACCGTCGGCGGGCACACCTGGATACTGCCCGGCCTGCCCTTCGGCCTGGAAATCACCCTGATCAGCAGCACTTACTTCATCTGCGGCTACCTGCTGCGCGACTGGCTGAGGCGGCACGAGGGATCATTGCTCGCGCTGGTGATTTCGTTGTCCTTGTTTGCCGCGGTGTTCCTCTACAGCCATTCCACCATGGACCTGGCGCAGCGCCGCTACGACCACTGGTTGTGGACCAGCCTGCTGGCGGTGATCGGCGTGTACGCGTGCTGGTCACTGGCGCGGGTGCTGATGGTGTCGACCGTTATCACACGGGCGATGACCTACATTGGCCAGAACACGTTGATCCTGCTGATCTTCCACGGCGAGATCCAGCACAAGACGGTTGACCTGCTGGAGCGCCTGGGGCTGCACGCGTTTGTCGCGGCCTGCATGGGTTTTGTGGTGGCGGTGGTGGTGCCGTTGTTGATCGGGGAAGTGATCAAGCGGGTGGCGTTTTTGCGGTTTTTCTACTTTCCGTTTCCGGTGCGCAAACCACAAAAAACCCTGTAGGCACTCACGCCTACAGGGTCTTGGGTTCAGTCATCCAGCTGTTGCGGTGCGGGCTTGCTGCCATGTTTGGCAGGTTTGGCGCCCTTGGCTGGTGCCGGGGCCGCGGGTTCAGGCTCCGGAGCGGCGGCGGCTTCTTTCTCGGCCATCGGCATCTGGTCGATGGCGCTGAAGAACGCCTTCAGGTCGAGGGTATCCGGCGGTACAGTCTTCTCGAGTTTCTTCTCACCGTCCTTGCCCACCAGGATCACTTTGGTGCCGCTGCCGGCGCCCAGCTTGAGGGCACGGATCAGCGCGTTGGTTTCCGGCGGGGTGAGTTTCTTGCTGTCCTTGGGGTCCTTGGCGAACTTCTCGCCTTCGGCACCGATGCTGCCGAACTTCACGGTGTAGAACACCATGCTGCGTTCTTCAAAGGACTGCTTGGTCGCAGGCTCGTCCAGCTGTTTCTTCAGCTCGGCCAACGTGGCGTTGCCGGAATCAAGCTCCACCACCACCAGCGGTCGGGCCTTGCCCAAGTCCTGCTTGAGCGGGTTGATATCATCAGCAGCCAACAGCGGCCCCGTAAAAGCCATCAAGGTAGCCAGGGTCAGCGACCGGATGAGCATGCGCACCTCCTTTGAATTCCATGCAGGGTTCTTGAGTTTCATGTCTGCGACAGTCAAATTCAAGGATGATTCCTACATCACTTTAAGAAAGCGTAGGTCAGGACGCCCGCTACGCAAGGGTTTGGAGGCTGCGGCTGTCATTGTTTCCACTGATTGCGGAAACATCATGAGACCTTCCACTGCGGCCAATGCCGAGCAAATACGGGCGCGACGATGGGGTCGGCATCCACCTGCGCCAGGCTCTGGGCAAAGCCTGGCGCCAGGCCGTTCAACGCGTCCCGTGCTTCGTCCCAGCGCGACACGGCGGCCGCCATCAGGCCCAGTGCATTCGGGGTGTTGTCCGGCGCAAACAATTGCTCGGCAAACTGGTCGGCAAAGAGCACCCACGCCTGGTGCAGATAACGTCGGGTACCCGTGACAAGCTGCGCCTGCACGGTTTCATTGACGTTGCCGAGCCAGCGTTGCGGGTAGTCAATGATGCCGATCGCCGAGTAACAATTGGCGGCGATATACACCAGGCCGCGAATGATCTGCGCGCGGTTGCCGGCCAACAGGTGGGAGGCAGGAAATTCCAGGCCCAGGTGGATCAGGATCGCTGCGCTTTCCGTCAGCAACTGGCCGTCCGGGGTCACCAGGGTGGGCACCTGTTTGAGCGGGTTGATGCGGGCCAGCTCGTCACTGCCCTCGCCCTCTGCCCAGGAAGCTGCGTCGACCCGGCGCCACGGCACCGCACAGCGCTGCAGGGCGATTTCGATCATGCAGGAGCCGGATTCGTCGATGCCGTAGAGCGTGTACATGGGCCTTCCCTTCTAGCGTTGCAGTTTGGCCTGCAGGTTGGCTTTTACCTGCGGCCATTCCGAATCGATGATGCTGAAGCGCACCGAGTTGCGCTTGCGCCCGTCGGGCATGATGCGTTCGTGACGCACGATGCCTTCCTGCACGGCGCCAAGGCGCAGGATCGCGGCGCGGGACTTTTCGTTGAGTTCATCGGTGGTGAATTGCACCCGCACGCAGTCGAGCACTTCGAACGCATAGGTCAGCAGCAATAGTTTGGCTTCAGTGTTGATGGCGCTTTTCTGGGTGGACAGCGCCAACCAGGTATGGCCGATTTCCAGTTTGCGATTGACCCGGTCGACCTTCCAGAACCGTGTGCTACCGACCACCTGGCCGGTGTCTCGGCGCACCAGGGTGAACGGGATCACGCTACCGGCATCGCGCCCGGCCAGGGCGGTGTCGATGTACTTGTCGACCGTATCCGGGCCCGGCACGTTGGTGACCTTGAGGTTCCACAATTCGCCATCGGCGGCGGCCTCGAGCAAGGCGGCCTTGTGTGCCCGTTGCAGGGGCAAGAGTTCGACCGTGGTGCCGGTCAGGGTAAATTCGGTCATGGGGACTGCGCCGTCAGGGTGGTCGTCAGTGACCAAGAGTGCAGGCTCGCACACGGACGAATCAAGCGTTTTAAAACAGACCCATTTGCCCGCCGACCAAGGTGCTGAAATCATCATTCACGAATGGCAGTATCGCATCGGCCACCGGCTGTAATTGCCGGGTGACGTAGTGATCGTAATCGATGGGCGCTTGTCGCACTTCCAACGGCTCGGGGCCGTTGACGCTGATCACGTAGCTGATCCAGCCGCCGCGCTGGTACTGGCGCGGGCGGTTCAGGCGGTCGTTGTACTCATCGGCCAGGCGCGCGGCGCGCACATGGGGCGGCACGTTACGTTCGTAGTCGTCCAACCGGCGACGCAGGCGTTTGCGGTAGATCAGCAACTCATCGAACTCACCGCTCAGGGTGCGGCGCACGTAGTCGCGAATGTAGTCCTGGTGCGGCTGGCGATGGAAGATGCGCTGGTAGAGTTCCTGCTGGAAACGGCGGGCCAGGGGCGACCAGTCGCTGCGCACGGTTTCCAGGCCCTTGTAGACCATGTCCTCGCTGCCATCGCTGCGCACCACCAGGCCGGCGTAGCGCTTTTTGCTGCCCTCCTCCGCGCCACGAATGGTCGGCATGAGGAAGCGCGTGAAATGGGTTTCGTATTGCAGCTCCAGGGCGCTTTGCAGGCCGAACTCAGTGTGCAGGTGCTCGCGCCACCAGTCGTTGACGTGCTGGACCAACGCCTGGCCGATGCGCCCGGCATCCGCTTGGCTATGCGCCTTGCCGAGCCAGACGAAGGTGGAGTCGGTGTCACCGTAGATCACCTCGTAGCCTTGGGCTTCGACCAGTTGGCGGGTCTGGCGCATGATCTGGTGGCCACGCAGGGTGATCGACGACGCCAGCCGTGTATCGAAGAACCGGCAACCGCTGGAGCCGAGCACACCGTAGAAGGCGTTCATGATGATTTTCAACGCCTGGGACAGCGGCGCGTTGTGTTCACGCTTGGCCACTTCGCGGCCTTCGGAGACCCGGGCGACGATGGAAGGCAAGCAGTGTCGGGTGCGGGAAAACCGCGCGCCGCGAAAGCCTTCCACCGATGCGCTGTCGTCAGGGTGCTTGAGGCCTTCGATCAGGCCGACCGGGTCGATCAGGAAGCTGCGGATGATCGACGGGTAGAGGCTTTTGTAATCAAGCACCAACACCGATTCGTAGAGGCCGGGCCGTGAGTCCATGACAAAACCGCCCGGGCTGGCCTGGGGTAGTTTGTCGCCCAGGTTCGGCGCGACAAAGCCCTGGCGGTGCATCAACGGCAGGTACAAATGGGTGAACGCGGCGACGGAACCGCCGTTGCGGTCGGCCGGCAAGCCGGTGACGCTGGCGCGTTCCAGCAGGAACTTGAGCAGTTCGGTCTTGGCGAAAATCCGCGTGACCAGCTCGCAGTCCTTGAGGTTGTAACGCGCCAGGGCGGGTTTGTCCTCGGCGAACATGCGGTTGATTTCGTCCATGCGCTGGTACGGCGTGGAGATGTCCTTGCCTTCGCCGAGCAGGGTTTGCGCGACGTTTTCCAGGCTGAAGGACTCGAAGCTCCAGGTGGCCGAGCGCAGGGCTTCGATGCCATCAATGATCAAGCGTCCCGCTGCCGCCGCGAAGTAGTGGTTGCGGCTGCCGTGTTCGCGCCAGGCCATCGGCTCGTCGCCACGCCCGAGCATCAGCGGCACGTTGAGGCGCTGGGCATGTTCGTGTAGCACGCGCAGGTCGAATTGCACCAGGTTCCAGCCGATGATCGCGTCGGGGTCGTGCTCGGCGAGCCATGCGTTGAGGCGTTCGAGCAGTTGCGCGCGGGTGTCGCAGTAGTCGAGTTTGAAGTCGACCGCATCGGTTTTGTTCGGCGGGCCGAGCATGTACACCTGGCGTTCGCCGCAGCCTTCAAGGGCGATGGAGTAGAGATCGCCCTGGGCGGTGGTCTCGATGTCGAGGGACACCAGCTTCAGCGGTGGGCGGTAGTCGGGCGCGGGTTTCATCTGCGCATCGCAGAGTGCGCCGGTAGCGTCGGGGGTGCCGCCGAACCACACCGGCGCGGTGATGAAGCGCTCCATCATGTAGCGCTCGGGTGGCCGCACATCGCCCTCGTACACGTCGACGCCCGCAGCGCGCAGGCGTTTTTCTACGTCCATGGCCTGGCGGTGCTGGCGGGTGTACAGGCCCAGGACCGGACGATGATGGAAATCGCACAACTGCAACGGCCGCAGTTCGATATCGCGCTCGCCCTTGAGCAGCCAATCCAGCGGCTTGCGATGGGCTTCGGGGATGAACATCACCGAGGTCTGCACGGGTAGCCGGATAAACTTCGGGCCCTGGTCGGTGGCCAGCCAGAAACTGACCTCCGTGCCCGCCGGGGTATCGCGCCAATGCCGGGTCAGGACAAAACCCTGCTGTAAATCCACCGTACCGCACCTCAGGAATCGCTTTCAGGGCGTGATTCTACTCGGCATCGATGCGCGCAGACCTTAATCTCACAAAATTGTTGCACAACGTTAATAATAATTACTATCATTTGCACCGGAGTTGTATCCGCGCAGCGAGGAAGCGCAACCATCGTTGCCCTTTCCCTCACCATTGACGGTTCACCGTCAGGATCGACCATGCCCGCCCGTACTCCATTCGCTGTGCCGTATCGCCCCACCCTGCTCGCCCTGTGCTGTTCCCTGAGCCTCTCGGCTCACGCTAGCCAGGAAACCGGCACGCTGGAACTGGGCGCCACCACTATCAGCGCCGACGCCCCTGCGCCAGGCGCCCTGCCCCCGGTATACGCTGGCGGCCAGGTGGCACGTGGCGCTCAGTTGGGGGTGCTGGGTAACCAGGACATCATGGACGTGCCGTTCAGCATGTCCTCCTATACCGAGAAATTGATTCGCGACCGGCAGGCCGAAACGATCGGCGATGTACTGCTTAATGATTCGTCGGTGCGCCAGGCGTCTGGCTATGCCAACCAGGCACAGACGTTCATGATCCGAGGCCTGCCGCTCGCCGGTGACGACATGTCCTTCAACGGCCTGTACGGCATCCTGCCGCGTCAGATTATGTCCACCGACGCCCTGGAGCGTGTGGAAGTGTTCAAGGGGCCGAATGCTTTCATCAATGGTGTGACACCGACCGGCTCGGGGATTGGCGGCGGTGTGAACCTGCAACCCAAGCGCGCCGATGACCTGCCACTGCGTCGCTTCAGTACCGATATCAGCAGCGATGGCCGGGTGGGCGAGCATCTGGATATTGGCCAGCGCTTCGGCGAGGACAACCAGTTTGGTGCACGCGTGAACCTGTCCCAGCGCGAAGGCGATACCGGCATCGATGATGAAAATCAGCGCTCGAAGCTGTTCACCGTGGGCCTGGACTACCGCGGTGATGCGTTGCGCCTGTCCAGTGATTTTGTGTATCAGAAGCAGCACATCAATGGCGGGCGTAACTCGGTATTCCTGGGCACGGCCACCCATGTGCCGGATGCGCCTTCGGCCGACACCAACTACGCGCCGAGCTGGAGCAGCACCAACCTCGAAGACACCTTGGGCATGCTGCGCGCCGAGTATGACCTGAACGACAACTGGACGGCCTATGCAGCAGGCGGTGCCAAGCACACCCGGGAAATGGGGCGCTACTCGTCGGTCACGCTGACTGACAACAGCGGTAATGCCCTGGCAAGCCGCTCGACCATCGCCCACGAAGAAGACAACCGCAGCTTAATGGGCGGGTTGAACGGCAGTTTCCAGACCGGCCCTTTGAGCCATCGACTCAACTTTGGCCTGGCCGGTATCTGGACTCAAGCACGCAATGCCTATGTGTTCAACGCCTCGTCGACGGCTACCCGAACCAACATCTACGACCCTGTGACCGGCGCTCCGCCCACCCTGAACAACCCGCGCAATACGCCAGGCACTGATTTCAGCGACCCGACCATTACAGGCAAAACATTCGTGCGCAGCGCAGCGGTGTCCGACACCCTGGGCTTTTTCGATGACCGTCTGTTGGTCACGTTGGGCGCGCGCCGCCAGCAGATGGTGGTACAGGCTTACAACTACATGAGCGGTACGCGCACTTCCAACTATGACGAGTCAATTACCACGCCAGTCTACGGCCTGGTGTTCAAACCGTGGCAACACGTGTCTTTCTACGCCAACCGCATCGAAGGCCTGGCGCAAGGCCCGACGTCGCCGGTCAACTCGGGCAACCGGACGATCATCGGCGGCGGCCAGGCGTTTGCGCCTGCTCGCTCCAAACAAATCGAAGCGGGTGTGAAAGTGGACATGGGCACCTATGGCGCAACGCTGGGTGTATACCGTATCGAACAGCCTGGCGCCGGCTACGTTCAGGTCATCGATGCGACTACAGCGCGCTATGTGCGTGAAGGCCAGCAAATCAACAAAGGCGTAGAACTGAACGTCTTCGGCGAACCCCTCAGCGGCCTACGTTTGCTGGGCGGTGTGACGGTGATGAAGACCGAACTCAAGGACACGCAAAACGGCGCCAATGACGGTAACCGCGCAATCGGCGTACCTTCGTTCCAGCTCAACGCCGATGTGGAGTGGGATGTACCTGGCCTGCAAGGCGTAACCCTCAATGGCCGCTGGTTGCGCACAGGCGGGCAGTACGCCGACGCCGCCAACAACTTGAGCTTGCCGACGTGGAACCGCTTCGACGTGGGCGCGCGCTACAACTTCAAGGTGGCCCAGCGTGATGTCACCCTCGGCGCCACCGTGGAGAACGTCGCCAACGCGAAGTACTGGGAATCGGCCCAGGGCGGTTTCCTGAGCCAGGGCGACCCACGTATTGCCAAGTTCTCGGCGACTGTGGACTTCTAAACGCGTTACACCAAGGTGAGTCAGCGAATTTGCGCATCGCTGACTCACCACTAGACTCAGGGCTCCTCTCACATGGAAGTCCCTTCAATGAAGCTATCCCGTTCCCTGCGCCAGGCGATTGCCCTGGCCACCCTTCTGTCCGCCGGCAACCTGATCGCTCACGCCGCCGATATCCCGCTGTCCAAATCCCTGGAAGCCGATGAAGTTACTACAAAAGTATTGGCCGTCGATGCGGCCAAACATCAGGTGGTGCTGGCCGGTGCCGAGGGGCGTGAAGTGCATGTGCAACTTACCGATGCCGCCAAGGACCTGGGCAACCTCAAGGTCGGTGACCAGGTCAAGGTGCTGACCACTCACTCGGTTGCGGCGGTGCTGGACACCGATGTGGACAAGAGCCCACCGGATGCCAGCGAAAAAACCGGCGTGATCCGCGCCACCGCCGACAATCCCAACCCAGGCGGTGCAGCTTTCCGCCAGGTGCAGGTGCAACTGAAGATCACCCATATCGACCTGAAGAAAAACCAGGTCACCCTGGAGAACCCTGCCGGTGCGACGAAGGTGTTGAATGTGGAGAAACCGGAGATTCGCGCCGGCCTCAAAGACCTGAAAGTCGGGCAGAGTGTCCTGGTAACCTTTACCGACACCTTGGAGATCACCACCGATCACGAAAGCTAAGTACGGTGCAAAGAGGCGGGCATCACGCATGGTGCCCGCTGGGGTCAAGCCTGTCGGGCCTGGCTCAGGTAGTTTTCGATGTTGCCCATTTGCTCGTCCCACCCGCGTGAGTTCATCTTGAAGGCCTTTTGCCGACGTGCTTCGGGCACCGCGTCAAAGCCGGACTCGACCACCCGCAGCAGAATGCCCGGTGCACGGTCTTCAACGGTAAACTCCACCAGTGTCGGGGTTTCCTGGTCGTAGTCGACGCCCGCCTCGACCGCGAAGGGGTGCCACCAAAAAGAGAACAGCGTTTGCGGCAGAATGCGTTCGATCCTGGCCTTCCAGATCACATGTTCATAACCCGGATAGGTGATAGGTGCCTCGATGGCTTGCCCGGCAACAAAGGCTTTGCCTTCGAGGGCGATACCAAACCAATGGCCGAATTGCTCGGCATCAGTGAGGGCTTCCCACACCTGTCTACGTGAAGCGTTGAGCAGGACTTTCCGTTCGATTCGATCCAATACATGCATAAGTCACCTCCTCCATTGACAGTAGGCGACATCGACCAATGCGCAACCTAGGATTGTAAGCAATGATGATGGCCCCTTCCTTACCGGCAATTACGTTATGACTGACCCATTGAATGGAAGTTGCTTCTGCAAGGGCGTGCGGTACCAGGTGAGGCGTCTGGACATGCCGATCAGCCACTGCCACTGCGAGAGCTGCCGCAAGGTGCATGCAGCGGCATTTGTCGCGACAGCCGGCGTGATGCGCGAACACTTTCGCTGGACCCAGGGCGTGGAGCTGCTGGCGTCTTTCGAATCGTCGCCGGGCAAGCTCAGGCATTTCTGTTCGCGTTGCGGCTCACACCTGATGGCAGAACGTGGGCATCAACCGCACGTCATCGTGCGGGTAGCGACGCTGGATGATGATCCGGGCGTCAGGCCCACCACGCACATCTGGACGGCCCATGATGTGCCCTGGCTTGCCTATGAAGGCGTAGAGCAATGGGACGAGTGGAAAGCCTGATTAAACCTTCGGGTCTCCAGGTGCTTTGGCGGGCGTCGCATATTGCGGCTTCAAGTGACCTTCCTGGTCGAGCAACCAGGCGTCCATGATCTGGCGCACGACCGGCCCAGCAACCCGGCCGCCGGCTTCACCGTTTTCGATCATCACCGAAATCACGATTTTCGGGTGTTCGGCCGGCGCAAAGCCGACGAACAACGCGTTGTCGCGGTGGCGCTCCAGGGTCTTTTCACGGTTATAACGCTCGCCCTGCTTGATCGCGACCACCTGTGCGGTACCACTCTTGCCAGCGATGCGGTATTGCGCGCCTTGTGCGGCAGCGCGGGCGATGCCGCGTGGGTCGTGCATCACCAATTGCATGCCATGGTTGACCTGCTCCCAATCACGTGGGTCCTTGAGGACCACATTGGGCATAGGGTTTTCATCCACCGGTGGCACGCCGTTAATGGTCTTGGCCAAGCGGGGTCGGTTCCACACGCCTTTGTTGGCGATCAGGGCGGTGGCTTGGGCCAGTTGCAGCGGTGTGACCTGCATGTAGCCCTGGCCGATGCCGAGGATCACGGTCTCGCCTGGGAACCAGGGTTGGCGGCGAGTGGCGCGCTTCCAGGCCTGGGAAGGCATCAAGCCGGCTGACTCTTCAAACATGTCCAGCGACACTTTCTGGCCCAGGCCAAATTCAGCCAGGTAGTCGTGCAGGCGATCGATGCCCAGCTTGTGGGCCAGGTCATAAAAGTAGGTGTCGTTGGAGCGCATGATGGCGGCGTCCATGTCGACCCAGCCGTCGCCGCTGTGGTTCCAGTTGCGGTATTTGTGGTCGAAATCCGGCAGTTGGTAGTAACCGGGATCGAACACACGGGTTTGTGCAGTGACGACACCACTGTCGAGGCCGGCGATGGCGACTTCCGGTTTGATGGTCGAGCCCGGCGCATAGAGCCCGCGCAGGACGCGGTTGAACAGTGGCCGGTCGATGGAGTCATGCAGCGCGGCATATTCCTTGAAGCTGATCCCGGTGACGAACAAGTTAGGGTCGAAACTCGGTTTGCTGACCATGGCCAGCACTTCGCCGGTTTGTGGGTCGAGGGCAACCACCGAGCCACGGCGATCGCCCAAGGCTTCTTCCGCCGCCTCCTGAAGGTGGACGTCGAGGCTCAGTACGATGTTTTTTCCGGGGATCGGATCGGTGTGCTTGAGCACACGCAGCACACGGCCCTGGGCGTTGGTCTCGACCTCTTCATAACCTACGTGACCATGCAGCTCGGACTCGTAGAAGCGCTCGATGCCGGTTTTGCCGATGGACTGAGTGCCGCGGTACTCAACCGAATCGAGGGCTTTGGATTCTTTCTCGTTGATCCGTCCCACGTAACCGATGGAGTGCGCAAAGTGGGCGCCCAGGGGATAGTGGCGAACGAACTGAGGTTCTACATCAACCCCTGGCAGACGGAACTCGTTCACCGCCAGCAGCGCGATCTGCTCTTCGGTCAGCTCGTAAAACAATGTCACAGGGACAAAGGGGTGGCGTGCCTGCTTCAGCGCCTTGTCGAACACCGCGCGATCCTCGGCGGGCAGATGCAGCAAACTGACGATGGCGTCCAGCTCCCCCTTGAGGTCGGTGGTGCGCTCTCGGGTGATGGTCAGGTTATAGCTAGGCCGGTTGTCGGCCAACACGACGCCATTGCGATCGTAGATCAGCCCACGCGTCGGCGTGATGGGTAATACGTGGACGCGGTTGTTTTCGGAAATCGTGGAGTGATAGTCGAACTGCACGACCTGCAGGAAGTACATGCGCCCCACCAGGGCGCAGGAAATGCCAATCACCAGCAGCGCACAGGCGAGCAGGCGCTTGTTGACCAGGCGGTTTTCTTTTTCGTGATCTTTGATGGGTATCGGTTCAGGCATTTCTACAGCATCTCGTTGAAGAAGGTCGACGCCGCGTCCTGCGGGTGAAAAATCAATCCCTGTGAAAATGTGCTGCACCATACCAAAAATGCAGAAACACTTTGCATCGATTTCCCCAACGGTACGGTATTTATCGAGGATGAGTAGCGCTTGAGTTTTCGACCGCCCAAAACAAAACCCCTGACTGCGTTAGCAATCAGGGGTTCTGGAATTTAATCTTGACGATGACCTACTCTCACATGGGGAAACCCCACACTACCATCGGCGATGCATCGTTTCACTGCTGAGTTCGGGATGGGATCAGGTGGTTCCAATGCTCTATGGTCGTCAAGAAATTCGGGTACTGAGTCGTGGCCTGGGCCTCGCTTCAGCAAATTGGGTATGTGACAGCTTTCGGTGTTTTGTGAACATCGAACTTTCGGTTCATTTCGTCTTCACACACCGCAATCTGATGCTCGTTAGAGTAGTCAAATTGCTTGGGTGTTATATGGTCAAGCCTCACGGGCAATTAGTATTGGTTAGCTCAACGCCTCACAGCGCTTACACACCCAACCTATCAACGTCGTAGTCTTCGACGGCCCTTCAGGGAACTCAAGGTTCCAGTGAGATCTCATCTTGAGGCTAGTTTCCCGCTTAGATGCTTTCAGCGGTTATCTATTCCGAACATAGCTACCCGGCAATGCCACTGGCGTGACAACCGGAACACCAGAGGTTCGTCCACTCCGGTCCTCTCGTACTAGGAGCAGCCCCTCTCAAATCTCAAACGTCCACGGCAGATAGGGACCGAACTGTCTCACGACGTTCTAAACCCAGCTCGCGTACCACTTTAAATGGCGAACAGCCATACCCTTGGGACCGGCTTCAGCCCCAGGATGTGATGAGCCGACATCGAGGTGCCAAACACCGCCGTCGATATGAACTCTTGGGCGGTATCAGCCTGTTATCCCCGGAGTACCTTTTATCCGTTGAGCGATGGCCCTTCCATACAGAACCACCGGATCACTAAGACCTACTTTCGTACCTGCTCGACGTGTCTGTCTCGCAGTCAAGCGCGCTTTTGCCTTTATACTCTACGACCGATTTCCGACCGGTCTGAGCGCACCTTCGTACTCCTCCGTTACTCTTTAGGAGGAGACCGCCCCAGTCAAACTACCCACCATACACTGTCCTCGATCCGGATAACGGACCTGAGTTAGAACCTCAAAGTTGCCAGGGTGGTATTTCAAGGATGGCTCCACGCGAACTGGCGTCCACGCTTCAAAGCCTCCCACCTATCCTACACAAGCAAATTCAAAGTCCAGTGCAAAGCTATAGTAAAGGTTCACGGGGTCTTTCCGTCTAGCCGCGGATACACTGCATCTTCACAGCGATTTCAATTTCACTGAGTCTCGGGTGGAGACAGCGCCGCCATCGTTACGCCATTCGTGCAGGTCGGAACTTACCCGACAAGGAATTTCGCTACCTTAGGACCGTTATAGTTACGGCCGCCGTTTACCGGGGCTTCGATCAAGAGCTTCGCGTTAGCTAACCCCATCAATTAACCTTCCGGCACCGGGCAGGCGTCACACCCTATACGTCCACTTTCGTGTTTGCAGAGTGCTGTGTTTTTAATAAACAGTCGCAGCGGCCTGGTATCTTCGACCGGCATGAGCTTACGGAGCAAGTCCTTCACCCTCACCGGCGCACCTTCTCCCGAAGTTACGGTGCCATTTTGCCTAGTTCCTTCACCCGAGTTCTCTCAAGCGCCTTGGTATTCTCTACCCAACCACCTGTGTCGGTTTGGGGTACGGTTCCTGGTTACCTGAAGCTTAGAAGCTTTTCTTGGAAGCATGGCATCAACCACTTCGTTACCTAAAAGGTAACTCGTCATCAGCTCTCGGCCTTAAGATCCCGGATTTACCTAAGATCTCAGCCTACCACCTTAAACTTGGACAACCAACGCCAAGCTGGCCTAGCCTTCTCCGTCCCTCCATCGCAATAACCAGAAGTACAGGAATATTAACCTGTTTTCCATCGACTACGCTTTTCAGCCTCGCCTTAGGGACCGACTAACCCTGCGTCGATTAACGTTGCGCAGGAAACCTTGGTCTTTCGGCGTGGGTGTTTTTCACACCCATTGTCGTTACTCATGTCAGCATTCGCACTTCTGATACCTCCAGCAAGCTTCTCAACTCACCTTCACAGGCTTACAGAACGCTCCTCTACCGCATCACTTACGTGATACCCGTAGCTTCGGTGTATGGTTTGAGCCCCGTTACATCTTCCGCGCAGGCCGACTCGACTAGTGAGCTATTACGCTTTCTTTAAAGGGTGGCTGCTTCTAAGCCAACCTCCTAGCTGTCTAAGCCTTCCCACATCGTTTCCCACTTAACCATAACTTTGGGACCTTAGCTGACGGTCTGGGTTGTTTCCCTTTTCACGACGGACGTTAGCACCCGCCGTGTGTCTCCCATGCTCGGCACTTGTAGGTATTCGGAGTTTGCATCGGTTTGGTAAGTCGGGATGACCCCCTAGCCGAAACAGTGCTCTACCCCCTACAGTGATACATGAGGCGCTACCTAAATAGCTTTCGAGGAGAACCAGCTATCTCCGAGCTTGATTAGCCTTTCACTCCGATCCACAGGTCATCCGCTAACTTTTCAACGGTAGTCGGTTCGGTCCTCCAGTTAGTGTTACCCAACCTTCAACCTGCCCATGGATAGATCGCCCGGTTTCGGGTCTATTCCCAGCGACTAGACGCCCTATTAAGACTCGCTTTCGCTACGCCTCCCCTATTCGGTTAAGCTCGCCACTGAAAATAAGTCGCTGACCCATTATACAAAAGGTACGCAGTCACAGAACAAAGTCTGCTCCCACTGCTTGTACGCATACGGTTTCAGGATCTATTTCACTCCCCTCTCCGGGGTTCTTTTCGCCTTTCCCTCACGGTACTAGTTCACTATCGGTCAGTCAGTAGTATTTAGCCTTGGAGGATGGTCCCCCCATATTCAGACAAAGTTTCTCGTGCTCCGTCCTACTCGATTTCATGACTAAGAGATTTTCGCGTACAGGGCTATCACCCACTATGGCCGCACTTTCCAGAGCGTTCCGCTAATCTCAAAGCCACTTAAGGGCTAGTCCCCGTTCGCTCGCCACTACTAAGGGAATCTCGGTTGATTTCTTTTCCTCAGGGTACTTAGATGTTTCAGTTCCCCTGGTTCGCCTCTTGCACCTATGTATTCAGTACAAGATAACCATCTTATGATGGCTGGGTTCCCCCATTCAGACATCTCCGGATCAAAGTCTGTTTGCCGACTCCCCGAAGCTTTTCGCAGGCTACCACGTCTTTCATCGCCTCTGACTGCCAAGGCATCCACCGTATGCGCTTCTTCACTTGACCATATAACCCCAAGCAATCTGGTTATACTGTGAAGACGACATTCGCCGAAAATTCGAATTTCTCAACTAAGAGAACTCACAAATTTTACCTTAGCCTGATCCGCTACCAGTGAAAGTAACGTTCAGTCTATCTTTCTATCACATACCCAAATTTTTAAAGAACGATCTAATCAAAGACTAGAAATCAACATTCATCACCGTCTTGGTGGAATGCTCATTTCTAAGCTTTCAAAACTTTCAGAAGCAGTAGTGGTGGAGCCAAACGGGATCGAACCGTTGACCTCCTGCGTGCAAGGCAGGCGCTCTCCCAGCTGAGCTATGGCCCCGTATTTCTACAGGCGTTTCCCACACAAAATTGGTGGGTCTGGGCAGATTCGAACTGCCGACCTCACCCTTATCAGGGGTGCGCTCTAACCAACTGAGCTACAGACCCAATTTCGGGCTGCTTCTTATCGTCTTCTTCAATGAATCAAGCAATTCGTGTGGGAACTTATGGAGCAGCTGATGTCGTCGATTAAGGAGGTGATCCAGCCGCAGGTTCCCCTACGGCTACCTTGTTACGACTTCACCCCAGTCATGAATCACACCGTGGTAACCGTCCTCCCGAAGGTTAGACTAGCTACTTCTGGTGCAACCCACTCCCATGGTGTGACGGGCGGTGTGTACAAGGCCCGGGAACGTATTCACCGCGACATTCTGATTCGCGATTACTAGCGATTCCGACTTCACGCAGTCGAGTTGCAGACTGCGATCCGGACTACGATCGGTTTTATGGGATTAGCTCCACCTCGCGGCTTGGCAACCCTCTGTACCGACCATTGTAGCACGTGTGTAGCCCAGGCCGTAAGGGCCATGATGACTTGACGTCATCCCCACCTTCCTCCGGTTTGTCACCGGCAGTCTCCTTAGAGTGCCCACCATTACGTGCTGGTAACTAAGGACAAGGGTTGCGCTCGTTACGGGACTTAACCCAACATCTCACGACACGAGCTGACGACAGCCATGCAGCACCTGTCTCAATGTTCCCGAAGGCACCAATCTATCTCTAGAAAGTTCATTGGATGTCAAGGCCTGGTAAGGTTCTTCGCGTTGCTTCGAATTAAACCACATGCTCCACCGCTTGTGCGGGCCCCCGTCAATTCATTTGAGTTTTAACCTTGCGGCCGTACTCCCCAGGCGGTCAACTTAATGCGTTAGCTGCGCCACTAAAAGCTCAAGGCTTCCAACGGCTAGTTGACATCGTTTACGGCGTGGACTACCAGGGTATCTAATCCTGTTTGCTCCCCACGCTTTCGCACCTCAGTGTCAGTATTAGTCCAGGTGGTCGCCTTCGCCACTGGTGTTCCTTCCTATATCTACGCATTTCACCGCTACACAGGAAATTCCACCACCCTCTACCATACTCTAGTCAGTCAGTTTTGAATGCAGTTCCCAGGTTGAGCCCGGGGATTTCACATCCAACTTAACAAACCACCTACGCGCGCTTTACGCCCAGTAATTCCGATTAACGCTTGCACCCTCTGTATTACCGCGGCTGCTGGCACAGAGTTAGCCGGTGCTTATTCTGTCGGTAACGTCAAAACAATCACGTATTAGGTAACTGCCCTTCCTCCCAACTTAAAGTGCTTTACAATCCGAAGACCTTCTTCACACACGCGGCATGGCTGGATCAGGCTTTCGCCCATTGTCCAATATTCCCCACTGCTGCCTCCCGTAGGAGTCTGGACCGTGTCTCAGTTCCAGTGTGACTGATCATCCTCTCAGACCAGTTACGGATCGTCGCCTTGGTGAGCCATTACCTCACCAACTAGCTAATCCGACCTAGGCTCATCTGATAGCGCAAGGCCCGAAGGTCCCCTGCTTTCTCCCGTAGGACGTATGCGGTATTAGCGTTCGTTTCCGAACGTTATCCCCCACTACCAGGCAGATTCCTAGGCATTACTCACCCGTCCGCCGCTCTCAAGAGAAGCAAGCTTCTCTCTACCGCTCGACTTGCATGTGTTAGGCCTGCCGCCAGCGTTCAATCTGAGCCATGATCAAACTCTTCAGTTCAAACATCTTTGGGTTTTTAAGAAACCCTAAACTTGGCTCAGCAATCGTTGGTTACATCTTTGATTTCTCGCGGAGTAACTTGTGATGCTGATAATCTTGTTGACTATCAGTCTGACTCCACAAGCACCCACACGAATTGCTTGATTCAGTTGTTAAAGAGCGGTTGGTTAAGATCTTTCGTCTCAACCGAGGCGCGCATTCTACAGCAGCCTCATTTGCTGTCAAGTGATTATTTTCAGAAGTTTTCGAAGATTTCTTCAACAACTTCAACCACTTGCGCTTCCGATCTCTCGTTAGCGGGAGGCGAATTCTACAGCGTTACACGCTGCTGTCAACACCTCTTTTTCTCCGCTTTCGACCGAGAGGATCGAAACGTTAATAGAGCCAGACAACACTGCTCTACCAACTCCTTCTGGGCTTCGATGAACTGAAGCAAGTCGCTGTCGAATTCTGCATAACCCTTTGTTTACCAAGGAGTTTTCCGTTTCGACTGCGCCGGAAGTGGGGCGAATTATAGACTTCCAGAATCTGCCGTCAACCCTTAATTTGCTTTTTCTATCAAAGAACCGGAAACGCTCAAAATTCGCCCTGTATGACGCATTAAAAAGGATAGTTGAGCAATATATTGCTCAACACTAAACAGTTGAGCATCATAGCGCCCTTGCTTCTCTATATATGACTTCGGACGAATACCCCAATGACCACCTCCCCCCGCAGCCTGGCCTCGACACTGTTCCCTGTCGGCCTGCTGTTGATCGCCATGGCCTCCATCCAGTCCGGCGCCTCGCTGGCCAAGAGCATGTTCCCTATCGTTGGCGCACAAGGCACCACAACCCTGCGCTTGATTTTCGCCAGCGTGATCATGCTGCTGCTGTTACGCCCGTGGCGCGCCAACCTGACCTCCAAGTCCTTACGCACCGTCATCGTCTACGGGATGGCGTTGGGTGGCATGAACTTTCTCTTCTATATGTCATTGCGCAGCGTGCCCCTGGGGATTGCGGTCGCCCTGGAGTTCACCGGCCCCCTCGCGGTGGCCATCTACGCCTCTCGGCGCGCGGTCGACTTCCTGTGGATTGCCCTCGCCATCATCGGCCTTCTCTTGTTGATCCCGATGGGCGAGGCCAGCGGCGGTATCGACTTGCTGGGGGCAGCCTACGCGCTGGGAGCAGGCGTGTGCTGGGCGCTCTACATTCTATATGGCCAGAAAGCAGGGAATGACAACGGGGTCCAGACCGCCGCCCTTGGGGTGATGATCGCCGCATTGTTTGTTGCGCCTATTGGCATCGTCCATGCTGGTAGCGCATTGCTGACTCCCGCGCTAATCCCGATCGCCATCGGCGTCGCCATTCTGTCCACCGCCCTGCCTTACACCCTGGAAATGGTCGCACTGACGCGCCTCCCCGCGCGCACCTTCGGCACCCTCATGAGCATCGAGCCGGCTTTCGGCGCGCTCTCCGGCCTGTTATTCCTGCACGAGCACTTATCGCTCGCTCAGTGGCTGGCAATCACTTGCATCATTCTGGCCTCCGTAGGTGCCACGGTGACGATGCGCAGTGAGCCAAAGCCTTTGGTTGCCTCGGATTGAAGTCTGTTTGAATGTAGCTCTGGTATTTACCGCACATTTAGGCCATGTTTAGGCCGCAAACGAATGTCAATCATGGAGAACTTCGACAAGGACAGCGCGAACGCTACACCCGAGAGCGAGTAGAGCCGGCCTCTGGCATTGCAAGGCGGCTATTAAGGATAGGAATGAAGCGAATTTTGATACTGTTAATGGTCATGGCCGTTGCTGGTTGTGCCGCGACCACCAAGACAGAAGTGAAACGTGGCAAAAAAGGGCTGCATATCAACTGTTCCGGCTTGTCCTCTTCCTGGGAGCAGTGCTACACCAGTGCGACCAACGCCTGTGGCGCCAAGGGCTACCGAGTAATCGCAAAGTCCGGTGACAACTCCGAGGAGCCTGGGGACTACCCCTTCGGCCTCAACCCTGCCGGCTACACCAGCCGCAGCATGATCGTTATCTGCAAGTAATCGCCTGAGCAGTCATCTCTGACTGCTCCTATTAAATCCAGATACAAACCCTACCCTTCACCACACGGCGTCTAAACTCTTGCTCGATCATCGAGCCGAGGGAGGTCCCATGACGCACAACAAAAAAATCGTATTAGTAGTGGGCGCGGGTGATGCAACCGGCGGCGCCATTGCCAAACGCTTTGCCCGCGAAGGCTACGTGGCCTGTGTCACCCGCCGCAGCGCCGATAAGTTGCAGCCCCTTATCGAGAGTATTCACGCCGCTGGCGGTGAAGCCCATGGGTTTGCCTGCGATGCGCGTAAAGAAGAAGACGTCATCGCGCTGATCGAACAGATCGAAACCGAGCTGGGCCCGATCGAAGCCTTTGTATTCAATATCGGCGCCAATGTGCCGTGCAGCATCCTGGAAGAAACTGCGCTCAAGTATTTCAAGATCTGGGAAATGGCCTGCTTCTCCGGCTTCCTAAATGCACGCGAAGTGGCAAGGCGGATGGTCACGCGTAATCGAGGCACCATCCTGTTCACGGGCGCCACCGCAGGGTTGCGCGGCGGCGCAGGTTTTGCTGCATTCGCCGGGGCCAAGCACGGCATTCGGGCGCTCGCGCAAAGCATGGCGCGGGAGCTGGGGCCCAGGAACATCCATGTCGCCCATGTCGTGGTCGATGGCGCCATTGACACTGACTTCATTCGCGACAACTTCCCGCAGAAATACGCACTCAAGGACCAGGACGGCATCCTCAACCCTGAGCATATCGCCGATAACTATTGGCACCTCCACAGCCAGCCACGCGATGCCTGGACCTTTGAACTGGACCTGCGCCCCTGGAATGAACCCTGGTAAGCACGCCCCTATAACAATAAGCAGCGAGCATCGACCATGAGTAAAACCCTGGAATTCTTCTTTGACCTGGGCAGCCCCGCCACCTACCTGGCCTACACCCAGCTACCGGCATTGTGCACGGCAACCGATACACAGCTTGTGTATAAACCCATGTTATTGGGCGGCGTGTTCAAGGCCACCGGTAACGCCTCTCCAATCACCGTTCCTGCAAAGGGTCGCTACATGCTTGATGACCTGGCGCGTTACGCCCGGCGCTACAACGTACCGCTCCGGTTCAACACGCACTTCCCCATCAATACGCTGGTGTTGATGCGAGCGGTCACCGGCATCCAATTACACCAGCCTGAACGTTTCCTGGACTTCGTTGATTGCCTGTTCCATGCCTTTTGGGTCGAAGGCCGTCACCTGGGAGACCCCGCCGTCCTGGCTGCCGTACTCACTGAATACGGATTTGCCGCCAATGAAATCCTGAATTTGGCCAATGACGAAACCGTTAAGACTGCCCTGAAGGACAACACCGAACAGGCCGTTCAACGCGGCGTGTTCGGTGCCCCCAGTATGTTTGTAGGCAACCAGCTGTTCTTCGGTCAGGACCGTCTGGAATTTGTGCGCGAAGCGTTGAGTTAGAGCTTGATGGCCAAAACGCCCTGGCACGTTACTGCCTAGCAGGTAATCAGATAGCCGCAGTGCGTACCTGCAACCACTCCAGCGCTGCACCACTGAGCAATGGGCTCAAACGCGTGCGCACCTCAGCGTGGTAAGCGTTGAACCACTGGCGCTCGTCGGCCGTGAGCAACGATGGCTCCAGGCAGCGCGTGTCGATCGGGCATAAGGTCAGGGTTTCGAACTTGAGAAACTCACCGAACTCGGTCTTGCCCGCTTCACGGTTCAACACCAGGTTCTCGATCCGCACGCCCCAACGCCCCGGACGGTAAGTCCCCGGTTCAATGGAGGTGATCATCCCTGGCTGCATCGCCGTTTGCGGCGCAGTGGCCGCCTGGTAGGCAATCACTTGCGGACCTTCATGCACATTGAGGAAATAACCTACACCGTGGCCAGTACCGTGACCGTAGTCCACGCCTTCCGCCCAGATCGGCGCGCGGGCAATCGCATCCAGCAGCGGTGACAGGATCCCTTTCGGAAAATGGGCACGGGACAAGGCAATCACGCCCTTGAGCACCCGGGTACAGTCACGCTTCTGCTCGTCACTCGGCGTGCCGATCGGCACCATCCGCGTAATGTCCGTAGTGCCGCCCAGGTATTGGCCACCCGAATCGATCAGCAGCAGGCCATCGCCTTCGATCAATGCGTGTTCTTCTTCAGTGGCGTGGTAATGCGGCATCGCGCCATTGGCGTTGTAGGCCGCAATGGTGTTGAAACTCAACGACACATAACCAGGGCGGCGGGTACGCGCAGCGGTCAAG
Organism: Pseudomonas sp. CYM-20-01; assembly: GCF_023169845.1. Taxonomy (NCBI): domain Bacteria; kingdom Pseudomonadati; phylum Pseudomonadota; class Gammaproteobacteria; order Pseudomonadales; family Pseudomonadaceae; genus Pseudomonas; species Pseudomonas sp. CYM-20-01. The sequence goes on along the minus strand of NZ_AP025169.1, from coordinate 2,391,500 downwards.
TGTTCGTCGATGGTCAATTCGGTGATGCGTTCACGGCCCAGCGCACTGTCCAGCCACGCGAAGAATTCACACAGCGCTGCGCCATCCTGTTCCATGGCTTGACGGATATGTTCCGCGTCGGCCAGGCTCTTGCGGGACTTGGCCAATGTGGTCGGGTTGAGGCCTTCGACCAGCTTGACGCCGGCATCGAGATTCTCCAGCAAACCCGCGGTAACGCGCGCCGGGTCGACCTGCAAACTGGCGCCCGCCGGCACCGCGCGCAATGCACCCGCAACCTCGCTGTAGTCGCGCAGGGTCACGCCATCCTGCCCCAGCACAGCCCGCAATTCGGCGTCGACTTTGCTCAGCGCCACAAACAGAGTGGCCTGTTGTTGATCGATCAACGCAAAGGACACAAACACCGGGTTGAACGAAACGTCACCACCACGCAGGTTGAACAGCCAGGCAATGTCATCCAGGGTCGCGATGAAATGCCAGTCGGCGCCCTTCTCTTTCAAGGCAGCACGCAGCGAAGCGAGTTTTTCAGTACGGCTGACAGTAGCCTGCGGTGGCAGGTGTTGATAGATCGGCTGGTTCGGCAATGCCGGACGGTCTTGCCAGACTTCATCGAGCAGGTCGATATCGGTACGCAAGCGCGCGCCGCGCTCCGCCAACTTACCGCCCAGGGTACGCGCCGAAGCCACGGCCATGACCGCACCATCCACCGCCACCACGCCACCTTCCGGCGTTTGCTCGGCCAGCCACTCCAGCGGGCCGGGTTGGCCCGGCTGCAGCTTCACCAATTCGATGCCGCTGCCCTTGAGTTCCTTGGTCGCCTGTTCCCAGTAACGGCTATCGGCCCACACACCGGCGAAATCCGCAGTGACAATCAGCGTTCCCACCGAGCCATGAAACCCCGACAGCCACTGCCGCCCCTGCCAGTAACCCGGCAAGTACTCGGACAAGTGCGGGTCGGCCGACGGCACCAGCAGGGCGTGAATGCCCTCGCGGCTCATCAGTTCACGGGTATGCGCCAGGCGCTGGGGAACCGTTCCATGGGTCAAGGGCTGCGTACTCATTGTGTCTCCTGCTAACCACGAATAATTATTATGTGTTGCGATAGATGAATCAGACCGCCCAGAACGCCGGTGCACTGGCGAGGGCCGCCTTGATCAGTTGTACCGCCTGGTCGATATCCTGCTCGGTGGTAAACCGGCCGAGGCTCAAGCGGATGGTGCGGCTGGCGCTACGCGCATCATGGCCCAGGGCGAGCAGCACATGGGACGGTGCATTGCTGGCCGAATTGCAGGCCGAGGTCGCAGAAAACGCGATCCCTGCACTCAACGCAGCGGCGTTGAATTCGCCTTCACTGAACGTGAGGCTCAGGGTATGTGGAATACGCTGTGTAGCGCTGCCATTGAGGCGCACACCAGCCACCGAATCCAACTGGTCAAGCAGGCGCTGGCGCAGAGCCACGATCACCGCCTTTTCTTCAGCGAAAGACGCCGCCGCCAAGGCGAACGCGGTGCCCATGCCGGCAATCTGATGGGTCGCCAGGGTGCCGGAACGCAAGCCACCTTCGTGGCCGCCGCCGTGAATCTGCGCCAGGACTTTCTGCTGCGCCCGTGGCCCGACATACAACGCGCCGATACCTTTGGGGCCATACAGTTTGTGCGCGGAAAACGACATCAGATCCACCGGCCACTGCGCCAGATCGATCGCCACCTTACCCGCACCCTGCGCCGCATCCACATGCAACAACGCGCCGTGTTCACGCACGCGGGCACCGATGGCGGGGATATCGTTGAGGGTGCCCAGTTCGTTGTTCACCAGCATCAGCGACACCAGGAAGGTGTCCTCACGCAAGGCTTCGCTGACGGCCTCGGCGCTGATCAAGCCATCGGCGTCCGGCACCAGGTAGGTCACGGCCACACCGGCTTCCTGCAATTGTCGCGCGGTATCCAGGGTGGCCTTGTGTTCGATCTGGCTGGTGATGATATGCCCACCCGCCACGCCCCGCGCCTGGGCCACGCCCTTGATCGCAAGGTTGTTGGACTCGGTGGCACCGGAGGTCCAGACGATTTGTTCGGGGTTGGCACCGACCAGTTCGGCCACCTGGCGACGCGACTGTTCAACCGTTTGCCGGGCCGCCTGGCCGAACGCGTGGGAACTGGACGCGGGGTTACCGAAATTGGCATTGAAGCCCAGACACTCGACCATCACCTGGATGACCCGCTCATCCACCGGGGTGGTGGCGGCGTAGTCGAAATACAACGGACGTTTATTCATGACGTTAGAAACTCGCAGAGCAGGTTCCCGAGAGCAGCGTCTCAGGGGCACGGACCGGGACAGAGGTCGTCAGGTTTAACCGATCACATGCCATTAAAGAAGGACCACTTTATGTAAATGTGCGTAGGAACGCTCCTGAAATTCAGCTTAACAGGCTGAAGTCGCCCCATGGAAAACAAAAAGCCCGAGGATCCTTGTGGATAACCTCGGGCTTTTTTGCCGCTGAGCGCGGATTCAACTGGGACGACCATGCAGGGTCACGCTGCGTTCGGCGTTCATTTCGCCCTGGCGATCAAATCCGAAGGGTTTCTGTGGCTGGCCGGTCAGTGCGGCACGCTGCTGTTGATATTCGTCAAACGACAAACCACGACGGCTCAATGCCTCCAGGGCCAACTGTTTGGTTTCTTCCGCGGTGTAGGGACGCAATTCAGGCGAAGGATGGGTCGCACATCCGGCAAGGACTGAGCTGACAATCAATAAGGAAACAGCGAGGAATCGGTTCATGGCGGTGGCCCTGCAAAGGAGGTTTCGAGTCAATGAAGACAGGCTACTCCCGCCCTTTCACGGTGAAAAATCACCTGCCTTGATAGTTGCTATCAACCGCCAAGGCACCTTCGATAGCAGTGCCTTTTATATTTCTTTATGATCTATAAATATGGAAATACGTTCATTTACGGAATAAATACAACCCTCTATAACGGGTGCTACACCGCCCTGGCACTGTTGCCCACGCAACTGTTGCCCTGGCAACAGCCAATCAACAAATCACCAGGCAGCCAACACCGGCATTTTTCAGCAGTGAGCCTGCAACCCACGTCAATCAAGGCCTGCACCCGTTGGTACAGCTCTTGCTCAAGCGGTTGCACTCCACCTGCTATGAACCACTGTTGAAAAAGGAACTGTTCATGACCCGTCCCCTGAATGTCGTTGCCCTCTCCGGCGGAACCTGGCGCCCGTCCCGTACCCTGGTGTTGACCCAGGCGGTGCTGGCTGAGTTGGCGACCTTGCTGCCGATCCAGGCCACCCTGATCGAGCTGGGCGATATCGCCAGGCCGCTGGGTGGTGCGCTGTCCCGTGATGAACTGCCGGCAGAAGTCGAAGCGCAACTGTTGGCCATCGAACAGGCCGATTTGCTGATCGTCGCCGCCCCGGTCTATCGCGGCTCCTACCCAGGACTGCTCAAGCATCTGTTCGACCTGGTCGGCCTCAATGCGCTGATCAATACACCCGTGCTTCTGGCGGCAACCGGCGGCAGCGAACGCCACGCACTGGTCCTCGATCATCAACTGCGCCCGCTGTTCAGCTTCTTCCAGGCCCTGACCCTGCCGATCGGTGTGTACGCCACCGAAGCCGACTTCACCGACTACCAGATAACCAGCGAATTGCTGAAAGCCCGTATTCAACTGGCGGCAGAACGCGCAGCGCCTTTGTTTGCCGCGCACTCCCCCTCTCTGCTGAAAATCGCTTAAGGATTGGTCATGGATGTTTTCTGGTTTCTGCCCACACACGGCGACGGTCATTACCTGGGCACCACCCAAGGTGCGCGGCCGGTCACCCTCAATTATCTGAAACAAGTCGCCCAGGCGGCTGACAGCCTGGGCTACCACGGCGTGCTGATTCCTACCGGACGCTCGTGCGAAGACTCCTGGGTCATCGCCTCAGCGCTGGTGCCGCTGACCGAACGCCTGCGTTACCTGGTGGCAATTCGCCCGGGCATCATTTCGCCGACTGTCTCGGCGCGCATGGCGGCGACCCTCGATCGCCTGTCTAATGGCCGCCTGCTGATCAACGTGGTGACCGGCGGCGACCCCGACGAAAACCGTGGCGACGGTAGCTTTCTCGACCACGCCGAACGCTACGAAGTCTCCGACGAATTCCTACGCATCTGGCGTCGCGTGTTGCAGGGCGAATCGGTAGATTTCGAAGGCAAACACCTGCGCGTGCAGAACGCCAAGGCCCTTTATCCGCCGGTGCAGAAGCCTTACCCGCCGCTGTACTTCGGTGGATCCTCCGACGCCGCCCACGACCTCGCCGCCGAGCAGGTGGACGTGTACCTGACCTGGGGCGAACCACCCGCGGCTGTCGCGGAAAAACTTGCGGATGTGCGTGAACGCGCTGCCCGCCACGGGCGCACCGTGAAGTTCGGCATCCGCCTGCATGTGATCGTGCGCGAGACCGAAGAAGACGCCTGGAAAGCCGCCGACACGTTGATCGAGCACATCAGCGACGAAACCATCGCCGCCGCGCAAAAATCCTTTTCGCGCTTTGATTCCGAAGGCCAACGCCGCATGGCCGCCCTGCACGACGGGCGCCGTGACAACCTGGAAATCGCCCCCAACCTGTGGGCCGGCGTCGGCCTGGTGCGCGGCGGGGCCGGCACCGCGCTGGTGGGCAACCCGCAACAAGTGGCCGAACGCATCAAGGAATACGCGGACCTGGGGATCGAGAGCTTCATTTTCTCCGGCTACCCGCATTTGGAAGAAGCCTATCGCTTCGCCGAGCTGGTGTTCCCGTTGCTACCGGAACCCTATGCCAGCCTTGCCGGCCACGGCATCACCAACCTCACGGGCCCCTTTGGCGAAATGATTGCCAACGATGTGTTGCCGACCAAAGCTTGAGATCAATGAGGAACACCGTGTGACCGCCAAACCCCACAGCGTCCTGCCGTCCCCCTTGCAGACCGCCAGACTGCTGGCCGCCGAATTCGCCCTGACCGCCGTCGAACGTGACGAACGCGGCGGCACCCCCAAGGCTGAACGCGACGCCCTGCGCCAGAGCGGCCTGCTGGCCCTGAGCATTCCCACCCAGTACGGTGGCCTCGGCGCACGCTGGAGCGACACCCTGGGTATCGTGCGTGAATTCGCCAAGGTCGACAGCTCCATCGCCCATGTCTTCGGTTTTCACCACCTGATGCTCGCCACCGTGCGCCTGTTTTCGCGCCCGGACCAATGGCAACCCTGGTTCGAACAGACCGCGCGCAAAAACTGGTTCTGGGGCAACGCCCTCAACCCGCTGGACACGCGCACCGTGGTCAAGGATTTCAGCGGCTGGCGCGAGTTCTCCGGCAAAAAGAGCTTCTGCTCCGGCGCCAGCGACTCTGAAATGCTGATCGCTTCGGCGGTGGACGAATCCGCCGGTGGCAAACTGCTGATCGCAGCGATCCCCAGCGGGCGCAGCGGCATCACCTTGCACAATGATTGGAACAACATCGGCCAGCGCCAGACCGACAGCGGCAGCGCCAGCTTCGAACGGGTGCGCGTCGAAGAATCCGAGCTGCTGCTCGATCCGGGACCGCTGAGCACACCCTTCGCCTGCCTGCGCCCGTTGATTGCCCAACTGACCTTCACGCACATGTTTCTCGGCATTGCCGAAGGTGCTTTCGAAGAAGCCCGCAACTACACGCTGACCGAAACCCGCGCCTGGCATAAATCCTCAACCGAAGACGTGCGCCAGGACCCTTACGTGCTGCACCACTACGGCGAATTCTGGGTCGCCCTGGAAGGCGTGCGCCTGCTGGTGGAGCGTGCCGCCGACCTGCTCGACCAGGCCTGGGCCAAAGGCCCGAACCTCAGCGAAACCGAGCGCGGACAGTTGGCCATTGCCATCGCCACCGCCAAAGTCGCCGCTACCCGCCAGGGCCTGGACCTGTGCAGCCGCCTGTTCGAAGTCACCGGTGCACGCTCCACCCATGCGTCGCTACGACTGGACCGTCACTGGCGCAACCTGCGCACGCAAACCCTGCACGACCCGGTGGACTACAAACTCCACGAACTGGGGGACTGGGCATTGAACCACTCCCTGCCGATTCCGACGTTCTATTCCTAAGAGAGGTGCCCATGCAGCTTTTGACCCTACCGCCCTCGCCTGCCCTCGCGACGTCGATCCGCGCCACGGCCCAGGTCTTCGAAGACCCGAAATCCCAGGCACTGCTCGATCACATCCAGCAAGTGGCGCCCAGCGAAGCCAGCGTGCTGATCATCGGCGAGACCGGCACCGGTAAAGAGCTGGTGGCACGCCACATCCACAACCTCAGCGCACGGCGCAACCGGCCGTTCGTAGCGGTCAACTGCGGGGCGTTCTCCGAGTCGCTGGTGGAGGCCGAACTGTTCGGCCATGAGAAAGGCGCCTTTACCGGTGCCCTCAGCGCCAAGGCCGGCTGGTTCGAGGAGGCCGACGGCGGCACCTTGTTCCTCGATGAGATCGGCGATTTGCCGATGGCGATCCAGGTCAAACTGCTGCGGGTCCTGCAGGAACGCGAAGTCGTACGCCTGGGTTCGCGCAAGAGCATTCCGATTGATGTGCGCGTATTGGCCGCGACCAACGTGCAATTGGAGAAGGCCATCAACGCCGGGCACTTCCGCGAAGACCTCTACTACCGTCTCGACGTGGTCAGCCTGGAACTCAGCCCGCTGCGCGAGCGCCCCGGCGATATCCTGCCGCTGACCCGGCACTTTATCGAAGCCTACAGCCAGCGCCTGGGTTACGGCCCGATCACCATCAGCCGCGAGGCTGAGCACAAGCTTAAAAGCTACAGTTGGCCGGGCAACATCCGCGAGTTGGAAAACGTGATCCACCATACCCTGTTGATCTGCCGTAACGGCGTGATCGAGCGCGACGATCTGCGCCTGTCGAACATGCGCATCGAGCGCCAGGACGACAGCCAGCACGGCAGCGACAACAGTGCCGAGGCGTTGCTAGCGCGGGCCTTCCAGAAGCTGTTCGAAGAACAGGCCGGCGCCCTGCATGAAAAAGTCGAAGATGCCCTGCTACGGGCCGCCTATCGTTTCAGCCACTACAACCAGGTGCACACCGCCAGCCTGCTCGGCCTGAGCCGCAACGTCACACGTACGCGCCTGATCAAGATCGGCGAACTGGCGGTGAACAAGCGCCGCCCCGGCGAAAACGTGCAAGGTGAGCGCATGCTGCACCTATCCATTTAGCCGGCAGTGCAACGCGTTGTCGTGGCTGCGCTCGAAACTGCGCAGCACCTGGAACGAACCGAAGGTCACGGCCGTGGCCTGGTGGGCGCGAATCAATGTCCAGAAATCTTCCTCGCCATGCTCAAAACACTGGAAGGCCGCCTCGCCGTCTTCCCGCGAGTGCCATTGCAGGTAATTGAGCACCCGCCGTCCGTCATCGCTGACCTGCACACTGGCATTGATAAAGCCGCCATGGCCTTGGGCCAGGCGTTCGCTCTGAAGGGTCAGGGCGGCCACCAGGGCAGATTGTTGCCGGGGTTCGATCTGAAACTCGATCAATTGAGTGAAGCTGCGATTCTTCTCTGATACCTGCATGAACACTCCCCTTTCTCTGTAGGCAGAATCTTGCGATTCGATGTCACGCAGGCTAAAACCTCTAGTTAAGTCAAGGTCAAGCACTTATCTGGAGTTTTTATGCTCAACAAGGCACTCACCGTCGGCCAACTGGCCGCCCGCAGTGGTGTGGCGGTCACCGCGCTGCACTTCTACGAGACCAAGGGGCTGATCAAGAGCAATCGCAATGCCGGTAATCAGCGGCGTTACCCACGGGACGTGCTGCGGCGCGTGGTGGTGATCAAGATCGCCCAGCGCCTGGGGATTCCGCTGGCAACGATTGGCGAAGCCTTGCAGACATTGCCGGAGGGGCGCACGCCCAACGCCCAGGATTGGCAGCGTTTGTCCGCGCTGTGGCGGCAAGACCTGGATGAGCGCATCAACAAGCTGACGTTGCTGCGCGACAAGCTCAATGGCTGTATTGGTTGTGGGTGTTTGTCGCTGGAAGCGTGCCCGTTGCGCAATCAGGATGACCAGCTCGGTGAACGCGGGCCAGGGGCACAGTTGTTGGAACCGACACCCCATGCATGATGCGCCCCCGACACCTCGTCGGCTGCCCGCAGGCCACGCGATACGTGGCCTATAGTGAAAAGACCGTCCCTCCACAACCACAATCAAGGAGAACGATATGAGCGTTAAACCTATTCCCGAGGGCTTCCACAGCATCACGCCCTACCTGGGTGTCGAAAAAGCCGCCGAAGCCATCGAGTTCTACAAGAAAGCCTTTGGCGCCATCGAAGCCATGCGCCTGGACATGCCCGACGGCAAGGTCGGCCACGCCGAGCTGCGCATCGGCGACTCACCGATCATGCTCGGTTCACCCTGCGATGAAAGCGCGTTCGGCAGCCCACGCGATGGCCACACCAGCGTCGGTATACATGTGTATGTAGATGACGTCGACGCCCGGTACAAACAAGCCATCGCAGCCGGGGGCACACCGATCTCCGAACCCAAGGACCAGTTCTACGGCGACCGCTCCGGCACGTTGAAGGATCCATTCGGCCATGTGTGGTTCCTGGCCACCCACAAGGAAGACCTGACCGAAGCACAGATCCGCGAACGCGCCGAGGCCATGTTCAAACAGGGCTGACCCTTTGCAGGAGCGAGCCAGCCCGCTCCTGCATCACACTTCATGAACACCCCCTCCACGTTTTTGCCCTTGCCCCGAACGCCGCGTGATTCCAGGATGCAAGCAATTACAAAGAGGAGTCATTCCATGTTCGCCGGATTCCATAAAGACCAGTACCACGTCAACGGCGTGGACATCAGCTACCGCAAAGGTGGTACAGGTCCCGGTCTGCTCCTGCTGCACGGGCATCCGCAAACCCACGTCATCTGGCACAAAATCGCCGAGCAACTGGCTGAACACTTCACCGTGGTGGCCGCCGACCTGCGCGGCTATGGCGACAGCAGCAAGCCACCGGCCAATGACCACCATACCAATTACTCGAAACGGGAAATGGCCCGGGACGGCGTCGAGCTGATGCAGGCGCTGGGCTTCGACACGTTCTCGGTGCTGGCCCACGACCGTGGCGCCCGCGTGGCCCACCGCCTGGCGCTGGACCACCCGGCCGCCGTGCAACGCATGGTCCTGCTGGACATTGCCCCCACTCTGTCCATGTACGCACAGACCAACGAAGCCTTCGCCCGTGCCTACTGGCATTGGTTTTTCCTGATCCGTCCGGCGCCGTTGCCGGAAGCCTTGATCGAAGGCAACCCGGAGCTGTACCTGCGCAGCGTGATGGGCAGTCGCAGCGCCGGGCTCAAGCCGTTCACCCAGGAAGCCTTCGCCGAATACCTGCGCTGCCTGAAACTGCCGGGCGCCGCCACGGGCATCTGCGAGGACTACCGGGCTGCCGCCGGTATCGACCTGGAGCACGACCAGGCGGACATCGACGCCGGCAATCACCTGAACCTGCCGTTGCTGGTGATGTGGGGCGCCGAAGGCACTGTCGGGCGCTGCTTCGAGCCGCTCAAGGAATGGCAGAAAGTCGCCACTGACGTGCGTGGCAAGGCCCTGCCGGCCGGCCATTACATTGCTGAAGAAGCCCCTGAGTTGCTGCTGGGCGAAGTCCTGACCTTCCTTCGCTGAGCAACTGCGTCACCCCGTGAACTGATCCGCCCGCCTCGCAGGCTGCCAATGGCCTGCGACGGGTTCGCTTTGCCCAAAACAACGTCTCGAGATAATAACAATGACAATCAGAAAACTGCTGGGAACCCTGTATATCCAGGTGCTGATCGCTATCGCATTGGGTGTGTTGATCGGCCATCAATGGCCGCAGATCGGCATCGACCTCAAGCCCCTTGGCGACGGTTTTATCAAGCTGATCAAGATGATCATCGGCCCGATCATCTTTTGCACGGTGGTGTCTGGCATCACCAGCATGCACGACGTGAAGCAGGTGGGCCGGGTCGGCGGCAAGGCGCTGCTGTACTTTGAAATAGTCTCGACCATCGCCTTGTTGATCGGCATGCTCGCCGCGCACCTGTTGCATCCGGGCGTGGGCTTCAATATCGATGTGAAGACCCTCGACAGTTCGGCCATCGCCAACTTCGTCGGCCAGGCCGAACATGGCGAAGGCATCACCGGATTCCTGTTGCACGTGATCCCCGCAACCTTCTTCGATGCGTTCTCCAAGGGCGAAATCCTGCCGGTACTGTTCGTCTCCGTACTGTTTGGTGTGGGCCTGGTGATGGTCGGTGAAAAGGGCCGGCCACTGGTGGGTGTGGTCAACCAGGCCAGCGAGGTGTTCTTCCGCATCGTTGGCATCATCAGCCGAGTGGCGCCGATCGGGGCCTTTGGCGCCATCGCGTTCACCATCGGCAAATACGGGGTGGGTTCGTTGCTGCCGCTGCTGAAGCTGGTGGGCACCTTCTATATCACCGCGTTTTTCTTTGTGGCGGTGGTGCTGGGCAGCATTGCCCGCTACGCCGGGTTCAGCATTTTCAAGTTGATGGGCTACATCAAGTCGGAACTGTTGATCGTGCTGGGCACCAGTTCGTCGGAATCGGCGTTGCCGCAGTTGATCCAGAAACTCGAAAGCCTGGGCGCCTCCAAAGGCGTGGTGGGCATCGTGGTGCCGACCGGCTACACCTTCAACCTGGACGGCACCAACATCTATATGACCCTGGCGGTGCTGTTCCTGGCCCAGGCCACCAATATTGATCTGCCGCTTGAGCAACAGTTGACCTTGCTGGCGGTGGCCATGCTCACGTCCAAGGGTGCAGGCGCAGTGGTTGGCGCAGGGTTCGTGGCATTGGCCGCCAGCCTGGCGGTGGTGCCGACCGTACCGGTGGCGGCGATGGTGCTGATCCTCGGCATCGACCGTTTCATGGCCGAGTGCCGCTCGCTGACCAATATCATCGGCAACGCCGTGGCTGCCCTGGTGGTAGCCGCCTGGGAGGGTGAACTGGACCGCGAAAAAATGGCGCCCATCGCTCTCAAGCGCGGCCGCGATGCTCGGGCGGCTGCTCAAGCCAAGGTCGCCGCCGAATAATCGACAACACCTGGGCGTGCCGGAAGGCGCGCTCAACCGGTGCTATTCTGGCGGCTCATGCCGCCAGCCCTGTTTGCGATGACTAACAAGAAAGATACCGTGCCCCTACCCGAAGACCTGCGGGTGTTCCTGACCGTGATCCGCAAGGCCGGCTTCGCTGCCGCCGCTGATGAGCTGGGCTTGTCGCCGGCGTATGTCAGCAAGCGCATCCAGATCCTCGAAACCACCCTGGCCACCCGCCTGTTGCATCGCACCAGCCGGCGCATCGCCCTGACCGAAGACGGTGAACGGGTGCAGCGCTGGGCCGTGCGCATCCTCGAAGACTTCCAGCATCTCTCCGATGAACTCTCCGACGCCCATGACAGCCCGCGCGGCCACCTGCATTTGTGCAGCAGCTTCGGCTTCGGTCGCAACCATGTGGCCCCCGCCCTGTCGTTACTGGCAGAGCAATACCCGGACCTGGAAATCCGCCTGGACCTATTCGACCGCGTGGTGGATATCGTCAGCGAAGGCTTCGACCTGGAGATCCGCGTGGGTGACGACATCCCTGGCCAGCACATCGGCCGCCGCCTGGTGAGCAACCGCCGCGTACTGTGCGCCGCCCCGGCTTATCTGGAGCGACGCGGCACACCGCAACAGTTGAGCGACCTGGAGCAGCACGACTGCCTGGTGCTCAAGGAGCGTGATAACGCGTTTGGCATCTGGAACCTGGAGCGCGACGGCACCCAGGAAAGCGTGCGCGTGCGTGGGCCGCTGTCATCGAACAATGGCGAGATTGTGTTGCAGTGGGCATTGGATGGGCGCGGGGTGCTGCTGCGCTCGATGTGGGATGTTAAGCCGCTGCTGGAGCAAGGCAAGCTCGTGCAGATACTGCACGGTTATACCCAGAGCGCCAACGTGTGGGCGGTGTACCCGACACGGTTGGCGTATTCCGGAAAGCTGCGGGCCTGCGTGGAGTTTTTGCAGGAGCACTTCAAGGGGCTCTCAATCTAAGCGGTATGATCCGGATAAACATGTGGGAGGGGGCTTGCCCCCGATTGCAGAGTGTCAGTCACTCAGAAGTTGACTGACCCATCGCCATCGGGGGCAAGCCCCCTCCCACATTTAGGCCTAAGTATGTCAGGTGAGCCAGGGGTTGGCTTGCAGGTGCCGGCGTTCGAAGGCCTTGATCTCGTCACTGCGCTGCAAGGTGCTGCCGATGGCATCCAGGCCCTGCAACAACGCAGTCTTGCGCAGGGTATCGATCTGGAACGGGATCACCTGGCCATCCGCCAAATGGATCTGCTGGGCTTCAAGGTCGACACTGATCTGCGCCTGGTCCGCCTGGCTGACGGTCTTGCCCAGCTGCTGCAACACCGCCTCGTCCAAGGTGATCAACAACACCCCGTTGCGCTGGCAATTGTCATAGAAAATTCCGGCAAAGCTGCTGCCGATCAATGCGCGGATGCCCATCTGCTTCAAGCCCCATACCGCGTGTTCTCGGCTGGAACCGCAGCCGAAGTTCGGCCCGACCACCATGAAACTCGCGCCCTGCCAGGCCGGCTGGTTCAGCACGAACTCGGGGTTGGGCTCGCCGGACGCCAAGAAACGCAGGTCGAAGAACAGCCCGCGGTCCAGACCGCTGCGGTCGATGCCCTTGAGAAACTGTTTGGGCATGATCACATCGGTATCGATGTTGGCCGCCAGCATCGGCGCGGCCTTGCCGGTGACCAGGGTGAAGGGTTGCAGGCTCATGGGCGCGCTCCAAAGTGGCGGATATCAGTAAGGCGGCCGGTAATCGCAGCGGCGGCGACCATCGCCGGGCTCATCAGGTGGGTGCGTGCACCCGCGCCCTGGCGGCCTTCGAAGTTGCGGTTGGTGCTGGACGCGCAGCGGTCGCCGGGGGCGAGCACGTCGTCGTTCATGGCCAGGCACATCGAGCAACCCGACTGGCGCCATTCAAAGCCGGCATCGATAAAAATCGCCGCCAGGCCTTCGGCTTCGGCCTGGTCACGCACTTCGGTGGAGCCCGGCACGATCATCGCCCGCACGTGTTCAGCCACGCGCTTGCCGCGCACCACGCTGGCGGCGTCGCGCAGGTCTTCGATGCGGGCGTTGGTGCAGGAGCCGATGAAAGCATGGCTGATGACGATCTCGCTCAGCGGCATACCGGCTTCCAGGCCCATGTAGTTGAGGGCGCGGCGCATGTCCTGGCGTAGGATCAGGTCGCTGACATCCTGCGGGTCGGGCACGCGGGCGCCGATGGGCGCGGCCTGGTCGGGGCTGGTGCCCCAGGTGACCATGGGTTCCAGAGTGGTGGCGTCGAGGTGCACTTCTTGGTCGAACACCGCATCGGCGTCCGAGTGCAGTTGGCGCCAACCTACCAGCGCCTGGTCCCACAGCTCGCCTTGTGGTGCACGCGGCTTGCCCTTGAGGTAGGCGAAGACTTTTTCGTCCGGCGCCATGAACGCACCCCGCGCGCCCGCCTCCACCGCCATGTTGCAGATGGTCATGCGCGCCTCGACGCTCAGCACATCGATAGTGGAACCACAAAACTCGATGGCATAGCCAGTGGCACCGGAAGCGCCGATCTTGCCGATCAGCGCCATGATCACATCCTTGGACGTCAGGCCGGGTGCCAGATCGCCGTCCACGCTCACGCGCATCGTCTTCAGACGCTTGTAGACCAGCGTCTGCGACGCCAGCAGGTGTTCGATCTCCGAAGTGCCGATGCCAAAACCGAAGGCGCCGAGGGCACCGTAGGTGGTGGTGTGGCTGTCACCGGCGGCGATCACCATGCCCGGCAGGATAAAGCCCTGCTCCGGGGCGATCACGTGTTCGATGCCCTGGCGTTTGTCGAGGATGTCCAGCAGCTCGATGCCGAAGTCCCGGCAGTTCTCCGCCAGGTAGGACACTTGCCGCGCCCCGCCTGCGTCGGGCATCGCCGCGATGCGCTTGGGCGTGGTGGGGTTCACATGGTCGACCACGGCCAGCGCCGTGCCTGGGCGCCACACGTTACGCCCGGCCTCACGCAAGCCGCTGAAGGCCTGGGGGCTGGTGTATTCGTTGATCACCTGGCGGTCGATATAAAGCAGCACATGGCCCTGGTCATCCAGGGGGCACACCGTGTGGGAATCGATGTGTTTGTCGTAGAGGGTTCGGGCAGTCATCTTTCTAAACTCACTTTTGTAGGCGCTCGCTCAACGGTATGCGCCCATCCTACGCAGCCGCCCCGCCCCATCAATGGCGCCTGGGTGATGGCTTGGAACATGTTTCGTGTTCGATCAAGGCGAAAAAGCGCCCTGAATGTGAACCTGAAACATTTTCTTTCATATCCGCCTTAGGGATTTCTCATTCTCATCCGTCTTAACTTAGATACAGCCCGTCGCGTCAGCAAAAGCTACGACTGGCCTTTTCCGGGCCTCCATTGCCCCCCTCCGATCAAGACCCTCATTCACATGTCGAAGAAGTCACGCTCCAAACTCTGGTTTCTCGTACATAGCTGGCTGGCATTGCCTATCTGGTTCTTTGTACTGATTGTCTGCGTCACTGGCACCCTGGCGGTGGTCAGCCAGGAGATCGTCTGGCTGGCCAACCCGGATATCCGTGCGAGCAAGCCCTCGGACGATGCCGAACCGCTGAGCTATGACCAGGTGATTGCCGCCATCAAGCGCGATGAACCCCAGGTGTACGTGCAGTCGATCAGCCGCCCCGACGAGTCGCACTTTGCCTTGAGCGTCGACCTCAGCTACCCCGACGGGCGTTCGGTGGAGGTCTACGTCAACCCGTACACCGGGGCGATCCAGGGCATCAGCCCGTCCTTCAACTTCCAGCAATTCACCCGCGCCCTGCATGGCTGGTGGCTGGTGCCCTTCACCAATGGCTACAGCTGGGGCTGGTACCTGGTGTCGGCACTCGGCATCCCGCTGCTGGCGTCGCTGGTCACCGGGCTGGTGGTGTACAAGCGGTTCTGGAAAGGCTTCCTGCGCCCGACCCTGCGGATCCGCCACGGCGCGCGGATTTTCTGGGGGGACTTCCACCGCTTGAGCGGGATCTGGTCGATCTGGTTCATTGCGGTGATCTCGGTCACCGGCATCTGGTTCCTGATCCGCGCGATTTTGGGCGACAACCAGATTTCGATTTCCACTGAACCGGTCATCCCCGTGATTGCCCGGGAGAAAGTGCCGATGTCCGCGCCTGGCGTGCCGGCCCCCATGATTCCGGTGGACGAGGCGATCAAGATCGCCACCCAGCGCATTCCTGGCCTGGAGGCGAGTTTCATCAGCCTGCCCCTGAATGCCTACAGCCACCTGCAGATCGGCGGGCGGGGCTGGTACCCGTTGATGTTCCAGACCGCACAGATCAACCCCTACGACGGTGAAGTGGCAGCGGCGCACCTGCTGTCCGACCGCTCGAAGCTGGAGTTCGTCACCGAATCCATGCGCCCGCTGCACACCGGCGACTTCGGCGGGATCTGGATCAAGCTGATCTGGGCATTCTTCGGCCTGATCATGAGCATGATGGTGTTGAGCGGCCTGCTGATCTGGACCAAGCGCACCGCTTTGGCCACCCTCAATGCCTTCAAGCGTGAAGCCAAGGCTCAACACAAACCGGTTTCCCTCCCCGCCCGGCAGGCAGAAACCTCGGAGGCCAACTCATGAGCAAGGTCGCTGCGGCAAAGCCATCGCCTCTGCGGGCGTTCTGGCTGAAATGGCGTTTCCATATCAACGTGCTGCTGTTGCTGGTGCCGCTGGGCTTCATGCCCAAGTACTTTGCCGATGCGGCACTGTTTCGCGGCGACACCGGTATCGGCGAGCGAGTGGCTGGCGACGTGCAGGTCGGCCCGTGGAGCCTGAAGCTTGCCGAGTTTCGCAATGAAGGCCCGCGTCCCGACCCGGCCGGCCCGATGAAGTTCTTCAACGCCGCCCTGTGCGACAGCTGTGCCGACCAGGTCAAGGCCACCTACCTGCGCATCGGCAAGCCGCGCAGCCTGCGGGCTGCCGGGGTGATCTTCTTCGGCACGCCGTACCGCATGGGCGCCGGCCTGCCGATCCCGGAACGCACGCCCGTCGACGCCGAACTGTGGGTGACCATGGAAGGCTGGGACGGCAGCATGCACCAGGGTTCCATCCCGTTGAGCCAGGCCTCGCCTGCCACGATTGCCTGGCTGAACAAGCAAGGAGTTAAACCATGAATTTGATGCGATTGACCCGCGCCTGTGGCGTCCTGTTGATAGGTGCCGGCTTCAGCACCGTCGCGCTCGCCCACAACCCGATGTGCGAGTGCAAGGAGATCCCCGGCGAGCAGATCCAATGCAAAGGCGGCTTCTCCGACGGCAGTGGTGCACCCGGCGTGACCCTGGACGTGATCGGCTATGACGAAACCATCCTGGTGCCCGGCAAACTCGGTCAGGACTCGACCCTGACCTTCAAGAAACCGTCCGCCGAGTTCTACGTGCTGTTTGATGCCGGTCCCGGCCATGTGGTGGAAATCGACCAAGCGGATATCCAGCCGCAATGAGTACCACACAGGTTGTACGCCCCGCCGGTGCCGGTCACGAAACCCTCTACGTGCTGCTGTTGTGCCTGATCATCCTCGCGGTGGCCGGCTCGGTGGTCGCGCTGCACGGTGAATCCCAGGAGGTGGCGGCAATACCGAGCCACCAATTGGACGCCCGCCGCGACCTGAGCGCCGCCGAGCAAGGCATTTATGCCGACCTGCGGGTGACCCTGGATGAGATCCAACTGTTGCAGCAGGAGCAAAGCGCGCTGCCCAGCCCGGCGCAACTGGCCGAAGAAGGCTTCGCTCCCTTTGCCCAGGATGCCAGTTCGGTCAGCCGTGGCGATCACCGCTGGCAATTGCTGGAGCCTTCGGCCTACCTGGGTGTGAGCCAGGCGCCGGCGACCAGCGGTTCACTGCTGATGCGCGTGCACGGTGTCGAGCCGGACATCTGGCTCAATCGCCAGGCCAACCTCGCCGCTCCCTCCGACCTCTCTGACCAGGCGCTGATCGCAGCCGGCTGGCAGCAGGTGGTTGCGCAATTCGATGCCGGCGTCACCCGCCAGCACCGTCACTGAACGAGAAGACCGATTGCCCATGTCTATTTCATCGCCCCTGTTGCGCCTGTTGCTGGTTGGCCTGTTCAGCCTGATGCTCGCCCCTCTGGCCAATGCCGAAGCCGCCAAACGCCTGCGAATCGGCATCACCCTGCACCCTTATTACAGCTACGTGGCCAATATCGTCGGCGACAAGGCCGAGGTGGTGCCGCTGATTCCGGCCGGCTTCAACCCCCATGCCTACGAGCCACGCGCCGAAGACATCAAGCGCATCGGCACCCTGGACGTGATCGTGCTCAACGGCGTCGGCCATGACGATTTCGCCGACCGCATGATCGCCACCAGCGAGCGTCCGGACATCCCGGTGATCGAAGCCAACGCCAATGTGCCGTTGCTGGCCGCCACCGGCAACGCCGCACGCGGCGCGGGCAAGGTGGTCAACCCGCATACCTTCCTGTCGATCAGCGCATCGATTGCCCAGGTCAACAATATCGCCCGCGAACTGGGCAAGCTCGACCCGGACAACGCCAAGACCTACACCCAGAACGCCCGCGCCTACGGCAAGCGCCTGCGCCAGATGCGCGCCGATGCCCTGGCCAAGTTGACCAGCGCGCCCAACCCGGACCTGCGCGTGGCCACCGTGCACGCGGCCTACGACTACCTGTTGCGCGAGTTCGGCCTGGAAGTCACCGCCGTGGTCGAACCGGCCCACGGCATCGAGCCCAGCCCCAGCCAATTGAAGAAAACCATCGACGAACTGCGCGCCCTGGACGTGAAGGTGATCTTCTCGGAGATGGACTTCCCCTCCACCTACGTCGACACCATCCAGCGTGAGTCCGGGGTCAAGCTGTACCCGCTGTCGCATATTTCCTACGGCGAGTACAGCGCCGAGAAATACGAAGTAGAGATGACCGGCAACCTCAACACCGTGGTCCGGGCAATTCAGGAGTCCGGGGCATGACGGCGGCGCAACAGTTGAAGGCGGTCAGCGTCGGCCCGACGCTTGAGTTCGACCAGGTATCGCTGACCCTGGGTCGCACGGTGATCCTCGATACCGTGAGTTTCCAGGTACAGCCGGGCAGCATCCATGCGCTGGTCGGCCCCAACGGCGGCGGTAAAAGCTCGCTGATCAAGACCCTGCTCGGGCAAACGCCCCATCAGGGTCGGCTGAGCCTGCATTGGCCGGCCGCGCCCGGCACCATCGGATATGTGCCCCAGGCCCTGGAGTTCGACCGGGGCTTGCCGATGACCGTGGATGATTTCATGGCCGCCATGTGCCAACGGCGCCCGGCTTTCCTCGGTTTGTCCAAGCATTACGCCGGTGCGATCGGGGATGCGCTGGAGCGCGTCGGCATGCAGGACAAACGCAAGCGGCGCATGGGCGCGCTGTCCGGCGGTGAACGCCAGCGTGTGCTGCTGGCCCAGGGGCTGATCCCGGCGCCGCACCTGCTGGTGCTGGATGAGCCGATGTCGGCCCTCGACGAAGCCGGTATCCAGGTGTTCGAGCGCCTGCTCAATGACTGGCGCCTGGCCGGGATCACCGTGCTGTGGATCGAGCATGACCTGGAAGCCGTGGGCCGCCTGGCCGACCGCGTCACCGGCCTGAACCGCCGCGTGCTGTTCGACGCCACGCCCAAGGAGGCACTGACCCCGGAGCGCCTGCTGACCCTGTTCTCCACCCACCCTCGGAGCCCGGCGCAATGAGTTATGAAGCCTTTCGCTTGATGGTCCAGGGCTGGGCCTCTTCCGGTTATCTGCCGGAGGCGCTGGCCTACGGTTTTGTGGTCAATGCCCTGCTCGCCGGTTTGCTGATCGGCCCGGTGCTAGGTGGCCTGGGCACGCTGGTGGTGGTCAAGCGCTTCGCGTTTTTCTCCGAAGCCGTTGGCCACGCTGCGTTGACCGGCGTGGCGGTGGGGATTCTGCTGGGTGAGCCCTACACCGGGCCGTATGGCGCGCTGTTCGGCTACTGCCTGCTGTTCGGCATCCTGCTCAACTACCTGCGCAACCGCACGGGCCTGGCGCCGGACACCCTGATCGGGGTGTTCCTGTCAGTGTCACTGGCATTGGGGGCGAGCCTGTTGCTGATCCTGGCGGGCAAGATCAACGTGCACATCCTCGAGAACGTGCTGTTTGGCTCGGTATTGACGGTCAACGGCAACGACCTGCTGGTGCTGGCGATTGTCGGTTCGCTGGTGATGGCCCTGGCGCTGCCGCTGTACAACCGCATCATGCTGGCCAGTTTCAATCCGCAACTGGCGGCGGTACGCGGCGTCGCCGTGAAAACCCTGGACTACCTGTTCGTGATCCTGGTGACGCTGATCACCGTCGCGGCGGTCAAGGTCATCGGTGCGATCCTGGTGGGGGCGCTGTTGGTGATTCCGGCGGCTGCGGCGCGGCTGTTGAGCCAGTCGCTCAAGGGCTTCTTCTGGGTCTCGGTCGCCATTGCCACAGTCAGCACCCTGTGCGGGATCCTGCTGCCGATCATCTTCGACCTGCCCGTGCCGTCCGGCGCCGCCATCATCCTGGTCGCCGGTATCGCCTTCGCCCTGGCCGCCATCGCGCGCGGCACGGTGCCCAGCCTCAAAGGGAATCTTGGATAATGCATCCTGTACTTCGTCCATTGGCTCTGGCCATCACATGTTTCATCAGCACTTCGGCCCTGGCGGTCGACGGGTTAGAGCCCAAGCCTCTCAAGATCCATCAGGGATTGGGCCACGCCGCACTGAGCAAGGCCACTTCGGTAAAACAGGTGAAGATCCTCGCTTCGCTGCCGATTACCTACGGCCTGGCCGAGGTGCTGCTCAAAGGCACCAACGTACAGCTTGAGCGCGCCGCGCCGGCCAACTTGCCGGGTTCACGCCAGGTGTCCTACTTCACCGGGCGTGGCGCGCCGGCCCTGAGCAAATTGGCGCTGGACGCCGACGCCGCCATCGGCCTGCGCTCATTGTGGGCCGATGACCCGCTGTACCCGGTGGCGCGGCGCAGCAATATCCGCATCGTCGAAGTCGACGCCGCCCGCCCGGTAGATGGTGGCTTGCCCGGCATCGCCGTACAGCCGGGCGTTGCCGATGGCCTGAACAGCCAGCCGTGGCAGTCGAGCAACAATATGGGGCGCATGGCCGATGTACTGGCCGCCGACCTGGGCCGCCTGGCCCCGGATGCCAAGCCGAAAATCGACGCCAACCTTGCCGCCCTCAAGCAGCGCCTGCTCAAACTCACCGCCGACAGCGAAGCGCGCCTGGCCAAGGCGGACAACCTGAGCGTGGTCAGCCTGAGTGATCACTTTGCTTATCTGATCAGCAGTTTGAACCTGGAAGTGCTCAGCACCGATGCGCGGCCGGATGCCGACTGGACGCCCGAGGCGTTACAGAAGCTCACGGCCGAGCTGAAGGACAACGATGTGGCGGTGGTGCTGCATCATCGCCAGCCGAGCGAGGCGGTGACGGCGGCGGTGACTGCAAGTGGTGCCAAGCTGCTGGTGCTGAATGTGGACGGTGCGGAACCGGTGGCGGAGCTGGAAACCAATGTGGACCAGGTGATCAAGGCGCTGATCCCATAACATCCACACCAACATGAATCGCATCATGCCGCCAGAACTCCAGGTCGCAGTCGATCAACCGCTGATGCTGGTCATAGTTGACCCGGGCGATACGCAAGCCCGGGCTGCCCACCGACACGCGCAACGCCGCGGCGGCCTCCACCGGCAGTGACGTCGGCACGATCTCGAAACGCACCCGCCCGTAGTGCAGGTCGTACTTGCGCGCATACAACTCGGTCATCGACTGATTCAGATCACACGCCAGGATCCCAGGAAAATACTGCGGGTTCAGGTAGTGCTCCACATACAACACCAGGCGCCCATCGATTCGCCGGCCACGGCAAATCTGGATCACGCTCGACAGCGCCGGCAACTGCAGCCACGCACACACCGCCGCCGACGCCGGTTGCAGCCGCGCGGAGATGACCTCGGTGGAAGCCACCCGCCCCTGGTCGCTGACCATCGCGTGAAAGTGACTGCGCTGCATCAGGTTGTAGGCCAGCCGTGGCGGCGAGACAAACCAGCCGCGCCGTTCCTCGCGATAGATCTGGCCCTGGGCTTCCAGTTGTAACAAGGCTTCCCGCACCGTAATCCGGGTGGTACCGAACAACTCGCTGAGCTTGCGCTCGGCGGGCAGTTTGCTGGCAGGCGGCAACAGGCCGTGGTCGATCTGCTCTTGCAGCGCCAGGCCGATGGATGTCACCGCCTTGATTGCCTCATCACGCATCAACGTTACCTATCTGGACTAGACCAGCACCGACAAGGTGCACAAACCGCTGCGTAAAGGGGCTTGCACGGTTGAGTGCCAGCCTAGGTATTACAGATGACCGACAGATGACAGTCCGTGTGCATCCGTCGCAGCACACCCTGCAATACATCGGCCAAGTCCAATCCCTGCGGGCGCTTGAGCATGGTCTACGCTCACTCTGCGACGAGCGACATCAGCGATTTAAAAACGACATCGACATGAAACTGTCATCCATCGAGCCTAGATTGGCTCAGGTATTGCTCTGACCTAGACCAACAACACCGCAGAAACAACCGCCGCGTTGAAAACGCCCAAAGGAGCTTCGGATGAAACAGCTTTTCCTGGCATCACTGTTAGGCTCGACCATTGCCATGTGCACCGCCGCCATGGCCGCTGATACCGATCTAAAAACCCTGGAAGCTGCCGCCAAGGCAGAAGGCGCTGTCAACAGCGTCGGCATGCCCGATGACTGGGCCAACTGGAAAGGCACCTGGGAAGACCTGGCCAAGACCTACGGCCTCAAGCACATTGACACCGACATGAGCTCGGCCCAGGAAATCGCCAAGTTCAAGGCTGAGAAAGACAACGCCAGTGCCGATATCGGCGACGTGGGCGCGGCGTTCGGTCCGATTGCGGTGAAGCAGGACGTCACCCTGCCGTACAAACCGTCCACCTGGGCCCAGGTCCCGGATTGGGCCAAGGACAAGGACGGTCACTGGGCCTTGGCCTACACCGGCACCATCGCGTTTATCGTCAACAAGAAACTGCTGCACGGTTCTGACGTGCCCACCAGCTGGGCTGACCTGCAAAAAGGCAAATACAAAGTTTCCATTGGCGACGTGAGCACCGCGGCGCAAGCGGCCAATGGCGTGCTGGCGGCCGCCATTGCCAATAAAGGTGACGAAAAGAACATCGCCCCTGGCCTGCAATTCTTCACCAAGATCGCCCAGCAAGGCCGTCTCTCGCTGTCCAACCCGACCATCGCCACCATGGAAAAAGGCGAAGTCGAAGTGGGCGTGGTCTGGGACTTCAACGGCCTGAGCTACAAGGCCAAGATGGCCAACCCGGATGACTACGTGGTGCTGATTCCATCGGACGGCTCGGTGAAATCCGGCTACACCACCATCATCAACAAATACGCCAAACACCCGAACGCCGCCAAGCTGACCCGCGAGTACATCTTCAGCGACGCCGGCCAACTCAACCTGGCCAAAGGCAATGCGCGTCCGATCCGCGCTGAAACCGACCTGAAACTGCCGGCCGAGATCGCCAAGAACCTGATTCCGGGCGAGCAGTACACCAAGGCCAACCCGCAGCCGATCAAGGATGCCGATGCCTGGGAAGCCACGTCCAAGAAGCTGCCTCAGTTGTGGAACGAGCAAGTCATCGTAGAGATGAAGTAAGCCTGCCACCTCACACTGGACTCCACTGGAGATCCAATGTGGGAGGGGGCTTGCCCCCGATGGCGGTGGATCAGTGACAGGTATTCAAACTGACACGCCGCTATCGGGGGCAAGCCCCCTCCCACACTTGAACCCAGATGCACCAGGAATATTGAGTCAAGTCCATCGTTGCGGAGCGCCTCCCCCCATGAAGCACAATGTCATCCTTGTCGTGCTCGACGGCCTGAACTTCGAGGTTGCGCGGCACGCCATGGGGCACTTGCAGGCCTATGTCGGCGCAGGACGCGCAGCCCTGTACAAACTGGAATGTGAACTGCCCGCCCTGTCCCGCCCGCTGTATGAATGCATCCTCACCGGCGTACCCCCAATCCAGAGCGGTATCGTCCACAACAACGTCTCGCGCCTGTCCAACCAGCGCAGCATTTTCCATTACGCCACCGACGCCGGCCTGACCACGGCAGCGGCGGCTTATCACTGGGTCAGCGAGTTGTATAACCGCACGCCCTTCCTCGCCGCCCGCGACCGTCATACCGACGACACGGCGCTGGCGATCCAGCACGGGCATTTCTACTGGAATGACCACTACCCGGACTCCCACCTGTTCGCCGACGCCGAAAGCCTGCGCCTCAGGCACGCGCCGAACTTCCTGGTGGTGCATCCGATGAACATCGACGACGCCGGCCACAAGCACGGCCTCGACACTCCGCAGTACCGCAACAGCGCACGCTCGGCCGATATCATCCTGGCCGACTACCTGCACACCTGGCTCGATGCCGGCTACCAGGTGCTGGTCACCGCCGACCACGGCATGAACAACGACCGCTCCCACAATGGCCTGCTCCCCGAAGAACGCGAAGTGCCGCTGTTTGTGCTGGGCGCTGCGTTCAGCCTGGACACCCGCGCCGCACCGAAACAGACCGAGCTGTGCGGCACCGTCTGTGAGCTGCTGGGCGTACCCCACGACAAACCTGTATGCCGGGAGCTGTTGAAATGATCCGAGGCAAATGGCTAGCGCTGCTGTGCCTGGTACCTTTCGCGCTGTTCTTTATCGTGTTCGAAATCGCCCCGCTGGTGTGGGTACTGATCAACAGTCTGCAAACCGAAGAGGCTGGCTGGGGCCTGGAAAACTTCACGCGCATCTTCAGCTCGAAGTTCTACCTGCAAGCCATTCAGCTCAGTTTGGAGATCAGCTTCTACTCCAGCGTGTTCGGCATCATCATTGCCACGCTGGGGAGCTACTCGTTGCGCCGGGTAGATTCGCCACTGCGCAACTTCGTCACTGCCTTTGCCAACATGACCAGCAACTTTGCCGGCGTGCCCCTCGCCTTCGCCTTCATCATCCTGTTGGGCTTCAACGGCAGCATTACGATCATGCTCAAGCAGGCCGGGATCATTCAGGACTTCAACCTGTACTCCAAGACCGGCCTGATCATCCTCTATACCTACTTCCAGATTCCCCTCGGTGTACTGCTGCTGTACCCGGCCTTCGATGCGCTGCGTGAAGATTGGCGCGAGTCGGCGTCGCTGCTGGGCGCGAACGGCTGGCAGTTCTGGCGGCATATCGGCCTGCCGGTGCTCACTCCGGCCCTGCTCGGCACCTTCGTGATCCTGCTGGCCAACGCCCTTGGCGCCTACGCCACGGTGTATGCGCTGACCACCGGCAACTTCAACGTGCTACCGATCCGCATCGCGGGCCTGGTCTCCGGTGACGTGTCCCTCGACCCGAACCTGGCCAGCGCCCTGGCCGTGGTGCTGGTGGCGCTGATGACCGTGGTCACCGTGGTCCATCAACTGCTGCTCAAGAGGAGCTACCATGTCTCGCGCTGAAGCCGGCCCGGCCTCCCTCTACCACCGCGTGGTGGTGTGGCTGTTATTTGCAATCCTGGTGCTGCCGTTGGTGGGCACCTTCGTCTACTCCATCGCCAGCAGTTGGTCGGCAACAATCCTGCCAGCTGGTTTCACGGTGAAATGGTACGTGCAGCTGTGGAGCGACCCGCGCTTCCTGATGGCCTTCGGGCAATCGCTGCTGGTGTGCGTGGGTGCGCTGGTGCTGTCGGTGGTGCTGATTTTGCCGCTGTTGTTCGTGGTGCATTACCACTTTCCCAAGCTCGATGCGCTGATGAACATCCTGATCCTGCTGCCCTTCGCGGTACCACCGGTGGTGTCGTCGGTGGGCCTGCTGCAACTGTATGGCTCCGGGCCCTTTGCGATGGTGGGCACGCCGTGGATTCTGATCGGCTGCTACTTCACCGTCGCGCTGCCGTTCATGTACCGGGCGATCACCAACAACTTGCAAGCGATCAACCTGCGCGACCTGATGGACGCCTCCCAACTACTCGGCGCCAGCACCTGGCAGGCGGCGATCCTGGTGGTGCTGCCGAACTTGCGCAAAGGCTTGATGGTGGCGCTGTTGCTGTCGTTCTCGTTCCTGTTCGGCGAGTTCGTGTTCGCCAACATCCTCGTGGGCACCCGCTACGAAACCCTGCAGGTGTACCTGAACAACATGCGCAACAGCAGCGGCCACTTCACCAGTGCCGTCGTGATTTCCTACTTCTTCTTTGTGCTGGTGCTGACCTGGGCCGCCAATATCTTGAACAAGGACAAAAGCCAATGAGCTTCGTCAGCGTCCAACACCTGCAGAAAGGCTACGCCGGCACCCCGGTGTTCAGTGATATCAACTGCGAAATCGCCAAGGGCGAATTCGTCACCCTGCTCGGCCCGTCCGGGTGCGGCAAGTCCACACTGCTGCGCTGCATCGCCGGGCTGACCTCGGTCGACAGTGGCAAAATCCTGCTGGATGGGCAGGACATCGTCCCGCTGAGCCCGCAGAAACGTCATATCGGCATGGTGTTCCAGAGCTATGCGCTGTTCCCCAACATGACCGTGGAACAGAACGTCGCCTTCGGCCTGCGCATGCAGAAGGTCAACGCCGACGACAGCCACAAGCGCGTGCAGGAAGTGCTGCAACTGGTGGAACTCAAGGACCTCGCCGGCCGCTACCCGCACCAGATGTCCGGCGGCCAGTGCCAGCGCGTGGCCCTCGCCCGCTCCCTGGTCACGCGCCCGCGCCTGTTGCTGCTGGATGAGCCGCTGTCGGCACTGGACGCACGGATTCGCAAGCACCTGCGCGAGCAGATCCGCCAGATCCAGCGCGAGCTGGGGTTGACCACGATCTTCGTGACCCATGACCAGGAAGAAGCCCTGACCATGTCCGACCGGATCTTCCTGATGAACCAGGGCAAGATCGTGCAGAGCGGCGATGCCGAGACTCTCTACACCGCGCCGGTGGACGTGTTCGCCGCCGGGTTCATCGGCAACTACAACCTGCTGGATGCCGACAAGGCCACCCAGTTGCTGCAACGCCCGATCAACAGCCGCATCGCCATTCGCCCGGAGGCCATCGAGCTGAGCCGCAATGGTGAGTTGGATGCCCTGGTGCGCAGCCACAGCCTGCTGGGCAACGTGATCCGCTACCGCATCGAAGCACGTGGCGTGGAACTGGTGGTAGACGTACTCAACCGCTCGGCCGACGACCTGCACCCGGACGGGCAACGCCTGGCACTTTCCATCGACCCCAGCGCCCTGTGTGAAGTAGCCTGAGCAGCGACGATTTATTGAGAGAGCATGACGGATGGCATTGGTAATTTTTGATCTGGACGACACACTGATCCACGGCGACTGCGCCACCCTGTGGAGCAAGCAAATGGGCAGCCTGGGCTGGGTCGACCCTGAGTCGTTCATGCGCAGGAACGACGAGCTGATGGACGCCTACAGCCAGGGCCAGTTGAAGATGGAAGACTTCATGGCTTTCAGCCTCGAACCGATGATCGGCCGCACACCGGAGGAAATCGAACACCTGGTGGAGCCGTGGGTCGAGGACGTGATCGAACCGCTGATCTACAGCGACGCCACCAAGACCATCGCCCGCCACCGTGCGAATGGCGACCGGATCCTGGTGATCTCCGCCTCCGGCACGCACCTGGTTACACCGATTGCGGCACGAATCGGCATTGATGAGGTGTTGGGCATCAACCTTGAAGTGAAGCACGGCGTGTACAGCGGCCATACCGAGGGTGTATTGACCTACCGTGAAGGCAAGATCACCCGCTTGCTGGAGTGGCTGGAGCAGGAAGGTGAAACGCTGGACGGCGCGTATTTCTATTCGGATTCGCGCAATGATTTGCCGTTGTTACTGAAGGTGGAACATCCACAGATAGTGAACCCGGATCCGGTGTTGCGCGAGCATGCCGAAAAGGCCAGCTGGCCGATCCATCACTGGGTCTGATTGAGCCGAGATCAAAAATGTGGGAGGGGGCTTGCCCCCGATGACAGTGTGTCAGATGAAGAATTCTTCACTGTCCCACTGTCATCGGGGGCAAGCCCCCTCCCACATTATTAAACGCATTACAATTCAGCTCAGGCTTTCGTCAATCACCAACACCAACTTCCCGGAAATCCGGTTGGTCGCAAGCTCGGCAAATGCCGCTTCGGCATCCTTGATCGCAAAGGTCCTGGCCAACTGCGGGCTCAGCCGCCCTTCAACAAACAGCGGCCACACATGCTGGCTCAAGTCGCTGAACAGGTCGGCCTTGAACTGATCACTGCGGCTGCGCAAGGTCGAGCCCAGCAACTGAATGCGCTTGCCCAGTACCTGGGCCAGGTCCAGTTGCGCGTCACGCCCGCCCATCAAGCCGATCAACACCCAACGACCATCGAGGGCCAGCAGCTTGAGGTCCAGTGCCGCATAGTTGCCACCGACCGGGTCGAGGATCACATCGAACGGCCCGAAATCCCGCAGCCCTTCGATGCCGTCGGTACGCACCACGCCGCCCTGTGCGCCGAGCTCCTCGCAATAGGTCAGGCGCTCAGCCGAGCCAACGCTGACCCAGCACGGACTGCCAAACGCCTTGCACAGTTGAATCGCCGCCGAGCCAACGCCACTGGCGCCGGCATGCAGCAACACTTTTTCGCCAGGCTTGAGGCCCGCCAACTGAAACAGATTGAGCCACGCCGTGCTGTACACCTCAGGCAATGCCGCGGCTTCAATCAGCGACAATCCTTCCGGTACCGGCAGCACATGCCGCGCATCCACCACTACTTCTTCGGCCATGCCGCCACCGGCGAGCAGTGCGCAAACCCGGTCACCGACTTGCCAGGAAGAACCGGCACCCACTTCGCTGATCACCCCGGAACACTCCAGGCCCAGCACGTGGCTGGCACCCGGTGGCGGCGGATAGAGCCCCGCACGCTGTAATAAATCGGCGCGATTGAGGCCCGCTGCCGCCACACGAATACGAACTTGCCCTACATCGCAAGTAGGACTGGGTTCTTCCAACCACTCCACATGACCGTCAACGCCTTGCAATGCTTTCACAGTGCCTCCATAGTGAGTCTGGACTGAGCCCGTAGCTGTATCGCCGGGCTTTTTGCATTATGCGACCGGACCATATGGAACCGGCTCCCTCAAAGACGGCCTAATATGCGTTATCAATTGCCCCCGCGTCGAATCAGCATGAAGCATCTGTTCCCCAGCACCGCCCTCGCTCTATTCATTGGTCTCGGCTTCGCGTCGATGTCGACCAATACGTTCGCAGCCAACAGCTGGGACAATCTTCAACCTGATCGCGATGAGGTGATTGCCAGCCTTAACGTCGTCGAGTTGCTCAAGCGTCATCACTACAGCAAGCCGCCGCTGGACGACGCTCGCTCGGTGATCATCTACGACAGCTACCTCAAGCTGCTGGATCCGTCGCGCAGCTACTTCCTGGCCAGCGATATCGCTGAGTTCGACAAGTGGAAGACCCAGTTCGACGACTTCCTCAAGAGCGGCGACCTGCAGCCCGCGTTCACCATCTACAAGCGTTACCTGGACCGCGTCAAAGCGCGTCTGGACTTCGCCCTGGGTGAGCTGGGCAAAGGTGTCGACAAGCTCGACTTCACCCAGAAGGAAACCCTTCTGGTGGACCGCAAGGACGCGCCTTGGCTGACCAGCACCGCCGCGCTTGACGACCTGTGGCGCAAACGCGTCAAGGACGAAGTGCTGCGCCTGAAGATCGCCGGCAAAGAGCCCAAGGCCATCCAGGAGCTGTTGACCAAGCGCTACAAGAATCAACTGGCGCGCCTGGACCAGACCCGTGCCGAAGATATCTTCCAGGCCTACATCAACACCTTCGCGATGTCCTACGACCCGCACACCAATTATCTGTCGCCAGATAACGCAGAAAATTTTGATATCAACATGAGTCTGTCGCTGGAAGGCATCGGTGCCGTCCTGCAAAGCGACAATGACCAGGTCAAGATCGTGCGCCTGGTACCGGCAGGCCCGGCCGACAAGACCAAGCAGGTCGCTCCGGCCGACAAGATCATCGGCGTGGCCCAGGGCGACAAAGAGATGGTCGACGTGGTCGGCTGGCGCCTGGACGAAGTGGTCAAGCTGATCCGTGGGCCGAAAGGCAGCGTGGTGCGCCTGGAAGTGATTCCGCACACCAATGCACCGAACGACCAGACCAGCAAGATCGTGTCCATCACCCGTGAAGCGGTGAAGCTCGAAGACCAGGCCGTGCAGAAGAAAGTCCTCAACCTCAAGCAGGATGGCAAGGACTACAAGCTGGGCGTGATTGAAATCCCGGCCTTCTACCTGGACTTCAAGGCCTTCCGTGCCGGCGACCCGGACTACAAGTCCACCACCCGCGACGTGAAGAAAATCCTCACCGAACTGCAGAAGGAAAAAGTCGACGGCGTGGTCATCGACCTGCGCAACAACGGCGGCGGCTCCCTGCAGGAAGCGACCGAGCTGACCAGCCTGTTTATCGACAAAGGCCCGACCGTGTTGGTCCGCAACGCTGACGGCCGTGTCGACGTGCTGGAAGACGAGAACCCGGGCGCCTTCTACAAAGGCCCGATGGCCTTGCTGGTCAACCGCCTCTCGGCCTCGGCTTCGGAGATTTTTGCCGGTGCCATGCAGGACTACCACCGCGCCTTGATCATCGGTGGCCAGACCTTCGGCAAGGGCACCGTGCAGACCATCCAGCCGCTGAACCATGGCGAGCTGAAACTGACCCTGGCCAAGTTCTACCGGGTTTCCGGGCAGAGCACCCAGCACCAGGGCGTACTGCCGGACATCGATTTCCCGTCGATCATCGACACCAAGGAAATCGGCGAAAGCGCCCTGCCGGAAGCCATGCCGTGGGACACCATCCGCCCTGCGATCAAGCCGGCGTCGGATCCGTTCAAACCGTTCCTGGCACAGTTGAAAGCTGACCACGACACCCGCTCCGCCAAGGATGCCGAGTTCGTGTTCATCCGCGACAAGCTGGCCCTGGCCAAGAAGCTGATGGAAGAAAAAACCGTCAGCCTCAACGAAGTGGACCGCCGCGCGCAGCACGCCGACATCGAAAACAAGCAACTCGTACTGGAAAACATCCGCCGCAAGGCCAAGGGTGAGGATCCACTCAAGGAGCTGAAGAAAGAAGACGAAGACGCGCTGCCGGCCGAAGCGGAAAAAACCAAGCCGGAAGACGACGCTTACCTGGCCGAGACCGGCCGGATCCTGCTGGACTACCTGAAGATCAGCAAGCAGGTGGCCAAGCAGTAAATGATGGCGATTTAATGTGATCGCTCCCTGGAGTGTCATCATATAGACATCATTCTGTCGTGAAATGAAGGACCGCAGGTTTCAAGCCAGCGGTCCTTTTTTTTCGATCGAGATCGCCATGACCATGACCGAACAGCTGAATGCACTGGGCTCTATCCTGGCTCAAGGCAGTTTGCACAGCCTGTTCCAACCGATCATTTGCCTGTCTGAACGGCGTATTCTCGGCTACGAAGCCCTCAGCCGCGGCCCGTCCAACAGCCCGCTGCACTCTCCCGTCGCCTTGTTCTCCGTGGCTGGCCAGGCCGGACGCCTCAGCGAACTGGAAATGGCCTGCCGCGAAAGCGCTTGTCGACGCTTCAGCGAGCAGAAGCTGCCGGGCAAGCTGTTCCTCAACGTCTCGCCGCAATCGCTGATGGAAACCGCGCACCAACCGGGGCGCACCCTGCAACTGCTGCACGACTACGGCATTCCACCGAGCCAGGTGGTGATCGAGCTCACCGAACAAACCCCCACCAATGATATCGACCTGTTGCAAACCGCCCTGCACCACTACCGCAACATGGGGTTCTCGATTGCCCTGGATGACCTCGGTGCCGGCTATTCCAGCCTGCGCTTGTGGTCGGAGCTGCGCCCGGATTACGTGAAGATCGACCGACACTTTATCGACGGCATCCATCAGGATGCGCTCAAGCGCGAGTTTGTCGGCTCCATCCTGCAGATCGCCAAGGCGTCACGCGCCCAGGTGATCGCCGAAGGCATCGAGTTGCCCGAAGAGTTGGCGGTGCTGACAGAGATGGGCGTAGACCTGGTCCAAGGCTACCTGCTGTGCCGTCCACAGGAGCAACCGCCGCAGGAAGCGCGGCTGATGCTGCCCAAGCCCGACAGCGCCAACGTGGCGCTGAACGAGGAAGGCAGCGACCTCAGCGCCCTGCTCAGCGAACAGCCGGCAGTGGACCAGGACACCGCCACTGCCCAGGTGCTCGAAGCGTTCCGCCGCCAGGCCAACCTCAACTCCCTGGCAGTGCTGGACGGCCGTGGCCACCCGGTCGGTATCGTGCACCGGCATTCGCTGTCGGATGCGCTGCTCAAGCCGTTCGCCACCGACCTGTTTGCGCGCAAGCCCATCAGCCGCTTGATGAGCACCGACTTCCTCGCGGTGGAGTTGAGCCAGTCGCTGCAACAGGTCAGCCGCCTGCTCACCAGCCGTGCGCGGCAACGCATCGAAGAAGATTTCATCATCACCCTCAATGGCGATTACCTGGGCCTGGGCCGGGTGATCGATGTGCTCAAGCTGATCACCGAGCTGAAGATCCAGCAGGCGCGCTACGCCAATCCACTGACCCTGCTGCCCGGCAACGTGCCGATCCAGCAGTGCCTCACACGCCTGCTGCAACAACAGCGCGAGTCGGTGATCTGTTACGTGGATATCGACAGCTTCAAGCCGTTCAACGATATCTACGGCTATGGGCGTGGCGATGAGGTGTTGCTGTGCCTGGCGCAGTGCCTGAACGACCGCGTCGATCCCAGCCGCGACTTTGTCGGGCATATCGGCGGCGATGACTTTTTGCTGGTGCTCGGCCCGCAGGACTGGCGCAAGCGGCTCAACCAACTGCTGGATGACTTCCATACCCAATGCCGGCGCTTCTACCGCGCCGAGCATCTGGAGGCCGGCTGTTTCGTGGCATTGAACCGCCAGGGCGTGCGCCAGGAGTTTGCACTGCTGTCGCTGTCCATCGGCGTGGTGCATTTATATCCACAGGCCTGTGGACAACTCGATGCCAGCCAGTTGGCGGAGTTGGCGTCGCAGGCCAAGCACCATGCCAAGGATATGGCCGGCTACAGCATCCATGTGATCGACAGCATGGACGCACTCTCCCAGGCGCTTTAGGCCTCGGCGGACTCGGGATACTCGTATTCAAACACCCGCACCACTTCCGACGCGTGCCAGGAGGCGGCGGCCACGCCATCGGACGGCCCGCTGAAACGCCCCAGGCGCTCCACACACTCGAAGAAACCGGTACGCGGCAAACGGCTGGCACCCTGGCTGATCACCAGCGAGCTGCGCAATGGCTGCTCGGCCTTGGCGTCCAGCGCCGCCAGGTGTTCCAAGGCGGCGGCCAGGGTCTGCATGGCCGGGGTGGGAAATTGCAGGCGCTCCAGCAGCGCACGGTAAGTCAGCAAATGGCGCTGACGGCGCGCCTGGTCCAGTTCGTTGAGTAATCCATCCCAGTGTTGACGGCTGATACGTAGGCTCAAGATTCATCCCTCCAACCTGCAACGCCCAATTCCCAGGCCAGGCTGCGGCGGATCGCGGCATCCGGCTGGCGTTCACCACTTTCAATCAATCCAAGATATGACGGGCTGATGCCCACGGTGCGGGCCAGGGTCTCGATCGCCAGGCCCTTGGCTTCGCGCAAGCCGCGCAGGTCGGCGAGCGGGCGCAGGTCCTGTGCAGGGGCGGCTTGGGCAGTCGATGAGGAAGGAGGTAGCGTAGTCTGTTGCTGACCGGCAGCTTTTAGCAGCGCCTGGTACTGATCCCATGGCAACACCGCATATTCGGGTTCGCCATTACGTGAAATTATCTGAATATCCATGACTGCCCCGTAGGATAACTGCACTTACTAAGTAAGCTCTTTCCTTAGGAGTGTAATCCTAACAGCCACAAAGGTCGCAGGGGATAGCCAAGTCATGGGTTTTTTTGCGGGTTTTCCTGGGCCAGCAGCGAGGGCGTCGCAGGCAGGCGCTCAACCACGGCGAGCTTTTCCGGGCGCTGGGCCTCTCGCCAGGCGCGAAACGCGCTCAGTTCACCGTCCAGGGTCTTCATGACCCATGCCAGCACAGCAATGTCATCGAGCATGCCGAACACCGGGATAAAGTCCGGGATCGCATCAATCGGGCTGAGGAAATACATCAGCCCCGCCACCACCGAGATCAGCGCCTTGGGGCTGATGGCCCGGTACTCACCGCGCCAGTAAGCCAGGCACAGGGCCTGGAGCAACTTGAGATCATCCTTGAGCTTGCCCAGGCGGTTGCCTTGGCTCGAGCCTTTGGCGGCGACCGCAAACAACAGCGTCGGCAAGCGCCCGCGACCCAGGAGACGTGCGGCCATGGGCAGGAAACGGGTGAAATTGAAGGGTGGTTTCATTCGTCACTCCAGTTCCAGGCGACATAAAAGGTTATCCACACAAATTGTGGATAACCTTGTGAACAGAGCCTATTTTCCGGGCTGAAAGCCACGTAGTACAAGGCTTGCAGTCAGATCGGGCGTTTTTTGCGCACTGAAAAAAAACCCAAGATTTCATTGACTTGGCGTTGATGTGCGGCTACCCGTACTCGAGTCTTATATCAGACTGTAACCGGCTGCAGACGTTCGTTTGAATTCGCCAAGCTCTAATGTGGGAGGGGGCTTGCCTCCGATGGCAATGGTTCAGCCACAGCATAAGTGACTGATCTACCGCAATCGGGGGCAAGCCCCCTCCCACATTCAGGTGCCTGCTGGCCCCAGAAACAACAACGCCCCGTCGAGACGGGGCGTTGTGTGTTCAGGCGCCGATTACTTCTTGGCGGCTGGTGCAGCAGGCGCGTCAGCCTTGGCTGGGTCCTTGATGGCCAGCAGCTCCAGGTCGAAGACCAGCACGGAGTTGGCTGGAATCGCCGGGCTCGGGCTCTGTGCGCCGTAGGCCAGGTCGGAAGGAATGTACAACTCGACCTTCTCGCCCACGTGCATCAGTTGCAGGCCTTCGACCCAACCCGGGATCACACCGCTGACCGGCAGGTCAATCGGGCTGCCGCGATCCACGGAGCTGTCAAAGGTGGTGCCGTTGGTGAGCTTGCCGGTGTAGTGAACAGTCACCACGTCGGTTGGCTTGGGCTGGGCGCCATCGGCCTTCTTCACGATCTTGTACTGCAGACCGGAAGCGGTGGTGACGACGCCGTCCTTCTTGGCGTTGTCTTCGAGGAATTTCTTGCCGGCGGCTGCCGACTCTTCGCTCATCTTGGTCATGCGTTCTTCAGCACGCTTCTGCAGTGCGGCAAACGCTTCAACCAGTTCGTCGTCTTTGAGCTTCTGCTCTTTCTTGCCAACGGCATCTTCGATGCCCTGGGCTACAGCTTTGGAATCCAGGTCATCCATGCCTTCTTGGGCAAGGCTCTTGCCCATGTTCAGGCCGATACCGTAGGAAGCTTTCTGCGCCGGGGTTTTCAGCTCTACGCTGGTCTGCGAATCACAACCCGCAAGTACCAGGCTAACCAGGGCCACCGCCGCCGCCAACCGATGCTGTTTCATGCTATTTCCTTGTTCATGCGCCAAAAGGGCATTCGAATAAAGTCGCGAGCTTATCAGGCGGCCACGACCAATGGCTACCGGCATGTGAGCAGGAAACTTCCGATAAGTTCACGTGTTTAAAAGCATTTTCATTCATGATGCAGGCCCGCGACGGATCGTGGGACCGCCTACTACCAGGCTCATGGCCACTTGCCGCCCCTGTGGCGTAGTGGCATAACAACGCGACAACTCGACAAGGCCGAGACAAGGATAGCCATCTTGCGCATTTTTACCCGTGTTTTACTCCTGATATTCACCCTGCTGGCCCTGGTGCTGGGCGTGGTGCTCTATTACACCATCAACCCCAAGCTGCCGGACTACGTGCCTGTGGAGCAGGTGCACTACCAGGACCAATGGAGTGCCACCGACCGCCAGACCTATTACTTCACGCCCCAGGGCACGCAAGTAAAAGGCCTGCACTACGACTGGTTCACCGCCCTCGAACTGCCGTTTTCCGAGCGACGTTTTGCCACGCCCGACTACCTGGCACGCTTCGGTTTCCTGGTCGACCCCAAGCAGGTGCCCACCACGCAGAACCCCGGCAACTTGCCAGTGGGTTTCGCCCGGCATAAAAACGCCGGCAGCAACGTTGAATACCTGGATATCACCTGCGCCGCCTGCCATACCGGCGAGCTGCACTTCAAAGGCCAGGCCCTGCGCATCGACGGCGGTTCGGCCCAGCATGTACTGCCCTCCAGCGTTCCGACCCTGCGCGGCGGCAGTTTCGGCCAGGCGTTGGTCGCCAGCCTCGCCGCCACCTACTACAACCCGTGGAAGTTCGAGCGTTTTGCCCGCCAAGTGCTCGGCGATCGCTACGACGCCGAGCACAAACAACTGCGCCAGGACTTCAAGCAATCGCTGAACCAGTTCCTCAAAGTGGCCTGGAACGACACTCATCGCGGCCTCTATCCCACCGAAGAAGGCCCGGGCCGCACCGACGCCTTTGGCCGTATCGCCAACGCCAGCTTTGGCGATGCGATTTCCCCGGACAATTATCGCGTCGCCAACGCGCCGGTGGACTACCCGCAGTTGTGGGATATCTGGACCTTCGACTGGGTGCAATGGAACGGCTCGGCCCAGCAACCCATGGCGCGCAATATCGGTGAGGCCCTGGGTGTCGGCGCCACGCTGAGCTTTTTCGATGCCGCCGGCCAGCCGCTCCAGGGCGATGCGCGTTACCCGTCCAGCGTCCGCGTGCGTGACCTCAACCTGATCGAAGAAACCCTGCAACGCCTCAAGCCGCCGACCTGGCCCGAGGACCTGTTCGGCGCCATCGACAAGCCCCTCGCCGCCCAGGGCCGTGCACTGTTCACCGAAAACTGCGCCGGCTGCCATGTGCCCAGTGTCACCCAGGAAAACGGCCGCCCGGTGCAGGCGCTCAAAATGCTGCCGGTGGACTACATCGGCACTGACCCTGGCACCGCCAGCAACATTGCCGACCAGCGCTACGACCTCAGCGCCCTGCAATGGGACCCGGCGGAACTGGCCAAACTCAACGTCGAGCTGCACCCGACGCCGACCGAACCGCTGGACCTGAAAAAAATGTCCGTGGCCAAGGGCCTCGCCTACGTCACCGCCTTTGTCGAAGAGCACGCCTACCGTGCCGCCGGCGTGACCCCGGCCGAGCGTCCGCGCCTGGATGGATACGGCTTGCCCATCGGCGTGCGCGAGCTGCGCGCCTACAAGGCACGGCCGCTCGCCGGCGTGTGGGCCACACCGCCGTTCCTGCACAATGGCTCGGTGCCGACGATCTACCAGTTGCTCTCGCCTCAGGACGAGCGCAGCACCACCTTCTATAAAGGCACCTTCAACTACGACCCGCGTCATCTCGGTTTCGAGACGGCGGCGTTCAAGAATGCGTTCCTGTTCGATACCAAAATCACCGGCAACCACAACAGCGGACATGAATTCCGTGCCGGCAGTCGTGGCAAGGGCGTGATCGGCCGTGGCCTGCTACCGCAGGAACGCTGGGCGCTGCTGGAATACCTCAAAGTGCTGGGCGGCCCGCTGGAGCAACAACTGCCATGATGATTCGATCCCCCTACGACCGACCTTCCCTGCTCGCCCGCCTGTGGCTGCGCATCGGTGCGTTTCTGGGCAAGACCTTGCTTTGGCTGGTGGGCCTCGGCCTGCTCGTCTGGCTGGGTGCCACCGCCTGGTATGCCTGGCAGCACAGCGGGCCGGTGTCGCCAAACGAACAGATTCCGCCCGGCGAAGCGGCGATGACCCAAGGAATCATCCAGACGGCGGTGCGCATCGTCGACCAACACCGCGAAGGCACGCGTTACCTGCGCGACGCCCACGCCAAGGCCCACGGCTGCGTGAAGGCCGAAGTCAGCGTAATGGCCGACCTCGATCCGGCGCTGCGCCAGGGCGTGTTCGCCGAGCCGGGCAAGACCTGGCAGGCGCTGATGCGGCTGTCCAACGGCAACGCGTACCCGCAGTTCGACAGCATCCGCGATGCACGGGGCATGGCCCTCAAGCTGTTGGACGTGCCGGGCAAGCAACTGCTGGCCGACCAGCAGACCCGCACCGAACAGGACTTCGTGATGTTCAGCCACCCGAACTTCTTTGTCAGTGATGTGGCGGAGTACGCACAGAACATCGGCGCCCAGGCGGATGGCAAGAAAGTCCTGGCGTTCTTCCCCAAGGTCGACCCGCGCACCTGGCAGGTGCGTCACTTGTTCATCGCCCTGGCGACCCTGGCGCCGGCACCGGCGAGTCCGACACAGACCACCTACTTTTCGGTCTCGCCCTACAAGTTCGGCACGGCCAACGCCAAGTTCCGCGTGGCCCCAGACCCGCAGAGTTGCCCGGAGTATGCACTGCCCAAACAGAACCAGGACCTGCCGAATTTTCTGCGCAGCGCCTTGAGCCAGCAGTTGTCCACCGATCGCGTGCCTGCGTGTTTCGTGCTGCAGATCCAGCGGCAGAACCCGCAGAAATTCATGCCGATCGAAGACACCAGCATCGAGTGGAAGGAAAGCGATGCGCCCTACGAAACCGTGGCCAAGGTGCGTATCCAGGCGCAGGACTTCGATACCCCCGAGCAGAACCTGGCGTGCGACAACCAGTCGTTCAACCCATGGTTCGGCGTAGCGGAACATCGCCCTATCGGCGGCATCAACCGCTTGCGCAAGGCGGTGTATGAAGCGGTCAGCGATTACCGCCACAGCCGCAACGCCCCGTAAAAAGTGCGTAACAATGGACCCGGCGGCGTAAGGATTGCGTCGGGTCTATTGAGCCACTCTCTCCCCGCCTCTACCGTGAAGACCTACTCCATCACCCGTAGGAAAACACCGTGGAAAGCTCAACCCTCGGCATGCTCGTACTCACCCTGATTGCGGTGTTCGGCACCGCGTCTTTTTGTTTCGAGCACTTGGCGACGCGTCAGAACCGGAAGAAAAAAACCGGCCAGCGTTGAGCTTCAGCCAGCTGACTCGGCCGCGGCGGTCTTGGCCAGTAACCATTGGCGAAAACTGCGCGCGGCCGACGGTGGGTTGCGGTGGTGGGGTTGCATCAGATGCAGGCGGCCGCGGCTGTGCATGGTATGGGGCAAGGCCATTTGCAGGCGCCCGGAAGCCAGGTCGTCCTCCAACAGACTCTTCCAGCCCAGTGCGATGCCGTGCCCCATCACCGCCGACTGCATCAGCAGTTGATAGCTGTTGGTCCGCAACGCGTGGCGCGGGGTGTAATAGTCGGCACCGGCGTCGGTGAACCAGTCGGCCCAGGTCAGCCAATCGTGGTAGTGATCCTCCACGATCAGCAAGGTGTGAGCGTGCAGCAAATGGTGTATATCGCGAATCGGGCCGTGGTGTTCGAGGTAGGCCGGGCTGCACACGGTGATGACCTGCTCGCTGTCGAACACCGGCGAGAGCTCGAGGCCGTGGGGCGCGGCCAGTTCATCCAGGTGATAGAACAGGCCCAGGTCATATTCACTGACGTCCAGATGGCTGGGGCTTTCGCTGCACAGGATGCGGATATCCAGGTCCGGGTGTTCGCGCTGGAATTGTGGCAACAGGCCGGCGAGCCAGATCGTGCTGATAGTGGGCGTGCTGGCCAGGGTCAACTGGCGGTCGGCGCCACGCCGGCGCAGCTCGGCGGATTCGCGATCCAGTTCGCGCAGTAGGCGCTGGATGGTGCGGAAGTAACGCACACCGGCGGGCGTCAGGCTCAGGCCCTGGGCCAGGCGATAAAACAATGGGCGGGCCAAGTCCTCTTCGAGGCGCTTGACCTGACGGCTGACCGCGCTCTGGGTCAGGTTCAGTTCATTAGCCGCCTGGGTAAAGCTCAAATGGCGGGCAGCCGCTTCGAACGTCTGCAAGCAGTTGAGCGGTGGAAGATCGACGTTTCGACGCGACATGAGCAGTTCCATTGGCAATGACGAGCCCGGGTTGCCCCAGGCCCGCAGCGATCACGATGGCAAGCATCCTGCCAGTTGCCTGCTTACAGCGCGACCCTCGCCACGCGCTTGCTCCATTGCCGACGATGTTCCAACTGGCCGTTTTCCCAGGCTGTCTGCTCCGCTTCGATGTAGAACCACTCGGCATCGGCATGCACGCTCAAGTGGCTGTCCACCTCCACGGCCCACTGGTCACGGCCGACGCGGTAGTGCCATTCGATATCCGCCCGCGTCGACAGCGGGTCCCAAGGCAAGGTGCGGTATTGCTCGGTGCAACGCTGGTCGACCGACAAGCCGTGATCGGTAAAACGCACCGCGCCCAGGTCGTCTTCGATCTTCACGCAGACTTCGCCACTGCCCACATCTTCGATCAGGGTGCGTTTCGGCGCAGCGG
The DNA here is from genome assembly GCF_023169845.1 of Pseudomonas sp. CYM-20-01. Taxonomy (NCBI): domain Bacteria; kingdom Pseudomonadati; phylum Pseudomonadota; class Gammaproteobacteria; order Pseudomonadales; family Pseudomonadaceae; genus Pseudomonas; species Pseudomonas sp. CYM-20-01. The sequence continues at coordinate 2,351,985 of NZ_AP025169.1, read as the reverse complement.
CGCGTAGGACTTCCATCGCCACTGGCGTCGCCGATTGCGGCGCCTCGAACGGGCAGTCCACCGCAGCGCCGGTGAACACCGGCAATTGCAGGCTTTGCAGGGTCGCCAGCAAGGTCAGGGTTGTCAGCTCGCGGCTTGGCCACAGCAACGGGAAACTGGCGGTGCTCAGGGCCAGACGCAGGCGGTAACCGGCCGGCAAGCGCAGGCCGATGTGGTCGAGGTTTAGATGTACCTCCATCGGTTCCCCCGGGACTACAGGTGTTACGCAAGAGAAGTCTTCACGCAGCGTGAGATTGAGCACGCCATAACTGATCTGCGTCACCTGCCCGTCCGGTGCCACGGCATTCAGCCTGGCGACCAATTGGCCGCAGGCCGTGTCACTCGCCAGGCGCAGCGTGAGACGGGCATCGCCCAACAACGCCAACGGCTCGGTCAGCGCTTGGGAATCGAAGCACAGCGAGTGGGCATCATCGCGGCGCTGATCCGTCGGGCCATCGGGGCCAAACCAGATGGCGCAGTATTCGCCCTGGTGCAGGCCCGTGGTCAGCGGCGAGCAAATGCTACGCGGTGTGACCAAGGGCTGTGCCCCAGGAGTCAGGCCATGTTCGCCCAGGCTGAAATCAGTCCATTGCACCTGTGGGTCCGGCCAGCCGGCGGTCTGTACCCAGATGCCCGGCCGTTCGGCATAACTGCCCCTCGGGGGCAGAATATCCTGTAGGTAAAAGGTGCACGCCGCGTCATCCATCACGCCGTTATCCACACCTTTGAGCCAGTGATCCCACCAACGCTTGGCCTCCTGCAGAAAGCCGATGGCTGGATTGGGCACGGCGAAGTGCGGGTATTTGTGAATCCACGGGCCGATCATGGCCTTCTTCGGCCCTGGCAGGTTTTCCATCAAGCGCGAGACGGTATTGCGGTAGGCGTCGCCCCAACCGCCGACCGCATACACGGCGGCCTTGATCTGCGCATAGTCCTCGCACACCGAGCCATGGCGCCAGTAGTCATCGCGGGTCTGGTGCTGCAGCCAGGTTTCGGCGAGCAACGGCATGGCGTCCAGGCGTTGTTGCCAGAGATCTTTCCAGTCATCGCCGACCAGCAAAGGGTCAGGCACCGCCGCGCTGAAGTTGAGCATGGTGGCGGCCCAACCGAAGTTCTCCATCAGCAGGTTGCCGCCCTTGTAGTGGATGTCATCGGCAAAGCGGTCATCGGTGGAACACAGCGTGATGATCGCCTTCAGCGCCTCGGGCTGGCGTGCCGCGACTTGCAGGCCGTTGAAGCCTCCCCAGGAGATGCCCATCATGCCGACATTGCCGTCGCACCATGGCTGCCGGCACAGCCAGTCGATCACTTCGAGGGCGTCCTCCTGTTCCTGCAACAGGTATTCATCGGCCATCAGGCCCTGGGATTCACCATTGCCACGCATGTCGACGCGCACGCACACATAGCCTTGCCCCGCCATCCACGGGTGGGTCAGCGCATCACGCACGGCGGTGCCATCGCGCTTGCGGTACGGCAGGTATTCCAGGATCGCCGGGAAGGTCTGCGGGTCGGCGACTTGCGGCAGCCAGATGCGGGCGGCCAGTTGGGTGCCATCCTTCAAAGGGATCAGGCAGTGCTCGATCTCGCGCACGGTGTAAGTAAACTCAGTGACGATTTCCATCAGTAACTCCAACAGCGGTTCAATCGATCAGCGGGCGAAATCCGGCAGCGGGCTGGCGCCACGCAGTTCCGTCTCAGGTGTCCGCTGAAGGCGTTTCACCTCCAGCAATGCGGGGTTTTTCAACCAGAAAATCAGTGAGGTGCTGGCCAGCAACACCAGGATCATGCCCGGCAAACCGCCGAGGTTAGAGAGCATCTTCACCCCGTCCACGCCGACAAACGCGACCATCACCCACGACACCGTACCGATGATCAGGCCCCAGACAATCTTCAACAGCGGGTTGCCATCGAGGTCGGAATCGGCGGTCACGTCCTTGCTGCACAGGTTGGCGATCACGTCGGTGCTGGAGTCTGCCGCGGTGACAAAGGAGATGAACGCCACGAACAGCAGGAACGCGATCATCAGGCCGCTGGCCGGCAATTGCTGGAACATCTGGTACAGCACGTGCTCCACGCCCTGCTCGTTGAGCACACGGTTGAGGCTGCCGTCGCCCAGCGCATCGAAATACAGGCTGGTGCCGGAGAAAATGCAGATCCACACGGCCGTGAACAACGCCGGGTAGAGCATGTTGATGTGGATGAATTCGCGCACGGTATAGCCCCGGCCGATCTTGCCGAGGAACAGCGCACTCACCGGCGCCCAGGCAAACCACACCGACCAGTAGAACACCGTCCAACTGTGCGGCCAGGTGTCGCCACTGGCAGCGCCGGTGAACAGGCTGCGGCTGAAGAAGGTGTCGAGGTAGACGCCGAGGGATTCGACGCCGAGGCTGAACATGTACAAGGTCGGCCCGCACAACAGCACGAACAGCCCCAGGGCCAGCATGATCCAGGTATTGAACGAAGACAGCATCACAATGCCTTTTTGCAGGCCACTGGCGGCCGAGGCGACAAAGGTGATGACGATGATTGCAATGATGATGGCCAGGCGGAACGGCGTGGTTTCACCGCCGATGTACTGGGCCAGGCCACCGGCCAGGGTCAGCGCGCCGGTGCCCAGGGACGAGGCCATACCGGCGACCAGGGCGAACATCGCCAGGGTGTCGATCAGCCCGGCATAGCGCCGGACCCGTGCTTCGCCGAGCAACGGTTCAAGCATGGCGCCGATGGAAAAATTGCTGCGGCGGTTGTAGAACACCAGGGCAAACACCAGCGAGGGCACCAGGTAGATCGCGTAGGGGGTGATGGTCCAGTGCAGGAACATCGTCGACATGGCGAAGCTCTTCGCCGCTGCGCTGCCAGCCTCGATTGGCAAGCTGGTGGGCGGGCCGTACAGGTGGTAGAGCGGTTCGGCGGTGGTCCAGAACAGCACGCCTACCGCGAGGGTGGTGCACAGTGCCACCATGAACCAGCGCCATTTACTCAGCAGCGGTTGCGCGTCTTCACCGCCGATACGCACCTTGCCCAGCGCGGAGAAGTAGACGATGGCGGTCAGCACGACCATGGCAAACGAGCCGGCGCTGAACAGCCAGGAAAAGTTTTTCAGGATCAGGTTGTTGAGCTGTTTGCTGATCGCCAGGAACGCATTCAGGTCAACGTAGCTGGCGATCACCGCCGCCAGCAGGATCAGGAAAGTTGGCCAGAACACCAACGGACGCAGTGGATATTTCATCTAGAGCCATTCCCCTTGCAGACTATTTTTTGTGTTGGAGAGCGGGCACCGCAGCGTCCTGCTGCCGATGACTCGCCTGGAAGTCTTCGCGTGGCTATAGATAAACGTTTAAGCGGCAAGGGGTGCAATCGACCAATGTGCATGGGGGTATTCCCTCACGTCATGACGCACCAGCACAGTTCAGGGCGAAGAGGCAGTGCACAACGTCAAGGCAAGGGAGGTCAAATCGCGGACGAAAAAAAGCCCGCTCAATGAGCGGGCTTCCTGGGGTGACCTGGCGTTCAGCGTTCCAGGTGACCGAATATGGCGCAGCGGACGGGACTCGAACCCGCGACCCCCGGCGTGACAGGCCGGTATTCTAACCGACTGAACTACCGCTGCGCGTAACACTTGAAGCGAATGGTGGGTGATGACGGGATCGAACCGCCGACATTCTGCTTGTAAGGCAGACGCTCTCCCAGCTGAGCTAATCACCCTTCACTTTCGGTGTGGGCGGCATCATACACCAAAAATCCGCAATGTCTTGATTTAAATGCACTTTATTTGAAATATTTTCTCGCCAATGACAAAACCCAGCAAAAACGGGCTTCTGTGTCCTCAAACGCGAGTCTATTGCGTTTACCGGCGGCCAGACCGCACAATTAAAAACTATTCTCAATAACGCCTGAGCCACGCCTATGTCTGTGGGTGAACCGCCATTCCAACGGGAAATTACCCAGCTCTACAGCGAGCATCATGGCTGGCTGCTCACCAAGCTGCGACGCAAACTGGGCTACCGCCAGAATGCCGCCGACCTGGCGCAGGCAACTTCATGGTCAGCACCCGCTGGGATTTCTGATTACCCAATAAAAAACGCCGCCGATCATCGGAAATGATCGGCGGCGTTTTTTTCGGTTTTACAAACCCTGGACAGCAAAAAGCCCGCTCGATGAGCGGGCTTCCTGTGGTTACCTGGCGTTCAGTGTTCCAGGTTACCGAATATGGCGCAGCGGACGGGACTCGAACCCGCGACCCCCGGCGTGACAGGCCGGTATTCTAACCGACTGAACTACCGCTGCGCGTAACACATGAAGCGAATGGTGGGTGATGACGGGATCGAACCGCCGACATTCTGCTTGTAAGGCAGACGCTCTCCCAGCTGAGCTAATCACCCTTCGTTTCGGTGTGGCGCGCATTCTACGGAGCGACCTTAAGTCTGGCAAGCACTTTCTTAAATCTTTTTTTTGATAGCTTCCAATGGCTTAGGCAGGGTTGGCCTGGGACGTTATCAAGAGAATAATGCCCCCCTTTGTATAAAGGAGAGACTCACCCCATGTGGTTCAAGAACCTGCTTATCTATCGCCTGACCCAAGATCTGCCTGTTGATGCCGAGGCGTTGGAAGCGGCCATGGCCACCAAGCTGGCGCGCCCTTGTGCCAGCCAGGAGTTGACCACTTATGGTTTCGTCGCGCCGTTTGGTAAAGGTGAAGACGCTCCCCTGGTTCACGTCAGCGGTGACTTCCTGCTGATCGCCGCGCGCAAGGAAGAACGCATCCTGCCGGGCAGCGTGGTGCGTGACGCACTTAAAGAGAAAGTCGAAGAGATCGAGGCCGAGCAAATGCGCAAGGTCTACAAGAAGGAACGCGACCAGATCAAGGATGAAATCATCCAGGCGTTCCTGCCCCGCGCCTTTATCCGTCGTTCGTCGACCTTCGCCGCCATCGCGCCGAAACAGGGGCTGATCCTGGTCAACTCCGCCAGCCCGAAACGCGCCGAAGACCTGCTGTCCACCCTGCGCGAAGTGATCGGCACCCTGCCGGTGCGACCGCTCACGGTAAAAACCGCGCCAACCGCGATCATGACCGACTGGGTCACCACCCAGAAGCCGGCCGATGACTTCTTCGTCCTCGACGAATGCGAACTGCGCGACACCCACGAAGACGGCGGCATCGTGCGCTGCAAGCGCCAGGACCTGACCGGCGAAGAGATCCAGCTGCACCTGACCACCGGCAAAGTCGTGACCCAACTGTCCCTGGCCTGGCAGGACAAGTTGTCCTTCATGCTCGACGACAAGATGACGGTCAAGCGCCTGAAGTTCGAAGACCTGCTGCAAGACCAGGCGGAACAGGACGGCGGTGAAGAAGCCCTGGGCCAACTGGACGCGAGCTTCACCCTGATGATGCTGACGTTCGGCGATTTCATCCCGGCGCTGGTTGAAGCACTCGGTGGCGAAGAAACCCCGCAGGGCATCTAAGCCATGTGACATTCAAAATGTGGGAGGGGGCTTGCCCCCGATAGCGTTCTGTCAGTTAAAACACCTATGACTGACAGACTGCAATCGGGAGCAAGCCCCCTCCCACATTTGATTCAATCCAACAACAAAGGACACCCCCCATGCGCGCACTCGCCGCCTTGAGCCGCTTCGTCGGCAACACCTTCGCCTATTGGGTGTTGATTTTCGCCGTCGTCGCCTTCCTGGAACCGGGCTGGTTCATCGGCCTGAAAAGCGCCATCGTGCCCCTGCTGGGCCTGGTGATGTTCGGCATGGGGCTGACCCTCAAACTCGACGACTTCGCCGAGGTCGCCCGCCATCCCTGGCGCGTGGCCCTGGGCGTGGTCGCGCACTTTGTGATCATGCCGGGTGTGGCGTGGCTGCTGTGCCAGGCTTTCCACCTGCCGCCGGAAATTGCCGTCGGCGTGATCCTGGTTGGCTGCTGCCCGAGCGGCACGTCGTCCAACGTGATGACCTGGCTGGCCCGCGGTGACCTGGCGTTGTCGGTGGCCATCGCCGCCGTCACCACCCTCCTCGCCCCACTGCTCACCCCGGCGCTGATCTGGCTGCTGGCATCGGCCTGGCTGCCGGTGTCGTTCATGGAGTTGTTCTGGTCGATCCTGCAGGTGGTGCTGTTGCCGATCGTGCTCGGCGTACTGGCGCAACGTTTGCTCGGTGATCGGGTCCGCCATGCGGTGGATGTATTGCCACTGGTGTCGGTGGTGAGCATCGTGATTATCGTCGCGGCGGTGGTTGCCGCCAGTCAGGCGAAGATCGCCGAATCGGGCCTGTTGATCATGGCCGTGGTGATGCTGCACAACAGTTTCGGCTACCTGCTGGGCTACTTCACCGGCCGCGTGTTCAAGCTGCCTTTGGCACAGCGCAAGTCGCTGGCGTTGGAAGTGGGCATGCAGAACTCCGGGCTGGGTGCCGCGCTGGCCAGTGCGCACTTTTCACCGTTGGCGGCGGTGCCGAGCGCACTGTTCAGCGTCTGGCACAATATTTCCGGGGCATTGCTGTCGACCTACTTTCGCCGCATGAGCGAGAAGGAAGACCGTCGCGCCCTGGAGAACACGCCGCAAACTTGATCAGCCGGGTACTTTTCGGCACTCTACCGAGCTTCGCGGGGACGACCTCGCGACGCTTCAAGCGCCTAATCCGGGGACGACCCCACCTATCATTAGGAGGTCATCATGTCCTGGATCATTCTGTTTTTTGCCGGGTTATTCGAAGTCGGCTGGGCCGTCGGCCTGAAGTACACCGACGGTTTCAGCAAGCCGCTGCCCACCGCCTTGACGATTGCTGCCATGGCCATCAGCCTCGGTCTGCTGGGGCTGGCCATGAAGGAACTGCCGCTGGGCACCGCCTATGCGATCTGGACCGGCGTGGGGGCTGTGGGCACCGTGATTGCGGGGATTATCCTGTTTGGCGAGTCCATGGCGTTGTTCCGGCTGACGAGTGTGGCGTTGATCATCTGTGGGCTGATTGGCCTCAAGATCAGCACCTGAGCCACTACCGTCATCGGGAGCAAGCCCCCTCCCACCTTTGATTTGTGAACACAGTCAAAATGTGGGAGGGGGCTTGCCCCCGATAGGGCCGGTACAGCCAAACCCAAAACTACCTGACACTCCCCCGCAACCCAGCTACCACCTCCTGCAACCTCGCAGGCGTCGGCTCCTCCACCGGGCCACCCGCCACCAACACCACCCGCGACCAGATCCGATGAAAGAACCCCTTGTTCGGATCGCGGCTGAAGAAACTCCCCCACAACCCCTGCAACGCCATCGGAATCACCGGCACCGCCGTCTCTTCCAGAATGCGCGTCACGCCACCGCGGAATTCGTTCATCTCGCCATCGGCGGTCAACTTGCCTTCGGGGAAGATGCACACCAATTCCCCTTCCTTCAGGTACTGCGCAATGCGTGTGAAGGCCTTTTCATAGATCTGAATATCTTCGTGACGCCCCGCAATCGGAATCGCCCCGGCGGTACGGAAGATAAAGTTGAGCACCGGCAAGCGGTAGATCTTGTAGTACGTGACAAAGCGAATCGGCCGACGCACCGCGCCGCCGATCAACAGCGCATCGACAAACGACACATGGTTGCACACCAGCAACGCCGCGCCTTCATCCGGAATCGCCTCCAGGTTGCGGTGCTCCACACGGTACATGGAATGGCTGAGCAGCCAGATCATGAAACGCATGGTGAACTCGGGGACGATCTTGAAGATGTAGGCGTTGACCGCGACGTTGAGCAACGACACCACCAGGAACAGCTCGGGAATCGACAGCTTGGCCACGCTCAGCAGCAGGATCGATACGATCGCCGAGACCACCATGAACAGCGCATTGAGAATGTTGTTGGCCGCGATGACGCGCGCACGTTCGTTCTCGGCGGTGCGCGACTGGATCAACGCATACAGCGGCACGATATAGAAGCCGCCGAAGACACCCAGGCCAAGGATATCCAACAACACCCACCAGGCCTGGCCATAGCTGAGCACGGCGAGCCAGTCGTTGGCCTGCACGTTCTGTGGGAAGCCGCCGGAGTGCCACCACAGCAACAGGCCGAATACGGTCAGGCCGAATGAACCGAACGGCACCAGGCCGATTTCCACCTTGCGCCCGGACAGCTTTTCGCAAAGCATCGAGCCCAGTGCGATGCCGACCGAGAACACGGTGAGGATCAACGTCACCACGGTCTCGTCGCCGTACAACCATTCCTTGGCGTAGGCCGGGATCTGCGTGAGGTAGATCGCACCGACAAACCAGAACCACGAGTTACCGACAATGGAACGCGACACGGCCGGCGTCTGCCCCAGGCCCAGGCGCAGGGTGGCCCAGGACTCGCTGAAGATATTCCAGTTCAGGCGCAGCCCCGGGGTCGACGCCGCCGCCCGCGGAATACTGCGACTGGCCAGGTAACCCAACACCGCCACGCCAACAATCGCCACTGCCACCACCGGCGCGTAATGGGCGGACGACATCATGATCCCGGCGCCAATGGTGCCGGCCAGGATCGCCAGGAACGTGCCCATTTCCACCAGGCCGTTGCCGCCCACCAGCTCATCTTCATGCAGGGCCTGGGGCATGATCGAATACTTCACCGGCCCGAACAGCGCCGAGTGGGTGCCCATGGCAAACAGTGCCAGCAGCATCAATTCCAGATGGTTGGTCAGGAAGCCGGTGGCACCCACCGCCATGATCACGATCTCGCCGATCTTGATCGCGCGGATCAACGCGTCCTTGTTGAATTTCTCGCCAAACTGCCCGGCCAGCGCCGAGAACAGAAAGAATGGCAGGATAAACAGCAAGGCACAGAGGTTGACCCAGATGGAACGGTCGCCGTCGATGGTGAGCTTGTAGAGAATGGCGAGGATCAGCGATTGCTTGAAGATGTTGTCGTTGAACGCGCCCAGCAACTGGGTGATGAAAAACGGCAGGAAACGCCGTGTGCGCAGCAAGGTGAATTGCGAGGGGTGGCTCATCGTCCGTGTTCCTGCGTGGCCTAATAGTTATCAGGCCACGACTTTACCTAACTCCGCTTACTTATTCCCTAGTCCCGCAATGCATGGCGAAACAAAAAGCTCACCTTTATAGGCGCCCTGCACCGTGCGCCTGGCAACGATCAGCCACATCAGCGCCAACGCCACCACCAACACACTGCCGAAGACGCTGAAGAAACCCAGGTGCAACAGGCTCGCCAACTTCAACGTGGCCAGCGCATACACCCCCAACGGAAAGGTGAAGCCCCACCAGCCCAGGTTGAACGGGATGCCTGCGCGCAAGTAGCGCAAGGTGATCAACACGGCGATCAGCATCCACCACAGGCCGAAGCCCCACAGCGTGATACCGGCCACCAGCCCCAGGCCGTTGGCCATGTCACCCACGCCCGGCAAGCCATTGGCCGCGAAGATCGCCGGCGCATCGCCGCCCAGCAGCAACATGCCCAGTGCACCGGTGCCGATAGGCCCCAGGGCCAGCCAGCTCGACGCGGCCATATTGGCGTGGGGCAGTTTGTGCAACGCCATGCGCAGCATCAGGATGGTCAGGATGCTGAACGCCACCGGCAGCGAAAACGCCCACAGCACGTAGCTGGTCACCAGCATCACCAGTTGCGAATGCGCGTCTGCCAGGTGCGGTGCCAGCAGGCCACCGCTGGCGGCGGCGACTTCGGCGGCGACCACGGGCAACAGCCACACGGCGGTCATCTGGTCGATGCTGTGTTCCTGGCGGGTGAACATCATGAACGGGATGAGCACACCACAGGCCAGGGCCATGGCCACGTCCAGCCACCACAAGGCCTCGGCCAGCGGTATCACATCGCTGCCCCAACGCGGCAACCCGAACAGCAGCAAGCCATTGAGAATCGTCGCAAGGCCCATGGGGATGGTGCCGAAGAACATCGACACCGTGGAGTGCCCGAAGATCCGCCGCGCCTCGTGGAAGAACATCACCCAACGGGCCGCATACAGCACGCTGAACAACACAAACAGGCCGATGGTAAAAAACCACAGCGCTTCGGCGATCGCGTGCAAACCTGGCAGGTTGACCGGCAGTTGCGCCAGGGCCAGCGCCAGCACGCCGGTGCCCATGGTCGCGGCAAACCAGTTGGGGGTGAACTGGCGAATCACTTCCCGTGGACGGGCCAGGTGACTGAAGGGTTTGTAGCTGAGGGTATTCGAGCAGGGCATGATGACGCTCCTCTTTCTCGTATGAGGTTGAGGCCATCATAGAACCTGATCGAATATCTATATAACGGGCAATATCTCTAACTGTTATCTGTTTTGCCGATATAGCGTCAAACGCTGCCTTCGCATTCGATCACCAGAATGCGCGCCGGGCCTTGGGGATGGGCCACGTGCTCGGTACCGACACTGGCGTAGAAGATGTCGCCGACCTCCAGCTCCGCCACCTGTTCGAAGCCATTGTCGCGGTAGTGCATCTGCACGCGACCATCCAGCACCACAAACACCTCTTCACCGTCATTGATGTGCCAGCGGTACGGCTGGTCGGTCCAGTGCAGGCGCGTGGTGATGCCATTCATGTTGGCAATATCCAGCGCCTCCCAAGCGCGACTGCCGGTGAAGTCCTTGCTGCGGATGATCTTCATACTTGAATCTCGATCAGGCGAATACGGGCACCGATTATTACCCATCAGCCGCCGGTCGTCGCCCTCACCCGCGCCGAATCCTGCAGCAGCAACGCAACCAACGCACCGAGGGCCAGCAGGATGAGGACTGCGCCGTAGCCGTCGGTGGTGGCGATCAGGCCAAAGCTGCGAATCAGGTTGCCCGCCAACAACGAAGGCAAGCAGAACGCCAGGTAGCTCAGCACATAGAACGCCGACATCAGCCCGGCACGTTCATGGGGCAAGGCCAGTGGCACCACACTGCGCAAGGCGCCGAGAAAGCCCGCACCAAAGCCGCTGCCGGCGATAAGGGTGGCGATGAAGAACAGTGGCAGGCTGGCGCTGTGCACGGCGGTGAGGATCAGCGTCACGCCGATGGCGAGCAAGCCGGCGCCCAGACGCAGCACCTTGTCGGCCGCACGATTGCGCAGGGTAAAGATCATCAGCGCGCCGCTCAGGGTCAGCACGGCCACCAGGCCGCCACCGATCAGGTTGGAGGTGGAGCCGGTGGCCGCACGCACCAACGATGGCGCAAGGGATAAATAGAACCCGCCCATTGCCCAGACGGCGATATCCACCGGCAACGACAGCCACAACGCCCGGCGCGCCTGGGGCGGTACGTGCAACGTCGGGCGCAGCGACGCCAGTGCGCCGGGGATGCGGCTCACTGTCTCCGGCAAACGCCATACGTAGAGGGCCTGCAACAGCATCAAGGCCAGCAGCGTCCAGTAGATCAACTGGGTCGGCAATGGCGCGAACTCCACCAGCAGACTGCTGCCCATCGCCCCGCAGGCCATGCCCAAAAGCGGTGCCACGCTGTTGACCAGTGGGCCTTGCTGGCGGTCGGTGTCGAGCAATGCCGCACCCAGCACGGCAGTGGCCATGCCGGTGGCAAACCCTTGCAGGGTACGGGCGGCAATCAACCAGGCCACGCTGCCTTCATTGATAAACAGCAACATCGCCAACATATTCAGAAGCAGCGCAGCAAAAATCACCGGCTTGCGCCCCAGGTGGTCCGACAATGAGCCGACGGTCAACAGCGCCGCCAGCAGGCTCAAGGCATAGACCCCGAAGATCATCGTGAGCATGCCTGCCGAAAAATGCAGGCCCTCCTGATACAGGTGGTACAACGGCGTTGGCGCACTGGAGGCCGCGAGAAACGTCAGCAAAGTGACCGCAAGGAACACCAGGCTGGAACGATGGGAAACAGGACTGGACATACGCACGCTCCGCTAAAGCTAATATTTTGCTTTTGCAGAGTGTGCTACCGGCCAGCGCTTAAAGCAAATTCTTTGTGTTAAGGTCACCAGCATGGCGATTAAAGAAGGCCTTCGCCCGGGGGGCCGCAGTGCCCGGGTCCAAGAATCAGTGCACAACGCTGTGCGCGAACTGCTGGAAGCCCATGAGCGCTCCAGCGTTACCGTGCCGATGATTGCGGCGCGTGCGGGCGTCACGCCCTCCACCATTTACCGGCGCTGGGGCGATCTGTCCGTGCTATTGGCGGACGTGGCGCTGGCGCGCATGCGCCCCGACAGCGAGCCGGCCAACACCGGCAGCCTGCGCGGCGACCTGCAGGCCTGGGCCGAGCAATACCTGGATGAAATGAGTTCGGAACCGGGCCGCAACATGATGCGCGACCTGCAGTGCATGATCACGCCGGGGTATTGCGTGAGCATTCTGAGCGGGCAGTTTCAGGCGATTGTCGATCGCTATCCGGACGAGATGCCACCGAGCGTGGACCATCTGATCAACCTGATCGCAGCGCCGACGGTGTTTCGCATTTTGTTCTCGACCGCGCCGCTGACGGTTGACGAGCTGCACGGGCTGATCGAACTGGCACTCAATTCCTGACGTTACGCCAATACAAATGTGGGAGGGGGCTTGCCCCCGATAGCGTTCTCTCAGTCAACCATGCACTGACTGATCCACTGCTATCGGGGGCAAGCCCCCTCCCACATTTTTGCCCGCGTTTACGTACGCATCCCGCGACCGCTCACCAGCAGCTTCGCACAACCGATGTACAGCACTACAGTCGCCACCAACATGAACGTGATCGCCACGCTGATCTTGATATCCGACACACCCAAAATGCCGTAGCGGAAGGCGTTAACCATGTGCAGCACCGGGTTGGCCAGCGACACGGTCTGCCAGAACGGCGGCAGCAAGGTGATGGAGTAGAACACCCCGCCCAGGTAGGTCAGCGGCGTGAGCACGAAGGTCGGGATGATCGAAATATCATCGAAGTTGCGTGCAAACACCGCGTTGATAAAGCCCAGCAGCGAGAAGATCGTCGCCGTCAGTACCACCACCAAAATGGTGACCCCAAGGTGATGCACCTGCAGGTGGGTGAAGAACAGCGACAGCAGCGTCACGATCACGCCCACCATCAGACCACGCAGTACACCGCCCAGGGTGTAGCCGATCAGGATGGTATGGGGCGACACCGGCGACACCATCAGTTCCTCGATGGAACGCTGGAACTTGCTGCCGAAAAAACTCGAGACCACGTTGCCGTAGGAGTTGGTGATCACCGACATCATGATCAGGCCCGGCACGATGTACTCCATGTAAGTGAAACCACCCATGTCGCCGATCTGCCGGCCGATCAGGTTACCGAAGATCACGAAGTACAGAACCATGGTGATCGCCGGCGGCAGCAGGGTCTGCGGCCAGATCCGGGTAAAGCGCTTCACTTCGCGGTAGACGATGGTTTGCAGCGCGACGAGGTTGGGTTGCAGTTCGGAACTCATACCGCCACCTTCGACAGATTTTTCTCCACCAGGGACACGAACAGCTCCTCAAGGCGATTGGTTTTATTGCGCAGGCTCAGCACTTCAATGTTCTGAGTCGCCAACTGGGTGAACAGCGCGGTGATGCCCATGGCCTTGTCCACCTGCACTTCCAGGGTATGGCTGTCCACCAGGCGGCTCGGGTAGCCGAGCAACTGCGGCGGCGCCGACAGGTTGTTCTTCAAGTCCAGCAGGAAGGTTTCCACATGCAACTGGCCCAGCAGGTTACGCATGCTGGTGTTCTCGACGATGGTGCCGTGGTCGATGATGCCGATGTTGCGGCACAGCTGCTCAGCCTCTTCCAGGTAGTGGGTGGTGAGGATGATGGTGATGCCCTTCTCGTTCAGCTCGGTGAGGAAGGTCCACATCGAGCGGCGCAGCTCGATGTCCACGCCCGCGGTGGGCTCATCGAGGATCAGCAGGCGTGGTTCATGCACCAGCGCGCGGGCGATCATCAGGCGACGCTTCATGCCACCAGAGAGTGAACGCGAAGGCACATCGCGCTTGTCCCACAGGCCCAGCTGGGTCAGGTACTGCTCGGCACGTTCCTTGGCGATTTTCGCCGGGATGCCGTAGTAGCCCGCCTGGGTCACCACGATGTCGAAGGTCTTTTCGAACTGGTTGAAGTTGAATTCCTGAGGCACCACGCCGATGGAACGCTTGAGCGCCGCCGGGGATTTGTCCAGGTCATGGCCGAAGATATTCACCGAGCCGCTGGTCTTGTTGACCAGGGTGGAGAGGATACCGATGGTGGTGGATTTGCCGGCACCGTTGGGGCCGAGCAAGGCGAAGAAGTCACCTTCGGCAACGTCCAGATCGATACCACTCAGGGCCTGGAAACCGTTGCCGTAGGTTTTGGTTAGCTGCCGGATGGACAGAGCGGAACTCATATCGGAATACGCACCAAAGAAGGGAATAGAAAGAGTAGATGAGGGCGCAGCCCAGGTAGTTCAACGGCGGCGCATGACAAGCATGGTGCTTGCCCGCGCCGCACAAGTACAGTCACCCGTATTAATAGTGGGTATTAAGTCAACGCGGTCATGACCGCTTTGCGGTAGGCCGGGCGTTGTTGCAGGCGCTGGTACCAGGCCTCCAGATGGGGCATTGCAGGCCGTTCGATGGGCATTTCAAACCAGGCGTAGATAAAGCTGCCCAAGGGGATATCGCCCATGCCGATCTCGCTGCCCGACAGATACGGCTGCGTGGCCAGGGCTTCATCAACGGTTTTGAGCACATCGATGCAGGCCTGGCGACCGGCGTGGATGTTGTCCCAGTTCTGTTTTTCCGCCGGGGTGCGCAACACGCCCCAGAACACGATCTTGAACGGTTCGGCGAAGGTGGAGGTGGTCCAGTCCATCCACTTTTCCGCGTTGGCGCGGGCCTTCAGGTCGCTGGGGTACCAGCTGGAGGCCTGCTTGGCGCAGAGATAGCGCACGATGGTGTTGGACTCCCACAGCACAAAGTCACCATCTTCGATCATCGGCACCCGACCATTGGGATTCAGCGCCCGGTACTGGGGCGTGTCGACCACGCCAAAAGCCCCGCCCGCATCAATTGCTTCATAGTCCAGGCCGAGTTCCTCGGCGCACCACAGTGCCTTCCTGACGTTTGATGAATTTTTACGACCCCAGATCTTCAGCATGACCGCGCCTTTATTGTTGATGAACATGGCTTGATGAAGGCAGCAGCATACGCCGGTTCACGCGCGGCTCAAATCGCTCTGCATATCACCCAGCAGGGGCGGCATTTCCTCGGCAAACAGGTGGGGGTAACACTGCTGGATATGCGCGAAGAAAAACGCCTCGGGCACGTCGGGAAATTGCCCATGGTCGACCACATACTCCATTGAGCGCAGGCCCTGGCGGTTGAACGCATGAAAGACGCTGTCATGAATGCCATCGAAGTCCAGCGGCGGCACATCGAAGAGATCGCACAGCTGCTGGTTGAATGCGGGCGTGGCCTTGACCCAGCGATGGTTCAGGTAAAGCTCGGTGTAACCGTGCATGGCGAACACATCGCTCTTGAGCAAGGCGATCAGGCGCGGCGTCGACAAATGATTGCGTACATCCGCCAGGCCGATGCGCGCCGGGATGCCGCAGTGCCGGGCGCAGGCTGCGAGCAAGGTGGCCTTGGGCACGCAATAGCTTTCGCCGGTGCTCAACGCGAAGCTGGCACTCAAGGTGTCGGGATCACGGCTGAAGGTGTAGGGGTTGTAGCGAATCGCCTCACGCACGGCGTAGTAAAGGCTGACTGCCTGGTCACTTGGAGCCGCGTGGGTTCCGCGGTGTTTTTCGGCGAACTCCACCACCGCGGGGTGGTCACTATCGATGAAGCGGCTGGGACTCAGGTACGTATCCATGAGCTTTATCTCCGAAGGAAGCCTGGAGTTTAACGACAGGTCTGCCACGGCGATAACGACGAATCGGCCAAATCTCGTTACACCCTGATCACCCCGCTTGTTCGGATGCCGACTAAGCTCCCTGGTGGTTTCGCCCCTGGTTTCACGGAGGATTGAATATGCTGTTGTTGTGGATACTGGTGCTGGTGGTCGGCATTGCCTACCTCGCACACCGCCGCGTCGCCCCCCTGCCCGCCCTGGGCGTGGTCGCCGTCTACCTGCTGGCGATGGGCGCCTGGAGCCACGCACCGGGTTGGCTGCTGCTGATCTTCTGGGTGTTGATCGCCGTGGTGGCCGCGCCCCTGCTGTTGCCTGACCTGCGCCGCCAATACTTCACCAAGCCACTGTTCAATTGGTTCCAGAAAGTCCTGCCGCCGATGTCCGAGACCGAGCGCGATGCCATCGACGCCGGCACCGTGTGGTGGGACGGTGAGCTGTTCAGCGGTCGCCCTGACTGGGACAAGTTGCTGGCCTATCCCAAGGCCCAACTGACCGAAGAAGAACAAGCCTTCATCGACGGCCCCACCGAAGAGCTCTGCGCCATGGTCAGCGACTGGGAAATCGGCCAGGCCATGGACCTGCCGCCCGCCGCCTGGGAACACATCAAGACCCATGGTTTCTTCGCCCTGATCATTCCCAAAGAATATGGCGGCAAGGGCTTCTCCGCCTATGCCCACTCCCAGGTCGCGATGAAGCTCGCCACCCGCAGTGGCGACCTGGCCTCCACCGTGATGGTGCCCAACTCCCTCGGCCCGGCCGAGCTGCTGCTGCACTACGGCACCGAAGAACAACGCAACTACTACCTGCCGCGCCTGGCGCGTGGCGATGACATCCCGTGCTTCGCGTTGACTGGCCCGCTGGCCGGCTCCGATGCTGGCGCGATGCCCGACACCGGCGTGATCTGCAAAGGTGAATGGGAAGGCAAGGAAACCCTCGGCCTGCGCCTGAACTGGGAAAAACGCTACATCACCCTCGGCCCGGTCGCGACCCTTCTCGGGCTGGCCTTCAAAGCCCATGACCCGGACCACCTGTTGGGTGACGAAGAAGACCTGGGCATCAGTTTGGCGCTGATCCCCACCGATACCCCCGGTGTAGAAATCGGCCGCCGCCACCTGCCCCTGGGCGCCGCGTTCATGAACGGTCCCAACTCCGGCAAGGACGTGTTCATACCCCTGGAATTCCTGATCGGCGGCCAGGAGATGCTCGGCAAGGGCTGGATGATGCTGATGAACTGCCTCTCCGTGGGCCGTTCGATTTCCCTGCCGGCGGTCGGCACCGGCGCGGCCAAGTTCACCAGCCTGGTCACCGGCCAGTACGCTCAGGTGCGTGAGCAATTCAACGTGCCACTGTCGGCCTTCGAAGGCATCCAGGAGGCCCTCGCCCGCATCGGCGGCAACGCCTGGCTGATGGACAGCGCGCGCATGCTTACCGCGAATGCCGTGGACCTGGGGGAAAAACCCTCGGTGCTGTCGGCGATCCTCAAGTACCACCTCACCGAGCGCGGCCGCGAGTGCATCAGCCACGCCATGGACGTGCACGGCGGCAAGGGCATCATCATGGGCCCGAACAACTACCTGGGCCGCAACTGGCAAGGCGCGCCGATCTTCATCACCGTGGAAGGCGCGAATATCCTGTCGCGCAACCTGATGATCTTCGGCCAGGGCGCGATCCGCTGCCACCCGTTCGTGCTCAAGGAAATGGCCCTGGCCGGTCGCGAAGACCATGACCAGGCGTTAAAGGAATTCGACAGCCTGCTGATGCAACACATCGGTTTTGCCGTGAGCAACGCCGCCAGCACCCTGGTGCTCAACCTCGGCGTCGGCCATTTCGAAAAAGCGCCAGGCAACCGTTTGAGCCAGGGTTACTTCCGCGCACTCAACCGCCAGGCGGCCGCGTTCGCGCTGTTGGCCGACCTGAGCATGATGCTGCTGGGTGGCGAGTTGAAACGTCGTGAACGCCTGTCGGCACGCCTGGGTGATGTACTGAGCCATATGTACCTGGCATCGGCCGCACTCAAGCGTTACCACGACCTGGATTCGCCGGACCACCTCGAACCGCTGTTCGCCTGGGCCATGGAAGAAAGCCTGGGCGAATCGGAGCGCGCACTGGATGAGCTGCTGAGCAACTTCCCGAACAAGGTGCTGGGTTGCCTGCTGCGGGTGATCGTGTTCCCGTTCGGGCGTCGCCATACCGGCCCGTCCGATGCGCTGGACGCCGAAGTCGCCGCCGTGATCGGCCGCGCCAAAGGCGACCCGACCCTGGAAGAATTGCTGGCCGGCTGCTACCGCCCGCAATCGGCGGAAGACCCGGTGGGTGCCCTGCAACATGCCTACGACCTGCTGGGCGCCAGCCATCCGCTGCAAAAGAAACTGCACACCGCGCTCAAGAGTGGCCAGGTCAAACCTGCTGCCGGCGAGCATGCCATTGATGCGGCACTGCACGCCGGCGTGCTGCAACCGGCTGAAGCGCAGACCCTGCGTGACGCCGAAGCGGCGCGGCGCAAGGTGATCGACGTGGATGACTTCAGCAAGGAAGAGCTGACCCAGGCTGAGGGTAAAGTCCGCTGAGGCGAGCGGTCATATAAATGCGGGCAAAGTGCCCTGCCTCACAAATACTGATCCATTTTGACGGCGTCTGTTGTCGCCACGCTGCGTTGCCGCTCCTCCCCATAGCCGAGCTATGAGTCGTCGCGGCGCCTTGCCTGACAACAACAGCCACTCGTCAAAATGAATCGTATTTGTGAGGCAGGGCACCGAGCTATATACTCTCGCGCCCGTTTTTGCTTTAGAGGACTTATCTCGTGTCCAACGTCGTTGCCGATCATCTCGTCTTGCTCGACCACTTGCGCAGCATCCTGGTTGCCGTCGGCGAAGCCGAACAGGTGCCCGAGGAAAGCCACTCCCTGTTCCTGGAGCGTTTCGACGAACTGCGCGCCCTGCTGCCGATCGACCCGATCGAAAGCCAGTACCTGGGCCAGGACCTGATGAGCCAGGTCATCCTGCGCTACCCACAGATCGCCCACCTGGTGCCACGCGACCTGCTGTGGTTCTTTGGCGGTGACTGCCTGCACTTCATGCCCGATGAAGAACTGGACCTGTACCAGGCCCTGGAAGAGCGCCGTTTTGAAGCCGAACAGAATGACGAACCGTTCGACTGGAACCAGGAAAAACAGCTGCTGGCCATGCCCGACGACCAGAGCAAGCACTGATCAGCGATCCGGAATGGGCCGTCGCAATGTCGGCTCCTTCGCCATGCACGCCACTAGATAATCAATAAACACCCGCAACTTCGGCGGCAGATAGCGCGTGGGCGAATGCAGCAACCACGCCTCGCCATGATAGGACGCGATAAAGTCCCACGCCGGCAACACCTGCACCAACCGCCCCTCCTCCAGCGCATGGCGCGCCGTAAAGTACGGCAGGCTGCCAATCCCCACATCCTGCAACACTGCATCCAGCCGCACGCCGGTGTGGTTCGCTGCATACCGGCCGCGCACCGCCACTGTCACCGCCTTACCCGCCTGGCGGAATTTCCAGCGCGAGTCCCCTGGCGTTTCCCCCAGGTAGATACAACTGTGTTCCAACAGATCATGGGGATGGCCCGGCACTCCATGCTCGGCCAGGTACTGCGGGGTCGCGCACAACAAATGCTCGATAGGCAATAACTGCCGGCCGACCAGCCCCGGCGGCGGGCTGTCGGTGATGCGGATGCTCAAGTCGACGTTGTCATCGATCAGGTCCACCTGCCGATCCTCCAGGATCAACTGCACATCCACCTTGGGATAACGCCGAAGGAACTCCGGCATATGCGGGTGCACCACAAACCGCCCCACGGCCTTGGGCACGCTGACCCGCACCAGCCCTTCGGCTTCGTGGGTGAACTGTCCGCTGATCTCCATGACCGAACGTGCCGCGTTGACCATCTCCTGGCAGCGCTTGAACACCTCTTCACCACCTTCGCTCAGGCGTAATTTGCGCGTGGTGCGTTGCAACAAGCGCGTGGCCAGGGCCTTTTCCAGACGCGAGATGCTGCGGCTCACCGAGGACGGTGAAGCGCCCAGTTGCCGGGCGGCTTGGGAGAAGCTGCCGGTTTCCACCACTTTGACGAAAATCGCCATCTCGCCCAGCAGCGGCAACGGTAGATTGATGCTCATGGTGCACAGGTCCATTGATAACTGAGCGGATTATCACCCATCCGCGCACTATTTATACTGCCCGCAGAACCCTGATGCGGATGTAGATCATGACCGAACGCCTGTTTTTCACCCACGACCACCTGACTGCCGAACTGGAGGTGCTGAGTTGCACGCCCCATGAGGACCAGTTCGCGGTCATCCTGCAGTCGACGATTTTTCATCCACAGGGCGGCGGGCAACCCTTCGATACCGGCTGGCTCGGCGAAAGCACTGTGCTGCGCGTTATCCAAGAGGCCGATCGCATGGTGCACTACGTCGACCGCCCGCTGGAGCCGGGTCCCGTCATCGCGCGGGTCGATGAACAGCGCCGGGCGTTGCATACCCGGCTGCATTCCGCCGGGCACTTGATCGGCAACGTGGGCGAGAGCCTGGGCTGGATGCCGATCAAGGCTCATCACTGGCCGGGCGAAGGCAAGATCACCTTTATCCGTGGTGAAGCGGCGCGAGCCATGGAAGCCGAGACGATCCAGCAACAGGTCAACCAATGGATCGCCGCAGACTACCCTCGCCATATGAACCTGGAAGACGGCACCCGCCAGGTCGGCTTTGGCGAATTGCCTGCGTATGCCTGTGGGGGCACTCATGTGCAGACCTTGGGTGAACTGGGCCAGGTCACCATCCTGGCGTTGTCGGAGAAAAAGGGCGCGTTGTCGGTACGCTACGAAATCGCTTGAACCAGCCGCATTTACCCTTGTGGCGAGCGGGCTTGCCACAACAAGCCCGCTCACCACAGAAAGCCGGCTAGCCAGCACAAACGCTTCCCTACACCGCTATCGCCCCCGCCCGCCCCGACTCCACCACAAACGACTTCAGCGTCGACACGGTGGCCGCCGGATCACGCGGGTCGGTAATCACGCGCAAGTGCGTGAGCATCCTGCCCTCCTCCACCTCCACCGACACATACCCTCGCTGACGACTGTCAAAGAATTTCACATGGGGGTTAAGCGGCAGGATCTTGCTGAACGCCTCAAACGGCGGCCCGTCAGACGTCACCGACGTACCGACGAACTCCGTGGCGACCACCGGCGAATCCGGGTTGTTGCCATCGGCATGCAAGTCCGTCACCCAGAACGAATGAATATCGCCGCCCCAGAACACTGGATTGTTGACCCGATTGCGCTCGAGGGAAGCCAGCATCCGTGAACGGTTGGCCATGTAGCCATCCCAACCATCGGTCCAGCGCCCCGGTTTGTGGTTGGTCAGATCGCGCTGGGTCAACGGCGCCACCAGCAAGTCCTGGGCAATGATGTTCCACTGCGCCGTCGACTGGGCAAAGCCCTGGTCCAGCCAGGCTTCTTGTTGCCACCCGAGCAGGGTGCGACCTGGGTCGCGCAAGTCATGACAGAGGTTATCGGCGATATGCCCCTGGTGACTGCCATTCGCCAGAATGCACGGTTGTTCGGAGCGGTACTGTCGGCCGTCCAGCACATGGAAACGCGCCAATCGACCGTAGTCCATGCGTCGATAAATGCGCATGTCCGGCCCTTTCGGCAAGCTGCTGGCACGCAGTGGCATGTGCTCGTGAAACGCCTGGTAGGCCGCGGCCCGCTGCTGCAGAAATTGCCCCACCGGGATCTTCGGGTCCTGGGACCAGCGGTTGGCGTAGTCGTTCTGCACTTCGTGATCGTCCCAGGTCGCCACGCTCGGTGCGGCAGCGTGCAGGGCCTGTAGATCCGGATCGGTTTTGTACAAGGCATAACGGTTGCGGTAGTCGCTCAGGCTGACGGCATTGCCGCTGCCATGGGGGCGAATGATCTTGCCGGAATCCGCCGCGTAGGAACTGTCGTAGATGTAGTCCCCGAGAAAAAACACCATGTCGGGTTGCTCCTGCGCCAGGTGGCGATACGCACTGAAATAGCCACGTTCCCAATGGGAGCACGAGACAAACCCCAAGCGTGCCGACACCATGGCATGCACCGCCGGAGCCGTGCGCGACTGCCCCACCGGGCTTTGCGCGCCGAGCCCTTCGAACTGGTACCAGTACGGCCTGCCCGGCTCCAGGCCCGCCACCTCCACATGCACCGAATGCCCCCAGCGCTCAGTGGCGATGACCTCGCCCTGGCGCACCACGCGGGTCATCGCCGCATCGCGGGCGACTCGCCAGCGCACCGGCACCGGGCGGCTCAAGCCACCCCGGCCATCGGCGGCATTGAACAGCGGCGCCAGGCGCGTCCAGATCACAAACCCGTCGGGCAATGGATCGCCGGAGGCCACGCCCAAGGTGAACGGGTAGTCCACCCCGGCACTGCGCGCAAACGGGCTGAGGATCGAAAAGGTGGTGGCAACGGCCAGCCCGGCGAGGACCCGGCGCCGACCGTGATCAACGTCGCCGCTCACAGCCGAAACTCCCAATCCTCACGCAGGGTGGCGAACACCAGCATGTCTTCATGCACCCCATTCTTGAGAAACGCCCCACGCATGCAGCCTTCGTACTGCAGGCCGATTTTCTCCATGACCCGCGCCGACTCCTTGTTGCGACTGAAACACTGGCTGCCCACACGGTGCAGGCCAAGTTCGCCAAAGCCGTAGTCCATCAACGCGGTCGCGGCCTCGGTCGCATACCCCAGGTTGCGTGCATCCGCCGCCGTCCAGCCGCCAAGGTGTCCATAGTGATGAGCCGCATTGATGCGCAGGCTGGCGATGCCGATCAGTTCGCCGCTGTCGCGCACATGCACGCCCAGGCTCAGCAACCCCACAGAGCGAAATTTCTCCTGCATGCCGTCGATAAAATCCTGCGCCGTTTGCAGGGTATAGGGCGACGGAATACTCGCCGTGTTATCGGCGATCTTCGGCCCGTTGGCGAGGGTGCACAACGTCTCGGCCTGGTGCTTTTCCAGTGCTCTCAATAGAAGCCGCGGGGTGGAAAGACATGGCAATTCGCTACTCATCTCTGGGGGCCCTCGATGTAAAGTTTTTGAGAATGCCCCTGCCGGGTTTCAATTCTGTTACGTCACAAAAATGACTCAAGAGTCATCTGAAAGACGCGTCCTAGAGCCCTAAAACCGTCAATTAAAGTTAACCAATCGGTCATTTTTGGTTGTTAGCGTGTCGCCCCTAATTCAATAACGGGGTAGCGGAATGAGAACCTGGGACGAACCGAAAAAACGCAAGGCGCACATCGAACTGATCCCCATGATCGACGTGATGATGTTCCTCCTGGTGTTTTTCGTACTCGTGAGCCTGAACGTGATTCCGGCCCTCGGCATGAAGACCCAGCTGCCGAGCGCCAGCAGTTCGCAGCAGCTCAAGCCACAGAACAAATTCATCCTGACCCTGGGCCTGGAAGGCCAGTTGCAGCTGGATGGCAAGGACCTCACGGTCGATGCGCTGGTGCCGGCGTTGAAGGCAGCCGAAAAGCCTGACACCAAGTCGACCATCATCGTTAACAGCGACAAAGGCGTCGAGGTTTCGCGCCTGGTGGAGGTGATGGACACCCTGCGTCTGGGTGGCTTTACCTCCGTGTCCATTGCCACGCGTAAGTCCTGATCATGTACGTATTGTTTCGTGCGCGTCAGCTGCTGGGCAGTGTCCCGGCCCTGATCGCCCTGGTGCTGATTGCACTGGGTATCCAGTCCCAGACCTTGAAGGTCGAACCGGTGTATGACGAGTCCGCCGTCGAGCTGGCGTTGGTCGAGCCGGAGCCGGAGGTGATCCCGGAACCGGTGGTGGAACAAGAGCCGCCACCGCCGGTGATCGAGGATGAAGAGGCCGAGCCAGCCCCGCCGCCGCCACCGCCCAAGCCGCAGCCAAAACCCAAGCCTGAGCCCAAGCCAAAACCTGTGCCCAAGCCCGTGGTGGCCAAGCCAACGCCAGTACCGACACCACCTCCGGTCGCCGCCAAACCGGCACCGGCACCTGTGGCCCAGGCAGCACCGACACCCGCGCCGCCCGCCCCGCCCAAGGTCGACGGCCAAGCGCTGGAAGGCGGTTACCTCAAGGGGTTGCGCAACGAGTTGGACACCTACAAGCAGTACCCCACCGGACGCCAGGCTTCCCTCGAACGCCCGAGCGGCGAAGTGGTGATCTGGCTGCTGGTCGACCGCCAGGGTCGGGTCCTCGACTCCGGCTTGCAAACCCAGGCCTCGAGCATGTTGCTCAACCGGGCCGCCACCAACAGCTTGCGTCGCATCAAGCAAGTCAAGCCGTTCCCCGAGCAAGCCTTCGGGGGCCGCAATGAGCAGCGCTTCACCGCCACCTTCAACTACAGCGTGCAATAAGCACCCGACACCAGGACGACAGAGATGAGGTTCACACGGATTCATCTGGCACTTGTTGCCGCAAGCATGGGCCATGGAATGGTCATGGCCGACACCCGCGACAGTGACGTCGGGACTATTGGGGTTCAGGGCAAGGCCACGGCAGGTGGCGGCTACATGGTGCAGGAAGAAAGCATCAAGGGCCGCTCCACCGTGACCAAGGAAGCGCTGGATAAACAGACCGCCACCGGCAACGCGGTGGACAAGCTCAAGTACACCCCGGGCTTGAACATTTCCAGCGAAGACAACACCGGCCTGTCGGGCTTTCGCTTCACCATGCGCGGCCTCAACTCCGACCAGGTGGGGATGTCGGTGGACGGCATGCCGATCAACGATTCCGGCAACTACGCGCTGTACTCCAACCTGCTGGGCGACCCGGAAAACATCGACCAGATCTTCGTCACCCAGGGTTCCTCGGAAGCCGACGGCCCGCACATCGGCTCCAGCGGCGGCAACATCGGCATCGTGACCATCCGACCGACCAAGGAAACCGGTGCGTTCGTCAAACAGGTCATGGGCAGCAACGCCACCCGCAAGACCTTCGCCCGCCTCAACACCGGCGAGATCAACGGCCTGAGCAACTGGCTTTCGGCCTCCCACACCGAAGGCCAGATGTGGCGCGGTTCGGGCGCCGTGCGTGCGGACAAAGTCGAGTGGAACAGCTTCTTCGATGCCGGCGATGGCAACACCGCCAACCTGATCCTCAAGTACCATGAGCAGGACAACAACAGTTACAGCCAACTGACCAAGGCGCAGTTCCAGCAGAACGGCCGCAAGTACGACCCTTACCCCGCCACGCCCACCGTGGGTAGCAACGGCAAGTACAACAGTTATTACGCCCTGGCGCAGAACCCGTTCCAGACGTTCACCGCCGTGCTCAACACCCAGTTCAAACTGGCCGACAACCTCGCGCTGTCGGTGATCCCGTACTACTACTGGGGTAACGGCAGCGGCGTCGGCTCGTCCAGCTATGCCCTCAACCGCGGCTCGAACCAGGGCGGCGTGTTCGACCTGGGCAACCTGCCCACCGGCGCCCAATACAACGCCGACGGCACCCCGAACAGCGGCGTGTACTACCGCCCTTCACGTACCCAGACCTGGCGTCCGGGCATCACCACCAAACTGAACTGGGACCTGGGCGATCACAGCGTGCAAGTGGGCTACTGGTACGAGCGCGCGCGCCAGAGCCAGACCCAGCCGTTCATTCCGCTCAAGGCCAATGGCAAGCCGGTCGATACCTGGCCGGACTCCAATGAGGCGGTGGTGGATGCCAATGGCAACACCATCCAGGGCCGCGACCGCTTCACCATCACCCCGGCGCAGAAGGTCTGGGCCCAGGACACTTGGTACATCAACTCGGACTGGACCCTGATCGGCGGCCTGGCCTATATGAACGTCAAGCGTGACGGCACCAACCATGGCAGCCTCACCGAGCAAGCAGAAAAACGTAACCAGACCTACAACAAACTGCTGCCCAACGCCGGCCTCAAATACCAGGTGGATGAACGCGACCAGGTGTTCTACAGCCTGTCGCGCAACATGCGCATCCCGCAGAACTACGTGCTGTACGACAAGGGCGCAGGCTCCATCGACGCCAAGCCGGAAACCAGTTGGAACCACGAACTGGGCTGGCGCTACACCGATGAAGACATGACCGTGGCCGCCACCTTGTTCTACATGCAGTTCAAGGATCGCCAGGTGTCGTCGCGCGATATCAACGGCGACTTCGCCGATATCAACGCCGGCTCCGTCAACAACAGCGGCCTGGAACTGGAGTGGAGCGGCCTGCTGCCCAATCACTTCAACTACTACACCTCCTACACCTACACCAAGGCCGAGCAGCAAGACGACCTGACCGTGTACAACGCCGGCAAAGCGATCGTATTGCCCACCAGCGGCAAGCAGTTCGCCAACGTGCCGAAAAACATGCTGGCCGCCAACATCGGCTACGACGACGGCCGCTTCTACGGCACTTTCGGCGGCAAGTACACCAGCAAGCTCTACGGCGACCTGACCAACGACGAAGCGATCTCCGGGCGCACCGTATTCAACGCCGGCGCCGGTATCTACCTGCCAGTGGACAAGAAAGTGGTCAAGGACGCGACCCTGCGCCTGAACGTCGACAACCTGTTCGACAAGAAGTACTTGGACGGTGTGTACACCACCAAGACCAACGCGGCCACCTACGGCGGTTTCCGCGACGGCGACCCGGCCTACATCGTGGGCCTGGAACGCACCGTGACGGTTTCCCTGGAAGCCAATTTCTAATTGCGAGGTAAGTGAACATGGACATGAACCTGCTCCACGACATCACCTTCTATGTGATGTATGCCGCGATGGCCATCGCGATCTTCATCACCATCGAGCGCGGGATTTACTTCGCGTATGTACGCCGCCAGGCCCGCGCGCTGACCGAGGTGCTCGGCGCCAACGTGCACAGCGAACGCGACCTGCCGGAGAGCCTGACCCGGCGTGACAGCCTGCCGCTGAGCATGGTCTTGCCGGTGCTGGCACAGAAAGCCTCGCAAGGCTCGCGCAAGGATCTGGATGACGTCATCGAAACCCAGTACCTGACCACCCGCGCGCCGCTGGCCCGCAGCCTGTGGATCATCGAAACCATCACCACCGCCGCGCCGCTGCTGGGCTTGCTGGGCACCATCCTCGGCATCATCGACACCTTCAAGGCGCTGGCGACGGCGGGCGTGTCCGACCCAGGGCAGATCTCCGGCGGCATCGGCACGGCCCTGTTCGCCACCGGCCTGGGGATCGCCATCGCGCTGTTCTGCGTGGTGTTCCACAACTTCTTCCAGGACAGCCTGGAGCGCATCAACGACCAGCTGAAGATCCTGCTGATCCGCGCCGCCACCGGTGCCCGTGTGCAGAGTGAAGTGCCGCATCGGGTACCGACGCCGCTGCACAGCCGCACCGCATAAACCTGTGGTGAGCGGGCTTGCCCCGCGTTGGGTGGCGCAGCCACCCCATATCCAGGCACCTCGGTCTTTCTGGGACAACGCGGTGGACTGTTTGGGGCGGCTGCGCCACCCAGCGCGGGGCAAGCCCGCTCACTACATCAGTGAAGAGAGTGTTATGTCCGTCTCCTTGAAATTGCGTATCGCCGGCCTTGCCGGCTTGCTCCTCAGTCCGCTGGCCCAGGCGGACTTTTCGATTCCGGGGTTTGAACTGGTGCACACCGTACCGGTGGACAGCGCCCTCGACACCGACGACCTGCGCCAGCCCGGCCCGGTCTGGAGCGAGCTGTTCGACGGCGCCAAAAGCCGCATCGATATCGGCCAGTTCTACGCCGCCGATCACCCCGGTTCGGTGATGGACCGCGTGATCGAGCGCCTGGAAGCCGCCGGCAAACGCGGTGTGAAGATTCGCTTTTTGCTCGAAGAAAAAGGCATCAAGTTGTCGGAGGCCTCCACCCTGGAACGCCTGCGCGCGATCCCCAACCTGACCTTTCGCGTCTTGCCCTACGCCCGTGTGAGTGGCGGGATCATCCACGCCAAATACCTGGTAGTGGATGGCAAGCAGGCGTTTGTCGGCAGCCAGAATTTCGATTGGCGCTCGCTGGAACACATTCACGAAACCGGGCTGCGCATCACCGATGCAACGGTCGTGGGCCAAGTGCAGGCCATCTTTGACCAGGACTGGAACGCCCAGCAGGCCTTGACCGACAACCAGCCGGTGCCGCTGCCCGTTGCTGGCAAGGAGGCACCGCGCACCGGCAACTACCTGGTCGCCAGCCCGCAGCGCTACAACCCGCCTGGCGTGGGCGACTCACAGCTGGAACTGCCGCGCCTGTTGAGCGAAGCCAAGCAGGAAGTGCGCGTGCAATTGCTGGACTACGCGCCGTTGTCCTACGGACCGGACAAGACCCGTCCGTACTACGCGGTGATCGACAACGCCGTACGCGCTGCGGCGGCGCGTGGGGTGTCGATCAAGCTGATGGTGTCCAACTGGAACACCGACAAGCTGGAACTGCCCTACCTCAAGAGCCTGGCCGTGCTGCCCAATGTGCAGATCAAGATCGTGACGCTGCCCGAGGCCAAACAAGGCTTTATCCCGTATGCGCGGGTGATCCACAGCAAGACCATGGAGATCGACGGCC
Source organism: Pseudomonas sp. CYM-20-01 (assembly GCF_023169845.1). Lineage (NCBI taxonomy): Bacteria > Pseudomonadati > Pseudomonadota > Gammaproteobacteria > Pseudomonadales > Pseudomonadaceae > Pseudomonas > Pseudomonas sp. CYM-20-01. The sequence goes on along the minus strand of NZ_AP025169.1, from coordinate 2,323,585 downwards.
AGGTCGCGTGGGTCGGCACCAGCAATTGGCTGGGTGGCTACCTGGATAATTCGCGCAACCTGGAAGTGGTGATGCACAACGAAGCGATGGCCAAGCGTGTCGGGCAATTGCATGAGCAGTTGTGGGATGGGCCCTACGCCAGAGCCTTGGATGTGACTGAGGAGTACCCCGAGCCCCATCCTGGCCAGCATTGACCGGAGGCACCTGACTAATGGTAGTGTGTGGAAATGTTTCTGACAGATCGATCAGAAACCTCCTACTCACTACCTGCAAAGGAATGCGTCTCTCCATGCACTTTCCACTCAAGCAATTGGCGGCTGCCACCCTGTTTGCGGCGAGCCTGTCGGCGGTTACCTGCCCCGCCTTCGCCAACATCACGCCCGAGCAAAGCACGGCGATTCTCAAGAACTTCAACGAAACGTCCGTCACCGATTTTCGCGGTTTCCTCGGCGCGCTGGCTAAAGGCGACCTGGGCAAGACCAGCGACGTCGGCCCGGCAATCAATGCCTTCCTCGACAACAAACCCCTGAGCGCCGACCAGCAGAACGAAATCAATCGCCTGCTGGGCATCTACACTCGGGTGAAGTACGGCAAAGCCGCCCTCGAAACCCTGCGCGAACTGGTGGAAATCCCGACCTTCAACGTCGACGGCCTGCCGCAGTACAAGAACCCGGAATTCATCAAGATCGCCGGCAAGCTCCAGGACCTGGCCAAGGCCTTCAACCTGAACTTCCGCAACGTCGACAACCGCGTGTACGAGATTTCCCTGGAAGGCAGTGGCGACGAAGTCGTCGGTATACACGCCCACGCCGATGTGGTGCCGGTGACGCCGGGAAATTGGGTGCTCAAAGATGGCACCAAACTCGACCCGTTCAAGGTCACGCTGATCGGCGACCGCATGTACGGTCGTGGCACCGAAGATGACAAGAACGGCATCGTCGTGGCGATGTATGCCATGAAGGTGATCAACGAAGAAAAGCTGCCACTGGCGCGCAACTTCAAGCTGCTGGTCGACACCACCGAAGAGACCTCCGGCGACGCGATCCCCTACTACTTCGAAAAGAACCCGACACCGCAGTACAACCTCGCGCTGGATGGCGGTTATCCGGTGGTGATCGCCGAGAAAGGCTACGGCACGGTGATGGCGACGTTCCCACGGCGCAAGGGTGAAGGCAAAGGCGCGGAAATCATCGCGATGACCGGCGGCATGGCTACCAACCAGATTCCGTCGGCGTCGGTGGCGACCTTCGTCAGCGACAAACCTGCCGAGTTGGCCGCCAGCCTGCAAAAGGCCGGCAGCGAATACGCCAAGCGCAACGGCGGCGATTTTGCAGTGGCCGCCAAGGTCGACGGCAAAGACGTCAAGCTGACCGTCACCGGCGTGTCCGCTCACTCCTCCGAGCCGGAGTCCGGGGTCAACCCGGTGGCGCGCATGCTGGAGCTGATCCACGGCGTCGACGGCAAGATCGCCCTCAAGCACAACCACATCACTGATGCGGCGCGGTATGCAGCCGACAACTGGGGCCTGGACTACCTGGGCGGCAAGTTGGGCGTGGGCTTCTCCGATGAGTTCATGGGGCCGCTGACCACTTCGCTGACCTTTGTCGGCCTGGATGACAAAGCCTTCAAGCTGGCGGTGAACCTGCGGGTGCCGAAGGGCAAGTCGCCAGAGAAACTCAAGGCCGAAATCGCCGACAAACTGAGCGCCTGGGACAAGAAAACCAAGGTCAAGGTGGGCTTCACCTACTCGGTGGCCGAGCCGATGTACCGCAATCCGGAAGGTGAGTGGGTCAAGGCCTTGCTGGCAGTCGCCACGGAAAACCTCGGCATGGAGCACAAGTTCGGCACCTCAGCCGGCGCAACCTCGGTGCATGAACTGCCCAACGGCGTGCAATTCGGCCTGGCGCGCCCGGAAGTGAAGTACACCGGGCACACCGACGGCGAGTTCAAGACCGTCGACCAGTTCCTGCTCGACCTGCAGATCGTCACCGAAATGATGGGCCGTATCGGCCAACTGCCGAAGCTCTGATGTTAAGGAGCCCGCCGCAATGGCGGGCTCTTCAGGCTTGCAGCATCAACATATCCTCGAAAAATCCACCGACCGGTTCCGTGGGATGGCACAGCTGGATTTCCAGCACCCAGGCCATTTCACTCGGCGGGATGTCCAGATCCGCCAACTCCTTGTTCTCGAACAACGCGTGGGGGAAGTCCGCGAGGCGATGCCCTGCGAGATTGCGCGCCAGCCTCCAGCCTTTTGCCAAGGCGCTCTGCTCGGCGAAGTCATACAGTTCGCGACCGGTGAGGCCTCGCAACCAGGCGTCGCGGGTCTCGTCGAACACTTCGTGCAGCGCGGTCGTGCACGCCAGGTGCAGCGGCGCGTCACCGAACACAAAGGTATCGCCATAGTCGCCCTCGTAGCCGTCCCACACCGGGCCCAGGTCAATCACGACGATATCGCTGGCGCGCAGCCTGCGCTGGCGGTCGATCCCTTCGCGGGGTGGGCGGACCGTGTCGGCGCCAAAGCGGATATAGGTCGGGTGCCAGGTGTGTGATGCGCCCATCGCCTGCAGTTGTGCGGCGGCCATGTCGAGGGCTTCGCCGGTAGTCATGCCCACCCGCAGCCGGCTGGCAATGGCCGCCAGGGCGCGGATGGATTGGTCACGGGCCGCCAGCATGCCATCAAACGAGTAACGGGGGCCGACCTTTTCCCAGATCGGGTCGAACGCGGGTGAAGGCGCTTGCGCACCTGCGCCACCGCTGGGCACAAAGGCTTCGGCGACAAACCGGTGAGCCGGCACGCCCGCGTCGAGGCACTGCTCGCGGACCTGGCGGATCATTGCACCATTGCCGCACGCATACACCTGGGCGGCATCCCAGTGATGCCCGTGGCCCAGCGCAACCTCCTGCACCCGCCCCTGCGACGCCAGCACCGGGTGCCAGTGAAAACGCGGATGGTCGATGACTGACTGGTCCAGGAACGCACGGTCGTAAAAGTCCGCCGGCTGCGCGCCACCCCAGTACAACGTCACCTCGACATTGCACTTCAAGGCGCTCAGCAGGATCGGCTTGATGCCGGCGTAGCCAGTGCCCGTGGCGAACAGGACCACGGGCGCATCGTCATGGTCCTGCCAGGTGCAGGCACCAAAAGGCCCCTCCAGTTGCACCAGATCGCCAGCGTGCAAGTCGTCCAGGAGGACCTCGGAAAACAACCCGCCGCTGACCCGGCGAATGTGGAAGACCAGGCGCCCATCGTCGTCGGCCGGCAGGTTGGCGATCGAGAAGCACCGCGAGTCGCCGTCGACCAGACGGAACTTGAGGTACTGGCCCTCCCGTGCCGCCAATGGCATGTCCGGCATCAGCACCAGCTCAACGATGTCTGGAGCCAGCGCGCGCTTGCTCACGACCTGTGCCTCGACCACCAGCGTCGGCGTATCCAGCGACCAGCCAGGAATTTCCAGGCGCATGTCGCCGCAGGCATGACTCTGGCACAACAGCATTTCATTGGCGGCCAATGGATAGCATGGCGCCGGTGCGTCCGGCGCAAGGGTCTTGGCCCGGTACTCCCCTTCGGCCACGACCACCTTGCACGACCCACAGGCACCGCGCCGGCAGGAGAACGGCACCGACAGACCGCTGGCAAGCATCGCATCCAGCAACAGTTCGTCACCGGCCGCAAAGGTTTTCCCCGAGGGGGACAGTTCGATGACATGACGTGTGTGCATAACAACCTCGGGGGTGAGTGAGGCTTGATTGTTGCGCTAGACTAGGCCCATTAAAACCTCCAGTTTTGGATACTTCAGATGGTCCAGATGCGTAAATGGCGACCGCTGCTCAAGCTGGACGAGAACGCCAGCCAGGCGTCCTATCGCAAGATCGCCGAAGGCTTGGTGACGGCAATCGTCGAAGGTCGCTTGCCGCCCGGCGCCTTGCTGCCAGGCACGCGGGAAATGGCACAGTTGCTCGACGTCAACCGCAAGACCGTGATCCTGGCCTACGAAGAAGCCATGACCAAAGGCTGGCTGGTCAGCGAGCCGCGACGTGGGACCTTCGTCAATGCGCAATTGACACCCAAGCATCCGCCTGCCCGCGTGCAGCAGTCGTTTGCACCGCCCCTCCTGGCGCAGGCGAACGCTCCGTACTTCACTCAGAACGCCCAGGTGACGGCGCTGCAGCATCGGCATGGCGCACTGTTTTTCGACAACGGTACCAGTGACCACCGCCTGCTGCCCCAAGCCGTGCTGCACCGCTACTACCGTAATGCCCTGCGCAACAGCTTCGCCTCTAATACGGTGCGCTATGGCAGTGAGGGCACCGGCTATGAGTTGCGCTGTGCCCTGGCCGAAATGCTGAGCAACAACCGTGGGCTGACGGTCAGCGCCGAGAATATCTGCCTGACCCAAGGCACCCAGATGTCGCTGTACCTGAGCGCCAGCCTGCTGCTCAAGCCTGGCGACGTGGTGCTGGTGGAACGCCTGAGCTACCCGCCGGCGTGGGAGATTTTCCGCAAGCTGGGTGCGCAACTGGTCACGGTGGACGTCGACGACGAAGGCTGCCGCACCGACCAGATCGATCACCTGTGTCGCGAGCACAAGGTGCGGATGATCTATCTGACACCACACCACCAATTCCCCACCACCGTGAGCCTGCACGCGGCGCGGCGACAACAGCTGCTGGCATTGGCGGCTCTACATGACTTCTGCATCATCGAAGAAGATTACGACCACGAATATCACTTCAACGGGCGACCCTACCTGCCGCTGGCCAGTGACCGTTCGCAGCGCCATGTGCTCTATGTCGGCTCGTTGTCCAAGGCGCTCGGTTCCACGTTTCGCTGCAGCTATGTGGTGGCGCCCACACCGGTCATTGAAGCCCTGCACGGCAACGCCGCGTTGATGCTGGGCGATGCTGACGCGGTGGCGCAGAAGATGCTCGCGGACCTGATCAACGCGGGTGAATTGAAGAAACACCTGCGCCGCGTATCCAAGGAATACCGCGCCCGCCGCGAAGTCTTGCAGGGCTGCCTGCATGCGGCATTCGGTGATCGGATCAGGGTGCGCGAACCCGAAGGCGGGCTGGCGCTGTGGGTGCGTTTTGAAGATCGGATAAACGTCGAGCAGATGGTGGCAACCGCATTGGAGCATGGGCTGGTCGTACGCAGTGGTCGGCAGTTTTCACCGATGGACCAGCCGGAAAACGCACTGCGCCTGGGCTTTGCCTCACTCAATCAGGCAGAAATCCGTGAGGCCACGGTGCGCCTGGCCAAAGCGGCAAACCCGCGCACACACAAAAATGCCGATCATCACTGATCGGCATGCGGTTAGAGCGGCAGCAGGAAGCGGGATTTCTCTTCGGCCCGGGCCAGTTCCGGGAACTCCAGCAGCAGCGCCCGGTTGCCCCGGCCAATGTGCTCCATCACCGCCCGCGTAATGTACTCACGCACCATGCCGGTCGAGACGTAATACATGGCCCAGGCTTGTTCGGGCGTACAGTGGCCGATCTGTTCTTCGATTTCCGTGTACGCCTCGTCATCGTCCGACTTCACGTCGCGCTGATATTCGGCTTGGCCCATGATTGATCTCCTTCAACGGCACGCCTGCAACCGCCCGACATGCCTGGTCATTCAGCCGGTCACGTGCCGCTCTTCACTTTGGTCCACACACGCGTGCGGATTCGCTCCAACTTCAAGGGCAGCGGTTCAAGGGGAACCAGTGTGGCAATGGTCTCTTTGGATGGATAAATCCAGGGGTTGTCGCGCAACTTCTGTTCGACCAGCTCGGTGGCATCCTTGTTGGCGTTGGGGTACAGCGTGTGGTTGGAACTCTTGGCAATCACTTGCGGCTCAAGCATGTAGTTGATAAACGCCAGACCTTGCTTGGCATGCGGCGCATCCTTGAGCAGCACGAAGTTTTCCGACCACACCAACCCGCCCTCACGCGGCAGGCTGTAGGCAATCTTGCGCCCGGTGTTGTTTTTTTCATTGATGGCCTGTGCCGTCAGCGCCCCGCTCGCCCAGCCCACCACCACACAGATGTTGCCATCGGCAAAGTCCGCATCCGTTCTGGATGAATCAAAGTAGAGGACGTAAGGGCGGATCTTCAGCAGCAGCGCCTGGGCTTTCTGGTAATCCTCAGGGTTCTGGCTGTTGCTGGGCAGCCCGAGGTAATGCAAGGCGATCGAGATGATTTCACTCGGGGAGTCGAGCATCGCCACGCCACACGACTTGAGCTTGCTGATGTTCTCTTCCTTGAAGATCAGGTCCCAGCTGTCCACCGGGGCATTCTCACCCAGGGCGGCCTTGACCTTGTCCACGTCGTAACCAATGCCGGTGGTGCCCCACAGGTAGGGCACGGCGTAGCGGTTACCCGGGTCATTGGCGGAGAGCAGCGCCAGCATTTCTGGGTCGATATGCGAGAAATTGCTCAGTTGAGAGCGGTCCAGCGGCGCCAGTACGCCGGCCTTGATCAGGCTGGGCAAGACATTCGAAGTAGCGACGACCACGTCATACCCGGTACGCCCGGCCATGACCTTGCTCTGCATGATCTCGGCACTGTCGAAGGCATCCATGTGCATGCGGGTGCCGGTTTTCTGCTCGAATTCCTTGGGTGTTTCCGGGGCGATCAGCCCGAACCAGTTGTACAGGTTGACCCGGGGCTCGGCCGCCAAGACCGGCGCGCTCGCGCCCACACCGACCAGCGCCGCCATGAACATGGCGCGCAAAGGGGGTTGACTCATATCGCTATCCTTGTCAAAAACGACAGGCCATCATGGCCTTCATCCGCTGAGGGGTGAATATACTCGGCACGTCCGATTAGTAAATACCTAGAAGTACTTAGCCCCGCCCCATGAATGCCTAACCCTAAAGGGGTAGTACATGTCGCTCGACCTTCACAACCTTGCCTGGCATCGGTCGGCCGGGACGCTGATCATGCAACTGAACCGCCCGGCGTTCTGGAGCTCACTGGTTCGTGTGTTAAAGGAATACGTCCAGATCGACAACTGGGTCGTGCTGATCTTCAGCGACCAGCAGGTACGGGTGGTCAGCGTGACTGAGGTCGCCGATGCGGACGAAGTGGACGCGTTGACCCAGCGCTATGTAAAAGGGCTGTACCTGCTCGACCCGTTCTACATTGCCAACCGCGAAAACCCGCAGAGCGGCTTTTTTCATCTGTCCGACATCGCGCCGGAGCACTTCCTGACCACCGAATATTACCACCAGTATTTCGCCCAGTACATCAGCGTGGATGAGGTGCAGTACAACGTACAACTCGACGCCGACAGAACGCTGTGCATTTCATTTGGCAGCAACGTGCGCTACAGCCCGCAGCAGATCGCGACCCTGGACATTATCAAGCCATGGGTAATGGCGTTGATGCATCAGCGCATGTGCTTTGAGACCGATGCGGAAAAAAGCCAGGACGAACCGCCACCCTGGTCAGAGGCCATCGTGCAACTGGGCACGCAAATCACGGCGCGCGAAAAAGATGTGCTCAAGTTGCTGTTGAGCGGTTTTTCCAACAAAGAAATCGCCGGCAAGCTGAACCTGTCGGCAGAGACCATCAAAGTTCACCGTCGCAACCTCTACAACAAACTGAACATCAAGTCTCAATCCGAGTTGTTTGCGCGTTTTTTCATGCCGGCGCAGGAGGCCCTGACGACGCAGTGAACGCTGCCGCAGCGGGCCTGCGGCGGCTCTGCACAAATCGCACACAAACAAAAACGCCGATCATTGCTGATCGGCGTTTTTGTTGAATATGGAGCGGGAAACGAGACTCGAACTCGCGACCCCGACCTTGGCAAGGTCGTGCTCTACCAACTGAGCTATTCCCGCAAATGGCGTCCCCTAGGGGACTCGAACCCCTGTTACCGCCGTGAAAGGGCGGTGTCCTAGGCCACTAGACGAAGGGGACACACAACTGAAACACATGGTGTGTATTTCAGTGTCCAGAGGTTAGATCCGAAGATCATGCCCTGGTTTCACTCAGTGCCGCCCGAGGGCCACACTGCTTAAATTGGAGCGGGAAACGAGACTCGAACTCGCGACCCCGACCTTGGCAAGGTCGTGCTCTACCAACTGAGCTATTCCCGCAAATGGCGTCCCCTAGGGGACTCGAACCCCTGTTACCGCCGTGAAAGGGCGGTGTCCTAGGCCACTAGACGAAGGGGACACACAACTGAAACACATGGTGTGTATTTCAGTGTCCAGAGGTTAGATCCGAAGATCATGCCCTGGTTTCACTCAGTGCCGCCCGAGGGCCACACTGCTTAAATTGGAGCGGGAAACGAGACTCGAACTCGCGACCCCGACCTTGGCAAGGTCGTGCTCTACCAACTGAGCTATTCCCGCAAATGGCGTCCCCTAGGGGACTCGAACCCCTGTTACCGCCGTGAAAGGGCGGTGTCCTAGGCCACTAGACGAAGGGGACACACGTACAACATTCACTGCTTAACCGCGTTTTGCTGTGTGCTTTACGCGTTAAGTGGCGCGCATTCTATGGACGGATTGAAAGATCGTCAACCCCCAAGGATAAATTTATTAAAATCAATGACTTCCCCCAGCTTTTCGAGCTCATGGGGCAATTGTGCACGTCCGGGCTTTGACGCCTATATTATGGCGCCCGACAAGACGCTATAGTTCGTTCCGGCAAATGATGGCAATGTGCATCCATGCAGGGAACGCCTATCCATATAGAAGCAAACTACCCGGGCAGCTGGTCGATCAGTCCTATCCGCCGGATGGCCCAGTCACTACACTCCACTGTAAACCCTATAAAGAGGTCACACCGGTGACACCACTCATGATCACCCTGCTGGTAATAGCCGGGATCGCAATACTGATCGCCATTGGCTACATGAACCACGTGGTGGAAAACAACAAGCTGGAAAAGAAGCGCACCGAGATCGAGCTTAACGATCGCCTGCGCCGCTGCGGTGAAATCACCGAGACCTTCCCCGGCCAATTGATGACCCCGGCACTCAAGTTATTGCTGACCCGCCTGGAACTCAACGTCAACCAACGGCTGCTGAACCTGAACAAAGGCAGCGCGCCGCTCAAGGCCCGCATCACCGAGTTGAATACGCTGGTGGCCCAGGGCGAATCGATCCCGGTGAACAACCCGCCCGCGCCGATCCAGACCGAAGCCAAGGCCAAGGATGTGCGTTTCCTGCTCGAAGCCCTGCACGGCCAGGTCACCCGTGCGGCCCAGGACGGTTTCCTGCCGGCCAACGAGGCCAAGCACTGGATCCGCGAGATCCGCCATATCCTGGTGTTGCTGCATATCGAGTTCTTCAACAACCTCGGCCAGCACGCCCTGCAACAAGGCCAGCCGGGCCAGGCGCGACTGGCATTCGAACGCGGCGTGCAGTACCTGCGCAAACAGCCGGAGCCGGTGATCTACAGCGCCCAGCTGCAACACCTGGAAGCCCAGCTGGGACGCGCCAACTCCACGGTGCTGACCAACAGCAAGCCGGCTGAAGACGAAGTCAACGAACTGACCGAAGGCCTCAAAGTGGTCGACGCCGACGCCGAGTGGAAGAAGAAAGTCATCTACGACTGATTCGCTGGCTTGAAGACTGGCCTGTGGTGAGCCCGCTCACCACAGTCATAAAAGCCAGGTCAGTACAAACAACCTCGCCGCTTCCCGAGATGCCATCACTTTGCATCTATCCCCCCGCCCCCGACTAGCGTAAAAAAGTGCCCCTCACTCCATGAAGTCAGAGGCCCGTTATGCCTGTCGCCGTCATTGATGGACAACCGCTGCACTACGTCGACCAGGGTTCCGGCCCCGTCGTCCTGCTGGGCTCGAGCTACCTGTGGGACCGCGACATGTGGGCGCCGCAGATCGAAGCCCTGTCGCAACAGTACCGGGTGATCGTGCCCGAGCTGTGGGGCCATGGCGAATCCGGCCCGCTGCCCGCGCCAACCCACTCCCTCGACGACCTCGCGCGCCAGGCCCTGGCCCTGCTGGACCAGTTGGATATTCCACAGATCAACCTGGTCGGCCTCTCGGTCGGCGGTATGTGGGGCGCACGTTTGGCGCTGCTGGCTCCCGAGCGGATCAACAGCCTGGTGCTGATGGACACCTACCTGGGTGCCGAGCCCGAGGCCACGCGCCAGTATTACTTCTCGCTATTCAAGATGATCGAAGTCGCCGGCGCTATCCCTGAGCCGTTGCTGGACGTGGTCGCGCCGATCTTCTTCCGCCCGGGTATCGACCGCGAATCCGCGCTGTATCAGGATTTCCGCCAGCAATTGCAGGGCTACTCCAAGGAGCGCCTGCTGCAGAGCATCGTGCCCCTGGGTCGCTTGATCTTCAGTCGCAAGGATGTGCTGGAGCAGTTGCCGAAGCTGGACGCCGACACCACGCTGGTGATGTGCGGCGAACAGGACAAACCGCGCCCGCCTGCCGAGTCCGAGGAAATGGCCGGCCTGATCGGCTGCAGCCTGATCCTGATCCCGCAAGCCGGGCATATCAGCGCCAGGGAAAACCCCGACTTCGTCAACGAAGCCCTGCTGACCTTCCTCGCCAACAACGCCTGACCGCCCTCCCCTGTGATCGCCGCATGAACGCTGCGATCACAGGCGGAAGTGCCCGACCATCCCTTTGAGTTCCGCGCCCAACTGCGCCAGCTGAATGCTCGATGCGGCGTTGCCCTGCATGCTCAGCGCCGACTGATCGGCACTGGCGCGGATACTGGTAACGCTGCGGTTGATCTCCTCGGCCACCGAGCTTTGCTCCTCGGCCGCCGCGGCAATCTGCTGGTTCATCTGCTGGATCAGCGACACCGCCACCGCGATGCTGCCCAGGGCGCTCTCGGTTTCCAGGGCATCGCTCACCGCCAGCTTCACCAGTTCGCCGCTTTGCTGGATCTGCTGCACCGAGGACTGTGCCGCGTTGCGCAAGGTACTGACCAGCCGCTCGATTTCTTCGGTCGATTGCTGGGTGCGCTTGGCCAACGCCCGTACCTCATCCGCTACCACCGCGAAACCACGGCCCTGCTCGCCGGCGCGGGCGGCTTCGATGGCGGCGTTGAGGGCCAGCAGGTTGGTCTGTTCGGCCACGCTTTTGATCACACTCAACACAGTGCCGATGTTCTGGATCTCGGCGCTCAGGCTCTCGATGCTGGCGCTGGCACTGGTGCTGGAGGTGGCCAGCAATTCAATACGCTGCAAACTCTGGCGCACCACCCGCTGGCCACTGTCGACTTTGTCGTCCGCCGTCTGTGCGGCTTGCGCGGCTTCTTCGGCGTTGCGCGCCACGTCGTGCACGGTAGCGGTCATCTGGTTCATCGCCGTGGCAACCTGTTCGGTTTCTTCTTTCTGGCTACTGACTTCGACATTGGTTTGTTCGGTGACACTGGACAACGAATGCGCCGAGCTGGCCAGTTGCTCGATACCGGCCTGCAGGCCGCTGACCATCTGGCTCAGACCATTGCCCATCTGCTGCATCGCATGCATCAGTTGGCCGATTTCATCGCGGCGACTGACGTCCATGCGCCCACTCAAGTCGCCGGCAGCAATCTGCTGGGCGACCGCAATCACGCTGCGCAGCGGCGCGACGATCAGGCGGGTAATCACCCAGGCCGCAATCAACCCCACCAACAGCGCCAAGGCCGAAGAGCCGATGATCAGCATCGCGCTTTTCTTAAGCTGCGCCTGCATCGACAGGTCTTCGGTGTCGTAAGCCTGGTTGACCCGGCTGACCACTTGCTCGGCGCGATCACGCAACTGCTTGTAGACCACCTTCTCCTGGGCCAGCAGGCCGGTGTATTCACCGAGTTTTTCACTGAACGAAGCAATATGCCCGGAGACCTCATTCAACACCGTCTGGTAACCGGGGTCCTTGACCGCGGTTTTCAGTGTTTCAACCTGGGCCAGCGCCTGGTCGGCCTGCTCGATCTTGCCTTGCTCGGCGTCATCGGCGTCCACCTTGCGGCTCTGGTCCAGACGTACGTGGGCTTCGTTCATGGCTTGCAGCATCAGCCGTGAAACCTGGCTGACCTGCCCCGCCTGCTCGATAAACTCGGCGCCCTCCTTGCCCTGGCTTTCCTTGAGGCCATAGGCACCGTCGTCAGCCAGCCCGGCCTGCAACACATCGAGGTTATTGGCCACGCTGGACACTGACCAACTTGCCATTTCCAACGCCAAGTCCTTGGTCTGGGTCAGCTCGACAAACTCATCGAACGCCTTGCGGTAGGCGGCCAGGGCCTGTTCGACATCGGTCATGACCGGCACGTTGGCCGCCGACTGGGCCTTGAGGCTCGCCGCGAGGGCGGCCAAGGCATCGACACTTTCATGCAGGGCGTCGACGGCCTTGGGGTCGGCATGCAACGCGTAGTCCTGCTCGATCAGGCGTACCCTGAGCAAGCCGCTGTTGAGCGACGACATGGCCTTGAGGCCTTCGAAGCGCTGACCAACAGTTTGCAAGGACCACACGCCGATCGCCGCGACCAGGGCGGTCAGCAGCAATACCAGGGTGAAGCCCAAGCCCAGTTTTTTTGCCATACCGAGGTTGGCGAAGCGTCGTTGCACGGCCGAAATCATTGCACTTGCATCCTCTTGCAATGGCAGATGCCATCAAGCCCGGTTTACACAAGCGAGATTGGCAACCACAAGGCACCGAACACAAGTCGTTGGCGCCACAATAATGGCAAAAAGCTACACGCCCGTCGTTTTCAGAATGGTCGAGGTCGATCTGGCAGGTCCCATGGCGCGGAATAACGCCAGCGCCCGTTGATCATCAGCATAGGCCACATTGATGCGCAGCCACTCACTGGGCTCATCCGTTGGACTGAACAGTGCCCCCGGCGACAATAAAACCCCCAGCCGCCGGGCGCACGCCTGCAACCGCGACCGATCCCCAGCCCCTGGCCGCGCCCACACGAACATCCCGCCGGCAGGGTTGGCGAACACCTCCCACTCCTCATCCTCCAGCACCTGCAAGGTCGCGGCCATTTGCGCACTCAGCCGCTTGCGCAGACGCTGTACCCACTTGCGATAGGTGCCATTTGCCAGCAGTGTCGCCACCACGGCCTCGGCAAACCGCGAAGTGCCGAAGCCGGTCAAAGTCTTGAGGCTGGCCAATTGCGCGATGATCGCCGTGCTGGCGCTGAGATAGCCCACGCGCAAGGCGCTGCTCAGGGTCTTGGAAAAGCTTGCGACGTAGATCACCCGGTCACCGTGGGGTAACGCCGAGAGTCGCGTGCAACTGGCGTGTTGCAGATCACCGAACACGTCCTCCTCGATAATCAAAAAGTTCTCGCGGTGCGCCAGCTCCAACACACGCTCCGCCACGGTGCGACTCAGGCTTGAACCGGTGGGGTTGTGATACAGGCTGTGGATGAACAGGCACTTGGGCCGATAACGCTGAAGCAAGGCTTCAAGCGCCGGGATGTCCGGCCCGCCACGGGTGCGTGGCACCTGCAGCAGTTGCACACCATGGAATGCCAGTTGCCGATAAAGGTTACCGTACCCCGGCGTTTCGACCACCACGCAATCACCGGCCTTGAGTAAGGTGCGTATCAGCAGGTCCTGTGCATGGCTGGCGCCCGCCGTGGTGAGGATGCCGTCAAGGTGGCTGGGGATGTGCGCCTGGGTCAGGCGCTTGAGCAATTGCTCGCGCAACGCCGGGAGCCCCAATGGGGTGCTGTAGTTGAACAGCGCAGCCGTGTCGCAGCGGGTGACTTCGCGAATCGCGTAGCTGATGTCATCGCTTTCGCGCCAGGCATCCGGCAGCCAGCCGCAACCCAGTTTCAGCTCACCCAACGGGGTATCCGCGAAGGCGCCCCAATCCCGCTCGGCACCTTCGTACCACTGGCTTTCGTGCACGGTCGGTGGCTGGGCCACGCTGAAACCCGAGCCCTGTTTCGAAACCAGCAGGCCCTGGGCGACCAACCGCTCGAATGCCTCGATCACACTGGACTGGCTGAGCAGGTTATCGAGAGCCACCTGGCGAACGGAGGGTAAGCGTGTACCAGGGCTCGCCCCACTCGTGCGAATCCATTGCGCCACCGCGCTGATGATTTGCTGCACCACCGGTACAAGGGCTTGTCGATCGATCCCTAAATCCATGCGCCACTCACTTCAACTGTCTGTAATTCAACCCGAGACAGTTAAGCACGGAAGCCCACGTCGGCCGCTCGCCAATTCTTATTAAAGTATTGATTTTATTAAGTTATTTACCTACTGATACACATTCTGACAAGGCACCGTGCCAGCTATGGAAAAACCTCACACCCTCCATGACCTTTTCGAATGGAGGGCGACCTGCGGTCCTAGATAGCCGTCGCGCCACCGTCCACTGCCAAGGCGTGACCGGTAGTAAAGGCCGCACCATCGCTGCACAGGTACAGCACCGCGCTGGCGATTTCCTCGACCTTGCCGATGCGCCCGACCGGGTGCATGGCGGCGGCAAATTCGGCCTTGCGCGGGTCGGCTTCATAGGCACGCCGGAACATATCGGTATCGATCACGGCCGGGCAGACCGCATTGACGCGAATGTTCTTCTTCGCATACTCAATGGCCGCCGACTTGGTCAGGCCGATCACCGCATGCTTGGACGCGGCATAAATGCTCATCTTCGGCGCCGCGCCCAGCCCCGCGACCGACGCGGTGTTGACGATCGCCCCACCGCCTTGGGCCAACAGGAGTGGCAATTGATGCTTCATGCACAACCACACGCCTTTGACGTTAACGCCCATGATGGCGTCAAACTCGTCCAGGGTCCCATCCGCCAGCTTGCCCTTCTCGATCTCGATCCCGGCATTATTAAAGGCGTAGTCCAGGCGGCCATAGGCGGCGAGGGTCTGGGCCATCAATTGCTGCACATCCGCTTCCAGCGTGACGTTGCAGCGCACGAACAGCGCTTCGCCGCCAGCCTGGTGGATCAGTGCGACGGTGCCTTCGCCGCCCGCAACGTCCAGGTCAGCGACCACCACCTTCAACCCTTCGGCGGCGAACGCGAGTGCGGTAGCGCGGCCGATACCGGCGGCAGCGCCGGTCACCAGGGCGACCTGGCCGGAAAACGTCATGCTCATGAGGATGTCCTGTGAGGGAAAGTCGTGGATCGAGTCTAGCCAACGCAGCGCCAGGCGCGTCAGCACTATCAAAAGGCCGGTTGAAGCTGCATGCATCACAGTGATAAGAGGCGCCACCTGACTATCAGCAACACCTATCGACCGGCATTCGCACGCTCGGTGAACCTTGCTCCCGGCCCGTTCAGGGTCTATCACTTCAGGTTCATTTCCAGAAGAGTCGCTGCCATGACCGCCCAGACCAACCGCCAATTCCTGCTCGCCAAGCGCCCGGTCGGCGCGGCCACCCGGGACACCTTCACCTATCAGGAAGTCCCGGTGGGCACGCCCCAGGACGGCCAGGTGCTGGTGCGCAATGAATACCTGTCCCTCGACCCGGCCATGCGCGGCTGGATGAATGAAGGCAAGTCCTATATCCCGCCAGTCGGCATCGGTGAAGTGATGCGCGCGCTGGGCGTGGGCAAAGTGATTGCCTCGAACAACCCGAAATTCGCGGTCGGGGACTACGTCAACGGCGCCCTGGGCGTGCAGGATTACTTCCTAGGCGAGCCGCGTGGTTTCTATAAAGTCGATCCGCAACTGGCGCCTCTGCCCCGTTATCTCTCGGCCCTCGGCATGACCGGCATGACCGCCTACTTCGCGCTGCTGGACACCGGAGCGCCGAAGGCCGGCGAAACCGTAGTGATCTCCGGCGCGGCCGGTGCCGTGGGCAGCATTGCCGGGCAGATCGCCAAGCTCAAGGGCTGCCGTGTGGTGGGCATTGCCGGCGGCGCCGACAAGTGCAAGTTCCTGGTAGATGAACTGGGCTTCGATGCCGCTATCGATTACAAAAGCGAAGACGTGCCTGCCGCACTCAAGCGCGAGTGCCCCAAGGGCGTGGATGTGTATTTCGATAACGTCGGCGGCGATATCCTCGACGCCGTGCTCAGCCGCCTGGCATTGAAGGCGCGCGTAGTGATCTGCGGCGCCATCAGCCAGTACAACAACAAGGAAGCCGTGAAAGGTCCGGCCAACTACTTGTCATTGCTGGTCAATCGCGCGCGCATGGAAGGGTTTGTGGTGATGGATCACGCCGCAGGCTTTGCCGCTGCCGGGCAGGAAATGGCCGGCTGGATGGCCCAGGGCAAGCTCAAGAGCAAGGAAGATATCGTGGAGGGGCTGGAGACGTTCCCGGAAACGCTGATGAAGTTGTTCAACGGTGAGAACTTCGGGAAGTTGGTGCTCAAGGTCAGCTGACACACCGCAGAGCAAAAGGTGGGAGGGGGCTTGCCCCCGATAGCGGTGGGTCAGCCACTACATTTTTGGCTGAGCAATCGTCATCGGGGGCAAGCCCCCTCCCACATTTTTTACTGTGTTCGCTTTCAAGTGTCAGGCAATCTCAGCGACGACTGCCGCCAATGCCTTGGCCGGATCGGCCGCCTGGCTGATCGGGCGACCGATCACCAGGTAATCGGAACCTGCATCCAACGCCTGGCGCGGGGTCAGGATACGGCGCTGGTCATCCTGGGCACTGCCCGCCGGACGAATGCCTGGGGTCACCAGTTGCAGCGACGGGTGCGCGGTTTTCAGGGCCTGGGCTTCCAGCGCCGAACACACCAGGCCATCCAGGCCGGCTTTTTGCGCCAGGGCGGCCAGGCGCAGTACCTGCTCCTGGGGCTCGATGTCCAGGCCGATACCGGCCAGGTCTTCGCGCTCCATGCTGGTGAGCACGGTCACACCAATCAGCAGAGGTTTAGGGCCGCTGCGCTGTTCCAGCACTTCACGGCAGGCACTCATCATGCGCAGGCCGCCGGAGCAGTGCACGTTGACCATCCACACGCCCATTTCGGCGGCGGCCTTGACCGCCATCGCGGTGGTGTTCGGAATATCGTGGAATTTCAGGTCGAGGAATACTTCAAAACCTTTGTCACGCAGCGTACCGACGATTTCCGCCGCGCAACTGGTGAACAGTTCCTTGCCGACCTTGACCCGGCACAGCTTCGGGTCCAACTGGTCAGCCAGCTTCAGTGCGGCGTCACGAGTGGGGTAATCCAGGGCGACGATGATAGGAGTCTGGCAGACGGACATTGGAATGGGCTCTCAGGCAAGTCGAAATCGGCGCGGATTGTAGCGCAAGCGACGGCGTTGCGGGATCCGATGATCGGTAAATACTGACCAAGCGCCATCGGGTGGGCATTTCAGGTAATTATTTCAAAGCTGATACATTCACGACATGCCCCCAACACGCCCCACGGCTAGCCTCGCTCGCACGACCCACCGACCAGCACTTCCAGCCATGGGGCTGGGCGCCTATGCTGACCGCAACAACCAGGCAGATGATCGCATGATGCATACCCCTTCCGTCTCTATGAACGACGAGCAAAAAGGCGCGGTGATCGCCGACGACAAACGCTGGAACACCCGCGCGCTGATCGTTGACGACGACGTGCCGATCCGTGAACTGCTGATCGACTACCTGGCCCGCTTCGGCATTCTCGCCAGCGGAGTGACCGACGGTACGGCGACGCGCCAGGCCATGCAGGCCGAAACCTTCGACGTGGTGGTGCTCGACCTGATGCTGCCGGGCGAAGACGGCCTGTCGCTGTGCCGCTGGTTGCGTGCGGAATCGGATATCCCGATCCTGATGCTCACCGCTCGCTGCGAACCCACCGACCGCATCATCGGCCTGGAACTGGGCGCCGACGACTATATGTCCAAGCCGTTCGAGCCTCGTGAGCTGGTAGCACGCATCCAGACCATCCTGCGCCGTGTGCGTGACGACCGTACCGAACAGCGCGCCAATATCCGCTTCGACAACTGGCGCCTCAACAGTGTGCTGCGCCAATTGGTGGCCGACGATGGCCTGGTGGTGCCGCTGTCCAATGCGGAATTCCGCCTGCTGTGGGTGTTCATCGAACGTCCGCGCCGGGTGTTGAGCCGCGAACAACTGCTGGATGCCGCCCGTGGCCGCTCCATCGAAGCCTTTGATCGCAGCATCGACTTGCTGGTGTCGCGCCTGCGGCAAAAACTCGGGGATGACCCCAAGGCCCCTCAATTGATCAAGACCGTGCGGGGTGAAGGCTACCTGTTCGACGCCCGGGACATCGGCTGATGCGCAACGCCTTCAACACGCTGTTCGGTCGACTGTTTGGCGTGTTGCTGGTGGCAATTGTGCTGGCTCATGTGCTGGCCATTTCCTGGTTTCGCTATTACGGCCCACCTCCACCGCCGCCTCAAGAGACCTTTGTCGAGCAGCCGGACGGCACGATGAAACACCTGCCCAGGCACAAGCGACCGTGGTTTGGTGGCCCGGTGGTGCCACTGACGTTCCAGTTCATCTCGTTGATCATCGCCGCCTGGTACGGCGCCAAGCTGCTGAGCCGGCCGATCCAGCGCCTGAGTGAAGCCGCCGAGCGCCTGAGCCTGGACCTCGACAGCCCGCCCCTCGATGAATCTGGCCCGCGTGAGGCACAGCAAGCGGCGTCGACCTTTAACCTGATGCAGCGACGCATCCGCGAGCAAGTCAGCCAACGCGCGCGCATGCTCGGGGCCGTCTCCCATGACCTGCGCACCCCGTTGTCACGCCTGAAACTGCGCCTGGAACAGATCGAAGACACCCGGCTGCAAGGCCAGATGCGCCAGGACCTGGACGACATGATCGGCATGCTCGACGCTACCCTGAGCTACCTGCACGAACAACGCACCAGCGAAACCCGGCATTGGCTGGACGTGCAGGCGCTGGTCGAGTCCATGAGCGAAAACGCCCAGGACCAGGGCGCCGATGTGCAGTTCGGCGGGACCTGCGCACCGCTGCAAGTGCAACCGATGGCGTTGCGATCATGCCTCAACAACCTGATCGACAACGCCCTGCGCTACGCCGGCTCGGCACGCATCGAACTGGCGGACAGCCGCGAAGCGCTGGTCATCCGGGTGATCGACCATGGCCCCGGGATTGCCGCCGACCAGCGCGAGGCGGTGTTCGAACCGTTCTATCGCCTGGAAGGCTCACGCAACCGCAACTCCGGCGGGGTCGGCCTGGGCATGACGATTTCCAAGGAAGCGGCGGAACGCCTCGGCGGTCGGTTGCACCTGGAAGAAACCCCCGGGGGTGGTTTGACAGCCGTGATGTGGTTGCCACGCGTCTAGAGCGGCTTGTCTTCCCGCCGCCCCTGGGCCTGGGTCGCACTCCAATCCATCAACAGGCTGTAGGCCACCGCCAGCAGGGTCGGGCCGATAAACAGGCCGATGAAACCAAAGGCAATCAAGCCGCCGAACACCCCGAGCAGCACAATGACCAACGGCAGGTTGCCGCCGCGGCTGATCAGGTAAGGCTTGAGCACGTTGTCCACGCCACTGATGATGAACGTGCCCCACACGCCGAGGAACACCGCGTAGGTGTAATCACCCTTCCAGGCCAGCCACGCCGTGGCCGGGATCCACACCAGTGGCGGCCCCATGGGAATCAGGCTGAGCAGGAAGGTGACGATGCCCAGCACCAGCGCACCCGGCACCCCGGCGATCAGGAAACCGATCAGCGCCAACAGGGCCTGGGCGGCGGCGGTGCCGATCACGCCGTTGACCACGCGCTGCACAGTGCCGGCCACCAGTTCGATGTAGTAGCCCGCACGATCGCCGATCAAGCGCTCCAGCAGTCGGTGAACAAACATCGCCAGGCGCGGCCCGTCCCGGTAGAAAAAGAACACGAAGACCAGACTCAGGGTCAGTTCAAGGATGCCGCCGCCGATCTGTGCACTGCGCGCCAGCAACCAATTGCCGACCTGCCCCAGGTAGGGCTTGATGCTGACCATCAAGGCTGCGCCCTGTTGGTCGATGCTGTCCCACATGGCCACCAGCCGCTCGCCGACAAAGGGGATCGAGCCGAGCCAGGCAGGCGCCTCCGGCAAGCCGTCGACCTGGATATCCTTGATCAACGCCGTCGCATCGCGCACGTGATCCGCGAGGTTGAAGCCCAGCCACACCAGGGGCAGCGCCACCAGCAGCATCCAACCCAACGTCAGGATGCCGGCGGCCAGGGATTCGCGACCACCCAGCCAGCGGGTGAGCAGGACCATCAACGGCCAACTGGCAAAGGCCAGTACCGCGCCCCAGAACAGCGCCGACCAGAACGGCGCCATCACCCAGAAACTGGCACCGAACAGCACCAGCAGCAGGATTTGCACCAGTAGGCGATCGTTATTGAGCATGGAGTATCTCTAGAAGAAGGCTGTAGGAAGAGAGCTTAGGCGAACGGCGCGGGTCCGTTCGCCTTGTAACGGTCAGCGTATCAGATGCAGGTGCAGGCCTTTGGTTTCAGCGGAGCCGGTTTCCAGGCGCGCGGCGCGCACACCTTTGTCGACCAGGGCCTGGCGCCAGGCTTCGGCGTTCGGGCCGGTAAGGCTGACGCGCAAGGTGGTATCTAGATTCAACCCACGGGAAATCAGGGTCAACCAGGTGTCGTCAGGCTCGCCGCCCAGTGCGGGAAAGTCCAGCTCGCCGGTGCTTTTCAACTCACGCAGCAGTGTCGCGGAGGTGGGCAGCAGGTCGGCCAGCGGCGCGTTGGCGTCCAGTTGCTCCACATGCAGATAGGCGCGGCGGTTGCCACGGGTGATGCCATACAGCGCCACCAGGGAGTTTTCCTGGGGGGCTGCCAGGCGCAGCAGCAGGTATTCCTGCTGGCCGTCGGCACCGACCAACTTGGCGTTGCCGAACACCTCATTAGCCCACAGGCTGCTTTCGCCGCAATCCCGGGCCTGGCACCAGAACAGCAACTGCGCGCCCTTCGCCTGCAGCGCTTCGCGCGTCGCAGTAAATGCGGCACTGGAACTGTGTTCGGCAGGTAACTCATAGGTAATGGCAGTGGCTTGGCCCCGCGCGGTGGCCTGGCCTTCATAGCGTAACTGGCCGCTGATCTTGCGGATCGCGCCCATGGGGTAGATGCGTTCTTTTTCTTCGGCGGGACGGTAGTCGACGATTTGCGCGTCGACCTGGCGGGCCACGGTGGGCAGGTCCTGGCTACCCGGTACGTCGGCGGCAAATACCAGTGGGCTCAGAAGGCTCAAGCCCAGGATACGGATACATCCGTTACGCACGCTCATAAGATCAACGAGCCCTGGCCATCGGAGGTCACAGCGGTGTTGAAGTAGTTCATGGTTGACTCCCTTTCAATCCGCCCAGCCTCGGCAGTTGACCGCCCCAAGTCAAGGCGCGCAGAAGAACCGATTGAAACAGTCTGCAACAAGGACCGCGCCGGGCTCGTCATTCAGGTGTAAATGATGACCTCCCGGCAGCGTGGTGACGGTAAAGGGTAGCTGGGAAAGCAATTCGGAATGTTTCGCCAGCATGCCGTCTGCGGCCACCACCAACTGCGTAGGACAACCCACACGCCGCACGAAGGCCATCGCCTGCTCATCGGTCAGACGCACCGGCGAAGCCAGGGTCAGGCGGCTGTCGGTGCGCCAGGTGTAACCGCCCGGCACCGGCATCAGACCGCGCTGGGCCAGCAGTTCGGCGGCTTCGCGACTGACCGCCACCACACCTTTCATGCGCGCCTCAACCGCTCGGTCCAAGCTGTTGTAGACCGGCTTGCGCTTGTCTTGCAGGTTCAATTGCGCCTGCAACGCCATGCCCAGCCGCTCGGCGGCGTGGTCACCGCTGGCGGTCGGCGGGATCACCCCGTCGATCAATCCGAGGTGCGTCACGCGCTCCGGCAGCGCACCGGCCAATACCAGGGAAACGATGGCGCCGAGGGAGTGGCCAAGTAATGCAAAACGTTTCCATCCCAGCTGTTCGGCGACTTGCAGCACGTCGTACACGTAATCCCACAAGGCGTAACCGGCGCCGATAGGACGATGCGCCGAATGCCCATGCCCGGCCATGTCCAGTGCAACGATGCGCAACCCCTGAAGTTTCGGCGCCAGCCGCGCAAAGCTGTTGGCGTTGTCCAGCCAGCCATGCAGCGCGATCACCGGCAAACCGTCCTCGGGCCCGAACAGATGGGCCGCCAATTCGATATGCGGCAGGCTCAGGCGCACTTCTTCGACCGGTGTGCTCATGCGCAACTGCGCTCGCGGGCTTCCCAGCGGGAAAACAGGTTCTTGATCAAGGTCGCGGTGTCCTGGGGGCGTTCAAGGGGGAACATGTGGCCGCCGGGCATGGTGAGCATTTCGCCCATGGGCAGGCGACCGACGCCGCTGGCGTGGTGACGCATCACCACTCGGCTCTGCCGGCCGCGCACCACCGCCAACGGCACCTTCATCTGGCGCACCTGGCCGGGACTGGTGTGGGGCACGCCTCGGTAGATGCTGATTTCGGTGGCCGGGTCGAAGCGCAGGCGCAAACGATCGCCCACTTGCTGCAGACCATGTTGCAGGTAGGCATCGAAGCATTCGGGATCAAAACCACGAAACAGGGTCTTGCCGGCGAAGTAACGGCGCGCCGCTTCCAGGTCGCTGAACTCCTCACGTCGGCCCAGGGTGCGGCCGGCCGGGGTCAGGCGGTCGATAAAACCGAAGCGCTTGGCCGCGCGGATCACCCAGCGGTCGGCGCGGGTCAGCACCGGCGAATCGAGCATGACCACCCCACGGTACAACTGCGGGCAACGCATGGCCGCGTGCAGATGCAACACGCCACCGAGGGAATGCCCCACGCCCCACACCGGTTCCGGCTGCTGCTCCAAGTGGTGGATCAGCTCATCCACCAGGTTCTGCCAGTTATCGTCCACCGGAAACCTGGGGTCGTGACCGTGCTGCGGCAAGTGCGCCACTGCATATTCCGGGGCCAGGGCGGCAAACAGCTTGCCGTAGGTGGCCGAGGGGAAACCATTGGCGTGGGCGAAAAACACGTGCTGCGACATACCGGATCCATCGACAAAAACAGAGATTGATTGTCACCAGCCCCGACCACCACAGCAATGACCGTAACTGCCAGGAATGATGACACTCACGCCACGCCTATCGCGCCGGCGGGTTCTCGCCCAGCGGCACCACTGCCATGGTCAGGCGCGACACGCAATTGGCCTTGCCGTCGTCGCTGGTCAGGCGAATGTCCCACACCTGGGTGGTGCGGCCGATATGGATCGCCCTGGCCACCGCCGTCACCCGCCCGCTGCGCACACCGCGCAGGTGGTTGGCATTGATCTCCAGGCCCACGCAATAGAACTTGCTCGGATCGATGCACAGGTAGGCGGCCATGGAGCCGACACTCTCGGCGAGGACCACCGACGCGCCGCCATGCAACAAGCCGTAGGGCTGATGGGTACGATGGTCGACCACCATGCTGGCGGTCAGCGATTCGTCGTCGAAGCGTTCAAAACGGATATCCAGCAGTTCACCAATGGTGTTTTTCTGGATCGCATTGAGTTGGTCGATGTTCGGTTGCGTGCGCCACAGGCTCATACGGATGTCCTTGTTGGTTTTATGATGGCCCTAATCCTGCCACAGAACGGTTTCGGAACGCTCGCTCCACCTCTGGAAATGTTCACCGTAGGTCGATTCGATAATGTTGCGTTTGATCTTGAGCGTCGGGGTCAAGAAGCCGTTTTCCACCGCCCAGTTGTCTTTCACCACCACTAACTGGCGCAGGCGTTCATGCTTGTCCAATGCTTGATTGACCTGCTCCAGCCAGCGTTCAAGGCTGCTGCGCAGCGCATGCGGGTCCTCGCTGATTGCCGACAACACGCACAGCCCCATCGGTGCGGTCAGGCCATCGCCCACCACGCACACCTGTTCGATGCGCGCATGTTCGGCCAGGCGGTTCTCAATCGGCGCCGGGGCCACGTACTTGCCTTTGCTGGTCTTGAAGATCTCCTTGAGGCGCCCGGTCAGGCGCAGCCGGCCGTCGGCAGCCTGCTCGCCCTTGTCACCGGTGCGCAGGAAGCCGTCGGCGGTGATCGTCTCGGCGGTTTTCAGCGGGTCCTTGTAGTAGCCGAGCATGGTCGCACCGCTGCGCACTTGCACTTCGCCCGCAGGATCGATGCGCACCTCAACACCGGGGCACGGCAGGCCGATCCAGCCGAGGGTCTGCTGGCCGGGGCGACACACATGGGAGTAACCGCAACTCTCGGTCATGCCATACACCTCAAGCACGTCCAGGCCCAGGCGTTGATACCAGCGCAGCAGCGCCTCGGGCACCGGCGCCGCCCCGGACAGCGCGATGCGCAACGCATCCAGGCCCAGGCCGGCGAGCACCTTGCGGCCCACGCGCTTGCCGATGAAGGGCAGGCGCAGCAGGGTATCGAGGCGTTTTTCCGGGATTTTGGCGTAGACGCCCATCTGGAATTTGGTCCAGATACGCGGTACGCCAAACAGCGCGGTCGGCCGCGCCCTGCGCAGGTCGGTCAGAAACGTCTCCAGGCTTTCGGCGAAAAACACCGTCTGCCCGGTGTAGATCGCCGCCATTTCCACAAACATGCGCTCGGCCACATGGCACAGCGGCAGGTAGGACAACAGGCGGTCGCCCTCCCCCAACCCGAACAACTCGGTGCCACGAGTGGCGGCAAACCCCAGCGCGCCGAAGCTGTGCATCACGCCCTTGGGCAGGCCGGTGGTACCGGAGGTGTAGATGATGGTGGCCAGGTCCGTAGCGGCCGGCAGCGGGTCGTCCTGGATCGGCGAGCAGGCTTGCAGGTCGGCCCAACTGAAATCGAACGCGCCGGTTGGGCACAGCGGCAAGCTGATGGTCGGGACATCGAACGGCACGCCGGGCGCCATGGCGGGCCAGTCGTCTAGCTTGCCGATAAACGTCAGCGCCGCCTCGGAATGGCTGAGCACATGGGCCACGGAGTCGGCAGTGAGGTTGGGATACAGCGGCACCGAGACATGCCCGGCCATCCAGATCGCCAGGTCGGCAATGATCCAGTGCGCGCAGTTTTTCGAGATCAGGGCAATGTGCGAGCCTGGGGGCAGCTCGCGGGCGCGCAGCCAGTGCGCGGCGCACCGGGCCTGATGGCCGGCTTCGCCCCAAGTGAGGCGTTGCACCTCGCCGCCGCCAACGGGCTGCACCAGAAACGTCTGGCGCGGGTGCCGCGCTTCACGTTCGAAAAACACCTGCAACGGCAATCGAAATGCGACGGGCATGGGACGCGCTCCTTTGTGGTCCGACGATAGCCAACCAAGCACTTGCTTGGTTGACTATATAGCACACACAAAGCAGCGATAAAGCCTACGGATTCTTCACGCTGACCAGGCTCATCAGCCCCGCCAGCGGGAAATCCCCCTCTAGTTCCGCCAGGCTAGCGGTGTACATCGGCTGCGGCTGGCGCTGGTGGCCGTGCTGCAGGAAGCTGATCAGGCTGCCGACCAGAGGCTGATGGCTGACCAGCAGCACATTGTCGTCGGTGTCGAGTTTTTCCAGCACCTTCAACGGGTTGCCATCGGGGGTCAGCCACGGCACCGTGCGGATCTCCGGCTCGAAGCCCAACGCATCACGCACCAGGTGCGCGGTCTGCTGCGCCCGTACGTAAGGGCTGGCGATGATCGCGCTGAGGGGCTGGCCGATCAGGTGCGCAGCACTGCGCAACACTTCGCCACGGCCGTGCTCGGTGAGGTTGCGTTCGGCATCGGTGCGCGCATGCCCTTCGGCCTCGCCGTGGCGCAGTATCCACAACTTCACAGTTTCGGCTCTTCATCACGCACCGGGTGCGGTGCCGGCGGCACGCTGTGGGCGGCTTCGCCCTCAGGCGCAAGCGGGGTCGGCCAGTCAGCAAACGGCCACGGCTTTTGCTCGGTATGGAAGCTGCCGAAACGGCCGATCTGCGCCAGGAACTGGCTGAGGCTGTCGCCGAAGTTCATCAGGCCCAGGTTCGGGGCGCCGTAGACCAGGCGGTAGATCAGTTGCACCACCACCAGCGCGCCGAGCAGGAACTGCGCCACTTGCCAAACCAGGGCAAACACCAGCATCCACAGGATGCGCAGGGCAATGGATTCGTACTTGGGGGCTGCTTTCGGATCGTTCATGACGCGTTCCTCAGTTGAAACCACTGGTGGAAATAAAGTCGACATCGGTCTTGGGCTCGGCGCGCATCAGCAACTCGATGACCTGGTTCAAGGTGCGCCCTTCAAACAGGATCGCGTGCAGCCCGGCGACCAACGGCATGTACACGCCAGCTTCCTGGGCCTTGGCCTTGAGCACCTTGAGGGTATTGACGCCCTCGGCCACTTCGCCCAGGCGCGTGACTGCATCCTCAAGGCTCAGGCCCTGGCCCAGGGCGAACCCGACTTGATAGTTGCGACTTTTCGGCGAGGAGCACGTGACGATCAGGTCGCCCACGCCCGCCAGCCCGAGGAAGGTCATCGGGTTTGCGCCCTGGTTCACCGCAAAGCGGGTCATCTCGGCCAGGGCGCGGGTGATCAACATGCTTTTGGTGTTCTCGCCCATGCCCAGCGCCACGGCCATGCCGGCGATGATCGCGTAGACGTTTTTCAGCGCACCGCCCAGCTCGACGCCAAAGCGGTCGCTGCTGGCGTAGACCCGGAAGGTACGACCGTGCAACACGGCCTGGACCCGTTCGCAGAGTTCTTCGTCTTCACTGGCGACTACGGTGGCGGTCAGTGCGTGCTCGGCCACTTCCCGCGCCAGGTTCGGCCCGGACAGCACGCCAATACGCGCCTGGGGGGCGATCTCTTCGAGGATTTCGCTCATCAGCTTGAAGGTCTGCGCCTCGATGCCCTTGGTCAGGCTGACCAGCAGCTTGCCCGCCAGGCGTTCGGCGTGGGGCGCCAGCACCGAGCGCAAGGCGCTGGACGGCAGCGCGACGAAGCACAGGTCGCAGGCCGTGAGGGTTTCCAGCAGGTCAGTGACCGGCTCGACCGCCGGATGAATCTTGATGCCTTTGAGGTAACGCGGATTTTCCCGGTGCACCCGAATGGCCTCGGCCTGTTCGGGATCGCGCATCCACTGGCGCACAGCGTGACCATTCTCGGCCAGCAGGTTAGCCACGGCGGTACCAAAACTTCCGCCTCCCAGGACCGCGATAGGGCGCTGTTCAGTCATATGCAATCCGTTAATCCATACCAGTGGCGATGGCGGCATTATACGGGCCGACCCGCCGGCGGCCAGCCCCCGTATCAATTCGTGCGCTTGTCGGAAAATGCCACACTTACATGAAGTAATTGCAAGTCCTGCGACTGGCAAATGGCCCCACCTCAGTTAACATGGGCGGCTATCCGTAATTATCAAGGCCGTGCCGTGTATTTGGGCCCTCCTCCCCGTTCATCTCTGTGGTTGATGCTGCTGTGCAGTGCGCCTGTCATGGCCGACGACCTGTTCCTCGACAGCCAGCCATTGCCCCAGGTGTTGACCGCCACACGCCTCAAGCAATCGGCCGCCGCCGTGCCCGGCAGCATGACCGTGATCGACAGCGAGCTGATCAAGGCCAGCGGCGCGCGGGATATCAGCGAGTTGCTGCGCCTGGTGCCGGGGATGATGGTCGGCTACACCTCCGGCAACCAGGCGGCGGTGAACTACCACGGCACCAGCGCCAGCGATGCGCGGCGCATGCAGGTGCTGATCGACGGCCGCTCGGTGTACCGTGCGGGCCTGGCCACCGTGGACTGGAGCGACATTCCGGTGGCCATGGAAGATATCGAGCGCATCGAAGTGTTCCGCGGCCCCAACACCGTCAGCTACGGCGCCAATGCCTTGATGGCGGTGGTCAACATCCTCACGCGCTCGCCCGCCAACAGCCACGGTACGCGGGTCAAGGTGGTGCGTGGCGAACGTGGCATCAACGACTTCTATGCCAGCCAGGGCGTCGGCTGGGAAACCGGCGATTTGCGCCTGTCGCTGTCCGGCCAGCAGGACGATGGCTTCGACAGCGACGCCGCTGGCGCCGACCGCCGCGACGGGCGGCGCCTCAACCGCTTCAGCCTGGCAGTTAGCCAGACGTTGAACGCGCAGCAGAGCATCGACTGGCAACTGGATGCGAAGGAAGGCACCAACCAACGTCCGTATACCTACAGCCCGGTATTCGCCGGGATTACCGAAGGTGGCAACAACTCCGACGTCACGGCCAAGGACTACGCCGGCTCGCTGCGCTGGAATTTTGATTTCAACCCCGAGCACAGCCTGTACATCCAGGGCTCGGCCCAGCAGTGGGACCGCCGCCAAATCTGGAAGGCCTGCGACGCCAAAGTGTCGTTCAGCCCGGAATTGACCCAACTGTGGCAGATGAACCCCAACTACGCCGAACTGCTGGCCCGGCACATGGACACCTACAGCCAAGGCACCGCGCCACCGGGCAGCGCCGCCGAGCAAGCGCTGGCCAACCAGGTGCTGGACCAATGGCGTAACGGCGCCAACCAGAGCGTGTGCGGAGACATCGACCAGAGCACCCGCGAAAGCCGCTACGATCTGGAAATCCAGGATACCCTCAGCCTCTCCGACAGCCTGCGCCTGGTCAGCGGCATGAATTACCGCTACGACCGCGCCGACTCCGACACCTACTTCAACGGCACCCTGGACGACACCACCTGGCGCCTGTTCGGCCAGTTGGAATGGCGCGCCAGCGAACATTGGCTGCTGCAAGGCGGCGCCATGTATGAGGACACGCACCTGAGCGGCAACTCGCTCACGCCACGGGTGGCGGTCAACTACCTGATCAACCCGCGCCATGGCTTGCGCGCGGTGTACTCCGAAGCCATCCGCTCGCCGGACATGTTCGAGAACAACGTCAACTGGAGTTATCGCGTCACCAACCTCAGCTCCCCGGCCTACGGTCAGACCACCGGGCAATACTTCGTAAAGACGCGGGGGCCGGGCAACCTCGATAAAGAGATGATGAAGTCGCGGGAATTGGGGTACAACGGCTTCTTTGCCGACATCGGGCTGAACATGGACGTGAAACTGTTCTACGACGAAATCACCGACATGATCAGTTCGCCGCTGCGCAATAACCAGTACATTGCCAGCAACGCCAACAGCGCACGCTTCACCGGCGCCGAATCCCAGTTCGACTGGCGCGTGAGCAACGCCGACCGCCTGCGGCTGACCTATGCTTACGTCGATGCCACCAGCAGCAACCCGCGGGACAAAGCACAGACCGCGCGCAACAGTGGCTCTGCCGGTTGGTTGCGCGAATGGGGCCAAGGCTGGTCCAGCGCGTTGTTCTACTACGGCGATGACGCACTCAACCAATATCGCTTCGAACGGGTCGACCTGCGGGTGGCCAAGCGCATTGCCCTGGGCAAAGCCAACGTGGAGCTGGCCGGCATGTTGCAACAACGCCTTGATCACCAGCCCACCACCTGGGCCGATAACAATTATGACCATCGCCATGTGCTCTACTTCAGCGCGGAGCTAGAGTTCTGACATGGGCGACTCGTCACGGATGACCTGCTTTTTTATCCACACGCTCTGGCGACGCATTCTGCTGCTCGCGTGCCTGCTGTTTGCCGCGCCGGCCTGGAGTGCCGAGATCCTGTTGACCGCCGCCGAAGACGGCGTCGGCGTGCAGGCCTTCGCCCAAGCCCTGGCCCAGCAACGCCCCGAAGACCGCGTCACCTTCACACCACTCAAAAACTTGCCAGCCCCTGGTCGACTGCCGGCCAACACACGCCTGATCCTGCTCGACCTGCCCGGCCTCGACTGGCGCCTGCAGGAAACCCAGGGCCCGCCGACCCTGGTGCTGCGTATCAGTCGGTTACAGGCCCATCAACGCCTGGGCAGCACACCTCACCCGCACATCAGCCTACTGTGGAGCGACCCACCGCTGGAGCGCCAACTGCGCCTGATCGCCGCCATCCTGCCCCAGGCGCGGCGCATCGGCGTGCTGTATGGCGCCGACAGTGAGTTCCTGCTGCCCGAACTGCGCCAACACGCCACACCGCTCGGCCTGGAAATCGTGCCACAGCTCTGGGACAACATTAATGACAGCCGCCCGCTGCAAAACCTGTTCAGGAACAGTGACGTGCTGCTCGGCCTCGATGACCCGCAGTTGTACAACCCGAAAACCGCGAAGAACCTGTTGCTGAGCAGCTATGCCCAGCAATTGCCGCTGGTGGGCCCGAATGCAGGCTTTGTGCGGGCCGGCAGCCTGGCCAGTACCTACAGCGACCAGGCCGACTGGCTGGCCGTGCTAGACCGTCTGCTCGACCACCCGCCGGCCAACTGGCCGCGCTCGCTGTACCCGGAACACTTCAAAGTCGTGGGCAACCCGCAAGTCGCGCGCTCACTGGGGATCGAACAGGTGGACGAAGCCGGCGTCGCGATCCGCTTGGCCGAAGGAGAAAAACGCCCATGACCTTGCGCCGTCGTTGGGACATCAACACCCGCACCCAGCTCATCACCCTGGGCCCGGCGCTGTTGCTGACGTTGCTGTTGATCAGCTTTTTCACCTTCGTGCGGATCCAGGACTTGCGCCAGGAACTGGACCACACCGGCCAGTTGATCGCCAACCAACTGGCGCCCGCCACCGAGTACGGGGTGATCTCCGGCAACAACGAAGTGCTCGACAGCCTGCTGCGCGCCACGCTCGCTACGCCCCATGTGCGGTTCCTGGAGATCCAGGACAGCAGCGAGAACATCCTGGTGTATGTCGAGCAACCGTCGGAAAAACACGACCGTTCGCTGTCGGTGAAAGTGTTCCAGGCACCGATTCGCCTGCAACACATCCAGTTGGGCAATGATTTTTTCCAGGACAACCTCAACGAACCCAAAGCACCGCGGGCCGACTACCTGGGCCGGGTGATCGTCGGCATGTCCAACGACGCATTCAGCCAGCGCCAGCAGGAGATCCTGTTCAAGGCCGGCATCCTGGCGCTGTTCGCCCTGCTGTTTACCTTCCTGCTCGCGCGGCGCCTGGCCGCCAGCCTGTCGCAGCCGATCAGCGCCATGGGCCACGCCGTAAAAGCCATCCAGCAAGGTGACTACAAGACGCCGTTGCCGATCGTGGACGACTCGGAATTGGGCGACCTGTCGCGACACATCAATAACCTGGCCGAAGGCCTCAACCAGGCCAGCCGCGAACAGCAGCAGGCCATGGCCCAGTTGATCCAGACCCGCGAAGAGGCCGAGCGCGCCAACAACGCCAAGTCGGATTTCCTGGCGATGATGAGCCATGAACTGCGCACGCCCATGAACGGCGTGCTGGGCATGTTGCAATTGCTGGAAACCACCGAGATGACCGAGGAGCAGACCGAGTACGCGGCGCTGGCCTCCGAATCCACCGAGCACTTGCTCAAGGTCATCAACGACATCCTCGACTTCTCGCGCATCGAACGCGCGGCCCTGGAGCTGGAGCATATTCCGTTCAACCTGGCGGACCTGATCAACAGCTGCGCCCAGGCGTTCCAGCACAGCGCCCAGCAGCGCGGGTTGGCGTTGAAACTGTCGATTCCACCAGGGTTGGACGCTTTGCGCGTGCAGGGCGATCCGACGCGAATCCGCCAGATCCTGGTGAACCTGATCGGCAACGCGCTGAAGTTCACCGAGCAGGGCAGCGTCAGCGTCGAACCCCATTGGCAGACCCTCGACCATGAACTGGTGTGGTTCACCTGCACCGTGCGCGACAGCGGCATCGGGATTTCCGCCGAACGCCTGGAGTTGATGTTCGATGCGTTCCAGCAAGCCGACAGTTCCATTTCAAGGCGTTACGGCGGCACCGGCCTGGGCCTGCCCATCGCCCGTACCCTGGCCGAACGCATGGGCGGCACCCTGCGCGCGCAAAGTGAAGAAGGCCGCGGCTCGGTATTTACCCTGGAAATTCCCCTGGCCATCGACCAGCAGAGCGTACCGGCCATCGCGCAAGGCGCCGACGGCAAAGCCAACGCCGGCGATGGCCGCCATGTATTGCTGGTAGAGGACAACCCGGTCAACCGCACCGTGGTCGAAGCCATGTTGCGCAGCCTCGGCTTTGAAGTGAGCCTGGCCACCGACGGTGCCGAGGCGATCCGCAGTGCCGAGAGCCTGATTTTCACCGCGATCCTGATGGATTGCCGGCTGCCGCTGATCGACGGCTACGAGGCCACCCGCAAGATCCGCCAACTGCCCGGCTGCGCCGACCTGCCGATCATCGCCCTGACTGCCAACGCGTTGCAGGGCGACCGTGAAGCCTGCCTGGCAGCCGGAATGAACGATTACCTGGCCAAGCCGTTCAAACGCACGGATTTGCAGCAAATCCTGCAGCGCTGGGTGCAATAGCGCCGCGCCATCAGCCAACTCCGACTGGCGTGAAAGACGAAAGTGCGGCAGTCTTAGGCACCCGAACGGGCCTATAAACAGGCCCGGTTTAAAATTTCAGTGAACAAGTGTACATTCAGTGCCTTGCCGCTGTGACTTTCACTACAACGCAATAGTCTACGTGTAGGCTGCCGACATGAGGCATGAACGCTTCATTCGGTTCGGGAAGATTTGCCCTACCCTGCCGCATGGGATTATTGAGGAGCTCGCATGACCAAACAAAACGCCTTTACTCGGGAAGACCTGCTGCGCTGCAGTCGCGGTGAGCTGTTCGGCCCAGGTAACGCGCAACTGCCCGCCCCGAACATGCTGATGGTGGATCGCATCACCCATATCAGCGAAGAGGGTGGCAAGTACGGCAAAGGTGAATTGGTCGCCGAGCTGGATATCACCCCGGACCTGTGGTTCTTCGCCTGCCATTTCGAAGGCGACCCTGTGATGCCGGGCTGCCTGGGCCTTGACGCCATGTGGCAGCTGGTCGGTTTCTTCCTGGGCTGGCAAGGCCTGCCGGGTCGCGGTCGCGCCCTGGGTTCGGGCGAAGTGAAGTTCTTTGGCCAGGTCCTGCCGACCGCCAAGAAAGTCACCTACAACATTCAGATCAAGCGCGTCCTCAAGGGCAAGCTGAACCTGGCCATCGCCGATGGTTCGGTGAGCGTCGACGGTCGCGAGATCTATACTGCCGAAGGCCTTCGGGTCGGCGTATTCACTTCCACTGACAACTTTTAAGGGTTATCCGCATGCGCCGCGTCGTTATCACTGGTCTGGGCATTGTTTCTTGCCTGGGCAATGACAAAGAGACCGTCACCGCTAACCTGCGTGCAAGTCGCCCTGGCATCCGCTTCAACCCGGAATATGCCGAAATGGGTCTGCGTAGCCAGGTTTCCGGCTCCATCGACCTGCCCCTCGAAGAACTGATCGATCGCAAGATCTATCGCTTCGTCGGCCACGCTGCCGCCTACGCCTACCTGGCGATGAAAGACGCGATCGCCGACTCCGGCCTGAGCGAAGACCAGGTATCGAACGTACGCACCGGCCTGATCGCCGGCTCCGGCGGCGCATCGACCCTCAACCAGATGGAAGCGCTGGACATCCTGCGCGAAAAAGGCGTGAAGCGCGTTGGCCCGTACCGTGTCACACGGACCATGGGCAGCACCGTTTCGGCCTGTCTGGCCACGCCGTTCCAGATCAAGGGCGTGAACTACTCGATCTCCTCCGCATGCGCCACCAGTGCTCACTGCATCGGGACTGCCGTGGAGCAGATCCAGCTGGGCAAGCAGGACATCGTGTTCGCCGGCGGCGGTGAAGAAGAGCATTGGAGCCAGTCGTTCCTGTTCGACGCCATGGGTGCACTGTCCACCCAGTACAACGAAACCCCGGAAAAGGCCTCCCGCGCCTACGACGCCAAGCGTGACGGTTTCGTCATTGCCGGCGGTGGCGGCATGGTGGTGGTCGAGGAGCTGGAGCACGCTCTGGCCCGTGGCGCCAAGATCTACGCGGAAATCGTCGGCTACGGCGCGACCTCCGACGGCTACGACATGGTTGCCCCAAGCGGTGAAGGCGCCATCCGTTGCATGCAGATGGCCATGTCCACCGTGGACACCCCAATCGACTACCTGAACACCCACGGCACCTCGACTCCGGTCGGCGATGCCAAGGAAATGGAAGGCGTGCGTGCGGTATTCGGCGACAAGGCCCCGGCCATCAGCTCTACCAAGAGCCTGTCCGGTCACTCCCTGGGCGCCGCTGGCGTTCACGAAGCGATCTACTGCCTGCTGATGATGGAAGGCAACTTCATGGCCGGCTCCGCCAACATCGATGAGATTGATCCGGTTGTGGCTGATATGCCGATCCTGACCAAGACAGTCGAGAATGCAAAAATCGACACCGTGATGAGCAACAGCTTCGGCTTCGGTGGCACCAACGCCACCCTGGTGCTGAAACGCTGGCAGGGTCAGTAAGACCTGTAGCTTGACCGCATTAAAAAGCCCCGACTGGTTCGGGGCTTTTTTATGGGCTGGATTTTTTAGTGGCTGGGAGGGCCTCATCGGGGGCAAGCCCCCTCCCACATTTTGAATGCACTCACAAATCAAAGGTGGGAGGGGGCTTGCCCCCGATAGCGCCGCCTCGGCGCCCGCCCCTACACCGAAAACCGCGCCACCATCGTGTTCAGGTCCACCGCCAACCGCGACAACTCCTGGCTCGCCGCACTGCTCTGGTTCGCGCCTGTCGACGTCTACTGCTCCGATGCGCTGGCAATCACCAGCGCTGCATCCAATTGCAGCTGGCTATTGAAAGGTATCGGCGCAATCTGGGGTTTGCGTAAGATCAAAACGCGATATCAGCGTGGCGCCCCATCGCGATGGGCTTTAGGCAGGATAGCCAGGAAATTGTCGCGTGCCACTTTGTGCGCAACGTCCTCAGGCAGTGCATCGAGGAAAGGCTCGAAGCGACGCATTTCCTTACCCAGCTTGTTGAAACGCCCGACGACGTCCGAGCCCAGCATGAA
The DNA here is from genome assembly GCF_023169845.1 of Pseudomonas sp. CYM-20-01. Lineage (NCBI taxonomy): Bacteria > Pseudomonadati > Pseudomonadota > Gammaproteobacteria > Pseudomonadales > Pseudomonadaceae > Pseudomonas > Pseudomonas sp. CYM-20-01. The sequence continues at coordinate 2,288,898 of NZ_AP025169.1, read as the reverse complement.
CCGCTCCGGGAAACGCTCCACCAGCGTTATCCACTCCGGACGAGGATGGCCTCTATCATCCAGCAAATACGGCGTAAGCATGCTCCAGGACAGGTCGATGTACAGGTTGGGGTACGCCTCCAGCATGCGGCTCAAGGTGGGCAGCAAAAAGTCCATCTGCACCTGGTGACGGTGGATTTCCTTGCTGGTGCCGCCATGGGCCCAGATAAAACGGGTGTGTGGGTGGTTGCGCAGTGGCTCTTCGACTTCAGCCAGGTACAGCGGGTTGCGCTCGCGCTTGGAGGTGATATTGGAGTGCAGCATCACCGGCAGGTCATTTTCCGCCGCCAGGTGATAAATGCGGGTCATGGCTTCGTTATTGGCCCGTGGTGTGTCGCCGGCGGTGATGGCCGTGAGGTCGTCATGACGGGTAAAAACCTCGCCGATGCCCTGCCACAGGCCTGGGTTGAGATCGAGCATGCGCTGGATATGGGCGTCCGAGTTCTTGTCGTTGGGGTTGAAGCCGGACAGGAACGGATGAAAATGCTCGCGCTGCTCAGGGGTCAGTTTGTTGACCGCTGCGGCCACGATCACGTCGGTGGCGCTGTACCAATAGGCATCGGCGTCGTCACCGGCGTAATAGCGCGGGCGCTTGGGTTCGTCCTCGTGCCATTTCTTCGCGACCGGAATACCGGAAATCATCACGTGTTCGATGCGATTGTCGGCCATGGCCTTGAGCAGCTTGTCCATGCCTGCAGTTTCCTGGAAGAAATCCACGTAATGCAGGTGCGCATCGCTGTAGGCATAGTCGCGGGCCTGCGCGGCAAGGCTGCCGGAGGCGAACAACAGGGCAAGGGTCAGGCGAGTCCAGGGCACGGTAACACCTCGATAGGGGCTGATACGGGTAGACCTTGAACGCCTTGCCAGGGTTCATCCGGCAAAAAACGCGGAACATCGAAGTGCCAGCATGCTCTATAACTGCATGACCTTCATCCTGCCACCCTGTGAGGTTTGCCATGCCTGTTACCGTAAACACCCTGAACCAGGACAACTTTCGCCACAGCCTCAACATCGACAACCATGAGTTGTTCACCGACCTGCCCAAGAGCCTCGGCGGCGACGATTCGGCGCCCTCCCCCCATGACTACTTCGACGCCGCCCTGGCCTCGTGCAAAGCCCTGACCCTCAAGCTCTACGCCCAGAAAAAAGGTATCCCCCTCACCGGCGTGACCGTGGAGGTCACCCATGACGCCGCCGAAGAGCAAAAGGGCAAATACACACTCAACGTCAAGCTCACCCTCAAGGGCGTGCTCACCGACGAACAGCGCGATGAGCTGCACCGCGTGGCAGATCGCTGCCCGGTGCACAAGCTGATGACCACCGCCGAGATCAGCATCGACACCAAACTGTCGGAAGGCGCCTTCAGCCAATAGCGGCAACCTCCCGTGGAGCGGGTTATGCTCAGCAGCATCCAACCCGCTCAGACTGGGACGCACCATGACCACCCTCACCGTGATCCGCCCTCGCCCCGAAGACGTCGAAGGCCAACCGATCCTGCGCCCGCTGCCGTCGCGGGAATGCCGCAGCGTCGGGCCTTTTGTGTTTTTCGACCATATGCTGCTGACCCGCTACGCGCCGGGTCACGGCATGAATATCCGCCAACACCCGCATATCGGGCTGTCGACCCTCACGTATCTGTTTGAGGGCGCATTGCAGCACAAGGACAGCCTGGGCTCGGACCAGGTGGTGCAGGTGGGTGATGTGAGCTGGATGACCGCCGGCAGCGCGATTGCCCACGTCGAACGCACACCCGAGGCGCTCAAGGCCAGCGGGTTCAGCCTGCATGGGCTGCAAGTATGGTTGGCGTCACCCAAAGACCACGAGACGGGGCCGGGGCATTACAGCCATCACCCGGCGGCGAGCCTGCCGGTGAGTGACAACCTGGGCGTGCAGATACGCCTGATCGCGGGCAACGGGTTCTGCCTCAAGTCACCGGTGCCGGTGCTGTCGCCCACCTTGTATGCCGAGGTGCGGATGCAGACGGCTACAACCCTACTGTTGCCTGATGAGCATGAGGAACGGGCCGTGTATGTACTGGAAGGTGACGGTCAGTTGGACGGCGAGGCGCTTGAAGTCCACAGCCTAGTGGTATTGCCGGCCGGGCAGGAGATGACATTGTTTGCGGACAGTGATTGCCACTTGGTGGTGTTTGGCGGCGCGCCGCTTGATGGGCCACGGCGGATCAATTGGAATTTTGTCGCGAGTGACCCCGCGGTGATCGAGCAGGCCAGGCAGAGGTGGGCGGCCGGGGAGTGGCCGACGGTGCCGGGGGAGTCTGAAAGGATTGAGTTGCCAGTGAGATAGCCATCGAGGGCAAGCCCCCTCCCACATTTGATCAGTGATTGCATCCAAGTGTGGGAGGGGGCTTGCCCCCGATTAGGCCCGGACAGGCGCTGAAGAATCAGCCCTTGAACACCTCATCCAGCAAGTTGTGCATCGACTGGAACGCGCGCTTGGCGGTCTTGGCGTCGTACATCATCTTGCCCGGCACATTCGCATGGGGGTCAGTGAAGGAATGCACCGCGCCGCCATAGCTCAGCAATTGCCAATCCACGCCGGCCGCGTTCATTTCATCTTCGAATGCCGGCAGTTGCGCCTTCGGCACCAATGGGTCGGAAGCACCGTGCAGGACCAATACTGAACCCTTGATATGCTTGGCGCCGTCCGGGTTCTGGGTGTCAATGGTGCCGTGGAACGAGACGGCCGCCTTCAATGGTGCACCGGTACGTGCCAGCTCCAGCGAGCAGAAGCCGCCAAAGCAGAAGCCGAAGGTCGCAAGCTTCGAGGTATCCACCTCGGCCTGGCCCTGCAGTTGCTCAAACGCCGCTTGCATGAGTTTGAGCAGCTTCGGGTTGTCATTCTTCAGCGGCATCATCGCCGCACCGGCTTCATCGCCATTCGACGGGCGTACGGTCTGCCCGTACAGGTCGGCGATCAGTACCACGTAGCCCTGGCCGGCCACACTTTTGGCGATCTCTTCGGCACCCGCACTCACCCCCATCCAGTTCGGCGCCATCAACAACCCCGGCAACGGGCCCTTGTGGCTGGCATCGAACGCCAGGCGGCTTTCGTAGGACTGGCCATCAATCTGATAGACCACGGAACGTACAGTGACTTGGCTCATCATTTACTCCAGTTGAGGTGCGTTAGAACGAAAAAACCCGCCGAAGCGGGTTTTTCTACGTCAGGGTCAAACCGACAGTTCAACCAACAGCTTGTTCAGGCGGCGCACATAGGCGGCCGGGTCTTTCAGGCTGTCGCCGGCGGCCAGGGCCGCCTGGTCGAAGAGGATGTGCGACAGGTCGCCAAACCGCTCTTCGCTCTGCTCACCGTCGAGTTTCTCGATCAGCGGGTGAGCCGGGTTGAACTCGAAGATCGGCTTGGAGTCCGGAACCTTCTGCCCGCTGGCTTCGAGGATCTGGCGCATCTGCATGCCCAGGTCCTGCTCGCCAATGGCCAGGATCGCCGGGGAGTCGGTCAGGCGGTGCGACACGCGCACTTCGCTGACAGCCTCGCCCAGGGAAGCCTTGATCCGCTCGACCAGGCCTTCTTTGGACTTGGCGACTTCTTCGGCTTCTTTCTTCTCTTCTTCGGAGTCCAGGTTACCCAGGTCCAGGTCACCACGGGCCACGTCGACGAAGGATTTGCCGTCGAACTCGTTGAGGTAGCTCATCAGCCACTCATCGATACGGTCGGTCAGCAGCAGCACTTCAATGCCTTTCTTGCGGAAGACTTCCAGGTGCGGGCTGTTCTTGACCTGGGCGTAGGTTTCGCCGGTGAGGTAGTAGATCTTGTCCTGACCTTCCTTGGCGCGGGCCAGGTACTCGGCCAGAGAAACCACCTGCTCGCCACCCTCTTCATGCGTCGAGGCAAAACGCAGCAGGCCGGCGATTTTTTCCTTGTTGGCGAAATCTTCCGCCGGGCCTTCTTTCATGACCTGGCCGAAGTTTTTCCAGAAGCCCTTGTATTGCTCAGGCTCGTTCTTCGCCAGTTTTTCCAGCATGTCGAGCACGCGTTTGGTCAGCGCCGACTTCATGGAATCGATGATCGGGTCTTTCTGCAGGATTTCCCGCGACACGTTCAGCGACAGGTCGTTGGAGTCGACCACACCCTTGATGAAGCGCAGGTACAGCGGCAGGAACGATTCCGCCTGGTCCATCACGAACACGCGCTGTACGTAGAGTTTCAGGCCTTTTGGCGCTTCACGCTGGTACAGGTCGAACGGAGCACGGGCAGGCACGTAGAGCAGCGAGCTGTATTCCAGCTTGCCTTCGACCTTGTTGTGGCTCCAGCTCAGTGGGTTTTCGTAGTCATGACCGATGTGCTTGTAGAACTCCTGGTATTCCTCGTCCTTGATCTCGGTACGCGGACGGGTCCACAGCGCGCTGGCGCGGTTGACCACTTCCCATTCCTGGGCAGGCGCGTCTTCGCCTTCGGCTGCCGCTTGTTCTTTCGGCAGTTCGATCGGCAGGGCGATGTGGTCGGAGTACTTCTTGACGATATTGCGCAGGCGCCAGCCATCGGCGAATTCGTCTTCACCGGACTTCAGGTGCAGCACGATACGGGTGCCACGGTCAGCCTTGTCGACGGTGGCGATCTCGAATTCGCCCTCGCCTTTGGAAGACCAGTGCACGCCTTCGCTGGCGTCGAGGCCGGCACGGCGGCTGAACACTTCAACCTGGTCGGCAACGATAAAGGCCGAATAGAAGCCCACGCCGAATTGACCGATCAGGTGCGAATCTTTCTTCTGGTCGCCCGAGAGGTTTTTCATGAAATCGGCGGTGCCGGACTTGGCGATGGTGCCCAGGTGGGCGATCGCATCGTCACGGCTCATGCCGATACCGTTGTCTTCGATCGTGACGGTCTTGGCGTCCTTGTCGAAGCTCACACGAATTTTCAGTTCGGCGCCACCTTCCAGCAACTCAGGCTTGGACAGGGCTTCGAAACGTAATTTGTCGACAGCGTCAGAGGCGTTCGAGATCAATTCGCGAAGGAAGATTTCCTTGTTGGAATACAGCGAATGGATCATGAGGTGCAGCAGTTGCTTCACCTCGGTCTGGAAGCCCAGGGTTTCCTTTTGAGTTTCCACACTCATGGTCATCAAACTCCAATTGGATGGCAGTGGCCGCGCCCTAGAGGGTTGGCGGCGGGTTGTCATCAAAGTTGGGGGCTAAGAGCAGGATTTCAAGGGTGGCCTGGTTCCTCGATCTTAAAATGCGCGCGGGCCGTGGCGATGGGCTCTGCCGCCGTGCTCTGCCAGGCGGTGATCGCCACGTTCGCCACTCGCCGGCCCTGGCGCCATACCTGGCATTTGGCGTAAGTGTCGCGAAATTGACCGGCGCGCAGGTAATCCAGGGAGAAATCGATGATTTTCGGGATGCCCGGTGCGCCGGTGAACACCAGCAGGTGCAGCGCCGCCGACAGTTCCATGAAACCCGCGATCACCCCGCCGTGCAGCGCCGGCAATATCGGGTTACCAATATTGTCCTTGTTGGCCGGCAGGCGAAACAGCAGCTCATCTCCCAGCCGGGTGCATTCGATGCCGATCAACTTGGCATAGGGGATCAGGTTGAGCAGCGCTGCGTAATCGCCGCGCCCGTGGGCCTGCTCCAGGCGGGTCTTGAATCGGTGCGTCATGCCTGCTCTCCCTTGATCGTGCTGCCCAGTCCTTGTGCGCCCTTGAGGCGTTTGCCCATGCGCATGAATGTACCGACGACATGGGCGATGGGTTGCTGCGGGTCATCCTGGTAGGCGAAGCCTCGGGTGAAGATCACGTCGGTGGTCACCCGGTAGCATTGGGCGAAGCCGTACACCGGTTTGTGTGGGGTGGCAGGATGCATGTAGTCGACGCGCAGGTCGAGGGTCGGGCACACCTCGAATTCCGGCAATACGCACAGGGTGGCCATGCCGCAGGCGGTGTCCATCAGGGAGGTCAGCGCGCCACCGTGAATCACCCCCGATTGGGGATCGCCGACCAGATGGGGCGCATACGGCATGATCAGCGTGATGCCCTCCTCGCTGGCCTGATGAGCGGTAATGCCCAGCACCTGACAGTGGCGCAAGGCCGATACAAAGCGCGTCGCACGCTCTAACAGGGGATTTTCGGTCATTTGTTCCAGACTCTTATTAGTGTTGATCCGCAGAAGCTGCGGCAGGGCAAAAGTTCCTACAAGTCAGCGATTTATATATCTACCAAATAAAAGGAACTAATGCCGAAGCGCCATGCTCGAAAGGCCAGTAGATATCTTCAATAAGGAGAAACACCCATGCGCAAGACTTTAGCTATTTCCATGATGCTGGCCGCTGCCCTCGGTCTGGCTGCCTGCGACAAGAAATCCGAAGACAAAGCCCAAGACGCTGCAGCCCATTCTGAGCAAGCTCAGAAAGATATGGCCAAGGCTCAGGATAAAGTGAACGACGCTGCGAAAGAAAACGCCGAAGCTGCCAAAGCTCAGGCTGAATCGAACCAAGCCGCCGCAAAAGAAGCAGCACCTGCTACCGGTTCTTGAGACCGCGGTTTGAAGTAGCTTCGCTGCAAAAAGAAAGCCCGCTTAGATAGCGGGCTTTACTTTGCCTGGTGTTTTTTACTTGAGGGGTTGATCAAACCGCTTCTTTAACCGGTTCCGACGGCGGTGTATCCGTCTGGGTAAACACCATCACTTGCAGCACGTCGGAATGAAACTCCCGCCGATACAGCACCAACACCACCCCAGCGCTCATCAACATGAATAGCCAGGGGCTGACAAACCACGCCAGCATGGTCATGCCGAAGTAATAAGAACGCAGGCCAAAGTTGAACTGGTTGGCCGCCATGGAGATGACTCGCGCCGCACGTAGAGCAAATGCCTTGCGCTCCTGCTCCGACACATCCCGCTCGCCGATCATCGGCGCCGAGCCGACCAGCACCGCCGCGAAGTTGTACTGGCGCATGCACCAACTGAATGTAAAGAACGCATAGACGAACACCAGTGCCAGGCACAGCAGCTTGATCTCCGACATACCTTGGGACGCCTGTTGCACCATCGGTATGTCCGCCAGCAACGACACTGCCCGCTCTGAAGCACCCAACACCGTGAGAATGCCGGCGAGGATGATCAGCGTGCTGGAGGCAAAGAACGAAGCGTTGCGCTCGAGGTTGCCGATCACACTGGCGTCGGCGATGCGGTTGTCGCGCAGCAGCATGCGGCGCATCCAGTCTTCGCGGTACAGGTGCAGCACGCTGGCGAGGCATGCAGTGTCACGAGCCTTCCAAATGGCGTATCGGGTATAGCCGCCCCAGCAAAGGGCGAACCACAGGGCGGCAAGCAGGTGGATCTGATTGGTTTCGATGAACGACATGCGGGTCCTTTGCAGAAAGAGGGCTGAAACGCTTTTGCGTCAGTTCGACGTTAGTGCACAGAAAAAGACACTGCCGTTCACCCATAAAAAAAGCCCCATATCGATTGATACGGGGCATTTCAGTACAGCGGGAAACATGGGTTTATGCGATAGCTTCGCTGCGCTTGCCGAGCATCCGATCAACCCCGAACGCCACGACCAGCGTCATCACCGACGGCACCAGCCAGGCCAGGCCCTGGTCGCTCAACGGCAGGTTCGCCAGGGGCGAAGGCATCCAACCCGCCAAGCCAGCGCCCTTGAGCGCATCGATGCAGCCAAAGATGAACGACACCAGCATCACCGGACCAACGATGCGGCCCTGCTCCTGCCAGAAGTCTTTGCAGAAGCTCAGCGCCACCAGCACGATGCACGGCGGGTAGATCGCGGTGAGCACCGGGATCGAGAACGCAATCAGCTTGGTCAGGCCCAGGTTCGACACAAACAGCGAGAACAGCGCGAGGATCACCACCAATGCCTTGTAGGACAGCGGCAGGATTTTGCTGAAGTACTCGGCGCAGGCGCAGGTCAGGCCCACCGCAGTCACCAGGCACGCCAGGGAGATCAGTACCGCCAGGAAGCCGCTGCCCAGGGAGCCAAACGTGTGTTGCACATAGGCGTGCAGCACCGCCGCGCCATTGCTGGCACCGGCCGCCACGGCATGGCTGCCCGAGCCCAGGCGGAACAGGCTGACATACACCAGGGCCAGGCCCACGCCGGCAATCAGCCCGGCAATGATCGCGTAGCGGGTGATCAACTGCGGCGACTCCACGCCACGGGAACGAATGGCGTTGACGATCACGATGCCGAACACCAGGGCGCCCAGGGTATCCATGGTCAGGTAGCCATTGATGAAGCCTTGGGAGAACGGTGCAGCCACGTATTCCGGCGTGGCAACGCCCACATCACCGGCCGGCAAGGCAAACGCGGCGATACCGAGGATGGCCAGGGCGATGATCTTCAGTGGCGCCAAAAAACGCCCAACGGTGTCCAGCAGTCGACCTGGGTACAGGGAAACGAAGAACACCACCAGGAAGTACACCGAGCTGTAGAGGAACAGCGCCAGCGGGCTTTCGCCGGTCAGCGGCGCCAGGCCCACCTCGAACGAGACGGTCGCGGTGCGCGGGGTGGCGAACAGCGGCCCTACCGCCAGGTACGCCGCCGCCGCCAGCAGGCCACCGGCGATCTTGCCGATCGGGCTGCTCAACGCGTCCATGCCGCCGCCAACCTTGGCCAGGGCGATCACGGTGACCACCGGCAGGCCAACGGCGGTGATCAGGAAGCCCAGCGCTGCCATCCAGACATGAGGCCCGGACTGCAAACCAACGATAGGCGGGAAGATGATGTTGCCAGCGCCCACGAACAGGGCAAACGTCATGAAGCCCAGCGCCAGGATGTCCTGGCTTTTCAACACTTTCATTTGAGGAAATACCACACTACTGAATCGGAATTTAGAGAGGGATTCCCTATGGATGAGGGAAATACTGCCGGCCCTTATGGGAGCCGACCGGTCTAGCGCGCGGCTTCCTTTTGGGATGCGGACGCATAAAGAGGCGGCTAGGGTACAGAATTGGGCTGACAAACGCACTGTTGCGGGGCGGACTGTCCGATAAGCGACATCTCTATGTCGCGTTTTCATACTTAATCTGGCAATGCAGATAAATCTGGGAGGGGGCTTGCCCCCGATGGCGGAGTGTCAGTCACTGTATTTGTTAACTGACCCACTGCAATCGGGGGCAAGCCCCCTCTCACATTTTGATCTTTGTTAAACCCCAGAACGCACAAAGGCCACCCGAAGGTGGCCTTTGTGGGGTGAAGCGTCAGTTAAGCGCGAGGCTTACTTGACAGCCCAACCGGTCAGCTCGGCCAGGGCCTTGCCGATGTCTGCCAGCGAACGCACGGTTTTTACGCCTGCGTCTTGCAGTGCAGCGAATTTCTCGTCTGCAGTGCCTTTGCCGCCAGAGATGATTGCGCCAGCATGGCCCATGCGCTTGCCAGCAGGGGCAGTCACACCAGCGATGTAGGAAACAACCGGCTTGGTTACGTGTGCCTTGATGTAGGCAGCCGCTTCTTCTTCAGCCGAACCGCCGATCTCACCGATCATTACGATCGCTTCGGTCTTCGGGTCTTCCTGGAACAGCTTCAGGATGTCGATGAAGTTCGAACCTGGGATCGGGTCACCGCCGATGCCGACGCAAGTCGACTGACCGAAACCGGCGTCAGTGGTCTGCTTCACAGCTTCGTAGGTCAGGGTGCCGGAACGGGAAACGATACCGACTTTACCTGGCAAGTGAATGTGACCTGGCATGATGCCGATCTTGCATTCGCCTGGAGTGATCACGCCTGGGCAGTTAGGGCCGATCAGGACTACGCCCAGCTCGTCGCACTTAACTTTAGCGTCCAGCATGTCCAGGGTAGGAATGCCTTCGGTGATGCAGACGATCAGCTTGATGCCGCCGAATGCTGCTTCCAGGATCGAGTCCTTGCAGAAAGGAGCTGGAACGTAGATCACGCTGGCGGTGGCGCCAGTGGCAGCTACAGCGTCTTTCACGGTGTTGAACACTGGCAGGCCCAGGTGCTCGGTGCCGCCTTTACCCGGTGTTACGCCGCCAACCATCTTGGTGCCGTATTCGATGGCTTGCTGGGTGTGGAAACTACCTTGCGAACCGGTAATACCCTGGCAGATAACTTTGGTGTCTTTATTGATCAGGACGCTCATTATTTGCCCTCCGCAGCTTTGACAACTTGTTGAGCAGCGTCGGTCAGGCTGGTAGCCGCGATGATGTTCAAACCGCTTTCTGCCAGTACTTTAGCGCCCAGTTCAGCGTTGTTACCTTCAAGGCGAACAACAACCGGGATTTTAACGCCAACTTCTTTCACTGCACCGATGATGCCTTCGGCAATCATGTCGCAACGAACGATGCCGCCGAAGATGTTGACCAGTACTGCAGCGACGTTGGAGTCGGACAGGATGATCTTGAAGGCTTCGGTTACGCGTTCTTTGGTAGCACCACCGCCCACGTCGAGGAAGTTGGCTGGTTTGCCGCCATGCAGGTTGACGATGTCCATGGTACCCATGGCCAGGCCGGCACCGTTGACCATGCAGCCGATGTTGCCTTCCAGGGCTACGTAGTTCAGTTCGAACTTGGCAGCGTGCGCTTCGCGCGGATCGTCTTGCGACGGATCGTGGAAAGTCTTCAGCTTAGGCTGACGGTACATCGCGTTGGCGTCGATGTTGATCTTGGCGTCCAGGCAGTGCAGATCGCCGTCAGCCTTGATCACCAGCGGGTTCACTTCCAGCAGGGCCAGATCGTGATCCTGGAACAGTTTGGCCAGACCCACGAAGATCTTGGCGAACTGGGCAACTTGCTTGCCTTCCAGGCCCAGCTGGAAAGCCAGCTCGCGACCCTGGAATGGCTGAGCGCCAACCAGTGGGTCGATAGTGGCTTTCAGAATTTTTTCTGGGGTTTCGTGAGCGATCTTCTCGATGTCCACGCCACCTTCGGTGGAAGCCATGAACACGATGCGACGGCTCGAACGGTCAACGACAGCGCCCAGGTACAGCTCTTTAGCGATATCAGTGCACGATTCAACCAGGATCTTGGTGACTGGCTGGCCATTGGCATCAGTCTGGTAAGTCACCAGACGCTTGCCCAGCCACTGCTGTGCGAAGGCCTTGGCGTCTTCTTTGCTGCGAACCAGCTTAACGCCGCCCGCTTTACCGCGACCACCGGCGTGGACCTGGGCTTTGACAACCCACTCGCTGCCGCCGATTTTGTCGCAAGCTTCTGCTGCTGCTTCCGGGGTGTCTACTGCGTAGCCCTTGGAAACTGGCAGGCCGTATTCAGCGAACAGCTGCTTACCCTGATACTCGTGAAGATTCATGCTTTTTACCGTCTTCGTTAGGTACTGCGCATTCGGCGCTGCGCTCATTATGAGTGCCGCGCCACCTGTGACTGCTGCTTGCGCAACTTGCGGGGCTCAAGGCCCGTAAAGCTGCGCAAGGCTGCGTCCAGCGGATATTCCGCGGTGAGTCTTGCGCGCAAGGCTCACGACGGGCAACTCCGCCGTGGTTTCTTATTATCTCGCTTAGCGCTTCTTGCGGTTGGCGATGTGGATGGCGCCGCCATTCACTGCCAACGCAGCTTCGTGCAACGCTTCGGACAGGGTCGGATGGGAGAAGACCATCATGCCCAGGTCCTCGGCACTGGTGCCGAATTCCATACCGATCGCGCCTTGCTGAACCAGTTCTGCAGCGCTCGGGCCAATCACGTGGACGCCCAATACGCGGTCAGTCTTGGCATCAGCGATGACTTTGACAAAACCACCGGTGTCGTTGGCTGCCATGGCACGGCCAGAAGCGGCAAACGGGAAGGTGCCGACGTTAACTTCAACGCCTTCAGCTTTCAACTGCTGTTCGTTCTTGCCGACCCATGCAATTTCCGGGTGGGTGTAGATAACCGATGGGATCAGGTCGTAGTTCATCTGGGTTTTGTGACCCTTGATGCGCTCGACAACCATGATGCCTTCTTCGGAAGCCTTGTGCGCCAGCATCATGCCGCGAACCACGTCGCCGATGGCGTACACGCCAGGCACGGAAGTTGCGCAGTGATCGTCAACATGGATGAAACCACGCTCGTCGATGCTCACGCCGCTGTCGGATGCCAGCAGGTCGGTGGTCACTGGACGGCGACCAACGGCTACGATCAGCTTGTCGAAAGTGATGGTTTTTTCGCCATCCTTGTCGGTGTAGTTGACCACAACTTCTTCGCCGTTGACTTTCGAGCCGGTGACGCGAGCGCCCAGCTTGATGTCCAGACCTTGTTTGGTCAGGGTTTTCAGCGCTTCCTTGGAAACGGCAGTGTCGGCAGCCAGCAGGAACGTGTCCAGGGCTTCCAGCACGGTCACTTCAGCACCCAGGCGGGACCAGACCGAACCCAGTTCCAGGCCGATCACGCCAGCGCCGATCACGCCCAGGCGCTTAGGCACAGCCTGGAATTCCAGGGCGCCGGTCGAATCAACGATAACGTTGTTGTCGACTGGAGCAGGCGGAATGTCGATTGGACGCGAACCTGGAGCCAGGATCACGTTTTCGGCTTCGATGATCTCAGTCGAACCGTCTGGCTTGGTGATTTCAACTTTCTTGCCGGCCAGCAGTTTGCCGTGGCCTTGCAGGGAAGTAACGCCGTTGGCCTTGAACAAGGTGGCAACGCCGGAAGTCAGGCCCTTAACGATGTTGGCTTTACGACCGACCATCGCCGGTACGTCCATGGTCACGCCAGCATGGTTGATGCCGTGGATCGCGAAGCCGTCCTGGGCTTCGTGGAATTTCCAGGAGCTGTCCAGCAGCGCCTTGGAAGGAATGCAACCGACGTTCAGGCAAGTACCGCCCAGTGCCAGTTTGCCTTCCTTGTCGGTGTATTTTTCGATGCAAGCAGTCGAGAGGCCCAGTTGTGCGGCCTTGATAGCGGCTACGTAGCCGCCAGGACCTGCACCAATCACTACGACGTCAAATTTCTGTGTCATGAAAATAGATCCTCTATTTGCGACAAGCTTTTAGCCGCAAGCTGCAAGCCAAGCTGCTTTTTCTTACAGCTTGTAGCTCGCAACTTGCAGCTGCTTCAATCAAATATCCAGCAACAGACGAGCCGGGTCTTCCAGCAGGTTCTTGATGGTCACCAGGAAAGTCACGGCTTCTTTACCATCGATCAGGCGGTGATCGTAAGACAGCGCCAGGTACATCATCGGGCGGATCACGACCTGGCCGTTGATGGCCATAGGACGCTGGATGATGTTGTGCATGCCCAGGATCGCGGCTTGTGGCGGGTTGACGATCGGGGTCGACATCATCGAACCGAAGGTACCACCGTTGGTGATGGTGAAGGTACCGCCGGTCATCTCGTCGATGGTCAGCTTGCCGTCACGGGCTTTCTTGCCGAAAGTGGCGATGCCGCCTTCGATTTCAGCCAGGCTCATCAGCTCGGCGTTACGCAGTACAGGAACCACCAGGCCACGGTCGCTGGACACGGCAACGCCGACGTCTGCGTAGCCATGGTAAACGATGTCGTTGCCGTCGATGGAAGCGTTGACTGCCGGGAAGCGTTTCAGCGCTTCGGTGGCCGCTTTCACGAAGAAGGACATGAAGCCCAGGCGCACGCCGTTATGGGACTTCTCGAACAGATCCTTGTACTTCGAACGCAGGGCCATGACTTCGGTCATGTCGACTTCGTTGAAGGTGGTCAGCATCGCCATGTTCGATTGGGCTTCAACCAGACGCTTGGCCACGGTGGCACGTACGCGGGTCATCGGAACGCGCTTCTCGGTGCGGTCGCCAGCAGCGAACACAGGCGCAGCGGCAGCCGGGGCAGCAGCCTTGGCAGGTGCGGCAGCTGGAGCGTTTTTCTTGGCTTCAACCGCCGCAACCACGTCTTCCTTGGTCACACGGCCGTCTTTGCCGGTGCCTTTGATGGAGGCCAGGTTGATGCCGTTCTCTTCAGCCAGCTGGCGGGCAGCCGGTGCAGCGATCGGGTCTTCAGCGCCTGCAGCCGGGGCTGCAGCTGGAGCAGCGGCGGCGGCCGGTGCAGCAGCAGGAGCCGCGGCAGCAGCACTGCCCTCTTCGATCGAGCCCAGCACCTGGTTCGACAGAACGGTAGCGCCTTCTTCGGCAACGATTGCGCCCAGCACGCCGTCAGCTTCGGCCAACACTTCCAGCACGACTTTGTCGGTTTCGATGTCGACGATCAGGTCGTCACGCTTTACAGCGTCGCCTGGTTTCTTGTGCCAGGTGGCAACGGTGCCATCGGCAACCGATTCCGGGAATGACGGGGCTTTGATTTCGATAGCCATTATCTGTGGGTCCTTAAAATTCGGTTTCAGTCAGCGCGAAGGCGTTAAACAGTGAAAGCATCTTGCAGCAGTTTTTCCTGCTGCTCGGCGTGCATCGACGCATAACCACACGCAGGTGCAGCGGAAGCATCACGGCCGGCATATTCCAGGCCCAGGGCCTTGTTGTGGTTGCCGATGCTGCGACGCAGGTGATGCTGGCTGCTGTACCACGCGCCCTGGTTCATCGGTTCTTCCTGGCACCACACCACGTTGGTGAGGTTGGTGTAAGGCGCGATGGCCTCCATCAGGTCGTCTTCCGGGAACGGGTAAAGCTGCTCGATACGCACGATGGCGATGTCTTCGCGGCCTTCGGCACGACGTTTTTCCAGCAGGTCGTAGTAGACCTTGCCGCTGCACAGGACCAGGCGAGTCACCTTGGTCGCGTCCAGCGTGTCGATTTCTGGAATAACGGTCTGGAACGAACCATCAGCCAGATCTTCCAGGGTCGAGATGGCCAATTTATGACGCAGCAGCGACTTCGGTGTCAGCACTACCAGCGGCTTGCGCAGTGGGCGGATCACCTGGCGACGCAGCAAGTGGTAGATCTGGGCCGGAGTCGTCGGCACGCATACCTGGATGTTGTGCTCGGCGCACAACTGCAGGTAACGCTCCAGACGGGCCGAGGAGTGCTCAGGACCCTGACCTTCATAACCGTGTGGCAACAGCATGGTCAGACCGCACAGGCGACCCCACTTGTGCTCGCCGCTGGTGATGAACTGGTCGATAACCACTTGGGCACCGTTGGCGAAGTCGCCGAACTGGGCTTCCCAGATCACCAGCGCGTTTGGCGTGGTGGTCGAGTAACCGTATTCGAACGCCAGCACGGCTTCTTCGGACAGGAACGAGTCGTACAGGTCGAAACGTGGCTGGCCTTCGTACAGGTTCTGCAACGGGATGTAGGTGCCCGCGTCTTTCTGGTTGTGCAGCACGGCATGACGGTGCGAGAACGTACCGCGGCCGATGTCCTGGCCGGTCATGCGGATCGGGTGGCCTTCGAACGCCAGGGTCGCGTACGCCATGGTTTCGGCGTAACCCCAGTTGATCGGCAGGCCGCCGGCTTGCATCTTCTGACGGTCTTCGTAGATCTTCGCAACCTGGCGCTGCACCACGAAGCCCTCTGGAATTTCCAGCAGCTTGGCGGACAGTTCCTGCAGGGTCTTCAGATCGAACGAAGTGTCGTGACGCGCAGTCCAGGCGTGGCCCAGGTACGGACGCCAGTCCACGAACAGCTCTTTGTTTGGCTCTTTGACCAGGCTTTTCACTACGTGCAGACCATTGTCCAGCGCGTTGCGGTATTCATCGACCTTGGCCTGAACACGCTCATCGTCAACCACGCCGGCCTTGGTCAGGCTTTCGGCGTACAGCTCACGGGTGGTGCGCTGCTTGGTGATCTGCTGGTACATCAACGGCTGGGTGCCGCTTGGTTCGTCGGCTTCGTTGTGACCGCGACGGCGGTAGCAGACCAGGTCGATCACCACGTCACGCTTGAACTGCATGCGGTAGTCGATGGCGAGTTGGGTCACGAACAGCACGGCTTCCGGATCATCACCATTCACATGGAGGATCGGCGCCTGGATCATCTTGGCAACGTCGGTGGCGTACTCGGTGGAACGCGCGTCCAGCGGGTTGCTGATGGTGAACCCGACCTGGTTGTTGATGACGATGTGAACGGTACCGCCCGTCTTGAAGCCGCGAGTCTGCGACATCTGGAAGGTTTCCAGGACCACGCCTTGACCGGCGAATGCCGCGTCGCCGTGGATGGAAATCGGCAGGACCTTCTCACCCGTGGTGTCATTACGACGATCCTGGCGAGCACGCACCGAACCCTCGACCACTGGAGAAACGATTTCCAGGTGGGATGGGTTGAAGGCCATGGCCAGGTGAACTTCACCGCCGGTGGTCATCACGTTGGACGAGAAGCCCTGGTGGTATTTAACGTCACCGGAACCCAGCTCGACCTTCTTCTTGCCTTCGAACTCGTCGAACAGCTCACGCGGGTTCTTGCCGAAGGTGTTGACCAACACGTTGAGGCGACCACGGTGGGCCATGCCGATCACGATTTCCTTGGTGCCGTAGGAACCGGAACGCTGGATCAGCTCGTCGAGCATCGGGATCAGGCTTTCGCCGCCCTCCAGGCCGAAACGCTTGGTGCCCGGGTATTTGGTGCCCAGGTATTTTTCCAGGCCTTCGGCAGCGGTTACGCGCTCGAGCAGGTGGCTGCGTACGTCGGCAGACAGCACCGGACGACCACGCACACCTTCCAGGCGATGCTGGAACCAGTGGCGTTGCTCGGAATCGGTGATGTGCGTGAACTCAGCGCCAATGGTGCGGCAATATGTCTGCTGCAACGCTTCGTGAATTTCGCGTAGGCTCGCTTCCTCTTTGCCGATGAACAGGTCGCCGGCACGGAAGGTCGTATCAAGATCGGCATTGGTCAAGCCGTAATGATTGATCGACAGGTCAGCAGGTGCAGGACGCTTCCAGAGCCCCAGCGGGTCAAGCTGGGCCGCCTGGTGGCCACGCATCCGGTAGGCCTGGATCAGTCGCAGTACTTCAACTTGCTTCTTCTCGTGCTCACTGCTCACGCTCCCGGCGGAAACCGGTTGGGCGCGGCGCTGGTTCTTTGCCAGCAGCACAAACTGATCGCGAATTGTTGCATGCGATACATCGGTGGCAGCGTTGCCGTCTGAAGACAACGTCTGAAATTTGGTGCGCCATTCTTCTGGCACAGCGTTAGGGTCGTGCAGGTAGAGCTCATAAAGCTCTTCCACATAGGCAGCGTTACCACCTGAAAGATAGCCGCTGTTCCACATGCGCTGCATCACGCTTTCTTGCATGCTTGGTCACCCTCGATTTGGGGACACCACCGGCGAAAACACCGAGTTTGCTTGCAAAAGGCCAAGTGCAGCGACCAAAACAAGCCACTTAGGATCACGCTGATAGTTCGGGTACCAACCCGAATGCCCCTGCTTGTCTCATTTCTTCAAAATAAGAGCCGCGGCTTTGTAAGTCGCTGCTCAAGTTAAAACTACGGCGCCGGTTGAAGCCTGCGCCGTAGCATTTACGGGCACAACGGTCCTGCCTTTACTACAACGTCGGTTACACGCCGCTCTGCAGCAGCATGTTACGGATGTGACCAATGGCCTTAGTCGGGTTCAGGCCTTTGGGACATACGTTGACGCAGTTCATGATCCCGCGGCAGCGGAATACACTGAACGGGTCATCCAGCGAAGCCAGACGCTCGGACGTCTTGGTATCACGGCTGTCTGCCAGGAAGCGGTACGCTTGCAGCAGGGCAGCTGGGCCCAGGAACTTGTCCGGGTTCCACCAGAAGGACGGGCACGAAGTCGAGCAGCAAGCGCACAGGATGCACTCGTACAGACCGTCGAGCTTCTCGCGCTCTTCCGGGGACTGCAGACGCTCGATGGCCGGAGCCGGCGTATCGTTCTGCAGGAACGGCTTAACTTTCTCGTATTGCTTGTAGAAGATGCTCATATCGACGACCAGGTCACGGATAACCGGCAAACCTGGCAGAGGACGAACGATCAGCTTGTTGCCTTTAACGACGGCGGACAGCGGCGTGATGCACGCCAGGCCGTTTTTGCCGTTGATGTTCATGCCGTCGGAACCGCACACACCTTCACGGCAAGAGCGACGATAGGAGAAACCTTCGTCCTGCTCTTTGATCAGTGCCAATACATCCAGCACCATCAGGTCTTTACCACCGGTATCGACCTGGAATTCCTGCATGAACGGCGCAGCGTCCTGATCAGGGTTGTAGCGATAAACACTGACTTTCAACATGGCAGCCACCCTTAGTAAGTCCGAATCTTCGGTTCAAACGTCGGAACCGTCTTCGGCGAGAAGTTCACGGCACGCTTGGTCACGCGCTTGTCACCCGGGAAGTACAGGGTGTGGCACAGCCAGTTTTCGTCGTCGCGATCTTCAAAGTCTTCACGGGCGTGGGCACCACGGGATTCCTTACGAACCTCGGCGGCGATTGCGGTCGCTTCAGCCACTTCCAGCAGGTTTTGCAGTTCAAGGGCTTCGATACGAGCGGTGTTGAACGCCTGGCTCTTATCGTTGATCTTGACGTTGGCAATGCGCTTGCGCAGGTCAGCCAGCTGGGCGATACCCTTCTGCATGTATTCGCCGGTACGGAATACACCGAAGTAGTTCTGCATGCAGCTTTGCAGCTCGCGACGCAGGGTAGCCACGTCTTCGCCATCAGTGCGCTCGTTCAGAGCGTTCAGGCGCGCCAGTGCGGCCTCGATGTTGGCGTCGGTAGCGTCGTCGTATTCGATGCCGTCGGTCAGCGCCTTTTCCAGGTGCAGGCCGGCGGCACGGCCGAAGACCACCAGGTCGAGCAGCGAGTTGCCGCCCAGGCGGTTGGCACCGTGAACCGATACGCACGCCACTTCGCCTACAGCGAACAGACCGTGGATGATCTCGTCCTCGCCTTCGGCGTTCTGGGTGATCGCCTGACCATGAATGTTGGTCGGCACGCCGCCCATCATGTAGTGGCAAGTCGGAACAACCGGAACCGGAGCAACCACCGGGTCAACGTGGGCAAAGGTCTTGGACAGCTCACAGATACCTGGCAGGCGGCTGTGCAGGACTTCTTCGCCGAGGTGATCGAGCTTCAGCAGTACGTGGTCGCCATTCGGGCCACAGCCGTTGCCGGCGATGATTTCTTTAACCATCGAACGAGCCACAACGTCACGACCAGCAAGGTCTTTCGCGTTCGGAGCGTAACGCTCCATGAAACGCTCGCCGTGCTTGTTGATCAGGTAACCGCCTTCACCACGGCAACCTTCTGTAACCAGTACACCAGCGCCGGCAATGCCGGTCGGGTGGAACTGCCACATTTCGATGTCTTGCACCGGTACGCCAGCACGCAGTGCCATGCCAACGCCGTCGCCGGTGTTGATCAGGGCGTTGGTGGTCGACGCGTAGATACGGCCTGCACCGCCGGTTGCCAGTACGGTAGCCTTGGCGCGGATGTAGGTGGTTTCACCGGTTTCGATGCAGATGGCGATCACACCAACGAACTCGCCTTGTGCGTTCTTCACCAGGTCGACCGCGTAGTACTCGTTCAGGAACGTGGTACCGGCTTTCAGGTTGCCCTGATAAAGGGTGTGCAGCAGCGCGTGACCGGTACGGTCGGATGCGGCGCAGGTACGGGCAGCCTGCCCGCCTTTACCGTAATCCTTCGACTGACCGCCGAATGGACGCTGGTAGATACGGCCTTGCTCGGTACGGGAGAACGGCAGACCCATGTGGTCCAGCTCGAACACCGCGGCCGGGCCTTCCTGACACATGTATTCGATAGCGTCCTGGTCACCGATGTAGTCGGAACCCTTGACGGTATCGTACATGTGCCAGCGCCAGTCATCGTTCGGGTCGGCGGAGGCAATGGCGCAGGTGATGCCACCCTGGGCCGATACGGTGTGGGAACGGGTCGGGAACACCTTGGTGATCACGGCAGTCTTGTGACCGCCCTGGGCCAGCTGCAGCGCAGCGCGCATGCCAGCACCGCCGCCACCAATAATGATGGCGTCGAATGAAATAGTTGGAATGTTAGCCATGAATCAGATACCCCAAAGAATCTGCACACCCCAGACGAAGTAAGCGAACATCGCGACGCCGCATACCGCCTGGAAGAGGAAACGTACTGCAGTCGCGGACTTGCCCAGCGCCATCGGCGTCAGGTAGTCGGTCGCGATGGTCCACATGCCTACCCAGGCGTGTGCGCCCAGGGCAACAAGGGCCAGCAGACTGAAGATTCGCATCGCATTGTGGGAAAACAGGCCGTGCCATTGCTCATAGCCAATGCCCGGATTTGCGACGAGGTATCCGATCAGGAAAATGAAATAAGCCGCGAGAACGACCGCAGACACACGCTGTGCCATCCAGTCATAGAGGCCCGAACGCGACAGATTCGTAACGCTGGTTACCATATCCAAACTCCTGCCAGAACGATCAGCACCACGGAAATGGCGATGATGATTTTCGAGCCCAGGCGGCCGCCTTCCAGCGTCTCACCGATGCCCATGTCCATGATCAAGTGGCGCACACCGGCTACCAGGTGATACAGAAGAGAAGACAGGAGGCCCCATGCTACGAACTTGGCCAGCGGGCTGGTCAAGCATGCCTTCACCTCGGCGTATCCTTCCTCGGAACCCAGGGATTTGCTCAATGCATAAAGCATGATGCCCAAGCCCAGGAACAGGATGATGCCGGAAACACGGTGCAGGAACGACGTAACGCCGGTGATGGGGAGTTTGATGGTCCTTAGGTCTAGGTTTACAGGTCGTTGGCTATTCACGGCTTTTTTTCACACTGAAGAGCCCCTAACAATCAGGGCAAAGTTGTTGGGGAGTGCACTGGTCAGGTAAGCACCACCCAGGGAGTGCGACCCCCAATGAAAGCAAGCCCAAAAGCCCTTGGCGGTCGGTGGCCGAGTATAGACAGTTAGGTTACTAATGACAACGCGCACTCCTCACCCTAATAGCGGATTGCGCTGGGAGAATAAAAGGCGTAAATGGCAGGCAATTTCGAGGAAAAAGTACGGTTAAAGCCTTCTGGCGCAAGACTTTAGGCAAATTGACATCTGGATTTATATCAATATAGTGGTGCGGGCCCTGCGTGGGGGGTCTGTCTGATGATTTGAAGCATAAATAGGAGGCCACATGGCTGACAAAAAAGCGCAGTTGATCATCGAGGGCGCAGCCCCCGTCGAGCTGCCCATTTTAACCGGCACCGTTGGTCCCGATGTTATCGACGTACGGGGCCTGACGGCCACGGGCCGTTTCACATTCGACCCAGGCTTCATGTCGACCGCCTCTTGCGAGTCGAAGATCACCTATATCGATGGTGACAATGGCATTCTGCTTCACCGCGGCTACCCGATCGAGCAACTCGCCGAACAGTCGGACTACCTGGAAACCTGCTACCTGCTGCTAAATGGCGAGCTGCCAACAGCCGAGCAAAAAGCCCAGTTCGTCAGCACCGTGAAGAACCACACCATGGTTCACGAGCAGTTGAAGACCTTCTTCAACGGCTTCCGTCGCGACGCCCACCCGATGGCCGTCATGTGCGGCGTGGTCGGCGCCCTGTCGGCCTTCTATCACGACTCCCTCGACATCAATAACCCGCAGCATCGCGAAATCTCCGCGATCCGCCTGGTTGCCAAGATGCCGACCCTGGCCGCAATGGTTTACAAGTACTCCATGGGTCAACCCATGATGTACCCGCGCAACGACCTGACGTACGCGGAAAACTTCCTGCACATGATGTTCAACACGCCGTGCGAGATCAAACCGATCAGCCCGACGCTTGCCAAGGCCATGGACCGGATCTTCATCCTCCACGCCGACCACGAGCAGAACGCATCCACCTCTACCGTCCGCCTGGCAGGCTCTTCGGGTGCCAACCCGTTCGCCTGTATCGCCGCCGGTATCGCCGCACTGTGGGGCCCTGCCCACGGCGGTGCGAACGAAGCCGTATTGACCATGCTCGATGAAATCGGCGATGTCTCGAACATCGACAAATTCATCGCCAAGGCCAAGGACAAGAACGATCCGTTCAAGTTGATGGGCTTCGGTCACCGGGTCTACAAGAACCGCGACCCGCGTGCCACCGTGATGAAGCAGACCTGCGACGAAGTGTTGAAGGAACTGGGCATCAAGAACGATCCGCAACTCGAACTGGCCATGCGCCTGGAAGAGATCGCCCTGACCGACCCGTACTTCATTGAACGCTCGCTGTACCCGAACGTCGACTTCTACTCGGGGATCATCCTCAAGGCGATCGGCATTCCAACCAGCATGTTCACCGTGATCTTCGCCCTGGCGCGGACCGTGGGCTGGATCTCCCACTGGAAAGAAATGCTCTCCAGCCCGTACAAGATTGGCCGCCCGCGCCAGCTGTACACCGGCTACGAGTCGCGTGACATCACCAAGCTGGAAGATCGCAAGTAAGCATCGCTTAGTTGCACCGAAAACGGCCTCCCCTAGTGGAGGCCGTTTTTGTTTGTGACAACTGGTCGACCGCAATCGGGGGCAAGCCCCCCTCCCACACCGGGCGCGGTTCAAACATGTCTATTTGTGAATACAGTCAAATGTGGGAGGGGGCTTGCCCCCGATGACGCGAGTACCCATAACGCAGAACCCCAGACAAAAAAATGCCCCGGCCTTTCGACCGGGGCATTTCCCTATCCAGCTACGACCTTAGTGAGACACCGCCCCACTCGCCCCCAGGCCAGTCTGCGAACGCACAAACTGCGGGAAGTACAGCGCACGCTCTTTCTCTGCCGCCGCCGACTTGTCGGTGATGGAGAAGAACCAGATGCCGACGAACGCAATGATCATCGAGAACAGCGCCGGGTATTCGTAAGGGAAGATTGCTTTTTCATGGTGCAGGATCGAGACCCAGATGGTCGGGCCCAGGACCATCAGGCCAACCGCACTGACCAGGCCCAGCCAGCCGCCGATCATCGCGCCACGGGTGGTGAGGTTTTTCCAGTACATGGAAAGCAGCAACACCGGGAAGTTACAGCTGGCAGCAATGGAGAACGCCAGGCCGACCATGAACGCAATGTTCTGGCTTTCGAACAGGATACCCAGGCCGATTGCCAATACGCCCAACGCGATGGTGGTGATCTTCGAGACGCGAATCTCATCCTTGTCGTTGGCCTTGCCTTTCTTGATCACACTGGCGTACAGGTCATGGGACACCGCTGACGCACCGGCCAGGGTCAGGCCTGCAACCACCGCGAGGATGGTGGCGAAGGCCACCGCCGAGATGAAGCCCAGGAAGATACTGCCGCCCACCGCGTTGGCCAGGTGCACCGCCGCCATGTTGTTACCGCCAAGCAAGGCGCCAGCCGCATCCTTGAACGCCGGGTTGGTGCTCACCAACAGGATTGCGCCGAAACCGATGATGAAGGTCAGGATGTAGAAGTAGCCGATAAAGCCAGTTGCATACAGCACGCTCTTGCGCGCTTCCTTGGCGTCGCTCACGGTGAAGAAGCGCATCAGGATGTGCGGCAGGCCGGCGGTACCGAACATCAGTGCCAGGCCCAGGGAGAATGCCGAGATCGGGTCTTTCACCAGACCGCCGGGGCTCATGATCGCTTCACCTTTAGGGTGAACCTTGATCGCCTCGGAGAACAGCGCGTTAAAGTCGAAGTTGACGTGCTTCATTACCATCAGCGCCATGAACGAGGCACCGGACAGCAACAGCACCGCCTTGATGATCTGCACCCAGGTGGTCGCCAGCATGCCGCCGAACAGCACGTACATGCACATCAGGATACCCACCAGGATCACCGCTACGTGGTAATCCAGGCCGAACAGCAGCTGGATCAGCTTGCCCGCGCCCACCATCTGCGCGATCAGGTAGAACGCCACCACCACCAGCGAGCCACAGGCCGAGAGGCTGCGGATCTGGGTCTGGCCCAGGCGATAGGACGCCACGTCGGCAAAGGTGTACTTGCCCAGGTTACGCAGGCGCTCGGCGATCAGGAACAGAATGATCGGCCAGCCCACCAGGAACCCGATCGAGTAGATCAGGCCGTCATAACCGGAGGTGTAGACCAGTGCGGAAATCCCCAGGAAGGACGCCGCCGACATGTAGTCGCCGGCAATTGCGAGGCCGTTCTGGAAACCGGTGATCTTGCCGCCGGCCGCATAGTAGTCAGCTGCCGATTTGTTGCGCTTGGAAGCCCAGTAGGTGATGCACAGGGTCGCACCGACAAACGCGATAAACATCACGATGGCCGATATGTTCAGGGGTTGCTTGTGCACTTCACCGGTCAATGCGTCTGCCGCCCAAACGGCCGGAGCAAAGAGTGAAGCGCCGAATATTGCCAGTAGACGACCGATCATTGCGCAGCCTCCTTGAGAATCGCATTGTTCAGGTCGTCAAACTCGCCATTGGCCCGGCGCACGTAGATGCCGGTCAGGATGAAGGCGGACACAATCAGCCCGACGCCCAAGGGAATGCCCCAGGTAATCGACGAACCAGGGCTGAGCTTGGCCCCAAGTACTTGTGGCCCGTAGGCGATCAACAGGATGAAAGCGGAGTAAAGCCCTAGCATGATCGCCGAGAGAATCCAGGCGAACCTTTCCCTTTTTCTCACCAGCTCCTTGAAACGCGGGCTGTTTTGAATCGAGAGGTAAATGCTGTCGTTCATTGTTTTTATCCTCGCAGCACAGCTTTTTTATTATTGGAACGTATCCACTGTATGCGGCTGCGGAACAGGTTCCAGACGACCTTAGTCTTAGATCGAGTGTAGCGAGGGGTTTTGAGAATGCAGGAAGATTTGCAGAGGGTGAAACTAATGCGGGAGGGGACTTGCCCCCCGATGGCGGTGTATCAGTCATTGATATTTCAACTGACACGCCCTCATCGGGGGCAAGCCCCCTCCCACAGGGGTTTTGCTTACCGTATTACTTACCGGTCCACTCGGCTACACGCTCAGGGTGCTTGGCAACCCAATCCTTGGCCGCTGCATCAGGCTTGGCGCCTTCCTGGATAGCCAGCATGACTTCGCCGATTTCGTCCTTGGAGGCCCACTGGAATTTCTTCAGGAAGGCCGCGACTTCCGGCGCTTTCTTCTCCAGGCCCTTGCTGCCGATGCTGTTGACGGTTTCAGCAGCACCATAAATCCCTTTTGGATCGTCCAGGAAACGCAGTTTCCACTTGGCGAACATCCAGTGTGGCACCCAACCGGTGACCGCGATGGATTCCTGTTTGTCTTCGGCACGGGTCAACTCGGCGATCATCGCCGCACCCGAGCTGGCTTGCAGTTTGTAGTCGAGGCCGTACTGCTTGATGGCTTCGTCGGTCTTGAGCATCACGCCTGAGCCGGCGTCGATACCGACGATCTTGTTCTTGAAGGTGGTGTCGGTCTTGAGGTCTTCGATGGACTTGGCCTTGACGTACTCCGGCACGATCAGGCCGATCTTCGCATCCTTGAAGTTGGGGCCGTAGTCGACCACCTTGTCCTTGTTCTTGGCCCAGTACTCACCGTGGGTCACCGGCAACCAGGCGGACAGCATGGCGTCGAGCTTGCCAGTGGCCACGCCCTGCCACATGATCCCGGTGGCTACCGCTTGCAGTTTCACGTCATAACCGAGCTTGGCCTTGATCACCTCTGCCGCCACGTGCGTGGTGGCAACGCTGTCGGACCAGCCGTCCACATAGCCGATGCTCAGGGTTTTGCTGTCGGCGCTGGCAAGAGTGGAGCTCATCGCAACTACCAGAGTGGCAGCTGCGCCCAAGAGTCGTCGCATCTTCATCGTACTTCCCCGAAAGTGCTGCGCCCGACGGATGCCGAGCGACGTCAACCTGTTGTTATGTGGTGCACCGCGCCCCCGTCACGCGCATCGATCCGGTGTCTGCGGCATCAGTGGAGTGCTGACACTTCGATCATCAACCTGCCGCGTCCTTCGACCTGCTCTGTCAGCGACCTCATACAAGCAAGAAACGACATCACATAGCCAGCAGGGCATTTTGTAGGACGTGACGCCAAAATCCCGCCCGAACTTTGCATGTCAAAATTATGCTGCCCCACTGGGACGGCCCAAATCCGGGTAAGATGCGCGCCTTTGCTCCCCCAGATAAGCCGACCATGCCTGCGACTGCCCGCTTCCCTGCCCTGCCCTATTTCTGCGCCTTGCTCCTCGGCCTGCTGGCCCTGATCGGTTACTGGTATGGCCTCGGCCGGCCCGTGGTACTGCCCGATGTCGCCAGTGCCACACACAAGATGCAATGTGCTTCCTACACACCGTTCGATAAAGACCAATCCCCGTTTGACCAGCCGTTCACACTGCGCCCGGAACGCATGGATGCCGACCTGGCCCTGCTGGCCACGCGCTTCGAATGCATTCGCACCTACTCCATGACCGGCCTGGAAGCCTTGCCGGAGATGGCACGCAAGCATGGACTGAAGGTGATGGCCGGTGCCTGGGTCAGCAGTGACCCGGTGGCGACCGAGAAAGAAATCGAAGAGTTGATCGCCGCAGCCAACGCCAACCCTGATGTAGTGACCTCGGTGATCGTCGGCAACGAAGCGCTGCTGCGTAAAGAAGTCACCGCCAAACAGCTGGTGACGCTGATCCAGACCGTCAAAAGCCGGATCAAGCAGCCGGTGACCTACGCGGACGTGTGGGAGTTCTGGCTGCAACACCCGGAAATCGCGCCGGCCGTGGACTTCCTGACCATCCACCTGCTGCCGTACTGGGAAGATGACCCTTCTGGCATCGACCAGGCACTCAAGCACGTAGGTGATGTGCGCCAGACCTTCGGCAACAAATTCGCGCCCAAGGACATCCTCATCGGTGAAACCGGCTGGCCCAGCGAAGGCCGCCAGCGCGAAACCGCCGTACCGAGCCGGGTCAACGAAGCCAAGTTCATGCGAGGTTTCGTGGCTATGGCGGAAGCCAATGGCTGGCGCTACAACCTGATCGAAGCCTTTGACCAGCCATGGAAGCGCGCAAGCGAAGGCGCCGTGGGCGGTTACTGGGGCCTGTTCGATGCCGATCGCCAGGACAAGGGCATCCTCGCCGGGCCCGTGACCAATGTGCCGTACTGGCCGCTATGGCTGGGTGTAGGTGGAATCATCCTGCTGGGCACTCTGGTGCTGGGTGGTCGCGTGCGCAGTGTGCGGGCCGCCATCGCCCTGCCACTGCTGGGTGCCGTGGCAGCCTGCTCCATCGGCACCTGGGCCGAGCTGACGCGCGTCACCGCGCGCTTCAACGATGAATGGGTGTGGGCAGGCTTGCTGGTGGTGTTGAACCTGCTGGTGCTGACCCATGCCGCCTTGAGCCTCAGCTCACGGGAAGATTGGCGCGCACGCGCCTTCAACTGGCTGGAGCAACGCGCAGGCTGGCTGGTGGCGATTGCCGGGTTTGCAGGGGCAGTGATGATGCTGGCACTGGTGTTTGACCCACGCTACCGCAGTTTCCCTAGCGCCGCGCTGGTGTTGCCAGCCCTGGTGTACCTGGTGCGCCCGGTAACCGGGCCGCGTCGGGAGATTGCGTTGCTGGCCTTCATCATCGGTGCGGATATTGCGCCGCAGTTGTACCGTGAAGGGTTGTTGAACCAGCAGGCCTGGGGTTGGGCGGTAGTGAGCCTGCTCATGACGGCAGCCTTGTGGCGCTGCTTGCGGGTGCGCAAGGTCTAAAACCGCTATCGGGGCAAGCCCCCTCCCACAGGTCAGTGCATTACCAATGTGGGAGGGGGCTTGCCCCCGATGAGGCCCTATCAGGCTGCCCGCCCTTTCCTGACCAACCGCAACCCCGCGATCACCACCGCAAACACCGCAAACGTGGTGTTGTACAACGCCAATGCCGGCAACCCGAACACCATACCCAGCACCGCCAACCCCCACCCTGCACGCCCCGGCACAAAAAACGCCAGCACCGACGTGATCAACGCTGCCCAACCGAGCACCTTGAAGTGGATCATCAGGCCCAGGTTCGAACGCAATTGGCATTCCCAGCGGCTGGCCTCATCGATGCAGATGCCGACCCACTGGCCATCTTCCATAAAGCCAAAGCGCGCGCCGTAACTGGCAGCCAGCCATAGCGGCAGGGCAATTAGCAGAAAAATCAGCGGTAAACGACGGGACATGGGCCACTCCGATAGGCAAAAACGGCGCCCAGCTTAATGCCCCGGTGGCCGTTAGCAAGGCGCATACACACAATTAGTGTTCACCAATGCGTGGCAAAGTGTATCGTCTGGCTACTATTACCCCGATTCCGACGTTATTTTCCGACTTTTCGTGCCTAGTGCTGGCACTTCGGTGACAACGCGGTGGTCATAGCCTGCGAACTTCATTAAGCACGTTTCCTCCTAGGGATTAAGTCATGCTCCGTTCCTTGCGCTGTGCTGCCTTGCTGGGCAGCCTTTTTTTGAGTGCGTCAGCACTGGCCGTCGACATTGACCAAGCCAGCTATGGCTACCCTTTGGCCAACCCGTTTGAAGCGACCATCGCCACTACACCGCCCGACCTTCGGCCCAAATTGCCGAGCGATGACGAGATCAACCAATCCGACTACACCCTGAACATGCGCCCCGAGCGCGAGTTCAGCCTGCCGGACAACTTCTGGGCGGTGAAGAAACTCACCTACCGCATCGCCAAGCAGGACCGTGCCGCGCCGCTGATATTCCTGATCGCCGGCACCGGCGCGCGATTCGACAGCAGCATCAACGAATACTTGAAGAAGCTGTATTACCAGGCCGGCTACCACGTGGTGCAACTGTCGTCGCCCACCAGCTTCGACTTCATCAGCGCCGCCTCACGCTTCGCCACCCCGGGGATCACCCAGGAAGACGCCGAAGACATGTACCGCGTGATGCAGGCCGTGCGCGCACAGAACGCCTCGCTGCCGGTGACCGACTTCTACCTCACCGGCTACAGCCTCGGCGGCCTGGATGCGGCATTCGTGGCCAAGCTGGACGAGACCCGTCGCAGCTTCAACTTCAAGAAAGTCTTGCTGCTGAACCCGCCGGTCAACCTCTACACCTCGATCACCAACCTCGACAAGCTGGTACAGACCGAGGTCAAGGGCATCAACAACACCACCACCTTCTATGAACTGGTGCTGAACAAGCTGACCCGCTACTTCCAGCAAAAGGGCTACATCGACCTCAACGACGCCCTGCTCTACGACTTCCAGCAATCCAAGCAGCACCTGACCAACGAACAGATGGCCATGCTGATCGGCACCTCGTTCCGCTTTTCAGCGGCCGACATCGCCTTTACTTCGGACCTGATCAACCGTCGTGGCCTGATCATCCCACCGAAATACCCGATCACCGAAGGCACCAGCCTCACGCCGTTCCTCAAGCGTGCGCTGCAATGCGACTTCGATTGCTACCTCACCGAGCAAGTGATTCCGATGTGGCGCGCACGCTCCGACGGCGGCAGCCTGTTGCAACTGGTCGACCAGGTCAGCCTGTACGCCCTCAAGGACTACCTGCACAACAGCCCGAAAATTGCCGTCATGCATAACGCCGACGACGTGATCCTCGGCCCTGGCGACCTCGGTTTCCTGCGTAAAACCTTCGGCGATCGCTTGACCGTCTACCCGCTGGGCGGCCACTGCGGCAACCTCAATTACCGCGTCAACGCCGACGCCATGCTGGAGTTCTTCCGTGGCTAAATATCTTCTGCTGCTTGCCGCCTTGATGTGCGCAGGCGTGGCCAATGCCGACAACAGCAAGGCCCATGAGCCGGTCAACGTGGACGCCGACGGTTTCAAGGAACCGCTGAGCAAGCTCAAGTTCAACCCAGGCCTGGATCAGCGTGAGTTCGAGCGCTCGTCGCTCACCGCACTCAACGTGTATGACCCGCTGGAGTCGTGGAACCGTCGCGTGTACCACTTCAACTACCGCTTCGACCAATGGGTGTTCCTGCCGGTGGTCAATGGCTACACCTATGTGACACCCAGCTTCCTCCGCACCGGTGTGAGCAACTTCTTCAACAACCTGGGCGACGTGCCCAACCTGCTGAACAGCCTGCTGCAACTCAAGGGCCACCGCTCCCTGGAAACCACCGGGCGCCTGCTGCTCAACACCACCATCGGCATCGCCGGCCTGTGGGACCCGGCCACCGCCATGGGCCTGCCGCGCCAGAGCGAAGACTTCGGCCAGACCCTGGGCTTCTACGGTGTGCCCGGCGGCGCGTACTTGGTGCTGCCGATCTTCGGCCCGTCGAACCTGCGCGACACCACCGGCCTGATCGTCGACTACGGCGCGGAAACCCAGATCAACTTCCTCAACGTGTCGGAAGTCAGCTCCAACCACCCGGAAATCTGGGCGTTGCGTGCGGTGGATAAACGTTATCAGACCAGCTTCCGGTATGGGCAGATGAACTCGCCGTTTGAGTATGAGAAGGTGCGGTATATATATACCGAGTCTCGAAAGTTACAAATAGCTGAGTAAAAGAAGCTCAGTAAGAAAAAGGCCATTCGAGCAATCCGGATGGCCTTTTTATTTCCATCATCCCTGCACACTACTAGCCCCCTTCCTCCAACCTACTTATCTGTGGAACCACTCGATCACAAAAACACACTCGGCACTGCGCATCAAATGATGTACCTGATGCAATTCACACAACAATCTGAAATATTCCAGAAATTATTATTTACACTCGATCAATAAACCTCATACATCAACCCCTTAACAAAACCCGACATCCCCGACTCTTATTGCTACATCAGCTCCCACCCCTACGATTGCAACGAAAGATCCCATACCCGTCAAAACGCATTTCTCATAATTGAAACAAAATATATATTTTATGAACCACGTCCTCTCATTCACCACTCACCTTGTGGAAACAGACTAGATTCTCAACACCTGTTACATTCAACATCACACAAGGAATATGACATGTCGCTCCCTATAACCCCCGCCGCCCAGCAACCTTTCTATGCGGCACATGCACTTTCTTCACAGGCCTCGAATCATTCCGAGAACGTGATGAAAGAGAAACCAGATGAAACCCCTTATCTTTCTTCACCAGGCCGCACCCTCAATCAACACATCGTGCACTTTGACCCGGTGACTAATGAGGAAACGTTTACTACCCCCATAAAAATGTTGAAGCAGCTCGTAGGTGACTGGGACGATGAGCGTCGCGGTACAAAAGAAAATCAGATTTCCCGCCAGAGAGCCAATGACATAGTCAGGAGTTTTGATCAAAACGGTAATCACGAGATCGACGGTGCCAAAACGCATACGAGCCGTAAGTTATATCACTCAGTGCCTGAATTGACTGAACCTGGCTCTGAACTTCAAAAGTTTTATGAATACCTCATTTCCGAAACTCAGCGCGACGGCATGACCACTGAAAAAGCAGAAAACACCCCTTATCTTTCTTCACTAGGCACTCACCTACACCATAAAATCAGTTACATAGATCCCCTGACTAAAAAACATCATGTCACTACTCTTAACAATTTGATTAAGGCACGCGTAGGCGACTGGGACGATGTGAATCGCAGTCCAGAAGATAGGGCCACATCCCTTCGCGACGCCGATCAATGGGTCAAATCCCATGATCGAAACGGTAATAAAACCATCGACGGAGCCAAAACCCCGATGACCCTTAAGGCATTTCATGGGGTAGGTGAAATGGCTGAACCCGGTTCTGAATTTGACAAGCTCCTAGGTTCGCTCATCCCTCAGCACTCAACGCTATCAGCCTAGTCAGTGGAAGTCTGCGCGAACACTACCTGACAGTGTCAGCACTGCACTCAAAAAACCTGTTCGCAAAAAAGGCCATTCGTTTGAATGGCCTTTTTATTTCCCATATGAGGCCTTCAGTGCTTTCCACCCCTTGCCGACCATGCTGACCACCGCCAGCACCACCGCCCCGGCAATAATCCCCACCACCCCATTCAGTAACACCGGCACCAACCACGCCACCCCACCCACGCCCTGGCTGACCGTTTCGATCCAGTGATGCACCACCGGCACGCCATGGGTAAGGATTCCACCGCCGACCAGGAACATCGCCGCCGTACCGATCACCGACAGGCTCTTCATCATGTACGGTGCTGCCCGCAGGATGCCGCCGCCGATACTGCGCGCCACCTGGCCGGGCTTCTGGGTGAGCCACAGGCCCAGGTCATCCAGCTTAACGATACCGGCCACCAGTCCGTAGACGCCCACCGTCATGACGATAGCGATGCCGGACAGCACGATCACCTGCTGCATCAGGGGCGCGTCAGCAACGGTGCCGAGGGTGATGGCGATGATTTCGGCGGAAAGGATGAAATCGGTACGGATGGCGCCCTTGATCTTGTCCTTTTCAAAGGCCACCAGGTCGGTTGCCGGATCGGCCACGGCCTCGGCCAACTGCGCGTGTTCAGCCTGGTCCTGGTCCTTGCTGTGGAGAAACTTATGCGCGAGCTTCTCGAACCCTTCGAAACACAGGTAGGCACCGCCGAGCATCAATAAGGGTGTCACCGCCCACGGGGCGAATGCACTGATCAACAGTGCTGCGGGCACCAGGATCAATTTGTTGACGAACGAGCCTTTCGCCACCGCCCACACCACGGGGATTTCCCGTTCGGCACGCACCCCGGAGACCTGCTGGGCATTGAGTGCAAGGTCATCGCCCAACACCCCGGCGGTCTTCTTCGCCGCCATTTTGGTCATCAGGGCAACGTCATCGAGTACCGCGGCGATATCGTCGATCAATACCAACAAGCTGCTTCCTGCCATGAATCGGGCTTCCGTAAGAGTGAGATGGCGCGAGCATAACGCGGCGCAAGGGCCGACGGGCAGATTGTTGAGGCTCGCGGATGGCCGGTGCTACCATGCGCAACCGCCAGCCTTGGCAAGGAAACTCCAGGTTTATGAGCACCATTCGCGAGCGCAACAAAGAAAAGATCCTGCGGGCGGCGAGCGAGGAGTTTGCCGACAAGGGCTTCGCCGCGACCAAAACCAGCGACATCGCCGCCAAGGCCGGGCTGCCCAAGCCCAACGTCTACTACTACTTCAAGTCCAAGGACAACCTCTACCGCGAGGTGCTCGAAAGCATCATCGAGCCGATCCTGGCGGCGTCCACGCCATTCAATCCGCAGGGCGACCCCAAGGAAGTACTGAGTAACTACATCCGCTCGAAAATCCGCATTTCCCGTGACCTGCCGTTCGCCTCCAAGGTGTTCGCCAGCGAAATCATGCACGGCGCCCCGCACCTGAGCGCTGATCAGGTCGAGCAGTTGAACGCCCAGGCCAAGCACAACATTACGTGCATCCAGGATTGGGTGGATCGCGGCCTGATCGCGGCGATTGACCCCAATCACTTGATGTTCAGCATCTGGGCGGCCACGCAGACCTACGCGGACTTTGACTGGCAGATCTCGGCGGTGACCGGGAAGGCCAAGCTGGATGAGGCCGATTACGAAGCCGCAGCGCAGACCATCATCCGGTTGGTGCTCAAGGGCTGTGAGCCGGACTGACACACCGTGGTGTCTGTGCCCATCGGGGGCAAGTCGAATCGTCGCACCGCCCCTCCCACAATTGACGGTGTTCGCAATTCAAGTGTGGGAGGGGCGGTGCGACGATTCGACTTGCCCCCGATGAGGCCCGAACAGTCAACGAAGCATCAAGCAGACACCCCGGCATCCGCCATCAACCCCACCCCTTCGATCGCCGTAATCGCACACTGCTCATCAATATCCGACGTATCCCCACTGATGCCGATCGCCCCTAGCACCACGCCTTCCTGATTCCGAATCAACACCCCACCCGGCGCCGGCACCACACTGCCCTGCCCCAGGCTGTTCAATGCGGCGATAAACGCCGGCCGTTGCTGTGCGTCCAGCGCCAACAAGCGCGACCCCTTGCCCAAGGCAATCGCACCCCAGGCCTTGCCGATGGCGATCTGCGGGCGCAACAGGCTCGCGCCGTCCTCCCGTTGCAGGGCGATCAAGTGACCGCCGCTGT
Source organism: Pseudomonas sp. CYM-20-01 (assembly GCF_023169845.1). Classification (NCBI taxonomy): domain Bacteria; kingdom Pseudomonadati; phylum Pseudomonadota; class Gammaproteobacteria; order Pseudomonadales; family Pseudomonadaceae; genus Pseudomonas; species Pseudomonas sp. CYM-20-01. The sequence goes on along the minus strand of NZ_AP025169.1, from coordinate 2,255,127 downwards.
CGAGTACCGCGATAGTCAGCGGCGCCGCCGCAACACTGCGCCCTGCAGCAAGGGCCTGACTGGCCAGTTGGGTGGCAATTTTCAAGGTTAAAGCGCTCATGGTGCCGTCCTTCTTTTGTTATTGGGAAAGCGGTGGAGGTCTGAATGATCAGATGCTCGACCCAACAAATAGAACACAATGACTTTATTTTTTGTATACAATATTTTCGCACAAAGGCTCCATACGTCGAAAAAAGCCGTTCCGACGAACGCAAAGGCCAGTTTATAAAATGCATTGACCTGCGCAGCCCGCCGTGAATACACTTTGGACAGACACCACTTGTATACAATTACAAAACGCAAGAGGCACCAAAATCATGAGCAAAATGAGAGCAATCGAAGCCGCCGTCCTCGTCATGCGCAGTGAAGGCGTAGACACCGCCTTCGGTATCCCAGGCGCCGCGATCAACCCGCTGTATTCGGCCTTGCAGAAGGTGGGTGGCATCGATCACGTCCTTGCTCGCCACGTTGAAGGCGCCTCCCACATGGCCGAGGGCTACACCCGCACCAAGGCCGGCAATATCGGCGTGTGCATCGGCACGTCGGGCCCGGCGGGCACCGACATGGTCACCGGCCTGTACAGCGCCTCGGCGGACTCGATCCCGATCCTGTGCATCACCGGCCAAGCGCCCCGCGCCCGCATGCACAAGGAAGATTTCCAGGCCGTGGACATCACCAGCATCGTCAAGCCGGTGACCAAGTGGGCGACCACTGTCCTGGAGCCCGGCCAAGTGCCGTATGCCTTCCAGAAAGCTTTCTATGAAATGCGCTCCGGCCGCCCCGGCCCGGTGCTGATCGACCTGCCGTTCGACGTGCAGATGGCCGAGATCGAATTCGACATCGACGCCTACCAGCCGCTGCCCCTGGCCAAGCCTTTGGCCACCCGCGTGCAGGTGGAAAAAGCCCTGGCCCTGCTGGACCAGGCCGAGCGCCCGCTGCTGGTGAGTGGCGGCGGCGTGATCAATGCCGACGCCAGCGAGCTGCTGGTGGAATTCGCTGAGTTGACCGGCATCCCAGTCATCCCGACACTGATGGGCTGGGGCACCATCCCGGACGATCACCCGCAGATGGTCGGCATGGTCGGCCTGCAAACCTCCCACCGCTATGGCAACGCGACGATGCTCAAGTCGGACGTGGTGCTGGGCATCGGTAACCGCTGGGCCAACCGTCACACCGGTTCGGTGGAGGTATACACCGAGGGTCGAAAATTCATTCACGTCGACATCGAGCCGACGCAGATTGGCCGCGTGTTCACCCCGGACCTGGGCATCGTCTCCGACGCCGGCTCCGCCCTGACGATGTTCATTGAAGTGGCCCGCGAGTGGAAAGCTGCCGGCAAACTCAAGGATCGCAGTGCCTGGCTGCACGACTGCCAGCAGCGCAAGGCCACCCTGCACCGCAAGACCCACTTCGACAACGTGCCGGTCAAGCCACAGCGTGTTTATGAAGAGATGAACCAGGTGTTCGGCAAAGACACCTGCTACGTCAGCACCATCGGCCTGTCGCAGATTGCCGGTGCGCAGTTCCTGCACGTGTACAAACCACGCCACTGGATCAACTGCGGCCAGGCCGGCCCATTGGGTTGGACCATCCCCGCCGCCCTCGGCGTGGTCAAGGCCGACCCGAGCCGCAAGGTAGTGGCGCTGTCCGGCGACTACGACTTCCAGTTCATGATCGAAGAGCTGGCCGTGGGCGCGCAGTTCAAGCTGCCGTATATCCACATGGTGGTGAACAACTCTTACCTGGGCTTGATCCGCCAGGCCCAGCGCGGGTTTGAAATGGACTACTGCGTGCAGTTGTCCTTCGACAACCTCAACGCGCCGGAACTCAACGGTTACGGCGTGGACCACGTGGCCGTCGCCGAAGGCCTGGGTTGCAAGGCCCTGCGTGTGTTCGAGCCAAGCCAGATCGCGCCGGCCCTGCGCCGTGCCGAGGCAATGATCGAAGAATTCAAGGTGCCGGTGATCGTTGAGATTATTCTGGAGCGCGTGACCAATATTTCCATGGGCACCGAGATCAACGCCGTCAATGAATTCGAAGATCTGGCCCTGGTCGGCAACGATGCGCCGACCGCCATTTCCCTGCTCGATTAAGGAGAACCCTATGCCGCGTTTCGCCGCCAACCTGTCCATGCTGTTTACCGAACAGGACTTTCTTGCCCGGTTCAAAGCCGCCGCCGATGCCGGGTTCCAAGGGGTCGAGTACCTGTTCCCTTACGAATTCAGCTCGGCTGAAATCAAGGCACAACTCGATGCGCACGGCCTGACCCAGGTGCTGTTCAACCTGCCGGCCGGTGACTGGGCCAAAGGCGAACGCGGCCTGGCGTGCCACCCGGACCGGGTCGAGGAATTCCGTGCCGGGGTCAAGCTGGCCATCGCCTACGCCCAAGTGCTGGGCAACACCCAGATCAACTGCCTGGCGGGCATCCGGCCACAAGGCGTTGATGACGAGACCCTGGAAAAAACCTTCGTCGCCAACCTCAAGTACGCCGCTGAAAAGCTGCAAGCGGTGGGCATCAAGCTAGTGATGGAAGCGATCAATACCCGCGACATCCCAGGCTTCTACCTGAACAACACGGCGCAGGCCCTGTCGATTCGCGAACAGGTGGGCAGTGACAACCTGTTTCTGCAGTACGACATCTACCACATGCAAATCATGGAAGGCGACCTGGCCCGCACCATGGCTGCGCACCTGGGCCAGATCAACCACATCCAGTTGGCGGACAACCCAGGGCGCAACGAGCCAGGCACCGGTGAGATCAACTACCGCTTCCTGTTCGAACATTTGGACCGCATCGGCTACACGGGCTGGGTCGGCTGTGAATACAAGCCCTTGACCACCACCGAAGCGGGTTTGGGTTGGTTGAAGACCCACAACGCGATCTAACAAACACCACGCAAACTCCATGTGGGAGGGGGCTTGCCCCCGATCGCGGTGGGTCTGTCAGCACTGTTTATCTGACACACCGTCATCGGGGGCAAGCCCCCTCCCACAGTGGACTTGCGGTGTAATAACAAGAGGATTTTTTCATGGCTAAAATCGGATTCATCGGCACCGGCATCATGGGCCAACCCATGGCCGCGAACCTGCAGAAAGCGGGTCACCAACTGTTCCTCTCCGAACACCATGGCAAGGCGCCGCAAGCCCTGATCGACGCAGGCGCCGTCGCCCTGGCGAACCCGCAGCAGGTGGCGCAGGAAGCCGAGTTCATCATCGTGATGGTGCCGGACACCCCACAGGTCGACGACGTGCTGTTCCGCAAAGACGGCGTGGCTGCGGGCCTGTCGCCAAACAAGGTGGTGATCGACATGAGCTCGATCTCCCCCACCGCCACCAAGGCGTTTGCCGCGAAGATCAACGAAACCGGCGCGCAGTACCTGGACGCGCCCGTGTCCGGTGGTGAAGTCGGCGCCAAGGCCGGCACCCTGAGCATCATGATCGGTGGCGAGCCGCAGACCTTTGAGCGCGCCTTGCCTCTGTTCCAGGCCATGGGCAAGAACATCACGTTGGTGGGCGGCAATGGCGACGGCCAGACCGCCAAGGTGGCCAACCAGATCATCGTCGCGCTGAATATCCAGGCGGTGGCCGAAGCCCTGCTGTTCGCCTCCAAGAACGGCGCCGACCCGGCCAAGGTGCGTGAAGCGCTGATGGGCGGTTTTGCCTCGTCGAAGATCCTCGAAGTGCATGGCGAACGTATGATCAAGGGCACCTTTGATCCGGGCTTTCGCATCAACCTGCACCAGAAGGACCTCAACCTGGCACTGGCCGGGGCCAAGGAGCTGGGCATCAACCTGCCGAACACCGCCGGCACCCAGCAAGTGTTCAGCACCTGCACCGCGATTGGCGGCGGCAACTGGGACCATTCGGCGCTGATCAAGGGCCTGGAGCATATGGCGAACTTCTCGATTCGCGATAAATAACCCCTGATGAAATGCAATCAAATGTGGGAGGAGGCAAGCCCCCTCCCACAATTTGACCCCATTCCAAGCCTGAAATTGACGCACCTCTAATAACAAAAATCCCCGGGAGCCCGCTTATGTCGGTCGATCCGCAACACCTGCTTCGCGAGCTGTTTGCCACAGCCATCGACGCCGCACACCCCCGGCAAGTCCTTGAACCCTTTCTGCCCGCCGACCGCAGCGGCCGTGTGATCGTGATCGGTGCCGGCAAAGCGGCTGCCGCCATGGCACTGGTCGTGGAGAACTGCTGGCAAGGCGAAGTCAGCGGCCTGGTGGTCACCCGCTACGGCCACGGCGCGCCGTGCAAGAAAATCGAAGTGGTCGAAGCCGCCCACCCGGTGCCCGACGCTGCCGGCCTGGCTGTGGCCCAGCGGGTGCTGGCACTGATCAGCAACCTCGGCGAAGACGACCGCGTGATTTTCCTGCTTTCGGGCGGCGGCTCCGCCCTGCTGGCCCTACCCGCAGAGGGCATCACCCTGGCCGACAAACAGGCCATCAACAAAGCCCTGCTCAAATCCGGCGCGACCATCGGTGAGATGAATTGCGTGCGCAAGCACCTCTCGGCGATCAAGGGCGGCCGCCTGGCGAAAGCGGCATGGCCGGCGACGGTCTACACCTATGCGATTTCCGATGTGCCGGGCGACCAGGCCACGGTGATTGCCTCCGGGCCCACGGTCGGCGACCCGAGCACCTCGCAACAGGCCATGGCGATCCTCAAGCGCTACCACATCGACGCCCCCGCCTCAGTACGCAATTGGTTGCTGGACCCGGCCTCGGAAACCGTCAAGCCCGGCGACCCGGTGCTCTCGCGCAGCCACTTCCAATTGGTCGCCCGCCCGCAGCAATCCCTCGAAGCCGTGGCGGTCAAAGTCCGCCAGGCCGGGTTCAGCCCGTTGATCCTCGGCGACCTGGAAGGCGAAGCGCGGGACGTGGCCAAGGTGCACGCCGGCATCGCCCGGCAGATCGTGCAACACGGCCAGCCGCTGGCGGCGCCGTGCGTGATCCTGTCCGGTGGCGAAACCACCGTCACCGTGCGTGGCAATGGCCGTGGCGGGCGTAACGCGGAGTTCCTGCTGAGCCTCACCGACAGCCTCAAGGGCCTGCCCGGCGTGTACGCCCTGGCCGGTGACACCGACGGCATCGACGGCTCGGAAGACAACGCCGGCGCCCTCATGACCCCGTGCAGCTACCGCCGCGCCGAAGCCCTCGGCCTGTCGGCCAGCGATGAGCTGGATAACAACAACGGCTACGGCTATTTCGCTGCCCTCGACGGGTTGATCGTCACCGAGCCGACACGCACCAACGTCAACGACTTCCGCGCCATCCTGATCCTTGAGACTGCCCACCATGACGCCTGACAAGAAGGTCAAAATTCTCGCCACCCTGGGCCCGGCCACCGATGGTATCGACGACATCCGCGAACTGGTGGAAGCCGGGGTGAATATCTTCCGGCTCAATTTCAGCCACGGCGATCATGCCGACCATGCCCAGCGCTACCAGTGGATCCGCCAGGTGGAGCGCCAACTGAACTACCCGTTGGGCATCCTCATGGACCTGCAAGGGCCGAAGCTGCGCGTCGGGCGCTTTGCCGAAGGCAAGGTGCAACTGGTGCGCGGCCAGGCCCTGCGCCTGGACCTGGACCCGACGCCGGGCGACCAGCGCCGGGTCAACCTGCCCCACCCGGAAATCATTGCGGCGCTGGAACCGGGCATGGACCTGCTGCTGGACGACGGCAAGCTGCGCCTGCGGGTCATCACCAAGCATGCCGACGCCATCGACACCACCGTGCTCAATGGCGGCGAATTATCGGACCGCAAAGGCGTGAACGTCCCACAAGCCTTGTTGGAACTCAGCCCGTTGACCGCCAAGGATCGGCGCGACCTGAGCTTCGGCCTGGAACTGGGCGTGGACTGGGTGGCGCTGTCGTTCGTACAGCGCCCGGAAGACATCCGCGAAGCCCGCGAACTGATCGGCGACAAGGCCTTCCTGATGGCCAAGATCGAAAAACCCTCGGCCGTGCAGCGCCTGCGGGAAATCGCTGAACTGAGCGATGCAATCATGGTGGCCAGAGGCGATCTGGGCGTAGAGGTGCCGGCCGAAAGCGTGCCGCAGATTCAGAAAGACATCATCCGCATCTGTCGCCAACTGGGTAAACCGGTGGTGGTGGCCACGCAGATGCTGGAGTCGATGCGCTTCTCGCCGGCGCCGACCCGTGCCGAAGTCACCGATGTCGCCAACGCCGTGGCCGAAGGCGCGGACGCGGTGATGCTGTCGGCGGAAACCGCGTCCGGCGAGTACCCGCTGGAAGCCGTGCAGATGATGAGCAAGATCATCCGCCAGGTGGAAAACGGCCCGGATTACCAGACCCAGCTCGACGTCAACCGAGCCAAGGCGGACGCCACGGTGTCGGACGCCATCAGCTGCGCGATCCGCCGCATCAGCAGCATCCTGCCGGTAGCGGTGCTGGTGAACTACAGCGAGTCGGGCAGTTCCAGCCTGCGCGCGGCCAGGGAGCGGCCGGTGGCGCCGATCCTCAACCTCACGCCGAACCTGTCCACGGCACGGCGCTTGAGCGTGGCATGGGGCGTACATTCGGTGGTCAATGACCGCCTGCGCCAGGTAGACGAGGTGTGTTCCACGGCGCTGGAGATCGCCCAGGCACAGGGCATGGCTGAGCGCGGGGATACGTTGGTGATTACCGCGGGAGTGCCGTTCGGGCAGCCGGGGTCGACCAACTCGCTGCGTATCGAGACGTTGATTTAGCGTCTGTAAGGGCCTCATCGGGGGCAAGTCGAATCGTCGCACCGCCCCTCCCACACTTGATTGGGTTCACAAATTCAAATGTGGGAGGGGGCTTGCCCCCGATGGGAACGACTCGGTCCCACTGACTAACCACCATGCACAACCCAACCTGCCCCGACTGGGCCGAAGCGCTGCTCAACGGCTTCAGCCAGATCTTCCTGCAGCGCCAGCCGCTGTGCGGCCTGCTGTGTCTGCTGGCAATCCTGATCGGCGCCCCGGCCTTGTTCGGCGGAGCATTGCTGGGTGGCGTGGCGGGGTTGCTCACGGCCCAGCGTCGCGGTTATCCCAAGGCCGAACGCCAGGCCGGCCTTTACAGCTACAACGGCGTGCTGCTGGGTTTGTTGATCAGCCAGCACTTTGCCTGGTCGGCGTTGTTGCCGCCGCTGATCCTGGCGTGCAGCGGACTGGCGGCGATGTTGACACGGCAATGGCTGAAACACGCCGACCAGCCCAATGACTTGCCCGCTTACACCGTGCCTTTTGTCGGCCTGGGCTGGTTGTTGCTGGGCACGGTGCCGCAGAACACGTTTGCCCTGAGCGAACCCGACACCGTGGCTATCCTCACCGCGCCTTTTACCGGGCTCGCGCAGGTCATGCTGCTGGATCAACCGGTGGCGGGTGCGCTGATTGCACTGGGCCTGTGGCTGGCCAACCGCCGCGCCGCCATATGGGCGTTGATAGGCGCCAGTGTCGGCGTGCTGCTCGCACTGTGGCTGGACGAACCCGCCAGTGCCCTCCTCGGCCTGCACAGCTACAACCCGGCGTTGGCGGCTGTGGCATTGAGCCAGGTGCGTCGCCAACCCTGGCTGCCGCTGCTCGGCGTCCTGCTAGCGATCCTCCTTACACCGGGCTTTGCCGCCCTGCACCTGCCCGCGTTGACCGCGCCGTTCATCCTCGCCTGCTGGCTGGTGCGCGCCGGTACTCGAGTGCTGCAGAAACCCCGCATGGACAGCCCCTTCGAATCCCCCTAGGCTTGCTCGATATTCGATTCAGGCGGGCTTTATGGACAGCAACAACGACTGGCGCCAGCGGCTCTACGTCATGGTTTTTCAAAGTGACACGGTCGCCGGGCGGCGCTTTGACGGCATCCTGCTGCTGATCATCCTCGCCAGCCTGGTGATCGTGATGCTCGACAGCATCGACCAGATCCACCAGAACTACGCTGACGTGCTGGCGTATATCGAGTGGGGGTTCACCCTTATCTTCCTGATCGAGTACGGGCTGCGGCTGTACTGTTCGCCCAAACCCTTGCGCTACGCCTTCAGCTTTTATGGGTTGGTGGATCTGCTGGCCATCGTGCCCGGTATCCTCGCGCTGTACTACAGCGATGCACAGTACCTGCTGATCATCCGCATCATCCGTATGCTGCGGATTTTCCGCGTGCTCAAGCTCAGCCCCTACCTCAAGCAAGCCAATTACCTGATGGCGGCGCTGCGCGGCAGCAAGCAGAAGATCGTGGTGTTCCTGGTGAGCGTATGCACCCTGGTCACGGTGTTCGGCACCTTGATGTATGTGATCGAAGGCCCGGAGCACGGGTTTACCAGTATTCCCAAGGGCATCTACTGGGCCATCGTGACCCTGACGACGGTGGGCTTTGGCGATATCGTGCCCAAGACCCCGCTGGGCCAGGTGATTTCGTCCCTGGTGATGATCACCGGTTATTCGATCATCGCCGTGCCCACCGGTATTTTCACCGCCGAACTGGCCAGTGCCATGCGCGGTGAGCAATTGCAGCATGACTGCCCGGTGTGCAAGAAAGACAGTCATGAGCCGAACGCTGCATTCTGCTCACGCTGTGGCAGTAATCTTTTCAAGAAAGTGGAATAAGCAAAGTTCGTTTTAATCTTTAAGCGTCTATGCGACGCCAGCTATAGTCGCTGGCAAATTGCCCCCACTCAATCAGCAACCTTCTCGAACAACAAGGAATGAGCAGTGAAAAAACTCGTTAGCGCCTCCCTTCTGGCCGCCGGCCTTGCCCTGGCGGGCGCCGTCCAGGCTGCCCCCGTGACACTGCTCAACGTCTCCTACGACGTGATGCGCGACTTCTACAAGGACTACAACGCCGCGTTCCAGAAACACTGGGAAGCCGAGCACCCGAACGACAAGCTGACCCTGCAGATGTCCTTCGGTGGCTCGAGCAAGCAAGCGCGTTCAGTCATCGACGGCCTGCCCGCCGACGTGATCACCATGAACATGGCCACCGACATCAACGCCCTGGTGGACAACGGCAAACTGGTGCCGGACAACTGGGTCACCCGCCTGCCGAACAACAGCGCGCCGTTCACCTCGGCCACCGTTTTCATCGTGCGCAAAGGCAACCCGAAAGCCCTGAAAGACTGGCCGGACCTGTTGAAAGATGGCGTGCAGGTGATCGTGCCCAACCCGAAAACCTCGGGTAACGGCCGCTACACCTACCTGTCGGCCTGGGGCTATGTGCTGAAGAACGGCGGTGATGAAAACAAGGCCAAGGCCTTTGTTGGCAAGCTGTTCAAACAAGCCCCGGTACTGGACACCGGTGGCCGTGCCGCCACCACCACCTTCATGACCAACCAGATCGGCGACGTGCTGGTGACCTTCGAGAACGAAGCCGAGATGATCGCCCGTGAATTCGGCCGTGATCAATTCGAAGTGATCTACCCAAGCGTCTCCGCCGAAGCCGAGCCGCCGGTGTCGGTGGTCGACAAAGTGGTCGAGAAGAAAGGCACCCGCGTGGCCGCTGAAGACTACCTGAAGTACCTGTGGTCACCGCAAGGCCAGGAAATCGCCGCCAACAACTACCTGCGCCCGCGTGATCCGAAGGTACTGGCCAAGTACACCGACCGGTTCCCGAAAGTCGACTTCCTGTCGGTGGAGAAGACCTTTGGTGACTGGCGCACGGTGCAGAAGACCCACTTCAATGATGGTGGGGTGTTCGACCAGATCTACAGCGGCCAGTAATTGATAAATGTGGGAGGGGGCTTGCCCCCGATGGCGGTGTATCAGCCGGTTTATCCGCTGGCTGACACACTGCTATCGGGGGCAAGCCCCCTCCCACATTTGGCTTTGTGTTTGGCCGTTACATCGGCGGTGTGACGCCATCCTTGCCGGCGGAAATCGCCTGGGCGGTGATCGTCCCATCCGCCCCCTGCGCGGCAAACAGCACCACCTTCACCCCCGGCTTGAGCAAGCTGCGGTCACCCGGCTCCAGGTTCACGATCGGCACATCTTCCGGCACCACGATCTTCTGCTCGCCGCCTTTGTATTTCACCGTCAACGTGCGCCCGTTGCTCACCACCAGGTCGCCGACGGTGCCGTTGGTCATGCTGCTGCCTTCTTTCAAATCAAATGCACGATGCCCGTCGCCCGTGCCGGCCATGGCCGGGGGGAACACGTGCACTTCCAGCGCCGTCAGGCTGCCGTCGTCGTTAGGCATCGCGGCCGAGCCGATGTAGCTGCCCGGCTTGATCTCATCGATCTTGGCCAGGGTGACCGCGCGCACCTGGGTGTCTTTGGTCAGGTGCACGACAACCTCCTCGCCGCTGTTGACCTTGACGTGCATCGCATCGCCGTCCATCGCCGTAATGGCGCCGCGTACGCCCACGCGAGGCGTCTCGGCAGCCTGGGCCAGGCCCACGGCCATGGCGGCGGCGAGCGTGGAAGCCAGGAGCATCTTGTTCAACGTGATCTTCATTGCAATGGATTTCCTGTTTCGGCAGTGGTGCCTGAATGTATCATCAGCGTTCGCGCAGAAAGTTAACGATTCACTCATCATTACCGGGCATGAGTGTTATCACTGCCAGCGGCCTACCCGGGCTACGGTGTTGTCTTTAGGCTCGCCCCACTTCCTTCGCTTTTATGAGAACACCATGAACGCTACTTCCCACGCTACAAGCACCATGACCCGGAGCATGGTGATGCTGTTTGCGTTTTGCTGCGGCGCCATCGTTGCCAACATCTACTACGCGCAACCCATCATCGAGCTGATCGCGCCGGACATCGGCCTCACGCCGGCCATGGCCAGCCTGATCGTCTCGCTGACGCAAATCGGCTACGCCCTGGGGCTGTTTTTCCTGGTGCCCCTGGGCGACTTGCTGGAAAACCGCAAACTGATGATCGCCACCACCGTCATCGCTATCGCCAGCCTGCTGGGCGCAGCGGTCACCGAGCAGCCGAACCTGTTCCTGCTGGTGTCGCTGCTGATCGGCTTCAGTTCGGTGTCGGTGCAGATCCTGATTCCGTTGGCCGCGCACTTGGCGCCCGCCGAATCACGGGGCCGTGTGGTCGGCAGCATCATGGGTGGCCTGCTGCTCGGCATCCTGCTGGCGCGGCCGGTGTCCAGCGTGGTCGCGGACCACTTCGGCTGGCGTGCGATGTTCATGGCGGCGGCGGCGCTGATGGCGTTTATCAGTGTGGTGTTGATGCTGACCATTCCCAAGCGTCAGCCGGATCACTCTGCCAGCTATGGCCAACTGCTGCGCTCCCTCGGCACCTTGCTGCGTGAGCAACCGGTGCTGCGTCAACGGGCGTTCTACCAGGGCTGCATGTTCGCCACCTTCAGCCTGTTCTGGACCGCCGCCCCACTGGAACTGGCGCGCAACCACGGCCTGAGCCAAAGCGAGATCGCCCTGTTCGCCCTGGTCGGTGCGCTGGGTGCCATTGCCGCCCCCATCGCCGGTCGCCTGGCCGATGCCGGTCACACCCATCGCGCTTCGCTGCTGGCCATGTTGTTCGCCGCGTTGAGCTTCCTGCCGGCCTTCGTGCACCCGCTGTACAGCGTGATCGGCCTGGCCGTGACCGGCGTGGTCCTGGACTTCTGCGTGCAGATGAACATGGTGCTCGGCCAGCGCGCGATCTACGCCCTCGACGCCAACAGCCGCAGCCGCCTGAACGCGCTGTACATGACCAGCATCTTCATCGGCGGCGCATTCGGCTCGGCGATTGCCAGCAGCGTGTATGAACACGGCGGCTGGCTGGGTGTGATGCTGGTGGGTAGTGCATTCCCGTTGGTGGCATTGCTGCGCTTTCTGAGTGTTTCCCGTGAGGATTCGGTGGGCTTATTGGATAAACCTTGAACTCACCTGAACCACCCGGATATCCAGTTCGCGAAAAGCGAGATCCCTGAAGCTATCTGTTTACCCACCCGCTCACCAAACCAAGACGCAAGCCCAGGCGTCGTATTCGGATCCGGCTGTGACGTTGAGTCAGGCGCAGGATCCGGGTCCGGCTCCAGCGTGAGATCAGCCGTCTGATCGGGCGTCACGGCTGCGGGCTCCCCATTACCACTCCAGATCACATCCTCCTGTTTGATTTGACCATGGCTGCTGATCAGCAGGTCAGCCGTGCCGTTGCCCGTGGTATCCACGGCCAGTGTGGAGCGCCCGGTTGTGGTGTCATGACTGAGCATCGCTTCGCCGGCACGCCCGCTGAAGCTATCCATGAAGTTCAGCGACGTGAGCCCGGCCTCGCGCAGCACGCCGGCCACATCGATTTTGTCGCTACCGCTGGTGAAGTCCTGAATAAAATCGGGAGCCTGGGGTGTCGAGTCGCTGACGCGGGCGTACACGAATGTGTCGGCGCCGGCACCGCCGCGCAACGTGTCGCTGCCGCCAGCCCCTTTCAAGCGGTTATTGGCGCCGTTACCCGTCAACACATCGCTGTTGGAACCGCCAATGGCGTTCTCCACGCTCACCCCCTTGGCGATCGACACATTCCCCCGCAGCCCGCCCACATCCGAAAACGCCTCGGCATTGAGGTTGATGTTTTGTTTATCGGCAAAGCCAGAGAAATCCAGGGTGTCCTCGCCACCGCCATCCCAGACGCTGAACACGGGCTTGTCGCGGGCGCTCCTGAGGCTGTAGTGCTCACGCTCGGTGTTGGAGTTGAACCCATAGACGGTGTCGGTGGCACGGGTGCGCGTATTCGCTCCGTACAAGCGCTGGAGCGCGGCGATATCGTCCATCATGGGGGCAGCGGGTTGCTGTTCGTTGAAGTCATGCCCCGGTTGTTTGCGTTCCGACCAATAGCTCATGACACTGCGGGCCTTGGTGTCCTGCGCATAATCGGCATTGGCCTCGTAAGTCCCACCGCCGTCGTAACCGCCCGGATGTTCCAGGCCCAAGGTGTGCCCCAACTCATGGACCAACAAAGACAAGAAATGACTGCCCATTTCAGGGTTGGCGCCTGCGCCTCCCGTCCCCACATTCGCCGTTACGTTCGGCTGGTACTGACTGGGAGAGGCCGCCCAGCCTGACCAGGAACCCGGCACGCCCCTGATGACTATGCCGCCATCCGTATGAGCGCTGTTTTCGACAAAGGAAATGTTGGCGACATCGGCATAGGCTTTCAATGCCTGCCTGGCGCGCTCTTTCTGGGGCGAGGTAAAGACGCCGGAAAAACTGAAGCCCACCACGACCTTATTATCCCCGTCCCGATCAGGAAATTTGAAGTTACCTCGAGTGATATGTTTAGCCGCCTGCGCGGTGCTGAACGACTTCTTATTGTTTCCCCAGTGCAAGGCGTCGTTATCAAACGCTGACGAACGGGAATACGGCGCAAGCGCAGGGGGTTGCTGTGAAGGTTGCCTGACAGGAAAGTGCATGACGATGAATACTCTGAACAGTGAAGAGCCATTCGTCCATGGATGAAAAATACCAACGCTGACCAGTCCATTGGCAGGACGCTAAAATTCTCAAATCAATGACACGTTCGCCAGTGCTGGTTCTTTTCAAAAACACTTAATAAACACACCTGCAAAGAAAACACACTCAATCACTGATCGGCCCAACTCTCCTGACATATCAACAACACTACTAAGTTGATTTCTAGAGGAAAAAAACTTGTAAAACACTCCCTTATTTCAATCAAAATCTTAATTTCAAACATAAGGAAACTGACTCAAACATGCCCGGAAAAAGATGCGCAAAAAAAACCGTGCTCATCCGACAACGTACGCGACCGACACCTGACACCGCCTGATCGCCCTAGGACCGCACCAATTTTTCCAACGCCGCGTCCGCGAGGAATGACGAGCGGCTTTTGACCTTGTGCTCCCGTACATACCGGTCGATGCGCTGGATGACATAACCGGGCAAGGTCACATTGACCTTCTCGGTTTTACCCAGGTAGGGCGTGACGTCCAACTCCAACATGCCCCAGCCCATCCCGGCGTAGTCCTCATGGGCATGATAATGGGCGACCGACGTTGGCATCGGAATGGCCCCGCCCTCTGCGGCGATCTCTTGCAGCATGATGTGCGCGACTTCCACGGCGGCGTTGTAGGCCTCTTCAAAGCTGTCCCCGGCGGTGACTGCGCCTGGAATATCGGGGATCTGGATACCGGTGGCGGTGAAGTCATCGCCCCATTCGATACAGATTGGGTATTGCATGAATGCTCTCCTTAAAAATCAAACAGCCCGGCGCGTTTCCTGATGCTTCTGACAGTGCCCAACGGCAAGTCTTTTTTAGGATGAGGCACGGGAATCGTGTACGGGCTGTAACGATGGGTAAAAATGTGATGGCTGCCCGTGACCCGATCCAATACCCAACCCGCCTCTTGCAGTTCCTTGATCAATAGCCTGCTTTGCACCCTCGCCTCCTTGGCTTGGCCTGAATAAAAGTAACCCTAGAGTTATCTTTACTCAAGCACAAAATGCGCATGCCTGACTGACGGCTGTTTTACCGAATATTGAAAACTCACCGGCGCAACACGGGAAACGCATGACACCGCTAGTCCAGCGCCTTAGGCTTGAGCGCCGCCCAGCCAACAGGAACGCCCGATGGACCGTCTCACTGCCATGGAAACCTTCGTTCACGTCGTCGAGACCGGCTCCTTCTCCGCCGCTGCCAAACGCCTGGGCATCGGCCAACCCGCCGTTTCCAAAAGCATCGCGCAATTGGAAGCCCGCCTGGCCGTGCGATTGCTGCTGCGCTCGACCAGGGGCCTGACCCCCACCGAGGCAGGCCTGGCATTTTTCGAGAAAGCCAAGAGCGCCATTTTCGAAGCCGATGAAGCTGACGAGGCCGCCCGTGGCGCAGGCGCTGGCTTGACGGGCAACCTGCGGGTCAGCGCCGGCGTGACGTTCTCCCGTATGCGGATCATTCCTAACCTGGGACCGTTCCTGGACCAACACCCTGGCCTGAACATCGACGTGTTGCTCGACGACCGCCTCCTCAACCTGGTTGAAGACGGCATCGACGTCGCCCTGCGCATCGGCAACCTGAGTGACTCCGGCCTCACTGCCCGCCGGCTTGGCCAAAGCCCAAGCCGGGTGTTTGGTACACCGGCCTACTTCGAACGTTTCGGCGAACCGCAAAGCCCGGCGGATATCCTCAACCACCAGGCGGTGATCTACAGCCTCGGGGAAAGCCCGCTCTGGTCATTCAAACAAGGCCCGCACGAACACGCCATCGCCGCTCGAGGACGCTTGCGTGTTACCTCTTCCGAAGGCTTGCGCGCAGGCGTGCTCGCCCACCATGGCCTGGCGATGACGTCCGAGTGGATGTTCTCACCAGAATTGGCCAGGGGTGAGGTGAAAGCCGTGTTGACCGATTGGGAACTGCCGCCCAAGGACCTGTGGGCGGTATTGCCGACGGGTCGAATGCCAAGTGCCAAAGCCAAGGCATTTATCGAATACGTTGAAGGGTTACTGACGAAGTAGCGTTCTTTGCAACCGTAGGCGTTCAGATGACGCGGCCATCCCAGCCGACCGTGACATGCCGTGGCAACTCGCGGCGATGCTCCAGCAGCCAGGCATCCAATGTGTGCCCGACATGGGTCAGCACGCCCAACTGTGCACTGGTTTGCTCGATGCTCTGCAACGCCAGCGTCAGGTCATTGTGATTGCGCGGTGCCTGCGGCTGCGGCGGCATGGAGCAGTCCAGCACCAGTACATCCAGGGGTTCGCGTTGCAGCCAGACCAGGGTCGCAGGCGGCAGGCCGACGGTGTCGGTGAGGTAGGCGATGCGTCGCCCCTCGCCTTCCAGCAGGTAACCCAGGGTTGGTTTGGAATGCTGCAACGGCAACGCGGTGACGCTCAGTTCGCCAAACCGCCGGGTTTCAAATTCGCTGAATGGCTGGCTGAAATCCAGGATGCCCGGATGTTTGTACAGATCGGACAAACCTTCGGCATCCACCGGCCCGTGCACCGGAATCACCAGCCCTTGCCCCCAGCGCAGGTGCAACAGACCCTGGGCATGATCGGCATGATAGTGGGTCTGCAGGATCCCGTTGAAACTGCGCGGCGGGAAGCGTTCGGTGAGGTCGGGCAAACCACTGTCGATCAACCAGCGCTGGTCGCCGCATTCGATCAGCGCGCTGCACGGGCGACGGCGCAGGCTGGCATCACTGCGCGCCAGGTCACACGCGGCGCACTCACAGCCATACACCGGGACTTGCCGCGCGTCACCGGTGCCGAGCAAGGTCAGGCGCATGCCGAGTGCCCGTGATCGATGCAGCACAGCAGGCGCTCGACCGTATGTTCCAGCGGCCCGGAGTTATCCAGTACGAACAACCCCGCACCGTTGCCGGCGATCAGCTCGGCGGTGAACCGCGCATTGCGCGCCAAGCGCGCCTCGATATCCGCCAACGCTTCACGCCCCCGTGCGATCAGGCGTTGGCGCAACACCGCCTGGTCCACCGTCAGCAGCAACACCAGCGAAGTCGGATAACGCTTGCGAGTCTGCGCCAGGTGCGCACGGGAGCCATTGACCAGTACGTCGTCCCCCGCCGCCAGCCAATCGTCGATCTCCCTGGGAATGCCATAGGACAAACCATTGGCCTGCCAACTGAGGGCAAACGCGCCCTCGGCCTGCATCGTCGCAAATTGCTCGGGGCTGACGCCCTGCGCCGCTTCGCCCACCGCTTCCGCCGAGCGGGTGATAACGCGGCGCACAATGCGGCAACCGCGCTCGGCCAAGCGTGGGCGTGCGGCATCCAGCAGGCTGTCCTTGCCCGAGCCGGACGGCCCGATGAGATAGATCAACCTGCCTGCCATCAAAATACCCTCTTCGCTTGTCGCCATACTTGTTGCACCACAGGCAGCCCTTCGCGGTTGCGGGCCTGGACCAGGTCGGCGCGCAGGCCGAGGGCAATCTCGCCACGGTCCTTCAGCCCTGCCGCCTGCGCGGGCGCCAGGCTGATCATCTTGACCGCCCGCGACAGGTCGCCGCCGTCTTGCTGGTCAGCCAGCACGAAGGCCGCCTGCAACAGGCTGGCCGGGTAGTAGTCACTGGAAAGTATATCCAGCAAGCCCTCGGCCGCCAGGCCGGCGGCGGCCACATTACCCGAGTGCGACCCGCCGCGCACCACGTTCGGCGCGCCCATCAACACTTTCATGTTCAACGCCTGGCAGCCCTTCGCCGCCTCGAGCGTAGTGGGGAATTCAGCGATGGTCATGCCATAGCGTGCCGACTCCTGCACATGCGCGAGCGTCGCGTCGTCGTGACTGGCCACCGACAAACCACGCGCCAGGCAATGCTCGACGATAGCCGCACGGTAGCGATCACTGTAGGCCAGGGAATTGGCCTTTTGCAGCACGATGAAGGCGTCCATGGTTTCGTCGTTCAGGTGGTACTTGCCCATGTAGTACTCACGGTACTTGGCTTCAAGCACAAACTGGCGCTGGCCCGGCGAATGGTCCATCACCGACACCAGTTGCACCAGCGGGTTTTCCACCAGGTCGCGGAACACACTGAGGGTGTCCGGGTGGCACAGCTCGCAGCGCAGGTGCAGGTGGTGCTCGGCGCGGGTCAGGCCGGCACCTTCTGCCTGGGCGATGGCATCGAGCATCGCCGGCAGTTTTTTCATGCGGTTGCCCTTGGGGTTCACGTCACCGATGGACACCGCATCGAAGACGGTGGTGATGCCCGCCGCGATAATCTGCGCATCGTGGCTGAGCACCGCCGAGGTCGACGGCCAGTCCACGCCGGGGCGCGGGGTCATGTGTTTTTCCAGGTTGTCGGTGTGCAACTCCACCAGGCCCGGCAGCAGGAAATCACCGCCCAGGTCCTGGGCCTGGGGCAACTGGCTGCGGCCTTCGGCGAGGTCGACGATCTTGCCATCACGCAACACCACCGAGCCCAGGAACATGCGATCAGCCGTGACAACCTGGGCATTACTGAGGATCTGTTCAGCGGGCATGGGCGTATTCCTCTTGGGCAACAGGCGCGGGGGTCATGTCGAAATGGCGGTCGGCCACCGCTTCACGGGCGGCGCGGTCGTGGAAGATTCCGATCAATGCAGCGCCGCCAGCCTTGGCTTCGTTCATCAGTTCCAGCACCACCTGGCGGTTGTGGTCGTCCAGGGAGGCGGTGGGTTCGTCCAGCAGCATCACCGGCCAGGCCACCATGAAACCGCGGGCGATGTTGACGCGCTGTTGCTCGCCACCGGAAAAAGTGCCGGGCGCCAGTGGCCACAGGCGCTGGGGGATGTTCAGACGGGTCAGCAGGTGTTCGGCGCGCTGTTGTGCCTCGGCTTTCGACCAGCCTCGGGCCAACGCCGGCTCCATCACCACATCCAGGCACGCCACACGCGGAATCACCCGCAGGAATTGGCTGACGTAGCCCAGGGTCTGCTGGCGCACCTGCAGAATCTCGCGGGGCGCGGCGCCCACCAGCTCCAGCCACTCGCCGGCATGGCGTACACGAATGCTGCCACCGGCCGGTAGATAGTTACCGTACAGCGTACGCAGCAAGGTGCTTTTGCCCGCGCCGGACTGACCGTGCAGCACCAGGCATTCGCCGCCCTGCACACTGAACTCCACCCCGCGCAGCACATTGAGTACTACACCGTTTTGCTGGTGCAGGGTGAAGGTTTTCGAGAGGTCACGGACCTCGATCAAGGCATTTGTCATGGCTGCAATACCGAAGACACCAGCAGTTGAGAGTAAGGGTGCTGTGGATCGTCGAGGATCTGGTCGGTGAGCCCGGTTTCCACTACACGAGAGCGACGCATCACCATCAGGCGGTCGGCCAACAGGCGTGCCACGGCCAGGTCGTGGGTGACGATCACCACCGCCAAATCCAGTTCACGCACCAGGCCGCGCAGCAGGTCGAGCAGACGCGCTTGCACCGACACGTCGAGGCCGCCGGTGGGTTCGTCCATGAACACCAGCCGTGGGCTGGAAACCAGGTTGCGGGCAATTTGCAGGCGCTGCTGCATGCCGCCGGAAAAGGTGCGTGGCAGGTCGTCGATGCGTTGTGGGTCAATCTCCACCTGCTCCAGCCAATCCAGACCGGCGCCACGCAGTTGCGCGTAATTGCGCACGCCCTGGGCCATCAAGCGTTCACCAATGTTGGCGCCGGCCGACACGCCCATGCGCAGGCCGTCACGCGGGTTCTGCTCGACAAAGCCCCATTCGGTGCGCAGCAAGGTGCGGCGCTCGGCTTCGCTGGCACTGTAGAGGTCGAGCCATTCGCCGTCCTGGCTGCGGTAGCCGATGCTGCCCGCGTGCGGCGGCAGGCGCCCGCTCAACAACGAAAGCAAGGTGGATTTACCCGAGCCGGACTCACCGACAATCCCAAGCACTTCGCCGGGGTACAGATCGAAGCTCACACCCTGGCAACCCTTCTCCGGGCCGTACAACAGGGACAGGTCACGCACTTGCAATAACGGCTGGCTCACTGGTTGTTCTCCTTCACCCGCTGGGCGCAATACCACGTGTCGGAACACACAAAACTCTGGGTTCCGGCGTCATCCAGAATCAGCTCATCAAGGAACGATTCATGGCTGCCGCAGATCGCGCAGCTGTGCGCCCATTTCTGCACTTCGAACGGGTGGTCCTCAAAGTCGAGGCTGGTGACCTGGGTGTATGGCGGCACCGCATACAGGCGCTTCTCGCGACCGGCGCCGAACAGCATCAGCGCCGGGCTCATGTCGAGTTTGGGGTTGTCGAATTTGGGGATCGGCGACGGGTCCATCACGTAGCGTTCATCCACCGTCACCGGGTAGGCGTAGGCCGTGGCGATGTGGCCGAAGGTGGCGATGTCCTCATACAGCTTCACATGCATCACCCCGTAATCATTCAGGGCGTGCATGGTGCGAGTCTCGGTTTCCGAGGGTTCGATAAAACGCAGCGGCTCTGAGATCGGCACTTGGAACACCATGATCTGGTTCGCCTGCAAGGGCGTTTCCGGGATGCGGTGACGGGTCTGGATCACCGTCGCTTCAGGGGTCGCTTCGGTAGTGACCACGCCTGCAGTGCGCGCAAAAAAGCGGCGGATCGACACCGCGTTGGTGGTGTCGTCGGCGCCCTGGTCGATGACCTTGAGCACGTCATCGTCCCCCAGGATCGCGGCGGTCAATTGCATGCCGCCGGTGCCCCAGCCGTAAGGCAGCGGCATCTCGCGGCCACCGAACGGCACCTGGTAGCCAGGGATCGCCACCGCCTTGAGCAAGGCGCGACGGATCATGCGCTTGGTCTGTTCGTCGAGGTAGGCGAAGTTGTACGCGGCGTCATTCATGGCTCGGGCCCTCGGCCGGTTGGCGCAGTTTGCGGATCAGTTCCAGCTCGGACTGAAAGTCCACGTAGTGCGGCAGTTTGAGGTGGGAGACAAAGCCCGCCGCCTCGACGTTGTCGCAGTGGGCCAGCACAAACTCTTCGCGCTGGGCGGGCGAGACGATCTCTTCGTTGTACTCCTCGGCGCGCAGCGAGCGGTCCACCAGGGCCATGCCCATGGCCTTGCGCTCGGCATGCCCGAAGGCCAGGCCGTAACCCCGCGTGAACTGCGCCAGCTCGGTAGCCGAACCGACAAACTGGTTGACCATCTCGCACTCGGTCACTTCGATGCTGCCCAGGCAGATGGGGAAACCCAGTTCTTCCGGTTCGATCCACACCTCCACATCGCCGATACGAATCTCACCGGCAAACGGGTGGTTGCGACCGTAGCCACGTTGGGTCGAGTACCCCAGCGCCAGCAGGAAACCTTCGTCGCCACGGGCCAGGGCTTGCAGGCGCTCGGCGCGGCTGGCCGGGTATTCCAGCGGGTCGCGGGTGATGTCGGCAACGCGGGCGTTGTCGTCGGTTTCGGTCTTGATCAGGCCTTCTTTGGCGAGCAGGCCGAGCACGCGTGGGCAGTCTTCCAGCGTCGCCTCCGGCGCGGTCTGCGGCCCCGGGTACTCACCTTCGGCCAGCAGGGCAAAATCCAGCAGGCGGTGGGTGTAGTCGAAGGTCGGGCCGAGCAGTTGGCCGCCGGGCAGGTCCTTGAAGGTGGCCGACAGGCGCCGGCTCAACGACATCCGGGCGGTATCGATCGGCAGGCTCGGGCTGAAGCGCGGCAGCGTGGTGCGGTAGGCGCGCAACAGGAAGATCGCTTCCACCAGGTCCCCCGCCGCTTGCTTGATCGCCAGCGCGGCGAGTTCTTCGTCGAACAGTGAGCCTTCGGTCATCACCCGCGCCACGGCCAGGGGCAGTTGCTCGCGGATTTGCGTCACGCTCAGTTCCGGAATCGCGGTATCGCCCCGGCGTTTTTTCGCCAGCAGGCGGTGGGCATTGTCGATGGCCTGTTCGCCACCTTTGACGGCTACGTACATCAGGCATGCTCCTGTGCAATGCGGCTGCTGCGCGGCAGGCCGATCAGGTGATGGCCGGCGGCAAACAGCACGTCCAGGCCACGGGGAAAGGTTTTGCGCCGTTGGCGTTCCTGCCAGAAGGCCTGCGGCACCGGGACGTGCACCTGGCGCTGGGTCTTGATGCCTGGGCCGCGCCAGAGCAGGCCACGCCCGGACTCCAGGTCAGTGAGCTGCACGAGCAAGGTGCAGGACTGGTCGGGGTAGCGGTCGTTGCCGTGGTCGAAGCCGCTCAGATCCAGCAGGTCGTGTTCACCGAGCAAGGCGAACACCGCTGCTTCGCGATGCGAAGTCAGCGGGCAACCGCAGTGGAACGCCAGGTTGGCGCGGATCAGCGGCGTGTCGAAGCTCGGTGAAAGCCACAGCGGCGTGTCCACGTCCAGCAGTGCCAGGCACAACGCGTACGTCGCCGGCGCCAGGCCCTCGAGGTGTGGGGCGGATGGCAGGTGCTGGATCAACCCCGGTTCGGCCAGGGCCTTGAGCGCGGCGCGAAAACCACGCTGGGCGTCCAATACCGGGTCGACAAACGCCGGTTGCAACAGTTGCGCATTCATCAGTTTTCTCCTCGCACGAGGGTGAAGAACTCGACCTTGGTGGCGGCGGTGTCCGCCTCTTTTTCAGCGCGACGCCTGACCTGGGCGTTCGCCAGGGCAGTGATCAGATCGCTGAGCCAGATACTCGGCTGCGCGCCTTGCAAATGGGCATCGGCCAGGGCGGCCAGCTCGGCATGCACCTTGTCGCGCCCGGCCAGGTAGCTGTAGCCGGTGCGGCCATCGGCCAGGCGCACTACGCAGCGGGTCACGCTCATTTCACCGACGTTGAACGGTGCGCCATTGCCGCCCATGCGACCGCGTACCAGGGTCATGCCGATTTCCGGGGCGCGAATGAGCTGGTACTCCGCGTCTTTCAAGGCCGCTTCGTGGGGTTGCAATTCACTGAGTTGGGCGCGGGCGAGCACACCAATCCAATGCTGACGCGGGGACAGGTTCATCAGGGTCTCCATCAAGTCACCACTTGGTACTGGAAGCGATCCGAACGGCTGGTGGACTGCGCCAGCTCCACCGGGTGGCCGTCGCGATCGCGGGAAAGGGTGAATACGGTGAGGGCCGGCAAGTGCCGAGGCATCATCAGCAGCGCGGCTTCGTCACGGTTGGGCAGGCGCGCACCGATCAGGCTGTGGGTGCGAGTCAATGGCAGGTCGCGTTCGCGCAGGTACTGGCGCAGCGAACCGCCGGTGTAGTCGGCCAGCAACGGCGCACGGCTGGCGCAGTAGCGATGGCGGATCAGGCTGACGGGCTGGTGGTCGAGCTTGCGCAGGGTTTGCAGCTCGATCATCGGCGCCATTTCAGCGATCCCCAGGTGCAGCGCTTCTTCACGGCTGGCGTAGCAGTAGCGGCGCTTGAGCAACACCGCCTGCACACCGACGCCCTGGGCTGACAGGGATTGGCTGTAGGAGGTCTCGGCGCCCATCGGGTAGATCAGCGGCCGGTCGAGCACCTGGGTGCCCTTGCCCTGGCGACGCAACAGGCTGCCTTCGAACACCAGCTCATCGATGGCACGGCGCAGGGTGTGGCGGTTGACGCCGAAGCGCTCGGCCATGTGCACCTCACCGGGCAGGAAATCACCGGCGCTGTAGCTGCTCAATTCACGGCGCAGGATATCCGCGAGTTCGCGGTACACCGGCTCATCTTGTCTAGACAACTGCATGCTTAAAAAAAGCGCCGCGCGGGCACCCCTCCGAGGTCAGATGAACTGCTTGCGCAGGCGTTGGGACAGCACGTCGATCAGGCTCACCACCACGATGATCACCAGCAGCACCGCGCAGGTCTGGACGAACTGGAAGGCACGGATGTTTTCCCACAGGATCACGCCGATCCCGCCCGCGCCGACCATGCCCACCACCGTCGCCGAACGCACGTTGGCTTCGAAGCGGTACAGCGCGTAGCTGACCCACAGCGGCATGACCTGGGGGATCACGCCGTAGATCACTTCCTGCAGGGCACTGGCACCAGTGGCCCGCACGCCCTCTACCGGACCTGGGTCGATGGCTTCGACGGCTTCGGCGAACAGCTTGGCGAGTACACCGGTGGTGCTGATCCACAGCGCCAGTACGCCGGCGAAGGGGCCGAGGCCGACGGCAACCACGAACAACATGGCGAACACCATTTCGTTGATCGAACGGAACGCATCCATCACCCGACGCAGCGGTTGGTGCACCCACCACGGGGTGATGTTGTCGGCGCACAAGATGCCCAGCGGCACCGAGCAGACGATGGCCAATACCGTGCCCCACAGGGCGATCTGCACGGTGACGATCATCTCCTTGAGGTAACTGCGCCATTCGTGGAAGTCCGGCGGGAAGAAGTCGGCGGCGAAGGTCGCCATGTTTCCGGAGTCGCGGTACAGCGCCAGCGGGTTCATTTCCGCGCCGTGCCAGGCCCAGGCCAGCAGGACCAGGAACAGGCCCCAGCCGAGGTATTGCGGCCAGGTGCGTTTGCCGACGGCTTCAGCGTGCAAAGTAGTCATGGTTGTCCTCGAGCGAAATGTGGGAGGGGGCAAGCCCCCTCCCACAGGAATTAACCGTTGGCTGCGGTTTTCTTGTCGAGCTCGGAGATGCGCTGTTGCAGCTTGGCCAGGTCGGCGTCGATATCCGCCAGCTTCTTGGCCTTGTCGGCAGCCTCCAGCTTGTCGTCGGCACTGACGGTGGTGCGCTGCTTGAACAGCTCCAGCTGGCGGATCGGCAACAGCTGGTCATCGCTGGACGGCAGGAACTTGCCCAACTGCATGTTCTTCAGCACCGCCTTCTCTTCATCGGTGTCGCCGTAGTGGGCGAAGAAGTCGCGAATCTTGGCCTTCTCGCTGTCGCTCAGCGCCTTGCTCCACACCATCGGGTCGGCGGGGATCAGCGGCGATTTCCAGATCACCTTGAGCATGGCGGCCTTGTCCGGTTGGGTGACTTCCAGGCGCTCCCAGCTCTCGGTATTGAAGGTGGCGACGTCCAGTTGCCCCTTGGCCACACTCAACGCGTTGACTTCATGGCTGGAGTTGAGCGTGCGTTTGAACGCGGTGGCGGCATCCACGTTGTTCTTGGCGAACACGTAGTAGCCCGGCACCAGGTAGCCCGAGGTGGAGTTCGGGTCACCGTTGCCGAAGGTCAGGTTCTTGGCGTTCTTGAGCATGTCGTCGACGTTGTTGATCGGGCTGTCTTTGCGCACGATCAACACGCTCCAGTAACCGGCGGCACCGTTGGCGGCGGCGGTCTGGGCGAAGATCTCGCCGTTGGAACGGTCCACCGCTTCCATCGCGGCCTTGTTGCCGAGCCAGGCCACGTCGACCTTGTTGAAGCGCATGCCCTGGATCAGGCCGGCGTAGTCGGAGGCGAAGGTGGCGTTGATGGTCAGGCCGGTCTTCTTGTGCATGTCATCCAGGAATGGCTGCCAGATGCTCTTGAGGTTCTGCGAAGACTCGGTGGACATGATGCCGAAGTTGATCACCTTGTCAGCGGCGTGGGCGTTGCCCAGCGCGACACTGGCCAGCAATACGGCAGACAGAAACACATGGCCGATACGGTTCAACATGGAAAGGCTTCCTGTGGGTCGTGAGTAAGGTTTCAAGCGCGCGCCAAGGCCAGCCGAGGGGTGGCGGTGGCGTGGCGGGTCTGGTCGGAAAACATCAGGCTGGTGTCGACGTCGGCACCGTACAAATCGTTGAGGAACTGGCTGCTCATCGCACTGCCCTGCCCGTCGAAATGAATGCGCCCGCCTTTGAGGGCCACGGCACGCGGGCAATAACGCATGGCGTAATCGACTTGATGCAAGGTCACCACCACGGTCTTGCCGTCGCGGCGGTTGATGTCGGCGAGGATCTCCATGACCTTGCGCGCCGACTCCGGGTCGAGGGAGGCGATGGGTTCGTCGGCGAGGATTACCTCGGCGCGCTGGGTCAATGCCCGGGCAATCGCCACGCGCTGCTGCTGGCCGCCGGACAAGGTCGAGGCACGTTGCGCCGCCAGATCGGCCAGGCCGACGCGAGCCAGGGACTCGAGGGCAAACGCTTTTTCTTCGGCATTGAACAAGCCGAGGCTGCCACGCCAGCGCGGCATGCGGCCCAGGCAACCGAGCAGCACGTTGTCGAGCACGCTCAGACGATTGACCAGGTTGAACTGCTGGAAGATATAGCCAATGTCCGCGCGCAACCGCCGCACCTTGCCATTCAAGCGCCCACTGGCCTGCACTTCCCGGCCCAACACCTTGACGCTGCCGCCGTTGCTTTTGTCGCAACAGGCCAGGCCCGCCAGGTGCCGCAACAAGGTGGACTTGCCGGAACCGGAAGCGCCAATCAGCGCGACCATCTCACCCGGGGCAATGGTGAGTTCGAGGTCGACCAAGGCGGATTTCTTCGCAAAGGTCTTGTTCAAGTGATCGACATGGATAGCGTGAT
This sequence comes from Pseudomonas sp. CYM-20-01, assembly GCF_023169845.1. NCBI lineage: Bacteria > Pseudomonadati > Pseudomonadota > Gammaproteobacteria > Pseudomonadales > Pseudomonadaceae > Pseudomonas > Pseudomonas sp. CYM-20-01. The sequence goes on along the minus strand of NZ_AP025169.1, from coordinate 2,229,345 downwards.
TCATGGGCTTCTCTGTCTTGTTTGAACAGCCTGGGATGGCTGCGGTTGAGTTCAAACGACAGTAGGCGCGGGAGGTGTCAGCCCTATGACTTGCACATGACTGGAGGGGGTCGGTTGGATGAAGGTTTTGTGAAAGGTTGCAAGTACATCTAAAAGCACATCCCTGCTAAGTGGTGAACGAGCTTTTTTGTGGCGAGCGGGCTTGTTGTGGCGAGCGGGCTTGCCCCGCGTTGGGCTGCGCAGCAGCCCCAGTAAGGCCACTGCGTTATGTCAGACAGAACCCGCCGCCAGCTTCCGGGGCCGCTTCGCAGCCCAACGCAGGGCAAGCCTGCTCGCCACAGGGGTTCGCCTCTATAGAATGACCCACTGCCATCGGGGGCAAGCCCCCTCCCACCTTTGATCTCCGGTGGTTGAGAGACCTGATTTGAAAGCGCAAAAAAAGGCGACCTGTAATAGGTCGCCTTTTTTCATTGCGCGTACTGCTTGCTCAACCCCGGTGGCACACCGTGCACGTCGGTGTCTTCCCAAGGTCCGTTCGGGCTGATCGAGCGGCTCCAACCGTTGCTCCAGCGGTAATACGTGCGCTGGCGATAGAAGGTGTCGGGCTGGTCGTCCAGTACATACACCTGCATCTTGCCGTCCCAGTGGCTGGCGGCGCCCGGAGGTGGCGCAAACGTCGGCGACTTGGTCGGCACTGGCTTCGGCGCTGGGGTCACCGGGCCGGACGGTTTGGTGCTCGGTTGGGTTGACGGGGACGGTGGAATGGTCGGGCCGGTGGGCGCGGGAGGTGGGCGGTGGACCGCACAAGCGCTCAGGCCCAATACCAGGCTGAGCAAGGTGATGCGTGCAAATGCGGTCATGGGCGTTTCCTCGATTTACTGGTCCGGACTGTCGATGGTCAGCTGCTGCAAGGCAGTGGTGGTGCTGGCCAGGGGTTGGCTGCGGCCGATCCACTCGCCAGTGGTCGGCTGACCGGCCCGGGATATGCGCGCAACCAGTTGGACTTCGGGGAAGTTGGACAGTTTCAATTGCGGCATCATCGCGTCGGCATCGCCCAGTTCGACGGTGACCGGCAGTTCGGCGACGGTCACGCGCTTGGCCGCCAAGGGTGCCGGCGGGCCACTGACGGCGCGGGCGAAGATGAACACGCTGTCGCTTGGCAAGGCTTTGGCCTTCACCTCGGCGGACAGGTCCACCCGAACTTTCATCACGGCCTTCTGCGCAACCGTGCCGCCGCTTTCCTTGAGCTTTTCGGCAGCGCGGTCGATGCCACCTTGCAGGGCGGCACGGGAGTTATCGTCCGGTGGCAGTTGGGCCAGCAATCGATTCCAGTAGTCGATCGCCTCTTGATAACGCTGACCTTCAAAGGCGGCGATACCCAGCAGGCCCAGGCTGGTAACTTCCTTCGGATCAAGCTTCAGCGCCTCATCGGTGAGGGCCTGAACCTTGGGCGACCACTGTTTGTTGTCGGCAAAATACTGCGCCTGGGCCCACTGGCCAAGCAGTTCCGGCTGGCGACCAGCAAGGGCCACGGTGCGTTCGAACACCTTGGCCGCATCGGCGGAACGGTCCTGGGCCATATAGGCACGGCCGAGGAAATACAGGCCCTCGGCAGAGTCCGGCTGGGCAGCTGCGGCGCGTTCCAGGCGCTGGGTCATGTCTTCCATGGACACCGGCGGCTGGGCGAATTCGCGGGTCAGTTCAACCTTGTCGCTGGCCCCGTAATGCAGGTACAGGGCAACGCCGAGGACCGGCACCAGAAACGCCGCCAACAACGGCAGCGGCTTGCCCAGGCGCGATTCACGGGGCTTTTCCACGCCCTCGGTATCGGCGAGCAATTCGCGGGCAGCTTCGGCGCGGCCGGTGTCGAGTTGCGCGGGATTCAGTACGCCTTCGTCCTGCTGCACTTGCAGTTCGGCAACGCGTTCCTGGTACAGCGCCACGTTCAGCGCGGTGCGATCCTCTTCGCGCTGGGCACGGCGGCCGCGCAGTACCGGGATCAGCAGGAAACTCAGGGCAATCAGAAGCAGCAGGCCGGCTGCGAGCCAGAAATCAATCATCAGTCTTGGTGTCCAGCAATTGGTCGAGGCGTTTACGCTCATCCAGGGACAGCGCGTCGGAACCATCGGTTGGCGCGGCGCGGCGGCGGCGCACGATCACGGCCATTACCACAACGCCGGCCAGCAACAGTCCGGCAGGGCCGAACCAGAGCAGCGCGGTCTTGCCGGTGAGCGCCGGTTTGTAGCGCACGAAATCTCCGTAGCGGTCGACCATGAAGTCGATGATCTGCTGGTTGTCCTTGCCCTCCCCCAGCATGCGGAAGATTTCCTTGCGCAGGTCGGCGGCGATCGGTGCGTTGGAGTCGGCGATATCCTGGTTCTGGCACTTGGGGCAGCGCAGTTCCTTGGTCAGGTCGCGGAAACGCTCGCGCTCGGCGTCGTTGGCAAATTCGTAGGTGTCGATGGCGGCGTGGGCCACGCTTGCCAAGCCCAACGCTAAAACGGCAGCGGCTAACAGACGCTTCATGGCTTGGCCTCATCGACCAGGGCCTGGTACTTGGCGGCGAGCTGCTCGCGCCAGACCACTTCGTCGATCACGCCGACGTACTTGTCGCGGATTACGCCCTTGGCATCGATGAAGAAGGTTTCCGGGGCGCCGTACACGCCCAGGTTCAAACCGAGGTTGCCGTCTTCATCGCGGATATCCAGCTGGTACGGGTTGTGGAATTCCGCCAGCCATTTCAACGCGGCTGCGTTGTCGTCCTTGTAGTTGATGCCATAGATCACCACGCCCTTCTCGGCCAGCTTGTTGAGCACCGGGTGTTCAACGCGGCAGGAGATGCACCAGGTGCCCCACACGTTGACCAGCGCCGGTTTGCCGAGCAGGTCGGCCTGGGTCAGGGTCTTGTCGCCCTGCACGGTCGGCAGGCTGAATGCCGGAAACGGTTTGCCGATCATCGCCGAAGGCAACTCGGCCGGGTCCAGGTACAGCCCGCGATACAGAAACACCGCCACCACCAGGAACATCGCCAGCGGTACCACCATCAACCAACGCTTCATGCCGCCGCTCCTTGCAGGCCGAGGGCTTCACGCACCCGGCTTTTCACTTTGACCCGATAACGCCGGTCCAGCGCGGCGAGCAAACCACCAAAGCCCGTGAGCAAGCCGCCGAACCAGATCCAGCGCACAAACGGCTTCACATGCACCCGCACGGCCCAGGCGCCGTCGCCCAGCGGCTCACCCAATGCGACGTAGAGGTCACGGGTGAAACCGGCGTCGATCCCGGCTTCGGTCATCATCGAGCTCTGCACGGTGTACAGGCGTTTTTCCGGGTGCAGCACCGCCACTTCCTTACCGTTGCGCACGACGCGCACGGTGCCTTTGTCGGAGGTGAAGTTCGGCCCTTCGAAGTGCTTGGCGCCTTCGAAGATGAAGTGATAACCGGCCAGGTCCATGGACTCGCCCGGCGCCAGGCGCAGGTCGCGTTCGGCGCTGTTCTGGCTGGACAACACCACACCGAGGGCGCATACGGCGATGCCGATGTGGGCGACCTGCATGCCCCAGTAGCTGCGGGTCAACGTCGGCAGGCCTTTGATCAGGCCTTTGTGGCGGGTTTTGTCGAAGATATCGCGCACGCCGGCCAGCAACACCCAGGCGGCGAGCAGGAAAGTGGCGAGCACCGCCCAGTTGAAGTCGCCGTAGGCAAACCCGGCGATGACCGCCAGGGCCACGCTGCCGAGCAGTACCGGCATCAGCATGCCGGCCAGCCATTTGACTGGGGTGTCTTTCCAGCGCACCAGCACGCCGACCGCCATCACCACCATCAACAGGCCCATCAATGGGATAAACAACGCGTTGAAGTACGGCGGGCCCACGGACAGCTTGGCGCCGCTCAACGCATCCAGCACCAGCGGATACAAGGTGCCGAGCAGGATCATCGACGCGGCCACCACCAGCACCAGGTTATTGCCCAGCAGCAGGGTTTCCCGCGACCACAGGTTAAAGCCGACCTGGCTCTTGACCACCGGGGCGCGCAGGGCGAACAGGGTCAGGGAGCCACCGACCACAAACAGCAGGAAGATCAGGATAAACACGCCGCGCTCCGGGTCGGACGCAAACGCATGCACCGACGTCAGCACACCCGAACGCACGAGGAAGGTGCCGAGCAGGCTGAGGGAAAATGCCGCGATGGCCAGCAGCACGGTCCAGCTCTTGAACACGCCACGCTTCTCGGTGACAGCCAGTGAGTGAATCAGCGCAGTACCGACCAGCCAGGGCATGAAGGAGGCGTTTTCCACCGGGTCCCAGAACCACCAGCCGCCCCAGCCGAGTTCGTAATAGGCCCACCAGGAGCCCAGCGTGATACCAATGCCGAGGAACGCCCAGGCGACGATGGTCCACGGCCGCGACCAGCGCGCCCAGGCCGCATCAAGGCGCCCGCCGAGCAAGGCGGCGATGGCGAAGGCGAAGGCCACCGAGAAGCCCACGTAGCCCATGTAGAGCATCGGCGGGTGCACGATCAGGCCGATGTCTTGCAGCAACGGGTTGAGGTCATGCCCGTCCGCCGGAATCTGCGGCAGGATGCGGCTGAACGGGTTGGAGGTCATGATCAGGAACAGCAGGAAGCCGATGCTGATCATGCCCATCACCGCCAGCACCCGCGCCAGCATCACTTGCGGCAATTGGCGCGAGAACACCGACACGGCGAAGGTCCAGCCGCCGAGAATCAGCGCCCACAGCAGCAACGAACCTTCGTGGGCGCCCCACACGGCGCTGAACTTGAAGTACCAGGGCAAGGCGCTGTTGGAGTTATTGGCCACATAGGCGACGGAAAAATCGTCGGTCATGAAGGCGTAGGTCAGGCAGCCAAAGGCGAACAGCAGGAAAGCAAACTGGCCCCACGCAGCCGGCTGCGCCAGGCTCATCCACAAACGGTCGCCACGCCAGGCACCGAGCAACGGCACCACGGCCTGGACGATGGCAAAGCACAGGGCGAGGATCATCGCCAACTGGCCCAACTCCGGAATAAACAGTGCGGACGTCATGGCTTAGCCCTCCTTGGCAGGCGTTGGCGCGGATTGGCCGCTGTCTTTCAGAGCCTTGGTGACCTCCGGCGGCATGTATTTTTCATCGTGCTTGGCCAGCACTTCATCGGCGACCACCACGCCGTCGGCGTTGAGCTTGCCCAGGGCGACGATGCCCTGGCCTTCGCGGAACAGGTCCGGGAGGATGCCACGGTAGGTGATGGTCACGGCTTTGTTGAAGTCGGTGACCACGAAGGTGACGTCGAGGGAGTCACCGGAGCGCTTCAGCGAGCCCTTTTCGACCATGCCGCCGGCGCGGATACGCGTATCGACAGGCGCTTCGCCATTGGCGATCTGAGTCGGGGTGTAGAACAGGTTGATGTTCTGTTGCAAGGCGCTCAAGGCCAGGCCCACGGCAATGCCGACGCCCACCAGGATGGCAAGGATGATCAACAGACGCTTTCTACGCAGCGGATTCACTTTTCGGTCTCCCGGCGCAGACGACGCGCCTCTTGTTGCAGGTAACGCTTGCGGGCCAGGATCGGCGCGGCGACGTTGAGGGCCAGCACCGCCAGGCAGATGCCATAGGCGGTCCAGACGTACAGGCCGTGATGGCCCATGGCGAGAAACTCGCTGAAAGAAGCAAAACTCATCCACGCACTCCCAGGCTGCTTTGCACTTCGGCCTTGACCCAACTTGTGCGGGCTTCACGCTTGAGCACTTCAAGGCGCATGCGCAGCAGCAGCACGGCGCCGAAGAAGCAGTAGAACCCCAGCACCATCAGCAGCAGTGGCGCCCACATCTCCACGGGCATCGCCGGCTTTTCGGTGAGGGTGAAGGTGGCGCCCTGGTGCAGGGTGTTCCACCACTCCACCGAGTATTTGATGATCGGGATGTTGATCACGCCGACAATCGCCAGCACCGCGCAGGCCTTGGCGGCGCTGTCACGATTGCTGATCGCGTTGCCCAGAGCAATCAGACCGAAGTACAGGAACAGCAGGATCAACATGGACGTTAGTCGCGCATCCCACACCCACCACGAGCCCCAGGTGGGCTTGCCCCAGATCGCGCCGGTGACCAGCGCCACGGCGGTCATCCAGGCGCCGATGGGCGCGGCGCATTGCAGGGCCACGTCGGCGAGCTTCATCTTCCACACCAGGCCGACAACGCCGCAGACCGCCAGCATCACGTAGCAGGACTGGGCCAGCATGGCGGCGGGAACGTGGATATAGATGATGCGGAAGCTGTTGCCTTGCTGGTAGTCCGGCGGCGCGAAGGCCAGGCCCCAGACCAGGCCGATGCCGATCAGCAACACGGCGGCGACGCTCAACCACGGCAACAGCTTGCCGCTGATGCCATAGAACCATTTGGGCGAGCCGAGCTTGTGAAACCAGGTCCAGTTCATTGCTGTTTCCATCACGGTTGCTTTTCGTCGTTGCGAAAAGCTTAGGGTCTTTACTGACTAAGACATAACACTTAGTCAGACCTCATTATTCGCCGACGCTGATCTTCAGGCCGGCCGCTATAGCAAAGGGTGTCAGGGTGACCGCCAGGGCGGTCAGGCTACCCAGCCACAACAGGTAACCGGTCGCTGGCATGCCCATGAGCGCGGCTTGCAAGGCACCGCTGCCCAGGATCAATACCGGGATGTACAAAGGCAGAATCAACAGGGCCAGCAACAGGCCGCCCCGCTTCAAACCCACGGTCAACGCCGCGCCTACTGCGCCCAACAGGCTGAGCACCGGCGTACCGAGCAACAGGCTCAGCAGCAGGATCGGCAGGCATTCGGTGGGCAACCCGAGCATCATCGCCAGCAGCGGCGAGAGCAAGACTAGCGCGAGGCCGGAAAAAGCCCAGTGTGCCAGTACCTTGGCCAGTACCAGAAGTGGCAGGGGGTGCGACGAAAGGACCCACTGTTCCAGGGAGCCGTCTTCGAAATCACCGCGAAACAGCCCGTCCAGCGAGAGCAGGACCGATAAAAGCGCGGCCACCCACACCAGCCCTGGGGACAAGGTTTGCAACAGTTTAGTCTCGGGGCCAACCGCCAACGGGAACAGCGCGATAACAATCGCAAAGAACACCAGCGGGTTGGCCAGTTCGGCCGGACGACGGCACAGCAGCCGCGCTTCGCGGGCGACCAACAAGGCGAAGACGCTCATGCCGACCACCGGCCAAGGTCCAGCTCGCGGTAGCCTGAGGGCATGCGCGCCAAGGTGTGGTGGGTGGTGAGCACCACCAGGCCGCCCTGTTCACAGTGCCGGGCCAGGTGCTCTTCCAACTGGGCAACGCCTTGTTTATCAAGGGCGGTGAAGGGTTCGTCGAGGATCCACAGCGGTGGGCCCGGCAGGTACAAACGCGCCAGGGCCACGCGGCGCTGTTGGCCAGCGGACAAGGTGTGGCAGGGAACGTCTTCGAAACCCTTGAGGCCGACAGCGGCCAGGGCCTGCCAGATGGCCTCGCGGGAAGCGGGATGATGCAGGGCGCTGAGCCAGCTGAGGTTTTCTTCAGCGGTGAGCACGTCTTTGATACCGGCGGCGTGGCCGATCCACACCAGGTTGCGGGCAAGTTCGCTGCGTTGTTGGTTGAGGGGCTTGCCGTTGAGTCTAACCTCACCGGCGGTCGGCTGCATCAGCCCGGCCAACAGGCGCAGCAAACTGGTCTTGCCACTGCCGTTGGGGCCGCTGACTTGCACCATGTCACCGCCCGCCAGCCGCAGTTCGAGGTGCTCGAACAGCAGGCGCAGGTCGCGTTCACAGGCAAGCGCTACGGCTTCAAGAAGAGGGCTGGTCAAAAGATCGCGGGCCTTTACGGTTCAAGTCGGCGGTGCAGCGGCCGTTAAAGAGAAATGCACAATAACGGCTTTGGCGACCGATTTTAGAGAGCTGGATCAAATAGTTGTGAGGTTTTTACCGCTCTCTTTGCAGACGGGCGGCATTATACATGTGATGCCCTACTCTAAAGAGGGCAATTTCCCCAGAGACGACGCGCGCGATGACCGGTGAGATCAACCTTCCTACGCTTGCACCCGCCCCGGCAGCCGGGCCGGGCCCTGCGCCCGCAGCCGGTGAGTTGCTGAAACTGCTGGAGCCGCAGATCGGCCTGATCGACCCCGGGAAAACCGCAAACGCCGAAGTCATCGCCCTGAAACAAGGCGGCGAGGCCTTCCAGTTGCTGCTCAAGTTGACCCTGGAAGGCGGCCGCCAGACCCTGGTGCAGGCCAGCAGCCCGCAGCCGCTGCCGCTGGGCAGCAATGTGGCGGTGAGCCAGACGCCTGCGGGTAACCTGACCCTAAGCCTGCAGCAGGCCTTGAGCGCCAATGTCGCCGCCCTCACTCGCATTGACACCAACCAGATACCGGTGGGCACGCTGTTGCAGGCCAAGGTGCTGACTACCCAGATGCTGCCCCAGGGCACCGCGCAGCCGGCGATCTACCGCTCGCTGGTCACTGTGCTCAACAACGCCCTGGCGGGCGCGACCCTGACCGTGGAAAGCCCTCAGCCCCTGCGCGTCGGCAGCCTGCTCAGCGCCGTGGTGCAAAACGCGCAGACCCTGAGCTTTGTGCCGTTGAGCGGGCTCAAGGATCAACTGGCGGTCAGCCAGCAACTGTCGACCCAGCAAAGTCGCCAGGGCTCGTTGGATGCTGTCTTCACCGCCCTGCAGAACCTGCCTCGCGGCGACAGCACCTCCGCCGATCTGCGCGCCGCCGCCGAGCGCCTGTTGGCTGCTTTGCCGGACCTGGCGCAAGTCAGCAACCCCAAGGTACTGGCGCAAGTCATCCAGAACAGCGGCGCCTTTCTTGAAGCCAAGCTGCTCGCCGGGCAGAACCCGCAAATCCCGCCGCTGGACATGAAAGGCGCGTTGCTGCGCCTGGTCGCGGACTTGCTGCCCGCCCTGCCCGCCAGCACCAACATGACCGCGATCCTCGCCGCCAACACCCTGGCCCAGGTGCTGCCCAACTTCGTGCGCAGCCCACTGAACACACTTGGCCAGGTCAGCGCCCGGCAACTACCCGCCGGCTTCCCACTGCCCGAACGGCTGATGGCGAAACTGGAAGGTGAAGGCGACCTGGAAAACCTGCTGCGCCTGGCCGCCGGCGCAATTTCACGGCTGCAAAGCCATCAGCTGTCGAGCCTGGAACAGACCGGCACCACCGCCGACGGCCGCTTGCAAACCACCTGGCAGCTGGAAATCCCCATGCGCACCTTGCAAGACATAGTGCCGTTGCAGGTCAAGTTCCAGCGCGAGGAACCGGCGCCGGACAAGGACCAGCCCGAACGCAAGGACAAGAAGGACGCCAAGCAGATGCTCTGGCGCGTCGAGCTGGCCTTCGACATGGAGCCGCTGGGGCCATTGCAGGTCCAGGCGCAACTGAGCCAGGGCAAACTGTCCAGCCAGCTGTGGGCCTCGCGGCCCTTCACCGCCAGCCTGATCGAAAGCCACTTGGGCAACCTGCGCGAACGCCTGGTGACCTCGGGCATCAACGTCGGCGACCTCGATTGCCACCTCGGCACCCCGCCGCGCGGGCCAAAAACCGGGCTGGAACAACGCTGGGTGGATGAAACCGCATGAAGAACCCGATACCGCCGCGCCAGGCGATTGCCCTCAAGTACGACGGCCAGCAGGCCCCCACCCTGACGGCCAAGGGCGACGACGCCCTGGCCGAAGCGATCCTCAAGCTGGCGCGGGAACACGAAGTACCGATCTACGAAAACGCCGAGCTGGTCAAGCTGCTGGCGCGGATGGAACTGGGCGACAGTATTCCCGAGGAGCTGTACCGCACGATTGCCGAGATCATTGCGTTTGCGTGGACGCTGAAGGGCAAGTTCCCGGTGGGGTATGACCCGAATGCGGGGCCGGTGGAGCGCGACATCACCGAGCGCGGCGACGATTACTGAGGCATATGAAGAATCATATGTGGGAGGGGGCTTGCCCCCGATAGCAGAGTGTCAGTCACACTTAAGTTGACTGATACACCGCCATCGGGGGCAAGCCCCCTCCCACATTTGGATTGGGTCAGTTCAGGACTTCACTGAGCGGGATGAAGTTGACCCGATCGCCGATCGCCAGCGTCGTGCCTTCCAACACCTCCACAAACCCCTCCGCCCACGCCGCACTGCGCAGCACGCCGGAGCTCTGGTTGCGGTAGATGATCGCCTTGCCCTGCTCGATGCGCCCACGCAGGTATTCACGGCGGTTACCCGGTTTTGGCCAGGTGAATCCCACCGGCACCTCGAAACGCAGTGGCTCCACCTCTTGCACACCTTGGCGGCGCAGCAGATAAGGGCGCGCCAATAGTGCGAACGTCACCAGCGTCGACGCCGGGTTGCCTGGCAAGCCGATCACCGGCACGCCACGGAAGTGCCCGAAGGTCAGCGGCTTGCCCGGTTTGATCGCCAGTTTCCACAGGGCCAGCTCGCCCTCTTCACGCAGGGCGATGCCAAGGAAATCCGCCTCGCCCACCGACACACCGCCGGTCGACAGGATCAGGTCGACGCTGCCCAGGTCGCCCAGGCGCGTGCGGGTTTGCTCCAGGTCGTCGGGCAGGATGCCGGCATCGATCACTTCACAACCCAGGCGCGCAAGCCACGAGCACAGCACGCGCCGATTGCTGTTGTAGATCTGGCCCGGCCCCAGTGGCAAACCCGGCTCGATCAGTTCATCACCGGTGGACAGCACCGCCACACGTGGGCGGCGCACCACCTCCAGGCAGTCGCGCCCCAGGGAGGCGGCAAGCCCGAGTTCGATCGGGCCCAGGCGCGTGCCGGCCGACAAAACCAACTCGCCAGCCGTGGTTTCCTGGCCCTGTGGGCGGATGTTCTGGTCGAGGTGCAGCGGCTCGGTGAAGCTCACGCGCTCATCGGCGTGGACCACGGCGTTTTCCTGCATTTCCACGCAGTCGGCGCCTTCAGGCACCGGTGCTCCGGTGAAAATGCGCGCGCAGGTGCCGGCAGCCAACGGCTGTGGCGCCTGGCCTGCGAAGATGCGCTGGCTGACCACCATAGGTTCGCCGATCCAGTCCGACAGACGCACGGCGTAGCCGTCCATGGCGCTGTTCGGCCAGGGCGGCAGGTCGAGGGTGGAGACCAGGTCCTGGGCCAATACCCGCCCGTCGCAGTCCGCCAGGGGCAAGGTTTGCTGCTCACGGATCGGTGCGGCTTCGGCCATGGCCAGCAGTTGCGCCAACGCGTCTTCCACCGGCATCAGGGCGCCGGTCTTGCCGGGCTTACCCACGGGATTCACAAGGCTCGGCCTGTTTCAGGTGCGGGACGAAGTTGCACGGGCGGTGACGGTTGTCCAGTTGCTCGGCGAGGATGCCGTCCCAACCGGTACGCACCGCATTGGTGGAACCCGGCAGGCAGCACACCAGGGTGCCATTGGCCAGGCCGGCCAGGGCGCGGGACTGCACGGTAGAGGTGCCGATGTCCGCCACGGAGATCTGGCGGAACAGTTCGCCAAAACCATCGACCTGCTTGTCCAGCAGGCAGCTCACGGCTTCGGGGGTGCTGTCACGGCAGGTAAAGCCGGTGCCGCCGGTGATCAGCACCACTTGCACCACGTCTTCGGCGATCCAGTGGGCGACCTGGGCGCGGATCTTGTAGAGGTCGTCCTTGAGCAGCACGCGCTCGGCCAGGTTGTGGCCAGCAGCGGTGAGGCGGTCGACGAAGACCTGGCCGGAGGTATCAGTGTCGAGGGTGCGGGTGTCGCTGACAGTCAATACAGCGATGTTCAGGGGTACGAAGGGCGCATCTGCCTTGGCTTTCATGGCACGGTCCGGTTGTCGAAGGAACAGCCCGATGTTATATCACAGGCCCCCCTTTTGCTGCCGCTGCGGAACCGTCATGCCTATCGATTCATCGCCCCTGCCCTGTTCGGTCTTGCTGCTGTCCGGTGGGCGTGGCCAGCGCATGGGCGGCCAGGACAAAGGCCTGCTGGAATGGCACGGCCAGCCCCTGATCGCCCATTTGCAGCGCCTGGTGCGGCCGCTGACGGATGACTTGATCATCTCGTGCAACCGCAACCCGCAACACTACGCCGCGTATGCCGACCAATTGGTCAACGACGACAGCCCGGACTTTCCCGGCCCACTCGCCGGTATCCGCGCAGGACTCGCCGCCGCGCGCCACGCGCACCTGCTGATACTGCCGTGCGATGTGCCGCATATCGACGCAGGGTTGCTCGCTGACCTGTGTGAGACTGCACGGCGCAACCCGCTGCTGCCGGTAATGGTGCGCCATGGTGAGTTCTGGGAGCCGCTGATCTGCATCCTCCCCTCCGCCCTGCGGGACGCGGTGGAGCGCGCCTGGCACGCCGGTGAGCGCAGCCCGCGCAAGCTCTTCCTGCAACTGGGCGGCATGGGCCTTGAGTGCCCGGCGGATGACCCGCGCCTGGCCAACCTTAATACGCCGGAGCTGTTACAGACGCGCTCGGGCGTGTCAGAATGAACCTCGCATCAGGAACTTTGTCGATGCCCTGCGCGTCACAAGGTCAGCTATTTAAAAGAATTCTCTCGGAGACAAACTCATGACTCAACGGACCATCGCCGCTCTCATGCTTGCACTGGGCCTCGCCACCCTCGCCGGTTGCGCCTCGCCGACAGTGATCACCCTGAATGACGGTCGCGAAATCCAGGCCGTCGACACCCCGAAATACAATGAAGATTCGGGTTTCTACGAATTCGAACAACTTGACGGCAAGCGCACCCGCATCAATAAGGATCAGGTTCGCACCGTCAAAGACCTGTAGTGAGCGGGCTTGCCCCGCGCTGGGTGGCGAAGCCGCCCTGAACGGGACACCACGCAGTATCAGAAAGCCCCAGCTATCCGGTTAATCCAAGGCCCGCCTCGCGCGGGCCTTGTCGTTTCTGGCGGTTACCAGTCGAGGGTGATCCGGCTGCGGAAACTGCGTTCTTCGCCCGTAACCGGGTCGATAAACCGCACCCCCTGGGCCAGCAGTTTCAGCGGGTTGGCGTAGTCGTCTACCGCGTCCTTGATCACGTCAGGGTAGAACGGGTCGTTACAAATACTCGCGCCGAGGGCACTCATGTGCACACGCAACTGGTGCTTCTTGCCGGTGACGGGAAACAGGCCATAGCGCCATAGATCGCCGTTCTTTTCGCGCACTTCCACCGCCGTTTCGGTGTTACTCGCGCCAGGCCCTTCCTGCATGCGAAAGAACGGCTCGCCATCGACCAGGCGGCTTTTATGCACCAGGGGGAACGTCAAGTTCGGCAGGGCCGGAGCGATGGCTTCGTAGAACTTGTCGATCTGGCGGGTGGGAAACAATTGCTGATATGCCGAGCGGCTGGCCGGGTGGGCCGAGAACAACACCAGCCCCGCCGTGTGCCGGTCGATGCGATGCAAGGGCACCAGCGACGGGTTGTCCAGGCGGCGAATCAAGCGGCGCAGCAGGGTTTGCTCGACGTATTCACCGGCGGGGGTCACGGGCAGGAAGTGCGGTTTGTCAGCGACCACCAGGTGCTCATCGGCGTACAGGATGGTTTCCTGCACCGGGATGACTTTCTCGTTCGGCACTTCGCGGAAGTAATAGATGCACAGGCCTTCCTTGTAGGCCAGGTCCAGGCTGATGGGGCTGCCGTCGATGTCCAGCACCCGGCCACGGGCGATGCGGTCGAGCCACTGTTCGCGGCCGATCGCCGGGAAGTGCTCGCACAGGCAATCGAGCACCGTCGCCCAAGGACCGGGCGGCAAATACAGGGTGCTGGCTTGGTGCTCGGAGGCGATAAAAACGGAAGTCGACATGAAATGCTCAAAGCCTGGGAAAACCGGCGGGCATTATCCCGCATCGGGCGGGATTGAGCCTAGGGCGGATTCAGGCCTTGGCCAACTCCGCCCGCAGGATCGGCGAGGCACTCGCGGCCTCGGTGAATTCCTTGAGCCAGCGCAACACGTCCACGGCTTCCCAGCGGCCTGGATCGTACAACGCGTACAACAAGCCCTGGTAACCCACCACATCCAGCTGCTTGTGGTAACCGGCGCGCTGGAACAGCGCCTCGATCTCGGCAAAGCAGGTATTGAAATGCACCTTGTTAAAAGGCGTCTTGCCTTCCGTGACCAGGCCATCGAGGCGCAGCTCGTTCACCGCGTCGCGCACGACGTCGGCAGACATGCGATTGACGCTGCTTTTCAGTTGTTCAACATTCACCACGGGCGTTCCCTCTATTCAATCGCTGTACAAACATACAGTAACGTAATATTTGGAAACCTGCCATCGCATAAACTCAACGAAGGAAGGCCACGACCTGTTGTGAGTCAAATGGCCAATCCAGTTCCGCCCCCGTGTCCACCCGGCGGAGTACCGGAATCCGCAGGCCGTAGGCTTCGGTCAGGTCGTCGGGGTCGGCGATATCCACCAGCTCCACCAGCAACCCGTGTTCGACGAGCGGCATGATTTCGGCTTCAGCAATTTCACATAGATGGCAACCCAGGGTGCCGAACAACTGGCATTCAGGAAGCATGACGAATGGACCTGATCAGAAAGTAGGCCAACATTCTAAGCCTGACGAAAACCTGTGGCGAGAAACCAGCCCCTGAAAACCCTGACCCAGGTCACCATGGCCTATAACTGTTTCAGCGATTCTCGCGGCTTTTTGCCTGCCCCCTTGCAATGGAGATGCGTGTGTTTGCCAACCTGCTGATCATTCTGGCCTCATCCCTGGTGGTGATTGCGCTGTTTCGCCGGCTGCAACTGCCGCCCGTGCTGGGCTACCTGTGCGTCGGCCTGGCCGTGGGGCCTACCGCGCTGGACTGGGTGAATGACAGCGAGGAGCTGCCCGACCTCGCCGAACTGGGCGTGGTGTTCCTGCTGTTCTCCCTGGGCCTGGAATTTTCCCTGACCAAGATGCTCGCCCTGCGCCGCGTGGTGTTCGGCCTGGGCAGTCTGCAGGTGTTGGGCTGCGGGGCACTGCTGGGCATCTTGTTGATGATCCTGGGGGTGGCGCCGGGTATCGCGTTGTTACTGGGCGCAGGGCTGGCGCTGTCATCCACGGCCATCGTCAGCAAGGAGTTGACCAGCCTCGGTGAAATCTTCAGCAGCCATGGCCAGAACGCGATTGGCGTGTTGCTGTTCCAGGACGTGGTGGCGGTGCTGTTGCTGACCCTGGTGCCGGTGTTTGCCGGCACCGGCGAACAAGCCTGGTACTGGGCGCTGCCACTGACCCTGGGCAAGACCGTGGTGTTGTTTGTCGGCCTGCTGCTTGCCAGTCGCTGGCTGCTGCCGCGCTTGTTTCATGAGGTGGCCGCCTCGCACTCGGCCGAGCTGTTTGTACTGCTGGCGCTGGTGATTGTGTTGCTGACCGCCTGGCTCACGCACCTGCTGGGGCTCTCCCCTGCCCTCGGCGCGTTCCTGGCCGGCATGCTGTTGGGAGAAAGCCACTACCGCCATCAGATCGAGGCAGATATCCGTCCGTTTCGCGACATCCTGCTGGGGCTGTTTTTCGTCAGTATCGGCATGCTCATCGACCTGCAACTGTTCGTCAGCCACAGCCTGTTGATCCTCGCCCTGACCCTCACCCTGATGCTGGTCAAGGGCTGTGTGGTCGCCGCGCTGGTCAAGCTGCGCGGCAGCGACAGCGAAACCGCCTGGCGCAGCGGCCTGGCACTGGCCCAGGGCGGCGAGTTCTGCTTTGCGTTGATGGCACAGATGCAGCAGAGCCGACTGATCCCGGATGAATTCAACGGCTTGCTGCTCGCCGCCACCTTCTGCTCGATGCTGCTGACACCCCTGCTGCTGCGTGCCGCGCCGGGCATTGCCCTGCGCCTGCACCGCAAGCCCAACCAGCAAGTGCAACTGGAAGCCATCACCGCGCTCAACGCCGAGCTGCACGGCCACGCGGTGATCTGCGGCTATGGTCGCGTCGGCCAATCCATCGGACGCTTTCTGCGCAAGGAACAACAGGCATTCATCGCTCTGGATGACGACCCGGAACGGGTACAGGAAGCCGCCACCGAAGACAGCAGCGTGCACTACGGTGATTGCCGGCGTGGCGCATTGCTCAGTGCGGTCGGCCTGGAGCGCGCACGGTTGGTGGTGATTGCCGTAGACAACACCGATGTCGCGCTGGTGGTGTTGAAGGAAGCACGCCGGATCAACACCGAAGTGCCGATCCTGGTACGCACCCGCGACGACAGCCAACTGGCTGAGCTGAAGGCCGCAGGCGCCAGCGAAGTGGTGCCCGAACTATTGGAGTCAAGCCTGATGCTTGCCTCCCACGCCCTGATTCTATTGGGCCTGCCGGACCAACAGGTGCAGGCGCGGGTCGATGAAGTACGACAGAACCGCTACCGCCTGCTGCACGGTTTTTATCGCCAGGCAGACGAGCCGATCAATCCTGACTGACCGCGCCGATCTTATGGATCGACAGATCCGCGCCGTAATACTCCTCTTCCTGGCTCAGGCGCAGCCCATGCACGCGCTTGATCACGCCGTACACCAGCAGGCCGCCGGCCAACGCGACCAACACGCCAAGGGCGGTGCCGATCAACTGGCTGACCAGGCTGACACCGCCCAGTCCACCCAGCGCCGTCTGGCCGAAGATGCCGCAGGCAATGCCGCCCCACACGCCGCACAGGCCATGCAACGGCCACACGCCCAACACGTCGTCGATCTTCCAGCGATCCTGGGCGGCGATAAAGAACCACACAAACAAACCACCGGCGACGGCCCCTGTGACCAGTGCGCCCACCGGGTGCATCAAGTCGGAACCCGCACAAATGGCCACCAGCCCGGCCAGCGGGCCGTTATGCAGGAAACCCGGATCGTTGCGGCCAATGATCAAGGCTGCGACGGTGCCGCCAACCATGGCCATCAGCGAGTTGACCGCCACCAGGCCACTGACGCCATTCAACGTTTGCGCACTCATCACGTTGAAGCCAAACCAACCGACAATCAGGATCCACGACCCCAATGCCAGGAACGGAATGCTCGACGGCGCGAACGCCACCAGGCGCCCTTCGCGGTAGCGCCCGTTGCGCGGGCCAAGCAGCAACACCGCCGCCAGCGCCAGCCAGCCGCCCATGGCGTGGACCACCACGGAGCCGGCGAAATCATGGAAGCTGGCGCCGAACGTCGCGAGCAACCAGGCCTGCAGGCCGAAATTGCCGTTCCACACCATGCCCTCGAAAAACGGGTAGATAAACGCCACGATCAACGCGGTCGCGCAGAGCTGCGGCGCAAACCGTGCCCGCTCGGCAATCCCCCCGGAAATGATCGCCGGGATCGCCGCCGCAAAGGTCAGCAGGAAGAAGAACTTCACCAGGCCGTAGCCATGGTCGGCGCTGATCACCGCCGCCGGTTGCATGAAGCTCACCCCGTAGGAGATCCAATAGCCTATAAAGAAATAGGCCAGTGTGGAGATGGCGAAGTCGCTGAGGATCTTCGACAAGGCGTTGACCTGGTTCTTCTGGCGCACCGTGCCGACTTCGAGGAACGCGAAGCCGGCGTGCATGGCCAGGACCATGACCGCGCCGATCAGGATAAACAGGGTATTGGAGCTGTGGATCAGGGTGTCCACCGCGCTTTGCATATTGTCCATGGAGGTTGGCAGGCCTGTAGTAAAGGCAAAAAGCACCAAAGCGGTTCAAACCTGGGTTGCGCGCACTAAATTGGCACCGCCGGCCCCACCCCTCTTCAGAGGGCGTGAACCGATTTAGCGCAGCGATCAACGCATCAGGTCGTTGCCGACAGGGTTTTTCCGCGAGTTTCAGTTATTTAGGGTAAGGTTTTTCAAGGCTTCCTGCCCGACCGCCCGGATTCAGCGCAGGCACCAAGGCCTGCGCACCAAGTCAAAGCAAAAGCTGTACCACACAATTGCACTGAACCTTCACCGACGCCGGTGACTCGAAACCACTACGTACAAAACAGCCCATCACGGAGATACCCATGGCCAGAAGAACTGCAAAGACTGCGCAAGAAATACTGATGGCGGATTTTCAAACCCTGGTCAGCGACACCGAAAAGTTGCTGGATGACACCAAGGTGCTGGCAGGTGACCAGGCCGATGAGCTGCGCAGCAAGATTCACGAAAGCCTGCTCAAGGCCCGAGAAACCCTGCAACTGACCGAAGACTCGCTGCGCGAACGCGGCCAGGCGGCCGTCACCGCGACTGAAGATTACGTGCAGGCCAACCCTTGGCAGTCGGTGGGCATTGCCGCCGGCGTGGGCTTTCTGATCGGCCTGCTGGCCACAAGGCGCTAAATCATGTCTATCGGCGAAACTGGCTCGTCCACGGGCACTACCTCAAGGCGTCTGGGCGCGGCCGTGCTGGGCTTGCTGCACAGCCACGTCGAATTGTTTGGCATCGAATTGCAGGAACAGAAGGCCCGCACCGTCAGCCTGCTGCTGTTTGCCGGCCTGGCATTGGTGTTTGCATTGCTGTTGCTGGTGGGGCTGTCGACGCTGGTGATGATCCTGGTGTGGGACACCGGCTACCGCCTGACCGGCATCATCTGCCTCTGCGTGTTCTACAGCCTGGCCGCAGCCTTTTGCGGGGTGCGCTTGAAAGCGGCGGTGTTCGATGAATCCACGCCGTTCCATGCCACCCTCGAAGAACTGGCCAATGATCGGGAGCGCTTGCTGCCATGAGCCTGACTGAAATGCCAAAAAACACGTCACGGCGGGAAATGCGCAAGGCGTTGATCCGCCTGCGCATGGAAATGCACCGTCAGGAAATCCGCCACGAGTCCCAGCAATTGATGCTGCCGTTGAACAAGGTGCGCAACCTGGGCAGTCACTGGCAAGACAGCCTGGGCATCAAGCACGCGCCGCTGTGGGGCGTGGCTGCGGTGACGCTGATGGGCTTTTTTACCGGCAAAGGCGCCAAGGGCGGCGGTATCAGCAGCCTGACACGCCTGGTGCGTCTCGGTGCCGGCTTGATCCCGCTGATCAAATTGGCCATGCAGGGCACTTCGCGCAAAAGTTGAGCCTGGCTGGCTGCATTCTTGCTAACAGAATCGGCCCGACCCTCGTTTTCGAGGGCCGGGCCTTTTTTTCAGCCACCTCGCTTAAGGAGGCCCCGTGATCGACGGGCAACCGCTCGCCTGCTTCCAGCCGTTTATCGATACCGCCACCGGCCGCATCGCCGGCGTCGAGGCCCTCGGCCGACTGCGCCAGGCCGACGGGCGCCTGCAATCGGTGGGGCCGCTGTTCGCCGACCCGCGCACCCCGGGCGTGACCTTGCGCCGTCTCGACCGGCAGATTCGCGACAATGCCCTGAGCCGCCTGCATGAAGCGCCCGCCGACTGGTTCCTGAGCCTGAACATCTCACCGCGCTGGATCAACCGCCTGCGTCCGGGCCAAGCCCTGCCGAGCCTGAAACAGATTCATAGCCATGGTGTCGACCCGCAGCGGATCGTGTTCGAGATCACCGAACTGGGTGGCGACATCCAACGCCTGGCCGACGTGGTCGCGCGTTACCGCGAGGCCGGTGCGCGTATCGCCATCGATGACTTCGGCGCCGGCTATTCCCAACTCGACCGGGTGCTGGCATTGCAACCGGACATTCTCAAGCTGGACATGCGCCTGTTCCAGGAAGCCGCCCGCGGTGGGCCCAGCAGCGAAGTGGTGCGGGCGCTGGCACAGATGGCCGAGAAAACCGGCTGCTGGATCATTGCCGAAGGCGTGGAAACCGAAGCACAGTTGAGCTTCGCCCTGGAGTGCGGCTCGCGGTATGTGCAGGGCTATCTGTTTGCCCAGGCACAGTTGGACTGGTTTGCCGCCGACGCCTTCGTGCCACGTTTTGCCCAGTTGCGCACGGCCTACGTCCAGCAAAAACTGGCGGAACGCGGGCGCATCATGCAATTGCGCCAGCAATTGGCCGAGCTGATGAAAATCCTGCAAACCTGGGCTCAGGCACAAGCGCCGCTGAGCCAGTTGCCCCAACTGCCGGCTTTCCCCTGGCTGCTGCGCTTCTACCAATGCGACCGACACGGCACTCAGCTGACGCCCAACTTCGAATGGCGCCAGGACGCCTGGCAGGCCGACAGCCTTTATCTGGGCCACAACTGGTCGTGGCGCCCGTACTTCTATCACCTGTTGGCCGAAGGGTGGGACGAGCGCCGTCTGACCCTCTCCTCGACCTACCGCGACGCGACCACCAACCAGTATTGCCTCACCGCCGGACAATTCTTTGATAATGGTCAGCGTTTGCTGTTAATCGATATCGACGCGGCCGGGCTGTAGATTTTCGCTTGCCCAGCCCGCGCTGAACCGGGAAGCTGGGAGGGTCATTCACCGCACGGAGAGTACCCGCCTTGGATTGGCCCACCCTGCTGACTCGCGAACGTCTAGGTAAACCGCTGCACAGCCCGGAAGAACTGGGCCGTAGCCCGTTCCACAAAGACCATGACCGTATTATCTTCTCCGGCGCATTTCGCCGCCTGGGCCGCAAGACCCAAGTGCACCCGGTCTCCAGCAACGACCACATCCACACGCGCCTGACCCATTCCCTGGAAGTCAGCTGCGTGGGCCGCTCCCTCGGCATGCGCGTCGGCGAAACCCTGCGCAGCGCCCTGCCCGACTGGTGCGACCCGAGCGACCTGGGCATGGTGGTGCAATCGGCCTGCCTGGCCCATGACATCGGCAACCCGCCGTTCGGGCACTCCGGCGAAGACGCCATCCGCCATTGGTTCCAGCAGGCCGCAGGACGCGGTTGGCTGGATGACATGAGCAGCGCCGAGCGGAATGACTTCCTCAATTTCGAAGGCAACGCCCAAGGCTTCCGCGTGCTCACCCAGCTTGAATATCACCAGTTCGACGGCGGCACGCGGTTGACCTACGCCACCCTGGGCACTTACCTGAAATACCCTTGGACCGCCCGCCACGCCGACTCCCTGGGCTACAAGAAACACAAGTTCGGCTGTTACCAGAGTGAATTGCCGATCCTCGAGCAGATCGCCCACAAGCTCGGCCTGCCGCAACTCGAAGAACAGCGCTGGGCCCGTCATCCGCTGGTGTACCTGATGGAGGCAGCCGATGACATCTGCTATGCCTTGATCGACCTGGAAGACGGCCTGGAAATGGAGTTGCTGGAATACACCGAGGTCGAGTCGTTGCTGCTCGACCTGGTAGGCGATGACCTGCCGCAGACCTATCGTCAACTCGGTGCGCAGGACTCGCGGCGGCGCAAGTTGGCGATCCTGCGCGGCAAGGCTATCGAACACCTGACCAACGCGGCCGCGCGGGCCTTTGTCGAACAACAGGATGCCTTGCTCGCCGGCACCCTGCCCGGCGACCTGGTGGAGCACATGCACGGCCCGGCCAAGCGTTGCGTGCTGGACGCCAAGGACATGGCACGCAAGAAGATCTTCCAGGACAAGCGCAAGACATTGCATGAAATCGGCGCCTACACCACCTTGGAAATTCTGCTGAACGCCTTTTGCGGTGCAGCCCTGGAGCAGCATGGCGGGCGTACGCCGTCGTTCAAGAATCGGCGCATTCTCGACCTGCTGGGTAACAACGCGCCGAACCCCCATTGGCCTTTGCACGCCTCGTTCCTGCGCATGATCGACTTCATCGCCGGCATGACCGACAGCTATGCCACCGAAATGGCCCGGGAAATGACCGGGCGCTCCAGCCCCCAATGACGAGCACGATCAAGCCGCCTGTTGCCCGAAAGGAATCGACCTACGAAGGGAACAGAGCGGCCTGATCGAATTCGCACAAGCACCCAATGAATACTCACGCACGCTCCGGGCGACCCAGGCGAACTGTTCCTACGCGCCCTCCATCGACGCTTGACTCACCGTGTGCCCCCCAATGCCCAGTTATCCGCTTCGTATCCTGCTGGTGGAGGATCATCCCTTTCAACTCCTCGCCACCCAGTGCCTGCTCAGAAGCTTCGGCTTCGCACGGGTGACCCCCGCCGAGAACGCCGAACAGGCTATCTGTTTAATGTCGCGGGCCGAGATGCCCTTCGACATCATCCTGTGCGATCAATGCCTGCCCGACCTGCCTGGACTCGAGCTGATTGAAATCGCCAGTCGCCGACGCTTTACCACAACTGCCATCCTCCTGAGTGGACTGCCCGCGACAGAACTCGCCGCCCTGATAGACCAAGCGGTGGACCGTGGCCTGCCATTGCTCGGCTATTTGTCAAAACCGCTCAACAAAGATGAGCTGGCACGTTTGATCTGCCCATTACTCAGGTCACACATGTAGGATTTTAAACATCAGGCCCCGAAGAAAATGCTCTGTACCGAGCCAGCTAATTCCATAGCGGCAACATTTAATTCATTCATCTCACAAGCGCTGGCATTTCACTTCGCACAGCCTGAGCAACGGGTAGGCCTTTACCTTTTTTAATGTAGGAACTTTCCTGTTTTATATCTACTCCCCCCTGAGCTCATGCTCCCACCTCCCCTTCTGAGCTAATGTGCCCGCTTTATTTGCACTTGCACGGAATGTGATCATGAACTCAGTTTTTATTATCGATGACCACCCGGTTATACGGCTTGCCATCCGAATGTTGTTGGAACACGAAGGTTACAAAGTGGTGGGAGAAACGGACAACGGATGCGATGCCATACAAATGGTCCGCGAATGCTTGCCTGACCTCATCATCCTCGATATCAGCATCCCCAAGCTCGACGGGCTCGAGGTGCTCTGCCGGTTCAACGCCATGAACACGCAGATGAAAACCCTGATTCTGACGGCCCAGTCCCCCACCTTGTTCGCCACACGCTGCATGCGCTCGGGCGCCGACGGCTACGTATGCAAGGAAGGCGACCTGAGCGAATTGCTGAGCGCCATCCGCGCGGTGTTGTCCGGCTACAACTACTTTCCCAGCCAGGCACTGAACAGCAGTGGTGCAGACGGCTGCGACTCCCAGGAACTTGAACTGTTCAAGAACGTCAACGACCGCGAACTTATGGTTTTGCAACTTTTTGCACAAGGCCGCACCAATAAGGAAATTGCAAAAGGTATGTTCCTGAGCAACAAAACAGTAAGCACTTACAAAAAGAGGCTGATGCAAAAACTTCAAGCCAAATCCTTGGTAGAACTTATCGAGATGGCAAAACGAAACGCGCTAGTGTGAGAAAGCGGATGCCCAGGCGTATAAAGGACTATCTGATTATATTGAGTGCCGGTTTGTGCTTGAGCACCGCCGTGCTCGCGAACCATCAAACGGGCCCGGAACATTTCACCTTGTTGAGCCGTGCAGGCTCCGTTCAACTGGAAACAAACCTTAACAAGGCCCAGCGCCAATGGCTGCAAAACAAGCGCGAACTGGTATTGGGCACTGCGGCCCCTGACTATCCTCCGTTCGACCTCACGTCCAGCGGTCGCGACTACGAAGGACTTACCGCTGATTACGCCGGCCTGTTGGCCAAGGCGCTGGCCTTGCCAGTGAAAGTACTGCGCTATCCTTCCCGTGAAGCGGCGATCCGCGCGCTTGAAGCCGGGGATATCGATCTACTGGGCTCCTCCAACGGCTTCGAGGCGGCGAACCCGAACCTCACGCTGTCCGAACCCTATGCCGTCGACCAACCGGTGCTGGTCACCCGCGAAGGTGAAACCCGCAGCCTGAACGATGGCCTGGCCGGCATGCGCCTGGCCCTGGTCTACCACTACCTGCCCCTGGACGAAGTGGAAAAGCTGTACCCCCAGGCAATCATCCGTGCCTACCCCTCTTATCAAAATGCCCTGAATGCGGTGGCGTTCGACCAGGCTGACGTGTTCCTCGGCGATACCATTTCCACCCATTACATGATCAACAAGGGCTACCTGAAGAACATCCGCATGGCCAACTTCGGTAAACACGAAGCCTACGGGTTCAGCTTTGCCATGCCCCAACACCAGCGCACCCTCTTGAGTATTGTTGACGCGGTTCTGACCACCGTGCCCATGAACGAACGGGAAATGATCGCCAAGCGCTGGAGCGCCGGCAGCGACATCTTGCTGTCCGACCAGAAACTGCAACTGACCCAACGCGAAGAGCGCTGGTTGAAAGACCATCCGGTAGTCAAGGTGGTTGTGAATGAAACCTTCGCACCCCTGACCTTTTTTGATGCCGACGGCAACTTTCGCGGCATCACCGCCGACCTGCTGGAGTTGGTCCGCCTGCGCACCGGGCTGCGCTTCGAGATCCAGCGCGAACGCGACGTCAACGCAATGATCGAGCAGGTGGACACCGGCAAGGCCGACATTATCGGGGCCATCGTGCCCAGCGCCGAGCGGGAGGCGCAACTGAACTTCAGCCGGCCCTACCTGGAAAACTCCTATGTCCTGCTGACACGCAAAGAACCCAATGCCCCCTCGAACCTGGAGCAGATGGCCGGCAAACGCCTGGCAATCACGCCGGGCAACCCTCTGGAGGCTATCCTTCGTCGCGACTTTCCCCAGGTCCAACTGGTAAAAGCCAGCGACACCTTCAAGGCTTCGGAACTGTTGGCCCAGGGACACGTGGAAGGCGCGGTGAACTCCCTGGTGGTCGCCAACTACTTCCTGTCGTCCCAGGTGTTCCAGGACAAGCTGCAGATGAGTACGAGCATCGGCACCTTCCCGGCCATGTTTGCCCTGGCCACATCGCGCAGTGCCACCGAACTCAGCTCGATCCTCGACAAGGCCCTGTTGAGCATCGCCCCGGATGAACTGGGGGTGATCAACAGCCGCTGGCGGGGCTACACCGCCGCCTCCGACAGCTACTGGCGCGACTACCACCAACTGATAGCCCGTATCATCATCGGCACCGGGCTGCTACTGCTGATCTCCCTGGCCTGGAACGCCTACATGCGCCGTCAGATCAAGCACCGCAAGATGGCCGAGCGGGCCCTCAACGATCAGTTCGAATTCATGCGCGCGCTGGTCAATGAAACCCCGCACCCCATCTATGTGCGTGATCGTAAAGGCCTGCTGCAGACCTGCAACGACAGCTACCTGCAAGTGTTTGAGGTCAAGCGCGAGGATGTGATCGGCAAAAGTGCCCTGCAGATGAGCGAAGCCCTGGAGACGGACGCGGAGCAGTACCATGCCGACTACCAGCGGGTAATGGCCGAAGGTAACCCGCTGATCCTGGACCGCACCCTGCATATCCGCGGGGAAAAACTGACGATCTATCACTGGATCCTGCCCTACCGCGATTCTACCGGGGAGGTGCAAGGGATCATCGGTGGCTGGATTGACATCAGCGAGCGCCGCCAATTGTTCGATGAGATCCGCGCGGCCAAAGAGCGCGCCGACGAAGCCAATCGGGCCAAAAGCACGTTCCTCGCGACCATGAGCCATGAAATACGCACGCCGATGAACGCGGTGATCGGCATGCTGGAGCTGACCCTCAAACGCGCCGACCATGGCCACCTGGATCGCCCGGCCATCGAAGTCGCGTACAACTCGGCCAAGGACCTGCTGGAGCTGATCGGCGATATCCTGGACATCGCACGTATCGAGTCCGGCCGCCTGAGCCTGGCGCCGGAACGGGTCAACCTGCGCGAGGTGATCGAGTCGGTGGTGCGTGTCTTCGACGGCCTGGCGCGCCAGAAAACCCTCAGCCTGTCCCTTGAGTTCAAACCCGACCAGGACGACACCGAAGTCCTGATCGACCCGCTGCGCTTCAAGCAGGTGCTGTCGAACCTGATCAGCAATGCCATCAAGTTCACCGAACGTGGCCAGGTAAAAATCCGCGTCGACGTATTGCCCACCGAACTGGCGCAACAGGTCGAGATGAAGCTGGTGGTGGAGGATACCGGGATAGGTATCAGCCGCGATGACCAGAAACGCCTGTTCGAACCCTTTGCCCAGGCCGACAATTCCGGGCAGCTCGCCAGGAGCGGCGCGGGCCTGGGGCTGGTGATCTGCCGCAGCCTGTGCGCAATGATGGGTGGAGAGCTGAGCCTGAGCAGTGTGCCCATGGTGGGCACCCAGGTGCATGTCAACCTGCGAATGCCGCGACTGCAGCCGGAACAGGCAGCCGATGAACAGAAACCCGAGAAGCCCGCAACCACGCCGGTACTCAATGTGTTGGTGGTGGACGACCATCCCGCCAACCGCTTGCTGATGTGCCAGCAACTGGGCTACCTGGGCCACCAGTTCACCGCAGCCCAGAATGGCGCAGCCGGTTTCCAGGCATGGCGCCAGGAACGCTTCGACTTGGTCATCGCCGACTGCAACATGCCCATCATGAATGGCTACGAGTTGAGTCGTTCGATTCGCGAATACGAACAGCGCGAGCAACTGGCACCGTGCGTGGTGCTTGGGTTTACCGCCAATGCACAGCCTGAAGAGAAACAACGCTGTGCTCAGGCCGGCATGAACGATTGCCTGTTCAAACCCATCAGCCTCACGACCCTGGAGCGGCAACTGGCGCAGATCGCCCCTCAAACAGTGGACTTGCACCTGGACCTTGGCAACTTCGAGGCGTTGACCGGCGGCGATCCACAGTTGAATGGGCGACTGCTGGAGGAGCTGTTGAGCAGCAGCCGGAATGATCGCCAGGCACTGACCGCGCTGATAACCGCACACGCCCCGCTTCAGGAGATCATTGAGCAGGCCCACAAGATCAAGGGTGCCGCCCGTATTGTTCAGGCGGCCTCATTGGCCGGGCAGTGCGAAACCCTCGAACAGGCGTGTGCCCGTGGTGATGACTGGGCGTTAATCGAGGCGGGTGCGAAAACCCTGGAAAAGTTCATGCTGGAACTGGAGCGGTTGCTGCAAGTGCAACTCCACAGCCCGGAGGGTCAGTAAGGGGCATTGCTGCCCCTTGCGTGATCAGCAGTCGGTCAGACGCAGGAAAATCGCCGCCAGCTGTTCAATGCCCGCCTGGTCCTGGAGCGTAAAGCGTGCGAGCGACGGGCTGTCGAGGTCAAGAACGCCAACCAGCTTGCCGTCCTTGACCAAAGGCACCACCAGCTCACTGTTCGATGCGCTGTCGCAGGCAATGTGCCCGGGGAACGCATGCACATCCTCCACCCGCTGGGTCTGCCGCGTTGCGGCCGCCGCCCCGCAGACCCCGCGACCAAAGGGAATGCGCACACAGGCGATCTGGCCCTGGAACGGTCCGAGCACCAGCTCTTCGTTACGGTTCAGATAGAAGCCGGCCCAGTTCAAGTCGTCCAGTTGATTGAACAGGAACGCGGAGAACTGCGCACTGTTGGCGATGAAGTCGCGCTCATCGGCCAGCAGCGACTCCAGTTGCGCGCAGAGCATCGCATAGCCATCCAGGCCGGTGCCTGCGCTATTTAGATCGATCATGGTTGAAGCTCCAACAATTTAAGGCCTACCCAGTAACGGGCAAATTGGTACGCGCAACGGCCGTTGCGGTTGCCGCGACCGGTCGCCCAGCGCACGGCGAGGATGTCGAGGGCTTCATCGCGCTGCCATTGCAAACCGGCCTTGCTCGCCAGCTCACCGATCCAGTGCTCCACCACATCCAGGAAATGCTCCTGGGTAAACGGATAGAACGACAGCCACAGGCCAAAACGGTCGGACAAGGCAATCTTGTCTTCCACCGCTTCGCTGGGGTGCAGCTCGCCATCCACGCGTTTCCAGTTGTCATTGTCGCTTTGGTTCTCCGGGACCAGGTGACGGCGGTTGGAGGTCGCGTACAGCAGCACGTTTTCCGGAGCCTGTTCGAGGGAGCCGTCCAGCACGCTTTTCAGCACGCGGTAATCGCCTTCGCCGGCCTCGAACGACAGGTCATCACAGAACAGGATAAAGCGCTGCGGCAACTTGAGCAGTTGCTCGACCACACGCGGCAGATCAGCGAGATGATCACGCTCGATTTCGATCAGGCGCAGGCCCGCCTTGGCATGCTGGGCCAGCAACGCGCGCACCATGGACGATTTACCGGTGCCACGCGAACCCCACAGCAGTGCATGGTTGGCGGGCAGGCCATCGATGAATTGCTGGGTATTGCGCGCCAGTGTTTCACGTTGCTTGTCCACGCCAATCAGGTCGGACAGGCGCATGTCCAGGCTCACGTCCAGCGGCAACAGGAAACCACTGCGGCCTTCGCGCTGCCAGCGCGCAGCCAGGCACTGGTTCCAATCGATGGCTTGGCGCGGCGCGGGCAACAACGGCTCCAGGCGGGCGAGCACGGTTTCAGCCCGTTCAAGAAAGGCATTCAATCGAGAGTCCACGATTATTCCTCTGGCAAGTTCTTGCAAAAGATGGCGTATTGGCAACCCTGCGGCAGACCGCACGAGGCTGCGTAAAAAACGATTCATGCCGGGTAAGCCAGAGCTTGTGGATGTTCAGCTATGCTTGCCGGGCGAAGGGAAACGTGAAGTGGTTCAACACTCGATGGATATCAAGTTCGCCCACCGCTTGTCTTATAAACAAGCCAGATTGACTGTGCTGGTCGGTTTCGTCTTGGGAACCTTGCTCAGCCTGATCCAAATCGGTATTGATTATGCCAGCGAAGATGCATCCATCAACCGTGAAATTCGCTCGCTGATCGAAATCAGCCACAACCCCGCGTCACGCATCGCCTACAACATCGACGCCGAACTGGCCCAGGAACTGACCCTGGGCCTTTTGCACTCCCCCGCCATCGTCCACGCCCAGTTGATCGACAACAACGGCGTGGTGCTGGCCGATGTCGACCGCCCGCGCAAAGAAAGCACCTACCGTCCTATCAGCGACTTCCTGTTCGGTGCCAACCGCCAGTTTGAGGACCGGCTGTTCCTCAGTCACATGCCCAACGAGTCCCTTGGGGTGCTGCGCCTGGATGTGGACACCTACGCCTTTGGCAGCCGCTTTCTGCGCCGTGCCGAGATCACGCTACTCAACGGCTTCGCCCGCAGCCTGTTGCTGACCGGCATCCTGCTGGGCCTGTTCTACGTAATGTTGACCCAGCCTTTGGTGCGCATCATCCGCGAGCTGAGCAATCGCCGGCAGGCCCGCCTGGACTGCCCGCCAGGCCACGAGCACGACGAGATCGGCGTGCTGGTGAACGTTGCCAACCAGCAGTTCGAGAACATGGAGACGGAGATCCAGCAACGCCGTCACGCTGAAGATCGGCTGACCGAGTATCTGGGGCAACTGGAAGACATCGTCTCCGCCCGCACCCTGGAGCTCAAGGCCAGCAACCAGCGGCTGAGCCAGTCTAACGACGAACTGGAAGCCGCAAAAATGCACGCGCTGGGCATGGCCCAGGCGCGGGCGGCCTTCCTGGCCAACATGAGCCACGAGATTCGCACCCCGCTCAATGGCCTGCTGGGGATGATCGCGCTGTCGCTGGACAGCCCGCTCAACGCCGAGCAACGCCAGCAACTGTCCATCGCCCATGACTCGGGCAAGGTGCTGGTGGAATTGCTTAACGATATCCTCGACCTGTCCAAGTTCGACGCCGGCCAGTTGGAGCTGGAGCACATCCCGTTCGACCTGGGTTCACTGATGGAAGACACCGCCAACCTGCTGTCGCAGAACGCGGCGCCGAGCGTCGAACTGACCTGCCTGATCGACCCGCAGTTTCCCGCCCAGGTCTTGGGTGACCCGACCCGCGTGCGGCAAATCGTCAGTAACCTGCTGTCCAACGCCTTGAAATTCACCCGCTTCGGCCGTGTGGATGTTCGCCTCAGCGCGCAGGAGGGCCGGGTACGCATCGAGGTGTGTGATACCGGCATCGGCATTGCGCAGGAAGCCCAGGTGAAAATCTTCCAACCCTTTACCCAGGCCGGTGCCGGCATCACCCGTCAGTTTGGCGGCACGGGCCTGGGCCTGGCGTTGACGCACAACCTGTGTGAAGCCATGCAGGGCCGCTTGAGCATCAGCTCGGAGGTGGGCTTCGGCAGCCAATTCTGCGCAGACTTGCCGTTGCCGATCCATTTGCCTGCGGTGCAACCGACACCGCTCAAGGGTGACGTCATCGCCATTACCAGTGTCGGCAGTGGCCTGACAGAGCTGCTCACCACCCTGCTGCCCCACTGGGGGCTGACACCGCACTGCTACACGCAAGACGATGACTTGAGCGGGCAAACCCCGGACCTGCTGATCACCGACTGCCCCGAATGCCTGTTCCGCCTGCGCCCCGCCATTAGCGCCCCCATCCTGCTGGTGACCGCCTATGGCAATTTCATGCCCAGCGAAGAAGTCGCGGCACTGGCACCGTTGCAGCAACAGGCGCGCCCGTTGAGCCGCAACGCGCTGTATCAGATCCTGCAACGTAACCTGCGCAGCGAAGCGCAACTGATCCTCGACCCGATCCAGATGGACGCTGCGCCCCTGATGCACCGGGCGCGCATCCTGCTGGTGGAGGACAACCCGGTCAACCAACTGGTGGCCAAGGGCATGCTCGGCAAACTGGGGTGTGAGGTGATCGTGGCCGCCCACGGTGGCGAAGCACTCAGGCTGCTTGAGGAACAACCCTTCGACATGGTGCTGATGGACTGCAATATGCCAGTGATGGATGGTTACGAGGCCAGCCGACAGATCCGTCGCAGCGGGCGCTGGCCGGACCTGCCGATCGTCGCACTGACCGCCAACGCCCTGTCGGAAGAACGCGAGCGTTGCCGGGCCGCAGGCATGAATGACTACCTGGCCAAGCCGTTTCGCCGCGAGGAGCTCAGCGGATTGCTGGACCTGTGGGTGCCGAAGGCGACAAGTCTGTGATCTGCCGGAGCAACTGGTCGAGGCCATCGCGCAACGTGTCGGCCTGGTTCAGGTCGATACCGCTGTCGCACAGCAGCCGGGTCTTCAGGCCATGGGCCTGGTCGCGCAGTTGCACACCGCTTTCGCTGAGGCCCAGGTGCACTTCGCGCTCATCCCTGGCGCTGCGCTGGCGCCTGACCCAGCCGAGCTGCTCAAGGCGTTTGAGCAGCGGCGTGAGCGTGCCAGAGTCGAGCATCAGGCGTTCGCCCAACGCCTTGACCGTGGGTTGCGCCGGCGTTGCGGCATGCCACTCCCATAGCACCAGCATCACCAGGTACTGCGGGTAGGTCAGGCCGAGTTGATCCAGCATCGGCTTGTAGGCACGGGTCACCGCCCGCGATGCTGCGTAGAGCTTGAAACACAGTTGATGGTCGAGCGCCAGGGAGACGGTCATTTGAGCAGGGCTTCAATCTCTTGGGTCAGGTCCTGCGGCTTGGTGGTCGGGGCAAAACGCTTGACCACCTGGCCGTCACGGCCAATGAGGAACTTGGTGAAGTTCCACTTGATCCCCTTGGAACCCAGCAGGCCCGGTGCCTGCTTTTTCAGCTGTACGAACAAAGGGTGGGCGTCGCTGCCATTCACGTCGATCTTTTTGAACAGCGGGAAGCTGACACCAAAATTCAGCTCGCAGAATTCGGAAATCGTGCCTTCGTTACCGGGCTCTTGTTTGCCGAACTGGTTGCAAGGAAACCCCAATACCACCAAACCCTGGTCCTTGTACTGCTGCCAGAGTTGCTCCAGGCCTTTGTACTGTGGGGTGAAGCCGCACTTGCTCGCCGTGTTGACCACGAGAATGGCCTTGCCGGCGAAATCGGCCAAGGTCTTTTGCTCACCCTTGATGGTGGTGCAAGGAATGCTCAGCAGGTTGTTGCTCATGGCAGTGCCTCGATGGGGGGAAAGAAGGGAAAAGATAGTAGGCAATTAAATTGCATGCAATTTAATTGGCAAAATTGATACCTCGCTATCACCCCTCCCTTGTAGGAGCCCGGCTCGCCGGCGATAGCGTCCGTGAGATCGCCATCGCCGGCAAGCCGGGCTCAGGGGTGCCGCGCCGTTCAATTCAACGCGCGACGAGGTCCAGGCACACCGAATTGATGCAGTACCGCAAGCCGGTCGGCGGCGGGCCGTCCGGGAACACGTGGCCCAAGTGCGCATCGCATTTGGCGCAGGTGACTTCGGTGCGGATCATGCCGTGGCTGACATCGCGGATCTCGATCATCGCGCTGTCGGCGATCGGCTCGTAGAAACTCGGCCAGCCGCAGCCCGCGTCGAACTTGGTACTGGAATCGAACAGCGGTTCGTTGCAGCAAATGCAGTGGTACACGCCATCCGTGGTGGTGGCGTTGTACTTGCCGGAGAACGGGCGCTCAGTACCCTTCAGTCGACACACCTGATATTGCGCGGGGTCGAGCATTTCCCGCCATTCCTCCAGCGTTTTCTGCAACTTTTCCATCGGTACACCTCGGCAACTGAAAAAGCCTGATCTGTGTCTTTTCCATGGATCAGGCGGCACGTATGATTGCGCCTCTTCAAAACGCCAGTCTGGCACCCGCGCTACCGGCATTCAAACGTATTTATGGGTGCGGCCTTCGCAGGATTCACAGTACGGTAGTGCCCACACCGTCTGGATCGTTCATTTTCAGGATCACATCGCCATGCAGGTCAGCAAATCGAACAAGCTCGCCAACGTCTGCTACGACATTCGCGGCCCAGTGCTCAAGCACGCCAAACGCCTGGAAGAGGAAGGCCATCGCATCCTCAAGCTGAACATTGGCAACCCGGCGCCCTTTGGTTTCGAAGCGCCGGACGAAATCCTCCAGGACGTGATCCGCAACCTGCCCACTGCCCAAGGCTACAGCGACTCCAAAGGCCTGTTCAGTGCGCGCAAGGCCGTGATGCAGTACTACCAGCAGAAGCAGGTCGAAGGTGTCGGCATCGAGGACATCTACCTGGGCAATGGCGTGTCCGAACTGATCGTGATGTCCATGCAGGCCCTGCTCAACAATGGCGACGAAGTACTGGTACCGGCGCCGGACTACCCGCTGTGGACCGCCGCCGTGACCCTGGCCGGTGGCCACCCGGTGCACTACCTGTGTGACGAAGGCGCCGACTGGTTCCCGGACCTGGCCGACATCAAGGCCAAGATCACCCCGAACACCAAGGCCCTGGTCATCATCAACCCGAACAACCCGACCGGCGCCGTTTACTCCAAGGAAGTGCTGCTGGGCATGCTCGAACTGGCACGCCAGCACAACCTGGTGGTGTTCTCCGACGAGATCTACGACAAGATCCTCTACGATGACGCCGTGCACGTATGCACTGCCTCCCTGGCGCCAGACCTGCTGTGCCTGACCTTCAACGGCCTGTCCAAGTCCTACCGCGTGGCGGGTTTCCGCTCCGGCTGGATCGCCATCTCCGGTCCCAAGCACAACGCCCAGAGCTACATCGAAGGCATCGACATGCTGGCCAACATGCGCCTGTGTGCCAACGTGCCGAGCCAGCACGCCATCCAGACCGCCTTGGGCGGCTACCAGAGCATCAATGACCTGGTCCTGCCCCAAGGCCGCCTGCTGGAGCAGCGCAACCGCACTTGGGAACTGCTCAATGCGATCCCGGGCGTCAGCTGCGTAAAACCCATGGGAGCGCTGTATGCGTTCCCGCGGATCGACCCCAAGGTATGCCCGATCCTCAACGACGAAAAGTTCGTGCTCGACCTGCTGCTGTCGGAAAAGCTACTGGTGGTGCAAGGCACCGCGTTCAACTGGCCGTGGCCGGATCACTTCCGCGTGGTGACGTTGCCGCGCGTGGATGACCTGGACATGGCCATCGGTCGTATCGGCAACTTCCTCAAGTCCTATCGCCAGTAAGGGAAACGGCGCCGTACGACCGACAATCGGTCGTACGGCGAGTATCTGGCAACACTTCTCTGCCCCTCTTCTACCTTGCCACCTCGCTGGCGCCGAAAAAGCCCCCCACACCCCATAATCACAGGGCTTCAAGGCAACGGTGAACCGATCAAACGACCTTTTCCCTATCGGAAATTCCCTTCAAGCCTCTACATTCAGGCTGTAGGACACAGTTTGAAATAGTCGCTCGGTTGAATCACCCCATGCGGCACCTTATATACCCCGCAGTACGCGACATATTAAGCATGAGGAGAACTCTACAACCATGATGCGCATCCTGCTGTTCTTGGCCACTAACCTTGCGGTCGTGCTGATTGCCAGCATCACCTTGAGCCTTTTCGGCTTCAACGGGTTCATGGCGGCCAACGGGGTTGACCTGAACCTCAATCAGCTGCTGGTCTTCTGTGCGGTCTTTGGTTTTGCCGGCTCGCTGTTCTCGCTGTTCATCTCCAAGTGGATGGCGAAGATGAGCACCAGCACCCAGGTCATCACCCAGCCACGTACCCGGCATGAGCAATGGTTGCTGCAAACCGTCGAGGAGTTGTCGCGCGAGGCCGGCATCAAGATGCCTGAAGTCGGGATCTTCCCGGCCTATGAAGCCAACGCCTTTGCCACCGGCTGGAACAAGAACGACGCACTCGTTGCGGTCAGCCAGGGCATGCTGGAACGCTTCTCGTACGATGAAGTGAAGGCCGTGCTGGCCCACGAGATCGGCCACGTGGCCAACGGTGACATGGTCACCCTGGCGCTGGTCCAGGGTGTGGTGAACACCTTCGTGATGTTCTTCGCGCGGATCATCGGCAACTTTGTCGACAAGGTCATCTTCAAGAACGAAGGCGGCCGCGGCATTGCCTACTTCGTGGCGACCATCTTCGCCGAAGTGGTGCTGGGTTTCCTGGCCAGCGCGATCACCATGTGGTTTTCGCGCAAACGGGAGTTCCGTGCAGACGAAGCCGGGGCACGCCTGGCCGGTACCGGGGCAATGATCGCAGCGCTGCAACACCTGCGCTCCGAACAAGGCCTGCCGGTGCATATGCCGGACAGCCTGACCGCCTTCGGCATCAACGGCGGTATCAAGCAGGGCATGGCTCGCCTGTTCATGAGCCACCCGCCGCTGGAAGAACGGATCGACGCGTTGCGTCGTCGGGGCTGACAGGCGACAGCAACACAAAAAAGGGGCGATCTGATCGCCCCTTTTTTGCAGGTCTGAAGGCCTCATCGGGGGCAAGCCCCCTCTCACATTTTGCATGCGTTCACACATCAAAAGTGGGAGGGGGCTTGCCCCCGATAGCGATCGGTAAATTCAGCGCCTGGTTAACTGATACACCCGTTCATCCAGCCGTGTGACGCCGTCCTGCACAAACTTCCAGCTCTCCCCCAGGATGTCTTGCTCCTCAAGCACCTTCAACGCCCAGTGCGGCCCGAGCAGCACCGCCACCTCATCGTCAGCCACCGCAAAGGGCGGGCCGGCTTTTTGCGTCTGGTCATAGTCAAGGGTGATCAGCAGGCCCTGACAGCCAGGACGCAGGCAAGCATTCAAATGCTCGGTATATTGCGCACGCATCAGCGGCGGCAAAGCGATCAGTGCGGCGCGATCATAAAGCGCAGCGCAACCAGCTAACACTTCAGGCTCCAGGGCAAAAAAGTCGCCGCACCACACTTCGATCAAATCTGCCTGGTACACCTTGAACGCGCCACGTTCGGTGATTCGCGGGACGAGATTTTGTTCGTTGAAGAACGCCTCGACCGCCTGCTCAGAAAGCTCTACACCGAGCACATGCAAACCTTGGGCGGCCAGCCATATCAGGTCCAGGCTCTTGCCA
Organism: Pseudomonas sp. CYM-20-01; assembly: GCF_023169845.1. Taxonomy (NCBI): domain Bacteria; kingdom Pseudomonadati; phylum Pseudomonadota; class Gammaproteobacteria; order Pseudomonadales; family Pseudomonadaceae; genus Pseudomonas; species Pseudomonas sp. CYM-20-01. The sequence continues at coordinate 2,193,994 of NZ_AP025169.1, read as the reverse complement.
CACAGCGGCACCAATACTTTGGCGCCATCGGCCAACCGCGGCCAGTGCCGTTGCAGGTAGGGGTTGACCTCGGGCAAGTGAAAGCCGATCTGATTATTCGCCCAGCGCTCCTGCCAAAACTTAGGCTCCATAGATCCTCCATAAAATTCGATCAAATGGCACTAAAACTTATATTAGATTTAGATCAATGATCTGATTGAAGATGGGCCCATGTTAACGCTCAGGACCCTACTTATGCTCCCCAGCCTGTTTATCTCCCACGGATCGCCCATGCTCGCCCTGCAACCCGGCGCCAGTGGCCCGGCGCTGCAACGGCTAGCGGCCGAGATGCCACGGCCCCAGGCAATCGTGGTGGTGTCGGCGCACTGGGAAAGCTCTGAACTCCTGGTCAGCGGCAGCGCCGCGCCCGAAACCTGGCACGACTTCGGCGGCTTCCCCCGCGAGCTGTTTGCCGTGCAGTACCCGGCACCGGGTGACCCGCAGCTGGCCGGCAAGATTGTCGAGCTGCTGCACGCCGATGGCCTACCTGCGCGCATCGATGACCGTCGCCCCTTCGACCACGGCACCTGGGTGCCGCTGTCGCTGATGTACCCGGCGGCAGATATCCCGGTGGTGCAGGTGTCGTTGCCCAGTCGTATGGGGCCTGCCCTGCAGACCCGCGTCGGGCATGCTCTTGCGGGCCTGCGTGAGCAAGGTGTGTTGTTGATCGGCTCTGGCAGCATCACCCACAACCTGGGCGAGTTGGACTGGCACGCGGGACCGGAGAGCATCGAGCCATGGGCGCGGGATTTCCGCGATTGGGTGGTGGATAAGCTGGCAGCCAACGATGAAACCGCGCTGCACGACTATCGCCGCCTGGCACCGAATGCCGTGCGCAGCCATCCCAGCGATGAACACTTGCTGCCGCTGTACTTTGCACGAGGTGCCGGTGGCGAATTCAGCGTGGCACACCACGGATTCACCATGGGCGCGCTGGGCATGGACATCTACCGCTTCGGCTAAGGTAAGTTTCAGGCAAAAAAAATCCCCGAACCAGTCGGGGATTTTTTACTTGCGATCAATCAGCCCAAGGGCGGATCAATCTTCGCGGTAGCGACGCAGTTTGAGCTGCTTACCGGCAACGCGAGTGTCTTTCAGCTTGGTCAGCAGTTTTTCCAGACCGTCTTCAGGCAGCTCCACCAGGGAGAAGCTGTCACGGACCTGGATGCGACCGATGGCTTCACGTGCCAGGCCACCCTCATTGAGGATAGCGCCCAGCAGGTTCTTGGCAGCAATGCCATCACGCGCGCCCAGCGCGGTACGGCAACGCGCACGGCCTTCAGCCAATGGAACCGGAGCACGACGCTCACGATCACCACGGTCTGGACGGTCGCCGGAACGCTCTGGACGATCACCGCGTGGCGCGCTGTTCGGCACCAGTGGACGTTCTTTCTCGATGGCCGCCAGGGTCAGGGCCTGACCGTTGGTTGCCTTGCGCAGCAGGGCTGCAGCCAGGGCACGCGGGGTGCAACCGATGTCGGCGGTCAGGCGGTCCAGCAGGTCGCCGTGGGTCGATTCAGCGTCGGCCACCAGTGGCGCCAGGCTGTTGGTCAGTTTCTTGATGCGGGCATCGAGAACTGCCTGGGCATCCGGCAGGCGCACTTCAGCGACTTTCTGACCGGTCACACGCTCGATCACTTGCAGCATGCGGCGCTCACGCGGAGTCACCAGCAGCAGTGCACGACCTTCGCGACCGGCACGGCCGGTACGGCCGATACGGTGCACGTAGGACTCTGGGTCGTATGGCATGTCAACGTTGAACACGTGGGTGATACGTGGAACGTCGAGGCCACGGGCAGCAACGTCGGTCGCTACAACGATGTCCAGGCGGCCATCCTTGAGGGAGTCGATCACGCGCTCACGCTGGTTCTGGGCGATGTCACCGTTCAGCGCAGCGGCTTTGTAGCCCTTGGCTTCCAGGGCACTGGCCAGGTCCAGGGTCGCTTGCTTGGTGCGCACGAACATGATCAGGGCGTCGAAGTCTTCGACTTCCAGCAGGCTCAATACAGCCGAGGTCTTCTGGTCAGCGTGAACCAACAGGTGAGCCTGTTCGATCGCGGTAACGGTCTGGGTCTTGGTCTGGATTTTCACGTGTTGCGGATCGCGCAGGTGGCGTTCGGCAATGGCACGGATCGACTGCGGCAGGGTGGCCGAGAACAATACAGTCTGACGGGTCGGTGGCAGTGCCTTGAAGATGACTTCCAGGTCATCCATGAAGCCCAGCTTCAACATTTCGTCAGCTTCGTCCAGAACCAGGTGGTTCACGGTCGACAGGACTTTCTCGTCACGACGCAGGTGGTCGCACAGACGGCCCGGGGTGGCGACAACGATCTGTGCGCCATTGCGGATTGCCTTGAGTTGCGGGCCCATAGGCGCGCCACCGTAAACGGCCACAACGGTTACGCCTGGCATTTGCTTGGCGTAGGTTTCAAAAGCGGTTGCTACTTGCAGCGCCAACTCACGAGTTGGCGCCAGGATCAGGGCTTGCGGTTCGCGCTTGGCAGGATCGATGCAATGCAGGATAGGCAGGGCGAACGCGGCGGTTTTACCGGTACCGGTTTGCGCCTGGCCAATCATGTCCTGGCCGGCCATGATGATCGGGATCGATTGCTGCTGAATCGCCGAAGGTTCTTCGTAGCCGGTCGCTGCGACTGCTGCAAGAATATTCGGGTTAAGATTAAAAGCGGCGAAGCCGCCGGTTTCCTGGGTCATGGGTCTGCCTCTAAGTGCATCCGCAAAGACCCATGCTCCAAAGCTGCGCATGCCGTGTTGAGACTCAAGAGTCGCCCTGGCTGCTTTGTCGGCGGGGATTTGCGAAAACGAATGAATGAAAAAGATTCGTCAAGGGAGAGTCCGCTGTGCGGACGTGCAGCCGAAGCTGACTTCGGGGAATTGCGCTACCTAAACGCGGCCCGGTTAAAGGCCGGCGCGCACTATACCGGAAATAGCTGAAAAAGGGAGCTTTTTTTATCGTAAGGCACCGATAAACCGCGCTGCATCACAGTCTTTGCAGATAACACCGCCAGGGTCTATTTTTCAGAGGCCCGGCCCTGCTGGTCATAACGCTTAAACGGTTCACCTGACCTTTGCGGTCCTTTGGTCCGAAACCTTTCCCCGCGCCCGAGGGCACACCCGATGAATCAAGCCAGCAGCAGCCGCGTCAGCCGTGAACTCCAGGGTCATGTCTTGCTTTTGGGTCTGGACCGGGTGGCCAAACGCAACGCGTTCGACCTCGACCTGCTCAATGAGCTGAGCCTGGCGTATGGCGAATTTGATCGAAATGACGACGCTCGGGTGGCCGTGGTATTTGCCCATGGCGACCACTTTACCGCCGGGCTGGACCTGGCCAATGTCAGCAGCGTGATGGCCAGTGGCTGGCAGCCGCCTCTGGGCGGTTGTGATCCGTGGGGCGTGTTTGCCGGCCCGCGCGTGAGCAAACCGGTGATCGTCGCGGCCCAGGGCTACTGCCTGACCATCGGGATAGAGTTGATGCTGGCCGCAGATATCAACCTCTGTGCGAGCAACACGCGCTTTGCGCAGATGGAAGTGCAGCGTGGCATCTTTCCGTTCGGCGGCGCGACGCTGCGCCTTCATCAGATCGCCGGCTGGGGCAACGCGATGCGCTGGCTGCTCACCGGCGACGAATTCGATGCCCATGAAGCCCTGCGCCTGGGCCTGGTGCAGGAAGTGATGGCCAGCGAGGACTTGCTGCCCCGCGCCGTCGAACTCGCCAACCGCATCGCCCGCCAGGCACCGCTGGGCGTGCAGGCTACGTTGATGTCGGCACGGCTGGCGCGGATGGAAGGCGAGACCGTGGCGGCCGCCGCATTACAGCCGATGGTGGATAAACTGCTCAATAGCGAGGATGCCAAGGAAGGGGTGCTGGCGATGGTGGAGAAGCGGCCAGGGGTGTTCAAAGGTATTTAGTCGTCGTCAGTGATGGCCTCTTCGCGGGCAAGCCCGCTCCCACAGGGGAATGCATTTCAACAGGGGAATGCAGTCCAAATGTGGGAGCGGGCTTGCCCGCGAAAGGGCCAGTTCAGGCAATCAAGTAGCCGGCCGGATCGCCTTGATCAACGCCTGCAACGAATACCCCAGGCGTGGCACCAATGCCTCGGCACGCGCCGTCAAAGCTTGCATATCCAGCTCCTGATCCAACTCCGAAGGCACCAGCAAAATCACATTGCCCTCCTTCACCGGCAGCTCCCAGTAATGCCGGTGATACAACCCGCGCAACAATGCCGCGCCCAGCGGCTTGCCATCATCGGTGGCCCATTGGTTGATCACCAGCCAACCGCCAGGGTTGAGTTTTTTCTGGCAGTTCTCCAGGAAGGTCCACGCCAGATGCCCGACGCCGGGACCGACATCGGTATAGAGGTCGACGAAAATCAGGTCGGCCGACTCGGCTGTCTCCAGCAATTGCAATGCGTCGCCAATGCGGATGTACAGCCGCGGGTCGTCATCCAGCCCAAGGAACTCAATGGCCAGACGTGGCACATCGGGGCGCAGTTCGATGGCTTCCACATCTTCCAGCGGCAGGAACTTGAGGCACGCCTGGGTCAGCGTGCCGGCGCCCAGGCCGAGGAACAGCGCGCTCTCGGGTTGTTCATGACACAACGCACCGATCAGCATCGCACGGGTGTAGTCGTACTCCAGCCAGCTCGGATCAGCGGTGAACACGCAGCTTTGCTCGATGGCGTCGCCAAACTCGAGAAAACGGTAATCGGCCACTTCGAGCACACGGATCATGCCGAAATCATCATGGACTTCGGCCAGCAGGCGCTCGACACGCTCCTCGGTCATCACTACTCCTAACGGGTTTGCTGCACGGCAAAGGCGCGATTGTCGGCCAACCGACGGCAACAGGTCACGCACTAATTGCTGATAACATTGGCGCCCCACCGTCAATCAGCCAATCGAGTTCATGATGAGCCAACCCTGGAGCCCCGACAGCTGGCGCGCCCTGCCGATCCAGCAACAACCCCGGTACCCGGACGCTGCACACTTGCTGCAAGTGGAGCAGAACCTGGCCAGCTACCCGCCACTGGTGTTCGCCGGGGAGGCCCGCGAGTTGCGCCGCCAGTTTGCCGAGGTGACCCAGGGCCGCGCATTCCTGCTGCAAGGCGGCGATTGCGCCGAGAGCTTTGCCGAGTTCTCCGCCGCAAAAATCCGCGACACGTTCAAAGTGCTGCTGCAAATGGCTATCGTGATGACCTTCGCCGCCGGCTGCCCGGTGGTCAAGGTCGGGCGCATGGCGGGCCAGTTCGCCAAGCCGCGTTCGGCCAATGATGAAACCATCGACGGTGTCACACTGCCCGCCTACCGTGGCGACATCGTCAATGGCATCGGTTTCGACGAAAAAAGCCGCGTGCCGGACCCGGACCGCCTGCTGCAGTCCTACCACCAGTCCACTGCCACCCTTAACCTGCTGCGCGCCTTTGCCCAGGGCGGTTTTGCCGACCTGCACCAGGTGCACAAGTGGAACCTGGATTTCATCGCCAACTCCGCGCTGGCCGAGAAGTACAGCCAGTTGGCCGACCGCATCGACGAAACCCTGGCCTTCATGCGCGCCTGCGGCATGGACAGCTCGCCGCAACTACGCGAGACCAGCTTCTTCACCGCCCATGAAGCGCTGCTGCTCAACTATGAACAAGCCTTCGTGCGCCGCGACAGCCTGACCAACGACTACTACGACTGCTCGGCGCATATGCTGTGGATCGGCGACCGCACTCGCCAGTTGGACGGTGCCCACGTCGAGTTCCTGCGCGGGGTGAACAACCCGATCGGGGTCAAGGTCGGGCCGAGCATGAACCCGGATGACCTGATCCGCCTGATCGATATCCTCAACCCGGACAACGACCCCGGCCGCCTCAACCTGATCGCGCGCATGGGCGCCGGCAAGGTCGGCGATCACCTGCCCCACCTGATTCGCGCCGTGCAGCGCGAGGGCAAGCAAGTGCTGTGGAGCTCGGACCCAATGCATGGCAACACCATCAAGGCCAGCAGCGGCTACAAGACCCGCGACTTTGCGCAGATCCTGGGCGAGGTGAAGGAATTCTTCCAGGTGCACCAGGCCGAAGGCACCTATGCGGGCGGGATCCATATCGAGATGACCGGGCAGAACGTCACCGAATGCATCGGTGGCGCGCGGCCGATCACCGAGGATGGATTGTCGGACCGTTATCACACCCACTGCGACCCACGCATGAATGCCGATCAGTCGCTGGAGTTGGCGTTTCTGATTGCCGAGACATTGAAGCAAGTCAAACGCTGAGTTTTCAGTTGCCTTCAGGGCCTCATCGGGGGCAAGCCCCCTCCCACATTTTGATCTGTGAATACATTCAAGTGTGGGAGGGGCGGTGCGACGATTCGACTTGCCCCCGATGAGGCCCTAAAGACCAACCCCCATGCTGATCATCGCCGCCCGCAACCGGTCGGCACTGGGCCTTTGGCAGTTGAGCTGCACCTGCTCCAGCCCCAGCCAGTCGGCCATTTGCCGCAGGTTCTGCGCCAGCGCCAACATCCCTTCCTCATCCAACCCCGGCTCTTCTTCGTGCACCGCATGCACCGCCAGGCGCCCATTGGCGCGTTCGGCACGCAGGTCGACGCGCGCGGCGATCCGCTCGTTGTGCAGGAACGGCAGCACGTAGTAGCCGTACACCCGCTTGTCTTGCGGGGTATAGATCTCCAGCCGGTAACGGAAGTCGAACAGCCGCTCGGTGCGACTGCGCTCCCAGACCAGCGAATCAAATGGCGACAACAAGGCGCTGGCCGGCACTTTGCGCGGCACTTTGGCATCGGGCAGGCAGTACGCCGGTTGTTTCCAGCTTTGTACCTGGCACGTCAACAATCGACCGTCTTCCACCAATTCAGCAAGGCGAGTGCGGCTGTCGGCCGGGTCGAGACGGAAGTAATCACGCAGGTCTTTTTCAGTACCGACCCCCAACGCGGTGGCGCTGTGCAGCAATAAGCCGCGCTGGGCCTCGGTTTCAGTCACAGAGGTTTGAAGGATATCGCCGGGAATGACCCGCTCCGGCAAATCATAGAGCCGCTCGAACCCGCGCCGGCCGGCGACCGTGACCAGGCCAGCGGCAAACAGCCATTCCAACGCGTGCTTTTCGTCGCTCCAGTCCCACCACGGGCCGGCGCGCTCCTCGCGGGTCGACAAGCTGCCGGCACCCAGCGCGCCCTGTTGCTCGACGGTCTGCAGCACCCGCTGAATAGTGGCCTGTTGCTCACGCCCAAAACGTGCCATTTGCGAATAAATGCCCTGCCCTTGCCTGGCCCGCTCCATGCGCCAGCGCATCAGCGGGTACAGCGCCATCGGCAACAGCGATGCCTCATGCCCCCAATATTCGAACAGCGAACGCCGCCGCCCCTGGCTCCAGGCGGCCTGTTCAAGTATCAGCGGGGAGTAGTTGCCCAAGCGGGAAAACAGCGGCAGGTAATGGGAGCGCACCACGGCATTGACCGAATCGATCTGCAACACGCCCAGGCGCTCGATCATGCGGTTGAGGTGCGCAGCCTTGATCAGTGCAGGCGCCTGGCGTCCGGAAAAACCCTGGGCCGCCAGCGCCATGCGTCGAGCTTGCTTGAGTGAAAAAGACAGGTCGGCGGGCATGGGTTTCTCCGTGGGGACTCGCCGACTACCCTACTGCATCCGCGATTATTTTCGCAGCGGGTCTTGCCAGAAATGCAGGTGGCGCTCCTGCTCCACGTCGCCGCGATTGAGGCCGATGTCCTTGAGCGCATCATCACTCAAGGTCGCCAGCATCTGGCGCTCCTCATGCAGCGCCTGCCAGCGCGCAACCTTGTGAAACAGCCCGGCAAACGGACGTTTCGCCAGCAATACAAAACCTCTTTGACCTTTCATCTTCTCGCCCTCCAGTGGGGATGGCGCAAGTGTGTGCCTGGCCTTATGATCAATCCAACGAATGTTTTTTATGCAATGCATCTCGGAGATTGATCAATTGTCCGGCTACCCGAGCATCGACACTGAAGTGCTGCGCACCTTCGTCGCCATCGCTGACGAGGGCGGCTTTACCCGCGCTGGCGAACGGGTCAACCGCACACAATCGGCGGTGAGCATGCAGATGAAACGCCTGGAAGAAGACGTATTGCAGCGCAAGTTGTTCGAACGCGATGGTCGGCAGGTGCGGCTGACGCCCGAGGGCCAGGTCTTGCTGGGCTATGCGCGGCGCATCCTGAAACTGCACAGCGAAGTGTTCAACACCCTGCGCGAGCCGCACATGGTCGGGTTGGTGCGCATCGGCACGCCGGACGACTACGTGATGCGTTTCCTGCCAGGCATCCTCAAGCGGTTTTCCAAGGCATATCCGCTGATCCAGATCGAGATGCACTGCGAGGCGTCGACGGTGTTGATGCAGCGCCGGGACCTGGCGCTGACCGTTATCAGCCGCGAACCCGGCAATGAAATCGGCGAGTTGCTGCGTACCGAGCGCATGGTGTGGGTGGCCGCGCCTTGCTTCTGCGTGGACGAACACGACGCGCTGCCGCTGGCAATTTCCGGGGTCGACAGCTTCTGCACCCAGTGGACCCGTGCGGCACTGGACGCCGCGGGGCGGGACTACCGACTGGCCTACCACAGTTCCAACGTGGCGGCGATTCAGGCCGTGGTGAGTTCCGGCCTGGCGGTGATGGTCAGCATGGAAAGCCTGGTGACCGACGATCTGCGGGTGCTCGGCAGCGAAGAAGGTTTTCCGCCGCTGCCATCGATGACGCTTCGATTGCTACGCAACCCGGCGATGACCTCCCCCATCACTGACTGCCTGGCGGAGTACATCCTCGAAGGATTCAAACTTTAAAAGTCAGCATCACCGCGCACACCACCAGGAAGCCGCAGAACAGGCCGCGCAGCACGCGCTCCGGCAATGCATGGGCGACCTTCACGCCCCAACTGATGCTGAGCAGGCCGCCAACGGCCAACGGCACGCCGATCATCCAGTCCACTTCCTGGTGCCAGGCGTAGGTGACCAATGTCACGCCGGTGCTCGGCAATGCCAAGGCCAGGGACAAACCTTGGGCAACCACCTGGGTTGTGCCGAACAAACTGGTCAACACCGGCGTTGCGACCACTGCCCCGCCTACGCCAAACAAACCGCCCATGGACCCGGAGGCGGCACCCAGTACCCCAAGCCATGGCCAGGAATAACGCATCTGCGCCGTCGGCGGCGCGTTACGGGTGAACATGCGCAGCAGGTTATAGGCGGATAGCGTCAACAGGAAGGCGATAAAACCGATGCGCATCGCACCCGCATCCAGCCCCACCGCCCAGATCGAGCCCAGCCAGGCAAACGTGAAACCCATGACGCCCAGCGGCAACGCATGGCGCAGCTCGATACGGTTGCGCTGGTGATAGCGCCACAGCGCCAGCATCACGTTGGGCACCACCATTACCAAGGCGGTGCCTTGGGCCAATTGCTGGTCCAGGCCGAACAACACGCCCAGCACCGGGATGGCAATCAACCCACCGCCAATGCCAAACAGGCCGCCCACCGTGCCGAGGGCCGCGCCCAAGATCAGGTACATCATTAAATCCAACACCGCTTGTTACTCCGCAATCCCAGGCCTTGCATGCTACGCAGTCGGCTCTGGCGCGGAAACGCACAGCAACGCACAATGGCTGTGCCAATCTCGCATAAGCGACGCTACGATGAACCCCAATCCTCTGACCGATCAACTGAGCCTGTTTCTCGATGTACTGGAGACCGGCAGTTTCTCCGCGGCCGCACGCCGCCATCCGCTGACGCCGTCGGCGGTAGCACGGCGGATCGACAGCCTGGAAAGCTCGGTGGGCAGCCGCTTATTCCAGCGCAGCACCCACGCCGTAGTGCCGACTCCGGCGGGGCTGGCCTTCGCCGAGCGGGCACGGCGGATTGTCAGCGAGCTGCAACTGGCGCGGGCCGAAGCGGTGTCCCTCAGCCATGCGCCGGAAGGCCTCATCCGAGTCGATGCACCAGCGGCATTTGGTCGACGGCATCTGGCGCCGGTGATCGCGGATTTCCTCAATGTCTACCCGGGACTGGATGTGCACCTGCATCTGATCGACAGCTTTGTGGATATGCAGGGCGCGCACCTGGGCAAGGTGGACCTAGTGCTGCGCGCCGGCCATCTCGTCGACACGCGGTTGATCGCCACGCCCTTGGCCAGCATCGTGCGCATCGCGTGCGCCAGCCCGGCCTATCTGAAAAGCCGGGGCACGCCGATCCACCCTCGGGAACTGAGCGAACATGACGGGTTGGACTGGGATGGCCTGGCGCCGACGTTCGCCTGGCGCTTCGAGCTGGATGGGCGCCGTGCCACCTATCGACCGCAGCGCATCCGCATGAGCGCCAATAACGCTGAAGCCTTGTTGTCTGGCGCCTTGGCCGGGCTGGGCATTGCCCACCTCCCCACGTGGCTGGCCAGCGAATACCTGGTGCGCGGCGAACTGCTGCCTTTGTTCTGCGAAGGCGGCCTGCCCAGTCCCGAGACCACCGGCATCTATGCGCTGCGCCTGGAACAGCAGCCCAATGCCCGCAGCCGACTGCTGCTGGAATATCTGAAATCGCGCTTCAGTCCGGTGCCACCTTGGGACCTGGCGCTACAGAGTGGCTTGGTCTGACCGCTCGGACAGAATTATCTGGCGCATTAAAGATTTGCCCGCTAGATTCCAGCCCAGACATGCTTTTTCGAGGTACAGCCATGAGTAAGAACCCTGATCCGTGCGAATCGCTGATGCTGGATAACCAGCTGTGCTTCGCCCTGCACTCCACCTCGCTGCTGATGACCAAGGTCTACAAGCCGTTGTTGCAAGCGCTTGGCCTGACCTATCCGCAGTACCTGGCCATGATGGTGTTGTGGGAAGAGGATGGTTTGACTGTCGGCGAAATCAGCAGCCGCCTGCTGACCGACCCGGGTTCGCTCACCCCATTGCTCAAGCGCCTGGAAGCCGAAGGTGTACTCAGCCGTACCCGCAGCCGTGAAGATGAACGCGTGGTGGTGGTGGAGCTGACCGACGCAGGCCGGGCGTTGCAAGACAAGGCCATGGGCATTCCCCAGTGCATCCTGGGTGCCAGCGGCCTGGAGCTGGAGCAATTGCGCAAGTTGCAAAGCGACCTGATCGCGTTGCGCGCCAACCTGCAAGCCAGCGTTTAAACCTCTCCCCTTGCAGGAGCCGCCAAGCCGGCCCCTGCAGGTTGAATTTGAAAAAATTTGAAAATTTATCTTGCGCGCTAAACATTAGCGCTATACATTCGCCTCACCAACTACTTAGCGCGCAAACATTTAGCGCTAACAACAAAGAGGAAAACACCATGCAAACGCTCTACACCGCAGTAGCTACCGCCACCGGCGGCCGTGATGGTCGTGCTGTTTCCAGCGACAACATCCTCGACGTCAAACTCTCCACCCCCAAAGAACTGGGCGGTGCCGGCGGCCAGGCCACCAACCCTGAACAACTGTTCGCTGCCGGCTACTCGGCCTGCTTCATCGGTGCCCTGAAATTCGTCGCCAGCCAGACCAAACGCAAAATCCCGGATGACGCCTCGATCACCGCCCACGTTGGCATCGGCCAGATCCCCGGCGGTTTCGGCCTGGACATCGACCTGCACATCAGCCTGCCCGGCCTGGCCCAGGACGACGCGCAGAGCCTGGTCGACGCCGCCCACCAAGTCTGCCCTTACTCCAACGCCACCCGTGGCAACGTCGATGTACGCCTGCACGTGATCGTCTAAATGAAACCGGCCGCCCCTGGAGAACGAAATGAACACAATTGGTAAAGCGCTCACCGGCACCCTGCTCGCCTTGTCCATCACCCACGCCTTTGCGGCGACCGGTGAAGTCGAGCACAACACCCAGGCCTTCCTGGATGTGTTGAACGCAGGCAACGGCAAACCGATGGAACAACTGACGCCCAAGGACGCCCGTGCCGTACTGACCGGCGCCCAGGCCGGTGTGAAGCTGACCTTGCCCAAGGCGGATGTGAGCCAGAAGACCATCCAGGTCGACGGCAAGCCGCTGGACCTGACCATCGTGCGGCCAGCCGGGGTCAAGGGCACATTGCCTGTGTTCATGTTCTTCCACGGTGGCGGCTGGGTGCTGGGGGATTACCCGACCCATGAGCGCCTGGTGCGGGATCTGGTGGTGGGTTCGGGAGCAGTGGCGGTGTTCGTCAACTACACGCCTTCGCCGGAAGCCCATTACCCGGTGGCGATCAACCAGGCCTACGGCGCCACAAAATGGGTAGCCGAGCACGGTAAAGAGATCAATGTCGATGGCAAGCGCCTGGCGGTCGCGGGCAACAGTGTCGGCGGCAACATGGCGGCAGTGGTCAGCCTGATGGCCAAGGATAAGGGCACACCGGCGATCAAGTTCCAATTGTTGCTATGGCCGGTGACCGACGCCAATTTCGACACCGCGTCCTACAACCAGTACGCCGAAGGGCACTTCCTGACCCGCAACATGATGAAGTGGTTCTGGGACAACTACACCACCGACGCCAACCAGCGCGCCGAGGTCTATGCCTCGCCGCTGCGGGCCACCACCGACCAGCTCAAAGGCTTGCCACCTGCGCTGATCCAGACAGCCAGCGCCGATGTGCTGCGGGATGAGGGTGAAGCCTACGCCCGCAAGCTGGACGCAGCCGGTGTACCGGTGACTGCCGTGCGCTACAACGGCATGATTCACGACTACGGTTTGCTCAACGTGGTCAGCCAAGTCCCGGCAGTCCGCTCCGCATTGCTCCAGGCCTCGGATGAGCTGAAGCAACACTTGAAGTAAAAAACAGCGCCCACGAAAAAGCCCGACTCAAGGTCGGGCTTTTTTTCGTATCTGCGGGGCCAGAATTACTTCTTGGCGCGACCTTTGTACGAACCGCCTTCGCGGGTATCGATCTCGATCAGGTCGCCGATTTCGATGAAATCCGCAACGGCGAGTTCGGTACCGTTTTTCAGTTTGGCTGGCTTCATCACCTTGCCCGACGTGTCGCCGCGAGCGGAACCTTCGGTGTAGTCAACCTGACGCACGATAGTGGTTGGCAGTTCTACGGAAACCAGGCGGTCTTCGAAGAAAATCGCTTCGCAGATGTCTTCCATGCCTTCTTCCACGAACGGCAGAACGGCTTCGATATCTTCAGCGTTCAGCTCGTACATGGTGTAGTCGGTGGTGTCCATGAACGTGTAGGTGTCGCCGCTGATGAAGGACAGGGTCGCTTCTTTGCGGTCGAGGATTACGTCGTCCAGTTTGTCATCGGCGCTGTAGACGATCTCGGTCTTGTAACCGGTCAGCAGGTTCTTCAGCTTGGTCTTCATGATGGCGCTGTTACGACCAGACTTGGTGAACTCAGCTTTCTGAACCAGCCAAGGGTCGTTTTCGAGACGGATCACTGTACCGGGTTTCAGTTCTTTACCAGTTTTCATTGCATATATCCGAAATTTGGATGGGATTTACAAAATTCAAGGTGGCGTATCATATCCAACTTTCATAAAACTTCACCAGCGCCGTCGCAAGATCGGCCTGCAAGCCCTGTTCCAGACACCATGTTTCGGCATGCTGGCTGACCTCCGGCCAATGTTCCAGCAGCATTTTCCACGGTTGGGCCATATCGCCCTCCGTGTTCCAGGCTTGCCAGAGCCCGATCAACGCCTGCCTTGCAGCGGGTGACAAACCGGCGGTGTACAGATCCAGAAAGGCATCGAGTTTGTCGAGGTGAATATCTTCGTCCTGTCGATAGATATGCCACAGCAGTGGGCGCCCGGCCCACTGGGCGCGCACGAACGAGTCTTCGCCGCGCACGGCATTGAAGTCACAGCACCACAGCAGGCGGTCGTATTGCTCCTGACGCACGAAAGCGATGACCTGCACGGTCAGCGAGCCGCGCTGGTGGATATCCCCCGCCACCAGCCGATCCAGACCCAGCCAGCGCTGCACATCGCCCAGAATGCGCCCCTCCGGCACCAATAGATGAGTGGCACGCCCGTCCGTCGATAACTCGTCCAACCAACTGGCGAGCCCGGCGTTTTCGTAGGCAAACAGTGAGATCAGCCGCGCACCGGCTGTGGGAAACACACCCAAGGTTTGCAGGAAGTCTTGCTGCGCACTCGCATCCTGCTGAAAAGCCCGACGCTGTTCCAGCAACCCGGCCTCACGCAAAAGGCCGCCGGTGCCGGGGCGGAATCCGGGGAAGAAGAAGTACTTCTGCACGCCCTTGAACTTCACCGACGGCAGCCGGTGGCAACCCACGACCCATTCCTCGGCACTGAGGTAATCCAGGTTCATCCACACCGGCGTGCGTTCACGCTCGGCCATGGCCTCCATATACTCAGGCGGCAACTGGCAGGCAAACGCGGCGATCACCACATCCGCCGCGGGCGCGCCCACCCACTCGGCCGGCCAATGACGCACTTCGACGCCTTCCTGCCATTGTTGATCGAGCTGCACATCAATCTCAGGGCACATGCGTTCGAATGCGCGCAGGTCGTCAACCCATAAGCGCACATCACAGGCGTGTTCCGCCACCAGTTGCCGGGCCAGGCGCCAGGTCACGCCGATGTCGCCGAAGTTGTCGACGACGCTGCAAAAAATATCCCAGCGGGCTTTCATTCCGGGCTCCAACGCTCAAAGGTTCGATTGTCCGCATAAATGTGCGGATGCAGAAGGCTTGATCACGATTATTCTGCACGGTGGCTGTGCGACAATCGCCGCCACGCCGTCAATGCCTGCCAGGAGGGCCTCATGTCTGATCGTCCGTTGTCGCTGTTCAAGCTCAGTGCCGCTATCTCGTTTGGCGTATGGCTGGGGTTTATCGCCATCGTGCTGACCACCTGGCTGGCGTCGCGCTACCTGTTCCCCCAGAGCCTGGCGCCGGTGGCCCAGGCAGTGCAGCAATTGGGCAAGCCTGCGGTGGCCGCGCCTGAACCGCCGAATCGCATGTTCGAGCAGTATCAGCAGAACCTGCAGAAACAGGAGCAGCAACAGAGCCTGGACCAGGCGCGCAACAATGCGCGCAACCTGTCCAACCCCAAATGCCAGTTCTGGCTGCAACAGGACCAGAACGCTCCCAACGAAAAGACCCGGGCCAATGTCCTGCAATTCTGCGATTGATGACCATGAATAAACACGCCGTCCACCTGCTCATCCTGGAAAAGCTCAGCGTCGACCTCGACATCGCCCAGCGCGCCGCGCAGACCGCCTACGAAACCGCGACCCACGAAGAAAACATCGCTGAAAACAAGTACGACACCCTCGGGCTGGAGGCATCCTACCTGGCGGCCGGGCAAGCCAAGCGCGTCGAGGAGATCAAGCAGGCGTTGGCGCTGTGCCAGAACCTGCCATTACGGGCCTACGATGATCAGCGCGGTATAGAAGTCGGCACCCTGCTGGGCCTGGAAGATGAGAGCAGTCGCCAGCAATGGCTGTTCCTGGCGCCGGATGCGGCCGGTTTGAAGGTTGACGTGGTTGGACAACCGGTGACCGTCATCACCCCGCGCTCACCACTGGGCAAAAGCCTGCTGGGCAAGTTCGAAGGCGATGAGGTGGAGATTCTGGTGGCAGGCGCCCGGCAACATTTTACGGTTACCGAGGCCAAATAAACCGCTGGCTTAATGGACGGGCAATTCAACGCCGTCGAACAGTTCTTCCAGCTCCTGCTTGTTGTGGCACTGGATCGCCTTGGCCATGACTTCACGGGTCAGGTGCGGCGCAAACTTCTCGATGAAATCGCACATGAAGCCACGCAGGAAGGTGCCACGACGGAAGCCGATCTTGGTCACGCTGGACTCGAACAGCTCGCTGGCATCGAGCACCACCAGGTCTTTGTCGAGGGCCGTGTCGACCGCCATCTTGGCGACGATGCCCACGCCCAGGCCCAGGCGTACATAAGTCTTGATCACGTCGGCGTCGGCGGCAGTGAACACCACTTTCGGCGTGAGGCCACGATGACTGAAGGCTTCGTCGAGCTTGGAACGGCCGGTGAAACCGAACACGTAGGTCACGATCGGGTATTCGGCCAGGGCTTCCAGGGTCAGCTTCGGCAGCTTGGCCAAGGGGTGACCTTGCGGTACAACCACACAACGGTTCCAGCGGTAGCACGGCATCATCACCAGGTCGCCGAACAGCTCAAGAGCCTCGGTGGCAATGGCGAAATCGACGGTGCCGTCAGCGGCCATTTCGGCGATCTGCATCGGCGAACCCTGGTGCATGTGCAGGGCCACATCCGGGTACTGCTTGATGAAATCGCGGATCACCGGCGGCAATGCGTAACGTGCCTGGGTGTGGGTGGTGGCGATGGACAGGGTGCCTTTCTTCTCGTTGGAGAATTCCTGGGCGATCTGCTTGATGCTTTCGACTTTGCGCAGGATCTCGCCGGCGGTGGTGATGATGCGCTCACCGGCCGGGGTGACACGGGTGAGGTGCTTGCCGCTGCGCGCAAACACTTCGACGCCCAACTCGTCTTCGAGCAGGCGGATCTGCTTGCTGATACCGGGTTGCGAGGTGTAGAGGCTTTGAGCGGTAGCGGAAACGTTGAGGTCGTGGTGCGCCACTTCCCAGATGTAGCGCAGTTGTTGAAGCTTCATATGTGTCCCTCAAAGCAGATAGACGCCACGGGTATCAGCGACGGTATATAACTATATTAAAGGTTTTATGGATAAATCTAGAACTTTTTATCGATTTTCATCCATCACACGTCATCACTGCGTCGACGTTGCAACGAAGGCACCAGGTAGACCGGCACCGTAGACAGCTGCAGCACCCGTGCAGCGGTACGACCCAACGGGGTAGCCGCCGCGGTTGCATGGCTGTGACTTCCTACGATCAGCAGATCCACGGAAAGTTTGCGCAGTTGGTCGAGTATCACCTCGCAGGGGTCCCCCTGGATCACCCGTACCGAGCGAATCAACTTCAGGTCCTGCCCCTCGTCCCCCAACTCTTCGCGAAAACTGTCCAGCACCCGCTGTTCGATCGTCGCCATGACCGTAGCCAGCCCCTGGCTTTGCCACTCACTCAAGGCCTTCTCATCAAGGTAGCTCTGCAACACCGATTCGGCGAACAGGCCGATGGGCTCGACCACATGAATCACATACAGGTCAGCCTTGAACGTTCGAGCCAGCGCCAGCGCATGTTGCATCACATAAGGCGCGTACAGACCGAGGTCCGTGGCGTACAGCATCGAACGGATCATAGAACCTCCTGGACTGCCAGGATGGCGGAGATGAAATCAGCTTAGCAGCGCCCTAGATCTTCACCTCATTACTGATGCCATGGGGCACGTGCCCGGTGGCGACAAATTCCATGGCTTTCTCGCAATGCCCGGCCTGGTCATCGAAAAACACATCGGCGGCAAACGCCTCCAGGAATGCAGATTTCTCCAGGCCGCCAAGGAACAACGACTCGTCCAGGCGGATATCCCATTCACGTAAGGTGCGAATCACCCGCTCGTGTGACGGCGCCGAACGGGCAGTGACCAAGGCGGTGCGGATCGGACAGGCCTCATCGGGAAACTCGCGCTGCAACAAGTTGAGTGCCGCCAGAAAACCCTTGAAAGGACCGCCGTGCAACGGTTGGCGCGCCGCCTCTCGCTCATTGGCCTGGAACGCGGCCAGGCCACCGGCCTGGTACACACGTTCTGACTCATCGGAAAACAGTACAGCGTCGCCGTCGAAGGCAATGCGCAGTTCTTCGCTGGATGCGCGGTTCGGGCCGCCCGACAGAATCGTCGCCGCCGCGAACCCCGCATCGAGGGCACTGCGTACATCCTCGGCATGGGTCGAAAGAAACAGGTGGCAGCCAAACGCCGCCAAATAAGGATAAGGGCTACGACCGCCTACGAAAGCGGCACGGGAAATATCCAGGCCGTAATGCTGGATCGAATTGAACACGCGCAAGCCGGTGTCAGCGCTGTTACGCGACACCAGCACCACTTCAACCCGCGCACGGCCCAGGCTGGCGTTCAGGCTCAGCAGTTTCTTGACCAGCGGAAATGCATCGCCGGGTTCGAGGATTTCCTCCTCGTGCTCGATCTGGTACTTGCGGTACGCCTCAACGCCTTGGGCGAGGTAGATCTTGTGGCTGTCGCTGAGGTCGAACAGTGCCCGCGACGAAATCGCCAGCACCAGTTTGTCGCCCAATCCCTTTGCCATGGTGTGTCCCCCTGCTCAGCGGTTACGCCGATCAATAAAACTCAAGGCCTGATACAGCGCCTGCATCCGTGGCAGCTCACAGCCGGCAGCCCTGGCCGCAGCAAGTGGGCGGGCGTAGATCGCCGCCAGTTCCAGCGCGCGTTTGTGCACGTGGTCGTGGTACATGCTCGGCAGGTAATCGTCCATGGTTTCAGTCAGGGTAAACATCTGCTCGGCGTAGCTTTGGGGAATCTCATGACCACAGGCGTGGGCACCCTGCACCACTTCGGCCATCAGCGCCTGGATCAGTTCGCGGCTGGATTCGTCCGCCATCATCGCCGTGGTCCCCGCGCCCAATAACACCGACAGGCCATTGTAAGGCACGTTCCACACCAGCTTGTGCCAGCGTGCCAGATGCACATTGGCCATGGCCTGCGACTCGATACCGGCCTGGTGAAACAACGCGGCGCCTGCGTCGACAATCTCCTTTTGGCGGGCGTCATCATTGGCCGCGGTGCCACTGTGATACCCCAGATTGACCCGGCCCAACGCCTGGTGCTCGATAACGCCCGGACCAGAACGGTGCACGCCGATATAACACAGGCCACCCAGCAAGTGCAGCGACGCCGGCAAGTGTTCACGCAGACTGTCTTCCACATCAAGGCCGTTTTGCAGCAACACCACCTTGGCATCCGGCGCCGCCACCTGGGCGAGGGTCGGGGCCAATTCGACGTTGCCGGTCGACTTGGTGCCCACCAGCAGCCAGTCGCATGGCGGCATATCGGCAGCGCGGGCGTAGGCCTGCACGGGATGCAGATGCAATACGCCGTGCACGGTGCTGTTCAAGTGCAGGCCGTGCTCGCTGACCGCCGCGTATTCGCTGCGCAGCAAAAAGTGCACATCGAAACCGGCGCGGGCCAGCATCAGGCCGTAGAAACCACCAATGGCACCGGTGCCGATGATGCCAATGCGTGGTGGCTGGGGTGTAACTGCTGTCATGGCAAATCCTCAGTTGGACGGGTGAGTGCCTGTTTTACGGCATCGAAAACGTCGTCACGCGTAAGACGTGTCTGTATTTGCCCAAGGAATTGACCCTCGCACACCACGAACAGCGCCGGCAAATGAAAGATCTGGTAGCGTTCGACCGCACCACCGTTGTGCCCGGCGTCCACCCAGCACAGCCGGTCCACCGGTAACGGCCAGCCCGGCACTTGCTGGCGTGCCCAGCGGCAACTGGAACACCCTGCGCTGGTAAAGATCACCAGAGAAATACCTGGCAATCCCAGCAATTGCTGGTCAATATCCAGGTCGGTCAATTCCAGTTCCTTCACTATACTGCTGCCACCGCCGTCAATTGGACGGTGCTCGGAGTCCGTGTACATGGGTCGTTTTTTACCTCACCCTGATGATGTCGCTGTCGAGTTAATCCAACGTCCCTCTCCCGCCATCCCTCGCCAACGCCTGCACGCTATCGGCCTGGGCGGCATCGCCTGCCATTGGCCACGCGCTTGGCGCGAAGGCACGGCGGTTGATCTGCATATCCCGTCCCTGGGTGCCAGCGCACGTTATCCAGGCTATGTGGCGTGGTGCCGCAAGGTGGAAAACGGCTACCGCGTCGGTGTCTCGTTTACCGATGAACATGCGTTGTTCGGTGCACGCATGGGTGAGCAAGCATGCCGGATAGAGCGCTACTGCCGCCAGCACGAAGACACCGAACCGACACCCCAGCAACTCGAAGCCCTGGCCCGTGAGTGGGTATCGCGCCATGCCAGCGAGTTCTCCCACGAAGCCTTTGTGGCGCCAGCACTGGATTAAAGCGGGCTTTGCCCATTGTCGCGGGCCGGTGTTACGCGCTAAGGTTCCTCCCCCCTGCATTCAAATCATGCTGTGCTCCGCCGCACGGGGATGGCTGGCGGCCGGCACCCGTGACCCTGACGAGTAACACGATGGCTGATTTACCGATCAATGACCTAAACGTTGAATCCAACGAGACCCTGATCACGCCCGATCAGCTCAAGCGCGAAATCCCTTTGAGCGACGCTGCCCTGCAGACCGTCACCAAGGGCCGCGAAGTCATCCGTGACATTCTCGATGGCACCGACCACCGCCTGTTCGTCGTCATCGGGCCTTGCTCGATCCACGATCTCAAGGCTGCCCACGAGTACGCCGAGCGCCTCAAGGTGCTGGCGGCGGAAGTGTCCGACACCCTGTACCTGGTGATGCGCGTCTATTTCGAAAAACCGCGCACCACGGTCGGCTGGAAAGGCTTGATCAACGACCCGTACCTGGACGACTCGTTCAAGATCCAGGACGGCCTGCACATTGGTCGCCAGTTGCTGCTGGACCTGGCCGAGATGGGCCTGCCCACCGCCACCGAAGCCCTGGACCCGATCTCCCCGCAATACCTGCAGGACCTGATCAGCTGGTCGGCCATCGGCGCACGCACCACTGAATCCCAGACGCACCGTGAAATGGCGTCCGGCCTGTCCTCGGCCGTGGGTTTCAAGAACGGCACCGACGGCGGCCTGACTGTGGCGATCAACGCGCTGCAATCGGTTTCCAGCCCGCACCGTTTCCTGGGTATCAACCAGGAAGGTGGCGTGTCCATCGTCACCACCAAGGGCAATGCCTACGGCCACGTGGTACTGCGCGGCGGCAACGGCAAGCCCAACTATGATTCGGTCAGCGTTGCGCTGTGCGAGCAGGCATTGAACAAGGCCAAGATCAAGCCGAACATCATGGTCGACTGCAGCCACGCCAACTCCAACAAGGACCCGGCCCTGCAGCCACTGGTGATGGAAAACGTCGCCAACCAGATTCTCGAAGGCAACCAGTCGATCATCGGGCTGATGGTCGAGAGCCACCTGAACTGGGGTTGCCAGGCGATTCCAAAAGATCTGGCCGACTTGCAGTACGGCGTGTCGATCACCGATGCTTGCATTGACTGGGCCGCCACCGAAAACACACTGCGCAGCATGCACGCCAAGCTCAAGGACGTGCTGCCTAAGCGCAAGCGCACCTGAGTCTGTTATAGAGCGCACACAAAAACGCCGGGCTGAGCCCGGCGTTTTTCATGCTGCTATTTGTGCCTTACAACTTCGCGGCATGGCGCTGGTGGCGCTCCATGTAGCGTTCGACATAGGAGCAGGACGGGATCACCGTGTAGCCCGCCTCCTCGGCAAACTTCAAGGCTTCCTCGGTCAGTGCCGCCGCAATACCACGGCCCCGCAGCGCGTTGGGCACGAAGGTCCGATAGATATCCAGGGTCTGTTTGCCGAGATCCATATAGGTCAGATAGGCACGATGACCGTCCACATTGGTCTCGAACTGATGACCAGCCTGGTCATGGTGGATGGACAACGCCTCGCTCATCACTACTCCTCGCGGGTCTTGGATTCTGACCCCTACCTTACCGATGTTTTTCCGGCGAAGGAACATCTACGCCACCCCGTGCCGGTTTCGACAACGAGAAAACCCTGAGCGCTCACACCTGCACGTAGGGAATAGTAGGCACCAATCCTGCAATTGCTCAAGGCGCACTCGTCATCCCCTGCCACGGGTGGATATAGAAAGGGCTTCGATCTACCGATGATCGAACGCCTGAACATTGCCGGCAGTTGAACCTTGAGACGAACAGGCGCTCTTAAAGTCACCTCTACATGCGCAAAAGATACCGGGCAACGCGAAGCCGTGCTGAACGTAAGTGTCGGCGTGGATATATAAAATTTCATCTGTTTACAGGGCTTAACACATGCGGGCCGGCCCTTTCAGCCTGGATCCGATTTACGCCTGGTTAAAAAAATTGGACAGTTTTTATACAAAACTCCAAAAGATTAGCCAAAATAGATTCGGCACGAGAATTTTTTTTGCTTCTTGCGCTACGTCAGTTTACTTACTACAAGTAATGGGTAGTATGTACGCCGGCTATTGGCTCACTCTGAGATACTAGCCATCTAATAGAAAGTCCTTGAAGGGGAACACGATGAACAACGTTCTGAAATTCTCTGCTCTGGCTCTGGCCGCAGTTCTGGCTACCGGTTGCAGCAGCGTCTCCAAAGAAACCGAAGCTCGTCTGACTGCAACTGAAGACGCAGCAGCTCGCTCCCAGGCCCGTGCAGACGAAGCCTACCGTAAAGCTGATGAAGCTCTGGCTGCTGCTCAAAAAGCACAACAGACTGCTGACGAAGCTAACGAGCGCGCTCTGCGCATGCTTGAAAAAGCTAGCCGCAAGTAATAATCCCTCGGGGTTGTTATCAAGCCGATCCATTTATGGGTCGGCTTTTTTATTGCCTGGGATTTGTGCCTGAATCACGCGCAATAAAAAGCCCGCCCTGGCGCAAGGCCTTGGCGGGCGTTTGATGTCGCGCCTTATTGCTGCAGATCGATCGGCGCGCTGGCGGCAACCGACGCTGCGCCGGGCACACCGATTTCCGTCGGCAAACCATCTTCCGCCGCGACCACGTCACGCACTTGGTCCCAGTTGACCCGCAAATTGTTCGCCAGGTCTTCACGCCTGAGCAAGGCGTTGATCACCGCGGTGTGCTTGTCGACCACCGACGGCGTACCGTCATCATTCAAGGGCGTATGCGCTTCAAGGTACACCTTGCCGCCGCTGCTGCCGAACTTGTAGGCATCGTTGATGATACGCACCGATGTCCCCACCGGCACCATGCCGGCCATCTCCAGCACATTGTTGTTGAACATGCGGAAGCAGCCGTGGCTTGTACGCGTGCCGATACCAAACTTCATGTTGGAACCGTGGATCAGGTAACCCGGCGTGCCCAGGGTGAACTTGAACGGACCCAGTGGGTTGTCCGGGCCGGCCGGCACCACGTTGGGCAGCGGGTCACCATTGGCGGCGTGCTCGGCCTTGATCGAGGCGGGCGGGGTCCAGGTAGGGTTTGGCGTCTTGGCAATGATGCTGGTATGGGCGATGGGTGAACCCCAGCCTTCACGACCAATCCCCAACGGGAACGTGTAGACCACGTTCTGACCCTTGGGGTAGTAATAGAGCCGGTATTCCGCCAGGTTGATCACGATGCCTTCGCGAGGCCCCGGCGGCAGGATAAAACGCGTCGGCAATACGATCTCGGTGCCCGCGCCCGGCAACCAGGCATCCACGCCCGGGTTGGCCGCGACCATCTCCGAGTAGCCCAGGTCATAGGTGGTGCCCAGGTCGGCAAAGGTGTCTTCGTACTTGGCCTTGATCACCTGGACCTGGCCGACGATGTCTTCACCCGGTGGGGGCAAGGGCAACTGCAAAGCTGACGCAGAACCGGCCGCACTAAGCGCAGCAAGAGACAGGCAGCAGGTGACGACGGAAAGGCGCGACAACATCCGGTAAATCCTTCGCAGACGACGGGTAGGTAAACATCGATTGTATACGTGAAGCGCGCTTCTAGCTGCCCCCTACAACTCGAAACGCAGCTCCGGCCAGATCGGCGGCGTGCCGCGCTTCTGCGACTCCAGAATGGCACGGCACAGCGGGCACAGGCGCTGGTCCTGGAAAATCGAACGATCGACCCGCGACCAACGCGGTTGCGCCGGCAATAGGGTGCCGCACAGCGTGCGATCGATGGAGCCGCCCAGTTCCAGTTGACGCGCCACCAGGTGCACCCGCACTTCCTGGCAGGCAAACAGATCCAGCTGCTCGTCCGGCTCGATCAGTTGGTAGTTAAACAGGGACCAGGCAGGACGCGACATCAGGGGCTCCAAATCGGGGGGGCGCCACCTTAGCCGAAAGCCTGCCGGTAGAAAAGCGTCATAGCAGCGGTTTTAGCGTCGGCCAGACATTTTCCAGCAACTTGCCCTGGGCGCCGACCGCCGGGTGAAGTTGATCAGCCTGCATCAGCTCCGGGTGACCGCCCACGCCATCGAGGAAAAACGGCACCAGCGGGACATTTTTTTGCTTGGCCAGCTCGCCATAGACTTCGGCAAATGCGGTGGTGTATCGCGGGCCATAATTGGGCGGCAACTGCATCCCCAACAACAACACTTTGGCGCCACCGGCCTTGGACTGGTCAATCATCGATGCAAGATTTTGTTGCAATTGCGCAGGCGGTTGCCCGCGCAGGCCATCATTGCCCCCCAACTCAATGACCACCACATCCGGCTTGTGCTCTGCAAGCGCCGCCGGCAGCCGCGCCAGGCCTCCGGCACTGGTGTCGCCACTGATGGAGGCATTGACTACTTTATCGTCGAAACCTTCCTGCTTGAGCCGTTGCTGCAGCAGGGCCACCCACCCTTTGCTGGTATCCAGGCCGAAACCGGCACTGATACTATCGCCAACGATCAGGACTGTACCCGCCGCTGCGTTCTGGGCCATGCACATCAAGGCCAGGCCAGCACTCAAAAACCACATTCGCATCGGATTCTCCATGGGCGCAAGCATTCTCACCGCGCGGAACCTTAGCAAAGTGGTTCCCAGCGCGGAAGGTGAACTGACTATCCTGCACGAACTGAGCCTGGAACTGAACAAGGGCGATAGCCTGGCTATCGTCGGCAGCTCCGGTTCCGGCAAATCCACCCTCCTCGGCCTGCTGGCCGGCCTCGACCTGCCCAGCAGCGGCGAAGTCACCCTCGCCGGGCAAGCCCTCAGTACCCTCGATGAAGACCAGCGCGCGCGCATCCGTGCCGAGCATGTGGGTTTTGTATTCCAATCCTTCCAATTGCTCGACAGCCTCAACGCCCTGGAAAACGTCATGCTGCCGCTGGAACTGGACGGCCGCAAAGACGCTCGCGAACGGGCCAGGCACCTGCTGGAGCGCGTAGGCCTGGGCCAACGCCTGACCCATTCGCCACGCCAACTCTCCGGTGGCGAACAGCAACGGGTAGCGATTGCCCGCGCCTTTGCCGCCGAACCGGACGTGCTGTTTGCCGATGAACCCACCGGCAACCTCGACAGCCACACCGGCGAGCGCATCAGCGACCTGCTGTTCGAACTCAACAAGGAGAGCGGCACGACCCTGGTGCTGGTCACCCACGACGAGCGCCTGGCCCATCGTTGCCGACGCCTGATCCGCCTTGAAGCCGGCCTGATGGTCGCGCCCCTGGAGCCTTGATGGCACGTTTGCCGCTGTTGCGCCTGTTCAGCCTGGCCATGCGCCAATTAATGCGCGATGCCCGCGCCGGTGAATTGCGCGTGTTGTTCTTCGCCCTGTTGGTGGCAGTCGCCGCCAGCACCGCCATCGGTTACTTCGGCGCGCGCCTCAACGGTGCGATGTTGTTGCGCGCCACCGAATTCCTCGGCGCCGACCTGGTGCTTGAAGGCAGCTCGCCAGCCCGCCCCGAGCAGATCCGGTCCGGCACCGAACTTGGCCTGGATCACGCCCGCGTCGTGGAGTTCTCCAGCGTCATCGCCACCGATAATGGCATCCAGCTTTCCAGCATCAAGGCGGTCAACGAGCAGTACCCATTGCGCGGTGAACTGAAAAGCGCAGCCGCGCCTTTTGCCGATGAAACTCCAGGGGGTGGCCCGAAACCCGGTGAAGCCTGGGTGGAAGCGCGGCTGCTGACGGCGCTGGACCTCAAGGTCGGCGACAGCATCGATGTGGGCATGAAGACCCTGCGCCTGGCCCGCGTGCTCACCTATGAGCCGGACCGCGCCGGCAACTTCTACAGCCTCACGCCCAGGGTGATGATCAACCTGGCGGACCTGGACGCCACCGGTGTGGTGCAGCCCGGCAGCCGCGTCAGCTACCGCGAACTATGGCGCGGGCCGCAGGGCAGCACCGTGTTGCAGACCTATCGTGACCTGATCAAGCCGGGGCTCGCCGCCAACCAGCGCCTGCAGGATTCACGGGACGGCAACCAGCAAATCGGCGGCGCCCTGGGTAAGGCAGAACGCTACCTGAACATGGCCAGCCTGGTCGCCGTGTTGCTGGCGGGTGTGGCGGTGGCGTTGTCGGCCAATCGCTTCGCCACTCGACGTTTCGACGCCAGTGCATTGCTGCGCTGCCTGGGCTTGTCACGACGTGAAGCTATGTTGCTGTTCAGCCTGCAACTGAGCGTCCTGGGGCTTTTCGCCAGCCTGGTCGGCGCCCTGCTGGGCTGGCTGGCGCAGTTTGGCCTGTTCTACTTTCTCCACGACCTGTTGCCCGCAGACGTTCCACCCGGCGGCCTGCTACCGGCGGTTGCCGGGATCGGCACCGGGTTGGTCGCCCTCGCCGGTTTCGCCCTGCCGCCGTTGGCCGCATTGGGTCGAGTGCCACCGCTGCGGGTGTTGCGCCGTGACCTGCTGCCGATCCCTTCCAGCACCTGGATGGTCTACGGCGCGGCACTGTTCGCCTTGGGCCTGATCATGTGGCGCCTGAGCCTCGACCTGGTGCTGACCTTCGCCCTGCTCGGTGGCGGCGTGGTGGCTGCGCTGGTACTCGGTGGTTTGCTCCTGCTGTTGCTGCAAAGCCTGCGCCGCCTGCTGGCCCGTGCCTCCCTGCCTTGGCGCCTGGGCCTGGGCCAGTTGCTGCGCCACCCACTGGCGGCGGCCGGCCAATCCCTGGCGTTTGGCTTGATCCTGCTGTCCATGGGTTTGATCGCACTGTTGCGCGGCGAGCTGCTCGACACCTGGCAAAACCAGCTGCCCAAGGATGCACCGAACTATTTCGCCTTGAACATCCTGCCGGCCGACAAGGATGCCTTTGGCACCCGTCTGCTGGAACTGCAGGCGCAATCCGCACCACTGTACCCGGTGGTGCCGGGGCGCCTGATCAGTATCAATGGCGAACCGGTACAGGAAATCGTCAGCAAGGACTCCAGCGGCGACCGTGCGGTGCAACGCGACCTGAGCCTGACCTGGGCCGCCGACCTGCCACCAGGCAACGCCCTGACGGCGGGCTCGTGGTGGTCGTCGCAACCTACCGATGAAATCCCGGGTGTCTCGGTAGAAGCCAAGGTAGCGGAGAGCCTCAAGCTCAAGCTCGACGACCACTTGGTATTCACCGTGGGCGGAGAGAATCGAGAAGCGCGGGTCACCAGCCTGCGCACGATCAACTGGGATAACTTCCAGCCCAACTTCTTCATGATTTTCCAACCGGGTACCTTGAAGGACCTGCCGGCCACCTACCTGACCAGCTTCTATCTGGCACCCGGGCATGACCAGCAGATCGTCGACCTGTCACGCGCGTTCCCGGCGGTGACCATCCTGCAGGTCGAGGCGCTGCTGGAGCAGTTGCGCAGCATCCTCGCCCAAGTGACCCTCGCAGTGGAGTATGTACTGCTGTTTGTGCTGGCGGCGGGGATGACGGTGTTGTTCTCCGGCCTGCAAGCCACCCTAGACGAACGTATCCGCCAGGGCGCGCTGTTGCGCGCACTGGGCGCCGAACGCAAGCTGCTGGTCAAGGCCAGGCGTATCGAGTTCGGTTTGCTGGGTGCCGTCAGTGGGTTGCTGGCCGCGCTGGGCACGGAGCTGGTGACGTTCGTGCTGTACCGCTACGCATTTGACCTGGCCTGGCACCCTCACCCGTGGCTGTTGCTGCTCCCGGTGATCGGTGCCGTGCTGATCGGCGGTGCCGGTGTGTTCGGCACCCGCCGCGCGCTGAATGCCAGCCCGCTGACGGTGTTGCGCGAAGGTTGAAACGCGATGGGCCCGCATTCCTTACAGAATACGGGCCCATTTTGCTCACTTCACATATTCGATCCCGGTGATCCACCAGCACACGTCACCGCTTGGCGTCTGCACGATAGCCTCGTCATCCACCTCCTTGCGCAACAGCGCACGGGCCATGGGCGAATCGATGGAGATGTAGTCCATCCGGTCATAAATCTCGTCATAGCCGACAATACGAAAACGCTTGGTTTCACCCTGCTCATTTTCGATATCCACCCAGGCGCCGAAAAACACCTTGCCCTCTTGCTCGGGCATGTACTCCACCACGCGCATATCTTCCAGGCGTTTGCGCAGGTAGCGCACGCGACGGTCGATCTCACGCAACAATTTCTTGTTGTACTGGTAGTCGGCGTTTTCGCTGCGATCCCCCAGCGAAGCCGCCCACGTCACTTTGCGCGTGGTGTCCGGGCGCTTTTCGCGCCACAGGTAATCCAGCTCCTTTTTCAGCGCTTCATGGCCTTCTTTGGTAATCAGCTTGGTACTCAAACGCTTGCATCCCCAGGCAATGTCCATAGGTGCCGATACGCCAGGGTTTCATGCCCTGGGTTCGGCTGGCTGGCGTTGATGATAAATGAACCGGTGAAAGTAGCCAGGCCGGTCTAGTTGTCAAGCGTGCGATCCAGCTCCAGCAACAGGCCGCGCAAACTCTGCCGCAAGCCCGAGACTTGTGACGTCATCACCTTCAAGGCTTCGGTCCTCTGGCTGACTGCAAGCGACTGATCATGCAGTTGAGTGGTGCGCTGCTCCAGCTCTCGAACCTTTTCATCCAGTTGGTTTTGTTCCTGCTGCAGTCGCGCCTGCCACTGCTCAAGTGCAGTCTCCCGCTCGATTGCAGCGAGTTTTTGCTGCGTCAATTCTTGAGCGACAAGGGCAAGGTTGGTCAGCGTGCTGTCTACTTCGAACAATGTACCGTGATTATCTGAAGGCGCGGGTTTCGTTGGCACCGGCGCATCGGGTTCGCGCGAGATAGCAGGTGAGGCCTGTGCTATGTCCACCGGCGCGCCCGAGGGCACCTGTCGGGGCTCCTCAAGCGGTTGCTCATGCGACGGTAAGCGGAGCGACTCGGAGGGGCTCGCCACCCTGGGAGGGGAAATCATCTGTGACGAAAAACGAATGGACGGCACGATCACTGAAGCACTTTCGATAGCCGGCAACGTCGGCGCAGACATGCCTAGGGTGATCACTTTCATCACCAGCGCTTTTTTGATGATCACCGAGTGATGATCCTCAGGCCTGGCAGGTGGCAACTTGCAACCTTTTAAATCGACAAAATGATAAGGCACCTGGGTTTCGGTAACACCACCGGGTTTAACGCCCGAAGCGGCTAATGTCAGTATTTGCTTGAAAACATGCAATGCCACCTGCAGGTCTTCCTTGGATTCGACGCCTCCCAGAAAATACCGGTCAAGTTTTTTACGCAAAGCCGCAATATAGACCCTGGAACTTCCAGGTTCTATCTCTTCATCCAGGCTGTAAACAAGAAAGTTTGAGGCCGTCTGACCGACAGCAAACCCACAGAGCAGAGCACCGTTAACCGGAGCATCTTGACCATTTCGCTCAAGAACAAGGGTACGTAGCAGCATCATGCAATCAGGCCTCATTATTTGGAAAGAAAGTTTATATAAAAAACAAATAAACATTCAAAAATTAGACACTCCAAGACACGACACATTGTTTCAGTGGTCTGCCCGCCCTGCACGTAGGACTTCTCTTATTAATGCTGACCGACGTTCCCAAAAGCGAGAGTAACCCGTACCCTTTTTTCAGCTTCCCTACGTCATACCAAACTTATTCGGTAAAACAATGATCGAAGTAAGCAATCTGACAAAACACATGGGTAACAATACGATTGTCCGCGACTTTTCATTCAGTGCCGGTCAACAAGCATGCCTCGGGTTGTTCGGACAAGATCACACGGCCAAAACAGTACTGCTCGATGTCATTGCCGGTTCGACACAGCCGTCCAGCGGTCATATAAAAATTCACGGCTTCGACACACAAACCCACCCGCTCGAAGCAAGGCAACTGGTCGGCTATCAACTGTCCAACGACCTCGGTCATCCGACGATGTCCGTCAAAGCGTTCCTCGATTTCATTGCTGCCATTCGTGGCTTTCGCGGTACCGAAAAACGTGACCGCCTGGAACAGTCCGTCGCACGACTGGAGTTGTTCCCGGTACTCGATGCCCCCCTCGACCTCCTTTCCATCGCCTGGAAACGCAAAGTCGCAATTGCCCAGGCCATCCTGCATGGCCCTGCCCTGTTACTGCTGGACGAGCCCACCGAAGGACTCGCGCAGGATCAGAAGCACGCATTCAAGGCGCTTATCCAATCGTTGACGCAAGAAATGACGGTCATCATTGCCTCGCGTCACTGCGAAGAGTTGTCCGAACTGTGCACACGTGCCCTGGTCATTGCCAACGGTCGCCTGGTGGCCGATACGCCACTGCCCGATCTACAGCGCGACTCGCGTCACTTCCAGGCAGTCACCCTTACTGCCGAGACGCCACTGGACCTGTTGGCACTGGCTGTCCTGCCAGGTGTGGCAGGCATTGAAGAGCATCGAAACGCGCCCGGCACAGTGACGGTTCTCGCCATGCCCGGACACACCATCTATCCCCATATCAACACGCTGATTGCCAGCCGGCGCTGGAAAATCAACTCACTGAACCTGGAGCCAGGTCGCCTGAATGATGTGGTCCACCATCTGACCAAAGAGGCGTCCCATTGAGACTATTGCCCATCATTCTGAGGCGTCAACTCACCAGCTATGCGCGCTCCCCCGGCACTTACCTCAACATTGCCATCTTCCTGATACTCTCAGTGACATTAGGGTTGTACGTAAGTCCGTGGCAGGAACAAAACGGCAGTGACTTACAGGTATTTTTCCGGTTCCACCCTTCGCTGTACTTATTGCTGATCCCCGCCCTGACCACTCAACTCTGGTCCGATGAAACCAACGCAGGTTTTTTCAGCCTGATGAAAACCCTGCCCATCACAACGTTCGAATGGATTGTCGGAAAATTCCTCGCCGCCTGGCTGGTGGCCAGCACCGGCCTGTTTCTAATGTTCCCTCTGGTGATCATTGCGAACTATCTGGGCAAGGCCGACAACGGTGTCATTGCCTCGCAATTTTTGGCGAGTTGGCTGCTGGCAGGCAGTTACTTATCCGCAGGCTGTTTTATTTGCGCACTGGTGCATCAGCGCACTGTCATTTTCGTATTGACGCTGAGCTTGTTACTGACAGCCAGTGGCCTTTCTTATGTATTGGACTCACTTGAACACCAAACCCCTATATGGCTGATCGACAGCCTGGCCTCCCTCAGCCCTACTTGGCGATTCAGCAGTATCGATGATGGAAAACTCACACTGCGCGACACACTTTATTTTATCAGCATGATCCTCACCTTTCTCACCGCAACGACAGTCACGCTCAACTACAAACACAGATGAGAAGGGAAACCCTTAATGCGGTCCACTCTGCGCACCGGTATGACGCTATGCGTCACCTTTTTGCTTTTCCTGGCTTTCAACCTGGTGTGGATAGGTAAACTTCCTGATATACGGTGGGATCTTTCTCAACAAAAAATCCACACTTTATCGCCCCCCGTCTACCCACTACTTGCAACGCTGGAAAGCCCGGTGGACGTGTATTACTTCAATTCAAATAACGACCCGAAACGAAGCTACGCCGTGAAACGCTATGGCAAACGTATTGAGGATCTGCTCAAGGAGTACGAAAAGAAGGCTCAGGGCATGATCAACCTGCACGTGATTGAACCCGCTCCCTATTCGGAAGACGCCTATAAAGCAAGGCTGTCAGGGCTCGACGAAAACACAGGGTTTCTCGGGCTCGTCAGCACGAGCCCCGGTCATGGCGTGCGCCGTATCGGTTCTTTCAGCCTCGAGCGCGAGCCGTTGCTCGAATATGAAATAAGCCACCTGCTCTACAAGTTGCAGCACCCGGAGCGACCGGTTGTTGGGCTGCTGTCGGGGCTGGCGATGGACGAATCCGCAGGTCGGCTCTTGCAGGCGGTGCGGCGAGAATTCGAACTGTTCGCTCTGGAGCCGAATGCCGCTCAAATCCCCGAACACATCAAAACCCTGATGGTTGTACAGCCACGGATGTTGCCGGAACGTACCTTGTATGGGATTGAGCAATTTGTCTTGAGGGGCGGTAGATTGATGATGTTCATCGACCCTTTGAGCGAACAACGCTCAAACCCACTCCCAGCCAATAGCCGACTGGACGAGGTGCTTGCCGCCTGGGGTATCCAGATGCCGACGGACAAGCTGGTGGTCGACGCTCTCTACACGCCCTGGGAGACGCCTGATATGCCCAATCGAGTCAGGCTGAACTTGCCACGACAGGCGATGAACCTGAACGACATCAGCACCTGGAACCTCAACAGGGTGACCGTATCGAGCAGTGGGACGCTCGCGCAGTTGAACAAAAGCCGCACAACCTTCACCCCGATCCTGCAAAGTTCCGAGCAATCGGTGCTGTTGGATGCCAACCAATCCACTCGCGCAACCACACCCAATTCCTTGATTGAAGAGGCTTCGAGCCGGGAGCAGCGCCATGTCATTGCTGCACGCATCGAAGGGCCGAGCTATTCAGTTTTTCCCGATGGTATCAAGGGCCTGCCGTCCGGGTTGCAGACAGCGGCGCAGATTCATGTTGTGGTCATCGCTGATACGGACATGCTTACCGATAAGGTCAGCGACGCAGCGCCCGATGGCAACGCGCTGTTTGTTCTGAATACACTGGATAACCTGTCCGCCCCCGACATGCTCGTCGCGATTCGCCCCAGGGCAACGCAGGAAAGGCCGCCGACGGTGCTGGAGGGTATGCGTGAGGTCGCAAGACAGGCCTATCGTTCGAAAGCCAGCGAACTGGAGCGACGCTTGCAACGAACAGAGCAGGAATGGCAACGGCTGAGCCCATGGACAACCACCCTCGGCACCCAGGCGGTGGAGACCAATACCCAGCTGCAAGCACTCAACAAGGAACGTCTGCGCCTACCCATGGAGCTGCATACCCTGCAGCGCGAAGCCTACGCCCAAGTGCGTCATCTGGAGTTGGCGATAACGCTGGTGGCGATCTTTGCCATGCCGCTGACGTTATGCCTGATCGCCTGGATGGTCTTTCTTGGAGAGCGCCGACGCCGGTTGCAAGCCGGCGGCACGATTCACTGAAGGTTCAGCGACGGGCTATCAGCCCCTGTCGTGCAATACGGGTTAATTGGCGGATGACCTCGGTGGCATTGTTGGCGCTTGGTGCCTGGATAACCGCAAGGTCAAAGCTGTTGCTGGCAAAACGCGCAAGTGAATCGCCATCTTCAACAAACTGGATCAGGAACGCTGACGGTCGGCCAGTGCGACGCGGCCAACCGTCCAGGTAACGCAATAGCGTCGGCTGGTGCTTGCCGCCAAGAAGAATTTTCGGGTTGCGTTGAGTAAGGTCCGCGGTGATCGGGGCCAGGCGTATCAGGGGGCGTAGTGCATTCATCGTGTCGTGTCTCTGCCTCAAAAGTCTGCGGGCAGGTGAGAGGCAACACCGAACCAGCGCTTTAGCGGAATTTCGAAGCATGAAACACGCTCCTGTCGGGACCGATAACGATCACCCATGGCGCCCCGCAATTAGCTGTTTAAATCGGCGCATGAGCGGCATCCTAGAGAAGCCGGTGGGGCGGTGTCAAGAATCCGGAGCAACGAAAAGGCCCGCACAGGGCGGGCCGATTCAAGGTGTTGCAGCACAATCAGTGGGCGATGGCGCGGTCTGCGGACAGTTTGCCAGCACCTTCCAGTAGTACCGCCAGGGAGCCACCGAGCAAGGCCAGTGCGAACTCATAACCGTTGTTGGCCATGAACAGGCCGTTATGGATGTGCACCGAGAAGATCGCCACCAGCGACAGGATGGTCAGGCCCAATGCTGCCGGGCGAACCAGCAGGCCAATGATCAGCGCCAGGCCGGCAAAGAACTCGGTACCGCCCGACAGCAGCGCCATCAACGTACCCGGTGCCAGACCAATGCTTTCCATCCACTGGGCAGTGCCCGCCAGGCCATAGCCGCCGAACCAGCCAAAGAGTTTTTGCGATCCGTGGGCGGCGAAGATGATGCCAACCACAATGCGCAGGATAGTCAGGCCGTAACCGGCGCGGGTGGACAGAATGCTTTTGATCAGTGGGCTCATGGTGCAAATCCTTTTCAAAGTAGGGGTTGGTTGGCCGCTATATTAATCAGTTTAGACAATGATAAAAGCCGAAAAAATGCCTGATTAATATCGATAAAATCGATTACTTCCGTGAGGCGATTTTCGGTGCCTGCGGTTCAAGGGACGCTCGCTCCCGATCGAACGCCAAGAAGTACTTGTTGACGCTATTAACATAGCTGACGCCGCCCATCCCTACTTGCTCCATGGCAATGCGTTCAACCTGGAAGAACCACTGGTTGGGGTTGAGTCCCCGCCGCTTGGCTTCAGTACGCATGCCCTGGACCCGCTCCGGCCCCATGTTGTAAGCCGCCAGCACAAAGGCCATGCGCTCGCGCTCGTTGAGCTTGGGGCTGGCGAAGAACTTGCGACGGATCATTGCCAGGTACCGCGCGCCGGCCTGCACGTTGCTGTCGAGACTTTCGATATTGTTGACCCCCACGCGTTGCGCCGCCGATGGAGTGATCTGCATCAGGCCGGTAGGGCCGCCGCTGCTGCGCGCGCCAGGGTCAAGCGCCGATTCCTTGAAGGCCAGTGCAGCCAGGTTCAACCAATC
Source organism: Pseudomonas sp. CYM-20-01 (assembly GCF_023169845.1). Lineage (NCBI taxonomy): Bacteria > Pseudomonadati > Pseudomonadota > Gammaproteobacteria > Pseudomonadales > Pseudomonadaceae > Pseudomonas > Pseudomonas sp. CYM-20-01. Next base: position 2,159,465 of record NZ_AP025169.1, on the reverse strand, counting down.
CATGCCCTGCTCGCGGGCGTGTTTCTGCAAGACCGGGCGCAGTTTTTCCAGGCGCTGTCGGTCGACACGGGCCAATGGGTTGCGCACCTGGTAAAGGCGACGGTAGATACGCTGGAACGCCACATCCTGGTCGGATGGGGTTCGATAGGTCTTGAGGAATCGGTCAATGCTGGCCCGCAGCATCGAGGCATCCTGGCGCACAAACCAGTACTCGTCACCCGGCTCGCTGATCGCCACCTGTTTATCGAAACGCAGCTTGGGCAGAATCTTCGACCAGCGCTCGGCAATCGGCTTTTCGACAATGGTCAGATGGAAAATACCGGCTTGAACCATCTCCAGCACGTCTTCCACAGCCAGCGTTGGGTCGACCCACTCTACTTTGACCGGCGGCTGCTTGTGCAGAGCCAGCTTCTGGTTGACCTGGCTGATGGCATCCGCCGCCGCACTGCCGGTGGTTAGCGCCAGGGTGCGGCCGGACAGTTGCTCGAGCTTGGTAAACCGTCGTTCACCCTTCACCCCCACCAGCCACAGCGCTACGTTGCTGGCAATCGGATCGCTGCTGCTGATCTTGTGCGCCGCCTTTACATCAAGCAGTTCACCGGGCGCCACCAAATCGCCTTCGCCACGGGCCAGCGCGCCGAGCAACTGGTCCTTGGCCTTGGGAATGATCTTCAGGTTGATTTCCTGGCCATCACGCGCATGACCATTGAGGTACTGCTCGAAGGCGCGCAGGCGATGGTATTCGACACCGATGGCCTGGCCTTGCACCTCGCCGGAACTGTTACGGCTCTGGTTGACCAAGACGCGCAACGTGCGGCTTGAACGAATCTCCGCCAAATCGCGGACCTTGCCGGGCCTGGTCACTTCCAGCGGCCCGTCCAGACGTGCAACCGCCGCCATGGGCAGCAGCATCGTCAGGCACAACATAAGCAACGCCGAGGGTCGGATCATCCGCTCTCCGGAAAGAATACTGGCCAACGCCCTCGCGAAAAACGAGACGGTGGGGGTCAGAAACAGAGCGCTTTATGCGCTGGCAAGGTACGCAACGGCGGCATGGTGGCAGGCGGCGGGCCAACCACAATGTCGCTTGCGACGTTCAAAGACAGCTATAACTCGTTGTAGTTCTTCGTTTTTCTTATAAATCTACAGCTCTGATATGCTTTCCGGCCGCAGGCGGAGATAGCACCATGCAACTCATTGATATCGGCGTCAACCTGACCAACCCCAGTTTCGACGAGAAGCACCAGGCCGTGCTTGAACGTGCCTATGCTGCCGGCGTGCAACAATTGGTGCTCACCGGGACCAGCATCGAGGGCAGCGAACAGGCCCTGGCGCAGTGCGAAAAACTCGATGAAAGCGGCCAGCGCCTGTTCAGCACCGCGGGCATCCACCCCCACTCGGCCATTGACTGGAACGGCGATAGCGCATCGCGTTTGCGCGGTTTGCTGAAAGAAAACCGAGTACGCGCAGTAGGAGAATGCGGGCTGGATTTCAACCGGGATTTTTCACCGCGCCCGCAGCAGGAAAAAGTCCTCGAAGAACATCTGGCCCTGGCCGTCGAGCTCAAATTGCCGGTATTCCTCCACGAACGTGACGCCAACCAGCGCCTGCTGGACATCCTCAAGGACTACCGCGACCAGCTCACCGCCGCTGTGGTGCACTGCTTCACCGGCGAACAACAGGCGCTGTTCAGCTACCTCGACCTCGACTTGCACATCGGCATCACCGGCTGGATCTGCGATGAACGCCGTGGGACACACCTGCACCCCCTGGTCAGGGAAATTCCCCGTGGCCGTCTGATGCTGGAAAGCGACGCACCCTACCTGCTGCCACGCACCTTGCGCCCAAAACCGAAAAACGGTCGCAACGAGCCCGCGTATCTACCTGAAGTGCTGCGCGAAGTCGCCCTGCACCGCAACGAGAGCTTGGAAGACCTGGCCCGTCACAGCACGGCCTGCGCCCGCAGCTTTTTTGGCTTGCCAGCAATGGATTGATGCGGCGCATTGACCCATGTCAAAACCGTTTTCCTGGATAGCGGCACAATAATGGCACCTTGCCAATGCTGTTTCCGCTATCAGAGAAAACCTTCCATGGGTGCCTGGCTTAGCAATATCTCGCTGAAGTACAAATTCTGGGCCGTCAATGCGGTCGCCTTCATTACCACCCTGCTGCTGGTGCTGTATGCCGTGCAGCTTGAGCAACAGTCCCGCAGCGATGCATCCAGGGCTTCGGCCCAGGCGCAGGCACATTTGTTCAATGCGTGGCCGACTGGCGAAGCTTTGCCCAAGGGCGAGCACTGGCTGACGTTCAAGCGCGGCCAGGTCCCACAACTGGCGGAGCAGGATCTGTCGCCCCTGGGCAGCAACCTGGGCTGGGTCGAACTCAATCATATGCCGTTGTTCGGTGAGAACCCGCTGATGGGTGCTGAAGTCATCGCCCGCCCTGACGGTCAATACGTCGCCGTGCTCGCCTACGCGCCAAGCCTGAGCCAAGTGTTCGAAGAACGCTTTGCCAACTATGCGGTGGCAGTCCTGATCCTGATGCTGGCGATGCTCGGCGCCTCGCAACTGCTGATCCGCTTCCTGCTCAGCCAACTCAACACCTTGAAAGACGTGATGCTGCACGTAGAGAAAACCGGCGACCTGTCGGCCCGCGTGCCGTTGGCCTGCAAGGATGAAGTCGGCCAGATGGCCAGCGCGTTCAACGCCATGCAAGCCGGCTACCAGCGTGTGGTCAACACCGTGGCACGCACCGCCCAGCAACTCGACGATGGCGCCGCACGGTTGGCCAGCAGCATGAACGATGTGCAGCACGGCATGCTCGGCCAGCAGAGCGAAACCGACCAGGCCGCCACTGCCATCAACGAAATGACCGCCACCGTCTACCACATCGCCCAGCACGCGGGCGCCACCCGTGACCTGTCCCAGACCGCTGACACCCTGGCGGGCAGCGGCCAGGAAGTGGTCAGCCGCGTACAGCGCTCGATCGCCGGTTTGTCGACCGGCGTGCAACAGACCGCCGAGATGATCCAGAAGCTCGCCGAAGACAGTCAAAAAATCAACGGCGTGGTCAGCGTGATCCACAGCATCGCCGAGCAAACCAACCTGCTCGCCCTCAACGCCGCCATCGAAGCCGCCCGCGCCGGGGAAATGGGCCGGGGGTTCGCCGTGGTTGCCGACGAAGTGCGCAACCTGGCCAAACGCGTACAAAGCTCTACCGACGAAATCACCCGCATGGTCTCGGCGCTGCAAGCCGGCACCCGCGACGCGGTGGACTTCATGCAAGAAAGCTCGTTCAAGGCTGACGACTGCGTGCAACAAGCCCAGGAAGCCGGTGCCGCCCTCGCCGAAATCACCAGCGCCGTGGCGCAGATGCGTGAAAGCAACACCCAGATCGCCGTCGCTGCCGAGCAGCAAAGCCACGTCGCCGAAGAGATGAACCGTGCGGTGGTGAGCATTCGGGATGTGACCGAGAACACCGTGCAGCAAACCGTGGATTCGGCGACGACCAGCAATGAACTGGCCACGCTGGCCGGGGAGCTGAGCAAGGCGATTGGGCAGTTGAAGCTGTAGGACTGCTCAACCCATAATCCTCTGCCTACAACAAAGCCTCGGTTTGCCCGAGGTTTTGGCGAAACGTCCTAACCCTCTCGGCGAATAACGCCGACTTCTTTTCCCTGGCAACCTCTCCAAAGTCTCTCGCCTGATCAATCAGCGCGAGGGACCGCCGATGCACCTCTCTAGCCGTGCCCCACTCAACGGGGCCGCCTCATGATTCCCGTTATTGCACGTTTCATCCTCGCGCCCATGGATGCCAAGGCGCCGGACGTTGAAGGCGTCTTGCGTGACTTGCGTGAATGCCTGAACACCTTTGACGAGTGGGCCGAAAGCTTCTGGAGCGGTTCGGCATTGGAAGTCGAGCAGGTGTTCAAGGTCGGGGACGAGGTTTCCCTCGCCGCTCCGGCGTCCTCCAAGAAACCGAATCGCACGGTCGCCACCTGCAAGGCCCAGGGCTCGTTGACCCTGGTGCATATGTTCGAGAGCACGCGCTTTGTGCCTATCGGCAATACGCCGGTGATGCTGCAACCGGTCGCCCCTGATGGCAGCCCGGTGGGCCCGTCGATTCATCGCACCATCGGCCCCAGCGGCATTCTTGCAGTCAGCGACTGCGCCCGCGATCAGCGCTATCAGATCACCTTTTATCCCAACGTTTCGAATGATCACATCAAGGCGCTGTATGCGTCTTATCAGTCGGTGATCGCGGGGCTGGAAAGGGGCCTGCGTGATGAATGGAAAAAGACCTTCAAGCCGCAATGGGACGACTTTGCCAACGCCACGCCATTCGAGCGCAGTGCAATGCAAGGCCTGGCGCTCTCAACCGGGATCGGCAAGGCGTTCTACAACCTTTGGGACAATTTCACACAACTGTACGACCTGCTGGCGGACCTCAAGAGTAACAGCCTGAAGTTGCTGCAATACGTCTCCCAGGACGAATTGGATGAACTGCTGAAACTGGGCAAGGACGCCATTGCCCAGGGCCTGCTTGTGCTCAGCGATGAGCCGCTGTTGTTTATCTACCTGTCGGCCATGGTTGCCTGGATACGCATGCTGCCACCGCCGCAGATGTACGAGCTGCTGGGCGAGATAACCGGCGAGGTACTGATCAATCTGTTTCTGATCTGGGCCACGCGGGGCATGGGGGTTCAGCTTCGTTTGGGTATGCAGGTGCTGGGGCACATCAAGTCCGGACGCGTGCGTAGATGGCTGCAAATGCTGGCGGATCAACTGGTCGGGCCTCGGTTGGACGCGCATGTCGAGGCGGCCAGGCCGGTGTTGCTGGGCAGCGCAGACACGCCGATCAGGGTGGTTCCGGATGTGCCGTTGAAGGCTGGGGATCAGGTGGTTGCCAACGCGGTGCCTGCGGTGCGCAGCAAGTCCCAGCGAACTGTGTTGGTTCAGCAAGAGCATGTGGATGACGTGCCAGCTGTTGCGAAGAATCCGGCTGGGGATGCAGCAGCGCCTTCCGACAAGACCGCCACCAACGGCTGCCCGGTGTCGATGGTCACCGGCGAGGAGTTGCTGACCCTCACCGATGGGACGCTGGACGGGATCTTGCCGTTTGAGTGGACTCGCTTGTACCGCACCAGTGCGGTGGAAGTGGATGGTGGGTTGGGGTTTGGCTGGAGTCACTCGCTGGCGCATCGGTTGAGTGTTTCCGGGGATTCGGTGGTTTGGACCGATCATGAGAATCGGTCGACCACCCTGCCCTTGCCCACGGTTTCTCGGCCTGCGATCACCAATAGCTTGGCCGAAGCGGCGATCTACCTAGGGTCGTTGCCTGATGAACTGGTGCTGGCGCAGGCATCACGTTTCTACCACTTCCGCGACGGTGTGCTGACAACGATCAGCGATGCGTATGACAACCGCCTGCGTATTTCCCGGGATTTTCTGGGGCGTGTTGAGCGGGTGGATAACGGTGTCGGGCGCTCGCTGTTTTTGCGTTATGCGTCGGGCCGCATCGTGGCGGTGGATTACCAGATTCATCGCGTTGTGGATGAGGGGCCGTTTGTTTGGGTGACGGAGCAGACGGTTGTTTCCTACGCCTATGACGACTTGGGACGGCTGATTTCAGCGACCAATGCCGTCGGCGAAAGCGAGGTTTATCGGTACGACGAACAGCACGTCATTCTTGAGCGCGGCTTGGCCGGTGGGGCGAGCTTTTTCTGGGAATGGGAACGGTCTGGCAAGGCGGCGCGATGTGTCCGGCATTGGGCGAGTTTCTCGCAGATGGACACGCGCTATGCCTGGGATGACAACGGCCAGGTCACGGTGTTTAACGCCGATGGTAGCCAGGAAGTCTACGTGCATGACCAGCGGGCGCGGCTGGTGCAGCGGGTCGATCCAGACGGTGCCGAGCATTTCAAATCCTACGATGAAAAAGGCCGGCTGACGGTTGAGCAGGACCCGCTCGGGGCGATCACGGCGTATCAGTACGACGAAGCCGGACGTTTGGTGGCGGTGTTTCCGGGGGACGATGAGCCAACGACCTACGAGCATGACAACGGGTTCGTACGGGTGGTGCGGCGTGGTGAAGCCGTCTGGAAGTATGAGCGCAATGATCAGGGCGATGTCATTCGCAAGACCGATCCTGATGGCAACGCTACTGACTACAGCTACAACAAATACGGACAATTGGTTGGGGTTTGGTACCCGGATCAAAGCTGTCAGCGGCTGGTGTGGAACGAGCGTGGGCAGTTGCTTGAGGAGCAATTGCCCAATGGCGGGATCAAGCGTTATCGCTATGACGACCTTGGGCGACAGATTGCGCGTGAGGATGAGCATGGCGCGCTGACCCAGTATCAGTGGGACGACGTTGGGCGGTCAGTCCAGGTCGTCTTTCCGAGCGGCGACACGCGTAAATATACCTACAACGCTTACGGAAAAATCACCGCCGAGCGCGATGAACTCGGGAACATCACCCGCTACGAATACGCCGACGGCCTGCACCTGATCAGCCGCCGCATCAATGCCGATGGCACTCAGGTCAAGTACCGCTACGACAACGTACGTTTGTTGTTGACCGAGATCGAAAACGAGGTAGGCGAAACCTACCGACTCCAGTATCACGCCAATGGCCTGATCCAGCAGGAAACCGGCTTTGATGGTCAGCGCACAGCTTACCTCTACGACCTCAACGGCAACCTTTCGGAAAAGACCGAACACGGCGATGACGGCAGTCAGTTGGTTACCCGCTACCAGCGCGATTACGCCGGACGCCTCGTCAGAAAAACCCTGCCCGACGGTGGCAAGGTTGATTACACCTACGACCGCCAGGGCAATCTATTAGGCGTCGAAGACGGCCACTGGTCCCTGGCCTACGAGTACGACAGCCAAAACCGCCTCACCGCCGAACACCAAGGCTGGGGCACGCTGCGCTACGCCTACGACGCCTACGGCCGATTGCAAAACCTGCGCCTGCCGGACAACAACCGCCTCACCCTCAATCACGACAAAGGCGGCCACCTCGCCACCGTCGAACTGAACGGCGTTGTACTTACCTCACACCTGTTCAAGGCCGGCCGCGAACAGCAACGCCAACAAGGCCAATTGCTCAGCCACTACCAACACGACCACCAGGGACGCCTGTTCAACCAGAGCATCGTTGATGCCGAAGGCCCGCTCTACCGCCGTCATTACGACTACGACAAATCCGGTAACCTAACCCGCCTGCTCGACACCCGCAAAGGCGAACACCGCTACCACTACGACCCACTCAACCGCCTCACCCGCGCCGACCACTCCCAAGACGAACAGGAACGCTTCGGCCACGACCCGGCCGGCAACCTGCTCATGCAAAACCGCCCCGGCCCCGACATCGTCGCCGGCAACCGCCTGATGATCCAGGGCGACCACCATTACGACTATGACGCCTTCGGCAACCTGATTCGCGAACGCCGCGGTAAGGGCCACGCACTCGTCACCGAATACCGCTACGACTGCCAGCATCGTCTGATCGGCGTTAAGACGCCCAACGGCCAGACTGCCAGCTACCGCTACGACCCGTTTGGGCGGCGTATCAGTAAAACCGTAGATGGGATTACGACAGAACTCTTCTGGCAAGGCGACAAACTCATCGCCGAACACCACGCGGATCGGCACCGCAGCTACCTCTACGAACCGGACAGCTTTCGCCCGCTGGCTTTATTGGAAGGTTTCGGTCCAAAGGAAACCAAGGCCTACCACTACCAACTCGACCACCTCGGCACCCCACAGGAACTCACTGCCCCGGATGGCGAAATCGTCTGGTCTACGCATTACCGTGCCTACGGCGAAATCAGCCGACTCGACATCGGAAAAGTCGACAATCCGCTGCGCTTCCAGGGTCAGTATTTCGATCAGGAAAGCGGGCTGCACTACAACCGCCATCGCTACTACAATCCGGATGTTGGTCGGTACCTGACGCCGGACCCGGTGAAGCTGGCGGGAGGGATCAATGCGTACCAGTACGTGCCTAATCCCACGGGATGGGTGGATGCGACAGGGCTGAGCGCCAATTGTCCGCCGAAAGGGATACAACAGCCAGCCTGTAAAACACAGAATGAACCGGAAACACCTGATGTTTCTCGCAGAGGCGCTTTCAGACAAGCGAAAAGAGATGCTGGGATACCGATGGTTCAGGCCCCAGATATGGTAGTAGACCCAGACATAGGAAAGGCCAAACAATACACGACTGAAAAAATGACAGACAAGAATAGGAAAACAGTTCTGGATGAAAACGGCAAACCCATAAACACAAAAGTCTATCAATTCACAAGAGCAAACGGCTCGAAAATCCTTATCCAAGACCACTCAGCAGGCCATAAATACGGTAGCGTAGATGGAATTGGAGACCATTCATCGCACTTTAATTTGAGACCAATCGAAAAACCTCGAAAAGGTTATCTTGAAGGCGCAAAAAAACACTATCCATTCAGGAAATAAAAAATGAAATACTGGAACGAGTTAGAGGGGAGTATATTTCTTAGCAAAGTCTTCAGCCTTCCTGTTGAGATTGGAAAAATAGCCATTTCCTCATTAAGGGTAGAAAATGATCAGCCTTGTATTGGAATAGGATTCGACATCTCCGAATTTCCAGACAAACTACCAGAAAAATGGAAAAACAAAGGGTATAACATGTGCAGACTTGGAATAACCTGCAACGACATTAAAAATCTGAAAGTCTTTAACATCCCCGCACACGAGGTATTTACCGTAAAAATCAATAAGAAAATGGACCACTTTACTTTTGAAGCCACCAGCGATAATGCACACATAGAGTTCAACGCAAAATTTATTTCACTCAGCGGCCCAACCGTTTACATCAACGATCCGGACGACTATTACTTCAAATAACCAAAACCAGTATATACCTCCCCATAAATGCGGCTAGGCGGCGCCACCTAATCCATCATCTCAAAAAAATATAGACAACTCATTCGAAACTTTAAATATACGCGCCAGAAAATTGAATCGGCAGAACTCACGACTTCGATTAACAATCTGGCGTGGAGTCTTTTCAAGTCAGAAAGCGATGTACCCGAACCAATCGAATTGAACGAAAAAGCACAGAATACGGCTCTAACTTCTGGCAGGAAATACAGAACAGGATTAGTCAAGAAATCTGGTTTTAGTGGGGTTCGATTCGGCATACAGGGCTTAGAAAATCCATGATGCAAAAGATATTACAGCGGTTCTGGGTGAGACGACCGGTTATCCATTCCAGATAACCGATAACAACCTCACGTTTCTGATACACATGGACGACCATGACTGCGTTATTTGGACACAAGGGGGGGACATGCCGAAAACTACCCTCTATGACCCCCATAGCCAGCCCCAATTCGCCGCCCCGTCCGCCCCCACCTAAACTCTGTTCAAGTTATTTCAACGGACAGAGGATTCACCATCATGGGCAAACGTCACCCCAATCTCCCCGCCTGGCAATGGCGTCACTACCCGCAGAACCATCAGCACCCGACCAACCTGGCGTTGCACCTGATTGCCGTGCCGCTGTTCATCATCGGGTTTCTGTTGATTGTGTCCGGGGTGTTCAGCCTGAGTCTGGCCAGCTTTGCCGTCGGTGTGGTCGGTATCTTGGCCGGCCTGGCGTTGCAGCGTCATGGGCATAGCCTGGAGGCCGAGGCCAGTGAGCCGTTCAGTGATCGTAAAGATGCGGTCCAGCGCCTGATGGTCGAGCAGTTCGTGACCTTTCCACGTTTTGTGTTGAGCGGTGGCTGGTGGCGTGCCTGGCGGCAGCGCCACCAGCATTGAGGTCAGGCGAAGACCACCACGGTCTGGCGGCTGATGGCGATGAGTGCGCCGGTCGGGCTCCACAGGGCGGCGGCGGCATGGCCGTAGCCGTCGCGGGCGTGCTCGATATTGACGTAATACTGGCACCAGTCGAGGGTCGTGAGGTCTTGCAATGGCTGGATGAATTCGATGGTCCAGGTCAGGGTGCTGCCCGGCGCCGGCTTTTTCAGGTGCGGCAGCAACGCCGGGGGCCAGGCGTCGACTAGGGCAAGGATATGCGCTTCGGTCAGCGGTTCTTCTTTCACATCGCCGCGCAACCGTACCCAACCGCCCATGTCGCGGGATTTGTTACCGGTAAAGGGTAAGCCGCCGACACTCCAACGCATCGCCAGATGGCGCATGAACTCCGGAGTGACGCCCTTGATATAGGGCAGTTCCTGGCACTCATCCCAATGTTTGAACACCGGAGGCGCTTCGCTTTCGACCGCAATTTCCGACTCACGGGCCCCACCGAAACTGGCCTGTACTAGTGTCGTCACTTCACCGTTCTGCACCACGCGGCCAAGCAATTGGCTGACAGCTTTGCCTTCACGCAACACTTCGACTTGATAACTGGCGGGGACGTCCGGCGCTACCGGGCCAACAAAGGTGATTGCCAACGACCGTAAAGGACGATCCGCGGGCACTTGGGCACGCAGGGCTTCGTATTGCAATGCGGCGACCAGGCCGCCAAAGGTCGCACGGCCCTGGGCCCACTCAGCAGGGATGGTCACATCCAGCGGGTTGCTGCGGGCGGCGTCGAGCAAATCAATAAAGCGCATGGCGGTCTCACATCAAAAGGAACAGATGAGGGATCTTAACCATCGGACCAATCAGGTACAGCGCCTATTCCGGCCAAAAACCGGACCGGTTCAGAAACAATCAGCACTGAGTTTATCCAGCACGCGGTCCGCCTGCCCCTGCGCCTTGGCCATGGTGCGATGCCATACGGCAACACAAGGTTGCAGATCTGCCTGGTGTTCAGCCTGGGCCAACCACTGCCAGCAATCATGCCAATCCCCCAGGGCGCCCTGGGCTTTTTTCAGGTGCGACATGGCCTTGGCGGGCAACTTGTCCAATTCGGGATAGGCTTCTGCAGCGTAGCGTACGCGTTTGATCAGCAAGCGCAGGCGGTGGCGATCATGGCCCGGTTCCTTCAAGGCCTTATCGAGTGTCTGCCATTGCTTGGCCAGACGCTTTTCGATGCGTGGTCGCAGGCCTTTGAGCAATTTCTGGTGTTCAGAAGCACGGATGAAACGCGGGAAGGCGTCGAGGATCAGCAGCAAGTGCGCAAGTTCCGGGCTTTGCGCCACCTGACGATAGGCTTCGGGTTGCAGGCGCAGTCGTCGGTTTGCGGCCTCGTGATGGCCATGCTGGTGCAAATACGCCGCCAGCACCTCGCGGTCGCGTAGCGGAGTGGTCAATTGGCCGACCGTGCTGGCCGCCACTTCAAGCTGCTCCACCCCTGGCAACCCGCGCAAGGGCCGCAACAGGCTGCGCAGACGGCGCACGGTGGTGCGCAGGTCATGTAGGGCTTCATCATCGGTGACGGCGGCAAGGCGAGCCTGGCAGCTCAGTAACCCTACTTCCAGGCCAATGACCTGAGCGACTAACTGATCGACCAAAGCTGACATCCTGCCCTCACTACCTGATGAAAAATCCTACTCGCTGCAGGTCAACGCCCGGCGCGAGACTCACGAATATAGAAACGCGCTTTCTCGGCCTTGTTGGAGCAGCCTTCAAACGCTTCAAACTGTTGCTGGGTCTTGGCGCCCGTCAACAAAGACAGTGCCTTAGAGTAGCTCACGGTACCGGCAAAGCCTTCGGCCTTGGCCAGGTCCAGTTCTTTCCAGGCGGCGTCCAACTGGCTGCCGCAACTGTCGCGGTATGCGGTTTTTCCGGCGCAACCGGCCAGGGCCAACACGATCACAGGCACACACATCCAGGCTTTCATCGATGACACCTCAAAAAAGAAAAAACAGTCGTACGTTGTAGACGTTGCCTACAGGGAAAAGTGCCTGTCCTTAGCCTGAAATCGGTAGTGCCTATTGACCAGAGCATACCCGAGCAACACCGCTATTCTGGAAAAATATTGCAGGCTCCCACGAATATTGAAGCCGGCCTCTCATGGGTGCATTGTGGGGACCTGCCTTGGGGAGGACATGGACCATGAAGAAACGTGTTGCGTTGGTGCTGGGCTCCGGTGGCGCCCGGGGCTACGCTCATATCGGGGTGATCGAGGAAATCGAACGGCGCGGCTACGATATCGCCTGTATCGCCGGCTGTTCAATGGGGGCCGTAGTGGGCGGCATTTACGCCGCCGGCAAGCTGGACGAGTATCGAAACTGGATTGAAAGCCTCGACTACCTCGACGTGTTGCGCCTGGTCGACGTGAGCTTCCGCCTGGGCGCCATTCGCGGCGAGAAAGTCTTCGGGCAGATCCGCAAGATCGTCGGCGAGATCAACATCGAAGAACTGCGCATCCCCTACACCGCCGTCGCCACCGACCTCACCAACCAGCAGGAAATCTGGTTCCAGGAAGGCTGCCTGCACCAAGCCATGCGCGCCTCGGCGGCGATCCCCAGCCTGTTCACCCCAGTGATGCAAGGCAACCGCATGCTGGTGGACGGCGGCCTGCTCAACCCGCTGCCCATCGTACCGGTGGTGTCGAGCCACTGTGACTTGATCATCGCGGTCAACCTCAACGCCACCAATCAGAAGCACTACCAGTTGCCGGTGATCCAACGCCCACCCGCGTTCAAGAGCCGCTTCAACAACCTGGCGAGATCACTCGGTTCGCACCTGCCCTTTCGCCGCAAGCAGGCCGAACAACTGATGAAACTGGAGCAGGAGGCGTTGGAAGCGCAGGCGGCGGAGATCAACCCGTGGCTGGAATCTGCCGAGCCGGAATCCCAACAACCCGCCGCGGCACCGGAAAAGCCCGGCGCACCGAAGTCGGCAACCGGGTCGTTCATCATCGATAACGTCGGCCCGGCTTCGCTGCTGGACCTGATCAACCAGAGCTTCGAGGTGATGCAGACGTCGCTGGCGCAGTACAAGATCGCGGGCTACCCGCCAGACGTGCTGATCAACGTGCCGAAGCGGGTGTGCCGGTTTTTCGAGTTCTACAAAGCGCCGGAGTTGATCGCCCTGGGGCGGGAAATTGCCAGTGATACGCTGGACCGTTATGAAAGTGAGCAACGCTGAAACAGACGTGTCACTAAAGCCGTTGTGGCGAGCGGGCTCGCCACAACAAGCCCGCTCGCCACAGAGCGCGCCTGAGGTCTATCTATCCGCCCAATAACCGATACCCCACTCCCGCCTCGGTCACGATAAACCGTGGCTGGGTCGGGTCATCCGCCAGCTTCTGACGCAGGTGCCCCACGACGATGCGCAGGTAGTGGCTGTCCTCGGTATGGGTCGGCCCCCAGATATCCTTGAGCAACTGTTGCTGGGTAATCACTCGCCCCGGATGCCGCGCCAGTTGCGCCAGCACTGCGTATTCCTTACGCGTCAGTGCCACTTCGGCGCCGTCCAGCAGCACCCGGCGATAGGCCAGGTCCACCGTCAGCGGGCCAAAACGCAAGGCTGCTTCCTGGGCCTCACCCGCTGGCGCCTGACGCAGCAGCGCCCGCACCCGGGCCAGGAATTCCTGGATACCGAAGGGTTTGGTCACATAGTCATTCGCACCACCATCCAGGGCCTCGACCTTTTGCCCCTCGCTGGCCCGCACCGACAGCACCAGCACCGGCACCGTCGACCACTCGCGAAATTCACGTAGCACCTGCTGGCCGTCCATGTCCGGCAGGCCAAGGTCGAGGACCAACAAGTCCGGTTTGTTCAACGCTGCCTGGGCCAGGCCTTCGTTGCCAGTGCCGGCCTCAATCACTTTGTAGCCCTGGGAGGCCAGGCTGATACGCAGGAATTTGCGGATCTGCGGTTCGTCATCAATGACCAAAATCGTCGCGGTCTGGCTCATGGCTTCCAATCAAAATCCGTGAAGAAAACAGGGTAGCTCATGCCTCGCGCTCCAGGCCAGGCTGTGTCGGTAAAGGCAGGAACAAGGTGATGCAGGTGCCACGCCCGTCAATGCCGTCGGCCACGCTGATATGCCCACCGTGAGCGCCGACCATGCCCTGGCAAATTGCGAGGCCCAGCCCCGTGCCCTGCCCGCCTCGATCACCGCGTGCTGCGGTGTAGAACATATCGAAGATCTTTGCGCGCTCATCCTCGGGAATACCGGGGCCTTCGTCAGCCACGGCGAAGAACAACTGGTTATCGGCAACGCCGGCGCTCAGTTGCAAGCGCCCTTGCGGCGGCGAAAAACGTGCGGCGTTTTCCAACACATTGACCAGCGCCTGCTCGATCAGCGCGGCGTGCACATATAACAACGGCAACTCGGGCGGCACTTCGGTACTCACCTGCAACGGCGCCAGCACCGCACGCAGACGGCCGAGGGCGCTGCCGACGATATCACCCGGCGACACCCAATCGCGCGCCAGCTTCAAAGCGCCGTGACCGAGGCGGGTCATGTCCAGCAGGTTCTGGATGTAACGGTCGAGACGTTCAGCCTCATCGCGGGTGCCTTCGAGCAACTCGCGGCGGTCCTCCAGCGGGATGGCCTCACCGAGCGCCAGCAGGCTGTCGATGCTGCCACGCATGGAGGTCAGCGGCGTGCGCAAATCATGGGATACCGACGCCAGCAAGGCGCTGCGCAATTGCTCGGTTTCGCCGTGCAACCGTGCAGACTCCAACTCCTGGGCCAGTTGCGCCCGCGCCAGCGCCTGGGCCAGCGGTTGGCTCAAGGCAGTGAGCAGACGACGGCGTTGCCCGCTCAATTCCAGGCCGGGTTTGGGGCTGACCCCGAGCAAACCCAACGGGCCTTCTTCGCCCGACAACGGCCACCACCACCAACGCCCGAACGGCAGGGTTCCGGTGCCCATGCCCGCTGGTTGGTCATGTTGCCAGGCCCAATCGGCGGCGGCACGCTCAGCTTCAGTCAGGGTCAGCGGGCCGCCCGTCTCGATGGCCCAACCGCCCTGGCCATCGCGATTGACCAGGCACAGGTCCAGGTCGCTCCAGCCTTCCAGGTGATGCGCGGCAGCACTGATTACCGCCTGGCGATCAGTGGCGGCGGTGAGTTTGCGCGAGAGGTCGAGCAGCTCGCTGGTTTCTTCCTGGGTGTCGCGCAACGCCTGCAACTGACGGCGCTGGCGCGCAGCCAGGTTGCCGGTCAACGCCGCCATCAACAGGAAGAACAACAGGGTCAGTACGTCTTCTTCACGTTGGATGGCGAAGGAAAAATTCGGCGGGATAAACAGGAAGTCGTAGGTCAGGAACGACAGCGCCGCACACATCAGCGACGGCCCCAGGCTGCTGCGCACCGCCACCAGCAACACCGCAGCGAGGAACACCAACGAAATGTTCGGCAACGGCAAGGCGCTGGACACGGCCCAGGCCACCGCCGCCGCCGCCACCGTTGCCACAACTGCCAGCGCATAGTCAAACCACACCAGCCCGCGTACATCCGGCAAGCGTGGCGGCGCAGGCATGTCGTCACTGTCGAGGACGTTGATTTCCAAGCCCCGCGCATTACGCAGCAAACGCGCAGCCAGGCCGCCGCCGAACAAGCGACGGCGCCAACGCATGCGCGACTGCCCCACCAGCAGCAGGCTGGCGCGGCGTTCGGCGGCGTGCTGGATCAGTGTCTTGGCCACCTCCCCTGCGCGCAGCAATACCACCTCGCCGCCCAGGCGCTCGGCCAACTGCTGGGCATTTTGCAGGCGTAGCCGTGACTGCTCGTCCCGTGCTCGACCGTTATCGATATGCACCAGGCTCCACGGCAAATGGCGGCGCTGGGCAACTCGGCTGGCATGGCGCACCAGGCGCTCGGCCTGCGCATCACCATCCACGCCGACCAGCAAACGCCCACGCACCGCCGGCGCAGCCTGGCCGAGCTGGCGATAGCCTTGGGCCAAATCGTCATCGACGTGGGCGGCGGCGGTCTGCATCGCCAACTCGCGCAGGGCCATGAGGTTGGTCTGGGTGAAGAACGCATCGATGGCCGCACGCGCCTGCTCCGGCACATAGACCTTGCCGTCGCGCAGGCGCTCCAACAGTTCGCGGGACGGCAGGTCGATCAGCAGCAGTTCGTCGGCCTCTTGCAGCACCCAGTCCGGCAGGGTTTCACGCACCTGCACGCCGGTGATGCCGCGCACCTGGTCGTTGAGGCTTTCCAGATGCTGGACGTTGACCGTGGTAAACACGTTGATGCCGGCGGCGAGCAGTTCCTGGATGTCTTGCCAGCGCTTTTCGTGACGGCTACCGGGGGCGTTGCTGTGGGCCAGTTCGTCCACCAGCACCAGCTTGGGCTTGGCGGCGAGCAGGCCGTCCAGGTCCATTTCTTCGAGCATCACGCCACGGTATTCACTGCGCAGCAATGGTTGCTGCGGCAGGCCGCTGAGCAAGGCTTCGGTCTCGGCGCGGCCGTGGGTTTCGACCACGCCGGCAACCAGGCGCACGCCTTGGCGCAACTGCGTGTGCGCGGCCTGGAGCATGGCGTAGGTCTTGCCCACGCCCGGCGCAGCGCCGAGGAAAACTTTGAGCCGGCCACGGCCGTCCCGGGGCAGATCGGCTAACAGGGCATCGGCGCGGCCGGAGTCGCTCATGCTCGGGGTTCCTTCAGATGTTTATTGGTTGCGCCTCAGGCCGCCATCGCGGGCAAGCCCACTCCCACATTTGGAATGCATTCCCCTGTGGGAGCTGGCTTGCCTGCGATGGCTGCGCCACGGCCTACAACTTTTCCAGGGCCATGTTCAGCGCCAGCACATTCACCACCGGCGGGCCCACCAGCGGGCTTTCGATGTGTTCATCGAGCAAGCGCTGCAAGGTCGACACCGGCACATTCCGCGCCGCCGCCACCCGCGCCAGTTGATAGGCAATCGCCTGTGGTGGCAAGTGTGGATCAAGACCGCTGCCAGAGGTAGTCAGCGATACCAGAGGCACCGGCCCCTGGCTCGGCACCAGCTGTTTACTCGCGTCATCGAAGATACGCGTCGCCAGCGCCGGGTTGCTTGGACCAAGGTTACTGGCACTGCTGGAGACCGTCGCAAAAGCGCCAGCCGAGGGGCGCGGGTGAAACCAGTTGTCACCGGTAAAATCCTGGGCGATCAGGCTGGAGCCACGCACCTTGCCGCTGTCATCGCGTACCAGGCTGCCATTGGCCTGGTCCGGGAAAGCCACTTGGGCGACACCGGTCACCACCAGTGGGTAAGCGACGCCGGTAATCAGGGTCATGAGCACCAGCAGGCTCAGGGCCGGGCGGATCATGTTGGACATTTCGGATTCCTCAATTCGGTCATTGCAACCTGTGGGCACCCGCCGGGCGCCCACAGGAATCGGGTCAAACCAGGTGCAACGCAGTCAGCAGCATGTCGATCGCCTTGATGCCCACGAACGGCACCAGAATCCCGCCCAGCCCGTAGATCAGCAGGTTGCGCCGCAGCAATGCCGCCGCACTCGCCGCCTGGACGCGCACACCGCGCAGCGCCAGGGGAATCAGCACCACGATGATCAGCGCGTTGAACACGATGGCCGAAAGGATCGCGCTCTGCGGGCTCTGCAAGTGCATCACGTTGAGCACGCCCAGTTGCGGGTAGATCGAGGCGAACAGCGCCGGCAGGATCGCGAAGTACTTGGCCACGTCGTTGGCGATGGAAAAGGTGGTCAATGCGCCACGGGTCACCAGCAATTCCTTGCCGATCTGCACCACGTCGAGCAGCTTGGTCGGGTCGCTGTCGAGGTCGACCATGTTGGCGGCCTCGCGCGCAGCCTGGGTACCATCGTTCATCGCCATGCCGACGTCCGCCTGGGCCAGCGCCGGGGCGTCGTTGGCGCCGTCGCCGCACATCGCCACCAGGCGACCATCATTTTGCTCATGACGGATGCGGGCGAGTTTTTTCTCCGGGGTGGCTTCGGCCAGTACGTCGTCCACGCCCGCTTCAGCGGCAATCGCGGCGGCGGTCAACGGGTTGTCGCCGGTGACCATCACGGTACGGATTCCCAGTTTGCGCAGCTCGGCGAAACGCTCACGGATGCCCGGCTTGACCACGTCCTTCAGGTGGATCGCGCCGAGCAACTTGCCGTCGGCACACACCAACAACGGGGTGCCGCCGCTCTGGGCGATCTTGTCGATTTCCCGCGACAGCGCAGGCTGCAAGTCGCGACGTTGTTGACCGATGAAGGCCAGCAGCGAATCCACCGCGCCTTTGCGGAACACACGGCCCTGGTAGTCGACACCGGACAAGCGGGTTTCAGCACTGAACGGCACGGCCGTCAGTTCGTCTGCGCTCGGCTCGGCTTGAGGGTGCAAGGCGCGCAGGTATTCGACGATGGATTTACCTTCCGCCGTGTCATCCGCCAGGGAGGCAAACAACGCGCCCTCGGCCACTTCCTTGCCGCTGACGCCAGGCGCCGCGACCACTGCCGCACAGCGACGGTTACCGAAAGTGATGGTGCCGGTCTTGTCCAGCAGCAACACATGCACGTCGCCCGCAGCTTCCACGGCACGCCCGGACTTGGCGATCACGTTGAGGCGCACCAGACGGTCCATACCGGCGATGCCGATGGCCGACAGCAATCCGCCAATAGTTGTAGGAATCAGCGTCACCAGCAGTGCGACCAGGAACACCAACGGCAAGCTGCCGCTGGCGAAATGGGCGAACGGCTGCAGGGTTACCACCACCAACAGGAAGATCAGGGTCAGGCCGATCAGCAGAATGTCCAGCGCCACTTCGTTGGGGGTTTTCTGGCGCTTGGCCCCTTCCACCAGGGCGATCATGCGGTCCAGGGTCGACTCGCCCGGGTTGGCGGTGATGCGGATCAGCAGCCAGTCCGACACCAGGCGTGTGTTGCCGGTGACCGCCGAACGGTCGCCGCCGGACTCGCGGATCACCGGTGCCGACTCACCGGTAATGGCCGCTTCGTTGACCGCCGCGATGCCTTCGATGACTTCGCCGTCACCGGGGATCATTTCCCCGGCGGCGACACGCACCACATCACCTTTGCGCAGGCTGGTGGCCGGCACGACCTTGAAGCTGCCATCGGCCTCCTTGCGCCGTGCGCTGAGGCCTTCGCTGCCGGCCTTGAGGCTGTCAGCGCGGGCCTTGCCACGTCCTTCGGCCAAGGCTTCGGCGAAGTTGGCGAACAGCACGGTGAACCACAGCCACACGGCGATCTGCACGGCGACATAGGTCGGCACGGCGGTGTCGGGCACAAAGCACAACACGGTGGTGAGGATGGCGGTCAACTCGACCACCAGCATCACCGGCGAGCGTTGCAGCTGGCGCGGGTCCAGCTTGACGAACGCCTGGACCAGCGCCGGGCGCCACAGGGCGGAGATGGCGGTTTTGGCAGGCTCCTGGGTTTTGGCAGGAGCTGCGTTTTTTGCAGGCATATTCATTTTCATATCCCCTTAGAAGCCCATGCTCAGATGTTCAGCGATAGGGCCCAGTGCCAGCGTCGGCAGGAAGGTCAGGCCGCCCACCAGCAGAATGGTCACGGTCAACAGGGTCACGAACAGCGGGCCATGGGTCGGGAAGCTGTTCTGGCCAATCGGTGCGGTCTTCTTCATCGCCAGGCTACCGGCCAGGGCCAGTACCGGGAGGATGTAGCCGAAGCGGCCGATCAACATGCCCAGGCCCAGCATCAGGTTGTGGAACGGGGTGTTGGCGCTGAAGCCACCGAACGCCGAGCCGTTGTTGGCACTGGCCGAGGTGTAGGCGTAGAGCAACTGGCTGAAACCGTGGGGGCCAGGGTTGCTGATCGCGCCGGCCGGGCCAGGCAGGCTGGCGGCAATGGCGCCGAGCACCAGAACGCCCACCGGCATCACCAGCAAGGTCACCACCAGCAATTGCACTTCTTTGGCCTGCAGCTTCTTGCCCAGGTATTCCGGGGTGCGGCCAATCATCAGGCCGGCGAGGAACACTGCAATCAACACGTTGAGTAACATGCCGTACATGCCAGCGCCGACGCCGCCGAAGATCACTTCGCCGACCATCATGTTGACCAGCGCGACCATGCCACTGAGAGGGCTCAGGCTGTCCTGCATGCCGTTGACCGAGCCGTTGGACGCCGCTGTCGTGGTCACCGACCACAGCACCGTGCCGGTGGTACCGAAGCGTGCCTCCTTGCCTTCCAGTGGCGCAGTCTGCTCCACGGCCGGGTTGTTCAGGGTCGGGTTGGGCTGGTATTCGGCCCACAGCGAGGTCGCGCCGCCGATGATGAACAACGCCAGCATGCAGCCGAGGATTGCGCGGCTCTGACGCAGGTCCTTCACGTAGTGGCCGAAGGTGAACACCAGCGCCACGGGGATCAGGATAATTGACGCCACTTCGAACAAGTTTGCCCAAGCGGTAGGGTCTTCAAACGGATGCGCCGAGTTGACACCGAAGAAGCCACCGCCGTTGGTGCCCAATTGCTTGATCGCAATCTGGCTGGCCGCCGGGCCCAGGGGGATCACTTGATCCACACCCTGCAGGGTCACGGCATCCACGTAATGGGCGAAGGTCTGGGGGACGCCCTGCCACACCAGGAACAACGCCAGCACCAGGCACAACGGCAGCAAGCCGTAGAGGGTGGCGCGGGTCATGTCGACCCAGAAGTTGCCCAATGTCTTGGTGGATTTGCGACCGATCCCACGACACAAAGCGACAAGGACGGCCAGACCGGTCGCCGCGCTGACGAAGTTCTGCACGGTCAGGCCGGCCATCTGGCTGAGGTAGCTCAGTGACGCTTCACCGCTGTAGGACTGCCAGTTGGTGTTGGTCATGAAACTGACTGCAGTGTTGAACGCCAGCGTCCATTCCTGCCCCGGCAATTTCTGCGGGTTCAGTGGGAGGTAGTCCTGGAACAACAAGATCGCGAACAACAGCAAAAAGCCCGCAAGGTTGAAAGCGAGCAACGCCAGCATGTACTTCTGCCAGCTCTGTTCCTGATGCTCATCCACGCCCGACAGGCGATAACAGGCGCGTTCCACAGGGCCGAACACCGGTGTGAGCCAGGTGCGCTGCCCCTCCATCACTTTGTAATAGAACCGCCCCAGGAACGGGGCCGGCACCAGCACCACGGCAAAGAAGGCAATGATCAGCCAATAGTCATAACTGTGCATGGCCAGCTCCTAGTTCCGATCCGCGCGTAACAGCGCAACCAGCAGATAAATGAACAGCGCCACGGCCAATAGCAGTGACACCCCGTCCAGAACGCTCATGGAAGTCTCTCCGTTTAGCGGCGAGTGCCGCGTGTGGGGCAATTGTCGGCAGGAGTGGCGTAAAGGAACGAGAGCGAGGGTGCGGGCGGGGCGTAAAGACGGCGTAAAGAGTGAGTTTATGCGGGGTTTACAGGGAGGGTTGTGCTGGATTGGAGGGCCTCATCGGGGGCCCCCTCCCACACAGGGCCTGCGTACACCGGTCAAAATGTGGGAGGGGGCTTGCCCCCGATGAGGCCCTGCCAGCCACCCGCGCACTTATCTGGTGCGACACCGGAAAATTTCAAACGCCAAACCATCTCCCAGACGACAGTTGCGCCGCTTTACGACACGGTTGTGAGGCATGGCATGTCCGCTGCAACACCTTGAATCATTCCAAACCGTTCAGGGAGCGCATCACGATGAACACACAACTCAAACCCACCTTGGGCACCCTGCACTTATGGGGCATCGCGGTCGGGCTGGTGATATCCGGGGAGTACTTCGGCTGGAGCTATGGCTGGGGCGTCGCCGGGACCCTGGGCTTCCTGGTGACCTCATTGATGGTTGCCGCGATGTACACCTGTTTCATCTTCAGCTTCACCGAACTGACCACCGCCATTCCTCATGCGGGTGGGCCGTTTGCCTACAGCCGTCGTGCCTTTGGAGAGAAAGGCGGCTTGATCGCGGGGCTCGCGACCTTGATCGAATTCGTCTTTGCGCCGCCTGCCATCGCCTTGGCCATCGGCGCCTATCTGAATGTGCAGTTCCCGGCGCTGGACCCCAAACACGCGGCCGTCGGTGCCTACATCGTGTTCATGGGCCTGAACATCCTCGGCGTTAAGCTCGCCGCCACCTTCGAACTGGTGGTGTGCGTGCTCGCCGTCGCTGAATTGCTGGTGTTCATGGGCGTAGTGGCACCCGCCTTCAGCTTCAGTAACTTTGCCCTGAATGGCTGGGCCGGTTCCGATACTTTTGGCGCACCGGCGATTGCCGGCATGTTTGCCGCGATTCCCTTCGCCATCTGGTTCTTCCTCGCCATCGAAGGCGCCGCGATGGCCGCCGAAGAAGCCAAAGACCCCAAGCGCACCATTCCAAAGGCCTACATCAGCGGCATCCTGACCCTAGTGATCCTGGCCATGGGCGTTATGTTCTTTGCCGGGGGCGTGGGTGACTGGCGCACCCTGTCCAACATCAACGACCCTTTGCCGCAAGCCATGAAAACCGTGGTCGGCGACAGCTCCGGCTGGTTGCACATGCTGGTGTGGATCGGCCTGTTCGGCCTGGTGGCCAGTTTCCACGGCATCATCCTCGGCTACTCGCGCCAGTTCTTCGCCCTGGCCCGCGCCGGTTACCTGCCCTCATTCCTCGCCAAACTGTCGCGTTTTCAGACACCCCACCGCGCAATCATCGCCGGTGGCGTGGTCGGCATCGCGGCGATCTACAGCGACGGCCTGATCAACCTCGGCGGTATGACACTGACCGCCGCGATGATTACCATGGCGGTATTCGGCGCCATCGTGATGTACATCATGAGCATGCTCAGCCTGTTCAAACTGCGCAAGACCGAGCCGCTGCTGGAGCGTACCTTCCGCGCACCGGGTTACCCCATCGTGCCGGGCATTGCGCTGGTGCTGGCGGTGGTGTGCCTGGTGGCCATGGCTTGGTTCAACACGCTGATCGGGCTGATCTTCCTGGGCTTTATGGTGGTGGGGTTCGCCTACTTCCAGATGACTGCGCAAGACCGTGCCGATGCACCGGCGGATGCGATGTTGACCGGGCTCTGATCTACTACGAGGCAGAACGGGCCTACACTGAACTAGTAAGAAAGCCCGTCACTCAAAGCAGTTATTACCGTGGGAAAACTCTCCCACGGCAATCTGCCTCAAGGAGAGCCTTATGCCGTGGTATGCGTGGTTGATTATGGTAGTTGCGATCGGGTCGATCGTCGGTGGGCTGATGATGCTGCGTGACAGCGCCAACAAAGTTGAACTCACCGACGAACAACGCAAGCGCGTGGCCGAGCGCAACGCCCAGGCGGATGCCAAGGATGCGCAGGATCGCTGAGCCTTGGGTTACTCCCAATCCGCCTTGGCAATATGCAACCCGTGCTGCCCCTTGTAGGCAGCACGTTCCGGCTGGCGCCAGCCATTGAGCAGTTCATCCTCCAACGTGTAGATCTCAACCCCCAGCGGACGGCACACCGTCAGCGGATCCTGCGCCTCCGGCCCCCACATCGGCAGCGACAAATCCCCACCGGGGCACGTCGACAGCGCGCACAGCAAATCAATCTCGGCAAAGAACTCCAGGTAGTCGCCCTTCTGTGCAGGGCAGGCCTTCATGAAGTACATGTCGTCGTGATTAAGACCGGTGCACTGGAAAATATTCAGCACGTCATGCACGTCGAATTCCGTCAGGCCGTGAGGCAAAACCGCGCGCGTCAGGTTGGAGTGACAATGGTGATGGAAGTCCTCACCGGTGAGCATCCGATTCACATAGGGATCACAACGTGTGCCAAGCAAATCATGCAGCCGCCCGCCGTGCTCATCGATCCCGTAGCTGGCCAGGCTGTCATCAGTGATCGTCACCAAAGGCCGCAGGAATGGCAAATTCGACCACAAGCGGTCATGGGTACTGACATGGGCGCCCTGCAATTGGCGAGTACGCGCCGCCCACAGGCGCTCACGGGGGTCATTGGCATTCCATACGTTGAAATCACCCACCTGCGGGCCGACCGGCGTGGTCACACGGAACACATGCCCGGCTGGCACCTTCCACGCCCTCCCCGTACGAATCGGCACCTCAAACTGCTCGGTCAGCGTGCGCTGGTCTTTTCGGTCACGAATACGTTCGTAAAACGCCGTGTCGACCTGCAACGCCGAACCTTTACTGACCTGATAAGCGGCCGGATAGTCTTTGTACATGGTGCAGATCCTCGATCAGGGGTGGTTAAACAAGGCCAGGGACAGGCGTTCCGAATCATCCAGGTACAGGCTCATCGCCTCCCCCGCCGCCGATTTATCCTGCTCGACCAATAATGTGTAGATCTCACGATCACGCTCCAGCCATGGCGACTGAAAACGCTGCTCATCAGGCGCAGCGCAAAACACCAAGCGCAGTTGAGCGATGACCTGGGCAAAAAACTCATCGAACAACGGGCTGCGCATCAACCCGACGATGTGCTGGTGAAACACCAGGCTATGGGTGGCGACCGCACGCCAGTCTTCACGCTCGCGGGCCAGGGTGGTGGCGTCGATGGCGTTCTGCATGCGTTCGGATTGATCCTCCGTCAGGGGACCGCTCTGGGCGATGGCCTGCAACTCCAGAGTGCGGCGCACGACAAACAAATCACGCACCTCCTCTCGCGCCAACCGCCGGACCATCACCCCCTTGTTGCGCACATAACGGGTCAACCCTTCTTGCCCGAGGCGGTGCAACGCTTCACGGATCGTGTTGCGCGATGCGTTGTAGGCTTTGACCAGTTCTACTTCGACCAAAGGCATTCCTGGCAGCAGTCGCCCGCCGATGATGTCAGCGCGAAGCTCCAGGGCAATCTGGTCGGCGAGAGACAAACTGAGTGTCATGGCTACCTTCATGATTGTTGAACAATCCTCGATGGGTAGGTAATCACTTTTCATGCCAACGTGTCAGCGTGTAAAAAGATTCAAGTTGGTTAAAATGCCAGCCTGTCACTGAGGCCCACCTATGCGTTACTCATCCGACCACAAAGCCAAGACCCACCAACGCATCATCAAGGAAGCCTCTGTACGCTTTCGTCGCGACGGGATCGGCGCGACCGGTCTGCAGCCCTTGATGAAGGCTCTGGACCTGACGCATGGCGGGTTCTATGCCCACTTCAAATCCAAGGACGAACTGGTAGAAAAGGCGCTGCAAGCCGCAGCTGCCGAGCTGGATGCGCATTGCGAAATGTTGTTCAGCCAGGAACGCCCTCTTGAGGCATTTATTGATAGTTACTTATCTGAATGGCATCGAGCCTCGCCGGATCAGGGTTGCCCATTGCCTACCATGTGCTCGGAGTTGGGGTTGAGGGGCCAGCAGAGTCCGACCACGGACGCGGTACTGAGGGCGCGCTTGCAGCAGGTGGAAGCGACGCTGATTAGCACGAATGCCGATGAAGAAAGCCTGGTAATGATGTCGACGCTAGTGGGCGCATTGGCGCTGGCCAGAAGTGTCGAAAGCGCAGCGCTGGCGGTGCGTATTCTGGACGTAGTAAGGGAAAGCCTGAAGGCACAGGTTTCGGATGATGGAATGGCCGGTCGGTGACCGGCCGTCCTGTGCTCAGTTGATTACAATCCTTTCGCGGTTCTTCTCCAGCAGCGCCTTGCCGATGCCCTTCACCTCCAGTAGTTCATCAACAGCAGTGAACGGACCATTGCTCTCGCGGTAGGCGATGATCGCCTTGGCCTTGGCGGCGCCGATGCCAAAGAGGTCACGACGCAGGGTTTCGGCATCGGCGGCGTTCAGATTGACCTTGGCGGATTGCTCTGCCTTGGACATTTGGGTCGTGATCGGGATTGGAGCCTCGGTTTTGACGGAGGGCGCTGCGGTGGTGGTGACAGAGAGGGTGGTGAGGAAGGCGAAGATTAAGGAGGCGATATAGGCGTTTTGCATTGGTGACACTCCATGACATCGATAAAGGAAATGCAGCTTTCCTAAGCTGCATTTCAAACTTAGGTGATGTTTGGAAGGAGTCAAAAACGGATCGGTAACAGCGTATGACCCGCCCACTCAATGCCAGTGAAACGGCCTGGGCAGGCCCCGGATATCCTGCATTTCCAGTTACGGTCCCAAGCAGGTAGAATTGCCGCCATCAATAGGCAGTCCGTTATTCAATAATCAGCAACACGCTGCGATGTTGCTGCGAGTTGTATATGCGATTCAACTGGTGGGGCCTTCCGCCAGCGGCTTCTATCCGCTTTAAACTCTACGAAAAATGACCCCGGCCAGGGGCGTAGTCTGCGCGCTGAATGTCGTATGACTTTCAGGGCAATGACGACAGGAGATGTATACGTACATGGGTATCAAAAGTATCGGGCCGATGGCGGCCGTCCCTCGCACTCCAGTGGACGAGTCGAATCCTTGCGACGCCAACCCTGAGCATGGTGCCTGACGCATGTCGATTGTTACATTGTCGAACCACAAGACGTTTACGGCTGAACCTGGCAAGAGCCTTCTGGATTGCGCCAAGTCCCAAGGCACAGTGCTGGAATACAGTTGCCGTACGGGCCGTTGTGGCGTGTGCAAGGCCAACGTGCTTCAAGGCGATACAGAGGTGGTGCAACCGGAACTCGCGCTGACGGAAGAAGAGCGTGCCTGCGGTTCCATCCTGACGTGCTGCCGGGCCGCCGTCACCGATGTCGAGTTGGACATCGAAGACCTGGGATTGCTGGCCGACATCCAGATCAAAACCATGCCTTGCCGCCTCGATACCCTGGAGCGCCTGGCGGACGACGTACTAAGGGTTGTCCTCCGAACGCCTCCAAAAAGCGCACTCTTCTACCTTCCGGGGCAGTACATCGACGTCATAGGCAAAGACGGTGTGCGACGTAGTTACTCCATCGCCAATGCCGTGCGTGAGGATGGCAAGCTGGAACTGCATATCCGCCAAGTACCCGATGGCGTGATGAGCCAGTACTGGTTTGGCGGAGCCCAAGCCAATGACCTGCTCAGGCTGGAAGGCCCGCTGGGCACCTTCTGCTTGCGCAGTGCAAGCACGACGAACCTGGTGTTCATGGCAACCGGAACCGGAATCGCCCCGGTCAAAGCCATGCTTGAAGGCTTGAGTGACGCACCGGAAACACTCAGCGGCAAACGCATTTACGTGTACTGGGGCGGCCGTACGGAGCAGGACTTGTACTGGCAGCCTGATTTTCCATCGCTGGGCCTGACCTACCGCCCCGTGCTCTCACGTGCGGATACACAATGGCCCGGTGCAACAGGCTACGTTCAACAGGCCGTCCTTGCAGAAAGTCTTGACCTGGCCGATACCTCGGTCTATGCCTGTGGCTCAGAAGCCATGATCCACGCCGCACGCGAGCTGCTGACGCAGGCTGGCCTGCCCCTCAAACATTTCCATTCTGACGCCTTTGTAAGCTCGAATTGACCCGGAGACAGCATGAAAGCAGTTATTTTGGCCGGTGGCCTGGGAACGCGGCTAAGCGAAGAAACCAGCGTACGCCCAAAACCCATGGTCGAGATTGGCGGCAAACCTATTCTCTGGCACATCCTGAAGATGTACTCCGCGCACGGCATCAATGACTTCATTATCTGCTGTGGCTACAAGGGGTATGTGATCAAGGAATACTTCGCCAACTATTTCCTGCACATGTCCGATGTCACCTTCAATATGCGCGACAACACCATGAAGGTGCACGACCAACGCGCCGAAGACTGGAACATCACCCTGGTCGATACCGGCGACGAGTCCATGACCGGTGGTCGCCTGCGTCGCGTCGCCGACTACGTCAAAGACGAAGAAGCCTTTTGCTTTACCTACGGTGATGGCGTCAGCGATCTTGATATCGGCGCGACCCTGGCCTTCCACAAGTCGCACGGCAAAGCGGCGACGCTCACTGCAACGTTCCCGCCCGGCCGTTTTGGCGCGCTGGATATCCAGAAAGGCCAAGTGCTGAACTTCAAGGAGAAACCCAAGGGTGATGGTGCCCTGATCAATGGTGGTTTCTTTGTCTTGAGCCCCACAGTGCTCAAATACCTGGAGGATGACAGCACCACCTGGGAACAGGAGCCGCTGATGAAGCTTGCCGCCGAAGGCCAGCTCATGGCTTACGAACACCCGGGGTTCTGGCAGCCCATGGACACACTGCGTGACAAACACTATCTGGAAGAGCTTTGGCAGTCCGGCAAAGCGCCCTGGAAATCCTGGGACTGAATATGAAGTCGACCGTTTCTCCTGCCTTTTGGCAAGGCAAAAGAGTCTTCGTGACCGGCCACACCGGGTTCAAGGGTAGTTGGCTGTCACTCTGGCTGACCAGCATGGGCGCACAGGTGAAGGGCTTTGCCCTGGCGCCGCCAACCCACCCTGCCCTGTTCGTCGAGGCCAGGGTGGCCGAAGGCATGGAGTCGGAGCAGGGCGACATTCGCGACCTGGCGGCCATCACCCAAAGCATGACGCGCTTTAATCCCGACGTGCTGATTCACATGGCGGCGCAACCATTGGTCCGTTTGTCTTACCGCGAGCCGGTCGAGACCTACGCCACCAATGTGATGGGCAGCCTGCACGTACTGGAGGCTGCGCGGCAATGTCCCAACCTGCGGGCTATCGTCAACGTCACCACCGACAAATGCTACGAGAACCGTGAGTGGGAATGGGGCTATCGTGAAGACGAACCCATGGGCGGCCATGATCCCTACAGCAACAGCAAAGGCTGTGTGGAGCTGATCACAAGCGCCTACCGCAAGTCGTTTTTCAACCATCCGCAAGGCGCAGCGTTGGCATCCGGCAGGGCGGGCAATGTGATTGGCGGCGGCGATTGGGCAGAAGACCGGCTGATACCTGATATTCTGGGTGCCTTCGAGAAGGGTCAGCCCGTCACAATACGCAATCCGAAGGCCACCCGGCCGTGGCAACACGTGCTGGAGCCACTCAGTGGATACCTTGTGTTGGCTGAACACCTCTGGACCCAAGGGCATCACTTTGCCCAGGGCTGGAACTTTGGCCCCAAGGATGAAGACGCACGCCCGGTGGAATGGATCCTTGATCACATGGTTCAGGCCTGGGGCACAGGGGCCAGTTGGCAATTGGACCAGGACCCGCAGCCGCATGAGGCCAACTACCTCAAGCTGGACATTTCCAAGGCGCGCGCACACCTGCACTGGACACCCAGCTGGAACCTTGCAACCACGCTCGCCCGGATTGTTACCTGGCATCGTGCCTGGTTGAGCGGCAACGACATGCAGGCCCATTGCCTGGATGAAATCGACGCCTACATGCTCGCCATGCGTGCCAACAGCAACTAACTCTATTTTTTAGCAGGATTTTTCATGACACCCGATATGCTCCGCCAGGAAATCAGCAAGCTCGTCGAGCAATACGCCAAGGTCGCATTGGCGAGCAAGCCGTTCGTGGCCGGTGAGACCGTTATCCCGCCGTCCGGCAAAGTGATCGGGGCGCGAGAGTTGCAACTGATGGTCGAGGCCTCCCTGGACGGCTGGCTGACGACCGGCCGCTTCAATGCTGAATTCGAGAAAAAGCTGGCTGAATTCCTCGGTGTCAAATTCCTGCTGTCGGTCAACTCCGGCTCTTCCGCCAACCTGGTTGCTTTCAGCACCCTGACCTCGCCCAAACTGGGTGAGCGGGCGATCAAAAAGGGCGACGAAGTGATTGGCGTGGCAGCGGGCTTCCCGACCACGGTCAACCCTATCGTTCAATTTGGCGCAATCCCGGTGTTCGTCGACGTCGACATGGCCACCCACAACATCAATGCCGACCTGATCGAAGCCGCCATCACGCCGAAAACCAAGGCAATCATGCTGGCTCACACCCTGGGCAACCCGTTCAACCTGGGCAAGGTCAAGGCGCTGTGCGAAAAGTACAACCTGTGGCTGGTGGAAGACTGCTGCGACGCCCTGGGCGCAACCTATGATGGCAAGCTGGTCGGCACGTTCGGTGATATCGCCACCCTCAGCTTCTACCCGGCGCACCACATCACCATGGGCGAAGGTGGCGCGGTGTTCACCAACAACCCGATGCTCAAAGTGATTGCCGAGTCGTTCCGCGACTGGGGCCGTGACTGCTACTGCGCGCCAGGCTGCGACAACACCTGTGGCGACCGTTTCGGCCAGCAATATGGCAGCCTGCCTCAAGGGTATGACCACAAGTACGTGTATGCGCACCTGGGCTACAACCTGAAAATCACCGATATGCAGGCCGCCTGCGGCCTGGCGCAACTCGAACGCGCCCAGGACTTCATCGACACGCGCAAGCGCAATTTCGTGCTGCTCAAAGAGCGCTTGTCCAGCCTGTCCGAATTCCTCGAAATCGCCGAGGCAACACCCAACAGCGACCCATCGTGGTTCGGCTTCCCGGTAACACTCAAGGAAAGCAGCGGCGTCAAGCGTGTCGACCTGCTCAAGTACCTTGACCAGCACAAAATCGGCACACGCCTCCTGTTCGCCGGCAACCTGACCCGCCAGCCTTACTTCCAGAATCTGGAATACCGCGTGGTTGGCGAATTGACCAATACCGACCGCACCATGAACCAGACCTTCTGGCTCGGCGTGCAGCCGGCGCTGGGCCAGGAGCATTTCGATTTTGTCGGTGAGAAGCTGGAAGAGTTCTTCGGGATTGGTTTCTAAACAATGAAAGCATCGGATGCGGTAGCGCTGGTTCTTGCACAGAACAAGGTTCTGTATGGTTACGAATTGATCGGCGGGATGATCACGCACCTGGTTGACAGTATCAACCAGTTGGGCAAGACCAAGCTGGTTTCCGTTCACCATGAGCAAGCGGCGGCGTTCGCTGCATCCGCGGTCGCGCGTGCTACGCACCACGAAGTACTCGGCGTAGCCTTGGGCACAAGTGGTCCCGGAGCCACCAACCTGATCACCGGCATCGCCGATTGCTGGCTTGACAGCCACCCCTGTCTCTTCCTGACAGGGCAGGTCAACACTTACGAACTCAAAGGCGACAGAAACATACGCCAGCAAGGGTTCCAGGAGCTTGATAGTGTGGCGTTGGTCAGCAGCATTACCAAGTACGCCTATCAGATCCGCCATGTCGACGAGTTGCTGCCGTGCTTGCAACAAGCCATTGATATTGCCAGGGAAGGACGCCCCGGCCCGGTATTGCTGGATATTCCGATGGATATACAGCGAGCAGAACTTGATGACGCACAGGTACAAGCGTTGCTGGCCCCTCGAGCCGAACAAGCTGCAACTGAGCTGCACGCGCCTGATGTCGAAGCGATTGTCAGCGCACTCGCATCTGCGCAGAGACCGCTGATCTTGCTGGGCGGAGGCGCTGTCAATACGCGTAGTTTCGCGCAATGGCTCGAACAACTGGAAACATCAGGAATTCCCTTTGTCGCCAGCCTGAAAGGGGCGGAAAAGATCCCGGCAAGCGCCAATTACCTGGGCATGCTAGGTGCCTATGGAACGCGCGCTGCCAATTACGCAGTGCAGAACTGTGATTTCCTGCTGGTGCTGGGCAGCCGCATGGATGTTCGCCAAACGGGCGCAAAACCTGATGACTTCGCGCGTAAGGCCAGGATCGTGCAAATCGACCTGATGGAAGGGCAACTGAACAATCGGGTTCAGGCGCATGCGTCCCATGTGATGGAACTGAATACATTTTTCGCCAGATTTACTCTGTCCAAACTGCCGAAAAATGCAGCATGGCTTGGGTGGACGACTCAGTTACAAAACGATTTCGAGCGCACTTTCGTCGACGAATACGCCGACTGGTCCGTCAGTCCCTTTTTGATTTTTTCGGCTCTGGCCAAGGAGACCAAAGGGTTCGCCGTCGACTATGTTGCAGATGTGGGTAACAACCAGATGTGGGCCGCCCATACACTGCGCCTGAGCCGTGGCCAATCCATGCATCACTCTGGTGGATTGGGCACCATGGGCTTTGCGATTCCAACCGCCATAGGCGTATGCAATGCTGGCCAAAAACCTGTGATTGTCATCACGGGTGATGGCGGTGCCCAACTCAATATCCAGGAGCTGGATATCATCGCGCGCGACCGGCTGCCCGTACTGGTGATCGTATTCAACAACCACTCGCTGGGTATGGTGCGCGGCTTTCAGGAAATGTATTTCGAGGGGCGTAACTCGTCGACCTACTGGAATGGCTACACCTCTCAGTTCAAAGCCATTGGCGAAGCCTATGGCATTGAGTCCGTAGTGGTCACTACACACGATGCGTTTACGGTGCAGGTCAGATCATTTGTTGAGTCACCTCGGCCTGCACTAATCGAATTGATGATGCCCGACGCACGGGAGTGTCGGCCCCGGCTTGAGTTTGGTCGATCGATCGATGAGCAACTGCCTGAAAAACCTCGGATGCCACGCTGATGCATATCGCAATATTTGGCGCAAACAGCCAAATTGCCAAAGACCTGATCCGCTCCCTGGTAGCGAATAAGGACTGCAGACTGAGCCTGTTTTTGCGCGACAAGAACAAACTCGATACATCCGTATTGACATCGGCAGAAAAGAAAAAAGTCAATGTTTTCCAGTACGCCGACTTTAATACCAAGACCCACTTTGACGCGATCATCAATTTTGTCGGTGTGGGCGATCCGGCACTGGCAGTAAAAATGGGGTCGACCATTTTTGAAGTAACCGATGTATATGACAAACTAGCTCTGGATTACCTTAAGACCAATAACAAATGCCGCTATCTGTTCCTCAGCAGTGGTGCAGCCTATGGCTGCAACTTTGACGCCCCCGTAAACGCTCAAAGCCTTGCTTTATTCGACTTGAACAACCTGAAAGCAACGGATTGGTATGCGATAGCAAAATTCTATGCTGAGGCACGTCACCGAACTTATACAGACCTCAATATTATTGATGTGCGGGTATTCAATTACTTTAGTCAATCGCAAGACTTAAGCGCGCGTTATTTCATTACAGACGCACTTCGCGCTATTCATGAAAACACCGTATTGACAACCTCTGCGCTTAATATGTATCGCGACTACATAACACCTGTCGACTTTTACAGCTTGATAGTCAATGCGCTGATGTGTAGCGGTGATATCAACCTGGCTGTTGATTGCTATACAAAGGGCCCTACCGACAAATTTTCAATCCTGAATCATCTTCACAAAAAATTTGGCTTGCAGTTCACTGTCGAGGGCGCGCCGCCAGCAGTCAATGCCACCGGCACCAAGCAGCACTACTACTCCGAGAACAAAGTGGCAGCGACATTGGGCTATCGACCCTACTTCAACTCTCTTGATGGGTTGACACATGAAATCGAACGCGCCCAATTCTTCAAATGAATCTTAAAAAAATACTCAACCACGACTTCCGCAATACTGCAATCAATCAACTTTGGCGACTGCTCTCTGGACCAGCCCTGCTGATACTGGTGCCGATCTATTTATCACCTGAAGCGCAAGGATATTGGTATACGTTTATCAGCATGGCTGCACTCGCCGTGTTTGCAGATATGGGATTCTCTGCGGTATTGCTCTTATTCGCCTCCCATGAGTTTGCTCACCTTAAATTCAATAACCAGAAAGAGCTATCTGGCCCTGCTGAAAATATCAGCCGCCTCGCGACGTTGTTGTCTTTTGCCATGAGATGGGCAACTGCAATGGCACTGGTCGTTTTCCCAGCCGTACTTGCGATGGGTTACTATGTGCTCAGTGGCAAGAGCGTCGCTCTCAATTGGCAGCTCCCTTGGCTACTCTATGGGGCAGCCTCAGTCCTGGTTTTTATAAACAGCATTGCGTTGTCGTTTATCGAGGGGTGCGACAGCGTAGGCGATATTCAAAAAATTCGTTTTCACATCAGCATCATCAGTGTGCTGGTCAGTGTCGGCCTGCTGATCACCGGTGCAGACCTTTATGCACTGGCCTTTTCTTTACTGGCAAGCGCGCTGGTTGGCTCCATGATCATCCTTCGCCGCTACAAGGCCATGCTCAGTCAACTGTATAGGCTGGCCCGGCTCTATAGCCATCCGTGGTTCAAGGAAATCATGCCGCTCATGTGGCGGTTTGCTTTGAGCTGGATAAGCGGATATTTCGTTCTATCGATTTTCACACCACTCACTTTCAGCTATCACGGCGCAGTACAGGCCGGTCAGGTGGGCTTGTCGATTGCTGTTTGTATGGCCATGTTCAGTATCGCCAATATCTGGATAACCATTATCACACCGAAAATAAATATCTTCGCGGCGCAGAGCAACACCCTACAGTTGAACAGCATTTTCAAAAAAGGAATTTCACTGTCCATCCTGACTTACATCATGGGGATGGTGGCGCTGTTCACCTTCACGTGGCTTATGAAAGGCCATCCTCTTGTAGAAAATCGTCTGTTGCCGACGCCCTCATTGCTCATGGTCAGCGTAGGCTGGTTGCTACAATTGGCCATCAATGGGATGGCCATCTATATGAGGGCACACAAAAAAGAGCCGCTCGTGGTGGTGTCGGTGGCCAATGGGCTTTATGTCGCGATCACGACATGGCTGGCTGCAAAATACCTTCCATTCGAATACCTGTTTTCCGGCTTCGTCAGTGCCTACCTACTTGTCCTGCCATGGGTTTACTGGATTTTCCGATCATTCAAAAGGCCGTCGCCATGAGTCTGCAACCTAACCCGTTGTTATCGATCGCTCTGCCCACGTATAACCGTGCAGATTTTCTTGACTGCTCGTTGGCTGAACACATACCAGTGCTCAGACAGCATAATATTCAAATATTTATATCTGATAATGCTTCGACCGACGACACGGCAATAGTCGTTGATAAGTGGAAAGCCGAATACCCTTTGCTGCACTACTCACGAAACAGTGAAAACCTGGGAGCCGATTTAAACTTCCGAAACGCACTCATGCTTTCAACTACGGAATACACGTGGCTGTTAGGTGACACGTCAAAAATTCATGCAAACGATATTGAAACTGTGTTGAACCTGCTATCAACTGATAAAATATACGATGCTGTGCTGGTCAATCTGGTGGGAAAAATCAATATTCCAAACACCACCTATCAAGATGCTAGTACATTACTCGAAGACCTTGGCGGTTTGATGAGCTGCATGAGCTGCCTGATCTACAATAAGTCGATGATAGCGAACGCCAACTTCCCCCGTTACACCGACTCCAACTTCATACAAACGGGGATCATCTTCGAATCCATTGCACGCCGACCGTTCATGATCCACTGGCTTCATCAAGTATCCATTACATCGCTTGAAAACAAGCGACTGTCCAAAACCAGCTGGGCCCACACCGACAAGATCTTCAAAATCGGCCTGACCAGTTGGGTAAATTTTATCCTTTCATTGCCTGTCAGTTATTCACTCGCAAGTAAGCTCACGGCATGCACCCGTTTTGGCGAAGTGTCAGGCGCTTTCACTATCAAAGGCATGATTTCGCTGAGGTCGCGAGGATTGTTAAACTACCGTGTCTACAGGGAATATCGGAAGGTCCTGAGGTTAGCGATAAACTACCCGAGTTGGATAGTTATGGCGATATCTGTTTTTCCGCAGCCATTACTAAAAGCTCTGATCGAGCTTCACCTGCGACGAACGCATAACACACCGTCCTCACCAAGCGATTAGGTTACCTTGCACTCAGCTTTTATCTGTCAATGCATGCCAGCACGAGTAAACTGCAGTGTCATACGTCCTTAAGAAACTAAAGCAACACCATCTGTTCATTATTCCGCTCCTGGCAGGTCGAGCGCTATTGGTGTGGCGTGCATTCATTCACCTTCGCACCCTGCCCAGAGCGGGGCGCCGTGCTTACCTTGGCCGCGCGCCCAAGGTCTTTGGCTTGGAACACATCACATTGGGCAATAACTTTAGAGTCGGTGAAGGGCTCTGGTTACATGCTATCGCTCAGTACATCAGCTTTGCCTATCAACCCCATATCGAAATCGGCGAAAATTTCTCTGCCAGCGACCACTTGCATATCGCCTGTTGTAACAAGGTCACCATCGGCAACGATGTGTTGATGGGCAGCAAGATCCATATCACGGACCACTCCCACGGCGCATACTCGGGGGAGGACCAGTCCAGCCCCTACGAAACACCGTTCGAACGAAAGCTGTCCAGCAGCGGCCCTGTGACCATTGGCGACAAGGTGTGGATCGGGGACAATGTCGTCATATTGCCGAACACCTCCATTGGCAGTGGCTCGATCATCGGTGCCAATAGCGTTGTTGCCAAAGATATCCCAGGCAACGTCATTGCCGTGGGCTGCCCTGCCAGGGTTGTGAAAGTATGGAGCGATAAAGAGAGCAAATGGTTAAGTGTATAAACACGACCGGGTACGGGCGGCTCCACATATCAAAGGTATGGCATGACACGTAAGATTGCTGTAGGGATTGTTGTCTATCACGCCGGCGTTGAATTACTGCACAGGCTTGAATTGACTTCGGCAAACGGGTTTGAAGTCTATGTATTCGACAATTCACCTGATAATGCCAGCGTGCGGGCATTCGCCGAACATCATCCGCAGATCCACTATTTTACCTGTGGTAAAAATCTGGGGCTGGGCATCGGTATTTCAACGGTATGCGCCAATGCCTATCAACAGGGCCACTCGGCACTTCTGTTTTTTGATCAGGACACGGGGTTCAACGAAGAAACACTGGCCCATGTCGAAAAAAACTATACCGACAACCTCGACGCTTACACTGCGTTCAGCGCGATCGCTTTCAAGGCCGATGGAAACGCGTCAGTCCGGGATGTCCCCCTACTGATCAACAGCGGCAGTCTTTATTTTCTGGATAAACTCAGCGCTCTCGGCTGGATGGATTGCAGCTACTTTGTCGACAGCGTGGATTATAAGCTGTGCCTGGATTCATTGAATAAAGGCTATCGAATCGGCGTCTGTGGCGCCACACCTGGCTTTGATCATGTGACCGAGCAGGCTGACAGTCGCTACCGAATTGCTGGCCGTACGTATTCAATGCGGGCGTATTCATGGTCCAGAATAAAAGACACGGTATCTTCGAACCTGAAACTTATTTTTTCTGCGCTCGCGAGCTGTCAGTTCGGCTTCGCGCTCAGAATCACAAGATTACTGACCCTCTACTGCACGTCTCAGATCCTCGTCAGAGTAATCAATACATTAGGAATATTTAAACGTGACTGATGAAAAAGGCATGACCGTCGAGCGCTCAGCCATTTTTACTGTGTGCAACTTGGCTTACTTGTCCAAAGCGTTGGTGCTGGCCGAGTCGCTGGTTAAATTCGGTCAGCCTAAACTGAAGATCTATATTTTTGATCGCAAGGTCGAGATGGATCTCCCTACCCACCTGGCAGAGTTCCATTGGGTTGAAGAGATCGGATTGCCAAATGTCCAGCACTACGCCTTTAAATACGACATCGTGGAGTTCAGTACCAGTCTCAAGCCCTGGATCACTTTGCAGCTGCTTGAGCAACACGAGAAGGTTATCTTCCTCGACCCCGACACGTGCGTTTTCAGCCGCCTCGATGGCCTATGGGACGAACTCGGTACGCGTGACATCATTCTAACGCCCCACTACGTCACGCCTCATGTCGAGGGTGATGTCGGGATGCTGCGCTTTGGCTCCTTCAATCTGGGCTTCTACGCAGTTTCAAACACGTCAGAAGGCATACGCTTTCTCCAGTGGTGGAATGAACGCTGTCTGGAACATTGCTATTTCGAAACTCAGTTTGGCCTCTCCACCGACCAGAAGTGGGTCAGCATCGCCCCCTGCTTCTTCCCGACCCTGCACGTATCGTTCAATCTTGGCTACAACATGGCTTTTTGGAATAGCCATGAGCGCACCCTCGCCCCTGACGGCCAGGGTGGCTATACGGTAAATGGAGAGTTCCCGCTGGTTTTCTTCCACTTCAGTTCGTTTGACGAGAAGAATCCGGAACGCTTGAGCAAACGAGCATTTGCGGGAAGAGAAGAAAAACGTGAAGATCTGTTGGAGGTCAGCTTCTATTACAAGGAACGGCTGTCCAACTTTTCAGCCTTCCCTTCCAACGCAGCCTATGCCTTTGATTATATGAGCGATGGGAAATACATTTCGCCCACGCTGAGAAGGGCCTACGCCGCCGTACTGGATGAACTGCCTGCCGAGCATGAGCCGTTCGATGCGAGCGGCCCTGTCTACCAATTTGCCAAGAAGAACTACTTGTTCGAAAAAGGCGGGCCATACAAACCGGCAGGATTTGGTGACGCACAAAATCACTCTGGAAAGCTTCAGATCATCAACTCGTTGCTAAAGGTGGTTCTTTACACTGTAGGCCCTAACAGGTTCATGAACATATCGAGACTGTTCGTCTACCTATCGAGCTTCAGACTGAACAAAAAACTCTGGAAGCTTTAACTTAAGTTTTACCTGATGGGCCTCCAAATAGGCCCATCAGAGCGTCCACCAGATGATCAGACTTCACGGTGTCGCTGAATGTGCATCCAGTCGACGATCTCACCTTCCGGGCTATAGCCACTGACGGTTTCTTTCAAGAGTTGCCTGACGAGCGCAAAATCGCCCTCCTCGACAGCCGCCAATAACCCGTGCAACCTGGCCTTGAGTACTTCCCACCCCAGAAGCTCTTCATTAGCTCGCATAATCATTGGATGACGAGTAGCCGCTACATTGTCGCCAATCAACAACTCCTCATACAGCTTTTCACCCGGACGCAGCCCACTGAAATTAATCAGGATATCTCCGTGCGGGTTTTTCTCGGAGCGGATACTCAAGCCCGAGAGATGAACCATCTTTTCAGCAAGCTCGACAATCTTCACAGGCTCACCCATATCCAGCACGAAAACGTCGCCGCCCTGCCCCATCGAACCCGCCTGGATAACCAGTTGCGCCGCCTCGGGAATCGTCATGAAATAGCGGGTTATCTTCGGATGAGTCACCGTCAAAGGGCCTCCCGCCTGGATCTGCTTATGAAACAGCGGGATAACCGAACCTGAAGAGCCCAGTACGTTGCCAAAGCGAACCATGGTGAAACGGGTTTTGTTGACGCGCGAGATATTCGACGCATCACCAAACAACGTCGGTGCCAATTCCTTGCTCAACGCTTGCAACACAAGCTCCGCCAGCCGTTTGGTGCTGCCCATGACATTGGTTGGCCGCACCGCCTTGTCGGTTGAAATGAGCACAAAGTTCTCGACACCTGCCTGCAACGCTGCCTGCGCGGTATTGAGAGTACCGATCACGTTATTAAGAATGCCTTCGGCAATGTTGTGCTCCACCATGGGCACATGCTTATAGGCCGCCGCATGGTAGACCGTGTCGACCGACCAGGTATTCATGACATCCAGCAGTTTGTCCGGATGGCGCACCGAACCGAGGATGGGTAACAACGTCACATTCAACAATTCTGATTGAACGCGCTGTTCAAGTTCGGACAGGATGCAGTAGAGGTTGTACTCACTGTGGTCGAACAACAATAGGCTGGTGGGTTCCAGCGTAAGGATCTGCCGGCAAAGCTCCGACCCGATCGAACCGCCCGCGCCGGAAACCAGTACCACGCGATTCTTGATGCATCGCTCCAGCAGTTCGGGCTGCGCAGGTACAGGGTCCCTACCCAGCAGGTCGGCAATGTCGACTTCCTGGATATCATCGACCTTGACGCGCCCGCTAGCCAGATCCATGAAACCGGGAACACTACGCACATGCAGCGGGTATCCCTCCAGATAACCCAGTATCTCTCGGCGACGAGCCCGTGTGGATGAAGGGATGGCCAGTAACAGCTCTTCCGCGCCAGTCTCATTGATCATCTGCTGGATACGCTTGGGCTTGTACACCTTCAACCCCGAGATGATCCGATCGGAGATGCCGCTGTCATCATCGATGAATGCCACAGGCCGCATTACCCGCCCCAGCCGCAAGGCTGCCACCAATTGATTACCTGCGGCCCCGGCACCGTAGATAGCGACCTTGGTCAAGCCATCATCACGATTGGTGAACGGCACGTGTTGCGCCGCAGTAAACCAGTCCCCTTGAAAGTACTGACGCATGGCCAGGCGCAAGCCACCAATGATGACCATGCTCAACCACCAATAGTTGAATACGATCGAGCGCGGCACCACCGTCTGGTGATTGCTGTACAGGTACACCACCAGCGCCAGCAATAATGCAGAGAGGCTCACGGCCTTGATGATTGCAATCAGCGCATCATTGCCAAAATAACGCATGACCGCACGGTACATGCCAAAGTGGATAAACAACGGGATAGCGATTACCGGCGCGCTGAGAAACAACCACAAATGCACGACGAAGGGGTTGTTAAGATCATCAAACCCCAGGCGAACGACAAATGCCAGCCACAGTGCTCCCCACACCAGGACGATGTCGGTCACTACTTGCAAGAAACGTTTTTGCCTGCGCGGCAAGCCCACCAATCGGGCACGTAGACTATCCATAAACCCTTTTTATACCTCAGTCCCTAGCGCTGCCAGCAAAAAATGGCAGTCACGTACGTGTGCAGCAACCTTTTCAAACACCAGCGTCAACCAATGATCACACTTTTTCCAACTCGCCCGCGTGAAACTTGATCGCCAGCACTACAAGCGGAACATACGCCACCACCAGCCCAAGAACACCGTCAAAACCAAGGCCGACGAAAAGAGCGATGGGCAGCAGCCACAATAGATTGATCGCCATCACCGTCAGCGTCACCGGCAAGTGGCGCCCGGCCTGGCGCGAGGCATACTGATAAGCATGACTGCGATGCGCTTCATAGACCTTATCCCCGCGCAACAGGCGTCGTCCCAAGGTAAAGGTGGCATCAACCACGAACACACCCAGCAAAATCAGCCAGACCCACAGCATCTGAGGGGCCGCCCAGGCCGCCTGCAGCGACAACACACCGATTACGACACCGAGGAAGCCGCTACCCGCATCGCCCATGAAAATGCGCGCGGGAGGAAAGTTCCAGTACAAGAATCCAAGCACGGCGACTGCCAGTAACATCGGCGCAAGCATGAGACTTTCATGCCCTGTCAGCCAGTAAACCAGGCACGCTCCCGAACAGGCGCAGACGGCCTCGATGCTGGCAATGCCGTCGATACCATCCATGAAGTTATACAAGTTCAACATCCAGACCAGGTACAGAGCCGCCAGCACGTGGCCGAACCACCCAAGGTCCAATTCAACCCCGGCCAGACTGATCGTCGGCAGCCTTCCGATCCAACATAACGCCCAAATGGCTGCGGAAAAATGGGCCAAAAGGCGCCAACGTGCTGCGATATGGCCGTGATCATCGAGAAAACCAACCACAGCGACCAGAGTCCCCGCCCCCAGCAATGGCAAGGCCGCGTTCCAACTGACCCAGCCAGCGAGCGCAACGAGCACCAACGCCACCAGGAAAGTCAGCACGATTGCGACCCCGCCTCCTCGTGGCGTGGGAACCGAGTGCGAGCTGCGACCATTGGGAATGTCCATCAAGCTACGCGACAAAGCATAGCGGCGCAGTACCCAGGTCAACAAAAGTGATACGAGGAGTACTGCGGCAAACACGAACCAGAGGGTCATTTCGCAAACAATTCCTGAAACAGAGACGGGCAAAGGGTTCTGGTCATTGTTGGTTACGCCTCAAGGTCGCTTTTCTAAATAGCGCCTCAAGACGATCGAACAAGGTGTCCTTGGAAAAATGCTCAAGGTAGTAACGCCTGCCCAACAGGCCCATGCTCTCAAGCTCGGACTTGGGTAAGACGCCCATGGTGCGAACGATACGCGCCAACCCCTGGGCATCGCCAGAACGACACACCATGCCCGCACCCGATCCTTCAACAACGTTGGCCGCTTCACCATCGATCATGGCGATTACAGGTTTCCCAGAAGCCAGGTAAGCCTGAACTTTGCCTGGAATGGTTTTCTCGAAAACGTCATTTGTCCTCAACGAAACCAGCAAAGCGTCCGCGACGGCGAACAACGCAGGCATCTTCTCCAAGGGATGTCTGCCAAGCAGTAGCACGTTGTCCATGCGGTTTTGCGCCACATGCTCGGTCAGCCATTGGCTTGCCCGACCATCCCCCACAATCACCCAGCGCACCGGCAGATCGGTCTCGACAGCCTTGACTGCCGCCATGATGGCTGGAAAATCCTGAGCATCGCCGATGTTACCGGCGAAAAGGATTGTAAATACAGCATCGTCACGCTGCAGCAACTCCGAAGGCCCCTGCTGCTCTGCGGAAAAATCATCCTCAGCCCAACTAGGGAAATACACCAGTCGGTCTGCATCAATTGCACGTGTGCAGTACTCCTTGACGTTCTCGTCGAACGAACGTGACTGCAACAACAGGTAATCAGTGCGGTTGTAGATCCAGGACACCACCTTGCCAACCAGTCCAAGCAACTTCGGGTTTTCTATAACCCCAACCGCCCTGAGGCTTTCCGGCCAAAGATCCAGCACCCATATAAGTACCGGAGCCCTTTTCAAGCGCCCAAGCAACAGCGCCGGGATCGCCCCCATGATAGGCGACACGCCATACACAAAGATGGAGTCGAACGCCTGACCACGCAGCTTGTAACTGCCAATGATTGAGGCACTGCTGAAAAACGAGAGGTAATTCATGGCCAGTCTGAAATTGCTCTTGCCTCGCGCCAGCATCGGCACCCTGATCACTCGCGCTCCCCGATAATTGGAAAACTGCGCAGGGTCACGCCGGAAATCGGCAAAGACTTGCCCTTCCGGATAGTTGGGCACGCCCGTGAGGACGGTCACCTCATGACCTTTGGCGACAAAGCCCTCGACCATGTTGTTGATACGCATGTTTTCGGGCCAGAAATACTGGGTGACCACCAGAATCTTCAGTGGTTTTTCCGGGGAGAGGCTGTCCAATCAATATTGCTTCCATACAGTGCGCATGACGTAGTCACGGTAGCTATGGATGATCCGCACAACCTTTTCGGCAACATTTGGCATGCTGTAATCGGCAACCAAGCGCAACGTCCGTTCCGCCCCAGCGGCCTGGCTTTCCAGGAGCTGCAAGCCCTGCAGGGCGCGCTCAACCTCCAGGCCGACCATCATGACCGCCGCCTCCTCCATCCCTTCCGGTCGTTCATGGGCCTCACGCAGATTCAGTGCAGGGAAATTCAGGATCGATGACTCTTCGTTGATGGTGCCGCTGTCGGACAGTACGGCCTTGGCCGTCAGTTGCAGCTTGTTGTAATCCTTGAACCCCAGCGGCTTGAGCAATTGCACATTCTTGTGAAAGGTTACGCCCATCGCATCGACACGCTTTTGCGTACGAGGGTGTGTGGTCACGATCACCGGCAGGTCATACTGGGCAGCAACGGTGTTCAACACGCCGACCAGCTTGAGGAAGTTTTTGTCGGAATCAATGTTCTCTTCGCGATGGGCACTCACCACGAAAAACTTGCCCGCCTCAAGACTGAGGCGATCGAGCACTTCAGAGGCTTCGATACCATCACGGTAATGGTTAAGCACTTCAAACATAGGGCTACCGGTCTTGATCACCCGATCCGGCGGCAATCCTTCGCTCAGCAGGTAGTCACGTGCGATGCTGCTATAGGTCAGGTTGATGTCTGCGGTGTGATCAACGATGCGGCGATTGATCTCTTCAGGCACACGCATGTCGAAACAGCGATTGCCGGCTTCCATGTGGAATGTCGGGATTTTACGGCGTTTGGCTGGAATCACCGCCATGCAGCTGTTGGTATCACCGAGAATCAGAAGGGCTTCTGGCTGCACCTCCTCCAGCACCTGGTCCACCGCAATGATCACATTGCCGATCGTTTGCGCACCACTCGCGCCCGCTGCATTGAGAAAATGGTCAGGCTTACGAATACCGAGGTCCTGGAAAAAAATCTCGTTCAATTCGTAATCGTAGTTCTGGCCGGTATGCACCAGGACGTGTTCACAGTGTTCATCCAGCTTGGCAATCACTCGCGACAAGCGAATGATTTCGGGACGAGTCCCAACGACTGTGACAACTTTCAGCTTTTTCATTTCAACACTCTTCCAGAATCATTGGCATCGGAGCTGTTCGCGCCATGCATTGCCTGATGCGCTCATGCTCAGGCTTGAGTACCCACCGGCATCGCAAAGGTGTCTGGCCGCTCACGATCAAAAACCTCGTTGGCCCAGAGCATGACGATCATCTCGTCTTCGCCGACATTGGTAATGTCATGAGTCCAACCAGGCACTGTCTCCACCACCCGAGGCTGTTCACCTTGAGTGAACAACTC
Source organism: Pseudomonas sp. CYM-20-01 (assembly GCF_023169845.1). Lineage (NCBI taxonomy): Bacteria > Pseudomonadati > Pseudomonadota > Gammaproteobacteria > Pseudomonadales > Pseudomonadaceae > Pseudomonas > Pseudomonas sp. CYM-20-01. The sequence goes on along the minus strand of NZ_AP025169.1, from coordinate 2,115,531 downwards.
ATGGAACTCACCCGATACGATATGGCGAAAACGGAAGCAGGCCTTGCCTTTGATTACCAGAAACTTCTCGGTCTTGCTGTGATGATAATGCCCACCACGTGTGATGCCGGGATGCGCAGTGAAATAGGAAAACTGCCCACTGTCCTTGGTCTTCAGCATTTCGACAAAAACGCCGCGCGGGTCACCGTATTTCGGAACGTCATAAGTGAATTGCTCGACGGGCAAGTAGCTCACATAGGTCGAGTAGAGTGCTCGCACCAGGCCCGTGCCAACAGCTTCGCTGATCAACGTTTCGCGACTGTCGCGAAACGCATGCAGTTGATCGGCCAGTTCCCCGACAGCAATGCTGTAAATTGGGCTCACCTGAGCCGCCGCGCCATGAGGTAAACCCGAATCCATTACCCGGATAAAACACTCGACCACGTCGTCGATGTAGACCAGGTTAACCATCGCTTGTCGATCATTGACCTGGATCGGCAGGCCTCGGGTGATGTTATGGCAGAAAGTCGCCACGGCGGAGTTGTAATCAGGTCGCGCCCACTTGCCAAACACATTAGGCAGGCGCAGGACATGAACCCTGGAACCATGGCTCGCCTGCAGGTCGTGCAATGCCTGCTCGGCAGCCAGCTTGCTGGCACCGTAGGGATTGTCACGGTCAGCCTGGGTCGACGAGGTGTAGAGCACAGGAGTGAGCTTGCCACTTGCCTTGATCGCGTCGCACAGGGCCAGAGTCAGGTCAGTATTGCCCACCTTGAACTCATCGGACGATTGGGGCCGGTTGACCCCCGCCAGATGGAACACAAAATCGACCTCGGCAACCAACGCTGGCAGTTGGGCGATGCTGTTGTCACGGGTAAAGACGACAACCTCGACATCACTGCGCTCAGTCAAATGCGCAATCAGGTTCTTGCCGACAAAACCGTTGGCCCCGGTGATCAGTACCTTCATCAATTATTCCTCCGGCGTAGCGAGTTCGCCACGCTGGATCGCTTGCATGAATTCAAGCTTGAGCAGAAGCCGTTGCATGCCGGCCACATCCAACCGTTCAGTGTTATGGGAGTTATAGTCTTCCGTACGGGAGATTTTCTCTTCACCCTGCTCGACAAATTTTGAATAGTTCAAGTCACGCAGATCGGGGGGAATCCGGTAGTAATCACCCTTGTCTTCAGCGCAGGCCATTTCTTCACGGCTCAACAACGCTTCAAAAAGCTTTTCCCCATGGCGAGTACCGATGACCTGGATAGGGTGCTCAGGCCGGCCGACCATTGCGGTCAGTGCCTTGGCCAAGGTCTCGACTGTCGCGGCAGGCGCCTTCTGAACAAAAAGATCACCGTTGCGACCGTGCTCAAAAGCATACAGCACCAAGTCCACAGCATCGGCCAGCGTCATCATGAAGCGAGTCATACTCGGGTCGGTCAACGTCAATGCGTTACCTGCACGAATCTGCTCGATGAACAGGGGAATGACAGACCCCCTCGAAGCCATGACGTTACCGTAGCGAGTACCGCAGATAACGGTCTTGGCATCATCTACGTTGCGGGATTTGGCAACCATGACCTTTTCCATCATCGCCTTGGAGATACCCATGGCGTTGATAGGGTAGACAGCCTTGTCGGTGCTCAGGCAAACCACTCGCTTGACCGCGTTCTGGATAGCGGCTTCCAGGACATTCTCAGTGCCGATAACGTTGGTCTTGACCGCTTCCATGGGATGAAACTCACAGGAAGGCACCTGCTTCAGTGCGGCCGCATGGAAAATGTAGTCCACACCACGCGTGGCATTGAGCACACTTTGATAGTCGCGCACATCGCCTATATAGAACTTGAGCTTGGTGTCGGCATAGCGCTTGCGCATGTCATCCTGCTTCTTCTCATCGCGGCTGAAGATGCGGATTTCTGCAATATCACTGTCGAGGAAGCGCTTGAGGACGGCGTTGCCGAATGAACCGGTACCACCGGTGATAAGAAGCGTTTTTCCGCTGAACATAGTAAGTCCTAAAGCAACGCGCACAGCACGACAAGCTTCTAGTCGGCCAATCACCTCAATGCCTGCAGACCAACAAAGCCAACATGCCGCCCCGGAATGCTCAACGGTGAAGAGGTTCTAGGAAAACGTCGAAGCTCGTTAGCAAACAGCCCGAAAAATAAGCTTTGTGTGGTGCAGTTAAAGATGAAGGGGATGAAAATTGATGGCCATTTTAAGGCCTGCATCCTTAAAGTCAAAAGCGAACATGGATGCATGTCGCGTAAGAAGGCGCCTTGGCAGCGGCTTGAGGGGAAGGGGCGCAAGCCCCGAGCGGTGCAAGAGAATAACGCAGACCGACTTTTCGAGAGCATTAATGCAGACAAATGCGCAAGTTTTTCACTAGACCAGCAGGGCATGGCATACATGACAGGATAAACGTCTCAAATCCTGCTCAGGCTGCGGCCGCTAAAGAAAACAGGATGCTGCAGGAAAAGACATCAAGCCTTTTGTCGAGCCATCTTACGACCCACTATCAACCCCAGCACTGGCCCAATGATCATTCCCACGACCAAAGCCAACGTCGTAAAAACTGAAACAGGCAGTTCAACGGTAGACCAGCCGAAAAATGACAGCTTTGTACTTTGCTGATTTTCCAACACAAAAGTCACGACAATGAGCGCGAAAAACAAAACAGCTACAACCGATACAAAGCGCCTGGCTTTTAGCATAACGTTCTCCTGAAAGTCGATCAGACGCCCTCTTCCTCGTCTTCGTTCACCCGATCACGCAATTCCTTACCCGGCTTGAAGTGAGGTACGAACTTACCGTCCAGGCTGACGGACTGGCCGGTTTTTGGATTACGACCCACACGCGGTGCGCGATAGTGAAGCGAAAAGCTCCCAAACCCACGGATCTCAATCCGATCCCCGGTCGCCAGGCACTGGGACATTTGCTCAAGCATGGTCTTGATAGCCAGCTCGACATCCTTGGATGAGAGCAGCCCTTGATGGGTGACAATTCGTTCGATCAACTCCGACTTCGTCATATTTTTCCCTTCTTTTTCAAGCAGCTAGGAAAAGCGCTTCGAAGGTTTTAGCATGACTTGATGAATTTGAACAGCCCACCGAACAACTTATCCGCAGGATAGATGGCAACCGGCTATAGGCGTATTCCGACCTCAATTACAGATGACCAGCATAGTGCGGGTTACTGCCCCGGCAGGGTTCCAACCGAACAGATAGTCACCCTCTTCGTCGCTGGCATCGCTGGATCGGGTGATGACCTTGTAGCCCTGCATCTTGCACTCTCGAGCCGCGCGTTTTTCGCACTTGCTCCAGCTGTTGCCGAGGCCAGAGCAATCTACCTCGATACCACTCACACCGCGTTTGGCGTGGGTCTTGGCGCTGGTGGCCGAGCAACCAGCAAGCATTACCAATGCGAGCACTACGATAAGCCTGTTCATTCAAATCCTTACTGAAGCCACAACACAAGAACCGCTTTTAACTTAAGACTATAGTCAGTTCTGACACTGGGCTATACGCCTTGGTTCTCGGTGTTGATTCAACGAATTTCAGGCACAAAAAAGGGCGACCGAAGTCGCCCTTTTTTATGGTCTGACAGAACTTAGTTCTGTTTTTCCATTTGTGCACGCAACAGGTCGCCCAGAGTGGTAGGACCAGCAGCGATGCTATCCGAAGGCTTGTCTTTCAAGCTCTGGATGGCTTCTTTCTCTTCAGCATCGTCTTTCGACTTGATGGAGAGCTGGATTACACGGCTCTTGCGGTCAACGCTGATGATCTTGGCTTCTACTTCCTGGCCTTCTTTCAGAACGTTACGCGCGTCTTCAACGCGGTCACGGCTGATTTCGGAGGCTTTCAGAGTCGCTTCGATATCGTCGGCCAGAGTGATGATGGCGCCTTTAGCGTCAACTTCCTTCACGATGCCTTTAACGATTGCGCCTTTGTCGTTGTCCTGAACGTATTCAGAGAACGGGTCGCTTTCCAGTTGCTTGATACCCAGGGAGATACGCTCGCGCTCTGGGTCAACCGACAGGATAACGGTGTCCAGCTCGTCGCCCTTCTTGAAACGACGAACAGCTTCTTCGCCCACTTCGTTCCAGGAGATGTCGGACAGGTGAACCAGGCCGTCGATGCCGCCGTCCAGACCAATGAAGATACCGAAATCGGTGATCGACTTGATGGTGCCGGAGATTTTATCGCCCTTGTTGAACTGGCCAGAGAAATCTTCCCATGGGTTAGATTTGCACTGCTTGATGCCCAGGGAGATACGACGACGCTCTTCGTCGATGTCCAGAACCATAACTTCCACTTCGTCGCCGACTTGTACGACTTTCGAAGGGTGGATGTTCTTGTTGGTCCAGTCCATTTCGGAAACGTGTACCAGGCCTTCCACGCCTTCTTCCAGCTCAGCGAAGCAGCCGTAGTCGGTCAGGTTGGTAACACGCGCGGTAACGCGAGTGCTTTCTGGGTAACGGGCTTTGATAGCAACCCATGGATCTTCACCCAGTTGCTTCAGGCCCAGGGAAACACGGTTGCGCTCGCGATCGTATTTCAGAACCTTGACATCGATCTCGTCGCCAACGTTGACGATTTCGGAAGGATGCTTGATACGCTTCCAAGCCATGTCGGTAATGTGCAGCAGGCCATCCACGCCACCCAGGTCGACGAATGCGCCGTAGTCGGTGAGGTTTTTGACGATACCTTTGACTTGTTGGCCTTCCTGCAGGGATTCCAGCAGAGCTTCACGCTCGGCGGAGTTCTCTGCTTCCAGGACGCTGCGACGGGAAACGACAACGTTGTTGCGCTTCTGGTCGAGCTTGATGACCTTGAATTCGAGTTCTTTGCCTTCCAGGTGCGTGGTGTCGCGCACTGGACGAACGTCGACCAAAGAACCTGGCAGGAACGCACGGATGCCGTTAACGTCGACAGTGAAGCCGCCTTTAACCTTACCGTTGATAACGCCCTTGACCACTTCTTCAGCTGCGAAGGCTGCTTCGAGAACAATCCAGCATTCAGCGCGCTTGGCTTTTTCACGGGACAGCTTGGTTTCACCGAAACCGTCTTCAACCGAGTCCAGAGCAACGTGAACTTCGTCACCGACATTGATTGTCAGATCACCAGCATCGTTGTAGAACTGTTCCAGCGGGATCAGAGCTTCAGACTTCAGACCAGCGTGAACGGTTACCCAGCGAGCTTGGTAATCGATATCAACGATAACACCGGTGATGATGGAGCCTGCCTGAAGGTTCAGGGTTTTTAGGCTTTCTTCAAAGAGTTCCGCAAAGCTTTCGCTCATTTTAATTCCTGTTGATAAGGGCGAAGAATACGCCCATCTCCACACCCCAGACGGTGTGGGTCAGTTTCAATTAAAAGAAGCACCGCAGGACTATGACTGGTCCCCTGCAGCCTTCTTGGTCACCCGGCGATATCGCGAATGGCGATCTCGCTCAAGATGCGTTCCAGCACCTGCTCGATGGACAACTCCGTGGAATCCAGCTGTATGGCATCAGCCGCCGGCTTGAGCGGGGCTACTGCGCGCTGGGTATCACGCTCATCGCGTGCACGGATCTCATCTAGCAGACTCGACAGACTAACACCATCGACTTTGCCCTTCAACTGCAAGTAGCGGCGGCGAGCCCGCTCCTCGGCGCTGGCGGTCAGGAAAATCTTCAATGGCGCCTCGGGAAACACCACGGTTCCCATGTCACGGCCATCGGCCACCAGGCCCGGTGGCTCCTGGAAAGCCCGCTGGCGCTGCAACAATGCGTCCCGCACCGCTGGCAGTGCGGCAACCTGGGAGGCCCAGGAGCCGACTTGCTCATTGCGCAGATCATCGGTCACATCATCCCCTTCAAGGATTATGCGCTGGGGATGACCTTCCGTCGCGCCAACAAACTGCACATCAAGGTGCGCCGCCAGCAGCTTCAGGGATTCTTCGTTGGTCAGGTCGACGCCATGGTTGCGTGCGGCGAATGCCAGCAGGCGGTACAGCGCGCCGGAATCCAGCAGGCACCAGCCCAGGCGCTTGGCCAGGATGCCGGCGATCGTGCCTTTGCCCGAGCCACTTGGCCCGTCGATGGTAATCACCGGTGCTTTGATATTCACAATTGAGCCTCTTGGGCAACACGGATGCCGACTTGGGCACACAGTGTAAGAAAGTTCGGAAAAGACGTAGCAACATTGGCGCAGTCACGGATACGAATCGGCGCCGCCGCCCGCAGGGAAGCCACGCTGAATGCCATGGCAATCCGGTGATCGCCATGGGCATGCACTTCACCACCGCCCATCAGGCCACCGTCAATGATAATCCCATCAGGCGTCGGTTCACACTTCACGCCCAGTGCCAGCAGACCATCGGCCATGACCTGGATACGGTCGGACTCCTTCACGCGCAGCTCTTCGGCGCCGCGCAACACGGTCCGCCCTTCGGCACAGGCCGCCGCGACGAACAGCACCGGGAACTCGTCGATCGCCAAAGGCACCAGCGCCTCGGGGATTTCAATACCTTTCAACGTCGCGGCACGTACGCGCAGATCAGCAACCGGTTCGCCGCCCACTTCACGCGGATTTTCCAGGGTAATGTCCGCCCCCATCAGCCGCAGAATGTCGATCACGCCGGTGCGGGTCGGGTTGACGCCCACATGTTCCAGCAACAACTCGGAGCCTTCGGCAATCGAAGCCGCCACCAGGAAAAACGCCGACGAGGAAATATCCCCCGGCACTTCAATATGCGTCGCAACCAGCGCATGGCCAGACTCAACCGACGCCTTGGCCCCCACCACATCAACCGGATAACCAAAACCGCGCAACATGCGCTCGGTATGATCACGGGTCGGCGCAGGCTCGGTCACCGAGGTCTTGCCCTCGGCGTAAAGCCCGGCCAGCAACAGGCAGGATTTAACCTGCGCACTGGCCATCGGCATCGAATAATCGAAACCTTTGAGCACCTGACCACCCCGGATAGTCAGCGGCGGACGCCCCTCCGGGCCGGTCTCAATCACCGCGCCCATTTCCCGCAGCGGCTTGGCCACGCGACTCATCGGGCGCTTGGACAGGGAAGCATCGCCCGTCAGCACGCTGTCGAAGCTCTGCGCAGCCAGCAACCCGGACAGCAGACGCATGGAGGTGCCCGAGTTACCGAGATAGATCGGCCCCGGCGCCGGCTTCAAGCCATGCAAACCCACGCCGTGGATGGTCACGCGCCCATGGTGCGGCCCTTCAATCACCACGCCCATGTCGCGAAACGCCTGCAAAGTTGCCAGCGCGTCCTCGCCTTCGAGGAAACCCTCAACCTCAGTCACGCCTTCAGCCAATGAACCCAACATGATCGACCGATGGGAGATCGACTTGTCGCCCGGCACCCGAATGCGCCCGCTCAAGCGGCCACCGGGTTCGGCGAGGAAGGTCAGCTCATCAGCGTTCACAGCGGTTTCCATGTAGGCCCGGCGCGCCAGGATCTTGCTGAAATGCTCACGCGCCACCCGCGCACGGGTAAACACGCCCAATAACTGATGGCCATCCCCGGCGTCGACCGCATCGCGCAAGGCGTCGAGGTCGCTGCGGAAGGTGTCCAGGGTGCGCAACACCGCTTCGCGATTGGCGAGGAAGATGTCGTGCCACATCACCGGGTCGCTGCCGGCAATCCGCGTGAAGTCGCGGAAGCCACCGGCGGCGTAACGGAAAATCTCGAGGTTCTCGTTGCGCTTGGCCAGCGAGTCCACCAGGCCAAACGCGAGCAAATGCGGCAGATGGCTGGTCGCGGCCAGCACTTCGTCATGACGCTCGACCTGCATGTGCTCGACGTCCGCACCCAACTCGCGCCACAGACGATCCACCACCGCCAGCGCCGCCGGATCGGTTTGCGCAAGCGGCGTCAGGATCACTTTGTGGCGACGGAACAGCTGCGCATTCGACGCCTCCACCCCGCTTTGCTCCGAACCAGCAATCGGATGGCCCGGCACGAAACGCGTCGGCATGCCACCAAACGCCTGTTGCGCCGCGCGCACCACATTGCCCTTGGCACTGCCGACGTCCGTGAGGATCGCCTGGCCCAGGTCCATGCCCGCCAACACGGCGAGCAATTTCTCCATGGCCAGGATAGGTACGGCCAGTTGGATCACGTCAGCGCCCTGGCACGCGAGCGCTAGGTCCGCTTCACAGCGATCCACCACGCCCAACTCGACCGCCAACTGACGCGATTGCGGGTCCAGGTCCACACCGACCACTTCGCCACACAGCCCGCTTTCACGCAGGCCTTTGGCGAAGGAGCCACCGATCAACCCCAGACCGACCACCACCAGGCGACCGATCATAGGCACAGCAGGTTGCAATGCAGTGACATCAACCACGAGCCAGAACCTTGGCCAGCGCCTCCAGGAAGCGGCTGTTTTCAGCCGGCAGACCGATGGTGATGCGCAGGTGGTTCGGCATCCCGTAGTTGGCCACCGGACGCACGATCACGCCTTCGCGCAACAGCCCCTGGAACACCGGGGCAGCCACCTGGCCGAGATCGACGCAGATAAAGTTGCCCTTGGACGGAATCCAGCCCAGGCCCAGTTCGCGGAAGCCTTCCTGCAACTGCACCATGCCGCTTTCGTTGATGCGGCGACCCTCTTCCAGATACTCTGCATCCTTCACCGCCGCACAGGCCGCCGCCAGGGCCAGGCTGTTGACGTTGAACGGCTGGCGCACGCGGTTCAGCACATCGGCGACCACCGCACTGGACAAGCCGTAGCCCACGCGCAACGACGCCAGGCCGTAGGCCTTGGAGAAGGTGCGCGACACCAGCAGGTTCGGGTACGCGGCCAGGAAATCCAGGCCGTCCGGCAGGTCGCTGCCTTCGGCATACTCGATATAGGCCTCGTCCAGCACCACCAGCACGTGTTCCGGCACGTCTTGCAGGAAATCGTTCAGCGCCTGGGCGTCGAACCAGGTGCCGGTCGGGTTGTTCGGGTTGGCGATGAACACCACGCGGGTCTGGGCGTCGATGGCCGCCAGCATGGCTGGCAGGTCGTGGCCCCAATCTTTCGCCGGAATGATGCGCGCATCGGCACCGACGGCCTGGGTCACGATCGGATAGACCGCAAACGCGTGCTCGCTGAACACCGCGTTCAAGCCCGGTGCCAGGTAGGCACGGCCGACCAGTTCAAGAATGTCGTTGGAACCGTTGCCCAGGGTCACCTGGTTCAGCTCGACCCGGCACTTTTCCGCCAGCAGCGACTTGAGCGCGAAGCCGTTGCCGTCCGGATACCGGGTCAGCTCAGCCAGCTCTTCACGAATCGCTGCCAATACCTTGGGGCTGGGACCAAGCGGATTCTCGTTGCTCGCCAGCTTGACGATTTTCGAAGGATCCAGGTTCAACTCACGCGCCAGCTCATCCACAGGCTTGCCCGGAACGTAAGGCGACAGTTGTTGCACGCCCGGCTGCGCCAGGGCGAGGAAGTTGCCACTCATGTTAACGCCTCACAAAACCGCTTTCGGGTAAGAGCCCAGCACCTTGAGTGCCACGGCTTCCTGACTGATTTTCTCCAGCACGCCCTTGACCAGTGGGTCGCGGTGATGGCCGATGAAGTCGATAAAGAACACGTAAGTCCATTTACCGCTGCGCGAAGGACGAGTCTCGATGCGCGTCAGGTCAATCCCGTTGTCGTGGAACGGCACCAGCAGCTCATGCAGCGCGCCAGGCTTGTTGCTCATGGACACAATGATCGAGGTCTTGTCGTCACCGGTCGGCGGTACTTCCTGGCTACCGATCATCAGGAAGCGCGTGGAGTTGTCCGGGCGATCCTCGATTTTCTCGGCCAGCCGCGTCAGGCCGTACAGGCCCGCCGCCATATCACCGGCGATGGCCGCCGAGTTCCACTCACCCTTGACCCGCTTGGCGGCTTCGGCGTTGCTGGAGACCGCCACGCGCTCGACATTCGGGTAATGCGCATCCAGCCATTTGCGGCACTGGGCCAGCGACTGCGCGTGGGAGTAGATGCGGCTGATGCTGTCAGTCTTGGTGTTCTCGCCCACCAGCAGGTGGTGGTGGATGCGCAGCTCGACTTCGCCGCAGATCACCATGTCGTGTTCGAGGAAGCTGTCCAGCGTGTGGTTGACCGCGCCTTCGGTGGAGTTTTCCACCGGAACCACGCCAAAGTTCACCGCACCGGCCGCCACTTCACGGAACACTTCGTCAATGGCCGCCATTGGCTTGCTGATCACGGCGTGGCCGAAGTGCTTCATGGCCGCCGCCTGGGTGAAGGTGCCTTCCGGGCCGAGGTACGCCACTTTCAGCGGCTGCTCCAGCGCCAGGCACGAAGACATGATTTCACGGAACAACCGCGCCATCTCCTCGTTGCCCAACGGGCCCTTGTTGCGCTCCATCACGCGCTTGAGCACCTGGGCTTCACGCTCGGGACGGTAGAACACCGGCACTTCGCCTTCGGCCAGGGATGCCATCTTCACCCGTGCCACTTCCTGGGCGCACCGCGCACGCTCACTGATCAGCTCCAGGACTTTCTCGTCCAGGCTGTCGATGCGTACGCGCAGGGCCTTGAGTTCTTGCTCAGACATTAGCCGTGTTCCTTTTCGAACTCTGCCATGTAGGCAACCAGCGCGTTGATCGCGTGGATGTCGACGGCGTTGTAGATGGAGGCGCGCATGCCACCCACCGAGCGGTGACCCTTGAGGTTCAGCAGGCCGCGTTCGTCGGCACCGGCCAGGAATGGCTTGTCCAGGCGGTCGTCAGCCAGGCGGAACGGCACGTTCATCCACGAGCGGTCAGTCAGGTTGATCGGGTTGCTGTACAGGCCGCTGGCGTCGATGAAGTCGTACAAGACGCGCTTCTTCTCTTCGTTCAGCTTGCCCATGGCGGCGACACCGCCCTGCTCTTTCAGCCACTCGAACACCAGGCCGGACAGGTACCAGGCGAACGCCGGCGGGGTGTTGTACATCGAGCCGTTATCGGCTGCGACCTTGTAGTTGAGCATGGTCGGGCACAGCGATCGCGCACGACCCAGCAGGTCTTCGCGGATGATGTTGACCAGGATGCCGCTCGGGCCGATGTTCTTCTGGGCGCCGGCGTAGATCATGCCGTACTTGGACACGTCGATCGGGCGCGACAGGATGTCCGAGGACATGTCGCACACCAGCGGCACGTCGCCCACTTCCGGTACCCAGTCGAATTCCAGGCCGCCAATGGTTTCGTTGGCCACGTAGTGCACGTAGGCAGCGTCCTTCGACAGCTTCCACTCGTTCTGACCCGGAATGGCGAAGTAGTCGTAAGGCTTGGCGGTGCCTGCCACATTGACGTGACCGTAACGCGAGGCCTCTTCAATAGCCTTCCGCCCCCAGATACCGGTGTCGATATAGTCGGCAGTGCCGTCTTCCGGCAGCAGGTTCAGCGGGATCTGGGCGAACTGCTGGCTGGCGCCACCTTGCAGGAACAGCACCTTGTAGTTGGATGGGATGTCCAGCAAGTCGCGCAGGTCCTGCTCGGCCTTGGTGGCGATAGACACGAACTCATCGCTGCGATGGCTCATTTCCATCACAGAGAGGCCTTTTCCATGCCAGTCGAGGAGTTCACCCTGCGCACGCTGCAGGACTGCTTCAGGAAGCGCCGCGGGACCGGCACAGAAGTTATAGGCTCTCTTGCTCACATCCAATCTCACTCTGATCTGGTGGGGTGGTGCAATAAACGGGTATTTCAATACTTTCAGAAGGGACAAACAACAAGGGGGCGAATCTTCATCCGCCCCCTGTGTGTCCGCTTATTCCTGCGGTTCTTCTTCGTCTGCGGCAGCGTCGAGGGTTGGCTCGTCGACGTTGTCATCGCCGGCTGCGATCACCTCGCCCTCAAACTCCTCACCTTCCAGCTCTTCGCCTTCGACTTCCGACGGCTCCTGAACACGCTCCAGGCCGACCAGTTTTTCGTCCTTGGCCAGCTTGATCAGGGTCACGCCCTGAGTGTTACGGCCCAGGCTCGACACTTCAGCGACACGGGTACGCACCAGGGTGCCCTGGTCGGAGATCAGCATGATTTCCTCGCCGTCGAGCACCTGCACCGCGCCGACCAGACGGCCGTTGCGGTCGTTGCTGACCATGGCGATCACGCCCTGGCCGCCACGCTTGTACTCCGGGAACTCGCTGATGGCGGTGCGCTTGCCATAACCACGCTCGGAAGCGGTGAGGATCTGGCTGCCTTCTTCCGGGATCAGCATCGAAATCAGCTTCTGCCCTTCTGGCAGGCGCATACCGCGCACACCGCGGGCGGTACGGCCCATGGCACGCACGTCGGATTCCTTGAAGCGCGTGACCTTGCCGCCATCGGAGAACAGCATGACCTCACGCTCGCCATCCGTGATGGCAGCGGAGATCAGTACGTCGCCTTCGTCCAGCTCCAGGGCGATCAGGCCCACGCTGCGTTGACGGCTGAAGGATTCCAGCGGCGTCTTCTTCACGGTGCCTTTGGCGGTGGCCATGAAGATGAAGTGACCTTCGGTGTATTCCTCGACCGGCAGCATGGTGGTGATGTATTCATCACTGTCCAGCGGCAGCAGGTTGACCAGTGGGCGACCACGGGCAGCACGGGACGCTTCCGGGATTTCGTAGGTCTTGAGCCAGTACACCTTGCCCTTGCTGGAGAACAACAGCAGCGTGGTGTGGCTGTTGGCAACCAGCAGGTGAGCGATGTAGTCCTCATCCTTCACGCCGGTAGCCGATTTACCTTTACCACCACGACGCTGGGCCTGGTACGCAGCCAGCGGCTGGGTCTTGGCGTAGCCACCGTGGGAGATGGTCACTACACGCTCTTCTTCCGGGATCATGTCACCCAGGGTCAGGTCGAGGCGCGCATCGAGAATCTCGGTGCGGCGCACATCGCCGTATTCGGCGCGGATCACTTCCAGTTCTTCGCGGATCACTTCCATCAGGCGCACGGCGCTGCTGAGGATGCGGATCAACTCGCCGATCTGGTTGAGAATCTCCTGGTACTCGGCCAGCAGCTTCTCATGCTCCAGGCCGGTCAGGCGGTGCAGGCGCAGTTCCAGAATGGCCTGGGCCTGTTCCGGCGACAGGAAGTACTTGCCTTCGCGCAGACCGTATTGCGGGTCCAGGGTCTCCGGACGGCACGAGTCGGCGCCGGCACGTTCAACCATGGCCACCACGGCGCTGGATTCCCAAGGGGTGCTGATCAGCGCCTCTTTGGCTTCCGACGGGGTTGGCGAGGCCTTGATCAGGGCGATCACCGGGTCGATGTTCGACAGCGCAACTGCCTGGCCTTCCAGGATGTGGCCGCGTTCGCGGGCCTTGCGCAGTTCGAACACGGTACGGCGGGTGACCACTTCGCGGCGGTGACGCACGAAGGCTTCCAGCAGGTCCTTGAGGTTCAGGATGCGCGGGCGGCCATCGATCAGTGCAACCACGTTGATACCAAACACGCTTTGCAGCTGGGTCTGGGCGTAGAGGTTGTTGAGGATCACCTCAGGCACTTCGCCACGACGCAGCTCGATCACCACGCGCATACCGTCTTTGTCGGACTCGTCGCGCAGCTCGGTGATGCCTTCGAGCTTCTTCTCTTTGACCAGCTCGGCGATCTTCTCGATCAGGCGTGCCTTGTTCAGCTGGTACGGCAGCTCGGTGATGACGATCTGCTGGCGGCCACCGACCTTGTCGATGTCTTCGATGATCGAGCGGGCACGCATGTAAATGCGGCCGCGACCGGTGCGATAGGCTTCGATGATGCCGGCGCGACCGTTGATGATCGCGGCGGTCGGGAAGTCCGGGCCGGGGATGTATTGCATCAGCTCATCGACGGTCAGCTCGGGGTTGTCGATGAGGGCCAGGCAACCGTCGATGACTTCACCGAGGTTGTGCGGCGGGATGTTGGTCGCCATGCCCACGGCGATACCGCTGGAACCGTTGACCAGCAGGTTGGGGATCTTGGTCGGCATGACGGCCGGGATCATTTCGGTGCCGTCGTAGTTCGGCACCCAGTCCACGGTTTCTTTATGCAGGTCGGCCAGCAGCTCATGCGCCAGCTTGGTCATGCGCACTTCGGTGTATCGCATGGCCGCGGCGTTGTCGCCGTCGACCGAACCGAAGTTGCCCTGGCCGTCTACCAGCAGGTAGCGCAGGGAAAACGGCTGGGCCATCCGAACGATGGTGTCGTACACCGCAGTGTCGCCGTGAGGGTGATACTTACCGATCACGTCACCGACAACACGGGCAGATTTCTTGTACGGCTTGTTCCAGTCGTTACCCAGCTCGCTCATCGCGAACAGCACACGCCGGTGCACGGGCTTCAAGCCATCGCGCGCATCAGGCAGTGCCCGACCGACAATTACGCTCATCGCGTAGTCGAGGTAGGACTGTTTCAGCTCGTCTTCGATATTGACCGGGAGGATTTCTTTGGCCAGTTCGCCCATGAGAAGCCTGATTCCTTTTTCGGGTGAAACCTCGTCACATCCATATGGGACGAACGAAGCTCGCCGCTGCCGGCAGAGTGCCTGACAACGACTTACGACAAATCAACGAGTTATGACACGGATCTGCACGTTATAGGCCGCCCCTCGGGGCAGCCCTGGAAACCGCCGGATGTTATCACAATCGCCGCCACGCACCTATCCCCCTGATGCGCATGGAGCATAGTAAGTTGACGGATGACAGGCTTGAGGGCGACGAGAGGGGCTCAGAGCTGGGTCAGGGGTATTTTTCCGGGCTGGATCGGAGGGATTTATTGACTTTTAGCGCCAATCGGGGGCAAGCCCCCTCCCACATTTTGAATGTGTTCACGATTCAAGTGTGGGAGGGGGCTTGCCCCCGATCGCTATCTGACAAGCATCGACGCCCTCAATGCAGGCGTTTACGGCACATCAATTTGGCCAACTTGGCGGTGTCCGGCCGTTCGACCACGCCTTTTTCGGTCACGATCACATCGATCAGGTCAGCCGGGGTCACGTCGAACACCGGATTGAAGGCCGCCACATCCGCCGCGAAGCGCTGGCCGGCGACTTCCAGCAACTCACCGGCATCACGCTCTTCCAGGGCAACGCCATCGCCAGTGGCCATCATCAGGTCCAGGGTAGAACTCGGCGCCACCACCATGAAACGCACACCGTGGTGCATCGCACACACGGCCAACTGGTAGGTGCCGATCTTGCTGATCACATCACCGTTGGCGGCAATGCAGTCGGCGCCGACGATCACCCAGGTCACGCCTTTGGTCTTGAGGATATGCGCACCGGCCGAGTCGGCATTCACCGTCACCGGGATGCCCTCGCCCGCCAGCTCCCAGGCGGTCAGCCGCGAACCTTGCAGCCAGGGCCGGGTTTCATTGGCGTAGACCTGCTCGACCATGCCTTCGAGGTAAGCCGCGCGAATCACCCCGAGCGCCGTCCCCACACCGCCGGTCGCCAGGGCACCCGCGTTGCCATGGGTGAGGATGGCCTGGGCATTGCCCTGGTGCTTGCGGATCAGCTCGACGCCGAGCTGGGCCATGGTCAGGTTGGCCTCGCGGTCACTTTCATGGATAGCGATGGCCTCCGCCTCCAGCACCGCCAGCGGGTCGGCGTGCTTTTTCACACGATCCAGGCGATCACGCATGCGCTTCAACGCCCAGAACAGGTTCGACGCGGTGGGTCGGGCATCGGCCAACAATGCGTAGTCTTCTTCCCACGCAGCCTGCCAGTCACCGCCTTCGGCGATCCGCTCACGGGCCGCCAGCACCAGGCCATATGCGGCGCTGATACCGATGGCCGGCGCACCGCGCACCACCATCGAGCGAATGGCTGCAGCCACTTCATCGACCGTCACGCAGGCCACCCAGCTTTCCCGGGACGGCAAGGCACGCTGATCGAGCAGGTACAGTGCGCCATCACGCCAATCGATGGCCTTCACTTTCTCCGCTGCCAACAGTCGATCGCGCATCCCTTACTCCGCACTCATAAACAAAGCCGCCGATTATAGCGATCCGCCAGCCAGGACGCTCGGGTATACTTCGCCCTTCTTTTATAGCTGCCTGGGAAGAAGCCTGCGATGACCGCCACTGCCGCCCCGCTCGACCTATTGTTGCTGCCAACATGGCTGGTGCCTGTCGAACCCGCCGGCGTGGTGCTCAAGGAACATGGCCTGGGCATCCGCGATGGGCGCATTGCCTTTATCGGGACTCGCCAGGCGGCGTTGAAGCTGACCGCCAAGGAGACCCGTGAACTGCCGGGCATGCTGCTCAGCCCCGGCCTGGTCAACGCCCACGGGCACGCGGCGATGAGCCTGTTTCGCGGCCTGGCCGATGACCTGCCGCTGATGACCTGGCTGGAAAAACACATCTGGCCCGCCGAAGCCAAGTGGGTCGATGAAGCCTTCGTACGCGACGGTACCGACCTGGCCATCGCCGAACAGCTCAAGGGCGGCATCACCTGCTTCTCCGACATGTACTTCTACCCCAAGGTCGCCAGCGATTGTGTGCACAACAGCGGCATGCGCGCGCAGATCGCGATTCCGATCCTCGACTTCCCGATCCCCGGCGCCGGCAGCGCCGACGAGGCGATTCGCCAGGGTGTCGAGCTGTTCGGCGACCTCAAGCACCACCCGCGCATCAAGATCACCTTCGGCCCGCACGCGCCTTACACAGTGTGCGATGACAACCTGGAAAAAATCCGAGTGATCGCCGAAGAACTGGACGCCGCGATCCATATGCATGTTCACGAAACCGCCTTCGAAGTGCAGCAAGCGGTCGAACAGACCGGCGAGCGCCCATTGGCGCGCCTGGGTCGGCTCGGCCTGCTCGGCCCGCGCTTCCAGGCCGTTCATATGACCCAAATCAGCGAGGACGACCTGGCTTTGCTGGTAGAAAGCAACACCAGCGTCATCCATTGCCCGGAATCCAACCTGAAACTGGCCAGCGGCTTTTGCCCGGTGGAGCGTCTGTGGCAGGCTGGCGTGAATGTGGCCATCGGCACCGATGGCGCCGCCAGCAACAATGACCTCGACCTGTTGGGCGAAACCCGCACGGCGGCGATGCTGGCCAAGGCCGTCGCCGGTTCGGCCACCGCACTCGATGCCCATCGCGCCCTGCGCATGGCCACCCTCAATGGTGCGCGGGCCATGGGCCTGGAAAGCGAGATCGGCTCGCTGGAAGTCGGCAAGGCGGCGGATATCGTTGCTTTCGATCTGTCGGGGCTGGCGCAACAACCGATCTATGATCCGGTCTCACAGCTTATATATGCCACCGGACGCGATTGCGTGAAACACCTTTGGGTCGCTGGCAAGCAATTGCTCGACGACCGGCAATTGACCCGCATGGATGAACAACAGTTGACCGCCACGGCCATCGCCTGGGGCCAACGCATCAGCGGGCACAGCGAATAACGAAGGTCTTGAACCCCGGCGTTCAAGACTGACAAACCGATTTATCAGATTTAGAGGATTCACCATGAGCAACGTCGACCACGCCGAAATCGCCAAATTCGAAGCCCTGGCTCACCGCTGGTGGGACCGCGAAAGCGAGTTCAAGCCTTTGCACGACATCAACCCGCTGCGGGTCAACTGGATTGACGAGCGCGTCAACCTGGCCGGCAAGAAGGTACTGGACGTCGGTTGCGGCGGCGGCATCCTCAGCGAAGCCATGGCTCAGCGCGGCGCGACCGTGATGGGTATCGACATGGGCGAAGCGCCCTTGGCCGTGGCCCAATTGCACCAGTTGGAGTCCGGGGTGAGCGTGGAATACCGCCAGATCACCGCCGAAGCCCTGGCCGAAGAGATGCCCGAGCAGTTCGACGTGGTCACCTGCCTGGAAATGCTGGAGCACGTACCGGACCCGTCCTCGGTGATCCGCGCCTGCTTCCGCATGGTCAAGCCCGGCGGCCAGGTGTTCTTCTCCACCATCAACCGCAACCCCAAGGCCTACCTGTTCGCGATCATCGGCGCCGAATACATCATGAAGCTGCTGCCGCGCGGCACCCATGACTTCAAGAAATTCATCCGTCCCTCCGAGCTGGGTGCGTGGAGCCGCCAGGCCGGGCTGACCGTCAAGGACATCATCGGCCTGACCTACAACCCGCTGACCAAGCACTACAAGCTGGCCAACGATGTGGACGTCAACTACATGATCCAGACCCTGCGCGAGGAGTGAGCCTGTGAAGTTGCGAGCGGTTCTCTTCGACATGGACGGTACCCTGCTGGATACCGCGCCGGACTTTATCGCCATCTGCCAGGCCATGCGCGCCGACCGCGACCTGCCGCCGATCAACCCGCAGCACATCCGCGATGAAATCTCCGGCGGTGCGCGGGCAATGGTGGCGGTGACCTTCTCGATGGACCCGGAATCGCCAGGCTTTGAAGAACTGCGCCAGGAATTCCTCGAGCGCTACCTCAAGGGCTGCGCGGTGCACAGCAAGTTGTTCGACGGCATGGCCGAGCTGCTGGATGACATCGAGAAGTCCAAGCTGGTCTGGGGCGTGGTCACCAACAAGCCCCTGCGTTTTGCCGAACCGATCATGCAGCAACTCGGCCTGGCCGAACGCTCGGCACTGCTGATCTGCCCGGACCACGTGAAAAACAGCAAGCCGGACCCGGAGCCGATGATCCTGGCCTGCAAGATGCTCGGCCTGGACCCGGCCAGCGTGCTGTTCGTGGGCGACGACCTGCGCGACATCGAGTCCGGCCGCGACGCCGGCACCCGCACCGCGGCGGTCACTTACGGCTACATCCACCCGGACGACAACCCACGCCATTGGGGCGCCGATGTGGTGGTGGATCACCCGCTGGAACTGCGCAAGGTGCTGGATAACGCACTGTGCAGTTGCTGATTACTCAACGCCCCCACCCTCTATGAAGATCCAATGTGGGAGGGGGCTTGCCCCCGATAGCGGTGTGCCAGCCCGCACCTATCGGACTGATAGGCCCTCATCGGGGGCAAGCCCCCTCCCACAGGGGATCTTCAGTGTTTTCGGAGTTGGGGTTCATAAGCTGCTGAATTCTGTCGAGGCTATTTATGTTTGATTACTCCGCACGTCCAGAACTGCTCAAAGGCCGGGTGATCCTGGTCACCGGCGCCGGTCGCGGGATCGGCGCCGCGGCGGCGAAAACCTATGCCGCCCACGGTGCTACCGTACTGCTGCTGGGCAAGACCGAAGCCAACCTTGCCCAGGTATATGACGAGATCGAAGCCGCAGGCCAACCACAGCCGGTGGTGATCCCCTTCAACCTGGAGACCGCCCTGCCCCATCAATACGATGAGCTGGCGGCGATGATCGAAAAGGAATTCGGCCACCTCGACGGCCTGCTCCACAACGCCTCGATCATCGGCCCACGCACACCGCTCGAACAGTTGTCCGGCGAGAACTTCATGCGGGTGATGCACGTGAACGTCAACGCGATGTTCATGCTGACCAGCACCTTGTTGCCGCTGCTCAAATTGTCCCAGGATGCGTCGGTGGTGTTCACCTCCAGCAGCGTCGGGCGCAAGGGTCGGGCTTACTGGGGCGCTTATGGCGTGTCGAAGTTTGCGACCGAAGGCTTGATGCAAACCTTGGCTGATGAGCTTGAGGATGTGGCAGCAGTACGCTCCAACAGCATCAACCCAGGCGGCACGCGCACCAGCATGCGCGCCCAGGCGTATCCCGGGGAAAACCCGATGGAGCGGCCTGCTCCGGAAGAAATCATGCCGGTGTACCTGTACCTGATGGGGCCGGACAGTACCGGCATCAACGGCCAGGCGTTCGACGCGCAATAACCGGCACATTGTAAAACCAAATGTGGGAGGGGCTTGCCCCCCGATTGCAGTGGATCAGTCAACAGATACAGTGACTGTCCCACCGCTATCGGGGGCAAGCCCCCTCCCACATTTTTTATCGCGGTGTGGTTTAGTTTTTCACCACTTCTTCGAGGGTGAAACGGCCCAACGGGTTCTGCAGGAAGTTGCTCACATTCTTGCGTGAGATGTTGATGTAAGGGCTGTAGTACAAGTCGATCCAGTTCACATCCTGTTTCGCCAGTTTCTGCAATTCCACATACATCTGCTCACGCTTGACCGGGTCGGCCTCGATCCGTGCCTGAGCGACCAGGTCCTTGACCTTGTCGTTCTTGTAGCGGGTCATGTAGTTCTGGTTGGTGTCGTGGCCCAGCACGAAGGTGGTCTTCTGGTCGGGGTCGAGGATGTCGTTGGTCCAGTACATCACCGAAATGTCGTACTCACCGTCCACCAGCATCTGCCAGCTCTGGGTCGGGTCGACCTTTTGCAGGTTGGCGGTCACGCCGACCTTGGCCAATTGGTCCTTGATGATCACCGCAATCTGCTCGTCGGCTTCGTTACCGGCGTTGACTACGTAGTTGAGCTTCAAGTCCTTGGCACCGGCCTGCTCCAACAGCTTCTTGGCGGCCGTGGGGTCATACGGGCGCTGCAGGTTGTTGGCGTAGTGGTACAGCGAGCCCTTTGGAATGTAGGAATAGGCCACAGTGCCCTGACCGTAGGTGGCGGTCTTCACCAACGATTGTTTGTCGATGGCCATGTCCAGCGCCTGACGCACTTCCGGCTTGGCCAGCAGGCCGTGGGCGTGGTTGATCAGCAGGTGATCTTCACGGGTGGACGGGTCGGCGTGGATCACCACGTTCTTGTCTTTCTTCAGCTCTTCAACCCGCGAGAACGGTACGAAGATCGCCGTGTCCAGCTCGTTGTTCTGCACCATGCGCATGCGCGTGTTGTCGTCAGTGACGGAGACCCACTCCACGCCATCCAGGCTCACGTTTTTTGCCTGCCAGAAGTTCGGGTTCTTCTTCAGGATCACCCGATCGCCCTTGCGCCACTCGTCCACGGTAAACGCACCGGAGGTCACCGGGTTTTCCGAGTAGGCGTCTTCGCCCATCTTGGTCATGGCTTTTTCCGACAGGATCGACACCGTCGGCGACGCCAGTTGCGAGAGGAAGGCTACAGCCGGGGTTTTCAGGGTGACCACCAGGGTTTTCGCATCCGCCGCCTTGGCCGTGTTGATCAGGTTGAACGGATCAGCCCACAGCGACGCCTTGTTGTCGCGGATACGCAGCAGGCTGAACGCCGCATCGTCGGCAGTAATGGCCGAGCCATCGGAGAACTTTGCGTCACGCAGTTTGAAGGTGTAAGTCAGCCCGTCCTTGGAGATATCCCAGCTTTCAGCCAGGCCCGGCTCCATCTTGGTGCCCAGGTTGTCGACGCGCACCAGAGTGTCGTAGACATTGGCAAATACCCAGGTGTCGCGGTTTTGCGCGCTTTTGATCGGGTCGAACGTGGTGCTGTCTTCACGGCAGCCGATGGTCAGTACACCGGCGGCCTGCGCGAAACCGGCAGTCAGCGACCAGGCGGACAGTGTGGCGGCGGCGAGCAACTTCAAGTGGCGCGATTGCATGTCATAACTCCTTGTTCATGAATGGCAGGGATGGGTTAAAGCAAAGGTTCTTCAAGCACGCAACTGTACCGATGCTCGTGCAGGAAATGCGTTGGCGGCAACACCACGGAACACAAGGCGCGGGCATGCCGGCAACGCGGGTGGAAGGCGCAGCCGGTGGGCAAATTCAGTGGGCTCGGTGGTTCACCCGGCAAAGGCTGCGTAGGTAACGGCCGATGCGGATCGATCTCGGGAATCGCCTGGATCAACGCCGCCGTGTAGGGGTGACGCGGTGAAGTAAAGACCGCTTCCACCGGTCCCTCCTCGACGATCTTGCCCAGGTACATCACCGCCACGCGGTCGCACAGGCGGCGCACGATGGCCAGGTCATGGGCGATAAACAGGATCGCCAGGTTCATGCGCTGTTGCAGTTCCAGCAGCAGGTTGATGATCTGGCCCTGGATCGACACATCCAGCGCCGCCACGCACTCGTCGGCGATGATCAGGCGTGGCTCCACCGCCAGCGCCCGGGCAATGCCGACGCGCTGGCACTGGCCACCGCTGAGGGAGCCGGGTTTGCGGCTGGCCAGTTCGGGGCGCAGGCCGACCAGGTCGAGCAGTTCATTCACACGAGCTGCAACTTGCTCTGGCGCGACTTTGCGCTGCACGCGCAGCACCTCGGCGATGGTTTCACCGATGGTGTGGCGCGGGTTCAACGCGGCGTACGGGTCCTGGAAGATCATCGCGGTTTCATGCCGCAGGCGAGTGATATCGATGGCGCTGCCGTGGGCCATGTCGATGCCATCAAACAACACCTGACCGGCGCTGATCGGGTTGAGGTGCAGGATGGCGCGGCCCAGGGTGCTTTTGCCACTGCCGGACTCACCCACCAGCCCCAGGGTTTCACCCGCCGCCAGGTTCAGCGACACGCCATTCACCGCCCTCACCCACTGCTTGTTCAAGCCGAACACGCCGGTGCCGGAGGCGGCAAACTTCACCTCAAGGTCCTTGATCTGCAACAGGCTCATGGCTGCACTCCCAACGGGTAATGACAGGCCACTCGCGCACCTTGTGGCAGCACCTCGGTGCACAAGACGCCGACCTGCGGGCAGCGCGGGTTGAAGCGGCAACCGGCGGGCAATGCGTCCAGCAACGGCGGCTGCCCAGGGATCGTGCGCAGCAAGGCGTGGCCGCTGCTGTGGGCGGGCTGGCAATCGATCAGGCCGGCGGTGTAAGGGTGCTGCGGTCGAGCCAGCAAGTCGTATTTGCTGCCGTGCTCGCACAGCCGCCCGGCATACATCACTGCGATGGAATCACAGGTTTGCGCCACCACGCCGAGGTCATGGGTAATCATGATGATCGACAGGCCGCGCTGATCACGCAGGTCCAGCAGCAACCGCAGGATCTGCGCCTGCACCGTCACATCCAGGGCCGTGGTCGGCTCGTCGGCGATCAGCACTTTAGGGTTGCAGCCCAGCGCCACGGCGATCATTGCGCGCTGGCGCATGCCGCCAGAAAACTCGTGAGGGTAGTTGTCGACCCGCGCTTGGGGATCGGGGATGCCAACCTGGCGCAGCACGTCGATAGCCTGCAATCGTGCGTCTTTTTTTGACGCGCCTTGATGCAGTCGAATGCCTTCGGCAATCTGCTCGCCGATACGCATCAGCGGGTCGAGGTGGCTGCTGGGGTTCTGGAAGATCATGCCCAGTTGGCCGCCGCGCACGGCGCGCATGCCAGCATCATCCAGTGCCAACAGGTCTTGGCCGGCCAGCCGCACTGCGCCGCCTTGCACGCGCAGGCTGGGCGATGGCAGCAGGCGCATCAGGCCGCGACAAGCCATGGTCTTGCCTGAGCCGCTCTCCCCTACCAGGCCGAGGATTTCGCCTTCGGCCAGGTCGAACGACACTCGGTCGACCAGGGTCACCTCGCGCCCGGCATCGTTGGCGATGACACTGAGGTCGCGCACTTGCAGCAGACTCATGAGCGGTCCCCCAACACTTGCGCTACGCCATCGGCGAGCAAGCTGAAGCCCATGGCCAGGGTCACGATGGCCAGCCCCGGAAAGGTACAGATCCACCACGCGGTGGTGATAAAGGCCTGCCCCTCGGCGACCATGGTGCCCCATTCGGCGGTCGGCGGTTGCACGCCCAAGCCCAGGTAGCTCACGGCGGCGCCATTGAGCAGCACCAGCACCGCGTCCGACATGGAAAACACAATCGAGCCGAACATCGCATTGGGCAGCAGATGCCGGAACAGAATGCGCCCGTGGCCAAAGCCCAGGCTCTTGGCGGCCAGGGCAAACTCGCTTTCCTTGAGCACCAGGATCTGCGAGCGGATCAGCCGCGCATACGACACCCAGCCGACCAGCGCCATGGCAATGTAGAAACTCTTCAAGCCCGGCCCGAGGATGGCCATGATCGCCAGCATCAGCACCAGGAACGGAAACGCCAGGATCACGTCGATCACGCGCATGCAGACGCTGTCGAAGCGCCCGCCGATATACCCGGAAACCGCGCCGATGAAGGTGCCGATCATGAACGGGAAGATCACCCCGACAATCGCCAGTTGCAGGTCGATGCGCGCGCCCCAGATCACTCTCGAAAGGATGTCCCTACCGTAGTTATCCGTACCAAACGGATGCGCAAGACTCGGACCGAGCAAACTGAAATCGGTGTTCTGCGCAATCGGGTCATACGGCGCGATCCACGGCGCAAACAGCGCAAGCGCCAACCACAGCAGCAGAATCAACAGGCCCCACGCCGCCGTCAGCCGGCCATTGCGAAAACCGAAGCGCAGGCGCATGCGCCACGGGGCAATCAACGGGCGGCTGCTCATTGCATCTTCACCCGTGGGTCGAGGGCCACCGTCACCACGTCAGCAATGAAGTTGACCACTACCGTCGCACAGGCCAGCACCATGGCCACGCCCTGCACCACCATGTAATCGCGGGTAAAAATGCCGCGCACCAGCAATTGGCCAATGCCAGGGATGGCGAACAGGCTTTCGATCACCACCGTGCCGCTGATCAGCCAGCCGATGTTCACCGCCAGCAGGTTGACCGCCGGCACCAGGGAATTAGGCAGTACATGCCGGCGAAACACGGCGGCTTCCGACAGCCCACGGGCGCGGGCGGCGGTCACGTGATCAGCCTGCAACTCCATCAGCATGCTCGCCCGCAGGTTGCGCACCAGCACCGCCGACAGCGCCAGGGCAATCGTCAGGCACGGCAGCACCATGTGATGCGCCTTGTCCAGCCAGGTGCGGCCGTAGCCGGACACCGGAAACAAGCCCCACTGCACACTCAGCAACAGGATCAGCATCAAGCCCAGCCAGAACGCCGGCATGCCCAGGCCAACCGTGGTGAACACGCGGATCAGGTTGTCCGCCCAGCCGCCCTTGTTGCGTGCGGCCCACGTCGCCAGCGGCACCGCGATCAGCAGCGCCAGCACCACGCTGCCCAGTACCAGCACCAGGGTGGGCTCGATGCGCGTGACAATCAGCTTGAGAGCGTCGACCTTGTACAGCAGCGATTGGCCGAGGTCGCCCTTGAGCAGGTTCTTGAGGAAGTAGAAATATTGCAGCCACAACGGCTGGTCGAGGCCGTACTGGGCGCGGATCTTCAGCAAGGCATCCGGTGTGCTGCGCGAGCCCAGCAAGGCGCGCGCCGGGTCGCCGGGGATCGAGCGCACCAGCACAAAGGTGATCAGGCTGATGCCAAACAGCACCGGCAGCAACTGCAGCGGCCGGGACAGCACAAAACGATAACGCGCCAGGTTCATCCGTCAGCCTCGGTGACGAGCAAGGAAGTCCAGCAACACCGGGAAATACGCCTGGGGCTCCTCGTAAAAAGGCATATGGCTGCTGTTGGGGAACACATGCAATTCGGCGTGTCGGGCCGCCATTTTCATGCGCATGGCGCAGGCCGGGGTGAGTTCGTCGTGCTGGCCGGTGGTGATCAGGATCGGCATCTTGAATTCGGCCATCTCGGGGATGCGGTTCCAGTCCTTGAGGTTACCGATGTAGAGGAATTCGTTGGGCCCCTGCATGGTTTCGTAGGGGCCCATGTTCCAGTCGCCAAGGGAACGCTTGACCGGCTCGGGCCATTCATCGAGGCGGCACACGTGGCGGTAGTTGAGCAAGGTGATCGCCGCCTGGTATTGCGGGTGGTCGAGGGTGCCCATGGCCTCGTGGCGTTGCATCATGGCCACGGTTTCGCTGCCGAGGGCGCCGCGCAGGCGCTCCAGCTCCTGGGACAGGTGCGGAATGTCGCCGACGGTGTTTTCGAGGATCAGGCTTTTCAGTGCGTCGGGGTAATGGATGGCGTATTCGATACCGAGCCAGCCGCCCCAGGAATGCCCGAGCAAATGCACACGGCCCAGGCCCAGGGCCTGGCGCACAGTTTCGACTTCTTCGACATAACGGCGGATTTCCCACAGGGAAATATCAGTGGGTCTGGCTGATGCGCCCGTGCCAAGCTGGTCGAATGCAACCACTCGCAGGTTATGGTCCTTGAGCCAGCCATGGGCGTCGCGCAAGTAGTCACACGGCAGGCCCGGCCCGCCGTTGAGGCATAGCAGCACCTCATCGCCTTCGCCGAAGCTGTAGACCACGAGGTTATGGCCATCGACTTGCACGTTGTACTGCTGGTCGGGGGCAATTTCACGCCACATGCATACATTCCTTGTGTAGTGTCGGCCTGGCAGGTAGCGGGCCGTTTATCAGGCCAACACTACCGAGGATGCCGCGCGTCCATAACCTAGCATTTCTTATAGGTTTGGCCTGGCAGTCCTTCGCCGGGGCGTGGCATTCTACTTGCAGCAAGTCGAGATTCAAACGAATTCGGGAGCAGAACGGATGCTGGCCAAGCTGACTGCCTTAAATCACCGTCTGATGCCGGGCAGGAGCCTGGACGAGCAGATGGACAACACCTTTATCCTCGCCCAGCAACTGGGCTTCGACGCCTTGGTGTACGACTACACCCCGGTGCCGATCGACCAGGATGGTGCATTGATCACCCCTTCGGTGCTGCAACTGCGCAACACCCCGCCCGACTGGCATGCCTTGTGGTGCAGCGAAGGGTTCTACCAGATTGACCCGGTACAACATCTAGCCCTGAGCCGGGTGTCGCCGTTCGTCTGGTCCTACGACGTCAAGGCCGACACCCCTCTGCAAAAGATCATCGATCCCTGCCATGCGCCGGTTTCATCCTACCTGCATGACCAGCAATTGACCTGCGGCGTCAGCGTGCCGATCCACTTGCCCCGTGGTGGTTTTGCCTCGCTGACCGGGCTGCGTACCGGCAGTGCTCGCAACGTGCTGCAGGATGCGCAGCAGACCCTGTCGGACTTCGGCCTGATTTCCCATGCCTTGCAGGAAGCGGCCTACCCGCTGTTCAGCAAAGAGCTACGGACTTACCCGCACATTCACCTGACCAAACGCGAACGCGAGTGCCTCAAATGGGCCGCCGACGGCATGACTGCGGCCGAAATTGCCACACAACTGAGCCGTTCCCTGGCGGTAGTCACCCTGCACCTGGCCTCGGCCATGCACAAGCTGGGGGCCAAGAACCGTGTGCAAGCGGTGGTGCGCGCCACCCATTACCGCCTGCTCGACGATTGACCGCCGGGCAAAACCTAGCTGTTTTGCTAGTTACTTAAATTTCTTTCACCCATTATCGTGTCCCCGATCCTTTTTTCAGAGCAGGGCACGAAATGGAATTCATCGAAAAAATCCGCGAAGGGTATGCGGCGTTTGGCGCCTACCAAACCTGGTACCGCGTCACCGGTGACCTCTCCAGCGGTCGCACGCCCCTGGTGGTTATCCACGGCGGCCCCGGATGTACCCACGATTATGTTGACGCGTTCAAGGATGTCGCCGCCAGCGGCCACGCCGTGATCCACTACGACCAACTGGGCAACGGCCGCTCCACTCATCTGCCCGACAAAGATCCATCCTTCTGGACCGTAGGCCTGTTTCTCGAAGAGCTGAATAACCTGCTGGACCATCTGCAGATCAGCGATAACTACGCGATCCTCGGCCAGTCCTGGGGCGGCATGCTCGGCAGTGAACACGCGATCCTGCAACCCAAGGGCCTGCGAGCGTTCATCCCGGCCAACTCGCCAACGTGCATGCGCACCTGGGTCAGCGAAGCCAACCGCCTGCGCAAATTATTGCCTGAAGGCGTGCATGAAACCCTGCTCAAGCACGAAACCGCCGGCAACTACCAGGACCCGGAATACCTCGCCGCATCGCGGGTGTTCTATGACCATCACGTGTGCCGGGTCATCCCGTGGCCCGAGGAAGTGGCACGCACCTTCGCCGCGGTCGATGCAGACCCGACGGTGTACCACGCCATGAGCGGCCCGACCGAATTCCATGTGATCGGCAGCTTGAAAGACTGGAAATCCACTGGCCGCCTGTCGGCGATCAATGTACCGACCCTGGTGATCTCAGGCCGGCACGACGAGGCCACGCCGCTGGTGGTCAAGCCGTTCCTGGATGAAATCGCCGATGTGCGCTGGGCGCTGTTTGAAGACTCCAGTCATATGCCCCATGTGGAAGAACGCCAGGCGTGCATGGGGACTGTGGTGAAGTTTCTGGATGAGGTGTGTTCAGCAAAATACAAAGTGCTCAAGGCCGGCTGAATGCTCAAGCTGGATGCATTCCAATTGTGGGAGGGGGCTTGCCCCCGATGACGGTGGATCAGCTGAGTGATTGGTTGCTGACACACCGCTATCGGGGCAAGCCCCCTCCCACATTCAGACCTCAGTGGTTTCAGGCTTTGCGGCCTTCTTCGACACTTCCGCCACCAACGGGATTTCCCTGCCCTGCGCATCAAACAACTTGCCGCCTTTGAAGTAATCCCCATCACGCAGTTCCGACACATCGCGAAAGCACAAGCTACGCTCGGTCCCCGCCACAAATACCGACTGCTGGTCCGAGTTACCGGCGGTGAAATGGTTGAACGCCAGGTTCAGCAGGATCGCCATGATTGCCGACGAGCTGATCCCCGAGTGGAAAATGGTCGCGAACCAGCTCGGGAAGTGGTCGTAGAAGCTCGGTGCCGCAATCGGGATCATGCCAAAGCCGATGGAAGTGGCCACGATGATCAGGTTCATGTTGTTGCGGTAATCGACCTTGGACAAGGTGCGGATACCACTGGCCGCCACGGTACCGAACAGCACAATACCGGCCCCGCCCAGCACTGAAGTGGGCACCGCCGCGATGACCCGGCCCATGAAGGGCAACAAGCCGAGGATCACCAGGAACAGCCCGCCCGTGGCCACCACGAAGCGGCTCTTGACCCCGGTCACCGCCACCAGCCCGACGTTCTGGGCGAAGGCGCTCTGGGTGAACGAACCGAAGATCGGCGCAACCATGCTCGACAGCATATCGGCGCGCAGCCCGTTGCCCAAGCGTTTGGAATCGACTTTGGTGTCGATGATTTCACCCACCGCCAGGATATCCGCCGAGGTCTCGACCAGGGTCACCATCACCACGATGCACATGGAAATGATCGCGGCCACATGAAAGGTGGGCATGCCGAAATGGAAGGGTGTGGGGAAACCGAACATCGGCCCCTGGGTCACCCCCGAGAAGTCAGCCATGCCGAGGAACACCGCAATCACGGTGCCGATCACCATCGCCAGCAGGATCGACAAGCGTGAGATGGTCGCGCTGCCGATCTTGCTCAGCAGCAACACCAGTACCAGGGTCAACGCTGCCAGGCCGATATTGGACATGCTGCCGAAATCTGCAGCGCGGCTATTGCCGCCCATGGCCCAGCGCGCCGCAACGGGCATCAGGGTCAGGCCGATGGTGGTGATCACAATACCCGTCACCAGCGGCGGGAAAAACTTGGTGATCCGCGAGAACACCGGGGTTATCAATAAACCAATAAACGACGCGGCCATCACCGCGCCGAGAATCGCCGGCACACCGCCGGCGCCATCACTGCCGACAATCGCCACCATGGTCGCCACACCGGCGAACGATACGCCCTGCACCAGCGGCAACTGGCAGCCGAAAAACGGCAGGCCCAGGGTCTGCAACAGCGTGGCCAGGCCACCGGCAAACAGCGACGCGGCGATCAGCAGGCCGATATCCGCCGGCGACAAACCTGCCGCCTGGCCGACGATCAACGGTACCGCGACGATGCCGCCGTACATGGTGAGCACATGTTGCAGGCCGTAAGCCATGTTGGCGGCGACGCCGAGATTCTCATCTTCTGGCCGCTGCGGTGACGCCTTCGGGATAGTCATGGTGAGGGGTTCTCTGTTTTTGTTGTGCGGTCACTGTATGCAATGTTCGGACTGGATGTCCATAGAGTTGTATACAATCAATCGAACAAGTTACCCTCCATCGGCGTTACAAAAACAATCCGGCCGTGATGAGCCAGAACGCCAAAGGACCCATAACAATGAAAAAGGCACTACAGGGCGCAACCGTCGCACTCACCCTCCTCGGCGGCGGGGAGGCCGTCGCGGTGGAATGGATGAACAACAGCGTAGGGTTTCGCTACGGTCAGCAGTTCACCAACCCGAACAATCCCGACGAATTCAGCAAGCGCATCTACAGCTTCACCCACGCCAGCGGCTACCGGTATGGCAGCAACTTCCTCAACCTCGATGTGTTCATGTCCGACAGCCGCGACCCGCGCAAGGGTACGGACCATGGCGGGAGTGAGGTGTATGTCGTATACCGCCACCAGTTGTATGCGTCGCGGGTGTTCGATGTGCCGCTGGGCAGCGGCCTGGTCAAGGATTACGCGCTGACGTTGGGTTTCGATGCCAACCGCAACAACAACTTCGCCTCAGCCAAGAAGCGCGCCCTGGTGATCGGCCCGACCTTGAAGTTCAACACCGTCGGCGTGCTGGACCTGAGCCTGCTGTACTACAAGGAAAGGAACCACACCGGCATCCCCGGCGCGCAGGAGTCGAACCACACCTTCGACGATACCTACATGCTCAATCTGACATGGATGCGCCCGTTCGAGATCGCCAACCATGCGGCGAAATTCCAGGGTTTTATCAATTATGTCGGGGAAAAAGGCGAGGACTATCACGGTCGCGACACCGCGCCGGAAGCCCTGATGCGCACCGCGCTGATGGTGGCGGTGCGACCGGGCAAAAGCGTGAAGCCGAACCTGTACCTGGGGGTGGGTTACGAGTATTGGCATAACAAATTCGGCGTGGATGGCGGCCGGGGCAGCCGCACATCAACGCCGACGGTGAACCTGGAAGTGACGTTCTAGGCGGCTGCCAGTTCCGAATCATCGGCCTTGGGCCGTGCCAGCCAGTAACCCAATACCGCCAACGGCGCGGTCGCCAGCATCACGATCACGGTAATCAGCAGCGGTTGGTCGATCATCGATGACACCAACAAGCTGCTGAGAAAGCACAGGCCCAATTGCAGCGTATTTTGCAGCGCCGCCGCCTTGCCGGAGTTTTCCGCAAACGGCATCAGCGCATTCGCCACGACGATGGGGTAACTGGCACCGTTGCACAGCGCCATCAGGCAGAACGGAATCAGCAAGGTGGTGAGGGTCGGCACAGTCAAAGTGGCGACCAAGTACAACGCCACCATGCTGATGCAATACGCCAGCAGCAGCCACGGCAACAGCGCCTTGCCCTGGAAGTGCTGCAAGGCGCTGCGGCAGCTGTAACCGCCGACCAGGAACGCCAAGGTGGGCAGCACGTAGCTCAGGCCGATGTCATTCGGGCTGTAGCCCATGCCGCCCAGGATGAAGGGCGACGCCGTCAGCCAGGCAAAGAAACTGGCCGAGCACGCGGCAAAAATCATGACATTGCCGGTGAACACGCGAGACGTCAGTAACTGCCCATAACCCAGGCGCGAAGGTTCACCCTTCGCTGCCTGACGTTTTTGCGCAGTACGCAGGAACAACGTCGGCAACAGCAGCAACAACGACACCCCCAGCAATACGCCAAAGATCGCCTGCCAGCCGAAGTGATTCAGCACCAGCGCGCCCAACAGCGGCGCTAAAGCCGGTGACAACGACATCAGCGGCATGATGCTGGCGAACACGCGGTGAGCCTTCTCGGCCGGGTAGCGGTCGATCACCAGCGCCTGCCAGCTGACGGCGGCAGCGCACACGCCAATGGCCTGGATAAAACGCAATGCCAGCAGTTGCGGCGCCGTTTCGACCCAGAACATGCCCGCACAACCGAGCACAAACAGGCTCAGCCCGGCGAGCAGGATCGGCTTGCGCCCCAGGCGGTCGGACAACGGCCCCCACAACAACTGCCCGACCGCAAAGCCGGCGAGGAAGATACTCAAGCTGGCGCCCACCGCGCCTGCGCCAATCTGCAATTGCTCGCCCATGGCGCCGAACGCCGGCAGATACATGTCCATGGCGAGGTAACCGAGCATGCTCAGCCCCGCCAGATACGCAGTGAAACCAAAAGAATTTTTCATTGAAGCCTTGTTGACCTTGCCATCAAACTATTTGCTGACTGCCGCCCATTATGAAGCTGACAGTTTTGGTGTGAAGCGATAATAATTGGGCACTCTTATCAATAAATTTGAAGGCAGCCGCCATGTGGTCTGAATATTCGCTGGACGTTGTCGACGCAGTAGCGCGTCATGGCAGCTTCAGCGCCGCTGCCCAGGAACTGCACCGGGTGCCGTCGGCCATCAGCTATACGGTGCGTCAGATCGAGGAATGGCTGGCGGTGCCGTTGTTTGTGCGGCGCCACCGGGACGTCGAGCTCACGCCAGCGGGCCGGCTGTTTATCGAGGAAGCCCGTGGTGTGATGAAAAAAATGCTCGGCACCCGACGCCTTTGCCAGCAAGTGGCCAACGGCTGGAGTGGCCAGTTGAAGGTGGCGGTGGATTCCATCGTCAAACCCCAGCGCTGCCGGCAGTTGGTCATTGATTTCTATCGGCAATTTCCTGAAGTCGAGCTGTTGCTGGAGTACGAGGTGTACAACGGCGTGTGGGATGCCCTGGCGGATGAGCGCACCGACATTGTGATCGGCGCCACCAGCGCGGTGCCGGTGGCCAGCCGCTTTACCTTTCGCGACATGGGCTTGTTGAACTGGCTGTGTGTGGTCAGCGCGCGCCACCCGTTGGCCAGCGTCGAAGGCTTGCTGAGTGACGATCAACTGCGGCCCTTCGCCTCGTTGTGCATGACCGACACATCACGCAACCTGCCCAAGCGCGACACCTGGACCCTGGATAACCAGCGACGGCTGGTAGTGCCGAATTGGTCCTCGGCCCTCGATTGCCTGCGTGATGGCCTGTGTGTCGGCATGGCCCCGGCGCATCAGGTGTTGCCATGGATCGAACGCGGGGAGTTGGTGGCGCTGCAATTGAGCCGGCCGTTTCCGGCCAGCCCGTCGTGTGTGGCCTGGGCACAGGACAAGCTGTCCCCGGCCATGGCCTGGTTGTTGGAGTACCTGGGCGATACCGAAACCCTGAACCAGGAATGGCTCAATGGGCCTGATCCAGTAACCGGGTAATGGCCCGCACGATCATCTCAACCTCCTTGGCATCCAGGGTCAGCGGCGGCAGCAGCCGAATGACCTTGCCCCGCGTCACGTTGATCAACAGGCCGTGTTCCTGGGCCGCGCGCTGGGCCAGGTCACGATAAGGGCTCGCGAGCTCGATCCCGATCATCAACCCCTGCCCACGAATCGCCAGGACGTGCGGGTGCTCAGCCAATTCCACCCGCAACCGCGCCAGCAGGCGCTCGCCCTGTTGCGCCGCGTTCTGCAGCAAGCCTTGTTCTTCGATGATGTCCAGCACGGTGCAGCCGACCCGACAGGCCAACGGGTTGCCGCCGAAGGTGCTGCCGTGACTGCCCGGCGTGAACAGCTCGGCCACACCAGCCCGCGCCAGGCAGGCGCCGATGGGTACACCGTTGCCGAGGCCCTTGGCCAGGGTCATCACATCCGGGACGATGCCTTCATGCTGGAAAGCAAACCAGGCGCCGGTGCGGCCAATGCCGGTCTGGATTTCATCGAGCATCATCAACCAGCCATGGCGGGTGCAGTGATCACGCAGGGCTTTCAGGTAGCCCGGCGGTGCCGGCAGTACGCCGCTTTCACCCTGGATCGGTTCCAGCAGGACCGCGGCGATACGCGCACCCAACCTCTGGGTGATGGCTTCAAGCGCAGCCAGATCACCAAAGCCCACCTTGAGAAAGTCCCCCGGCAACCGCTGGAAACCCAGGCGAACCGACGGCCCATCACTGGCAGCCATGGTGCCGAGCGTGCGGCCATGAAAGGCGTTTTCCATCACCACCACCAACGGCTCTTCAATGCCCTTTTTCCAGCCATGCAGCCGCGCCAGTTTCAGCGCTGTTTCATTGGCTTCGGCCCCTGAGTTATTGAAGAAGGCCCGGTCCAGGCCAGACAGTTGGGCCAGGCGCTGGGCCAGCCGTTGTTGCCAGTCGATGCTGTAGAGGTTGGAGGTGTGCAGCAACAGCCCGGCCTGTTCACTGATGGCCGTCACCAGTCTGGGGTGCGAGTGGCCGACATTGGTCACCGCCACACCAGCCACCGCATCAAGGTATTCGCGGCCCTGCTGGTCCCACAGGCGCGTGCCCAGGCCGCGGGTAAAGCTCAGCGCCAGGGGTTGGTAAGTGGTCATCAGGCAGGCGGCGGTCATGGTGCGGGCTCCAGTGCATCGTTGTGATGCCTTCAGTATCGTTAGCCACCTGAGATGGATAAACTGCACATTCCTGCAATGACTTTAAATCAGGACTTGATAATGGATCTGTTCCAGGCAATGTCGGTGTACGTAAAAGTGGTCGAGACTGGCAGCATGACCGCCGCAGCCCAGGCCTGCGGGATGTCGACCACCATGGTCGGCAACCACTTGCGCGCGCTGGAACAACGCCTGGGCGTCAGCCTGCTCAAGCGCACCACGCGCAAACAGAGCCTCACGGAATTCGGTGGGCAGTATTACCAGCGCTGCCTGGAAGTGCTGGGCTTGGTGGCTGACTCCGAACAGCTTGCCGAGCTAGCCAACAGTGACATCCCCAAAGGTACCCTGCGTATCACCGCCCCCCCCGTATTCGGCACCGAGCGCCTTACACCGGCCTTGAGCGAGTTTTCCCGGCGCTACCCGCTGATCAACCTGTACGTGGTGCTGAGCAACGAGCGGATGGACTTGGTCGACAGCGGCTTCGACGTGGCG
Organism: Pseudomonas sp. CYM-20-01; assembly: GCF_023169845.1. Classification (NCBI taxonomy): domain Bacteria; kingdom Pseudomonadati; phylum Pseudomonadota; class Gammaproteobacteria; order Pseudomonadales; family Pseudomonadaceae; genus Pseudomonas; species Pseudomonas sp. CYM-20-01. Next base: position 2,081,048 of record NZ_AP025169.1, on the reverse strand, counting down.
ATACGTCTGGGCGAACTGGAAGCGTCGAGCCTGATTGCTCGGCCAATGCAGGACTACACCCTCACCCTCTGCGCGTCACCTGCGTACCTGGCACGACGCGGCACGCCTTCGAAACCCGAGGACCTCAAGCAACATGACTGCCTGGCGTTCGCCTACCCGGCAAATGACAATTGGCGCGACACCGAAAAACTCTGGCGCATGACCGACGATAGCGGCGAGGTGGAAGTGCCAGTGTCCGGCTCATTGACCATCAACAGCTCGCAAGGCTTGCGCCAGGCGGCCGTCAACGGCATGGGCATCATCATGCTGGCCGATGCCCTGGTACAACCGGACCTGGAGAGCGGCAAACTGGTGGCCTTGTTGACCACCTATCGACTGCCCAGCCGCCCCATGCATCTGCTCTACGGCCAGGACCGATATCGCCTGCCCAAGCTGCGCGCCTTCGTGGATTTCGCCATGGAAAAGTGGGCGCGCTAGAAGCCCACGCCCAACTCACGCAACTGCGCGGCCGTGCGCTCGGCAGACACATGGTGAATCCCCTGCCAGCCCAGTGCGATGGCCGCTTCGATATTGCCGGCAACGTCATCGATAAACACCACTTCAGCCGGCTGGATATCCGGCAACTGCGCACGTACCTGGCTGAGGCTGGCGTGATAGATCGCCGCGTCAGGCTTGATCAGCTTCAACTCGCCGGATACCACGATGTCGCGAAAACACTGCAGGAACGGGTAATTGGCCCGCGCATAGGGGAACGTCTCGGCAGACCAGTTGGTAAGCCCGAACAACGGCATATTGGCTCGGTGCAACGCTTCGAGGATCGCCACACCTTCCGGCAACGGCCCTCGCAGCATCTCGTGCCAACGGTCGTAATAGGCTTGAATCAAGCGCTCATGATGCGGGTATTGCTCGATCAGGCTGCGGGTGCCATCGGCCAGGGAGCGACCGGCGTCCTGCTCGGTGTTCCAGGCCTGGGTGCAGATGTTATCGAGGAACCATTGCCGCTCATGCTCGTCGGCAATCAGCTTGCGGTACAGGTGCTGCGGGCTCCAGTCGAACAGGACACCGCCGAAATCAAAAACCACTGCACGAATCGTCATCAGATCCTCCGTTAGCCTGAATGTGATAGCGGCTGGAGTCTGGCATATCGGAGCGATCGGACGCTGCTCAAAAATGTGTAAGAGGGTTCTGAAGGCAGCCTTTTTCAGCGGCCATAAAAAACGGCCCCGAAGGGCCGTCTTTTTGAACCGGATCACTTACGCCTGAATCAGGCCGTTGATCTTCACGGTCGGATTCACGTCAGCCTCGTAGTCCACGCCGTCGATTTCAAAGCCGAACAAACGCAGGAACTCCGCCTTGTAGCCGGCAAAATCGCTGATTTCGTTGACGTTGTCGTCGGTGACCTGGTTCCACAGGGCCGCCACGGCGTCCTGGACTTTCGGTTCCAGCTCGGCCAGGTCGGCACGCAGGCGGCCGTCGGCGTCGAGTTTAGGCTGGCTGCCGTACAGGCTGTCCTTGAACAGGCCGTAGACCTGCTCGATGCAACCTTCGTGGGTGCCCTGCTCTTTCATCACTTTGAACAGCAGCGACAGGTACAGCGGCATGATCGGGATCGCGGAGCTGGCCTGGGTGACCACGGCCTTGAGCACCGACACACGGGCGTCGCCCTTGAGCGCGGCGAGGTTGTCGCGCAGGGTCAGGACTTTCTTGTCGAGGTCTTTCTTGGCTTCGCCGATGGAGCCGTTCCAGTAGATGTCCTGGGTCAGCTTCTCGCCAAGGTAGGTGAACGCAGTGGTCTTGGCGCCTTCGGCCAGGACGTCGGCGTCACGCAGGGCGTCGATCCACAGCTGCCAATCTTCGCCACCCATCACTTTGACGGTGCCGTCGATTTCTTCCTGGGTCGCTGGCTCCAGGGTGGTGTCGACCACAACGCCTTTGTCGGTGTTGATGCCGCGCAGGGTCACGGCCTTGCCGATCGGCTTGAGGGTGGAGTTGTGCACCACGCCTTGCGGGTCGGTACGGCGAGGCGCGGCCAGGCTGTAGACGACCAGGTCGATCTTGCCGAGGTCTTTCTTGATGGTGTCGATGGTCAGGCGCTTGATCTCGTCGGAGAACGCGTCGCCGTTGATGCTCTTGGCGTACAGGCCTTTTTCGACGGCAAACTTCTCGAACGCGGCGCTGTTGTACCAGCCGGCGGAGCTCAGCTTGCCTTCTTCGCCTTCTTTCTCAAAAAACACGCCCAGGGTGTCGGCGCCACAACCAAACGCGGCACTGATGCGCGCGGCCAGGCCGTAGCCGGTGGAAGCACCGAGGACCAGCACCTTTTTCGGGCCGCCTTCGATGACGCCGTGTTGGGTCACGTAGTCGATCTGTTCCTTGACGTTCGCTTCACAGCCAACAGGGTGAGCGGTCACACAGATGAAGCCACGAACCCGCGGTTTGATGATCATAAAATTTCTGCCTCTTCCAAGGTGCCGAAGGCCAGTGGTGGCCATTCAACTTCAATCGTACCGGTCTATGACGTCCAAAAAACCGAAGCGTCACGATAGTCGCAAATCTTCTGTTTACAAAATCCAATCCACACAGCGCCGCCGGGGTTAAAAACTGTGTAAAGCCTTCACAATTTCGCAATATTTAAAACGCCCGGCTGCGGGGGAAAGCCCTATCATAGGGAGATTGTTTCATTATGTTTCATGTCTTCGCATCTCTGGGTGCCATGAGGACTGGAACTCGTGCACCTTCCCCCGTTGGAGTTGAGCTTCATGAGTGCGAGTGTCAACCGCAAGAAAATAGTCTCGGCCGCCTGGATCATCGGCGTGCTGCTGGTTATTTATTGCTTCCCGGTCACCACCCTGGTGTTCCTGGGCCTGGTGCTGGTGTGTGGTGTCTATGACTTTTTGCGCAACGGGCTGTACGACCGCACGACGATCAAAAAGTATTTTATCGGCAGTGGCCGTAACACTTGGCTGCTGGCCCCGTTCAACACCTTGTTCGACCTGTTGAGTTCGCCTAACCGCCACGTCTACACCATGGCCGACCTGCCACCCGCCTGGCGTGAAGACCTGCAACAGGTGATCAACGATGCCATGGCCCACAAGGACGAAATCATCGGCTACCTGGATGAGCGCATGGCCGAGAAGAAACGCGGCATGTTGTTCTTCCAGTGGTACGGCCAAGCCATCGAGACCACCCTGGACATTCCGAAACTGCGCGAAAAACTGCCGTTCGTGAAGACCATCGGTGTGTCGGTGTTCAATGAAAACCGCTCGACCTCCTTTCACTTCGGCCCGCTGCGCATGATGTTCCGCGTGCTCTACAACATGGCCCCGGCACCGCATCACGAGGGCGTCTACATCCAGGTGGGCCAGCACAAGCATTACTGGCACGACGACCCGCTGTTTATTTTCGATGACACCTTGATGCATGCGTCTTTCAACAAAAACGACGCCAAGCGTTACTGCCTGTTTATCGATATCGTGCGACCGACGCCGATCCCCCGGGTGCTCAATGCCGTGATCGCTGGGTTTGCCGGGATGGCCTTTACCCTGCGTCGGGTTTTCTACAAAAACTGGAAGCTGATTCAGTGAGTTCTGCGGCATGATGGTGCTGGACGGTATTTGCGCTCGACCTTGCGCGTGAGGTAAATAACCGTCTCGTGCGACCGAATTCGGCGCCCATCATTCTCAAGCCATCGCGGCCCCTTGCGGGTGCGGTGGCTGCGCTTTCAAGGAATCAGAATGCCCCAACGTCAAGTCATCAATGCCTCCGTCAGCCCCAAGGGCAGCCTCGAAACCCTGTCTCAACGTGAAGTCCAGCAACTGAGCGAAGCCGGCACCGGCAGCATCTACACCCTGTTCCGCCAATGCGCCCTGGCGATCCTCAACACCGGCGCGCACATCGACAACGCCAAGACCATCCTCGACGCCTACAAAGATTTTGAAGTGCGCATCCACCAACAGGACCGCGGCGTGCGCCTTGAACTGCTGAACGCTCCGGCCGACGCCTTCGTCGATGGCGAAATGATCGCCAGCACCCGCGAGATGCTGTTCAGCGCCCTGCGCGACATCGTCTACACCGAGAACGAGCTGGACAGCCAGCGCATCGACCTGAGCAACTCCCAGGGCATTACCGACTACGTGTTCCACCTGCTGCGCAACGCCCGTACGCTGCGCCCGGGTGTCGAACCGAAGATCGTGGTGTGCTGGGGCGGGCACTCGATCAATACCGAAGAATACAAATACACCAAGAAGGTCGGCCACGAGCTGGGCCTGCGCAGCCTTGACGTGTGCACCGGTTGCGGCCCTGGCGTGATGAAAGGTCCGATGAAAGGCGCGACCATTTCCCACGCCAAGCAGCGGATTACCGGCGGGCGCTACCTGGGCCTCACCGAGCCGGGCATCATCGCGGCCGAGGCGCCGAACCCCATCGTCAACGAACTGGTGATTTTGCCGGACATCGAGAAGCGCCTGGAAGCGTTCGTGCGCGTCGGCCACGGCATCATCATCTTCCCGGGTGGTGCCGGTACAGCAGAGGAATTCCTGTACCTGCTGGGCATCCTGATGCACCCGGACAACCGTGACCTGCCGTTCCCGGTCATCCTCACCGGGCCGAAACACGCCGCGCCGTACCTGCAACAACTGCATGCCTTCGTCGGCGCCACCTTGGGCGAAGCGGCCCAGGCGCACTACCAGATCATCATTGATGACCCGGCGGAAGTGGCACGCCAGATGACTGCCGGCCTCAAGGCGGTGAAGCAGTTCCGCCGCGAGCGCAACGACGCGTTCCATTTCAACTGGCTGTTGAAGATCGACGAAGGCTTCCAGCGCCCGTTCGACCCCACCCACGAGAACATGGCCAGCCTGCAATTGAGCCACGCCCTGCCGCCCCATGAACTCGCCGCCAACCTGCGCCGCGCGTTCTCGGGGATCGTGGCGGGTAACGTGAAGGACAAGGGCATCCGCCTGATCGAGCAGAACGGCCCGTATGAGATCCACGGCGACCCGGCCATCATGAAACCGCTGGACGAGTTGCTACAGGCCTTCGTCGCCCAGCACCGCATGAAGTTGCCGGGCGGCGCGGCGTATGTACCGTGCTACCGCGTGGTGCAATAAGCTAGCGCTGTACCGCCACACATTTGATTTCCACCAGCAGGCCGGGGTGCGCCAGTTCGGACACCCCGATTGTGGTCCAGGCGCAATGCCCACGTGGAAACAGGCGGTTTTTCACTTCACGGAAAACCGCCATGTGCTGGCTCATATCCACATGATAAGTGGTCATGTCCACCACATCGTCGAACGTGCAACCGCCCTCTTCCAGCACCTGCCGCAGATTGTCCCAGGCCGCGACGAATTGCGCCGCGGGGTCCTCGATCACCGCCAACCCAGCCGTACGCCCGACCTGCCCGGCGCAGTACAACGTCTTGCCAACCTTGACCGCAGGCACGTAGCCGGCGCGCTCGACGATGGGGTGCATGGAGACAGGGATAACGAGGCGGCGGTCGGTCATGGTTTGTATCTCTTTAGGCCCAGCGGGCGTGGACAGTTGGGACTAGTGTTTTACCTGTTCCGACTAACCCACACCAGATGAGCACCCTATGGACCAACGGATATTGTCCTCTGTCATTCCTTACCCTAAGGTAAGGAATATCACGATGGAGATCTTCAACATGGCTATCGCTACACTGACCTCAAAAGGTCAAATCACCATTCCTGTCCAGGTCAGGACCGCCCTCGGCCTGGAAACAGGTGATCGAGTTGAATTCGTAGAAATGCAAGATGGGCAGTTTTCCATCATTGCCGCGAGCAAAACGGTGCATGACCTCAAAGGGTTGATCCGCACGCCCGCCAGGACCATCTCTATCGAAGAGATGAACCAAGCCATCGCAGCGCAGGGGGCCAAAGCCGGATGATCGGGCTGGATACCAATGTGCTGGTGCGCTACGTCACCCAGGATGATCCCGTTCAATCCGCCAAGGCATCCGAGCTGATCGAATCACTGACCATCGCCTCGCCGGGCTTTATCAGCCTGGTCTCCATTGTGGAGTTGGTGTGGGTACTGCAAAGCTGCTACCAGTCGGCCAAAAGTGATGTGGTGATAGTGCTTGAGACCCTGCTGCGCACCCGCGAATTGACCGTAGAACATGGGGAGATCATCTGGCAGGCGCTGCGCAAGTTTGTGGCGAACAAGGCTGACTTTGCAGACTGCCTGATCGAGCGCTGCGCCCACGCCGCCGGTTGCGAATACACGGCAACCTTCGACCTCAACGCGATCAAGGCCACCGGCATGAAGCGGCTGGCCTGAACCCTGGCGTTGCGGCCGCGGGCGGGCTTTGGTACAAACCGTGTTCACCTTGATCGAGAGAAAGACCGACGTGCGCACGCTTCTACTCGCCGCCCTGGCCATGGCCCCCACTCTCGCCCTGGCCGACACCATCACCTGGCCCGATCTACCAAAGACCTGCTTTGTCAGCGGCCGCTCCGCCACCAGTGTGGATGTCGACAGCGGTTGCGCCGCCTTCCTGATCAATGTGAAGGGCAAGGCGGCGGGGACGCCGATCAAGCTGGATATTCCCCAATACGCGATGCATGTCGACGAAACCACCGGCAAGGAAACCCCGGTGATACTTATCCAGGCGGAGGAGAACGGCGAGGTCAAGGCCGTGGGCTACCGGGAACTGGGCACCGATCAACTCGGCGCCGCGTTGCTGCGGGAGGTTCGGCTCCTGGGCACCCAGAAGCCGATTTAACGCTCGTTGCCGATGAAACCAGGGCTCAGCGAACCCAGCCACCGCCCTGCCAGTGATACCCATCATTGCGCTGCACCCAATGTGGATGCACATAGCGATAGCCTTCACGTACAGGCTCCCAGTGGCCGTGTACAGCCACATATCGCCCGCCGTCCCAGCGCCAGTAACCACGCGACCAGACGTAGCCGTAGCGCACGGGCGGCTCGACTTCGATCACCTGCACCGGCGGCGGTTGTGGCGCGATGACTTCCACATACTCACGTTGCACCGGCCTGCGCTCGTGCACGACGCGCTCTTGCACACATCCGGATGCCGCGACGACCATGGCCGCCAATGCTGCATAACGTAGCCACATACAAAAAACCCTCGGGCGCGTGCGCCCAACACTGACACTGGTAAAAAATGCCCCCTTGTTGCGGCCTCGCTCCTGCTTGGCTCTGGAATATTTTTAACAGGTGGCGTCTGTCAGGTTGCTGAACTGTTCTCACGGCCATGAAAAAGCCCGCTGACCGTTACCGGTTCAGCGGGCTTTTGTGCATCAGCCTGGCTTACAGCGCCAGGTCAGATGCCGGCTTGCTTGGCTCAGCCGCAGGCTTGGCAGCCTCGGTAGCCTTTGGGGCAGCCATTTGTGGAATCACAGGCGGCGTAGGCAGTTGCAGGACTTCGGCGGTGTAGGCCCATTCCTTGGCAACCGCTTCCGGGCTGTCGTTCAGCTTGGTGCCGTAGCTCGGTACGATCTGGTGCAGTTTGGCCTGCCACTCAGGAGTCGCGACCTTGTCCTTGAACACTTTCTGCAGCACGGTCAGCATGATCGGAGCCGCGGTGGACGCGCCTGGCGATGCACCCAACAGGCCCGCGATGGTGTTGTCGGCGGAGCTGACCACTTCGGTGCCGAGTTTCAGGACGCCGCCCTGCTCTTCGTCACGCTTGATGATCTGCACGCGCTGGCCGGCTTGCCACAGGCGCCAGTCGGATTGCTTGGCGTTCGGGAAGTACTCTTGCAGCGCCTTGAAGCGGTCGTCATCGGACAGCATCAGTTGGCCGGCGAGGTACTCGACCAGTGGGTATTCACGAATACCGACTTTGGTCATTGGCCAGATGTTGTGGGTGGTGGTGCTGGTCAGCAGGTCCAGGTACGAGCCTTCTTTCAGGAACTTGGTCGAGAAGGTCGCGAATGGGCCAAACAGGATCACGCGCTTGCCATCCAGCACGCGGGTGTCCAGGTGCGGAACCGACATCGGTGGCGCGCCAACCGAAGCCTTGCCGTAGGCCTTGGCCAGGTGTTGCTCGGCAACGGTTGGGTTATCGGTCACCAGGAACGAGCCGCCCACTGGGAAGCCAGCGTATTCCTTGGCTTCAGGAATGCCCGACTTCTGCAGCAGGTGCAGTGCACCGCCACCGGCGCCGATGAACACGAACTTGGCGTCGGTTTCGGTCTTGGTGCCGTCTTTCAGGTTTTTGTAGCTCACACGCCACGAACCGTCGGCGTTCTTGGTGATGTCCTGCACTTCGCTCGACAGTTTCAGGTCGAACTTAGGCGTGGTTTGCAGGTGAGCGACGAACTGGCGGGTGATCTCGCCGAAGTTCATGTCGGTACCCAGCGGGCTCCAGGTGGCCGCGATTTTCTGGTTCGGGTCACGCCCTTCCATCATCAGCGGAACCCACTTGGCGATCTGCGCCGGGTCTTCGGAGTACTGCATGCCGGCGAACAGCGGGCTGGCCTTCAGGGCTTCGTAGCGTTTTTTCAGGAACTTGATGTTGTCATCGCCCCACACAAAGCTCATGTGCGGTGTGGTGTTGATGAACGAACGCGGGTCCTTCAGCACGCCCTGGCGGACCTGCCAGGACCAGAACTGACGGGAAATCTGGAACGCTTCGTTGATCTCGACCGCTTTCGGGATCTCAACGTTGCCGTTCTTGTCTTCCGGGGTGTAGTTCAGCTCAGCCAGGGCCGAGTGACCGGTACCGGCGTTGTTCCAGCCGTTGGAGCTTTCTTCGGCCACGCCATCCAGGCGCTCGACCATCTCCATCGACCAGCCCGGCTCCAGCTCATTGAGCCAGACACCCAGGGTTGCACTCATGATGCCGCCGCCAATCAGCAGCACATCGACTTTCTTTGCCTCTTCCGCCTGAACGGAGCTGATCCCCAGCGACAAAGCCAGCCCCAGCAGGGCAGTGTTTACTTTTTTAAACATCAGTAGCACCTATGATAAAACGCCATCCGCCCTACCGCCCCTGATCATGGGCAACCCTCCATCACAGCTGCGCAAGGCAGCACCGCGGGGTATGCACATTCACGAGAGGGCCGCAGGGTGGGCACACAAGGCCGACGTATCGACCTCACTGTTTATGTCCCTTCTGCGCTGACTTCTTATCATTATTGGCTTCAGCTACCTGGGCGACAGCCAACCGCTGGGACGTACGTACCCAGGGGATGCTAGACCAGGACGGCGCGCAGAATATCACGGCAAACGGCGTTTATGCGCCGTTTGGCCAATTGACAGCTCTAAATCGCAGCTTTTAACCCGTCGATGTCAAGCGTGGCAGGCGCGACCTGGGGTCACAGGCCTGGAACTCTCACGCAAACCGCTGTTCTAGACACCTTTGCCGCTGCTTGCGTAGCATCGGCGGCTCTCCTTCGTGCGCTCCATCCAACCAGAGTTACCCATGACTATCCAGCAAACACCCGGGCATGTGCTGCCCGCGCGCGGCGCCGCCAAAATGGAAGCGGCCATGGCCGTGGGCGCCTTCGCGATCGGCACCGGCGAATTCGCCATCATGGGCTTGATGCCCGACATCGCCCACAATCTCAATTTGAGCGAACCGCAAGTCGGCCACGCCATCAGCGCCTACGCCCTGGGCGTGATGGTTGGCGCGCCACTGCTGGCCATTCTTGGCGCCAAGCTACTACGCAAACACATGCTGTTGCTACTGATGGGCCTGTACGCCTTGGGCAACCTGGCCACCGCCTTCACCCCGACCTTCGGCTCGCTGGTGGCCTTCCGCTTTATCAGCGGCCTGCCCCACGGCGCCTACTTCGGCATCGCCGCCGTGGTCGCCTCGAGCATGGTCCCCAACGACAAACGCGCCGGCGCCGTGGCCCGCGTAATGATGGGCCTGACCCTGGCCATGCTGCTCGGCAACCCCATCGCCACCTTCCTCGGCCAACACCTAGGCTGGCGCTCGGCGTTTGCACTGGTCAGCGTGATTGCCCTGTGCACTATCGCGCTGGTCTGGCAATTCGTGCCCCATCGCCACGACGAACAACGCAGCGACCCGCGCAAGGAACTGCGCGCCTTCACCAAGCCGCAGGTGTGGATGGCGTTGTCGATTGGCGCGATCGGGTTTGCCGGGATGTTCTGCGTGTTCAGCTATTTGGCGCCGACCATGCTGGAAGTGACCAAAGTCTCGCCGCAGTGGATTCCCTTCGGCCTCGCCGCATTTGGGGCAGGCGGCATCATCGGCAACATCGCCGGCGGCAAATTGTTCGACCGCCTGCAATTTCGCGCCGTGGGTTGGATCATGGTGTGGTCGATGGCCGTGCTGATCTTCTTCACCGTCGCCGCCAGTTCGCTGTGGAGCGTACTACTGGGCATTGGCCTGGTCGGCACCATGATCGCCATGGCGGCCCCCCTGCAAATCCGCTTGATGGACATCGCCCACGAAGCCCCGAGCCTGGCGGCGGCGTCGAACCACGCGGCGTTCAACCTGGCGAACGCGCTGGGGCCGTGGCTAGGCGGGATGGCGATTACAGCCGGGTACGGCTGGACCAGCACCGGCTATATCGGCGCCGCTACAGCGCTGATCGGCCTGGGCATCTACCTCATCGCCCGCCGCATGAAGGGGGGGCACTGACGCCCCCGGTTTTGCGCCGATCACAGCTCCAATGTGGGAGGGGGCTTGCCCCCGATAGCAATGGGTCAGTCACCACCCCAGTGACTGCCCCACCACCCCATCAATCATCATGCAACAACCCCGCCCCATACTCCCCATAACTACTCCCCAGCCCACTGCCGCCATAATTCATCTTGGTGGCTTTGCTGGGGCTATGGTCCCCAAACGCCTGGCATCCGCCTGAAAAACACGGGTCACTGCTCACGCCGGCCGACCCCGTCGAACAAGCGCCCAACAGCAACGTGCCAGCAACCATCACGACTTTAACGAGGTTCGAGATCATGGTTTCAGTTCCCTGTGGAATGGAGGCGCGGAGGTCCTCTCTTGAAGAGGATCGTAGACCTCAAAAGCGCCGGGAGTGATGAAACATTGCTGGGTGACAGGATGGGTTCAGGTTGCCGCCTTGGGGTAAGGCGGCGGGGTTGGGTGTCAGGCGGCAGGTACGACCTGTTCCTGGACTCGGTCGACGAGTAGAGCGCTCAGATCGATGAGTTGTTGGATGCCAAGGACGATGGCACGGTGCGGGTCTTCGAGATCGAAGGCCAGGGTGGCGGCCATTTGATTGGCGGATGCGAGGTTTTCGGCGGCGTTGGCCAGGAGGGTTTCGGTGTCGATGTTGGGGCTGACCAAGAACAAGTTGCCGGTTTGGTGTTCGGCGGGCGCACTGTTTTGATCGACATAAGGACTGCGTGATTTGTTAGGCATGGGCGAAGCTCCAAATATTTCCGGGAGTTAAAACGCCTTAGCAATACGGACTTCCACCTCCGGTCGCTGGGTTTGCAGCGACTTGCGCAGGTTAGCGATGGGTGGTCTGAGGGGCAAGCCGAAAGAAGAGTAGGAACTTTTTCCCGAATGCCCTCAGACCAAATCGATAAAACCACGATGCTCTGAATTGAGGTTAATCGCTTCTGGATACACCTCGCGACGACCTGCTGATTCAAGCCAACGATCCACAGTGTAAGATGCCCACAACCATCCACCATCGAGGTCGCCATGACTGGAATCTCCCTAAACCTGCCGGAAGACCTGTCCAACTCTCTTGCCGACTTGGCCAAAAGCAACGGCCAGACTGCGACCTACCTGGCGATGGATGTTCTTCGCGACTACATCGAGCATGAAAAAACCCTGACCGCTCAGATCGAGCTGGCAGTCAAAGAAGCCGACCAAGGCAAATTCGCAACCGACGATCAAGTAGCAGCCATGCGCGCTAGGCGCTGGAGTCGGAATGCGGGTTGAGTGGCTTGAAAAAAGCGCTCAAACATCTGGAAGACGAAGCGAACTATATCGCTCTCGAAAATCCAATGGCTGCTGACGACTTCTCCGATGCCATTTTCGCCAGCGTCGACAAACTGGCTCAATTTTTCTCTGTGGGTCGTGAAGGCCGGGTCAAAAACACCCGTGAATGGGCAGTACCCAATTGGTCATATCTGATTCCGTATCGGATACGCGGTGATCGCCTGCAAATCCTCGGGGTATTCCATACAAGGCAGCGTCCGCGTTCGAAGTGGTAGTGGACGCAAATCTCGGCGCCCCGACACCCAACATCCATCCCTGATAAACTGCGCCCCATTCGTCTCGCTAACTCAGATCCCCCCCAATGCCCCTACAAACCGCTCCCCTCTCCCGCCGCTTCTCCGTCGCCCCGATGATGGATGGGAACGACTGAATCTACAAGCCACGAAGGACGGGCGCTACAACCACACCGTCAACCATCCGTACCACTTTCGAACCACCAGCATTGCTGTCCAGTCGAAGCCTCTACAACCCTTCGCTGGCTGGGGCGCTTCTGACACTCCACTGGGTGTGCTTGGTTTTCAAACTAATCCTCAACTGTGGCAAGCGAAAAATCGCCAATCACCTGCAAAATGGCCGTTGCTCCTTTCTCCCACACCTCCGGTCATCTATACCTCCCTAGGCATCCGCCTCACAACAGAAATGATTTTCTTGCAATAGAATTAAAGACGATGATAGGCTCATTCTTATCATCAAAAAACGCATTTTTTTTACATTTTTCCAATTTAAGAACCCACGGAAGCAAAAACTTAATGCTAGTAAATTTTTCGGCTGCCAACATTCTGTCCTTTAGGGATACGCAGAATCTGAGCATGCTTGCCTCAGACTCTAAAAAGGACGATATAAATCAACAAAACACTCAAATAGTTTCGGAAAATAGTGAGAGACTTTTAAAATCATCTTTACTATTTGGCGCGAACGCGAGCGGAAAATCTAACTTAATAAAAGCAATTTCCTTAATGAAGGAGATCGTTTTAAAATCAGTCGTAAACATAGAAAACAATGTAGCAAAAAAAGTCATCCCATTTCTTCTGCATAGTCCGGAAGTGGACAACCCATCTGAAATGGAAGTGATTTTTTACTCTAAAGGCATTAAATACCGATACGGCCTTAGCTTATTGAATGGCGAAGTAGCAGAAGAATGGCTATTCTATACGCCTCAAACACGAGAAACTGTACTTTTTCAACGCGAAAAAATGCACATAGAATCCAATAGATCCGCTTTCTCTGAAGCAGCGCTTTTTATCAAAAATAAAACCATACAAAAAACTCGGCCTGACGTTCCATTTATCTCCGTCTTAGCTGGTTTTGATGGGGAGCACTCAACAGTAGTCACAGATTTCTTTATAAGATTGCACGTATTAAATGGAATTAGCGATTTCCAATATAAAAACTTTACGACCAGACAACTTAAGAGTAATCCAGAATTTAGAGCATGGCTGCTCAAAATTCTAAATTCTTTCCAAATATCCGACATCAAGGTTGTTGAATCAAGCACCAAGCTACCATTCGACGAACTAGAGATTGAAAACGATGGAGTTAGAAAGATTGTTAACAATCTTAAGGAAATAACCAAAGATAAAAAACTGATCAACCATGATCTTTTCGTAATCAAAAACGCTGGCAATAATACTGTAGAGTTCCCTCTTGAGTTTGAATCTGAGGGCACCAAAAAACTAATCTATATTTTAGGCCCGATCTACGATTCAATGATAAATGGAGAAATTCTATTTATTGATGAACTAGATTCTAAATTCCACTCCCTACTGACCAAGCTTATCTTTAAGATTTTCCACTCCGAGAGCAATAATGGCAGTCAAATTATTGCAGCAGTGCAAGACGTGAATCTCATGGATACAGATTTTTTCAGGCGCGACCAGATTTGGTTTGTAAATAAAGATATTGATGGCTCTAGCGAGCTTTACTCTTTGATTGAATATAAAGAAAAATCTAGAGCATTAAAGAGAAATTACGGGGACAACTATTTAGAAGGAGCTTTTGGAGCAATTCCTTTATTCAATAATTTTTCTGAGATAGATAATCTTATGGGGCGAGATGATGCGTAATAGATCAGCTCCACTTAAAGGTACATCACGGCGCGAGGAAACCCGAGAGCCCGCCGCCTCTACCCATGATCAATATTTAAGCTTTAGCTTTAAATACTTTAAAAATAATGATACAGAAGGACAGTCACTGGAAGACTGGGCTGCAAGTGGAATTACAGACAGCTTACTTACAAGACTTCATCATTTAAGCACTACCAATATAACAGCATTACAAACTCAAAAATGCATTACAAACTACAAAGGATTCCCGCCCGCAGACAAAACATTTTTTACGTGTCCACCGGACCTTTCAAAGAAGGAAAACTGGGGGGTAATCAGAAACATCGGCGGGCAAAAAAGGAGAGTTGCTGGATTCTTCAAAGGAAATATATTTTACATAGTTTTTTTTGATAAAGAACATAGATTCTGGCCATCCGACACATAAAATTTATTAAAATATCGCATAACCATGGAAGGTTCATGCATCACCTAAAAAACTTTTCAAGTTATTACAAAGCCTTAAATTAATTTCATCGAAAACTGAGCGACCTCAGGGTTATATTATGATGTTTTAGGCGTCGCTCACCTTTCCTTCCTGAACGGCATACGGAATATCGGGGTCAGACCACGATATCCGACGTACTTGCCTGCCTCAAATACCGAAAAATTCCACACGGAGCAATGTGCAACGCGAGGTCGCGAGAAGCCCAGCGCACGCCTCTCCCACACCCAACACCCATCCCTGATAAACTGCGCCCCATTCGCCTCGCTAACTCAGATCCCCCCAATGCCCCTACAAACCGCTCCCCTCTCCCGCCGCTTCTCCGTCGCACCCATGATGGATTGGACCGACCGCCACTGCCGCTACTTCCTGCGCCTGCTCTCCAAGCACGCCCTGCTCTACACCGAGATGGTCACCACCGGCGCGATCCTCCACGGCGATCACGACCGTTTCCTGCGCCACAACGAAGCCGAGCATCCACTTGCACTGCAACTGGGCGGTAGTGTTCCGGCTGATCTGGCGGCTTGCGCGCGTATGGCCGAGGCCGCTGGCTACGACGAGGTAAACCTGAACGTCGGTTGTCCCAGCGACCGGGTGCAAAACAACATGATCGGCGCGATCCTGATGGCGCATCCTGCCCTGGTTGCCGATTGTGTGAAGGCGATGCGTGACGCGGTGTCGATTCCGGTGACCGTGAAGCACCGCATCGGGATCAATGGGCGGGACAGTTATGCCCAGTTGTGTGATTTTGTCGGGACGGTGAAGGACGCGGGCTGCTCCAGTTTTACCGTGCATGCGCGGATTGCGATTCTGGAGGGGTTGTCGCCGAAGGAGAACCGTGACATTCCGCCGTTGCGTTATGACGTGGCGGCGCAGTTGAAGCAGGACTTTCCGGAGCTGGAGATTGTGCTCAACGGCGGGATCAAGACGCTGGAGCAGTGCCATGAGCATTTGCAGGTGTTTGATGGGGTGATGCTGGGTCGGGAGGCTTATCACAATCCGTATTTGCTGGCGGAGGTAGATCAGAAGTTATTTGGCAGTGAGGCACCGGTGATCAGTCGGGCTGAGGCGCTGGTGCAGTTGCGGCCGTATATTGCGGAACATTTGGCCAGTGGTGGTGCGATGCATCACATTACTCGGCATGTGTTGGGGTTGGGGACCGGGTTTCCGGGGGCGCGTAGGTTCAGGCAGTTGTTGTCGGTGGATATTCATAAAGCTGCGGATCCATTGGCTTTGTTGGATCAGGCTGGAGAGTTGTTGGAGGGGCGGTGAGGGATTGGGTGTCAGCTGGTTAATTTGGAGGCTGACAGGCCGCTTTCGCGAGCAAGCCCGCTCCCACAGTTTTGAGTGCAGGGTGTCAGGGAGTTGCTCGATGGCCGGGCTGTTGGGGCGCGCAGGCTTGCCCTGCTTGGGGCGCGCAGCGCCCCTGATAACTACGACGGCGTTCTCACTGAAAACCTCATCGCCTTACTGGGGCCGCTTCGCAGCCCAACGCAGGGCAAGCCTGCTCACCACAAGAAGCCAGCGCCTACAGGGGGCAGCACTGATTGGGGGAACTTGAGTTGAACCTGCCGGCGGTTTTGGCCTCCTATTTAGCACCAAGACAAGGCATTCAAACGGCCGTTTTCAGGTTGTTGCCCTCGCAAACGATCGAACGCATTTGCGCCCTTGAGCGCCTGCCGGTGCTCGGGTAATGTCATCAGACCCACAGGACAGAGCACGCCCATGACTTCCAAGCTGGAACAACTCAAGCAATTCACCACTGTTGTAGCCGATACCGGCGATTTTTCCACCCTCGCCAAGCTCAAGCCGCAGGATGCCACCACCAACCCTTCCCTGCTGCTCAAGGCGGCGTCGATCCCGGCTTATGCCAAGCTGCTGGATGAAGCCGTACAGGACTGCAATGGCGATGTGGGCCTGGCCAGCGACCGTTTTGCGGTGGCGGTGGGTCAAGAGATTCTCAAAGTGGTGCCGGGTCGTATTTCCACTGAGGTGGACGCCCGTCTGTCGTTCGATGAAGCCGCCATTCTCAAGCGTGCGCATCGCCTGATCGACCTGTATGACAAAGCCGGCGTTGGCCGTGACCGCGTGCTGATCAAGATCGCCTCGACCTGGGAAGGCATCCGCGCGGCGGAGAAGCTGGAAAAAGAAGGCATCCAGACCAACCTGACCCTGCTGTTCTCCTTCGCCCAGGCCGTGGCCTGTGCCGAAGCCGGGGTGTTCCTGATCTCGCCGTTCGTGGGCCGTATCTATGATTGGTACAAGAAGGCCAACGGCAACGACTACACCGGTGCCGAAGATCCGGGCGTGCAGTCGGTGACCCGCATCTACAACTACTACAAGGCCAACGGCTACAAGACCGTGGTGATGGGTGCGAGCTTCCGTAATCTGAGCCAGATCGAGGAGTTGGCCGGTTGTGATCGCCTGACCATCAGCCCGGACCTGCTGGAGAAACTGGCGGCGGATAAGGGCAAGCTGGAGCGTAAGCTGTCGCCGGGGCATGCCGGTGAAGCGCGTGTGCATCTGACTGAAGCGCAGTTCCGTTGGGAGTCCAACGAGGATGCGATGGCGACTGAGAAGCTGGCGGAGGGGATTCGTCAGTTTGCTCGGGACCAGGAGAAGCTGGAGGCGTTGCTGACTGCCAAGTTGTAAGGCAGACGGCGACAAAAAGGGCGGCACCCTCGCGGGTGCCGCCCTTTTTTACGCTCAGTAGATCTGAAGCCTATCTAGATTCAATGTGGGAGGGGGCTTGCCCCCGATAGCAGTGTGTCAGGCACAGATGTTGTGATTGACCCTCAGCAATCGGGGGCAAGCCCCCTCCCACAGTTGGAATGCGGTCAGTGGCGCTCGAGGGCGTTGACGAGGTCGTGGAAGGCTTCGCGGTTGGAATCGTTCAAGCCCATCAGGATCTTGTGCGCTTCCAGCACCTTGACCCGCACGACTTCCTCGGACTGGTCCTGGGACGGCAGGTCGGTCAGGCATTCCGGGCATGGGATTGGGCGGTCAACGATGTTGAACACCTGATCAAAGCCCATGGACTGCAACAGGCGGGTGATGTCTTCGTGGGTGGTGACGACGGTCGGCAACAGGCCGACCTTCTGCCGAGACAGAATGGACAACTTGGCCAACAGGCCCAAGGTGGTGCTATCGATGCTGCGGGTTTCGGTCAGATCGATCACGATCGCCGAGAAGTTCAGCGCTGTGAAGATCCGCTCAATCGTCGCATCCAGCGCCGAACACAAGGTCAGGCGCACTTCACCGACAAACTTCAGGACGAAGGTCCCGTCTTGCTCGGCGAATTGGATTCTTCCGGTACTCATCAAAGATTCCTGCTCAACACCAATAGGGCGATATCATCCGGCATCTCCCCTAGCGTGGCCAATCCAAAAACCTGCCGCAGGCCATCCAGGCTGCCGCCCGCCGACTTGACCTTTTGGGGCAAGGCGGCTTCTTTCTCTTTGAGTGTAGGCTCTGGAAGCAGGTCCAGAATGCCGTCGGACATCAGCGTCAGGCTGAAGGTCGGCGGCAGTTCCAGGATGTGGTCTTCGTAGGTGGCTTCATTGAACAAGCCCACCGGCAGACCACGCCCTTCCAGGTAACGCACACTGTCAGGAGTGTATAAAACAGGCATCGGCAGGTGACCGCCGATACTGTAGGTCAAAAGACCGGTTTCTTCATCGATCACGCCGCCGACCATCGTCACGTGCTTGCCCAGCTTGCAGCTGATCAGGCCCCGGTTGATGTGGCCCAGCACCTCGGAGGGGGTGAACTCGGGCAAGGTGCCATTGCGCTTGGATTCGAACAGCAACCGTGTGGTCATGAACTTCAACAACACGGTGACAAAAGCCGAGGAAGCACCGTGGCCGGACACATCGGCCAGATAGAATGCAACACGCCGCTCGTCGACGCGGAAATAGTCGACGAAATCACCCGACAGGTACAGCGACGGGATGATCTGGTGGGCGAACTGGAATTCGTCAATCGTCCACGGGCTGACCGGCAGCATATTCATCTGCACCTGGCGACCGGCATTCTGGTCTTCCTGGAGCAGATTCAGGCTGGCTTCAAGTTCGCGGTTGGCGGTTTCGAGCTTTTCGCGGTAGCGCTGGTTTTCCAGCAGCAGGCGAGCCCGGTCCAGCGCACGGCGCACCGAGTGCTCCAGCACGGCCAGGTCTTCCAGGGGCTTGATCAGGTAATCGGCAGCGCCCAGGCGTAACGCCTCGACGGCATCGTTCATCACGCCGGCGCCGGATACGACAATCACTGGCGTCTGCGGGGCGAGCTCGGTCACCTGTCGAATCAGCTCCAGGCCGCCCATCTGAGGCATGCGCAAGTCGCAGATCACGAGGTCGGGCTGGTCGCGCTCGAACACCTGGAGACCCTGTTGGCCATTGCTGGCCTGCAGGACGCTGAACCCACTGTCTTCCAAATAGGCCGCGAGGCTCGCGCGCACTACTTCGTCGTCATCGATTATCAGCAGCGTGGCACTGGTTTTTTGCATGTGGGCAAACGGCGCCAGAATTAGGTTGGCGTAGGTGGCGCGACAATGGCCGGGCTCACGTACTGGATTCGCTTTCTAGCCTCTCTGTCCTACAAAGCATTGGGATTTTTCCCATGCACAAAGGTAAAGCAGAGGTGCCCTTCTAAGGCGCAGACGGTACTCCCATCCGTCAGGGGTTTCAAGCTCATGCCGATGGTCGCCGGGCGTCTTTACACCGCAAATCACCGGGAGTTATAAGAACAGGCACGACCACAACACAAAGTAAGGATGGAGCCCATGAGCGAACACGAGCGCGACTACGCCGAAAAACGCGATTTCATCCGCATGCGTGTGGATGCCGATGTGTCTCTGATCCATGCAGGCCAGGAGATTGCCGGGGTTTGCGTGGACCTCTCCAGCTCCGGCATGCAAGTGCAGGCGCCGCGCCAGTTCAACGTAGGCGACCGGTTGACGGTGCGCATCGATTCGGAGCACCCCGCGTTGAAGGGCCTGGAGGCGGACACGGAGGTGGTGTGGACCAAAACCACCGACGACGACCAGCACTTGGGCCTCAGGATCCTGAAAATGCGCTGAAAACCGTGCACAAAAAAGGCGACCACGCGGGTCGCCTTTTTCATGTCAAAACATAACAGCTTAGAAGTCGTCGACGACCTTGCCGTCCTTGACCTTGAACTCGCGGTTCTGCAGGTACGCATTACGGATAAAGGTGTACTTGTCACCGGTGATCAGCTTCTCGCTGTCGAGCAGGCTGGCACGGGTATCAACGATATTCAGGCCGAAGGTGCTGTTGCGCCAGCCGATATCGTTCATGTAGCGGTAAGGCTGGGTGTAGCTGTCCACGTACTTGGACGGCGCGTCACGCAAGGTGCTCGGGCCCAGCAGCGGCAGCATTACGTAAGGGCCGCTGCCGACACCCCAGTAACCGAGGGTCTGGCCGAAGTCTTCATCACTGCGTTGCAGCCCCATTTTGGTGCCTACATCGATGAAGCCCAACACGCCGAAGGTGGTGTTGACCAGCAAACGGGCCGTATCTACACCGGCCTTTTGGGGCTTGAGCTGCAGCACGTTGTTGGCCAGGTTGCCGACATCGCCGATGTTGCGGAAGAAGTTGTGAACGCCATCCTGGACGAATTGCGGAGTCACGAACTGGTAACCCTGGGCCAATGGCTTGAGCGCGTAAGTGTCAACGGTGTCGTTGAAAGTGAAGATCGGACGGTTGACGCTTTCCCATGGATCGTCTTCCGATGCTGCCTGTGCGGCGAACGGCGCCAGCAGGACAGTGGCACACACTGACAGCTGAGCGAAGTAGTGGCTCCAGCGCATAGCTTTTGCTCCTTGAATGGTCTGTCATGGGCGCTATGCCCTGAATAAGGACGTCAGTATATGACGGAAGTCGCCAATTAGGCAGTAACTAGGAAACGTCAGACCAAAAATGGACAAAATTCCTACAATTATCCCGGCTGTCATCGGCCTGTCATGGTGCCTGGATAGCGTTAGCGCTATTTCAGGGATGTCGACATGCCTCACGCCGAGATAGCCATCGCCAGCGCCCCCGCCTTGACTGCCGTTCTGTTTGGCCTGAGTGGCTGCCTGGTGGACTTCGGTTCCCGGGCCCGTACCGACTCCCCCGCCCCCGACTCCCAAGCCACACCGGGCGCACTGAACATTTTGCGCAGCCTCAAGGAACAAGGCGTGCCCTGCGCCTGGCTGGACGAACTCCCCTCCTCTGTCACCACCCCACTGGCCGCGACGCTGCCCGCCTGGGTCAAGGCTACGTCGCCGTCCGCCATCCGCTGGCCTGCGCCCCACGCCTGCTGGCAAGCCTTGATGGCGCTGAACATCGAACGCCTGGAAGGCTGCGTACTGGTCAGCGGCGAGCCGCGCCTGCTGCAGTCGGGCCTTAACGCCGGGTTGTGGACCATCGGCCTGGCCTCCTGCGGCTCGCTGTGCGGTATGGCCCCCGAGCAATGGCAGGCGCTGAGCGAACCGGAGCGCGAGCTCAAGCGCGGCAAGGCCACCCTCGCGCTGTACGGGCTGGGCGTGCACTCGGTGATCGATCACCTGGGCGAG
Source organism: Pseudomonas sp. CYM-20-01 (assembly GCF_023169845.1). NCBI lineage: Bacteria > Pseudomonadati > Pseudomonadota > Gammaproteobacteria > Pseudomonadales > Pseudomonadaceae > Pseudomonas > Pseudomonas sp. CYM-20-01. The sequence goes on along the minus strand of NZ_AP025169.1, from coordinate 2,060,001 downwards.
CTCGGCACCTGCCTGGCGGACATCAGCCTGCGCCAGCTCAAAGGCGAGAAGCCCTGACACGGATCATGCACACTCAGCGCCGGTGGATTAATCTACAGGTCAGCCCGTAGACCTTTCGCGGCGTGCCGTGGTCTATGCCAGTGCCTATCGATAAAAGGAAACACGTCATGCCTGATCGCAAAAAACTGGAAGAACAGGTCGAGATCCTGCGCGGGCAGTTGGAACAGGAACCGCCGCTGTCGGAAGAAAAACGTGAAGCACTGGAGGCCTTGATTGCCAAGTTCGAATTGCAACTTGAGCTGGAACCGGCCACCCAGACACCCAGTATTTCCGACGATGTGAATAAAGCGGCCATAGAGTTCGATGCTGAACACCCGGCCATTTCCGGGGCACTGCGCAATATCATGAACACGCTGGGCAGCATGGGAATCTAATCTTCCCGCCAGCCCGGATCCAAATGTGGGAGGGGGCTTGCCCCCGATAGCAGAGGTTCAGACACAGGTTCTGTGACTGACACTCCGCCATCGGGGGCCAGCCCCCTCCCACATTTATCTTGCATTAAGCCTATTGACGGGCCAGGCGCACGTTCTGGAACGCCACATCCTCAGTACTGCGATACGGGTTGATATCCAACCCACCCCGTCGCACATAGCGCGCATACACCGTCAATTTTTCCGGCTTCAGCAGGCGCTGCAAGTCCAGGAAGATGCGCTCCACGCATTGCTCATGGAAGTCAGAGTGCTGGCGAAAGCTCACGATGTACTCGAGCAGGCTGGCGTGGTCCAACGCGTGACCACGGTACTCCACCACCACGCTGCCCCAGTCGGGCTGGCTGGTGACCGGGCAGTTGGATTTGAGCAGGTGGCTGTGCACGCTTTCTTCGACAACGCGCGAATCATCGCAACGCAGCAGTTCCGGGCGCGGGTGTTCGTAGTTGCTGACGCGGATATCCAGGTCATCGATGCACACACCGGGCAAGGCCATCACGCCCTCGGCCTCGATCTCGGCCAGGCTGCGGATGCGTACGCTCACCGGTTTACCGGCAGCGGCGCTGAGGTCGGTGCGCAGGGTGGCTTCCAGGCTGGCCGCATCGGCAAACGCGGTCTGGTTCAGCGAGTTGAGGTACAGCTTGAACGACTTTGACTCGATGATGTTCGGCGAGTCGGCCGGGATGCTGAATTCGCCGATGGCCACCACCGGCTTGCCCGACGGCAGCAGCCAGGACAATTCGAAGCAGTTCCAGAAATCCACGCCCTTGTACGGCAGGGTCTCGGCGCTCAGGCCCAGCTCGGCCCATTTGGCGGCACGCGGGATCGGGAACAGCAAAGACGGGGTGTAGGTGGAGATGTATTCACTGGACTTGCCCAGCGGCGAATGTTCGGCTGCGGGATGCATGGCGGAAACCTGGCTAAATAAACCGCGCCAGTCTACCAGCCTTTGCCCCCGCGCCTAAGCGCCAGCGGATCAATCGACGTTGAGTTTGCCGACCATGCCCGCCTGGTAATGCCCCGGCAGGTTGCAGGCAAACTCAAGGCCCGTGGCCTTGGTGAACGTCCAGGTCAGCTCGGCGGTTTTGCCAGGCTCGACCAATACGCTATTGGGATCGTCGTGTTTCATCGCACCATGGCCCATGGCGTTGTGGTCCATATTGCCCATGCCGGTAGAGGTGAGCATGCCGCTGGCCTGCATCTGTAGCATTTCCTTCTGGTGCTCGGCATGCATCGCCGCGTCGCCCAGGTTGAATTCGTGGAGCAACTGCCCTTTGTTGACCAGTACAAAGCGCACCGTCTCACCGGCTTTGACATCCAGGGACTTGGGCGAAAAGGAAATGTCCTGCAGGGTCACTTCCACAGTACGCGTGGCTTTGCTCGCCGGCGCCGCCTCGCCGAACGCATAGGTATGAGCGCCATCGGCCATCGCCTCAACACTCAACGCCAACAGGCAACCGGCCAACAACAAGGGTGTACGCAACGCCATCGGTTTTCTCCAAAAATGTGTGACTCGCCTGGGGAGCACTCTAAGAATGCGCCGCTGCCAGCCAGCTGACTGCTAGATTACAACTTTGTCAGGTTGCCCTCCTGCCCTGGCACCCAAGGTATAAAGCCGTCGTCCACCGTTGCCAAGAGCCGCCCATGAAACTGCTGATCGTCGAAGACCAACCCAAAACCGGCCACTACCTGCGCCAGGGCCTGGCCGAGGCGGGGTTTACCACCGAACTGGTGGCCGACGGCACCAGCGGCCAGCACCTAGCATTGACCGGCGACTACGACCTGCTGATCCTCGATGTGATGCTGCCGGGCCGTGATGGCTGGCAGATCCTCCAAGCCGTGCGCAGCGCCGGCCTGGACATTCCCGTACTGTTCCTCACCGCCCGCGATGCCGTGGAAGACCGCGTGCACGGCCTGGAACTGGGCGCCGACGACTACCTGGTCAAGCCTTTTGCCTTTTCCGAACTGCTGGCCCGCGTGCGCAGCCTGTTGCGCCGGGGCGGCAGCACGCCCCAGGAAACCGCGCTGCAACTGGCCGACCTGCGCCTGGACCTGATCCGCCGCCGCGTCGAGCGGGACGGCCAGCGCATCGACTTGACCGCCAAGGAGTTCTCCCTGCTGGAACTGTTGCTGCGGCGCCAGGGCGAAGTGCTGCCCAAATCACTGATCGCCTCCCAGGTGTGGGACATGAACTTTGACAGCGACACCAACATCATCGAAGTCGCCATCCGCCGCCTGCGCCTGAAAGTCGACGATAACTTCCCCAACAAACTGATCCACACCGTGCGCGGCATGGGCTATGTGTTGGAGGAACGGGTCAATTGATCAAGCGCCTGTCCCTGGCCAGCCGCCTGGCGTTGCTGTTTGCCGCCTGCACGGCGGTGGTGTCGCTGATCGCCGGTGTGCTGTTCAACCGCGCCAGCGAAGCGCACTTCATCGAGCTGGACCAGCAACAGCTCGACAGCAAGCTGGTGGCGCTGCGCAGTACCTTGCAGGGGGTCGATTCACCGGAAGCCCTGGCCCAGCGTGAGGCGCAACTGCGCGCCGAACTCAGGCGCCAGCCCGACCTGACCCTGCGTATCACCGCCGCCGGCCAACGCTGGCTGGACGATGCCCCCAGCGTCGACCTGCCCGCAGCCCCCGGCCTGCACAGCCTGCAAAATGCCGACACCGACTACCGGGTCTACAACGCGCCGCTGAGGGCGGGCCAACCCGACTCGCCACAACTGACGCTGATGCTTGATATCACCCACCACCAGCATTTCCTGCAGCGCATGCAGCATCTGATCTGGCTCACCGTCGGCTTGTCAGCCCTGGCCACCGCCCTGCTCGGCGCCTGGGCCGCCCGCAGCGGGTTGCGGCCATTGCGACGCATGGGCGAAGTGGCCGCCAGTGTGTCGGCCCACTCCCTGACCCAGCGCCTGCCCCAGCAACATATGCCGGTGGAACTGGCCGAACTGGCCCAGGCCTTCAACGCCATGCTCGGCCGCCTGGACGATGCGTTCCAGCGCCTCTCGGCGTTCTCCGCCGACATCGCCCACGAACTGCGCACACCGCTGTCGAACCTGCTGACTCAGACCCAGGTCATCCTCACCCAGCCACGCCCACTGGAGGATTACCGCGAGGCGCTGCACAGCAACCTGGAAGAGCTGCAATGGATGGCGCAACTGGTCAATGACATGCTTTACCTGGCCAAGGCCGATCATGGCCTACTGATGCCCAAGCGCGAGCCTTTGGCACTGACCGATGAAGTGGATGCGTTACTGGAGTTTTTCACGCTGCTGGCGGAGGACGGGCAGATCAGCCTGGTTCGCGAGGGCACGGCCCATACGATGGGCGACCGTGGAATGTTGCGGCGGGCTCTGTCGAATCTGCTGGATAACGCGCTGCGCTTTACCCCGCCAGGCGGCGAAGTGCGTGTGCAAATCGAGGATGGGGTGAAACTTTCAGTAGAGAACACCGGGGACGGCATTCCAACCGAGTTGCTGCCCCGGTTGTTTGACCGCTTCTATCGGGCCGATCCGGCACGGCACGAAGGCAGCAGCGAGCATGCAGGGTTGGGGCTGGCGATTACCCAGTCGATTGTGCGGGCGCATGGAGGGAGGATTTATTGTGAATCCGGGACGGGGTGGACGCGGTTTGTGATTGAGTTGCCTGCTGGAGATTGATGCAAGCTGTACCGGCCCTATCGGGGGCAAGCCCCCTCCCACAGGGTGATTTGTGAATACATTCGAAATGTGGGAGGGGGCTTGCCCCCGATGGCGGTCTTGAATATTACGAATATCTCAGCGCATGCGCCGGCTCAATCTTCGCCGCCCGATACGCCGGGTACAGCGTGGCCAAAAAGCTCAGCACAAACCCAGCCGTGCAAATCAGCACCACATCCCCACCTTGCAGCTGCGAAGGCAGGTTACTGACAAAATACACGTCCGAACTGAAGATATGCTGCCCGGTGACCCGCTCCATCCAACCCACCAGTTCACTCACGTTCAGCGCCGCGATCACGCCCAATACGCCGCCGATCAAGGTGCCGACGATGCCGATCACCGTGCCCTGCACCATAAAGATCGCCATGATCTGCCGTGGCGTGGCGCCAATGGTGCGCAAAATCGCAATGTCCGCGCCCTTGTCGTTCACCACCATGATCAAGGTGGCGATGATGTTGAACGCCGCCACGGCGACGATCATCAGCAACAGCAGACCGATCATGGTCTTTTCCATCTTCATCGCGCTGAACAGACTGCCCTGGGTGTGGGTCCAGTCATCGGGCTTGTAGGCGGTGCCCAGGCTGGCGGCGATGTCTGCCGAGACCTTGGGTGCCGCGTACAGGTCTTTCACCGCCAGGCGCACGCTTTGCACCTGGTTCGGCTGCCAATGCTGGATCTCGGCAGCGTCGGCCATATGGATCATGGCCATGGAGCCATCCAGCTCGGCACCGACCTTGAAGATCCCCACCACGTTCAAGCGCTGCATGCGCGGGGTGATGCCACCCGGCGCGGTGCTGATTTCCGGCACGATCAGGGTCAGCTTGTCGCCCACATTCAGGCGAAAACGCCGGGCGGTGATTTCGCCGACCACTACACCGAATTCGCCGGGTTTGAGGTCATCCAGTTTGCCCTGCACGATATGCTGGGCCACGATCGACACCTTGCCTTCCTGTGCCGGGTCGATGCCGCTGATCTCGATCGGCTGCATCGCGCCTTTGTAGGAGAACATGCCGTCCATTTGTGTGAACGGTACCGCTGCGGTGACTTCCGGATTCTTCATCGCAGCGGCGGCCACGGGCTGCCAATTATCAATCGGGTTCACACCAACGATGGTGGCGTGGGGCACCATGCCGAGGATGCGCGAGCTCATTTCGCGCTGGAAGCCGTTCATCACCGACAACACTACGATCATCGCCAGCACACCCAGGGCAAGGCCGATCATCGAGGTCATCGAGATAAACGAGACAAAACGGTTGCGGCGCTTGGCGCGGGTATAGCGCGTGCCGATGAAAATCGATAACGGTCTGAACATTCGCTTGCACCGCCTGAAAAAATGAAAAAACCCGGCGCATGAAGCACCGGGCTTGAAACGGGTCAGATGGCGACCAGATGACCTTCCTGCAGGTGCAGCACGCGGTCCATCTGACGGGCCATGCTCATGTCATGGGTCACCACCAGGAACGCGGTGCGCATCTGGGTGCTCAGTTCCAGCATCAAGTCCTTGATGCCCTGGGCCGTGTGGGAGTCAAGGTTGCCGGTAGGCTCGTCGAGCATCACCAGGCCGGGGTTGTTCACCAGGGCACGGGCGATTGCCACACGCTGGCGCTCGCCGCCGGACAGTTCGGCCGGTTTGTGCTCCAGGCGATGACCGAGGCCGACGCGCTCCAGCAGGGCCTTGGCGCGCTGGCGGGCCTCCGGGATCGCGGTCTTGCCGATCAGCAGCGGCATGCACACGTTTTCCAGGGCGGTGAACTCCGGCAACAGGTGATGGAACTGGTACACAAAACCGAGCGAACGGTTGCGCAGCTGACCACGGGCCTTCTCACCGAGGGCCGACAGTTCTTCACCGGCCAGCCACACGCTGCCCTGGGACGGCGTATCCAGGCCGCCCAGCAGGTTCAGCAAGGTACTTTTACCGGAACCGGAACTGCCGACGATCGCCACGCGCTCGCCCGGGTGCAGCTCAAGTTGCAGGTTGGACAGCACCACCACCGACTCCGGACCTTCCTCATAGGATTTGCCCAGGTTGCGGCAGCTCAGGATTGCTTTTTCACTCATGCCCGATTCACTCATAACGTAAGGCCTGTGCTGGCTGGGTACGTGCCGCGCGCCAGGCTGGATACAGGGTGGCAAGGAAACTCAGGACCAACGCAGCGCCGCCCACCATCAACACGTCCTGGGCCTGCACCTGGGACGGCAAGTAGTCAATGAAGTAGACGTCGGCGTTGAGAAACTTGTGGCCGATCAGGGTTTCGAGGCCAGCGATGGCGGCACTCACGTTCAGCGCCGCCAGGATGCCGACCGCCGTGCCGATCAAGGTGCCGACCACGCCGATCACGGTGCCCTGCACCATGAAGATCGCCATGATCTGCCCCGGTGTGGCGCCGAGGGTGCGCAGGATGGCGATATCACCCTTCTTGTCGTTCACCACCATCACCAGCGTGGAGATGATGTTGAAGGCGGCCACGGCGACGATCAGCAGCAACAGCAGGCCGATCATGGCTTTTTCCATGCGGATGGCCTGGTAGAGGTTGCCGTGGGTTCGCGTCCAGTCGCGGGCGTAGTACTGGCTGTCACCCAAATGCTGGGCGATTTCCCATGAAGTGCGCGGCGCGTCGAACAGGTCGTTGAACTTCAGGCGCAGGCCCTGCACCTGGTCCGGCTGCCAGCGGTGCAGGCGCGCCAGGTCGGTGAGGTTGGTCAGGCCGAGGTAGCCGTCGATCTCGCCGGCGCCAACGTGAAAGGTGCCGACCACGGTAAAGCGCTTCATGCGCGGGAACATGCCGGCCGGGGTCACGGTGACTTCCGGCGCGACGAAGGTCAGCTTGTCGCCCAGGCCCACGCCGAGCTTGGCCGCCGCCTTGTCGCCGATCACGATGCCGAACTCGCCGGGCGCCAGGTCATCGAGTTTGCCCGACAACATGAACTTGTCGATGATCGACACGTTACGTTCCTGGGCCGGGTCGATGCCATTGAGCAGGATCTTCTGCACCTTGCCGTCGTTGGTCAGCAACCCCTGCATCTGGGTAAATGGCGCAACGGCCAATACCTTGGGGTTCTGCTTGACCTTGGCCGCCAGGCTTTGCCAGTCGCTGATGGGCGCATCGCCCTCGATGGTCGCGTGGGGCACCATGCCCAGCACGCGGGTGCGCATCTCATGATCGAAGCCATTCATCACCGACAGCACCACGATCATCACGACCACGCCCAAGGCGAGCCCGATCATCGAGGTCAGGGAAATGAACGACACAAAATGATTGCGACGCTTTGCACGGGTATAACGCGTGCCGATAAATACGAAGAGAGGTCTGAACATGTCGGGGCTTGTTCGGAGGAAAAGAAGACGTCCCGGTGGCGGGGTCTGGTAAGCAGCTTTACACTCAGACCATTAACGCTACTTGGGGTTCGCCATGTCGACATTAGATGAAGAAGAACGCCGCGAATACTACCGTATCGACGACATGATCGCACTCCAAATCAAAAGCCTGTCTGCTCCCGAAGCGGCGAGCAAGGAAGTGTTGCTGGATGATTCGCCGCTATTCAATCTGCTCAGTGAACTGCACCTGAGTGAATTCGAGGCCCAGCACCTGTTGCGCCAGATAAATGAGAAAGATCGCAGCCTGGCCGCCTTCCTCAAAGTACAGAACAAACGCCTGGACCTGCTCAGCCAGATCATGGCGCGCGGCCTGCTGGATGAAGTTGGCGCACCGCAGCCGGTGATCCTTTCCGAGGGCGGTATCGACTTCCAAAACCCCACGCCCCTGTCGCCCGGTGCGCACCTGGCGGTCAAGCTGGTGCTGATGCCCCAGGCGCTTGGCCTGCTGCTGCGCGCCCGGGTCACCCATTGCGATCCCAAGGGCACAGGTTTTGACGTCGGCACGGAATTCGAAGCCATGACTGACGCCCAACGCCAGCTGCTGGCGCGTTACATCCTGCAGAAACAGGCCCAGGAACGGCGCCTGGCGCGGGAACAGAGCGACGCCCAAGACACCTGAATTCGTATTACCCCGCCAGCAGACCTGGCGCATAGGAGCAACTGTGACCCTGATTTACGGCCACCGCGGTGCCAAAGGCGAAGCACCGGAAAACACCCTGACCAGCTTCCAGGAATGCCTCAAGCACGGGGTACGCCGCTGCGAACTGGACTTGCACCTGTCCATGGATGGCGAGTTGATGGTCATCCACGACCCGACCCTCAAGCGCACCGCCGACCGGCGCGGCAAGGTCGTGGAGTATTCGGCAGCCGACCTGGTGAAGATGGACGCGCGCAAAGGCGGCCCGGGCTGGGTCAAGCCGTGCCCGATCCCACGCCTGGAAGAACTGTTCGAACAATGCGACTTCGATCACTGGCAACTGGAAGTCAAAAGCGCCTCACGCACCCGCGCCGCCACCACGGTGCTGGCCATTCGTGAAATGGCCGTGCGCTTTGGCCTGATGGACAAAGTCACCGTCACCTCAAGTTCGCGGGAAGTGCTGAAAGCAGCGGTTGAACTCACCCCGGACCTGTCACGCGGCCTGGTTGCCGAATATGCCTGGCTCGACCCGTTGAAGGTCGCGCAGAACTATGGCTGTGAGATTCTGGCGTTGAACTGGACGCTGTGCACCCCCGAGCGACTGGAAAAAGCCCAGCGCCAGGGCTTGCACGTGTCCGTGTGGACAGTCAACGAACCCGCGCTGATGCGCAGGCTCGCCGACTTCGGCGTAGATAGCCTGATTACAGACTTTCCCGGTTTGGCCACTGCCACCCTCGGGAATTACTGAAATCGGTCTCCCCGGCCGGCTCAGGCCACCGGCCGGAGCCGCTCAAAAAAGCCGGTTGAGGCCGTCGTAGGCCGCTACCCGATAGGCTTCGGCCATGGTCGGGTAGTTGAACGTGGTGTTGACGAAGTACTTGAGGGTATTGAGCTCGCCCGGCTGGTTCATGATCGCCTGGCCGATGTGCACGATCTCCGACGCCTGATAGCCGAAGCAATGCACGCCGAGGACTTCCAGGGTTTCGCGGTGGAACAGGATCTTCAGCATGCCTTGGGGCTCACCGGCGATCTGCGCACGCGCCATGCTCTTGAAGAACGCCTTGCCCACTTCGTAAGGCACCTTGGCCTTGGTCAGTTCGTGCTCGTTCTTGCCGATCGAGCTGATCTCGGGAATCGTGTAGATCCCGGTCGGCACGTCGTTCACATAACGCCAGCTGCCATTGTCGACGATGCTGCCAGCGGCCGAACGGCCCTGGTCATGCGCAGCACTGGCCAGGCTTGGCCAGCCGATCACGTCACCGGCGCCGTAGATGTTCGGCACGCAGGTGCGGTAGTTCTCGTCCACCTCGATCTGGCCACGGCTGTTGACCTTGACCCCGATGTTTTCCATGCCCAGCTTGTCGGTGTTGCCGGTACGGCCGTTGCACCACAGCAAGGCGTCGGCCTTGATCTTCTTGCCGGACTTGAGGTGCAGGATCACGCCGTTGTCCAGGCCTTCGACGCGCTCGTACTCTTCGTTGTGGCGCACGGTGATGTTGTTGTTGCTGAAGTGGTAACTCAACGCCTGGGAGATTTCCGAGTCGAGGAAGCTCAGCAACTGGTCGCGGTTGTCCACCAGTTCCACCAGTACGCCCAGGCCGCTGAAGATCGAGGCGTATTCACAGCCGATCACGCCGGCGCCGTAGATGATCAGTTTGCGCGGGGTGTGGCCCAGGCTCAGGATGGTGTCGCTATCGTAGATACGCGGGTGGTGGAAATCGATGTCCGCCGGGCGATACGGGCGCGAACCGGTGGCGATGATGATGTGCTTGGCCACCAGCTTCTCGACCACGCCGTTGGGGCAGACCACTTCGATGGTTTGCTCGTCGGCAAAGCTGCCGGTGCCGAAGAACAGGTCGACGCGGTTACGGGCGTAGTAGCCGGTGCGCGACGCGACTTGCTTGGAGATGACCTTCTCGGCGCTTTTGAGCACGTCCGGGAACGAGAACCAGCGTGGCTCACCAATGGCCCGGAACATCGGGTTGGTGTTGAATTGCATGATCTGGCGCACGGAGTGACGCAACGCCTTGGACGGGATGGTACCCAGGTGGGTGCAGTTACCGCCGACCTGGCGACGGCTATCGACCATCGCCACCTTGCGCCCAGCTTTGGCAGCGTTCATCGCCGCACCTTCTCCAGCCGGGCCGGAACCCAGTACCACCACGTCGTAGTTGTAGACAGCCATGCGTACTCCTCAGAACAGGCCAGGCGTACGGTTGGACGCCGGGCTAAATCATGCCGCGCCAGCGGTCATGAAGGACAATTTGGCTCAAGTGTGTGAACCGGGGCACAGTCTATATAAGGCTCAACGCCGCGCACATTAACCCTTGGTCGCGTCGTAGGCCAGTATTGCCTCTACTACACGCTCAGGAAATTGCAATTACACTGTCGGCACGCACCTTTGCAGGACGAGCCATTATGCGGCATGTCGCTTTCTGTTTATTACTGATGTTTTCGTTCACGGTGCAAGCCAATGAAGTCGCCCGACTCAAGCAGGCAGGTTTCCCCCCGCAGTCTCATGAATTGGCACTGAAAAACCAGGCAGTACTGACCTATCTTTGGGCCGATGTATACGCCGCGGCGCTGTATGCCCCAGCCGACACTCCCGCAGAGTCAGCCTGGAAACAGCAAAAGACGCTGCGCCTGGAGCTGTATTACTTTCGCGATATTGATCGCAATGATGTGATCAAGGCCGCCAATACCACGCTGGAGCGCCAGCACGTCAGCGACCGCTTGAAACCCGAAGTGGACAAACTGCATGCCGTCTTTCGCAACATTCATAGCGGTGATCGCTACGCACTGGATTTTCGACCCGGACGCGGCTTGAACCTGGAGATCAATGGGGAAGTGCTGTTCAGCAGCAACGACGATGAGCTGGCGAGGGCTTACCTGGGGATCTGGTTAGCGCCCAAGGGCTTGTCGGAGAGGTTGCTGGAATAAAGACATGTATTGTCTGAACTGACGCCATCGAGGGCAAGCCCCCTCCCACACTGGACCGCATTAACCCTGCAGGAATGCAGTTTAAATGTGGGAGGGGGCTTGCCCCCGATGAGGCCCTTCCAGCCAGCACAAAATCCCCAGGCACAAAAAAACCCCGAACCAGTCGGGGCTTTTTTATTCAACGCGGGTGCTTAGCGCGGAAACGCTGGCGGGTTGACCCCAGCCATGTCTTCCATCACGCGAACCACCTGGCAGCTGTAGCCGAACTCGTTGTCGTACCACACGTACAGGACAACGCGGTTGTCCTGGGTAATGGTCGCCTCGGCGTCCACCACACCGGCGTGGCGCGAGCCCACGAAGTCGGTGGAGACCACTTCCTGCGAGTTGACGAAGTCGATCTGCTTGTGCAGATCCGAGTGCAACGCCATGTAGCGCAGGTACTCGTTCATCTCTTCACGGGTGGCGGCTTTCTCAAGGTTCAGGTTGAGGATGGCCATCGACACGTTTGGCGTCGGCACGCGGATCGCGTTACCGGTCAGCTTGCCGGCCAGCTCAGGCAATGCCTTGGCTGCAGCGGTGGCCGCACCAGTCTCGGTGATCACCATGTTCAACGCGGCGCTACGGCCACGGCGATCGCCCTTGTGGAAGTTGTCGATCAGGTTCTGGTCGTTGGTGTACGAGTGAACGGTTTCAACGTGGCCGTTGACGATGCCGAACTTGTCATTCACCGCCTTCAGCACCGGCACGATGGCGTTGGTGGTGCAGGACGCGGCGGACACGATCTTGTCGTCAGCGGTGATTTCAGCGTGGTTGATGCCGTGAACTATGTTCTTCAGCTTGCCCTTGCCAGGCGCGGTCAACACAACGCGGTCGATGCCCGGGCAGGCCAGGTGCTGGCCCAGGCCCTCGGCGTCACGCCATACACCGGTGTTGTCCACCAGCAGGGCGTCCGTGATGCCGTACTGGGTGTAATCCACCTCGGACGGGTTCTTCGCGTAGATCACCTGTATCAGGTTACCGTTGGCGGTGATGGTGTTGTTTTCTTCGTCGATGACGATGGTGCCGTTGAACGGACCGTGTACCGAATCGCGACGCAGCAGGCTGGCACGCTTGGTCAGGTCGTTCTCGGCGCCTTTGCGCACCACGATGGCCCGCAGGCGCAGGCCGTCGCCGCCACCGGTTTTTTCGATCAGGATGCGCGCCAGCAGGCGGCCGATGCGACCGAAGCCGTACAGCACCACGTCGGTGCCTTTGCGGGCCGCGGCGTTTTGCTGGCCAACCACATCGGCCATTTCTTCACGCACGAACTGCTCGGCGGTACGGCCGGCGCCTTCCTTGCGGAATTTGTAGGCCAGCTTGCCCAGGTCTACCGAGGCCGCGCCGAGCTTGAGCTCGCTCATGGCTTTAAGCAGTGGGAATGTTTCGTGGACGGAGAGTTCGCTGTCGTCGGCAGAGCGATGGCGTGCAAAGCGGTGCGCTTTGAGAATCGCGATGACGGACTGGTTGATCAGGCTGCGGCCATAGATCGAGCTCACCACATTGTTATTGCGGTACAGCTGACCGATAAGCGGGATCATCGCTTCTGCGAGTGCTTCACGGTCGATCCATTCACCAAGACACTGGTCGGGCTTCTGAGTCACGGGAACCTTCCACATGTAGGGGCTGAAAAAAGGGGCTACATTATGCCGCCCGACCGCCCTCGGAGCAATGCGCGCCCCACAACAAAAACCCCTTGCCAAAAAATACCGCCCCGCTACAGCCCAGTAAATACGCGGGTTCCAGAAGGCCACCAGTTGGGAGAGCTGGCCGACTTGTCCGTAACCCTCCTAAACAATCGCGTATTTCGGCACTACATATTGAGTCAAAACACGCCATTGTTTGTCTTAGCCACCACATTTCCTACAAACCGTAATAGGCTCAGTCAGAAACTGACAGGCGGCACCTCGGGCCGTTACAATTACCGACTTTGTCGCAACGCTTGGAGCTCAACCTTCCGTGCCCGTTCTGCGTCTACCGCTACTCCCTGCCGAAGCAGGTAAACAGCACTGGGGCAACCTGCCCGGTGCCGCCCTGAGCCTGGCTATCGCCGAGGCTGCCAGCGCAGCCAAGCGCTTTACCCTGCTGCTCACCGCCGACAGCCAAAGCGCCGAACGGTTGGAGCAGGAGCTGAGCTTCTTCGCCCCCGATTTGCCGGTGCTGCATTTCCCCGACTGGGAAACCCTGCCCTACGACCTGTTCTCGCCGCACCAGGACATCATCTCCCAGCGCATCGCCAGTCTGTACCGCCTGCCGGAACTGGCCCACGGCGTGTTGGTGGTGCCGATAACAACGGCACTGCATCGCCTGGCGCCGACCAAGTTCCTGCTGGGCAGCAGCCTGGTGCTGGATGTCGGCCAGAAGCTCGATGTAGAACAGATGCGCACGCGCCTGGAAGCCAGCGGCTACCGTTGCGTCGACACGGTGTACGAGCACGGTGAGTTCGCGGTGCGCGGTGCGTTGATCGACCTGTTCCCGATGGGCAGCAAACTGCCCTATCGCATCGACCTGTTCGATGACGAAATCGAGACCCTGCGTACCTTCGACCCCGAGAACCAGCGCTCCATCGACAAAGTGGACTCGATCAAGCTGCTGCCGGCACGGGAATTCCCGCTGCAAAAAGACGCGGTCACCCGCTTCAAGGCGCGCTTTCGTGAACGCTTCGACGTGGACTTCCGCCGCTGCCCGATCTTCCAGGACCTGAGCAGCGGGATTACACCGGCCGGTATCGAGTACTACCTGCCGCTGTTCTTCGACGAAACCTCCACCCTGTTTGATTACCTGCCCCAGGACACCCAAGTGTTCTCGCTGCCAGGTATCGAGCAAGCAGCGGAAAACTTCTGGAACGACGTGCGTAACCGTTATGAAGAACGCCGCGTCGACCCATCCCGTCCTTTATTGCCGCCCGCCGAGCTGTTCCTGCCGGTGGAAGACTGCTTCGCACGCCTGAAAAACTGGCCGCGCGTGGTCGCTAGCCAGCAGGAGGTCGACACCGGTGTCGGTCGCGAACGCTTCCCCGCGGGCACGTTGCCCGACCTGGCGATCCAGGCCAAAGCCACGCAACCGCTGGATGCGCTGTCCAACTTCCTCGGCGACTTCCCAGGCCGCGTGCTGTTTACCGCCGAGTCTGCCGGCCGCCGCGAAGTACTGCTGGAACTGCTCGAACGCCTGAAGCTGCGCCCCAAGACCGTCGACAGCTGGCCGGATTTTGTGGCGAGCAAAGACCGCCTGGCGATCACCATCGCACCACTGGACGAAGGCCTGCTGCTGGACGATCCAGCGTTGGCATTGATTGCCGAAAGCCCGCTGTTCGGCCAACGCGTGATGCAGCGCCGCCGCCGTGAAAAACGCGCCGACGCCAACAACGACGCGGTGATCAAGAACCTGACCGAGCTGCGTGAAGGCGCGCCGGTGGTGCATATCGACCATGGCGTCGGCCGTTACCTGGGCCTGCAGACTCTGGAGATCGACAACCAGGCCGCCGAATTCCTCACCATGGAATACGCCGAAGGCGCCAAGCTCTATGTGCCGGTAGCCAGCCTGCACCTGATCGCCCGCTACACCGGCAGCGACGACGCCCTGGCGCCGTTGCATCGCCTGGGCTCCGAAACCTGGCAGAAAGCCAAGCGCAAGGCCGCCGAACAGGTGCGCGACGTCGCCGCCGAGCTGCTCGACATCTATGCACGTCGCGCCGCCCGAGAGGGTTACGCGTTCGCCGACCCGAAAGCCGACTACGCCACTTTCAGCGCCGGCTTCGCCTTCGAAGAAACCCCGGACCAGCAAACCACCATCGAAGCAGTGCGCGCCGACATGCTCGCGCCCAAGCCGATGGACCGCCTGGTCTGCGGCGATGTGGGCTTCGGCAAGACCGAAGTGGCGATGCGCGCCGCCTTTATTGCGGTGCATGGCGGCAAACAAGTGGCAATCCTGGTGCCCACCACCCTGCTCGCCCAACAGCACTACAACAGCTTCCGCGACCGCTTTGCCGATTGGCCGGTGACTGTCGAAGTGATGAGCCGCTTCAAGTCGGCCAAGGAAGTGAGCGCCGCCGTCGCCGATCTGGCCGAAGGCAAGATCGACATCGTGATCGGCACGCACAAGCTGCTGTCGGATGATGTGAAGATCAAGAACCTGGGCCTGGTGATCATCGACGAAGAACACCGCTTTGGTGTGCGCCAGAAAGAACAGCTCAAGGCCCTGCGCAGCGAAGTCGACATCCTCACTCTCACCGCCACGCCGATTCCGCGCACGCTGAACATGGCGGTGTCGGGCATGCGCGACCTGTCGATCATCGCCACGCCGCCGGCGCGTCGTTTGTCGGTGCGCACCTTCGTGATGGAGCAGAACAAGAGCACGGTCAAGGAAGCACTGCTGCGCGAACTGCTGCGCGGCGGGCAGGTGTATTACCTGCACAACGACGTGAAGACCATCGAAAAATGCGCCGCCGACCTGGCCGAGCTGGTGCCGGAGGCGCGTATCGCCATCGGCCATGGGCAAATGCGCGAGCGCGAACTCGAACAGGTGATGAGCGACTTCTACCACAAGCGCTTCAACGTGCTGATCGCCTCGACCATCATCGAGACTGGCATCGACGTGCCGAGCGCCAACACCATCATCATCGAGCGCGCCGACAAGTTCGGCCTGGCGCAGCTTCACCAATTACGCGGCCGCGTCGGGCGCAGTCACCACCAGGCCTATGCCTATCTGCTGACACCACCGCGCCAGCAAATCACCGGCGATGCGGAAAAACGCCTGGAAGCGATCGCCAACACCCAGGACCTGGGCGCCGGTTTTGTACTGGCCACCAACGACCTGGAAATCCGTGGCGCCGGCGAACTGCTGGGCGATGGCCAGAGCGGGCAGATCCAGGCGGTGGGTTTCACGCTGTATATGGAGATGCTCGAGCGAGCGGTAAAAGCCATCCGCAAGGGCGAGCAACCGAACCTCGATCAACCATTGGGCGGCGGTCCGGAGATCAACCTGCGCTTGCCGGCGTTGATTCCCGAGGACTACCTGCCGGATGTGCACGCACGGCTGATCCTGTACAAGCGCATCGCCTCGGCCACCGACGAAGAAGGCCTCAAGGACCTGCAGGTGGAGATGATCGACCGCTTCGGCCTGTTGCCGGAGCCGACCAAGAACCTGGTGCGCCTGACCCTGCTCAAATTGCAGGCCGAGCAACTGGGGATCAAGAAGGTCGACGCCGGGCCGCAGGGTGGGCGCATTGAATTCGAGGCGCAGACCCCCGTGGACCCGTTGGTGCTGATCAAGCTGATCCAGGGCCAGCCCAACCGCTACAAGTTCGAAGGGGCTACGCTGTTCAAGTTCATGGTGCCGATGGAACGTGCCGAAGAACGCTTTAATACCTTGGAGGCGTTGTTCGAGCGCCTCATCCCGAAACCTGCTTGAAGGACGCCCGAATGCGCCTGTTCCGCATGTTGAGCCTGTTGTTGGTGGTCGTGGCACCTGCGGCGTTCGCCGACAGCCCGTACCAGGTGGAAATGATCCTGGTGCGCCAGAACGCCGAACCGGTGATCAACAGCCGTGCCGCCCCGGAAAACTGGGATGCTGGCGCCGCGCGCCTGGGCGACCGGCTGAGCCCGCCGCGCCTGTCCAACATTGTCGATAAGCTGCGCGCCGACTCCACCTACACGGTGCTGCTGCATAAGGCCTGGGAACAGAACCTGGGCGAACAACCGGTCAAGGTCGCCATCACCGACGGCCAGGAGCAGTTCGGCCAGTTTCCGATCGAGGGCGTGCTGAGCCTGCAACTGGGGCGTTTTACCGATATCGATGCGAACTTCTGGATCAACCAGTTCGACGCCAACGGCAGCGTGATCGCCAGCGAACACCTGAGCCAGACCGACGTGCGCACCAAGAACAACCAGCTCAACTACCTGGACGGCGGCCACCTGGCGTTGCTGATCAAGATCACCTCGCTGACCGCCAAGCCCCCCAGCGCACCACCGCCCGATCTCCAGGACTGATCCAACGCCATGCCCCTGACGTCGTCGCTGACCAAACCCCTGGCCCCTTCGTGGGCCAATCGCTTTAAAGAGCAGAGCCTTGAGCGCGGGCGGCGTTATGCCCTGGAGAACCGGGTGCGCATCGTCGAATCCGGCGACAGCACCATCATCGCCAGTTGCGAAGGCTCAGGCGGCAACGTCTACCGGCAGACCATTTCGCTGCGCGAATCGGCCAAGGGCACGTTGATTCTGGTGGACAGCCGCTGCACTTGCCCGGTGCACACCAACTGCAAACACATCGCGGCGGTACTGCTCAAGGTCCAGGAAACCCTGGCCTTCCCCGCTGCCGCCCAGGATGCAGAGCTGCTGGAAAAGCTCCAGGCAGTCCTGGAAAACCGCGCGGTGTTGCCGCAGGTGGTCATGGAAGATGTGGTGCCGGTGCCGCGCCTGTGGATGGCCAGTGTTGAGTTCAGCGCGTTCGAACCACGCAACGGCAAGATGCAGCGCTATATCCAGCATCGGGCGGCGCTGTCGTTCAACTATTTGGGCAACTATGTCAGCGGGCAGAAAAACGCCGACATCATCGTGCGCCAGGACACCCAGAGCCTGCGCATCAAGCGCCATCCCGAGCTGGAACAGCCGTACCGCGAGCAACTGCGCCTGCTGGGTTTCAAGATCGCCACGCGCCAGAGCAAGGCCCTGCCGGAAAGCGCCGGCGAGTTGTTCGAGATGGTCAATGACAGTGCCTGGCTGACCTTCACCCTCAATGCCACGCCGACCTTGCGGGCCGAGGGCTGGGAGCTGCTGATCGATGATGATTTCGGCTTCGACCTGAGCGCCGTCGATGACTGGTATGCCACGGTTGATGAAGGGCCGGAGCGCGACTGGTTCGACCTGGAGCTGGGGATCATCGTCAACGGCGAGCGCCTGAGCCTGTTGCCGATCCTGTTGAATCTGATGCGCTCCCACACCGAGATCCTCAACCCGGAGAAGCTGGCGCGGCGCCGCGATGATGAGCTGATCCTGGTGAATATCCCTGGCCTGCCCAATGGCCACGACCCGATACAAGTGGCGCTGCCTTATGGCCGACTGAAACCGGTGCTGGCTACCCTCGGTGAGTTTTATCTACAGGAAGCCGGCGCCACCACTCTGCGCCTGGCCAAGGCCGATGCGATTCGCCTTAACCCGCTGGAAGACCTGCCGCTGCAATGGGAAGGTGGCGAAAAAATCCGCAACTTCGCCCAACGCCTGCGGGACATCAAGGATTTCACCTGTGTGGCGCCCGAAGGGCTGAACGCGACCTTGCGTCCGTACCAACTGGAAGGCTTGAGCTGGATGCAGTCGCTGCGCCAGCTCGATGTAGGCGGGATACTTGCGGATGACATGGGGCTGGGCAAGACCTTACAGACCCTGGCGCATATTCTCAGCGAAAAAAACGCCGGGCGCCTGGATCGCCCCTGCATGGTGGTGATGCCCACCAGTCTGATCCCCAATTGGCTGGATGAAGCAGCGCACTTCACGCCGCAACTCAAGGTGTTGGCGCTGTACGGCGCAGCTCGCAAGAAACATTTTGCGAACCTGCAGGACTACGACCTGCTGCTGACCACCTACGCCTTGCTGCCCAAGGACATCGAACAGCTCAAGGCGCTGCCCCTGCATGTGCTCATCCTCGATGAAGCCCAGTACATCAAGAACCCGTCCAGCAAGGCGGCCCAGGCGGCACGCGAACTGAATGCGCGACAGCGCCTGTGCCTGAGCGGTACGCCGCTGGAAAACCACCTGGGTGAGCTGTGGTCGTTGTTCCACTTCCTGCTGCCGGGCTGGCTGGGTGACGTAAAAAGCTTCAACCGCGACTACCGCGTACCCATCGAAAAGCGCGCCAGCGACATACGACTGCAGCACCTCAACGGCCGGATCAAACCCTTCCTGCTGCGCCGTACCAAGGAACAGGTGGCCACGGAGCTGCCGCCCAAGACCGAGATCATCCATTGGGTCGACCTCAACGAGGCCCAGCGCGACGTGTACGAAACCATGCGCCTGGCCATGGACAAGAAGGTGCGCGACGAGATCACCCGCAAGGGCGTGGCACGCAGCCAGATCATCATTCTTGAGGCGCTGCTGAAGTTGCGCCAGGTGTGCTGCGACTTGCGCCTGGTCAACGACGCCACCCTGCCCGCCCGTGGCAGCAGTTCAGGCAAGCTCGATAGCTTGATGGAAATGCTTGAGGAGTTATTTGAGGAAGGTCGACGGATCCTGCTGTTTTCCCAGTTCACCTCGATGTTGAGCCTGATCGAAGCCGAGCTGAAACAGCGCGGTGTTGCCTACGCCTTGTTGACCGGCCAGACGCGGGATCGGCGCACGCCGGTGAAGGACTTCCAGAGCGGCAAGCTGCAGATTTTCCTGATCAGCCTGAAGGCCGGTGGTGTGGGCTTGAACCTGACCGAAGCCGACACGGTGATCCACTATGACCCCTGGTGGAACCCGGCGACGGAGAACCAGGCGACTGACCGTGCGTATCGCATCGGTCAAGAGAAGCCGGTGTTTGTCTACAAGATGATTGCCCGCGGCACGGTGGAGGAGAAAATCCAGCACCTGCAAAAGGAAAAGTCCGACCTGGCGGCAGGTGTGCTGGATGGCCGTACGACCGGGGATTGGCAATTGGGCAACGAGGATATCGAAGCGCTGTTTGCGCCGTTGCCGCATAAGCAAGAGAAGCGTTGACGGTAACATCGCCATCGGGGGCAAGCCCCCTCCCACACTTGACCAGGTTCACAGATCAAAATGTGGGAGGGGGCTTGCCCCCGATGGGCGCGACGCGGTCTTCACTCAATCAGCTGAGCATCCCGCAACGCAGTCAGCGCCGCCAACCAACGCGGATCCTGTTTGTACTCAGTCGAGGCGACCGTCTGGCCGCGCATGCGTGCGATGCGCGCCGAAGGCTTGACGTTCATCCGCTGGGCGGCGCTCAACGCCAATTCGGCAGCTGCGCGATCGTTGCAGACCAGCCCCATGTCGCAACCAGCTGTCAGCGCCGCTTCGATGCGGCTGGCGGCATCGCCCACCACATGGGCACCTGCCATGGACAGGTCATCGCTGAAAATCACCCCATCGAACTGCAACTCACCGCGCAGGATGTCTTGCAACCAGCGGCGCGAGAAGCCGGCTGGCTGGGTGTCGACTTGCGGGTAGATGACGTGCGCGGGCATGACAGCCGCCAGTTGCTGACTCAGGCGTGCGAAAGGCACCAAGTCATTGGCGCGAATCTGTTCCAGGCTACGCTCATCATTGGGAATGGCGACGTGGGAATCGGCCTCGGCCCAACCGTGACCGGGGAAATGCTTACCGGTGGCGGCCATACCGGCGCTGTTCATGCCACGGATGAATGCACCCGCCAGCACAGCGGCGCGCTCGGGGTCGGCCTCGAAGGAACGGGTGCCGACCACAGCGCTGCGCTGGTAATCCAGGTCCAGCACTGGGGCGAAGCTCAGGTCCAGGCCCACGGCCAGTACTTCGGTGGCCATGATCCAGCCGCACTGCTCGGCCAGGTATTGCGCATTCGGGTTATCCGCCAAGGCACGCATGGCCGGCAGGCGCACAAAGCCCTGACGCAGGCGTTGTACGCGACCACCTTCCTGGTCGACCGCCAGTAGCAGGTCCGGGCGCACTGCACGAATCGCCGCACTCAACTCGCGCACCTGGCGCGGGTGCTCGATGTTGCGTGCAAAAATGATCAGGCCGCCCACCTCAGGCTGGCGCAGCAGATGGCGGTCCTCGGCCGTGAGCCAAGTGCCGGCAACGTCGACCATCAATGAACCTTGCAGGGCAGCAGTCATAAACCTTCCTTATATAACGCGCACAACCCGTTGCACCCACCAGGCACAGTGAGCACAACAGGTTGCGAGTAAATAGCTGAATTCGGCATGGGCCGCTAGCTTAGCGGATGCAAGCGGCTGCGCACACCCGGCAGGGTCAAACCTTGGCGGGGGTTGGCGCGGATTTGCTGCGCGGGCGCAATTGGGCGGCCGCCATCGTCGGGTCGGTCACGCCGGTTTCGGCACGCATGCCGGCAGCCAGGAATGGCACCATCAGGCGCATCACCTGCTCAATAGAGGTGTTGACGCCGAAATCGGTCTCGGCAATGGCCCGCAGCGCCTTGATCCCGGACATGCTGAACGCCGCCGCACCGAGCATGAAGTGCACGCGCCAGAACAGCTCGATGGGCGGAATACGCGGGGCAGCCTCGTTGACCAGCAACATATAGCGACGAAATACCTTCCCGTACATGTCTTCCAGGTAACGCCGCAGGTGACCCTGGCTCTGGCTGAACGCCAGGCCGAGCAGGCGCATGAAGATGGACAGGTCGTTGCCGCTGCGCGGTTGAACCACCAGCGCTTGCTCAACGAGGATTTCCAGCAGCTCTTCGAGTGTCGGCTTGTGGTCAGCCTTGCCCTGGCGACGCTCGAGCTCACGGTCGAGACTGGCGCAGAACGGCCCCAGGAAACGCGAAAACACCGCCTGGATCAGGGCCTTTTTCGAGCCGAAGTGATAGTTCACTGCAGCGAGGTTGACGCCAGCCTTGCTGGTGATCAGCCGCAATGAAGTTTCAGCAAATCCTTTTTCCGCGAACAATTGCTCGGCAGCATCGAGAATGCGTTCAACGGTTTCCGACTGGGCCATGGCTACTCCGCCTGACAAACACTTGTTTGAAACATACGTTTCAGGGTGTGTCTTGTCAAGCCTGCGAGTTCGCTTTCCGGCCGGGCAGTCATGTATTTCATCGCTATTTAATCACATCTCTATTGATCTGTAGGCAGCGCTATCTCGGGCCTGTGGGAAGCCTCAGGGATGACCGTCCAGCGGAGGGCTGGAAAAGGATGATTGCCAAGCGCAGTTCACTGTATATAATCCCAGTCACTGTATAAAAAGACAGAGCGATCAACATGCTAAAACTGACGCCACGCCAAGCTGAGATTCTGGCTTTTATCAAGCGCTGCCTCGATGACAACGGCTACCCGCCGACACGAGCAGAGATTGCGCTGGAACTGGGGTTCAAGTCCCCCAACGCCGCCGAGGAACACCTCAAGGCCCTCGCTCGCAAAGGCGCGATCGAGATGACCCCCGGTGCCTCACGCGGTATTCGCATCCCTGGCTTCGAGGCCAAGGCCGACGAATCGACCCTGCCGATCATCGGCCGCGTCGCCGCCGGTGCGCCGATCCTGGCGCAGCAGCACGTCGAGGAGTCCTGCAACATCAACCCTACCTTCTTCCACCCTCGCGCCGACTACCTGTTGCGGGTCCATGGCATGAGCATGAAGGACGTGGGCATCTTCGACGGCGACCTGCTGGCCGTCCACACCACCCGCGAAGCCCGTAATGGCCAGATCGTCGTCGCCCGAATCGGCGATGAAGTCACCGTCAAACGCTTCAAGCGCGAAGGCAGCAAGGTTTGGCTCCTGGCCGAGAACCCTGAGTTCGCCCCGATTGAAGTGAACCTGAAAGACCAGGACCTGGTGATCGAAGGCCTGAGCGTCGGCGTCATTCGCCGCTAAAGGAGGCATCATGCAGCTCGTCCACACCCCACAACACACACAACTGTCGCTGTTCGAGGCCTTCATGGCCCAACCCCTTGCGCCCATCCTCAAGGAAACGATCGAAGCGCCCTGGAGCGCCGAGCCTGAGGCGTTCAGTGAATTGTCGTTGCGCGGTGCAGCAGGGAGCTGCCTGAGCCTGCTGGCGCCCATCCTGCGCGAGTTGAGCGAAGAGCAGGACGCCCGCTGGCTGACACTGATCGCCCCGCCCGCCAGCCTGACCCAGGCCTGGCTACGGGACGCCGGCCTCAATCGCGAGCGCATCCTGCTGCTGCAACCACGCGGCGCGCAAAGTGCCCAACAGTTGACCTGCGAAGCACTTCGCCTGGGCCGCAGCCATACAGTGGTGAGCTGGTTGAATCCACTGAGTGTCAGCGCCAAGCAGCAGTTGATCAGCGCTGCTCGTACGGGTGATGCGCAGAGTTTGAATATTCGATTGGGCTAGTGCTGATCGACCGAAGTCCTGTGACATGCGGGCTTCTGTGGTGAGCGGGCTTGCCCCGCGCTGGGCTGCGAAGCGGCCCCAAAACCAAGCACCGTGGAATACCTGATGTACTGCGTCAATCTATTTAGGGCTGCTGCGCAGCCCTGCGCGGGGCAAGTCCACTCACTACAAGCAAGCTAGCTCACCACAGAAGCCTGTCTAACCACCCCAGACTCCTTCACCACAGAACTCAGTGAAGAACCCGCGGCCCGTCTTCTTTCTCCGGTTCGCCTTCTGCCAGGCGACCTGCCATCTGCACACCCACGCTCAACATGGCTTTAGCCACTTCCACGTGTTGGCCCTGCAGGAACACCTTGGCGTCCTCGGAAAAATCCAGAATGACCAGAGAACCTTCGTCCTCAGCCCGGCGCAGCTCGATTCGGCCGTCAGGCAACTCAACAATTTCCAGAAAGGACGTCGGCATAAAAGTCTGTTCTCCACGAAAGGCCGGGATTATATCAGTCATCCACCCAGCCTCGCAGAGGATCTGAACAGGTTTCTTGACAGCTTGATGAATGGTCGCTATCCAATTCCTACAGAATGATCAGCACTCGTTGAGGCCTTCGCGAAAGCGCAACGCCATTTTTTTCAATTCCTGGCGCCAGCCTTCCAGCTCTTCGCGGCTCAACGGCTTGGGTTCTTCGTCTTCCACCGCAACCGCCACAATCAGCGGCTGAGTCACATCCCCCTTGGGCACATGGGGAATGCGCGGCGGTTGGAACATATCGGCATGCGCCTTGAGTAGGCGTGCAACCCAACTGTCGGGGCTTTGCGCCATTTCCACCAGCTCGGCCAATTCAGGAATCGCCATCGAATCGAGCACTTCGCGATTCATGATCATTTCAGCACGGGGCGAGCCGGCCTGGGGCAGACGGTAAAAGCCGGCGATTTCGTGGCACAGGCCCAGCAAGGCGCCGTACAGGTGGAACAACGCCGCTTCACGCCCCGCCTGGACCAGCGCGATGGCATTCATCTCCTTCCCTTCCTCGGCACGGCCAAGGGCTTCCAGGGACAAACCCGCGAAGTAAATTTTCTGATTGGTACGGGTATAGAGTTCGTAGGCCATGACGGCAATCTCCACAACGAATAAGCGTGATGCTGGCTGAACAGTTTCACGGATCAGCCGAACCTACTGCAAGTGCAATAAACCGCTGCCTATGCGGGCCTAAAGAACCAAACAGACCCAAATGTGGGAGGGGGCTTGCCCCCGATAGCGGAGTATCAGTCATACACATGTTGACTGATATGCTGCTATCGGGGGCAAGCCCCCTCCCACATTGGATCTTCAGCGCATCCGCCGGATCAAGCGCCCTGACGCTTGTCCTCGACCTTCCACTTGCCACCGTCGTAGAACGCTTTCCAACCGGTCGGCTTGCCGTCCACTTCGGACTGCACATACTGCTCCTTGGTCTTGCGGCTGTAGCGGATCACGGCCGGGCGACCATCCGGATCCTTCTTCGGTGCTTCACACAGGAAGTGGTACTTCGGATCGATCTCATCCTTGTGCGGCACGATCTCCAGCACCAGCGGTGCACGGGTCTCACGGTTTTTCGGGAACTGGCTCGCAGCCAGGAACAACCCCGAAGCCCCGTCACGCAGGATGTAGGTGTCGTTGACCTTCTCGCACTTGAGCTCCGGCATCTTCACCGGATCCATCTTCGGCGGCGCCGCATCACCACTTTTGAGCAGCTTGCGGGTGTTCTTGCAGGTCGGGTTGGTGCAACCGAAGAACTTGCCAAAACGGCCAGTCTTGAGCTGCATCTCGCTGCCACACTTGTCACACTCCAGGCTCGGACCTTCGTAGCCCTTGATGCGATAAGTGCCTTCCTCGATCTCGTAGCCGTTGCAATCCGGGTTGTTACCGCAGATGTGCAGCTTGTGCTTCTCGTCCAACAGGTAGGCGTCCATCGCCGTGCTGCAGATCGGGCAGCGGTGCTTGCCACGCAGTACCAGCGACTCGGACTCGCCCTCGTCATCGGCGGCGATTTCGTCGCCCGGCACCAGGTTGACGGTGGCCTTGCAGCGCTCTTTCGGCGGCAGGCTGTAACCCGAACAACCGAGGAACACGCCGGTGGATGCAGTACGAATCTGCATTGGGCGGCCACAGGTCTGGCACGGAATATCGGTCATCACCGGCTGGTTGGCACGCATGCCACTCTCAGGGCTTTCGGCCACCTCGAGCTTCTTCTTGAAGTCGCCGTAGAACTCGTCCAGCACGTTTTTCCAGTCGCGCTCGCCCTGGGCCACGTCATCGAGGTTCTCTTCCATACCGGCGGTGAAGCCGTAGTCCATCAGGTTGGAGAAGCTCTCGGACAGACGCTCGGTGACGATATCGCCCATCTTTTCCGAATAGAAACGACGGTTGTGCAGCGCCACGTAGCCACGGTCCTGAATGGTGGAGATGATCGCCGCGTAGGTCGAAGGACGACCGATACCACGTTTTTCCATCTCTTTTACCAGGCTGGCCTCGGAGTAGCGCGCCGGCGGTTTGGTGAAATGCTGGGACGGGTCGAGCTTGATCAGCTTCAGCGTATCGCCCTGGGCCATGTCTGGCAGCACGTCATCATCGCCCGGCTTGGCGATCTGCGGCATCACGCGGGTGTAGCCATCAAACTTGAGGATACGGCCCTTGGCACGCAGCTCGAAGTCGCCAGCGCCCACGCTCACGGTAGTGGACAGGTATTGCGCCGGCAGCATCTGGCAGGCCAGGAACTGGCGCCAGATCAGCTCGTAGAGGCGCTCAGCGTCGCGCTCCATGCCACTGAGCTTGGCAGGCGTGGTGTTGGCGTCGGAAGGACGAATCGCTTCGTGAGCCTCTTGTGCGCCTTCCTTGCTGCTGTAGACGTTCGGCTTCTCCGGCAGGTACTTCTTGCCGAATTCGCTTTCGATATAGGTACGCGCCATGGCGACCGCGTCCACCGACAGGTTGGTGGAGTCGGTACGCATATACGTGATGTAGCCGGCTTCGTACAAGCGCTGGGCCATCATCATGGTCTTCTTCACACCAAAGCCCAGGCGGTTGCTCGCGGCCTGTTGCAGGGTCGAGGTGATGAACGGTGCCGACGGCTTGCTGCTGGTCGGTTTGTCTTCACGCTTGACGATGCTGTAGCTGGAAGCCTTGAGCTTTTCCAGCGCGGCCATGGCCTGGGCTTCGTTCAGCGGCTTGAAGGCCTCGCCTTTCTCACGGGCCACTTCAAAGCGCACATTGGCGCCCTTGGCGGTGCCGAGGTCAGCGTGTACTTCCCAGTACTCTTCAGGGATGAACGCACGGATCTCGCGCTCACGCTCCACCACCAGCTTCACCGCAACCGATTGCACTCGGCCGGCCGACAGACCACGGGCGATCTTCGCCCACAGCAGCGGCGAGACCATGTAACCCACCACGCGGTCGAGGAAGCGACGCGCCTGCTGGGCGTTGACGCGGTCGATGTCCAGTTCGCCTGGCTTGGAGAAGGCTTCCTGAATGGCTTTCTTGGTGATTTCGTTGAACACCACGCGCTTGTAGCGGCTGTCATCACCGCCGATGGCTTCCCGCAGGTGCCAGGCAATGGCTTCCCCTTCGCGGTCCAAGTCCGTCGCGAGATAGATGGTGTCAGCATCCTTGGCGAGCCGACGCAGCTCCTCGATGACCTTTTCCTTGCCGGGAAGGATTTCATACTTGGCCTTCCAGCCATGATCCGGGTCCACCCCCATACGCGAGACCAGCTGCTTGCGCGCTTTCTCTTTAGGGGTGAGCACCGGACCTTCGCCCGCAGCCGCCTTGCCGCGCTTGGCGGCTGGCTCCTTGCTGGCGCTAGCCGAACCGCTGGTGGGCAGGTCTCGGATATGGCCGATACTCGACTTCACCACGTACTCGTTGCCCAAGTACTTGTTGATGGTCTTGGCCTTAGCCGGGGATTCCACAATGACCAGCGATTTGCCCATGGATCGGAAAATTCCTGAATTCGAGAAGTGAAAGGCAGTTGGCGCCTGTCGCGGCAACGCTATATATAGTGGCAACAAGGTGAGGTCAAGCGCAGCAGTCTGCGCGACCTGCCGTTATTGCCCTGAAAAAAGACTGGGTTCGGCCTGGACCAAAGCAAAGCGCGGGACCTGCTCGCCGTCAACTTCGACGGTCTCCAGAAACATGCTCAATGGGCGCACCCAAAAGCCGTAATCGCCATACAGAGCTTGGTAGAACACCACTTCTTCTTCGGTCTCGGAGTGCCGCGCCACACTGAAAACACGGTACTGCGGACCTTTATAATGCTGGTAGAGCCCTGGTTCGACTTTCATGCTCTGGCCCTCTTACAAAATTTGTTGAAAAAAAATATTAAAAATTCCAAAAAACAAAAACCGGGGCACTGGGCCCCGGCTTCCGTCAACCCAACGCTTAAACGCGTTCGAAGACGGTGGAAATGCCTTGGCCGAGACCAATGCACATGGTTGCAACCCCAAGGTTGCCGCCATTTTGCTTCATCACGTTAAGCAAAGTGCCAGAAATCCGCGCACCGGAGCAACCGAATGGGTGGCCCAGGGCAATCGCGCCGCCGTGCAGGTTAACCTTCTCATTCATCTTGTCGAGTACTTTCAAATCTTTCAGCACCGGCAGGGCCTGTGCGGCGAAAGCTTCGTTGAGCTCGAAGAAGTCGATGTCGTTGATGGTCAAGCCCGCGCGCTTCAAGGCTTTTTGTGTGGCCGGTACTGGACCATAGCCCATGATCGCCGGGTCCACACCCGCCACTGCCATCGAACGAATCACGGCCAGCGGCTGGATACCCAGGTCCTGGGCACGCTGCGCCGACATCACGATCATGCACGAGGCACCGTCGGTGATTTGCGACGACGTACCGGCTGTCACGGTGCCGCCCTTTGGATTGAAAGCAGGCTTGAGCGCCGCCAGGCTTTCCAGGGTGGTGTCCGGACGAATGGTTTCGTCGTAGTCGAACAGTTTCAGGAAACCGTTCTCGTCGTAGCCGTTCATCGGGATGATTTCATCCTTGAACTTGCCTTCCACGGTCGCCTTGTGAGCCAACTGGTGGGAACGCAGGCCGAACGCGTCCTGGGCTTCACGGGTAATGCCGTGCATTTTGCCGAGCATTTCCGCGGTCAGGCCCATCATGCCCGAGGCTTTTGCCGCGTACAGCGACATGTGCGGGTTAGGGTCGACGCCGTGCATCATGCTGACGTGGCCCATGTGCTCCACGCCACCGACCACGAACACATCACCGTTACCGGTCATGATCGCCTGGGCGGCGGTGTGCAGCGCGCTCATCGACGAACCGCACAGGCGGCTGACGGTCTGGCCGGCAGCGGTGTGCGGGATCTGGGTCATCAAGGAGGCCATGCGCGCGATGTTCCAGCCCTGTTCCAGGGTCTGGTTGACGCAACCCCAGATCACGTCCTCGACTTCGTTCGGGTCGACCTTGACGTTGCGTTCCAGCAGCTTGCTGATCAGGTGCGCCGACATGTCTTCGGCACGGGTGTTGCGGTGCATGCCGCCCTTGGAGCGGCCCATCGGTGTGCGACCGAAGTCGACAATCACCACGTCTCTTGGATTCAAGCTCATAAATATTCTCGCTCTAGTCGTCTGGGCGCTTAACCGAAGAAGCTCTGGCCGTTCTTGGCCATTTCACGCAGCTTCGCGGTCGGGTGGTACAGCGGGCCCAGATCAGCGTATTTGTCAGCCAGGGCAACGAACTCAGCCACACCGATCGAATCGATGTAACGCAGTGCACCACCACGGAATGGAGGGAAACCAATACCGTACACCAGGCCCATGTCGGCTTCGGCGGCGGTTTCAACGATGCCGTCTTCCAGGCAACGCACGGTTTCCAGGCACAGGGCGATCATCATCCAGTTGATGATGTCCTCGTCGGACACCTCACGCTGCTCGTAGATGACCGGAGCCAGCACTTCGTGCACCGACGGGTCGGCGACTTTCTTCTGCTTGCCCTTCTTGTCGGCCTCGTAGGCGTAGAAGCCCTTGCCGTTCTTCTGGCCCAGGCGCTTGGCCTCGTACAGCGCGTCGATCGCCGAGCGGCGGTCGTCTTTCATGCGGTCCGGGAAGCCTTCAGCCATCACGTCGCGACCATGGTGGCCGGTGTCGATGCCGACCACGTCCATCAGGTACGCCGGGCCCATGGGCCAGCCGAATTTTTCCATGACCTTGTCGATACGCACGAAGTCCACGCCGGCGCTGACCAGCTTGGCGAAACCGCCGAAGTATGGGAACAGTACGCGGTTGACCAGGAAGCCCGGGCAGTCATTGACCACGATCGGGTTCTTGCCCATTTTCTTGGCGTAGGCAACGGTGGTGGCAACGGCCAACTCACTGGATTTCTCGCCACGGATGACTTCCACCAGCGGCATCATGTGCACCGGGTTGAAGAAGTGCATGCCGACGAAGTTTTCCGGACGCTTGAGGGCCTTGGCCAGCAGCGAGATGGAAATGGTCGAGGTGTTGGACGCCAGGATAGTGTCGTCTTTGACCTGGGCTTCCACCTCAGCCAGTACGGCTTGCTTGACCTTCGGGTTCTCGACAACCGCTTCGACCACCAGGTCGACATGGCCGAAATCGCCGTAGGACAGCGTAGGACGAATGCCGTTAAGCACCTCAGCCATCTTCGCAGCGGTCATACGACCTTTGTCCACACGACCGACCAGCAGCTTGGCGGCTTCTGCCAGGCCTTGCTCGATGCCGTGCTCGTTGATGTCTTTCATCAAGATCGGCGTGCCTTTGGACGCCGACTGATAGGCGATACCGCCGCCCATGATACCGGCGCCGAGTACGGCAGCCTGTTTCACGTCGCGGGCGATTTCGTCATAGGCCTTGGCCTTTTTCTTCAGTTCCTGATCGTTCAGGAACAGGCCGATCAGGCTCTGGGCCGCAGAGGTTTTCGCCAGTTTGACGAAACCAGCCGCTTCCACTTCCAGGGCCTTGTCGCGACCGAAGTTCGCGGCTTTCTGGATGGTCTTGATCGCTTCAACCGGCGCTGGGTAGTTCGGGCCGGCCTGGCCAGCCACGAAACCTTTGGCGGTTTCGAACGACATCATTTGTTCGATGGCGTTGAGCTTGAGTTTTTCCAGCTTCGGCTGACGCTTGGCCTTGTAGTCAAATTCGCCGCTGATGGCGCCCTTGATCAGGTTCAATGCGGCTTCGGCCAGTTTGTCCGGCGCAACTACAGCGTCGACAGCCCCGACTTTCAGCGCGTCTTCAGCACGGTTTTCCTTACCGGCGGCAATCCACTCGATGGCGTTGTCGGCACCGATCAGGCGCGGCAAACGCACGGTGCCGCCAAAACCTGGATAGATGCCCAGCTTGACTTCAGGCAGGCCGATCTTGGCGGTGGCCGACATGACGCGGAAGTCCGCCGCCAGGCACATTTCCAGGCCGCCGCCCAACGCGATGCCGTTGATGGCAGCCACGGTCGGTAAGTTGAGGTCTTCGAAATCGCTGAAAATCTTGTTGGCTTCGAGGTTGCCAGCCACCAGCTCGGCATCGGGCAGCTTGAAGTTGTCGACGAATTCGGTGATGTCAGCGCCGACGATGAACACGTCCTTGCCACTGGAGACGATCACGCCCTTGACCGAAGCATCTGCTTTGATGGTGTCTACGGCCTGACGCAATTCATTCAGGGTTAGACGGTTGAACTTGTTGACGGACTCACCCTTGAGGTCGAATTTCAGTTCGACGATGCCACTTTCAAGAGCCTTAACCGTGATGGCTTTACCTTCGTAAATCATCAACTGATCTCCACGATATGGAAGCTGAACAGTACACATTGGACGCTGGCCTATGGGTTGGACATTGATGAAATCTTCAATGTTCACGCCAATCCGCCAGGCACACCCGCCAATGCGATAGTCGGGATTCTGTATGAGTCGTCTGACAGACAAACGCTCAATTCATACGCCCGTTTGATTTGGGTACGCCACCTTCATCCAATTCCGGGCAATTGTCAATCGCTCCAAAGGCTAGGAAAAACGCGACTTTCCAGTCAGTTCAGAACCCCGCCCTCATACGTGCGCCTCGCCAATATTCAAATATTCACGAAATCAATAATAGAAAAGATGTGGGAAAAGGCTGTACAGAATGGGATATGCGGCTAGGCTAGCCGCAACCAAAGATTTACCGGCCTGCCTGGCCAACTCCAGCCCGATGATGATTGTCGGGCTTTTTATTGCCTGCAATTCAGGCCAACTCCTTGAGCAGCGCATCGATATCCTTCAACACGCTCGCCTCGCCCTTCTCGCCCCAATACAGGGCGATCATCTGCTTGTCGGCTTCGATCTTGTAGACGTTGTCCGGCAGCGTCGCAAAATGCGGCAACAACTTTTCATCGACGCACACTTCACGCCACTGATTGACCCACACACTTGGCTCCAACTGCCAATAACACCAGATCGCCGGCGTACTGCCGCGCCGTGGCCGGCAGTACTGCGCGCAAGGGCTCGGCGGCTCCTGCTTGAGCCAGTGCGGCCACTCCTGGGGCGCCAGTTGCATGGCCAGGCCGATGCGGCGCGCCTCCATGCGCAGGGCCATGCGTCCGCTCTGGTGGCGCGACGGGCGCAGCCATGCCAGGGGGCTCAGCACCACCACAAGGATTGACACCACTATCCAGACCGTCATATGTGTACTCCCGAATTTACAGATGAGCGGATTTGATCTGACGCAACCCTATCCGCTTGAAAGCAGCCATACTGAATCTATTGCAGTCCCCCTGGAGGAACGCCTCATGCCCTACCAACATATTCTGGTCGCTGTCGATCTGACCGAAGAGTGCGATCCAGTGATCAAGCGCGCGCAGGAATCTGCATTGGCCAATGGTGCCGTACTGTCACTGGTGCACATCGTCGAGCCCATGGCCATGGCCTTTGGCGGTGACGTGCCGATGGACCTTTCCCAGTTGCAGCAACAACAATTCGACCAGGCCAAAGAGCGTCTGGACCGTTTGATTCTCAAGTACCCGCACCTGAAAAAGGAAGACTGCCACCTGACCTACGGCCAACCGCGCCAGGAAATCCACCACCTGGCCAAAGAAAAGGGTTGTGACCTGATCGTGGTCGGTAGCCATGGCCGTCATGGGCTCGCACTGTTGCTAGGCTCCACGGCCAACGATGTATTGCACGGTGCGCCATGCGATGTGCTGGCGGTAAGACTGGTCAAAAGTTCGTAAGACCATGTGGGAGGGGGCTTGCCCCCGATAGCGGTGTGTCAGCTACACATTCACCTGCTGTCCCACTGCAATCGGGGGCAAGCCCCCTCCCACAGTTTGAATCGTATTTCCTATAAAAAACCCGGTGCTCATCTGATGAACGCCGGGCTTTTTTAATGCGCTGAAATCACTCAGGCATCC
This sequence comes from Pseudomonas sp. CYM-20-01, assembly GCF_023169845.1. Taxonomy (NCBI): domain Bacteria; kingdom Pseudomonadati; phylum Pseudomonadota; class Gammaproteobacteria; order Pseudomonadales; family Pseudomonadaceae; genus Pseudomonas; species Pseudomonas sp. CYM-20-01. The sequence continues at coordinate 2,027,441 of NZ_AP025169.1, read as the reverse complement.
AACTCAGCCCAACGCTCGACCAACACTTCCAGCTCCTGGTTCAGTTTCTCCAGGGAAGCGATGACCTCGGCGGTTTCCGCCGCCGGACGCAGGTAGAACCCCGCGTCAGCCATTTGCGCTTCTACCGCGGCAATCTGCTGTTCCTTGGCGTCGATATCACCCGGCAAGGCTTCCAGCTCACGCTGCAGCTTGTAGCTGAGTTTCTTCTTGGTCGCCGGCGCAGCGTCCTGGGCCGGTGCAGCAGCAGCGACCACCGGGGTCACGACGGCGGAGGTCAAGTCGGCTTTGCCGGACTTGCTCTCGGTCACGCCCAGCAATCGCGGGGAACCGCCCTGGCGCAGCCAGTCCTGGTAACCACCGACGTATTCACGCACCTTGCCCTCACCTTCGAAGACCAGGGTGCTGGTGACCACGTTGTCGAGGAATGCCCGGTCGTGGCTCACCATCAGCACGGTGCCGTTGAAGGTCAGCAGCACTTCTTCCAACAGCTCGAGGGTTTCCACGTCGAGGTCGTTGGTCGGTTCGTCGAGGACCAGCAGGTTGGCCGGCTTGCTGAACAGTTTGGCCAGCAGCAGGCGCGCACGCTCACCACCGGACAAGGCTTTCACCGGGGTACGCGCACGCTGCGGGCTGAACAGGAAGTCGCCCAAGTAGCTGAGCACGTGACGGCTCTGGCCGTCGATATCGATAAAGTCGCGGCCTTCAGCGACGTTGTCGATTACGGTCTTTTCCAGGTCCAACTGATGGCGCAACTGGTCGAAGTAGGCCACGTCGATCCGCGTGCCCTCCTCCACTTTACCGCTGGTCGGCTGCAAGCCGTTGAGCATCAGCTTGAGCAAGGTGGTCTTGCCAGTACCGTTGGCGCCCAGCAGGCCGATACGGTCGCCGCGCTGCAGGACCATGGAAAAGTCCTTGATCAGGAACGGGCCATCCGGGTGATGGAAGCTGACGTTCTCCAGCACCATCACCTGTTTGCCCGACTTGTCGGCGGTGTCCAGCTGGATATTCGCCTTGCCGGTACGCTCGCGACGCTCGCTGCGCTCAACACGCAGGGCTTTCAGGGCGCGTACGCGGCCTTCGTTACGGGTGCGACGGGCCTTGATACCCTGGCGGATCCAGACTTCTTCCTGGGCCAGTTTCTTGTCGAACAGCGCGTTGGCGGTTTCTTCGGCGGCCAGCGCGGCTTCCTTGTGCACCAGAAAACTGGCGTAGTCGCCGTTCCAGTCGATCAAGCCACCACGATCCAGTTCCAGGATGCGCGTTGCCAGGTTCTGCAGGAAGGAACGGTCGTGCGTGATGAACAGCACGGCGCCCTGGAATTCCTTGAGGGCTTCTTCCAACCAGGCAATCGCGCCGATGTCCAGGTGGTTGGTCGGTTCGTCGAGCAGCAGCAAATCAGGCTCGGACACCAGGGCCTGGGCCAGCAGCACGCGACGACGCCAGCCGCCGGACAACTCGGCGAGGGTCTTGTCCGCCGGCAGTTGCAGGCGACTCAGGGTGCTGTCGACCAATTGCTGCAAGCGCCAGCCATCACGAGCTTCCAGGTCTTGCTGGACGTGCATCAGCTTGTTCAGGTCATCTTCGGTGACACAGTTCTGTGCCAGGTGATGGTATTCGGCGAGCAGTGCGCCAACGCCGTCGAGGCCTTCGGCAACCACGTCGAACACTGTCCGTCCGTCGGCCACCGGCAATTCTTGCGGCAATTCGCCGATCTTGAGGCCCGGCGCGCGCCATACGGAGCCGTCATCGGGCTTCTGGTCGCCCTTGACCAGCTTCATCATGCTGGATTTGCCGGTGCCGTTGCGGCCGATGATGCACACCCGCTCACCACGGGCGATCTGCCAGGACACCTTGTCCAACAACGGCATGGCGCCGAAAGCAAGGGACACATCGCTGAATTTGAGCAGGGTCATACGCTTCTCCAAAAACTGGGCGCGCATTCTACCTGAGTTAGGGGCTGAGGCGGCCGGGATTTTCTCAGTCGACATACTCTGAGAGACATTTCCGAGGAACTTGAACGAAGCGGCCGTCAAAGCTTTCACCGGCGTCAGGCAAAAGGCTAAGCTAGGGGCAATCAGTGTCGGCGATGCCGGCACTTGTCCAGATTCCTCTGCACGGACGTCTCATGCGCAGTCGCCTTTTCAGCTTTTTATCTTGTCTGCTTCTTTCCGCCACCGCCGTTCAATCCGCCCAGGCCGTGGACCTCACCACCCAACGTCAATACTACGATGAAGCCAAACGCGCCCTGGCCAAGGGCGATACCGGGCCGTACATGCAATACAGCCAGGCCCTGGCCGACTACCCGTTGACACCCTATCTGGCCTACGACGAACTGACCGCCCGCCTGAAAACCGCGAGCAACCAGGAAATCGAGCAGTTCCTCGCCAAAAACGGCGACCTGCCCCAGGCCAACTGGATGAAACTGCGCTGGTTGCGCTGGCTGGCCGAACGCGGCGACTGGCAGACCTTTGAAAAGTACTACGATGCCAAGCTCAATTTCGTCGAACTGGACTGCCTGCACGGCCAGTACCAGCTCACCCATAATCTGAAGGCCGAGGGCTACAAGACCGCCGAAAAACTCTGGATGACAGGCAAGTCCCAACCGGCTGCCTGCGATGTCACCTTTGGCCAATGGGCGGCTGACGGCCAACTCACCGAACAGAAGATCTGGGACCGCGCCAAACTCGCCGCCGAAGCACGCAACTACGCGCTGGCCAACAGCCTGGTGAAAACCCTGCGCACGCTGGGCCCGCAAGGCCGCTTGATGGTGGACGTGGCGCAAAAGCCGGACATGCTCAGCGACCCCTCGCGCTTCCTGCCGGCCACCGAGGCCATGTCCGACGCCGTAGGCCTGGGCCTGCGCCGCCTGGCACGCCAGGATCCGGACAAGGCCATGGCCCTGCTCGACGGCTACGCCAGCAGCATGCACTTCTCCCGTGACGAAAAAGTGTCGATCGCCCGGGAAATCGGCCTCACCCTGGCCAAGCGCTATGACCCGCGCGCCCTTGAGGTGATGACCAAGTACGATCCCGAGTTGCGCGACAACACCGTGTCCGAGTGGCGCCTGCGCCTGCTGCTGCGCCTGGCCCGCTGGGAAGATGCCTACCAGTTGACCCGCAAACTGCCACAAGACCTGGCCATCACCAACCGCTGGCGCTACTGGCAGGCCCGCAGCCTGGAACTGGCCGAGCCGAAGAACCCGCAAGCGCTGGTCTTGTACAAGCACCTGGCGCAGGAGCGTGACTTCTACGGTTTCCTTGCCGCCGATCGCTCCAAGGCCCCGTACCAGTTGAAGAACAAACCCCTGCTGATGAGCCAGGCGCTGGTCAACAAAGTGCGCAATACCCCGGGCGTGCGCCGCGCCCTGGAGTTCTATGCACGCGGCCAGGTGGTCGATGGCCGCCGCGAGTGGTACCACGTCAGCCGTCACTTCAACCGCGACGAAATGGTCGCCCAGGCCAAGCTGGCCTACGACATGAAGTGGTACTTCCCGGCCATCCGCACCATCAGCCAGGCGCAGTACTGGGACGATCTGGACATCCGTTTCCCGATGGCCCACCGCGATACCCTGGTGCGTGAAGCCAAGGTGCGCGGCTTGCATTCGAGCTGGGTGTTCGCGATCACCCGCCAGGAAAGCGCCTTCATGGACGACGCGCGCTCCGGCGTCGGCGCCAGCGGCCTGATGCAACTGATGCCCGGCACCGCCAAGGAAACCGCACGCAAGTTCAGCATCCCCCTGGCCTCCCCGGCCCAGGTGCTGGACCCGGACAAAAACATCCAGCTCGGCGCCGCCTACCTGAGCCAGGTGCACAGCCAGTTCAACGGCAACCGCGTACTCGCCTCCGCCGCGTATAACGCCGGCCCCGGCCGTGTGCGCCAATGGTTGCGCGGCGCCGACCACCTGAGCTTCGATGTGTGGGTGGAGAGCATTCCGTTCGACGAAACCCGCCAGTATGTGCAGAACGTGCTGTCTTATTCGGTGATCTACGGGCAGAAGCTCAATTCACCGCAGCCGTTGGTGGATTGGCATGAGCGTTATTTTGATGATCAGTGAGTTCATGAGCTGGCATTTGTGGCGAGCCGGCTTGCCCCGCGTTGGAGTGCGAAGCGCTCCCAATCCAGGCCAAGCAGTGTGACGTTTTGGGGCTGCTACGCAGCCCAACGCGGGGCAAGCCCGCTCGCCACAACAAGCTTGTTCACCACATAGGCCGCGTTAACGTTCGCTTTTTCCGACCTCGGCCCCGTCACTGAACTGCAACGCCGCCAACCTTGCATACAACGCATTGCTCGCAATCAACTGCTGATGTGTCCCCACCGCCACCAGCTTGCCCTGGTCCATCACGGCAATCCGGTCGGCGTTCTTCACCGTGGCCAGTCGATGGGCGATCACTAGCGTAGTGCGCCCCTGCATCAATTGCGGCAGCGCTTGCTGGATCAGGTGTTCACTCTGCGCATCCAGGGCGCTGGTGGCTTCGTCCAGCAGCAGGATCGGCGCGTCCACCAGCAACGCCCGTGCGATGGCCAAGCGCTGGCGTTGTCCACCAGAGAGGCCCATGCCGCCGTCGCCCAGGTGGGTCTGGTAACCGTCGGGCATTTGCAGGATGAAATCGTGGGCGTGGGCAATGCGCGCCGCTGCTTCGACCTGTTCCTGGGTGGCCGTCGGGTTGCCGTAGCGGATGTTCTCTTCAACGCTGCCATAGAACAGCGCCGGGCTCTGGGACACTAGGGCGAAGTGGCGGCGCAGGTCCATGGGGTCGAGTTCGGTCAGCGGGTGGCCTTCAATGAGGATCCGGCCTTGCTGGGGGTCGTAGAAGCGCAGCAGCAAGTCGAAGATCGTCGATTTGCCCGCACCGGAAGGGCCGACCAACGCCAGGGTTTCGCCAGGGTTGATGGTCAGGTTCAGGCCGTCGATGGCATAGCTGTCCGGCCGTGAAGGATAGGAAAAGCGCAGGTCCTGCAGCTCCATGCGCCCGCTGACCCGCGCCGGCAACTGGACAGTGCCGGCGACCGGCGCCTGGATTTCGTTGCTCGACTGCAACAACTCGCCAATGCGCTCGGCGGCACCGGCGGCACGTTGCAGCTCGCCAAGCACCTCGCTGAGGGTGCCGACCGCGCTGCCGACAATCAGGCTGTAGAACACAAACGCCGCCAGCTCGCCGCCGGAAATACGCCCACTGATCACGTCCATGCCGCCGACCCACAGCATCACGCCCACGGCGCCGAGCACCAGCATGATCACCAGGGTAATCAGCCACGCACGCTGGGTGATGCGCTTGCGTGCGGTGGTGAAGGCATCTTCCACGGTGACGGCGAAGCGCTGTTCGTCCTGCACCTGGTGGTTGTAGGCCTGCACGGTCTTGATCTGGCCGAGGGTTTCTGACACATAGCTGCCCACATCGGCGATGCGGTCCTGGCTCTGGCGCGACAAGCTGCGCACGCGCCGGCCGAAGATCAGGATCGGCGCCAGCACCAGCGGCAGCGCCACCACCACGATGCTGGTGAGCTTGGGATTGGTGACGAACAGCAGCACGATGCCACCGATGACCATCAAGGCATTGCGCAGGAACAACGACAGCGACGAACCGATCACCGATTGCAGCAGCGTAGTGTCAGTGGTCAAGCGTGACTGGATTTCCGAACTGCGATTGTTCTCATAAAAGCCCGGATGCAGGTAGATCAGGTGATTGAACACCTGCCGGCGGATATCCGCGACCACCCGCTCGCCGATCCACGACACCAGGTAGAACCGCGCAAAGGTGCCGACAGCCAGGCCCAGCACCAGGATCATGAACAGCCCGATGGACTGGTTGAGCAAGTGCGGCGACCGGGTCATGAACCCCTGGTCCACCAGCAGGCGGATGCCCTGCCCCATGGACAAGGTGATGCCGGCCGTGACGATCAGCGCCAACAGGGCGCCAAGCGCCTGCCAGCGGTAAGGCGCGATGAATCGACTGGCCAGGCGAATGGCACGGCGTTGACGGACTGAGAACATGGAGAGCATCACCAATGAGAAGTCTGTACACCTACATGGGGGGAACTTGGGCGAATAGCAATGAGTCAGGTTAATTATGCCCGCCGATGCTGATCCCTAGAGGCTATCGGTCTAACCCCTGGCTGGAAATTTGTATTGGTTTCTGGTGGACTGAGTGTTCGAACCGCTGACCTGGCAGGGAGTTGTAACAGCCTGGTCACGCGCGGGCTTTAGAGTAGGTACACAACCTGATGAGGAGACAGGCCATGACCTTGCAGAACAGCAGCGATGCCAAGATTGAAGTGATCCGCCAGCCGCAGCAGTTGCCTTGCTCGTACATTGACGCCCAAGGCCGCGAAGTGCAGATCACCGAAGAGATGATCCAGCAAGCGTGCAGCGAACTGGAACAGCGACTGGTCAAGCCTGCCCAGCAAGGCTGAAGCGCCCACGCTCTTTCAAACCCGGCCCTGGTGGCCGGGTTTTTTATTGGTCTCTAAACCGCTTCGGCGCCCAACGCGGACACGATGTTCGACAACACAGCCGACTCACCCAGGATGCGCACCTTCAAACCATCGATCTCGCGGCGCTCGGGGTAGTGCTTGCGCAGCAGGTCAAACGCCTTGCGCTGCTCGTCCACCGTTCCTACCAGGCTGCGGCGGAAATCCGCATCATCACGACGCGGGTCGTACACGCTGCGGCACAGCGTCGCCAGCGCCCAGGCCGGGTCGGTAGACGCATTCAGCTGCACCTCGGCCAACCACGGCGGTGGCAGCAAATCACGCAATTGAATGCTCGGCTCCTGCCCCAGGTGCGCGCAGAACGCCTGATAGATCTGCGCCGTACCGCGCTGCTTGCCGTCCAGGCTGTAGCCAGCGATATGCGGCGTGGCCAGCACGCACAAATCAGCCAGGTCGACGTCAACTTCCGGCTCACCCTCCCACACATCCAGCACCGCCTGGAGGTCTTCGCGCTCCAGCAGCACCTCGCGCAGGGCGGCATTGTCGACCACCGGGCCACGGCTGGCGTTGATCAGCCAGGTACCGGGCTTGAGCTGCTCAAGGCGTTGGCGGTCGAACAGGTGCCAGGTGGAGCCGTTACCGGACTTGGTCAGCGGTGTGTGCAGGCTGATCACGTCGCACTGCTCGATGATCTGCGCCAGGCTGACGTAATCGCCGTCTTCGGCGATCTGCCGGGGCGGGTCGCAGACCAGCACGTTCCAGCCCAGGCCCTTGAGCACCTTGACCAGTCGCCCGCCGACTTCACCGGCGCCAACCACGCCGTAGGTGCGCTGGTTAAGGTCGGCGCCTTCGATCTCGGCCAGCGTCATCAGGCTGCCCAACACATAATCCACCACGCCACGGGCGTTACAGCCGGGGGCGCTGGACCACTGGATGCCGGCCTGTTTGAAGTAGTCGAGGTCCAGATGATCGGTGCCGATGGTGCAGGTGCCGACAAAGCGCACGTTCGTGCCATCGAGCAGGGCACGGTTGACGTTGGTCACCGAGCGCACCAGCAATACATCGGCCTGCTCGACCGTCGCACGGTCAATGGAGCGGCCAGGCACGCGGCGAATTTCACCGAAACCCTGGAAGAAGGCATCGAGCAGCGGAATATTTTCGTCGGCAACAATCAGCATGGCAGGCTCCTTAGGCGGACCCGCAGTGTACAGGGATCGCAGCCCTCGCTTACAAATCGCTAACACAGGTTTTTTCCTGACCGATGCGTCAGCGCGTAGAATCCGCCGTCCTTGCGCTGCCCTCGACTGGACACCTGTACGTGAACACTGCCACCGCCCCCCTTACCCGCCCCGCCCGCATTCGCCGGGAAGTGCGCGGCCTGCTGACGCTTGCCCTGCCGATCATGATCGGTCAACTGGCCACGACGGCGATGAGTTTTGTCGATGCGGTGATGGCCGGACGCGTCAGCCCCCAAGACTTGGCGGCGGTGGGCCTGGGCAACTCGATCTGGATTCCGGTGTACCTGCTGATGAGCGGCACGCTGCTGGCCACCACGCCAAAAGTCGCCGAGCGCTACGGTGCCGGGAAATTCACCGAGATCGGGCCACTGGTGCGCCAGTCGCTGTGGCTGGCGATTGTGGTCGGCATCGTAGGCGGGCTGTTGCTGTTGTGCGCGGAACCAATCCTGCACTGGATGAAGGTCGAGGCCGACCTGATCAAACCGTCCATGGGCTACCTGCACGGCATCGCTTCGGGCATGCCGGCCATCGCGCTGTACTACGTGCTGCGCTGCTTCAGCGACGGCCTGGGCCGCACACGGCCGAGCATGGTCATGGGCCTGGTCGGCCTGGCGCTGAATATTCCGCTGAACTACATCTTCATCTACGGCCACCTCGGCGTACCGGCCATGGGCGGCGTGGGCTGCGGCTGGGCCACGGCCCTTTCGATGTGGGCGATGGTGATTGGCCTGGCCGTGTGGACACGCTTCGGCCCGGCGTACCAGAGCAGCGAGTTGTTCAAGCGCTTCGACTGGCCGCAATGGGCGGTGATCAAGCGCGTACTCGGGATTGGCTTGCCGATTGGCATCGCGATCTTTGCTGAGTCCAGCATTTTCGCGGTCATCGCCCTGCTGATCGGCAGCCTCGGCGCCACGGTGGTCTCGGGCCATCAGATCGCGCTGAACGTCAGCTCGCTGGTGTTCATGATTCCCTACTCGCTGAGCATGGCGGTCACCGTACGGGTCGGCCAGGCCCTGGGCCGTGGTGAACCGCGTGAAGCACGCTTCGCCGCGGGTGTCGGCATGGGCACGGCGCTGGCCTACGCGTGCCTTTCATGCAGCTTGATGCTGCTGTTGCGCGAGCAGATTGCGGCGATCTACACCCCGGACCCGATCGTCATCCACCTGGCATCCACGCTGATCGTGTTTTCAGCGCTGTTCCAGTTCAGTGATTCGATCCAGGTCACTGCCGCCGGCGCCTTGCGTGGCTACCAGGACACCCGTGTCACCATGGTGCTGACCCTGTTCGCCTATTGGGGCGTGGGCCTGCCGGTGGGTTATGCCCTGGGCCTGACCGACTGGCTCGGCGAACCGAGCGGCCCGAGCGGCTTATGGCAAGGGCTGATCGTGGGCCTGAGCTGCGCCGCGGGGATGCTGCTGGTGCGCCTGGCGCGCAGTGCACGCCGGCGCATCCGCGTAGATAAAGCGCAGGGTTAAGCAGACTTCTTGCGGATCCAGTACAGGTACGTACCGGCCTGTTCCTGCTGATCCACCAGTTCGTGATCCAGAAACACGCAGAACTTGGGAATATCGCGGCGCGTGGACGGGTCGGTCGCGATCACCTTGAGCAAGCCGCCGGGTGGCAGGTCACGGATATGCTGGTGCAGCATCATCACCGGCTCCGGGCAGTTGAGGCCGGTGGCGTCGAGGGTGGCGTCGACGGGCAAATCGAGGTTCATACATCACTCCTGAAACGGATGCCGCTCCAAAGGTGGGAGCGGGCTTGCCCGCGAAGACACGGGCACATTCAACATAAGTTTCGACTGTTATACCGCTTTCGCGGGCAAGCCCGCTCCCACAGGGGTCCTGTGATGATTTCAACTGTTCAGCGAGCCTTGGGTTTCTTCGCTGTTTCCAATCGACGCAAATGGCATGTCACTTCCTCACGGTCGTGGTACAGCTGCTTGCAGCCGATCTCCACGCGAATGCCACGCGCCTTGAAGCCGTCCTCAATGCGCTCCAGCAAGCGCTTCACTTCGGCGTAGCGCTGCTTCATCGGCAACTTCAGGTTCACCACCGCCTCGCGGCAATGCCCCTCGCCGATCCAGGTTTCCAGCAGCGCGGCGTTGCGCGCCGGCTTCTCGACGATGTCGCAGACCATCCAGTCCACTGGCTGCTTGGGCACGAAGGTGAAGCCGTCGGCCATCAAGTGCTGGACCAGGCCGGTGTCCATCAGGCTTTCGGCCATGGGGCCGTTGTCGATGGCGGTCACCAGCATGCCACGGTTGACCAGTTGCCAGGTCCAGCCGCCCGGCGCCGCGCCGAGGTCGACGCCAGTCATGTCGCCGTGCAGGCGCTCGTCCCACTGGTCGCGGGGGATGAAGTGGTGCCAGGCTTCTTCCAGCTTCAAGGTCGAACGGCTGGGCGCTTCACGCGGAAACTTCAAACGCGGAATTCCCATCGGCCACATCGCCGAGTTGTTCGACTCGGCCAGGCCCATGAACACTTCGCGGCCGCTCTTGAAGGTCAACAGCAGGCGCGGCTTGCTCGGGTCGTCCACCAACTTGCCGGCGTTCAGCAGGGCTTTGCGCAGGTGCACTTCGAATTTCTTGCAGAAGTTCGACAGTTCCTTGCCGTCGTTGGTGTCGACCATCTCCAGCCACAGGCTGCCGCACACCGGGAATTCGCGCAGGTGGGCGAGGATCACGCTGATGCGGTCGGTTTCCGGCAGGTCGATGAACACCCCGCGCGCCCACTGCCTGGGGAAGATCAGCTCGGCAAAGCGCTGGCCGTGCATCAGGCGCTGGGCGCCATCTTCTTCGGTGCAGACGAATTCGGCGCAGGCGCTGCCGGTCTTGGCCTTGGCGTAGCCGGAAACGTTCAGGCGCGCGGCGTGTTCCGCGATCTCGGAACAGACTTCGCCTTCAAAACCCGGGCGGCAGTGCATAAAAAGGGTGTTCATCAATTCTCCAAGTGAATCAACCGACCTTGCGCTGTCGCAATGCCTGTCATGAAAACCCGCGCATGATAACGGACTTCGGAACCTTGGACTTAACGATAGAGTCCAGTTATTAGCCTGCTAATGAAAACAGGGCTAAGTTGATAGCTCTGTTCGTCCCGTCAGGTCCGTAGCCGTGCGGACCATAAGGAGTCGTGTCATGTCATCGCTTGATAGCCTGAGAACCCTTAAAACACTGCAAATCGACAGCAAGACCTATCACTACTTCAGTTTGCCCGAGGCCGCCAAGAGTCTGGGTGACCTCGACAAGCTGCCGATGTCGCTCAAGGTGCTGCTGGAAAACCTGCTGCGCTGGGAAGACGACAAGACCGTCACCGGCGCCGACCTCAAGGCCATCGCCGCCTGGCTCAAGGAACGCCAGTCCGACCGCGAGATCCAGTACCGCCCCGCCCGAGTGTTGATGCAAGACTTTACCGGCGTACCCGCCGTGGTCGACCTGGCCGCCATGCGCGCCGCCGTGGCCAAGGCCGGGGGCGATCCGCAGCGCATCAACCCGCTATCGCCCGTGGACCTGGTAATTGACCACTCGGTGATGGTCGACAAGTTCGGCAACGCCGACGCCTTTGAGCAGAACGTCGACATCGAAATGCAGCGCAACGGCGAACGCTACGCCTTCCTGCGCTGGGGCCAGAGCGCCTTCGACAACTTCAGTGTTGTGCCGCCGGGTACCGGCATCTGCCACCAGGTCAACCTCGAATACCTGGGCCGCACCGTGTGGACCAAGGACGAAGACGGCCGCACCTATGCGTTTCCCGACACGTTGGTCGGCACCGACTCCCACACCACCATGATCAACGGTCTTGGCGTACTCGGCTGGGGCGTGGGCGGGATCGAGGCGGAAGCGGCGATGCTCGGCCAACCGGTGTCGATGCTGATCCCGGAAGTGATCGGCTTCAAGCTCACCGGCAAACTGAAAGAAGGCATCACCGCCACTGACCTGGTGTTGACCGTGACCCAGATGCTGCGCAAAAAGGGCGTGGTGGGCAAGTTCGTCGAATTCTACGGCGACGGCCTGGCCGACCTGCCGTTGGCCGACCGCGCCACCATCGCCAACATGGCCCCGGAGTACGGCGCCACCTGCGGCTTTTTCCCAGTGGATGAGGTGACACTGGACTACCTGCGCCTGTCAGGGCGCCCGGCAGAAACCGTGAAGTTGGTCGAGGCGTACACCAAGGCCCAGGGCCTGTGGCGCAACGCCGGCCAGGAACCGGTGTTCACTGACAGCCTGGCCCTCGACATGGGCAGCGTCGAAGCGAGCTTGGCCGGGCCGAAGCGCCCACAGGACCGCGTAGCCCTGCCGAATGTGGGCCAGGCCTTCAGCGACTTCCTCGACCTGCAATTCAAACCCACCAACAAGGAAGAAGGTCGCCTGGAAAGCGAAGGCGGCGGCGGGGTTGCCGTGGGCAATGCAGACCTGGTGGGCGAAGCCGACTACGAATACGACGGCCAGACCTATCGCCTGAAAAACGGCGCCGTGGTGATCGCCGCGATCACCTCCTGCACCAACACCTCCAACCCCAGCGTGATGATGGCCGCCGGGCTGGTGGCGAAAAAGGCCGTGGAAAAGGGCCTGACCCGCAAGCCCTGGGTGAAAACCTCGCTGGCCCCCGGCTCCAAAGTGGTCACCGACTACTACAAGGCGGCCGGCCTGACCCAGTACCTGGACAAGCTCGGCTTCGACCTGGTCGGCTATGGCTGCACCACCTGCATCGGCAACTCCGGACCATTACCGGAGCCGATTGAAAAAGCCATCCAGAAGGCCGACCTGGCCGTGGCCTCGGTGCTGTCCGGCAACCGCAACTTCGAAGGCCGGGTGCATCCGCTGGTGAAAACCAACTGGCTGGCGTCGCCGCCGCTGGTCGTCGCTTATGCCTTGGCCGGCACCGTGCGCATTGATATCAGCAGCGAACCGCTGGGTAACGATCAAGACGGCAAGCCGGTGTACCTCAAGGACATCTGGCCGAGCAGCAAAGAGATTGCCGACGCCGTGGCCCAGGTCAGCACCGGCATGTTCCACAAGGAATACGCCGAGGTGTTCGCCGGAGACGCGCAATGGCAAGCCATTGAAGTGCCGCAAGCGGCGACCTACGTGTGGCAGAAGGACTCCACTTACATCCAGCACCCGCCGTTCTTCGATGACATTGCAGGGCCGCTGCCGGTGATTAAAGACGTCAAGGGCGCCAATGTGCTGGCGTTGCTGGGCGATTCGGTGACCACCGACCACATCTCCCCCGCCGGTAATATCAAGACCGACAGCCCCGCCGGCCGTTACCTGCGCGAACAGGGCGTGGAGCCACGAGACTTCAACTCCTACGGCTCACGCCGTGGCAACCATGAAGTGATGATGCGCGGCACCTTTGCCAACATCCGTATCCGCAATGAAATGCTCGGCGGTGAGGAAGGCGGCAATACGCTGTACATCCCCACTGGCGAGAAGATGGCGATCTATGACGCGTCGATGAAATACCAGGCGTCGGGCACACCGCTGGTGGTGATCGCCGGCCAGGAATACGGCACCGGCTCCAGCCGCGACTGGGCGGCCAAGGGCACTAACCTGCTGGGGGTCAAGGCGGTGATTGCCGAGAGCTTCGAGCGTATCCACCGCTCCAACCTGGTGGGCATGGGCGTACTGCCGTTGCAGTTCAAGCTGGATCAGAACCGCAAGTCGCTCAAGCTTACGGGCAAGGAGAAGATCGACATTCTCGGCCTGACGGACGTGGAGATCGTACCGCGCATGAACCTGACGCTGGTGATTACGCGGGAGGATGGCAGCAGCGAGAAGGTCGAGGTGTTGTGCCGGATCGATACATTGAATGAAGTGGAGTACTTCAAGGCGGGCGGCATCCTGCACTACGTACTGCGCCAGCTGATCGCATCTTAAGAGCACCGCAAAACCAATGTGGGAGGGGCGGTGCGACGGTTCGACTTGCCCCCGATAGCAGTGGATCAGTCAACACATACAGTGACTGAAACATCGCCATCGGGGGCAAGTCGAACCGTCGCACCGCCCCTCCCACATTTTGACCGCGTTTAACGTTTCAGATCAGCCGAACAGCCACTTCCACAGCAGTACCAAAACAACTACAGCCAGCACCGGCCGCGCAATGCGGTAAGCCTTCGGATGCTTGCGCTTCCACTGCTTGACCACACCGCTGAACTTGTCACTGAAGGTCTTGCTCCAGGCATACGCCTGGTTGATCCCGCCCACGCGCTCGTCATCCAGATTTTGCGGCGCAGTCGCGCGGCCCAACTGCTTGCTGACCCAGCGATTGACCCGGGTCATCAGGCGGTTACTCAGCGGTCGCTCGATGTCGCAGAACAGGATCACGCGGGTCTGTTCGGTTTCGTTCTTGACCCAGTGCACGTAGGTCTCATCGAACATCACGTCTTCACCGTCGCGCCAGGCGTAGACCTGGCCGTCGACGAAGATGCGGCAGTCGTCGGAGTTCGGCGTGGACAGGCCCAGGTGGTAACGCAGGGAACCGGCAAACGGGTCGCGGTGCGGGTTGAGGTGGCTACCGCCCGGCAACAACGCGAACATCGCGCCTTTCACGTTAGGGATGCTGCTTACCAAGGCCACGGTTTTCGGGCACAGCGCCTCGGCCGATGGCAGCGGTTTGTCGTACCACTTGAGGTAGAAACGCTTCCAGCCTTTCTTGAAGAACGAACCGAAACCGGCGTCGTTGTTCTTTTCGGCGGCGCGGATATAACCCTCGTCGAACAGGTGCATGGCCTCTTCGCGGATCACTTCCCAATTGTCCTTGAGCACGTCCAGTTCCGGGAACTTGCTGCGGTCCAGGTAGGGCTTGGACGGCACGGCCGAGAACAGGTACATCAAGGCGTTATACGGGGCGAACAGCGCCGAATGGTTGACGAACTGACGCAACATCGGCAAACGCGCCTTGCCGCGCAGATGCACGTACAGCGTGCTGCCGATAAACAACGCCAGCACCGACAGCTTGGCGGCCAAAGAAAAGGTCATGCAGCAACTCCTGGAAATAAGCGCCTGGCCAACAGCAGACGTAGCAGCCGGCCATGATAAACACTTGGGCCAGTATGCAGAAGGCCCAAGGTATTGGCGCTGACATACATCAAGCCTGGTTTTCCTGCTCGGTAAACAAATCGCTGAACAGCATGCTCGACAGGTAGCGCTCACCGGAGTCCGGCAAAATCACCACGATGGTCTTGCCCTGCATTTCCGGTTTCTCGGCCAGGCGCACGGCCACGGCCATCGCCGCGCCGCAGGAAATACCGCACAGTATCCCCTCTTCTTGCATCAGGCGAAGGGCCATGGCCTTGGATTCGTCGTCGGTCACCAGTTCCACGCGGTCGACCATCGCCAGGTCGAGGTTCTTCGGCACGAAACCGGCGCCAATGCCCTGGATCTTGTGCGGGCTGGGCTTGATCTCTTCACCGGCCAGGGCCTGTGTGATCACCGGCGACACGATCGGCTCGACGGCCACCGACAGGATCGGCTTGCCCGCAATGTTCTTGATATAGCGCGACACGCCGGTGATGGTGCCACCGGTGCCCACGCCCGCCACCAGCACGTCCACCGCGCCATCGGTGTCATTCCAGATTTCCGGACCGGTGGTTTTCTCGTGGATGGCCGGGTTGGCCGGGTTTTCGAACTGGGCTGGCATGAAGTAAGTGGCCGGATCGCTGGCGACGATTTCGCCGGCTTTTTCGATAGCGCCCTTCATGCCCTTGGCCGGTTCAGTCAGCACCAACTCAGCGCCGAGGGCCTTGAGTACCTTGCGCCGCTCGATGCTCATGGACGCCGGCATGGTCAGCAGCAGCTTGTAGCCACGGGCAGCGGCGACAAACGCCAGGCCAATCCCAGTGTTGCCCGAAGTCGGTTCCACAATGGTCATGCCCGGCTTGAGTTTGCCGGTGCTTTCCGCGTCCCAGATCATGTTGGCGCCAATGCGGCACTTCACCGAGTAGCCCGGGTTACGCCCTTCGATCTTGGCCAGGATGGTCACGCCACGCGGCGCGATCCGGTTGATCTGCACCAGGGGCGTATTACCGATGGAGTGCGCGTTGTCTGCAAAGATGCGGCTCATGACGGGTCCTATTGGCGGTATTCAGGAAGGCAACAAGGGTATGCCTCGTGCCGCCAAGCGTCCAGTCGGAGGAACGTTGCGCCCATCGCAACAGTCCACTCCCCATACGGACAGAGGACCCTCCCCATGAAACGTCGCTACAGCTGGCCACTATGGACCGTTGCCGGATTGCTGGTGGTACTGGTCGCCCTGAGCATTGCCCTGCCCTATCTGGTGCGCAACTACCTGAATAACAAGCTCGCCGACATGGGCGACTACCGTGGCCAGGTCACCGACGTCGACCTGGCCCTGTGGCGCGGCGCCTACAGGATCAACGGCCTGCAGATCATCAAGGTCGACGGCAAGGTGCCGGTACCGTTCGTCAAGGCGCCGCTGATCGACCTGGCGGTGAGCTGGCACTCGCTGTGGTACGACCATGCGGTGGTGGCCAAGGTGCTGTTTATCAACCCCGAGGTGAATTTCGTTGACGGCGGCGCCAACAAGCAGGCGTCCCAGACCGGTAAAGGCACCGACTGGCGCGAACAGTTGAGCAAGCTGGCGCCCATCACCCTCGATGAAGTGCGCATCGAAGACGGCAAGATTGCCTTCCACAACTTCAGCTCCAAACCACCGGTCAATCTCAATGCAACGTCGGTCAACGCCAGCTTCTATAACCTGACCAACGTGGTCGACGTCAAGGGCAAGCGCGATGCCCGCTTCGACGGCAAGGCCCTGCTCCAGGGCCAGGCGCCGCTGGAAGCCAGCGCCACTTTCGACCCGCTGAGCAACTTTGAAAACTTCGAATTCCGCTTCCGCGCCAAGGACCTGCAGCTCAAGCGCATGAATGACTTCGCCTCGGCCTATGGCAAGTTCGACTTCAAGGCCGGCACCGGTGATGTGGTGATCGAAGCCCAGGCGGATAACGGCCAGTTGACCGGCTATATCAAGCCGCTGCTGCGCGATGTCGAAGTGTTCGACTGGCAGCAGGACGTGGAAAACAAAGACAAGAACATCTTCCGCTCGATCTGGGAAGCTGTGGTCGGCGCCAGCGAAACCGTGCTGAAAAACCAGCACAAAAACCAGTTTGCCACCCGTGTCGAACTCAGTGGCAGCGTGCACCAGCAGAATGTCAGCGCGTTCTCGGCGTTTTTGGCGATTTTGCGCAATGGGTTTATCCAGGCGTTCAATGCGCGGTATGAACAGCCCAAACCTTCGGCGGATTGAATGTGACCGGTCATTCAGAGACTGAATATTCCACCTGCGTTCACAGTCGCCGGGGCTGCGCGGTATAGTCCCGGCATTGATGAATGCGAGGAAGCACCGATGAAGTTCGAAGGCACCCAGGCCTATGTGGCTACCGATGACCTGAAACTGGCCGTCAACGCCGCCATCACCCTGGAACGGCCGCTGCTGGTCAAGGGCGAACCGGGCACCGGCAAGACCATGCTCGCCGAGCAACTGGCCGAGTCCTTCGGTGCCAGGCTGATTACCTGGCACATCAAGTCCACCACCAAGGCCCATCAGGGCCTGTACGAGTACGACGCGGTAAGCCGTCTGCGCGACTCGCAACTGGGTGTGGACAAGGTGCACGACGTGCGCAACTACCTGAAGAAGGGCAAGCTCTGGGAAGCGTTCGAGTCGGAAGACCGGGTAATCCTGCTGATCGACGAAATCGACAAGGCCGATATCGAGTTCCCCAACGACCTGCTGCAAGAACTCGACAAGATGGAGTTCTACGTCTACGAAATCGACGAGACCATCAAGGCCAAGAAACGCCCGATCATCATCATTACCTCTAACAACGAAAAAGAGCTGCCGGACGCATTCCTGCGCCGCTGCTTCTTCCACTACATCGCCTTCCCCGACCGCGCCACCCTGCAAAAGATCGTGGATGTGCACTACCCCGACATCAAGAAAGACCTGGTCAGCGAAGCGTTGGACGTGTTCTTCGACGTGCGCAAAGTGCCCGGCCTGAAGAAAAAACCGTCCACCTCCGAACTGGTCGACTGGCTCAAGCTGCTGATGGCCGACAACATCGGCGAAGCGGTGCTGCGCGAGCGCGACCCGACCAAGGCCATCCCGCCGCTGGCCGGTGCGTTGGTGAAGAACGAGCAAGACGTGCAGTTGCTGGAACGTCTGGCGTTCATGAGCCGTCGCGGTAATCGCTGATGTTGCTCAACCTGTTCAACGAGATGCGCGCGGCCAAGGTGCCGGTGTCGGTGCGCGAGCTGCTTGACCTTATCAATGCGCTGAAGCAGCGCGTGACCTTTGCCGACATGGACGAGTTCTACTACCTGGCCCGGGCGATCCTGGTCAAGGATGAACGGCATTTCGACAAGTTCGACCGGGCCTTCGGTGCCTATTTCAACGGCCTGGAAAAGCTCGACGACCACCTGCAGGCGTTGATCCCCGAAGAGTGGCTGCGCAAGGAGTTCGAACGCTCGCTGACCGATGAGGAACGTGCTCAGATCCAGTCCCTGGGTGGCCTCGACAAGCTGATCGAGGAATTCAAGAAGCGCCTGGAAGAACAGAAAGAACGCCACGCCGGCGGCAACAAGTGGATCGGCACCGGTGGCACCAGCCCGTTTGGCTCCGGCGGCTATAACCCGGAAGGCATTCGTGTCGGTGATGCCGGCAAGCGCCAGGGCAAGGCTGTAAAAGTGTGGGACCAGCGCGAGTACAAGAACCTCGACGATCAGGTGGAACTGGGCACGCGCAACATCAAGGTCGCCCTGCGCCGCCTGCGCAAATTTGCACGCCAGGGCGCGGCGGAAGAGTTGGACATCTACGGCACCATCGACCACACCGCCCGCGACGCCGGTTTGCTGAATATCCAGATGCGCCCGGAGCGGCGCAACACCATCAAGCTGCTATTGCTGTTCGATATCGGCGGCTCGATGGACGCCCATGTGAAGATCTGCGAAGAACTGTTCTCCGCGTGCAAGACCGAGTTCAAGCACCTGGAGTACTTCTACTTTCACAACTTCGTGTACGAATCGGTGTGGAAGAACAACCAGCGCCGCACCTCGGAACGCACCTCGACCCAGGATTTGCTGCACAAATACGGCGCCGATTACAAAGTGATCTTTATCGGCGATGCGTCGATGGCACCGTACGAGATCACCCAGGCCGGCGGCAGCGTCGAGCACTGGAACGAGGAGCCTGGGTATGTGTGGATGCAGCGCTTCATGGCCAAGTACAAGAAGCTGATCTGGATCAACCCGTATCCCAAGGACACCTGGGGCTATACGGCGTCGACGGGAATTGTGCGGGAGTTGGTGGAGGATCAGATGTATCCGCTGACATTGCGCGGGCTTGAGGAAGGGATGCGGTTTCTGTCGAAGTAGCCTGAAAACCTGTAGTCGCGGGCAACGACTACAGGACTGTCATCAGCCGTGCTGGGCGTCGGTCCAACCAAACTTCAGGAACAGCGCGGCAAACTGTTTGACCAGTTCAGAGTCCTTCTTGTCGACCTTACGATCATTGTTGACATCCTGATTGATCGAAACCCCACCAAGGCCGTTCCCATCGGCATAGACCGCCGCCGTGTAGGCGATACTTTCATCGGTGGGTACACCGTCACCTTGATGAAAATGCAGGCGCACCGTGTCAGGCACGCCGTTGCCATCAAAGTCCCGGGCAAACACTTTCAAGTATTTATCAAAGGGTTCGTCAAGGCTGAACCAATTGAACTCAAGAAACAGCTGGGCCAACTCAATGGCCTGTGCACGGTCAACCGCATCGACGATGCCATCCTGGTTCACATCATCGGCAATTACCCAATCCAGCTTCCCGTCATCGGTGATATCGAAGGTTGTGGCCTGGTGGACAAGCGTCGGTGTTCGGGTATCGTCGTGAAACTCAAGCGTGACCACGTCGGGCACATCGTTATCGAGTATGTCCTGTGCGTAGATCTTCATGTAGCGCATGGTGATTCCTGATTGCGAATGAACGACCAAGACTTCCATGCGCGTCCTTGCGGACCAATACGACAGAGGACTCAAACACCGTAGGAGATATCTCGTATTGTGATTGCGTACTGCCTCCGTACTTAAATGAAGCGACGCAAAAAGTCGACGTGCTGGCGGTGCGCGGTCTCTTGCACCACCGGCGACAACCTGACCATTTCCCCCGGCAGACACTGCGCCAGCCGCGCCAGTGACAACGGCGTCAGTGCCCCGAGGCGTGGATAGCCGCCGATGGTCTGCCGATCATTGAGCAACACAATCGGCTGTCCATCCGGCGGCACCTGGATCGCGCCCAGGGGAATGCCTTCGGAAATCAGCGACGGCCCCTGGTACTGCAAAGGTGTACCCAACAAACGCATGCCCATGCGGTCGGCGCGGCTGTCCAGGGACCAATCGCTGTTGAAGGCATCGAACAGGCTTTGGCCGCTGAACTGGCCGATCTGGGCGCCGAGGATGACATCCAGTGATGCACCGGTTGGCAATTGGGGTTCACTCAGTACCTTCATGGCCCCGCCCGCCCCCGAATAAACGAGGCGCCCGCCTTCGGCCAACGCCCTGCCAAAACCGTCCACCCCGCCCAATTCCTCACGTACAACCGTGGCGCAACTGCCGAGCACATCCGGCGCGTCAAAGCCGCCCGGTGCCGCAAGGTAGGCCCGCGCACCGCTGAACGGCTGGGTGAAACGCAAGCGCTGGCCCTTTTGCAGGATAAAACTGCGGCCGGGGCTGATTGCACGTTCGTCGATATACGCGCCCAGGTCCGCACCGGCCAGGGCCAGCAAGCAATAGTCCTCGGCCTGCACGGTGAAACCGCCCAGGGTGATTTCCACCACCGGCGCGTCCAGTGCATTGCCCAGCAGCCAGTTGGCCCAGGACATCGACACCCAATCCAGCGCCCCGCCCTGGGTCACGCCCAGGTGGCGCACGCCAAAGCGACCGGCGTCCTGCAACAGGCACAGCGGCGTGCTGGCCTCGATCAATAAGCGACTCATGCCTGCGCCTCCAACGGCGTGTCATCGCCACCCAGCTTGATGAATTCAGCGTGCTCGACCGCCTCGAAGCGCACCGTGTCACCGGGCTGCATCAGGCTGTAGCCGTCGCGCCCGCGGTCGAAGAGCCTGGCCGGCGTGCGGCCGATCAGGTTCCAGCCGCCCGGCGACACCACCGGGTAGGCGGCGGTTTGTCGTTCGGCGATGCCGACGCTGCCGGCCGCCACGCGCTTGCGTGGGGTACTCAGACGCGGCGTGGCAAGAACTTCATCCACCAGGCCCATAAAGGCAAAACCGGGCGCGAAACCGAGGGCGAATACCTGGTATTCGTGGGCGCTGTGGCGGCGAATCACTTCGTCGATCGCCAAGCCGCTGCGCTGGCTGAGCAAGCTCAATTCCGGGCCGACGCTCAGGTCGTACCAAACAGGCAGCACATGGCACTGGCCGCCGCCCTGGGTCTGTGGCTGCAGCTCGGTGAGGGCCTGGTCGATCAGCTCCCGCGCCTGGGCCGGGTCCACTGCGTTGAGGTCGTAATGCACCATCAACGTGGTGTAAGACGGCACCAGGTCCACCAGTGCCGCGCCAAACCCGCTGCGCAGGCGCTGGGTAGCGGCGAGCATCCACGGCATGTTGGTCTCGGCGATAGCATCAAACAGACGCACCATCAGGCAGTCGATGGCGACCACTTCAATCCGTGGCTTCATGCTGGCTTCAATGCCTCGCGGATGCGCTGCACGGCCGCGACCGAGCTCGCGTTGTCGCCGTGCACGCACAGGGTATTGGCTTGCAGGAGCAGCGGGCTGCCGTCGCTGGCAATCAGCGCCTCACCACGGGCAAGGGTCAGGGCCTGCTGCACGATGGTGTCGGAATCATGGTGCACGGCGCCCGGCAACTGCCGCGACACCAGGTGCCCTTTGTTGTCATAGGCGCGGTCGGCGAAGGCTTCGAACCACAGGGTGACACCGTATTCGGCGCCCAAGGCCTGGGCCGCGCTGTTGTCACGGGTGGCGAGCAGCATCAGCGGCAGTTCCCCGTAGGCCGCCACAGCCTGGATCACCGCGCGCAATTGCACAGGGTTGGCCATCATGTCGTTGTACATCGCGCCGTGGGGTTTGACGTAGCTGACCCGCCCGCCTTGGGCGCGGCAGATGCCATCGAGCGCACCGATCTGGTAGTGCAGCAGGTCCTGGATTTCCTGCGGTGTGTAAGTCATGGAGCGGCGGCCGAAGCCTTGCAGGTCCTGGTAAGCCGGGTGCGCGCCGACTTGCACGCCATGCTTGAGCGCCAGGCTGACGGTCTTGCGCATGATGCTCGGGTCACCGGCATGGAAACCGCAGGCCACATTGGCGCAATCGATGAACGGCATGACTTCGGCATCCAGACCCATGGTCCAGTTGCCAAAGCTTTCGCCGATGTCGCAATTGAGTAGAAGACGGCTCACGGACTGTCGCTCCTGTAGGCTTTGTTTTTTTGTAGTGTGGGATTTTTTACGCAGAACTCGCAACTTGTCCTGACACCCCAACGGCGCTTATCGTGGAATGGCTCGATTTTTGGCGCTGGCCCGGTGCCGCGTCCAACTAATAAAAACCGATCCATGCATAAGAAAAAGTTGATCCCATGAATTTGAAGTTCCTCGAAACCTTCGTCTGGGTGGCCAAACTCAAGAGTTTTCGCCTGACCGCCGAGAAGCTGTTCACCACCCAGGCCTCGATCTCCAGCCGCATCGCGGTGCTGGAAAGCGAGTTGGGGGTGAAGTTGTTTCTGCGAGATTCGCGTGGCGTGAGCCTGACCCCGGAAGGCTTGAAGGTGCTGGATTACGCCGAGCAGATGATGGTGACCATGCAGGGCCTGAAGCAGTCCCTGGAGACCACCAGCAGCAAGGTCGGGCGCATCCGAATCGGCGCCATGGACACGGTGATCCACACGTGGCTCAGCCCCTTGGTGGCGGAATTGATGGACCACTTCCCCCTCGTGGAAATCGAATTGGTCGCCGATACTGCACTGAACCTCAGCGATCAGCTGCAAAAAGGTTTCCTCGACCTGATCCTGCAAACCGACCTGCTGCGCCTCGAAACCGTGCGCAGCCTGGAACTGGCCAGCCACCCCATGGCCTGGATCGTCGCCAGCCAGTCGATCTACAACCGCGACTACTCCTCCCTCGCCGAACTGGCCCGGGAGCGCATCATCACCTACTCGAAAAACTCCCATCCGCACCAGGACGTTATCAGCCTGATGCAAGCCAACGGCGTGGCCGCGCCACGCATGAACTGCGTGAACTCGGTGTCGGCGATAACCCGCCTGTTACGCGACGGGTTCGGCATCGGCGCGTTGCCGCCGGTATTGGTCAGCGAAGAACTGGCGCGCGGGGAGTTGGTGATGTTGCCGATGGCGCAGAAACTGCCGAATCTGCAGGTGGTGGTGTCGTGGCGCGTGGGGGTGGAGTTGGTGGAGGAAATTGTGGGGTTGTGTCAGAAAGTCGTTGCCCGCTATGCCGGGGAAGTCGGTGAAGACAGAATGTTACTGACGAAACCCGGTTAAAACTGTGGGAGCTGGCTTGCCTGCGATAGCGGTGTATCAGTCACTGATGCATTAACTGATAAATAGCTATCGCAGGCAAGCCAGCTCCCACAGTTGACCGCGTCAGTCTTTAGAGGCCTTTCAGGTCACGCTCTTCGATCGGCCGGCTCTGGCGCAGGCGCTTGCCGCCCAGCACCACCCAGTCGATCAGGCGGAATAGGCATTCCAGGCCAAACGACAGCAGCATCGCCCCGCCCAGCCCCCAGCCCATGGCTTCAGGCGTCAGCAGGATCTGGTAGCTGTAGCCGCTCCAGGTTTCCAAGCGGATATCCGGGTCAGCCGCCACCGCTACTTGCAGGGCGCGGATGTACCACGGGCCTTGCATGGCCTGGAATTGCTTGTCCAACGCCACCTGGCGATCAAGCATGGCGCCCAGGCTGTTGGCATCGCTCTGGAACACCGGGTCATCACTGGCGCGGTAATGCGCCACCAACGCTTTCAAATCGCCGTTGAAGAACTGGCGTGCGGTGTTTTCAAACCCGCTGAGGCCGGTCTGGGCCTCGATCAGGTGCGCTTCGACACGCTTGGCATAGTCATTGATAAACCCCGGCACCTGCACGCCGACCAGCAGGCCAATCGCAAACAGCACCAACCGCAGATAACTGAGCAACATGGGCGATATCCTTACTCGGTGATACCCTGGCTGACGCATTCACCGCGTCGCCACAGGCTCCATTGGCCCGGTTCGTAGCGGGTCCAGTTTTCATTGTCGGTCAACGGCTCGGTGGCGATCACCGTCACCACGTCATTGGGGGTGGTTTCGGCCTGAAAATCGACGATCACGTCGACATCTTTCAGGCGAGCCGGGCCGAACGGTGCGCGGCGGGTGATCTGCGCCAATTTGGTCGAGCAATAGCAGAACAGCCAGTCGCCATCGCTAAGCAGGCAGTTGAACACACCTTTGCTGCGGTATTCGGTACAGGCGGCGATCAGGTCCGGCAGCACCTTTTCAAGGTCCACCGGTTCAGGGAAGGCTTCGCGCACGCGATTGAGCAGGTCGCAAAAGGCCGCTTCGCTGTCGGTGTCGCCCACCGGCCGGTAGAACGTGGCGCGGGGGTTGAAATCCGCCAACTGGCCGTTGTGGGCGAAGCACCAGTTGCGGCCCCACAGTTCGCGCACGAACGGGTGGGTATTGGCCAGGCTGACCTTGCCGACATTGGCCTGGCGGATATGGCCGATGACCACTTCGCTTTTGATGGGATAACGCTGCACCAGCAGCGCGACTTCCGACTCACTGCTGGCGGCCGGGTCCTGGAACAAACGCAGGCCACGGCCTTCGTAGAACGCGATGCCCCAACCGTCACGGTGGGGGCCGGTGCGCCCACCGCGCTGCATCAGCCCGGTAAAGCTGAACACGATGTCGGTGGGGACGTTGGCACTCATGCCCAATAATTCACACATGCCAGGGCTCTCGCAGCAGGGCGGACGACGTTAAAGGCGCGGTTCGACGCGCATACCGCTCACGGGGGCAGGACGGCGGAAGGGTACGTCGTCTTCATCTTGATCCGGCTCGGCGGCCAGGGCCGCATCGGCGGCGGCCTTGCGCTCGCGGCGGGCCTTGGCGGCGCGCTCGATCGGCCAGCGGATCAGCACAAACACGAGGTACACGCCAAAGGCGATCATGCTGTACATGAACAGATCGGAAATGGCCCGCCAGGCGTTGTTGCCGACCTTGAGCACCAGATCGAGGGCGGTGATGGCCACCGCCGGCGCGAACTGGGTCTTGACCGGATCGACGATGGTCGGGCTCAACAGCAGCACCGCCATCAGCAATTGCAGCGGCTCGCGAAGCCAGCGCCAGATCCAGCGGGTCATGCGCCACCACACCAGCAGGCAGCCCAAAGCGGCGAAGGCGTAAAGGCCCCAAGCGGTCAGATAGTCGTTCTCGGTCATGGTGTCCATGGCAAGGTTGGCAAACAGGCGGCTATGATAACGGCTTTTGCGTGTCGCGGCTGCAATGCCTGCCACCGTCTGCCAGATAGAGATCAATCCTATGCCTGTATCGACTGCTCCGATTGCCCGCAAGGCCCAAGGCCCCGATCCGTATGCCTGGCTGCAAGAGCGCGACAGCGCCGAGGTGCTCGATTACCTCAAGGCCGAAAATGCCTGGCAGGAAGCGCAACTCGCCGACCAGAAGGCGCTGCGCGACAGCCTGTTCGAAGAGATCAAGGGCCGCATTCTCGAAACCGACCTGTCCCTGCCCTCGCCGTGGGGGCCGTACTTGTATTACACGCGCACCACCGCCGGTGACGAGTACGCCCGCCATTACCGCTGCCGCCGCCCGGCCGATGACAGCAACCAGGTGGACGACAGCAGCGAAGAACTGTTGCTGGACCCCAACGTGCTGGCCAATGGCGGTTTCTTCTCCCTCGGCGCGTTCAGCATCAGCCCCGACCACCAGCGCCTGGCCTACAGCCTCGATACCAGTGGCGAAGAGATCTACACCCTGTACGTGAAGGAATTGGCCACCGGCAAGGTCAGCGAACTGGCGTTTGAAGACTGCGACGGCAGCATGACCTGGGCCAATGACAGCCTGACGCTGTTCTTCGGCGAACTGGACGACACGCACCGCCCGCACAAGTTGTATCGCTATCGCCTGGATGGCACGGCGGCGCAGGAAGTGTTCCACGAGCCCGATGGCCGTTTCTTCCTGCATTGCTACCGCTCCAGCTCCGAGCGCCAGTTGCTGCTGTCGCTGGGCAGCAAGACCACCAGCGAAGTCTGGGCGCTGGATGCCGAACAGCCGCACCTGGATTTCACCTGCCTGGCGCCACGGGTCGAGGACCATGAATACGATGTCGATCACGGTCAGCTGAATGGCGCGTGGACCTGGTTTATCCGCAGCAACCGCGATGGCATCAACTACGCGCTGTTCGTGGCCACCGACATTGGCGATGTGCCGACCGAAGGCGAATGGCAGACCCTGATCCCCCACAACGACGAAGTGATGCTCGACGGCATCAGCCTCAACACCAGCGCCATGACCCTGAGCCTGCGCATCGGCGGCCTGCCGGTGATCGAGGTGCACCCGGAAGGCCTGCCGGTGTATCGCGTGGAATTGCCCGACGCCGCCTACAGCCTCTACGTACAAAACAGCCTGGAATTTGCCAGCAATAGGATCCGCCTGCGCTACGAAGCCCTGAACCGCCCGGCCCAGGTGCGCCAACTGGAACTGGCCAGCGGCACGCAACAGGTGCTCAAGGAAACTCCGGTGCTCGGCGTGTTCAATGCCGACGACTACGTGAGCCAGCGCCTGTGGGCCACCTCGGCGGACGGCACCCAGGTGCCGATCAGCCTGGTGGTCAAGCGCGACCAGCTCGGCAAGCCGACACCGCTGTACCTGTACGGCTACGGCGCCTACGGTTCGAGCCTCGACCCCTGGTTCTCCCACGCCCGCCTGAGCCTGCTGGACCGGGGCGTGGCGTTTGCCATTGCGCATGTGCGCGGCGGCGGCGAGCTGGGTGAGGCCTGGTATCGCAACGGCAAGCAGGAGCACAAGCAGAACACCTTCAGCGACTTTATCGCCTGTGCCGAACACTTGATCGCCGAGGGCCTGACGACGTCCAGGCAACTGGTGATCAGCGGCGGCAGCGCCGGCGGCCTGTTGATCGGTGCGGTGCTCAACCAGCGCCCGGCGCTGTTCCAGGCGGCGATTGCCGAAGTGCCGTTCGTCGACGTGCTCAACACCATGCTCGACCCCGAGCTGCCATTGACCATCACCGAGTATGACGAGTGGGGCAACCCGCAAGAACCCGAAGTGTACGAGCGCATCAAGGCCTATGCGCCGTACGAAAACGTCAGCGCCCAGGCCCACCCGCACCTGCTGGTGATTGCCGGCTACAACGACAGCCGCGTGCAGTATTGGGAAGCGGCCAAATGGGTGGCCAAGTTGCGCGACACCAAGACCGACGACAACCTGCTGTTGCTCAAGACCGAACTGGGCGCCGGCCACGGTGGTATGAGCGGTCGTTACCAGGGATTACGTGACGTAGCGCTCGAATATGGATTTGTGTTCAAGGCGCTGGGGCTGGTTTAAGGAACTTAGCCGGGCGGTCCTGTCTGAACACAGGACCGCCTACTGATTGATGGATCAAGATTGCAGCCATGGCACTACCGACCTTAATGAATACCGAAATCCGCGACATGCTCATGGATTGCGGCCTGTTCGACCCGCTGTTGCCGGAAGATTTTCACGTCGCCGCCGGTTACTTCAACATCAGCAGCATTGCCTGTGACGAGGTGATTTTCCTCGAAGGCGACGCCGGCACCTTCATGTGCATCCTCCACAATGGCCAGGTGGCGGTGCAGAAAACCAATCATGACGGCCAGCGCCTGACTATCGCCACCCTGCGCAGTGGCCGGGCCTTTGGCGAAATGGCGGTGCTCGACGGCGAGCGGCGTTCCGCCAGCTGCGTGGCGGCCAGTGACTGCGTACTGCTGAACCTGGGCCGGGATTCCCTGGAAAAGATGCTCAACGAAGCGCCCAGGATCGCCGCCAAGATCATCCGCGCGATTGCCATCGCCTTGTCCAAGCGCCTGCGCATGGCCGACGGGCAGTTACTGTCCCAGCAGTTCTAACCGCCCGGCGACTTCGGCTTGCTGTCGTTCTGCAGCAAGCCAGGCACCGTCTGATCCTTCGGCGGCGTCGGCAGCACGATGGGCACCAACGGTGGCGAGCCGTTGGTCTTGGGCACCGCCGGCGGGGTGACTTGCGGGTACAACGTCGGCGTCGGGGTGCCCGGCGCGCCTGGCGTCGGGGCGGGCGCGACCGGTACGGTTTGCAACTCCTGAGCCTGCGCCGCACCCAATGCGAGCGCGCTCAACACAATGACCGTTAGAATGCTGCACTTCATCGATGGCTCCATGGCCTGACCGGAATGTCACAAGGCTACTCCCAACCGCGCAAGAATGCCCTTCCCAATGAGATTTCCATGAAACGTTTCGTTCTGCTGGACACCACCCCGATCCCCGACAATGGCGGTGCCTTGTGCCTGTTCGAATACGGTGAAGATTTTGTCATCAAGATCCAGGGCGGTGACGGCGGCCAATTGATGAACACGCGCATGCACGGTTCCGAAGATGCGCTGGCGGAAATTCCCTGCCGCAAAGTTGCCGGGCGTCCGGATTCGCGGGTGCTGATCGGTGGCCTGGGCATGGGGTTCACCCTGGCTTCGGCGCTCAAACACCTGGGCAAGACCGCCGAGGTGGTCGTGGCAGAACTGGTGCCGGGGGTCGTGGAATGGAACCGTGGGCCGCTGGGAGAAAAATCCGGCCGGCCGCTGCTGGACCCACGCACGGTGATCCGCCTGGAGGATGTCGCCAAGGTGCTGCAGGCCGAGCCCCAGGGTTTTGACGCGATCATGCTGGACGTGGACAACGGCCCCGAAGGCCTTACGCAAAAGGCCAACAGCTGGCTTTACTCCGCCGGTGGCCTGGCCGCCTGCGCCAAGGCCCTGCGCCCCAAGGGCGTGCTGGCCGTGTGGTCGGCCAGCGCGGACAAGCTGTTCAGCGACAAACTGCGCAAGGCCGGTTTCAAGGCCGAGGAAGTGCAGGTGTTTGCCCATGGTAACAAGGGCACGCGGCATACCATCTGGATTGCACAGAAGGCGTGATCGGCTAGCGCAGGGAATTGCGGTAATCGATCACGTACGGCACTTTTTTGTCGAAAGTCTTTTCCAGCTCGTTACGGTCGAGCTTTGTCATGCCTCCCAGCTGATGGGCAGTAAACCCGCTATCGCCCACCTGTGAACCCGGCGCCAGGCTGACCATACGCTTGGCGACGGCTTCAATGGCGTCCTTGTAACCGCCCTTCTTGTTCAGGTTGTACTTGCCCAGGTCAATTTGAGTGCGCAGCCAATTGCCCCAGTAGAACTCCAGGAACTCCGGTGCGACCTCTCCCGCGTCCGGCTTGCCATAGGCGGCCTTGCGGGTGAAATACACCAGGCTGCGGAACGTGTCGTCCTGCAGGTTCTTGAAGCCCAGGTGTGCCGGCAACTGCTCGGGTGGCAGGGTCTGGCCCTGCTTGTCCTTGAGCCAGACCTTGCGCGCCGCTTGCATGTGCCGCCAGAAGCTCTGCATGTCCGGGCTGTTGCTGAAGTCATCGGTGACCTTGACCCACATCTTCAAGCGGGGGCCGCCGCCCGGCACCTCCCACAAGGTGGTGAAGCTGTGGTGACCGTCGGTCAGGTAGAGCTGGCCGCCGGGGCCGACCACCACGGTTTTCATTTCGTCGGGATGGGTACCGACCGGGTCCTGGCAGGTGAAGCTGGACGGCTGGTGCAGGTCCGCGCCCTTGGGCACGTTGTCAGCCTCGCCCTGGCCGTTGGTCTCGCAGTATTCATCGAAGACCTTGGCGGGTTTGTCGGCGAACAGGCCCAGGCTGTAGTAAATCTGGTCAAAGCCCACCACAGCCTGGGTCGGGTGCAGTTGTTCGAGGGCCACCTCGATCACCTGCCCGGGTTTTGGCGTGGAGAACGCTTGGGCGTGGGCAACTACCCCACACAACAACAGTGCAACAGTCCATGAATGCAGACGCATGCGTTTCAGATCCTTATGAGTAAAGTGAAGCGGTTATTTACGTCGCGAGCGGCTAGAATCAACCCTATCCGTGAACCACCAAATAGCCAGGAGCCATGATGAGCTCGACCAACCCGCCCTCCCACACCGCCAAGCTGGACCGCATCCTTGCCGATGCCCAGCGCGACCGGGAAATGGGCTACCGCGACAAAGCCTTGAAGATGTACCCCCACGTGTGCGGCCGCTGCGCCCGTGAGTTCTCCGGCAAACGCCTGAGTGAACTGACAGTACACCACCGTAACCACAATCATGATGACAATCCCCAGGACGGTTCCAACTGGGAATTGCTGTGCCTGTACTGCCACGATAACGAACACTCGCGCTACACCGACCAGCAGTACTTCGGCGAAGGCTCCACCAGCAGCCCGACAATTGCCAAGGCCACGCATAACCCGTTTGCGGCGTTGGCGGGGTTGATGAAGAAAGACGACTGATCGTCCATTGTTGTTAGCACCGGCCTCATCGGGGGCAAGCCCCCTCCCACATTCTGACCTGCGTACGCAGGCCTGGTGTGGGAGGGGGCTTGCCCCCGATGGCGATCGTCCAAGCAACACATCCCCCCAAGGCCGTATAATCGCCGTTTTTCTCCAAGGCACCCTTCCCCGTGGGCAATAAACGCTACAGCTGCATCGGTCTGTATAACCCCAAATCCCCCGAAAACGTCGGTTCGGTCATGCGCGCCGCCGGTTGCTACGGCGTGGCCTCGGTGTTCTACACCGGCGTGCGCTACGAGCGCGCCCGGGACTTCATCACCGACACCAAGAAGGTCCACCACGACATTCCGCTGATCGGCATCGATGACCTGAAAAAAATCCTGCCCCTGGGTTGCATCCCCGTCGCCGTGGAGCTGGTGGAAGGCGCCCGCCCGCTGCCTGAGTACACCCACCCCGACCGTGCGCTGTACATTTTCGGCCCCGAAGACGGTTCGCTGGATAAAGAGATCCGCGACTGGTGCGAAGACGTGGTCTACATCCCGACCACTGGTTGCATGAACCTTGCAGCCACCGTCAACGTGGTGCTCTACGACCGCCTGGCCAAGGGCAACAACACCCGTTCGGGTCCCAAGTACTGATATTTCGGGAACATCCGGCGTCTGCGGGCAGTCAGCTACTTATCAATAGCCCTTGTTGGAGACAGATCATGAGCGACAGCAAAACCTTGCGACCTATCATCGAACACACCCCCTTCGAGACTCAGCCAAGGCAGAACGTGCACGGTTGGGAGCGCATCGGCTCGGTGGCGGGTGGCGTGATGATGGTCGGCAAAGGCCTGCGCCGAGGCGGGATTTTCGGTTTGATCCAGGTGGCGATCGGCGGTGTGGCGCTGGCCCGTGGCTTTACCGGGCACAGCTCGCTCAAGGACAAGCTGGAACAGGGCCGCCAGGAAATGAACACGGTACGTACGAAAATCGAGCGGGCCGGCGCGGAGCTAAAGAACTTGAAGACCAAGGCTGAAGTGGCGGCCGAGAAGGCCACCAAAACCAGCGTCTAACGTAGCAGCTTACTGTCCAGCACCACCGACGACTCGCCGATGATGCTTTCAGCCAACTGCACAAACTCCGCCGTGGTGATGCGGCTGGCCCGCATCACCGCTTGCGTCAGGTCATCCAGCGACCGCTTGTTATGAGTCTTCACGCGGATCTCGCGATCCAGTTCCTGCAGCAGCACCACCGCCCGTGACACTGTCGCGCCGCTGACGTGCTCGCCACGCAGGCTGGTCACGTCCTTGCCTTCCTTCGCCAAGCGCGCCTGTATCGCCTGGTAACGCTCATCGGTGATGCCGCCGGCGCGGCGCAGCAGCTCGATGGCGTAATACTCGCCCAAGCCCTCGCTGATCCAATCACTGGTGTCGTGATCGTTGAAACGCCCTACCGCCTGCACCACTTCACGAATCAGCGGGCTGCCGCCGTTTTCGCTGACCAGCGGCGTGCGGCTGTTGAGGTAGATCGAGTCATGCGCCGAAAACGCACCACGACGCATCGGGTCGCTGGCGCCGACCACCAGCAGCTTGGCCGGGTGACGCGGGAACGCCGTTTCCACCTGCGGCCAGACGAAGGTCAGCAACGTCAGCACATCCATACGGCGCATGGCCTGGCCCTTGGGCGAAGCCACGGTGACTTCGGTTTCGCCCAGGCGCACCCGGCGGCTGCCGAGGTTGCCGGCGAGCATCCAGCCGGTGGGCCGGTCGAACAGGCGGGACACGTTGTCGATGCGAAACTTGTTCTTGCCGATGCGCGGCCAGGCGGTTTCGACGCTTTTCCAGCCGGCCGGCAGTTCGAACACCAGGCGCGAGACCAACTCGACGCCGTCCTGCTGGTCGAGCCGCGCCGTCGGCACTAGGTCTTCGCCGCGAAACAGCGCCCAGCCGGGTGTCATCCGCGCTTCATAGATACCCGGTTTGCGCGCGTGGGTGAGGCGTACGCGGTAGGTCAGGCTGGCCTTGTCGGCGCTGGGTTGCCACAGCCCACGGTGCTCCTTGACGCTCCACTGGCCGTCGGCCTTGAAGTCGCTGTAGTCACCGTCGCGGCCCAGGTCGAAGTTCAGGCTGCGCACCGCCGAGCCCTGGGACAGGCTCAGGCGTACCTCGGCCTGATCGCTCTGGGGCAGCAGTTTGACGTGATAATCCAGGTCGACTTTCTTCGCGCACCACCCAGGCTGACTCAGTGCCAACAACACCAGGCTTGCCGCCAGCTTGGTTCCGACCCTCATACACACTCCCCTTTCAGCCCGCGCGGAAAATCAGGTAATCCTCCCAGTCGTCCTCGGGCACACTGCCTTCGCTGAGCATGCGCCCGGACTGGGAAATGCGTTCATGATGCACGGCATCGCGGTCGCCGCAGACCAGGTGGTGCCACAACGGCAGGTCCTTGCGCTCGCTGACCAGGCGATAGCCGCAGGTGGGCGGCAGCCATTTGAACTGGTCGGCCTGGCCCGGGGTGAGCTGGATGCAATCGGGCACCGACGCACGGCGGTTGGGGTAGTCGGTGCACTGGCAGGTCTTGAGGTCGAGCAGTTTGCAGGCGATACGCGTGTAATAGACGCTGTTGTCGTCTTCATCTTCAAGCTTTTGCAAGCAGCACAGGCCGCAGCCGTCGCACAACGACTCCCATTCCTCCTGGTCGAGGTGTTCGAGGGTTTTGCGTATCCAGAAAGGTTCGACTTTGGCGGCCATGGCTCTACATCAGTATCGGTAGGTGAAAAGGCCGCCAGTCTAGTGCCCACGGCTGCGGGATCCAAGCGCTTACGACTGGCGGTGTCACAACACTTGTCAGTCTAGTGACTGCACAGTAGCTTTGAGGGCCGAATTGACGATCAGGAACTGCTCCATGACACGTGTTGCCGACTATCCGATCCACACCCAGTTCACCGACCGCTGGTCGCCTCGCGCCTTCACCGGCGAGAGCATCTCCAAGGAAACCCTGCTGAGTTTCTTCGAAGCCGCACGCTGGGCACCCTCGGCCTACAACTCGCAACCCTGGCGCTTTCTCTACGCACGCCGCGACACGCCGGACTGGGAGCGCTTCCTGGGTTTGCTGAATGAATTCAACCGTGGCTGGGCACAACATGCGTCGGCCCTGGTGATCATCGCCTCGAAAACCGACTTCACCGCCCCCGGCGCCACGGAAGAAACCCCGGCGCTGTGGCACACCTTCGATACCGGCTCCGCCTGGGGCCACCTGGCGCTGCAAGCCAGCCTCAGCGGTTGGCACACCCACGGCATGGCCGGCTTCGATCAAGAACTGACCCGCAAAGAGCTGAAGATCCCGGAAGGTTATGCGCTGCATGCCGCCGTGGCGGTCGGCAAGCTGGGGGACAAATCGAGCCTGCCGGAGTACCTGCAAGGCCGTGAAGCACCGAGCCCGCGCAAGCCACTGAGCGAGCTGGTGTCGGAAGGTGACTTCAGCCTGTAATGCCAAGAGGAGCCGGCATGCCGGCTCCTCTGCTGTCAGTAACCGCGCTCGAAATCCACGTTCCCGCGCAAGTCTTGCCCGGCCTGATACGCCCGCAGGTTTTGCACAAACAACTCCACCATCAATGCCGGCGAAGTCGGCGCGGAGCTGTGCCCGGTCAGCAGCAACCCCCAAGCTGTCCAGAACGGATGACGTTGCGGCAGCGGCTCCTGGCGGCACACGTCGATCACCGCACCGGCCAGGTGCCCTTCTTTCAGCGCTTCGACCAGGTCGGCATCCACCACCGCCACGCCGCGCCCGACGTTGATGAACAGCCCGGTTGGCTTGAATTGCTTGAACAGCCCCGCGTCGTAGAGATCGTGGGTACTCGGCGTGTTGGGCAGCAGGTTGATCACGTAGTCCACCTCGCCCACCAGCCGGCCCAACTGGTCGAGCCCGGCCACTTCGATAAACGGCGCCTGCTCGCGTGCGGAACTGGCGATGCCGTACAGCTTCACGCCAAACGGCACGAGAAACTCAGCAACACTCTGGCCAATATCGCCGGTGCCGACGATCAACGCCTTGCGTCCCGCCAGGCTCTGGCCCATGCGATTGTCCCATTTACGCTCGACCTGGCTGACCAGGCGGGCCAGCACTTCACGCTCGTGGCCGAGCATGTAGGTGAGCACGAATTCAGCCATGACCTGGCCAAAAATACCCACGGCACGGGTCAATCGATAATCACGCGGCAGGCCCTCGGCGAGCAACGGGGTGATACCTGCCCAGGTCGATTGCAGCCATTGCGGGTGGTGACCCTGGCGCAACAATGTGGCCAACAGGTCCGGCTGGCCCAGCCATACCGGGCAATCGGCGGCCAGGCGCGACAGTTCGGCCGAGTCGCCGCTGGTCAGCACTTCAAGGTCCGGTGCCGCTTCGCCGAGCAATTGGGCGTAGAGCGGGTGATCCTGTTCAGCAATCAGAACGCGCATGCATAAAACCTTTCAAAAACACTACGGACGGCCGCCCGCATCCTTACGGCCACCGCCCACTTATACGATTCCATTGAAGCGAGTGCCCCGGATGGGGCACCGGTCGATCACATCGGGTCGTTGCGGCGCAACAGCTCTTCGGGCAAGTGTTCGATGTACTCGTCCTCGGCCGGCGGCATTTGCAGGTGGTAGCCCTGTTTGTCGAGGTTTTCCAGGACTTGCACGATGTCTTCCTGTTGCAGCTTGCGCTCGGGGGTCAGCACCAGGTCGAACGCGTGGGCCGGCTTGCCGAAAATCGTGATCAGCGCTTCAGGCACACGTTCAAGGGCATCGCTCTTGAGCACATAGAGGTACATACCGGCGCGTTTGGAGCTGCGGTAGATGGAGCAAATACGTTTCAAGGCTGTTCTCCGGCGGTGGCCAGGCTGTCGAGCAGCGCCTGGCCCATCAACTCGCGACGCCAGCCACGCAGCGAGTCTGGCAATTGGTAAGGCCCATCGGGGTAGCCACTCTTGACCAGGGCTTCGAGGGTTTTCTTGCGCAGCATCAGTTCCGGCGCCATGTCCAGGCGTTCGGCCTCAGCCTGGCCAAGAGCGCGCAGTTGCTTGATCAGTGCGGCGGCATCCACCGGCAAAGGCTCGGCAACGGCGGGCGGCCATTGGTCCATGGGCACGCTGCCGGCACGCTTGATCAGGTCCAGCAGGAACTGGCCGTCCTGACGCACGGTACGCGGGTGCATGTCTTCGATCTTGCCCAGGGCGGCGAGGTTGTCCGGCTGGGATTTGGCCAAGGGCCACAGCGAGTGTTCACGAATGATGCGGTTGCGCGGCAAGTCACGCACGCGGGCTTGCTGCTCGCGCCAGGCGCACAGTTCACGCAGCACGGCGAGCTGGGCACGGGACAGTTTCCACGCCAGCTTGGCGTCGCGGTACACCTCGTACGGGTCGACTTCGCGGCGCAGGTTCGCGACCAGCTCGGCACCGTCTTCCAGCACCCAGGCGTACTTGTCGTCAGACAGTTGCGGACGCAGCCGCGTATAGACCTCGGCCAAATGCACCGCGTCTTCGGCGGCGTAGCTGACCTGGGTCTCGGACAATGGCCGCTGCAGCCAGTCCGAACGGGTCTCGCCCTTGGGCAGCTCAATGTCCAGCACGGCTTGCACCAGGCGCGAGTAGCCCATGGAGAAACCGAGGTTCAGGTAAGCCGCTGCCAATTGGGTGTCAAACAACGGCGCGGGCAGGCTGCCGGTCAGGCGCAGCAACACTTCGAGGTCTTCGCTGCAGGCGTGCAGCACCTTGATCACCGCCGGGTTCTCCAGCAGCGCAGCCAAGGGTTGCCAGTTGTCGATGGTCAGGGGATCGATCAGGTAAGCGCGCACGCCATCACCGATCTGGATCAGCCCGGCAATGGGATAAAAGGTGTCGACCCGCATGAATTCGGTGTCGAGGGCGACGAATGGCAACTGCTGCCATTCGGCGCAATGCTGGCCGAGGCTATCGTTGTCGCAGATCCAGTGAATATCGATGGCCACACGGCTCTCCCTTGAAGAATGGCGCGCAGTATATATCGCGAAAGGGGCTAGCGAGCATCCGCAGTGCACAGCCGACCATGAAAACTCAGACAGGAGATGAAGAATAGTCCGACAGGCGGGAGTTATCCTCTCTTACGAAGAACGTAGACCCGCCACAGGTTGGAGCCCGGCATGAACTCGTGATGACTCAGGACCTTGAAACCAGCCTGGCGGAACTCGTCCTCAACGCTGGTACGAGAAGGCACAGAGACAATCACCGAGTCGCGGCTGACCCGATGAAACTC
The DNA here is from genome assembly GCF_023169845.1 of Pseudomonas sp. CYM-20-01. NCBI lineage: Bacteria > Pseudomonadati > Pseudomonadota > Gammaproteobacteria > Pseudomonadales > Pseudomonadaceae > Pseudomonas > Pseudomonas sp. CYM-20-01. The sequence continues at coordinate 1,990,929 of NZ_AP025169.1, read as the reverse complement.
GCGCAGCAACGCCTGGCGCCCTTCACTGCTGGGCACATGGCGAAACAATTCCAGGCAGAAAATGCAGTCCACCGCATTCGCCGACAAGCCGATGGAAAACGCCGACCCCTGGAATGTCTTGACCCGCTTGAGCAACGCCGCCGCGTGATGGGTAAGCGCGTGGTCGAGCATGTCCTGGGAGTTGTCCGACGCCAGGATAACCCGGTTGACGTGTTCGGCCAGCACCGGCCAGAAGCGCCCCGACCCGCAGGCCAGGTCGAGGATCAGGCCCGGCTCACCCGCAACCTTCAAGGCCTGACGCACCAACCACTCACTGCGCCAGGCCGCCAGGCGCTGCGTCAGCCCGGGCGGGCGCGTGTCGCCGCAGACCCTGGCGTGCTCACGACCGCAGCGCTCGGCGTATTCAATCTCGATGGAGGAAGGCGTGTGTGGCGACATCGCGGGCTCATATGGGTGGAACGGCAGTGAACGACCTTGATTCGCAGCTTAACCAGCGCAACGTGAAAAAAAGGTCGAAACCGTGATTGCCACCCAATCGATCACGCCTGATGCAAATACCACCGCCAGTCTTGCTCCCCGACCTCGCCCATGAACTGGCGGTATTCGGCGCGTTTTACCGCCAGGTACACGCCAAGGAACTCACTGCCAAACGCTTCCCGTGCCCAACTGGAAGCCTCCAGTGCGCGCAGGGTGGTGAGCCAGTCGGTGGGCAGCAGCGTCTTGGCCTGGGCATAGCCGTTGCCTTCCACCGGGGCGCCGGGGTCACGTTGCTCACGGATGCCGCGATGGATCCCGGCCAGGATCGCGGCAGCGGCCAGGTAGGGATTGGCGTCGGCACCGCAGATACGGTGTTCGATATGCCGCGAATTGGCCGGCCCGCCCGGCACCCGCAGGCTGACGGTGCGGTTGTCCACGCCCCAGGTGGCGGCCAGTGGTGCGTAGCTGTTGGTCTGGAAACGGCGGTAGGAGTTGGCGTTGGGGCAGAACATCAGCAATGAATCGAGCAAGGTACTGAGCATGCCGCCCACTGCCTGGCGCAACAGCGGCGTGCCATCGGTGGCTTCGCTGGCGAACAGGTTATTGCCCTCGGCGTCCGCCAGGCTCACGTGCATGTGCATGCCAGTGCCGGCCAGGTCGTCGAACGGCTTGGCCATGAAGCAGGCGGTCATCCCGTGTTTATGCGCCACGCCCTTGACCAGGCGTTTGTAGCGCACCGCTTCGTCCATGGCTTGCAGGGCGTCGGTGCGGTGTTCCAGGGTGATCTCTACCTGGCCGGGCGCGTATTCGGAAATCGCCGTGCGCGCCGGGATGCCTTGCAGTTTGCAGGCACTGTAAAGGTCGGCGAGGAACGGCTCGATCTGCTCCAGCTCGCGCAGGCCATACACCTGGGTCGAGCGCGGCCGACCGCCGTCCACATCGCGTGCCGGTTGCGGGCGACCATTGCCGTCGGGCTTCTGGTCGAGCAGGTAGAACTCCAGCTCGGCCGCCATCACCGGGTAATAACCGTCAACCTTGAGCCCGTCGATCACCTTGGCCAGCAGATGCCTGGGGTCGGCCACGGTGGCGGGCAGGCCTTCGGTGGGGTGCATGCTGACTTGCACCGCCGCGGTGGGGATCAGCCGCCACGGCATGCGCTGCAGACTGCCGCTGATCGGGTAGGCCCGGCAGTCGATATCGCCCACCTCCCAGACCAGCCCGGAGTTTTCCACGTCGTCGCCGTTGATGGTCAGGCCGAGGATGGTGCTGGGCAAAGGGCGCCCGCTCTCGTACACCGCCAGCAGTTCGTCGCGGTGCAGCAACTTGCCGCGTGGCACACCGTTGTTGTCGAGGATAAACAGCTCGAACATCTCGATGTCCGGGTGTTGTTCGAGGAAAGACTGGGCTTCCTGCAGGCAGGCAAAAACACTCATGGGCATTCTCATACGTAGGGGTCAGGCAGGCGCGCAGGTGCACGCCATCGAACGGGATGGATCAACGTAGGAATGCGGTATCTGGTGGGCGGGCGTGCCGGCAGTGGAACAGGGCCCAGAACGCGAGGGCGGACGGCAGTTTCGCGGAGTGAGTGTCGGAGGAGCCGTCCATGCGGGGATCACAGTGCAAGAGATAACTACCAGCGTCACACGCCGGCACAGGGCAATTAAATTCAGGGTTGACGGAGTTTGGTTGCAACTTGGCTAAACATTCAGCGTGCCTTGCCACCCTGCCCCACGCTGGAAATAATGGCCGCCCCGACCATGCCCCAAGGACTCGACCGCATGAAAGCTCTTTTCGCCCTGTGTGTACTCGGCCTGGCCACCAGCGCCCTGGCCGACACCGCGCCCTCGCGCCTTGACCAGGTGCTCGAACGCGGCACGCTCACCGTTTGCACCACCGGTGACTACAAGCCCTACACCTCGCTGCGCGCCGACGGCACTTATGAAGGCATCGACATCGCCATGGCCGAATCCCTGGCCAAGAGCCTCAACGCCAAGATCCACTGGGTGCCTACCACCTGGAAAAGCCTGATGCCGGACTTCCTCGCCCAGCGCTGCGACATCGCCGTGGGCGGCATTTCGGTGTCCCTGGAGCGCCAGAAAAAAGCCTTCTTCAGCCAGGCCCTCGGCGTCGACGGCAAGATCCCCCTGGTGCGCTGCGCCGACGTGCAGCGTTACCAGAGTGTCGAGCAGATCAACCAGCCGAATGTGCGCGTGATCGAACCGGCGGGTGGCACCAACGAAGTGTTTGCCCGTACCCACTTGGGTCAGGCACAGATCCGTTTGCACGACAACGTGACCATCTTTGACGAACTGCTGGCCGGCAAGGCCGACGTGATGATCACCGACGCCAGCGAGGCGCGTTACCAGCAAAAGCTCAAGCCCGGGCTGTGCGCGGTCAACCCGGAACGGCAGATGCAATACAGCGAAAAAGCCTTCCTGCTGCCCCGTGATGATGTGGCGTGGAAAAGCTATGTCGACCAGTGGCTGCACCTGAGCGTGGCCACCGGGGCGTACGACAGCATCGTCAATCAGTGGCTGGCGGCGCCTTGATCAACGCGACAAAGGCCCGGCACGCGGCGCTGCGATAGGCGCCCTGGCGGCTGAGCAGTGCCACGGTGCGTTGCGGTAACGCCGGTTCGATGGCGACCGCACGCAAACCCGGCTGGGCCTGGGCAATCGCACTGGGCAGGATGGTGGCCAGGTGGGTGTTGCGCACGATTTCGATGATCGCACTGATGGAGTTGGCTTCCATCGCAATCAGCGGCTTTAACCCTTGATCGCGGCAGTAGCCATCGATGTAGCGCCGTGTCGCGAAGCCTGGGTTGAGCAGTACCATCGGCTGCTCCAGCCACCGCCGGCCGTCTAACCCCGGATGGCCAGCCGCCACCACCACGCTCAACGCTTCGGCAAACAGCCCTTCGCATTCGATATCCGGCAGATGCTCGCCAGTAAAACCGATGCCGATATCCAGCAGGTCCTCGGTCAGCGCGGCTTCCATACGGTCCTGGGTCAGCTCTTCGATGCTCAGGGTGATTCCCGGATACAGGGCGTTGAACCGCGCCAGCAACGGGCCGATCAGGTACGCGGTGAAGGTCGGCGTCATCGCTAGGCGCAGGCTGCCCCGGCTCAAGTCCTGTACGTCATGCATGGCCCGTGTTCCGGCCTGCAAGTCCTGCAAGGCCAGGCGCGCAAAGCGCACATAGGCCGCGCCCGCATCGGTGAGGCTGACGCTGCGCCCGGAGCGGTCCAGCAACGGCGCGCCGAGGGTGTCTTCCAGCTGTTTGATCTGTTGCGACAAGGTCGGCTGCGACACGTGCAGCGCCTCGGCAGCGCGGGTGAAATTGCGGTGCTCGGCGACGGCCAGCAGGTATCGGATATGGCGCAACAGCATCGGCTGCCTCCAACTATAGGCATGACTTATAGAAACCATAATAAGCCGGTCTTGGACGCTATAGCTGAAAAATTCCATCCTTGCCCCATCAGCGACGCAAGGAGAACCCTATGCAAGACCTCATCAACGGCTTTCGCAAGTTCCAGTCAGAAGCCTTCGGCCAACGCAGCGACCTGTTCAAACACCTGGCCACCACCCAGAACCCCGGCACGTTGTTCGTGTCCTGTTCCGACAGCCGGGTGGTCCCGGAACTGCTGACCCAGCAGGAACCCGGCGATCTGTTTGTGATCCGCAACGCCGGCAATATCGTGCCGTCCTACGGCCCGGAGCCGGGCGGTGTGTCGGCCACGGTCGAATACGCAGTGGCGGTGCTGGGGGTGCGCGATATCGTGATCTGCGGCCATTCCGACTGCGGCGCCATGACCGCGATCTCCACCTGCAAATGCCTGGACCACCTGCCGGCCGTGGCCAACTGGTTGCGCCACGCCGAGTCGGCCAAGCTGATCAACGCCGCCCGCGAGCATGCCTCGGACGCCGCCCGCCTGAGTTCATTGGTGCGCGAAAACGTGATCGCGCAACTGGCCAACCTCAAGACCCACCCTTCGGTCGCCCTGGCGCTCGGGCAAGGCCGGCTGACCCTGCATGGCTGGGTGTACGACATCGAGACCGGCGCCATCGACGCCCTGGACCAACGCAGCGGTGGCTTCGTGTCGCTGCTGGATCAGATTCACGCGGCCTGACCCCCTTCCAACCCAGAGGACACCACCATGTTGCAATCCCACTTCACCCAAACCCCACGCTTGGCCCTGGCCGACACCGTGATCGAACGCAAGGCGCGCAAGAACCTGTCCTGGCAGGACCTCACCGATGGCACCGGCCTGAGCCTGGCGTTCGTTACCGCCGCCCTGCTCGGCCAGCACCCGTTGCCCAAGGAGGCCGCTGATGTGGTGTGCGACAAACTCGGCCTGGACCAAGACGCCAGCCGCCTGCTGCAAAGCGTGCCCCTGCGCGGCAGCTTCCCCGGCGGTATACCGACGGACCCGACGATGTATCGCTTCTACGAAATGCTCCAGGTCTATGGCTCGACCCTCAAGGCCCTGGTGCACGAGCAATTCGGCGACGGCATCATCAGTGCGATCAACTTCAAGCTGGACATCAAGAAAGTCGAGGACCCGGACGGCGGCTCCCGCGCGGTGATCACCCTGGATGGCAAGTACCTGCCGACCAAACCCTTCTGAGTGGCCCACGACCGTCTACGCTCTTGTCACACCAACAAGAACGAGGGACCGGTAATGAAGGCACTGCTTCGACTCACCTGGCTGCTGCTGTTGTGTTTCAGCCAGGTGCACGCCGCAACGGCTCAGGGTGAGGACGCCCAGGCCGCCAAGGCACTGCTGGAAAAAGCCTTGGCGTACTACCAGAGCAATGGCGACAAGGCGTTTGCCGCGTTCAGTCGCCAGGGCGAGTTTGTCGACCACGACCGCTATGTCTTCGTGGTCGACACCCAGGGCGTGCTGCTGGCCAGTGGCGGCCCCTCCTCCGCCTTGATCGGGCGCGATGTATCCGAGGTGCTCGGGCCGGAGTTGCGCCAGTCATTCAAGGCTGCGCTGACGGTGCCTGAAGGCCAGGGCATCCAACAGGCCGATTACCGCTGGCAGAACTGGAACGACGGCAAGGTCGAGCACAAGCATGTGTTTTATCAGCGCGTGGGCGAACGCATCCTGGCGGTGGGTTACTACTTGCCCCGGGCCACGCCGGAACAGGCCAGGGCCCTGCGCAACAAGGCGGTGAACGCACTGCTCAAGGATGAAGCCGGCACGCTCAAGGCCATCAATTCGTTGCAAGGCGGTTTCCTGCAGGATGACCTCTATGTGTTCGTGGTCGACCTCGATACCCAGCGCTATGTGGCGCACGGCACCAACCTGCGCCTGATCAACACCGACTTCAGCAAGATCAAGGACCCCGACGGCAAGCCGGTGGGCGAGCCAATCCTGAAGCTGATGGCCGAGCAGGACCAGGGCGAATACAAATACCGCTGGAAAAACCCGGTGACCGACAAGGTCGAGAACAAGCACGCGTATGTGCGCAAGGCCGGGCATTTCATGGTAGCGGTGGGTTACTACAGCCCTTGAAACTCACGCTCAGCGTGCCTTGTCTTCGCGGCCGCGCAGCACCCGGTTGGGCATCGCGATTGCGGCCGCGAGCCCCAGCAGCGACACCGCCGCACTCACCATCAACAAATGCCGGAAGGTCACAGCCAGCTCCCCGCGCAGGGCGTCCTGCGCCGGGCCGGGGGCGGCGTTGAGGCCGTCGAGCAGCACATTGCCGGAACTGCCCTCGGCCACCAGCGCGCCGCTGGCCAGGTGGGCGAAGCTCGAGTCCTGCAACAGCGCCAGCAACAGCGCCGACATGCACGCTACCCCGACTGCTCCGCCGAGGGAGCGGAACAGGTTGGTGGTGCTAGTGGCGACGCCGATGTCGCGTTGTTCCACCGAGTTCTGCGTACCCACCAGCGAAGTGGGGAATTGCATGCCGGCGGCGATCCCGCACAGCAACATGAACATCGCCGTCAGCCCCACCGCCTGGGGCGCGCTCAAGGCCATGCCGAGAATCGCAAAGGGGCTCAGCAAGGCGCCACTGAGGATCATCGGTTTATAACGGCCGGTCACCGAGGTCATGCGCCCGGCAAAATAGGCGCCCATTGGCAAGCCCATCGCCAGGGGCAGCAGGTGCAGGGCCGCGCTGTCGGCCCCCGAGCCGGTCACCGTCTGATAGCGCAGCGGCATCAGCACCGTCAGGGAAATCGCCTGGAAGCTGGTGAAGAAAATCGTGCACCAGCACAACACCGCGCTGCGGTTGGCGAACAGATGCATCGGCAACAACGGCTCGCGTGCACGCCGCTCATGCCAGACAAACACCGTCAACGCCACCAGCGCACACGCCAGCAAGCCCAGCACCGAGTCACTACGCCAATGCTGGCCCTGGCCGATTTCGGTGATGCCCAGCAGCAAAGCGGTGAGGCCGATGATCATCAGCAACGTGCCGAGGTAATCGATGATCGGCTTACGCTGCGGCACCGGCAGCCCCACCAGGGTGCGATGGGCCACGTACCAGGCGCCGGCGCCCAGTGGCAGGTTGATCAGGAACACCCAGCGCCACGACAGGTACTCGGTCATGTAGCCGCCCAGTACCGGCCCGGCCACGCTGGCCACCGCGTACATACTGCTGAAATAGCCCTGGTAGCGCCCGCGTTCGCGGGGCGGGATGATGTCGCCGATGATCGCCTGGCTCACCGAGATCATGCCGCCGGCGCCGATACCCTGGAGGATCCGCGCCAGCACCAGTTGCTCCATGCTTTGCGCCATGCCGCAGAACAGTGAGGCCAGGGTGAACAGGCCCATGCCGATCAGCATCATCGGCCGGCGCCCGTACAGGTCGCCAAGCTTGCCGTAGATCGGCACCGCCACGGTCATCGCCACCATGTAGCCGGAGATGACCCAGGCCAGCAGGTTGACGTCGTGGAATTGGGCGGAGATCGCGGGCATGGACACGGCGACAATGGTCTGGTCCAAGGCCCCCAGGAAGATCGCCATCATCAGTGAGGCGAGGATGCTGCGCACAGCGGGCAGCGGCGGAACGGGCTGATTGAGGTGCGTCACGGCAAGACCTTCGAGCAAGGCCCGCGGGAAAAGGCGGCCCGCGGGAATGCTCGATACGATAGCAGGCTATTCGATAGCTTCGTAAGGAAGCCCGACGTAATTTTCGGCGATGGTCTTGCGCCCGGCCTCGGAGTGGATGAAGTAATCGAGCTCACTCTCGGCGATGCGCTGGCTGAAGCCATCCGCCTCGGGAAACTGATGCAGCATCGAGGTCATCCACCAGGAAAAGCGCTCGGCCTTCCACACCCGCCGCAGGCAGATGGCGGAATAGCGTTCGAGCAAATCCACCCGCCCCTCGCCGTAGACCTTGAGCAGAATCCGATACAGGGTACTCACGTCACTGGCCGCCAGGTTCAAGCCCTTGGCCCCGGTGGGCGGCACGATATGCGCCGCGTCACCGAGCAGGAACAGACGCCCGTACTGCATCGGCTCCACCACAAAGCTGCGCAGCGGCGCGATGCTTTTTTCGATCGACGGGCCGGTCACCAGGTCGGCTGCAAGGTGGCTGGGCAGGCGGGTTTTCAGTTCGTCCCAGAAGCGCGCATCGGACCACTCATCAAGCGCCTCCTCCACCGGCACTTGCAGGTAATAACGGCTGCGCGTCGGCGATCGCATGCTGCACAAGGCGAAGCCACGCGGATGTTTGGCGTACACCAGTTCAGGGTGAACCGGCGGCGTATCGGCGAGGATACCCAGCCAGCCGAAGGGGTAGACCCGTTCGAAAACGTTCAGTGATTCGGCCGGGATCGATTGGCGCGCAACCCCGTGGTAACCATCGCAACCGGCGATGTAGTCGCACTCCAGGCGAAAGGCTTCGCCCTGATGTTTGAAGGTCAGCCAGGGTCGATCACTTTTGAGCTCGTGGGGTTGCACGTCATGGGCTTCATACAGGGTGATGGCGCCCGCGGCAGCACGGGCGGCCATCAGGTCGCGGGTGACTTCGGTCTGGCCGTAGATCATGACCGTCTGGCCGCCGGTCAGCGCCTTGAGGTCGATGTGGGTAAGCTGGCCATTGAGCGCCAACTCGAAGCCCTCATGCACCAGGCCTTCGTTGTCCATGCGCTGGCTGACGCCCGCCTGCCGCAACAGGTCGACCATGCCTTGTTCCAGCACCCCGGCACGGATGCGGCCTTGTACATAGTCGGCGCTCTGACGCTCGAGGATCAGGGTCTGGATACCGGCGTTGTGCAGCAGTTGGCCGAGCAACAGTCCGGAAGGACCGGCGCCGATAATGGCGACTTGGGTTTTCAGCGTTTTCATTATTTTTATGGCCCGCAAGTTCCACCCGAACGGATTGAGTGAAAGAGTTGTCATTGGTCTTGTTGCTGACATTTTTCACTTGAGTGGCCGGCATAAGAAGGTGAAAACTGAGCCAAAGCCTGCGCTTTTTGCCAATTGGGGCGATTACCGCACCACTCTCCTGGGTATCGGATTGAAACCATGACCAAAACCGCGATTCCGGTCTTCAAGCTTTACGGGGAAAACCAGCAATGGCCAACCCCCGATTTGTTGCACTGCGAAACCATTTCCCGACGCAGTCGGGAATACCAGTGGGAAATCCAGCCCCACCGGCACGCGGATCTGTGCCAGTTGCTGTATGTGCACAAAGGTCAGGCACAATTGGAAATCGAAGGGCAGCGCACCACGCTGAACGAAGCGACGCTGCAAGTCCTGCCGCCGCTGTGCGTGCACGGTTTTCGGTTTCCCGAGGATGTCGAAGGCTACGTGGTGACACTCGCGGCGCCGCTGGTCAGCCACCTGCAGACACAACTGGGGGCGACGGTGGATGGTTTGCAGTCCCTGGGCAGTTACCCGGCGGGCAAGGACAGTGATTACCTGAACAGCCAGTTCGCCCGCTTGCAGGATGAATACGCCGACGCACAACCGGCCAGGGACATGATGATGCACGCGCTGGTCAGCGTGCTGCTGGTGTGGATCAGCCGCCAGGCCATCCAGAAGCGCCACCCACGGGCGCCGAGGGGGCGTGAATACTTCCGCCGCTTTACCCAATTGGTGGAACAGCATTACCGCGAACACCCGAAGATCGAGGACTTGGCCCACAAGCTGGGCATCTCGGTCTCACACCTGAACGGCACCTGTCGGGAATTGGGTGGGCAACCCGCGCTGCAGATCATGCACGACCGCCAATTGCTGGAAGCCAAGCGCCTGCTGACGTACACCAGCATGACCATCAATGAAATGTCGGAAGTGCTGGGTTTTTCCGACCCGACCAATTTCTCGCGGCTGTTCCGCCGACGGGTCGGGTTCTCACCCAAGGCGTTTCGCGAGCAACTCAAGGCTCAACAGCCGATTACCTGAGCGCACTGAAACTGCCGGTATGCGGCACGCATTGGTCCTGATGGCAGCTGATCGCAAAGGTCGGCTGCATACGGGTCTGCTCCACACGGAAGGCAGCAGTCCCGTAAAGCGCGCTGGCGATGGCGCACAGGGTGACAATCATCAGGTACTTTCTGGTTTTTATGCTCATGGCACAGACCTCTGCGGATCTACACGGTGCTGTTTAAAGCATAGGTCAACCAGGGCGAGTTGCCATTATCGGACGACATTCAACAGGTTTATGTCGTCCTAAAGACCAACGTCCCACGCAGGCTCCTCCGGAAACCTCAGCACCAGAAAATCCAACAGGCTGCGCAGCGCCGACGGCATGTGTTTGCGCGACGCATACACCGCGTAGATGTTCATCTGCCGGGGCTCGGCGTCGGGCAGCAGGCGCACCAGTTCACCCCGGCGGATGTAATCACCGGCCTGGTAAGTGGGCAGCATCGACACGCCGGCCCCGGCCAGCGTCACACGCAACAAGGTGCTGGCCTCGTTGGACGTGATGTTGCCGGTGATGGGCACCGAGACGTGCTCACCCTGCTCTTCAAAATGCCACAGGCTCTTGCCGAAATAGGAATGGGTGAGGCAGTTGTGCCCGGCCAGGTCTTCGACTTTCTGCGGGGCCGGATGGGCCAGCAGGTACGCCGGCGAGGCGCACACCACCGAGCGACACAGGGTCAGGCGGCGCGCAATGAGATTGGGGTCCAGGTCGTTACTGGTGCGGATGGCCAGGTCAATGCGCTCATCCACCAGGTTCACCGTGCGGTCGAGCATTTGCAGGTCGACGGTCACCAACGGGTAACGCTTGACGTACTCGGCGATGGCCTCGGCCAATTGCGCCTGGCCGAACGAGGTGCTCACGCTCAGGCGCAGCAGGCCACGGGGCGCGTCATCCGGCTCGCTGACGGCGGCTTGCATATCGCAGCACAGTTCCAGCAATTGTCGGCAGCGCGGCAGGGTTTCGCCGCCGGCCGCCGTAAGGCTGAGCTTGCGCGTGGTGCGGTGCAGCAGGCGCGCGCCGACCCAGTCTTCCAGCTCGGCCAGGTAGCGCGACACCACCGGGCGCGACAGGTCCAGATGATCGGCGGCGGCGGACTGACTGCCCAGGTCCACCACGGTGACAAACACGCGCATTGCTTGGAGACGGTCCATGATTTGCCCGATTTCAGAAACAAACTATGTCCCAGCATCGCATTTTTAGTCTGGTTTTGTGCAACTAAGCTCTGTGCATCCTTTACCGATGCTGGAGCTGCCCGATGTTCTCCCCCCTCAAGCGCCTGACCCTGGCCACCGCCGCCTTGGCCTTCGCCGCCCACGCGGCCGCCGCCGAGCTGAAGCTGGACGTGTACAACCCTGGCGACGCCGCGATCTTCCCGGTCACCTCGGTGCTGGTCAGCGGCGCCAAGGATGCGATCCTGGTGGACGCCCAGTTCGGCAAAGGCCAGGCCGAACAACTGGTGCAGAAGATCCACGCCAGCGGCAAACACCTGACCACCATCTACATCAGCCACGGCGACCCGGACTACTACTTCGGCCTCGACACCCTCACCACCGCCTTCCCCGACGCCAAGGTGCTGGCGCCGCAACCGGTGGTCGATCACATCAAGGCGACCGTGGCCGGCAAGCTTGCGTTCTGGGGCCCGAAAATGGGCGCCGACAAGCCGTCTAAAACCATCGTGCCGCAGGTACTTCAAGGCCACAGCCTGAGCCTGGAAGGCCAGCAACTGGAGGTGATCGGCCTGGACGGTCCGCAGCCGGACCGCAGTTTTGTGTGGATCCCGTCGATCAAGGCCGTGGTCGGTGGCGTGGTGGTCGCCGAAAACATTCATGTGTGGATGGCCGATACCCAGAGCGCGCAATCCCACAAAGACTGGCTGGCCACCCTGCAACGTATTGAAGACCTGAAACCGCGCACCGTGATCCCGGGCCATTACCTGGGTACGCCGTCCGTCCAATCGGTGAAATTTACCGCTGACTACATCAAGGCCTTCGACGCCGAAACCGCCAAGGCCAAGGATTCCGCCGCCCTGATCGCGGCCATGAAAAAACGTTACCCGACCCTCGCCGACGAAAGCTCGCTGGAACTGAGCGCCAAAGTCGCCAAGGGCGAAATGAAGTGGTGAACCGTTTCAAACCTTAACCGTACTGGAGAACGTCATGAGCAAGATCGCAATCATTGGGGCCACTGGCCGGGCCGGTAGCCAACTGCTGGAAGAAGCCCTGCGTCGCGGGCATAGCGTTGTGGCCATCGCACGTAACACCGACAAGCTGGCGGCGCGCCCTGGCGTCACCGTCAAGCAGGTGGATGCCCTGGACGCAGACGCCCTGCAACAGGCCATCAGCGGCAGTGACGTGGTGATCAGCGCCGCGCACTTCGCCACCCTGCCGGCCAGCGCGGTGATCGGGCCGGTGAAGAAAGCCGGAGTGAAACGCCTGCTGGTCGTGGGCGGTGCCGGTTCGCTGTTGCTGCCGGGTGGTGGTCGGCTGATCGACAGCGCGGGTTTCCCGGCTGAGTACAAAGCCGAAGCCAGTGCAGGCGCAGCGTTTCTCGACACGCTGCGTCAGGAAAAGGAACTGGACTGGACCTTCCTGTCGCCTTCGGCGGAGTTCGTCGAGACCGAGCGCACCGGGCAATTCCGCGTGGGCCAGGACGATCTGCTGGTGAGCAGTGAAGGTCGCAGCTGGATCAGCTTTGCCGACTACGCCATTGCCTTGATCGACGAAGTCGAATCGCCGAAGCACTCGCGCCAGCGTTTTACCGTCGGCTACTGAGATTTGGGAGGGGGCTTGCCCCCTCCCACATTTGAAATGTGAGTGTCAGGAGATTCTGGCCTGGCTGACCAACCAATCCATCAAGGCTTCAAGCCCCGCCGAAGGCTCGGTGCCCGGTGGATACACCAGGTAATAGCCCATCCCCGTCGGCACCCGCAGCTCAAACGGCGTCGCCAACCGCCCGGCCTTCAAATCCTCGCCAATCAACGCACGGTCGCCAATCGCCACGCCGGAGCCTTGCGACGCCACCGTCATCGCCAAATCCAGCGTCTCGAAATGATGGCCCTGGCTCAGGTTACTCAGTCGCGTCTTCGCCGCTTGCAGCCACAACGCCCAATCCCGTTCATCCCGCGTGGGGTGCAGCAGCACCTGCTGCTGCAAGTCCGCCGGGGTGTGCAAAACACCGAGCAGCGCGGGCGCGCAGACCGGGGTGAGTTGTTCGTCGAACAGATGGCGCGCCTCGGCCGACTGCTCGGCAATAGGCGCATAGATCACTGCCGCATCGAATTGCTCACGGCGAAAATCCACGGTGTAGGCCACGGTGGTGGTGAGCTCCACCGGTACGTCCGGGCGCGCCTTTTGCCACTGCATCAAGAGCGGCAACAGCCAGCGCATCACACAGGTGGAGGCCTTGAGCTGCAGGACCTGGCGGCGACTGCCGATCTGCTCCACTGCCTCGCCGATCAGGCCAAACACCTGCTGCGCGCGCAGCGACCATTCGCGGCCTTCTTCGGTCAGGCTCAAGCCCCGCGCCTGGCGTTGGAACAGCGTGTAGCCCAGGTGGCTTTCCAGCCCGGCAACCTGGCGGCTCACGGCGCCCTGGGTGATGTGCAGTTGCTCGGCGGCGCGGGTGAAGTTGCAGCACTGGGCCGTGACCCAGAAGGTGTGCAGCGCGGGCAGCGGCGGGAGGCGTTTCATCGGGGCGCAGCCATGACGTGAGGACATGGCTAGTATGACTTTTTATCGATTGTTGCCGCTACCGGCCAGCCGGTCCAATAACGCCTTATCTCAACAATAAGAGCGACGTTTATGGCGACCTGCGGCGAAGTACTGGTCAACCTTCTGGAAGGCTATGGCGTGGACCAGGTGTTTGGCATCCCCGGCGTGCACACCGTGGAGCTGTATCGTGGCCTGGCCCGTTCCAACATCCGTCACGTCACCCCGCGCCACGAACAGGGCGCCGGCTTCATGGCCGATGGGTATGCGCGCACCAGCGGCAAGCCCGGCGTGTGCTTCATCATCACCGGCCCCGGCATGACCAATATCACCACCGCCATGGGCCAGGCCTACGCCGACTCGATCCCGATGCTGGTGATCTCCAGCGTGCAGTCGCGCAGCCAACTGGGCGGCGGGCGCGGCAAGTTGCATGAGCTGCCGAACCAGGGCGCGATGATCGCCGGCGTGGCGGCGTTCTCCCACACCCTGATGTCGGCGGCCGAGTTGCCCGGCGTGTTGGCGCGTGCCTTTGCGTTGTTCCAGGCCGGACGACCACGCCCGGTGCATATCGAAATCCCGTTGGATGTATTGGTAGAAAACGCCGACGCACTGCTGGGCAGTGAACCGGTCAGCGTGGCGCGCGCCGGTGCCGCGCCATCGGCGATCAAGCAGATGAGCCAGTTGCTCGCAGCGGCCAGGCAGCCCTTGATCCTGGCCGGTGGCGGCGCCATCGATGCAGCCGCAGAACTCACGCAACTGGCCGAAGCCCTCGGCGCGCCGGTGGCCCTGACGATCAATGCCAAGGGCATGCTGCCTGCCAACCATCCGCTGTTGATCGGCTCGACCCAGACCCTGGTCGCCACCCGCGCCTTGGTCGCCGAAGCGGACGTGGTGTTGGCCATCGGCACCGAGCTGGCGGAAACCGACTACGACGTCACCTTCGCCGGCGGCTTCGGGATTCCCGGTGCGTTGCTGCGCATCGACATCGACCCGGACCAGACCGTGCGCAACTATCCGCCGCAGGTTGCCTTGGTGGCCGATGCACAAATCGCCGCCGAAGCGCTGCTGGTCGAGTTGAACAGCAAACCCTTGCCGCCCCGCAATCGCGCGTGGGGCGCTGCGCGTGTGGCACGCTTGTGGGCCGAACTGAACCCCGGCTGGGACGCCGCCACCCGCGCACAAACCCGGTTCCTCGACACCGTCCTGGAGGAGTTGCCCAACGCCGTGCTGGTCGGCGACTCGACCCAACCGGTGTACAGCGGCAACCTCACCCTGAACCTCGACCACCCGCGCCGCTGGTTCAACTCATCCACTGGCTACGGCACCCTGGGCTACGCCCTGCCCGCCGCTATCGGGGCGTGGCTGGGGCGTGGCAACGGGCAACCGGTGGTGTGCCTGATCGGTGACGGCGGCCTGCAATTCAGCCTGCCGGAACTGGCCAGCGCCGTGGAAGCGCGCACGCCGGTGATCGTGCTGCTGTGGAATAACCAGGGCTATGAAGAGATCAAGAAATACATGGTCAACCGCGCCATCGAGCCAGTCGGCGTGGACATCTATACCCCGGACTTTATCGGCGTAGCCAAGGCGTTGGGTTGTGCCGCTGAAAGCATCCAGGGCATCGCGCAGCTGCGTGCGGCACTGCGCAGCGCCGCCGATCGCCAGGGGCCAACACTGATTGAAATCGACCAAGGTCTGTGGATGAAGGAGGTGGCGGTATGAGCGCGGTGTTGAACGGGATCTACATCGACGGCGCGTGGCGAGCCGGCCAAGCAGTACTTGAGGTGATCAACCCGGCCACCGAGGCGGTATCGGCCCAGGTCAGCGTCGGCGACGCGACAGCGGTGACCCAGGCGGTCGACGCCGCCAGCGCGGCCTTCATCGAGTGGTCGAACAGCACCGGCCGTGATCGCGCCGCCCTGCTGCGCAAGATCGCCCAGGGCGTGAGCGAGCAGCGCGAACACCTGATGCACCTGCAATCGAGCAACAACGGCAAGCCACTGTTTGAAGCCGCAATTGATGTGGACGATGTAATCGCCACGTTCGAGTACTACGCCAGCGTTGCCGAAGAAATGGACGCCGCTCAGGACCAGCCGGTGGCACTGCCCAGCGATGACTTCAGCGCACGCCTGCGTCGTGAGCCCTGTGGCGTGGTGGGGCTGATCGTGCCGTGGAATTTCCCGATGGTAACCACCGCCTGGAAACTCGCCCCGGCCCTGGCCGCCGGCTGCTGCGTGGTGCTCAAGCCCTCGGAAGTCACGCCGTTGGCCGAGTTGCACTTGGCGCGGATTATCGCCGAGGCCGGCTTGCCGGCTGGAGTGTTCAACCTGGTGTGTGGCACAGGTTTGGCGGTCGGCGCACCGCTGGCAGCGGACCGTCGTGTGGCGAAAATATCGTTCACCGGCAGTAACGCCGTTGGCGTGCAGGTGATGCAACGCGCGGCCGAAACCATCAAGGGTGTGAGCCTGGAAATGGGCGGCAAGTCTTCGCTGCTGGTGCTGGCGGATGCCGACCTGGACCTGGCGGTGGAACTGGCCTGTGGCGGCGGTTTTTTCAACGCCGGGCAGATGTGTTCGGCCACCAGTCGCGTGTTGGTGGCTGACACGCTCGCCGATGAATTCCTGGTGCGTGTGCAGGCACGGGCTGAGGCCATTCGCGTGGCAGACCCGTTTGCCGATGACGTGGAAATGGGTGCGTTGATCAACCGCGCGCAGTATCAGCGGGTGCTGGGGCATATCCAGCGTGGCATCGAAGACGGCGCCCGCTTGCTGTGTGGCGGTGACCGCCCGACGGACTTGCCCAAGGGCTTTTTCATTCGCCCCACGGTGTTCACCGACGTACCCCTGGAAAGCGCGTTGTGGAACGAAGAGATCTTCGGCCCGGTGCTGTGTGTCCGCCGTTTTACCTCTGAGGCAGAAGCGATCACCCTGGCCAACGACAGCGATTTCGGCCTGGTGGCGAGTGTGGTCAGCCGCCATGCTGAAACCGCCGAGCGTGTGGCGAATGCCTTGCAGGCCGGGCTGGTGTGGATCAACGCGCCGCAAGTGATCTTCCCGCAGACCGCGTGGGGCGGTTACAAGCAGAGCAGCATCGGTCGCGAGTTGGGGCCGTGGGGGTTGGCGGCATTCCAGGAGATCAAGCATGTGATCCGCTCTATCTAATGTGGGAGGGGGCTTGCCCCCGATAACGGTGGGTCAGTCAAAGATTTGTTGGCTGACACACTGCCATCGGGGGCAAGCCCCCTCCCACAATTTTGATCAGCGCAATTTTTAGATAGACCTAGCGACTTTCTCATTTGCCCCACTCCCCCGCCCATGGCCTGATTCGCCCTTGTTCACTCAAGGGCCTCCCATGGAAACCGTTCACGCAAAACCCACCACCGCCCTCTGGCTGATGATCAGCGTCGTGCTGGTCGCCCTCAATCTGCGCCCGTCGATGGCGGCGGTCGGCCCGTTGTTGTCATCGATTCGCGGCGATGTGCCGCTGAGTTTCAGCAGCGCGGCGTTGCTGACCATGTTGCCGGTGATGGCCATGGGCTTGGCGATGTTTTTCGGCATGGGCCTGGCCAAACGCTTTGGCGAGCACCGCAGCATCGTGGCGTCCCTGTTGGTGATTGGCGTGGCCACGTTGTCGCGGCTGTTCCTCGATTCGGCGCTGGAGCTGATCGTCAGCGCCATCGCGGCCGGTGTGGGGATCGCGATGATCCAGGCGTTGATGCCGGCGCTGATCAAGTCGCGGTTCAGTGACAACGTTTCACTGTTCATGGGCCTGTACGTCACCGCGATCATGGGCGGCGCAGCACTGGCGGCGTCGTTCTCGCCGTTCGTGCAAGTGCAGACCGGCAGCTGGCGCATCGGCCTGGCGATCTGGGCCGTGCTGGCGGTGCTGGCGTTAGTGTTCTGGTGCGCGCAACGCTCGGTGCTACCGCCGTTGCCGCAAGCCGGTGCGGGCCCGCAGGAGTCGTTTTTCGGCAATGGCCGGGCCTGGTTGCTCGCAGTATTTTTCGGCCTGGGCACCGCCTCCTACACCTGCGTACTGGCGTGGCTGGCGCCGTACTACGTGGAGCAAGGCTGGAGCGAGCAGAACGCCGGCCTGCTGCTGGGCTTCTTGACGGCCATGGAAGTGGTCTCCGGCCTGGTCACCCCCGCCATCGCCAACCGTCGCCGGGATAAACGCGGTGTGGTGGCGGTGCTGCTGGTGCTGATCATCCTGGGTTTCTGCGGCCTGATCCTCAGCCCGCACCACCTGAGCCTGTTGTGGCCATGCCTGCTGGGCCTGGGCATTGGCGGCCTGTTCCCGATGAGCCTGATCCTGTCCCTCGACCACTTGGACAACCCGCGCCGCGCCGGTGGCCTCACCGCCTTTGTGCAGGGCATCGGCTACCTGATCGCCGGGCTGTCGCCGCTGATCGCCGGGATGATCCGCGATCAGCTGGGCAGTTTCGAGTGGGCCTGGTGGACGCTGACAGCAGTGATCGTGCTGATGCTGCTGATCGTCACGCGCTTCAATCCAAGGCACTACGCACGACATATCCGCTGAGGTCGTGTTGCAAACAGTATTTGTCTCACACCAAACATAGAAACGCCCTACAGAGCTTTCTAATGGCACGCTCGTTCCGTTAAGCTTTTGCGCTGTCTTGTACTGAGTTCGGTACAACAGGTTTACGGACGAAACCGATGCTAAACAGTAACTTGCTCAGAAAGCTCGATATGCAGGACTTGATGGTGTTTATCGCCGTCTACGACCAGAGCAGCGTTACCGAGGTGTCCGAAACACTGTTTGTCAGCCAGTCCACCGTGAGCTACAGCCTGAAGAAGCTGCGCACCAGCTTTGAAGACGAGTTGTTCATCAACACCCGGGCGGGCATGCGGCCAACGTATAAGGCCACCACCATGTACGGGCATGTGCAGAAAATCCTCGAAAGCATCAACCTGTGCCACGCCGGAGGCCAGGCCTTCGACCCGACCCAGAAGGCCGTGACGTTCAATGTGTGCGCGCCGGAATACTTCGAACAGTTGATCCTGCCGCGCTTGTTGAAGCACTTCGACCGTGCCGACCTGCCAGTGATCGTCAACGTGCAAAAGTTGGAAACCGACATCCCCGCCGACGACCTGCGCGAAGGCCGCCTCGACCTGGTGATCTGCTTCGGTCCCAATTTCCACCGCGCCCATAAAGACTTCCGCACCCAGATGCTGCTCGAAGACGACCTGGTCTGTGTGTTCGATAAACGCTCAGCGCCACGGGAACCGGCCTTCAGCCTGCAGTCCTTCGTCGAACGGCGTCATGTGTTCCCTACGCCGTGGACCTCCGACACCAACATGATCGATGGCTGGCTGGCGCGCCAGGCCCACAAGCGCCAAGTGATCGCCCGCGCCAACAGCTACAGCGCAGCGCTGAAGATGATCACCGGCACCGACTTCATCGTCACCTTGCCGCGCCGCGTGCAAAAACTGCTGGCGCCCGCCACCACGTTCGGCCATTGCGAAGCGCCCAACGGCTTGCCGGGGTTCACCCTGGAGATGCAGTGGAACGAAACCAGCGAACAGGACAGCGCCAATACCTGGTTTCGTGAGCAGGTGGTGAAGGTGTGTGCGGATCAGGGTTTGTTGTAAACCTTAGCCGACGGCGACCTTGCTGTAGCTGTCGCGGTCCATATCGACCAACAGGACACTCAGTTGAACCTGGATACCTTCCGGCCAGTCGCCCAGATCCTGCAGGGCTGCCAGCAGGCTTTCCGACAGCTGCTTCTTGACCTGCGGTGAGCGCCCGCTGAGCAGCGACAGCTTCACTGCGATAAACCCACGCGGGTCGAGGGAAGTGCCCACCTGGAACGTCTCGACCTTGACCGCACGGCTTTTGATATCGAACTCGGAACCGAACTGCCCGGACGCCATCAGCACGTTGTTGAGCCGCAACAGGGTCTTCTCGACGGCGAGGCCTGTCAGGTTGGCGGTGTATTCCAGGTGCAGGTGTGGCATGGATGGCTCCGAGTCTTTGGTAGGAAGATTCCTAGATATACCACGGATAAAAGCATCAGGCTTTGCTGGCCAGCCCTCTGTCACTCATAAACGCTTCAAGCCGCGAACGTACCCAGCGCTCAGCCGGGTCGGTGTCCACGTGGCTGAGCCAGACCATCGACAAATCCAGGGTCGGCGTTTCGAACGGGAACGGCTCACAGAACAGGTGGCCCGACACCGCCATGGCCTCGGCGGTGTAGTCCGGCAAACTGGCGATCAGGTCGGTGCCGGCGAGCAAGGCCGGCAGCGCGCTGTACTGCGGCACCGACAGTACCACATGGCGTTTGCGCCCAATCTCCGCGAGCCACTCATCGGCAAACCCCGACACGTTGGCGGTGTGGGACACCAGCACATGGGGCCGTGAGCAATATTCGTCGAGGGTCAGCGGTGTTTCCGAGGCATCGGCGCGCAGGATGCGCGGGCGGATATGGCGCAGCAGCTTGCGCTTGGCGTTCGCCGGCAGGCCCCGGGTCTGGGTGATGCCGACGGTGATATCGCCGGAGGCCAACAGGTCGGGAATACGCCAGTAGTCCACATGCTGCACCACAAACACCACTTGCGGCGCTTCCTGGCGCAAGGCGCGCAGCAGCGGCGGCAACAGGCCGAACTCCACGTCATCGGAGAGGCCGATGCGAAAGGTCATGGTGCTGATGGACGGGTCGAAATCGTGGGTCAGGCTCAAGGCCGATGACAACGAATCCAGGGCCGGCGACAGGTGCTGGATGATCTCCTCGGCCCGCGCCGTGGGCTCCATGCGGTGGCCGACGCGGATGAACAGCGGGTCGTTGAACAAGGTACGCAAACGGTTGAGGGCCGAGCTGATGGTCGGCTGGCCGAGAAACAGCTTCTCCGCCACCCGCGTCACGTTGCGCTCCAGCATCAGCGCTTCGAACACCACCATCAGGTTGATGTCGGCTTTGCGTAGTTCATTGCGATTCATCGGCGCCTGCCCTTTTCCCCAAGACAAGCCGCAGTGTAGAAAGGCCCGTTGCCGGCGTCTACGTGTAGGACGCTTCGCTGGCCTGGGCGCCACGCTCAGGCTCGTGCCCCATGCGCAAGCGCAGGGCTGCCACGGCCGCCACCACCAGCACCAACGCAATGACTTTCAAACCATTCATTGCATTGCCGGTACTTTGCTCGATCACGCCCATCACCGACGGCCCGACAAACCCGCCCAACAGCCCGCAGGCGTTGACGAACCCGAGCCCGCCCGCCAGCGCAACACCCTTGAGACGCGAAGCCGGGTACAGAAAAATGATCGACTGCACCACAAAGAACATCACCGCCGACAGGCAAAAACCGAGCAGGCTGAACACCGGCCCCGACACCGAGGCAATGCCCAAGCCCAACGCCATGGTCAACAGGCCCGTGACCAGCAAGCGGCGGCAACGCCCTGGGGTGGTGGCGAAACGCGGAATCAGCAGCGCGCCGAGTGCGGCCGCGATCCACGGCAAGGAGGTCAGCAGGCCGACGCTCATGGTGCTCAGTTCACCGTATTTGCTGATGATGCTCGGCAGGAAAAAGATCACCGTGTAGATGGTGATCTGATGGCAGAAGTACACAAAGATCGCCAGCAGGATCTGCGGGGTCAGCCAGTTCTTCAGCGAGTGACCGCCCGCGCCTGCGCCTTCTTCGCTTTCCCGGGCAATGCGCTGTTCGATCCCGCGCGCTTCCTCGACCGACAGCCACGGCGCCTTGCTCGGGCGGTCTGGCAGCTTGCACCACACCACCCAGGCAAACGCCACGGCCGGCAGGCCTTCAAGCAGGAACATCCACTGCCAGCCGTGCCAGCCGAGCAGGCCGTCCATGCGCATCAAGGCCGCGCCCACCGGGCCGCCGATGATGTTGGCGAAGCACACGCCGAGCAGGAAGTAACCGGTGGCCCGCGCCCGTTGTTCACGGTTGAACCAGTAGGTCAGGTACAGCATGACGCCGGGAAACAGCCCCGCTTCGGCGATGCCCAGCAACAGGCGCAGCACGTAGAACGACGTCTCGCCCTGCACAAACGCCATGGCCGCCGAGATCAGGCCCCAGGTCACCATGATCCGCGCGATCCAGAAGCGCGCGCCGACCTTGTGCATGATCAGGTTGCTGGGGATTTCCGACAGCGCATACGTCAGGAAAAACAGCCCCGCGCCCAGCCCATAGGCGGCAGCGGAAATGCCCAGGTCGACGTCCAGGTGATGCTTGGCCAGGGCGATGTTGGTGCGGTCCAGGAAGCTCAGGATGTAGGCGATGATCAGCAAGGGCATCAGCTTGACGAACATCAGTTTGTTCAACGCCTGCGGGGTGCGGGCGGCGGTGGCGGTAGTCATCGGCAGTTCCTCTTGGCGCCCCGCCAGGCGGGCTGGGGGGCGCATCGGTGTTGTTCTAGGAGTCGAGTTGCAGGGCCAACGCCTGGGGGCGATGGGAAAACAGTTGCAGCAGCGCGCCGCCGAGGGCACAGCCGGCCATCACGAAGAAACACACGGTGTAGCCATGCAGCGTGGTCCAGCCGCCGCCCATGGCAATCAGGCTGCCCATCAGCACCGGCGCCAGGCCGCCGCCGATAAACATCGCGGTGGTGATGATGCCGTTGGCGGTGGACGTCGCCGACGGCTCGGCCGAGTCGCAGGCCACCGCGTAGTAGATCGGCCACACCGCGTTGGCCACCAGGCCGAACAACAGTTGCACGACGATCATCAGGGTCAGGGTGTTGGCGAAGTAGAACGCGCCGACACTCGCCGCCATCCACACCCCGCAGATGATCAGGGTGGTGCGCCGGCCGATGATGTCCGACAGCGACGGCCACACCAGTTGCCCGAGAATGCCGGTGAGGGTGAACACCACGCTCATCCCCGCCGACTCGGCCAGGGACAATCCGGCGATGTTGTAGAGGTAGGCCGGCAGCACGATGTTCACGCCCATGTACACCACTTGGGTGAGCATCGTATTGCCCGCCGTGAGGGCGATATTGCGGTTGCGCAAGGTGGCGACGAAGGTACGCCAGGCCTCGCCCTTCACCGAACTGGCTGGGGCGTTGTCCGGCGGCGTCATGCCCTTGGCGGCGATGTCGACGTACAACGCGGTGATGCGCTCGGCGGTGGAATAGCGCGCCCAGAAAATCATCAGCGGCAGCGCCACCACGAAGGCGAAGAAGAACACGTAGCGCCAGTTGTCCTCGCCGAACACGGTGATGACAAAACTCGCGACGATACCGCTGAGCATCGCGCCAATCGGATAGCCCGTGTGGTGCGCGCCCAGGGCAAAGCCGCGTCGCTCCACCGGCCACCATTCGGCGGTGTTGCTCACCCCCACCGGCTCACCCCAACCGGCGCCGAGGTTGACCCCAACGCGCAGGGCAATGAAGGTGGCGAGGTTGCCGCTCAACGCTTTGAAGCCAGACAGGAACGAGATCGCCGTGTAGCCCAGCACCAACGGCACCTGGAAGCGCGCACGTTTCCAGCCGCCGCCGTAGCGGTCGCTCCACATGGAGCCGGGGATATCCAGCAGCGCCAGGGCCAGCATGACCACCGTGGCCACGGTGCCCCATTGGTCGGCGGATAAATCGAAATGCTTGGAGATGGTCGGCCCCAGGCGCAACACGATCTCACGGTCGTAGGCATTGAGAATCCAGATCATCCAACAGACCAGCAGCGACACCCAGGAATGCCGGTGAATGCTGCGCAGCGACGCTTTTTTGATAGTTGCCATGGGCCTCTCCAGGCGCGCGAGGGCGCGCACTGACACAAGGTTGCGAAGGAATATGCCTTGTCACACACACGCGCTAGCTGGCGAACCGTTGCTCGGCTATTCCTTGCACGCCCAACCCGGTAATGGCGAACAGCGCTCCGCGCTGCTGGCCGTCTGCCGGAAAACGCGGCAGCGGCGGCTTGGCCATGGAGGTCACAAACAGGGTGTCCAGATTCGGCCCGCCAAAGGTCAGGCTGGTGACCTTTTTCACTGGCATCTGAATGATGCGGTCGACCTGTCCATCGGGGGTGTAGCGCACCAGTTTCCCGGCATAGACCAGCGCCTGCCACAAACAGCCCTCGGCATCCACGGTGCAGCCATCGGCAGCGCCACCGCCCGAGGTGTCGACCTTGGCGAGGGTGCGGCGATTGCGCACATTGCCGGTGGCCAGGTCATAGTCGTAGGCCCAGATCTCGCCAGACCAGGTGTCGCAAAAGTAGAAGGTCTCGCCCGACGGACTCCAGCACGGGCCGTTGGACACGATGATGCCTTCGTCCAGGGTGTGCAGGCTCAGGTCGGCGTCCAGGCGGTAAAGCCTGGCGCTGGCGCTGTCTTCCTGGGTATCCATGGAGCCGAAGATAAAGCGGCCCTGGCGGTCGACCTTGCCGTCGTTGAGGCGGTTATCCGGCAGGTGCGGTTCCGGGTCGATGACCAGGTTGAGCCCGCCGCTTTTGAGGTCGAGGGTGTGCACGCCGTTTTGCAGGGCGACAATCGCCGACTCACCGTTATGGCGCAGGGCCATGGAGCCGATTTTCTGGCCGACCTCCCAGGCGCGCAGTTCGCGGCCATCGTCGGTGCAGCGCAGGATGCGGCCGTCGGCGCTGTCGATCCAGTACAGCCGTTGTTGCTCGACGTCCCACACGGGGCCTTCGCCCAGGGTGGTCTTGACGTCGACAAGCACTTCGATACGCATGGTGTGATCCCCTTATTGTTGTTGTGCGGGATGCAGGCCGCGCCGTGACGCGGCGGTTTTCGGATTAAAAATTGACCTGGTCGCGCCCTTTGAGCCCAAGGATTTCCCGCGCTTCATCGGGCGTTGCGACCCGATGGCCGAGGGCCTCGATCACCGTGCGGATACGTCGCACTTGGTCGGCGTTGGACGCGGCCAATTTGCCCGGGCCGTCCCACAGCGAATCCTCCAGGCCAACACGCGCATTGCTGCCCATGGACAGGCCCATGGTCGCCAGTGGAATCTGCCCACGCCCGGCGCCGAGGATCGACCACACATAGTCGTCGCCAAACAGGCGGTCGGCGGTACGCCGCATGTGGGCCAGGTCTTCGGGGTGCCCACCGATACCGCCACGCAAACCGAACACCGACTGGATAAACAACGGCGGCTTGAGCAGGCCGCGCTCCAGGAAATGCGCGGCGGTGTACAGGTGGCCGATGTCGTAGCACTCGATCTCGAAACGGGTGCGGTTCTCGGCACAGGAATTGAGGATGTGGGTGATGTCACGGAAGGTGTTGCGGAAGATCCGGTCGTCACTTTCTTCCAGGTACGGCCGCTCCCAGTCGTGCTTGAAGTCGGTAAAGCGGTTGAGCATTTCGTACAGGCCGAAGTTCATCGAGCCCATGTTCAGCGAGGCCAGTTCCGGCTTGAACTGCATCACCGGTTGCAGGCGCTCTTCCACGCCCATGGTCGGCGCGCCGCCGGTGGTGATGTTGATCACCACGTCGCTGGCGGCCTTGATCTGCGGCAGGAATTCGGCGAACAGCGCCGGGTCCTGGCTTGGGCGGCCGTCGTTGGGATCGCGGGCATGCAGATGAACAATCGCGGCGCCGGCTGCGGCGGCACCGATGGCGGCGTCGGCAATTTCCTGCGCGGTGATCGGTAGATGCGGCGACATCGACGGTGTATGAATCGCACCGGTGACGGCGCAGGTGATGATGACAGGACGATTTTTGGACATGACGAATCTCCGACTTTTATTCTTATGAAAAAAATCCTGGGTGCTGCGCGATGTGTTCTTCCGTGGCTTACAGGTACTCGACGTTACCGTCGACGCTGATCGCCTGGCCGGTCACGTTGCGTGCGGCGGGCGAACAGAGGAACAACGCCATGGCGGCCACGTCTTCGGCGGTGACCATGCGTTTGAGGGAAATTTTGTTGAGGTATTCCTGGCGCATCTCGGCTTCCGGCACGCCGACCTGTTCGGCACGGGCGCGGATCACGCCGTCCATGCGCGGGCCTTCGACGATGCCGGGCAGCAAGGCGTTGACGCGGATATCACTCTCGCCCAGCTCCGAGGCCAGGGATTTCATCAGGCCGACAATCGCCCATTTGGTCGCCGCATACGGCGTGCGCCACGCGTAGCCCAAGCGCCCCGCTACCGAGGCGATATGCAGCAGGTGGCCGTGGGACGATTGCTTGAGCATCGGCACCGCGTGGTGGGCAAAGCGGTATTGCGCGGTGAGATTGATGTTGATAGTGGCTTGCCACTCGGCGTCGCTGATCGCATCGATACCGCCGGTAGGCCCGGCGATTCCGGCGTTGTTGACCAGCACATCGAGGCCGCCGAAATGCTCGCGCTGCACCGTGAACACCGCTTCGATCTGCGCGGCATCGCTGACGTCGGCGCGGGTGGCGACGGTGCCGGGGTACTTGTCGCGAAACGCGGCCAGGGCTGGCTCGCTCACGTCACACACATGCACCTGGGCACCGGCTTCCAGGTACGCCGCCGCCAGCACTTCACCAATGCCGGCAGCCCCGCCGGAAATCAACACACGTAACCCAGGATAGGGCTGCAGCCGCTGTAGGACACTCATGCACGTTTACCTCCTGAAGCAGACGACCGTGAACGGTCGTTCTTGACGAGCAGGCGCGCCAGGGAGTCGGCGGCCTGCATGATGTCATCGGTCACCGCTGCACGGGCGCCGGCGCCATCGCGGGCAGCCAGCGCCTCGACAATGCGCGTGTGCGCCTCCATCGAGCGTTGCAGGTGAGCTTTATCCGGGGCGACCAGCGCAAAGCACGGGCCCATGTGCAGCCAGAAGTTTTCCACGGCGGCCATGGTCAGCTCGGCCTGGGCCACGGCGTAGATGCGCCGGTGGAATGCAAAGTTGGTCCACAGGTAGCGCGACACGTCGACTTCGTCGGCGGCGTGTTGCATTTGCTGGCACAGGTCGGTGATTTCGTCGAGGTCAGCCTTTTGCAGGCGCAGCACGGCTTTTTCCGCCAGCAGCCCTTCGAGGGCGACCCGTGCATCACGAATTTCACGCAGGCGTTCGACCGTCATCAGGCGTACACGCAGACGGGAGGTCTCGGTGACTTCAAAGGCGTTTTCGGCGCTGAGGCGTTGCAGGGCTTCGCGCACCGGCATCGGGCTAGAACCAAGGGCTTCGGCAAGGCCGCGGATGGTGAGTTTCTGGCCAGGCTGGAAACGGCCACTCATCAACGCTTCGCGGATCTGGCGGTAGACCTGGTCTTGCAAGGTATCGCGGGACACCTGGCGCAGGGTGGGCAGGAGGAGCGGACCATCTGTCATGAGGCAAAACCTGTGTTGTGGTTCTTATGGCCTCAATATGTGATCACAAATCAAATATTTCAAATAGTTTCCTGATTTTGGGTGGTGCACATACAAATGTGGGAGTGGGCTTGCCCCCTCCCACATTTGGACCGCTGAAACCCTGATATCAGGGTTTCAGCGGACGCTCCTGGTCGCGCTCTGAAAGCTCGGTGCCATCATCGGGATGTTTCCAGGTCTGCGGTTTTTCTTCCTCATGCCGCCGGGGCTGCTCACGTTCCGACTCGTCCCGCCGTTTCTGTTGATCAGTCATTGCCACCTCCCATCCGTAAGAATTGGTCACATCTTCAGCATAGACAGCGAATGTATTTCCGACCGCATTACCAATTGATAGCCAAAACACATCAATCTATCCAAATTTGTCACTTTTCATTTCTAAATGTGTCAGCCACTATGCTAGGTCTTAAGCGAAACAAGCACTTTAAAAGAACGCTGGAGACATAAAACCATGACTAGCTCTACCCGTCCCGATTCTGCCCCCTCGAAAGTGGGTGCGGTATTCCGCGTTACTTCGGGCAACTTCCTCGAACAGTTCGACTTCTTCCTGTTCGGTTTCTATGCCACCTACATCGCTGCCGCGTTCTTCCCTGCCGCTAATGAATTTGCGTCATTAATGATGACCTTCGCCGTGTTCGGCGCAGGCTTCCTGATGCGTCCGTTGGGCGCGATCATTCTGGGTGCCTATATCGATGACGTCGGGCGCCGCAAAGGGCTGATCGTGACCTTGTCGATCATGGCCAGCGGCACGCTGCTGATCGTGCTGGTGCCCGGCTATCACACCATCGGCCTGTGGGCACCGCTGCTGGTGCTGCTCGGTCGTTTACTGCAAGGCTTCTCGGCCGGTGCGGAACTGGGCGGCGTATCGGTGTACCTGTCTGAAATGGCCACCCCAGGCCGCAAAGGCTTCTACACCAGCTGGCAATCGGGTAGCCAACAGATCTCCATCGTGGTCGCCGCTGCGCTGGGTTATGGCCTGAATGTGTGGATGGAACCCTCGGTGGTTGCCGACTGGGGCTGGCGCATTCCGTTCGCCATCGGCTGCGTGATCATCCCGTTCATCTTCGTGCTGCGCCGCAACCTGCAGGAAACCGAAGAATTCGCCAACCGCAAACATCGCCCGACCATGCGTGAAGTGATGGCGACCCTGGTGAAAAACTGGACCGTGGTCATCGGCGGCATGCTGATGGTGGCCATGACCACTACCGCGTTCTACCTGATCACCGTGTACGCGCCGACTTTCGGCAAGACCGTGCTGCAACTGAGCACGTCCGATGCGCTGCTGGTGACCCTGCTGGTGGCGGTGTCGAACTTTGTCTGGCTGCCGATCGGCGGTACGTTGAGCGATCGTTTCGGCCGCAAGCCAGTGCTGATCGCCATGACCGCGATGACCGTTCTCACGGCCTACCCAGCACTGTCCTACGTGGTGAACGCACCGAGCTTCGCCCACATGCTGGAAACCCTGCTGTGGTTCTCGTTCCTCTACGGTATGTACAACGGCGCCATGATCCCGGCACTCACCGAAATCATGCCGGTGGAAGTGCGCGTGGCGGGCTTCTCCCTGGCCTATAGCCTGGCGACCGCGATCTTCGGCGGTTTCACCCCGGCGATCTCCACCTGGTTCATTCACATCACCGAAGACAAGGCCTCGCCGGCCTACTGGATGATGTTCGCCGCCCTGTGCGCGCTGTGCTCGACCCTGGCGCTGTACCGTCGCGCCAATACCCGTGGCCAGGTGATGCAGGGGGCCGCGTGATGAAGCCGCTGTTCAAGACCCTGGCGGCCCTGGCCCTCGGCGCCCTGGCGCTGTCGGCCCAGGCCGAACAGCTCAAGGTGATGACGTCGGGTGGCTTCACTGCCGCTTATAAGTTGCTCGGCCCGCAATACGCCAAGCACAGCGGCGATACCCTGGACACTATCCTTGGCCCGTCGATGGGCAAGGCGCCGGAAGCGATTCCCAACCGCCTGGCCCGAGGCGAACACGCCGACGTGGTGATCATGGTCGGCTACGCTCTGGACGACTTGATCAAGCAGGGCAAGGTCGACCCGGCCTCCCGCGTGGAGCTGGCAGACTCGCGCATCGGCCTGGTGGTGAAGGCCGGCGCCGTCAAACCGGCCATCGGCACCGATGCCGAATTGAAAGCCGCCCTGAGCAAGGCCAAATCGGTGGCCTATTCGGACAGCGCCAGCGGTGTGTATGTCGAGAAAGAGCTGTTCAAGAAGCTCGGCATGCCCGCCAAAGGCACCATGATCGAACGCCTGCCGGTGGCCGAGCAGGTGGCCAAGGGTGACTACGAAGTGGGCTTGCAGCAGGTCGCGGAATTGTTGCCGGTGCCCGGTGTGACCTACGTCGGCAAGATCCCGGAAGACGTGCAATCGGTGACACGCTTTGCGGCGGGCATACCGGTCAACGCCGAACATCCGGAGCAGGCCAAGGCGTTGTTGCAATTTCTGGCCTCGCCCGAGGTGCAACCGGTGGTGCAATCCACCGGGCTGGATTCGGTGTCACGCTGACCGGAACGGCATCTCCCGCACCAACCGCTCCAACTCCAGCGCCGCTGGCGGCAAAGTCCGCCCGCGGCGTTTTATCAAGCCCACGTTGCGCATCACCTGCGGATCCACCAGCGGCACGCTCACCAGAATCGGATGCTCGACCGCCGGCATCGCAATCGACGGCACCATCGCCACCCCCAGCCCCGCCTCCACCAGCCCGATCATGGTGGTCACGTGATGCGTTTCGCAGATACTCGGCTTTTTCACCCGCACGCCGCGCAAGGCCTGGTCAAGCAGGGAGCGGTTGCCGGAGGTTTTGTCGAGCGTGATGTAATCATGCTCAAAGGCTTCGGCCCAAGCCACGCTTTCACGCTGGGCCAGCGGGTGGTCACGACGACAGGCCAGCACGTAGCGCTCCTGCAACAGCAGCTCGAACTCCACCTCATCGGCCAGGCTGCCGCTGAAACTCACGCCGAAATCCGCCTCGCCACTCTCCACCGCATTGCACACTTCGCCGGCACTGGCATCCAGTACGCGCAGGCGAATCTTCGGGTACAGCTTGTGGAACTCGGAGATCACGTGGGGCATGAAGTAGTAGGCGGTGGACGGCACACAGGCGATGGTGACATTGCCCATGCGCGTGGACGCGACGTTGCTGATGCCCATCAGCGCCACGTCGAGGTCATCGAGCATGCGCTCCACCTGCGGCAGGAAGGCGCGGCCGACCATGGTCAGGCTGACGCGCCGGGTGGTGCGTTCGAACAGTTTTACATCGAGGGCGGTTTCGAGCTTTTCGATGCGTCGGCTGAGGGCCGGTTGCGAGATGCGGATGGCCTCGGCGGCGCCACGGAAACTGCCCTTGTCTACCACAGCGCGGAAGGCCTGGAGGTCGTTGAGGTCGAAGTTGATGATCACGGGAGTGAGGCCAGAGTGGTCGAGGGGGTGGGCATTATCGTATGGGAGCGGGTGGGGCGCCATGTGTGCCAGGACCGGTTTGCCGTAATAACCCTGCTACAAATATGAAGTCATACATATCAGCGGGTTATTGGCTGCCCGCGACCACGCAATCGTTGAAATGGGTCAATACTTGCGGCCTGACCTACACAACGGGAGATGGACTCACTCATGGAAACCTATCACTTCTGGATGGACGACGAGACGCCGGATATCGGCTTTGACCAGATGCTCCTTGCATCACGCCAATGGTCAAGTAGGATTGAATCCTACTCACCCCTGGCGGACGTCCAAATGCGCTCAACCCAGCAAATGAGCATTACCTTGCCCATCGAAATGGCTGCCTTGGTCAAGGCCAAGGTCGCTGCCGGTGAATACGCCACCGAAAGCGAAGTGATCCGCGACGGCCTGCGGGCCTTGCTGGCACGGGATCGCGCCATGGATGACTGGCTGCGCGACCAGGTTATCCCCGCCGCCGTGGCGCTCGATGCCAACCCCGGCCGGGCGTTATCGGCCGAGCAGGTTCGTGAGCATCTGGCCACCAAACGCCAGCGCAAAGGCCACGATAGAACGTGAAGTATTCAGTGACCTTTTCGCCCGAGGCACTGACCCAACTTGACGCCCTTGAAGACTACATCAGCGATACCGGCTCGCCGCTGGTCGCCGCACGCTTCGTCGACAACCTCGTGACCTGCTGCGAAAACCTGACCATGTTTCCTTTACATGGCACCCGCCGGGACGACGTGCTGCCCGGCCTGCGCATTACGCATTATCGGCATTCCACCGTCATCGCATTCAGGGTGGATGCACGTGCGCGGAGGGTGTCGATTCTGGGAATTTTCTACGGCGGCCAGGATTACGCCGTGCTGTCACAGCAAGAGGGGTCCACCGCCGATTAATGTCGCAGTGCCACTAATGAACGATTCCACCGGAAACAATTCTAAACAGTTCGTTTTAGTATAAATTGCGCGATTCCCATCGATGGCATTCAAGGAGGTTCCCCGTGGCAACTCTGCAAACGAACACAATCCAGGCCCTGCAGGACAATCGCAGCGCCCTCCTTGCTGAATGGAATGCCAGCCTCGATACCTCAGGGGCGACGCGCAACATCAAAGGCGATGACGTCAAACAGCAAACCCAGGAGTTCCTGAACCTGCTGACGACAGCCCTGCAACAAGGCAACTCGCAGAACACCGACCATGACAACTGGGCAGAAACCCGCGTATTCCTGGAAAAGTTGTCCCACAGCCGCGCCCTCGTCGGCCAGGACTCGCAACAGACCGCCAGCTTTATCTTCGCCCTCAAAGGCCCGCTGTTCGTCCTGCTGCAGCGAGAATACGCCGACCAACCGGCACAACTGGCCGAACAACTGCTGAAGATCTCCGAACTGCTCGATGCCCTGGGCATGCACACCATCCGCACCTTCCAGAAATCCCGGGAGTCGGTGATCAAGCGCCAGCAGGAAGAGTTGCTGGAGCTGTCCACCCCGGTGGTCAAGCTGTGGGACGGCGTCCTGGCCCTGCCGATGATCGGCACCCTGGATTCGCAACGCACACAGGTGGTGATGGAGTCGCTGCTGCAACGCATCGTCGATACCGGCGCGGAAATCGCGATCATCGACATTACCGGCGTGCCAACCGTCGACACCCTGGTGGCCCAGCACCTGCTGAAAACTGTCACGGCCATCCGCCTCATGGGCGCCGATTGCATCATCAGCGGCGTACGCCCGCAAATCGCGCAGACCATCGTGCACCTGGGCCTTGACCTGCAGGGCGTGGTCACCAAGGCCAACCTGGCCGACGCGCTGGCACTCTCCCTCAAACGCCTAGGCGTCACCGTCACCAAGGCCGTTTAAGCATGGAACGCATCCCTATTTTGCAGATGGGCGAGTTCTTGCTCGTGACCATCCAGGTGGACATGCACGACCAACTCGCGCTGACCTTGCAGGACGACTTGTCCGAACGCATCAACCGCACTTCCGCCCGCGGCGTTCTGATCGATATCTCGGCGCTGGACATGGTCGACTCGTTCATCGGACGCATGATCGGTACCATTTCCGGCCTGTCACGCATCATGGATGCCCAGACCGTATTGGTGGGCATGCAACCGGCCGTGGCCATTACGCTGGTGGAACTGGGCATGACCCTGCCTGGCGTGGCGACGGCGTTGAATGTCGAGCGCGGCATGAAACTGCTGCGTGACCGGGTAGAACACTCATGACCCAAGCCAGCAATGGCACCCACCCGGTGCTGATCGAACAGGACGTCGTGCTGGCTCGACAACTCGTACGCAAACTGGCCCAGGACTGCGGCATGCGCCTGATCGACCTGACCAAGCTGGTCACGGCGGTCAGCGAGCTGGCGCGCAACACGGTGGTCTATGGCAAGGGCGGCTACATGGATTGGGCGGTGGTGGAAAAAGACCATCGACCCGGCGTGCGCCTGACCTTTCGTGATGAAGGGCCGGGCATTCCCGATCTCAAGCTGGCAATGACCGACGGCTGGACCTCCGGCAGCGGCCTGGGCCTGGGGCTTACCGGAGCCAAGCGCCTGGTGGATGAATTTGAACTGGAGACCGCGCCAGGCCAGGGCACCCGCGTGACGATCACCCGATGGGCCTGAACATCCCCAGCGCCCTGACGCATGTACTGCTGATTGAGGACACCAGCCAGATCGGTCATGCCCGTCGCACGGCGCAGCAGCTCGCCGAGCAGTTGGGCTTCGACGACACCGATGCCGGGCGCGTGGCCCTGGTGGCCACTGAACTGGCCAGCAATATCCTCAAGCATGCCGAACATGGCCAACTGCACCTGCGCACCACCGGTAATGGCGGCCTCGAACTGATCGCCATCGACCGTGGCCAAGGCTTCGACCTGAACAGCTGCCTGGTGGACGGCTACTCCACCGGAGGTACCCAAGGCATTGGCCTGGGCGCGATTTCGCGCCTGGCTCAGGTATTCGATGCCTACGCCGATCAACGCGGCACGGCGATCCTGGCCAGGCTGTATCCGCGCGGTTCAGTTGCAAAAGACATTCGCTACGGGGTCAGCCAGCATTCACTGCATGACGACCCGCACTGCGGGGATGCCTGGCACCTGGCAATCGAACCCGGTCGTTTCAGTGTGATGGTGGCCGATGGACTCGGCCATGGAGAATATGCCGAGCACGCCGCGCGGGCAGGAGAGGTGGTATTTGCCCAGGATGCCTTCCTGGATTCGACCGTGCTGATGAACGATCTGCACATTGCCATGAACGGCACCCGCGGCGGGGCCCTTGCCGTGGCGCAGTACGATGCCGAGGCCGATCACCTGAGGTTTACCGGCGTGGGCAATATTGGCGCCAGCCTGATCGGGCCTGGCAAGTCCCGGGGACTGGCTTCGCACCCTGGGATCGTCGGCGTGCAGTTTCGCAAGGCGCATGCCTTCGACTACGCTCAAGTCGGCGGCCAGTTGCTGATCCTGTACAGCGACGGCCTGCAATCACGCTGGAACCTTTCGGACTACCCCGGGCTCGTCCACCGCCACCCTGCCCTGATCGCCGCCGTCCTGCACCGTGACTTCTGTCGCGGCCGGGATGACGTCACGGTCTTCGTGATTGCCCTGGAGGCCATTGATGGCTGACACCCCTGCCGCGCTCGCCGCTGAAATCGAACGCCTTCGCCTGGAGGCGGACGCCTTGCGTGCCGAGTTGGACGAAACCAACCAAGGCGTGCTCGCGCTGTATGCCGAACTGGACACCCAGGCAGATCAACTGCGCCAGGCATCGGACCTCAAAAGCCGCTTCCTGTCCTACATGAGCCATGAGTTCCGCACACCGCTGGGCTCGATCCTGAGCATCACCAGCCTGCTGGCCGATGAGCTGGATGGCCCGTTGAGCGAGGAACAGCACACCCAGGTCGGCTTCATTCGCAACTCGGCCCGCGAACTGCGCGAGATGGTCGATGACCTGTTGGACCTGGCCAAGATCGAGGCCGGGCGTATCAGCATTTCCCCGGCCTGGTTCGACATGTTCGACCTGTTCTCGGCATTGCGCGGCATGTTCCGGCCGATTGTCGATGCGTCCTCGGTGGACCTGATCTTCGAAGAGCCGTCCGGCTTGCCCAAGCTCTACACCGATGACAAGAAACTGGCGCAGATCCTGCGCAACTTTATCTCCAACGCGCTGAAGTTCACCACGCAGGGCGAAGTGCGGGTGTCGGCGCGCATGGAGAATGAACACGAGATACGCTTTGCGGTGCAGGACACCGGCCTGGGTATACCAGCCGAATTGCACAGCAACCTGTTCGAAGACTTTTCCCAGATCGATTCGCCCTTGCAAAAACGTCTGCGCGGCACCGGCCTGGGGCTGTCCTTGTGCAAGCGTTTCGCCGAACTGCTCGGTGGCCGGGTGGGCGTGGAAAGCACACCTGGGGTGGGCTCGCTGTTTTTTGTGATCATTCCCTTTTCCATCGCCAGCGAGACCGTCGATGAAACGTGACATCCAGCTGCTGATCGTCGACGACAACGCCGCCACGCGCTACGCCCTGCGCCGACGTCTTGAGCGTCATCACTACCGGGTACTGGAAGCCGGCACGGGCCAGGAAGGACTCGACCTGATCGCAAGGGGCAAGATCGACGCACTGATCCTGGACGTCAACCTGCCCGACATGAGCGGCTTCGATATCGTGCGCGGTTTGCGCGCCAACCCGGCCACGGCGTTGCTGCCGGTGGTGCACGTTTCGGCGGCGTCCATCGAGACCGGCGACATCATCACCGGCCTGGACGCAGGTGCCGATGCCTACCTGATCCACCCGGTAGACCCCGAGGTCCTGCTGGCGACCTTGCGCACCTTGCTGCGGGTACGCGACACCGAATACGCCCTGCGCGAAAGCGAGGCGCGCTTTCGGGAAATCTTCTTCAATATCAGCGCACCGATTGCGGTGATGGACGCGCAGTTGAAGGTTCACGAGTGCAACCACGCCTTCGCCCAACTGATCCACGACAACCTCAACCCGGACGCCCTGCTCGAATGCTTCGCCAGCGATCAATATAGCGTTATCCAGGAGCTGTGCTTGCGCCTCGCGGCAGGCGAGCGCTGGAAGGGCACGCTGCAGATGAAGGTCGATGGCCAACTGCGCGAAACCGAATGGCAGATTTCGCCCTATGATCGCGCCGAGCTGAGCCTGGTGTTTGTCGAGGACGTGACCGAACACCGCCATCGTGAACGTCACCAGCAGGCCGAACTGGCCAACGCCGCCACCCAGCTTGCACGTACGGAGGCGCAACTGCTCCAGGCCCAGAAAATGGATGCCCTGGGCAAGCTCACCGGCGGTATCGCCCACGACTTCAACAACCTGCTGACGGGCATCATCACCAGCCTGGAACTGATCAAGAAGCGCATCGAAAGCCAGCGCACCGACAAGGTCCTGGGTTATGCCGACGCGGCGCTCAGTTCAGCCCTTAGCGCCGCCGGCCTGACCAACCGTCTGCTCGCCTTCGCCCGCCAGCAGCCACTGGACACCCGGCCGACCGATATCAACGCACACATCCGCTCCCTGGAAGAACTGCTGGTGCGCACCATCGGCGAACACATTGCCCTGAAGCTGGAGTTGACCAGCAACCCCGCCGTGGCGCTGGTGGACCCGATCCAACTGGAAAGTGCGGTACTGAACCTGGTGATCAACGCGCGGGATGCACTGCCCCAGGGCGGGATTATCTGGGTGACGACTTACCCATCGTACTCTAACGGCCACCTCAAGCTGGAAGACGGCCCGTACGTTGCACTGTCGGTACGGGACAACGGTGTGGGCATCGAGCACAGCGTGATCGATAAGGTGTTCGACCCATTCTTCACCACCAAGCCCGTGGGCCAGGGCACCGGCCTGGGTCTGTCGACCATCTATGGCTTTGCCCGCCAGTCCGGCGGTGATGCGCAGATCCGCAGCGTCACCCGCCAGGGCACCGAGGTGACCCTCATGCTCCCCGCCGCCGACGGCCCTGCCACCCTTGCCACCAAGACCGTGGCAGTGCCAGGTAACAGCAAGGGTGAACATATACTGATCGTCGAAGACATGCCCTCGGTCCGCAGTTTTGTCGCCGAGGTCCTGATGGACGCCGGCTACCGCTGCAGCCTGGCCGCTGACGGTGACGAAGCAATCGCCATTCTGCAGGCCGACCCGAGCATCCATCTGCTGCTGACGGATGTCGGCCTGCCCTACATGACCGGTCGGGAGTTGGCCGACCACGCGCGCGCCCTGCATCCCAACCTGCCGATTCTGTTCATGACCGGCTACGCCGAGAATGCGGCCAACCGCCAGAACTTCCTGGGCGAACGCATGGACCTGCTCACCAAGCCCTTTCATATCGATGAGTTGCTGGAAAAAATCAGACAGGGCGTGGGGGAGCAGGACTAGGCACCAGTAAACGGGGCAACGGGTTTCCCACGCGTGAAGTTCAGCGACAAGCTTGGTAGGGTGGTCGACGATCTTTCCCCCGACGGCTGGCAACTCTCGATGACCAACGCTCCAAAAAAATACCCGGCGCTCCGATTTGGCATGCGCGCAGCAGGCCTGCTGTGCGTGGCAACCCTGGGCTTTTTTGCCTGGCAGAGTTACTACCCCGTCAGTGCCGCCAAGGGGTGGAGTGTCCAAGTGGTGCACCGCGACGTCCCCAAGGCCGCCTCACTGATGCCCCTGGCGGACGGCTCGCTGATGGTCAGCCAGGAACTCGACAAGGCCAAAGGCAGCATTGTACGCATCCACCCCGACGGCAGCCGCGACGTGGTGGTGGCCAGCCTGTCCAAACCCGACGGCCTGTTCGCCACCCGCGGCGGCTGGGTGTTCAGCCAGGAATCGGCCAACCTGCCCGTGAGTTTCTTCAAGGACGGCGTCGTCACCGAACTGTTCAAAGGCGAGAACGTGCAAGGCCTGTGGGATGACGGCGACGATCTCTATGCCATCGAAGACCGCAAACCCGTCGGGCGATTGCTGCGTTATCGCTGGAGCGACCAGACCCTCACCGTGGTTCGCGACCAATTGCAGGAAGGCGAGTCCATCGTGCGTTGTACTGACGGGCGGATGCTCTAC
This sequence comes from Pseudomonas sp. CYM-20-01, assembly GCF_023169845.1. Lineage (NCBI taxonomy): Bacteria > Pseudomonadati > Pseudomonadota > Gammaproteobacteria > Pseudomonadales > Pseudomonadaceae > Pseudomonas > Pseudomonas sp. CYM-20-01. The sequence goes on along the minus strand of NZ_AP025169.1, from coordinate 1,953,579 downwards.
ACCGAGAAGAAGAAAGGCGTGGTACGTGAGCTGACCGAAGATGGCAGCGACCCGGTGGTATTGAGCAAGCTGAACCAGCCGACCTTCTTGATGTGCGATGCGCGTGGGCTGTGGGTCAATGAAGACGCTACCCATCGTGCGCGGTTGCTGTTGATCGATAAACAGGGAAGGCAGCAGACGATTCTGTCTTTCCTCAAGGCCCCACAGTCTATTGTGCCAACGGACAGAGGGACGTACTTGCTGGCGGAAGGCGGGAGAGACCGGATACTGGAACTGATACCCGCGCGTCAGTGAATTCCATCGCAAAACTTCGCAGTATTGCTCAAATTCATCAGTGATAAACCTGTCATAAATGACAGTACCGCTGGTCCTGAGGTGCGTTGACGAATTGTAGGTTCATGACTTTGCTTATGGGTACCGCTCCCAGTTGTATCGGCCCCGAGCGGGACACATGGGCATCGAGGATACAAAAAAATGAGCGATACACAAAACGGCACGGTGAAGTGGATCGACGAAGAGAAAGGCCGCGGTATTATCACCGGAGCGGATGGGACTGATCTTTTTTTCCAGTTGACTGCGGCTCAAACCTTAGCTGCATCTTTGAAAGGAGGAGAAAAGGTTACTTTTGTAGTCGTAGATGGGCCAAAAGGTAAACAGGCCACTGACGTAACTTCTGTCGCCTGAACAACCTTATCGATCAAAGCCCTCTCCACTACGAAAAATGCATTGCACTGAAAAAGGAGAACGGCCATGCCCAGTAAAGCTCCGCAAACTGCAATCACCACCAGCAGCGAGACAACGACCTACGATAACCAGGATATCTTCTTCCAAAGCCTGTCCTTCGCCAATGGAGGTCAGTTGCTACGCGAAGGGCAAACCGTTACCTACGATCTGAGAAAAAGAAGCAACGGTGTGTTGGAGGCGTTCAACATTCGCGTTGAAGAGGAGCCCATCGCGCATTAGTGCAACCTACTGCGTGCCACGAACCCCGTTCGCGGCACGCCTTCACTATTTTGCCCATGCCTGCAGCTCAGCAAAAAACGCCCGCGCATTACTTTCCAGCGTCTCCAGGTGATAACCCTCTTCTCAGCCCACGGAAGCATTCGCCCGACCTTGCAAAGCCTGCCGCCTCGTCATGCAGTGCGTGCCAGAGCGTCGCATCGATAGCACTGATGATTACTATCGAAACGAGCGCCTGCCCGATTTTCAGTACCGGTTCCTATAATCGCCTCCAATTTCCCTCCCCCGCGCCTGACTTCAGGCGACATTCACCCTGGAACCCAACGCCATGCCAAGTGCCAGCCAGGCCCCCAGCGGCCTTCCCGAACATAATCAACAGAGCGTCAAACAGCAGTGGCTGGCGATTCTCTCGGTCGCCGTCGGTGCCTTCGCCCTGGTGACCAGTGAATTTCTCCCAGTGGGCGTGCTCAACGACGTCGCCGCCGACCTCGGCATCAGTGCCGGCCACGCCGGCCTGATGGTGACCCTGCCCGGCATCATGGCCGCCCTCGCCGCCCCGTTGCTGTCGGTGATCATTGGCGCCATGGACCGCCGCTACCTGCTGATTGGTCTGACGCTGATCATGATCATCGCCAACATGGTCGTGGCGTTCGCCAGTGACTTCAGCCTGCTGCTATTCGGCCGCGTCTTGCTGGGCATCAGCATCGGCGGTTTCTGGGCGACGGCCATCGCCCTCAGCGGCCGCCTGGCGCCCAAGGGTGTGGACGTCGCCAAGGCGACCTCGATCATCATGATGGGCGTGACCCTGGCCACCGTACTGGGCGTGCCGGTCGGCACTTGGCTCAGTGGCTTGATGGGCTGGCGCATGACGTTCCTGGTGACCGCGCTGGTGGGCATACCGGTGCTGTTGGCGCAGGTCCTCTTGTTGCCTCGGCTGGATCCGGAGAAAGCCATTCTGGTGCGCGACCTGCCCGCCTTGTTCATCAACCCACGGGCTCGGGTCGGGTTGATCGCGGTATTGCTGATCGGCCTGGCGCACTTTGCTGCGTACACCTATGTTGCGCCGTTCTTCAAGAACAGCTCCGGCTTCGACGGCCCGACCATCGGTTCGCTGCTGCTGATGTTTGGCGTGGCAGGGGTTGCGGGTAACATCTTTGCCGGCTTCGCCGCCAACCGCAGCGTGCGCTACACGCTGCTGCTGGTCGCACTGATGATCGGCACCAGCACTGCACTGTTCCCCTACTTCGCCACTGGCTTGACCGGCGCAGCGATGCTGATCGCACTCTGGGGCTTTGCCTTCGGTGCCTTCCCGGCCTGCGCCAGTATCTGGATGTTTGTCGTGGCGCCCAAGGATGTCGAACGCGGCATGCCGCTGTTTGTCGCCCTGTTCCAGGTGATCATTGCCCTGGGTTCGTTCTTTGGCGGGCGAATCGTCGACCAGATGGGCAGCTCGGTGTTGTTGAGCCTGGCCACGGCGTTGGTGGGCGTAGGCTTTGTGACGGTGCTGGTGCTGGGGCGTAATGTGAGCAATCGCTTGGCGGCCCAGCCCGCCTAAGCGAACAGTGCCCTCCCAAAAAAGCCTGCTGAGCCGTGAGTCCAGCAGGCTTTTTTATTACCGTCACAGCGATGGAAAAGCTTGGTAATGAGAATTCGCACAATGAACATTGTGCACTCAGGCCTCTGGGCTAGGCTGAAAGCGTCGCCGATGTGGCGACATACTGCCAAGGAGTTTGTATGCCAGCCAAGTATCGTGATGCGGTCACAGGAGAGTACGTGACAGAGGCTGAGGCCAAGAAAAGACCGAGGGAAACGGTGAAGGAAACGGATAAGAAGCCGCCGTCAAAGCCGAAGGGCAAGAAGTAGGGTCAAGCTTTGAAGCTTGCTGGCTACAGCAAAGGAACGAGTGCACACCAAAACGAAAAAGCCCCGTAGCTTATTCAGCTACGGGGCTTTTTCTATGTAATGGCGGAGAGATAGACCGTATTGGCGGAGAGAGTGGCGGAAGCGGTGAACTTCCAGAAAAATCCATCAACAGCCAAAAAATCCCACGCAACCCCTTGAAATACTGAATATTCGAAAAACCACTCGTCTGATGGGGGTTTTCAACAACCACCCTTGTAACCTAGGGTTTTGATAGTCAATTCGTGGGTCGGGATCACCATGAAAACTATCTTCCGCCTAACTGCCTTATCGGTGTCGCGCACCAAAAAACCAGGCCTGTACTGCGACGGCGTGGGATTGTACCTGCAAGTCACCAAGGCGGGGGTCAAATCCTGGTTGTTTCGCTACATGCGCCATGGCAAGGCCAGAGGCATGGGGCTCGGGCCCCTTCATACGGTGAGCTTGGCCGAAGCGCGAACCAAGGCACTTAACTGTAGAAGGAAGCTGCTCGACGACATTGATCCTCTGGATGAGAGACGCCAGTTGAAGGCTGCGAGCAAAGCTGAGCTGGCCAACCAGCTGTCCTTTGACGAATGCGCCAAGAAGTACATCGCCGCCCACCGCAGCAGTTGGAAGAACGACAAACATGCCGCTCAATGGCAAAGCACGCTGGACGCCTACGCCAGCCCAGTGTTTGGCAACCTGCCCGTGCATACCGTTGATACGGCGCTGGTCATGCAAGTGCTTGAACCCGTCTGGACGAAGAAGACCGAAACCGCATCACGCGTGCGCGGCCGTATCGAGTCCGTGCTGGACTGGGCCACGGTCCGCGGCTACCGCAAGGGAGAGAATCCCGCACGCTGGAAGGGCCATCTTGACCATTTGCTACCACGCAAATCCAGAATTCAGAAGGTCAAGCACCACGCCGCCCTGCCCTACGCCGAGGCCAGTGCGTTTATTAGCCGGCTGCGCTCGTTGAGTGGCGTAGCGGCAAGAGCCTTCGAGCTACTCATCCTGACCGCCACTCGCACGAGCGAGACCCTGGGTGCCCGCAGGGTCGAGATCGATCTGGACGCCCAGATCTGGACGATTCCGGCTGAGCGCATGAAGGTCCCCAAGGAACATCGCATTCCACTCTGCCCGCACGCGATCAAGTTGCTTCGCCCGCTTGTCCAGGACGAGGCGAGTGATTCCGAGTACCTGTTTCCTGGCAACAAGCCTGGCACTCATTTATCCAACATGGCCCTCCTTCAGCTTTTGAGGCGGTTGGAACGTTCGGATCTTACCGCCCATGGCTTCCGCTCTACGTTTCGAGACTGGGCCAGGGAGACAACCGACTACCCACGGGAAGTTGCTGAAGCCGCCCTTGCCCACACCATCAGGGACAAGACAGAAGCCGCCTATGCGCGGGGAGATCTGTTTGATAAGCGTCGGGTCATGATGACGCACTGGGGCAGGTATCTCAGTCAAAAACCGAGATAAACCATTGTCCCCTACGCACCCAGCGTTCCGCATTGTTGACCCTCGAAACTCATGCGACTGCAAGGCAGCAGTGATGTACGATCATCCAACAGACAAGGAGCCAGTCGTGAAAAGAACCAATGGCAGCTTTCTTCATAGCTATCTAGAAGCGGCAAACCGCACAAGCAAGGAAGTGCTGGAAGAAGACCCGATCGCATTAGATCTGATCGAAAAATGCGACGACCTGATCGCACACCTTGTTTCTACTGACCAAAGCAAACTAGGCCTTGTAGGTCATGCCCTCGCGCTAAACGCCTATTTTCTGTTCATGGCCAGTGTGCGCACGGCCATCTCAGGGCACCCTGGAGCTGTACATTCCACACTGCGCTCCGCTTTGGAGCATGCCTGCTATGCATTTTTGATTGTTGAGGACGAACAACGTGTGGAGGTCTGGCTGAAGCGCAATGTTGATAAGGCTGGGAACAAAGAACAGCGAGCGACTTTCGGGCAGGCAGTCCACCGAGCCTCCACCGAAATGGAAAAGTATGATCCTGAGACCGCCTCGCGCATCAAGGCTTTGTATGACGCGGCAATCGACTTCGGCGCCCACCCCAACCCAAAATCCGTTCTCGCGCACCTAACAGTAGATTCGACTCAATCCAGCGACGCTCAAGTGTTGACCTGCCTGTATCCCTGGAGCCAGGAAACGGGGAGAGGCTTGCTTGCCTGCCTCGAGTTCGGCATCGCGATCATCAGCATCTTAGTCATCACAAAGACCAAATGCCCACCACTGCAGATGACCAACCCAGAGCTCTTCGACCTAATGATTCGGAGGAACGATGTGGCGGTTCAGCACTACGGCCTAAAGGTCGAGAACGGCAGAGTTATCTATAACGCATTCTGAGAGAGGTCGCCAATCAACCAGGAGCCCGCAGCTTATATGGCCTTTTCATGTGCCGCACACGCGCACGAGGCCATGAGAAGGAAGCGCGTGCGCAGAGCCAGAACGGGACGAGCGTTGATGTCGGCCAAACTGACCTGACCGGTCACATCAAAGAACGGCATACGACTCGCCCCCTTCGCCACCATCACAAGAAAACTACGAACCAATAAGACTTCGCATCAAACAACAACTCATCGCGCTAGGAAGCAACAGGGGAACTCATGAGTCTATTGGAAGAGCAGTATGAAATGTTTTTGGGCGAGCTGCAGGCATCCGGGGCGGATCTAGATGTCCGTAAAGTCGCAAGCATTATTCACGCGAACCTGGGGGCCATAGCCGCCACAGTGAGCGCAGGCGGCCAGCGAGCAAATATGCTGACTCCGCTTGTAAGGCGTGAACTTGCTGAGATGGAAGCCCCCCCTAACCTGGCACAACGCGCCGTCGCCGCTGCCCTGCCTTGGCAACGATTGCAGACACTAAAAATTGGTCCATTTCGTGGTTTCCGCAGGGAAGAGATCTTTGATCTAAAGAAAAATGTAACGCTTTTTTACGGTCCAAACGGAAGCGGAAAGACCAGCCTTTGCGAGGCACTAGAGTTCGCACTAACTGGCGATGTTGAGGAGTCTTCACTTAAGCGATCTGCGTCGCTCGCAGCATACTTTGCCAACATTCATGAAGGCAGACATGCCCACCCTCAGCTCTACTCAGCCGGCGCTGGCGATGGAATCGCAGTCCAGCCAGCGGCAGACCTTCTTCGCTTTGCGATTATTGAGAAGAATCGAATCGAAAGCTTTGCAAGAATTGCTGCCCGAACACCTGCGCAAGCAAATGAACTAATCTCCGCGTTGTTTGGGCTAAGTTCATTCAATGATTTTGTCGGGAACTTCCCTGCAGCCATTCAAGGAAAGCTCAACCTTGCGAGTCCAGTCAAAGATGAGATGCAGGGAAAGATTGTTGAGTTAAATGGCGCAAATGAGCGACTGCAAAGAAGCACCGAAGTACTTGCTGGTTTTGACGCTGACTTGGCTCGCATTGCTGAAGAATACAAGCAGGATTGTACCACCGCCCAACTACGCGAACTGATCGGCAGTGAGCAGCAGCCCGGCAGACTACAACACCTCATCGCTGCTGCGGATGAGATTACGCCTGCGCAATCCGGACTGCGAACTCGCGCTTTCAAAAAGTTGTTCCTACAACTTCGCCGCAACCTCAGAAGCCAAAAACACTGCAAAGCACAACTCAGCAGTATGGCTGGCCAAATTTCTTTCAAGCGCCTCTTCGAGACGGTTCAAGCTCTCCAAGATGTCTCTCCGGATGCTTGTCCCGCCTGCCTGACACCTTTGAGCACCGTCGCCTCAGATCCCTACGTGAGAGCAGGTGCCGAGCTTCAACTGCTGCAGCATCTTGCCGTGCTTGAGACCGAGTTCGTGGCTCTGGAGGCTGATTACACCGAGCTAGAACGACAATCTAAAGCCCTTATCGTGATGCTTCGCGACAAGGAAGATACCATCGACCTCAGTGAAAATGGTCTCGTCACTTGGGCAACAGATGACAATGCCACTCCCCTCTGGGAAGTGGAGGATGTATCAAAGTCAGATGTTCAGGAGATCATTGGCACGCTTACACGGTTCGAGCTGGAAGATGCTGCTCTGCAACTTCGCGTCGATGCGCGTGAAGCTATTGTAAGAGAGCGCGACCAGCTACTCGAAATCCAGCGTCAGCTATCCGTATTGGATGGCAAGCGCAGTCAGCATGAAAGCGATATCCAGACTGACAGGAAGCTCGTCGCAGAGTTCGACGAAGTCAACGCCGAACTTATAGATCGGGTTGTTCAGGAGTCGGCCTCCATTGCTTATGAGCTAAGGCTGGGCACGTCTTACTCAGCCTTCAGCGAAGCAATCAAAGCCTATAGGGACACGCTACCAGCCAAATTCTTGGCTGATCTCAACGATACAACGCGAGACCTATACAACGGGTTTAACGAGGACGACCATGAAAGGGACCGACTGGCATCCCTATCCCTCCCGCTTCGTGGCGGTGAAAGAATAATGGTCTCATTCGGCGCAAATCCAGAGCAAATGTACGATGCTCTTCACGTGCTCAGCGAAGGGCACCTTCGTTGCCTTGGGCTTGCAATTCTTCTTGCCAAGAACATCAAACTTGGGCTTCCTCTGTTGGTCTTTGATGATGCAGTGAATGCGATCGACGATGATCACCGCGCCGGAATTAGGAAAACCCTTTTCGGAGATGCCCGCCTCAGCACTAAGCAAATAATTGTGACCTGCCATGGCAACGAATTCATCAAGGATATCCACAACCAACTCGGCGATGAGGCATCGCATTTGTATGTACTTGGACACCATGCCGGAGACCATCAGCCGAGAGTGCAAGGAGGTTCCAGCCGCAACTACCTTGTACGTGCCCAGGCTTCTTTGGATGAGGGAGACCAAAGGCAATGCTTAGCTTTCTGCCGGCAGGGCCTGGAAAACCTCACATCCAGAACGTGGAGAAAGCTCTATGGCAAAGCACGGGACCTCAGCTTTCTATCTGTTCCGGTTGGCCCTCCCACCTACAAACCAGAGCTCGGAGCCTTGAGCAAAGCTCTGCTCAAGGGAATCCAGCTAGGGAGCGAGCGAGGAATGCTAACTGGCGCATCGTGGGCGAGCATATCTACAGGATTTGAGGAAGTCCTCGCCGTTCCAAACAATCAGCTCATCTGGAGCTATTTCAACAAGGGTACTCATGATGAGGTCGATCGTGAAGACTTCGAACTTCCAGCAGTAAGGCATACGTTAATGGCGCTGAAGAAGATCAGCGTCGGCCTGCCCGATTGAGCGGCTGACGGCATTTCTCGCCTGCAATGGACTGGGCCACCATCGCAGGTCCGCGAACGGCGCGCGGACCTGCGATTTGGCCTGGCACCAAGCTCCCCTGCCGCGCCTCCGGACTCCCCATCCAGTACGTAGGTCAACTCCCGGCCAGACTGCGTGTGCGGTGAAACACTGGTGCCCTGAGGTGATTGACGGTGAAACCACCAGGGAATGCGCGGGGAGACCTGCTCGATAGGCGTCGGGGCACGATGACGCACTGGGAAATATATCTGGGTCAAACACCAAGATGACTAGTGCCCCGCATCTACCCAGCCTGCTGCATCGTTGATCTCAACAACCCGTGCAAATGCAGGGCCGCATGGTGGGAGCTATCTGTCAGCAGATAGACCTGGTGCTCAGGAAGAGCGGGAAGATTCAGCCCCACCGCGAGCCCTAGTGACGCATCACTGGCGTCCAGCTCCTCGACGATGCCAACTGCCAGCCCGCTCTTCATGCACGCCAACACCGCATGCCAGTTCGCACTCTCCAGCAAGATGCGATACGAAATGCCCCGCGCCTTGAGCGCCGCCAGTGCCACTTCTCGATACGGGCAGCCCTTCAGTTGCAGGGCTAGAGGCAGCGGGCGATTAGGGTCATGCGTGAAGCCTGGCGCCGCCACCCAGCGAGGCCGCGTTGAACAGAGCCTTTCGCCCTGCGCCAGCTCCTCACCACTGACCGCCAGCGTCAGGTCCAGATGTTGCCGCGCAAACAGATCGATGAGCTCCGCACTGGATCGCGCCACGACCTCCAGCTCCAGCTGCGGGTGGCTGACGACAAACACCGGCAGGAAGTCGCTCATGAGATCCGCAGCATAGCCGTCGGGAACACCCAGACGCACCCTACCCGTCATCTGCTGGAGTGAAAGTGTCGCTAATAGCCGGTCGTGCGCCATCAGGAAGCGCGTGGCCTCCCCCAGCAACTGCCGCCCAGCCGGGGTCAGTTCAACGGCCTGGTTGCTGCGCAGAAAAAGTTGCCGCCCGACCTTCTCCTCCAACCGCTGGATCTGCGTTGTCACCGCCGACGGGCTGCGGTGGACGTAGTCGGCGGCCGCCTTGAAGCGGCCAAGTCGCGCCACTGCCTGGAAGGTTCTCAGTACATCGACATCTAGGCCTTTTCCCATAGGGTCACCTGATTTCGTCGTCTCGAATTACCAGTTCACTTTATTCGGCTGTACAGCATTTTTCCCCCCGCCTATGGTTCGGTCAAGGTAGATCCTCTACCTGCCAACTGTGCTCAAACAAGGGTGAAACCGCCACGCGACTCACAGCATGGAGCCATGGGGATGAGTTTGAACAATGTCGTCGTCGATGCGCTCACGCGCTGCAAGCAGTATCAGGGCCAAGCCATCTGGACCGTCGAGAACCACGCCAAGTACTCGACGTTGAAGAATCCGGCGGGGCATCAGCAGGATCATCGCATCAACCACCAGATCTTCATGTTGATGCGCGCCCTCAATGAGCAGGGCATCAGTACGAACGGACTCTGTGCAGACGCACAGGGCCATGGCTCACTAAAGAGTCTTCTGACACAACTGACCCAACGCCTGGTTCATATGAGCCGTGGCAAACGCGTTCACTACGTCGAACTGGGGCCGGAGCCGGTCAAGACCTCGTACATCCTTACCCAGATCGCGCAAGCTGCGACGGCCGTGCGCTACACGGCGATTGACATCAACGCGACATCCGAAGGCGCTATGCGCGACGCGGTGATTCCAATCATCGCCGACCCAGCAAATTTTAACTATCTGGCGGCCGACTACCGAACCGTGACGCATGACACCTTGCGCCATGACCAGGATCTCACTCTGATCACCATGCTTGGCTTCCAGGAGGGCAATGAGTCGCCACTCGCCACTGGGCGCCTGATCCAGGCCTTGGCAGATGACACTACCTGCATCATCTCGGAGATGCAGGTCTATGAAGAGGGCCTAGAACACTGCATCCATGCCTTCTACGCCAATCCCCACATGCTGAGCTTCTCGCAACTGATTGCTCGCCAGCAGGGCTTCGTGCCCGTGGGCGATCACGAAACCACCCTGTTGCGCCTGACCATCGCAGGTGAGCTGCTGCATATCGCCGTCACCTTGCAACCGGTGGAGCACTTGCAGAAGCGCGGCTATCTACTGACCAACAGCTGCATCAAATACACACCAGACCAGTTCCGCCGCGTCAGATCACTGCACGGGAACTGCACCGTGCTGGATGAACTCGTCAGCGGCGATGGTTCGGTCCGCTACCAGATCGCCCAGTACCTCCCACCACTATGACTTAGGGAGCGAATGACCATGCATCGCACAGACCTCCCCCTCTATGCCCGCGGCCTTGATCGTGTGAAATTAGCGTTCAAATCGACGCTGCACCGCATGCCCCGTCACCCGGTTATTCAGCGGGACGAGCAAGATCATTGGCACGACGGCCTACTGACTGTGGCCGGCCCGGTGATCAGCGACAGTCGCACGCTGAGCGAGCTGGGCTATACGCAGAGCCCCCATCCCAACATCGCCGTGGACACCATCACCGGCCTGAGCGCCGTGCATGGCTTGTTAACCCCCGACGCAGTGTCGGCACTGCAGCGTATCTGCGCCGGCCTTGAGCAAGACGCTGGCGACAGCGACTGGATCATCTCGCGCCGCACCCGTGGCGTCACCGCACTTTCGCCATTCCTCCACAGCATGATGAGAAGCCGTGCGTTCCTGCTGGCGGTCTCGCGGATCGCCGGGGTTCCGCTGGTGCCCTACCCCATGCTCAACGCCCGCGCCCAGGTCAACTACTTCTATCCCAAGGCGCATGGCAGCCCGCGCGAACAGGTCGGGATGTGGCATACAGACGGCACCAACTACGTGCTGAACATCGTGCTTTCCAACGCATCGGACTACACCGGCGGCGAGTTCCTGTTCCACAACAGCACTATCGACTCTTTCGATGCTCTAGACCACCGAACCTTCGAGACCGCACCGCTGGTTGAGCCAGGTGACGCGTTGTTCATCTATGGCAGCCGGCTGTTCCACGGCGTATGCCCGGTGAAAACCGGACGGCGCATGTCACTGGTGTTGTCCTTCCACTGCCCCTATGCCCGGGAAGACTCCAACCGCTTCTGGCATCTCGCCTCCGATGATGGCATTCCCGCGACCGTGCCCAACTGGCTGCGCCTGCATTGGTCCCTGCAACAATCCGCGGCCCGCCAGTTCGCGGCGCTCGGCATCGAGCCGATCACCTTCGAAGAGCTGGGACGGGTCCAGGCGCACGCATGCTAGCCAACCCGCTGTACCTGCTCCTGCTGCAGGTGGTGTTTGTGCTCTCATGGAGTTCGGGATTCATCGGTGCGCGCCTGGGCACAGAGGATGCTGGCGCGATCAACCTGCTGTTCTGGCGTTTTCTGCTGGTCAGCCTTTGCCTGCTGCCGTTGGTGTGGCATAGGCTGCGCGCGTTGTCATGGGCGCAGGTGCGCTACAACGCGATGATCGGCTTCTTAGCCCAGTTCGCCTACCTAGTCAGCGTCTACATCGCCATTCGCGGCGGCCTGCCGGCCGGCATTGCCGCCATCATCTGTGCCTTGCAACCGCTTATCACCGCGACAATGAACAGCCGTGGCCGACATGAGCGCAGCAGTGTGCAGGAATGGCTGGGGCTTGCGGTCGGTTTCGCCGGCGTCAGCGTGGTGATCCTGGGCGAGTACCGCTTTTCTGCCCAACGCTTGAACCTTGGGTTGTATGCCCTGCCGTTGATCGCTGCGTTCACCCTCTCCATCGCCACCCTTTACCAAAGGCGGCAATCACTGCTGGCCACCGACCACAGCAAGGAGGGTTTGCTGATGCCGCTGTTTCTGCAGTCGGCGGCGACCTTGATCCTGCTGATGGCGACAGGTCTGCCATTGGGTCTGATAGAAGTGCCCAGAAGCACCCAGGCCTGGGTGTCTGTTGCATGGCTGACCGTGTTCTCGACCTTCATCGCCTATCTCAGCCTGTGGAGCCTGCTGAAGTGGATATCGGCGACAAGGGTGTCTGCACTGGTATATCTGGAGCCGCCGGTGACCTTGATCTGGGCGACGTTGATGTTTGGTGATGTGATTCAGTGGACCACCTATCTAGGCATTGGAGTGGTCGCTGTGGGAATTCTCATCACACGACACCGCAGCAAGTCTGGCCTTGCCTGCGCAAACTAGACAGTCGCAGTAGCGACCAGCGCATGGAGCGATCATCAGCTCCGACCAAGACCGACATTTCTTCCAACGCCTGACCGGCAGTCACTATCGACATGACAAATTTCTCACCAGATCAACGTACGGGATGAGGCGAACATCCCGGAGGCGATAGTCCTGCGCGCGTCATTAGCCGTCGGCACCTCGGGCTCGGCGGACGAAGTACATAGAAAAATGTAACGCCAGATTTCGCAGAACCCTACAGTGATATGCCAGGGCCACTCTGAAATTTTCGGCCGTACCGCAGCCCCCTCCCAAACTCACCATTTCGTTGGATGATAGCCACGACGGCTATCGGGACATGCTCCTGCATTCCCACATAAAGAGCCGCCCAACCAAGGAACCCATTGATGATTTCACCATTCATGCAAGGTATCGATCATGCGCGAACTTACTACCTCATTGATGAAAGCCTATTACCACCCGATTGAAGCAGCGATCCGCTGGAGTGACCTGCATCATTTCGAAACCTCAATCCTGGCACAACTCGGCGACCGTCTGCGCCCGACCAAGGACGACTTCCCACGCTGGCCAAACCTGCATTTGAACAGCGAACGCATCTACTGCGCGCTGTACAACGGCGACCTCCCCTTCGGCAAGCACGGCATCATCTGTCAGGACAAAAGCCTGCTGGAGTCCCCTGAACTGAGCATCTGCGAGCCGCACCTGAAGGCCTGGATGCAACTCCACTATCCGGCAGACAAGCCAAGGTTTTTGTATGGGCCTGCCGAACGTCGCGGCCTGACGTGGACGGCGATGCAGGAGATGTCGGCCAACCACACGGAGCTGAAAGTGCAGCTCGAAATGTGCGCCAAGAACGGGGCACAGTTGAAAGAGCAGAAAGCCCTGCTGGAGCGCGACCTGGCTAAGTTGCGACACCTGGCACCACCCGGCGAAGAACTCAGTGACCGTGGCCGCTCTGCCCTTTTGAACATCATCGGCGGCCTGCTGACGGTCCTGCGCGGCAGCTCCCCCGGCGGGCAACGCTACAGTCAGTTCGACAGTGACTCGTCGATCATCCAGGCGATCATTTCCTACCACGGCGGGCGTGTCGGCATCACCGAGCGCACGATGCAGAAGCATTTCGCCGCGGCTCGCCGTAGCCTAGGTGCCTGAGCCTGCCGTCTGAGACCGCAACTGCGACCGCAACTCGCAGTTGCGGCTCCGCTCCAGGTCAATATACCGACGACCTAGCAGGTACTCTCGAAGCACCGCACGCTGTACGGTACGCATTGAGGCATCTAAAAAGTGTGGTGTCGCCCAAGCACAGAGCCATATTTCATTGCTGAAGCAACACCTACGGCTACTGGCCAATCTAATAGCCTGGCGACTGATCCATGACCGATAGCGATGAATGAATTCCTACCATCATCATGAAAACGCTATCCATGATCTCGCTGAGCTGCCGCACATTGATATGGCGCAACTCTGGTAGCGATACCTCACCTTTCTTGGTGGTTGGGTATCGGAAAGAAAATGACCCTGGATCAACATCATCCAACTGCTGGATGAACTCCTCCATGGCGGACAGCTCTTTATCATCCTCTTGAGGATCAAGTTTCTCTGCAAGCTCGCGCAGCTCCCGCCACAAAGGCATGAGCCTGTGATCGTGATCGTCCTTAGGAGCACGATCAGCTAACCGCCTTGCTAAAGGCAGGATCAATTTCAGCTGAAGCTCAAGACCTTGGCGATAAAGAAACACCAGCGGATAGATCACGCTATCAAGACTTACGCGACGATCTGCCAATGCGTAGAGCAACCCGTCCGCTGCATCTTTGTACCCCGCTGCGTATAGATCCATAGGGAAGTGTGTCCAACCCAGCATGGCGTTGTTCTGCCAGTCATCGCCCTGAACAAACAACTTCTGGCCAGCGAACGCAGAGGGTGACTTGTACTCACTCGTCAGGCTTGGGTCCAACATGTCATCGTCCATGGCATTCATAACGCATTCCCTACCTTGATTGGTCAATGTGATGAAGCTGACGTTCTACGTCACCGCATAGGTTTAGCACCTTCGCCGGTTGGATGCACTGCAACGTGGTGCGAAGTGTCAGTCAGCCGATGCACCTGATACTGATCAAAGCCAGGAAGAATCAGACACAAGGAACCCGCCCCTCGACGAGGCGAAACATCGCGCATCGTCCAAACGCACCAACTGTCGGCCCGGCGTGTCGGCATCACCGAGCGCACGATGCAGAAGCATTTCGCCGCGGCTCGCCGCAGCCTGGGCGCTTGAGCTAGTCCCCGGAACCGCAACTGCGGCCGAGTCCCCCGCAGTTGCGGTAGCCGCAGGCTGACGCGGGCTATTGAATACCGATCACCCCTAACAAGCCTTCGGGAGTGATCATCATGATTGACAACATCTCCACAGAACCCCTGCACGCCGAGCATCGCGTGCTGCGCCGGGTCGATGTCGAGCACAAGACCGGCCTCAAGCGCGCCCACCTGTACGCGCTGATGCGCGCCGGGCGTTTCCCCAAGAGTTTTCCACTGGGCATCCGTGCGGTGGGCTGGGATTCGCTTGAAGTTGAGCAATGGATCGCCGAACGCCGCGCCGAACGCGACTGACGGGAGAAGACCATGCGTATTGTGGCCATAGCCTCCTCCAAAGGCGGCGTCGGCAAAACCACCACTGCGGCCAACCTCGGTGGTTTTGCCGCCGACGCCGGCCTGCGTGTATTGCTGCTGGATCTGGATGTGCAACCCACCCTGTCCAGCTACTTTGCACTGACCTACCAAGCCTCGGCCGGTACTTACGAGTTGCTGGCCTGCAACGAGCGCGACCTGGACCGATTGGTGTCGCGCACCAGCATCCCCGGCCTGGACCTGATCGTATCCAATGACGAGTTGGGCCAGCTCGGTACCTTGCTGCTGCACGCACCCGATGGCCGCTTGCGGCTACGCAACCTGCTGCCGATTTTTCAGGCCCACTACGACCTGCTGCTGATCGACACCCAGGGCGCACGCACTGTGCTGCTGGAGATGGCGGTGCTGGCCGCGGACCTGGCACTGTCGCCCGTCACCCCGGAAATCCTCGCCGCCCGCGAACTGCGCCGCGGCACCCTGCGGTTACTGGACGATATCGCGCCCTACCGTCACCTGGGCATCCAGCCGCCGCCGCTGTACCTGCTGATCAACCGCGTGCATCCGGTGTCGGCCGATGCGCGGCAGATCCAACAGGCCCTGCGCCAGGTGTTCAGCCACACCGGCGGTGTCCAGGTGTTGCATACCGCAGTGCCGGCGATCGATGCCTACCCGCGCGCCGCCACGCAGCAATGGCCGGTGCATCGGGTCGAGTACCGCAAGCCGTCCGGGCGCGTGGCCCCTGCTGCACTGGAAACCATGCGCGCCCTAGCAGGGGAATTGTTCCCGGCCTGGGTGGCGCGCTTCGCCACGGTTACTGGGCGCGGAGGTCGTCAGCATGGACAGTAATCGCCTACCGCGCCGCCTGCGTCGGTTGATCCTGATGGCCCTGCGTGAGGGCTGGCGGGTGGAGATCAGCCCCGACCTGCACCTGACCCTGCGCAAGCCTGGCTTCACCCCGATCCACACCGGCGCCCGCGCCAACGACAGGCGCCCGGTAGTGCGGCGGGCCAAACCAACCGACAGTAATGACCATGGCTAAGCCGACCGCCCCGGACCTGGCCGCCCAACTGCTGGCCACGCCATTTACGCGCAGTGTGCCGTCTGCGCAAGCAGCCAGCGATCCGGTGGTGGACACCCCGATGCAGGTGAGCCTTGAACAACTGCGCCCGTACCATTTCGACCCACGCCGAGCGCCGAACCCGCAGTATCAGGCGATCAAGACCTCGATCCGTCAGCGCGGCCTGGACCAGCCACCAAACATCACCCGCCGCCCAGACGAAGAGCACTTCATCATCCGCAACGGCGGCAACACCCGTCTGGCGATCCTCAATGAGCTGTGGGCGGAAACCGGCGAGGAACGTTTCCACAGTTTCCTGTGCCTGTTCCGCCCCTGGACCGCGCGCGGCGAGATCCTGGCCCTGACCGGGCACCTGGCCGAGAACGAGTTGCGCGGCAGCCTCAGCTTTATCGAGCGCAGCCAGGCGGTGGATCAGGCGCGGCAGCTGTATGAGGAGGAATGCGGGCATGCGCTGAACCAGCGCGAGCTCGCCGAACGCCTGACCGAGGACGGCTACCCGGTGGACCAGCCAGCGATCAGCCGCATGGGCGACACCCTGCAGTACCTGTTGCCAGCCATTCCCGAGGCGCTGTATGCCGGGCTGGGGCGGCCACAGATCCGCAAGCTGTTGGCGTTGCGAAAGGCCGCGCAGCACACCTGGCAGCAACATGCCCCCGACGCCGAGGCCGAGTTCGCGCCAGCCTTTGAACACAGCCTGGCGCGCTGCGACAGCGGTCAGGGGCAGTTCTCGGTGGAGCGGGCACGCGATGAGCTGATTGGCGATCTGGCCCAACGTTTGGATCTGGGCTACGACGAACTGGCGCTGGACCTGGGCGAAACAGAACTGCATCGCGACCTGCTCAGCCAATTGCTGGAGCCCGAAGTACCGCTGCCGCACCCCGAACCAGGCAGACTGCCGGCGGCCGCGACCTTTACCCCACCGCCGACGAATGCCGCAGTCCCCAATAGCGAACCGCTGCGTAAACGCATTGCTGAGCTGGCGCAGTCGATCACCGAAAGCTGCGCGCCAACGATTGAAGTCCTGGCGAAGACCGAGGGGCTGGGCTTCGCCTGCCACTGTGCAGATCCCGGCACCCTACCCGCGCAAGGCCAAGCCCTGCTCGGGTTCTGGCAGACGTTGACGGATCCGACCACTGCCACGCCAGCCAAAATTGGCGCGCTGCTATGCGGCACCCCATCCCACGCCCCTTGGCTGGACGATACGGCGCTGTCTCAATTGTTTCGCCTGATCAAGCTCGCGCGCCAGTTGCCCCGTGCCGGTGAACCGCGATGAAGACACGGCAACCACTGAACCAGGCGGTGATCGCCCAGGCAATGCAAGACCTTCGCAGCGGCCAACTACGCCGCTGCCTGGCGATGGGCTTTACCGAGCAGCAACTGGCCGCGCTCAAGCGCCCGGAGCTGCTCTGCGTCTTGATCAACGCCCAGGTCTGCTGGTGCAAAGTCACGGTCAACCCGGCGGTGGTGCAGCGCATCCTGACTCAGGCCGTCGTGGTCAGTGAGGAGGTCGCCACCATCGACCGCCTGCTGCGTGCCGGCGCCAGCACCGAGATGATGAGCCGCTACCACGGCCTGCCCCACCAGGAAGTAGCGACCCGGCGCGAGGTACTCGGCTTACCCAAGCGCCGCGGCCGCCACCCCACCCTCGACGAGGCCCAGGACACCGAACTGTGGCGGCGCTGGAAACCCTTGCGCGATCAACGCCAGCTCGACTTGGCCGATGATGCGGCGATGCTGCAACTGGCGTTGGAAGTGGCCGAAGATATGGCCCTGCCGCTGTCGGTGGTGTGGGCCACGATCCAGGGCTGGGTCGAACAGAAACTGGTCTGAACCATGGCGCGCCGTCCCGAGCCGCCCGCCACCACACCGGTCCGGCCGCTGCCACGCGACGACTTTGTTTACAGCGGCCAGCTGCATGACTGCGTGCCGCGCGCCCTGCTGCTGGACCGCCGCTTGTCACCGCTGGAGCGCAATGCCTGGCAGGTGATCCGCCTGCTGCTCAATGGCGACGGCGTCACCGCCCTGCCCACCTACGAACGCCTGCGCCCCTTCCTCACCACCTCCCCCTGCGCCAGCCAAGCCTCCTTCGAAACCGTCGCACGGGCGCTGACCGTACTGCGCCTGTGCCGCTGGCTCAGCCTGGCGCGCCGGCGTCGGCCGGGGAGTCACGGCCAATGGCAGGGCAACCTCTACGTGCTGCACGAAGCGCCGCTATCGCCCTTCGAGGCGCTGCGCCTGGACGCCGAGTACTTGGAGTTGCTCAGCCAGTCACTGACCCATGCCAGCAAGGCGGTGCAGTGGGTGGCCTATGACGCGCTGCAGGCACTCGCCGAGGATCCGTTATTGACCACCCGCCCGCTGCCGGAGCGCCTGCAACGGTTGGCCGATTGGCTGGAAAGCGCCACCGACATCCAGCCGCCACCGCCCTCTCTGATCTCACAGCTCACCGCGGCACGTACTTCGGATTCCGAAGGCAACCCTACTTCGGAATCCGAAATCACCTCACCTGCTTCGGATTCCGAAGCAGGTCTGAAAGCCCCGAATTCCGCCTGCCTTCGGAATCCGAAGCAGGGGCCTAGTACTGTATTTAGTATCAGTAAAAGCTTTTGTATACCGCGCGCGCGGGAAACGAATCCGGCCAAGCTGCCACCCGGCTTTGCCCAACTGCGCCCGGAAGAACAGAGTGCCGCACTGGCCACCTTGCAACGCGTGGAGCCGGAATTACGCCAGGCGGTGCTGGACGAATGGCAGGTGCGCTGCGCGGCCGGTGGTGTGCAACGCCCTGCGGCCTACCTGTTCGGCATCCTGCAAAAGGCCCTGCGGGGTGACTTCCACCCCTGGGCGACCAAGGCCAAACCCGCCTCACCACCACCCGCACCGGCACCGCTATCGCCCGAACAGCAACAAGCGCGGTTGGACAATGCGCGCCACCACCTGGCCAACCTGCGCGAGCTACTCGGCATCCGCTAACCCCCGTGCTCTGTTCCAGCGATGTCTGCCAACGACTTATGTCACTGACATAGTCAGCGTGGCAATCCGGAACACCGCGCGTGTGCATTGCCCACAGACACCGGGTAGCGAACCAGCCACGCTAGGCCCTCGACTTGCCTTCGAGCCCTTTGCCCATGGCCCTCACCGACCACGCCCCGCTCGGTCGCCTGCGCAGCGATATGCAGCTGACCCTGCACACCCACCATGCCATCCGCCTGTGGCAAGGCCGCCTGCCCGCCGCCGACCTGCACGGTATCTTCGGCCTGAGCGCCTTTGTCGCCATGCTCAACCGCATCCACCGCGACGCCTCCCAGGACGACCCGTATGCCGATGCCTGGCTGCTGCAAGTGGAAGCCAAACTCGACAGCACCCGCGCCGCCCTGCTCGACCTGCGCGCCCAGTTGAGCGACGCTCTAACCCAGGCCCCGGCCGCCCTCAGCCTGGGCGATAACCTCAACCTGGAGCCCGTGCAACTGCCCGTCACGGTCAACGCTCCGCTGGGGTTCCTTGGGCTGTACCTGCTGGCCGACTACGACGAACTAGCCCGGCGCGCCCTGCTGGCCCAACACACCGCCCTGATCGACCCACCCACCCTGGATCGCTGGCTGGAGGAAGGTGCGCACCAACTGCGCAGCCTGTTCGGCCTGGTCCAGCCCTACCGCTCCAGCGGCGTCTGCCGCAGCGATTTCCAAGCCAACAATGCCCGGGCGGCGCACGCGCGCGAACAGTTTGGTGAACTGCCACAGCCCGTGCTGGAAGGCCGGCAGCGTGCCCGTCACGCTCCAACGATCCGACGTCCTGGGCCAACCAAGACCAACGGTGCTGGGCCAGAGCCCACGTTTGCAGACGATGCCGCCTGCGATGACGAGGAGGCCCAGCCATGCCCGCACTGACCCACGCCGAGGCGCTGGAACAGCTCGCCTCCCTAAAAGGCCTTTTCAAGGGTAAGGGGGAGTTGGTGGTGCTGGCCGAGGTCTGCTGCGCATTGCGCGATGAACTGATCCAGCAGGATCTGCATGCCGTGCTGGCCGATGCCCGTACCTCGCCGCTGCACCTGATGCCGGTGCAACTCAATCGCCAGGCCACGGCCGCCGGTACCTGCTTCCTGCGCTGGCGCCGGGTCGACCGCACGGCCATGGGCGTGGCGCAGTGGCAGGCACTCTTGCTGGCCCCGAACACGCCCGAGCTACTCGTGCCCCAGCTGTATCAGCTGGAGCGCCAACGCGTGCTGCTCAACGCCCAGATCAGCCTGGCCCACAACCTTGCACAGCTGGCCCGCAGCGCCGTCGACAAACTGGTCCATGCCGAGCACACCGTCCAGCAGCGCCTACCCAGCCTTACCCCGGAGGTTCCATGAGCACCTATTTCATCGGCGAAGGCAACATCGGCTCCGCCCCGGAATTTCGCGAATTCCCCCGCGACAACGTCGAACCCCGGCGCCTGCTAAGGCTCAACGTTTACTTCGACAACCCAGTGCCGACCAAAGACGGCTATGAGGACCGCGGCGGCTACTGGGCGCCGGTGGAGCTGTGGCACCAGGATGCCGAACAATGGCAGGCGCTGTACCAGAAAGGCATGCGCGTGCTAGTCGATGGCCGCACCGTGCGCGAAGAGTGGGAGGACCGTGAGGAGAACCCACGCGTCACCTTCAAGATCGAGGCGCGACGTGTGGCGATCCTGCCGTATCGGTTGGCGCGGGTGATGTTGTTGGCACCTGCCGGGCCGGCCGCCGATGTGCCTGACGACCCGGTGTGACTCAACTGCCAACATGCTATTGTAGTCCGTTTCCCACGTCATTCGTCGCATCGGTATTGAAACGATGTGCAGGGGTTTTTACGATTCCAAGCGACGGTGTACCGGCACCGTCACGGAGTCGCGGGTACGTGACGGGCCACCTCATGACCGCCCACTGCGCCCGCCACTCTTTTCCTTGCGCAAGATTGAGCCTCAAGGGTGCTTTCCTCCTTCCCTACTAGCGCCTTGAGGCTCCCTTTCTCCACCCAATGTCAATGTCAGCCACCGCCGGGACGACCTGATGCTGGAACTGGATTCGCACGAAGGCGTACCTGCCTAAGCAGACTCAACCAACATCGGTAGTGGTGGAACAGTCGTAGTGGCGTAGGCATCCCATTGCCACCAGCCAGATGGATAGTTGGTGTTGTAGTGCTCGACCTTGACCGCCTTCCGCGTCAAGTACTCCGGCGTGTTCATGCCGAACACCTCCATCGGGTAGTCACGATCCATATCCAGCAGCCAAAAGTCTGGGAACACAGCCTCTAACCCGGCATCAAAACGAAGTGGCTTGTAGAAACTTCGTTTGTTGTCGTAGAGCAGCTTTTCAATCGTTGCCTCATGGCCGGAATCCAGCGGAATCAGGCGTTCGCTCACACGCATCAGCCCGATCTTGTTCACATCCGCATATGGGTTGGTTCCAGCACGCATGCTCAGATGCAAAATCGCATATATCTGGCCGCCCGCCTGCCAGGCATTCAGCTCGGCTGCGAAGCTCTCGTTCAACGCCGCCCTCGCGATATCGCCCAGGTACATCATTGGCATACCGGCGGCGCTACGCAGGGGCAGTCGCTTAAGCACAGCATCACGATCGGGGCTGTACCTTGCCAGTGGAGCGATGGCCACCACGTTGCGTCCGTGTTTCCGGGCATCCGCCACGACCTGAAGGTTCTTATCCTTCTCTTCGGAGCCATCGGCGGCTGGTACCAACAGCACATCGTTCAACGTCATTCGTGCCGCGTTGATCCTGTCTGCTTGCTCGGCCATCAAGCGAGCGACAAGCCGATCGTTACGCTTTCCATCCATGGCTGGGTACCACTTGATCAGACCGCTTTCGCTCCAGAGCAGATGCAAGAGCCCCAGCAATGACATCGCATCACGTTTCACGCCCGCGCCGGCAACGCGTGGCGAAACGGGTTTGGTCTCAGCATCGGTTTTGCGAGGCTGACGCAATGGAAGGTCCAGCCGGACCCTCAGCCCTCCGTCCTCAAGCTCTGTGACCGCGTTGACGCTGTAGCCTTGCAACCCCGAGCTGGAGGCATCGGACGAGTAGAAGCGGCAGTTCCGACGATGATTCGGACCAGAGCCCGCATAGCGATGTAGGTGGTACTTTTTGCGGAACTTGACTGAAAGCCGTCCTTCGCCCGTCTGCGTGCAAAGACAGACGAAGTGAGTCACACGGTGGGCGCGAGTGAGTGCGCTGATCCAAGCATCGCCTTGCTGGCTGCTGCTGTCGAAGACCCTGCCGGTGTTGGCAACCTTGAGAGAGTAGATTTTCGTCATTCCGTCTCCATGCTGGCTCGATTCAGTAGTCGCCTCACTCACCATTGATCAATGGCTGACGCGCTGGCTATTGGGATATGGAACCCTAGGGGCAGGTGGCAACGCAATGCAAGGGCGTATTTGCATCTCCATTTGGCGGTCGACAGGATGCACCATCGGTCACCTCAATCGCTGGTGAAGACACCGCTGCACTGTCAGCTATCTGATCAGCCGGACGCAAAGCATTAGATGGCACTACTTCCGCCGCATGGGCTTGAACCGGATTACTACCGCCAGCAACGACTGGGCCAAGCTTAAACAGTCGATTGGCGGTGCTCAGCCCAATGGACACTTTGAAAGCCACGAAGAAGCACATGAACGAAATCGGCAGTATCAGCCATGCGCTCACAGTCT
This sequence comes from Pseudomonas sp. CYM-20-01, assembly GCF_023169845.1. Taxonomy (NCBI): domain Bacteria; kingdom Pseudomonadati; phylum Pseudomonadota; class Gammaproteobacteria; order Pseudomonadales; family Pseudomonadaceae; genus Pseudomonas; species Pseudomonas sp. CYM-20-01. The sequence continues at coordinate 1,930,925 of NZ_AP025169.1, read as the reverse complement.
CGTGCTTGGCAAGGTGCGCGTAGAGCAGGATGAGTCCCGTGTACAGGACTAGGCCGGACACAGCAGCGATAGCCGGCCAGAAACGATAGTTCCGATCATCGTTAGCGCGCGCAGTTCTTTGAAACCGACTTCCGTCCTCGGAGACACGCACGAACTCGCGGGCCGCCAGATAGTCCCTCAATACCCCAAAAGCGGAATCCTGGTATGAAAGCGCAAGACGCAACGCTCGCGCGTCCAAGTTGATCCGCATGCCAAAGGCTTCACGGACATCCAACACCAGCACCATGGGATGCACCTTGTTCCAAGCCCCAGTGAGCACCAACTCGCGCAACCGCTGAGTTCGTTGATGGGACAGGCTTGCGGAGTTGTTCGACCACGTGACCACCAGCGTCAAAAAGGCGATCGCCAGCGGCACAACGATGGCTTGCCAAACCTGAATATCCATAATTAGCTCCTTGCTGAGCGTTGAAGGCAGACAAGGCCTACTTTCGCATAGCGGCGACTGCTCCTGTTGGCGAAAATTACTTAGAAATCCACGGGCGGCCAAGATCGACCGGATTCGAGATCAGGGTGACGCGGCTCGCCTGCTGGTCGACCGTACTCCAGGCGCCACTCTTCTATTTTGCCGAGAAGGATAGAAGCAGACTTATGTCGTTTCTGGTCCCCAACCGCCATTCTAAACAGCAGCACACGCAACTCATTTGAGGCACGCGCGTGTTGCGTGAAAACATTAGAACTCTGTCCAAAGGGGCGCTGCTCAACGCACGCACTCTCGAGCTGATCCCAGATTCCTTTGGGAATTGGCATCGCCTCAGCATCGTCAATAAGATCTAGATTTGCGGCAAGAGCCTCGGATGTCCCGAGCGAACTCATTACCCTCGACAGGATGTCCCGGCTAACTTCCGGCAGATCGCTCTGGCATAAATCTCGCATACGCTCTGCAACATGGCGACTGCGCCGGGCAAGATTTGCAAGTCGCGCAATCAGCACTTCATTCGCATGATAGCGGCGCGCTGACACAACTCCACGAATCTCCGGATCTACAAACCCTAGAAGCCACTCGCGCGCACGCGCTGTGTCGAGCGATGCAAACGCATTAATGAAGTCGTCCTCGTAGTGCTCAAAGGTCCGGGCATCAGATGCCCACTCGCATAAGAAATCAACGGCTGCATCCGACCGACTCTGACCCAGAGCATTGATAAGCTCGCGCAGATCCCCTCCTCGGAACTGTCGCAACTCTAGAACATCTCGTATCTTGGCCACGCCTGCGAAAGGGTCGTCAACGAACGGACAGAGAGAAAGGATCCGTTTCACAAGATACCTGTCGGATTCCTGCATCCACCCATTCGTACGCTCGACCATAGAATCAACGAGAGCGAACACCACGTTCACAGGCAAAATGACACCTGCAGTCAACAGGCGCTCGGAGGCATCGAGACAAGTGTGTTGATCCCATTGACCGGGCGTAGAAATAGCGTCTAACACGACTGACGCAGATCCAAGCCCGTCAACTGCAGCAAGCGCCATTGCAAGATTTTTCAACCCTGCACCGACACCCCCCTCTTGCTGGCGCTTGATCTCAGCATTGAGTGCGGCGCTAAATTGTGCCCGACGCTGATCGCTGCCGGGCAGCGCAATTTTCCCCTTTCGTGCAGCCCATATCAAATCGTAGCGAAGCGCCCGATTGAAAGAGCCCACAGAGCTGGGCAGGAAGTCGCGTGCCATCGCGGCCGCAGCCTCAGAGCAATACTCCGGCTCTGGGAGCAACTCAATGAGCACCTGCTCGGAAGCACCCTCACGAAGGTGCATGACGGCAGAGATATGCCAACTTGCATAGCTCATAGTACCGCCATTACCAAGCGGACCGCGGTCTCCCGCTAAACGGGCAGCGCGACCGCGACGGACACGCTCAATGTCAGCGCGGATGAGCCTCACTAGATCGACCATGTCTTCTGGCTGTCCCACCTGGGCGATCGCCGAGGCTAAGTTGGCCTTCTCTTCACCGCTGAAGTCATTCTGGTACAGCACAACATCAACGCTGTTCTTCAAATACGTGCGAATGCCTAACCTCAGGTCCTCATTCACAACCTGGAAAGCTTCTGCGTCAGGTCTGGCGACTCGGCTGAGCAGGCCAGCTGCGACTTTGATATCAAGTGCATCGCCACTCGTGACGGACGATAGAATGCCCGCTGCAGCGACTTCGCCAGGAAGGTGTCGATACACAGCTTCCAACTGACGCGTAATCGCCCACTCGAGTTCATGCCGCTGATCTGGAGCTCCGTCCACCATCCGTCGCAATTCGCAAAGTCTCCCAAACACGCGCGCGGCAAGACTCGCCTCCCCACCCGCTGCAATGATGGACATCATGCCAGTGAGGCTAGGATGCTTGACGTCTTCCGTCTCGAGACGTTGCAAGTACCTCTCAATAAAGCTATCGGGAATGACCGTCGCAAACGGCAACCAGGATTCGGGATCGTAGAGAGCGCCTTCGGCAATTCTGACCACTACCCACTCGCTTACCCAATCAGGATCGGCCTTGCACAGGTGCTTGAGCGCAGTTTGGACGTACCGTGGACCAATGCTTCGCATGTCGCTGCGGCGTAGCTCGACCAAGGCATTCCTAATAGTGCCCTCCATTCCGGCCTGCCCGAGATCGACCAAATCGAGCGCGACTCGCAGACGGGCAACACCGTCCTTGGTGGTCTCTACGAACTTCCTCATCGCCGCAAAGACTTGCGGCATGAGAGCATCGGGCATTCGTTCGGGATTTTGACAGCAGACTTCCTCAAATGTGGGAACATCCAAAGACTCAAGGACGCGAATGAGCCCATCGTCAAAGCCGGTCCACATGAGGCCGGAGACCGCGGCCTTCTTGACCTCGGCACTACCGTCTTCGGCAGCAAAGATCGCGATGTCATCGTCAGTACGGTGATGCAGCAGCTCCGAGACGAAATCCGCGCGCGCCCCGTCGTCCCAGCCACGCACCAGCTCACGCCAGTTCTCTCCTAGCGAAGAGACATGAAAGTCCGGCCAGAGACGATACGTGCCAAGCCGTATCTGCTGGTCTTGATCTGATAGAAGCGGCACGATGAGATCGCTAAAATCGTCTGCGCCGCTGGCGAGCATGGCAGAAGTTACATACTCCTGAAAACTGCCGCCACCGATCGCATAAAGCGTACGGAAACGCTCTCCGACATTTGAGCGAACCTCATTCCAAACGGACGTACCGCAAAGCTGTGCAAGCTCGGCGGTGAATACAGGATCAACGGTGAGTGCCATCACCAAGAGCCTCACCCCCCCACTGACATTTCGCCCTTTCACTTCACCGTCGACTGTCTGCTCAGCGAACGTCTCGGCAATCATACGCAGAGGTTCAGCCCATACCGGATCGTTCACATAGCTGGCCGTAAAGCGGGCAACTGATCCATAGTCATCATCTTTCAGGCTAAGGAGTAGCTCACGAACGTCAAGTGCAGCGTAGTACTCCTGGAGCTGTTGATGCTCGAACTGAAACGCTGCGTATGGGTAGTCAACGCGTTCAAGAACGTGGTGTGCCGTAAGCGTCGCAAGGACCGCAGGAGCTCCCACTTGATCGATCTGGCCTCGCTGAAAAAGATCTCGAGTGATAGCAGCAACCACAGTGCGAGTATCCGCCTCAGGCATTGTCGTGGCGCCCAGCCGGGTCATCTCAGTTGCGATGGCTTTCAGATACTCTTCTTGCACACCGAAGATAGGTGCTGCGCGCAGGGCATTTCTGTGCTCGTCTCGCTGCTCTTGCAGCAGAAGAACCTTGCCTAGAATTCCAATTTTTGTGGATGGAATTTCGAGGCCAGCTTCAAACAAGGAAACGACTTCGGAAAGAATGAATGGCGTACGGGTCAGTTGATCAAGCGGTCGATCGGAATCGATGCGAGCACGCAACTCAGCGTGTCGTTCCTTAAGTCGAGCAACGAGGTAGCTGAGCCGCTGGGTACGCTGAAGACGCGACAACCGCAGCCGTACAGCACCTGGCAGTGGTGGAGTTAGGTGATGCGTACGGGTTGCGACGATGATACCCGCACCAGGAAAATCTCGCTCTAGCTCCCGCAGTGCGTCACTCGCCCGCAAAGAATTTGACTCCGAAATCTCATTCCAACCGTTCAGCAAGAACAGGAAAGGCTCCGTTGACTGCACGCGAGCCAGATCGGCAGCTGTAAGCCCCTCAGCTTGGAACGCGGGCATACCTGCAACATATTCGAGAATTCCTCGCTGCGATGATGTCCACGCCGGAAGCTCGACCATTAGCGCAGTCCCAGCAGCGCGTTCGCGTTGTGCGAGCTGTATTAGCGTCGTAGTTTTTCCACGTCCTGCCGGCCCCTCTAGAACGATGCGACCGCTCTGCTGCAACTCCAAATCGATCTGTTCCAGTGATAACACGTCGGCAGACACTGCGCCGTCTGCGTCAAGGCGCACCGCAGCCAGATCGATAAGTGGGTGCCCTTTTGTCCTGATTGCCCACGCCCGCGCGACAGTCGTAGCTGCACGCTTTGCCCTTTCAACAAGATCAGCGATCTGTGGTTCGGCATCGACATGGAGAGACAGGAAGCTCGCACAGAGCGCGACATTCTCCGGCATCATCATCTGCGTAATGATTTCTTCGCGCTCTATGAGATGAAGTTCGACACCGTGATCTCGCGGAATTGCCTCCTCCCACCTCCTTCGATCGGCGTTACCGACTTTGGCGGGCGTCACGAAGAGAAGCTTCCTGAGGTCAGGGAAGTTTTCCTTGGCGGTCTTCGCGTCGTCAGAAATCTTCTTCAATGTCGGCGTGATTGAGGCGGCGAGCCCCTTGCCAATACTATCCGGCGCCAGACTGGCCGGAGCGTAGGCATCAAGCCCGAAATCCTTCTTCCTCTGACGGGAGACAAGTTCGGGCCAGAACTTCTTGCCGAGTACTACTGCCAGCCCCTGAAATCGCATCCCCTCTTCTTGGGAAACGAGCTCATCGAGCGCCCTTTCTACATCTGTTCTCAAAAGAGCCATCATTGAACCGCGCTGAGTTTTGAATGAGCCTGGGGAAATATGTCACGGTGTACTTCACTACTCCACGTGCCGGCGCTCCACTGCCATTGCCGCAGACATTTCTTTAGATCAATAGACCTACATGGGTGAACGATCACATTTTGCCTATATCGCATCTTCGAAGGTTTACTTGCGCCCTTTGAAATTTTCGAGAGGACACGGCCCATGATGACCGAGAGCGGCTGACTGACTTCCCGATGTTTCAACCTCGTAATCCAGCGAAGGAATGGCTGCAAAGCATTCAATCATGGTCAGGTTTATCAGGAAGGTCTGCAGCAATTCCATTACGGGAGATTGTTCGCCCTGCAACAGCTTTACGGCAGCCTCCGCAAGCGGGAAGCCCCCTCCTAGACCGTCTTCTATAAGCGCCAATCCTGCTTCTCCTACATCATCGGGCAGCCCTAGCTTTATCCAATCCTCTCGACCCTGATCCAAGGCATCTGATGCCGCCTGATACACGCGTATCTCTTCGGGCGTCCGCGCTACCTTGCTTTTCCAGTAGGCAGCGATTCCCTGGAGCTCAGCCAGTAGGTTCGTGAGGCGACAGAACGCGTTCACTGACGTCAGCGGCGCGACCTTCACCCCCGCAGTCAGACACCACGGGTGCGCCTCCTCATGAGGAAGCACAGGAAAGAGCACGTCGAAACCGCTCACAGCAAGATTCGTCAAGGCGAGGCCGTGCAGGATCGGCAGAACACAGATCTTTCGTCCGTCACCAACTAGTGCCCGCCAAGCCGGAAAAGCCTCCGCCACAATGATCGTCGTTACATCAGTGTTCAACGGCACGGTAATAAGCACGTCCGCCGGCGGCCAAACAGAGGCGATCGCTGCATCAGACAACAGATAAACCCCGATGCCCTCACTGACAGAGCAAAGATCTACCCTTAACCTCGCCTCCAAGGCATTTAATTCAGCTTCACGACGCTGGCGCGCAGTCCGCGCGGCGTTATCAAATACAGCCCCCTTCGCCGAAGCTTTCGGGAGACGCGTCGCAAAAGGTGAGCGCCCCCCTCTATGCGCCTCACCGGCCATATCTTGAAAGGCCTCGACGATATGGGAGAGCTCGCCCAGCTCCTTTGGTGATTCAAGGGACAGCATCTCCCACGGCTCGCTTGCGCGAGCAATCGAGATACTCTTCAGAAGGTCATTAAGCCAGCCTAGATAGGCGGGGGCACCTTCTGGAAGGCCATAAAATCTGCGAATCAGGTCTGAGGAGCAGTCAGAAATAATTGACTGCAGCCTCGACCATCGCTTCTGGCCCCCCGCAGGCTGTTGCTCCACCGGAGCTACCAGAAAACGGCTGCGGTCGTAGACCCGTCCTAGCGCCTCCAATGCACCTTTGTCCGTCTTCCCCCTGAACTGCCCCCCCAGGAGCAGCCTCAGATTTCGACTGACGATCCGAATCAGGTCAAGGCACTCTGCCAAGTAAACTGTATAGTTCTCGGAAGCTTGTAGTTCGTTAAGTATGGCCAGCCATTTGCGATTACGCTCCACTTGAGGACGCGCAGGAAGGTTTACCCTTGGCATACGCTTGCTTTCAATGGGGTAGTCCCCTATTGCGGACCTTATAGCGGCGCCGTCAGGCCCCAGCGCAACACTTGAGACCACATCAGCAGCTGGGACTAACGCCAGTAGAACTTCGCACGTTCGGACCACCACTCTGTTGAGGTCCATCTGGATAGACGGTGCTACAAACCAGACATTGGACCGAACCTCTTGCCCTTCCTCGCAAGCAGTCAGTTCAGGGAAAGCGGCCCAAGAAACGTTTTCAGAAAAACGCTGGAACATGGCAGCCTGCCCGACGGCCTCAACCCAGCCTATAGCCAGGGTCCTGTTGACCCGCACCGCCACCTCAAGCAGCGACACTACATCCTGAAAGTCAGCCACAAGAAGGGACGGCGCCAGCCGGACGAGTTCCGATAGATGCTGAGACGGAAGCTGTTGTCCCAGCAGCGCCGCTAGACATGGAACCAAGTCACAAACCTCACCCGCAGCATTCAAAACATCCCTCAGATCACTTGAACTCAAGCACTCAAGGAAACGGGCCGTTAAGCCTGTAGCTACTATCTCAGATCGAATTTCCGTGAATCGGAGACAGGCGGGCGCGATCGATCCGAAGTCTGGGGGCGTAATATCTCCAATCGCAAGACCGGCAGGTGTCCCCTGCAACGCCTTCGGTACAGCCTGGGCTTCAGGGGTCTCCTGCCACATGCGAATGACCCGATAGGCGTTTGCGTGATCCAGGCCCGTCAGAATTGAACTGAATAATTCAGGGGTTGGTGATGCCTTGAGCCGCAGCATGAGAGCTTCACGCACGGCCTCGTCGCACCCGTTGTGCTTCGAGAGGGTACGCTCTAGGAACCGAGCCAGCTCATCGATCGGAACAAGTCGCGCCGCAGACGAGGCGGTCGCAGACATCAACGGTGGAGGAAACTCGTGAGTCAGTCGGAGCAGTTCCGTTGACCTCAACTCGTGCAACCCAATGATTCGGCCATCACTTGTGTTCTGCAGGAGGTGCTCGTCCTTCAGCCTGGTAAGCGCGTATGAAACTGTCGATAGCGGCTTTTCAACAACCTGAGGCAGATGTGCGATTTCAACGCTGCACCCTGCGGCGTTTGCGCATGCGACTATCCTAAGAATGTCCAGTTCATCGTGTCGCGCGACGTCGTTCATTCGAGAAGCGACCTGAGCATGCAGGGTGTCACTCAGGCGACGTCCCTGAGTGAGCACGTGCGTGTACTCGAGCAGGTGACCAGCAGCCAAGCTCCAAGGCTCTCTCCAGCCTTTCCAAGAGGTTTGCTCTCTATCCCGCAGCTCTCGCCATACTCTCTCAGCGAGGGTGTCATCACCAAGAACTCTGACCAGGGCAGCACGACGTATATCTACTAGAGGATATCTGTCCTCCTCTCGCACGGATGCGAGTAGCAATAGCCCAGGATCGCGGTCCACCTCTCTAGCCAGTGCTGTCCAGCCGTCGGAGAAACCGCGCCCCACATCGTCGATGATGAAACCAACCGGCGCGTCAGATGTTGCGCGCCTAGAACGTGACAGGTGGAGCAGCGGCTGCACTGCTGTCAGCGGCAGTTGACGAATTTGAAACCAACGGACGGCATGACGAGTAGCATAGGCCGCCTCCCACAGAATGGCAGACTTTCCGGCGCCTGATGCTCCGTGGATAAGCGCATTGCGTTGTCTCTCTAAGCCGGCCAGAACAGCCAAGCGCAACTCTGTGCGCTCAACCACAAGTCCTGCAGCAACGTGTGATGCCTGTGCATCCACACCAAGATAGAAAAGCGGGTCTTCGTCCGGTGTGAGGAAGTCGACCGCCTCACAGTAACCTAGCGTCAGGGCTTCTTCGATGACCGCTGACGTCAGTAGTGGCTGCAGAGCATCCAGGCGCTGCTGAACATCGGATACGGCAATGCCGCGGAACGTCTCTGCCCCGCGCATACCGTTTTCGTCAGATATGCGCCCCATAAGGCCCAATAGGTCCGAAAAGTAGATCTCAGCCTCTAAGGGTGTGCAACCTTGTCGGCACGAGATGAGGCAAATGGCACTAGACCGAGGATTCGGCAGCACTAGCACCTTGGTCCTCGCTGCAATTGCTGCGAGCGACTTGTAGCCTTTCAGGTCCGCGATGACACTCGGGTAGTCGGATAATTCTTGAAGCAAGACGCCTGTGGTGCGGTGCTCCCCGACCTCACTTTCAAGTACCAGAAGGAAGCTATCACTTGGTCCCACTCCCCTAGCTTCCCACATCTTTCTAACGAAGGAAGCCGCTGCCCGAGGCGTGAACGGGCCAAGATGATCACGACGTGACTTGATCTGCGTCAAGACTCTAGAGTCCCTTGATCTCAGCTCAAGATCATCACCGCCCTCAGGCACGACCGTACCGTACTCCGATTGACCAACGAACCCTTGCATGCACAGATAGACCGCGACAGCGTCCTGGTATCGGAATCCTCTTCCTGCGTGAGACCCTGCTCTTGTCGACAATTCACACTCCCCTGTGCGGCTGAACTACGACGTCATTCACTCTTCTGACGGCCCCATAAACCTCGCCGCAGGTCGAAGCCGGCTCCCGGCCGATTGTAGCCTGTGGTATTTGTCGCTGCGATGGCTAGTGACAGAAGATAGGCCTCTTACTGTGCTCCGCCATATAGTCATGGGTGGAAGCAGTCACTAGGCTGCAGGAATCTGGGTGCCGGTAGAGTCGAATTACCGCTGCATATGCCTTTTGCACGCCCCCAAACTACCCCAGCACCGCCGCCCCGTCGGCACTCGCCCAGGTAGCCCCGATCTTCAAGGCTACGACGCGGTGTTCACCGCGTTGATCCCACCGCCTGTCCGCACACCCCACAGGCACCCATCCCTTCCAGCGGCCCACCCAGGCCGTCACTGATTGGAGGTTCCTCACCATGCACCCACAGCTCCCAGAGTCCGCACTCTCGGACCTGATCAACGCCCATCAACAGCAAGCCCTGGCACCAGAGCAGTTCTTCCAGGCCTGGAAGAAAGCCGTCCTGCTCGCCGGGCCGCGTTACTTCGGTATCGAGTGCCGAAGCGACATCAACATGGCCCACAGCAAGTGGGACCTGTGTCCCGATGTCCCGCTGATCGAGTCCGCCATCGGCGTCATGAGCCACGGCGAGCAGGTGTTCCTTGCCGCGCTCGTCAGCTTCTACAACGATGAGACCGGGGGACGCCTGTTGCAGCGGGTCGGCGTCCGCGGCCTGGCCGATTTCGGTCTGCTGGACACGCAGCGACGCATGCTCCTTGCCACATTGATCATCCACTACAGCGGCTGGTAACCCACCGCACGATGGCACCCGACGGGACACCTCCCGTCGGGCGGTGTCCCTCCTTCATAAACATAGGAGATCACCCATGCCTATTCATAATCATCCGTCCAATCCGTTTGCCCGCGGGTTCAATGACCTGCGCATCCAGCGTCTGCTGGCCGTGCTCTACGACGCGAAAGCGCCGCTGTGTTATCTGCCGCCGCATCCATCCCAGCAGCACCTGGACGACGCGGAGCTGGAACGCCAGCCGTGCCTGTTCAATGACCAGCATGCGCTGGTCGTCAATTCCAGTGGCGCGCTGGCCGCTCATGAGGACAGCTACCCTCATCCGGGCATCGTCGTACAGGTGATCTATGGGGTCTTTTCCCATGATCAGTCACCGCCGATCCTGGTGGGTGATCTGTACTCCGAGGCGCTGGCCCAGGAGCGGGTCCGGCAGATCGCGTTCGAAACCGGCTATTACAGCCGGTGCTGGGAGATCAGCAGCGCGCATTTGCCTCAGGTCGCCTGGGAGCGACTGGCTTCATCGTCAATCCCGACGGGGCTGCTGCTGGAGGAGTTCGAACTGCCGGACAGCAACGCGCTCGGCTTCAAGCTGATTGCCACGCCCTGGACCGATAGCAATCTGGATCAAATCGACGTATGCACCGCCGATCAGTTACGCCAACAGCAGTTGGACGCCGGACTGCCGCTGGAGCTGGTGGAGGTACTGCACCTGGCCGCACAGGCCGATGTGCGCCTGCTCATTTTCGACCCCGATGCCGCCGACTTGGACGGCTTGCCGACGTATGTTCATCAACCATAAGCCCTCAATCAGAAGCCCCGATATCGGGGCTTCGCTTTTTCCGACCAGCCTTGCAACACGGAGGTGCTGCGCGCCGTATTGAGATACGCACTCGGCACGCCACTGCGTCAGGCTGACCCCATGTTCCGCCGACCCGCTCGGCAACATGCCCAGGTGGCCCCGATCTTCAAGGCCACGGCGCCAATGCGCTGATCCACCCGCCAGTCCTGCACTGGCATCCGACCCGTGGGGCCACGTCCCGACGGGGCGCCTCCACGTTCACGTCTGTTCCGAACCAGGAGACTGTCATGTCCCACTCATCTGCCGTCGCCGGCGAGGCGACCTACTTCGATCTGCACACCCAGGGCCTGGGTTACCTCAACCGCATCCGTGAGATCTGCCCCAAACGCGGCAAGCCGTTTCTGGCCTGCACCATCGCCGCGCTCAACGGCCCGACCGAGGCACCGGAGTACCGCTACTTCGATGTCACCGTCTGCGGCGCCGAGGCCCAGCAACTGGTCAACCGCTATGCCAGCGCCGTCGATCAGGGCCGCAAGGTGCTGATGGGGTTTCGGCTCGGCGATTTGTGGACCGATCTGTTCCGCTACAGCCGGGGTGAAAAGGCCGGGGATACCGGCGTCAGCCTGAAGGCGCGGCTGTTGTTCGTCAGTTGGGTCAAGGTCGATGGGAAGCTGGTCTATCAGGCCCGCCCCAAGGCTGAGTCCGACGATGCCGTGGCTGCAAAGGCCTCGGCTACATCGGCGATTGCCCAGCCCGTCTAAAACCTTGTTCTTTTCATCCTTGCGACCGGGTCACGGCATGCCGTGGCTTCGGCGCTCGCTATGGAGGAATCCATCATGGAGTCCGCACGCTCTGTTACCCCTTGCTTTGCACCGGGCAATATCTATGTTACGGCCGGGGTTCACGCTCTGGTCGAGAACGGTACCTTCCATCCTGCCCCTTATCTGAAACGCCACCTCAGCGGTGACTGGGGTGATATCGACCCCGAAGACTGGGAGGAGAATCAGTCCGCACTGGAGCATGACAATCGTCTGCTCTCGGTCTACCACGTCACGCCAGAGCTGACGTTGTGGATCATCACCGAGTGGGATCGATCGGTGACGACGATGCTGCTTCCTGAGGAGTATTGAGCATCAGACAACGGCCTTCCTTGGAAGGCCGTTTGTCTTTAACCTTGGGGAAAACTGGAGAGAACTGACGCCATGCTTTCTTACAGGCTGCTCAATAACCATGCCGGCTTACTTCTTATTGGTGACTACACATCGCTGCGGTGGCTGCATGAAGTCATCCACGAAATAAACGACCGATCGCCGCTCATACGTGTTGATGATGGCCCGTTTCTTGGCTTGGCCTATGAGGTGCGCAAAGCCTATGAGCAGCAGCGCGAGATCATTCCCGCCCCCGAGCACTTCGAAGAAGTAGGCACACGGTACGGCACCAAACTCCTATGGCCGGTACTGCTGTTGCAGCAACGCATGATGCGCGTCTCCCTGGCCTATCTCGAACACAGTGCTAAACATCAAGCCATCACCTACGCACTTGAAGCCGTGATTGAAGAAGCCCTCATCGAGGACTTTGGCCCCCATAGCCGGGTTGTCATCGACCATTGGCAGCAAACTGACCCAGCCTCACCTGATGTTCTCGACAAGCTGGACAGTCGTGGAGGGATCTTCTGTTCTTGGACCAAAAGCGAGCGTAAGTACCGCATCGCGGCATTGCTCGCGAGCTTTGATCGCCGGTTTGAGGATAACCATCTAGCTGAGGTCGCGCGCGGGGAGAGTCCAGTGCTGTCACCAGAGGAATTGCGCATGTGGGAACAAGCTGAATGGCCAGATCCAAACTGGTGACGCAGGACCATCAGCATCACCGAGTTGGCAATGTATACGGCTACCCGCGGCAACGTTTTACCGCCTGCCCTCTTGCCCTAAGTGAGGCTAGATAGCTCTCTCCGTGAGAGGGCTATTTGATGTTTTCGTCGCGTATTCGCCAGTGCCGCAATGCACTTTTTCTAAGCATGCCCCTACTGGGCGGCTGCGTTACAGCACCGTCTTTCAAACCTGCTTATACCGCCGTTTCGATAACGGCGTCCTCTGCGGCGCCGATCTCTACACTCAGGCAAAGCCGCTACACCTTGGTTGAACTGCGCCCCGACCGAGGTCAAGAAGATTTACAACATCAGATCATCGACCTGCGTATCCCGACCACCACCGCCACAACCGTCGGCGATACCATGCGCTATGTACTGCGTCACTCGGGCTACCAATTGTGCGAAGGCGACCCGACGCTGGCGTCCTTGTGGGCCCTGCCCTTGCCCGCTGCACACCTGCAGCTCGGGCCACTACCACTGAACCAGACCTTGCAATTGCTGGCCGGCACCGTCTGGCGTCTGTCAGTGGATGAGCGCGCACGGCAGGTCTGCTTTATCGCCGTCCCACTCGCAAGGGAGGCTCAGCCATGATGCACACACCCCTCCCCAATCCGCACCTGACTCGCCTGTTTGTTGTGGCATGGCTGACGCTGCTCAGCCTCGCCCTGATCGCGCTGGCACTGTCCCTGACCCGCCAAGATGCGCAGTACCGACAAGACGCGCCGGATGCCCAGGTCGCCGAACTGCAAACCCGCATGCTTGAGCTGGAAGCGTTCCGCGCCTCGGTGGAGGTTTCGCCGGCGGTAGTCACAGAAAGCGATTTCCAGCAAATGCGCGACCACTGGCAGCAACAGTGGGACAGTCTCAATCAGCGTCAACGAGACTTCGCCAGCAGCACCGACCTGGCTGCCGTGCAAAACCGCCTTGATGCCCTCGTGCAACAGGTCAGCGCCACCAAACCCGCTGCAAACAAACCTCGACCTCGTACTGCCAAACCGCGTCCGACTCCCACAACGCCAACCTTCCAACTGCTCGGCGTAGAGTCTCGCGGCGGCGAGCGTTTCCTGGCCATCCAACCCAATGGCTCCACTGGATTGGCCGCCGTCCGCCTGCTGCGGCTCGGCGATGCCGAAGGACGTTGGCAACTGGACGCCCTGGAGCCCCACAGCGCGGTGTTCCGGGTCGACCAACAGACGCGGCGCCTGCCGCTGCCGCAGGATTAGGTCATGGCCATGCATATGCTCTCCCGCGCCAAGCCTGCGCTGGCCGTGGCTGTCCTCGCAGCCCTGCTGATCGGGCTGGCCTCGGCACTGGCCGGTGGCGAAGCCACCAGCGATACACGACTCAACCAGCAACGTGACAGCCGCGAAATCCGCAGCGAAGAGCAATTGGCCCAGGACTGGGGCCTGCAAGCCGAAGACTGGGCACGCTACCGTCAGCTGCAGCAAGGGCCGTTGGGTGTGTATTCGCCCAATCTGGACCCGCTGACCGCGCTCGGCATCGAGGCGCGCAGTGACAACGAGCGGCGCCGTTTCGCCGAACTGCAGGTACGCGCCGAATCAGCCCGAGTGAACAAAGAACTGGCTTACCAGCGCGCCTACGACCAGGCCTGGAAGCGCCTGTATCCGAACCTGCTGCCCGTCACCCTGCTCGACGCCCACAACAGCAGCCCCATCCCTCAACCTGGCAGTGGGCGCCTGGCACTGTTCATCGAGGACGACTGCGTGGCCTGCAACCTGCAGGTCAAGAAGTTGCAGGCCACGAGCAGCGAGTTCGACCTGTATATGGTCAGCAGCGACAGCGACGATGCCCGGCTGCGGCGCTGGGCCCAGCGTGTCGCGCTGGATCCGCGCGCGGTGCGTGAACGCCGGGTCACCCTGAATCACGATGCGGGCCGCTGGAGCAGCTTGGGTGTGGCAGGAAACCTGCCGGCGCTGGTGCGCGAGGTGAATGGGCAATGGCAACGTCAGTGACAGGCCACTGTGCGGCACTGGTGCTGGTTCCGGCGCTGCTCACCCCCAACGTACTTGCAGCGCGGGAGCTGCCGCCGCCGGCCTATCAACTGGCCGCCGCGCAGGCCCAGGTGCCGCCAAGCCTGCTGTATGCCGTGGCCCTGCAGGAAAGCGGTCGCAGCCTGCGTGGACGCATCGTGCCCTGGCCATGGACGCTGAACGTCGCCGGGCAATCGCGCCGCTACGCCACCCGCCACGAGGCCTGCGCCGACCTGCGCCGCACCCTGCTCGTCACTCCAGCGACACGGGTCGATGTGGGCCTGGGACAGCTCAACGTCGGCCATCAACGCCACCGCGTGCGCCAGCCATGCGAACTACTGGAGCCCTACCGCAACCTGCGCCTGGCCGCGACCATCCTGCGCGAACAGTACGACCCCGCGCAAAGCTGGTTGATGGCCGCCGGACGCTACCACCGCCCGGCCGGTGGCGCGCCAGCCGTACGCTACCGGCAAAGTGTTGGACGACATCTGGCTCGTGTTGCCGAGCCTGTACAGAGGAATCAACCATGAAGCACCTGCTATTGGTCGGCCTGCTCAGCCTCCCCTGCGTGGCAACGGCACTTGAAGAGCCCGATGACCCACCAGCGATAGCCTACGACGAAGCTGCGCTCCTACCCATCCGCTCGCCCTCGCTGCGCCCCGGCCCGGTGGAGCCACGAGTGAACAATCTCCCAGGCATCACCGCGCTATTCCTGATCGGCGATGACCCACGCTCCCACGCCTGGCTGCAACAACGTCTGCCGGATCTGCAACGCCTTGGCGCCGCCGGGCTGGTGGTCAATGTCGAATCAGCAACCGCGCTGCAAGCCCTACGTGACCGCGCCCCTGGCCTGAGCCTGACACCAGTCCCCGGCGATGACCTGGCTCAACGGCTGGGCCTGAACCGCTACCCGGTGCTGATCACCGCCACGGCGATCGAGCAATGACATGGCCCAGACCGTCGAAGTGCTGCTACGCCCGGCGGTGGAGTTGTACACCGTCGCGGTCTGTGCCGGCAGCGCCGTACTGTGCCTGGCCGCTCCCTGGGCGCTGGCACTGAACCCAAGCCTGGGCCTAGGGGCCGCAATGGTGTTTACCGCTTTCGGCACGATCCGCCTGCGGCAGGCTTGGGTGATCCTGCGCTACCGCCGCAACATCCGCCGCCTGCCCCGCTACGCCCTACGCGACGACCGCATCCCGGTCAGCCAGGAACGGCTGTTCCTCGGCCGCGGCTTTCGCTGGGAGCCGCATCACACCCACCGCCTCCTGCAAACCTACCGTCCGGAGTTCCGCCACTATGTCGAGGCGCCCTGGCGGCTGCGCTACGCGCGACACCTGGAACAACGCCTGGAGTTTGCGCCCCGCCCCTTACCACATCTGGCGCGGCTCACTGCCTGGGACCACCCGCTGAACCCCGTGCGCCCTCTGCCCGCCGTGGGCGGCCTGCCGCGCCTGCATGGCGTCGAACCGCATGAAGTGGATGTCACCCTGCCCCTGCGTGAGCGCGTAGGCCACACCCTGGTGCTCGGCACCACCCGCGTTGGCAAGACCCGCCTGGCCGAACTGTTGATCGCCCAGGACATTCGCCGTGGCGAAACCTGCATCGTGTTCGACCCCAAGGGCGATGCCGACCTGTTCAAGCGCGTCTACCAGGAATGCCGCCGCTGCGGCCGGCTGGATACCCTGTATGTCTTCCACCTAGGCTGGCCCGACAGCTCGGCACGCTACAACGCTGTGGGCCGCTTTGGGCGCATCACCGAGGTGGCCAGCCGCATCGCCGGCCAGCTTTCCAATGAAGGCAACAGCGCCGCGTTTCGCGAGTTCGCCTGGCGCTTCGTCAACATCATCGCCCGCGCCCTGGTCGAACTCGGGCACCGCCCGGACTACCTCCTGATTCAACGCCATGTGGTGAACATCGACACTTTGTTCATCGAATACGCCCAGCACCTGTTCGCCCGCAAAGCGCCCAAAGCCTGGGAGGCCATCGTGCAGATTGAGGGCGCCATCAACGAACGCAACACCCCGCGCCACATGCTCGGCCGCGACCGCCGGGTGGTAGCCATCGAGCAATACCTGACCCAAGTGCCGCTGTTCGATCCAGTGCTCGAAGGCCTACGCAGTGCCGTGCGTTACGAGCGTACCTTCTTCGACAAGATCGTCGCCTCACTGCTGCCGCTGCTGGAGAAGTTGACCAGCGGCCGCATCGCCCAGCTGCTGGCCCCGGACTACGCCGACCTCAACGATCCCCGGCCGATCTTCGATTGGATGCAGGTGGTCCGCCAACGCGCGGTGGTCTACATCGGCCTGGATGCCCTCTCCGATGCCGAAGTGGCTGCCGCCGTGGGCAACTCGATGTTCGCCGACCTGGTGTCGGTTGCCGGCCACCTCTACAAGTTCGGATTGGACGACGGCCTGCCCGGCACCGCAAACCGCCCGATGGCCCCAATCAACGTCCACGCCGACGAGTTCAGCGAGTTGATGGGCGACGAGTTCATCCCCATGGTCAACAAAGGCGGCGGCGCCGGCGTGCAGGTCACTGCCTACACCCAAACCCTCAGCGACATCGAAGCCCGCCTCGGCAACCGCGCCAAGGCCGGGCAAGTGGTGGGCAACTTCAACAATCTGATCATGCTGCGCGTACGCGAAACCGCCACCGCCGAACTGCTGACCAAGCAATTGCCCAATGTCGACATCGCCAGCATCTCCCCCATGAGCAGCGCGACCGACAGCTCTGACCCACAGGGGCGCACCGCCTTCACATCCAGCAGCATGGATCGCATCACCACCACCAGCGTGCCGCTGCTGGAGCCCGCGCATATCGTTGCCCTACCCAAGGGACAGGCGTTTGCCCTGCTGGAGGGCGGCACATTGTGGAAGTTGCGTATACCGCTGCCTGTCCACCAAGCTGAAGACGGTCTACCCGACAACCTGCGGGCACTGGCCGAACAGATGCGCCGGCAGTACTCCGAAGATGAGGCTGCCTGGCAGGGTGAAGAACGCCGCCATGCGTGATCCGGCCAGCGTCGCCCAGCAACAGCAGGCGCGGCAGCAAGGATTCGTCGCGGCATTGATCACCGTGCCGTTGCGCTTCCTCGGGGTGTTGCTGGGGTCGCTGTTGCTGTGCCTGGTGATCGAACTGGTGGGCATGCACCTGTTCTGGCCAGAGCAAGGCTGGCGGCATGCGCAGGGCATGATGAGCTTTGAACTGCAACAGCTCTCGATCCAGTTCCCCCGTAGCGTGGTGGTGCAGGAGCCGGGGCGTAGTGCCTATCGGCTGGTGGCTTGGCTGCACCAGAACCTGCTGCTGGACAGCGGGCTGCTCGACTGGTTGACGAGGATGAACGAACAGGCAAAAGCAGCGGATACCGCCACAGGGTTCAATGCCACTCTGGCTCAGGCGGTGGTGTATGTGGAGAGCTACATGCTGGCGGCGTTCTACACCACGGCGACGTTTCTGCTGCGGCTACTGGTGTTGGTGCTGACCTTGCCGCTGTTTGCATTGGCGGCATTTACCGGACTGGTCGATGGGCTGGTAAGGCGGGATCTACGCCGTTTCTACGCCGAGCGGGAATCGGGGTTCCTCTACCATCGGGCACGGGCGACGATTCTGCCGTTGGCGGTGCTGCCCTGGGTGACATATCTGGCCTTGCCGGTCAGTGTGCATCCTTTGTGGATCCTTTTGCCGGCAGCAGCGACGTTGGGAATGGCGATGGATCTGACGGCAGGAAGCTTCAAAAAATATTTGTAAACAACTTCACCTTGCAATTAAGCAATCAAGGTGCCTCAACACTATTGTGCCACTACATCGAAGCGTGTAAGTTCCTTAGAAAACCTCACTTTTTGTAAGCCAAAGCTATCAACAACAATCAGATACAACGCCACCAATAACTTGGAGATGGACTGATGCCGCTCGATGCAGGGATGTATAAAACGAATGATGCATACCGTAGCTGGATAGACAATCCATTTCGCTTTATAGAACCAAACTCAAGCAATGGAGATTTCGGGCTGCGCAAACCGCAGCTCGCTGCGCTGCACATGACGCTGGGCCACTTAATCTCCACCCCGGATATTCCCGCTACTGTTGTGATGCCCACAGGAACAGGTAAAACCGACACGATTTTTTCGTTGATCTTGGCTGGCACATTTCCAAGAACACTGATTATCGTCCCCTCCGACGCACTGCGAGAGCAGACCGCCGAGAAAATTGTTGCCCTTAAGACTCTTCGCAACATGAAAGCAGTGATACCAGCGGTTCTGAGCCCTGCGATCTCAAAACTAAGCTCAAAACTCACCGTAAACGAAGTTGAGAAGCTGGAACAATTCAACGTTCTGATAGCCACCCCTCAAGCACTCCAGCACTTTAATGAGGAGGAGCTTGCAGCCCTGACAAAACTTTGTACTCATCTAGTCATCGATGAGGCGCACCACGTCGCTGCCAGCACATGGAATCGGATTCGTAAAGTATTTGCGGGTAAGCCTTGTATTCAATTCACCGCGACGCCATTTCGCGAAGATAAAGAGGGGTTAGACGGGAAAATAATATATAACTACCCGCTCAAGGAAGCCCAGATTGATGGCTATTTCCAAGAAATAGAATTTCATCCAATTCGAGAGTACCAACCCAGCCTAGCCGATACAGCTATTGCAGAAAAAGCAATAGCTCTCCTCAGAATTGATCTAGATGAGGGTAAAGATCACTTAATGATGGTTAGGGCAAAAACGCAGAAGAAAGCAGAAACTCTTTTCGAAATTTACCGTAAATTTGAAGACCTAAAACCAGTACTCATACACAGCAAATCAGCCAACAGAGCGGCAACTCTCGAAAATATAAAAAACAAAAAACACAAAGTTATTGTATGTGTCGACATGCTTGGAGAGGGCTTCGATCTTCCAGAACTGAAAATCGCCGCCATACATGACCAGCACAGAAGCCCAGCCGTCACCCTGCAATTCATAGGTCGATTGACACGAGTGGACAAGAAGCTCGGAAATGCAAAATTTGTCGCAAATATCGCCAACCAAAAAATGGACTCACAGATGTCTGCACTTTACAAAGAAAGCGCAGACTGGAGTGCGGTAATCCGAGACGTCAGCGCAGAAAAAATCCACAGAGAAGTTCAGAGGGAGGAGCTAACCTCGCAGTTTTCTGACGACGAGGACGGAGAAAAAATTCTAGCCCTCAATCCAATACCGAAAATCAGCGCGATTGCGTACCACGTAGAAAAAGAAGATTGGACTCCCGCGAGAGCCGCGCACTTCAAGTCCAATAAAGAAAAGCTCCAGTATTCGTCTGTAAATGAGTCCGGTGATACGGTAATTTTAGTAACCAAAGCGGACGTATCCGTCGGCTGGGCTAACACTTTCGAAATCCATAATACTGAATGGTATTTGTACCTTGCATACTACCGCAAGGATGATAAAACACTTTTTATAAACTGCTCAGGAGACGAAGGTCAAGCATTGAAATTCCGGGATCTGGTTTCCTCTGCCAGCACCAAAATAGCAGGTGAGAAAACCTTCCGAACATTACACAACATTACCTTCCTAAAGCTACAGAACGTTGGCCTGTCACGCGCACAAAAAGATGTACGATTCACGATGCATGTGGGTCGCGACATCAATGCGATCATGAGTGAGCTCGAGAATGGCACAGCGGTGAAGTCCAACATCTTTGCAACGGGTTTTGAAGATGGTGATAAGACCTCTGCGGGATGTTCCCATAAAGGCAAAATATGGGAAATGAACTCAGAATCCATCGACTATTGGGTACGCTGGTGCGACCAAGCATCGGTGAAGCTCAATGACTCAAACATCGACCCGCAGAACATCCTGAATAACGTAATGCGCTCTGAACAAATACGTGAAGCATGGCCGACTGGATTATTCTACGCAGACTGGCCGGACTCGATCGGTATCGAGACAGAGGCAAAGATATCAATAACGATAGATGGGTTATCCTACAATCTTTTGGATATCTACCCAGGCCAACCAAAACGCACCTCGGATACCCAATTAGAAATACCACTCCTCACCGACACTGATGAAAAATATCTCCAACAAATCGCCATAGTAAAAATCAACCTACTAGAAGATGGGTATAAGACAACCTGTGATGGCGCAAAAATCTCGCTGCAAAATGAGCGTCCGCTTGCAGAGTACTTGGATGATCACCCGTTTCGAATTCTTAAGCAGGACGGGTCATTCATATTCGGGAATTACAGGTATTACTCGCCTGTGACGCTAAATATTAAGATGCCATTAAAGCTCATCTCGGCGTGGGACTGGGGAGATACGCAGATTCAGAATGAATCGATGGGCAAAGACGAAAACTTAGACACTGTACAGGGGTTCACGTACAAAAAAATTGAAGACAAGTACCAAATTATTTTCAATGACGATGGTGCTGGCGAGATCGCCGACCTAATCGGGATAAACGAAAACGACGGCATCATCACTGTTGATTTCTATCATTGCAAGTATTGTGGATCTAAGGATGGAGTGGCGACGCCTGGGGCAAGAGTTACTGACACCTATGAAGTCAGCGGTCAAACTTCTCGATCAGTAAAATGGCTACACTCTGGCGAAGCCCTCTTTTCACAGATGGTATCTCGCTTTTCAAAATCCATAGACAAGGGCTTTAATAGAATACTAAAAGGCACCATTGACGAAGTTGACTTGCTTCGCTACAAATGCCGAGACAACGAACTATCAGTTGGCTTTTTCATAGTACAGCCAGCAATCTCAAAAGCTAAAATCTCGGATGAACAACTCACAGTACTAGGAACTAGCTACACATACATCAAAGGAATCTCCGGATCAGACCTACAAGTAATTGTTAATAACTGACATCCTGCTTTTTCGACGAGACGATGAGCCACGCTAAATAAGCGCGACTCATCATTTCGTTTACTCAACATACTCAACCCCATTCACAAACTGGCTCCCGCTTTCAACTGCACACTACCTTTGGGAATACCGGACCAGGGTCCTTTCCTATTTCGAGTGGCAATGCACCAGCAACCTTAAGAACATCAGTCTCCCATGTATTGGAGTTGCGGCCGATGTACTGCCCTCACGCTGTCAGCCGACAAGTGCTGATCATTATTGCTCTACTACTCATAGCCCCGCTTGCCTACCCTTCCAGCACAACGCCAGAAGCAACACGCATGATGGGACTACTGCGCCAGCTCGACGTGATCGAACGCCTAGCCGAAGACAGCGCCCGCCTCCCCCGCGACGACACCTCGCGATACCACTTCGACTACGCCCGTTTCCGAGACGATTTACAGCGCATGCGCCAAGGCATCCGCGACCACCTGAGCCCACAACGCGCACAACCCCGCGATCCAATGCCCTTGCAGGGCGACTACTGCCGGGAGACGGAGGTGGTCGATGAGCCTGAGCTCTGATCAAAGCGCCGCCTTCCTGGCCCATGGCGGCTTCACGCCAGGGGCCAGTGCCACGCTGCTGGTGGGGGTGGTGTTCGCCGTGCTGTTGGTCTGGGGCGTGTGGGCATTGCGCACGGCCTATGTCGGCTGGGCCGAGCACAAGCTGACCCAGCGTCAATTGCTGGGCGTGGCGGTGCGGTTTGCGGCGATGTATGTGGTGCTGACCTATTTCCTGCTGTCTTGAGCGAGTCCGTGATGAAACGTTCCGATCAAGCCTTTCCTGCTGTGCTCGCCGTGATGTGCGGCGCGTGGCTGTCTGCTCTGGCGGTGGTGTTGTCGCCAGCACGGGCGCAGGGCGCGTTGCCGTCCTTGGAAGATCCGTCGCGCGGCACCGGTGATGGGATCCTGAAGACGCTGCAGAACTACGGCTACGACATTGTGATGCTGGTGGCGCTGTTGGTGATCGCCTCGATGTTCATTGGGGTCTGCTACCACGCCTACACCACCTATTCGGAGATCCACGCCGGGCGCAAGACCTGGGGCCAGTTCGGGCTGACCGTGGCGGTGGGCGCGTTACTGTTGGTGGTCGGGATCTGGTTGCTGACCAAGGCCACCGGGATCTTGTAGGAGGACGGCATGGACAGTACGGCGCGCCAGGATCAGACCCTGACCTTTCTACCCCACCGACTGAACCGGCAGCCGGTGGTGGTGCGTGGTCTGACCGCCGATGAGTTGTGGGCCTGTACCGGGCTCAGTGCGGTGCTGGGTTTGTTGATCGGCCTGCCGTTGGCATGGTTGAGCAGCAGCCTGGCGGTCGCACCTACGCTGGTATTGATTGCTGTGGCTGGCGGGGTGTTTTTCGGCGGCGGGTTGCTGCGTCGTCAGAAACGCGGGCGGCCGGATGCGTGGCTGTACCGGCAGTTGCAGTGGACGCTATGCCAACGCGCTCCAAGCCTTGCTCGCTACCTGGGCGGCGCGGACTTGATCCTGCGTTCGGGTGCCTGGGGCATCCGCCGGAGCCGGACGTGAGCCGGTTCAAGAATGAAGTCAGCCACCTGCAGGCGCATGTCCGGACCCTGCGCCTGGGTGGCGCGGCGCTGTTGTTGATATCGCTGTTACTGGCCATCGGCTGGTGGAGCGCGCCACGGGACATGACCGTGCATATCCCGCCGGATTTGCGCTCGGGCAGCGTGCGCAAGTGGTGGGAGGTGCCGCCGTCGACGGTGTATGCCTTTGCGTTCTACATCTTCCAGCAGCTCAACCGTTGGCCGAACAATGGTGAGGACGACTACCCGCGCAATATCCGCGCCCTGTCGAACTATCTGAGCCCTGCCTGCCGGGCGTTCCTGCTCGAAGAGTCCACGCGGCGGCGGGACAGCGGCGAGTTGCGCCAGCGAGTGCGCGGGGTCTACGAAATCCCCGGCCGTGGTTACGGCGACAACCCGATGACGCGGGTCAAGGTGGTGTCCGATGACGACTGGGTCGTCACCCTGGACCTGACCGCTGACGAGTATTACGGCGCCGAGCAGGTCAAGCGCGCCCTGGTGCGCTACTCGCTAAAGGTGGCGCGGCGCGACATCGACCCCGAGCGCAACCCCTTCGGCCTGGCGCTGGACTGTTACAGCCAGGCGCCGCAACGAATTGGCCGTAGTCCGGTTGACACCAACGAGGAACCGTCCTCATGAAGCGATACCTGTTGAGCGCCGTGCTGCTGTTGCCCATCCCATTGGCGAGCGCGGTGGAGATCCTGCGCTGGGAGCGCCTGCCCTTGGCGGTGCCGTTGCAGGTCGGTCAGGAGCGTGTGGTGTTTATCGAGCGCAATGTCAGAGTCGGCCTGCCCGCCGCGCTGCAAGGCAAGCTGCGGGTACAGAGTGCCGACGGCGCGTTGTACCTGTTGGCCAGCGAATCCATCGCCCCCAGCCGCCTGCAATTGCAGGATGCCGACGACGGCACGCTGATCCTGCTGGATATCGCCGCCGAGCCGGCCAAGGCCGGGCAGCCCGCGCTGGAGGCGGTGAAGATCGTCGAGACCGAGCGACCGGCGCCACGCGATACGGTAGAAGCGCCAGTACCCCGCCCCGCTCCGACTACGCCCCTGCCGGTGGCCCTGACCCGTTACGCCGCGCAAAGCCTGTATGCCCCGCTGCGCACCGTCGAAGCCGTGCCCGGCTTAGGCGCCCTGCCGCTGCCTGGTGATCTGAATCTGGACAGCCTGCTGCCGGAACTCACGCTGTCATACCGGGCACTGGCGGCCTGGCGCCTGGAGGATCTGTGGGTCACCGCGATACGTCTGCGTAACCGCGCGCCGCGCTGGATCGAGCTGGACCCGCGTCGGCTGCAAGGGGACTTCGTCAGCGCGACGTTCCAGCATCCCGACCTCGGCCCCAAGGGTGACGCCACCGACACCACAGTGCTGTACCTGGTTACCCGCGGCCGTGGCCTGGCCGCTGCGCTGCTACCGGCCATCAGCCCAGTCGATGCGGCCCTGAACCTGCCGCGGAGCAGCAGTGATGAAGAGTAATGGCCTGCTCAAATGGCTGATGCTGCCGCTGCTGGTGTTGCTGCTGTATGTGGGGGGCAAGCTGGCCGCGCCCTCCCGCGACGTTGGCGGCGAGGGCAATACGGTCGATCCGCTCAGCCCGGATGAAATGCAGGCACTGGGTATCGAAGGCGACACCCCGCGCGACACCGTCGCCACGTTGGTCGCTCAGGTCAAGCAACTGCGCGGCGAACTGCAGGGTGCGCTGAAAGCCAATCAACAGGAGAAGGCCGAAAACGAACGGCTGCGCCAGCGCGAAGGCGCGATTGAGCAACGCGTGCAAAGCGCGCTGGAGGACGGACGTGAACAGGTCAGCGAATCCCAGCGCCAGACCAGCCAGCTGCTGCAAGACCTGCAACAGCGCCTGGATTCATTGGGCAGCCAGGACCTGCCGCTGGGTTTGGGATTGGAGGATGGCGACGGCCAGGACCTGCTGCGCGACCGGTTGATCTGGATCGAGCAGCAGGACGGCCGAGACCCCAGTGCCAAACCGCGCAAACCGCTGAGCTTTCCATCGTCGTTCAGCGCGGCGCAAAAGCCGCTGGAAGACACCGCTGCCCAACTCAATGCTGCCGGCAAGGTTTTGCAGGCCAAGCCGGTATTGCAGCCGGTCTATACGGTGCCGGCCAACGCCACCCTGATGGGTTCGGTGGCAATGACCGCCCTGATCGGCCGCGTGCCAGTAGATGGCACGGTCAACGACCCCTACCCGTTCAAGGTGCTGATCGGCCCGGACAACCTGACCGCCAATGGCATCGATCTTCCGGACGTGGCTGGTGCGGTAGTCAGCGGCACCGCCTCGGGGGATTGGACGCTGTCATGCGTGCGCGGGCAGATCCGCTCGCTGACCTTCGTGTTCCGCGACGGCACGGTGCGTACGGTTCCCTCGAAGGGCAGCAAGGAGGCCGATGACGAGCAGAACAGCGGCGATAACCGCCAGGGCCTGGGCTGGATCAGCGACCCCTACGGCGTGCCCTGCGTCACCGGCGAGCGACGCAGCAATGCCCAGCAGTACCTCGGCTCACAGGCGTTGATCACCGCCGCCGGCGCCGGCGCAGCATCGCTGATCCAGGGAAACAACAGCACGACCTACATGAGCCCTGGCAATCCGCTGGGGACCGTGGGCATCACCACCAACGAGGCGCTGGGACGGATTTTGGCCGGCGGCGTGCAGGAGATGGCGCAGTGGGTCAACAAACTCTATGGCCAGGCCTTTGCCGCGGTGTATGTGCAACCGGGCGCCAAGGTCGCGGTGCATATCGAGCGGGCGATCAATGTCGACTACAACCCGAGCGGGCGCCGGGTCGACCACAACCGAGGAGACAACGGCCATGTCGTTGAACTGGACTAGCCTGAGCGGCCTGGCTGCGCTGCTACTGTTGACGGGCTGTGCGACCAATCCGGAGAAGCTGCTGCCCCATGGCGATGCGACCATGCTGGATATCTGGAACCAGCAGACGGCGGACAGCGGCGGCCCGTCAACCCGTGTACTGCTGGATGCCCGGCAGACGCTGCGACGGCCGCTGCAAGCACCGCTTCCTGTGCTGGATCAGACGCCTTACACCCGCACCGCGCAGAGCGAAATCTATCGGCAATTCCAGCGGCTACCCAACCCCGATCTGGTGATGTACATCTTCCCGCACCTGGCCGGCAGCGACCCGGTTCCGGTCCCCGGCTACAGCACCGTATTTCCGCTGTACCAGCGTGTCCAATATGCCCTGCCGGGCGAGCGGATCGAGGACTACTGATGAAGCGGATACGCCGCCAGCCGGGTGACGCCTGGCAACGGTACATCGCACGACTGCGGGGCCAGGGCATCCCAGCACCGGGGCACCGCTCGCAGCAATCATCAGCCACCCGCTCCGATGAGCAGCGCCTGTATGCCGCCCCGCCCTCCTTTATCGATCTACTGCCCTGGGTGGAATACCTGCCCGGCTCGCAGAGCCTGTTGCTGGAGGATGGCCAATCGGTCGCGGCTTTTTTCGAGTTAAGCGCAGTCGGCACCGAGGGCCGTGAAGCCGAGTGGCTGCGCGAGGTGCGCGACGCCCTGGAGAATGCGCTGCAGGACAGCTTCGATGAATTGGACCAGCAGCCCTGGGTGGTGCAGCTCTACGCCCAAGATGATTGTGATTGGGGAGGCTATCTGCGCGGGCTGCACGACTACATTCAGCCCCGCGCCCAAGGCAGTGCCTTTACCGCGTTCTATCTGCGTTCGATGGCGCACCACCTGCAAGCAGTGAGCAAGCCCGGCGGCCTTTTCGAGGACAGTACCGTCAGCCACCTCCCCTGGCGCGGCCAACGCCGCCGTACCCGGCTGGTGGTGTATCGGCGTACCCAGCATGCACGGTTGCGCTACGAACGCTCCCCGGAAGCGGCGCTCAAAGCCGTGTGCGAACGCCTGGTCGGTGGTCTAGCCAACGCCGGGATACACGCACAGCGGATGGACGCCGCCGCTATTCACCGCTGGCTGTTGCGCTGGTTCAACCCGGCGCCCGACTGGCTAGGCTATGATCCGGCCGCACAGCAGCATTTCTATCAACTCGCCGACCTTCCCCCTGCCCCGGATGCCGAGGAATTGGAACTGGCCAGTGGCACCGACTTCGCCCAACGCCTGTTCTTCCGCCAGCCATGCTCGGACACCGAGCACGGCGTGTGGTGGCTGGACGGCCAGCCGCACAGAGTGATTGTCCTCGACCGTCTGCGCAGCCCACCGGGCATTGGTCATCTGACCGGCGAAAGCAGCAAGGGCGGCGATGCACTCAATGCCGTGTTTGACCAGTTGCCGGAAAGCACCACCCTCTGCCTGAGCCTGATCATCACTCCACAGGATCGGCTGGAAGCGCAGCTCAATCACCTCAGCCACAAATCCGTCGGCGACACCCTGGACTCGCAGCAAACCCGCGAAGATGTCGAGCAAGCGCGCCAGTTGATTGGCCGCTCGCACAAACTCTATCGCGGTGCATTGGCGTTCTACCTGTGCGGGCGTGACCTACAAGAGCTAGACGCGCGCGGCCTGCAATTGGCCAATGCTCTGCTCAACGCCGGCCTGCAGCCGGTACGTGAAGAGGACGAGGTGGCACCACTCAACAGCTACCTGCGCTGGCTACCCTGCGTGTTCGACCCGGAGCTGGACAAGCGCCATTGGTATAGCCAACTGATGCTCGCCCAGCACGCGGCCAATCTCGCACCAGTCTGGGGTCGCAGTGAGGGCACCGGGCATCCAGGCATCACTCTGTTCAATCGCGGTGGCGGGCTGATCACCTTCGACCCGTTGAACCGCCTCGACCGGCAGATGAACGCTCACCTGTTTCTGTTCGGTCCCACCGGTTCGGGCAAGTCTGCCACCCTGAACAACCTGCTTAACCAGGTCGTCGCGGTCTACCGCCCACGGCTGTTTATCGTCGAAGCCGGCAACAGCTTTGGCCTGTTCGCTGAGTTCGCCCAGCGCCTGGGGCTGAGTGTGCACCGGCTCAAGCTCGCCCCTGGCGCGGGCGTCAGCCTGGCACCGTTCGCCGACGCCCGCCGATTGGTGGACAGCCCTGGCCGGGTCACGACCTTGGACGCCGAAGCCCTCGACGACGAAGACCTGCAGGAAGACCAACGCGATGTGCTGGGCGAACTGGAGATCACCGCCCGGCTGATGATCACCGGCGGCGAGGACAAGGAAGAACAGCGCCTGACCCGCGCCGACCGCAGCCTGATCCGCCAGAGCATCCTCGACGCCGCCCGCCTCTGCGCCCAGCAACAGCGCACGGTACTGACTGAAGACGTGCGCAACGCCCTGCGCACTGCCGGGCAGGACCTGGCCCTGCCCGAATCACGGCGCATCCGCCTGCTGGAAATGGCCGACGCCATGGACCTGTTCTGCCAAGGCAGCGACGGCGAGCTGTTCAACCGCGACGGCACGCCCTGGCCCGAGGCCGACATCACCCTGGTCGACCTGGCCACCTACGCCCGCGAGGGCTACAACGCGCAACTGTCGATCGCCTATATCTCGCTGATCAACGCGGTGAACAACCTCGCCGAACGCGACCAGATGCTTGGCCGCCCGATCATCAATGTCACCGATGAGGGGCACATCATCACCAAGAACCCGCTGCTGGCGCCCTACGTGGTCAAGATCACCAAGATGTGGCGCAAGCTCGGCGCCTGGTTCTGGCTGGCCACGCAAAACCTGGACGACCTACCCAAGGCTGCCGAGCCGATGCTGAACATGATCGAATGGTGGATCTGCCTGTCGATGCCGCCTGACGAGGTAGAGAAGATCGCCCGCTTCCGCGCCCTCACCCCGGCGCAGAAAGCCCTGATGCGCTCGGCGCGCAAAGAGGCCGGCAAGTTCAGCGAGGGTGTGATTCTGTCCAAGTCGATGGAGGCGCTGTTCCGTGCGGTGCCCCCGAGTCTTTACCTGGCCATGGCGATGACTGAGCCGGAGGAGAAGCACCAGCGCCACCAACTGATGCAGGCCCAGGGCATCACGGAATTGGAGGCGGCGTTCGAGATGGCTGCGGAACTGGATCGGCGTCGGGGCATTGAACCGCTGGTCATTGACCTGCCGGAAATGGGGTGACGGGCATGGAATTTGTCATTCACTTGCATTACATTCACCCTAAGACCCTCTCAGGTGCCCCCACCATGGCCAGTAATGCCCTGATCCAGACCCGCATCGACCCGGACGTGAAAGACCGCGCCACGGCCGTCCTGCACAACCTGGGGCTAACGGTGTCCGATGCCGTGCGCATCCTCCTCACCCGCGTCGCCAATGAAGGCGCCCTGCCCTTTGGATTTGCCAGCGACCCAGCCACCTACGACGCGTGGTTCCGCGCCAAGGTGCAGGAAGCCCTGGACGACCCGCGCCCGGCGATTCCCGCCGAGGATGTCGAAGCCCACTTTGCCAAACGCCGCGCCAAGGCCCAGCGCAAGCTGTCGGAAGGTGGTGAGGGGTGAGGCTCGAGTGGTCGCCATGGGCCCTGAAGGATCGCGATGCGACATAAGTTCAAACCTGTATATCCTGCAGTAAAACCTTAACCCAGCAAAAGGAATTGATATGTATCTTAACTTAGATAAAAAAGAATTACACCAACACATATATCGAACCATCTCATACGATCGCTTAATAGAACTATTTCAGACAAAACAAAATACACTGGTTAAGCCACAGCTCTGGGAAGACACTTTCGAGAATTTTATTTTAAAAACAAAATTGAAAAATGGAGCTGGCGAGCAAATTGAGTATGATGTAAACAATAGAATGTACGGACAATGTTGGACTTTGGAAAAATCATCCGATGCGATGTGGAGAATTTACTCCTCAAAGAAAGATGGTCTTAGGATTCGTACAACTATTGACCAACTACTCGACAGCCTTTGCTTAGCAACCATCGATAAAAATCAATGCGAACATTGCGTTGGCAAAGTTGAATACCTGAGTGAGACTAAGCTCCTAAGAAGGGCGAGAGACACATTCACTCAGCACGGCGAGATTACATTCGGTGGACTTTTTAAATCCCTCTTACTGAAGAGACGGGCATTCAAACACGAAAATGAAATTCGATTGATATTTTGCGACTGGGCCAAAGATGCTGGCGAGAGCAACTTATTCAAATACGAAGTTGATCCTCATGAACTTATAACTCAGATTATGATAGACCCCAGGGTCTCATACGAAGAGTTCAAGAAAATTGAGATCAACATCCGCTAGAACACAAATTATAGCGGTGAAATCAAGAGATCTTTGCTATATCGACTACCAGAGAGTCTAGTACTTAACATACAAGCAAAAATATAACTTGCACTTTAAAATATTACGCCGGCGCTAAATATGGAAAGCCGCACTTATCATTAAAACACTGGTTAACGGGTGCAGCCATGAGTCGAAAATGCCTTGATGAACGAAATGCACTTGCGTTATTGCCCATCCCAAGCGCGAGCCTTTATCAGCTTGAAGCGTCGTTTGGAGAGATCGACGCAGGCATGCACGGCGCCGTCAGAGGCTGCCTTGCAGATTTAGTAAAAATCAATAAACGAACCAGACATGTCCAAAAGTCTTGGGGGCGATTGAAATCTGGCCGAAAACACGACCTTCTAATCACCTTTAGATTCATATTTTTTGATGAGCAGGAAGATCCGGACCAGTTCTTCTATTCTTGGGAGGCAAGCACACACGGAACACCACAAGCCCCCACATTAATGTGCCACTTCGACCGTGTTTCTGGCAAACCACCTTCAGAAGGCCTTGATCCACCTCCAGGAGCATATGTTCAATCTCGACGCATCTTCTCCGTTCCCGTTCAGTGCGTCCTGAAGGGCTGGGGGAACGTCGAGAATGGCCATATGATTTACGAGCACAACATTTCGGCGATGGACTTTTCAGAACAACAGTTCGAGTCAGTTAGCTACATAGGCCTTACATCTCGAAACTGGCAAACCAGGTACAAGGAACATCAGCGTGATGCACTAACAGGGAGCGAGCTAATATTCCACAGCTCTCTACGCAGAGTATTCAACTGCGAGAGCTTTACACAGTCTGGACTTGGTAGCTTTGAATTGGTCAGAAAGGGCGCCGTTCTTCTGTCAGAGCTTCAGTACGTAAATCTCTCCTACGAGGAGGCTATGCAGATTGAGGAGCAGATGGTTGAACGGACTCTTTACCCAAAAGGCCTGAACATGATTCCAGGCGGATTCGCAGGCTTTCAGTTTCTTCACAAGCTCGGCCTTCTTAATCGCTCACAGGTCTCTGTTGACGAGCGCGACAAGGCTGCGGCGAAATATCTGCTTGACAAAACCCATGCCCCCCGAGTCGCCCCCTGGGTGAAAGAAAAGTGGAATGACGATCAATTTTATGAACAAGTAATATTCAAACGCAGCAACACTTTAAATCGAGATCAGATTCAATCTATCCGCAGGTACGGAAGAGAATGGGGATTCGACCATGAGCTTATCGCAAATTTAGTTGGGGCAAACGACCGGCAGGTGAGGGACGTACTGAGTGGCAAATACTATTCTCGCGTAAGATAGTCAGTTAACAAGTTGACAAAACAACCAAGTACCAAAGCCAACCCAGGCCGCCAATGATTAACTACCTCATGGCCGTAAATAAAATTTAAAAGATGGAGCGTAGAATGCACTACGGCTACTCTCAAGGAATACAATTCGAGCAACTCGTAGCCGATCTGCTACGTGCACTTGGGTATGCCAATGTTCGCTCCAATGTTCGCGTCAAAGGAGCAGATGGGTCAAGAGAAGAAGTGGACGTTGTGTACGAGCATGAGGGCTTGCTTCGTGCTGTAGAGGTGAAACACTACCGTTACTTATCTCCGCCTCGTGCTGATATCTTCGTGAAGGCCATGCAACAAACTTCACGCAGACAAGGCATGTTTGAAGCGAGTACCGCGTTATTGGTAATCTCATGCCCAATGAATGCAGCATTGCAGATGGCGGCGAAGGCGTTTCCAAATGTAGAAATTTGGGACGCAAATGAGTTATTCCAGAGAGCGTCTGGGTTCCCCGATTTATCCAGGGAGCTTGAGAATTTTTTCGAGGTATCTGCGCCAGCCCCCAGCCAACCTGCGATCACGCTTGAACTTACTCAAGAGTCCGATTCTGGCCAGATGCCGAAGACTGGTAGATTGCTTGCAGGAGCACTGCTATCCATCCCCCCAGGGAAGCATAGCTCTTCTAATTTTGAAACCGCATGCATCAACGCCTTAAAGTATCTGTTCGAACTTGATCTTCATGGCTGGCATGAACAGCTTAATACAGATGACGACCTACATAGACGGGACCTGATTTGCCGAATTTTGCCAAAGGCTGAAGTTTGGAAACTGATACTTACCGATGTTAAAAGTAGATATGTAATTTTTGAGTTCAAAAATTACACGAATGAAATTACACAAAAGGAAGTTGTTACAACTGAGCGATACCTATACCCTTCCGCACTTAGAAATGTCGCGATTTTGATATCGCCTAAAGGATGCGCCGCTTCTGCGACGAGAGTAATTCAAGGTGCCATGCGTGAAAGCGGCAAAATGATTCTATCCCTATCAGTGCCAGAGGTAGAAAAACTATTACTCGCTAAAGACGACGGCGGAGACCCTAACACCTACCTCTTTGACAAAGTTGATCGGTTTCTCATGCGCCTCGGCAGGTAGAGAATACGCATGGTCACGCGATGGAAAAACACCATCCTTCGGGACAGATGCCATGCCCAATAGCCCTCTCTGCATCAGCTTCTAATGTAAGTTGCAATTCCCTCGATCATGCTCATTTGATCGTTGAGAAACTGAACCAGATCATCGATCAAGCCCTGAAGCCTATTCTGTCAGGCTTGGCACACAAGGAAGCGCCGCTGGACGATACGGACGAACACTTGCGCGCACATGTCCGCCTAGCACTACTGGCAGTCCCACAGAGGTAGTGGGTGCGCGCAACCTGCCAATAGGGTCATAGGTCAGACCGTGAACTTGCACGGCAAAGAGATCTCTCATCCCGTTTACTGAGCAACACATACGAACCGCTTGACCTGGTTCGCCAGGTCCTCGCCCAGGTGGTCGCGATCTTCAAGGCCACGACGCAGCGTCAGCGCGTTGATCCCTGTTCCTGTCGCCCAAATGCGGGCGCACATTCCTCAACACACCCTCGGGGTTCTTGCCCCTTGGGCCGGGACCCTGTTTCTCATTCAGGAGATTCCCATGAGCGTGCCACCTCCTACCAGCACAACCCCAGTGCCAGCAACCTATTCCTCAGAGCTGCAGAGCAACGAAATGCACTTGGTCCACCGAGCCCTCCACGTACTGGAGCAGCGGCTGTTCCAACGCGGGCCTTGCCTTGAAAACCCGCAGAGCGTCCGACAGTACCTGCGCCTGGCACTGGCCGGCGAGAGGGACGAAGTCTTTGCCGTACTGTTTCTCGACACCAAGCATCGCCTGCTTGCCTTTGAGCCCTTGTTTCAAGGCACCGTCGACAGCGCCGCTGTATATCCGCGACGCATCGTGCAGCGCGCACTGGCACATAACAGTGCCGCAGTGATCCTTGTTCACAACCACCCGTCCGGCTGCACCCAACCCAGTCACAACGACCTGGTACTGACCCAAGAGTTGAAAAGACTGCTGGAAGGACTTCAAGTGCGGGTCCTCGATCATTTAATCATCGGCAAGGGTGAGCCTTAC
The DNA here is from genome assembly GCF_023169845.1 of Pseudomonas sp. CYM-20-01. Taxonomy (NCBI): domain Bacteria; kingdom Pseudomonadati; phylum Pseudomonadota; class Gammaproteobacteria; order Pseudomonadales; family Pseudomonadaceae; genus Pseudomonas; species Pseudomonas sp. CYM-20-01. The sequence goes on along the minus strand of NZ_AP025169.1, from coordinate 1,897,306 downwards.
TCATTCGCTGAATCTGGAAGGATGTGAAGGCCACCCCGCTTGTACGCACATTGTGCTAACATTCGTTCATCTTCACAGGAGACCCTAGTGATGGCTAATCCCTCCTCCCGCAGTGCCCGGCTTGGCCTGCGCACCACCCTGGAGCAGGACATCGTTCTGCGCCGGGCTGCCAAGCTGGCCAACAAATCGTTGACCGACTTCATCCTCGACAGCGCCTATCAGGTCGCCGAGCAGACTCTGCTCGACCAACGCCTGTTCTTGCTAGATGGGGTACAGGCCCAGGCCTTCGTCGACCTGCTCGACCGGCCCGCTCAGGACAATCCCGGCTTACAAGACCTGCTGGGCCGTCCTATTCCCTGGAGCAACTGATGCTTCGAGCACCGCAGCCGCTGGACGCCAGCCATGTGCTGGAACCCTTCGACTGCGGCAAACCCACGCTCAACGAGTGGCTTATCCGCCACGCCCGGCAAGCACAGTCCAGTGGTTCAGCCAGGACCTTCGTGGTACTGGACGACGAGCGACTGGTCGGGTACTTCAGCCTGACCGTCGGCCAGGTTGATGTCCTCACCGCCCCGGAGCGGATCAGCCGCGGCATGGGCCGCTATCCCATCCCCGTGGCTATCCTTGCCCGTCTGGCGGTATCGCAGACCGATCAGGGGCGCGGTATCGGCGTTGGTCTGCTGCGCGATGCCATCGTTCGCACATTGACGGTGGCCGACCAGGTCGGTGTGCGAGCCTTGCTGACTCATCCGCTGGATGACGAGGCGGCACGCTTCTACCGGCGGTTCGGCTTCGAATCCTCGCCGGCCAGCGAATCGCAACTGCTGTTGCTGCTCAAAGATGCGCGCAAGCTGCTCGCACGTTGAACCTCAAGGCGCCCTGCTCGGGCGCCTTTTTCGTTGTATCGGCCAGCATCCACAGATCAGTGTGTAGCCCATTTCCGTCAGCCAACAAACACACTGCCGTGGGCTCCGTCTGGATTTCGCCCAGCTGATTGTGGGGGCATTTCCCCACCCATAGACTCCGCCGCCGTAGGGCAAATCCCTGTCCCCTCGACGATTCCAACAGGCGGCACGTAGCACAACTCCCTGCCGCCAAGACCTGCAAGGAGCCACACCCATGACCAAGACCTCAACCGCCGTCCTATTGCTTGCACTGACCAGTCTGTTGGCAGGCTGCTCAACCAACCCCAATGTACTGCAGATGCACAAGGTCACCGCGGAGGCGATCGGCTTGGCATCCACCGATGAGCTGACCATGGGTCCGGTGACCAAGGGCAAGGAAGACTTCCTGGGTGGCGCTGAACTGACCTTCCAAGCCACCACCGCCAAGGGTCGCGTGTTCAACTGCTCGACATTCATGACCCCAGGCATCCTGCTTGATCCACCAACGTACACGCGACTGACCTGCACGAAGTAAGTCCGCTAATCCGGTGCGGGCATTGCTCGCACCGGCTACCCAGATGGGCACGACCGCGAAGCGATCAGTCGTTATCAACATCCGGCTGGTTGAGAAACACCAGCACACCAAGAATGGCCGCATAGAACTTGAACGCCGCGCTCTGGCCGTTCCACTCCTGCGATTGCCACATCAGAAACCATTCGCCACCGATCACCATGAAGCCAAAGAACCACACCACCAGGCCCATGGTGAGGCCCGCGACGGAACAGGCCTTGGCCCGGTTGAACTGCTGAGCCCTGCCCTGTCGAGCGCGCCACAGCAGCAACGCACCACCGGCCAGCAAGACGGCCGTCAGCGCCTCACCCGCAATGATCACCCAATAGGCACCGTGCCATAGCCAAGGCGCGTTGACCGCACGATTCATGGCGGCGTTGCCGGGAAAGGTGGTGTCCATGCTCAGCACATGCTGGACGAAGTAGAAATTGGAGTTGTAGTCGGTGAGGTTGTTGAACGCCGCCAGTGCCGCGAACGCCGCCAACATCCCAACCAAGACGATTTTTGCGTAACGAATGACCATGCTGCTTCCCTGAAAAGGTCTGAAACGCCCAGTACGCTACACCTACATCAATGCGCAGAACCCGCGACAGGTCTACTTGTGATGTAGGAATCGACTGAATAAATTTCAGATCGGAATAGGGGCATAGACGGCACCTCTTACCCACGCGCCATCGCCAGCATCCCGCGTTCAACTACCCATTGAATTCCCCTGCGGGTAGTTGCCCCATGTATCGCCGACACTGCTTACCCACCGCTGCAAGCCTGGCGCTCCTCCTCACGGCCAGTAACGCCACCGCTATCGACAGCGCAACACTGGTCAGTTCCAGCCTGTCCCCCGACTGCCTGGCCTACCGCGTGGTCGGCGTGTGCTACTGGCTGCGCTGCACGCCCTACGGCTGCAAGGTCAAGACTTCGGTGAAGGTGCGCCACTACGTGCCGGATGCGGTGGTATCGAGCTACGCCGACACCGGCGCCAACCCATGGCGCGAGGTTGCGCTGATGAGCCCGACCAATGCCTCGGCTCAAGGTGGCGGTGACAGCACGACCAACCAGGCTAACGAAAACGCCCTGCTCAAGTTCAAGAACGCGGACGTGATCGGCCATCCCGGCACACTGGTGTTCAATCGTTTTGCCAGCCAGTTCGGCTACAGCTGCACCGGCGCGGGTACCGCGTACATGCCGTACCTGCTGAGCAGCTTCGACTTCCTCGCCTGGCGCTACAACGTGCCCGAGATGTTCTATTCAGAAGCCCTGACACCCGGTGAGCGTGAGGTCGGTGTTAGCGGGGATCTGTGGGGCAGCGTGTATCCGCGCGGCGGCTTTCTGCAGCAGGCGGATGACTACAAGGCCGCTGCCGTGGTCGCCCAGCGTGCCGGCGATGTCGTCACCCGCAGCGGTCAGCCGCACCTCTATCAGTCGCTGCTGGCCAAGGCCCAACCGGGCTATTGGCCAGCAGGCGCGCTACGCGAGAACGATGCCGACAGCGGTAAATGGCAACGGCTGCAACCGGACCTGTCGAGGAGTTGCGCGGTGTTTCCAACCGCTGGCGCATTACCGCAGGCCGAAGACGGCGCCTATGCCTGGGGGCTATGGTGCCCATACAGCTGCTGCAAGCGCCAGGGCCAGACCTTTCTCGGCAGCACCGACACTGGGAGTTGAGCGATGAAGACCTACTACCCCACCGCCCTGCTGGTGTTCGGGATGCTGTGCTTCCCGGCCTACGCCGACGATCCCAACTTCGGCGCCAGCGGCAGCGTGATTGGTGACGACGTGCTCTACAGCATCGGCGGCGGCCGTGCGGTGCCGATGGGACCGGGGGCAAATATGCGCAGCCTCGGCGTCGGTGTTGGCTGGAGCAGCAACATGATTTGCGGCGACATGAACCTGCAAACCACCTTGCAGAACCAGTTGAACGGCATCACCAACGGCTTCCAGTCGATCATGAGCAGCGTGATCCAGAACGCCACCAGTGCAGTCGCCTCCCTGCCAGCCTTGATCATCCAGCGCGCCAATCCCGGCCTGTACAACCTCCTCACCAACGGCATCCTGCAAGCGCGGCTGGACTTCGACCGCTCCAAGACGACCTGCCGCGCCATGGCCAACCGCATGGCCGATATCGCCGGCAACCAGTCAGGCTGGGAGCAGTTGGCCGAAGGCATGGCCTTGAAAGAAAGCGCCAGCAAGACCGATGCGGTCGCCGCGATTGAGGAAACTGAGGCCAAGCGCGGTAACCGTGGGGTGCCATGGGTCGGCGGTGGCCAGGCCGGCGGCAGCGGGCAGACGCCAATCAAGGTGGTCGGCGACGTAACCCGCGCAGGCTACAACCTGCTTAACGGCCGCAACGTCACCGATACCTCGCCGATTCCACGCGCCAGCTGTGGCGACCGCCTGAGCTGCCAGAGCTGGCCGTCGCCCCAGGCCGCCGCCGACTGGGCCAACCGCGTGCTGGGCGAACAAGTTCAACGTACCTGCGACGGCTGCAGCAAGACCGACAGCACGCCTGGCATCGGGCTGACGCCACTGATCCAGGAGGAATACGACGCCAAACTCAAGGCCCTGCTGGACCTGGTCAGCAAGCGCCTGCCGACTACCTCGGCCAATCTGGAAGCCGCCGGCAGCAATGCGCTGCCGGTCACCCGTGGTCTGGTCGAGGCACTGCGCGAGGAGCCCGATCAGGATCTGCTAGGCAGACGCCTGGCTTCCGAAGTGGCGCTGTCGGGCGTACTGGAGAAGGCCTTGCTGTTGCAGCGCACGCTGCTGACCGGGCGCCAGGAGCCGAATGTGGCGGCCAATGAATTGGCGCAGCAAGCGGTGGCCCAGGAGAGCGACATGCTGACCCTGGAAATCCAGAACCTGAAGACCGAACTGGAACTGCGCCGCACCCTGGCCGCCAATGCCGCGAGCGAGATCCTGCGGCGTAATCAGCTGCGGGTTGAGGGTTCGCGCGGGGTGTATCAGGGCGATCCGGAGCGCAACCGCATCGAGCAGATCGAACGGCCGGTCGAGGGAGGTCGCTGAGATGCGCCGAGTCTGGATCAAGTACCTATCCACCAGCGCCCGCTATGCGATATGGGCTTTGGTTTTGATCCTCGCCGGGCTACTGATCAACCTGATCGCCATCGGCCTGCTCGGCGATACCTCGGCCTGGAGTACCTGGTTGCAGGATCACAGCACCGGCCTGTTGGTCTGGCGCCTGTATCTTTATGCCGCAATCCTCTACGGCTGGCGCTGGATGCGTACACGCCTGCTGCAGCGCGAACCCGACGCGGCCGCGCGCCTGCGCCGTGCCGAATGCGCAGGCATCGCAGCACTGATGCTGCTGGAAGTCAGCAACGCCCTCACCGGGTCGGGGGCATCATGACCCTGACCACCACCGACTATCTGGAGTACTACCTGACCCTGGTGGGCTGGATCGTCAACAACGGCCTGTGGCAGGTGCTGGTTGCCAGCGGCGTATTCGCCCTGCCGTTTCTGGCGATCATCCTGCAGGAGTGGTTGCGCGCCCGTGCCGAGGGCGCCGACGAAGGTAACAAGGGCGTGCTGTCGGCAATGCGCATCGAGAACCGGGTATGGGTCGCGATCGTGGTGATCATGTTCGCCGGCATCCCCTTTGTACCGGTGGACCTGAGCACGCTGCAGTTCGACGAAAGCCGCTCGCGACAGTGCCAGGTGCGTGTCGTCGCGCCGACGGAAACCGGCTGGAACAGCGCCTTTACCACCCTCAACAACCAGAGTGCCGAAGTACCCGTGTGGTGGTTCTTTATGCACGCGCTGTCCAAAGCCGTGACCGGTGCCGCCGTCGCGTCGATCCCTTGTGGCGTGGACCTGCGGCAGATGCGCATGGCCATCGACAGCGCCCGCATCGACGACCCGCTACTGGCCCAGGAAGTTGCCGACTTCACTCGTGATTGCTATGCCCGCGCCCGTGCGCGGCTGTTCATGGATCGCCCTGGGTTGAACGAAGAACAGATGAACGATGTGGGCTGGATTGGCTCACGCTTCTTCCTCAACAGCCCCGGCTTCTATGACCGCTATCGCTCAAGCACTCCACGCAGTGCCTGGCCCTACGATGCTACCCGCGACGCCGGATTGGCCCAGGTGCCCGGTGGCGGCGGGTATCCCGGTTGCCAGCAATGGTGGGGAGATGGTGACCAGGGATTGCGTGCACGTTTGCTGCAGCAGGTGGATCCCGACGTGTTGACCCGGCTGGCGCGCTGGGCGGGTTTCATGTCGCGAGTGCAGGTGGATGACGCTGTAATCCGCGCCGTGGCCGCGCCAAAGCAGCAGGTGATGAACCAGGGGCAGGTCTACAACGACTACGGCGGCCAGGTGGAAAAGAGCATCCCCAATATCGTTACCCGCGCCACCGCGGATCTGGGCCTGACTGTCGGCTCGCTGGGGTTCTTCCCGGCGATGGATGTGGTGCGCCAGGCACTGCCGATGGTGTTGTCGTTTCTGAAAATGGCCTTGGTGATCTGCCTGCCGCTGGTGCTGGTGATCGGTACCTATGATCTGAAGACCCTGGTCACTGCCAGCTGTGTGCAGTTTGCGCTGTTCTTCGTGGATTTCTGGTTTCAGCTGGCGCGTTGGATCGACAGCACGATCCTGGATGCGCTCTACGGCAGTGGTGCGCCCCACAGCAACTTCAATGTGCTGTTTGGGTTAAACAATTCGTTTGGGGATATGTTGCTGAATTTCGTCATGGCGACGATGTTCATTGTGCTTCCAAGTCTTTGGGTAGCGAGTTTGACCTGGGCCGGCCTACACGTCGGCAGCGTGCTACGAGGCTTAAGCGACGCGACAACCGAAGCAAAAAGTGCTGGCCGAAGCGGCGGCGAGATGATTAGCAAAAGGCTGACCTAGAGATTGAGCTATACGTCTTCGCCGTCTTCAAAAAGTCGACCGAAGTCCGTACGAACGCCCTTCTCATAAAAGCCAAACCCCTCATCGCCGTAACGCCATTCGGCTTCTGACGCTCGATAGGAAAAATCGCCTCGCGCAACACCCCGACCGATCAGCCACAGCCCGAAGACAACCATGGCCAGCAGGAGGGAAAAGCTCAATAGCAAGACAATCACGCTGACCCGCAGACACCAAGCAAAGATCCGGGCGCCTGTTGCAGGAATTCCGAGCCCAACAAGCCACAGACGCAACCGCTGCTCCTGCTGCATCAGGCTTCGGTAGGCTCGCCCAAGCCAGCGTCCAACACGCTCGGCCTTAGTGTTTTTAGGATGACCGCTCATGGCATTCACCTCTACGACGACGGGCTTTTCAGCACTCCAGTTCGAGGAAGGACATGTGGCAATAGTTATCACAACTTTCCCCGAATTTGCGTGCCGCCCGTCAGCAAAAATGGCAAGAAACGGCTGACGCAAAGGACACAACGGAAGGGTTCATCAATGGCAAAGGCCTTACCCAGAAAAGGCAAAGGGCACTCCCGCCGCGCGCACTTCGGAGGACGCCATGTTCCAGTGGTTGCGCCCTCGCAAAGGGACAGCTGAAGCTCCCACTCCTGACAGCAACCAAGCTCCTGTCGGCTGGCTTCGTCCGCAGTCGGCAGCGGAGCTATTGGCTATCCCCCATCGCCAGGCACTGATAGAGCAGATCTGGCAGCGCACCGCCGTCTCGCCGGCGCAATTCGCCCTGCTCTACCGCACGCCACTCGAACGCTACGCCGAGCTGGTGCAGTTGCTCCCCGCTTCGGAAAGTCACCACCACGCCCATCCCGGTGGACTTCTGGATCACGGCCTAGAGATCGTGGTCTGCGCCCTTAAGCTGCGCCAATCCCACCTATTGCCGCCGGGCAGCCCGCCAGAGATCCAGACCCAGCAGGCCGAAGCCTGGACCGCCGGGATCGCCTACGCCGCGCTGCTGCATGACATTGGCAAGCTGGCCACCGACCTGCGGGTGGAAGATCAACACGGCAATCGCTGGCAGCCCTGGCACGGCCCTCTGCACCAGCCCTATCGCTTTCGTCACCTCTCGGGCCGGCAATACCGTCTGCATAGTGCCGCGGCCGGGCTGCTGGCTGGCGCCGTGCTCGGCCGCGAACCGCTGGACTGGCTCAGTGGTTTTCCCGACCTATGGGCCACAGTTCTCCTGGCGTTGGCCGGCCAGCACGAACAGGCCGGGATCCTCGGCGAGTTGGTGATCCGTGCCGACCAAGCCTCCGTCGCCCGCGCCCTCGGTGGCGACCCGGTCCAGGCCCTGGCTGCCCCGCGCCACGCACTGCAACGCAAGCTGCTCGACGGACTGCGCTACCTGCTGCATGACGTGCTCAAACTCAACCAGCCCGAAGCCTCGGACGGATGGCTCACCGACAACGCTCTGTGGCTAGTGAGCAAGACCGTCTCGGACAAGCTGCGCGCCCATTTGCTGTCCCAGGGCATCAGCGGCATTCCGGAGCGCAACACCACCCTGTTCAACATCCTGCAGGAACACGGCCTGGTGTTGGCCAACCCCGAAGGCAAGGCGATCTGGCGGGCCACGGTACACAGCGGTAGCGGCTGGACCCAGACCTTCACCCTGCTGAAGTTGGCCCCTTCGTTGATCTGGGAACCCGAGCAACGCCCGCCGCTATTTGCCGGCAACGTGCAAATGGAGGCAGCCACAGAACCTACCGAGACGTCCGACGTACCAGCCCAAGGTGAGGCAGGCCCCGAGGCCACTGTCCCAATACCTCAGAAGACCGACGCGTCCCCCGGTGAGCTATTCCTGCACTGGCTACGCGAAGGCCTACTGCTGCAACGCCTGGCCCTGAATGACGCAAAAGCCCTACTGCACACTGTGGACGGCACCCTGTTCCTGGTCAGCCCCGGTATCTTCCGGCGCTACCTGCAGGAGCATCCCGAAGCCACCCCCAACGCCCAGCATGAAGACGCCAGCGATTGGCAATGGCTGCAAAAGCAGTTCGAACGATTGGACCAGCACCGCAAACGCCCCGACGACCTCAACCTATGGACCTGCGAAGTATTCGGCCCGCGGCCGGGCAAGCGACTGCATGGTTACCTGCTACGGCAGCCGCAAGCCGTGCTGCCATCGGTGCCGTTTGACAACCCTTACCTGCGATTAGAGCCTGCTGGCCAGACCAAGGCCTGACAGTCCTTGAGCAGCAATCACTCACTCTGTCTCAGTGTGGTCTGCGAGGTCGAAGGAAGAGCGGCGGGCACCAGTGGCCAGATGCAAGCAAGCCAGGATGAAGTGGGCTCGTGGCGTACCGCTCGTCGGAAAAACGGCCAGTCCACAGACTGCCATCGACAACCCAAAGCTTCCAACACATGGCGCACATCGCTTGATAGTCGATTTGATAGTTGACTGCCCATTCAGCAGGCAAAAAAAATCCCGCAGAGCGTCTAACTCGCGGGATTTTTTAGGTATTTATGGCGGAGAGATAGGGATTCGAACCCTAGGTACCGGTGAAGGTACAACGGATTTCGAATCCGTCCCATTCGGCCACTCTGGCATCTCTCCAACGGCGCGCATCATAACAGCATGATTCGTGGATGCAAAGCGCCGAAGCGATTTTTTTCCGTGCTATCAGATGCTTGCGTCGATTAAAGCGGTACGCCGAGACGATTGGCGACTTCTTCGTAGGCTTCGATCACATCACCGAGGCCCTGGCGGAAGCGGTCTTTGTCCATCTTTTTCTTGGTGTCCTTGTCCCACAGGCGGCAGCCGTCCGGGCTGAATTCGTCGCCCAGGACGATGGAGCCGTCGTGGAACACGCCGAACTCGAGCTTGAAGTCCACCAGCAGCAGGCCAGCGTCGTCGAATAGCTTGCTCAGCACGTCGTTGACCTTGAGGGACAACTCCTTCATGCGCGCCAGTTGCTCAGCGGTGCCCCAGCCGAATGCCACGACGTGGGATTCGTTGATGAACGGGTCGCCCTTGGCGTCGTCCTTCAGGAACAGTTCGAAGGTGTACGGGTTGAGCTTGAGGCCCTCTTCCACGCCCAGGCGCTTGACCAGGCTGCCGGCGGCGTAGTTACGCACGACGCATTCAACCGGGATCATGTCGAGCTTCTTGACCAGGCACTCGTTGTCGCCGAGCAGTTTGTCGAATTGGGTCGGGATGCCGGCCGCTTCGAGCTTCTGCATGATGAAGGCGTTGAACTTGTTGTTCACCATGCCCTTGCGATCAAGTTGTTCGATGCGCTTGCCGTCGAACGCCGAGGTGTCGTTGCGAAACAGCAGGATCAGGCGGTTGGCGTCGTCGGTCTTGTACACCGACTTGGCTTTGCCGCGGTAGAGTTCTTCACGTTTTTCCATGATGGGCTCCGCTTGCTAAATGGTGGGCTAGGCGATGTGTCGCCAGTCGAGCCCTGAATCTTGATCGGCCAGTTGCAGCCAGTCCGGGTCGCACCCGAGGGTGTCGACAAAACATTGCCGGGCCAGCTGCGGCAGGTTGTTCTTGCTGCTCAGGTGGGCCAGGACCAGGTGTTGCAAGTCTTGCCAGCCCAACTCATACACCAGGTACGCCGCCTGGTGGTTGTTCAAATGTCCCAGTTCGCCGCCCACCCGCTGCTTGAGGAAGTAGGGGTAATGACCACGAGCCAGCAGGTCTCGGCAGTGGTTTGACTCGATCATCAAGGCATCGAGGTTCCGGTAACCGTCCAGCACCTTGGTGCAGTAGGAGCCCAGGTCGGTCAGCACGCCAAAGCGCCGCTCACCGTCACTGAAGACATACTGCGTCGGCTCCTGGGCGTCATGCGCAACGGCAATCACATCGATGCTCAAGGCACCGATTTGCAACTGCTCGCCACCGGCCAGGAAACCCGCGGGTTCAATGGGTTTGCGCATCCCGCGCAAGGTGCCGCGACTGAGGTACACCGGGAGATTGTAGCGCCGAGACAGCAAACCCACGCCATGCACGTGGTCGGCATGTTCGTGGGTCACCAGAATCGCGCTCAGCTGCGCGGGGTGAACCCCCAGGCGCAGCAGGCGCCGCTCGGTTTCTTTTAACGAGAAACCACAATCCACCAGCACATACGTGTCGTCATGTGCGACCAGCGTGCCGTTCCCTTGGCTACCGCTGCCGAGAACGGCAAAACGCATCGGATCAGCCCAGGTTGTCCTGAATCACGCCCAACACTTTGCGTGCTGTTTCAGCTGGCGCAACGGTATTGATGTTCTTCTCGACGGTGACCTGCACGCTGTCGCCCACCTTGCTCAAACGAACCTGGTAACGCTCGGCGCGGGTCTCGATCTCTTCCTTGGTCGGCTTGCTGCCGAACAGTTTGCCGAAGAAACCAGGCTCGTCGTCTTTACGCTCGGCCTTTTCCGCCACGTTGATGTAGTACAGGCCCAGGCTGCGGTTGATGTCTTCAACGCGCCAAGGGCCCTGCTCCAACGCGCGGCCAACACTGGCCCAGGCACGATCAAGGTCCTCACCCAGGTTCAGCACCACGTTGCCGCTGCCGTCCTCAGTGAGGCTGACGCGGCTCGGGGTGTCGTAATCACGGGCGGCGAGCAGGGAAACCGACCCACCCTTCTCGGAGATACGGCTCATGCTGGCCAGCATCTCGTCGACCAGCGCCGAGTCGACACCGGTGTTGACCGAGCGGTTAGTGAAGTCAACGTTGGCGGTGCTGCCGGCCGGGCGCTCGGCGCTGACTACGTAGACTTCACTGGTATTACGCTGCACGCCTGGCTCGATGCGCACACGCACACGGGCTTCGCTGTCGGCGGCTACACCACCGGCCTGCAGGCGCTTGGCCATGGTGGCGGACAGTTCGCTGCCCTGCTGCCATGCCGTGGTGAATTCACCGGTCTGCGGACGCTGCTCGTCGATATGGAAACCGTTGTCCTGGAAGAACTGCACGGCCACTGGCCAGACTTCGGCAGGTGGGCGCTGAGCCACGATCCAGCGCGAGTCGCCGCTCTTCTGCAGGCTGTAGTCGCTGGCATCCGCCACGGCCGAGATCGGCTGTGGACGCGGCACCACGTACTCACCCTTGGTGGTGTCGTCGGCGACGTTGCGCGGGATCGGCAGCAACGGGTCAAGGCGCTTGGCGACGTTGACGCCCGGCGGCAATTCCATCGGTTTGGTAGGTTGTGCTTCCAGGTAATCGCTGCCGCGGTCACGGAAGTAGCCTTCCGGGCCCCAGATCCAACCGCAGCCACTGGTGCTGGAGATAATCAAGGCAAGTGCGGAAAGTCCGGCCAATCGCTTCATGCGTAGTGCTTCCTCAATTAAACCAGGACGCCGGACTGGCGCAGGGCCTGTCGCAGCGGTTCGTGACAGGCTTCGCTGAGACGGGTGAGCGGCAGACGGATACCGTCCGGCATCATGCCCATTTCAGTCAGCGCCCACTTCACGGGAATAGGGTTGGATTCGATAAAGAGTGTCTTGTTGAGCGGCATCAGCTTCTCGTGGATCGCGCGGGCGGTCACGGCGTCGCCGGCGATGGCGGCGGCGCACATTTCGCTCATGGCACGCGGGGCCACGTTGGCGGTCACGGAGATGTTGCCCTTGCCGCCCAGCAGGATCAGCTCGACAGCGGTGGCGTCGTCACCGGAATACACCAGGAAATCGCTGCTCACGCCGGCCAGGATGTCCTTGGCGCGCTGCAGGTCGCCGGTGGCTTCCTTGATACCGATGATGTTCGGTACGGTGGACAGGCGGATCACGGTCTCGGCCTTCATGTCGCACGCGGTGCGACCCGGTACGTTATAGAGGATCTGCGGGATGTCGACCGCTTCGGCAATGGCGCGGAAATGCTGGTACAGGCCTTCCTGGGTCGGCTTGTTGTAGTACGGGGTCACCAGCAGGCAGGCGTCGGCGCCGGCCTTCTTGGCGTTTTTGGTCAACTCGATGGCTTCACGCGTCGAGTTGGCGCCCGTACCGGCGATCACGGCAATACGGCCCGCAACACGCTTGACCACGAACTCGATGACCTGGATGTGTTCTTCCACATCGAGGGTGGCCGATTCACCGGTGGTGCCGACCGCCACGATGGCGTTGGTGCCTTCTTGCAGGTGGAAGTCCACCAGTTTGCCCAGGCTGTCCCAGTCGAGATGACCTTGTGCATCCATGGGTGTGACCAGTGCCACCATACTGCCCGCAATCATGCAACCGCTCCTGCCGGAAAAAGAGAGCCGTAATGGTACTGGCGCCAAGATGCTTGCACAAGCGAAGTACCGCCTGAGGATGCGTTCTGGCGCAACTAAACGACAGGCAATGCCATCATTGGGCAGAAGCACGCCCTGAAGCACGATGAAATCAGACCGGTCACGCAATGAAAACGCCCCCTCCTATCCCTTGGCGACGGTTTTCGCTACCCTTCATCCTTTGATCGATACAGCCCACACGGTATCGACCGCTCATCGTTTTAGGAAGGCTGCATGTCCACCCCCACAGTTCGCGAACAATTCCTTGTTATCAGTGCCCTCGGCGCCAACCCCATGGAGCTGACCAACGTCCTGTGCCGCGCCAGCCATGAAAACCGCTGCGCCGTCGTGACCTCCCGCCTGACCCGCCACGGCGAGTGCAGCGCGCTGGTCCTGCAGATCTCCGGCACCTGGGATGCCCTGGCGCGCCTGGAAACCGGCCTGCCGGGCCTGGCCAAGAAGCATGACTTCACCGTCAACGTGGTGCGCAGCGCTGCGCTGGAGAATCGCCCTCAGGCGCTGCCTTATGTGGCTTATGTCAGTTCGGCCTATCGTTCGGACATCGTCAATGAGCTGTGCCAGTTCTTCATCGACCACAACGTCGAGCTGGAGAACCTGACCTGCGACACCTACCAGGCCCCACAAACTGGCGGCACCATGCTGAACGCCACGTTTACCGTGACCTTGCCGGCCGGCGTGCAGATCAGTTGGCTGCGCGACCAGTTCCTGGATTTCGCCGATGCCCTGAACCTCGACGCCTTGATCGAGCCATGGCGCCCACAGAACCCAATGTAAGGAAGTTTTCATGGCGGTAGTCATCGACAAACCCGTAGCCGATTTCGAAGCCCAGGCCACCAGCGGCCAGACCTTCAGCCTCGCCGCCCTAAAGGGCAGGCAAGTGGTGATCTACTTCTACCCGAAGGACAGCACGCCGGGCTGCACCACTGAAGGCCAGGGCTTTCGTGACCAGTACGCAGCGTTCAAGGCGGCCAACACCGAGGTGTTTGGCGTATCGCGTGACAGCGTGAAATCCCACGAGAACTTCAAGGGCAAGCAGGCGTTCCCCTTCGAGCTGATCAGTGACAAGGATGAAGCGGTTTGCCAGCTGTTTGATGTGATCAAGTTGAAGAAGCTGTACGGCAAGGAATACCTGGGTGTGGATCGCAGCACCTTCCTGATCGACAAGGATGGTGTGCTGCGCCAGGAATGGCGTGGCGTGAAAGTGCCAGGGCATGTGGATGCCGTGCTGGCGGCGGCGCAGGCTTTAAACAAGGCTTGAAGCCTTGGGGCGAACACCCCTGTTCGCCCCAATTGTTACAACATCGGCGCAACCACCGGCTCCTGGCGCGGCCACGCATCCAGCACCGCCTTGAACAACGTCGCCAGTGGGATCGCAAAGAACACGCCCCAGAATCCCCATAACCCACCGAACAACAGCACAGCGCAGATGATCGCGACCGGGTGCAGGTTGACGGCCTCCGAGAACAACAGCGGCACCAGCACGTTGCCATCCAGGGTCTGGATGATCCCGTAAACCGCCATCAGGTAGATGAACTGGTCGCTCCAGCCCCACTGGAACAAGGCGATCAAGGTCACAGGTACGGTCACCACCACGGCGCCGACGTAGGGCACCACCACCGAAATCCCCACCAGCAAGGCCAACAAGGCCGCGTAGTTCAAGTCCAGGGCGATGAAGGCGATGTAGGTCACGCCACCGCAGATAATGATCTCGATGACCTTGCCGCGAATGTAGTTGGCGATCTGCCGGTTCATTTCCTCCGCCACCCGGGTAATCAACGCGCGCTCACGAGGGAGGTAGCCTCGCACCCAGCGACCGATCATGGCGCGGTCCTTGAGGAAGAAGAACACCAGGATCGGCACCAGCACCAGGTAGATCATGATGTTGACCAGCAGCGGCAGGCTGGACAGGGAAAAGGTCAGCGCCCATTGCCCGAATTTTCCGATCTCTCCGCGCGCCACTTCGATGGCTTGCAGCACCTGTTCGTCCGACACCAAATGCGGGTAGCGCTCCGGCAACAACAGCAACAGCGACTGCCACTTGGCGAGCATGCCGGGCAGTTCATTGAACAGGGTGATCAACTGATGCCATAGCAGCGGCAATACCACCACGATAAACAGCACCAACAAGCTCATGAACAAGGCGAACACCAGCCCTACCGCCGCACCACCCGGCAGGCGCAGGCGCTCCAGCGTAGTGACCAGGCCCTGCATCAGGTAAGCCAGCACCATCCCCGCCAATACCGGCGCCAGCATGCCGCCCAAGGTCAGTACGGCCGTAAAGGCCAGAAACAGCAGGACCGCCAGCACCACGGCTTCTTCGTCGGAGAAGTAGCGCTGGATCCAGTCTCGTAACACTTTGAACATCAATCAACCTCGGGTGATGGGGCAAACGGTTCAGGCCTTGCGCAACCAGTAACGGTACACACCGGCGGCGTCTTCTTCATGCAACAGCGTGTGGCCGGCCAGCTTGGCAAACGTACGGAAATCACGCTGGGAGCCGGCGTCCGTGGCGATCACCTTGAGCACTGCGCCACTGGCCAGACGGTTGAGTTCCAGCTTGGCCTTGAGCAAAGGCAGCGGGCAATTGAGGCCGCTGGCATCGAGTTCGGCATCAAAGGCTACAGCGTCGGTCATGGTTTTACTCCGGGCACGCGTTTGGGTTGCTTAGAATATCTGGTCCGAAGCTCAGTGTCCGGCTACAGTAAGCTCTTTGTCGAAAGGCTCTGTGCATGACTTTTTTGCGCCCCACCCTGCTGACGCTGGCTTGCCTGCTGGCCTCCCCAGGCTTCGCTGACGACCTGCCGTCACTTGGCGACGCCAGTTCTGCCATTGTCTCGCCGCAACAGGAATACCAGTTGGGCCGCGCCTGGCTGGCCTACCTACGGGGCCAGGTCTCGCAACTCAACGACCCGCAGCTCAAGGACTACGTCGAAACCAGCGTGTACAAGCTGGTGGAGACCAGCCAGGTCAATGACCGGCGGCTGGAATTCATCCTGATCAACAGCCCGCAACTGAACGCCTTTGCCGCACCGGGTGGCATCGTCGGGGTCAACGGCGGCCTGTTCCTCAACGCCCAGACCGAAGGGGAATATGCCTCGGTACTGGCTCACGAACTGGCGCATTTGTCCCAACGCCACTTCGCCCGTGGCGTTGAAGCGCAACAGCGCATGCAGATTCCGATGATGGCCGCCCTGCTCGGCGGCATCATTGCTGCGGCGGCGGGTGCAGGCGATGCAGGTATTGCCGCGATTGCCGGCACCCAGGCCGCGGCGATCCAAGAACAACGTCGATTCTCTCGCCAGAACGAACAAGAGGCTGACCGTATCGGCATCCTCAACCTGGAAAAGGCCGGTTATGACCCGCGCTCCATGCCGACCATGTTCGAACGCCTGATGCGCCAATACCGCTTCGATGCCAAACCGCCGGAGTTCCTGTTGACGCACCCGGTCACCGAATCGCGGATCGCCGACACCCGTAACCGCGCCGAGCAATCCAAGCCTGGCGGCAAGGAAGACAGCCTGCGTTATCAGCTCATCCGTGCACGGGTGCAACTGCAATACGAAGACACCCCTGGCCTCGCCGCCAAGCGCTTCCAGGCGCAACTGGACGAAAATCCGAAGAACGATGTGGCGCGCTACGGCCTGGCTATCGCCCAGATCAAAGGTTCCCAGTTCAAGCAGGCTCGGGAAAACCTTGCACCGCTGCTGGCCAAAGCGCCCAGCGACATCACCTACAACCTGGCGCAGATCCAGCTGGACATCGACAACAACCGACTGCCGGATGCCCAGCAACGCACGGATCGGATGCTCACCCAGTATCCGGGTAACTATCCGTTGAATCAGGTGCGCGTGGACCTGCTGCTCAAGCAGAACCGCACGGCAGATGCAGAAAAGGCGTTGGACGGTTTGCTCAAGTCTCGCCCAGATGACCCGGACGTGTGGTACCAGGTCGCTGAGACCCGCGGCTTGTCGGGCAACATCATCGGGCTGCATCAGGCTCGCGCCGAGTACTTTGCGCTGGTGGGTGATTTCCAGCAGGCTATCCAGCAATTGGATTTTGCCAAGCGTCGCGCCGGCAGCAATTTCCCGCTGTCGTCGCGCATCGATGCACGCCAGCGTGAGTTGATCGAACAGGAACGCCTGGTCAAAGGGATGATGAGCTAAACCCGTCAGGCACAAAAAAGCCCCGCCTTCGTTAAACGAAAGCGGGGCTTTTTGTTTTTACCGACTTATTCAGCCAGCTTGAAGGTAATGAAGCTCGCACGCCCTTGACGCAGAACGCGCATCGAGACTGAACGATTCTTCGGCAACGCCTTGGCGATATCGGTGAATTGCTTGGTGCTATCGATTGCCTGGTTGTTCAGGTGGGTGATCACGTCACCCGGCTGCAGGCCGATCAGGGAAGCAGGGCCGTCCTGCACCTCCTTGATCACCACACCGCTCTTAAGGTCGAAGCTCTTCTTCTGCTCATCGGTCAGCTCGGCTACAGCGATGCCCAGACGGTTGCTGCTGCGTTCGGCACCCGGCTTGGTGTTACCGAGGGCGTCCAGGGTCGCGCCTTCTTCCGGGATTGCACCCACAGTCAGCTCAACAGTCTGGCGCTTGCCTTCGCGGATCACTTCCAGCTTGGCTTTGCTACCCGCCTTGAGCGCACCTACGAGGTGCGGCAGGTCGGCCGACATGACGATCGGCTGGCCGTTCATGCTCAGGATCACGTCGCCAACCTGCAGGCCGCCTTTGGCAGCCGGGCCGTCGTCCTGGATCTGCGCAACCAGCGCACCGGCCGGCTTGTCGAGGCCGAAGGATTCAGCCAAGTCTTTGTTCACTTCCTGAATTACCACACCCAACCAACCACGGCTGACCTTGCCACCGCTTTTCAGCTGGTTGGAGACGTCCATGGCCACGTCGATCGGGATCGCGAACGACACCCCCATGAAGCCACCGGAGCGGGTGTAGATCTGCGAGTTGATGCCGACCACTTCGCCCGCCAGGTTGAACAGCGGACCACCGGAGTTACCCGGGTTGATCGGCACGTCAGTCTGGATGAACGGTACGTAGTTTTCGTTCGGCAGGCTGCGGCCAATGGCGCTGACGATGCCTTGGGTAACGGTATGGTCAAAACCAAACGGCGAACCGATGGCGACTACCCACTGCCCGGCTTTCAGGTCCTGGGATTTGCCCAGTTTCAGCACGGGCAGGTCCTTGCCGTCGATCTTCAGCAGGGCCACATCGGAGCGTGGGTCGGTACCGACGAGCTTGGCTTTCAGCTCACTGCGATCAGCCAGGCGCACGAGAATCTCGTCAGCATCGGCAATCACGTGGTTGTTGGTAAGGATGTAGCCGTCCGGCGAGATGATGAAGCCCGAGCCCAGGGACTGAGCCTCTCGCTGACCGCCACCACCGCCACGAGGTGCGCGCTGTTGTGGCATGCCACGCTCAAAGAACTCGCGCAGCATCGGCGGCAGGCCTTCCAGGTCCGGCATCTGCTGGTTGGAGACTTTGCGATCCGGCAGTTTTTGCGTGGTACTGATGTTCACCACGGCAGGTGAGGCTTGCTCGACCAATTGGGTGAAGTCAGGCAGCTCGACTGCTTGCGCAGGCAACGCCTGACCCAGCACCAACACCGTGGCGACTATGGATAGGTAAGACTTCAAACGTGGTATCGACATACAGCTCCCGTTACGACGAGCAGGGTTGAGCGACAGGGTTCAAGAAACGCCGGAAACCGCGACCGACATCTTTGTTCCGCGAACAAAACAAGGCCAGAGCCGACAAGCCCTGACCTATAAAAAACATGAGGGATTTTTGCAAGTGAAAATGCTGATCCAGACATTTCATGCTCTCGGCAGCCAACCTGGCATGGAAGTACAGTGAAACGTCAGGATGAACATAGGATTAAAGACTCACGGCTGGACGGCTGGTTTTTTTTCACCACGCACCGATAGCGCGATACGCTCGGCGGTGCCGATGGGTATTTCACCCACCACCGTCACCATCATTTCACCGTCCACCGTGTTCAGCCGACGCGATACCGCGACTGTAGGACCCAGCTGAGTGCGGGTCTCCGTGACGCTTGCATCGCTGATCGGCTCCAGGAATACCGAGAACCGCGCCAACCCGTCTTCATACATCAGGCTGTCGACGGTCGCTTTGGTCTGGGTGTCTTTGCGGGCACTGGTGTTGGTCAGCTGAAAACCCGGCGGCAACCATTCCATATGCCAAATCTCGGTAGATTGCACCTCTGGCGCCTTGCTATTTGCGACGGCGATAGGTGTACAGTCGCTGCTGGGTTGCAGATCCCGGTCATCAGGCACGACCGAAGTATTCAATCGCGTGAACTGGAAGCGCTCCAGCAATTGCCCTTGATCATTCAGCAGCAGGGACTTGAGCGGCAGCGCGGTCTCTCTATCCAGGTGCAGTTCAAAACCATAACGGTACTGGTCACGCGGTGTGATCGATACGATGACCGCATTTCGACCGGCCACGCGCGATTTGCCAATGACGGCCAGTTCGTAGAATTGATTGAGTTTTTGCGGATCGAGCGCACGTGACGGTGCATCACGGGAATTGCCAATGCCTGCGACGAGGGTGCCGCTGACGCATTGTGTCCGGCCATCCAACCGCACGACTTCCTGGGCAGAACCATCGAGCTGCAAGAGCCGCTCACGGACCTGACCGTCCTGGACACGATGCCAGATGTCATGGGTGGAAAAACTGCCGTTACGTTCATAAACGAACGTACCTTGAAAGCTTTGCTGTTGCTCTGCACGCCCAAGTCGAGTCAGCCAGTCTTGGGCTTCATCGGCGTGGGCGGGGAGTGCAAACCAACCACTGAGCAAAAGCGTAAGGAGCGGTATGGCTCGCATAGAGCTCCTTACGGATTAGCGGTTTTCCAGGCTTGCTGCACGAGCATAAGGCAGAGCGCTTTCAGTGCCCTTCAGAGCCGATTCCTGTGCGTGTTGGCGCAGGTAGCCTGGAAGACGCTGGTCTTGCCAGCCGGATTGCCCTTGCAGTACACCGTTGGCCATCGGGCCGGTGGTGTCAGAGCTTTCCTTGTAGCCGGCCAATACCGCTGGGCCTTTGACTTGCGGACCGGCCATGACCGGTTGCTGAGTCTGTTGGGCCAGTTCGGCACCGGCGATTTCATCCTGGTTGTACAGGCGAACACCAGCAAGCACGGCAACAGTTACCGAGGCAGCAACTGCCAAGCGACCCAGGCTACGCCATGGACCACGAGCAGCTTTTGCCGGAACGGCTTCATCAGCCAGCGCAGCAGAAACGGCCGCAGCAATATCCAGACGAGGGATTAGAAGATCCTTGTGCATCACCGCCCGAGCGACTTGGTAACGAGACCAGGTATCACGGGTTTCGGCATCATCAAATGCGTTGAGCACTCGACGAAGTTCCAGTTCATCCGCTTCGTTATCCATCACTGCGGACAGCGATTCCTGCAGGGCATCACGACTCATGGCGGTTCCTCTCTTGGCTGTCGCCGCTGTCTTTAGTTCTCTTGCAACAACGGTTGCAAGGCTTTATCGATGGCTTCCCGGGCCCGGAAAATCCGTGACCTTACAGTCCCCACCGGACACTGCATGACGCTCGCAATGTCTTCGTAACTCAGACCATCGAATTCACGTAAAGTTAACGCCGTACGCAAATCTTCTGGCAGTTGCTGAATTGTGCGATGAACGGTGCCTTCGATCTCGTCGCGCAGCAATGCACGCTCCGGCGACTCGAGATCCTTGAGGCCGTGATCACCATCGTAAAATTCCGCATCTTCTGAACTTACATCGCTATCTGGCGGGCGGCGTCCGCGAGACACCAGATAGTTCTTCGCCGTGTTGATGGCGATTCGGTATAGCCACGTGTAAAACGCACTATCACCGCGAAAGTTACCAAGTGCACGGTAAGCCTTGATAAAGGCTTCCTGTGCAACGTCCTGCGCTTCATGGGTGTCGTGCACAAACCGCACGATCAACCCGAGAATTTTGTGCTGGTATTTCAGCACTAGCAGATCAAAAGCTCGCTTGTCGCCGCGTTGGACGCGCTCGACCAGCTGCTGATCCTCTTCCTGGGTTAGCATGAACACTCCTCGTAGTACTTGAAGGAGGCTTGCATAACTAAACGATCAGGCTTGCAAACATAGACTCGGTCTTTTCGCAAAAGTTCTCCCCCTTCAAGCAAGTTTCCGGCACGCACTGATTTGGCACACACGAAAAACGCAGCACGGGCAACGCCGACTGCGCGAATAATCTTGTCGTCGGTTTTCTGACGCGTCCAATGCTCCCGACGGGCCAATAAACTCAACGTTTTCCCAGCTTTCGGGCAACCTGCTATTGAGTCGGGGCCTATGCAAAAAGTTCCCGCTTCAATAACCAGCTGATTCTACCCGAGCCGTGCACCGTAATCTCACATTGCCACGAATGCCCGGCTATTGTGCCGCTCCACCCCTCTATATACTAGTAGCCCGTGTGCCCCTTTGATTCGCCGATCCAGGCGTCCTGTTTGCGCCACCTCTTCGGATCGCTTTTTGCGGAATCCTTCCAATGAGCCAACAGTTTCAACACGATGTCTTGGTGATCGGCAGCGGCGCGGCCGGTTTGAGCCTAGCGCTGACCCTCCCCAGCCACCTGCGCATTGCGGTACTGAGCAAAGGCGACCTGGCCAACGGCTCGACATTCTGGGCCCAGGGCGGTGTCGCCGCCGTGCTGGACGACACCGACACGGTGCAATCCCATGTCGAAGACACCCTCAACGCCGGCGGCGGCCTGTGCAATGAAGAAGCGGTGCGCTTCACTGTCGAGCACAGCCGCGAGGCCATCCAATGGCTGATAGACCAGGGCGTCCCCTTTACCCGCGATGAGCACGCAGGCAGCGACGACGGTGGTTTCGAGTTCCACCTGACCCGCGAGGGCGGCCACAGTCACCGTCGCATCATTCATGCCGCCGATGCCACAGGTGCGGCGATTTTCAGGACATTGCTCGACCAGGCGCGCCAACGCCCCAACATCGAATTGCTGGAGCAACGCGTCGCCGTCGACCTGATCACCGAAAAACGCCTGGGCCTGGACGGCGAGCGCTGCCTCGGCGCCTACGTGCTCAACCGGGGCAGCGGCGAAGTCGACACCTACGGCGCACGCTTCACCATCCTCGCCTCTGGCGGCGCGGCCAAGGTCTACCTCTATACCAGTAACCCCGACGGCGCCTGCGGTGACGGCATCGCCATGGCCTGGCGTTCGGGCTGCCGGGTGGCCAACCTGGAATTCAACCAGTTCCACCCCACCTGCCTGTACCACCCACAGGCCAAGAGCTTCCTGATCACCGAAGCCCTGCGTGGCGAAGGCGCACACCTGAAACTGCCCAACGGCGAACGCTTCATGCAGCGCTTCGACCCTCGCGCCGAACTGGCCCCGCGCGATATCGTCGCCCGCGCCATCGACCATGAGATGAAGCGCCTGGGTATCGACTGTGTGTATCTCGACATCAGCCACAAACCCGAAGCCTTCATCAAGACCCACTTCCCCACCGTCTATGAGCGCTGCCTGGCGTTCAACATCGACATCACCAAGAGCCCGATCCCGGTGGTGCCGGCTGCGCACTACACCTGCGGCGGCGTGATGGTCGACCAGCACGGTCGCACCGACGTACCGGGTCTGTACGCGATTGGCGAAACCAGCTTCACCGGCCTGCACGGCGCCAACCGCATGGCCAGCAACTCGCTGCTCGAATGCTTCGTCTACGCACGCTCTGCGGCGGCGGACATACTCGAACAATTGCCCCGCATTCCGGTGCCAGCCGCCCTGCCCCGCTGGGATGCCAGCCAGGTGACCGACTCGGACGAAGACGTGATCATCGCGCATAACTGGGACGAGCTGCGCCGCTTCATGTGGGACTACGTGGGGATCGTGCGCACCAACAAGCGCCTGCAACGCGCGCAACATCGCGTAAGGCTGC
Organism: Pseudomonas sp. CYM-20-01; assembly: GCF_023169845.1. Classification (NCBI taxonomy): domain Bacteria; kingdom Pseudomonadati; phylum Pseudomonadota; class Gammaproteobacteria; order Pseudomonadales; family Pseudomonadaceae; genus Pseudomonas; species Pseudomonas sp. CYM-20-01. Next base: position 1,874,766 of record NZ_AP025169.1, on the reverse strand, counting down.
TGCTGGACGAGATCGACGAGTTCTACAGCAACTACAAAGTCAGCCGCGACCTCATCGAGCTGCGCAACCTGGCCCAGGTCGCCGAATTGATGATCCGCTCGGCCATGGAGCGCAAGGAGAGCCGAGGCCTGCATTACACCCTCGACTATCCGCAGATGCTGCCCGAGGCCCGCGACACTATCCTGGTGCCAACCACCTACGGCGGCTGAACTTCAGGCGTACACGCAGGCGCCGGTGCACATCGGCGGCCTGCGAATCCCTCGGCACACAGACCGAACGTACCCGCCGTTCGCCCTGCACCCGATAACGCAGCACCACGATCAACGGCAACGCCAGGCTATCGCGACGCAACTGCACGCTGTGCCAGCCCCGCGCGGCACTCCACAGCTGCCAGCCGTCTGCATCGCGGCGCAGGCCACCAATCGACGAACGGTGAGTCAACAGGACAGCGCGTGGCAAAACCCAGGCGGCGTGCGCCAGGCACACCAGCATGCCAAGGCTCGAAAAAGGAAGTTGCACGAACATCAAGGCGCCCAGCGCAAACAGCTGGGCAAGGAGATAGGCCGCCAGCAACAGCCGTGAGGCCTGCCAGCGGCATTCAAAGCTATTACTTGGGCTGGACACGATCCAGGATCATCCGGACCATGCGCTGCAGCTCCGGGTCTTCCGACTCGGCGCGTTCCATGAACCAGCCGAACATGTCCTGGTCTTCGCACGTCAGCAGGCGGACATAGAGGTCGCGATCCACTTGATTGAGCGTCGCGTAGACCTCCTTGGTGAAAGGCACCAGCAACACATCCAACTCCAGCATACCGCGACGGCTGTGCCAGTAGAGGCGATTGATTTCTACATCTTCGACCATGGAGCGCTCCTCAAATAGGCGGCAAGTATACAGACCCGACGGCACCGGAACAGTCGGCTTTGGTCGCCCCATACGGAAACTATCCATTTGCCGGGCGCCCCTCTATGATGCACCCATGACTTTTTGACCTGCGATGACCCATGGCTGACTCTGCTTTCTTCTGCCCCCTGTCCCACGAAGGCGTTCTCGCCGTCCGCGGCGCCGACGCTGCCAAATTCCTTCAGGGCCAACTGACCTGCAACCTCAATTACCTGAGCGACACCCAGGCCAGCCTCGGCGCGCGCTGCACGCAAAAAGGGCGCATGCAGTCGAGCTTCCGCATCCTGCTGCAAGGTGACGGTGTGTTGCTGGCCATGGCCAGCGAGCTGCTGGAGCCGCAACTGGCCGACCTGAAGAAATACGCCGTGTTCTCCAAGTCCAAACTCACCGATGAAAGCGCCGCCTGGGTGCGCTTTGGCCTGGTCAATGGGGATCAAGCCCTCATAAGCCTTGGCCTTGAGCTGTCGGCAGAGACCGACAGCGTCGCCCGCAGCGATACGTTGATTGCCATCCGAGTCTCCCCTGATCGCGCTGAACTTTGGGTGCCTGCCGAGCACGCCAACGTTATACGCCCTCAATTGGCTGCGAATCTCAAAGAAACCGACCTGAATGAATGGCTGCTGGGTCAAATCCGCGCTGGCATCGGCCAGGTCATGCCCCAGACCCGCGAGCTGTTCATCCCGCAGATGCTCAACCTGCAGGCCGTGGGCGGCGTGAGCTTCAAGAAAGGCTGTTACACCGGCCAGGAAATCGTCGCGCGCATGCAGTACCTGGGCAAACTCAAACGTCGCCTGTACCGTTTGAGCCTCAATGCGCCGGAAATGCCCGAGCCAGGCACTCCGCTGTTTTCTCCCAGCCATAACAGCTCGATCGGCGAAGTGGTGATCGCCGCAAAAGCTGACCAGAGCGTTGAACTTCTGGCCGTGTTGCAAGCCGAAGCTGCCGAGAGTGGCGATGTGCACCTGGGCACACTGGAAGGTCCAGGCTTGCGACTGCTCGACCTGCCTTACACCCTCGACCGCGATCGAGAGATCCAGCGTTAATCGCCGTACCTTCTTGCAACACCCTAGAGAGCATGAATGAACAAGCTGGCGGAAAAAGTCCAACAGGCTTTGGTGAGGGCCATCGATAACGATGACCTGGTTCTGCCGACATTGCCGGAAGTGGCCCTGAATATTCGTCAGGCCGCAGAAGACCCGGAGATCAGCATCAGCCACTTGAGCAAAGTGATCGGTCGCGACACCGCGCTGTCGGCGCGCCTGATCAAAGTGGTCAACAGCCCGTTGTTGCGTGCGACCCAGGAAGTCACCGACCTGCACACCGCCATCACCCGGTTGGGCACCAACTACAGCAGCAACCTGGCGATCGGCCTGGTCATGGAGCAGATCTTCCACGCGCGTTCCGACGTGGTCGAACAAAAGATGCGTGATGTGTGGCGCCGCAGCCTGGAGGTCGCGGGTGTGAGTTATGCCCTGTGCCGCAGCCACACACAACTCAAGCCGGACCAGGCGGCCCTCGGCGGCCTGGTGCACCAGATCGGTGTGCTGCCAATCCTGACCTACGCCGAAGACCACTACGAGCTGCTCGCCGACCCGGTCAGCCTCAACCACGTCATCGAGAGCATCCACCCACTGCTGGGCGACAAACTGCTGGGCGGCTGGGACTTTCCGGAAATGCTGGCGAAACTGCCAGGCCAATACCTGGACCTGGAACGCGACTCGCCCAGTCTCGACTACATCGACCTGGTGCAGGTCGCCGTGCTGTATTGCCATCGCGGCACCGATCATCCCTTGGCCAGCGTTCCAGTCTCCAGCTTGCCGGCCATCCAGAAACTGCGGGTCGACCCTTACAGCGACGCCTTGCGCGCCGAGCTGGATGAAGCCCGCTCGATGTTCTACTGATCAACCCGCGATAAAACTCACCCGCACCTTCAGCCCGGCCTGTTCGCCATCGTGCAGGCTGATCTGGGCCAGGTGCGCCCGGCAGATTTCGCCGACGATCGCCAGCCCCAGGCCAGAGCCCATGCCCTGCTGGCTGCGCCGGTAGAAACGCTCGAACACCCGGTCCCGCTCATCCAGCGGGATGCCCGGCCCATCGTCTTCCACTTCCAGTACCGCCGGCGCCGTGACCCGCAGGATTACATTGCCGCCAGGCGGGGTGTGCGCCAGGGCGTTGTCCACCAGGTTGCTCAACAACTCGTTCAACAGGGTTGGCTCCCCGCGCAGCCACACCGGCTCATCGGCTTCCAGCGCCAATGCCACGCCGCGTGCGTGGGCCAGCGGCGCCATGGCCATGCCCAGCTCACGGGCCAACTGGCTGAGGTCGAGCAACTGCGCGCCGCCTTCGGCAATGGCGCGGGCACCATTTTCGATGCGTGCCAGGGACAACAGTTGATTGGCCAGGTGGGTCAGGCGGTCAGTGCCCTGGGCTGCGGTTTCGAGGGTGCTGCGCCAGGTGGCGGGGTCCTCGGCGCGCAGGCCCAGTTCCAGTCGGGCCTTGAGCGCGGCCAGTGGCGTACGCAACTCATGGGCCGCATCGGCAATAAACTGCGCCTGGCGCTCGAACTGGCCGCGCAGGCGTTCGGTGAAATGGTTGAGGGAACGCACCAATGGGCCGAACTCATGCTGCACTTCCACCAACGGCAAGGGCCGCAGGTCGTCAGGCTGGCGTTCTTCCACTGCCGTACGCAAACGCTCCAGTGGGCGCAACGCCGCGCTCACGGCGAACCACACCAGCAACAACGCGCCCACGGCGAGCATGCCCAGGCGCAGCAAGGTGTCGGCCATCAGGCTGCGAGCCATGCTCACGCGTGCTTCATCGGTTTCGGCGACACGGATTTCGGCCATGCCGTTCATGTTCGGTTCGGACACCGCCTTGAGCAGACTCACCACCCGCACCTGCTGGCCCTGGTAGATGGCGTCGTAAAAGCGTGCCAGTGCCGGATAGTCATCGGTGCGTGGCGTACCCGGCGGTGGGCCGGGAAGGTTTTCGTAGCCGGAGATCAGTTTCTGGTCGATGTCATTGACCTGGTAGTAAATGCGCCCGGCACTGTCGTAGGCAAAGGTGTCCAGGGCCACGTAGGGCACGTTGGCGCTCAGGGTGCCGTCCACCTGGGTCAAGCCGGCGGCGATGGTACGCGCCGAGGCCAGCAGCGTGCGGTCGTAGGCGGTGTCAGCGGCCTCGCGACCGTTCCAGTAGGCGCTCATGCCACTGGCCAGCATCAACAGCACTAGCAACAGCGCCAGGTTCCACAACAGGCGCCAGCGTAGGCTGCTGGGCTTATGCATCGCGGGCTTCCAGCAAATAGCCGAGGCCGCGGAAGGTGACGATGGCGATGGGCTGGCCATCGAGTTTCTTGCGCAAGCGGTGCACGTAGATTTCGATGGCGTCGGGGCTGGCCTCTTCGTCCAGGCCGAACACCTGGGAAGCCAGTTGCTCCTTGCTCATCACCCGACCCGGACGGGCAATCAGCGCCTCAAGCACGGCTTGCTCGCGGGAGGTGAGCGTCATCAACTCTCCCCCGACCGTGAAGCGTCGCGTATCGAGGTCGTACACCAGCACGCCGCAGGCCTGCTGACGCTCACCACCCAACACGCTGCGGCGCAGCAGCGCCTTGACCCGCGCCTCCAACTCCGTCAGTTCGAACGGTTTGGCGAGGTAGTCGTCCGCCCCCAGGTTGAGGCCGTGCACGCGGTCTTTCACATCGCTGCGCGCGGTCAACATCAGCACCGGCAGGTTTTTGCCACGGGCGCGTAACCGCGCAAGCACCTCGAAACCGTCCATGCGCGGCAGCCCCACATCGAGGATCGCCGCCGCGTACTCCTCGCTGCTCAGGGCCAGGTCCGCCGCCACGCCGTCGTGCAGCACGTCAACGGTCAAACCCGTGCTCTTGAGCGCTTGCGCGACACTTTCGGCGAGTTGCAGATGGTCTTCAACCAGCAAGACACGCATGGATTACTACCTCATTCAGGGGTGGTCGGCGCCACGCTTTGGCGGGCAGTTTACAGGCGCCGACCGGCCTGTGAAGCCCGAAAACATTGAAAGCCGACTGAAAGGTTAGTGAAAGCTTCGCCCTTTAGCATCCAGCCACGGTGGTCTATGCCCGCCGAGCTGCCTTAACCGCAGCGCCCGAAAAACGCCTCGAAGCGTTTTCGCCAAAATAAGAACAATAACGGAGTACACAACGATGCTGTCGACACAGCCCCAGGTCCCCTCGCCTGTTCGTTTTTCTCGCCTGACCCAGACCGCCCTCGCCAGTGCTGCTACCCTTGCCGGCTTTTCGCCGCTTAGCCAGGCGGCCTTCTTCGAAGACAGTAGCGCGACCCTGGAAACCCGCAACATGTACTTCAACCGCGACTTCCGCGACGGCACCAGCGCCCAGCAATCCAAGCGCGACGAATGGGCCCAGGGCTTCATGCTCAACCTGCAATCGGGCTACACCGACGGCACCGTCGGCTTCGGCGTGGATGCGCTGGGCATGCTCGGGGTCAAGCTCGACTCCAGCCCCGACCGCACCGGCACCGGCCTGTTGCCTACCCATGATGATGGCCGCGCCGCCAACGAATACTCCAAGCTGGGCCTGACCGGCAAAGTGAAGATCTCGGCCACCGAGCTGAAGATCGGCTCGTTGATCCCCGAGCTGCCGATCCTCAAGCCCAATGACGGGCGTATCCTGCCGCAGACCTTCAACGGTGGCCTGATCACCTCCAAGGAATTCAAGAACCTGGTGTTCACCGGCGGGCGCCTGGACAAAGCCAAGGACCGCGACGACACCAATTACGAAGACATCGCCCTCAACAACAAGAACAGCCGCTTCGTCAGCGGCGCCACCGGCAAACACTTCAATTTCGGCGGGGCCGACTACAAGTTCGCTGACAAGATCACCGGCAGCTACCACTTCGCCCAACTCGACGACGTGTACCGCCAGCACTTCCTCGGCCTGGTCGCCTCGCGCCCGATGGGTCCTGGCACGTTTAGCACCGACCTGCGCCTGGCCATCAGCGATGACACCGGCGCCGCCCGTGGCGGCAAGATCGACAACACCTCCCTCAACGGCCTGTTCAGCTATGCCCTCAACGGCCACAAGCTCAGCGCCGGTTACCAGCACATGTCCGGCGACAGCGCCTTCCCCTATGTGGATGGCAGCGACCCGTACCTGGTCAACTTCGTGCAGATCAACGACTTTGCCGGCGCCGAAGAGCGTTCCTGGCAGGCGCGCTACGACTACGACTTCGCCAAGCTGGGCATTCCCGGCCTGAGCTTCATGAGCCGTTACCTGTCGGGTGACAACATCAAGCTCAAGAACGGCGAGACCGGCAAGGAGTGGGAGCGCAACACCGAGATCAAGTATGTGGTGCAAGCCGGCACGTTCAAGGATGTGGCCGTGCGCCTGCGCAACGCCACGTACCGCTCCAACTACTCGGCCCGTGACGCAGATGAAGTGCGTGTGCTGGTCAGCTATAGCGTTGCGCTCTGGTAGTAACCCCTCATAACAACAACGACGGAGATAACCATGACCCTTTCACTGCGTAAACTGGCCCTCGCCGCCGGCTGCATGCTGTTCGCCGGCCAACTGCTGGCCGCTGACGAACCCAAGCGCCCGGAGTGCATCGCCCCGGCCTCGCCGGGCGGTGGTTTTGACCTGACCTGCAAACTGGCGCAAAGCGCGCTGGTCAACGAGAAGCTGTTGAGCAAGCCGATGCGCGTGACCTACATGCCCGGCGGCGTGGGCGCGGTGGCTTACAACGCCGTGGTTGCACAGCGCCCTGCGGACGGCGGCACACTGGTGGCCTGGTCCAGCGGTTCGCTGTTGAACCTGGCCCAAGGCAAGTTCGGTCGCTTCGATGAAAGCGCCGTGCGCTGGTTGGCAGCGGTCGGCACCAGCTACGGTGCCATCGCGGTGAAAGCCGATTCGCCCTACAAGACCCTCGACGATCTGGTCAAAGCCTTGAAGAAAGATCCGGGCAGCGTGGTGATCGGTTCCGGCGGCACCGTCGGCAGCCAGGACTGGATGCAAACCGCGCTCATTGCCAAGGCCGCCGGGATCAACCCGCGCGAACTGCGTTATGTCGCCCTTGAAGGCGGCGGTGAAATCGCCACCGCCCTGCTCGGCGGCCATATCCAGGTGGGCAGTACCGACATCTCCGACTCCATGCCGCACATCCTGAGCGGCGACATGCGCCTGCTGGCGGTGTTCTCCGAACAGCGTCTGGACGAGCCGGAAATGAAGAACATCCCAACCGCCAAAGAGCAAGGCTACGACATCGTCTGGCCAGTGGTGCGTGGCTTCTACCTCGGGCCAAAAGTCAGCGATGCCGACTACGCCTGGTGGAAAGACGCCTTCGACAAACTGCTGGCCTCCGAGGAGTTCGCCAAGCTGCGTGACCAGCGTGAGCTGTTCCCGTTCGCCATGACCGGCCCGGAGCTGGACACCTACGTGAAGAAACAAGTGGCTGACTACAAAGTGCTGGCCAAAGAGTTCGGCCTGATCCAGTAATCGCCCCTCTTTTGTGTGGCCACGCCCTTTAGCCAAGCGGCGTGGCCCAGGAGTTCCACATGCTCTTACAACGCATTTTCGCCGCCGCGCTGCTGCTGGCCTGTGCCGGCCTCGCGCTGATGGCCTGGCCGTATCAGGCGTCGTTTTCCTACGAGCCGGTAGGGCCGCGCGCCTACCCGCTGCTGATGCTCGGGCTGATGAGCCTGGCACTGATCTACATGCTGTTTCGTCCACAACCGACCAAACACACCGAAGAAGAACCCGCGCTGGACCGCGAAACCCTGATCAAGATCGGCGTGTGCGTCGCGCTGTTGATCGTGTTCGCCGGCACCTTCGAACCCCTGGGTTTCATCCTCAGCAGCATGCTGATCGGCATCCCGATGGCGCGCCTGTATGGCGGCCGCTGGTTGCCCAGCGTGGTGATCGTCAGCCTGATGGCGATTGGTCTTTACCTGTTGTTCGATAAAGCCATGGATGTGCCGCTGCCCCTCGGCCTGCTCGACGTTCTGGAGAACTGATATGGATACTTTCGGCTACTTGGGCCAGGGTTTCGGCGTTGCACTGTCCCCTTACAACCTGGTGACCGCGCTGTGCGGCACCTTGATCGGCACCGTGGTCGGCCTGTTGCCGGGCCTGGGCCCGATCAACGGCGTGGCGCTGTTGATCCCCATTGCCTTCGCCCTGGGCCTGCCGCCGGAATCGGCGCTGATCCTGCTGGCAGCCGTGTACCTGGGCTGCGAATACGGCGGGCGCATCAGCTCGATCCTGCTGAACATCCCGGGCGAAGCCTCCACCGTGATGACAACCCTCGACGGCTACCCGATGGCCCGCAAAGGCCTGGCGGGCGTGGCGCTGTCGTTGTCGGCATGGAGTTCGTTCATCGGCGCGTTCATCGCCACCTGCGGCATGGTGCTGTTTGCGCCGCTGCTGGCCAAATGGGCGATTGCCTTCGGCCCGGCGGAATATTTCGTACTGATGGTGTTCGCGATTGTCTGCCTCGGCGGCATGGCCGGGGACAAACCGCTGAAGACGTTTGTAGCGGCGCTGATCGGCCTGTTCCTCTCGGCGGTCGGCATCGACGCCAACAGCGGTGTGTATCGCTTCACCGGCGACAACATCCACCTCACCGACGGCATCCAGTTCGTCGTGCTGGTGCTGGGCCTGTTCTCCATCAGCGAGATCCTGTTGCTGCTGGAAAAAACCCACCGTGGCCAGGAAGCGGTCAAAGCCACCGGGCGCATGATGTTCAACCTGAAGGAAGCGGGCGCGGTGTTCGTGGTGAATATCCGTTGCGGCCTGCTCGGTTTCATCATGGGCGTACTGCCCGGTGCAGGTGCCACGTTGGCGTCGGCGGTTGCCTACATGACCGAAAAACGCCTGGCCGGTGCCAGCGGTAAATTCGGCCAGGGCGACATGCGCGGCCTCGCCGCTCCGGAAACTGCGATTGGCGCGTCCGCCTGCGGTGCGCTGGTGCCGATGCTGACCCTCGGTGTTCCTGGCTCGGGCACCACGGCGGTGATGATCGGCGCACTGTCGCTGTACAACATCACCCCGGGCCCGCTGCTGTTCCAACAGCAACCGGACATCGTCTGGGGCCTGATCGCCTCGTTGTTCATCGCCAACATCATGCTGGTGATCCTCAACATCCCGATGATCCGCATCTTCACGCGCATCCTCGCCGTGCCGAACTGGGCGCTGGTGCCGGTGATCGCGATCATCACCGCCATCGGGGTGTATGCGGTGCACGCCACCACCTTCGACCTGTTCCTGATGGTGGGTATCGGCATCTTCGGCTACATCCTGCGCAAGCTCGACTTCCCGCTGTCGCCGGTGCTGCTGGGCTTTATCCTTGGCGGCCTGATGGAACAGAACCTGCGCCGTGCGCTGTCGATCTCCAACGGTGACCTGCAGATCCTCTGGTCGAGCCCGATCACCTTTGGTGTATGGGTACTGACCGCGCTGATGCTGGCCTTCCCGCTGCTGCGTATCTACCGTAAACGTGCCCTGCAGCGTCGTGCCGTGGCCGATGTCTGAGGTCACCTTCAGACATTGGTGGGGCACACCGCTGGTCGGCCTGGCCGGCGGTTACCTGGCCAGCCTGGTCGGCTGGCCGTTGCCGTACATGGTCGGTTCACTGCTGGCGATCATCCTGGTGCGTTGCCTTACGCCGTGGCAGTTGGCGGAGATTCCCGGTGGGCGCAAATGCGGCCAATGGGTGGTGGGCATCGGCATCGGCCTGCACTTCACCCCGGTGGTGATCGAGCAGGTGATGAGCCACTTCGGGCTGATCTTCTTCGGCGCGCTGGTCACCAGCCTGTCGAGCGTGGTCGGTGTGTGGTTGATGCGCCGTAGCGGTGAAGACCGCGCCACGGCGTTTTTCTCGAGCATGCCGGGTGGTTCCGGTGAGATGGTCAACCTCGGCGCACGCAATGGCGCGGTGTTGAGCCGTGTCGCGGCGGGCCAGAGCCTGCGGGTGCTGATGGTGGTGTTGTGTGTGCCGGCGATCTTCAAGTACTTGCTCGAAGGTGGTACACCGCAGTTTCACCCGGCGCCGGTGAGCTGGCCGTGGCTGCTGGCGCTGTTTCCGCTGGGCGCCTTGGTCGCCTGGGGTTGGCAGCGCTTGCGCCAGCCGAACCCTTGGTTATTCGGGCCGTTGCTGGTGAGTGCCACGGCCAGCGTCGTGTGGGATTTGCATATCGGCCTGCCCGATGGCGGCAGCCAGATTGGCCAGTGGTTGATCGGCAGTGGCCTGGGTTGCCACTTCAACCGGCAGTTCTTTCGTCGGGCGCCGTCGTTCATGGGCCGTACCTTGATCGGCACCGCGTTGACCATGGCGCTGGCGACGTTGGCGGCCGTGGGGCTGAGTGCGTTGACACACCTGGACCTGCGCTCATTGACCCTGGGCATGATGCCCGGTGGCATTGCCGAGATGAGCCTGACCGCCGAGACCCTGCAACTGTCGGTGCCACTGGTGACGGCGATGCAGGTGATGCGCTTGTTGTTTGTGTTGTTTCTGGCGGAGCCGTTGTTCAGGCATTGGAATCGCCCGTCTTAACTCTTGCGCGATGGCACGCTCCGCCTCCTCATTACCGCTTGTCGGCACTGTCAAACTTCACAGCTAGTGGGCCAACGCCAACGGGCGTTGAATCGAGCCTGCGACTGTCGGCGCCCCATCGGGCGTCAGGTCGCGTCGATTCTATCCAACTAACAGGATGCCGATCATGACTGACGATCAAAACGCTAAACCCGGTAATGCTCAGGAATTGTCAGAATTGACCATTCCAGGCGATACAAGGGTAATTGAACTTGACGGTTGGCTGCTGGCGAAAGGATTCCCCAACAACGAGCGTGCTTATCTCCCGTCAACACGCGTCGCCAGTGGCGGTAAACCGCGTTATGAATACTCCAGTAACTCCAGCGCCGTATCGGTGAATGCCTCGACAGGACAAGTCAATATCAACTCCGAGGGCACCGCCATCATCACGGTGAAAGACCAGTCGCAGCCGCCGCAGACAGCCAGCTATGAAATTCAGGTAACCGGGGAGCACCAGACCCTCGAGTACCTTGGTTCCATGAACTGGAAGGACGCGAATGAAAGCGGGCAATTGCTCACAATCGATCAATTCATCTCGCTGGTTTCAAGATTCGGCCCTGGATTCCCTGTAAATGGTCTGGCCTGGACTGTCCACCCACAAAAAGATCAGCCCGATGTTTACCACAGTGTTTTTATGCCAGGCGGTCAGGGCACAGACTGGGGCACGTGGTCTGCCGACTCCGCGTCTCTGCTTGTGTTGACTGTCTTGTAGTGTACGCATTCGTACGGAAATGATTTCGAACAGTCGGCCCATTCAGTTATGAGGTCGACTCAAAATCAAACATTAGAGCGTGGAGAAGTCCATGCCCATGATAAGCGTGCAGTTTTGGGCCACGTCCAACGAGCATGTGGCAAACATGTGCTCTGAAACAGTGGCCCTCGTGCTGCTATAGCTAGTTAGTGCCACTCGTCGGCACTGTCATTTTTCACAGCTAGTCGGCCAGCGACCGCGGGCGTTGAATCGAGCCTGCGACTGTCGACGCCCCATCGGGCTTCAGATCGCGTCGATTCTATCTAACAGGATGCCGATCATGACCTACGACCAAAACCCTGAACCCAGTAATGATGACGAATCCAGTGTTCCAGCCTTGACTGCGAGCTCTCGCAGCGGAGCAAGAAACCAACTCGCCACAGTCCGTAGCCAAGTGTCGGGTGGGCTGCCACCTAACCTGTATCGACGTGAAGGCTTCACGTCTCCACCGCCCGCCGGGGCGATCTTGAATGACAAGGCTTTTATCAATACGCCCTTCAGCGTGCTGCCCTTGTACCTCCCCACACTCTGGAACCCTGTTCCGGGCCACGACGGTGGGCTCAATGCTGCGGCCTTGATAGTCAACCAATTTGGTGTGATCTGCATCGTAAATGCATACCTGGGCCAAGCCGAGCTCGATTTCATCAGCCTCAGGGTCAACGGGACACAAGTTGCGTTCCACACCGTCACCGACGATGAAGCCACCAATGGCAAGCCGATTGTCCTGTTCATCAATAGCAGTCGTTTTATCGACCAGGCAAACAATACGATACAGGCTTTTGTAACGCCGCTTGGTGGCAACGCCGATCCGTCCAAGCTCTTTAATATTTTCGTTGATCGCCAACTACCGGTCAGCCCATTTCCTACCTTCGGCAAGCCCTACAACGAAAACATGGCAGTGTTGAAGTTTACCGACCCGTTGATCGAAAATTTTGGTCTCGTTACTCAGGCTCAGATGCAGCTCGGTACCGAGGTAGAAATCGCCAACTACCCGCTGGACAGGTCATTGCCGCAAGTTCACTGGCGCAAGGAACATGATGTCATCACGGTGAGCATCGGCGGAGTAACGGTCAGCCATACGGTCACTGCTTTTGAAGCAGCAGGCACTGCCCCCATCAGATTCACCATCTATTTCGGTACCTGGAGCCTGGTACCCGACGGCGTTCGTTTGGTCGAGTGGAATGTGCTGGACAAGGTCGGCAACCCCTCCCCCGGGGCCTCACCGCCTCGGCTGATACAAGTGGACTCCGGTGCTTCGACCGAGCCGCTGCTGAAAGCGTTATTTGCATCCGAATCCGATTACGACCCAGTACGCGATCTGGACTTTATCGACACGCGACATCTTGTAGTCGATACGCCGCTGGAACTGCTGATCCGTAACCAAGGCTACCTCGTCGGCGATACGGTGATCATTACGGTTAGAGGGCTTGCCGCAGATGGCACCACCTCCGAAAAGATCATCGAGTATCCAGTCACCGTGATCACACCGATCCGTGTGTACATTCCCTTGGCGCTGGATTTTCTCTTGCTGCTATCGGGCGGACTGATTCTGATCACCTACAAACGGGTTCGACCAGGCGTCGCTGATCGCCCGTCAGAAGGTGTGTTGTACGCTATCGATGGTGAACCCGTTGAGGACGGTCTTAAAGCTCCGATCGTGTGGGACCTCGACGAGGGTGCCTTACCAGCCGATACCAACCCGGTGAGAATTGTGGTTCCGCGTTATTTCGGCCAGTTACCGAATGACCGCGTTGACCTCATCGTGACGGGCCTGACGGCTGATGGAAGACAGGTGTACGCGACGTTTACAGACATGGCCGGCACTGGCGATCTGACGTTCCTCTTGGACAACCCCTTCTTCGCCGCACTGAACGGTGGCTACTTCGTTGCGTACTACGAGATCAATGGCGCTGCCCAGCGACCCGCATCGAAGTCGGTCACTGTACCGGTCGGTAATGCACAAGCGATACTGCCGCCGCCGTGGACATTGCAGGCAACACTTCCCAACCTCACGTTTGACCCCGCCATCAGCCTGGCAAACCTGAATGTTCGCATCAACCCCCACCCGGTGATTGTCGAAGGAGCCCAGGTACGGTTGCTCGGTATAGGCAGTCAGCCAGGCGGCAGCTTTGCAAGCACCTGGTTCAACGTAGACATCAACTGGGAGGATTCAGTCCTGCCGTTTACCATCCCACGACTGATCGTACTCGCCAACCTGAACAGTACAATGAGGTTGTTTTACGAAGTCATTCCCGCACCAGGCGCCGCTACTCTGTTTTCACAAGACCTGGTTATCAATGTCGGCATGGCGTTGAAGCTCCCTACGCCACCCAAGGTGCTGGAGGCGACGGTCATTTCGCCTACCGAAGCCGAGCTGAACCCACTGCATGTAAGGCCGCCGTCGCCCATCATCGTCACCATCCAGGTGCCTGCTACCGACTTGTTACCCACCGATGATGTAACTGTTCATATTGTGGGTATGCCTGGCCTGGGCGAACCCGTCATCCCGTCCAAACCTGGTGTGCCTGACGCAGGTGTGGATTACATTTCTTTCCCCATCCTGAGTGATTTCGTGGCCGCTTACCTGGGGAGTTTCTGCCAGGTGTTTTTCACGGTTATGCGCAATGGCAACCCTGTTTCGTCAGCCATCCTGACGCTCAGGGTCACGGCATTACCATCTAGTACGCTGGACATCGTTTCAGTACCTGAGGCGAATGGCACTTCAATTAACGTGAACACTGCCAACAACGTGAAAATCGACCCATGGCCATTCTTCAAGGCGGGACAACCGGTATTCATTGAACTGGAACACACAGCCGGCGACCTGACGTTGCGTGACGGCCTGGTTGTCACCGCACCCGAGTTTACAGCGGGCCGTACTCTGGACCTGATCCCAGGCGATTACCTCAAGACAAAACCCAATGGCAGCTCCCTGACTGTTAGGGCCAAGGTTGTCTTGAATGGGACTGGCCTTGAGAGCGAAGCGATAGCGTTGAATCCTAGGACCTACACGCTGAGTTCGGTCCCTGCATTGACCATTCCAAACGACACAAGGGACGTTAATCTTGGGGGATGGCTGCTAGGGACCGGCTTTCCCAACAACGAGCGTGCTTATCTGCCGTCAACACGCCAAGCCACTGGCGGCACACCGCCTTATTTCTATCGCAGTAGTTCCAGTGCAGTAACAGTGAATAGCTCAACAGGACAGGTCAATATCAACTCTGCAGGCACCGCCATCATCACTGTGACAGACCGATCACAACCGATGCAGACAGCCACCTATGGAATTAGGGTATCGGGGTCATACCAGACTGTCCGGCATTTTATTAACACTCAATGGGGGACCGCGAATGTCAGCGGGCAATTGCTCACAATGAGTCAACTCAGCTCGTTACGTTCAAGATTCGGTTCCGCATTTCCAATAAGCACTCATACCTGGACAATTCATAAAAGGGATGACGACTCTCACTACAGCGTCTTTTTACCGAGTGGCGAGGGTTTGGGATACGAAACCCATACAGCTGACGGTGCGTATATCAATGCTATCGTTTTCTAATAACGCAGGTCGCTAAACCACAACGCTCTTGAACATTCGACCCGTTCCATAACCGTAAAAAAGCCCCGTATCAAAGATACGGGGCTTTTTTATTAGGTGTGTCTCGTCCTGAATAAGGTTTACACCTTCTGGCTTCTGATCAGGAGGGTGCAATGGATACGGGCGCAAAACGCAGTCAGCGCGATTACACGCTGACTTTTAAATTGTCGGTTGTCGATCAGGTCGAAAAAGGCGAGTTGAGTTATAAAGAGGCTCAACGGCGCTATGGGATCCAGGGCCGGTCGACGGTGTTGGTCTGGTTACGCAAGCATGGTCGACAGGACTGGAGCCAAGGCGCTTCCATTCGCTCCCAGAGGGTCCGACCGATGGATGAGCCCACTTTGCCATTAACTCCCGAGCAGAGAATCAAAGAGCTTGAGGAGCAGTTGGCGCTGGCGAATCAGAAAGCCAAATTCTTCGAAGACGTGGTCGAGGTTCTGAAGAACGACTACGGCGTATCCGTCGTAAAAAAGCGGCCCGGCAAGTCGTTGCGCAAACCCAGACCCTGAGTGTCAGCAGGGCTTGCCAGTTTATGGGGATCAGCCGCCAAGCCTTTTACAAGCGTGATCGCGTCTATCGGGCTCGAGTCGATCAAGATCAGAAACTCATCAAATTTGTGCAGGCAATCCGAGTGCGCCAACCCTGCATCGGCACACGCAAACTCCAGTCATTGATGCACGCAGAGCGTGAGAAGCCTGAGCTGCATGTTGGCCGTGATCGCTTGTTTGAGGTGCTGCGCGAGCACCGACAGTTGGTTCGTAGGAAACGGGCGTATCACAAGACGACCGACAGCCATCATCACTTTCACTGCCATCCCAATCTGCTAAAGCCAGGCCCGCAGCAAGTCATCGCGAGCGGTCCGGAACAGGTCTGGGTGGCCGATATTACTTACCTATCCACCAAGCGTGATGATCCGGTTTACCTGAGCCTGATAACAGACACCTTCTCAAGAAAAATTGTCGGGTATCACGTGCACGGCAGCCTTCACGCCGAATCGGTGGCCCAGGCCTTACGCATGGCGCTGAAAACACGTCGAACACGTCAGAAACTGGTTCATCACTCGGATCGAGGTGTGCAGTACTGCTCGGCGCTGTATCAAAAACTCCATGCCAAGCACGACATCACGTGTTCAATGACCGATGGCTATGACTGCTACCAAAACGCCTTGGCAGAGCGGGTTAATGGCATCTTGAAAACAGAACTGTTGCTCCACCGGCCGACAGACCTGGAACAAGCGGAGCAGATGGTGCGGGAAGCAATCCTGATCTACAACCAAGAGCGCCCGCATCTGTCCTTGAAATACAAAACGCCCGATGCAGTGCATCGGGCGTTGGGGTGAAACAGGTGTAAACCTATTTCAGGACTAGACAGTGTGAGTTTATGCACTCTTAGAAGTCATACCGCACCCCCACATTAACCCCCCACGGCTGGTCAACGCTCTTGCCCATGCTGCGCTCTACATCGGCATGGACCTTCCAGTTCTTCGACACGGCCATGGCCAGACCAGCTGCCATTTCAACCCGAGTGCCCGACAGGTCGTTGTTGAAGCTATTGCCGTTCACCGACACCTTGTTGCTCTGGTTGAACTCATGGGCAACGGCAGTCCGCAAGTACGGCTGCAATACACTGCCACCGTCCAGCTGGATGTCACGTCCGGCGGTCACACCGGCCTTGCCCACCACCGAAGCGGTACGCGCGCCCTTGGCTTGCAGGCCGTTATCCAGCTCGTAGCTCTGGCGCTGGATGATCGCCGTGGCCAACTGGCCGTAAGGTTCCACGAAGAAGCCGTCGTCCAGCTTGATGTGGCGGCCCACCTCTGCCGAAGCAGTCACTGCGTTTTGCGTGTAGTTGCCCTTGGCTTTCCTGCCGTCGCTCATCGCCACGTTGGACTCATTGTGCAAGCGGTTGAACTTGAGCACGCCGTCGAAGTAGAAGCCGCTTTCAGCGTCCAGCCAGGTGGCGTAACCACCGGCGTAGTAACTGTTGACGGTGGCTTTGCTGCCACGGTTCAGGTCTAGGTCGGAGGTGCTGTGACCGGCCAGGAAGCCTGCCAGCCATTGGCCGTCGCCACCGGACAACGGTACGTCGGCACCCAGGGTAAAACCACGCTGTACCTGGTTGTACTGCACACCTTTATCGCGGTTGTTCACTTCAAACTTGTTGCCGTACGTACGGCTCCACAAGCCGCTGGACTTACCATCGCTGTGGCGCAACTCACCCATTCGGGTACGCAGGTTGGTCATTTCACCGTAGAGCACGCTCGGCGCCGCGTTGGCCAGGGCCAGTACGGAGTGGGTGCTCGGGCTGATCACCTTGCTGCCCGGGTCCAGCAGCCAGTCTTTGCCTTCGTTGTCGTTGACCAGGCTGTAGGAGTATGTGCCCACGTCCACACGGTCACCCAGCAGGCTGAACTTGGCGCCGCCATCGGCGGTGTGCACCACGTGCAGGCGGTCATCGCTCAACGGGTCGGCACCGCTGCTGGCGATCAGCAGTTTGTGATCACCCGACGACGTCCCGGTGACGTTAAGGAAGTCACCGGTCAACGTGGAGAAATCCGCCGTCATGATGAAGGTGCCGTTGCCCGACAGGTTTTCCACGTCCAGTTGGTAGAACACGCCCGGGTCGCCAAACTTGACGTTACCGCCGCTCAGGGCCAGGTCGCCCACTTGCTGGTTGTCGACCATCACCCAGGTCGCGTCGCTGTTGATCGCCAGCTTGTCGACGTTCTCCAGACGGCCAGTGAGGATCGAGCCGTTGCTCAGGCCAACGCTGGCGCTGCCGCCGTTGTTGATCACGTCGCCGTTCATGATGGCGTGGTCGAGGCTCAGGTCCAGGGCGCTGCCGGTGCCCACTTGGATGTTGCCGGTCAGGGCGCTGTTGTTGACGCGCATGTTGGCGTTGCCGCCACCCGTCAGCTCGAGCATGTTGCCGTTGCCGCCGACCAGGGTGGAGCCATTGCGCACGTCGATTTCAGCAGTGAACGGTCGCTCTACGCTGATTGCCGGACCATTGAGCCCAACCACCCGCGAACCGTCCAGGGTCAATTGAGGCGTCGCAGGCACGCTCAGGCTCTCACCCGTCATTACCACACCACTGGTAGCCCCTGTAATTTCACTGCCGGTTGCAATCGCCGCGCCCCCCTGCAGCACCAGGCCCTGCCGGCTTTGCCCTGTCAACGTAGAGTTATTCAATTCCAGCAGGCTATGGGAGGTGACGTTGGCTCCCCAGGTCGCACCGATGACTTCGCTGCCATTGACCTGTGCGTAGGAACCAGTCGTCGTGCCCGGCTGGCGAGCCACGTTCAAGCCGCCGCTGAAATGGCTGGTAATCTTTGTGCCGGTGATGACTGCGTTCGAGTTGGCCAGGGTAATCGCCGCCTGGGAGGCGTGTGCCGAGGTCACGGTGGCACCGGTCATGGTCAGATTGGAGCCGGTCGTAGCACGGATTTCCTTGACCGTCGCGCCGTCGTGGACAGTGAGCGTCGCACCGTTCTGGGCAATGTAATCGGTAGCGCCTGTACCGGAATAGACGTCATGTTTGCCGCTACCGACGTTACCGTCTACGACGACCGCGGAGAGTGCTTGCTCGCTCAGTAAGTAGAGCGGGGCAACCGCCATGAGTTTGATGATTGACGATAAACGCGACAAGCGAAAACGATGGGAAGTAATAGAAGTCATGCCAAGTAGCCTCAGAAGTAAATACCAGTTCGAATCCGGACCCCGTATCGAATAGGTTTCCGTTTTCTTCGGCGCAGAGACTAAAGACCTGACCTCCCAAGCCCTGTAGGACTTTCCTTAAGGTCACGCGGGTAGCGACTAAAGGTCATTACACAAAAAAGCCTCACCCTTTCAATCAGAAAGGATGAGGCTTCAACGTTGCTTCAAAGCGTACCGTTACGACGTGACGCCCCCGGAACGCAACTACCCGGCACACCACCGCCAGTACCGACGAGGTCCCAGGCCGCCCTGACCTCATCGGAGATGCCCCGATCTTCTGTCGAGGGGCGATGAAGTTTCCAGCGCACGCCAACATAGCCTCGCCCTGAAGTACCCGTGTGGTCTTCGAACCAGGCACTCAAATCCATTGGCACAACCAGACCAAGATTGACATCGGAACTGTTGAGTGTGAACCACGCACTCTCTATGGGCGTACCGACAGGCACACCGATCGGTGCAGTAGGTGGGACATACGCATACCTGACCGCCTCAATCATCACTTCATCGTCGATCTGGAGCAATCCAGAATCCAGGACCTTGATGGGCACATCTAGCCAAGGACTTCTTGTGCAATTGATGTAGTAGCTGAAGTTCGTCTGGCCGGTAACAGGCTGGGCGTTACTAAAGATCGCATCGGCCAGCCCCTCCAGATTGAAGATGTCCACGAAGACGTCTTGATGTGGCGAATGTTTGTAATTGACCGCATCACGGATGAGGCAGAAAAGGGGAATAGTACCGTTCCCCGTCTCACCGATATCAACCCAGTCCACGGTAACCGTCACGATAAAGTCTGGGGCTTCGGCCCCTGTCACAGGATAGGTGGCGACAACAATGCCCGCATAGACAAAGTCAATGAAATCACCTGCCTCCAGGCCGGGTGGCAACAAGAAGGTTGCGGTGGCATCAAATCCACGGTCCTTTTCCGAAAGACGGTTGAGTGGCCTTGGCAGCGGCCCTCCGCCAATCAGATCAGGCTTGGCCAGGTTGGGGTCTACCGGGCCTTCGCCCGGGTTGGTGACGCCCGGCTCACGCAGGTCGACGTCTACCTGCGTGTCTGGCCCTGGGTAAGTGCTACCGTCCTGGCGTTCAACAGTGAGTTTAATGTCCGCAGTGTAAAATTCCCCGCCCGCCGCAATGGCCGCAAACGGCGCGGGAATGTCCAGCGGGAAGATGGCCATGCCGAGGGCTTGCCGGTAGATCTCAACCGTTCCCCAGCGAACCACCAAGATATCAGACGGCAGATGGCCGGTGAGGTTTTCCAGTTGCACCGTCGCACCGTTGCGGGCTTCCTCTTTATCGACCAGGGGCTCTTCCAGCACCTTGACATCACCGAAGTCCGGTGGATCGTTGAGACTGACCCGCACATAAGCCGGAAGGGAGAGGACGGAGATGTTACCAGAACGATCCTCCAGGCTGTACTGCACGGGGATTTCGCCTGACTTTGCCAGGATCATCGTGGTGGGAATGGTCCCCACAATGTCTCCGGTCAGCGGAACGCTATTCTCCAAGGGGTGTTCGATCGTCCCGACATAAACCCTATAAATATCTCCCCCGCGACGATCGGCAGGATCAGGAATAGTGAATTCAAGACCGTCTTTTCCCTCCAAGTCAGCAGGAGTCAGTTCCGAACCGTAATCTTCCAGTCTGATCAAATTAGGTTGGTTGTTGTAGTTAGGGTCCTGCGCATCCACATAGACCCGGCGAATGTTGTAGTTAACGTCATTGCCACCGAAATTGATTACATGCACCCGGATGTCCTTGATGCCATGAGTCTGCAACGCGGATTTAGGCCCCAGATCCACCGTCACAGGGTCTGTCAGATCGTCGGTGTGGTCATAGGTCATGATCTCGATAGGCCTTTCGTTGACGTATATGGTGAGTGTTTCAAAGTCATTGAGAAAGCCACTCCGATCCCACAGCCGGAGGGACAGCACCACGCCCCGCAGTTGCATGTCCCTGTCCACAATATTCCTATGTGAGTCCCCAGGAATAGCGGGTAACAACCCGTCGATCAAAGGGGCAGGCTCAAGTGTGGGATCAATGACGGGGTCTTCCCAATCTTCCGTGGGAAACTGCGGTTGTGCGGACGTTTTTTTATTGATGATGTTTTGGGGCTTGTTGGACATGGTGCACACTCCTGGTAGGAACAAGTTTTCACCCCGGTCACCCCGGGCCGTCTATCGGGAAGAACGAACTACGACCGACAACTACCTGGTCTTGCGAACCTGCTGATCTCGTGTCCATTAAATGTGAGTTTTCGATCACCCGTAACTGTCAAACTTGACAGGTGCCGAGCGTTTGAATCGCGCACGGGTGTAACGCCCGTGCGCGCGGCTTCAATCATCCGAAGTGCAAGGCGGAAGGCCATTTAGGCGGATCAACTTAATGGCCACCAACCTGCGAGGAGACCACCCCATCCCGCCTCCTGCGGGTTTCATCACCCGGTACCGCGCTATGGCTGAACCATGTCTAGGATTTGTTTGCCCGGTAGGTGGTTGCACCAACCCTGGATGCAGGATGTAGGGGTCGAAGGGAACCCTGAACTCATAACCATCCCGAGCCTCTGCGGGACTCAACGTATGGGAAAATGTGTTAATCGTTTCGGGCATGACGCCACTCGGATGACCGTTGGGGTTTGCGTAACTGGCCCACTCGAGAACCACTTCGTCACCGCCTTCCAGCAAGCTAGCGTCCCCCGGAATGAAGACACCTACACCGTTAACCCAAGGCCTCAATGGGCAACTGATAAACCCTGCATCAGGCCCCGGTCCATAGGTGACGCCAACGTACTCCAGGTCCTGCAACCCGACGATGGGCACAATGTTGACAATCACCGGGGTGTCCTCGGCACGCTGGCGGTTCACTCCGTTAAAGGTCCAATAGAAGAACGCGAAGATGCCGCCGTTACCAACAATGGGTGCCAAATCAGCCCAGTCGACAAAAAACTCGATCTCCTGCCCGGCGACGTCGGTGAGCTGCACGGTATAGGTGGCCAACGGTACCGGATGGTTACCTACCATCAGCTCCAAGGTTTCGTTGGCATTAGGCTCGTCGAACAACAAGGTCACGACCCGAACAGGGAGGCCCACGTCATTGAGGGTCAGCAGGTTGTCGCCGTCTCGCCCCTTGACCGTGACGGTCTCCAGCAAGCGGTTGATCGGGTCCGGATTGTCTGGGCTGACTTGGCCGGCAACCGTCAAGTTGACAGGGACAAATCGAGGTTGCGAGTCCCTGGGCGTCGCCGATCCTCGCTCCCATGTATAACCCGCCCGAATCGTCCCCGGCGTCACCTCAAAACCACCTGTGGCGAGGACAGAATACGGGATTGGCACGCGGATGGGCCAAGCCTGAATAGCCGCAATCTCAATTTCAGGCAGAGGAATAAAGTTCCAGAGAGGACGCAGAATGTCCCCCGGCGCAGAGCCGAATATTTCAAGAATATTCATGAACACACCACCGGGCTCGCGGGCATCGCTTAGTGTGATACGTCCGTCGTTCAACTGAGGCAGATCGACCGGGCGCAGCTCAGTAGGTGTTACTGCCAAATTGATATACAACACGCTGGTAAATGACGGACCCGATTCGCGACCTGCCCGGTCTCGCAGCCAGTAGTGTGCGTTGTACTCTCGATTGGACGCCAGACCACGCAGGACGTCCCCGGGGAAAATCACCTCAACGGGCGCTCCATCTTTGTGTGCTTGGGTGATGGTGGTTGTGGCAACAATATCCTGTTGCCGTGGATGCCTGCGCAAGGGCCGACGCAAAGGCAAAAGAGCCAGGTAGGCTTCAACAACATCGCCTAATCGCATGTCCAGCCAGGCAGGCGTAGTAGTGGAAACGACGGTGCCCACCACCTGGTCGTTATTGGCGGGGTCATTCAGGTAATCATCAGTGACACCGTCTTGTTCAATTTCAGGTGGAAATCGCAGCCGTGGGCCACGCTGCCCCTGATTGGGCCCGACCTTGTCGCTGTCCAGCACGGTTACAAAAGACGGCTCGCCGGGGTTCCCACTGCTTTCCCTAAGCAACACTTCATAGTGCAAGTTATGCAAGCCAGCGGCATCCATCAGATGGGGCGGTACCACCGCGTCAACGAGAGGTAAGTCGGTGGCATCGTAAGGTGCCTCCACCCGCTTGGTGTCAAACGGTACGCCATCCCAGTACCAGACAACGGCAGTTATATCGCCAGGGAACAGAACGCCAGTCCCACCCCACAGGGTGGGTACCTGGACTGGCAACCCCGTACTTTGAAAGGGCACCGGGATCTTGAAACCAACATCGTCAGCCCACAGGGGCAACGCATCCGGCGCCACCGGGGCATCTGCTTCAAGAACCCCAGGAGCCCTGGCTCGAGCGAGCATTGGAGTCGTTACAGTGGGTCTAGTCATATCTAATCTCCTTGGTAATCAGCAGTAAGCCGCCGTCGACCAAGAGCTGGTATGCACCAGCCCCCACGGCCGAGAAGAGTAGTTAATGCGCTTGAACTGACCATGAATACTGTCAGAACTAACAGGTACCCCTGCGCTCTGAAGCATGCAAAAAAGTGAGGCCCGTGTCGAAACAACGAGTAGACGCGGTACAGGCGGCATTGCACCGCCCTTTTCAATCAGACCGGCGGTAACCGCCACTCGATCGGCGTCTCGCCGTTCTGCTCAAGAAACTTGTTGGTCCGGCTGAAATGCCCACACCCCAAAAACCCGCGATACGCCGACAACGGCGACGGGTGCACCGACGTCAACACCAGGTGCTTGGTCGCGTCGATCAGCTTCTGCTTGCCCTGGGCATGGGCGCCCCACAGCAGAAACACCAGGTGCGGCTGATGTTCGCTGACCACTTCGATGATCCGATCGGTAAAGAACTGCCAGCCCTTGCCCGCATGGGCGTTGGCGTTGGCGCGCTCGACGGTCATGGTGGTGTTGAGCATCAGCACGCCCTGGTCGGCCCAGCTTTGCAGGCAGCCGTGGTTGGGGATGTCGATGTTGAGGTCGCGCTTGAGTTCTTTATAGATATTGAGCAGCGACGGCGGCGTCGGGATGCCCGGTTGCACCGAGAAGCACAAGCCGTGGGCCTGGCCGGGGCCGTGGTACGGGTCCTGTCCGAGGATCACCACCTTGACCTTGTCCAGCGGTGTGGAGTTGAGCGCGTTGAAAATCAGCGGGCCGGGTGGATAGATCTCTTTGCCGGCGGCATGTTCCTGGCGCAGGAACTCGCGCAACTGGGCCATGTACGGCAGCTCGAACTGATCCCGCAGGGCGTGTTTCCAGCTGGGTTCGAGTTTGATACGGTCGTCTTCGGTCATGGTTGAATGGTCTTGTCAAAAAGAATGTGGCGAACCCTAGGAAAGCCGACCCCGCTTGTCAATTGCTCTGACACACCACCGGCACTTTCCTGCGAAGCGATCATACTCATCCTTCACCTTCTCGATTGAGGTCACGATGAACCTGCACTTCGAAGAGCTGACCGGCAGCGACGGTGCCCGCATCGGCATCGCCAGCCTCGACGCTGAAAAGTCCCTCAATGCCCTTTCCCACCCGATGATCCTCGCGTTGAGCGAACGCCTGGACACCTGGGCCAAAGACCCGAACATCGTCTGCATGCTGCTGCGCGGCAACGGCCCCAAGGCGTTTTGCGCCGGTGGCGAAGTGCGCAGCCTGGCGCAGGCTTGCCGCGAGCAGCCAGGCGTGGTGCCGACGCTGGCGGCGCAGTTTTTTGCGGCGGAGTATCGCCTTGATTACCGCCTGCACACCTACCCGAAACCGGTGATTTGCTGGGGCCACGGCTACGTGCTGGGCGGCGGTATGGGCCTGTTGCAAAGTGCGGCGGTGCGTATTGTCACGCCGAGCAGCCGGTTGGCCATGCCGGAGATCAGTATCGGCCTGTACCCGGACGTCGGCGCCAGTGGGTTCCTATCGCGCCTGCCGGGCAAGCTCGGGTTGTTCCTCGGCCTGACCGGTGCGCATATCAACGGGCGTGACGCGTTGGACCTGGGCCTGGCCGACCGCTTCCTGCGTGACGACCAGCAGGACGAACTGCTTGACGGCCTGTTGCAGCTGAACTGGCAGGAACAGACCTCGATGCAGCTCAACAGCCTGCTCAAGGCGCTGGCCCAGGAAGCCGCCGGTCAGCAACCCGAAGCACAGTGGTTACCGCGCCGGGCGCAGATCGACGAATGGCTGGATGTAGGCGATGTGCGGTGTGCCTGGCGCGCCTTGAGCCTGCTGAGCGAGCATGCCGATCCATTGTTCAGTCTTGCCGGCAAGACGTTGAAGGAAGGCTGCCCGCTGACCGCCCATCTGGTGTGGGAACAGATCCAGCGCGCCCGGCACCTGTCGCTGGCCCAGGTCTTCCAGATGGAATACACCCTGAGCCTCAATTGCTGCCGTCATCCTGAATTCAGCGAAGGGGTGCGTGCGCGGTTGATCGACAAAGACCAGACGCCCCATTGGCACTGGCCGGATATCAACGCCATTCCTGAGGCGGTGGTGCAGGCTCACTTCGACAAGGCGTGGGAAGGCCGCCACCCGTTGGCGGACCTGTCCGATTACTGACGGCTGCGCCCATAAAAAAGCGGCGCTTCATGCGCCGCTTGCCGTACAGGCCCGTCAACGGTGACCGCCGCGGCCACCTCCATGGTCGGAACCGCGACCGTGCCCACCCCCATTACCCCAATGACCTCCGCCCCAGCCCTGGTTCGGGTACGCCCGATAACCGGCACGCGGCCCGTAGTAGCGTGGCGCCGGCTGGTAATAACGCGGGGCCGAGTAATAACGCGGTTGTGGTGCGTAATAGCGCGGCGCGGGGTAGTAGTCACGGCGGTATTGATACGCCGAGCCACCCCCGTAGTAATACGCCGGCGCCGGTGAAGTGTAGACCTCGGATCGATAGTAGCTCTGGCCTCCATCGTAATAGGGCACACAAGCAGAGAGGGTCAGACCGAGTAAAGCGCTGAGCAGCAGTCGTCGATACATGGCGGCCTCCTGGACCGCGGAAGAGCACCTCCAGCGACGCTGGAGGGCGGCATTCAACTTTCATTGAATGACGAAATATCTGACATCAAAAAAGGAATCTGGTGCGTTTTCGTAATAGGTTGATACATCTGCGCAAGCTTTATCGATTCAGTAAATTTATCTGGCTCGCAACTTTGTCAATTGCGATGATGTCACAATGACATCGCCAAGAGCCAGGGAGGCTCTAGCGTGCACCCTTCGCTACCCTGCCCGGACCCGACTCATGAAAATATCAACCAAACTGCTGCTCTCATTCCTCCTGTGCGCGCTGGTCACCCTGGGGGTGGGCCTGCTGGGCATCAAAGGCGTGGTTCGCCTCTCCACGGCGTTGGAGTCAACATTCTCCAACAACCTGGTCTCGGTAAGCACCACTGCCGCCACCCTCAACGGTCTGGTCGCCCATAACCGCGGCCTGTACCGCTTGCTGGACGCCAGCAACGGTGACGTTTCCGCCCAGGATCGCGAACGTGTGCGTCAGGATATCGCCCAGGAACTCAAGCGCAGCCAGACCGCGTACGCCACCTACCGCGCAACCCCGCTGGAAGACGACGAACGGGCAGCCGGCGACAAACTCGACCAACTCTGGCCCACTTACATCAGCAGCTCAGACCGCATCATGGCGCTGCTCGACGGTGGCCAACTCGATCAGGCCCGCACCCAGCTCAATACCACCAACAATGAGCTCTTCCGCCAGGCGCGCGAGCTGATCCGCGTGATGGTCGAATCCAATAACCGCCAGATCAAGGAAGGCGCCGCCGCTGCGGATGAACTGCGCAGCAGCGCGTTGACGTGGATGATCAGCGGCATTGTGCTGGCCTTCATCATCGCCTTGACCATTGGCATGTTGATCACCCGCCTGATCACCCGCCCCATCGCCCAGGCCGTGGCTAGCGCACAACGTATTGCCCAGGGTGACCTGACCCAAGCCATCATCACCGAACGCACCGACGAGGCCGGGCAACTGCTGATGGCGCTGTCGGATATGCAAGGCGGCTTGAAAAGCACTCTGGTGGAAATCGCCAACGCGTCCGACCAGCTTGCGTCGGCCGCCGAGGAACTGAGTGCGGTCACCGATGAAAGCAGCCGTGGCCTGACCCGCCAGAACGATGAAATCCAACAAGCGGCCACCGCCGTCAACCAGATGACCGCCGCCGTGGACGAAGTGGCCAGCAACGCCGTCTCGACCTCTGAAGCCTCGCGCCAGGCCACCACCGAAGCCGAAGAGGGCCGCCAGCAAGTGGAACAGGCGGTGTCCGGCATGAGCTCGATGGTGGTTGAGATCAACGACTCCACGCAGTCGGTGGCAGACCTCGCCGGGCAGGTGCGGGAGATCGGCAAGGTGATCGATGTGATCCGTGGCATCGCCGACCAGACCAACCTGTTGGCGCTTAACGCGGCCATTGAAGCGGCGCGTGCGGGTGAGCAAGGTCGCGGTTTTGCCGTGGTTGCCGATGAAGTCCGCGCACTGGCCCATCGCACCCAGACGTCCACGGTCGATATTGAAAAGATGATTGGTGAAGTGCAAACCGGAGCCGATGATGCCGTCGCGGCGATGAACAAGAGCCTGACCTGGGCCAACAACACCCAGACCCTGGCGCAGAACGCCGGCGAAGCCCTGCAACGGATCACCACCAGCGTGGCGAAGATCAATGAACGCAACCTGGTGATCGCCTCGGCTTCGGAAGAACAGGCCCAGGTCGCCCGCGAAGTGGACCGCAACCTGCTGAACATCCAGGACCTGTCCACCCAGACGGCGGCCGGCGCCCATCAGACCAACGCCTCCAGCCAGGACCTGTCGCGCCTGGCCACCTCGTTCAACGTACTGGTCAGCAAGTTCCAGCTCTGAGTGGCCTGGGCGGGGACGGCCCTGTATCGTACAGGGCCTAGCGGAATCATCCGCAACCTTGCCCGACTAGCCCATGACCACACCCACCCTTTGCCCCGCCTGCGGTGCACGCAACGACTGCAGCCTGGCTGACCCACGTACGGTCGACCAGGCCTGCTGGTGCTACAGCGTCACCATCGACCCGGCCGTGCTCCAGGCCCTGCCCGATGAACTGCGCAACCAGGCCTGCCTGTGCCCGCGCTGTGCCCAGGTCGATGAACAGTTGCGTAGGGTTGAGCCGACGTAATGCGGGTGGATCGTTTCCTCAGTAACCTGCCGCGTTTCAATCGCAAGCAAGTGCGCCTGCTGTTGGTTGAGCGGCGTGTGGTGGTGGACGGCGTGGCTGTCAGCGATCCCCATCATGAGGTACGGGAATTCAGCCGAGTGTGCGTTGACGACGAGGTACTACAGGCAGGCAAACCGGCGCGTTACTTCATGCTGCACAAGCCCCGGGGGTGCGTGAGCGCCACGTCTGATCCGCAACATCCAACCGTTCTGGATTTACTCGATGAACCGGACAAAGGCGAATTGCACATTGCCGGCCGTCTGGACTTCAACACCACCGGCCTGATGCTGATCACCAACGACGGCCAGTGGTCACGGCGCTTGACGCAACCGCAGACCAAGTTGCCCAAGGTGTACCTCGTCGAGACCGAACAGGCTATCGGCCCTGAATACGCAACGACATTTGCCGAGGGTCTGTACTTCGCCTTCGAAGACCTGACCACTCAACCCGCCGAATTGGAATTGCTAGGGCCAAGAACCGCACGGCTGAGCATCATCGAAGGGCGTTATCACCAGGTGAAGCGCATGTTCGGGCACTTTGATAACAAGGTCATCGGCCTGCACCGCGAGCGCATGGGGCCTCTGGTGCTGGATGCGACCCTTGCGCCGGGCCAGTATCGGGCGCTGACTGACGACGAAATCCGACAGGTCTGACGACCGTTCGGCCGGTGATGGCAAAAAACCGCCAGGTCACCTTGCGAGGTGCCGCCTCGACTGCTTGAATCAGGATCACCAGTTCAATTATGACTGGCGAGTCGCCTATAACCTCCAAGAAACACCTTGCCCCGCCCGCGCTTGATCTACGGGCCTTCCAGGCAAACAGCCCGCCACAACAACAGCCGTCGGCCAGCCGTCATCGGATCGACATGGGCCCTCCTTTTCCAGGCGTATGCCTACCTGTCACAAAGCTCGTGCAGAGTGATCTGCGCGCCCTACCCGCTTGCCAGGAGTCTTACGACATGAGGCCAGAAATCGCTGTGTTGGATATACAGGGTCAGTATCGGGTTTACACGGAGTTCTATCGCGCGGACGTTGCTGCAAAGACCATCATCCTGGTCAACGGCTCCATGGCCACCACGGCATCCTTCGCTCAAACCGTGAAAAGCCTGTACCCGCAGTTCAATGTGGTTTTGTACGACCAGCCCTACGCCGGTCGCTCCAAAATCCATAACCGCCATGAGCAGATGCTGACGAAGGAAGTCGAAGGCCAGATCCTGCTGGAACTCATCGACCATTTTGCCGCTGAACATGTGCTGTCGTTTTCCTGGGGCGGTGCCGCCACCCTGGTCGCCCTCGCCCACCGGCCACGTCGCGTGGAAAAAGCCGTGATCAGCTCGTTCTCCCCAGTGATCAACGCGCCCATGCGCGACTACCTGGAACGCGGTGTCGACTACCTCGGCAACCTCGATCGCGACCGCGTCGGCCACCTGGTCAACAGCACCATCGGCAAACACCTGCCGTCGCTGTTCAAGCGCTTCAACTACAAGCACGTGAGCAGCCTGGCCGAGCACGAGTATGGGCAGATGCACTTTCACATCAGCCATGTGCTCAACAGTGATCGCCTGTGCTACCTCAAGGCCGCCAAGCAGATCGATATTCCAGTGCTGTTTTTGAATGGCGAATGGGACGAGTACACCAGCGCCCAGGACGCCAAGCTGTTTGGCCAGCATGTGGCGAAGAGCAGCTTCAGCACGATCCAGGCCACGGGGCATTTCCTGGACATGGAGCACAAGGCCGCCTGTCGGGACAGCCGGGATGCGGTGGTGGGCTTCCTGAAACCAGAGCGCCAGGTCAGCCGATTGCGCTATCAAACCGGCCCGGCACACCATGCCTTCGCACTCTGATACACGACGCGTTGTAGGAGCGGGCTTGCCCGCGAAGAACGTCAACGATAACGCTCGTCTCCTGAGAGAACGCGGCGCTCTTGAGTCTTTCGCGAGCAAGCTCGCTCCTACAGAGGGTTCGCTTGTCGATGTGCGAGACATCTGTAACCCACACATTTTTTTGAAGAAAAACTTCAAATCCCGGCGAACTTCTGGTACAAAGTCAGCCGCTCTGAGCGGGTATAGTTTAATGGTAGAACAGTAGCTTCCCAAGCTTCCGACGAGGGTTCGATTCCCTCTACCCGCTCCACTCAGATTCTCGTTCCGCGTCAGGTTATTTTTGACGAGGGATGCAAAAAACCGGTCCTTGGTGGCCGGTTTTTTTATGCGTTGAATTTGATGATTCGGGAGGGAGGCAACCGCACGCAGGCGAGTGAACCGGGTAGCTTTCGGGATACCGGCGCACTCCAGGGTGCCCTGGGTGCAGTTGCCATTGAACATGTAGCAGCTGACAAACCATAAATAGCCCATGCCATGGCATACAACCCAACGTGTTCCGAAGGTGGTGTAGGCAATGTCGCAAAACTTGAAAAAAGGGCGCAGGGCATTACGCCGATGCAGGCAGCTCAAACAGAAAAACCGGCTTCAGCCAGCCGGTTTTCATTTACTTAAAAGGCACAACCTCGGAATTTATCGATGCTCCAGCGCTGCCAATACGTGACTAGGGTCGTTGTGTAAGGCACGAAGCAATGCTCTAGCCGGCCCTTCTGGCTCACGTCGCCCTTGCTCCCAGTTCTGAAGTGTTCCTACAGGCACGTCAATCGCCTTTGCAAAGCCCGCTTGGGAAAGCCCGGTGGCTCGTCGAATCTCTTTTACCTTCAACGCATCAACAAAAAATTCGCGAGAAGGAGGTCGCTCGCCACTTACGATCTCATCCATCTGAATCAAACTTTCGACCAGACGGTTGAAAAGTTTTTTCTCCATCATTCCCACCTTCTGTTTATTTCACTCAGAACACTTCTCTGCGCCAGCGAAAGGTCATCTTTAATGCCCTTCCGGTAGATCAAGATCAACCTGATTTGATAGGCCTTGCAGACATGATAATAAATCACTCTGACGCCTCCGCTCTTTCCCCTTCCCCGCACGGCCCACCGGATTTTTCTCAAGCCATTGGTGCCTTGAATGACATCACCGGAGGTGGGATTTTCGGCCAAAAACGCTTGGAATTCACCGTAGCTTTCCTCACTCAGAAGCCCTAGCAGATCTTCTGTAAATGCGGGTGACTCGATAAATATCATATTCACGCCTATACGTCATTGGCGCATAGAAAGCTTAGTCTGATCGCTTCCTATCAAGCAACGGCCACTCGTCACTCACTGATAGGCATGCGAAACATGCGCCGCGATTTTTGAAGCCCGAACTGTACAGTTTCGCCTTCTGTATCCTGACGTAGGATGGAACTGAAATTCGGGTCAGAAAAAGTTATCAACCGTCCAGTTGCATTCCTCTGCGAATCACCCACGCCAACGGCAACGTCATCCCCAACACCCCGGCCAGCAGCATCACCGCCACCGTCACCCCCATTGCATCCCCCACCCCGCCGAACACCATGGGCGCCAGCGCCCCGCCACCAATCGTGCCGGTGTAGAACACGGCGAACGCCTGTTCGCGTTTCTCGGCTGGCGCCAGATCGGGCACCGCGCCGTACAGCGCTGAAGACGTGCCATTGAGCACCAGCCCCAGCACCGGCAACATCACCATCAACCCGTCCAGCGGCAGGTACACCGCCGCGACGATCAGCAGCGCCGTGCTGCCCTCCGTCAACCACACCGTCTTCAGCATGCCGATGCGTGCGCCCAGGTAGCCGCAGAATAATTTGCCGAACGCCCCGCCGATAAACAGCAGGGTCAGGGCCAGGCCAATACCGGCGGTGCCCGCCCCCTTGCCTTGTAGCAGAAACGGCAGGAAGGTGAGAAAGCCCATGCGCACGGCACTGTCGAGGGTGCCGGTGAGGATCAGTGCGCGCAGGCCGGTGACGGAGCCTGTTCCAGTGAAGTGTTTGGCTTTTTTGGTCGAGGACGATTCGGATGTTTGCGCAGGAATAAGCCACCACAGCAACCCCGCCGCCGCCAACCCCAGCACCCCCAGCAACGTGGCACTGGCGCGCCAACTGATCACCGTGAGCAACAGGCCCACCAGGCCGGGGATCAGGGTTTTGCCGATGTCGCCGCAGAAGTTGTACTGGGACAACGCCTGCTTGATTCCGCCACCGTCCTCATAGGCATCGCTGATCATCGAAGACGCCAGCGGGTGTTGACTGCTGGCCCCCAGACCGCCGAGCAGCAGCGCCAGCAACAGCATCACCAGCCCGGTGGCCTGGCCCACCAACAGGTAAGCCGCGCCGGCGAGCGCGGTTCCGCCGACCAGCATCGGCACTCGGCCCCAGCGTTTTGCGGCGCGGCTGGCCATGAGCTGGAACACCGCCATCATTCCGGAATAGGCACCGCGCAACAGCCCGACCTGGGCGTAGGACAAGGCGAACTGTGTTTGCCAGATCGGCAGCAGCACGTAGATGACATCGGTCAGACCATCATGCACGGCGTGGGCGCTGCAGCCAGCGATCAGTGTGCGACGGCGGGTTGGGATGGCATTCATGGCGTCGGAATCAGTTGAGGTTTGGCGGGCTTCCAGCCGGTCAGGGCGATCAGCAAGGTCAACACCTGGAAGGTAATAATCAGCGCCACACACCCGGCCCAGCCCCAGCGTTCCCAGATCAATGCCGGGACAATGGCACCACAACTTCCGCCCAGGTAGTAACACGTGAGGTACACCCCCACAGCGCCTGCTTTATTGTCACCGGCCGTGGCCGTGGTGAACGCGTTGGCCGCCGACTGCGCGAGGAATACGCCGGTAGAACTGAGGGCCAGGCCCACCACGATGCACCACAAGGAGGGCACCAGCGTCAGCACCGAGCCGCTGATGCCCAGCAGCGCAGCCACACTCAGCAGTTCGGCATGAGGCCGGGATTTGCTGAGGCGCCCGGCTATGGGGATCACGATCAACGCCAGCAAAAACACCATATACAGCGCACCCAACGCCGCAGGCCCCAGGTTGAACGGCGGTAATCCGAGGTACAACCCTGCGTAGGTAAACGCGGCAACCTGGGAGAACAGCACGCAAAATCCTACGGCGTAGGCGGCCAGCAAGGGCTTGCTAAAAACCGCCGAGAACGAGGGTTGAACCTTCGCCGAGCGCACCCGACTCATAGGCAACAGGAACTGGATAAACCCACCCACCATC
The DNA here is from genome assembly GCF_023169845.1 of Pseudomonas sp. CYM-20-01. Taxonomy (NCBI): domain Bacteria; kingdom Pseudomonadati; phylum Pseudomonadota; class Gammaproteobacteria; order Pseudomonadales; family Pseudomonadaceae; genus Pseudomonas; species Pseudomonas sp. CYM-20-01. The sequence continues at coordinate 1,841,913 of NZ_AP025169.1, read as the reverse complement.
AGGCTCAGCACCGCCAGCCATTCAAAGGCTTCGCGCCAGCCGACATATTCAGTCACGACGCCGGTGACGAAACGCCCGGCAAACCCACCCAGCACGGTCCCTGCCACATACAGGCTGGTGACTTCCGTCACCGTACCGCCACGCCAGCGGTCGCCGATATACGCCACGCTGGTGGCGAACACCACCGGGATCAACATTCCCGCCACAAACCGCCACACCAACACTTCGGCAAAGCTGTCGGCCCAGGCAGTCATCAGCGCCGGCAGCGCCAGCAGCAAGGCCGCCGCGCTGATCACTGTACGTGGCTCGAAGCGCCCGGTCAGGCGGCTGACAAACGGTGCAGTGATCGCCACCGCCAACGTGGTCACGGTGATGCTCCACCCCGCCGCCTTGGCGCTGATGTGAAACTGCGCGGCAAAGGTCTGGAGAATGCTCTGGGTGGCATACAGGTTGAGGAACGCCGCGCAGCCACACAGGAACAGGGCAAGACGGGCACAATGCAGGCGCGGTTTCATGAAACCTCTCGTTTTATTTTGTGAGGTCTTTATAGAATGGCCGGCAGGTCATGAACCAATACCGATTTCGGACCGATCGATACCCAAGGACCAGGATGCTCGACCTACGCAAGCTGCGTTACTTTCTGACCGTCGCCGAAGAATTGCACTTCGGCCGCGCCGCCATTCGCCTGCACCTGGCGCAGCCGCCGCTGACGCGACAGATCTCGGCGCTGGAAACCGAGCTGGGCTTCAAGCTGTTCGACCGCACCAGCCGCACGGTCACCCTCACCGCACAAGGCCGCTCATTCCTGCCCTATGCACGCGGCGTACTGGAGCAGGTGGAATTGGCACAGGTGATCGCCGGCAAACTCGCGGCAGGTACGGCCGGGCAACTGGCGTTGGGCTATGTCAGTTCGATCGCCCTGTCGGACCTGTTCAGCCAGGCGATCCAGGCGTTTGCCCAACGCTTTCCCGATGTGCAATTGACCCTGGTGGAATGCGCCTCGGGCAGCCTGGGTGCGCAAGTGGCGGATGGGCGGCTGGATATCGGCCTGAGCCGCCTGTTGCCGCAAGGCGAAGCGGTGCAAGCGCTGTCCTTGGGCGAAGAACCCTTGGTGGCCGCCGTGTCCAGTGACAGCCCGCTGGCCAATCAACCCAAGGTCAGCCTGGCGCAGCTCAGTGCCTACCCGTTGATTCTGTTTCCAGCGGATTATGGCTCGGGGCTCAACCAGTCCATCGAACAGTTGTACCGCCACCACGGCCAGCCGCTACGCCCCGGACCGACCGGGCGGCAGATCACCTCGATCATTGCGCTGGTGGCCGCCGGGCAAGGCGTGGCGTTGGTGCCGGCGTGTACGCAAAGCCTGATGAATAAAGGCGTGACGTACAGGCCGCTGGTGGAAGCGGATGCGTGTGCGCAGCTGTTGGTACTGACCCGCGCAGAAACAAAAAGTGTGCTGGTTGATGCGTTTCTCGCCGTCATTGCACAGACGCTACCGGCCCGGTAACGCCGCTGCAAAACCTCGCAATACCTCTCTGCAGCGCCATTCCGTCGCGCTCATACACTCCATTGACCACCTGCCAAAATGCCGGTCATCGACCACTGGTAGGTAGAGTGTTGATAATTTCAATTCAGTGGTTATAGTCACCACCATCACACACCACAAGGAGGTGTTGTGGATAGCCGATATTTGATAGGTCACATCGTTGCGGACGGTTGGTATCTGGTACGTATCAGAGGCAGCCACCACCCCTTCAAGCACCCGACAAAACCGGGGCTGGTGACGATTCCCCATCCAAAGAAGGACCTGTTGGACAAGACCGCCAAGAGCATTTTGAAACAGGCTCTGCTGAGTTAACCGTCCGTGGAGGACAACAGACATGCTTTACCCGATTGCAATTTCAACCGGCGACGACGACCACGCCTGGGGCGTAGAAGTCCCGGATATTCCAGGCTGCTACTCCGCCGGCGACGACTTGGACGACGCCATGGCCATGGCTCGCGAAGCCATTGAAGGACATTTCGAAATCCTGGCGGAAGACGGTGCACCGATTCCCAGTGCGCAAAAGGTCACCTTGCACGCCGCCAACCCTCACTATGCAGGTTGCACCTGGGCGGTGGTGGACATTGATGTCACCAAGTACCTGGGCAAGGCGCAGAAGCTCAACATCACGCTGCCCGGTTATCTGTTGAACCGCATCGATGAATATGTGCTGCACCACCCGGAAGAAAAAAGCCGTTCCGGCTTTCTGGCCTCAGCGGCGCTTAAAGTGTTGCAGCAAGACCACTGAACAAACCGAATTCAATCGCAAGAAACGTAGTTTCTCGTTGGGCGGCGTGTTCTAGATTCAACGCTACCCCGCCCACCCAGGAGCCCGCTCATGTCCTACGAATACAAGCTCATGCCTTCGCCTGTCGGCGTACTCACCCTCGTGGCGCGTGCTGGCAAGCTCAGTGCCATCCTCTGGGAAGAGGAACGCGCCAACCGTGTGCGCCTGGGTGAGCTGCACGAGGCCAATGACAGCCCGGTGTTGCTGGAAACCGAACGCCAGTTGCACGAGTACTTTGCCGGCACCCGCAACCAGTTCGACCTGGAGCTGGAGTTTACCGGCACCGATTTTCAGAAGCAGGTCTGGCAGGCGCTGCTGACCATTCCCTTTGGCGAAACCCGCAGCTACAGCCAGATTGCCCAGCAGATCGGCAACCCGAAGGCCGTCCGTGCAGTGGGCGCAGCCAACGGGCGCAACCCGATTTCAATCATTGCGCCGTGCCATCGGGTGATCGGCGCCTCAGGTGGCTTGACGGGCTTTGCCGGAGGTTTGGAAGCCAAGCAATACTTGCTCGCGCTGGAGGGCACCGGCCAGGCGGAAATGGCGTTCTAGCAAAGCCTATAAAAAACGGCGGTTGGAGATGATCCAACCGCCGTTTTTCAATTCAAGTAACAGGTTCAACCGTCGCCTTGATGGCCTTTGCCATAGGTCGACGCCAAGGCACGAGCCTTTTGCAGACGCTCTTCCAGCTTGGGCAACGTCTCATCGACCAGGGCTTTGATTTCCGGCACATCCGACGCCGCGCCTTCCTGCTTGAACAAGGCGATGGCGTCTTCATTTTCCTTCACCTGCTGTGCGGTGTAGGCCGCATCGAAGGAGTCGCCGTCCTTGAGTTCGGGCATCAGGGTTTCGGCTTTATCGACGATCTTCTCGCGCGGCGCCACGGGCAAATCGAGCTTCTTGGCGATGGCCGCCAGATGCTGGTTGGCCAGGGTGCGCTCGTTGATCACCTCGATGGTGTAGTCCTTGATTTCCTGGGACGAGGTCTTGGCGTGGGCCATGCGACTGGTTTCGATATCGGCCATGCCTTTGGCCGAAGCCTGCTCGATGAATTCAGCAGGCGACTGGGCGAAGGCATTGCTGGCGCCGAGGCCCAGCAGCATCGCGAAACTGGCGGTGCGTAACCGGATAGCCATGCGGCTCATGATGGGTTCCTCCAGGGCAAAAAAAGGGACCGGGGAATACACCCCGCCCTCATTTCGAATTTTGAGGGCGGTAAAGGTTTAGAAAAAACTCGCCGGTGCGACGAACGGTCCTCCTCCAATCCGCGGGGTTGCGGTCAAGATCAACCTTTATCGAGGGTGCGCAACTTCTGCGGCAGTCCCCACAGCAACAGCGCCGCCGCCAACAGCGCGCACACACCGATCACGTAAAGCGCCGGGGTGGTACTGCCGGTGAGGTCCTTGATCCGCCCCACCATCACCGGGCTGACAATGCCGCCGAACTGCCCGAGGGTATTGATCACCGCAATGCCTCCCGCCGCGCCGGCACCGGCGCCGGCCAGTAGCTTGGGCGGCAGGGTCCAGAAGGTCGGGATCGAGGCGATGATGCCGGCGCCCAACATGCCCAGGGCAATGATCAGGAAGGTAGTGTGGTCGGCAAAAATCCCGGCACTGAAGAAGCCTACCGCCCCCAGCACCACCAGCCCGCAGACAAACTTGCGCCGCTCGCCGGTGGCATCCGACAGGCGCCCGATCACCACCATGCTGATGGCGCCGCACACATAGGGAATCGCCGTGAGCAGGCCGATCATCACCGGGCTCTGGGTACCGGCGCTGCGGATCAATTGCGGCGCCCAGAAGTTGAGGCCGTAGGACGCCACCTGGATCAGGAAGTAGATAAAGCCGAGCATCAGGAACCCGGGGATGCGGATCGCCGACAGCAGCGAACCGCCGTGCTGGTTCGGCTCATGCTTGGCGATACGGCTCGACAGCAGGGTCTTCTCCGCCGCCGTCAGCCAGTGGGCGTCTTCGATGCGATCCTTGAGCAACGTCAGCACCAGGAACCCCAGGCCGATACAGGGCAAGCCGCCGAGCAGGAACAACCAATGCCAGCCGCGCATTTGCAACACCCCGTCGAGGTGTTCCAGCACCAGCCCAGAAAACGGAGCGCCTACCAGGCCGGCAAACGCCGAGGCCAGGAACAGCATCGACGTGATGCGCCCGCGGAAGTGCTGCGGAAACCACAACGTCAGGTAATACAGCACGCCCGGCGCGAACCCCGCCTCCATCGCGCCGATGATGAAGCGCAGCCCGTAGAACTGCCATTCGGCCGTAACAAACACCATGGCCGCCGTGGCCAGGCCCCACGACATCATGATCCGTGCAATCCAGCGCCGGGCACCGACCTTGTACAGCATCATGTTGCTCGGCACTTCAAAGATCACATATCCCACCACGAACAATCCGGCACCCAGGCCATAGGCGGTGTCGCTCAGGCTCAGGTCCGCTTGCAGCTGAAACTTGGCAAAGCTGATGTTGATCCGGTCAAAAAACGCGAACAGGTAGCACACCATGATCAGCGGCATCAGGCGCCAGGCGACCTTGCTGACCAGGGCTTTTTCGGCATCGATTTCAGCGGCCGGGCGCACGCCAGCCTCCAACGTATTAGTGCTCATGGTTTCTCTCCAGCGGGCTGCTCAGCGGCGCCCGATTGTTTTTGTTGTCTGGTACGGCGTTACAGCGTGGCGATGTAGGCCGGTGGCGCATGCAGGTCGCAATTGCGCCCGGCCTTGGCCACCTGGCCAGGCAGCTCGTGGCCCAACAGGGCTGGCAAGCGGCGGGACATGTGCAGCAGGTGCGGCAGGTCGATCCCGGTGTGAATCCCGACTTCTTCGCACAGGTTCACCAGGTCTTCGGTGCAGATATTGCCCGAAGCCCCCGGCGCAAACGGGCAGCCGCCCAAACCGCCGAGCGCCGCGTCAAAGCGACGGGCACCAGCCTCATAGGCAGCCAGCACATTGCACAGGCCCAAGCCGCGGGTGTTGTGAAAATGCAGGGTCAGGTCACGGGCGGATACGCGCTGCAGCACGCGCTTGACCAGGCGCTCCACCTGACGCGGATTAGCCATGCCTGTGGTGTCAGCCAGGCTGATGCCCTGGATGCCCAGCTCGAGATAAGCGTCAACGATCTGCAGCACGCGGTCTTCGTCGATCCTGCCCTCGAACGGGCAACCGAAGGTGGTGGCGATGCTGCCGTTGAGCGTTACCGGATGCTCGGCGGCAAACCGTGTGATGTCGCCAAACGCCGCCAACGAGGCTTCGCAACGCATACGCAGATTGGCCAGGTTGTGGGTCTGGCTGGCGGACATCACCAGGTTCAACTCATCGGCGCGGGACTCGACGGCGCGCTGGGCGCCCTTGAGGTTGGGGATCAGCGCGACGTAGATCACACCCGGCTTGCGGTCGATACCCTGGAACACCTGCTCACCATCGCGCAATGCCGGGATGGCTTTGGGTGAAACGAACGAACCGGCTTCGATCCGCGAAAAACCGGCGAGGGACAGTTGATCGATCAAGGCGATCTTATCCGCTGTTTCGACCCAGGTTGGCTCGATTTGCAGGCCGTCACGCGGGGAGACTTCCTGCACGATCAGCGGGTCGCAATAGTCTGTGATCATTGCACCACTCCCGAGGTTTTCAGGCGTTGGATATCGGCACCGGCCAGGCCCAGGCTGCCAAGAATTTCGTCGGTGTGTTGGCCCAGGGTCGGGCCTTGCCAGTTCACACCGCCGGGGGTCTCCGAGAGTTTGGGCACGATGCCCGGCATCTTCACCGACACACCGCCGGGCAGCTCGGCATTGAGCAACATCTCACGCGCCTGGTAGTGCGGGTCGCTGACGATATCCGCCACGGAGTAGATGCGTCCGGCCGGCACTTCGGCGGCTTCCAGGGCGCTGAGCACCTGCTCGATGGGCAGGCTGCTGGTCCAGTGGGTGATCGCGGCGTCGAGCAGACCACTCTTGGCGGCGCGGCCATCGTTGTGGGCAAACTCGGGGGCTTCGGCCAGGTCGGCGCGGCCGATGGTGTGCATCAGGCGCTTGTAGATCGGGTCGCTGTTGCCGGCGATCACCACATAAGCCCCGTCGGCGGTCAGGTAGGTGTTGGACGGCGCAATGCCCGGCAAGGCGCCGCCGCTGCGTTCACGCACATGGCCGAGCATGTCGTATTCCGGCACCAGGCTTTCCATCAGGTTGAACACACTTTCGGCCAGCGACACATCGACAATCTGCCCGTCGCCCTGGCCGGTCTTGACCCGCAGCAGCGACATCAGCGCGCCGATCACGCCATGCAGTGACGCCAACGAATCGCCCAGGCTTACGCCGACCCGCGCCGGTGGCGAGTCCGGGTTGCCGGTGGTGTAGCGGATGCCGCCCATGGCCTCGCCGATGGCACCGAAGCCAGGGCGGTCGCGATACGGGCCGGTCTGGCCATAGCCAGAGATACGCACCAGGGTCAGCTTGGGGTTGAGCGCATGCAGCACGTCCCAGCCGAGGCCGAGCTTTTCCAGGCCGCCGGGGCGCAGGTTTTCGATGAGCACGTCGGCATCGCCAAGCAATTGCTTGATCAGGTCCAGGCCTTCCGGCGACTTGAGGTCCAGCGCCAGTGACTTCTTGTTGCGCGATTGCAGGTACCACCACAGCGACGTGCCTTCGTGCAGCTTTCGCCATTTGCGAAGTGGGTCGCCCTGGCCCATGGCTTCGATCTTGATCACCTCGGCACCAAACTCGGCCATCAGCCGGGCGGCGAACGGCGCGGCAATCAGGGTGCCGATCTCGATCACCTTGATACCGCTCAGGGGAGCCGTCATGGGGTGCACCTCTTATTCTTGGAATGTGCGGCCAAGACTAGAGGCCAGGTGCAGGAGAAATCCAACCGTCAGTTGGCAAGCAGCGTTCGCTAAACGCGAACGCTCAAATAATCGAACAACAATCGACTGACCGGTGACAGCTGGGTTTCATCACGCACCACCAGGATCAGGCTGCGATCCGACCAATCGTCCGTCAGCGGTACGGCATGCAAACCCAGTGCGCGACCAAACAATTCGTACGCCTTCTGCGGCAGGATGCCGATGCCCATATTCGCCTGAACCATCCGGCACATCGCATCAAACCCCGGTACATGAATGCGCAGGCGCAGCAGCTTGCCCGCCTCGCGGGCGGCGGCGTGGGTGCGCATGTTGATGGAACTGGCGGCGTGCAGGCCGACGTAATCGCTGTCGAGGGTGTCGACGAACGCCAGGCTTTCACGGGTGGCCAACGAATGATCCTTCGGCATCAGCACCACCAGTTTGTCGTGGCGATAGGTCACGCTGGGCAGGCCTTTGGTGTCGGTGTCACTGGAGCAGATCCCCAGGTCAGCGACCCCATCCAATACGCCCTGCACCACGCCTTTGCTGGGGCGTTCTTCCAGGTCGGTTTTGACTTCGGGGTGCAGTCTGGAAAAGTCCCGCAGGTCTTCCGGCAGGAACTGAATGATCGCCGACAGATTGGCCAGCATCCGCACATAACCGCGCACGCCATGGCTGTGTTCGCCCAGTTCCAGGCCCATCTTCTCGACGTTGAACAACATCTGCCGCGCATGGTGCAGCAGGGTCTCACCAGCGGCCGTCAGGTCCATGCCCTTGGCCCGCCGCACAAACAGGCTCACGCCCAGCACCTGCTCCAGTTCCATCAAGCGCTTGCTGGCGGCCGACACGGCGATGGCTTCGCGGTTGGCGGCACGGGTCAGCGTGCCCTCCTCGAACACCGCGACGAACAGCTGCAGCGTGATCAGGTCCAGCCGACGCACCAGGCTCTTGTGCAGCATCAGCGACGCTCGCTGGCCAGCCGGTTGATCTCGGCCTGTTCCACCACCGGCTGCGGCGCGCCGTGGCTGGCCGCCTGCAACATCGCCCGGCCCACTGTCTCGGTGCTCACCACCCAACCCGGTTTCAGCTGCCGTACACACGACAACAGGGGGCCAAGCACCGAGTAGAAGGATTGGTAAAGCGGCGTCTTCGAACGCACGCCATGCAAGGGTTGGATGACGCCCGGACGGAACAGGTACACCGCCTTGAACGGCAGGCGCAGCAAGGCGTTCTCGGTCTTGCCCTTGACCCGTGCCCACATCGATTTGCCCGCCTCTGAACTGTCGGTACCAGCACCGGACACATAGATGAAGGTCATCTGCGGATTGAGCCGCGCCAGGGTGCTGGCGGCGACCAGGGTGAGGTCGTAGGTGAGGTGGGTGTACCGGGTTTCATTCATGCCCGCCGATGAAACGCCGAGGCAGAAGAAGCACGCATCAAAGCCTTGCAGCAGGTTTTCCAGGGGTTGGAAATCCAGCATGTCGCTGTGCAGCACCTGGTGCAGCTTGCCATGCTCCTGGGTCAGGGGCGTACGGCCGACGGCGACCACTTCCTGCACGTCGGCGGCCAGCAGGCACTCACGCAGCACGCCCTGCCCGACCATGCCGGTGGCGCCGAATAACAGAACTCTCATAAGGGGACCTCAGCGGCAAGCCGCAAGCTTCAAGCGCAAGTTGAGCGCATTCAGCTTGTAGCTTACCGCTTGCAGCTCAAGGCTGCCCCTATTCAGAACGCGCTGCGAAAGATCTCCTCGATCTGCCGCTGGTCCGCGCGCCGTGGGTTGGTCAGGCCGCACGCATCCTTCAACGCGTTGGTCGCCAGCAGGGGAATGTCCTGCAACTTGGCGCCCAGTTCGCGCAACCCAGCCGGGATGTCGACGTCGTGGGCCAGGCTGCGAATCGCGGCGATGGCGGCCTGGGCGCCCTCTTCGTCGGTGATGCCCTTGATGTCCGCGCCCAACGCTCGGCCTACGTCGCTCAGGCGTTTGGCACTGACGCTGGCGTTGAAGCTTTGTACGTGGGGCAACAACACCGCGTTGCACACGCCGTGGGGCAGGTCGTAGAAACCGCCCAGTTGGTGGGCCATGGCGTGTACGAAACCCAGGGACGCATTGTTGAACGCCATGCCCGCAAGGAACTGCGCGTAGGCCATGTTTTCCCGTGCGGCCTTGTCGGTGCCGTCGCGAACGGCCAGGCGCAGGTTGGCGCTGATCAGTTCGATGGCCTTGATCGCACAGGCGTCGGTGATCGGTGTGGCGGCGGTGGATACGTAGGCCTCGATGGCGTGGGTCAGCGCGTCCATGCCGGTGGCGGCCGTGAGGCCCTTGGGCATGCCGACCATCAGCGCCGGGTCGTTGACCGACAGCAGCGGCGTGACGTTGCGGTCGACAATGGCCATTTTCACGTGGCGGCTTTCGTCGGTGATGATGCAGAAGCGGGTCATCTCGCTGGCGGTGCCGGCGGTGGTGTTGATGGCCACCAGCGGCAGTTGCGGCTTGCTCGATTGGTCGACGCCTTCGTAGTCGCCGATATGCCCGCCGTTGGTGGCGCACAGGGCGATACCCTTGGCGCAGTCATGGGGCGAGCCGCCGCCCAGGGACACCACGAAATCGCAGGCGCTCTGCTGCAACAGCGCCAGGCCTTTCTCGACGTTTTCCACATTGGGGTTGGGCTTGGCGCCGTCGTAGATCACCGAGTCGATGTCCTGCATCGCCAGTTTCTCGGCGATCATGCTGGCCACGCCGGCCTTGGCCAGGCCGGCGTCAGTGACGATCAGTGCCTTGCGAAAACCATAGTTGCGGATGGCAGTCATGGCTTCGTCGAGGCAGTCGGTGCCCATGATGTTGACGGCGGGAATAAAGAAGGTGCTGCTCATGGTCAATCCTCAGAGGCTTTATGCCTACAGAATCAACCGGTGACGCGTTCTGCATCTTGATCAGGATCAACGCCCGCTCGTGATAAAGTCACCGTCCAGCCGATTTCGAGTAGACCCGCCCCGATGAAGGATTTCCAGGATATAGACGCCCACCTTGAAGACTGGAGCGCACTGCGCGCGAGCCGCGACTTCAGTGGGATTCTGATCGGCAATGGCGCCAGCCGCACGATTTGGGAAGACTTTGCCTACGACTCACTGTTCGAAAATGCCCGCACCGTCGAAGAAAAACCCCTGAGTCAATCCGAACTCAGCGTGTTCGACGCCCTGCAAACCCGCAGCTTCGAGCAGGCGCTGGGCGCGTTGAAAACCACCAGCCGGGTCAACAAGGCGCTGGCGGTCAGCTCGGCGGCGCCGCGCAACCGCTATTACGCGATCAAGGAAGCGTTGATCAATACCATCCACGCCGTGCATATCCCGTGGCGCCTGGTGCAACCGTCGACGCTGGTGACCCTCAATACTGAGTTGCAGCAGTACGCGACGGTGTTCACCAGCAACTACGACTTGCTCAACTATTGGGCGATCCTGCACACGCCGGGCATCGACGACTTGTTCCGCAGCGCCGACGCCAGCTTCGACCTGCGCAACACCCGCACCGACGCCACGCGCATTTTGTACCTGCACGGCGGCCTGCACCTGGTGCGCAACCTCGACGGCACTGCGCGCAAACTGCCGACTACCGACAGCACTTTGCTCAGCAGTTTTGCGATCAACAACACCATCAAGACCCTGGATGATGTGCCGCTGTTCGTCAGCGAGGGCAAGGTGGAAGAGAAGCTCAAGACCATCCGCAGTTCGGATTACCTGTCGTTCTGTTATGAGCAGTTGCTGAGCCACGAGGGCGCGCTGTGCATCTTTGGCCACGAGCTGGGGGCGCAGGATCAACACTTGGTGGATGCGATTCGCCAGGCCAACGTGACGACGCTGGCGATCTCGGTGTCGGGACGCAGCGATGGGTTTATTCGCCAGCAGAAGCGGCGGTATTCGCAGTTGTTCGACGGGGCTGGAGTGGAGCTGAAGTTCTTTGCGGCGCGTACCCATCCACTGGGTAATCCGGCGCTGTCAGTCCCTGTCGAACGCTGATCACTCTTCGCCGCTGTGCACCACCACCAATAGCTGCGCCTGCACCGGCCCCACCGAGCGCAACCGATGGGGCTTCTGCGCATTGAAGTGCAACGCGTCGCCCCGCTCCAGGATCACCCGTTCATTCATGAAGTCCACCTCCACCTGGCCTTCATGCACGAACAGAAACTCTTCACCCAGATGCTCCTTGAAGGTCTTGTCGGTGAACTCCGCCGGCGGGTAGATGATGAACGGCAGCAGGCTGCGCTCACTGACCTGATGGGCCAGCACCGCATAACCGGGCGAGGTGTCGGGCCGCTCATGGCTGCGCACCAGGCTGTAGCTGTCCAGGCTGACGCTGTCTTCGCTGAACAGTTCCTCGACTTTCACGTTCAATGCCTTGGCCAGTTTCAGCGCGGCGGCAATCGATGGCGTGTTGAGCCCGCGCTCGACCTTGGACAGGTAACTCTTGGTCATCCCGGACTTTTCGGCCAGGGCCTCCAAGGTGACGCCAAGTTTTTTTCTCAATAATTTCAAACGGATAGACATGCGCTGCGGTTAATCCATGCAGTAAGCGATGAGCTGTGCTTGCCAATGACACAAAGTGTCATATAGCATCTTTAGTGTCATTTGCCTTCACCCAACGACCTTGCGAGCAGCGGGAGACAGCAAATCCGACGTCCATTGAACCACCCAAAGGACACCGATATGGCCAAGACATTAGCACTCCCGAAAGACCAACTGGTCAAGCAAGCGCTGATCCAGATGCAAAACACCCTCGCGGATAATACGTGGACCGACCGGCAAAAGCTGGCGCTCACGTGTCGCATCCTGTTCGAGAACGGCCACGACTCCGGACTGGCCGGGCAGATCACCGCGCGTGGGCCGGAACAGGGCACCTATTACACCCAGCAACTGGGCCTGGGGTTTGATGAGATCACCGCCAGCAACCTGTTGCTGGTGAACGAAGATCTTGAGGTGCTGGAAGGTCACGGCATTCCCAACCCGGCCAACCGTTTTCACAGCTGGGTGTACCGTGGGCGGCCGGATGTGAATTGCATCATCCACACGCACCCCACGCACATCGCCGCGCTGTCGATGCTGGAAGTGCCGCTGCAGGTGTCCCATATGGACCTCTGCCCGCTGTACGAAGACTGCGCGTTCCTGGAGGCCTGGCCGGGTGTGCCGGTGGGCAACGAAGAAGGCGAAATCATCACCACGGCTTTGGGCGACAAACGCGCGATCCTGCTTTCGCACCACGGCCAGTTGTCCACCGGGGCGAGCATCGAGGAAGCCTGCGTGATCGCGCAATTGATCGAACGCGCGGCCAAGTTGCAGTTGCTGGCGATGGCGGCCGGCACCATCAAGCCGATCCTGCCAGAGCTGGGTCGCGAGGCCCATGACTGGATCTCCCGGCCCAAGCGCCACGGCGCCGCGTTCAACTACTACGCCCGGCAGAACCTGCGCCAACACGCCGATTGCCTGAACTGACCTGCCCTTTTTCGACCGGAGACTTTCCATGTCCAGCCCAACCATCCACGGCATCATCGGCTACACCATCACCCCGTTCAGCGCCGACCGCCAACGCATCGACCTCGACGCTTTGGGCCGCTCCATCGACCGCCTGATCGCCAGCGGCGTACACGCCATCGCGCCGTTAGGCAGCACCGGCGAAGGCGCCTACTTGAGCGATGCCGAGTGGGATGAAGTCAGCGCCTTCAGCCTGGCCAAGATTGCCCGGCGCGTACCAACCATCGTCAGCGTTTCCGACCTGACCACTGCCAAGGCCGTACGCCGTGCGCGCTACGCCGAGGCCAATGGCGCCGATGCGGTGATGGTGCTGCCGACGTCTTACTGGAAGCTCAGCGAAGCGGAAATCCTCGCCCACTATGCCGCAATCGGCGACAGCATCGGCGTGCCGATCATGCTCTACAACAACCCGGCCACCAGCGGCACGGACATGTCGGTGGAGCTGATCCTGCGCATCATCAAGCAGGTGGCCAACGTGACCATGGTCAAGGAGAGCACCGGGGATATCCAGCGCATGCACCAGTTGCATCGTCACAGCGACGTGCCGTTCTACAACGGCTGCAACCCGCTGGCACTGGAAGCTTTCGTGGCGGGTGCCAAAGGTTGGTGCACGGCGGCGCCGAACCTGATCCCACAGCTCAACCTGGATTTGTACGACGCGGTATTGAGCAACGATCTGACCCAGGCCCAGGCGCTGTTTTACCGCCAGCTGCCATTGCTGGAGTTCATCCTCAAGGGCGGGTTGCCGGCGACAATCAAGGCCGGGTTGCGGTTGACCGGTTTGGAAGTGGGTGCCCCACGGTTGCCGGTGTTCCCATTGAGTGAAACGGCACGCAATCAATTGAAGGCGCTGCTGGACGCCGCCTGAAAAAACGCCCCGGTTCTTGCGAGCCGGGGTGTTTGTTTTTTTGCGACACCTTCAAGTCTTGTCTTTGATCGTGGTCGTCGGGCCATTGGCCTTTACGCTTGCAATGCCGTTGTCCCGTGCCGCTGTCGAGGAATACTGCTCGCTGCTGCCGATCACCTGGTGATTGGCAGCCTTGAGGTTAAAAAACGGCTGGCCATTGCTGGCCACTTTTTTCTCATAGCGCTCGTCATGCGGGCTGTTGGTCTGCACGGAAGCAATACCGTTTTCGGCTGCGCTGCGGGTGACGTAAAGCTCGCTGGTCAAAATGGTTTCTGCGTTCGCCGCCTTCAACACAAAACGGAATTGCCCGTTGCTGCTTTTACTCAACTCATACCATCCAGCCATGACTCTCTCCTTATCAAGTGGGATTTTGTTCACTTGCTTGTAGGATTAAAGGTCACACCCGGCTGATTACAAGCCATGGACTCAGTGGCTGTCATTTAACCGAATGACAAATGACAATAGTTCTCGATATCATTCACGACTTTTCCACGTCGTGCTTCGTCAAGAAGGATATCCATGTCTCGTCCCAAGCCCGACCCGTTGTCGGCCGATGCCTTTCGCGGGTTTTATACAGATATCCTGTATTTCCTGCGCAAACGCACGGACAACGCCAGCGACGCGGCGGACATGACCCAGGATGTCTTCACTCAGTGGCTGGACTACCGCGACCGGGCCAAGGTCGAGCAGCCACGGGCGTTTCTGTTCCAGATGGCGCGCAACCTGCTGCGTGATCACTGGCGCAAACAGAAGGTACGGCACACAGTCCACTCTGATCAGGCCGAAATGGACGCGGAGCCTGTCACCGACGAGCAAAACGATCCCATGGCCGCCGCGCAACGCTTGCAACGCCTGGAACAGTTGAAAGAAGTCCTCGCCGAACTCTCGCCCCGCAGGCGAGAAGCCCTTATGCTGCACCGCTTCGAAGGCCTGAGCCAGGCGCAGATCGCCGAGCGCATGGGCATTTCGACCAGCATGGTGGAAAAGCACATCGCGTTTGCCCTGCTGCATTGCAAGCGACGCCTTCAACACGAACCCGGCACGGAGCAGCCAGAATGAACCGCCTGAGCGACACCGACGTGCTGGACATCGAAGACAGCGACGCCATCGATGCCCAAGCCGCCAGCTGGTTTGCGCGCAACCGCAGCGAAACCGGGCGTGCCGAGCGCAAGGCCTTTGCCGCCTGGCAGGCCGATCCCGCCCATGCCCGTGCCTACGCCGAATTCGAACAGCTGTGGGCAGACCTGGCCCAGTTGCAACAACTGAACAAACCCGTGGCGCTGCCCCAGCGCAAACCGTCGGTATGGCGCCCTGCCCTGGCCGTGGCCGCTGCTCTGCTGTGCGCGGTGTTGGCCACCCATATCGGCGCGCCCCGCGAGCTGTATCACACCCAGGTCGCGGCCCATGCCAAAGGCATGCGCACCCTCAACCTGCCCGATGGCAGCACTTTGTATGTGAATGCCAACACCCGCGTACGCGTGGATTTCACCGCGCACCAGCGCATCCTGCACCTGGACAAGGGCCAGCTGTACATTGAAGTGGCCGCCGACAAGGAACGGCCGCTGTTCGTACAAGCCGGCGAGGCCAATGTGCGCGTGGTCGGCACTGGCTTCGATGTGCGCCGCAGCCAGCAGCAACTGGTGGTCAGCGTCGCCCATGGCCAAGTCGCCTTCGAGCCGGACGCGAAAAGCCCCATCACCCTGCTGGGCGCCCGGCAACGTGCGATCTACAGCTACGCCAAGGGCACGGTGCAGCAGCAGACCCTCACCGCCGAAGAGGTCGCCGACTGGCGCAGCGGTCACCTGTCATTTCGCAACCGCGAGCTGGCCAGCCTGATCGATGAATTGAGCCTGTATCGCCCCCAGGCGCCGCTGCAGGTCAGCAGCGCCGTGGCGCACCTGAAGGTCTCGGGCAATCTGGATGTGAATGATCCGGACGCCCTGCTCAACGCCTTGCCCGCCTTGCTGCCGGTGAAAACCGTGATGTCGACCGACGGCATCGTGAGGATCGAACCGAGCAAATAAACTCACAAGATTCTTATTTGAGAATATTTTGCATTCGCAGGTGTGGATTTTTTCAGCTGCCCCGTCTTCCTCCGGTCTGAGTTCGATACGCACACCTTTTCGGCCACTTGGCCACACCGGGGGATTCCATGTTTCGCGCGCCTTGCCACGCTTCGCACCTGTTTCTTCGACCGACGCTCATCGCCAGCTGCCTGGCGTACAGCCTCAGCGCCCAGGCCGAGCCCTTCACGCTGCCGGCCCAGTCGCTGGCCACGTCCCTGAGCCAGGTGGCGCAGCAGGCACAGATCCAGTTGCTGTTCGATGAAGAGTTGCTCAAGAACGTGCAGGCGCCCGCGCTCAACGGCGACTTCACGCCGGAAGTGGCGATTCGTACCCTGCTGAAAAACGGCGAGTTCACCCTGATCAAGGTCGGCAGTACCTATGTGGTAAGGCCCGAAGAGGCCAAGACCACCAATAGCGGCGTTGTTCAACTGGATGCACTGAGCGTGATCGGCACCGGTAGCCAGGTCGACTCCAGCACCGTGGGCCGCTCTACCCTGAGCCAGGCGGATATCGACCGTTACCAGCCCGATAACATTCCTTCGCTGTTGCAGACCCTGCCCGGGGTATCCATGGGTGGCTCGCCCAAGCCGGGCGGCCAGACCATGAACATTCGCGGCATGGGCGATGCCGAAGATGTGCCGATGACCGTGGATGGCGCGGCCAAAAGCGGTTTCGAGCGTTATCAACAAGGCACTATCTTCATTGAGCCCGAGTTGATCAAAAGCATTGAGGTGGAGAAAGGCCCTTACTCGCCATTTACCGGTAACGGCGGTTTTGGCGGCACGGTCAACATGGTCACCAAGGACGCACCCGACCTGCTCAAGGACGGGCAAAATGCCGGGGCGATGGTCAAATACGGCTACGCCAGCAACAACCACGAGCAGGTCTACACCGGCGCGGTGTATGGCCGCACCGACGACGGCCGCATGGATGGCCTGGCCTACCTGACCAAGCGCGACGGCGGCGACCTCAAGCTCGCCGGCACACCGCCCGACCCGCGCAATGAATACCCGATCAACCCCAAACGCTTGCCCAACAGCGCGCAGGATGTCGAAGGCCAACTGTTCAAGTTCAACGCGTACTTCACCGACGAACACAGCATGGGCCTGTCTTACTCACGCGCCCAAAGCCAGCGTATGACGCCGTTCTCGGCAAAGTCCTACCCATCACCGCCGACACAATCGGCCATCGACCGCTACGGCTACGCCACGGCCGTATCACGCTTTCTGGCCGACCGCGACACGGTGGACACCACCTGGTCGAGCAAGTACGAGTACCACCCGTTGAACAACCCGCTGATCGACCTGAAGCTGAGCTACTCGGAGTCCAATACCGACCAGACCGATGAGCGCGCCGCGAATGCCGTCATTAGCCTGGCGACCGGTGGACGCAAGATGGATACGTCCTACAAAGACCGCATCCTCGAACTGCGCAATACCAGCCTGCTGACCACCGGCCCGTTGGAACACGCGGTGACCACGGGCGTACAGATCCGCAAGCACAAGCGCGAAACCGAAAGCTGGATGCCAGGTGCGACCTACAACACTGCCAGATACAACTATGGGCATTTCCAGCCGTATTTCATGCCCCACGGCAAGGTCGATAGCAACGCGTTCTACATCCAGGACGCGATTACCCTGGGCGACGTGACCCTCACGCCGTCCCTGCGCTACGACCATGTGCGCAATCGCGGCGAAGCCAACGATGCGCCGTACTACAGCAACCCGGACCCGAAAGTGGGTCACGACTACAGCGACCGCACCTACACCGGCTGGTCGCCACGCCTCGCCGCGTTCTGGAACGTAACCCCGGATGTGGCCTTCTTCGCCAGTTGGAACCGCACCTGGCGCGCGCCAGTGATCGATGAACAGTACGAAGTCCAAGGCGCCCTCAGCACCCGCAGCGCCACCAGCCTGAACCTCGACCCGGAGCGCATTACGGCGATTACCGCAGGCAACGTCACTAACTTCTCGGGGCTCTTCACCCACGAGGACAACCTGCAACTGCGCACCACGCTGTTCCACAACCGTATTGAAGACGAGATCATGAAAGCCACCGGCGTCGGCTGCGAACGGCAACTGACAGTATCCGGCAGTATCGATGCGGTATGCAGTGACGCGGCGTCCAGGACCAACTATCGCAATGTGGGCGGCATGACCATCAAGGGCGTCGAGCTGGAAAGCTACTACGACTCGACCTACCTGTTCGGCTCCCTGACTTACTCCTGGGCCACAGGCAAGCGCGACAACCCCTACACCAACCCCTGGGCGACCAACCTGCACGTGTGGGCGCGGGACATCCCACCGGCCAAATGGGTGGTGGTGCTGGGTACCAAGATCCCGAGTTGGGACGCGCAGGTGGGCTGGCAGGGCCAGTTCGTACGCAAGACCGATCGCGTGCCCACCGATATTTACGCGGGCGGTTTGAACTCCAGCATCGGCGACTTTATCTACGACCAGACGGAGAACGCCAGCTACGACACACAAGGCCTGTTCGCCAATTGGAAACCGCAGCAGGCCGGTCTCAAGGGCACCGAGATCAACTTCACCGTCGATAACCTGTTCAACCGCTTCTACCAACCGGCACTCAGCGGTGAAGGTGTCTACAGCCAAGGCCGCAACGCCAAGATCAGCATCACGCGCTTCTTCTGAAAAACTGTACGGATAAATCCGCACCCAGCTGTAGGCCCGCAACCGACGGGGGATGTGGCTAGATGGGCTTCCCTTGAAGCCCTCTCGTTTTGGTTGCCCCATGAGCTCGCGCGAAAACACCGGCATGGCCCTCGGCCTGCTGGGCGTCATCATCTTCAGCCTGACCCTGCCCTTCACCCGCATCGTGGTGCAGGAAATCCACCCGTTGCTCAACGGCCTGGGCCGCGCACTGTTTGCGGCGATCCCGGCGGCGGCGCTGTTGCTGTGGCGTCGCGAACGCTGGCCCAACTGGCGCCAGGTGCGTGGGTTGTGCCTGGTGATCGCGGGGGTGATTCTCGGTTTCCCGGTGCTGTCGGCCTGGGCCATGCAGACCTTGCCGGCATCCCACGGCGCATTGGTCAACGGCCTGCAACCGCTGTGCGTGGCGCTGTATGCGGCGTGGTTGTCCCATGAGCGGCCATCGAAAGCCTTCTGGGCCTGCGCGGCACTGGGCAGTGGCCTGGTGTTGAGTTACGCCTTGATCACCGGCGCCGGCAGTATCCAGGCCGGTGATTTGCTGATGCTCGGTGCAATTGCGGTGGGCGGCCTGGGGTATGCCGAAGGCGGACGATTGGCCAAGGAGATGGGCGGCTGGCAGGTGATCTGCTGGGCGCTGGTGCTGTCGACACCGGTGCTGATCGGCCCGGTGTGGTACCTGGCGGCACAACATCAAAGCGCGATTTCGATGCGCGCATGGTGGGCATTTGGCTATGTGTCGCTGTTCTCGCAGTTCCTGGGGTTCTTTGCCTGGTACGCCGGGTTGGCCATGGGCGGGATTGCGCGGGTCAGCCAGATCCAGCTGTTGCAGATCTTCTTCACCATCGCGTTTTCGGCGTTGTTCTTTGGAGAACACATCGAGCCGATTACCTGGGTGTTCGCGTGCGGGGTGATCGTGACGGTGATGCTGGGGCGCAAGACGGCGGTGCAGCCTGCGCCCGTAGCATTGGCCGATCAGGCCAGGTAACCATCCGCGCGCAGCAGGGTTTCCAGGCAGTGTTCGGTGATGTGGTAGAACGCCTTCAGCTCCTGGATTTTTTCCAGCAACTGCGCATTGTCCAGCGGCTCTGCGCGCTTCACGGCCAGGATCATCTTGTTCTTGTTGGTGTGCTCCAACGAGATGAACTCGAACACCTTGGTCTCATAACCACAGGCTTCGAGGAACAACGCACGCAAACTGTCGGTGACCATTTCCGCCTGCTGCCCCAGGTGCAGGCCGTATTGCAGCATCGGCTTGAGCAGTACCGGACTCTGGATTTGCAGGCGGATCTGCTTGTGGCAGCACGGCGAGCACATGATGATCGACGCGCCGGAGCGGATGCCGGTGTGGATCGCGTAGTCCGTGGCAATGTCGCAGGCATGCAGGGCGATCATCACGTCCAGTTCGCTGGGCGCCACGCTGCGCACGTCGCCACATTTGAACACCAGCCCCGGGTGCTCCAGGCGGGCGGCGGCGGCGTTGCACAGGGTCACCATGTCTTCGCGCAATTCAACGCCGGTCACTTCGCCCTCGGCCTTGAGGGTGTTACGCAGGTAGTCGTGGATGGCGAACGTCAGGTAGCCCTTGCCCGAGCCAAAGTCGGCGACGCGCACCGGCTGGTCCAGCTTCAGCGGTGACGAGGTCAGCGCATGGCTGAACACCTCGATGAACTTGTTGATCTGTTTCCACTTGCGCGACATCGACGGGATCAGCGCCTGCTTGGCGTCGGTCACGCCCAGGTCAGCGAGGAACGGCCGGCTCAGGTCGAGGAAGCGGTTTTTCTCGCGGTTATGCTCAGCCGATGGCGCTTCGCGCAGTTGCTGCGGCTTGCTTTTGAACAACGAGCTTTTGTTCTTCTTGCTGTATTCCAGCTGCGCTTCGTCGCTCAGCGACAGCAGATGGGCGTTCTTGAACGATGCCGGCAGTAGCTCGGCAATCGTTGCCACTCCCTCGGCCACCGGGAAGTTCTTGGTGATATCGCGGGTCTTGTAGCGATAGACGAAGGACAGGCACGGCTGCTCCTTGACCGTTACCGGCTTGATGATCAGCCGCTGCAACTCAGCCTCGTTACCGACGTATTTGGCCAGCACCAGTTTGATAAAGGCACTCTGCGCGAGGCTTGCGCTCAGCAGTTCGATGAACTGGGCATGATGATCCGGTTGAGCAGTGACAGACATGAACAAAAACGCCTCGGGCAGGGAATGCCGGGCATTTTAGGGGGGATAGTGATTCAGAGCACGGGGTTATTTGATCAGTGGTCATTGGATGGAACACCGCCCCTCCCACATTTTTTTGCCCAGTGTTGAGTCTTTTATTCGAGTACGACCAGGCGATTGGGCAGTTCGTTACGGGTTTGGGTGACCGGCACATGCACCTTGAGCAACTCACCGCACGCCTCGATACACGCCACAAACCCCGCCAACGTCTGCCCCTGCTTCACCTGCTGGGTAAACGCCTTGACGATCCCATCCCAGTTGCTGTCATCCAGGCGACTGGAAATGCCGTCATCCACCAGGATCTCCACATACCGCTCGGCCTCGCTGACGAAAATCAGCACACCGGTGCTGCCCAGGGTGTGATGCAGGTTCTGCTCCAGGAACTGGCGTCGCGCCAGGTTGGACGCGCGCCAGTGGCGCACCGAACGCGGGATCAACCGTGTCGTCACCTTGGGCAAGCGGAACACCAGGCACAGCACAATGAAGGTCGCCCATTGCGCCAGCAGCAAGGTGTACATGGTCAGGTAGCCCGACAGGTAATGCACCACACCCGGCACTACCAGCGCGATCAGGCTAGCCCACAACAGCGGGATGTAGGCGTAGTCATCGGCGCGGGCGGCCAGCACGGTCACCAGTTCCGCGTCGGTGGTCTTTTCCACCCGGGCGATCGCTTGCGCGACCTGGCGCTGCTCGTGTTCAGTCAGTAATGCCATGGTTGTGCTTGCTCTCTCATTATTATCATCACCAGCCGCCTGAAGCCCCGCCACCGCCAAAGCCGCCCCCGCCGCCGCGGAAACCACCGCCGCCGCCCCCGCCACCACCGCCACGGCCGCTGCTGCTGAGAATCGCCAGCAGGATCGCACCCACCGGCAGGCCCAAGCGATTGCACAGCCACAACACGCCGATCAGCAGGATAAACAGACCGATGGAAAACCCGGGATTATCCTTGGCAAAGTTGGCGTCCGCCACATGGGCCGGCACGGCCAGCGGTTCGCCGCCCACCACCTGAATCATCGCCGCCACGCCGTCGCTGATGCCCTGGCTGAAGTTGCCGGCCTTGAACTTGGGTGCAATCACCTGGTTGATGATCACCCACGACTGCGCATCGGTGAGCACACCTTCCAGGCCGTAGCCGACTTCGATGCGCAATTTGCGCTCATCGCGGGCGACGATCAACAGCGCGCCGTTGTCCTTGCCCTTCTGGCCGATGCCCCACTCGCGGCCCAACTGATAACCGAAGTCCTCAATCGGCACGCCTTGCAGGTCGGGCACGGTGACCACCACGATCTGGTCGCCGGAGGTCTGTTCCAGCACCTGCAACTGCTGAGTGAGTTGCTGGCGCGTGGCCGGGTCGAGCATCTGGGCGTTGTCCACCACCCGCCCGGTCAGCGCCGGGAAGGTCAGCGCCGCCTGGGCCACGCCCACGCAGGCCAACAGCCACAGTGCCAGGCCTATCCGTAATAAACGCATCGACACCTCAGCGCGGCCTTATTTGAACTTCACTTGCGGCGCTTTATCGGCATCGGCACTGGTGGCTTCAAACGTGGCGCGAACCGGCAAGTCGCTGTACATCACGCTGTGCCACAGACGGCCCGGGAAGGTGCGGATCTCGGTGTTGTAGGCCTGCACCGCCTGGATGAAATCGCGGCGGGCCACGGCGATACGGTTTTCGGTGCCTTCAAGTTGGGATTGCAGGGCCAGGAAGTTCTGGTTGGCTTTCAGGTCCGGGTAACGCTCGGACACCACCATCAAACGGCTGAGTGCACCGCTCAAGCCGTCCTGGGCTTGCTGGAACTGCTTGAGTTTTTCCGGGTTGTCGAGGGTGCTGGCGTCCACCTGGATCGAAGTGGCCTTGGCCCGCGCTTCGATCACGGCGGTGAGGGTGTCCTGCTCATGGGCGGCATAGCCCTTGACCACTTCCACCAGGTTGGGGATCAGGTCGGCGCGGCGCTGGTACTGGTTCTGCACCTGGCCCCAGGCAGCCTTGGCCTGTTCGTCCAGGGTCGGGATGTTGTTGATGCCGCAACCGCTGAGCACCGTGCCGATCAATAGCAGAACCGCGGCTTTCAAGCCCCAGCGATAACCTTGTGCTGCTTGCATGGTGTTTCTCCTGGCGAACCTTGATGGAATTGGGCACCGGTAAGGCATAATCCGTTGCCACGACTGGATTGCATCGAATCAATCAGCTAAAAAGATGCCCACCGCTAATAAGAGTTCCGAAGTGTGCGGCATTTGTCGGTATAACACTCGAACAACAACATACGTTCCCCACATTTTGGCAGAACAGCGCATTTTCGCTGTGCAGTGAGCCGAAAAAGGATATTCATGAAGAAGCTGTGTTTGCTCGGCCTTGTTGCCACACTGGCCACCCACCCCGTCTGGGCAGAAACAAAGCCTGCTGCGCTCAAGGACAAGGACGCCTTCGTCAGCGACCTGCTCAAGCAGATGACCCTCGATGAGAAGATCGGCCAATTGCGCCTGATCAGCATCGGCCCCGAAATGCCCCGCGAGCTGATCCGCAAGGAAATCGCCGCCGGCCGCATCGGTGGCACGTTCAACTCCATCACCCGTCCGGAAAACCGTCCGATGCAGGACGCGGCCATGCGCAGCCGCTTGAAGATCCCGATGTTCTTCGCCTATGACGTAATCCACGGCCACCGCACCATCTTCCCGATCAGCCTGGCCCTGGCCTCCAGCTGGGACATGGACGCCATCGGCCGCTCCGGGCGCATCGCCGCCCAGGAAGCCGCCGCCGACAGCCTCGACATCACCTTCGCGCCGATGGTCGACATCTCCCGCGACCCGCGCTGGGGCCGCACCTCCGAAGGCTTCGGCGAAGACACCTACCTGGTCTCGCGCATTGCCGAAGTGATGGTCAAGGCCTTCCAGGGTGTGAGCCCGGCGAATGCCGACAGCATCATGGCCAGCGTCAAGCACTTCGCCCTGTACGGCGCGGTGGAAGGCGGCCGCGACTACAACGTGGTCGACATGAGCCCGGTCAAGATGTACCAGGACTACCTGCCGCCGTACCACGCGGCGATCAAGGCCGGTTCCGGCGGCGTGATGGTGGCGCTGAACTCGATCAACGGCGTGCCCGCCACCGCCAACACCTGGCTGATGAACGACCTGCTGCGCAAGGACTGGGGCTTCAAGGGCCTGGCCGTGAGCGACCATGGCGCGATCTTCGAGCTGATCAAGCACGGCGTGGCCAAGGACGGGCGTGAAGCCGCCAAGCTGGCGATCAAGGCCGGCATCGACATGAGCATGAACGACTCGCTGTACGGCAAGGAATTGCCCGGCCTGCTCAAGTCCGGCGAAATCGAACAGAGCGACATCGACAACGCCGTGCGCGAAGTGCTCGGCGCCAAGTACGACATGGGCCTGTTCAAGGACCCGTACCTGCGCATCGGCAAGGCCGAGGATGACCCGGCCGACACCTACGCCGAAAGCCGCCTGCATCGCAGCGACGCGCGCGATATCGCACGTCGCAGCCTGGTGTTGCTGAAAAACCAGGACAACACCCTGCCGCTGAAAAAATCCGCGACCATCGCCCTGGTCGGCCCGTTGGCCAAGGCGCCAATCGACATGATGGGTAGCTGGGCCGCCGCCGGCAAACCCGAGCAATCGGTGACCCTGCTCGACGGCATGAACGCGGTGATCGGCGAAAAAGGCAAGATCATCTATGCCCGTGGCGCCAACATCACCAACGACAAGGCAGTGGTCGACTACCTGAACTTCCTCAACTTCGATGCGCCGGAAGTGGTGGATGACACCCGCCCAGCCCAGGTGATGATCGACGAGGCCGTCAAGGCTGCCAAGGATGCCGATGTGGTGGTAGCCGCCGTGGGCGAATCCCGTGGCATGTCCCACGAGTCGTCCAGCCGCACCGACCTGAACATCCCGCAAAGCCAGCGCGACCTGATCAAGGCCCTCAAAGCCACCGGCAAGCCGCTGGTATTGGTGCTGATGAACGGTCGCCCGCTGTCGATCCTTGAAGAGAACCAACAGGCCGACGCCATCCTGGAAACCTGGTTCGCCGGCACCGAAGGTGGCAACGCCATCGCCGACGTGCTGTTCGGTGACTACAACCCGTCGGGCAAGCTGCCGATCACCTTCCCACGTTCGGTGGGGCAGATTCCCACCTACTACAACCACCTGACCATTGGCCGGCCATTCACCCCAGGCAAGCCGGGCAACTACACCTCGCAGTATTTCGATGACACCACCGGCCCACTGTTCCCGTTTGGCTATGGCTTGAGCTACACCACGTTCGGCCTGTCGGACATGGCGCTGTCATCCACCACCCTGAACAAGACCGGCAAGCTGGACGCCAGCGTGACGCTGAAAAACACCGGCAAGGTGGATGGCGAAACCGTGGTGCAGCTGTACATCCAGGACGTGGCCGGTTCGATGATCCGCCCGATCAAGGAGCTGAAGAACTTCCAGAAGGTCATGCTCAAGGCCGGTGAAGAGCGCACCCTGCACTTCACCATCACCGAGGAAGACTTGAAGTTCTACAACACCCAGCTCAAGTACGCGGCGGAGCCAGGCGAGTTCAATGTGCAGATCGGGTTGGATTCCCAGGATGTACAACAGCAAACCTTCGAACTGCTGTAAACATGTGGGAGGGGGCAAGCCCCCTCCCACATTTGCCTCCCAGTGGACTGGCTAGCCGCGTCTATCCAGCAGGTTCACCACCAACCGATCAATCCACCCCCACACCCGCTGCTTCACCCGCCGCCACAACGGTCGCGACTTCCACGCCTCCAGGCTCACCGCCAGGCTTTGCGCGAAATCCCGTTCGAAACTGCCCGCCACCGCCCTCGTCAATTCAGGGTCCAACGCTTCCAGGTTGGCATCCAGGTTGAAGCGCAGGTTCCAGTGGTCGAAGTTGCACGAGCCCACACTGACCCAGTCATCCACCAGCACCATCTTCAGGTGCAGGAAGCACGGCTGATATTCGAAAATCTGCACGCCCGAGCGCAGCAAGCGCGGGTAATAGCGGTGCCCGGCATAGCGCACGGACGGGTGATCGGTGCGCGGGCCGGTGAGCAGCAAACGCACCTCCACACCCCGCCCCGCCGCACGGCGCAGAGCACGACGCACACCCCAGGTCGGCAGGAAGTACGGAGTCGCCAGCCAGATGCGCGTCTTGCTGCTGTTCAAGGCCCGGATAAGCGATTGCAAAATGTCCCGGTGCTGGCGGGCATCGGCATAGGCCACACGACCCAGACCCGGTCCGGTGGCGGGCATCCTGGGCAAACGTGGCAGGCCGAAATGGGTGGCGGGTTTCCACGCGCGACGCGCGTTGTTGGCGTGCCATTGGCGGTCGAACAATGCTTGCCAGTCCTGCACCAACGGGCCGCTGATGTGCACCATCACTTCGTGCCAGTCGGCGCTGTCCTTGCCTGGCGTCCAGAATTCATCGGTCACGCCGGTGCCGCCGACAAAGGCGATGCCCTGGTCGATCAACAGCAGTTTACGGTGGTCGCGGTACAGGTTGCGCATCCAGCGGCGCCAGCGCAGGCGATTGTAGAAGCGCAGTTCCACACCGGCATCGGTCAAGCGCCTGCGCAGCCCGAGGGTAAACGCCAGGCTGCCGTAATCATCGAACAGGCAGCGCACCTGCACACCGCGTTCGGCGGCCAGCACCAGCGCCTGCACCATGGCTTCGGCGCAGGCGCCGGCTTCCACCAGGTACAACTCCAGCTCGACTTGCCGCTCGGCGCGGGCGATACCCACCAGCATCTGCG
The DNA here is from genome assembly GCF_023169845.1 of Pseudomonas sp. CYM-20-01. Lineage (NCBI taxonomy): Bacteria > Pseudomonadati > Pseudomonadota > Gammaproteobacteria > Pseudomonadales > Pseudomonadaceae > Pseudomonas > Pseudomonas sp. CYM-20-01. The sequence goes on along the minus strand of NZ_AP025169.1, from coordinate 1,815,607 downwards.
GGAAAAAACTCGGCCCGTCGATCAACAACTCGAAACGGTTGGCGCTGCGCCACGGGAACACCGCGCCACTCACGTCAGCGCGCCGTAAAGATCAGCACCGCACCCACCGGCACCGACAGACTGATCGACTTGAGCCCCGCCGCTTTACGCAGCACGGCCACCCCCGGCGCCAGGTCGAAGTCCTCGGCATGCACCACCAGCGGCTCCAGAGTGACCACTTGGAAACGCCGGTCATCCAGGCGCGTGGCCAGCAGCTCGGCGCTGTAGGTCTGGGTCTTGCCGTGCAGCGTCACGGATAACGGCAGGCGCAATTCAAGCTGCGCACCGGGCGCCAGGTCGTTGATGGGTTGCAGGTTGATTTGCGCGTTGATCAGCGCCTCGGGGAACGTCTTGATCTCGAACAGCTGATTGCGCATGCGCTCATCGCGCAGCGGGACGCCACTGTTGACCGACTCCAGCTCCACTTCCAGTTGCGCCGCGCCTTTGCTGTCGACCTTGCCGTGCAGCACCAGGAAGCGCTGCACCTCAGCGATCTCGATGTTTTTGGTGGTGACGAAGGAAAGGCGCGAGGACTCGTTATCCAGGTACCAGTCGGCATGGGCAGGCACAGCGGCGGCGGCCAACAGAGCGAAGGCCAGGGGTTTGATGACGCAAGCGTTGAACATTGAAGACTCGTGGGGCGAAAAACCTGAACGAACCTTAAGCGCATGTCACGAACGGCGCAAACCCAATGTGGAAATGGGCTTGTTCGCGAAGAACGTAAGCAACAACGGCACCTGATTAAACGCGTCGCTTATACGTTTCTCACGAGCAAACTTGCGTTCACAAATATTCAACTTCCCCGCGGATCGCATAGTAAACACCAAAGACTTAACACCCACCTTTCGACATCAAACCTTATCACCGACGAGTTTTTATACCCTTTACAAACTCAATATAAAATCCGCAGTATATTGCTTCCCCGACATGAAAAAGCCAGTGATATTAGCCAAAACCCCTCTATCAAATTCAGGATTATCAACAAACTTAAATCCTCGCACTTCCTCCAAGTTAGGCTTTGCAGTTTCGCACCATATTAAATCCGCGTAGGGTGCATAAGCAAGACCACGAACAGCCAAATTGTTAAGCCGTCTCAAAACTGCGGCAGCCCTCTCATCACTACTAATTCCAGTCACAACAATAGCAATACTACCCATGACATCGCCCTCCTATTACTCAAGTTAACCGATCATGACAACAACGCGCTTATTCTTCATCAAAGCGAGCAACACCATCAACTGTCAGAAATAACAGGCTTTTAGAAGACATTGGAATATCACCTATAACAACGCAACTTAATTCAACAGTTAGGCTCATCAGGCAGAAAGCAATAGTACTTCACCCCCCTTCCCTCCCGGAAACTACTGCCCATTAGATTAGGGAAGAGCAACGCATGCGATTAAGACACAAGAAATCTGTTTGAATACAAGCCTCACGGCACCAACCGACACCCCTGCCGATCCCCCAGCCACCTCGCCGTGTGCGTCCTCCCCAACCCACTCGCCGTCACCTCACTGCGCTCCGGGTTATCGCTGAACGCACTCGTCGGCACGTACTGCTTCACATACCCCCGGCAATACGCCGCCGGATTGTTCTCCACATACCGGCACGAACAATATTCCTTGGCCGTGTACGCCGCGATGATGTCGGGGAAGGCTTGCAGGTTGACGCGCTCGTGCCAGATCCACCCCAGCAGGGCGAGCAACAGCAGCAGGAACAGGCTGGTAAACGGCCGACGGCGGATCATGGTTGCACCGCCGCCAGCACGTGCTTGAGCAGTTCGTTATGGCGATAGCTGCCGTCGCGATCATCGCCGTAGCGCACGATCACTAACTGTTCGTCAGGCATCACGTACAACGCCTGGCCCCAGTGGCCGAGGGCGGCGAAGGTGTCGGCGGGGGCGTCGGGCCAGGGGCGCGGTTCGCCTTTGTTAAGCCACCAATGACCACCCGGCGCCGCTTCGTCCTGGCCGACCTTGTAGTTGTCGAACGGCTGGCGGTTGAAGGCGACCCAGTCTTTAGGCAGCAACTGCTGATCGCCCCATCGCCCGTCACGCGCCATCAGCAGGCCGACCCGCGCCAGGTCGCGGGCGGTGAGGTAGGCGTAGGACGAGGCGACGAAGGTTTCGTCGGCGTCGGTTTCCCAGATGGCGTTGCGAATACCCAACGGCTTGAACAGCGCATCCCACGGGTAACTCATATAAGCCTTGTGGCCGAGCATGCCTTTGAGGGCGGCAGAGAGGATGTTGGTGTCGCCGCTGGAGTACCGAAACACCCGGCCCGGCTCAGCCGCCGCGTCGGTGTCAGCGGCAAAGTCCGCCATATCGCCACGGCCTCGGGTGTAGAGCATCGCCACCACCGAGGATTTCAGCGGCGCGTATTCGTAGTCTTCCTGCCAGTCCAGGCCCGAGGCCCAGTGCAGCAAGTCAGCCATGGTCACCTTGGGGTGCTGTTTCATCGGCGGGTAAAAGCGCGCGGCGGGGTCGGTGAGTTTGAAACGGCTTTCACCGTAGGCCACGCCGAGCACCGTGGCCATCAGGCTTTTGCTGACCGACCAGGTGAGGTGCGGCGTGCTGGCGGTGGTGGGAGCGCCGTAGCGTTCATAGATGATCACGCCATCGCGGATCACCAGCAGCGCGTCGGTGCGGATGCCTTTGCGGGTGGTGTCGTCACGCGCTGGGAAAGCGTAGGCATTGAGGGCGTCGACAGCCGGGCCTTCGAGCGGTGTGCCCTTGGCCCAGTCCTTGTCAGGCCAGGTGTCGGCATGGGCGGTGACGGTGACGAACAGCAGGGCAACACACAACAAGCCTCTGACCATGGACGCAGACTCAAGGGGGGCATTCGTGCCCGCGAGCCTAGCCGAGGGTGATGACAGATTTGCTACACAAGGCCTGTCATCCAAGCGTCACCATAACTTCATGGAGATGACACCGAGCCTACATAGCCTGAGTTTGGACAAACAAGTCGACCGGCCGAAAGGTGGCTGGCACTCGGAGATTCGCCATGACTCAGATCGCCCGCATCAGCGACACCGGCAATGAACGCCGTCTGCAAGCCGAACGCCTGGTTGGCGCGCAGGCGTTGCAGGAAGCCCAGGCCCTGCGGTTCAACGTGTTCAGCGGCGAGTTCAACGCCAAGCTGAAAGGCGCGGAACTGGGCCTGGACATGGATGACTATGATGTTCACTGCAGCCACATCGGTGTGCGGGACTTGAACAGCGGTCGACTGGTGGCTACCACCCGTTTGTTGGACCACCAGGCCGCCAGCACCCTGGGCCGGTTCTACAGCGAAGAAGAATTCAGCCTGCATGGCTTGCTCCACCTGCAGGGCCCGATCCTGGAGATCGGCCGCACCTGCGTCGACCCGGCCTACCGCAACGGCGGCACTATCGCGGTGTTGTGGGGCGAGTTGGCCGAGGTGCTCAACCAGGGTGGCTACAGCTACCTGATGGGCTGCGCGAGCATCCCGATGCACGACGGCGGGATCCAGGCCCACGCGATCATGCAGCGCCTGCGCGAGCGCTACCTGTGCAACGAACACCTGCGCGCCGAACCGAAAAAACCGCTGCCGGCGCTGGACTTGCCGTCCAACGTGATCGCCGAGATGCCGCCGTTGCTCAAGGCCTACATGCGCCTGGGTGCCAAGATCTGCGGCGAGCCGTGCTGGGATGAAGATTTCCAGGTGGCCGACGTGTTCATCCTGCTCAAGCGCGATGAGCTGTGCCCGCGTTACGCGCGCCACTTCAAGGCTGCAATGTGATGAGCCGCCTGCGCGTGTACGGGCGCATTGCCCGGGTGCTGCTGGTGGTGGCGCTGGGCTTGAGCATGGCCAGTGTGTTTGGGGTGTTCGAGCGTTTGGGCATCGCCAATTCGATGGTGCGGCGCCAGCGTTGGTCGCGGTTTTTCATGGCGCGGCTGACCAACGCCCTGCCCTTTCGCGTGACGGTGCACGGTGAATTGCCGACGCAGCCGATGCTGTGGGTGAGCAATCACGTGTCCTGGACCGATATACCGCTGCTCGGCGCCGTGGCGCCGATGTCATTCCTGTCCAAGGCCGAAGTGCGCACCTGGCCGGTGGCAGGTTGGTTGGCGGCCAAGGCTGGCAGCTTGTTTATCCGCCGGGGCTCGGGCGACAGCCAGCTGATCCGCAAGCAGATGACCCGTCACCTGGAGCAACAGCACCCGCTGCTGATGTTCCCCGAAGGCACCACCACCGACGGGCGCAGCCTGCGCACCTTCCACGGGCGCCTGCTGGCCAGTGCGATTGATGCGGGTGTGTCGCTGCAACCGGTGGCGATCCGCTACCTGCGTGATGGGCAAGTGGACCCGCTGGCTCCCTTTATTGGCGATGATGATTTGCTCTCGCACCTGATGCGCTTGTTTGCCAATGACCAGGGCGATGTGGAAATCCACGTACTCAAGCCGATTGCCTGTGCTGGGCAGGAACGCGCGGCGCTGGCGTATCAGGCGCAGCAGGCGGTGCAGAAGGCGTTGTTTGGGCCGGTGCCGGAAGCCGAGCAAGTGGATGCTCGACCAGCATTTGCTGCCTGAACTCAAGTGAACACCGTTCAAATGTGGGAGGGGGCTTGCCCCCGATTGAGGTGTGTCAGTCACTGCATGCTTTGACTGAACCATTGCTATCGGGGGCAAGCCCCCTCCCACATTCAGCTTTACCTTGTCAGCTGGATCTGTGCGAATGCTTGCAGATCGGGGTAGAACCGTCGGAAATCTTCACTCAGCGGCTCGTACAACTCTCGCAACTCGTGCATGGCATACCCCAGTTCCTCGGGTTGCGTCAGCCGCCGCGAGATTCCCCGCAACACCTGCTCCATCACCGCAAATTCACGGTACGAACCCAGCCAATCATCCGCCGCCATATACGGTGCAATCTGCGCCAGCCGCCCCGGCAATTGCGGTTCGGCCGCCAGGACGCGGTACACCTGCGAGGTGAAGCGCTCCAGCGGCTGGTCGGCGTACAGCGCCCAATCCCGCGCCAGGCAGTGGTCGAAAAACACATCGAGGACGATCCCGGCATAGCGCCTGCGGGTCAGGCTGAAGCGCGACAACGCCTCACCTACCAGCGGATGGCTGTCAGTGAAGCGATCGATTGAACGATGCAACTGGATCGCCGCTTCGATTTGCGGGCTGAACTGGCCCTGCAGGCGGCCTTTGACGAAGTCGCCATACAGGCTGCCCAGCAGTTGCTCAGGAAGTTGGCCGCCCAGGTGCAGATGTGCGAGATAATTCATGGCGCGCAGTCTATCACTGCCGCCAACGTATCGTTATAACCCGATATACCGAATGAGCCTAGACTCAGACCAAAATCATATTGGTATATCGGGATAGACCGATTTAAAGTTCGCCTCATCGCGATATAACGCTGTACGAAACCGAGCACCTGCCATGTCCATCGACCTCGACGAAATAATAAAAGCCCTGGCACACCCAGTACGACGAGACATCCTCACCTGGCTGAAAGATCCGACCGTGCAATTCCCCGAGCAACTGCACAACCACGAATACGGCATCTGCGCCGGGCAGATCGACCAGCGCTGCGGCTTGTCCCAGTCGACCGTGTCGGCCCACTTGGCCACCCTGCAACGCGCCGGGTTGATCAGCAGCCAGAAGGCCGGCCAGTGGCACTTTTTCAAACGCAACGAGGACACCATCCAAGCCTTCCTCGCGGCGCTCACCACCGAACTCAGCGCGCACGACAGCGCAGCGCTGTAACAAGGAACCACGAATGCCCCTCTCGCTACTCATACTGGCCCTCAGCGCCTTCGCCATCGGCACCACCGAGTTCGTCATCATGGGCTTGCTGCCCGATGTGGCGGCGGACTTGGGGGTGTCGATTCCCGGCGCCGGCTGGCTGGTCACCGGCTACGCCCTGGGCGTGGCGATCGGTGCGCCGTTCATGGCACTGGCCACTGCCAGGCTGCCACGCAAGGCGGCCCTGGTAGCGTTGATGGGGATCTTCATTGTCGGCAACCTTTTGTGCGCCCTGGCCAGTGACTACAACGTGCTGATGTTTGCCCGTGTGGTCACCGCGCTGTGCCACGGTGCGTTCTTTGGGATCGGTTCAGTGGTGGCGGCCAACCTGGTGCCGGCCAACAAGCGTGCTTCGGCCGTGGCCCTGATGTTCACCGGCCTGACCCTGGCCAACGTGCTCGGCGTACCGCTGGGCACCGCACTGGGCCAGGCAGCTGGCTGGCGCTCGACGTTCTGGGCGGTGACGGTGATTGGGGTAGTGGCGCTGATCGGCCTGATCCGCTTTCTGCCGGCCAAGCGTGATGAAGAAAAACTCGACATGCGCGCCGAACTGGCCGCCCTCAAGGGCGCCGGCATCTGGCTGTCGCTGAGTATGACCGCGCTGTTCGCCGCGTCCATGTTCACCCTCTTTACCTACGTCGCGCCGCTGCTCGGCGATGTCACCGGCGTGTCGCCCAAGGGCGTGACCTGGACCCTGCTGCTGATCGGCCTGGGCCTCACCGTGGGCAACATCATCGGCGGCAAGCTGGCGGACAAGCGCCTGGCCGCGACCCTGGTTGGCGTGTTCATCAGCATGGCGGTGGTCTCCACGGCGCTGAGCTGGACCAGCATCGCGGTGATCCCGACGGAAATCACCCTGTTCCTCTGGGCCACCGCCTCGTTTGCCGCCGTGCCGGCGTTGCAGATCAACGTGGTGACCTTCGGCAAGGCTGCACCGAACCTGGTGTCCACCCTGAACATCGGCGCCTTCAACATCGGCAACGCCCTGGGTGCCTGGGTCGGCGGCAGTGTGATCGCCCACGGTTTCGGCCTGACCAGCGTGCCCTTGGCCGCAGCGGCCCTGGCGATTCTCGCGCTGCTGGTGACGCTGATTACTTTCCGTCAGGGCGGCGATGCCGACCTGGCCCTCGCTACCCACTGATCAACCACTTAATAGAGAAAGGTGTTATCCCATGACGACTATTTTCGATCCGATCAAACTGGGCGACCTGGAACTGTCGAACCGCATCATCATGGCGCCGCTGACCCGCTGCCGTGCCGATGAAGGTCGCGTGCCCAACGCGCTGATGGCCGAGTACTACGTGCAACGCGCTTCCGCCGGGCTCATCCTCAGCGAAGCCACTTCCGTGACGCCGATGGGCGTGGGCTATCCGGACACCCCGGGCATCTGGTCCAACGACCAGGTGCGCGGCTGGGCCAACGTCACCAAGGCCGTGCACGGCGCGGGGGGCAAGATCTTCCTGCAACTGTGGCACGTGGGCCGTATTTCCCATGAGTTGTACCTGAACGGCGAAGCCCCGGTGGCCCCGAGCGCGATCCAGCCTAAAGGCCACGTCAGCCTGGTGCGTCCACTGGCGGACTACCCGACCCCACGTGCCCTGGAAACGGCGGAGATCGCCGATATCATCGACGCCTACCGCACCGGTGCCGAGAACGCCAAGGCCGCCGGCTTCGACGGCGTGGAAATCCACGGCGCCAACGGCTACCTGCTCGACCAGTTCCTGCAAAGCAGCACCAACAAACGCACCGACCAGTACGGCGGCTCGCTGGAAAACCGTGCACGCCTGCTGCTGGAAGTCACCGACGCCGCCATCGAAGTCTGGGGCGCCGGCCGCGTGGGCGTGCACCTGGCACCGCGCGCCGACTCCCATGACATGGGCGATGACAATCTGGCGGAAACCTTTACCTACGTCGCCAGTGAACTGGGCAAGCGTGGCATCGCCTTCATCTGTTCCCGTGAGAAAGAAGGTGCGGACAGCCTTGGCCCACAATTGAAGAAAGCCTTCGGCGGCACCTACATCGCCAACGAGCGCTTCACCAAGGACAGCGCCAATGCATGGCTGGCCGAAGGCAAGGCGGATGCGGTGGCCTTCGGTGTGCCATTCATTGCCAACCCGGACCTGCCGGCGCGTTTGAAAGCCGATGCGCCGCTGAACGAAGCGCATCCGGAAACCTTTTACGGCAAAGGCCCGGTCGGCTATATCGACTACCCGACCCTGGCGCTGTAATCGTTATTCCGAAGTAGTACGACTACCCAATGTGGGAGGGGGCTTGCCCCCGATAGCGGCGTGTCAGCCAATGAATCGGGTGACTGACACTGTGCTATCGGGGGCAAGCCCCCTCCCACATTTTGATTTGTAGCGTCCTGTAGGAAACATTCCTTCACAGCCCTGCAACAAAATCGCTACAAAATACTTAGGCGGCTACCTATCAACCGCCCGCCAGCCCGTATATAAAGTCACCCCACTAATCAGGCGTAAGGACGATTGACGGTCCTTGGGCTTTACTGTTGACACAACCTGATGCAATTACGCATTTTGTGTCAATTGCGCAGGCTTGGGCTCCAGCGCAGCATGTCCAGCCCGGCGTCCACCCAACGTTCGGCTTCCTGATGCAGTTGGAAGCTGTCGGGTACCAGTAGCCACTGGCCGATCAGCCCGTTGATGTAGGCGTGGATGCACACCGCGCCACGGGTGGTGTCGAGGTTTTCCGGAAGTTGCCCGCGATGGACCGCGTTACGCAATGTCAGGCCGATGCGCAGGTTGCATTCCAGGCTGTGGGTCTGGCGCTGGCGGCGCATGTCGCACATTTCATCGGTGAATTCGCACTTATGGAACAAGATCTCGTTGATGCGCCGGGTTTTCGGGTCCAGGGCCACTTGATGGAACAAATGAATCAACAACTTGCGCATACAGCCCAGCGGGTCGAGTTCATCCTCGCTTTCACTGGCCCTGGCCAACTCGTCCAGTGGCTCATGCAGCGTGTCGAGCAGCGCCTGCAGCAAATCGGATTTATTGCTGAAATGCCAGTAGATAGCACCCCGCGTCACACCGGCCAGCGCGGCGATATCCGCCAGCGTGGTCCGCGCAACGCCGCGCTCATAGAAGGCTTGCTCGGCGGCTTGGAGAATCTGGCTGCGCGTTTCCTGAGCTTCCTCTTTGGTGCGACGAACCATGGCAGTAAAACCTCAATCAGGACACTGTGGGTGGTGGTTGACCACCGTCTGAATACTTGTGGGACGACACCGTCATGGGCGCCGAACGTACTAAAATCGAGGCTTTGGGCATTGCTTTGTCAACATTCCGCGAAGCCTGTCAAGAGTTTACAAACAACCATGAACGTAAGTATATTGCGTAGCAAGCTACTTATCCACTCGCAGCTTGTTTTTTACCCTTCCACACTTCTTGTGCGCACCCTGCGCGCCTGACCCGAGGATCTTCATGCAACTTAAGCCAGCTGTTACCGCTCTGGTCACTGCCGTCGCCCTGGCATCGCTGCTCAGCGGATGTAAAAAGGAAGAAGCGGCTCCGCCCGCCCAAACCCCTCAGGTCGGCGTGGTCACCATTCAACCGCAAGCCTATACCCTGACGACCGAGCTGCCAGGCCGCACCACCGCCTACCGCATTGCGGAAGTTCGCCCACAGGTCAACGGCATCATTCTCAAGCGCCTGTTCAAGGAAGGTGGCGACGTGAAGGAAGGGCAACAGCTCTACCAAATCGACCCGTCGGTGTATGACGCCACCCTGAAAAGCGCACAGGCCAGCCTGACCCAGACCAAGTCCATCTCCGACCGCTACAAGCAGTTGGTCGATGAGCAGGCCGTCAGCCGTCAGGAATACGACACTGCCGTCGCCAACCGCATGACCGCGGAAGCAAACGTTCAAACCGCCCAGATCAACGTGCGCTACACCAAAGTGTTCGCGCCGATCTCCGGGCGTATCGGCCGTTCTTCGGTCACCGAAGGCGCGCTGGTCAGCAACGGCCAGGCCGATGCCATGGCCGTCATCCAGCAACTGGACCCGATCTACGTCGACGTCACGCAGTCTTCGGCCGAAATGCTGAAACTGCGCCGCGACCTGGAAAGCGGCCAGCTGGAAAAAGCCGGCGCCAACGCGGCCAAGGTCAAGCTGACCCTGGAAGACGGCACTGCCTATGGCCAGGACGGCAAGCTGGAGTTCTCCGAAGTATCGGTCGACCAGACCACCGGCTCCGTGACCCTGCGCGCCGTGTTCCCCAACCCTGACCACACCTTGCTGCCGGGCATGTTCGTGCACGCCCAGTTGCAAGCCGGCGTGAACAGCAAGGCCATCCTGGCACCGCAACAAGGCGTGACCCGTGATATCAAAGGTATCCCGACCGCCATGGTGGTGAACAAGGACAACAAGGTCGAGCAGCGTCAACTGGTGGCAAACCGCACTGCCGGCGCCTACTGGCTGGTGGAAAAAGGCCTGGACGCCGGTGACCGCGTGATCACCGAAGGCCTGCAATTCATCAAGCCGGGCATCGAAGTCAAGGTCAAGGACGCCGACAACGCCAAGCCTGCCGGTTCTGCTCCCGCTCCTGCCGCCGCTGCTGGCCAGGGGGAGTAACCCATGTCGAAATTTTTTATCGACCGTCCCATTTTCGCCTGGGTAATTGCCCTGGTGATCATGCTGGTCGGGGCATTGTCGATCCTGAAGTTGCCCATCAACCAATACCCGGCCATCGCGCCAACCGCCATCGACATCCAGGTGACCTACCCAGGCGCGTCCGCACAAACCGTGCAGGACACCGTGGTGCAGGTCATCGAGCAGCAGCTCAACGGTATCGACAACCTGCGTTATGTCGCCTCGGACAGTAACTCCGACGGCAGCATGACCATCACCGCGACGTTCAACCAGGGTACCAACCCGGACATCGCCCAGGTTCAGGTGCAGAACAAGCTGAACCTGGCGACCCCACTGCTGCCGCAAGAAGTGCAGCAGCAGGGTATCCGCGTGACCAAATCGGTGAAGAACTTCCTGATGGTGATCGGTCTGGTGTCGGAAGACGGCAGCATGACCAAGGACGACCTGTCCAACTACATCGTGTCCAATATCCAGGACCCGATCTCGCGGACGTCAGGTGTAGGTGACTTCCAGGTGTTCGGTTCGCAGTACGCCATGCGTATCTGGCTCGACCCGGCCAAGCTGAACAACTACCAGTTGACCCCGGTCGACGTCAGCACTGCCATTGCGGCACAGAACGTCCAGGTGGCCACCGGCCAATTGGGCGGCCTGCCTGCCCTGCCCGGCACCCAGCTGAACGCAACCATCATCGGCAAGACCCGCCTGCAGACCGCCGAAGAGTTCGGCAAGATCCTGATGAAGGTCAATACCGACGGCTCGCAGGTTCGCCTGCGTGACATCGCACGGATCGAACTGGGCGGCCAGAACTACAGCATCAGTGCACAGTTCAACGGCAAGCCGGCGTCGGGTATGGCGATCAAGCTCGCGTCGGGCGCCAACGCCCTGGACACCGCCAAGGCCATCCGTGCCACCGTGGCGTCCCTGGAACCGTTCTTCCCGCCTGGCATGAAGGCGGTGGTGCCGTATGACACCACGCCGGTGGTGACCGAATCGATCTCCGGTGTAGTCCACACCCTGGTCGAAGCGATCGTGCTGGTGTTCCTGGTGATGTTCCTGTTCCTGCAGAACTTCCGCGCCACCATCATCACCACCATGACCGTACCGGTGGTATTGCTGGGTACCTTCGGGATCCTGGCCGCGTTCGGCTTCACCATCAACACCCTGACCATGTTCGGCATGATCCTGGCCATCGGCTTGCTGGTGGACGATGCCATCGTGGTGGTGGAAAACGTCGAGCGGGTAATGGCCGAGGAACACCTGTCGCCCAAAGAGGCGACGGTCAAGTCCATGGGCCAGATCCAGGGCGCACTGGTCGGTATTGCCCTGGTGCTGTCGGCGGTACTGTTGCCAATGGCATTCTTCGGCGGCTCCACCGGTGTGATCTACAAACAGTTCTCCATCACCATCGTTTCGGCCATGGCGTTGTCGGTACTGGTTGCCCTGATCTTCACCCCGGCCTTGTGCGCCACCATGCTCAAGCCGATCGACCCTGAGAAACACGGCCAACCCAAGCGTGGTTTCTTCGGCTGGTTCAACCGCACCTTCGACCGTGGCGTACTGAGCTACGAGCGCGGCGTGGGCAATATGATCAAGCACAAGTTTCCTGCATTCTTCGTGTACCTGATCATCTTCGCCGGCATGATCTGGCTGTTCACCCGCATTCCGAGCGCGTTCCTGCCGGAAGAAGACCAGGGCGTAATCTTTGCCCAGGTGCAGACCCCGGTCGGATCTTCAGCCGAACGTACGCAGAAAGTCATCGACGACATGCGTGCCTTCCTGCTCAACGACAAGGAAGGCGAGCCAGGCGAAGGCAAGGCGGTGAAATCGGTATTTACCGTTAACGGCTTCAACTTCGCCGGTCGTGGCCAGAGTTCGGGCCTGGCGTTCGTGATGCTCAAGCCGTGGGATGAACGTGATGCATCCACCTCGGTATTCGAAGTGGCCAAGCGTGCCCAGGGTTACTTCTTCGGTGCCTTCAAGGACGCCATGGTGTTCGCCATCGTGCCGCCTTCGGTACTGGAACTGGGTAACGCCACCGGTTTCGACGTGTTCCTGCAAGACCAGGGCGGCGTTGGCCACCAGAAGCTGATGGACGCACGCAACCAGTTCCTCGGGGCTGCCGCGCAAAGCAAGATCCTCGCGGGTGTGCGCCCCAACGGAGTGAACGATGAGCCGCAGTACGAGCTCACCGTCGACGACGAGAAGGCCAGTGCCCAGGGTATTTCGCTGTCGAGCATCAACCAGACCCTGGCGATCGCCCTGGGTGGCAGCTACGTCAACGACTTCATCGACCGTGGTCGGGTGAAGAAGGTGTACGTGCAAGGTGAAGCCGCTGGCCGGATGTCCCCAGAAGACCTGGACAAATGGTACGTGCGCAGCGACTCCGGGAAGATGGTGCCAATGTCGGCCATTTCCTCAGGCAAGTGGATCTACGGTTCGCCCAAGCTCTCGCGTTACAACGGTGTAGCGGCGATGGAAATCCTCGGCACCCCGGCTCCGGGCTACAGTACCGGTGACGCCATGGCCGAAGTCGAACGTATCGCCAAGCAACTGCCGGCGGGTATCGGCTACGCGTGGACCGGCCTGTCGTACGAAGAACGCCTGTCCGGCTCCCAGGCGCCTGCGCTGTACGCCCTGTCGCTGCTGGTGGTGTTCCTGTGCCTCGCGGCCCTGTACGAAAGCTGGTCGATCCCGATTGCGGTGGTGCTGGTAGTGCCGCTGGGTGTGGTGGGTGCGTTGATCGCCACCAGCATGCGCGGGTTGTCCAACGACGTGTTCTTCCAGGTGGGCCTGTTGGTGACGGTGGGCCTGGCAGCGAAAAACGCCATCCTGATCGTGGAGTTCGCCAAAGAACTTCACGAACAAGGCAAGGGCATTGTCGAGTCGGCCATCGAGGCCTCGCGGATGCGTCTGCGCCCGATCATCATGACCTCCATGGCGTTCATCCTCGGCGTACTGCCGCTGGCGATCTCCTCGGGTGCAGGTTCGGGCAGCCAGCACGCAATCGGTACCGGTGTAATCGGCGGTATGATCACGGCCACTGTGCTGGCGATCTTCTGGGTGCCCCTGTTCTTCGCAACTGTATCCGCCGCCGGCGAACGTAAAAAGACTGACACAACTGAAACCCCTAAAGAGGCTGGCCAATGAGCAAGTCGCTACTTTCCCTAGCCGTCACCGCATTCGTGCTTAGTGGCTGCTCGCTGATACCTGACTATCAGCGCCCCGAAGCGCCGGTGGCCGCACAGTTCCCGCAGGGGCCGGCGTATTCGTCGGCCCAGGCGCCGAGCCAGGCCGCTGTCGAGCAGGGCTGGAAGCAGTTTTTCCATGACCCTGCCCTGCAACAGCTGATCCAGACCGCGCTGGTCAACAACCGTGACCTGCGTGTAGCGGCCCTGAACATCGACGCCTATGCCGCGCAGTACCAGATCCAGCGCGCCGACCTGTTCCCGGCCGTGTCGGCCACGGGCAGCGGCAGCCGCTCGCGTACTCCGGCCCGCTTGTCGCAGACCGGCGAATCGACCATCAGCAGCCAATACTCGGCCGGTCTCGGGATCAGCTCGTATGAGCTGGACCTGTTCGGTCGCGTACGCAGCCTGAGCGAAGAAGCCCTGCAAAAGTACTTCGCCACCGAAGAAGCGCGGCGCAGTACCCAGATCAGCCTGGTGGCCAGCGTGGCCAATGCCTACCTGACCTGGCAGGCCGACAAGGAACTGCTCAAGCTGACCCAGGACACCCTGGACGCGTACGAGCAAAGCTTCAAGCTCACCTCGCGCAGCAACGAAGTCGGTGTGGCCTCGGCCCTCGACCTGAGCCAATCGCGTACCTCGGTGGAAAACGCCCGGGTCGCCCTGGCGCGTTATACCCGCCAGGTGGCCCAGGACGAAAACAGCCTGACCCTGCTGCTGGGCACCGGCCTGCCGGCGAATATCGCCAGCAAGCCGCTGTCGGACAACCTGCTCAGCGAAGTGCCGGCCGGCTTGCCATCGGACCTGCTGCAACGTCGTCCCGACATCATGCAAGCCGAGTACAACCTCAAGGCCGCCAACGCCAACATCGGTGCGGCCCGCGCAGCGTTCTTCCCGAGCATCAGCCTGACCGCCAGCGCCGGTACCGCGAGCCCTAACCTGGGCGGCCTGTTCAAAGGCGGTTCGGGCACCTGGTCGTTCGCCCCGCAGATCAACATCCCGATCTTCAACGCCGGTAGCCTGCGCGCCAGCCTGGACTACTCGAAGATCCAGAAAGAGATCAACGTGGCCAACTACGAGAAGGCGATCCAGACCGGCTTCCAGGAAGTCTCCGACGGCCTTGCCGCACGTGAGACCTACAAGCAGCAACTGGACGCCCAGCGTGGCTTCGTCGCGGCCAACCAGGATTACTACCGCCTGGCCGAGCGTCGCTACCGCATCGGTGTCGACAGCAACCTGACGTTCCTCGATGCCCAGCGCCAACTGTTCAGTGCCCAGCAATCGCTGATCACCGACCGCCTGGCGCAGCTCACCAGCGAGGTCAACCTGTACAAGGCCCTCGGCGGTGGCTGGAACGAGCAGACCGCGAAGAATGAGCCGTTGAAAGAAGAAGCACCGGCGTTGAAGTTGTTCTGATAGCGCCCGCGTCAACGAAGCCCACCTTTTGGTGGGCTTTTTGTTTTTCTTCACTGGCCAACTTGCGTTCGATCATCGCCCACAACCGGCTCTCCCCCACTTTCATCGCCCCCGCACCGCCCTGCACCATGGCCGCCACCTGCATAAACCCAATAACAACAGGTCCTTACGCCATGAGCACTTTCCACCCGCGCCGGCTCTTGCTGGCAACCGCTGTCGCCAGTCTTGCCCTGCCCGCCCTCGCCGAGGAACACGGCTTCCTGGAAGACGCCAGCGCCAACCTCAACCTGCGCAATTTCTTCTTCAACCGCAATTTCACCAACCCGACCAAGACCCAGGGCGGTGCGCAGGAGTGGACGCAGAGTTTCATCCTCGACGCCAAGTCCGGCTTTACCCAGGGCACGGTGGGCTTCGGCGTGGATGTGCTGGGGCTGTACTCGTTGAAGCTCGATGGCGGACGTGGCACCGGGGGAACCCAACTACTGCCGTTGGACCACGACGGCCGCCCGGCGGATGAATTCGGACGTCTGGGCGTGGCGTTCAAGGCGCGTATTTCCAAGACCGAAGTGAAGGTTGGCGAATGGATGCTGGTGCTGCCGATCCTGCGTTCGGACGATGGCCGCTCCTTGCCGCAAACCCTGCGCGGCGGGCAGATCACCTCCAAGGAGATCGACGGCCTGACCCTCTACGGTGGCCAGTTCCGCGCCAACAGCCCGCGTGACGACAGCAGCATGAGCGACATGTCGATGTTCGGCAAAGCCGCGTTCACCTCGGACCGCTTCAACTTCCAGGGCGGCGAATACCTGTTCAACGACAAACACACCCAGATCGGCCTGTGGAATGCCCAGCTCAAGGACATCTACAGCCAGCAGTTCATCAACCTGACCCACAGCCAGCCGTTGGGCGACTGGACCCTGGGCGCCAACCTGGGCTTTTTCTATGGCAAGGACGATGGCAGCGCCCGCGCCGGCGAGCTGGATAACAAGACCTGGTCTGGCCTGTTCTCTGCCAAATACGGCGGCAACACCTTCTACGTCGGCCTGCAAAAACTCACCGGCAACAGCGCCTGGATGCGCGTCAACGGCACCAGCGGCGGCACCCTGGCCAACGACAGCTACAACAGCAGCTACGACAATGCCCAGGAGAAGTCCTGGCAAGTGCGCCACGACTACAACTTCGCCGCCCTCGGCGTGCCCGGCCTGACCCTGATGAACCGCTATATCAGCGGCAGCAACGTCCACACCGGCACCATCACTGACGGCAAGGAATGGGGCCGCGAAAGCGAATTGGGCTACACCGTGCAGAGCGGCAGCCTGAAGAACCTGACCGTGCGCTGGCGCAATTCCAGCATGCGTCGCGACTACAGCAACAACGAGTTCGACGAGAACCGGTTGATCGTCAGTTACCCGATCAGCCTGCTGTAAAGCCGCATAACATTTACCCTGGGAACGATTTGAAGCGTCCGGTCGACTTCACGAGACAGGGCCAATGCCTGGCTCTCCCACAGGGATCTCACATGGACGCTTCAAATCGTATTGCATGCGCCACGGTCTTCAGCAACAGCCGCTATACACCCGACACTCCTCCTCAACTGGCGTTCACGCCCGACAATCCGGTTCAAGCGCATCGGCATCCGTTTCTGGATGATGGAAATTTGAAGGCCGGCGGGCAATCAGTCTGGGAGTACGACTTTGACAACAGCCTCAGCAACAGCCTGATCCTTGAAACCGGCGACAAAGCGGACCAGGTCCACATCAGCCAGACCCTGCCAGGCCAGTTGGACGTGAAGGTCAATGGCCATACCGTGCTGCATGGCGGCGCTGATAATGACCGCTTGGTTCGGCCGACTTCATCCAACGGGTCGAAGACGATCTGGCCTTGCTGCGCAGTTCCCCTCAGGGCAAACAGATACTTGCCGAAATGAACGCGATAGCCCGGCGCACCGGTGACAGTGGTGGAGGACCTGCTCGACACAGGAAGCGGCTACACCTATGGCAGCCAGGAACTCAAAGCCTTGTTGCAATACGAACGCCCACCGGTGGTCGGCGGCGACCCCAAGTGGGGTTTCATGGTCGACGGCGTGCCGGGGTCGCGGGCTGACCGGGCTGAAATCTCCTATAATTGCTCAGCCTTGGAAGTACTGGCCGGCGTGACATACTCACCTATCACCGTTCTCTATCACGAAATGGTCCACGCCTATGACGCCGGTAACGGCACTGCGCTGGCAGGCACGACTGTGGAGATGTTCAAGGGTGAATCATTCGATGTCCCCAACAGCGAACGTCAAGCCGTAGGGTTGCCGACCACGCCCGAGTTTCCCCCCAATCCCAAACCCTTCACTGAAAATGCCTTGAACGAAGAAATGGGCAAGCTGCTGCGTACCTAATACGTCGGTTGAGCCTGAACCGCGCTCGTTGGTCAGGCGGTAACCTCACACCAACCATCTTGCTGTATCGTGCGCGCCTGCCGCTGCTGATCCACCCAACAGCGGCCTCCTATTCGAGCCCGCGCCCACCATGAAACCCTTCGCCATCGCCTCCGCCGTGCTTGCCCTGGCCCTGAGCCTCAGCGGCTGTATTGGCGCGCCCATTGCCCTGACACCGCAGACCGAGCAGCGCCTGCAAGGCCAGGCGCCGATCCGCTTTCTGCTGACCTTCGACGACGGTCCCAGCGCGTCGGGCTACAACAATCCGAGCCGCTCAGTGGTGGCTGACCTGGCGCAAAACCCGGTGCTGCCGGGGATCAAGGCGGTGTTCTTCCTGCAAACCGAAGCCTCGCGCTCCGGTGGCAGTTCACGGGGCCGCAAGACCATGCAGCGCGAGTATGCGGCGGGCCACATCCTGGCCTTCCACACCGCCACGGCGTTTCACACCAACCATCGCTGGCTGAATGACGCCGAACTGGAACGCACCCTCACCCAGGGTGCCGCTGACATTGCGGCGATCACCGGCAACCCGCCGGTACTGGTCCGCCCGCCGTTCTGGAATTACGACCGCCGCACCTTCGCCGCCTACCAGCGTCACGGCATGCAGGTGCTGCTCACGGATTTGAGTGCCAATGACGGCAAGATCTGGGGCTTCAACGGCAGCCCACGGCGCCGGGCCAATTTGTATCGGCAACTGTCGGTGGTGCGCGAACACATTGCGTTGGGCGAGTTGCCGACGGTGGATGGGGTGATCCCTGTGGTGGTGACCTTCCACGACATCAATCGCTACACCGCACGGCATATGCAGGAGTACTTGCAGATCCTGCTGGACAGTGCACGGATCAACGGCATGAAGACCGCCGCTGAACCGTTCTACACCGATACGGCAGCTCTGCAGCGTGCGGCACTGGCGCGCACGGTGAAGGACGTGAATGAGCCGGTGCATCTGCCGGGCGTGTGGAATTGGGTGTGGGATGCCGATTCCCACTGACGCCTATTCGCGCGATTCAACCCCCAACTCATCCCACACCGATTCAGCCAGGTGAAACGTCGCATTCGCCGCCGGAATCCCGCAGTAGATCGCGCTCTGCATCAGCACTTCCTTGATCTCGGCGCGGGTCACGCCGTTGCTGGCGCCGAAGTGGAGGTGTCTAACCGACCTGCCTGCAATTGGATTGGGGATTCTGACTCTCGCTAAACTGAAAATGGAACTATTACGTAAAAAAATCCAATCAGGAGGTACCTCACGTTTTTAATTTAATGGTCAACCGATGATTAAAAATTACCCACCCCTGCCCTCACCCGCTGAAAAATATAAATTAGCAGAGTCTACTAAAAATTCTGACACACCTATATTTATCAGCGGAGAACGCAACAGCTCAAGTGCGCATACTGAGCGACCAGGAACACCTCGCCCCACCACAGACCAAGAACCTTTATATACAACCATCATTCAACCAACCCTTGTGTATCAAGATGAAAATATAAAAGTCACTAGGGAAGAAACCATAAAATCAATAAAAAACTCCCCCTCTAAGGACGCTGAGCTAACGTCCGACAACCTTATTATAGAAACCGGCAACAAAGCCGACTCTATTCGCGTGCGCAAAGGCAAAGATGAAACCCTCGACATCGTAGTTAACGAAAAGCGCTACACTGTACAGCCTAACCGTTACACGATAGGTGACGCTAATCAAAAAATAACTATTCGAACTCACGGAGGAAACGACACCATCAAAGTCGACAAAGATGCATCAAATGAAATCATTATAGAAAGCGGAGACGGTGATGACGACATCACTGCACGCGGGGCCCGCTCCCGCATCTTTGGCGGAGGGGGTAATGACACAATAAGACTTGGTTCCGGAACTTATTATGTTGAAGGCAATGACGGCAACGATACCATACGTGCGGGCCGGGGCATAAGTTATATATACGGCAATAAGGGTAACGACCGTATATTCGGAGCCAAGGCGCAAATGGTCTACATGGATGGAGGCCCTGGAGATGACAAACTTTATGGTAGTGAACGTGGACACACCGTGATGAGCGGAGGCTTAGGTGACGACCTATTACAAGGTAAATCTTTGACTACCTTCTATGCAGGTGCAGGCAATGACAAAATAGAGTCAAACAATCGCTTTGATTCTATCTACGCGAAGCCAAGCGACTCAGTACAAAAACACCCAGACAATATTGTCAACCCTATTAACTACCTGCACGTCGGAGCCACAGGAATTAAAGTTGAAGGCTCGCCTGAATTTAAGCAGCGCGTCCAAGATGACTTGGAAATGATGAGATCCTCGCGTACAGGTCAAAAAATGCTGCAATTTCTAGATTCGAAAGCAGCAGCGAATGGTGTGCCACTAAAAATATTCGAAGTTGAATCCTGGGACAACAGCTCTTACTACGGGTACAACCCAAACGAGATGAAACTCACAGAAGAAGGCAGAGAATCCGAATACGCAGAAACATCAGATTTTGGTTTTATTCAAAATGGAAAAAGTGGCACACCCGACAGGGGAGGCGAAGTAGGCTACAATCGCTCCTATATCGAATTCAAGCCCAACCGTGTCATTGGACCTCACAACTTCCTATATCATGAACTGTCGCATGCCTGGACCGGTATGAATGGTACAAAGCAACCCGGCTACAACTCCGGCGAACAGAACGTCGAACTTCAAGCCGTCGGCCTACCCACCAACAAACCCGACTTTGATCACGATAACGATCCAAAAACACCGCTCACTAATACCAACCCGGACCCCTTCAATGAAAACGCTCTTCGTAAAGAGATGGGGGAGCCAAAGCGGGAAAGTTACGTATACATTAGCGATTACATGAGCGATGAATAAATCCAACCGGATATCACGCTTGTCTCAGGTCCCAAGCTTACGCTTGGGACTCAACCCCCAGCTCATCCCACACCGATTCAGCCAGGTGAAACGTCGCATTCGCCGCCGGAATCCCGCAGTAGATCGCGCTCTGCATCAGCACTTCCTTGATCTCGGCACGGGTCACGCCGTTGCTGGCGGCGGCACGCAGGTGCAGCTTGAGTTCTTCGCTGCGGTTCATGCCGATCAGCATGGCGATGGTGATCAGGCTGCGGGTGTGCCGCGGCAGTCCCGGACGAGTCCAGATGTCACCCCAGGCATGGCGGGTGATCATCTCCTGGAATTCGCTGTTGAACTCGGTCAGGGCATTGAGACTGCGGTCGACATGGGCATCGCCCAGCACTTCGCGGCGCACTTGCAGGCCTTCGGCGTAACGTTGTTTCTCGTTCACAAACAGCTCCTCAGTGGGCCAGCAGGAATTCAATGACACAGTCGCTGAACGCAGCGCCCGCCTGCACATTGGACAGGTGCGCCGCATAGAACTCGGCGTACTCGGCGCCCTGCACATGGTTCTGGATAAAGTGGCTGCCGGCCGGTGGGGTGACCGCATCGTCGGTGCCGGCAATCACTAACGTCGGCACCTTGATCAGGGCCAGTTGCTCACGAAAATCCGCATCGCGCACCGCTGCGCAATTGGCGGCGTAACCTTCAGGCGAGGTCGCCGCAAGCATGTCGGTAATCTGCTTGGCCTGATGCGGGTTAGCGGCCGCGAAGTCCGCCGTGAACCAGCGTGCGATCGACGCATCGCGCAGCGCCACCATCGCCGCTGCGCCGTCTCGCAACACCATCTCGATGCGTGGGTTCCACACCTCGGGCGTGCCGATCTTGGCAGCGGTGTTGCATACCACCAGGCGGTTCAGGCGCTCGCCCGCGTTGATCCCCAGCCATTGGCCGATCAGGCCGCCCATGGACAAACCGCAGAAATGCGCGCGTTGGATATCCAGCGCATCCAGCAGCGCGATCACGTCGCGGCCGAGCTGCTCGATACTGTACGGCCCAGGAGTGACCAGGGATTTGCCATGGCCACGGGTATCGAAACGCAGCACGCGAAAGTGCTGGGTGAAGGCCGGGATTTGGATGTCCCACATATGCAGGTCGGTGCCCAGTGAGTTGGACAGCACCAGCACAGGCGCATCCACAGGCCCGTCCAGTTGGTAATGCAGGTCGCCTTCGGCGAGGTGTACAAATGCCATGGTGGTCTCCTCAAGCAAAGTGTTCGGCTACGGCGCGGGTGACCCAGGTGCGGGCCTGGCCCAGGTAGTGGGCCGGGTCGAGCAGGCGGTCCAGTTCGGCCGCCGACAGCTCGGCGGTGACTTGCGGCTCATCGGCCAGTACCGCACGCAGTTGACGCCCTTCTGCGACGGCACGTTTGCAGCAGTGTTCCAGCAGGTGATGCGCAGTCTCCCGGCCCAGGCGTTGGGCGAGCACGCTGCTGACGGCTTCAGCCAGCACCAGACCCTGGGTCAGGTCGAGGTTTTTGCCCATGCGCTCGGGGTCGACTTCCAACCCTTCGCTCACCAGCAGCGCCTGTTGCAATGCGCCGGAGACCAAGCAGCAAATCTGCGGCAGGGTTTCCCATTCCGCATGCCACAGGCCCAGGCTGCGTTCGTGCTCCTGGGGCATGGCGCTGAACATCGTCGATACCAGGCCCGGCACGCGGGTCGCCGCGCTGATCAGCACGGCCGCGCCCACCGGGTTGCGCTTGTGCGGCATGGTGGACGAACCACCCTTGCCCGGTGCGGACGGCTCGAACACCTCCGCCGCTTCGGTCTGCATCAGCAGGCTGATGTCGCGACCCAGTTTGCCGAGACTACCGGCGATCAAACCGAGGGCGCTGGCAAACTCCACCAAACGATCACGCTGGGTGTGCCAGGGTTGTTCGGGCAGGGTCAGTTGCAACTCGTTTGCCAAGGCTTCGGCCACCGGCATGGCCTGCTCGCCGAGCGCGGCCAACGTTCCGGAAGCACCGCCAAATTGCAGCACCAGCAAGCGCGGCTTCAGCTCCACCAGCCGTTGCCGGCTGCGCGTCACCGCCCCCAGCCAACCGGCGATTTTCATCCCCAGGGTGACCGGCGTCGCGTGTTGCAACCAAGTGCGTCCAGCCAACGGCACGGCGGCGTAACGCTGGGCCTGGGCGGCCAGAATATCCCCCAGGCGCGCCAGGTCGGTTTCGATCAGCGCCAGCGCCCGGCGCAGTTGCAACACCAGGCCGGTGTCCATCACATCCTGGCTGGTCGCGCCCAAATGCACATAGCGCTCAGCCCCGGCATCTTCACTGGCAATCAACTTGCCCAGCGCCTTCACCAACGGAATCGCCGAATTCCCCGCCGTGGCAATCGCCACGCCGAGGGCATCCACGTCGTACAGCGAGGCCAGGCACGCCTGGGCAATCGGTGCGACCGCGGCCTCAGGGATCAGCCCGACCCGGGCCTGCGCCCTGGCCAATCCCGCTTCGAAATCCAGCATGCCCTGCAAGCGTCCCCTATCGCAGAACACCTCGGCCATGCTGTCCGCCGTGAAGTAAGCGTCGAACAATTGATTGCTCGGGCGCAGTGTCATAGCTCATCCCTTACAGATCGTGGTGCAAGTACTCCGCCTGTTTCGGCAGGCGCAAGCTGAACAGGAAGGCCACCGCCATCATGCCGGTGACGTACCAGTAGAAGGTGTTTTCCATGCCCATGGACTTGAGGCCCAGGGCCACGTATTCCGCCGAGCCACCGAAGATCGCATTGGCCACTGCATAGGCCAGGCCCACACCCAGGGCGCGGACGTGAGGCGGGAACATTTCCGCTTTCACCAGGCCGCTGATGGAGGTGTAGAAGCTGACGATGGCCAGGGCCAGGGAGATCAGCACGAACGCCAGGAACGGGCTGGTCACGGTTTTCAGGGTCAGCAGGATCGGTACGGTGCACAGGGTGCCGAGGGCGCCGAACCAGAGCATCGAGTTACGACGGCCGATCTTGTCCGAGAGCATGCCGAACAGCGGCTGCATGCACATGTACACGAACAGTGCGCCAGTCATGATGTAACTGGCGGTCTTGGCGTTCATCCCGGCGGTGTTCACCAGGTACTTCTGCATGTAGGTGGTAAAGGTGTAGAAAATCAGCGAGCCGCCAGCGGTGTAGCCGAGCACGGTGATAAACGCCGCCTTGTGGTTGCGGAACAATGCGGCCACGCTGCCGGCGTCCTTGTCCTGGCGCATTTCCTTGCTGGTGGTTTCCTTGAGGGTGCGCCGCAGCAGCAGGGAGATCACCGCCGCGATCGCGCCGATCACGAAGGGGATCCGCCAGCCCCAGGCGCGCAGTTCTTCTTCGGTAAGGATCTGTTGCAGGATCACCACCACCAGCACCGCCAGCAGTTGCCCACCGATCAGGGTCACGTACTGGAACGAGGCGAAGAAACCGCGCTGGCCCTTGAGCGCGACTTCACTCATGTAGGTCGCGGTGGTGCCGTATTCACCACCCACCGACAAGCCCTGGAACAGGCGCGCCACCAACAGCAACGCCGGGGCCCAGGCGCCGATGTCCTTGTAGGTGGGCAGGAAAGCGATGACCAGGGAACCGGCGCACATCATCAGCACCGAGATCATCATCGAGTTCTTGCGCCCGTGCTTGTCGGCCACCCGGCCAAACAGCCAGCCGCCGATAGGCCGCATCAGGAAGCCGGCGGCGAACACGCCAGCGGTGTTGAGCAGTTGCACCGTGGGGTCGTCCGACGGGAAAAACGCCGGGGCAAAGTAAATGGCGCAGAAGGCATAGACGTAGAAGTCGAACCATTCGACGAGGTTGCCGGAGGATGCCCCGACAATCGCAAAAATCCGTTTGCTGCGTTCTTCTCCGGTGTAGTGACTCGTTGTTGTTGTCATGTTTTTTTCACTCAGTGGGAACGGTTATAGCCTAGACATACTTTGCAACAACCATGTTCCGCAAGAAGACTTTTGGGTAGGTGGTGCTTGAACCGGCCCCATCGGGGGCAAGCCCCTCCCACATGTTGACCGCACCGCCTATCAAATGTGGGAGGGGGCTTGCCCCCGATGAGGCCCTGAAAAACCACTCAATAATCGAAGAACACTGTTTCCCTATCGGTCCCCTGCAGAATCACATTCCACTGATACACCCCCGCCGCATCCTGTTGCGCAATCAAGGTACTGCGACGCTCTGCTGGCACACACGCCAGCAACGGGTCCTCCCCATTCAGCGCCTCGCCCTCGAAATAAATCCGCGTAAGCAAGTGCTTCACCAACCCACGGGCAAACACCAGTACCACCAGGTGCGGCGCCTGGGTGGTGCCCTTCAGGCCCGGCACGGCGCCCGGCTTGATGGTGGTAAAGCGGAACCGCCCTTCGGCATCCACCGGCACCCGGCCGAACCCTTCGAAGTTCGGGTCCAGGGCCTTGTCCTGCTCATCCTCCGGGTGGTCGTACTTGCCAGCGGCGTTGGCCTGCCAGACTTCGAGCATGGCGTCGTTGACGACATCGCCGTTGCCATCCACCACCTGCCCGCTGATCGCCACGCGCTCGCCAAGGGTGGCGGCCACGGTGAGGTCTTCGCGGTTCAGCCAGGTCAGGCCGATGTGGTAATACGGCCCAACGGTGTGGGACGTGGTCGCGTTGAGTGTCATCTCATTTCTCCATCGGCGTGGCGTCGCGGCCGCGCAGGACGATGTCCCAGCGGTAGCCGAGGGCATAGGAAGGAATGGTCTTTTCCAGGTCGAAACGGGCGATCAAGCGTTCCTTGGCCGAAGTGTCCGGTACGCAGTTGTAGATCGGGTCGTACGCCAGCAGCGGGTCGCCGGGGAAGTACATCTGCGTGACCAGGCGCGTCAGCACGCTCGGGCCGAACAGCGAAAAGTGGATATGCGCCGGGCGCCACGCGTTGTGGTGGTTGCCCCACGGGTACGCGCCGGGCTTGATGGTCTGGAACTGGTACCAGCCGTCGGCGTCGGTGACGGTGCGGCCGGTGCCGGTGAAGTTCGGGTCCAGCGGTGCGTCGTGCAGGTCGCGCTTGTGGTTGTAGCGCCCGGCGGCGTTGGCCTGCCAGATTTCCACGAGGATGCCCGGCACCGGTAGACCGTTTTCATCCAGCACACGGCCGTGAATGATGATGCGTTCGCCCTGGGGCTCGCCTGCATGTTGGGCGGTGAGGTCGTTGTCCTTCTCGTTGACGCGCTCGGCACCGATGGTCGGGCCGGTGATTTCCGACAAGGAATGGGGCAGGAACACCAAAGGCTGCGACGGCGAACGCAGGTTCGTCGACTGGTAGGCCGGGTGCAGGTAATCCGGTTGAGTGCCCGCTTGCGGGCGCCGGTATCCGGGCTTGTCACTCATGGAGCAGTCCTCTCTTATTAGATGCGTTCAATCGCCAGGGCCAGGCCTTGGCCAACACCGACACACATGGTCGCCAGGCCTTTGCGGCCGCCGGTTTTTTCCAGCTGATGCAGCGCAGTCAGCACCAGCCGTGCGCCGCTCATGCCCAGCGGATGGCCGAGGGCGATGGCGCCACCGTTCGGGTTGACCTGGGGTGCGTCGTCGGCAATGCCCAGCTCGCGCAACACCGCCAGGCCTTGGCTGGCGAAGGCTTCATTGAGTTCGATGACGTCAAAGTCAGTGACCGCCAAGCCAAGACGCTCGACCAGTTTGCGCACGGCCGGCACCGGGCCGATGCCCATGACGCGTGGCGCAACACCGGCACTGGCCATGCCCAATACGCGAGCGCGGGCGGTCAGGCCATGTTTCTTGACGGCTTCGGCGGAGGCCAGGATCAGCGCCGCCGCACCGTCGTTCACACCCGACGCATTGCCGGCGGTGACGGTCTTGTCGGGGCCATTGACTGGCTTGAGTTTGGCCAGGGCTTCCAGGGTGGTGTCGCGGGGATGCTCGTCCTGCTCTACCACGGTTTCGCCTTTTTTATGGGCGACCCGCACCGGCACGATTTCTTCAGCGAAGAAACCGGCGGCTTGCGCGGCGGCAGTGCGTTGCTGGCTGCGCAGGGCAAAGGCATCCTGGTCGGCACGGGACACGTGATAATCGTCGGCGACGTTATCGGCGGTCTGTGGCATCGCGTCCACGCCGTACTGCTCTTTCATCAACGGGTTGATAAAACGCCAGCCGATGGTGGTGTCTTCCAGCTTCATGTTGCGCGAAAACGCCGCGTCGGCCTTGCCCATTACGAACGGCGCGCGGGACATCGACTCGACGCCGCCGGCAATCGCCAGCTCCATTTCGCCGCTGGCAATCGCACGGAAAGCGGTGCCAATCGCGTCCATGCCCGAGGCGCACAAGCGGTTGAGGGTCACCCCCGGAATGCTTTCCGGCAAGCCCGCCAGCAACAGCGCCATGCGCGCCACATTGCGGTTGTCTTCACCGGCCTGGTTGGCGCAGCCGAGGAACACCTCGTCGACTGCCGTCCAATCCACCGACGGGTTGCGTTCGATCAATGCCTTGATCGGCAGCGCCGCCAGATCATCCGCCCGCACGGTGGACAGGCCACCGCCAAAACGGCCGATGGGGGTACGAATGGCGTCACAGATATATACATCGCGCATCAGGCTTCTCCCGGTGCTTGGCCATGGGCGGCTGCGGTGCGTGCTTCAAGGTCACGCAGGGCGGTCAGCTCAACTTCAGTGGGTTCGGCGGTGGTGTCGACCTGCTCGGCAAACCGAATCGCCCAACCGGTGGCGGCCACCACTTGCTCACGGGTCACGCCCGGGTGCAGCGCGGTGACCACGAATTCGTTCGTATCCGCTTCCGGTTCCATGATGCACAGGTCGGTAATAATCCCTACCGGCCCCGCGCCCGGCAGGCCCAGGCGCTTACGCGAGTCGCCGCCTTCGCCGTGGCCGACCGAGGTGATGAAGTCCAGCTTGTCGACAAACGAACGCGCCGACTGCTTGAGGATGATCAGCACGCTCTTGGCGGAACCGGCGATCTCCGGCGCGCCACCTGCGCCCGGCAGGCGCACTTTGGGCTGGTGGTAGTCACCCACCACGGTGGTGTTGATGTTGCCGAAGCGGTCGACCTGGGCCGCGCCGAGGAAGCCCACGTCGATGCGCCCGCCCTGCAGCCAGTAGCGGAAGATCTCGCCGGTCGGCACCACGGTATCAGCGGTTTCCGCCAGTTCGCCGTCACCGATGGACAGTGGCAGTACCGATGGCTTGGCGCCAATCGGGCCGGACTCGTAGATCAGCACCACATCCGGCGACGACGTCAGGCGTGCCAGGTTGGCCGCCTTGGACGGCAAGCCGATACCAACAAAGCACACGGAGCCGTTCTTGAGGCGGCGCGCGGCGGCGACGGTCATCATTTCATTGGTCGAGTAAGCCATTACTTGGCCTCCTGCGCGGTGGCGAGCTTGGCCTGGAATTCGGTGAAGTCGGCGGTGCCGTGGATGTATTCGTTGATCCAGGCGGTAAAGGTCCCACGGTCGCGGGCAATCGGGTCCCACGCCTGGTAGAAGCGGTTATCGCGCTCGTTGTAACCATGAGCGTAGGACGGGTGCGCACCACCGGGCACATGGCACACCGCCGTCAGGGCCCAGGTCGGCAAGACGCAGCTGTTCATCGGCGCATTCAGGTCATCGACGATTTCTTCGACGGTGACGATGCAGCGCTTGGCCGCCAGTGCCGCCTCCTTCTGCACACCGAGGATGCCCCACAGCAACACGTTGCCCTTGCGGTCGGCTTTTTGCGCGTGGATCACGGTGACGTCCGGACGCACCGACGGCACCGCCGCCAGCACTTCGCCGGTGAATGGGCAGGTCACGGTCTTGATCAGCGGGTTGACCTTGGGCAGGTCGGAACCGGCGTAGGCACGCAGCACCGCGAACGGCAGGCCCGATGCGCCGGCGACGTAGGCATTGGCCAGGTCGGCGTGGCTGTGCTCTTCAATTTCCAGCGGTTGCGGCCATTGCTTCTCGACCGCGTCACGCAGGCGATGCAGGGAGCCCACGCCGGGGTTGCCGCCCCAGGAGAAAATCAGCTTGCGGGCGCAGCCGGCACCGATCAACTGGTCGTAGATCAGGTCAGGCGTCATACGCACCAGCGTCAGGTCTTTCTTGCCCTGACGAATGATTTCATGACCCGCTGCCGTAGGGATCAGATGGGTGAAGCCTTCGAGGGCGACGGTGTCGCCGTCGTTCACAAATTGCTTCACCGCGTCACGCAGCGCGAGGATTTCAGCCATGGGGTTCGGGCTCCCGGTGTGGATCGAAAAAGGCGCTGAGGTGGCGCCGAAGTGCTTGAAGATTAAGCCGGGGAAATGGGCCAAACAATCCGATAATCGACTCAACGTTCGATTATCGAACAGATTGTTACCTCACTAATCATTCAGACAACGCTCAATCAATGTGGGAGGGGGCTTGCCCCCGATAGCGGTGTATCAGCCACGAGATGTGTTGGCTGAACCACTGCCATCGGGGGCAAGCCCCCCTCCCACAGGCGTCAGGTGGCGTCGGCATGGCTGACCATGCCCTTGATCACCACGGCAGTGGTGGCCAATGCGGCCGGGATCACCAACGCGGTGAGCACTTGCTCGAAGTTCCAGCCCAGGCCCAGCAAGGTCGCGCCCATCCACGCGCCGAGGATCGCGCCGAAACGGCCGATGCCGAGCATCCACGACACGCCCGTGGCACGGCCTTGAGTGGGGTAGAAACGTGCGGCCAGGGACGGCATCGCCGATTGCGCACCGTTGACACACATCCCGGCAATCAGCACCAGGGTCGCCAGTAAGGTGATATTGCCCAGGCTCTGCCCTACCGCGTAGGCAAACACCCCGGCCAGCAGGTAGAACGTGCCGATGACCTTGTGCGGATTGAACCGGTCCATCGCCCAGCCCACGCCCACCGCGCTCAATACACCACCGAACTGGAACAACGCGCCGATAAACGCGGCCTGCTCCATGCTCGCGCCGCTGTCGCGCATCAGGGTCGGCAGCCAACTGGTGAGCAGGTACACGATCACCAGGCCCATGAAATAGGTGAGCCACAGCAACAACGTGCCAGCGCTATAGGTGCCGGAGAAGATCACCGCAAACACGTTGCGCGCCTTCACGGTTTTTTGCTCGGGCACGCTGAAGCTGCTGGCCTGGGCGACGATGTTCGGCTCAATGGGCGACAGGATTTTGCGCACCTTGTCGGTGCCCCGATTGCGCACCACCAGGTAGCGTGCCGATTCCGGTAGCCACACCAGCAACACCAGCGCCAGGATCAACGGCAGGATGCCGCCGATCAGCAGCAGGCTGTGCCAGCCAAATGCAGGGATCAGCTTGGCCGAGATAAACCCGCCGCCGGCCATGCCCAGGTTGAAGCCGCAGAACATGCTGGTCACCAGCAACGACTTGTGGCGCTCAGGGGTGTATTCGGACAGCAGCGTGGTGGCATTCGGCATGCCGGCGCCCAGGCCGAGCCCGGTCAGGAAGCGCAGCACCAGCAGTTGATCGACGTTGCTGCTGTAGGCCGACGCCAGGCTGAACGCGCCAAACACCAGCACCGCGCCCACCAGCACCACTTTGCGACCAAAGCGATCCGCCAGCGGGCCGGAGCCGAGTGCGCCGAAGACCATGCCGATCAACGCGGCGCTCATCACCGGGCCGAGGCTGGCGCGGTCGATGCCCCAATCCTGGGACAGCGCCGGCGCAATAAAACCCATGGCGGCGGTGTCGAGGCCATCGAGGAAAACAATCAGGAAACACAAAATCACCACGCGCCACTGATAGCGTGACAGTGGCTGGGTGTTGATGAAGGACTGCACGTCCAAAGGGGTACCGACAGAGGGCTGATTCATTGTTTTTATTTCCACACCGATGGCGGGCTGACGACCTTGGGCCGTCGTTATTATTGCGCGCTCCCTAGAGCGCTGCCGCACAGTAATAAGCCAGGGGAAACAGCGCAATTGACCAAACCGGGATCTGTGCGGTCACCGAACAGCTTAAGCAAATAGCTGCGCACTCAACTCGCGACTGGCGCTGAGCATGCTCGGCAGGAAGCGCTGCTCCAACTCGCTGCGGCTGACCCGGCCGGCGTGGGTGCTGACGTTCAGCGCAGCCAGCACCTGGCCCGAGGCGTCATACACCGGCACCGCGATGGAGCGCAGGCCCTGCTCCAGTTCCTGGTCGACGATGCACCAGCCTTGCTGACGCACTTGTTGCAAGCAGTCGAAAAGCGCGGCGGGCGTGGTCAGGGTGCGGCTGGTCTTGGTCTGCAGGTCGGCGTGGTCGAGGTAATCCTGCAGCGAGGCATCATCCAGCGCCGCGAGCAGGATGCGGCCCATGGAGGTGCAATAGGCCGGCAATCGGCCGCCTACCGACAGGTCCACCGAAATCAAACGCTGGGTGGTGGCCGAACGGGCGATGTAGAGAATGTCGTCGCCTTCGAGGGTCGCCATGTTGCAGGCTTCGTGGAGTTGCTCGCTCATGCGGTCCAGATAAGGCTGGGCCGACACCGCCAGTGGTGTGGAGGACAGGTATGCATGGCCCAGGGTCAGGACCTTGGGCAACAGCGAATAGGTACGCCCATCGGTAGTGGCGTAGCCGAGCTTGATCAAGGTGTGCAGGCAACGGCGCACGGCAGCGCGGGGGATTTCGGTGCGGTGGCTGATCTGGGCGATGGTGAGGTGGCGCTTGCGTTCCTGGAACGCCTGCACCACGGCCAGGCCACGGGCCAGGGAGGTCATGAAGTCCGGATCACCGGTAAACGCCTGGATACGCTTGGCCGGGGACGCAACGATCGGCGGCGCCACTGACGCGAAAGAGTTGCGCAATTGATCGTTCATGTCGGGATCCTTTGTCTTATTGTCAACCGCGGGGGAGGTTTGGCCACTATTACAAGCCGCGTCAGCCGAGATGCACAAGGCAAGGCCGCCAACTTTGTGCGATTATCGGACGATCATTCGATTATCGCAATTTGCTCGCAACCTCCCCCTTCACCCATGGCGGATTGAAAAAAACCAGAGGCGTCTTATTAACGCCTGAAGTTCGGATGGATTCATGACACCCGAATGTGTGCAATTACCAACAGGCACGTGTAACAGAACACTCATACAAAGTTGACGGTTTTTAACTTTATACCGATAGTGTTATTCAAATGCGCCGCTATAATGCACCCTGTGTACTGGTCCGCCCGGTTTCATTATCGGCAACGGAGCTGGCCACGTGATGCACACGCCGTGCATCGTCGATAGCAACTACCTGCCTTGAATGACGGCACTAACAAGTGTTCACCCATGTCTGTTTCAAACTTGAACGCTATGGCGGTTCGACTTGAAACACCCCGAGGGCGCATTCCGGCATAACGCTGCAACGTATTTACACTCAACTCAATTAGGTAACGATGTGACGAAAGATGAACTGCGCGCGGAACTTGAGCGCCAGGAGCAACGTTACAAGGACGTTTACGGCGGGGAAGTCACCACCTACGCCGCCCAGCCTGAACCTGAACGCAAACCATGGCGCAAGCGCGCCAGCCTGCTCGACCAGGCATTTGCACAGGAAATCCAAAAGATTGAACAGGAACTAAAAACCGAAGAGCCCTAAGCGATTCGGTTTGAGCATCAAGGTTTTGGCCCAGGTTGCTGGCACTTAGCTAGCAGCCAGAAATCTTGCACCCTACCAAGAACGGTAAAATTTCATACAAATGTTTCAGCCGTGACGTTTTTGTGACAATCCCCCGCTTCCAGCGCCCTCTCCTATATAAATCAAAGACTTGCCCAAGCCCCGAAAACCCTGGGATGCACGCCTTTTCCGGGATTTTTTTCACGGAAGATTGTTACCGATGAGCAGCTAGTGCATCGATTACTGAGGTTTTCTGGCATAATCGCGCCCCCTTACGACCGGGTCAGAAAACCTTCATGATCGATTTATTCAGCGGACTGGATGCTTGGGTTCTCGTGAGCCTGTTGCTCGCCCTGGCCTTTGTCCTCGCCTTCGAGTTCATCAATGGCTTTCATGACACCGCTAACGCGGTGGCCACAGTCATCTATACCAAAGCCATGCCGCCACACCTGGCCGTGTTCTTCTCCGGGGTGTTCAACTTCCTCGGCGTGTTGCTCGGCGGTGTGGGTGTCGCCTACGCCATCGTGCACTTGCTGCCGGTGGAGTTGCTGATCAATGTGAACACCGGCCATGGCCTGGCGATGGTCTTTTCCTTATTGGCAGCGGCGATCACCTGGAACCTGGGCACCTGGTACTTCGGTATCCCGGCCTCCAGCTCCCACACCCTGATCGGTTCGATCCTCGGTGTCGGCCTGGCCAACGCCCTGATCAACGACATTCCCCTGGCTGACGGTGTGAACTGGCAGAAAGCGGTGGATATCGGCGCTTCCCTGGTGTTCTCGCCGATGGCCGGTTTCCTCGTCGCAGCCCTGGTGCTGATCGGCCTGAAGTGGTGGCGTCCGCTGTCCAAGATGCACAAGACCCCGGACCAGCGCCGCAAGCTCGACGACAAGAAACACCCGCCGTTCTGGAACCGCCTGGTGCTGGTGATTTCCGCCATGGCCGTGAGTTTCGTGCACGGCTCCAACGATGGCCAGAAAGGTATCGGCCTGATCATGCTGGTGCTGATCGGTATCGTACCGGCGCAATTCGTGCTCGACCTGGGCAGCACCACCTACCAGATCGAACGGACCCGCGACGCCACCGTGCATTTGAGCCAGTTCTACCAGCGTAACAACGCCACGCTCGGCGAGTTCCTGGCCCTGGGCAAAAGCGTGCAGAACGACCTGCCTGGCAAGTTCCAGTGCAACCCGCAGCAGACCGAGCCGACCATCAACGCGCTGGTCGACACGCTCAAAGGCGTGTCCGACTATCACGCGTTGACGGCTGACCAGCGTATTGAAGTGCGCCGCTATCTGCTCTGCCTGGACGACACCGCGAAAAAGGTCGGCAAGCTGCCAGGCCTGGATGCCCGTGAGAAATCCGACCTCGACAAACTGCGCAAAGACCTGACCGCCACCACCGAATACGCCCCATTCTGGGTCATCCTCGCTGTCGCACTGGCCTTGGGCCTGGGCACCATGGTGGGCTGGAAGCGTGTAGTACTGACCATCGGCGAGAAGATCGGCAAGCAGGGCATGACCTATGCCCAGGGCATGTCGGCACAGATCACCACCGCGACCATGATTGGCTTTGCCAACATCTTCGCGCTGCCGGTGTCGACTACTCACGTGCTGTCGTCGGGCGTGGCCGGCACCATGGTCGCCAACAAAAGCGGCCTGCAGGGCGGCACCGTGAAGACCATCCTGATGGCCTGGGTACTGACCCTGCCAGCAACCGTGGCGCTGTCGGCCGGGTTGTTCTGGTTGGCTTCCAAGGCGCTAGGCAGCTGATAAGCCGCCGGCGATAAAAAAGGTGCGATCCGCGAGGGTCGCACCTTTTTTTATGCCGATCACTATTGCGTTAATTCAGGCGCAAAAAAAAGGGCGACCGAAGTCGCCCAAAATGCCTTGCGTGCTCATGTAACCTGGAAAAACTATGGTTTTTTCCGCTTGTTCGCGTCTTTCCAGATAAAAATTCCAAACCCTACAAAAAACATCACCATGAGGCTTACGGTCAGCACTCCGGCGAACACCACATTATCGATAAACATGACCGGCCTCCTGCACTTGCCCTGTTGCGATAGGGCTAAGTTAATGGAGAAGGCGGATTGGAAAATTGACGGGGATCAATGTCGCCCGCGACGGGGCGTAAAGAAGGGCAATAACTGACCTGCATCAATGGATGCAGGCTGTTTCAACGCTTTTTGGGTTTGTTCTTCGGTTTTTTCTTCACTTTGCCGAGTGGCATTGCCTGTTCAAATGCCTGGCGGACTTCATTCAGGCGTTTGTCATTGAGGTCATGCACGCGCTTGGCGCGCTCGGCATTCAGGTCGATCAGCTTGTCGTCTTCACTCATGGCTTGGCTTACGTCGTGGAGGGAATGGTCCAATAATGCGGCCTCCCCCGCTCAACGGCAAATCAGCGGGCGACAAAAGGCAGGTCATCGCACAAAATCGCTATTTTTCCGAACCAGGAGAGGCACCCAGGTGGCACTGCACAAGGACCTTCCGCCGCTGCTGGCGCTGCGCGCCTTCGAAGCCGTGGCGCGGCACTTGAGTTTTATCAAGGCCGCCAGCGAGTTGTCAGTGACCCAGAGCGCGCTGAGCCATCAGGTGCAAAAGCTTGAGCAGCACCTGGGCAAACCCTTGTTTATCCGACGCACCCGAGCGATCGATCTGACCACCGACGGCCAACAGTACTACGACGAAATCCGCCCAGCCCTCGACGCCATCGCCGCCGCCACCCGTGCCCAACGCGTCACGCCCAGTGCCACCGTGCTGCGCATCGGCTTGCTGGCCTCCTTTGCGACCTTGTGGCTGGCGCCCCGCCTGGCCGGCTTCCTCAATCGCTACCCACATATTCAGGTGGAGCTGTTGCCGGCCATTCAACTGGCGGACGTGGCAGGCGCCGAGGTCGACCTGGCCATCCGTTATGGCAAGGGCGATTGGCCCGATGTGCAGGCCACGCGACTGATGCCGGAAGTCCTCTCGCCGGTGTGCAGCCCGACGTTCAAGGCAGCGCAAGACAGCCCGTTGCTGATGGCCACTTCGCACCGCCCCTTTGAATGGACCGACTGGTCCGAGCACTATCAGGTCGACCTCGGCCAGCACCCCCGCGTGATGCTGCACGACTACAACATTGTGGTCGAAGCCGCCGTGGCCGGCCAGGGCATCGCCATGGGCCGTCATCGCCTGATCGAGCGCAGGCTGCAGGACGGCAGCCTGGTGGAGGCCTTCGATTGGCCGCCCTATCACAGCGACATCGGCTACTGGCTGATCGCACCTCAAGGCACCCCTAGCGAAGCCGCCGCATGTTTCAGCCAGTGGCTGAAGGAAACCTGCACTGACGCGTGAGTTTTTTCGATACGTCGTGTGAGATCTATCCGTTTGTCGCCCTTCAATACAGCCAACATGCTGAAGCCTCCCGACCCAAGAGGATTCATCATGAGCGACTCCCTCCGCCAACGCGTGCAAGCCCTGGGCCTCACGCTGCCCACCCCCAGCCAGCCGATTGCCAATTACATCAACCACGTGGTCAGCCAGAATCACCTGTTCGTCTCCGGGCAAATCCCGCTGGTGGAGGGTAAACCCGCCTATGTGGGCCGGTTGGGCGAGTCCCTCAGCGATGCAGAAGGTGCACAAGCGGCGGAACTCGCTGCGCTGGGCCTGCTGGGGCAGTTGAGCAATGCCCTCGGCGATGACCTGTCGCGCCTGGTGCGTACCGTGCGCCTGGGTGTATTCATCGCCAGCAGCGGCGACTTCACGCAACAGAGCATGGTGGCCAACGGTGCCTCCAACCTGCTGGTCAACGCCCTTGGCGAAAAAGGCCGGCATGTGCGCACCGCCGTCGGCGTGTCCAGCCTGCCGGCCGGTGTGGCCGTGGAGGTTGATGCGATTTTCGAGCTGCACCCATGAGCCCGCTTGAAGTCCAGCACCTGCGGGATGACACGCCTGGCTGCCAGTCCGGCATCGTGCATTTCAACCACGCCGGTGCTTCCCTGCCCAGCCAGGCAACCCTTGATGCAATCATCG
Organism: Pseudomonas sp. CYM-20-01; assembly: GCF_023169845.1. Classification (NCBI taxonomy): domain Bacteria; kingdom Pseudomonadati; phylum Pseudomonadota; class Gammaproteobacteria; order Pseudomonadales; family Pseudomonadaceae; genus Pseudomonas; species Pseudomonas sp. CYM-20-01. The sequence goes on along the minus strand of NZ_AP025169.1, from coordinate 1,779,720 downwards.
AGCAACTGCAACGGGAAGCTCGCGACGGCCCGATGGAAGCCGGCGAACATGGCGCCGTGCTGGTGGAAAGAGCCCGCCGCGCCGCCGCGCAACTGCTCAACGCCCCCACCTCGTCCATCGCATTTGCCAGCAGTGGCTCGACCGCCTGGAGCCTGGCGTTCCAGGCCCTGGGCCCCTGGCAACCCGGCGACCGCATTCTGGTAGGCCGTCACGAATGGGGCGGCAACCTGGCCAGCATGGAACGGGCGGTGCAAGCGGGTGCCCGCGTGGAGGTCATCCCCTGCGATGCAAGCGGCGCAGTCTGCCCGGTGGCGTTGGAGTCAATGCTCGATGCCAAGGTAAAGCTGATCGACCTCACCTGGCTCCCGGCCAACGGCGGCCTGATCAACCCCGCCCAGGCCATCGGTGAATTGGCCAGGCGTCACGCCATCCCCTACTTTATCGACGCCGGCCAGGCCGTCGGCCAGGTGCCGGTAGACGTACAAGCATTGCAGTGCGATGTGCTCAAGTCCGCCGGAAGAAAGCATCTGCGCGGTCCACGCGGGACGGCGCTGTTGTATGTGCGGCCGGATTTCCTCGGGCGCCTGAACCCGGCCCAGCGCGACGTGTTTTCGGCGCCCTGGACGGGCCAGGGTTTCGACCTGCGCAATGACGCACGGCGCTTTGAAACCAGCGAAGCATCCTTCGCCTTGCTGGCCGGGCTGGGCAATGCGCTGCAGGAGATGAATCGGCTGGGCATCGAGCGCGCGTGGGAGAGGGTTTCGCAGACCAGCGCGCGAATCCGCGAAGCGTTGCGTGGGATTGCGGGCATTACCCTGCATGACCTGGGTACTCGCCAATCCGGCCTTATCGCCTTCAACCTGGCCGGCTGGGATGCCTTTGAACTCAAGCGGCGCCTGGGTTTGAAGCGCATCAATATCGGCGCCAACGGCGCGGCCTACACTCCGCTGGATATGCAGGCGCGCGGCCTGGAGAGCGTGGCGCGGATCTCGGTGAGCCCGCTCAACAACGAGCATGATATCGAGTTGCTGATAGCGGCCCTGCGCGAGTTGCGCGACTAAACCTCGACGTCCACCCAAAGGCCCTGGCGCGGCGCATCTTCGATCAGCGGTGCCACGGGCACCGTGTTGTCGGCATTCAACAAATCGCCCGGAATGGCCAGGTGCTGCTCCGGGTCTTCATCGGCTTCACGCCGGCGTCTCTGTTGTTCCTGCTGGCGGCGCTGTTCTTCGCGCAGCAAAAAGGTCGACGTCTCGGCATCGCCCTTTTTCAGGTCGATGGTGCTCTCGTTGGAGCCCGGCTGGACCGGCACCACGGGCGGGATGTCCGGCTTCTGGCGCACCGGATCGAGTTGCGACGTGACCGGCACAACGCTGACGGGCAGCATGGGTGGCAGCATAGTGATTATTCTCCTGATCAACAGGCTGTCGGCGGGTTGCAGGGTGACTTGAGCACAGGCTCGCCAACCTGTGACCCAGTCGACACTCCCAAGTGCCCGCCACCCGTCGATTCGGCTTCCGGCCCCCCATGCAAACGGAGTAGTTTTTGTCAGAGTCCTTGGGCGTGGGGGCTTGTTCCGTTAAGATAGTCGGCTTTTTCACGGCGGGAGTCAGGCAGCATGGCGCAGCAGTATCAACCGGGGCAACGCTGGATTAGTGACAGCGAAGCAGAGCTGGGGTTAGGCACCGTTCTGGCACAGGACGGGCGCTTGTTGACCGTGCTCTATCCGGCCACTGGCGACACTCGTCAGTATGCGCTACGGAATGCGCCCCTCACCCGCGTGAGGTTCTCGCCGGGTGACAGCATCACCCATTTCGAAGGTTGGAAAATGACCGTGCAGGAAGTCGACGACGTCGATGGCCTGCTGGTGTACCACGGCCTCAATGGGCAAAACGAGCAGGTCACCCTGCCAGAAACCCAACTCTCCAACTTCATCCAGTTCCGCTTGGCCAGCGACCGTCTGTTCGCCGGGCAGATCGACCCGCTGGCCTGGTTCTCGCTGCGCTATCACACCCTGGAACACACCAGCCGCCAATTGCAGTCCTCGTTGTGGGGCCTGGGTGGCGTGCGTGCGCAACCTATTGCACACCAACTGCACATCGCCCGAGAAGTCGCCGACCGTATCGCGCCACGGGTCTTGCTGGCCGACGAAGTGGGCCTGGGTAAAACCATCGAAGCCGGCCTGGTGATCCATCGCCAACTGTTGTCGGGCCGCGCCAACCGCGTGTTGATCCTGGTTCCGGAAAACCTGCAGCACCAATGGCTGGTGGAAATGCGCCGTCGCTTCAACCTGCAGGTGGCGCTGTTCGACGAAGAACGTTTTATCGAAAGCGATGCCACCAACCCGTTCGAAGACACCCAGTTGGCCCTGGTGGCCCTAGAGTGGCTGGTGGACGACGAGAAGGCCCAGGACGCGCTGTTTGCCGCCGGTTGGGACCTGCTGGTGGTCGACGAAGCCCACCACCTGGTGTGGCATGAAGACAAGGCCAGCCCGGAATACGCGCTGGTCGAGCAACTGGCCGAAGTGATTCCCGGCGTGCTGCTGCTCACCGCCACCCCCGAACAACTGGGCCAGGACAGCCACTTCGCGCGCCTGCGCCTGCTGGACCCGAACCGTTTCCATGACCTCGCCGCCTTCCGCGCCGAGAGCGAGAACTATCGCCCGGTAGCCGAAGCCGTGCAGGAGCTGCTGGACAAGGGCCGCCTGTCCCCTGCCGCACACAAGACCATCCAGGGTTTCCTCGGCGACGAAGGTGAAGCCCTGCTCACCGCCGTCAACGATGGCGACACCGAAGCCAGTGCACGCTTGGTGCGCGAGCTGCTTGACCGCCACGGCACCGGCCGCGTGCTGTTCCGCAACACCCGCGCTGCGGTGCAAGGCTTCCCCGAGCGCAAGCTGCACGCCTACCCGCTGCCGAATCCGGACGAGTACCTGGAACTGCCGCTGGGCGAACATGCCGAGCTGTACCCGGAAGTCAGCTTCCAGTCGCAGCCGGATGTCGAAGAAGAAAACCGCTGGTGGCGCTTCGACCCACGGGTCGAATGGCTGATCGACCAGCTGAAGATGCTCAAGCGCACCAAGGTCCTGGTGATCTGCGCCCACGCCGAAACCGCCATGGACCTGGAAGACGCCCTGCGCGTGCGCTCCGGCATTCCGGCCACGGTGTTCCACGAGGGTATGAACATCCTCGAGCGTGACCGCGCCGCCGCCTACTTCGCCGATGAAGAGTTCGGCGCCCAGGTATTGATCTGCTCGGAAATCGGCAGTGAAGGCCGCAACTTCCAGTTCTCCCACCACCTGGTACTGTTCGACCTGCCGTCCCACCCCGACCTGCTGGAACAGCGCATCGGCCGTCTGGACCGGATCGGCCAGAAACACGTGATCGAACTGCACGTGCCGTATCTGGAAACCAGCCCGCAAGAGCGCCTGTTCCAGTGGTACCACGAGGCGCTGAACGCGTTCCTCAACACCTGCCCGACCGGCAACGCCTTGCAGCATCAGTTCGGCCCGCGCCTGCTGCCGCTGCTGGAAAACGCCGACGACGGCGAGTGGCAAGCCCTGATCGACGAGGCCCGTGCCGAGCGCGAGCGCCTGGAAGAGGAACTGCACACCGGTCGCGACCGCCTGCTGGAGCTCAATTCCGGCGGCGCGGGTGAAGGCGATGCGTTGGTCGAAGACATCCTTGAGCAAGACGACCAATTTGCCCTGCCGATCTATATGGAAACCCTGTTCGACGCGTTCGGCATCGACAGCGAAGACCATTCGGAAAACGCGCTGATCCTCAAGCCCAGCGAAAAAATGCTCGACGCCAGCTTCCCCCTGGGCGACGACGAAGGCGTGACCATCACCTACGACCGCAACCAGGCGCTGTCCCGTGAAGACATGCAATTCATCACCTGGGAACACCCGATGGTGCAGGGCGGTATGGACCTGGTGCTGTCCGGTTCCATGGGCAACACCGCGGTGGCGCTGATCAAGAACAAGGCGCTCAAGCCGGGCACCGTGTTGCTGGAACTGCTCTACGTCAGCGAAGTGGTTGCCCCGCGCTCCCTGCAACTGGGTCGCTACCTGCCACCGGCCGCCCTGCGCTGCCTGCTGGATGCCAACGGCAATGACCTGTCCGGCCGCGTGTCGTTCGAAACCCTCAACGACCAGCTGGAAAGCGTGCCACGCGCCAGCGCCAACAAGTTCGTGCAGGCCCAGCGCGATCAACTCACGCCACGGATCAACGCCGGTGAAGAGAAGATCACCCCGCGCCACGCCGAGCGTGTGGCCGAGGCCAAGCGTCGCCTGGCGGCGGACACCGACGAAGAACTGGCGCGCCTGACTGCGTTGCAAGCGGTCAACCCAACCGTGCGTGACAGTGAGTTGGTGGCCCTGCGCAATCAGCGCGAGCAAGGCTTGGCCATGCTCGACAAAGCGGCGCTGCGCTTGGAAGCGATCCGGGTGTTGGTGGCGGGTTGATCACTGCCCTGCCCTGTTAAATGAAAAGGCCCGCGCAATGCGGGCCTTTTTTATTGGCCTTGTCTCGTCCTAAATAAGGTTTACACCTTCTGACGTCTTATCGGGAAGGTGCAATGAATACGGGCGCAAAACGCAGTCAACGAGATTACACGCTGACTTTTAAATTGTCGGTTGTCGACCAAGTCGAAAAAGGCGAGTTGAGTTATAAAGAAGCTCAACGGCGTTATGGGATTCAGGGTCGTTCGACGGTGTTGGTGTGGTTACGCAAGCATGGTCGGCAGGACTGGAGCCAAGGCGCCTCCATTCGGACCCAGAGGAGCCGACCGATGGACAAACCTACCTTGCCGTTGACTCCCGAGCAAAGAATCAAAGAGCTCGAGGAACAACTGGCACTGGCCAACCAGAAGGCCAAATTCTTTGAAGACGTGGTCGATGTTCTGAAGAACGATTACGGTGTATCCGTTGTAAAAAAGCGGTCCGGCAAGTCGTTGCGCAAACCCAGACCCTGAGTGTCAGCAGGGCTTGCCAGTTTATGAGGATCAGTCGCCAAGCCTATTACAAGCGTGACCGGGTCCATCGTGCCCGAGCCGATCAAGATCAGAAACTTCTCCAGTTTGTGCAGGAAGTTCGTGTGCGCCAACCGTGCATTGGCACCCGCAAATTGCACTCGATGATGCAAGCGAAGCATGACAAGCCAGAATTGCATGTCGGACGAGATCGTTTGTTTGGGGTTTTACGAGAGCACCGGCAGTTGGTGCGCAGGAGACGGGCCTATCACAAGACGACCGATAGCCATCATCGCTTTCGCTGCCATCCCAATTTGCTAAAGCCTGGCCCGCAACAAGTCGTAGCTACTGGCCCGGAACAGGTCTGGGTGGCGGATATCACCTACCTATCTACAGGGCGCGATGAACCGGCCTACCTAAGTTTGGTGACGGATGCCTTCTCGAGGAAAATAGTTGGTTATCACGTGCATGGCAGTCTACATGCCGATTCGGTAGCCCAAGCCTTACGCATGGCGTTGAAGGCACGTCGAACGGGCCAGAAACTGGTTCATCACTCGGATCGCGGCGTGCAGTACTGCTCAGTGCTCTATCAAAAAATCCATGCCAAGCATGGCATCACATGCTCGATGACTGATGGCTACGATTGCTACCAAAACGCCTTGGCAGAACGGGTCAACGGAATCTTGAAGGCGGAACTCTTGCTTCACCGGCCGACAGACTTGGTTCAAGCGGAGCAAATGGTGCGGGAGGCGATCTTGATCTACAACCAGGAGCGCCCGCACTTGTCCTTAAAATACAAAACGCCCGATGCAGTGCATCGGGCGTTGGGGTGAAACAGGTGTAAACCTATTTCAGGACTAGACACCTTCGAGGCCCCATCGGGGGCAAGCCCCCTCCCACAATTGATCGGTGATCGATATGACAACCCAGTCAAATGTGGGAGGGGGCTTGCCCCCGATGGCGTCACCTCAATATCAAGCGGTCACCGCCGAAGCCGGCACCTCAACCGCCCCCAGCCCATCCTTCATCCGCTTGGCATCGCGCACAAAACTGCGCGATGCCTGGAACAGGAACAGCATGGTCAAAAACAACGCCACCGGAATCAGGTACATGGCGTCGTGCAATCCCACGGCCTTGTAAGCCTCGGTCATCTGCTCTGCCCCCGCCGCGTACATCGCCGAATGGGCAAAGTGGTCGGACAAGCCACCCACCACGATCGGCCCCATGCCACCGCCCAGCAAGTACAGGCCGGCGAAGAACAGCGCCATCGCCGTGGCCCGCAGGCGCGGCTCGACCACGTCCTGGATCGCTGTATACACGCAGGTGTAGAAGTTATAAGCGAACAACCAGCCCACACTGAACAGCGCCACAAACACACCAATCTCGATGCGCCCGGCGTGTAACGCCCACGCGGTGGTCACGGTAGAGATGATCAGGCTGAACGCCGCAAACAATAGGCGGCCATTGGCGACCCGCTGATGGATTTTGTCAGCAATCCAGCCGCCCAGGGTCAGGCCCACCAGGCCGGTCAGGCCGACAATCACACCCGTAGCAACCGCAGCATCCTGCAATGGCATCAGGAAGTAACGCTGCAACATCGGCACCAGGAATGAGTTGCAGGCATAGGTGGCGAAGTTGAAGCACAACCCGGCCAGCACCAGCCACAGGAAGGTCGGTACCGCCAGCACACGGCGGATCGGGCGGTCGACGCGTTCCTGGGATACTTGTACGGTCTCTGCCGCGCCGCGCTTGGGTTCCTTGATATAGAACATGAACACCGCCAGGATCAGCCCCGGCACCGCAGCGATAAAGAACGGCGCACGCCAGCTGTCGAATGCCTTGACCATCCAGCCAATGGTGAAGAACGCCAGCAACAGCCCCAACGGAAGGCCCAGCATGAAGATCCCCATGGCCCGCGCGCGGCGGTGTGCCGGGAACAGGTCGCCAATCAGCGAGTTGGCGGCCGGCGCATAGCTGGCTTCGCCAATGCCGATGCCCATGCGCACCAGTAGAAACGTCCAGAAGCTGCCGACCAGACCATTGACCGCCGTCAGCCCGCTCCAGGCGAACAGGCCCCAACCCATCAGTTTGCTGCGCGAGCCGGTGTCGGCCAGGCGCCCGAGCGGCAGCCCGGCAATGGCGTAGACGATGGTGAAGGCGGTGCCGATGATGCCGAGCTGAAAGTCGCTCAGGTGCCATTCCATGCGGATTGGCTCGATGATGATCGCCGGGATGGTGCGGTCGAAGAAGTTGAACAGGTTGGCGAGGAACAGCAGGAACAGAATGCGCCAGGCATTCGCCGCTTGGGTCGAGTTCTGCATGGGTCCGTCTCTTTTATTGTTATGAGAGCTGCGATGCCCGATGCATCCTGCCCGGTACCTGCAACATAGTCAGGCAGGGCCCGGTTGTCTGTAATGATTCGTAAAGCTGATAGGGCATGATTTCGCCCGGCAACACGGGACTTTCCCCACAAAAATATAAGTGCGCGCCCCCCTTCCCAATGGCCATGGCACGGATAGAATGGCGAGCCTTCCGTAGCATCCCCAACCTACTTTTCTTATCGATGACGCCCATGTCCGAAGCCAGTCCGTGTCTGAATTGCGGTGCCTGCTGTTCACACTTTCGTGTGTCCTTCTTCTGGGGTGAGTGCGCCTCGTCGGGGGGCACGGTGCCCGATGACCTGGTGGTGCAGATCAACCCGACCCGCGTGGCCATGATCGGCACCGACCAGAAACCCGCGCGCTGCTGCAGCCTGGAGGGTGAAGTGGGCGAAGGCACCCGCTGCACGATCTACGAACAGCGCTCCAGCGTGTGCCGTGAGTTCGAGTCCTCGTGGTACGACGGCGTGCACAACGCCGATTGCGATGCAGCCCGCGCCGCCTTTGGCCTGGCACCGCTGGAAGCACCTATCGAATTGGACCTGCCCATCAGCGCTTAGCATCAAACGCTATGGACGGCATGCCAAAATCGTAGCGAAGCAAAGTGCCATTATTCCTTGCGAATTTTCCTACGCTTCTATACTCGACCTCATAGGTCATCGCCTCAGGCAGTGACGTGACTCTATGACGGGACATGCTATGGAATGGCTAGGTCTGCATTTTTTTACCGAGCTTCCAGAGAGCGGGCACTTATTACTCAATTGCAGTCATAACCCCTTTTTGGTGCTGCTCGCCTATCTGGTCGCTTGCGCGGCGGGCTTCGGCACGCTGGATATGGCCGAACGTGTCGGCCATGTCGAGGACCCTACCGCCAGACGCCACTGGCGCTGGCTCGGCGCCGGTTGCCTGGCAGGCGGGATCTGGTCCACTCACTTCATCAGCATGCTGGCGTTCCAGGCCCCCATCGCAATCCACTACGAATTGTTGATGACGTTTGCTTCGCTGCTGATTGCATTGGTCGCCTCGTTGTTCGCCATGCAGACCCTCAGTCATTCCAACCTGCGTTTCCACCAGTACCTGCTGGCGTCGGTGTGGATGGGCATTGGCATCGCCCTGATGCACTACGTCGGTATGTCAGCCATGCGCTCGCAGGCCAAAGTCTATTTCGAGTCTGGACTGTTCATGGCCTCGGTGGGTATCGCTATCGGCGCCAGCCTGGCTGCGCTGTTGCTGTCGAGCTACCTGCGTACCGGCGCCGGTGTGTTCCATCAACTGCTCAAGTATGCCGCCAGCCTGGTACTCGGCGCCGGGATCCTGAGCATGCACTTTACCGGCATGGCGGCCATGCAACTCATCGTTCCCAACGGGGCCGACCTTTCGTTGCCACTGGATAACAACCCCATTCAACTGGGCTTGTCGGTGGCCGTCATCACCCTGCTGGTGATCGGCAGCAGCATCAGCGCCGCCCTGGCCGACAAAAAACTGCAGCACAAGGAACGCGACCTGCGGCGGGTCAACGCCCTGCTCAGCGAACTCGACCAGGCCCGCGCGTCGCTGCAACAGGTGGCCCATTACGACGCCCTCACCAGCCTGCTCAATCGTCGCGGTTTCAATCAGATCTTTGCCGAGAAGCTCGCCGAAAAAACCGCGTCAAACGGCATGATGGCGGTGATCTTCCTCGATATCGACCACTTCAAACGCATCAATGACAGCCTCGGGCATGACGCCGGCGACCAGCTGCTCACCGTGCTGGCCGGGCATATCAAGGGCTCAGTGCGCAGCCATGCGGATGTGGTGGCGCGCTTTGGCGGCGATGAGTTCTGCATCCTGATCAGCATCCACCACCGCGACGAGGCGCGGCACCTGGCCCAGCGCATCATGCAGCAGATGAAAGAACCCATCGAGCTGGCCGGCCGGCGCATGGTGATGACCACCAGTATTGGCATCAGCCTGTTCCCCGATGACGGCCTGACCTGCGAAGAGCTGCTGAAAACTGCCGACCTGGCGCTGTACCAGTCCAAGGACGCCGGGCGTAACAACTTGAACTTCTTCAGCTCCAACCTGAAGACCCGTGCCTTCCTCGAACTGCAATTGGAGGAAGAACTGCGCAGCGCACTGCGCACCCGCAACCAACTGGTGTTGTTCTACCAACCGATCTTTGACATGAAATTGGGCAAGGTCACACGGTTGGAAGCCTTGGTGCGCTGGCAGCATCCCCAGCACGGGTTGCTGGCGCCGGACCGGTTTATCGGCATCGCCGAAAGCAACGGGCTGATTGCCGAACTGGACCACTGGGTACTGCGCCAGGCGTGTCATGACCTGAGCCTGCTGTCTGACCGGGGCTACACCGACCTGACCATGGCGGTGAACTGCTCGGCGCTGAACCTGGCCCGTGACGAGCTGGCGGACGAAATCGAAGACGCCTTGCGCTTCAGCGGGATCGGCGCGAACCGCCTGGAACTGGAAGTCACCGAAAATGCGCTGATGGGCAACATCAGCAGCACCCTGGCGTTGCTGCGGCAAATCCGCGCGCTGGGCGTGTCGCTGGCCATCGATGACTTTGGCACCGGCTACTCCTCCCTCGCCTACCTCAAGCGGCTGCCACTCAACACGTTGAAGATTGATCGCTCGTTTATCCAGGATATTCCCAAGTCCACCGCCGATATCGAGATCGTCCAGGCGATTATCGGCATGGCCCATACCCTGCACTTGGAAGTCGTGACCGAAGGCGTGGAAACCCAGGCCCAGTTCGAGCTGCTGCTCAAGCATGGCTGCGACTTCGTCCAGGGCTACCTGCTGAGCCCGGCCGTGCCGGCCAGTGACATTATGGGCGTGATGCAGGGCATCAGCCTGCGTAACCCGCTGTACCCGCACAGCACGCAGGGCGCCAAGGACAGCAGCGCACCCAAAGAGCATTCCCCAGGCCGCGGCGGCTCCACGTCCATCGTCAGGCCAATTCGCTGACGCCCAATCTTTGGCATTTCGCCATCATTTGCCTAAAGAACCCCGACGAACGGCCGATTCATCAGAGTCCGGCCGTGTTTTCCCTGAAATCATCGGGGTAAAACCCAATCGTCCAGGACAAGGACGCACTGTAAAGTCGCGAACACCCATTCCGTGATGGCCCCTTGATTCTCTTCAGCCATCCGCCCAGGCACATGGCGCACAATGACTTCTAAAAATAACTCTGCCACCGTGGTATCCGACGTGTTGCTCCCAGCTCCTGCGGACACACCCTCAGGTTCAAAGTCATTGAGCACCGCCCGCCCGCTGGCCACCCAGCAATACCTGTACTTCACCGAGACCAATACCGACCGCATCCTCGACAATCTCGACGGCCTGCGCGACATGGTGTTCCCGCGACCGCCCCACCTGGAAGGCGACAGCGATCCGCGCAACGAACAGGAATTCCCCTCGGTGTGCCTGATCGGCCTGGGCCGCTGCGGTTCGAACATCGCGCTGGACGTGGCGGAACTGGTGTACAACGCGCGCAAGTTCTACCTGAACGAATTCAGCAACGAAGACAAGTCACAAGACAAGGGCTACAGCCCGGCCCAGTGGCTGCGCAACAACCTGCGCCTGGGCAGCGGCAAGGCCAGCAAACCGGTGTTCCTGGTGGAGCCGCTGGTGATGCTGGGCGACTTGGACAAGGACATCGCCGGGCGTATCCGCTTCTCGCGCAAAGGCGAGAAAAGCGGCTTCCTGCGCGACTACAGCAAGATGAAAATCATGGACCTGTCGGAGGTCCATGCCGGCGGCGCCGGCAATGCGCCGATCCTCGGCCAGTACCTGGCCAAGATCATCCTGAACAAAGACACCCAGCGCTTTTCCAGCCCCGACTGGAAGATGATCCACTCGTACCTGATCGACTCCTGCGGCATCAAGGCCAACCAGTCGCGCCTGTACTTCTCGATCTTCAGCGCCGGCGGCGGCACAGGTTCAGGCATGGCTTCGGAATTCGGCCTGGCCCAGCAACACTCGTACATGAACAAGACCTTCGACACCAAGCCCGCCGATGAGCACGACAGCAAGAGCGGCCACGCCTTTGTGTTCGAGCCGATCTTCACCAGCGGCATCTGCGTGCTGCCGAACATTTCCGATCACCGCAGCGAAATGTCCGAGGCGCTGCACATCAACGCCGGGCGACTGCTGTGCAAATACCTGTCGGAAGAATGGGATTTTTCGTACAACTTCGCCAATGAAGACAGCAGCGAAGCCAGCGTGAAGGGGCGAATCCGGCCGTGGAACGCGATGATGCTGATCTCCAACGACATCATGCGTTATGCCGAAGAAAGCGATGACGGCAATATCCAGAACATTGACGTCAATGCCATGGAAAAACACGCCAACCAGTACATTTCCCAGCAGATCTTCAACATCCTCACCGCCCAGGCCGTGACCACCGACTACGACCAGAACTATTTCCGGCGCGCCGGCATCGACATCGGCGAAACCATTCGCCTGGATGCCAACGACCTGTTCATGAGCCTGGCCGGCCCGGTGGCGATTGCCTACGCAGAGTCCGTGGTCCCGGAAACCCCGGCGCCGTCAAATGACAAATTCAAGGTGTTCGAGAAAGAGCCGCAGCGCCTGAACATCGACGACCTGTTCTTCCGCTCCATCGACCTGCCGCACTTCAACAAGGTCACCCAGGCCATCGAAGGCATCAGCCTGTTGCCAATCGAATCCAAGCGCTACAAGGCGTCCCTGGAACAGTACAAGAACTCTGGCTACGACGCCGCCGCGCTGCATGACCTGCACTTCTTCAAGAACTGCTCGTCGGTGGTCTCGATTGTGTCGCTGCCCAAGGACTACAAGCTGTCCTACATGGACTTGAACCGGCTCAAGACCCACCTCAACAGCCTGTTCCCCAACACCACGCTCAAGCGCTACGCCCTGGTGATCGGCGCCTCGGCCAACCTGTCGCTGACCACCCTGATCGCCAAGAGCCCGTGCCTGTCGGATGACTTCCTCACGTTGATCGTGGCCTTCATCAAACGCTGCTTTGCGCGCAACCCGTATCGCTTCGATGACACGCTGGACAACTCGATCCTGGACTTCATCATCCACGAGGACTTCGACGAAGACCGTATCGACGAGTTGCTCAACGAGTTCGAGAACCCGGCGAAGATCCTCGACACCAACTGGTACGCGATCAAGCCGATGTATGAGAAGAAGTACCGCGAGTTGATCAACGACAAGGAGAAGTTCGTGTCGATCAATGACATTCGCCTGTCACGGGATTGCGTGAAGAAGGCGATCAAGTACTTGCGTGAGATCTACCGCCACCGGATTGGCAAGACCAAGGTGATCTCGCTGAACAACCACACTGGCAAAACCGCCTGACTGCCTGCAGGAGCCGGATCACCGGCTCCTGCAGGGGGATGCGAACATATCGGGAAACAATTTTACGGCGCTTGTGCCACGGGTATAACTGTTCCCGTGACGTTTACGTCACCCTCACCTGTGACCTTTCTCTACGGCAAGGTGCCATCACGGTGCCGGCGGTTACTCCGCTACACACTTCTGACAGCCTGAATTGCGCACCTTTTTAGTGCACTCATTCTTTACGCCGCCCTTTCCTGGATCAGTATCCAAGGCGAAACCACCACCGCCCACAAACTTGGATCACGCTCAACCAGGTCCAATGCCCGCGTCGCAGACACTTCGCCAAGGCTCCCCGCAGCCAGCCAAGCGGCGACTTTGTCGCGGTTATCCTCGGCCATGCCTTCGGCTGCTTCGATCAAATCCAGACCCGCATCGACCCACAATAGGGCACCCTTGGCAAAGAACGGCTCAAGCTCCTTCCAGGAAATTTCGGCAGTTTCACCGAGCAGCTTGGCATAGAGGGTGCTAGGTTCTTGCGTCATGGGAGTTCACCTGAATAAAAAATCGGCGCAATCATAACGTCGAGCGTCAGGCAGAAAAACCCAGTTGCAAATGCGTCATCGATTGAAAGTGTCAGGAAAGCCAAGGATTGCCCGAAACTCTGGCATCACCCCGCCGCAATTCTGTCTTTTTCTTTCATTTAAGCGACATACCCGGGTTTTGCCCCCAGCAGCCAGCTTTTCAAGCGATCAACCGGCGCTCTACACTGTACCGGTACAGTTGCCAGGGCACTGCCGGGGGGATATCCGAGATATCTGATCCGGTTCTGCAGCTCACAAGGCCGCTAGAACTATAAAAAATACAACAGTAAGAGTGGAGCACTATGAATAAGGCTACTAAGCAGATTTCCAAACTGTTTGCCGCTATGGTCCTGGCTGGGGTTGCCGGCCATTCGTTCGCAGCCGACACCATCAAGATCGGTATCGCAGGTCCTAAAACCGGTCCTGTGACGCAATACGGCGACATGCAATTCATGGGTGCCAAGCAAGCCATCGCCGACATCAACGCCAAGGGCGGCGTCGACGGCAAAATGCTTGAAGCCAAGGAGTACGACGACGCTTGCGATCCTAAACAAGCCGTTGCCGTGGCCAACAAAGTGGTCAACGACGGCGTCAAGTTCGTGGTCGGCCACCTCTGCTCCAGCTCCACTCAGCCAGCCTCCGACATCTATGAAGACGAAGGCGTGATCATGATCACCCCGGCTGCCACCAGCCCGGAAATCACTTCCCGTGGTTACAAACTGGTCTTCCGCACCATCGGCCTGGACAGCGCCCAAGGCCCTGCGGCCGGTAACTACATCGCCGATCACGTGAAGCCAAAAGTCGTTGCAGTCATTCACGACAAACAGCAGTACGGTGAAGGCATCGCCACCGCCGTCAAACAGACTCTCGAGAAGAAAGGCGTGAAAGTTGCCCTCTTCGAAGGCATCAACGCTGGCGACAAAGACTTCGGTTCGCTCATCCAGAAGCTCAAGCAAGCCAACGTCGACTTCGTCTACTACGGCGGCTACCACCCTGAGCTGGGCCTGATCCTGCGCCAAGCCAAGGAAAAAGGCGTGAACGCCAAGTTCATGGGCCCAGAAGGTGTCGGCAACGACTCCATCTCGCAAATCGCCCAGGACGCTTCCGAAGGCCTGCTGGTTACCCTGCCGAAATCGTTCGACACCGATCCAGCCAACAAGGCGATCGTTGAAGAGTTCACCAAGAACAAGCAGGACCCAACCGGTCCGTTCGTGTTCCCGTCCTACTCGGCTGTTGAAGTCATCGCCGGCGGTATCGCTGCCGCGAAGTCCGAAGACACCGCCAAAGTGGCTGCTGCCATCCACGCAGGCACCTTCAAGACCCCAACCGGCGACCTGAGCTTCGACGCCAAGGGCGACCTGAAGGACTTCAAGTTCGTGGTCTACGAATGGCACTTCGGTAAACCAAAAACCGAAGTTTCCCCTCAGTAAGCCAGGCATTACTGGTCCAGCAAGCCCACTGTGAAAGCAGTGGGCTTTGTTTTACGAGGTTTATGGGCCTGACACCCGCGATCCGGGCGCTGGCTCACCTGAAAATCTTAAAACCGTCACCAGCGGTTCGCTGGCAAACGCTTTGTGCAAATGTGCTCACAGAACACAGTGCAGGGCCGGAACATGACTCCACCAGTGAAATGCGTATCGGGTTTTTAGGAGCGCTGTAATGCCTGAGATCTATCATTTTTTCCAAACGCTGGTTAACGGCATGACCGTTGGCAGCACCTATGCCTTGATAGCCATTGGCTACACAATGGTTTACGGCATCATTGGAATGATTAACTTCGCCCATGGCGAGGTGTACATGATTGGCTCCTACGTGGCCTTCATCGCCCTTGCCGGGCTGGCCATGCTGGGTATCCACTCCCTGCCGCTGTTGATGACCGCTGCGTTCCTTGCATCGATCGTCGTGACCAGTGCCTATGGCTACAGTATCGAGCGGGTTGCCTACCGTCCCTTGCGTGGCAGCAACCGTTTGATCCCGCTGATTTCCGCCATCGGCATGTCGATTTTCCTGCAGAACACTGTACTGCTGTCCCAGGACTCCAAGGACAAGTCCATTCCCAACCTGATTCCGGGGAGCTTCTCCTTCGGCCCAGGTGGCGCACAAGAAGTGCTGATTTCTTACATGCAGGTCCTGGTCTTCGTCGTCACCCTGGTGGCGATGCTGGGCCTGACCCTGTTCATCTCCCGCTCCCGTCTGGGGCGCGCCTGTCGGGCCTGCGCCGAAGACATCAAGATGGCCAACCTGTTGGGCATCAACACCAACAACATCATCGCCCTGACCTTCGTGATCGGTGCTGCGCTGGCCGCCGTCGCGGCGGTGCTGCTGAGCATGCAGTACGGCGTGATCAACCCCAACGCCGGTTTCCTGGTAGGCCTCAAGGCTTTCACCGCGGCGGTATTGGGCGGCATCGGCAGTATCCCGGGCGCGATGCTCGGTGGCCTGGTGCTGGGGGTGGCTGAAGCCTTTGGCGCCGATATCTTCGGTGACCAATACAAGGACGTCGTGGCGTTCGGCCTGTTGGTTCTGGTGCTGTTGTTCCGTCCGACCGGCATCCTGGGCCGTCCGGAGGTTGAGAAAGTATGAGCAGATATCTTAAATCGGCGTTTTTCAGCGCCTTGCTGGTATGGGCCGTGGCCTTCCCGGTACTCGGCCTCAAGCTGAGCATTGTCGGCATCAACCTTGAAGTGCATGGCACAGGTCCCGTGACCCTGACCGTCATCGCCCTGTGTTCGGTGCTGATGTTCCTGCGCGTGTTGTTCAGCGATCAGTTCAATGCCTTGCTCAAGAGCAACCGTGGTCCGTTGGTATCGCCCAAGGTCAGCCAATTCCTGACCCTGCCGCGCACCCAGCGCTACATCATCATTGCCCTGATCATCGCCGCGTTGATCTGGCCGTTCTTCGGCTCGCGCGGTGCGGTCGACATCGCCACCCTGATCCTGATCTACGTGTTGCTGGGTCTGGGCCTGAACATCGTGGTGGGCCTGGCCGGCCTGCTCGACCTGGGTTACGTGGGCTTCTATGCCGTGGGTGCCTACACCTATGCGCTGCTCTCGCATTACCTGGGCTGGAGCTTCTGGGTCTGCCTGCCACTGGCTGGCATGGCGGCGGCGACGTTCGGCTTCCTGCTGGGCTTTCCGGTGCTGCGCCTGCGCGGCGACTACCTGGCGATCGTGACCCTGGGCTTCGGTGAAATCATCCGCCTGTTCCTGCGTAACCTCACCGATATCACCGGTGGCCCCAACGGCATCAGCAGCATCCCCAAGCCGACGTTCTTCGGGCTGTCGTTCGACCGTTCCGCCGCTGAAGGCATGCAGACGTTCCACGAGTACTTCGGGATCGACTACAACCCGGTGAGCAAAGTGGTGTTCCTGTACCTGGTGGCGCTGCTGCTGGCATTGGCCGCGCTGTTCGTGATCAACCGCCTGCTGCGCATGCCCATCGGCCGTGCGTGGGAAGCGCTGCGCGAAGATGAGATCGCCTGCCGCGCACTGGGCCTGAACCCGACCATCATCAAGCTCTCCGCCTTTACCCTGGGCGCTGCGTTCGCCGGTTTCGCCGGCAGCTTCTTCGCCGCGCGCCAAGGCCTGGTGACCCCGGAGTCGTTCACCTTTATCGAGTCGGCGATCATCCTCGCCATCGTGGTACTGGGGGGCATGGGCTCGCAACTGGGCGTGATCCTGGCGGCGATCGTGATGATCCTGCTGCCGGAAATGATGCGTGAGTTCAGCGAATACCGCATGTTGATGTTCGGCGCCATGATGGTGCTGATGATGATCTGGCGTCCTCAAGGTTTGCTCCCGATGCAACGCCCACACATGGAGCTGCGCAAATGAGCCGCGAGATCCTGAAAGTCGAAAACTTGAGCATGCGCTTCGGCGGGTTGCTGGCGGTCAACGGCGTGGCCCTGACCGTGAAAGAGAAACAAGTAGTCGCGCTGATCGGCCCCAACGGGGCCGGCAAGACTACGGTGTTCAACTGCCTCACCGGCTTCTACAAGCCGAGCGGTGGCAGCATCCTGCTGGACGGCCAGCCGATCCAGGGCCTGGCCGGTCACGAGATCGCCCGCAAGGGCGTGGTGCGGACCTTCCAGAACGTGCGCTTGTTCAAGGACATGACGGCGGTCGAGAACCTGTTGATCGCCCAGCACCGTCACCTGAACACCAACTTCTTTGCGGGACTGTTCAAGACCCCTTCGTTCCGCAAGAGCGAGCGCGAGGCCATGGAATACGCCGAGTACTGGCTGGACAAGGTCAACCTCACCGAGTTTGCCAACCGCCCTGCTGGCACCCTGGCCTACGGTCAGCAACGTCGCCTGGAAATCGCCCGCTGCATGATGACCCGCCCGCGGATCCTGATGCTCGACGAACCGGCCGCCGGCCTGAACCCCAAGGAAACCGAAGACCTCAAGGCGCTGATCAGCGTGTTGCGTGAAGAAAACAACGCCACGGTGCTGTTGATCGAACACGACATGAAGCTGGTCATGAGCATTTCCGACCACATCGTAGTGATCAACCAGGGCACGCCGCTGGCCGACGGGACACCGGAGCAGATCCGCGACAATCCTGAAGTGATCAAAGCCTATTTGGGGGAAGCGTAAAATGCTGCAATTCGAAAACGTTTCCACTTTCTACGGCAAGATCCAGGCCCTGCACAGCGTCAACGTGGAAGTGCGCCAAGGTGAGATCGTTACGCTGATCGGTGCCAACGGTGCCGGCAAATCGACCCTGCTGATGACCTTGTGCGGGTCGCCCCAGGCCCATAGCGGCAGCATCCGCTACATGGGTGAAGAGCTGGTGGGGCAGCAGTCGTCCCACATCATGCGTAAAAGCATTGCGGTAGTGCCGGAAGGCCGCCGCGTGTTCTCGCGCCTGACGGTCGAAGAAAACCTCGCCATGGGCGGCTTCTTCACCGACAAGGGCGACTACCAGGAGCAGATGGACAAGGTGTTGCACCTGTTCCCTCGGCTCAAGGAACGCTTCAGCCAGCGCGGCGGCACTATGTCCGGCGGCGAGCAGCAAATGCTCGCCATCGGCCGGGCGCTGATGAGCAAGCCCAAGCTGTTGCTGCTGGACGAACCTTCCCTGGGCCTGGCGCCGATCATCATCCAGCAGATCTTCGACATCATCGAACAACTGCGCAAGGACGGTGTGACAGTGTTCCTGGTGGAGCAGAACGCCAACCAGGCCTTGAAGATTGCTGACCGCGCCTATGTGCTGGAAAACGGCCGGGTGGTGATGCAGGGCACGGGCGAGCAGTTGCTGACCGATCCGAAGGTGCGTGAGGCGTACCTCGGCGGCTAGGCGAACCGGCTCTGAAATGTGGGAGGGGCTTGCCCCTCCCATATTTGTTTCGCGTCGCCTGAAATTATTTTTGATCGACTTGTAACGGATTCCACCCTGCCGTCTCTAGTGGTACAAGCAGGCACTCAAGCCCGCCAACTCAACCCACTGCTGGAGATACACCATGACTACCAAACTGTCTGCCGCTACCCTCGTCCTGGCCCTCGGTTCTGCCCTGAGCCTGTCCACTCTGACCACCACCGCCCACGCTGCCGACGACATGCAGAAATGCTTCGGCGTCGCTGAAGCGGGCAAGAACGATTGCGCCGCGGGCGCCGGCACTTCCTGCGCCGGGACCTCGAAAGTCAAAGACCAGGCCAACGCCTGGAAACTGGTCCCTGCCGGCACCTGCCTCAAAACCCCAAGCTCCACCTCGCCGACCGGTTTCGGCCAGGAAGCGGCCTTCACCGCTAAATCCTGATCCCTCGCAAAACCTGAGTACTGATGATGACTCTTTCATCCCTGCAAGCCGTCTCCCAGGCTCAGGCGCCCGGCCTTCCCGGTCGGGCCGGACTGGGGCTCAAGCATGAGCACTTCGTTGAAGTGCTTGAGACCTCACCCGATATCGGTTTTTTTGAAGTGCACGCCGAAAACTACATGGTGGCCGGCGGCCCTTTTCATCATTACCTGGGGTTGATCCGCGCGCAGTACCCGCTGTCCTTGCACGGTGTGGGCTTGTCCATCGGTGGCGAAGCCCCGCCGGACCGTGACCACCTGGCACGGTTGGCGGCACTGATCGAGCGCTACCAACCTCACTCCTTTTCCGAACACCTGGCCTGGTCCAGCCACGGCCCGGTGTTCCTTAACGACCTACTGCCCCTGGCCTACGACCACGCCACCCTGCAACGGGTATGCGAACACGTCGACCAGGTGCAAAGCACACTCAGGCGGCCGATGCTGCTGGAAAACCCGTCGACCTACCTGCAATTCCAGTGCTCCACCCTGGACGAAACCGACTTCATCAGCGAAATCATCCGCCGTACCGGCTGTGGCTTGCTGCTGGACGTGAATAACGTCTACGTGTCGTGCATCAATCATCAACGTGATCCGCAGTCCTACATCGATGCCTTGCCGTTGCACGCGGTGGCAGAGATTCATCTGGCGGGGTTTGCCGAAGACACCGACAGCCTTGGCGACCGCTTGCTGATCGATGACCACGGCGCCCCTGTCGATAACGCCGTGTGGCAACTCTACGAGTCGGTACTGGCGCGCATCGGTCCAGTGGCAACGCTGATCGAGCGGGATAACCACCTGCCCGCGTTCAGCGTGCTGCAAGCCGAGGCCCGGCAAGCTGACAGGTATCTTTCACAGGTGACCCCATGAGCCGGCAAGACGCCTTCACCGCGGCCTTGTTGGCACCGGACCTGCCTTGCCCCGACGGCCTGTTCAGCAGCAATGGCGCCGAGCCAGCCAGCCGCTTCGCGGTGTACCGCAACAATGTGCACAGCTCATTGGTCAACGCGTTGGCTGCGGCTTATCCCGTGACGTTGCAGTTGGTGGGCGATGCGTTTTTCCGCGCGATGGCCGGCCTTTATGCACAGGCGCACCCGCCCACCAGCCCATTGATGAGCGGGTACGGTAGCGCGTTCGCCTGCTTCATCGAGGGGTTCGAACCGGCAGCCAGCGTGCCTTATCTCGCCGACATGGCCCGGCTGGAGCGCTTGCGGGTACAGGCCTACCACGCGGCAGACAGCCAACCCCTGGATCAACAGACCGTATTACAGGCACTGCAAAGTCAAACGGACCTGGGTGGGCTGCGCCTGCAATGGCACCCCTCCCTGGCCACGCTGGACTCAGCCTATGCAGTAGTAGCGCTGTGGGCGGCACACCAGACCGAGGGGAGCCTGGAAAACCTGGATCCCTGGCAGCCACAGAGTGCCCTGGTGTTGCGCCAGGGTCTGGAGGTCAAGGTATTCGCAGTCACCCCTGATGCTGTCGCGTTCATCAACAACCTGGCCCGGGGCGCGACCTTGGAAAACGCCGTGGAGCACGCGCTTGAGGCCGGCGCCGAGTTTGACCTGCACCAATGCCTGGCGCTGCTGATCAGCCACAACGCCATTACTCATTTGCATCCAGAACAAAAGGTATCGCCATGAACACTCGCCCTTCGGGCCTGATCAATCAGGTCATCGCGCTTTTCGAGCAAATTCCCTACAGCCTGATCGCCTTTCTCGCACGCTTTTCGATTGCCGCGGTGTTCTGGAAATCCGGACAAACCAAAGTCGAAGGCTTTGCCATAGACCTGGTCAACGGCACCTTCCAATTCGGTGAACCGCGCCTGGCCGCCTCGACGCTACCGCTGTTTCGCAGCGAATACCATGTGCCGTTGCTATCGCCGGAAGTCGCAGCGCACTTGGCTGCGTTTGCCGAGCACTTTTTCCCGGTGCTGATCCTTGTCGGGTTCGCCACGCGCTTCTCGGCCCTGGCCCTGGTCGGCATGACCCTGACCATTCAATTGTTTGTCTACCCGGACGCCTACCCAACCCATGGCACCTGGCTCGCGTTATTGCTGTTGCTGGTCGCCAAGGGCCCGGGTCGCTTGTCGATCGATCACCTGATCGCTCGCCGCTACCGTTAAAGGCGGTCCAGGGCTTCGCCGCTGCGCTTGAACCAATCCACCAGGTAGTCGGCCAACACCTGGGTGCGACGCGGCAAGCCGCCCTGATACGGATGCACCAGGTACATCGGCATGCTGCGCGTCTGATAATCGCGCAGGAGCCAACGCAGTCGGCCATCTGCCAATTCCGCCGGCAGCACGTAGGACGGCAACCGTGCAATACCCGCCCCCACCAGCGCGGCTTTTTTGAGCAGGTTGTAGTGGTTGGAGGCAAACGTGCCGCTGACTCGTACCCGCAGTAACTCGTGCTGTTGGTGGTACAACCACTCTTCACGGCCGCTGTAGTGGCTGTTGAGCAGGCAAGCATGACTGGCCAGGTCGGCTGGCGTCGCCGGTTCGCCGTGTTGCTCAAGATAAGCCGGGCTGGCGCAGGTCATCTCACGCCAGGCCAGCAACGGCTTGACCACCAGGCGCTCGTTCTCAATGGAGCCGGAGCGCACCCCCAGGTCGAACCCATCTCGCGCCAGGTCTCGATAGTTGTTATTAAGCTCCAGCTCGATCTGCACCTGCGGGTATTGCTTGGAAAACTCCAGCAGCAGCCCATCAAAAAAGGTTTCCCCCAAGGACACCGGCACCGTCATACGCACCGGCCCGGCAAGGTCGTCCTTGAGCCGGGCCAATGCCTGACGGGCGCGATCCACCTGTACCACCAGGGCCTGGGCCTGGGGCAACAAGGCCGCACCGGCTGCGGTCAGGCTGAGCTTGCGCGTGGTGCGGTGCAGCAACACCACAGAGAACCGCGCTTCCAGCTGGCTGATACGCTTGGACAATTGCCCTTTGCTACAGCCCAGTTGCTCGGCGGCGACGGTAAAACTGCCGGCTTCGATCAACACGGCGAAGGCCGCCAAGTCATCCATCTCGCTCATGGATTGTTTCCAAAAGAAAACCAAAGGTTGCCTATTAGTGCGTTTATCCAAGCAAAAAGCCACTCTAGACTGAACCTTCACTTACCCCTAGAGGAACAGCACCATGAAAATCCTATTGATTGGCGCCAGCGGCACCGTCGGCTCGGCGGTCAAGGCGGAACTGGCTCAGCGTCACGAGGTGATCAGCATCGGCCGCAGCAGCGGTGACTTCCAGGTGGATATCAGCGACAGCGCGTCGATCCGCAAGCTGTTCGAGCAGACCGGCAAGTTCGATGCCCTGGTCTGTGCGGCGGGCAGCGTAAACTTCGTGGCATTGGGCGAAATGAGCGAGAGCGATTTCGAGTTGGGCTTGCGTGACAAGCTGATGGGCCAGGTCAATCTGCTGCTGATCGGCCGTGAGTACGCCAACGATGGTGCTTCGTTCACCTTCACCAGCGGCATCCTCAACCGCGACCCGATCCGCACCGGCGCCTCGGCCGCACTGGTCAATGGTGCATTGGATGCGTTCGTCAAAGCCGCTGCCATCGAGCTGCCACGGGGCCTGCGCGTCAACGCCGTCAGCCCGACGGTTCTGGTGGAGGCCATGGGCAGCTACGCGCCGTATTTCCGTGGCTACAAACCGGCTGCTGGAGCCGACGTGGCATTGGCCTACGCCAAAAGTGTGGAGGGATTACAGACCGGTCAGACGTTTATCGTGGGTTGATTCCCGGCCGCTAATGGCGCCCCCAAGGCACCCACTTGATGAACAAGTCTTGAGGGACGCCCATTCGGACGTAAAACCCATCCAGAACACTTCTGACGACAGATGGTGTTGCACTCATCGCAAGGCCGTCGACGTAAATGCTCAATCGTTGGTTGATCGTCAACAACGAGATCGCCTTCAGACGCGCCCTCGCCTGCGGACTCAACTCTACATCGACCCAGACAACGCCCGGGTTGCTCGCCAGGTCTTGCTTGAGGTCAACGGTGATTGCCGCAAAATCGGTGGCGGACGAAAACTCCACCCGCGCCGGCTCGCCAGCCAGCGCAGAACTCGCTACCAGCAAAAAACCACAGAGACACCGTCGAAAGCCCATCGCCTTTCTCCTATCGAAAAAATGACGCTCTCATACATGCCTCGACCCGCCTGTACGAATATTCCTGATCCGACCGCAGGCAGACCTGCGTCAAACTATGTCATGGGCTTGTGATGCAGCGCCGGCCTGCGTAACGTGGCGGCACTTGTCTGGAGACCCGATAATGCGTGCCGCCAATACCCTATTCCTGTTTGCCCTGCTTCCGCTGTTCGCTGCCTGCCAGATGTTCGAGAGTGATCCTGCCAAGCCGTCGCTCGCCGGGCTGACCCGCATGCAGGGTGAACTCACTGCGGTCGGCGGCAAACTGCTGTTCCAGCCGTGCAACGACAAACGCAACTATGTGGTCAATGACACCGGTGGCACCAGCATCCTGCAGGAAGCGGCCTCCCTGGCCGGCCAGCAAGGCGCATTGTTTGCCGACCTGCGCGGCAAGTTCTCCGGGGTTGCCAGCGGCACCGAGGGCAGCGTCGACCTGCAACAACTCTACCGCGTCGAACGCTCCACCTCGGCCTGCGGCGACCCGGACTTCAAGCGCATGATCCTGCGCGCCAACGGCCACAAGCCGACCTGGGTGATGAACGTCACCGCCAAGGGCCTGGTGCTGGATCGCGAAGGCCAGCCGCCACTGGCCGTGCCTTATGTGGAAGAGCAAATCGGTGACGGCCGCTTCAACCTGATGACCGAGGCCAACAATCAGCACGTGGAATTGTGGGTAGCGCCGCAGCGTTGTGTCGACCCGGTCAGTGGCAGTTTGCAGCACATGACCGCCGAGTTGCGCGTCAATGGCCAGGTACAGCGCGGTTGCGCATCGTTCGGCGGCTCGCGCGACGACTGACGCGACGCCATGCTGTTTTAACATGACGGGAAACGGTCATTGGAGCTTATAATCGCCGGTTTGCAAAACAGCCGGCCTCTCTGCCCGCCGCCTACCGGATCCCGTCATGTTACGAATCACCGAACTCAAGCTGCCCATCGACCATCCCGAAGAAGACCTGCGGCCTGCCATCGTGCAGCGCCTGGGCATCGCCAGTGATGAC
This sequence comes from Pseudomonas sp. CYM-20-01, assembly GCF_023169845.1. Lineage (NCBI taxonomy): Bacteria > Pseudomonadati > Pseudomonadota > Gammaproteobacteria > Pseudomonadales > Pseudomonadaceae > Pseudomonas > Pseudomonas sp. CYM-20-01. The sequence goes on along the minus strand of NZ_AP025169.1, from coordinate 1,755,527 downwards.
CTGCTCGATTTCACCCTGTTCAAACGCAGCTACGATGCGCGCAAGAAGTCGTCGGAGCTGTGCTTCATCTACACCATCGACTTGAACGTAGAGGGCGAAGCCGCCCTGCTGCTCAAGTTTGCCGATGACCGCAACGTCAACCCGGCGCCGGATGTCAGCTACAAGGTCGTAGGCCATGCACCGCAAGGCCTGACCGAACGCCCGATCGTCGTCGGCTTTGGCCCGTGCGGGATCTTCGCCGGGCTGTTGCTGGCCCAGATGGGCTTCAAGCCGATCATCCTCGAGCGTGGCAAGGAAGTGCGCCAGCGCACCAAGGACACCTGGGGCCTGTGGCGCAAAAGCGTGCTCAACCCCGAGTCCAACGTGCAGTTCGGTGAAGGCGGCGCCGGGACCTTTTCCGACGGCAAGCTGTACAGCCAGATCAAGGACCCGAAATTCCACGGCCGCAAAGTGCTGCACGAGTTCGTCAAGGCCGGTGCGCCGGAAGAAATCCTCTACGTCAGCAAACCGCATATCGGTACGTTCCGCCTGACCGGCGTGGTGGAAAACATGCGCGAGCAGATCATCGCCCTGGGCGGTGAGGTGCGCTTCGAGCAACGAGTGACCGATGTGCTGATCGAAGACGGCCAGTTGAACGGTGTCGTCATCGATGGCGGCGAGCAGATCCTCTCCAAACACGTGATCCTGGCCCTGGGGCACAGTGCCCGCGATACGTTCCGCATGCTCCACTCCCGTGGCGTGTACATGGAAGCCAAACCGTTCTCGGTAGGGTTCCGTATCGAACACCCGCAATCACTGATCGACGCCGCGCGCCTGGGCAAATACGCCGGCCACCCGAAACTCGGTGCCGCCGACTACAAGCTGGTGCACCATGCCAAGAACGGCCGCTCGGTCTACAGCTTCTGCATGTGCCCAGGCGGCACCGTGGTGGCGGCGACTTCCGAGCCGAACCGCGTGGTCACCAACGGCATGAGCCAATACTCGCGCAACGAGCGCAACGCCAACTCCGGCATCGTGGTCGGCATCACCCCAGAGGTGGATTACCCAGGCGGCCCGTTGGCGGGTATCGAGTTGCAGGAACGCCTGGAGTCCCACGCCTATATCCTCGGCGGCAGCAACTACGAAGCCCCGGCACAGTTGGTGGGCGATTTCATCGCCGGCAAGCCTTCCACCGTGATGGGTAGCGTGGAGCCTTCCTACAAACCAGGCGTGTCTCTTGGCGATTTGGCCCTGGCCTTGCCGGACTTCGCCATCGAAGCGATCCGTGAAGCGTTGCCAGCGTTCGAGAAGCAGATCAAGGGCTACTCGTTGCACGACGCGGTGTTGACGGGCATCGAGACGCGCACCTCATCACCGTTGCGGATCACCCGGAACGAATCGATGCAGAGTTTGAACGTGAAAGGACTGTTCCCCGCCGGTGAAGGTGCTGGTTATGCCGGTGGGATTCTGTCGGCGGGCGTGGATGGGATTCGGATTGCCGAGGCGTTGGCTCGGGATATGTTGGGCCTGGAAGCCTGACACATTGCCTTGCCGGCGATGGCGTCTTCAAGATCGCCATCGCCGGCAAGCCGGGCTCCTACAAGGTTAAATGTTTGCGCGCAGGATGCTGTCCGGCAACGGCTCGCCCTGTTCGACACTGGCTGCAACAGCCGCAATCAAACCGTCCAACGCATAGCCCTGCCCCGCCAGCCAGGCCTGGTCGTAATAGGTTGTGGCATACCGCTCATCTCCATCACACAAAATCGCCACGATCGATCCCGACTCTCCTGCCGCCTTCATCTGCTGCGCCGCCACCAGGGCGCCAATCAGGTTAGTCCCGCTGGAACCACCAACCCGTCGTCCCAGCCGTTCAGCCAGGTAATGCATGGCCGCCAACGACAGCGCGTCCGGCACCTTGACCATCGCATCGATGACCTTGGGCAAAAACGACGCCTCGACCCGTGGTCGGCCAATGCCTTCAATCCGCGAACCACAGTCCAGACGCAAGCTGGCATCACCACTCTGGTAGAAATCAAAGAACACCGAACGCTCGGCATCGGCACACAACACGCGGGTGCAATGCTGGCGATAGCGCACATAACGACCGAGGGTGGCGGTGGTGCCGCCGGTGCCAGGGCTGGAGATCAGCCAACTCGGCTCCGGATGCTGCTCGAAACGCATCTGCTGGAAGATCGACTCGGCGATGTTGTTGTTCGCCCGCCAGTCAGTGGCGCGTTCGGCGTAGGTGAACTGGTCCATGAAATGACCACCGCTTTCTCGCGCCAGGCGTTCTGATTCGGCGTAGATCTGCGTCGGATCCTGTACCAGGTGGCTCTTGCCGCCGTAGAAGGCAATCTGTGCGATTTTTTCCTGGGACGTGGTAGCCGGCATTACCGCAATAAACGGCAAACCCAGCAGTCGGGCAAAGTAGGCCTCGGAAATCGCCGTCGAGCCGCTGGACGCTTCGATCACCGGCGCGCCAGGTTTGAGCCAGCCATTACACAATGCGTACAGGAACAACGAGCGGGCCAGCCGATGCTTCAGGCTGCCGGTGGGATGGCTGGACTCGTCCTTGAAGTACAACTCGATGCCTGGCAAGCCTGGTAGCGGCAAGGGAATCAGGTGCGTGTCGGCGCTGCGCTGGAAGTCTGCTTCAATGATACGAATGGCTTCGCGGGCCCAGGGACGGTGGTCGCTCATGGAGAGTTTCTCTGAAGGTGTCAGCCCTGATTTTAGGGGGTTTCCTACAGACCACACAGATACAGTACCGACGCAATCGGACACACAATTGCTAGGCTTAGCCGCAACATCACCCCAGCCAGCCTCTTATAACAAATAAGAATATAACTTTTGTTTTAACAACTAACGGTACGGGTTAGGGTACCCACCTATTGAACCTGGATTGGAGAGCATCCCTTGCCTCTGCGTAGCACTTTCACCCGTTTCTTCCAGCTGGAAGCCGCCAGCGGTCTGTTGTTGATCGCGGCTGCGGCCTTGGCGCTGATCATCAACAATTCACCTTTGTCGCACCTGTACAGCGCGTTTCTCGATGTACCGGTGGTGGCGCAGATCGGCGCGCTGAAAATTGCCAAGCCCGCCCTGCTGTGGATCAACGATGGCCTGATGGCCCTGTTCTTCCTGCTGATCGGCCTGGAGGTCAAGCGCGAGCTGCTCGACGGCCACCTGTCCAAGCCCTCGCAAGTGGTACTGCCCGGCGCAGCCGCCATCGGCGGCATGGTGGTGCCGGCGCTGATCTACTGGGCGATCAACAAGGACTACCCTGCGGCGCTTTCCGGCTGGGCGATTCCCATGGCCACCGACATTGCCTTCGCCCTCGGCGTGCTGGCCCTGCTGGGCAAGCGCGTGCCGGTGTCGCTGAAGCTGTTCCTGATGACCCTGGCGATCATTGACGACCTCGGTGCAATCATCGTGATTGCCGTGTTCTATTCCGCCGATTTGTCCGGTGCCGCCCTGGCGGGTGCGGGCGCCTGCCTGATTGCGTTGATCGCGATGAACCGCCTGGGCGTGATCAAGCTCGGGCCGTACCTGATCGTCGGGCTGATCCTGTGGGTATGCGTGCTCAAGAGCGGCGTACACGCGACGCTGGCCGGTGTGACATTGGCGTTCTGCATCCCGATGCGCACCAAAAACGCCGAGCCCTCGCCGCTGCTCACGCTGGAGCATGCCCTGCACCCGTGGGTGGCTTACGGCATCCTGCCGTTGTTCGCTTTTGCCAACGCTGGCGTGTCCCTGACCGGCGTGAGCCTGGAAAGCTTCACCCACCACGTGCCCATGGGTATCGCCGCGGGCCTGCTGATCGGCAAGACCATCGGTGTGTTCGGCCTTACCTGGCTGGCCATCAAGACTGGCCTGGCCGCCCTGCCCAGCGGGGCGAACTGGGGCCAGGTGTTTGGCGTGGCGATCCTGTGCGGTATCGGCTTTACCATGAGCCTGTTCGTTGGCTCGCTGGCATTCGTACCGGGGGCCAGTGAGTTTGCCGGGGAAGACCGGATGGGGATTTTGACCGGGTCGATATTGGCGGCGTGTATTGGGTATGCGGTGACGGCAATGGCGAGTCGTAAAAAGGCCGCACCTCAGGTTTGAATTTGACAGCCTCGAAAACCAAAAACCCCAACCAGTCACCCGGTTGGGGTTTTGTATTTCTACACCCGACGTTTAGCGAGTAACGCGGCTGGTACCGTCAACGGTCATGATGCGTACGCGGTCGCCGATGCGGAAGATTTCATTTTCCTGCACAGCCTGCACGTAGGCACGCATGCTGCCGTCGTCTTCGCGGACAGTGATTTCCACACCCTGGGTGCGGGTCAGGCCTTCTTCGGTGGCAGAGCCCAGCAGGCCGCCGGCGACGGCGCCGATCACGGCGGTCACGATGCTGCCACGGCCACCGCCGATGGCACTGCCGCCAACACCGCCGATGACTGCACCTGCAGCGCCGCCGATTGGGGTCTTGGTGCCTTCGATTTTCACCGGACGCAGGGATTCGATGGTACCCATGCGCACGGTCTGGACACGACGCGCCTCGTCACGGGAGTACGAGTCGCCGGTCAGACTCGAGGCGCAGCCACCCAGCAGCAAAGACAGGGTGGTAAAGCAGGCAACCAGTAAAACAGACTTACGCATAGCATCAACTCCAAAGGACAGGTGGTCATTAAACGCTGCAGCTTGACGCCTGTCACGGCAAGCACCGCAGAAAATTGCTTTCATTCAGCCTTAGTACAGACTGCCCACACCAGAAAAACAGACGAACGGTAGCGCTGTTCTCTCAACCGGGATCTTCATGGATTACTTCATCATTGTAGTCACAACCCTTGCGGGACTGTATTTCCATGGCTGGTTGTACCTGCGCATCAGACGTTGGATAGACCGTGACCTGGCCCTGTCGCTGGCAGGTAATGACCTGCACAAGTGCACCTTCATGCTGCAACAGCTGGAAAAGGCTCGCAGCTTGAAAATCAAACGGTCCGACTTGCCTCACTGGCTGAAGACCGCGGCGCAGCAGTACACGCCCGACGCCTCTTCAATAGAGACGTCGGGGTGACAGGCATCATTCAAGCGGAGTGACGAAAGGTGCAGCTCAGGGTGCCAGGCGTTCGCGGGTCCAGTCGGCCCCTTGCAGGCGATAGTTCAGGCGGTCATGCAAGCGGCTGGCACGGCCCTGCCAGAACTCGATGCGTTCGGGTAACAGGCGATAGCCACCCCAGTGCTCCGGGCAGTCAGGCTGGGTATCGCTGAAACGCTGCTCGGTAGCCTTGAGCAGGTCCTGCAGCTCTTCCCGGTCACGGATGACCTGGCTTTGCGGAGACGCCCATGCCCCCAGGCGGCTGCCCAAGGGACGAACCTGGTAATAAGCATCCGACTCTTCAGGCGTGACCTTCACCACCCGACCCTCAATGCGCACTTGGCGCTCCAGGGTCGGCCAGAAAAACGTCATGGCTGCAAACGGCCGCGCCGCAAGCTGTTGGCCCTTGGCGCTCTGATAATTGGTGAAGAAGGTAAAGCCCTGCGCATCCAGGCCCTTGAGCAACAGGATGCGGCAGTGCGGGCGACCGTCCTGGTCGGCCGTGGCCAAGGTCATGGCATTGGCCTCCACCGGTGGCTGCTCGGTTTTCACCGCGTCGGCAAACCACTGGTGGAACAAGGCAAACGGCTCGCTCGGGGCCTGGGCCTCGCTCAAGCCATCCCGTGTGTAGTCACGGCGCATATCGGCCAGTGCCTGGGTCATGCAGCTTTATCCTTCTGGTTCAGCGGATCAGTTTTTCGCCTGGTCGTTTGCCGGTGCAGCGGCCTTGGCTTTGGCGGGTGCCGCTTTTTTCGCCGCTGGCTTGGCCGGGGCTTTCTTGGCCGCTGGCTTGGCAGCCGCTTTCTTGGCGGTCGAAGCTTTCTTGGCCGGGGCCTTGGCGGCTGGAGCCGGGGCTGGAACGTCCTGCACCGCAACCATTTCGGCGACAGGCGGGGTTTTACCCGACTGATACTTGCTCAGCAGCGCCAGCATGGTGGTGCGCTGGGTGAACATGATTTCCATGCGACGGTTCAGGGCGCGGCCCTGGCTGCTGTCGTTGGCCGCACGTGGCATCAGGTCGCCCATGCCGCGCAGCATCAGACGGTCTTGCTTCAAGCCGCTGAGGCTGAAGATCGAGGCGATGGACTGTGCACGCTCCTTGGTCAGCGCCTGGCTGGCCGGGGCGGTGCCGGTGGCATCGACGTGGCCCAGTACCAGCACGGCAGTCTTCGGATCGGCTTCAACCGCCTTGGCAACCCGGGTGAACGGACCGAGGGTGACCGGCAGCAGCATGGCCGGGCGTTTCGGGTTGTAGGAACCATCAACCGGGGCAATCACCACAAGGACGTTATCGCGACGCTCGAGTTGCAGGTTGCTGTCCTTGATGGCCGCGCGCAGACGCGGCTCATAGTCGTCCAGCCAGGCTTGGGTGATTTTCGGGTCGGGCATCGGCACGTTGGTCACGTCGACCTTGGCCAATGGTTTGGGTTTGCTTTCGAACGGCCACCACCAATGGGTTTCGGTGTCGGTCTTGGCAACCGCTGGTGCAGGTTCTGCGGCCTTGAGGTCGGCTTTCAGGTCGGCCTTGGCATCGGCAGCCTTTTCGTCGGCGGTCTTGGAAGAGAATGGCCACCAGCTGGAACCGGTGTCAGCCTTGGCGGCTGGAGCCGGGGTTGGCGCAGCAGCCGCAGCGGCTACCGGTGCGGCAGGCTTGGCGCCGGCAGCCGGCTTGGCGTCCGGTTTAGCCTCCGGCTTGGCATCGGCTTGGGTCACTGCGTCCTTGGTCGTGGCCTTATCGGATCCAAATGACCACCAATGCCCGCCCTCGGCATCATTTTGTGGAGTTTGTGCGCAACCGGTAATAGTGAGGCATAGCGCAAGAGCCAAGGACTTGTTCGATAACATGAGATATCCACAAAATGAGAAAAAACCAGGGATCTAAATGATCCGTTAAACAGACGCTTGTAGATGAATAAAGTTACGACTATTCCTACAGCGTCTTCTTATAGTTGCCTTTGTAACAAAAAAACGTGAAACAGCAAGGGGTTTACAGACAACCGGCCAATATTCTGACCAACTTCTGTGCCCGCGGGTCCATAAGTACATAAGGTCCGAGTGTATTAGTCACGAAACCGAACGCTACATCATGTTCAGGATCGGCAAACCCCACCGAACCGCCAGCGCCCGGATGCCCGAACGCACGTGGGCCAAGGCCGAAGGTGGCATTGGCCAACTGCGGCTGATCCAACATGCAGCCGAGGCCGAAACGGGTTTGTGTCAATAATGTTTTATCCGGGCCGATGCTGTGCTCGCGGGTCAATTGTTCGAGCATGTCGGCCTCCAGCAAACTACCGTCCAACAATCCACTATAAAAACCCGCCAGGCTGCGCGCATTGCCGTGACCATTTGCCGCCGGCTGCTGCATACGGCGCCATTCGGGTTTATTAGTGCTGGTCAGAATAGACGGTGGATTGGCAAATGCACGGGTGGTCATGGCCGTCGGTTCGCGCATCATTACTTGCAGTAAACGTTGCGCGGCTTCATCGCCCATATTGCCTTTGCTGCGCGCTATATGGGCCACGCGATAAAACTCTTCGTCCGCCAGGCCCACATGGAAGTCCAAGCCCAATGGCCGTGCGACCCGCGCCACGATGGACTCTCCCGGCCCGCGACCATCGGCACGCCGCAGCAATTCACCGACCAGCCAGCCGTAGGTGATCGCCTCGTAGCCATGGCCCTGGCCCGGCGTCCACCAAGGGGCTTCTGCCGCCAGGGTATCGACCATCAATTGCCAGTCGTACAGGGCTTCGGTGGGTAGCATCTCGCGGATCGCCGGCAACCCGGCCTGGTGGCACAGCAACTGGCGCAGGGTGATGGCTTCTTTCCCAGCGGCGGCGAATTCCGGCCAGTCATTGGCGACCGGCGCATCCAGTTGCAATTTGCCTTCGGCCACCAATTGCAGGGCTGTGACGGCGGTGAAGGTCTTGGTACAGGAGAACAGGTTGACGATGGTGTCGCTGTGCCAGGCCTCGGCGCCGTCCTTGTCGGCGGTGCCGGCCCACAGGTCGACGACCGTTTCGCCGCCGATCTGGATGCAGAGCCCGGCACCACGCTCCTGCGGGTCATCGAACAACGCGGCGAACGCTTCCCGTACCGCTTCGAACTGGAGTTCGTAATGACCCTGGATCTGCACCTGAGCGCCCTCGGAAAACATCGAAAAAAGTGGCCGACATTGTTCCAGCCCTGGTGGGTTTTGTGAACCCGTCAGCGCTCAATCAATGACCATTCCCGGAGTGCCCGCCTGCATGCCCGGCGCCCTGCCCCGGGCCTTTGCCTTCATGCCCGGCCCTGCCACCTTCGCTTTCACGCACGGCGCCTGCCGCTTTGGCCTTTTGCGCCTCCTTGCCCAGTTGGTCGACGGCTGCCAGGTTGCTTTTGCGCACGCTGTCGACAAAACCCTGGAACGGTACGTCGGTAATCCCGACCAGGCCAAAGTGGCCATTCTCACCGTCCAGCAGACGCCCGGTCACCGGCTGGTCCAGGTACTGGAACCAGTGCACGCCGACAATCGACGGCTCGGCCATGGCCTGCTTGAGGAAGTTGGCATACGCCGCGCCGCGATCTTCTTCCCTGGCCAACTGCGTCACGCCGCCCCAGAACGGCCCACGGTCGGCCGAGCCGAAGTTGAATTCGGTGATCAGCACCGGCTTGTCCAACGCCCGCAACGCGGCGAAGTCGTAACCGTCCTGGGGTTTGAGGGTATACATATTGAAACTCAACACATCGCAATATTGCGCACAGGAGGCCACGGCTTCCGGCGTGCTGACCGCATAACGGCCGCCCAGCAGCAGTTGATGGGGCGCATGCCATTTCAACGAGTCGGAAATGGTCTTGAAGTAGGCATCGGCGAAGGTCTTCTGGAAGTATTTGAAGTCCGCCTCGATTTCCGGGTGCTCGGGATTCGGCATCGGCGGTTCGAAGCCCGGGTCCTCCATCAGCTCCCAGCCCTTCAACTCGATGCCCCAGGCTTTCGACAAACCTTCTTCGTTGCGGTACTTGTCGCGCAGTTGCTTGAGGAACGCGCGCTTGGCCGGCACGTCGGTGGTCATGCGCAGCGTGCCGTACGCCAAGGCGTAGCGGGATTTCGGATCATCGCCGGGGCCGGCCCAGGCCAGCTCGTTGTCGGCAAAAAAGCCGATCAACCACGGGTCATCGCGGTGGTCACGGGCGGCAATCGCCACGGCGCGCTCGGTGGCCATGGCGAAGCGCGGGTCGAACGGGTCGGGCATGCCGCCCCACCAGTCAGTGCCGGTGCTGATGCTGGCGTAATCGCCGACGATCGACAGCGGCAAAGTGTAGGGAACCCGGTCAGCGGTGGCCAGACTCTCGTCGCTCCAATTGCCGACGGTGTTGAAACCCCAGGCCTGCAAGCGATCGAGGGTGTGAGTGACCCAGCGTTTCTGGTCGAAGCCATCACCGCCATAGGTGCGCTGCAAGTTGGCGCCGTAAAAGTCATACCAACGCCCGGCACCAAAGCCACGGCCTTCCCCCGCGCCGTTACCGCTGCGGTTGTCGCCGCTGCCGTAGTACTTATCGAACGGTTCGCCGCCCTTGGGCAGCGCGGCGAACATCCACTCACGGCCGGCCACATAGGTCTGGCTGTTGTCCGGGGCCACGGTATTGACGCCCAGGGAGTAGAACGGATGCCCTTCCGGCGTCACCAGGTACCAGCGCCCATCGCGCTTCTCGGTACGGAAAAACCCGCTGGCATCGAATGCCGGGCCTTTGTTCCAGCCGCCGTATTGATCCAAAGCGGATTTATCCCGCGTGGCCAGCCAGCCCTGGAGCTGCTGTTGCTCCTTGGCGGCGGCGGCCTTGAGTTGTTCGTCACTGCTGACCTTTTCCGGCCACCGCGCACGGGTGGATTGACCATAGGCGTCCACCAGCTCGCTGTAGGCCGCCTTCAGCACCGGCTCGCTGTCCTGCACGCCAAAGCGCTCCAGCAGGATGCTTTGGGCGGCATTGGGCTTGAGCATCGACACCGTCACCGACACCACCTGGCTGCGGTCGATTTCGCCTGCACTGCTGGCCAGCAGCACACGCTGGCCGTCCACAGTGATCGGCATCGGTGGGCCGGCCTTCATGCCCTGGCTCAGCGGCGAGTTGGCCTGCAGAGGAACCAGCAAGGTCTGGGCCGGGCCGGCCGGCAGGTCGATGCGGCTGACCAGGGTCTTGCCATCCGCGCTCTGCACCTTGACGTAGAGGGTCAATGCCCAGTCCATCGCACTCTGGATACGCAGGCTCATGGCACCCGACTGGGACCAGTCCCAGGTGCCGGTCTGCGGGCTCAGCACCAGGCTCGGTTCGGCGGCCGGGTTGAATGTGATGCGGCGCAGCACTTCGCCCTCAGGGGTTTGTTCGGCGTTGTATTGCGGCAGGCTGGCGTCCAGGGTCGCCACCTTGACCACATCGGCAGGCCGGACGAAGTTGAACAAAGTCTGTTGCCCAGCGGGCGCGGCCATCAAGGGCGCGGCAAACAGCAGGGCAAAAACGGCGGGCAGCGTGCGAATCATACGAACAAGGTTCTCCCAGACGGCCGATGAATGGCCTGATGAAATACAGTGAGATAGACCACGAAGTGGGCGAAAACGCCCACAGTGGCTTAAGAAATTTCGCGCCTGAACGGCGGCAAGGCATTCAGGATGGCCTTGCCATAACGCTGGGTGACCAAACGGCGGTCGAGCAAGGTGATGGTGCCCCGGTCCTCTTCGGTACGCAGCAAGCGACCGCAAGCCTGGACCAACTTCAAGGAAGCATCCGGCACCGAGATCTCCATGAACGGGTTACCGCCCCGCGCCTCGATCCACTCGGCCAGGGCCGCCTCGACCGGATCGTCCGGCACCGAGAACGGGATCTTGGCGATCACCACGTGTTCGCAGTAGGCACCCGGCAAGTCCACGCCTTCGGCGAAGCTGGCCAGGCCGAACAGCACGCTGGAGTCGCCGCCGTCTACACGCGCCTTGTGTTTGTTCAGGGTCTCCTGCTTGGACAGGTTGCCCTGAATGAACACTTGCTTGCGCCAGTCACGGTCGAGGCCATCGAACACGTCCTGCATCTGTTTGCGTGACGAGAACAGCACCAGCGTTCCGCGCGAACCTTCGACCAACTCCGGCAGGTCACGGATGATGGCGGCGGTGTGCGCCGCTGCGTCCCGTGGGTCGGCCTTGAGGTCCGGCACCCGCAGCACGCCCGCATCGGCGTGATGGAACGGGCTTGGCACCACGGCGGTGACAGCCTTTTTCGGCAGGCCGGCGCGCATGCGGAAGCGGTCGAAGGTGCCCAGGGCGGTCAGCGTGGCGGAGGTCACCAGGCAGCCATAGGCCACGTTCCACAGGTTGCGGCGCAGCATTTCGGCGGCCAGGATCGGGCTGGCGTTGACCTCGATATCGAACAGCGCACCGCTTTCCGACAGGGTCAGCCAGCGCGCCATGGGCGGGTTGTCTTCCGGGTCTTCGACGGTGAAGGCGGTCCACAGCTCCCAGTTGCCCTGGGAACGGGACAGCAGGCTGCCGAACAGCGGGTACCACTCCTCGGCCTGGTTGCTGGCGATGCCGATGTTGACCTCGCCGTCCATGCCTTCCTTGAGCAAATCCGTGAGACGGGTGAACAGGTCAGTCAGGCGTGAAAAGCCCTTCTTCAGCTCGATGCCCATTTCGCGCATATGCTCGGGGATCAGGCCGCCGACAAAACGATGGCGGGGACGCTCACGCCCCTCCACATCCTCACCGGGCTTGAAGTCGGCGACCTGCTCGCAGGCACTGAACATGAATTGCTGCTGGGTCTTGATCTCCCGCGCCAGCTCCGGCACCTGTTCGATCAGCTTGCCCAGGTCGCCCGGCAGCGGGTGCTGGGCCAGCAATTTGGTGAGGTTCTTCGCGGTGGTTTCGAGCCAGTCGGCGGTGGAGCGCAGGCGCGTGTAATGGGCGAAATGGCCGATGGCCTTGTCGGGCAGATGGTGGCCTTCGTCAAACACATAAAGGGTGTCGCGCGGGTCCGGCAACACCGCACCGCCGCCCAGGGCCAGGTCGGCCAGCACCATGTCGTGGTTGGTGACGATCACATCGACCTTGCCCATGCCTTCGCGGGCCTTGTAGAAGGCGCACTGGCCGAAGTTGGGGCAATGACGGTTGGTGCATTGGCTGTGGTCGGTGGTCAGGCGTGCCCAGTCGGAATCTTCGAGGGCGGTGGGCCAGCTGTCGCGGTCACCGTCCCATTTATTGCCGGCCAGTTTCTCAATCATGCTGGTAAACAGCTTCTGGCTGGCCTCATCGACTTCGATCTTGAAGCCTTCTTCTTCGAACAGCTGGGCAGTGGCAGTTTGCGCGTGACCTTCCTGCAACAGCACATCGAGCTTGGACAGGCACATGTAGCGGCCACGCCCCTTGGCCAGGGCGAAGGTGAAGTTCAGGCCGCTGTTGCGCATCAGGTCGGGCAGGTCTTTGTAGACGATCTGCTCCTGCAGGGCGACAGTGGCGGTGGCAATCACCAGGCGCTTGCCGGCGGCCTTGGCGGTCGGGATCGCGGCCAGGCTGTAGGCCACGGTCTTGCCGGTACCGGTACCGGCCTCGACGGCCACGACCGCGGGCTCACCCTCGCGGCGACCTTCGTCGTCGGTGTCGATATCCCCGAGGACCTTGGCCACTTCGGCGATCATCAGGCGTTGGCCGTAGCGCGGTTTCAAGCTCTTGGCTTCGAGAAAACGCGAATAGGCACCCTGGATCGTGGTTTTGAGTTCAGTGCTGATCATGGATAGTCGGGCGCAAAAAACGCTGGATAAATTTTCAGTGGTTCGGATCGGCGGCTATCATACCCCGCTAATGAATCCCGCGCAGAACGGAGTACCACAATGACCGCGTTTAGCCTCGCTTACACCCTGCATGTATTGGCCGCCCTGATATGGGTCGGCGGTATGTTTTTCGCCTGGATGATCCTGCGCCCCGCCGCTGTGGCGGCACTTGAAGGCCCTGCCCGGCTCAAGCTGTGGGTAAATGTGTTTCAACGTTTTTTCGTGTGGGTGTGGATCGCCGTGGCGGTTTTGCCGATCAGCGGCATTGGTCTGCTGCACTTGCGCTTCAACGGGTTTGAGACGGCACCGCGTTATGTGCAGGTGATGATGGGCCTGTATCTGGTGATGACGGCGTTGTTTATCCGCATCCAGGCGCTGAAGTTGCCGGAACTGCGCAAGGCAGTGGCGGCTGAGGATTGGCCGGCGGGCGCAGCAGCGCTGGGGCAGATTCGCCGGTTGGTGGGGATCAACTTGATTGTAGGGTTGGTGGTGGTGGCGATTGCTTCGGCTCGGCCGATGTTCTGAGGCGATAGATATATCGCCATCGGGGGCAAGCCCCCTCCCACAGTTGGAATGCATTCCAATTGTGGGAGGGGGCTTGCCCCCGATGGCGTCAGAGCAAGCAATTCAAAGCCGCTGGATGGTCACAGTCCCCGCAGGCCCTGCCGGCCCCGGCTGCCCTTCCAAGCCTGGACGGCCTTTCTCGCCGCCATCGGCGCGATACACCAGGCAGCCTTTGGACTGGCCGCCCTTGCCAGGCTTGCCCGCCGTACCGGCCAACCCACCGGGACCGCCGTCGACCCAAACCTTGATATGGTCAGCCGGGAAATCCTGCGGCAACTCGACCCGTACCTGCGCGCCCGACGCCCCCGGCAAGCCATCGCCGCCGTTATCACCATTGGCGCCACGACCGGCCGAGCCCCAGGTGCAACCCGGATCCACGCCATTGGCACCGTCCAGCCCGGCATAACCTTGGGCACCGGCGCCGCCACGGGCATCCACCGAGAGTTCTTCTGCCGCCAGGGAATTGATGCGCAGGGTCAGGTCACGCCCGGCCTTGGCTGGTTTTTCGTGGGTGCCGGGAGCGCCGCGGGAGGTGATCTGGCTGCCGTGATCCAACTGCGCATGATGCACCTGCAATTGCAGCGCGGTGTTGCCGGGAACAATGGCGATACGGGCGTCGCGGCCCAGGCGCAACTCATCCACGCTGACCTGGCTGATGTTGGCGGGGATCAGCAAGGTGCCGTAGTCCGCCACCTCCAGGCGCTCCAATTGCAACACGCTGGTGCTGTTGGGCAGGCGCATCAACGAGTTGGGTTCAACACTGACGCTCTGGGCCAGGGCAACGGGGCTGACCAACAGGGCCAACAGAAAAACCTTACGCATCATGGAGCTCCCCTGAATTTTTTCAAAAAATATTTCTAGTTTTTCTTTGGACGCACAGTAACGACTTCCGCAGGCGCTTTGCCAGTGAAGGATCAAAAAAGTTAATAAAGGGGAGGATCGGCAGTATTGCCCCTGTGGGATTCCACAGGGGCAAGGGCCGTCAGCGGTTGATCTGGATTTCCGTACGACGGTTCAAGGCACGGCCTTCAGCGGTTTTGTTGTCGGCTACCGGATGGCTCTCGCCTGCACCGGTCACCGATACAAAGCTGCTGCGCGGCACACCGGACTTGATCAGGTACTCGACCACCGAATGCGCGCGTCTTTCCGAGAGTTTCTGGTTGTAGGCGTCTTTACCGACGCTGTCGGTGTGACCGCTGACCCGTAGTTGAGCGCCTGGGGCTTCCTGTTTCAGGCGGGTAGCGACGGTGTCCAGCTTGGCGGTATCCGCCGCCGTCAACATGGCTGAGTCGAACTGGAAGTGCACGTCACGGATCACAATGGTTTCTTCCTTGACCACCACCACTTCCTCAACCACAGCCGGCGGCGGCGCGGGTGGGCAGCCATTGGCATCCACCTGCACGCCTTTTGGCGTGCCTGGGCATTTGTCACGGCTGTCCGGCACACCGTCGCCGTCCTCGTCACCGTCGCCATGCACCCAGCAATAGGCGCCGGCCATACCGCCGACCAACAACGCGCCGTAGCCCGCATAGGCCGAGCTTTCAGTGGCACCGATCGCCGCACCGGTCACACCGCCAACGGCGGCACAGGTGGGCCAATCGGTTTTTTGCAAACCTGCGCAACCTGTCAATACTCCGGTTAGCAGAACCAAGGGTAGAGCTGTCCGCATGATGCTCATTGAGTTTCTCCTGAGGGGATCGGCGGGGGCCGATGAGTGGAGTAAAGACGGCTCTTTTCATCTGCGCCACTACGCCGCGCCCCCGTATTCATTGAGGATCATCGCCCTCGTAGGACTTTTCGCCACCGCCCGCTCTAGGCCCGCACGCTCAGCCGCGCTAGTCTCTACGGTCCTGATGTGAGGATCTCTGATGACCGCCGGTATTTCTGACCGTACACCCCAGCAGGCCCTGGCCGCCTTGCTCGACTTGCACCAGCCCAAACGCCTGTTGCTGTTGGGCGCCAGCCAGTTCCCGGCGCTGGAAGCTTTTCAAGCAGCACACCCCGGCACCCAGGTTGCTCTTGCCCCACCCGGCCCACTGCCGGCGGAGCTGGCGGCGCAGCGTTTTGACCTGGCGCTGGTGGTGGACTGCCTGGAGCACCTGTCAAAACCGCAAGGCCTGACCCTGCTGGGCGGCATCCGCAACCTCAACGCCAGCCGTATTGCGGTGCTGGTGGACCTTGGGGCCTGCGACTGGAAGGCCACCGACTTCTTCTCCCTGGCCCTGCAGGCCGGCGAGCGTTTCCAGCGCGACGAGCAGGTGCTGACGCTGTTTACCTACGATCTGCTTGACTATAAACAAGTGCCGGACTGGCTCAACGCCCGCTTCTGGGCGAACCCGGAAAACTTCGGAAAGTATTGGTGGTAACCCGATGAGTACATCCATTTGCCCCTGCGGCAGTGGCAACCTGCTGGATGCCTGCTGCGGCCATTATCACGCCGGGCACCCGGCGCCCTGCGCAACCGCGTTGATGCGCTCGCGCTACAGCGCCTACGTACTCGGCCTGGTGGACTATCTGGTTGCCACCACGCTGCCCGCGCAACAGCCCGGCCTGGACCGTGCCGCCATTGCGGCCTGGAGTGCCCAGAGCACCTGGCTCGGCCTTGAAGTAGAAAGCTCCGAGGTGTTCG
This sequence comes from Pseudomonas sp. CYM-20-01, assembly GCF_023169845.1. NCBI lineage: Bacteria > Pseudomonadati > Pseudomonadota > Gammaproteobacteria > Pseudomonadales > Pseudomonadaceae > Pseudomonas > Pseudomonas sp. CYM-20-01. Next base: position 1,739,489 of record NZ_AP025169.1, on the reverse strand, counting down.
GCGGCCAGCCGGAACACGCGTTCGTGACCTTCACCGCGCGCTGGCATGACAGCACCGGTGAACATAGCCACCGCGAGCAGTCCTCTTTCGTACAGAATGACGGGCGCTGGTACTTCATCGACCCGACCGTGGAAGTGAAGGCCGGACGCAACGATGCCTGCCTGTGCGGCAGTGGGCAAAAATTCAAGAAGTGTTGTTCCAGCTATCTCTAACCACCACAGGACTCACGCCATGCTCCGAATCTACAGCTTGATGCTGGCGTTAACCCTTGGCCTGACCGGCTGCGCGTCGTGGTTCGAAGACGACGCGCCGCCGCCCCACGTCTCCCTGGTAAAGGTCGAAGTGGTACGGGCCAAGCTGCTGGAGCAGAAATTCAAGCTGTACTTTCGCGTGGACAACCGCGACGACGCCGACCTGACCGTGCGGGGCCTGATCTACAAGGTGACGCTGGATGACTTTGTGCTCACCGAGGGCGAGTCCAACGAATGGCTCACGGTGCCGCCACGCGGCCATGCCTTTTTCAAGGTGTCGGTGCGCACCAACCTCTGGCCGCAGATCCGCGATGTGGTGCAGATGCTGAAAAAACCCGACCGCCCCGTGCCCTATCGCCTCGAAGGCGAGCTGAAAACCGGATTATTCATCGGTTATGACGTGCAGGTGAACCACAATGGCGAGATAATCCCCGGCGATTTTATTCCGGAGCGACATCGATGACTCAGCAACCCCATGTCCATGGTCCTGACTGCAACCACGATCACGATCACCATGATCACGACCACGGCCATGTCCACGGCCCGAACTGCGGCCACGCTCACCAGGAGCCGGTGCGCAATGCCCTGAAGGACGTGGGTCGCAACGATCCTTGCCCGTGCGGCAGCGAGAAGAAATTCAAGAAGTGCCACGGGGCGTAAAGCCACGCTGAAGATTTAAATGTGGGAGGGGGCTTGCCCCCGATAGCGGTATACCAGTCTCCTATTCAGCGCCTGACAGCCAGCAATCGGGGGCAAGTCGAATCGTCGCACCGCCCCTCCCACATTCAGTTGCGTTCCACATTCAGGATTTGCGTTGAAACACCAGTTCCACCTCAAGGCCTCCGCCTTCCCGATTGCGCAATTCCAATCGCCCGCCATGCGCCTTGGCGATGCTGCGGGCAATGCTCAATCCCAAGCCATACCCGCCGGTCTCGGCATTACGCGAACCTTCCACCCGATAGAACGGTTCCATTACTTGCTCCAACTGTTCCTGGGGAATCCCCGGCCCTCGATCGCAGATGACGATCTTCAAGCTGTCCGCCTTGTCCTCGACCCGCACCACCACATCACGGCCATACCGCACGGCGTTCTCCATCAGGTTCTGCACGCAACGTTTAAGGCTGCGGGCATACCCGGGCAATGGCTGCTTCGCCCGGCCCTCAATCACCACCTGTTCGCCAACGTCCTGTAGGTCCGCCTGCAGGCTTTGCAGCAAGGCGTTGATATCGATGTTCTGTCGCGTCTCGTTGATTTCGCCGCTGCTCACAAAATCCAACGTGCTGGAGACCATGTGCTCCATTTCTTCCAGGTCGCTGCGAAAACGCTCTTTGGTGCGAGTGTCCTCAAGCATCTCGGTGCGCAGACGCAGCCGTGTGATCGGTGACCTCAAGTCGTGGGAAATGGCCGCAAGAAATCGCGTGCGCTCGGCAATATTGGCGATCAGCCGCTGCTGCATGGCATTGAACGCCTGGGCGGCGCGGCGCACTTCGGTGGGGCCGTCCACCGACAATGGCGGACGCTGGATGTCCCGGCCCAGCGCTTCGGCCGCCTTGGCCAGCGCATTGAGCGGGCGGATGGCCAGGCGCACCGCCACCAGAGCGATCAGCACCAGCACCAACACCCGCAGCAAATAAATGCGCATGACGTAATCGAACAAAAGGTCCAACGGTGAGGTGCTGGTCCAGCCCTGTTCCTCACTGGCATCCACCTGCAACCAACGACCGTCGGGCAGGCGCAGGTCGATCAAAAATTGCCCCACCACCGGCTTGGAGCCGAGCAGGGTCGACAGCCCGGCGGTCTGCCCATCGCCATCGACCAAAGCCAAGCGCAACAGGATCAGGCTCTGGGCATAACCGGTTTTTTCCGACAGCACCTTCTTGATCAGCCGTTCGGTCGGGCGGTCGCTGTCGTGCAGGGTGCTCGGGGTGTTGCTGGCCTGATCACTGAGGCTCAGGCGGAAGTTCGGCGTGTCGAGCAGTTTGATCAGCACATCTGCCTGCTGCGGATCGCTGTGCACCAGGCGCACCACGTCCGCCAGGCGCGTGGCGATCAACCGCGCGGGAATTTCCAGCACCTGCCCGTGGCGCCGGTCGTACCAGATGCTGCTGGTCAGGGCCTGCGCCGCAAGCATGCCGCTGACCAGGATCAGCACCAACCGCCCGAACAGCGAACGCGGCAGCAGTCTCACGATTGCAGCACCACGTCATCGGCAGTGAGCATGTAGCCCTCGTTGCGCACGGTCTTGATCAACCCTGCCGGCAGTTGCGAGCGCAGGCGGCTGACACACACATCGATGGAGCGGTCGAACGGCGTGCTGTCCTTGTCGAACACGTGGTTGAGCAGAAAATCGCGGCTCAACGGGCGGTTGGGGTGCTGCAACAGCAGGCGCAGCACGCGGTAATCCGAGTTGCCCAGGCTGACCACCACGCCCTCCGGCGACAGCAATTGCCGCGCCCGTGTGTCGAGCTGCCAGCCGGCAAAACGAATGCTCGGCGCTTCATCCAGGCGCGCGCGGTCGGGAAAACTCTGCACCCGGCGCAGCACCACCTTGATCCGTACCAGCAGCTCGCGCGGGTCGAAGGGTTTGGGCAGGTAGTCGTCGGCGCCGATTTCCAGGCCGACGATACGGTCGATCAACGAGCCCTTGGCGGTGAGCATCACCACCGGTGTGTTGGAGTTCACCCGCAGTTCGCGGCACAGGCTCAGGCCGTCTTCGCCGGGCAGCATCAGGTCGAGCACGATCAGATCGATGACATTCAGCGCCAGGCGGCGGCGCATTTCCTTGCCATCGGCGGCGGTGGACACCTGGAAGCCGGCGTCGCTCAGGTAGTCGCAGAGCAGTTGGCGGATTTGCGGGTCGTCATCAACGATCAGCAGGTGGTCTTGCTTGGCCATGGGCAGTCAATCCGAAAAACGATGAAACGCAGCAAATAGCCGAAAGTTCAGCCAGCAGCGCAGGCAAATGTAATGGAATGTTGTAGGAAACCCTAATCACGCATCAGCGATACAAACCCGGGGTATGGCAGGCGGAATCGCTCTTTAGACTACCGAACCTAAATGAGAGTAATTGTAATTTAGACTCGGACGTTACCATGTCATTGCCCCTATCCTTGCCCACGCCTCACCGCCACACGCTGCACACCACCCTGGCCCCGATGTTCGGTTTGCTGGCGGCCGGCGGCGTCGCACCGGTTGCCCTGGCTGACGCCCCAACCGCCACGTCCGGCGATTCGGTGTTGAACCTGCCGGAAATCCAGGTCGACGGCGAAGCCACTTCCACCTTCAAGGTGGACCGCGTCACCTCGGCCAAAATCAGCCAGCCGCTGCTGGACGCACCGCAAAGCGTAACCATCGTGCCGCAACAGGTGCTCAAGGAGCAGAACGCACAGACCTTGCAGGAAGTGTTGCGCAATGTCCCCGGCATTACCTTTATGTCCGGCGAGGGCAACCTGGGCTGGGGCGATCTGTTTTCGATCCGTGGGTTTTCTTCCGAGCAGAGCCTGACCGTCGACGGTGTGCGCGATGCCGGCATGTCCACGCGCACCGACACCTTCAACCTGCAACAGGCCGAAGTGTTCAAGGGCACCGGCTCCATCGAGTCCGGAGTCTCGGCCGTGGGTGGCAGCGTCAACCTGGTCAGCAAGGAAGCGCACCTGGGCGATGCCAACAAAGTCTCGGCCGGGATCGGCACCGATAGCTATCGCCGCCTCACTGCCGACCTGAATAAACAGCTGAATGACACCACTGCCGTGCGTATCAACCTGATGAAGCACTACAACCAGGTGGCCGAGCGCGACGATGTGGACTACGACCGCTGGGGCATCGCTACTTCGTTCGGCTTCGGCCTGGGCACCGACACGCGGTTGTTCATCGACACCTTCTACCAGAAAGACACCAACACCCCGGACGGCGGTGTACCGATCCAGCGCGGTACCAACGGCGACCGCATGCCGGGCGTGAAACGCTCCAACTGGTACGGCGACTCCCGCCTCTATACCCAAGAGAACAAAACCACCTCGCTCACGGCGCGCTTCGAGCATGACTTCGCCTGGAACGACGCCAACCTGCGCAACCAGACGCGCTGGGAACGCAGCGACAACTTCGCCGTGCTCTCGCCGGCGCGCTTCTTCGCCGCCAACGCCAACGGCCAGAAGACCTGCACCGGCACCCGCTGTGCGACCTTGGGTTACACCGGCGTAGGCCCGATCAGCCAAGTGCCCGGCAGTACGGTGAATGCCTACACCGACTACGTGAACAACAGCAACACCGGCTACGGCATCCTGCGCGGCAGCGACTTTGGTTTGTCCAAGCGCTACACCATCCTGGACAACCAGACCGACTTCAATTTCAACCTCACCACCGGCAGCCTGCAGCACGCGGTGGTCAGCGGCCTGGAGTTCTATCACGAGACCTACGGCGGCCTGAAACGCAACGCCGAAGTGCCGGCCGGCAACATGCTGTTTGACATGCACGACCCCAGCCACAGCTTCGCCAGCACCTACGTGACCAAAGGCGAAGGCGACCCGCGCTCGGTGATCGACAACGCCGGTCTCTACCTGGGCGACACCATCACCCTCAACGAGCAGTGGCAAGTGCTCGGCTCGCTGCGCTACGACAACTGGCGTGCCGAAACCCGCCAACGCGGCCAGGCGACGATCAGCAGCACCGATGGTGCGGTCAGCGGTCGGGTCGGCGCGGTGTTCAAGCCGTTGCCCAACGGCAGTATCTACGTGTCTTACAGCGAGGCCGCGCAACCGTCGGCGCTGGGCGCGTCCACCAACAACCAGATCTACGGCGCGGCCAGCACCAGCAATTACAGCCCGGCCAAATCCAAGACCTATGAACTGGGCACCAAGTGGGACATTGCCCACGACAGGCTCAACGTCACGGCGGCGATCTTCCGCACCGAACTGGACAACGCCTGGGAATACCAGGACGGCGAATCCGCCCCGGTACGCGCCCTGCCCGCCAAACGCGTCGACGGCATCGAGCTGGGCCTGCAAGGCAATATCACCCCGCGCTGGACCGCCTACAGCGGTTTCTCGGCCCTCAAGAGCACCCAGACCAAAGGCATCAACAAAGGCGCCGAAGCCAAGAACGTCCCGGACCTGACCGCCAACCTGTGGACCACCTACGCCGTCACCGACGCCCTGAGCCTCAGCTACGGCGAGCAATACGTGGGCCGGCGCCGCTACACCGACAACAAGTACGTCGGCGGTTTGAACAACAACAGCAGCTACGCCAACGGCCCGTCCGGGGTCTACGCGATCTACACCCGCGACCACGAAAAAGCCCCTGGCTACTGGGTGAGCAACCTGGCCGCGCAATACAAGGTGAACAAGGACACCACGGTCAACCTCAACCTCAACAACGTGTTCAACACGTTCTATTACAGCCAGGTCGGCGCGTCCCTCGATGGCTTCCAGCTCTACGGCATTCCGGGCGCCGGGCGCACCCTCACCGCCAGCGTCGACTACGAGTTCTGAACCGTGCTGATCGAGATCCCTGCCTCACAACCCTTTGCGGCGCTGGAGCAATACCTGATGCGCCGCCTTCACCTGGAGTCCCTGCCATGCTGAAACCCCGTAATGTGTTCAAGCTGGGCGTACTGTTCGCCGCGTTGGTTCTTGGCCATGCCGAGACCGCTGCCGCCCATGAAGTCACCGATGTGCTGGGCCGCAAGGTCGAGGTGGCGGACAACGTCAAGCGCGTGGTTCTCGGTGAAGGCCGCTTGATTTCGGCGTTTGCCCTGCTGGACCGCGATGCGCCGTTCCAGCGCATCGTCGGTTGGCAGAACGATTTGAAGCTGCTCGACCAGCACACCTATAACGCCTACGTGGCGAAATTTCCGACGGTCAAAGACATCCCCCTGATCGGCCAGGCGTCGGAACAAAGCGTCAGCGCCGAGGAAATCCTCTCGCTCAAACCCGACCTGGCAGTGTTCAGCATTTCCGGCCACGGCCCGACCGAACACAGCCCGGTCGCCGATGTGCTGGCCAAGGCGGGCATCCCGGTGCTGTTCGTCGACTTTCGCATCAACCCGGTGCAAGGCACCCACACCAGCATGAACGCGCTGGGCCAGGCGCTGGGGCGCGCAGCCCAGGCCAAGGCTTTCCTGGACTTCTATGACCAGCACCTCAAGGTTATCACCGACGCGGTCGCCACCTTGCCGGCCGGCTCGCGTCCGAGCGTGTTCCTCGAACTGCTGGCCGGCGCCTGGCAAGCGCCGGGGCACACCACGGGCAAGAGCGGCATGGGGGAAGTGATCAAGCTGGTGGGCGGGCGCAACATCGCCGCCGATGTGGTGCCGGGGGCACTGGGGGATATCAGCGTGGAGTACGCCTTGAAAGCCGATCCGGATGTGTATGTCGCCACCGGCAACCACAAACCGGGACTGGTCCTGGGTGCCGGCGTGAGCCATGACGAGGCGCGTGAAGCCTTCGACCGCGTATTGGCGCGCCCCGAGTTCGCCAACCTGCGTGCCATCCGCGCAGGCAACGCCCACGGCCTGTGGCATGACTTCTACAACTCGCCGTACAACCTGCTGGCGATTGAATCGTTGGCCAAGTGGGTGCATCCGCAACAGTTCGCCAAGCTGGACCCGCAGGCGACCATGGAGCAGATCAACCAGCAGTTCCTGGGGATGCCGTTGCAGGGTGCCTATTGGGTCGACACGCCTAAATGACCACGCAAACTCTCGACCTCGCCTCAGCCACCCACGGCTATCGCCGCCTGCTCGCGCGGCGTGCCTGGCTATTGGCGCTGCTCGGCACGGCGCTGGTGTGCGCCCTGCTGGTGGACCTGGCCAGCGGCCCGTCCGGCATGGGCCTGCTGGCCTTGCTTGACGGGATTGTGCACCCGTCCCACCTCAGCGCCACCGACCAGGTGATCATCTGGAACGTGCGCCTGCCCTACGCGTTGATGGCGATACTGGTGGGCTGTGCGTTGTCGCTGGCCGGCGCCGAGATGCAGGCGATCTTGAACAACCCACTGGCCAGCCCGTTTACCTTGGGCGTGTCGTCGGCGGCGGCACTGGGGGCATCCCTGGTGATTGTGTTCCCGGTGACGACCCTGTGGGTGTCGGCCAACACGGCGATCTCCCTCTCGGCGTTCATCTTCGCCGCCGCCTCGGTATTTTTGCTGCAAGCCATGTCGCGCCTACGGGGCGCCGGTGTGGAGAGCCTGGTGCTGTTCGGCATCGCCCTGGTGTTCAGTTGCAACGCGGTGGTGGCTTTGTTGCAACTGGTGGCCACCGAAGATGTGCTGCAACAACTGGTGTTCTGGACCCTGGGCAGCGTGACCCGGGCCAACTGGGACAAGCTCGGCATCCTGGCGCTGGTGGTCGCGGTGGTGCTGCCGTTTTCCTTCGCCGCCGCACCGCGCCTGACCTTGCTGCGCATGGGCGAAGACCGCGCGCAAAGCTTCGGCGTGGACGTGAAACGCTTGCGCTTTTTCTCGTTGTTGCGCATCAGCCTGTTGTCGGCCACCGCGGTGGCCTTCGTCGGCACCATCGGCTTTATCGGCCTGGTGGGTCCGCATATCGCGCGGATCCTGGTGGGCGAAGACCAGCGCTTCCTGCTGCCGGCCAGCGCCCTGACCGGCGCGCTGTTGCTGGCGCTGTCGTCGATTGCCAGCAAGCTGATCATGCCGGGTGTGATCGTGCCGGTGGGCATCGTCACCGCGTTGGTGGGCGTGCCGATTTTCGTGGTGCTGGTGTTCAAGCGCGGGAGGCAGTTATGAGCGAAGGGTTAAGCGTACACAACGCCAATGTGAGTTATGGCCGCAGGCAGATCGTGCATGACCTGAGCCTGCCGACCTTGCCCCACGGCAGCCTGACCGCCCTGATCGGCCCCAACGGCGCCGGCAAGTCCACCTTGCTGCGCGCCGTGGCCGGGCTGGAAAAGATGCAAGGCGTCGTAAGCCTGGGTGAACTCGACCTGTCGGCCATGTCCGTGGCCGAGCGCGCCCGGCGCGTGACCTACATGCCGCAGAACCTGCCACCGGGCCTGAGCCTCAGCGTGATGGAAAGTGTAATTGCCGCGCTGCGCGTGGCCAGTGTGGACGGCATTCCATTGTCCAACGACGCCTGCCTGCGCGAAGCCTTTGCAGCGTTGCAACGCATTGGCATCGCGCACCTGGCCGATCAGTGGTTAAGCACGCTGTCGGGCGGTCAACGCCAACTGGTCAGCCTCGCGCAGCTGATTGCACGGCGCCCCCAAGTGATGCTGCTGGACGAACCCACCAGCGCCCTCGACCTCAACTACCAATTGAAAGTCATGGAGTGCGTACGCGACCTGGTGCGCGAACACAACCTGATCGCCGTGGTGGTATTGCACGACATCAACCTTGCCGCACGTTTTGCCGACCATATTGCCGTGCTGCGCCAGGGTCGCTTGTATGCCAGCGGCGCGGCAAACGACGTGCTCAACCCGCTGTTGTTTGCCGAGGTGTATCGCGTGCGGGCGCGCATCGAACGTTGTTCTGAGCAGTCGTTGCAGGTGTTGGTGGATGGCGCTTTCTGATTGGCTTCTAAGGGTATGCATAAATGTTTCATTGAATTTTCGCACGCCCAACATTACCTATACCTACAGGCATCCGCTCAAGCATCACCACTTTTGGAGAGCTTCATGATCGACCTGTATTACTGGACCACCCCCAACGGCCACAAAATATCGTTGTTCCTGGAAGAAGCCGGCCTGCCCTACAAGGTGCACCCGATCAACATTGGCCAGGGCGAACAGTTCAAGCCTGACTTCCTGAAGATCGCTCCCAACAACCGCATCCCGGCCATCGTCGACCAGAACCCGACCGACGGCGGCGCACCGATTTCCCTGTTTGAGTCCGGTGCGATCCTGTTGTACCTCGCGGAAAAAACCGGTCAGTTCATTGCAAACGACCTGCGTGGCCGCCAGGAAGTGCTGCAATGGCTGTTCTGGCAGATGGGCGGCTTGGGCCCGATGGCGGGGCAGAATCATCACTTCAGCCAATTCGCACCGGAGAAAATCCCCTACGCGATCAAACGCTATGTGGATGAAACCGCACGCCTTTACGGGGTGCTCGACCGGCGCCTGGCGGACCGTGCGTTCGTGGCCGGTGAGGACTACAGCATTGCCGACATGGCGATCTACCCGTGGATTGTTTCCCACAAATGGCAGAGCCAGCGCCTGGAAGATTTCCCACACCTGCAGCGCTGGTTCAACAGCATCAAAGAACGGCCGGCGACGGTTCGGGCGTATGAGCTGGTGCAGAAAGTGAACCCGCCCAAGTCTTGATACGCAATTCCTGAAAATAAGGCATGGCTCCCGCTTGCGTCGTTTCGCCGCGCTCACTAACGTAGCGCCTTTACTGACGCTACCCCCCGCAGGAGCTTTGCCATGGCCTCGCCAGCCCTCTCACATTTTCTTCCCCGGTTCGGCGTTGCCGCGGCAATGGCCAGTGCGTTAAGCCTGGCCGGTTGCCAGCTCCAGAGCACCCAGGACACCCTGCCGCCGGTTGCCGGCGTACAGCCGATCAAAGGCCTCGCGCAGAACGTATCGGTACGCCGCAATGCCCAGGGCATGCCGTTGATCGAAAGCAACACCTTCCACGACGCGCTGTTCAGCCTCGGTTATGTGCACGCCAGTGATCGCATCACCCAGATGGTCACCCTGCGCCTGCTGGCCCAGGGCCGGCTGGCGGAAATGTCCGGGCCCGAAGTGCTGGATGTCGACCGCTTCATGCGCGCGGTCAACCTGAAGAAAAGCGCCGGCGAGCTGTACAACGCCTCCAGCCCGCGCCTCAAGCGCTTCTTTGAAGTGTATGCGCGCGGCGTCAACGCCTACCTGTTCCGCTACCGCGACAAGCTGCCGCCGGACCTGGCCCAGACCGGCTACAAGCCCGAGTACTGGAAGCCGGAAGATTCGGCGCTGCTGTTCTGCCTGCTGAATTTCAGCGAATCGGCCAACCTGCATGAAGAGATTTCGTCGCTGGTGCTGGCGCAGAAGGTCGGCGTCGACAAACTCGCCTGGCTCACCCCCAGCGCGCCGGATGAAGCGATCCCACTGGCCGAGGCCGAAAAACTCAAGGGTGTGAACCTGGGTCAGATCACCGGCCTGGCCGGGCTGGACGCGGTCAGCCAGCAACTGAGCAGCCTCAACGCCCTGGCAGTCACCACCTCAAGCAACTGGGCCATCGCCCCGCAGCGCAGCCGCAGCGGTAAAAGCCTGCTGGCAGGCGACCTCGCCGCCCAGCCGCAGGCACCGTCGCCGTGGAGCTACGTACAGATCCGTGCACCGAAATACCAGGCCGCCGGCGCTTCGATTGCCGGCCTGCCGACACTGTTGTCCGGCTTCAACGGCAAAGTCGCGTGGAGCATGAGCACGGTCAAGGGCGACACCCAGGACCTGTTCCTGGAGAAGGTCAAGCGCCAGGGCAGCGCGCTGTACTACGAGAACAACGGCAAATGGCTGCCGGCAGGCGTGCGTAACGAAACCTTCTTCATCAAGGGCCAACGCTCGATCCGCGAGGTGGTGTACGAAACCCGTCATGGCGCCCTGCTCAATAGCAGTCAGGCGTTGACCACCGGTCTGGGCCTGGCCCTGCAAACCGCTGACTTCAAGGACGACAAGAGCCTGGATGCGTTCTTCGACCTGTCCCGCGCACAAACCATCGGCAAAGCCTCGGATGCGACCCGGGAAATCCGCGCCATCGCCCTTAACATGATCTTCGCCGACGCCGGCAGCATTGGCTGGCAAGTCACCGGCCGCTTCCCTAACCGCCGCGAAGGCGAAGGCTTGCTGCCGTCGCCGGGCTGGGACACGCGGTTTGACTGGGATGGCTACGCCGACGCGATGCTGCATCCCTATGACCAGGATCCGGCCCAAGGCTGGATCGGCACCGCCAACCAGCGCACCGCGCCGCGTGGCTATGGCATGCAACTGTCCAACTCCTGGGACGCCCCGGAGCGCAGCGAGCGCCTGGCGCAACTGGCCAATGCCGGCAAGCATGACAGCCGCAGCATGATCGCCATGCAGTACGACCAAACCACCACCTTCGCCGCCAAGCTCAAGAGCATGTTCCAGGCGCCGGGCATGGCCCAGCCGCTGAAACAGGCGATTGACGCACTGCCTGCGGCGGAACAGGCCAAGGCCCGTGAGGCGCTGGGGCGCCTGATGGCGTTCGATGGTCGCCTGGTGTCCACCTCTGCCGATGCGGCGCTCTACGAACTGTTCCTGCAGGAGAGCACCAGACAGATCTTCCTCGACGAGCTGGGGCCGGAAAACAGCGCCAGCTGGAAAGCCTTTGTCAGCAACGCCAGCCTGTCCTATGCCGCCCAGGCCGATCACTTGCTGGGCCGCGAAGACAGCCCGTTCTGGGATGACGTGCGTACGCCGCAGAAAGAAGACAAACCGGCGATCCTCGCCCGCAGCCTGGCCGCCGCGATCAGCGCCGGCGACAGTCAGCTGGGCGCCGACCACAAGGCCTGGCAGTGGGGCAAGCTGCACACCACCACCTGGAAAAACGCCAATGGCCAGGTGATTCGTGGCCCGCTGGCCTCCGGTGGCGACCACAACACCTTGAACCCGGCGCCCTACAGCTGGGGCCAGGACTTCACCACCACCCAGGTGCCGGCGCTGCGCCTGATTGTCGATTTCGGCCAGGTGGAGCCGATGATGGGTCAGGGCGGCATCGGCCAATCCGGCAACCCGGCCAGCCCGAACTATGCCAATGGCATCGACCCGTCGCTCAAGGCGCAATACCTGAGCTTCCCGATGCAACCGCAGAACTTCGAGAAGGTGTACGGGAAGGCCCGGTTGACCCTGACACCCGGTAAATAACCCGGCTTTTCATGAAAAACCTGGATCTAATGTGGGAGGGGGCTTGCCCCCGATAGCGGTGTATCAGCCAGCCAAGGTGCAACTGACCCACCGCAATCGGGGGCAAGTCGAATCGTCGCACCGCCCCTCCCACATTTGGACTGCATGCACTCCGATAGAACTTCTCAGCTCAGCCCCGCCTCATAAGTAACAAGCCCACCTCCCCCGGTCACCCCATGGACCTTGTCATCGCCCGCCCCGAAGGCCTCTACTGCCCCGCCGGAGATTTCTACATCGACCCCTGGCGCCCGGTGGAGCGCTCGGTCATCACCCACGCCCACGGCGACCACGCCCGCACTGGCAACCAGCACTACCTGGCGGCAGCCCCCGGCGAAGGCATCCTGCGCTCCAGGCTGGGCCAGGACATCAACCTGCAAACCCTGGCCTACGGCGAGCCACTGGTGCACCACGGTGTCACCCTGAGCTTTCACCCGGCCGGGCATGTGCTTGGCTCGGCTCAGGTGCGCCTGGAGTACCAGGGCGAGGTCTGGGTCGCGTCCGGCGACTACAAGGTCGAGCCCGATGGCACCTGCGCGCCGTTCGAACCGGTGCGTTGCCACACCTTTATCACCGAATCCACCTTCGGCCTGCCGATCTACCGCTGGCAGCCCCAGGCGCTGATCTTCGCCGGGATCAACGACTGGTGGCAGGCGAACATCGCCGTCGGCAAAGCCAGCGTGTTGTTCTGTTACTCGTTCGGCAAGGCCCAGCGCATCCTGCATGGCATCGACGCCAGCATCGGCCCGATCCTCAGCCATGGCGCGGTCGAACCGTTGAACCGGGTGTACCGCGAGGCCGGCATCCATATCCCTGAAACCCTCTACGCCGGCGACTTCAACAAGACCGACCCGTTGCTACGCCAAGCGCTGATCATCGCCCCGCCCTCCGCTGGCGGTAGCAGTTGGATCAAGCGCTTCGGCGACTATAGCGACGCCTTCGCCAGTGGCTGGATGCGCCTGCGCGGCACCCGCCGCCGGCGCGGGGTGGACCGGGGCTTTGTGCTCTCGGACCACGCCGATTGGCCCGGACTGTTGTGGGCCATCGAGCAGACCGGCGCCGAGCGGGTGATGGTCACCCACGGTTCTGTCGGCGTATTGGTGCGCCATCTGCGGGAAAAAGGCCTGGATGCGCAGGGCTTCACCACCGAATACGGCGATGACGAAGAAGAGGCCGACGCATGAAGGCCTTTGCCGAGCTGTACGCCAATCTCGACGCCACCACCTCCAGCAACGCCAAGCTGGCCGCGTTGCAAGCCTACTTCCGGGGGGCCGCGCCAGAAGATGCCGCCTGGGCCGTGTATTTCCTGTCCGGCGGACGGCCACGGCAATTGGTGCCGACCCGCCTGTTGCGGGACATGGCCACCGCAGCGTCCGGCATCGAGCCGTGGCTGTTCGAGGAAAGCTATCAGTCGGTGGGTGACCTGGCGGAGACCGTTTCCCTGCTGCTACCGGAATCTGCCTACACCTCGGAGGATGGCCTGGCCGTGTGGCTGGAGGAAAAACTCCTGCCGTTGCGCGGCTTGCCTCCCCTGGAATTGGCTGAGCGCCTGCCGGCGTTGTGGGCGCAACTCGATCAACCGAGCCTGATGGTGTGCATCAAGTTGATCACCGGCAGTTTTCGCGTGGGCGTATCCAAGTTGTTGGTCACCCGTGCCCTCGCCGCCATGGCCGACCTCGACAGCAAGCGTGTGGCGCAGCGGTTAGTGGGCTACACCGACCTGTCCAATCGTCCAACCGCTGAGGGCTACCTCAAGCTGATCGCCGCCGAATCGTCCGACGAGCATGCACAACGGGGCGGCCAGCCTTATCCGTTTTTTCTGGCTCATGGCTTGGCGCAACCGGTGGAGCAATTCGAAGTGCTGCTCGGTTCTCCCGCCGACTGGCAGGTGGAATGGAAGTGGGACGGCATCCGCGCACAACTGGTCAAGCGCGATGGGCGCCTGTGGATATGGTCCCGTGGCGAAGAGCTGGTGACCGAGCGTTTTCCCGAACTTCACAGCCTGGTGAGTGGGTTACCGGACGGCACGGTGATCGACGGTGAGATCGTGGTGTGGAAGGACGCGGTGCAACCCTTCGCCCTGTTGCAGCAACGGATTGGCCGCAAGACGTTGAGCAAGAAAGTGCTGGAGGATGCGCCGGTCGCGGTCCTCGCCTACGACCTGCTGGAACATCGGGGCGACGACTGGCGCAACCACACCCAGGCCGAGCGCCGCGCCCAGCTTGAGCAGGTGGTCACCCAGTGCAACCAACCAGTATTGCTCGCCTCACCGTTGCTGACCGCAACCACCTGGGAAGCGCTGGCTGAACAGCGTGAAGCCTCGCGCAGCCTGGGCGTGGAAGGCATGATGCTCAAGGCCCGCGATGGCCTCTACGGCGTGGGCCGTACCAAGGACATGGGCGTGTGGTGGAAGTGGAAGGTCGACCCGTTCAGCGTCGACGCGGTGTTGATCTACGCCCAGCGAGGCCACGGCCGCCGCGCCAGCCTCTACAGCGACTACACCTTTGCGGTGTGGGACGGCCCGGCCGGCAGCGAACGCACGCTGGTGCCGTTTGCCAAGGCCTACTCCGGCCTGACCGACGAAGAAATGCGTAAGGTCGACGCGATTGTGCGCAAGACCACCGTGGAAAAATTCGGCCCGGTGAGCAGTGTGACACCGAGCATGGTGTTCGAGCTGGGATTCGAGGGTATTGCCTTGTCCAAGCGGCACAAGAGCGGAATTGCCGTGCGGTTTCCGCGGATGTTGCGCTGGCGGCAGGACAAGGCGGTGGATGAGGCCGACAGCCTTGCCACCCTGCAAGACCTGCTTACCTGACACCTCCCACATTTAAATTTCTTTATGACCCGAAATGGTGCGCTCATTTTTCAGCGCCCATTTTCGGGCATCTCCTACACTCAGATCTCCCTCATCCCACCTTTTAAAACGCTCATTCGGAACTACATTCGGAACTATGGTGCAGAAATTGCTACTTGTGATCCGTCTGACACCGTTCAGTAACAGTCCTAAACGCGCCACAAGCGCTTATCTTGGTTTCCAGGGATTACATAATGAAAAAAGCATTGCTGACCCTTTCTGCACTGGCTCTGTGCATGGCCGCGGGTGTAGCCACGGCCAAGGAATACAAGGAACTGCGTTTTGGTGTCGATCCGTCCTACGCGCCATTCGAATCCAAGGCCGCCGACGGCAGCCTGGTGGGCTTCGATATCGACTTGGGCAATGCGATCTGCGCCGAGCTGAAAGTAAAGTGCAAGTGGGTAGAAAGTGATTTCGACGGCATGATTCCGGGCCTCAAGGCCAACAAGTTCGACGGCGTGATTTCGTCCATGACCGTGACCCCGGTGCGTGAAAAGGCCATCGACTTCTCCAGCGAACTGTTCTCCGGCCCGACCTCGCTGGTGTTCAAGAAAGGCGCGGGCTACTCGACGCCGGAGTCCCTCAAGGGCAAATCCGTGGGCTACGAGCAGGGCACCATCCAGGAAGCCTACGCCAAGGCCGTGCTGGATAAAGCCGGTGTGACCACCAAGGCCTACGCCAACCAGGACCAGGTGTACGCCGACCTGACCTCCGGCCGTCTCGACGCCTCCGTGCAGGACATGCTGCAAGCCGAACTGGGCTTCCTGAAGTCGCCGGCCGGTGCCGACTACGAAGTGAGCAAGGCCATCGACGATCCATTGCTGCCGTCGAAAACCGCCGTCGGTATCAAAAAAGGTAACACTGAACTGAAGGCGCTTTTGGATAAAGGTATCAAAGCGTTACACGATGATGGCACCTACGCCACCATCCAGAAGAAACACTTTGGCGATCTGAACCTGTACAGCGGCAAATAATGCCTGGAGCGCCCTTCCCCTGGAGGGGCGCTTTTTTATCGCCATAGGTCCTGATTTATGTTCGAAGAACTGTTGCAAACCCTCGGGTTGAGCGCGCTCAGCCTGAAGGGTTTCGGCCCGCTGTTGCTGCAAGGCACCTGGATGACCATCAAGTTGTCGGTGCTGTCCCTGGCCGTCAGCGTGTTGCTGGGCCTGCTCGGCGCCAGCGCCAAACTTTCCAGCCTGCCCTTCCTGCGCATCCCCGCCCAGCTCTACACCACGCTGATTCGCGGTGTGCCCGACCTGGTGCTGATGCTGCTGATTTTCTACAGCCTGCAAACCTGGCTCACCGGCCTGACTGACTTTATGGAATGGGAATACATCGAGATCGACCCGTTCAGCGCTGGGGTGATCACCCTGGGTTTTATCTACGGGGCGTATTTCACCGAGACTTTTCGCGGCGCGATCCTCGCGGTGCCCCGTGGCCAACTGGAAGCCGCTACGGCCTATGGGCTCAAGCGTAGCCAGCGGTTTCGCTACGTGACCTTCCCGCAAATGATGCGCTTTGCCCTGCCGGGCATCGGCAATAACTGGATGGTGATGCTCAAGGCCACGGCCCTGGTGTCGATCATCGGCCTGGCCGACCTGGTCAAGGCCGCTCAGGATGCCGGCAAGAGCACTTATCAGCTGTTTTACTTCCTGGTCATCGCCGCGTTGATCTACCTGTTGATCACCAGCGCGTCCAACTTCGTTTTGCGCCGCCTTGAACGTCGCTACTCCGCCGGCGCCCGGGAGGCCATACGATGATCGAACTCTTGCAGGAATACTGGCGCCCCTTCCTTTATAGCGACGGCCAGCACATCACCGGCC
The DNA here is from genome assembly GCF_023169845.1 of Pseudomonas sp. CYM-20-01. Classification (NCBI taxonomy): domain Bacteria; kingdom Pseudomonadati; phylum Pseudomonadota; class Gammaproteobacteria; order Pseudomonadales; family Pseudomonadaceae; genus Pseudomonas; species Pseudomonas sp. CYM-20-01. The sequence continues at coordinate 1,722,709 of NZ_AP025169.1, read as the reverse complement.
TGGCCATGACGATGTGGCTGCTCAGCGCCGCCCTGGTCATCGGCTTCCTGGTGTCGATCCCGCTGTCCATTGCCCGCGTGTCGCGCAAGCGCCTGGTGCGCTGGCCGGTGCAGTTCTACACCTATCTGTTCCGGGGCACGCCGCTCTATATCCAGTTGCTGATCTGCTACACCGGTATCTACAGCCTCGCCGCCGTACGCGAACAACCGTTGCTGGATGCGTTCTTTCGCGACGCGATGAACTGCACCATCCTGGCCTTCGCCCTCAACACCTGTGCCTACACCACGGAGATTTTCGCCGGGGCGATCCGCAGCATGGCCCACGGCGAAGTCGAGGCGGCCAAGGCCTACGGCTTGAGCGGCTGGAAGCTCTACGCCTACGTGATCATGCCGTCGGCGCTGCGCCGCTCGCTGCCCTACTACAGTAATGAAGTGATCCTGATGCTGCACTCGACCACGGTGGCTTTCACCGCAACGATCCCCGACATCCTCAAAGTGGCGCGGGATGCCAACTCGGCCACCTTCATGACCTTTCAATCATTCGGTATCGCTGCGCTGATCTACCTGACCGTGACCTTTGCCCTGGTCGGTCTGTTTCGTCTGGCGGAGCGCCGTTGGCTGGCCTTTCTCGGGCCGAGCCACTAAGGAGCCTTCATGCGGCATCACGTCCATGAACTGATCGCGCCGGTGCCCGGCACGGCGCGGCAGATTCACAGTTTTCATTTCGGCCCGGAACAGGCCGAAGGCAAGATCTACATCCAGTCGTCGCTGCATGCCGACGAACTGCCCGGCATGCTGGTGGCCTGGCACCTCAAGGTGCAGCTGGCGAAGTTGGCGGCGGCCGGGCGCCTGCGCAGCGAGATCGTGCTGGTGCCCATCGCCAACCCGGTGGGCCTGGAACAGGTGTTGATGGATATCCCGCTGGGCCGCTACGAATTGGAAAGCGGGCAGAACTTCAATCGCCTGTTTGTCGACCTCAGTGACGCGGTGGGCGACCAGGTCGAGGCGTTGCTCGGGGACGATCCGCAGCGCAATGTCGAACTGATCCGCTCCGCTTTGTCGCGCGCCCTCGCCGCGCAAAGCGCCGACACCCAACTGCAGTCCCAGCGCGCGGTCCTGCAACGTCTGGCCTGCGACGCCGATATGGTGCTGGACCTGCATTGCGACTTCGAAGCCGTGGCGCACCTGTACACCACGCCCGAGGCCTGGCCGCAGGTGGAACCGTTGGCGCGGTATATCGGGTCGGAAGCGAATTTGCTCGCGACCGACTCCGGCGGGCAATCCTTCGATGAGTGCTTCACCCTGGTGTGGTGGCAGTTGCAGCAACGCTTCGGCGAGCGCTTCCCGATCCCCATGGGCAGCTTTTCGGTGACCGTCGAGCTGCGCGGCCAAGGTGACGTCAACCATGGCCTGGCGGCGCTCGACTGCCAGGCGATCATCGATTACCTGATTCACTTCGGCGCGATTGCCGGCGACGTCGCACCACTGCCGGACCTGCCCTACCCCGCCACGCCGCTGGCCGGCGTTGAACCGGTGGCGACGCCGGTGGGCGGCCTGCTGGTGTTCCGCGCCCTGCCCGGCGAATACCTGGAAGCCGGGCAACTGATCGCCGAAATCATCGACCCCATTACCGACCGCGTAACGCCCGTGCACTGCCAGAAGGCCGGCCTGCTTTACGCCCGTTCGCTGCGCCGCATGGCCACTGCCGGGATGGTCATCGGCCATGTCGCAGGCACCGAGGCCTATCGCAGCGGCTATCTACTTTCGCCTTGAGGATGCACGCCCCATGTACAAATTGACCGTTGAAGGCCTGCATAAAAGCTATGGCGACAATGAGGTGCTCAAAGGTGTTTCGCTCAAGGCCAGGACCGGCGACGTGATCAGCCTGATCGGCGCCAGCGGCTCGGGCAAAAGCACCTTCTTGCGCTGCATCAACTTCCTCGAAACCCCCAACGACGGCGCCATGACCCTCGATGGCCAGCCGATCCGCATGGTCAGCGACCGCCACGGCATGCGCGTGGCCGATGACGCCGAACTGCAGCGCTTGCGCACGCGCCTGGCCATGGTCTTCCAGCACTTCAACCTGTGGAGCCACATGAGCGTGCTGGAAAACATCACCATGGCCCCGCGCCGGGTGCTGGGTTGCAGCAAGAAGGACGCCGAAGACCGTGCGCGTCGCTACCTCGACAAGGTCGGCCTGCCGGCCCGCGTGGCCGATCAATACCCGGCGTTCCTGTCCGGCGGCCAGCAGCAACGCGTCGCCATCGCCCGCGCCCTGGCGATGGAACCGGAGGTGATGCTGTTCGACGAGCCCACCTCGGCCCTTGACCCGGAGCTGGTGGGCGAAGTGTTGAAGGTGATCCAGGGCCTGGCCGAGGAAGGCCGCACCATGATCATGGTGACCCACGAGATGAGCTTTGCACGCAAGGTGTCGAGCCAGGTGCTGTTCCTGCATCAGGGCCTGGTGGAGGAACAAGGCGCGCCTGAGGACGTGCTGGGCAATCCGAAGAGCGAGCGCTTGCAGCAGTTCCTGAGTGGCAATTTGAAGTAAACCTTTGGGCGCGCTGGAAGGTCTGTGGAATAGACCTTCCAGAGTTGCGCCGCCCCATGGCAAAACCCATCGACTTCGCCAAACAGTGGTTTGCCGCCAAAGGCTGGAAGCCGTTCGCTTTTCAGAAAGAGGTATGGGCGGCAGTCAAGGGCGGTCAGTCGGGATTGCTGCATGCCAGCACCGGCGCCGGCAAGACCTACGCGCTATGGTTCGCGGCGCTCAATCGCTTCGCCATCACTCGCCCGCCCGTGACGGGTAAACGCAAACCGCCCGCTGAACCGCTGACGGTGCTGTGGATCACGCCCATGCGGGCCCTGGCGGCCGATACCGCACGCGCCCTCGAAGCACCGCTGGAAGCCCTGCAGATTCCCTGGAGCGTCGGCCTGCGCACCGGTGACACCAGCAGCAGCGAGCGCGCCCGCCAGACACGGCGCCAGCCCACCGCCCTGGTGACCACCCCGGAAAGCCTGACCCTGATGCTGGCCCGCGCCGACAGCGAAGTGAGCCTGGCACACGTGCGCATGGTGATCGTCGATGAATGGCATGAATTGATCGGCAACAAACGCGGCGTGCAGTTGCAACTGGCGCTGGCGCGGCTGCGGCGCTGGCATCCGGGTTTGATGGTGTGGGGCATTTCAGCGACCCTGGGTAATCAATCCCACGCCTTGGAGGTGTTGGTCCCACAAGGCGACGGGATCAATGTACAGGGGCAAACGGCCAAAGAGCTGAAGGTCGACACCTTGCTGCCGCCGCTTGCCGAGCGCTTTCCCTGGGCCGGGCATATCGGCTTGAAGATGTTGCCCCAGGTGGTGGCCGAGGTCGAAAGCAGCAGCAGTTGCCTGGTGTTTACCAATACCCGGGCGCAGTCGGAAATCTGGTACCAGGCGTTGCTGGACGCCCGGCCCGACTGGGCTGGGGTGATTGCCCTGCATCACGGTTCATTGTCCAGAGAGACCCGCGACTGGGTGGAACGGGCGTTGAAGGACGGCCAACTCAAGGCCGTGGTGTGCACCTCCAGCCTGGACCTGGGGGTGGACTTCCTGCCGGTGGAACGGGTGTTGCAGATTGGCTCGGCCAAAGGTGTTGCACGCCTGATGCAACGCGCCGGGCGCTCGGGGCATGCGCCGGGGCGGCCCTCGCGGGTGACGCTGGTGCCGACCCACAGCCTGGAACTGGTGGAAGCGGCGGCGGCCCAGGATGCAATTGCCCAGCGACGCATCGAAGCGCGGGAATCGCCGCACAAACCGCTGGATGTACTCGTACAACATTTGGTGAGCATGGCGCTGGGCGGCGGGTTCACGCCGGATGCGTTGCTGGCGGAAGTACGCGGGGCCTGGGCGTACCGCGACCTCACGGACGCAGACTGGGCGTGGGCGCTGGGGTTTGTGCGCCATGGCGGTCTGTCGCTGACCGCCTATCCGGACTACCGCCGCGTGGAGCCGGACGAACAGGGCATCTGGCGCGTCCCCGATGCCCGCCTGGCGCGCCGTCATCGCATGAGCGTGGGCACCATCGTCAGTGACGCGAGCATCCACTTGAAGTACTGGAGCAAGGGCGGTGGCGGCAAGAACCTGGGCAGTGTCGAGGAAGGTTTTATCGCGCGGCTCAAGCCCGGCGATGGTTTCCTGTTTGCCGGGCGCCTGCTGGAGCTGGTGCGTGTGGAAAACATGACCGCCTACGTGCGCCGCAGCAGCGCCAAAAAAGCCGCCGTGCCGCGCTGGAATGGCGGGCGCATGCCGCTTTCCAACGAGCTGGCCCAGGCGGTGGTGGAGCGTTTTGATGCGGCGGCGCACGGGCACTTTAAAGGCCCGGAGATGCGCGCGGTGCAACCCCTCTTGCAGACGCAGTTGCGCTGGTCCGGCCTGCCGACGCGCGAGCATCTGCTGGCAGAAGCGCTGAAATCCCGGGAAGGCTGGCACCTGTTTCTCTATCCCTTCGCCGGGCGCCAGGTGCACCTGGGGCTGGCGAGTCTGTTGGCGTGGCGGGTGAGCCAGGGGCAGGCAGTGACCTTTTCGATTGCCGTGAATGACTACGGGCTGGAGTTATTGAGCGCCACGCCTGTGGATTGGCCCGGATTATTGAATGAGGCGCTGCTGAGCCCTGAAAACCTGTTGGAAGACGTGGCGGCCAGCCTGAACGCCGGGGAACTGGCCCTGCGCCGCTTTCGCGAGATAGCACGCATTGCCGGGCTGGTGTTCGCCGGCTATCCCGGCGCACCGAAAAGTACGCGGCAGGTGCAGGCGTCCAGCGGTTTGTTCTTCGAGGTGTTCAAGCAATATGACCCACAGAACCGATTACTGACCCAAGCCGGGGAAGAAGTCCTGCGCGATGAATTGGATATTCGTCGCTTGGAAGCGACGTTGCGTCATCTGTCGGCGCTGAAACTGGACCTGCACCTGATCGAACGGCCGACTCCCCTGGCTTTTCCGCTGCTGGTCGAGCGGATGCGCGAAAGCATGAGTTCGGAAAAACTCTCGGAGCGCATTGCACGAATGGTCAAGGACCTGGAAAAGGTCGCGGATAACGGGAAGCGCTGATGGTCTGTTCGATAACGCTGGAAGGTGAGCAATTGTGGTTGCTGGCAGACAAGGCGATCTACTGGCCTGCGCGCGGGTGCCTGTTGATTGCCGATGCGCACTTTGGCAAGGCCTCGGCGTACCGCAGCCTGGGGCAGCCGGTGCCGCAAGGGACCACCACTGCCAACCTTGAGCGGCTGGACCGGCTGCTCGCTACCCATGGGTGCGCGCAGGTGATCTTTCTTGGCGACTTCCTGCATGGCCCCGGCTCCCACGCCAGCGGCACACTGGGCGCGTTGCGGGCTTGGCGCGAGCGTCATCCCTCGTTGCCCCTGACCCTGGTGCGCGGCAATCACGATAAACGCGCCGGTGACCCACCGCCCGACCTGAAGATTGAAGTGGTGCCGGAACCGCTGCTGATGGGCCCCTTTGCCTTGCAGCACGAACCGGATGCCCACCCCAGCCACCACGTGCTGGCGGGGCATGTGCATCCGGTGTATCGCTTGCGTGGCAAGGGCCGGCAAAGCCTGCGGCTGCCGTGCTTTCAGATCGGGACGCGGGTCAGCTTGTTGCCGGCGTTTGGCGCGTTTACCGGTGGATTTGCGGTGGAGCAGGCCGATGACCACCGACTCTTTGTGGTCGGCGATCAGGAGGTGTGGCCTGTGGGCTAGGTATCAGGCAACGGGTGCGGGTGGTGGCTCGTCCGGCAGGGTCGGCTCACCGGGTTCGGCGGGTTGGGGGTAGTCCGGCTCAGGTTGGCCGGGGATGCCGCCCCCGTATGCGGGGTCGGCCATCAAGGACCAGGCCAGAACGCCAATCTGGTTGGGTTCAAGCCGGGCAAGTTCTGCGCTGATTCGCGGGTCGAGCTTCATAAGGTACTCCTCAAGCGTGGCCCGGCGCGTTTTACACGCGCCGAGGCAGTACACCTAGATAGAGTCACTTTCCGCAGACTAATTCCCTTTGCGTGTAAGACCTTTCGATCAGGCGCGTGGGAGAGTGACGCCGCGCTGGCCCTGGTACTTGCCGGCACGGTCTTTGTAGGACACTTCACAGGCCTCGTCGGACTGCAGGAACAGCATCTGCGCCACACCTTCGTTGGCATAGATCTTCGCCGGCAAGGTGGTGGTGTTGGAGAACTCGAGGGTCACGTGGCCTTCCCACTCCGGCTCAAGCGGCGTCACGTTGACGATGATGCCGCAACGCGCGTAGGTGCTTTTACCCAGGCAGATGGTCAGCACGTCACGCGGGATACGGAAGAACTCCACGGTGCGCGCCAGGGCGAAGGAGTTGGGCGGGATGATGCATACGTCGCTCTTGACGTCGACGAAGCTCTTTTCGTCGAAGTTCTTCGGATCGACGATCGCCGAGTTGATGTTGGTGAACACCTTGAACTCATCGGCGCAGCGCACATCGTAGCCGTAGCTGGAAACGCCGTAGGAAATCACCGGGGCATCGCCTTGGCCACGGATCTGGCGCTCGACGAACGGTTCGATCATGCCGTGTTCTTGCGCCATGCGGCGAATCCACTTGTCCGATTTGATGCTCATGGCGGGTGTCCTGAATAGCGAGGTGGAAAAATTCTGTGGGGCATCTTACCGGGGCCGGCGTTGGGGTTCAAAGGCCACGCGGCTTTTCTTGATGAACGCGCCTGCTGCTATAAGCCACAGCCAGCGGGGCCGGGACCCATATTGCCGTGCAAGGTGACCGCAAATACCACCGCCAGTCACGAAAATGGAGAAACCTTCGGAAATACCATTGGCACGTTCCGGAAAAAGGGTTAAGGTGGCGCCACTGTGCTGCTTGTGTCACTGAGAATCTCTACACGATATGTTGAATTTCGATCCAACCATCTCCAAGAATTTTTCCTGCTCTTTGCACTCAGTCTCGGCCAGGGCTTTTCCTGAGTCGCAGTTAACTTTGTCCAAGGAGATACACCATGTCTAATCGCCAAACTGGTACCGTTAAGTGGTTCAACGATGAAAAAGGCTTCGGCTTCATCACTCCACAATCCGGTGACGACCTGTTCGTTCACTTCAAAGCTATCCAATCCGACGGCTTCAAAAGCCTGAAAGAAGGCCAACAGGTTTCTTTCATCGCTACCCGCGGTCAGAAAGGCATGCAAGCTGAAGAAGTTCAAGTTATCTAACTTGTACTGACTTAGTCGAAAAGACCCCGCCCTTAAAAGCGGGGTTTTTTTATGCCTGGGATTTGGCCCTATCTGCAAATAAGATACGGCATAAACCAATGTGGGAGGGGGCTTGCCCCCGATTGCAGTGTGTCAGTCAATACAGATTTGACTGAACCATCGCTATCGGGGGCAAGCCCCCTCCCACATTCAAGCATTCAAGCCAATTCGTTATTGAAACAACGACTCACTCGACAAGCCATTCTTCTCCAGGATCTCACGCAAGCGCTTGAGCCCTTCTACCTGGATCTGCCGCACCCGCTCACGGGTCAGGCCGATCTCCAGGCCTACGTCTTCCAGGGTGCTGCTCTCATGGCCGCGCAGGCCGAAGCGGCGAATCACCACCTCGCGCTGCTTGTCCGTGAGTTCCGACAGCCACTGGTCAATGCTTTGGGACAGATCATCATCCTGCAACAGCTCGCAAGGATCCGTAGGACGATCATCGGTCAGGGTGTCCAGCAGGGTTTTATCCGAATCCGGACCCAGCGAGACGTCGACCGAAGACACACGCTCGTTAAGGCCCAGCATGCGCTTGACCTCCCCTACCGGTTTTTCCAGCAGGTTGGCGATTTCTTCGGGCGAAGGTTCATGATCGAGTTTTTGGGTAAGCTCACGCGCTGCCCGCAGGTAGACGTTGAGCTCCTTGACCACATGGATCGGCAACCGGATCGTACGGGTCTGATTCATGATCGCCCGTTCGATGGTCTGGCGAATCCACCAGGTGGCATAGGTCGAAAAGCGGAAGCCCCGCTCAGGGTCGAACTTCTCCACCGCCCGGATCAGGCCCAGGTTGCCTTCCTCGATCAAGTCCAACAGGGACAGCCCACGATTGACATAGCGTCGGGCGATTTTCACCACCAGGCGCAGGTTGCTTTCAATCATGCGTTTGCGCCCAGCCGGATCGCCCTTCTGCGACAAGCGCGCAAAATGGACTTCTTCTTCGGGAGTCAACAGAGGGGAAAAGCCGATTTCATTGAGGTACAGCTGGGTCGCATCGAGCGCCCGAGTGTAGTCAATGTACTTGTGTTGCTTTAACGCGGTGGAGTTCTTGGATTTGGTGCGAACTGAAGGTACAGCAGGTCCCTCATTCGACATCGATTCCGTAGCGATACCGGTCTCCATCAGGAGAACCTCATCGTCGATGTCAAACTCCGGCGCTTCTTTACTGAGAGCCATTGTTATAGTCCTTTGGTGAGTTCGACCTCAAGCTCAAGCGGCGCCTTTATCCTTGGCAACGCTGGAGCCTGTTCCTTCTACGTGAGGGAACAGGCTGTGCAACACATCAACGACGGGGTAGGAATTGCAGCGGATCTACAGGCTTCCCTTGACGGCGAATCTCAAAGTGCAGTTTCACCCGGTCTGTACCAGTTGACCCCATTTCGGCAATTGTCTGTCCGACTTTGACCTGCTGCCCCTCCCGAACCAACAGCCTGCGGTTGTGACCGTAAGCACTGACGTAGGTGTCGCTGTGTTTGATGATGACCAGCTCGCCGTAGCCCCGTAAACCACTCCCGGCGTACACCACTGTCCCATCAGACGCAGCTAAAACAGGCTGTCCCAAATCTCCGGCGATATCAATGCCTTTATTCAAACTACCGTTTGAAGAGAATTTTCCAATTAACACTCCGTTTGAGGGCCATCCCCAGCCGGTCGGCGCAGGCCCGGCAGGTGGCAACGGCGCGGGTGCCGGCTTGCTTGCAGGGGTAGGTGCGGCGGTGCCTGCAGGGCGGGTAATGATGGTGGTTTTGCTGGAGGACGACGGCGAAGATCCAGTGTTTGTCACAACTGTCGTAGGCGCAGAACCGGTACGGCCGTCGAAGCGAATCGTCTGACCGGGATGTATCGTGTAGGGCACAGGAATATTGTTACGGGCTGCGAGCGCCTTGTAGTCCCAGCCATAGCGGAAGGCGATCGAGAACATCGTATCGCCCTTGCGCACCACGTATTGCCCGGTGGTCACCGTCGGCTTTTGCGGCACGGCATTATTACGGTCCACCACCCGTGCGCCGCTGCTTGGCGAGCTGGAGCAGCCGACCAGCACGGAACTGAAGACGAGGCCAAGCACCAGTCGATGAAAGCTTGTTTTACTCATACGCTGCGCAAGACCTGTGAGACTCACCCGCCGCTCCCTTTGTGGTGGCTGAACATGAATGCCTGTATCAGGCTTGAAATATGACGCAAGTATAACTGGGCATTGGAGTTTTACCGTCACACGCCGGAAACGAAACATTCATCGCGTTTAATTCCGACTCCCGATCATGTTGACTCGATAGACCCCGCCGTAAGACACATCCCCGCCAACAGAATTCACTGCCCGCGAACAAATGATCAGGCCAGCGGCCCATTGAGCAACGGCACAAAACGCACGGCCCCCAGCACATGCCGGGAAAAGCCTTCATCCTCACGGATAATGAGCATCAATTGTTGCACTTCGCCGGAGCCTACCGGGATCACCAGGCGTCCGCCGGGGGCAAGTTGATCGAGCAACGCTTGCGGAACATCGGTGGCCACGGCGGTCACGATGATGCCGTTGTAAGGCGCCAGCGCCGGCCAGCCTTCCCAGCCGTCCCCCCAGCGGAACACCACGTTGCGCAGGTTCAACTCCACCAGGCGCTCCTTGGCCCGGTCTTGCAGCACCTTGATGCGCTCGACCGAGAACACCCGCTCCACCAGTTGCGCCAGCACGGCAGTCTGGTAGCCGGAGCCGGTGCCGATTTCCAGCACCTTGTCCAACGGCCCCGCCGCCAGCAGCAGCTCGCTCATGCGCGCCACCATGTACGGTTGGGAGATGGTCTGGTTGTGGCCGATGGGCAGCGCCGTATCTTCATAGGCCCGGTGGGCCAGGGCTTCATCGACAAACAGGTGGCGAGGCGTACGCCTGATCACTTCCAGCACCTGGGCGTTGGACAAACCTTCTTCGTACAGGCGCTGGATCAGGCGTTCACGGGTACGCTGGGACGTCATCCCGATGCCCCGGCGCAGCAAGTCGTCTTGTTCACGGCCCATCAGCGCAGCCCCTCCAGCCAGCCATCGAGACCACTGAAGGCATCACTGAAGGTGCGATCAAATTGCAATGGGGTAATCGACACATAGCCTTGCATCACCGCATGAAAGTCCGTGTCTTCACCACCATCTTCAGCATCACCTGCCGCTGCGATCCAATAGCCTTCCTTGCCACGCGGGTCGACCACCTTCAACGGCGCCGCCGCACGGGCGCGATGGCCCAGGCGCGTCAGCTTGATGCCGCGAATATGATCGAGGGGCAGGTTGGGAATATTGACGTTGAGCACCGTACGCGGTGGCAGGTCCAGAGAGCCATGGGCCTCCACCAGCTTGCGCGCGAAATGCGCGGCGGTTGCCAGGTTATCCAGTTGCCGCGAGGCAAACGAAAAGGCGAACCCGGTACGGCCCAGGAAGCGCCCCTCAAGGGCTGCCGCCACGGTCCCGGAATACAGCACATCATCCCCCAGGTTTGCACCGAGGTTGATGCCCGACACCACCAGGTCCGGCGCCTGGTCCAGCAGGCTGTTGATTGCCAGGTGGACACAGTCGGTAGGCGTGCCGTTCACACTGATAAAGCCATTGGCCAAGACTTGCGGGTGCAGCGGACGGTCGAGCGTCAGCGAACTGCTGGCGCCACTCTTGTCCTGGTCAGGGGCAACCACCACGCACTCGGCATAATCCTGCAGCGCAGCATAGAGCGCGGCAAGACCGGGTGCGGTGGCACCGTCATCGTTTGATATCAGAATACGCATGGGTTGTCCGTCTGCCCCACCGGCACCAGATCAACAAGCTCGCGCACCAACACAGTGGCGAAGCATCCGGCCGGCAGGACGAATTCCAATTGCAGAATGTCCAGCGAGGGATAATGCCACGTCAAACCGCCAATGGGCAGTCGAAGAATGCGACGTTCCTGGCTCATGCCGGCATTCACCAGCCAATCACGCAAGTCGGCTTCACCAGCGGCAACCGCCTGTTCCAGCTCGAAGGTTGCACCACTGGCCGGCGAGTCGCCCTCGCCCCACTGCGGCCCGGTCGGGTGCAGGTCCAGAATGGCCAGGCGCGGGTCGCTGCATTCCGCTTCGCCAGCCGGGAAAAAACTGCGGCTGTCGGTAAACGCCAGCAGGTCGCCGACCTGGGCACGTTGCCACGAACCATCGGACACGCGCGCGGCCAGCACTTTGTTGAACAAAAAGCTGCGGGCGGTGGACAGCAACCGCGAACGCACATTGCGCTGCTCCGGCAAGGCTTTGCGGGCGGCCCACTCGCGAGCGTCCACGACATTGCCGCCATTGTGGCCAAAGCGCTGGGCACCGAAATAGTTGGGAATGCCGTGTTGGGCAATCTGTTGCAAGCGCGCATCGATGGCGGCGGTATCACCGGCCAACTGCGTCAGGCGCAAAGTGAACCCATTGGCCGAATGCGCACCGCGCTGCAGCTTGCGCTTGTGGCGGCCGGTCTTGAGAATCTTGAGCGTGTCATTCTCCGCCGCGCTCATGTCCGGGTCGGCCTTGCCCGGCAGTTGCACGCTGAACCATTGGCGGGTCAACGCCTGGCGATCCTTGAGCCCGGCATAGCTGACGGTGCGCAACGGCACCCCGGCCGCCTTGGCGATACGCCGCGCAGCTTCCTCGGTATTGAGGCCGCGTTTTTCCACCCACAACCACAGGTGTTCGCCTTCACCGGTCAGCGGAATGTCCAGCACCTCGTCGACCTGGAAGTCTTCGGCCGTCGCCTTCAGTACCGCGCTGCCCAAGGCCTCGCCATAGGCTCGCGGGCCCAGCAGTTGCAGGTCATTCATGCGCGCAGCAACAAGGCAACGGAGTGCACGGCAATGCCCTCTTCACGGCCGGTGAACCCGAGCTTTTCAGTGGTGGTGGCTTTCACGTTGACTTGATCCAATTCAATTTGCAGGTCGGCGGCAATCAGCGCGCGCATCGACTCGATATGCGGGGCCATCTTCGGCGCCTGGGCCACGATGGTGTTGTCAACGTTGCCGACCTTCCAGCCCTTGGCATGGACCAGGCCAACCACATGGCGCAACAAGACACGGCTGTCCGCGCCCTTGAAAGTCGGGTCGGTGTCTGGAAAGTGCTTGCCGATATCGCCCAATGCCGCTGCGCCAAGCAACGCATCGCTCAAGGCATGCAACACGACGTCGCCGTCGGAATGAGCCAGCAAACCATGGTGGTGTGCAATACGCACGCCGCCCAGGGTGATGAAATCGCCTTCGGCGAAACGGTGCACATCGTAGCCGTGGCCAATACGCATAAAAAAACGCCCCGATTTAATTCAGGGCGTGATTCTACCTACTTTTGCCTCACATTAACCGAGCAAAGCACGGCCATGGTGTCGCAAATGGTCTTCGATGAAGCTGGCGATAAAGAAGTAGCTGTGGTCGTAGCCGGGTTGCAGGCGCAGTTCCAGCGGATGGTTGGCTGCCTTGGCCGCTTGTTGCAGGGCTTCAGGCTTGAGTTGCACGGCGAGGAAATCGTCGCGGTCGCCCTGGTCCACCAGCAGTGGCAGCTTTTCCGAGGCTTCGCCGATCAGTACACAGGTGTCCCACTCGCGCCACTTGGAACGCTCTTCACCCAAGTAGCGGGAGAAGGCTTTCTGGCCCCATGGGCAATCCATCGGGTTGTTGATCGGCGAAAACGCCGACACCGACAGGTAACGTCCAGGGTTACGCAAGGCACACACCAGCGCACCGTGGCCGCCCATGGAGTGGCCGCTGATGCCGCGCTTATCCGACGCCGGGAAATGCCCTTCGATCAACGCCGGCAATTCCTGCACGACGTAGTCATACATCCGATAGTGCTTGGCCCAGGGTTCCTGGGTGGCATTCAAATAGAAGCCGGCGCCGAGACCGAAATCCCACGCGTTGTCCGGGTCGCCCGGCACACCCGGACCACGCGGGCTGGTGTCCGGCGCCACAATGATCAACCCCAGCTCGGCAGCCATGCGCTGGGCGCCGGCCTTCTGCATGAAGTTCTCATCGGTGCAGGTGAGACCCGACAGCCAGTACAACACCGGCAATTTGCCGCCCTGCTCCGCTTGCGGCGGCAGGTAAACGGCGAAGGTCATGTCGCAACCGAGCACATCGGAATGATGCTTGTAGCGTTTATGCCAGCCGCCGAAGCTCTTCTGGCACGACAGGTTTTCCAGACTCATGGCGAACCTCAGAAGTGGATGACGGTACGAATGCTCTTGCCTTCATGCATCAGGTCAAACGCTTTGTTGATGTCTTCCAGGCCCATGGTGTGGGTGATGAAGGTGTCCAGCGGGATCTCGCCGGTCTGGGCCATTTCCACGTAGCTTGGCAGTTCGGAGCGGCCACGTACGCCACCGAAGGCCGAACCGCGCCAGACGCGACCGGTCACCAACTGGAACGGGCGGGTAGCGATTTCCTGGCCGGCACCGGCCACGCCGATGATCACCGACTCGCCCCAGCCCTTGTGGCAGCACTCGAGGGCGGCGCGCATCAGTTGCACGTTGCCGATGCATTCGAAGGAGAAGTCCACGCCGCCGTCGGTGAGGTCGACGATCACGTCCTGGATCGGACGATCGTAGTCTTTCGGGTTGATGCAATCGGTCGCACCCAGCTGCTTGGCGATTTCGAACTTGGCCGGGTTGATGTCGATGGCAATGATGCGACCTGCCTTGGCTTTAACCGCACCAATCACTGCCGACAGGCCGATACCGCCGAGGCCGAAGATCGCTACGGTATCGCCTGGCTTGACCTTGGCGGTGTTGATCACAGCACCGATGCCGGTGGTAACGCCGCAACCGAGCAAGCAGACTTTTTCAAGTGGGGCTTCTTTAGGAATCTTGGCCACGGAAATTTCCGGCAGCACGGTGTACTCGGAGAAGGTCGAGGTGCCCATGTAGTGGAAAATCGGTTGGCCTTTGTAGGAGAAACGCGTGGTGCCGTCCGGCATCAGGCCTTTGCCTTGGGTGGAACGGATGGCCTGGCACAAGTTGGTCTTGCCCGACAGGCAGAACTTGCACTTGCCGCATTCCGGGGTGTACAGCGGGATGACGTGATCGCCCACGGCTACCGACGTCACGCCCTCACCGATCGCCTCAACCACCGCACCGCCTTCATGGCCGAGGATCGACGGGAAGATGCCTTCCGGGTCGGCGCCCGACAGGGTGTAGGCGTCGGTATGGCACACGCCGGACGCGACCACGCGCAACAGCACTTCACCCGCCTTGGGCATGGCGACATCCACTTCGACGATCTCAAGGGGCTTCTTGGCTTCGAAGGCTACGGCGGCGCGGGACTTGATCATCCGGGTTTCTCCATCGGGGTTAAAAACTGAGGCGACGAGTGTAAAACATGGCTGGCTGATGAATAATCCAGGCAAAAGCAAAACTTTATTGCTGCATGGGGATAATCGACATGCTTGAGAACCGCTGGGAAGGTATCGATGAGTTTGTCGCGGTGGCCGAATGCAGCCAGTTCACGGCGGCGGCGGAACGGCTGGGGGTGTCGTCTTCCCATATCAGCCGGCAGGTGGCGCGCCTGGAAGAACGCCTGCAAACCCGGTTGCTGTACCGCAGTACGCGCAAGGTGACCCTGACCGAGGCCGGCCAGACCTTCTTGCAACACTGCCAACGCCTGCAGGACGGGCGTGAGGAAGCGCTGCGTGCGGTGGGCGATCTCACCAGCGAGCCCAAGGGCATGTTGCGCATGACCTGTGCCGTGGCATATGGCGAGCGCTTTATCGTGCCGCTGGTGACACGGTTCATGGGGCTGTATCCGCAGTTGCGTGTGGATATCGAACTGAGCAACCGCCAACTGGACCTGGTGCATGAAGGCCTCGACCTGGCGATCCGCCTGGGGCGCTTGCAGGATTCGCGCATGGTCGCCAGCCGCCTCGCACCTCGACGCATGTACCTGTGTGCGTCGCCGTCCTACCTCGCTCGGTATGGTCGGCCACATAGCTTGTCGGAATTGAGCCGGCATAACTGCCTGATCGGCAGCTCGGATATCTGGCAACTGGCCCAGGACGGGCGGGAGTTTTCCCAGCGCGTGCAGGGAAATTGGCGCTGCAACAGTGGGCAAGCGGTGTTGGATGCGGCGCTACAGGGCGTCGGGTTGTGCCAGTTGCCAGACTATTACGTGCTGGAGCATCTGCACAGTGGCGCGTTGGTATCGTTGCTGGAGGCGCATCAGCCGCCGAATACGGCGGTGTGGGCGTTGTATCCGCAGCAAAGGCATTTGTCGCCGAAGGTCAGGAAATTGGTGGATTTCTTGAAGGAGGGGTTGGCTGAGAGGCCGGAGTACAGCAGTTGACTGTTGGTTGTTTGGAGGGGCCTCATCGGGGACAAGCCCCTCCCACACTTGGAATGCATTTCAATGTGGGAGGGGGCTTGCCCCCGATGGGGTCGACACGGTATCGCGGATTACCTGCGGTTAGCCCACCGCAACCGCAGCCACTCCAAATCTTCCGGCCGGGTCACTTTGATATTGTCCGAGCGCCCTTCGATCAGGCGCGGCGCCTGGCCGGACCATTCCATCGCCGAGGCTTCATCGGTAATCACCGCATCCGCCACCAGGCTGTCGGCCAAGGCACGATGCAAAGCCCCCAAGCGGAACATCTGCGGCGTATAAGCCTGCCAGATCAAGCTGCGATCAACGGTCTCGACCACGCGGCCATGCTTGTCGACGCGCTTGAGAGTGTCGCGGGCCGGCACGGCCAACAGACCACCCACAGGATCGTTCAACAGTTCGCTTAATAACTTGTCGAGATCATCACGACTCAGGTTCGGCCGTGCCGCATCGTGCACCAACACCCAATCGTCATCGCTGGCGCCCAGGGCATTGAGTTGCAGCAGCGCATTGAGCACAGACCCCGAACGCTCGTCGCCGCCATCCGCACGCACGATGCGTGGGTCGTTGGCGCAAGGCAGGTTGGGCCAGTAAGGATCATCGACAGCAAGGCTGACCACCAACCCTTTAAGGTCTGGATGGTCAAGAAAACAGCCAAGACTGTGTTCGAGAATAGTGCGCCCGCCCAGTTGCAGATATTGCTTGGGACGGTCCGCGGCCATACGGGCACCGACGCCCGCGGCAGGAATCACGGCCCAGAAGGCCGGCAAACGGTTACTCATTGGGCCAACTGGTAGAGGGTTTCGCCCTCCTTGACCATGCCCAATTCATGACGAGCCCGTTCTTCCACGGTCTCCGTACCTTTTTTCAGCTCTAGCACTTCGGCATCGAGGACGCGGTTACGCTCCAGCAGGCGTTCGTTTTCGGCGTGCTGGTCGGCAATTTGCTGGGTCAGGTCTTTTACCTGCGCAAAGCTGCCATTACCCACCCATAGGCGGTACTGCAGGCCAGCCAGCAACAAGAGCAAGACGAGGAACAACCAATTGGGACTGCGCATCGAATATCGGGTATCCAGTGAAAAAAGACCGCCATGCAAAACTTTTGCAGCAACTGATAGCACGAAGCCTGGAAAAACCAGGCTTGTGCTTGATAGCCATCAGATTAGCGCCGAAATCCACACTGTCGTGAGTTTTCCGACGCAATCCGCCGACTTTTTACCATGTTTCACCATCAACTAGCGATCAGCCGCGAAACTCGCCGCGACCGTTGTACTTGGCCTTGCCAGCCAGTTGCTCTTCGATACGCAGCAATTGGTTGTACTTGGAAACACGGTCGGAACGGCACAGGGAACCGGTCTTGATCTGGCCGGCCGAGGTGCCCACGGC
This sequence comes from Pseudomonas sp. CYM-20-01, assembly GCF_023169845.1. Taxonomy (NCBI): domain Bacteria; kingdom Pseudomonadati; phylum Pseudomonadota; class Gammaproteobacteria; order Pseudomonadales; family Pseudomonadaceae; genus Pseudomonas; species Pseudomonas sp. CYM-20-01. The sequence goes on along the minus strand of NZ_AP025169.1, from coordinate 1,705,738 downwards.
CAGGTCGGCAATGGTCGAGTCTTCGGTTTCGCCGGAGCGGTGCGAGATCACGGCGGTGTAGCCCGCAGCCTTGGCCATCTGGATGGCTTCCAGGGTTTCGGTCAGGGTGCCGATCTGGTTGAACTTGATCAGGATCGAGTTGGCGATCTTTTTATCGATGCCTTCTTTCAGGATCTTGGTGTTGGTCACGAACAGGTCGTCGCCCACCAGTTGGATCTTCTCGCCGATCTTGTCGGTGAGGATTTTCCAACCGTCCCAGTCGGACTCGTCCAGGCCGTCTTCGATCGAGATGATCGGGTAGCGCTGGGTCAGGCCCTTCAGGTATTCAGCGAAACCTTCGGAGTTGAACACCTGGCCTTCGCCGGACAGGTTGTACTTACCGTCCTCGTAGAACTCGCTGGCCGCGCAGTCCAGGGCGAGGGTAACGTCGGTGCCCAGCTTGTAGCCAGCATTGGCCACGGCTTCGGAGATCACTTTCAGTGCATCTTCGTTGGACGCCAGGTTCGGTGCAAAACCGCCTTCGTCACCCACCGCAGTGCTCAGGCCACGGGCCTTCAGCACAGCCTTGAGGTGATGGAAAATCTCGGTGCCCATGCGCAAGCCTTCGGAGAAGGACTTGGCGCCGACCGGCTGTACCATGAATTCCTGGATGTCGACGTTGTTATCGGCGTGCTCGCCACCGTTGATGATATTCATCATCGGCACCGGCATCGAGTAGACACCCGGGGTGCCGTTCAGGTTGGCAATGTGCGCGTACAGCGGCAGGTCCTGGTCCTGTGCGGCGGCCTTGGCAGCGGCCAGGGACACGGCGAGGATGGCGTTGGCGCCCAGGCTGCCTTTGTTTTCGGTGCCGTCGAGCTTGATCATCGCGTGGTCCAGGGCTTTCTGGTCCAGCGGGTCCTTGCCCAGCAACAGGTCACGGATCGGGCCGTTGATGTTGGCAACAGCTTTCAGTACACCCTTGCCCAGGTAACGGCTCTTGTCGCCATCACGCAGTTCCAGCGCTTCGCGCGAACCGGTAGAAGCACCGGACGGCGCGCAGGCGCTGCCGATGATGCCGTTATCGAGAAGCACGTCGGCTTCGACGGTGGGGTTGCCACGGGAGTCGAGAACTTCACGACCTTTGATGTCGACGATTTTTGCCATTGTTGTAAACACTCCAAAGTTGACGAAAACGACGCAGCTGAAGGGAATCTTTTGACCGACCGCAAGGGTGGAACAACGGGGCAGGCTTGCAGGCGACAAGGCCCAGGCCCGCAGGCCTGAGCGTAAAGCGTGGGAAAGTCTACCGGAGAAACGACGCTTACGCGGTCTCTACCGTCGGAAAACTCTTGACCAGTTCATCCAACTGCTTGAGCTGGGCCAGGAACGGCTCCAGCTTGTCCAGGCGCAGCGCGCACGGGCCGTCGCATTTGGCGTTGTCCGGGTCCGGGTGGGCTTCCAGGAACAGGCCGGCCAGGGACTGGCTGATGCCTGCCTTGGCCAGGTCCAGCACCTGGGCACGGCGCCCGCCCGCGGAATCGGCGCGACCACCGGGCATTTGCAGCGCGTGGGTCACGTCGAAGAACACCGGGTATTCGAACTGTTTCATGATGCCGAAACCAAGCATGTCCACCACGAGGTTGTTGTAGCCGAAGCTCGAACCCCGCTCGCAGAGGATCAACTGGTCGTTACCCGCTTCCACGCACTTGTTCAGGATGTGTTTCATCTCCTGGGGTGCGAGAAACTGGGCTTTCTTGATATTGATCACGGCGCCGGTCTTGGCCATCGCGACGACCAGGTCGGTCTGGCGCGACAGGAAGGCCGGCAACTGGATGATGTCGCACACCTCGGCGACCACGGCAGCCTGTTCAGGCTCGTGGACGTCGGTGATGATCGGCACGCCGAAGGCTTGCTTGATGTCCTGGAAGATCCGCATGCCTTCTTCAAGGCCCGGGCCGCGATAGGAGGTCACGGACGAACGGTTGGCCTTGTCGAAGCTGGCCTTGAACACGTAAGGGATACCCAGTTTCTGGGTGACCTTGACGTACTCTTCACAGACCTGCATCGCCATGTCGCGGCTTTCCAGCACGTTCATGCCGCCGAACAGCACCATGGGCTTGTCGTTGGCAATCTCGATGTCGCCTACGCGAATGATCTTCTGGGCCATCAGGGTTACGCCTTCTTCTGGTGTTGCGTCAGGGCTGCCTTGACGAAACCGCTGAACAACGGGTGACCGTCGCGCGGCGTCGAGGTGAACTCAGGGTGGAACTGGCACGCGACGAACCACGGATGATCCGGTGCCTCGACCACTTCAACCAGCGCGCCATCACCGGAGCGACCGGAGATTTTCAGGCCGGCCTCTTTAATCTGCGGCAGCAGGTTGTTGTTCACTTCGTAGCGGTGACGGTGACGCTCGACGATCACGTCCTTGCCGTAGCAATCGTGAACCAGCGAGCCGGCTTCCAGCAGGCAATCCTGCGCGCCAAGGCGCATGGTGCCGCCCAGGTCGGAGGCTTCGGTACGGGTCTCGACCGCGCCGGTGGCATCTTCCCACTCGGTGATCAGGCCCACGACCGGGTGACCGCTCTTGCTGTCGAACTCGGTGGAGTTGGCGTCTTTCCAGCCCAGCACGTTACGGGCGAACTCGATAACGGCCACTTGCATGCCTAGGCAGATACCCAGGTACGGCACCTTGTTTTCACGGGCGTACTGCACGGCAGTGATCTTGCCTTCCACGCCACGCAGGCCGAAACCGCCTGGCACGAGGATCGCGTCCACACCTTCGAGCAGGGCGGTGCCCTGGTTCTCAATGTCTTCGGAGTCGATGTAGCGCAGGTTGACCTTGGTACGGTTGCTGATACCGGCGTGGCTCATCGCTTCGATCAGCGACTTGTACGCGTCCAGCAATTCCATGTACTTGCCGACCATGGCGATGGTGACTTCGTGCTCAGGGTTGAGCTTGGCGTCGACCACGGCTTCCCACTCGGACAGGTCTGCGCCGTTGCATTGCAGTCCGAAGCGCTCGACCACAAAGTCATCCAGGCCTTGCGAATGCAGGATGCCCGGGATCTTGTAGATGGTGTCGGCGTCTTCCAGCGCGATCACCGCACGTTCTTCAACGTTGGTGAATTGCGCGATCTTGCGACGCGAGGAAATGTCGATCGGGTGATCGGAGCGGCACACCAGCACGTCCGGCTGCAGGCCGATGGAACGCAGTTCCTTGACCGAGTGCTGGGTAGGCTTGGTTTTGGTCTCGCCGGCGGTGGCGATGTACGGGACCAGGGTCAGGTGCATCAGCATCGCGCGCTTGGCGCCGACTTCGAAACGCAGCTGGCGGATGGCTTCGAGGAACGGTTGGGATTCGATGTCACCCACGGTGCCGCCGATCTCGACCATCGCCACGTCGGCATCGCCAGCACCCTTGATGATGCGGCGCTTGATTTCGTCGGTGATGTGCGGGATCACCTGGATGGTTGCACCCAGGTAGTCACCACGGCGCTCCTTGCGCAGCACGTGCTCGTAGACACGGCCGGTGGTGAAGTTGTTGTTCTGGGTCATGGTCGTGCGGATGAACCGCTCGTAGTGGCCCAGGTCCAGGTCAGTCTCGGCGCCGTCGTGGGTGACGAACACTTCACCGTGCTGGAACGGGCTCATGGTGCCCGGGTCAACGTTGATGTAGGGGTCAAGCTTGAGCATGGTGACCTTAAGTCCCCGCGCCTCCAGGATGGCCGCCAATGAAGCGGAGGCAATGCCTTTCCCCAATGAAGAAACAACACCGCCCGTGACGAATATGTAGCGCGTCATGAAAAACCCTAGAAGTCTGCGTTAAAGCGGTCCGAGCCGCCGGGGAAAGCGAAGGAAGGCCGAAGCCCCCGATCACCTGCATTAATCACAGTGCACCTTTCAAAAAAACCGCCGCGTGGTGACAGACCAGCAATGAAACACCGGTACGTTGATCGCTACACATTTTTTGGAATCGCCCAGCAAAGACTGCTTGGTAATCGGCAACTGCTGCGATTCAGTCGAATCCACAGAAGTTGTATCAAGAAGGGAGCGTAGTCTACCGGAAAGGCGCTATCAGCTCAAACCTTGATCGCAGGTCTGTGGCATCCAATGTAATTGCCAGTCATCACTTGCCGACGGCCACAGTCCCGCAAGGCTGGGCGCGCCCAGCAACTGCGGGCCTTGATACAGCAGCGGCAATCTGCCACGGAGGAAGCCCGGCAGGCCACTTTCGTTAAGCAGGCGCTTCAAGTCACGCCGGCCGCGACCGGGTACTTCGATGATTTCGCCGCCCTGGCGGTAGCGGATCTCCAGCGGCCCTTCGGGCACCTTGCCGGTGAACGTCAACTGGCCATTGCCGGGTAACTCTAGTGGGTTTTGCGGATCGGGCCAGCTCAGCGATGCGTCAGAAAATTCCGAGCATGCGATAGGCAGCCACCAGATGCGTTCGCCGCTACGGTGCAACTCGCCGTCGGCCAGGCGCCACAGGGGCTGTGCATCGACCTTGGCATCGCGCAGGGAATGCCAACCTGCCCAGTGGTCGCTGTCGGGCAGGCGCGTCAGCGGCGTCAGCCAATTACGTAGGGCGTTGCGCTGACGGGCATCGGAAAGCTCGCGCAGCGGTGCAAGGGCCAAGGACGGTAGAGGCAGCCAGGGAAAGGGGGACGGTTGGTCGGCGGCCTGCAGGTCCATCTGCGCCAGCTCATCGAGCAGGCCCTGGGCTTCACTCAGGTGTTCGGCGGTGCGCGCCAGGCTTGAGACGGCCTGGGGCCAACGCTCCATCAGTGCAGGAAGCACGCGGTGGCGCAGGTAATTGCGGGAGAACCGCGAATCTGCGTTGGAAGGGTCTTCGATCCATTGGAGCTGATGCGTGTGGGCGTAGGCTTCCAACTCCGCCCTGGAGACATTCAACAGCGGCCGCACCAAGTCGCCACCAGCCAATCGACGCTGCACGGGCATCGCTGCCAGCCCACGCACCCCAGCCCCACGCAGCAGTCGAAACAACAGGGTTTCAGCCTGATCATCGCGGTGCTGGCCCGTCAGCACTACCTGCCCTGCCCCGGCCACCTCGGTAAAAGCCTGGTAACGCGCGTCACGGGCGGCACGCTCAAGACTGGCGCCGGGCCGCACCTGCACACGCATAACGCGCAAAGGCACGCCCAGGCTGTCACAGATCGACTGGCAATGAGCGGGCCACGCGTCGGCGGCAGCCTGCAGGCCATGGTGGACATGGACAGCGCTGAGGGGGGGCAGGGTCTCGGTTTTGGCCAGGTTGGCCAGGAGGTGCAGCAGGACGGTGGAATCAAGGCCGCCGGAGAACGCAATGTGCCAGGCCGGGGCGCTGCGCCAGGGGGCCAGGGTTTGCAAGAGTCTGGCGGGCAGAGCCGGTTTCATAGCAAGTTACCGCCTCTGATCTGTAATACGCCCACCAAGCATACACAAAGCAAATGTGGGAGGGGGCAAGCCCCCTCCCACATTTGGGTATTGCGTGGGTCTTAGAGGCCGTAGCTCATCAGACGCTCGTAACGACGGGCCAGCAGCGCTTCGTTATCCAGCTTCTTGAGCATCGCCAGTTGCGAGCCCAGTTCGGTGCGGATGGTCGCAGCGGCGGCAGCCGGGTCACGGTGGGCGCCGCCCAATGGCTCGGCGATCACTTTATCCACGATACCCAGGCCTTTGAGGCGATCAGCGGTAATGCCCATGGCTTCGGCAGCGTCCGGTGCCTTTTCGGCGGTTTTCCACAGGATCGAGGCGCAACCTTCCGGCGAGATCACCGCGTAGGTCGAGTATTGCAGCATGTTCAACTGGTCACAGACACCAATGGCCAGCGCACCACCGGAGCCACCCTCACCAATGACGGTGGCGATGATCGGGGTTTTCAGGCGGGCCATGACGCGCAGGTTCCAGGCGATAGCCTCGCTCTGGTTGCGCTCTTCGGCGTCGATCCCCGGATAAGCGCCCGGGGTGTCGATGAAGGTCAGGATCGGCATCTTGAAGCGCTCAGCCATTTCCATCAGGCGGCACGCCTTGCGGTAGCCCTCTGGACGCGGCATGCCGAAGTTGCGACGGACTTTCTCGCGCACTTCACGGCCTTTCTGGTGACCGATCACCATCACCGGCTGGTCGTCCAGGCGGGCGATACCGCCGACGATGGCGGCGTCGTCGGAGAAATGGCGGTCGCCATGCAGCTCGTCGAACTCGGTGAAAATGTGCTGAATGTAGTCCAGGGTGTAAGGACGGCGCGGGTGGCGAGCCAGGCGCGCGATCTGCCAGCTGGTCAGCTTGCCGAAGATGTCTTCGGTGAGCGTTTTGCTCTTGTCTTGCAGGCGGGAGATTTCATCGCCGATATTCAGCGAATTGTCATTGCCGACCAGGCGCAGCTCTTCGATCTTGGCTTGCAGGTCAGCGATCGGCTGTTCGAAATCAAGAAAATTCGGGTTCATAAGCGTCCGTCTTGGGTCGACGGCCAGGGCGTGCCTGGCCAGCCGGTTGTCTATTCGCGCCCTACCTTAAGGGAGAGGCGCGTTTAGGTCGAGATTAAATGTTTAGCCGAGGTCAGACATATCTGACCGTCAACGGTATTGGAGGAAGACGTTGTCTCGCCCGAACTGGTCACGCAAAGCTTGAATCAAGCCATCCGCAGGATCAATTCGCCAGGTCTCGCCAAACTGCAACATGGCCTTGGCGTCATTGCCGGTGTACTCCATGGTCACCGGGCATGCACCACGGTGGCGTTTGAGCAGGTCGCCCAACCAGCGTAGCTGATCGCCCTTGAGCGCTTCGGTTTTCACCTTCAAACGCAGGCTTTCGGCCAGATTGGTGCGCGCATCTTCCATGCTCATCACCCGCTTGATCCGCAGGCGCAAGCCACCGGAGAAGTCATCGTTGCTGACCTCCCCCTCCACGACCACCATGGCATCGGTCTGCAACAACGACTGGGCGGAGTGGAACGCGTCGGCAAACAGCGACGCTTCGATACGGCCCGAGCGGTCGTCGAGGGTGATAAAACCCATCTTGTCGCCCTTCTTGTTCTTCATCACCCGCAGGGCGATGATCATGCCGGCAACGGTCTGGGTGTCCCGCGCCGGTTTCAGGTCGATGATGCGCTGACGGGCGAAGCGGCGGATTTCACCTTCGTATTCGTCAATCGGATGGCCGGTCAGGTACAGGCCCAGGGTGTCTTTCTCACCCTTCAGGCGTTCCTTGAGGGTCAGTTCCTTGGCCTTGCGGTGGTTACCGTACACATCTGCATCTTCTTCGACGAACAACCCGCCAAACAAGTCGGCATGGCCGCTGTCATGGGTGCGGGCAGTCTGTTCGGCCGCCTTGATCGCTTCTTCCATGGCGGTGAGCAGCACCGCGCGGTTACGGTCGATGTTCGCCTGATAAGCCTTGGGCTCATCATGGAAATACGGGCCGAGACGGTCGAGCGCGCCGCTGCGGATCAGGCCATCGAGGGTTCGTTTGTTGATGCGCTTGAGGTCAACCCGTGCGCAGAAGTCGAACAAGTCTTTGAACGGACCGTCCTGGCGCGCTTCGGTGATGGCTTCCACCGGCCCCTCGCCGACGCCCTTGATCGCGCCCAGGCCATAAATGATGCGGCCTTCGTCGTTCACCGTGAACTTGAACTCCGAAGCGTTCACGTCCGGCGCATCGAGGCGCAGCTTCATGGTGCGCACTTCCTCGATCAAGGTCACGACCTTGTCGGTGTTGTGCATATCCGCCGAAAGTACCGCCGCCATGAACGGCGCCGGGTAGTGGGCTTTCAGCCAGGCGGTCTGGTACGACACCAGGCCGTAGGCGGCGGAGTGGGATTTGTTGAAGCCGTAACCGGCGAATTTCTCCACCAGGTCGAAGATGTTACCCGCGAGGTCGGCGTCGATATTGTTGGTCGCGCAACCTTCAATGAAACCGCCGCGCTGCTTGGCCATTTCCTCGGGTTTTTTCTTACCCATGGCTCGACGCAGCATGTCCGCGCCACCCAGGGTGTAACCGGCCATCACCTGGGCAATCTGCATCACCTGTTCCTGATACAGGATGATGCCGTAGGTCGGTGCCAATACCGGCTTGAGGCCTTCGTACTGGTAGTCCGAGTGCGGGTAGGCCAGCTCGGCGCGCCCGTGTTTACGGTTGATAAAGTCGTCCACCATGCCCGATTGCAGCGGGCCCGGACGGAACAGGGCCACCAGTGCGATCAAGTCTTCCAGGCAGTCGGGCTTGAGCTTTTTGATCAGCTCTTTCATGCCGCGCGATTCAAGCTGGAACACCGCCGTGGTTTCGGCTTTTTGCAGCAGGGTGTAGGTCGGCTTGTCGTCCAGCGGGATGAAAGCGATGTCCAGAGGTTCTTCGCCCACCTTGGCGCGGTCGCGGTTGATGGTCTTGAGCGCCCAGTCGATGATGGTCAGGGTCCGCAGGCCGAGGAAGTCGAACTTCACCAGGCCGGCCGCCTCCACGTCATCTTTGTCGAACTGGGTGACCAGGCCGTCGCCCTCTTCATCGCAATAGATCGGCGAAAAGTCAGTCAACTTGGTCGGCGCGATGACCACGCCACCCGCGTGCTTACCGACGTTACGCACCACGCCTTCAAGCTTGCGGGCCATCTCCCAGATCTCGGCCGCTTCTTCATCGACCTTGATGAAGTCGCGCAGGATTTCTTCCTGCTCATAGGCCTTTTCCAGGGTCATGCCGACTTCGAACGGGATCATCTTCGACAGGCGATCCGCCAGGCCGTAGGACTTGCCCTGCACCCGAGCCACGTCGCGGATTACCGCTTTCGCCGCCATGGAACCGAAGGTGATGATCTGGCTGACCGCGTTGCGGCCGTATTTCTCGGCCACGTATTCGATCACGCGGTCACGGCCATCCATGCAGAAGTCGACGTCGAAGTCGGGCATGGAAACCCGTTCCGGGTTCAGGAAACGTTCGAACAGCAGGTCATATTCCAACGGATCAAGGTCGGTGATCTTTTGCACATAGGCCACCAGCGAACCGGCACCTGACCCACGGCCCGGACCAACCGGCACGCCGTTGTTCTTGGCCCACTGGATAAAGTCCATCACGATCAGGAAGTAACCGGGGAACCCCATCTGGATGATGATATCCAGCTCGAAATTCAGCCGGTCCACATAGACCTGGCGCTTGGCCTCGTAATCTTCGGTGGTGTCCTTGGGCAGCAGAACGCTAAGGCGCTCTTCCAGCCCGTCGAAGGACACCTTGCGGAAATATTCATCGATGGTCATGCCATCCGGAATCGGGAAGTTGGGCAGGAAGTGCTTGCCCAGCTTCACTTCGATATTGCAGCGCTTGGCGATCTCGACGGAGTTTTCCAGGGCCTCGGGCAGGTCGCTGAACAGCTCGGCCATTTCATCGGCGCTTTTGAGGTACTGCTCTTCGCTGTAGTTTTTCGAACGACGCGGGTCATCCAGGGCCCGGCCTTCACCGATGCACACGCGGGTTTCGTGGGCTTCGAAGTCTTCCTTCTTGATGAAGCGCACATCGTTAGTCGCCACCAGCGGCGCGCCCAGCTTGTCGGCCAGGGCCACGGCGGCGTGCAGGTGCTCTTCATCGTTGGGCCGGTTGGTACGCTGGACTTCCAGGTAGAAACGGTCGGGGAAGACCTGCATCCATTCCTTGGCCAGTACTTCGGCTTCTTGGGGGTTGCCCCCCAGCAGCGCGATACCGATCTCACCCTCTTTGGCGGCCGACAGCATGATCAGGCCTTCGCTGGCCTCGGCGACCCATTCGCGCTCGATGATGATCGAACCATTGCGCTGGCCATCGATGAAACCACGGGAGATCAGTTCGGTAAGGTTGCGATAACCCACGCCGTTCATCGCCAGCAGGCTGATACGGCTCAGGGGGTTATCCGGGTCTTTGTTGGACAGCCACAGGTCAGCGCCGCAGATCGGCTTGATACCGGCGCCCATGGCGTTCTTGTAGAACTTGACCAAGGAACACATGTTGTTCTGATCGGTGACCGCGACCGCAGGCATGTTCATGCCCACCAGGGTTTTGACCAGCGGTTTGATCCGTACCAGGCCGTCGACCAGGGAGTATTCAGTGTGCAGGCGTAGGTGAACGAATGAAGCCGGCATAGTGATCCTGTCTAGAAACGTGGAGACAACAAGGCCCGGATTGTACCGGGCCTTGGCAAAAACATCAGCCTCGCGACTACACCTCGCTGAGACTCTCCCGCGCCTCGTAAGCCTGACGCACCGGGGCGAACGAGCGGCGGTGGATCGGTGTAGGGCCAAGACGTGCCAGGGCTTCCAGATGAACGGGCGTCGGGTAGCCTTTATGACCGCCGATGCCATAGCCCGGGTAGATCAATTCGAAAGCCGCCATTTCACGATCACGACTGACCTTTGCCAGGATGGAGGCCGCCGCAATCGCCGGCACCTTGCTATCACCCTTCACCACCGCCTCCGATGGCATGGCCAGTCTGGGGCAGCGGTTGCCATCGATCATCGCCAGCTTGGGCGTGATGTGCAGGCCCTCCACTGCACGCTGCATGGCGAGCATGGTGGCGTGGAGGATGTTCAATTCATCGATTTCTTCAACTTCGGCCCGGGCGATGTGCCAACTCAGGGCTTTCTCGCAAATCTCGTCGTAGAGCTTTTCGCGCCGCGCTTCGGTGAGTTTTTTCGAGTCGTTGAGGCCGAGGATCGGACGGTTTGGATCGAGGATCACTGCCGCCGTGACCACGGCGCCACACAAGGGCCCGCGCCCGACTTCGTCAACACCGGCCACCAGTTCGTGGGCTTCGGCAACCAGGCTGAAATCCAGGCCCATTTGCGCACTCATATCGCCTCCTGTTTCTGGCCGATCAACGTCAATACAGCGTCTGCCGCCTGGTTCGAGGCATCACGGCGCAGTATGCGATGGATAGCGTCGAAACCACGGGTCTGTTCTTCGCCGCCGTCGATCAAGGGGAGCAGGGTTTGCGCGAGCGCCTCTGGCGTTGCATCGTCCTGCAACAACTCCGGCACCAACAGGCGCTGGGCCAGCAGATTGGGCAGGGAGATGTAAGGACTTTTGACCATGCGCTTGAGAATCCAGAACGTCAGCGGCGCCAGGCGGTAGGCCACCACCATCGGGCGCTTGTACAGCAGGGCCTCCAGCGTGGCCGTCCCCGAGGCGATCAGCACCGCATCACAGGCCGCCAGGGCCAGGTGCGATTGACCATCGAGCAGAGTCAACGGCAGGTTGCGCCCTTCCAGCAATGTCTCGATCTGCGCACGACGTTGCGGGCTGGCGCAGGGCAACACGAAACGTACGCCTGGCTTCAGGGCCTGCAGACGCTCGGCAGCGTCGAAAAACACCGAGGCCAGGCGACCGACTTCGCCGCCACGGCTGCCCGGCATCAACGCAACCAAGGAGCCGTCGGGCAAGCCCAACTCGGCACGCGCGGCCGCGCGATCCGCCTGCAAGGGAATAGTGTCGGCCAGGGTGTGCCCGACAAACCGCACCGGCACGCCCTTTTCTTCATAGAACCGCGCTTCGAACGGCAGCAACGTCAGCATCAGGTCGCAGCCTTCGCGGATCTTGAGCACACGCTTCTGCCGCCACGCCCAGACGGACGGGCTGACATAGTGCACCGTCTTGATGCCGGCCTGGCGCAACTTGAGTTCGATATTGAGGGTGAAGTCCGGCGCGTCGATTCCGATAAAGACGTCAGGCTTTTCTTCGATCAGGGTCTGGATCAGCAACTTGCGGCGGGCCAGCAGCTCGCGCAGGCGACCCAGCACCTCGACCAACCCCATGACCGACAAACGCTCCATGGGGAAGTAGGACGTAAGCCCCTCAGCCTGCATCAGCGGGCCACCAACACCGATGAACTCCACCGCAGGATGCTGGGCTTTGAGGGCCCGCATAAGACCGGCGCCCAGAATGTCGCCGGAAGCTTCCCCGGCCACCAGCGCGATACGCAGATTAGCCATGATCAGCGGGTGATGCCGCGAGTCGACGCCTGGATCGAGTCACGGAACACCGCGACTTCCGGGAACAACGCTGCCGGCTCGGTCAGTTGGGTCAACGCCTGTTCCACCGTGAGCCCCTGGCGGTAAACCACCTTGTAGGCGCGGCGCAGGGCGTGGATGGCTTCTTCGCTGAAACCCCGACGGCGCATGCCTTCGAAGTTCATGCTGCGGGCTTCGGCGGGGTTGCCGAATACCGTGACGAATGCCGGAACATCCTTGCCAATGGCGGTGCCCATGCCGGAGAAGCTATGAGCACCGATATGGCAGTACTGATGAACCAGGGTGAACCCGGACAGGATTGCCCAATCGTCAACATGCACATGGCCGGCCAACGCGGTGTTGTTGACCAGGATGCAGTGGTTGCCGATCACGCTGTCGTGACCGATATGAGCGTAGGCCATGACCAGGTTGTGGTCGCCCAGGGTGGTTTCAGCCCGATCCTGCACGGTACCACGATGAATGGTCACGCCTTCACGGATGATGTTGTGATCACCGATTACCAGGCGGGTCTCTTCACCCTTGTACTTCATGTCCGGGGTGTCTTCGCCTACCGAGGAGAACTGGTAGATGCGATTGTGTTTGCCAATGCGGGTCGGACCTTTGAGGATCACGTGCGGCCCGATGACAGTCCCCTCGCCGATTTCCACACCTGCGCCGATGATCGACCAAGGGCCGACCTCAACGTCGGCGGCCAGAACGGCCGACGGATCGATGATTGCGCGAGGGTCAATCAAACTCATAGTTTGCGTTCCGCACAGATGATCTCGGCAGAGCACACCGGCTTGCCATCCACCGAGGCCTGGCATTCGAACTTCCAGATCTGGCGCTTGCAGCTGATGAACTTGGCTTCCAGGATCAACTGGTCACCCGGAGTAACCGGGTTGCGGAAACGCAACTTGTCGGAGCCCACGAAATAGTAAAGCGTGCCATCGGCAGGCTTGAGGTCGAGCATTTTGAAACCAAGGATACCGGCAGCCTGGGCCATCGCCTCGATGATCAACACACCCGGCATGATCGGATGCGCAGGAAAGTGACCATTGAAGAACGGTTCGTTGATGCTGACATTCTTGTAGGCACGAATGCGCTTTTCCTCGACATTGAGGTCCACTACGCGATCCACCAGCAGGAACGGGTAACGGTGAGGCAGGTATTCGCGAATCTCGTTGATGTCCATCATTTCGGGGGGAAGCCTGTAATAAAGATTGGGGGCGGGCGAACTAAAAGCACGCCCCGCTAGCAAATCAAGGAGGCAGTCTAGCGGCTGTGCACACTTGATATGGAAATGGTATCAGCCTTCTGATGAAGCATTACCGCCAGGGGTCACGTCCCCAACACGCTTTTCCAGCTGTTTGAGACGTCGAGCCATGTCGTCGAGCTGCCTCAACCGTGCTGCACTCTTGCGCCATTCAGCTGCGGGCTGCATGGCGGTACCGGAAGAATAGGCCCCAGGCTCGGTAATAGAGTGGGTGACCATGGTCATGCCGGTGATGAAAACGTTGTCGCAAATATCGATGTGCCCCACCAGCCCGACGCCACCGGCGAGCATGCAATGCTTGCCGATCCGGGTGCTGCCGGAGATGCCCACACAGGCTGCCATGGCGGTGTGATCGCCAATCTGTACGTTGTGGGCGATCTGGATCTGGTTGTCGAGCTTCACGCCGTTGCCGATCACGGTGTCGGCCAGGGCCCCGCGATCGACAGCCGTGTTCACACCAATTTCCACGTCGTCGCCGATCAATACGCCGCCGACCTGGGCAATCTTGTTCCAGATACCCTTGGAATTGGCAAAGCCAAAGCCTTCACCGCCTATCACGGCACCCGACTGGATGACCACACGCTCACCAATACGCACGTCGTGGTACAGGGTTACACGGGGTGCCAGCCAACCGCCTGCGCCGATTTCGCAGCGCGCACCGATAAAGCAATGAGCACCTATGGTCACATCCGCCGCAATGCGCGCACCGCTCTCGATCACCGCAAAGGCACCGATGCTGGCTGCGGCGTCAACCTGGGCATCATCGGCGATCACCGCAGATGGGTGAATACCGCTGGCGGCCTTGGGTTTCGGATCGAACAGGTGCGACACCCGCGCATACGCCAGGTACGGGTCGGCCACCACCAGCGCATCCCCGACAAACCCTTCGGCATCGGCGGCCTTCAGCAAAACGGCTGCGGCTTGGCTGTCGACCAGGTATTTACGGTATTGGGGGTTTGCGAGGAAGCTCAACTGAGCTGGGCCAGCCTCCTGCAAGGTGGCTAGCCCAGTGATTTCCTTCTCCGGGGAGCCACGCAAGGTGGCCCCCAGGAACTCGGCCAACTCGCCGAGCTTGATAGTCGCGGTCATGGCTTACTTCAGCTGGTTCATGCGCTCGATCACCTGACGGGTGATGTCGTATTGAGGCTTGACGTCGATCACAGCGCCACGCTCGAACACCAGGTCAAAGGCACCCTTCTTGATGACCTCTTCCACAGCGCTGTCGAGTTTCGGCTTCAGCTGCTTCAGCATTTCACGGTCAGCTACAGCCTTGGCTTCGTTCAGCTCCTTGGACTGGAACTGGTAGTCACGGGCCTTTTGCTTGAATTCAAGCTCCAGACGCTCGCGCTCGCCTTGCTGCATCTTGTCACCACCGGCTACCAGACGATCCTGGATGCCCTTGGCGCTGCTTTCCAGGGTCTTGAGCTTGGTCAGTTGCGGACCGAATTTTTTCTCGGCATCCACGGCGTATTTCTTGGCCGCATCGGATTCCAGCAGGGCCATCTGATAGTTCAGGACGGCAATTTTCATTTCGGCGAAGGCCGGGGTGGTTACCAGCACGGTTGCCAGCAGCACCAATTGAGTCAACTTACGCACGATGTACTCCTACAGAATCCGTTGTCGTTATCTTGGGTCAGACGCTTAGAACGTCTGGCCGAGGGAGAATTGGAAAATCTGGGTTTCAGCGTTATCCGGTTTCTTGATCGGCATGGCCAGAGCAAAGCTCAATGGGCCAAGCGCAGTCACCCAGGTCACACCCACACCCACGGAGCTTGCCAGGTTACTCAGGCTCACGTCGTTACACTGAGTGTTGGACTTCACGCCGCTCGGGTTACGGATCTGCTCGCATTTGGAGTCGAACACGTTACCCACGTCCCAGAATACCGAAGTACGCAGGGAGCGCTGATCTTTCACGAACGGCAGCGGGAACAGGATTTCCGCACCACCCTGGATCAGGACGTTACCACCGAACGGCAGTGGGTCGTTGTCGGAGTCCGCTACGGTGCCCTGGTTACCGGTTACACCAACACCACGGCTCGGAGTACCACGCGGGCCCAGGGTGCTGTCCTTGAAACCACGTACGGAGTTGAAGCCACCCGCATAGTAGTTCTCGTAGAACGGTAGACCATTGGTGGAACCATAACCATCGCCATAACCCAGCTCAGTGTGCAGGCGCATGGTGTAGTTGTCGCTCAACGGCTGGAACAGCTGGCCGCGGTAGTCGAGCTTGAAGAACGACAGGTCGCTGCCCGGCGTGGTGGTTTCCAGGGTCAGGCTCTGGGAATGACCACGGGTCGCCAGTACACCTTTGTTCAGGGTCGACTCGGACCAGCCGGCGGACGCCTTGAAGTTCAGGAACTTGTCACCTTCACGACGGGTGAAGTCGAAGATTTCGTCCACGGTGTAGACACCGGTCTTGATCTCATCCTGCTGCGCGGTCAAGCCGAACGTCAGACGCGAGGTCTCGCTGATCGGGTAACCCACGTTCACGCCAGCACCAAGGCTGTCGATTGCATAGCTGGCTACGTCAACGTCGAGGTCTTTGTAGTCAGTGGTGCGATAGAAGGCGTTGTAGCCCAGGCTCACACCGTCAGCAGTCCAGTAGGGGTCGGTATAACCGAAGTTATATCGGCTCTGGTATTCGCTTCGGGTCAGGCCGATGGAAACTCGGTTACCAGTACCCAGGAAGTTGTTCTGGGTGATCGAACCGCCGAGGATCAGGCCGGCGCTCTGTGCGAAACCGACGCTGGCGGTGATGGAACCCGATGCTTGTTCTTCCACGGCGTAGTTCACGTCAACCTGGTCATCCACACCCGGTACGGCCGGGGTTTCGACGTTGACTTCCTTGAAGAAGCCGAGGCGCTCAAGACGGGTCTTGGACTGGTCGATCAGGTAAGTCGAGGCCCAGCCGCCTTCCATCTGACGCATTTCACGACGCAGCACTTCGTCCGCAGACTTGGTGTTGCCACGGAAGTTGATACGGTTCACGTAGGCACGCTTGCCTGGATCGACCACGAAGGTGATGTCCACGGTGTGGTCATCATCATGGGGCGTCGGCACACCGTTGACGTTGGCGAAGGTGTAGCCTTCGTTGCCCAGGCGACGGGTGATCAGTTCGGACGTGGTGGTCATCAGCTTGCGCGAGAACACCTGGTCTTTCTGCACCAGCAACAGCGCCTTGACCTGGTCTTCAGGCACTTTCAGGTCGCCGCTCAGCTTGACGTCGCGAACCTTGTACTTCTCGCCTTCGTTGACGTTGACGGTGATGTAGACGTGCTTCTTGTCCGGGGTGATGGACACCTGGGTCGAAGCGATATCCATATTGATATAGCCACGGTCCAGGTAGTAGGAACGCAGACGCTCCAGGTCACCGGACAGTTTTTCACGGGCGTACTTGTCATCGTTCTTGAAGAACGACAGCCAGTTGGTGGTCTTGAGTTCGAACAGGTCGATCAGGTCGTCATCAGAGAACTTGGTATTGCCTACCACGTTGATGTGCTGGATCGCCGCCACAGTGCCTTCGTTGATGTTGACCTTGAGGCCGACACGGTTGCGCGGCTGCGGCACCACTTCCGTTTCCACGGTCGCGGAGTAGCGGCCCTGGGCAACGTACTGGCGTTGCAGCTCGTTACGCACACCTTCGAGGGTGGCGCGTTGGAAGATCTCGCCTTCGGCCAGGCCGGATTGCTTCAGACCCTTCATCAAGTCTTCAGTCGAGATCGCCTTGTTGCCTTCGATCTCGATACTGGCGACGGAAGGTCGCTCGACCACAGTGATGACCAGGACGTTGCCTTCGCGACCCAGTTGGATGTCTTGAAAGAAACCGGTTTTGAACAGCGCACGAGTGGATTCCACCAGGCGACGGTCATCAGCCTGTTCCCCAACGTTCAACGGCAAGGCACCAAAGACGCTACCCGCGGAAACCCGCTGGAGGCCGTTGACGCGAATATCGGAGATGGTGAAGGACTCGGCGTGAACTTCGGCGATCATCAATACGGTGAGAACCGCAGTTAGCAGCAGACGTTTCATGAAGTCCTTTCTTATTCCAACTGGCAATAAACAAACTGCCGCAAAATGCGGCAGATTCGCAATTCAGCGAAGCGTTACAGTCGACCCAGATCGTTGACCAGGGCTAACAACATCACCCCGACCACCAAACTGATACCGATCTGTATCCCCCAACCCTGCACCCGATCCGACAAGGGGCGACCACGCACCCACTCGACCAGATAAAACAACAGATGCCCCCCATCCAATACTGGAATGGGCAGCAAATTCAGAACCCCCAGGCTAATACTCAGATAAGCCAGGAAATTCAGGAAATCCGCGACACCCGACTGGGCAGAAGCGCCCGCCACTTTAGCAATGGTTATCGGTCCACTCAAGTTTTTTACCGAGAGCTCGCCGAACAACATTTTCTTGAGGGATTCGAGCGTCAGTACACTCATGGTCCAGGTGCGTTTCGCACCCTCGCCAATTGCCGCCAACGGCCCGAAACTCACCTCACGTACCATCGATGGCGGCCAATCGACACCTTTGACTCCGGCGCCCAGGTAACCCCCGGCCGCCTTGGCTTCCCCGCGAACCGACAAGGTCACAGGGACGTCGATTTGAGCACCGTCGCGTTCAACTTTCAGCACAATTTTGGTATCAGGGCGTACACGAACCAGATCGACCACCTGTTGCCAGTCACCCAGTGGCTGACCATCGAGAGCCAGCAGGCGATCGCCGGTTTTCAGGCCCGCAGCCTGGGCCGGACCTTTCGGATCCAGCTCGGCAAGCACCGGCGGCAAGGCCGGACGCCATGGACGTATGCCCAGGGATTTGATCGGATCAGGCTCATCAGCGCCCTTGAGCCAGTGGTCGAGAGCCAGCTCACGCGGGCTCTCGGCCGTGGAGTCCTGCTCGCGCACCACTACATTCACGGTGCCGCTTTCACCCAGGCGACGCACCAACTGCAAATTGACTGCACCCCAACCTGTGGTGGGTTCGCCATCAATGGAAACAATTTCTTGTCCAGCAACCAGCCCTGCCTTGGCGGCAATGCTGTCCGCCTCAACTGCACCGATCACCGGCCGCACCTGCTGGCTGCCCAGCATGGCCAATACCCAGAAGAACACCATCGCCAACAGGAAGTTGGCGATCGGACCTGCAGCAACAATGGCGATACGCTGACGAACGGTCTTGCGATTGAAGGATTGATCCAACTGGTCTGCCGGCACCTCGCCTTCACGCTCATCGAGCATCTTGACGTAGCCACCCAATGGGATGGCCGCGATCACGAACTCCGTGCCACGGCGGTCGTGCCAGCGCAACAGCGGCATGCCGAAGCCGACGGAAAAGCGCAATACCTTGACGCCGCAACGACGTGCCACCCAGAAGTGACCGAATTCGTGGAAGGTAACCAGCACACCCAGAGCAACCAGGGTGCCGACAATCATGTAAAGCGCACTCATCTAATTTCTCCGCATTCCAATCCAGTGCCTGAAGGCTCGAACCCGCCCACAGACTAACGCGCGTTGCAGCTCAACCATTGCTCTGCCAGGGCGCGAGCCTTGGTATCGGCTTCGAATACCGCCGCCAGGTCATTCACCGCCACGACAGGCTCAAGCGCCAGGACGTCCTCGATGATACTCGCGATCTGCGGAAAGCGGATGCGCCGTTCGAGAAACGCCGCCACAGCCACTTCGTTGGCCGCATTCAGCATTGCCGGCGCACTGTTACCCGCTTCGGCCGCTTGCCGGGCCAGGCGCAGGCAAGGAAAGCGCTGCTCATCCGGCGCCTCGAAGTCCAGGCGGGCCACTGCAAACAGATCCAGCGGGGCGACACCGGAATCAATCCGCTCCGGCCAGGCCAAGGCATTGGCGATCGGCGTGCGCATATCGGGGTTGCCCAACTGGGCCAGGACCGAACCGTCTACATAGTCGACCAGGGAATGGATCACACTTTGCGGGTGAATCACCACTTCGACCTGATCCGGCCGTGCATCGAACAACCAGCACGCCTCGATCAGCTCCAGGCCCTTGTTCATCATGCTCGCCGAATCCACCGAGATCTTACGCCCCATGGACCAGTTCGGATGAGCGCACGCCTGGTCGGGCGAAACATGCTCAAGCTCGGCCAGAG
This sequence comes from Pseudomonas sp. CYM-20-01, assembly GCF_023169845.1. Taxonomy (NCBI): domain Bacteria; kingdom Pseudomonadati; phylum Pseudomonadota; class Gammaproteobacteria; order Pseudomonadales; family Pseudomonadaceae; genus Pseudomonas; species Pseudomonas sp. CYM-20-01. The sequence goes on along the minus strand of NZ_AP025169.1, from coordinate 1,686,394 downwards.
GAGTTTGCCGGAACGGACCACCGGAGGCGGTCAGCAGGATCCGACGCACGCCAACCTGGCTCAAGCCACGCGCATAGTCGCCGGGCATGCATTGGAAGATCGCGTTGTGCTCGCTGTCGAGCGGCAGCAGCACGGCGCCGCTTTTGCGCACCGCCTGCATGAAGAGCGCGCCAGACATGACCAGCGCTTCTTTGTTGGCCAGCAGGATCTTCTTGCCGGCATCTACAGCGGCGAGGGTTGGACGCAGGCCGGCGGCACCGACGATAGCGGCGACCACGGTATCCACCTCGGCGTCAGCCGAGACCTGACACAACCCCTCCTCGCCCACCAACACTCGAGTCGCCAGCCCAGCAGCCCGCAGATCATCCTGCAAGCCACGCGCCGCTCCTGCCTCAGGCACTACGACGAAGCGCGGTGCGTGGCGCACGCACAAGGCCAACAGCTCGCTCAGGCGGCTAAACCCAGTAAGGGCAAAGACCTGATAGCGATCAGGATGACGCGCAATTACATCCAGGGTGCTCAGCCCAACCGAGCCGGTTGCACCCAGCACGGTCACTTGTTGAAGGCGGCTCACGAAGCAGTCATCCATAGCAGCACTGCGAAGATCGGGATGGCCGCCGTCAGGCTGTCGATACGATCCAATACACCACCGTGACCGGGCAGCAGGTTACTGCTGTCCTTGATACCCGCCTGACGCTTGAACATGCTTTCAGTGAGGTCGCCCACCACCGAAACAAGCACGACAATGGCCGTGGCCAGCAGCGCCAGGAAGATTTCCTTCGCCGCCCAACCGCGCACCACACCGACGACCAGCGCGATCATCAGCGTCAACGCCAAACCACCATAGACACCTTCCCAGCTCTTGCCCGGACTGACCGCCGGCGCCAACTTGCGCTTGCCGAAAGCCCGACCGGAGAAGTAGGCACCAATATCAGCCCCCCACACCAGCACCATGACTGCCAGGATCAACCAGTTACCCATTGGATAACGCTTGATCTCCACCAGCCCTTGCCAAGCCGGCAGCAGGATCAGCAAGCCAATCACCAGCTTGCAGGCAACACTGGTCCATTGACCGCTGGTGCGCGGATAGGTCAGTACCAGGAACGTCGCCAGCGCCCACCACAACACTGCCGCCCCCAACACCCAGGGCGCGAGGTCCGGCAGGATGTACAAGAGAAACGCCAAGGCAGCCACGACAGCGGCATACACCACGCGTGGGAGCTGCGCACTGAACCCCGCCAGGCGCGCCCATTCCCAGGCACCCAGGGTGACAACCAGGCCGATAAACAGCGCAAAGCCGGAGCCGTCGAGCAGGAAAAACCCGCACAGGGCAATCGGCAACAGGATCAGTGCCGTGATGATTCGTTGTTTAAGCATTTAAACCCGGGCTCCAGCTTCGATCTGCTCGCTCGTTTTACCGAAGCGACGCTGACGGGAAGCGAAATCGGCCAGTGCATTACGCATGGCATCGTGTTTGAAGTCCGGCCAGAACAGGTCGGAGAAGTACAGCTCGGTATAGGCCAGCTGCCACAGCAGGAAATTACTGATGCGGTGCTCACCACCGGTGCGGATGCACAGGTCCGGCAACGGCAGGTCACCGGTCACCAGGCAGGTTTGCAACAGTTCAGGCGTGATGTCGTCTGGGCGCAGATGGCCGGCCTGCACTTCACGAGCCAGCCGCTGCGCTGCCTGGGCGATATCCCACTGGCCGCCGTAGTTGGCTGCGATCTGTAGCACAAAACGGTTGGCGCCAGCCGTGATCGCCTCAGCCTCACGCATGGCAGCTTGAAGTTCCGGGTGGAAACGCGAGCGGTCGCCAATGATGCGCAAGCTGATGTTGTTGTCGTTAAGGCGCTTGGCCTCACGACGCAGGGCCTTGAAGAACAGATCCATCAAGGCACTGACTTCTTCGGCGGGCCGCTGCCAGTTCTCACTGGAGAACGCAAACAGGGTCAACACTTCGACCTTGGCCTCGGCACACACCTCGATCACAGCCCTTACCGCATCGACACCCGCTTTATGCCCGGCGACACCCGGCATAAAGCGCTTCTTCGCCCAGCGATTATTCCCATCCATGATGATCGCGACATGGCGCGGCACCACGGAGGGCACAGTCTGCTTGGTCTTTTCCATGAAGGCGTCCTGACCCCTTATACGGCCATCAGGTCCTTTTCTTTTTCTTCCGTGGCCTTGGTGATCTGGGCCTCGGCATCCTTGGTCAACTTGTCGATATCGGCGGTGGCACGACGCTCTTCGTCTTCACTGATTTCCTTGTCCTTGACCAGCTTCTTCAGGTCACCCAAGGCATCGCGACGGATATTACGTACAGCAACACGCGCGTCTTCTGCAGCGCTGCGAGCCTGCTTGGTGAAGCCCTTGCGGGTCTCTTCAGTCAAGGCCGGCATGGAGATCAGCAGCAACTCACCCAGGTTGGTCGGGTTGAGGTTCAAACCGGCGCTCTGGATGGCCTTGTCGACAGCACCCAGCATGTTGCGCTCAAAGGCTACGACTTGCAGGGTGCGCGAGTCTTTAACGGTAATGTTGGCAACGCTGCTGATAGGCGTATCAGAGCCGTAGTAAGGCACCATCACGCTGCCCAGGATGCTCGGGTGCGCCTTGCCGGTACGAATCTGGCCGAATGCATGGCTCAGAGACTCCAGGGATTTCTGCATACGCGCTTGGGCGTCTTTCTTGATTTCGTTGATCATTGTTGGCCTTCCTCGATCAGAGTCCCTTCTGCGCCGCCGTGTACGATATTCAGCAGGGCGCCGGGCTTGTTCATGTTAAATACGCGCAGTGGCATCTTGTGGTCGCGGCACAGGCAAATAGCCGTCAGGTCCATCACGCCCAGCTTGCGATCCAGCACTTCATCGTAGGTCAGATGATCGAACTTCTCGGCATGCGGGTCTTTGAACGGGTCTGCGGTGTACACGCCATCCACCTTGGTCGCCTTGAGCACCACGTCCGCATCGATCTCGATGGCGCGCAGGCAGGCTGCCGAATCGGTGGTAAAGAACGGGTTACCCGTGCCGGCCGCGAAGATCACCACTTCCTTGGAGTTCAGGTGGCGCATGGCTTTGCGGCGATCATAGTGATCGGTCACGCCGACCATGGAAATAGCCGACATCACGATAGCCGAGATATTGGCACGCTCCAGGGCGTCGCGCATGGCCAGGGCGTTCATCACAGTGGCCAGCATGCCCATGTGGTCGCCGGTGACCCGATCCATGCCTGCAGCACTCAGTGCCGCGCCGCGGAACAGGTTGCCACCACCGATCACCAGGCCAACCTGCACGCCGATGCCGACCAACTGGCCGACTTCCAGCGCCATGCGGTCAAGCACCTTGGGATCGATCCCGAACTCTTCCGAGCCCATCAGGGCCTCGCCGCTAAGCTTGAGTAGAATGCGTTTATAGCGAGCCTGATAACCACTGCCCTGCTGAGCCATTGCGAATCTCTCCTGCGGCGTATTTTAAAAATTCTTGGCGAGCCGTTTACGGCTTGCGTTCACTCTAGCTGGACGCTGTCACAGCGCCATCGGAACACGGCTTTGTAAGCCAGTTCCGAAAGGAAGCCAATTAAAATCAGCCTTCCCATTTGAAAAGAGGCTGCGCGCGTGAGCGGGCAGCCTCTTTCGGGCGACAGTTGAAAACTGTCTTATTGCTTGGCGGCAGCCAGCTGGGCAGCAACTTCTTCAGCGAAGTTGTCGACCGGCTTCTCGATGCCTTCACCTACTTTGTAGTAGGTGAAGGAAACGATTTCAGCACCGGCTTTCTTGGCCAGTTCGCCAACCTTGATTTCAGGGTTCTTGACGAACGCCTGCTCAACCAGGCTCGCTTCAGCCAGGAACTTGCTGATACGGCCTTTGATCATGTTTTCAACGATGTTCTCTGGCTTGCCGGCGATCTTGTCGGCGTTCAGGCTCAGGAACACAGCTTTTTCACGCTCGATCGCTTCGGCAGACACTTCCGAAGGCAGCAGGAACTCAGGGTTGCTGGCAGCAACGTGCATAGCGATGTCTTTGGCCAGCTCAACGTCGCCGCCTTTCAGAACAACAGCTACACCGATCTTGTTGCCGTGCAGGTAACCACCAACCACATCACCTTCAACGCGAGTCAGGCGACGGATGTTGACGTTTTCGCCAACCTTGCCAACCAGAACCAGGCGATCAGCTTCTTGGGCTTCGATCAGAGGCTCAACGGTAGTCAGCTTCTCATCGAATGCTTTCTTGACGCTGGCAGCAACGAATGCCTTGAAGTCATCTTGCAGGGCCAGGAAGTCGGTCTGCGAGTTCACTTCCAGCAGAACGGCGGCTTTACCGTCTTCAACCAGAGCGATAGCGCCTTCAGCAGCGACGTTGCCAGCTTTCTTGGCGGCCTTGATGGCGCCGGAGGCACGCATGTCGTCGATGGCTTTTTCGATGTCGCCGCCGGCCTTGGTCAAGGCCTTTTTGCAATCCATCATGCCTTCGCCGGTACGCTCACGCAGTTCTTTAACCAACGCTGCAGTAATCTCTGCCATTTCAAAATCCTCTTGGATAGGTTTTCAACCATTCCACCCGATCAAACGGGCGATCAATTCTTCCCGAATCTCCCTTGTAGGCCGCTGCACGTTACAGATGATGTAGCTGCGCTGCCGACAAATGGTTTTCGAGGTGGCAAAAAGGGGGCCAAGCCCCCTTTTTGCTTACTGAGTCAACGCCAGGGCGCTAATTACTCAGCGGCAGCTACCGGAGCTTCTTCAACGAACTGCTCGGTACCGCCAGCAACGTGGTTGCGACCACGGATCACAGCGTCAGCCATCGAACCCATGTACAGCTGGATAGCGCGGATTGCGTCATCGTTGCCTGGGATGATGTAGTCAACGCCTTCCGGGCTGCTGTTGGTATCGACTACGCCGATAACAGGGATGCCCAGCTTGTTGGCTTCGGTGATCGCGATGCGCTCGTGATCAACGTCGATAACGAACAGTGCGTCAGGCAGACCGCCCATGTCCTTGATACCACCCAGGGAACGATCGAGCTTTTCCAGGTCACGGGAGCGCATCAGCGCTTCTTTCTTGGTCAGCTTGGCGAAAGTACCGTCTTCGGCTTGCACTTCAAGGTCACGCAGACGCTTGATGGAAGCACGGATGGTTTTGAAGTTGGTCAGCATGCCGCCCAACCAGCGGTGATCGACGTACGGCGAACCGCAACGTGCTGCTTCTTCAGCAACGATCTTGCCAGCGGAACGCTTGGTGCCGACGAACAGAATCTTGTTTTTGCCCTGGGCCAGGCGCTCTACGAAAGTCAGCGCTTCGTTGAACATTGGCAGGGTTTTTTCAAGGTTGATGATGTGGATCTTGTTACGCGCGCCGAAAATGTACTTACCCATTTTCGGGTTCCAGTAACGGGTCTGGTGACCGAAGTGCACACCGGCCTTCAGCATATCGCGCATGTTGACTTGGGACATGATAGTTCCTTAATAAGTCGGGTTTGGCCTCCACGTATCCCAATGACCAACCAGCGGCATCAAGGCCTCCGGCACCCAGGTCATCGTGTCGACACGTGTGTGGATTTAAGCTTTGCGGGGTATCCCCGGAAAGCGGCGCATTTTATACCACAGCATCGGCAAAAACGGAACACGCAATCACATTTGCCGTAGCGCGCCTTCGTGTAACCCCTTGAATAGAGCCGACATAGCCCTACCTTATAGACAGAAGCGATCATCAGAGGCTCATGATTTGACGCCATGGTCTGTTAGAATCGCGTTTTCTGTGGCTTGTGCGAATTCTGCAACCTTTTGTCGCACGCCCGTAAACCGTATTGATTTCAGCGCGTCGCGCTAGAGAGAGCCTGTATGACCGTTAGCTTGAAAACCGCCGAAGACATCGCTGGCATGCGCATCGCCGGCAAACTGGCTGCCGACGTGCTGGAAATGATTGCCGAACACGTCAAGCCCGGCGTCACCACCGAGACCCTCAACCAGATCTGCCACGACTATATCGTCAACGTGCAGGGCGCCATCCCTGCGCCGCTGAACTACAAGGGCTTCCCCAAGTCGATCTGCACCTCGGTCAACCACGTGGTCTGCCACGGCATTCCCGGCGACAAGCCGTTGAAGGATGGCGACACCTTGAACATCGATGTCACCGTGATCAAAGACCGCTACTTTGGCGATACCAGCCGTATGTTCCACGTCGGTAACGTACCGGTCTGGGCCGAGCGCCTGTCCCAGGTCACCCAGGAATGCATGTACAAGGCCATCGAGATCGTCAAGCCCGGCTGCCGCCTGGGCGACATCGGCGAAGTGATCCAGAAGCACGCTGAAAAGAACGGCTTCTCGGTGGTACGTGAATTCTGCGGCCACGGTATCGGCACCGTCTTCCACGAAGAGCCGCAGATCCTGCACTACGGCCGTGCCGGCACCGGTATGGAACTGAAGGCAGGCATGACCTTCACCATCGAACCAATGATCAACCAGGGCAAGGCCGACACCAAGGTGCTGGGCGACGGCTGGACCGCCATCACCAAGGACCGCAAGCTCTCGGCCCAGTGGGAACACACCTTGCTGGTCACCGAAACCGGCTACGAGATCTTTACCCTGCGCGCTGACGACACGATCCCACGCGTTTCGGCCTAAAGGTTGCTTTGGTTTTCCCCCACTGTGTTGTGACTGACTGAATAGATAGAAAGGAAAGCCGATCGATGCCCCAGGTGGATCCCGAACTCTTCGACCGTGGCCAGTTCCAGGCCGAACTGGCCCTGAAGGCGAGCCCCATCGCCGCGTTCAAGAAGGCTATCCGCCAGGCCCGCGAGGTACTCGACGCGCGCTTTCGCAGTGGTCGGGACATCCGCCGGCTGATCGAGGACCGGGCCTGGTTTGTCGATAACATTCTGCAAAAGGCCTGGGAACAGTTCAGTTGGAGCGAAGACGCAGACATCGCCCTGGTGGCTGTCGGCGGCTACGGGCGCGGCGAGCTGCATCCCTACTCCGACATCGACCTGCTGATCCTGCTGGACAGCGCCGACCATGAGATCTTTCGCGATTCCATCGAGCGTTTTCTGACGCTGTTGTGGGACATCGGACTGGAAGTCGGCCAAAGCGTGCGCTCGGTGGACGAATGCGCCGAAGAGGCGCGCGCCGACCTCACCGTGATCACCAACCTGATGGAAAGCCGCACCATCGCCGGCCCCGAGCGCCTGCGCCAGCGCATGCTCGAAGTCACCAGCACCGCACACATGTGGCCGAGCAAGGACTTCTTCCTGGCCAAGCGCGCCGAGCAAAAGGCCCGGCACCACAAGTACAACGACACCGAATACAACCTGGAACCCAACGTCAAAGGCTCGCCGGGCGGGCTGCGGGATATCCAGACGATTCTGTGGGTTGCGCGTCGCCAGTACGGCACCCTGAACCTGCGCGCCCTGGCCGGCGAAGGCTTCCTGGTAGAAAGCGAAAACGCCCTGCTGGCTTCATCCCAGGAATTCCTCTGGAAGGTGCGCTACGCCCTGCACATGCTGGCCGGGCGTTCCGAAGACCGCCTGCTGTTCGACCACCAGCGCTCCATCGCCACCCTGCTGGGTTTTGAAGGCGAAGACGCGAAGACCAGCATCGAAAGCTTCATGCAGCAGTATTACCGTGTGGTCATGAGTATTGCCCAGCTCAGCGACCTGATCATCCAGCATTTCGAAGAAGTGATCCTGGCCCCTGAAGACGAAGCGCCGCCACAACCGATCAATGCGCGCTTCCAACTGCACGACGGCTATATCGAGGCGCGCAACGACAACGTGTTCCGTCGCACGCCGTTCGCCATGCTGGAAATCTTCGTGCTGATGGCCCAACAGCCGGAAATCAAAGGCGTGCGCGCCGACACCATTCGCCTCCTGCGGGAAAACCGGCACCTGATCGACGACGACTTCCGCAACGATATCCGCAACACCAGCCTGTTCATCGAGCTGTTCAAGTGCAAGATCGGCATCCACCGCAACCTGCGCCGCATGAACCGTTACGGCATCCTCGGGCGCTACCTGCCGGAGTTCGGTTTTATCGTCGGGCAGATGCAGCACGACTTGTTCCACATCTATACCGTTGACGCCCACACCCTGAACCTGATCAAGCACTTGCGTAAGTTGCAATACACCCAGGTGTCGGAGAAATTCCCGCTGGCCAGCAAGTTAATGGCCAAGCTGCCCAAGCCCGAGCTGATCTACCTGGCCGGCCTGTACCACGACATCGGCAAGGGCCGGCACGGCGACCACTCCGAGGTCGGTGCGGTTGATGCCGAAGCCTTCTGCCAGCGCCACCAGTTGCCACTGTGGGACAGCCGCCTGATCGTCTGGCTGGTGCAGAACCACCTGGTGATGTCGACGACCGCCCAGCGCAAGGACTTGTCCGACCCGCAGGTGATCCACGACTTCGCACAGATCGTCTGTGATGAAACCCGTCTCGACTACCTGTACGTGCTGACCGTCTCGGATATCAACGCGACCAACCCGACGCTGTGGAACTCGTGGCGCGCCAGCCTGCTGCGCCAGCTGTACACCGAGACCAAGCGTGCCCTGCGCCGTGGCCTGGAAAACCCGGTGGACCGCGAAGAGCAGATTCGGCGCACACAGAGCGCAGCCCTGGATATCCTGGTGCGCGGCGGCAACGACCCGGACGATGTCGAGCAACTGTGGTCGCAACTGGGCGACGATTACTTCCTGCGTCACACCGCCGGTGATGTGGCCTGGCATACCGACGCGATCCTGCAGCAACCGGCCGATGGCGGCCCGTTGGTGCTGATCAAGGAAACCACCCAACGCGAATTCGAAGGCGGCACGCAGATCTTCATCTACGCGCCGGACCAGCACGACTTCTTCGCCGTAACCGTGGCCGCCATGGACCAGCTCAACCTGAACATCCATGACGCCCGGGTGATCACCTCCAGCAGCCAGTTCACCCTCGACACCTATATCGTGCTCGACACCGATGGCGACTCGATTGGCGACAACCCGGCGCGCGTGAAGAAGATCCGCGAAGGCCTGACCGAGGCCCTGCGCAACCCTGACGACTACCCGACCATCATCCAGCGCCGGGTACCGCGCCAGCTCAAGCATTTTGCATTTGCGCCCCAGGTCACCATTTCCAACGACGCCCAACGGCCGGTGACGGTACTGGAACTCAGCGCTCCGGATCGCCCAGGCCTGCTGGCACGCATCGGCGGGATCTTCCTGGAGTTCGACCTGTCGCTGCAGAACGCCAAGATTGCGACCCTCGGCGAGCGCGTCGAAGACGTGTTCTTCATCACCGATGCCGACAATCAGCCGCTGTCCGACCCTGAGCTGTGCCTGCGGTTGCAGGAAGCCATCGTCCAGCAACTGAGCGTGACCCAAGAGCCTGGCGTGGAACTGACACGCCTGACCATCTAAAAAACAGGACCCGTGTGGGAGGGGGCTTGCCCCCGATAGCGGTGGATCAGATAAAAATGCGTTGGCTGTCACACTGCAATCGGGGGCAAGCCCCCTCCCACATTTAAATGGCTTCGCCCAGCAGACCGCATGCTTTCAACCGAATTGAACGAGATTTCCATGAACAACGCCCTGAACCAGCTACAGCCCTACCCGTTCGAGAAACTGCGCGCCCTGCTCGGCAGCGTCCCGCCAAACCCGGACAAGCGCCCGATTGCGCTGTCCATCGGCGAACCCAAGCACAAATCCCCGGAATTCGTGGCCAAGGCCCTGGCCGATAATCTCGACCAGATGGCGGTCTACCCGACCACCCTGGGCATCCCGGCGCTGCGTGAGGCCATCGGCGCCTGGTGCGAACGCCGTTTCAACGTACCCAAGGGCTGGCTCGACCCGGCGCGCAATATCCTGCCGGTCAATGGCACCCGTGAAGCGCTGTTCGCCTTCACCCAGACCGTGGTCAACCGTGGCGACGACGCGCTGGTGGTGAGCCCGAACCCGTTCTACCAGATCTACGAAGGCGCCGCGTTCCTGGCCGGGGCCAAGCCGCACTACCTGCCATGCCTGGACGCCAATGGCTTCAACCCGGACTTCGACGCCGTGACCCCGGACATCTGGAAGCGTTGCCAGATCCTGTTCCTGTGCTCCCCCGGCAACCCGACCGGCGCGCTGATCCCGGTCGAAACGCTGAAAAAACTCATCGCCCTGGCCGACGAATATGACTTCGTCATCGCCGCCGACGAGTGCTACAGCGAGCTGTACTTCGACGAACAAACCCCGCCGCCGGGCCTGCTGAGCGCCTGCGTCGAACTGGGGCGTCAGGACTTCAAGCGTTGTGTGGTGTTCCACAGCCTGTCCAAGCGCTCCAACCTTCCGGGCCTGCGCTCAGGCTTTGTGGCCGGCGACGCTGACATCCTCAAGGCGTTCCTGCTGTACCGCACCTACCACGGCTGCGCGATGCCGGTGCAGACCCAGTTGGCAAGCATTGCCGCCTGGCAGGATGAAGCCCACGTGCAAGCCAACCGTGACCTGTACCGCGAGAAGTTCGATGCGGTGCTGGCGATTCTCAAGCCAGTGCTGGATGTGCAGAGCCCGGACGGCGGCTTCTACCTGTGGCCGAATGTGAATGGCGATGATGCCGCGTTCTGCCGCGACTTGTTCGTGGAAGAACATGTAACCGTGGTGCCGGGCTCGTTTCTGTCGCGGGAAGTGGATGGCGTCAATCCAGGCGCCGGACGCGTGCGAATGGCGTTGGTCGCGCCATTGGCGGAATGTGTCGAGGCGGCTGAGCGCGTTCGAGCTTTCATCCTGCGACACAAGTAACTTACCTCAGGCTCGTACTGTGCAATACAGTACGAGCGCTCCAAACGCACCAAGGACTTCTCCGATCGCTTCAATTGACTCTTGCTTCACCTGGGTGAATAAATTAGTACAGCGCCAGTGGAACTTTCCCGTCAACCACGCCACTTACTAAACACCTAATGCATACATATAAATCTCAAAGCCTAAATTAAAAGAACCTGCCCGAGGCCTGACATGTCCATTAACACCCACTACACACAGCCCCCACTACCGAATTATTATCCCTCCCAGCAGGCCAACAGCGACCGTACAACCAGCGCCCCAGTACACAACAGAAATAAACGAGGTAGCGCCTCAACAAAAAAACTCTGGCCACAAAACTCTGTCATCAAAATCGGGCTAGTGGGCATGAGTAAGGACCAAGAAAAACTAGTCAAAGACTCTATCAACAAATGGCAACCCTACGTAAATCTTAAGTTTGAATTCACTGCCAAGCCGGAAGAGGCAACTGTAAGAGTCCAGATGGACTCTACCCTACCTAAGGGCGAAGGTTGGGCTTGGATCGGCACAGATTCAACAAAATACCCCGATAATACAGCCCATGTAACAATCAGCTCAAATGGCAGCAGCGAGGAAATAGAAAGTGCAACACTTCACGAATGGGGACATGTATTAGGATTGGAACATGAACACGAGCGTGCTCATATAATACAAAAGCCTCACCCCGACAAAGAAGGACTAACACTCAATCTCGATGGATCACTCATATCTGGCCCACTCGATGAAAACTCTGTCATGTATTACAAATTTACTTACAACGAGAAAGGCGAAAAAGAATTCGCAGTACAAGAAATTTCAGAGGAGGACAAAAAATTCGTCAGTACCCTCTATCCACCCACGCGTAAATTTCGACCCTTTCTATCCCAAACAAGTGAAACCCTCAAAAAAGAAACTGCTAAATAAAACACCCTCTTAATAGAGACTCACAATATCATCCTGCATCGCCGAAATCATTTCAGCTGGCCCAGATTCGCCTCACTCATATCCAGATCCGCCAACACCTCCCTCAACACGTCATCACCAATCTGGTGATGACGACTCAGGCTGTACAACTCCAGGCGCTGTGCCCGCAGCGCCTTGAGCCGCAGTTTGCGCTCAAGCAGGTCCATCTGCTGCGCCAGCGCCTGGGCCTCGGCCGAGTCGTTGAACACCTCCAATTGATGGCGATATTCCGACATCAGCCGTGCCTTGAGCTCAGTGGCAAGTGCCGCCTGGGCGGCGTCCTGGCTTTCGGGCTCAGCGGGTTCTTCTGCTTCCAGCGCATGGATCGCAGCCACAGCCGTTTTTTTCCAGGCCTCGCGGACCTCTTTGTGACGTTTCTCGTCCGGGCTCTTTTCAATGCCGCGTAACAACAACGGCAAGGCGATACAGGCGGCGATCAGCGACAGGAGGATCACGCCTGCCGCGATGAAGATCAGCAGGTCGCGCTCGGGAAAGTCCCGGCCCGGCGCCAGCAGCAAAGGCACCGACATGACACCGGCCAACGTCACCGCACCGCGCACACCACCGACGGTCAACAACCAGCAGGAACGGGCGGTCGGCACCAGCGTCAGCTCGCTTTTCCCACGAATTCGGCGTAACAGGCCTGACAGCCGCCAGATGCTCTGCACCCAGATAAAACGCAGCACCACCAACACCAGGAAGATCGCGATCACATCCAGGCAGCGATAAAACAGGGTCGGCCATAGCGTTGTCTCGTGGCTGACCACGGCCTTGATGATGTCCGGCAGTTGCAGGCCCAGCAGCAGGAAGATCAGGCCGTTGAAGGCAAACTCCAGCAGCGACCAGACGCTGCGATTGAGCAAGCGCGTACTGGTCTGGCGCGGTAGCAAGTCGAGCCAGCTTTGCATCATGCCCGCGGCGACCGCCGACAAGATGCCCGAGGCGCCCAGGCGCTCCGCCAGCACGTAGGCGGCAAATGGCAGCAACAACATGAACACCACGTGGGTTGCCGGGTCATCCCAGCCACGTGCGATCATCCAGGCGCGCAGTCGGCCGACCAGCCAGCTCAGGGCTACGCCAACAGCCAAGCCACCGACCGCGACCAACACAAAGGTCAGGCTGGCATCCGCAAGGGAAAACACCCCGGTCAACGCCGCCGCCAAGGCAAACTTGAACGTCACCAGGCCCGACGCATCGTTCATCAGGGCCTCGCCCTGCAGCATATGCATCAAGGGCGTAGGCAGACGGTTCTGGGAAATCGCCGACACCGCCACGGCATCCGTCGGCGACAAAACGGCTGCCAAGGCGAAGGCCACCGGCAGCGGGATCGTAGGCAATATCCAGTGAATGAAATAACCAGCACCGACCACCGTGAACAACACCAACCCCACCGCCAACGTCAGGATCGGCCCACGCAACCGCCACAACTCACGCTTGGGCATGCGCCAGCCATCCGAAAACAGCAGCGGCGGCAGGAACAGAAACAGGAACAACTCCGGGTCCAACGCCACATGCAGCCCGAGCGTCGGCCAGGCCAGCAAGGCACCGGCGGCGATCTGCACCAGGGGCAACGGCAGAGGAATGACACGCCCAACCAGACGCGAAACGCTGACCAGCATCAGCAGGATAAGAACGGTGTAGGCGGTTTGCATAAAGCGGGTTTCCCGGACAATCGACTTGCAACGACACACATGAGGCAACAACTGGCCGTTGAAGTGCCATATTACCCGGCTATGTTAACCGCCTATGCTGCCGACCGGCCTTTGCACATAAGTCGCACGCCAGCATGACGAGGGGCACGGTCCCGCTGGTCGTGGCATAATCCGTGACCTTTAATTTCTACTTGGTCCAAAGGGGGGCAATTCCTTGACCGCTTCAAGCAAAACGTTGCACCTTTTCGGCATCAAAGCCTGCGACACCATGAAAAAAGCGCGCACCTGGCTCGATGAGCACGGCGTGGGCTATGAGTTCCACGACTACAAAACGGCCGGTATCGACCGCGAACACTTGACCCAATGGTGCAACGAGCACGGTTGGCAGGTGGTTTTGAACCGTGCGGGCACCACCTTTCGCAAACTCGAAGACGAACGCAAAGCCGATCTCGATCAGTCGAAAGCCATTGAATTGATGCTCGCACAACCTTCGATGATCAAGCGCCCGGTGCTTGATCTCGGTGACAGAACCCTGATTGGCTTCAAGCCAGATAGTTATTCGGCGGCCCTCAAGTAGGCCAGCCCTTTCCATTTTTGTAGAGGTAACAGCATGTCCAATTCCCTGTTCAGCCTGGGCTTCGGCGTCGGCACTCAGAACCGCCAAGGTGCTTGGCTGGAAGTGTTTTACGCGCAACCGCTGCTCAACCCATCGGCTGAAATCGTCGCGGCCATCGCGCCGATCCTCGGTTACACCGAAGGCAACCAGGCCATCACCTTCACCATCAGCCAAGCGCTGCAACTGGCCGATGCCCTCAAGAATGTCGACGCCACCCAAGCCGCGCTGCTCAACCGCCTGGCTGAAAGCCACACCCCGCTGGTTGCCACCCTGCTGGCCGAAGACGCCGCACTGACCTCCACGCCTGAGGCCTACCTCAAGCTGCACCTGTTGTCCCACCGCCTGGTCAAGCCCCACGGCCTGAGCCTGGCCGGTGTGTTCCCGCAGTTGCCGAACGTGGCCTGGACCAGCCAGGGCGCGATCGACATCAACGAACTGGCCGAACGCCAGCTCGAAGCGCGCCTGCGTGGCGAGCTGCTGGAAGTGTTCTCGGTGGACAAGTTCCCGAAAATGACCGACTACGTAGTGCCGAGCGGCGTGCGTATCGCTGATGCCGCGCGTCTGCGCCTGGGTGCTTATGTGGGCGAAGGCACCACCGTGATGCACGAAGGTTTCGTCAACTTCAACGCCGGTACCGAAGGCCCGGGCATGATCGAAGGCCGTGTATCGGCCGGCGTGTTCGTCGGCAAGGGCTCGGACCTGGGTGGCGGCTGCTCCACCATGGGCACCCTGTCGGGTGGCGGCAATATTGTGATCAAGGTCGGCGAAGGCTGCCTGATCGGCGCCAACGCCGGTATCGGTATCCCGTTGGGCGACCGCAACACCGTGGAGTCCGGCCTGTACGTCACCGCCGGCACCAAGGTCGCGCTGCTGGACGAGAAAAACCAACTGGTCAAAGTGGTCAAGGCTCGCGAACTGGCTGGCCAGCCGGACCTGTTGTTCCGTCGCAACTCCGAGACCGGTGCCGTGGAGTGCAAAACCCACAAATCGGCCATCGAACTGAACGAAGCGCTGCACGCTCACAACTAAGCAGCCACTCGATGCCACTAGCGGGCCCCGACCCTGGGGCTCGCTTATACGAGTCTTGAACACCATGCTAGTGCCCTCCCCCTGGCGCGCCGATTTCCCGGCCATCGCCACCCTGCAACGGCAAGACCAGACGTACCTGGACAACGCCGCCACCACACAAAAGCCCCAGGCCCTGTTGGATGCGATCAGCCATTACTACGCCAATGGCGCAGCCAATGTGCACCGTGCCCAGCACTTGCCCGGCGCCCATGCGACCCAGGCGTTCGAAGACAGCCGCAGCAAGGTCGCGCAGTGGTTGAATGCAGGCGACAGTGGGCAGATCGTGTTCACCCACGGCGCGACCTCTGCGCTGAACCTCTTGGCCTACGGCCTTGAGCACTTATTCAATGCGGGCGACGAGATTGTCGTCAGCGCCCTGGAACACCACGCCAACCTGCTGCCCTGGCAGCAACTGGCCAAACGCCGCGCCGCCACGCTGGTGGTGCTGCCGTTGAATGATGACGGCGTGATCGACCTGCAAGCCGCCGCCGCGCTGATCGGCCCGCGCACACGCCTGCTGGCGGTGAGCCAGTTATCCAACGTGCTCGGCGCCTGGCAGCCTCTGGAAGCGCTGATCACTGCGGCCAAGGCCCACGGCGCACTGACCGTGGTCGATGGCGCCCAAGGCATCGTCCACGGCCGCCACGACGTGCAGGCCCTGGGTTGCGACTTCTATGTGTTTTCCAGCCACAAGCTCTATGGCCCGGATGGCGTCGGCGTGCTGTTTGGCCGCAACGCAGCCCTGCACCACTTGCGACACTGGCAGTTTGGCGGCGAGATGGTGCAACAGGCCGACTACCACAGCGCCAGTTTCCGCCCGGCGCCGCTGGGTTTCGAAGCAGGCACCCCGCCGATTGCCAGTGTGATCGGCCTGGGTGCCAGCCTGGATTACCTGAATTCGCTGGACCAACAAGCGGTCGTCGCCCATGAAGCGGCGCTGCATGACTACCTGTTGCGTGGGCTCAAAGCGCGCAATGGCGTGCACATACTGGGCGCGCCGCAGGTGGCGTTGGTCAGCTTCGTTGTCGATGGCGTGCATAACGCTGATCTTGCGCACTTGCTCACCGAGCAAGGCATTGCCGTACGCGCAGGACACCATTGCGCAATGCCGCTGCTCAAGGCAATGGAGTTGTCAGGGGCGATCCGTGTGTCTCTGGCGCTGTACAACGATTCGGATGATCTGGAACGCTTCTTTGAAGCGCTGGACCAGGCGCTGGATATGCTGCGATGAGCCTGCCAATGGAGGCGGTTGCTGCGCTGGAAGCCTTTCAATCCGTCGGCAGTTGGGAACAACGCGCGCGGATGCTGATGCAGTGGGGCGAGCGGCTGCCTGCCCTGGCCGTCGAGGACAAAGTCGACGCCAACCTGGTACAGGGCTGTGAAAGCCTGGTGTGGTTGGTGGGGCGTTTGCAGGACGGCCACTGGCAGTTCGCCGCCAGCAGCGATGCGCGGATGATTCGTGGGTTGGTGGCGCTGCTGCTGACGCGGGTCAATGGGCTTTCTGCTGCCGAGCTGCTGGCCGTGGACTTGCCCGACTGGTTCAATCAATTGGGGCTTTCCCGTCAACTGTCACCGTCGCGCAGCAATGGCCTGAATGCGGTCCTGCAACGCATGCGCGAAATCAGCCATACACAAAGCTAAATGTGGGAGGGGGCTTGCCCCCGATTGCAGGGTGTCAGTCACTGAACAAGTTGGCTGATCCACCGCTATCGGGGGCAAGCCCCCTCCCACATTTGAATTGTGTAGGGTTCCGAGATTTAAGTGGGCTTGACTCGCTCCGACGGCCTGCGCACCCCGGCCACAATCTTGTCCACCGCCTTGGTCGCCGCCACCATGCCGAACGTGGCGGTCACCATCATCACCGCGCCAAACCCACCCGCGCAGTCCAGCTTCACGCCATCCCCGACAAAACTTTTCTGCAAACAAATGCTGCCATCCGGCTTGGGGTAACGCAGTTGCTCGGTGGAAAACACGCACGGCACGCTGTAATGGCGGGTCACGGTACGCGAGAAACCGTAGTCACGGCGCAGGGTCGAGCGCACTTTCGACGCCAACGGGTCGTTGAAGGTGCGGTTCAAGTCGCACACCTGGATCAATGTCGGGTCGATCTGCCCGCCGGCGCCGCCGGTGGTGATGATCTGGATCTTGCGGCGTTTGCACCAGGCGATCAGCGCAGCTTTGGCGTTAACCGCGTCGATGCAGTCGATCACGCAATCGATGTTGGGGGTGATGTATTCGGCCATGGTGTCGCGGGTCACGAAGTCGGCCACCGCATGCACCGTGCAGTCCGGGTTGATGCCGCGCAGGCGCTCGGCCATCACCTCGACCTTGGGTTTGCCTACGGTGCTGTCCAGGGCATGCAGCTGGCGGTTGCTGTTGCTGACGCAGACGTCATCCAGGTCAAACAGCGAAATCTCGCCCACCCCGCAACGGGCCACGGCTTCCGCCGCCCACGAGCCCACACCGCCGACGCCGACGATCGCCACATGGGCCGCTTTCAAGCGTTCCAGGCCTTCAATGCCATACAAGCGGGCGACGCCTGCAAACCGCGGATCTTCTGTACTCATGACCATTACCCCAAAAACCGGCGCGCATTATAGGGCTACGCAGCGACAAGTTCGAAGCCTCAAGCTACAAGTTAAGAACTAAGATGGCCTTTCGCTGACTAATGTCCGGTTTTTCTCTGCTTGCTGTACGGTCAGGGAAGCGCCGGTGTAGGATGCGCGCCGTTCGGCGCAGGCCGACACCTCTTTTCGTTCCACACCTTTTGGAACCCGAAATAGCCATGGCATCGCGTAAATTTGGACTCAACCTGGTGATCGTGCTGGCAATCGCCGCGCTGTTCACCGGCTTCTGGGCGCTGATCAACCGCCCCGTCACCACCCCCAACTGGCCTGAACAGATCTCCGGTTTTTCCTACTCGCCGTTCCAACAAGGCCAGTTCCCACAGAAAGACCAGTACCCAACCGACGACCAGATGCGTCAAGACCTTGCAATCATGAGCAAGCTGACGGACAACATCCGCACCTACTCGGTCGACGGCACCCTGGGGGACATCCCCAAGCTGGCGGAAGAGTTCGGCCTGCGCGTGACGCTGGGGATCTGGATCAGCCCGGACCTGGAACGCAACGAGCGGGAAATCCAGCGCGCCATCGAAATCGCCAACAGCTCGCGCAGTGTGGTGCGGGTAGTGGTGGGTAACGAAGCGCTGTTCCGGGAAGAAATCACCCCTGAGGCGCTGATTGTGCTGCTGGACCGGGTGCGCGCCGCTGTGAAAGTACCGGTGACGACCTCCGAACAGTGGCACATCTGGGAAAAGAACCCGCAACTGGCCAAGCACGTCGACCTGATTGCTGCGCACATCCTGCCATTCTGGGAATACATCCCGATGGACAAGGCCGGCCAATACGTACTCGACCGTGCCCGTGACCTGAAGAAACTGTTCCCGAAAAAGCCGCTGCTGCTGTCGGAAGTGGGCTGGCCGAGTAACGGACGCATGCGCGGGGGTAACGAAACCTCCCCGGCCGACCAGGCGATTTACCTGCGCACGCTGGTGAACAAGCTGAACCGCCAGGGCTACAACTACTTCGTGATCGAGGCCTTCGATCAGCCGTGGAAAGTCAGCGACGAAGGCTCGGCGGGCGCCTACTGGGGCGTGTACAACGCCGCACGCCAGCAGAAATTCAACTTTGAAGGCCCCGTGGTCGCGATCCCGCAGTGGCGCGTGCTGGCCATCGGTTCGGTGGTGCTCGCGCTGTTGTCGCTGACCCTGCTGATGATCGACGGCTCGGCCCTGCGCCAGCGCGGCCGCACCTTCCTGACCTTTATCGCATTCCTGTGCGGTTCGGTGCTGGTGTGGATCGGCTACGACTACAGCCAGCAATACAGCACCTGGTTCAGTGTCACCGTGGGCATTCTCCTGGCCCTCGGTGCCCTGGGCGTGTTTATCGTGTTGCTGACCGAAGCCCATGAACTGGCGGAAGCGGTCTGGACCCACAAGCGCCGGCGCGAATTCCTGCCAGTGGTGGGGGATTCGGACTACCGCCCGAAAGTGTCGATCCATGTGCCGTGCTACAACGAGCCGCCGGAGATGGTCAAACAGACCCTCGACGCCCTGGCCGCCCTTGATTACCCGGACTACGAAGTCCTGATCATCGACAACAACACCAAGGACCCGGCCGTGTGGGAGCCGGTGCGCGATTACTGCGAAACCCTGGGACCGCGCTTCAAGTTCTTCCATGTCGCGCCCCTGGCCGGTTTCAAGGGTGGCGCACTGAACTACCTGATCCCGCACACCGCCAAGGATGCCGAAGTGATCGCGGTGATCGACTCCGATTACTGCGTCTCGCCGAATTGGCTCAAGCACATGGTGCCGCACTTCGCCGACCCGAAAATCGCCGTGGTGCAGTCGCCGCAGGACTACCGCGACCAGAACGAAAGCACCTTCAAGAAGCTCTGCTACGCGGAATACAAAGGCTTCTTCCACATCGGCATGGTCACCCGCAACGACCGTGACGCGATCATCCAGCATGGCACCATGACCATGACCCGTCGCTCGGTGCTCGAAGAACTGGGCTGGGCCGACTGGTGCATCTGCGAAGACGCCGAACTGGGCCTGCGGGTGTTCGAGAAAGGCCTGTCGGCGGCGTATTACCACGACAGCTACGGCAAGGGCTTGATGCCGGATACCTTTATCGACTTCAAGAAACAGCGTTTCCGCTGGGCCTACGGCGCGATCCAGATCATCAAGCGCCACACTGCGAGCCTGTTGCGCGGCAAGGACACCGAGCTGACCCGTGGCCAGCGCTACCACTTCCTGGCGGGCTGGCTGCCGTGGGTGGCGGACGGCATGAACATCTTCTTTACCGTGGGTGCGCTGTTGTGGTCGGCGGCAATGATCATCGTGCCAACGCGGGTCGATCCGCCGCTGCTGATTTTTGCGATCCCGCCGTTGGCGCTGTTCGTGTTCAAGGTGGGCAAGATCATTTTCCTCTACCGGCGTGCGGTGGGCGTGAACTTGAAGGACGCATTCTGCGCGGCCCTGGCCGGTCTGGCGTTGTCCCACACCATCGCCAAGGCGGTGCTGTATGGCTTCTTCACCACCAGCATCCCGTTCTTCCGTACACCGAAAAACGCCGATAACCACGGCTTCTGGGTGGCGATTTCCGAAGCCCGCGAAGAGATGTTCATCATGCTGCTGTTGTGGGGCGCGGCGCTGGGGATCTACCTGGTGCAGGGCCTGCCGAGCAATGACATCCGCTTCTGGGTGGTGATGTTGCTGGTGCAGTCGCTGCCGTATGTGGCGGCGCTGGTCATGGCGTTCCTGTCTTCGCTGCCGAAACCGGCGGCGGCAGCGGAACCCGCACCGGCTGCGTAAAAACTCGCGCAATGCACTAAACGGCGGCCTCTGGCCGCCGTTTTGCTATAAGATAACGGCCGTTTTATGAGTCTTGGCCCAGGCCAATGCTTTGTGTGGGAGGGGGCAAGTCGAATCGTCGCACCGCCCCTCCCACACTGAATCTGCGCCCCTTACGTCCTGCGCCCATCACATGCTTCCGGAGTTCCCCATGACGGCCCATGCCGACCTTTCGCCGACCCTTCAACTTGCCATCGACCTGATCCGTCGCCCCTCGGTGACGCCGATCGACGCCGATTGCCAGAAGCTGATGATGCAGCGCCTGGGCGACGCCGGTTTTGCGCTCGAGCCGATGCGCATCGAAGACGTGGACAACTTCTGGGCCACCCATGGCAAGCACGATGGCCCGGTACTGTGCTTTGCCGGCCACACCGACGTGGTACCGACCGGCCCGGTGCAGGCGTGGCAGAACGACCCGTTCGACGCGTTGATCGATGAACACGGCATGCTTTGCGGCCGTGGTGCGGCAGACATGAAAGGCAGCCTGGCGGCCATGCTGGTGGCGTCGGAGCGTTTTGTCGCCGACTACCCGGACCACAAGGGTTCGGTGGCTTTCCTGATCACCAGCGATGAAGAAGGCCCGGCGCACCACGGCACCAAGGCTGTGATCGAACGCCTGGCTGCACGCAAGGAACGCCTGGACTGGTGCATCGTCGGCGAACCGTCGAGCACCACGTTGGTGGGCGACGTGGTCAAGAACGGCCGTCGCGGCTCCCTCGGCGCCACCCTGACCGTACGCGGCGTGCAAGGCCACGTAGCCTATCCGCACCTGGCGAAAAACCCGATCCACCTGGCAGCACCGGCCCTGGCCGAACTGGCCGCCGAGCATTGGGATGACGGCAACACCTTCTTCCCGCCGACCAGCTTCCAGATCTCCAACCTCAATTCCGGCACCGGCGCGACCAACGTGATCCCCGGTGACCTGACGGCGGTGTTCAACTTCCGTTTCTCCACCGAGTCCACCGTCGAAGGTCTACAGCAGCGCGTAGCACAGATTCTCGACAAGCACGGCCTGGACTGGCACGTGGAGTGGGCGCTGTCGGGCCTGCCGTTCCTCACCGAACCGGGTGCGCTGCTGGATGCGGTATCCGCCAGCATCAAGGCGATCACCGGGCGTGAGACCCAGGCGTCCACCAGCGGCGGCACCTCCGATGGACGGTTCATCGCCACCCTCGGCACCCAAGTGGTTGAGCTGGGCCCGGTCAACGCGACGATCCACCAGGTCAACGAGCGCATCCTCGCCAGCGACCTCGATGTGCTGACCGAAATCTACTACCAGACCCTGATCAAGTTGCTCGCCTGATGCTCGCCTGCCCCCTTTGCAACGCCCCGCTCAACGCGGTGGACAATGGCGTGGCGTGCCCGGCCGGGCATCGTTTCGACCGCGCGCGCCAGGGTTACCTGAACCTGCTGCCGGTGCAGCACAAGAACAGCCGCGACCCGGGCGATAACCTGGCCATGGTGGAAGCGCGCCGCGACTTCCTCAACGCCGGGCACTACGCCCCGGTGGCCAAGCGCCTGGCCGAACTCGCCGCTGAGCGCGCACCGCAGCGCTGGGTCGATATCGGCTGTGGCGAGGGCTACTACACCGCACAGATCGCTGAAGCCCTGCCCCACGCCGACGGCTACGCACTGGATATCTCCAAGGAAGCGGTCAAGCGTGCGTGCAAGCGCAACCCGGCGCTGACCTGGTTGATCGCCAGCATGGCCCGCGTGCCATTGGCGTCAGGTAGCTGCCAATTTCTCGCCAGCGTGTTCAGCCCACTGGACTGGGAAGAGGCCAAGCGCCTGCTCAGCCCCGGTGGCGGCCTGATGAAGGTCGGCCCGACCAGCGGCCACCTGATGGAATTGCGCGAGCGCCTGTACGACGAAGTGCGTGAATACACCGACGACAAACACCTGGCCCTGGTGCCGGACGGCATGAGCCTGGCACACAGCGAAACATTGGAATTCACGCTGAGCCTGGCCGCCCCCCAGGACCGCGCCAACCTGCTGGCGATGACGCCCCATGGCTGGCGTGCAAGCGCCGAGCGCCGGGCACACGTGATCGAGGCGGCCGAGCCGCTGGTGGTCACTGTGTCGATGCGCTACGACTATTTCGTGCTTCAATAACTGACTGTCCAGTATCCGCGAATGGATTTTCGAATCCCGCAACGAGGAACATCCATGCGCCAACCCGATATCGAGATTTACCTGAAGGACGCCGACGTCGACCACAAGGCCATTGCCGCCTGGCTGGGCGCCGCCATTGGCCCGTGCACCGACTGGGTCCAGAAAGGCCAGACCTACAAATGCAAGGCCGGCAACGTGCCGGTCACCTGGCTGCCCAAAGCCGTCGGCAAATGGAACAGCCTGTACCTGGAAAGTGACCAGACGCCGTGGGACGACGACATTGCCTGCGCCCGTGCTGCGTTTGCTGCACTGAACGTGGAAGTGCGTTGTGCACCGGGGACCTGGGTCGAGGAAGAAGGCGAAGAAAGCGCCGATACCTGGATTCGCATCAGCGTGGACGGTGAAGAGCAGATCACCTGGAAAACCGCCTGATCCTGAAAGCATGAGGGAAGGGCTTGTGTGGTGAGCGCGCTTGCTGTGGTGAGCGGGCTTGCCCCGCGTTGGGCTGCGAAGCGGCCCCAATAAGAACGCCGCGTTGTGTCAGGCACTCCTCGGCGTAGGGTTTTAGGGCCGCTTCGCAGCCCAACGCGGGGCAAGCCTGCTCACCACAGTTCAAGCCCGCTCACCACAACAGGGGTTCAGCGCGCGTTAAAGCCCCACCACATCCTCCGCCTGCAACCCCTTCTCGCCGGTCACCACGGCGTATTCCACCTGCTGGCCCTCGGCCAGGGAGCGGTGGCCTTCGCCGCGAATGGCACGGTAATGCACAAACACATCCTTGCCGTCTTCGCGTTGAATGAAGCCATAGCCCTTTGCATCGTTGAACCACTTCACATTGCCGGTTTCGCGCGTTGCCATCCGTTTTGCTCCCACATGCTTTTTATTGTTGAGTCAGTCGCATTGAACTGCCGAGTATATGACAGGCTCAAAAAGCTTCAACTCAAGTTTATTTAGCCGCTTTTTTGCCGATTTTCGGCGAATACGGCACACTACTCGCCCGAGCGCCTGCTCGGTTTTTTCCACTTGAAGCAGCACGCCTATGACCCGCTCCCCGTTCCGCCGTCTAGTGTTTGGCACCTTGCGTCGACTGTTGTACCTCTGGGTTCGCTCGGAGACGATCAACCAGTCGTCCCTAACCCTTAACCTGGACCGCAGCCGGCCGGTGTTCTACGTCCTGCAATCGCCCTCCCTCACCGAATTGGCCGTGGTCGATGCCGAGTGCACCAAGGCCGGCCTGCCGCGCCCGGTGCTGCCGGTTTCGGTCGGCCCGCTGATGGAACCGGCGGCATTCTTCTACCTCACCCCGGAACCGGACTGGCTCGGTCGCCAGGACAAGCGCGGCGCACCGCCCACGCTGACCCGCTTGGTCGATACCCTCAGCGAACACGCCGAAGAGAATGCACAAATCATTCCGGTCAGCGTGTTCTGGGGCCAGTCCCCCGAGAGCGAGTCCAGCCCGTGGAAGCTGTTGTTCGCCGACAGCTGGGCGGTCACCGGGCGTCTACGCCGCCTGTTGAGCATCCTGATCCTGGGTCGCAAAACCCGCGTGCAATTCTCTGCGCCTATCAACCTGCGTGAATTGATCGAGCACAATAAAGGGCACGAACGCACGGTGCGCATGGCCCAGCGCATCCTGCGTGTGCACTTTCGTAACCTGAAGACGGCGGTGATCGGTCCCGATCTGTCCCACCGGCGCAATCTGGTGAAGGGCCTGGTCAACATGCCGCTGGTGCGCCAGGCCATCATTGAGGAGGCCGAACGGGAAAAGATCAGCCCGGAAAAAGCCAAGGCCCAGGCCTTGCGCTACGGCAACGAAATCGCCTCGGACTACACCTACACCGCGATCCGCTTTCTCGAAGTGGTGCTGAGCTGGTTCTGGAACAAGATCTACGACGGCATCAAGGTCAATAACATCGAAGGTGTGCAGAAGGTTGCCCAGGGCTACGAGGTGATCTACGTGCCTTGCCATCGCAGCCATATCGATTACCTGCTGCTGTCCTATTTGCTGTTCAAGAATGGCCTGACCCCACCGCACATCGCCGCCGGGATCAACCTGAACATGCCGGTAATCGGCAGCCTGCTGCGCCGTGGCGGTGCGTTTTTCATGCGCCGCACCTTCAAGGGCAATCCGCTGTACACCTCGGTGTTCAACGAATACCTGCACACCCTGTTCACCAAAGGCTTCCCGGTGGAGTACTTCGTCGAAGGCGGGCGCTCGCGCACCGGGCGCATGTTGCAGCCGAAGACCGGGATGCTGGCGATCACCCTGCGCAGCTTCCTGCGCTCCTCGCGCATGCCGATCGTGTTCGTGCCGGTGTACATCGGCTATGAGCGCGTGCTCGAAGGCCGTACCTATCTAGGCGAACTGCGTGGCGCGAGCAAGAAGAAAGAGTCGATCTTCGATATTTTCAAGGTGGTCGGCGCGCTCAAACAGCGCTTCGGCCAGGTCGCGGTCAACTTTGGCGAGCCGATCAAGCTGGCCGAATTCCTCGACAGCGAGCAACCGGACTGGCGCTCCCAGGAACTGGGGCCGAACTACAAGCCAGCCTGGCTCAACGAAACCACCAACCGCCTCGGCGAACAGGTGGCGCGCCATCTGAACGAAGCCGCCGCCGTGAACCCGGTGAACCTGGTCGCCCTCGCGCTGCTGTCCACCACGCGCCTGGCCCTGGACGAGCAAGCCATGGCGCGCCAGTTGGACCTGTACCTGGCGCTGTTACGCCGTGTGCCCTACTCGCCCCACACCACCCTGCCCGAAGGCGATGGCCTGGCGCTGATCAAGCACGTCAAGGACATGGACCTGCTGTCGGAGCAGAGTGATGCCCTGGGCAAGATTCTGTACCTGGACGAGCAGAATGCCGTCCTGATGACCTACTACCGTAACAACGTGCTGCACATCTTCGCCCTGCCGGCGCTGCTGGCGAGTTTCTTCCAGAGCAGCTCGCGGATGAGCCGCGAGCAGATCCTGCGCTACACCCACGCGCTGTACCCGTACCTGCAATCGGAGCTGTTTATCCGCTGGTCGCTGGAAGAACTCGACAGCGTGATCGACCAGTGGCTGGAAGCCTTTGTCGAACAAGGCCTGCTGCGTTTCGAAAACAACGTGTACCTGCGCCCGGCGCCGAGTTCGCGGCACTTTGTGTTGCTGACGCTGCTGTCCAAGAGCATCGCCCAGACCCTGCAACGCTTCTACATGGCGATTTCGCTGCTGCTCAACAGCGGCCAGAACAGCATCAGCGCCGAAGAGCTGGAAGACCTGTGCACGATCATGGCCCAGCGCCTGTCGATCCTGCATGGCCTCAACGCCCCGGAATTCTTCGACAAGAGCCTTTTCCGACATTTCATCCAGACCTTACTGGAGCAAGATGTGCTGCGCCGCGATGAAGCCGGCAAGCTGAGCTATCACGACCTGCTCGGCGAACTGGCAGAAGGCGCGGCCAAGCGCGTGTTGCCGGCGGAGATTCGCCTGTCGATCCGCCAGGTGGCATTGCATCGTGTGGATGGCGCGGCCGAAATACCCATCGAACCTGAAGAAAACCGCTAGATTTGAAAAGGCGCCGGTTGGATGCCGGCGCCCTTGAAAAGGAGCGACACCATGAAAAAGATCATCCTCCTGGGCCTTACCGCCCTGCTCGGAGCCTGCCAGTCCATGAGCCCCACCCCCAAGGCCAGCCTCGATGGCGAAGTGTTCTACCTGCAACGCATCGCCCTGCCGCCAACCGCGACCTTGAGTGTCAGCCTGCAAGACGTTTCCCTGGCAGATGCACCGGCTGTGACCCTCGCCGAGCAGAAAGGCCCGGTCAAAGGCCAGGTGCCGCTGCCGTTTCACCTGAGCTACGACCCGGCCCAGGTCAAACCCGGCCACAGCTACTCGGTGAGCGCTCGCATCGAAGTGGATGGCAAGCTACTGTTTATCACCACCGAGCGGCACGCTGTGCAGCTCAATGGCCAGGATCCTCAACCACTGCGTCTGCGCGTTGACGCGGTGGCCCACTGAATTCGATAAAAAGGAAGCGTCCATGCTCCGTAACTCCCTTCGCCTGACTGCCCTGTGTGCCGGCCTGCTGCTCGGTGCCAACGCCATGGCCCTGGACCTCAGCAGCCTGTCCCAGGGCGACGCCAGCGGCGGCCTCAAGGACGCCCTGACCCAAGGCGCGCAGATCGCCGTGAAGCAACTGGGTGTACCCGGTGGTTTCAGCAACAACCCGGAAGTGAAGATCGGCCTGCCAGGCAAGCTGGGTAAAGTCGCCGACAAGCTGAAGATGTTCGGCATGGGTGACCAGGTCACGCAGTTGGAAACCAGCATGAACAAGGCTGCTGAAACCGCCGTGACCCAGGCCCAGCCGATTCTGGTCAACGCCGTGAAGAACATGAGCGTGACCGACGCCAAAGGCATCCTCAGCGGCGGCCAGGACTCCGCCACCCAATACCTGAACAAAAGCAGCCGTGAACAGATCCGCGCCAAGTTCCTGCCCATCGTCAAGGCCGCTACCGACAAGGTCGGCGTAGCCCAGCAGTACAATGCCCTGGCCGGCAAGGCTGCGGCTTTCGGTGCGGTGGACGCCAAGAGCGCCAACGTCGAGAACTACGTGACCGAGCAGGCACTGGACGGTTTGTTCAAGATGATTGCCAAGCAGGAAGAAACCATTCGCGAGAACCCGGCGGCGGCGGCTACCAGTTTGGCGAAGAAGGTGTTTGGGGCGCTGTAATACCCGTAATGCCCACGGTTCAAGAAGACGTGGGCATTCGTTAAATTAACGAGAAGTCTTCAACCAGTTTTTTTGTATTTCTGCTTGATCACGCATTGAAAAAACCCATTCACGACCCTGCTTCTTCTTGACGAAGATGTTCAATTCAACAAGACCGTTCAGGACGGCTGACGCCGTGTTGTAGGAACAGCCCAGATTTTCCTTCACATTGACCGCAGTGAACTGCTTCGCGGTGCCACTCTTGGCGACCTGAAATACAGTCTTCTGTTTCTCGTTCAACTCTTTGTATAGCCCTGACTCCCAGAGCCATTGCTCGAACGACTCAGCCTCCTTAACACTTTCTTCGTAAGACGTCTTGAAGCTATCAACCGCCCGCTGGACCACAGAGCACTGGTAGTCAATAAAGTAAGTCAGATCCAGTTCATCTGTCTCGGTATAGAGGTAAGACGTACCGTACTGAACGGCGGCATTCTTAAGCAGAACACTGATGGAGATATACCTGAATGCCGCGTAATCGCTTTTAAACATAAACCAATAAAACAACGCACGCGCCACGCGACCATTGCCATCCCGAAAAGGGTGCTCGTAACCCAGCGCAAAATGCAGAGAAATACCTTTGATCAACGGATGGAGGTAGCGGCTTGTCGTAGCGTCGTCGTGGCACGTGTTGATCCAGTCAGCTAATCGCCCCAATCTTTTGGCGATGCCTTCTGCAGGAGGGGGCGTATGGACCACATTGCTATCACCATCTTGGACAACTACGTCATCATTTAGACGAAAGCTGCCGGGAGAATATTTGTCATCGTCAATGCCTTGAACACCCACCTCATGCATTTCAGCGATCAGTTCGGCACTGAGAGGAGCGTTTCTCTTATCCCAAGCGAAACGCATCATCCGGTAATTACCAATGATCATTTTTTCATCGGGTGTTCTGGGTAGCCGCTCTCTTTTCAACATATCTTTTGCTACGAGCGTCGTGGTTGCTGCCCCTTCCAGCTGACTGCTGCTGATGGCTTCATCTTCAATCAAATCATTGAGCAGATACTTGATGTGAGCGGCCTTCCCAATCTTGCTGCTCATGTACTCAAGTGCTGCAGTTGAGGCGTACCTGTCGACCGTGGATACCACGCGCTGTGCGGTCGGTGTCAGTAAAAACTTGCACCAGGCCTCAGGCGTACCGACGGGCAATATTTGCTGGTACAGACGAGAGCGCTCGTATTTTACGATGCCCCAGCATATCGCCTGATCCAAATGCTTTGGGAAGCGGTGACGTAGTTGATCAAAGTGTAAGTAACGCCCCTGGCTATCGGTTGGCTGAGTCAGCTTCATATAGTCAGAAAGATGCTGAAGATGGGGTTCCTGGCCAATTAAAACGAAAACCCCTTCCGGCACCCTCGGTGGCAACTTGATCATCAAAATCTCAATTTTTCGATTTCTGAGACTTGAGTACAGCAGAAAACTGCAACTATCTCAATAAACATCAAATCTGAGACGCGCGCTCCCTCAATTCACCATCGATTCCGCCAACCGCCCCACCATCAGCGTGGCAAAGCAGCCAATCGCAATAGAGGTCGCACGGTTGATCTTCAATGGCGTGAGCCAGGCCTTTTGAATTCCTTCAAAGCGGCTGCCCAGCATGATCCACCCCGCCCCCACTGGAATCACCACCAGCACCAGCGTGGCCATGAACCCGGCATAGCCGGGTAGCGTGGCAAAGGTGCCGAACGGTGCAATGAATGACACGATCAGCAATCCCTTGGGATTCATCACCGTCAGCCAGAAGAAGTACAGCCCGGAGAAACGGTCGGAACCGGGGTGGATGACACTGTTCTTACGCTGCCAAAGCTTGTAGGAGACATAGAGCAAGTAGCAGGCTGCCGCCAATTGCGTTGCCTTCAGCGCCCATGGCGAGTACGCCGACAGATACAGCAATGCCACGCCCCATACCGAAACTTGCAGCAGGTACGCCAGGCACTCGACAAATGCCAGCCTCCACGAAGCCCGCAAGCCACACAACACACCTGCACGAAATAACAGGGTGTTGGTAGGGCCTGGGGCAAGCAACAACAACATCAGGGCTGAAACGGTGGCCAGCATGATTACGCGACGTCCTTCCTCACTCGGAACCACGCAGCATACAGGGCCGGCAAGAACAGCAGGGTCAACGCAGTCGCCACAATCAACCCGCCCATGATCGCCACGGCCATTGGCCCGAAGAACACACTGCGCGACAGCGGGATCATCGCCAATACCGCCGCGAGGGCGGTCAGCACAATCGGGCGGAAGCGTCGGACGGTGGCTTCGATGATCGCTTGCCACGGTGCCAGCCCCGCCTTGATGTCCTGCTCGATCTGGTCCACCAGGATCACCGAATTACGCATGATCATCCCCGACAGGGCGATGGTCCCGAGCATGGCGACGAAACCGAAGGGCTGGCGGAATACCAGCAGGAACAAGGTCACCCCGATCAAGCCCAGCGGTGCCGTCAGAAACACCATCGCGGTCCGCGAGAAACTGCGCAACTGCAGCATCAACAAGGTCAGCACGACCACGATAAACAGCGGCACCCCGGCTTTCACCGAGTTCTGTCCACGGGCGGAATCCTCCACGGTCCCGCCCACGTCGAGCAGGTAGCCATCCGGCAGTTCGGCACGCACGCCTTCCAGGGTCGGCAGGATCTGCTGGACCAATGTCGCGGGCTGTTCCTTGCCATAGATATCGGCGCGTACGGTCACCGTAGGCAGGCGGTTGCGGTGCCAGATGATGCCTTCTTCGAAGCCATATTCGAGGGTGGCGATCTGCGACAGCGCGACGCTTTTGCCGTTGTCCGTCGGCACAGCCAGGCTCGGCAGCAACGAGAGTTCGGTGCGTTCGTGAACGGTGCCGCGCAGCAGGATTTCGATCAACTCGTTGTCCTCGCGGTATTGGCTGACGCTGGAGCCGGTCAATGAACTCTGCAGGAATTTCGACAGGTTGGCCGTACTCACGCCAAGGGCACGGGCGCGGTCCTGGTCGATATTGAGGTAGACGATCTTGCTCGGTTCTTCCCAATCCAGGTGCACGTTGACCACGTGAGGGTTTTCACGAACCTTGGCCGCCACTCTACGGGCGAGCGCGCGGACCTCTTCGATATGTTCGCCGGTCACACGGAACTGTACCGGGTAACCCACGGGCGGGCCGTTTTCCAGGCGGGTAACCCGTGAACGCAGGTCGGGGAATTGTTCGTTGAGGGTTTCGATCAGCCAGGTGCGCAGGCTTTCGCGCTCTTCGATGGTTTTGGCCAGCACCACGAACTGGGCAAAACTGGCGGCCGGCAGTTGTTGATCCAGCGGCAGGTAGAAACGCGGCGATCCAGTACCGACATAGGCCACGTAGTTGTCGATGCCGGCGTGATCCTTGAGCAGCGTTTCCAACCGTTTGACCTGGTCAGCGGTGTTGCTCAGCGAGGCGCCTTCGGCCAGCTTCAGGTCGACCATCAATTCCAGGCGACCGGAGGCCGGGAAGAACTGCTGTGGCACAAAACGGAACAGGGCGACCGAGCCGATAAACAGCAACAGGGTCAGGACGATCACGGTTTTGCGGCGACGCACGCACCACTCCACCAAACGTCTTACGCGCTGGTAGAAAGGTGTGCCGTAGGGATCAGGACCATCGGTGCCATGTTTGGCTGCGTGAATTTTCGCCAGGTCCGGCAGGAGCTTTTCCCCCAGGTAAGGCACAAACACCACGGCGGCCACCCACGAAGCGAGCAACGCAATGGTCACCACCTGGAAAATCGAACGGGTGTACTCGCCAGTACTCGACTGCGCGGTGGCAATCGGCAGGAAGCCGGCGGCGGTGATCAGCGTACCGGTGAGCATCGGGAACGCGGTGCTGGTCCAGGCAAAGCTGGCGGCCTTGAGCCGGTCATAGCCCTGCTCCATTTTGATCGCCATCATCTCCACGGCGATGATCGCGTCGTCCACCAGCAGGCCCAACGCCAACACCAGTGCGCCCAGGGAAATCTTGTGCAGGCCGATGCCGAGGTAATACATGGTGGCAAACGTCATCGCCAGCACCAGCGGAATCGCCAGGGCCACCACCATGCCAGTGCGCACGCCGAGAGAGAAGAAACTCACCAGCAACACGATGGCCAGCGCCTCGGTCAGTACCTGCACAAATTCGCCGACGCTGGTTTTCACCGCCGCCGGTTGGTCCGACACCTTGCGCAACTCCATACCCGCAGGGAGGTTCTTCTGCAAGCGTGCGAATTCACCTTCCAGGGCTTTGCCCAACACCAGGATGTCACCGCCGTCGCGCATCGCCACGGCCAGGCCAATCGCGTCTGCGCCCATGTAACGCATGCGTGGTGCCGGAGGGTCGTTGAAACCCCGGTGGATGTCGGCCACATCGCCGATGCGGAAGGTGCGGTCACCCACGCGAATCGGGAAATTGCGGATCTCTTCCACGCTCTTGAAGTTGCCCGATACACGCAGTTGCACACGTTCACTCGGGGTTTCGAAGAAGCCCGCAGTGGAGACCGCGTTCTGCTCCTGCAACGCCTGTTGCACCGCCGCCAAAGGCAAGCCGAGGGTGGCCAGCTTGAGGTTGGACAGCTCGATCCAGATCTTTTCGTCCTGCAGGCCGAGCAGCTCGACCTTGCCCACATCCGCGACGCGCTGCAGTTGAATCTGGATGCGGTCGGCGTAGTCCTTGAGCACGGCGTAGTCGAAACCGTCGCCGGTCAGGGCGTAGATATTACCGAAGGTGGTGCCGAATTCGTCATTGAAAAACGGCCCCTGAATGTCCGGCGGCAAGGTCTGGCGGATGTCGCTGATCTTCTTGCGCACCTGGTACCACAGTTCGGGAATCTGCACAGAGTGCATGGAGTCGCGAGCAATGAAGGTGACAGTGGACTCACCTGGGCGAGAAAAAGAGACGATGCGTTCGTACTCGCCGGTCTCCATGAGTTTTTTCTCGATGCGTTCGGTGACCTGCCGCGAGACTTCCTGCGCCGTTGCGCCAGGCCAGTTGGTCTTGATGACCATGGCCTTGAAGGTGAACGGCGGGTCTTCACTTTGCCCCAGCTTGGAGTAGGACAAGGTGCCGACCACTGCCAGCAGGATCATCAGGAACAGTACGATCTGGCGATTGCGCAACGCCCATTCGGAAAGATTGAAACCCATCGGGGACTACTCCTTGGCCGCCAGATTCACCACACGGTTGGAGCGGTCCACCGGGCGCACTTGCTGGCCCTCGTGAAGCACGTGCACACCCGCAGCGATCACCCAATCCGTCGGGGCCAGGCCTTCCAGGACCGGGACGGTTTTTTCACCGAAGGCACCAATGCGCACCGGCGTGCGTTTGAGCGTGTTGTCGGGCTGCACGCGCCACACGTAGGACGCACCGTTCTCCGCACTGAGGGCAGACAGCGGCACTGACAACGGAACATCGCCGTCGACCTGTATGAATACGCGTGCGCTCTGGCCCAGTTCAGCCGGGACCTTGCCGCTGGTGAATGCCACGCGAGCCGCAAACGTGCGCGACTTGGGATCGGCCGCCGGTGACAGCTCGCGAATACGCCCGGTAAAACGCTGATCCGGCTGGCTCCACAGCTCTACCGACACCGGCTGGCCGATCTTGAACCGGCCAAAACCTTGTTCCGGCAGGCTGATCAGCACTTCGCGCTCGCCATCGGTAGCCAGGGTGAACACGGTTTGCCCGGCGGACACCACTTGGCCGACCTCCACCGCACGCTTGGCCACCACTCCGTCCTGGGGCGCACGCAATACGGCATAGCCGGCCTGGTTGCTGGCCACATCGAACTCGGCCTTGATCTGCTTGAGGCGTGCTTCACCGGATCGGTAGAGGTTTTCGGAATTATCGTACTGGGAACGGCTGACCATCTGACGGTCCATCAGGGTCTTGTAGCGGTCGCGCTCGGTCCGCACCAGGCTCAGGTTGGCCTCGGCGGCGGCAACCTGGGCGCGGGTCGCTTCCAGCTGCAGGCGCACGTCCTGAGGGTCCAGCTCCGCCAGCGGCTGGTTGGCCTTGACCCGTTCGCCCTCCTCCACCAAACGCTTGCTGACTTTGCCACCGATGCGAAAAGCCAGGTCCGGTTCATAGCGGGCGCGCACTTCGCCGGGGTAGCTGTCCATCGACTGCGAAGAAGGCTGAGGCTGCACCACCATGGCTGGGCGGATGGTAATCTGGGCCGCTTCTTCATGGCCGCAGGCGGTCAACAGCACGACCAAACTGACAGGCAAAGCAAAGGGCAGGAAGGTGCTGCGCATGCTGTAGGACCTTTCGCAAGTAGAGCTAGGAATAATTATACTGGCGGGTATGGTATTAATACCAAACTCGCCAGTCCAGTATTAAAGGTGAAAATGTCCGACAATCCTCTGAACACCAATAGCCCCGGGCGCCCCAAGGACATGGCAAAACGCCAGGCAATCCTCGAAGCAGCGAAAATCCTGTTTTTGAGCAATGGCTACGCCAGTACCAGCATGGACGCGGTGGCACTGGAAGCTGGCGTGTCGAAACTGACCGTCTATAGCCACTTCAACGATAAAGAGACCTTGTTCACCGCCGCGGTGGTGGCCAAGTGCGAAGAACAACTGCCGGTGATGTACTTCGAGTTGCCCGAGGGCATACCCGTACAAACTGTGCTGTTGAATATCGCGCGGGGGTTCCATCGGCTGATCAACAGTGAAGAGTCGGTCAACCTGCATCGCTTGATGATGACCACCGGCAACCAGGACGTGAAACTCTCGCAGATCTTCTTCGAGGCCGGCCCCATGCGCATGCTGCAAGGTATGGAGCGACTGCTTGGCAAGATCGACCAGAGTGGTGCGCTGAGCATCGACAAACCCTTTACGGCGGCCGAGCATTTCTTCTGCCTGCTCAAGGGCACGGCGAATTTCTGCTTGCTGTATGGCTGCGGCGGGCAACTGAGTGAAGAAGCCGCCGAAGCCCATGTGCAAGAGGTGGTGGGGTTGTTTATGCGGGCCTACAGGCCGTAACCCATTGTCTGTGGCAAGCACGCTCGCCACAGGGCATTTTCAATCTTAGGGTTTGAGCGCTTTCTTCGGATAAATGTCATAGCGACTGGATTTGCCATCCAGCGCATGGCTCGGCTTTGGCCCGTCAATGCACGGTGCCTTGCGCGGGCGCTTGACCACTACGCGGTGGCTAGCCAGGGCCAGGGCGGCAGCCAGCAGCGCCGGCGCATCGGGATCATCCCCCACCAACGGCCGGAACAGGCGCATTTCCTTCTTCACCAGGGCAGTTTTCTCACGGTGCGGGAACATCGGGTCGAGGTAGATCACCTGGGGCGGCTCGCCCTCCCACTGGCGCATCACGTCGATGGAGTTGCCCTTGAGCAGCTTCATGCGCGCCACAATCGGTGCCACTTCAAAATCATCCGCGCCGCGCGCCAGGCCATCTTCGAGCAAGGCGCCGATCAGCGGCTGACGCTCGATCAAGCTCATGTCACAACCCAGGCTGGCCAGCACGAAGGCGTCCTTGCCCAGGCCAGCCGTAGCGTCGAGCACCCGTGGGCGCACGCCTTGGGCGATGCCCACGGCCTTGGCGATCATCTGCCCGCTACCGCCACCATAGAGGCGCCGATGCGCCGCGCCGCCTTCGACAAAATCCACGCGCACCGGCCCTGGCGCGTCAGCCCCGAGCTGTTGCAATTGCAGGCCATGCTCCCCCACTTGCAGGGAAAAGTCCGCATCTGCCTGCTGCAAAGGCAAGCCAAGCCGCTGCGCCCATTGCTCGGCGCGGGCCTGGAAAACCTCGCCCAAGGCCTCGACCTGGATGCGGCTGGTCGCTGGTTGTTCGCTCATCAATCGCTACGCTCAAAAATATTAAGGATCGGCAAACAGCGGCCGATAAAAACAACAGTCAGGTATTTTGCCAGAGCTGAGCGTCGACCGAGAAAAATGTCAGACATTCTTCCCCTAACCATCGGTGTACTGCCGACCCACAACCACTACGGCCTGCGCAATACTCAAGCGCTGGCCGGGGTGAGTCATGTGTGGCAGGACTTCTTCGCCAGGGCCTTGGTCGAGCAGCTTGGCGAGACGCCCGACGCGCTCGCCGTGCAGGCGCCAGCACCGGCGGACCCAGCGGTAGAACCCAGCGCCGGCGCCGACCTGTTGTCGCAGATCCTCACCCAGCGTGAGTGCGATGTGAAAGACACCGAGATTGCTCCACCGGAGCCGCTGTTCCTGCCGATTGCCGAGTTCGAAACCGAGCTGTTGCCACCCGCCGCCACACCGTTCCCGGAAGAAGAAATCGTCGCCCAGCAACGCCAGCAGAATTTCGAAAGCGGCTGGGTCCGCCCCATCGTGTTAACGGCCGGCCAGCCGCTGCCGGAGCCGGGTCCAGCCCCTGAGCCGCGCCCTCTGCACCTGCCCATCGCCGAATTCGAACTGGACCTGCTGCCACCCGCCGCCACGCCGTATCCAACCGAAGAACTGGTCGCGCAACAAAAAGCCCTGGACTTCGACTACTACTGGGCTCGCCCACTGGTCACCCAGAACCTGCGCTTGGCCGCCTGAGCCTCAGCGACACACCCACCAACGCCCCATATCCAGATGGAAATGGTTGCGGTGCGCGGCGTTGTGGTCAGGGCTGAGCACTACATTGAAATCATCACAGGCGCTATCGCGAACCTGACGCAGAAACCGTGCCTTATCGCCCTCCCCAGGCCAGTCCTTGAGCACGCTGATACTGCGCCCATCCGCCAGGCGAAAACCGGCAATGTCCAGCGCGTTGGCTGACGCATGCTGGCTGAGTCGCCCTTCGGCACGGTTATAGATATTGCGACAGGCAAAGCTGCCCAGGTGATCGACCCGCGTCACTGCCTGGCCGAATACCGCCTGGGCCGCCGGTTGCAAGCTGTGCCGCTCAAACAGGGCGAACGCCACCGCCAGTGGGCAACTGGCGAGAAAGCTACTGCTCAGCCCAACCGCAGAACCCTGTACGCGCAAGGTATTGCGCAAGGGGCAAGCGCCATCTGCCGGCGAGTCCGCCTGATGACTGACGCGCAGGCCCGAGGTTTGCAGCACCCGGTCGCACAGTGCCGGGTCACCCTGTAGACGGCCCAGCTTGTAGCGAGTCAAGAAGTTGGGGTTGGCGCGTACGTCCAGCGGTGCCCACGGGTTCCAATCGGCCGGTAGTGGCACCCATCCACGCCAGACACCCACGGCAACGGCACCCGCCAGGATCAGCAGCAGGCCCAGCACTTTGAAAAAACGCACCGCTTAGCCCTTGAAGAATTGGTTGGCCTGGCTGAACGGCATCTTGCGCTCGGTGAAGGTAAACGTGCCCAACTCATACACCTCCTGCGCGGCGCGGTAGAACTCGCCGTAGGCCGCCAACGCCAGCGCCGAGCCGACGCTGATCCGCCGCACGCCCATCTCGCTCAACTGCGCGACACTCAGGTTCAAGCCACCGGACATCAACACATTCACCGGTTTGGGCGCCACCGCCTTGACCACCGCCAGCACTTCCTCGGCACTGCGCAGGGCCGGGGCATACAGTACGTCGGCCCCGGCTTCGGCGTAGGCTTGCAGGCGGCGGATGGTGTCGGGCAAATCCAGGCGGCCATGCAGGAGGTTTTCCGCACGGGCCGTCAGGGTGAAGGGAAATGGCAGACTGCGGGCGGCGGCGACGGCGGCTTCCACGCGCTCGACGGACAGGTCAAAGGGATAGATCGGGTCGGCGGCAATGCCCGTGGCGTCCTCGATGGAGCCGCCGACAATGCCGACTTGCGCAGCACGCAGGATGGTCTGGGCACAGCCTTCAGGTGTGTCGCTGAAGCCGTTTTCCAGGTCGGCAGCCACCGGCAACGCGGTAGCCTTGGCGATCATGCCGGCATTGACCAACGTGTCGTCCAGGGACAACGCGCCTTCCGCATCCGGGCGCCCAAGGCTGAACGCGTAACCCGCACTGGTGGTGGCCAGTGCTTCGAAACCCAGGCTGGCCAGCATCACCGCGGAGCCTACGTCCCACGGGTTAGGCATCACGAACGCACGGTCGCGCTCATGCAAGGCCTTGAAGGTTTCGGCGCGAAGGGTTTGGGCATCCATGTCGGGCTCCTGGCGGAAAAAGGAACCCTAGAGTAACCCCAGTTGCTCCACGGCGGGAGCGCGATCCAACACCTGCAAGGGCGGCAGGCCTGGCAGGCGTGCCATCAGTTGATCGTGGAAACGCAGGGCCAGTTGCGCGGCGAGGCGGTTATCCGAGGTGTGCAGGAACACGTAGGGGGTGCGCCCTTCTTCGACCCAGCCAGCGACTTTTTCCACCCATGGCTTCAGGAACGGATCGTTGGCCTCCAGTTCGGGATGGCCGATAAAGCGCACCTGGGGAAACTGCGTCAGCGCCGCCGGACGGGGTGGCACCTTGGGCTTTTTAGATTGGGCGTGCAGCACGGCGGCCGAGGTGGACGTGCAACTGAACAGCGCGCGCGGATCCAGGCAGATGCGCTCCACGCCGCGGTCACGCAACAAACGGTTAAGCATGCGCTCGGCGTCCCCCTTGGCGAAAAATTCCAGGTGGCGCACTTCCACCGCCATCGGCCGCTCCAGGCCATCGATGAAACCCGCCAACTCCCCCAGGCGCTGCGGGGTGAACGACGCGGGCAGTTGCAACCACAGTGGCGATACCCGCTCACCCAACGGACTCATCAGGCCCACGAAGCTTTCCGCTGCCGGTAGCTGCTCGGTCAGGTTACCGCTGTGGCTGATGTCACCGGGAAATTTGGCCGTGAAGCGGAAGTCGTCGGGCATGATTTCGGCCCAGCGCTGCACGGTGGCGGCTGAGGGGCGGGCATAAAACGTGGTGTTGCCTTCGACGGCGTTGAAGACCTGGGAATAGAGCGCGAGGTAGTCGCTGGAACGGGCATCGGCGGGATACAGGTATTCACGCCAGGCGTTTTCACTCCAGGACGGGCAACCGAGGTAGTAAGGCAGACGCATCAGATGTGGATGTCGAGGCCCAGCACTTCCATATCCCATTCGACAAAGCCGGCGGTGGTCAGGTAGCTGGCCAGGGCGGTAGCGACGCTTTTGCTCATGGAGCGCGGGAAGACCATGTCTTGCTGACGAGCGGGAAGACCGCTGATACGCGCTTGGGCGCTGGCCTGTGCATCGGCTTGGACTTCGATGAAGTCCGGCGAGTCCTCGACGGAGTCGTCCACCGTGACGTTCGCCTTACGCGGCTTGCGCTTGATTGGGTAAGACTGTGAGGAAAAGCCATCAATACGCATGGGCGCGAACTCGCTATCAGTAATGGCATTTTAGTGGCGCAATCCGTAGCGCGCAAATGCTCTGGTGATAACTAGAACACATAATTTGAAAAAGGTTTAAAACCAGGGGCAAATTCTGACGATTGGTGAATTTAGCCCCAAATTGCCATCATTTTTGGCGTCAAATAATCCCGCGCTCTGCCTTGGTCTGCGCCACTTTATCGCGCAGATAGACTGGCGCCGCCTGGTCCGCCGGGATGGCCTCGCCACGCTCGAACGCAAAACGTGCCAATGTCAGCAAGTCCTCGGCGTGAGGCAACATCGTCGCGTCCTGGCCCACCAGCGGCACAGCGATGCGCTCGCCATACCCCCAGCCGGTGCCAGCACCAAACCAATCGCCGCTGGC
The DNA here is from genome assembly GCF_023169845.1 of Pseudomonas sp. CYM-20-01. Taxonomy (NCBI): domain Bacteria; kingdom Pseudomonadati; phylum Pseudomonadota; class Gammaproteobacteria; order Pseudomonadales; family Pseudomonadaceae; genus Pseudomonas; species Pseudomonas sp. CYM-20-01. Next base: position 1,647,451 of record NZ_AP025169.1, on the reverse strand, counting down.
GTCGGCAGGCAATTGCGATGACTCCGGCGGCTGCACGGCTTCCACACCGACCAGACGCATCTCGCCCGCCGTTTCGCGGTAGCAACCCCAATACACTTCATCCATGCGCGCATCGATAGCGGCCGCCACCTGCCGGACGCCATGTTCACGCAAGGCGCGCTGGGCCAGCACGGCCAGGTTGGACACCGGCAACACCGGACGCTCCAGCGCAAACGCCAGGCCCTGCACCACGCCGATGGCGATACGTACCCCCGTGAATGCACCCGGGCCGCGGCCGAAGGCGATGGCATCGACCGCAGCCAGCGTGGTGCCGGCGTCTTCCAACAGTTGCTTGATCATCGGCAACAGCTTCTGCGCATGCAGGCGCGGGATCACCTCGTAGTGGCTCGTTACCTTGCCATCGTGCAGCAAGGCAACGGAGCAAGCTTCAGTCGCGGTGTCCAGGGCCAGCAGGGTGCTCATCGGTGTAGGTGTCCAAGTCGAAAAAAAGTGCGCCAGTATAAACAACAACGGCCCGCAAGCGGGCCGTTATCCGTGAAGCCGGTCGCGGGATCAGCTCAGTGCTTGCAGCACTTTGGCGGTGATCGCTTCAACCGAGCCGACGCCAGGAATGTGGCTGTACTTCGGCTTGCCCTGGGCGGCGGACAGCTTCTGATAGAAGTCCACCAGCGGCTTGGTCTGGGAGTGGTAGACCGACAGGCGATGACGCACGGTTTCTTCGGTGTCGTCCTTGCGCTGCACCAGGTCTTCACCGGTGACGTCGTCCTTGCCTTCAACCTTCGGCGGGTTGTAGACGGTGTGGTACACGCGGCCCGAGGCTTCGTGGACGCGACGACCGGCAATACGCTGGACGATTTCTTCGTCTTCAACCGCGATTTCGACCACGGCATCCAGCTCGACGCCCGCCTTCACCAGGGCTTCAGCCTGGGGAATGGTGCGCGGGAAGCCGTCGAACAGGAAACCGTTCTTGCAGTCTTCCTGGCTGATGCGTTCCTTGACCAGGTTGATGATCAAGTCATCGGAAACCAGGCCACCGCTGTCCATCACGCTCTTGGCGATCAGGCCCAGCTCGGTGCCGGCCTTGACGGCCGCACGCAGCATGTCGCCGGTGGAGATTTGTGGAATGCCGAATTTTTCAGTGATGAACTTTGCCTGAGTACCTTTACCGGCCCCGGGAGCTCCCAGCAGAATGACGCGCATTGATGTGCTCCTCAATTTTTTATAGAGATGACGCTCGGATTCGCCGCGGCGGGCCAATCGCGTAAAAATAGAATTCGGGCCGCCCAAACGGCCAAAGGCTGATCAAGATACACAGCAGGCCTTAAGCACACAAGCCGCCAAAAGTCGCAGGAACCCGTGCTGCCTATACGTCATAGGTAGGGTGCGCCTGGGTGCAACCTGGCCGCACAATCGGCGGCCGCCCGTTTCAGGGCGGCCGCCGTGGTTTATCTGCAAGCCGTTGAGAACACGCAAAAAACCTTAGCCGGTGTTACGCAAACCGGCGGCAATACCGGCCACGGAGACCAGCAGCGCCTGTTCCAGAGGGCTGTCCTGTGCCGCTTCCTGCTGGCGCGAGCGCGCCAGCAACTCGGCCTGCAACAGGTGCAGCGGGTCGAGGTAGGTATTGCGCAGGCGGATGAACTCCAGGGTGTCCGGGCTATGGGCCAGCAGCTGCGACTGGCCAGTCAGGCCAAGCACCACCTTGCAGGCCTGCGACAATAGGTCGCGCAAATGCGCACCCAGTGGCAACAGGTCCGGCTGCACCAGACGCTCGTCATACAGGCGGGCGATATCGGCATCGGCCTTGGCCAGCACCATTTCCAGCATGTCGATGCGGGTGCGGAAGAACGGCCACTGCTCACGCATCTGCCCCAGCAAGTCGCCTTCGCCACGTTCCAGGGCCTTGCTCAGCGCCGCTTCCCAACCCAGCCAGGCGGGCAGCATGAGGCGGGTCTGGGTCCAGCCGAAGATCCACGGAATCGCACGCAGGCTTTCAATCCCGCCCGCTCGGCGCTTGGCCGGGCGGCTGCCCAACGGCAAGCGGCCCAATTCCTGCTCCGGCGTGGATTGGCGGAAATACTCAACGAACTGCGGATTCTCGCGCACCACGGCGCGATAAGCGCTGACCCCGTCTGCCGCCAATTCGTCCATCAAATGGCGCCAGGCCGGTTCAGGCGGCGGCGGTGGCAACAGGGTCGCCTCCAACACAGCGGCCAGGTAAAGGTTGAGGTTCTGCTCGGCAATATCCGGCAGGCCGAACTTGAAGCGGATCATCTCGCCCTGTTCGGTGGTACGGAAGCGTCCCGCCACCGACCCCGGTGGCTGCGACAGGATCGCCGCGTGGGCCGGGCCGCCGCCACGGCCAACGGTGCCACCACGGCCGTGGAACAACAGCAGTTCCACTTGCTGTTCACGGCAGATATCCACCAGGCGTTCCTGCGCCCGGTACTGCGCCCAGGCAGCGGCGGTGGTGCCGGCGTCCTTGGCCGAGTCCGAGTAGCCGATCATCACTTCCTGCGGGCCTTGCAGCCGCGCGCGGTAACCCGGCAGCAGCAACAGTTGCTCGATCACCGGGCCTGCGTTATCCAGGTCGGCCAGGGTTTCAAACAGCGGCACCACACGCATCGGCCGTTGCACGCCCGACTCTTTAAGCAGCAGTTGCACTGCCAGCACATCCGACGCAGCGCCGGCCATGGAGATGACATACGAGCCCAACGACGCAGCGGGGGCGGCGGCGACTTCCTTGCAGGTGTTAAGCACTTCGGCGGTATCCGCCGACGGTTTGAAATAACCCGGCAGTAACGGTCGACGGTTGGCCAGCTCCTTCATCAGGAAGCTGATGCGCATCTCTTCGTTCCAGTCTTCGTAACGACCCAGACCGAGATAATCGGTGATTTCGGTCATGGCCGCGCAATGGCGGCTGGAATCCTGGCGCACATCCAACCGCACCAGGAACAGGCCGAAAGTCACCGCCCGCCGCAGGCAGTCGAGCAACGGCCCATCAGCGATCACGCCCATGCCGCATTCGTGCAGCGACTGGTAGCACAACTCCAGCGGTTCGAGCAGATCGCGGTTGTTCTGCAACACCTCGGCAGGTGCCGGCGTGCTACTGCTCAACGCCGTATGCGCCCATTGGCGCGTGGCACGCAGGCGTTCACGCAATTGCTTGAGCAAGGCGCGATAGGGTTCGACGCTATCGCCGACCTTGGCCTGCAACGCCGGGCTGGCGCGCTGCATCGACAGCTCGGAGGCCAGGTGATCGATATCGCGCAGGTACAGATCGGCAGCCATCCAGCGCGCCAGCAGCAAGACTTCGCGGGTGACCGGTGCAGTGACATTCGGGTTGCCGTCACGGTCGCCGCCCATCCACGACGCAAAGCGGATCGGCGCCGCCTCCAGCGGCAAGCGCAGGCCGGTGGCAGCGTGCAGGGCCTGGTCGGCCTTGCGCAGGTAATTGGGAATCGCGTGCCACAGCGAATGCTCGATGACCGCAAAGCCCCACTTGGCTTCGTCTACCGGCGTGGGCCGGGTGCGGCGGATTTCTTCGGTGTGCCAGGCCTCGGCGATCAAGCGTTGCAGGCGTTGGCGGATCTGCTCGCGCTCGGCCGTGGTGAGGTCGCGATGATCCTGCAGCGCCAGTTGGGCGGCGATGGCGTCGTACTTCTGGATCAGGGTGCGGCGCGCCACTTCGGTGGGGTGGGCGGTGAGGACCAGCTCAATCTCCAGGCGCCCCAATTGCCGGGCCAGGGATTCGTTGCTGTGGCCTTCGGCTTGCAGCCGCGCCAGCAACTCAGGCAAAACACGGGACTCGAAGGGTGCCGGTTGCGACTCATCGCGTCGATGAATCAGCTGATACTGTTCGGCAATGTTGGCCAGGTTAAGGAACTGGTTGAAAGCACGGGCCACCGGCAGCAGTTCATCTTCCTGCAACTGGTTGAGGCTGGTGCTCAGTTCATCGCCTGCGCCACGGCGGTCGGCCTTGGCGCCCTTGCGGATCTGCTCGATCTTGTCGAGGAAATCGTCGCCATACTGCTCTCGAATGGTGTTGCCCAACAGTTCACCCAGCAGGTGAACATCCTCACGCAAGCGTGCATCGATATCACTCATCAGCCAATCTCCAGCCAGAAATCCGGGACGCGCAGGTTTGCCAGAGTGCCGCCAGCGCTCATTTATGACAAGACTTTAAACCTTGTGAGTTGCAGCTAGTCTCAACACTAAGTCGCCGCGTTTATCCACGCGGACGGCGGGTCACTCATCACCGCCTGCTATCGCGAGCTTTATTGAGGTTGCCATGAAAATCCGAGAACTGGCCCAGCACTGGGAAGAGAATGCCAAGGGTCGCCTGACCAAGACCGAGTACGCCATCCATCTGGATGTGGAAGCTGCGGCACGCCTGGCAGCGATCGCCGAGATGTACCCCAAGCGCAGCACCGAAGAACTGCTCGGCGAACTGATCGGCGCCGCACTGGAAGAGCTGGAAGCCAGCTTTCCATACATCAAGGGGCAGCAGGTGATCGCCACCGATGAAGAGGGCGACCCGCTCTATGAAGATGTCGGCCCTACTCCGCGCTTTCTGACGCTGTCGCGTCGCTATCTGCATGACTTATCAGCGAGTGGCGACAAACCGAAACACTGAAACCCTAGCGCAAACCCCCTGTATTCCGGGCTCTTTAGGAGCCCGGCGTACCGCTGCGCAACGCAGAAGTTCCAAGTTTTTTCGCTGACCAAACAGTCAGATATTTTTTTAGGCAAATCGCCATCTTCTCTGAACTTTTGAAAAAAGCCTCCGGTCACAGCCAGTAAGCCATCACTTGGAACGGCCGTTTTAAAGGGCAATTTGTGCGTGAGTACCAAGCCCCCAGCCGCAGACCAGTGACATGGATTTTGATGTTTTTCAGGAGTTATCCAATGGAGTTGAAGACGATGAAGACCAGCACTGCCAAATCCTCGTTTAACCACCTGCGCGGGCTCAAATTGGCCGCGCTGGCAATCGGCACCAGCTTCGTTCTGGCGGGCTGCGCCGGCAACCCTCCGACCGAGCAGTACGCCGTGACCCAATCTGCGGTGAACAGCGCTGTCAGCGCCGGCGGCACCGAGTACGCAGCGGTAGAAATGAAGTCGGCTCAGGACAAGCTCAAGCAAGCCGAGATTGCCATGCACGACAAGAACTACGACGAAGCCCGTCGCCTGGCCGAACAAGCCGAGTGGGACGCTCGTGTCGCTGAGCGTAAATCCCAGGCCGCTAAGGCCGAACAGGCTGTGAAGGACTCCCAGAAAGCTGTTCAGGAGCTGCGTCAGGAAGGCATGCGCCCGGCTGCTATCCAGCAGAAATAAGCCGCCCCTGATTGCATTGCACCCGATATCGAATTGAAAGGACGACACGACTATGCGTAAACAATTGATGATCCCTGCCCTGCTGGCGATGAGCGTTGCCCTGGCGGCCTGCTCCACCCCGCCTAACGCGAACCTGGAAAACGCACGGACCAACTTCTCGTCCCTGCAGACCAACCCGCAGGCCACCAAGCTCGCGGCGCTGGAAACCAAAGACGCCAGCGATTGGCTGGACAAGGCTGACAAGGCATACCGCGACAAGGAAGATCAGAAGAAGGTCGACCAACTGGCCTACCTGACCAACCAGCGCGTTGAAGTAGCCAAAGACACCATCGTGCTGCGCGAATCCGAAGCCAAGCTGAAAAACGCCGGTGACGAACGCGCCCGCGCCCTGCTCGACGCCCGTGATGCGCAGATCAAGCAACTGCAGGACAGCTTGAACGCCAAGCAGACTGATCGCGGCACCCTGGTGACCTTCGGTGACGTGCTGTTTGCCACCAACAAGTCCGACCTGAAATCCAGCGGCCTGGTGAACATCACCAAGCTGGCGCAGTTCCTGCGCGATAACCCGGACCGTAAGGTGATCGTCGAAGGCTACACCGACAGCACCGGTTCCGATTCGTACAACCAGAGCCTGTCCGAGCGTCGTGCAGCCTCCGTACAACGTGCACTGGCACAACAGGGCGTGGATATCTCGCGCATCGTGACCCAGGGCTATGGCAAGGAATACCCGGTTGCCGATAACGGTAGCGTATCTGGTCGTGCCATGAACCGTCGCGTCGAAGTAACCATCTCCAATGACAACCAGCCGGTCAAGCCACGGTCGTCCGTCGCTAACTGATTGTTTGGATAGAAAAAACCCACCAGAAACGGTGGGTTTTTTTACACTTAGAATTTGATTGGACACTTGTCGCTCTCGAAACCTGCATAGCCTGGTTTCTCTTGGCACTGCTCCCCCTGCTCCTTTTGCGCGGTATCGTCGACGCCTCCACGGAGCGCTTCAACGAGCTCCTGCATCCTGGACATCTCCAACCACCTGTCTATCGCACTTATCTCACCCAACTTGACCATGACACTCCCCTGGCTGGCGGTTCGCAAATCTCACCATGAACGCTGACACGCCAATGAGTGGTCTGTTACGCAAAACGGTTCCAGATATTTCAGGCGCGGTACATCCGGCTTACTGCTGGAGTTGTGGTGTTTCCTGCCCCATGCATCGCACGGCCTGCTTCTTGTTATTCACCAGCACACCGCTCAGGCCTTTCTGCTCAGTGTCGAACATCACCAGTACACCATCCACGCATTGCGCCACTTGGGCGGCTGGCGTCAGGGAGATCTTGTAGTCCTCGCCGGGCACGGTCTTGAGCATGGTGAAGTCGCTGAGCAACAACGCATCTTCCGGCTTGGCGAAGTGCAGGTAGCCGTAGTACCACAGGCAACCGACAGTACCGATGATGGTGCCGATACCGGTGAGGATCAGCGGGATCATGTTGCGTTCTTCGCTCATTGCGGGCTCTCTGATGAGTCAACGTTAGGAATCGGGTAATTCGGGATTTCGCCCAGGCGGCGCAGTCCATTGAAGTGCTGAGGGTCATCCAGGTAACGCAGCATCACGGTTTGCCAGGTCTTGTCGGCAAAGGTCTGCACATGGCCGCCTCGGGTCAGCTGTAACACCCTGGGTGGCGGTGCGGCCTGGTACAGGCGGATCCCGTTGGTCACCGGCACGATCGGGTCATCCAGGCTGTGGAACAGCAGCTTGGGTACACCTGTCAGCTGGGGCATGGCATGGATGGCACTGTCGGCGTCCGGGACCAGCCAGGACAACGGCACCTGAAACGGCCATGTTAACCAGGAGGTGCTCAGGGCGAATTGTCCTACGTCACGATAACTGGCGGGCACGCCGTCCAGCACCAGCGCCTTGAGCCGCGATTGGCGCTCCGGGTGGGCGGCCAGGTAGTGCACCGCCAATGCGCCGCCCAGGCTCTGACCCAGCACTATCAACGGCTGGCCCTGGGTTTCGGGCGCCTTGTCGATCCATTGGAACGCCGCGTCCACATCCTGATAGATCGCCGGTAATGACGGCTTCCCCTCCGACAAGCCATAACCGCGATAGTCCACCAACAGCACTTGGTAGCCCTGCTCGGGCAACCACCAGCTGCCGCCCAGATGCCAGGCCAGGTTGCCGCCGTTGCCATGCAGGTGCAGCACCGTCCCCTTGAGTGGCACGCCGGGTTTGGCCGGTAGCCACCAGGCGTTGAGCTTTACACCGTCGGCAGTGGTGAGGGTGACGTCACGGTATTGAAGATGAGCTTTTTCCGGCGTGAACGGCAGGCCGGGCTCGGGGTAGAACAGCAGGGAACTGCAGCCGTTCAATGTGAGTAGCAGGCACAGAATGCCGAGGATTCTCATCCGTTGAAGCCTCGCGAATAGCACGGTTTAAAGGATATTGGAGTAATCCGCCTCGATCCGATCCAGGCTCAGGTGGTTGAGGAAGTTGGAGAAGCACATCCAGGCCGCCAGCGCGTTCATGTCGCGGAATTGCTCTGGCAGGTACTTGGGCGGCACCACCAGGCCTTCATCGACCAGTTGGCGCAGGGTGCGCATGTCTTCTAGGGTGGTCTTGCCGCAGAACAGCAGCGGCACTTGTTCCAGCTTGCCTTTGCGCACGGCCAGCTGGATGTAGTTGTAGACCATGATAAAGCCTTTGAGGTAGGACAGGTCCTTGGTGAACGGCAGACCGGTCGGCACCGAACCACGGAAAACACGACTGGCGTTGCCGTAGCTTTCAGCCATCTCGAAGCCTTGCTCGCGAAAGAACTCGAACACCTGCAGGAAGTCGGCGCCCTCTTCCACCATATGAATGGCACGGGTGCGGTTGGTCAGCTTGCGCAGGCGACTCGGGTAGGAGGCGAAGGTGATGATCTCCATCAAAATCGCCAGGCCTTCCTGGGTCACGGTGGACGAGGGCGGCCCCTTGGACAGGAAGGTGCAGATCGGCTGGTTCTGGCCATTGAGGGTAGTGCCCACATGCACCAGGCCTTCATGCACTTCCAGGGCGCGCACGTCGCGGTCGTTGAACATCGCGTCGGCGCGGATCTTGATGTAGTCGGCGCCCGCTGCGGCGTCAGCGACAATACCGTCGGACTCGAACACGCGGATGGTCTCTTCGGCCTCGCCAAATACCTTGTTCAGGCGGGTTTGCAGCAGGGCGACGGCATCCTTGGCGGTGAGGGTCTTGGCCTCGTCCTTCAAGTCGCCTCGGCCGTCTATATTGTTCAGATAATCGGACAGCATCAGCCCCAGGTCAGCCAGGGTCGGATCGCCGGCGTGAAACGCATCGGAGGCAGCGCCGTACAATTCTTGGGAGATCAGGCCGAAATCCTCGGTACCACGCGCTTCGAGCATGCGCACCACCATGCGGTACTCCTTGCACATGCGGCGCATGATCTGCCCCACCGGGCTGAACTGGCCGAGGCGACGGGTGATGTCGCGCTCGATGTTCTGGAACTCCAGCTTCACCGCGCTGGAGTCGAACGACAGCGGTCGATTGAGGTAATAGTCACGGCTCACCGCCGGCATTTCCTTGCCCTTGGCCTTGAGGAATCCCTGGCGAATATTCTCGTCCCACTTCACGGCGTCGAGGACGCGAATCGGTGTTTGCGCCAGCACAATGCGATCAGACAAGGTGCGTATCGTCTGCTGGTAATCGTCCACCCGGTGCTTCCTCTTTAAACGTTATTGGCCCGCGCGCTGGTAGCGCACGGCTTCCACGAATACATCGGCATTGGCCGGGTCATCCAGGTACGCAAACACTTGGTCCAAGGGGCTGTCGACCAGCACCCCGGCGCCCTCGACCGTGTCCACGGTGCTGCCGTGCAACGCCTGTTGGTCTATCGCTTGGTGGATCTGCTCAAGGTCGAGGGTGTAGACCACCAATTCGTGCTTTTCGTTGATCTCAAACCCCGCCAGGATGAAATGCCCACCGAGCTTGGCCGGCAGCGGCGCCGACAAATACCAGCGGCTGCCATGGCGCGAAACGGTAAACCGGTATTCGTCACGCTGGCCGGGCTTGGCTGTAGGGTAGCTCACGGCTTTATAGCGGTGTTCACCGACGGCGCTGATATGCAGGTTGAGCGGCTCGCCCCAGGCGTTTTTGCTCGCCCACTGGCCCAGCAGGGCTGGCGGCGCGGCGTCATGGGCCGGCAGCGGGTCCTTGAAGGTCACCAGGCAACCGCTGAGCAGCAGGAACGACAAGGCGATTGCAACCACACGCCAGGCTTTCATTGGACATCCCCCGGTGTCAGACCGAGGCCAACACCAAATGCATATAGCGCTTGAGGATCTCAAGCATCTCTTCACCGGTCAGAGGCTCTGCACTGCCCAGCAGGCCCTGATATTCCATCCGACTGATTATCGCCGTCAACACTTTGGCATCCTGTTGCGGCTCGCGGGAGCCCAATACCTGGAAAAACTGCCCGGTGCCCTGCAACAGAATCTGTTGATGGGAACGCACCAACTCCGCCAGGCGCGGGTTGAGCAAGGCTTCCTGACGAAATGCCTGCTCAGCCATCAAGTGTTCACGGCGGTTGGTCAATTGGCGCAAGACGTAATCAGCGGTCAGCCGTGCAATATCATCGGCCAACTGTGAGCGTGATTCGGGGCTGCCATCCCCATAGGCGACCATTTCGCGCAGCAAGCCTTCGTTACGCACCCACAGCTTGCCCATGAACGCGGCGCTGCGTTCGACGTATTGGGCGAAGGTATCGGTGAGCAGATCATCGATGTCCTTGAAGTAATAGGTGGTAGCCGACAGGGGCACGCCCGCCTCCGCTGCCACCGCTCGATGGCGCACGGCGCGCACGCCGTCACGCACGACGATGCGCATGGCCGCATCGAGAATGTCCTGCCTGCGTTGCTCGCTGCCCCGACGACTGGCCTTGCGGCCCTGGTACTGGACGCTTTCAGCCACGGCAGCGGCAATGCCGGCGGCGCCTTCTTGAGCGGTTACGCGGTTCACGACAGATTTCCTTATTAGGTGACGCAGAGCGTCACGGTATGCGTTACCACGCCGAGCGTGGGAACGATCTCCTGGCGCTGTTTGCTTGACGCTTATTAACGCCACATAAAAAAGCCGCCTTATAAAAGGCGGCTTCGGATTTCGCTACGGTTACGCTTGTGGCCGCATGTGCGGGAACAAGATCACGTCGCGGATCGATGGCGAGTTGGTCAACAGCATCACCAAGCGGTCGATGCCGATCCCTTCACCGGCGGTCGGCGGCATGCCGTACTCCAGGGCGCGGACGAAGTCGGCGTCGTAGTGCATGGCCTCGTCGTCGCCAGCGTCCTTGTCGGCCACCTGGGCCATGAAGCGCTCGGCCTGGTCTTCCGCGTCGTTCAACTCGGAGTAGGCGTTGGCGATTTCACGGCCGCCGATGAACAGCTCGAAACGGTCAGTGACGTTCGGGTTGTCGTCGTTGCGACGGGCCAGCGGCGACACTTCGAACGGGTACTGGGTAATGAAGTGCGGCTGTTCCAGCTTGTGCTCCACCAACTCTTCGAAAATCATCACCTGCAATTTGCCCAGGCCTTCGAAGCCCAGCACCTTGGCGCCGGCTTTCTTGGCGATGGCACGGGCCTTGTCGATGTCGTTCAGGTCGTCGGCAGTCAGCTCAGGGTTGTACTTGAGGATCGAATCGAACACCGACAGGCGCACGAACGGCTCGCCGAAGTGGAACACCTTGTCGCCGTACGGCACGTCGGTGCTGCCCAGGACCAGCTGCGCCAGTTCGCGGAACAGTTCTTCGGTCAGGTCCATGTTGTCTTCGTAGTCGGCGTAGGCCTGGTAGAACTCCAACATGGTGAATTCAGGGTTGTGACGGGTCGAAACGCCTTCGTTACGGAAGTTGCGGTTGATCTCGAAGACTTTTTCGAAGCCGCCAACCACCAGGCGCTTGAGGTACAGCTCGGGCGCGATACGCAGGAACATTTCCATGTCCAGGGCGTTGTGGTGGGTTTCGAACGGCTTGGCAGCGGCACCGCCAGGAATGGTCTGCAGCATCGGCGTTTCGACTTCGAGGAAGTCGCGCTTCATCAGGAAGCTGCGGATGTGTGCGATCACTTGCGAACGCACGCGGAAGGTCTGGCGCACCTCTTCGTTGACGATCAGGTCAACGTAGCGCTGGCGGTAGCGCTGTTCGGTGTCGGTCAGGCCGTGGTGCTTGTCCGGCAGTGGGCGCAGCGACTTGGTCAGCAGGCGTACGCTGGTCATTTCCACGTACAGGTCGCCCTTGCCTGAACGGGCCAGGGTGCCTTCGGCGGCGATGATGTCGCCCATGTCCCAGGTTTTCACCGAGGCCAGGGTTTCTTCCGACAAGGTCTTGCGGTTGACGTAGACCTGGATACGCCCGGTCATGTCCTGGATCACCATGAACGAGCCACGGTTGAGCATGATGCGACCTGCCACCTTGACCGGGATCGCAGCCTCTGCCAGCTCTTCCTTGGTCTTGTCCGCGTACTGCTTCTGCAAGGCATCGCAGTAGTTTTCGCGGCGGAAGTCGTTGGGGAAGGCATTGCCCTTGGCGCGCTCGGCAGCAAGCTTTTCCTTGCGCAGGGCGATCAGGGAGTTTTCTTCCTGTTGCAGGGCTTGCGGGTCGAGTTGTTGGTCGCTCATGTCTTTTGAAATTCCATCACAGATACGTTTTCCCCAGCCTTCGGCTGGGGATCGCGGGCAAGCCCGCTCCTACAAGGTTCTTTAGAGGCCCGATTTCAGGCTGGCTTCCAGGTATTCGTCGATATCGCCGTCGAGCACCTTGTCACAGTCGCTGCGTTCGATGTTAGTGCGCAGATCCTTGATCCGCGACGCATCGAGCACATAAGAGCGGATCTGGTGACCCCAGCCGATATCCGACTTGGTGTCTTCCAGCGCCTGGGAAGCGGCGTTGCGCTTCTGCATTTCCTGCTCATACAACTTGGCCCGCAGCATTTTCATGGCGGTGTCCTTGTTGGCGTGCTGGGAACGTTCGTTCTGGCAGCTGACCACGGTGTTGGTCGGTACGTGGGTAATACGTACGGCCGAGTCGGTGGTGTTTACGTGCTGGCCACCGGCACCGGAGGAGCGGTAGGTGTCGATGCGCAGGTCGGCCGGGTTGATCTCGATTTCCACCTTGTCGTCGATCTCTGGCGAGACGAAAACAGCGGAGAACGAGGTGTGGCGACGGTTGCCGGAGTCGAACGGGCTCTTGCGCACCAGGCGGTGCACGCCGATTTCGGTACGCAGCCAGCCAAAGGCGTACTCACCCTTGATGTGCACGGTCGCGCCCTTGATCCCGGCGACTTCACCGGCGGACAGTTCCATGATCGTCGCTTCGAAACCGCGCTTGTCCGCCCAACGCAGGTACATGCGCAGCAGGATGTTGGCCCAGTCCTGTGCCTCGGTGCCACCGGAACCGGCCTGGATGTCCAGGTAGGCGTTGTTCGGGTCCATTTCATGGCTGAACATGCGGCGGAATTCGAGCTTGGCGAGGTTTTCCTCGAGACGGGCCAGCTCGGCGACGACATCGCCCACTGCGCCTTCGTCGTTTTCTTCGACGGCCATGTCCAGCAGGTCACGGCAATCGGCCAGACCGGTGTTCAGCTCGTCTAAGGTATCGACGATCTGCGCCAGCGCAGCGCGCTCGCGGCCCAGTTCCTGGGCGTATTCAGGTTTGTTCCAGACAGCAGGATCTTCAAGCTCGCGATTGACTTCGGTCAGACGCTCATGCTTTTGATCGTAGTCAAAGATACCCCCGAATAGTTTCGGAGCGCTCGGACAGGTCCTTGATGGTGTTAAGGATCGGGTTGATTTCCATGGCGGGCAGCACTCGTTGGCGAACTTTTGAAAGCCGGCGAGTATAACGGCAAATGGGGGGGAGCGGCAGTCCGCTGGGCGAAAAGGCAGGATTTGTACACAACCCAAGACCCATCAAGATCCCAATGTGGGAGGGGGCTTGCCCCCGATGGCAGCCTGTCAGTCAATGATGTTGTGACTGACCCACAGCTATCGGGGGCAAGCCCCCCTCCCACATTGAATGGGGTAAGACTTCAGGTCACTCGATACCGACCTGATTGCGCCCATTATGCTTGGCCGTATACAACCCCTTGTCCGCCGCCACAATCACCTGCCGACAATCCGTCCCCTGCTGCGGCGTCATCGTGGACAGACCAATGCTAATCGTAAGGCTGGCCCCTTCGGTCGGCGCAATGTGCGGAATCTTCAACGCAGCAACCGCCATGCGCAGCTTCTCAGCCACCAACCGCGCCCCACCCGGCGAGGTATTAGGCAGCACCAGGGCAAACTCCTCACCGCCATAGCGCGCCGGCAAATCCGATGGCCGACTGCTGGCCTCACGGATGGTCGCCGCAACCTTGCGCAACGCCTCGTCACCTTCAACATGCCCAAAACTATCGTTGTAGGTCTTGAAGAAATCCACATCAATCATCAACAACGACAACTGAGTCTGGTCACGCATGGCACGCCGCCATTCCAGCTCCAGGTATTCATCAAAGTGACGACGGTTGGACAACCCGGTCAGGCCATCGGAGTTCATCAGCCGTTGCAGCACCAGGTTGGTGTCCAACAGTTGTTGTTGGCTGACCCGCAACGCACGATAGGCGGCATCCCGTTGCAACAAGGTCATGTACGAGCGCGAGTGATAGCGAATGCGCGCCACCAGCTCGATGTTATCCGGCAGCTTGACCAGGTAATCATTGGCCCCCGCCGAAAACGCCGCACTCTTGATCAGCGGGTCTTCCTTGGTCGAAAGCACGATGATCGGGATGTTCTGCGTGGCCGGGTGGTTGCGGTATTCGCGCACCAGGGTCAGGCCGTCGAGGCCGGGCATAACCAGGTCTTGCAGGATAACGGTCGGCTTGATGCGGATCGCCTGGGCAATCGCCTGGTGCGGATCGGCGCAGAAGTGGAAGTCGATGTTTTCTTCATGGGCCAAGCCACGCCGCACGGCTTCGCCGATCATGGCCTGGTCGTCGACCAGCAACACCATGGCGGCATTTTCGTCGGTCTTGATGTCGTCGATCTGTAAATCATTCATGTGCAGTCACCTGAATTACTACCTGCAAGCCAGCACCGCGAGAGGCCTTGTTCATCTGGCAAAGACCTCCAGCAATCGGGGCGCAATCCTGTCCAGTGGGCGAATTTCAACAGCAGCATCAATCGCCGCCGCCGCTTTGGGCATGCCGTACACCGCCGAGCTGTGCTGATCCTGGGCGATGGTCAAATAACCTTGTTCACGCAGCAATTTGAGGCCCTGGGCCCCGTCGCGCCCCATGCCAGTCAGCAGTACGCCAACGGCATCGCCATTCCAGTGGCTGGCCACGCTTTCGAAAAACACGTCGATCGACGGCCGGTAAATCTCGTTCACCGGCTCTGCGGTATAGGCTAGCGTGCCATTCTTCAGTAAACGAATGTGGTGGTTGGTGCCGGCCAGCAGGACCACGCCGCTTTGCGGCGGCTCGCCTTCACGGGCCAGGCGTACCGGCAGGCCGGAGGCACTGCTCAGCCATTCGGCCATGCCAGCGGCGAACACCTGGTCCACATGCTGCACCAGCACGATGGCGGCGGGAAAGTCCCGGGGCAAGCCCTTGAGCAGGATTTCCAGGGCAGCCGGGCCACCCGCCGAAGACCCGATGGCCACCAGGCTCTGGCGCTTGCCGGTCATGCGCGGCGCGACGGTTTCGGCGCGTACACGGCTGCCACGCTGGCCGATCAGCCAGCCGATATTGAGGATCTTGCGCAGCAGCGGCGCCGCTGCATCCTTGGGGTTGCCCACGCCTAGGGTCGGCGTGTCCACCACGTCCAGGGCGCCATGACCCATGGCTTCGAACACCCGACTGACGTTGGCCTGGCGGTCGACGGTCACGATGACGATGGCGCACGGGGTCTCGGCCATGATCTGGCGGGTAGCCTCCACGCCATCCATCACCGGCATGATCAGGTCCATCAGGATCAGGTCCGGGGTCAGTTCTGCACAGCGTTGCACCGCTTCAAGACCATTGCTGGCCACCCACACCACTTCGTGCGCGGGCTCGAAACTCAAGGCGCGGCGCAAGGCCTCTACCGCCAGGGGCATGTCATTGACGATCGCAATCCTCATGCCCGCGCGCCTCCGATCAGTTCCACTACGGCGTCCAGCAGGGCGTCATCGTGGAAACTGGCTTTGGCTAAATAATAGTCGGCGCCGGCGTCCAGTCCACGACGTCGGTCTTCTTCGCGATCCTTGTACGACACCACCATCACCGGCAACGATTGCAGGCGACTGTCACGGCGCAAGAGTGTGACCAATTCAATACCGTCCATACGAGGCATATCAATATCAGTGATCAACAGGTCAAAGTCTTCGGAGCGCAAGGCGTTCCAGCCGTCCATGCCATCGACCGCCACGGCCACTTCATAACCACGATTCAGCAGCAATTTGCGTTGCAGTTCGCGCACGGTCAGCGAGTCATCCACCACCAGCACCCGCTTGCGCGGTGCCTCGGTGGTTTGCTGGCTGCGCCGGGCAATGCGTTCCAATCGGCCGGTGTTGAGCAACTTGTCCACCGAACGCAGCATATCTTCGACGTCGACGATCAACACCACCGAGCCGTCGTCCAGCAAGGCACCGGCAGAAATATCCTGGACCTTGCCCAGGCGATCATCCAGCGGCAGCACCACCAGCGTACGCTCGCCGATAAAGCGCTCCACGGCAATCCCGTACACCGCATCACGCTCGCGGATCACCACCACTTTCAGGGTGTCCGACTGACTCTGTCCCGCCGGGCGTTGCAACAACTGGCTGGCGGCGACCAGCCCGACATGCCGGCCCTCGTGCCAGAAATGCTGGCGACCCTCCAGTTGCACGATGTCGTCGGGCGCCAGGTCGCACATGCGTTCGATATGGGCCAGCGGGAACGCGTAGGCTTCTTCGCCGACTTCCACCACCAGGCTGCGCACCACCGACAGGGTCAGCGGCACTTCCAGGTGGAAACGGCTGCCCTGCCCCGCCGTCTGCTCCAGCACCACCGCACCGCGCAGTTGGCGAACCATATGCTGCACCGCATCCAGGCCGACGCCGCGCCCGGACACTTCGGTGACCTTGTCGCGCAGGCTGAACCCCGGCAGGAACAGGAATGTCAGCAGCTCTTCTTCACTCAGGCGCAGGGCGGTTTCCAGCGGCGACAGGTGCCGGTCGACGATGGTACCGCGCAGGCGCTCCAGGTCGACGCCATTGCCGTCATCGCTCAATTCCAGCACCAGCAACCCGGCTTGATGGGAGGCACGCAGGCAGATCACGCCTTCTGCCGGCTTGCCCGCCAACAGGCGTTGCTCAGGCATTTCGATGCCGTGGTCGACAGCGTTGCGCAATAAATGAGTGAGCGGTGCTTCAAGCTTTTCCAGCACGTCGCGGTCGACCTGGGTCTTTTCGCCTTCGATCTCCAGGCGCACTTGCTTACCGAGGCTGCGACCGAGGTCGCGCACCATGCGCACTTGCCCGGCCAGCACATCGGCAAATGGGCGCATGCGACAGGCCAGCGCGGTGTCATACAGCACTTGCGCACGCTGGCCGGCCTGCCAGCCGAACTCGTCCAGCTCGGCGGTTTTTTCCGCCAGCAGGGCCTGGGCTTCGCTGAGCAGGCGGCGGGTGTCGGCCAGGGCTTCCTGGGCTTCGAGGGGCAGATGTTGAGTCTTGAGTTGCCCGTCCAGGGTATCCAGCGCGCGCACGCTCTGGCTCTGAATGCGCTTGAGGCGTTGCAGGCTGGCCAGATACGGTTTGAGCCGCTGGGTTTCCACCAGGGATTTGCTCGACAGGTCCAGCAGGCTGTTCAAGCGCTCGGCGGTCACCCGCAGTACGCGCTCGCCGCCTTCGGTCATGCGTTTGTTCTGGCGTGGCGGCTCGGCGACCATCGGCAGCGCAAGCTCGGGTTCGGGCTCCGGCAGCGGCGCTTCGACGATAGGTGCCGGTTCTGGCGCAGGCGCCGCTTTGACAGGCGCCTGGGACGGGTCGAGCAAACGCTCCATCAACGCCACATAGGCTTCGATATCCGCCGGCCCCACATCATTGCCCGGCGTGGCGATGCGCATCAGCAGGTCGGTGCCTTGCAACAGCGCATCAATATGTTCGGGTTGCAAATACAGGCGGCTTTCCTGGGCACTGACCAGGCAATCCTCCATGACGTGGGACACACTGACCCCGGCGTCCACTCCAACAATGCGCGCCGCGCCTTTGAGCGAGTGCGCCGCGCGCATGCACGCTTCGAGCTGGTCGGCCTGGGTCGGGTTGCGTTCCAGGGCCAGCAGGCCCGCGCTCAATACCTGGGTCTGGGCGTCGGCTTCCAGGCTGAACAGTTCCAGCAGCGAGGCATCGCGCATCTGGTCGGGGGTCATGTGAGGCTCCGGGTCACGGCAGACAACAATTGCGCCTCGTCCAGCCAACGCAAGCTGCGGCCTTTCCACTGCAACACGCCTTGGGTGTAGCGCGCACTGGCCTGGGTGCCCGAGACCGAGGCGGCCTTCAAGGTGCGCTCATCGATGGCATGGATGCCATCGACTTCATCCACCGGCACCACCACCGGGCCATCCTGCGCGGCGATGATCAACATGCGCGGCATGATGCGCCCACCGCTGGCGCCGTTACTGGTGGCATCCAGGCCCAGCAGTTCCACCAGCGACAGGCACGCCACCAGCGCACCACGGACATTGGCCACGCCGAGCAAGGCGCGGGAACGTTGGTGCGGCAGCGAGTGAATCGGTTGCAGCGGCGCGACTTCCACCAGGCAGCGGGTGGCGATGCCCAGCCATTCCTCACCGAGGCGGAACATCAGCAGGGAGCGGGTGACCACGTCTTCGCCCAGTTCCACGACGGCATGCGGGCGATGCGCGTCCTGCTGCAAGGCGTAGCGGTCCAGCAAACGTGTGGCCGCTGCCGAGTACACCGAGCAGTTACGGCAGTGAATATGGTCCGCCAGCAGCGGGCAGGACTTGTCGCCGTGGATGCCGATGCGGTTCCAGCAATCGTCGATGGCCTGGGTGTCGGCCAAGGTCAGGTCCAGCCCTGCGGTATCGAGCGCGTCGGTGTTACTCATCGTTTGGACTCACTGTCAGCTCGCTCACTGCGCGCGGCCCGCGCCTGCAAGCGGCGCGCCCCCGCACTGTCGCCCTGGGATTCGAGCAACGCGGCCAGGTGCATCAAAGCCTGCGGGTGCTGGGGTTCCAGGTACAAGGCTTTTCGATAATAACCCTGGGCTTCCAGGGCACTGCCGGCCACGTCGCTGAGCAACCCCAGCCAGTAGAACACCTGGGCGGCCGGCGGATGGTTACTCAAATACTGTTCGCATGCAGCACGGGCGTCAGCGCTTTTGCCTTCGTTGGCCAGGGTGGCGATGCGGCTCAGCAAGTCGCCCGCATCGGTGTGCGGTGCCTTGATCGGCACTACCTGGGCACTGCCACCGCTGAACGGCCTCGGCTTGACCGGGATCGGTGCGGCACTGCGCTGTGGCACCGGTGCAGGCACGGGCACAAACACCGGTTCGGGCTTGACCGGCTCGGCATGCCGACTGAACGCAAACGACTGCGGCACACCAATCGAACGCATGCCATGGCGCCCCAACAGGCTGCCCTCGGCCGGACCGATAAACAGCACGCCGTCCACATGGGTCAGGCCCTTGAGCACGTCGAACACTTGTTTCTGGGTCGGCTGGTCGAAATAGATCAGCAAGTTGCGGCAGAACACGAAATCGTAGCTCGCCTCATTGGCCAGCAGTGTCGGGTCGAGCAGGTTGCCGACTTGCAGGCGCACCTGTTCGCGCACGCGCTCGGCAATGTGATAACCGTCGCTGTGTTCGGTGAAATGGCGGTCACGGAAGGCGATATCGCCGCCGCGAAAGGAGTTTTTGCCATACACCCCACGCCGCGCGCGCTCCACCGACAACGGGCTGACATCCAGGCCCTGCACCTTGAACTGATGCGGCGCCAACCCGGCATCCAGCAAGGCCATGGCGATCGAATAAGGTTCTTCACCGGTGGAGCACGGCAGGCTGAGGATGCGCAGTGCGCGCATCTGCTTGATCTCGGCCAAGCGCGCCTTGGCCAGGCGGGCCAGGGTCACAAAGGATTCTGGATAACGGAAAAACCAGGTTTCCGGGACGATCACTGCTTCGATCAGCGCTTGCTGTTCATCCTCGGAGCTTTGCAGGTGCTGCCAATATTCGCCGGGGGTCTGCGCGTTGGCCGCCTGAGTGCGTTGGCGCACCGCCCGCTCGATAATGGCTTCGCCGACCGAGGCAACGTCCAGGCCGATGCGCTCTTTCAGGAAGGCAAAGAAACGCGGGTCGTGGCTCATAGGCTCAACTCGGGGCAAAACAGCACGGCGCGCACGTCGTCGGTCAGCAGGTCATTCACGCCGATCCATTGCATCAGGCCCAGCGCATCTTCGCGCACCGGCCCCAGGTACGGCGCCTGGCGGTTGTCCAGGCCATAGGGCTGGAACTGCGCCGGGTCGCAGCGCAGGGTGTCGGTGGCCTGTTCGAGGATCAACCCCAGCCAACGCGGCTCGCGCCAGGGCTCGGGCTGGTAATTGACCAGCACCAGCCGTGTGCTGGTACGCGCCTGGGCGGCGGTGCCGAAGGTCAGGGCGCTGAGGTCGATCACCGGCACCAGCGCGCCGCGATGGGCAAAGATGCCCGCCACCCACAGCGGTGCATGGGCAATCGGTTTCAATGGCAGGCGCGGCAATACTTCGGCCACTTCCGTGGCCTTGAGGGCATAACGTTCATTGCCGATGTGGAACACCAGGAACAACGCCTTTTTCGCTGCCGGGACGGCGCCGCGTTTAGCCGCGAGGTCGCTCATCAGACTTTGAAACGCGACACGCCGCTGCGCAGACCGACCGCCACCTGGCTCAGCTCATCGATAGCAAAGCTGGCCTGGCGCAGGGACTCGACGGTCTGGCTGCTGGCATCGCCCAGTTGCACCAGGGCGTGGTTGATCTGCTCGGCACCGGTGGCCTGGGCCTGCATGCCTTCATTGACCATCAACACCCGCGGCGCCAGCGCCTGTACCTGGTGGATGATCTGCGACAGTTGCTCGCCCACTTGCTGCACTTCAAACATGCCACGGCGCACTTCTTCGGAGAACTTGTCCATGCCCATCACACCCGCCGACACTGCCGACTGAATCTCGCGCACCATCTGTTCGATGTCGTAGGTGGCCACGGCGGTCTGGTCGGCGAGGCGGCGCACTTCGGTGGCGACCACGGCAAAACCGCGGCCGTATTCACCGGCCTTCTCGGCTTCGATGGCGGCATTCAGCGACAGCAGGTTGGTCTGGTCGGCAACCTTGACGATGGTCACCACCACCTGGTTGATGTTGCCGGCCTTCTCATTGAGGATCGCCAGCTTGGCGTTGACCAGGTCGGCGGCGCCCATCACCGAGTGCATGGTTTCTTCCATGCGCGCCAGGCCTTGCTGGCCGGAACCGGCGGCAACCGAGGCCTGGTCGGCGGCGGTGGACACTTCGGTCATGGTGCGCACCAGGTCCTTGGAGGTGGCCGCGATCTCGCGGGAGGTGGCGCCGATCTCGGTGGTGGTGGCGGCCGTTTCGGTGGCGGTGGCCTGTTGCTGCTTGGAGGTGGCGGCAATCTCGGTCACCGAGGTGGTCACCTGCACCGACGAGCGCTGGGCCTGGGACACCAGGGCCGTGAGCTCGGTCATCATGTCGTTGAAGCCGGTTTCGACCGCGCCGAACTCGTCCTTGCGCTCCAGGTTCAAGCGTTTGCTCAGGTCGCCGTCGCGCATGGTTTCGAGGATATCGACGATGCGCTGCATCGGCGCCATGATCGCGCGCATCAGCAGCAGGCCGCACAGGCCGGCGGCGAGGATGGCCAGGGCCAGCGACACAAACATGCTGATTTTCGCGGCGGATACTGCATCATCGATCGCGTTGGTCGCACGGTCGGCGACGTTCTTGTTCTCGGTGATGATGTCGTTGAGCTTCATGCGGCCTGCGACCCAGCTGGGCGTCATCTGCGTATCGAACAGCTTGCGCGCCCCAGCCAAATCGTTGTTCTGCAGGCGCTCTACGACGGCAGCCAGCGCCTTGTTGTAAGCCTGGTGCTGGGCTTCGAATTTATCGAACTCGGCCTGGTCGTCGCCGCCACTGATGGTCGCCTGGTAGTTGGCCATCTGCTGCAGGATGCGGCTTTCATAGGACTTGAAGTCGGCCTTGTCGGTATCGGTCAGGCCCTTGTCTTCACGCAGGCCGATCAACTCCAGGGTTTGCAGGTAGCTGTCGACCCACGCGCTGCGGATCATGGAACTGAGGTAGACCCCGGGCACCGCGTCGTCGCGCACCGCGACTTCACTGGTTTCGATCTTCAGCAACCGTGAATAGGAGACCACAACCATTAACAGCATGATGGCGATAATGACCGCAAAACTTGCCAGGATGCGTTGGCGCAAGGTCCAGTTCTTCACAGTAATTCCTCGGAGGGCCATTCAAATGGAGGGGAGTATAGCTGAGCAGAAGGCCTCATTAATCAACGGGTTTTGATGAAGCGTCCACAGAATGCAAATGTGCGAGGGGGCTTGCCCCCCGATGGCGGTGTGCCAGCCAACTGTAAATAGACTGAAACACCACTATCGGGGGGCAAGCCCCCTCGCACATTTTGATCGCTGCACGCCCCGTCTTTACGCGTTCAGCCGCACCTGTTTTTCCAGTTCCAGCTTCAAGCCGGGCTCAAGCTTCAGTTGGCGGGCCAGCTCGTCAAGGTAGGCCTTTTCCATGAAGTTCTCCTCATCCACCAGCATCACGCTGGCGATATACATCTCGGCCGCCATTTCCGGGGTGCCGGCAGCTCGCGCCACGTCGGCCGGGTCCAGGGGTTTGTTGAGTTCGGCGTGCAGCCAGCTTTGCAGCTCGCGATCGTTGTCCAGCTTGGTGAATTCGCCTTCGATCAGCGCACGCTCGCGCTCGTCCACATGGCCATCGGCCTTGGCCGCCGCGACCAGCGCCTTGAGGATGCCCTGGCTGTGTTGCTCGACCTGGGCCGGCGGTAGGCGGTCGATGGTCTGTGGCTCGCCCTGGGGGGCGCTGGCCTGATTGGCCTGCCAGTTGCCGTAGGCCTTGTAGGCGATGACGCCCAAGGCTGCCAAACCGCCGTAGGTCAGCGCCTTGCCGCCGAATTTGCGCGCCTTCTTGTTGCCCAGCAGCAGGCCCATGGCCCCCGCCGCCAAGGCGCCGCCTCCGGCGCCCCCGAGCAGGCTGCCCAGGCCGCCACCGCCGAGCAGACCGCCCAGCGCACCTTTGTCGTCCTGTTTACGCTGGCCGCCAGCCTTGTTTTGCAGCATGTCCTGGCCAGACTTGAGCAACTGATCGAGCAATCCACGGGTATTCATTCGCAGCCTCCAGACACTTGGGTTCATAGGACCAATAGGCCCCCAGCGTAAAACTAAGTGCCAAAAAGCCCTGATCTAGAGTGCTTCCAGATGTAACGCGGTCGCCCTTCGCTTAAATCGATATACACTCGGGTAAATCTATAAAAACACCCCACTGGTAACTCCAGCATGATGACCTTGCGTCAAATCCGGCACTTTATTGCCGTGGCCGAGACCGGCTCGATCTCCGCTGCCGCACAGACGGCGTTTATCTCCCAGTCGACGCTGACCCTGGCGATCCAGCAACTGGAGCAGGAAATCGGCGTCAACCTGTTCAACCGTCACGCCAAGGGCATGACCCTCACCCACCAGGGCCATCAGTTCCTGCGCCAGGCGCACCTGATCCTCGCCACCGTCGACAACGCCAAGCGCAGCCTGCAACAGAGCACCGATCAGGTCGCCGGGCAGTTGATCATCGGCGTGACCAGCCTGGTGGCGGGTTACTACCTCGCGGACTTGCTCACCCGTTTCCAGCGTGCCTATCCCAACGTGGAAATCCGCGTGATGGAGGATGAACGCCCGTACATCGAGCACTTGCTGGTCAGCGGTGAAATCGACGTGGGCGTACTGATCCTCTCCAACCTCGAAGACCGCCACGCCCTGCAGACCGAAGTGCTCACCCACTCCCCTCACCGGCTTTGGCTGCCGGCACAGCATCCGTTGCTGGAGCACGACAGCATCAACCTGGCCGACGTGGCGCGCGAGCCGTTGATCCAGCTGAACGTTGACGAAATGGGCCAAAACGCCCAACGCCTGTGGACCAGCGCGGGGCTGCAACCGCGCGTCACCCTGCGCACCGCCTCCACCGAAGCGGTGCGCAGCCTGGTGGCAGCAGGCCTGGGCGTGTCGATCCAACCGGACATGACCTACCGCCCGTGGTCGCTGGAGGGCGACATTATCGAAGCGCGGCCGATTGCCGACCTCAGCCAGACCCTCGACGTGGGCCTGGCCTGGCGCCGTGGCACGGCGCGTCCGGCGCTGGTGGACCCGTTCCTGACGGTCGCCCGCGAACAGCCGCACCCACGCAAGCCATCTATTTAATCGAATGCTGCATTCAGTATTTAGTATTTGTTGACCTCGCGCCTGGCCTCTACTCTCAGCTAATCCATAAGAGAAGGCCGGGCGCCTTGTAAGAGAACGCCCATGGCCACACAAGAAAAGAGATCGCGAAAAATGTCCGGCGCGCCCACCCCGCTGCTTACTGCGTTGCTGATCGACGGCGAACTGGTCCAGGGCCAGGGTTTTGCCGAGCCGATCCTCAACCCGGCCACGGGTGAAGTGCTCACCCAGATCGCCGAAGCCAGCACCGAGCAGGTGGAAACCGCGATCCTCGCCGCCCACCGCGCCTTTGCCGGCTGGTCGCGCACCACGCCGCAGCAACGCTCGAACATCCTGCTGGGCATTGCCGACGCCATCGAAAGACAAGCCGATTACCTGGCCCGCCTGGAATCGCTGAACTGCGGCAAACCGTTGCACCTGGCGCGTCAGGATGATTTGAGCGCCACCGTCGATGTGTTCCGCTTTTTCGCTGGCGCCGTGCGTTGCCAGACCGGGCAACTCAGCGGTGAATACCTGCCGGGCTACACCAGCATGGTGCGCCGCGATCCGATTGGCGTGGTGGCCTCGATTGCGCCGTGGAACTACCCGCTGATGATGGCCGCGTGGAAAATCGCCCCAGCCCTCGCCGCCGGCAATACGTTGGTGTTCAAGCCGTCGGAACACACGCCGCTGTCGATCCTCGCCCTCGCCCCGGCGCTCAACGAGTTGTTGCCACGCGGTGTGATCAACATTTTGTGTGGCGGCGGTGAAGGCGTTGGCAGCCATCTGGTCAGCCACCCCAAAGTGCGCATGGTCTCGCTGACCGGCGATATCGTCACCGGGCAGAAGATTCTGCAGGCCGCCTCCAAGACCTTGAAACGCACGCACTTGGAACTGGGCGGCAAGGCGCCGGTGATCGTGTGCAACGACGCCGACCTGCAAGCCGTGGTCGAGGGTGTGCGCGCCTACGGTTACTACAACGCCGGCCAGGACTGCACCGCCGCGTGCCGCATCTACGCCCAGGCCGGTATCCACGACAAACTGGTCGCTGAGCTTGGCGCCGCCGTGAGCAGCCTGCGCTTTGCCGGCAAGCGCGACGCCGACAACGAACTCGGCCCGCTGATCAGCACACGCCAGCGCGACCGCGTGGCCAGCTTTGTCGAACGCGCCCTCGGCCAGCCGCATATCGAACGCATCACCGGCGCCGCCGTGCATTCCGGCGCGGGCTTCTATTACCAGCCGACGCTGCTGGCCGGCTGCAAACAGAACGATGAAATCGTGCAGCGCGAAGTGTTTGGCCCGGTCGTCACGGTGACGCGCTTCGACGAACTGGAACAGGCGGTGGACTGGGCCAACGACTCCGAATACGGCCTGGCCTCGTCGGTGTGGACCCAGAACCTGGACAAGGCCATGCAAGTGGCCTCGCGCCTGCAATACGGCTGCACCTGGATCAACAGTCATTTCATGCTGGTCAGCGAAATGCCCCACGGCGGCTTGAAGCGCTCGGGATATGGCAAGGATCTGTCCAGCGATTCGCTGCAGGACTACAGCGTGGTGCGGCACATCATGGCGCGCCACGGCCAGCATCTTTAAAACAACAACTAAGCTCATGCGTTACCGGTTCAAAAACTGCCCCGACCATAATTAAAGAAGAGGGAACCCCCATGTCCGCGCACAAGACCGCACTGCTCAGTGCCCTGACCACCGCGCTGCTGGCCAGCGCCAGCCTCCAGGCCGCCGAACCGCTCAAGGCGGTGGGTGCCGGTGAAGGCCAACTGGATATCGTCGCCTGGCCTGGCTATATCGAACGCGGCGAAAGCGACAAGGCCTACGACTGGGTCAGCGGTTTCGAGAAGGAAACCGGCTGCAAGGTCAACGTGAAAACCGCCGCCACCTCTGACGAAATGGTCAGCCTGATGGCCAAGGGTGGCTATGACCTGGTGACCGCGTCGGGCGATGCCTCGCTGCGGCTGATCGTCGGCAAGCGCGTGCAGCCGATCAATACCGCGCTGATCCCCAACTGGAAGAACATCGACCCCCGCCTGAAAGACGCGCCATGGTACGTGGTTGGCCAGCAAACCTACGGCACGCCGTACCAGTGGGGCCCGAACGTATTGATGTACAACACCAACGTATTCAAGACCGCACCCACCAGCTGGAATGTGCTGTTCGACGCGCAGAACCTGCCGGACGGTAAGCCGAACAAAGGCCGCGTGCAGGCGTACGACGGCCCGATCTACATCGCCGACGCGGCGCTGTACCTCAAGTCGACCAAGCCGGAATTGGCCATCCAGAACCCGTACGAACTGACCGAAACCCAGTACAAGGCCGTGCTCGAATTACTGCGCGCCCAGCAACCGCTGATCCACCGCTACTGGCACGACACCACCGTGCAAATGAGTGACTTCAAAAACGAAGGCGTGGTGGCCTCCAGCGCCTGGCCGTATCAGGTCAACGGCCTGCAGAACGAGAAGCAGCCAATTGCCTCGACCATTCCGAAGGAAGGCGCCACCGGCTGGGCCGACACCACCATGTTGCACGCCGAAGCCAAACACCCGAACTGTGCCTACAAATGGATGGACTGGTCGCTGCAACCGAAGGTCCAGGGTGACGTGGCCGCATGGTTCGGTTCGCTGCCAGCCGTGCCTGCGGCGTGCAAGGAAAGCGAACTGCTCGGCGCCGAAGGCTGCAAGACCAACGGGTTCGATCAGTTCGACAAGATCGCCTTCTGGAAAACCCCGCAGGCGGAAGGCGGCAAGTTCGTGCCGTACAGCCGCTGGACCCAGGATTACATTGCGATCATGGGCGGCCGCTAAGGTCTCCAAGACAACATAGGTCTCCTGTGGGAGGGGGCTTGCCCCCTCCCACATTGACCGCATTCACAGATGTTTTGTTTTTTCAGAAGTCCAGGCCGGGCCGCTGCGACGACCCGCGCCTTTTCGGAGCACCGCACCATGACGCTTGCAGTCCAATTCACCCATGTTTCCCGTCAGTTCGGCGAAGTGAAAGCCGTTGACCGGGTTTCCATCGATATCCAGGACGGCGAGTTCTTTTCCATGCTCGGCCCTTCCGGCTCGGGCAAGACCACTTGCCTGCGCCTGATCGCCGGGTTCGAGCAACCGAGCGCAGGCTCGATCCGTATCCATGGCGAAGAAGCCGCCGGCTTGCCGCCGTACCAGCGCGATGTGAACACCGTGTTCCAGGATTACGCGCTGTTCCCCCATATGAATGTGCGCGACAACGTCGCCTACGGCCTCAAGGTCAAGGGCGTGGGCAAGACCGAGCGCCTCAACCGTGCCGAAGAAGCCCTGGCCATGGTCGCCCTCGGCGGCTACGGCGAGCGCAAGCCGGTGCAGCTCTCCGGTGGCCAACGCCAACGGGTGGCCCTGGCCCGCGCCTTGGTCAACCGCCCGCGTGTGTTGCTGCTGGATGAACCGCTGGGCGCCCTCGACCTCAAGCTGCGCGAGCAGATGCAAAGCGAGCTGAAAAAGCTGCAACGCCAGTTGGGCATCACCTTTATCTTCGTGACCCACGACCAGACCGAAGCGCTGTCGATGTCCGACCGCGTGGCCGTATTCAACAAAGGTCGCATCGAGCAGGTCGACACCCCGCGCAACCTCTACATGAAACCCGCCACCGCGTTCGTCGCCGAGTTCGTCGGCACCTCCAACGTGATTCGCGGCGAGTTGGCCCAGCGCCTCAGCGGCAGCGTGCAGCCGTTTTCGATCCGTCCGGAACACGTGCGGTTTGCCGAGGGCCCGCTGGGCGCCGGCGAAGTGGAAATCAGCGGTTTGCTCCACGATATCCAGTACCAGGGCAGCGCCACCCGCTATGAGCTGAAACTGGAAAACGGCCAGGCGTTGAACATCAGCCAGGCCAACAACCAGTGGCTGGACATCAGCAGCGGCCATCAGGTCGGCCAGTCCATCACCGCCCGTTGGGCGCGCGAAGCCATGACCCCGCTGACCGACAGCGCAGGCGAGGTGTGACATGAGCCTGGCTATTTCCCACCCGCCGATGCGCAGGTTTTCCAACCTGCTGTACCGCAAGCCCAACCTGTACTTGGCCATGCTGCTGATACCGCCGCTGATCTGGTTCGGCGCGATCTACCTGGGTTCGTTGCTGACCCTGCTGTGGCAGGGTTTCTACACCTTCGATGACTTCACCATGGCGGTCACGCCGGACCTGACCCTGGCCAACTTCGCCGCGCTGTTCCAGCCGTCAAACTTCGACATCATCGTGCGCACCTTGAGCATGGCGATCGTGGTGTCGATCGCCAGCGCCATCGTGGCCTTCCCCATCGCCTACTACATGGCACGCTACACCACGGGCAAGACCAAGGCGTTCTTCTACATCGCGGTGATGATGCCGATGTGGGCCAGTTATATCGTCAAGGCTTATGCCTGGACCTTGCTGTTGGCCAAGGGCGGCGTGGCGCAGTGGTTCGTGCAGCACCTGGGCCTGGAGCCGGTGTTGCAGTTCGTGCTGGGCATCCCCGGCGTGGGCGGCAGTACCTTGAGCACCTCGCACCTGGGGCGCTTCATGGTGTTCGTCTACATCTGGCTGCCGTTCATGATCCTGCCGATCCAGGCGTCCCTGGAACGCTTGCCGCCCTCGCTGCTGCAAGCCTCGGCCGACCTCGGCGCCAAACCGCGCCAGACCTTCATGCAGGTGATTTTGCCGCTGTCGGTGCCAGGGATTGCCGCCGGTTCCATCTTCACCTTCTCGCTGACCCTGGGCGATTTCATCGTGCCGCAACTGGTCGGCCCGCCCGGCTACTTCGTCGGCGGTATGGTCTACGCCCAGCAAGGCGCCATCGGCAACATGCCCATGGCTGCAGCGTTCACCCTGGTGCCCATCGTGCTGATCGCGGTTTACCTGTCCATCGTCAAACGCCTGGGGGCCTTCGATGCACTCTGAAAAATCCTCACTAGGCCTGAAGATCGCCGCCTGGGGCGGGTTGGTGTTTCTGCACTTCCCGATCCTGATCATCTTCCTCTACGCCTTCAACACCGAAGAAGCCGCGTTCAGCTTTCCGCCCCAGGGCTTCACCCTGAAGTGGTTCAGCGTGGCGTTTGCGCGGCCGGACGTACTGGAGGCGATCAAGCTGTCGCTGCAGATCGCCGCCATCGCCACGCTGATCGCCATGGTGCTCGGTACACTGGCCTCGGCGGCGCTGTATCGCCGCGAGTTCTTCGGCAAGCAAGGCGTGTCGCTGATGTTGATCCTGCCGATTGCGCTGCCGGGGATCATCACCGGTATCGCACTGTTGGCGACGTTCAAGACGCTGGGCATCGAACCGGGGATGTTCACCATCATCGTCGGCCACGCGACGTTCTGCGTGGTGATCGTCTATAACAACGTCATCGCCCGCTTGCGTCGTACCTCCCACAGCCTGATCGAGGCTTCGATGGACCTGGGCGCCGACGGCTGGCAGACCTTCCGCTACATCATCATGCCCAACCTGGGCTCGGCGCTGCTGGCTGGCGGCATGCTCGCCTTTGCGCTGTCGTTCGACGAAATCATCGTCACCACCTTCACCGCCGGCCACGAACGCACCTTGCCGCTGTGGCTGCTCAACCAACTGAGCCGCCCACGCGACGTGCCGGTGACCAATGTGGTGGCGATGCTGGTGATGCTGGTGACGATGTTCCCGATTCTCGGTGCCTATTACCTGACCCGCGGCGGTGAAAGCGTGGCCGGGAGTGGCGGCAAATAACGATGCTATTGAAGGAACACGGTTCAAATGTGGGAGGGGGCTTGCCCCCGATGGCAGTGGGTCAGTTGTAGAGGGTGTGACTGGAAGATTGCTATCGGGGGCAAGCCCCCTCCCACATTTAGAGCCAGTTTATTCAAGGAAATAACGATAGTTGGTGGAGAGCTGAACCATGCAAACCAAATTACTGATCAACGGCCAACTGGTCGAAGGCGAAGGCCCGGCGCAGGCTGTATTCAACCCGGCGCTCGGTCGCGTACTGGTAGAAATCAAGGAAGCCAGCGAAGCCCAGGTCGACGCCGCCGTACGCGCCGCCGATGCGGCCTTCGAAGGCTGGTCGCAAACCGCACCCAAGGATCGTTCGCTGCTGCTGCTGAAACTGGCGGACGTGATCGAGGCCCACGGCGAAGAACTGGCCAAGCTGGAATCGGACAACTGCGGCAAGCCCTACAGCGCCGCGCTCAACGATGAAATCCCGGCGATTGCCGACGTGTTCCGTTTCTTTGCCGGCGCCAGCCGCTGCATGAGCGGTTCGGCCGGCGGTGAATACCTGCCCGGCCACACCTCGATGATCCGCCGCGACCCGGTGGGCGTGATCGCGTCCATCGCGCCGTGGAACTACCCGCTGATGATGGTCGCCTGGAAAATCGCCCCGGCCCTCGCCGCCGGGAATACCGTGGTGCTCAAGCCGTCGGAGCAAACCCCGCTGACGGCCTTGCGCATGGTCGAACTGGCCGCTGATATTTTCCCGGCCGGTGTGCTCAACCTGGTATTTGGCCGTGGGCCAACCGTGGGCAGCCCACTGGTGACGCACCCTAAAGTGCGCATGGTGTCGCTGACCGGCTCCATCGCCACCGGCGCGAACATCATCTCCAGCACCGCCGACAGCGTGAAGCGCATGCACATGGAGTTGGGCGGCAAGGCGCCGGTGATCATCTTCAACGATGCGGATATCGACGCCGCCGTGGAAGGCATTCGCACCTTCGGCTTCTATAACGCTGGGCAGGATTGCACCGCGGCGTGCCGTATTTATGCACAGGCCGATATCTACGATGCGTTTGTCGAGAAACTCGGCGTGGCGGTCGCCAGTATCAAGTATGGATTGCAGGATGACCCGGCCACCGAGTTGGGACCATTGATCACCGCGCAGCATCGCGACCGTGTCGCCGGGTTTGTCGAGCGGGCCGTGGCACAACCGCATATTCGCCTGGTGACCGGCGGCAAGGCCGTGGAAGGCAATGGCTTCTTCTTTGAACCCACCGTACTGGCCGACGCGCAACAAGACGACGAGATCGTGCGCCGCGAAGTCTTCGGGCCGGTGGTATCAGTGACCAAGTTCAACGATGAAGCTCAGGTGCTGGGCTGGGCCAACGATTCGGACTACGGGCTGGCCTCGTCCGTGTGGACCGCCGATGTAGGACGCGCCCATCGCTTGGCCGCACGTCTGCAGTACGGCTGCACCTGGGTGAACACCCACTTCATGCTGGTCAGCGAAATGCCTCACGGCGGTCAGAAACTGTCCGGCTATGGCAAGGACATGTCCATGTACGGGCTGGAGGACTACACCACCGTGCGGCATGTGATGTTCAAGCACTGACGATTCAACCCGGCATCCTTCCTGGATGCCGGGAACCTATAACAATAATGTTCAGGATCCCCCATGGATATCACCCGCCGCGACTTCCTCAACGGCGTCGCTGTCACCATCGCCGCCGGCATGACCCCACTGCAAATCCTGCAAGCCGCCCCCGACGGTCGTTACTACCCTCCTGCCCTGACCGGCCTGCGCGGCAGCCACGCCGGTTCGTTCGAAGTGGCGCACCAGATGGGCTGGGAAAAGAAGGTGTTCGACACCGACAAGCTGCCGATCACCGAGCACTATGACCTGGTGGTCGTGGGTGGCGGCCTGAGTGGGCTGTCGGCGGCGTGGTTCTACCGCGAGAAGCACCCCAAGGCGAAGATCCTTATCCTGGAAAACCACGACGACTTCGGCGGCCACGCCAAGCGCAATGAATTCCAGGCCGGTGGCCGCATGATCATCGGCTACGGTGGCAGCGAGGCGTTCCAGTCGCCCAACCACCTGTACAGCAAGGAAGTGAACGGGCTGTTGAAAAAGCTCGGCGTGAACATCAAGCGCTTCGAAACCGCCTTCGACCGCCAGTTCTACCCTGGCCTCGGGCTGTCGCGCGGGGTGTTTTTCGACAAGGAAAACTTCGGCGAAGACAAGCTGGTGACCGGCGACCCGACGCCAATGGTCGCCGACGACATCGCCCCCGACCAACTCAACGCACGAGCCCTCCGCGATTTCATCAATGACTTCCCGTTGCCGGCGGCAGACCGTCAGGCCTTGATCGAGTTGCACACCGCGCCCAAAGACTACCTGCCAGGTAAGACCGCCAAAGAAAAGGCCGACTATTTGGCAGCCACCAGCTACCGCGATTTCCTGCTGAAGAACGTAGGCCTGTCGGAAGGCGCAGTGAAGTACTTCCAGAGCCGCACCAATGACTTCATGGCGCTGAGCATTGATGCCGTGGCGTCGGCCGATGCCTACAACGTGGGTTTCCCAGGTTTTGCCGGGATGAATCTGGCGCCGATCAGCGAAGAAGCCGCTGCTGAAATGGAAGAGCCCTACATCTATCACTTCCCGGACGGCAATGCATCGGTGGCGCGCTTGCTGGTACGCAGCCTGATCCCGGGCGTGGCACCAGGGCACACCATGGACGATATCGTGCTGGCGGCGTTCGACTACGCCAAGCTCGACCAGCCCAAGGCCGCCGTACGCCTGCGACTGAACAGCACGGCGGTCAGCGTGCGTAATGTCGGCGACGGCGTGCATATCGGCTACAGCCGTGGAGGACAACTCGCACAAGTGCGTGGCAAACGCTGCATCCTGGCCTGCTACAACATGATGATTCCGTATCTGTTGAAAGATTTGCCGGCACCGCAAGCTCACGCCCTGAGCCAGAACGTGAAGTACCCGCTGGTGTACACCAAGGTGGTGATCCGCAATTGGCAGTCGTTCCAGAAGCTCGGCGTGCACGAGATTTACGCGGCGACCCAGCCCTACAGCCGGATCAAACTGGACTACCCGGTAAGCATGGGCGGCTATGACCACCCGCGCGACCCGACGCAGCCGATCGGCTTGCACATGGTCTACGTGCCCACCAGCCCCAACAGCGGCATGAACGCCCGCGACCAGGCCCGCGCCGGGCGTGGCAAGTTGTATGGCCAGACCTTCGAACAGTTGGAAACGCAGTTGCGTGACCAGCTGCAACGCATGCTTGGCCCGGGTGGTTTCAACCATCAGACCGATATTCTGGCGATCACTGTCAACCGCTGGTCACACGGTTATGCGAGCTTCTCCAACAGCTTGTTCGATGATGCCGATGAAACCGAAGCGTGGATGAAGCTGGCGAAAAAGCCGCTGGGGCATGTGAGCATCGCCAACTCGGACGCGGCGTGGAGTGCGTATGCCCATGCGGCGATTGATGAGGCGTTCAGAGCAGTGGGTGAAGTCGCCTGAAATGCAGCCTAAATGTGGGAGGGGGCTTGCCCCCGATTGAGTTGGACCTGCGCAGTATTCAGTGACTGGCATACCGCTATCGGGGGCAAGCCCCCTCCCACATTTGGATCTTCATATTTCGTAAGTAGTGTTTTGGCCACAGAATTGGAAATGTCTTGTCGCATATGCAATGCCATCGTGCCGCTATCAATCAATTTTCCTACGTCATCGAACCGCTTAAGCTATCCGGCGTCTGTTTAATGTCCGTTGCGTTTGGTCGAAGGCATGTCCGAACCGTAATTTCTGATCCGCTACGCGCCAGGAACGGCGCGGGATTTGCTCACGACAGGTTGTCTCTATGCACCGCAGGAATTTGCTCAAAGCGTCCATGGCCATTGCGGCTTACACCGGTTTGTCGGCCAGCGGCCTGCTCGCCGCCCAGGCCTGGGCCGGGAACCGTGCTGCCGATGGCAAGGCCGTGGCGTTCGACTTCGACACGCTCAAGGCCCAGGCCAAACAACTCGCCGGGACCGCTTACAAGGACACCAAACAGGTGCTGCCGCCCACGCTGGCGACCATGACCCCGCAGAATTTCAACGCCATCGGCTACGACGGCAACCATTCGCTGTGGAAGGAATTGAACGGCCAACTGGACGTGCAGTTCTTCCACGTCGGCATGGGCTTCAAGACGCCGGTGCGCATGCACAGCGTCGACCCCAAGACCCGCGAAGCCCGTGAGGTGCATTTCCGTCCTTCGCTGTTCAACTACGAAAAAACCACGGTCGACACCAAACAGCTGACCGGCGACCTGGGCTTCTCCGGCTTCAAGCTATTCAAGGCACCGGAGCTGGACCGCCATGACGTGCTGTCATTCCTCGGTGCCAGCTACTTCCGTGCGGTGGATTCCACCGGCCAGTACGGCCTTTCCGCCCGTGGCCTGGCCATCGACACCTACGCGAAAAAACGCGAGGAGTTCCCCGACTTCACGCAGTTCTGGTTCGAAACCCCGGACAAGAACGCAACCCGCTTCGTGGTCTACGCCCTGCTCGACTCGCCCAGCGCCACCGGCGCGTACCGCTTTGATATCGACTGCCAGGCCAACCAGGTGGTGATGGCCATCGACGCGCATATCAATGCGCGTACCACCATCGAACAACTGGGCATCGCGCCAATGACCAGCATGTTCAGTTGCGGCACCCACGAGCGCCGCATGTGCGACACCATCCACCCGCAGATCCACGACTCAGACCGCCTGGCCATGTGGCGCGGCAACGGCGAGTGGATCTGCCGCCCGCTGAACAATCCGGCCAAGCTGCAATTCAACGCGTTTGCCGATAAAGACCCGAAAGGCTTCGGCCTGGTGCAGACCGACCATGAGTTCGCCAGTTACCAGGACACCGTGGACTGGTACAGCAAGCGCCCGAGCCTGTGGGTCGAACCGACCACCGCCTGGGGCGAAGGCTCGATCGACCTGCTGGAAATCCCTACCACCGGCGAGACGCTCGATAACATCGTGGCCTTCTGGACTCCGAAAAAACCCGTGGCCGCCGGCGATTCACTCAACTATGGCTACAAGTTGTACTGGAGCGCGCTGCCGCCGGTGAGCACGCCGTTGGCGCAAGTCGATGCAACCCGCTCGGGCATGGGTGGCTTCACCGAAGGCTGGGCACCGGGTGAGCACTACCCGCAAGTCTGGGCGCGCCGCTTTGCCGTGGACTTCAAGGGCGGCGGCCTGGATCGCCTGCCGCCAGGCACCGGCATCGAGCCGGTGGTGACCTGTTCCCATGGCCAGGTGAAGGACTTCAGCGTGCTGGTACTGGATAACATCAAGGGCTACCGCATCCTGTTCGACTGGTACCCGACCAGCGACAGCGTGGAGCCGGTGGAACTGCGCCTGTTCATTCGCACCCAGGACCGCACCTTGAGCGAAACCTGGCTGTACCAGTACTTCCCGCCGGCACCGGACCAGCGCAAGTACACCTGATGCACCGCGTTCCCACGCTTGCGTGGGAACGCCCCCTCCTCGTTTCAGAACCGCGACACACTCTTCATCGCCCCAATCAAATAACGCATCGCCACCTGATCGTTCTCGGTCAGTGCGCGGTACTGCGCCAGCAACTCCTCTTCATCCGAGCTCAACCTTCGCCCGCGCAAAGACACCCTGCGGGTCAGAAAAGACGCTACCGCACCCGCTACACCATAGGACTTGGCCATGGACTGCTTCTCCTGATATCCATCAAATACTCCTGGTGCCCATTACCCTTCTCCCTAAAGCGCAACGTCTGTGTGGGAAAACCGACTGACTTCCTGGGCCAGAAATCAGGCTTACCCTAAGCGTAGAAACGATCTCGCCGAGCGTGCGATTTTTTTAGAGTAATCACTTAAATAATTACATCGGTAACAAATACCTACAGCGTGATCCCACGCTATGAACGCAAAAAAACCCACCGGGTGAGGGTGGGTTTCGGCGGAGCGTGTCAGGGCTCAATCTCTCAAATCTGATTCATGAATGGGCTGGTCACGATGGGTTGCGCGCTGGTACTGCGCCGGCCAGATTGCCTTGCGCCCACCCAGGTCATCATCGGCGTGCAACGGCCAGTACGGGTCGCGCAACAGCTCACGGGCAAGGAAGATGATATCCGCCTGGCACGTGCGCAGGATGTGCTCGGCCTGGGCCGGCTCGGTGATCATGCCCACGGTGCCGGTGGCGATGCCCGACTCCTTGCGCACGCGCTCGGCGAAGCGGGTCTGGTAGCCAGGACCGGTGGGGATCTCGGCGTTGGCGGCGGTGCCACCAGACGAAACGTCGATCAGGTCCACTCCCAGGTCTTTCAGGCGACGTGCCAACTCCACGGTTTCATCCGGGTTCCAGCCGTCTTCCACCCAGTCGGTGGCCGATACCCGCACAAACAGCGGCAGCTCCTGGGGCCAGACCTCACGCACTGCCTTGGTCACTTGCAGCACCAGGCGGATGCGGTTTTCAAACGAGCCACCGTACTGGTCCTGGCGTTGGTTGCTGATCGGAGACAGGAATTGATGCAGTAGATAGCCATGGGCCGCGTGGATTTCCACCACTTCGAAACCGGCGGTCAATGCGCGCTTGGCTGCGGCGACAAAATCGGCAATCACTTGCTGGATCTGCCCTTCGTCCAACTGCTTGGGTTGGGTGTGCTGGGGGTCGAAGGCAATCGGTGACGGTCCCACGGGTACCCAGCCGCCATCCTCGGGCTTGACGCTGCCATGCTTGCCAATCCACGGCCGGTGGGTGCTGGCCTTGCGCCCGGCGTGGGCCAGTTGAATGCCGGCCACTGCGCCCTGGGCCGCAATGAAACGCGTGATGCGTTGCAGCGGTTCGATCTGGGCATCGTTCCACAGGCCAAGGTCCTGGGCGGTGATGCGGCCATCGGCGGTCACGGCGGTGGCTTCGGTGAAAATCAGCCCGGCGCCACCGACGGCACGGCTGCCCAGGTGCACCAGGTGCCAGTCATTGGCCAGGCCGTCGTCGCTTGAGTATTGGCACATCGGTGAAACCGCGATGCGGTTGAGCAGGGTCAATTGACGGAGGGTATAGGGTTCGAGCAGCTGACTCATGGCGCACCTCTTCTGGGTTCTGTGGGCACTATTCAAACGGTGCTTAGAGCCTAGTCGACAACGCTGGATTGCACAGGGTTCAGAAGGAAAAGCGGGAGCCGATTGCCGGCTCCCGTGTGACTGCCGCTTACATTTCGACCTGGGTGCCCAGCTCGATCACGCGGTTGACCGGCAGCTTGAAGAAGCGCAGGTTGCCGTTGGCGTTCTTCAACATGAAGGCGAACAACCCTTCGCGCCAACGGGCCATGCCCTTGATGCGCGAGGCGATCACCGTTTCGCGGCTGAGGAAGTAGGTGGTACGCATCGGGCTGAAATCCAGGTCATCGAGGTGACACAACTTCAGCGCTTCGGGCACGTCCGGCTCATCGGTAAAACCAAAGTGCAGGATAACGCGGAAGAAGCCTTCGCCGTAGGAGTCCACCTCGAAGCGCCGTGCAGCCGGTACGCGGGGAATATCCTCGTAGACCACCGTCAGCAGCACCACTTGCTCATGCAACACCTGGTTATGCAGCAAGTTGTGCAACAGCGCGTGGGGCACGGCGTCCGGGCGCGCGGTGAGGAACACGGCGGTACCCTGCACGCGATGGGGCGGCTGCACGCGGATACTGCCGATAAAGATCGGCAACGGCAGGCCGCCTTCGTCGAGGCGCTCCACCAGCAGTTGTTTGCCGCGCTTCCAGGTGGTCATCAGCACGAACAGCACAATCCCCGCCAGCACCGGGAAAGCGCCGCCCTGGATGATCTTCGGCACGTTGGCGGCAAAATACAGCCCGTCGACCAACAGGCAGCAGACCAGGACCGGCACGGCCAGGATCGGTGGCCATTTCCACAGCAGCAGCATCACCGCCGACACCAGGATAGTGGTCATCAGCATAGTGCCGGTCACCGCCACGCCGTAGGCCGATGCCAGTGCGTTGGAGGATTCGAAGCCGAGCACCAGCAGGATCACACCGACCATCAGCGACCAGTTCACCGCACCGATGTAGATCTGGCCCTGTTCGGCGCTGGAGGTGTGTTGGATATGCATACGCGGGATGTAACCCAGCTGGATCGCCTGGCGCGTCAACGAGAACGCACCGGAAATCACCGCCTGGGACGCGATCACCGTGGCCAGGGTGGACAACACCACCAGCGGGATCAGCGCCCAGCTCGGGGCCAGCAGGTAGAACGGGTTGCGCGCGGCTTCCGGATCACCCAGCAGCATGGCGCCCTGACCGAAATAATTGAGCACCAACGCCGGCAGCACCAGCATGAACCACGCC
Source organism: Pseudomonas sp. CYM-20-01 (assembly GCF_023169845.1). Taxonomy (NCBI): domain Bacteria; kingdom Pseudomonadati; phylum Pseudomonadota; class Gammaproteobacteria; order Pseudomonadales; family Pseudomonadaceae; genus Pseudomonas; species Pseudomonas sp. CYM-20-01. Next base: position 1,609,548 of record NZ_AP025169.1, on the reverse strand, counting down.
CGGGCAATAGGTTTGCGCCCGAAGTGGCCCATGTCGGCATACAGCGCTTCGGCGCCGGTCAGTGCCAGCACCACCGCGCCGAGGATGGCTACGCCAATGCCGGGGTGAGCCTCGAAGAAGCGTATGGCCCACATCGGGTTCATGGCACTGAGTACTTCAGGGTGCAGGGTGATGCCATACACTCCCAATCCGCCGAGCACCAGAAACCAGGTCACCATCACCGGCCCGAACAGCTTGCCGATATGATCGGTGCCGTGCTTCTGGATCAGGAACAGCGCCACCAGCACCACCAGGGCGATGGGCACGACCCATTTCTCCAGGCCATCGAACGCCAGTTCCAGGCCCTCCACCGCGGACAATACGGAAATCGCCGGGGTGATCATGCTGTCGCCATAGAACAGCGCCGCGCCACACAGGCCGCACACCACGAGGAAACTGCGCAGCTTCTTGCGCTCCCCCGCCGCCCGCCGTGCCAGAGCCGTAAGGGCCATGATGCCGCCCTCGCCCTGGTTATCGGCGCGCAGCACGAACAGCATGTATTTGATCGAGACCACCCAGATCAGCGACCAGAAGATCAGCGCCAGGATCCCCAGCACGCCATCATGGTTGACCTGAACCCCATAACCGCCGTTGAACACCTCTTTGAGGGTGTACAGCGGGCTGGTCCCGATATCGCCGTAAACCACCCCGACCGCTGCCACCAGCATGCCAATCGGCTTGGCGTTTGACTGCTCGGCACCTGCTGCCTGACTACTCGCGTGACCCATCAACCACTCCTGCCCTTTGACCTGCGGTCTTTTATTAACAACGCGTCTAAGCTGACCCTAGCATGCGCCGTTTTACTTCTCGTAACAGACGTTTTGTTGACCTTAGGGTTTTACCTACGCACAACGGCGCGAAGCATAGCGCAGCACTCGTCGCATTTCGCTGTTCAAGTGATTTGGGTGGGGTTTTGTGCAACCGCTCATAGAGGGCAAGGCACTTTGGAGCCTTTTTGCCTGCATTGATCACATCTACGCTCAACCGTATATTCGGCCCGCCTCCGCAGTGCCGCATCGACGGCGTAATCGAGAGCTCCTTGGCCGGCCCACCTGAGCAATAAATCTTGCCTCTGCTTGTTGGCGCGCCCATTCGATACAGAAACTCAATCATCACCCTGTATCTTTTAAGGTACAGTCCTCATGTACGAAGTGAAACACGTACTCTCAGTCAACGGCGTGGATATATACCAAGCCTGGCTAGACACCGTGCAGGACACACGTTCAAAAGCAAGAATCACCACCAGAGTAGATCGAGCGTCCCTCGGTCACTTTGGCGCTAACGAACCTGTGGGTGAAGGGGTCTTTGAGATGAAGCTAGACTTCAGGCCTGGTTTTCGCGTGTATTACGCAATCCAGGATCGGAAAATTATTTTCCTGTTGGGCGGTGGCTCAAAGGCCAGGCAGCAGAACGACATCGATCAGGCCAAAGCTCTCTGGAAATCTTACAAGGTGCAGCAAAAATGACCATTCGTACGCGCTCTCACGAAGACAGCGTTCTTGAAATGCTCCGCGACGACGAAGCGTTTGCGCTCGAGTATCTATCTGTCGCGCTTGAGGAAATCGATGAAGCGGGTGGTGAGGACGCCTTCCTCGTTGCTATCCGTCGAGTGGCGGAAGCTCGTGGCGGAATGCTCAGTTTGTCGCAGAACACGGGGCTCAATAGAGCCAATCTCTACCGATCCATCGCCGTCGGCGGCGACCCTAAGCTCTCCACCCTCCTGAAAGTACTTCAGGCTTTAGGTGTAGGCATGTCTAAAGTTGTAGCGCACCGTACAGAGCAGGACCTCCGAGCCTAAAGGTAGAGTAAGGACCGCTTGAATGGCCCAAAACAGCACTCGTCGCATTTCCCTGCATAAAGCTGGTCAAGTGCGCTGCCCATCGCTAGAATTGCGCACTTTTTGATCAGAGGCGCACCAAGCGCCCGTCCGCAGCCCTGTCGTGCCCGACGGGCGGCGTCATTCAATACCGAGGTTAGACATGTCCACCACCATCGCAAAAGCCAACCCCAAGGTTGGCTTTGTTTCCCTGGGTTGCCCGAAGGCTCTGGTCGACTCCGAGCGCATCCTCACGCAACTGCGTATGGAAGGCTACGACGTTGTGTCCACCTACCAGGACGCTGACGTGGTGGTGGTCAACACCTGCGGCTTCATCGACTCGGCCAAGGCTGAGTCCCTGGAAGTGATCGGCGAGGCCATCAAGGAAAACGGCAAGGTCATCGTGACCGGCTGCATGGGTGTGGAAGAAGGCAATATCCGCAACGTGCACCCGAGCGTGCTGGCGGTGACCGGCCCGCAGCAGTACGAGCAGGTGGTCAACGCCGTGCACGAGGTGGTGCCACCGCGCCAGGACCACAACCCGCTGATCGACCTGGTGCCGCCGCAAGGCATCAAGCTGACCCCGCGCCACTACGCGTACCTGAAGATTTCCGAAGGCTGCAACCACAGCTGCAGCTTCTGCATCATCCCGTCGATGCGCGGCAAGTTGGTCAGCCGTCCGGTCGGTGACGTACTCGACGAAGCCCAACGCCTGGTCAAGTCCGGCGTCAAAGAGCTGCTGGTGATCTCCCAGGACACCAGCGCCTACGGCGTCGACGTGAAATACCGCACCGGTTTCTGGAACGGCGCACCGGTGAAAACCCGCATGACCGAACTCTGCGAAGCCTTGAGCAGCCTGGGTGTGTGGGTGCGTCTGCACTATGTCTACCCGTACCCGCACGTGGACGAGCTGATCCCGCTGATGGCCGCAGGCAAGATCCTGCCGTACCTGGACATCCCGTTCCAGCACGCCAGCCCGAAAGTGCTCAAGGCCATGAAACGCCCGGCCTTCGAAGACAAGACCCTGGCGCGCATCAAGAATTGGCGCGAGATCTGCCCGGAGCTGATCATCCGCTCGACCTTCATCGTCGGCTTCCCCGGCGAAACCGAAGAAGATTTCCAGTACCTGCTGGACTGGCTGACCGAAGCCCAACTGGACCGCGTCGGCTGCTTCCAGTATTCGCCGGTGGAAGGCGCCCCCGCCAACCTGCTGGACCTGGCCGTGGTGCCAGACGACGTCAAGCAGGACCGTTGGGAGCGTTTCATGGCGCACCAACAGGCCATCAGCTCGGCGCGCCTGCAACTGCGTATCGGCAAGGAGATCGAAGTGCTGATCGACGAAGTCGACGAGCAAGGCGCCGTTGGCCGCTGCTTCTTCGATGCGCCGGAGATCGACGGTAACGTGTTCATCGACGATGCCAGCGGTTTGAAACCAGGCGACAAGGTCTGGTGCACCGTGACCGATGCCGATGAATACGACCTGTGGGCTGAAAAGCGCGACTGATCGGCGTAAAAAATTCAAAAAGCCCTGCTTCTGGACAAGATGCGGGGCTTTTTTAGGTCTATCGTTTTGCCCATCAGCGCCGAACATCGGCAAGGGGCAGCGGGCATGCGTCAGCATTCGGTTATCCACACACCTAAAACCAGCGACTACCCCGAGTTGGCGCGGATCTGGGAGGCCTCGGTACGCGCCACCCATGACTTTCTGCCAGACACTTACATCGAGTTGTTGAAAAACCTGGTGCTGTCCCGCTACCTGGATGCCGTGATGCTGATCTGCACCAAGGACGCCCGCCAATGCATCACTGGGTTTGCCGGGGTAGCGGCCGGCAAGGTCGAGATGCTGTTTATCGACCCACAGCACCGGGGTGGTGGCCTTGGCCGGCAATTGCTGCGGTATGCAATCGAGCACTTGAACGCCGAAGCGCTGGACGTCAACGAACAGAACCACCAGGCGCTGGGCTTCTACTTCAAACAAGGCTTTGAGGTGATCGGACGCACGGAGCATGATGGGCTCGGCCAGCCTTATCCGTTACTGCATATGCGTTTGCGCCAGATACAACAACATACCCGCCAAGGCTAAATGAAATGGAGCCGGGATTAACCGCGCCCACACAGGTACAATAGCCGCCCCCTTTTGTTACGGCCCTTGTCATGACTGACCCCATACGCCTCTCCAAACGCCTTATCGAACTGGTCGGTTGCTCCCGTCGGGAGGCTGAGCTGTTCATCGAAGGCGGCTGGGTCTCGGTGGACGGTGAAGTGATCGACGAACCGCAGTTCAAGGTCACCACCCAGAAAGTCGAACTCGACCCGGAGGCCAAGGCCACCGCGCCCGAACCGGTGACCATCCTGCTGCACGCCCCGGCCGGCGTGGATGCCGAAACGGCCATGGCGTCGATCAGCGCCGAAACACTCTCGGAAGAACATCGCTTCGGCAAGCGCCCGCTCAAGGGGCACTTCCTGCGCCTGACCGCCAGCGCCGACCTGCAAGCCAAGGCCAGCGGCCTGCTGGTGTTCACCCAGGACTGGAAGATCCTGCGCAAGTTGACCGCCGATGCGGCCAAGATCGAGCAGGAATACGTGGTGGAGGTCGAAGGCGATATGGTTGCCCACGGCCTCAACCGCCTGAACCACGGCCTGACCTACAAAGGCAAAGAGCTGCCTGCGGTCAAAGCCAGCTGGCAGAACGAAAACCGCCTGCGTTTTGCGATGAAAAACCCGCAGCCAGGCGTGATCGCGCTGTTCTGTGAAGCGGTTGGCCTCAAAGTCATCGCCATTCGCCGTATACGCATCGGTGGCGTGTCCATCGGCAAAGTGCCGGTCGGCCAGTGGCGTTACCTGAGCGGCAAAGAGAAGTTCTAAGCCGCCGCCCTTTTCCGACACCGCCTGACTGGCGGTGTCCTCAGTTGAATACCAGGATTGCCCACCATGATTCACAACGACGTACTGCGCAGCGTGCGCTACATGCTCGACATCAGCGACAACAAGATGGTCGAGATCATCAAGCTCGGCGGCATGGACGTGACCAAGGACGACCTGCTCACCTACCTCAAGAAGGACGAGGAAGAAGGCTTCGTGTTCTGCCCGGACGACGTCATGGCGCATTTCCTCGATGGCCTGGTGATCTTCAAGCGCGGCAAGGACGAAAGCCGTCCGCCGCAGCCGATCGAAACGCCGGTGACCAACAACATCATCCTCAAGAAACTGCGCGTGGCCTTCGAGCTGAAGGAAGACGACATGCACGCCATCCTCAAGGCCGCCGAGTTCCCGGTGTCCAAGCCGGAGCTGAGCGCGCTGTTTCGCAAGTTCGGCCACACCAACTACCGTCCGTGCGGCGACCAGTTGCTGCGTAATTTCCTCAAGGGCCTGACCCTGCGGGTTCGTGCGTAAGCCATGAGTTACCAGGTCTCACCCGTCGGTTTCGTACGCTCCTGCTTCAAGGAGAAGTTCGCCATCCCGCGCCAACCGCAGTTGGCGCCGGCCGCCCGTGGCGTGCTGGAGCTGGTGGCGCCGTTCGATGGAGGTGAAGCGGTGCAAGGCCTGGAGCAGGTCAGCCATGTGTGGTTGCTGTTCCTGTTTCACCAGGCACTGGAAGACAAGCCGCGCCTGAAAGTGCGCCCGCCGCGCCTGGGCGGCAATACATCCATGGGCGTGTTTGCCACCCGTGCGACCCATCGCCCCAACGGAATCGGCCAGTCAGTAGTCAAGCTGGACAAGGTGGAACCGGGGCGCCTGTGGGTCTCGGGGATAGACTTGCTGGATGGCACGCCTATCCTGGATATCAAGCCGTATGTGCCGTATGCCGACATTGTCGACACAGCCACCAACAGCATCGCCAGCACAGCGCCGCAGCTGATCCCCGTGCAGTGGCTGAAGACTGCGCTGCAACAGGCACAAGAGCATGCTCAGCGCCTTGGCGAGCCGCTGGTTGAACTGATTGATCAGTGCCTGGCGCAGGATCCACGGCCGGCGTATCAGGTGCCGGGGCCGGAGCGGGAATACGGGGCGCAGTTCTGGGATGTGGATGTGCGTTGGCACTATCCAGAGGCGGGGGTGATTTGTGTGTTGGAAGTGCTACCGGCTGGATAAACCGAAAACCCAATGTGGGAGGGGACTTGCCCCCGATAGCGGTGTGTCAGCTACAGATGTATCAACTGACACGCACTCATCGGGGGCAAGCCCCCTCCCACATTTGGATGTTCTGTGTGGCCCAGTCAGCATATTGCCTGACTTTCTTACTTCTCGACGAATGCGCGCTCGATCAGGTAATCACCCGGCTCACGCATACGTGGCGAAACCTTCAGGCCGAAGCTGTTCAGCACTTCGCTGGTTTCATCCAACATGCTTGGGCTGCCGCACAGCATGGCGCGGTCGTCTTCAGGATTGATCGGCGGCAGGCCGATGTCGCTGAACAGCTTGCCGCTGCGCATCAGGTCGGTCAGGCGACCTTCGTTTTCGAACGGCTCGCGGGTCACGGTCGGGTAGTAGATCAGCTTGTCACGCAGGGCCTCGCCGAAAAATTCGTTCTGCGGCAGGTGCTCGGTGATGAATTCACGGTAGGCGACTTCGTTGACGTAACGCACGCCGTGGCACAGGATCACCTTTTCGAAACGCTCGTAGGTTTCCGGGTCCTGGATCACACTCATGAACGGAGCAAGGCCAGTACCGGTGCTGAGCAGGTAAAGGTGTTTGCCCGGCTTCAAATCGTCAAGCACCAGGGTGCCTGTCGGCTTTTTGCTGATGATGATCTCGTCGCCTTCCTTCAAGTGCTGCAATTGGGAAGTCAGCGGGCCATCGGGCACCTTGATGCTGAAGAACTCCAGATGCTCTTCCCAGTTCGGGCTGGCAATGGAGTAAGCGCGCATGAGCGGGCGGCCGTTGGGTTGTTGCAGGCCGATCATCACGAACTGACCGTTCTCGAAGCGCAGGCCCGGATCGCGGGTGCACTTGAAGCTGAACAGAGTGTCGTTCCAGTGATGAACACTGAGGACACGCTCGTGGTTCATGTTGCTCATGTACGGGGGACTCCTGGAAATGGGTCTGCGCCAAATGTAGTTGCGCAATTGCACAGCATTCTAATGGCGGCGACAATATCTGTTAACTGGATTATTAAGATAAGGGTTATCGGTTATATCGATATGCGATTTACTCTCCGTCAACTGCAAGTCTTCGTCGCCGTCGCCCAGCAGGAAAGCGTCTCCCGCGCTGCTGGCCTTCTGGCCTTATCTCAATCCGCCGCCAGCACCTCGATCACCGAGCTGGAGCGTCAATCCAGCTGCCAATTGTTCGACCGCGCGGGCAAACGCCTGAGCCTCAACGCGCTCGGTCATCAACTGTTGCCCCAGGCGGTAGCGCTGCTGGACCAGGCCAAGGAGATCGAAGACCTGCTCAACGGCAAGTCCGGCTTCGGCTCCCTGGCGGTCGGCGCCACACTGACCATCGGCAACTACCTGGCCACCCTGCTGATCGGCAGCTTCATGCAACAGCACCCCGAGAGCCAGGTGAAACTGCATGTGCAGAACACTGCACATATCGTGCACCAGGTTGCGCATTACGAAATTGACCTGGGTCTAATCGAAGGCGACTGCAGCCACCCGGATATCGAGGTGCAGACCTGGGTGGAAGATGAACTGGTGGTGTTTTGCGCGCCGCAGCATCATCTGGCCAAGCGTGGCGTGGCGAGCATGGATGAGTTGACCCACGAGGCCTGGATCCTGCGGGAGCAAGGCTCGGGCACGCGCCTGACCTTCGACCAAGCCATGCGCCATCACCGTAGCGCGCTGAATATCCGCCTGGAGCTGGAACACACCGAGGCGATCAAGCGTGCGGTGGAATCGGGACTGGGGATTGGCTGCATTTCGCGACTGGCGCTGCGCGACGCGTTCCGCCGCGGCAGCCTGGTGCCGGTGGAAACCCCGGACCTGGACCTGGCTCGGCAGTTCTACTTCATCTGGCATAAACAGAAGTACCAGACCTCGGCGATGCGCGAATTCCTCGAACTGTGCCGCGCCTTCACCGCCGGGGTGCAGCGCAGCGACGAGATCGTGTTGCCAAGTATTGCCTGAGGCTTAGATCAGGATCACGGCCCACACCAGGGTGATCATGGTCAGCGCCACGAATTGCGCGGCGCTGCCCATGTCCTTGGCGTTTTTCGACAGCGGGTGGCGGTCGAGGGAGATGCGGTCGATCGCAGCCTCTACCGCTGAGTTGAGCAACTCGACGATCAACGCCAGTAAACATACGGCGATAAGCAACGCGCGCTCGACCCGGCTGACATTCAGAAAGAAGCTCACCGGGATCAGGATCACGTTGAGCAACACCAACTGGCGGAAGGCCGCCTCGCCGGTAAACGCCGCGCGCAGACCATCCAGGGAATATCCCCCAGCATTGAAGATACGTTTGATACCGGTTTGACCCTTGAAAGGCGACATAGATGTAGGCAACTGAACCAAAGAAGTGGGAAAACTAGATCACGCAAAGTCAAAAAAGCGTGAATCGGAAACACGTTAGTGCTGCGAAATTGACTCAAGTTGTTGCAAGAGCAGCGCCGCCTGGGTGCGTGTGCGTACGCCCAGCTTGCGGAAGATCGCCGTCACATGGGCTTTGATCGTCGCTTCCGACACACTCAGCTCATAGGCTATCTGCTTGTTCAACAGGCCTTCGCAGACCATGGTGAGCACCCGGAACTGCTGGGGCGTCAGGCTGGCAAGGCCATCACGGGCAGCCTTGGCTTCGTCGGACACGTTGATTTCTTCAAAAGCCTGCGGCGGCCAGGACACGTCGCCATCCAGCACAGTGCGCACGGCTTTCTGGATATCTTCCATCGCACTGGACTTGGGAATGAAACCACTGGCGCCGAACTCCTTGGAGCGCACCACCACGTCGGCCTCTTCCTGGGCCGAGACCATCACCACGGGGATCTGCGGGTATTGACCGCGCAACAGCACCAGCCCGGAGAAACCGTAGGCGCCCGGCATGTTCAGGTCGAGCAGCACCAGGTCCCAGTCGGATTTTTCGGTGAGGCGGGCTTCCAATTCAGCAATGCTGGCCACTTCAACCAGGCGCACGTCCGGGCCAAGGCCAAGGGTCACGGCCTGATGCAACGCACTGCGAAACAGCGGGTGGTCATCGGCTATCAGGATTTCGTATGTGGCCATTGTTTAAATGATCCTGTTTTTAGGGGGGCCCTGATCGGCGCCCAGCATGCCCAGCGTAGCCTGGAGGGTCAAGCACTACGCCCGTGGGCATTTTAGCGGGTTGCGGGTGCGTGGTGCCATCATGCAAACGTCGTCTGGTTACGCCGTCGGAATATAGGGCGCAAGGCGCGTATGCACAGTGTCCGTCGGATCCAGCGGCATCTGGAACTTGGCGGCCAGGTAATGGGTGCTGAAGACATCCAGGTAGGCGTCCAGGACTTCACTGGCGACTGGATCATCGGCCAGTTCCAGACACAGGGCGGCGACTTCAGCGGTGCAGAAGTGGTCATCACGCTTTGAACGGCGCAGTTTGTAGCGTGACAGCTGTTCCGGCGCCAGGCTGAGCACCGGCAAATGTTCCAGGTAGGGGCTTTTGCGGAACATCTTGCGCGCTTCACTCCAAGTGCCATCCAGCAGGATGAACAGCGGGCGCTTGCCCTCCTCCACCTTGACTTCACTGACGACGCGCTCGGGCACGACGAATTCGCCGGGGAACACGATATAGGGTTGCCACTGCGGATCAGCCAGCAAGGTGAGCAGTTCGGGATCGACTTCGGTGCGCGACCATGCAAACGCCGTGGTGTCGTCGATAACATCTGCAATCAGCCAACCAGTGTTGCTGGGCTTCATCGGCTCAACGTCATGCATCAGCAGGCACATGGCGGAGCGCGCTTCGACCTTGGGTCGCCAGGCGCATAGGCAGTATTCGGGGATGACACGGCAGCCGGGGCAGCGCTCGGCGCGCGAGCCACGATTGAGGAACGGCCGCACGGCACGGGCCAGGCGCTGGGTGCGCAGGCGGGAAACGGCGTGGCTCATCGGCTATGCCGTTGGGACGGGTAAATCGACACGGTGAAAACTCGTGGAAGGCGGAAGTGGCCGCAGTTTACCAGCGATACGCCTGGCTGTAGTGGCAAGGGCTCACCTATAATTGCGCGCCACTGAACGCACAGCGCAGTGGCTGGTCTATGCACCAGTAACCGAATCAGGAGAGTTTCATGCTGCGTTCCATGCTGCGTTTTGTCGCCCCATCCGTCGCCCTCGCGCTGGTATTGCCCGTGTGCGCCCAGGCGGCCTCGCTGCTGGAGGCCCAAATGAACCGGAAGCTGCAAAGCGTCGCGGCCGAAAGTAATAAGGACCTGCCCCGGGAAATCGACGAAAAGACCCTGGAAGTGGCCTACACCGTGGAAGGCATGCAACTGATCGATCACCTGAGCGTCCTGCCTGACCGCGCCGAACAGATGCGCGCCAACCCCAAGGCGGTGTATTTCCAGCTGGGCCAGAGCGTGTGCCTGAACAAGGGCTACCGCGAGCTGATGGCCAAGGGCGCAGTGATGCGCTACGAAATCACCGAGAACAAGACCAACCGTCCTGTGGCCTCGGTGAAGTTCATCGAAGCGGATTGCCCGGCACCGGCTGCGGCAAAAAAGAAAAAGTAACAGCGTGACCTTCGCGCGCTGCCGCCCGGTGGCGCGCACTCCCCCGCTTCAACTTCCTTCCAACAGCTAAACTCCCTGATGAGTGACCAATAAGCGGTTGCCAGCCAAGGGTTTTGCGGCCCATGATCAAGTCATCCCGACCATTCATTCACAGCAGTTTTCATGCTGTTCTGTAACATTTTCAGGGCAAAAGAAGGTTGCCCCCTGCGGCAAGCAACGACACATGCAGTGTCGTAGCCTCCGGCGAACGGCTCGTCGGCCACCCGGGCCCTGCAATAAGGAGAAGTTGAATGCCTTACGAACCGAATGACCGCCTGCTTCGGCACTTTGAAGAAAACGGTGCTGACCTTACGCAGCAGGTCGACGCCCAACTCCAGCTGATCGCTCCCAACAGCCCGAATATTCCCCTGTATCGCGACATGATCCTCACCGTGCTGCGCATGGCCCAGGACGACCGCAATCGCTGGAACGCCAAGATCACCCTGCAAGCCATCCGTGAACTGGACAATGCCTTCCGCGTGCTCGAACAGTTCAAGGGCCGCCGCAAAGTAACGGTATTCGGCTCAGCGCGCACTCCGGTGGAAAGCCCGCTGTACGCCCTGGCCCGCGAAGTCGGCGCTGCACTGGCACGTTCTGATTTGATGGTGATCACCGGCGGTGGCGGCGGCATCATGGCGGCCGCCCACGAAGGCGCGGGCCTGGAACACAGCCTGGGGTTCAATATCACCCTGCCGTTTGAACAGCACGCCAACCCGACCATTGATGGCACCGAGAACCTGCTGTCCTTCCACTTCTTCTTTACCCGCAAGCTGTTCTTCGTCAAGGAAGCCGATGCGCTGGTACTGTGCCCAGGCGGTTTCGGCACCCTGGATGAAGCACTGGAAGTACTGACCCTGATCCAGACAGGCAAGAGCCCATTGGTGCCGGTGGTGTTACTGGACGCGCCAGGCGGCGGGTTCTGGCAAGGCGCCCTGGATTTTATCCGCAACCAGCTTGAAGCCAATCGCTACATCCTGCCTACCGATCTCAAGCTGATACGCCTGGTGTACAGCGCCGAAGAGGCGGTGGAAGAGATCAACCAGTTTTATGCTAACTTCCACTCCACCCGCTGGTTGAAGCGTGAGTTTGTGGTGCGCATGCATCACCCGCTCAGCGATGGGGCATTGGCCCATTTGCAGACTGAATTTTCCAGCCTGCGGTTGAGCGGAGAGTTTCAACAGCTCGCGTACACCGGCGAGGAACATGATGAGCCACGGTTCAGCCATTTGACGCGGCTGGTGTTCAACTTCAATGGTCGCGATCAGGGCCGGCTACGGGAGTTGGTGGATTACATCAACCTGCCGGAGAACTGGGCGCAGGCTCAGGGGAAGGCGCAGCAGCGGGTAGCGCCGGAGCCGGCGTGATTTTTTGAGGGCAAAAAAAAAGACCCACTATTTTCATAGTGGGTCTTTTTGGTGGTGTTTCGGGTGCAGCGGAGGGGAGGGGTTTGGGGCTGCTGCGCAGCCCAACGCGGGGCAAGCCCGCTCACCACAACAAGCCCAGTCACCACAGCAAATCCGTTCGCCATAGAAAGTCTGTTCGCCAATGCGGCCAGCACAGCAAGGTGTTTAGTCGTCCATATCCCGACCGCTCAATAAGCGGCTGATCATCTCCATCGAAAACCCGCGATAGCTCAGGAAACGCCCCTGTTTCGCACGCTCCTTGGCATCAATGGGAAGATGGCCAGAAAACTTGCGTCGCCAGGTGTCTTCCAACTGCGCCTGCCAACTGATGCCGCACTCACGTAATGCAAGGTCGATATCAGCTCGTTGCAGGCCACGCTGGCTCAGTTCTTCACGAATGCGTGCCGGGCCGTAACCAGAACGCGCCCGGTAGGAGACAAAACTTTCAAGGTAACGGGATTCGGAAAGCAGCCCCTCTTCCGTCAAGCGGTCGAGGGCGGTTTCGATCATCTCGGACTCCGCACCGCGCTGACGCAGTTTACGCGTCAGCTCGACTCGACCATGCTCGCGGCGAGCGAGCAGGTCCATTGCGGTGCGCCGAACGGCGACGAGTGTATCCAGTACAACAGTCATCGTTTGCTTCAGATGTCAGTGTCAGCTTCTTCCACTTCTTCAACCGGCTCGCGGTTGGCGGCAGCTTTCACGTCTGGCGCTGCAGTCAGCAACTTGTCGCGAATCTGCTTTTCAAGCGTGGCGGCGATGTCCGGGTTATCCGCCAGGAACTTGGCCGAGTTGGCCTTGCCTTGGCCGATCTTGCTGCCGTTGTAGGCATACCAGGCACCGGATTTCTCGACGAAACCGTGCAGCACGCCCAGGTCGATCATCTCGCCATTCAGGTAGATACCCTTGCCGTAGAGAATCTGGAACTCGGCCTGACGGAAAGGCGGGGCCACTTTGTTCTTCACGACTTTGACGCGGGTTTCGCTACCAACAACCTCGTCACCTTCTTTCACCGCGCCGGTACGGCGGATATCCAGACGGACCGAAGCGTAGAACTTCAGCGCATTACCACCGGTGGTGGTTTCCGGGCTGCCGAACATCACGCCGATCTTCATGCGGATCTGGTTGATGAAGATCACCAGGCAGTTGGCGTTCTTGATGTTACCGGTGATTTTACGCAGCGCCTGGGACATCAGACGGGCTTGCAGGCCCACGTGCATGTCACCCATCTCGCCTTCGATTTCAGCCTTGGGGACCAGGGCTGCCACGGAGTCGACCACGATCACGTCGATGGCGTTGGAGCGCACCAGCATGTCGGTGATTTCCAGGGCCTGCTCACCGGTGTCCGGCTGGGAGACCAGCAGGTCGTCGACGTTGACGCCCAGCTTGCCGGCGTATTCAGGGTCCAGGGCGTGCTCGGCATCGACGAACGCGCAGGTGGCGCCCATTTTCTGCGCCTGGGCAATCACCGACAGGGTCAGGGTGGTTTTACCGGAAGATTCAGGACCGTAGATTTCAACGATACGGCCTTTTGGCAGGCCGCCAATGCCGAGTGCGATGTCCAGACCCAGAGAGCCAGTGGAAATAGCCGGGATCGCCTGACGGTCGTGATCGCCCATACGCATTACGGCACCCTTGCCGAATTGACGTTCGATCTGACCCAGGGCCGCAGCCAAGGCTTTCTTCTTGTTGTCGTCCATTAAAGTCCTCACGTAATCAATAAGGCCTGGTCGGCCAACACCTGTATAAGTAGACAGTATTGTTCCACAAAGATCAGGGATCGCCTACCCCTGATTTTCTATTTCTGCTGCAGCTCGTCGCAACAAGCCCTCTAGCGCGGCCTTTACCGTTTGTCGGCGGACCTCCTCGCGGTTGCCAGTGAAGTGCTCAAGCTCGACCGTGACCTCTTCCCCCACGCCAAACCCCAGCCATACGGTGCCCACCGGTTTATCCGGCGAACCGCCGTCCGGTCCCGCCACGCCGCTGACCGCCACGGCAAACCGCGCCAGGCTTTTTTCCTGGGCGCCACGGACCATTGCCTCGACTACTTCCTGGCTGACCGCCCCGACTTTTGCAAACAAGGCTTCCGGCACGTTCAATTGCCGGGTCTTCTGCCGATTGGAATAGGTGACATAACCCGCCTCGAACCAGGCCGAGCTCCCCGGAATCCGTGTGATGGCCTCCGCGATACCGCCGCCGGTGCACGACTCGGCCGTGGTGACGTGGGCGTTGAGCACCTGCAGGCGGCGACCCAGTTCGGCAGCCAGTTGAGTGATTTCCTTCACGGTCGTCTCCAGTCGTGGGCGGGGGTTCGCCTACCCTACAGGAGACAATCTCACACGCAAGTGACGGACTGTCTCAAGACACTAACGGGCGACGGCGCGCACATACGCCTGGCAGGCACGCAAGGCAATCAGGGCGCTGTCGCCGTCGTCGGTGATGCGGATAATTCGCTGAGCATGCGCTGGGTCAAGTCGGGCTCGCGGGGCTGCATGAACCACGCTGCCGGCGGCGGTGGCGGCCGGCATGGGGCAGCCACTGGAAGCGTCGAGAAGGACTGACAGCCGCACATCAGCAGTGGCAATGCGGTCACGCAAAGCTGCTTGAGTACGTTGGGCATCGCTCAACTCCCGGGCATGTTGTTGGTCGCTGGCGCTGAGCTGTTGCTCAAGGGCCAGCCGTCTGTCTTGTTCGGCCTGCTGTAGATGCAGGGCTTTCTGGGTCTGTGCGGCCGACAAGCGTTCAATCTGTGCCCCGTACCGCCACGCCTGCACCTGCCAGACAACGACCACCAGCACGCATACGCCAATCGCAACTAAGAAACGCATAACACCGCCTTCGCCCGCGCCCACAGCTGCAAACGATCCTCCAGGCCATTGAGCCCGCCGTTGATGCGCCGGGTGATGGTGGTGAACTGGTCCTTGTCAGCGAGTTCATTCAAGCCATTGCTTTGCCAGAACCAGGCAGCGGATTCACAAGCCCATTGCGGTTGCTCCAGTAATTCGGGTTGTCGCAGCAAGCGATCATCGCCGAACAGCGCCTGGCTGCACGCCAGGTAGTTGCGGCGACCGGTGATCTGGATCAGCCCCCGGCCCCGGTACTTCTGGCCGTCGCCGTCCGCTTCAGGGGTGTTGCCCAGGCGTGCGGCCAGGGTGCCGGTGTCGTACTTGCTCAGGTATTGATCGCTGCCCAGTTCGCGCACGTAGCGCAGTTGCCCGGACTCGTGGCCGATTTGGGCGAGGAAGGCGGCGATGCGTTGTGGCGTGTTGATTTGACGGTGGAGCATGGCGCAGTTCAGCGCAGAAATGAAAACTCCCGCCTTGATGCGGGAGCTCGGTAGGATTTTCACGAGTTGTTGCTCAGACAGAACCATGTTGCCTCCACATCAGAAACCTCAAATAAAGCATGAGGGGTGTCAATGGCGCGGTTTATTCTGCGAGGGACAAACCGCTCGCGCTGATCGTGCAGCGATAGCTGTCTTTGCGCTTGCCACTGGCCGTCACGGTATTGATCGACCAGCGCCCCTGCATGAAGCCTGGCCATGACTCATCCAGCAGCAACAAGCCTTCAGCGGCGAATGCGGGGTTTCCAGGGCAAATCACCTCGATCTTCAGCCCTTCACGTCTCACACGGCGCATCTCGCCTTCAGCAGCGGAACGGGCTTCGGCTTCGTTCTGGTAACGCTGCGTAACCTCTTTAAACGGCTCGATACCCACCTGCACCACGTTTTTCTTACCGGCCGCCGCATCCCACCAGGACGCTTTTGCGCCGTCATATTTGGCGCGACTGCCCTCGGACATCTTGGCGCTGATAAAAGCACGCTCACCCGGGCGATTGTCACGCGTCAGCGACAGCCGCACATCCGGCAGGGTCTTGCCCGACAAGGACGTGAGCTGGCCTTTACGGCCCAGCACATAAAACTCATCGACCGGCTTGGCCACGGCATCAAAACGTCTGGCCAAGCGTGTCAGCAACGCCATGTCACTTTCGTTGGTCTGGTCAATGTGCGGAATCTGCTTGCCTTCAAGGTCAGGCGCCACCCGTGGTGAATAACCGTAGCGCGCCGTCAATTGACGGAACAATGCGCCCAGGGTGATCGGCCCGTGACTGGCGGTGCGACGTTGCTTGAACCCGTCCATGTCAAACGGTGCTGCCGTGGCCTCCAATGCCAGGCGCATGGGAAACAGTGACGGTGTGCGCTTGGTGATCTTGAACGTCCCCTTGTCCACCAGGCCGGTTTCCAGATACCCCACGCGCAGACCGATTTTCCCACCCAAGTCGGGCAGGCCATCAAGGCCCTCGATATCGAGGGTTAACTTGAGATGGTCTGAGACAAGACCGGCCGTATCACTATGCTCCCACTCCAACAAGCGTTCGTTGAGCAGCGCGGCATTGGCCCCGTAGATTTCCACCACTGGTGTATATCCAAGTGTCATGGTCGCTCCTTAGTCCCAGGCCGAAACGGGCTGCTTCGCAATGGGCTGCCTGTCCAGTTCCGGCACAATCACACTGACACCTGCCGGCAGTACTGCGCCCTGCTCGGCCAACCCTGGGTTCAACCGCCACAGCACTTCCTCGGCAGCATCGTCACAGCGGCCAAGCTCGCGGTACAGCAACAGGTTCACCGAATCACCAGCAATACTTCGCACCCTACGCATTGACGAACTCCTCCAATACCAGCGACCAATTGATAACCATGGCGGTGCCATCGTCGATCACATTGGATTGTTTTTCGCTCACCGATTTGATCGTCCACAACCCCCAGCTGAGGCCTACGCCATCGACCAGCGGCAATGGCGCACGCAGGGCTTGCAACGTACGCAGCTCATCCAGGCGCGCCATGCCGGTTGCCCGTGCGGCCTTACCGCCGAAGGTCAGCGTTTCAAGCTCTGGGCCGACCTGGCTGGACTTGGGTTTGCCGGCAATAATCGGCAGGCCGACCCATCCACCTGTGCTGGCGCGGTCCAGGGTGTCGTAGGCGAATCCACGAGACAGCCCGAAAATAAACGTGCCCAATGCCATCTGTTGCCGCATCACACCCCTCCAATATCGGTCAGTGCCGAATCACGTCGCGACCCCAGCAGGTCGCTCATCGACAGCGGCGAAAATTGCGCTTCGATCTGTTGCACCACCAACTCCGCCAGCTGTTGATAGCTGGCCTGCTCCGTTGCATTGATGGTGATCTGCGGGGCAAACGTGACTTGACGGTTGTCGGCCTGGGCATTGTCCAGGTGCTTGCTGACGTCGGCGGGCGCGGGCAGGCGGTCGTTTGAACCGAACAGCTTGTCACCGAGCCAACTACCGGCCTCACTGCCAAGCAAACCACCTATCGCACCGCCGACCGCTGTACCGACACCAGGGAAAATCATCGTGCCGATGGCCGCACCGGCAGAGGCCCCGGCCCAGGCGCCACCGGCGGCACTGAGCCCGGAGCCGACGGCTTTGGCATCGCCGTTGCGCACCCCCTCGACCACATCCATGGCGGTGTCGACATACCGCATCGGGCCGAGGCGACGGGCGCCGACCGACTCCAGCCGGGTCATGGTGCCGGCCAACCGCGAAGTCGGGGCATGAGGCAAATTGGGCGACGGCGCAGCGTGCAACGCAGGCGGTATGGGCTGAAACGGTGCGCGTGGGTTACCCGGAAAGTCACCGGGCCTGCCGACTGCGCCACGCTCCAACGCCTCGGTCAACCCGAGAGGTTTGCCTGTTCCGCCGGTAAGTCCTGGATGACTCCCGAAGGCAGCCCCCCCAGGAAAAGCACCCTGCAGCGAGCCTCCTGCCTGAAACCCGAGCCGCGAGCCGGGCAACATCGCCCTACCCAACCGATCGGATGCATCACGCAACCAATTACCGAGCATGCCGCTTTTTTTACCCGAGCCCTTGCCCTGGGCTTTACCGGAAGTGCTTTGTCCACGCTCACGCTCGTAGCCCGGCGGCAGAATAATGCTGGGACGCGGGGAGCCGCTCTGCGACTCGCCAGGGCAGCAACAACCTTTACCCTTGTCCTTTCCTTTATCGTAACCGCCGTCCTTGAACAACTTGCCAACCCCGGGCAACTTGCCCAGTGTCATATCCACCAAATTGCCCGTCACCCGCTCTTTAATCGTCTCGCCCACGCCCGAAAAGAATTCGGAAACCACCGGTGAAACGACCGACGACATCACCGTTTCAGCGGTCTTGAGCGATTCAGCGGCGACCGGTGAATCGCTGGCCCAATTGTTGACGGTGTCCAACACGCCGGTTTTGGCCCGCAGCCATGTGGCTTCTCCCAAGACCGGTACAGGTTCAAGCGTCTTGGTCAACCGCTCCGTGCTTTTGCTCGACTCTTCGCGCAAGCCCGTTATTGATTTTTCCGGGGGGAGTTTCGATCCAAACGCAAAGCTGGCATTCGCCTGCTGAAAAGCCGCGACCGGGTCGAGGCGCTCCATGTTGCGCACCGTCAAGGCTTCGCGGGTCAGGCGCCGATCATCCACCTTGCTCGACTTGAACTCCATGGCGCTGCTCGGCTCAGTCCGCCTGTCAGTTCTGGACGGGTTAACGTCTACGGCTTCAAGCCGCGATACAGAGGCGCGCAGTCCATCCACGCTGCTGCGCAGTAACCCCAGGGACAATGACAGACCACCGAGCTGCACGCTTGCGTTAGTCAGCGCCACGCTCATCGGGTGTATCGGTGCCGCCTCGCCAAGGCGTTCAGGTGCCAAGGCGTCTGAGTTGACAATGGTAGCGTCCTTGCCGACGACCGCTTGGCCATCCTTGGCCGTGGCATACGCCAGCGAATACTTGTCTTGCATCCCGCTTACTCCTGTTTGACGCCAAGGCGAGTGATCGCGATGTCGTAGCGGCGCAATGCTTTTCCGGCGTCCCAGTTGAGGATCTCGATCTCATTGACTGAGTAAATCAGCGGCACCACATCGAGGATCACTTCGATGTCGCGCTCCGAAAGAAGTCCGCCGGTTGATTTAAAAAATCGTCGATACGCTCCTGCAGCTCGGTCCAGTCAGGCACGGTCAGGCCGGCCAGGTCAGGAATCATCAGGCCGGCGCAGTGAGCGGTGATGAACTCGGCGCGTTCTTTGTTGGTGGCGAGTTTTTTCATCACTTTGGTAGCGCGTAGCGCGGGCATTTCCAGGGGCAGCTCGGTCAGGGTTCGCCCGGCTGCATCGAGAGGCAGCAACAGTTGGACGGGCTGGTCGTAGGTTGATTCCGCCTGTTCACCGAGGAAGAACGACGCAGGAAGAGTCGACATCTCGTGTACGTACTGGGAAATGCTCACGTAGTCCGGGCGCTTGAGTTGGTCGAGTTCTTTTTCCGACAGGCCAGTGGCGAGTTTCGCCAGTTCGAAGAACTGGTCGTCCTCGTCATCACCGGCCCGGGCCAGCGCGTCTTTTTGCGCGGCGTAGAACAGCGGTTTGAGTTGCACCTGCTCGATCATCGCGCCGGTGTCGGCGGTGATCGGGGACAGCAGGACATGCAGCGGTGGCATCCAGGCCATGGGACAGCTCCTTGGTAAAGTATGAGGGCGAGCACGCTCGCCCCCGGGGCATTACGGCATCAGCACGGCACGGCGCGCATCACCGAGGATGTCGACGCCGTTGAGCATGAACTTCTGGGTACGTACGTCGATGTCGATGACCGGAATACCGTTTTCCAAGCGGTTGTAAGTGCGGCAGGACAGCTCCAGGGTGGTGAGTGCCTTATCGCCCATTTTCAGCTTCGCTTCCTCCAGGGATTTGAGCTTGCCGCCGACCGTGTGGTAGGTGAAATAGGTCTTGCCGTCCTGATCCTGGCCGGCTTCGCGCACGTTCAGCAGGATGTCGTCACCCAGGCGCACACCCAGGGCCAGCATGATTTCCGGGCCGGCGCCTTGCAGGATCAACTTGGCATTGAGCACCTTGCCGCTCTTGGCCATTTCCTCGGCAATAAAGCGCCCGCCGGACATGGGTTCCATGTCGAACTCGATCTTCGGTGGAGTGAACTCCTCTACCGTCGCGGACAACGGCAGGCCTTGAAGGGTGGCCGCGATGGCCTGTCTGACTCGGTTGGTAAACATTAGAGAACGTCCTCCAGGAACTGCTCGATGATTTCATCGCGGGCATTGAGTTGATAAATCATGTGTTCATTCGGCGCGTAGCGGCCGTAGTCGATGACGATGAACCAGGTGCCATTCTTGTACTTCTCGACACTGTTGAGTTCCGGGTGCAGGTACACGCTGCCGCCGGGGATGGTTTCGTCGGCGACCAGGGTTTGCAGCCAGTCGTTGATGCGCTTGACCTCCTGGTCCATGAAGGACTTGGTGAGGTTCTTGGCCATGGCTTTCTGGCCGGCCTTGACCAGCTTGCGGCTGATCGCATCTTCCAGGCCGACGTAGCTGATGAACTTGCCGGTGATGGAGCGGTTACCCAGCAGCGAGAAGCCGCCCAGGATGGTGCGGGCGTAGTAGCTCACGCCGTAGCGGTTGAGCAGGTCGCCTTCGGTCGAAGTGTCGAGGATGTTGTACTCAACCACGCGGGAAACGTCCTCGGCGAACGTCACCTGATTGCCCGGGCTTTCCCATTGCTTGACCTTGGCCAGCGCCGCGATAGCCAGGGACGATGGCGCGAGGAACACGTTCTTCTTCGCCGCCTTGGAGTACACCGACGGCATGTTATGCACCAGCAGGCAACGGTCGAAGCCCAGGTCGGCACCGCCCAGTTCGCCGCTGTAGGTCACCTGGTCGGCGACGCTGGCGTCCTTGCCATCCAGCACCACACGGGCCTTGATGCGCTTACCGAAGGCGGCGAACTCACCGGCCACGGCCTTGGTGCCGGTGAAGCCTGGGGCGCCGATGATGGTGAGGTCTTCCGGCACGCTGGCCAGGGCAGCCAGGCCCAACTTGCGGCCGGTGACGGGTTCGTTGCCGCCAATCACATTGTTGATCGTGTCAGCCGGGGTGGCGCCCTCCTCCACGATCACCACATAGACCGGCACCTTCACCACTTTGAGGATCTGGTACACGGCGTGGAACAGCGTGCCCGACTCAGTACCGGTAGGGTCCAGCAGCGCCTGGGTGGTGAAGCTGTTGATGCGAAACGGCGCGTTCTTCGGGATCGATGCATGCGCCTTCGGCGCCGTGCCGACGAGGCCGATCACGTTGTCACCAAGGCCACCCATGGCCTCGGGGGATTCGGTGGCATTCACGGTGATGCCGTTGTGCTCGAAGTTCAGAACCTCAGCCATGGTTAGTCAGCCTTCTTGGGGGTGGAATTGAGGACGCTGGTCAGTTCCAGGCGGCCGGCGGTGCGCAGGGCGGATGCTTCGACGTCCAGCAGTTCCAGTTCCTCGCCGACGGTGGACCAATGGCCGGCTCCGGTGGGGAAAGGGATGAGGACGGTGTAGGTTTGGCGATTAGCCATGGTTGGAATTCTCCGGGTGGAAAACGCCAAAGCCCCTGCGGGAGGGGCTTTGGAGGGGCGAAAAAAAACCGCTTTCGCGGTGGGTTATTTCAGGAACGCCGGCAGTACGGGCCATGTCAGTTGCGAGGGGTCACCGGCTTGTTCGGGGATATCACGCAGCGCCTTTCGATAGGCGACTATCTCAACGCGTTGCGCATCGGTGGCTGGATAATCCAGCAATTGAGTGAAGTCGGTGTTGCGCAGCAATTGGTCACGGCGGGCACGAATGGCAGCCCATTCCACTCCGGGCATCGGCGAGGCCAGCGGCGAAACATTGTTTTCAGCATTGGGCATATCAGACATGTAGCCTCCTTAATTAAATACAACAGTGTCGGCCAACGACAACCTGGACTGAAGATCGCCCAGCGCGAATAGACGACCATTACCCACACGCATCGTGTCGATACGAACCGTTGTGTAATAAACCGATGGAAAAAGAATCCGCAAAACAATATTGCCGTTTGCATCCACATAAACAGAGGGGGACATATTGCCAAACGTCGATACGTTATGGAGCGACCGATTGGGCTTATAGCAATAGCCCACCAGCGTCTCATCCACTATTTTCGCGGTACCGTAGCTATAGCCCTTAATATTGAACCAGAACATTTGCGAATCAACGTTAATATTGAGTGGCACCTTGAAATGCATATAAACGTTATTCATGCCACCGAGGTCAGTTGAAGCAAAATCTCCTACCGACAGGGCGCCAATAGAGGCACCGAGACCATCAATACCACCACAGGTGTATACATGCCCCTGAAGAATGTTGCTGCGAATGGTGCCTATCCCGTCGGGTTTTCCCTGAACGTCCTTAAGATTGCGCCACTCATTGAACTGCGCCAATGCGCCGGCCATCGTGGCATTGATACTTCCGATCTTCCCATTGACCGCAGTGGTCAAGTTATTCGCGGCTGTCACCAGCGACGTGATAGTTGTTTCTATACTCACAATCAATCCTCCTTGATTTTTATGCCCTAACGGCCCGACTCCAACTGCATCACACGAAACAACAACTCGGTATTGCGAGTCATATTATCGATGTTCGCCGTTGCAAGGACCGCAATATCCTCACCCAATAAAATATTGAGATTGTCACTCCCCACTACAATCGTCACGCTGTCCGCCGGTAACGGCGATATATCCAGCGTGAACTTTTGCAACACCCGCGCCGCTGCCGCTTTATACGTCAACAACTTCCCTGCCACGGAATACACCGCTAGCAAAGTCCCGCTGGCGAGATAAAAACCGAACTCGCCAATTTCATATTCGGCCTCGCCATCAAACAGCGCGGCCATCCTGAGTTGGCGGTCGCCCAAGTCCTCGTAATCCACAATAGCGACCCGTTGACGCTCGTCACGCAAGGCCACCTCCGTACCATCCGGGTTGTAGCGGCCAGTGCCGGCGCCGATGTGGGTGATTTCGCCTTTCAGGCCCTGGTTCTTTGCCTGAAGCACTTCATCCAAACCTTTGGAGGTGAAGCGCACCAGGCGCGTAATGTCATCTGTCATGGCTGCGCCCTGAGGTCGTAGTCGTTAATGGTGTAGTGCCGGGCCAGCCCGACACTGGTTAGCCGGGCGGCAAGCCCGAGTTCCGGTAGCGCGCCTTCAAGCTGCAACTCGCCATCGCTCACCGGGGTGTGGGCTGCGCTGTTGAAGGAGACGGCACCCTGGAGCTTCACTTCGGGCAGTGCGCCAGGTGGGTTGTCCTCGCCGACGCTCAACCCAGGGTCAGCGGCAGCACAGAGGCGTAAACCCTGGGAGGTTTCATGCACGATGGTGATTGTCGCCAGGTCCCGCTCACTCTGCGCTGCATTGATTCGACGGATCAGTCGGTTATGGTCACCGCTGGACCAGCTTCGCCCGATGATCGCCTGCACATCAAAGGTGTAGGGCACACCCAGTGGCCGCTGCTGATACCAGGCGCTGATGTGGGGGATGAACCCCAGCGATTCCACTGCGTAGCTCAACGCCTTGGGCGTACCCGCCTGACGCTGGATCTGCCATGACAAGGCCACAGTGAGGCGCTTTTCGGTCTCGCTGGCATCTGCGTTCCATTCATTGACGCCTCGGTCGGCAGCCAGATAGGGCAGGAATTCGGCGGGCGTTTGCAGCGCATTCATCAACGCCGGGAACGGCGGTACGACCCGTTCGAGCAATGTCCCAAACCCCAGGTCCAGCGCCTTTTCCAACGGTGAACTGTTGGCCGGTAACAGGCTCGCTTTGGGTTCATCCATCATAGCGTGCGCACCTCCACTTCAACCCCCGTGCAATACGGGGCCTGGAATGCCGTGCTGATGATCGGCTCCAGCGGTTCGAGGATCTGCAGTTGCACCGCGCCAGCGCTGTGGATGGCGTAGTCGATCCAGCTTGGGTCGACGCGGCCTTCCAGGCGATGACAGGAATCGGCGTAGGTTTGCAGCAGTTTTTGTGCAGCGACCTGGGTCAATCCCGAATCCGGGCCGGCGTTGATCTTGGCGATCACGCGGATTTTGTAGCGCTGGATCTGTGCTCCCTGGACGGTAACCAGATCGGTTTCCGGTCTTACATCGGGCCGTGCGAAATGTCGCCGCACGCCGTCAAGCAAATCAGCGGACGCAGTGCCATCACCTTCCCTGGAAAGCACGGTGACCATCACCTCGCCGGGGGCGGTGCGTCGAGCGTTGCCGTCCTTGACCTGCGCCGCATAACCGTCCGGATCAAAGGTGTAGCTGACGCTCACAACGCCCGGCGTGGCGCTTTGCACCTTGACTGACGGCCGCTCGCCCAGGGTGAACACCTCACGCCGGTACTGCATGCGCGAACCCGCCGCCGGGGCGTGGGGCGCCAGGTAGTAACGCAGGCGGGCGTCGTCGTCGCTTTCCAGAATCGGTGGCACCGGCGGGAAAGCAGCCGGGTCGCCGGGGTCGAGGACCTGGCGCTCCAGGCCCATATCGGCCAGGCGTGCATCCAGGTTGCTGCCGGTAGCCCACCACGCCAGCATCTGCTTGATGCGGGCGTTGTACTTGCGCTCGTGGGTTTGCAGGCGCACGCAAAATGCTTCCAGGGCCAGGGTCAGCAGTTCGCTTTCATTGTCGAGGCTGACCTTGAGTTTGGCTGCGCTTTGCGGTGCGCGGGTGGCGACGTAATCGACGACGAAGGCCTTGAACTCGGCCAACAACGGTTCGAACTCATCGACCGCGATGATGGCCGGTTCCGCCAGTTGGTTCTGGCCAGGGATCAACATGCTCATGTCACGACCTCGAAGGATTGCTGGCGGTTTTTCCAGGTACCGGCAAAACGCAACAACAGACCGGCGCCCTGGCGGGTGGCGACGATGACCTGGGGCTGAAAGTCGGCGATGCCGTTCTGGGTGTTATAGAAGGCCTGGGCAGCGTGGCTTTGGGCGAGAATCAGCAGGTCGTCACCGAGGTTCTGCCCGAGCAGTTGCGGGATCAACGAGCCGTACAGCGGGCGTTTCTGGCGAGTACCCACGGGGGTGGTCAGCGCTCGGGTGGCGCGCTGCACGAATTGCAGCCAGTCGTCGACGGCTGCCCCGGTGTTCCTATCGATTCCGATCATGGCAAATCCTTATGCACTGCTGATCACACGGCCCTGGTGGTCCACCACCGGGCCGCTCAAATGAACGCCGGCGGCATCCAGCAACACGCCGCTGGCGCCGAGTTGCAGGGTGATGCCCTGGGCGTCAAGGGTCAGGCTGGCGGCACCTACGTTCACGACAATCTGCTCGCGGGAGCCGCTAACCGTGGTGGGGCCGTTGACCCAATTGAAGGTGTGGCTGGCGTCGTCGTAGTCACTTTGAGTGCCGTCCTGATAGCGACGCCGCGTCAACGAAGCGACGTCGGACACGGGCGGAAAGAGACTGCTGTTGAGGCCGAACAAGGCCACAGACTGCGCGCCCCCTTCCCCGCCGCCGTAATTGAGCAGCAGGCATTGTTCGCCCACCGAGGGGATACGGGTTTCGGTCTGCGCCCCGGCGCTGGGGTTGAAAAACTTGATCGCCGGACTGAGTAAGTCCCCGTGGCTGATCGTGCAGGTATTGCTGGCGGCGTCGACCTCCTGGCACACGCCGATTCGGCAGAAGCTTTCTGCGCGTCGATAGAGATCTTCAAGCTGGGCTTCCATTTCGGCCAGGCGCTCGACGATCGGACCCAGTTGCATGCGTAGCAATGCATCGAACATGGGCTACTCCTGCAACGGGCGGTATTGATCGGGATCGTCGATGTTCGTGACTTCCCAGGTGCAGGCAAACAGCGGCTTGCCCGTAGGATCTTCGAGCAGCGATGGCCCGAGATAGAGGTTTTGGGTGAAGGAAACAGTCCAAGTGTCATAGTCCGTTTCCGCACTGGTGAGCACGGAAGGTGCCGCGACAATCGCAGTGGGCAGGTCGCATTGTTCGGGCGGCAGGCCCCAGCGGTTATCCAGGGCCAGGTCCATCAGTTGGCTGGCCAGGTCGCAGGCATCAAACGGTGCCGAGCCGCCGGCGACCATGACCTTGAGTGAAACCGACAAGGCGTGCGCCTTGCGTCCTGCAAGCGAGCGAATGCCAGGGCCGTTGCGATCCACGCTGATCAAAATGCCCGTTTTATCGCCCGCTCCAGAAAAGTCATGATGATTACCAACCCGAAGCTGTGGGAACGCACTCTTCAGCGCATCCCCAATCGCCACGGGCAGTTGGGAAGGTTTTTCGAGAGGTGTCATCTGCTTGCATCCTTGCAGCGGTTACTGCTGATCCGGGCGAGAGGTCGGGGCCTGGTTGACCCCGATGCGCTTGGCTGCCCAGCGTTCATAAAGGCCGATGGCCACGTCCGCGCCGGCCATGGCGGTGAGGCAACCAATGGCGCCGGCGGTCCAGATCGACATGCCGGCGGCGTAACACAGCATCAAGGCCGAGACCCCGCAGACCATGCACGCCCCGGACCGCAACGCCAGGCGCCGTACCAGCGACCAACCGCGGGCGCCCTCCTTGTCGGCGCGCCACATTTCTCCGGAGACCCCGCCGATCAGGGCCAGTACGATCACCAGCCAGATAGGCATTTCCGCTAACGCTTGCTGCTCGTTTGTCATGTCACGCCTCCTGGCTGAGCACTACCGGCGCGGGGCCGGCTCTTGGGTAAATCCATTTTGTAGGTAGGCATTCCAAAAAGCCCGGTTGCCCGGGCTTTTCAGTAATGCGGTCCATATTCGATCTTTCGGCGCTACTGGCGCGGTACGGATCTTTCCTCGATGTTTTTCCGACCACGATCCCTGTCTGCCGGATAACTGCTTCTGGTGCTTTACGCTGCACACCCGGGTCAGTTGCCAACCCTCTGAACCGTTATGAGGCCGGTTCATCGCTGCCTGTTCTTGAAGCGGTAAAACTAAAGAGCGTCGGCATCCTTGCCGGTGTTGCCTGGCCTCCCTGCCATCGCTCAGATGGCGTCCTTGCCGGTGTTGCGTGCCTTCCTTGTCTTTCCTGGCAGCATCCTTGCCGCCTCCACCAAGCCTTGTTTGGCTGGCTTGGATGAAGAATAAGTATGTATGCATATACAGTCAATGCATAAATGCATTTATTTTTACCGCATAAATGCACACATGCATTTTTAGCCTCGTGGGCCGAGGGTTTGGCGATTTTCTGCAGACGAAAAAAAGCCCGCTCGTTGGCGGGCTTTGTCTTACGCAAGAAGGTTAACGGGCGTACATGCCCCACCAGAACACATGACCCAGGATGCTGATCTGCTCATCCTGGATATCCTGGAAGCTATAGTCCTCATCCGGGTGCTCGTCGCGGTTGAAACTGCGCAGGCGAATCCCGGAAGGCAGGCGATAGAGCTGTTTCACGCGCAATTGGCCGTTGTGATTGATGGCATACAAGTCACCATCGACGATATCGCCAATGCCGCTTTTGCCCGCGTTCACCCCGACCGTCGCACCGTCGCGCAGCACCGGCAACATGCTGTTGCCGCGCACGGTCACGCACTTGGCCTGGTCGAACTGCACACCGTTATGCCGCAGGCTGCGCTTGCCGAACCGCAGGCTGGCCTTCTCGCTTTCCTCGATGACGAATCTTCCTGATCCAGCAGCCAATTCAACCTCGCGCAGAAAAGGGATCGACACCTCGTCATCATTAACGGGCGTGTCGTCGTCCCACAGGCTTATGTCCTTGAGTTCCGAATGCATCGGGTCACGCACGTCATCGCGCAAAGCGCCCATGGCCGCGCGCCCGCGCAGGTAATCGGTGCTGACGCGGAAGTACTCGGCGATACGGGAAATGTGCTTGTCCGACGGATCAACGATCTTGCCGCTGAGGATCCGAGAGAGTGTGGATTGAGGCACGCCAGTACGCCGGTGAAGCTCCGTGGGGGAGATCCGGTCGCGGTCCAGCAGTTCTCTTAATACGATAGAAACGTTGCGTTTTTGCATAACGGGGATAGTGACGGGAGTTTTTTGGCTTGGCAAATGCTAATTTGCATTTTTTGTGCATACTACCACGCACTATGACCACCAAAATCTGCGCCCACGCATCCCGCGCCGAGTACGCCCGGCGTATGAACCGCGTACTCAACTACATCGATGCCCACCTGGACACCCCCTTGGAGGGTGCCCGGTTGGCCGATATCGCCAACTTTTCGCGCTTCCATTTTCATCGGATTTTCGCGGCGTGGATGGGCGAGACCTTGGGCAGCTACGTCCGGCGGCGGCGACTGGAGAAGGCAGCGTTCCGCCTGTCCTGCGGCAGCCATGAAAGCGTGCTTGAAACGGCATTGGCCAGCGGTTTCAATTCGGGCGAAGCATTCGCACGGGCCTTCAAACTCCAGTTTGGCTGCACGCCATCCGAGTGGCGCGCCAACACACCACAGCGGCTGGCAGCGCAGGCGGCTGCCATCGGGCCGCGGCCGGGTCCGCAGGAGAGCAATCCCGATCAGGTCTTCGGCAATGCCCATCAGGCACATGAGCGTACGTTCGACGACGCTGGGTTCTCTTCTCCTTCAGTGAAAGAGCCCACCATGGACGTACGCATTATTGATTTACCCAAGGTACGCGTTGCCTACCAACGCCTGATCGGCCCCTACGGCCCCGCAATCGGCTACTTCTGGCGCGGGACCATGGCGCCGTGGATGCACTCCAACGGCCTCGGCGGTGAACGGTGTTACGGCATAGGGTATGACGATCCTTCGATCACGCCTCCAACTAAGTGCCGCTATGACGCCTGCGTTGAAGTGCCAGCCTCTTTTGTGACCAGCGCCCAAGCAGATATCCAGACCCTGCCGGGCGGCCGCTATGCCGTAGCGAGCTTCAAAGGGAAAACAGACAAAATAGCCGATGCCTGGATGTGGCTGACGCGTGAATGGATGCCCTCCAGCGGTCTGCAATGCGATGACCGGCCATGTTTCGAGACGTTTTTTGCGGCGACCGCAACCGATTCTGACACCGGTGAGTTCATCTGTGACATCTGCATCCCCGTGCGGGCGCTGTAATACAAAGGCATGGCAGATACAGGCGGCGCGCTTATTTGCAGTTGAGTAAATGCGCCGCCCCCTTTTGCGTTTTACCTATCCGTTTGCGACCTGCGAAGCGCCGACCTTGCGTGTTAACCTTGCGCCCATTGCAAAATCGCAGGGCGGAATGCCCCACATTTGCCCCACTCCTTTCAACGAATTTGCCTACGACCCAATGAGTAAAACCACTTCAGACCTGTCCTCCCACACCCCAATGATGCAGCAGTACTGGCGCCTCAAGAACCAGCACCCTGATCAGTTGATGTTCTACCGCATGGGCGACTTCTACGAGATCTTCTACGAAGACGCGAAGAAGGCCGCCAAGCTGCTGGACATCACCCTGACCGCGCGCGGGCAGTCGGCGGGGCAGTCGATTCCGATGTGTGGGATTCCTTACCATTCGTTGGAAGGTTACCTCGTCAAGCTGGTGAAGCTGGGCGAGTCGGTGGTGATCTGTGAGCAGATCGGCGACCCGGCAACCAGCAAGGGGCCGGTAGAACGCCAGGTGGTGCGTATTATTACGCCGGGGACGGTGAGTGATGAGGCGCTGCTGGATGAGCGTCGCGATAACCTGATTGCTGCGGTGTTGGGCGATGAGCGTCTGTTTGGCCTGTCGGTGCTGGATATCACCAGCGGCAACTTCAGCGTGCTGGAGATCAAGGGCTGGGAGAACCTGCTGGCAGAACTGGAGCGCATCAATCCGGTGGAGCTGTTGATCCCGGATGATTGGCCGAAGGATCTGCCGGCAGAAAAACGTCGTGGGGCCAAGCGCCGTGCGCCGTGGGATTTCGAGCGTGATTCGGCGCTGAAAAGTCTGTGCCAGCAGTTCTCGGTGCAGGACCTTAAAGGCTTCGGGTGCGAAACCCTGACCCTGGCCATCGGCGCCGCCGGTTGCCTGCTTGGCTACGCCAAGGAAACCCAGCGCACCGCCCTGCCGCACTTGCGCAGCCTGCGTCATGAGCGTCTGGACGATACCGTGGTGCTCGATGGCGCCAGCCGTCGCAACCTGGAGCTGGATACCAACCTGGCCGGTGGTCGCGATAACACCCTGCAATCGGTGGTCGATCGTTGCCAGACGGCTATGGGCAGCCGCCTGCTGACCCGCTGGTTGAACCGTCCGCTGCGGGACCTGACAGTATTGCAAGCGCGCCAGACTTCCATTACCTGCCTGCTGGACGGCTATCGCTTTGAAAAGCTGCAGCCACAGCTGAAGGAAATCGGCGATATCGAGCGTATCCTGGCGCGGATCGGCCTGCGTAACGCACGGCCCCGCGACCTGGCACGCCTGCGCGATGCCCTTGGCGCCCTGCCGCAACTGCAAGTGGCGATGACCGAGCTGGATACGCCGCACCTGCAACAACTCGCCGTCACAGCCGGGACCTACCCGGAACTGGCGGCCTTGCTGGAAAAAGCGATCATCGACAACCCGCCGGCGATCATCCGTGACGGCGGCGTACTCAAGACCGGTTACGATAGCGAACTGGATGAACTGCAGTCCCTGAGCGAAAACGCCGGGCAGTTCCTGATCGACCTGGAAGCCCGCGAAAAAGCCCGCACCGGCCTGGCCAACCTGAAAGTCGGCTACAACCGTGTGCATGGCTACTTTATTGAGTTGCCCAGCAAGCAGGCCGAATCGGCGCCGATCGACTATCAACGTCGCCAGACCCTCAAAGGTGCCGAACGGTTCATCACCCCGGAGCTCAAAGAATTCGAAGACAAGGCGCTGTCGGCCAAGAGCCGCGCCCTGGCTCGAGAGAAGATGCTCTATGAGAACTTGCTGGAAGACTTGATCAGCCAATTGGCGCCGCTGCAAGACACTGCCGCCGCGCTGGCCGAACTGGATGTGCTGAGTAACCTGGCCGAACGTGCGCTGAACCTTGACCTGAACTGCCCGCGTTTTGTCAGCGAGCCATGCATGCGCATCGTGCAAGGTCGTCACCCGGTTGTAGAACAGGTGCTGACCACGCCGTTCGTTGCCAACGACCTGTCGCTGGACGACGATACCCGCATGTTGGTCATCACCGGTCCGAACATGGGCGGTAAATCCACCTACATGCGGCAGACCGCTTTGATCGTGCTGCTGGCGCATATCGGCAGCTTTGTGCCGGCGGCCAGTTGCGAACTGTCCCTGGTGGACCGCATTTTCACCCGGATCGGCTCCAGCGATGACCTGGCCGGTGGGCGCTCGACCTTTATGGTGGAGATGAGCGAGACCGCCAACATCCTGCACAATGCCACCGAACGCAGCCTGGTGCTGATGGACGAAGTAGGTCGCGGCACCAGCACCTTCGACGGCTTGTCCCTGGCCTGGGCGGCAGCCGAACGCCTGGCGCACCTGCGTGCCTACACGCTGTTTGCCACGCACTATTTCGAGCTGACGGTGTTGCCGGAAAGCGAGCCGCTGGTAGCCAACGTGCACCTGAACGCCACCGAGCACAACGAGCGTATCGTGTTCCTGCACCACGTGCTGCCAGGGCCCGCCAGCCAGAGCTACGGCCTGGCCGTGGCGCAACTGGCGGGGGTTCCGAACGATGTGATCACCCGCGCTCGCGAGCACCTCCGCCGCCTGGAAACCACGGCCCTGCCGCATGAGACGGTGGTCGCCAGCCCAGCCAAAGCCGCCAGCAAACCGGCTGCGCCGCACCAGAGCGACATGTTTGCCAGCCTGCCCCATCCGGTGCTGGATGAATTGGCTAAGCTTGACTTGGATGGCTTGACGCCGCGAAAAGCGCTCGAAATGTTATATGCACTGCAAGTTCGGATATAACGCAGACGCTTGCAAGCTGGTAGACTCTCGCGCGGTTTGGGATGCTGGAGGCTTTTAGCCTGGCCTGCAGACTATCGCTCCCGAACCTCGCGAGCCCTGCCACAAAGGGTTTCGCTGCCGCCGCCTGAGGAGAATATTAGAAATGACCTTCGTCGTTACCGACAACTGCATCAAGTGCAAGTACACCGACTGCGTCGAAGTGTGTCCGGTGGACTGCTTCTACGAAGGCCCGAACTTCCTGGTTATCCACCCGGATGAGTGCATCGATTGCGCCCTGTGTGAACCTGAATGCCCGGCCGTCGCTATTTTCTCCGAGGATGAAGTCCCGGCGGAGATGCAGGAATTCATTCAGTTGAACGTCGAGCTGGCGGAAATCTGGCCAAACATCACTGAACGCAAAGACCCGATGCCGGACGCAGCGGAGTGGGATGGCAAAAAAGGTAAGATTGCAGACCTCGAACGCTGATAGCGTCGCCCCCCTCCAAAAGGCCCCTTGCGGGCCTTTTTGCGTTTCTGGACGACCGGTTTCACTTTCCTGCAGGCAAAAAAAAGGGGCGGTATGACCCGCCCACATTTTTTCCCTAGTCCCTGTATTCCTTTTCATCATCCTGATGAATCGCATCCTGCGACGTTCCTTCAACCATCGTTCCTTGAAGGCTGTGCCAATCCGTGGACACAGGGCTGATCTTAAAGAGTTCCAAAGGAAGTTCAACGGGATCCAACCCATGAACTGACATGCAATCGCCCTGAACACGGAATAATTAATTGTTAAATTTCAATTGGTTAGAAAAAACTCTCGAAGAAAACGGACGTCCATGGAAGGAAAAAACCCCAAACACTTACGAAAAAGTAAGCAAATGCTTACACGACCAGCTGTGCAATTGCGAAACAAACGCACCTTGACCGTCTTCCAGGCATGAAAAAGCCCCGACAACGTCGAGGCTTTTTCCCTTCAAACGCCTCAGTCGTCGCTGACGGTGATGGTCGGCATGGCAGGCGTGGCGGCTTCCTGCAGGACGATCCGCGCACCGACATGACGCGCCAGCTCCTGATAGATCATGGCGATCTGGCTGTCCGGTTCAGCCACAACGGTAGGCTTGCCACCATCCGCCTGCTCGCGGATGAGCATCGACAGCGGCAAGGAGGCCAACAGTTCCACGCCGTACTGAGTGGCCAGCTTCTCGCCGCCGCCTTCGCCGAACAGATGCTCGGCATGGCCACAGTTGGAGCAGATGTGAACCGCCATGTTCTCCACCACACCCAGCACCGGGATGTTGACCTTGCGGAACATTTCCACACCTTTCTTGGCGTCGAGCAAGGCCAGGTCCTGAGGCGTAGTGACAATCACCGAGCCGGCCACCGGGACTTTCTGCGCCAGGGTCAGCTGGATGTCACCGGTGCCTGGCGGCATATCGATCACCAGGTAGTCCAGGTCGCCCCAGGCGGTCTGGGTGACCAGTTGCAGCAAAGCGCCTGAGACCATCGGGCCGCGCCAGACCATGGGCGTGTTGTCATCGGTGAGGAAGGCCATGGACATCACTTCCACGCCCAGGGACTCGATCGGCACGAACCACTTCTGGTCCTTGACCTTCGGCCGTGTGCCTTCGGCGATGCCGAACATCACGCCCTGGCTCGGCCCATAGATATCCGCATCAAGAATCCCCACGCGCGCGCCTTCGCGAGCCAGGGCCAGGGCCAGGTTGGCCGCCGTGGTGGATTTACCCACGCCGCCCTTGCCGGACGCCACAGCCACTACGTTCTTGACGTTGGCCAGGCCAGGGATCTGTGCCTGGGCCTTGTGCGCGGCGATCACGCATCGGATGTCGACCTTGGCCGACCGCACGCCGTCGAGACCTTCAATGGCCATTTGCAGCATCTGTGCCCAACCGCTCTTGAACAGACCGGCTGCATAACCCAGCTCCAATTGGACCGACACCTGGTCGCCCTGGACGTCGATGGCGCGTACACAGCCGGCACTGACCGGGTCCTGGTTCAAATAAGGGTCGGTGTACTGGCGAAGCACGGCTTCCACCGCTGCGCGATTGACGGCGCTCATGGGCTACTCCCGAAAAAGACTGAATGAAACAGGTGGCTATCCTAACCGTTCCAGCGGCCTTACGGCATGCTTTCGCAGGATGGGAAGATTCTGAAACAGCGGCACGGGGTGAAATATATTTCCCGGCGCTTTATAGTGGCCGACCTCCGTTTCATCAAGTAGCCGAGCCCCATGTCCGAGCCACGCAAGATCCTCGTCACCAGCGCCCTGCCCTATGCCAATGGTTCCATCCATCTTGGCCATATGCTTGAGTACATCCAGACCGATATGTGGGTGCGCTTCCAGAAGCATCGCGGCAACCAATGCATTTATGTCTGCGCGGACGACGCCCACGGTTCGGCCATCATGCTGCGCGCCGAAAAGGAAGGCATCACCCCGGAACAACTGATCGCCAATGTGCAGGCTGAACACAGCGCCGACTTTGCCGAGTTCCTGGTGGATTTCGACAATTTCCACTCGACCCACTCCGAAGAAAACCGCGAACTGTCGAGCCAGATCTACCTGCGGCTCAAGGAAGCCGGGCACATCGACCAGCGTTCGGTGACCCAGTATTTCGACCCGGAAAAGAAAATGTTCCTGGCCGACCGTTTCATCAAGGGCACCTGCCCGAAATGCGGCACCGAAGACCAGTACGGCGACAACTGCGAAAAGTGCGGCGCAACCTATGCACCCACTGACCTGAAGGATCCGAAGTCGGCAATCTCCGGCGCCACCCCGGTGCTCAAGGATTCCCAGCACTTCTTCTTCAAGCTTCCGGATTTCCAGCAGATGCTGCAAACCTGGACCCGCAGCGGCACCCTGCAGGATGCCGTGGCCAACAAACTCTCCGAGTGGCTCGACAGCGGCCTGCAGCAATGGGACATCTCCCGCGATGCGCCGTACTTCGGCTTCGAGATCCCGGGCGAGCCGGGCAAATACTTCTATGTATGGCTGGATGCGCCGATCGGTTACATGGCCAGCTTCAAGAACCTCTGCGACCGCACGCCGGAGCTGGACTTCGACGCGTTCTGGAGCAAGGACTCCAGCGCAGAGCTGTACCACTTCATCGGCAAGGACATCGTCAACTTCCACGCCCTGTTCTGGCCGGCGATGCTCGAAGGTTCGGGCTACCGCAAGCCAACCGGCATTGCCGTGCACGGCTACCTGACGGTCAACGGCCAGAAAATGTCCAAGTCCCGTGGCACCTTTATCAAGGCGCGCACCTACCTGGACCACCTGTCACCGGAATACCTGCGCTACTACTACGCGTCCAAGCTGGGCCGTGGCGTCGATGACCTGGACCTGAACCTGGAAGACTTCGTACAGAAGGTCAACTCGGACCTGGTCGGTAAAGTCGTCAACATCGCCAGCCGTTGCGCCGGGTTTATCCACAAGGGCAATGCCGGCGTACTGGTAGCCGAGAACGCTGCGCCGGAACTGACCGCCGCCTTCCTGGCCGCCGCGCCGAGCATTGCCGACGCCTATGAAGCCCGCGACTTCGCCCGTGCCATGCGCGAGATCATGGGCCTTGCCGACCGCGCCAACGCCTGGATCGCCGACAAGGCACCATGGTCGCTGAACAAACAGGAAGGCAAGCAGGCAGAAGTCCAGGCGATCTGCGCAACGGGCGTCAACCTGTTCCGCCAGTTGGTGATCTTCCTCAAACCCGTGCTGCCACTGCTGGCCGCCGACGCCGAGGCGTTCCTCAACGTGGCGCCGCTGACCTGGAATGATCACGCCAGCCTGCTCAGCAATCATCAGTTGAACGAGTTCAAGCCGCTGATGACCCGTATCGACCCGGTGAAAGTCCAGGCCATGACCGACGCTTCGAAAGAAGACCTGGTCGCCAGCCAGACCGACACTGGCGAATCGACGCCGGCTGGTAATGGCGAACTGGCCAAGGATCCGATTTCCGCAGAAATCGACTTCGACGCGTTTGCTGCGGTGGACCTGCGTGTCGCGCTGATCGTCAAGGCCGAAGCCGTGGAGGGTGCCGACAAGTTGCTGCGCCTGACACTGGACCTCGGCGGTGAGCAACGCAACGTGTTCTCCGGGATCAAGAGCGCTTACCCGGACCCATCCAAACTCGATGGCCGCCTGACCATGATGATCGCCAACCTCAAGCCTCGGAAAATGAAGTTCGGCGTGTCTGAAGGCATGGTGATGGCGGCCGGCCCTGGTGGCGAAGAGATCTACCTGCTCAGCCCTGACAGTGGTGCCAAGCCGGGTCAACGTATCAAGTAAGCCACCTTGTAGTGAGCGGGCTTGCTGTGGTGAAGGAGCTTGTTGTGGTGAGCGGGCTTGCCCCGCTCACCACAAGAGAGCCCCAGCCTCCTATTAAACCCGGTTTGCTATGCCCATGATCACAGCATGAACCTCATTCAACGCATCGACGCACTCCTGCCGCAGACCCAATGCGGCAAGTGCGGGCACCCGGGTTGCAAGCCTTACGCCGCGGGTATCGCGCGTGGCGAGGCGATCAACAAGTGCCCGCCCGGCGGAGAGGAAACCATCGCCGGCCTTGCGCTGTTGCTGCAGGTACCGGTGCTGGATCTGGACACCAGTCGCGGGGAAGCGCCCGCCCAGGTTGCCTACATCCGCGAGGCCGAGTGCATCGGCTGCACCAAGTGCATCCAGGCATGCCCAGTGGACGCAATTGTCGGCGCCGCCAAGCTTATGCACACCGTCATCATGGATGAGTGCACCGGCTGCGACCTGTGCGTTGCGCCCTGCCCTGTCGATTGCATTGAGATGCGCCCAGCGACCCGTGTGCTGCCCATGGTGGGCGGACTGGTGATCAATGACCGTCAACACCATGAACGCGGTCTGAAACGCGACAGGGCGCGGCGACGCTTTGAGCAGCGCAATGCACGCCTGCAACGCGAAGAAGCAGATAGACTCGCCGAACGCCAGGCTCGGGCCAAGCGTTCCACGTCGGTTTTGCAGGTGCAGGCCGATGTTGCCGAGGATGCGGCGACCAAAAAAGCCAAAATCGCTGTCGCGATGAGCCGCGCCCAACTGCACAAATCCTTGAAGGCGTTTGGTCATCCACCGACCTTTGAACAGCAGTCGCAGTTGATCATCCTGCAACAGCAGTTCGAAGCGGCGGAACAAGCGCTGGCTGCCTTGGAGGTGGGGATCGTACCGAAAGCAGCGACGTCATTCAGCAACACTGCTGATCTGAAACGGGCCAAAATCCAGCTGGCGATGCGTCGAGCGGAACTGAAGAAAGCCCAGGACCTGAACGTCGAACCGCAGCAACTGGCCGAGGCGCAACTGAAGCTGGACGATGCGCAGCGCCATATGGATGCCCTCAGCAACACCTGACCCGCAAACCTGCGGTGTGTGTTGATACAATCCCGCTGACCGTCTGCAAGGAACCCGCTACCCGATGAACGCCGCAAAACGCCTGGAAATATTTCGCAGGCTTCACGAAGACAATCCGGAACCCAAGACCGAACTGGCCTACACCTCGCCGTTCGAGTTGCTGATTGCGGTGATCCTGTCGGCCCAATCCACCGACGTCGGCGTCAATAAGGCCACGGCCAAGCTGTATCCCGTGGCGAACACACCAGAGGCGATCTATGCCCTGGGTGTGGAAGGACTGTCTGAGTACATCAAGACCATCGGCCTCTATAACAGCAAAGCCAAAAACGTTATCGAGACCTGCCGCCTGCTGGTGGAACTGCATGGTAGTGAAGTGCCACAAACCCGTGAAGCCTTGGAAGCCCTGCCAGGGGTGGGTCGTAAAACTGCCAATGTGGTGCTCAACACCGCGTTCCGGCAACTGACGATGGCGGTGGACACCCATATCTTCCGGGTCAGCAACAGAACCGGCATTGCCCGTGGAAAGAACGTAGTTGAGGTCGAAAAGCAGTTGATGAAGTTTGTACCCAAGCCCTATCTGCTGGATTCTCACCACTGGCTGATCCTTCATGGGCGCTACGTTTGCCAGGCCCGCAGGCCGCGCTGCGGCAGCTGTCGTATCGAAGACCTGTGCGAATACAAGGACAAGACATCCGACGATTGAGGGATCATTGGTTTTCTTGATCAGGCGATTGAAAAAATCTTTTTTACCCGATCATGGATTATCGTTATAAGGAGCGCCAACGGCAGTCTTAGCCCGGAGTGAACCTTATGAGCACTGGCAAAGAACAACTGGAAGTGGAAGACGACCTCGTTGAATCGGATGATGATGTGGCAGAGGCACCCGTCGTTGAGGTAGCCAAGACCAATTTGAGCAAACGCCGCACCATCGACAATCTTCTGGAAGAACGACGCTTGCAAAAACAGCTGGCCGATTACGACTTCGATCTGTGATCGAACGATCGACGGCCGGAAGCCTCCCTTACGGAGGCTTTTTTCTGCCGGTTACCCAGATAATGCGCGCTGCGGTGCCCTCCTCTATACCAAGCCGTTACGCTGGGCCAGTTCGATCAGGTCCACAAGGGAGCGGGCGTTGAGCTTGAGCAGCAAACGTGTCTTGTAGGTGCTGACGGTCTTGTTGCTGAGGAACATACCGTCGGCAATCTCCTTGTTGGTCCGGCCCCGGGCCAACTGCTGCAATACCATCATTTCCCGACCCGACAGACGCTCGACCATATCGGCCTCGCTGGCATTGCCCATGGTGGAGCGTACCGAGTTGAGCGCCTGGTTGGGGAAGTAGCTGTAGCCCGACAGCACCGCCTTGATCGCACTCAGCAACTCGGTCAGGTCCTGTTGCTTGCACACGTAGCCGGCAGCCCCCGCTTGCATGCAACGCATGGAAAAATGGCCAGGGGCCTGGGACGTCAGCACCAGCACCTTGAAGGGCACGGATTGCTTGGTAGAAGACAGCCGGCAAATAACTTCCAGGCCGTCAAGTTTGGGAATCCCAATATCCAGTATGACAATGTCCGGCATATGCTCCCGTGCAAGTTGCAATGCATCGACACCGTTATCGGTCTCGGCAACGACCTCATAACCATGACGCTCCATTAGCATACGCACAGCAAGACGAATGACGGGATGATCATCCACGATCAGCACTTTATTCATGAGAAAGTCCAATTTCGCTGTTCGAATTATTTAGAGCAAGCACAATAGCCTAGTCGTTTCCTGGTTGGCATAGCGTTCCCCCCCGAGCAACAGCAAGCAGAGACCCACCCCACAGCGATAAAGGAATTGCCCTACAAAAAAACGCCAACTCAGATGTATCCAGTTTTATAGATCCTTTCAGACCTTTCCGGGGACTTACATATTTTGAGTGAAATATCCATGGAGTATCAGGGGTTGGGTAAACGTGCCGCACACCACTCTCAGGAAATGCCCCTTGCCTATGTCCTACGCGCAGGAATCCGGGCAAGAAGTGTCCGACTGTTTTAGTTCCATTTAACATATTCTCTTACATCCTTAATTCCTACAGAGTATTCCGTGCTTTATACGTCCGCCTCACTTTCATGAGTGAATCTTCTGTAAGACCAGTTCCTAAGCAGGTGTAAAAAAATCATTCGCCCTACAAACTTTCAACAACAGCACCATCGAAGGCGCATTTGAAAATGCGTCGACTGAAGAACATCAACAAATGTTTAACCATTTATAAACATTGCAACTCCACAAAAAATCCATAGGCAAAAAAAATGGCCCCTGAATAAGGGGCCATTCTTAAAAGCGGCTAAGACTTAGAACAACGAGCGACCTTTGTTGGCCGCAATTCGCATGCGCAGTGCGTTCAACTTGATAAAGCCTGCTGCGTCCGCCTGGTTGTAGGCGCCGCCATCTTCTTCGAAGGTAGCGATGTTGGCGTCGAACAGCGACTCATCGGACTTGCGACCGGTAACGATCACGTTGCCCTTGTACAGCTTCAGGCGCACAACGCCGTTCACGTGCACCTGGGAAGCATCGATCATCTGTTGCAGCATCAGACGCTCAGGGCTCCACCAGTAGCCGGTGTAGATCAGGCTGGCGTACTTGGGCATCAGCTCGTCTTTGAGGTGAGCCACTTCGCGGTCCAGGGTAATGGATTCGATGGCCCGGTGGGCGCGCAGCATGATGGTGCCGCCAGGGGTTTCGTAGCAACCACGGGACTTCATGCCCACGTAGCGGTTCTCGACGATGTCGAGACGGCCGATACCGTGTTCGCCACCGATACGGTTCAAGGTTGCCAGCACAGTGGCCGGGGTCATTTCGACGCCGTCCAGCGCGACAATGTCGCCATTGCGGTAGGTCAGTTCCAAGTATTGCGGCTTGTCTGGAGCGTTCTCCGGGGAGACGGTCCATTTCCACATGTCTTCTTCGTGCTCGGTCCAGGTGTCTTCCAGCACGCCGCCTTCATAGGAGATGTGCAGCAGGTTGGCATCCATCGAGTACGGGGACTTCTTCTTGCCGTGACGCTCGATCGGGATCGCGTGCTTTTCAGCGTAATCCATCAGTTTTTCACGGGACAGCAGGTCCCATTCACGCCAAGGGGCGATCACTTTCACGCCTGGCTTGAGTGCATAGGCACCCAGTTCGAATCGCACCTGGTCGTTGCCCTTGCCGGTAGCACCATGGGAAATGGCGTCGGCGCCGGTTTCGTTGGCGATTTCGATCAGACGCTTGGCGATCAGCGGACGTGCGATGGAGGTACCCAGCAGGTACTCGCCTTCGTAGACGGTGTTGGCGCGAAACATCGGGAAGACGAAATCGCGGACGAACTCTTCGCGCAGGTCGTCAATGTAGATCTCTTTCACGCCCATGGCTTGCGCCTTGGCACGTGCAGGTTCGACCTCTTCGCCCTGACCCAGATCAGCGGTGAAGGTCACCACTTCACAGTTATAAGTATCCTGCAGCCACTTGAGGATCACCGAAGTGTCCAGGCCGCCGGAATACGCGAGAACGACCTTGTTTACGTCGGCCATGCCATCACTCCACGGGGTTGTACGGAAAGGCGTCGATTCTACCGACCAAAACCGTGAATTTACAGGGGCGCGACAGCAAATGAAGATAAAGCGACAGATTATGTCGAACGGGCGACCGATGGTCGCACCTCAGGACGTGTGCGCTGGGTTGCTCGGACCAGCAGCCTGGGGTGCTGGTTTTTCGGGAGCTGCCACGCGCTCAAGCTGGATATTCACACGGCGATTGCGCGCCCGGTTGGCGGCATTGGTGTTGGGCGCCAGGGGGTAGCTTTCGCCATGGAAGCGCAGGGTGATCTGCGATTCCTGGATACCGTTGGCCTTGAAGTAGTCCATCACCGCCAAGCCGCGGCGGCGAGAGACGTCGCGATTGGTCAGGCGGTTGCCGCTGTTGTCCGAATGGCCATTCAACTCGATATGATTGACCGTCGGGTCGGCTTTCATGAACGCAAGAATCACGTCGAGTTTCTTCTTGGCGGCCGCGTCCAACTCGATACCGCCACCAGGGAATCCGACTTCGGTCTGTTTGACCTGATCGTAATTCATCGGCAACAGCTTGGCGGTGCACAGCTGGTAGTCGTTATAAGCTTTGTTGAATTTCACCGGCAACAAGCGGATTTCGGAGTAGCCGCCTTCACGGCCGTAGTGGCGGACCGTCGGGCTACGCCCTTCCAGCAGTCCGGTGAAAAGGCGCCCGGCCTGGGCCTGCGAGCTGTTGAACAACACCTCGCCACTGCCGGCACGCACGGCGCCGAGGTTGATATCGCCTCGGCCTGGCTGCCAAGGGGCAGCGGCGGCCAACAAGGTGGCCGAGCCTGCGCCCAGCGAACCGTTATAGGCTTTCAGACGAAATGTTGCCTGCTCACCCGCCCGGCGCACGAACTCACCCGAGCCGAAGTCTGTGATCGGTTGGGTCAGACGGCACTCGAACTGGTCGCCCTCTACCTTCCACTCAATGTTCTCCAGACGTGTCTGGTACGTGAGGGCCATCGCGGGCAGGCTGGCGAACACACTGAGCAGGGCTAGATAATGCTGGCGCACGGGAGGCTCCACTGGTTTCTACAACACTTCAAAGCGTCATACATCGATAAGGCATACAAAAGGCTATCGGTTGCATCCTGCAAAACTTGATAGCGAGTGCCTGATAGAGTCTTTTCCGGTAGCATTCCCCCCAGATTGACCCGCCTGGAATCCCCAATGTCCGACCGCCTGACCCTGCTGCGTCCCGACGACTGGCATATTCATCTTCGCGATGGTGCTGCGTTACCCCACACCGTGGCCGATGTAGCGCGCACGTTTGGCCGCGCCATCATCATGCCTAACTTGGTACCTCCGGTGCGTAACGCCGAGCAAGCCGATGCCTACCGCCAGCGTATCCTCGCTGCACGGCCGGCCGGCAGCCGCTTCGAACCGCTGATGGTGCTTTACCTCACCGACCGTACCCAGCCCGAAGAAATTCGTGAGGCCAAGGCCAGTGGGTTTGTACACGCCGCCAAGCTGTACCCGGCCGGTGCGACCACCAACTCCGATTCCGGCGTGACCAGTATCGACAAGATCCTGCCGGCCATCGAAGCCATGGCCGACGTCGGCATGCCGCTGCTGATCCACGGTGAAGTCACGCGTGGCGATGTGGACGTGTTCGATCGCGAGAAGATCTTCATCGACGAACACATGCGTCGCGTGGTGGAGCTGTTCCCGACCCTCAAGGTCGTGTTCGAGCACATCACCACTGCCGATGCCGTGCAGTTCGTCACCGAAGCCTCGGCCAACGTTGCTGCGACCATCACCGCGCATCACCTGCTGTACAACCGCAACCACATGCTGGTGGGCGGGATTAGGCCGCACTTCTATTGCTTGCCGATCCTCAAGCGCAACACCCACCAGGTAGCCTTGCTGGATGCGGCGACCAGCGGCAATCCGAAGTTTTTCCTCGGCACCGACTCCGCGCCTCACGCCCAGCACGCCAAAGAAGCCGCGTGCGGTTGTGCCGGCTGCTACACCGCCTATGCCGCCATCGAGCTGTACGCTGAAGCGTTCGAACAGCGCAACGCCCTGGACAAGCTCGAAGGGTTCGCCAGCCTCAATGGCCCGCGTTTCTACGGCCTGCCCGCGAATACCGATCGCATTACCCTGGTTCGTGAAGACTGGACCGCCCCTGCCAGCCTGCCGTTTGGCGAGCTGACTGTCATCCCGCTGCGCGCCGGTGAAACACTGCGCTGGCGCCTGCTGGAGGAAAGCAAGTGAGTGAAGACCATTACGATGACGAACACGAGCACAGCGGTGGCGGATCCCGTCATCCGATGGCCGAGCGGTTCCGCGGCTATCTGCCGGTTGTCATCGACGTAGAAACCGGTGGTTTCAACTGCGCCACCGATGCGCTGCTGGAAATCGCCGCGACGACTATCGGCATGGACGAACAGGGTTTTGTGTTCCCGGAACACACCCACTTCTTCCGCGTCGAGCCGTTCGAAGGCGCCAATATCGAAGCGGCTGCCTTGGAGTTCACCGGGATCAAGCTCGATCACCCATTGCGCATGGCAGTAAGTGAAGAAGCGGCACTGACCGATATCTTCCGTGGCGTGCGCAAGGCATTGAAGGCCAATGGCTGCAAACGCGCGATCCTGGTCGGCCACAACAGCAGCTTTGACCTGGGCTTCCTGAATGCCGCCGTGGCGCGGTTGGACATGAAGCGCAACCCGTTTCACCCGTTCTCCAGCTTTGACACCGCAACCCTCGCCGGGCTGGCGTATGGCCAGACTGTGTTGGCGAAAGCCTGTCAGGCGGCCGGTATCGACTTTGACGGTCGTGAGGCTCACTCGGCCCGCTACGACACCGAGAAGACCGCCGAGCTGTTCTGCGGCATCGTCAACCGCTGGAAGCAGATGGGCGGCTGGGAAGACTTCAACGACTGAAGTGGAATCCCGCGCATAAAAAAACCGGCCTTCTCAGGCCGGTTTTTTTTGCCGCAAACGTGGCTTACAGCTTGCCAGCGTTCTCGGTCAGGTAAGCCGCAACACCTTCCGGCGAAGCGTTCATGCCTTTATCGCCTTTTTTCCAGTTGGCAGGGCAGACTTCGCCGTGCTCTTCGTGGAATTGCAGGGCGTCGACCAGACGGATCAGCTCTTCCATGTTACGACCCAGTGGCAGGTCGTTGATGATCTGGGAGCGAACCACGCCTTTGTCGTCGATCAGGAACGCGCCACGGAAGGCCACGCCGCCTTCGGACTCAACGTCGTAGGCCTTGGCGATGTCGTGCTTCATGTCGGCAGCCATGGTGTATTTGACTTTGCCGATGCCGCCATCATTGATGGCGGTGTTGCGCCAGGCGTTGTGAGTGAAATGGGAGTCGATGGAAACGGCTACCACTTCAACATTACGCGCCTTGAAATCGTCCATGCGGTGGTCCAGAGCGATCAGCTCCGAAGGGCAGACGAAGGTGAAGTCCAGCGGGTAGAAGAACACCAGGCCGTATTTGCCTTTGATGGCTTCAGACAGTTTGAAGCTGTCTACGATTTCGCCATTGCCGAGGACGGCAGGTACGTCGAAATCCGGGGCTTGTTTGCCGACGAGTACGCTCATTGGTTATCTCCTGATGTGAGGGTGACGATTGAAGTAAAAGGACCGGCCCTGAGTCTGCCGTTGATAAGCGACAGCCCCGTGACGCAGTCACGCTTCGTGAAGACCGACCATCATACACTGAAAAAACCGTTCGTCAGTGCGGGCACGGTACCAGCGAATACCCTACGATTCTACTTTGACAATCATTCTCGTTAACATTAAGATCCACCGCACTTAAGCCTTAAACCCGCGACGGTTCTCCCTTATGTATGTGTGCCTCTGTACTGGCGTCACCGACGGACAAATCCGCGAAGCAATCTACGAAGGTTGCTGCAGCTACAAGGAAGTGCGTGAAACCACCGGCGTTGCCAGCCAGTGTGGCAAATGTGCTTGCCTGGCCAAGCAAGTGGTACGGGAAACCCTGACGCAACTGCAGACCGCCCAGGCCGCGCTGCCTTATTCAGCAGAATTTACACACGCCTGATTGGGCGTGTTTTAAAGAACCGG
This sequence comes from Pseudomonas sp. CYM-20-01, assembly GCF_023169845.1. Classification (NCBI taxonomy): domain Bacteria; kingdom Pseudomonadati; phylum Pseudomonadota; class Gammaproteobacteria; order Pseudomonadales; family Pseudomonadaceae; genus Pseudomonas; species Pseudomonas sp. CYM-20-01. The sequence continues at coordinate 1,564,961 of NZ_AP025169.1, read as the reverse complement.
ACTTAGTGTCCGGTTTTTTTATGCCCGCAATTCAATTAGTTAGCGTCAAGACGCGGAACACAAACATTCTTATTCCGATTAATTTTCATTTATTATTCAATAACTTAGGTTTGACACTAGAGATTTCGCCGCTCAAACTCCGCCTTATACACAGCTATTACAGGGCAGGACCCCAGTCATGAAAGGCGACATCTCAGTCATCCAGCAACTCAATAAAATCCTTGCCAATGAACTGGTCGCGATCAATCAGTACTTTCTGCATGCACGCATGTATGACGATTGGGGCCTGGAAAAGCTGGGCAAGCGCGAATACAAAGAATCGATCAAAGCCATGAAGGACGCGGACGCGCTGATCAAGCGCATCCTGTTCCTGGAAGGCCTGCCGAACGTGCAGGACCTGGGCAAGCTGAACATCGGCGAGGACACCAAGGAGATGCTTGGCAGTGACCTGGGCTTTGAGCGCAAGAGCCACAGCGACCTCAAGGCCGCTATTGCTCACTGCGAAATCAAGAGCGACTTCGGCAGCCGTGAACTGCTGGAAGACATCCTGGAAGATCAGGAAGAGCACATCGACTGGCTGGAAACCCAACTGGGCCTGATCGACAAGGTCAGCCTGGAAAACTACCTGCAATCGCAGATGGGCGAAGAATAAGCCCGCAGCTCGCAGGAACAAAAAAGCCCCGCTCTCTCTCGAGAGGCGGGGCTTTTTATTGCAGGCGAATCACGCGTCGGTCTTGGCTGCCGCATTTGCCGCTGCTTCTTTGATCAGCGTTTGCAACGAACCATCAGCCGCCATCTCAACGATGATGTCACTGCCGCCGACCAGCTCTCCGGCCACCCACAGTTGTGGGAAGGTCGGCCAGTTGGCGTACTTCGGCAGGTTGGCGCGGATTTCAGGGTTTTGCAGGATATCCACGTAAGCGAACTTCTCGCCGCACGCCATGATGGCCTGGGAAGCCTTCGCGGAGAAACCGCACTGAGGAGCGTTTGGCGCGCCCTTCATGTAAAGCAGAATGGTGTTGTTGGCAATCTGCTCTTTGATCGTTTCGATGATATCCATGGAACACCTCGGCTGGAACTTTGCGACTCACAGGTCGGCACGGTGGCGCATTGTAACGCAAATTTCCAGCGCGGTGCTCAGGCGGCTGCTACCTGCACCGGAACGCCATTGAGTGCGGCATTGCCCGACAGCTCATCCAACTGCCGCTCGTCGGTCAAGTCATTGGCACTCGCCCCCGGCTGTCCGCTGGCAATCGTCATCTGCACGCCGGGGCGGCCATGGCCCCAACCATGCGGCAAGCTGACGACACCGGGCATCATGTCCAGGCTGGCCACGACCTCCACTTCGATCATGCCAATGCGAGAACTCACACGCACGCGCTGACCGTCGTTCAACTGCCGACTGGCCAGGTCATCGGGGTGCATGAGCAATTGATGCCGCGGCTTGCCCTTCACCAGCCGATGGTAATTATGCATCCAGGAATTATTGCTGCGCACGTGGCGGCGGCCGATCAACAGCAGTTCGTCGGCCACCGCCACCGGCTGCGCGGCAAAACGTGCCAGATCGGCAAGAATCACCGCTGGCGCTGCTTGTACCATGCCATTAACGGTTTTCAAGCGCGCGGCGAGATTGGGCTGCAGCGCCCCCAGGTCCACACCATGGGGATGGTCCGCCAGCATGGCCACCGACAACTTGTGGCTGGACGCATCACCGTACACTCCGGCACGCAGGCCGAAGTCGATCATCTGCGCGGGCGGCAGGGTCGGCTTGAGCACCGTGCCTGTTTGCGCGGCAAACGCTTTGGCCAAGCCGACAAAGATTTCCCAGTCATGCAGTGCGCCCGCAGGCTTGGGCAGAATTGCGCGATTGAAGCGGGTGACATTGCGCACCGCAAACATGTTGAAGGTGGTGTCGTAGTGATCATTCTCCAGCGCCGAAGTGGACGGCAGGATCAGGTCGGCATAGCGCGTGGTTTCGTTGATATAGAGGTCGATGCTGACCATGAACTCCAAGCCGTCGAGGGCTTGTTCCAACTGCCGGCCGTTGGGTGTCGACAACACCGGGTTGCCCGCCACCGTCACCAAGGCGCGGATTTGTCCTTCACCTTCGGTGAGCATTTCTTCGGCCAATGCTGACACCGGAAGCTCGCCGCCATACTCCGGGCGCCCGGAAACCCGGCTCTGCCAACGATTGAAATGCCCGCCACCGGTCGATGCCACCAGGTCCACCGCCGGTGTGGTGCACAGCGCACCACCCACGCGGTCCAGGTTGCCGGTCACCAGGTTGATCAGTTGCACCAGCCAATGGCACAGGGTGCCGAACGCCTGGGTCGAGACCCCCATGCGTCCATAACACACCGCTTTATCAGCGGCGGCAAAGTCCCGCGCCAGTTGGCGTATCTGTTCGGCAGGCACCGCACACTGACGGCTCATGGCCTCGGCACTAAACCCGGCGATGGCGCGACGCACATCCTCAAGACCTTCAACCGGCAAATGGCTGTCGCGGGTCAGGTGCTCGGTAAACAAGGTGTTGAGCACCCCGAACAGCAACGCCGCGTCACCGCCCGGGCGCACGAACAGGTGCTGGTCGGCCATCGCCGCCGTCTCGCTGCGCCGTGGGTCGACCACCACCACTTTGCCACCCCGCGCCTGGATCGCCTTGAGGCGCTTCTCCACATCCGGCACGGTCATGATGCTGCCGTTGGACGCCAGTGGGTTGCCGCCCAGGATCAGCATGAAGTCGGTGTGATCAATATCCGGGATTGGCAACAGCAGGCCATGGCCGTACATGAGGTAACTGGTGAGGTGATGCGGCAACTGGTCCACCGAGGTTGCAGAGAACCGATTACGCGTCTTCAACTGGCCCAGGAAGTAATTACTGTGGGTCATCAGCCCGTAGTTGTGCACGCTGGGATTGCCCTGGTACACCGCCACCGCATTCTGCCCGTGCCGCGCCTGAATACCCGCCAGCCGTTCGGCGACAAGGGTAAACGCCTCGTCCCACGCGATCGGCTGCCATTCACTGCCCACCCGCAACATCGGCTGGTGCAGGCGGTCCGGGTCATTCTGGATATCCTGCAGCGCCACGGCCTTGGGGCAGATATGCCCACGGCTGAAACTGTCCTGGGCGTCACCCTTGATCGAGGTGATCGCCAGGCTGCCGTCGTCGGCCTGGGTGGTTTCCAGGGTCAGGCCACAAATGGCTTCACACAGATGGCAGGCACGGTGGTGGAGAGTCTTGGTCATGGCCAGTCTCTTTTATAGGGGCTTTGATCCCACTATGGGCCGGGAGCGGCAGGGGCGCCACCAACGTTCGTCCTGTGAATCGACCAGCATCAGGCCAGGCCATGGGCAAGCGTGAGCAAATGTTTCAAAACCCGGCGTACAGCCTCTGAAACCGACGCAGCCTGGCCTGCGCCCGCCTCCGCACATTGCAAAAGGTCTCGACGCCAGTGTACAAATGGCCCGCTGCTGTCTGGAATTCATCTTCAAAAGCGCTTCGGCGCCCTGCTTGAACACCCTTAAAAACCGTAGCCCTATTGGTAAGACGCGACATTTAATTATAAGATCGCGCCTTCCCCTATTTCGTCGCCCCGTGCGGCTTTCGCCGCAGGTCTCGCCCGTTGTCACAATAAACAAGGCTTTGAGTATCTGCGGTCTGTTGCAAAAAGGTAGTTAATGATGAGCGCAAGGCACTTTCTCTCCCTGATGGATTGCACGCCCGAAGAGCTGGTCAGCGTGATCCGTCGAGGCATTGAGCTTAAAGACCTGCGTAACCGCGGCGTACTGTTCGAGCCTTTGAAAAACCGCGTGCTCGGCATGATCTTCGAGAAGTCGTCGACCCGCACCCGTGTATCGTTCGAAGCCGGCATGATCCAACTGGGTGGCCAGGCAATCTTCCTGTCCTCGCGCGACACCCAGCTGGGTCGTGGCGAGCCGATCGCCGACAGCGCGAAAGTGATGTCGAGCATGCTCGATGCCGTGATGATCCGTACCTTTGCCCATAGCACCGTGACCGAATTTTCCGCCAACTCCCGTGTACCGGTGATCAACGGCCTGTCCGATGACCTGCACCCGTGCCAGTTGCTGGCCGATATGCAAACCTTCCTTGAGCACCGTGGCTCGATCCAGGGCAAGACCGTGGCCTGGATCGGCGACGGCAACAACATGTGCAACAGCTATATAGAAGCGGCCATCCAATTCGACTTCCAATTGCGCGTTGCATGCCCGGAAGGCTACGAGCCTGACGCGCGCTTCCTGGAGCAGGCCGGCGACCGCGTGACCCTGGTACGCGACCCGCATGACGCGGTGATCGGTGCGCACCTGGTAAGCACCGACGTCTGGACCTCCATGGGCCAGGAAGACGAAACCGCCAAGCGCCTGGCCTTGTTCGCCCCGTATCAGGTGACCCGCGCCCTGCTCGACCTGGCCGCGCCTGATGTGTTGTTCATGCACTGCCTGCCGGCCCACCGTGGCGAAGAGATCAGCACCGACCTGCTCGATGACCCACGCTCGGTCGCCTGGGACCAGGCTGAAAACCGCCTGCATGCACAAAAGGCCTTGCTCGAATTCCTCGTCCCACCGTCGTACCACCACGCATGAGCCATCCATTACTGCTGAACCTGCGCAACCTGGCATGCGGCTATCAAGATCAACGGGTGGTACAGAACCTCAACCTGCACCTCAATGCGGGCGACATCGGTTGCCTGCTGGGTTCCTCGGGCTGCGGCAAGACCACCACCCTACGAGCGATTGCCGGGTTCGAGCCGGTGCACGAAGGTGAAATCAGCCTGGCTGGCGAAGTGATCTCCAGTGCCGGGTTCACCTTGGCCCCTGAGAAACGTCGCATCGGCATGGTGTTCCAGGACTACGCGTTGTTTCCTCACCTGAGCGTGGCCGATAACATCGCCTTCGGCATTCGCAAGCACCCGCAAAAAGACCGCGTAGTCGCCGAGTTGCTGGAGCTGGTAAACCTGAAAAACCTGGGCAAGCGCTTCCCCCATGAGCTGTCCGGCGGCCAGCAACAACGCGTCGCCCTCGCCCGTGCCTTGGCGCCAGAACCGGCCTTGCTGTTGCTGGATGAGCCCTTCTCCAACCTGGATGGCGAGTTGCGACGCAAGCTCAGCCACGAGGTGCGTGACATCCTCAAGGCCCGCGGCACCAGCGCAATCCTGGTGACCCATGACCAGGAAGAAGCCTTCGCCGTCAGCGACCAGGTCGGCGTGTTCAAAGAAGGCCGCCTTGAGCAATGGGACACGCCCTACAACCTTTATCACGAGCCGCAGACGCCCTACGTCGCCAGCTTTATCGGCCAGGGCTACTTCATTCGTGGGCAATTGAGTTCGCCGGAATCGGTCAGCACCGAACTGGGTGAGTTGCGCGGCAACCGCGCCTACACCTGGCCTACCGGCGGTGCGGTGGATGTGTTGCTGCGTCCGGATGACATCGTCTACGCGCCGGACAGCGGGTTGAAAGCGCGGATCGTCGGCAAGACCTTCCTCGGTGCATCGACGCTGTACCGCCTGCAGCTGCCGACCGGCGCGCAGCTGGAGTCGATTTTCCCGAGTCATGCCGATCATCAGGTCGGTGCAGATGTGGGCATTCGGGTGGCCGCCGAACACCTGGTGTTGTTCCAGGCGTCCGGCAGCACGGCCGCACACATCCCTCCAGTCGAATCCGGCGTACGACGCTACAGCCCGGTATAAAACCTCGTCATGCCCGGCCAATTTCCGCGAACTTGGCCTGGGTATGCTCAGCCAGCACCGCCGCTGGCAATTCAACCTCCAAGCCCCTCCTCCCCGCACTCACAAAAATCGTCGCAAACGGCTGCGCTGTCACATCAATGAACGTGCGCAAACGCTTCTTCTGCCCCAACGGGCTGATGCCGCCTAACAGGTAACCGGTGGAACGTTGCGCCGCCGCAGGGTCGGCCATTTCGACTTTCTTGACGCCTGCCGCATGCGCCAGGGCTTTCAGATCCAGACTTCCGACGACCGGCACCACCGCCACTAACAATTCGCCTTTCTCGCTGCTGGCCAGCAAGGTCTTGAACACCTGCGCAGGGTCCAGGCCCAATTTTTCCGCGGCCTCCAGCCCATACGAAGCCGCCTTGGGGTCATGTTCGTAACTGTGGATGCGATGTTCGGCGCGAACTTTTTTCAACAAGTCCAATGCGGGCGTCATGGTGTCTCCGAGGCGTGGCAAACAGATGGCCAATTCTAGGCCAAGCCCACGTAAAACGCTCTAGTCCGCCCACTCTTGCCGTACACACGCAATGTGACAAGCGTGATCATTCACCAGACCAATAGTTTGAAAGTGACTGACGGTTCACTTTCGACCTTTGACAGCCGTCATTCTTGTCTATATTTTTTCGTTTCCGAATACTGTAGGAATAGTCCCGCAGCGTTCAAGCAGTAAGCCGCGTCCGGGATGGGGATCCCTGGCACGGTGAAAATCGCGCAACAACCCGTTGAGGTTGTGCGCCAGACAAGAACAACAACTGAGGTTTTCCATGACAACTGCTCTTCAACAGCCTTCACTTTCGAGCCAATGCATGGCCGAATTCCTGGGGACTGCGCTTCTGATCTTCTTCGGTACTGGATGTGTCGCTGCGCTCAAGGTCGCGGGTGCCAGCTTTGGCTTGTGGGAGATCAGTATCATCTGGGGGGTTGGCGTCAGCATGGCGATCTACCTGAGCGCCGGCATTTCCGGAGCCCACCTCAACCCGGCCGTCAGCATCGCGCTGTGCATTTTCGCCGACTTCGACAAGCGCAAACTGCCCTTCTACATTCTCGCCCAGATCGCCGGCGCCTTCTGCTCGGCGGCCTTGGTGTACACGCTCTACAGCAACCTGTTTTTCGATTACGAACAAACCCACCACATGGTGCGCGGCTCCCAGGCCAGCCTGGAACTGGCGTCGGTGTTCTCCACCTACCCCCATGCGCTGCTGAGCACCGCCCAGGCGTTCCTGGTGGAAATGGTCATTACCGCCATCCTGATGGGTGTGATCATGGCCCTCACCGATGACAACAACGGCCTGCCACGCGGCCCGTTGGCCCCCCTGCTGATCGGCCTGCTGATCGCGGTGATCGGCAGCGCAATGGGCCCTTTGACCGGCTTTGCGATGAACCCAGCACGGGATTTCGGGCCCAAGCTGATGACCTTTTTCGCCGGTTGGGGTGAAATGGCTTTCACTGGCGGCCGCGATATTCCTTACTTCCTCGTACCGATTTTCGCGCCGATTGTCGGCGCATGCCTCGGCGCCGCGGCCTATCGCGGGCTGATTGCCCGCCACCTGCCGAGCGCCGCACCTGCTACAGCTGAAGAAACATCTGACACGGCAGTCAACGGCAAGACCCGTATTTCCTGATAGCGCCGGCCTGGACGCACCTGCCCTTCTTGCGCCCCAGGCTGATTACCGACTTTCTTATTTTCCAAGGCATTCGACATGACCGATATTCAGAATAAGAACTACATCATTGCCCTAGACCAAGGCACCACCAGTTCCCGCGCGATCATCTTCGATCGTGACGCCAACGTGGTCTGCACCGCCCAGCGCGAATTCACTCAGCATTACCCACAAGCCGGTTGGGTCGAGCATGACCCGATGGAAATCTTCGCCACCCAGAGTGCGGTGATGGTCGAAGCGCTGGCACAGGCCGGCCTGCACCATGACCAGGTCGCTGCCATCGGCATCACCAACCAGCGTGAAACCACCGTGGTGTGGGACAAAGTCACCGGTCGCCCGATCTACAACGCGATCGTCTGGCAGTGCCGCCGCAGCACCGAGATCTGCCAGCAGCTCAAGCGCGATGGCCACGAGCAATACATCAATGACACCACTGGCCTGGTCACCGACCCGTACTTCTCCGGCACCAAGCTCAAGTGGATCCTCGACAACGTCGAAGGCAGCCGCGAGCGTGCGCGCAACGGCGAACTGCTGTTCGGCACCATCGACAGCTGGCTGATCTGGAAATTTACCGGCGGCAAGACCCACGTCACCGACTACACCAACGCCTCGCGCACCATGCTCTTCAACATCCACACCCTGGAGTGGGATGCGAAGATGCTGGAGATCCTCGACGTCCCGCGCGAAATGCTGCCGCAAGTGAAGTCCTCCTCGGAAATCTACGGCCGTACCAAAAGCGGCATCGCCATCGGCGGTATCGCCGGCGACCAGCAGGCCGCCCTGTTCGGCCAGATGTGCGTCGAAGCCGGCCAGGCCAAGAACACCTACGGCACTGGCTGCTTCCTGCTGATGAACACCGGCGACAAAGCGGTGAAATCCAAGCACGGCATGCTCACCACCATCGCCTGCGGCCCGCGTGGCGAAGTGGCTTACGCCCTGGAAGGCGCCGTGTTCAATGGCGGCTCCACCGTACAGTGGCTGCGAGATGAGCTGAAAATCATCAACGACGCCCACGACACCGAATACTTCGCCGGCAAGGTCAAGGACAGCAACGGCGTGTACCTGGTGCCCGCGTTTACCGGCCTGGGCGCGCCGTACTGGGACCCGTATGCCCGTGGCGCACTGTTCGGCCTGACCCGTGGCGTACGCGTGGATCACATCATTCGTGCCGCCCTGGAGTCGATTGCCTACCAGACCCGCGACGTGCTCGACGCCATGCAGCAGGATTCGGGCGAGCGCCTCAAGGCGTTGCGCGTAGACGGCGGCGCGGTGGCCAACAACTTCCTGATGCAATTCCAGGCCGATATCCTCGGTACCCAGGTCGAGCGCCCACAAATGCGCGAAACCACTGCGTTGGGCGCGGCCTACCTGGCCGGCTTGGCGTGCGGCTTCTGGGGCAGCCTGGACGAGCTGCGCGGCAAGGCGGTGATCGAGCGCGAATTCGAACCGCAACTGGACGAAGCCGCCAAGGAAAAACTCTACGCTGGCTGGCAAAAAGCGGTCAGCCGCACCCGTGACTGGGAGCCGCACGAAGGCGCTGAATAAGCCAAGCGCCGGACCCATATAGGGTTGTAACTGGCAGGGAGCGGATTCCTGCGTCATCATGGGCCACTTTTGTATGGCAGCCCAAAGGACGCCCCATGAATCTGCCTCCCCGCCAACAACAAATCCTCGAACTGGTCCGCGAACGCGGCTACGTCAGTATCGAGGAAATGGCGCAGCTCTTCGTTGTTACCCCGCAAACTATCCGCCGCGATATCAACCAGCTGGCGGACGCCAATCTGCTGCGCCGCTACCACGGCGGCGCGGCCTATGACTCCAGTGTCGAAAACACCGCATACGCCATGCGCGCCGACCAGATGCGCGACGAGAAACAGCGCATCGGCGAAGCCATCGCCGCGCAGATCCCCGATCACGCCTCGTTGTTTATCAATATCGGCACCACCACCGAATCCATCGCCCGCGCGTTGCTCAACCACAACCATCTGAAAATTATCACCAACAACCTCAACGTCGCCACCATGCTCAGTGCCAAGGACGACTTTGATGTGTTGCTCACGGGTGGCAATGTGCGGCGTGACGGAGGTGTGGTGGGCCAGGCTAGTGTCGACTTCATCAACCAGTTCAAGGTCGACTTTGCTCTGGTGGGCATCAGCGGTATCGATGAAGACGGCAGCCTGCTGGACTTTGATTACCAGGAAGTACGGGTTTCCCAGGCGATCATTGCCAACGCCCGCCAGGTGATCCTGGCGGCGGACTCCAGCAAGTTTGGGCGCAATGCCATGATTCGTCTGGGGCCGATCAGCCTGGTGGATTGCCTGGTGACGGATCAACAGCCGGTGCCGGCGTTGGTGCAGTTGCTCAATGACCACAAGGTTCGTCTGGAAGTGGTGTAGCGCCTGCACTGACGCCATCGGGGGCAAGCCCCCTCCCACATTGGAATGCGATCAACCTGTGGGAGGGGGCTCGCCCCCGATCGCTATTTACCTGACCACCCATTTCTCCAGCCAGCACTGGCTCATGTTCACAAATTTTCCTTTCCCGCCGCTTCGATGAGTTTTTTCAATCGAAGTCAGGTGGCTGCGCGCGCGTTTATCAGCTACCATTTTCGCAAATGAACATTAATGTTCGAATTCCAATACGAAAAAGATCGCGAGGCCAGCCGATGAACCCTTCTACCTTGCCTGCTCCACCGCTTGCCGAAGTCTATGACGTTGCCGTTATCGGTGGCGGGATTAATGGCGTCGGCATTGCAGCAGACGCAGCCGGGCGCGGTTTGTCGGTATTCCTTTGCGAAAAGGACGACCTGGCCAGCCACACCTCCTCCGCCAGCAGCAAGCTGATCCACGGCGGCCTGCGCTACCTCGAACATTACGAATTCCGCCTGGTGCGCGAAGCCCTGGCCGAACGTGAGGTGCTGCTGGCCAAGGCCCCGCACATCGTCAAGCAGATGCGCTTCGTGCTGCCGCACCGCCCACACCTGCGTCCGGCGTGGATGATCCGTGCCGGTCTGTTCCTGTACGACCACCTGGGTAAGCGCGAAAAGCTCGCCGGTTCGAAAAGCCTCAAGTTCGGCGCCGACAGCCCACTAAAAAGTGAAATCACCCAAGGCTTCGAATACTCCGACTGCTGGGTCGATGACGCCCGCCTCGTGGTGCTCAACGCCATGGCCGCCCGCGAAAAAGGTGCGCACATCCATACCCAGACCCGTTGCATCAGCGCACACCGCAGCAACGGCATGTGGGACATGAACATGGAACGCGCCGACGGCAGCCTGTTCTCGATCCGCGCCCGCGCCTTGGTGAACGCTGCCGGCCCGTGGGTCGCCAAGTTCATCAAGGACGACCTGAAGCTGGATTCACCCTACGGCATCCGCTTGATCCAGGGCAGCCACCTGATCGTGCCGAAACTGTACGAAGGTGCCCACGCGCACATCCTGCAGAACGAAGACCAGCGCATCGTCTTCACGATTCCGTACCTGAACCACCTGACCATCATCGGCACCACCGACCGCGAATACACCGGCGACCCGGCAAAAGTCGCGATCACCGAAGGTGAAACCGACTACATGCTGAAAGTGGTCAACGCGCACTTCAAGAAACAACTGAGTCGCGATGACATCGTGCATACCTATTCCGGCGTGCGCCCGCTGTGCAACGACGAGTCGGACAACCCGTCGGCTATCACCCGCGACTACACCCTGGCACTGTCCGGTGGCACGGGCGAAGCGCCGATCCTGTCGGTGTTCGGCGGCAAGCTGACCACCTATCGCAAACTCGCTGAGTCGGCGATGGCGCAACTGGCACCGTACTTCACCCAGATGCGCCCAAGCTGGACCGCCACAGCCAGCCTGCCGGGCGGTGAAAACATGACGACGCCAGAAGCCCTGGCCGAAGCGATTCGCAGCAAGTTCGACTGGATACCGAGCGAGATCGCCCGCCGTTGGTCCACCACTTACGGCAGCCGCACCTGGCGACTGCTCGAAGGTGTGCAGTCGCTGGCCGATCTGGGTGACCACCTGGGTGGAGGCCTGTACACCCGCGAAGTCGATTACCTGTGCGCCGAAGAGTGGGCGACCCAACCCCACGACGTGCTGTGGCGCCGTACCAAGCTCGGCTTGTTCACCACCCCGGAAGAACAGGACAACGTGCAACGTTACCTGTCCAAGGTCGAGCAAACCCGCGCAAAGATTGAAGCGGCCTGATCAGGTCGCCTTGAAAAGCCCCTGCACCGAAAGGTCCAGGGGCTTTTTTATGCCAGATAAATCCCACACCCCCTATTCGGTTTTCCGAACGCCATACCGCAGCCTATTCGGATTGCCGGATCACGGCGTGACAAATTCTTCGAAATAAAAATTTAATACCTTTATAAATCAAATAGATAACCTTTTATTCGAGGTATGGCACGACTCATGCTCTACACTCCCTGACGATTGCCTGAGACGCCTCAGGAGCCGTCACGGGCATTCGCTGTACAAGAGAGCCGTTTAGCCGGCTTCATAAAAAAAACAAATGTCGAGGAAGTATTGATGCGCATCGTTCCCCATATCCTGGGCGCAGCTATCGCTGCTGCTCTGATCAGCACTCCAGTTTTCGCCGCCGAACTCACCGGCACACTGAAGAAAATCAACGACTCCGGCACCATCACCCTCGCTCACCGCGACAGCTCCATTCCGTTTTCCTACATCGCGGATGGTTCGGGCAAACCTGTGGGCTACTCCCACGACATTCAGCTGGCTATCGTTGAAGCCCTGAAAAAAGACCTGAACAAGCCCGACCTGAAGGCCAAGTACAACCTGGTGACTTCGCAAACTCGTATTCCGCTGATCCAGAACGGCACCGCGGACCTCGAGTGCGGCTCCACCACCAACAACGCCGAACGCGCCCAGCAAGTTGATTTCACCGTCAACATCTTCGAAATCGGCACCCGCCTGCTGGTCAAGAAAGACAAGGATGGCAAGCCGTCCTACGCTGACTTCGCCGACCTGAAAGGCAAGAACGTCGTGACCACCGCTGGCACCACGTCCGAGCGCATCATCAAGGCGATGAACGCCGACAAGCAGATGGGCATGAACGTCATCTCCGCCAAAGACCACGGCGAATCCTTCCAGATGCTGGAAAGCGGCCGTGCCGTCGCATTCATGATGGACGACGCCCTGCTGGCCGGTGAAGAAGCCAAGGCCAAGAAGCCGGACGACTGGGTCATCACCGGTACTCCACAGTCCTTCGAGGCCTACGCGTGCATGGTTCGCAAAGGCGATCCTGACTTCAAGAAAGCTGTCGATGACGCCATCGTTGCCCTGTACAAATCCGGCGAAATCAACAAGATCTACAGCAAATGGTTCGAGAGCCCGATCCCACCAAAAGGCCTGAACCTGAACTTCCCGATGAGCGACAAGGTGAAGGAGCTGATCGCTAACCCAAGCGACAAACCAGCCCCTGACGTAAAAATCTGATACCTGACTAAGCTTATCTCCTGAGGGAGCCAACCTCCCTCAGGCGTCTGTTACTACCTGCTGGCTTTATTGTGGAACACTCGACCTGGCGGTTTTCGAGCCGATCGCGTGTGCCTGGCGTTCACCGCCGGGCGGGAAAGGATCTTCCCCAAGCGGGTGCTTGTACATCGATCGATTTCGAGGGGAGACCCTAATGAATTACAACTGGGACTGGGGCGTGTTCTTCAAGTCCACTGGCGTGGGCAGCGAGACTTATCTCGACTGGTACATCGCCGGCTTGGGCTGGACCATCGCCATCGCTGTCGTGGCATGGATTATCGCCTTGCTGCTGGGGTCCATTCTGGGCGTCATGCGCACCGTGCCAAACCGCATCGTATCGGGCATCGCGACCTGCTACGTGGAACTGTTTCGTAACGTGCCGCTGCTGGTTCAGCTGTTCATCTGGTACTTCCTGGTACCCGACATGCTGCCGCAGAACCTGCAGGACTGGTACAAACAGGACCTCAACCCGACCACCTCGGCCTACCTGAGCGTTGTCGTGTGCCTGGGCCTGTTCACCGCTGCTCGTGTGTGCGAACAAGTGCGTACCGGCATCCAGGCGCTGCCACGTGGCCAGGAATCCGCTGCACGCGCCATGGGCTTCAAGCTGCCGCAGATCTACTGGAACGTGCTGCTGCCCCAGGCCTACCGGATCATCATTCCGCCGCTTACCTCGGAATTCCTCAACGTCTTCAAGAACTCCTCCGTGGCGTCCTTGATCGGCCTGATGGAACTGCTGGCGCAAACCAAACAGACCGCCGAGTTCTCGGCCAACCTGTTTGAAGCCTTCACCCTGGCTACGCTGATCTACTTCACCCTGAACATGAGCCTGATGTTGCTGATGCGCGTGGTCGAGAAGAAAGTCGCAGTGCCCGGCCTGATCTCCGTGGGGGGTAAATAATGGACTTCGATTTCAGCGGCATCATCCCCGCCATCCCGGGCCTGTGGAACGGCATGGTCATGACCCTGCAGTTGATGGTCATGGGCGTGGTCGGCGGTATCGCGCTGGGTACGGTCCTGGCGCTGATGCGCCTGTCGTCCAGCAAACTGCTGTCGCGCGTTGCCGGCGCTTATGTGAACTACTTCCGCTCGATCCCGCTGCTGCTGGTGATCACCTGGTTCTACCTGGCGGTGCCGTTCGTATTGCGCTGGATCACCGGCGAAGACACCCCGATCGGTGCGTTCACCTCCTGCGTCGTGGCCTTCATGATGTTCGAAGCCGCGTACTTCTGTGAAATCGTGCGGGCCGGCGTGCAGTCGATCCCCAAGGGCCAGATGGCGGCGGCACAGGCCATGGGCATGACCTACGGCCAGACCATGCGCCTGATCATCCTGCCCCAGGCGTTCCGCAAGATGACCCCGTTGCTGCTGCAACAGTCGATCATCCTGTTCCAGGACACCTCGCTGGTCTACACCGTGGGCCTGGTGGACTTCCTCAACTCCGCCCGCTCCAACGGCGACATCATCGGCCGCTCCAATGAGTTCCTGATCTTCGCCGGTGTCGTCTACTTCATCATCAGCTTTTCCGCCTCGCTGCTGGTCAAGCGTCTGCAAAAAAGGTTTGCCGTATGATCTCTATCAAGAACATCAACAAGTGGTATGGCGACTTCCAGGTGCTGACCGATTGCAGCACCGAGGTTAAAAAAGGCGAAGTGATCGTGGTGTGCGGGCCGTCCGGCTCGGGCAAGTCCACCCTGATCAAGTGCGTCAACGCGCTGGAACCGTTCCAGAAGGGCGACATCGTGGTCGACGGCACCTCCATCGCCGACCCTAAGACCAACCTGCCGCAACTGCGCTCGCGCGTCGGCATGGTGTTCCAGCACTTCGAGCTGTTCCCGCACCTGACCATCACCGAAAACCTGACCATCGCGCAGATCAAGGTACTCGGCCGCAGCAAGGAAGAAGCCACCAAGAAAGGCCTGCAACTGCTCGAGCGCGTAGGCCTGTCGGCCCATGCGCACAAGCACCCTGGCCAGCTCTCCGGCGGCCAGCAACAACGTGTGGCGATTGCCCGCGCCCTGGCCATGGACCCGATCGTCATGCTGTTCGACGAACCGACCTCGGCGCTGGACCCGGAAATGGTCAACGAAGTGCTCGACGTGATGGTGCAACTGGCCCACGAAGGCATGACCATGATGTGCGTGACCCACGAAATGGGCTTCGCCCGCAAAGTGGCCGACCGCGTGATCTTCATGGACGCCGGCAAGATCATCGAAGACTGCCCGAAAGAAGAGTTCTTCGGCGACATCAGCGCCCGCTCCGAACGCGCGCAGCACTTCCTTGAGAAAATCCTGCAGCACTAAGCACTACATAGCGCCGACTGTGGAAACCGGGCCAATGTGGCAGGGGGCTTGCCGCCTCCCACATTGGCCCGCACAGGCTGGCAGCTCTGGTTGACCCAAGGCATCTGTGATGAAATGCGACCCCAACCAATTTCGCGCCGCACCGCCATCACTTGCCGTGAAACCACGCCTGATCCGCCAACTGTTCCTGCCGCCCCTGATCATCGCCCTGATGATCGGCCTGGGTTTCATCGGCTTCTGGGTCAGTGAGTACTACGGTATCCGCACCCTCAGCGACACCGGCGAACGCCAGTTGGAGTTGCATGCCCGCACCGTCGAAAGCGAACTGAGCAAGTACACCTACCTGCCCAGCCTGCTGGAGCTGGAGTCCAGCGTTTCCACGCTGCTGGCCGACCCGAACCAGGAAACCCGCAAGACCGTCAACGATTACCTCGAAGGCCTGAACCGACGCAGTCGTAGTCGGGCCATCTACGTGATGGACACCACCGGCCGCGTGCTGGCCACCAGTAACTGGCGCGATGCCGACAGTTACCAGGGTGAAGACCTGTCCTTCCGCGCCTATTTCCAGAACGCCGTGCGGGGCCAGCCGGGTCGTTTCTACGGCATCGGCAGCACCAACGGCGAACCCGGCTACTACCTGGCCCACGGCCTGGAAGAGCATGGCAAGATCATCGGCGTCGCGGTGGTCAAGGTGCGCCTCGAAGCCCTCGAAGAGCGCTGGCAGCGCGCACGCCTCGAAGCGTTCGTGAGCGATGAGAACGGTATCATCATCCTCTCCAGCGACCCGGCCCGCCGCCTCAAGGCCGTGCGCCCGCTGAGCGATGACACCAAGGACCGCCTGGCCCACAGCCTGCAATATTACTGGGCGACACTGAACGAGTTGGAACCCCTGGCCCGCGAGCACCTCAACGAAGGCACCGAAAAACTGACCTTCCCGGCCAACAGCGAAGTGGTCAACGACGCCCACGAAGTCAGCTACCTGGCGCAAACCCGCCCGCTCAATGACACGCCGTGGAATTTCACCCTGCTCACCCCGCTCAACGACCTGCGCCGCGCCGCGATCAACCAGGGCATCCTGGTGGCCGTTGCGTTTGGCCTGGTGGCGTTTTTGCTGATTGCCTGGAACGAGCGACGCAAAGTCATCGCCACCCGCCTCGCGGCACGGGAAGCCTTGCAGGAAGCCAACAGCCAGTTGGAACGACGGATTGCCGAGCGCACCGCCGACCTGCGCGCCAGCAACGAACGGCTCAAGGGCCAGATCCGCGAACGGCGCCAGGCCGAAGAAACCCTGCGCCGTGCCCAGGATGAACTGGTGCAGGCCGGCAAACTGGCGGCCATCGGCCAGATGTCCACCAGCATCGCCCACGAATTGAATCAGCCCCTGGCCGCGCTGCGCACCTTGTCCGGCAATACCGTGCGCTTCCTGGAGCGCGGTGCGCTGGACACCGCCAGCGCCAATCTCAAGACCATCAATGAACTGATCGACCGCATGGGCCGCATCACCGCCAGCCTACGCTCCTTCGCCCGACGCGGAGACGATCAGGGCGAAGCCAGCCTGGCCAAAGCGGTAGACGCCGCGTTCCAGGTGCTCGGCGCACGCCTGGACAGTCTGCCGCTGACGCTGCACCGCGACTTTTCCCACGCCCAACTGCAAATCGACCAGACACGCCTGGAACAGATCCTGGTCAACCTGATCGGCAATGCCCTTGACGCCATGCAAGCCCAACCGGCCCCGCAGTTGTGGCTGGAAGGCAGCAGCAGCGAGGGCAAATACCGCCTGCAAGTGCGCGACAATGGCCACGGCATCGACCCCGAGGCGCGCAAGCATTTGTTCGAACCGTTCTTCACCACCAAGCCCGGCGAGCAAGGCCTGGGCCTGGGCCTGACGCTGTCCGCCAGCCTGGCGGCAGCCACCGGTGGCACCCTCGCCGTGGAACACCCGGCCAGTGGTGGAACGGCCTTTGTCTTGTGCCTGCCGCTGGCGGGCACTCAACAAGCTGAGTCGACATGAATACAGACGCTACAGCCCTTAAAGAAGACCTCACCGTGTTGATCGTCGAGGACGACCCTCACGTGCTGCTCGGCTGCCAGCAAGCCCTGGCCCTGGAAGATATTCCCAGCGTCGGCGTAGGCAGTGCCGAAGAGGCGTTGAAGCGCATCGGCGAAAACTTCGCCGGCATCGTGATCAGCGATATTCGTTTGCCTGGCATCGACGGCCTGGAGCTGCTCACCCGTCTCAAGGCCCTGGATAAAAGCCTGCCAGTGGTGCTGATCACCGGGCACGGCGATATTTCCATGGCGGTCGGCGCGATGCGCAACGGCGCCTATGACTTCATGGAAAAACCCTTCTCCCCCGAACGCCTGGTCGACGTGGCGCGCCGCGCCCTGGAGCAGCGCGGGCTGGCACGGGAAGTCTGGTCGCTGCGTCGGCAATTGGCCGAGCGCGATTCGTTGGAAGGTCGCATCATCGGCCGTTCGCCGGCCATGCAGAACCTGCGCGAGTTGATCGCCAACGTCGCTGATACCTCGGCCAACGTGCTGATCGAAGGCGAGACCGGCACCGGCAAGGAATTGGTCGCGCGTTGCCTGCATGATTTCAGCCGGCGTCACGCCCACCAGTTCGTCGCCCTGAACTGCGGCGGCCTGCCGGAGAACCTCTTCGAAAGCGAGATTTTCGGCCACGAAGCCAACGCCTTCACCGGTGCCGGCAAGCGCCGCATCGGCAAGATCGAGCACGCCCACGAAGGCACGCTGTTCCTCGATGAAGTGGAAAGCATGCCGATCAACCTGCAGATCAAGTTGTTGCGGGTATTGCAGGAACGCACCCTGGAACGCCTGGGGTCGAACCAGAGCGTCGCGGTGGATTGCCGGGTGATCGCCGCCACCAAGTCCGACCTCGACGAACTGAGCCGCGCCAACCAATTCCGCAGCGACCTGTACTACCGCCTCAACGTGGTGACCCTGGAACTGCCGCCCCTGCGCGAGCGACGCGAAGACATCCTGCAACTGTTCGAACACTTCCTGCAGCAGTCATCCCTGCGCTTCGACCGCACCGCGCCGGAGCTGGACAACCAGACCCTGTCCAGCCTGATGAGCCACGACTGGCCGGGCAACGTGCGTGAACTGCGCAACGTCGCCGAACGTTTCGCCCTCGGCCTGCCCGCCTTCAAGAAAAGCGGCGCCAGCAGCGGCGGCCAAGGCCTGGCCTTCACCGAAGCGGTGGAAGCCTTCGAACGCAACCTGCTCAACGATGCACTGCAACGCAGCGGCGGCAACCTGACCCAGGCCAGCCAGGAACTGGGAATGGCCAAGACCACGCTGTTCGACAAGGTCAAGAAATACGGGTTGAGCCACTGATGGACTTACTGTTGAAGGCCGCCCTCGGCGCGGCGGTGGTGCTGATCCTGGCGGCGCTGGCCAAGACCAAAAACTATTACATCGCAGGCCTGGTGCCGCTGTTTCCGACCTTTGCGTTGATCGCGCACTACATCGTCGGCAAGGGGCGCTCGGTGGACGATTTGAAGACCACGATCCTGTTCGGGATGTGGTCGATCATTCCGTACTTCGTGTACCTGGCGACCTTGTATGTGATGGTGGATCGGATGCGGTTGGAGGCGTCACTGGCCGTGGCGGCGGTGGCGTGGTTGATGGCCGCGACGATACTGGTCAGCATCTGGGTCCGCGTTCACACCTGACCCAACACGGTCAAAACTGTGGGAGGGGGCTTGCCCCCGATGGCGGTGTATCAGAGACAGAAAAGCTGTCTGACCCACTGCAATCGGGGGCAAGCCCCCTCCCACATTTGAACCTCGGTGTGTCAGCGGACGATCTTGTCGACCTGAATACCCAGCTTCTTCAGGCGATACCAGAAGCTGCGCTCGGAAATCCCGATCTTCGCCGCTGCCGCCGCCTGCACCCCATTGCTCTCCTGCAACGCCGCCAGGATATAGGCCTTCTCCACCTCCGCCAGCGCCGCATCCAGGTCCTGGGGAATGCCCGGCCCGTCGCTGAGGATGGCGGTCACACCGCCCCCGCTCGGCTTGGACGCAAACAGGTAACCGGGCAGGTCGATATCCTCGATTACCGGTGAGGCCGCTACGATGGTCGCGCGTTCCACGCAGTTCTGCAGTTCACGGATATTACCCGGCCAGTGATACGCCGCCATGGCCTGCAAGGCCTCTGGGCTGAAGCCGGTGATACGTTTGCCGGCGGTGGCGCTCAGGGTCTGGGCAAAGTGGCGGGCCAGCGGCGCGATGTCTTCCACCCGCTCACGCAAGGCCGGCAACGGGATCGGGAACACGTTGAGGCGGTAATACAGGTCTTCGCGAAACTCTTTGTTGGCCACCGCATCCAGCAGATTCTTGTTGGTGGCGGCAATCACCCGCACGTCCACCTTGCGCTCGCGCGGGTCGCCCACCGGCTCGATCACGCGTTCCTGCAATGCGCGCAGGATCTTCGCCTGCAACGCCAACGGCATGTCACCCACTTCGTCGAGAAACAACGTGCCCTTGTCAGCCTGCTGGAAGCGCCCTACTCGGTCAGCCACGGCACCGGTAAACGCGCCTTTGCGATGGCCGAACATTTCGCTTTCCAGCAGCCCTTCCGGGATCGCTGCACAGTTGACCGCCACGAACGGTTGGTCGGCACGGCTGCCGTGTTTGTGGATGGCGCGGGCCACCATTTCCTTGCCGGTGCCGCTTTCGCCGGTGAGCAGGATGGTGGCGCTGCTGTCGCGCACCGAGTCCACCGCTTGCAGCACTTTGCGAAACGCCGGGCTGTCGCCCACCAGGCTGTCGAACTGTGCGTGCTCGTCCAGTTCGGCACGCAGGCGCGCGTTGTCGCGCATGATGTCGCGAAACTGCAGGGCCTTGGCCACGGTGATGTCCAGCTCGTCGATGTCGAACGGCTTGGCGATGTAGTCGTAGGCGCCGTTGCGCATCGACTGCACGGCGTTTTTCACAGTGCTGTAGGCGGTCATCACGATCACCGGTACGTGGGGGTAGCGCACCTTGATCTCGGCCAGCAGCGCCGGCCCGTCCATGCCCGGCATGCGCCAGTCGCTGATCACCAGGTCGATGTCTTCCTGCTCCAGCACCTTGAGCGCGTGCAGGCCGTTGCCGGCGATGAACACCTGCACGCCGTTCTGGCCCAGGGCCGACGCCAGCAGGTCGCAGAGCTTGGGTTCGTCGTCGACTACCAGAATGTTATGCGTCATGACTGTCCTCGTCGTCTTCGCCAATCGCCGGAATGTACAGGCTGAAGGTGGCGCCGGCATCTTTCTCACTGGCGCATTCGATGCTGCCGTCGTGACTTTCCATGATCGAATAGACTTTGGCCAGGCCCAGGCCGGTGCCCGAGGCCTTGGTGGTAACGAACGGGGTGAAGATCCGTTCGATCATGTCCGCCGGGATACCCTGGCCGGTGTCGGCGATGCTGATCACCGTATTGTTGTCCACCGTGCGAATGCCCAGGGTCAGGCGCCCGCCTTCGGGCATGGCGTCGATGGCGTTGAGAATCAGGTTGAGGCAAGCCTGCTTGAGCTGCTTGGCGTCGGCATAGATCGTCGCTCCTGGCGCCTGGTCATCGACATGGGCATCGATCGCGTGGGTGGCGAGTTCCGGCGCGCAAAAGCCGAGGATCTCGTCCACCAGCGCGCGCGCCGGTTGCAGCACGCGCAACGGCGGGTTGGGCTTGGCGAAGTCGAGGAACTCGGTGATCAGGTCGTTGATGCGGCTGACCTCACTGACCACGTACTCCAAATGGCGCTTGTCGGTTTCCGCCAGGTCGGCACGCCGATGCAACAGTTGCGTGGCCGTCTTGATGATGCCCAGCGGGTTGCGGATCTCATGGGCCAGGCCCATGGCGACTTCGCCCAGGGCGTGCAGGCGATCGCGTCGGCGCAACTGGGCCTCAAGGTGATGCAGCTCGCCCAGGCGTTCGGTCATGTGGTTGAAGGTGCTGCTCAACTGCGCCAGCTCATCGCCGCCGCTGACCAGCACACGGTGTTCGTAGTTACCCGAGATCACTGCGTCTACGCCTTGGGACAGGTCGCGCAACGGTTTGGTCAGGCGCCGCGACACCAGCACCCCCGCCGCCAGTGACAATGCAGAACTGAGCAGGAAGATCAACACGAACAAATTACTCTGGTTGACCAACCCGACCAGGCTGGTATGGCGCAACAGGCCGCTGAAAATCACGCCCTGCAAATCCCCCGCATCATTGAAGATCGGCCAGTACAGCCCGCTGTAGTTATTGGTGAACTGCTCGCTGGGCTGGCGGGTACTGCGCATCGCCGTTTCGACGCTCTTGGGGATGCGCGAGGGATGATCCACAAAACGCTGGGTCGAGAAGATCTCGGAGAAACCGTCGGGGTTGGCCAGGTACAGGCGCAGGTCGAGGGAATGCACATCGGCCACGCTGGTGAGGAAACTGCTGTCCAGGTAGGTGGCGACCAGCAGAATGTAGTCGACACCGTCACGGCTGGTCTCGAAGGTCGACACCACCAGGCCGGTACTCACCCCGGCCACCTGCACGGTCTGCAACACCGCATTGTTGGTCAGGTTGATCTGTTTGACGATGTCATCGGCGGCGGTGCTGAATTCGACTTTGTGGTCGCTGGTGCGAATCAGCGCCACCACGTCGATGTCGGTCGCGTCGGCAATGTCGGCGGTCAGCCTGTCGTGCTTGGCGGCTCGCCGGCTTGACGGCGGGCTGGTGTAGCGCAGGAACAGCTTGGCCATGCGCGCGTTGTCGTGAAGGATGTCGCCGATCTCGTCCTTGACGATCTTGGTCGACTCCTGCAGCCAGATGCGCACGTTGCTGTCGAAGATCTGCGACAGCGTGGTCGCGGCCAGCTCGGCCGCGATCATGGTAGGGATCACGCTGACCAACCAGAACGCCAGCACCAGCTTGCGCTGGACGCTCCAGCGCGAAATGGCAAAGGGGCGGGCTTTCTGGCGGGTCTTGGTGATCATCAGGTTTCGCTTATCGCAGCAGCCATGGCAGGGTCGGAACGGTCCGGTCGAATAAACAGTTTTACAAGCTTGAGCAGGCCATTGACCAGCCGGTTGCGGTGGCGGAAAAACACACTGTTGCCCTGGAACTCGCAGCCCAGGCGCAGCTTACTGGCATACCCGGCCTGCCCGCACTCATACAACGCAATATTGTGTTGAATACAGTAGTCGACATTGGTCAGCCAGCTGCGAAAGTACAGGTTGTAGTCGCGGGTGAACGCCACGTCATGCCCGAAAAACTTGTCCACCAGCCGGTGTTCGTCGACCAGGATCAGGTTGAACGCCACCAGTTGCTCGTCCACCCAGTAAAGAACACAGACCGCGCGCTCATCCAGGCGTTCGAGTACGCCGGTGAAGTAACCGGCGGGCAGCCGTTCGAACTGCAACTCGGCGCGCGTGAGCGTGGCTTCGTACAGGCGCATGACCTCCGGTAACACATCGTCGATATTGCGCCGCCACTCCACCCGCGGCCCCGGCGCACGCAGCTTGCGACGCAGGTCCTTGCGCGTGGATTTGCCCAGCGACCCCAGGTAGGCATCCACCGAGCCGTACGGCAGCGGCAACACGCCAGTGGGCAAGCTCGGCATGCTCTGGAAGCCCGCCGCGCGGCAGCTCTGGAGCCAGTGCGGGTCTTTGCTCGGCGCATCCTTGACCGCCACCAGGCCGATGCCAAAGTCATCGGCATCCTGGCGTGCAGCCTCCAGCAAGTGCTTGAGCAACAGCGGACGCTGCGCATCCGGCACGCTGCTGGCGAAACCCACGTCGCAGCGTTCGGCCACGGGCGATCCGAGGGCATACAGCCCCAGTTGCAAAAGCCCCGGCCACAGCCGCTCGACACGCTCGGTCAGGCGCTTGCCGGCGCCCGACACCGTGGTGTCGAGGCGATAATGCGTGATGAACGCGGCAGCTACGGCCACCAGCGTTCCATCTTGATAAACCGCCAGGTAACGCCACTGAAAATCATCAATGGCGGCGTTCTCCACGGCGACGTAATAGTCCCAGTCCTCCAGGGCACCCGGGAAACAATCGTTCCAGGCACTGCGCTGGATAGCCCGGATGGTCGGGAAGGCTTGGGCGGTGATCACATCGTGTCCTTAAGGCTTATGCCCGCTGTCGATAATCTTGAGGGGCCGGGATGGCCTGGGCATGCTGCTCGACGAACTCCGCACTCAACTCGATCACCCGGCGGTATTGCAGGTCGACGGTGATCATGTGGTAGCAGTTGTCCAGCAGGATCTTGGTCACCGGCCCGCCCAGGTGGCGTTCCACATAGTCCGCGTTCCAGCGGCTGGTGATGTCGTCCTCGATGGAGTGCAACACCAGCGCCGGTACGTTGATCTTCGGCATGCGTTTCTTGACCACGGCGTTCATCCGGTGCAGCTCGCGCACGGTGATGCCCTCCATGGTCAGCAAGCCCGCTTCGCTGCTTTCGCCTTCCTTCATCTGCCGCTCGACAATGCCGCGCAGGCGTTCGTTCTTGATGCCGTACGGCGGCTTCTCTTCGAAGCGGCAGATGTGCACGCCGAACGGGATTTTCATCAGCAACGGCGTGAGGAACGCCAGCTTGTTGATGCTCCAGCCGTCGTACTTCAAGGTGGTGGAATACATCAGCAGCCCGGCGACTTGCCCCGGGTGTTCGGCGGCGACATACATCGACATCACCGCGCCCATCGACAAGCCACCGACAAACACCTGCTCGTGACGCTGGCGGACCTGCACGAAGGTCTTGCGCACGCCTTCGTACCAGTCCATCCAGCCCGTGGCCTGCAGGTCGCTGTTGTCACCGCAGTGCCCGGCCAGGGTGGGCACG
Source organism: Pseudomonas sp. CYM-20-01 (assembly GCF_023169845.1). NCBI lineage: Bacteria > Pseudomonadati > Pseudomonadota > Gammaproteobacteria > Pseudomonadales > Pseudomonadaceae > Pseudomonas > Pseudomonas sp. CYM-20-01. Next base: position 1,540,933 of record NZ_AP025169.1, on the reverse strand, counting down.
TACACCGTGCAATTGCCCACCTTGGCCAGGCCCTTGGCGACCTGGCGCAACTCCGTCGGGGTGCCGGTCAGGCCGTGGATCAACAGGATCCCGACCGGACCGTCACCGAGAACGAAACCGGCATCACCTTCACCGAGGTCGATCCCGACGCTGTTCACCGGTTGGTCGCCCGCACCAGCAGTTGCTCCAGCAGCTTCAGGCCCAGCTCGATTTCCGGGTAGCTGATCTCCAGGGACGGTGCCAGGGTGATCACGTTCTTGTAGTAACCGCCCACGTCGAGGATCAGGCCGAGTTTCTGGCCGTCCACCACCATGTCACCCTTCATGCCTTCTTCGACCATGTAGTCCAGGGTCGCCTTGTCCGGGGTGAAACCATCCGGGCCGCAGATTTCGCAGCGCAGGGCCAGGCCCAGGCCGTCGACGTCGCCGATGATCGGGAAACGCTTCTGCAGGTCCTGCAGGCCTTCGAGGAAGAACTTGCCCTTGGCCATGACCATCGCGCCGTAGTCGACTTCGTTGGTCATCTTGAACATTTCCAGGCCCACCGCCGTACCCAATGGGTTGGAGGCGAAGGTGGAGTGGGTCGAACCTGGCGGGAAGATCTTCGGGTTGATCAACTCTTCACGGGCCCAGATGCCGCCCAGGGGGTTGAGGCCGTTGGTCAGCGCCTTGCCGAACACGATCACGTCCGGCTGTACGTCGAAGTGTTCGATCGACCACAGTTTGCCGGTGCGGTAGAAGCCCATCTGGATCTCGTCGGAGACCATCAGGATGCCGTGCTGATCCAGCACGTGCTTCAATTCGCGATAGAAGTTCATCGGCGGGATCACGTAGCCGCCGGTGCCCTGGATCGGCTCGACGTAGAACGCAGCGTATTCGCTGGAGCCGACTTTCGGGTCCCACACGCCGTTGTATTCAGTCTCGAACAGGCGGGCGAATTGCTGCACGCAGTGGCTGCCGTATTCTTCCTTGGTCATGCCTTTAGGGCCACGGAAGTGGTACGGGAACGGGATGAACTGCGCGCGCTCGCCGAAGTGGCCGTAGCGACGACGGTAGCGGTAGCTGGAGGTGATCGACGAAGCACCCAGGGTGCGCCCGTGGTAGCCGCCCTCGAAGGCGAACATCAGGCTCTTGCCGTTGGTGGCGTTACGCACCACTTTCAGGGAGTCTTCGATGGACTGCGAACCGCCGACGTTGAAGTGCACGCGACCGTCGAGGCCGAACTTCTTCTTGGCGTCGACTGCGATCATTTCCGACAGCTCGATCTTGCCCTTGTGCAGGTACTGGCTGGCGATTTGCGGCAGCGTATCAATCTGCTGTTTCAACGCGTTGTTCAGGCGCGGGTTGGCGTAGCCGAAGTTGACCGCCGAGTACCACATTTGCAGGTCGAGGTAGGCCTGGTCTTCGGTGTCCCATACGTAGGAGCCTTCGCAACGGCTGAAAATACGCGGCGGCTCGATGTAGTGAACGGTGTCGCCGTAGGAGCAATACTTGGCTTCTTTGTCCAGAAGGATCTGGTCTTCGGCGGTAGCGATACGGATATCAGACATGGTGGAAGAGTTCCTGGTTGTCAGCAGCAGTAAAGGTGGTGGCGTTGGCGGCGATGCCCTGAGGCAGTCGGGCCAGCAATGCAGGCAGCTCGGCAAAGGTGTCGAAGCGTGCGTGAGGAATGTTGTTGGCTTCGCAGTACTTGGCGAGGCTGCCCTTGGCGAACACGAAGTCGGCGGTGGAGGCCACGCACATGTCGGACTTGCCGTCGCCGATCACCAGCACCCGCTTGTTGCGTGGGGTGGACTTGCACTTGCAGTTGCCGGAAGCGGCGCGGCAGGCGTCGCTGGAATACGGGAAGTCGATGCGCCAGCTGTTCTGGTCGACCTGACGCAAGCGGTTGGCAAGGATCGGCAGCAAGGTCACGTAGTTGCGCGACAGGATGCGGGCGATGCCCTGCTCGATGCCGTCGCTGACCACTTCGATGCTCGCGCCCAGGCCCATGACGTGGTCGACGAAGTCGGGGAAGTCCGGGTCGATCTCGACGCTGTCGAAGTACGCGAGCAATTCGGAAGGTGTGGCCTTGATCAGCGCCAGTTGGCGGCTCAGGCATTCGCGTGAACCGATATGCCCATCCAGCCATTCCTGTTCGATGGTTTCCCATTCGGGGCCGGCGAAGCGTTGGAGGACGTTGTCGATGACATCGGTGGGGGTAATGGTCCCGTCGAAGTCACACACGATATGCCACTGGATCATCGTTGTTTACCTTGGAGGAGCGCGCTGTGTGCGCTTGCACCAGAGGTAGAGCAGGGACTGTGCCAACTGGCCATCACCCAGCAGGGCCGGGGCTTTGGCGCGTATCGAAGGCAAAATGTGTCTTCCAAGCTACAATTTTTGTAGCTTGCTACAAACAAGATGAGTGCTTGCGTGAAGCTGGCCCTTCGCGCGTTCATGCGCACGTAATCAATCAAGGAACCGTGACCATGTACAGGATCACATGCGCTGCATTCGCCGGTTTGCTTGGCCTGTGGAGCTTTTCAAACGCTGCACTGGCCGAAGGCATCACCGGTGAAGTGGGTGCAGGCCTCAGTTACCAGCCCCATGACCCCACCGCCAGCCGCTACGAAGTCCGTCCCGTGCCCTACCTGGATCTGGACTGGGGCAGCGTCAGCCTGAGCACCGATGACGGTTTGACCTGGAGTGCGCTCAACACCAACGGCCTTACCGCCGGCCCCTATATCAATTACCTGTCGGGGCGCACGTCCAATGGCGATCTGCAGGGCCTGCGCAATGTGTCGGACATGGCGGAGGTAGGTGGCTTCGTCCAGTACGCCCCAGCTGATTTCTGGCGGGTCTACGCGCAATTGGGGCAAGCCGTGGGCGGTGGGCATTCGCAGAGTGGCGCCCTCGGCAAACTGGGCGGCGAACTGGGCTACCCGCTGGGTGGCGGGATCATCGGCAGCAGCGGGCTGGTGGCGCATTTTGCCGATGCACGCCAGACCAACACGTTTTTTGGCGTGGATGACAACGAGGCCGCCGCCACCGGTTTTCGTCCCTATAACGCCAGCGGCGGCTTCCAGAACGTGACGCTGACGCAGAGCTTCGAGTTTCCCCTGGCTGCCAAATGGTCGTTGTTGACCAGCGCGAGCTGGGTACATCTGGTGGGTTCGGCAGCGGACAGCAGCATCGTCCGGCAGACCGGCGACGTGAACCAGGGCCAGGTGCAAACAGCGATCAGCTACACGTTCGATTAGGTTGGTCTGGGGTTTGCAATGAAGGCCTGGAATCCATTTTCCCAGGACACTTTTCATGGCTCGCCCCGCTTACCGCCTGCTGCACCACTCGCTCTGGGACCTGGTGCCCATCGCCCTGGGCCTGGCACATTTCGCGTTTGTCGTCTGGCTGGTTGCCGCGTTCCATCACCTGAGCTGGTGGGCCCTGGTGCCGCTGGCGCTGCTCTACGCGGTCAGCCTGTCGTGGAGCATCAACAGCATCTCCCACAACCAGATCCACAACGCCTACTTCACCCATCGCGCCATGAACCGGGCCTTCGACCTGCTGCTGTCGGTGACCATCGGTTTCTCCCAGACGCTCTACCGCGACATCCACAACCGCCACCACCGTGGCAACGCCGACCTGCCGGGGCCGGATGGCAAGACCATCGACCCGCTGTCGATCTACCAGCGTGGTCACGATGGCCAGCCGGAAAACCCGTGGGCCTATACCTTCCTGAGTTTTTTCCGCGACGACCCCAAGCCCTTCTATGACGAGATGAAGCGCAAACGCCCGGCCGATGCGCGCTGGGTCAAGGTCGAGATCGGCGTGACCGTGGCGTTCTACATCGCGCTGGCGTTCTACAACTGGCAGGCGGTGCTGTGGCTGTTGCCGTTCTGGTACCTTGGCCAGTGCCTGTCATCGCTCAATGGCTACTACGAGCATTTCGGCGGCAACCCGGACCTGCCGATCGCCTGGGGCGTGAGTTCCTACAGTGTGTTGTACAACCTGATCTGGATGAACAACGGCTACCACGCCGAGCATCACTACCGGCCGAAGATGCACTGGACCAAAGTGAAGGCGTTTCATCGGGAGATTGCCGGGCAGCAGCGGGAGGCCGGGGTCAAAACACTTCCGGTGTCCCATGGTCTAGGGTTTTTGGTGGCACACCGCAAACCCTAGGCACTCAGTTTTCTTCGCCCTCTGCCAGGAGGGCGATACCACCAATAATCACCGCCACCCCCACCCAGTGCAGCGGGCTGATATGTTCCCCCAGCCCCAGCCACGAACCCAGCAACACCACCACGAACACCAGTGAACTCAGCGGAAACGCCAGGGACAGGCTGCTGCGCCGCAGGATCAGCATCCACACGAAAAACGCGCCGATGTAGCTGGCAATCGCCGCCAGGATCCCAAGGTTGCGCGCCACCTCACCCAGCCACTGCCAGTTGAAATCCATCTGCCCCAACTGGTCGCCAGCCACTTTGGTAAACAACTGGCCGGCGCTTTCCGTGCAGATCAGCAAGGCCCACAGCACCACCGTGCCCAAACGCCCATGCAACCATCCGCTATTCATCGTTTGCGTACTCATGCCTGACTCCCTGCAATCGCCACCAACATCACACCCAAGGTAATCACCAGCGTACCCAGCCAACGGCGCCGGCTGACGGTTTCGCCCAGCACCACCTTGCCCGCCAGCACCACCCCGCAATACGCCAGCGCGGCCGCCGGAAACAGCAGGCTCAACGGCGCGCGCGAGAGGGCTTCGAGCCACACGAAAAACTCGATGGCATAGGCGCCGATCCCCGCCCACAGCAATGGCGCATTGAACACCTGGCCCCAGAACGCATTCAGGCGAAAACCACCGTCCAACTCCGGCAAACGGTCCAGGCCGATCTTGAAACACAGCTGGCCAATCACATCGAGCACGATGGAAAACGCCACCAGCAACACCACGGTCAAGGTCACGGGAACAGCTCCTCAAACAGATCAATCAGGGCTTCATTGGTCGCGGCATTGCGCTGCAGATCCTCAGGACTCCAGCGCTCGGGCGGCGGCTGGTCGGACTTGGCTTCCCAACGCTTGAAGGCATTGCTGAACGCCGGCGTGGCGAACTCGCCGCACACGTCGATGCCGATGATGCGCTTGCGCGCCGCCAACGCGCGCAAGGCTTGCAGCAGGTGAGTCAGGCGCATGCCGCCCTGGTCCCAGTTGGTGGCGGCGTCTTCGCTGGCGAGTACGTCTTTGTCGATGGTGATCCAGATCGCCTCGGTGGGCAGGCTACCGATCATCTGCTCCAGGAATGCCACCCAGTCCAACTCGGCCAGGTTGCGCCAATGCAGGTGGTTTTCCTGCTGCTGGTGGCCGGCACCGTCCCCTACCCGCCCCCAGACTTTGGAGGGCGCATGCTGCCAGGGAAACAACTGCAATTGCCCGCGCTTGAGCGCCCCGAGGTTGCCGCCGCGCAGTTGCGGGTTGTGCAGGTCGTCGCTGCACGGGCCGAGGGTGACGATGCGCTTGATCGCCGGCATCTTCAGCGCGCGGTTGACCCACGAACCACAGTGACGCTTGGGCGCAAAGCGCACCCAGTCGGGGTGGTTGTCGAAGTGGATCAGGCTGATGGGCTCTTTCAAATCAGCCAGGAATGCCGGCGTGAGGTGGTGATAATCGCCGGAGCCGACAAACAGAATTTCCGGCCGTGCGTCGATGGGCCTGGGCCGTTGGGCCAGGCGTTCGGCGAAGCGCTTCCAGGTTTTTTCGGTGGACCACAGGCGCAGCTTGGGGCCCAGGTCCAGCAGGTCGATACGGTGGGCGCGGCCACTGGCCAGGCGCCGGGCAATCGGTGCCTGGCCGGTGAGGCTGTGGTCGAGGTCAAGAATGTTCAAGGCAGTGTCCCTTAAGGCTTTAAAGGGGCAATGCAAGGGACGGGCCAGCACCTGTCTCAAGACCAATGGAGAGCAATGTGGGAGGGGGCTTGCCCCCTCCCACATTTTGACCTGCGTTCGGCGTTATTTTTTGGATTCGCTGATGATCTGCCGGATCGCGCCTACAAAAGCTTCCGCCGGCTGCCCACCGCTCACGGCGTACTGGTCGTTGAACACGATGGTCGGCACCGAAGTCACGCCACGGGAGATCCACAGTTGTTCCTGTTCGCGGACTTCGGCGGCGTACTCGTCGCTGGCCAGAATCTCGGCCGCACGCTGGATATCCAGCCCGACGCTCTCGGCAATGATCGCCAGGGTCGCGTGGTCGGACGGGTCCTGCCCATCGGAGAAGTACGCCTTGAACAGCGCTTCCTTGAGGTTGTACTGCAAGCCTTCCAACCCGGCCCAATGCAACAGGCGGTGCGCGTCGAAGGTATTGTAGATGCGGCTCTGGCCGTCGGTGCGGAACGCAAAGCCCAACCCGGCGCCCATGTCGCGGATGCGTTCGCGGTTGGCCTGGGATTGTTCGGCGGTGGAGCCATATTTCTCGGTGATGTGCTCGACGATGTTTTGCCCTTCGGCGGGCATGTTCGGGTTCAGTTCGAACGGTTGGAAGTGGATCTCGGCTTGCACGTCGGCACCAAGCTGGTCGAGGGCTTCGGTCAGGCCGCGCAGGCCGATAATGCACCAGGGGCAGGACACATCGCTGACGAAATCGATTTTCAGGGGAGTACTCATGGCAGGCAACCTCGCTGGCAGTAATGCGCCGTAAAGGTTGCACGATACACCAATGTCACAACACCTTCGAAGGCTCGCCCAGGTCAATCTGCGCCCAGTGCGCCGCATCTTCGCGATGGGCTTGCAGGTACGGCAACACGGCCGTCAACAGTGGCGCCTTGAACGCCTCCTGGAACCGATGGGCCATGCCGGGAATCAGCTTCAACTGGCTGCCCTGGATATGCGCCGCCAGGTGCACGCCGTGCATCACCGGCAGCAACGGGTCGGCGGTGCCATGCACCACCAGGGTCGGCACGCGCAGTTGGTTGAGCAACGGCACGCGGCTCGGTTCGGCGAGGATCGCCATGATCTGGCGCTTCACCCCCTCGGGGTTGAAGGCGCGGTCGTAGGACAGCGCCGCCTGGTGCAACAGCGCCTGGCGATCATCCTTCACGTTCGGGCTGCCCAGTGCGGCGAGCAAGTCGGCCTGCTGCTCCAGGGCCACTTCACGATTCGGCGCGCTGCGTCGCGACAACAGTTGCACCAGCGCGGCATTCGGTGCGGGCAGGCCTTCGGCGCCGGAGCTGGTCATGATCAGCGTGAGGCTCTCCACCCGTTGCGGCGCCATGGCGGCCAGGTGCTGGGCGATCATCCCGCCCATGCTCGCGCCGAGTACGTGGAATTGCTGGACCTGCAACGCGTCCATCAAACCGATGGCGTCATCGGCCATGTCGGTCAGCGTGTAAGGCGCCGACACCGGCAGGCCGAGCTTGTAGCGCAACACCTCGAAGGTCAGGTTGGCATTGGCCGGGGCCTGGCGCCAAGTGGATAGGCCGACGTCTCGATTGTCATAACGAATCACCCGGAAACCTTGCTGGCACAGGGCGACGACCACCTCGTCGGGCCAGTGGATCAACTGCCCGCCCAAGCCCATCACCAGCAGCAAGGCAGGGTCGGACGCACGGCCGATGCTCTGGTAGGCGATGCTCACCTGAGCCAGGTCGACCGTTTGGGTCGGGACATTGACATCACATCGAGAAGCCGCAAAAGACGGCAGGCCGAACACTAAGGCGGCCAGTAAAAACAACACGCGCATGAAAAACACCGAAACGCAGAACCCCAGTAGAGCGCGAGTCTGATGAAGTTTGTTCAAGCGCGCTGCCACAGTTGCGTGACAGTTTGATGAAGAGTGCTCAACGGTCATGGTCGACACGGCCTGCAACATGAGACAAACTCACGCCATTCCGATTCGTCACAAATTATGTTCATGGAGAACCCGTGCTCGAGATCCGCCACCTCAAGACCCTGCACGCCCTGCGCGAAGCCGACAGCCTGGTGGAAGCCGCCGAACGCCTGCACCTGACGCAGTCGGCGCTGTCCCACCAGTTCAAAGAGCTGGAAGAACGCCTGGGCATGCCGCTGTTCGTGCGCAAGACCAAACCGTTGCGCTTCACCAGCGCCGGCCTGCGCCTGCTGCAACTGGCCGACGCCACCCTGCCGCTGCTGCGCGGCGCCGAACGCGACATCGCGCGCTTGGCCGGTGGCACCGCCGGGCGCTTGCACATGGCGATCGAGTGCCACAGTTGCTTCCAGTGGTTGATGCCGACCATCGACCAGTTCCGCGACGCGTGGCCGGAAGTCGAGCTGGACCTGGCCTCAGGCTTCGCCTTCGCCCCACTGCCGGCCCTGGCCCGTGGCGACCTGGACCTGGTGGTGACCTCCGACCCGCTTGAGTTGCCCGGCATCACCTATGTGCCGCTATTCACCTATGAAGCCATGCTCGCGGTGGCCAACCAACACCCGCTGGCGAACAAGGCGTACATCGTGCCGCAGGACCTGCTGACCGAAACCCTCATCACCTACCCGGTGGAGCGCGACCGCCTGGACATCTTCACCCGCTTCCTGGAGCCAGCGGATGTGGAACCCGCCCAGGTGCGCACCTCGGAACTGACGGTGATGATGATGCAATTGGTGGCCAGCGGCCGTGGCGTGTGCGGCATGCCCCATTGGGCGTTGCACGAGTACAGTTCGCGCGGTTACGTGAAGGCCAAGCGCCTGGGCGAAAAGGGTCTGTTTGCGACCCTGTACGCCGGCATCCGCGCGGACATGCTGGATGCACCGTACATGCGCGACTTCCTGCTGACGGCCAAGGACACCTCGTTCTCCACCCTGGATGGGGTCAGTGCGGTGCGCTGAACGGAGATCACCGGGTTTTCAATTCTCGGTAAAACGGCAGGATCACGTCGCGTGTCAGCGGTGCCAGGTGCAGGCCGCCATCTCCCATCGGATCGATCCAGCGAACTTCTTCGATTTCCGCGGCGGGAGTCACCGGCACGTCGATATGTACCTGGAACAACTCGGCCTGCACGGTAAAGCCTGGTTCGTTGACCGCCGGTGCCGAGAACTGGCCGAGGTACTGCGCGACACAGGGCTCAATGCGCAGGTTCAGTTCTTCGTGAAGCTCACGGGCCAAGGCTTGCGCAGGTAGCTCGCCCGCGTCGATCTTGCCGCCGGGCTGCATGAACGCCTGGGTGCCGCGCTTGCGCACCAGCAGGGTCTGGCCGTCGCTGCCGATCAGGAGGGCAGCGGCGATGCGGATAGTCATGGGCATGGAATAAACACCTGAGGAGAAAAGCCGGCAAGGATTACACGCGCCTGCGCACCAGGCAATTGATCGCTCCCGGTCGCCGCCGCACCGACACACATGCACCGCAACGCCCTTGAGCGCCAACCCTAGACTCCGAACTCAGATTCAGCCGTGCGCCGCACGCGCCCTTCATACGAGTTCACACATGCACAGTTCATTACCCCCCTCCCCTCCCGACAGCGCACCTGTCGACCCCTTGCAACCCGTGACCATGCCGGTGGTGCCAGCGGCCCATCAACCCATCGACCAACAGCAGACGCAGCTCATCCAGGCCCTCGCCAGGCTCAATGCCCAGACCGACGCGCTGCTCCAGGAGCAGCCGAGCCTGGAGACGGTGTATCAGCAGCAATTGGCCGCGGTGTTTCCCGACTTGCCTCGGCCCATCCATCCAGATCGGATTTTCTACAACCGCTACCGCGAAGACGCCGACGGCCAAAAACAACTGCTGGGCAGCGAGTCCCTTGGCTCACTCCTGACCCGATTAAGAAGCCCCGACGCAGACGCCTATCTGGCACAAGAAAGCGGGGCCTTCTACCGGGAAAGCGATACGGTGGAGGAAGACAAACGCCTGTCCCCCGCCAGCCCGACCGCGACACTGGCCGGCGTGCTGGAAATAGCCTTGACGATCAAGCTCAATGAGTTCTGGACATTCCGCGAAAGCGATCAACCCACCACCGAGGCACAGTTGGTCGCCTTGCGTCGCCAGGTACTGGCCCATCAATTGGCCTTGCGCACGGCGGACGGCACCTTATCCGCGCAGGCACGGTCGCTGGCGGACAGCGTCTTGAAATACCCGACGGCGGCGGCACGGGAAACGCTGTTGCCCGCCGGCCAGCGACCCGGCGCCTACAGGCTGGCACTGGAGAATGGCAGCGCCTTCGCCGGCGCGTTCATCCTCAATGCCACGGGCGGCACACCGCCACTGGGGCGAGTGATGCTCTATAGCCCAAGCGAAGGGTTCGAGGAATTTGAGCACTTGGGGCAGTTGAATGAAACCGTGGTGGCACGCGTGCGTGTCGGCGAAGCGGCTGGCCAGAAGCTGGTCGCAAGCCTGTCATTGGCCGATCAGGCCACCGTTGGCAGCCTGCCCATCCTGACCACCAACCCGCCGCTGATCGAGGCGGATGTGATTGCAGACCAGGTCCACTCACTGCGTGTGCGGCAGTACTTCAATACCCAAGCGACCCTGCGCAAGGATCCATTGCCACTGGCCGGCGACCTCGACAGGGCCGCCGACCTGGCGCCCCAACTGGATGTATCCGCGGTCCTGGCGAGCCGCAACCTGCGCCTGGTGGCGCCGCGTGACCCCGACTGGCTGACAGCGGCCAGCCCGGCCGACCGGCAACAGTACCAGCAACTCGAAACCGCCCTGATTGACAGCCATGAAGTGCTCGCCCCCCTGCTGGAGAACATCGCGCCATTTGCCGTGTTTGCCGAACAGGAAACCGGCAAGGTGCTGAAACTGCAAAAACCGGAATATGCCGCTGTCGACCTGGCGCCCTACAAAAGCCTGGTCAGGCTGCGCGTGAGCGCCTCGATGGAGGTCAAGGTCACGGGCTATCGCGATGCGACCTCCGACGTCGTGTATATCAGCGAAGACCCGCAAATCGACATCCCGCAGGTGCTGCCAGAGCGCACGCTGACCTTCGGCACCTGGAACGCAAAAGTCGTGGTGGACCTGCGCACACTCGGCAGTTATGCCCGGCGCAATATCGACCCGTGGTCCGCCCATGAGCTGCACCGGACGATCAGCGCCAGCGCCGACATTGTCGACGCCTCAGGGCAAAAACGCGGCAGGCTCGAGGATGCCGATTTACGTGCACTCGCCCGGCAGGCGGATGTTGGCAAACAGTACGAGGCGTACCTCAGGTCGGCCTTCTTGCCCCATGGCGAGGGACGCGCCTTTGCCAGCGCCTGGCAGCGGGCGAGCGCGGCGGCATTGCGCAAGGATGCGCTGGAGAGCCGATTGAACCCGGCGGTCTACGAATTGTTCAGCTTCAAGACGCCCGGCGGTGGAATGGACTGGATAAAAGCGATCACCGAGTCTCCCGACTCGACCACCCGCCCGCCTGTCGGCCGATCCGATATCGAGGTCAACACACTGGTCATGGGGGGCGGATTGGAAGGTGGCCAGGGCGGCCAGGTCATCAATGGCGTACTGGTCATCCAGCGCAAAGGCACCAAGCCGGGCGGCGTCTGTGTCCTTTACACCCCGCAGGCTCCCGACAACGCGCCTTTCCGGGAACTGGTGCTGGGGCTGGTGGAACTCGACGCACTGAAGGCCAAACCTGAATGGCGCGCCTATTTCACTCAGCGCATGGCCACTGGCGATGCACGGGAACTGGCGCGGATTTTCAGCGATACCCGTAGCGCGCACCGCTATGCCGTGACGCCAATTACCGGTGATCTGCATGCGTACCTGTATTCGGCGCAGCTGGGCTTTCAGCTCGCCCATGCCGACTACCGTTCACGGACCAACGCGGAAATTGCCCTTGAATCAGCCGTGAATGGTTTTCTGTTTTCCGTCGAAGTCGCCGACTTCCTGCTGGGACTGTCGCTGTTCAAGGCTATACGGCGCGTGGCCCATCGCTACATCGTCAGAGGGGTGAACAACGCACAGAAATTGGGCCGAAAAATCCCGGGGCTGATCCGGAAAATCGGTCAAGACAAAACACCCTACATTGACATCGCCAAGCCCTCGATCCGACCGCTGGACCCGGCCTGGGTCGATGTGGCGAGCTACCGACTGCCAAAACAGATCGATGCGCTCTTCGACGTCGACGAATTTGCCCAGGCCAATCAGTACAGGCTGTCGCGCACATTGGGCGCGCCCAGCTTCATTGACGGTCGCAACCAACACGTTATCGCCATGCGGGCTGACGACGGTCGCTACCATCTGTATGCGTCCTACGTGGAAGACGGCGCCCGGTATGTCAAAGACCCTGCGGGGAACAAGGCAGACTTCATGGTGGTTCCGGGAGACGCGAAAAGCTGGAAGCCACGTTTTGAACGAACCACACGGGGCGGCGGGTCTGTGTTGGGTGTGCTGAGAACGCGTACGCCTGAACAGCAAGTGGATGATGACTTGCTCGCCGCATTGCGCATGTTTTCACCCGCCGAGCACGGCGAAGCGCTGCTCAAGGAACTGACTGTCCTTCAGAAACGTCGGCTTTGGGATAACGCACTGCAACAGTTGAATGTCGATGAAAGCACCTTTCGGCGCATCGTCTGGGGGCAGCAGGGGTCAGCACGCCCGCCCCAACTACGCCAGGCATTGTTAACGATTGAATTCGACGCGCACCTTTATGAGCACCTGAATAAAACAACCCACTTTTTATCCGAATACCTGACGCTCTCACCTATCGAACTGGAGAATCTTTTTTTAAAAATAAAAAGACTCATCGGAAAAAATGATGACTTCGCAAAACAAATCAGAGCGTCAATTAGTATTGCTGACCACGAAACCGGCGCTAAGCTCGTGGGGTACGCGTTCACCTACAAACAGTTTAAAAACCTTGATAAATTTGACAAAAAGTACCAACTATCCACGTGGAACAACGACACTATCAAGGCTTTTCTAAGTGAAAAAGGACGAACTGAAATCGTCGAGAATATAGCCGCCAATCACAAAATCACCTTCAATGATGCACTGCAACAATTACTGTCCACTCCCGAAAGTAAACAAGCGCTGGAAGCGTTCAGGATCGAAAAACGTCACGAACTCCTCAACAAACTCGGCGTCGACTCCATTTCCGATGACTTCAAGAAATATGGGGTTCCGTACATTGCATTGTCTTACGGCGAACGCACCGGCACAGCCTCCGGCTTAAAAGTAATCGACAGTGTCACTGTCGCTGAATTTGAAAAAACCATTCCGAAGTTTTCAACCCCCTTGGAACTGACCCCGGCACGCCCACGCACGCACAAAGTTGAAAAGCCATCGGGGCGACCCGACATTTCCCGACCGCCTGCCCCCGTACCACCCATCGAGGCGGCCACCAACATCGTCAAGCTGGACGAACTGGCAGAAACGCAGCTACCCCTGTTACCCACCAATGCCAAAAACAAACTTGAGGAGATCATCCAGGATATCCAGGGCGGCCGTATCAGTCGGAAAAAAATTGGTGCCAATACCTATGTCGACTTACCCCAGCTGGAACCAGGCTCGGGCCGCGGTTCATGGCGCGTAGCGTTTGAGAAAACCGGCAAGGAAGGCGAGAGAGATGTCTATCTGCTCAAAGGCATCTATGACTATCACGCCAGCCGGCGAAGAGTCTGGGGCGTTTAGAAGACGCTACGTCAATAACGGCGCACCATCGGGAACCTTGATAAACACGCTGTACTTGGCCCCTTCCATCGCCTCGAACGCGATCAGCTTGTCCACCAGCGGCAGGTTCAGCACCTTGCCGGCGTTGAGCAGCAGCATGCCGTTGTCGGCGTTGAGGTTGCGGGCCAGGACCATGCCGGCCTCCAGCTCGCGGGTGGTGAACACCTTGACCGTTGGATCGCCCAGCGTCACGTCACTGAGAAACGCCGCGCAGGCCAGCACAAAATCTTCAACCAGCTCCGGATCATAGAGACGCCCGGCGTACTTGCGGATGTACAGCAGCGCTTCATCGCTGTTCATCTGCCGCTCAAGGATCAGGCCCTTTTGCAATTCGATGAAATCCACCGCCAGCTTGAGCAGGCGAGAACCGAAAGGAATCGCCTCGCCCTTGAGATGGTCGGGGAACCCCGTACCGTCCCAGCGTTCCTGGTGATGGCGAATGATCCGCGCCGCATCCTTCATCGGCTCCAGGGTCATCAACAGTGATTCGCTCTGGCCGGGGTAGCCTCGGTAACGTTCGCGGTCGGTGCTGTGCAACTTGTCGGCCGGCTCCACCAGCATGCTATCGCTCCAGCTCAGTTTGCCGATGTTGTACAACGCCGCAGCCATGGTCAGGTCGCGCGTGCTGGCTTCATCCATGGCCTGTGCGGCGCAGTACACGCGGATCAGTTCGATCAGCGCGCGGTTGGTCTGTTTGTCCCTGGGCAGGCGCAGGTTGGCCAACAGCGAAAACACTTCGGTGCCGGTCACGTAGCTGCGCTTGAGTTCTTCGTAGGCCAGGTCGAGCATGTCGGCCGTTTGCTGCAACTCGGCGGTGCGCGACGCGACGCGCTTTTCCAGGGTGGCATTGAGCGCCTTGAGCTGGTCGTTCTGCACCTGGGTCAGCCGTTCAAGCCGCTGATGTTCAAGCGCCTGCTGCAGGATCAGCTTGAGTTCATCGTCATTCCACGGCTTGGCGATATAACGGTGGATCTGCCCTTCGTTGATCGCCTTGATGATGGTCGGCACGTCAGCGTAGCCGGTCAGCAGGATACGACTGGTGGCCGGGTACAGCCGGTGGACTTCGGCCAGTAACTGGGCCCCATCCATGCCGGGCATGCGCGCATCGCTCATGATCAGGTCGATGGGCTGTGCCGCCATGATCTCCAGGGCCTGGGCGCCGCTGCCGGCCAGCACCACATCGAAGGCTTGACTGCGCAACAGCCGGCGCAGGCTATTGAGAATCGACTCTTCATCATCGACCAGCAAAACAGTGGTTTTTTCATCCATGGTGACCGCGCCTTCAAATCAAACAAAATTGAGCTAAATTGAACCCTTGTGCCCGGCCAGCTTCCTTCGCCTGAGGCGCGGGGTTGATTTGACGCCAACTGGCCGTCGATATCAAGGGACCTCGACTATGCTGACAGAACAGGTTGGCGCCCCGCTCCGAAGCTAAATCAGGGAAGGAATCGTTATGCAGTCAATCCTTTTGTGGTCACGGAGCACGCCATGACTGCTGACTCCATAAGGGCCAACCGGCGCATTCTGATCGTCGATGACACGGCCTCGATCCACCAGGACTTCCGCAAGATTCTCTGCGCCGATGCCAATGGCGAGGCTTCATTGGAGAACCTTGAGGAAACGCTGTTCGGCACCGCCCCTAAAGCGCGCCAGACCTTCGAACTGGACTCCGCCTACCAGGGTGAGGAAGCCCTGGACCTGGTCAACCGGGCCCTGACCGCCAACGCGCCCTACGCCATGGCGTTCATCGACATGCGCATGCCGCCGGGCTGGGATGGCCTGCAGACCATCGAACAGCTGTGGAACGTCGACCCCAACCTGCAGATCGCCCTGTGCACGGCTTATTCCGACTACTCCTTTGAAGCCATCGAGGCCCGGTTGAAGTACAACGACCAGTTGCTGATCCTGAAAAAACCCTTCGATCACCTGGAAATCCGCCAGATGGCCAGTGCCCTGACCTGGAAGTGGCAGCTTGCACAGGACATGGCGCTGAAAGTCGTTGGCCTGGAGCGCACCATCGAAGAACGTGTGCAGGAACTGCTCAAGGTTTCCCACTTGCTGCAATACGACGTCCTCACCGGGCTCCCCAACAGCACGCTGCTGGGCGACCGGCTGACGCAGGCGATTGCGTTGGGCCACCGGCATGACACGCAACTGGCGGTGATGTTTATCGGGCTGGACCGCTTCAAGCGCATCAACAATGCCTTGGGCTATCCGGTGGGCGATGAGGTGCTGCAACAGGTCAGCCACAGCCTGGTGGCGGCCGTGCGTGCATCGGATTCGGTGTTTCGCTACGGCGCGGACGAGTTTGTGGTGGTGCTCAACGATGTGCAGCATCCCCTGCAAACCCAGCATATTGCGCAAAAAATACTCACGACCGTGAGCGCCACACGACATGTCGCGGGGCACGACCTGAGCGTCACCGCCAGCCTGGGCATCGCCATCTACCCCGATGACAGCGGCAATGCCGTGGAACTGATCAAACACGCCGAGACAGCCATGCGCACCCGCAAGGAACTGGGCCCGGATGGTTTCAGCTTTTACACCGAAGACATGAACCGGCGCGCCCGACACCAGCAAAACCTGGAAAGCGCGATTCGCCAGGCGCTGGACCGCCAAGAGTTTGTGCTGCACTACCAGCCGAAGCTGGACCTGAAATCCGGCAAGATCGTCGGCGCCGAAGCGCTGATCCGCTGGTTCCAGCCACACTCGGGCTGGGTCAGCCCAGGCGATTTCATCCCCGTGGCCGAAGACAGCGGGTTGATTGTGCGCCTGACCCAATGGGTGCTGCGCCAAGCCTGCGAGCAAGTGCAGGCCTGGCGTGCGATGGGCCTGCCGCCGCTGTGCATCTCGGTGAACATCTCGGCCATCGACTTTCGCCAACGCGACTTTGTCGACAACCTCGTCGCCGTGCTGAAACAAACCGGCGTGCCGCCGCATTTGCTTGAGCTGGAAATCACCGAAAGCGTGCTGATGCAAAATGTCGACGAAACCGTCAAAACCCTGCACACCATCAAGGCCATGGGTGTGCGCCTGGCGCTGGACGACTTCGGCACCGGTTACTCCAGCCTAAGCTACCTGCGACGCTTTCCTATCGACGTGTTGAAGATCGACCAGTCCTTCGTGCGCGGCGTGAACGTAAATAACCAGGACGAGCAACTGATCAGCGCTATCATCGGTATGGGCAAGAGCCTGAAGCTGAGTATCATCGCCGAAGGGGTAGAAACCCTCGATCAACTGAATTTCCTGCGAACCCAGTTGTGTGAAGAGGGCCAAGGCTTTTTATTCAGCAAGGCCGCGCCCGCGAAGGACTTCGCCCAGTTGCTGCAAGTGGGCTGCACAACATTGATGCCCGTCCCATAGCCCTATGCTTGCAAGGAGTGCTCGCTTGAGCGATGTCTCAACTTACCGTCTTGGCCTGATGCTCATCCTGTGCCTGTCGACGCCATTGATGGCGGCACCACTGGATGAGGCACTCAAGCCGCTGCCTGCGGTTGCGGCGCTGGACCCGGCCAAGGTCGAGCTGGGTCGCCAGTTGTTCAACGAACCGCGCCTATCGGTCAACAACACGCTGTCCTGCGCCAGCTGCCATCGACTGGCGTCCGGCGGTGCCGACGACAAGCCGTTTTCCCTCGGATTCGACGGCAAGCCGGTCGCGATCAACACGCCGTCAGTGTTCAACGCCAGCCTTAACTTCAAACAGTTCTGGAATGGTCGGGTAGACACCCTGGAAGCCCAGGTCGAACAGGTGGTGATCAGCCCGGTGGAAATGGGCAGCGACTGGAAAACCGTGGTGCAGAACCTGTCCGCCATGCCGGCCTACCAGCACGCGTTCAGCCAGGCCTACCCCGATGGCGTCACCGCCGCCAATGTGCAAAACGCCCTGGCGACCTATGAACGCACCCTGCTGACGCCCAACTCACGATTCGACCAGTACCTGCTGGGCAACACCGAGATCCTTACGCTCCAGGAAAAGTACGGCTACCAGCGCTTCAAGGACTATGGCTGCATTGCCTGCCACCAGGGGGTCAATATCGGCGGCAACATGTTCCAGAAGTTCGGCGTGATGGGCGATTACTTCAAGGCCCGTGGCAATCCGGTGGAATCGGACCTTGGCCGCTACCTGCTGACCAAGGATGAAGAGGATCGCCATGTGTTCAAGGTGCCCAGCCTGCGCAATGTGGCCGTCACCGCGCCGTATTTCCACGACGCTAGCGCCAAGACCCTGGAGGAAGCAGTTGATGTGATGTTCAAGTATCAACTGGGGCGCAACCCATCCCAGGAAGACAAAGACCTGATCATTCAATTTCTCAAGACCCTGACGGGCGAATGGGCAGGTAAACCGCTATGACCCTGTCCACCCGCCGCACCAGCCAGCTCCTGCTCGGCCTGATCACCGTGCTGCTGGCCTCGACGCTGGTCTTTCTGTACCTCAAGTCAGCCCGTGACCAGACCGCCACCTACACCCAGTCGCGGGACCTGATCCGGCAACTCCAGCAGCTCAATGCGCAATGGGACAGTGAGGTGCTCAAGGCCCGGATTTCGATTACCCACAACTACGACCCCCTGGTCGCTCCCCTGCTGGAAATGACCCGGTTGTGGGCCGACCTGAAAGGCCGCGGCTCCCACCACGAGGCCATCGACCTGCCGCGCTGGCAAGCCGATCAACAAGCCTACGAGGCGGCCATCCAGGAAAAGGCCAGGTTGGTCGACCAGTTCAAATCCCATAACGCAGTGCTGCGTAACTCGCTGGCCTTCCTGCCAACGGCCGAAGACGATATCCAGGCGCAGTTCAATCAGGTTGACGATGAGAGTAAGCAGCAACTGCAAAGCGTGGCCACCGACACCTACGACCTGTTGCTCAGCAGCCTGGAGTTCGCCCAGGTCACCAGTGATGATCGAGCCGCCGACATTCTCGTCGGCCTGGGCAAGCTGGCGGTCAACAAGGAACTGCTGCCCAGTCAGTTCCAGGCGCCGGTCGATATTCTCAGCAATCACATTTCGCTGATCCTGCGCGAGCAGCCATTGGTTAACAACCTGCTCGAACGGATCGCGGCGGTGCCCGTGGCCGAACGCCTGGATGACCTGACCACCCACCTCAACCAGGACCAGCAGACCGCCGACCTGATCGACCATCAATACCATCGCTACTTGCTGATTTTCTCCACCTTGCTGGTGGTGCTGTTGCTCTACCTTGCCGTACGCCTGTTGCGCAGTTTTACAGAGATCAACCGGGTCAACCGCGCCTTGCAGGCGGCCAATGAAACCCTGGAGCAACGGGTGGAGCGGCGCACCCAGCAACTCAAGGATGCCCAGAGTGAACTGATGGACAGCGCCCGCCAGGCCGGCATGGCCGAGATCGCCACCAACGTGCTGCACAACGTCGGCAACGTACTCAACAGCGTGAACATCTCCGCCGATCTGGTCAGCCGCAAATTGCGCAGCAGCAAGGCCCTGGGCCTGGGCAAAGCCATGCAGTTGATCAACGAACGCCAGGCTGACCTGGGCACGTTTCTCACCGAAGATGAAAAAGGCAAATTGCTGCCCGGCTACTTGAATCAGTTGGTGGACGCCATCGCCGTGGAGCAACAGGGCATGACCGATGAGCTGACGCAACTGAGCAAAAGCGTCGACCACATCAAGGACATCGTCGCCACCCAACAATCCTATGCCGGTGTGTCCACGCTGCTGGAGCCGGTCAACATCGGTGCCTTGATGGAAGATGCCTTGCGCATGAACGCAGGTGCCTTGAGCCGCCACCACGTCACGGTGGTCAAGGAGTACGCGCAAGTGCCGGAAATCCTCGGGGATAAACACCGGTTGTTGCTGATCATGGTCAACCTGATCAGCAACGCCAAGTACGCCATGTCCAACCTCACCGACCGACCACGACAAATGACCCTGGTCGTGCAGCCGGGTGCCGATGACACCTTGCAGATCAGCGTGAAAGACGAGGGTGAAGGTATTCCGGCGGAAAACATGACACGGATCTTCACCCACGGCTTCACCACCCGCAAGGACGGCCACGGCTTTGGCTTGCACAGCTGCGCCCTGGCTGCCGTGGAAATGAACGGCCAGCTCAGCGCCCACAGCGATGGGCCAGGCCTGGGTGCGGTGTTTACCTTGACGATTCCTCTCACACTTGTCGGAAACTCCCCATGAACCAACCGCCCAACCGGCGCATTTTGTTGATCGACGACACGCCGTCGATTCATGACGACTTTCGCAAAATCCTGATGCCTGCCGTTGAATCCAACCAGGCGCTGGATGACATGGAGTCGGCCCTGTTCGGCGACACGGCCAAAGCCCAGGCCCAGGTGTTCGAGTTGCATTCGGCATACGGTGGAGAGGAAGGCCTGCAACTACTCGTCACGGCCATGGCGAACAAACAACCCTACGCCCTGGCCTTCGTCGACATGCGCATGCCCCAGGGCTGGGACGGCGCAAAAACCATAGAGGAACTGTGGAAAGTCGCCCCAGACCTGCAGGTGGTGGTGTGTACCGCGTACTCGGACTATTCCTGGGAAGATCTGCTGGAACGCCTGCACGCCCATGATCGCCTGCTGATCCTGAAAAAGCCCTTCGACAATATTGAAGTGCAGCAAATGGCCAACACCCTTGCCAACAAATGGGACATGGCCCGGCGCGCCTCCCTGCAAA
This sequence comes from Pseudomonas sp. CYM-20-01, assembly GCF_023169845.1. Classification (NCBI taxonomy): domain Bacteria; kingdom Pseudomonadati; phylum Pseudomonadota; class Gammaproteobacteria; order Pseudomonadales; family Pseudomonadaceae; genus Pseudomonas; species Pseudomonas sp. CYM-20-01. The sequence continues at coordinate 1,520,677 of NZ_AP025169.1, read as the reverse complement.
CCGCACACCTGGAACAGCTGGTGGAACAACGCACCCAAGCGCTACAACTGGAGATCGACGAGCGCAAGCACCTGGAAAGCCAACTGGTGCAGTCGGAAAAGCTCGCATCCCTGGGGCAACTGGCGGCTGGTGTGGCCCATGAAATCAACAACCCGGTGGGTTTCATCTCCTCCAACCTCAGCACCCTGGACGGCTACTTCAAGCAGTTGCAACAGATGCTGGATGCCTACCGACAGGCCGAAGACGCCCTTGTACCCGCAGAGCAGCGCGATCAACTCAAGGCAATGCGTGAAGACATGGAACTGGATTTTCTCAAGGAAGATATTCCGATCCTGATCAGTGAATCCAAGGAAGGTATCGGCCGGGTGATACAGATCGTCAAGGACCTGAAGAACTTCTCGCGGGTGGACAATGACCAGACCTGGCAATTCGCCAACTTGCTGCAGGGCATCGATTCGACGCTGAACATTGTTGCCAGCGAACTCAAATACAAGGCCGATGTGGTCAAGCGCTATGGCCCCTTACCGGAAATCGAGTGCCTGGCGTCTCAGCTCAACCAGGTGGTGATGAACCTGGTAATCAATGCCGCGCAGGCCATGGGACCCGAGCGCGGCACCATTACCATCAGCAATGGTGTGGAAGGCGAGCATGTGTGGCTGGAAGTGGCCGACAACGGCTGTGGGATTGCGCCTGAGACTGTGCAGAAAATCTTCGATCCGTTCTTCACCACCAAGCCGGTGGGTGAAGGCACGGGGTTAGGGTTATCGCTTTCCTACGGCATCGTCAAAAAACACCGAGGCGATATTTCCGTCAGCAGCGAACTGGGCAAAGGTACGACGTTTCGGGTGGTGTTGCCGATCCGGCAGACGGCGGCGTAGGACACGCCGCCGTAATGTGCTCACGCCTCGGCTTTTTTCGGGCTCGAACCAAACGACGCGAAACGCTTGTTGAACCCGGCGATCCGCCCTTCGGCCTGGGTCTTGCGCTGTTGGCCGGTGTAGATCGGGTGCGAGGCGCTGGACACGTCCAACGGGATGTACGGGTAGGTGTTGCCGTCGCTGTGTTTATGGGTGCGGTCGCTGTCGGCCGTGGAGCCGATCAGGAAGAACACATCGGCGGCGGTGTCGTGGAACAGCACGGTGCGGTAGTCAGGATGGATACCAGCTTTCATAAGGCCTCCGGGGCGTCTGAGTGCGAAACTAGCGTTATACAGTAACACAAATAATGCAGCCAAACGAGAACCGATTGCAACAAGCATAGACCTGTCAGAACTCACAGTAGACGTTGTTAGCTGCTAGCCAGACACTCCACGTAAGCCCACTGCCTCGGAACGCACGCATGGAGCGTCGACTGCTGATCCTGCTGCTGTCTTACCTGCCGTTGGTGGCGATGGCACAGGATGATGGGGTCGAGCACCTACTGGCGCAGATGACCCTTGAAGAAAAGGTGGGCCAACTGACGATGTTGCACATAGTGGACACCCCTGACGGGGCCATCATTGATCTGCAAAGCCAGAAACACCTGGCGATGACTGATGTTGGCGCAGTGATAGGCGCCAGCGGTGCAGAAAAAACCCGTCAATTGCAGCGTCTGGTGGTGGAAGGCTCGCGACTGCATATTCCTTTGCTGTTTTCTCTAGACGTCATTCACGGTTTTTGCACGATGTTCCCGGTACCCCTTGCCGAAGCCAGTGCCTGGGAGCCTGATCTCACCCAGCGCACCGCGCATGCCGCCGCAGTGGAGGCGACGGCCAGTGGCGTGCATTGGACGTTCGCGCCGATGATCGATATCACTCGCGACCCACGCTGGGGACGCGTGGTGGAGGGCTCGGGAGAAGACCCGTTTTTGGGCGCGGCTATGACAAGGGCGCGAATAATGGGTTTTCATGGGGACGGGCCGACCAGTACGGCGTTCATGTTGGCCACCGCGAAACATTTCGTGGCGTACGGCGCTGCCGAAGCAGGACGCGACTACAACACCGTAAACCTGTCGCAACGCATGCTGTGGGAAGTCTACCTGCCACCCTTTCAGGCCGCCGTTCAGGCAAGCGTCGATGCCATCATGCCGGCTTTCAACGAACTTGAGGGGCTGCCGATGGTCAGCAACCAGGCACTGCTTGACGGTGTGCTGCGTCGGCGATGGGGGTTTTCGGGAATGATCGTCTCGGACCATGACGCACTGTCTGAATTGATCACCCATGGCGTTGCAGCGACGCCCTTGGACGCGTCACGTCAAGCGATAGAAGCTGGCCTGGATATAGAAATGGCCAACCAGTTTTTCAGGCAGAACCTCCCCTATCTGGTGAGGAGCGGCCAAGTGCCCATGGCGACCGTGGACAACGCCGTACGCCGCGTACTCAAGGCCAAGCAGCGGCTGGGCCTGTTCGATGATCCCTATCGCTACAGTGATGTAACCCGGCAACGCTTGCTGTCTCAAACCCCGCAAGCCCGCGCACTTGCCCGAGAAGCCGCACAAAAGTCCATCGTGCTGCTGAAAAATGCCGATTCATTGCTGCCCTTGTCGAAAGATCTTCAAAAGATTCTGGTCGTCGGCAGCCTCGCAACGGATGTCGCTGCCAGCCTGAAAAACTGTATGGCTGTGGAGCAACCCATTGGGGCGGTCTCAATTCTGCAAGGCATACAGAACGCCGCCTCCCCCGCCAGTCGAGTGATCTATGTGCCCGGCGCTTCACCGTCAAGCCAGGACACCCAGGGTATTGCAGCGGCACAAAACGCTGCCCAAGAGGCCGATGTGATCGTCGCGGTATTGGGTGAAACCTCAGACATGAGCGGCGAAGCCAACAGCCGCGCCAGCCTGGATCTGCCCGGCGCCCAGAATTCCCTCTTGCGGGCTCTCTTGAAAACCGGGAAGCCCGTGGTCGTTATCCTGATGAATGGGCGCCCATTGGCATTGACCGGCACCGTTGAGCGAGCACCGGCGATCATCGAATCCTGGTTTCTGGGTACTGAAGCAGGTAACGCCGTGGCCGATGTACTGTTCGGCGACACAAACCCAAGCGGCAAACTGCCCATGACCTTCCCCCGCAGCGTGGGGCAGGTTCCCATCTACTATGCGCACAAAAACACCGGACGCCCGATTGTAGGCGAGGACGACAGTTGGAGATCGCGTTACATCGATCAACCCTCGACCCCGTTATACCCTTTCGGTTTCGGTCTGAGTTACACCACGTTCAGCTATGGCATGCCTCAATTGAGCAGCACGCGCCTCAGCTCCAGCCAAACCTTGACTGTACGGACCAACGTCACCAATACCGGCTCACGCGCAGGCGATGAAATTGTTCAGTTGTACCTGCGTGACACTGTCGCCAGCGTCACCCGCCCTGTGCGCCAGTTACGCGGCTTTCGCAAAGTGCATTTAAGACCCGGCCAAACGCAGGAGGTGGTTTTCACCCTCGATGCTAATGACTTTGCAGTGCTGGATGCGGATTTTGAGTCAAGGGTGGAAGCCGGCACCTTCACCCTGTTCGTTGGGGGTGATTCAACCACCGACAACCAGGCCCACTTCGAAGTCACTGATAGCCGCAAGCTCTCTATATCAGGCCAGTCCGTCTCATCCAGCAGGTCAAATTGAACATTCCCACAGGTTGTCTAGGGTTTCCTTACAGGCGCAGAATGCCGGACCGACCAAAAGAGTCTGAACCCAAGGAAACCGTATGAGCCTGTCCTTGCTAAGCCGTTACGCCTTCTTTGCCGTGTGCGTCATCTTCACCCTCGCCAGCCTCCCCTTTATCGAACACGAATGGCTGTGGCCCATCACGGTGGTCACCGGCGTGTTGAGCCTGATCGGCCTCTTCGATCTGCTGCAAAGCCCCCACGCCGTGCGCCGCAATTACCCGATCCTGGGCAATATCCGTTACCTGGTGGAAGCCATCCGCCCGGAAATCCGCCAGTACCTGCTCGAATCCGACAGCGATGCCCTGCCCTTCTCCCGCGCCCAGCGCTCGCTGGTCTACTCGCGGGCGAAGAACGAAAGCGCCGACAAACCCTTCGGCACCCTGATCGACGTGTACCAGTCGGGCTTCGAATTCATCGGCCACTCCATGCGCCCGGCACCGCTCAGCGACCCCAGCGCATTTCGCGTGATGGTCGGCGGCCCGCAGTGCACACAGCCGTACTCGGCATCGGTGTTCAATATCTCGGCGATGAGCTTTGGTTCATTGAGCGCCAACGCGATTCGCGCGCTCAACCAGGGCGCCAAGCTTGGCAACTTCGCCCACGACACCGGCGAAGGCAGCATCAGCCCCTACCACCGCGAAAACGGTGGCGACCTGACCTGGGAACTGGGCAGCGGTTATTTCGGCTGTCGCACCAGCGATGGCCGTTTCGACCCGGAGCGCTTCGCCGTACAGGCGCAGAACCCGCAAGTGCGCATGATCGAAATCAAGATGAGCCAAGGCGCCAAACCCGGCCACGGCGGCATCCTGCCCAAGCACAAGGTCACCCAGGAAATCGCCGACACCCGCGGCATCCTGATGGGCGAAGACTGCATCTCGCCGTCGCGTCACAGCGCGTTCTCCACACCGATCGAACTGATGCAGTTCATCGCCCAACTGCGTGAACTGTCCGGCGGCAAACCGGTGGGCTTCAAGTTCTGTCTGGGCCACCCGTGGGAATTCATGGGCATCGCCAAGGCCATGCTCGAAACCGGCATCCTCCCGGACTTTATCGTGGTCGACGGCAAGGAGGGCGGCACCGGCGCCGCGCCGGTGGAGTTCACCGACCACATCGGCGTGCCGCTGCGCGAAGGCCTGCTGTTCGTGCATAACACCCTGGTGGGGCTGAACCTGCGCGACAAGATCAAGCTCGGCGCCAGCGGCAAGATCGTTAGCGCCTTCGATATCGCCAGCGTACTGGCCATCGGCGCCGACTGGGCCAACTCGGCACGCGGCTTCATGTTTGCCATCGGCTGCATTCAGTCGCAAAGCTGCCACACCAACAAATGCCCGACCGGCGTGGCGACTCAAGACCCGCTGCGCCAGCGCGCCCTGGTGGTGCCGGACAAGGCCCAGCGCGTGTTCAACTTCCACCGCAACACCCTCAAGGCCCTGGCGGAAATGCTCGCGGCGGCGGGCCTGGAGCATCCATCGCAACTGTCGGCCAAGCATTTGGTGCGGCGTATGTCGGCGACCGAGATCAAGTTGTTCTCGCAGTTGCATGTGTTCCTCAAGCCTGGCGAACTGCTCACAGGGGAAGTGAACGGAGAGTTTTATTCGCGGATGTGGCAGATGGCGCGGGCGGACAGCTTTGAACCCCACGAAGCCAGCGCCGCGTGACATCAAGATAACGACCTTCACCGCTGAACCGGACCACCGACGGCATCGTTGAAACAAGGAGATTCACATGCCGTTACTAGACTTCGCTGCCATCGCCGGGCAACTGCCGGACAGTTGGAGATCGACGCAGCTGGGCCGGGTGGAAGCGGGTATCGCTCACGCCTTGCTCGGCGGCCGCCATGGCACGCGTGTCATCATTGATGTCTAGAGACATTCAGTAATACCCAACCTTTGCAATTGCTTACAAATACCGCCAACCTGCGCCCGCCCGACGTGCGGCGTACGACAACGCCCACGCTCACCTGTCCTTGTTAAACCTGATATTCAAGAGCCCGTAGCCATGCCTGACGGACGCGACCCACGCATCGATTTTTTTCGGGGCCTGGCGTTGATCTTCATTTTCTGGGATCACGTCCCCCACAACCCTCTCGGCCAGATCACCTTGCGCAACGTCGGTTTCAGCGACGCTGCGGAGGTGTTCGTGTTCCTCGCCGGCTTTGCCGCCGTGCTCGCCTACGGCAAGATCCTGCGGCGCGACGGCTACTGGCTGGCCAGTTTGAAAATCCTGCGACGCACCTGGGTGCTGTACGTGGTGCATATCTTTTTGCTGGCGCTGCTGATGGGCATCGTGTTCTTTGCCAACAGCCATGTGGAAACCCGCGACCTGGTCGAGGAAATGGGCCTGACACACTTCGTCACCCACCCGCAGCAGGCGCTGACCGACGAACTGCTGCTGCGCTTCAAGCCCAACCTGATGGACCCGCTGCCGCTGTATATCGTGCTGTTGGGCGGCCTGCCGCTGGTGCTGCCGATGATGATGCGCAAGGTAGAGGCCGTGGTGGCCGTGTCGCTGGCGATCTACTTGATGGCGCCTTGGATGGGCTGGAACCTGCGCGCGATTTCCGACGGCGTGTGGTACTTCAACCCGGTCACCTGGCAGTTGCTGTTCGTGCTCGGCGGCGCGGCGGCAGTGTACAGCCAGCGGCCGAAAACGGCGCAGGTACGCCCCTTGTCGCGCCAGCCGCTGTTTGTCGCGTGCGCCCTGTATGTGTTGCTGGCAGCGGTGATCACCCTGTCGTGGCGCTGGCCCGAAGTGCACGACGCGTGGATGCCGGCGTGGCTCAGTGACGGGCTGTACCCGATCAGCAAGACCGATTTGTCACCGGTGCGGCTCTTGCATTTCCTCGCCCTGGCCTACGTCACGGCGAAGCTGTTGCCCCACCACGGCTGGACGCAGAACCGTGTTGCCACTGAGGTATGCCGCATGGGCCGCTATTCCCTGGAAGTGTTCTGCCTGGGGGTGGTGCTGGCGCCCTTGGCAGACATGCTCAACGCCTTGGCCAACGATGCAGTGGCCATGCAACTGACCACCGCCGTGGCCGGTGCGCTGTTGATGGTGGGCCTCGCCGTCTGGCTGGACATGCTCAAGCGCCTGGACGCGGTCGCCAAGCCCGCGCTACATAGGTAGCGCCCGGTAAAACCGGCAGGGTGATTCCATTTCCTTCCACTTCAACGGTGAAAGGAAATGGTCCATGCCAACCCATCAACTGCTCAACGGTCTGTCGGGCAACCTGCAATCGAGTGACGCCTGGGGCCAACAACAAGCCCTGGAACAGATCCAGCGCACGCTCACACTTACACTCGACAGCCTCACCCCGGACCAACAGCGCACTTATGTACGGCTGCAACGCGAAGCGCTCCAGGCGCTTACCGCAGTGGAGTCCGAAAACCACAACCTGATCAACACGTTCAAGACCCAGGGGCTGGCCCGATTGCGCGAGCGCATCGGCAATCAGGACCCTCTGCAAGTGTTCCTGCACACCCGCTATCTGGAGGAAGTGCAGGCGCCACTGCCCTGGGAACCGCGCACCAGCACCACCAGTCTCTCGCCGAACCTGCGGCGCTTTCGCCGCGCCTACGACGAATGGAAATATCGCTCGCACGTGTCCAGCCTGTCGTTGTGGGAGGCGGCCTGCCTGAATTTCGACTTCGCCACCAGCACACCGCAGCGCTCGGGGACCACCTTCATCGATGCCGCCTACCTGACGGGCAATGAAAACCCCAGGCTGACCGTCAAAGCCTTTGTCGACATCGCCCGCGACCTGGACCTCGGTGGGCAACTGGATACCACCCTCAGGGCGACCTTGGGCAAGGACGGAAAACTGCAACGGCTGCTGCACGAGAGCACACTCGCAAACCTCAGGTTCGAAGCCTTGGAAGCCTACCGAAACCGTGCCGTCACCGGGCTCACCCGGGAACTCTACGACCGCCTGACCCAAGCCATTGATGGCAGTGGCCCGGCACTGGAATTTGAAACACTCGGGATGAGCACCGGCGTCACGCTGCTGCCGGCGGTGCCGTTCGTGCCGTCCGGCGAGACCATCCCGGTGCCCCTGCTGCTGATTCGCGTGGGCAGCCTCGGGGTGGTGTCTTATTTCCCGTTCCGTCCCGGCGGCGCGATGCACTATCACGCGGACGCCAACGCCGCCAACGCCCACTTCATGCAACAACTCAAGGACGGCCATCGCAGGCACGACCTGGGCTGGTTTTCACGGCAACTGCCGATGACCGAAATGCAGGGGTTCAAACGCCTGGACGCCAGTGAGCAGCGCCCGGAAAACCTGAGTGCCGCCGCGGGCTTCCTGTACGACACCTTCCACCGCCTGTTCCCGGCCAAGCCCCTGGACGGCCTGCGCTTCACGCCAGACCCGAAACACGGGCGCACCGAAAGCCTGGCGCAAGCCCTCACCTACCGTCACATCCAGCACTACCAGGCGAATCTCGCGACGTTGGCAACCCGTCGCTCGACCCGTGACCTGCAAGCGGTCATGGCAGGTGCTGCGGCGATCGCCGACGAAATCCTGCAACTATTGCTGACACCCATGCCCGGCGGCGTCACCGGTTTGAACCGGGTGATGCAGGCGGTGGTATTTGGCAGCCTCACCTACAGCGTCATCATCGGTTTCAACGAAGTTGCCAGAGGCCAGGCCAGTGATTTTGCTGCCGCCATGGCGGATGTAGCGGACCTGGCGATCAACGGCCTGCTGATCTCCACGGCCGGCCGGGTGCACCAGCAGCGCATCCAGGGTTTGTTGCAACGCTTGGGCAATCCGCAGAAGCTGACCCGCAGCGACGGCACCGCTGTCCTCTGGAAACCCGACATCGGTACGTACGCGATCCTTGATCAAAACCTGCTCAACGGGCAGACGCCGAACGCGCAGGGCGTCTACCAGATCAATGGCAGGCAATACGCGTGGTTGAAACATGGCGAACAGCAACGGGTCGTTGAAGTCGACCATGACCCGAAGGCCCTGGGGTTTGTGCTCAAACAGGAAAACGGCAGCAATGCCGCCCCACCAATCGTGTTCAACCCGGCCCTGCAAGCCTGGACCCTGGACCTGAAGAACGCCCACGCCCTGTCGGACATCCAACTGATCGAGCGCATGCTGCCCAATGGTTCAAGCCCGGTGCCCAGGGTGGACATGGACCACATGCTGCGCAGCATCGCGCCCAGCCGCAGCACCCTGGACAGCGTATGGGCCGGAGAACTGGCGCCCATCAACCTGATCGAAGGGGTCAGGCGCTTGCAGGTTGACCGGGTGATCGACCAGTTGATCAGCGACTTCCACCGACGCGGCTACATGCCGCCCCATGCCGATGGCGCCGTGCTGTGCCTGTTGACGCAAGTGCCTGGGTGGCCCAGCGAGGTATCCATCCAGGTGTATGACGCCCAAGGCGCGCTCATCGAAACCTATGCCGCCACGGACACTCCAGCGGCCACAGGCAGCATCACCAAGCTCAAACGCCGCGACGATGGCACCTACATCGCCCTCGACGGCGCCGACACGACGGTCACCTCCCAGGAGCAACTGTTCGAGCTGATCATCGACCAACAGCCTGCAAATTCGCTACTGGGCAGGGAAGGCAGCCCGAACTTGACGCCGGCCCAACGCATTGCGCGTGTGCGGCTGCAAATCAGCGAGTTGGCCCAGGCTCACCGGCTGGCACTGTTCAGCGCCTTGTACCGGTATGCCGGACATGCCCGGCACGAACTGCCCGCCGCGGACACCGCGCGCGCGTTTATCCCGTTGAAGGTCGCCCCACCGCTGGTGCCCATCACGCCCGTGCTGCGCAAACTGCGCGACAGGTTTGCGCCATTGACCCCGGCCAACCTGGCACAGCTGCTGGAAGACGTGCCCTTGAACGCGAGCCAGCAGGCCACGTTCCTGCAAAGTGGTACGTTGCCGCAGTCGGTACGTGACCACTTGGACCACCACCGCGCCGCGCTGCGCATCGATGTGGCCCTCGACAGCCTGTACCACCCGCGCGTGTTCCATGCCGACAACGATCAATGGGCCCGGGAGTTTGCCACCAGCCTGCTGCGCGAAGTCCTGGATCGACAGTTCGTCGTCACCGAGCTTGCCACCAGCAAGGCCACCCCACGCTATGTATCCACGGGCCCCGACGACACCACGGTCGAGCTGCTGCATTACGGCGAGGGCCGCTATGAAGCCTACGACATGCGCAACGGCGGGCCGATCCCGGTGTCGCCGGCCGTCGACAGTTTCTACCTGGCGATCGGCTCGGTGCTGCAACCCCACGAGCGGCTGAAGCTGGGCATGCAATCAGCCTCTGATGCACAGGGGTTGCGAAATACACTCGGCAATCTGATGAGTGCCCAACGCAGCCCGCGCGGCTATGTCAGCCTGCTCGACCTTTCGCTGCGCCAGTACGAATACGATGGGGTACTGCCAACGGGGGCGCAGCCCAACGCCAAGGGTCTCTACGATCTGGACGGGCAACACCTGCTGCCGCTCTACGGCTCGCTGTACCCGATCGAGTTTGACCCCCGCGTGTTGAAGTGGCGACTCAAGCATCCCAGCAAGGTCGGCGTCGATACGCCCCTGCTGGAACACAACGGGCGTGGCGCGTGGCGCCTGTCCAGCGAAAACCCGATGGCCTGGAGCGACCATCGCCTGCTCTATCGCCTGGGCGCCCAGGACTACAACGTCGACGAGCGCACCGCCGCGCGCATCCTCAGAATCACGGGTACGCCTGCTCGCGCGCTGCGCGAGGTGCACAGCACCCACCAGGCACCGCCGCCGTTACTGGAAGACACGTGCAAACGCTTTCGCATCGAGCGCGACATCCTGCACTTTATCCAGGCCATGAGCACCTACTCCGCCACACAGAATGCCCGGCCTTCCCTGCAGTTGCTGCTCGCCAGCCGCCTGCCCAATTGGCCTGGCAGCCACCGCCTGGAGATCGTCGACAGCGAAGGCACGGTGATTCGCCAATACCCCGCCACGCGCAACCCTTCGGCCGAGACCATACGCCTCACCGAGGCCGAAAGCCGCAGCCGCGAACCATTGAAAAAGCTGGTACGCAACGATGCGCTGATCCGCGCACTGCTCAGTGAACTGCCGGCCTCCGAGGAGGAGCGTCTGTTCAAACTGGCGAAGAAAATTGCCGAGCATGCCTACCATGAACGCGCGCAATTGTTCGACAACCTGTATGCCCAAAGCGAGCAAGGCGGCAACGTGCTCGAACAGCGCTTCAAATCGCGTTTTCCACACATGCCCCGCAGTGCGGTCACGGCCATCCTCGAACAGGCCAGCCCACAGGAGCTCAAGCAACTGCAGGATCACAGCCAAGTCGGCCTGCGCCTGGCCGAACAGGCTCGGCTCACCGCCCATGACGTGCGCCTGAACCGCGCCTTCGAGGGCCTCTACCTCAAGACCCTGGCCAACCCCGACAGCGAAAAAATCACCTTGCACCTGCTCAAGGATCTGCCCGGCTGGCCGCCGCAACTGCGCCTGGACATCCACGACGGCAACGCCAACGGTCGCCTGCTGGAAAGCGCGGGCCAGCCTGCTGGCATCGACCGGCGCACACTCGCCCGGTTCAACGGTGGGTTCCACGCCTACGACAAGCAGGGCCGCTTGCTCAATGAGCCTGCCGAGGTCGGCAGCGACTTGCTCAACGCCATCAGCCTGTTGCTGTCAGACGCCGAGTGCAAGGCATTGGGGATCGTCGATGGCGGCGACCTGTCCCCGGTGCAACACACCATCGCCGAACTGGCGCTGAACCAGCGCATCGCCATCAAGGAACTGCTCGGCCTGCCCCATATCCCGTATTGGCTGCAACCGCCGATGCGGGTCGACAGTTCATTCATCGCCTATCCGTTCTCGCTGCGGGGGCTCTGGCCGTTCAGTGGGAATCAACCTGTGGACCTGGTGGGCAAGGTGCGCGAACTCTATCCCAGCTTCAGCCAGTTCCGCGCCCGGGAACTGATTGACGGCCTGGACATGAGCGAGCCGGCGGCGTTGATCGAGTTGCAACGGCGCAAGGCCGAATATCAGTCCCTGCAATTCGAATTGCAGCGCTGGATCGAAACACCCCAGGCCGTCGACGACCCAGCCACCGACCCGGTGGGTTGGAACTACGGTGTACGCCGCCAACTCGCCGACCGCATCCTGCGCGCCTGGCGCCAGGAAAGCCGTGTTGCCTATGACAATGACTCAGGCTTGTTCGACACGCATCAACTGCAACTGCGCCTGAACGGCAACAGCCTGCCCGACCCTGATTTCATCTTGAGTACCCAGGGTTTCGAGCACATTGAATACCTGCGGATCGACGGCGATACCTTCCCGCCGACAGGCAACGCATTCCTCGGCAAATTCATCGGCCTGACCCACTTGAAGATCGACTGCATGCTCAGTGAGCTGCCCACCAGCCTGACCCAGATGACCCAGCTTGAGCACCTGGACTTGCGTGACAACGCGATCGTACTGACAGGCGAGTCGCGTCAGCGATTGGCCAACATGACCCGACTGAACGAACTCCATCTGGATGGCAACCCCCTGGGGCTGACGCCGGATGTCTCGCGCATGAGCCGCCTGCGAGTACTGGCGCTGCGCCAGACCAACATTGAACACTGGCCCATCGGCGCCGAAAGCCGCAGCAGCCTGCGCCACCTGCTATTGCAGGAAAACCGCTTGACCACGATTCCCGACGCCGTATTTTCCGATGTGCGCATGGGGCCGACCAACCGCAACACAGTCCTGCATGACAATCCCTTGAGCGAGACCACCCTGGCGAGGATCCGCGACTATCGCCATCGCACCGGGATTGTCATCGGTGGAACGTTACCGGGCATCTTGCACCAGCAGGCCATGTCGATTGACTTCAGCCGCTGGCTGGCCGGCGTGCCTGTCGAGCAGCACGCTGCACGACAGACCTTGTGGGAGCAGTTGCGCAACAACGAGGGTGCCAGCCCGGATGACACGTTCCGGGTGCTGCGCGACCTGCCCCAGTCGTATGCCTACACCCACAGCCCGGCCAGCCAGCAGGCCCTGACCGAACGGGTCTGGCACCTGCTCGATGCCATGGGGCAATCCACCGAGCTGCGCGAGCGGGTGTTTCTCAACACCTACCTCGACGGCACCTGCGGCGACGGCGCCATCCTGGCTTTTATCAATATGGAGATCGAACACCTCGTCCACCAGGCCCGGTCCCACGCCGGCAGCAACCAGGCCGACCGTGAACTGCTGAAGTTGGCCAGGCAGCTGTTCTACCTGCGCCAGGTGGACCAATTGGCCGAGAGACACATCCAGACTCTGCGCGAAGCAGGGGTGGAACCGGACGATGCGGAAGTGAAGCTGTACTACCGGCTGCGTTTTCGCGCGCAATTCCAACTGCCGATCCGTCGCGAAGAAATGCTGTATGCGGTGGAGGAATGGGTCGATGAACACGACATCGCTGCTGCCCGTCGTACCCTGGAGGCCCTGAGCAACACCCAGGCGGCGCAGAACTCATTATTGATGGAGGAATTCTGGATCGAGTACCTGGCCCGCAGTTACCCGGAGCCCTTCTCGACCATTGAGAACGTGGTCAGTCACCAATTGAACAGCCTGAACCAGGAGATCGCGGACAAGCGCTCGGAGGCCTATCTGGAACGTCGGCAATCCCTGGTGGATCTGGAGATTGCCGAACGCAATCGCCTGGTGCGCCAGTTGACCGAAGCGGCGCAACTGGCACAACAGCAGGTCAATTGAGCATCACGCCGAGCGCGTGGCGCCCTGGGCAGTGTTCAACGGCTGCAACTTGAACACGTAGAACAACACGGTCAGCAACACCAGGAACGCCGGGCCCACATACAGCGCCACGCGGGTATCCGGGAAGTACGCCATCAGGCCCACCACCAGCACCAGGAACGCCAGGGCCAGGTAGGAACTGACCGGGTACAACCACATGCGGTACTTGAGCCCTGCCCGTTCGGCGGGGCTCAGGCCTTTGCGGAATTTGAGCTGGGCCAGCAGGATCATCAGCCAGGTCCAGATCGCGCCGAACGTGGCGATGGAGGTGACCCACACAAAGACTTTTTCCGGCACCAGGTAGTTGAGCAACACGCCCAACAGCAAGGCGAAAATCGACAGCAGCAGCGCCTTGCGCGGCACACCGTTGCTGGAGGTCTGCCCGAACGTGGCCGGCGCCTGGCCATTCTGCGCCAGGCTGTAGAGCATGCGCCCGGTGCTGAAGATGCCGCCGTTGCATGACGACAGCGCCGCGGTGATCACCACGAAGTTGATGATGCCGGCGGCGGTCTTGATGCCCAGGCGTTCAAAGGTCATCACGAACGGGCTGCCCTGGGTGCCGATCTCGTTCCACGGGTATATCGACAGGATCACGAACAGCGCGCCCACGTAGAACAACAGGATGCGCCAGAACACCGAGCCGATGGCGCTGGGAATGGTCTTCTGCGGGTTCTTCGCCTCACCGGCGGTGAGGCCGATCATCTCCACGCCCAGGTAGGCGAACATCACCATCTGCAACGACATCAACACGCCCTGCACGCCATTGGGCATGAAGCCGCCGTGGGCCCACAGGTTGGAAATCCCCAGGGCCACGCCGTCATTGCCGAAGCCGAAGGCGATGATGCCGACGCCGCCGATGACCATGGCAATGATGGTGACGATCTTGATCAGGGCGAACCAGAATTCGAACTCACCGAACGCCTTGACCGCAATCAGGTTGATGGTGCCCATGCTGATCAGTGCAGCCAAGGCCCAGATCCAGCGCGGCGTATCCGGGAACCAGACGCCCATGTACACCGCCACGGCGGTAATTTCCGCGACGCACGTCACCAGCCACAAAAACCAGTAGTTCCAACCGGTGAGAAACCCTGCCAATGGGCCGAGATAGTCTTGGGCATAACGGCTGAACGAACCGGCGACCGGGTTGTGCACGGCCATCTCGCCGAGGGCGCGCATGATCACCAGGATCGCCAGGCCACCGATGATGTACGACAGCATGATCGCCGGGCCGGCCATTTCGATGGCCTTGGCCGAGCCGAGGAACAGGCCGACACCGATACAGGCGCCCAGCGCCATCAGACGGATATGCCGTTCACCGAGTTCGCGTTTGAGCGGGCCGCCTTGAGCGGTCTCGCCATGGGGCAGTGGGTTGCCGACTGGCATAGGGGTACAACCTCATTTTGTTATTGGATTGTCCGTCGAGTCTCCAGGACGCGGGCCGGTAAGCCTGCGTCCTTGCCGAGACCGGGGCCGCCTCATGGACGGGCCCTTCTTGCCAGGCAAGATCAGCGGGGCGTGCAGTATAAAAAGCCAGGAGCAGGGTCTTTCACTATAAAAGCGAGGCAATTTAGTGGAAGTGCCCGCCGGATTGCAATTTAACAGGAGCATCTGACCTGCATTGAGCGACAAAACGTCGCGTCGGGCAGCGTACTACGCAAGTATCAGAGGATTCTTACTCGAAAATCACATTTCCCTCACAAACAGCGCCCAGCGACTACGCTTCAAGCAAGTCCGATCAATCTGCGTGAATGGATCAATCGACTATGGGCGCACTGTGGCAAACCGAATCGACCAAGGCTGCGAAAGTACAAGGCAGTTCGGACACAGCGCCTTTACCCGAAAATAAACCCAGGCCACGCCATGGGCGTCGCCTGTTCGGGTTGATCGTATTGATGGCGTTGATCGCCCTGGGGTTTGCCGCCGCCAGGGAGATGCGCACCGCGCGCTTGCAGGCCCAGGAACTGAGCCGCCTGGCCCGCGACCTGACCTACGAGGTCAAGTCCGGCCCCAGCGATGCAATCGTCTATCCCGGTGCCGGCCCGTTCGATCGGCGCCTGGGCTACAGTGACCTCGACACCTTTTTGCCGCGCTTGCTCAAGCGTGGGTATGTGATCGAGGCCCAGGCGCGTTTTTCCCCGGCATTGATGGATTACAGCGCCAAGGGCCTGTTTGTGCCCTACGCCGAGAAAATCCAGGCCGGGTTGTCGATCACCGATTGCCGCGCCGTGCCGCTGTACCAATACGACTACCCGCAACAGTTGTACTCCAGCTTCACCGCCATCCCGCCACTGATCGTGAACAGCCTGCTGTTCATCGAAAACCGCGACCTGCTCGACCCCGCCCAACCCCAGGCCAACCCCGCCGTGGACTGGCCGCGCTTCGCCAAGGCGGCCTGGTCGCAAGTCGCCAAGCTGCTGCACCTGCCCGGCCAGAGCGCCGGCGGCAGCACTTTGGCCACTCAACTGGAGAAATATCGCCACTCGCCGGATGGGCTGACCCTGTCCGGTGGAGAGAAACTGCGGCAGATGTTTTCCGCCGCCGTGCGCGCTTACCACGACGGGCCCGAGACCTTGCCGGCGCGGCAGGACATTGTGCGTGACTACCTCAACAGCGTGCCGCTGTCGGCGGTGCCGGGGCACGGTGAAGTGCACGGCATGGCCGAGGGGTTGCGGGTGTGGTACGGCGCGGATTTCAACCAGGTCAATCAGGCGTTGGTCGGCCCCGTCAGCGCTCAGCAAGGCCTGGCCCTGCGTGAGGTGTTGTCACTGATCATCGCCCAGCGGCGACCCTCGCATTACCTGGCCAAGGGGCGCGAGGAACTGGCACAACTCACCGACAGCCACTTGCGCCTGCTGGCCCAGAACGGCGTGATCGAGCCGGCGTTGTTGCGGGCGGCGCTCAACGCAAAAGTCTCCTACCGCGACTGGCAGCAACAACCGACGGTACAACCCATCGAGACCAACAAAGGCATCAGCGTCGCCCGTGGCCGTCTCGCCGCCCTGCTCGACCGGACGCTGTACGACCTCGATCGCCTCGACCTTTCGGCTACCAGCACCCTGCAAGCGCAGTTGCAAAGCCAGGTCAGCGATTACCTCCGGCGCCTGGCCGACCCCGAGTATGCCCGCCAGATCGGTCTGCTCGGCGAGCGCCTGCTCACCCCCGCCAGCACCGCCCAGGTGCGCTACAGCTTCACCCTGTTCGAACTGACCCCGGACGGTTCACGAGTGCGGGTACAGACCGACAACACCGACCAACCCTTCGACATCAACGAAGGCAGCAAGCTGGAGCTGGGCTCCACCGCCAAGCTGCGGGTACTCACCACCTACCTGCAAATCATCGCCGAGCTGCACGCCAAGTACGCCGCACAAGCGCCGGCGGCGCTGAAAAAAGTCACGGTCGACGACCAGGACCGCCTGAGTCGCTGGGCCCTCGACTACCTGATCCAGGCCCCGGACAAATCCCTGGCCGTGATGCTCGACGCGGCACTGGATCGCACCTACTCGGCCAGCCCCGGCGAGCGCTTCTTCACCGGCGGCGGCTTGCACAGCTTCCATAACTTTCGCAGCCAGGACAACGGACGCAGCCCGACCCTGCGCGACGCCTTGCGCGAATCGATCAACCTGCCGTTCATTCGGCTGATGCGCGATGTGGTGCGCTATGTCACTTATTCAGGGGAGAACAACAGCGCCGAACTGCTCAAGGACGACAGCGACCCGCGCCGCCAGGAATACCTCGCCGGGTTCGCCGACCGCGAAGGCACCACGTTCTTGCGCAAGTTCTGGAAGAAGTACCAGAAGAAAGACACCCAGGCCCGCCTCGACACCTTCCTCGACAGCCTGCGCCCCACGCCGATCCGCCTGGCCGCCGTGCACCGCTACCTGCTGCCCGCCGCCAGCCAGGAGAGCTTCAACCTGTTTGTGCGCTCACACCTGACCGGCGTGAAAACCAACGAAAAGCTCACCGACGAACGCCTGCAAAAACTCTACAAGGACTACGGCCCCGGCACCTACGATTTGCCCGACCAAGGCTACATCGCCAAGGTGCACCCGCTGGACCTGTGGTTGCTCGGCTACCTGCTCAACCATCCCGAGGCGACGTTCAGCGAGGTGGTCAAGGCCAGCCAATTCGAGCGCCAGGAGGTGTACAGCTGGCTGTTCAAGAGCCGTCACCAGAGTGCGCGCGACAGCCGCATTCGCACCATGCTGGAGATCGAGGCCTTCCTCGACATCCATCAGCGCTGGCAGGCCCTGGGCTACCCCTTTGATCACCTGGTGCCGTCCCTGGCGACCGCCATCGGCAGCTCCGGGGATCGCCCGGCAGCACTGGCCGAGCTGATGGGGATCATCCTCAACGACGGCGTGCGCCCCAAGGTGTTGCGTATCGACAGCCTGCTATTTGCTGCCGGCACCCCGTACGAAACGCACTTGGTCAACGACCCGGCACCCGGCAAGCAGGTGATCCCGGTCGAGGTCGCCAGAGCCCTGCGCGCCGCCTTGTCCCAGGTGGTGGATGCCGGCACCGCCAAACGCGTCGCCGGCAGTTTCAAGCTGGCCGACGGCACGCCGCTGGCCATGGGTGGCAAGACCGGCACCGGCGATAACCGCATCGAAGCCATCGGCGCCGGTGGGCGGATCCTGAGTTCCAAGTCGATCAACCGCACCGCCACGTTTGTGTTCTATCTGGGCGAGCACCATTTCGGCACCTTGACCGCGTTTGTCCCCGGCCAGTCCGCCGAACATTTCACCTTCACTTCGGCCCTGCCGGTGCAGGTACTCAAGGGCATGGCGCCGTTGCTCATGCCTTACTTGCAGCCCGGCAGTCAGACCTTGTGTCTGGCGAGTACAGGCCTCGCGGCCGAATAGCCGTTACATCCCTTAGAGAAACGTTCCACGGATGACCGTTGGTCTGCTGTGCTTGCCCGGCTTATAAGATATATCTTAAGTTGTATCTTAGTAAGACAGGAGAACACAGAAATGAGAGAACATCACCCTCGCCACGAACGCCACGAAGGCTTCGAAAAACACGGCGGCCGCGAACGCGGTGGTCGTGGCCCGCGGGTCTTTGCCCCCGGTGACCTCAAATTGCTGCTGCCGGCGCTCATCGCCGAGCAGCCATGCCATGGCTATGACCTGATCCGCCAGATCGAAAGCCTGTTCGACGGCGCCTACACCCCAAGTCCCGGGGTGATCTACCCCACGCTGACCTTTCTCGAAGAAAGCGAACTGATCAGCGGCGACACCGAAGGCGGAAAAAAACGCTACACAATCACCGACGCCGGTCGTCTCTTCTTAAGTGAGCAGACGGTTGCCCTCGACGGTATTCGCCTGCGCATGGACGTGAGCAAGCGCGCACTGCGCGGCCAGGACCGCCCGCCGGAAATCCACGAGGCGGTGCACAACCTGCGCCATGCCTTGCATTCGCACCACGGGCGCTGGAGCCCGGAAGAAATCGTGCGTGTCGCGGCGCTGCTCAATAGCACCGCCCAAGCCATTGTCGACGGGAAAAACCCATGAATACACAAACCATCCATCGCGTTACCCACGAAATCAAACGTCGCCGCCTGCAAGTACTGCGGGTGGTGGACATCACCCCACGCATGCGCCGCATCACCCTGGGCGGGCCGGAACTGGCCGGGTTTGTCAGCCTGGGCAGTGACGATCACATCAAGCTGCTGTTCCCCCAGAACGCCGCCGAACAGGCCGCCCTGGAAAGCCCGACGTTCGCCATCAAGGGCGACGGGCCGCAACCGGCCATGCGCGACTACACGCCGCGGCGTTTCGACCTGGACATCGGTGAACTGGATATCGACTTCGTACTGCACGGCGACGGCCCTGCGTCGACCTGGGCCGAGCAGGCCAAGGTCGGCCAACACCTGTATATCGGTGGGCCACGGGGCTCGATGATCGTGCCGGATATCTTCGACAGCTACCTGCTGATCGGCGATGAAACAGCCATCCCGGCCATCGCGCGTCGCCTGGAAGAGTTGCCGGCCGGGCGCAGCGTGCTGGCCGTGATCGAGATCGCCAATGCGGGCGAAAAGCAGGCGCTGCAAAGTGCTGCCGAGGTCGAGGTGATCTGGGTGATTCGTGGCCAGGATGACCTGCTCGACACCGTGCGCAAACTGACGCTGCCCAGTGGCTCGCTGTACAGCTTCGTGGCGACCGAAACCAAGCTGTCACGCCAGGTACGCCGCGTGTTGCTGGACACGCACCAGATCAATGAGGCGTTCCTCAAGGCCGTCGGTTACTGGCGCGCCGAAGGCAGCGAAGAAGAGTGAATCAGGGCTGGGGCTTGATGAGCTTGTCCAGCCCCACCACTGCCAGTGCAATCGCGATAAACCCCGCCAGAATGCCCCCCGCGTTCACGAATACCTGTGGATAACCGAGGGTGCCCACATCAATGAACGGGTACTGATACTGCCCGAGCAAATCCCCCCGCAGCAGCACATAGGCGAAGTACACCAGCGGGTAACTCACCCAGCCGCCGATGTGCTTGAGGTGCAGGTTGCCCTTGGGCACACACCGCCACCAGTAGATAAAAAACAGCACGGGCATCACGTCGTGCAGCAACTCGTCGGCGATGAACTGGAAGCCTTCGGGTTGCCACAAATGCCGCAACAACAGGCTGTACGCCAGGCCCACCACCACGATGCTCACGGTGATCCCACTGCTGATGCCAGGCGCGAGGAAAAACCGCTTGGCGGGTGAATCGCGCTTCACCAGCGCATAGCTCAACACCACCACGGCGAGAGTGTTGGTGAGCACGGTGAAGAAACTGAAAAAGTTGACCAGCCCACCCAGCAGGCTGGCGCCGGACGTCCAGCGCGAATAGAAAATCAGGTATTGCTGAATCGCCAACCCCACCCAACCGGCCAGCGCCGCCGCAGCCACAAACCGCTTCATCGGATCAATCCAGCGGGCGTTTGGTACGCATCAGCTTCACGTACAACCCTTCGACTTTTTCCCGCGCCCACGGGGTTTTGCGCAAGAACGTGAGGCTCGACTTGATGCTCGGGTCGCTCTTGAAGCAGCGCACATCAATGCGTTCGGCCAGGCCTGCCCATTCGTAATGTTCCACCAGGGTGGTGAGGACGTGTTGCAGGGTCACGCCGTGTAGAGGGTCGTTGCTTGTCGCGGTCATGCGGGGCCTTTAAAAAGAGATCACACAGCCGCGCACTTTAGCACGATCAAAAAAGTTCCCGTTTCCAGCGAAAAAGAGATGTTATATTGTAACTATAAATCTCCAATCATTTCGCCGTTTTACCAAGGAATGTCCGATGTCCCGCTCTTCTCTGTGGCGCTTGACCCCGCTTGCCGCCGCCCTGCTGATCTGCTCCGAAGCCCATGCCCTGGAGCTGCAACCCCAAGTCATCACCGGCAACCCGCTGGGCAGCGAGCAACTTGCCTCGCCGACCACCGTGCTGGAAGGCGACGACCTGACCCTGCAACAAAAAGGCAGCCTCGGCGAAACCCTGAACAAGCAGCCAGGCGTGTCGTCCTCCTACTTTGGCCCAGGCGCCAGTCGACCGATCATTCGCGGGCAGGATGGCGACCGTATTCGCATCCTGCGCAATGGCGTGGGCGCGCTGGATGCGTCGTCGCTGTCCTACGACCACGCGGTGCCGCTGGACCCGGTCAACGTGGATCGCATTGAAATCGTGCGCGGCCCGGCAGCGCTGTTGTATGGCGGCAGTGCCATAGGTGGCGTGGTCAACACCTTCGACAACCGCATCCCCACCGAAGCCATCGAAGGTATCCACGGTGCCGGTGAATTGCGCTACGGCGGCGCCGACACCACGCGCAGCAGCGCCGGCAAACTGGAAGCCGGCAACGGCACGTTCGCCTTGCACCTGGATGCCAACGCGCGGGAATTCAACGACCTGAAAATCCCCGGACAGGCGCGCAGCCGTCACGCCCCGGCAACCGACGATGCCCCCGGCAAGAATGGCCGCCTGGGCAACAGCGACGGGCGCCAGGACGGCGGTGCCGTGGGCGGTTCCTACACCTGGGACGACGGTTATGCCGGGTTGTCCTACAGCAACTACGACGCCAACTACGGCTCCCCTGCCGAGCAGGATGTGCGTATCCGCATGAAGCAGGATCACTACGCCTTCGCCTCGGAGATCCGCAACCTGCAGGGCCCATTCACCTCGGTGAAACTCGACGCGGGCTACACCGACTACGAGCACCGCGAAATCGAAGGCGGCCAGACCGGTACGATCTTCAAGAACAAGGGTTATGAAGCCCGCGTGGAAGCGCGCCACCAGCCGATCGGCCCGCTCGATGGCGTGGTGGGCGCGCAAGTGACCCGCAACGAGTTCTCGGCCCTCGGCGAAGAAGCCTTCGTGCCGCAGACCGACACCAACGCCGGCGCGCTGTTTATCCTCGAAGAAATGCAGGCCACCGAGCGCCTCAAACTGAGCCTCGGCGGGCGCTTGGAACACACTAGCGTCGACCCGGATGCCAAGGGCAATGCGCGTTTTGCCAATGCCGACAAGTCCAATGACTTCACCGCCGGCAGCGTGTCTTCGGGTGCGGTCTACACCCTCACACCCGTGTGGTCCGTCGCCGCCACCCTGGGCTACACCGAGCGCGCACCGACCTTCTACGAGCTGTATGCCAACGGCGCCCACGTCGCCACCGGCACCTATGAGCTGGGCGATGCCAACCTGAAGAAAGAAAAGGCCGTGTCCAGCGACCTGGCGCTGCGCTTTGACAATGGCACCCACAAGGGCAGCTTCGGGGTGTTCTACA
Organism: Pseudomonas sp. CYM-20-01; assembly: GCF_023169845.1. NCBI lineage: Bacteria > Pseudomonadati > Pseudomonadota > Gammaproteobacteria > Pseudomonadales > Pseudomonadaceae > Pseudomonas > Pseudomonas sp. CYM-20-01. The sequence continues at coordinate 1,498,535 of NZ_AP025169.1, read as the reverse complement.
GCCGCTTCTCCAACTACATCGGCTTGCTGGGCACAGGCCGTACGTTGAACGACGAAGGTGAAGCAGACGCAGCAGGCATCCCGGAATACGAGTACTCGGGTGTGCGTGCACGTTTCGCCGGCGTTGAAGCCCAGGATCACTGGAAGCTTGGTGAAAGCGCCTACGGTAAGTTCGCGCTGGAACTGTCGGGCGACTACACCCGTGCGACCAACCTCGACACCGGCGAAGCCCTCCCGCGTATCGCACCGTTGCGCTTGAGCAGCGGCTTGCTATGGGAACTGGACCGCTGGCAGGCGCGTATCGATGTGGAACACGCGGCAGGCCAGGGTCGCGTGCCGGATAACGAAAGCGGCACCGATGGCTATACAACCCTCGGCGCCAGCATGGGTTATCACTTCAATATGGGTGGCAGCCAGTGGCTGGCGTTCGTGAACGGCGAGAACCTCACCAACCAGACCGTGCGCTATGCCAGCTCGATCCTGCGCGATATTGCGCCGGCACCGGGGCGCAGCGTGCAGTTCGGCGTACGCACCACCTTCTAAAAACCCCGCAAAGCCACTCTGTTGGTCTGCTGTGGCGAGCGGGCTTGTTGTGGCGAGCGGGCTTGCCCCGCGTTGGGCTGCGCAGCAGCCCCAAAACCAGTCACTGAGTCTTTCTCAAAGAATGCGGTGAATTGACAGGGGGCTGCTTCGCAGCCCTACGCGGGGCAAGCCCGCTCGCCACAACAAGCCCGCTCGCCACAGGGCAGGGTTTCATGAAGCCAACGTTGCAGCGACTATCTGTCACTGTTACCAAATCTGAAATGATGCATCTTGCGATTTACGCTTTCTCTCGACGCCCTCTCCCTTTATCCTTCCCGCAACAAACTGAAACGTTTCACGCCCTCGGTCGACCTCATCTTGCTGATTATTCCCACCTGCAAAGACAGCGCTGTCTTACCCCGACCTGCGCCTGGGAATAAATCGCCCGCCTGTGGATAACCCCACTTATCCCCAGAAAAACCGAATTAACGCTGAACCAAGCCCGCGCCGAATCGTCATCTACAGTGAAGCACGGGGTTACATAATTCCAACGTCACGGAGAAACACACTATGAGCACTGATGGTGCTTCGAGCCCAAGCCGCCTGCTGCCCAGGTTGCTAGGCGTCTTGCTGCTGATCATGGGCCTGGCCTTGCTGGCCGGGGGTATCAAGCTGACGATGCTCGGCGGGTCGTTGTACTACCTGCTGGCCGGTATCGGCATCACCCTCACCGGCGTCCTGCTGCTGGCCACCCGCCGCGCTGCGCTGGGCCTTTACGCGCTGGTGCTGTTCGCCAGTACCCTGTGGGCCCTGTGGGAAGTCGGCCTGGACTGGTGGCAGTTGGTGCCGCGCCTGGCGCTGCTGTTCGCCCTGGGTATCGTCATGCTGCTCCCGTGGTTTCGCCGTCCGTTGCTGCGTGGCCAGCCTGCCCCGCTGGGCACTGGCGCGCTGAGCGTGGCTGTGGTGCTGGCGGGTGCTACCGCCCTGGCCAGCCAGTTCACCAACCCGGGTGAGATGGTCAAGACCGGCCAACTGGACCGCGATGCGGTGCCAGGCATGGCCAGCGCTGCGCCGTCCCAGGCCGATGGCGACTGGAACTCCTACGGCCGTTCGGCCTACGGTGACCGCTACTCGCCGCTGGCGCAGATCACCCCGGAAAACGCCCACAAGCTGGTGCCGGCGTGGACCTACCGCACCGGTGACATCCCTGGCCCGAATGATCCAGGCGAGACCACCGCGGAAAACACACCGCTGAAAGTCAACGGTATGCTCTACGTGTGCACCCCGCACAGCCAGGTGATTGCCCTCGACCCGGACACCGGCAAGGAAATCTGGCGCTTCGATCCGAAGATCAGCAGCCAGGGTGCCGAGAACTTCAAGGGCTGGGCACACATGACCTGCCGTGGCGTGTCGTATCACGATGACGCCGTGTACGCTTCCGAGCAAAGCCCGACCGGCAGCGCCAGCCCGGCCGCCGCACCGAACGCCTGCCCGAAACGCATCTTCGTGCCAACCGCCGACACCCGTCTGATCGCCCTCAACGCCGACACCGGCAAGATGTGCGAAGACTTCGGTGACAAAGGCCAGGTCGACCTGCGTGCCAACATCGGCAGCTTCGCCCCAGGCGGTTACTACTCCACCTCGCCACCGGCCGTGACCAAGAACCTGGTGGTGATCGGCGGTCACGTGACTGACAACGTCTCCACCGACGAGCCAAGCGGTGTGATCCGCGCGTTCGACGTGCACACCGGCAAGCTGGTGTGGAACTGGGACAGCGGCAACCCGGACGACACCACCCCGTTGGCCGAGGGCAAGACCTACACCCGCAACTCGCCGAACATGTGGTCCATGTTCGCCGTGGATGAAAAACTCGGCATGCTCTACTTGCCGATGGGCAACCAGATGCCCGACCAATACGGCGGCGACCGTACCGAAGACTCGGAAAAATACAGCGCGGGCCTCACCGCCCTGGACATCGACAGCGGCCACGTGAAATGGACCTTCCAGTTCACTCACCATGACCTGTGGGACATGGACGTAGGCGGCCAGCCGTCGCTGATCGACATCAAGACCGAAGCCGGCGTGAAGCAAGCGGTGATGGCGTCGACCAAACAAGGCAGCATCTACGTGCTGGACCGCGCCACCGGCCAACCGGTCGTGCCGATCCACGAAGTGGCCGTGCCGCAAGGCGCCGTCGCCGGCGACCACACCTCGCCAACCCAACCGAAGTCGGACCTGAACTTCATGCCGCCGCCGCTCAAAGAGCGTGACATGTGGGGCGTGACGCCGTTCGACCAACTGCTGTGCCGCATCGATTTCAAATCCATGCGCTACGACGGTGCGTTCACCCCGCCATCGCTGCAAGGTTCGATCGTTTACCCGGGCAACTTCGGCGTGTTCGACTGGGGTGGCATTTCCGTCGACCCGGTGCGCCAGATCGCCTTCGTGAACCCGAGCTACATGGCGTTCAAGTCCAAGCTGATCCCAGCGGCCGACATCGCCAAGCAAGGCCCGCGCGTCAGCGAAACCGAAGGCGTGCAGCCGAACAAAGGCGCGCCGTACGGCGTGATCCTCGAAGCCATGCTGTCGCCAATGGGCCTGCCGTGCCAGGCACCGGCATGGGGTTATGTGGCCGCGGTCGACCTGACCACCCACAAAACCATCTGGATGCACAAGAACGGCACCGTGCGTGACAGCTCGCCGGTGCCAGTCCCACTGACCATGGGCGTGCCCAGCCTGGGCGGCACCTTCACCACTGCCGGTGGCGTGGCGTTCCTCAGCGGCACCCTCGACCAGTACCTGCGCGCCTACGACGTGAAAAACGGCAAGCAACTGTGGGAAGGTCGCCTGCCAGCCGGCGCGCAGACCACCCCGATGACCTACACCGGCAAGGACGGCAAGCAGTACGTGCTGGTCATGGCCGGCGGTCACGGTTCCCTGGGCACCAAGCAGGGTGACTATGTGATGGCGTTCAAACTGCCGGAATAAGCGACACCGGCATGAGGACTGTAAGTGTGGGAGGGGGCTTGCCCCCGATTGCTGAGTGTCAGTCAATGCATTTGTGACTGAACCACCGCTATCGGGGGCAAGCCCCCTCCCACATTTTTATCTGGGTAGTTTTGGGGATCAGTGTTCGATCACATCCCCGCGCATCACGGCCAACCGTGCAATCAAGCGGTTTTGCACCGGTACCGAGATCCCCTCGCTGTCCATCGCCTTGATCAAATCCTCCACCAACGCATTGAAGTCACTGCGGCTCACATTCTGGCCCTTGTGACTCTCGGCCATGCTGTCGCCTGTATAGGTGCACGGCCCGCCCGCCTCCACACAGAACTGTTCGATCAACTTGTTGCGCAGACGCTGGATATCAATGCGCCGAAAGCGTTCGACGATGCGCTCATCCCGGGCGATGTTGAGCAACATGCCCTCCACGATCCGCGTGATGCCGGGCATGGCGCCGAGGTCGCGATAGAGGCTGTCGTCCTTGGGCGGTTGCTGGGCGCAGGCGCTGAGTAGCAGGGCGAAAACCAGTGGTAAACAGCGCATCAGAAACTCCCCTGCACCGACAAATACGTGCCGTTCTGGTGGTCCAGCGTGGCGATTTCGCCAAGCCGTGCATAAGCCAATACGAACGACACATGCTTGTTGGGGAAGTACCCCACGAACACATCCGCCCAATCACTTTCGCCGGCAAACGACAGGTTGTCGGGCTTCTCACGGTACTCCACGCCCACCGCCCAGCGCGGGTTGAGCAGCAATGCCAGCGAGCCTTCCTTGAGCAGGGTGCGAGTGTCGCGGCGATCGCCGCCAAAGCCAAGCAAGCCGGTTTCATTGGCGCGGCTGTAGCGCAGGCTTCCGTTGACCAGCACGTTGTAGCTAAACGCAGCGCCCATGAACAAGCGGCTGGCGGCCAGGTAGCCTTCAACGTCGCTGTCGCGCTTGGCGCCCACCAGGCTGGGGATAGCAAAGTTCGTCTGGTGCTTGTACTCCAGGCCCAGGGAGACCTGCGGCAGCGTGTCGTAGATCACGTCACCGAACAGGCGCACCTTGAGGCCGAGTACGTCCTGGCCCAGGCTGTCGTCGGGCAGATTGAGCTTATGCACCAGGCTGCCGAGGTCGAAGCGCTGGTGGGCGAAAGACGCCTCGACGCGGTTGTCATAGGCAAGCGCCAGCCCGGCCACGTCCAGCCGATAATCCGGCAGGTTGACCGTGGTCGCGAACGCCGTGGCGCCCCACTCGTGTTGTTCGCCATATCCGGCCAAAACCGCCCAGGGTGTGATCCCTCCGCCCGCCACGCCTTCCAGGCTGCTGGCGCCGCCGGTAGCGATCAGGCGGCCGTTATCGGCCAGTGCCGTTTGCAGGGTCAGTGCGCCAAGGCAACCGATCAGGAAAGAAAAACGCACCGTCATGCCACTCAATGAACCAGGGAAGTTTGCGCACTGAGCGGCAAGGCCACCCAGGCTTCGAAGGCGTCGGCACTCAAGGGCCGGCTGATCAGGTACCCCTGGGCCGTGTCGCACTGCCAGCGCTCCAGCAGGCGCAGGCTATGGGCATATTCGACGCCCTCGGCAACCACTTTGAGGCCCAGGTTGTGGCTCATCTCGATGGTGGAGCGCACGATCACTGCGTCTTCACTGGTTTCATCGAGGTTGCGCACAAAGGACTGGTCGATCTTCAATTCTTGCACCGGCAGGCGCTTGAGGTGCGCCAGTGACGAATAGCCGGTGCCGAAGTCATCCACTGACAGGCCGATACCGCAGTCGCGCAGCAGGTTGAGCACCTTGAGGGCTTTTTCCGGCTCGCGCATCACCGCGCTTTCGGTGATTTCGAACAACAGTTGTTCCGCCGGCAGACCATAACGACGCAGCAATGCCGAGACCCGATGGGCCAGCTCATCGCCAAGCAGATCATCCGCCGAGATATTCAGCGACAATTGCAGCGACAGGCCACGCCGGTTCCATTCGCACAACTGGCGAATGCCCTCCTCGATCACCCATTGGGTCAACAACTGGATACTGCCCGAGCGTTCGGCCAGCGGGATGAATTCCCCCGGCGAGACCATGCCGAACTGCGGGTGCTGCCAGCGCAACAGCGCTTCGGCCTGGCGCACATGGCCCTGGCGTATATCCAGCTTGGGCTGATAGTGCAGTAACAGTTGACCCTGGTTGGCCGCGTGGCGCAGGTCGCGGATCAGGGTGATCTGGCGGCGGTGCGCCAGGTCGCGGCCCTGCTCGTAGATCTGCAGGCGGCCGGGCATTTGCGCGGCGTCCTTCATGGCGATGGCCGCGCGCTCCAGCAAGGTGTGCGCGCTTTCGCCATCAGCCGGGTACGCCGCGATACCCAGACGGCAGTCCAGCGCCAGGTCATGGCCGTTGATGCGCTGGGGGCGCAGCAGCAGCTGTTGCAGTTTGTCGGCCATGCCCACCGCCTCGTCGCTGCCCGCACCTTCGAGCAGCAGCAGGAATTCATCGGCGATCAAGTGCGCCAGGGTATCGCCAGGACGCAACGCCGCCTGCAGGCGTTGGCTCACGGTCATCAGCAATTGGTCCACCGCTTCGGGGCCGGCGGTTTCGCTGGCGGCGCGCAGGTTGTCGATGCCCAGGTAGATCAAGGCCATCGGGCGTTGCAGGGCAATCGAACTGCCCAGGCGCTCCATGGCCAGCGTACGGTTCGGCAGGCCAGTAAGACGATCATGCAAGGCATTGTGCGCCAACTGTTGTTCGCGCTCAGCAATGCCGCTTTGCATCGCATTGACCGCCAGGGCCAGGCGCCCCAGTTCATCACTGCGCGCCAGCAGCACCGGGGTCTGATAGTTGCCGCTACCGATGCGCTCGGCCGCCTGCGCCAGGGCCTGCACTGGCCGCGACACCGTGCGCGCCAGCAGCAACGCACCGATCAACGAAGCGATCAGCGCGACCAGGGCAATCCCCAGGATCTTTTCATCCAGCGGCACAAAGGCCTGCATCGCTGCATCCAGCGGGCTTTGCAACAGGGCCAGGACTTTGCCGTTTTCATCACTGGCCAACACCAGGGATTGGCTGAGGAAGCTGTGTTCAAGATGATCGGTGGTGGACACGCCACGGCGCGTCGAGTCGCCCTGCATCAGCGCGCTGATGCTCTGGCGCAGTGCCTGCGGCTGAGTGCTGACCAGCTCGCCGGGGCGGTCATGGTCAATTGCCAGGAACGAGACTTCCAGGTTGCTCAACGAGCGCAACTCATCGGCAAACGCCGCGTCCATGCTGAACCCCATCACCACCCGCGCTATCGGCAGCGGCGCCAGCACCGAGGCTTCGACCAACAGATGCGGCTCGCCCTGCAACGGCACCATCAGCATCGCCTGGCGATTGCGCTTGGCCTCACGCAAGGCCTGGTCGTAGCGAAAGGTCGAGCCCTCGGGGACTTCCGCCAGGGTGCTGGCCAGGACTTTGCCGTCCATGCCCAGCAGGATCATGTCGCTGGCGTTGATGCGCTTGCCGTGGTTGAGCAGCACCGAGCGCAGGGTTGCCGAATCGCCACTAGCGACGGCATCGCGAAAACCGAAGTCAGCCGCCAACAACTGCACGCCATCGGCCAGGCGCCGACCGCGTGTGTCGAGCAAGCGCTCGAATACCCGCGTGCCCACATCCAGCTGAGCCAGAGCCTGGCCGTGGACCGCCGAACGGGTCGCAGCCTTGACGCTGAAATACAGCGCGCCGATCACCACCAGTGACAGCACGATCAGCACGCAGGCGACCCGCGCCTGAAAACTACTGCGCAGTTTCACGGGCGGCTCGATTGAAGGCATCGCCAAAGGCGCTGGGCGGCGGCGGCAAATCCGCCGGTGCGGGTTCCAGACTCAACGTCACACGATGGCTGAGACCAGCAGCAGGAATGTGCAAGGTGCCGCCATCGAGCGGCTGCATATCGGCCAGTTGCGGGTGCCACAAGGTGAGGTGGTAGTCACCGGCCGGCAGCTGTTCCAGGCGCACCCGACCCTGGGCATCGCTGACGCCGAAGCGCGGGTCGTCGGTGACGTAGATATAGCCGAGCATCCAGTCATGGATATTGCAGCCGAGCACCACCACGCCGGGCTTGTCGAACAGCAGCGGGTCAGTGGGCGTACCTTCGTAAAGTCGCAGTTCGAAGCGCTTGGCGGCGGAGAACGAATACACCTGATGACGAATATTGTCGCTGTTGGGGAAGCGCACCTGCGTACCGGTATGCACCGCCAGCACATGGGGCGCGAAGCGCTGACCGCGCTGGTCCATGTCGGCCTTGAGCACGCCTTGCGGCGCCTCGGCTGGGCCTTGCAAGGTTACTACCGCATCGGCAACAGGTTGACCATCGGCCTGCTGGGCCAGCATCTCAAGCGTCGCCGCCGACGCAGGACCGACCATCGCCAGCAACAGCGCAGTACGAAGTAACGAATGAAGTATCCAAGCCATGGTCGATCCGCAAGAAGTGGGCTAAAAGAGCGGCCAGCCTTGGCACGGAAGCGTTGAAGTGCACGTATGATGACGCAGATAAGGCCAATTGCCATCACTTAATCCACAGCAGTGCATGACCGTCGGTCGGCAAAAAAACTATGCATTCGGTCAGACTCTGTAGAGGTTATCGACGCGGTCTTGAAAATCTGTAGTCGACGAGAAAGGCTTTTCTAGATCGGCACCCGCTCGCGCCGCATCCACATCTCGAACGCCATCGCGTTCAGCGGACGGCTGATCAGGTAGCCCTGGGCAGTGTCGCAATTCCACTGCTTGAGCAGCTTGAGGCTGGGGGCGAATTCCACGCCCTCGGCCACCACTTTGAGCCCGAGGTTGTGGCTCATCTCGATGGTGGAGCGCACGATAACGCCGTCGCCGCTGGTGCCGTTGAGGTTGCGTACGAAGGACTGGTCGATCTTCAACTCCTGCACCGGCAAGCGCTGCAATTGCGCGAGGGACGAGTAGCCGGTGCCGAAGTCATCCACCGACAGGCTGATGCCGCAGCCGCGCAGTTGCTCCAGCACGCTGAGGGCCTGTTGCGGGTTGTGCATGATCGCGCTTTCGGTGATCTCGAAGATCAGTTGCTCGGCGTCCACCTGGTACTGCATCAACAGCGCGGTGACGCGAATCGCCAGGTCATCATCGGCCAGGTCGTCCACCGAGATATTCACCGACAGCTGGATCAGCAGGCCGCGTTGCGCCCACTCGGCGATCTGGCGAACCGCTTCTTCGATCACCCACAGCGTCAGGCTGCTCATGCTGCCGGTGCGTTCGGCCAGGGGGATGAATTCGGCGGGAGACACCTGGCCCAGGGTGGGGTGCTGCCAGCGCAACAAGGCTTCGGCCTGGCGCACATGGCCATGCCTGAGGTCGAGTTTGGGCTGGTAGCACAGGAACAACTCGCCTTCGATGGCGGCACGCCGCAGGTCGCGGATCAGGGTGATCTGGCGTTGATGGGCCAGGTCGCGGTCCTGCTGGTAGATCTGCAAATGCCCCGGCAGGCTCGCGGCGTCATGCCGGGCGATGGCGGCGCGGCTGATCAACTCTTCCACTTGCTGGCCGTCGGCGGGGTAAGCGGCGATACCAATGCTTACTTCGTGGCGCAGTTCGTCATTGCCGATGCGCTGCGGCTCGGTGAGCAATGCATAGAGGCGGTCGGCACGAGCCACGGCGCGGTCGACCTCGGTGTTTTCCAGCAACAGCAGGAATTCACTGCCGGCGATGCGTGCTGCGGTATCACTGGCCAACAGGCTCATGGACAGGCAGCGGCTGGCTTCGCGCAGCATTTCCTCGACGCCTTCGGGGCCGAAACCTTCGTTGATCAGCCGGTAATTTTCGATCCCCACGTACAGCAACACCACCGGCCGGCCTGCACTGATCGCACTGCCCAGGCGTTCCATCGCCAGGGCGCGATTGGGCAGGCCGGTGAGCGGATCATGCAACGCGTTGTGCGCCAGTTGCCGCTCACGCACGGCGATGCCGCTTTGCATGGCGTTGAACGCACGGGCCAACAGGCCGAACTCATCATGGCTGCGCACCCGCACCGGCGTGCGGTAGTCACCGGCGCCGATGCGTTCGGCCGCCTGCACCAGCGCATTGAGCGGACGCGACACCCGCCGCGCCAAAAACAACGCGCCGGCCAATGACACCACCAGCACCGCCAGGGCAATCCCGAGGAACTGCCGGTCCAGCGGCGCGAAGGATTCCAGGGCGTGGTCCAGCGGGCTTTGCAACAGCACCCGCACTTCATCGCCGTCGCCCGTATTGGCGAGTGGCAACACCTGGCTGAGCACGCGCTGGCCGTAGAACAAATGGATCTGCGGTTCGGGGTCGACGTGCCCTTCGCGCAACAGGCTGAGGGTGCCGGCCTGGTAGGCGTCCGGCTGCGTGCTGAACAACGGGCCGGGCTGGCCGTCCTGCACGCTGAGGAACGACACCTCCAGGTTGCTCATGGAGCGCAGTTCATTGGCGAACAGCTTGTCCATGGGGAACCCCATGACGATGCGTGCGATCGGCAGCTCGTCGATCACTTCATCCTGCACCAACAGATAAGGCCGTCCATCCAAGGCCACGATCAGCATCTGCAGGCCCGTGCGCCGCGCGTGACGCAGGGCATTGTCGTAGGGGAAAAACTGGCCACGGGTGAGGATCGGCAACGTGCTGACCATGACCTTGCCATCCAGGCCCAGCACAAACACCTCGCTGGAGCGGATACCGGTGCCGTGACGGCGCAGCGCGGCCAGAATCGGCACGGTCTTGCCGTCGGCCACGGCTTGCTTGAACGGCAGGTCGACGGTCAGCCAGTCCAGGCCGTATTGCAGGCGACGCCCGCGCAGATCGAGCAGGCGTTCGAACACCTGGCTGCCGGTTTTCAGCTGGACTTGCGCCTGGTTTTCCATGGCGCGGGCGGTGGCGGTCTTCACAGAGAAATAGGTGGCGGCTACCACCACCAGCAGCAACAACGCGAGCACCCCGGCGATGCGGGTCTGGAACGTGTGGCGCCACCTCATTGCAGTACCCTCTGGCAGCGTTCGCCTCTCTCTGCCATTACGTCCCTTTGTCATGTGCATTCCCTGCGACTGCTGACCTGGCGTCAAAAAAATATCCATTTGGATTGAATATTCGGTTTCAGGAGATTAGCTGGGAGTGGGCTTAAGTGCACCCAATAAAACCCGAGGGTTTTGTGGCGGTTTTTTGGCGACAATGGGTTGGCTAGTGGGTTAGGTTGAGTTGAGTTGAGTTGAGTACATATCCGTTATTTGGGTAACGGCGGATATTGGTTCCGCCCTTACGGCGGCTCACTTTTGATAGAGCGCAAAAGTAAGCAAAACGCTCTTGCCCCAACACTCGGCACCTCGCTTAGGCTCGGTGTGCCCGTAATTCGACAGTGATTTGGGGGGCCGCCGCCACGCGCCATCCATGGCGCGGGGCGGCTAAACCGGCATCCCTGCCGGTTTACCCCCCAAATCCCTGCCGAATTCCGGCCAGCGTGTTTGACGGGGCGCCTAAGATCAAAATCAAAAGCAGATCAAAAGCCAGAGCCAGAGCCAGAGCCAGAGCCAGAGCCAGAGCCAGAGCCAGAGCCAGAGCCAGAGCCAGAGCCAGAGCCAGAGCCAGAGCAAACCACCCTTCAACTGATACATGAAGATCAAACTGTGGGAGGGGGCTTGCCCCCGATGGCAGTGGGTCAGTCACTGATGAGTTGGCTGACACACCGCCATCGGGGGCAAGCCCCCTCCCACACTTTGACCGAGTACCGGCCATTCAATCCGGTCGGCTCTAAGGCCGCCGCGCTCTTGATCTTGATCTGGGGCGCCCCGTCAAACACGCTAGCCGGAGTGAGGGCACACCGAGCCTAGGCGAGGTGCCGAGTGTTGGGGCGAAGCGTTTTTGGTTACTTTTTGCGCTCTTCAAAAAGTGACCCGCTGTAAGAGCGGAACCATAGGTGGCCGTTACCTAAATAACGGATATGTACTCAATCAACCAATCACCCCCCCCGAGCCCGCATAAAATCCCCCCACCGCCGCACCAGATAATTATGCTCATCCATCACCGAGTTCCACACCGCAATATGCCCCATGCGCTGCTCATAAGACCCCCCATCCCGCACTTCCCCCACATCGATCAGCGGCAACCCATCACTGCCCAGCAACTCCTCCCGCGCCGGCAGCCCCGCATACCAGTAATCCCACTCCGCACTGCTCAAATGATCACGACTGCGCGCCGGGTTACCGATGTAGTACCCCTGCCGCGCCATCACCGCCCCAGGCCAGCCGGACAACCACCAGTTCAAATACGCATACGCCGCGTCCAGCACCGCCCCCTTGGCATGCCGCGACAACGACAACCCACCAAACCACGCGCGATAACCTTCGCGCGGCACCGCCAGGCGGTACTTAACCCCCGCGCGATGCAGGCGCATCAAGGTCGGCGACCACAGGCTCTGGATATCGATACTCGGGCTGAGCATCAACTGCGCAGCCTCTTCATCATCGGACCAGAACGCCGCGAAGTGCCCTTCTTTCTGTTTGCGCACGAGGATGTCCGCGAGCACGTCGATCTCCTCGATGCTCATATTGCCGATGTCCCTGAAGCTGGCCAGCCCCGCGCCCTGTACCGCCAGTGCGGCGTCCAGGGCGCCGATGGCGGCGTCGCTTTGCAGCGCGGTGCGCGCACGCCAAGCCGGGTCCAGCAGCCAACCCCAGCTCTCGTTGCCGTGGCAAAAACCCTCAGGCAAGCGCTCGGGGCGGTAGGCGAAACTGTCGGCGTTGTGGGTCAGCGGCAGCATGCTGATGCGCTCGGTGACCGTGCTGCCGAGGCTGCCGTCGTGCTGTACGAACAGCCGCTCACTGGGCACGCTGCCGCTGCCCAGGCGGTCGTCGGCCGATAGGCGCCCGCGCTTGGGCAGGTCGTTGATCTCATGCCACAAGGCGATACGCCGAGTGTCGATGGGTTGGATCGCCTGGGCCGGCCACACAAAGTCGACGTTGTGGAACCACTGGTCGTACAGGTCGTAGCTGTCGGGCTGCATCACCGCGATACGCTGGGCCTGTTCGACGTCGTGCACCTGGTACACCAGGCGAATGCCCAGCTCCTGTTCGGCGCGTACGCGCAGGCATTCGAGCAGGGTAACGGAGGTGCCAAGGACGCGCAGTGTGATCATACGGCGAACCGCCGCGAGAACACGTCGAAGGAGCGCCGCAGCAGCGCAGGGTCGAGGCCACGCAGAATAAACACCAGGCGCGATTGGCGGTCGGTGCCTGGCCACGCCGGCAAATGCACCGGCGCGTGCAGGCAATGCTGCACGCCATGGATGACGATGGGAGCGTTACTGGCGTTCACGTTGAGCAGCCCTTTGACCCGGAGGATTCGTTCGCCGTGGCATCTTAACAGCATCGACAACCACACTCCGAAACCCACCCAGTCCAGCGGCAGGTCGAAGGTCAGGCTGCACACTTGTGCGGCGCCGTGGGTGGCGGTGGTGGTGCGATGCAACTGCCAACGGCTGACTTCAACCGCAGGCTCGGCGCTGCGCAAACCTTCGCCGAGCAACAACTGGTCGCCGCTGTGAATGTCCTGCGTATTGAAGATCGGCGTGCCGGCATTGAGTGCCTGCAAGTGGTTGCGCAACACAGTGCAGTCACCGGCCAGATCAGTCTTGCTCAACAGCAGGCGATCCGCCGCCGCCACCTGCGCCAGCCATTCCGGGTGCAGGCGTTCTTGCAGGGCGGCATGGCTGGCGTCGACCAGGGTGATCACCAGGCCGATATGGAAACGCCCGCGCAGTTGCACATCGTTGTTCAAAGTCGCGAGGATCGGCGCCGGGTCGGCCAGGCCGGTGGTCTCCAGGATCACCCGCTTGAACGCCGGGATTTCACCGCGCTCACGGCGTTGCAACAGACCGAGCAACGCGTCTTTCAACTCGCCACGGATCGAGCAGCACACACAGCCGCTGGGCAGCAGCACAGTGTCCGGCGCCACCTCCTCCACCAGCAGGTGGTCGATGCCGACGTCACCGAACTCGTTGATCAGCAACGCGGTGTCGCCCAGGCTTTCGCCTTGCAGCAAGCGCTTGAGCAAGGTGGTCTTGCCGCTGCCAAGAAAACCAGTGATGACGTTGAGGGCGATGCTCATACGCAGGCCTCCAAATGATCGAGCAAGCGTGGGTCGAGCGGGTCCAACGGGCGGCCGAGCATGGTCTCGGCGGCCCGCCAGAGTTGATCCAGGCCGCTGGCCAGTTCCTGTTTCCCGGTAGCGCCCAACAGCAGATAGGACGCGCCCTGGAAGTCCTCGACCTTGAGCCGGAACACCGCCAGCACCTGGTTGATCGCCGCAATCCGGCGCAGGCGTTCGCGGCGCCGGGGCAGTTCGTCACCCAGGGGATCGCTCCAGTGCAGGTCTTCGCCGAGCAGCCCGCAGAGTCCGCACATGGCTACACCTCACTCATGGCATGACATCGCCGGAGTTCGGGCCCAGGGTCTGGCCAACGAACAGGTTGCCGCCCGGCTCGCTGGCCAGCAGCACCGCGACCGGCGCCACTTCATCCGCCAGGCCGAAACGACCCAGGGGCAGTTCCCTGGCCTTGGCGCGTTTCCAGTCGTCGCTGATGCCGCCGACCAGGGGCGTCTCGATCGGGCCGGGGGCGATGGCGTTGACCAGCACATTGTCCTTGGCCACTTCCAGCGCCAGGGATTTGGTAAAACCGATCACCCCCGCCTTGGCCGCTGCGTAATGGGTCAACTCGGCGCCACCCTTGATGCCCAGTTGCGAAGCCACATTGATGATCCGCCCCCAGCGCTGCGCGAGCATGTGCGGCAACGCGCGCTGGCTGGCGACGAACACGCTGGTGAGGTCGATGCGCAGCATGTCGTTCCACATTTCAAGGGTCAGGTCCACACAACGGGCCTGGGTGAGCATGCCGGCGTTGTTGACCAGGATGTCGATGCCGCCAAAGTGTTCGACGCAGCGGTCGACACTGGCCTGGGCACCTTCGACAGTGCCCACGTCGGCCAGGCATTCGAACACCTCGGCGCCGAGGTTGCGGCAGGTGATCGCGGTTTCGGCGAGGCTGGCCGCGTTGCGGTCAGCCAGCACCAGGCGTGCGCCTTCAGCGGCGTAGGCACGGGCGATGGCCGCACCGATACCGCTGCCGGCGCCGGTGATCACGGCCCGACGGTTAAGAAGTTGAGGCATACACACATCTCCTACAGAAAACACAGTTCCAATGTGGGAGGGGGCTTGCCCCCGATTGCAGAGAGTCAGCTACAGATAAGCTGGCTGACAAACTGTCATCGGGGGCAAGCCCCCTCCCACATTTGGATCGGGTACATCAGTCAGGCCAGCGCACGGTTAAACCACCGTCGATGACGATGCTTTGCCCGGTCAGATAACTCGACGCCTCACTGGTCAAGAACTGCACCAGCGACGCCACTTCATCCGCCCGCCCTACCCGCCCCAGCGGGATCGCCCGCGCCGCTTTCGCCAAGCCTTGCGGCCCCAGCGAATTTTTCGCGTCCAGCGACTGCGGCGTCTCGATCAGCCCCGGAATCACCGCATTGCAACGAATCCCCCGGGCCGCCAACTCCACCGCCAGCGACCGGCACAACCCCGGCACACCAGCCTTGGCCGCCGCGTAATGGCTGTGTTCCTGCCAGCCATACACGCCACCGGCAATCGACGAAATCGCCACCAGCGCGCCGCCTTCGGTCATATGCCGGGTGGCCGCACGGAAGGTGCGCATCACCCCCGTGAGGTCGACATTGAGCATCTCGTCCCACAACGCGTCGGTCATCTCCAGCAACGGTGCGCGGCGCAGCAGGCCGGCGTTGGCCACGGCGTAGTCCAGCCGGCCGAAATGCGCCACCGCCTGTTCGGCCAGGGCGTCCACCGAGGCGGTATTGCCCACGTCCAACGGCAGCATCAGGCATTCGCCGCTGGCTTCTTCCACCAGGCCGACGGTGGCCTGCGGGTCATGGGGATCGGCCGAGTAATACCCGCCAACCACCGCCACACCCACGCGGGCATAGGCCACCGCGAGGGCTTGGCCGATGCCGCTGGCGGCACCGGTAATCAAGGCAACTTTACGGCTCATCGATCACTCCTTACTGAACGGTTTCCGGACGCACATGCCGAGCGGCAAACATCAAGGCGCCGGACAGGAAGCACGGCAGCGCGCCGAACCACAGCGCGGCGGTCTGCCAGTCGCTGCCGGCGGACAACACTTGGGTCGCGCCAAAGCCTGCGACCACCGCACCAATCGGCCCCATGGCGTGGATGATCGCGCCACCGGTCGCACGGATGCTGGTGGGGAAACTCTCGCTGATAAAGAACAGCGCCGCCGAGTACGGCCCGATCAGGAAAAACAGGCCCAGGCTGTACAGCCCGACCACCATCGGCATATTGCTCGGGCCAAACAGCATCCCGGCAAACGCCAGACCGCCGAGCATCCAGCCCAGGCCGATCACATTGCGACGGCCGATCTTGTCGCCCATCCAGCCGTGGCTGAGGTAACCGCAGTAGCCCACCAGGTTCGACAGCACAAGGATGATCAGCGAGTTCTCGAACGAGATGTGGTGCACGCTGACGATCACCGAAGTGCCCAGCACGCTGAACACCTGGATCGCCGCCCAGTTGAGCAACAGCGCGGCACCGATCACCAACGTGGCGCGGCGCGCCGGGCCACGGAAGGCGGCCTTGAGGCCGGCCTTGCTGTGTTCGTCGTAGTCCACGCCGTAGGTCACGGCGACGTTCTGCGCTTCTTTCACCGCACCGCTTTTACGCAGCTCGCTGATGCGCTGGTGGATCTGGAACTGCGGGCTCTCCTTGAGCTTGCGCGCCATGATCGCGATGACGATGGCCGGGATCGCCGCGAAGATAAAGCAGCCCTGCCAGCCGATGATCGGCAACAACAGCGCGGTCAACCCGGCCGCGATCAACGCACCGACCGGCCAGCCGCCTTGCACCAGGCTGTAGATAAAGCCACGGCGTTTGGTCAGGCGCGGGTCTTCCGAGGCGCCGTACAGCTCGCTCAGGTAGGTGGCGTTGACGGTCTCCTCGGCATAGCCCAGGCCGCCCAACGAACGAATCAGAATCAGCGGCGACTTGCCCCACGCGCCGCCAATCGCAGTCAGCGCCGAACACAGCGCGGAGCCGGCCACGGTGAAGATAATGCCTTTGCGTCGGCCCAACTTGTCGACCACCGGGCCAATGGCAAACGCCACCACCGCCGTGCCCACCGCGACCCAGGTCGCGATTTCCGCTTGCTCCACTTCACCCCAGCCAAAGTGCCGGCCAATCTCCGGCAGCAAGGTGCCGAACAGGATGAAGTCATACACCGCAAACACCCAGGCGAAAAACGCGATCCAGGTGGCGAAGCGCACTTCCTGGGACGTCAGTTGCCGGGGTTTCCAGCCAGTCAGGTCAAGCTTGTTGTAGATGGACATGGGTCGCGCCTCAGGGGTGGTTGCAAAGGTTCAGGTACGCGGTTGGCGGCGGATGAAGTCGTCGGCGATTTCGTCGAAGGTGACGAAGCGCACACCGGCATGGCTTTGGATGTGTTCAATCAGGCGTTCCAGCATCAGCAGCACTTGCGGGCGGCCGGAGACATCGGGGTGAATGGTCATGGTGAACACCGCGTGTTCGTGTTCGCGGTAGACCCAGTCGAACTGGTCACGCCACATTTCTTCAAGGTGGCGCGGGTTGACGAAGCCGTGGCTGTTGGGGGCTTTCTTGATGAACATCATCGGCGGCAGGTCGTCGAGGTACCAGTTGGCCGGGATCTCCACCAGGTCGGTTTCTTCGCCGCGCACCAGGGGTTTCATCCAGGTGTCGGGGTGCTGGCTGTAGTCGATCTTGGTCCAGCTGTCACCCTTGCGCACGTAGTAGGGGTGGAAGTCGTTGTGCATCAGGCTGTGGTCGTACTTGATGCCTTTTTTCAGCAGCAGTTCGTTGGTGACCTTGCTGAATTCCCACCACGGCGCGACATAGCCGGTGGGGCGCTTGCCGGTGACCTGGGTGATCAGTTCGATGGATTTATCCAGGACGATTTCTTCCTGCTCGGCCGTCATCGCGATGGGGTTTTCGTGGCTGTAGCCGTGCACCCCGATTTCGTGACCGGCGTCGGCCACGGCCTTCATCTGCTCGGGGAAAGTTTCCATCGAGTGGCCGGGAATGAACCAGGTGGTACGCAGGCCATAGCGCTCGAACAATTTCAGCAGGCGCGGCGCGCCGACTTCACCGGCGAACAGGCCGCGGGAGATATCGTCCGGCGAGTCTTCGCCGCCGTATGAACCGAGCCAGCCGGCGACGGCGTCAACGTCGACGCCAAATGCACAGAGGATGTCTTTAGCCATGGTGTGTCTCCTTAAACGTTAAGTACGGTTTCGACGGACAACGCCGCGCGCAGCAGGCGCGCGTCTTCTCCGGTCGGGGCGCTGAGCAGCAGCCCGGTGGGCAGGCCCTGGGCATCGCGGCCGCTGGGCAGGGTCACGCCGGGCATGTCGAGCAAGCTGCCGGGCATGGTCAGGCGCAGGGTGGCGAGATTGGTTTTGACAAACAGGTCGTCGTCGGCCTCCAGCGCTGCCAGAGCGGGTGCGACATGGGCGACGGTCGGGGTGATCAGGAGTGCACCGTCGAGGTCGTCGATCAGTTGCTGTTGCAGGCGGCGGCGTGCGTCGGTCAGGTGGATAAGCTGACTGGCGGGCAGTGCGCGCGCGGTTTCGAGGCGGCGACGTACGCGAGGGTCGAGTTGCTCGGCGTCGGGGCTGTCGAGCAGCGCTTCATGCAGGGCAAAGGCTTCGAAGGAACCGAGCCAGCCGTGGTGCTTGATCAGGTCCAGGGTGGCCTGGAACGTCGCGCATTCACGCTCTTCAACAAGTGCGCCCCGGGCCTTGAGTTGCTCCACTGCGCGCAGCAGATTGTTGCGCACGGCGGGTTCAGCGTCCTGTTGCGCCAGCACAAAGCGCTGGCCCTTGAGGCTGCGGGCAGTGTGGGTCTGGGTACGGCCATGCAGCAGGTCGTCGATGGCCAGCGCATCGCGCACGCTGCGGGTCAGCGGGCCGAGGCTGTCGAGGCTGTGGGCCAGGGGGAACACCCCGTCGCGACTGTAGCGTCGGCTGCTGCTGCGGTAGCCCACCAGGCCATTGAACGCTGACGGGATGCGGATGGAACCGGCGGTGTCAGTGCCCATGGCGATGGGCACGATCCCGGCCGCGACCGCCACCGCCGAGCCGGACGACGAGCCGCCAGGAATGCGCGGTTGGTCGCCGCCATGGGGATTATGCGGCGTGCCGAAATGCGGGTTCAGGCCCAAGCCGGAATAAGCCAGTTCGCTCAGGTTGGTCTTGCCGATACTGACCATGCCAGCGCGGCACAACAGGCCGACCACAGGCGCATCGAGCAACGCGGCAGGCGCGTTGCGGCGATAGGCAGCGCCTGCGGTGGTGATGCTGCCGGCCACATCGAACAGGTCCTTCCAGGTCAGCGGTACACCATCGAACCCGCTCAATGGCTGGCCGGCGCGCCAACGGGCAGCCGAGGCTTCGGCTTCACGGCGGGCACGCTCGGCGGTCAGGCTGATGAACACGGCCGGGGCCTGGCTGGCCTTATCGAGTGCCTGTTCGAGGGCTTGCACCGGGTCGCTGCGACCGCTGGCGAAATCCTCGGCCATGGAAGTGGCGTCTGACATCGGCTTGATCCTCATAAAACGTACATATTAATAAAATGTACATTTTACAAAGGCAGATTCCGTGCCAGTCTGTATCGTGACGTTTGTGCGCGGTGAGGCATATTTGCCCAGAGCAGCGGGATAGATGCTTTCAGATGGCCGGAAAAATCTTGCCAGGATACGGAAGAGCGCCCTCAACGAAATAATGTATCTTTTCTTAATAAGTACATTTTGGTGCAGAAAAGTAACATCCTCACGTTCCAGGCCCCAAAAAAGTGCCACCGACGTGGCGCAGAGTGACAGGCACGACTTATGAGAGAATCCCCGACCCCAGACTCTTCAGCCCAGAGAATGCAATGAAAGCAGTGTCCGCCTCGGCCTCCCGTTACGCGATGATTCACAAGGTGATGCGTGACGCGATCGTCAACGGCACTGCACGCCACGGCCTGGTCTTGCTGGAAGCACCGCTGGCCGAATTGTTCGGCACCAGTCGCGTGCCCGTGCGCAAGGCCCTGGACCTGTTGCATGAAGAAGGCCTGATCTGTCGCTTCAACGGCCGGGGTTACCTGATCAACCCCGAAGGCCTGGCGATGGAACCGCTGCGCCTGCCCCTGAGCCATGCACACCTGGGGCTCAACGGTGAGGATGAACTGGTGGACACGCGGCCATTGGGCGAACGTATCGTCGAAGAGATCGGTGCGGCGCTGTCCACCTGTATCGCCTTCGGCCATTACCGCCTCGACGAGCAAGCCGCCGCCGACCACTACGGCGTCAGCCGTGCGGTGGTGCGCGAAGCGCTGATGCGCCTGCGCGACCGTGGCCTGGTGGAAAAGGAGCCCTACTCGCAATGGCTGGCGGGGCCTTTGACGGCACGGGAAGTCACCGAAGACTACGAGCTGCGCGCCTGCCTGGAACCCGAAGCGCTGCGCCAGAGCGCGCCCCACCTCGACCGCGAGTTGCTCGAAGCCATGTTGCAGCGCGTGCAGGCCGCTCAGGACAGCCCCCACTGCAGCCTGGAGGCCATCGAACAGATCGAGGAAGACTTGCACCAACGCTGCCTGGCCGGCCTGCAGAACCGCAAGATCGCGGCGTTGATCCGCCAAGGTCAGAGCCCAATGATCATCAGCCGGATTTTCTACCGCTTGCTGGGGATCGGCGCGGATCCAGCCATGCTGGCCGAACATCGGTTGATATTGGAGCTGCTGCTGCATGGTGCGTTTGATGCGGCGGCGCTGAACCTGCGCGAGCATTTGCAGCGGGCCAGGCAACGTATGTTGCAGCGGTTGAAGGTGCTGTCGGTGTTACCGGAGCAGCCGTTGCCGAGTTATCTGCACAAGATCAGCTGAATTCATGCAATTTGTTGCTAACTCCACCCCGCCATTGAAACCACCACTGCCCCGCCCCATCTAAGCACCATACTTCCTTATGCAGGTGCCCCATGAGCGACCAGCAAGATTTCCCCGATTACGACCTCAACGACTACGCCGACCCCGAAAACGCTGAATCCGCCTCGTCCAACACCGGCCTGGCCCTGCCTGGGCAAAACCTGCCGGACAAGGTCTATATCATCCCGATCCACAATCGGCCATTCTTCCCGGCGCAAGTGCTGCCGGTAATCGTCAATGAAGAACCATGGGCCGAAACCCTGGAGCTGGTAAGCAAGTCCGATCACCACTCCCTGGCCCTGTTCTTCATGGACACGCCGCCGGAAGACCCGCGCCACTTCGACACCTCCAGCCTGCCGTTGTACGGCACCCTGGTGAAGGTGCACCACGCCAGCCGCGAGAACGGCAAGCTGCAATTCGTCGCCCAGGGCCTGACCCGCGTGCGCATCAAGACCTGGCTCAAGCATCACCGCCCACCGTATCTGGTGGAAGTCGAATACCCGCACCAGCCCAGCGAGCCGACCGACGAGGTCAAGGCCTATGGCATGGCGCTGATCAATGCGATCAAGGAACTGCTGCCGCTCAACCCGCTGTACAGCGAAGAACTGAAGAACTACCTCAACCGCTTCAGCCCCAACGACCCGTCGCCGCTTACCGACTTCGCCGCCGCGCTGACCTCGGCCACCGGTAACGAGTTGCAGGAAGTGCTGGACTGCGTGCCCATGCTCAAGCGCATGGAAAAAGTGCTGCCGATGCTGCGCAAGGAAGTCGAAGTCGCACGCCTGCAAAAAGAACTCTCCGCCGAGGTGAACCGCAAGATCGGCGAGCACCAGCGTGAGTTCTTCCTCAAGGAACAGCTCAAGGTCATCCAGCAGGAGCTGGGCCTGACCAAGGACGACCGCAGCGCGGACGTCGAACAGTTCGAGCAACGCCTGGAAGGCAAGGTGCTGCCGGCCCAGGCGAAAAAACGCATTGATGAAGAGCTGAACAAGCTGTCGATCCTCGAGACCGGTTCGCCGGAATACGCGGTGACGCGCAACTACATGGACTGGGCCACCTCGGTGCCGTGGGGCGTGTACGGCGAGGACAAACTCGACCTGAAACACGCACGCAAGGTACTGGATAAACACCACGCGGGCCTGGATGACATCAAGAGTCGCATCCTCGAATTCCTCGCGGTGGGCGCCTATAAAGGCGAAGTCGCCGGCTCCATCGTGCTGCTGGTCGGACCGCCGGGCGTGGGCAAGACCAGTGTGGGCAAATCCATCGCCGAGTCCCTGGGCCGGCCGTTCTACCGCTTCAGCGTCGGCGGCATGCGCGACGAGGCCGAGATCAAGGGCCATCGCCGTACCTACATCGGCGCGCTGCCCGGCAAGCTGGTGCAGGCGCTCAAGGACGTGGAGGTGATGAACCCGGTGATCATGCTCGACGAGATCGACAAGATGGGCCAGAGCTTCCAGGGCGACCCGGCGTCGGCGCTGCTGGAAACCCTCGACCCGGAGCAGAACGTCGAATTCCTTGACCACTACCTGGACCTGCGCCTGGACCTGTCCAAAGTGCTGTTCGTGTGCACCGCCAACACCCTGGACTCCATCCCCGGCCCGTTGCTGGACCGTATGGAAGTAATTCGCCTGTCGGGCTATATCACCGAAGAAAAAGTCGCCATCGCCAAGCGTCACCTGTGGCCCAAGCAGCTGGAAAAAGCCGGTGTGGCGAAAACCAGCCTGACCATCAGCGACGGCGCCCTGCGCGCACTCATCGACGGTTATGCTCGCGAAGCCGGGGTGCGCCAGTTGGAGAAACAACTGGGCAAACTGGTGCGCAAGGCGGTGGTCAAGCTGCTGGATGAGCCGGACTCGGTGATCAAGATCGGCAACAAGGACCTGGAAAGCTCCCTGGGCATGCCGGTGTTCCGCAATGAGCAAGTGCTGTCCGGCACCGGCGTGATCACCGGCCTGGCCTGGACCAGCATGGGCGGCGCAACCTTGCCGATCGAGGCCACGCGCATCCATACGCTCAACCGCGGCTTCAAGCTCACCGGGCAATTGGGTGAAGTGATGAAGGAATCCGCCGAAATCGCCTACAGCTACATCAGTTCGAACCTGAAATCTTTTGGCGGCGATCCGAAATTCTTCGATGAAGCCTTCGTGCACTTGCATGTGCCGGAAGGCGCCACGCCCAAAGACGGCCCGAGCGCCGGGGTGACCATGGCCAGTGCGTTGTTGTCGCTGGCGCGTAACCAGCCGCCGAAAAAAGGCGTGGCCATGACCGGCGAACTGACGTTGACCGGGCATGTGCTGCCGATTGGCGGGGTGCGTGAGAAGGTGATCGCGGCCCGGCGCCAGAAGATCCATGAGCTGATCTTGCCGGAGCCGAACCGTGGCAGTTTTGAAGAGTTGCCGGAGTACCTCAAGGAAGGCATGACGGTGCACTTTGCCAAGCGCTTTGCGGATGTGGCGAAGGTGCTCTTCTGACAGCTATCCAGCGCCTGGTATGACGCCATCGCGGGCAAGCCCACTCCCACATTTGAATGTGTTCACAAATCAAAATGTGGGAGGGGGCTTGCCCGCGATGGGGCCAGAACATTCATCACAAAATCCCCTGTTGTCACACCTTGTCTCATCTTCGGTTATGCTCGCCCTTCGTCGTGAATGAACGGAGCCCCCATGACCGCTGCCCGCCTGCTTCTCCCCTTGAGCCTTGCCCTGCTGGCCGCGTGTGCCAGCGCACCGAAGCAAAACATCAGCGTGGACAACCAGAGCACCTGCCCGCTTCAACTTAAAACCGGGCAAAACCTGATCCTCACCCTCCCAAGCAACCCCACCACCGGTTACCGCTGGGCCATCCAGGATTCCGCTGGCGGCGTACTGCGTGCGTTGAGCCCTGAGGTCTACAGCAGCACAGAATCCGGCGTGATCGGCGGCGGCGGCCAATCGACCTGGCGCTTCCAGGCCTTCGCCGCCGGCCAGGGCCGTTTGCGCCTGACCTCCCAGCAACCCTGGGAGCCGGAAGCCGAGCCCGTCGAAACCTTTGACTGCGCCATTACGGTGAACTGATATGCCTTGGCTGATTCTTGCGTTGATGGGCGCCGGCACTTTCATCTACGGCCTGACCACCCATGCCACCTTATTGTGCCTGCTGGTCAAGCCACTGCCGGTGCTGGCGCTGCTGGGCTGGCTGCATGATGCACCGCCCACCGACTATCGACGCTGGATCAGCCTGGGGCTGATTTTCTCCTTGGTGGGCGACGTGTTGCTGGCCTGGCCCGGCGACCTGTTTATCTTTGGCCTGGGTGCGTTCCTGTTTGCGCACCTGGCGTACCTCAAGGCCTATTTCAGCGACTGCCGTCGTCTTGCATGGCTGCCGCTGCTACTGGCGTTGGGCGTGGGCGCGATCCTGCTGAGTATCCTGATTTCCCACGGCCTGGGCGACCTGCTGATTCCGGTGGTGGTGTATGCGCTGGTGATCAGCGCCATGCTCTGGCGTGCACTGGCACGCTTGGGCAGTGAAGTGCCGCAGCGCTCGGCACTGCTGGCGGCGGCGGGCGCGGCGTCGTTTGTGTTTTCCGACACGCTGATCGGGATCAATCGGTTTGTGGTGGCGTTCGAGGCGGCGCCGTATTTGTTGATCGTCACTTATTGGCTGGGACAATGGGGCATCACCGCCTCGGCTTTCCATCAGACAACCCGCGCATCCGAGGGCCAAGTTGGCTAAAATGCCGGCCTTTCCCCAATCGTCGCCGGAACAACCGTGAGCAAAGAACCCGATCGCCTATTCGCCCAGCCCCTGCCCCAGGTGCCGGACTTCGCCTTCAACGAAGACGTGGTGCGGGTGTTCCCGGACATGATCAAGCGCTCGGTGCCGGGTTACCCGACCATCGTCGAGAACCTCGGCGTACTCGCGGCGCAATTTGCCCAACCCAATAGCGTGCTCTATGACCTGGGCTCGTCCCTCGGCGCGGTCACCCAGGCCCTGCGTCGCCATGTGCGCACTGACGGTTGCCGGGTGATCGCGGTGGATAACTCGACGGCGATGGTCGAGCGCTGCCGTGAATACCTCAACGGCCAGGACTCGATGTTCCAGGAGTTGCTGCCGGTCGAGGTGATCGAGGGCGATATCCTCGCACTGCAATTTGCCCCGGCCTCGGTGGTGGCGCTGAATTTCACCCTGCAATTCATTGCCCCCGATGAGCGCCTGGCGTTGCTCTCGCGCATCCGCCAAGCGCTGTTGCCGGGCGGTGCGTTGATCCTGTCGGAGAAGTTGCGTTTCAATGATCCCGAAGAGCACGCGCTGCTCACCGACCTGCATATCGCGTTCAAACGCGCCAACGGCTACAGCGAACTGGAAATCGCCCAGAAGCGCAGCGCCATCGAAAACGTCATGAAGCCCGACAGCCTCGAAGAACACCGCGAACGCCTGCTGGCGGCCGGGTTCTCTAAAGTCGTGCCGTGGTTCCAGTGTCTTAACTTTGCCTCGTTGATTGCCTTGCCATGATTGATCTGTCCCCCCTCGCCCGCCACCTGGTCGGCACTCCCCTGGCCGTGTGGGCCCAGGGCCTGCAAGCGCAACTCGACAGCAAGATGGAAAAGGGTCATGGCGACCTTGCGCGTTGGCAGAGTGCGCTGGATGCGCTGCCCAAGATCCAGCCCAGCGACGTGGATTTGCTCAACGGCCTGACACTCGACACCGACTGCGACGATGACACCCGCGCGCAGATGCACACTGCGTTGATGGGCCTGAGCCCGTGGCGCAAAGGGCCGTTCAACCTGTTCGGCGTGCATGTGGACACCGAGTGGCGCTCGGACTGGAAATGGTCGCGGGTTGCGCCGCACCTGAACCTGAAGGGCAAGCGCATTCTCGATGTCGGCTGCGGCAACGGCTACTACATGTGGCGCATGCTCGGCGCCGGCGCCGACAGCGTGATCGGCGTGGACCCGAATTGGCTGTTTTTCTGCCAGTTCCAGGCGGTGCAGCGTTACCTCTCCGAGCCCAAGGCCTGGCACCTACCGTTCCCGTTCGAAGACCTGCCAGCGAATCTGGAAGGTTTTGATACGGTGTTTTCCATGGGCGTGTTCTATCACCGGCGTTCGCCCATCGAGCATTTGCTGGCGTTGAAAGACACCTTGGTCAAAGGCGGCGAACTGGTCTTGGAAACCTTGGTGGTGGAAGGCGATCAGCAACAAGTGCTGGTGCCGGAAGATCGCTACGCGCAGATGCGTAACGTGTGGTTCCTGCCCTCAGTGCCGGCGCTGATGCTATGGCTGCGCCGTGCAGGCTTCAGCGATGTGCGCTGCGTGGATGTGAGCGTGACCACGGTCGAGGAACAGCGCGGGACGGAGTGGATGAAGTACCAGTCGCTGAGTGACTTCCTCGACCCCGAAGACCACAGCAAGACGATAGAAGGGCTGCCGGCGCCGATGCGGGCGGTGATCGTCGCCAGGAAGTGACGCTGATACCTCACTGATAAAATAGAGTTCCAAATGTGGGAGGGGGCTTGCCCCCGATGGCGGTGTATCAGTCATAAATATGCTTACTGACCCACTGCTATCGGGGGCAAGCCCCCTCCCACATTTTGATCTCCAGCGTCGTTTAGAGAGCAGGTTTGGCCCGGCGCGCCCTGAAGAACTCGCTCAATACCGTCCCGCACTCCTCAGCCAGCACACCACCCTCGAACAACACTCGATGATTCAGAAAGCCCTGGGTAAAAAACTGCCCCTGGCTTTGCACGATCCCCGCCTTGGGCTCCAGCGCGCCATACACCACACGGGCAACCCGTGAATGAACGATCAGGCCCGCGCACATGCTGCACGGTTCCAGGGTCACGTAAAGGGTGCTGCCCACCAGGCGGTAATTGCTGATGGCTTGCGCGGCGGCGCGGATGGCGACCATCTCAGCGTGAGCGCTGGGGTCGTTGCCGCTGATCGGGCAGTTGAAGCCTCGGCCGATGATCTGACCGTCCTGCACCAGCACCGCGCCGACGGGCACTTCACCCAGCGCAGCACCTTGGGCGGCGAGGGCCAGGGCTTCGCGCATAAAGTCCTGGTCGCGGCTGCGGTCGATGATCGCGGTGGGGCGGATCTGGCGCATCACGCCACCTCGATGGCGGCCATCAGGCCGGTTTCCATGTGGTCGATCACGTGGCAGTGGAACATCCAGACGCCTGGGTTATCCGCCACCAACGCCACGCGGGCACGCTCGTTCTTGCCCAGCAGGTAGGTGTCGGTGAAATACGGGATCACCTTGTGGCGGTTCGAGGCGATCACCTTGAAGCTCATGCCGTGCAGGTGGATCGGGTGCTGGTACTGGGTCATGTTCTTCAATTCGAAAATGTAGCTCTTGCCCTTCTCCAGCTTGGCAATCGGACGATCGGCGCAGGTCTTGTCGGTGATGTCCCAGGCCTTGCCGTTGATCTGCCACAGGCTGGGTGGCTTGCCGTTGTCGGTATCGACCGAGACCGAACCCACCCACTCGAAATTGAAGTTGAGTTTCTCGGCATTGGCCAGGTCCGGCTCGCTGATCGGGTTGGCAGGCAACGCAGACGGCCATTCGCTGGGCGCATCGGTGCTGGCGACCGAACGGAAGGTGCCGAGCCGTACCGGGCCGTTGCGGATCGACAGCTCCTCGCCCGCCGGCGGTGCCTTGATCGCCAGGCAGATGCGCATGCCCGGGCCCAGCCAGTATTCCTTGCCCAGTGGGCGTGGCTCGATAGGGTTGCCGTCCAGCGCGTAGATCTGTGCTTCAACGTCTGGAATGTTGATGCGATAGGTCAGGGTGTTGTCGAGGTTGAGCAACCGCACGCGGGTAATCTGACCGGCGGGCAAATCGATCACCGCCTGGGACACGCCGTTGATGGTCGACAAGCGCCCTGCCGTACCGCCCCGAGCGGCCTCACGCGGGATACTGAACGCGACGAAAGCGCCCTCCTCATCCACATGCCAGCTTTTCAGGCTGAGGGTGCGTTCGTGTTTGAAACCTGTGGGTTCGCGCTCTTCGATGATCAACGGGCCGACCAGGCCACGGCCGAGTTCTTCGCTGCTGTTCACGTGGGGGTGGTACCAGTAGCTGCCGGCGTCGGGTACGCGGAATTTGTAGTCGAAGTATTCGCCGGGCAGTACCGGCAATTGTGAGACGTAGGGCACGCCGTCCATTTCCAGCGGCAGGCGAATGCCGTGCCAGTGAATGGTGGTGGCGACCGGCAGGTGGTTGATGAAACGCACCCGCAGCCATTCGCCCTGGCGCACCCGCAACTCGGTACCCGGCGCTGAGGGGCCGAATGCCCAGGCTTGGGTCTTGTGCCCTGGCACCAACTCCACGTCCAACGGCGCGGCGATCAGTTCGTAATCATGCCCAGCCTCGGCTTCGGCGACTTTCCCCAGCCAGTAGCGATAGGCGCCACCGGCACCGACGCCCACTACGGCCAGGCCTGCAAGACCACCCAGGATTTGTCGACGGGAAAAGGATCGGGACACAACAACCTCACGTATCGGCCGCAGGCCCAAGGCCTGCAAAGGGCAGATACGATACACCTGCAACGGCTAAACAGTAAGGGTTCGCATGTGGGAAGGGGCAAGCCGCCTCCCACATTGGATCTTCAGTATTTTTTAGTGCTTGGCGGCGGCCAGGATCAGGGCTTTCATCTCGGCCACCGCGCCCTTGAAACCGACGAACAGCGCATGGGCCACCAGCGCATGGCCGATGTTCAGCTCATTGATGCCCTTGATCGCGGCCACGGCTTCGACGTTGTGGTAATGCAGGCCATGGCCGGCGTTGACGATCAGGCCTTCCTTGAGGCCGCAACTCACACCGTCGATGATGCGTTGCAGTTCGTCAGCCACTTCGGTAGGGGTGGTGGCGTCGGCGTAACGGCCGGTGTGCAGTTCGATTGCCGGGGCACCGACACGGCGCGAGGCTTCGATCTGGCGCTCGTCGGCGTCGATGAACAACGAGACTTCACTGCCGATCTTCGACAGGCGCTCCACGGCGGCCTTGATCCGCGCTTCCTGGCCGGCCACGTCGAGGCCACCTTCGGTGGTCAGTTCCTGACGGGTTTCGGGCACCAGGCAGATGTGCGCCGGGCGGATGCGCTCGGCGAACTGCATCATTTCCTCGGTGACGCCCATTTCGAAGTTCATGCGGGTTTGCAGCACATCCTTGAGCAGCAGCACGTCGCGCTCCTGGATGTGGCGGCGGTCTTCGCGCAGGTGCACGGTGATGCCGTCGGCGCCCGCTTCTTCGGCGTCCAGCGCAGCCTTGACCGGGTCAGGGTAACGGGTGCCCCGGGCCTGGCGCAGGGTAGCGACGTGGTCGATGTTGACGCCAAGAAGAATGCGATTGCTGGTGGTCACGGAAGCGCTCCTGAAAAGGGAAAGAAACGCCGCACAGCATACACGGGGTTGTCAGGGCTTTCGAAACAACTCGCGACTGACCAGCGGGCGCCCGCCCAAATGCACAGCCAGGGCCTGGCGCATCAGGCGTTTGGCGGCGGACAAGGCGCCGGGCGCCGTCCAGTCCGCTTCGCTCATGGCCAGCAGCTCGGTGCCCTGGAACAGGCCGGGTTGCAGCAGATACACACGCTCGAGGCCGGCGTCCACCTGCAGGCGATACATGCCATCGGCGGCGATGGGCTCGCCGTGCAGGTCGTTGGCCAGTTCGAAGCCGTAGCCCAGGTCATCGAGCAGGCGCCATTCGAACGCACGCAGCAGCGGCTCCAAGGGACGACCTTCGGCCAGGGCCAACAGTGTGGCGGCGTAGTGATCGAAGACTGCCGGGTGCGGGTCTTCGGCGGGGAGCAGGCGGATCAGCAGTTCATTGAGGTAGAGGCCGCTGAACAGCGCGTCGCCGTTGAGCCAGGCCGAGGTGCCCACGCTTTCCATGCGGCCGACGTTTTTCAGCTCGCCCTTGCCGCGAAACTCCACGTCCAGGGCCACGAACGGCCGCGCCAGCGTGCCCGCCTTGCCCCGCGCACTGCGCAAGACTGCGCGCAGGCGGCCCTGGGGCGTGAGGAAGTCCACCAAGGCGCTTGTCTCGCGGTAGGCGCGGCTGTGCAGGACGTAGGCGAGTTGGCTGGGGGGTGGGGATTGGGACATGGCTGCTCACTGCTGGAATGCACTTTTGAAAACGACACAAACCTAATGTGGGAGGGGGCTTGCCCCCGATGGCAGTGTGTCAGTCACTTATTTGTCAACTGACCCACCGCCATCGGGGGCAAGCCCCCTCCCACATTTTCAGCCCTGCGGTGCATTCAGGACCTTACAGGTCGCCATAGCCCAGGGAGCGCAGTGCGCGCTCGTCATCGGACCAGCCGCCCTTCACCTTCACCCACAGGTTGAGCATGATCTTGGAATCGAACAGCAATTCCATGTCCTTGCGCGCCTCGGTGCCGATGCGCTTGATGCGCTCGCCCTTGTCGCCAATGATGATTTTCTTCTGGCCGTCACGCTCGACGAGGATCAGCGCATGGATGTGCAAGGTCTTGCCCTGCTGCTTGAACTCTTCGATTTCCACGGTGATCTGGTACGGCAGCTCCGCGCCCATCTGGCGCATGATTTTCTCGCGCACCAGTTCAGCGGCGAGGAAGCGGCTGCTGCGGTCGGTGATCTGGTCTTCCGGGAAGAAGTGTTCGTTCTCCGGCAGGTGCTCGGCGATCACGCGCTCCAGGGCATCGAGGTTGTGGCCGTGCTGGGCCGAGATCGGGATGATCTGGGCGTTCGGCAGTTGTTCCTGCAGCCAGCTCAGGTGCGGCATCAGCTCGGCTTTGTCTTCGATACGGTCGGTCTTGTTCAGCGCGACGATCAACGGACCGGTGACGTACTGCACACGTTCGAGGACCATCTGGTCTTCGTCGGTCCACTTGGTGCGGTCGACCACGAAGATCACCACGTCGACGTCTTTCAACGCCGCCGAAGCGGTCTTGTTCATGTAGCGGTTAAGCGCCTTCTCGCCACCCTTGTGCATGCCCGGGGTATCGACGTACACCGCTTGCACGCTGCCTTCGGTCTTGATGCCCAGCATGTTGTGGCGGGTGGTCTGCGGCTTGCGCGAGGTGATCGCCAGCTTCTGGCCGAGGATGTGGTTGAGCAGCGTGGACTTGCCCACGTTCGGGCGGCCGACGATGGCAACATAGCCACAGCGTGTTGCGGTTGAATCAGTCATGGCCATTCTCCACGCCCAGGGCAATCAGTGCTGCGGCGGCCGCTACCTGTTCGGCAATACGGCGGCTCACACCCTGACCTCGGCTTTTTTCGTTCAGTAAGGTGATTTCACATTCCACGAAGAACACGCGGCAATGGGGCTCACCCTGGATATCCACCACTTCGTAGCGTGGCAGTTCGCACCCGCGGGACTGCAAAAATTCCTGCAGGCGGGTCTTGGGGTCTTTATTGGTGTCGACCAGCGTGAGGCTCTCGATCTCGGAGGTCAGCCAGGCGGTGACGCGTTCCTTGGCGGCTTCCATACCGGCATCGAGGTAGATCGCACCGATCAGCGCTTCAAGGGCATCGGCCAGGATCGACTCGCGACGGAAACCGCCGCTCTTCAACTCGCCGGAACCCAGGCGCAGGTACTCGCCCAGGCCAAAGCCACGGGCCAGCACGGCCAGGGTCTCACCCTTCACCAGGCGCGCACGCAGGCGCGACAGCTGACCTTCACGGGCTTGGGGGAAGCGCTCGAACAGCGCCTCACCGGCGACGAAGTTGAGGATGGCATCACCGAGGAATTCCAGGCGCTCGTTGTTGCGCCCGGCAAAGCTGCGGTGTGTGAGGGCAAGGACCATCAATTCCTGGTCCTTGAAGGTGTAGCCGAGCTGGCGCTCGAGACGTGCTAGAGAAACGGTCACGGTTTATCCATATCTAGTTGGTGGCACCGGCGGCCATCGACGATTGACGCAGTGTTCAAATTCAAATCCTGGTTGGTGCTGCAGGAGGCAGGACCGATTTGTCCCCACCCCAGAAAAGCATTCGGCGCTGTGTTCACAGCGCCGCCTGTATTACTTGATCAGCCCGACCCGCGAGAAGTTCGGCAGGTGGCTGAGTTTGGGTTCCGGCCAGCTCATCCAGACCGCAAAGGCCTTGCCGACGATATTCTGGTCGGGAACCATGCCCAGCAGGTCCTTGGGAATGTTGGGGTCATCCCAGTACCGGCTGTCATTGGAGTTGTCGCGGTTGTCGCCCATCATGAAGTAGTGCCCGGCCGGCACGGTCCACTGGCCGTCAGGCTGTGCACGGTAGCGGCTCATTTCCTTGCGGATCTCGTGCTCTACCGCACCGAGTTTTTCCTGGTACAGCTCGGCGCTGCCCAGGCTGTTCGGCTCGGAACCCAGCAGCTTCTCGGCCACCGACTCACCGTTGATGAACAGGCGCTTGTCACTGGTGTAGCGAATCACGTCGCCCGGCAGGCCTACCACACGCTTGATGTAGTTGACGTTCGGGTCGCTCGGGTAGCGGAACACCATCACATCGCCGCGCTGCGGGTCACCGACTTCGATGACCTTCTTGTCGATCACCGGCAGGCGGATCCCGTAGGAAAATTTGTTCACCAGGATGAAGTCGCCCACGTCCAGGGTAGGTTTCATCGACCCCGACGGGATCTGAAACGGCTCCACCAGGAACGAACGCAGCACCAGCACGATGAACAACACCGGGAAGAACGACTTGCCGTATTCAACCAGCAAAGGCTCTTTGTTCAGCTTCTCGATCACCACGCCATCGGGCTGGCTGACGCTGCCCTGATAGGCCGCGATAGCCGCCCGCCGACGCGGGGCGAAGAACACCAGATCGAGCAACGCCAGGAGACCGCAAACGGCAACGGCGATGACCAGCAACAGCGGGAAATTTAGCGACATAGGACCTAACTATCCAACCTGAGCACCGCAAGGAAGGCTTCTTGTGGAACTTCCACGTTACCTACTTGCTTCATGCGTTTTTTACCGGCCTTTTGCTTCTCAAGCAGCTTGCGCTTACGGCTTACGTCACCGCCGTAGCATTTGGCCAGTACGTTCTTTCTGAGTGCCTTGACGGAGGTTCGTGCAATGATCTGCCCGCCAATGGCGGCCTGGATCGCGACGTCGAACATCTGGCGCGGAATCAGTTCTTTCATCTTCTCGGTCAACTGGCGACCTTTGTAGTGCGCGTTGTCCTTGTGCACGATCAGTGCCAGGGCATCGACCTTGTCGCCGTTGATCAACACATCCAGTTTCACCAGATTAGCCGATTGGTAACGGTCGAAATGGTAATCCAGCGAAGCATAGCCGCGGCTGGTGGATTTGAGACGGTCGAAGAAGTCCAGCACCACCTCGTTCATCGGCATATCGTAGGTCACCTGGACCTGGGTACCGAGGAACAGCATGTCGCGCTGTACGCCACGTTTTTCGATACACAAAGTGATGACGTTGCCCAAGTGCTCCTGCGGAACCAGGATATTGGCCCGCACGATAGGCTCGCGCATGTCTTCGATGGCCGACAGATCCGGGAGCTTGGACGGGTTGTCGACGTAAATCGTTTCACCGGTTTTCAGCAACAACTCGAAAATAACGGTGGGCGCGGTGGTGATCAGGTCCAGGTCGTATTCGCGCTCGAGGCGCTCCTGGATGATTTCCATGTGCAGCATGCCCAGGAACCCGCAACGGAAGCCGAAACCCAGGGCGTCGGAGCTTTCCGGGGTGTACTGCAGCGACGAGTCGTTGAGGGTCAGCTTCTGCAGGGCTTCGCGGAAGTCTTCGAAGTCGTCGGAGCTGACCGGGAACAGACCGGCGTAGACCTGCGGCTGGATGCGCTTGAAGCCCGGCAGCACGTCTACATCCGGCGTGGAGCTCAGGGTCAGGGTGTCCCCCACCGGTGCACCGTGAATGTCCTTGATACCGGCGATGATGAAGCCTACTTCACCGGCTTTCAGATCAACGGTCGCGGTGTGCTTGGGGTTGAATACACCGACGCTGTCCACCAGGTGGATCTTGCCGGTGGATTTGACCAGGATCTTGTCGCCTTTCTTCACACGGCCATGACGCACGCGCACCAGGGAGACAACGCCCAGGTAGTTGTCGAACCAGGAGTCGATGATCAACGCTTGCAGCGGATCTTCGTAGTTGCCGGTCGGCGCGGGGATGGTGTGCACCAGGCGTTCGAGCACTTCGTCGACACCCAGGCCGGTCTTGGCGCTGCAGGTGACGGCGTCGGTGGCGTCGATGCCGATGATCTTCTCGATCTCTTCCTTGACGCGCTCTGGCTCGGCCTGGGGCAGGTCGATCTTGTTCAGCACGGGCATGACTTCCAGGCCCTGCTCGATCGCGGTGTAGCAGTTGGCAACCGACTGCGCTTCCACGCCCTGGCCTGCGTCCACCACCAGCAAGGCACCTTCACAGGCCGCCAGGGAACGGCTGACTTCGTAGGTGAAGTCGACGTGGCCCGGGGTGTCAATGAAGTTCAGTTGGTAGGTGATACCGTCTTTGGCCTTGTAATACAGGGTAACGCTGTGGGCCTTGATGGTGATGCCGCGCTCGCGTTCGAGGTCCATGGAGTCCAGGACCTGGGCTTCCATTTCACGCTCGGCAAGGCCACCGCACATTTGGATGAACCGGTCGGCCAGCGTCGACTTGCCATGGTCAATGTGGGCGATGATGGAGAAATTGCGGATATGACTCAAATCACTCACGGATCAACACTCAAAAAGGCTGCAGGCAGATTGCCCGCTGAAAAATAGCCGGGAATTGTACCTGATGCTCAGGCCAGACGTCATCTTTGCTGACCAGAACAAAAATGCCCCGATCTCTCGACCAGGGCATTTTTTGATCATAAGCGCGGTATCAACCGGCCCGACGCAGTAACCAGAAGCCCGCCAGGGCGCAGATGGCCGTGGGCACCAGCACCGCAAACAGCGGCGAGAAGCCGAACACCAGGCTCGACGGACCCAGCAGGTCCTGGGCGATGCGGAAGGTGAAACCCACCAGCACCCCCGTGAATACGCGCTGGCCCAGGGTCACCGAACGCAGCGGGCCAAAGATGAAGGAAATCGCCATCAGCACCAACGCGGCGGTCACCACCGGTTGCAACACCTTGACCCAGAACGCCAGCCAGTAGCGGCCGTTGTTCAGGCCCTGGTCCTTCAGATAGTGGATATAGCCCCACAACCCGGAGATCGGCAGGCTTTCCGGGATCATCACCACGGTATTGAGCAGTTCCGGCTTGAGGGCGATGTCCCACTCCTCGCTCGGCAAGTTGATCACTTCAGTGCTGGCCTTGGTGCCTTGGCCGACATTACGGAAGTAGGTCGTGGTGACGTCGCTGAGTTGCCATTTTTCGCTACTGTACTGCGCACGTTTGGCGAAGCTGGATTCCAGCAGGTGACGTTCTTTGTCGAACGTGTAGCGGGTCACGCCAATCAACAGGCCACCGGGCTGCACCGCGTTGATATGGATGAACTCATCGCCCTGGCGGTGCCACAGGCCATGCTTGGAGCTTTGCGCGTCGCCCGACCCCTGGGCCAGGGCGCGATTGGCCTGGGCAGTGGTTTCGGCCGGTGGCGCGACATATTCGCCGATCAGCACGCTGCAGGCCATCAGCAGCAGCATGGGCTTCATCACCGCCCAGACGGTACGACCGATGGACACGCCGGCAGCGCGCATGATGGTCAGTTCGCTGTTGCTGGCCAGGCTTCCCAGTCCGATCAGGCAGCCGATCAGCGCGGCCATCGGCATCATGTCGTAGAGGCGACGCGGCGCGGTGAGGGCCACATAGCTCAGCACGTCCCATACTGTGTAGGTGTCGCTGACGTTGCCCACTTCATCGATGAAGGCGAACAACGACGCCAGCCCGAGGATGATGCCCAATACCGCCAGGATGGCGATCAGTACGCTGCTACCAATGTAGCGATCGAGCTTAGCCACGAGCCAACTCCTTCTGGCCGCGACGGCTCATCATTTTCAAACGGATCGGTTCCCAGTAGAGCAGCCCCAGGCCGATCACCAGGAAGATCCCGTGCACCCACCACAGGCCCAGGGTCGGCGACAGCTTGCCCTTCTCCAGGGAGCCGCGGGCGGAAATCAGGATGGTCAGGTAAGCCATGTACAGCAGGATCGCCGGCAACAGCTTGAGGAATCGGCCCTGACGCGGGTTGACGCGCGACAGCGGCACGGCCATCAAGGTCACGATGAACACCAGCAGCGGCAGGGAGAGTCGCCATTGCAGCTCGGCAACGGAGCGCAGTTCCTTGCTGCCCCACAGGTCAGTCGTCGGGATGGCATCACGGTCAGTGACTTCGTCGCTGATGTCCGGGCGAGCCAGCATCACGCCATAGGTGTCGTACTTGATTGCGCGGTAATCGGCCATGCCCGGACTGCCGTCATAGCGGTAGCCATTCTCCAGGATCAGGTAGCGACTGCCATCAGGACGCACTTCCTGGCGCCCCGAATCGGCCACCAGCACGGAAATGCCTCGGTCTTTCTTGTCCTGGCCCAGGCGTTTCTCGGAGATGAACACACCGCCCAGATTGGCGCGGTCGTCGGTCAGGGTTTCGGTGTAGGTCACCCGGGAACCGTCATTGAGCGCCTGGAAGCGACCGGGCTCGAGGGTGTCGAACTCGGTCATCGCATCCTGCTTGTTCAGCACCAACTGGAACTGCAAGGCGCCCTGGGGCGCCAGGCCCAGGCTCAGCCAGGCCACGATCAGCGCGATGCCGGCGGCCGGGATCATGGTCATGCCCAGCAAGCGCTGCTGGCTCATGCCGGTGGCCGAGAGCACGGTCATTTCGCTTTCGAGGTACAAGCGGCCATAGGCCAGCAGGATCCCGAGGAACAGGCCCAACGGCAAGATCAACTGCAAGAAGCCCGGCAGGCGGAAGCCCATGATCAGGAACAGCGAGCCCGGGTCCAGGGCGCCGGAGGCAGCCTGGGCCAGGTATTTGACGAAACGACCACTCATGATGATGACCAGCAGCACCGCACTCACGGCACTCAGGGTCAACAGGACTTCGCGGGACAGATAACGGAAGACAATCAAACCAGACACTCCAGGGTTGTCAGGCTAAGGCGGCCAAACAAGCAAGCATACCGAGACAGCCCGTTTATACAGGGCCGGCTAAAAAGATGGCGCATTATCCTGTGATTGACCGCGCCTGTCACGGAGCTTGCTCGTGCACACGCACAAAGCGTGCACCAAGGGTTGTCAGGCTCCGTCGGCGAGGTTCAAACTGCGGCCTTTGTCGCCGGCGGTTTACACAGCTGCCTGGTATTAAAGCCGGAGTACAGACTCCTGGCTAACCGACCTTTATAAGGGACCCGAAAATGGAACTGGTTGTAAAAAGCGTTAGCCCCGAAACGTTGAAAACCGCCACCCTCGTGGTCGCCATCGGCGAAGGCCGCAAGCTCGGCGTGGCCGCCAAGCAACTCGACGAACTCAGCGGCGGCGCTATCAGCGCAGTGCTCAAGCGCGGCGACCTGGCCGGCAAAGTCGGCCAGAGCCTGCTGCTGCAAAGCCTGCCCAACCTCAAGGCCGACCGCGTATTGCTGGTAGGCGTGGGCAAGGATGCCGAGCTGGGCGACCGCCCGTTCCGCAAGATCATCAGCGGCATCCTCAACACCCTCAAGGGCCTGGGTGGCACTGATGCCGCACTGGCCCTCGATGAAATCGTGGTCAAAGGCCGTGACAGCTACGGCAAGACCCGCCTGCTGGCCGAAAGCCTGGTGGACGGCGGCTATATCTTCGACCAGTTCAAGAGCACCAAGGCCGAACCGCGTGCCCTGAAGAAAATCACCCTGCTGACCATCAAGGCCGCCCAGGCTGAAGTCGAGCGCGCCGTGACCCACGCGACTGCAATCGCCAACGGCATGTCGTTCACCCGTGACCTGGGCAACCTGCCGCCGAACATCTGCCACCCGACGTTCCTCGGCGAACAGGCCAAGGCGCTGGGCAAGGAGTTCAAGGGCCTGAAAGTCGAAGTGCTGGACGAGAAGAAGATCAAGGAACTGGGCATGGGCTCGTTCTATGCCGTGGGCCAAGGCAGCGACCAGCCGCCACGCCTGATCGTGATGCAATACAACGGCGGCAAGAAGTCCGAGAAGCCTTACGCCCTGGTGGGTAAAGGCATCACCTTCGACACCGGCGGCATCAGCCTCAAGCCGGGCCTGGGCATGGACGAGATGAAGTACGACATGGGCGGCGCCGCCAGCGTGTTCGGCACCCTGCGTGCCGTGCTGGAACTCAAGCTGCCGATCAACCTGGTGTGCATCCTGGCCTGTGCCGAGAACATGCCGAGCGGCGGCGCGACCCGTCCGGGTGACATCGTCACCACCCTCAGCGGCCAGACCGTCGAAATCCTCAACACCGACGCCGAAGGCCGCCTGGTGCTGTGCGATGCCCTGACCTACGCCGAGCGCTTCAAGCCACAGGCCGTGATCGACATCGCCACCCTGACCGGCGCATGCATCGTCGCCCTGGGCTCCCACACTTCCGGCCTGCTGGGTAACAGCGACGAGCTGATCGAGCAACTGCTCAGCGCCGGTAAAGCCGCCGACGACCGCGCCTGGCAACTGCCGCTGTTCGATGAGTACCAGGAACAGCTGGACAGCCCGTTCGCCGACATCGCCAACATCGGTGGTCCAAAAGCCGGCACCATCACTGCGGCCTGCTTCCTGTCGCGCTTTGCCAAGAACTTCAACTGGGCGCACCTGGACATCGCCGGCACGGCCTGGACCAGCGGCGGCAAGGACAAGGGCGCCACTGGCCGTCCGGTGCCATTGTTGACCCAGTACCTGCTGGATCGCGCCAAGGCCTGAAACTGAAGATTCCGGGGC
Organism: Pseudomonas sp. CYM-20-01; assembly: GCF_023169845.1. NCBI lineage: Bacteria > Pseudomonadati > Pseudomonadota > Gammaproteobacteria > Pseudomonadales > Pseudomonadaceae > Pseudomonas > Pseudomonas sp. CYM-20-01. Next base: position 1,460,223 of record NZ_AP025169.1, on the reverse strand, counting down.
GACTCTTACGTCGCCTCGGTCTCAGGAACCGCAATGACCCAAGTCGACTTCTATATATTGCCCAGCGCCGATCCGCTCGCGCGCCTGGACTTTGCCTGCAAACTCACCGAAAAAGCCTGGCGCATGGGCCACCGCATCTACCTGCATTGCAGCGATGCCGCCCAACGCGATGAGCTGGATGCCCGCCTGTGGCGCTTCAAGGGCGAAAGCTTCGTACCCCACGGCCCCGCCGAGTCTGAACCTGAAGGCCTGGTGGTGCTGGGTTTGGGTGACAGTTGCGGCGATCACCATGACCTGCTGGTCAACCTGGACCTGAAAGTACCGCCATTCGCCAAGGCTTTTGCCCGTGTGGCAGAGGTGGTGGTGGAAGATCCGGCTATTCGTCAGGCCGCGCGGGAGAGTTTCCGTTTCTACCGCGAACAGGGCTATCCTCTCCAGGATCACCGGCTACAACGACTTTGAGTAAATGATGGACACGCCAAACCCGCAGAAAAAAGACGACCACCTGCTGGACGACCTGGAGTCGATCCGTCAGTTACTGGGTGATGATGACTTGCAACCGCCGCTGTTGACCGAGACGGTCGATGGCGAGGTACAGATTCCGCTGCTGTTCGACATGGTCGGCGGCAAACCTGTCGCGCCGGAGCCGGTTGTCGAAGCTCCCGCCGTCGAACCTGCCCCCGCTGAAAAAGGGCCCGACGCCCTGCTACTGCACCTGGACAACGAACTGCGCGCCGCCGCACAACTGATCATGCAGGACGTGATCGACGACTTCGCCCCGCATATCGAAACCGAGATCAAGCGCCGGCTGGATGCGCGGATGGAGCGGCTGCTCAGCCAATACCAGTCCTGAGCCTTGCATAAACTTCCTGTGGGAGGGGACAAGCCTCCCACCTTTGATTTGCACAAGTCTTCAACTCGCCCTCAGCTCCCAGCCCCGTTATACTTGCCGGCTTTCCTGAATAAATGCCAACTAGGGTCCCGCCGCGCATGGATAAGACCTACCAGCCGCACGCCATCGAAACTTCCTGGTACAACACCTGGGAATCCGAGAATTATTTCGCCCCGCAAGGCGCGGGCGATTCCTACACCATCATGATTCCGCCACCGAACGTCACTGGCAGCCTGCACATGGGCCATGGCTTCAACAATGCGATCATGGATGCACTGATCCGTTTCCGCCGCATGCAGGGCCGCAACACCCTGTGGCAGCCAGGCACCGACCACGCCGGTATCGCCACCCAGATGCTGGTGGAACGTCAACTCGAAGCCAGCGGCCAGAACCGTCACGACCTGGGCCGCGAGAAATTCCTGGAAAAGATCTGGGAATGGAAGGATCAGTCCGGCGGCAATATCAGCCGTCAGATCCGTCGTCTCGGCTCGTCCGTAGACTGGAGCCGCGAGCGCTTCACCATGGACGACGGCCTGTCGGAATCTGTGAAAGAAGCCTTCGTGCGCCTGCATGAAGACGGCTTGATCTACCGCGGCAAGCGCCTGGTCAACTGGGACACCAAGTTGCACACGGCGATTTCCGACCTTGAAGTGGAAAACCACGACGAGAAAGGCTTCCTGTGGAACCTCAAGTACCCGCTGGCCGACGGCGCCAAGACCGCTGAAGGCAACGACTACCTGATCGTCGCCACCACGCGTCCGGAAACCATGCTCGGCGACGCCGCCGTGGCGGTTAACCCGAACGATGAACGCTACCTGGCGCTGATCGGCAAGTTTGTCGAACTGCCGCTGGTTGGCCGCCGTATCCCGATCATCGCGGACGACTACTGCGACCCTGAATTCGGCACCGGTTGCGTGAAAATCACCCCGGCCCACGATTTCAACGACTACGAAGTCGGCAAGCGCCATAACCTGCCGCTGCTGAATATCTTCGACAAGAACGCCGCCGTTCTGCCGGCCTGCCAAGTGTTCAACCTGGACGGCACACTGAACGAGAGCATCGACGGCAAGATCCCGGCTGAATACGCCGGCCTCGACCGTTTTGAAGCGCGCAAGCAGATCGTTGCTGCCTTCGACGCCGCCGGCCTGTTGGTGAGCGTTGACGACCACGGCCTGAAAGTGCCGAAGGGCGATCGCTCCGGCACTGTGATCGAGCCGTGGCTGACCGACCAGTGGTACGTGTCCACCAAGCCGCTGGCAGAACCGGCGATTGCCGCTGTGGAAGACGGCCGCATCCAGTTCGTGCCCAAGCAGTACGAAAACATGTACTTCTCGTGGATGCGCGATATCCAGGACTGGTGCATCAGCCGTCAACTCTGGTGGGGCCACCGCATCCCGGCCTGGTATGACGAGTCGGGCAAGGTCTATGTAGGCCGTGACGAGGCCGAAGTGCGCGCCAAGCACAACCTGGGCCCCGACGTTGCGCTGCAACAGGACAACGACGTACTGGACACTTGGTTCAGCTCGGGCCTGTGGACCTTCTCCACCCTGGGTTGGCCGCAACAGACCGAATTCCTGAAGAAATTCCACTCCACCGACGTACTGGTCACCGGCTTCGACATCATTTTCTTCTGGGTTGCCCGGATGATCATGCTGACCATGCACCTGGTGAAGAACGAGGACGGCACCCCGCAGGTACCGTTCAAGACCGTGTACGTGCACGGCCTGGTGCGTGACGGCCAGGGCCAGAAGATGTCCAAGTCCAAGGGTAACGTCCTGGACCCACTGGACATCATCGATGGCATCGACCTGGAAACCCTGGTGCAGAAACGCATCTCGGGCCTGATGCAGCCGAAACTGGCGAAGAAGATCGAGAAGCAGACCCGCGACGAGTTCGCCGATGGCATCGCCAGCTACGGCACCGACGCCCTGCGTTTCACCTTCTGCTCGCTGGCGTCTACCGGTCGCGACATCAAGTTCGACATGGGCCGCGTCGAAGGCTATCGCAACTTCTGCAACAAGATCTGGAACGCGGCGCGCTACGTGCTGGATAAAGGCGAAGACTGTGGTCAGAACGGCGAAGCCGTCGAACTGAGCCTGGCCGACCGCTGGATCATCTCGCAACTGCAACGCACCGAAGCCGAAGTGACCCGCCAGCTCGACCAGTTCCGTTTCGACCTGGCCGCACAGGCCCTGTACGAGTTCATCTGGAACCAGTATTGCGACTGGTACCTGGAACTCTCCAAGCCGGTCCTGTGGGACGAGAACGCACCGATCGAACGTCAGCGCGGCACCCGTCGCACCCTGGTGCGCGTACTCGAAGTGGCGTTGCGCCTGGCCCACCCGTTCATGCCGTTCATCACCGAAGAAATCTGGCAGCGCCTGGCGCCACTGGCCGGTATCGAAGGCAAGACCATCATGCTGCAACCTTGGCCGGTGGCCAACGAAGCGCGCATCGATGAAGCGGCCGAAAGCGATATCGAATGGCTCAAGACCCTGATGATGGGTACGCGTAACATCCGTGCCGAGATGAACATCGGGCCGGGCAAGCCATTGGCGGTGTTTGTGAAGAACGCCAGCGCCGAGGATCTGCGTCGTCTCGCCGAGAACGATGCGCTGCTCAAGAAGCTGGCGAAGCTGGAGTCGATCACCGTATTGGCAACCGGCGAAGAAGCACCGCTGTCCGCGACCGCACTGGTTGGCGAGATGGAAGTGCTGGTGCCGATGGCCGGCCTGATCGACAAGGGTGCCGAACTGGCCCGTCTCGACAAGGAAATCGCACGCCTGCAAGGCGAAGTGCAGCGGGTGGGCGGCAAGCTGTCCAACGCGGCGTTCGTCGACAAAGCGCCGGCTGAAGTGATCGAGAAGGAACGCGCCAAGCTGGCCGAGGCCGAACAGGCCCTGGGCAAGCTGGCGGAGCAACATGCGCGGATTTCCAGCCTGTAAGGTGTGAGTCGTGTAGAAAAAGAGACCTTCGGGTCTCTTTTTTTTGTCTGAAACGCCTATACACGCGGCCAATGTGGGAGGGGGCTTGCCCCCGATGGCGGTGTATCAGTCTCATTCCTTTTGACTGTCACACCCCCATCGGGGGCAAGCACCCTCCCACATTTGACCGGGACAGGCTCAGGATGTGTGACAATGCCCACCACTTTGAGCCAACACCAGAATCATCATGACCGCCCCCAGCACGCCAAAACCTCCGCGCAAGAAGCCTAAAACCGCAGCCACGGCCAAGCCCGTTGTGCCGCGCAAAGAGGCCACCCTGCATCCGCGCAACCGCCACACAGGCCGCTACGACTTCCCGGCGCTGATCAAGACCACGCCGGAACTGGCGCAATTCGTGATCATCAACCCGTACGGCAAGGAAAGTATCGACTTCGCCAGCCCGGATGCGGTGCGCGTGTTCAACCGTGCGCTGCTCAAAGCCTTCTACGGCATCCAGCACTGGGACATTCCGGCCGACTACCTGTGCCCACCAGTGCCGGGGCGTGCGGATTACGTACATTTCCTCGCCGACCTGCTGGCCAGCACCAATGAAGGCAAGATCCCGCGCGGTTCGATCGTCAAGGTGCTGGACATCGGCATGGGCGCCAACTGCGTCTACCCGCTGATTGGCTACATGGAATACCGCTGGAACTTCCTCGGCTCCGAGGTCGACCCTATCGCAGTGGCCGCAGCCAAGGCCATCGTGCAGTCCAACGACCTGAGCAAGGTCATCCAGTTGCGCCAGCAAACCAACCCCAAGCAGATCCTGCTAGGCTTGCTGGAGCCGGGTGAGCGCTTCGACCTGACGATGTGCAACCCGCCGTTCCATGCGTCCATGGACGAAGCGACCAAGGGCAGCGAACGCAAATGGCGCGCCCTGGGCAAGGCCGATCCCAAGCGCAAGTTGCCGGTGCTGAACTTTGGTGGCCAATCGGCTGAACTGTGGTGTGAAGGTGGCGAAGCGCGCTTTGTGACGCAACTGATCGCTGAAAGTGCGCATTTTGCCCACAAGGTGTTGTGGTTCAGTTGCCTGGTGTCAAAAGCGTCGAACTTGCCCGCGATCGAGACAGCCCTGAAAAAAGCCGGCGTGCTGGAAAGCCAGGTGGTGGAAATGTCCCAGGGGCAGAAGCAGAGCCGCTTTGTAGCCTGGACCTTCCAGACCAAGAACGAGCAACAGATCTGGCGCCAGCGCTGGGTGCGCTAGACACAAATCGCAGGCAACAAAAAACCGTGCCCGGATCGCTCCGAAGCACGGTTTTTTTTGCTGCGTCTTACTTGTTAACAGCGTCGGTCAGGCCTTTGGCCACAACCAGCTTGATAACTTTCTTGGCAGCGATTTCGATGGCAGCGCCAGTCGAAGGGTTACGGCCAGTACGGGCAGGACGCTCGGTCACTTTCAGTTTGCCAACGCCTGGCAGAGTGATTTCGCCGCCGTTTTCCAGCTGGTCAGCAACAACTTGGCTCAGTTGGTCCAGCAGAGCGCGCACGGTAGTTTTCGGTGCGTCTACTGCTTCAGCCAGGTCAGCGATCAGTTGGTCTTTAGTAATAGCCATTGTGGTGTTCCTTCCCTATCAAATTCATATGGATTGCAGAGTGCAGTGTCAGCCGTCGAGCCCGACCGTCATGGTCTGGCACCCCAGGCTTATAACCACGGAGATCGGGGTTATAGATGCTTGAAACGGGGATTGGTTCGACCTGACAGATGCTGAATGCACGCTTATCGCCGAGACTTGGCGTAAGACGGGGCAAAACTAGCACAGAGACGGGGAAATATCCGCCTCTACCTACCCATTTGGTCAGCTTTATCGCTCTAAACCGTGAAAAAAAGGCATATGCCCCGTCGGAAGCTGCCCAAAACACCCTTCGAAGCACGTCTTGGCCAATGGTGCGGTACACTTGGCGACTTTTCGGGGAGGCCCACCGCTCCCCTCTCAACCAGCCGAGAAGCCTATGCCGATCCGTCATTGCATCGTCCACCTGATCGACAAAAAACCCGACGGCACACCCGCAGTTCTCCATGCCCGCGACTCCGAGCTTGCCGAGTCGGCCGCCATCGAGAACATGCTTGCCGACCTCAACGAGAGCTACAACGCCAAACAAGGCAAGGCCTGGGGTTTCTTCCATGCCGAGTCGGGCGCGCACCCGTTCAGCGGCTGGTTGAAGGAGTATTTCGACGGCGGGCAGGATTTCACCACCTTCAGCCGCACGGCGGTCGAGCACCTGCAGAAGCTGATGGAAGAGTCCAACCTTTCCACCGGCGGGCATGTGCTGTTCGCCCACTACCAACAGGGCATGACCGACTACCTGGCCATCGCCCTGCTGCACCACAGCGAAGGCGTGGCGGTGACCGACGAGCTGGACGTGACCCCGTCCCGTCACCTGGACCTGGGCCAACTGCACCTGGCGGCGCGGATCAACGTGTCCGAGTGGCAGAACAACAAGCAGTCCAAGCAGTACATTTCGTTTATCAAGGGCAAGAACGGCAAGAAGGTGTCGGAATACTTCCGCGACTTCATCGGCTGCCAGGAAGGCGTCGACGGCCCGGGCGAAACCCGCACCTTGCTCAAGGCGTTCAGTGACTTCGTGGAGAGCGAAGACCTGCCGGACGAATCCGCCCGCGAAAAAACCAAGACCCTGGTGGACTACGCCAGCAGCCAGGCCAAGCTCGGCGAACCCATGGGCCTGGAAGAACTCTCGGGGCTGATCGATGAAGATCGGCCAAAGGCGTTCTACGACCATATCCGCAACAAGGACTACGGCCTGTCACCGGAGATTCCGGCGGATAAACGCACCCTCAACCAGTTCCGCCGCTTCACCGGCCGCGCCGAGGGCCTGTCCATCAGCTTTGAAGCACACCTGCTGGGCGACAAGATCGAGTACGACGAAGCCGCCGGCACCTTGATCATCAAGGGCCTGCCGACCCAACTGACCGACCAGCTCAAGCGCCGTAACTGATGCTCGGCGGGGTCTTCAAGAAAGTCCTGCTGGTATTGCTGGTGGTGGTGGTGATCCAGAACTGGGGCAAGATCGAGCGGGTGTTCAACCCATCGCAGGTGGTGCCAGAGCAGACGCGGGCGAAGGCGCGCGTGGCGCTCTACGCCACCGAGTGGTGCGGGTACTGCAAGCAGATCCGCCGTTTCCTGGACCAGAAAGGCATCCCTTACCAGGCGTTCGATATCGAGAAGGACGCCCAGGCGCGCAAGGCGTATGAGGCGTTGGGCGGCGGTGGGATTCCGTTCGTGGACGTGAACGGCACACTGATTCGCGAGTACAGCCCGGAGAAGATCATGGCAGCGCTGAAGTAATCAGCGCACCACGATCATGCGCCCCAGCACGTGGTGCTGTTCAAACCCCAGCACCGCCTGCAACGCATTCAGCACCGCCAGTGGGTCCTTGCTCGGGAAGCTGCCGCTGACGCGTTTGGCGCCCATCTCGTCGTTGAGCAACAGGATGCGACCGGGGTAGTAACGGCCCAGGTCCTTCACCACGTCCGCCAGCGGCGCCTTGTAGTAGTTGAGCCAGCCGTCGCGCCAGGCCAGGCGTGATTCGCTGTCGACCCCATGCATCGGTTCGGCACTGCCATCGGCGTAGGCCACTTGCTGGCCGGCGGTAAGAATCTGCTGTTGCCCCTGCTTTGACGGCGTCACGCCAACCCGCCCGGACAACACCGTTACCTGGGCGCCTGCCGGTTGCAGGCGCACTTCGAACTGAGTACCCAGCACCCGCGCTTCACCGCTGCCCGCCTCCACCACGAACGACTCACCGGTATGGGTCACGCTGAAAAAACCGGCGCCGCGACGCAACTGGATATGCCGCTCACCATGGTTGAAATCCACAGCGATGGCGCTGTCAGCGTCCAGGGTGACCTGGGATTTGTCAGCCAGCGTGACGGTTTTGATTTCCCCGGGCGCCGTCACGTAGTCCGCACCAAAGTCATCGACCCACCGCGACGGCTGCCAACCAGCCCCCATGGACACCATCACCAACAGGCACGCAGCCATGGCCAACGCCCCGGACCAACGCACCACCCGCGAACGCTTCGGGGTGTTCATCGCATTGAGGTAGCCCTGCAAGGCCATTGCCTCTTCATCCGCCAGCCTGCGCGCCGGAACTTCGCTCAACTCCCACAGCACCTGGGCCTGGGCATACGCCTCGACATGCGCAGGATCGGCCCGCAGCCAGCGGCTGAACGTGGCCTGGTCACCGCTGCTCGGCTGGTCATGCAACAGGCTCAGCCAGGCCAGTGCGGCGTGTTCCTGGGCGGGCGTGGGGGTGACGTTCACGGTGCTTTCCCTGGCGTGCGTGGGGATGAGGGGTCGCGAAGGCTGGCTTTACAGGCTTCGAGGGCACGCATCATATGTTTTTCCACGGCACTTTGGGACAGGCCCATGGCCTTGGCGATTTCTGCGTACTTGCGGCCGTGGATGCGGTTGAGCAGGAAAATCTGCCGAGTGCGCTCGGGCAAGCTGCGCAGGGCCGCTTCGACATGGCGCAGATCATTGCCAGCTTCCAGCGCCGCCTGGGGCTCGGAGCCTTGGTTGTCCTGCTGTTCGGGCAGCCAGCCTTCGTTGCTGCGCACTCGCGCGCCTTCGCTGCGCAAGTGATCGATGGCGATATTGCCGGCGCAGCGCAACAGGTAGGTACTGAGTTCTTCGACCTGCACCAGCGGCCGGCGCCAGAAGCGCAGGAACAGGTCCTGCACCAGGTCCGCCGCCGTCGCGCGGCACCCCACGCGGCGACTCACCAGGGCCTCCATCTGCGAACGCTGGGACAGGAACACCTGCAGGAAATGCGCACGCCCACCGGCCGCGTCAGCGTGCTGGCTGTCCTGGGGTTCGGGTGGGGTGCTGATCATCATGGGCGGGCTCAGAGGGTGGCGAAGGCTGCAACGGGGCTGGCGAGCAGGCCGACACCCGCCAGGATCAAGGCCAGCCTTGGCCTATATGGCAACAGCAACACCAGCAGCAATGCGCTGAGCATCAACACGGCGCACCACTCCACCAGGCCCTGGCCCCAACCGGCGATGGCCACGGCGGGCCAGATCGACACGGTCAGCAGCAACCACCCGACCACACGCAACCCCGTACGCCGACGGGACGAGAGTTTGCTGTGCAGCAACTCACCGTGATGACGGTCGGTGGATAAGCACAATGCGGTGAACCCGACGTAGCACATCAGCAGCGCCAGTAGCATTCAGTTCGCCTCCTGCTTGAGCGTCAACCCGCGTGCACGTTCGGCCTTGGGCGCAGGCACGGTGCGGTGCTGCATCTTCCAGGCTGCCCAGCCGAGGAACACGCCGCTGGCCAGGCACGTCAGGTCGAAGCCGGCCATGGCCCAGTCGCCGGTGGCCAATGAAACGCCCAGGTGATGCGAGGTGGTCAACGCGTTGAGCAATGGAATGGCAATAAACAGCAATGCGCCGACGCTCAACTGCTCGACCCAGCCCTGGCGGCCACGCCGCAGGATGGCGTGAAGCAGGCTCAGGCCCCAGGCAATAAAGAAGGTCTGCACTTCCCAGTCGGAACGCTCGGCGAAGCTCACCGGCAGCAGGCGGTTGGCCCAGAAGAACGCCGCGATAGCGATCATCAGCCCGGACATGCTGGCAATGTTGAGCACTTCCACCAATCGCAATTCGAAGGGCATCACGCCGGTCTTGGCGTGCTTGAGCTGACGCTTGCCAAGCCAGATGACCAGCCCGGTGCCGATCATCGCCGTGCCCGCGAGGCCGCAGATAAAGTACAACCAGCGCAGCACCGGGCCGGCGAAATGGCCCATGTGCAGGCCATAGAAACTGCCGCCGATGGCAGCCGGCAGCGACTGCCCGCCACTCACTCGCAACAGTTCGCCGGTGCTGCCATTGAAGGACACAGTACTGCCGAAATCGTGCACCACGCTGTCGGAACCTGCGCGGAACACATTGACCGAGGCGTTCACATCGCTGGGGTTATTCACCGCCACACGCCCCACATGCCCACCCGCCCACTGCGCCCGCGCCTGCTCGTACATCGGCACCAGCGGCAGCAATGTGGCTGGCTGGCCCAATGCAGGGGCGTTGTTGGTATTCGGGAACACCTCGCTGAAAAAGGCGCGGGTGTCGTTGCCGTAGGAAGCCAGGATCGGCGCCGGCATCACCATGCTCATGAAGATCACCAGGCTGCTGTAGGTGATCATCAGATGGAAGGGCAGCACCAGCACACCCACCGCGTTGTGCCCGTCGAGCCAGGAACGCTGGCCTTTGCGGGGGCGGAAGGTGAAGAAGTCCTTGAAGATTTTCTTGTGGGTGATGATGCCGGTGATCAGCGCGATGAACATCACCATCGCGGCGATGGTCGACAGCCAGCGGCCCCACGGGTAAGGCATTTGCAGCTGGAAATGGAAACGATAGAAGAACTCGCCGCCCATGCTTTCACGGGCCTGCACGGCCTGGCCGGTGACGGGGTCGAGGGTTTTCTGGATGAAGTTGCCACGCTTGCCGGGGTCGACTTTGTCCTGCCACATCACCGACAGGCCGGGATCGCGGCTATCCGGCAAGGTAATGAACCAGCGAGCGGCGGTGGGTGCGACCTGCTGCAGATAGGTTTGGGCGACGGTGAGGCTGCGTGCATCGTCCAGGGGACGGGCCTGCACTTCAGGCTGCATCCAATGGCTGATCTCATCCTTGAAATACGACAAGGTGCCTGTCAGGAAAATCGCAAACAGCAGCCAGCCAAAGATCAGCCCGGCCCAGGTGTGCAACCAGGCCATCGCCTGACGGAAACCCTCTTTCATACCCGTGTCATCCACAAGCCCACGCCCGCCAAGGTGGCAAACGCGGCACTTGGCAGCATCACGCCGAACCAGGCACGTGCGGCGCTGCGGCAGGCGAAACACCAGATGACTGCCAGCAGGTAGAACACGAAGGAACTCATCATCCCGGTGATCACCGCATCGGCGCGGGAGGTGGGCAGCCACAGCGCCAGGCAGATACTGGCCAGGGACGCCATCAGGTAACCGCCCACCACGGCAGCCAACACACGCGAGGTCACGGCAAGACGATAAGAGACAGGCAGCGAGGTTTTGCTTTTCATGCGGGAGGCGCCAGGTTCATCAGCGCGCAATATTAATGATAAATATTCTCATAAGCAAAACAGAACGGATGAATCACCTGCGCGGATGGATTGCCGAAGCCCTTCACGGCCCCTACAATGCGAACAATTCTTGTTCTCTAAAGCATGGCGATGCTTGTGGAGTGTCCCCGTTGAGCCCGTCCAACACCGTCGAAGTTTTGTACACCGACCATCACCGCTGGCTCACCGGCTGGTTGCGACGCAAGCTCGGCTGCCCGGAAAGCGCCGCTGACCTGGCCCAGGACACCTTCATGCGCGTGCTCACCGCGCGGGAAACCCCCACGCTGGTCGAGCCCCGTGCGTTTCTCACCACGGTTGCCAAGCGCGTGCTGTTCAACTTCTACCGCCGCCAGGACCTGGAACGCGCCTACCTCGATGCCCTGGCACACATGCCCGAACACGTGGCGCCATCCGAAGAAGAACGCGCAATCATCCTGCAAACCCTGGTCGAGCTGGACCAACTGCTCGATGGCCTGCCCGTGCAGGTCAAGCGCGCCTTCCTGCTGGCCCAGCTGGATGGCCTGACCTACGCGCAAATCGGCGCTGAGTTGGGGATTTCCATCGCCACCGTCAAGCGTCACCTGACCAAAGCGGCCATGCGCTGCTATTTCGCCCTATGACCTTCTCCACTCAAGTCGCCGAACAGGCCGTGCATTGGCTGATGGAAATGCAGCAAGGCGGCCTCAACCCACGCCAGCAGGCCGCTTGGCAACACTGGCTGAACGCCCACAGCGAACACCAGCGCGCCTGGGACCATATGCAACGCGTCAACCAGCGCCTGCGCGGCATGCCCTCGCCGCTGGCCCACGCGGCGTTGAACGCGCCAACCTCCACCAGCCGCCGCCAAGCGCTCAAGTTGCTGTTGATCCTCGGTGCCGGTTCGGCCGCCGCCTGGGGCCTGCGCCAGCAACATATCCTGCCGCCGCTGACCGCCGATTACCGCAGCCCCATCGGCCAGCGGCGCAAGGTGCAATTGGCCGATGGCAGCCAGTTGCAGCTCAATACCGGCAGCGCAGTGGATGTGCACTTCGATGGCCAGCAACGACTGATCCGCCTGCTTGAAGGCGAAATCCTGCTGACCGGTTTCGCCGGCAACACACCGCTTAACGTGTTGACCGGCCAGGGTCTACTTACCAGCCACGCGGCACGCATGAACGTGCGCCAGTTCAACGACCACACCCAGCTGGCGGTATTCGATGGCCGCGTCGAGGTAATGCCCAACACCTACAGCGGCCTGCCGCTGATGGTCGAGGCCGCGCGCCAGGTCAACTTCACCCGCAAAGGCTGGGATACCCCGCGCCCTACCGACGCCAACAGCGGTGCCTGGGCCGACGGCATGCTGGTCGCCTCCCACATGCGCCTGGAAGATTTCCTCGGCGAACTCGGCCGTTATCGTCGTGGCCAGGTCAACTGCGACCCGCAGGTGGCCAACCTGTTGATCTCCGGCAGCTACCCGCTGGACGACAGTGAACGCATTCTGGACCTGCTGGAAGTGAGCCTGCCGGTGAAAGTACGCCGCTTCACGCGGTATTGGGTGACGGTGCAGGCACGCGCCTGAAATTAATTTCAAACACTGTGAGCCGTTTTCCACACCTCGCGTGACAGAGAAGGAAAGCCCCCTTGATCCTTCCTTCTCAGGACCGCTCTTCATGTCCCAGCAACCGACGCTTCTCGCCCGCACCCTGCGCCAACTCCTGCTTGGCGCCAGCCTGAGTCTTACGGTACTGCCACACGCTATGGCAGACGAGGCCAAGCCTTATCACATCGCGCCGACTTCGCTGGAAGCGGCGTTGAATCAATTCGGACGTGAAGCGGGTGTGCTGATCTCCTTCGGCTCGCAAGTCACCGCAGGCATGCAGAGCCGTGGCTTGTCGGGTAACTATGGCGCCGCAGACGGCCTGCAGAAACTGCTGGAAGGCACCGGCCTGCAAGCCCGCGCCGAAGGCGACAATGCCTACAGCCTGCAGCCGGCCAGTGCACCGGCAACTATCGAGTTGGGCACCTCCAGCGTGGTCGGCGACTGGCTCGGCGACGCAGCACAGACCAACGTGTTCGAACACCCCGGCGCCCGTGATGTGATCCGCCGCGAAGAATTCGAACGCCAGGGCGCCACCCAGGCCAAGGACGTGCTCAATCGCATCCCCGGCGTCAACGCCCCGGACAACAACGGCACCGGCAGCCACGACATGGCGCTGAACTTCGGTATTCGCGGCCTCAACCCGCGCCTGGCCTCGCGTTCCACCGTACTGATGGACGGTATCCCGGTGCCGTTTGCGCCGTACGGCCAACCCCAACTGTCGTTCGCGCCGATCAGCATGGGCAACATGGATGCCGTCGACGTGGTGCGTGGCGGCGGCGCCGTGCGCTACGGCCCGCAGAACGTCGGGGGCGTGGTCAACTTCGTGACCCGCGCGATTCCGGATGCGCCTACCGTCAAAGGCGGCCTGCAGACCGAAACCAGCCCCTCCTCCAGCCATGACGGCTTCAAGACCACCGGCAACCTGCTGGCCGGCGGCACGGCCGACAACGGCCTTGGCGGTGCGCTGCTGTACTCCGGCACCCGTGGCGGCGACTGGCGCGAGAACAGCAACACGCGCATCGACGACCTGATCTTCAAGGGCAAATACCAGCTCGACGACGCCAACAGCTTCAACGCCATGGCGCAGTATTACGAAGGCCAGGCCGATATGCCTGGGGGGTTGAACGTTGCGGACTACAAGGCCGATCCGTACCAGTCCACCCGCCCCTACGACAAGTTCTGGGGCCGCCGTACGATGTTCAACGTCGGCTATCGCTATGAACAGGACCGTCGCGAATTCACCGTGAACAGCTTCTTCACCAAGACCTTGCGCAGCGGTTATCTGGACCAAGGCACCTTCCTCTCGCTGTCCCCGCGCGAGTACTGGGTAAGAGGCCTGGAAACCCGTTTCGCCCAAGGCTTTGATTTAGGCCCGACCAGCCACGAAGTGGGCGTCGGTTACCGCTACATCAACGAAGCCGGCCACGAACTGCGCTACCGCACGCCGATTGCCGCCAACCAGCAGATCCCCACCACCAACAGCCGCAACGACCGCGACACCCGTGGCGGCACCGAAGCCAACGCATTTTTCATCGACGACCGGATTGATATCGGCAAGTGGACCATCACCCCGGGCGTGCGCTACGAGATGATCGAGTCCCAGCAAACCAACAACCTCACCCACGTCAAGTACAAAGGCGACTACAACACCGCGCTGCCAGCGCTGAACGTGCTTTACCACCTCACCGACAGCTGGAACCTCTATGCCAACACCGAAGGTTCGTTCGGCAGCGTGCAGTACAGCCAGATGCCCAACCGCGTGACCAGCGGCGAAGTGAAACCGGAAAAAGCCCGTACCTGGGAACTGGGCACCCGCTACGACGACGGCACCTTGCGTGCGGAAATCGGCGCGTTCCTGATCAACTTCGACAACCAGTACGAAAGCAACCAGACCAACGACTCGGTGATTGCCCGTGGCGAAACCCGCCACCAGGGCATCGAGACCAGCGTCAACTACGCGCTCGATGGCTTGAGCCCGGCACTGGCCGGCTTTGATGTGTACGCCACCTACGCTTATGTCGACGCCACCATCCGCGAGGACGGCCCGAACAAAGGCAACCGCGTACCCTTCTCGTCCAAGCACAAAGGCACCCTGGGCGTGGGTTACACCGAAGGTCGCTGGAAGCTCAACCTGGACAGCAGCTACCAGAGCAGCCAGTTCGCCGACAACGCCAACACCCAGGCCGAAAGCGCCGACGGTGCGAATGGGCGCATCCCCGGCTACATGTTGTTCAGCAGCCGCGCCGCGTATGACTTCGGCCCGCAGTTGTCGGATCTGAATGTGGCGGTGGGGGTGAAAAACATCTTCAACAAGCAGTACTACACGCGCTCGTTCGACGATAACAACAAAGGCAAATACGTCGGCGAGCCACGCACGGTGTACGTGCAGACCTCGATCGCGTTCTAACCGCGCGAGAAGCACTCCCTGTGGTGAGCAGATTTGTTGTGGCGAGCGGGCTTGCCACAATGGACACTGCTCATCCCCGACCGTCTGCTTCTAACTGCCCGCCAGGCAACTGGGGGTAGCTGCGACCAAAGCGTCGATGGCGCAACGGGTTTTGGCCGGCATATGCGCGGCGGTCGGCCAGATCACGTGGATCGGCGAGGGTTGCTCACGGTAGGCGGGCAACACCGCTTCCAATTGCCCGCGCAGCACGTAGTGTGCAATCAACCAACTGGGCAACCAGGCCAGGCCGACGCCCGCGATGGCAGCGTCCGCCACGGCCTGGAGGTCATCCAGCACCAACGGCGAAACGACCCGCGAGCGGTGCGGCGTATTGCTGCGGTAGGCAATGCCGCGGTGGCCGGCAAGGTCATCCGTCGATTCAATCCGCCCCACCCGCTGCAAGTACGCCGGTGAAGCGGCCAGCCCCACAGATTGTTCACCCAGGCGCCGTGCACTCAAGCGGTCGGTGTCGGGCAAAGGGCCGATTCGCACAGCGATATCAAAGCCTTCCTGCACCAGGTCGGTCATGCGGTCAGCGAAACACACCTCGATCTCCAGTTCCGGATAGCGGTCCATCAACCCCCACAAAGCGGGCGCCGCATAGTGATGCCCGAAAGCCAGCGGCACGCTGGCGCGCAGTCTGCCGCGTGGCTGCTGCCGGCCGCTTTCCAGCACCGATTCAGCGGCTTCGAGTTCGGCCAGTGCGCGCAGACAATGCTCGTAGTACGCCTGCCCGTCCTCCGTCAGACGCTGGCGGCGAGTGGAGCGCTGCAACAGGCAAGTCCCCAGCCGCGCCTCCAGCCGTGCCAGGCCCTTGCCCACCGCCGAACGCGTCAGGTTCAGGCGTTCGGCAGCCTCCGTGAGGTTGCCGCTCTCGACGATCTGCAGAAACAGTTCAACGCCATCAAAACGCGCAGTGGTCATGATTATATTGTCGCCCATGATTCCCTTATTGCCGGAAAACTTATCACGAATAAAGAAACAGATTCCCCTGAAAATCTAACAATCCCTCAACCTCAGGAGAATCCCATGCCACCCGCCGCCACGTTATCGGCCGCCAACCCACCCCGCTCCGCCAGAAACGGCCTCGCCCTCACCGCCGTATGCCTTGTCGCCCTGATGTTCGGCCTGGAGATCTCCAGCGTGCCGGTGATCCTGCCCACGCTGGAACAGCAACTGGGCACGGGTTTCCAGGATGCCCAATGGATCATGAATGCCTACACCCTGGCCTGCACCAGCGTGTTGATGGCCGCTGGCACCCTGGCCGACCGCTTTGGTCGCAAGCGCATGCTGGTGCTGTGTCTGTGGTTGTTCGGGCTGGCTTCGCTGGCGTGCGGGCTGGCGAACGATGCACCGACGCTGATTGCCGCACGCTTCGTCCAGGGCGTGGGCGCCGGGGCGATGATGATTTGCCAGTTCGCGATTCTGTCGCACCTGTTTCGCGAACCGGCGGCGCGGGCACGGGCGTTCGCGATCTGGGGCGTGATCGCTGGCGTGGGCCTGGGCTTCGGGCCGATGGTGGGCGCATTGATCCTGGCGGTAGCGGACTGGCGCTGGGTGTTCCTGGTGCATGTGCCGCTCACCGTGTTCACCCTGGTGCTGCTGCACGTGAGCGTGCAGGAATCCCGCGACCCGGCCAGCCACCGCCTGGACATCGCCGGTATGCTCACCTTGACGCTGTCAGTGTTCGCGCTGGTCTATTTCATCACCCAGGGCACCGAGAACGGTTTTGGCACACCGATCATGCTCGGTTGGGCTGGGCTGGCGGTGGCCGGGTTGCTGCTGTTCATCGTCGTTGAGCGACGCAGCGCCCACCCGATGTTCGACTTCTCGGTGTTCCGCATCCAGCGCTTCAATGGCGCCTTGATGGGTTCCATCGGCATGAACTTCAGCTTCTGGCCGTTCATGATCTACCTGCCGCTGTATTTCCAGGCGGGCCTGGGCTACGACACGCTGACCAGCGGCGGCGCCCTGCTCGCCTACACCCTGCCCACGCTGCTGGTGCCGCCGCTGGCGGAGCGCCTGGCCCTGCGCTACGGCGCCGAGCGCATCATCCCGTTGGGCCTGGGTTTGATGGGTGCGAGTTTCCTGGCCATGGCCGCCGCCAATCGGGCGGCGCAACCCAGCATCCTGCTGATCCTGGCCAGTTGCATCATTGCCGGCGTGGGCCTGGCACTGACCAACTCCCCCACCACCAACACCACCACGGGCTCGGTGTCGGCGGACCGCGCCGGCATGGCCTCGGGCATCGACCTGAGCGCACGGCTGATTACCCTGGCGCTCAACATCGCGTTGATGGGGTTGGTGCTGTTGCTGGGGATCAGCGCTCAACTGGCCAATGTGCTGCCGGGCGCCACGGCGCTGGATTGGCCGGGCATCAGCCAGAACATCGCGGCGGGTAAGCTCGATGTACCGGGGGTGAGCGTCGCGCAGGCCCAGGCCGCACTGCGTCATGGTGCCGGCTGGGCGATGCTGTTTGCAGGGTTGGGTGCCTGTGGGCTGGCGCTATCGAGCCGGTACTTTTTCCGACGCGGGCAGTAAATGAAAACGGGCCTGCAAATGCAGGCCCGTTCTTAGTGGAGCGTGAGAAAGTTATCAGCCGTTGAACACGGCACGTTCTTTTTCCAGAAACTCCTGCTCTAGCTCATCTTCATTGACTTTGGTGGTCGGCTGGCTTTTCCCGGCAGCGCGCGGCTTGCCTTGCAGTTTGCCAAACAGATGTTCCAACGCATGGTCCAGCTTGGTCGCCGCACCGTCGATCGCCTGTTCCAGGGTATCGGCCTTGTGCAGCACCGACAGCGGCTGATGGCCTTTTGGCCGCGCTTCCAGGCGGCAACTCAAATCGTGGGGACCGGGCTTGTCGCCGTTCTCATCCCGCAGGTAGACCTCCACTCGGGTCAGGTCTTCTTCGTAGCGTTCGAGCGTGCTCTCAATGGTAGTACGTACCCACTCCTCCAGTCGGATGCTGCTTTCAATATGGTTATCGCTATTGACTTGGATTTGCATAGTTCTTCCCTTATTTCAGCTAGCTCGCGAGAGGTCACAACTGCGACACCGGGGTGGTGAAACCATGACCTCTTGATTACACAATTGAGCAGTCCGCAGAACAATTCAACCCCTTTGCAAAGATAAATCCCACATTACAAATTAAGTCTGACTACGAGCAAAAACGCTGTTAGGGTGGGGAGTTAGTTACATCTTCTTACGCACAGCTAACCTCACAATTGCCCCTCTCCCAACGGATGCAATCCGCGAAAGATCTCCGCTTCTTCCACCAGCCAATCATGCACCGCACGCACACCCGGATGGCTCAGCGCACCCGGCGCATACAGCAACACGTAGCGTTTATGGTTAGGCACAGCCAGGCCGAAGGGCACGATCAGGGTGCCGCGCTCCAACTCATCATTAAGCAACGTACGCCGTGCGATGGCCACGCCCATGCCGGCGATGGCGGCCTCAATGGTCAGGTGGTTACGGTTGAAGGTATGGCCACGGCGCACATCGGCGTCGTGGTAGCCGATGGCATTCAGGTAAAACTCCCACTCCGCATACTCATAGCTCCCACGCCAGGCGGTGATGTCATGCAGCAGCGGGAAATGCACCAGGTCGGCCGGACCATGCAACGGTGGGCGACCGCGCAGCAGGCTCGGCGCGCACACCGGGAAAATCTGCTCGTCGAGCAAGGCTGTGGATAACAGGCCGGGGTAACTGCCGTCATTCAAGTCGATGGCCAGGTCGAAGTCGCCCTCGTGCAGGGCGATGCTGCTGTCCTCGGCGACCATGCGCAGCTGAATATCCGGAAAGCGCTGCTGCAGGCGCGGCAGACGCGGGGTCAGCCACTTGCCGAGAAACGACGGGATCGAGCGCAGGCGCAGGGTGCCGCTGATCATGCCCGCGTCCAACCGCTGCAATTCGGTATCGATGCTGCCGTAGGCCTCCCCCACCGTCGCGGCCAGGCGCTGCCCCTCGGCACTGAGCTCCACCCCACGGGCGCGCCGATGAAACAAACGAAACCCCAATCGCTCCTCCAACTGACGAATTTGCTGGCTCACCGCGCCCGGTGTGATGTGCAGTTCTTCGGCGCAACGGGTGAACGACAGGTGCCGCGCTGCACAGGAAAAAACGTGCAGCCAGACATACGTCTGGCCATGAAGGGGCCGGGTCATAGCGTTTAGTCCTGCTAAAGGGTGTCTTAGGATAATTCGTTGGTCAGTGCCGTGCTAGAGGCTCAGTATCGCGCCAATTGCGCTCGTCCTACAAAACATGGCAGCGATTCCTACTCCATTGCTTGTAAGGCTTTAGCATGGCTATCAGTGTATTTGATCTATTCAAGGTGGGCATCGGCCCTTCCAGCTCCCATACCGTCGGCCCCATGCGCGCGGCGGCGACCTTTGCACAGGCCCTGATCGACCAACAACTGCTGAACCACACTCACCGTGTGGAGGTGCGCCTGTATGGCTCGCTGTCCGCCACCGGTGTCGGCCATGCCACCGACCGCGCCTGCGTAATGGGCTTGATGGGCGAGTGGCCAGACACCGTCGATCCCACCTCGATCAATGCCCGTATCCAGCAACTGCGCGAATCCGGCCGCCTATTGCTCGCAGGCCAACAGGAGATTGCCTTCAACTGGCACACCGACCTCCTGCTGCTGGACGAAAGCCTGCCCTACCATCCCAACGCCATGTCCCTGCATGCCTACGGTGAAAACGGCCTGCTGAGCGAGCAGACCTACTACTCGGTGGGCGGTGGTTTCATTATCGAAGCGGCCGAGGCAGCCTCTGGCATTGCGCCGACCAGCGATGTGCAATTGCCCTACGACTTCTCCAGCGCCGTCGAGCTGCTGGCCTTGTGCAACAAGCACGGCCTGCGGGTTTCCGAACTGATGATGGCCAACGAACGCGCATGGCGCAGCGATGCAGATATTCGCAGCGGCCTGCTGCATATCTGGTCGGTGATGCGCGAATGCGTGGAGCAAGGCCTGCGCGATGAAGGCATCCTGCCGGGTGGCCTGGACGTGCCGCGCCGCGCCGCGAAACTGCACCGCAGCCTGTTGGAAATCGGCAAGCCGAATGTCATTACTTCTACCTTGTCGGCCATGGAATGGGTCAACCTGTTCGCCCTCGCCGTCAACGAAGAAAACGCCGCCGGCGGGCGCATGGTCACCGCGCCGACCAACGGCGCCGCCGGGATCATCCCGGCCGTGCTGCATTACTACATGAAGTTCAATGCCGACGCGTCCGACGACGATGTGGTCAATTTCTTCCTGGCTGCCGCCGCCGTCGGCATCCTGTGCAAGAAAAACGCCTCCATCTCCGGCGCCGAAGTCGGCTGCCAGGGCGAAGTCGGCTCGGCCTGCGCCATGGCCGCCGCCGGCTTGGCGGACGTGCTCGGTGCAACTCCCGAGCAGCTGGAAAACGCCGCCGAGATCGGCCTGGAGCACAACCTGGGCCTCACCTGCGACCCGGTCGGCGGCTTGGTGCAAGTGCCATGCATCGAGCGCAACGCCATCGCCGCCGTCAAGGCGATCAACGCCACGCAAATGGCCCTGCGCGGTGACGGCAAACACTTCATTTCCCTCGACCGGGTGATCCGCACCATGCGCGATACCGGCGCCGATATGCATGACAAATACAAAGAAACTTCACGGGGCGGCCTGGCGGTCAGCTGGGTGGAGTGCTGATCGGAGCACTGCTACCTGCCCCAACGTGAGCCCGCGCAAAAATAATAACGAGGCAATAACGATGACCGATGTACGTACACCTGCCGTAGAAAACCCTGCTGTAGAAGCAACCGTGACCACCGGCTGGACCCAACATGACACCACCTGGATGCTCGGCCTCTACGGCACCGCCATCGGCGCCGGCACCCTGTTCCTGCCGATCAATGCCGGCGTCGGCGGTTTTTGGCCACTGATCGTGCTGGCACTGCTGGCCTTCCCGATGACCTTCTTCGCCCACCGTGGGCTGACGCGCTTTGTGCTGTCAGGCAAATCCGGCGACATCACCGAAGTGGTCGAAGAGCACTTCGGCATCGGCGCGGGCAAGCTGATCACCCTGCTGTATTTCTTCGCCATCTTCCCGATCCTGCTGGTGTACAGCGTGGCGCTGACCAACACCCTCGGCAGCTTCATGGAACACCAACTGCACATGACCCCGCCGCCCCGGGCGATCCTGTCGCTGGTGCTGATCCTCGGCCTGATGGCCATCGTGCGTTGCGGCCAGGGCGTGATCGTCAAGGCCATGAGCGTGCTGGTGTACCCGTTCGTCGCGGCGCTGCTGTTGCTGGCAATCAGCCTGATTCCCAACTGGAACGGCGCGTTCTTCGCTTCCGCCAGCGAGGGCATGCCCCTGCCGATATTCTTCAAGACCCTGTGGCTGGCGATCCCGGTGATGGTGTTTTCGTTCAACCATTCACCGATCATCTCCGCCTTCGCCGTCGACCAGAAACGCGTGTACGGCGCCCAGGCCGAGCGTAAAAGCAGCGGCATCCTGGCCACCGCCCACGGCATGATGGTGCTGACCGTGATGTTCTTCTGCTTCAGTTGCGTACTGGCACTGTCGCCGGCCGACCTGGCAGCGGCCAAGGCGCAGAACATCTCGATCCTGTCGTACCTGGCCAACCACTTCCAGACGCCGGTGATCGCCTACGCCGCGCCGCTGATTGCGCTGGTGGCCATCACCAAATCCTTCCTCGGCCATTACATCGGTGCCAGCGAAGGCTTTCAGGGCATGATCGTCAAATCCCTGCGCGGTCGTAACCGTTCGATGTCGTCGAAATGGCTGGAGCGCTGCACCGCGCTGTTCATGGTACTCACCTGCTGGGCCGTGGCCACCTTCAATCCGAGCATCCTGGGCATGATCGAGACCATGGGCGGGCCGATCATCGCGTGCCTGCTGTTCCTGATGCCGATGTATGCAATCCGCCGCGTGCCAGCTCTGCGCCAGTATTCGGGCCAGCTGTCGAACCTGTTTGTGGTGGTGATCGGCTTGATTGCGCTGTCTGCGATCGTTTTCTCGGTACTGCCCTGAAACAGGTCACCCACCTCAAGCACAACCCGAAACAACTGTGGGAGGGGGCTTGCCCCCGATAGCGGTCTTTCAGCCGAGCATTCATTGGCTGACACACTGCTATCGGGGGCAAGCCCCCTCCCACATTGGGATACGAGCGCCGCACGGCACGGCCTTTGCTGTACAGCTGTGGAGGCAAACGGACCTTGTGAAACCTCAGCGACGGAGTGGCCGGTGGTCAGGCAACGCGAACTAATCCCGATACCGGTCGTCAATGACTGCATGTTCTTATCAGGCGGTAACGCACCATGGACAACCCTTTTCAGATCATCACCGACACCTTCACGCCCGAATACCGTGTCAACCTGAGCATCCAACGGTTGGACGGCAGCATCATGCTGACCCTCTCCAACGAACAAGGCGTGGTGGCCAAACGCATGATCAGCGCCGAACAACGCAACGATCCAAAGCGACTCAAGCGCCTGGTGCAAAGCATCCAGTTCGGCATTGCCATCGAGCAGGGCCACAGCGCCTTGGACATCCTCACGGTGATGACGGATGGCGACCACAAAGTGCTCCAGCGGCCGCCTACCCGCACCCTGCCCTTCAGCGTCGGGCTTTAAAGCTCGCCCTTTTCGGTTTCCAGGCTCGCCTCGCCCTTGCGACGCGGGCCTTCGACCTTCACGGAGGGGAACGCCGACGAGGCGTAGCGCACCACCAGGATCGAGAACGCCAGCAGCAGAATCCCACCGCACAGGTAGATGATGCCTACATCCGGCGGGTTGTGGTGGGACACGTTGGAGATCAGCAGACGCGTCAGCGCGGTGATTGCCACGTAGATCAGGAAGCGTACCGGCATGTGGTTGGTCTTGAAGTAAATCCCCACCATCGCGCCCAATTCCAGGTAGATGAACAGCAGCAAGATGTCATCGATCTTGATGTGCCCGTTCTCCAGCATCCCCAGAAACTCCATCACCGCCGCCCAGGCCGTCACCGCACCAATGGCGAACAGCGCCAGGTAGTGGAACGACTCGACGAACAGGTTACCCAGGGACTCGGCCAGCCCGTGTACTTGCTGGCGCAGCCTTTCGGCCCAGTTGATTTTCACGATG
Organism: Pseudomonas sp. CYM-20-01; assembly: GCF_023169845.1. Classification (NCBI taxonomy): domain Bacteria; kingdom Pseudomonadati; phylum Pseudomonadota; class Gammaproteobacteria; order Pseudomonadales; family Pseudomonadaceae; genus Pseudomonas; species Pseudomonas sp. CYM-20-01. Next base: position 1,437,097 of record NZ_AP025169.1, on the reverse strand, counting down.
ATGCTTCCTTAGGTCGACTCGACCGGATAATGCGGGTTGGACGTGACGGTTGTTCTGCATGCAGAAAAAAGGCCAGGGGCGGGTATAAGATGATGGCGGGGTGACATGAGACACGTATAAGGATGAGCAGAGTAGAAACTATGCTCATCCGAAGTACGGATCGGTCAGGGATATCGCTGGCGTGCGTGTAAAACAGAGAGAACCCGAATGTTGTCTGTCACCTTGTAAACGACCAGGTAATTCGGATGTACCACCATCTCGCGCGTACCGAGGATTCTGCCAGGACGGTAAAGATGGGGTCTGCGGGAGAGAGCCAGAACTGAAGCTTCGATTGAGCGCTTTAGCTCAAGAGCTGCTACAGGATTGCGATGATTGAGGTATTCAATAATTTGCCGAAGTTCGACCCGCGCTGCGGGCACCCACTCAATCAGCATCGCCTTTCTTGAGTTTGGACTCGATCAGCGCTTGCATCTCGGCCATCACCTCATCGTGAGGAATGCCGGGGCTGGTGTCTTCAAGAGCAGCTTGTATCTTGGCGCGAAACCAGCGGTCGTAGCTATCGGCCTGCTCTTCGGTATCTGCCTGGGTACCAGAGGAAAAGGAAGTGTCCATAAAAGCCTCCGTTGTCGATGAAGAAGGAGTCTAGTCGCTGGCGTTTTCGCTGTCGTGTTCTGAGCGATCAAGTGAGTAACAGAAAAAATCGAAGCCACCGAGACCATGTTTTGACCGCTCCCGCAACCGCGGGAGCGGTCAGAGGGCGAAGCATCAAACTGGTGCGACTTTCTCTAACGCTCGGTCGACTAACAGACAGCCTATCTCAACCAATTGGTGAATGGCTAACACTAGACTCCGCTGCGGACCGTCAAGGTCGAATGCCAGCGTAGTGGCCATTTCACGGGCGCTGCTTAGAGTTTCGCTGGCGTTGGCCAGTAATGTTTCTGTGTCAGCTTCAGGTGTAACGCGAAATAGCGTCGAATCGATAGACGGAGGGTTGGGAGTGATTTTCTTCATCGGTCTAGTTCCTTAGTAAAGAAACCATCACCGTCTGCCGCCAAGCAGGTTGGGTGACGGATTGCACAAGGTTGGCGGACCGGTAAGGAACGACCCGGCACCCCGAGGGGTCCATGCGCAACCCGCCATGACATAAGAATACAAATGCAAAAAAGCATCTGTATCTCATAGAGGGTTGTTGCGCTTCCTTGTTGGGCCGCCAAGCCCATTCGCTGCCAATGCAGCGCCCGAGGAAGGTAAGCCGCCGGACAATTCCAGCGCAACCCCGGCAAGTTGTCAGAAATTTCCGTTGTAGCAAACCCCCATTTCCCGACTACATTAAAAAACTGCTACCCAAACCCCACGGTTTGGCTTACCCTTTTCGCTGTATATAAATACAGTAGTCGCAAAAGACAACTATCGTGAAGGCATGTGAGGTGGTGAATGGCCGTCGAAGTGGTATACCGCAGCAGCCGAGATCTGGAGCGTTTGTTCATGGATAAAGCCGAAGCTGACCGTCATGACAAGATGCTTGAACTCGCTGAGTTGCTCGCAGAAGTGTTGCAAAAAGCCGTGCCGTCCCTGAGCGAGCAGCAGGTGGAAGAAGCCGGGATCTACATGGCGAAGAACCGCGATGTGTTTGCCAAGGCGTTCAAGAGCCAGCCGGACGCGTTGTCCGAGTTGCTGAACGCAGCGGCGGAATAAAGCCCGAATTGAACAGGCCCTGAATCTTTGGTTCAGGGCCTTTTTAATACCTGGCTATTGGTAAAGCAGGCGCTCGGCGAGTTCGTCGGCCACGCGGGCGGGTGAGCGTTTTTCGGCCTGGGCGTGGGCGAAGATTTCGGTGAGGCGCGTGCCGATGTTGGACAGGTGCGCGGTGATGGACGGCAACTCGGCACCGCTGTGCTTGAGGGCGACGTAGATCAGCCCTCCCGAGTTGATCACGTAGTCCGGTGCGTAGAGGATGCCGCGCGCCTCCAGTTGATCGGCGTTGTCCAGGTGGGTCAGTTGGGCACTGGCAGAACCGGCCACGGCGGCGCAGCGCAGTTGGCCGACGCTCTGGCGGTTGAACACGGCGCCAAGACCGCAGGGCGCAAGGATGTCGCACGGTGTGCTGAGCAAGGCGTCGTTGGCGATGGGGTGCGCCCCCAGTTGCTCCATGGCCAGTTGCACCTTGCCGTGGTCGATGTCACTCACCAGCAGTTCGGCGCCGGCCGCGTGCAGCTGTTCGGCCAGGGCGAAGCCGACGTTGCCCAGGCCCTGGATAGCGACGCGCAAGCCTTCGAGGTTGTCGCTGCCCAGGCGCGCCATGGCGGTGGTGCGGATGCCGGCGAACACGCCCATGGCGGCGTGGGGCGAAGGGTCGCCTGCGGCGGTGGTGCTGGTGACGTAGCGGGTGTGCTGGGCGATGCAGTCCATGTCGGCCACCGAAGTGCCGCTGTCGATGGCCGTGATGTAGCGTCCGTCGAGCTGTTCGATGCAACGGCCGAAGGCTTCAAACAAGGCAGCACGGCTTTCCACATGGGCGGGACGCAGGATCACGGCGGTGCCACCGCCCACCGGCAAACCGGCCAGGGCCGCCTTGTAGCTCATGCCCTGGGCCAGGCGCGCGGCATCCGCCACGGCACTTTCGTCGTCGGGATAGGAGAGGTAGCGACAGCCACCGAGGGCGGGCCCCAGGCGGCTGTTGTGGATGGCAATGACCGCCTTCAGCCCGGTGACCGGGTCGACGCTCAAGTGCAGCGATTCAAGGCGGGTGCTGTGCATGAGAGCAAACATCGTCAAGCTCCCGAGTCACTTCTGGTAGTGGGCCAAGTATAGGCTTGCGGTAGAAAACTGCCGGAATACGCTGGAATAAGCCGTTCGATTTCGTAGGACTTGCGACATAAGCGCGCAGGATATTTCCCAAGCCACTGGACGAAAATTCCCAGCAAGGCTAAAACGGGGGCATCCGCCGGAGAACGCAATGAACCCCCGCAAAGCCTTTTTCGCCTGCCTGGAACGCTCCCCGCCCGCGCTGTTTGAAGCGGCGCTGTGGATTGCTGCCGAGCATGACCCGGCGGTGCAGCCGTCAGTGGTCATGCAAGAACTGACGCTGCTGCAACAACAGTTGAGCATCGGCATGCCCATGCTGCCGGCGGATGAACTCGGTCAACCGCTGCTGCGGCGCCTGAATGACCTGGGCTTTGCCCAGGATGAATTCACTCCGCTGCGCCCCGCGGCAGCCTTGCTGGACAAGGTGTTGCAACGCAAGCGCGGACAACCCCTGGCGATGGGGCTGATCGCCATGGAACTGGCGCGACGGATGGATATTCCCATGGTCGGCGTGAACTTCCCCGGGCATTTCCTGCTGCGCGTACCCGGTGCCGATCACCTGTTGGACCCGTGCGGCGGGCGGCGCCTGTATCCCAATGATTGCCGCGACCTGCTGCAACGCCAGTACGGCCCCAACCTCAAGCTGCAGGCCGACCACCTGCACACCGCCGACCCGCGTTCGATCCTGCAGCGGCTGTCACGTAACCTGCGGCAATTGCACCTGTCCAACGACGCCCCGCTCGAGGCACTGGTCGACGCCGAACGTGTGCTGGAACTGGGCAATGCCAGCGCCGCCGATTACCTGGCACGGGCCAGCCTGTACCAGCGCCTGGACTGCCCCAACGCCGAGCGTTTCGACCTGGAACACGCGCTGATGCTCAGCGAAGACCCGATCCAGCGCCTGCGCCTGACCGAACGCCTGGGGCATTTGCCGCCCAATTCAGTGGTGCACTGAACACACGAATTCCAAGAGATCATTTCTTTCTGTGGTGAGCGGGCTTGTCCCGCGTTGGACTGCGTAGCAGGCCCAATTCAGGGGCCGCTTCGCGACCCAACGCGGGGCAAGCCCGCTCGCCACAACAAGGGCGCTCGCCGTGAAGCCCGCGTCAGTGATTGGCTGGTGTCTTGAAAATGTCGCCGGGCAACGGGCTCTTCGCCGCCCCAACCCCAGGCGAACGCACCTGAATGATCAACAACGCCGCCACCACCGCCGGGATCGCGCAAAAGAAGAAAATCTGCTGCACCGGGATATGCATCGCCAGCAACATACTGCCAAACAACGGCCCCAGGATTGAACCAAACCGCCCCACGCCCAACGCCCAGCCCGTCCCCGTGGCGCGCACATGTGCCGGGTAGAAATTGCTGGCAAAGGCATTGAGGGTCAATTGCCCACCGATGATGCAAAACCCGGCCGCAAACACACAGGCTACCAGGTAACGCGGGTTGTCATGGTTCACACCGAGCAGGATGGTGCACACCGCCGCAGCCGCCAGCACGCCCGACAACAGACGCACTTTGTTTTTCAAACGGTCGGCGAACCAGGCCATGCCGATAGCGCCCAAGGTCCCGGCGAACAGGAACATCGAAGTCACCAGGTTGGCTTCTTTTAATGCCAGCCCACTTTCCAGCAGCAGTGATGGCAACCAACTAATCATGAAATACAGCAGGATCAGGCTGACAAAAAAGGTCGCCCAGATCAGCACAGTCGGGCGCGCGTAGCCGTTGCGAAACAACTCCACCACCGTCAGTTTGCTGCCTTGCTCCTGTTGGTTTTCCGCCTCAGTGGCCAGCGGCGGTTGCCAGCCCGGCAACATCCGCAACGTCACGCTTTGCAGCCGCGCATAAGGCGGTGCGTCTCGTAGCAGACGCGGCAATGATTCCGGCAACAGCCACATCAGAAACGGGAACAGCAGCAGCGGCGTCACGCCACCGGCGAGGAACACCGCCTGCCACCCAAAGCCTTCGATAAACCCCGCCGCCACAAACCCACCCGCCGCCCCGCCGAACGAAAAACCACAAGCCGCCAAGGTCACCATCAAGGTGCGCAGGCGTGGTGGGGAATAGTCCGACATCAAGGCCATCGCACTCGGCATGGCGCCGCCCATGCCAATGCCGCAGATAAAGCGTGCGGCCATCAACGTGGTCAGCGAGTTGGCGAACACCATCAGCACAGTCAGGGTGGCGTAGATCAGCACACAGCCGAGCAGGATACGGCGCACACCGAAACGATCCGCCAGCGGCGTGACCAGCAACGAGCCCAAGGTCAGCCCGAGCAGGTTGGCGCTGAACACTGGGCCGAAGGCAGCCTTCTCCAACCCCCAATCCTGCGCCAGTGCCGGCACCACATAACCCAGGACCTGGGCGTCGTAGCCATCGGTCACCAGCAGCAGCGCCAGTAACAGGAGAATCAACCACTGATAGCGCGACACCGGACGGGCGTCGAGTGCCGCGCGAAAGCTGGCAATCTGATTGTGCATCGCAAGGTACCTATTATTTTTATAAGGGTGTCGCAGTCAAAATGTGGGAGGGGGCTTGCCCCCGAATACGGTGGCACCGTCGACGCATTCATTGCCGATAGACCGCAATCGGGGGCAAGCCCCCTCCCACATTGGGTCCTAAGGCGTGTCAGGTTGATTGGCGGGGTGCGCCTTCACAAACGCCGGATGCTGCGCCGCCAACGCCGCCACCCGCCCGATGCGCGGGTACGCCGCCAATGGCACCTTGAAGCGTTCCGCCGCGTACAACTGGGGAATCAGGAACGTATCGGCCAGCCCCGGCTGCTCGCCGAAGCAAAACCCTGTGCCGCCGATCAACTGCTCCACCGCACCCAACCCCTGGCTGATCCAATGGCCGATCCATTCCAGCAGTTGCGCCTCGTCATGCCCCCACTGGCGCAGCAGATTCTGGGTACTGGAATTGTGCAGCGGATGAATATCGCAGCCGATGATCGACGCCACCGCCCGTTCATGGGCTCGGGTCGGCAGATCGTTGGAGAGCAGCGGTGCCTGTGGATAACGTTCTTCCAGGTATTCGATGATCGCCGGCGATTGAATCAACAGCTCGCCCTCATCGGTGCGCAACGCCGGCACACGGCCCTGCGGGTTGATCGCCAGGTACTCGGGCTGGCGATTGGCACCGCCCGCCGGTACCAGCAGGTTGACCGGCACGGCGGTGAAATCCAGGCCCTTGAGCGCCAGGGCAATGCGCACCCGGTACGACGAAGTGGAACGGTAGTAGGTGTAGAGTTCCATCGCCCTGCCCTCCTAGCGCGCCGCGACCACGGTGCCACGGCATTCGCCGAAGCCGATGGAGGCAAAGCCTTCCCTGCTGCAGCGTGCACGCAGGATGATTTCATCGCCATCTTCGAGGAATTTGCGCACCTCGCCAGACGGCAACTCGACCGCCTTTTTGCCGCCTTCGGTCATTTCCAACAGGCTGCCGAACTGGCCCGCCTGCGGCCCGGACAAGGTGCCCGAACCAAACAGGTCACCGGCCTGCAACTGGCAGCCATTCACACTGTGGTGCGCCACCAACTGCGCAACGGTCCAGTACATATGCAGGCTGTTGCTCAGGGCCAACCGAAATGCCGGCAGCTTCTGTTCGCGCATCGCGGCGGTGGTCAGCAACACTTCCAATTCGATATCCAGGGCACCGGCAGCCTGGTCACGTTTATCCAGCAGGTACGACAACGGTTGCGGATCGCCTTCAGGGCGTGGCGGTTGCGCTTTGCGGAACGGCTCAAGTGCTTCCGCCGTGACCACCCACGGGGAGATCGTGGTGATGAAGCTTTTCGACAGGAACGGCCCCAACGGCTGGTATTCCCAGGCCTGGATATCCCGCGCCGACCAGTCATTGAGCAGGCAGAAACCGGCGATGTGGTCCGCCGCGTCGCCGATGGCGATTGAATCGCCCATCGCATTGCCCTGGCCGATCCAGATACCCAGCTCCAACTCGTAGTCCAGGCGTGCGCACGGGCCGAAGGTCGGCTCGGTCTGGCCGGCCGGCAGGGTCTGGCCCTTGGGACGGCGCACGTCGGTGCCCGAGGTACGAATGGTTGAGGCGCGGCCGTGGTAACCAATCGGCACGTATTTGTAGTTGGGCAGCAGCGGGTTGTCGGGACGGAACAGTTTGCCGACGTTCTGCGCGTGTTCAATGCCGACGTAGAAATCGGTGTAGTCGTTGATCCGTGCCGGTACGTGCATCTGGCAATCGGCGGCGCGGTGCAGTACCTGCGCCTCGCGGGTTTGCAGCTGGCTGCCTTCGGCCAGCAGCTCCAGCAAACGCTCGCGCAGGGCCACGCGCGGGCCACGGCCCAGTTCAAACAAGGCGTTCAGTTGACCACCAGCGGTGGCCTCGACGGCGCGGCGGGCCTCGCCACTGAACTCGTCGATGGCGGCATGCAAATCCAGGATCGAGTCACCAATCGCCACACCGACGCGTGGTGCCGCGCCGTTGATGCTGAACACACCCAGCGGCAGGTTCTGCAGGGGGAAGTCGGTGTGACCGTTGGCGGAGGCCACCCAACTGCGGGTAAGTGTGGGCTGAGTCATGGGTTATCTCCGGTTCGGGTTGAAGGTGGCAGGCAGCGAGGCCCAGCACGCGTCATAGGAAGGTTGCAGTTGCGGGCAGTCCAGGGCGAATTGGGTCGGGCGCAGCACTTGGCTGGTCTCGAACATGAACGCCATGGTGTTATCGATCTTGTGCGGCGCCAGTTCCACATTGATGGCCTTGGTGCAGGTCTCGCCGTCCGGGCCATGGGCGCTCATGCAGCTGTGCAAGGATGCGCCACCCGGCAGGAAGCCTTCGGCCTTGGCGTCGTAGGCGCCCTGGATCAGGCCCATGTATTCGTTCATCAGGTTGCGGTGGAACCATGGCGGGCGGAAGGTGTTCTCGGCCACCATCCAGCGCGGCGGGAAGATCACGAAGTCGAGGTTGGCCAGGCCGTGGGTACTGGTGGGCGAGGTCAATACGGTGAAGATCGACGGGTCCGGGTGATCGAAGCTGACGGTACCAATCGTGTTGAAGCGGCGCAGGTCGTATTTGTACGGCACGTTGTTGCCGTGCCAGGCGACCACGTTGAGCGGGGAATGGTCCAGCTCGCAGGCCCAGAGTTCGCCGAGGAATTTCTGTACCAGCGTTGTAGGTTTCTTCACATCTTCGTAGTGGGCAATCGGCGTCAGGAAATCACGCGGATTGGCCAAGCCGTTGCTGCCGATAGGACCCAGGTCCGGCAAACGCAAGGGTGCACCATGGTTCTCGGCGACGTAACCGCGCGCTTGCGCATCCAGCAGCTCGACGCGGAACTTCAGGCCACGGGGCAACACAACGATTTCCAGTGGCGCCACTTCCAACACGCCAAGCTCGGTGGCGATGCGCAGGCGGCCTTGCTCGGGAACAATCAACAACTCGCCATCGGCGTTGAAGAACACACGCTCCATGGAGCGGTTGGCGCGGTAGTTATAAATGCTGATGCCCGAGGGTTTTTCCGAACCCGAATTGGCCACCATCCTTACCAGCCCATCGATAAAGTCCGTCGCCTCGCTCGGGATATCTAAAGGGTTCCAGCGCAGTCGATTGGGCGTCACCGCCCCCAACGGCCCACCGGCCAACTGCCGCTCCAGCTTGATAAACGCCGGGTGATTGGCCGACGGCTGGATGCGGTACAGCCAGGTACGTCGGGCTTCGCTGCGGGCCATGGTGAACGCGGTGCCGGAGAACAGTTCGGTGTACAGCCCATAGGGCGCTTTTTGCGGGGAGTTCTGGCCGACGGGCAGGGCGCCGGGCAAGGCTTCGCTGGCGAATTCATTGCCGAAGCCCGACAGGTATTCGAGGTTCATGGATCATCCTCTGTACGGAAGTTGTTTTTATCGTAATCCAGTTACGCATAACGTAATTTGATCACTATCGACCGTCAAGCTATAAAGACGCCCATTCATCTCTCGGATTCTCGCCCCTCCATGGAAAAGCCCCGCGACACCGGTAAACAGAAAGTCCGCTCGGCCGAAGTGGGCACCGATATCCTCAAGGCCCTGGCCGAATTGTCCCCGGCAACGTCGCTGTCACGCCTGGCCGAACATGTCCAGATGCCGGCCAGCAAGGTGCACCGGTATCTGCAGGCGCTGATCGCCTCGGGTTTCGCCGAACAGAACACCGCCACCAACCACTATGGCCTGGGCCGCGAAGCGTTACGGGTTGGCCTGGCGGCGCTGGGCAGCATAGACGTACTGAAAGTCGGCGCCATGCCCCTGGCGGAGTTGCGCGATGAACTGAATGAAACCTGCTTTTTGGCAGTGTGGGGCAACCAGGGCGCGACCGTGGTGCAGATCGAACCAGCAGTGCGCGCAGTGACGGTGGTAACGCAACTGGGCTCGGTGCTGCCGCTGCTCAGTTCATCCACTGGGCTGGTGTTCAGCGCCTTCCTGCCGTCGCGGGAAACCGTTGAGCTGCGCGAGCGTGAGATCCAGGCCGGCATCGCCCACGCTCTGGCGGACGACCAGGCCTACGCCACCACCTGTGAACAGATCCGCAGCCGTGGCCTGCATTTTGTGCATGGTTTGCTGATGCCCGGTGTCGATGCGCTGTCGGCGCCGGTGTTCAATGCCATCGGGCAGGTGGCGGCGGTGATGACCGTGGTCGGCCCCACCTCGTTGTTCCACGCCGATGAAGACGGCCCGGCGGCGCAGCGCTTGCTGGCGGCGAGCCGGGCTGTGAGTTGGCGTATGGGTTATCAGTCCTGAGCTAGTCGTGCCATTGCACCAGGGCCAGCGCCACACGGTTTTCCAGGGCGCGGATCGGTGCGGCGGTGCTCAGGTAGTTATTGCTGATCATTGAAAACACCAGGCGCCGGCCCTCGGCGTCGGTGATGTAGCCGCTCAACGACGACACACCGGCCATGGAGCCGGTCTTGGCGTGCAGGTTGTTTTGCGCAGCCGTCCCGCGCAGGCGGTAGCGCAGGCTGCCACCGGTCATGCGGTCGGCGTTGCCGGCAATCGGCAAGGCGTTGTACCAGGCGTCGAACCAGGGCTGTCTGGCCGTCGCCAGCAGCAAATCAGTGAGCCCCTGGGAAGACACCAGGTTGCGCCGCGACAGACCCGAACCATCGACCTGGCTCAGCGTCATCGGGTCCAGGCCCTGGCGCCGCATGAAGTCCGCCACCGCAGCAACCCCCGCCTGTGCCGTGCCTGCGTTGGACGTCTTGCGCCCCATGGCCTTGAGCAAGGCTTCGGACATGTTGTTGTTCGACAGCTTGAGCAGCGGCGTGATCAGTTCCTGCAACGGTGCCGACTGATGTTCGGCCAGCACCTTGGCCGTCGCTGGACTTGCACTGCCTATCACACGACGGCCCAGCACCTGGATACCCTGCTGCGCCAGCGCCTGTTCAAACAGGTTGGCCACCAGTTGCGTCGGCTCCCACACACTCACCCACTGCCGGCTTTGCTTGCCTGGGGCCAGCGCACCGCTGAGTTGCAGCAGGTTGGTGCCGTGCTGGCGGGTAATGCCATAGCTGTTGCCGGGGCCGCTGACGGCGCGGTTGTTCACTTGCACATAGTCGGTTGCCGGGCTCACCACCACGCTGACCGGTTGACCCACCACGGCGGGAGCCTTCGCCGTGACCAGCAGCGTGCCCGCATCAAAATCGGCATTGGGTGACACAGTCAACGCCGAAATCTGCGCGCCGTAGTAGGTGCTTTCGTCGTCCTGGGCCCAATCCACGCCCAAGCGTTCGGCGTCGAAAAAGGTATCGTCGAACACCAGGTCACCCTGGACCTGACGCACGCCCAGGGCTGCAAGCTGTGCCGCCAATGCCTGGTAGTCGGCGAATTGCGTGGTCGGATCGCCCAGGCCCTTGAGGTAGAGGTTGCCGCTGAGACGCTCGCCCTGCTGCGTGCCGTTGCTCAACAGTTGCGTGGAAAAACGATACTGCGGCCCCAACACATCCATCGCGGCTGCGGTGGTGAGCAACTTGAGATTGGATGCGGGAATCAGGCGGGTTCGCGGGTTGTGTTGATAGAGGGTGTTGCCGCTGCGGGCATCACGCACCATCAGGGAAACAGTGGCGCCATGGAGGGCCGGGTCGGCCATCAATTGGTCGATGATGGTTGGGGTGGAGGTCTGGGAAACACTCGCGCAGCCAACCAGCAAAAAGCTCAAGCCCACCAGCAGCCCGCTGGTGGGTATCCATTTTCCAAAGTACATCAGTAGCGTTTTCCTAAAGCTGTCAGTGGCAGCAACGCTAACAGCTCCCTCCCCCTGTGGCGAGCAGGCTCGCCACACAATAGGCGCATCAGAACTCCAGCGTGCTCGACACCGACACCTGCCGCGCATCGCCCATGGACACAAACAACCGGCTGGCCGCCGAGGTGTAGTAGACGCGGTCGAACATGTTCTTCACGTTGAGCTGGAACTTGACCTTCTGCCCATCGATCTTGGTGTCGTACGTGGCAAACGCATCCGCCACGGTATACCCCGGCAGGGTGAAGTCGTTGGCGGCATCGCCTGCTCGCTCGCCGACATACCGCGCGCCGGTGCCTACCCGCAACTGATCGCCACCGAACACATTGCCGAAGTCATAGGCCACCGACAGCGAGCCGGTGTGCTTGGCCACGTTCTGCAGGCGGTTGCCTTCCAGGGTCGGGTCCTTGTCCTTGGTGTCTTGCGCGTCGGTGTAGGCGTAGCTGCCGATCACGCTCCACTTGTCGGTCAGTTGCCCGGTGGCGTCCAGTTCCAGGCCACGGGAGCGCACCTGGCCAGCCAGACTATAGATGGTGCTTCCAGCCACTTCCGATGACACCAGCACATTGCGTTTGTCGATGTTGAACAACGCAGCACTGGCGGTGATACGCCCGGGGATGTCGAGCTTGGCGCCCAGCTCCCAGGACTTGGATTTCTCGGGCGTCAGGTCGCCGGTCAGCGTGCTGCCATCGGCCAAGGCGGCGATGGTGGAGTTGGGTTTGAACGATTCGGTGTAGCTGCCGTAGAACGACAGCTCGTCGGTGTAGCGGTACACCAGCCCCGCACGCGGTACCCAGGCCTGGCCGTTGCCGTTGGTGTTGGCCTTGAACGGGATGCCCTTGCCGGCGTATTGGTCATACATCTGGTAGCGCGCACCGGCGACAAAAATCCATTGGTCGTTGAGGTGAATCGCATCCTGGAAGAACAGCGAGTCGCTGCGCAGCAGGTCGGTCTGGGCGCTGTCGGCGGGGCTGACGGTAGTACCCGCCACTTCGTTGCCATACACCGGGTTGTTGTAGTTGAAGGTGCCACGGGAGTTCTGGCGAATCAGGTCAGCCCGGTAGATCTTGCGGTACTCATCATCCAGGCCAAACACCAGATCGTTCTGCAGGCCGAACACATTGACCTTGCCTTCAAGGCTCGCGGTGGTAAAGCGGTCAGTGGTGATCGCACCCTTGGTGCCGTCCATCCTGCGGGTCAGGGCGCCATTATTACCCACCGCACTGACGCGCACCTGGCTGGCGTCATAGGTTTCGCGGTTCCAGCTGTAGCCGAAGTGGGCTTTCCAGTCGTCGTTCAGGTCGTGGTCGGCTTCGAAGCGGTACAGGTCGGAACGGCCTTCCATGTTGTTGAACGGTTCATCCAAACGACGTGTGGCCGGGATGTCCAGCGGGTGGTTGGATTTGTCGATGGCGGTGCCACGGTCGAAGGGCGTGAGGAATTCGCGGTGCTCGTAGGCGAACAGCAGTTTGGTGCTGTCGCCATACCAGGCCAGCGACGGCGCGATCAGGCTCTCGCGGTGGGTGCCGAAGTTGCGCCAGTAATCCTCATCTTCATGATCGACGATCAGCCGATAGGCCAGGCCGCTGTCGCCAATCGGGCCGGTGGTATCGAGGCTGCCGCCGCTGCCGTTCTTGCCGTCACCGAAGGTGGAGCCGCGTACGGTCAGGGCGGTGGACTGGACCAGTTCCGGCTTTTTACTGACGATGTTCACGACGCCGCCCGGATCCTGGATGCCATACAGCAACGACGCCGGGCCCTTGAGTACTTCGACCCGCTCCGCCGTGGCGTTCAGCGCGCGGCCCTGCACGATGGGCATGCCGTCACGCATGATCGAGCCGTTACGGTTGTCGCCAAAGCCACGCAGCATCACCGCGTCCTGGGTACTGGCGAGGGTGTTGGCCTGGGTAATGCCGCTGATATTGCCCAGGGCGTCGTCCAGGTTGCGCGGGGTCTGATCGCGCAACACCTGGGCCGGCACCACGTTGACGGTCTGCGGGGTTTCCAGCAGCAGGCCATGGGAGCGCATCACCGAGCTGGTGGGCGGTGGTTGGTAGCTGGTGCTGTCCTGGGTCTGGTTGGCACCGCTGATGGTGGTGGCGCCAAGGTTGACCGCGCCTTCGGTAGGCGCCGGCTCAAGGGCCAGGGTGCGGGCGTCGATCTGGCGGAAGGTCAGGCCGGAACTGCCCAGCAGGCGTTGCAGGGCCTGGGTGGCGCTCATCTGGCCGCTGACCGCCGGGGCCTTGATGCCGTAGGGCGCTTCGTCGGTGTAGATCACGCTGATCCCGGTGACCCGGCTGAAATCGCTCAGGGCCTGGGGCAGCGGCTTGGCTGCCAGGGCAAAGTTGAACTGGGCACTTTGCTGCTCCTGCGCCTGCACCACGCTCAGGGGCAGCAACGCCAGCCCCGATACCGCCAATGCCGAGGCTCCCAGCCACTGTTTTACCCAACCGCCCGCCGCTGACTTCATGCTGTGAGAACCCGTGTAGAAAACGCTGTTAATGCGAATAGATCGCAGTTTCAAGCACTACACGGTTGGGCGGTGGATTTACCTCACTTTTATTTGCAAATATTTTTCCCTACTGCGCCTGGATGCGAAAACCGATGCGCGGGAAATGCACATGCACGGTGCCCGCGCGCTCATCGGTGCGGCGCAGGATCAGCTCTTCACGCCCGGCAAACAGCAATTCGCCGGCGACAGGGTCGGTGCCGTAGTCAGTGGCGGAGATGGTCACCTGCTGGCCTGCCTTGAAACCGTTCAAGTCTTCAAACAGTTCTTCGGGCAGCGCAGCCGGTGCCGCATTGCGCGACACGTCCAGGGCTTGCTCGGCGCTCATCTGAGTGGATGTACCGTGGCCGAAGCCCAGCACACGATCCAACCAGGCGGCGACGGCGGGATGGGCGTCTACCAAAGGCGACGTCACTGAAGAGCCTTTGAGGAACCACAAGGGATGGGCCAGGGAAAAGTCGGCAATCGATGGCTCGCCGAACAGGAAATCCCCGGCCTGGTGCTGCAGTTGCTGGTCGATGCGGCTGACAATCGCCGGCCATTGATGCTTGGCTACATCCAATTGCACCCGAGTCGCCGTGCCACCGCTGAACAGCTTGCTGCGATCCGCCACCAGCACCTGCAGCATTTCCGGCGGCACCTTGGCGAACTTGACCGCCAGGGATTCGGGCTGGAACACCAGCGCCACCGCATGGGAAAACACCACCGAATCGGCCCAGGCGGCGAAGCCTTGGGTAACCAGTTCCAGGCCCTGGGGAAACAGTGCCGGCGCGGCTTTTTCCTGCTCCAGGCGCCGGGCGATCAACGCGGTGTCGCAGTAGATATCGGCACCGATTTGCAGCACAGGGGTCTTGCGATAGCCGCCGGTCAGCGCGGTGAGATCCGGCTTGGGCATCACCGGCGAGATATGCACCGAGCGCCAGGACAAGCCCTTGTAGCCCAGCAACAGCCGGGCTTTTTCAGCGAAGGGGGACTGCGGGTAGTGGTGCAGGATCAATTCGGACATGCCAGGCTCCGCTAGAGAAGTGAATCGCTAGCTTAGCCTGCAAACCCTGGCGCGGGCATGATGGGAACCCATCAGTCAAATCAATGAGCCGCTTGCCGCCAGGCACTCCTTGGCGCTCTTCTTCAACTTCTTGATCAAGCGTTCCTGGCGCAGGGCCTCGCCCTTGCTCGCGCATTGCTCGGTGTACACCAGCGCAACGGCCGGGCTGGACAGGAAAAACCGTGCGCCCTTGCCGCTCTGGTGCGAGGCAAACCGGCGCACCGGGTCATTGCTGATGCCGCAATACAGCGCGCCATTGGCGGCGCGCACCAGGTAGACGAACCAGGGTTTGGGGTCAGGCGTATTCACGGATCGATTCGGCAAGGCATAGGAATTGCCAAGCTTATCAACGACTGGCCTGGAATGCCTTCAAGCCTTTACGTGCCTGGGCGCGCACGGCGTTTTTCACCAGCGGCGTCCACCCCAGCAACAAGCCCTTGGTGCCCAAGGCCTGGCGCGACCAGCGCCACAGGTCGAAGCTGTCATGGTGTTCGCAGATCTTGCCGTCGCGAAACACAAAGCGCGCCTGGATATCATTGACCACCGTATTACCGGTGGCGCTGAACAGGTAAGTCGCCACCCAGTGAGCGCCACCGCTACGGTCGTCGCTGCGCACATTGTCGAAGGTCAGGGAGAAATCCTTGGCGCGGGTGGTGAGCATGCGCCACATGTCACCGGCATCCCGGCCGCGCAGTTCGCCGAAGGCTGGGTCGCTGAAGACCACATCGTCGGTGTAGCAGGCCGACATGGCTTCAGCGTCCAGGCGCTGGAACGCGCTGTAGAACTCGGTGATCAAGGCGTTGTGGGCATCACTCATGGGCAGGCTCCGCAGTTATCGGCATAAGGCCAGCACGATAATCCGCGGCGCCCGGAAACACCATGCTCATTCACCCGGTGGATAAGCGAGGGTGGGTCAGAGGTAGAAGATGCTCAGCGTGGCGCTGCCGTCCAAAGGGACTTCCTCGGTAGCGCCCGTAGGCTTCCTGACGCGGGTCTGGATCAATACTTCCATTGCCAGGTTCTGGACCGGTACCGGCAGCGCGTCAACTTCACCGACCGCCCCCACCGAACGCATCCAGCCCACTTGCCAGGTTTGGTCTTCGGGCGCGGGAAACCAGGTTTTGCCATCCACGGACTCAATCGCCGGTGCCGCTGCACCGTCCGCCTGGACGTTTTTCACGAGGAGCTGATACCCGCCCCACCGCCGGCTATTGTAAAGTCCCAGGCCAAATGCGCTATCAGTGTCGTAGCCGTACCAAGCAGTACCGGGGCGATTGTCGGTAGCCATAACCGCCATCAGCGTCGATGCTTCGCAGTTGACACTCAACGCCAGCGTCGCCTCAGGCAGGTAGGCGTCAAAAGGAAGATCACTCATGGAAATCTTGCCATGATCCACCACGCCGCCGCCGGACAAAGCCGGGGTGCAGGCGGAAGGGGTCAAGGCACCCACGACACTCAGGTCAATACTGGAAGCCGCAAACAAGTTCGAGGCGCCCATCAATAGAAAAGCGCTGGTAACAAGGGAAAGTGATTGTTTCATTTATTCAAGTGCTCGCATTCAAGGCAAAACGGAAACGCTTGCCTTGTCGAATAACAAGACACTAGCCTCCGCCTGACCCTGTGTTGGACATAGGTAGTTATGCCGCCGACTTATCACTGCCGGGTACATGAACACACACTAACTCGCCCCACACTACTGCCCCATACAAGTAATACGAATATCCTGATTAACTACATAATAAATCTGAAACTTTCACGCCATGCACAACAACTAAGGCACCATGCCGCTTTGCCGCGCATAGGTGAAAAGATCCACATCGGTGGAAATGCATAGCCGCTGCATGGCCGTGCTCTTCTGTTTGCTGATGGTCGAGATACTGCGGTTGACCCGCGCGGCGATCTGGCTGACGGTCATGCCGCTGGCGAGCATTCTTACCACCTCTCGCTCCTTGCCAGACAATTGTGGCTGGGACGGATGCGCCAGTTGGGTCTGCTCCATCTGCAGGCGCAGGCACTCACTGACAAACGTACGCCCCTCGACCACCGCCCGCAGCGCCAGGGGCAGCTCCCGTGCAGACGCGCTCTTGGCCACGATCGCCCGCGCGCCATGGGCGAATGCCTCGCGCAACGTGACCACGTTGGCGAACATGGTCACCAGGATCACCGGCAACCTCGGGTATTGCCGGTGCAACAAACCCAGCAGTCCGTAGCCATCCGCCTGCTGATCGCCCGGCATGGCAAAGTCGGTCACGATGGCGTCGCAAGCGGTACTGTTCACCAGCGCCAGCAATTCATCCGGACCATTGGCCTCCCCTACGACTTTGCACTTACCACTGGCTTCAATTACCACTTTTTGCCCAATACGGACGATGGGGTGATCGTCAGCAATAATTATGCGAATCATCGTCGTTACCCATGATGGCAATTTGAATACATGCAAAATAGCTCGCTCAGCCCTATGCAACAACCTGAAATAACTGGACGGCTCTTCCTACTCCCCCTAGTTATTGGAGAGCAACATTTAGCCCACACAATAAAAAGAAATTACATACAGATTATTCCTACACTTCATACATGAAAACTCTTACAAATCCCTGGATTCAGAGTTGATGCAAACGCTGCAGGTAACGTTCGACGTCACGATGAAACAGCTCGAGTGCCTGCCGATTCACCTCCACCCCGCTGGCCTGCACGCGGTCAATCAACCTGGCGGCGTGCTGCTCCAATCGCGTTGCCCCCAGGAACGCCACACTGCCCGCCAGGCGGTGCAAGCGCTGCGAGGTCAAGAGGGCATCCCCGCTGACGCGCGCCTGCTCCAGCACTGCCAGGTCGTCCCGGGCCTCGAGCACCAGGCTCGCCAACATCGCCTCTACCACCGTCCAGGAACCAAAGGTCGCGATAAGGCGGGCACGCGAAGGCAGCGCTTCGCGTCGACGCGGCAACGACTGCTTGCGCTGCTCCGCATGCAACGGCCTTGGCGCCAACCATTCGGTGAGTAACTCGCGCAACTGCCTCAGGCTGACCGGTTTGACCAGCCACCCATCCATCCCGCATTCCAGGCAACGGCGAATCTCTTCCCGACCCAGGCGACCGGTCATGGCGATGACGGGAACACACGGTCTGCCCGCAGCCCGTTCGCGTCGGCGTAATTCGCGCGTCATGGCATAACCATCCATGACCGGCATTCGGCAATCGCTGATGACCAGATCAAAGTGACGCGCAGCCAAGGCCTGCAACGCCATGCGCCCGTCGCTGCAGGTTTCGTGGCCGACACCCAGCACCTGGAGCAACGACCCCACCAGCAACCGGTAGGTGGCATGGTCGTCGGCCACCAGGACTCTGGCTTGCTGCCAATGGGATGGCGCGGCAGTCGAGTGCGAGGCCTTGCGTGGATGACGACGTGGATCATTGCCCGGCATAACAACCTCATGCAGAGCGATCAGCTCACCAGGCGTGCACCTGGCGCAGGGAGACGCCTGAGAGGTTGATGACCTGCCGGACGATTTCACTCGAACTTTTCGCGCAACTTCATTCAGACCTGTTCAAAAAACAGACTGTGCGGATTAAGAGAGCGCGAAAAATATCCGAATGAATGTAATAGGGCGATACAACAACTACGACTAAGCAATTTTTCTTACAAGCGCGTCAGCCGTTTCCATCGACGCTGCAGAGGTTCATCCGGCGGCATCACTATCGTAATTGTTGCATTCCGCCACCGTCGGGAACGGGCGTTAAATGCGTCCCGGCTCAACACAACCAGAAGGCGCGTCGTCGCCCATAAAACCAATCCAACCCTCGACGCCAGCGCCTCACCCGAGCCACTCACTGCCCTTCGTGCCAACACTTTGCTCAGGAATATGTTGTTCAAATGAAAGTCCCACATTCCCTGCTTCTCACCACCTTACTGATGGCCGCAGCCACCCCTGCGCTGGCTGCCAGCAGTACCGACCTGAACGTCACGGGTGTGATCACCCCGAACGCCTGCACGCCTACCCTCAGCTCAGGCGGCGTTGTCGACTACGGCAAGATTGCCTTCGCCGACCTCTACGTGGAAAGCGCCACGGTCTTGCCGACCGCCAACCTGCAACTGAGCGTGGAATGCGACGCCGCAACGTTGTTTGCATTTCATGCCTTGGAGAATGGTCAAGGCGGCGGCGATACCTCCTACGGCCTGGGGGTGATCAACCAGAACCGCTCCATCGGTGCTTACCACCTGGGGCTGAACAGCTCCACCGCCGAAGGTCTGCCGATCTCCACCCTGTCCTCACGAGACAACGGTGTCACCTGGATCCAGAGCTCGCCAAACGCATTGTGGATCCGTGGTCGACTCGCCGGTTTCGGCGACGACTCAGGCGGGGCCTGGGCACCGGTTCCGATCCGCAACTTGACCAGCAACCTGCTCATCTACGGCTACATCGCCGCCACCCGCGGCCTGACCCTGACCGAGGAGTATCTACTCAACGGCTCGGCCACCCTGGAAATGCGCTACCTGTAATCCCCTCTTTTCTCTTCACACAAGGACCCGTGCCGATGGACAGAAGAACCCGCGCCACACTTGCCCTCCTGCTGGCCGCCTGCGCCCCCGCAACCTTCGCGGCCAGCAATACCGACCTGAGCGTTACGGGCACCATTACGCCCAGCTCATGCACCCCAAGCCTGTCCAATGACGGTGTCGTCGATCATGGCAAGCTGACCGGCCGGGACCTGGACATCGACCTGCCCACCCGCCTGCAACCGGGCGAGATGCTGCTGCAAGTGCATTGCGAAGGCGCCACCCACTTCACCCTCACCACGGTGGATAACCGCAGCGGCACCTCAGCGATCAACCCGGTGTTCCACGGGCTGGGGATGGTCAACGATGACCAGATGCTGGGCAGTGTCGCGCTCGGGTTGTTCGAGCCGGTGGCCGACACGGCGCCGGTGCAGACCATCATGTCCCGTGACGGCGGTGCAAGCTGGGGACCGTCGTCCTACCTGGGGCACGCGGCATTGACCGCCTTTTCGGCAGCGGGAGCGCCCTATACCCCCATTGCCATCACCGAACTCAGTGCGCGCCTGCGCGCCTTCACCATCATCGCCCCCGCCAGCGGCCTGACCCTGCTCGACGAGTTGCCCATCGATGGGCACGCGACGTTGCAGCTCAAGTACTGGTAACCCTTTTTTCGCCTTCTTTCTTTGGAGACTGACCATGAATGTATCCCTCAACACTCTGCTCGCTGCCACCCTGCTGATCGGCAGCGCCAGCGCCTTCGCCGCCTCCAGCGTCGACCTGACCGTCAAGGGCATGATCACCCCCAGCGCCTGTACACCTGCCCTGTCCAACAGTGGGTCGGTGGACTACGGCAAGATTTCCGCCAGGGACTTGAATGTCGACCAGGTCACCCCGCTTACCGAGCAAACCGTGCAACTGACGGTCACCTGTGACGCGGCCACCCTCATGGCCCTGGACGCCGACGACAACCGACCGGGTTCGAACTACGGTGACGACATCACGGAGTTCGGCCTGGGCCTGATCAACGGCACGCAAAAGCTCGGCGCCATGACCCTCAGCCTGAACACGCCGGTCGCCGATGGCGTGGCGGGCCGGCCGATCACCTCTGTCGACGGCGGTGTCACCTGGGTCGTTGCGCGCAACTTGACGCCCGACAACCTGATCTCGGTGGCCGACACCGCCGTCGACGCGCCCATCCCGGTGCAGGTGCTGACCTCGGACCTGACCGTCAGCCCAAAAATCGCTCCGGCCAGCCAGTTGACGCTGACCAACGAAGTGGCCATCGACGGTTCGGTGACCGTCACGGTGCGCTACCTGTAACCCCACTTTGAAACGCACAGCGGCAGGCCATCGCACCTGCCGTTGCGCTGTATTGAAACGATGAACCAGGCAACCGGTGAACCTCCCCCATGAAGCACACCTCTTCACGCCTTCTTGCCCTGTGTTGCCTGCTGAGTGGCGGCTGCGCTGCACTGGCGGCATCCAGCACCGAACTGAATGTGACCGGGCTGATCACGCCCAGCGCGTGTACACCGACGTTGTCGGCCAACGGCATCGTCGACCACGGCAGGGTGCCGGCACACACGCTCAACCAATTCGAGTTCAGTGTCTTGCCCACCCAAGCCCTGGACTTGGACGTGAGCTGCAACGACTCGGTGCTGTTTGTATTGGTGGGTTTGGACAACCGCGCCGACTCATCCCTGGGCCCGGGCTTTTACTACGGCCTGGGCCACAACGTCCACGTCCCCACCGAGCGACTCGGCACCGTGTCCATTGCCTTTCGCGACGTGATGGGCGACGGCGAGCGCGTGCTAGTGCTGGCCTCCAGCAATCAGGGACAGACCTGGTTCCCGGAAACCAATGCCTACCCGAACAATTACATGGGGTTCGCCCACCCCGGCACGTTGGTGCCGGAACCGCACCGCCAGATCACGGCCACCTTGCAAGTCAACACGTCGATCAATGCGGCCGCCTATTTGACCCTCAAGCAGGAAGTCCCCCTGGACGGTTCCATCGTGCTTGACCTGAGGTATTTGTAGCCATGTCCCCTCTGCCCTTTTCAACCCGAGCCTTCACGGCCATCCGCTACGCCAGTCTCTACCTCGGTGCGCTGGCCCTGACATTCGGCGGCCCCACATGGGTGCTGGCCGACGGTATGGTGCCCGACACGTCGGTGGTCATCGTCAACGAAGCCGACGGCGAAGCGTCGGTGTCAGTGACCAACACCGACTCGCGGCTCGCCCTGCTGCACGTCACCCTGGAAGACATCCCCGAAGACAAGGCCACCCTGTTGTTCGTCACGCCGCCGTTGGCCCGGGTCGAGCCGTCCAAGAGCCAACTGATCCGGTTCATCCTGCAATCGCCCGAGCCGCTGAAGACCCAACGCCTGAAACGAGTGATTTTCGAAGGCATGCCGCAAGGACGCTCGCAAGCCCAGGCCGGGCATGCACGGGTGGGTGTGACGGTGCGCCAGAACCTACCGGTGATCCTGCACCCCAAGGGCCTGGCGCCCAATCGTTCGCCCTGGACCGGCCTGACCTGGCGCCTCGACCAACAGCAGTTGAGCGTGCACAACCCTACGCCTTATGTGGTCCGCCTCGCCCAGGAGCTGCGTTTGCTGCCCGGCAACGGCTCGGCGCTGCTGCCACGCACTTATGTGCTGCCGGGGGAAACCTTGCAGGTTACCGCCAGCGCACCGGGCGCAACCACCGTGCAACTGCAACCGGCCACCGTATACGGCTTTGCCGTGGCGCCCTACGACGCGCCTCTCACCCGCTGATCCCAGGCGCCGGCACACACAGGCCTGCGCCCTGATAACGAAGTGACCTCCCATTGAAGGTCACCACATTGAGTACGACCTTGTGAGCACAGTAACCACTGACCGCGACGGCAACGCCGTGCCCGGTTTTTCATCGCGCCGCTCGCGCTGGCTCCTGGCACTGGCCCTGGGCAGCACGCTGCCCGGCGGCGAAAGCCTGGCCGACGAGACCGCAACCCGGGGCACTTTCGACCCCCAGACCCTGTCCCAACGGGGCATCGACCCCCAACTGGCCCACCTGCTGCTGGAGGCCCCACGCTTCGCCCCCGGACGCCACGCGGTCAACCTGACCGTCAACGGCCAGCGCCGCGAACGCGTGGACGCGGTCTTCGACCAGCAAGGCGCTTTGTGTTTCACCCGCGGGCTGCTGGACGCAGGCAACCTCAACGTGCCCGAGCAAGCCATCGACAGTGCGCAATACGGCGCGTGCTACGGGTTTATCCAAGCCTATCCGCAGACCGTGATCGAGCAGGACCCCGCCGCCCTGACCCTGTCACTGGTGGTGCCGACGGATGCACTGCGCCCCGTCACCCAGGACATTTCCGGCTACCAGACCGGAGGCTTCGCCGGCCTGCTCAACTATGACCTGACCGGGCTGTACAACGAATACGACGACAACAGCCGCTTCGGCTCGGCCAACACCGAGGTCGGTTTCAACGCCGGCGACTGGATTGTGCGCAGCCGCCAGGTGCGCACCTGGCAGGACAACTATTCACGCACCACCCACCTGGATGCCTACGCCCAACGCACCTTCGCCGCCCAACAGGCGGTGCTGCAGGCCGGCCAGATCAGCCTGTACAACCCGGTGCTGGCGGGCACCCAGATCACCGGCGCGCAGGTCCTCACCGAAACCGCCCTGCAGGACCAGAACCAGGGCGCGACCATCAACGGCATCGCCAATAGCCCGGCCCAGGTCGAAGTGCGCCAGAACGGCACGTTGATTCATTCCACGGTGGTGCCGGCCGGGCCGTTCTCCCTGACCGATGTGCGGCGCTTGAACAGTCGCTCGGATGTGGAAGTCACGGTCAAGGAAACCAGCGGCGAAGAACGCCGCTTTACTGTACCGGCAGCGATGCTCGGCCTGGGACTGCCCGCGCCGGGGTACTCGGTGGCAGCGGGTCGCGTGCGCAAGATCGGCAACGACGACGGCGCCGAACCC
Organism: Pseudomonas sp. CYM-20-01; assembly: GCF_023169845.1. Classification (NCBI taxonomy): domain Bacteria; kingdom Pseudomonadati; phylum Pseudomonadota; class Gammaproteobacteria; order Pseudomonadales; family Pseudomonadaceae; genus Pseudomonas; species Pseudomonas sp. CYM-20-01. The sequence goes on along the minus strand of NZ_AP025169.1, from coordinate 1,414,037 downwards.
TGGGTGGTGAGCGCCGGCTGGAGCGGTGCGCTGCACCCGCAAGTCAGTGTGGGGGCAGGTGCACTGATGGCCGAGGACTACCGCTCGGCAGGCCTGAACCTGGGCTGGCTGCCGTGGCAGGACAGCCAGTTGCAAGGCACGCTGCAAGCCGCTCAAGCCACTCGCGTGCAGCGCGAACATGGCATACAGACCGACCTCTCCTGGTCCCAGCGCTTGAGCGAAAGCTGGTCGATCAGCACCGCAGCGTCCTGGCGCTCCCTGGGTTATCGCGACCTTGAAGATTCCACCTACCGTCACCCCACCCGTGAACAACAACGCACGCGCTACCGTGACCAACAGAGCGCCACGGCGTCGTGGTCGCACCCGCAGTTTGGCGCCTTCAGTGCCGGGGTTTCCCGCTCATCGTCCTATGACGGCAACAGCAGCAGCCGGGCGCTGGCGTCGTGGGGCAGCAGTTTCGGCCGGGTATCGGTGTCGGCCAGCGCCGAATGGCAAATGGGCGGTCGCCAGCAGAGTGACAACAGCCTGTACCTGAATATCAGCCTACCGCTGGGCGAGACCCGCCGCGCCCGCGCCTGGGCCCGCAACACCGGCGGCGAGCATCGCCTGGGCCTGGGCGTGAGCGAGCAACTCAACGATCAATTGAGTTACCGGGTGGGCGTTGAACGTGACAGTCGCGACCAGGAAGTGGAATCGTCCCTCGGTGTGTCAGCCCTGCCGTACTACAGCCAGTTGGACTTCAACTACACCCGCTCCAATGCCGACAACGCCAGCTACCAGGGCGGTGCCCGTGGCGGCGTGGTGGTGCATGGCGACGGCGTGACCTTCTCGCCGTACCCGGTGCGCGACACCTTTGCGGTGATGTCCGTGGGCGAAATGGCCGGGATCAAGGTGAACACCCCCAGCGGGCCGGTATGGACCGACTGGCAAGGCCAGGCCGTGGTGCCGCAACTGACCGCCTACGGTCGCAGTGCGGTGGAAGTGCAGACCCGTTCACTGCCACGCAACGCCGATATCAACAACGGCCTGGCGGTGCTGTCGGCCGGGCGCGGTGCCGTCGACAGCGTGCAGTTTGGCGTGGTGGTCACCCGTCGCGCATTGCTCAGCGTGACCAACGACCACGGTGCGCCATTGCCCCGGGGCGCGGTGGTGAGTACCGACAGCGGCGAGTTCGTGACCTTGGTGCAGGAAGGCAGCCAGGTGTTTTTGCCCAACGTGCTTGAGCAAGGTGCGTTGTGGATCAAAGCGGCCGGCAAACCGCGTTGCCGGCTGGACTTCGAGCTGCCGAAGAAAGCCGACCCCGACCTGTATTTCGAAACTGCCCCGGCCCAGTGCCGCGCATCATGAGGAGCTTGCCATGGGCCTGAAACCCCACTTGTTGCCCCTGATCCTGTTGTTGAGTGCCAGCGCCTGGGGGGCGGAAGACTGCCAGCTCAGCCTGAGCGAATCAAAGCTGGATTTCGGCCTGATGAACCGCGCCGCAGCGCAGTTGCCCACGCCTGAACGGCTGCTGGGTGAGCGCCGGTTCAACCTCACGCTGAACTGCCAGCAGCCCACCGACGTGAGTGTGTTCTACCGCGCCATGGGCGCCAGCGCGGAGCGTTTTCGCTTCACCGAACGGGGCAGCTATGGCCTGCGGGTGACCGAGGCGGTGCTGGATGGCCAGGCAGTTGAATTGGGACTGGTTACCGCCGCCGGCCAACCGCCGGTGAGCAGCGCCAGCACCCTCACCTGGCGCCCGGAACACGGGGTCGTACCGTTACGCAACGGCGTGGCGGCCAGCGGTCGCAGCCTGTCATTGCGCCTGGAGGGCCGGGCGTGGGCCAGCGAAGAGGCCCTGCGGGTACGCGACGCCGTGACCTGGGACAGCGCCGGCCTGTTCGATGCGGTCCACACCGGCCAGGCCCGCGAATTGCGCTGGACGACGCGCTTTGCACCGGCCGCCTGCACCCCCAGCCTGTCCAATGGCGGCACCGTGGCGCTGGGCAAACTGTCGGTCAATGACCTGAACCCGCGCCAGGAGACAACACTGGCGCCGCGAAGCCTGGTGCTCAACGTGGCCTGCGACGCACCGAGCTTTTTTGCCCTGCGCATGCACGACAACCGCCAAGGCACCGCCAGCGGCCCCGACGATGACAGCACCTACGGCCTGGGCCGGGACGCGCGACAGCAGAACATCGGCCGTTATCGGTTGAGCTTCAACCCCGCGCATACCACCGCAGACAACCTGCCCCAGGTGTATCGCACCGACTCCACCACCGCCGGCACTTCCTGGAGCAACAGCAGCGCCAACCCCATCGACGTGGGTGCCACACGTTTGCTGGGCTTCACTGCCAGCGCCGGCAGCAGCAACGGCCCGAGCGCGATTCAACACCTGAGCGCCACAGCCAACGTCGAAGCGGTCATCGCCCCCCTCGACACCCTGGACCTGAGCAATGAAGTGCGACTCGACGGCTCGGGCACCCTCGAAATCATCTACCTCTGACCCACTGAAAAAGGAGCTACGCGATGAAGACTCACCTGATCCCCCTGGCCGCCGTGTCCCTGCTCGGTGTCGGCTCGTTGGCCCAGGCTGCCTCCACCGTCGACTTGACGGTGACCGGCCTGATCACCCCCATGGCCTGCACACCCGTGCTGTCCGCCGGCGGGCTGGTCGACTTCGGCAAGATCTCCCAACAGGACCTCAACCAGGCAACCGGCACACGCCTGCCGCTCAAGTACCTGACCCTGACCGTCAACTGCAATTCGGCGGGCCGTTATGCCCTGCGCATGCGCGACAACCGCGACGGCACCGCCCACGTCAACAGCGAGATCTACTACGGGCTGGGCCTGGACAGCAGCGGCAACAAGATCGGTGTGTACTCGGTGAGTTTCGACCCCAAGCAAACCGTGGTCGATGACTTGCCGGTGATCTACGGCACCGAGTCCACCACCGGCGGGGTGGCGTGGCGAACCTCCAATCGCAACCCAATCGATATCGGTTCCCGAAGCCTCTTGGGCTTTACCAATATCGAAGGCAGCACCGCCGGCCCCTCGGCGATCCAGACGCTGACCAGCACGCTGAAACTGGAGGCGGTGATCAACGCCAAGCAGAACCTGGACTTGAGCACCGAGACTCCGATGGACGGTTCCGCCACGCTGGAAGTGGTGTACCTCTGACCGCAACACCCTGACCCGATGACTGCCCTGGGAACACCCTGAAAATGAAAACACTTATCACCGCCCTCACTGCCACCCTGTTGACGGGCTATGGCGCCACCACCCTGGCTGCCAGCAGCGTCGACCTGACCGTGAAAGGGCTGATCACGCCCAGCGCCTGCACGCCAACCTTGAGCGGTGGCGGTGTGGTGGATCACGGCAAGGTGTCGGCACGCGACCTCAATAAAGAGATCCCCACCCAACTGCCTGTCGCCGTTATGCAACTGCAGATCAACTGCGAGGCCGCCACGGTGTTTGCGCTCAAGGGCGTGGATAACCGCCCCGGATCCGGCTGGCTCGACCTACACTGGGGCCTGGGCCTGATCAATGGCGGCGAAAAACTGGGGAATATCTCACTGCGCTTTCTGGGCGCGTCCGCAGACGGAGGGGACCTGACGCCGATCAGGTCAGAGGACGGCGGAAGTTCGTGGCAGACGTTCCCGGGCAGCTTCTATTTGTGGCACCCCGACAGCCTCATAGCCTTCAGCAATGACGTCACGGGCGCCCCCGCGCCGCTGGCAGTCAAGGACCTGACCAGCGATGTACAAATCGACACCGCCATCGCCCCGGCCAACACGCTGACATTGATCGAAGAACAACCTATCGACGGCTCGGTAACGATCGAAGTGAGGTACCTGTAACCCTCAGACCTTCTCGCTGCGCACGCCCACGTACAGCGCGCGCCCCGCACCCAGCCCGGCCACGATGGCACCCAGGCCCAGCACTGCGAAGATCCAGCCCACAGCCGCCCAGCCGCCGGTCCAGTCGTGTACCACGCCGACCGCCAGCGGCCCCATGGACGCCAGGGTGTAGCCAATGCCCTGGGCCATGCTCGACAGGTTGGCGGCCACGTGGGAGTCTCGCGAGCGCAACACGATCAGGGTCAGCGCCAGGCTGAAGGTACCGCCCTGGCCCAGGCCCAGCAGGATCGCCCAGCCCCACAGGCCGTCGAGCGGCGCGTACAGGCAACCGAACAGGCCGCCGAGGGTCAGCAGCATCACCACCACGATGGCCAGCCGTTGATCCTTGCCCCGGGTCGCCAGCCACGGTGCCGCCAGCGAGCTGAGCAACTGCACGATGATCGAACCCGAGAGCGCCAACCCGGCTTGCGTGGCGCTCAGGCCACGGCCGATGAGGATCGACGGCAACCAGCCGAACACGATATAGGCCAAGGACGATTGCAGGCCCATGTACAACGTCACCTGCCAGGCCAGCCGATCACGCAGCAAGCCCTTCACGCGATAGGCCACCTGGTGGGCACCGTGCTTGTGCCCCACTTGTGGCAGCCAGAACAGCGCCGCCACCAATGCCGGCAAGACCCAGAACCCCAGGCCGATGCTCCAGCTGTCACCGAAGGCGTGGCTCAGGGGCACCGACGCGCCGGCTGCCAGTGCCGCTCCCAGGCACAGGGCCATGGTGTAGACACCGGTCATGGTGCCCGCCTGCCGCGGGAAATCACGCTTGACGATCCCCGGCAGCAGCACGCCGATGATGCCGATGCTCGCCCCGGCAATCAGGCTGCCGGCGAACAACCCGGCTTCGCCGAATGAACTGCGCAGGATGATGCCTGCGGCCAGGGTCAGGAGGATGCCCAGCACCACCCGTTCGGCACCGAAACGGCGCGCCAGCAGCGGAGCGGTCGGCGCGAACAGGCCCAGGCACAACACCGGCAACGTGGTCAGCAAACCGGCCCTGGCTGCCGACAGCCCCAGGCTGGCGGAGACGTCGGCAAGCAACGGCGCCATGCTCGACAGTGCCGGGCGCAGGTTCAGTGCCACCAGGACCAGGCCCAGCAGCAACAGCCATGGGCGGCTCACCGGCGGTGGCGTGTGCTGCACCACCTCGTCGTCGGCTTCGGCGTCGATCAACAGTTCTTCGAATTCGGTTTTACGTTGGGCTTCAAGGCTCATTGATCAACTGCCGGCAGAGGGATTTGGCGCGTTCCGGGTTTTGCTGTGCCACGGCGTCGAGCAAGGCGGTATGCAGGTCGAACACCGCTTGGCGACGCGGTGAAATGTTCAGGGTCTGGCGCAACTGGGCGGCAACGATGCGCGAAAAATACTGGTACAGCTCGCTGAGTGCCGGGTTGTGCGCGGCGTCCACGAGGTGTTTGTGGAACACCAGGTCAGCGCTGATATAGGCCTCAAGGTCGCCGTGATACAGCGCGGCGCTGGTATCGAGGGCCTCGCGCAAGGTGATGAGGTCTTGCTCGGTACGGCGCATTGCCGCCAACCCGATGGCTTCCACTTCAAGAATCTGCCGCGTCTCCTGCGCCTGCTCCAGGGTGCAGTGGGACAACGCCCGCATCGCGCCCAGCGGGTCGGTCATCGAACGCAGGTAACTGCCGTCACCCTGGCGGATTTCAATCAAGCCGGAGAACGCCAATACGCGCATGGCCTCGCGCACGGTATTGCGGCTGATGCCCAGCTCGGCGGACAGCTCGGGCTCGGTGGGCAGGCGCTCACCGATGGCCCACCGGCCTTCGGTGATGCGCAGGCGCAACTGCTCCAGGGCCTGGTCGACCAGGGAGCGTTTGATCAGCGGGGCGATGTCTGTCATGGGTTTCGCACTTTCGTCCAATCATAGGATGAATTTTCCTACAGCCTATTCGGACTTGCCTACAAAGGCAACGCACTACGGTTCTTAGGCAGGTAAAGGAGCAGTATTTTCGATTGGTGAAATTACCCTCTGAGGGTAATTATGAACTCAGGTGTCTTATGGAAAAGTACACACCTCATTACGATTTGGCGGTGATAAAGGCGGATGTGAGGCGGTTGGGAAGGAAAGCATTCACCCGGACAGCAGAGGAATGTGGCGAGCGTCTTGGATTTGGCATCGAGGAAATGCAGGACGTTATTTATGAGTTGCGAAACTGGATGCTGTACAAGTCGATGACCACTTATGGAGACCATCGAGTATGGCAGGACGTGTACCACACCCACTCGAAAGGTAGGGAGATTTACATCAAGGGCACTTACCGCACAGACGGTAGACCTCCGGTGATCTCCTTCAAGGAGAAAACCCATGAAAAAGAAAGAGCTGTGCTGCATCTGCGGGGCCCCCGATGCATTGAGTTATTACCAGGGCCGCAGCGAAACAATCAGAGTCAAAGATATGGAGCGTCGGATCGACAATCTTTCAGGCTGGGAGTGTGAGGTGTGTGGTGACGGATTCTGGGACCCAGAAAACGACAGTGCAGACCGCTACGGCAAAGCCAAGGAAGAATTGATCCTTGCCTTCCGACAAATCATCGGCGCCGAGATAAAACGCATCCGACGCAAGCTGCATCTTACGCAAAAAGAGGCCGTCGAACTGCTGTCGGGAGGCGGCCACAACGCGTTCTCACGCTACGAACGCGGCGAACTGCTTGCCCCCAAACCCCTGGTATTACTGATGCGCTTGCTGGATCGTCACCCGCATTTGCTGGCTGACGCAAAAACCCTGGCCGAGGGTGCAGACATGCGCGGCGCGTTCACCTACATCAAACACGATAACGCTGAAACGCTCAAAGCGTCCTAGCCCCAAAAATAAACCCGGCGCCAGGCCGGGTTTATCGTTTCAAGCATCGATCAATGCAAGATCTGGCTCAGGAACAGCTTGGTCCGATCATTCTGCGGGTTGTCGAAGAAGTCATTCGGCGCCGCCTGTTCCACGATCTCCCCCTTGTCCATGAAGATCACGCGGTTGGCCACGGTGCGCGCAAAGCCCATTTCGTGGGTCACGCACAACATGGTCATGCCGTCTTCGGCCAGGCCGATCATGGTGTCCAGGACCTCTTTCACCATCTCCGGGTCGAGTGCCGAAGTCGGCTCGTCGAACAGCATGATTTTAGGCTTCATGCACAGCGCACGGGCAATCGCCACGCGCTGTTGCTGGCCGCCGGACAGTTGCCCCGGAAACTTGTGCGCCTGCTCCGGAATGCGCACGCGCTCCAGGTAGTGCATGGCGATTTCCTCGGCCTTGCGCTTGGGCATCTTGCGCACCCACATTGGCGCCAGCGTGCAGTTTTGCAGGATGGTCAGGTGCGGGAACAGGTTGAAATGCTGGAACACCATGCCGACTTCGCGGCGGATCGCTTCGATCTGCTTGAGGTCGTTGGTCAGCTCCACGCCATCGACCACGATGCGGCCCTGCTGGTGCTCTTCCAGGCGATTGAGGCATCGGATGGTGGTGGACTTGCCCGAACCAGACGGGCCGCACAGCACGATACGCTCGCCCTGCTTGACGTTGAGGTTGATGTCTTTCAACACGTGGAACTGGCCGTACCACTTGTTGACGCCCTGCATCTGGATAATGCCTTCAGGGCTCACAGGCTGTTTGATCGCTTCGCTCATAACAACAACTCCTAACGCTTGTGGCCTGTGTCGAGCTTGTGTTCCAAATGAATGGAATAGCGCGACATACCAAAACAGAAAATCCAGAACACCAGGGCCGCAAACACGTAGCCTTCGGTCGCCATGCCCAACCATTTCGGGTCAGCGGCGGCTTGCTTGACGCTGTTGAGCAGGTCGAACAGGCCGATGATGATCACAAGGCTGGTGTCCTTGAACAGCGCGATGAACGTGTTGACGATGCCAGGAATCACCAGCTTCAGGGCTTGCGGCAGAATCACCAGGCCCATGCTGCGCCAGTAACCCAGGCCCATCGCTGCGGCCGCTTCATACTGACCTTTGGGAATCGCCTGCAAGCCACCGCGCACCACCTCGGCCACGTAGGCCGACTGGAACAGGATCACGCCGATCAACGCCCGCAGCAGCTTGTCGATGCCCATGCCTTCGGGCAGGAACAACGGCAGCATCACCGAGGACATGAACAGCACGGTGATCAACGGCACGCCGCGCCAGAATTCGATGAAGGTCACGCAGACCACCCGAATCGCCGGCATGTTCGAGCGCCGCCCCAACGCCAACATGATGCCCAGCGGCAAGGCACCGGCGATGCCGACGGTGGCGATCACCAGGGTCAGCATCAGCCCGCCCCATTGGCTGGTCGCCACGTTGGTCAGGCCGAAGATGCCGCCATGCAACAGGAAGTAGGCGATGATCGGGTACAGCACCAAAAAGCTCAGGCCGTAGATCGCCTTGCGTTGGAAACGCGAGATGAACAGCGGCGCTACGCCAACGATGGCCAGCCACACGGTCAGGTCCACGCGCCAGCGCAGGTCGCCGGGGTAGTAGCCGTACATGAACTGCCCGAAGCGCTGTTGGATAAACACCCAGCAGGCGCCCTCCTTGGTGCAATCGGCCCGCGTGGTGCCGACCCAGTTGGCATCCAGGATCGCCCAATGCAGGATCGGCGGCACCACCAGGTAGATCAGGTAAAACGCCAACAGGGTCAGCAGGGTGTTGAGCCAGCTGGAAAACAGGTTGGCGCGCATCCATGCCATCGGCCCGAACACTTTGTTCGGCGGCGGCATATCCGGTTTGAATGTATGCGTAGTCATGCTGGTTTCCTCACCGCTCGATCAGCGCAATGCGCTTGTTGTACCAGTTCATCAGCAGGGAAATGCTGATGCTGATCGCCAGGTACACGCTCATGGTGATGGCAATGACTTCGATGGCCTGGCCGGTCTGGTTGAGCACCGTACCGGCAAACAGCGAAACCATTTCCGGGTAACCGATACCGGCGGCCAGGGACGAGTTTTTCGCCAGGTTCAGGTATTGGCTGGTCAGCGGCGGGATGATCACCCGCAGCGCCTGCGGGATGATGACCTTGCGCAGCGTCGGCCCGGGGCGCAGGCCCAGGGAGCGCGCGGCTTCGGTCTGGCCGTGGCTGACGGACTTGATGCCCGACCGCACGATCTCGGCGATAAAAGCCGCGGTGTAGACGGTCAGCGCCAGGGTCAGTGCCAGCAGTTCGGGGATGAGTACCCAGCCGCCGACAAAGTTGAAGCCTTGCAACTTGGGCATTTCCCAGTGCAGTGGTGCACCGAAGATCAAGGCGCACAACGCCGGGATCACGATGAACAGCGCCAGGCCCGCCCAGAACTTGTGGAACGGTACGCCGGTGGCTTCAAAACGCTTGTTGGCCCAACGCGCCATCAGCACGATTGCCACGATGGCGACGACGATGCTGACCACAAACGGCCAGAACCCGTCAGCGGCAATCGCTGCCGGCATGTTCAGGCCACGGCTGCTGACAAAGAAGGTGTCGCCGAAGTTATGGCTGTTACGCGGCCCCGGCATGGTCAGGAACACCGCGAAGTACCAGAACAGGATTTGCAGCAGCGGCGGAATGTTGCGGAACACTTCCACATACACGGTCGCCAGCTTGTTGATCATCCAGTTCGGTGACAGCCGCGCTACACCGATGATGAACCCCAGCAAGGTCGCCAGGATCACGCCGATAAAAGTGACCAGCAAAGTGTTGAGCAAACCGATCACGAAGACTCGGGCATAGCTGTCCGATTCGGTGTAGTCGATCAAATGCTGCGCGATGCCGAAGCCGGCACTGCGTTCAAGAAAGTCGAAACCCGAGGTAATGCCCCGGTGCTGAAGGTTGGTCTGGGTATTGTTGAAGAGGTACCAGCCCAGCGAGACCACCGCCACTATCGTGATGATCTGGAAGAGCCACGCACGCACTTTAGGGTCGCTGAAGCTGAGCTTCTGCTTGGGTGCGCCGATTTGATTTTGCATGAAGTGCCCCGGAAATAATGGAACAGAACATCACCCGGCGGTTGGCCCACCGGGTGACAGAACCATCAGCGATCAGCGCACAGGTGGTGCGTATTGAATGCCGCCGGCGTTCCACAGCGCGTTCAGGCCACGGTCGATTTCCAGCGGGGTGCTCTTGCCCAGGTTGCGCTCGAACACTTCACCGTAGTTACCGACTTGCTTGACGATCTGTACAACCCAGTCTTTCTTCACTTTCAGGTCTTTGCCGTATTCGCCGTCAGCACCGAGCAGACGCGCAACGTCCGGGTTCTTGGTGGACTTGGCTTCAGCTTCGACGTTTTTGGAGGTGATGCCGGCTTCTTCAGCGTTGAGCATGGCGTAGCCAACCCAGCGCACGATGGCCAGCCACTCGTCGTCGCCATTACGCACGACCGGGCCCAGTGGCTCCTTGGAAATGGTTTCCGGCAGCACCACGTAGTCCTTCGGCGAGGCCAGCTTGCTGCGCTGGGCAAACAGCTGGGACTTGTCGGAGGTCAGTACGTCGCAACGCCCGGACTCCAGCGACTTGGCGCTTTCGTCGGAAGTGTCGAAGGTGATCGGGGTGTATTTCAGGCCGTTGCCACGGAAGTAGTCGGAAACGTTCAGCTCGGTGGTGGTACCGGCCTGGATGCAGATGGTTGCACCGTCCAGTTCCTTGGCACTTTTCACGCCCAGCTTGTTGTTTACCAGGAAGCCGATGCCGTCGTAGTAGGTGATGAAGCCCGGGAATTTCAGGCCCATGCCGGCATCGCGGGAGCTGGTCATGGTGGTGTTACGGGACAGAATGTCGACTTCGCCGGATTGAAGCGCGGTGAAACGCTCCTTGGCATTCAACTGGCTGAATTTGACCTTGGTCGCATCGCCGAAAACAGCAGCGGCCACAGCGCGGCAAACGTCAGCATCGATCCCGAGGATCTTGCCGCTGGCATCCGGTACCGAGAAACCCGGCAGGCCGTCACTCACGCCACACTGCACAAAGCCTTTCTTCTGCACGGCGTCCAGCGTGGCACCCGCTTGGGCGAAACCACTGACACCCAATACAGCCGCCGCGGTCACGATGGCCAGGGTGGATTTCAATACCTTCATTCAAACCTCCAGTTTGCTCTTGTTGTGTCGGAGCTCGAACCTCAGCGCACCCTTATGAGGCGATATCGACCCGTGTTGGCTTTTTTTAGGGTCAAGCGGCATGAAGTTGTCGCAGTAATTCCAGTTGCTATCCCATAAGCGGCAGTCACTGATAGTGTTACCGTCCCGGGATAGCGCTGACATCGTTCAACACAAAGCAAGCCCCGTACCAGAGTGATGGCTGAGTCGTTTCAGCCCATGGTCAATAGAAAAAGATTCAACCGTGCGACATCTTCTTAACAGATCAACTCATCGCGCACCGTTCCGTCGCACTTAATCGGAGCGCACGCACATTAATGGAGCAGACATGACCGAACCCTTGATTCTTCAGCCCGCCAAGCCCGCAGACGCCTGCGTTATCTGGTTGCATGGCCTGGGTGCCGATCGCTACGACTTCCTGCCGGTGGCCGAGGCGCTGCAGGAAAGCCTGCTGACCACGCGTTTCGTTTTGCCCCAGGCGCCGACCCGCCCGGTGACGATCAATGGTGGCTACGAGATGCCAAGCTGGTACGACATCAAGGCCATGAGCCCGGCCCGTTCCATCAGCCTGGAAGAGCTGGAAGCGTCGGCAAAAATGGTCACGGACCTGATCGAGACACAGAAGAGAACCGGAATAGACGCTTCGCGGATTTTCCTCGCCGGTTTTTCCCAAGGTGGCGCCGTGGTGTTCCACACCGCCTTCCTGAATTGGGAAGGCCCCTTGGGCGGCGTGATTGCCCTCTCCACCTACGCGCCCACGTTCAGCGACGAGCTGGAATTATCCGCCAGCCAGCAGCGCATTCCCGCACTGTGCCTGCACGGCCAATACGACGATGTGGTGCAGAACGCCATGGGCCGCAGCGCCTACGAGCATCTGAAGAGCCGTGGTGTCACCGTGACATGGCAGGAATACCCAATGGGCCACGAAGTGTTACCCGAGGAGATACGCGACATCGGTGCCTGGTTGACCGCTCGCCTGGGCTGAAAACCAGCGTTTATGTAGCTGTATGACAGACGCACTACGCCGCGCCCGATTCTTGCATTACACTGGCCGGCGTACATTCCTTAACCAATTAATGAGATCACCGTGCTCAAAGCACTCAAGAAGATGTTCGGCAAAAGCGAGGCTGAGCCGCTCGCGCCAGATTCCAGTGCTCCTGCCCCGACAGCCGGCAGCCGCAATGACGGCAGACAGCCCGACCGGACCGCACCTGCCGCCCAGCCGAAGAAGCCGACGGTGACCCCAGCCGAACAGGCCAGGCCAGTCGAGCCCGTTGCCGCACCGGTGGCACCAAAACCGCGCCGTGAACGTGCGCCAAAACCGCCGGTGATTGCGTGGAAACTCGAAGACTTCGTCGTCGAGCCCCAGGAAGGCAAGACCCGTTTCCATGATTTCAAGCTGGCCCCGGAACTGATGCACGCCATCCAGGACCTGGGGTTCCCGTATTGCACGCCGATCCAGGCGCAGGTGCTGGGCTTCACCCTGGCCGGCAAAGACGCCATCGGCCGCGCCCAGACCGGCACCGGCAAGACCGCCGCGTTCCTGATCTCGATCATCACCCAACTGCTGCAGACGCCGCCGCCCAAAGAGCGCTACATGGGTGAACCGCGCGCGCTGATCATCGCCCCGACCCGGGAGCTGGTGGTACAGATCGCCAAGGACGCCGCCGACCTGACCAAGTACACCGGCCTCAACGTCATGACGTTCGTGGGCGGCATGGACTTCGACAAGCAGCTCAAGCACCTCGAAGCTCGTCACTGCGACATCCTGGTGGCCACCCCTGGCCGTCTGCTGGACTTCAACCAGCGCGGCGACGTGCACCTGGACATGGTCGAAGTGATGGTGCTGGACGAAGCCGACCGCATGCTCGACATGGGCTTTATCCCGCAAGTGCGCCAGATCATTCGCCAGACCCCGCCGAAATCCGAGCGTCAGACCCTGCTGTTCTCCGCGACCTTCACCGAAGACGTGATGAACCTCGCCAAGCAGTGGACTACCGACCCGTCCATCGTCGAGATCGAAGCGGAAAACGTCGCCAGCGAAAACGTCGAGCAACACATCTACGCGGTGGCTGGCGCCGACAAGTACAAGCTGCTCTACAACCTGGTCAACGACAACGGCTGGGAGCGCGTGATGGTGTTCGCCAACCGCAAGGACGAGGTGCGCCGCATCGAAGAACGCCTGGTGCGTGATGGTGTGAACGCCGCGCAACTGTCCGGCGACGTGCCACAGCACAAGCGTATCAAGACCCTGGAAGGCTTCCGCGAAGGCAAGATCCGTGTGCTGGTGGCCACCGACGTGGCGGGACGCGGGATTCACATCGACGGCATCAGCCACGTGATCAACTTCACCCTGCCGGAAGTGCCGGATGACTACGTGCACCGCATTGGCCGTACCGGCCGTGCCGGGGCGGCGGGTGTGTCGATCAGCTTTGCCGGGGAAGATGACTCGTATCAGTTGCCGTCGATCGAAGCGCTGCTAGGGCGCAAGATCAGTTGCGAGACGCCGCCGACGCACCTGTTGCGCGCCGTGGAACGCAAGCGTCCGTAAGCTGGAATGCAGTAAAAACTGTGGGAGGGGGCTTGCCCCCGATAGCTATGGCACATCTAACATCTCTGTTGGCTGACCCACTGCAATCGGGGGCAAGCCCCCTCCCACATTTGGTGCTGTGTTTGGCCTAAGACTTCCAGCGATCTGCGGCGGCGTGATCGCTGTGACGCCCTTCCACCCAACGCGGCCCCTCACTGGTGTTCTCCTTCTTCCAGAACGGCGCCCGCGTCTTCAGGTAGTCCATCACAAACGCACAGGCATCAAACGCCGCCTGGCGATGGGCACTGGCTGCCGCCACGAACACAATCGGCTCACCCGGCTCCAGCGCGCCGATGCGGTGCAACACCTCCAGCTTGAGCAACGGCCAGCGCTGTTCAGCCTCGACGGCGATCTTGGCCAGGGCCTTCTCGGTCATGCCGGAGTAGTGTTCAAGGAACATCCCCGACACCTCACGGCCGTCGTTGAAGTCGCGTACATACCCCACGAAACTCACCACCGCGCCCACGCCAACGTTGGCCGCGTGCATGGCATTCACCTCGCTGCCTGGATCAAAGGCCTGGGCCTGTACACGAATGGCCATGCTCAGCCTCCAGTCACAGGGGGGAAGAACGCCACTTCGTCACCCGCCTGCACCGGCTCATCGAGGCCACACAACTCTTCGTTGCGCGCGCACATCAGGCTGGTCTCGTTGAGTACTGCAAACTCCGGGTCACTGGCCAACGCGAGGCGCACAGCATCAACGGTGGCGAACTCGCCCTCCATCTCCAGCGAATCAAAGCCCACAGCTTCTGCGTAACGTGCAAAAAATAATACGTTGATGCTCATGCCTGGTCCGCCTTGAAATGCCCGCTTTTGCCGCCGAGTTTTTCCAGCAGGCGAATGCTTTCGATGGTCATGCCACGGTCCACCGCCTTGCACATGTCGTAGATCGTCAGCGCCGCGATGCTGGCGGCGGTCAGGGCTTCCATCTCCACGCCGGTCTGGCCGGAGAGTTTGCAGCGCGCCACGATATGCACCGAGTCTGCACCGTCGGCGCTCAGTTCGACCTTGACGCCCGTCAACATCAACGGGTGGCAGAGGGGAATCAGGTCACTGGTTTTTTTCGCCGCCTGGATCCCGGCAATGCGGGCCACCGCAAACACGTCGCCCTTGGGGTGGGCGCCGTCGACAATCATTTTCAGGGTCTCGGGCAGCATGCGCACGCGCGCTTCGGCCACGGCCTCACGGAACGTCACGGACTTGTCGGTGACGTCGACCATATGGGCGCGACCTTGGGAATCGAGATGAGTCAGCACAGGGATACTCCTGATCAGGAGCAGCGATTGTAAACCCGTCGGTCAAGATTGCGCACACCTGATTACACCCGTAGCCCGCCGCTGAATCACGAGTAGCCAAATGCCCGATCAGTGCGACGAATACTCCCCATCAGAACAAAGAATTGGCGCCAACAATCCAAGCACCGTAAAACTTGAAAAAAAACGGAATGCCTACTTCATGACCTTACTGTATTTCATCCTGCTCAGTTTATTCGCCGGTTTTGCAGTGCCCTTGCAGGCAGGCACCAACGCGAAACTGGGTAATCTGCTAGGTCATCCTTTATGGGCCACTGCAGTATCCCTATTGGTCAGCCTGGTTGTACTCATTGTTGTCATTATTGCAGTCAAGGCGCCTCGCCCTAATCTTGCCGCCGTGCAAGACGGGCCCTGGTGGATTTGGATGGGCGGTGTTGCCGGCGTTTTTTATATTACCGTAGCGTTATTGATGGCGCCTCGACTGG
This sequence comes from Pseudomonas sp. CYM-20-01, assembly GCF_023169845.1. Classification (NCBI taxonomy): domain Bacteria; kingdom Pseudomonadati; phylum Pseudomonadota; class Gammaproteobacteria; order Pseudomonadales; family Pseudomonadaceae; genus Pseudomonas; species Pseudomonas sp. CYM-20-01. Next base: position 1,398,754 of record NZ_AP025169.1, on the reverse strand, counting down.
GCGCCCTCAACTTCATCATGGCGGTATTGATCGGACAACTTATCGTTTCAATTGCGATTGACTATTTCGGCCTGCTGGGTTTCCCCAAACAGTCTCTCAACATTAACAAACTGGTCGGCGTACTTGTCGTCATAGGAGGGTTCCTTATTACCACTCGCACTTGATTCAGACAAAACAGGGTCACCGAAAACAGAAGAACTCTTCATGTTCCCAGTCAGGGATTGACGACAGCTATTAACTTTAAAAAGGTGAGGCAATGACCACTCAAACTGCAACGGCAACTTACGACGCCATCGGCGAACGCTTCGAAGCTTTCACGGACAGCGCCTCGCAGCGCTCGGTGGAAACCGCGACCTTCTTCAGCATGGTCGGTAATCCCAAGGGCAAATCCGTACTGGACCTGGCCTGCGGCTTCGGTTTTTTCGGACGCGAGCTGTATCGCCAAGGTGCCAGCAAAGTGGTTGGCGTGGATATTTCCGCCTCCATGATTGACCTGGCCCGCCAAGAGTCGGCGCGCAACCAGGAGCCGATCGAGTACCACGTCAGCGATATCTGCGATCTGGGCATTCTCGGCAAATTCGACCTGATCACCGCCGCCTGGCTGTTCAACTACGCCGATTCGCCAGAAAAACTCGACAAGATGTTCCAAGTCGTCGCCAAGAACCTCGCCCCCGGCGGACGGGTCGTGGCTTACACGGTAGAGCCAACCTTTCAATTGAAACGTGGCAACTTCACCAAATACGGCGTGCACGTACTCACCGAAGAACCCCACGAAGGCGGCTTCCGTCACCACGCCGAATTCGTCACCACACCGCCCAGCGCCTTCACCTTCCATCGCTGGAGCCGCGAGCGCTATGAGCTGGCAATCATGAAAGCCGGCTTCTCCCGCCTGCAGTGGCAAAAACCGATTATTTCCGAGGCCGAGCGGGCCAAGCACCCCAAGGGCTACTGGGATGACTTCGAACGCAACTGCCTGCAAACCGGACTGATCTGCACCCTCTGAAGGCCGGGTACGTGCGCCTGGGTGTACGTGCCTTTTCTCCCACGCAGTAGGAAAACGAGCGTTATGACTTCCAAGGGTTTCAACCATTGGCCCGTGTTCGACGGCCCCCTGACCGCCGAAATGACAGACCGTTTCTTGATGGGCCTACCTGAGCACTTCCACGAAGCCGTCAACCTCAAGTTGCCGCTGGCAGCCTGGCGCCTGGTGTCGGAAGAGACCAGCGAACAGTTGGCCAACCGCGTCGAAAACCCTGTCTCGCCGTTGGCCTGGCGCTATGCCGCCGCCCAACTGCTGGCACTGACCAACGACCCCAGGCTCGATGTACTCAACCCTACGATGATTCAAATCAGCGCAGGCACCGTCGAGATCGGTTTGGCCGAATCGGCGGTCGACCAGGTGATGCACGACATGCGCGGCCTGGGCCTGGATCGGGACTGGATCGCCAAGGAAGTCCCTCGTCACCGCGTACACCTGCGGCCCTACGCCATCGGTAAATACCCGGTGACCAACCTCGAATACCGAGCCTTTCTCGAAGCCAACACGCAGGCACGGATTCCCGAAAGCTGGGCGTTCGGACAGTACCCTCAAGAACGCGCCAACCATCCGGTCTACGGGGTCACTGCCGAAGACGCCGACGCCTACGCTGCCTGGCTCAGCGAAGCCAGTGGCCGCAGCTTCCGCCTGCCCACTGAGGCGGAATGGGAATACGCCGCCGCCGGCCCGGAAAACCTCGAATATCCCTGGGGGGATACCTTCCTGCCCGAGCGTGCCAACACCGCTGAACTGGGCCTGTTCGACACCACCCCGGTCGGCCTTCTGGTCGAGGGTGCGTCGCCATTTGGCTGCCTGGACATGGCCGGCAATGTCGAAGAATTCGTCGCTGACGACTACGCCCCCTACCCCGGCGGCACCGCCATCACCGACGACCTCGTCACTGTGGTTGGCACCCACCGCATCGCCCGTGGTGGCAGCTTCACGCGGTTTCGCGACCTGACCCGAAATTGCCGGCGTCACGGCAAGTATCCGCGACAGATTTACGTAATGGGCTTTCGCCTCGCACAAACCCTGTAATCCCTCTTCTGTACCAAAACAATAACGCGTTGAACATTCAAGCACGGAAGGAACCGCCATGAACCGCCTAAGCGTACGCAACCATGTTGATATCCCCCTGGACGACCATTCCAACCCTGGAACTTTCTACACGTTCAGTGGGTTGGACACGGCACACGAACATATCGTGATAAAGCTTGGCCCCGCCAATCCCATCAGCCCGTTGGTGCGTATTCACTCCGAATGCCTGACCGGCGATGTATTCAGTTCACAGCGCTGTGACTGCGGCCCGCAATTAAACGAGTCGATCCTGCGCATGCAGGAAGTGGGTGGCTATCTTATCTACCTGCGGCAAGAAGGCCGCGGCATCGGCTTATATGCAAAGTTGGACGCCTACCGCCTGCAAGATTCTGGCATGGACACGTTCGAAGCCAATACTCATCTGAACTTTCCGGAAGATGACCGCGATTTCTCCATGGCCGCAGGCATGTTGAAAGCGCTGAACATCAAACAGTGCCAATTGATCACCAATAACCCGGACAAAGTTCAAGCCCTGGTGGATAACGGCATTGTAGTGGACAACGTTATTCCGACCGGCGTGTTTGTCACCCGACATAACACTCATTACTTGCAAGCGAAAGTCGATAAGAAAAATCACGTGATCAACCTGATGAAACAACCGAAGCGCGCCTGAACACTTTCTTTCGCCCACACTACATTAAGGATGATGACGCATGAGACACTTTGGCCCTATTAGCGGTATCGCAACATTCAACGATACGTACGTTGCAACCGCCGGTTATGACAACCAGGTTATTTTGTGGGATGCAAAAACCAAGACGCCGATCCAGCGTGTGCTCCACGACCACCTGGCCAACCAATGCGCGTTCAACGCCAGCGGCACCCTGCTGGTCAGTGCCAGCAGCGACTACACCGCCCGCGTCTGGGAAATTCCCTCGCTGCGCTTGAAAAGCGTGCTGGTGGGTCACGATGACGACATCGAAATGGCCGCCTTCTCGCCGGATGGCCAGACCATCGCCACCTGCTCGCGGGACCACAGCATCCGCCTGTTCGACCTCAGCGGGCGAACCCTGCGGATCCTCAGCGGTCACGATGCCGACGTGATTTCGGTGTGCTGGGCCGCCGATGGCAAGACCCTGGTGTCCAGCAGCGATGACGGTTCGATCCGCCGTTGGGACGCTGCCAGCGGCGAACAACTGGACCTGATCGACCTGGGCGGCGTCGAAACCGACACGGTGGCCCTGTCCCGTGAGGGCATCATTTTCGCCGGTGACGACGAAGGCAAAATCTCCGTGATCAGCAGCAGCGGCACCTACCTGCAAGCTGCCCATGCCGCGGGCATCAAGCGCATCGTATGGAACGACGCGCAGCGCCTGCTGGTCAGCCTCAGCTACGACCGTTGCGTCATGCTGTGGGAGTTGACGCCCGATAACCAACTGGTAAAAACCGCCCAGACTTCACTGCCAAGCATCATCTGGCCACGCAGCTGTGCATTGCTGGGCAACCATCGCATCGCCTTCGTGACCTTCGGCTCAACCTACGCCACCTGGGATTTCACCACTCAGGAATGGGACGTGGGCGGCATCGAGCCGGCCATCAGTTTGAACGCAGTCACCGTGGTCGGCGACGACATCTACAGCATCGGTGATGCCGGCATCCTGCAGATCAATGGCCAGCCCAGCACCAAGGCCGGCAGCCTGTGCAACTTCCTGCTGCCCTTCGGCGACAGCGTGTTGACCGGCGGCCAGATGGGCACGGTGTTCGACGCCAAGACCGGCGACGTCATCTACCAGCACCGCTCACCGCTCAACTGCGGCACCACCTTTGAAAAAGATGGCCAGTTGCACGCCGCAATCGGTACGTACACTGGCGAAGCCTTGATCTTCAACCTGGAACACCAGCAGCCGCGTTTCCTGCGCGAAGTGCGCATGCACGAGAACGCCATCAAGGGCATCGCCGCCGATGAACAGTACCTGTTCAGCGTATGCGCGACAGCGGCCGCGGCGTTCTTCCGGATCAGCGACTTCGAACTGGAAACCTACCTGGACAAGGCCCACGACCGTATTTCCAACGGCTGCACGCAGATCCAGGGCGGCTTTGCCAGTATCGGTCGCGACCTCAAGCTGCGCCTGTGGCAAGCCGGCAACAGCGAGGTGTATGACACCCCTCATAGCCACTCGATCAAGTGCATTGCCATCTCCAAGGACCGCCAGATGATCGCCACCGGCAGCTACGGCGGCACCGTGGCCGTGTTCGACCTGGCCAAGCGCAAATGGGCAAAGGTGGAGAAGATCACCGCCAGCGGTATTTCATGCCTGACCCATGACGCCGAAGGCAGTGGCTTCCTGGCCAGCGCCTACGACGGGCGTATCTACCCGATCACCGCCCACGCTGTGGCAGGGCAACGCCGCCCATGACCCACTTCAGCGAAATCGACTTTCAACATATGCACCATGCATTGTCGTTGGCCGAGCGCGGCAGTCACTCCACCTGGCCCAATCCACGGGTCGGGTGCGTCATCGCCCACGGTGCACACATCGTGGGCGAAGGCTGGCATCGGCGTGCGGGCGGTCCGCACGCCGAGGTCTTCGCCCTGCGCCAGGCCGGTGCCCTGGCCAAGGGCGCCACGGCCTATGTGACGCTGGAACCCTGCAGCCATGTCGGGCGCACCGGCGCCTGTCACCTGGCGCTGATCGAGGCTGGCGTGGCATGTGTGGTCGTCGCCCACGAAGATCCATTCGAGCAGGTCGACGGTCGTGGGATCGCCGAACTGCGCGACGCCGGGATCGAGGTGCGCGTGGGCTTGCTCAATGCGGCCGCCCGCGAGTTGAACCGTGGCTTCTTGTCCTCGGTCAAGCGTCATCGGCCGTGGGTGCAGTTGAAGATGGGCATGAGCCTGGATGGCCGCACCGCGCTGAACAACGGGCGCTCGCAATGGATCACCGGCGCCAGGGCGCGGGCCGATGTGCAGTATTGGCGAGCGCGCAGTGCGGCGATCCTCACCGGCAGCGGCACGGTGCTGGCCGACAACCCCTCATTGACCGTACGTGAGATGGCGTCTGCCGAAGCCATCGCGCCGCTGCGGGTGATCCTCGACAGCCAGGCGCGGGTGCCCGATACCGCGAAGGTGTTCGACGACCAGGCGCCAAGCCTGCATGTGGTGCACGAGCAACATCTGCCGCCAGGCGCCAACACTGAGCGCTTGCTCGGCCTGCCGGGCAACCAGAGTGGTCTCGATCTGCATGCCTTGATGGTCCATCTGAGCCAGCGCGGTTTGCATGATGTGATGGTCGAAGCCGGGCCGACCCTGGCCGGTAACCTGCTGCGCGCCGGGCTGGTGGATGAGCTGTTGCTGTACGTCGCGCCGCGCCTGCTCGGCGACCTCGCACGGCCGCTGGTGCATTTGCCGGAGCTGGAAAACCTCACCCATTCCCTGGACTTCACCCTGTACGAAGTGACCCAGTTGGGCCAGGACTTGCGGTTACGCCTGCGCCCCGATCAGTCGACCTGCACGGTATGAGCCACCACTTGCTTGACCTGTTCGCGCAACCACGCATGTGCCGGATCGTCACAGAATCGCTGGTGCCAGATCTGCACAAAGGGAAAGCGCGGAATGCTGAACGGTGGCGGCAACTGCACCAGGTCCGGGTTGAGCAACGTGTCTTCCAGCGTGCGGGTGGCGACGGTAAGGATCAGGTCGGTGTTGTGCAACAGGCTCGGCGCCGTACGCCAGTGCGGCACACTGACGGCGATACGACGGCGCAAGCCTTCGGCACGCAACAGGCTGTCTACTTCACCATTGGCACCACCATCCATGGACACCTGGATATGCGGACGATCCAGGTAGCTCTCCAGATCGAGCATGCCGTCCTTGGACAGGGTCCGCCGGTCGAGCAGGCAGGAAAACGTTTCCTCGAACAACACTTCCATCGACACATCGGGCGTCAGGCTGGGGAACACCCCCAGGGCCAGGTCGATCTTGCCCTGCGCCACTTGCTCGAACATCGCATGCCGGCTGCCCTGGGTCACCACCAGCGTGGTGTTCGGCGCCTCGCTGCGCAGTCGCACCAGCAACTTGGGCAGGATAATCGCCGCACCGTAGTCCGACATCGCCAATTGAAAGGTGCGTTGGGAACTGGCCGCGTCGAAGTCGATGGACTTGCCGAACAGTGTTTCGATCTGGCTGAGGATGTCGCGCAACGGCACCTGGATATTCTGCGCCAGGGCGCTGAGCACCACTTCGTTACCCTCGCGGATCAGGATCGGATCGTCGAGCAGCACCCGCAATTTACTCAAGGAATGACTGATGGCCGGCTGGCTCAAATGCAGTCGTGCACCGGTGCGGGTGACGTGTTTTTCAGTCAGCAGTGCATCGAGCACCACCAACAGATTCAAATCGATATTGCGCAGTAGGACCGTGACCATGCTGTGAATTCCATCTCAGGGAGCAACCTTCAACAAGGAGCAAAACCATGCCTCAACTCAAACGAATCATTGAGACCGCGCTGTACGTAGACGACCTCGACCGCGCCAAAGCGTTTTACGCCCAGCACCTGGAGCTTGAGACGATGGTCGAGAGCAACGTACTCGTCGCGTTAAACGTCGGCCAGCAGAATACCCTCTTGCTCTTCAAACGGGGCGCCTCTCTTCAAACCAAATACTTGAGCGGCGGCGAGATCCCGCCCCATGACGCCAACGGGCGCATTCATATCTGCTTTGCCATCGACGCCGACGACCTGCCGACCTGGGAGGCGCGCCTGGACAACGCAGATATTGCCATTGAGGGGCGCACCCACTGGCCCAAGGGTGGATCGAGCATCTATTTCCGCGATCCGGATGAGAACCTCGTCGAACTACTGACGCCGGGCTGCTGGCCCATCTACTGATTGCCATCAAGGAATGAAGCTTATGTCACACGTCAGTCGATCCGGACGTGCCGTCTCACGAACCACCGTGGCGTTGTCGATTGCCGTGGTCATCCTTATTGCATTGGCGTGGGCATTGTGGCGCTGGAGCCATCCGGCTGCCGCTGCCTACGCGCCCGCGCCGATCAAAGTGGCGGTGGCGCCGGTCAGCGACGCACCGTTCACCCGCTATCTGGAAGCCATCGGTGAGCTGGAAGCCGTGCAGCAGATGAGCGTACCGGCTGAAGTCGGCGGGCGTGTGGTGCAGTTGCCAGTGGAATCCGGGCAGCGCGTCGAGCGCGACCAAGTGCTGGTCAGGCTCAACGATGCGCCCCAACGCGGCAACCTGATGCGCCTGCAGGGTGAGTTGGAAAATGCCAAGGTCAAGCTGGAACGCTCGCGCACCCTGGTCAAGGTGAACGCCACGTCTCGCGAAGCCTTCGACAATGCCCAGACCGAATACACCACCGCTCAAGGCGCCCTGCAGGAGCTCAAGGCGCAGATCGACCAATTGACCATTCGTGCACCGTTCGCTGGCACCCTCGGGATTCGCAAGGTTCACCTGGGCCAATTTGTGAACCCCGGCGACAGCCTGATCAACCTGGTCGGCGACAAGGGCCTGTACGTGAACTTCAGCGTGCCGGAGCAAGCCCTGGCACAACTGAAGGTCGGCAATACCCTGGATGTACAACTCGACGCCCTGCCGGGGCAAAGCTTCAGCGCACGCATCAGCAGTATCGACCCGTTCCTCGACCGCTCACGCACCCTGAGTGTCCAGGCGCTACTGCAGGCCCCCACCGACGGCGCCCTGCCGCGCATGTTCGCCAAAGTGCGCCTGCCACAGTCATTGCCCGGCAACACCTTGAGCGTGCCGGAAACCGCCATTACCTATAACGCCTACGGTGAAGACGTATTCGTGGTGCAGCCATCGGCCGATGCCAACACCCCGCCCGTCGCCCGCCGCGTATTGGTCAAGACCAGCGAACGGCGCAATGGTCGCGTGGTGATCGATGCAGGCTTGAATCCGGGTGACCAGGTGGTGATTTCCGGGCAGATCAAGCTCAGTGACGGTGCCGCTATCGAGCCCCTCGAACGTACGGTGTTGAGCGACGCCAACCCGCCCTCGGGGATGACCATGGCCGGAGAAAACCCGTGAAATTCACCGACCTGTTCGTACGTCGCCCGGTACTGGCCCTGGTGGTCAGCCTGCTGATCGTACTGGCCGGGCTCAAGGCCTACCTCGACCTGCCTATGCGTCAATATCCGCTGCTGGAAAGCTCGGTGATCAGCGTGACCACCGACTACCCCGGCGCCCCCGCCGAGCTGATGCAAGGCTTTGTGACCCAACCGATCAACCAGTCCCTGGCCTCGGTGGAAGGCGTGGACTATGTCAGTTCCTCATCGGTGCAGGGCCGCAGCCAGATCACCCTGCGCATGGCACTCAACCAGGACTCGGCCAAGGCGTTGAGCGATGTGATTGCCAAGGTCAACCAGGTCAAATACCGCCTGCCTGAACAGGCCTATGATCCGGTGATCGAACGTTCCGCCGGCGATGCGACAGCGGTGGCGTACGTGGGGTTTTCCAGTGATTCGCTGTCGGCCTCGGCCTTGAGCGATTACCTGAGCCGCGTGGTGCAGCCGTTGTTTTCCACGATCGACGGCGTGGCCAAGGTCGAGACCTTCGGCGGCCAGCGCCTGGCCATGCGCCTGTGGCTCGACCCGCAACGCATGGCAGGCCACGGCATCAGTGCCGCCCAGGTGGAACAGGCGATCCGCAACAACAACTTCCAGGCAGCGCCGGGGCAGATCAAAGGCCACTATGTGATCTCCTCGATTCAGGTCAACACCGACCTGAGCAGCCTCGATGAGTTTCGCAACATGGTCATCCGCAACAACGGCGACCACCTGCTGCGCCTGCGCGATATCGCGACCGTCGAACTGGGTTCGGCGGCCTATGAAACCAGTGCGCTGATGGACGCCAAGCCCGCGGTGCACTTGGGCCTCTATGCGACCCCCAAGGGCAACCCGCTGTTGATCGTCGCCGACATCAAGCGCCTGTTGCCGAACATCGAGAAAACCCTGCCGCCAGGGGTCAAGGTGGCCCTGGCGTTCGAGACCGCGCACTTTATCGAAGCCTCGATTATCGAAGTGATCGAAACGCTGATCGAGGCCATCCTGATCGTGGTGGTGATCATCTACCTGTGCCTGGGCTCGGTGCGCAGCGTAATCATCCCCATCGTCAGCATTCCGTTGTCGATGCTCGGCGCCCTGGGTTTGATGACGTTGTTCGGCTTCAGCATCAACCTGCTGACGTTGCTCGCGATGGTGTTGGCGATCGGCCTGGTGGTGGATGACGCCATTGTGGTGATGGAGAACATCCACCGGCATGTCAAGGAAGGCCGCAGCGCGCTGCAGGCTGCCTTGTTCGGCGCGCGCGAGATCGCTTCGCCGGTGATCGCCATGACCATCACCCTGGCGGCGGTGTACATGCCCATCGGCCTGATGAACGGCCTGACAGGCGCGCTGTTCAAGGAGTTCGCCCTGACCCTGGCCGGCGCCGTGCTGGTCTCCGGGGTAATCGCCCTGACCCTGACCCCGGTCATGTGCGCCAAACTGCTACCTGGCCAGGAGCACGAAGGCACCATGAGCCGCCTGGCCGAGCGCTTCTTCCACCGCCTGGCACGCCTATATCAGCGCGCATTGCTGGGTTCGCTGCGCAAGCGCGGGCTGATCCTGTTGTTCGGCGCCGTGGTGCTGCTCAGCCTGCCCTGGCTGTATGGCAATGCGAGCAAGGAGTTGGCGCCCAACGAAGACCAGGGCAACCTGCTGCTGGCGATCAAGTCACCACAGCACGCCAACCTGGATTATGTAGAGCGCTACGCCTATCAGTTGAGCGGGATTCTCGGCCACTTGCCGGAGACCGTGAGCACCTGGATCATCAACGGCAATGACGGCGTCGCCGCCAGTTTTGCCGGGGTGAACTTCACCGAATGGTCGCAGCGCCAGCGCAGCGCCGCGACGATCCAGGCCGAGCTGCAACAAAGTGTCGACGCCGTGGAAGGCAACTCGATCTTCGTGTTTCAGTTGCCGCCACTGCCCGCCTCCACCGGTGGTTTGCCGGTGCAAATGGTGATGCGCAGTACAGAAGACTACCGTTCGCTGTACCAGGCCATGGAGGCGCTGAAAACCCAGGCGCGGGCCAGCGGGCTGTTTGCGGTGGTCGACAGTGACCTGGCGTTCAATAACCCGGTGACCCAAGTGCGCATCGACCGCAGCAAGGCCAACAGCCTGGGGATTCGCATGCAGGACATCGGCAGTACCCTGGCGGTGTTGATCGGTGAGAACTACACCAACCGGTTCGCCCTGCAAGGCCGCTCCTACGATGTGATCCCCCAGAGCCAGGCCTCGCGGCGCCTCACGCCCCAGGACCTGAATGGCTTCTACGTCGACACCGACACCGGCCAGCAGGTGCCGCTGTCCACCGTGGTGAGCCTGCACAACGTGATCGAGCCGAACAAGCTCAAGCAGTTCAACCAGCAGAACAGCGCGACCTTCCAGGGTATTCCGGCACCCGGCGTCAGCCTCGGCCAGGCAGTGGCTTTCTTGCAGGAACAGAGCCGCCAGTTACCCGCCAGTTTCAGCCATGACTGGCAGGCCGATTCGCGGCAGTTCATCCACGAGGGCAATGCGCTGATGCTGACCTTCCTGTTTGCGCTGATCGTGATCTACATGGTGCTGGCCGCGCAGTATGAAAGCCTGACCGACCCGCTGATCATTCTGATCACGGTGCCGCTGTCGATCTGCGGCGCGTTGATTCCCCTGGCGCTGGGGCTGGCGACCATCAATATCTACACGCAGATCGGCCTCGTCACCCTGATCGGTCTGATCAGCAAGCACGGGATCCTGATGGTCGAGTTCGCCAACGAGCTGCAGGTGCTGTACCGCTGCACGCCGGCCCAGGCGATCATGCGCGCGGCACGCATTCGGCTTCGGCCGATCCTGATGACCACGGCGGCCATGGTGGTGGGCCTGGTGCCGATGCTGTTCTCGTCGGGTGCCGGTGCCAGCAGCCGTTTTGGCTTGGGGCTGGTGATCGTGATCGGCATGCTGGTGGGCACGCTGTTTACCTTGTTTGTCCTGCCGTCGGTGTACACCCTGCTGTCCAGGGCACATAAACCGGCGATCGATTGGGCACAGGTCGAGCAATCGGCCTGAGCACAAAAAACGGGCGCCCCATGGGACGCCCGTTTTGGTAGGTGCTGACGGTTAGAGATGGGATTCGGCGTATTCGGCCAGGATCGAACGTGGAACACCCTGCAGCGCAATGTGCACGCCGTTCGGGAAGTCTTTGAAGCGTTCAGTCAGGTACGTCAGCCCGGAGCTGGTCGCGGACAGGTACGGGGTGTCGATCTGCGCCAGGTTGCCCAGGCACACCACTTTGGAACCGGCGCCGGCACGGGTAATGATGGTTTTCATCTGGTGCGGCGTGAGGTTCTGGCATTCATCGATCAGGATCAGGCTCTGCTGGAAGCTGCGACCTCGGATGTAGTTGAGGGATTTGAACTGCAACGGCACTTTGCTGAGGATGTAGTCGACGCTGCCATGGGTGTTTTCATCATCCATGTGCAAGGCCTCGAGGTTGTCGGTGATCGCCCCCAGCCACGGCTCCATTTTTTCCGCTTCGGTACCGGGCAGGAAACCGATTTCCTGGTCCAGGCCCTGCACGCTGCGGGTGGCGATGATGCGGCGATAGCGTTTGGTCACCATGGTCTGTTCGATGGCGGCAGCCAGGGCGAGGATGGTTTTCCCCGAGCCTGCGGCGCCGGTCAGGTTGACCAGGTGGATGTCAGGATCGAGCAGCGCGTACAGCGCCAGGCTCTGGTAGATATCACGCGGTTTCAGGCCCCAGGCTTCCTGGTGCAACAGGGGTTCCTGATGCAGGTCGAGGATCAGCAGCTTGTCGACCTGGATCTCTTTGATCCAGCCCACGAAGCCCTGTTCGTCGACGATGAACTCATTGATGTGCACGGCCGGCAGGTTGTCGATCAGCTGCACCTGGTGCCAGGTACGGCCATGGTCCTGACGGGTTTCGACCTTGCTGACGCGGTCCCAGAACGAGCCAGTCATCATGTGATAACCACGGGACAGCATCGACACGTCGTCGACCAGTTGGTCGGTGCTGTAGTCCTCGGCCGCGATCCCACACGCTCGGGCCTTGAGGCGCATATTGATGTCTTTGGTCACCAGCACCACGCGCAGTTCCTTGTCGCGGGCGTGCAGGTCGATCAATTGGTTGATGATCTTGTTGTCGTTCAGGTTCTCCGGCAGCAGGCTGTTGGGCTCGCTGCGCTTGCTCATCAGAATCGACAGCAAGCCCTTGGATCCGCTTTTGCCGCGCTGGATCGGCACGCCGACTTCAACATCTTCCGGCGAGGCTTCGCCCAATGTCTTGTCGATCAGGCGGATGGCCTGGCGGCATTCGGCGGCCACGCTGTGGTGTCCGCTTTTGAGTTTGTCGAGCTCCTCAAGCACGATCATCGGGATGGCGACGTGGTGTTCTTCGAAGTTGAGCAGTGCGTTTGGATCGTGGATCAATACGTTGGTATCAAGCACATAAAGGATTGGCTGGTCGGAAGAAGGGTTACGTCCATGATCATCCATACTCGGTCACCTTTGTGGGAGCCAGTCGACGCAATACCTGGGCGGTGCTGCGCCTCGATTCGACCACCGACTGCACCTGAGTGACGTCAAGCGCAGTGCCCACATGAGGAGTCTTGGAAGACGCCACCTGTGTTGCAGGTTTCGGCGATCTGACTTCGTAATACCGCAAAACGTGTGACAGGAAAAAGCACTTTGACGCTTTTTTGAAGTTTATTTTTCAGGATGACGAATAGCACTAGCCGAGTGCCACTTACCCCGCTAAAGTCGGAAGTCCGCCTGCATCGAAATGTCGCACAAAATCACCCCGAAATCGCCCAAAACCCAACAGTTCCGGGCACTTCAGCGAAACGCCTCCCGGCAGTCCTGCCAACCCAGACCACTCTGCGCCGTCGCCTGCAACAGCATGGGCAAAGCGACCCGTGCCTTGTCCTGGGTGTCGTGGAACACAATCACGCCTTTGCGCCACAACAGCATCAAGGTCAGCACCCGTTGCGCCGACTCATCGGCCTTGAGCTTGCCCGGTTCATCCTGGGAATCGATGTCCCACAACGCCACCTGCAAGCCCTGGGCTTGAAAGAACCCCTGGCTGTCCGCGCGGCGCTGGCCATAGGGCGGACGGAACAGCGGCACGTAGTTTTCCGGCATCAGGTTTTGTGCCAGCGAAGCGCTGCGGGTAATCGAGCTCTGCCAGTCCACCCAATGGCTGTGGGAACGGTACTGCCAGCCCTGGGTGCCGACGCACTGGCCCTGGTACAGCGCCTGCACATCGGCAACCGAACTGCGCTCGACACGGGCCTGCAGGCTGCTGCCAAGGGTGAAGAAGGTCGCGCTCATCTTCTGCTTGCGCAAATAGTCGGCGAGCCAGTCGGTATTGCCGCTGACCGGCGCAGGGCCGCCGTCGAACGTCAGCAGGAACAGGCGGTCGTTGAACTCGTCGCCATTGCGCTCATGGTCGCCGAAACGTGCGACTTCGCTGCTGATCTGCGGAAACAGCGCGGCCTTGCGCAGCAATTCATCCAGGTAGCGCTCATGGAAGGTATGGCTCGGAGCGGCCCAGCCTATATAGAAGGAGTCTTCGCTCACCTCGAACTTGCCGGCCTGCTCGCGCAGGTCGTCCATGTTCTCCACCAGATAGCAGAACGAGGCGTCTTCCTCGCAGCTCTGCTGGGCTAAGGTGTAGTTCTCCAGCAGGCGCTGCCAGAGCTGGCGGCGCAGGTCGTCGATGGCGGCCAGGTTGATGATCTTCAGGCCCAGGCGCTGCTTGAGCGCGGTTTCGTCCTGGTTCTCGCTGGCCAGGAGGCTGTGGGCGAACATCAGGATTTCGGCGCGTGACGCCACGTCGAACAGCGCCGGGCTGCCGAGTTTTTCGGGCCAGGAGCCACGGTCCAGGCTGGCCACATCCACGGGCGCCGCCTGGGCATTCAGGCATAGCAGGCATGCCGACAATAAAAGCGCTATTCGCACACAGGGTCTCCCTCTCCAGAGTCACCGGCCATCATAGCGGATCACGCCTATCGCCATCATAGGTGGAGTCAAAACGCCCCAGCCCCTAGAATCGCCTCACGTTTAAAGGAGACGACTTCATGCTGATGGTGATTTCCCCCGCCAAGACCCTCGATTTCGAGACCGCGCCGGCGACCCAGCGCTTTACCCAGCCGCAGTACCTGGACCACTCCCAGGAGCTGATCGAGCAACTGCGCACCCTCAGCCCGGCGCAAATCAGCGAATTGATGCACGTATCCGACAAGATCGGCGGCCTCAATGCCGCCCGCTTCGGCAGCTGGACCCCGGCATTCACTCAGGACAATGCCAAGCAGGCGCTACTGGCCTTCAAGGGCGATGTGTACACCGGCCTGAACGCCGAGACCTTCAGCGATGCCGACTTCAGCTACGCCCAGGACCACCTGCGCATGCTCTCGGGCCTGTATGGCCTGCTGCGCCCCCTGGACCTGATGATGCCGTACCGCCTGGAAATGGGCACCAAGCTGCCCAATGCACGTGGCAAGGACCTGTACGCCTTCTGGGGCACGCGTATCAGTGAGTGGCTCAACCAAGCGCTGGCCGAACAAGGCGACGACGTGCTGCTAAACCTGGCCTCCAACGAATACTTCTCGGCGGTCAAGCGTACGGCCTTGAAGGCGCGGATCATCGACACCGAGTTCAAGGACCTGAAGAACGGCCAGTACAAGATCATCAGCTTCTACGCCAAAAAAGCCCGGGGGATGATGAGCCGCTTTGTGATCGAGGAACGCATCAACGACCCGGCGAAGCTCAAGCAGTTTGATGTGCAGGGCTATCGCTTCAACGCCGAGCAGTCCAAGCCGGATAACCTGGTGTTTTTGCGCGATCACGCACCAGAATAAAGCTCCCGAGAACACTGATGAACAAATGTGGGAGGGGGCTTGCCCCCGATGGCGATGGATCAGCCAGCTTATCTTTAGCTGACCCACCGTCTTCGGGGGCAAGTCCCCTCCCACATTTTTAACCGCATTTTAATTCGCGAATCGTCATTTTTTTGACGTCAAAAAATATCCCGACGCATCTCTAACAATTCTTTCACTCGACATTCGTCGATTTTTTTTGTAGTGGCACCACTTTTTTCAAACACTAGTGGCACAAAACTATCCCAGCGCGCCAACTCCCTATAACTACTGGCTCAAATAGCAAGTGCTATCAATATACTACCAGTGCCATCTTTCCTAATATTTCAAGAAATTTCAGGAAACAGGATGAGCGGCCCGGAACTTCGCCTAAACCCACGGCTCATACCACCGGTAACGAAATTCTCTGTTTCTGTAAGAGATGACTTACATGACGACCCAAGGAAGTAGCAAAGTTGCCTCATCAACTTTGACTCACGGGTCATATCATCAACTGATATGAGTTGAGGGCGGCGATAAGGATCAATTGCTATCCCCTATAGGCCAAGGCAGCGCTTACCCAAATGTGTCAGTGATGACACCCAAGACGTTGATAAATAAAGGCTAAAAGCCTCTATCAGGGTCTTGCGGCACTGGCGTCGGCACCTTTCCCCAGAAAGGCCGGCTGCATTTCAGGGCAAGCCCCAATAACAAGGCCAAGTTGCGCACAACTTGAGTGCAATAGTTAGTCACTCACTAATTAACATGCCTGTACGCGGTAAGTCGGCGTCTATTCGCCCAACTTCCGTGGCATCAGTGACGCTTGCAAACATGAACTCCGGCCAATTATTGGCATGATTAATACGGTCTTGAAGACAAAGAGGTAAATGCGATGCGCATCAGCATATTTGGTTTAGGTTACGTTGGCGCAGTCTGTGCCGGTTGCCTGTCTGCCCGTGGCCACGATGTGGTCGGCGTAGACATCTCCAAGGACAAGATTGACCTGATCAATGCAGGCAAATCGCCCATCGTTGAGCCCGGTCTGGGCGAGTTGTTGAGCCAGGGTATCGAAACCGGCCGGCTGCGTGGCACCACCAACTTCGCCGACGCCATCCGTGATACTGACCTGTCGATGATCTGCGTCGGCACGCCGAGCAAGAAAAACGGCGACCTGGAACTGGACTACATCGAGGCCGTGTGCCGCGAAATCGGTTTTGTCCTGCGTGACAAAACCACCCGCCACACCGTGGTCGTGCGCAGCACCGTACTGCCGGGCACCGTGGCCAACGTGGTGATCCCGATCCTCGAAGACTGCTCCGGCAAAAAAGCCGGCGTCGACTTCGGTGTCGCGGTCAACCCGGAATTCCTGCGTGAATCCACCGCCATCGCCGACTACGACCTGCCACCGATGACCGTCATCGGCGAGTTCGACAAAGCCTCCGGCGATGTCCTGCAGTCGCTGTACGAAGAACTCGACGCACCGATCATCCGCAAGGACATCGCCGTTGCCGAGATGATCAAGTACACCTGCAACGTGTGGCACGCCACCAAAGTGACCTTCGCCAACGAAATCGGCAACATCGCCAAGGCTGTCGGCGTCGACGGTCGCGAAGTGATGGAAGTGGTCTGCCAGGACAAGACCCTCAACCTGTCCCAGTACTACATGCGCCCAGGCTTCGCCTTCGGTGGTTCGTGCCTGCCCAAGGACGTGCGCGCCCTCACCTACCGCGCCAGCTCCCTGGACGTGGAAGCGCCGCTGCTCAACTCGCTGATGCGCAGCAACGAGTCCCAGGTACAGAACGCCTTCGACATCGTCTCCAGCCACGACAAACGCAAAGTCGCCTTGCTGGGCCTGAGCTTCAAGGCCGGCACCGACGACCTGCGCGAAAGCCCGCTGGTCGAACTGGCCGAAATGCTGATCGGCAAGGGGTTCGACCTGAGCATCTACGACAGCAACGTCGAGTACGCCCGTGTCCACGGTGCGAACAAGGACTACATCGAAGGCAAGATCCCGCACGTGTCGTCCCTGCTCAATTCGGACTTCGACGACGTGATCAACAACTCCGACGTGATCATCCTCGGCAACCGTGACGAGAAATTCCGTGCCCTGGCGCAAAACGCACCGCACGGCAAGCAAGTGATCGACCTGGTGGGCTTCATGTCCAAGGCCACCTGTGCCACAGGCCGTACCGAAGGCATTTGCTGGTAACAGCAACGGCAAGTTCCGGGCTGCAAGCGTACTTCCCCAGCGCTTGCAGCCGGGAGCCTTCTTCACCTTCGGATGACGCTTATGTCCAAGTTAAAACACGTACTGCTCCAATCCGCCGGCTGGCTGTTCTTTTTGAGCCTGCTGATGGGACTCGCCCTGCTCTTGCCAGCGAGTACGTTCGACTCCGAGTCGAAGAATTTTATTTTCCTGATTGGCGCCGTCGGCATCTGGCGCTACTCGATGGGTGCTACGCATTTCTTTCGCGGCATGCTGTTCCTGTACGTGGTCTACCCACACCTGCGCCGCAAAGTGCGCAAGCTGGGCAAGGCTGCCGACCCGTCCCATGTGTTCCTGATGGTCACCAGCTTCCGTATCGATGCACTGACCACCGCGCAGGTCTACAGCTCGGTAATCCGTGAAGCCATCGAATGTGGCTTCCCCACCACCGTGGTCTGCTCGCTGGTGGAAATGTCCGATGAGCTGCTGGTCAAGAGCCTGTGGGAACGCATGAACCCACCCGAGCATGTGAAGCTCGACTTCGTGCGCATCGCCGGCACCGGCAAGCGCGACGGCCTGGCCTTCGGTTTCCGCGCCATCTCCCGCCACCTGCCGGATGACCGTGCCGTGGTTGCGGTGATCGATGGCGACACCGTGCTCGCCGAAGGTGTGGTACGCAAGACCGTGCCGTGGTTCCAACTGTTCGGCAATGTCGGCGGCCTGACCACCAACGAGTTCTGCGAAGTGCGCGGCGGCTACATCATGAGCGAGTGGCACAAACTGCGCTTCGCCCAGCGTCACATCAACATGTGCTCCATGGCCCTGTCCAAGCGCGTGCTGACCATGACCGGCCGCATGTCGGTGTTCCGTGCCAGCGTGGTCACCGACCCGGGCTTTATCGCCGACGTGGAAAGCGACTCGCTGCAGCACTGGCGCCTGGGCCGCTTCAAGTTCCTCACCGGCGACGACAAGTCCAGCTGGTTCAGCCTGATGCGCCTGGGCTACGACACCTTCTACGTGCCGGACGCCGCGATCAACACCGTGGAACACCCGCCGGAAAAGAGCTTCATCAAGGCCAGCCGCAAGCTGATGTTCCGCTGGTACGGCAACAACCTGCGCCAGAACTCCCGAGCCCTGGGCCTGGGTGTGCGTCGGCTGGGCCTGTTCACCAGCATCGTGCTGTTCGACCAGCGCGTGTCGATGTGGACGTCCCTGCTCGGCCTGACCGTGGCGATCATCGCCACCTTCAAATACGGCGGCGCCTTCATCCTCGCGTACCTGCTGTGGATCGGCATCACTCGCCTGATTCTCACCCTGCTGCTGTCGTGCTCCGGCCACAAGATCGGCCCCGCGTACCCGGTGATTCTCTATTACAACCAGATCATGGGCGCGCTGGTGAAGATCTACGTGTTCTTCCGCCTCGATCAACAGTCCTGGACCCGCCAGGACACCAAACTGACCCGCGATTTGGCCAGCTTTCAACGTTGGTTCAACACCTGGTCGTCTCGGACCATGACCTTCTCAGCCGGCAGCATCTTCGTTGCCGTGTTGCTGATGATGGTCTGACCCTGCCAAGCCTGAATTAACTAGGAAACCGAACTATGAACAGCCCAGTAAACGCCAACGTTGTCCACGAATCCGAAGCCCAGCGCCAACATGCCCGCGTGAAAATCCCGGCCAAGCTGCGCTTCTTCAACACCGACCGCACCCAGACCGAAGCACGGGTGATCGACCTGTCCGCCGGCGGCCTGGCGTTCACCGCCACCCAGCCGTTGACCGTCGGCGAGGTGCACAAGGGCCGCCTGCAATTTGTCATCGATAACCTCGGCCTGGCCATGGACGTGGAACTGCAGATCCGCTCCTACGACCGCCAGACCGGCCGCACCGGTTGCCAGTTCCAGAACCTCGACGCCCAGGATATTTCCACCCTGCGCCACCTGATCACCTCGCACCTGTCCGGCGACATCGTGACCATGGGCGACGTGCTGGCGACCCTGCAACGCGACAACTTCACCAAGGCACGCAAGGTCAAGGACAGCGGCAGCAACATGAGCGCCGCCGGCCGCCTGCGCGCCGTGGTGTTCAGCGCGGGTATCTTCATCGTCGGCCTGGCGGCTTTCGGTTTCGTTTTCAAGTCGGTGTACGGCATGTACTTCGTCAGCCATGCCCAGGCCGGCCTGGTCAGCGTGCCCGGCATGAACGTAACTATGCCACGCGACGGCACCGTGCAGAGCCTGCTCAAGGGTGATGCAGTCGCCGCCAAAGGCGCGCCACTGGCGACCTTCAGCACCAGCATGCTCGACGTGCTCAAGGGCCACCTGGACGAAGACCAACTGCAACCGGCCAAGGTTGAAGAGCTGTTCGGCAAGCAAATGACCGGCACCCTGACGTCGCCGTGCGATTGCGTGGTGGCGCAGCAACTGGTGGCTGACGGTCAGTACGCCAGCAAGGGCGACGTGATCTTCCAACTGGTCCCACGCGGTAGCCAGGCCAACGTGGAGGCGCGCTTCACCTATCGCCAGTTCGCCGATGTGCGTCCAGGTACGCCGGTGAGCTTCCAGGTGGCCGACGAAGAGCAGATCCGCACCGGCACCATCGTCAGCAGCACCAGCCTGAACAGCGCCGACCTGTCCTCCGACATCCGCGTGCAGATCAAGCCGGACGCACCGCTGGACAGCACCTACGCCGGGCGCCCGGTGGAAGTCACCAGCGACCGTGGCCCATCGCTGAACTGGCTGATCGATAAAGCCATGGCTGCGGGTCTTTAATCATGAGCGCCCTTCGAAACCTGCCGGTGCCCCTGGCGCTGGCCATCGCCCTCGCCGGTTGCGCCGGCCTGCCCGACCAACGCCTGGCCAATGAAGCGCTCAAGCGTGGCGACACCGTCACCGCGCAGCAGAATTACCAGCAACTGGCAGACCTGGGCTACAGCGAGGCCCAGGTGGGCCTGGCCGACATCCAGGTAGGCACCCGCGATCCGGCGCAAATCAAACAGGCCGAAGCCACCTACCGTGCGGCGGCGGATACCTCGCCCCGCGCCCAGGCGCGCCTTGGTCGCCTGCTGGTGGCCAAGCCCGGCAGCACCGAGGCCGAACACCATGAAGCCGAAGGCCTGCTGAAAAAAGCCTTTGCCAATGGCGAAGGCAATACCCTGATCCCGCTGGCGATGCTGTACCTGCAATACCCGCACAGCTTCCCGAATGTGAATGCCCAGCAGCAGATCAGCCAATGGCAGGCCGCCGGTTACCCGGAAGCCGGCCTGGCCCAGGTGCTGCTGTATCGCACCCAGGACACCTACGACCAGCATCTGGATGACGTGGAGCGCATCTGCAAGGCCGCGCTGAACACCACCGACATCTGCTACGTCGAACTGGCCACGGTCTACCAGAAAAAAGCCGAGCCGGAAAAACAGGCCGAGCTGCTCAAGCAGATGGAAGCCGGCTACAGCCGTGGCACCGTCACCGCACAGCGCGTCGACAGTGTGGCGCGCGTGCTGGGTGACGCCACCCTCGGCCAGCCGGACGAAAAAACCGCCCAGGCCCTGCTGGAAAAAATCGCCCCCGGCTACCCGGCTTCGTGGGTCAGCCTGGCGCAACTGCTCTACGACTTCCCGGAACTCGGCGACGTCGACCAGATGATGAAGTACCTGGACAACGGCCGCGCCGCCGACCAGCCGCGCGCCGAACTGTTACTGGGCAAGCTCTACTACGAAGGCAAGTGGGTGCCGGCGGATGCCAAGGCAGCCGAAGCGCATTTCGAAAAAGCCGTGGGCAAGGAAGTGGCCGCCGATTACTACCTCGGCCAGATCTATCGTCGTGGCTACCTGGGCAAGGTCTATCCGCAAAAAGCCCTCGACCACTTGCTGACTGCTGCGCGCAACGGCCAGAACAGCGCCGACTTCGCCATCGCCCAGTTGTTTTCCCAAGGCAAGGGCACCAAGCCCGACCCATTGAACGCCTATGTCTTCAGCCAGCTGGCCAAAGCCCAGGACACCCCGGAAGCCAATGACCTGGCGACCCAGCTCGAAGCGCCCTTGACGCCGGAGCAACGCGCCCAGGGCCAACGCCTGGTGCAACAGGAACTGGCCGCCCGCGGCACCCTGGCCCAGAGCACGTTGCAACTGCACGCCCTGGATGAAGAAGACGACGGCGAGGAATCCCTATGAAGCTCAACCCATTCGTCAAGGCCGGCATCGGCCTGACCTTCGCCCTGCTGTGGTCGTGCCCGACCCTGGCCGCGCTGACCGAAGCCAAGAACTTCGGCCTGGAAGTCAAAGCCACCGCACAGTCCGAAGATGACCGCGACCTCGGCACGCAGAAAGGCGGCGACGTCAACGGCGTCGGCCTCGACCTGCGCCCGTGGATCTACGGTGAAAGCGGCGCGTGGAGCGCCTACGCCATGGGCCAGGCGGTGGTGTCCAGCGACATCATCGAGACCGACCCGCTGCAACAGTCGGCCGATGACGCGAACCAGCAGACCACCAACAACGACCGCAAGGCCAAGAAAAACTACCTGGCCATGCGCGAGTTCTGGGTCGGCTACAGCGGCTTCACGCCCTACCCCGGCGAGATCCTCAAGCTGGGTCGCCAACGCCTGCGCAATGACGACGGCCAATGGCGCGACACCAACATCGAAGCGCTGAACTGGACCTTCGACACCACCCTGCTCAAGGCCAATGTCGGCGTCGCCGAACGTTTCAGCGAGTACCGTACCGACCTCAAGGAGCTGTCGCCCAAGGACAAGGACCGTCAGCACCTCTACGCCGACGCCGCCTACCAGTGGACGCCCGGCCAGTGGATCGGCCTGCGCGGTCACCACACCCATGACAACGGCAAGCTCGACTACCCGGAACCGGGCGTACCCACCGACTCGTTGGACAAGCGCGAAAACGGCGACCTGACCTGGCTCGGTATCGAAGCCAACAGCGACGCCTACAACTGGCGCAATACCAACACCGTCAATTATTGGGCCAGCATCACCGGCATGCAGGGCGACCGCGACACCGTCAACGCGTTGAAAGCCGACGGCAGCCGCCCCGACCAGGCCAAGCGCAGCGATAACGTGAATGGCTGGGCCACTGACCTGGGTATCCGCCTGCGCCTTGACCCGCAGTGGCAAGTCGGCGCGGCCTACTCCCGCGCCAGCGCCGAGTACGAGCAGAACGGCCTGCAAAGCAACCGTTCGAACTGGACCGGCACCCAGTCCCGTGTGCACCGCTTCGGTGAGGCCTTCCGTGGTGAGATGAACAACATGCAGGCCATGAGCCTGTTCGGTTCCTGGCAGCTGCGCGAGGACTACGACGCCAGCCTGGTGTACCACAAGTTCTGGCGTGTCGACGGCAACAAGCCGGTGGGCAGCAACGGTATCGATGCGGTGCAGAACAACACCGACGACGTCACCGGCGCGATCCTGTCCAGTACTTCCCTGCCGCTTGAAGATGGCAAGAAAGACCTGGGTCAGGAAATGGACCTGGTGGTCACCAAATACTTCAAGACCGGCCTGTTGCCGGCGGCGCTCAGCCAGTCGATTGATGAGCCATCGGCGCTGGTGCGTTTCCGTGCCGGCGTATTCAAACCGGGCGATGCCTATGGCAGCGACGTCGACTCGTACATGCATCGCGCGTTTGTCGACGTGATCTGGAAATTCTGATGGGAGCCCGCCCAATGAATGCTCAAAGCCTACTCGTCGCGGCAATGCTGTTGGCCAGTGCCACAGCGTTTGCCGATACGGCGGCCAAGGCGCCGACCATCGCCAAGGAACTGCAGCAGGCCAAGACCTACACCATCTCCAGCCCGCCGACCGCGCCGCTGGAAATGGCCAAGCCGGCCCTGCCGGACCTGTCGGGCTACACCGCCGCGGCAATGGAAAAAAAGATCGTAAGGACCAAGCCAGGCAAAATCAGCATCCGCCGCATGATGCAGGAAGATGCGCTCAAGGATTTCATCGGCGGTGACAACAAGATGGCCGAATGGGTGGTGCGTCAGCACGGTATTCCGCAGGCGATCTTTGTCGACGACGGCTACATGAACCTCAAGGACCTGCTGGGCAAGGTGCCCAAGCAGTACCTGAGCGAGACCTCGCCGGGAGTGATCGTGGCCAAGTTGCCGATCGTGGTCGGGCGCAAGGGCATCCTGGAAATCGACAAGAAGACCCAGGAGCTGCGCCTGTCCCAGGAAGGCGGTTCGTTCCTGATCAACGACGGCCAGCTGTTTGTGCGTGACACTAAGGTTACCGGCTGGAGCGAAAAGGCCAACGGCCCGGCGCTGTTCAAGTCGCCCAAGGAATTCCGCCCGTTCCTGCTGGCATGGGGCGGCACCGAGACCTATATCTCCAACACCAAGATGGCCAGTTTTGGCTACGCCAACAGTAAGTCGTACGGGGTGAGTATTTCCCAGTACACGCCGAATATGGCCAAGGTGCTCAAGCGTCCGGAGCCGACCGGCTGGATCATCGATTCCGAGTTTTCGGACATGTGGTACGGCTTCTACTGCTACGAGACCACCGGCTTTGTGATCAAGGGCAACACCTACAAAGACAACATCGTCTACGGCATTGACCCCCACGACCGTTCCCACGGCCTGATCATCGCGGACAACACCGTCTACGGCACCAAGAAGAAGCACGGCATCATCATTTCCCGTGAAGTGAACGACAGCTTCATCTTCAACAACCGCAGCTACGACAACAAGCTCTCGGGCCTGGTGATCGACCGTAACAGCGTGAACAACCTGATCGCCGACAACGAGATCTACCGCAACCACACCGACGGCATCACCCTCTATGAGAGCGGCGACAATCTGCTGTGGGGCAACAAGGTGATCAGCAATCGTCGCCACGGCATCCGCGTGCGCAACAGCGTGAACATCAAGCTGTATGAGAACACCGCGATGGCCAACGGCCTGACCGGCGTCTACGGCCACATCAAGGATTTGACCGACACCGACCGCGACATCGCCCTCGACCCGTTCGACGCCAAGGTCTCGCTGATCGTGGTCGGCGGTGAACTGGCGGGTAACGGCAGCGGGCCGCTGTCCATCGACTCGCCGTTGAGCATCGAGCTGTACCGCGTGTCGATGCTGGCGCCGACCAAATCCAGCGGCATCAGCTTCTCCGGCGTGCTTGGCGATCGCCAGGAAGAGATTCTCGACCTGCTGGTGCGCCAGCAGAAAGCCGTGCTGATCGACCCTGTCGAACGCCAGACCGAAATGCAGGACTGAGGATGACCCTTATGCACCCACACATGATCAAACTGCTGAGCCTCTCGGGTCTGACCCTCGGCCTGCTCGCGGCCAGCCAGGGCGTACGCGCCGATGAAGTCAAGGCGCCAACCTTCACCGCCGAACCGTGCTGCAGCCTGTGCCCGGCCGCCCATGATGCGCGCAACTACACCACGCGCTATCAGCAGAACTTCACCACCCTGGTGCAAGCCCAGGGCGACTGGTTGTTCCGGACCCAGGAAGACCTGCGCACGGAATTCGACACCACCCCGTCCGGCTACAAGCGCATGCAACAGCTGCACGACGCGTTCAAGGCCAAGGGCGTGGAACTGGTGGTGGTCTACCAGCCGACCCGTGGCCTGGTGAACCGCAACAAACTCAACCCGGAAGAGAAAGCCAAGTTCGACTTCGACAAGGCCCTGGGTAACTACAAGACCATGCTCGGCCGCTTCGCCAAGATGGGCTACGTGGTACCAGACCTGTCGCCGTTGACCAACGAGCAACTGCCGGATGAACTGCCCGCCCACGACTTCTACTTCCGTGGCGACCAGCACTGGACCCCGTACGGCGCCCAGCGCACCGCAAAAATCGTCGGTGCCAAAGTGCGTGCGATGCCCGAGTTCGCGGACATTCCCAAGCGCGAATTCGAAACCAAGCGCTCCGGGCGCATGGGCAAGACCGGCACCCTGCACAACATGGCCGGGCAACTGTGCGGCACCAGCTACGCGATCCAGTACATGGACCAGTTCACCACCGAGCCCAAGGGCGAAGCGGGCGACGGCGACCTGTTCGGCGATTCGGGCAACCCGCAGATCACCCTGGTGGGCACCAGCCACAGCGGCAAGAACTACAACTTTGCCGGCTTCCTGGAACAGGAAATCGGCGCCGACATCCTCAACGTCGCCTTCCCCGGCGGTGGTCTGGAAGGTTCGATGATCCAGTACCTGGGCAGCGATGAATTCCAGAAGAGCCCGCCGAAAATCCTCATCTGGGAGTTCTCGCCGCTGTATCGCCTGGACCAGGAGACCATCTACCGCCAGATGATGGCCCTGCTCGACAACGGCTGCGAAGGCAAGACCGCGCAGATGACCGCGAGCACCACGTTGAAACCCGGCAAGAACGAATTGCTGGTGAACAGTTCGAACAAAGACCTGCGTAATGCCAATCACCAGGTTGATATCCGCTTCGCCGATCCGTCGGTGAAAACCCTGCAAGCCACCCTCTGGTACATGAACGGGCGCCACGAGGACATCAAGATCGAGAAACCCGAAACATCCGATACAGACGGGCGTTTCGCCTTTGAACTGCGTACCGATGAAGACTGGGCCTCGCAGAACCTGCTGGCCGTGGAAGTGCAGGGTCCCGAAGCGGGCGCTGCTGCGCAGAAGGTCGAAGCGAAAATTTGCACACGCAACATATTCCCAAGCGGCGGCCAAAAAACCGCCTCCCTCGGGCAATGAGGTTACCTATGCAGAAGTTACTGATCCCTACGTTACTGGGCCTGGCGATGTTCGCAGGCTCCGTCAACGCCGCCGCACCGCTGCGTCCGCCACAAGGCTATTTCGCACCGATTGAAGCGTTCAAGACCGGCGACTTCAAGGAAAACTGCGACACCATGCCGGCACCGTACACCGGGCCGCTGCAGTTTCGCAGCAAGTACGAAGGCTCGGACAAAGCCCGGTCCACCCTGAACGTGCAGTCGGAAAAAGCCTTCCGTGACAGCACCGCCGACATCACCAAGCTGGAAAAAGACACCAGCAAGCGCGTGATGCAGTTCATGCGTGACGGCCGTCCCGAGCAGCTCGAATGCACTCTGAACTGGCTGGTGTCGTGGGCCAAGGCCGATGCGTTGATGTCCAAGGACTTCAACCACACCGGCAAATCCATGCGCAAATGGGCGCTGGGCAGCATGGCCTCGGCCTATGTGCGCCTGAAGTTCTCCGACTCGCACCCGTTGGCCAATCACCAGCAGGAATCGCAACTGATCGAAGCCTGGTTCAACAAGCTTGCCGATCAAGTGGTCAGCGACTGGGACAACCTGCCGCTGGAAAAAACCAACAACCACTCCTACTGGGCCGCCTGGTCGGTGATGGCAACGTCCGTCGCCACCAACCGTCGCGACCTGTTTGATTGGGCGGTGAAGGAATACAAGGTCGGCGTGAACCAGGTCGACGACCAAGGGTTCCTGCCCAACGAATTGAAGCGTCAGCAACGCGCCCTGTCGTACCACAACTACGCCCTGCCGCCGCTGTCGATGATCGCCAGTTTTGCCCTGGTCAATGGCGTGGACCTGCGCCAGGAAAACAACAGCGCGCTCAAGCGCCTGGGCGACAAAGTGCTCGCCGGGGTCAAGGATCCCGAGGTCTTTGAACAGAAGAACGGCAAGGAACAGGACATGAAGGACTTGAAGCAGGACATGAAATTCGCCTGGCTCGAACCCTTCTGCACCCTCTACACCTGCGCGCCGGACGTGATCGAGCGCAAGCATGGGATGCAACCGTTCAAGACCTTCCGCCTCGGGGGCGACCTGACCAAGGTCTACGACCCGACGCATGAGAAAGGCAACAAGGGTTCCTGACAAAACACGGTAGAAAAATGTGGGAGGGGGCTTGCCCCCGATAGCAGGGTGTCATTCAACACAGATGGCGACTGTTACACCGCCATCGGGGGCAAGCCCCCTCCCACAGTTCGAGTCGGTTTCGTCAGTTGGAATGTTGTACGGCCCGCCCCCGATTTTTCGTGGGGGGGTTTGGGGGGGCTCTGGCCC
Source organism: Pseudomonas sp. CYM-20-01 (assembly GCF_023169845.1). Taxonomy (NCBI): domain Bacteria; kingdom Pseudomonadati; phylum Pseudomonadota; class Gammaproteobacteria; order Pseudomonadales; family Pseudomonadaceae; genus Pseudomonas; species Pseudomonas sp. CYM-20-01. The sequence goes on along the minus strand of NZ_AP025169.1, from coordinate 1,371,565 downwards.
TTGACTGTTGGTTAAACATGGAGAGATCGGGATGGTTTTCTCGTCCAATGTGTTCCTGTTTCTGTTCTTGCCGATCTTTCTCGGCTTGTACTATTTGAGCGGGCAACGCTATCGCAACCTGCTGCTGCTGATTGCCAGCTACGTGTTCTACGCCTGGTGGCGAGTGGACTTCCTGGCGCTGTTCGCCGCCGTGACGCTGTGGAACTACTGGATCGGCCTCAAGGTCGGTGCCGCCGGCGTACGCACCAAGCCGGCCCAGCGCTGGCTGCTGCTCGGCGTGGCGGTCGACCTGTGCATCCTCGGCTACTTCAAGTACGCCAACTTCGGCGTCGACAGCATCAACGTGATGATGAAGTCGGCGGGCCTTGAGCCGTTCATCCTGACCCACGTGCTGTTGCCGATCGGGATCTCGTTCTACATCTTCGAGTCGATCAGCTACATCATCGACGTGTACCGTGGCGATACCCCGGCGACCCGCAACCTGATCGACTTTGCGGCGTTCGTGGCGATCTTCCCGCACCTGATTGCCGGCCCGGTGCTGCGCTTTCGCGACCTGGCCGACCAGTTCAACAACCGCACCCACACCCTCGACAAATTTTCCGAGGGCTGCACGCGGTTCATGCAGGGTTTCATCAAGAAGGTGTTCATTGCCGACACCCTGGCAGTCGTCGCCGACCACTGCTTCGCCCTGCAGAACCCCACCACCGGTGATGCCTGGCTCGGCGCACTGGCCTACACCGCGCAGCTGTACTTCGACTTCTCCGGCTACAGCGACATGGCTATCGGCCTGGGCTTGATGATGGGTTTCCGCTTCATGGAAAACTTCAAGCAGCCGTATATCAGCCAGTCGATCACCGAGTTCTGGCGGCGCTGGCACATCAGCCTGTCCACCTGGCTGCGTGACTACTTGTACATCACCCTGGGCGGCAACCGTAAAGGCACGCTGACCACCTACCGCAACCTGTTCCTGACCATGCTGCTCGGTGGCCTGTGGCACGGTGCGAACATCACCTACATCGTGTGGGGCGCGTGGCATGGCATGTGGCTGGCGATTGAAAAAGCCATCGGCCTCAACACTTCGCCGCGCAGCTTCAACCCGGTGCGCTGGGCCTTCACCTTCCTGCTGGTGGTGATGGGCTGGGTGATCTTCCGCGCCGAAAACCTGCACGTCGCCGGCCGTATGTACGGTGCGATGTTCAGCTTTGGCGAGTGGTCGCTGTCGGAACTCAACCGCGCCAACCTCACCGGCCTGCAAGTGGCAACCCTGGTGGTGGCCTACGCAACCCTGGCGTTCTTTGGCCTGCGCGACTTCTACACCAACCGCCCTGCCGAGAAAACCAAGCCGGCCGACCCGAGCCTGATCAAGGCCGTGCCGGGCGACAACCCAGGCAGCATCCACCAGCCCGGCTTCACCGTGGGCAAGGATGCCGCCGTGCAACCGGCCTACTGGACCGCTGACTGGCCACGCTACGCCATGCGCGCTGCGGTGCTGCTGCTGTTCGTGGCGTCGATTCTCAAACTGTCGGCGCAGAGTTTCTCGCCGTTCCTTTACTTCCAATTCTGAGGGAGCCGACCATGACCCGTTCATTACGCGTCCTCTATATCGGCCTGTTCCTGGTGGTGTTGCTCGCCCTGGGCGCCTGGTCGCTGCGCAGCTTCTTCGGCTTCAGCACCAATGCCGACGCCACCGTGCTCAACGGTCGCTGGACCAAGGCGGTCGAGACCCACTACGACGACCAGTTCCCGATCAAGCGCCTGGGCACCAACCTGTGGGCGGCGCTGGACTACAAGCTGTTCAATGAAGGCCGCCCTGGTGTGGTGTTGGGCCGCGATCACTGGTTGTACAGCGACGAGGAGTTCAACCCCGCCGTCAACGAAGACCAGAACCTGGAAGGTAACTACGCGCTGGTCGAAGGCGTGCGCCAGAAGCTCAAGGCCCAAGGCATCCAACTGGTGATGGCAATCGTGCCGGCCAAGGTGCGCCTGTATCCGGAACACCTGGGTGAAGTGAAACCGGCCAGCATCCACGCCAACCTTTACCAGGACTTCCACGCCCGTGTCGCCGCCGACAAGATCATCGCCCCGGACCTGCTCGGCCCGCTGCAACAGGCCAAGCTCGGCGGCAAGCAGGTGTTCCTGCGCACCGACACCCACTGGACCCCGGATGGCGCTGAAATCGCTGCCAAGCAACTAGCCAAGACCATTGCCGCCAAAACCCCACTGAGCGGCGAGCCCCAGCGTTTTGTCACCGAGGCCGAGAGCACCACACCGCACAAAGGCGACCTGCGTCTGTTTCTGCCGCTGGACCCGCTGTTCGAAAACCTGATGCCGCCGCAAGAGCCGCTGCAAAAACGTGTCACGCACCTGGCCGAAACCAAAGGCGACGACGCGCTGTTCAGCGACAGCGAAACCCCGGTGGCGCTGGTGGGCACCAGCTACAGCGCCAACCCCAACTGGAATTTCGTCGGTGCCCTCAAGCAAGCCCTGGGCAGCGACGTGGTCAGCTACGCCGAAGACGGCCACGGCCCGATCCTGCCGATGCTCAGCTACCTGAAAAGCGATGACTTCAAGAACAGCCCGCCCCAGGTGCTGATCTGGGAGTTTCCTGAACGTTATCTGCCCGTGAACAACGAAATCGGTGATGCCGACCCCGCGTGGGTTGCGCAGCTTAAACAAGCCGGTTCGCGCCAACAGAACATGGCTTTGAACACTCAAAAATCCGAGACGCCCGACCGGGCGCAAAACTGAAAGAGAGGTAACTCACATGACTTTCACTACAACTCCGCGTCGTCTCGCTAAAACCCTGGCCATTGCAGCCGGTTTGAGCTTCGTATCGATGTCCGCCTTCGCCGGTGGCGACGCCGCCCTGTACGGCCCTACCGCGCCAAAAGGCTCGAGCTTCGTGCGCATCTACAACGCCAGCAACCAGGAAGTCAGCGCTACCGTTGGCGCCACCAACCTGAGCGACGTGGCCCCACTGGCCAGCAGCGACTTCAGCTTCATGCCCGGCGGTGACTACAGCGCCAAGGTCGGCAGCCAGACCGTACCGGTCAAGCTCGCTCCAGACCACTACTACACCCTGGTCAACAGCGGCAGCGGCCAGCCACAGCTGATCGAAGAACCGCCGTTCAAGAACAAGCAGAAGTCCCTGGTGCGCGTGCAGAACCTCAGCGACAAGGCCCTGACCCTGAAAACCGCCGATGGCAAGACCGATGTGGTCAAGTCGGTGGCAGCCAAGGGCCGTGGCGAGCGTGAGATCAACCCGGTGAAGGTGAGCCTGGCGCTGTATGACGGTGACAAGAAAGTCGGCGATGTGAAGCCAGTGGCCCTGGAACGTGGTGAGGCAGCCGTGCTGTACGTCACAGGTTCCGGTTCGAGCTTGTCGCCAGTCTGGGTCAAACGCCCAGTGTCGACCCGCTAAAGCATTTTTCCGGGTTGGTTGAGACCAACCCGGACCGAGACAAAAACAAGAGTGAAACGACAAACCTTCGTAGCTCTGACCCAAATCGATTCAAGGAGAAACCCCCATGATTCCAGTCATCCTTTCCGGTGGTAGCGGCTCACGTCTTTGGCCGCTTTCCCGTAAACAGTTCCCTAAACAATTCCTGGCCCTGACCGGTGAGCACACGCTGTTCCAGCAAACCCTGGAGCGCCTGGTGTTCGAAGGCATGGACACCCCGATCGTGGTCTGCAACAAGGACCACCGTTTTATCGTCAACGAACAACTGGCCGCCCGTAAGTTGGAAAGCCAACGCATCCTGATGGAGCCGTTCGGCCGCAACACCGCGCCGGCCGTGGCCCTCACCGCGATGATGCTGGTCAACGAAGGCCGTGACGAGCTGATGCTGGTGCTGCCCGCCGACCACGTGATCGACGACCAGAAAGCCCTGCAACGCGCCCTGGCCCTGGCCACCGTGGCCGCCGAGCGTGGCGAGATGGTGCTCTTCGGTGTGCCGGCCACCCGCCCGGAAACCGGTTATGGCTACATCAAGTCCACCAACGATTCGCTGCTGCCCGAAGGCGTGAGCCGCGTCGAGCAGTTCGTGGAAAAACCCAATGAAAAACGCGCCATCGAGTTCGTCAAAAGCGGCGGTTACTTCTGGAACAGCGGCATGTTCCTGTTCCGTGCCAGCCGCTTCCTCGAAGAGCTGAAAAAGCACGACCCGGACATCTACGATACCTGCCTGCTGACCCTGGAACGCAGCGAACAGGATGCCGATACCGTGTCCTTCGACGAAGCCACCTTCGCCTGCTGCCCGGACAATTCCATCGACTACGCCGTGATGGAAAAAACCCAGCGCGCCTGCGTGGTGCCACTCAGTGCCGGTTGGAGCGACGTGGGTTGCTGGGCCTCGCTGTGGGCGGTCAACGATAAAGACGTCCACGGCAACGTCAGCAAAGGCGACGTGGTGATACAGGACAGCCGCAACTGCATGATCCACGGCAACGGCAAGCTGGTATCGGTGATCGGCCTGGACAACATCGTGGTGGTGGAAACCAAGGACGCGATGATGATTGCCCACAAGGACAAGGTCCAGGGCGTCAAGCAGATGGTCAGCACCCTCAACGACCAGGGCCGCAGCGAAACCCAGAACCACTGCGAAGTCTATCGTCCGTGGGGCTCCTACGACTCGGTGGACATGGGCGGGCGCTTCCAGGTCAAGCACATCTCGGTCAAGCCGGGCGCATGCCTGTCGCTGCAGATGCACCACCACCGCGCCGAACACTGGATCGTGGTCAGCGGCACCGCCGAAGTGACTTGTGACGAGAACGTGTTCCTGCTCACCGAGAACCAGTCCACCTACATCCCGATCGCCTCGGTGCACCGCCTGCGCAACCCGGGCAAGATCCCGTTGGAGATCATCGAAGTGCAATCGGGCAGCTACCTGGGCGAAGACGATATCGAGCGCTTCGAAGATATCTACGGTCGCTCCACACCGGTAGAACGTGGCGTGTCGGTGAAAACTATCGCGCAGTAAAACAGTCGTACAAGAAGCCCTCGCCCAGCCCATTGCGTCCCCTATCCGCAGTGGGTTGGGTGGGGGCTTTTTGTTTGGGCTTTTGGGGTAACTGCAAGGGCCTCATCGGGGGCAAGCCCCCTCCCACAGTTGAATGTGTTCACAGATCAAGGGTGGGAGGGGGCTTGCCCCCGATGAGGCTCTCACAGTCACCACAGCACTCAAGGTCGCCAATCCCACCTACGCTTAAGTTAGGATGCTCGTTCCCTATTCGAGGTGGTCTCCATGTTCTTCGGCGTTCTCCTGATCATCACCTGGCTGATCCTGCTGCTGCGCTACCCCGCCAAGGCCTTGCCCGTCTCCCTCGCCGCCGCCGTGGGCCTGGGCTTCGTAGCAATCTGGGTGGTATGGCTGGACAACCGCGAAGCCTCGCAACTGGCACGCCTGGAACTGCGCATCAGCTACGCCCCGCAAGAGTGCCCGGCCGACCGCCCGCTCAAGTTGACCCTCAACAACGGCAACGATGTACCGCTGACCGAACTGCGCTGGCGCGTCGCCGCCTATGCACCGGGCGACTCGGTCAACCTGGCCGACAACGTCTACGCCGCCCCCCGCTATCGCGGCCCTGGGGAGTTGCAGGCCGGGGCGACCTGGGAAGACTGCCTGCCCACGCCGCCGTTGCGCCCCGGCTATCGCCCGCAAACCCTGGAATTTCGTGCCGAGCACCTGCAAGGCAGTTTCTCGGACTGACAAAGGACTGACCCATGCCCAACGTACTCATCACCGGCTGTTCCAGTGGTATTGGCCGTGCCCTGGCTGACGCGTTCAAAGCCGCCGGCTACAGCGTGTGGGCCAGCGCCCGCCGCCCGGAAGATGTCGCCGCCCTTGCCGCTGCGGGCTTCAATGCGGTCGAGCTGGACGTCAACGACAGCACCGCCCTGCAACACCTGGCCGAACAGCTAGGCGATCTGGATGTGCTGGTCAACAACGCCGGATATGGCGCCATGGGCCCGTTGCTCGATGGCGGCACCGAGGCCATGCAACGCCAGTTCGAGACCAATGTATTTTCTATCGTCGGTGTGACCCAGGCGCTGTTCCCGACCCTGCGCCGCAGCAAAGGCCTGGTGGTGAACATTGGCAGTGTTTCCGGCGTATTGGTGACGCCGTTTGCAGGTGCCTACTGCGCATCAAAAGCGGCCGTACATGCCTTGAGCGACGCGCTGCGCATGGAACTCGCGCCGTTTGGCGTGCGGGTCATGGAAGTGCAGCCCGGTGCGATCAATACCCGCTTCGCAAAAAACGCCGGCGCCCAGGCCGAACTGTTGATCAACGAGCAATCCCCTTGGTGGCCATTGCGCGACGGCATCCGCGCACGCAGCCAGGCGTCCCAGGACAAGCCGACACCCGCCAATGAGTTTGCCGCGGATGTGCTCAAGGCCGTGCAACAGTCGCAACCGCCGCGCCTGCTGCGTTCGGGTAACGGCAGCCGCGCGTTGCCGCTGCTGGCGGCGTTGTTGCCCAAGGGGTTGTTGGAGAAGGTGTTGAAGAAACGTTTTGGTTTGAATGGGAGTTTGTAAATGATCGACTACAGCGATTTTTTTGAAGAAGTGATCCAGACCCACGTCGAGATCGAGCAATGGTTTGCCGGTGTCGCACCCGAAGGCACCTTGCAGACGTTGCTCGCCCGCTTCTCGCCGGCGTTCAGCATGATCGCCCCCGCTACCGGCGCAAGGGTGAATGCAGCCGGGGTCAATGCACTGTTCACGCGTTTAGGCGGCATGCGCCCTGGGTTGAAGATCACCTTGAGCGAGATGGCCGGGATCGACCGGCATGCCCGTGGGGCAACGGTGACTTACCGCGAGCATCAAGTGGACGCCAGCGGCACGCAGACAGATCGCCGCGCAACCGTGGTGTTCGAGAAGCAGGCCAGTGGTGTGCTTTTGTGGCGCCACCTGCATGAGACGTTGTTGGCGCAAACACCTGGCAACCTGCAATAGCCCCGGCCACCTGTCAGATCTGACAGTAGACGAGGCATTCATTCACCAACAGACTGAGGCCGGTCCTTTCTGACAGCAGATGGAGCGACACGCCAATGAACCTCCCAAGCGCCGCCTCCTCGCAACAACCCGGTAGCCCAGACCCCAATTTCGGTAACAATGGTGTGGCCGCGCTGGAGTGGATACTCAAAAAACATCCCGACTTCATCGTCACCCATCATTTCAAAGGGCTGACGACCACCTTGGACGGCAAGGTCCTGTTCAGCGCCAACCTCTTTCACAATGGCAACTACGTATTCGGGTTGGGTCGCCTGAATGCAGCTGGCAGCCTGGATGACTCATGGGGTAACAATGGCTTGGTGTCAGGCATGTTCTTGCCCCTGACACAGGCCGGAGGCTCAAGGCTGGCAGTTCAGCCCGATGGAAAAATCCTGATGCTGGGTTGGACATGGCGCGATCAAGACACGCCATGGGCAGACTTGGTCATCGCTCGTTTCGACAGCCAAGGCACACTCGACCCTCAGTTTGCCAACGCGGGTGTGTGCATCCTGCTGACCCACCAAAGTGAAGGGCTGACTGAAGACTCGGCAACCGTATACCTGCAACACGACGGGAGCATCCTGGTCAGTGCCAACTACGCACAGCGTGCAGCGCCGACGATGACGAACGGGACGGTGTTCCGCTTGCAGCCAAATGGGCAGCTGGACCCCAGCCTCAACGGCAATGGAAGGCTGGACTTCAAATTGCCCGTCGCCAACGCGGCTACTGCGGTCAACGCCTGTATCAGCCAGGGCAACCGCCATAAAATTGTTATTGTCGGTCATGCCCGTTTTGACCCTGCTACCGATACCGCCTTTGTCGCACGGCTCAACCATGACGGTACACTCGACACTACCTTTGGTCTCCCTCAAACACCTGGCTATCACACCGTTGGCATCAGCGGCGAGCACACGACCTTCAATGCCCTTGTAGAACGCGCAGACAACAGCATCGTGGCTGCGGGCCAGGTTGGAGTGATCGGCGCGGGGACCACGCAGGGCCTCCTGCGGGCCATTACGCCCGACGGCGCGCCACATCTTCCATTCAACAATGGTCAGCTTCTACGGAGTCAATTCGATAACAAACGTGACAATGGCTGGCAGTGCGTGATGTCCACCAACGCCGGGAACATCGTCACCGCTTCTCGGGGTGGTTGGATCTATGTGGCCCGCTTCAAAGCAGATGGCACCCTGGACCTGATCTTCGACAGAAAGGGCTATACCGACATGCAGTCCCCCGTGGTGACGGATCCTGTACTGTTGACCGAGCGAGGCGACCAAAGAATCATTGTGGCGGCAAACACCCTCGGGATCACTCCAGAAGGCGTCGGTGTGATTCGCGGGTTTCTCGGCTAACGGGCCTTATCGACGATCACCGTGCAAGTAATCCCCGCCGCCAACAACACCCCCTGCGGCACCTCATCGATATGAATCCGCACCGGCACCCGCTGGGCCAGGCGTACCCAGTTGAAGGTCGGGTTCACATCGGCAATCAGCTCGCGGCTCTCGGGGTTGTCGCGGTCGTAGATGCCGCGCGAGATGCTTTCTACATGGCCCTTTAACGTCTCGCCGCTCATCAACTGCATATCGGCTTTGTCGCCGACTTTCACCTGGGGCAATTTGGTTTCCTCGAAGAAGCCATAGACCCAGAACGAATTCATATCCACCACGGCCATCTTGGCTTCGCCGATGCGTGCGTAATCGCCTCGGTGCACGTTGAGGTTGGTGACGTAACCGTCCACCGCCGCCAGCACTCGGGTGCGTTTCAGGTTCAGTTCGGCCGCCTCCAGTTGCGCCTGCGCGTGCTGGTAATCGGCCAATGCTGAGTCGGCGATGTTACTGGCGTCGTCGCGGTTTTCCTTCGAAATCACCAGCGCATCCAGGTCCGCCCGGCGATGGGCGTTGACCTTGCGCATTTCCCAGGTGGCTTTGCGCGACGCGACCAGGGATTGCGCCTGCTTGACGGCAATGCGGTAGTGCTCGGGGTCGATCTGCATCAGCAGGTCACCCTTCTTCACCAACTGATTGTCACGCACCGGCACGTCGACCACTTCGCCGGTGACGTCGGCGGCAACGTTGATGATGTCGGCGCGCACACGGCCATCGCGGGTCCATGGAGTTTCCATGTAATGCCCCCACAGCGTGCGGCCAATCCAGATCGCCAGGGCCAGTACCAGCAAGGTCGCGAGCAGGCTGAAAAACTTTTTCATCGGGGCATTCTCAACGGTAGACGGTCAGCGCCAGGGCGCCGAACAGGCAGACGAACAGGCTCAGGCGCAGCAACGCCGGGTGCCAGAAAAAACGGTACAGGTCGAACCCGGCCAGGAAGCGGTCCACACCCCAGGCCAGCCCCGCCGCGATCAGAAACATCAGGGTCATGGTCGGCATGTAGATGCCGTGGAAGGCGATTTCACGGGGCATGCGCAGCTCCTTTAAAGGCAGCGAGTGGCGATTGCGGGTCGAGCAACGAGGTGCGGATAAAGTGCAGGTAGCTTTTCACCCGGCGCAGGGCCGAGGTGTCGAAGTGCGGGGCGAAGGGTTCGTCGGTGGCCTGCACGCGGCTGATCGCATGGTCGACGGCAATCAGGCCACGCTCCAGGTTGCTCGCGCTGGGTTGCAGGAACAGCCGCACCAGCGAGCGGCCCATCACGCGGATCGCCTGGCGCCACGGCTGGGACTCGGCGTACGCCGGGTGCACCGGCAGGATCGCCTGCTCCTTGCGCAACTCGATGATCGCGTGGCCGACTTCCAGCACCACGAACATCCAGCGCAGCAGGTCGCGTTGCACTTGCGGCTGGCCGACGGCGAGGCCGTAGGCCTGGTGCAGCAGGTCGCGGGTGCGGCTTTCGAAGCTCGAAGCCAGGCCCTTGAGCTTGCCGCTGATCGCATACACCACCTGTTCACGCAGGTCCTGCTCCAGGCGGCGCCACAACCAGCGGCTGTTGGGCGGCAGGATGATCGCACCGGCCGCCGCGCACACCAGCATGCCGATGATCATGGCGATGTAGTCGTTGATAAAGGTGTAGGGGTTGTAGATCGTGAGGTTGTCCGGCACCGAGCCGGTACTGAAAAAGATCAACAGGCCCACGCCGACACCCGCGTACTGCGGGCGCGAGGCGAGAAACGCGCCGAAGATGATCACCGGCGCAAGCATCACGCACAGCAGCGGGAAGCCGTCGATCCAGGGGAACACAAAGAACATTTCGACAAAGCCCACCAACGCACCGATCAAGGTGCCGCAGGCCATCTGGAACGCCATGCGTTTGGGGTTTGGCGTGGCGGCGGACAGGCCCACGGTGGCGGCGGCAATCAAAGTCATGGTCGCGCCGCTGGGCCACGCGGTGGCCACCCAATAGCTGCCGAGCACAATCAAGATAAACGACGCGCGAATCCCCGACGCAGCGCAGGCCAGCCAGTTGGTCTTCGGGATAAAGGTTTCGTCCCACTGCTCACGCGCATGGCTGTGATCGGCCAACGACGCGTGGGTTTGCGCATAGTTGTGCAGGTCGTCGACGAAGCGGTAGAGCAGCTCGTAGGCGGTGTGGAAATCCAGTTGCTCGGCTTCGGTGGGGTCGCCTTCCTGGAACGTTGCGCGCAGGCTGCGCACTTTGGTGGGCAAGCCGTCCTTGTAGGCGCTCAGTTGATTGACCAGGCGCGCCGCGTCGGGACTGGTGAGCGCTCGACCCGAGAAACCATCGAGCACTTCAGCCAGGTCCTGCAGGCCGGGTTTGATCGCGGCGACAACGTGGTCGGCGGCATCGGTGCGCAGCCGCTCAAGCAACTGGTGCAAGGCATTGAAGCGCGTGGTGAGGCTCATGAACTCGCTGTTGAGGCGACTGAGCCGACCATTGCGCCGCCGCATGTGCGGGTCTTCAAACACTGTGACGCTGCGCAGCCCTTCCAGGCCCACGGCTTCGGCGATGAAACGTACATTGCTGGCCTCGAACCCTTCACGTTGGCTGCGCCCGCGCAGGCCATCGGTGACGAACAGCGCGAACACGCCAAAGCGCTGGTACAAGGCGTTGCGCATCGCGGCGCTGGAGGTTTGCGGCAGGATCGCGGCGCTGACCAGCGTGGCGCACAGGATCCCCAGGGAGATTTCCAGCACCCGCCACACCGCCGCCATAAAGGCCCCTTCCGGATGCGCCAGGGCCGGCAGGCCGACCATCGCCGCCGTGTAGCCGGCCAGCACAAAACCGTAGGCCCGAAAGTTACGGTTGCGCGTCGCACCGGCGGTGCAAATGCCGACCCAGATCGCCAGCGCGCCGAGGAACAACTCGGTGTTCTGCGCAAACAAGGCGATCAACAGCACCATCACCGCCGACCCTGCCAGGGTGCCGAGGAAGCGATAGAAGCTCTTGGCAAATACCTGGCCGCTTTGCGGTTGCATCACGATAAACACAGTGATCATCGCCGTGCGCGGTTGCGGCAATTCCAGGCGCATGGCCAACCACAGCGTGAGGAACGCGGCGGCCAGCACCTTGAAGATATACACCCAGGTCACGCCGTCGCTGCGTGCCCAGTCGAAAAAACCACGGCGCCACTCAAGGGCATGCAGCCAGCGCAGCGGTGCAGGCAAGGGAGTCATCAAATCCTACTCAGTGATCAAATACGGCCAGTGCCGTCGGGGTCTTGCTCGGGAGGGTCTTGGCGTCTTGCGGTACGTCGCTGCCGGCACCGAGGCCACCGCCCAGGGCGGTGACCAATTCCGCGTGGGCGCTCAGGCGGGCGGCCTGCACCTGTTGCTGCACCTGCTGCTGGCGGAACAGCAACGTCTGCGCATTCAGCACATTGAGGTAGTCAGTGAGGCCGCGCTGGTAGGCGATCATCGCGATGTCGTAGGTTTTCTGCGCCGAGGCCACCGACTGCGCGGCGAAGGACGCTTGCTTGTCCATGGACTCGCGACGGATCAACTGGTCGCTGATGCCCTTGAGCGCGTTGACCAGCGTCTGGTTGTACCTGGCGACCGCGATGTCATAACCGGCGCTGGCTTCACCCAATTGCGCACGCAGGCGCCCTCCGTCGAAGATCGGCAAGGTGATCGCCGGACCGACGTTGTAGTTGAATTTCTTGCCCGCCAGGAACTCCAGCATGCCGCCGCCGGTGGCCATGTAGCCGAGGCTGCCGACCAGGTCCACGTTGGGATAGAACCCGGCGTGGGCCACATCGATGCCACGGGCCTGGGCTGCGACCTGCCAACGGCTGGCGACCACGTCCGGGCGCTGGCCAATCAATTGCGCAGGCAGGCTCGATGGCAACTTCAAGGGCACGGCGAGGGACAGGCTCGGGCGCTGCAACTGCGCACCGTCTCCCGGACCTTTACCCGCCAACGCCGCCAACTGGTTACGGCTCAGGGCGATTTCCTCGTCCAATGCGTCCAGTTGGCGGTGGGTTTCCGGCAACGGGGTTTGGGCTTGGCTCACATCGAAATGGGTGCCGATGCCTGCGTCCAGGCGTTTGTTGGCCAGGTCGAGGATCTGCTGCTGTTGCGCCAGCGTCGCCGCAACGATATCGCGGTTGGCGTACTGCAACGACAGCTGGATATAGGCGCGCACCACGTTGTTCTGCAATTCAAGCTGGGCCTGGCGTGCCTCGGCGGCGCTCATGTGGGCCAGGTCAACGGCACGCTCGGTGGCATTGCTTTCACGGCCCCACAGGTCGAGGGCGTAGCTCAGGCCCAGGGACGCATTATTGTCCCAGGTGTTGGCACCGCTCAGCTCACCTGGCCCGTAGAACTGATCCTTCGGCCAGTTGTGGCGCTTGAGGGTGGTGTCACTATTGATCTGCAACGACTCGGCCGACTCGGCAACCCCGGCCATGGCCCGTGCTTCACGCACCCGCGCGGCGGCCATGGCCATGCTTGGGCTGTGTTGGGTCGCGAGGTCGACCCAGCGGTTCAGTTGGGGATCGCCGAAGGCTTGCCACCAGTGTGCGGTGGGCCAGTGGGCGTCTTGTGCGGCGCTCTGGATGGCGTCGTCGGTGGCCAGGTTATTGGCGTTCAGGGACTGGCCTTGTGGGGCGATTCCTCCGGTTCCGATGCAGCCGCTGATTGCTAACGATAAGGCCCAAACACTGAGAGTCTTCAGCTCTCTGCTGATGCGACGCGGCACGGCAAGCGACTTCCTGAGGTGGTGGTGCGGGGTAGGTGGCGCAATTCTAGGGGGCGATATGAAGGACGATAAGCTGGTATTCCTGTGAATCTTTGTTACCGTTCAGGCGATAATCCGTTGGTAGGGATCACTGGACGGCGTAACTTTCTGTCACAATTTGTTATCTCCCCTGAGAACACTCCATGGACACTTTGCAAAACATGCGCGCCTTCAGTTGCGTGGCCGAGGCCGGCAGCTTCACCGCCGCCGCCGTGCAACTGGATACCACCACTGCCAATGTGTCGCGCGCGGTCTCCAACCTTGAGGCCCATCTGCAAACCCGCTTGCTCAACCGCACCACCCGGCGCATTGCACTGACCGAGGCAGGTAAACGCTACCTGCTGCGCTGTGAACAGATCCTGGCCTATGTCGAAGAAGCCGAAGCCGAGGCCAGTGACGCCCACGCCCGTCCCGCCGGGCAGTTGAAAGTGCACACCATGACCGGCATCGGCCAGCATTTCGTCATCGACGCCATCGCTCGCTATCGCCGTACTCACCCGGACGTGACCTTCGACCTGACCCTGGCCAACCGCGTGCCGGACCTGCTCGACGAAGGCTATGACGTGTCCATCGTGCTGGCCAGCGAACTGCCGGACTCGGGCTTCGTGTCCCAGCGCCTGGGCATCACCTACAGCATCGCCTGTGCCTCGCCGGATTACGTCAAGACCAAAGGTTGCGCACAGCGCCCACAGGATTTGCTTAACCACGCCTGCCTGCGCCTGGTCAGCCCGGTGATTCAGCTGGACAAGTGGACCTTCAACGGCCCCGAAGGCCAGGAAAGCGTGGCGATCAACACCTCGCCGTTCCTGGTGAACTCGGCGGATGCGATGAAAACCGCGATCACCAGCGGCATGGGTGTCGGCCTGCTGCCGGTGTACGCGGCCATCGAGGGCCTGCGCAACGGCACCCTGGTGCGGGTCATGCCCAACTACCGTTCCCAGGAATTGAACCTGTACGCCATCTACCCCTCGCGCCAGTACCTGGATGCGAAAATCAAGACCTGGGTGGAATACCTGCGCGGCTCGTTGCCGGAGATTCTGGCGGCGCATCAGGCGGAACTGGTGGCGTATGAATTGAGTGGCAGCCTCAGCGGTGCTCGCCTGGCGAACTGATCTCTCCCAGGTGATACAGATTAAATGTGGGAGGGGGCTTGCCCCCGATAGCGGTGCGTCAGTCACCAGATGTGTTGGCCGATACACTGCCATCGTGGGCAAGCCCCCTCCCACATTTTTCTCTGCCCACTTTAGGTCTGCCGTCCCCTGACAACAGTGGCAAGGAATGTTAGCGTGCTTGGCATTCCTCCGTAGTCGATGAGCCCGCCTGCAATGAAAAAGACTGTCCTCGCCTTCAGCCGCGTCACCCCGGCAATGATCGAACGCCTGCAACAGGATTTCGAAGTGATCGCGCCCAACCCCAAGCTGGGCGACATCAATGCTCAATTCAATGAAGCCCTGCCCCACGCCCACGGCCTGATCGGCGTTGGCCGCAAGCTGGGCCGCGAGCAGTTGCAGGGCGCAAGCAAGCTGGAGGTGGTGTCCAGCGTGTCGGTGGGCTACGACAACTACGACGTGGCGTACTTCAACGAACGCGGGATCATGCTCACCAACACCCCGGATGTACTCACCGAAAGCACCGCCGACCTGGCCTTCGCCCTGCTGATGAGCAGCGCTCGCCGGGTGGCCGAGCTGGACGCCTGGACCAAGGCCGGCCAGTGGAAAGCCAGCGTCGGCGCGCCGTTGTTCGGTTGCGATGTGCACGGCAAGACCCTGGGCATCGTCGGCATGGGCAATATCGGCGCGGCCGTGGCTCGGCGTGGACGTCTGGGTTTCAACATGCCGATCCTGTACAGCGGCAACAGCCGCAAGCAGGCGCTGGAGCAGGAGCTGGGCGCACAGTTTCGCAGCCTGGACGCGCTACTGGCCGAGGCGGATTTCGTGTGCCTGGTGGTGCCATTGAGTGAGAAGACCCGGCACCTGATCAGCACCCGCGAGCTGGGGCTGATGAAGTCCAGCGCAATCCTGATCAATATTTCCCGCGGCCCGGTGGTAGACGAACCGGCGCTGATCGAAGCCCTGCAAAGCCAGCGTATCCGTGGCGCCGGGCTGGATGTGTATGAACAGGAGCCACTGGCCGAATCGCCACTGTTCCAACTGAACAATGCGGTGACCCTGCCGCACATTGGCTCGGCCACCCATGAAACCCGCGAAGCCATGGCCAACCGCGCCCTGGACAACCTGCGCAGCGCCCTGCTGGGCCAGCGCCCGCAGGACCTGGTAAACCCGCAAGTCTGGAAACACTGACCGAACATTAATGTGGGAGGGGCCCCCTCCCACATCGACTTCCGTCCGGCACGAAATCCGGTTAAAGCCTGGCTCACTCAAGTCGATAACCTTCCATAGATGTTCGTCATCCCTGATCCACAGAAGGTTTTTATGTCCACCACCAAAGCCCGCGCAGACTCACTCTCGCTTCTGCTCTTTACCTTGCGCAGCGGCAAGCTGATGGCGATCAACCTGCTGAAAGTCAGCGAAATCATCCCATGCCCGCCGCTGACCAAGCTGCCGGAGTCCCACCCGCATGTGAAAGGCATCGCCACCCTGCGCGGCAATTCGCTGGCGGTGATCGACCTGAGCCGCGCCCTCGGCGAAATGCCCCTGGCAGACCCGGACGGCGGCTGCCTGATCGTTACCGATGTGAGCCGCTCCAAGCAGGGCCTGCATGTGCAAGCGGTGAGCAAGATCGTGCATTGCCTGACCACCGACATCCGCCCACCGCCCTACGGCTCCGGCGGTAACCGTGCGTTTATCACCGGGGTGACCCAGGTGGAAGGCGGCCTGGTGCAGGTGCTGGATATCGAAAAAGTCATCCACGGCATCGCCCCGGCGCCGATTGAAGCCGCGCCCACCGACCTGACCATGGAAGAAGCCGAAGTGCTGGGCAATGCGCACATCCTGGTGGTGGACGACAGCCAGGTCGCGCTGCAGCAATCGGTACACACCCTGCGCAACCTCGGCCTCACTTGCCACACCGCGCGCAGCGCCAAGGAAGCCATCGATGTGCTGCTGGAGCTGCAAGGCACGGCGGAGCAGATCAATGTGGTGGTGTCGGACATCGAGATGTCGGAAATGGACGGCTACGCCCTCACCCGCACCCTGCGCGAAACCCCTGATTTCCAGCACCTGTATATCTTGCTGCACACCTCCCTGGACAGCGCGATGAACAGCGAAAAAGCCCGGCTGGCCGGCGCCGACGCGGTGCTCACAAAGTTCTCTTCTCCCGAGTTGACCAAGTGCCTGGTGGTGGCCGCTCAAAGCGTGGCGCAAAAAGGCCTGTGAGCGAATACTTCCAACTGCTGCGCCGCGACCTCACCGGCAGCCTGCCCGCCCCGCTGTGGCCGGCGGGTACACAGTTGGATCATTACCGTGACGAGCTTGCACCCGCGATTCATGCGGTGTTGCGCATGACCCAGGACCAGGGCGGCGGCCGCGTCCCCCACCTGGAAACCTGGCAACAACAATTCACCACCGACGCCGAGTTCGACCCCACGCTGTGCCTGGTGGCGAGCAACCACGACGGTATTCTCGCCGTCGCGCAATGCTGGACCAGCGCGTTCATCAAGCACCTCTCCGTTCACCCTTGCGCCCAAGGCCAGGGCTTGGGCCGCGCGTTGTTGCTGCACAGCTTCCATACCTTCAAGCAACGCGGCGAGCCCTATGTGGACCTCAAGGTATTGGAAAGCAACCTGCGCGCTCGGCAGCTGTATGAGAGCGCAGGCATGAGATTTGTCCTACGCGACGTAGTGACAGAGGACTGACAGGCACTGGCGTGTAACTTGCTTCCAGAGAGACAAAACGGTGAACAGAGGTAAAAACCCGTCACCGTTCTTGCGTGCCCTCTGACCTAGCCTGGTGACAGATCTGCCATGAACACTCAATTTTCCTGCGTAGGTTGCGGCAAATGCTGCTCCGATCATCACGTCCCCCTGACCCTCGAAGAAGCCCGCCAGTGGGCGGCCGACGGCGGCAGCGTCATCGTCCTGGTGGAAGGTTTCCTGGGCAATGGCCTGGGCCTGCCCCCACAACAACGCGAACATGCCGAACGCCGTTCGGTGGTCGTGCCCAGCGGCAACACCGAGGCGTTTGTGGCAATCACCTTTGCCGCCTACAACGCCGGCCCCTGCCGGAATCTTGACGAGGACAACCGCTGCCGTATCTATGAGCGCCGCCCGCTGGTGTGCCGCATCTACCCGATGGAGATCAACCCGCATATCCCATTGAACCCCGCCGCCAAGGATTGCCCGCCGGAGTCCTGGGAGCAGGGGCCGGAGCTGATCGTGGGCGGCCAGTTGATGGACCCGGAACTGGCGCAGTTGATCCAGCGCTCACGCCAGGCCGACCGTGATGATGTGCAGACCAAGGAAGCGGTGTGCGCCTTGCTCGGCATTCGCACCACAGCACTCAAGGGGGATGGGTTTACCGCTTACCTGCCGGACATGGGCGCGTTTGCCCAAGCGATCGAGTTGGCGATGGGTCAGCCGTCCGTGGCCAACGAGTGGGTGTTCCATGTCTCGGGGATGGACATCGCCGAGCAAGTGCTGGATGCCGGGGCGCAGATTGCCACCGAGGTGCCGGCCAACTACGCGTTTATCTCGTTGCGCGCGGCCTAGACCAGAACTCACGCGCCAGCTGGCGCAGATCCTCCGCCAGTCCGGCCACGTCGCTTGAACTGAGCCGGCTCTGCTGCCCGGCACTGACGGTGGCCTCGCCGGCATCACGGATGCCGACGATGTTGCGATTGATGTCCTCGCTCACCGTGCTCTGCTCTTCCACGGCGGTTGCAATCTGCTGGCTCATGGCGGTGATTTGCATGACGCGCTGGCTGATGCCATCCAGTGCGGCGGCGGCCTGCTGGGCTTGTTTGACACTGGCTTGGACATGCTCGCCACTGTGGGCCATCGCCTGCACCGCGTCCCGTGCGCCGCCTTGCAGGGTACTGATCATGCGCTGGATTTCGTCGGTCGATTGCTGGGTGCGCTGGGCCAGGCCACGCACTTCATCGGCCACCACCGCAAACCCGCGCCCTTGCTCACCGGCCCGCGCCGCTTCGATAGCCGCGTTCAGGGCCAGCAGGTTGGTCTGCTCGGCAATCGTGCGGATCACTTCCAGCACGCTGCTGATTTCACCGCTGTGGTTTTCCAACTGGTGGATCACCTGCGTGGCCCGCGCCAGCTCCTGGGACAAGCGCAACACCGCATCACGACTTTCATCCACACGCAGGTGGCCTTCACGGGTTTCGCTGCCGGCCTGCTCGGCCGCCCTGGACGCCTGCTGGGCATGGTTGGCCATTTCGGCCACGCTGGCGGCCATCTGGTGAATGGCTGCCGCCACCTGGTCGGTCTGGGTCTGCTGGCCCAGGCTGCTGGCGTGACTGCTGTCAAGGTGCTGCACCAACCGTGCGGCGTGGCCGGAGAGGCGCTGAGAGGCATCACCAATACGCCCGACCACCGCGCCGGCTTGGGCTTCGAGCATGTGCAGGGCGAACTCGATCTGCCCACACTCATCACGGCGCCCGGTGTAGATCGCCTGGCTCAGTGGGTTGTCGGCCACTCGATGCGCCCGCTGTTGCAATTGAGCCAAGGGCCGCAACATCAGCCGCACCCCAGCCGCCCCCACCGCACACCCCGCCACCAACGCCAGTAACTGCCAGACCAGCGCGTAGCCCGTCAGGCTCAAACCCAAGGCCCAGGTCACCGCGCAAGTGGCGATGACCCATGCCGACAATTTCACCCCCATGCCGACGACTGGCCAGGACAGCCGCTTGCCCGCTCGCAAGCGCGCATACATCCGCTCCGCCAATGCGATCCTGTGCGCATCCGGCTTGGTACGCACCGATTGATACTCCACGGTCGCGCCCTCTCGGGTCACCGGTGTGGCATACGCGCTGACCCAATAGTGGTCACCGTTTTTGCAGCGGTTTTTCACCATGCCCATCCACGACCGGCCGCTCTTGAGGGTTTGCCACATATGGGCGAACGCCTCGGCTGGCATGTCCGGATGGCGCAGGACGTTATGCGGCGCACCCAGCAGCTCGTCACGGCTGTAGCCGCTGATGTCGATGAAGTCCTGGTTGGCGTAGGTAATCGCGCTGGTCAGGTCGGTGGTCGAAAGGATGTTGGCGTCGGGGGCAAAGTCCACATTCCGACCGGTGACCGGCAGATTGATCTTCATGGAGAAGCGCGCTCGTGATTGTTAGGGGAGTCGGCAGGGCGTCGACTCTAAGCGCACCGAGGGGGCAAATACTGATCCAGCTCATGTTCTGCGCAATTAATTAGCCATCACGGCACGTCCAGCCGATAAGGCGCGACGATCCGCTGGTACTCGCCATTGTGCTTGAGCTGCTCAAGCGCACGGTTAAGCTCGACACGCAGCGCCGTGTCGGTATTGCGCAGCGCAATCGCAACACCATTGCCCAACAGCTCAGCACAAACGGCGGGGCCCAGGAAGTCGAAGTCCTGGCCGGCAGCCGTGTCGAGCAGGGCCTCGCGAATTTCCACAGTGCCCTGCAGGGTCGCATCGATATCGCCTGCCACCAGGCTGCGGACCAGTTCGTCGTTGAGCCAGAAACTCTTGATAATCACGCCTTTGCGCGCCCATTGCGAACGAACAAAGGCTTCTCGATTACTGCCCAGCAATACGCCCACTCGCTTGCCCTTGAGCGACCTTGGTAGCGGCATCAGGCCCGAGGTTCGACGTGCGACCAGGCGTGTGGTGAAGGGGTAGAGGTTGTCGGTGAAACTGACCCAGCGCCGGCGTAGTGGTGTAGGGGCAATACCCATGATTGCATCGAATTGCCGCGCTTCAAGACGTTCGAAGTCTTCGACCAGCACCTGGTCGACCCAAGTACAGCGCACATTCAACTGCTGGCAAAGGGCGTTGCCCAACTCGATATTCAAGCCGACCAACTGCCCTTGCGGGTTGCGGCTCTGGAAGGGCGGAAATTGCGCGGCAACGGCGAAGCGGATTTCGCGTCGCGGTTGATCAAGGCCTGCAACGGCATCCACCGCCAGCAACAGGGCAAACGCTACACAGAGGTGTATCAGGGCCACAGGAAACGTCCTTTTCCGGAAAGAGCGCCCTCCGCTGCGCCCTGTGGAAAAACCAGGGGGGCAGCGGAAGCTGTGCAAGCTTTCAAGAAACGGTCGCGGGCCTACAAGACGAAATAGCGACTGGCGTTGTAGGCAACATCCCGCAAATATTACAGCGGGTTAATCTTAACGTTTACCCATGGAACGGCGAGTACCCGGTGGCGCCATGCCTGGGGTCTTGGTGTGACCGTTCTTGGCGCCGTTCTTGTACCAGGGCTGGGCGGCATTCTTGGCCCCGGCCAGCTCACCCGGCTTGAAGGGGAATTTGAACGCCGGGATCTCGGCTTTTTCAACGCCTTCGGCGCTGGCCGGATCGACGAGGTCGGCCGCTTCAACAGGGGTTTGTGTCGGGGAAGTCATGGAAGCTCCGGAGCGTGCAAGAAATGACGCGGGGCCGGCTTGCGGGCCACGCTGGCGCGCAGTATACCTGCCCGCCTCGGATCTTTAACCACCACCTGTACGAATGGTCTGCCTTTACTGACAGCGCCGTCAGTTAGCAGTCACCTTGCTGACCGGGTTGGCAGGCTATAAAGGCCTCACACACTTCCAATCCTTTGCCCTGGCGCCTCACCCCATGCACATTCAACGCAAAACCGCCCTGATCGTGGGTGTCCTCGTAGTGTTGGCCGTTGCAGCCTGGGCCTTGACCCGTCCAGCCAAAGCCAAACTGGCGGCGCCCACGGCGATTCCGGTGCGGGTGGTGAGCGTGGCGCAGCAGGATGTTCCGCGTTTTGTCAGCGGGATCGGTTCGGTGCTGTCACTGCACAGTGTGGTGATTCGTCCGCAAGTGGACGGCATCCTCACTAAATTGCTGGTCAAGGAAGGCCAACGGGTCAAGGCCGGCGACCTGCTGGCGACCATCGATGACCGCTCGATCCGCGCCAGCCTCGACCAGGCCAGGGCGCAACTGGGCGAAAGCCAGGCGCAGTTGCAGGTGGCGCTGGTCAACCTCAAGCGCTACAAGGCATTGAGCGTCGACGACGGCGTGTCCAAGCAGACCTATGACCAGCAGCAAGCCCTGGTCAACCAGCTCAAGGCCACCGCCCAGGGCAACCAGGCCGCCATCGATTCGGCGCAAGTGCAACTTTCCTACACCCAGATTCGCTCACCGGTCAGCGGCCGCGTGGGTATTCGCACCGTGGATGAAGGCAACTTCCTGCGCACAGCCGATACCCAGGGCCTGTTTTCCGTGACCCAGATCGACCCGATTGCCGTCGAGTTTTCCCTGCCGCAACAGATGCTGCCCACCCTGCAAGGCCTGATCGCAGCACCCACCCAGGCCAGTGTCGACGCCTACCTGGGCGCCGATACCGACGGCCAGACCGGCGACTTGCTCGGCGAAGGCCACTTGAGCCTGATCGACAACCAGATCAGCTCCACCACCGGCACCCTGCGCGCCAAGGCCGAATTCAACAACGCCTCACAACGCCTGTGGCCGGGGCAACTGGTGACCATCAAGATCCAGACCGCCCTCGACAAAAACGCGCTGGTGGTGCCGCCGACCGTGGTGCAGCGCGGCCTGGATTCGCACTTCGTGTACCGGGTCAACGGTGACAAGGTCGAGGTGGTGCCGGTGCAGGTGACGTACCAGGACAGCGACCTCAACATCATCAAGGGCGTGCAGGCCGGGGATGTGCTGGTCAGTGACGGCCAGTCGCGGCTCAAGGCCGGGGCGCAGGTGGAGGTGCTCAAGGAACCGCCGCAGGTCATCCAGACCGTCGATGCCAAGGTGCGGCCATGAGCCGTTCGCCATCAGCCTGGTGCGTCGACCACCCGGTCGCCACCCTGCTGCTGACCTTCGCCCTGGTGCTGCTTGGGCTGATTGCCTTCCCGCGCCTGGCCATCGCCCCACTGCCGGAAGCGGAGTTTCCGACGATCCAGGTCACCGCCACCCTGCCCGGCGCCAGCCCGGACACCATGGCCTCGTCCGTGGCCACGCCTTTGGAGGTGCAGTTCAGCGCCATTCCCGGCATGACCCAGATGACCTCCAGCAGTGCCTTGGGCTCCAGCCTGCTGACCCTGCAGTTCACCCTGAACAAGAGCATCGACACCGCCGCCCAGGAAGTGCAGGCCGCGATCAACACCGCGTCCGGCAAGCTGCCCAGCGATATGCCGAGCCTGCCGACCTGGAAAAAGGTCAACCCGGCGGACAGCCCGGTACTGATCCTCAGCGTCAGTTCCAACAGCGTGCCCAGCACCGAACTGAGCGACTACGTGGAAACCCTGCTGGCCCGGCAGATCAGCCAGATCGACGGCGTTGGCCAGATCAACATCACCGGCCAGCAACGCCCGGCGATCCGCGTGCAAGCGTCCCCGGACAAACTCGCCGCCATCGGCCTGACCCTCGCCGATATCCGCCTGGCCATCCAGCAATCGAGCCTCAACCTGGCCAAGGGCGCGATCTACGGCCAGAACAGCGTGTCGACCTTGTCGACCAACGACCAGTTGTTCCACCCGGAGGACTACGCGCAATTGATCGTGTCCTACAAGGACGGCGCACCGGTACAACTGCGCGATATCGCCAAGGTCATCAACGGTTCGGAAAACGCCTACGTGCAGGCCTGGTCCGGCGACACGCCCGGGGTCAACCTGGTGATCTCGCGCCAACCCGGCGCGAACATCGTCGAGACCGTCGACCGTATTCAAGCCGAGCTGCCGCGCCTGCAAGCCATGCTGCCGGCGTCGGTGCAGGTCAGCGTGTTGACCGACCGCACCAAGACCATCCGCGCCTCCCTGCACGAAGTGGAAGTGACCCTGCTGATTGCCATCCTGCTGGTGGTGGCGGTGATGGCGCTGTTCTTGCGCCAATTATCGGCGACGATGATTGTGTCCAGTGTGCTCGGCGTGTCGCTGGTCGCCAGTTTTGCGCTGATGTACCTGATGGGCTTCAGCCTGAACAACCTCACGCTGGTGGCAATCGTGATTGCCGTGGGCTTTGTGGTGGACGATGCGATCGTGGTGGTGGAGAACATTCACCGTCATCTGGAGGCGGGCCTCGACAAGCGCGAAGCGGCGATCAAGGGCGCCGGTGAAATCGGCTTTACCGTGGTGTCCATCAGCTTCTCGCTGGTGGCGGCATTCATTCCGCTGCTGTTCATGGGCGGCGTGGTCGGGCGGCTGTTCAAGGAATTCGCGCTGACAGCCACCTCGACCATCCTGATTTCGGTGGTGGTATCGCTAACCCTGGCGCCGACACTCGCAGCGCTGTTCATGCGAGCGCCCACCCATCACGCCCACGACAAACCAGGTTTCAGCGAGCGTCTGTTGGCCGGCTACGCACGCAACCTGCGCCGCGCCCTGGCCCATCAACGCAGTATGGCGGCGATCTTCGTGGTGACCCTGGCCCTGGCCGTGGTCGGCTATGTGTTTATCCCCAAGGGCTTCTTCCCGGTGCAGGACACCGGCTTTGTACTCGGCACCAGCGAAGCGGCGGCCGACGTGTCGTACCCGGACATGGTCGCCAAGCACAAGGCCCTGGCCGAGATCGTCAAGGCCGACCCGGCGGTGCAAGCGTTTTCGCACTCGGTAGGCGTGACCGGCAGCAACCAGACCATCGCCAACGGCCGTTTCTGGATCGCCTTGAAAGACCGGGGTGATCGCGATGTGTCCGCCAGCCAGTTCATCGACCGCATTCGGCCGAAACTCGCCAAGGTGCCGGGCATCGTGCTGTATCTGCGTGCCGGCCAGGACATCAACTTGAGTTCCGGCCCCAGCCGCGCCCAGTACCAGTACGTGCTCAAGAGCAATGACGGCCCGACGCTGAATACCTGGACCCAGCGCCTCACCGAAAAACTGCGCGCCAACCCGGCCTTTCGCGACCTGTCCAACGACCTGCAACTGGGCGGCAGCATCACCCACATCAGCATCGACCGCCAGGCCGCCGCACGCTTCGGCCTGACCGCCACCGATGTGGATCAGGCGCTGTACGATGCTTTCGGCCAACGCCAGATCAACGAGTTCCAGACCGAGATCAACCAGTACCAAGTGGTGCTGGAACTGGACACCCAGCAACGCGGCAAGGCCGAAAGCCTCAACTACTTTTACCTGCGCTCGCCGCTGACCAATGAGATGGTGCCGCTGTCGGCGCTGGCCAAGGTTGACCCGCCCACAGTGGGGCCGCTTTCGATCAGCCACGACGGCATGTTCCCGGCCGCCAACCTGTCATTCAACCTGGCGCCGGGGGTGGCCTTGGGCGATGCAGTGATCATGCTCAACCAGGCCAAGAATGAAATCGGCATGCCGACCACCATCATCGGTAACTTCCAGGGTGCGGCCCAGGCATTCCAGAGTTCGTTGGCCAGCCAGCCGTGGCTGATCCTGGCGGCACTGGTGGCGGTCTACATTATTCTCGGCGTGCTGTACGAGAGTTTCGTGCACCCGTTGACGATCATCTCCACCCTCCCGTCAGCGGGGTTGGGCGCGCTGATCATGCTGTCACTGATGGGGCAGGACTTTTCGATCATGGCCTTGATCGGCCTGGTGCTGTTGATCGGCATCGTGAAGAAGAACGGCATCCTGATGATCGACTTTGCCCTGGAGGCTCAGCGTGTCAGGGGCCTGTCGCCGGAAGATGCGATCTATGAAGCCTGCGTTACACGGTTCCGGCCGATCATCATGACCACCCTCGCCGCCCTGCTCGGCGCGGTGCCGCTGATGCTTGGCGCCGGCCCCGGTGCGGAGATGCGCCAGCCGCTGGGGATCGCGGTGGTCGGCGGCTTGCTGGTGAGCCAGGCGCTGACGCTGTTCACCACGCCGGTCATATACTTGTACCTCGAGAAGTTTTTCCACCGGCCCAAACCAACGCCTGCGCTGGCGAGCACACACTGAGGCCCGGCCCTGGAGCAAAAGACTCATGCGTGTCCTGATTATTGAAGATGAAGAAAAAACCGCGGACTACCTGCATCGCGGTCTGACCGAGCAAGGCTATACGGTCGATGTCGCCCGCGAAGGTGTCGAAGGCCTGCACCTGGCGCTGGAGAACGACTACGCGGTGATCGTGCTCGACGTGATGCTGCCCGGCCTCGACGGCTTCGGCGTGTTGCGTGCGCTGCGTGCGCGCAAGCAGACACCGGTGATCATGTTGACCGCCCGTGAGCGCGTGGAAGACCGTATTCGCGGCCTGCGCGAAGGCGCCGACGATTACCTGGGCAAGCCGTTTTCGTTCCTGGAACTGGTGGCGCGCCTGCAAGCCCTGACCCGCCGCAGTGGCGGGCACGAGCCGGTGCAAGTCACGGTCGCCGACCTGTGGATCGACCTGATCAGCCGCAAGGCCAGCCGCAACGGCCAGCGTCTGGACCTGACTGCGAAGGAGTTCTCGCTGCTCAGCGTATTGGCACGGCGCCAGGGCGAAATCCTCTCCAAGACAGCGATTGCAGAAATGGTCTGGGACATCAATTTCGACAGCGATGCCAATGTGGTGGAAGTCGCGATCAAGCGCCTGCGCGCCAAGCTCGACGGGCCGTTCGACACCAAGCTGCTGCACACTATCCGCGGCATGGGCTATGTGTTGGAGAGTCGCAGTGTCGGCTAACTCGATTGCCTTGCGCCTGAGCAGCATGTTCACCCTGGTGGCGGCACTGATCTTCCTGTTGATTGGCGGCGCGCTCTATCAACAGGTGGACCGCAGCCTTGGCCTGCTGCCGGGCGCCGAACTGGAGGCGCGCTACAGCGTGCTCGAATCGTCGGTGAATCGCTTCGGTACACCGGACCATTGGGTAAAGATACAGGCCAAGCTCAAGTTGCTGAGCGAGGAAGACAAACGCATCCGCTTCTGGGTCGTGAGCAGCGACCCGAACTACGAGTACGGCAACCCAGATGCGCAGATCCGCGCCTTCGCCGAAGGACGCACAGGTAAGCGCGACTTGCGCCTGGCCGGCGACAAACACCCGTTCAAGGTACTGGTGAGCCAGTTCCCGGCCAAGGATCAACGCCCGCCGCTGCGCTTCATGATCGCCATCGACACCGAGAACTTCCGCGCCACCCAGCATCACCTGCTGGTGGCGTTGATCAGCCTGGCTCTGGTAGGCGTGGTGCTGGCATCGTTGCTGGGGTTCTGGGTGGCGCGCATCGGCCTCAAACCGCTGGGCAAACTCTCGGACGAAGCGCAGAAACTCGCGCCGCCGAAGCTCTCCGGGCGCCTGCAGCTGTCGCCGTTGCCCCCCGAGTTGAGCCAGTTCGTCAATTCGTTCAACTCCACCCTCGACCGCGTCGAGCAAGCCTATTCGCGCCTGGAGTCGTTCAACGCCGATGTGGCCCATGAACTGCGCTCGCCGCTGACCAACCTGATCGGCCAGACCCAGGTGGCGCTGACCCGAGGGCGCTCGGCCGAGCATTATTTCGAGGTACTGCAATCGAACCTCGAAGAGCTGGAGCGCCTGCGTTCGATCATCAACGACATGCTGTTCCTCGCCAGCGCCGACCAGGGCAGCAAAGCCACCAAGCTGATCGAAAGCTCCCTGGCCGACGAAGTGGCCACGACCCTGGACTACCTGGACTTCATCCTCGAAGACGCCCAGGTCCAGGTGCAGGTCCACGGTGACGCCCTGGTGCAGATCGAGAAGGCCCACCTGCGCCGCGCGCTGATCAACCTGCTGAGCAATGCGGTGCAGCACACCACGCCCGGACAGGTCATCGCAGTGAACATCGAGGTGCAGGCGCATCAGGTCTCTATCGGTGTGACCAACCCCGGCGATGCGATTGCCAGCGAGCACCTGCCGCGCCTGTTCGAACGCTTCTATCGGGTAGACGCGTCACGCAGCAACAGCGGTGCGAATCACGGGCTGGGGCTGGCGATCGTCAAGGCGATTGCGTTGATGCATGGCGGTGATGTGTTTGTGCGCAGTGACAGCGGTGGGAATACCTTTGGCCTTACCCTGCCGGTCTAGCACCTGACTGTTGCGATTTGGGCAACAGTCATTATCTTGTTACACTCTGTACCGCACCGCTCGCCTGCGTTAATTTGACGCATCGATGAGCGCGACGGCAAAGACAGCTTTCCCGCTTACCCGAATTTCCCTCGACTTATTTCCAGGGCTCTACACTGGGAATCTGTCTTAAAGCCGCTGACCTTCAGCGGCTTTTTTTTGCCGTCAAAAAAGGCCAGGCACCCCCAACGACACTGGCTGTTTCCGATTGACCAAAGGAGCTCCACCGGTGAAGAACTCGCTGACGTTCACCCCGTTATTCCTCGCAGTAGCCGCAACGATTACCTCCCTTGCCCACGCGGCAGACACCACCCCCGCCGACGGTTTCGTCGAAGGCGCCCACCTCAACATCAACACCCGCAACTACTACATGAACCGCGACCGGCGCGACATCCACACCGATGACAGCAAGGAGTGGGGCCAGGGTTTCATCGGCATCTTCGAATCCGGCTACACCCAAGGCACCGTCGGCTTCGGCCTGGATGCCCATGCCATGCTCGGCCTCAAGCTCGACGGCGGTGGCGGCACCGATGGTTCCAGCATCCTTCCGTATGGCGGTGGCAACGGCAAGGCACCCGGCTCGTTCTCCACGGCAGGCGGCACCTTGAAAATGCGCGCATTCGATACCGAGCTGAAGGCCGGCGACCTGTTCCTCAATAACCCGGTGATCGCTGGCGGCGCGACACGCATGCTGCCGCAGACCTTCCGTGGCGTGAGCGTGACCAACCACAGTCTCGACGGCTGGATGTTCGAAGGCGGCCAGGCCAGTTTCACCAAGCTCTACAACCAGAGCGGCCATCGCCGCATCGGCACCAGCTACGGCGCGCTGCCCAACACGGCGGACAGCCAGCACATGAACTGGGCCGGCGTATCGTTCAGCGGCATCGACGGGCTGACCAGCAACCTCTACGCGTCGGAACTCAAGGACGTGTGGAACCAGTACTACTACGACCTGGACTACACCTACGCGCTGAATGACCTGGTCAGCCTCAACCCAGGCCTGCACTACTACCACACCCAGGACACCGGCCAGTCGCTGCTCGGCAGCATCGACAACAACACCTACAGCCTGCATTTCACCGTGGGCGTGGGCAACCACAGCGTCACCGCCACCTACCAGCGGGTCAACGGCAACACGCCGTTCGACTACATCGCCCAAGGTGACAGCGTCTACCTGGACAACTCCCAGCAGTACTCCGACTTCAACGGCCCCAACGAACGCTCGTGGAAGCTCAAGTACGCCTACGACTTTGCCGGCCTCGGCCTGCCCGGCCTGACCTCGGCGGTGTCCTACATCAGCGGCAAGACCGACCTGACCAAGGTCGACCCGCAAAGCCGTGGCTACAGCGCCTGGTACAGAGCCGATGGCAAGGACGCCAAGCACTGGGAACGCGACATCGACGTGAAATACGTGGTGCAGGGCGGCAAGGCCAAGGACCTGGCGGTGCGCCTGCAATGGGCGACCAACCGCGGTGGCAATGGCTACGCGGCGGTGGATCGGGATGTGGACGAGTACCGCGTGATCGTCGACTATCCGATCAACGTGTTCTGAGGGGTGATTTTTTCTTTTTAACCAAGTATTTAATTTTCATCGGGTAGAACTAAACTGCCAGCATCCTCACCGCTGAAGTCTGCCCGATGAGTCCACGCCCTGTTCGTACCTCACCCGCACACCCTGAGTTGTTACTGATCCTGGGCAGCGGGCTCAGCGTCGCCCTGATTGTGATCATTGTCGCGGTGCTGTTGATGCGCGAACACGCCAGCACGCTCGAAGCGGCCAAGCGGTCTACCACCAACATCGCCCAATTGATCAATGCCGACGTGCTGCGTAACGTCGAACTGTATGACATGGCGCTCAACGGTCTGATTGCGGCCACGCAACGCGAAGACCTGTCCCAGGTTGCCGCCAATATCCAGCACCTGGTGCAGTTTGATTTGTCCACGGCGGCGCCTTTCAAAGGCGAGGTCCTGCTGCTGGACACCACCGGTACGGTTATCGCCGACTCCTCCACGCTGCGGCCCACGCCGCGTAATTTTGCCAGCCGCGATTATTTCCAGGTGCATGCCAAGGACGCCAACGCCGGCTTGTTTATCAGTCGGCCGTTCAAGGTCCGTTGCGACTGCGACCAGGTCTGGCGCATGGCATTCAGTCGACGTGTGTCGGGCCCCAAGGGAGAGTTTGCCGGCGTGGCGGTTGCGACCATGCGCCTGGCGTATTTCGATCAGCTCTTCAACACCCTGACCATCGGCAACGGCAGCAGCGTCAACCTGCTGAGCAGGAATGGCATTCTCCTGGCCCAGCAGCCGCTGCTCGAACGCGACATGATCGACAAGGACCTCAGTGACCGGCCCAACTTCAAGCGAATACTGCGTGACGGAAGCGGCAGCTTTCAGGCGATCTCTGCCATCAGTGGCAATGAGCGCCTGTATACCTTTACCAATGTCGGTGAACTGCCTCTGATCGTGGTCGTGGCGCTGTCCAGCGAGGACGTATTCGCGCCCTGGAGTCGCGTGGCACTGCTGACCAGTAGTGCCACAGGAGTGCTCTGTGCCGGTTTGTTGTGGCTGACCTGGATGCTACGCCGGGAACTGCGACGGCGGCGGCGCGCTGAACGGGTACTGTCAGAACTGGCAGCCACCGATGCGTTGACGGGCCTGGCCAACCGCCGCGTGCTGGACGAACGCCTGCGCCTGGAGTGGGACCGCGCCCAACGCTCGACCGAGCCGCTCACGGTGCTGATGATCGATGTGGACCACTTCAAGGCGTTCAACGATCGTCATGGTCATCATGGCGGCGATGAGGCACTACGTAACGTGGCCCAAGTGATCGGTACCAACATCCGCCGCCCGGCCGACTTGGCGGCACGCTATGGCGGTGAAGAGTTTGCGGTGGTGCTGCCGGTGACCGACGCCAAGGGTGCCTCGGTGATCGCCGAGCATATCCGCAGCGGTGTCGAGCACTTGCCGCGAGTGGAGGGTGATGAGCAGCCGATTACGGTGAGTATTGGCATGAGTACGTGGGACAAGCGCAGTCGCCAGTCGCTGGAGGCGTTGCTGCTGAGTGCGGACCAAGCGCTGTATGAGGCCAAGCACAGCGGCAGAAACCGCATTGTCGATTCCGCAACCCTCTAAATAATAAACCCGACCTAATGTGGGAGGGGGCTTGCCCCCGATGGCGGTGCATCAGTGACAAATGCCTGGCCTGACCCGCTGCAATCGGGGGCAAGCCCCCTCCCACCCCTGAACCGAGGCAGAGTCAGAAAAAGTGCGCATAAAAAAAGGCCACCCGAAGGCAGCCTTTCAAAACTAAAGAAAGAGAGTTGTTACTTACACCGCCGCAACGGGACGCATGTAAGAGATCGGTGCGGTGCTGGCATCTTCGAAGGTCACGACTTCCCAAGCGTCTGTCTGCTCAATCAACTTGCGCAGCAGCTGGTTGTTAAGGGCGTGGCCCGACTTGAAGCCTTTGAACTCACCTATCAGGCTATTGCCCAGCAGGTAGAGGTCACCGATTGCATCGAGGATCTTGTGCTTCACGAATTCGTCTTCGTAGCGAAGGCCGTCTTCGTTCAGTACACCATCCGCGTCGACCACAATGGCGTTTTCAACGCTACCGCCGAGTGCGAGGTTGTGCTTGCGCAGGTACTCGATGTCACTCATGAAACCAAAGGTACGGGCGCGGCTGACTTCTTTTACGAACGAAGTACTGGAAAAATCCACGCTTGCACTTTGGGTGCGGTCACGGAATACCGGGTGATCGAAATCGATCTCAAAGCTCACTTTAAAGCCTTCGAACGGGACGAAGGTGGCGCGCTTGTCGCCGTCTTCTACTGTCACTTCCCGCAGAATGCGAATGAACTTCTTAGCTGCGTCCTGTTCTTCCAGGCCGGCAGATTGAATCAAGAATACGAAGGGTCCAGCGCTGCCATCCATGATCGGGACTTCGGACGCGGAGAGCTCGACGTAGGCGTTATCGATGCCCAGGCCAGCCATGGCCGAGAGCAAGTGCTCCACCGTGTCCACTTTGACGTCACCGTTGACCAATGTGGTCGACATGGTGGTTTCGCCAACGTTTTCCGCGCGAGCAGGAATCTGCACCACAGGGTCCAGGTCGGCACGCACAAACACGATGCCGGTGTCGACAGGTGCAGGCTTGAGGGTCAGGTATACCTTCTCCCCGGAGTGCAGACCTACACCTGTGGCACGAATAATATTCTTCAGGGTGCGTTGTTTAATCATGGCTTGGACCGCTTCAGCGCAAATTGCGAACTGGTATCAACAAAGGCTGGCGATAATAGCAGACCAGACCTTTGCTGAACACCAATCACCTTCATAGCCCTGATACATTCCATTAATCGGCCTGACGACGCAGGAATGCCGGGATGTCCAGGTAGTCCAGGTCATCTTGCGGATTCGGGCTACGGGACGCCGCAGCACCGGCCTGAGCCTGGTTGCGCATCACGGTCGGACGGTCCAGATCACGGTAGTTCACCGACGGCAGTTCCTGGCGCGAAGGCGCTGGAGCGGCAGCCGCTTGGCTGGCGTGGCTGGTTTGGCTGTTGTGCAGGGTGTTGTCGATGACCTTCACAGGCTTCTCGATTTTCGCGCCCAGGCCGGTCGCAACCACGGTCACGTGCAGCTCGTCGCGCATGTCCGGATCGATAACGGTACCGACCTTGACCATGGCGTGCTCGGAAGCGAAGGCTTCGATGATGCTACCCACGTCGGAGTACTCACCCAGGGACAGGTCAGGACCGGCGGTGATGTTCACCAGGATGCCGCGTGCGCCTTGCAGGTTCACGTCTTCCAGCAACGGGTTGCGGATGGCCGCTTCAGTGGCTTCACGTGCACGGTTCGGACCGCTGGCGCAGCCAGTGCCCATCATCGCCATGCCCATTTCGCTCATCACGGTACGGACGTCGGCAAAGTCGACGTTGATCATGCCTGGGCGCTTGATGATGTCGGAGATACCGCGAACGGCACCGGCCAGTACATCGTCAGCCTTGGCGAAAGCGGACAGCAGGCTTGCGTCCTTGCCCAGGATGGTCAGCAGCTTCTCGTTGGGGATGGTGATCAACGAGTCGACGCTTTCAGACAGCAGACGGATGCCTTCGTCGGCGATCTGCATGCGCTTGCGACCTTCGAACGGGAACGGACGGGTCACCACAGCGACCGTCAGAATGCCCATTTCCTTGGCCACTTCGGCAATGATCGGCGCAGCACCGGTACCGGTACCGCCGCCCATGCCGGTGGTGATGAACACCATGTTGGTGCCTTGCAGCACTTCAGCGATACGCTCGCGGTCTTCCAGCGCGGCTTGACGGCCGACTTCCGGGTTGGCGCCAGCGCCGAGGCCCTTGGTCACCGCAGTGCCCAATTGCAGGATGGTCCGCGCGCCGATGCTTTTCAGCGCCTGGGCATCAGTGTTGGCGCAAATGAATTCAACGCCTTCAATGTTGCTCTTGACCATATGGTTGACAGCGTTGCCGCCGCCACCGCCGACACCGATCACTTTGATGACCGGGCTTGCGGGGATGTTGTCTACGAGTTCGAACATGTTCCCTCTCCTTTCATTTCTCTAGTTTTTTCGCCTACTGCTTACAACGGTGTTGCGGTGTCGCGGTAAATCGTTAGAAGTTGCCCTTGACCCATGCCTGCAACCGCTCGAACAACGGCGCCTTGGCCTCGTCGTCGCTGCGGTAGCTGTCACGGTTACTCGGGCCCGACAGGGAAATGCCGTCGGTCTGCTTTTGCAGCCCGTACAACAGCAAGCCCACGCCGGTGGAATAAATCGGGTTGCGTACCACGTCGCCCAGC
This sequence comes from Pseudomonas sp. CYM-20-01, assembly GCF_023169845.1. NCBI lineage: Bacteria > Pseudomonadati > Pseudomonadota > Gammaproteobacteria > Pseudomonadales > Pseudomonadaceae > Pseudomonas > Pseudomonas sp. CYM-20-01. Next base: position 1,338,539 of record NZ_AP025169.1, on the reverse strand, counting down.
CCCTTCACGCCATGGGGCACGCCCAGGCGGACCGGCATGTGGAAGATCTCCTCGGCCAGCTCGACCGCGCCTTCCATTTTCGAGGTACCACCGGTCAGCACGATGCCGGCCGGGATCAAATCTTCGTAGCCGCTGCGGCGCAGTTCAGCCTGGATCAGGGTGAACAGCTCGTCGTAGCGTGGCTCGACCACTTCGGCCAGGGCCTGGCGCGACAGTTCGCGCGGTGGACGATCGCCCACGCTCGGCACCTTGATGGTCTCGCCGGCACCGGCCAGCTTGGCCAGGGCGCAGGCGTAGCGGATCTTGATTTCTTCGGCGTACTGGGTCGGTGTACGCAACGCCATGGCGATGTCGTTGGTCACCTGGTCACCGGCAATCGGGATCACGGCGGTGTGACGGATCGCACCCTCGGTGAAGATCGCGATGTCGGTGGTGCCGCCGCCGATATCCACCAGGCACACGCCCAGCTCTTTCTCGTCGTCGGTCAGTACCGAGTAGGCCGAGGCCAACTGCTCGAGAATGATGTCGTCGATTTCCAGGCCGCAGCGGCGCACGCATTTTTCAATGTTCTGTGCGGCGTTGACGGCGCAGGTCACCACGTGGACCTTGGCTTCCAGGCGCACGCCCGACATGCCCAGGGGCTCGCGCACGCCTTCCTGGTTGTCGATCACGTAGTCCTGCGGCAGGGTGTGCAGCACGCGCTGGTCAGCCGGGATCGCCACAGCCTGGGCAGCGTCGAGCACGCGCTCGAGGTCGGCCGAGCTGACTTCGCGGTCGCGGATCGCCACGATGCCGTGGGAGTTCAGGCTGCGGATATGGTTACCCGCCACGCCGACGAACGCCGAGTGGATCCGGCAACCGGCCATCAGCTGCGCTTCTTCGATGGCGCGCTGGATCGATTGCACGGTGGACTCGATGTTCACCACCACGCCCTTCTTCAGGCCCCGGGACGGATGCGTGCCAATACCGACGATTTCGATCGTGCCGTCTTCCCCGACCTCGCCCACCAGCGCCACCACCTTGGAGGTGCCGATATCGAGACCGACGATCATTTTGCCGCTTTGCACGTTTGCCATGGGTCCTGCCTCTTCTTAATTCTTCGCGACAGCGGGTTGCGCTGCCGTGGGCGCAGCCGGTTCACGCCAGCCGACGGCAAGGCCGTTGGCGTAACGCAGGTCGACGCTCGCAATGTTCGTAATCTGTTCTTTCAAGGTCTTGTCATAGATGGCAATGAAGCGGCGCATCTTTTCCACCAAGCGGTCGCGTCCCAGCAACAACTGGATGCCCGGGCCGGAACTGCCTGCCCCGGTCGTCAAAAACCAGCTGCCCCGTTCACGCAGTTCCAGGCGTGCAATGGAGAAGCCCAGTGGCCGCAGCATCTGGCTCAAGGCCTGGTACTGCTGCATCACTTGCTGCTGCGCCCGCTGCGGCCCGAAGAGCTGCGGCAGGTGCTCGTAGTTGGCCAGCTCACGCGGGGTGAACGCCTGGCCCTGGTTGTTCAACAGCGCTTCGTCACCCCAACGGGCCACGGGCAGTTGCTCTTCCAGGCGGATCGTCACCTGGTCCGGCCATACGCGGCGGACTTCGGCGTGGGCGATCCACGGCATCTGTTCCAGCTCCGAGCGCATGCCGGCCAGGTCGATGGTAAAGAAGCTCGCCGCCAGGTACGGGCCGATTCGCTGCTGTACCGCTTGCTGGCTGATGTAGCTCAAGTCGCCCTGCACGCTGATCTTGGTGATCGGCCGGTCGGCATACGGCAACAGACGCTGCGCGCCCTCGTAGGTTCCGAAGCCCAAGACCACCAGCAACACCGGCCAGTACAACGCCTTGAGGAAACCAAAGTTGGCTTTCGGCAGGCGCGCCGACATCGGCTCTTTAGCCACCATTCGGCTGGCACCCCGTGGCACCGGCTTGCGGCTCGGTGCTTGTGGGGGCTGATGACGAAGCGATGCGCCTTTCATGTCCTTAGCCTCGTGGCTCAATGCTTGCAGCCAGGATCGCCAGCACCAGTTGCTGGAAGTCCAGGCCCGCAGCGCGAGCGGCCATAGGTACCAGGCTGTGGTCGGTCATGCCCGGTGCAGTGTTGACTTCCAGGAACCAGAAATTCCCTTGGTCATCCTGCATCACGTCTGCCCGCGCCCAACCGGCGATACCCAGCGCCTCACAGGCTTTCGCCGTGAGGTCCATCAATTCCTGTTCCTTGGCTGCGTCGAGGCCGCACGGGATCCGGTACTGGGTATCGGAAGCCAGGTACTTGGCGTCGTAGTCGTAAAAGGTGTGGGGCGTGCCCAATGCGATAGGCGGCAATACCTGGCCACGCAGGGTGGCGATGGTGTACTCGGGACCCTGGATCCACTGTTCCACCAACACTTGCGAATCGTAGGTACTTGCCGCTTTCCATGCGTCGATCAATTCGGCGGCCGAGTTCACTTTGGCCATGCCGATACTGGAGCCTTCATGGGCAGGTTTGACGATCAAAGGCAGGCCCAGTTCCTTGGCTGCAGAAATACAATCGTCTTCGCTGCACAGCACGCTGTGACGCGGGGTCGGAATGCCCAGGCTGTGCCACACCTGCTTGGTGCGCAACTTGTCCATTGCCAGCGCCGAAGCCAGGATGCCGCTGCCGGTATAAGGAATGCCGGCACACTCCAGCAGCCCTTGCATGCTGCCGTCTTCACCGCCACGGCCGTGGAGGATGATGAAAGCGCGGTCGATCTTCTCGGCCTGCAGGCGGGCGAGGAAGTCATCACCCACGTCGATGCCGAACGCGTTCACGCCCGCACTTTGCAGTGCTTCGAGCACGGCGTTGCCGGACTTGAGCGAGACTTCGCGCTCGGCGCTCTTGCCGCCGAACAATACGGCTACGCGACCGAAGTCGGCAGGCGTGATCGTGGAAAACAGGGAGGCGTAGTCAGTGATCATTTCGCCGCTCCCTTTTTTGCCGCAAACAGCGGGCTCGCCAGCAATTTCGGCGCAAGGCCACCAATGTCACCGGCGCCCTGGCACAGCAGGATGTCGCCGGCCCGCAGCAGCGGCTTGACGATTGGCGCCAGGTCCACGCCACGCTCGATGTAGATCGGGTCCAACTGGCCGCGCTGACGGATGCTGTTGCACAGCTTGCGGCTGTCGGCCCCCGGGATAGGCTCCTCACCGGCCGGGTAGACTTCCATCAACAGCAGCACGTTGGCATCGGCCAGTACATTGACGAAATCGTCGTACAGGTCGCGGGTACGGCTGTACCGGTGCGGCTGGTACACCATCACCAGGCGGCGCTCCGGCCAACCACCACGCACGGCCTTGATCACCGCGGCAACTTCAGTCGGGTGGTGCCCGTAGTCGTCCACCAGCATCACGTCGCCGCCCTCTACCGGCAGTTGGCCGTAGACCTGGAAGCGACGGCCCACGCCGGCAAAGCGCGACAGGCCTTCGACGATGGCTTCATCGCTGACGCCCTCGTCGGTAGCGATGCAGATGGTCGCCAAAGAATTGAGTACGTTGTGGTTGCCCGGCATGTTCACCGAGACATCCAACGGTTCACGGTCCGGACGCAGTACGGTGAAGAAGGTTTGCATGCCTTCCTGGCGCACATTGATGGCGCGCACGTCGGCGTCTTCGCTGAAGCCGTAGGTAACGGTCGGACGCTTGACCAGCGGCAGGATTTCGCGCACCACCGGATCGTCCAGGCACACCACCGCCAAACCGTAGAACGGCAGGTTGTGCAGGAATTCGACGAAGGTTTTCTTCAACTTGTTGAAGTCACCGTCGTAGGTCGCCATGTGGTCGGCGTCGATGTTGGTGACCACGGCCACCAGCGGCTGCAGGTGCAGGAAGCTCGCATCGCTTTCATCAGCTTCGGCGATCAGGTAGCGGCTGGTGCCGAGCTGGGCATTGGTGCCAGCTGCATTCAGGCGGCCACCGATGACGAACGTCGGGTCCAGGCCGCCGGCGGCGAACACCGAGGCGATCAGGCTGGTGGTGGTGGTTTTGCCGTGGGTACCGGCGACGGCGATGCCGTGGCGATAGCGCATCAGCTCGGCCAGCATCTCGGCGCGAGGCACCACGGGAATGCGGCGCTCAAGGGCGGTGGCCACTTCCGGATTGGAGGTGTTCACGGCGCTGGACACTACCAGCACATCGGCCTCGGCGGCGTTCTCGGCACGGTGGCCGATAAAGATCTGCGCGCCGAACGACTTAAGGCGGTCGGTGACCGGCGACTCTTTCAAGTCGGAGCCGGACACCTGGTAGCCCAGGTTCAGCAGTACTTCGGCAATGCCACACATGCCCACGCCGCCGATACCGACGAAGTGGATGCGACGGATGCGGCGCATTTCTGGTTGCGGCATGGCTTTCTGATTCTCAACCATGGGCCACCTCCAGGCAGATATCGACCACGGTGCGGGTTGCGTCAGGTTTGGCCAGGCGGCTTGCAGTACTCGCCATGCTGTTGAGTCGTTCCGGTTGCATCAATACCTCGGTCAGGCGTGCGGCCAAGTCGGCGGCGCCAGTCGTTCTTTGCGGCAGCAGGAAGGCAGCGCCCTCCCCGGCCAAATATTCAGCGTTGCGGGTCTGGTGATCGTCGATCGCATGGGGCAGAGGCACCAGCAAGGACGGCAGACCGGCGGCGGCCAGTTCACTGACGGTCAGCGCACCGGAGCGGCAGACCACCAGGTCGGCCCAGCCATAGGCATGGGCCATGTCTTTGATGAAGGGCTGTACGTTCGCCTCCACACCGGCCTCGCGATAGCGCGTGGCGGTGACTTCACCGTGGTTTTTGCCGGCCTGGTGGAAGATCTCTGGACGCAGCTCCACAGGCAGTTGTGCCAGGGCTTCCGGCAGCAGTTTGTTCAAAGGCTCGGAGCCCAGGCTGCCGCCCATGACCAGCAGGTGCGCCTTGCGCCCGGCCAATGCTTCACGGGCGATGCCCATGAACAGTTCGGTACGCACCGGGTTACCGGTGGTGCGCAGCTTGTCCGATGCACCAAAGGTCTTCGGAAAGGCCTCGCACACCCGCGCCGCCAGAGGCACCAGCAGGCGGTTGGCGGTGCCGGCGACGGCATTCTGTTCGTGCACGATCACCGGCACACCGGCGAGCTTGGCGGCGACGCCACCCGGGCCGGTCACATAGCCACCAAAACCGAGCACACACACCGGCTTCAGTTCACGAATGATCTTGCGCGCCTGCCACACCGCCTTGAGCAACACGAACGGCGCCTTGAGCAGGGACAACTTGCCCTTGCCGCGCAGACCGGTGACGTTGATCAGGTGCAGCGGCAAACCGGCGTTCGGCACCAGCTCGTTTTCGATACCGCGCGGCGTACCCAACCAGTGCACGGTGTAGCCACGGTTCTGGAATTCGCGCGCGCAGGCCAGGGCCGGGAACACGTGGCCCCCGGTACCGCCCGCCATGATCAGCACGTTAGCGCCCATGGGTCGGCTCCTCGGCGAAATCGCTCTCGCTGAATTCCATCTCTTCGCTGCCCAAATGGGTTCGACTCTCCCACTCGATGCGCAGCAACAAGCCCAGGCACGCGCAGCAGATCACCAACGAACTGCCGCCGTAACTGAGAAACGGCAAGGTCAGGCCCTTGGTCGGCAACAGGCCGACGTTCACACCGATATTGATCAGGAACTGGCCGATCCACAGGAACGACAAGCCGTACGCCACATAGGCGGCAAAATACTGTTTGGCCTTCTCGGCCCACAGGCCGATGTACATGCCGCGTACACACACGAACACGAACAGCGCGACGGTGCATAGCGAACCCACCACACCGAGCTCTTCGGCCAGTACCGAGAACACGAAGTCGGTGTGCGCTTCCGGCAGATAGAACTGCTTCTGCACACTGTTGCCCAGGCCCACGCCCAGCCACTCGCCGCGACCAAAGGCGATCAGCGCCTGGGTCAACTGGTAGCCGGAACCGAACTGGTCGGCCCAGGGATCGGTAAAGGTGATCAGACGCGCCATCCGGTAGGGTTGTGCCTGCACCAGGACGGTCACTGCCGCCACGGCCAGCACCACCATCAAGGTGAAGCGGAACAGTCCCACGCCGCCAAGGAACAGCATCGCCGCAGCAGCGCCCATCATCACGACGGTGGCACCGAAGTCGGGCTCCATCAGCAGCAGGCCAGCCATGGGCAGCAGCACGATGAACGGCTTGAAGAAACCCATCCAGCTCTCGCGCACTTCTTTCTGGCGGCGTACCAGGTAGCCGGCCAGGTAGATCACCACGAATACCTTGGCGATTTCCGACGGCTGCACGTTGAACGCGCCAAAGCCGATCCAGCGCATCGAACCGTTCACCTCGCGGCCGATGCCGGGCAGGATCACCATGATCAGCAAGCCGAACGCCCCGATCAGCATCAGCCAGCCCAGGCGTTGCCAGGTGGCGATGGGGATCATCATGGTAACGATGCAGGCGCCGAGGCCGATCACCAGGTACACCAGGTGACGGATCATCATGTACAGGGTATTGCCCGACTGCACGGCAGCCACTTCGGACGACGCCGAGGTAATCATCACCAGGCCCAGGCCCAACAAGGCGAGGCAACCGGCGAGCATCGGGAAATCGAGGTCGATACCGCGCCCGGTGATGATCGGCGACGGATACGGCTTGATGATATTCCGGAAATTCATGCCAAGGCCTCCACGGCGCGGGCGAACAGCTGGCCGCGCTCTTCGTAGTTCTTGAACATGTCGAAACTGGCGCAGGCTGGCGACAGCAGCACCGCATCGCCGGGCCGAGCCAGGGCCTTGCAACGGGCGATGGCGTCGTCCAGGGACGTGGCGCGCACTTGCGGTACAGCGTCACCGAGGGCGGCGGCAATCAGATCGGAATCACGGCCCATCAGCACCACGGCGCGGCAATGTTCAGCCACCGGGCCTTTAAGGTCCTTGAAGTCGGCACCCTTGCCGTCGCCACCGGCGATCAGCACCAGCTTGCCGTCGATATCGGCGCCAAGGCCTTCGATGGCTGCCAGGGCTGCACCGACGTTGGTGGCCTTGGAATCGTTGTAATAGCTGACGCCATCAAGGTCGCGCACCCACTGGCAGCGATGTTCAAGACCGCCAAAGCTGCGCAGCGCCGAGAGCATGGCGTCAAACGGCAGGCCGACGGCATGCCCCAGTGCCAAGGCCGCCAGGGCATTGGACTGGTTATGGGCGCCACGAATTTTCAGCTCGCGCACCGGCATCAGGTTCTGGAATTCGAAGGCCAGGTATTTCTCGCCGTTCTCTTCGCGGATGCCGAAGGCTTTGAAATCGGGTTTGCCGAGGCCGAAGGTCCAGCAAGGCAGGCCCTCGCCCATCAGCGGACGGCTCAGGGCATCCTGGCGGTTGACCACGACTTGCCGTGCGCCACGGAAGATCCGGTGCTTGGCCAGGTGATACGCCGGCAGGCCGCTGTAGCGATCCATGTGGTCCTCGCTCACGTTCAACACGGTGGCCACTTCGGCACCGAGGTCGTGGGTGGTTTCCAGTTGGAAGCTCGACAACTCCATGACGTACAGCTCGACGTCATCGCTGAGCAGGTCCAGCGCCGGTGTGCCGAGGTTGCCGCCCACGGCCACGCGTTTGCCGGCCGCAGCCGCCATCTCACCGACCAGGGTGGTCACGGTGCTTTTCGCGTTGGAACCGCTGATGGCCACGATCGGCGCCTTCGCGTTACGCGCAAACAGGTCGATATCGCCGGACAGCTTAACGCCACGCGCAGCGGCGGCTTGCAGGGCCGGAGTCGCCAGGGCCAGGCCGGGGCTCACGTAGAGCTCGTCGGCACGGCACAGAAACTCGACATCCAGCTCGCCACAACGCACTTCCACGTGCGGGTAGTCACGGCGCAGCGTGACCAGCTCCGGTGGATTTTCCCGCGTATCGGCCACGGCAAACGACGTGCCCCGGTTCGCCAGGAAGCGAACCAGGGACATGCCGCTCTTGCCGAGGCCGACAACGATGCGGAAGTGGTCTGAAGCGATCAGGGACACTCGTTTCTACCTCAGTTTCAGGGTGGCAAGGCCAATCAGCACCAGGATCACGGTGATGATCCAGAAGCGGACAATCACGCGTGGCTCGGGCCAGCCTTTGAGTTCAAAGTGGTGGTGAATCGGCGCCATGCGGAACACCCGACGCCCGGTCAATTTGAAGGACGCCACCTGGATGACCACCGACAGGGTTTCCATCACGAACACACCGCCCATGATGAACAGCACGATTTCCTGGCGAACGATCACCGCGATGGTGCCAAGGGCCGCGCCCAGCGCCAGTGCGCCGACATCGCCCATGAACACTTGCGCTGGGTACGTGTTGAACCACAGGAAGCCCAGGCCGGCACCGATCAGCGCGCCGCAGAACACAATCAATTCACCCGCGCCCGGTACGTAAGGGATCAGCAAGTATTCGGCGAACTTCACGTTACCCGACAGGTAGCAGAAGATGCCGAGCGCGCCGCCCACCATCACCGTCGGCATGATCGCCAGGCCGTCGAGGCCGTCGGTGAGGTTGACCGCGTTGCTGGAACCGACGATCACGAAGTAGGTCAGCACCACGAAGCCAATGCCCAGGGGAATGCTGGCGTCCTTGAGCATCGGGATGATCAGGGTCGTTTCCACTGCGCTGGGCGCAGTGGTGTAGAGGAAGATCGCCGCGGCGAGGCCAAACACCGACTGCCAGAAATACTTCCAGCGGCTTGGCAGGCCCTTGGAGTTCTTCTCGATCACTTTGCGGTAGTCATCCACCCAACCGATGGCGCCGAACAGCAACGTCACCAACAACACAGTCCACACGTAGCGGTTGTGCAGGTCGGCCCACAGCAAAGTGCTTACGCCGATGGACGACAGAATCAGCGCACCGCCCATGGTCGGGGTGCCGGACTTGGACAGGTGCGACTGCGGGCCGTCATTACGAACCGATTGACCAATTTGCAGGTTCTGCAGGGTGCGGATCATCCACGGCCCCAGGAACAGCGACAAACACAACGCGGTCAGCACACCCAGAATCCCGCGCAGGGTCAGGTACTGAAAGACCGCGAAGCCTTTGTGGAACTGTTGCAGATACTCAGCCAGCAGCAGCAGCATTAATGTTTCTCCGTACTTGAGCCACACAAGGCCGCGACGACGTTTTCCATCACCGCGCTGCGCGATCCCTTGATCAAAATGGTTGTATGTTTGTCGTGTTCAGCCGCCGTCAGCGCCTGGATCAGCTCGGCCTGGGTCGCGAAATGACGTGCACCAGGGCCGAACGCATTGACGGCATGGGCCATGTTCGGGCCAACGGCGTACAGCGCGTCGACCTTGCCGGTCGCGTAGGCGCCGACTTCACGGTGGGACTGTTCGGCCCAGTCGCCCAGCTCGGCGATATCACCCAGCACCAGTACCTTGCGGCCGTCGAAGCCTTTAAGCAGGTCGATGGCGGCGCAAACCGAGGACTGGTTGGCGTTGTAAGTGTCATCGATCACGCGCATGCCATTGGTTGCCAGCTGCGCCACGGTACGGCCCTTGACCGGCTGCACCGCGCCAAGCCCGGTGGCGATACCGAACAGCGACACGCCCAGGGCGTAGGCGGCAGCGGCGGCGGCCAGGGCATTGGCAACGTTATGGTTGCCCAGCAGGTTCAACTGCACGTGTTCATTGCCTTGCGGGGTGTGCAAGGTAAAGGAAGGGCAACCACGGGCATCCACGGTGATGCTGGATGCGTGGAAATCAGCCGCAGCATTGAGCACGGCAAACGTCAGGACCTTGCGCCCGGCGGCGCGTACACGCCAGGTTTCGAAGGCCTTGTCGTCAAGATTCAGTACAGCAGTGCCCGATGCATCGAGGCCCTCAAGGATTTCACCCTTGGCTTCGACGATCTTTTCCGGGCCACCGAACTCACCGACGTGGGCGGTTCCGGCATTGTTGATGATCGCCACGTGGGGCTTGGTCAGCGCCACGGTGTAGGCGATTTCGCCGATACGCGACGCGCCCAGCTCGATCACCGCCGCGGTGTGTTCCGGGGCCAGTTCGAGCAGGGTCAGCGGTGCGCCAAAATCATTATTCAGGTTGCCACGGGTGGCGAGCACCGGGCCGCGGGTGCGCAATACACCGGCGAGCAGTTCCTTGACCGTGGTCTTGCCGCTGGAGCCCGTGATGGCTGCAACGGGGTTGGTGAACGCGGCACGGTTCAACGCACCCAATTGGCCGAGGGCCAGGCGAGTGTCGGCGACCAGCAGTTGCGGTAGCGTGGAATCCGCGACTTCGCGCTGCACCAAGGCACCCACGGCACCTTTGGCGGCGACTTCATTCAGGTAGTCGTGACCGTCGAAACGTGGGCCAGCCAGGGCAACAAACAGTTGCCCCGGCTTGATGTTGCGGCTGTCGATACTCACGCCGTCGAAGCGGCAATCGCTGGACAGTACACGGGCCGACAGGGCCTGGGTCAGTTCGCTGAATGTCATCGGTTTAAGCATGGGCAACCTCCCAGGCGGTCAAGGCGTGATCGGCCTCGACCAGATCGGAGAAGGCATGGCGCTCGCCGTTGATTTCCTGATAGTCCTCGTGACCTTTACCGGCCAGCACCACCACGTCATCAGCACTGGCGCTGGCGATCAGTTGGGCGATGGCCGCGCCACGACCGGCTACAAACGTAGCCTTGGACACATCTTTGAAGCCGACGCGGATGTCGTCGAAAATCTGGCTCGGGTCTTCGCTGCGTGGGTTGTCGTCGGTGACGAGCACGCCATCGGCCAGGCGCTCGACAATCTCGGCCATCAACGGGCGCTTGCCGCGATCACGATCACCACCACAACCAAACAGGCACAGCAACTTGCCCTTGGCGTGGGGACGCAGGGCCACCAGGACTTTTTCCAGGGCGTCCGGGGTGTGGGCGTAATCGACCACCACCAACGGCTGTTTGCCGCCACCCAGGCGCTGCATGCGACCGACCGGGCCTTCCAGCTTGGGCAGCACACGCAGGATTTCGTCAAGAGCGTAATCCAGGCCGAGCAATGCGCCGACGGCAGCCAGGGTGTTGCTCAGGTTGAAACGACCGAGCAAGGTGCTGCGCAGATGATGTTCGCCCTGAGGCGTCACCAACGTCGCGCGCACGCCTTCGTCATTGAATTGGGCATCGCGGCAATACAGGTACGCGCTGGCGTCTTCCAGGCTGTAGCTGATCAGGCGCGATTCACGGTCTTCGGCGGCCAGTTGGCGACCGAACTCGTCGTCCAGGTTCACTACGCGGCACTTCAAGTCATTCCAGGCAAACAGCTTGGCCTTCTCGGCAGCGTAGGCTTCCATGGTGCCGTGGTAGTCGAGGTGATCGCGGGACAGGTTGGTCATCACCGCCACATCAAATGCCAGCGCAGCAACGCGGCCCTGGTGAAGGCCGTGGGACGACACTTCCATCGCAACCGCCTTTGCGCCGGCCTTTTTCAGGTCGGCCAGGGTCGCCTGCACGGCAATCGGGTTCGGCGTGGTGTGCAGGCCGCTTTGCAGCGCGCCGTAGAAACCGGTGCCCAAGGTACCGACAATGCCGCAGTGCTGGCCCAGCAGGTCAAGGGCCTGCGCGACCAGTTGGGTCACGCTGGTCTTGCCGTTGGTGCCGGTAACGCCGACCAGGTTGACGTGCCGACTTGGCTCGCCATAGAAACGCCCGGCGATGTCCGAGAGCTGTTTGGCCAACCCCTTGACCGGAATCAGCGGAACATCGGTGATCGGCAGCACGGTGGCGCCTTCCACTTCGTAGGCCACGGCAGCCGCGCCGCGTTGCAGGGCGTCGGCGATATGCGCACGGCCATCGAATTTGCCGCCAGGCACCGCCAGGAACAGGTCACCGGCGCGCACATTGCGGCTGTCCAGGCTCAACTCGCGGATCAGCAGATCGCGGCCGGCGTGGGCAAAAATCTTGTTCAGGCTAAGAGACATCAGCCGCGCCCTCCATTGGCTTTTACAGCGGCGGCCGGTGGACCGGCGTTCGCTTGTTGAGTCGGCGGCAGGTTGTCCGGCGTGATGTTCATCAGGCGCAGGGTGCCGGACATCACTTTGCTGAACACCGGCGCCGAGACCAGGCCACCGAAGTAACCGGCTTTGCTCGGCTCATCGATCACCACCACGATGGCGTAGCGTGGGTCGCTCATCGGGCCGAAGCCAGCGAACAGCGAACGGTAGGAGTTTTCGGCGTAGCCCTTGGTGCCCACCGACGTCTTACGCGCAGTACCCGACTTGCCAGCCACGTGATACGCCGGCACCTGGGCACGGAACACACCGCGTGGCGCTTCGATCACTTGTTGCAGCATGCCTTGCATGGTCTTGGCGACGTTTTCCGGGATCACCTGGGTGGCTTTCGGCGCTTCGTCGACATGGATAAGGCTCAGCGGAACCATGCGGCCGTTATTTGCCAATACAGAGAAAGCATGGGCCAGTTGGATCGCCGTCACCGACAGGCCGTAACCATAGGAAAGCGTGGCGGTCTCGGCCTTTTTCCAGTCGCGGTAGTTCGGCAGGTTGCCCACGCGCTCGCCGGGGAAATCCAGGCCGGTGGGTTGGCCCAAACCGATCTTCTGCGCCAGGTGGTAAATGGTTTCGCCGCCGATATCGAAGGCGACCTTACTCATGCCCACGTTACTGGAGTTGATCAGGATACCTGTCAGATCCAGCACCGGGCCTTCGGTACGGGACACGTCACGAATGGTGTATTTGCCCAACTGCAACGTACCCGGATACACCTCGACCTTGTCGCTGGGTTTCCAGCGTCCGGTTTCGAGGGCGGCACTCATGGAGATGGCTTTCATGGTCGAACCCGGCTCGAACACGTCGATCATGGCGCGGTTGCGCATCATCGCCGGCTGAAGGTTGCGACGGTTGTTGGGGTTGTAGGTCGGCTGGTTGACCATGGCGAGGATCTCGCCGGTCTTGACGTCCATGATCACCAGGCTGCCGGCCTTGGCGCCGTTCTCGATGATCGCGTTACGCAGCTCGCGGTTGGCCAGGTATTGCAGGCGCAGGTCAATCGACAACGCCAAGGGCTTACCGGCCTTGGCGTTTTTGGTGACTTGGACATCCTTGATCAGTCTGCCGCGCCGATCCTTGATGACTTGTCGTTTGCCGGGAACCCCGGCGAGCCATTCATCGTAGGCGAGTTCCACACCCTCACGGCCGTGGTCGTCGATGTCGGTAAAGCCGACCATGTGCGCGGTGGTTTCACCAGCCGGGTAGAAACGACGGAATTCCTCGATGCCGTAGACACCGGGGACTTTAAGGTCGAGCACCTGCTGGCCTTGTTCGGGGGTAAGGCCGCGCACCAGGTAGATGAATTCTTTGTTGGCCTGGGCTTCCAGGCGTTCAGCCAAGGCTTTCGGGTCTTGCCCCAGCGCGGCGGCAAGCGCCGGCCAGCGATCCTTGGCGACCTGCAACTCCTTGGCGTTGGCCCACAGGGTGGTGACCGGTGTACTGACAGCCAGCGGCTCGCCGTTACGGTCGGTGATCAGGCCGCGATGCGCAGGAATCGGGATGTGACGCAGGCTACGGGCATCACCCTGGCCGATCAGGAAGTCACGGTCGACCACTTGCAGGTCGATGATCCGCCAGGCGATCGCACCCACCATCAATGCCAGCAAGCCGAGCATCAGGCGGAAGCGCCAGGGGTAGAGTGCGCCTTCAAGTTTCATCATGGCGCCACCATGCGGACTTCGGCCGCGCCCGGGATGTGCATTTTCAACTGTTCAGTCGCCAGCACTTCGATGCGGCTGTGGGCTGTCCAGGTGCTTTGTTCCAGGATCAACCGGCCCCATTCCGCCTGCGCTTTGTCGCGCACACTCAATTCCCCGTACAGGGTATTGAGCAACTGGCGGTTGTAGTGGGCGCTGTAGGACACCGCAATCGCGGATATCAGCACGCCAACAAACAGCAGCAACATAAAGAAGCTGCCGCCCGGGAGGGGCTTGGCGAAAAGCTTGCTCACCGCAACTTCTCCGCGACGCGCATGACGGCGCTACGGGAACGTGGGTTGGCCTTGAGCTCGGCTTCGGAGGCGAACTGCGCTTTGCCATGGATTTTGATTTTCGGCACAAAGGCTTCGAAACGTACCGGCAGATTGCGCGGCAGGTTGTCGGATTCGCCCTTGACCAGGCGACGCATGAACAGTTTGACGATACGGTCTTCCAGGGAGTGGAAGCTGATCACCACCAGGCGACCGCCCACTTCCAGCGCCTCGAGGGCAGCCTCGAGGCCGGCCTCCAGGTCGCCCAATTCGTTATTGACGTGAATACGCAGGCCCTGGAACGCACGGGTCGCCGGGTTCTTGCCCTTTTCCCACGCAGGGTTGGCGACCTTCAGCACTTCGGCCAGGTCGGCAGTGCGCTCGAACGGCTGGATTTCGCGGCGCTCGACCACGGCACGCGCCATGCGGCCGGCGAAGCGTTCTTCACCGTATTCCTTGAACACACGGGCGATTTCTTCCACCGGCGCGGTGGCAATGAACTGTGCGGCGCTGACGCCACGGGTCGGGTCCATGCGCATATCGAGCGGACCGTCGTTCATGAAACTGAAGCCGCGCTCCGGGTCATCGAGTTGCGGCGAGGACACGCCCAGGTCGAGCAAAACCCCGGCCACCTTGCCCGCCATGCCGCGCTCGGCGACTTCGGCACCCAGCTCGGCAAAGCTGCGCTGCACAACGACAAAGCGGCCGTCTTCGGCCGCTAGCGCTTGCCCGGTGGCAATCGCTTGGGGGTCTTTGTCGAACCCGAGGAGTTTGCCGTCGGACCCGAGCTGGCTGAGTATCAACCGGCTATGCCCGCCCCTGCCGAACGTGCCGTCCAGATAGCAGCCATCCGCGCGTACGGCGAGAGCCTCAACGGCTTCGTCAAGCAGTACGGTGATGTGGTTAAAGCCGCTATCAATAGTCACAGGATCAAATCACGCAGTTCATCAGGCATGGCGCCCGGTTGTTGAATAGCAGCCAGGTCAGCTGCAGAAACAGCATCCCAGGCATCTTCGTCCCACAATTGGAACTTGTTCAGTTGGCCAACCAGCATTGCGCGCTTGTCGAGCTTGGCGTATTCGCGCAAGCGCGGCGGCACCAGGAAACGACCGCTGCCATCGAGCTCAAGGTCGACGGCGTTACCAATCAGCAAACGCTGCAGGCGGCGGTTCTCTTCACGCAATGAAGGCAGGGCGCGCAATTTGGTTTCAATCAACTCCCACTCATCGAGCGGGTAAACACACAAACAAGGGTCAACGGCATCGATGGTGATGATCAACTGTCCGGAACTTCGCGAAATGAGCTCGTCACGATACCGGCTCGGCATGGCGAGACGGCCTTTTGCATCGAGACTGATAGCGTTAGCTCCGCGAAACACAGATGCGTTTCTCCAAATTTTAGCGTTTTACGTTCAAAAAACCCACTTTGTGCCACTTTCCGCCACTTGCGCACACTATAGGAATGCGCCCACCACACCGTCAAGGCGCGGATTCAAGGAAAAGCCTTACAGAACGGAGATTTAGGAGCGTAAAGGGAGGAGAAACCAGAGTTCGGCGATGTTTTTGGCCCAACAAGCACAAATAGCTCAAAGAGCTATAGGCTGAACTTAAAGTAATTTATTAAGAGTAAGATTTTTTTGGTATTACGAAGATGCATCTGCCAATGATTCGGCAGGGAGGGATTCTTGCGTTACTACCGGGTTTCTGCTCGAGATTCGGACAGAAGGAAAAAGGTGGAGAGTCGATCTATAAGCCGGGTTCTGTCTTGAACAGTCATTCGTCTACGATGGCCATCACTGGACATCTTTAGCAACCTACCCGGTCCCAGCGCGGGCCACGCCTTGGGACCCTATTTGGTCTTGCTCCAAGTGGGGTTTACCTAGCCACGAACTGTTGCCAGTCGTGCGGTGCGCTCTTACCGCACCTTTTCACCCTTACCGGCACCGAAGTGCTTAGGCGGTTATTTTCTGTGGCACTTTCCGTAGGCTCACGCCTCCCAGGCATTACCTGGCACTTCGCCCTATGGAGCCCGGACTTTCCTCCCCCCCCTAATTTTCATAGAGGGCAGCGACTGTCCAATCGACTCTCCGCCGCGCAGGTTAACGGCACGGCGGACTTAGGACAAGTAATAAAAGTTCAGAATTGCCATCACGTTCAGACGGAATACCGGTTCAACCCCGGAACTATTCGGCTTTCTGTTTATCCAGCGCAGCTTGATACAAGAGGTTCTTGCGCACCCCGGTGATTTCCGCCGCCAGGGCGGCCGCACGCTTGAGGGGCATCTCCTTGAGCAGCAGGCCAAGGATGCGCATGGCTTCGCTGCCCACCGCATCTTCGTCCTCAGGCGCGGTCCAGCCTGCCACCAGCACCACACACTCGCCGCGCTGCTGATTGCTGTCACCTTCGACAAACGCACGCAACTCTTCCAGCGGCAAGCCCTTGAGGGTTTCGAAGGTCTTGGTCAGCTCACGGGCCAGCAGTGCCAGGCGCTCGCCGCCAAACACCAGCTCCATGTCCTGCAGGCATTCGAGGATGCGATGGGGGGCCTCATAGAAGATCAAGGTGCGCGGTTCTTCCTTTAACGCTTGCAGGCGTGCGCGCCGCCCGACGGCCTTGGCCGGCAGGAAACCCTCGAAAATAAAACGATCCGACGGCAGGCCCGCCGCCGACAATGCCGCAATCAGCGCGCACGCGCCCGGAACAGGCACTACATTGATACCAGCGGCCCGTGCCTGGCGCACCAGATGGTAGCCAGGGTCGGAGATCAGTGGCGTGCCCGCGTCGGAGATCAGCGCCACATCGTCGCCGGCCAACAGGCGCACGATAAAACGGCTGCCTTCTTCACGTTCGTTGTGTTCGTGGCAGGCGGCTAATGGCGTGCTGATACCAAAATGCTGCATCAAACGCTGGGAGTGCCGCGTGTCTTCAGCCGCGATCAATTTAACCTCGCGCAACACTTTCAGTGCCCGGGCACTGATGTCGTCCAGGTTGCCAATGGGCGTCGCCACGACAAAAAGCGAGCCTGCAGTGGAATTCAAAGGACCTGGAGCAGTCAAAACGCACACCTCGATGGTTGGCAAAAGCGACATTGTAGCGCGTAGGCGCCTTGAAAATATGCCACCACGGCCGATGCCTTTTCAGCCGTTTGGCGCCAGCTGCAACATTTGCACGACCTAAATCGATGGTTTCACGCCAGTAACATCGCGCCTGGGCCAGTGCTTGGGTACAATTCCACGCTAATTTGATCGGTATCAGGAACACTTACATGATCGCTTGCCTGCGGCTGCTCTCCGCCCTCTGCCTCGCTGCCTTGTTGGCCGCGTGCGCCAGCTCGCCCTCGTCCAGCCTTGGCGACCTTCCACGGACCCCGGACGCCAGTATCGAGCAACTGCTCGAACAGGCCACCACCGCCAAGACGCCAGAAAAGGCCGCGTTGCTGCGCCTGAGTGCGGCAGACATGGCCTACAAGCAGAACAACCCCGGGCGCTCGTCGCAGATTCTTGCGCAAGTGCCCCTGGATGTCCTCAAGCCCGCCGCGCAAGTGTTTGCCAGCACCCTGGCCGCCGAACTGGCCATGGCGCGCAACCAGCCCAAGGCTGCGCTGACCGCCTTGAACCATCCGAGCCTGCAAAGCCTGAAGGAGCTGCCGCCTGAACAGCAGATCCGTACCGGCAGCGTGCACGCCCGCGCTTATGAGGCCGACGGCCAGACCCTGGCTGCCGCCCGGGAGCGTGTCGCCATGGCCCCACTGCTCACGGGTGATGCCGCCAAAAGCAACCACGAAGCCATCTGGGCCCTGATTGCCGCCGTGCCGGCCGAACAGCTGCAAGCCAGCGGCAATCCGGTCCTGGACGGTTGGATCACCCTGGCCCAAGCGGTCAAGGGCGCCGGTACGCTGGAGCAGCAACAGGCTGCCATCGACACCTGGCGCGCACAGAACCCGGGCCACCCGGCTGCCGTGCAACTGCCCACACCACTGACCAAGCTCAAGGAACTGGCCAGCCAGCCCCTGAACAAGATCGCCCTGCTGCTGCCACAGGACGGCCCGCTGGCCTCCGTCGGCAAGGCGCTGCGTGAAGGCTTCATGGCGGCGCACTACCAGGCCGAACAGGCCGGGCAGAAGCCACCGGTCATCGAGTTCTATGACAGCTCGCGCCTGACCTCCCTCGACGACTTCTACGCCAAGGCCCAGGCCGCTGGCGTGCAACTGGTAGTCGGCCCGCTGGAGAAGCCTTTGGTCAAACAGCTCAGTGCCCGCCCGCAATTGCCGATCACCACCCTGGCGTTGAACTACAGCGAGACTGATCGCAGCCCGGCGCAACTGTTCCAGTTCGGCCTGGCCGCTGAAGACGAAGCCCGCGAAGTGTCGCGCCGCGCCCGTGCCGACGGCCTGCATCGCGCGGCTGCCATGGTTCCGCGTGGCGAATGGGGTGAGCGTGTCTACAAAGCCTTCCGCCAGGACTGGGAAGCCAATGGCGGCCAGGTCATGGGGGTTGAGTATGTCGATCAGCCCGTCGCCCTCGCCCAGCAGATTGCCGATCTGTTCCAGCTGCGCAAAAGCGAAGGCCGCGCCAAGAGCCTGCAAAGCACCGTAGGCACCGACGTAGCCGCGCAGCCGTCGCGTCGCCAGGACATCGAGTTCATCTTCCTGGCCGTGCCCCCGCAACTGGCCCAGCAGATCAAGCCGACCTTGAACTTCCAATACGCCGGCGACGTGCCGGTGTACGCCACATCCCACGTGTTCAGTGCCAGCGGCGACAAGAACCAGTACCTGGACATGACCAACGTGATGTTCTGCGAAACGCCTTGGTTGCTCAACACCACCGACCCACTGCGCAACCAGGTGGCTGCACAATGGCCACAAGCCAATGGCAGCCTCGGTCGCCTGTATGCGATGGGCGTCGACGCCTACCGCCTGGCGCCGCGCCTGGGGCAACTCAAGGCACTGCCGGATACCCGTGTTGACGGCCTGTCGGGCAACCTGGGTATCAGCGCCAACCAGCGCGTTGATCGCCAGATGCCATGGGCCAAGTTTGTCGGTGGCGAGATCCAGCGCCTGCCGGACACGCCGCGCTGATGCCCGAGCGGTCCAGCGCACAAAGCGGCAAGGACGCCGAACTGCAAGCCCTGAAGTACTTGCAACTACAAGGTCTGCGCCTATTGGCGCAGAACTGGTTATGTAAACGCGGTGAGCTTGATCTGGTCATGCTTGACGGCGATACAGTAGTATTCGTCGAAGTCCGCTACAGAAAACACGCACAATGGGGTGGCGCGCTCGCCAGTATCGACGGGCGCAAGCGTCAGAAGCTGATACTTGCCGCGCAGTTCTTCCTGCAAAAAGAGCATCGCTGGGCCGACGCCCCCTGCCGTTTCGATGTGGTTGCCATAGAAAGCACACCGTCTGGTCAGGCTGATCTGAACTGGCTCAAAAATGCCTTCGACAGCTGATTCGCCGGACATCTTCACCACACACTTTTGCTCTTTGCTTTGCGGGCTGCACATTCCTGTGCCATACAGCCGCGCTACTTAAGGTCACACAGATGGACATGCAATCCCGAATTCGCCAGCTTTTCCAGGCCAGTATCGACACCAAGCAACAGGCGATGGACGTACTTGCACCGCACATCGAGCAAGCCAGTCAGGTCATGGTCAACGCCCTGCTCAACGAGGGCAAAATGCTTTCGTGCGGCAACGGTGGTTCGGCCGGCGATGCCCAGCATTTCTCTTCCGAGCTGCTCAACCGCTTCGAGCGTGAGCGCCCAAGCTTGCCGGCCATTGCATTGACCACCGATTCGTCGACGATCACCTCGATTGCCAACGACTACAGCTATAACGAAATCTTCTCCAAGCAGATTCGCGCCCTGGGCCAACCAGGTGACGTGCTGCTGGCGATTTCCACCAGCGGCAACTCTGCGAATATTATTCAGGCGATCCAGGCCGCACATGATCGCGAAATGATTGTCGTAGCATTGACCGGGCGCGATGGCGGGGGCATGGCCTCATTGCTGTTGCCTGAAGACGTGGAGATTCGCGTCCCGGCCAATGTCACCGCACGTATCCAGGAAGTCCACCTGCTGGCGATCCACTGCCTGTGCGATCTGATCGACAGCCAACTGTTTGGGAGTGAAGAATGACCGTTAACCGCCTCAGCCTTTTGGCCATCACCCTGTGCCTCGCTATCAGCGGCTGCAGCACGGCCATCACTGCAACACGCGACACCCCTATCCAGGATGACAAGGGCACCCGTACCTTCGGCAGCAAAATCGACGACTCGCTGATCGAAACCAAGGTTGAAGTCAACGTCGCCAAGGCCGCGACCGACCTGGGCAACGGTGCATCGCGCATCGTCGTGACCAGCTTCAACGGCGTTGTTTTGCTCGCCGGCCAGACACCACGCGCCGACCTCAAGGCCCAGGCCGAGCAAGCCGCCGCTGCCGTACAGCGCGTGAAGAAAGTACATAACGAATTGCAGGTGATGGACCCAATCACCCTGCTGGCCATCAGTAATGACGCCCTGCTGACCACCAAGATCAAGGCGCAGATGCTCACCGATAACGCGATCCCCGGTTCGCGCATCAAGGTCGTGACCGACAACGGTATCGTCTACCTGATGGGTCTGCTGACCCAGGCCGAAGCCACGCGTGCAGCCAATCTGGTGCAGGGTGTGTCTGGCGTGCAGAAGATCGTGAAGGTGTTCGAATACATCGACTGATGTAACCGACAGCTACAAAAAAGGGCGCCTTACATAGGCGCCCTTTTTTATTAGCGAATGTTTACTGGTACTGCGAGTACGGGTTGCCCTGGAACTGGTTGTTCTGCTGTGGCGCCTGTTGCTGAGCACCTGGCTGGCCGTACTGCTGGCCCGGGATCGGACCGAGGTTCACTTCCACACGACGGTTCTGGGCGCGGCCGTTGACGTCGGCGTTGCTGGCAATCGGGTTATCCGGGCCGGCACCGCGTGCGCTCAGGTTGGCACCGTTGACGCCCTGGGACGTCAGGTAGTTGGCCACGCTCTGCGCACGACGCTGGGACAGGTCCATGTTCAACTGGCGGCTGCCCGTGCTGTCGGTATAACCAACGATCTGGATCGTGTTCTGGTTGAACTGCTTGAGCGAGTTGGCCAGGTTGTTCAGCGGCTGGTAGAAGCTGCTGGAGATCGCATCCGAGTTGGTGGCGAAAGTGATATTGCCCGGCATGATCAGCTTGATCTGGTCGCCCTGGCGCTGAACTTCAACACCGGTATTGGCCATGCTTTCACGCAGTTTCTTTTCCTGCTGGTCGGCGTAGTAGCCGTAACCGGCTGCGCCGGCACCCGCAACGACCGCACCGATCAGTGCGCCCTTGCCACGGTTGTTATGGTCGATGGCTGCACCCGCCAGCGCACCGGCCAGGGCACCCAGGCCGCCGTACTTGGCGGTCTTGCTCATACCGCCGGATTCATTACTCGCCTGCCCCTGGCTGCTGCCGTCATAAGGGTTAGGGGATGCGCAGCCGGACAACAGGGCTACGACGGTAGCAACAACAAGCAGACGACGCGAAGTGAACATGAAGGGAGCTCCTACTTTTGCATTCTATGGTGCAAAGGACATTGGCAATGGACCTGTGCCGAGTTTGGAACACGACAAACGGCAAAAATTCCGTCGCTACAGCAACCGTAGCAGACGCACGCTGAACCCGACCTGAGTTTTTGCTGCAACGCTTGCCTCTAACCCGGCAATTATTCCGTCACGCCCGTACAAAAGGGTTCTCACGCATTTCATCACCCAATCGGGTATCCGGTCCGTGACCGGTCACCACCGTTGCCCCCTCATCCAGCGTGTACAGCCGCTGCTTGATCGAACGCACGATGGTCGCCTGGTCTCCACCCCACAAATCCGTACGCCCGATACCGCGGCGAAACAGCGTGTCGCCGGCAATCAGCAGCTTGGCATCGGATGTCAATGTAGTGTGAGCAAATGAGCAGAGTGGCGAGCACCCTGCTATACCTACGCAAGCACGGGAGCTCGTACCTTGTTCAAGCAAAGTGAAAATTTAATATGTGTAAAGTCAATTCTTAGGTCAAATGGCCGAGTTTACGATCGAACAGATGTCTTCGATCTTGACGCTATTGGGATAGTCCAAGATGCATGGATAGCAATAGCACTCAAACAAATAAGTTCGCGATCAATTCACGAAAAAGTGACAACCAGCTATACCTATGGAATCCAGCAGGCACTTAGTGAACTCTCTGTCGACATCGACGCAATCGAAATTTTAAACAAAAATGAATACGCACTGACTGCGGCCCTTTTGCATCGTCTCTTTTTAACCCTTGAACGAAGACTATTGAAACGAACAGACAAAAAGGCAGAATCCCGACGAAAAATATCTTTTTCATTTAGAAATCTTGTAATCCACTCTACATTTAACTGCCCAAATGAAATAAGCAGAGAGTCTATAAATTACAAAACGATTCTAGGAGCACTGCGAGCAGATCCACGACCAATACTTAATTCCGAGCAACACGCCAAAGCCCACAGTAATAAAATCCCACTAGGAGCCGTCCCACACAAAAACTACAACGAACTGATTTCCAAGTCCATTGATCTGCTCGCCACCGACCTGCAAAAAATAATAGACGCATGCATTGCCGATCTAAACAACATAGAAATCTTGAGAAAGCTCGTTATTAGCTCAAAAGAATCGACACGAAGCGCATCAACAGAGAAAGTAATCAGGCGATTTATTTACAATTCTTACCCCACTTCTTACGACATTAGGCGCTATGAGATACTATGCCCTAAAAAAAGATTAAACGCTTATTTAAACATAATCAAAGATGACAAATTACTTTATAAAGGCGCGCGTTTATGGGTTGGTTACAAGTTACCCGAATTGCTCAAACAAGCTGGCCTTACCTCCACACCTGGATTTAACACCAGGCATATCTTAGCACTTTCCGTCAGAGCTTGCTTTATCGAGTTGCAAGCCATATTTATACTGCTACTTTGTAGAACAGGCTGGAATAAAGCCTCATTGTTTGCAATGGAAATCAACAACATCATATATGATGAAGAATATGGGCACTACGAAATCCAAGGATACAAGTCAAAAACAGATGACTTTACCCCATCAGTATTCATTGATCGGCATGAAAAACATTATCAAGATGCCATTCGTCGTCTTATATGGAATCGAAACCAACTAATCTTACTTGAATTTATCCCCGCTACCGAACAACGCATATGGTTTTCGTGGACCACTTCGAAAGACATGTACACGGAAAGATCTGTAATGATTCAAATGACACCCGACGCTTTCATTGAAAGGCATAGCCTTTTCAAATTTACACTTGAGCAAATCCGAGAACAAGTTGGGAGCCTCGAGCACTACACCACGAGAAGTACCGAGCATACAAGACGCAAACTCGGACATACAAGCATAGGCACAACCGGACTTTATCTTGACCAATTATTCAGCAGAAATATAAACTCCTCAATTAATCTCGAGTTCCAAAAGAGATTAGAAAAAAAGATCATCTTCAATATGGAAAAAATAAAAACAACCGGCACTTTAAATTTAATGCCTATTGGCGATGGAGCACTATGCTCCGACCCGATCAATCATCCCTTTAAAGGCCTTCAATCTGGAGAGAACATATGCCAAGCCCATCATTGCCATATCGGTGATGGCTGTCCGAACCGTGTAATTGAAATTGATGAGTTTCGGATAACTGAAGTCATACGCACACGAAACTACTATTACCATCACTGGAAGCAGCTCTACTCTGAAAACAATGACCACTTCTCCATGCGGATAGCCCCTCGAATCATATTCAACGAGGCACTATACAATTTCATTAATAGCTCCGCCTATGGTTATATTTTAAGACAGATAGAGGCAACCATTAATCATGATTAATAAAAACCTATCCAGCGCGATACTTCTACAGCTAAAAAAACATCCTTTAGACACTGACATCTCAGTAACACCAGATGCTTTACTTCGAATAACTCAAAGTGAAGCAAGGAAAGATGAAGTTGGCTACAAAGAGATATCTTTGCAGAGATTTGTTCTTCCACCCAACTCGGTCTACCCAAAACCTACAAAATTAGTAGATCATGAAATTCTATTTTTATCGACCATTTATGCAGTTAGCGAATACTCGAGAAACACCCCCTCGTCCAAAAGCAAAGCAAACAGAATTGCATTTATGTTAACAATAACAGTTAAATTTATGGAATATATTTGGCTAAACGACACATTCGACCTTAAAGACCTTTCTCCCCATACATTAAAGAAGCTACCTTGCCATTTAGCAAATGGGGGTTGGCATGAAGCACTGAATATTAGTGAAAGACTTAGCAGTTTTCTTGCGACAGCAAACGACTATGATCATCCTGTTTTCACGTCCACCAACAGCAAAAAATCAGTTAGCAGTGCTGGCTTTCAATTAGCAATCTCTACAAACATAACAGGCAAGGAGACATCTTTATACTTCGACCAAGTACAGAAATTTAAAGCAATGAAAGGCTGGCCATCGGCAGCTAAAAACCAGAAAGAAACATTAACTCTTGGCATGAATTACAGTTCATTACGCCAGACTTTGGAAGCATTAAATTACCTGTATAGGATACCTAACCTCTACCGCTTAGGAATGGTACCTTATCCTGAATATTCCCGCCTAAGTAAAAGGCTGACGGACACACCTGGACGAACAAAGAATATTAACAGTTATGGCGCAGGAAAAATGTTAGAGGAAGCTCTGACCTTATTGTACGAACAGAGTGACGCTATACTTGAGACGATACATTATGCAGGTGCATGCCTATCCAACATTGATGGCCGAAATATAAAAACAAAACTTAACGATATATCTCTACACTCAAAACTCATTAATCCTTCCGTCACAACCGAAAACATCTACAAACCAATAACAATTAAACACCTAAACCATTTAACCAGAGACCTACTTACAGCTTGTTTTCTAATAATAGCTATATTTAACGCAAGAAGAAGAGACGAAATAACACATCGTAAACTCGGTATATCCCTCGGCGCCTGCACTGTCTACAACAAAGAAAACAATATCTTTGAAATGATGTTTTACATAGAAAAAAATCGAAAAGACTATTTGCCATTTTATGTAGGAAACGCAACACAAAAAGCGGCTGAAGCTTTAGAGAAACTACAACTAATCTATCTAAATATAGACTATAAAACTCACTCAATAGGCAAACTGAAAGACACTAATATCACATTGTTTAGACATAAACTTTTTTCTGCCAAGGGATTCTTAGGCAGCTATACAGACTACAATTTTGAAGCCTATAAAACCGGCCAAGCATATCATTTCATTTCTTCACGCTTAAAATTTGAAATACATTCAACGCCACATATGTTCAGAAGGCTTTACTGCACCATTTTCATGAACCAACACGAGTTCCCACATCTTCCCGCACTATCATACCAACTCCAGCATGAGTGCTTGGCAACAACCCAAATTTACATAACTAGTCCGATTACCCAATCCGAAGCAGCCACGCTGAGTAAAATTTATGACTGGCAAATAGAAGAATATATAGACACACACAAACACCACAACAACGACATAGCAAAATATATGGATGAAGCAATAAAAGAAAAATTCTCAGAAATCATATATCGAATAATATCCAACGACAGCGTGACTGGCGGGTACACAAAAATGGTCAGAGTATTATTCAGGCGCTTACAAAAGTCTGTTACTTTTAAAGGTTTGGACGACCGCCAAAAAATTGATACATTTATTGAGAGGCTTTCTTCAAGAGGCCATGCACCATCAACTTTTAAACATGCACAGTGCCTTGCAGGAAATAATAGAATAAAGTCTCGCTCGAAATGCTATGAGCTTTCGGACAACACCCTTCACAAAGAAAACGCAACCCCACAACTATGCAGTAATTGCCCATTCTCATTCACATCAATTGAACATATAAAAGGTTTGGAACAGCACTCACTTGAATTATCCAACCAAATAAAAACCCTATGCTCAAACTCCATAATAGTTAAAAACCTTGAGATAAAATTGCAAAACCTTTATGAGATCATTGAGTATCATCACAAAAAACTAGCAGGAGGCTAAATGAATCGATCACAAATAAATAAGCACGAAGCGCTTAACAATATAATGGAAAAAATATTGATTCTTAGAAAATGGGCAACTCAAACCGAAAGCTTTGCTAAAGATGAATACTACCCTCTAACGATTAGACAGTTCAATAATTGGAATATGTTGCAAAACTCTGAAAAAGTGCGCGAACAGTCCGCCGCTATAAAACGAAACGCTAATGATACTCTAAGACGATACCCTGACTTACGAGAAGAAATTGCAAGCCTAATATCATCGATCACTTTAAACATCAATAAAAAAACATCCAAACCAGAAAAACTTACAGCTCTCAGACAAAACATTCACGACCTAAAAAATTATATAGACACACTAGAAAAATACACAGCGGCACAAAAAGCGCAACTCGTGTTGATGCAGGAAAAACACTCGTCGCAAATTTCCCAATTAAATAACATTATTAATGAACTTAAAAAGCATCGGAGCTAACTCAATGAGCTTAAAACTTAGATGGCAACACACCCCAAAGATCGATATAGCAATACCTTACGACACAGAAATGAAAATTATTGTAAATGAGTTAATGGATTACGCAATTTATTTGCAACGCGAAGAGAGCCTAAGCCATCTATACATTAAAAACGAAATGTTCCATTTATCGCTATTTTACATTCACCTTCGCAAAAGTCGCCTTAAGTTTACGCAAGCTGATACGCAAACCCTTAGGGATTTTCGTGATGATGACTTCAAACGATTGCAACGGTACAGCACGGCAACCCCGAAAAGCTTAAAAGCTGTAGTTAATAATCGATTACGTAGAATCTATCACTTTTATTCCTGGCTTCAATTACATCTTGGGTTAATTAATATAATTGGCCTAAAAAGCGCCCAAATATACTCCTCGCTTCCAAACCATCTCGGCAAATCCACGTATAAATTACGTGACAAAAACATGTTCCCCTTACTTTACCCGCGCATTGGAGCTCTTAGCAAACACACTACAAAATACGAACCTTCCGAGAAAAACTTACGTACCCTTGAGTTAGCATTTCTAAAACATCGCGACATTTACATAGCACATCGAAATGCATTGATGCTAGCGATAGCAAATGCGACAGGCTTTAGGAGAGCTTCTATAAACTCACTGCTATGCAGTCAGTTTAGCGATGGCGAAATCGATGTAACTGATGAAGATTTCTTTGTCGTAACCCCGCCAGAGCAAAAATATAGTAATACTTTAAGCTACAAAATCCCACTGTTACTCGCCTTTCGCATCAACGCTTTTATTAAGACTTATCGCAACAACTTTCTTCAAGATAAAAATATAAAAGAAGCAGTCACTTGCGATAGAATTTTCCTATCCGCGCGAACGGGCGCCCCGTTGAACAATCAATCTGTCTCAGAAATTTTTGCCGCCGCTATCAAATCAATCAATATTCCCAGCGCAAGAGTTGGCATACATGCCTTTCGACGAAAATTTACTAACGATGAAATCGCTAAACAGTCTACAATTCGTGCAGAACTAAAATTAGATACTTCAGATGCATCAATAAAAAGCGCCGTGTCACTTTCCCTCGGACAATCGTCTCCGGGGTCCATCAACTCCTATGTCTCACGTAGACAAACTCACGAGGTTCACAGAAGGCAAAATCAAAAAAACCGTGAATTCGAGCAAGTTGTGCTGGAGAATGAGAGACTGGAAGAAGAAAATGAAACCCTTAGAAATAAATTAAAATCCTTAGTTTCCTTCGAAGACTAGAAGATCTATTTCCGGTTCAAAGACGCTCTTAAAAAATACTATGGACCTACTTCCCCTATAACCCTAATGTTAATTATATAACTACACATCGAGATTCAGATCTCAAGAGCAAAGCTCTCATAACGCTTTATATCTAATACCCAAGGCCAGACGTTCAGAGTATTCTTCATTTCAGCGTACTCTTTCTTCACAACTATCTGCCAGAGAATCTAAAGCTTAGCGGTACTGGCTACTGCTCTGATACCCTCCTCTCGCAGCTTGGCTCCAAAAGGCCACACTGCCTAGCGTTAATTTCAACACTTAAAAATGCCCAGCATTTGAACCGGACCCTTATCCGTCTCCGGGGCACGTGGCTTCTTGCCTCCGCCGCCCCTTATAGCTGCAAGAGCTTGGTTCCCGGTTTTATTAGAGTCGTTGGAAAGGGTCCATCTCCCGTGAAACTCAAGACGCAGGAGGGGTATCATGCAGATTGCGCCCTCCTTTCTGGGGCTTAACCGCATGGGCGTCTCATCGATGGGGGAGGAACTGTGGTAGACGACTCTTTCAATTTTGGCGAAATTTCTGCTCACCTTGATCACCTGATAGACACCGATCCTGACGAGGCATTGAGGCAAGCGAGAGCGCTAAGCCTTGAAGGGCCAAATCGCCTCAACAAGATGCAGCTGCGCGCTGCTACGTTGGTGAATGCTGGAGTGCAGTGCCAACAGCAAGATGCGATCGATGATGGGCTTGCTCTCTACCGTGAACTCCATAGCCAGTACCCCACAGCGAATACCGTCTTCAACCTAGGCACTGCGATAGTCAGCTCAATTGGCTATTCGCCGGATGGGGCCGAGTGGTTGGATCATAAGGAAGGCACTAGGCACGCCCGCTCGGAGGCCAGGGCATGCTTTTGGAGTGTGGCTCAGGATGCCAAAGCAAGCGCGTCCGCGCGGACGCAGAGCTGGACGAATCTCGCTAATCAGTTGGCAGATAGCCAACGCTGGAGCGAGTGTCATGATGCGCGACTTGCTGCCATGGCTCTGGATCGAAAAAATGGCGTTGCTGCTCACGCCGCTGCTAGGTACCTGATTTACTGCTACCAAATGGGCCTCTGTTCGGACCTCGCGATACTAGAGGCTGCTGCATACGCCAAGGTGGCACGGGAAAACCGGGATCGAATCATAGAATACGCGGGGCTGCAGGCAGCGGATGGCATGCTTGGCTTTCTCAATCGTTTCCAAGAGCCTCCGCCAAGGGCGCCGCATAGCGACCCCTTCATTTCCTGGGTTGAGAAGGAGCGGCTAACTCTCGGCCCGACTGTTGAGCTTGTAGATTCCGAAATAAGCAAGCTTGATTGGTTGCGGTTGCCGGGCATTCTGGAGCGAGAGAATGGAAAAGGAACAACGCCTCCACCGATATTTGCGATGTTCAACCAGATGAAAGGTGACTTCATCCTAGCCCGTGATCTTGCCTGGCGTTCTCGCGATGAGGCCGGGTGGCCTACCTCGGGGTGCTTCGATGACACCTTGGATTACGCCGTATATGGCCCAGCTACGTCTGCATTAATACTTGCTCACCGCACAGCTATCGACCTACTGGACAAGGTTGCCGCCGCCGCAAATCACTACTTCGACCTAGGTCTGAAACCACATGAGATCTTTTTCGGGAAGATCTGGCGCCTACGGCCAAACAAGGAGGGCGAAAAACTACTGACATCTAAAGTCGAATCCATAGTTCGAGCAGGCGTGCATGCTCTTTATGGCCTGGTCGAACTGGCCGATGACTATGAGGCCAGGAGCGGCATTCTGCGTCCCCTGAAAGACCTACGTAATGCCGGCACGCATCGCTTTGTGGTCTTGCATGACCTAGGAGATATCACTCAGTGTAGACAGGCTGCCGAAGTCGAACATCATGACTTTGATCGATTTACTGCAAGGGCCATGAGCGCGCTTCGCGTAGCCAGGTCAGCCATTCAGATGCTTGCGTTGGCTGTCAGTGAGCAAGAAGAACTGTTGATGAAGTCGAAGGAGGGGCTCATTGGTACCCTTGAGGTTTTTGATCATGACTGGATTCGAGGGCGGGATGATGATTTCGAGACTGATAATTTTGATGGGATCGATGGAGTTGATCAGCCGCCTGCGTAATTGCATCCAAGTGAACACACGTTTGCATTCGACGTGACCGGTCACTCGCATTCGATCTGACCAGTCGCACGCATGGCTAATGGGCGAAAGCACCCATCCACGACCGGCAGCTAACGGCCGATTGTGTTGAAAAAGTCAGCTTCGAATTCCACGCCAGAAAAGTACGCGCCTGAGATTGAAATCTGAATTTTTGGCAGAAGTTTCAGTACTCGGATTTCACGTAGCAGCGGGCAACAGAGGTGTTTTCATCCATCAATATTCGAGTATTTTGGGAAAACCGACTTTTTCAACACAATCGGCCAAAAGCGGCCATTGCCATTCGACCGGATGGCCAGTTCATGGCCAGAGACATAGTCACTCGCCTGACGCAACTGTAGGATGCTGCCATAAAGGAATGGAGGAAGCTGCATTGGTAACTAATACACCACCGGCGGGAGGTCGGGCCACCCAAGCAGGAATGGACTTTGGCGCTGCAGTTGGTGTGTGGTTTGCCAGTCATCTTGTGGCGGTCGCTCCTGTTGGTCGTCGATTCGGCCTAGGAGTAGGTGCTTTTCCTATCAGGCTCCAATTTGAAACCGGTACCGGTCTCGACGACATCGAGGTGGGTCTGTCTGACGGTAGCGTGATCCTGATTCAGTGCAAGACACGCCCTGCGCTATCAAGCTCTGCCCATTCGGGCCTGGGGTCGACGATCGCACAGTTGGTTCGCTTTGTAGTTTCCAGTGCGACATCCAGGCCCTATGTCGATAGCGCACGAACGTCAGCCGTCTTAGCGGTTGCGACTGACGCGCCGGCTTCGTTGAACGTGTTGGAGGCCGCCTGTCGGATGTTCGACACAGGCGGCACTTGGCCGGAAGTCTACGCCCGAGTAAGTGAGAGCCAGCGGTCCGCGCTCGACATTCTGCGCGCTCATGCGGATGCAGAGTGGTCAGTGCAGCGCGGCGTTGTCGCACCAGACGATGAATTGGCCCGCTTGGCAATGCTGCTGCACATAGTGCGGTTCGATGCCTCCGATACCGGTAGTGATTTGCGTGAATGCACTCGCATTGTGGGAACGCGCTTATTTGGCCGCGAAGAGGCGGGTAGTACACCTGTAGAGAGCCTGAATGGAATTGTCCGCCGGCTTGTGCGCAGTGGCGCGCCGGCAGACAAGGAGGGACTTCTGCGCCTTCTGCGCGCAGCTGGTCATGAAGACTTGCACTCGCCGATGTTCGACGCAGATATCGCGCGATTGACCAATCGAACGCAGACTGAGGTAGCCCGACTGGAGCGGCATTCCCGCTTATCGATAGATGGAGGCGTTGCGATTCCGCGAGGATGCATGCCGGCACTAAAGGCGGCTGCAGAGGATGGAAGCCTTCTGGTCATCGGAGAGCCCGGCGCAGGGAAAACAGGAGTTTTGGTTGCGCTGGCACAGGAGCGGCTGCGTAGTGGGCTGCCGACCGTCTTTCTTTCAGTGGATGACCTGTACGGTGTGACAACGCTCGATGATTTGCGGGCTACGTTCGACCTGGATGCACATGTACTCGACTCCCTGCAGAACTGGCCGGGAAGCCGCCCCGGCCTCTTAATTATTGATGCACTGGACGCTTCGCGGGGCGGCCCATCCGAAAGCCTCTTTGCTAGATTCATTGAGGATGCGTTGCGCACGTTGGGCGAGAGATGGTCAGTGCTCGCTTCAATTCGCACGTTCGACTTGCGAAACGGAAGGCGATTTCGTGAGGCGATGGTTGGGACGCCACCATCGGCGCTCTTCGCGGAGCCGGGCCTGGAGACCGTGAGGCACTTCAAGATTCCACGCCTTGGCGATGATGAGCTTGTTGGACTGACGCAACAGAGTACGCAGCTTGGTGAGCTGTTAGGTAACGCTCCGCCGTCTTTGCGCGAGCTACTCAAGAACGTCTTCAACCTATCGATAGCGAGTGAGTTGATCTCCGGCGGGACGAATGCCGCAAGCATCGTCAGTATTGCTACGCAGTCGGGGTTGCTTGAGCAATACGAGGATCAACGTTTGTCGTCGAGCCGACTTCAAACCGCAGTCGCTGCTTCCGTCAAGTCGATGATCGACCGTCGGCGCCTCACCGTCAGAAAGGTCGATATCGGGCACGAGGCACTCGACGATGTTTTGCGGAGCGGGGTGCTTGTGGCATCGGGTGACCGTGTCCACTTTGCCCATCACGTTATCTTCGACCATGTCGCGGGTCGCTTTTACTTGGACTGGACCGACACACGCAGATTGCAGACGCAGGTCACTGAAGATCCGGCGATCGGCCTCCTACTTGGTCCCTCTTTGAAGTTCGCGATGGAGCGTGTTTGGCGTGATGACGTTCCAGGCCGTTCCAGCACCTGGGCGCTGACCCTAGCGATTACCAGCGCCAACGGCATAGACCCCGTTGTTGCAAGCGTTGCGCTTAGAACTGTGGCGGAACGCGTTGAGTCTCCGGTCGACGTTCAAGGCCTGTGCGATCTGCTACGCGATACTAAAAAGGCGGACGTAATAGGGCCGGCCCTGTCCAGGCTATCGCGTTTTGTCGACATGAGCCTTGCGGAAAAAGGCGCACCGTCCTCCTCGGCAATGTTGTCCTGGGCTGAAGTGGCAGTTCAAGCTGCCCTCGCGGCGCACCGGCTCTATGCCGACGCAGCAAGGTTCTTGTTATTCACGCTCAGTAAACGCGCTGATTTCGCCGATCGATCGTTCGCGCTGAAATTTGGACAAGCGGCTCGCCAACTGCTCTCGCTTGCCTGGCAGTTCGAGCCTCCACTCTCGAACCTTGCTTCGAACGCAATTCGTATGGTGACCAAATCCTTCGATACTGACGTAACGGCATCGAGAGAGCTTTTGTCCCGCATTCTTCAGGAGCCGCACTTCACGGAGCACGCTCACGAAGAGGCGCCATGGTTGGCGGAAGGTGTTAGCACTATTCTCAAGGCCGACCCGGACTTCGCGGTGGAAATCTATGACGTGCTTTTTGAGCGCGTGGCGCCTGCAGAGGGTGACAGTTGGATGGGCGGCAACGTCAGCCGAATAATGCCATTGCGGTCGAACAAGCGGCAGGACTACGAGCACGCTCGATGGCACTTGCAACAGGTTCTCCCGTCATTTCTAGCAACTCATCCGGACAGCGGCACTGTTGCCGTCAACCGAGCATCGCTCGGGTTGGCAGGAGACCGTCGCACTCGTTTGCGATCAATGGAGCCGCGAGAAGTGGCAATTGATGGCGATCGTGTGCTGCTCCTCGTGGAGGACGGCCTTTCCCTGCAACAATGGCGAGACAGCAATGAGCGAAGTGGTGGGCAGCCAGGAAGTGAGATTCTTAGCAGCTATGTGACGTTTCTGTTGGAGTGTACCGATGCCGACTTTGTGAGCTCGATTCGAGCGGTTATCTCAGAGACAGCCGCTGCATCAGTGTGGGCGCGAATTCTTGGCATAGCGGCTGAACGGCCGGGAGTGGCAGATGACTTACTTTGGCCAATCGCTAGCTCTGATGGCCTGCTCGAACTGACTGATGTAGTTAGGGACGCGATTACCTATCTCGCTGCAGCGTTCCCAAGACGGTCGGTATCCGAAAGGAGGAACTTCGAGGCTGCGCTTCTGGCAAACGTCAGATGCGCAGACGAGGATGCACATCGAGTCTGGCAATCACGAGCGGCGCGCTTTCTTTCCGTCGTTGCGGAGGAGTCCCTCGTCAACAGTCCTCTCAGCGAACTGCGGAATGAACTTGAGCAGCAAGGACTGCTAACCGGCAATCGGCCCTATATGACAATGGAGTTCAGTTGGGGCGAGCCGGGAGACATTACTGACAGTTTGCTCAAGGGGGATGGCGTCAACCTGGATGACGGCCCCGACGCTGAGCTGAGGCAAACGGTGCGCCCTCTGGACTCGTTGATGCGTAACGGTGACGGGCTGAAGACGCCGGAGGTAATCGGCGAACTTTGGTCATTAACCGTTGCTGTCATTACCACAATCGATCGACTGACCGCGCCGCCGCCTCATGAGCAGGTTCTTCACTCCAGCTGGGGGTCGATAAGCAATGCAGTAGAGAAGATCGTCCAGTCGGAGCATTACAGCGAAGGTCTGCCGGGTCACCCGTCCCGAACCGCTCTCATAGAAGTCTTGGATCGGATGGCAACCAGTCCCTTCCCTGAGGAACGAAGTCCGAGCGACTCCGGCCTCATGTCATGGGGGAACTGGGACGTGCGCGTATACGTCGCATCGAGCTATATGAGCTTGGCAGCCTCCAGTTACTCCAGCGCAGAGAACTTTCGTGACCGGCTTGTCCGCATGCTTGATGACCCCGCACCGACCGTTCGCCTTCAAGTCGCGCAGTCATTGAACACGCTGTGGGAAGTAGATCGAGATCATATGTGGAGAATGGCAGCAAAGGTTGCTGCGGAGGAGACCGACACTGGAGTGATCGGGTTCTTCATTGGGGGGCCTCTTCTTTGCCTTGCCGATGTAGCACCTGATCGGTGTGAAGAGCTCGTAGACGGTATTCTCGCTAGGCTGCAGCGTTGGCATGAAGAGAAGAGCCGGCCGGGCGACTTCCACGAGGCGATCGCCAGAATGGCAGCCCGTTTATGGATTGTCAGCGGTAAAGATATTGCCCAAGGATGGATACTAGACTGGGTTCGGACACTCGGAGACTCCGACGCTTTTCTGTGGCCATTGGTCTCGTGGCTTCGAGGCGCACTCTTTGCCAGATTTCAGAAGGACGCAACTGACCGCGATCGCGAAATTCAGAACAGGGCCCGAGAAGTATTGCGCGCCGTCGTGGATGCGGCCGGAGACGCATTGGCGGCAGCCAAACCGGCGTTGATGGATGGTTCTACAGCTGAGCCGCAGCGAATGGCGGCAGAGCGGCAATATAAGGTCGGCCTTCGTTTGATGGAGCATAGTTGCAATCAGCTCTATTTCGGTTCTGGAGCATTCAAGAACGGACCCACCGACAGAAACGATGAGGGCCTTGCCGATGAAGGAAAAATGCGCGAGTTCCTCGCCGAATATGAAGACATCCTTGATCGCATAGCCCTATCCGGGAACGCAACTGTCGCCTATCACCTTGTTGAGGTGTATGAGCACCTTGCAAGCGCATCGCCGGAGTTAGTGTTCGAGAAGGTCGCCGCGTTGGTACTCGGACCGGCCGCCAGTGATGGCTATCACTATGAGAGCCTGGCGCTCGATACCGTCGTTCGTTTGGTGCGTCGCTACCTCGCTGACTACCGAGCTGCATTTGAGGATGCGAGCCGCCGCGCTCGCCTCGTGAGTGTCCTTGAACTGTTCTCCAACGCGGGGTGGCCGGAAGCACTTAAGCTGCTCTATGAGCTTCCGGACTTGCTGCGGTGACGTTGCTCGCAGAAACCGGCGCCTTCGCCGAAAAGCTACGCACTGGAATGCAGCAGTTCCGTCGGGAAGAGACGTATCTTCGGACTCAGTATGCAACTGTCGAGAATGCCGCGCGGGAGTCGATGCCTGCCTCCATGCTGGAGCGCCCTACACGGCGCTTCCTCATAGACCACTTCTTGCGAGCGCTTGACTGGAATCCGGACAACCCGGGGCAAGTCATTGAAGAAGCGAGAGCGCATAGCGCAAACAACGATCGTCTGTACTTTGACTACTTGGGTATATCGCCGGCAGATAGGGCTCCGGTACTGATCGTCGAGGCCAAGGGCTTTGATATCCCGAAGCCACGACGTGCGAGAGGTTCTGAGCTTGACGCGAAAGACATGGGGCAACTCATCTGCGAAGCCGTGTACGCACTCAAGGATAAGTCACAAAGGAGCTCTGGGATTATTGCCGAGTGGGCTGAGTATCTCAGAGACTTGCACAGCTATGTCTCCGCTCTGAACGAGTTCGGTAAGAGGACCCTTCGCAGGGTTGTGATTACCGCTGGAAATTGGATCATCGTTTTTGAGGAGCCTATCGACTGCTTCGTCACGCTTGGTCCACCGATCGTGGAACGCGTGCATTGCTTTCCTAACGGTGACGAAATCCTGCTGCGCCATGCTGAGCTATACGAGATGCTGCACCGGCGCCGGCTCGTTGATACGCTTCCGCTCGCTTTGGATGTGGCGGAGGCGCTCGAATTCTTGCCCGCTGACAAGATTGGAGACTGCTACAGAGCGGTCATGGTGGCGACATCGGCGACAACGGGCGCAGAGCGCAAGAAGTACCCAACGCGTTCCGTCTATCCCGCCGTGCTAGTCAAGAGTAGCGATAGATGGTTTGCGATCCTAAACTTGGACCGGTTGGCAGAAGAGCCGAAAGGAAGTGAGCGAATCGAGGATTTCCTCAAAAGTCTGGAACAAGCGGGAAACGACCTTGAGGGCCGACTCAGAGCCAGTCTGGGACTACCCTTTGTACCAAGGTCCTTGGATCAGTTCCCCGGCTTCCCTGAAGCACAAATTCGCCAACGCACGAATCTTGAGGTTCCGGCACTTCCCGGGTCGACTTCTGACCGCGCAGCATCTGGACCAAGCAGGACATTCGTAATCCACTCCGGTGAACCTGGAGCTCCAGCGGAGTTCGTCGTGGTTACCGGTACCTCTTGGTTCTACAAGAGCGATCGTGCCAACACGCCCAGCGTATGCGACTTCCACTACTGGAAGGACGCTCGGAAGGCAGGGGTCGCCAGGGGCGATTTGCAGTTCGGCTGCTCAGTCGCTTCCTTCACGGAGGATGGGCAGGACAGGCACTGCTCCCACGGTGACTTGCGGAGCATTCGTGCTCAGCGTTGTCATGTTCTTCCGCTGGAGACCCATATGTGCTGCCAGTCATGTTCCTTTGTCGGCATCTGTTGGGGTTCCGACCGTGCACGACTTCCGTGCCCTACTGCTTAAAGATATTTGTCTTCTTATACACCTTGCCTGTCTGCAGCTGTCACCGGCCGGTTCTGTGTGAGCCCAGTGTCGGCAATGGGTCGATTTCAGGCAGCTACGACGGGCAGCTTTTGGCCGAACGCGGCCGGCCGTCACCGGCGGCTTCCGACCCAAAGCTCACGGGTGCGACAGGCAAAAATCGGGGTAAGCAGAAGTTCGTATCAAATTCGCTTCTGAATTGAAAACGGTCATTTGATATGGCGACGAAAGCGGAGGGATACGGAAAATGAGTTTGATCTTTAAACGGACCCAGCCATCCCCCGGTTGCCCGGGGGATAGGTCCTCCGACCTCACCCCCCGTCGAAATTTATTGGTGGAGGGCCTGGGAGTTGCTCTTTGAGGCACATTGCCATTACTGTATACAATACACCATACAATTGAGCAGTGGAAGCCATGACAACGCTGATTTCCTGGATTGCTGTCGACAAAAGGCAACCATCCGCAATTTATTTGGCTAGTGATAGCAGATTCACTTGGCCCAATAAAAAGCATTGGAATGTAGGAAAAAAACTTTACGCATCAACTAGATACCCAGAAATTTTTGGTTTTTGTGGTGATGTCCTATTTCCCGCCCAGGTCCTAGACAAGCTGTGCCACAAGATAGATTTCGAGCATGTGGTACCAAGCGGAGTAGTCTTTGAGAACAAGCTCGGAATCGTTAGAAAATTTATCTCGGAGTGCTTCGCGTCCTACCCTCGAGATGCTAGGGAGCACTTTGAAATTCAATACATATCCAGGTCGGGAAACGGAATGAAATCTGTGTTTCACGCAGGCATCATCTCTTGGTCCGGGCAGGAAGATGTTGAAGCCAAAGTGCTTGAGATGCCCGCTGTATCAGGCTTAATTCACAGCTCAGGCACCGGAAAAAAACCACTCTCAAATTGGTACTATCGATGGAAAACATCAGATATCAAAGACACTAGCAGAAGTGTTTTTGGCGCATTCTGCGATTCGCTTTCAAGCGGCGAGGACCCACAGAGCGGCGGATCTCCGCAACTAATGGGATTGTACCGAGTAGGCTCTCCGAGAATAATTGGTGTAGTTTGGAGAGGTGAAAAATACATTTCCGGGTCCCCCCTCCATGTCAGCGAATGTCCCGCAGGTATTGAGTGGCATAATGAGCTGTTTGAACGATGTGATCCAGAAACACTTCAACCTAAAAAGGACGCACAGCGCCAGCCGCGTCCAATCTTCAACAAATGATTCCATTCGTTGGGCGGCTCTCAACCCAAGGTTCAACCTAAACCTACGTTGGTTTCGTGGCAGGCGTTGGATCATGCGCTCGAGCAATAAACATTTAACAGGGTGCTGCTGGACAAGCTCACATCTGCACCCCAAGTTTGTCAAAGAATGCGTAGTTATATTTAAAGGGGGTAACGAGTGGTGGAGTTAAACTGGTTTTTCTGGTCTGCAACAGTATTTTTTATGTTGCTTGAGTTAATGTTTTCATATGCTTACGCAGCAAACCCGCTAATGCCGGGGAAAGGACTAATTACCGACATTGCTGCGGCAGCCTCTATATGGGCATTAAGCGTAATTGTATATTTCACGGCTTCTGCAGTAAAAACTGATTGTTCGAGTTGGGGCCAACTTCCTGGCTTCGATATCAATGGATGCCTGAGCCACGCCGAGAAAGTCTATACGATTGGAGATGTACTGAATTCAACTATAGGGCTTAATCCCATCGTTGCAGCTACTCTTTTTTACCTCTTAACAAAACTAGCTGTATTTGTTTATTCGCGAGTAAGAAACAAGAAGGTGTATATGAAATCACCCCATAAGTAGTGAGCAATAGCTTTTCGATCCTGCCGTCAGCGCGG
The DNA here is from genome assembly GCF_023169845.1 of Pseudomonas sp. CYM-20-01. Lineage (NCBI taxonomy): Bacteria > Pseudomonadati > Pseudomonadota > Gammaproteobacteria > Pseudomonadales > Pseudomonadaceae > Pseudomonas > Pseudomonas sp. CYM-20-01. Next base: position 1,299,926 of record NZ_AP025169.1, on the reverse strand, counting down.
CGGCATTCTTATATCCGGCCAGTTCTGGGCGCTTTTGCCTTGGCAGCGGAAAGACTTATTACGGTGCAGATTGTCCGCTTCTGGCCGACAAATGCCTTCCGCCAACGGCAGCTTTGGATCGATGACTGTGCCCAAGTGCCATGCAAACGCCTGGTCAGATCTAATGCAAACGACTGGTCAGGTGCGGTGCAATTTCCCATCTGGCGGCCTGGTTCAAAATGAAACCAACGCCAACATTCTGAGAAAGTCCTCGACTGGCGTGCATCGCTTCATCACAGCAGCGAATGCAATTTTGAGTGACATAGGATCTCCCCGAATTGCACCAGTCATCGCAGTGCGAATAAGCCGGGAAGCCCTTTTACATTGATCTAACCGATATCACTTCTACGTATCGATATTTTTTCTTGGCTACTCTGACCGCTTCCTGCTCCGCCAGGAGGGTGCTCAAGGTATCCGCTTCGTGGATCATCTCGTATGTTTTGCCTTCAAATTCATTGCCTACGCAAAGGGTCACCTTCAATCGTGGCGTGAACGCCTTCGCGACCTTCTTTTTCTGGTTCAGGTTTACCAGTTGAGCTGGTGCAATATCGGACTTGGGCGCTTCTACCGGAGTGAAAATGATTTGTTCTGCTGGCGCGGGGGTGCCGAAGAGCGCTCGGCGCATCTCTTCTTCAGTCAATTCTGGGGTCATGCGATTTCTCGTGGATGATGTTTAGCTGGTCTAACTCTACCAGTTGAGCATTACGTTAGATGCACCACCATCTATCCTATCTGTTGATAACCGAACTTATAGCGTTTTTTTCAACACATAAAATGCCCAGCATTTCAACCAGACGTTTACCCACGGTCTCAGCTTCAAATAGTGTACCCATAACAATAACCCCTACGCCATGCTGTTGCTGGAATCCAATATCCTCCAGCTGTCGTACCTCCCCGCCACGAGGAATCACCAGCAAAACAGCATCCGGCTTACGCTCCAGCCAGCGTAAGCTGTCGTGGTACAAATGCGCTGACTCCATCCCTTCCAGCACACCGAAACGACTTGAGCGATACTTGGCGTCTAAAACTATAAAACGCTGCGGGCCTGTTACATCCGATAGGGTGATGGCTATGTCAGGAACTCGACGTCGAGACAGACTCGAAAAGTCGTTGTAAGGCCTTTTGTCGACTGCCGGGCATACAACCTGCAGCCAAATATCAAGCGTGATCCCCTCATGCTTGGCGCGCCACAGCACGCGATCAGTGGTTTTGAAGCGACGGCACTTCCAATCGAAATGAGCCAGCAGCTGCTTGAGCGCGCTCACCAGCATCACGTAGCACCAACGCTCATAGATTTCCCAGGTGGGACTGATCCATAAAGACTCCTCCCCGACCTCTCCATTGATACCGGAGCGCAGGGCATACCAGCCGTAACGATAGGCCCGCGCGTAAGCCGGATGGGCAGAGATCGCATTCAATCCTGCCGCAGACAGACGCCGAGACTTCAGGTGTCTGAATGGCTGGGCACGCTCCAGAAGCTCAAGCTTTCGTTGCAAAGCGGCCAGATACGCAATCCGTCGCTCCAAGCGCGGAGTCAATGGCGACCGAGTTTCACTAACACGGGTCTTGCTCGCCACTGTCGCTAGAGCAGTGCTGACCTTGCGGCACCGCCTGATCACCTCTCCCAGGATTAGCCCCATCGCCTGATTTGCCGGGTTGTCCTGATCCTCGTACGCTTTTGAGACATCGAAATAAACAGCATTGAGGGGCGGCCGCTCTACTGACTGAGGATGCAACAACGCCAACCCTGTTGGGTTACGAAGCGCTCTACGAATCGCGATACCGTCCACATTTTTGAGCCGATGGGCACCGACAGGCTGCCGCTCTCGGCGCAAGGACGTCAATGGTTTGTGGGCCACCTGCTTGAGACCTGCCAGCAGCCGGTCACCATAGCGACGCAAGCGTGCATATTGAAGGTGATGAGTGGTTAGCGCATCGTCACTGCCAATACCACGCTGAGCTTCCTCGGTACCGAACAGCAGGACAGGATCAAACGCCTGGATAGCCTCCAGCATGGCCGAGAATGTCTCCCCTCCCAGCTTGCTGGCGTCAGGCGCGACATCCAAGCGGTAGTGTCCTACATAGTTTTCTTTATCATCAAAGAGCTCCGCGCAGACCTCACCGGCATAGAACCCGGGCGACCAGCGCCATACAGGCGCCCCTGCAACTTGAATGAGCTCCAGTCGTACGTCGTCGACAAATAACGACCAGCCTTTCGTCGCGCTGAAATGGTAGGTCGAGCGCTCGGAAAATCCCGAGGTGATCTCACCCCGCACGACTGCAAATCGTATGCCTTCGGCAGTCGAACACTGAATGATCGGCACGGTCACCGCCAGAATCGCGTTGAGCCGGTGTGCACCAGGTCTTCATGCATATCCCGGACTTTCTGGTGCGAATCGGTCAGTCCCCTGGCTTCCAGGACCTTTTTGAGCGCTGCAAATACTGCCTGAAAGCGCGGGCTGTCTTCACCTCTGAGCTTGGGCAGCAGCTTGGCATAAACGACGTGATCCAGCGCATGTTCAAAACCGATGACCCCGCTGGCCTGGGTTTGCTCCACATAGCCCAGCACGTCGCTCAATGTACGCCAGCCAAAATGCATGCGCGCGGGACGCAGCACCTCCATCAATGCGTTCATCAACGCGCGAATGGTCGAACGCTGCTCATCGCTGAGAACGCTCGCCTCCCAGCCAGGATAACTATCAATATCGATATCCCAGAATTCAATCACGGTGGCTCGATCCAAAACCTTGTCACTCAACCCGTGAGTGGTTTCATCCATGTTCACTGTCCCGATAATCACCAGGTTACCGGGATAGGGAATGCAGGAAGGAACACCATTGATCTCATCGGCCTGACCGTGCAGCTCAATTGCATCTCCCGTCTCCATCGAAGACAGCAATGGTGCGAGGTATTGCTCTGGATGAGACAGGTTCATCTCATCCAGTACCAGCGTATAGGGTCTGCCCGGGTCCGAACTCGCCTGCAGGAGAAAATCCAGAAACCGGGTGCGCACGTATGACTCGGTGTCGAGCGGGTTGACGCAGCCCAGCAGGCTGGAATAGTCGTGCCAGCCCGGTTGGACTGGCACGATCAGCAAGCCTTCTTCAGGGTTGGCTTCGAGCTGCCACAAGCTCAACGCGTAGCCTCGGGCCAACTGCGTTTTACCTGCCCCGCTAAGCCCCGTCAGCACTGCCAGGTGTCGTCTTTTGTGACTCCACAGTCCGGCATCAAGCTGAGCGATCAGCTCTTTTTTGAACGGGAACTCTTTGGAAAAACCATCAATGACCTGATGCAACGCAGGTCTTGCCACTGACGCTGGGGAAACTACCTGAAGGCTCTGCGGTGACAACATTGCATCGGGCACTTCCGCAGCCGGCAGTGCCTGAGGCTCCCAGTCAATTCGCTGAGCCCACTCTTGACCTGTACCCGTGAGGTGCAGTTCTTTGTCGATGACGTGCGCCAACTGCAAGTGTTTGAACCAGTTAATCAAGCTGGTTGGACCAAAGTCTTTGGTCCAACCAGGATTGGCTGTGCGCAGTATCAGGATGGCTTCGCGGAGAGTACGCGGACCTTGAGCCAGTGCACGGAGCAGATAATCGAAACCCAGGATCCGGGTGATCATCAAGTCCAGGACCTCATCGGGATCACCAGACTCCAGAAAAGCCTCTCCCCGAGACGTCAGCACCAAGTCGCTGCCGTTTGCCTTGATGACTCCCCACTCAGCGATCAGTGCATTGAACTGGGTGTTCAACGTAGTCTTTTTTGCCGCCAGATGCAGTGATTGCATATGCTCAATGAAGTCTTCCCGCGTACAGCCCTCCAGCGCAAACTCGATCATTGCCCGAATCGTCTCAGTCCCACCGCCAATGGCGAGCATGCCACGCCTTCTGCGCGCAGCCGGGAGCGGGTTCAGCTTCTCCTTGCCGGTCACAGGGTCTGATACTTCAGTGGGCTCAAGTTCAGGGCTCTGTGCATGATGAACGTACAGCATCCACGGGAGTGCCAATCGTGTCGCGCCCTCCTTTGTCAGATAATCTGGCACCGGCCCCAGGCTTTCTTCAATACGATTCAACACCAGCTTGTGCAACACGGGCCGTGCCTCACCCCGAACAGGAATACCCAGCAAGGCTGCAAGGTCTTTAAGCTTGCGATAGTGCGCGATGGTCGTGAAAGCCCCCGGACATAACAGTGCAAATACCCGGTACATCTTGAGCTTCGGGTTGCGCTTGGTGAGCGGACCGACAGCCTTAAAGACTGCCGTCCTCGCAGCCTGCACCAACGATTCCTTTTCTGCTTCCGTGGGTGCGGCGGCAAAATCGGTCTTGAGCTCCCAGAGCTGCTCAGCTATCGCCGGGTTACTGGCTACCTTGGAAATGTCAATCTGCCCCATCCCGGTAGACGTGACGGCCTCGTTCTCCCAAAGAGAAAGCTGAAATTTTTCAGTCAAAAACTCCTCGCGGGTGACGTCTCGAACGCGCTCCATCCACTCAAGAAACTCAGCAATCCACTGCTGATTTCCAGGCCTCGAAAGTTCCTGATTCACAAGCGCTTGGCAAGCGGCCCTAAGCTGGCTGTCATCCTTCAAATCCAACACTTCGCTACCCTCCGCCGAAAACGCAAATTGCCACTCAAATTTGACATGCTGCGCAGGCTATAGGTATCCAATGACTGCACCCCTGACGATTATTCAATGGATACTACTAGAACAACCCCAACCTAAATAAATGAGTCACACCCTTTTGGCTGTTAAGCCAGAGTGTGTAAAATGTCAGCACGGTATTTTGTATATCTGCGATATACGCGCCATGCTCGCGCTTCCGCTAGCTGATTAAGGTCACTATATTTCGGTAACAGTTAGACAGACTCAAAAGCCAAATGAAGGCAAGCGTCCCGCCCATCCACGTAGGTCAGGCGATACCGAAGCAGCTCTTGACTGAATCAAATTGCAATGCGAAGCAACTAATGATCGAAACGATAATGGCGGCTGTAGCTAGCCATCCCGTAAGCGGTACTTTGTCTCTCCAAAAGCTAAAAGTTTTCTGGTTTGCAATCCAGTCAATTTGATACTGCCAGAAGAATTTGTAGTGAGCGTACCAGTCGCTGAAGAGGATTTGTTTGCTGATAGAAGCATCATAGTATTGCGATTCAAATGCCGCCAAGCGCGCCCGGTAAAGAGAAAAGTCTGCATTCGGCGCGAGCGCTTCAACCTCCCGATACAGGTCTCGCAGACCATTAAAAATCTTGGTTATCTCCACGGCGGACTTTTCATAGTCCGATTTTTTTGAATCGTAAACCGAAATGTAAATACCCATAACCCCCAAAACAGCCAATGCTGCGGAGACGTCTTTGGCTGACAAAGAATCATAAACCAGAGAAAAAATGCCTATGGCAGTGCCAATGAATCCAATCAACCCCGGAATCTTTTCTACGATGTCATAGGTGGCCCAGTGCTTACGCCCCCCAAAACCAACGTTGTAGCCCGTTTCTGCGATGCTTTTGAGTAAAGACACTTGGCTCATATGCTTTCACTAATAGGTACGATTATTTCACTGCGGGCTACGACAACATCATCCTTCAGGATGTAGCACTCAACCAAGTGGTCGCCTTTGAAACTCGTGGACTCCTGAATTGTCTCATGTCCTTGGTCTGCTGTTATGTAGCCCCGGACGCAATCGCGCTTCTCAGCTTCTTGCCCGATATTGAGCACCTTCCATTTCACGGTGTACGGCTTTGGAACGTCGTTTCGAGCGATTTTAAATTTGAGTGTCTTGCGCGCTTGGAGTGGCAACCCAAGTGAAATCAGCTCACTCAGCAACCGTTCCCGAAAGCCTTTCTGCTCAACGTCACAATCGATTATCAAGGGGTAGCGAACATCTACAGGTGCGAGGTCCTCGATAAACTCCTCGGTGTCTTTGAAGGTATAGGCGGAGTTGGCCAACGACTCCATAGCGGTACGTGCGGCGGTGCGTGTTGTTGGGAAATCGCGACCAAAAACTTTCCTCCAACGCTCTCCCTCAGTTTCCTTACCAGCAGCTTCAATGGCCTTCAGGGATAGCTCGTATGCTCGCTTGGCTGGCTTTTGAAATTTCTGTTTTACCTTGACGTGCTGGCGACTACCCAGAGCCGCGTAGCGTTCCTGCTGTGGAAGGTTTGACGCGTAGTCAAAGAAATCCCTCATCATGCAGTCGTAGGAGGCGAAACTTTTATCAGCATAATCGTCTGTCTGCGTGAGGAAATTATGCGCCAACGTATCGATCAGCAGACCCCCAATCCCGATCCCATGTTTGTTCTTCCACGCCCGTAGCATTTTGCAGAGGCGACGCAGGTTTCCATTCTGGTCATCATCGACCTCGCCGGTAGCCTTAATTTCATCTTTGGGTTTGGTGATCCTCCACGATCCGCCGTTGTACGTATCAGGGTATTTGAAGCTGCCGTCGTCTTGCTTGAAAACGGGCTGGACCTCAACGTTGAAGCTCAGAAACTTTACGCAAACCACTAGGCGGTCAACGGTGATCGCGGTCGTGGAGTACCGTTCTTGGATGGCAGTTTTTGTGTCTGAAAGTAGCTTTGACTGTCCGCCTTCCTTGTTGTACTTGTCCCAATCACTGTTGGGCATGATGTACAGCATATCGAGGTCGGAAACGCCTTTGATAGCTGTCCATCGGCCATAGGAGCCTACTTGGAGGTTATTGGCGGTCGAGTCTAACTTACGAAAATATTTATTTAGCGAGCGCGTAATACCGGAGTAGCGATCTTCAATCGTCACGTGGTTGGTGATGCGCAAATTGGAGACAAAATCCTTGAAAATAGTAGCCGTTGACATTGTTATCCCTGCTCGTCAGTTCCCCAATCACGCTCTGTTGGAGTCTCCGCATAGTAGCCGACGGCTATCATCAAGGTCTATCGCGTAACACTCAATTGTGCTCAGATTATGAGCGGCTGAAATCGACAAGTCCCTGCGTGTGAACGGCAAAAAAACGATGACCAAGCGTCCTCCCGTCAAGCGGAGATTGTTTGATGCGCGGGCAAGATAACTTTGAATAGCCACCGGGGAGAGCAGCAGCTATAGGATTTTTCGAGACTTTTCCAGCAGGCGCACAACCATGTCGGCTAAATTCTTGGCGTCGTCGATTCCTCGGTGGTAATGGCCGCTCCAATTTATCCCAAGCGCTTCGACGGCAGCCCTCAATCCTATTGACGGACATGCAAATATTTCACGATAGCTTCGTTCAATATCCAAGTGCTGAACTCCATGCAGTATCGGCGTGCAATTGGCCCTCAGCGCGTCGGCTGCGAGCTGATCAGCGTCGTAATCTCCCCATGATCCCCACAGTGCGTTGGGGTATTTCTGAAGGAATGCAGTGAGCTCGGTCGCTACCACCCGGAATGATTGGGCTGCATCCACATCGACTTGCTTGATTGAGGTCAGATTGGTACAGAAGTCAGTCAGGGTAGGGTGTAGGACTGGGCGGACATAGCGCTGGAACATTTCTACGGTTTCCATTCTTCGCAGATCGATAACGGCTATGCCTATCTCGATGGTTTCCATCTCATCTGGACTGACAATCAGTGCTCGAGGATCTTCCGACTCAATCAGCTCGTCACATGTCGCCTCAAGGTCGATGCACAACATAAAATCAAAGGGCTTTATCGATGTTTCGAACACCCGCAACTCTTGGGCAATGGGAAGATCTTTCATCTAGCCCTCCTGGAACTCGTCCTTTGCTAAAACGTTGGCATAGAGAATGGTGAGTTAAGTCTAGAAGCGCAGGATTGATGAGTGGCAATGAAAAGATGACTCACCTGCCTACCTTATTATTGAGACCTCTCCACGAGCCTTTCGTTTAGCACAGCGCGCTTGGGTTGAAGCGTTTCAAGGTAAACTTCGATCACGGCGATATCGATCCATCGTGCACGAAAACGCTGATAGTAATCGGTAGATTAGAATGCATGCCTAGATCTCAACGTGGATAGTAGGATAGAAATAAGTGTTAAAGGACCTTCTGGACGCCCTAAGCAAGGTTAAGTCTCGCCCCTTGTTGAACGTATTTGCTGCGTTGGCCATTTCGACATTCGCGCCAAGCGGTGGACCGATCAGAGATCCCTTTTCAGGGACCAGTTTTCTGTTACCGGTGCTTGTATTTGGTGCATCAGTTCTGATCATTTCCTGGGTGCATTTTGTCAATTTTCTGAACAGTCGGCTTTCGGATCACGATCTTTTCAGTTGGGGGCCATACCTGGGTGGAACAGCACTGGCGTTCTGTCTATGCGTAAGCTTTTGGTATGTGTCGAACGTCACTGCCCCCATCAACCTTGCATTGCTTGGCAGCGTGGAATTTGTCCGGTTGTTCGCCCTTTATCTGTTTGCAATTGAAACGATCGGCATTAAGCGTTATGGCCACTGAGCTTTGTACGTCGTGCCTCAAGAAGACAGGAGGTGAGAGCCACCAGCGTGTGGTCAAGGCATTCAGCAAATATGGTCCTATTTAATGATTGAGTGCGCTGTAACGGCATCACTGGATATTTTCAGGTCGAATTTTGACCGGCTACCAGGAGCCTGTAAGTTACGGGAATCACTTTTGTCGAAAAGTACAAAATTGACGCCACCTTCATGCTGCACAGAGCGAAAGGAAATCCCGTCGAAGGCCTGCTGCTCATTGTAGCGAATGAGCTCTGCCAGAGCCTGCGTCACTACGTAATGCGTATCGCGAAGCTCTACAGGTCGAGCTATTTCATCATGCAGGTACTGCAGTAAAATTCGATGATCATTACGCTTTTGATAGTCAGGACTGAACAGGCTCAGCGGGGAATACATAAGCTGGTCACTGAGCGCGGTGAAGTCAAAGATCGTGAGTGGTGAAGTAGAGGTAAAATGCCCCACCACCACGGTCGCACCCAAGGACGGTTGGACTTCTTCAATGCAGGTTCCGATTTCCTGCGACATATACAGGAGGGAAACTCCAGCAGCGCTCATCCGGTTGCTTTTTGCATGCTCTGTGGGCGGGGCACCTAACTCATCAGCCGGATTCGTTTTAAAGAATTGGACTTCCGTTTCATCTTTCGCGATCCGAGCACGATAGAAGCTTGTGCCAGAAGGGAGCCTTTTAATGACGGCTGGAGATCCCGGACGCTCAGCACTTTTTGCATTGAGCGCCTCAAAAATCAGGGACCCAAAGAATTCTCGTGCGTTGTCATTGAAGAAGCGACGGCCGTGACGCAGTTCGTCGGCGATCTGATTCCATTCACCCACAACCCACCAACGCTCATGCTCCTCCGAATCGAAAGGGCTGGGTGCAAAACAGTATTCTTGCCCAGGGCAGTAAAATTCATCTTCAGTAGCTCGGGAGTTAACCATCTCCTTCGCAATCACTTCGCATGTAAACGTGTTGTCGCATCGAATAGCAATACTTACAACCTTTGCCAAGGTCAATGCGTACCCTGGGTGAAGGTCATAATCGATGATGAAGTACTTTGGCAAATGCTTGCGTATGAATTTTGCAATACGGCGAGGCGGGAGAGCATTTCTTGTGAGCCGACTACATGCCGTGCAGATTACCTCTGATACCCGCAAGGGCTTGAGCTCTTTTAGCATAGGATCACCAAGGCATTCTTGGCAGATAAACACCGTATCGTCGTCTTCCATTTCCCAAAGTCCCAACTGCGGTCTGCGGTTCATTCGCGAGTGCATATAGTTGTCACTGTTTGATTTCGGATTTGCTTTTCAAGAAGGATATTTCGTCATCGTATGACAAGCCTGAATGAGCGGCCATCAGGACGCGCAGCACTGCGAAATTTCGCTTTACTGTTGTACCTTTGAGCATGGGCTCTGAATGATTACGAGGACGGGATAGCGGTTAGTCAGATGTGACATGCACCGACTAACCTACACCATGAGAGCAGCACAAAAATTCTCACCCAGGGTCAGCAGGCAACTCAAATACATGCTCAGCGCCGAACCACGCGGTGATCTGAGCTAGCGCTGCCTGGCTCAGCAGTTGAGTGAAAAGCAGAGCCAAACGGACCTTGGGACGAGAGCACGCAACGTAGAAGAGATTCCGATTGCTTTCGAATTTTTCACGCCTGTTCGCCGGTGGCCCCGGCTGAAACCACTCGAGCATTTCAGCAAAATTATATTGGTTCCAGCCGCGGCCCAGCACAACGATCACGTTTTCGAATTCCGCTCCCTTTACCCCGTGTTTTGTCGCGAACGGCGTATGCCCATCAATGAATTGGTCTAGCGCTATCAGCTCCGAGTAAGGAACTTCCCTTAGCTTTCGAAGCTGAGTAATCCTGCGTGGCTCGTCCTCACCTGGTTCAACACCGGCGGCCTGTAACCCTTGCTCATTTCGTAGCACCGCATTGGGGAGTGGCATCTGCGGTACGGCTATAATGTGGTCAATCACCTCGCCGATGGTTCCCGTCAACCTCAGTTCGAGGAGCGTATCCATTGCCTCAGTCCAAGCGACTTTGTCGCTGTGCCTTCGAATCGTTGGCCGATCACTTGCCAGGTGCCCAAACATGGCGCCGTATCTACGCTGTTGATATGCGACACATGCTGGCTCAAGCTGATCTGCAAGATACTTGATGTGCGGATCTTCCTTCTTCAGCCACGGATCGTTGAACTGTCCAAAAATTGGAGGGATTGAGGAGTACCCCTGCTCACGAGCAATACCTTTGTGGTTCAAAATCAGAATCTTGGTCTTCTGGGGAGAGAGGTCCCATCCTTCGACGTTTAGCTGAGCTTTCAAGCATTCGAAGTAAGCACGAGCTGCTTCAGGACTGGTGTCGCCAGTCCAATGCCCACCCCCGATTCCTGTGCGCCTTGTTCCAGGCCAGCGATTGGTATGGAACACCCGGGCTTCACCAATCAAGTCCGGATCTCTTACCTCCTGATGCAAACCTGGTCGCATCTGATTCAACACATCGACAATCCGTGATGCTGAGCGAAAATTCGCATTTTTTTCGATCGGCTGGAGTGCCTCATGCTCTACCAGGCCGCAGCCCTCATCGTAAATTTTTTGCCAATGGTCACCAAATAGACCAATCATCGGCCCCTCACCGCGATCTAGAAACCACGATTTCAGTGCTCCGACAAAGTGTTCATCCGTGTCCTGATACTCGTCGACAAACAGGATCGGATATCGGGCGGTCAACACGGCCCTGAACTTCGAAGACGGAAGCGCCTGAACCATCAAGGTCAGGACATCTTCATGCCGAATCGAGACCTCGTCCTCGGATACGCGTGGAACACCCATTTCGTAATGGATGCGCCTATTGCCTACACCACCAACCGTTTCAAGGCGCTCTCGCCAAAAAGATTCAGCACCAAGGAATTCTCTCAGTGATGTTTGAAAATCTCTGAGCAATGACCAGCAGAAACCATGCACAGTCTCGGCTCGAATCGCAGGGTGCGCCTGGAACCGAGAGATGATCTCGTTTTTTGCCACATTGGTGTAAGTGATACACGCGACTTGCTGACGCTCCCGGATCAATGCCTGACCTCTGCGCTCAATCAATAGGCTCAGAGCCTTCTCCAGTGAGTACGTCTTACCAGCTCCAGCACCTGCTTCCAGGCGAAAGCTTTGACCTTCTTCTAAACAGGCGAACATACGTTCCAACGCTTCCCGCCCGGCTCTGTCCGCGGGACTTTCGTGATTGTTAGGCATCGCCTTGCTCCCCTTCAGCGGCCACTGCCTCGCCAGCAGCTTCAACCACTGCGGCCATGGCCCGAGCAGCCATTTGGGCATCGACGACCGGCGCCCCAACTGCGAGCCAACGCAGTCCCTCAGCAATGTATTTAGGTACGCTCCAGTTCGTATCATCGATCGCGTAGTTCAATGCGAAGGCTGACTTTTTCTGATCTGCTGCGTGCTCGTAAGCTAGGGATGCAACATCACCCTGCCCCAGCTCGAATCGATTAAGGTTCGCCAGGATAAATGCGTCCTCAAAGCTTCTGCCTGAGGGCCCTGGCTCAACCCCTTCCGGAACTTGGTAGGCGAGACGCGTTAACCCTCTGGTCTTCTCTGCTGGTGTTTTCGCCAGCAGTTGGGCAGGAGTGACTTCGGCCTCAAACCAGTCTTTGAGGCAGGCATTGCTCGTGTACAGCCCCTCCGCAACAGGACAGGCTTTTCGTTTTCTATCTGCGTTCGGCTTAACGGAATCAATGTCAGTCACGATCAGCGTACGCAGTTCCAAAAAAGTAAGCAGGTCATGGAACCGGTGTGCATACGCGCCGCCAACTTCCATAACCGTCAAATACTGACTTGCCAGCAGAGGCTCACCGACCGCCGCCGCGTCAGTTTTGGCGATCATGGTTGGCAGCAGCAAGCGTTCTGATGTCCCCTCGATCAAGATGGCTTTATCTGCAAAGAATAGGTCGCAGCGGGTGAGCGTCAGGTACTGATATAGAAAATCTCTGTCCGGTGCGGGAGCCCCGCCCATCCCCTGCCTCAGGTCTTTGATCTTGGACTGCCGGATCCCGTTTTCGTCGATCACCGAGAGAAAGTAACGCATGGTTTCGAAGCGCGCTTCGTTGGCCATGTGTGGAGAGTGGGTGGAAATTACAAACTGCACTGGCCAAGGACGGCTGTCATTCAGCTGCTGCTCAAACGCTCCCTTGATCAGATGCAATTGTCGGATGAAGACCTCTTGCATTTGCGGATGCAAATGAGCTTCAGGCTCTTCGATGAAGATGAGGTGTACGGCTGCTGCTGCCGGCGTAGCTTGGAACTCCCTGAAGAATTTCAATAATTGCAGAAGTATGTACACCAGGTTGCGGACGCCGAGTCCATTGTAGCTTTCCGGGAGGGTTAGGCCGTTTACACCCCGGTATCTAACCTGCGTGTGGTCTTTAAGCAGGCGCTCGACATCGAAGGTCGTCACCGTGGTAAGGCCTGGGTCATCTAACCCTGGGTAGCCGAAAAGCTCGAACGTAGGGAGCAGCGAAGTCAGTCCCGCGTTGAAACCGTCATGCAATTCCTTTTGAATTTTCTCCACCGCTCCATGGAGCTGTTCGGCTGTGGTTCGTTTCTCGGGATCTGTGGGGTCAGTCAATGCCGATTGGAACAGCACCTCCACCACCTTCCCAAGAACATCGCGCTCTCGGTGTGTATCGTCATCTAGGCCCCGTTGCGCATTGATGAATCCGCCGCGGATCAACGTAGTGAGTGATTTTAGGTCGAGGTCCTTTCGGTTCGTAGGATCGTTGGGGTCAACCGCTTCCAGACGGGGCTCGTAGGCCGCCACCAAACGTTTCTTGATCAGGCTGAAGAAGCTAGGACGTTGATCCTCCTGCTCAGCGTCGGGGACATTCATTTCCGCGAAAAGCGACTCAAGGCCTGTCGCACGCGGTCCATACGTCAAGACGAGGCGCGCGCAAGAACAATCTGGATCTAGGTCTACTATGCATTCGCTGAGCGGCCCCAAGTCTGGAGCATCTACGTCATAGGAAATGTCCAATGTGACCCTGACAACGGGAAGCATGGCAGCAACGTCGGAGCGAGCTATTCCGCCGTGAAACGCATTGAATGCCGTCCAAAACTCTTCGTGACTCCCCAGGGAGAAATCCTCAAGCCTAAATGAGGGAGTACGGTCCGAAAGGAGCCGGCGGAACACCTCAGCGATGGAGGTTTTGCCGCAGTTGTTGCGTCCTACGATCAGCGTCGTGCCGTCTTCTAGGCCAAGGCCGACGTTCTGAAGCAGTCTGAAATTTTGAATCTCAACGCGCTCGATCTGCATGATGTCCCTACCGTGAAATCGTATGGCCATCACTGTAGATGCTGAATTGGATTAGTCAATGACGGGGCAATTTTCCTCAAAGCACTTGCTGTCCGCGACCGATAGGTTTGGCTCGATAGTGGTCAGACGCGACCGGCCGCTTTCGGGCCAGAGTGTGTAAAAACGCTTCGCCAAAATTAAAGTGTGCGCGTCTACGTTAAATCTGGAATTTATCGGCACGTCGACAGATGTGGACTTCGCGTAGGAGCGTGATTTTCAGTTCGATTTTGAGTACCTGTCGCGCTCAAAAACGCTTTTACACAGCCTCGGCCAAAAGCGGACATTCTGCCTGCAGCGTTTTTCACGGTAGCTGCCCCCATCTGGCTACGGGAGGCGAATTCATATCGAATAATGAACTCGCCACCGGATCTACTCCGTGTATGACGTCTTCTGACTCCAAGAATAGCGGCATTCAATAGCCACATGCGGTCTACGATTGAGCGCGCGAAGCAGGCTGATAGACGTGAGCACGCTTGTGAATATGCTCATCGTTCGCGAAGTACTCGACTTCTATTGCCAGGTTATGGAAGCTGCGCTCTCCCCACATGAGCCATACCAGCGATTTTCCGGATTGTGACAAATAGCTATCAAGAAGGTCACGACGCAGATAGCTGAAGGAACCACTTATCTTCGAATCATACTCGCCGACCTCGCGATACAGGGATGCGATGCCTGAAGGATCATGCAAGTCGAACACGTTGCCAAGATACCTGAGACTCAAAGCCTCGCAGATTAGTTTAGATGGAATAATTGCACCGCCAGCCTGGTTTTCCACACTGTGGTGACTCTCCCAGCTGTACTTCTGAACCGGGATGTCAACCGCAATCCCATTGCTTGAACCTATCTCTGCGGACACCATGTCTTCGTCAGGGCCGCGCCCTTGCTCATCAGCGACAGGCAATCCTGGAATCGATGGGAAAGGCATCTCACCAGCATAGGTGTAGTGGTGCTCTGGCATATTCGGAATGCGGTAATTGCCGGGATACACCAGACCATCGAACAACTTGAGAAGGCGTTCAACTTCTCCGCTGTCCACGAGCACACCTCGGAGAAAGGTAATGAACTGCCGGTAATCGGTGGGAGCTTTTTCTTGGAGGAACCCGTCAAGTACGATCCACGGCCCACTCAGGCCATCAATCTCCGCGATCTCAAGAATACCTTTATAGTCTGGTGCCGGCCCTTTCACTATCCAGTCGCCAGTACTCGTGGGCTGTTCGCTGAACAAGTCTGGGAGCTTCAGATCAATGCTCGTAGCATCGCGTGGGAAGGAAGGATCAATGTCCGCATCTGAGGGGCGAGTGCTGCGCTCCTCAGCAAGGAGGCCCTGTGCGTACCGGACACCCCACATCTCGAAGTAAGCGATCCAGCCGTACTTCTTCCCGTACCTGTCGACCTTGTGCTTGTCACTTCCCATACGAGGGCCGGAGTTCATTTGCAGGTCAACAGATTCGAACTGCTCGGGGTCATAGCCAAGCACCAGCATTCGCGAAACGATCGTTGGCAGCACCAGCTGATACTCTGGGTTGCGGTCGTCGTAGTTCGACCGACCTGGAATCAGTGTCCCAATCGTGTAGTTGCCGAAGTCCATTCCAATCGCCGCGCGCTTCGCACGTTCGATCACCGCCGGGGCGTACTGCGGCATGTTCGCAAACGGACTTGTCAGATGACTAAACGGTGGAAGGAGATGAGTTGCCTCGTCCTCAGACAAGCAAGCCGGATCTACCATCCTTGCGATGGCAATGGTTCCTAGACAGTACTGCTGATAGAGAGCATGCCAAGTAGGATGCGTCGCGCTAGGCGCGAACATCGCTCGATAAATCTCACGAGCGAGTCTAGGAAGTGCCTCACGCATCTCAACAGCATTGATATCCGACCAAGTGGTCAGAGCCGCACCGTAGACCGCGGCGAACATCCGCTCGGGAACGTATGGGTCTGAAACGACAGTTGACTCCACCGCCAGCCGGAAAAACTCTCCCGGCCGCTTTACTGCGAATTCGTACAGGGTCTTGGTGGCCACGTCGCGCAGGCTTCTGGACGTTGACGTCAACGTCCACATAACCCAGCGCGCCCGCCGAATCTCTCGCTCGTCTAGGACACCCGACTTCCATCTGACAGACAGGAATTTGAGGTCGTTTTCAACTTCCTCAGTTTTCTCGCGAACCCACTCCGACCAGACAAGATCACGCTGCGTATTGGGCATGGCCAAGAGCACGCCGTGCGAAAAGTCCATGTCAAAAGGATGCGCTCGCGCTGCCCTGGTGCTCCGAAGTCTCGTGAAAGCAATATGTGCGAACTGTCTCGACTCTTGCATTGCGCGCGCGAACCGTTCTACCGTTTCCCGTCCGATGTGCTTTGGGTCTGATTGCGCCGTCAGTAACAGAGCGTTCATGACGAGGTTCTCGTCCGACAAATCTTGCCAAAGCTGACGCCTGCCAACGCGTTGCGGATACAGGCCAACCAGAGCCCGGAACACGTCAAAGGCGAAAGTATGTGACCCAGGCTCACCGAATTGGAAGTGAGCGCGTCCTTCATCGCTTCGCAGCCACAGCGCCAAGTCCGGCCTTTCAAGCAGGTGGCGTGCCATCATATGACCAGCCATCAGATCGTAAGAAAATGCAATTCTTTGGCCGCCTTCTTCAGAAGTCGTTCGAACGAGGACACCTTCGGATTCCAGCGCGCGAATGATGCTGGCATCCCAGCCCATGTCTCGAACTGCCGTCCGAGTAGCATTGAACTCCAGGCTTCTCGCATTGCCCTCCCAGAGGAGGCTCGCGATCTTCAGCAAAGCATCTTGCACCTCCTCCTGATAGATGCGATGTGCCGTCGGTAAAAGCTCAGCGACTCGTGCGGCAACCTTATTGAAGTGCTCTTCGAATAGGCTTGCAAGAGAACTGGGCAGTGCCTCCACCCCGACCGGGTGCTGGCGACGAGGATTCGCCACCTCGCAGAAGATTCTCAGCGTCAACGGGTGCTGCAAGAACTCGATTGGCAGATCCGCATCGGTGGCGTCGATCTTGTAGTACTCGAAGTACCTGTCGATGGCCGCCTGCGGGTCTTCTTGGAATCCGTTGTGCTCAACTTGAGGAAAGTCCTCCGGCAGGCACATCTGCGCGAACTCATTGCGTAGAGTGACTACCAGTAGAACATACGGAAAGTCCTCCAGAAGCTCTTCTGCTCTGGCGAGTTCATCTCTCCAGTTTCTTGGGTCTTCTGCCTCATTCAGACCGTCGATGACAATTGGGATGCGCTTACCCGCGCGCTGACCCGCCGCATCAACGGCCTCAACCAGCCGGTCAAAGCTCTCCGCTGGCCTGCCAGAAATCTTGAAGGCAGACACAAGATCGTCAAGCCCCTGGCCTGCATGAAGATTCTTGCCCAGCAGCAAGACACCACCGGGGAGGTCTCCGTCTGGCTGCGTCACCTTGACGGCAAGCTCGGATTTTCCTTCACCCGCAGCTGCAAGCACGGCGACGGCTCGGACGCCGATCGACCTCTTCAGACTGAGCAGCGCCGAAGAAACTGCATGGATATCCGCGACGAGATTCGCGGTTAACGGAGCTCCACCTGTACGAGCCCCACGCAACTTCGATAGAAGCCTGTCATAACGCACCGGTTGCGGCGGGTTCGCCGCCAGCATTTGATGTACAGAGTCGAAGTTGCCCTTGCCGAGCGCTGTGTAAAGGTCATCTAGCAGGCCAGCCAATCCGACGGATCGAGCCAAGAGCGAGTCGACTTCGGCCTTGAGTTCGACTTTGAGGTGCCCCGTGAGCGAAGCGATTTCCGTGCAATTCATCTTGAGGGCACTTGAGAGTTTCTCCAGTGAGTCCCACGCCCCCTGGCTGCCCAGATGCCTGTGCACCTTCTGTTCTGCTCTAACGACAACATGAACTTCATTTTGGTATCGGCGCTTGAATGGAGCTGCAGCGAGCCTATGCTGCTCAGCAAGTAGCACAGGCGACAGAACGAGCTCGCCGAAGTAGGCTTCTCGAAGTAGTGCTCCCGGCCCCACTAGGAGGTCTTCGATGTCCGTTGCCGTCAGCAGCTCTAACTTCAACTCGGGGAAGTGGTCTTTCTCAAGTGCGAAGAACCACTCTTGGTCCCCCTTTGTCAGCGTGTGGTGCGTCCAAAGCTTCCAATCGGTCACACCGGGGACATGCTTGCGCGTCTTCTCCATGCCCTCGATGATCTTTTGTTTGCGCGTGGCCCCCAAGTCTTGTCCGTTTGCCAGCTCATACCATTTGCATTGCCAGCCAATCCAGCGCGGCGGCGCTCCCAGATCACAAGACTCCGTCAGCTGAAGATGAAACTCCACGCCAGGCTGGTTTGCGAGTTGCTTGAAGCGACCGTAGCGACCGTAGTGTCGGCGCACCAGAGAGCGGCAAAGCTTCTCGAAGTTTTCGTCCGGAGCTCCAGATAGCTCGCTGAATACATCCCAATTTGCTACAGGCATCGGCGTTTTCCCTGTCAGCTGGCATCGGCAGAATCGGATGGGTAATCGTGCGCAGAAAAGACCTCGACCTTAGCACCAGCCTCAATAAAGAGTTTCACGAAAGCTGATACCTCCGCCTCGTCAGTCGTGACAGTGATTCTATCGCCTTCACGCGAGAGGTGATGATCGGATACCAACTGGCCGAGATCAGCCGGCCCTAAAGTGTTAAGGTTCAGACTGCACAGCAGCGAGAGCATGTTATCTGAAAATCTCTGATTCTCAGGTTTAGCAAAAGGGATCGAGTGGCTGTCGTCTTTAGCAGCCTGAGCGCTAAGCCTGTCAATGTCCTTCTCGACCTTCTCGGCGTCTTGCGCTCGCTTGAATTTGCCGATGAGAACCAGGTTCATCGAATGCTCAGACCCGTATCCGTTCCAAATCTTCATGATTGCGTCTCTCCTGGGACCTCGAGGGTATTTCTGAGTCGCTTAAGCGCTGACAGAACGCCTGGGTCTCCAATCTTCGCGCCGGCGGGCGAGTAAGAACTCGCGCGAAGCATGCCGGACGCATCTATGTGCGCATAGGCCTGAAGGCCTCGTTCGTCGGGGAGTGGGTCGCAGGTAGGCAGTCCTGACGCCCCCGCCTCACTGACCGCAAGTCGAACCTTGCCTCCGTAGCTGGAGACCCAGTCCTGTAGGGCTCGGCCGACCATTTCATCCATGCTTGCGACCGCGGTTGTTGCTTGCTGAGGAAGCAACAGCAATTCGCTAGCTCCAACTTTTTGCGCGAGCTCACTCATCGCGTCAAGCTCTTCAACCGTGCGCTCGTTGACCACAACGTTGAGCCCAAAGGGCGACAAGCTCGCAATCGACTCCATGCCTCTGAGCAGGCTGGAAAACTGCTTCCCGCGCTGTTCTTCATAGGTCCGACCGACCCCGTCGACGCTAATGCGTGCGAAGTGGATCGCGCCCTTGAGGCGCTCGACCAGCTGTGGCGTCAGGCGATGACCGTGAGTCGTGAATGTAACCGCGAGCTGAGTCTCCCCCGAAGCCCGTTTGCATATGTCGACGAAGTCAGGATGCAGCGTGGGCTCGCCGCCGCCAAATCCGACGCCGAGCCCCCCCTCAGCATCCAGTTCTTTCAACCAGCCGAGCACCTGATCAGTATGCAGCGACGCCTTGTGCTTCGGCGCGTAGCAGTACGCGCAGTGAAGGTCGCAGACATTAGTGAGTGCAATGGATACCTGGCGGGGGGACGTTGACCAAACCGCCTCTTCCGGGCGCAGCTCGTCCAGCAGGAGATTCAGACCTGAAATTCGGTCGAAAAGATGCACCCCGTTTGGGCCGATTCTGGATTTCATAAGGCATTATCACCGAAAGCAGTTCTACCTTAAATGGGCTATCTAACGTGTCGATGCGCTCTAGGCAGCTCTTGGTGCAATCGGCTGCTAAGCGCCTTACTATAAGTCAGCGCTACAGCCCATGTTCTGCCGATTCGAGAGCCCAGCTCTCCATGATCACTGATTGATCACAGAGAACTTATATGAGGCCATTTGCACCGTGCGATCAAATGCTTCGGCCGATCCGTGGCCAGGGCATTGCGGAGTAGCAACTACCGCTTTTCTTACCGGTATTCGCCGTCGCGTCGCTAACGCGAGTGGCTACTTTTGGCAGTTTTTTGCCGGTCAAGGCCACCCAGCGTAGTGGTCAAATCCGATTCAAACGACTGGTCAAGTCGAATGTAAATGGGTGGTCAACTGACGGAGCTGAAACCATCAAGCTACCTTTCGGTGAGCAAGTCATCACCTTGAAATGGCCTGCCTCTGATCCTGAAGGTTTTGTCCGTTTCGTCCGCGAGCGGCTCCAGTGATCCGTATCGAAGCCATCTGGCTCGCTACCGAGCCGATGGACATGCGTGCCGGCACCGAAACGGCATTAGCCCGAGTGATTACGAAGCCGAACTGCCCTTACGTTCGTAGACGTCCGCCCAACGCACCTTGCGTAAGTCAGGCGGGCATTCATTGATGCGGTAGCAACTGCACGAACTCACTGGCCCGCGGTGTCGGCAACCGTGTCAGTACATCCTTGAGAGAGGCATACGGACAATGCCCATTCATGTGTGCCGACAAGATCAAACCCATGATTGCCGCAGTTCGTTTACTGTAGTGGGCACCCCTCATCAATGTGGTGCACCGCGTACCTGACGTCGCACCACCAGTTGAATACAAAACGACTCGATTCCGAGGCTACGAATCAGTAAGTCGGTATCTTCCCGTATCTACTTTCGACATGAGTTTCTTCGCACAGAGGCTACCAATTGCGCGTCCAGCAAGCGCCTCGTAGGAGCATTCTAATTCACTAAGTACGAAGATCTCACTCAGCCACTGCACCACCTCGACTTTGGTAGCCACGCTCGCATTACGGCGCATCCGGTACTCAATAACTGCAGTGGCGATGAAAAGATCGGGGAGTTCATCAATCGCATGCAAATACTCATTCTCGCTAGGGAATTGAAAATCCCGAATAAGCGCAGCAGCGTTGAACATCGAACTGCCTCGCGCCGTCGAGCGGTCGGTACCCAAAACCGCTGCTTGCAAAGCTATTTGGGAAATGCTCTCGTCATCTAATGGCGAAGAGACGCAGGTTAAGCATCTATCAAACTTGTCATTTGGCGTCATCGTCTCGCATTCGTTGCAAAGCCGGAGCCAGCCCTCCGTTAGCTCATTACGTACAGGGTCGATGCCGACGATACGGGTACCGGTGGTCAATGAGATCATCCATCCCCATAGCTGAACTCCGCGATTGCTCCACCTGATACCGCCTTCATACACCCATCGCCGCCACTTACTAGCGTAAGCGAACCCTTCGCCGAAGACCTCGTGCCTTCCTACCAACCCTGCGTATCTATGCACTCGGTTTACGATGAAGCGAGGCTCTGCTTCGAGAGCATCCTGTTCGATAATTGGTACGCGATCCATCTTGTCCAAAAGCTTGCGCAAGAAGTCTGACTTCACACCTCGAACCCCCACTAGCAACTCGATCGGCACGATGATGTGTGCTCGCGTCGTGGCCCGCCCAAGCGCACAAGCCAACGTGGTGTCATCCATATCAAACCCCGCGACAACGATGACGACAGGCGCTTCCATACCTCGATAAGCTGAGATCGTGGAGCTTGGAAGATCGATTCCCGCAAGCGACAAGGAATACTGGCCGAGCACGATCACGTCGTGCTTGCTCACACCGTCCTTCACGAGGCTTGCCATCATAAACCGGAGAGTTTTAGAAACGTCTCTGCTGATCTTCCTACCCAAATCCTCACCCGTAACGGGGCGAGGGCAATTCACCTCATGCCGCGGTTGCCGCATTTCGAGCATGGTCTGAGTGATACCACCAGGATTTCGATAGACTGTAGAGAGATAGAAGAACCGCTCGCCGTAGGTTTCCTCCAAAAATTTATAGGTACTGCCCCGCTCAATACCTGGAAGGACTTGTAGCTCATCGGCAAAAACGAATCTTCGAGCCTTAGAGAAGTGCTCACGCAGGGCCAGGTGATCGGCTTCATTTAGCGCCTGTGCTTCATCAACGATTAGGACGTCATATTGTCGATCCACCATCCCATGAAGGGCTTTGTGGTGATCGTCGTAATTCGGCTCACCGACAGCAATTTCCCTTTTGATCGTATTGAGGGATTCACAATAGGAATGGAACGTTTGAACCACGATCGCCCGGCCAAGATGGCTCAATTGGGCGGATACTTTTTGAGTAATCTGTCGATTCTTGAGCAGAAAGATTACTTTCAGGTTGAGCTCCGCAAACTGCTCGGCAAGAGATCGCGCGATAAGTGTCTTGCCGCTTCCTGAGAAACCAGCGATCAATCTACTCCGTGAGCCAACGCATAAGGCCACCTGATTAGCTTGTCTATCATCCAATCTCAGCCACAACTCGCCGTCCGCCACAATCTTGCGGCCCAGAGCTCCATCTCGCACTTCTCGCGGCCAAACAGTTTCAAGAAAATGCTCAATTTCCAGCTTAAAGTTGTCATTGCTCCCGTAATTCAATGCGGACTTCCAGTGCATCATCAATTGCTTGATTCGCAAGGGGATGTCCCGACTATGCTTGTGCAGGATCAAAATGCCATCGCTAAGCGGGCGGTCGAGCGGAACGTAAGCACTGGCGATTTGATTGCTATCGAGATCGAAGTCTGGGAAGTGGACTGCGTAACCGACGGGACACTTCATCTGCCACGACTTGAGCATCTTGTGCAGTACGAAAGTGTTATCCCTGACCTGACTCAGAGGGTCTATTTCGTATCCTTGGCGCTCGTGAACGAATCGAACCCCCGAAGGCCTGTACAGTCCAGACTTTGTTTCGACACAAAGCATGCCCAAATCCGCATGCAAGATCACGAAATCGATCTCACCTGACAAATGATTCCTTGCCTGGGAGACGCTTAGATACTCCTGCAATTCCGGCGAGTAAACTCGCTTGGTTCTACCCCTCAGCCAAGGTAGAGAATGGATTACGGTGAACTCGTCATCCAACGCCGCCAGCGCTTGCAAAAGCGTGTACTCGCCTTCGCTGCGAAACTCTGCCTGATCGAGTGCTGGGAAGAACCTTGCCATGGTTAGAATTCAAGCGCCTCTGAAGGATGAGCCTGCAAGCATACGGCGCTAGAAAGGTCTTAGCCTAGCCAGGGCCTGAAGGACTAGTACTCAAAAATTGTTTCCTCAGGCGATCTCACTGTCGAGGTGAATCGCAGAGCGCACCCAACAACAACCGGTGAAAATCCAGTACTGGTAATGGTTCATACGGTAGGAGCTTGAGTCAGTGAGATTTCAGTAACTGGGTCAATCCTCTGCGGGTGATTACACCTCATGAGAAAAACCAAGCATACGAGGCTGTCCGGGTCTAGTTCGAACCGCAAATATCCGAATATATCCGGCTGACTATAATTTATAGCTACGAGGATATATTAGGTATAAATCAGCTGGATGCGACCATCGAATCACGTGCCCTAGCCCTCTCGGAGTACTAGGCAATCATAACTGTGTGGAGTACGGGCATTAGCCACGCATCTCGACAGCGATGTTGAAGCGCTGTCGAGATATTGTGTTTACCAATTGAGCGCAATCGCGTTAGCTCCATTTCTGCCAATGAACTGGGATGGTTCGCCGACCTTGACTTCTCCCCGTGCATTAAGACGAAAACTCGATGTCATCAACACGCAAGCTTTGATTGCACGGGTGATACCCACGTAGTGCAGATTTAGGCATTGGATTTCATCCTGAAAAATGACCTGACCAAATGTACCCGGCGGATACTGACGCGTCGGGATCACGTGATCGTAGAGATCAGTATGAAAAACCAGGTCGAATTCCAGCCCTTTGGCTTTATGCAACGTCATGATCTGAATAGCGGCATCATCGGGCCTTTGAAACCATCGGAGTTTGTCGGCATCCCCACAAATGACTCCAAGCTCCATTGCACCATCTGCTGATGGCTGATGTCCC
Source organism: Pseudomonas sp. CYM-20-01 (assembly GCF_023169845.1). Classification (NCBI taxonomy): domain Bacteria; kingdom Pseudomonadati; phylum Pseudomonadota; class Gammaproteobacteria; order Pseudomonadales; family Pseudomonadaceae; genus Pseudomonas; species Pseudomonas sp. CYM-20-01. The sequence goes on along the minus strand of NZ_AP025169.1, from coordinate 1,276,176 downwards.
AGCAGGCATGTGGCAGCATCCACCACGGCCTGAACCAGGTGGCATTCAAGACAAGACCTACAACTCAGTATTGATCTACGAGCTGCCCGCCGTTCGTGGGTGGCTAGCTTGGGCAAATTCGCTCGATCAATCAACGCCTCGGCAGTCATCTGAGGGTCGTAACGCAGCCGCAGTAAGTTCGAGAAAAGGCTCGCCTCAGCAGCCAGCGTAGCCTCGAAAGGGCTCTCCTCAACGACGCGGTGGGTAAGTTCCAGGGTCTCAGCAATCAAACGTGCAGAGTGCTGATGCCGACACAAAATTGCGACCTTGTCGGCCGAAGCTACTTGATAGTACTGCATGAGGTGGGGAATAGCGGTTTTCAACCAAGCCCCAACCGCTCGCTGGTTACCTTCGACTGTTTTGATGAGCACCCGCATATCGTTCGTCGGAGCGATGGGATGGTTCGGATCAAGCAATCGAAGTGCAAAATCGTTGATGGACGGGTGGCTGCGAAAGTTTGTGGTGATGGCAAAGCGCGCAAAGCCGCTGCCCTGCGCCGTTAGCTCATGCAGGTACCTAGGGTCCTTGTGCGCGAACCCATAAATCGACTGATCGCTATCCCCCACTGCAACAGCCATTAGCCCCAGAGCCTTGAGCTTCAAAAACAAATGATGCTGGAAATGTCCGCTGTCCTGATATTCGTCAATGTAAACCGCGCGATACCGTGCAGTGAGATATTTCTGACAAGCCGGAGACTGTTCGACTATGTAGCGAGCAAGCATGCTCACAGCTTCCAGCGGGACGAACCCCTGCACCAATGCCTCATGCAGAAAAGGCAGGAAATCGGCTGTGTTGGCAAAAGTCGCATCCTGAATCGGAATTGCCGGCAACATTCGCGTCGCCGACTCAGGCAGTTCCCGGAGCTTTGCCGTCTTTAAATTAGTGGCGACAGGCATCAACTGCCGCGCGAACGGAAAGAGGATCTCGCGCAGGCAGAAGTCATCGATCGTGCCGAAAAACGAGCTCTTCACGTCAAAAGCGTTGGCTTTGCACCTGCGCTCCAGCTCATCGCTTGCTTTGTTCGTGAACGAGATGGCGATGATGCCTTGATAGGGACGCAGCTCTGATACAAGGTTGCGAACCTTGCGGGAAAGGACGCTGGTTTTACCACTACCGGGACGTGCCACAACAACCATGTCGCCCACAAACTCAATGGCTTGCTCTTGTTCCGGGCTAGGCTTGAAGATGGTCATCACAAGGCCTGCTCTGCAGCGTTTATGCAATACATCAGTGGCTTCAACAAATGCCCTTGCAATGGTGCGATAAGTCGAGACCCGCAGTACTCAACGAATTCCTGCATACGGATAGCCTTCTTGCCTTGAAGGTATGTAATAGCTTGAGGCAGTGCATAGCCTTTAAAGCCTGCCAGTAAAGCCGGTAGCTCAATGGCGATGTCGTTCTCTAGATCGATTTGCGAGAGAAAGATACCAAAGGGGGCGACAGCGGCACTCACCATTTGCCAATTGCCATCGGCTAAGCAGACCGCGTGATCATATGGCACTGGCCGGTGTAGCTGGGGAGGCAATCCTGCTAAAGAAAGGGCACGGTTGATACCCGCCACATGGCGATGTACCACCTGCGCTCCCTGAGGACCTAGCGAGATATTGGAGATGTCATTGTCGGTCCGCATGGCCCATGGGATTTCCAGAGCGTCCAACACGCGTTTATAAACTTGAAATGCAACGCCATCGACGGACAAAAGCGATACGTTGCGGTGATCAAGATCGATTTGATGAGCTCGTGCCAGTGCGGAATAAAACAGCATTTCGGACGGCCCCTCGACCAGCATTACCGCCGAGGCAAAAAACGCTTCCGCAGGAAGGATACTGATTCGGTAACCAAGTCCTGTCCATGCATTGTCAATGCAGGCAGAGCAACCCTGACTGGCAGCACGGGACGCACCGTTTTCTCGTAGCAGCCTGACGATAGAATCGGGGCGATAGCTGGCGGCGATCTGTGGAGAGTGCGAGGTGACAATAGTCTGGCCGGGAAGCGCACTGATAAGATAGCTCGCCAGCTTGCGCTGCTGATGAGGGTGCAGATGCGCTTCAGGCTCTTCAACGCAATAGATCACTACCTCGCTATTCTGATCGTGCTCAAGCACGCTTTTGGCTTTCCACAAGGCGAGCAAAATCTGGTTGTTACGACCGTCGCCACCTAGCATCACCCGCGAACCGTTGGTGCTTGCCCCCAACTCCAACTGTTCGATGAATTGTTCGATACCGATCGCCCCGGTATCTAGAGACACGTTGTACCCAGCATGATGGTGGGAGAGCGCCTTCAATTCATCGTTTAGATCTTTAGTCGCTTCAGCTACGTAGTGCAGGCTTCTGACCCCATCGTTTACAGACTTCAGTAAGTCATTGAGCGCCTGCAATTTTTTAGTATCGGCCTCTGTCTCTGGCTGGCCGCGGGCGGCCTGAGCGAGGCGCAGCAAATGCCGTTTCTCCGAGCGGATGTATCGCACAAGGTCACGCTGAGAATGGATGTACTTCAGATGCAAGTACTTCAGATAGAACCGACTGGTAATAATCTCTAGTGCATCGGGATCATGGCCGGCAGCGATCTCATAGCGGTAGTCCGGGCTGTAGCCCCGAAACTCAAGGAAAAAACACCCATTGGCACTGACAAGGCCTTTGAGCTGAGAGAGCACGGCATCCTGAGTCACCTCGGAGAAGGCAATTCGGATAGAAAACGAGTCAGCCTGAGTACCGTCTTGAGCGCAGTGGAAGTCATGCGTCGAGGGTTCGATATCGGCGTCCGACAAACTCTTATCCAGCAGAAGCCGCAACGCATGGATCATGTTCGTTTTGCCGACGTCGTTGCTTCCAATCACCAAGCTATTTTTAGCCAGGTTGATGTGAGCGTCAGCAAAGTTTCGGTACCGCTTCAGTTCAACGTAATCAATTTTCATAGGTGTCGGAAAGCTTCCTGCTACCGTTGTTATAGGGCTGTCGACGATTGAATCTGGTTATTTGAGACAGCCACAATCTAGAGCATGTAGTTTGCAAATCATGCTAGCCCGCGACGTATCAAAGAGCCAGCAGTGTGCAGCCGAAAAGACACCTTCCATTTTGGCCATCCCCATTCCTGCAGCCGATCAGTAACCGTCCGGACAACACATGCACGCCGCAAGCTCTTCGACTTGCCGTAAGGGGCCGGCGAACACAACGTCAAAAATCCCAGCATTAAAGGCGATGGTGTCCGCGTATTTTTAAGCGGACGCGATCGCCCTTAATGCTGGAGTTCGGTAGAGACGGTGTCTTGAGTCTGATTGGGAGCGTATAAGGCCAGTGGAAGGAGGGATCATTGGTCATTGCTCAATTGGAATATCGCATCGATGGTTGAAAAAAGGCGGGAGGTTTCACCTATTGGCGGCGAAGCTGAAGGCGCGAGTGGGCTGGCCCAAGCTAGGGCCGAGGAAAAACTTACGTAGTGTCAGAAACTAGTTGACCACTACATTTACCGGCTCTGTGGCATGACTCGGCCGGTGCGGCGTATTATTTCGCCGCCTCCCCGACAACCTGAAGCGGGGAACGACTGTCAAGGATGCCATCGTGACCCCTATTTTTCGCCCTGAATGCCCTGACTATCTTTTTCCATATCTTGCCAATGGCCCGCATGAACTGGGGAAGCGTTGGGAACTCGAAGGGTATGACAGCAGCCGTTCGGACGATGTTACGAGAAAGTTCAGACGCCGATTGGTGGAGGACTTAGTTCAGGTTTTTGGGCCGATCTGCTGTTATTGTGAGAGCTATGCTCATCCTGGAAGTGGCGTGATAGAGCGTCACCGGCCTCGAAGAGGCGTACGCGGAGAGAATCCGTATCTGCACCTTCATTCGGATTGGCGAAACCTTTATTGGGCATGCCCGGTCTGCGATCGGTATAAGGGAAATCGGTTTCCCCAGATGGGCTTGCCGCTGCCCGAGCGCCCCTATTTGGAAACAGTTGAGTTCGAGGAACCCGGGCTATTGGATCCTTGTCGAGACAATCCAGACGAGCATCTAGCATTCGATGAAACGGGTCAGGTGTCTGCACTTAGCGTTCGTGGTGACATCACCATCAAGCTCCTTGATCTAAACCGGCGGCAATTGATCCAGACTCGATTCGAGCAGGTACAGCTACTGCAGAGCACGGGCAGGATACATTCATTCGACGAGCATCCAGCACACAGGGCGGTATGGCGCCAGCTTGGAGAGGCGGGGAGAAATCAAGCCCGTCCCTATGGCTTCCCCGATGAGGTTCCAAGGTCCCAACAGTATTTCGATCGCCACAAGGAAGAGTCGCCTGTAGAGATAATCGACACTGAATCCAAGAAAGGCATGGGGTCTTATCTTGCGAAAGCGCAATACGTGACTCGGTTGGAGATCAAAAATTACGGGCCTATCCATCATCTCGATCTTAATTTGGAAGCCCCAGATGGGTCGAATGCCCCTTGTTACGCCTTACTGGGTGAGAACGGCGTAGGCAAAAGCACGGTGCTCAAAGCGTTAGCTCTTACGCTATCGGGTGAGGCTTACTCGAAAGCGCTCCGCCGCACGAGCAATAGATTGCTGGCGACTGGAGCGCACGAAGGTTCGGTAGTCGTCACCTTGGTAGGTGGAGATCAGGTCTCAATGAGTTTTAGACGCAACAAAAAGATTGAATTCAGCAACGAGCACTCTCGTTCACTCGTCGTGGCGTATGGCGCCACTCGGCTCTTGGCGACTGCGCGCCATAAATCAAAGCCCGGAAAGGATCACGCGAAGATCGACAACTTGTTCGACCCCTTCTTACCAATCAACGATCCTACCGAGTGGCTAAAGCATTTAGGTCGCGATCGTCTGGACGAGGTCAACGACGTACTGCGCAAGCTGATGCCCAAAGATCATCAGGTGCAAGTCATCGTCTCCGCAGATGCGTCTATCAGTCTCAACGTAAGTGGAGTCGAAGGGCGTCAGCTTCGTGAGCTCAGCGACGGATACCAGTGCATGATCGGCATGGCAGTAGATATTATGCAGGTGCTCTCGCAGTCAGAAGCGGCGCTTGATTCATCGGAGGGCATAGTGCTGATCGATGAACTCGGTAACCATTTCCATCCCGCTTGGCGCCTCCAATGCTTGCCAGCGTTAAGAGAAGCCTTCCCTGGAGCTCAGATCATCTACAGCACTCACGACCCCCTCTGCCTTCGTGGTTTAAAGGAAGGGGAGGTTGCGGTGCTTCGCCGAGACAGACTCAATCACATCTACGCGCTGGAAAATCTGCCCAGCGTCGCCAATTTCAGAGTTGATCAACTTCTCACCTCTGAACACTTCGGTCTACGGAGTACAGTCGATCCCGAACTCGACACCAAGATCGAGGCTTACGAAGAGCTTTTAAGCAAACCTGACAGGTCGGACGAGGAAGAACAATTGCTCGCAGATCTGGTTGCTGAGCTGACTGACACACGTTACCTAGGTGGCAGCCGTCGCGAAAGGATGGCCTTGCAGATGCTCGACACAACAGGAGCTCTGGACATACCTGTAGACGCTGCGGTAAATGTCCAACAGTTCACCGATTCGACGGTGTCGAAGCTCAAATTTCTCATGCAACAAGTAACGCCACTGGCTGGCCAGCCAGGGGCAAGCAATGATTAAAGTCGATCGCCCGAGAGATAGCACGCCACCTGACCTGATACTAAAAGGTCGTGATGAGCTGAGGAAACATTTGACGCTCGAACCTAAGAAACGTGTTTTCAAAGAATATTCATCCGAGCCAGTCAGGAAAAAGCTGACTGAGCTCTTTGGTCGCAAATGCATGTTTTGTGAGTCACTGTTAGCAGGAACGCAGTCCGGTGACGTAGAGCATTACAGGCCAAAAGGGAAGGTAGTTGTGTATCCCAAAACGACGGCAGTTGCAGCACACGTCATACCTGGGTATTTCTGGTTGGGAGCGAAATGGCCAAATCTGCTACTGGCATGTTCAGACTGCAATCGACCTAGAACACAGGATGATTTTGATGGCAATGCCCGAGTGATCGGGAAGGCCAATTTTTTTCCTCTTGCTGATGAGACTAAGCGCGCGATTGGGACGTGGCGGGTTCGCCAGGAGGAACCACTACTACTCAATCCCTGCATTGATGATCCCGCTGAACATCTTGTATTTCTGGAGGACGGGCGCGTACAGGCTCGATTGATTGATGGTGTGCCGAGCGCTAAAGGTGAAGCCAGCATCTACTACCTAGGACTGGCTCGCGCAGAGCTGCTTCAAATGCGCGCACGCCATGGTCGGATGGTTCGTGCTGCAATTCGTCACACGATAAGCGCCTTGAAGGAAGGCCGTGATCCTGGCGCCGATTTGGAAGACCTCGAAGCGTTCTTGATGCCTAAGGAACCATACGTCGCGTTCAGTCGCATGCTGATCTACAAGTACATGAGACAACATCTTGCAGCGCTGGGTTTGTCGGTTTGAGTGGAGGGCGGCGGCGCCGCTGATTGGTCGTTGCCGCCACTGACCATTGGCTAGTGCTCTGGGTTAACGAGTTATCGACTCTGACGGAAGAATGTTGTGAAGTGCGTGCGAGACGCTGGATTTAGATCAGCCTTCTGAGGCTCTAGAGACTTGCCCGCGACCCACAAAGCCAGATCGCCGAAAAAGCGCTGCACTAGATCGCCGTTTTGTAAGAGGAGGAGCTAGAAGTTCGCGAACTGGCACCAGGTGACCAGCAGCGAATACGGCGTGAAAAAACAGCGCCAATCATTGACGTACTTCATGCCTGGGGGATCGTTCAGAAGCAACTTGTGCCTGAAGGGTCGCGTACCGGCAAGGCCTGTTCAAGCTATTTTGAAGATGGCTGGCTCACATGGGAGTTGAGTGACGTAAGGCCAGTCGCATACCCTGTATCCGTGCGGGACTGGGTATCAACGAGGTGGATTTCCCATCCCCCAGAAAGACGATGAAGTTGAGCAAGATATGTTGGGCGGACGTTTACAATAATACGGCCTGAAATCGAATTCAGTTGGCGTTCAGCCATGAAAAATCCTGCAAACCTCGTCTTTTGCAGCATCCACCACAGATTCAGGAAAGTCTTTGAGAACTTCCTTGGGGGGCTTGCCGGCTAGCATTGAGTTCGAGGAGCCAAACCAGAAGGCCATTCCCCAGCCATCCTTCTTGCTCTCTAAAATAGCTACGACCTCAGCCAGGTCAGCCAGCGGCCTGTAGCCAGTCAATGGATCCAGTCCGTAGGCGGGGAAGTAATCGATGCCCTCATGGCGCAAGGCAAAAATCCTCCCAGCACGCTTCCATTTGTTGGGTTGCGAACTAGCATTGACTGTCTTGATCTGGGCAAGCTCCGCAACCTCTTGCGCAGTCAGCCAATCACCAGAGTTCAAGATCCGAGTTTTACCCATGGCGAGCATCTTCGCTTCACGCAGTAGGGAGGGCCGGACAGGTTTCTGAGGTATCAGCATGCTTACCAGCCCTGAGATTTTGTCTCGGGCAAGGGCTTCAGTTGAGCATTGAAGGCTTGGGCCATCAGATCAATCCCAACAAGGAATGCTGTAGCTTTCTCGCTAGAGAGGCCATGCAGTTGCACGACCCGTCTTTCGCTCACTCCACCTTTGCTCGTATGAATATTGATAGAAAGGCCACTTAAGCGCTTATAACGCTCGACAATAATTTCTTCAGTTGGAAGCGCCATAGCCACCACTTTGTGTTATCAGGGTTAGGGCTGAATATATAAAGTCCAAGCTAATCCTGCGAGGACCTTCGCGCAATGGCCGTTGGTAAGCTTATCTAAATAAACATTCTCGCGCCTGTCATCATCCAATACGCGGCGGCTTTCCTGCTAAGCTACCGATCGGTTCCAAATCCTGGTTGGTACTCGATACCGCATTGAGGAATCGGCTCGCGCGCCCCGATCGCTCTCCGAATACAAGACGCGCTTCTTGAGCATATTTTCCAGCCATCAGCGGTTTAATGAACTTGCTTTTTTTTCGCTTATTTTTTTGTTTTCGCATGACACAGCCTCACCATTACGATTGCCTAACCATTCGCGCTTATTTTGCCTAGGTCTATCGAGGTATTAGGATAAAGCACGGTATTTACATCGCAAGATAAGCATCTCAGGAAACGTCGTTTTCTTCATCGGGTAGATTCACCGCATTTACCATTGTAGTAATTACAATGGAAAGCCATGCTTGGTGAGCCATTAACTGAGAATCACACGCCCCCTCACCATTGGACGCTCCATACAGGGTTCGCCACTCGAGGACGTCTGTCAGCTCAACCAACGCGTTGTCGGTGAACAGAGCATCTGAAGCGAGACGATAGGCGTAGATATCCAAGGCCTCATCACCGTGACTCCTCGACCTTGCTCTTGCAAAGTCTAAAACTGCTTCCACAGTCCAGCGTTTTGAACCATTCAGCTGCGGCGGAATCGCAAGCTGCACACCGACGATCGCCTGCTCAGCGTAGGGTCGATCCAACTCGTTGAATAGGTCGGCAAGAGCTTGTCCGGAAGAACACTTAACCATCTCCACGGTTTGGTCGGGCTCATTGAGATTCAAGACGGCAACGATGAGCATCGTCGATGGGAGACGACTATCACTCTCGGCAGCCAAACAGTTTGTAGCGAATGAATGCTGGAACATAGATTTCGACCCTAAATGAACACTATAGATTGTAGCCCTATAGTATTCAAAAAGGCTTCATCGTTCCTTTTGAAAGGTCATTCAAAATGGAACTGAAGAACGCCTTCGCCATAGCTTTGCGCAAGACCAGGCTTCAGAGAGCATTGACTCAAGAGGACTTCGGGATCATCAGCAGTAGGACGTACTTAAGTACTTTGGAAAGAGGTCTGCGAAACGTCACCCTTGAAAAAGCTTCAGATCTTGCGAGAAGAATGGGAATGCACCCATTGAGCTTAATCGTCCAGACATTCTTGATAGCCGAACCCGGAACTGACTTTGATTCACTTTTTAAGCGCATCCGCACTGAGATTGATGCAGATCCAAATGTTAGTGCCGCCCCATATGACTCTTGAGCCTTCACGTCTCCTCAAGCGTCTAGAGCTAGCATGGGAGGGATCCAATCCGCTCTGCTCACTTTTCGTTAAAAACGCTTGACTACATTAGGCAAACCAGAAACTCATCGACCCCGGCGTATGTCCCGGCGTGTGCAACGCCACACCACAGCCGCAGGCCAACTCTTCATTATGCTCCAGCCAGCGATCTGGCGAAGGCACCGGGGTATAGGGCACGCGAAACATCTGGCATTGCATTTCCAGGTTGTCCCAAAGGAATTGATCTTCTTTGTGCAAGTGCAAGGTGGCGCCGGTCTTTTCCTTCAACTGGCCGGACGCCAGGAAATGATCGAGATGGGCATGGGTATGGATAATACTGACCACCTTCAGGCCCAGAGCATCGAGCCGCGCCAAGATGAGCTCATGGTTGCCACCCGGGTCGACCACGATGGCCTTTTTGCTGATGGGATCGCCGATGATGGTGCAGTTGCACTGCAAGGGGCCTACGGGGAAGGTTTCGCGAATCAGCATGGAAGCCGTGAGCGTCATGGGTGATCCTCTGAATCTTGGTCAATGCAATTAAACTATAACTTCGCGCGCATTATCGCCAGAATAATTGCACTTTAGAAAACAACATAAATGCTATTATTCTTTCACTTAGTGCCAAAAAGTGCAGGAATAACAGCATGGCTAAAAAGATCGCCCCCTTGCTGCCCCCTACAGAGCGTCTGCTTTCGGACCTCGGCGAGCGGATCAAGCTTGCGCGCCTGCGCCGAAAAATCACCGCCAAGCAAGCAGCTGAGCGCGCCGGCATGTCCCAGATGACACTTCGCGCGCTGGAGCGTGGTTCTTCGGGGAGTACCATGGGCGCTTACCTGGCGATATTGCAGGTGCTGGGCCTCGAAAAAGACCTGAACACCGTGGCAGCGGACGATGAGCTGGGCCGACATCTGCAGGATGCAACACTGCTGACAGGCAAGGCATCAACCCCGCGCCCGAATAAGCCGATGGCGTCAGAGAAAGTTACAAGAAACAACGCCATCGTTCGCAATAAGCCACTACCTTCAAAGCCTATGCCCCCTCCCGACAAGGGCACGATCAGCAGCGATGCACTGGCCGCACTGATCCCACCACGGCAAAGGACAGACACGTAATGACCATGATTGGGGTTTATGCCGACTGGGAAGGTATCGACGGCCCCCGGCGTCTTGGTTGGCTGCACGCAAGAAAAACCCGGATGACCGAAAAGTTCGAGTACGAAAGCGACCCTCTGGCATTGCAAGACCGGGTGCTGAGCGCCGTTCGGATCGATCCAGGCATCGGCCCCTATGCAGGCGCTCAGTTCCCCGTTGAGGGGCGAAACATGTTTGGTGTCTTCAGCGACTCCTGCCCGGATCGCTGGGGGCGATTGTTGATGAAACGACGCCTGGAACGCGACATCCGCGAAGGGCTATACGAGGCGAATACTCGGCTCGGCGAGTCGGACTATCTGCTTGGCGTACACGACCTCTTCCGCGCCGGCGCCCTACGCTACCGGCTGAACGATACCGGCAGTTTTCTCGATGATCAGGACGCCATTGCCGCGCCGCCTTTTGTCGAGCTGCATGCGCTGGAAAGAGCCAGTCGCGAGCTGGAAAACGACTCGGATAATCAGGCCCCAGAAGGCCGGCAATGGCTACGCATGTTGATTGCACCCGGCGGTTCCCTGGGCGGCGCACGTCCGAAAGCCAGCGTCGCCGACCACGATAACCATCTATGGATCGCCAAGTTTCCCTCGACCCGCGACACCTACGATGTGGGCGGCTGGGAGCTGGTCGTCAACGCCCTGGCCAAGGGCTGCGGCCTGAACGTCGCCTCGGCGATCGGCAAGCGCTATGCCAGCGACTTTCATTGCTTCATGGTCAAACGTTTCGACCGGACGACTGCTGGGGGCCGCCTGCACTTTGCATCCGCCATGACGCTCACAGGCCGAGTCGATGGTGACGACGCCAGCTCAGGCGCAAGTTACCTGGAGCTAGCTGAAGTGCTGATGCGCAGCGGCTCGAATACCGACCAGGATCTGCAAGAGCTGTGGACGCGCATCGTTTTCAATATTCTGGTTTCAAACACCGACGACCACTTGCGCAATCATGGCTTTATCCTGGAGCCAGGCAACGGATGGCGCCTTTCGGATGCGTATGACTTGAATCCCACGCCACTGGGAGACGGCCTGAAACTCAATATCACCGAATACGACAATGCGCTGGATCTGGAACTGGCGAGAGAAGTCGCCGGTTTCTTCCGTGTGAACCTTGGGAAGGCGGATGAAATCATCGCTGACTGCATCAACTCAGTCAGCCATTGGAGGACTGTGGCTCAAGCGGTTGGTCTTTCGCAGCGAGAACAAGACTCCATGGCCGCGGCTTTCGCAAAAGCCCAGGCCTAGCCAATCAACCTCAGCTCCTGCGCCCGCGCCACCGCCTGCGTGCGCCGCTCGACGCCCAGCTTGCTGTTGATGTGGCTGGCATGGGTCTTCACCGTATGCAGGGAGATGAACAACCGATTGCTGATCTCCTGGTTGGAACAGCCCTGAGCGATCAGTTGCAGCACGGCCAGCTCCCGTGCGCTCAAGGTTTCTTGAGTCGACACCGCCTCCACCACCAAGGCGGCGGGCAACAGCGCCAGCAGGCTCTCGTTCAAGAGGCCATGGGGGTCTTTGGCGAGTTGCTCGCGCATCCAGTCCGGGTGGTTTTCCAGCAGACGCTGGAAAGGTTGCAACGCGCCACCGACCCCCGCCTCCAGCGCCTGGGCCAGCACCGGACACGCCTTGGCCTCCTGGCCGCTCTCCAGCAGCAACTGCGCCTGCTGGGTCAGCGCCATGAGGGCGATCATCTGTCGCCCACTGAGATGCGCCTGCTGCGCCAGTTCATCAAGCCGTTGCAGCGCTGCAGCCGGTTGGTGGCGCGTGGCATCCAGCGCAGCCTGTTGCAGCCCGATATGCTGTGGCAGGTGCGGGTGGAACTCCGGTGCGGCCGCAGCGTGTTCGCCGTTGTAGGTCTGCCCCAGGCGGGTCAGCCAGGCGTCGGCCAGGTCGGTGCGGCCCTGGGCCAGCCACAGCTCGCATTTGATCAGGGTGATCATCGCCAGGTAGTAGATCGGCGGCACGTCCCAGATATGCATCAGGCGCTCCGCCTCGGCAAGTTCGGCGAAGGCCTTGGCGAAGTCACCCCGGCGCCCTTCGAAACTGGCTATCACGCAATGACCGATCAACACGCTGATATCGCGGCAAGCACGGGCTTCGGCGAGGCCGGCGCGCAAGCGAGCGAGGCCGGCTTCAGGCTGGAGGCGCACCAGCAGCAAGAAACCTTCGTAGAGCGATAACCGCGCACGTACTGCGTACAAGCGTTGCGGCGCCAGGCCATGCAGGCGCTGCAAGCCCTGGCGCACCTCATCCAGGGAACGCAGGATTTCGCCGCGTGCCTGCAACACCCGCGCACGGTCGTAATGGGCCAGGGCCTCGAATAACGGGTTGCCTACCCGCTGCGCCAGCTCAAGGGATTCACGATTCAAACCACGGGCGCGCCAAAGGTCGGCATCGACGATGGCCAGGTTGGAGAGCGTCGACAGGCACATCAAGCGCTGGCCGTAACGCCGTTGCGGCAGGCTTTCCAACGCTTCGCTGCAATAGCGTTGGGTCAACTCACGATCCCCCCTGCCTCGGGCGATGATCCCACTCAGTGCCAGCCACTGCGCCAACATCGATTTTTGCGCGGTGGCCGACGGTGCCGGCAGGAAGCGGCTGAGGTAGCTTGATAACTCTTCCGCCGCGTCCAATTGGCAAGCCAGGCCCAACGCCCAGCTGTACAGCACGATCAAGCGCGGCGTGCTGATCAGCAGGCTATCGGGCAAGTCCATCTTCCAGCGCAGCAACATGCCCACATTCTGCTCGGCCAGCAGTTGTTCTTCGGACAGGTTCTGCACCAGGTTGGCCGCCACATCCAGGTGCCCGGCACGCAACGCCTGCTCCACCGCTTCATCGATCAAGCCCTGGGCATTGAACCAGCGGCACGCACGCAGGTGCAGGCTGGCGGCCGGCAGTACATGGCTACTGGCGCGTCGGGTGCGCAGCAGGTCAGAAAACAGGTGGTGATAACGGTACCAGTGCCCCTGTTCGTCCAGAGGCACCAGAAAGACTTGATGGGCTTGCAGGTAGCGCAGGATTTCGGCGCTGTCGTGAGCTTCACGCAAGGCATCACAGAGTTCGCTGCAAAAACGATCCTGCGGGGCTGTATCGTACAAAAACGCCTGTACTTCGGCCGGCAGACAGTCGATCACTTCTTCAAGCAGATAATCGCGGATCAGCCCTTCCCCGCCGTGCAGATTCTGCGGCAAGCCGCCATCGCTGCCGGCCTCGGAGGCGGCCAGCAACCAGAAGCGCAGGCCGGCGACCCAGCCTTCGCTGCGGCGGATCAGATTGTCGAGCGCTTCACCGCGCAGGGAACTGCTGTGGCGATCCAGCAGGGCCAGTGATTCGTCGTGCGTCAGGCGCAGGTCCTGTTCATTCAACTCCAGCAGGTGGCGCGACAGGCGCAGGCGCGCCAGATGCCAGTCCGGGCGCTGACGACTGGTGACCAGCACCACCAGGCCATCGGGCAGATGATTAAGGAAAAACTGCAGGCAGCGGTCAAGCACCGGCCCCTGGGCCAGGTGATAGTCATCCAGTACCAGCAACAGCGGCGCACGGGTGGACAGGTGCACGGCCAGCTCGTCGAGCAGGCCATCCAGCCATTCCTCAAACGCAAAGGGCTGGTGACGCTGGCGCATTTTCAGCAGGCCCAGGGACTGGGCGCCGAGTTGGGGGAAAAATTGCTGCAGACCGTCGAGCAGGCGCTCGAGGAAACGCCCTGGGTCGTTGTCCCGTGGACTCAGGCCCAGCCACAGGCTGTGCCAATGGCTCGGCAGACTCTGACAGAACTCCACCGCCAACGAACTCTTGCCGAACCCGGCCGGCGCGCTGACCAGCAACAGGCGCCCGTCCAGCCCGGCGCTCAGGCGTTCGCACAGGCGCGCTCGCAGCACGTAGCCGTCAGGCAGGGGGGGTCTGTAGAAGCGACCTTCCAGGGTCGGGATTACCGCACTGGCAGGCCCTTGGATTCGGGACAGATCAGTCATCGCCGGGCTCTTGTAGAAGGCTGTGGTCGGCATTGCAGATGTCCGCAGACTAGCGGTAAAAGCGGCAGGTTTGTAGATCTTTGCTACAAATGACTGAAAAAGAACTGCGACAAAAAATGTGAGAGGGGGCCTGCCCCCTCCCGCATTGAGTTACGCGTGCAGCTTAGCGAACACCATCCTGGCGCAGGGCTGCCGGGGTGAAGTCGCTGGTGGTAGCGGTGAAGCCGAAGTCATACGCCTGCTTCTCTTCGTTCTTCATGCCCAGCGCCAGGTAGCGGCCGGACTGCAGGTCGTAGAGGGTCTCCAGGGCGTACCACGGCACTTGCTTGTCGTAGTAGTTCTCGGCATGGGCCTCCGCTACGCGCCACAGTTGGCCACGACCGTCGTAGTGGTCGATCACTGCCGCTTGCCAGGTGTCTTCATCGATGAAGAAGTCACGCTTGGCGTAGATGTGGCGCTGGCCTTCCTTCAAGGTCGCGACCACATGCCAGACACGGCGCAGCTCGTAGCGAGCCAGGTCCTGGTTGATGTGGCCGGCCTTGATGATGTCGGCGTACTTGAGCTTCGGATCGTCGAGCTTGTAGCTGTTGGAGGCGATGTAGATTTCCTTCTTGCCTTCCAACTTCCAGTCGTAGCGATCCGGTGCGCCGTTGTACATGTCGAGGTTGTCGGATGTACGCAAGCCATCGGCTGCGGTACCCGGCCCGTCATAAGACACTTGCGGGGCCCGGCGCACACGGCGCTGGCCGGCGTTGTAGACCCACGCCGAACGCGGTTCCTTCACCTGGTCCAGGGTTTCGTGCACCAGCAGCACACCACCGGCCAGACGCGCCGGCGCGGTCACTTGCTGCTTGAAGTAGAACAGCACGTTGCCCGGGTTTTTCGGGTCGTAATCCTTCATCTTGTCGCGGAACACGAACTGATCGCGGAAGTACACCAGGCTGTAGGAACCGTTGGTTTGCGGCGTGGCCTGGGTCACCAGGCGAGTCACGCTGCCGCCGCGATAGCGGGTGATGTGGTTCCAGATGACTTCAACGCCGCTTTTCGGGATCGGGAACGGGATAGCGGTCTCGAAGTTCTCCAGACCGTTGCCGCCGGACACCAGGTTGGTGTTAGAGGCGTTCTTCTTGATGGCCGCAAACACATCCGCCGGCACCGTGGCGCCGCGATGGGTCGGGTAGACCGGCATCTTGAAGGTGTCAGGGTAGCGCTTGAACATTGCGTACTGCCCCGGTGCCAGCTTGTCCTTGTACTGCTCGACGTTCGCTGCGGTGATGGTGAATTGCGGTTGCTCACTGGCGTACGGGTTGGCCAGGAATCCACGAGCGTCGACGGCGCCGGCGTTGGTGGGCAGTGGCGACCATTTTGGAATGGTGCCGGCAGCGTTACCGGCCATTTCGGCGCCCATCGGGGTCAGGCTCGTGCCCAGCTTGGCGGCTTCATCCGCCGAGACTGCCGCCATGACGTTACTCGCCAGGATCGACAGCCCAAGCACACCCACGTGCAACAGACTTTTGGTTATTTTCATGTTCTGGTTCTTCCTGAAATGCAGTGTGCTTAGAAGTTGGCGCCGAAGCTCAAAGCGACAAAGTCGCGGTCATCCACCGTGCTGAACTTGCCACCAAAGAAGTTGGTGTAGGCCAGGCTGGCGGTGTAGGTGTTCTGATATTCGGCATCCAGGCCCAGGCTGACTGCCTTGCGACCTTCTTCGAAGTTACCGCCAGGGCCTGGCGAGTAACCTTTGACGTCGTGGGACCACGCCACGTTTGGCTTGAGGTTGACGCCGGCGAACACGTCCGGGTATTCCCAGATGGCGCGGGCGCGGTAGCCCCAGGATGTGGCGGTGGTGTAACCGTCGTTGTTGCAGTTGGTGTTCAGGCTCGCGGCGTTAGGCAAACCACCCCCTTGCGCCGTGGAGTTGTTGAGCGTGTTGCAGAAACCACCTGGCAACGAACCCGGGCCAAAGACCGGGTCACGGCCATAACGTGCCTCGGACTTGCTTTCCAGGCCACCGACGTGAGTCACGCCGATTTCACCGACAGTGGTCAAGCGGCTGGCGCCCATGACCTGATCGAAGAAGTGCGTGAAGGTGGTCTGGAACTGGGTGACTTCCTTGCGACGGTAGCCGTGCAGGTCCTGGCCTGGCGTCCCCTTCAACACAGACGCGTTGTTGAAGGGGGGAAGTGGCGTGACACCGGCAAAAAGAATGTCTGTCGTGCTCAGTTGTACCGGCGCGTTAGGACGATAGCTCAACTCGCCGCTCCATGCGGTCCCTGTGGGGAGGGTGGTGGAGAAACTCAAGCCATAGAGACGAATGTCCTCGGGGTATTCAACGTAGTAGTTGGAGTTACCCGCGACCACCAATGGACGCAGTTGGGCTGGCACACCAGGCGTTGCACCTGTGTATTTCGATTGCGGTGCGCCCTGAGCACTGAAGATCGGCGCACGACTGTGGTAGTTCATGAAGTAAGCGCCGAATTCTGTATCCAGCGGCTCGAAGTTGTAATGGAATGCGACACCGAACTGACCACTGTCGCGCGCATCACGATCTGGGCCACGACGCACCAATACACCTTCGTTATTGACGTCGACGCCATTGGCGGCAAGCCCTGGCAATACTGCGGCAGGCAGGAAGCGACGACTGTTCAACACGCGCAAATTGTCACTGCAGCCGTCGGAAATAACATCAGGCTGAGAGAAGAATGTGCCGCAGTTATCGGTAACGGTCTGGTCCCACTCCAACTGGTAAAACGCCTCGGCCGACAGGTTATCGGTCAGGGTTTGCGACACATAGAACATGTTGACCGGAATCAAGCCTTCCTTGATTTCGGCGCCCGGACGCCGGAATGCCGACACGTCGATCGGGTTGATGGAGTTGATGCCGCCGCCGATGAAGGTACTTTCACCCCAGCTCACCACCTGCTTGCCGAAGCGCACGTTGCCCGGCAAATCGGCAATGTTGTAGTTGTGGTAGATGAAGGCATCAAGGATCTGCCCGCCAGAAGACTTGGCGCCTTCCTTGCGGTTGTTGTCGCTGATGTCCTTGAATGGGCGGCTTTCGTCCTTGAGCTCGAAGTCGTACCAGTACTTGCCGCGCACAAACACGCCGGTATCGCCGTATTTCAGTTCCAGGTCATGGATGCCCTTGAAGATCTTCGAGAACGTCTCCCCGCGCTTGAAGTTCAAGTGGCCGTCATCGGAAGTCTGGGACAGGCCCTTACCGCCGTTGTTGACCCCGATCAGGTCCTGGTTGGGCTTGGCCGTCGACCAGCTCGCACCCACGGAAAGAGACGAGTCAAAACTCCCTTCGATTTCACCGATATTGAAACTGACGCCGAATGCGGGCCCGGCGAGCGTAGAGGCGAGACTGACGGCCAGGGGCAGTCTTGCCCGGCGCCAGAACTGGTTTACTGAGGTCATCGACGCTACTCCATGTGCATTATTGTTATGGCAGTGAGTTTTTTCCTACTGATGCATGTAACGGCCGGAATACAACGATTCCAATGCCGCTCGGCAGCCGAGCCCCCATGGCCCGAAGCGGAACATCCGTGAAAAACTCTGGAAGGGACTATAGCCAGCAGGGGGTAGTGCTTGATCCCTCTAAAGTGTGATTTGCATCACCGACCCGTCTGCCACGACCCTTTCGCCATGTCGACAAAGGCCGACGCGGCAAGGATGGCTGAAAATCGGCAAATCACAAGTGAAGGCGCGAGATAGAGCATTGCCGCGCCACAAGGGCACGGCGAGTCAGCTCACAGGGTAGACAGGAACGTGCTGTTGTTGGCCTGCCATTCGATGATGTCGATACGGATACGTTTTTTGTCGAGTTTTCCTACGCTCGTCTTGGGAATTTCAGTAACAACCGCAATCTGGCTCGGAATCGCCCACTTGCTCAAGTGGCCCAGTTCCACGAACGGCTTGAGGTGTTCCTTGAGCTCGCGAGCGCCTATCACATGGCCATCACGCACTACCAGCAGGGCAAATGGGCGTTCGCCCCACTGCGGGTCGGCAATGCCCACCACCGCTACTTCGCGTACCGCCGGGTGACGGCTGACCAGGTCTTCGAGGGCCAGGGACGAGATCCATTCGCCGCCGGTCTTGATCACATCCTTGATGCGGTCGCGAATGTCGATTACGCCAAACGCATCCAGGGTCGCCACGTCGCCGGTGTGCATCCAACCGCCGGCCCACAGCTCGGCGCCCTTCTGTGGCTCGTTGAAATAACCTTCGCTGAGCCACGGCGCACGCAACACCAGCTCGCCCTGGGACTCGCCATCGGCGGGCAGGAAGTTGCCGTCGCCGTCGATGATCGCAGCTTCCACCAACGGGCCAGGCACGCCGGCCTTGATGCGGTAAGTGGTGCGCTCATCCTCGGTGCCGGCCATCAGTTCTTCGTTGAGGTGGGCGCAGGACACCAGCGGCCCGGTCTCGGACATCCCATACGCCGCAGTCAACTGAATGCCACGGGCCTTGGACGCTTCGTACAGCGAACGGTTAAGCGCACTGCCGCCGATGACGATTTTCCACCCTTCAAAATCCACACCCTGGGCGGCCTTGGCGTTGAGCACCATCTGCAGGATGGTCGGCACGCAGTGGGAGAAGGTGACCTTTTCCTTGCGCCACAGCTCCACCAGGTATTCCGGGTCGTAGCGACCGGGGTAGACCTGTTTCAGCCCGAGCATGGTCGCCACATACGGCAGGCCCCAGGCGTGCACATGGAACATCGGCGTGATCGGCATGTACACATCGTTGGTGCCCAGCAGGCGCACGCTGTCGACGCTGCCCATGATGGTCGCCACGCCCATGGTGTGCAGTACCAGTTGGCGATGGGTGAAGTACACCCCCTTGGGATTGCCGGTGGTGCCGGTGGTGTAGAAAGTGGTGGCGACGGAATTTTCGTCGAAATCCTGGAAGTCGTACTTCGGGCTGGCGGCGGCCAGCAGGCTTTCGTACTCCCCCACCAGGTTGGGCAGCTCGGCGGTCTTGACCTCGCCATCGGTGAGCAGCAAGGTCTTGTCGACGGTGGTGAGGTGCCCGGCAATCGCCTGGTAGAGCCCCACGAACTCACTGTTGACCAGCACGAAGCGGTCCTCGGCGTGGTTCATGGTGTACAGGATCTGTTCCGGCGACAAACGCACGTTGATGGTGTGGATCACCGCGCCGATCATCGGGATGGCGAACATGCATTCCAGGTAACGGTGGCTGTCCCAGTCCATCACGGCCACCGTGTCACCGGCCTTGACCCCGGCCTCGGTCAGCACATTGGCCAGGCGGGCGACGCGCTCGATCAGGGTCGGGTAGGTGTAGCGCAGTTGGTCGCGGTAGATGATTTCCCGGGTCTTTTCATAGCGGGTGCCGGACATCAACAGGCGTTTGATCAACAGCGGGTATTGGTACGCACCTTCGGCGGGCGGGATAACACGGGTCTGCAACATACGAATCCCTTTTCTGACTGCACGGTCTTGGCTTGAAGACCTGCACTTTAGAGACCTTATGTTTCAGCCAAATCAGCCAAAGGAATGATTTGCAGACCCCAGCGAATGCTAGCTTTGCGCCAGCATCCAGCTTATTTCATGCTGGTGAAGGCCAGCTTTACCCCAATCGCAATCAACACCGCGCCCATGGTCCGATCGAACCAATGGCCCATCCGCGCAAACCCGGCACGCACGCGCTGCTGGCTGAACAACATCGCCACCAGGCAGAACCACAGCGCCGTCGCCACCGCCAGGTACACGCCGTAACCGGCCTGGATTGCCAGCGGCGTGTGCGGGTTGATCACCACGGTGAACAACGACAGGAAGAACAACGTGGCCTTGGGGTTCAAGCCGTTGGTCACAAAACCGGCGGTAAACGCACCACGCGGCGTACGTTCGCCTGCTTCGCGATGCAACTCACCTTCAACGGGGGGCTTGGCCGGTTGCGCGCGCAGCGCCTTGAAGCCGATGTACAGCAGGTAGGCCGCTGCCGCCCACTTGAGCGCGTTGAACAGCACGATGGACTGGGACACGATCAAGCCGATGCCGAGCAACGAGTAGCCCACGTGCAGGAAAATCGCCGAGCCCACGCCCAGTGCGGTCCAGGTGCCAGCGCGGCGGCCATGGGTCACGCTTTCACGCACCACCACAGCGAAATCCGGGCCGGGGCTGGCCACCGCCAACAAGTGAATCAGGGCTACGGTCAAGAACTCGGCGGCGTACATACTCACTCCATTAAGTAACGGATTATTTCATCTGATAGGCTCGGCAGATTACGCCTTCGAACCCTGTCGCAAAAGGTACAGTTGATGACGAACAATCGCCGCGCCGTCTTCCTTGATCATCCTTCCCTGGACTTGGGGGACCTTGACCTCAGCGAATTGCGCAACAGCTTCAGCGAGTTGCAGTTGTTTACGGACACCACTGCGCAGAACGTGGTTGAACGTGTGCAAGGCGCGCAAGTGGTGATCAGTAACAAAATCGCCCTCAACACCGAAACCCTGGCGGCCTGCCCGGAGCTCAATCTGATCCTGGTGTCGGCCACTGGCACCAACAACGTCGACCTCGACGCCGCCCGCGCCCACGGCATCACCGTGAGCAACTGCCAGGGCTACGGCACGCCGTCGGTGGCCCAGCACACGATCATGCTGCTGCTCAACCTGGCGACGCGCTTGAAGGATTATCAACGGGACGTCAGCGCCGGCCTGTGGCAGCAGGCCAAGCAGTTCTGCCTGCTGGACCACCCGATTGTCGAGCTGGAAGGCAAGACCCTGGGCCTGCTCGGCCACGGTGAACTGGGCGGCGCGGTGGCGCGCCTGGCCGAAGCCTTTGGCATGCGTGTGCTGCTCGGTGCGATTCCGGGGCGCCCTGCCCGCGCCGACCGCGTGCCATTGGATGAACTGCTGGCGCAGGTCGACGCACTCACCCTGCACTGCCCGCTCAATGAACACACCCGCGACTTTATCGGCGCCCGCGAACTGGCGTTGCTCAAGCCCGGCGCGTTTGTGGTCAACACCGCGCGCGGTGGTTTGATCAACGAACAGGCCCTGGCCGATGCGTTGCGTAGCGGCCACTTGGGTGGCGCGGCTACCGATGTGCTGAGCGTGGAACCGCCGGTGAATGGCAACCCACTGCTGGCCGGCGATATTCCGCGGCTGATCGTCACCCCGCACAACGCCTGGGGCAGTCGCGAAGCGCGGCAGCGCATCGTCGGCCAACTGGCGGAAAACGCCCGGGGCTTTTTCAGCGGCGCCCCGCTGCGCGTCGTCAGTTGATAAACTGCGCCCCTTTTCAAGGAGCAGACCATGGATCCGCGCAGTGAAGTACTGCTTCGCCAGGCCGAACTTTTTCAAGGCAACCTGCTGTTGGTGGGCTTGCCCGCCGACGACCTGCTCGGTCGCCTGCCCAACGCCCACGGCTGGAGCTGGCATGCCGGCGACCAGGCGGCGCTCGATGCACGCTTTGCCGAGCGCAGCCACTTCGGTGTCAATGTGCCCGAGCGGGCGTTCGATGCGGCGGTGATCTTCCTGCCCAAATCCAAGGACCTGACCGACTACCTGCTCAACGCCGTGGCTGCACGCCTGCCCGGCGCCGAGCTGTTCCTGGTCGGCGAGAAAAAGGCCGGTATCGAAAGCGCGGCCAAGCAGATGATCCCCTTTGGCAAGCCGCGCAAGCTCGACAACGCACGGCATTGCCAGCTGTGGCAGGTCACCGTGGCCAATGCGCCGCAAGCGGTCGAACTGGAAAGCCTGGCGCAGGTTTTCGAGGTGCCATTGGCCGAAGGCCCGCTGAAGGTGGTGAGCTTGCCGGGGGTATTCAGCCACGGTCGCCTGGATCGCGGCACCGAGCTGTTGCTGGAGCACCTGGACAAACTGCCGAGCGGGCATCTGCTGGATTTTGGCTGCGGTGCCGGTGTACTGGGGGCTGCGGTCAAACGTCGCTACCCGCATAACAGCGTGACGATGCTGGACGTGGACGCCTTTGCCGCTGCGAGCAGCCGCCTGACCCTGGCTGCCAACGGTCTGGAAGCCGAAGTATTGACCGGTGACGGTATCGACGCGGCGCCGATGGGTTTGAACGCGATTTTGAGCAACCCGCCGTTCCATGTCGGGGTGCATACCGATTATTTCGCCACCGAAAACCTGCTGCGAAAAGCAGCGAAACACCTGGCAAAAGGCGGCGAACTGCGCCTGGTCGCCAACAGTTTCCTGAAGTACCAGCCGCTGATCGAAGAGCACCTGGGCGTGTGTGCAGTAAAGGCTGAAGGCAACGGTTTTCGCATCTACCGCGCCAAGCGCGGCTGACGGGCGTTTGAAAAAGAACGCTTGCCGAATGGGTTTTGCCTAGGCAGAATCCGCTCCGTCCTAGGGGAGTAGTCTCCCACGAGCGCCACGCTCGTCCGGCATACGTCAACATACTTGGTCAGCAGACCATGGCGTATGC
The DNA here is from genome assembly GCF_023169845.1 of Pseudomonas sp. CYM-20-01. Taxonomy (NCBI): domain Bacteria; kingdom Pseudomonadati; phylum Pseudomonadota; class Gammaproteobacteria; order Pseudomonadales; family Pseudomonadaceae; genus Pseudomonas; species Pseudomonas sp. CYM-20-01. The sequence goes on along the minus strand of NZ_AP025169.1, from coordinate 1,253,589 downwards.
GACCCAGGAGTCCGCACAGACGGACCGGGGTTTGACAAGACCTATGACACGCACACCTTACCCGGGGCGGGAAGGCTGTACGTGTCATAGCCGTGTCGACCCGCCCCTGGAAACCTACCTGATGCTGGATTCATTGCTCGTTCCTACCGCAATCGTTGCCTTGGCCGAAATCGGCGACAAGACGCAACTGCTCGCACTCATCCTTGCCGCACGCTTTCGCAAACCCTGGCCGATCATCGCCGGCATCGTTGCCGCGACCCTGGCCAACCATGCAGCCGCCGGTGCCGTGGGAGCCTGGTTCGGAAGTTTCTTCTCGGACGCGGTGTTGCACTGGATTCTTGCGGCAAGCTTCTGCGCCACGGCGCTGTGGACCCTGGTGCCGGACAAACTCGACGATGACGAAGCCAGCACCACGCGCAAATTCGGGCCGTTCCTGACCACGCTGATCGCGTTCTTCCTGGCGGAAATCGGTGACAAGACGCAGATCGCCACGGTGATGCTGGCGGCGCAGTACCCGGAGTTGTGGCTGGTGATTATCGGCACCACTTTGGGCATGCTGATTGCCAACGTGCCGGTGGTATTGGCGGGGAATTTTGCGGCGGAGAAACTGCCGTTGACGTTGATTCGTCGGTTGGCGGCTACGGCGTTTTTCATCCTGGCTATCGTGGCCGTGTACAAAGCCATGCAAAGCAGCGGCTGGATCTAAAGGGGCCCTGTGGGAGGGGGGCTTGCCCCCGATGGCGGAGTGTCAGTAGGCATCTAATGGGCTGACCCAACGCATCGGGGGCAAGCCCCCTCCCACACTTAGATCTTCACAACGTCAGGACTTCTTGGCTTGCTGGTACAACGGCATCACCTTCGGAATCGCCGCCTGCAACGAGGCGATTCGGCTGTCGGAGGCCGGGTGAGTACTCATGAACTCCGGCGGCGCACCTTCCGAGGCCTTGGCCATTTTGTTCCACAGCGTAATGGCAGCGTTCGGGTTGTAGCCGGCACGGGCCGACAGCTCCAGGCCGATCAGGTCGGCTTCGTTTTCATTGCTGCGGCTGTTGGGCAAGGTCATGCCGTAGTTGGCCACGGTATCGGCCAGCGCCAGGCTGTCCTGGCCGAGGCCGAACAACGCACCGGCGCCCTGCTTGGCCATTTCGATCCCGTAGGCCTTGGACATGGCTTCGCGGCCATGTTCGCGCAAGGCGTGGGCGATTTCATGGCCCATCACGGCCGCCAGTTCGTCATCGGTGAGCTTGAGGTTGTCGATCAACGCGCTGTACACGAAGATCTTGCCGCCAGGCCCGCAGTTGGCGTTCATCTCGTCGCTCTTGATCAGGTTCACTTCCCACTTCCACTGTGCCGCATCCGCACGGAACGTCGGCGCCTGGGCGATCAAGCGGTTGGCGATGGCCTGCACGCGCTTGGCGTTGGCGCTGGTCTTGTCCACCAGGCCCTTGCCACTGGCTTCACCCAAGGTCTGCTGGTAGGACTGGGCATACATCTGGTCGACTTCCTGGCTCGACAGCATGCTGAACATGTACTGCTTGCGTTCCACCCCAACGGCACCGCCGCTGGTGGTGTTGACCGACTGACACCCGGCCAGCAGCAGCGCTGCAGCCAACCCGCTTATCACCAATGACTTCTTCATCAACACTCTCCCTGAAAACACGCCCTTAAAACATGGCGCGTATCGTAGGCGCACATTTGTATCGACGCCAGATACACCAGACGTGTAACCGCTGATTTTCCGATACATCTCACACGCCAGCGGCGGCGCCGAGCATTCTGTTTGCGACACATCCCCCGATTTTGCCGGGCGCCCCCCTCATGCCCACCTCGCCCTCGGCCGATACACAAGACAGGCCCTCTCCCCTGCGCCCGGAGTTTTCATGAAATTCAAGTCGATTCAATTTTCTGTCGCGGCACTGGCCGGCGCCATTGTCCTGAGCGTAGTGGCGGTGTTGGTGCTCTACGCCTTGTTTGCCGGCGCACGCACCCAGGAAATGGTGCAGGAGCGTACCCAAGTGCAGTTCGAACAGATTATCGAACAGCGCCTCACCGCCCTGGCGCAAACCCAGGCCACCTTGATCCAGCGCGAACTGGAAGCGCCACTGGTGACCGCCAAGAGCCTGGCCACTGCCAACGCCCTGCTCGGCATGAAAGACGCGAAGGGTGAACCCGCCCTGCAGCTCGGCCGCGAGCAACTGATCAACCTGCTGCACGAAACCGTGGTGCGCAACCCCAAAATCCTCGGTGCCTATATCGGCTGGGAACCCAACGCCATCGATCACAACGACGCGGCCTACGTGAACAGCCCGATTGTCGGCATGGGCGCCGACGGACGTTTCCTGCCGTGGTGGTACCGCAATGCAGATGGCAGCCTGGGCATGGATAAGCTGGCGGACGTGGCCGACCAGAAAATCCTCTCTACGGGCGTGCGCGCCAGCGAGTACTACCTGTGCTCCAAGGAAAGCAAAAAGGCCTGCGCCATCGATCCGGCCCCTTACAAGGTGGGCAACGCGATGGTGATGCTGGCGTCGTTTATCGAGCCGATCATGATCGACGGCACGTTCCAGGGCATCGTCGGTGCCGACCTGTCGGTGAACTTCATCCAGGACATGCTCACCAGCGCCGACCAGAAACTCTACAACGGTGCCGGAGAACTGGCGCTGATCTCCAGCAACGGGCGTTTGGTGGCTTATACCAAGGACGCCAGCAAGCTCGGCGAAAAGGCCAGCGACCTGCTCGATGGCAACGAACTGGCCAACCTGGGCCAACTGAAAATCGGCGAAGTACGCTACGACATCGACAAGGAACATGGGCATATCGAGTTGTTCCTGCCGTTCAACATCGGCCAGACCGATGCACGCTGGACCCTGATGATGCAGCTGCCTTTGAGTGCGGTAATGGCCGACTCGCAGAAACTGCAAAGCGACCTGGAAACCCAGCGCAAGACCGATATTTTCGGCATGACTATCGCCGGCCTGCTGATCGCCGGTATCGGCCTGCTGGTGATCTGGCTGGTGGGCCATGGCATTGCCCGGCCACTCAAGCAAATGGTCGCGATGCTCAATGACATCGCCCAGGGCGAGGGTGACCTGACACGGCGCCTGACCAGTGATCGCGCCGACGAATTGGGCGCGATTGCCAACGGTTTCAACACCTTCCTGATCAAGCTGCAAGGCATGATCACCCAGGTGGTGAGTTCGGTGCAGAAGGTCAGCGACTCTTCGGAGCACACCGCTGATATCGCGATCCGTACCAACCAGGGTGTGCACAAACAGATGGTGGAGATCGACCAGGTCGCCACCGCCGTGCATGAGATGACCGCCACTGCGCAAGACGTTGCACGCAACGCCACCCAAGCCGCACAGGCCGCCAGCCATGCCGACCAAGCGGCGAGCCAGGGCATGCGCATTGTGCGTGACACCTCCACCTCCATCGGCGCGCTCGCCGAGGAAATCGGCAAGGCAGTCGGTGTGGTGCAAACCCTGGCCAAGGACAGCGAAAACATCAACGCCATCCTCACGGCGATTCGCGGGATTGCCGAGCAGACCAACCTGCTGGCACTCAACGCCGCCATCGAGGCGGCGCGAGCCGGCGAACAAGGCCGTGGTTTTGCCGTGGTCGCCGACGAAGTACGCAACCTGGCGCAGAAAACCCAGAAGGCTACTGAAGAAATCCAGACCATGATCCAGCAGCTGCAACAAGGCACGCGGGATGTGGTGCGGGTGATGGAGGACAGTCAGAACCGCACCGATGAAAGCGTGCAACACGCAGCCAAGGCGGCCGAAGCCTTGGAGACCATCACCCAGGCAGTTTCGGTGATCAACGACATGAACACCCAGATCGCCAGTGCCGCCGAGGAACAGAGCGCGGTAGCCGAGGACATCAATCGCAACGTGATCAACATCGGCCAGGTGGCCAATGAGGTGGCGGGCGGCGCGGATGAATCCAGCGCGGCCAGTGCGGACTTGACCAAGTTGGCCGAGCAGCAGCGCCGGCTGATCAATCAGTTCAAGGTCTAAGCCGGGGTCAGGCACTCCGGCCCATTGAGCTTGGGATCATTGACCATGTTGGCCAGGACCCGCTCGCGCAACGCGCTCGGCTCACTGGCCAGCAAGCCTTGCAACACATGCAACGGCGTCTCAGGGTCGAGCCAGGCTGCCTGCCCGGCCTCATCCAGAATCAGTGGCCGACGCTGGGCCTGCGCGGCCTGGGTCACCACGGCCGTGCTCAACCACACCTGTTCCTGCACCGGATAGGCCTCCCAGATCGCGGCAAAAAACAACGTGGAGCCCTCCCCCGGCGTCAGCCAATACGGGCGCTTGCGCTGGGTGCCGCGCCATTCGTAGAACCCATTGGCCGGTAGCAGGCAGCGGCGCTGACGGAATGCTTCGCGGAACATCGGCTGTTCGGCCAGGGTTTCGGCGCGGGCGTGGGCGGGAGTGCGGGAAAGATCAGTCAGCCAGGGCGGGGTGAGGCCCCAGCGAGCGCGGGCCAGGGTGCGCTGGCCGTCGGCGGCGCGCTGGCCGTCGGCGGCGCGCTGGATCAGCACCGAATCATTCGGGGAGATGTTCCACTGGGCCTGCTGATCGGCCGGAAAGCCCGGCAGGGCAGCAAAAGCGGGGGTCCAGCGAAACAAGGCATAACGTCCACACATGGGGCAACACGACTCTTGGGTAAACCGACCGACAGCCTAACAGACCAGCACGTCGGGGAAGCTGTCGGGTTCGTCGCCCGGCAGCGGTTGCGCGCCGATATAGGCGGTAATCAACTCGCGGGCGTCGAGGGCGCGGTCATTGTCCACCTCCAGCCCCAGCAGGCCGAAGATGGGCAACTCGCCGGTGCCACCGAGCAAATGCCGCCCCACCAGGTGCGCCTCGATGCCTTCACTGGCGAGCATCTGTTGCAGCAACTCGCCTTCCATCAGGTTTTCCGGTTCGTAGATTCGTTGCATCAGCGCCCCCGCTATTCGTTTTCACTACGGGTTTCAAGCATCCATTCTTCGCCATGCACCTGCAGATCGAAAATGATCGGTCGGCAGCACACCTGGCAGTCCTCTATATAAACCTGATCGCCCCCGGACAAATCCACCGTTGTCTCGACCTCTTCACCGCAATAAGGACAATCGTACGTCGCGCTTTCCAGCATCGCAGCCTCCAAGGTGACTTGTGCGTATAATCGCCGGTCTATTTACAGGGCTATTTTTGGCCGAGCCCATTACTCGGGCCGCACCCTGGTATTTCCTTTACTTACCCTAGCCGTTTCTAACAAGAGAGCATGATGGGCGAATTCGATACCATCCGACCTTACAATGACAGCGAAGTCCCGGCAGTGCTGGCACGTCTGTTCAGTGACAAGGCCTTTCTGGACATCCTGACCCACTTCCGTTTCCCGCGCTTTGCCGGCGCCCTGGGCTGGCTGCTCAAGCCGATGATCGCCCGCAAACTGCGCCGTGAATTCGCCGGCGTCACCACCGTGGCCACGCTGCAGGACAAAGTCGAGTACTACGTCGACCACACCATTGACCGGGCGACCGACGGCGTGACTTACACCGGGGTCGAGCAGCTCAAGTCCGGCACCGCCTACCTGTTCCTGGCCAACCACCGCGATATCGTGATGGACCCGGCCTTCGTCAACTATGCGGTGTACCACGCCGGCCTGCCGACACCCCGCATCGCCATTGGCGACAACCTGCTGCAAAAGCCGTTTGTCAGCGACCTGATGCGCCTGAACAAGAGTTTCATCGTGCACCGCTCGATCACCGGGCGCAAAGAGAAGATGGCGGCCTATCAATTGCTGTCGGCCTACATCAACCATTCGATCCGCAACGACGGTGCGTCGATCTGGATCGCCCAGGCCGAAGGGCGCGCCAAGGATGGAGATGACCGTACCGAGTCGGCGATCCTCAAGATGTTCCATGTCAGCCGCAAGGACGAGCCGTTTGCCGAGGTGATCCAGTCGCTGAACCTGACGCCGGTGTCCATCAGCTACGAATACGACCCATGTGATTCAGCCAAGGCCCGCGAGCTGTACATCCGTGCTACCACCGGCACCTACGTCAAGGCGCAGGGCGAAGACGATGTGAGCATTGCCCTGGGCATCACCGGCTACAAGGGACGCGTGCACATTAACTTCGCGCCGCCGATTACCGAGCGTTTCGAAGACACCAAGTTGCTGGCCGCAGAAATGGACCGGCAGATTCTGGGGGGCTACCGGTTGTTCCCGGTGCATTACCTGGCCTACGCCCAGTGGAGCGACGCCGACCCACAATTGCAGGTGCCGACGGCGGCCGAAGTATTCCCGGCCGATGAACTGGCCAAGGCGAAGGCGGAGTGGGAGCGGCGTTTGAACGAATGCCCGGCTGAGCACCGGCCGTTCCTGGTGGTGCAATATGCGACGCCGGTGCGTAATCAGTATCGGGTCAAGGCTGGAATACCCCTCTAAACACCGATTCAAAAATGTGGGAGGGGGCTTGCCCCCGATAGCGGTGTATCAGTCAATCAGCTGTCGACTGAAGCTCCGTCATCGGGGGCAAGCCCACCTCCCACATTTGTTTTGTGGTGTTCTTAAAGGCGGGTGCTGAGCCAGGAAATGGCCAGCGCCAACCCCAGGCAGGCGAAACCGACGCGGTAAGCCAGACGATGCGCCCGTTCGGTGCGCACATCCAGAAACAACATCGGCTGATCAATTGCGCGATCTTCGCTCTGCGCGGTCAGGTCAGCCATGGCGCGCTGTTCGCGCAGACGGGTAATGAACAGCAGCGCCGCGCCCGGACAGGCCACGGCCAAAGCAACAACATTGGTCAACAGTGCGGGCAGCGCCATCAAAAACCTCGGCAAAACAGTGTTTTGGTATCGGTTCAGATACAAACCTGAACGATAGTGGCCTCCGGCGCCTGAAATGCTCCCTCCCCCATTGACGGCTAATGTATCCAGTAATTTACAACGTCACCTGAACGTCACCTTAACAAGCCACTCTGTTGCCCTTCGACGCTTTAGGAGCTTGTCATGCTGCATGCACAAAACCAGGATCGGCTGTATCTGATCGCCCAGAGCGATGAGCAGGAAGCGCTGATCGGCGGCCTGGCCTTCAACGTCCAGGACCGCCACTGGCTGGTGTATTGCGCCCTCGGCGGACACCAGCATGCCGACCTGCCGGAGGCCGATCTGTTGACCGGGGTGAGCCTGCTGGATTTCTGTATCGACACGGCCGCATGAAACTGAAGACGAAAAAAAACCGGGCTCAATGATGAGCCCGGTTTTTTTTACAGAATCGGTTATTGCGAGCTGAGCAGCGAACCGATGCTTGGGTCCTTGAACAGACGGGTCAAGGCGTCGCTCAGGACGTCGCTGACCAGCTTGGTGTTGGTTTCCTGGTTCGGCGACATACCGAAACGCTGGTTCAGGGACGCACCGTAGCGGCCGCTGTAGCGACGGGTGCCGGCGGTGACGTCGGACTTGAACGTCGCGCCGATGGACGCTTCGGTCACGTACAGGCCGTCTTTAGGCGACTGGTACTTCAATTCGGCCAGGGTGATCGTCAACTGCGGAGCGCCCGGCGCGTTGGCGCTCGGGGTGAAACCCAACAGGCGCACGGCTGCTTCGGCCTGGGCCTGCAGCTTGGGCAGCACGTCTTGCGCATTCACCGAGACCAGGGCGGTTTCCGGATACAGGCCGCCGCGCGAACCGAGCGTAGGCGACGGACGACCATCCACCACACGCACCGACACTGGCTGACCGTGACCCACGGGGGCCAACTGCGTGGTGATTTTTGGTTCCGGGGTCAGTTGTTGCGGGCTGTTGGCGCAGCCAACCAGGGTCAAACTGGTCACAGTGATCAAACCGAACAACAGGCGTTGCAACATGCTCTTCTCTCCAGAAATCGGGTACCGACAGGCGGGCAGTATAGCGGTGCGCCAGTGCCGGGAACTAGCGCCAGTTACAACCTGAGACCTGCACAGACTGTAGCGGTTCGATGTCACTGATATGTCACGGCTGATACACAGGCCCGTCATGCCCGACAGGCAAGCTTGGCCCCAATCTCAAGAGGTCTGTCGCCATGCAATTTCTCTGGTCACTGTTCACGCGCAAACCGGTCCTTCGCCAGTTCGCCCTGCTCGATGTGCAAGGCCGTTGCCAGGCCTTCAAAGAGTGCTGCCAGCCTCCTGTAGGCGACGGCTGGGTGGAAATCGATGAAATCCGCCTGAGCTGGATGCACCACCCGCTGCCAGCCAGCGCCCGTGTCAGCCCACGTGCAACGCAGCCGTCGCATCACCAACCGTTGGCCGCCTGACCGAACGCCTAATAAAAGTCATAAAACACGCCCATTTCCCTGGCGTTCTTCGCTACAATCTCCCCCCGATTATAAGGACGTCTCCTGATCGGGCCTCGCAGCATCGTTAATGCCTAGGCATTAGCCCCAAGAATCGCCCACAGAGAGCCGCCCACACAGATCGAGTGAAGCTGGCGCGCTTGCTGTTTTCTTTGCAAACCACCCGCCTTTACCGAATCTGCCAGAGCTGCCATTGCGCTCGGCCACTTGAGTTGTTTGCCCGTTTTGCCGCGTGTCGGCTAGGGGCCAGGTGCCAGGCTGGGGCAGCCCTTTTTTGAGGTTCACGTCTTCAAAAGAGCGTGAAAAAACGGGTTTTCACAACTTCACAAGAGTGTGGCGAGCAAATGAATAGTTTGGCGTTTGTACAAGCACCATCAGCGTCTGGAACAGCCCAACCACACAGGACCGAGCACGCCTTAAAAACCGGAGCTTGAGCCTGTCCGCTACGGATTGGTTGCACGAATCGCACGCTTTGACCATAAGTCGAATTGCCACAGGCGCCCATGAATGCGTTCATAGGCAGACTAGCCCGGCAGGAAGCGTGCGCTGAACATGCAAAGAATTGCGAATCGGACATGGCGATCCTGGCCATGGGTAACCTGGGGCAACACGTGAACCGCCCCGTCACTCCTGGCAGCCATGCCGTCAATTTGGTGCTGCAGATTTTGGAGACGCGTTAAATGGCGCATAACGAAGCAGTCGACGTAGTACTGGTAGGGGCCGGCATCATGAGTGCCACCCTGGCCGTACTGCTCAAAGAGCTCGACCCCGGCCTGAAGCTGGAAGTCGTTGAGCTGATGGATTCGGGTGCCGCGGAAAGTTCCAACCCGTGGAACAACGCCGGTACCGGCCACGCCGGGCTGTGTGAGCTGAACTACACGCCGCAGGCCGCCGATGGCTCCATCGACATCAAGAAAGCCGTGCACATCAACACCCAGTTCGAGGTGTCGAAGCAGTTCTGGGCGTACCTGACCAAAAAGGGCACCTTTGGCTCGTCCAAGTCCTTTATCAGCCCGGTGCCGCACCTGAGCTTCGTGCAGGGCGAAAAAGGCGTGTCCTTCCTCAAGAAGCGCTTTGAAAGCCTCAGCCAGCACCATGCGTTTTCGGACATGCACTACACCGAAGACCGCAGTGAGATGGCCGAATGGATGCCGCTGATGATGCCGGGCCGTCCGCTCGACGAAAAAATCGCGGCCACCCGTGTGATGAACGGCACGGACGTGAACTTCGGCGCCCTGACCAACCAACTGCTCAGCCACCTGACCAGCTCGGCAGACGCCCAGGTCAAGTACAGCAAACGCGTCACCGGCCTCAAGCGCAACGGCGCGGGCTGGACCGTGAGCATCAAGGACGTCAACAGCGGCAACAGCCGTGAAGTCGATGCCAAGTTCGTGTTCCTCGGCGCCGGCGGCGCGGCACTGCCGCTGCTGCAAGCCTCGGGTATTGAAGAAAGCAAAGGCTTTGGCGGCTTCCCGGTCAGCGGCCAGTGGCTGCGTTGCGACAACCCGGAAGTGGTCAAACACCACCAGGCCAAGGTCTACAGCCAGGCCGCCGTGGGTTCGCCGCCGATGTCCGTGCCGCATTTGGACACCCGTGTGGTCGATGGCAAGAAATCCCTGCTGTTCGGGCCATACGCCGGCTTCACCACCAAGTTCCTCAAGCACGGCTCGTTCCTCGACCTGCCGCTGTCGGTTCGCGCCGGCAACATCGGCCCGATGCTGGCCGTGGCCCGCGACAACATGGACCTGACCAAGTACCTGGTCAGCGAAGTGATGCAGTCCATGGAACAGCGCCTGGAATCCCTGCGCCGCTTCTACCCTGAGGCGAAAGCCGAAGACTGGCGCCTGGAAGTGGCTGGCCAACGGGTGCAGATCATCAAGAAAGACCCGAAAAAAGGCGGGGTGCTGCAATTCGGCACCGAGCTGGTCGCGGCCAAAGACGGCACGCTCGCGGCGCTGCTGGGCGCGTCCCCGGGTGCTTCGGTGACCGTTTCGATCATGCTGGAACTGATCGAGAAGTGCTTCCCGGAAAAAGCCGCCGGTGAGTGGGCTGCCAAACTGCACGAGATCTTCCCGGCCCGTGAAAAGGTCCTGGAAACGGATGCCGAGTTGTATCGCAAGATCAACGCGCAGAACAACATCAGCCTGGAACTGGTTGAACCTGCCGCCGAGACCGAAAGCTACGCTTGAGGCGCCATGAAAAACGCCCCGCTCTCAACCTGAGAACGGGGCGTTTTTTTGTGGCTTGGATAATCAGCCGCGAGCGTTTTCGATCAGTTCGATGTACTCGTCCGCGTTGCGCTGGTCCTTGATCAGATCGACGAAGGTCTGGCCATGCTCATCCTTGCCGTCGAGGTCCAGGCCGGCTTCCTTGAAGAAGCCCAGGAACCGCTCGAAATCGTCGATACGCAGGCCACGGTAGGCCTTGATCAGTTTGTGCAGGGACGGGGAAGTCGCGTCGACCGGCTCGAAGTCCAGGAACAACTTGATCTGATCGTCGCCGATCTCGTCACCAATCACCTGTTTCTTATCTTTACGCATTACCGACTCCAGCCTGCAGACATTTACACGGGGTTTGAAGTCTACCTGTGCGACGCAGGCTTCGAAAGCGCTGGAGATTCAATGTGGGAGGGGGCTTGCCCCCGATGGCGGAGTGTCAGGCGACATCTAATTGACCGCCCCACCGTAATCAGGAGCAAGCTCCTTCCCACGTTGGCTTTTCAGTGTTCTTGCTATTGGGTACGCACCGCACCAGTATGCAAATCCGCCCAGATATGCCCATTGGCATAACTGAGGAACTGCACATACACCGTGTCATTGCGCAACAGGTCAACAATCACACGGTATTGGGCCACCGGGTAGGACAAGGTCAAAGTCTTGCTCTTGTCATCGTAGGCCGGCTTTTTCAGGCTTTTGCTTTCAGCGTCGAAATTGAGCACCACCTGGGCGATGGTCGCGCCTTTGTTCAGGGACTTGCCCTTCAGGCGAATCATCAACGGCGCAGTCACCGGGATGGGTTGTTGGCTGGACTGGCGCTGGTTGCCCACCACCACCGCGTACTCGGAGACTTGCAGCAATTGCTGCTGGTCCGGCGCTTCAGCGCGCAGAGTCAGGTCGTCCGAAGGCAGGAATTGGCTGTGCATCGGCGCAGGCGCGGCAGCCAGGGGCAAACTGAGGGTCAGCGCCAGGGCGGCGCAGGTGCGTATCAACAGGCTCATGGGCCGCTCCGGCAAGGTGGGCCCAGCACTGTAGCTCAATCGAACTGGGCAAGCATCCAGCGTTGGTACTCGGCCACACCGGCCTCGCCTTCGCGGGGTGCCCAATCGGCCTGTTCGCCCTCGCCCACCGGACGATAAGGCCCGGCCTTGCACTCGAACATCACCGTGTCGGGCTCCAACACCACCAGGCCATGGAAGACACCGGGTGGCAGATCCACACCAGCGCATTCACCGCCGGCCTGCATGACACGCTTGGCAATGACCTCACCGGTTTCGCTGAAGACCAGCAAGCCCAAGCGGCCCTGCAGCACCAGCAAGGTTTCTGCCTTGTCCGCACTCAGGTGCCGATGCGGCGGCACATAGGTGTCAGGTTGCAGGCCCACCGCCAGGCGATGACAAGGCTCTTCCATCTGGTGGAAGTTATGGTGGTGCCGGCCACGGGGGCTGGCGGCCGCTTTCTCGGCCAGTTCGGCAAACAGCGTCTGATCAAGAAAACGGGCCATGACTTACATCCCTTTGACGGCGAAGATCCCATTGGCGTTGCGCCAGTAGCCTTTGTAGTCCATGCCGTAACCGAAGATATAGCGGTCAATGCACGGCAGGCCGACGTAATCGGCTTTCAGGTCCGGGCGAGCCTTGCGGTCGTGATCTTTGTCGATCAGCACGGCGGTGTGCACTTTGCGCGCGCCGGCGTGTTTGCAGAAGTCGATGATCGCACCCAGGGTGTGACCTTCGTCCAGGATGTCATCGATGATCAGCACGTCGCGGTCGATGAACGAGACTTCCGGCTTGGCTTTCCAGAACAGGTCGCCGCCGCTGGTTTCGTTGCGATAGCGGGTGGCGTGCAGGTAGGAGGCTTCCAGCGGGAATTGCAGGTGGGTCAGCAATTTTCCGGCGAAAATCAGGCCACCGTTCATCACGCAGAAGACCACCGGGTTGGTGTCGGCCATTTCGCGGGTGATGTGTGCGCCGACCTTGGCGATCGCTTCTTCGACTTGCGCTTCGGTGTACAGGCAGTCAGCCTCGCGCATGATTTGACGGATATGCTCGAGATCAGCGGACATGGCGCTCTCCAAGGGGGTGCTGTGGCAAGAAAAGCGGGCGAAGGTACGCTTCTCGTGCGCTCCGAGCAAGCCTTAATGGACTAACGTACTAGATGTCTATAGGACAACACCCTCGGATAGATTAATCTAGGCCGGTTTTTTTGCCCGCCGCCGGAGCCTTTCCCATGCCCACTCGCGAGATCCGCCACCCGCTGATCCGACACAAGCTCGGCCTTATGCGCCGCGCCGACATTAGCACGAAGAACTTCCGTGAGCTCGCTCAGGAAGTCGGAGCGTTGCTCACTTACGAAGCGACCAAGGATTTACCCTTGGAGAGCTATGAAATCCCTGGTTGGGCCGGTCCCGTGCAGGTCGAGAAAATCGCCGGTAAGAAAATCACCGTGGTGCCGATCCTGCGCGCCGGTATCGGCATGCTCGAAGGCGTGCTCAGCCTGATCCCGGGCGCCAAGGTCAGCGCCGTAGGCGTGGCCCGCAACGAAGAAACCTTGCAGGCCCACACTTACCTGGAAAAACTCGTCCCGGAAATCAACGAGCGCCTGGCGATGATCATCGACCCGATGCTCGCCACCGGCAGTTCCATGGTTGCCACCATCGACCTGCTGAAAAAAGCTGGCTGCAAGGATATCCGCGCCATGGTGCTGGTGGCTGCACCCGAAGGCATCGCTGCCGTCGAGAAGGCTCACCCGGATGTGCAGATCTACACCGCCTCCATCGACGAGCGCCTCAACGAACACGGCTACATCATCCCAGGCCTGGGCGATGCCGGTGACAAGATCTTTGGCACCAAGCAGAAGGACGCGTGAGCATGCAGGATGAATTCAACGACCCGCTTTGGCGCCAGATCCTGTCTGGCGCACAAATGCTCTTCGTAGCATTTGGCGCGCTGGTGTTGATGCCGCTGATCACAGGTCTTGATCCAAACGTCGCACTGTTCACCGCGGGCCTGGGCACGTTGCTGTTCCAGGTGGTGACAGGGCGGCAGGTGCCGGTATTCCTGGCGTCGAGCTTTGCCTTCATTACCCCGATCATTCTCGCCAAAGGCCAGTTCGGCCTCGCGGCGACCATGGGCGGGGTGATGGCGGCGGGTTTCGTGTACACCTTCCTGGGCCTGGCGGTGAAGATCAAAGGCACCGGGTTTATCGACCGGTTGCTGCCACCCGTGGTGATCGGGCCGGTGATTATCTCCATCGGCCTGGCCATGGCGCCGATTGCCGCGAACATGGCGATGGGTAAAGCCGGTGATGGCGCTGAGCTGATCCATTACCAGACCGCGATGATGATCTCGATGCCGGCGCTGCTGACCACCTTGATCGTGGCGGTGTTCGGCAAGGGCATTTTCCGCCTGGTGCCGATTATCTCCGGCGTGCTAGTGGGTTTTGCCATGTCGTTCTACTTTGGCGTGGTCGACACGGCGAAGATTGCGGCAGCCCCCTGGTTCGCCCTGCCCCACTTCACCGCGCCGGAATTCAACTGGCAGGCGATCCTGTTCATCGTCCCGGTGGCCCTGGCCCCGGCGATCGAACATATCGGCGGTGTAATTGCGGTGGGCAGCGTGACCGGTCGCGACTACTTGAAGAAGCCCGGCCTGCACCGCACCCTGCTGGGTGATGGTATTGCCACCACGGCTGCCGGCCTGTTCGGCGGCCCACCCAACACCACCTACGCCGAAGTGACCGGCGCGGTGATGCTGACCAAGAACTACAACCCGAAGATCATGACCTGGGCAGCGGTGTTTGCCATCAGCCTGGCGTTCATCGGCAAGTTCGGCGCGTTGCTGCAGAGCATTCCGGTGCCGGTGATGGGCGGGATTCTGTGCCTGCTGTTCGGCTCGATTGCCGCGGTGGGGATGAACACCCTGATCCGCCACAAGATCGACCTGGGCGAAGCGCGCAACCTGGTGATTGTGTCGGTGACGTTGGTGTTCGGGATTGGCGGTGTGCTGGTCGGTACCGGCACCGGCCCGGATGACTTCGGCCTCAAGGGTATCGCCCTGTGTGCGGTGGTAGCGATTGGGTTGAACCTGCTGCTGCCGGGCAATGATGGCTGGAAGAACAAGAAGTCTGACGAGCCGTTGATCTAACCCACACCGTAGAACCCAATGTGGGAGGGGGCTTGCCCCCGATAGCAGTGTGTCAGTCAACGCATTAGCTGGCTGATACACCGCAATCGGGGGCAAGCCCCCTCCCACATTTGATTTCAGCGCTTGTTAGAGCTGGCCCAGCCCATCGATCAACGCCTGGTTCTGCTCCGGCGTGCCGATGCTGATCCGCAGGAACTGGGCAATCCGCTCCTGTTTGAAGTGCCGCACGATCACCCCTTGCTCACGCAACTTGGCCGCCAGGCCAGCGGCGTCGTGCCGTGGGTGACGGGCAAAAATGAAGTTGGCGGCTGACGGCAGCACTTCAAAGCCTTTCTCTTCCAGTTGCGCAACCAGCTTGTCGCGACTGTCGATCACCAACCGGCAAGTCTTCTCGAAATACTCACGGTCCTCGAACGCCGCCGCCGCGCCAACAATCGCCAGGCGGTCCAGTGGGTAGGAGTTGAAGCTGTTCTTGACCCGCTCCAGCGCCTCGATCAGGTCCGGGTGGCCCACGGCCAAGCCCACCCGCAAACCGGCCAGTGAGCGCGATTTGGACAGGGTCTGGGTCACCAGCAGGTTCGGGTAGCGATCCACCAGGCTGATCGCGGTTTCACCGCCGAAGTCGATATAGGCTTCATCGACCACCACCACCGAATCCGGGCTGGCCTTGAGAATCTGCTCCACCGCGTCCAGCGCCAGTACGCAACCGGTCGGCGCGTTCGGGTTGGGAAAGATGATCCCGCCGTTGGGCTTGGCGTAGTCCGCCACACGAATCTGGAACTGGTCATCCAGCGGCAGCGGGTCGGATTTGATGCCATAAAGGCCGCAGTACACCGGGTAGAAGCTGTAGCTGATGTCCGGGAACAGCAGCGGCAGGTCGTGCTGGAACAAACCGTGGAAGATGTGCGCCAGCACTTCGTCGGAACCGTTGCCGAGGAACACTTTGCCAGCGTCGATTCCGTAGTACTTGGCCACAGCCTGCTTGAGCAGGTCGCTGTTGGGGTCCGGGTACAAACGTAGATTGTCGTTCAACTCGGCCTGCATCGCCGCCAAGGCTTTGGGCGATGGGCCGTAGGGGTTTTCGTTAGTGTTGAGCTTGACCAGTTTGGTCAGCTTTGGCTGCTCGCCGGGCACGTAAGGCACGAGGTCCTTGACGAAAGGGCTCCAGAATTTGCTCATGTCTCAGTTCCCCTTCTCTTCAAGGATACGGTATTCGGCGCTGCGGGCATGCGCGCTCAGGGATTCACCACGGGCCAGCACCGAGGCAGTCTTGCCCAGCTCGGAAGCGCCCTGCGGCGAGCAGAAAATGATCGACGAGCGCTTCTGGAAGTCATACACCCCCAGCGGCGACGAGAAACGCGCAGTACCGGAAGTCGGCAGCACGTGGTTCGGGCCTGCGCAGTAGTCGCCCAGGGCTTCGCTGGTGTGGCGCCCCATGAAGATCGCACCGGCGTGACGGATCGACGGCAGCCAGGCTTGTGGGTCGGCCACGGACAACTCCAGGTGCTCCGGCGCGATGCGGTTGGCCACCTCGATGGCTTGCTCCATGTCGCGCACCAGGATCAACGCACCACGGCCATTGATCGATTTTTCGATGATTTCGGCGCGCTCCATGGTCGGCAGCAGCTTATTGATACTGGCAGCGACTTTATCGAGGAACTCAGCGTCCGGGCTGACCAGGATCGCCTGGGCGTCTTCGTCGTGCTCGGCCTGGGAGAACAGGTCCATGGCGATCCAGTCCGGGTCGGTCTGGCCGTCGCACACCACGAGGATTTCCGAAGGGCCGGCGATCATGTCGATACCGACCTGGCCGAATACATGGCGCTTGGCAGTGGCGACGTAGATGTTGCCGGGGCCGACCACTTTGTCGACCTTCGGTACGCTTTCAGTGCCATAGGCCAGCGCGGCAACGGCTTGGGCACCACCGATGGTGAACACGCGGTCGACTCCGGCAATACAGGCAGCGGCCAGCACCAGCTCGTTGATTTCACCACGCGGCGTCGGCACCACCATGACCACCTCGGTCACGCCCGCCACTTTGGCCGGAATCGCGTTCATCAGCACGGACGAAGGGTACGAAGCCTTGCCGCCCGGCACGTACAAACCGGCGCGGTCCAGCGGCGTGACCTTCTGCCCCAGCACAGTGCCGTCGGCCTCGGTGTAGCTCCAGGAGTCCTGCTTCTGTTTTTCGTGGTAGCTGCGCACACGCGCGGCCGCCACTTCCAGGGCTTCGCGTTGCGGCGCGGTGATGCGCGTCAGGGCCAGTTCCAGGCGTTCACGGGGCAGGATCAGGTCAGCCATGGACTTGACGTCCAGCCCATCGAACTGACGGGTGAAGTCCACCAGCGCCGCGTCACCGCGCTCACGCACGGCCTTGATGATGTCGAGCACCCGCTGGTTGACCGAATCGTCGGACACGCTTTCCCAGCTCAGCAGATGATCCAGATGATGGGCGAAATCCGGGTCGGCAGCGTTGAGTCGGGCAATTGCAGTGGACGTGGTCATAGCGAGGGCCTCATAGGATTGGCAAAAATGCTCAGGCGCCGAAAGTTAGCAGTCGATCCGCTTGGGCACCTGAGAATTCTGGCTATGAGGCGGATAGACGGGCGCAGCCTTTCAGCTACGCGGGTAAGTCAACCGCGGTGTCGCGACTCCACTGCCTTGCGCAGGGTGTCGATCAACGCCTGGATACGGGCGTGCTGCATCTTCATCGATGCCTTGTTGACGATCAGGCGGGAGCTGATGTCTGCAATGAATTCTTGCGGCTCAAGACCGTTGGCGCGCAGGGTGTTGCCGGTGTCGACCACGTCGATGATCTTGTCAGCCAGGCCGATCAGCGGCGCCAGCTCCATCGAGCCGTAGAGCTTGATGATGTCGACCTGGCGGCCTTGCTCGGCGTAGTAACGCTTGGCGACGTTGACGAACTTGGTCGCAACGCGCAGACGGCCTTTAGGCTCGACATCACCGACACGGCCGGCGGTCATCAACTTGCACAGGGCGATACGCAGGTCCAACGGCTCGTACAGGCCCTGGCCACCGTATTCCATCAGCACGTCTTTACCGGCGACGCCGAGGTCGGCCGCGCCATGTTCAACGTAGGTAGGCACGTCGGTAGCCCGCACGATCAACAGGCGCACGTCGTCCTGGGTCGTGGGGATGATCAGCTTGCGGCTCTTGTCCGGATTCTCGGTCGGCACGATGCCCGCTTCAGCCAGAAGCGGCAACGTGTCGTCAAGGATGCGGCCCTTGGACAGTGCGATGGTCAACATGGGAAACGTCAGTCCTTCATCAGGCTATTGCGGTCCGGTCGCAAACGGCGCCGGACACAGATCGAGGCCATTACAGCCTCGATTTGAAACAAGTTCAGCATGCTGCTTATTCAACGGCAGGCACCTTCTTGTGGTGAGCGGGCTTGCCCCGCGCTGGGTTGCGTAGCGACCCCAAAAAAGGGACTGCTGCGCAGTCCAGCGCGGGGCAAGCCCGCTCACTACAAACGGCAACTAGCCTGGTACGCGGCGGATTTTCGCGCCGAGCATCTGCAGTTTTTCTTCGATGCACTCGTAACCACGGTCTATGTGGTAGATGCGGTCGATCAGGGTGTCGCCTTCGGCGATCAGCGCCGAGATCACCAGGCTGGCCGAAGCCCGCAGGTCGGTGGCCATGACTGGCGCGCCCTTGAGTTTCTCAGTGCCGGTGACGATGGCGGTGTTGCCTTCAACCTGGATCTTCGCGCCCATGCGGTGCAGTTCGTACACGTGCATGAAGCGGTTTTCGAAGATGGTCTCGATCACGGCACCGGTGCCTTCGGCAATCGCGTTCAGGGAGATGAACTGCGCTTGCATGTCGGTCGGGAACGCCGGGTACGGAGCGGTACGCACGTTGACGGCCTTGGGACGCTTGCCGTGCATGTTCAACTCGATCCAGTCTTCACCGGTGGTGATTTCTGCACCGGCTTCGCGCAGTTTTTCCAGGACCGCTTCCAGGATGGTCGGATCGGTGTCCTTGACCTTGACGCGGCCACCGGTGACGGCGGCGGCAACCAGGTAGGTACCGGTCTCGATGCGGTCAGGCATGACCTTGTAGGTGGCGGTGTGCAGACGCTCTACGCCATCGATGGTGATGGTGTCGGTGCCGGCACCGGAAACCTTAGCGCCCATGGCGTTCAGGAAGTTGGCCAGGTCGACCACTTCCGGCTCGCGCGCGGCGTTTTGCAGGACGCTGCGGCCTTTGGCCAGGGCAGCGGCCATCATGATGTTCTCGGTACCGGTCACACTGACGGTATCAAAGAAGAAGTTGGCACCACGCAGGCCGCCTTCCGGCGCCTTGGCCTTGATGTAGCCGCCTTCAACGTCGATAACGGCGCCCATGGCTTCGAGGCCACGGATGTGCAGGTCAACCGGACGCGAGCCGATGGCGCAACCGCCAGGCAGGGCAACTTCGGCTTCGCCGAAACGGGCAACCATCGGGCCGAGCACCAGGATCGACGCACGCATGGTTTTCACCAGTTCGTACGGGGCGATCAGGGTCTTGATGGTGCGCGGGTCGATTTCGACGGCCAGTTTCTCGTCGATCACCGGCTCGATGCCCATGCGACCGAACAGCTCGATCATGGTGGTGATGTCGTGCAGGTGCGGCAGGTTGGCTACGGTAACCGGGCCATCGCACAGCAGGGTCGCTGCCAGGATCGGCAAGGCGGAGTTTTTTGCACCGGAGATGCGAATCTCGCCATCAAGGCGGGCACCGCCGGTAATAATCAATTTATCCATAAGAATCTCGACGCCTTGGGGGCTCAGGTGCGCTCGGCCCAGGCCGCGCGGCTGAAAAATTTCATAGTGACCGCATGGATGCTGCCATCGGTGATCCACGGGTTCAAATGGGCATAGATCTGCTGCTGACGCTTGACCGGGCTGAGTGCCGCCAGTTCATCGCTAATCACGTTCAGCTGGAAGTTGCAGCCTTCGCCTTCAACTTCAACGGTCGTTTCCGGCAGCTTTCCTTCAAGAAAGCTCTTAACTTCTAGGGCCTGCATGCTCAACCTCTATCGGCGCCCAGTGCGCGCGGGTCGCACATCATACAAAAAAGCCCCGCGCCTGCGAACCCCGCATAGCAGGACTCTGACGGGGGGCTTCTTTAATAATGTGTATTAAGGATGCGCCAGCAGCTCGGTCAGGCCGGAAACTTCGGCGATTTCGCGCATGTCTTCGGGCAATGCCCGAATGCTGACCGTTTTTTTTGCCGCTTCGGCGTCACGCATGAAGCACAGCAGCAGCGACAAGCCGACGCTGCTGGACTTGGTCACGGCCGAACAATCCAGCACCAGCGCGGGCGCAGTGCTAGTTTTGATCAGCGCCTGACCCTGCTTGCGCAGCTCAGGCCCGGTGCGGTAATCCAGCACGCCGCTGAGGAACAACTCACCGGCGTCGCCAAGACGAACAGCCGACTCGGTCATTGCGCAGACTTCCCGGCTTCTTTATCGGATGTTTCCTTGGCTTTTGCGACTTCACCGGCCCAACCGTTGATGGTTTTGTCCAGGTCGTTGCCATTACGCTGCATCGCATCAGCGAACTGGTCACGGAACAGCTTGCCGATGTTGATGCCGTTGATGATCACGTTGCGCAGCTTCCACTCACCGTTGACCTTCTCCAGCGTGTACTGCACAGGGTAGACGGCACCGTTGTTACCCTTGACGCTCATGTTGACGCTGGTGCGATCACCCGACTCATCACCGGCAGGCGCAACGGTAATGCCCTGGTTGTTGTACTCGAGCAGCGCGTTACCGTAGAACTGGAACAGGCCTTTCTTGAAGTTTTCCTGGAAGGTCTGCATCTGCGCAGGGGTCGCCTT
Organism: Pseudomonas sp. CYM-20-01; assembly: GCF_023169845.1. Lineage (NCBI taxonomy): Bacteria > Pseudomonadati > Pseudomonadota > Gammaproteobacteria > Pseudomonadales > Pseudomonadaceae > Pseudomonas > Pseudomonas sp. CYM-20-01. Next base: position 1,233,056 of record NZ_AP025169.1, on the reverse strand, counting down.
GCGCGAATACTTGACCGTCATGATGCTGCGGGAAATGCCTTCAGCATCGACCACCGGGCCGACAATGGTGTTGAGCGCGTTGTAAAACTTACTCGGATCTTGCTTGTACTGCTCTTTATTGGCAGTCAGGTCAGCCAGCATTTTGCTGGTCGTGTCCTGCACCAGATCGTGCGCAGAACCTGCCGCGTTAGCCATCAGCGGCAGCGCTGCCAACAGCACCAGCAGGCCACGTCGCAAGGTAGAGATCATGAACAGATTCCTCATTTGGCGTCTTTATTGACCGTATTAAGCAGGAATTTACCGATCAGGTCCTCAAGTACCAGCGACGACTGTGTGTCGTGGATTGTCGAGCCATCCTTGAGCAGGGCTGTTTCCCCACCCACGCTGACACCGATGTATTTCTCGCCCAGCAGACCCGCAGTGAGGATAGATGCAGTTGAGTCAGTCGGCAGATTATCTACCTTCTTGTCCAGCTGCATCGTCACTCGGCCGGTGAAGCTGTCGCGATCCAGATCGATTGCCGTGACCTTGCCGATGGTCACACCGGCCATGGTCACTTTAGCTCTGACAGTCAAACCGGCGATATTGTCGAAGTACGCGTAAAGTTTATAAGTGTCGGCGGTGGGGCTGGCCGACAGGCCGCTGACGCGCAGGGCCAACAAGAGTAAAGCCAGGATGCCAGCCAGCAAGAAAAGGCCGACACCGATTTCCACAGTGCGGTTTTGCATCAGAAATCTCCAAACATCAAGGCGGTCAAAATGAAGTCAAGGCCCAGTACCGCCAGCGAGGCGTACACAACGGTCTTGGTGGTGGCGCGACTGATCCCTTCTGAAGTGGGCTCACAGTCGTAGCCTTGGAATACGGCGATCCAGGTCACCACAAAGGCGAAGACGATGCTCTTTATGATGCCGTTGAGCACGTCACCGCTGAAGGTCACGCTGTTTTGCATGTTGGCCCAGTAGGAGCCGTCGTAGACGCCCAGCCAGTCCACCGCCACCCACGAACCGCCCCAGATCCCGACCACGCTGAAGATCATCGCCAGCAGTGGCAGGGAAATGAAGCCGGCCCACAGGCGCGGGGCAACAATGTACTTGAGCGGGTCCACGCCGATCATTTCCAGACTGGACAGCTGCTCGGTGGACTTCATGTTGCCGATTTCGGCGGTCAACGCGGAACCCGCGCGCCCGGCGAACAGCAAGGCGGTCACCACCGGCCCCAGTTCACGCAACAGCGTCAGGGCGACCATCTGCCCCACTGCCTGCTCCGAACCGTAGCTGGACAGAATATTGAAGCCCTGCAACGCCAGCACCATGCCGATGAACACCCCGGAGACCACGATGATCACCAGGGACATCACGCCCACCGAATGCAGCTGCTTGACCAGCAGGCCGAACCCGCCGCCAATACCGCCGCGGCCGAGCAAGGCGTGGAACAGGAAAATCGTCGAACGACCCAGCACTTCGACGATGTCGATGCCCGAGCGACCGAAAAGGCGAACCTTCTCGATAAGAGATGTCTTGCGCATCAGCGCTTCCCCAGAAGATCTGAGCGGTAATCCGCTGCCGGAAAGTGAAAAGGCACCGGGCCATCAGGATCGCCGGTCATGAATTGGCGAATGCGCGGGTTGTCGGCGTTCATCAGCTCTTCGGGCGTGCCCTGCCCCAGCACCTGACCATCGCCCACTACATAGAGGTAATCGGCAATGCTCGCGGTTTCTGCAAGATCGTGGGAGACCACGATGCTGGTAATGCCCAGTGCATCGTTGAGCAGGCGGATCAGACGCACCAGCACGCCCATGGCGATGGGGTCCTGGCCGACAAAGGGCTCGTCGTACATGAGAATCTGCGGGTCGAGGGCAATGGCACGCGCCAGCGCCACACGGCGCTTCATGCCACCAGACAATTCATCGGGCATCAGGTCGATGGCGCCGCGAAGGCCTACGGCCTGCAGTTTCAGCAACACAATGTCACGAATCATCTCGTCGGACAGCTGGGTATGCACCCGCAGCGGAAAGGCCACGTTCTCGAAAACATCAAGATCGGTGAACAGCGCACCGCTCTGGAACAGCACACCCATGTGCTTGCGTGCATCGAACAGATCGCTGCGCGACAGCGTCGGCAGGTTCTGGCCGTTGACCCACACCTCTCCCGCACTGGGGCGCAATTGCATACCCATCAGGCGCAGCAGCGTGGTCTTGCCGCAACCGGAAGGCCCCATGATGCCCGTGACCTTGCCGCGCGGAATGCGGATATCGACGTTATTGAAGATGCTGCGCGTCCCGCGCTTGAAGGTCAGTCCCTTCAGCTCGACCGCGTAGGCGTTATCGGCACTCATCTAAACTCCTTGGGATGCAGCCTCTCACTCAGACACCACGCTTGCGACAAACGTTTGCAACCGTTGCGCAATAGTTGGCCACGTGGGCTGGGCGGACCGAACTGGCGGCGAACTATATCACTGCTGGTACAAGGCGCCCAAGGCCGGAACAGTGCTTGTTCAGATTGGGGACAGGGAAAAATCGTTGCTGGGGTTGAATCTCAGGAACATTGCGAACAAACCCTGACGAACTTGCGTGAGGGAATTGATCATTACCGCTATAATCGCCGACTTTTCGTCAGGCTATACGATTTCAGACATGAGCCAATCCAGCGACCTTATTCAATCCGCACAACGCACCATCCGCCTCGAGCTTGAAGCCGTAGAAGGCTTGCTGGCCCATATTGACGCGGATTTCGTACGCGCCTGCGAGATGATTCTGGCCAGCAAGGGCCGCGTTGTGGTGGTCGGCATGGGCAAGTCGGGCCACGTCGGCAACAAGATCGCCGCCACCCTGGCCAGTACCGGAACCACCGCGTTTTTCGTGCACCCGGCCGAAGCCAGCCACGGCGACATGGGCATGATCACCAAGGATGACATCATCCTTGCGCTGTCCAACTCCGGCACTACCAACGAAATCGTTACCCTGCTGCCGCTGATCAAACGCCTGGGCATCCAGATGATCAGCATCACCGGCAACCCGGAGTCGACGCTGGCCAAGGCCGCCGAAGTGAACCTGAACGTCCACGTGGACCACGAGGCCTGCCCGCTGAACCTGGCACCGACCTCCTCCACCACGGCCGCGCTGGTCATGGGCGATGCCTTGTCCGTAGCGCTGCTGGAAGCCCGCGGGTTTACCGCTGAGGACTTCGCGTTTTCCCATCCGGGTGGCGCCCTGGGTCGCCGCCTGCTGCTGAAAGTGGAAAACGTCATGCACTCCGGCGAGGAGTTGCCCCATGTCCAGCGCGGCACCTTGCTGAAGGATGCGCTGATGGAAATGACCCGCAAGGGCCTGGGCATGACGGTGATCCTGGAGGCCGATGGCCGCTTGGCCGGGGTCTTCACCGACGGCGACCTGCGCCGCACCCTGGACCGCACGATTGATATCCACACCGCCACCATCGACGCGGTAATGACACCCCACGGCAAGACCGCACGCCCAGAGATGCTGGCAGCCGAAGCCTTGAAGATCATGGAAGACCACAAGATCGGCGCGCTGGTGGTGGTTGATGGCGACGACCGCCCGATTGGCGCCCTGAACATGCACGACTTGCTGCGTGCAGGAGTGATGTAGATGACCAGCGACCTGTTGCAACGCGGCAAAAATATCAAACTCGCGATTTTCGACGTTGACGGCGTGCTGACCGACGGCCGCCTGTACTTCCTCGAAGACGGCAGCGAATTCAAGACATTCAACACGCTGGACGGCCAGGGCATCAAAATGCTGATGGCGGCGGGTGTGCAAACGGCAATTATCAGCGGCCGAAAAACGCCCGTTGTGGAACGTCGCGCACAAAACCTGGGGATTCCTCACCTGTATCAGGGCCGCGAGGATAAACTGGTGGTTCTGGACGAGCTTCTTGGCCAACTCAACCTAAGCTATGAGCAGGTCGCCTACTTGGGTGATGACTTGCCAGACCTGCCGGTGATTCGCCGAGTAGGCCTGGGCATGGCCGTCGCCAATGCGGCGGCGTTTGTTCGCGAACACGCCCACGGCATCACCAGCGCCCGCGGTGGCGAAGGTGCCGCCCGCGAGTTCTGCGAGCTGATCCTGCGTGCCCAGGGCAGCCTTGAAGCGGCACACGCCGCCTACTTATAGAGCGTTTTATGCTGAGCAAAAAGATTCGCAACTTCCTGTTATTCGGGGTCATCGCCGCGCTGTTCCTCGCGGTGGGCTACTGGAATATCAGCCCGGAGCGCTTTCTCGACCAGCCTGCTGCGCAGGTTGACGAAGGCGCTATCGACTATTACGCCATCAATGCCAAAAGTGTGCAGTTCCTGCCTGACGGCAAGGTGCAGTACGAAATGACCTCGGACAAGGTCGAGCATGTGAAGGCCACCGAGGTCACCCTGCTGACCAACCCGGACATGAACATTTACCGCGGTACCGAGTTCCCATGGCACGTCACCAGCAAGCGTGGCGAGGTCAACCCGGACGGTACCGAGGTGGAACTGATCGACTCGGTGCGCATTGCGCGCACTGACGATAAAAGCCGTGAGACGGTGATTACCAGCAGTCGCATGACCGTATTCCCGCAGAAGCAATATGCGCAGACCGAGCAAGACGTTAGAATCGACGGCGCTGGCGGTGTATCGACTGGCAAGGGAATGAAAGCGTATTTGAAAGAAAGCAGGATACACCTGCTATCGAACGTAAGAGGACAGTATGAGGCTCGTTAAAACTCTCCCTATTTTGCTCGGCCTGGGCGCAGCACTGGGAAGCGTGAGCGCCTGGGCTCTGCCGAACGATAGCCAGCAGCCGATCCACATCTCGGCCGATGATGCACAGCTCGATGACAAGCAAGGCGTCGCAACCTACACCGGTGGCGTGATCATCACTCAGGGCTCGATGAAAATCACCGGCAATACCGTGACGCTAACGCGCACCAAAACCGGCGACATCGATGTCGTGACCTCGGTGGGCAACCTGGCTTACTTCGAACAGAAGCAGTCCGCGACAGACACCGGCCCGATGAAGGGCTACGGCAAGACCATCCAGTACCACGCCCAGCAGAACCGCATCGTACTGATTGACCAGGCCAAGGTGCTCAGCCCCGATGGCAACTCCACGGAAGGTGAGAAGATCACCTATGACACCGTGAAACAGATCGCTAATGCCGGTCGTGCCAATGGCAACAAGGTCACCGCGCCTCGTCCACGCATCGACATGGTTATCCAGCCGAAGAAGAAGGCCGAGTAATGGCAACCCTGAAAGCCCAGCATCTGGCCAAGGCCTATAAAAGCCGTCAGGTCGTGCGCGACGTCAGCCTGTCGATCGACAGCGGCCAGATCGTCGGCTTGCTCGGCCCCAACGGCGCCGGCAAGACCACTTGCTTCTACATGATCGTCGGTCTGGTCCAGGCGGATCAGGGCCGTGTCCTGATCGATGACCTGGACGTGAGTCACCAGCCAATGCACGGCCGCGCACGGGCCGGTATCGGCTATCTCCCGCAGGAAGCGTCGATCTTCCGCAAACTGTCGGTGTCGGACAACATCATGGCGATCCTCGAGACCCGCAAGGAACTCGACCGTGACGGCCGTCGCAAGGAGCTGGAAAGCCTGTTGCAGGAGTTCCATATCAACCATATCCGCGACAACCTCGGCATGAGCCTGTCCGGTGGTGAGCGTCGTCGCGTGGAAATCGCCCGCGCACTGGCCACTGCCCCCAAGTTCATCCTGCTGGACGAGCCGTTTGCCGGCGTCGACCCGATTTCGGTCGGCGACATCAAGCAGATCATCCATCACCTCAAGGCCAAGGGCATTGGCGTGCTCATCACCGACCACAACGTCCGTGAGACGCTCGATATCTGCGAAACCGCCTATATCGTCAATGACGGCCAACTGATTGCCGAAGGTGATTCCGCTACCATCCTGGCCAATGAACTGGTCAAGGAAGTGTACCTGGGTCACGAGTTCCGCCTGTAAACACCGTGGTGTCACGGCGTTCGCCAAGGTGCGCGGGAGTCAATGAAAACCTCCGGATTTTTATTGTTACCGCGCTCTAGGCAAAGCACCCGACATCAGGCATATAATTTGCTTATGTTTGGCGCTCACGCGCCCTGTCGTGGATGGCGCATTGCGCCGGCGAATAAGGTGTTAAGCCCCTGCCATGAAACCATCGCTAGTCCTGAGAATGGGCCAGCAGCTGACGATGACACCGCAGCTGCAACAGGCCATCCGCCTGCTCCAATTGTCGACCCTGGACCTGCAACAGGAAATCCAGGAGGCCCTGGAGTCCAATCCGATGCTCGAACGCCAGGAAGAAGGCGACGACTTCGATAATGCAGACCCGCTGGCCGATAACATCGAGCAAAAACCCAATTCCGACGTGCAGGAACCCTCCTACCAGGAAACCGCCCCCACGGTGGACAACCTTGAGGAAGGCGAATGGAACGAACGCATTCCCAACGAGCTTCCGGTCGACACCGCCTGGGAAGATGTCTACCAGACCAGCGCCAGCAGCCTGCCCAGCAATGACGATGACGAGTGGGACTTCACCACCCGCACCTCCGCCGGCGAGAGCCTGCAGAGCCATCTGCTGTGGCAACTGAACCTGGCACCGATGTCGGATACCGATCGCCTGATCGCCGTAACCCTGATCGACTGCATCAACAATCAGGGTTATCTAGACGAGACGCTTGAAGAAATTCTTGAAGCCTTCGACCCCGAACTGGATATCGAACTGGACGAGATCGAAGCCGTCCTGCACCGCATCCAGCAGTTCGAGCCATCCGGTATCGGCGCGCGCACCCTCAGCGAATGCCTGCTGCTGCAACTGCGCCAGTTGCCGGCCAAGACCCCATGGCTCGCCGAGGCCCAGCGCCTGGTCACCGACTACATCGACCTGCTGGGCAGCCGCGACTACAGCCAGTTGATGCGCCGCATGAAGCTCAAGGAAGACGACCTGCGCCAGGTCATCGAGCTGGTACAGAGCCTTAACCCGCGCCCCGGCTCGCAAATCGAGTCCAGCGAAGCCGAATACGTCGTCCCCGACGTGATCGTGCGCAAGGACAACGAGCGGTGGCTGGTGGAGCTGAACCAGGAGTCGGTGCCACGCCTGCGGGTCAACCCGCAATACGCCGGTTTCGTCCGCCGCGCCGACACCAGCGCCGATAACACCTTCATGCGCAACCAGTTGCAGGAAGCCCGCTGGTTCATCAAGAGCCTGCAAAGCCGCAACGAAACCCTGATGAAAGTCGCCACCCAGATCGTCGAGCACCAGCGCGGCTTCCTGGAATACGGCGACGAGGCGATGAAGCCGCTGGTACTGCATGACATCGCCGAAGCGGTGGGCATGCATGAGTCGACCATTTCACGCGTGACCACGCAGAAATTCATGCATACCCCACGGGGTATTTATGAACTGAAATACTTTTTCTCCAGCCACGTCAGCACCTCCGAAGGCGGCGAATGCTCGTCAACGGCGATCCGCGCGATCATCAAAAAACTGGTTGCGGCGGAAAATCAGAAAAAGCCATTGAGTGACAGTAAGATCGCTGGTTTACTGGAGGCACAAGGCATTCAGGTCGCCCGTCGAACCGTCGCCAAGTACCGCGAGTCCCTTGGGATCGCGCCTTCCAGCGAGCGTAAGCGTTTGATGTGACGGGCGGGCCACAGCGTTCCAGTGGCAGGCGCCTTTGCCTGCCGCTTTATGCACTGGCAACGAAGGAGAAGCTGTATGCAAGTCAACATCAGTGGACACCAACTGGAAGTGACCAAGCCCCTGCGTGAGTACACCGAAAGCAAGTTGAACAAGCTTGCAGGGCATTTTGACAAGATCACCAACGTGCAGGTCATCATGGAGGTCGATAAGCTCAAGCAGAAAATCGAGGCCACCCTGCACGTACCGAATGCCAAGCTCGTCGCCAATGCGGAACATGAAGACATGTACGCGGCGATCGACTCGCTCTACGACAAGCTGGACCGCCAACTCATAAAGCATAAGGAAAAGAATCTGCACCTGATGCAAGGTACAGGTCGTTAACTCTCCCCCCATGATCCGACTTGAAACCATCCTGACCCCCGGCCGTTCCCTCGTGAACGTGCCGGGTGGCAGCAAGAAGAAAGCCCTCGAACAAATTGCCAACCTGATCGCACGCGAAGTGCCGGATCTGGAGATGCAAGATGTCTTCGATGCGCTGATTGCCCGTGAAAAACTCGGTTCCACCGGTTTTGGCAACGGCATCGCCATTCCTCACTGCCGCCTCAAAGGCTGCGAAACACCTGTCAGCGCCCTGCTGCACCTGGAAGCCCCCATCGATTTCGACGCCATCGACGGCGCCCCGGTTGATCTGCTGTTCGTTCTGCTGGTCCCGCAAGCCGCCACCGATGCGCACCTGGAACTGCTCCGGCAGATCGCCAGCATGCTCGACCGCAAGGAAGTACGCGACAAACTGCGCAGCGCCAGCAGCAATGAGGCGTTGTACCAGGTTGTCCTGGATGAACAGAACGGGCAGTAACCATGCGCTTGATCATCGTCAGCGGCCGCTCCGGCTCGGGTAAAAGCACCGCCCTCAACGTTCTTGAGGACAACGGTTTCTATTGCATCGACAACCTGCCCGCCGGCCTGCTGCCGGAGTTGGCTGAACGCGCCTTGATCCATACCGAACTGGCCCAACCGCTGGTCGCCGTTTCGATTGATGCCCGTAACCTGCCCAGCCATCTTGAGCGATTCCCGCAATTGCTCGAGGAAGTGCGGGGCAAGCACATTCATTGCGACGTGCTGTACCTGGACGCCGACGAAGAAACCCTGCTCAAACGCTTCTCCGAGACCCGCCGGCGTCACCCCCTAAGCAGCCCCCATCGCTCTCTGGCCGAAGCCATCGAAGACGAAACCAAGCTGCTGGGGCCGATCATTGACCTCGCCGACCTCAAGATAAACACCACCAGCCTCAACCTGTACCAGTTGCGCGATGCTATCAAGCTGCGCCTGCTGAACCAGCCAGAGCCGGGCACCGCGTTTCTAGTGGAGTCGTTTGGGTTCAAGCGCGGCATGCCGGTCGACGCCGACCTGGTGTTCGATGTGCGCTGCCTGCCTAACCCGTACTGGAAACCGGAACTGCGTGACCAGTCCGGGCTGGATCAGCCCGTGGCCGATTACCTGGCAGCGCAACCGGATGTGGAGGAGATGTTCCAGGATATCTCCTCCTACTTGCTCAAATGGCTGCCACGCTTTGCTGCAAGCAACCGTGCCTATGTCACCATTGCCATCGGCTGCACTGGCGGCCATCACCGCTCCGTCTACCTGACCGAGCGCCTGGGCCAGGTGCTGCAACAAACCCTCAAGAACGTCCAGGTCCGCCACCGCGACCTTAGCTGAAAGGAACACCCCCGCGATGCCCGCTCTGGAAATTGAAATCATCAACAAGCTGGGCTTGCACGCCCGCGCCTCGGCCAAGTTCGTGGGCGTAGCAGGGCAGTTCCCCTGCCAGATCCGCGCCGGGCGTACACCGGAATCCATGGTCGACGGCAAGAGCATCATGGCCATGATGATGTTGGCGGCCGGCAAAGGCACCAGGATTCACTTGAAGACGGAAGGCGAGCAGGAAGACGAAGCGATGGCAGCGCTGGTGGCGCTGATCAACAATTACTTCGACGAAGGTGAATAACCCCCTGTAGGAGCGAGCTTGCCTGCTCCTACAGTAGACGTAACCTACCCCAGAGCGGTGTCCATCACCATCATCAAGCAAAAACCGATGCACAGGCCCAGGCTGGCGAGTTTTTCGTGACCATTGCGTCGCGACTCGGGGATGACTTCGTGGGTCACCACCAACAGCATCGCGCCAGCAGCCAGGGCCAACCCCAAAGGCAACAGCACTTCGGCCAGGCTGACCAGCCAGGCGCAGAGCACAGCGAATACGGGCTCCACCAGGCCTGATGCAGCGCCGATCAGGAACGCCTTGACCCGCGACATCCCCGCCCCGGCCAACACCAACGCAATCACCAGGCCTTCGGGTACGTCCTGCAACGCAATGCCCATGGCCAAGCTGTCAGCATCGGGCATGCCGCCACCGGCGGAAACGCCTACCGCCATGCCTTCGGGAATGTTGTGGGCGATGATGGCAAACACAAACAGCCAGATGCGCGGCGGGATCACCGGCTTGTCTGGCGTGCCCATCAGCATTTCCGGGCTGGCACCGGAGACCTTGCGGTCAACCAGGTACAACCCGAATGCGCCCAGCATGATGCCAAAGCTGATCAAGCCGCTGGCACCCCACGGCGAGAGCCCCAGGCTTTCAGCCGCGGCGATGCCCGGGACGATCAGCGAAAACGCCGTTGCCGCCAGCATCACCCCAGCACCAAAGCCCAACAATGTGTCGCTCAGCGCCACCGGCATGCGCCGGATCACCAGTACCGGGACCGCGCCCAGCGCCGTACCCAGCGCGCAAATGGAGCCGCCTTGCAGGGCGCGCAGGATGCGCGGTTCCAGGTTCAGCCAGGCCAGCCCGTGGGCCACCAGCAATGCAGTACCTGCCAATAGCAGCAGCGAGCCAAACGCATAACGAAACATTCGTCCGCTGCTGATCGCCAGTGTTTCAGTGCCCATAGTCGGCCTTAGGTCTTGTTATGAAGGTGAATGTCAGGCCACCGCGGCCTGATAGAGGGCAGCAACTTCCGGCCAGTTAATGACGCTGTAGAAGGCGTTGATGTACTCCGGGCGACGGTTCTGGTACAGCAGGTAATAGGCGTGTTCCCAGACGTCCAGGCCGAGGATCGGGGTATTGCCGTTCATCAACGGACTGTCCTGATTCCCACTGCTTTCAACCACCAGGGTCTTTTGCGGGGTGACGCTCAACCAGGCCCAGCCGCTGCCGAAGCGCGTCAACGCAGCCTTGGTGAAAGCCTCCTTGAAGCTGTCGAAACCACCCAGCTGTTCGTCGATGGCTTTACCCAGCACGCCTTCGGGCTTGCCACCACCTTTGGGCGACATCACCGCCCAGAACAACGAATGGTTGGCGTGGCCGCCGCCTTGATTGATCACCGCTGCGCGCAGTTTTTCCGGCAGTTGCTGCACGCTGGACACCAGTTTCTCGACCGGCCAGCCCGCGAACTCGGTGCCTTCGACCGCTGCGTTGAGGTTATTGATATAGGTCTGGTGGTGCTTGGTGTAGTGAATCTCCATGGTTTGCGCATCGATATGCGGTTCCAGGGCGTCATACGCGTAAGGCAAGGCAGGCAGGGTGTAAGTCATATCAATGGGCTCCGTAGTGGGGCGTGGCGGGCTGCACTGTAGTACTGCCCAGCAAGCGATGAGTGCGAGGGTATTCGCCGTGATCGCTGATGAAATTCAACAGTTCGACGTAGGTTTTGCTGCTCTGGCGCAGCGCCGCCTCCCGCAATTGCGGGCTCAGGCGCGGGTCCTGCATGGTCTGCAAAAGACGCTGGTGGATAGCGCAAAGGTATTCCGCGCTTTCTTCCGGCTGGTTCAGCCGCAGGTGCAGGTCCGCCAGGTTGTGATGGGAAATGACGCAAGCCGCCACTGCTTCGTCGGCATCCGCCCAGCGTTCGAACAGCACTTGGGCCAGGGCCAGGGCTTGCAAGTAAGCCTCGCGAGCGTCAACCAATTCACCCGCCATAAAGCAGCGATTGGCCCGTTCGATCGTGCGTTTCCAGTGCTCCATGGTGAGCCTCCAAAGCAGAGTCGGTGATTACACGCCGCCGGCCGTGAGCTTTTCCGGATCCAGCAGGATTTCCAGTTGGCTGCGCGGCAAGTCGGTGTGCTCAAGGGCGACATCAATCACCGGACGGCCCTGTTGATAGGCCTTCTTGGCAATTTCAGCAGCCTTTTGGTAACCGATGATCGGGTTGAGCGCGGTGACCAGGATCGGGTTGCGCGACAGCGCTTCCTTGAGCTTGGCCTCATTGACCTTGAAGCTGGCAATGGCCTTGTCCGCCAGCAAACGACTGGAGTTGGCCATTAACTCGAGGCTGCTGATCAGGTTATTGGCGATGATCGGCAGCATCACGTTCAGTTCGAAGTTGCCCGACTGGCCGGCGACGGTGATGACCGTGTCGTTGCCGATAACTTGTGCGGCCACCATCGCGGTGGCTTCAGGGATCACCGGGTTGACCTTGCCGGGCATGATCGACGAACCAGGCTGAAGGCCTTCCAGCTCGATTTCCCCCAGGCCGGCGAGTGGGCCGGAGTTCATCCAGCGCAGGTCGTTGGCGATTTTCATCAGCGACACGGCGGTGGCTTTCAACTGCCCGGAGACAGCGACGGCCGTGTCCTGGGAGCCAATCAGCGCGAAGAGGTTCTTGCCCGGGGTGAATTTCACACCGGTCAGGCTGCTCAACTGCTGACTGAAACGCACCGCGAATTCCGGGTGTGCATTGATTCCGGTGCCGACCGCAGTACCGCCCTGGGCCAGGGCTTGCAAACTCGGCAGAAGGTCCTGCAAATGCCCGATATTGGCCTTGAGCTGCTGCGCCCAACCATTGAGCACCTGGCTCATGCGCACCGGCATGGCGTCCATCAGATGCGTGCGGCCGGTCTTGATGAACGGGTGGACTTCCTCGGCTTTCTGCTCGATCACCTGCACCAGATGCAACAGCGCGGGCAATGTTTGCTCATGCAGCACCAGCGCGGCGCTGACGTGGATAGTGGTCGGAATGATGTCGTTGCTGCTTTGGCCGCAATTCACGTGGTCATTGGGGTTGACCGGCTCACCCAGCAAGCGGCTGGCAAGGGTCGCAATCACTTCGTTGGCGTTCATGTTGGAGCTGGTACCGGAGCCAGTCTGGAAGATGTCCACCGGGAAGTGCTGCATGAAGTCGCCTTCCAGCAAGCCCTGGGCGGCATCGACAATCGCCTTGCCCTGGCTTTCGCTGATTTGCTTGAGGTCGACGTTGACCTTGGCCGCCGCAGCTTTGGCCAGGATCAGGGCACGAATGAATTGCGCCGGCATGCGTTGATTGCTGATCGGAAAGTTGTTCACCGCTCGCTGGGTTTGTGCGCCATACAAGGCCTCGGCAGGCACTTGCAGCTCGCCCATGCTGTCGCGTTCGATACGGGTGTTACTCATCGTTAGATCCTTGAACAAGGTCGGAGTGAGAAATAGACGGCAGCAATTCGCAGGTCGCCAATTGCCAGGCAAAGCTCTGCCAGCGCTTGAGGCGGCAGGCACAGTGGGAGAGTTTTTCCTGGCCGCGCAGCGGGCGCCAGGCCTGGTCCAGGCACAGGGAACGCCAATGCCAGGGCAGCGCGATATCGCTGGCGGTGTCGAGCAACAGGCGGAATGAGGTTTCAGCGATCGTCCACGGATGGGTCGCGGTACAACACGCCAGGTATCGCCCCTCGTTGAGGTAGTGTTCGATCAGGCGCGGCTCGTTGGGGTCGAGGCCGCAACGAATCTGGCGACTCATCCAGCGCCAGCTCTCCAGGTAAGGATCCTCATGCAGGACAGAACTCATGATCCACACTCATTCGGTAATGATATTTATTATTAAATGATATTGAGAATCAAAACAAGGGTAGCAGGACAATCCTCCTGAAACGCCACCACAAAAAAAGGCGCGCCATCTATAAAGATGGCGCGCCTTCTTGTTTAAGCGCGTCTGAAGGATCAGCTGCCGGCGACGGTCATCCGCTCGATCAACACCGAACCCGTGCGGATATTGCTACGCAACTCCAAGTCATTTCCGACGGCAACGATCTGCTTGAACATATCGCGCATGTTGCCGGCAATCGTCACCTCTTGAACGGCAAACTGAATCTCGCCGTTTTCCACCCAGAACCCCGCTGCGCCACGGGAGTAGTCGCCCGTCACCATATTCAGGCCATGGCCCATCAACTCGGTCACCAGCAAGCCACGCCCCATGCGCCGCAGCAGCGCCGCCTGGTCCTCATCACCATGGGTAACGAACAAGTTGTGCACGCCACCGGAGTTTGCGGTGCTTGGCAGGCCCAATTTACGACCGGCGTAAGTACCCAATACGTAGGACACCAACTCACCCTTCTCGACAAACGGCTTGGCATAGGTGGCCAGGCCATCACCGTCGAACGCTGAACTGCCCATGGCGCGCATCAGGTGCGGACGCTCGTCGATGGTCAGCCATTCGGGGAACAGCTTCTGGCCGATCGCGCCTTCAAGGAACGACGACTTGCGGTACAGGTTGCCGCCGGAAATCGCCCCCAGGAAACTGCCGAATAAGCCTCCGGCCAACTCCGCCGAAAACAACACCGGCACCTCGCAGGTCGGTACCGGGCGCGCGCCCAGGCGGCTCGCCGCCCGCTGCGCAGCGCGCTGGCCAATACTGACCGGGTCGGCCAGCAAATCGCCCTGGCGGTTCACGTCATACCAGTAATCGCGCTGCATCTGGCCATTCGCTTCGGCGATCATCACGCAGCTAAGGCTATGCCGCGTGGACGCGTAGCCACCGATGAAACCATGGCTGTTGCCATATACGCGGCAGCCCTGATGCGTGCTCAACGTGGTGCCATCCGCGTTCTTGATGCGGGCATCAGCTTCAAACGCGGCGGCTTCGCAGGTCAGCGCCTGCTCGATAGCCTGTTCCGGTGTGATGTCCCAGGCATGGAACAGATCAAAGTCTTTCAAGTCCTTGGCCATCAGCGCCTTGTCGGCCAGGCCCGAGCTTTCATCCTCGGACGTATGCTTGGCAATCGCCAGCGCAGCCGCGACCGTCTCGCGAATCGCTTCCGGACCACTGGCCGAGGTACTGGCCGAACCTTTGCGCTGCCCCACATACAGGGTGATACCAAAGCCCTGGTCGCGATTGAACTCAACAGTTTCCACTTCGCGCTGGCGCACCGACGTCGACAGCCCCTGCTCCAGCGACACCGCCACCTCACAGGCACTGGCCCCCTGGCGCTTGGCCTCGGCAAGGATCTGCTCGACTTGTTCCTGCAGTGCCGGTAACGCTTGCGGACCGACGCTTTGGGCTGCACTCATGGTTTTCTCCACTCAAATTCTGCTTTCGGTTAAGGCCATCGAGCGACCGGGCCGGACAAGCGGCCCCCGACTGGTTATCATGGCGGCGTTTCTTTGCGGACTGCCACCATGGTTGATTCTTACGACGACTCCCTCGATGGGGAGAAAAGCAAAACCCAGGTCAAACGCGAGCTGCATGCGCTGGTTGACCTCGGCGAGCGCCTTACAACGCTCAAAAAAGATTTGATTGCAAAACTGCCTTTGACCGACGAAATGCGTCGAGCCCTGGCCGATGCGCCCAAGCACACCGCGAATATCGCGCGCAAACGGCACATCTCGTTTATCGGCAAGCTGATGCGCGACCAGGACATCGACGCCATTCTGACTTTGCTCGATCAAACCGATGCCTCCACTCGCCAGTACAACGAACGTTTCCATAACCTGGAACGTTGGCGTGACCGCCTGATCTCGGGCGATGACGCGGTGCTGGAGAAATTCGTGCTGGACTACCCGGACGCGGACCGCCAGCAACTGCGCTCCCTGATCCGTCAGGCCCAGCACGAGCTGGCGCATAACAAGGCGCCGGCCACCAGCCGTAAAATCTTCAAGTACATCCGTGAGCTGGACGAGACTCAACGCGGCCTGCGTTGATGCCCTTCCCCGGGTGGCGGCCTTCGCCACCCGAAGCTCCACCGCTTACGACCCCGTGCCACCCACGGTGATCGCATCAATCTTCAGCGTTGGCTGGCCGACACCCACCGGCACCGACTGCCCATCTTTCCCGCATGTGCCCACGCCGCTGTCCAGCGACAGGTCGTTACCGACCATCGACACCTTGCTCATGGCTTCCGGACCGTTACCGATCAAGGTTGCGCCTTTGACCGGCGCAGTGATCTTGCCGTCTTCGATCAGGTACGCCTCGCTGGTGGAGAACACGAACTTGCCGCTGGTGATATCCACCTGGCCGCCACCGAGGTTGGCGCAGTAGATGCCGCGCTTCACCGAGGCGATGATTTCAGCCGGATCGCTTTCGCCACCCAGCATGTAGGTGTTGGTCATGCGTGGCATCGGCAGGTGCGCATAGGATTCACGACGGCCATTACCGGTACGCGCCACGCCCATCAGACGGGCGTTGAGCTTGTCTTGCATGTAGCCCTTGAGCACACCGTTTTCGATCAGGGTGGTGCACTCGGTCGGCGTGCCTTCGTCGTCGACGCTCAGCGAACCACGGCGCCCGGCCAGGGTGCCGTCATCGACGATGGTGCAGAGCTTGGACGCAACCATCTCCCCCATGCGCCCGCTGTAGGCCGAACTGCCCTTGCGGTTGAAGTCACCTTCCAGGCCGTGGCCGACCGCTTCGTGCAGCAGCACGCCGGACCAGCCCGAGCCCAGCACCACCGGCAATGTACCCGCCGGCGCCGGAATGGCTTCCAGGTTGACCAGTGCCTGGCGCAGCGCTTCACGCGCATAACCCATGGCACGGTCGTCGGTGAGGAAATAGCGGTAGTCGGTACGCCCGCCGCCACCATGGCCACCGCGCTCGCGACGGCCGTTCTGCTCGACGATCACACTCACGTTGAAACGCACCAGCGGCCGCACATCCGCCGCCAGGCCGCCGTCGGTGGACGCCACCAGGATGCGCTCCCACACGCCGGCCATGCTTACGGTGACCTGCTGGATACGCGGGTCCAATGCACGGGTCGCGGCATCGACACGCTTGAGCAAGTCGACTTTCTCGGCACGGGTCATCACTTCCAACGGGTTATCCGGCCCGTACAACTGGGTCACGTCCTGCATGCTGAACGCCTGCACCGTGCCGTTCTGCCCGGCGCGGGAAATCGAGCGTGCGGCACGTGCGGCCAGGCCCAAAGCCTCCAGGGTTATCGCGTTGCTGTAGGCAAAACCGGTTTTCTCACCGGATTGCGCCCGCACGCCCACACCCTGGTCGAGGTTGAAACTGCCTTCCTTGACGATGCCGTCTTCCAGTGCCCAGGACTCGGAAATCTGCCCCTGGAAATACAGGTCGGCCGCGTCGATGCCCGGCCCGGCGAGATCGCCCAGCACGGTTTGCAAACTTTCGATGGTCACGCCACCGGGCGCCAGGAGGTGATCACTGACTGAGGACAACAACTCGCTCATAGGTATGGCCTTAAATTCATCGTTCCGAAGCAGGCCGCTGTGCGCCCTGCGAGAAAAAGCGCCGATGGTTGACCACCGGCATGCGCGCCCGTATCGACGCCTGTTCACTGCTATCGCGTTCGGCCAGCAACACCGCTTCGCCTTGATCCTGTTGTGTCAGCACGCGCCCCCAGGGGTCGACAATTGCCCCGTGACCGTAGGTTTCCCGTGGCCCCGGATGCACACCCCCCTGGGCAGCCGCCAGCAGGTAGCACTGGGTCTCGATGGCCCGTGCGCGAATCAGCACGTCCCAGTGCGCGGCGCCGGTCACTGCCGTAAACGCCGACGGCGCTGTAATCAATTCAGCCCCCGCAGCACGCAATTCGCTGTACAGCTCGGGGAAGCGCAGGTCGTAGCACACCGTGAGGCCCAAACGGCCGACCGGCGTGTCCGCCACCACCACGTTACCTCCGAAAGCATAGTCGTCGGATTCGCGATAACGACCACGAGCATCGGCGACATCCACATCGAACAGGTGCAGCTTGTCGTAGCGGGCGACGATTTCGCCCTGATCATCGATCAGCAGCGAGCAGGCGTTGGACTTGGCGTGCGGTTGGCCCTTGGGCGGCAATGGCAAAGTACCAGCCACTATCCATAAGGTGAGGTCGCGAGCGGTCTGTTTCAACCACGGCAGGATCGGGCCTTCGCCCAGCGCTTCGGCACGGCCGATATCGGCAATGTCACGACGGCCCATGGCGGCGAAATTTTCCGGCAACACTGCCAGTTTCGCACCACCGGCCGCGGCTTCTTCCAGCAAGCGACGGGCCTGGGCCAGGTTGGCCAGCACGTCACTCTGGCTGACCATTTGAATTACCGCAAAGGACATGGGCCAACACTCCATAAAGGGCATGGCACCATGCTACTCCACAGCCTCTCAGTTTGGCTTTTCAAATGGCTTGTCGAAGGTGATTTTCGGGTCTTTCCACGGGCCTTCGACCTTGTACTGGACACTGGCGAAGCGTGAAACACGGTCACCGATCAACTTGTCGATCAGGAACAACGCGCCACCAATGGCCGGCGCACCGACGATCAACGCCGCGATCGGCAGGTTGTTGGTCACCGGCAGCGTTACCAGCAGCTTGGCGTCGACACGGTCAGCCACCAGGTCCAGGGTGCCGTTGAGTTCGAGGTTGCTCGACGGCCCCGTCATGGTGATAGGCTCCCGGGTCACGAACACGCCATTGCTGGCGGCCAGCAGGCCTTTGACCCGGTCATAGCTCAAGCCCTTGCCGAGCAGGTCGGAGAAGTCCAGACGCAATCGCCGCCCGATGGAGTTGAAGTTCAGCAGGCCGAATACCCGCAGGGCCTGGGCTCCGCCTTCCACTTCGACGAACTGGCCGTTGCGGAACGCCGCATCCAGGCTGCCGGAGAAACGCTTGGGCCCTACATAAGCCGGAGAACCAGGCCAACGCCCGTCCACATCCAGATGGAAATCCTGGCTGGTGACGGTCGGCGCATACCCCCAGCCCTTGAGCACATCGCCAATATTCTTGCCATCCAGGCGGCCCTTGTACCAGCTGCTGCTGTCTCCCGCCGCGCCCTCCCAGCCACCCGCACCCTTGAGCTGCATACCCTTGAGGCCCAGATCCAGGTTGTTGAAGGCCAGGCCCTTGGCGGTCGGGCGGATTTTCAGCGACCAGGCGCCGATCAGGTCCGGGCCCTGGAACAATTGGTCAATGGCGATATCCAGCGCCGGAATATCCTTGGGGTCGATGTTCGCCAAGGGGTCCGGCGCGTTTTCATCCGCCTGTACCGTCGGGTCCATCGCCGGCAGCCTCACGTACTGCAGGTTGATCGCAATCGGCGCGCCCTTGGCGTCCGGCAGGTTGACCGAGCCCTTGGCCTGCTGGCTGTCGAGCTGCACGCCCCACGCCGCAGGCTTGCGGTCCAGTTGCAAATTGACTTGATCGAACTGCGTGCCGAAACCGGTCAGCTTGCCGATCTTGAAGTCAGCGCCGCTGAGCAATTGCTTGGCACTGCCGCCCGGGTCATTGCCCGCATAACGATCCACCAGTTTCTTCCACGGGTCGATATCCAGCTCCGACAGCACCCCACGAATGCGCAAGCCCTTGGCGCCCGGCAGCACAGCATCGCCATCACCGAGGAACAGCTCGCCGCGCCCGTCATTGAATTTGTCCGGCGGTGCAGCAAAGGTAAAGTTGGCCAGCTCGCCATAATCGAACCAATAGCGGCGCTCGGCGCCCTGCAAGGTCATGCGGAACACACTGTCACGCCCCTGGCTGGCCGGCATGCCGAACGGCGCCGGCAGGTCAACGGCCACGCCCTTGAGGTTGGAACTGACCATCAGTTGGCTGTCGGCGCCATCCAGGGTCACCTGCAACTGGTACGGAATATCGCCGGATACCGGTAACGGCTGGCTGATTTTCAACCAGTCCGTCAGCCGCTTGACCGTAACCTGACCCTTGGCATTCACACGGGTGCTGATATTGCCGGGCTTGCCGTCGGCAACGATCTGCGCGGTGATCGGCCGATCAAACGCCTGGGCGGTGATGTTCTGGCCACTCAGGCCCTTGGCGCTGTCGAAACGGAACTCGCCCTTGAGCTGGGTCAGGTCCAGGGGCGGCTCGGCCAATTGCAGGCGCGCCTTGTCGGTCTTGAAGTCCACCACGATTTTCGGTTCGGCGCCCTTGGCCAACGGAATATCCAGGTCAAGGCCGCCTTGCAGGTCGCCCTCGCCCTTCCAGCCAGAAAAGGTCGACGCAGTGCCGATCGGCGCTTCCTGAAGGATTTTCAGGCCGTCGCCCAAGCCACCGGCAAAACCGCCCGTAAGCAGCAGATGACTGTCCTTGCCCGCAGGTGCATGGGGAATATTGACGTAGATGTCCTTGACCTTGGTATCGAGCAACTGGCCCTTGCTGGCCAGGATGCGCACACCGCTCTCCTCGACAAACACTTCGCCGTTGACCTTGCTCACATGAGGCCAGCCCGGCTGGAACGCCAGCTCGGCATCATGCACCTTGAAGAACAGGCTGATATTGCGTGAAGCCGGCAGCGCATCGTGGTTCAACGAACCCTGATACTGGAAGAAGCCTTGATCCACCGCGCCCTTGAGAATCGCGGTACGCAGCCATTCATCCAGGGCGGGGCTCAACACCGCCGGCAGGTATTTGGGGGTGAAGCGCCCGTCGCCATCGACCATACCGACCCGCAGGTCCATGTAGTCTTCCTGGTTGTGGTCGAAATGCAGACGGATCAGGAAGTCGGCGGCGATCTTGCCCTCCTCGCCCAGCACCTTGATGTAAGGGGCGATCAGGGTGAAGCCTTCTTTGTCCAGCTTCCACGTCAGGCGTGCATTGGCCTGGATGTACTGCCAGGGCTTGGCGAAGATCGGGTCGAGGTGCAGGGAAAAGTCCTTGCTGTCCATGCGCAACTCGCCCTGGCCCAGGTCGCCGCTGATACTGCCGGAAACGTTACGCGCAGCCGGTGCGCCAAAATAGGCATCGAAGCCGATACGCTCGAGGTTGGCGGCGAAGCTGACTTTTTTATCGGTCGTGTCTTGAGGACGGAAATCCACCAGCACATTGCGCAGCAGGCCAGTGGCCTTGAGGTGCTCGACCGTCTTGGCAAAACCTTCCGGCAGCGGCGCCAGCGCATTGAGCAATGGTGTGATAGGCGTCAGGTCCAGGCGGTCGGCCTGGAGCTTCCAGACTTCCAGGTCCTTGTCGGTGGCCAGGGTCTGCTGCAACTGCAGGCGTGATTCCCAGCGGGTCTCGCCCAGATTCATCGCCAGTGAGTCGAACAGCACGCTGAGGCCGGTGTCACTGCGTTGCAGGTAGGCCGTAAGCGCGAGGTTTTCGATATGCACCGGCTTGCGCTCGGCGTAGTGGCCCTTCACCTGTGGCGAGTTGAGGCGCACTACTGCGCTTTGCACAGTGCCTTTGGCCCAGGTCAGCCAGAACTCACCGCCCGCCTTGAACTGCGTGAGCTTCCACTGTTGAGTCAGTTTTGCGGGGATCCACTTGGCCCAATCACTCTGGGGCAGGCTCAGATAAGCCTGGACTTCCCCGTCCTTCCACTGGCTGGCGCGAATGCGGGTGCGCAGGCTCATGGCGAGGGGCTGGCCGTCAGGCAGGGTCAGGCGTGCATCCAGGCGTTGGCGGGTGACGCCGGTGTGCAGGCTCAGGCCGACATACGTCAGGGTCACCGGCGCCTGGTCGAACGGTTGCAGCGTCACTTGGCTGTCGAGCAGCGACACGCGCTTGACCTTCTGCATCTGCGTGAGCAACTGCTCCGGGTCCAGCGGCTGGTCGTCCTGCACCGGCAGGCCTTGCAAGGCCCACTTGCCGTCCTTGTCTTCCTTGACGCTGAGTTGCAGGCCACTGACTTGCAGGTGGGCAATGCGCACTTCGCGGGCCATCAGACTGGCCCAGACATCAGGCACCACTTCGACCTGGTCCAGGCGCAAGGCACTGCTGCCCTCGCCAACCATCACATCATGGGCCAGCAATACCGGCGCAAAGCCGCTCCAGCGGCCTTCGAGGCTGCCGATATGCAAAGGCATGTCCACGGCTGCCTGGGCCTTGGCTTCGACTTCGGCGCGGTACTCGGCCACCAACGGAGTCAATTCACGCCCCAGGCTCACGTACACCGCCGCCAGCACCAGCAACAAGGCACAGAGGCCCAGCCCCCAACGGGTCAAAGCGGCAAAAAAGCGTATCAGACGCTCCATGTCAGGCGACCCTCAAGGCAGTAGTCGAACGGCAGATCAAGGCCTGCCTGTCTCATAAAAGGAAAGCGAATGGGGATCAGAGCAGCACCACGTCGTATTGTTCCTGGGAATACATGGTTTCAACCTGGAAGCGTATCGTGCGCCCGATAAAGCCTTCCAGTTCGGCAACGTTGCCAGACTCTTCGTCCAGCAGCCGGTCGACCACTTTCTGGTTGGCGAGCACTCTATAACCTTCGGCCTGGTAGGCACGCGCCTCGCGCAGGATTTCGCGGAAAATCTCGTAGCAAACCGTTTCCGGGGTCTTCAACTTACCGCGCCCCTGGCAACTGCTGCACGGCTCGCACAGCACTTGCTCAAGGCTTTCGCGGGTGCGTTTGCGGGTCATCTGCACCAGGCCCAACTCGGTAATGCCGATGATGTTGGTCTTGGCGTGATCACGCTCCAGCTGTTTCTCGAGGGTCCGCAGCACCTGGCGCTGGTGCTCTTCGTCTTCCATGTCGATGAAGTCGATGATGATGATGCCACCCAGGTTGCGCAGGCGCAGTTGGCGAGCAATCGCGGTCGCCGCTTCGAGGTTGGTCTTGAAGATGGTTTCTTCGAGGTTGCGATGGCCCACGAACGCGCCGGTGTTGACGTCGATGGTGGTCATGGCTTCCGCCGGGTCCACCACCAGGTAGCCGCCGGACTTGAGCGGCACCTTGCGTTCCAGGGCTTTCTGGATTTCATCTTCGACGCCATACAGGTCGAAGATCGGCCGCTCGCCGGGGTAGTGTTCCAGGCGGTCGGCAATTTCCGGCATCAGTTCGGCAACAAATTGTGTGGTGCGCTGGAAGGTTTCCCGCGAGTCGATGCGAATTTTCTCAATCTTCGGGCTGACCAGGTCGCGCAGTGTGCGCAAGGCAAGGCCCAGGTCTTCATAGATGACGCTGGGCGCACCGATGGTCTTGATCTGGGCACCGATCTGATCCCACAGACGCCGCAGATAGCGGATGTCCATGAGGATTTCATCGGCGCCGGCGCCTTCAGCGGCGGTGCGCAGGATAAACCCGCCTGCTTCCTTGATGCCTTCGGCGGCCACACAGTCGCTGACCACCTTCTTGAGGCGCTCGCGCTCGGCTTCGTCTTCGATCTTCAAGGAAATGCCGACATGCGCGGTCCGCGGCATGTACACCAGGTAACGCGATGGTATCGATAGCTGAGTGGTCAGGCGCGCGCCCTTGGAACCGATGGGGTCCTTGGTGACTTGCACCACCAGGCTCTGCCCTTCATGCACCAGCGCGCTGATGCTTTCCACAGCAGGGCCTTCACGCAGGGAAATTTCCGAAGCATGGATAAATGCCGCACGATCCAGACCGATATCGACGAATGCCGCTTGCATCCCCGGCAATACGCGCACCACCTTGCCTTTGTAGATATTGCCGACGATCCCGCGCTTCTGGGTGCGCTCAACGTGCACTTCTTGCAGAACACCGTTCTCTACCACCGCCACGCGCGATTCCATCGGCGTGATATTGATCAGAATCTCTTCACTCATGGCTGGGTCTCGTTCAGGCGTTTTCACAATAGTGACCAATCGCTTAAGGCTGGGCGCTGGGGAACGGCGATCAGCGCGCGGTAAGATTTTGCCAACAGGGTATGCCGAATTGATGGAGCAGTTGTGCGGTTTCGCACACCGGCAGGCCGACTACCGCCGAATAACTGCCATTGAGCCCGGCCACAAACACCGAGCCCAGGCCTTGGATAGCATAGCCGCCCGCCTTGTCCTGGGGTTCGCCACTGTGCCAGTAGGTTGTAGCCTCCTCGACAGAAATGTCGCGAAAACGTACACGACTACTTACACAAACAATCTCGCAGCGCTGGCCGTCGGTGAGGGCAATGGCGGTGAGTACCTCGTGCTCACGCCCCGCCAGGGCCATCAACATCGCCAAGGCGTCGGCCTGGTCAACGGGCTTACCGAGGATCTGACCATCAACGATCACAGCCGTATCAGCCCCCAGCACACAGGCGCCAGACGTATTTGGGAGCACAGCAAAACCCGCCGCTGCCTTGCCGCGCGCCAGGCGCTCGACGTAGGAAACGGCGGATTCATTTGTAAGAGGGGTTTCATCAATAGCGGCGCTGACCACGGTGAAGGGCACACCGATCTGGGTCAACAGTTCACGCCGCCTCGGAGAGCCCGAGGCCAGGTAAAGCGAATTCATTGCAGACTCTCCCTGTAGGGCTCGATAACCAGGCAGAGCCTCGCAATCCATTCAATTGATTTTATAGCGACGACGCAACCCACGCAGACCAAAGCTGATCCATGGCCACAGCAACGCACTGACCAGGGCCGGCAGCACCAGCGCGAGGGTCGGTTGACGGTTGCCGGTCAACGCGCTGAGCCACAGCTGAACCAACTGCGCCAGGCCGAAGATCACCAGGATCACCAGGCACTGTTGCCACATCGGGAACATGCGCAAACGTTGCTGCAACGACAGCACCAGGAAAGTGATCAACGTCAGGATCAACGCGTTCTGGCCCAGCAAGGTGCCATAGAGCACATCTTCCGCCAGGCCCAGGAACATCGCCGTGACCATGCCGACTTTGTGCGGCAGGTTCAGCGCCCAGAAGGCCAACAGCAGCGCCAGCCAGAGCGGGCGAAGGATTTCCATGAACTGCGGCAGCGGCGAAACGCTGAGCAACAAACCGATGGCAAAGGTCAGCCAGACGATCCAACCGTTACGCGAATGAGTACCGGCCATTATTCTTCCCTCTGCCGCGTGGTGGTCGCAGCGGCCGCTGGAGGCTTGGCTGCAGGCGTGGCGGCCGGTGGCTTGGTCGCCGCCGGTTGGGCCGGGCGAGCGTTGTGGGCGGCCGGCTTGACCGGTGTGGCCACGGGCGCGGCCGGGGTAGCGGCGGGTGCGGGCGGCCCTACGAATGCAGGCTTGGGCACCGTTGCAGGAACGATCGGCGCTGTACCGTTGCGCTTGTCTTCCGCCTCCTGGGCCTGGGCGGCGTCGTTGGCACGCTCTTCCGGGGTGCGGTTATCGCTGAATACCAGCAGCAGATAGCGGCTGCGGTTCAGGGCGGCGGTCGGCACGGCACGTACAATAGCGAACGGCTGGCCGGAATCGTGGATCACTTCCTTGACCGTCGCCACCGGGTAACCCGCCGGGAAACGCTGGCCCAGGCCGGAGCTGACCAACAGGTCGCCTTCCTTGATATCCGCCGTGTCGGCGACGTGGCGCAGTTCCAGGCGTTCCGGGTTGCCGGTGCCGCTGGCAATCGCGCGCAGGCCGTTGCGGTTTACCTGCACCGGGATGCTGTGGGTGGTGTCCGTCAGCAACAACACCCGTGAGGTGTAGGGCATCAGCTCGACCACCTGGCCCATCAGGCCACGGGCGTCGAGCACCGGCTGGCCGAGGACCACACCGTCGCGCTCACCCTTGTTGATGATGATGCGATGGGTGAAGGGGTTGGGGTCCATGCCGATCAACTCGGCCACTTCGACCTTTTCATTGACCAATGCGGAAGAATTGAGCAACTCGCGCAGCCGAACGTTCTGCTCAGTCAGGGCCGCAAGCTTCTGCATGCGCCCCTGCAACAGCAGGTTTTCGGTCTTGAGTTTTTCGTTCTCGGCGACCAGCTCGGTGCGGCTGCCGAACTGGCTGGCCACGCCCTGGAACAGACGTTGCGGCAGATCGGTGATCCAGTAGGTCTGCATCAACACCAGCGACATCTGGCTTCGCACGGGCTTGAGCAGTGCAAAGCGGGCATCGACCACCATCAGCGCGACCGAAAGCACGACCAGCACCAACAGGCGCACGCCCAATGAGGGGCCTTTGGCGAAAAGCGGTTTAATAAGCCGCTCCTCCCAGGCAAATGTTCTCTTTATTCATACGGCATCTAACCGGCCTGGATGCAGATTGAAGAAGATAAACGCCAACAGGCAGCACTGCAAAGTGCTGCCTGCGGGCGAAACATGGGCTCACCAGCAAAGGCTTATTCGCTGGAAAGCAGGTCCATGGTGTGTTTATCCATCATTTCCAGTGCACGACCACCGCCACGGGCAACGCAGGTCAGCGGGTCTTCGGCGACGATCACCGGCAGGCCAGTCTCTTGGGCCAGCAGCTTGTCGAGGTCGCGCAGCAAAGCGCCACCACCGGTCAGCACCAGGCCACGCTCGGCGATGTCGGAAGCCAGTTCCGGCGGCGATTGCTCCAGGGCGCTCTTCACGGCCTGAACGATGGTGGCCAGGGACTCTTGCAGAGCTTCCAGCACTTCATTGGAGTTCAGGGTGAAGGCACGTGGCACGCCTTCGGCCAGGTTGCGACCGCGCACATCGACTTCGCGCACTTCGCCGCCCGGGTAGGCGGTGCCGATTTCCTGCTTGATGCGCTCGGCGGTGGATTCACCGATCAGGCTGCCGTAGTTACGGCGTACATAAGTGATGATCGCTTCGTCGAAGCGGTCGCCGCCGACGCGGACGGATTCGGCATACACCACACCGTTCAGGGAAATCAGGGCGATTTCAGTGGTACCACCACCGATGTCCACCACCATCGAACCGCGCGCTTCTTCAACCGGCAGGCCGGCACCGATCGCAGCCGCCATTGGCTCTTCGATCAGGAACACTTCACGAGCACCGGCACCGAGGGCCGATTCACGGATGGCGCGACGCTCAACCTGGGTGGATTTGCATGGAACACAGATCAGCACACGAGGGCTGGGCTGCAGGAAACTGTTTTCGTGAACCTTGTTGATGAAGTACTGCAGCATCTTCTCGCAGACACTGAAGTCGGCGATCACGCCGTCTTTCATCGGACGAATGGCAGCAATATTGCCTGGTGTACGGCCGAGCATGCGCTTGGCCTCGGTGCCGACGGCAACGACACTTTTCTGATTACCATGGGTCCGAATGGCCACAACCGATGGCTCATTCAGGACGATACCGCGCTCGCGCACGTAAATAAGGGTGTTGGCAGTGCCCAGGTCAATGGAAAGATCGCTGGAAAACATGCCACGCAGTTTCTTGAACATGGGAAAGGGACCCTAGGCAACGCGTGGGTAAAAAAGTGCGGCAAACTCTAACAACGACAGGGATTTTGGGCAAGGCGCCAATGTGCTAAATTGGCCGACTTTCTGTGCACCTAACCCCACAATCGCGGCCGTAAGACCGTAGAAATGCGGTAGTGTTCCGACAATCTAACACACGGACAGCCTCCGTTCTGTTTTCCACTGGAGATTCCCATGACGCTTGAACGCTCCGACGTGGAAAAAATCGCTCATTTGGCCTGCCTGGGCCTCAATGAAGGCGATCTTCCACAGACCACCGCCGCCCTGAACAGCATTCTCGGGCTGGTCGACCAAATGCAAGCCGTGAATACCGACGGCATCGAGCCCCTGGCTCACCCGCTGGAAGCCAGCCAGCGCCTGCGCGCAGACGTCGTGACCGAGAGTAATAATCGCGAGGCCTACCAGTCCATCGCGCCAGCGGTCGAAAACGGCCTGTACCTGGTTCCGAAAGTCATCGACTAAAGGGAAAGAGCCTGCAATGCATCACATGACTCTGGCCGAGATCGCGCGCGGTCTCGCCGACAAAAAGTTTTCTTCCGAAGAGCTGACCAAGACCCTGCTGGCGCGTATCGCCGAGCACGATCCGAAGGTCAACAGCTTCATCAGCCTCACCGAAGAGCTGGCCTTGAGCCAGGCCAAGGCCGCCGACGCACGTCGCGCCAACGGTGAAAATGGCCCGCTGCTGGGCGCGCCTATCGCCCACAAGGACCTGTTCTGCACCCAGGGCATTCGCACCAGCTGCGGCTCGAAGATGCTCGACAACTTTAAAGCCCCCTACGACGCCACCGTGGTGTCCAAGCTGGCCGCAGCCGGGGCCGTGACCCTGGGCAAGACCAACATGGACGAATTCGCCATGGGTTCGGCCAACGAGTCGAGCTACTACGGCGCGGTGAAAAACCCGTGGAACCTGGAGCACGTGCCCGGCGGTTCGTCCGGTGGCTCGGCTGCCGCCGTTGCCGCGCGCTTCCTGCCGGCCGCCACGGCCACCGATACCGGTGGTTCGATCCGCCAGCCTGCCGCGTTCACCAACCTCACCGGCCTGAAGCCGACCTACGGTCGCGTTTCCCGCTGGGGCATGATCGCCTATGCGTCTAGCCTCGATCAGGGCGGCCCCCTGGCCCGCACCGCTGAAGACTGCGCTATTTTGTTACAAGGTATGGCCGGTTTTGATAAACAGGACTCCACCAGCATCGATGAGCCGGTGCCGGACTACAGCGCCAGCCTGAACGCCTCGCTCAAGGGCCTGCGCATCGGCGTGCCGAAGGAATACTTCAGCGCCGGCCTCGACCCGCGTATCGCTGAGCTGGTGCACAACAGCGTCAAGGAGCTGGAAAAGCTCGGCGCCGTGATCAAGGAAATCAGCCTGCCAAACAACCAGCACGCGATCCCTGCGTACTACGTGATCGCGCCGGCAGAGGCCTCTTCGAACCTGTCGCGTTTCGACGGCGTGCGTTTCGGCTATCGCTGCGAAAACCCGAAAGACCTCACCGACCTGTACAAACGCTCCCGTGGCGAAGGCTTCGGCGCCGAAGTGCAGCGCCGCATCATGGTCGGCGCCTACGCCCTGTCGGCCGGTTACTACGACGCGTACTACCTGAAGGCGCAGAAAATCCGCCGCCTGGTGAAAAACGATTTCATGGCCGCCTTTGAACAGGTCGACGTGATTCTCGGCCCAACCACGCCGAACCCGGCCTGGAAACTCGGCGCCAAGAACGGCGACCCGGTGGCTGCGTATCTCGAAGACCTGTACACCATCACCGCCAACCTCGCGGGCCTGCCGGGCTTGTCCATGCCCGCTGGCTTCGTCGATGGCCTGCCGGTCGGCGTGCAATTGCTTGCCCCGTATTTCCAGGAAGGCCGCCTGCTCAATGTGGCGCACCAGTACCAGTTGAACACTGACTGGCACACTCGCACCCCTACCGGCTTCTGAGGAGAACACTATGCAATGGGAAGTCGTGATCGGGCTGGAGATTCATACCCAGCTCGCCACCCAATCGAAGATTTTCTCCGGTAGCGCCACCACGTTCGGCTCCGAGCCCAACACCCAGGCCAGCCTGGTCGACCTGGGCATGCCCGGCGTATTGCCGGTGCTGAACCAGGAAGCGGTGCGCATGGCGGTGATGTTCGGCCTGGCGATTGACGCCGAGATCGGCCAGCACAACGTGTTCGCGCGCAAGAACTACTTCTACCCGGACCTGCCCAAGGGCTACCAGATCAGCCAGATGGAATTGCCGATCGTCGGTAAGGGCCACCTGGACATCCCGCTGGAAGACGGCACCATCAAGCGCGTCGGCGTGACCCGTGCGCACCTGGAAGAAGACGCCGGCAAGAGCCTGCACGAAGAATTCCCGGGCGCGACCGGTATCGACCTGAACCGTGCCGGCACGCCGCTGCTGGAGATCGTCTCCGAGCCGGACATGCGCAGCGCCAAGGAAGCCGTGGCCTACGTCAAGACCATTCACGCGCTGGTGCGCTACCTGGGCATCTGCGACGGCAACATGGCCGAAGGCTCGCTGCGTTGCGACTGCAACGTGTCGATCCGTCCAAAGGGCCAGGCTGAGTTTGGCACTCGCTGCGAGATCAAGAACGTCAACTCGTTCCGCTTCATCGAGAAAGCGATCAACAGCGAAGTGCGTCGCCAGATCGAGCTGATCGAAGACGGCGGCAAGGTCATCCAGCAAACCCGCCTGTACGACCCGAACAAAGACGAAACCCGCGCCATGCGCAGCAAAGAGGAAGCCAACGACTACCGTTACTTCCCCGATCCGGACCTGTTGCCGGTGGTGCTGGAGGACTCGTTCCTCAACGAGATCCGCGCCACCCTGCCGGAACTGCCGCAGCAAAAACGCGAGCGCTTCCAGGAACAGTTCGGCCTGTCGGTCTACGATGCCAGCGTCCTGGCGTCCAGCCGCGAGCAAGCCAACTACTTCGAAAAAGTCGTGAGCATTGCCGGTGACGCCAAGCTGGCGGCCAACTGGGTGATGGTTGAGCTGGGCAGCCTGTTGAACAAGCAGGGCCTGGAAATCGACGAGGCCCCGGTCAGCGCCGAGCAACTGGGCGGCATGCTGCTGCGCATCAAGGACAACACCATCTCCGGCAAAATCGCCAAGACCGTGTTCGAAGCCATGGCCGGCGGCGAAGGCAGTGCCGACGAGATCATCGAGAAGCGCGGCCTCAAGCAAGTCACCGACAGCGGCGCGATCTCGGCTGTGCTGGATGAAATGCTCGCGGCCAACGCCGAGCAGGTCGAACAATACCGTGCGGCAGACGAAGCCAAGCGCGGCAAGATGTTCGGCTTCTTTGTGGGCCAGGCGATGAAAGCCTCCAAAGGCAAGGCCAACCCGCAACAGGTGAACGAACTGCTGAAAAGCAAGCTCGAAGGCTGATAGCGATGAAGGGGCCGAGTCAGGTTTCATGCTCGGCTCGGACCAGTGTGGGAGGGGGCTTGCCCCCGATTGCAGAGTGTCAGCTGACGAATGTCTGGCTGATGCGCCGCTATCGGGGGCAAGCCCCCTCCCACATAAATTCATTCTACCTTTGACATGGGGAAACCTTGAATGAAGCGTCTACTCGGCCTCCTGGCCCTGTTCTCCCTGTTGGCCGGCTGCGCCAGCGGCCTCATCGACCCCAACGGCTACGACGAAACCGGCACCGCTTCCTATTACGGCGCCAAACACCACGGCAACAAAACCGCCAGCGGTGAACCCTTCAACCAGAACGCCATGACCGCTGCCCACCGGCGCCTGCCCTTCGGCACCCAGGTCAAGGTCACCAATCTCGACAACGACAGATCCGTGGTTGTCCGCATCAATGATCGCGGCCCGCATACCCGTGGGCGCTTGATCGATCTTTCACGCAAGGCTGCCGAACAGCTGGGTATGATCAGCAGCGGTACGGCGCGGGTTCGCGTGCAAGCCCTGAGCAATTGAAGACGGAGCCCTGGCCATTTTCGGATTAACCGCCCTCTCGCCCTGGAGCCTGCTGGAATTGGTCAGCGGCCTGGTGCTGCTGATCCTCGGTGCCGAAATCCTGGTGCGCGCCGCCGTGCGCCTGGCCGCGAGCCTCAAAGTGCGGCCACTGATCATCGGCCTGACCATCGTCGCCTTCGGCAGCAGCGCGCCGCAGATGACTGTCAGCCTGCAAGCCACCCTGGCCGGCAATACCGATATCGCCGTGGGCAGCGTGATCGGCAGCAGCATCTTCAACATCCTGGTGACCCTGGGCCTGTCGGCGTTGATTGTTCCGCTGCGGGTCTCACGCCAATTGGTGCGCCTGGACATCCCCGTGATGATCCTGGCCGGGCTGCTGGTGTTCACCCTGGCGGCCAACGAAGAACTCACGCCCAGCGACGGCCTGATGCTGCTCGTTGCCCTGCTCGCTTACCTCGGCGTATTGCACTACCAGACGCGCCACTCCCGCCGCCCGCGCACGCTGGATACGGTGGCCAGCGCGCCCTGGCTGAGCAGCGTGCTGTTGATGCTCGGCGGTTTTCTGGTGCTGGTACTGGCCGGGCATTTGCTGTTGGGCGCGGCGGTGGACGTGGCGAGCGACCTGGGCCTGTCGGAGCGTGTGATCGGCCTGACCCTGATCGGTGTCGGCACCTCGCTGCCCTGCCTGGCCACGTCACTGATCGCCGCCCTGCGCGGCGAACGTGACATTGCCGTGGGCAACGTGATCGGCAGCAACCTGTTCAACCTGCTCGGTGTATTGGGCCTGACCGCCCTGCTCGCGCCATCACCGCTGTCGGTATCACCCAACGCCCTGGATTTCGACCTGCCGGTGATGCTCGGCGTGGTGGTGCTGTGCCTGCCGGTGTTCTACACCGGTTACCGCGTGACCCGCGCCGAAGGCCTGGTGCTGCTGGGCCTGTACCTGGCGTACGGGCTGCATGTGATGGCGTTCACCACGGGCATGCCCCTGGCCAACAAGCTTGAACAACTGATGCTGTATTACGTCCTGCCAGTGCTGGTGGCTTTTCTGTTGTTCAGCACGCTGCGAGCCTGGCGCCGCCAACACAAGAGGGAACCGCAATGACCGATCAGAAGAAGCCCGGGGTGGAAATGCGTCGTCAGGTCATGGGCGATGCGTTCGTCGACCGCGCCCTGGGCAATGCCACCGAGTTCAGCCAGCCACTGCAGGATTTCGTCAACGAACATGCCTGGGGCAGCGTGTGGAACCGCGAAGGATTGCCGCTGAAGACCCGCAGCCTGATCACCCTCGCCGCCCTGACCGCGCTCAAGTGCCCACAGGAACTGAAGGGCCACGTGCGCGGCGCACTGAACAACGGTTGCACCGTGGAGGAAATCCGCGAAGCACTGCTGCATTGCGCGGTGTATGCCGGTGTGCCGGCAGCGATTGATGCGTTCCGTGCCGCCCAGGAAGTGATCGACGCCTACCAGGCCCCGCAGGGTTAGATCCAACCACCCGCCTGCAACACAAAGATCCCGATATTCGTGGTCACCGCCGCCATCAAGGTGGTGATCACGATAATCGCCGCCGCCAGTTCATGGTTGCCCTCGGCCGCCCTGGCCATCACGAAGCTCGCCGCGGCCGTCGGTGCGCCGAAGTACAGGAACAGAATCCCCAACTCCGGCCCGCGAAAGCCCAGCAGCCACGCGCCCAGGGTGGCGATCACCGGTAGCCAGACCATCTTCATCAGGCTCGCGCTCAGCGCCATGTTGCCGCTCTTGCGCAGTGCCGCCAGCGACAAGGTGCCGCCGATGCAGATCAACGCCAGCGGCAAAGTGGTGTCCGCCAGGTACTGCATGGACTTTTCCAGCCAGCCGGGCAGGCCGATCTGGAAATAGGCGAACGGCGCCGCCGCGATCACACTGATGATCAACGGGTTGGCCAGCACGCTCTTGCAGATGCTCCATGGGTCGGACTTGATCACCGGGCTGTACACCGCCAGCACGATGGTCGACAGCGTGTTGTAGAACAGGATCACCAGCGCCGCGAGGATCGCGCCGAGGGAGATGCCGTAGTCGCCGTACATGCTGGCGGCCAGCGCCAGGCCGATTACACCGTTATTACCGCGAAACGCCCCCTGGGTGTAGATGCCCCGGTCTTCGCGCGGGCAACGGAAGATCGCCCAACCCCAGGCCAGGGCAAAGCTGAGCAAGGTGGCAACGGCAAAATAGATCAGCAAGCCCGGCTTGAGCGCCGCGTGCAGGTCGGCATGCAGGATGCCGAGGAACAGCAACGCCGGCATGGTGACGTTGAACACCAGGGACGAGGCCGTGTGGATAAAGTTGTCGTTGATCCAGTGGATGCGCTTGAGCAACACACCCAGGAACAGCATGGCAAACACCGGCGCGGTGATGGTGAGGGTGGAGAGAAAAATTGCCAGCATGCCGGGGAGAACCTTGGTGAGCGTCGTTAGGTGGCTAATGATAAGCCAGTGTAGGCCGCTTCGTCTGGTCTACCGCTATCGGGGGCAAGCCCCCTCCCACCTCTGACGGTGCTCACCGTTCAAAATGTGGGAGGGGGCTTGCCCCCGATGCAGGCGACTCGGTCTCAGGTAATAGGCGCCGGGTTGAACAAGGTGATGTCGTTGTGCAGCTTGTGGTGTTCCGCCCACGTCTGCTTCTTGCCGCTGGCCACATCCAGATAGAAGTGGAACAACTCCCATCCCAGCTCCTCGATGGTCGCACGCCCGGTGGCAATGCGCCCGGCGTCGATATCGATCAGGTCCGGCCAGCGCTGCGCCAGCTCCGTGCGCGTCGACACCTTCACCACCGGCGCCATCGCCAGGCCGTAAGGCGTGCCACGCCCGGTGGTGAACACATGCAGGTTCATCCCCGCCGCCAGTTGCAAGGTGCCACACACAAAGTCACTGGCCGGCGTCGCGCAAAAGATCAGGCCTTTGCTCTTGAAGCGTTCACCCGGGCCAAGCACACCGTTGATCGCACTGCTACCGGACTTGACGATGGAGCCCAGGGACTTCTCGACGATATTCGACAACCCGCCCTTCTTGTTACCCGGCGTGGTGTTGGCACTGCGATCCGCCTCGCCCTTGGCCAGGTAACGGTCGTACCAATCCATTTCCCTGACCAGCTCCTGGGCAACTTCTTTGCTTTCAGCGCGAGACGTCAGCAAGTAGATGGCATCGCGGACTTCGGTCACTTCAGAAAACATCACCGTCGCCCCCGCCCGCAGCAACAAGTCCGAGGCATAGCCCAGCGCCGGGTTGGCGGTGATGCCGGAGAATGCATCACTGCCGCCGCACTGCATGCCCAGGATCAACTCGGACGCCGGCACGGTTTCGCGGCGGCGCTGGTCGAGTTTCTTCAAGCGCGTCTCGGCCAGCTCCATGATCTGCTCGATCATTTCGGTAAAACCGTGGCTGGAGTCCTGCAGGCGATACAGCCAGGGCTCACTCAGGTCGACCGAGCTGTCGTTGTCGTGCATCACCTGCCCGGCCTGCAATTTCTCGCAGCCCAGGCTGATCACCAGGGCTTCACCGCCGAGGTTGGGGTTGCGCGCCAGGTTGCGCACGGTGCGGATCGGGATGTAGGCATCCGTCGCGGTGATCGCCACGCCGCAGCCATAGCTGTGGGTCAGCGCCACCACGTCATCCACATGCGGGTACTTGGGCAGCAATTCATCCTTGATGCGCTTGACCGCATGGTCCAGCACGCCCGTGACGCACTGCACCGTGGTGGTGATCCCAAGGATATTGCGCGTACCCACGGTGCCATCGGCGTTGCGATAACCCTCGAAGGTAAAGCCCTCCAGCGGCGCCTGGGTTTCAGGCACCTCGGTGGACAGCGGCAAGCTGTCCAGTGGTGGCGCGGTGGGCATGCGCAGTTGATCCTCCTGCACCCAGCTGCCGCGTGGAATCGGCGCCAGGGCGTAACCGATGGTCTGGCCGTAACGAATGATCTGGCCACCTTCAGGGATGTCTTCCAGGGTCACCTTGTGGCTCTGGGGGATGAAATCCACGGTCACCAGGCCGTCCGGGAACTCGGTCCCGGCCGGAACGCCCTGGTCATTGACCACGATCACTACGTTGTCGCGCTCGTGCAAACGAATCGAGCGCGGCGAGTCGGCATGTTCAATCAACTGCATTACATCGCCCCTCAGGAATGCGCTTCGGTTAGGTTGGTCAACTCAGGCCCCTTGCTTGGCGGCTCTTTGAGTACTACGCGCTTGATCGGGCCGACGATAACCAGGTAGCTGAACACTGCCACCAGGGCGTTGGCACCCACGAACACCAAGGCCCACTTGAACGAGCCGGTGGTGCTGATGATGTAGCCGATGACGATTGGCGTGGTGATCGACGCCAGGTTACCGAAGGTGTTGAACAAGCCGCCACTGAGGCCGGCGATTTGTTTCGGCGAGGTGTCGGACACCACCGCCCAACCCAGTGCGCCAACGCCCTTGCCGAAGAAGGCCAGGGCCATGAAGCCAACCACCATCCATTCGATATCCACGTAGTTGCAGGCCACGATGCTGCTGGAGATCAGCAGGCCACCGATGATCGGCGCCTTGCGCGCGAAAGTCAGGGAATGGCCCTTGCGCAAGAGGTAGTCGGAAATCACCCCGCCGAGCACGCCACCGATAAACCCGCAGATCGCCGGCAACGAGGCGATGAAACCGGCCTTGAGGATGGTCATGCCACGGTCCTGCACCAGGTACACCGGGAACCAGGTGAGGAAGAAATAGGTGATGCCGTTGATGCAGTACTGGCCCAGGTACACGCCGAGCATCATGCGGTTGGTCAGCAACTGGCGGATGTAATCCCACTTCGGCCCATCGGTTTTCTTACCCTTGCCTTTGTCCTGGTCCATATCGACCATGGCGCCGTTGGCCGCGATGTGGTTGAACTCAGCTTCGTTGATCATCGGGTGCTGGCGCGGGCTGTGGATAACTTTCAGCCAGATCAGCGAGAAAATGATGCCGATCACGCCCATCACGATAAACACATGCTGCCAGCCGAAGCTGTAGACGATCCAACCCATCAGCGGCGCAAACAGCACGGTGGCAAAGTATTGCGCCGAGTTGAAGATCGCCGACGCCGTACCGCGCTCAGCAGTCGGGAACCAGGCGGCCACAATACGAGCGTTGCCGGGGAAGGACGGCGCCTCAGCCAGGCCCACCATGAAACGCAGCATGAACAGCGCAACCACGGCGGTGGAGACCCCAAATTCACCAACATAGCCTTGCAGCACAGTGAACAGGGACCAGGTGAAGATGCTCAAGGCATAGACTTTTTTCGAGCCGAACCGGTCCAGTAGCCAGCCACCGGGAATTTGCCCGGCCACGTAGGCCCAACCGAATGCGGAGAAGATATAACCGAGGGTGACCGCGTCGATGCCGAGGTCTTTTTGCAGGCTGGAGCCCGCGATGGCGATGGTGGCCCGGTCGGCGTAGTTGATCGTGGTCACCAGGAACAGCATGAGCAGGATCAAATAGCGGACGTGGGTCGGCTTGGTCGCTTGCATGTAGAAGTACTCCCACTAATTATTTTTTTTGCGGGTAATGGTTTTCTGTTTTTAATGTGGGAGCCGGCAGGCATCCGGCTCCCACAAAGTGATGCGTGTTACGAACCGATGTAACTGGTCTTCACCACGGTGTAGAACTCTTGCGCATAGCGACCTTGCTCACGCGAACCATAGGATGAGCCCTTACGGCCACCGAAAGGAACGTGGTAATCCACGCCGGCAGTCGGCAGGTTGACCATCACCATTCCGGCCTGGGAGTGGCGCTTGAAGTGGTTGGCGTATTTGAGCGAGGTAGTGGCAATGCCCGCCGACAGCCCGAACTCGGTGTCGTTGGCCATGGCCAGCGCCGCTTCGTAGTCCGCCACGCGTACCACGTTGGCCACCGGGCCGAAGATCTCTTCACGGCTGATACGCATCGCAGCTTCGCTGTCGGCAAACAGCGTCGGTGCCAGGTAGTAGCCTTCGGTGTCGCAGGTCACCAGGCCGCCACCGCTGACCAGCCGCGCACCTTCGCTCTGGCCGATGTCGATGTACTTGAGGTCCTGGTCCAACTGAGCCTGGGAAACCACCGGGCCAATGTCCGTGCCGCTCTTGAGTGCATGGCCGACCTTGATCGACTTCATGCGCTCGGCCATGGCCGCGACGAACTGGTCGTGGATGCCAGCGGTGACGATCAAGCGGCTGGAAGCGGTGCAACGCTGGCCGGTGGAGTAGAACGCGCTCTGTACCGACAGCTCGACGGCCTGCTTGAGGTCGGCGTCGTCGAGGATGATCTGCGGGTTCTTGCCGCCCATTTCCAACTGCACTTTGGCCTGGCGCGAGACGCAGCTGACGGCAATCTGGCGTCCAACACCCACAGAACCGGTGAAACTGATGCCATCGACCTTCGGGCTGTTGACCAGCACATCGCCGACCACACGACCGCTGCCCATCACCAGGTTGAATACACCGGCGGGGAAACCGGCGCGGGAAATGATTTCCGCCAGGGCCCAGGCACAGCCCGGCACCAACTCGGCTGGCTTGATCACCACGCAGTTACCGTAGGCCAGGGCCGGGGCGATCTTCCAGGCGGGGATAGCGATCGGGAAGTTCCACGGCGTGATCAGCCCAACCACACCCAGGGCTTCACGGGTGACTTCAACGTTGACGCCCGGGCGTACCGACGGCACGTAGTCGCCGGACAGACGCAGGCATTCGCCGGCGAAGAACTTGAAGATGTTACCGGCGCGGGTCACTTCGCCGATGGCTTCGGGCAGGGTCTTGCCTTCTTCACGGGCCAGCAGGGTGCCGAGTTCTTCACGGCGAGCGAGGATTTCGCTGCCGACTTTATCCAGGGCGTCATGACGCGCCTGGATGCCGGACGTCGACCAGGCCGGAAATGCAGCACGGGCAGCATCGATGGCAGCGTTGACCTGGGCAACATCAGCCTTGGCATATTCGCCAATGACATCGGACAACTCCGACGGATTGAGGTTGACGCAATAGTCGGCACCGGCCACCCACTGGCCATTGATGTAGTTATCGAAACGTTGGGCTTGGGACACAAATCTTCTCCTGACGCAAAAGGCCGCTGATTGCTCAGCGGCCTTGTAGATAGGTTATTGCGCGCCTTGCTTGTCGATCAGCGCGGCCAGGGCTTCGTATTCTTCCGGCAGCAGGTCGGTCAGCGGCGTGCGCACCGGGCCTGCGTCGTAGCCGGCGATTTTTGCACCTGCCTTGACGATGCTTACCGCGTAACCGGCCTTGCGGTTACGGATATCCAGGTACGGCAGGAAGAAGTCGTCGATGATCCTGGCGACGGTGGCGTGATCGTCCTTGGCAATCGCGTGGTAGAAATCCATCGCGGTTTTCGGGATGAAGTTGAACACCGCCGAGGAGTACACCGGCACGCCCAGGGCCTTGTAGGCAGCGGCGTAAACCTCTGCCGTCGGCAGGCCGCCGAGGTAGCTGAAACGGTCACCCAGGCGACGGCGGATCGACACCATCAATTCGATATCGCCCAGGCCATCCTTGTAGCCGATCAGGTTCGGGCAGCGCTCGGCCAGGCGTTCCAGCAGCGGCGCAGTCAGGCGGCAGACGTTGCGGTTATAGACCACCACGCCGATTTTGACCGACTTGCACACCGCTTCTACGTGGGCGGCAACGCCGTCCTGGCTGGCTTCGGTGAGGTAGTGCGGCAGCAGCAGCAGGCCTTTTGCGCCGAGGCGTTCGGCTTCCTGGGCGTACTCGATGGCCTGGCGGGTCGAACCGCCGACACCGGCGAGGATCGGCACGCTGGTAGCGCAAGTATCAACGGCGGTTTTCACCACCTGGGAATATTCGCTGGCGGCGAGGGAGAAAAACTCACCGGTGCCGCCGGCAGCGAACAAGGCAGTGGCGCCGTAAGGGGCGAGCCATTCCAGGCGCTTGATGTAGCCCGCCTGGTGGAAGTCACCCTGGGCATTGAAATCGGTCACCGGAAAAGACAGCAGACCGTGGGAGAGGATGGACTTCAGTTCTTGTGGATTCATTATTCGAACACCCTGGGCGAAGACTTTCTATCGAAAGGTTGTTGTTGGTTTTGGTGATGTCGTACGTCATCGTACAACTATAAAAAGATTCGTCAACTGCAATTCATCAGACTTCATTCAACGAGGGGTTGAAGAGCACCGTCTTGACGTAGGAAGTTTTTACTCTATGCTCGATAAAACTGTATATACATACAGTAATTAAGGAAGATTCCTACGACATAGCAAGGAGCTAACATGTCAGGTCTTGATCTCGCAGTATCCGAAAAAAAACCACCTGTCCTGCGTTTCGAAGGGGGTGAACACACCGCCATCGGCGACGACACGCTACTGCGCTTCGCCAAGGACGCCCCGGCAATTCCCGCCCGCCAAGTCGAGCTGCACCTGCCCAACGGGCTGGCGTTGACCTATGGCCAGATCATTGCCTTGGGCGGCGACTTCTATGGCATCCCCGGCCAGCCCATCAGTGATGGCGCCTCCCCTGCCGAACGTGTGCAACGCTTTTCCGCTGCTTTCAACACGCTCGCCGCGCTACCCGCCTCGCGGGAAGAAGCGCACAAGATCCTCGCGGTGATGCAAAAGGAGATCAATGCAGTCAAGCAAGCGATCAAGGATGGCAAGCAGGCCCATGAAGCCTACGACGCCTTGGGTGATACGTTGTCTGAGGAATGGAACCGCATCACCGGCGGTGGCAGTGCGGTGTCAGCGCTGATCCCACTGGGCCGCTACCTGAAGCTGGCGGCAGACAATGCCGACCACTTCGGCGAATGGGCGCTGTCCGCGTACCTGGCGGGGCACACAGTGGCGCTGCAACAAGCCGTCGTGGCGCACCAGATCGGTACCGACCAGGCGCTGGAACTGGCCTATGCCATGAACAGCTTTGCTGATCACTTTTTGACCGATCTGTTTTCGGCAGGCCACTTGCGTGTACCGCGCAAACAACTGGCAGCGGTGGTGACACCCGGTGAACTGGGTTCGCTGATCAGCCGCTTCATGCACGATGAAGACAGCAAATTCGGGCTGAAAGTGCGCAATGCCCTGGGCGATCAATGGCACGCGTATGGGGACAAGCGCTACTTCGATGATATCGATGCGGACAACCGGATGCAGGTCAAACGTGCGGTGCAAGCTTCAGCCGATGAGATCTTCGATACGTTTATCAGTGGTGCCGCGCCCTCCCCGGCCAACTTCAAGGCACCGCTGTATGTGCCCGACCTGAATGCGGCACAGAACCCGGCGAACAACTTTTCGCCGCTGTTCAAGATGGAGGGAGACAAGGTGCTGCGCCGCAAGGATGTGAATGACCTGAACGACAAGCGCTGGACGAATGATTGGTGGGGGTGGAGCACTTACCTGCTGCTCAAGGACTACAAGCCAAACACCCCGACAAACTGACAACCGCGCCTACAGGCAGCACTTCTAGATGCGCTGCGCCTCTGCCTCTTCATGGGCATGGCGCAGCCGCTCGCGGCTATTGGTCAGGTGCAAACGCATCGCCGCCCGCGCCGCATCCGAATCCTGGCGGGCAATCGCCTCATAGATCTCTTCGTGCTCACGGCTCAAGCGGCTCATGTAGTGCTGCTGGTCATCATGGGCCAGGCGCGCCGAATTCAGGCGGGTGCGCGGAATGATGCTGGTGCCCAGGTGGGTCATGATGTCGGTGAAGTAGCGGTTGCCGGTGGACAGCGCGATTTCCAGGTGGAAGGCAAAGTCGGAGGCCACCGCATCGCCGGCGTGGGCCGCGCTTTCATTCAGGGCGTCTAACGCCGCACGCATGGCGGCCAGTTGTTCATCGCTGCGGCGCAAGGCGGCCAGGCCGGCGGATTCCACTTCCAGGCTGATCCGCAATTCCAGAATCGCTAGCACGTCACGCAGGGTCACCACGGTAGCCGGGTCGATGCGAAAGCCGCTCGGGCTCGGCGTGTCCAGCACAAAGGTGCCGATACCATGACGGGTTTCCACCTGCCCTGCCGCCTGCAAGCGTGAGATGGCTTCACGCACCACCGTGCGGCTGACGCCATGGGCGTCCATGATCGCCGACTCGGTGGGCAGTTTGTCGCCCCGCTTGAGCTGGCCGTCGCGGATCTGCTCGGACAACACCGTGACCAATTCCTGGGCAAGGCTGCGGCGCTTGCGGGGAAGACGAGGGGCGGTGTTGGCGTTTTCCATGATGAATCATCTTTCTCGGCGAACTTGAGCACGCATCATAGCCCATGGTGGTTGTACGATCACCGTCCGGGCGCGACTTTCATCTACATCCTTCGCGCAAAAAAATGCCCCGACACAGGTCGAGGCTTTTTTTCGGCTAACCCCGAGGGGAACGCCGGTTATTTCACCACTTTTAGGCTCGGCCGGCCGCTGGGGCGCGGTGGCTCGGAGTCTGGTGGCGGCTGATCATCACCCTCTTCGCTTTCGATCGATTCGTCGTCCTCGAAAGGCGACTCCAGATCGAACACCATGCCTTGGCCGTTCTCCCGGGCATAGATGCCGAGGATGGCGCCAATCGGCACGTACAGCGTATGCGGCACACCGCCGAAACGCCCTTCGAAGCTGACCGCTTCATTGTCCATGTGCAGATGGCGTACGGCACTGGGTGATACGTTCAGCACAATCTGCCCGTCGCTGGCAAAACCCTGCGGTACCTGAACCGCAGGAAATTCCGAATTGACCAGCATGTGCGGGGTGCAATCGTTGTCCACAATCCACTCATAGAGCGCGCGGACCAGGTAGGGTCGACTGGAGTTCATCAGCGGCTCCTTAAGCCTTAGCGCATATCGCGTTCGACACCAGACAGACTCGCCTGGAAAGCCTCACGCGCAAACTGGCGCTCCATGTAATCAAGCAGCGGCTTGGCTGGCCGCGGCAGTTCAATACCAAGAATCGGCAAACGCCAGAGTATCGGTAATAGGCAGCAATCCACCAAACTTTGTTCCTCACTGAGGAAAAAAGGCTTATCGGCGAACAGCGGCGAAACGCCGGTCAGGCTCTCGCGCAATTCCTTACGCGCCTGTACACGTGCCGCTTCTTTGCTGCGGGTATCCAGGATCACATCCACCAGCCCGCACCAGTCACGCTGGATCCGATGGATCAGCAGGCGGCTGTTGGCACGCGCCACCGGGTACACCGGCAGCAAGGGTGGATGCGGGTAACGCTCATCCAGGTATTCCATCACGACGGTCGACTCCCACAACGCCAGGTCACGATCGACCAGGGTGGGCAAGCTGCCGTAGGGGTTCACTTCGATCAGTTTGGGTGGATGACGACCTGCTTCCACACTGATGATCTCGGCGCTGACACCCTTCTCTGCGAGCACGATACGTACTCGGTGGGAATAGTGGTCGGCGGGGTCGGAGTAACAGGCCAACCGGTTGGTCACGCCCATGGCGGTCCTCCTCGCTTGTTGAAATTATCGAAAGCTCAAAAACGAGCGCGCCCAGAGAGCATCTCTGTAACGCCTGGTACAACCAGACCGCTACGTATTCAGAGATGCCGCTGGGCGCGCAAGATTAACAGCAATTGCTTACGGTTGGATCAATGCACATCCTTCCAGTATTCGCGTTTGAGCAGATAGGCGAATACGAAGAAGAAGGCCAGGTACAGCAACACATACGTACCGATGCGCTGATGCTGCAGTTTGACCGGGTTGGCCGAGTAGGCCAGGAAGGTCACGAGGTTCTTGACCTTCTCGTCGAACTGCTCGTCTGTCA
This sequence comes from Pseudomonas sp. CYM-20-01, assembly GCF_023169845.1. Taxonomy (NCBI): domain Bacteria; kingdom Pseudomonadati; phylum Pseudomonadota; class Gammaproteobacteria; order Pseudomonadales; family Pseudomonadaceae; genus Pseudomonas; species Pseudomonas sp. CYM-20-01. The sequence goes on along the minus strand of NZ_AP025169.1, from coordinate 1,190,549 downwards.
ACGAACCTGGGGTTTCTATCTTCAGTTGATCGCACGCTTCATGAGTCAAAGGCGTGCCAGTCAACGGATCGTATTGCTTCTTGCCGTCTTCAACGACCTGAATCTGCTTGCATCCTACCACTTGCTTGCCTTGCAGGCCGACCAGAACGTTAGGCATGCCGACATTCGGGAACACACGGTTGTTCACGCCATAAGGGCGCGCCGGGTCTTCGTAGAAGGATTTCAGGTAGCCGTAGAGCCAGTCAGTGCCGCGTACACGTGCCACCAGGGTCAGGTCAGGCGGTGCTGCGCCGAACCAGGTCTTGGCGTCGGCGGGCTTCATGCCGATGGTCATGTGGTCGCCGATCTTGGCACCGGTGAACACCAGCTTTTCCAGCATCATTTCATGCGGGATACCGAGGTCATCGGCCACCCGTTCGTAACGCTGGAACTTGGCGCTGTGGCACCCCATGCAGTAGTTGGCGAACGTACGTGCGCCGTCTTGCATGGCTGCCTTGTCAGACACGTCGATATCGACTTTTTCCAGTTCCGGGCCGCCGTGCTCGGCAGCGAAGGACAGTAGCGGCAGGGCCGCAAGCATCAATGCAACGAATAACTTTTTCATCAGCCAGTCACCCTTTCCGGAACCGGTTTGGTCTTCTCAAGCCGGGTGTAGAACGGCATCAGAATGAAGTAGGCGAAGTACAGGAAGGTGCAGACCTGCGACAGCAACGTACGCTCAGGGGTCGGCGCCAGTACGCCCAGTACACCCAGGATCACGAACGCAATGCAGAACACCCACAGCCAGATCTTGCTCAGCCAGCCCTTGTAGCGCATGGACTTGACCGGACTGCGGTCGAGCCAAGGCAACACGAACAGCACCGCGATGGCCGCGCCCATGGCGATTACGCCCATGAGCTTGTCGGGGATCGCCCGCAAGATCGCGTAGAACGGCGTGAAGTACCAGACCGGGGCAATGTGCTCAGGTGTCTTGAAGGCGTTGGCCTGTTCGAAGTTAGGCTTCTCCAGGAAATACCCGCCCATCTCCGGGAAAAAGAACACGATCGAGCAGAACACGAACAGGAACACCACCACGCCGACAATGTCTTTCACGGTGTAGTAAGGGTGGAACGGAATGCCGTCCAGCGGGATGCCGTTTTCGTCCTTGTGCTTCTTGATGTCCACGCCATCCGGGTTGTTGGAACCCACTTCGTGCAGCGCCAGGATGTGCAATACCACCAGGCCCAGGATCACGATCGGCAAGGCTACCACGTGCAGGGCGAAGAAGCGGTTCAGGGTGATGCCCGAGATCAGGTAGTCACCACGGATCCACTGGGTCAGGTCGTTGCCGATCACCGGGATCGCACCGAACAACGAGATGATCACCTGGGCGCCCCAGTACGACATCTGGCCCCACGGCAGCAGGTACCCCATGAAGGCTTCGGCCATCAGCGCCAAGTAGATCAGCATGCCGAACACCCACACCAACTCGCGAGGCTTCTGGTACGAGCCGTAGAGCAGGCCGCGGAACATGTGCAGGTAGACGACGATGAAGAACGCCGACGCGCCGGTAGAGTGCAGCAGGCGCAGGATCGAGCCGTACTCGACGTCACGCATGATGTACTCGACGGACGCAAATGCCTCTTCCGCCGACGGGGTGTAGCTCATCGTCAGCCAGACGCCAGTGACAATCTGGTTGACCAGCACCAGCAATGCCAGGGAGCCGAAGAAGTAGAAGAAGTTGAAGTTTTTTGGCGCGTAATATTTGCTGAGATGGTCTTCCCACATTTTAGTGGCGGGGAAGCGCGCATCCACCCAATCCATGAACTTGCTCATCACGCGTTCTCCTTATCGAGGCCAATGACAATGAGGTCGTCAGTTTCGTAGGTATGCGGAGGCACAGGCAGGTTCAGGGGCGCGGGCTGGGACTTGTAGACACGGCCAGCAAGGTCGTAGTGGGAGCCGTGGCAGGGGCAGAAGTAACCGCCAACCCAATCCTTGCCCAGGTCGACTGGGGCCACTTCCGGGCGGAAGGTAGGCGAGCAACCCAGGTGGGTACAGAGACCGACCAGCAGCAGGATCTCTGGCTTGATCGAACGCACTTCGTTCTTGGCGTAGGCGGGTTGGTCGGAATTCTCGGATTTTGGGTCAGACAACTGGCCTTCGATCTTTTTCAGATTCCCCAGGATTTCCTCGGTACGACGAACAATGAAGACCGGCTGGCCGCGCCACTCAGCAATCATCTGCTGTCCTGGCTCGATCTTGCTGATATTCACCTTCACCGGTGCACCTGCGGCTTTCGCCTTGGCACTGGGAAACCATGACCCCACGAACGGGACCGCAGCCCCCACCGCTCCTGCAGCACCCACCACGGATGTGGCTGCTACCAAGAAGCGACGCCGGCCTGCATTCACGCCGTCATTGCTCATTCAGTCCTCTCCCATCAGCTTTTTGGCCTGTTAAATCAGGCGTCTACTAAGTGTTGAATCTTTACTTATAAAAATTTTGCCGAATGGTAATGAAAAGCCCCACGTATGACAAGGGAATTGCCCTGGGCTCAGCCTCCAGGCCTTGTAGTATAGGGGGTCTACGGATGTGGCAAGTTGTCACGGCGATTTTTCTGCATAAATTGCAGGCAATAAAAAACGCCCAGCTCCGTGAGGAGGCTGGGCGTTTTTGTGGAACGTAAAGCGAATTAACGCTTCGAGTACTGCGGACGCTTACGCGCTTTACGCAGACCGACTTTCTTACGTTCAACTTCACGGGCATCGCGAGTTACGAAGCCAGCTTTGCGCAGAGCGCCACGCAGGGTTTCGTCGTACTGCATCAGAGCGCGAGTGATACCGTGGCGGATTGCGCCAGCTTGACCACTTACACCGCCACCGATAACGGTGACGTAGATGTCGAACTTTTCAACGGTCTCGGTCAGTTCCAGCGGCTGACGAACTACCATGCGGGCAGTTTCGCGGCCGAAGAAGTTGTCCAGGGAGCGGTTGTTGATCGAGATGTTACCAGTGCCCGGACGCAGGAAAACGCGTGCGGTTGCGGTTTTGCGACGGCCAGTGCCGTAATTTTGAGTCGCCGACATAATGAACTATTCCGTTAAAACTTCAGTTCTTGGGGCTGCTGAGCAGCATGAGGGTGTACAGCGCCCGCATAGACTTTCAGCTTGCGAAACATATCGCGACCCAGTGGGCCCTTAGGCAGCATGCCTTTGACCGCGATTTCGATCGGGGCTTCAGGCTTCTTGGCAATCAGGCCTTCGAAGTTGGAAGACTTGATACCGCCTGGGAAACCGGAGTGACGGTAGTACATTTTGTCGCTTGCTTTGTTGCCGGTTACACGAACCTGCTCAGCGTTGATGATCACGATGTAGTCACCGGTGTCAACGTGAGGGGTGTACTCAGGCTTGTGCTTGCCACGCAGACGGCTGGCGACTTCAGTGGCCAGACGACCCAGGGTCTGACCAGCGGCGTCGACGACAAACCAGTCGCGCTGAACTGTTTCCGGTTTTGCAGTAAAAGTTGTCATTCTTTAATAGCCTCAGGGGCCGCCCTGTAAATTAGACGGCGGATCTTACTGAATAGTGCGTACTTTGACAAGTCAAAGGCAGCCGGATACAGACGCTATCGGGGGCTCGGGTCGGCGCGTCCGTTCAACGGCAAGATTCTTCGGCAGGCGGCGCATCACTTCCACTGCAGAAAGAGGTGGGCAATTATGCAGATTGCGAAAAAAAATTCAACCTGCTTTTATGATTGTTTTCCCTGAAGGAGCACCCGATGGATTATCGACAGCTGGGCCGTACGGATCTGAACGTGAGCGCGATAGCCCTGGGCACCATGACGTGGGGCGAGCAGAACAGCGAGGCAGAGGCCTTCGCACAGATCGAGCGGGCCAAGGCCGCGGGGATCAACTTCCTCGACACAGCCGAAATGTACCCGGTGCCGCCCAAGGCCGACACCTACGCCACGACCGAGCGCTACATCGGTAATTACTTCAAAAGCCGTGGCGACCGCGCCGACTGGATCCTCGCCAGCAAGATCGCCGGCCCCGGCAACACCATCGACTACATCCGCGATGGCCACCTGCGCCATAACCGCAAGCACATCGTCGACGCACTGGATGCCAGCCTCAAGCGCCTGCAAACCGACTGGATCGATCTCTACCAGCTGCATTGGCCAGAACGCAGCACCAACTTCTTCGGCCAACTGAGCTACAAGCACAAGGACGAAGACGACCTCACCCCGCTGGAAGAAACCCTCGAGGCGCTGGACGAGCAAGTGAAGGCGGGCAAGATCCGCCACATCGGCCTGTCCAACGAGACCCCGTGGGGCACCATGAAATTCCTGGCCCTGGCCGAAGCCCGTGGCTGGACCCGTGCGGTGTCGATCCAGAACCCCTACAACCTGCTCAACCGCAGCTTTGAAGTGGGCCTGGCGGAAGTCGCGATTCGCGAGCAATGCGGCCTGCTGGCGTACTCCCCCCTGGCGTTCGGCATGCTCAGCGGCAAGTATGAGAATGGCGCCCGCCCAGCGAAGGCACGACTGACGGAATACAGCCGCTTCAGCCGTTACTTCAACCCGCAGTCGGAAGCGGCATGCAGCCGTTACGTTGCACTGGCGCGGGAACATGGGCTGGACCCGGCGCAGATGGCGCTGGCGTTTGTGACACAGCAGCCGTTTGTGACCAGCAATATCATTGGTGCCACGTCGCTGGAGCAACTGGATAGCAACATTGCCAGTGCGTATCTGAAACTGTCGAAAGAGGTATTGGAAGGGATTGAGGCGATTCAGAAGGATCACCCGAACCCAGCGCCTTGATTGATCTTAAGACCGCTATCGGGGGCAAGCCCCCTCCCACATTTTGATCTGTGAATACATTCAAGTGTGGGAGGGGGCTTGCCCCCGATTTGGCCATCAGCAGAACCGCCCAATCAAAGCGCCCGCGCAATGATCTCCTTCATGATCTCATTGGTCCCCGCATAAATCCGCTGCACCCGCGCATCCGCCCAGGCCCGGGCAATCGGGTATTCCCACATGAAGCCGTAGCCGCCGTGCAGTTGCACGCACTCATCGAGCACCTTGCATTGCAGGTCGGTGGCCCAGTACTTGGCCATCGCCGCCGTGGGCACATCCAGCTTGCCCTCCAGGTGCAACGCCATGCACCTGTCGACGAATACTCGGCCGATCTGAATCTCGGTGGCCATCTCCGCCAGCTTGAAGCGCGTGTTCTGAAAGTCCGCGATCGCCTTGCCAAACGCCTTGCGCTCGCGGGTGTATTCCAGGGTCCATTGCAACGCCGCCTCGGCTGACGACAACGCGCCAATCGCCACGGTCAGGCGCTCCTGGGGCAACTCCTGCATCAAGTACGCGAAGCCCATGCCCGCCTGGCCCAGCAGGTTTTCCTTGGGCACCCGCACATCCTGGAAGAACAGCTCCGAGGTGTCCTGGGCCTTCATGCCCACCTTCTCCAGGCGCTTACCCTTGTCGAAGCCTGGCGTGTCGGCTTCCACCAGGAACAGGCTGGTGCCCTTGGCGCCCGCCTTGGGATCGGTCTTGGCGACCACGATCACCAACTCAGCCAGGTAGCCATTGGTGATGAACGTCTTGGAGCCGTTGATCACGTACTCATCGCCATCCAGCACAGCACTGGTCTTGACGCCTTGCAGGTCGGAACCGGCCCCCGGCTCGGTCATGGCAATGGCCGTGACCATCTCGCCGGAGATCAATTTGGGCAGGTATTTGTGCTTCAGCGACTCACTGCCGTAATGCAGGATGTACGGTGCAACAATGTCCGAGTGCAGGGAAAAACCGATGCCGGTCAGGCCCAGCCGGCTGATCTCTTCGATCACCACCGCGCTGTACAGGAAGTCCGCGCCCAGCCCGCCATATTCCTCCGGCAAGTGCGAACACAGCATGCCCGCCTCCCCCGCCTTGCTCCACAAACTGCGGTCGATGTAGCCCTGCTTCTCCCATTGCCCATGGAACGGCGCAGCGTCCTTTTCGAGGAAGGTGCGCACGCTCTCGCGGAAGAGTTCGTGTTCCGGGCTGAACAAGGTTCTGGGAATCATGGGTCACCTGCGTGGATTGTCGGACAAAGACGAGCCCACAGAGACTATGCCGCGAAGGCAGCACGGGACACTGGACACATGCGACAAAAAATAAGACGATCCAGCCGTCTGGTGACCACTTTCCCCTATAAGAATAAATGAAATTATGTCTAACCAAATCTCCACGCCGTTGCGGCGCGTCAGCATTTTGGCCATTGATCGGGTATTCGCTTCAACCCTCATGCAAGCCAAGGATTTCTTCCACCTCGCCAGCCTGCGTTACGGCAAGCAACAAGGATTGGGCCTGACTCCCGCGTTCGAATCGCGCCTGGTCAGCCCCGACGGGCAATCGGTACGCAGCTTCAGTGATGTAATCATGCCGGTGGACGGCGGCCTGGAAGACGCCGACATCATTGTGCTGCCAGCCTTCTGGGATGACTTCGACGCCTTGTGCACACGCTACCCGCAGGTGTTGCCCTGGCTGCGCGATCAGCACGCACGCGGTGCGGTGTTGTGCGGCGAAGCCACCGGGGTGTTCTGGCTGGCTGAAGCCGGCCTGCTCGATGGCAAGGAGGCGACCACCTATTGGCGCTTCTTCAATGCGTTCAGCGAACGCTTCCCCAAGGTCCAACTCAACCAGGACAAGCACCTCACCGACGCCGACAACCTGTATTGCGCCGGCGGCACCACCTCGGCGTGCGACCTCTACATCTACCTGATCGAGCGTTTCTGCGGCGCCAACATCGCCCAGGCCGTGGCCCGCGACATTCTCTATGAAGTACAGCGCAGCTATGCACCGGGACGCATCGGGTTTGGCGGACAAAAGCTGCATCAGGACGTGATCATCCTGCAGATCCAGCACTGGCTCGAAGAACACTTCGCCGACAAATTCCGCTTCGAAGACGTGGCCCGGGAACACGGCATGAGCATCCGCAACTTCATGCGCCGCTTCCAGACTGCCACCGGCGACAAGCCTTTGCATTACCTGCAACGGCTGCGTATCGAAACGGCCAAAGGCCTGCTCTCGGGCAGCCGCAAGAGCATCAAGACCATCAGTTATGAGGTGGGTTACGACGATGCGAGTTTCTTTGCGCGGTTGTTCAGGCAACACACTGAGTTATCGCCGAACCAGTATCGCCAGCAATTCCAGCAGGCAGCCTGAGCCAGAGCGTATACAAGGCAAATGTGGGAGGGGGCTTGCCCCCGATCGCGATGTATCTGTGCCAGATGTGTTGGCTGACACACTGCTATCGGGGGCAAGCCCCCTCCCACCCTTGATTTGTGTTGCTGCTAAGGTTTGTGGCCGCGCGAGAGGAATTCGTGGGACTGCATCTCCAGCAGGCGGCTCAAGGTGCGCTGGAACTCAAAGTTCAAGCGCCCACCGGTGTACAGGTCCTTGAGCTCGACTTCCGCCGAGATGATCAACTTCACGTTACGGTCGTAGAATTCGTCGACCATGTTGATGAAACGGCGCGCGATGTCGTCGGTGGTGACGCTCATCTGTTCCACACCGCTCAAAATCACTGCGTGAAAGATCTTGCCCAGTTCAATGTAGTCGTTCTGGCTACGCGGGCCGTCGCACAGCTGGCGGAACTCGAACCAGGCCACGTCATCACAGGTGCGCAGCGCGATGATTTCGCGGTTCTCGATCATCAGCTTGTCGTTTTCCACCGCCTGGGTGCATTCCGGCGTGAGGGCGCGGAAGCTCTTTTTCAGGCTTTCGTGGGCGGCTTCGTTCAGCGGGAAGTGGAACAGCTCCGCTTGCTCCAGGTGACGCAGGCGGTAGTCGACGCCGCTGTCGACGTTGACGATCTCGGTGTTCTGCTTGATCAGCGCGATGGCCGGCAGGAAACGCGCGCGTTGCAGGCCGTCCTTGTACAGGCCGTCAGGCACGATGTTCGAGGTGGCGACCAGGGTCACACCGTTCTTGAACAGCTCTTCCATCAAGGTGCCAAGGATCATGGCGTCGGTGATGTCGGAGACGAAGAATTCATCGAAGCAGATCACCCGGGCTTCTTCGGAGAACCGCTTGGCGATGATGGTCAGCGGGTTTTTCTCGCCCGGCAGGGTCTTCATCTCTTCATGCACGCGCTTCATGAAGCGGTGGAAGTGCGTCCGGACCTTTTCCTTGAACGGCAGCGCCTCGAAGAAGGTGTCGACCAGATAGGTCTTGCCCCGGCCTACGCCGCCCCAGAAGTACAGGCCCTTGACCGGCGTGTGGTCTTTCTTGCCAAACAGCTTGCTGAACATCCCTGGCTTGTTCTGCGAGGCCGCGATCAGGTCGTCGTACAGGCGCTGCAAATGACGCACCGCGTTTTCCTGGGCCGCGTCATGGAAGAATTCAGGGCGTTTCAGATCAGCTTGATATCGTTCTAGGGGCGTCATAATTTCGTTAGCAAGGCAACAAAAACGGGCCGTCACTGTAACGACGGCCCTGGATAATGGCAATCAACCCTTGGTCGGGTTAATCCTCGAGGGGGGTCAACGCGACGCGCAGAGCAGCGATGGCCGCATCGCGAGACGCTTCGTCGGCGAATTCCGCACTGTCCGCCACCGCCACGCCGTCCAACCATACGCTGAAGCCCAGGGCCTCGGTGCGCAGGTCCAGCGCGTCGCCGCTTTGCAGTTGCTTGGTCACTGCGCCTGCCGCCTTGCCATCGGCAAAGTTGCGCGACAACAGCAGTTGCTCGCCGTCGGCCGCCAGCAGGCGGAAGCGGAAACTGCCGTCGTCTTCACGGAAGCTCACGAAGCGCGCGGCTTTCGCGGCTTTCTTCTTGGCCGCGACCGGCGCTGCCGCCTGGTTGACGAACGAACGCAGGCCGACCGCTTCACGCAGTTCAGCCAGGAACGGAGCGGCCACGGCACGCGCCTTCTTGGCGCCGATCAGCAGCAGGTCTTCCATGTCCGATGGGCGCGACATCAATTGATGGTAGCGCTCACGGGCTTCGCCCAGTTGGCCGTCGAGCAGTTGGAACAGACGGTTTTTCGCCTCGCCCCAACCCAGCCCTTGCAGCAGCTCGGCGCGGAACTCTTCTTCCTGGGCCTTGCTGGCAAACGCCTGGTACAGGGTGAACAGGTGCGAATTGTCCGGGTCCTTGGCTTCGCCCGGGGCGCGGGAGTCGGTAACGATCCGCGAGATGGCGTCCTTCATGTCCTTGGCGCTGGTGAACAACGGGATGGTGTTGTCGTAGCTTTTCGACATCTTGCGGCCATCCAGGCCCGGCAAGGTGGCGACGCTTTCTTCGATCAACGCCTCGGGCATGGTGAAGAATTCTTTACCGTTGCCGAACAGGTGGTTGAAACGCTGGCCGATGTCGCGGGCCATTTCCACGTGCTGGATCTGGTCGCGCCCCACCGGCACCTTGTGCGCATTGAACATCAGGATGTCCGCCGCCATCAGCACCGGGTAGCTGTACAGGCCCATGCTGATGCCCGCATCCGGGTCTTCGCCGGCTTCCACGTTCTTGTCCACCGAGGCCTTGTACGCGTGGGCGCGGTTGAGCAGGCCCTTGGCGGCCACGCAGGTCAGCAGCCAGGTCAGTTCGGGGATTTCCGGGATGTCCGACTGGCGATAGAACGTCACCCGGTTCACATCCAGGCCACCGGCCAGCCAGGTCGCGGCGATTTCCATGCGCGAGCGCTGGATGCGCTGCGGGTCATCGCATTTGATCAGGGCGTGGTAGTCGGCCAGGAAGTAAAAGGAGTCGGCATTGGCGTCCTGGCTGGCGAGGATCGCCGGGCGGATCGCACCGGCGTAGTTGCCCAGGTGCGGCGTGCCGGTGGTGGTGATGCCGGTGAGGATACGGGTACGAGTCGTCATGGGTAATCGCTTATCAGACTGCTATCAATTCGAGAGTCGCGGCAGCACCAGATCCTTCAGATCGGTGAGCTTGCCGTGAAAAAAGTGTCCGCATTCTGCCACTTTCAGCAGCTCATGGGGGCGATTCAAGGCGGCGGACCAGTCGTAGACGGTCTGCGGGTCGACCACTTCGTCGGTTTCCGGCTGGATCAGGGTCAATGGGCAGCCTTGTGGCAACGCATCGGTATCGCGAAGGCGCATCACCGCCGCAGCGACCATGAACAGGTGCGAGAGCTTTTCGCCCTTGGCCTCCAGGCGCCCACCCAGGCTGGCGGCCACGTAGCCACCGAAGGAAAACCCGAGCAAGGTGATCGGCAGGTCGGGGTGTTTTTCCCGCAGCCAGGTGGCAGCCGCTTCGGCATCGTCCACTTCACCGGTGCTCATGTCGTGGGTGCCGGCACTCGCGCCGACGCCACGGTAATTGAAACGCAAGGTGATCAAACCGGCATCGCGGGCGGTGCGTTGCAGGGTCGATACAACTTTATTGAGCATGGTCCCACCCTGCACCGGGTTAGGGTGACAGATCAGTGCCAGGCCACGTGGCTCGGGGTGATCCAGGTACAGGGCTTCCAATTGACCTACCGGGCCATCGATCAAAACGGGGGTTTCACGCATGAGCAAGGAATGAACTCCGTGACCTCTCAAAGGGTCGACTCGTCTAGCTAAAAGTCTGTGCATGGCATCATTGCGAGCTTAATCGCGGTATACAGCGCAGGTTTGAGCCGTTAACGTAAAGCAAAGCCGTTTATAGAGGAAGGACTCGTGGAACACTCGCTCTTAGTTTGGTTGTTGCCGACTCTTGCCCTGGTTGCCGGTGTCGCCATTGGTTTCCTGGTTGCTCGCTTGCTGCCGAATGCCGCGCCTAACCGCACGCAACGTCAGCTGGATGACATCCAGGAACGTTTTGACAGTTATCAGAACGAGGTTGTTACCCACTTCAACAGCACCGCGACCCTGGTCAAGAAGCTCACCCAGAGCTACCAGGAAGTACAGGATCATCTCGCCGATGGCGCCAACCGCCTCGCCCTCGACGACATCACCCGCCAGCGCCTGCTGGCCGCGTTGCATTCCGATGCACCGCAAACCCCACGGGAGCGCCTGACCCCTCCGCGGGAAAACCAGGAGCCACCACGGGACTACGCGCCAAAAACGCCGAACGCCCCCGGCATGCTGGATGAGCATTACGGTTTGAAGAAGTAACCTAATCTTCAAGCACTAAAAAGCCCGGCTGATCGATGATCAGCCGGGCTTTTTGTTGTGGGAGGGGGCTTGCCCCACTCCCACATCGACCTAAAGGACTCAAGCCAGTAGTTGTTCCTGAAGACGCCCCCCCTCGATCCGCACATGCCGCCCATGGAAGCGCTTGAGGCTGCTGCGATGACCGACGCTGACGATGCTCAGCCCCGGCAACTGATCGATCAACGCTTGATACAGCGTTGCCTCATCCTCTTCGTCCATGGCCGACGTCGCTTCGTCCATGTACAGCCATTGCGGTGCAAACAACAAGGCGCGGGCAAACGCCAGGCGTTGCTGTTCGCCCGGCGAGAGCATGCGCTGCCAGTGGTTCGCTTCGTCCAGTCGCCCGATCAGATGGGGCAGGCGGCAGGTTTCCAGGACCTGTGCATAACGTTCCGCCGGGTAGACGCTGTCGTCCTGTGGATAACTCAGCACCGCCTTCAGCGTGCCAATCGGCAAATAGGGTTTCTGCGGCAGGAACAGATAACGCTCGGCCGGCAGGCGGATATTGCCGTGACCGTTAGGCCACAGGTTGCCCATCGCCCGCAGCAACGTCGACTTGCCGCTGCCGGAGCGACCGCTGAGCATCAGGCGCTCGCCCTCGGCAACGGTCAGGTCGGCGCCTTGCAGCAGGTGACGACCGTCGGCCAGGTCCAGGCTCAGGTCCTTGACCTGCAACCCCGCGCCCTGATGCTGCAGGCCAATGCCCATGGTGCGGGTTTCGTTGTCTTGCATGGCTTGGCCGAAACTCAGCAGACGATCACAGGTGGCGCGCCAACTGGCCAACAACGTGTAGGCGTCGACAAACCAACTGAGGCTGCCTTGCACACTGCCAAACGCCTGCGCCACCTGCATCAGCACGCCCAGTTCGATCTTGCCGGCAAAGTAACGCGGGGCCGCGACGACAAAGGGAAAGATGATCGCGATCTGCGAGTAACCGCTGGTAAAGAAATTCAGGCGCTTCTTGAGCTGCATGATGCTCCAGAAGTTGCTCCATACCCGTCCGAAACGCGCGCTTAACTGCTGGCGCTCGTTGGGCTCACCGTTGAACAGCGCGATGCTTTCCGCGTTCTCCCGCACCCGCACCAGGCTGAAACGCAGGTCAGCCTCAAAGCGTTGTTGACGGTTGCTCAAGCCGATCAGTTTTCGACCAATCAAGTGCGTCAACCAGCTACCGATCACCGCATACACCAGGGCGGCCCAGAACATATAGCCGGGAATGGTGATGCCCCATACTTCGATGCTGCCGGACACGCCCCACAGGATCACCGAGAACGACACCAGGCTCACCAGGTTGCTGATAAAGCCCAGCCCCAGGGTCAGGGTGCTGGCGGTAAAGGCATTGAGGTCTTCAGAGATACGCTGGTCGGGGTTATCGGTGTAGCCGCCGTATTCCAGGTGGTAGTAATTCTTGTGGCCCAGCCATTGGGCAAAGTAGCTTTCCGTCAGCCAGCGGCGCCAGCGGATGGTGAGCATCTGTTGCAGATAAGAGGTGAACACGCCGGTCACAATCGCCACCACCGCAATCACGCTGAAGTACATCAGCAGGTGGGTAAAGGCGTCGTAGTCCTTGTGCTCCAACGCGTTGTAGAAATCGCGGTTCCAACTGTTGAACCACACCGACACGGCGACACTGAACAGCGACAGCCCCAGCACCACCAACAGCAGCAGCCAGGCCATGCCCTTCTCTTCACTGCGCCAGTAAGGCGTGATCAACCCCCACACCCGCCGTAAAAATTGCCCACGCACCGCGTCGTTGACCGCGGAATACTCAGCGTTCTGATTCATTGTCCAGGCTCGGTAGGGAAAAAGATGACAGGCTTTCGAACCGATCATAGTTGATCGGTTCGAGGCTCCGTGCGGCCTGAAGCAGATTGTTCAGCTGTTGTTCAGATCAGGCTCAGCGCCGTACCGGACGCTTCTGCAACTTGCGCTGCAAGGTACGGCGGTGCATACCCAGGGCGCGGGCGGTGGCGGAGATGTTGCCTTCGTGCTCAGTCAGCACGCGCTGGATGTGTTCCCACTGCAGACGGTCTACCGACATCGGGTTTTCCGGCACCAGGGTGTCGAGGTCGGCGTGTTCGGACAGCAAGGCTGCCAGCACGTCGTCAGCGTCTGCCGGTTTGCACAGGTAGTTGCAGGCACCACGCTTGATCGCCTCGACGGCGGTGGCGATGCTGGAGTAACCGGTGAGGATCACCACGCGCATTTCCGGGTCGAGTTCCAGCAGCTTGGGCAGCAGCACCAGGCCGGAGTCGCCGTCCATCTTCAGGTCGAGCGCGGCGTAGTCCGGCAGGTCAGCCTGGGCGATGGTGAAGCCTTCCTCGGCCGACCCTGCGGTGCTGACACGGAAACCGCGACGGCTCATGGCGCGCGCCATCACGCGGGTAAAGGTGGCGTCGTCATCTACCAGCAACAGGTGCGGCAGTTCTTCGCCTTCGACTTGGATCTCGTCACTCATCGATATCTCCTCGTGCGACACGGGGCAGGCGCAGCTCGGTGAGCGTGCCACCTTCCTCATGACTATAGAGCTTCACTGAGCCGCCCGCGCGGGTCACGCTGGCCTTGCTCAAAAACAGGCCCAGGCCGAAGCCTTTGCCCTTGGTGGTAAAGAAGGGTTTGCCGATCTGTTCGGCAATGGCCAACGGTACGCCCGCGCCGTGGTCACGAATGCTGATGGTCACGTCTTCCGCATCCCAGTCCAGCTGTACGCCCAGGCCTTCGGGGCAGGCATCGGCGGCATTGTTCAGCAGGTTGAGCAGGGCCTGGGTCAGATCCGGCGGCGGCGCCATGCGCGGCACGGTGCCCTGCCCTAATAGATGAAAACGGTAACTGGCTTCGGGACGCATCAGGTGCCAGCGGTTCAGGGCTTCGTCGAGCCACTGGGTCACATCCTGCATCTCCACCGCCAGGCGGCGATTGGCCTCGGCGGCGCGTACCAGTTGCTGCAAGGTCTGCTTGCACTGCTTGACCTGCTCGCGCAGCACGCCGAGGTCTTCCTGCAACGCCGGGTCGTGATGGTCCTGGGTCATCTCATTGAGCAGCACGCTCATGGTCGCCAACGGCGTACCCAGTTCATGGGCGGCGCCAGCGGCCTGGGTGGCGACAGCCAGCAGTTGCTGATCGCGCAAGCCTTCTTCACGGCGAATGGCGCGCAGCTCTTCCTGGCGGCGCAGTTCTTCGGCCATGCGTGCGGCGAAGAAGGTGATGACGGCGGCGGACAGCGCGAAACTCAACCACATCCCGTAGATCTGCAGGTTTTCCCGGGCGATGGGGAAGGTTTGCAGCGGATAGAAGCGCGCCAGCAACAGGGTGTAGAGGGTCAGGGCGATACCCGACAGCACCACCGAATACCGCCACGGCAAGGTCACGGCAGCGATGGTCAAGGGCACCAGGTAATAAGAAACGAACGGATTGGTGGAACCGCCGGAGAAATACAGCAACACACTATGGATGAACAGGTCGCAAGCCAATTGCAGGGCATATTCCAGCTCGGTCACCGGCCACGTGGTGCGCAACCGGATGGCGGTGAACACACACAGCACAATGGAGAACCCGAGGGTCACGCCCAGCTGCAGCCACGGCAGCGGCAGCAGGTCGAACCAATAGGCGAGCCCGACGGAGCCAGCCTGTGCGGCCAGCACCAGCGTGCGGATGAACGTCAGGCGCCAGAGGTTCTGGCGGGTGGCGGAAGTCAGTTTTACGGCGGCGAGCATGAGCTCTCCCGGTGAGCGCTGCAGGCGGATCGGCAGGAGTATAAACGAAGCCGACCCGCTGGCACGGCACGTGTGGCTCTTTGCCGCAGACCGGGCAAATGACCGTTCGTCGGCAGCGCCACAACTTGTAGGTAATGTGTAAACCCGAAGAACCCGCTGCCACCGTCTACAGTCATACCGAACACGACCACCCCAAGGAGCTTTCATGTCTCGTTTCACTCGCAGTGCCGCTGTTATCACCCTCGGCCTCGCCACCCTGGCCAGCCTTCCGGCCGTGGCCGCCGAAGGGCTGAACTACAACCAGATTTCCCTGCGCGCCGAGGTCAGCCAGGAGGTGGCCCGCGATAAGATGATCGTCACGCTGTATACCGAGTCCCAGAACAGCGACCCGGCCAAGCTCGCCGCCGAAATCACCACCACCATGAACAAGGCGCTGGGCCAGGCCCGCGAAGTCAAAGGCGTAACCCTGCGCCAGGGCAGCCGCAACAGCTACCCGATCTACGACAACAAGAACCAGAAGATCACCGGCTGGCGCGAGCGTGCCGAGCTGCGCCTGGAAAGCGCGGACTTCCCTGCGCTGTCCAAGCTCACCGGTGAACTGCTGAATACCCTGAAAATGGAAAACATGGACTTCGCCATCGCTGACACCACGCGCAAGGCCAGCGAAGATGCGCTGCTCAAGGATGCAGTCGCCGCATTCAAGGCTCGCGCCCAACTGGCCACCGATGCGCTGGGCGGCAAGGGCTACAAGATCGTCAACTTGAACTTCAACACCAATGGCTACCCGATGCCTTACGCCCGTGGCGGGATGATGATGAAAGCCGCGATGGCCGATTCGGCTCCCACGCCCGAAGTGGAAGCCGGCACCAGCCAGGTCAGCATGAGTGCCGATGGCGTGATCGAAGTGCTGCAGTAAAGCACTGAACGGGCAAAAGGGGCTGTAACCATTGAATCAACAGCCATGCTTGCTACCTGATGCTATGGCATCTGGCGCGTCCTGAATGGACGCGCCTTTTTTATGGGGGCAATTATATCTATATAAAGCCGCACTCACCTCGCGTTACAACGCTATCACTTCCCCGTTCCTCCTTATAGTGCGCTGGAAACGCGCCCTACCTCATCGCAGCAACGCACTATCCAAGAGTTTTATTCAAAACATGTATGCCGTAACAACAATGTGAAAAGAACAAAACGTAAGGCCGGAACGTCCCCACTATCATTTGCCACGCATCTATCTGAAACATAGCTGCCAGGGAGGCTCACTTCAAAAGAGCGAGATCAAATGATAAAGACGCCCCTAAGCCCTGCCTCGACATCTGTGCCCGAGTCACCCAGCAACTCGGCAAACCTTGCCACACCGCCTGCTCCCGGCGCTGAGCATGAGCCCCGCCAGAAAAGCGCCAAACGACGCAACCATCACGAAACACTCATTCCGGGCCTGCCATATAACCCAGGGGTGGAAAGGTACATCTGGAAAGCCGCCGAAGGGTTCAAGACTCCAAGCCAGAGTACCGCTGAGATTATCAAGGCCGACTTGAAGAAACGCTGGGACAAGGATATTGATCCGGATAACACGTTTATCGTGACGTTGAACTATGACCCCAAGCAACCAAAACCCAAGAATGGCAAAGTCTTAAATAAAATATCACTGACGCAGGCCGCGCTGCATAACATCCAGAGCGCTAATAAGGAAGACGAGCACCAGACGTCGCCCGAAAAGCTGCGATCAACCCTGCACACCTGGCTAGACCGCCTCGCGCCCGCGCTCCCTTTGCCCGCGGTGGTTGATAAGGTTGTTTCGATCGCACACCCGCAGAAGACCTACGAAGGCATATACGTGGGGGCGCAGCCCGGCCAACCAGAGGTATACGACCGTACAAACCTGCTACCCCAAACACCTGCGGTATTTCGTAGCATCGTATGGAACACCGACTTCAGCAAACCGTATACGCAATTCCTGAATGAGTTCTGGCCCGCGCATGAGCGCAAGTACGAACAAATGAGTAAAGCATCCTTCGTGGGAGGTGCTTTGCGTCAATTTGAAAACGACAGCTTGAGCGATAGTGATACGGACTTGGCCATGCGCGCCGCCGGCCTGCCGCTGAGCACGACCTGGGAGAAGCTCAAACTTGATGATCTTTCGCCCGCTATCATCAAGGATCCCAACATGGAAGTTGGCCTGCTGAGCATCAATGGCTACAAGTCGACAGACCTGCTTTACATCACCGACAAGACAACACGCGTCGATGCCGAAGGTAAACCTTTCAACCGTACGTTGCTGTATATCCCCGGCAACTCCTCGCCGATTCATTCGTTCAACAGCCAGGCCGAGATGAAGAACTGGCTGGCTGAACAGGCGGCTGATCCGGTCAAGCGTGAAGCCCTGTCGATGCACTTTCCGTTACGTGACCAGGCCAATCGCTTTTTCTCTGACGGGGTCAATCAAACGCTGGCCGGGCTCGGCGGCTGGTCGAAAAAAGACGCACCCGATGCCGGCCCTCTGGAACGTCTCAATGAATTTGACCCACAACGGTTCATTACTACCGAACCGCTGTCCGATGACCCATTCACAACCATGACCCGGCGGCAGAAAGAGCGCTCATACGCCGATGCCGAAACCGAAATAACCACCGATGGAGATGTCACCAAAGCCACGATCCTTGAAGTGTTGGAAACCACCACAAAGATCGCCTTGATGATGACCCCGCTGGCTATCGTCATGCCCGAGGTCGCAGTGGGACTGGAGGTATTTTATGCCGCTGCCGGTGCGTTGGAAGCCGGGATAGGCGCGGACCAACTCAAGCATGGCAAGCCAGGTGGCGCGGACCATATTGTGTTTGGCGTATTGAATGCGGTGCCCGTTGTCGCTGGTGAGGCGAGCAAATTAATAAAAGGCGAGCAAGGGGCCGTCACCACGGTCAGCGAGAGCATAGAGGACACCGTCAAAGAGCCAGTGGTGCCAGACACCGACACACCGACAACGCCCATCGTCGAAGAGCCCTCCGTCAATCGACTCAAGCCGACTCAGGCAGCCAATATCAGTCAGCACGCAGTGCCAAACGGCGAGCAACTGATCGAAGGCGCGACCCGCAATTCAAAAGGGATCTATCAAATCAAAACCCCCGATGGCACGGACCAATGGTTTATCCGCTATACCGATGCTACCGGCACGCCTCAGGTGTACGAGATCAAAAGCGATTTCAAACTGAGCAACGATTATGTACAGATCATTGATCGTGCAACACGCAAGCCGGTGATGACCGCTCATTCCACGCTGGACGGCGAATGGGCCCGTGAAATCGGCCCAGGAGGCGCACGCAAGTGGCCATGGCAACGTACGCCATCGCCAGCCCCCAGTGACGAATCAAGCATACCGCCTAAGTTCTCCGATCAGTTCGTGACACTTGACGGCTCAAAAATGCAGGGGACCGAATCGTTTGATAACTACTTTGATTTCGGCAAAAACACGGACTATGTCTTGTCCACGAGCAACTTCGAAGAAAGCGGTGCAATCAAGCACAAACTCAACGTTTCCTGGACGCTGGAAGAACCAAACTTTGAGCTTCTGCCAGAAGAAAAAGCCACGCATTGGGAAGGTGACAACGACTACTCCAAAAACTTTGTGCTCGATATCAATCGCGGAAACTACAACCTGAGAACAACCACGCCCGACGGAATCACTGAACATACCTTACGCAGTACAGGGAGCAATGGTCAGGCAATACAGGCTGAAAAAATCAAACAGTTTGAACAAATCATTCCCGATCCAGAATTGCGCGCCCGTATTTCCGAAGTGGCTCACCAAGGTTCAATGGGACCTGCCATGGAATCTTTTCTCCTGCACCGAACACCCTCTGGCGAATTGAAGGAAGGCGTATTGGCCGAGGGCGTATCGATCTCCAATAATGACTCGACCTATCACATCGACTACGACCCGTCGAAAAACATTACCCGTGTATCGGCCACCGGCGACTATCGCCTCAAACACGTAGAAGAGGGATACCTGGACAACATCAACGTCAAAATCAGACGCACCTTTACCATTCACCACTCCAGCTCAGCGGGCAGCCGCTTTACTATCGACAAAAATGCGCCAACCCACGTGGAAGTATCGGTCAAAACGCCGTAACCATCGATCAACAATGAGGCCGTGACCAGCACCACCAGCCTTCCACCTACCTGAAGATGCTTAACGGCGGTAACCTCGGTAACCGCCGTTTTTCGTTCGGACAGTGATCAACTGCCACTTCAGGGGTCTCCATGGAAAGAATCGCCTTAAAACCGCTCCTCCTCGCCGCAGGCCTGCTCGGCTTCATGCCAATGGCCCAGGCAGCCAGCACCCTGGTCTACTGCTCCGAAGCCAGCCCTGCCGGCTTCGACCCCAGCCAGTACACCAGCGGCACCGATTTCGATGCTTCGGCCGAAACCGTGTTCAACCGCCTCACGCAGTTCAAGCGTGGCGGCACCGAAGTCGAACCTGGCCTGGCGACAAGCTGGGACATCTCCAAAGACGGCCTGACCTACACCTTCCATCTGCGCGATGGCGTCAAGTTCCACACCACCGATTTCTTCACCCCTACCCGCGATTTCAACGCGGATGACGTGCTGTTCACCTTCAATCGCCTGCTGGATGCCGACAGTCCGTTCCGCAAGGCCTACCCCTCCGAGTCGCCGTACTTCACCGACATGGGCTTGAACACCACGATCAAGAGCGTCGAGAAACTTGACGACCACACCGTGCGCTTCAACCTGAACAACGTCGATGCGTCGTTTGTGCAAAACCTGGCCATGAGCTTTGCCTCGGTGCAATCCGCCGAGTACGCCGCGCAACTGCTCAAGCAGGGCAAGGCCGAAGAGATCAACCAGAAACCCGTAGGCACCGGGCCGTTTGTGTTCAAGCGCTACCAGAAGGATTCGCAGATCCGCTACGTGGCCAATAAACAGTACTGGAAGCCCGAGGATGTGAAGCTCGACAACCTGGTGTTCGCCATCACCCCGGATGCCGCGTCGCGCTTGCAGAAGCTCAAGGCCGGCGAATGCCAGGTCAGCGGCTACCCGCGCCCTGCCGATATCGAAGTGATGAAACAGGACCCGAACTTGCGCGTGCTGCAGCAGGCTGGTTTCAACCTGGGCTTCCTGGCCTACAACGTGACCCACCCGCCGCTGGATCAGCTCAAGGTGCGCCAGGCCCTGGACATGGCGATCGACAAGCCGGCGATTATCAAGGCGGTGTACCAGAGTGCCGGACAATTGGCGCAGAACGCGCTGCCTCCAGCGCAGTGGTCTTATGACCCCACCATCAAGGACGCGCCCTACGATCCGACCAAAGCCAAGGCGCTACTAAAAGAAGCAGGGGTTGCACCAGGTACCACCATCAACCTATGGGCAATGACCGTGCAACGCGCCTCCAACCCGAACGCGCGCATGTCGGCGCAAATGATCCAGCAGGATTGGGAAAAGATCGGGATCAAGGCCAACATCGTCAGCTACGAATGGGGCGAGTACATCAAGCGCGCCAAAAACGGCGAGCATGACGCGATGATTTATGGCTGGACCGGCGACAACGGCGACCCGGATAACTGGCTCGGCGTGCTCTACAGTTGTGCTGCGGTGAAGGGCAGCAACTACGCCAAATGGTGTAACCCGGCCTACGACAAATTGGTGCAGCAGGCCAAGGTCAGCAACGACCGCGAACAGCGCATAAAGTGGTATCAACAGGCACAAAAAATCCTTAAGGAACAAGTACCTATAACACCTATTGCAAACTCGACGGTTTTCCAGCCCCTGCGCAAGGAAGTGCGGGACTTCAAGATCAGCCCCTTTGGCCTGACACCGTTCTACGGCGTGAGTCTAGATAAGTAACAGCAACGCCCCAACCGAGTGCGCCAGACGCCTCGGCTGGGCTTTTTTGGTGCGATGAATGCACCGAAAAAACCCTCGAAATATGCGCAAATATGTCGAAACTTTCATAATTGCGACATTCCTGTACGTTCGTACCACTGTTTCACCCTCGCAACGGTTCAGCATCTTGCAATGGGTATGGCGCCTGCATAAGTATCCGCAGGCCGACTCACGAGGTCGCCCTCACCACCAAAAATGACAACAAATCATGAGGCCAACATGCTTAAACACGCAGTCATTCCGTTAATTGTTAGCGCTGGCCTTATGGCCGCAGCTCCTTTCGCCCAAGCGGCGACTAACCTGGTGTTCTGCTCCGAAGGGAGCCCGGCCGGTTTCGACCCAGGCCAGTACACCACCGGAACAGACTTCGATGCCTCGGCCGAAACCATGTTCAACCGCCTGACCCAGTTCGAACGCGGCGGCACCGCTGTGATTCCTGGGCTGGCCACCAGCTGGGACGTGTCCCCGGATGGCTTGACCTACACCTTCCACCTGCGTGATGGCGTCAAGTTCCATACCACCTCGTACTTCAAGCCGACCCGTACCTTCAATGCCGATGACGTGCTGTTCACGTTCAACCGCATGATCAACAAGGACGATCCGTTCCGTAAGGCCTACCCCACCGAGTTCCCGTACTTCACGGACATGGGGATGGACACCAACATCAAGAACATCGAAAAAGTCGATGACCATACTGTCAAGTTCACCCTTGGCACCGTGGACGCCGCCTTCATCCAGAACCTGGCGATGAGCTTCGCTTCGATCCAGTCGGCTGAATACGCCGCCCAACTGTTGAAAGACGGCAAGGCCGCGGACATCAACCAGAAGCCAATCGGCACTGGCCCGTTCGTGTTCAAGAGCTACCAGAAAGACTCGAACATCCGTTACACCGGCAACAAGGACTACTGGAAACCTGAAGACGTGAAGATCGACAACCTGATCTTCGCCATCACCACCGACCCGTCGGTGCGTATCCAGAAGCTGAAGAAAAATGAATGCCAGATCACCTTGTTCCCACGTCCGGCCGACCTCAAGGCGCTGGGCGATGACAAGGACCTGAAACTGCCGCATCAAGCCGGTTTCAACCTGGGCTATATCGCTTACAACGTGATGCCGGTCCTCAAGGGCCAGACCGCCGCCAACCCACTGTCCGACCTGCGCGTACGTGAAGCGCTGGACATGTCGGTGAACAAGCAGCAGATCATCGACTCCGTGTATCAGGGCGCCGGCCAACTGGCCGTCAACGCCATGCCACCAACCCAATGGTCCTACGACACCACCATCAAGGATGCACCGTACGACGTGGCCAAGGCCAAGGACCTGCTCAAGCAGGCCGGCGTCAAAGACGGCACCGAGATCACCCTGTGGGCCATGCCGGTTCAACGTCCGTACAACCCGAACGCCAAACTGATGGCCGAGATGCTGCAGAACGACTGGAAACAGATCGGCCTGAAGGTCAACATTGTCAGCTACGAATGGGGCGAGTACATCAAGCGTTCCAAAGGCGGCGAGAACCAGGCCATGATCATTGGCTGGAGCGGCGACAATGGTGACCCGGACAACTGGCTGAACGTGCTGTTCGGCTGCGACTCGCTGGCCGGCAACAACTTCTCCAAGTGGTGCGACAAGAAATTCGACGGCATCGTCAAAGAAGCCAAGGCAACGTCGGACGTCGCCAAACGCACCGAGCTGTACAAGCAGGCGCAACATATCCTCAAAGATGCAGTCCCGATGACACCTATCGCGCACTCGACGGTGTATCAACCCATGCGCAACACCGTGCAGGACTTCAAGATCAGCCCGTTTGGCTTGAACTCCTTCTACGGCGTGAGCGTAAGCGGCAAGTAAGGATCACTGGCGGCGACGTTGCATAAACGTCGCCGTTATTGCATCCGCCTTGGCCGTAGGACATGGACCACACTCGAAACCGTTGCTTCCTACAGCAATGAACTGCGCAGTGCGACTCCATTGCCTACAAGGTCAGTCCGATTTGGCGCATTTACTGCGAAGTCCGCGACCCATAACGTCGTAGGACAGCAGAGGCTCCCAATTCGGAAAGGCACTTGCTGCGTGTGGGATCAGTGATGTCCCCCTGGCTGAACGCCGGGGTGATTGCTTACTGATGACAACTACAAACAAGGATCGGGATCGTCATGCGCCATACCACCGTTCTATCCGCAATTTTTGGCACCAGCCTGCTGGCGGCGGCCACGATGGGTCACGCCGCCGACAAGCAGAGCCTGGTGTTCTGCTCGGAAGGCAGTCCGGCCGGCTTTGACACCGCGCAGTACACCACCGCCACCGACAACGATGCGGCCGAGCCGCTGTACAACCGCCTGGTTGAGTTTGAAAAGGGCGAGACCGGTGTCGTGCCTGCGCTGGCAACCAAGTGGGATATTTCGCCAGACGGCCTGACCTATACCTTTCATCTGCGTGAAGGGGTGAAATTCCACAGCAACAAGGAATTCAAGCCGACGCGGGACTTCAACGCCGACGACGTGCTGTTCACCTTCAACCGCATGCTTGACCCCGACCATCCGTTTCGCAAGGCCTACCCCACCGAGTTTCCGTACTTCAACGGGATGAGCCTGAACAAGAACATTGCCAAGGTCGCCAAAACCGACGCGCACACCGTGGTGATCACCCTGAACACGGTCGACGCCGCGTTCATCCAGAACATCGCCATGAGCTTCGCTGCGATCCTGTCGGCCGAATACGCCGAGCAACTGCTCAAGGCCGGCAAGCCCAGCGACATCAACCAGAAGCCGATCGGCACTGGCCCCTTCGTGTTCCAACGTTACCAGAAAGATTCGCAGATCCGCTATGTGGCCAACAAACAGTACTGGGACCCGAGCAAGGTCAAGCTCGACCAGCTGATTTTCGCCATCAACACCGACGCCTCGGTGCGCGTGCAAAAGCTCAAGGCCGGCGAATGCCAGGTGACCCTGCATCCGCGTCCGGCTGACGTCGACGCCCTCAAGGCCGACCCGAACCTGCAATTGCTGACCAAGCCGGGGTTCAATCTGGGCTACATCGCCTACAACGTGCGCCACAAGCCGTTCGACCAGCTCGAAGTGCGCCAGGCGCTGGACATGGCGGTGAACAAACCGAGCATCCTGAACGCCGTGTACCAGGGCGCGGGGCAACTGGCGGTCAACGCCATGCCGCCGACGCAATGGTCCTACGACGAGACCATCAAGGACGCCGCCTACAACCCGGAAAAAGCCAAGGAACTGCTCAAGGCCGCCGGCGTGAAGGAAGGCACCGAAATCACCCTGTGGGCGATGCCGGTGCAACGGCCGTACAACCCCAACGCCAAGCTGATGGCCGAGATGCTGCAAAGCGACTGGGCCAAGATCGGCCTCAAGGTCAAGATCGTCAGCTACGAGTGGGGCGAATACATCAAGCGCACCAAGAACGGTGAGCACGATGTGAGCCTGATCGGTTGGACCGGCGACAACGGCGACCCGGACAACTGGCTGGGCACCCTTTACAGCTGCGATGCCATCGGCGGGAACAACTACTCCATGTGGTGTGACCCGGCGTACGACAAGCTGATCAAGCAAGCCAAGGTCGTCACCGACCGCGAACAACGGACTGTTCTGTACAAACAGGCGCAGCAACTGCTCAAGCAGCAGGTGCCGATCACGCCAGTCGCCCACTCGACGGTCAACCAGCCGTTAAGCGCCAAAGTCGAAGGGTTCAAGGTAAGCCCCTTCGGTCGCAACGTGTTCTCGGGCGTCAGTATCACCCCATAAGAAAATAACCGGATTGCGCAGGGCGGCCCCCGCCTTGCTGCAAACGCGCGGCCTTTTGTTGGGATTTTTCCTACGCCAAACGTTTGCAATGGCTTGAACGAGTTACACACCCAATAGCCGGATCACCAAAAAAGACCGGCATTAAAAAGAGAACCAAAGGAGCTTCATCCATGAAACTGAGCAGCAAAGCGCTTCTGGCCCTGGCCATCAGCAGCATCACGGCCACCGCCTACGCTGAAACCCAAAGCCAGGACTTCGTGCCGACCACGTTGGCTGGCACCAGCGCCCAAAGCGAGGCCAAGGGCTTTATCGACGGTCAAAGCCTGGGCGGTACCACGCGTAACTGGTACGCGAACGAAATGAAGTTTCGCAATGACCGCTTCAGCTACCGCAAAGACGGTGTGAAGACGCCGATCTCGCGCCGTATCAACTGGGCCCAGGGCACCATCCTCAACTACACCTCGGGCTTCACCCAAGGCACTGTTGGGGTCAGCACCGAAGTCGCTGCCTACAACTTCATCGCCCTTGATCGCGACCGCAAGGACATCGCTGGCGGCTCCAACCGTACCCTGGCGGATTCCGGCGGCGACGCTGTAGGCCAGTGGAGCAAACTGGGCCTGGCCAACGTCAAGTTCCGTGTCTCCAACACCACCTTGACCGCCGGTCGCCAGAACTTCAGCACCGGTATTGTCGACACCATCGGCAACCGTGCCCTGCCGTCGAGCTTTGAAGGTGTGAGCTTCAACAGCGAAGAGTTCAGCAACCTGTCGTTCCAGGGCGGTATCTTCGATCGCGTTTCGCCGCGTACCGAACAGAGCCTGTCGAAATTCCGTTCCGAATACGGCAATGGCCAGGAAACCGACAAGGTCAAAACCCTGGGCTTCAACTACCAGCCATTCAAGAGCCTGAAAACCAGCGTGTTCGCCGCCAACGTCGAAGACTTCTGGAACCAGTACTACTTCGGCGCTACCCACGAACTGGGTGATGCACAGACCCTGGCTCTGACCACCGGCCTGAACTACTACAAGACCACCGACACCGGCAGCAAGAAGATGGGCAACATCGACAACGACACTTACTCGTTGTCCCTGGGCTTGACCCACCAGGCTCACACCCTGACCTTCTCGTACCAGGAAGTGAACGGTGACGAGTACTTCGACTACCTGCACGAAACCAACGGCATCTACCTGGCCAACTCCCTGACTTCGGACTTCAACAGCCCGAACGAGAAGTCCTTCCAGGTCGCCTACGCCATCAACATGGCCGAATACGGCGTGCCAGGCCTGAAGTTCAACATCTACTCCGCTCGCGGCTGGGGCATCGACGGTACTCACTACAACGGCACCGCCTACGGTGAAGCCGGCGCATCGCGCAGTGACCTGCGCCTGATGGATGGCGAGAAGCACCAGGAATACGGTATCGGTTCGTCCTACGCAATCCAGAGCGGCCCGCTCAAGGCCACTACGATCCGTGGCACCTACGTGACTCACCGCGCCAGCGCCCAACAAGCTGACGGCAACATCAAAGAGTTCCGCCTGGTCACCACCATCCCGTTCAACATTCTTTAATCAGCGCCAAGTAAGCGGCGGGCTCAGGACGAGCCCGCCGTCTACGCTTGTCTGGTCCCATCGATTGCAGAGGGCTCCGAATGAAATTGCTCCCACTACAAGCCGCCATGGCTGCCGCGCTGTTGAGCGTGGCCATCGGCGTTTCGGCCAAACCACTGGTGGTCTGCACCGAAGCCAGCCCGGAAGGTTTCGACCCGGTCCTGTACACCACGGCCGTGACGGCTGACGCCGCTGCTGAAACCATGTTCAACCGTTTGGTGGACTTCAAGCCAGGCACCACTGAAATTGTTCCCGCGCTCGCCAAGAGCTGGGAAATCAGTGACGACGGCCTGACCTATACGTTCCACCTGCGCGATGACGTCAAGTTCCACACCACCGACTATTTCAAACCCACGCGTAACTTGAATGCCGATGACGTGCTCTGGAGCTTCCAGCGCCAGTTGGACCCGAAACACCCTTGGCATAACAAATCCACCACGGGTTTCCCCTATTTCGAAAGCATGGGCTTCAAGGAACTGCTCAAAAGTGTCGAGAAGACTGATGACCACACGGTGGTCTTCACCCTGACGCGCCCTGAAGCACCGTTCCTGGCCGATGTCGCGATGCCGTTTACCGCCATCCACTCCGCTGAATACGCCGACAAACTGCTCGCCGCCGGTAAGACCGATGAGCTCAATAGCAAGCCGATCGGTACCGGCCCGTTCATCTTCATCCGCTACCAGAAAGATGCCCAGGTGCGCTTCAAGGCCAACCCGGAGTACTTCCGTGGCAAGCCGCCGGCCGATCCCTTGATTCTGGCCATTGCGGTCGATAACAACGTGCGCCTGCAGAAGCTCAAGGCCAACGAATGCCAGGTCGCGCTATATCCCAAGCCCGATGACCTGCCCAGCATCAAGAAAGACCCAAACCTGAAGGTCGATGAACTGGCGGCGATGACCACCGCCTACACCGCACTGAACACCACCCACAAGTACATGAGCGACGCGCGGGTGCGTCACGCGATCAACATCGCGTTCGACAAAAAAGGCTACAACGAATCGCTGTACGGCAAAGGCAACGCTGTCGATGCCACCGGCCCGTTTCCCCCCACGCTGCTGGGCTTCAACGACAAGCTGAAAAACCCACCGCGCGACCTCGACAAGGCCCGTGCCCTGCTCAAGGAAGCGGGTGTGCCGGAAGGCACCGAGTTCACCCTGTTCACCCGTAACGGCGGCGGCCCGACCAACCCTAACCCGATGCTCGGCGCCCAGCGCATGCAGGCGGATCTGGCGCAGATTGGCCTGAAGGTGAATATCAAAGTCATGGAATGGGGCGAAATGCTCAAGCGTGCTAAAAACGGTGAGCACGACATGGTATCCGCCGGATGGGCGGGGGATAACGGTGACCCGGATAACTTCCTCACGCCGAACCTGAGTTGCGATGCAGCGAAAAACGGCGAAAACTACGCGCGCTGGTGTAACAAAGAGTTTCAAGACTTGATCGACAAGGCGCGCGCTGTGGCTGAACCCGCACAACGCGCTGCACTCTATGAACAAGCCATGGACGTTTTCGACAAGGACCAACCATGGATCCCCATGGCTTACCCGAAAATGTTCACCGCTATGCGCAAGAACGTCGAGGGTTATACCCAAAGCCCTCTGACGAACAATAACTTCGCCACCACCCAGGTGAAGTAAATAAGAAAAACGCTCGGCGCCGTCGACATTGACGGCGCCGGACCTGCCTAACCGGCTGATTGAGGTACACGACAAGATGTTTAGTTTTATTGCCCGCCGACTGGGGTTATTGATCCCCACGTTCTTCGGCATCACGTTGCTCACGTTTGCGTTGATACGCATGATCCCTGGCGACCCCGTCGAAGTCATGATGGGCGAGCGGCGCGTCGACCCCGAGATGCACGCACAGGCAATGGAACGCCTTGGCCTTAACAAGCCGCTGTATGCGCAATACCTGGATTACGTCGGCAAGCTCGCCCAGGGTGACCTTGGCGAATCGCTGCGGACCCGCACCAGCGTGTGGACCGAGTTCACCGCCCTCTTCCCCGCGACCCTGGAACTGTCCATGGCCGCCCTGTTGTTCGCCGGTATCCTGGGCCTGTTGGCCGGGGTGATCGCGGCATTGAAGCGAGGATCCCTGTTCGACCATGGGGTGATGGGCATCTCCCTGGCGGGATACTCGATGCCGATCTTCTGGTGGGGCCTGATCCTGATCATGTTCTTCTCGGTCAGCCTGGGCTGGACCCCGGTTTCCGGGCGGATCGACCTGCTCTACGACATCGAGCCGCGCACCGGCTTCATGCTCATCGACACGCTGCTGGCTGACGAGCCGGACGCGTTCTTCGACGCCCTGCACCACCTGATCCTGCCGGCCATCGTGCTCGGTACCATTCCGCTGGCCGTGATTGCGCGGATGACCCGTTCGTCGATGCTGGAAGTGCTGCGCGAAGACTACATCCGTACCGCCAAGGCCAAAGGCCTGTCGCCGGCGCGCGTGGTGTTCGTGCACGGCCTGCGTAACGCGCTGATTCCGGTACTGACCGTGGTCGGCCTGCAAGTCGGCACCCTGCTGGCCGGTGCGGTCCTGACCGAAACCATCTTCTCGTGGCCCGGCATCGGCAAATGGCTGATCGAAGCCATTGGCGCGCGGGACTACCCGGTGGTGCAGAACGGCATCCTGCTGATCGCCTGCCTGGTGATCCTGGTGAACTTCGTGGTGGATATCCTCTACGGCTTCGCCAACCCACGCATCCGTCACCAGCGCTGAGATCATGACCATGACCACACCTACTCCAGTGTCAGCAGTCGATCAAAGCCTGCTGTACCCGTCCCCGTACAAAGAATTCTGGCAAGCCTTCTCCAAGAACAAAGGCGCAGTTGCCGGCCTGCTGTTCATGTTGCTGATCGTGTTCTGCGCGATCTTCGCTCCGTGGGTGGCACCGCATAACCCCAGCGAGCAATACCGCGATTTCCTGCTGACCCCACCGGCCTGGCTGGAAGGTGGGCAGATGCAGTTCCTGCTCGGCACCGACGAGCTGGGCCGTGACCTGCTCTCACGCCTGATCCAGGGCTCGCGCCTGTCGTTGCTGATCGGTTTGTCGTCGGTGGTGATGTCGCTGATCCCGGGCATCCTGCTGGGTCTGTTCGCCGGGTTCTTCCCGCGCTTGCTCGGCCCGACCATCATGCGTCTGATGGACATCATGCTGGCCCTGCCGTCGCTGCTGCTGGCTGTCGCCATTGTCGCGATCCTCGGCCCTGGCCTGATCAACACCGTGATCGCCATCGCGATCGTGTCGCTGCCGTCCTACGTGCGTCTGACCCGTGCTGCGGTGATGGGCGAACTGAACCGCGACTACGTGACTGCCGCCCGCCTCGCCGGCGCCGGCCTGCCGCGCCTGATGTTCATTACTGTGCTGCCCAACTGCATGGCACCGCTGATCGTCCAGGCCACCCTGAGTTTCTCTTCGGCGATCCTCGATGCCGCGGCCCTCGGCTTCCTCGGCCTTGGCGTACAACCGCCAACCCCGGAGTGGGGCACCATGCTGGCTTCGGCCCGTGACTACATCGAACGCGCCTGGTGGGTGGTGAGCCTGCCTGGTTTGACCATTTTGCTCAGCGTGCTGGCAATCAACTTGATGGGCGACGGCCTGCGCGATGCGCTGGACCCGAAACTCAAGAACGCCGCCTGAGGAGATTCCCATGTCACTGTTAGAAATCAAGAATCTCAACGTGCGCTTCGGCGACAAGACCGCCGTACCGGTGGTCGATGGCCTCGACATTTCCGTCGACAAAGGCGAAGTCCTGGCCATCGTTGGCGAGTCGGGCTCGGGTAAATCCGTGACCATGATGGCGCTGATGGGCCTCATCGAGCACCCCGGCATCGTCACCGCCGACGCCCTGAACTTCGACGGCAAGGACATGCTCAAGTTGAGCAACCGCCAGCGCCGCCAGATCGTCGGCAAAGACCTGGCGATGGTGTTCCAGGACCCGATGACCGCGCTGAACCCCAGCTACACCGTGGGCTTCCAGATCGAAGAAGTGCTGCGCCTGCACCTGAAAATGTCCGGCAAGCAAGCGCGCAAGCGTGCCATCGAACTGTTGGAAAAGGTTGAAATCCCGGGCGCTGCCAGCCGTATGGATGCCTACCCGCACCAACTGTCCGGCGGTATGAGCCAGCGTGTGGCCATCGCCATGGCGATTGCCGGCGAGCCGAAACTGCTGATCGCGGACGAACCGACCACGGCGTTGGACGTGACCATCCAGGCGCAGATCATGGAACTGCTGCTGGCCCTGCAGAAAGAGCAGAACATGGGCCTGGTGCTGATCACTCACGACCTTGCTGTCGTGGCGGAAACCGCCCAGCGCGTGTGCGTGATGTACGCCGGCCAAGCCGTGGAAGTCGGCCAGGTGCCGCAGTTGTTCGACATTCCGGCGCACCCGTACAGCGAAGCGCTGCTCAAGGCGATCCCCGAGCACAGCCTCGGCGCCACTCGCCTGGCCACGCTGCCGGGTATCGTTCCAGGTCGTTATGACCGCCCGCAGGGTTGCCTGCTGTCACCGCGCTGCCCGTATGTGCAGGACAGCTGCCGCGCCCAGCGTCCCGGCCTTGATCCGAAAACCAACAGCCTTGCGCGCTGCTTCTACCCCTTGAACCAGGAGGTGGCGTAATGGCCGTCGTTCTTACCGCCCGCGACCTGACCCGTCACTACGAAGTGTCCCGCGGCCTGTTCAAGGGCCACGCGCTGGTGCGCGCACTCAATGGCGTGTCCTTTGAATTGGAAGCCGGCAAGACCCTCGCGGTTGTGGGCGAGTCGGGTTGCGGCAAATCCACCCTGGCCCGTGCGCTCACGCTGATTGAAGAGCCGTCTTCGGGCTCCCTGAAAATCGCCGGCCAGGAAGTCGCCGGTGCCGACAAGGCCCAACGCAAGCAATTGCGCAAAGACGTGCAGATGGTGTTCCAGAGCCCGTACGCGTCGTTGAACCCACGCCAGAAGGTCGGTGATCAACTCGGCGAGCCGCTATTGATCAACACCAACCTGTCCGCCGCCGAACGCCGCGAAAAAGTGCAGGCGATGATGAAGCAAGTGGGCCTGCGCCCCGAGCATTATCAGCGCTACCCGCACATGTTCTCTGGTGGTCAGCGCCAGCGCATCGCCCTGGCCCGCGCGATGATGCTGCAACCGAAAGTGCTGGTGGCGGATGAACCGACCTCGGCACTCGACGTGTCGATCCAGGCCCAGGTGCTCAACCTGTTCATGGACCTGCAGCAGGAATTCAACACGGCCTACGTGTTCATCTCCCACAACCTGGCGGTGGTGCAGCATGTCGCCGATGACGTGATGGTGATGTACCTCGGCCGCCCGGTGGAAGTGGGCCCCAAGGAAGACATCTACGCACGCCCGCTGCATCCGTACACCCAGGCGCTGCTGTCGGCCACCCCTACCATCCACCCGGACCCGAACAAGCCGAAGATCAAGATCGTCGGCGAGCTGCCCAACCCACTGAACCCACCGCCGGGCTGCGCGTTCCACAAGCGTTGCCCGTACGCGACGGCGCGGTGCAGCACCGAGGAGCCGCAGTTGCGGCCGCTGGATAACCGCCAGGTGGCTTGCCATTACGCGGAGCAATTTGTGGCGTGACACCGCAACAAAAATGCCCTGGGTGAAGGTGCCCAGGGCATCGCAAAGCGTTCTACCGCCCTTCCCGTCAGGTTGCGCATCAGCCTGGTGGGAGGGGCTTTCTTTTGGGCGATGCCTATGTCTGGCTGTCGCCTTCGGCGTCCGGATCATCACTGTCCGGCTCGTCGGTGGTGGAGTCATCGTCGTCCTCACTGCCACCCTGGCCCTTGTCGCCAGGCTCCGCCTCGGACTTCGCCAGTTGCAGATCCTGGCTGTGCCCCGAAGCCACAACACCGCTCTGCACCGGGTTATTCGCCCAGGCCGACGACATCCCCAACGACAACAGCACCAGCACTTTTATCAACAGCACGACTCGTTGAAAAATACTCATGGTTGATTCCGTCCAGTCAGTAGATCAATCCCGCGCGACAGCCGTCTACGGCCGCCAGTATTCACGCTAGCCCCGATGCCGGGTTTACGCCAGGTCTCAGGTCTCACCGTCGTCGAAGGTAGCACTGTCCTCCCCCTCGTTATAGGGATTTTCCGCATCCTCCTTGGGCGCCGGCTGGGCCTGGGGCTGCCAGCTGCCAGAGTTGACCTCCTGCTGCTTTTTCTTGGTGACAGGGCCCGTGTCCTTCCATTGGGGCGTGCCGGCGCCGGCCAGGGCCAATGAGGCGAACAAGCCCAAAGCCCCCAGCAGCACCAGTTGAATGACGCGTTGAGTTATACGCACGGTGGCCTCCTATTCCGTCGATGGGTGAGTGAAATACTTCAAACGCTAGACGGGATGTGGGTTTCTCGCCAATAGCCCTGATCGATGAAGATCAAAATGTGGGAGGGGCGGTGCGACGATTCGACTTGCCCCCGATGGCGGCGTACCAGCCAGCGGATTTATTGATTGATCCACTGCTATCGGGGGCAAGCCCCCTCCCACATTTTTATTTGTGTTTGGCCAATAAAAAGGGCGAAGCCATCACAGCTTCGCCCTGTTCTTTACCGCTTGGACCTTAATGGTGCTCACGGGTCGCGCGGAATTTCACATCCGGCCAGCGTTCTTCCATCAGCGCCAGGTTCACCCGGGTCGGCGCCAGGTAGGTCAAGTGCCCACCGCCGTCCACCGCGAGGTTTTCCACGGCCTTGTTGGAGAACTCTTCCAACTTCTTCTTATCGCTGCACTCGATCCACCGCGCGGAGTACACGGTGATTGGCTCATACGAGCACTCCACCTTGTATTCCTCTTTCAGGCGGCTGGCGACCACATCGAACTGCAGCACACCGACGGCGCCGAGGATGATGTCGTTGCTGCGCTCGGGGAAGAACACCTGGGTGGCGCCCTCTTCCGCGAGTTGTTGCAGGCCCTGGCGCAGTTGCTTGGATTTGAGCGGGTCGCGCAGGCGTACACGGCGGAACAGTTCCGGGGCGAAGTGCGGGATGCCGGTGAAGCCCAGGGTTTCGCCTTCGGTGAAGGTGTCGCCGATCTGGATGGTGCCATGGTTGTGCAGGCCGATGATGTCGCCGGCAAACGCCTCTTCCAGCTGTTCACGCTCGGAGGAGAAGAACGTCAGGGCGTCGCCGATGCGCACGTCCTTGCCGGTGCGCACGTGGCGCATCTTCATGCCTTTTTCGTATTTGCCGGAGCAGATGCGCATGAAGGCGATACGGTCGCGGTGCTTGGGGTCCATGTTCGCCTGGATCTTGAACACGAAGCCCGAGAACTTCTCTTCCACCGGTTCCACGGTGCGCTCGTTGGCCACCCGTGCCAGTGGGCGCGGCGCCCAGTCGACGACCGCGTCGAGTACGTGGTCGACACCGAAGTTGCCCAGGGCGGTCCCGAAGAACACCGGAGTCAGTTGGCCGTCGAGGAATTCCTGCTGGTTGAACTCGTGGCAGGCGCCCTGCACCAGTTCCAGCTGGTCGACAAAACGGTCGTACTCATCACCCAGGTGGGCGCGGGCTTCGTCGGAGTCGAGCTTCTCGATGATCTTGGTTTCGGTGCGCTCGTGACCGTGGCCGGCGGTGTAGACAATGATGTAGTCGTCAGCCAGGTGGTACACGCCCTTGAAGTCGCGGTAGCAACCGATCGGCCAGGTGATCGGCGCAGCCTTGATCTTCAGGACGGCTTCGATTTCATCCAGCAGCTCGATGGGGTCGCGGATATCGCGATCGAGTTTGTTGATGAAGCTGACGATGGGCGTGTCACGCAGACGGCACACGTCCATCAGCGCGATGGTACGTGGCTCGACACCTTTACCGCCGTCGAGGACCATCAACGCCGAGTCCACCGCGGTCAGGGTGCGGTAGGTGTCTTCAGAGAAGTCTTCGTGGCCCGGGGTGTCGAGCAGGTTGACCATGTGGTCGCGATACGGGAACTGCATGACCGACGTGGTAATCGAGATACCCCGTTGTTTTTCCATTTCCATCCAGTCGGAGGTGGCATGGCGGTCGGATTTGCGGGATTTCACCGTGCCGGCCACTGCGATTGCCTTGCCCATCAGCAAGAGCTTCTCTGTGATGGTGGTTTTACCGGCATCGGGGTGGGAAATAATGGCGAAAGTGCGGCGTTTCGCGACTTCGGCGGCCTGGTGGGTCATGGGAAATCGCCTGGCAGGTGAGTCAAAAAAGGGCGGCGAGTATAGCGCAAACCCCAGGTGCCGGACCACCGTTCACCCGATTAGGGGTGGCTAAATGCTGCCAAGTATGGAACCTTTTAAAAGGTCGAGACGTCCACTCCCCTGCTATCGCACTCGGAACAGGGGCTGATAAATCAGCAAGTTAGCCTGACGAGGCTGCGCTCATGGCTCGGATTTTTACCGCGTTGCCGGTATCGACGAGCTGCATTTCGCGACCACATTCAGAGGCAGCCAGGAATGGCATGTGGCGCGTGTGGCCAGTTTTGCGTGTCCAGCTTCGAGTGCCAGAAGTTCATAGCCAAGGCGCTGTGACGAGTCATAGCCAGCTATGGCGAGGAACAGCAACGCAGGATATGAGCTTCTGGCGCCGAAGATGGGCGCGCAAAACTGGCTACACGCGCCACCTAGCTCGGAAATGTGTTCGCCGACAAAAGAAAAAAGGAGTCCGCCTGTGGCTATTCGCTATGGCAAAGGGCTGATAGGAGGTGCGGTTGTCGTCGCGCTCCTGGCCCTGCTGGTCCACTGGATCGGCATCAACACGATCGAACTGTACCGCGACGATTTGTTGTTTTACCTACAAGCACACCTGATCCTCGTTCTTGTCTCCATGCTGGCCGCCCTCGTTGTGGGCATCCCCGCCGGTATCCTGCTCAGCCGACCGCACATGGTCGGGCGCGCAGAACGCTTCATGCAGATCTTCAACATCGGCAACACCGTCCCGCCCCTGGCCGTACTGGCCATCGCCCTCGGCGTTCTTGGCATCGGCAGCGGCCCGGCCATCTTCGCGCTGTTCCTCGCCTCCCTCCTGCCTATCGTGCGCAACACCTACGAAGGCCTGAAAAACGTCCAGGGCTCCCTGAAAGAAGCCGCCACCGGCATCGGCATGACGCCGCGCCAAGTGCTGTTTCGCGTGGAATTGCCCAACGCCGTGCCAATCATCATTGGCGGTGTGCGTGTGGCCCTGGCGATCAATGTCGGCACCGCGCCGCTGGCGTTCCTGATCGGTGCCAACAGCCTGGGCAGCCTGATCTTCCCCGGCATCGCCCTGAACAATCAGCCGCAATTGCTGCTCGGCGCCGCGTGCACCGCGCTGCTGGCTTTGCTGCTTGACGGTCTGGTGACCCTGGCCAGCCGCCTCTGGCTGGAACGCGGGTTGCGTGCGTCTTAAGGAACCGACATGAAAAAACTGACATTGATAGTGAGCTGCGTCCTGCTCTTTGCAGGCATTGCGCAAGCCGCCGAAAAACCGGTAATCCGCATCGGCGCCCGGGTGTTCACCGAACAGACCCTGCTCGCCGAAATCACTTCCCAGTACCTGCGCACCAAGGGCTATGACACCCGCGTGACCGGCGGATTGGGTAGCAACCTGGCGCGCAGCGCCCAGGAAAGCGGGCAACTGGACCTGATCTGGGAGTACACCGGCGTGTCGCTGGTGGCCTACAACCATGTCGACGAGAAGCTCGACAGCGAACAGTCCTACGCACGGGTGAAAGAACTCGACGCGAAAAAGGGCCTGGTCTGGCTCTCCCCGTCGCGCTTCAGCAACACCTACGCCCTGGCGCTGCCAGAGAAAGTTGCCGCTGAGCATCCCGAGATCAGCACGATCAGCGACCTGACCAAGGCCGTGGCGCAAGACGCCAAGAGCAACCGCCTGGTCGCCCTGGATACAGAGTTCGCCAACCGCTCCGACGGCCTGGCCGGCATGGTCAAGCTGTACGACATGAACCTCACGCGTAAAAACACCCGACAGATGGACGCCGGCCTGGTCTATACCGCGCTGCGTAATGGCCAGGTATTTGCCGGCCTGGTCTACACCACCGACGGCCGCCTGAACGCCTTCAAGCTCAAGCTGCTGGAAGACGACAAGCACTACTTCCCGGACTACACCGCCGCGCCGGTGATCCGCCAGGAATACCTCGACCAGCACCCAACCCTCGCAGCTGAACTCAAACCGTTGGCTGACCTGTTCGACGACGAAACCATGCGCCAGCTGAATGCGCGGGTCGACGTCGACCATGAAAGCCCTTCCGCTGTTGCCGCCGATTTCCTGCGCCAGCATCCCATCAATCAATAAGAGGAGAAGACATGGAATTCCTGAACGCCTTTTCCCATCTTGATTGGGCCCAAGTCCTGCACCTGACCGGGCAGCACATCACCCTGGTCGGTATCGCCGTGATCCTCGCGATCCTGATCGGCGTGCCCCTGGGCATTCTGATGACGCGTTTCCCGACCCTCGCCGGCCCATTGCAGGCCAGCGCCACGGTGTTGCTGACCGTGCCGTCCATCGCGCTGTTCGGCCTGTTGCTGCCGTTCTACTCCAAATTCGGCCAGGGCCTGGGGCCGATGCCGGCGATCACCGCCGTGTTCCTCTACTCCCTGTTGCCGATCATGCGTAACACCTACCTCGCCCTCACTGGCGTGGAGCCGGGCATTCGCGAAGCCGCCAAAGGCATCGGCATGACCTTCGGCCAGCGCCTGCGCATGGTCGAGTTGCCCATCGCCGTGCCGGTGATCCTCGCCGGTGTGCGCACCGCGGTGGTGATGAACATTGGTGTGATGACCATCGCCGCCACCATCGGCGCCGGTGGCCTGGGTGTACTTATTCTGGCTTCCATCAGCCGCAGCGACATGTCGATGCTGATCGTTGGCGCCGTGCTGGTCAGTCTCCTGGCCATCTTCGCCGACCTGCTTCTGCAATGGCTGCAACGCTCGCTGACTCCAAAAGGATTGCTCAAATGATCGAACTTCAAAACCTGTCCAAGACCTTCCAAAGCAACGGCAAGACTGTAACGGCCGTGAACGATGTAAGCCTGACCGTCAACGAAGGTGAGATTTGCGTATTCCTCGGTCCATCGGGTTGCGGCAAAAGCACCACGCTGAAAATGATCAACCGCCTGATCAAGCCTACCTCGGGCAAGATCCTGATCAACGGCGAAGACACCACCGACCTCGACGAAGTGACACTGCGTCGCAACATCGGCTATGTGATCCAGCAGATCGGACTGTTCCCCAACATGACCATCGAGGAAAACATCGTGGTGGTGCCCAAGCTGCTCGGCTGGGACAAGCAGAAATGCCACGACCGCGCCCGCGAGTTGATGAGCATGATCAAGCTGGAGCCCAAGCAGTACCTGCATCGCTATCCGCGTGAGCTGTCGGGTGGCCAGCAACAGCGTATCGGCGTGATCCGCGCACTGGCGGCCGATGCGCCGCTGCTGCTGATGGACGAGCCGTTCGGCGCGGTCGACCCGATCAACCGCGAGATGATCCAGAACGAATTCTTCGAGATGCAGCGCGCGCTGAACAAGACCGTGATCATAGTCAGCCACGACATCGACGAGGCCATCAAGCTGGGTGACAAGATCGCCATCTTCCGCGCCGGCAAGCTGCTGCAGATCGACCACCCGGACACGCTGCTGGCACACCCGGCCGACGAGTTCGTCAGCAACTTCGTGGGCCAGGACAGCACCCTCAAGCGTCTGCTGCTGGTGAAGGCCGAAGACGCGGCGGACAACGCGCCGTCGGTGAGCCCGGAAACGCCGGTGGCCGATGCCCTGGAGCTAATGGACGAAACCGACCGCCGCTATGTGGTCGTCACCTGTGCCGAGAACAAGGCGCTGGGTTATGTACGCCGTCGCGACCTGCACCGTCAGACCGGTACCTGCGGCCAGTACCTGCGCGAGTTCAACGCCACGGCCGCATATGACGAGCACTTGCGCATCCTGCTGTCGCGCATGTACGAGTTCAACCGCTCGTGGCTGCCGGTGATGGATGCGGAGCGGGTATTCCTGGGTGAAGTGACCCAGGAGTCGATTGCCGAGTACTTGAGCTCCGGTAAGTCCCGTGGCGGCAAGACCAGTATCGTCTCGCCGGCTGAAACCGCGTTGGCTTGATCTGACACTGCTCGGTTAAAAATGTGGGAGGGGGCTTGCCCCCGATAGCAGAGTGTCAGTCAGCCTATGTTTGGCTGACACTCCGACATCGGGGGCAAGCCCCCTCCCACATTTGCCCTCTGGTGTGTCAGGGAAATCCCGCCAATTTGCCCTATCCGGGGAACATCATTCCGTCACACCGGTCGGTTACATAAGTAGCTGCACGCGGCTGTGCGACGAGCGCGTGCAAAAACGCGACATTTTTAGTTGATCTATGGCCCCTCACGTCCTAAAGTTCGCGCCGAACGTCCATGCTGGAAACGATCCATCCGGCTCAAGTACTGACGACGAGACAGCAAGGCCAAGGGAAGCGGTTGATCCCATGGCCTTTTTGCTTTCGGCGACATGCCTTGGGAAGTAGGCGAACCAAAGTGGGGATACGGAGGACGTTCAGTTGCACCCATTGATTACTACAGTTTGCCCTTAGGAGTTCCCAGCATGTCGATCAACGTCGAAGATTATTTCGCGCGCGCCACTTTTGACAAAATGAAGGCGTTCGCCGACAAGCAAGAAACCCCGTTCGTGGTGATCGACACCGCGATGATCAGCCAGGCCTACGATGACCTGCGCGCCGGTTTCGAATTCGCCAAGGTCTATTACGCCGTCAAGGCCAACCCGGCCGTCGAGATCATCGACCTGCTCAAAGACAAAGGTTCGAGCTTCGACATCGCCTCGATCTACGAGCTGGACAAGGTACTGGGCCGTGGCGTCAGCCCTGACCGTATCAGCTACGGCAACACCATCAAGAAGTCCAAGGACATCCGCTACTTCTACGAGAAAGGCGTACGCCTGTTCTCCACCGACTCCGAAGCCGACCTGCGCAACATCGCCAAGGCCGCTCCGGGTTCTAAAGTGTATGTACGTATCCTCACCGAAGGCTCGACCACGGCTGACTGGCCGCTGTCGCGCAAATTCGGCTGCCAGACCGACATGGCCATGGACCTGCTGATCCTCGCCCGTGACCTGGGCCTGGTGCCATACGGCATCTCGTTCCACGTGGGCTCGCAGCAGCGCGACATCAGCGTGTGGGACGCGGCGATCGCCAAGGTCAAAGTGATCTTCGAACGCCTGAAAGAAGAAGACGGTATTCACCTGAAGCTGATCAACATGGGCGGCGGCTTCCCGGCCAACTACATCACCCGCACCAACAGCCTGGAAACCTACGCCGAAGAAATCATCCGCTTCCTCAAGGAAGACTTCGGCGACGACCTGCCGGAAATCATCCTGGAGCCGGGCCGTTCGTTGATCGCCAACGCCGGTATCCTGGTCAGTGAAGTGGTATTGGTTGCACGTAAATCCCGTACCGCCGTCGAGCGTTGGGTGTACACGGACGTGGGCAAGTTCTCCGGCCTGATCGAAACCATGGACGAAGCCATCAAGTTCCCGATCTGGACCGAGAAGAAAGGCGAGATGGAAGAAGTGGTCATCGCCGGTCCCACCTGCGACAGCGCCGACATCATGTACGAAAACTACAAGTACGGCCTGCCGCTGAACCTGGCGATTGGTGACCGCTTGTACTGGCTGTCGACCGGTGCGTACACCACCAGCTACAGCGCGGTTGAGTTCAATGGCTTTCCGCCACTGAAATCGTTCTACGTGTAAAACGGCCGCACATAAAAAACCCATGACATGTCATGGGTTTTTTTACACCTCAAGAAAGGCTTACCGCGCGTTGTTGATAGGCACCGGCCATCGCCCGGATCCGCGGATCATTCGCCGCTACCAAGGCCTTGTGCGCCACCCGCAAGAACTTCAGGTTCCCGCCCGCCAACGCCTTGCGCAACCATTCCAGCGCCGCGTCGATCTGACCTCTGTCGGCCAGCACCGCCGCATAGCTGAACTGCCCGCGAAAATCTCCGGCCTCGGCTGAGCGTCGATACCAGTCCACAGCAGCGTGCAGGTCCTGTGGGCAGAACCGGCCATCTTCCAGGTAACGCCCCAGCAGGTTCATCGACTTGGCATGCCCCTGCTCGGCCGCCCGGCGATAACAGGCCAATGCTTGTGGTTGGTCCTCGGCGACACCGCGCCCCGTAGCCAGCAGATTGGCGTAGTTGTACTGCCCCCAATCCAACCCTGCCTCGGCAGCCACCCGGTATTCCCGTGCAGCCGCCGCCTCGTCGACATCACATCCCCAGCCATGCTCGCGGCACCGCCCAGCCATGTTGCGGGCCATCAAATGTCCGCTGTGTGCAGCGATCTGGAACCAGCGCAAGGCCAATGCCTCATCGCGTGCAATGCCGCGCCCTTCCAGCAAGATCTGCCCGAGCAACGCCTGGGCATCGACGACCCCCTCCTTCGCCGCCATCAGGATCGCCTGGGCTGCGCGCACGGGGGAATCGTCGAGCATCGCTTGCAGTTGCTCGGCGTTGAGCACTTCTTCCCGGCGTAATAAAAAGCCCATGTCAGACCTCGACCCAGCGGCGCAGCAGGTTGTGATACGTGCCGGTGAGTTGGATCAGCGCAGGATGGTCAGGCACATCGCGGGTCAGTTGCTGGATCGCACCGTCCATTTCAAACAGCAGGGTGCGCTGGCTGTCTTCGCGCACCAGGCTCTGGGTCCAGAAGAATGAGGCGTAGCGCGCACCACGGGTCACGGCGTTGACTTTGTGCAGGCTGGAGCCGGGGTACAGCACCATGTCGCCAGCCGGTAACTTTACGCGCTGCAGGCCGAAGGTGTCCTGGATCTCCAGTTCGCCGCCGTCGTATTCGTCCGGGTCGCTGAAGAACAGCGTCGATGACAGGTCGGTGCGCACACGCTCGTGGCTGCCCTTGCATTGGCGCACGGCGTTGTCGATATGAAAGTCGAAACTGCCGCCCGCCGTGTAGCAATTGAGCAGCGGTGGAAACACCTTATGCGGTAACGCCGCTGACATAAACAACGGGTTCTGCCACAGCCGTTCAAGCATCGCCGCGCCAATTTCCTTGGCCAGCGGGTGGCCCTCGGGCAATTGCAGGTTGTGCTTGGCCTTGGCGGACTGGTGCCCGGCGGTGATTTTACCGTCGGCCCAATCGGCGTTTTCCAGGGCCTGGCGAATGCGCTGCACCTCCTCACGAGAGAACAGGCCGGGGATGTGCAGCAGCATGGGGCAGTACCTGAAAACGGGGAGGCGCCAATGGTATTGATTCTTATCCACTCTGTAAAACGCTGGGACGAACGAGTTCGTAAAAACCGTAAGCCAAAAGTGTAAAGAATGTAAATTCAGTGCAATTAGCAATGTATCGCAATTGATAGAAAGTCTTGTTCGCCCTATATTCCGCGGCCTCACATCCTTGGGGAAAGGACACGTCATGTCGCGCACCACTACAAAAATACCTGCCGGTTCACCACGCATGCTGGCTTCAGCCATCGGCGTTGCCCTCAGCGCCAGCTCTGTCGCCCATCTGGCACAGGCCGCCGAAGAGACTGAACAAAAAGGCCAGCGCAACAGCATTTCCCTGGGCGCCACCAGCATCACCGGGGAAGCGCAGGACAACACCTCCTACCAGGTCGAAAAAGCCTCGTCGCAGAAATACACCGCACCGTTGGTGGATACCCCGCGCTCGGTCACCGTGGTGCCGCAACAAGTCCTGAAGGACACCGCCGCCACCTCGTTGCAGGATGCCTTGCGCACCGTGCCGGGCATCACCTTTGGTGCGGGCGAAGGCGGCAACCCCCAGGGCGACCGTCCGTTCATCCGTGGTTTTGACGCCCAGGGCGACACCTACCTGGACGGCGTGCGCGACACCGGTGGCCAGAGCCGTGAGATCTTCGACATCGAGTCGATCGAAGTCAGCAAAGGCCCGAACTCTTCGTTCGGCGGTCGTGGTTCGGCCGGTGGCAGCCTCAACCTGGTGAGCAAGACCCCACAAGCGCGGGACTTCACCAACGGCGGATTTACCTACGGCTCCGACCAGACCCGCCGCTACGTGCTCGACGTGAACCGCCAGTTCCTCGACGACAGTGCCGCATTCCGCCTGAACCTGATGAGCCATGAACAGAACGTCGCCGGACGCGACGCGGTCAATTACGACCGTTGGGGTATAGCGCCGTCGCTGACCTTCGGCCTGGGCACCCCGACCC
The DNA here is from genome assembly GCF_023169845.1 of Pseudomonas sp. CYM-20-01. Taxonomy (NCBI): domain Bacteria; kingdom Pseudomonadati; phylum Pseudomonadota; class Gammaproteobacteria; order Pseudomonadales; family Pseudomonadaceae; genus Pseudomonas; species Pseudomonas sp. CYM-20-01. The sequence continues at coordinate 1,148,247 of NZ_AP025169.1, read as the reverse complement.
GCGTCAACCTCAGCTACTACCACCTGGAAAGCAACGACCTGCCGGATTCGGGGATTCCCTACGGCTATGGTTCGTCGACCGCCACCGCCCATGTGCATGACAAACCCACCGACGGCGGCGACAGCAACAACTTCTACGGCCTCAAGGATCGCGACTTCCGCAAGACCCGCGCCGATATCAGTACGTTCTCCATCGAGCACGACCTGAACGACACCATGACGCTGAAAAATACCCTGCGCCATGGCAGCACCGGCCAGGACTACATTCTCACCCAGCCGGACGACAGCAAATTCAACGTCAACCGCTATGGCACCGTGTGGCGTCGCGCCAACAGCCGGGTGTCGACCACGACCACCACCACCAACCAGACCGACCTGTTCGGCAGCTTCCAGGCGCTGGGCTTCAAACACAGCTACTCTACCGGCCTGGAGTTCACCGGTGAAGAAACCCGCGTCAGCAGCTACACCATCAGCCCCAACGCCAACCCAGTCTGCACCGTGGCCAAGGGTAGCCTGGGCGGCCAGTGCACCTCCCTGAGCAATCCGAACCCGGATGATGCCTGGACCGGCAGCATCGCCCGCAACTACTACGGCACCGCCACCAAGGCCACCAGCCGTGGCGCTTATGTGTTCGACACCATCGAGCTAGACCCGAAGTGGTTGCTGAACGTCGGCCTGCGCTACGACACCTTCGACACCGTGGCCAACACCGACTCCGCGACCGGCCGCAGCAAAATCAAGGAAGACAGCCAGTTCTTCAACTGGCAAGCCGGCCTGGTCTGGAAGCCGGTGGAAAACGCCAGCATCTATGCTTCCTACGCGACATCGGCGACGCCTGCCGGGGGGCTGGTCGGTGAAGGTTCAGACGGCAACCCTCTGTCTGCCGGCGCCGCCAGCAGCGACTTGCAGCCGGAAGAAACCGTCAACTACGAACTGGGCACCAAGTGGGACCTGTTCCACGACCGCCTGTCCCTGACCGCCGCGGTGTTCCGCACCGAGAAGAAAAACACCCGCATCCTCGTGGACGCGCTCACCTACCAGAACGCTGGCGAATCCCAGGTCGACGGCCTGGAACTGTCCGCCAGCGGCAAGCTCACCGACCAATGGCAGGTGTTCGCCGGCTACAGCTACCTCGACAGCGAACTGGTCAAATCCGGCCTGAACGGGCGTAACGGTGTGGTCAGCGCGGGCTCCAACAAAGGCAACCAAATGCCCAACACGCCGAAGAACACCTTCAGCCTGTGGACCACCTACGACGTCACCTCCAAGCTCACCATCGGCGGCGGCGCGTTCTACGTCGACCAGGTTTATGGCGATGCGGGCAACACCGTTTACGTACCGTCTTACACCCGCTACGACGCCATGGCCAGTTACAAGCTGACCAAGAACGTCGACCTGCAATTGAACGTGCAGAACCTGACGGACAAGCTGTATTACGACAAAGCCTTCTCCACCCACTTCGCCAACCAGGCGGCCGGTCGTACGGCCTTGTTGACCACCAGCTTCCACTTCTAAACAGCAGCACCACGCAGCAAAGAGCCCCACGCATCGGATGCGTGGGGCTTTTGCGTGTAAAACAGAATGTTTCTCGACAAGCCACGGCATAATGCGCGCCGTGCCCTACATATCCGGATAGACGAGGCGGTCAGACGTGTTGAAGAAAACCCTGTTCCAGTTGCACTGGTTCTTCGGCATTACAGCCGGGCTGGTGCTGGCCTTGATGGGGATCAGCGGGGCTGCGGTCTCGTTTCAGGATGAAATACTGCGGGCGCTCAACCCCAGCGTACTGACCGTGGAAAAACGCGAAGCCGGCGTACTGCCGCCCGCCGAGCTGGTGCGCAAGCTGGAGGCCACCGAAGGCCAGACCGTGGCCATGCTGTTCGTGGAAAGTGAGAGCGGCAACGCCGCCCGCGTGTTCTTCACGCCGCCACCCGGCGAGCGCCGTGGCCAGTTGCGCTATTTCGATCCCTACACCGGCGCCTACATGGGCGACGTGGTCGGCCAGGACGTCTTCGGCTTCCTGTTGCAGTTCCACCGCTTCCTGGTGATGGGCGACACCGGGCGCAACATCACCGGCGCGTGCACGCTGATCCTGGTGTTCTTCTGCCTCTCCGGCCTTTACCTGCGCTGGCCGCGCCAGGTGGCGAGCTGGCGGGCCTGGCTGACGCTGGACTGGCGCAAAAAGGGCCGTGCCTTCAACTGGGACCTGCACTCGGTGTTCGGCACCTGGTGCCTGCTGGCTTACCTGCTGTCGGCGTTGACCGGCTTGTATTGGTCCTACGACTGGTACAGCCAGGGCCTGACCAGACTGTTGTCCGACGCCCCGCAAAACGAACGGGTGCGCAAGCGCGGCCCGGCGCCCGAGGGTGCGGCGCCGGTGGCCAACTACGATGCGATCTGGAGCAGCATCTACAGCAACGCCGGCCCAGGTTTGAGCGCCTATAACATCCGCATGCCAGCGGTCGCCGGGCAGCCGGCTACCGTCTATTACCTGCTGAAAAACTCGCCCCATGACCGGGCACTGAACCAGATCAACCTCGACCCGGCCACTGGCGAGATCAAGTCCCACGATCAGTACGCCAGCAAAAGCCTCGGTTCCAGACTGCTGACCAGCGTCTATGCGCTGCACACCGGCAGCTACTTCGGTTTGATCGGGCGGATTGTCCTCACACTCAGCTCGGTGCTGATGCCATTGTTCTTCATCACCGGCTGGCTGCTGTACCTGGACCGCCGGCGCAAAAAACGCCAGGTGCGTGACGCGCGCAACGGCCTCACCGCCAACCACAGCGATGCCCCTGCGTGGCTGATCGGCTTTGCCAGCCAGAGCGGCTTTGCCGAACAGCTTGCCTGGCAAACGGCGGGGCAATTACAGGCGGCCGGCCTGCCGGTGAAGGTGCAGCCCCTGGGCAGCGTCAGCCAGGACGACCTGCGCCAGTCGGAAAACGCGCTGTTTGTAGTCAGCACCTTCGGCGACGGCGAAGCCCCCGACAGTGCCCGTGGTTTCGAGCGCAGCGTGCTCGGCCAGGACCTGTCCCTCAAGGGCCTGAACTACTCGGTGCTGGCCCTGGGTGATCGCCAGTACGAACATTTCTGCGGCTTTGCCCGCCGCCTGCATTTCTGGCTGACAAACCAGGGCGGCAACCCACTGTTTGCGCCCGTGGAAGTCGACAGCGGCGACACCACCGCCCTGCTTCACTGGCAGCAGCAACTCGGCCAACTGACCGGCCATGCCCCCGCATCCGCGTGGCCGACCGCCCAGTATGAAAACTGGACGCTCAGCCAGCGCTCATTGCTCAACCGCGACAGCAGCGGCTCGGACGTCTATCTGCTGGGCCTCACCTCGCCGTCGCCACAAAGCTGGCAAGCCGGCGACCTGGTGGAAGTGCTGCCGCGCAATTGCCCCTGGGCCATCGAACACTTCCTCGAAGGCTTGGGCCTGGCCGGCAGCGACGGCGTGTTGATCGACGGCATGGCGCATACGCTCGACCAGGCTCTGGCCACTCGCCAACTGCCGACCCATCGCGCACACCTGGTCGGCCTGCACGCCCAGGCACTGGTGGACGCGTTGGTGCCGCTGGGCATGCGCGAATACTCCATCGCCTCGATTGCCAGCGATGGCGTGCTGGAACTGATCGTGCGCCAGGAACGCCACCCCGATGGCAGCCTGGGCCTGGGCTCAGGCTGGCTGACCGAATACGCCGCCCTCGGCTCGAACATCAGCCTGCGCCTGCGCCGCAACAGCGCGTTCCACCTGCCGCAGGCGCCGGTACCACTGATCCTGCTGGGCAACGGCACCGGCCTGGCGGGCCTGCGCAGTTTGCTCAAGGCACGTATCGCCGACGGCCAGCAGCGCAACTGGTTGCTGTTTGGCGAGCGCAATATCAAGCATGACTTCCTCTGCCAGGACGAACTGCAAGGCTGGTTGGCCAGCGGCGATCTGGCGTTGCTCGACCTGGCGTTTTCCCGCGATCAGGAGGAGAAGATCTACGTACAGGACCGCCTGCGCGAGTCAGCGGATGTGCTGCGCAAATGGCTGGCCGATGGTGCGGCGATTTATGTGTGCGGGAGTTTGCAGGGGATGGCCACGGGGGTGGATCAGACGCTGGTGGACATCCTCGGCAGTGAGGCCGTGGAGCGGTTGATCGAGCAGGGCCGCTATCGCCGAGATGTGTACTGACCCCCTGAACGAACAACACTCAACCTGTGGGAGGGGGCTTGCCCCCGATAGCGGTGTATCAATAGCTCAGTCAGAGACTGATACGCCCTCATCGGGGGCAAGCCCCCTCCCACAGTTTTCAAAGCGTTCCAATTCAGGTGGGCTGGAGTTTTTGTTCGAACACCGAGACGCCATCCAGGTCCCGTAGCACCACAGTCAACTCCGCCGTCTGCCCATCAATGTTCACCTCCCCAAAAAACTGAAACCCCGCCAGCGGCGAGGTGTTCTGCGCCGGCGGTGCCTTCTCGAACACCACTTCGGGGCCAAAGGTCTTGTCCAGCGGATTAGGCCCGAAACTCCCCGCGTTCAACGGCCCGGCGACAAACTCCCAGAACGGTTCGAAATCCTGGAACGCCGCCCGATCCGGGTGGTAGTGGTGCGCTGCGCAGTAGTGCACATCAGCGGTCAGCCACACGTGGTTGCGCACGTTTTGTGCCCTTAAAAAGCCCAGCAGCTCGGCGATTTCCAATTCGCGGCCTTGCGGCGCACCAGGCTCGTTGTTGGCGATGGCTTCCCAACGCGGTACGCTAGGGCTGACTTCACCGTCGGGTACGCCGAGGCCGATGGGCATGTCGGCAGCGATGACTTTCCACTGCGCCTGGGAGCCCTTGAGTTCACGCTTGAGCCAGTCCAATTGCTCACGCCCGAGGAAGGGTTTTGCGCCGCCGAGGTTGTCATCGTTGGGCCCGCGATAACTGCGCATGTCCAGCACGAATACATCCAGCAGCGGACCATAGCTGAGCTTGCGATAGATCCGCCCGCCGCCGTCCGCCGCCTGCCGGCGCATCGGTGAGTATTCCAGCCAGGCCTGGCGCGCACGGCCGACCAGGGTATTGATGTCCTTGACCCGATAGCGCTCATCCAACTGCTTGCTCGGCGACCAGTTGTTCACCACTTCATGATCGTCCCACTGCCAGATCTGCGGCACCTCGGCGTTGAAGCGGCGCACGTTTTCATCCATCAGGTTGTAGCGGTAATTACCACGATATTCGTCGAGGGTTTCGGCGACTTTGCTCTTGGCCTCAGTGGTGATATTGCGCCAGATGCGCCCGTCTTCGACGGTGAGCTGCGCGGGCACGGGGCCGTCGGCGTAGATGGTGTCGCCGCTGTGGATAAAAAAGTCCGGCAAGCGCAGGCGCATGGCTTCGTAAATGCGCATGCCGCCGATGTCCGGGTTGATGCCGAAGCCTTGGCCGACGGTGTCGCCGCTCCACACAAAACGAATGTCGCGGCGCTGTTGCGGCACGCTACGCAGATGGCCGAACCACGGCTCGCTGGCGATGCCGGTCTGGGCATCCTCGAAGTGCACGCGGTAGAAGATCGCCTGGTCGACGGGCAGCCCGGTGAGCTCGACGCGGGCGGTGAAGTCGCTGCGCTGGTCGGCCAGCGGAGATATAAACCGACGAGGGTTGCTGAACACACTGCGGGTGTCCCACTCCACCACCATCCTGGCCGGGCGGTCGCTGCGGCTCCAGATCATGGCGCGGTCGCCGAGCAGGTCGCCGGACTGCACGCCATCGGTGAGCTGCGGCCGGTCCTTGACCGAAGCGATCACCGCCGGAGCCAGGCCCGGCAACAACAGGCCGGCGCCGACGGCTTGCATCACGCGGCGGCGGCCGAGATCGAAGTGGCTCATGCAAGTGCCCTCTTGAGTATCAAAAGGGCCACTAAAGCACGCCCCGATGAAGCAGAGATGACACCTATACAGCGATTAACGGTGGGAGGGGGCTTGCCCCCGATGGCAGAGTGTCAGCCAGCACATTTATGGCTGACACACCGATATCGGGGGCAAGCCTCCTCCCACATTTTCTGCACCGCGTCAGACCGTCACAGTCAGCTCTTGCGCTTCGGGGCGCTTGAGCAACGCGTAGACCAGGCCGGTCAACAGGCTGCCGGCGACAATTGCCAGCAGGTACAGCAGCGCATGGTTCATCGCATTCGGGATCACCAGCACAAACAGGCCACCATGGGGTGCCGCCAGCACACAGCCGAAGTACATCGACAGGGCACCGGTCAATGCACCGCCGGCGATACTGGACGGGATCACGCGCAACGGGTCTTTCGCGGCAAACGGGATCGCGCCTTCAGAGATGAAGCACAAGCCGAGGATCATCGCCGCCTTGCCCGCTTCGCGCTCGGTCTGGGCAAACTTGCGGCGCGCCAGGAAGGTCGCTATGCCCATGCCGATCGGCGGCACCATGCCGGCCGCCATGGTCGCGGCCATCGGGGCGCCGCTGTGAGCGGCCAGCAAACCCACCGAAAACGCGTAGGCCGCCTTGTTGATCGGTCCACCGAGGTCGACACACATCATGCCGCCCAGCAGGATGCCCAGCAGTACCGCATTGGTCGTGCCCATGGTGCTGAGAAAATCAGTCAGCCCCACCAGCATGCGCGCGACCGGCGGCCCCACCAGGTAGATCATCGCCAGGCCGGTGAACAAGCTCGCCAGCAACGGGATGATCAGGATCGGCTTGAGCGCCTCCAGGCTCTGCGGCAACTTCACCGCACGGGTGATCAACTTGACGCAGTAGCCGGCGAGGAAACCGGCGAAGATGCCGCCGATAAAACCTGCACCCAGGGTGCCGGCCAGCAGGCCGCCAATCATGCCCGGCGCGATGCCCGGACGGTCGGCAATCGAGTAGGCGATGTAGCCCGCCAGCAGCGGCACCATCAACATGAAGGCGCGGTCGCCGACGGTTTTCAGCGCGGCGGCCAGGGTGCCCTCCTGTTCAAAGGCGTGAATGCCGAACACGAACGACAAGGCGATCAACAACCCACCCGCCACCACCATCGGCAACATGAACGACACACCGGTAAGCAGGTGTTTGTACACGCCGGTTTTTTCCGGCTTGGCCACCGCGCCGCTGGCCGCGCTTTCCACCGCACCTTCGGCAAGGGCCTTGTTGAGGGTGGCTTCGGACTGCTTGAGGGCAATGCCGGTGCCGCAACGGTAGATCTTCTTGCCGGCGAAGCGCTCGGTGGCGACTTCGATATCGGCGGCCAGCAACACCACGTCGGCATTGGCGATTGCTTCGGCGCTCAATGGCGTACGGGCACCGACCGAGCCCTGGGTTTCGACCTGCAAGTCATAACCCAGGCGCTTGGCCGTCTGCTGCAACGCTTCGGCGGCCATGAAGGTGTGGGCGACGCCAGTCGGGCAGGCGGTGATCGCGACGATGCGCGGCGCGTTCCTGGCCGGCGCCTCAGCCGCGACATACACCTGCGCCTCTTCGGCGCCACGGCGCAATACGGCGTCGACATCCGCCAACGCCTGGGCCGGCGTGCTCTGGAACACGCGCTTGCCGACAAACCGCTGCATATCCACCGGAGCGCTGCTGACCAGCAACACCCATTCGGCGTCGTCGATGATCGCCTGGGACAATTGGCGCTCCGGGCGCTGCACATCCACCACTTCGACACTGGTGCTCCAGCCCTGGCGCTGCGCGGCGGCGTCCAATAAGCGGGCGCACAGCACACTGGTGACCATGCCGTTCGGGCAGGCAGTAACAATGGCTAACTTCATCACAAACCCTCTTATTGTTCTGTCAGCGTGCGTACGTGGACGCCGCTTTCGAGGCGCGCCAACTGCGCGTCATCGCTGATGCCAAAACCGATCTGCGTCACTGCCATCGCGGCAATCGCCGTGGCGCGGCGCAAGGTCTGTTCCGGGGTATCGCCGCTGAGCAGACCGTGCAGCATGCCGGCCAGCAGCGAGTCGCCGGCGCCGACGGTACTGGCCACCGTCACCTTCGGCGGCGTGGCCTGCAGCGCCGCACCTGAGCGGTACCAGGTGACGCCGGCAGCGCCATCAGAAACCACCACATGTTCCACGCCTTGCCGATGCAGTTGGCTGATTGCATCCGTGACGTTATCCAGGACTTCAGCCAGCTCTTCGGTATTGGGCTTGACCATCCACGGCCCCGCTTTCAAACCGGCGCGCAGCGCTTCGCCGCTGGTGTCCAGGGCGACTTTCAACCCGAGGTTTTTCAGTTGCTGCAACAGCCCCTGGAACCACTGCGGGCTGATGCCACGCGGCAAGCTGCCGGCCACCACCACCGCATCGAATTGCGCACCGATGTCGGCGATGCGCTTGAGCAGCGCGGCTTGCGCCGCGTCACTGACCTGCGGCCCCGGCGCATTGATATCGGTGACCCGGCCGTCCTGTTCGGCAATCTTGATATTGCTGCGGGTTTCGCCCGGCACGCGAATGAACGCGTCACCAAACCCACGGCGGGCGATCAGTGCCTCGAAGGCCTGGGGGTTCGCCTCACCGAGGAAACCACCCACGCTCACCTGATGGCCCAAATCCGCCAGCACCTGCGCCACATTCACGCCCTTGCCTGCGGCATGGGTCAGCAGGGTTTCGCTGCGGTTCACTTCACCCGGTTCCAGGTGCGCCAGGCGCACCGTCAGGTCCAACGCCGGGTTCAGCGTCAGGGTCAGAATCCTTGCCATCTACACGGCCTCCACTAGGGCACGCACTTCGGCGGGCGAGCCCACCGCCAGTGCTTGTTGCGCCAGGCCCTGGGCCTCGCTCAGACTGAATTCACGCACCCGCGCCTTCACTTCCGGAATGCTGCGGGCCGACACGCTCAACTCATCCACACCCAGGCCGATCAGCACCGGCACCGCCAGCGGGTCTGCTGCCAATTCGCCGCACACCCCCACCCATTTGCCATGGGCATGGGCGGCGCGCACGGTGATGTCGATCAGTTGCAGTACCGCCGGGTGCAGGCCATCGGCCTGGGCGGACAAGGTGGGGTGACCGCGGTCGATGGCCAGGGTGTACTGGGTCAGGTCGTTGGTGCCGACGCTGAAAAAGTCCACTTCCTTGGCCAGTACCGGTGCGAGCAAGGCCGCCGACGGCACTTCGATCATGATCCCCAGTTGCAGGTCCGCCACCGGGATTTCCAGGCGCAGGCGCTCGGTCATATCACGGGCGGCACGCCATTCGTCGACGCTGCCGACCATGGGGAACATGATGCGCAGCGGGCGGCTATCGGCGGACCGTAACAGCGCGCGCAATTGTGCTTCCATGATCTGCGGGCGTTGCAGGGTGAGACGGATGCCGCGCACGCCAAGGAAGGGGTTTTCTTCCTCGGCAATCGGCCAATACGGCAACGGTTTGTCGCCGCCCACATCGAGAGTACGCACTACCAGCGGGCGACCGCCAAGACCGTCGAGCACGCGGCGGTATTCGGCTTCCTGGGTGGCTTCGTCCGGCGCTTGCGGGTGGGCCATGAAAATCAGTTCGGTGCGCAGCAGGCCGATGCCTTCGGCGCCCTGCTCCACCGCGCCGGCGACACCGGCGCTTTCGCCGATGTTGGCGAACACTTCCACGGCATGGCCGTCGCGGGTCAGCGCCGGTTCGTGGCGTTGCGCCGAAGCGGCTTGCAGGCGTTGTTCGCGGGTGTCGCGCTCGACCGTGGCGCGTTGCAGGGTGGCGGCGTCGGGGTCGACATGCAGGCGACCGCGCTGGCCATCCAGCAACAGGGGGGTGCCGGAGGCCAGCAGCAATACCGCCGGGCCCGCGCCGACCAGCGCCGGGATACCCAGGGCACGGGCGACGATGGCGCTGTGGGCCGTCGCGCCGCCACGGGCGGTGAGGATGCCAGCGACGCGCGCGGGGTCAAGACGTGCCACGTCCGACGGCCCGACCTCGTCCATTACCAAGATGTAGGGCTGGCTCGGCTCCTGGACGGTTTCGACGCCGCACAGTTGCGCCAATACACGGCGGCCGATGTCACGCAGGTCGGCGGCGCGCTCGGCGAGCAAGGCGTCCTGCAACGACTCCTGCTGCCTGGCGGCCGCCTCGATCACACTCATCCACGCCGCTTCGGCGCTTTCGCCCTGCTTGAGGCGAGTGTCGACTTCGTCGGTGAGTTCCGGGTCGTCGAGCATCTCCTGGTGGGTGATGAAAATCTCGCGGATCGCTTTGGATGGGCTGCGCTCGATCAGGCCCTGGATGTCGCGGCGCACTTCGCCGAGGGTGCTGTGCAGGCGTTGGCGCTCGATCGCGGAGGACTCGCCGCGCAGAGGATAGTCGAACGTTTGCTGGATCTGGATATGTGCCGGGCCGATGGCGATGCCTGGTGCAGCGGCAATGGCCTGGATCTGGCTGCCGCTGGTCGGCGCACTGACAACCGGCTCGATATCCAGGGCGGCGGGTTGGGCGCTGACCGTCGGTAGCGGCTCGACCTCTTCACCGAGGCCTTCCCCCACAGCGGCGAGCAACGCGGGCAGCGCATCGCCGGCAATCGTCGGCTCGGCGACGAACTCCAGCACCTGGCCACGCCGTGCGCCGAGGCTCAGCAGTTTGCTCAGGCTTTTCACCGACACGGCGCCGACCGGGCCATCGACGATGCGTACGCGGATGTCGCCATCAAAACTTTTCGCCAACTGCGCGAGGATCTTCGCCGGGCGCGCGTGCAAACCGTGGGCATTGGCCAGGGTGATGCGAGCGCTGGGCCAGTCCGGGGGCAGTTCGCCACCAAGCACTTCGAGCACCGCGCGGCTGCTGGTGGCGCGGCCCAGTTCCTGGCCGCGACCTTCGATGAGCAAGGCGCACAGGCGCTCCAACAGCGTTTGGTGGGCTTCGCCGAGACTGGCCAGGCAGAACAGGCCATGGAGCGGCTGGCCGAGGTAACGCATGGGTTTGTCCGGGGTGACGAACGCCAGGCCCGGGCGCTTGACGGTCTGTTCGCTGTGCAACCACCACAGGCCATCGCCCAGGGGCAACGCGTCGACCTGCTGCAACACGGCGGCGAAACCATTGCTCACACAATCGGCCTGGCGCAACAGGCGTGCGCCGCGCCAGACCAACTCTTCGAAGTCGTCGGCGGACACACCCAGGCTGATCATCTGCGCATCCAGCGCCAGTTCCTGCGGTGCGCCTTGCAGCAGTTTCAGCAGGACTTCGGCGCTTCCGGCACGGCGCAATGCCTGGCCCAGGTCGGTTTCGCCAAGGGCACGGGTGAGCAGTTGCAACAGGCGCAGGTGTTCGTCGGATTTGGCGGCAATGCCAATGGCCAGGTACACGATCTGGCCGTCGCCCCAGTCCACCCCTTCAGGGAACTGCAGCAGGCGCACGCCGGTAGAGAACACCTGGTCGCGGGTTTCCGGGGTGCCGTGGGGGATGGCAATACCTTGGCCGAGAAAGGTCGAGCCTTGGGCTTCACGGGCCTGCAAGCCACTGAGATAACCCTCGGCGACCAGGCCGTCGGCCACCAGTTTGTCAGCGAGCAGGTGCAAGGCAGCAGATTTATCCACAGCCACCTGGCCCATGGAAATCTGCTCTACAGTGAGCTCAAGCATGCCGTTCTCCTAGTTAGTGCGGTGACCGCACTAGGTATTGTTTTAAACAAACAGTGTAATGGGTGTGCATCAATAGCTGACTGAGCAGTCAGTTGGCAGTAGCTACTCAGTCGCGAACGTCGTAAAAATACGCTGGCTGAAACGTTTAATCTAGAATTTATGGCAGATTACGCGTTAATTGCGCATCCTTGAACAACCACTCGGCACTTGAGCTGAGACATTGGTCGAGTGCTGGAATCGGTTACGATTGGACAAAATGTCGGGGCAAGCTCCAGAAAACAAGGAAATCCCGGTTTGAAACTCAGTGATATCGCCCGCCTGGCCGGTGTGTCCGTGACCACCGCCAGCTACGTCATCAATGGCAAGGCCGAACAGCAGCGCATCAGCAACGCCACCGTCGAACGGGTGCGGGCTGTCGTCGAAGCCCATGGCTTTACCCCCAACCCACAGGCCGCCGGGCTGCGCAGTCGGCACACGCGCACCTTGGGCTTCATCCTGCCCGATCTGGAAAACCCCAGTTACGCACGTATCGCCAAACTCCTGGAGCAAGGCGCACGGGCGCGCGGCTATCAGTTGCTGATCGCCAGCTCCGACGATGATGCCGACAGCGAACGCCAGTTGCTGCAACTGTTCCGCGCGCGACGTTGTGATGCGCTGTTCGTCGCCAGTTGCCTGCCGGCCAGCGATGACAGTTATCGCGAGCTGCAAGCCAAAGGGTTGCCGGTGATTGCCATCGACCGGGTGATGGGTGCGGATCAGTTCTGTTCGGTGGTCAGCGATGACCGCCAGGCCTGCCAGCAGTTGACCAGCAGCCTGCTGCAACCGCTGCCCAAGCAGATTGTGCTGATCGGCGCACGGCCCGAATTGAGCATCAGCCAGGAACGCGCCGCCGGTTTCCGTGAAGCCCTTGCCGGGTTCAGCGGCGAGGTGATCGTCGAACACGCGGAAGCGTTCAGTCGCGACTGCGGCCGACAGCTGATGGAGCAACTTCTACAGCAACTGGGGCATTTGCCTGACGCGCTGGTGACCACGTCCTACGTGCTGCTGCAAGGCGTGTTCGACGCGCTGCATGACTTCCCGCTCAAGACGCGCCCGCTGCGCCTGGGCACCTTTGGTGATACCCAATTGCTGGACTTCCTGCCGCTGCCGGTCAACGCCATGGCCCAGCAGCACCAACTGATCGCCGATACCGCCCTGCGCCTGGCGCTGGCCGCGATCGAAGAAGAACAGTACCAACCTGGGGTGCATGCCATCGGCCGGACGTTCAAGCAGCGTATTCACGAGGCTTGAGCGTGGAGTTGATCGACACCCATACGCACCTGGACTTCCCGGATTTCGACAGCGATCGCCGGGAAGTCCTCGCCCACAGCCGAGCGCTGGGCGTGCGGCGCATGGTGGTGTTGGGGGTGTATCAGCAGAATTGGCAAAGGCTGTGGGACCTGGTGCAAGCGGACGAAGGTTTGTTCGCCGCCTTTGGCCTGCACCCGGTGTACCTCGACGACCATCGCCCCGCTGACCTGACGGCGTTGGGCGATTGGTTGACGCGCCTGCACGGCCACGGGCAACTGTGTGCAGTGGGCGAGATCGGCCTGGATTACTTTCTCGAACAGCTGGACCGCGAACGCCAGCAAAGCCTGTTTGAAGCCCAGCTCAAACTGGCCGTGGAGTTCCAACTGCCGGCGTTGCTGCACGTGCGCCGCAGCCACGCCGCCGTGATCGCCACCCTCAAGCGCATCCGCCTGCCCCGCGGCGGCATCATCCATGCGTTTGCCGGCAGCCACGAAGAGGCTCGGGAGTACATCAAGCTCGGCTTCAAACTGGGGTTGGGCGGCGCCCCCACCTGGCCCCAGGCCTTGCGCATGCACAAGGTGCTGGCGCAACTGCCGCTGGAATCGGTGGTGCTGGAAACCGACTCACCGGATATGGCGCCGGCCATGTTCCCCGGCCAACGCAACAGCCCCGAACACCTGCCGGCCATCTGCACCGCCCTGGCCGAGCGCATGGGCATCAGCGCGCTATCGTTGGCTGAGGCGAGCACACGCAATGCGTGCGAGCTGTTCAATTGGTAAGACTGGCGTGACCACTTGCAGGTCCAACGTGATCCGCTGCCGGTAACGGGCATAGCGCAGCGCCAGGAAATGCACCAGCAGCACCACCAGTGACACGTTGAACTGCCCGATCACCGTGATCAGCCCCACCCATTCCGTGACCAGGGCCACGATCAGCACCATGCAGGTGAACACCGCCATGCTCGGCTGCACCAGCGCCCAATGGCCCAACAGCTTGAACGCCCGCAATTGCCGAGGGCAACTCAATTGCAAGAACTGCCGGCAATACGGGCAATCGAAGGGCTCTTCGATGGCGATGGCATTCAGCTGCCAGGGCTTGAGCTCAAACCTGATATCACAATGGGCGCAATGCCCTTTGATGCCGACTGCAATGGTCATCGTCGTGCTCCCCTGAACGTGAATTTGTCTGAAACAAATTCTCACCCATTCACGCCGCCAGAAAAGACACGCAGGGAAATCAGGACAAGCACTACACCCGTAAGCAATACGCCCTACCTACAATTCCTACACTCGAAACGCGCCGATCAATTGCCTCAACTCAATCACCTGCATCGACAGCTGCCGGCTCGCCGCTTCGGTCTGGTGGGCGCCCTGGGCCGCATGCTCGCCGGCGCGATTGATTTCGACGATGTTCTGGTCAATGTCATGGGCAACGGCGGTCTGTTGCTCCACGGCGGCAGCGATCTGCTGGTTCTGGTCGACGATCATTCCCACGGCACCGAGAATATTTTCCAAGGCCTGCTGGACCTTTTCCGATTGCCCTACCGTGCCATTGGCCATGGCATGGCTGGTACCCATGGCCTTCACGGCGGCGGCCACACCGCTGTGCAGGCGGCTGATCATCTGTTCGATTTCTTCGGTGGAATGCTGAGTACGCCGGGCCAGAGTGCGCACTTCGTCGGCCACCACCGCAAAACCACGCCCCTGTTCACCGGCCCGCGCGGCTTCGATGGCGGCATTGAGTGCCAGCAGGTTGGTTTGCTCGGCAATGCTTTTGATCACCTCCAGGACGCTGCTGATGGACTGGCTGTCGGTAGCCAATTGGTTGATAACCTGCACCGACTGATCGATTTCCGAAGCCAGCCGCGCAATGCTGCCCTGCTGGGATTGCACCAGGCCACGGCCGCTGACAGTTTCGTCATTGACGCTGTGGGCACTGCTGACGGCCGCCGCCGCACTGCGCGCAACTTCCTGGGCGGTGGACGACATCTGGTTCATGGCCGTGGCCACCTGCTCGATCTGACTACGCTGCCCGGACACGGCCTGGTTGCTTTGGGCCGAGACTGTTTCCACCTGGCCGGCCTGGAGCTCGACCTGGCTGACGGTGTGCCCGACGCGCTCGATCAGGTCATGGATCTTCGCCACGGTGCCGTTGAACACCTGGCCCAGGTCGCCCAACTCGTCGCGACTATGTGCAACAAAAGTGACGGTCATGTCGCCGGCTGCCACCTTGTCCATCATCGCGCCCAGGCGTCGCAGCGTGGTGCGGGTGGACGCGTAGAAACCGGCGTACAAATAGAAGATCAACAAAAACACCGCGCTCAGGGCCGAGACCAGTACCACCATGTGCGTGCGGTTTTGCGCCAGGCGTTGCTCCAACTGCTGCCCGAGGAACGCCAGGGTCGCGTCATCCAACTGATAGGTCTGGGCCATCAACTGGCTGACGCTGTCGTAAAAACCCTGCCAGGGTGCGTCGAGGGTCTCGGCCATCACCACCTGCTCCTCAAACAACTCACTGCCATGCTTGAGGCTGGCGTTGCTGGCTTTGGCCAGGTTGTCGAGTGCCGCGTGGGCTGCGGTGCTGGAGCCCAGGGCATCCTGCAACTTCAGGCCATATTCGGCCTGGAGTTTTTCCAGTTGCTGCAAAAGCTCGTCAAACCGCGTGCTGGACGAAGAATTGAGAAAGCCCTGGCCCAGGGAATACGCACCCATCGCCCGGCCTTGGCCCAGGGCCTGGGTGACTTGCGGGGTGACGCTGGTGATCAGCTCGCTGAGTTGGCGCAGGTCGCTCTGGGAGTCGCGGCTCAGCCCGGATTGGCTGGCGATGATCTGGCTGAGCATCTGCGATTTGTTGAGCAACTTGCCGATCAGCGCGCTTTTGCTCAGCAGCGACGTTTCCTGTTGCTGGGTCTTGAAGGCTGCGATCAACTCCTCACGCTTAGCATCAAAAACCGCAATCTGCTCAGGCTCGGTAGCCATGGCGTTGAGACCTTGCAGGCGGTTGAGCACGCTTTGTTCCAGGGCGCTGATCTTGCCTTCAAGATCGCCGGCCTTGCCGGACTGGCCGAGGGTGGCGTTGATCTGCACCTGGTTGTTGAGGGTTTCCAGGTCGCGGCGCAGGGTCAGGCTGCTGCCAAGTAAATCGAGGCTTTGCAGTTCCACGCGGGTGCCTTGGAATTCACGCCACGAGTCACGCACCAGATAAGAGTTGGTCGCCAGCATCGGCAGCAGGAACAACACACTGATCAGGCTGAACTTCATGCCGAAGCTCAGGCGATTCATCAGGGCGACGGCGGGATAGAGCAAGCTCTTCACAGGTGAACTCCCTTTCTTTTATTTTTATTGAGGTGCAGGGCGGCAGTTAGCCAGCATCTGTATAGCTCAATTTGAAAGGGAGTTTTGTAACTTAAGGTTAATGGATGGGGGGGGCTGCTTCGCAGCCCAGCGCGGGGCAAGCCCGCTCGCCACAGGCAAGACTGCTCACTACGGCGAGCCGGCTTCTACAGGGTCAGGGTAGGACGGTCCAGATGGCGAAGCCGGCGTACCACAACACCGCTGCGCGCAGCAGCAGTTCCCAGAGTCGGTCGAGGCTGTTGATGCCATCGGGGCCGACCGCAGGGGGTGGGATTTCGGCGGCGACCAGGCCGACTTTTTCCACCAGCTGGGCGGCGCTGATGTCCCAGCTCAGCAGCTCATGGAGCATCACACGGCTGACGGCAACGAAATTGCCGACCAGCGCAAAGCTGGCCGCCAGCAGGCGAACCGGCAGCCAATCGAACGCGTGGCGCAGTTGCCCGGCCCGCTCGGCCACCAAGGGGTTCTTGCTGTGCTCACTGGCCAGTGCGAGCAGCCGATAAGCCAGAGCGGCAACCGGGCCCAGCAGGAAGTACCAGAAAATCACCGCAAAAAAGCTCTGGTAGGCCTGCCACAACAGATGGCCCTGAACGCGTTCGAGCAATTGCTCGCCACTGTCGGCGCTCAGGCTCAGGTCACGTTCGGCCACATGCTCGGCGGCCTGCAGGTCACCGCGTCGCCAGGCATCGCGGAACGGACCTAGCCCAGCGAGCAGGTCACCACGCCCCAGGCTGTAGATCACCACCAGCAGGTGCACCGGTAGCGCCAGCAGTCCGTACGCCACCGGCTCCAGCACCAGCAGCAACAGCGCCAGCAAGGCCACCGGCAACAACACCAGCAACGTCAGAATCAGCCAGGGCTGCTTGCCCATGCGCGGGCTCGATTCCAGCTTGGCCAGTTCGCGCAACCAACCGCCATCTCGCTGCAACCGCTGGCGCAGGGCCGAAAACTTCTCGATCCATACAGCCAGCACCAACACCAGGAAACTCATCGTGCGTGTTCTCCATCCTGCAGGGCGCTGCGAAAGCGCGTCCAATCAAAAGCGGGGCCGGGGTCGGTCTTGCGTCCCGGAGCGATATCGCTGTGGCCACAAATGCGCTGGGGGGTGATGCTTGGGTAAGCCACCAGCAACTGGCGGGTCAGGTCGATCAGTGCTGCATATTGAGCGTCGGTGAACGGCAGGTCATCCGTGCCCTCCAGCTCTATCCCGACGGAAAAATCATTGCAGGTGTCGCGCCCCTCGAAATACGACACCCCGGCGTGCCAGGCACGGTCGATGCAGGACACAAACTGCGTCACCGCGCCATCACGCTCAATCAGAAAATGCGCAGATACCCGTAGGTCGGCAATCCCTTCAAAGTAGGGATGTTCCGTGACATCCAGGCGGTTCTGGAAAAATTCCTGCACTTTGCCAGTGGCGAACTGCGCCGGTGGCAGGCTGATGTTATGCACCACCAACAGTGAGATTTCGCCGGCGGGGCGCTCGTTGAAGTTGGGCGAAGGGCAATGATGGATGCCCCGGCACCAACCGCTGGTGGGGTCCAACTGCATACAGGTTCCTTGAACAATACAAAGTGTGACCAGTATGCCGCGTTCGACCCTCCGGTTGCGATCACTTGCCGCGATTGAGTTGATGCAGTTTGCCCACCACGGCCGTCAGGGCACGCTCGAACAATGGCCCGTCTTCCAGCGTTTGCAGTGCGCCACACTTGAACGCCATTGCCAATTGACCGGCACTCTTCTCCAATACCTTGAGCCCCGTGCGGCTGATGAACACATAAGTGTTGGCCGGCGCCATGATCGCTGTCAGCTTGCAGCGCAGCGTGCTGGCCTGGCCTTCCTGGAATACTACCCAGTCGCCCACTTTAAGTTGGAGAGCCTTGTACAGGTCAGGGTCGTTACCCGACAGCTCGGTGACCGGGTCGGGTGACGCCGTACTCAGCACAAATGGCTCACGCACCTCGATCAGCTCATCAACACCTTCAGGCGCCTGGATATGCAACGCCTGCAAGCGCACAAAAAATTCGCGGGTGCTGAAGGGGTCGAACGCGGCACTGGTCAAGCCGTCGCGCAAGGCCTTGAGCAAGCCTGGTAGCTGGTCCAGCAAACGCCGCCCGGCCTCGGTGTCCTGCTGCAGGCCGACGCTCCAGATCAGTTCGTCCATGGTGCGCAGCCCCGCTTGCCATTGCACTGACTGCTCGCCGTGCTTGAGGCTCGCCAACAGCAACACTTGGCTCCAGGCCTGTTGCAGGAACTGCACCACAGGACGCGGCAGGACTTTGCCCAACAGCCGTTTATTCAGCACATCGGCCACGCGCTGGCGGGCGGCTTCAGTGCGCACGCGCCCGGCTTCGGCATCCCGGGTGTGTTGTTCGAGCAAGTCGCTGCGCCGCCGCTCGTCGGCGGTAAACGCGCTGAACTCGGCGAGCAACTGGGAAAAGATCGCCGGATCTTCGACATATTCGTTGAGCAAGCGCTGCACCACCTGCTCGATGCGCAGGTAAAGATGGTCGCGCTGGTAGTCATCCAGCGGGCTGCAGCCCATGGCGGCGGCCGAGATTTCATTGAGCAGACCCCGCGCAGGGTGGCCATTGCGACTGAAAACACTCTTGTCCAGCAACGCCACTTTCAGCAGGGGAATCTGCAAGCGGCCGATCAAGGCCTTGAAGGCATCGGGCACGCTACGGTCATTGAGGATGAACTCAAACAGCAGCGCGACCAGATTGATCACGTCTTCGTCCGCGTCCTCCACCACCCGCGACTTACCACTCTTGACGCTGACACGGGTGAGCAACTGTTCAAGCTGGCTGCGCAGGTCGAAATCGTCCTCCGACTCAGGCTCCGGCACGTACTGCTGCAAATGGGAGAGCAGGCGCAGCAGGTCCTGGGTGGAAATAGGCAACGGCTCGGCGCTGGCCTCAAGCGTCGGCGCCACGCTGCCACGCACCGCCGTGAGCAGCGGTTGAAGCGCGGCGAAGGCTTCCTGGCCATTTTCGTCACCGGACCGGTCGGGGACTGGCGAAGTAGCTTCGCGCGGATGCTCAGGTGCCACACGTCCATCGATGCGTCGGGACGGTATGGTCTTGAGTTCAGGCAAGACGCCGGTTGCGACCAGCAATTGATTCGCTTCGCCGTATAGCTGGTCGGCGTCACTGAGCACATATTTTTCAAAGAGCTTGAGCATGACCAGTTTGACGCGGATCTCCACGCCCAGGCTGCGCCCCGCCCGCAGGAAAAACTCACACAGCAGCGCCGGCCCCAGAGGGTTCTCACGATCATCCAGGCGGTTGCCCAGTAAGGCGCTCAAGCGTGCCGTAAGTTGCGCGAGAGCCAGGCCGTCACGGTGGCGCACGCGACCCAGCATGGCTTCAAGCGCCACGGCTTTTTCCAGGTCGTCCCTGGTTGAACCCGGCACCCCGTCGTAGGAGACCACCGGCACCAGTTGCAGCTCGCCCCGCCCTGCCTGGCCCAGACTGGCAAAGGCGTCGAAAAGACGCTCCATGAACACACGCTCGAAATTCTTGCGCTTGAGGCGCAGATCACGCATGGCTTCAAAGAAAATGTGGTGGTCAAGATTGTTGCGCGCCTTGTCGGCCATTTCGAACAGCGTGTCGTCGGCGTTATCGAACAGTTCCTGCAACCCTTGCTGCAACTGTTGCGCCGCTCTGTCGCGAACCTGCAGCAACACCACCGGCAGTCGGGCGAGCGGCGATGGCGTGGCATGCGCCTTCTTGATTGGCACCACCTTTCCGTCATTGTGCATCCTGGCCTCCTGAAACGGCGGTATTTAGCGAGACGTCAAAGCTATGACGCCAATTGCAAGGCGCGAGATTATCTTGCAAACAAGGGGGTTTGCGCTAGCACACTCTGTCATTTGCCGGTAAATGAGCAGGTCGCTGGGTTCAGACGCGCACTGCCCCTATAATCGGGTCACTTTGTCTGTGGAGCCTGTTATGCCGAATCTCCGTCTTGCCGACCTCACCGCCGAAATCGAAGCCAACGTGCGCCGCGCACTGCTGGAAGACATCGGCAGCGGCGACATCACTGCGCAGTTGATCCCGGCCGAACGGCTGGCCACGGCCACCATCATCACCCGCGATGCAGCAGTGATCGCCGGCACCGCCTGGGTGGATGCGGTGTTCCGCCAGCTGGACCCACGGGTCGCCGTGCATTGGCAAGTGGCCGATGGTGAACGTGTCAGCCCCAACCAAGTGCTATTTCACCTTGAAGGCCCGGCGCGCTCGCTGCTCAGCGGCGAACGCTGCGCACTGAATTTCCTGCAACTGCTGTCCGGCGTCGCCACGCGCGCCCAATTTCTGGCGGACTTTGTTTCCAGCACCCAGGTCAAGCTGCTGGATACCCGCAAAACCCTGCCGGGCCTGCGCCTGGCGCAGAAGTACGCAGTGACCTGCGGCGGCTGTCACAACCACCGTATCGGTTTGTATGACGCGTTCCTGATCAAGGAAAACCATATTGCTGCCAGCGGTGGCATTGCCCAGGCGATTGCGGCCGCGCACCGGATTGCTCCCGGCAAGCCGGTGGAAATCGAAGTGGAAAGTCTGGATGAACTGCGCGAAGCCCTGGCCGCTGACGCGGACATCGTCATGCTGGATGAGTTGAGCCTGGAAGACATGCGTGAAGCCGTGCGCCTCAATGGCGGCAAGGCCAAGCTGGAAGCCAGCGGCGGGATCAACGAAAACACCCTGTTGCCGATCGCTGAGACCGGGGTGGACTACATCTCGATTGGTGCGATGACCAAGGATGTGAAGGCGGTGGATTTGTCGATGCGCCTGAGTATCTAAGGAGCTGCAAGTATTAGGCTTCAAGCTGCAAGAGGGACGCGAGACAACTTGCAGCTTGCAGCTTGAGTCTGGCAGCTGCTTCTAAACTACCAGGTCATTCATCTCGCAGTACTCTTCCCATTCGACACCCAGCACTTCGGCCGCCTCTTTGTGCAAGGCCAGTCGTGCCGCTTCGAATTCTTCCGGTGTCGAGGTGTACTTGAGGGTCAGCTCCCAAGGCTGATAGCCCTGGCTCTCGGCTTCGTCCTCGAATGCCCACTGAATCTGGTCGCGCTGATCATCGGCGCTCAGGTCCTTGATCTCTTCTTTAAGCTGCGGCGATTCCTCGAGGTATTTTTCGAGGGCTGCTTGATGCCGAACTTCCTGGGTCATTTCAGTCGTGGTCATGTTGTTCTCTTAGATCGAGGAATGGGGATGCATCTGGGTCATCAAGGTTGCGCAGATACAAAAGAGCAGGCTCAAATGCCGGCTCGTCTGGCCTTCAGAACCATTCTGGGATCATCTGAAAACGGTGTTGCCATGGTGCCTTTTTGCCCGAGACAGGAATCGAACCTGCGACCTTCGCGTTACGAGTGCGCTGCTCTACCGGCTGAGCTACACGGGCGGTGGGCTAAAGCTAGCACTGCATTGGAAGTCCGGCAACTTGCGGCCTTCAGCGCGCAATCACGCCCTGGGCCCAGAAACGGGGTTGCAGCAGGCCGACATGAGTGCCCAGGTACTGCTGCTGGGCTTGCTTGATGTGAGGCACATCGCGAGCTGCGATAAAAACCAGCAGACCGACGGCCAGCACACTCAGCACTTTCCAGGCTGCCCAGGCCAATGGCAACGCGGCGGCCTCCGGGGTTTTCCACACATGCAACGCCATCAGCCAGCCCACCACCAGCGCCAGCCAGACCTGGGAATTGGGCATCACCATCACACCGTCGACCATGGACTGCACCAACGCCCCTACCAAGGCCGCAAACAGGCATAGTCGCAACAGATCAGCGCGAGTGTTCGAGAGCGCTCGTTCGCGCAACACACCGAACGTCGCCCAGCCGCCTCGCCACGCCAGAGCCATCACGCACAAGGCCGATGGCACACCCCATTCACTGGCCCATTGCAGGATGGCCTGGTGCGGGTGAGCGGCGATTTCATTGGCAATATCGGCAAAATGCATCGGCCCGAAGCCCAACCATGGACGCTCGATGAGCATATGCCAAGCCTGCCACCAGATCGGACCACGACCCGACAGGGTGGTGGTGAGGCGGTCACTGGCGCCCTTGGAGACCTCGACTTCCAGGTAATCCGCCCCTAACGCAAACACCAGCCAGTACAGCAGCAGCCCGCCAAACACTGCCGCCAGTTGCCAACCCAGCCATCGTCGCCCCCAGGGGCCAAGTACCGCTAGCACAGCCCCGGCCACACACATGCCAAGCCAGGTACCGCGGGTACCACCGGCGATCGCAATCATCCACCACACGCACAGCAACGCAAACACCGCGCCCTTGAGTGGACGTGAAATAGCAGGAATCAACAAAGGAAGCGCCAACAGCGGCAGGGTGAACGTCTGGAATTGCCCGTAGAAGCGCTTGTTGGAAAAACCGGACAGCAACAGGTCAGGGTCCAGCACACGTTCAGCGTTGATGAACACAAGTGCGCCCGCATACAGGTATTGAATCGACTTGATCAGGCACAGCAGCACCACCACCATGACCAAGGCGCGATCCAAAGGCTCGCCGCCATGACGACGCAGCAAGGCAAATGCCACGGCAATCGACCCGCAACTGACAAACAGCGCCATTTCGGCCAGTGCCCAGAGCGGCTGATGGGCCAACGTGGAAGACACCAGGCCAAGCACGATAATCAGCATCAGGCCCAGGGCGGTTGGCCTGTCCAGCAATTGGCCGACAGGGACGACAGATAACCCATACAGCACCGCACACGCCCCGATGGCAATCTGCATAGCCCGCTGCAGATCATGCCCACTGAAGGGTGCACATATTCCGACTACCAGCAGGCACACCACTGTCACCAGGAAAACACTGCCACGCTGCTGTATGGATAACGCCATCGGCCACCTCAAGTTACCTGTGGTTGGTTTAGCAGCTATGCCCCGTCGGCGCCGCAGCCCTTGGCAACATATTTGGCTTCAGCGGTGGTGCTGCATTTCCAACCGGTGGTGGCGTTGCGCGTCAGGCTGATGGTCTTGCCCAGCACCGGCGCAGGTGCGTCGAGTATTTCGCAACTGATGGTGCCCGCGCCGGTGGTCACATCGCCTGCCACTTCGATCTTGCAATTGGCGGTGGGGCTGGTGCCGCCGATCAATGCCAAGGTCGGCACGGTCCCCTGGTTGAGGGTGTCTTCATACCCGGGCTTCAACGCGGTGATTTCAGCCAGGCCGGCGGTGAACTTGGCCTTGGCCTGGTGGGTGGTGTACATGGGCAGGCCGATGGTGGCCAAAATGCCGATGATTGCCACGACAATCAGCAGCTCGATCAGGGTAAAACCTTTTTGACGTCTCACATTCACTCTCCAGGATAGAACTCATGACAAGGCGCTTCCTGCGCCCCGAGTTGTGCAGCGGCGCCAGTGTACTCATCCGCAGGCGGTCAATCGCGCACAAGACGCACATTCTGACATTTTATCCACCACCGCCCGCCTGCCCGAATCCGTCACCTGACTAAGCTATAAATCTTCAACGACCTCTGTGCGGAACGGTGACATGGACAACGCTTCAACGATCTACGCCTGGGAAGGCATCAACCGCAAAGGGCGCAGGGTGTCCGGGCACAGCGCCGGGCACAACCCAGCCCTGGTCAAGGCTCAGCTGCGCCGGCAAGGCATCAGCCCAGGGCTTGTACGCAAGCATTCTCCAGTTCTAGCGGGCCTCAAGCCATCTATCAAATCGGCGGATATCACCCTGCTCACGCGCCAACTGGCCACCTTGCTGAAGGCCGGGATTCCTCTGCTGCAAGCCTTCGACATCATCGGCGAAGGCTTTGACAACCGCACGCTGCGTGAACTGACAGAGCGGTTGAAACAGTCCATCGCCGCAGGCACCAGCCTTGCCGACACGTTGCGCAAGCATCCACGCTATTTCGATGAGTTGTATTGCAACCTGGTAGCAGCCGGCGAACAGGCCGGTGCTCTTGAAACCTTGCTGGAGCGCGTAGCGATTCATCGGGAAAAGAGCGAGCAGTTAAAGGCCAGGATCAAAAAAGCCATGACCTATCCGATCACCGTGCTGATGGTCGCCAGCCTGGTCACCGGCGTGCTGCTGGTCCACGTAGTACCGCAGTTCCAAAGCCTGTTCGCCGGAGTCGACGGCAAACTGCCCGGCTTCACCTTGCAGGTGATCGCTTTGTCCGAGTTCATGCAGCGAGCCTGGTGGGGCGTGGCACTGGGCCTGCTTGCCGCAGGTTTTGGGTTGCGCCACGCCTACCATGCCTTACCGGCTTTTCGGCTGTGGCTGGATGCCGGTTTGTTGAAAGCGCCCGTGGCAGGCAAACTGCTGAGAAAATCGGCCGTGGCCCGCTACGCCCGCACGCTGTCCACTACCTTCGCCGCCGGTGTTCCGTTGGTGCAGGCGCTGGACTCGGTGGCCGGGGCCGCCGGTTCTGGGCCGTTCAGACAGGCAATCGAGCATATGCGACACGATGTATCCACTGGCATGCAACTGAATCAATCGATGGCCGTCAGCGGTCTGTTTCCCGGCATGGCCATCCAGATGACGGCCATCGGCGAAGAGTCGGGCACGCTTGACCGCATGCTGGAGAAGGTCGCCAACCATTACGAGGCCGATGTGGACACCCTGGTCGATCACCTCACCAGCCTGATGGAGCCTCTGATCATGGTGGTACTGGGGGGCATCGTCGGCGCGCTGGTGATTGCCATGTACCTGCCGGTATTCCAACTGGGAAGCGCATTTTGAGCCTGCTGCTGGGGGAGCATCCCTGGGCGTTTGTGGCGATGGCGGCGGTGCTGGGGCTGATCGTCGGCAGTTTTCTCAACGTGCTGGTGTGGCGCCTGCCGAAAATGCTCGAGCGGGAATGGCGCGCCCAGGCCCATGAAGTGCTGGACTTGCCCGCAGAACCAGCCGGGCCGACCTACAACCTGATGCAGCCCAACTCCTGCTGCCCGCGCTGCAACCATCCCATACGCCCATGGGAAAATATCCCGCTGCTCAGCTACCTGTTTCTGCGCGGCCGCTGCGCGCATTGCCAAGGGGCGATCAGCATCCGCTACCCCCTCACGGAACTGGCATGCGCTTTGATCTCGGCCTGGGTGGCCTGGCATTTCGGCTTTGGCTGGCAGGCGGGAACGGTGATGGTGCTGAGCTGGGGATTGTTGGCGATGAGCCTGATCGACGCCGACCATCAACTGCTGCCGGATGTGCTGGTAATGCCACTGCTGTGGCTGGGACTGATCGTCAACAGTTTCGGCCTGCTGACGACATTGGCCGACGCCCTGTGGGGCGCCGTGATCGGATACATGAGCCTGTGGAGCGTGTTCTGGCTATTCAAGCTGGTCACCGGCAAGGACGGCATGGGCCACGGCGACTTCAAGTTGCTGGCGCTGCTAGGCGCCTGGGGTGGCTGGCAGATCCTGCCGATGACGCTGTTGATGTCGTCACTGGTCGGGGTATTCGCCGGCTTGATCCTGATGCGCCTGCGCAAGTCCCAGGCGTCGGCACCGATGCCATTTGGTCCGTATCTGGCGATTGCCGGCTGGATTGCATTGCTCTGGGGTGGTCAAATAACCGACTTCTATTTGCAGTCTGTCGGTTTCAGATGACCACTCGTGTTGCAACACCCTGGATTCTCGGCCTTACCGGCGGCATCGGCAGCGGCAAAAGCGCGGCGGCCCAGCACTTTATCGACCTGGGTATCGACCTGGTGGACGCCGATCACGCCGCCCGCTGGGTGGTAGAGCCTGGTCGGCCAGCATTGGCGCACATCGCCGAGCATTTCGGTGCCGGCGTGCTGCAGCCAGACGGCCAGTTGGACCGCGCCGCATTGCGCAAGCTGATCTTTGAAGTACCCGAAGAGCGGCGCTGGCTCGAAGCCCTGCTGCACCCGTTGATTGGCGAGGAGATCCGCAGCCACCTGGCGCGCGCGACGTCACCTTACGCGATCCTGGTGTCGCCACTGCTGATCGAGTCCGGCCAGTACAGCATGACCCAGCGCATCCTGGTGATCGATGTGCCGCAATCGCTGCAGATTCAGCGTACCCTGCAGCGCGACGGCATCAACGAACAACAGGTGCAGGCGATCCTCAAGGCCCAATCGAGCCGCGAAGACCGCCTGAAACATGCCGATGACGTACTGGTCAATGACCAGGACCTTGCCTGGCTGCACAGCGAGGTCGAGCGACTGCACCACTTTTACCTTACTTTGCGTGGAGGCCGATCATGAGCCAACCCTTGACCGTCGACTGCCCAACCTGCGGCGCACCCGTGGAATGGAAAGCGACCAACCTCAACCGGCCGTTCTGTTCGGACCGCTGCAAACTCATCGACCTGGGCGCCTGGGCCGCTGAAGAACACAAGATCCCCGTGGCGCCGGATGCCGAAGACGAGCTGTTTTCCGAAGACCTGCCGCCGCGCCATTAAGGGCGCATAAAGGCATATTCCTGCTGGTCGTCGAGGTTTTCTGCGAGGTATTGCAGCTCGTCGGCCAAGTCTTCGAAACTGCGCACGCCTTTGCTCTGTTGCACCACCGCGCTGAGCATGGCGCGCAAAGTCAGTCCTGGGTCAAAACCGATCTCCTGTGCCGCGTCCTGGCTTCTGCGTAACTCCTGCCGTGCCCATTCGTACACACTCATGATCCGCGCTCCCGGAAAAATTTCGCAGAGCATGGGCCTGCTCGTCGACGCGGGATTTGATCCAGGTCAACGCTGCGAATCGTCGTCCTTCCAAGGCGCCGAGAGGTAGCGCGTGCGGTTGAAGGTCTCCAGCCATTCAGGGCAAAACACCACCAGGGCACTGATGACCATGCCGTTGATAAAGGCCTCGGGGAAGATGATCAGCCACAGGTAGCCGACAAAATCCGCCAGCCATTCCGGCATGGCGAAACGCCCGTCGAACCACAACAGCCCCAGCCCAAACAGCAGGCAGAACAGTGCCGACAGGGCTGCCGCGAAAAAACCGGAACAGAAGATATACACAAAGGGATTGCGCGGTTGCGCACGCTCGACCAGCAGCGCGCAGGCTTCAGTGACCAGCACCGGCAGCCCGATAAGCAACAGGCCATTGACGCCCAGGGCAGCGAGGTCCTGGCGCCCCAACAGCATCAAGCCCAATTGGGCGGCAAAACCGCCGACGATTGCCAGGGGCCAGTCCAGTAACAGGGTCACCGCCGTCATGCCGATGAAGTGGTAGGACACGCCGGTATCAAAATCCCGCCGCACCAGCCACAGCATGAACAACGCGAACACGGTGCCGAACAGCAAATGCTGGCGGCGCCGGTCGGCGAACAACTCGACCCACGGCGAACGCAGGATCGCCCACAGTACCACTGGCGCGTACAGGAGCCAGCCGATGCCCATGCTTGTCGGCGCCAACAGGGCGGCACTGATCACGGCGATAATCCCCGGGTCGAATTGAGTCGGATGATCAGTCTACACCGACGTTTCACAGGGGTACTTCCTGCGGTCATCATTTGGGCGCTAAGCTGCTAGCTATGGATGACTCAGATTACTTGCGCCTGCTCACCGTAGCGGCCGAACAAGCCAACGCGTTCCTGTCCAATGCCCGCAAATGGGAGCGTGAGCGTTGGGTCTGCCAGCGTCTGCTGCAAGGCTTGAACGTGCCCTACCGTGCCGAAGAGTTCCACGCCGCCGGGCAAGAGCCGCCGGACGTGCTGTTTCGCGACGCAAGCTTCGAGGTGTTTTTCGTGCTGGACGAGGGCCGTCGCCTGAATGACGAATGGCGCGACGAGTTGCTGCGCCGGCGCAGTGCGTTTTCCCTGAGCCAACTGGTACGACGCGAAGCCAAGCCGCGACGGATCCCGGCCCACGAGTTTCTGCTGCGCCTGGCGCCCACGCTGCGCAAGAAGGCGCACAACTATAAAGAACGCGGGATGGACCTGGGTGAGCTGGATATCGTCGCCTTCACCAGCCTCAAGCGCGAAGTGCTCGACCTCAACAGCCATTTTCCTCCGCCTACCGAATACCTGCGCCAGGGTTGGCGCTCGCTGTCCCTGGTAGGGCCGACCTTTGCACGGGTGCTGTTCGCTCACCCGGACGCACCGGATTTCTTGCGCAACAACCTGGGCCGCAGCATAGTGTTCGACGTGGGTATCAGCCTCTGAGCCCCCGGACTGTAACGTGGCGCCCTTTTGCAACGTCTACCTGACGAGGCCTTTATGACCAGCCGCCTGAACCCCGATGACCAACAGCATGTCGAAGAGTACCTGCAACTCTCCCAGAACCGAGTCGAGCGCAAGCCTTTCCGGCCGTGGCTGCTCCTCGGCGTGGTGCTTGCCGTGGTGATCGGCCTCGGCTTGCTGAGTCGCCTTTTGAGTTACCTGACGCTATGAGCTGCCTGGCGCTCGCGGGGGTAACTGCTCCGATTTCTTTTAGCCTTGCGAGATATCCCCATGACCCATCGTATTATTATCGTCGGCGGCGGCGCCGGCGGCCTGGAGTTGGCTACCCGCCTGGGTAAGACTCTAGGCAAGCGCGGCACTGCCAGCATCACGCTGGTGGACACCAACCTGACCCATATCTGGAAGCCACTGCTGCACGAAGTGGCGGCCGGCTCGTTGAACTCTTCGGAAGACGAACTCAATTATGTCGCCCAGGCCAAATGGAACCACTTCGAGTTCCAACTGGGGCGCATGAGCGGGCTTGATCGTGAACAGAAGAAGATCCAGCTGGCCGCCACCCTCGACGAAGAAGGCCGTGAACTGGTGCCCGCGCGCGTGCTGGGCTATGACAGCCTGGTGATTGCGGTCGGCAGCACCACCAACGACTTCGGCACCGAAGGTGCGGCGCAGCACTGCCTGTTCCTCGACACCCGCAAGCAGGCCGAACGCTTCCACCAGCAGTTGCTCAACCACTACCTGCGCGCCCATGCCGGGCAGACTGACGTGGTGGAAAAAATCAGCGTCGCCATCGTCGGCGCTGGCGCTACCGGGGTCGAGCTGGCCGCCGAGCTGCATAACGCCGCCCACGAGCTGGCGGCCTATGGCCTGGACCGTATCAAGCCGGAAAACATGCACATCACCCTGATCGAAGCCGGCCCACGTGTACTGCCGGCCCTGCCGGAGCGTATCGGCGGGCCTGTGCATAAAACCCTGGAGAAGCTTGGAGTGACGGTACTGACCAACTCGGCGGTCAGCGAAGTGACGGCCGATGCGCTGATCACCAGCAGTGGCCAAGTGATCCCGGCCAGCCTCAAGGTATGGGCCGCCGGCATTCGCGCGCCGGGCTTCCTCAAGGACATCGATGGTCTGGAAACCAACCGCATCAACCAACTGCAGGTATTGCCGACGCTGCAAACCACCCGCGACGAGAACATCTTCGCCTTCGGCGACTGCGCCGCCTGCCCACAACCGGGCACCGACCGCAACGTCCCCCCACGGGCCCAGGCGGCTCACCAGCAGGCCTCGTTGCTGGCCAAGTCGCTGAAGCTGCGTATCGAAGGCAAGGACCTGCCTTCTTACAAATACACCGACTACGGCTCGTTGATCTCGCTGTCGCGGTTCTCGGCGGTGGGTAACTTGATGGGCAACCTCACCGGCAGCGTGATGCTGGAAGGCTGGCTGGCGCGGATGTTCTACGTGTCGCTGTATCGCATGCACCAGATGGCGCTGTATGGGTTCTTCCGTACGGCGATGCTGATGCTGGGCAGCAAGATTGGCCGTGGCACCGAGCCGCGACTCAAACTTCACTGACAACTCGGCCCCTGAGGCCACTCAATAAATGTGGGAGGGGGCTTGCCCCCGATTGCGGTGAAGCAGTCATTGATTTGTCGACTGACACACTGCCATCGGGGGCAAGCCCCCTCCCACATTCGATTTTCACCGGACTTGAGTTTTTCACGCACAAAAAAAATCCCCGTATCTTTCGATACGAGGATTTTTAATATGGTCGGGGTAAGGGGATTCGAACTCCTGACATCCTGCTCCCAAAGCAGGCGCGCTACCGGACTGCGCTATACCCCGGTAAAAAAAAGGCGACCTTTCAGTCGCCTTCTTCGATCAGTGCTTTTGGCCTCTGATCTTAAGATTCGATTCCAGTGTTAACTGGTCTCAAAAATGGTGGGTCGTGTGGGATTCGAACCTACGACCAATTGGTTAAAAGCCAACTGCTCTACCAACTGAGCTAACGACCCAAATATGGTCGGGGTAGGGGGATTCGAACTCCCGACATCCTGCTCCCAAAGCAGGCGCGCTACCGGACTGCGCTATACCCCGATATTGAAATTGGCTCCGTGACCAGGACTCGAACCTGGGACCCAATGATTAACAGTCATTTGCTCTACCGACTGAGCTATCACGGAACTACATATTTCAAAGTACTACGTTACTGCTTACTACCTTCTCTTCGACTTGTTCGTATCGCTACGTTCATGTCTCTGAGGCGCGCTATTCTACAATCTTAAAAACCCCTGTCAACCCTTTAAATTGCTTTTAAGACAATGATTTGCGCTTGTTTCTGATTTCTTCTTGGGGAGAAGAAACCCGTGGGCTGACGTTGCTGCGGGGCGCACTTTACAAGCCTTTGCCTTACAGTTCAACGCCCTATCGAAAAAAAAGGCCCCGCAATGCGGGGCCTTTCATTTTTGCTTTGCCCTTTGGGCTTAGTGGAAGACGATCTCGTCGTTTTCCACGGTCGCCTCGACGCTGGTGCCCGGCATGAAGCTGCCCGACAGGATGAGCTGGGCCAGCGGGTTCTCGATCCAGCGCTGGATCGCACGCTTCAAAGGCCGTGCGCCATACACCGGGTCGTAACCCACCGCGATCAGCTTGTCCAACGCCTCCTGGCTCAGGTCCAGGGACAACTCGCGCTCCGCCAGACGGCCACGCAGGCGACCCAGCTGGATCTCGGTAATGCCTGCGATCTGATCCCGCGCCAACGGCTCGAAGATCACCACTTCGTCGACCCGGTTGATGAATTCCGGGCGGAAGTGCGAAGTCAGTGCATCCATGACAGCCGCACGTTGCGCTTCACGATCACCCACCAGCTCCTGGATCTGCGCCGAGCCCAGGTTGGAGGTCATCACGATCACCGTATTACGGAAATCCACGGTACGCCCGTGACTGTCCGTCAGTCGGCCGTCTTCCAGCACCTGCAACAGGATGTTGAACACATCCGGATGCGCCTTCTCGACCTCATCCAGCAGGATCACCGAGTAGGGCTTACGGCGCACGGCTTCGGTCAGGTAACCGCCCTCCTCGTAGCCCACGTAGCCTGGTGGAGCACCGATCAAGCGAGCCACCGAGTGTTTCTCCATGAATTCGGACATATCGATCCGCACCATGGCCTCTTCGGTATCGAAGAGGAACTCGGCCAGGGCCTTGCACAGCTCGGTCTTACCCACGCCGGTCGGGCCGAGGAACATGAACGAGCCACTCGGACGGTTCGGGTCGGACAACCCAGCCCGCGAACGCCGTACCGCGTTGGACACCGCCACCACGGCCTCTTCCTGGCCGATCACGCGTTGGTGCAACAGGCTTTCCATCTTCAGCAGCTTGTCGCGCTCGCCTTCGAGCATTTTCGACACGGGAATCCCGGTCCACTTCGAGACGACTTCGGCAATTTCTTCCTCGGTCACCTTGCTGCGCAGCAGTTGGTTCTCAGGCTTGCCGTGCTGGTCGACCATCTGCAGGCTGCGCTCCAGATCCGGGATCACCCCGTACTGCAACTCGGCCATGCGGTTCAGGTCACCTTTACGGCGTGCCGCTTCCAGTTCCTGGCGCGACTGCTCGATCTTTTGCTGGATCTGCGCAGAGCCCTGCACTTCGGCTTTTTCCGAGGTCCAGATTTCTTCCAGGTCCGAATACTCGCGTTCCAGGCGGACGATTTCCTCCTGGAGTTTTTCCAGGCGTTTCTTCGCCGCGTCGTCTTCTTCTTTCTTCAGGGCCTGGGACTCAACTTTCAGTTGAATCAGGCGTCGATCCAGGCGATCGAGCACTTCCGGCTTGGAGTCGATCTCCATGCGGATGCGGCTGGCCGCTTCGTCGATCAGGTCAATGGCCTTGTCGGGCAACTGACGGTCGGTGATATAGCGATGGCTCAACTTGGCCGCCGCAATAATCGCACCGTCGGTGATCGCCACCTTGTGGTGGACCTCATAACGCTCTTTCAGGCCGCGCAGGATTGCGATGGTGTCTTCTTCGCTCGGCTCTTCCACCAGTACTTTCTGGAAACGACGCTCAAGGGCCGCGTCCTTTTCTATGTACTGGCGATATTCGTTGAGCGTGGTAGCACCGACGCAGTGCAACTCACCCCGCGCCAGGGCCGGCTTGAGCATGTTGCCGGCATCCATGGAGCCCTCGCCTTTACCGGCGCCGACCATGGTGTGCAGTTCGTCGATAAACAGAATGATCTGCCCTTCCTGCTTCGACAGCTCATTAAGCAGGGATTTCAGGCGCTCCTCGAACTCGCCACGGAACTTGGCACCGGCGATCAAAGACCCCATGTCCAGGGACAGCAGGCGCTTGCCTTTAAGGCCATCCGGCACTTCACCATTGATGATGCGCTGGGCCAAACCTTCGGCAATCGCGGTTTTACCCACGCCGGGCTCACCGATGAGCACCGGGTTGTTCTTGGTGCGACGCTGCAGGACCTGGATGGTGCGACGGATTTCATCGTCACGGCCAATCACCGGATCAAGCTTGCCCTCTTCGGCGCGCTTGGTCAGGTCGACGGTGTATTTATCCAGGGCCTGGCGCGACTCCTCATGGTTGGGGTCGTTCACCGCGTCGCCGCCACGCAGGTTGTTGATGGCGTTTTCCAGGGCTTTCTTGCTCACGCCTTGACCGAGCAACAACTTGCCGAGCTTGCTGTTCTCGTCCATGGCGGCGAGCAGCACCAGCTCACTGGAGATGAACTGGTCGCCCTTCTGCTGGGCCAGACGGTCCGCCTGGTTGAGCAGGCGCGCCAGGTCCTGGGACATATTCACGTCGCCGGTCGGGTTTTGGATTTTCGGCAGCTGGTCGAGCTCTTTGCTCAGTTCCTTGCGCAGGCTGTTGACGTCAAAGCCCACCTGCATCAGCAAGGGCTTGATAGAACCACCTTGCTGTTCCAGGAGCGCCTGCATCAAGTGCGCAGGCTCGATGGCCGGGTGGTCGAGGCCCACCGCCAAGGATTGAGAGTCAGACAATGCCAACTGTAATTTGCTGGTTAAACGATCAATACGCATTAGTCACCTTCCTTTTGAGCAGGCCGGAGCTATAAAACATCCTGAATGAAGAAACCTGCCAGATACCCTTATAGATGGGGTGGATTCTGGAAGATTCAAGCACGCGATGGCGGATATGGACCGGGTTTGACCCAGATCAAGGGAGTCTAGCGTTCAAGCCACACAAGGGAGGCAAAACGTCCGGTGCGGGGGCTGCGCCGGTAGGAAAAGAAGCGCGGGTCGGTCACCGTACAGTACCCGCCACCATAGATAGCATTAACGCCGCGCGCAGCGAGGCGCAGGCGCGCGAGCTTATAGATGTCGGCCATGAACTTGCCTGGGTTGTGGCTCGGCACGAACGCTTCGGCAGTGAGCGGCAACGGCTGCATGAAGGCTTCGCGTACTTCCGGGCCGACTTCGAAGGCTTGTGGGCCAATCGCCGGGCCGAGCCAGACCAGCACGTCTTCAGGTTCGGCGCCGAGGCTTTCGAAAGCCGCTTCCAGCACCCCCGCCGCCAGGCCGCGCCAGCCAGCATGGGCTGCAGCCACGCGGGTGCCAGCGCGGTTGCAGAACAACGCGGGCAGGCAATCGGCGGTCATTGAGGTGCAGGCGATGCCAGGGGTGCTGGTCCAGCTGCCATCAGCTTCGGCAATGCGTGACGGGTCAGCCTCGACCACAGTTACCCCGTGGACTTGGCGCAACCAGGCAGACTGAATATTGAACGCGCCGGTAAGACGGCGGCGGTTTTCGAGGACCGCGTCAAGATTATCCTCAACATGATCGCCCAGGTTGAAGCTGTCGAACGGCGCCAGACTGACGCCGCCCGCTCGAGTGGTGACGCAGGCTTTCACCTGAGCCGGCGCGGGCCAGTCAGGTATCAGCCAGTCACTCATCCGACAAACGCCTCGCGATCCTGCTTGAGCAGCGTCAACAACCAGACCAGATCGTCCGGCAGAGGCGATTCCCAGCTCATCCGCTTACCGCTCGTCGGATGATCCAGTTCCAGGAAGCGTGC
Source organism: Pseudomonas sp. CYM-20-01 (assembly GCF_023169845.1). Lineage (NCBI taxonomy): Bacteria > Pseudomonadati > Pseudomonadota > Gammaproteobacteria > Pseudomonadales > Pseudomonadaceae > Pseudomonas > Pseudomonas sp. CYM-20-01. The sequence continues at coordinate 1,113,927 of NZ_AP025169.1, read as the reverse complement.
ATGCAATGCCTGGCGCGGGAAGTTTTTCAGCGATTCAACCATGGTCTGGCTCGCCGCCGGTGGAATGCGGAAGCGACCGCCGTAGGCCGGATCACCGACCAACGGGAAGTTGATGTGTGCCATGTGCACGCGAATCTGGTGAGTACGGCCGGTTTCGAGCTTGACCCGCACGTGGGTGTGGGAGCGGAAACGTTCGAGTACTCGGTAATGGCTGACGGCCTGCTTGCCACCTTCCATCACCGCCATGCGCTGGCGTTGCTGGCCGTGACGACCGATCGGGGCGTTGATCTTGCCGCCGGCTACCACCACACCAATCACGATGCATTCGTAGATCCGGCTGACGCTGCGGCTCTGCAACTGTGTAACCAGTTGCGTCTGCGCCTGAATGGTCTTGGCCACCACCATCAGACCGGTGGTGTCCTTGTCCAGGCGGTGCACGATGCCGCAGCGTGGCACATTGATGATGTCCGGCACATGGTGCAACAAGGCATTGAGCAGGGTGCCATCAGCGTGCCCGGCTGCCGGGTGAACCACCAGGCCTGCGGGTTTGTTGATGACCAGGATGTCGTCGTCTTCGTAGACGATATCCAGCTCGATGTCCTGGGCGACCCATTCTCCCTGGGCTTCCTGCTCGGCAGTCAGCTCAAGAATCGCACCGCCATGGACTATGTCTCGCGGGCGGATAACCGCTCCATCCACAGTCAGGCGGCCGTCTTTGATCCAGGCGGAAAGGCGCGAGCGCGAGTGCTCAGCGAATAATTGTGCGGCGACTTGATCGAGGCGTTGGCCGCCCAATTCGGACGGCACCTCTGCGCGAAGTTCAATTTTATCGGACATGCTCAGACTAGGCGTGGCACAGCCTTTGGTTTCGGCTGCGCGCTTGTGGTTAAATACGGCGTCTTTTGCCCCGAGGCTTTCAACGGGGCGCTCATCATAACAGGACGGCCCCGCCCAAGACAGCGGCCGTCATAGGGACGCAAGCCGCCATGCAAGTGAAACACCTGCTGCTGATCGCCATCCTCGCCATGACTGCTGCTTGCTCGTCAACAAAGGAAGTCGTCGACGAAAACCTGAGCGAAGTCGAGTTGTACCAACTGGCTCAGAAAGACTTGGACAATAATAGCTACACCAGCGCCACAGCGAAGCTGAAGGCCCTGGAGTCGCGCTATCCGTTCGGGCGTTATGCCGACCAGGCCCAGCTCGAGCTGATCTACGCCAACTACAAGAACGCCGAGCCGGAAGCCGCCAAGTCCGCCGCCGAGCGTTTTATCCGCCTGCACCCGCAGCACCCGAACGTCGACTACGCCTACTACATGAAGGGCCTGACCTCGTTCGACCAGGACGTCGGCCTGCTGGCGCGCTTCCTGCCGCTGGACATGACCAAGCGTGACCCGGGCGCTGCCCGCGACTCCTATAACGAGTTCGCCCAGTTGACCAGCCGCTACCCCAACAGCCGGTACGCGCCGGACGCCAAGCAGCGCATGATCTACCTGCGCAACCTGCTGGCGTCCTACGAGATCCACGTGGCCCACTACTACCTGACCCGTCAGGCATACGTGGCCGCAGCCAACCGTGGCCGCTATGTTGTGGAAAACTTCCAGGAAACCCCTTCCGTGGGGGATGGCCTGGCCGTGATGACCGAGGCTTACCAGCGCCTGCACCTGGACGAACTGGCCAGCACCAGCCTGGAAACCCTGAAGCTCAACTACCCGGACCACCCAAGCCTGAAAGACGGCCAGTTCGTGCCTCAGGTGGCCGAAGCGGACAACCGTTCGTGGCTGAGCAAGTACACCTTGGGCCTGATCGAGTCCCGTCCACCGCTGCCGCCGGGCGAAACCCGCGCCAACCAGGACGTCATCAAGCAGTACCAGGACGCCAAGGACGCCATCCCTTCGGACCTCAAGCCGCATGATGAAAACGGCGACGTGATCGAAGAAGAAGCACCGCAGGCCCTAGGCAACAACCAGGACCGCTCGTGGTTCAGCTACATGACCTTCGGTGTATTTGACTGATTGCACCGGCGTCATCAAGAAGGAGCCTTGCGAGGCTCCTTTTTTGTGGGCGGTATTATTGCGCTGTGCGCCTGGCACGTCCTTGGCTAAACTGGCGCATTCCTTGTCGAGAAACTGCCCATCATGCTTCGTCTACTGTTCTGGATTGCCGTCATTGCCGCCGCAGTATGGTTCTGGCGCAAATTCAAAAGCCCAGCCGCCAGGCAGCATCGTGCCAGCGAGCCTGACGCGGCCCTGATGGTGCGCTGCGCCCACTGCGGCGTGCATCTGCCGCAGGATCGCGCCCTGAGCTCTCGCCAGGAGTGGTATTGCACCCAGGCGCACCTGGAGCAAGGGCCAAAATCTATCCAGCGTTGAGCCGACCTTCCGGCGCATACGGCGCCGGGTCGATGATCGGTGCGCGCGCCAGTAGCAAGTCAGCAAACAATTGGCAGGACGCCGGCGCAAGCACCAGGCCGTTGCGGTAATGCCCGCAGTTGAGCCACAGGCCATTGAAGTCCGGCACACGACCGATGTAGGGAATGCCTTCGGGCGAACCAGGGCGCAGACCGGCCCAATGTCCGACCACCTCGGCGTCCGCCAGGGCGGGAATCAACTCCACCGCTGATGCCTTGAGGCTTTCCAGCGCGGTTTCGGTGGGGGTCTTGTCGAAACCTTCATGTTCCAGGGTACTGCCGATCAGGATGTGCCCGTCCCGCCGAGGGATCGCGTAACGCCCCTTGGCTAATACCATGCTCGACAGGAAGTCCGAAGCGCATTTGTACAGAATCATCTGGCCTTTGACCGGCTCGACCGGCAGCGACAGGCCCAACGTGCCGAGCAGCTCACCGCTCCAGGCGCCGGCGGCCAGTACGACCTGATCGCCGTAGATCGACCCATCAGCTGTGTTCACGCCCACGACATTACCCGCATCCAGAACAAAACCAGTCACTTCACACTGTTCATGAATGGTCACGCCGGGCAGCGCCAGCAGCGCCGCCTTGAGCGATTTGACCAGGCGCGGGTTTCGCACATTGGCAACGTTGGCCATGTAGATCGCCTGGGAATAACCGCCGCCCAGCACCGGAACGGCGTCATGGGCGGCCGACACGTCCACTTTGCTCAAGGGACGGCCTTCACGCGCGGCCCAAGAAAGGGCTTCGGCTTCGTCATCCAGATCGAGCCAGTACAAGCCCGTGGTGTGAACCTCCGGATCAACGCCCGTCGCAGCGAACAGACGCTGCGCCAGCTGTGGATAAAAATCCTGGGACCAATGAGCCAGGGCCGTGACCGCCGGGCTGTAGCGCCACGGATACAGGGGCGAAACGATGCCGCCGCCGGCCCAGGAGGATTCCTGTCCCAATCCAGCACGCTCCAGCAACACCACCGCCTGCCCTTGGGTCGCGAGGTTGAACGCCGTCAACAAGCCGATGACTCCGCCACCGACAATCACTACCTGCTGTTGCTCTGCCATCATTTGATCCAGCCGATAAATAGGAACAAGCGCACCCGGCGCCCAATCATCCAGCACCCTCATCATTGCCCCCAGCACAGCTTGCGCGACATCTGCGGCGCAGCGCCCGGGTTGGTCCGCGTGCCCGCGCCGGTCAGGCCGAAATCCCCGCAAGGATCGCCAGCCATCACCGAGTCGGCGACCGGTGTGGCCACCAGTTGGAAGTCCTGAGGGTTCAATGCAGCGGTGATTCTATAGCGATCATTGCCTGCACTGAGGCCGGCTGCATCAATAAAACTGCCGTTTCTCGCATAAAAGCGCTCCAGGTACTGTGCTTGCTCGGTCAACAGCGCAACGATTTCAGCGCGATAGACTTTTTTCAGATGGCCGGTGTAACTGGGGTAAGCAATCCCGGCCAGAACCGCAATGATCACCACGGCGATCAGTAACTCGATCAGGGTAAAACCCTGGCTGTCCATGCCCATTCCACTACTCCTTATTGAAGTTGTCGCCATGCCACTCGCCGAAACCGCGAGCCACCCTCCTCTTCTACCCGCGCATAGGTACTCTCCAGCACCGTGCGCAATTGCCCGTGCAGCCCGACTGCCGTCACTCGATACACCGCAGCCGTGGTTTGTGCCGGTAAATGTGTCAGCCCAACCGCAGGGCCCAGGAACTGAATGCCGTAAACCCCGCCTTTGAGAGCGACCCACTTGATGCCCGAGACAGGGTGGGTTCCGGAGCCCACAACCGAAAACGCTTCAGCGGGCGGCACGCAGGTGGCAATTGACTGACACAACGTCAAGCCTGCGGACGCCCGCCTTACAAGGAGTTCTCCCAATCTCAAGCCACTCTCGGCACTTTGCAGCGACTGATTACGGTGCCAGAAACTACCGGCAATCTTTTGCTGAGTGAGCGCAGCCTGCATCGAGGATAAGCCGATCAGCGATAACAGCAGCAGCAACACCAGGCTGACCAGCAGCACCATGCCCGCCTGTCGCAGACGAAAACGCTCTAAATGCATCATGGCAGCCCTACCCCAGTCGGTTCCGCAGCGCCGCCACGACGCTGTAGGTTTGATCTTTCACCCGGGCGGTAGGGTCTTGCAGCGTCATCACAATGCGCACACTGCGTATCAAGGATTCGTCGGCCGGGCCGGCGTCGTAGCGCACCACTTCCGTTGACGCAGGTTTGGCGGACACGCCGAAACTGATATCGAATGCCTTCACGTTATCCACCAATACCGCCTTGGCGGGTGATGCAGGCGTACTGACTTTCAACTGCCCTGCTTCGAAGGTGTAGGTAACTTGGCGTAACGCAAAACGGATTTGCCCGGGTGCCGATGCCGGGGCGCTTCCCGCGTAGGCGTGGGCGCTGCCTGTGCAATCGGACAATACAGTCCAGTCAGGCGTGCCGCTTCCAACGGCGACCTCCGCGGTCACCAGCGTCAGCGAGGTTGATCCGCCTCCGACACGCCAAGCGACAGGCCGGTCAAAAGCGGGCGGGGCGTTGTCGATAAACGCTGTCGCCAGACAGCCGAACATGCCCGCCTGACGGATATCCTGGAGCAGCTTGCCCAGCACAAACCGCGCATCATCCTGCATCAACAGCGCGGCCTGCTGGCTGGCATGAGTAGCCCTGGACTGAATTGCCACCTGGCTGGCCCAGAGCACCAGTACCAGCCCCATCGCCAACGCTAGCAGCACCTCCACCAGGCTGAAACCTCGAACAAGACACCTCATTGCGCCACTCCCGGTTCATCGCGGATGCGACTGGTCAGGGTGAAGGTTTCCCGGGCACCCGGCCTGCCTGTACCTCGACTGTCATCCCAACTGATTCTGACCGTCACCTCGCCGCCACTGATCGACACCGAGCCTTTGGCGCTCTCCCCGGCAAAACCGAGAATGTTGGCCTCGAAATCATGCAAGTCCAGGTCGCGCGCACTGGCGGCAACATTGCCGGCCAAGGCACGCTCGGCCCGGCCCCACGTGTAGTCGGCAGCAGAATTGGCACGGATCCGGTCGAGCAAGTCGTAGGCAATGAAACTGGCCTGGCTGGTCATCCTGGAACTGTCGGTGTACTTGAGCGCATTGAGTTGGATCACCGCCGCACCCAGCAGGCCAATGGTGAGAATCAACACCGCGACCAGCACTTCGATCAGTGTCGTACCGGCTTGGTAGCGGGATAAGGCGTTGGGCAAACAGGTGTTCGTGCAGGCAAGCATTACCGTCGTCATCCGTGTCGAGGTCCGAAAAAGAGCAGGTAAACCCTGCTGTGCGGCCCAAGACTAGCGCCGGTTTTTCACCTGCGCTGCAACCGGAACAAAGGGAAATACTTTGGACATGAAGGCCATCATCCGCACCACAGACGGGACGCTATAACTAGGACTACACCCAAATCCACGGAGGGATGGCACATGCAACAACGAGGGTTCACCTTGATCGAACTGCTGCTGGGGCTGATCGTGAGCGGCATTCTGGCCAACCTGGCGGTGCCGAGTTTCAAGAGCCTGCTGGAGTCACAGCAGCGACAGAGCGCAGCACAGTCCTTGACGCAAGGCCTGCGTTATGCACGCACCGAAGCCATCGCACGCAACCGGGCGGTGGTCATTCACGCACTGAGGGATGATTGGGGCCTGGGGTGGCGGGTCATCGTGGACATCAGCGGGCGCGGCCCCCTGGACGATGACAACCCGGTGCTGTTGGAGCACCAGGCCAGCAGGCAAGCGCCGATCGTGGGCAATGGGCCGCTCAAGAACCAGGTGCGCTTCAGCGGGCTGGGTGAGCCCATCTTTTCAGGGGGAGGCTTCCGTGCCGGCACCGTGCATGTGTGTGCCGCGGACCAGGCGCAGAGCCTGTATCAGGTAGTGCTGGCACCCAGCGGGCGCATCAGCCTGCGCAGCGAGCGTGCCGAGCAGGCATTGTGCCGGAGTTGATCCGGCACGCCGGTTTTTTACAGCAGCGAGCGAACCCGCAGTTCCTTGGGCATGGAGAACGTGATGTTCTCTTCGCGGCCAGCCAGTTCATCGGCACCGGTGGCGCCCCAGGCGTGCAACTGCTGGATAACACCGCGCACCAGCACTTCCGGGGCCGAAGCACCCGCCGTGATACCAATACGCTCGACGCCATCGAACCAGCTACGCTGCATGTCTTCGGCACCGTCGATCAGGTACGCTGGCGTCGCCATGCGCTCAGCCAACTCACGCAAGCGGTTGGAGTTGGAACTGTTGGGGCTGCCGACTACCAGGACCACATCGCATTCGTCTGCCAGTTGCTTGACCGCGTCCTGGCGGTTCTGGGTGGCGTAGCAGATGTCGTCCTTGCGCGGGCCGCCAATGGCCGGGAAGCGACTGCGCAGCGCGTCGATCACGCGGCTGGTGTCGTCCATGGACAGGGTGGTCTGGGTCACGAATGCCAGGCGCTCGGGATTCTGTACCTGCAGGTTGGCGACGTCTTTTTCGTCTTCCACCAAGTAAATCGCCCCGCCATTGCTGGCGTCGTACTGACCCATGGTGCCTTCGACTTCCGGGTGGCCGGCGTGGCCGATCAGGATGCACTCGCGACCATCACGGCTGTAGCGCGCGACTTCGATGTGCACCTTGGTGACCAGTGGGCAGGTAGCATCGAAGACTTTCAGGCCGCGGCCTGCCGCTTCGGTACGCACCGCCTGGGAAACACCGTGGGCGCTGAAGATGACGATCACATCGTCCGGCACCTGGTCGAGCTCTTCGACAAAGATGGCGCCGCGTGCGCGCAGGTCTTCGACCACGAATTTGTTGTGGACGACTTCATGACGCACGTAAATCGGCGGCCCGAAGACTTCCAGGGCGCGGTTGACGATTTCGATCGCCCGGTCCACACCGGCGCAGAAGCCACGGGGGTTGGCGAGTTTGATTTGCATGCTGTGCCTCGTGTCTTGCAGCTATTTGGGTCTGGTGTGACGCTAACCCAACCGAAAATGAAGATCAAAGGAGGGAGGGGCGGTGCGACGATTCGACTTGCCCCCGATGGCGGTGGGTCAGTAAACAAACCCCTGACTGTTCCACCGCTATCGGGGGCAAGCCCCCTCCCACACAAGCCCACTTCACACATTTAATTGTGTGTTGTTGATCAGAGCGCTTTAACGTCGATGATTTCAACGTCAAAGGTCAAGGTTTTACCGGCCAACGGGTGGTTGAAGTCGATGGTCACTTGCGCGTCATCGAAGGTTTTCACCACACCCGGCAGTTCGGTATTCGCCGCATCGTTGAAGATCACCAGCAGGCCTTCCGACAGGTCCATGTCCTGGAACTGCGAACGCGGGATGATCTGTACGTTTTGCGGGTTGGGCTGGCCAAAGGCGTTTTCCGGCAGGATCTGCAGGGTACGCTTGTCGCCGGCCTTGAAGCCGAACAGGGCCGCTTCGAAACCCGGCAGCAGGTTGCCGTCGCCGACCTTGAAGGTGGCCGGGGCTTTGTCGAACGTGCTGTCGACCGTGTCGCCATTCTCCAGGCGCAGTGCGAAATGCAAAGTGACTTCCGTGTTCTGGCCGATGCGTTGCTCAGCCAATACCTGATCAGTCATTGACGGTCTCTCCGGTTTTCTTGCTTTTGAACATGTCCAACGCCAGCATGATTGCACCGACGGTGATGGCACTGTCGGCAAAGTTGAACGCCGGGAAATACCAGCGGTTCTGCCAATGCACCAGAATGAAGTCGATCACATGGCCCAGGGCAATGCGGTCGTACAGGTTGCCCAGCGCGCCGCCCAACACCAGGGCCAAGGCGATGGCCAGCCAGGTGTCATCGCGACCCAGGCGCTTGAGCCACACTACCAACACTGCGCTGACCACCACGGCAATCAGGGCGAACAGCCAGCGCTGCCAGCCACCGCTGTCAGCCAGGAAGCTGAAGGCGGCGCCGGTGTTGTAGGCCAGGGTCCAGCTGAAGTAATCCGGGATCACCACGATCTGCTGGAACATCTGCAAGGAGCCTTCGAAATGAGCCTTGCTGACCTGGTCGATGACCAGGACCAGCACACTCAGTACGAGCCAGCCCAGACGTCCGAAACGACTGGCGTTAGGCATAGTGGCGAACCTCGCCAGCACCCGAGATGTTGTCGACGCAACGACCGCAGATTTCCGGATGCTCGGGGTTCACGCCAACGTCTTCACGACAGTGCCAGCAACGGGCGCACTTAGGGAAGGCCGACTTGACCACTTTGAGCTTGAGGCCCGGCACTTCGGTGGCAACCGCGTCCGCCGGGGCCTGGGCGAATGGCGCCAGGCTCGCGGTAGAAGTGATCAGCACGAAGCGCAGTTCGTTGCTCAGCTTGGCCAGGTCGGCGGTGAGACCGTCTTCGGCAAACAGGGTGACCTCGGCTTGCAGGTTGCCACCGACGGCCTTGGCCGCACGCTGTACTTCCAGCTCCTTGTTCACCGCAACCTTCACGGCCATCACGCCTTCCCAGTACTCGCGGCCCAGTTCGAAGCCGGCCGGCAGTTCGGTCAGGCCGTCGTACCAGGTGTTGAGCATCACAGATTCGTTGCGCTCGCCCGGCAGGTATTCCCACAGTTCGTCGGCGGTGAACGCCAGGATCGGTGCGATCCAGCGCACCAGCGCTTCGCTGATGTGATACAGCGCGGTCTGCGCCGAACGGCGCGCCTTGCTGTTGGTGCCGGTGGTGTACTGGCGGTCCTTGATGATGTCGAGGTAGAAACCACCCAACTCCTGCACGCAGAAGTTGTGGATCTTCGAATAGACGTTCCAGAAACGGTATTCGCCGTAGTTTTCCTGCAACTCGCGTTGCAGCAACAGGGTACGGTCCACGGCCCAACGGTCCAGCGCGAGCATGTCCTCGGCCGGCAGGAGGTCGGTGGCCGGGTTGAAACCGGTCAGGTTCGACAGCAGGAAGCGCGCGGTATTACGGATACGACGGTAGGCATCGGCGCTGCGAGCCAGGATCTGGTCCGACACGGCGATTTCACCCGAGTAGTCGGTCGACGCGACCCACAGACGCATGATGTCGGCGCCCAGGGTGTCGTTGATCTTTTTCGGCTCGATCACGTTCTTCAGCGACTTGGACATCTTGCGGCCTGTCTCGTCGACGGTGAAGCCGTGGGTCAGCAGTTCGCGGTACGGCGCGTGGTTGTCGATGGCGCAACCGGTCAGCAACGACGAGTGGAACCAGCCACGGTGTTGGTCCGAGCCTTCCAGGTACAGGTCGGCACGCGGGCCGGTTTCGTGACCCATCGGGTGCGAGCCGCGCAGCACGTGCCAGTGCGTAGTGCCCGAGTCGAACCACACGTCGAGGGTGTCGCTGATCTTGTCGTACTGCGGCGCTTCATCGCCCAGCAACTCGGCAGCGTCCAGCTTGAACCAGGCTTCGATGCCTTCCTGTTCGACACGCTGGGCCACTTGTTCCATCAGTTCGACGGTACGTGGGTGCAGCTCGCCGCTTTCCTTGTTCAGGAAGAACGGGATCGGCACGCCCCAGTTACGCTGGCGCGAGATGCACCAGTCAGGGCGGTTTGCGATCATCGAGTGCAGGCGCGCCTGGCCCCAGGCCGGGACGAACTTGGTGTCTTCGATGGCTTTGAGCGAGCGGACACGCAGGGTGTCGCCGCTGGTCGGTTCTTTGTCCATGCCGATGAACCACTGCGCAGTGGCACGATAGATCAGCGGGGTCTTGTGGCGCCAGCAGTGCATGTAGCTGTGCTGGATGGTCGCGGTCTGCATCAGCGCACCGACTTCGCGCAGCTTGTCGATGATCGGCTGGTCGGCCTTGAAGATGAACTGGCCGCCGAAGAACTCCAGCGAAGGCACGTAGACGCCGTTGCTTTGCACCGGGTTGATGATGTCGTCGTTGACCAGGCCGTACTTCTTGCAGATGACGAAGTCGTCCACGCCGTAGGCCGGCGAGCAGTGCACGATGCCGGTACCCGAACCCAGTTCGACGTAGTCAGCCAAGTATACCGGCGACAGACGGTCATAGAACGGGTGGCGGAAATTGATCAGTTCCAGCGCGGAGCCGGTGGTGGTGGCGATCACCGAACCTTGCAGCTCGTAGCGGGCCAGGCAGGCTTCGACCATTTCTTCGGCCAGCACCAGCAGGCGGTCACCGATGTCCACCAGGGCGTAGGTGAATTCCGGGTGCACGTTCAGCGCCTGGTTGGCCGGGATGGTCCACGGCGTGGTGGTCCAGATCACGATGGCAGCCGGCTTGCCCAGGCTTGCCAGGCCGAAGGCCTCGGCCAGCTTGGCGTCGTCGGCGACCGGGAAGGCCACGTCGATGGTCGAGGACTTCTTGTCTTCGTACTCGACTTCCGCTTCGGCCAGGGCCGAACCGCAGTCGAAGCACCAGTTCACGGGCTTGAGGCCCTTGAACACGAAACCGCCCTTGACGATTTCGGCCAAGGCGCGGATTTCACCGGCCTCGTTCTTGAAGTTCATGGTCTTGTACGGGTTGTCCCACTCGCCCAGCACGCCCAGGCGGATGAACTCGGACTTCTGCCCTTCGATCTGCTCGGTGGCGTAGGCACGGCACAGTTCGCGGGTTTTATCCGCGCCCAGGTTCTTGCCGTAGGTCACTTCGACTTTGTGTTCGATCGGCAGGCCGTGGCAGTCCCAACCCGGGACATAAGGCGCGTCGAAGCCCGACAGGGTTTTCGAGCGCAGGATCATGTCCTTGAGAATCTTGTTCAGCGCATGACCGATGTGAATCGTGCCGTTGGCATAAGGAGGGCCGTCGTGCAGGACGAATTTCGGACGATCCTTGCCAATCTCGCGCAACTTTCCGTACAGGCCAATACTGTCCCAGCGCTGCAGGATCTGCGGTTCGCGCTGTGGCAGGCCGGCCTTCATTGGGAAGGCGGTGTCCGGAAGGTTTAACGTGGCTTTATAGTCGGTCATTTAAGGCTCTTCGGTTAGCGATGGGCGCTAGGTGCGGCTAGTGCACGGGCGGCGGCGACATCCGCATTGATCGCCGTTTTCAACGCCTCAAGGGAGGCGAAACGCTGCTCTTCACGCAGCTTCTGGTGGAAAACCACCGTCAAACGCCGGTCATACAGATCACCGGCAAAATCCAGCAGATGTACTTCCAGGTGGGCCTTGCCATCACCTGCAACCGTGGGCCTGACGCCTATGTTGGCGACTCCCGGCCACGATTGGCCGTCGATGTCGACGCTCACCAGGTAAACCCCGGTCAGCGGCACACGACGGCGCTTGAGTTGCACGTTGGCGGTTGGCGTGCCCAATTGGCGCGCCAGCTTCTGGCCGTGCAGGACCCGCCCGGCAATGCGGAACGGGCGACCGAGCAAACGCTCGGCCAAGGCGAAGTCGGCAGCCGCCAGGGCATTACGCACCTGGGTACTGCTCACGCGCAGGCCGTCCAGCTCGACGGTTTGCGCGGCTTCGACGGTAAAACCCTGGCTGACGCCGGCCTGTTGCAGGAAATCGAAATCCCCGACCCGGTCGCAACCGAAGCGGAAGTCGTCACCGACCTCCAGGTGCTGTACGCCCAGGCCATCAACCAGGATGCGGTCGACGAACTCGGCAGCGCTCAGGCTTTGCAAACGCTGGTTGAAAGCCAGGCAGAGGACGCGGTCAACGCCTTCTTCCGCCAGCAGTTGCAACTTGTCACGCAGACGGGCCAGGCGTGCCGGCGCAGTCTCGGGCGTAAAGTATTCCCGTGGCTGCGGCTCGAAAATCACCACGCAGCTGGGCACGCCCAACTCGACCGCACGTTCGCGCAGCCTGGCCAGGATAGCCTGGTGGCCACGGTGAACACCGTCAAAGTTGCCAATAGTGGCGACGCAGCCCCGATGCTCGGGGCGCAGGTTGTGGAGACCTCGAACCAGCTGCATAACGCGCTTCTTGCTCATAAAGTGGTCGATTATAACCACACCCGGCCCCGGACGACAGGCAACTGAACGGGCCAAATGGGTCGAATCGATAAAACAACCGTTTTATCGCGGCAAACTCTCTAACCCAGGGACTTGCGATTGAAATCCCGCAGGCGGAAGCCCTGCAGCAGCAACATCCCGAAGTACACCACCACACCCGCGACGACCAACACGCCAAGACGCATGAAGCGCTCCAGCATATGGCCTTCATCCCACGCCGGCATGAAGTGCATCAACCCCAGCAACACGGCCGACATCGCCCCGACCGCCACCAGCAGCTTGAGGGTGAACAGACCCCAGCCGGCCTGCGGCTGGAACATCTGCTGCTTACGCAACTGGTAAAACAAAAGCCCTGCGTTGATGCACGCGCCCGCACTGATGGCCAAGGCCAGGCCGGCATGGGCCAGCGGGCCGATAAACACCAGGTTGAGCAGTTGTGTGACGATCAGCGTGAAAATTGCGATTTTTACCGGTGTACGGATGTTTTGCTGAGCATAGAAGCCTGGCGCAAGCACCTTGATCACGATGATGCCGAGCAAGCCAACGGAATAGGCGACCAAGGCATGCTGCGTCATCAGTGCGTCGTGGGCATCGAATTGGCCGTATTGAAACAGTGACACAGTCAGCGGCTCAGCCAGGATCCCCAGGGCCAGTGCGCACGGCAACACCAGCACGAAGCACAGGCGTAGGCCCCAATCGAGGATGCGCGAGTATTCCTGGCGGTCCTTGCTGGCGTAGGTGCGCGACAGGGTAGGCAGCAGAATCGTGCCCAGGGCCACGCCGAGCACGCCGGAGGGCAGCTCCATCAGGCGGTCGGCGTAGTACATCCACGACACCGAGCCCGACACCAGCAGCGAAGCGAAAGCCGTGTTGATGATCAGCGAAATCTGGCTGACCGACACGCCGAGGATCGCCGGCAGCATATTGCGCATCACGCGCCATACGCCGGTGTCCTTGAGGTTCAGGCGTGGCAATACGAGCATGCCGATCTTTTTCAGGTGCGGCAGTTGGTAGAGCAGTTGCGCCAGGCCACCGGCCAGTACGGCCCAACCGAGCGCCATCACCGGCGGGTCGAAGTACGGCGTGAGAAACAGCGCGAAGATGATCATGCTGACGTTCAGCAGGGTCGGCACGAAGGCTGGCACCGAGAAGCGGTTCCAGGTATTGAGGATCGCCCCGGCCAGGGATGACAGGGAGATCAGCAATATATAAGGAAAGGTCACTCGCAGCAGATCGGTGGTCAGCGCGAATTTTTCCGGGGTATTGGCAAAACCGGGGGCCGTGGCCCAGATCACCCAGGGGGCGGCGAGCATGCCCAGAATCGTCACCAGCATCAGCACCAGGGTCAGCAGGCCGGACACATAGGCAATAAAGGTACGGGTAGCTTCCTCGCCCTGCTGGGTCTTGTACTCGGCCAGGATCGGCACGAATGCCTGGGAAAACGCACCTTCGGCGAAGATCCGCCGCAGCAGGTTGGGCAATTTAAACGCAATAAAGAAGGCATCCGTGGCCATGCTGGCGCCAAAAATGCGCGCCAGCAGGGTGTCACGCACAAACCCCAGAACCCGGGAGATCATCGTGATAGAGCTGACGGCGGCCAACGATTTGAGCAGATTCATTGAAAGAGTTTGCGCCTTTAGATAAAGAGCAGGCGTACAAAGCGCCCACTTATGCGATACTGCGCGCCTGCAACAGCACAGAGCCAAAGCTCGCGAGTTTACAGGTCAAGCGCCGGAAATAAATCACCCGCCTCTTCAGATCGACCACTCAGCAGTTCGCATCAGCCGCCCTTGACAACCCATCAAGTCATCGGCATGATTCGCGGCCTATTTTGTTTGCTATTTCCTAAAAAGTCTTTCGAGGAGCTCGACGGTGGCCAACACACCTTCCGCCAAAAAACGTGCAAAACAGGCTGAGAAGCGTCGCAGCCACAACGCCAGCCTGCGTTCCATGGTTCGTACCTACATCAAGAATGTAGTTAAAGCCATCGACACCAAAGACGCTGAAAAAGCCCAAGCTGCTTACGTTCTGGCTGTGCCAGTTATCGACCGTATGGCCGATAAAGGCATCATCCACAAGAACAAGGCCGCTCGCCATAAGAGCCGCCTGAATGGCCACATCAAGGCTCTGAGCGTTGCTGCTGCAGCCTAAGTGGTAACAACTGCTACGCAGCCCAGGTTGCGAAACAGTTAAGAAATGCCCCGTACCGAAAGGTCCGGGGCATTTTTGTTGTGGGAGGGGGCTTGCCCCCGATGACGGTGGGTCAGTAAAGAATGTACTGACTGACATACTGCAATCGGGGGCAAGCCCCCTCCCACATTTTTTCAGGCACAAAAAAACGCCCCGAACCAGTCGGGGCGTTTTTGCTACCGATTGATCAAACCACAATCAATGGTGGTGACCGCCTTCACCGTGAACGTGGCCGTGGGCCACTTCTTCCTGGGAAGCGTCGCGGATGGCAACGATCTTCACTTGGAAGTTCAGGCGCTGGCCAGCCAGCGGGTGGTTGCCGTCGACGGTGACGTCGTCGCCGTCCAGGTCACGGATGGTGACGATCTGCATTTGGCCGTCCGGTGCGGAGGCGTGGAACTGCATGCCGACTTCCAGCTCGTCAACGCCTTCGAACATGCTGCGGCTCAGGGTGCTGACCAGTTCGGCCGAGTACTCGCCGTAGGCATCTTCAGGTTCTACGGCAACGGTCAGCTCATCACCGACATTCTTGCCTTCCAGGGCTTTTTCCAAGCCTGGGATGATGTTACCTGCGCCTTGCAGGTAGACCAGCGGCGCGCCGCCGGCTGAGCTGTCGATGACCTCACCAGCGTCGTTGGTCAGGGTATAGTCGATGGAGACAGCCTTGTTAGCGGCGATCGTCATGGGGCGAGACCTTTTGCATAAGAATGAAGAACGGACAAGTCTAAACAAGGATTTGCCCGAAAGCGAACAGAACCCGGACAGACGGGACCGATCAACGGCATCCTTCATCATCGGGTTCCACCAGGACGACGACCAGCACTGGGTCGCCGAGCTGTCCTGCGGCCACACCCAGCACCTGCGCCACCAGCCACCCTGGCAGTCACGCGCCTGGGTGCTGGACCCCGCGCAACGTATTGAAAAATTAGGCCAGCCCTTTGCCTGCGGCTGGTGTGCGCAGGAGCGCGATTAACGATAACCTTGGCGCCTGATTCGCGGTAGACGCTCAGCCATAGAGCGTCACCCAAGCCATGCACCTCCAGAGAATCCGCATGCAGACTTTTTTTATCGCGCCCACCGATTTTGGTGTGGGTCTGACCTCCATCAGCCTTGGGCTGGTGCGTACCCTTGAGCGAGCCGGGCTGAAAGTCGGCTTTTTCAAGCCGATTGCCCAGCCGCACCCCGGCGACACCGGCCCCGAGCGCTCCACCGAGCTGGTGGCGCGCACCCACGGCCTCAAGCCGCCACAGCCTCTGGGCCTGGCCCACGTAGAGCGCATGCTCGGCGACGGCCAACTCGACGAGTTGCTCGAAGAAATCATCACGCTGTACCAGCAAGCCGCGGTGGGCAAGGACGTATTGATCGTCGAAGGCATGGTGCCCACCCGCAGCGCCAGCTATGCGGCGCGGGTCAACCTGCACCTGGCCAAGAGCCTGGATGCGGAAGTGATCCTGGTGTCCGCACCAGAAAACGAAGTGCTCACCGAACTCTCCGGGCGTGTTGAGCTGCAGGCCCAACTGTTCGGCGGCCCGAAAGACCCCAAAGTGCTCGGCGTGATCCTCAACAAGGTGCGCACCGACGAAAGCATGGAAGCCTTCTCGGCACGCCTCAAGGAACATTCGCCGCTGTTGCGCAGCGGTGATTTCCGCTTGCTCGGCTGCATTCCCTATCAACCGGAACTCAACGCGCCGCGTACCCGCGACGTGGCCGACCTGATGGGCGCGCAGATCCTCAACGCCGGCGACTACGAAACCCGGCGCATGACCAAGATCATCATTTGCGCGCGCACCATGCGCAACACCGTGGAGCTGCTCAAGCCCGGCGTGCTGGTGGTGACGCCCGGCGACCGTGACGACATCATCCTCGCCGTCAGCCTGGCCGCGATCAACGGCGTGCCGCTGGCCGGCCTGCTGCTGACCAGCGACACCCTGCCCGACCCGCGCATCATGGAGTTGTGCCGTGGCGCGTTCCAGGCCGGGCTGCCGGTGCTGTCGGTGAGCACCGGTTCCTACGACACCGCCAACCAGCTCAACAGCCTCAACAAGGAAATCCCGATTGATGACCGCGAGCGTGCGGAAATCATCACCGATTTCGTCGCCAGCCACCTCGATGCGCGCTGGCTGCACCAACGTTGCGGCACACCACGGGAAATGCGTCTGTCGCCGGCGGTGTTCCGCTACCAACTGATCCAGCGCGCCCAGGCCGCCAACAAGCGCATCGTGTTGCCCGAAGGCAGCGAGCCGCTGACCGTGCAAGCCGCCGCGATCTGCCAGGCGCGGGGCATTGCGCGCTGCGTGCTGCTGGCCAAGCCGGCGGATGTGGAAGCAGTCGCCCGCGCCCAGGGTATCGAACTGCCTGAAGGCCTGGAGATTCTCGACCCGGACCTGATCCGCCAGCGCTACGTCGAGCCGATGGTGGCGCTGCGCAAGAGCAAAAGCCTCAACGCGCCGATGGCTGAGCAGCAACTGGAAGACACCGTGGTGATCGCCACCATGATGCTCGCCCTCGATGAGGTGGACGGCCTGGTGTCCGGCGTCATTCACTCCACCGCCAACACCATCCGCCCTGCCCTGCAGCTGATTAAAACGGCGCCGGGCTGCACCCTGGTGTCGTCGGTGTTCTTCATGCTGTTCCCCGAGCAGGTGCTGGTGTACGGCGACTGCGTGATGAACCCGCACCCGAGCGCCGCCGAACTGGCAGAGATTGCCCTACAAAGCGCCGACTCGGCAGCCGCGTTCGGCATCACCCCGCGCGTGGCGATGATCAGCTATTCCAGCGGCGATTCGGCCAGCGGCGAAGAAGTGGAGAAAGTCCGCGAAGCCACCCTGCTCGCCCACGAACAGCAAAGCTCGCTGCTGATCGACGGCCCACTGCAATACGACGCCGCCGCCAACGAAAACGTGGCCCGGCAATTGGCCCCCAACAGCCAGGTCGCCGGCAAGGCCACAGTGTTTGTGTTCCCCGACCTGAACACCGGCAACACCACGCACAAGGCCGTGCAGCGCAGTGCCGATTGCGTGAGCCTGGGGCCGATGCTCCAGGGCCTGCGCAAACCGGTCAACGACCTGCCGCGCGGCGCCCAGGTGGACGACATCGTGTACACCATCGCGCTCACTGCGATCCAAGCCGCCAACCGACCTATGGATATCTAAATGCTGGATTTTCTACCTGCCGCCGTGCGCGGGGTGATTGCATCGCTGTTGTTGGCGCTGAACACGATCCTGTTGTGTTCGTTCCTGTTTATCGTGGCGTTGTTCAAGGCCCTGCCGTTTGCCAAGCGTTTCAGCGAATGGCTGATGAACCACACCCATGAGGCATGGGTGACCAACAACAAGGGCTGGATGAACCTGGTGCGACGCACCCGCTGGCACCTCACCGGGCTGGAAGGGCTGGACTACCAGCACTCGTACCTGGTCACCAGCAACCACCAGAGCTGGGTCGACATCATGGTGCTGCAATACGTGCTGAACCGCCGGATTCGCCCACTGAAGTTCTTTCTCAAGCAGGAGCTGATCTGGGTGCCGGTGATTGGCCTGGCGTGGTGGGCGCTGGGCTTTCCGTTCATGAAACGCTACACCAAGGCCTACCTGGAGAAACACCCGGAAAAGAAAGGCAAGGACCTGGAAACCACTCGCAAGACCTGCGCGAAGTTTCGCGACAACCCGGTGGGTATTTTCAACTTTGCCGAGGGCACGCGGTTTACCCCAGGCAAGCATGCGCAGCAAAAGTCCCCCTTCCGTTACCTGCTCAAGCCCAAGGCTGGCGGGATTGCGTTTGTGCTGGATGCCATGGGGGAGCAGTTGAAGTCACTGGTGAACGTGACCATTCACTACCCGGCTGGGCGCCCAGGTTATTGGGATTTGCTGTGCGGGAATGTGCGGGACGTGGTGGTGCAGTTTGAAGAGGTGCAGATCCCGGCCGAATTCATTGGCAAGAATTATGAGCAGGATGGGGAATATCGGTTGGCGTTCCAGGGCTGGATCAACCAGCTCTGGGAACAGAAGGATCAGCTACTGGAGCAGCTGCATAGAGAATTCCCAGGTAAACAATGATCAAGAATGTGGGAGGGGGCTTGCCCCCGATGGCGTTGGGTCAGTAACAGATGTACTGACTGACACTCCGCTATCGGGGGCAAGCCCCCTCCAACATTTGATTGCGACAGGCTTTAGATCGCGCCGCGCTGACGCAACAACTCCAGCACTTGCTTGACGCTTTCTTCCAGTGACAGGGCCTGGGTGTCGATCACCAGGTCGGCATTCAACGGCACGTCGTACGGGAAGGATTCGCCCGGGATGTTATCCCCACCGGCCGCGTATAAGCCTTGCGGATCACGCTCGGCGCACACCAGTGGCGAGGCCTGCACATAGACGGTCAGCAGGCGATCGCCGCCAATCAACGCCTTGGCCTGTTCACGGCCTTCGGCATCCGGCGCAACGAACGCGGCCAGGGTCAGCAGGCCGGCTTCGTTGAACTGACGCGCCACATGCGCGGCACGACGCCAGTTCTCGGTGCGACCGGCACGGTCCTGCGGCAAGCCCTTGTTCAGGTCATGGCGCAGGTTCTGGCCATCCAGCACAAATACCGCACGGCCCATGTCGAACAGCTTGCGCTCGACCGCATAGGCCAGGGTGCTCTTGCCAGCGCCGGACAGGCCGCTGAACAACACGGTGGCCGGTTGCTGGCCGAAGCGCAGTGCACGCTCTTCGGTGGCCACATGGGCCAACTTGCCGTGCTGCGCCGCACTGCCGTGACCGACCGGCGGGGCGATGATCATGCCTGCGGCTACTGTGCCATTGGTCAAACGGTCGATGACGATAAACGCACCGGTGGTGCGGTTGCTGTCGTAACCGTCCAACGCGATGGCGGCGTCGAGGCTGACCTTGACCCGACCGATCTCGTTCAGTTGCAGCGCGCTCGCCGGGCCTTCGGCCAGGGTGTTCACGTCCACACGGTGCACGATGCTGGTGATGGAACCCGGCACGTAGCTGGTGGCGCGCTTGATGTCGTATTTCTTGCCCGGCAGCATCGGCTCTTCGGCCATCCACACCAGCATGGCGTCGAAGGCGTCGGTCACTTGCGGCACGTTGTCGGCATGCACTAGCAGGTCGCCACGGGAGATATCGATCTCGTCTTCCATGGTCAGCGTCACCGCTTGACCAGGGCCGGCGTGCTCCAGCTCACCTTCGAAGGTGACGATGGATTTGACGCGGCTGCTCTTGCCCGACGGCAGCACCACGACTTCGTCGCCCTTGTGCACGATGCCGCTGGCCAGGGTGCCGGCGAAACCACGGAAATTCAGGTTCGGGCGGTTGACGTACTGCACCGGGAAACGCAGGTCGGTGTAATTGCGGTCGTTGGCGATCTCGACGGTTTCGAGGATCTCCATCAGCGACTGGCCGGTGTACCAGGGCGAACGCTCGCTCTTGTTCACCACGTTATCGCCCTTGAGCGCCGACATCGGCACGAAGGCCAGGGTGCTCGGCTTGAAGGCGATACCGTCGGCGAACTTCAGGTAGTCGGCCTTGATCTGCTCGAATACGCTTTGGTCAAAGCCATTGATGTCCATCTTGTTGACGGCCACCACGATGTGTTTGATGCCCAGCAACGAGGCGATGAAGCTGTGGCGACGGGTCTGGGTCTGCACGCCGTAGCGCGCGTCGATCAGGATGATCGCCAGGTCACAGGTGGAGGCACCGGTGGCCATGTTGCGGGTGTACTGCTCATGGCCGGGGGTGTCGGCGATAATGAACTTGCGCTTGGCGGTGGAGAAGTAGCGATAGGCGACATCGATGGTGATGCCTTGCTCCCGCTCGGCCTGCAGGCCGTCGACCAGCAAGGCCAGGTCGATGTCGTCACCGGTGGTGCCGGACTTCTTCGAATCGCGGGTGATGGCTTCCAGGTGATCTTCGTAGATCATCTTGGAGTCGTGCAGCAGGCGCCCGATCAGGGTGCTCTTGCCGTCGTCGACGTTGCCACAGGTCAGGAAGCGCAACATTTCCTTGCGCTCGTGCTGGCCCAGGTAGGCGAGGATGTCCTCGCTGATCAAATCAGATTGATGCGACATGACAGCCCCTTAGAAATAACCTTGACGTTTTTTATCTTCCATCGAGCCTGCGCCATCGTGGTCGATGACACGGCCCTGGCGCTCGGAAGTTCGCGTCAGGAGCATTTCCTGAATGATGTCCGTCAGCGTCTCGGCTTCGGACTCCACCGCGCCCGTCAACGGGTAGCAGCCAAGGGTACGGAAACGTACTTTCTTTTTGACGATTCGGGCTTTGTCTTCGTCGGACAGGTGCTCGAGGATGCGGTCGTCGTCGATCATGATCAACGTACCGTTCTTCTCGATCACTTCACGCTCGGCGGCGAAGTACAGCGGTACGATCGGGATGCCTTCCAGGTAGATGTACTGCCAGATGTCCAGTTCGGTCCAGTTGGACAGCGGGAACACGCGAATCGACTCGCCCTTGTTGACGTTGCCGTTGTAGACATTCCACAGCTCGGGGCGCTGGTTTTTCGGGTCCCAGCGGTGCTTGCTGTCGCGGAACGAGTACACGCGCTCTTTGGCACGGGATTTCTCTTCATCGCGACGGGCGCCGCCAAAGGCTGCGTCGAAACCATGCTTGTCCAGGGCCTGTTTGAGGCCTTCGGTCTTCATGATGTCGGTGTGCTTGGCACTGCCGTGGGTGAACGGGTTGATGTTCTGCGCCACGCCGTCCGGGTTGATGTGGGTGATCAGGTCCAGGCCCAGCTCTTCGACCATCTTGTCGCGGAACGCGTACATCTCCTGGAATTTCCAGCGGGTGTCGACGTGCATCACCGGGAACGGCAGCTTGCCCGGGAAGAAGGCCTTGCGTGCCAGGTGCAGCATCACGGCGGAATCTTTACCGATCGAGTAGAGCATCACCGGGTTGTCGAACTCGGCGGCGACCTCGCGGATGATGTGGATGCTTTCCGCCTCCAGCTGTTTCAGATGCGTCAGTTTGTCGACCATGGTTACTCACGGAAAAACGATCTTATGGACGGCCAGCGGGCCGTGTTCGAGCGGGGCATGCTAGCACAGCACCTGCTTCTATTCAGGCGGCCTACTAGACCGAAACGGTATATGGATATACCACGGAGTTTGGGGTTAATCGCGGTCAAGTGTGGGAGGGGGCTTGCCCCCGATAGCGATGTGTCAGTCACTGCATGAGTAGCTGATCCACCGCCATCGGGGGCAAGCCCCCTCCCACATTTGTTCGGTGGTGTTTGTTAGATTGGGTTGGGACAATCGATGAACAAATGCTCCAACGCGAAGCGCCGCGCCAGGTAATCGCCCAGCGCCTGCACGCCGTAGCGCTCAGTGGCATGGTGACCGGCGGCGATGAAGCTGATGTCGTTTTCGCGGGCGCTGTGGAAGGTCTGCTCGGAGGCTTCGCCGCTGAGGAACAGGTCGACACCGGCCGCAATCGCGTCGTCGATGTAGCCCTGACCACCGCCGGTGCACCAGCCGACGCGGCGGATCATCTCGCTGCCTTCGATCAGCAACGGCTCACGGCCCATGACTTCCTGCACGCGGCGGGCAAAGTCGCGAGGTGACAGCGGTTCGGCGAGCGAGCCGACCAGCCCGACGATTTTGGGATTGCCCGGGTCCAGCGGGCCTTCGACGGTGATGTCGAGTTGACGGGCCAACTGCACGTTGTTGCCGACCTCGGGATGCAGGTCCAGCGGCAGGTGGTAGGCCAGCAGGCTGATGTCGTGCTTGAGCAGCGTCTTCAGGCGGCGCTGCTTCATGCCGGTGATGCACGGGTTTTCGCCTTTCCAGAAGTAACCGTGGTGCACCAGGACCAGATCCGCCTGGGCTTCGACGGCCGCGTCCAACAGGGCCTGGCTGGCGGTCACGCCGCTGACGATGCGCATCACCTGTGGCCGGCCCTCGACCTGCAGGCCATTGGGGCAGTAATCGGCAATTTTTGCGCTGCCGAGGTAGCGGTCCGCTTCCTCGACGAGGGTGGTAAGGGGGACGGCCATAAAAGACTCCTAAATATCCGGTTCGCAGGCGTCACAGCCTCGTATAATGCGCGACATTATGGGCGCTCTCCCGCCCCCTGCAACCTGTCAGGACTTACTTGATGCTCAAGGCGCTGCGTTTTTTTGGATGGCCATTGCTGGCTGGCGTGCTGATCGCGATGCTGATTATTCAGCGTTACCCCGAGCTGGTGGGGCTGCCCAGCCTGGATGTGAACCTGCAACAGGCGCCGCAAAGCAATTCGGTGGTGCAAGGCCCGGTGACCTACGCCGATGCCGTGGTGATCGCCGCCCCTGCCGTGGTCAACCTGTACACCACCAAGGTGATCAACAAACCGGCCCATCCACTGTTTGAAGACCCGCAGTTCCGCCGTTACTTCGGTGACAACGGGCCAAAACAGCGTCGCATGGAGTCCAGCCTGGGCTCCGGGGTGATCATGAGCCCCGAAGGTTACATCCTTACCAACAACCACGTGACCACCGGCGCCGACCAGATTGTGGTGGCCCTGCGTGACGGCCGCGAAACCCTGGCCCGTGTGGTGGGCAGCGACCCGGAAACCGACCTTGCGGTATTGAAGATCGATTTGAAGAGCCTGCCCTCCATCACCCTCGGCCGTTCCGACGGTTTGCGTGTGGGTGACGTGGCGCTGGCCATCGGCAACCCGTTCGGCGTGGGCCAGACCGTGACCATGGGCATTATCAGTGCCACCGGGCGCAACCAACTGGGCCTTAACAGCTACGAAGACTTCATCCAGACCGACGCGGCGATCAACCCGGGTAACTCCGGCGGTGCATTGGTGGACGCCAATGGCAACCTGACGGGCATCAACACGGCGATCTTCTCCAAGTCCGGCGGCTCCCAGGGCATCGGGTTTGCGATCCCGGTGAAGCTGGCGATGGAGGTGATGAAGTCGATCATCGAGCACGGCCAGGTGATTCGCGGCTGGCTGGGGATCGAGGTACAGCCGCTGACCAAGGAGCTGGCCGAGTCATTTGGCTTGACCGGACGCCCTGGCATCGTGGTCGCCGGGATCTTCCGCGATGGCCCGGCGCAGAAAGCCGGCCTGCAACTGGGGGATGTCATCCTCAGCATCAACGGCGAACCGGCCGGTGATGGCCGCAAGTCGATGAACCAGGTGGCGCGGATCAAGCCGACCGAGAAGGTGGCGATCCAGGTGATGCGCAACGGCAAAGAGATCAAGTTGCTGGCGGAAATCGGGCTGCGTCCGCCGCCTGCGCCGGTCAAAGAAGAGGAATAGGTCGCCGCTTGCAGGTGCCCCTTCCCGGGCACCTGTAAACTGATATTTCAAAGCAAGTCATTCTCATTAGGCATGTTATATTATTTCAATATCGCTATTGGAACGCTCTATCATGCCGTCTCGAAGAATCGCCCCCATGGCTGGCCTGGCCTTGGGTTTGCTGCTCGACCCCGCCTTCGCCGAAGAAAACACCCTGGAACTCGACACCATCAGCGTCACCACCGACGCCTATGAGTCCGCCACCGGCCCGGTCAAAGGCTACCGCGCCACCCGCTCCGCCAGCGCGACAAAAACCGACACCGCCATTCGCGACATCCCGCAATCCATCAGCGTAATTCCCGCCACAGTGCTCAAGGACCTGGGCAGTACCCACGTGGAACGCGCCCTGGAATTTGCCGGCGGCGTGTCCAAGCAAAACAACTTCGGCGGCCTGACTCTGTACGAATACAGCGTGCGTGGCTTCACCACGTCCGAGTTCTACCAGGACGGTTTCAGCGCCAACCGTGGCTACCCGAGTACACCGGACGCGGCCAATATCGAGCGCATCGAAGTACTCAAGGGCCCTGCCGCCAGCCTGTATGGACGCGGCGATCCCGGCGGCACCGTGAACATTGTCACCAAGAAGCCCCAGCCAGAAGCCTTCACCACCGTGCAGACCAGCGCCGGCAGTTGGGACCGCTATCGCACCGCCGTGGACGTGAACACTCCGCTGGACGGCGAAGGCAACCTGCTGTCGCGGGTCAACCTGGCGGTGGAAGACAACCACAGCTTCCGCGATCACGTGCAGAGCAAGCGGGTATTCGTCGCGCCTTCGTTCAGTTGGCAACTGGACCCGGACACCAGTCTGCTCGTCGAGAGTGAATTCGTCCGCCACAGCTCTACCTTCGACCGTGGCATCGTCGACGCCCCCGGCGTATCTCGTTCCACCTTCCTCGGCGAACCCAACGACGGCGATATCGACAACCACAACAATCGTCTCCAGGCCACCCTTGAGCATCACCTCAACGATGCCTGGAAACTGCGTCTGGCGAGCCACTACAAACAAGGCAGCCTGTGGGGCGACGCCTCGGAAAACCGTGCACTGAACGCCGACGGTCACAGCATCGACCGCCGCTACCGTGAACGCTCTATGGGCTGGCACGACAGCATTACCCAGCTCGAGCTGCGCGGCCTGTTCGACATCGGCAGTTGGCAGCACGAACTGCTGATCGGCACCGAATACGAGGACTATCGCAAGAAAGAGCGCGTCACGGCGATTGGCGGTAGCCGCTACAGCATCGACATCTACAACCCGGTCTACGGCCAGGCCAAACCCAACGGCCTGCGCTCCGGCACCGACTTCTTCGAACAGACCAATAGCCACGCGCTGAACCTGCAAGACCAGATCGTCTTCACCGACCGCCTGCGCGGCATGGTCGGAGCGCGCTTCGAGCATTTCGAGCAGCGTATCGACGACTTCACCCGCAACCACGCCAAAGCCGAGCAAACCCACAACGCCTTTACCCAGCGCGCCGGCCTGCTCTATCAGCTCACGCCGCAAGTCGGCGTATTCGCCAACGCCTCTACTTCGTTCAAGCCCAATAGCGGGTTGGGCGCCGACAACAAGTCCTTCAAGCCTGAGGAAGGCGTGGGCTATGAAGTGGGGATCAAGAGCGAGCTGTTCGACGAGCGCCTCAGCGCTACGATCGCAGCCTTCCATATAGAAAAGGAAAACGTGCTGAGCCTGGACCCGGCCACCAATCTCAACCGCGCCGTAGGCAAGGCGCGCAGCCAGGGCCTCGACCTGCAACTGTCCGGGCAAGTGACCGACGCCGTACGGGTGATTGGCGCGTTTGCCTACATTGATGCTGAAGTGACCAAGGGCGACAAAGTCATTCCTGCCGGCAGCCGGATACTCGGCGTGGCCAAGCGCAGCGGCAGCCTGTTGGGGGTGTATGAGTTCCAGGATGGCGCGTTGCGCGGTTCAGACATGGGGGCGGCGTTCACCTATGTGGGCGATCGCTCCGGTGAGGCCGGCACGAGTTTCGAATTGCCGGCCTACCACACGGTTGATCTGCTGGCCCATTACAAGGCCACCGACAACGTCACCGTGGGCTTGAACCTCAACAACCTGTTTGATGAGAAGTACTACGAGCGGTCCTACAGCAACTACTGGATCAGCCCAGGCGAACCGCGCAACCTCACGGTCAGCCTGACCCTCAACCTGTAACACAACCAAAATGTGGGAGGGGCAAGTCCCCTCCCACATTTTGATCTTCACTTGGTTTGGTTACAGCGCCGTGGGTGCGCGCTCGCAAAGGGTATTAAGCGCCTTCGCCCACTGCGGATCATCATTCAGGCACGGCACCAGCACCAACTCCTCGCCCCCGGCCTCGCGGAACTGCTCCAGCCCGCGATCGCCGATTTCTTCCAGCGTCTCGATGCAATCGGCGACGAACGCCGGGCACATCACCAGCAGCTTTTTCACGCCTTGTTGGGCCAATGCTTCAAGGCGAGCCTCGGTGTAGGGTTCGATCCACTTGGCGCGGCCCAGGCGCGATTGGAAGGCCACCGACCACTTGTCTTCGGGCAACCCCATGCGCGCGGCAAAGTCACGAGCGACGCTGAAGCACTGCGCGCGATAGCAGGTCTTGAGCACCTCGGCAGACGCATTCTTGCAGCAGTCGGCATCCTTGAAGCAGTGCTGGCCGGTAGGGTCGAGCTTGGTCAGGTGGCGCTCAGGCAAACCGTGGAAACTCAGCAGCAGGTGGTCGTAATGCTGCTCCACGTAGGGCCGCGCGCTGGCGACCAGGGCGTCGAGATATTCGGGCTGGTCGTAGAACGGTTGCAGGATCGAGAATTGCACATCGAGCTTTTTGTCGCGCACCACGCGCTTGGCTTCCTCGATCACCGTGGTCACGGTGCTGTCGGCAAATTGCGGGTACAGCGGCGCCAGGGTGACTTTACGGATGCCCTGGGCGGCGAGGCGGGTCAGCACCGTTTCAATGGACGGCTCACCGTAGCGCATCGCCAACTCCACCGGGCCTTGAGTCCACTGTGAGGTCATCTGCTGTTGCAGGCGGCGGCTGAGCACCACCAGCGGCGAGCCCTCGTCCCACCAGATAGAGGCGTAGGCATGCGCCGACTGCTCGGGGCGCTTGATCAGGATCAGCGACACCAGCAAGCGCCGCACGGGCCACGGCAGGTCGATCACATAAGGGTCCATCAGGAACTGATTGAGGTAGCTGCGCACATCCGCCACCGAAGTGGACGCCGGCGAGCCCAGGTTGACCAATAACAACGCGTGATCCGTCATGCAACATCCTATCTTTAGAGGCGGCTGGACAAGTCATCCAAAGCCGCACGCAACTCAGTGAACTGGAAAGTGAAACCGGCAGCCAGCAAGCGCTCGGGCAGCGCCTTCTGCCCGCCCAGCAACAGGCCGGACAACTCGCCCAGGCCCACCTTCAATGCAAAGGCCGGCATCGGCATGAAAGCCGGGCGGTGCAGCACCTGGCCCAGGGTTTTCGCAAACTCGCGATTGCGCACCGGGTGTGGCGCGCAGGCATTATAGGGACCGCTGGCGTCAGGCTTGTGCAGAAGAAAATCAATCAGGGCGATTTGATCCTTGATATGCACCCACGGCATCCACTGCCGACCACTGCCGATAGGCCCGCCCAGCGCCAGTTTGAACGGCAGCAACAGCCGCGACAAAAAGCCGCCCTGCGCCGCCAGCACCAGGCCGGTACGTACCAGCACTACACGCATCCCCAGGGCTTCGGCGCGCTGGGCGGTTTCTTCCCAGGCGATGCACAACTGGCTGGGGAAATCGTCCTGTACCGGGCCGCTGGCTTCGGTCAATTCGCGCTCGCCGCCATCACCGTACCAGCCCACCGCCGAACCGGAAATCAACACTGCAGGCCTGTGCTCCAAGCCCTCAAGCCATGCCAGCAGGGTCTCGGTGAGGCTGATGCGGCTGCTCCACAGCAACGCCTTGCGCTTGTGGGTCCAGGGGCGGTCGGCAATGGGCGCGCCCGCCAGGTTAATGACCGCGTCAACGGGGCCGATAACCTCTTGCAGGCCAGCAACACCCGACACCTGCTCGCCGCACTGTTTAGCGACCTGGTCCGGATGACGACTCCACACCGTCAGGCGATGGCCCTGGGCAAGCAAGTGCTGGCAGAGTTGACGGCCGATCAGGCCAGTACCGCCGGTCAGCAAAATGTGCATGGGATGTCCCTCATGTAACGTTCGCCGTCCATCACTGGTCTATTTTATAAACAGGGATCAATTTGAACGGGCGTCACGTTGGATTAAGCCTCTGCTTTAACCATAGGTCACGCCGTAAGAACAGGTAAGCCAAAACTTATACCAAAAAACAATATTGTACAGCTATTGGTGTCGGCGTAGTCTGTACCCAACGGTAAAACGAGGCCTCCCATGACTGTTCCCATCGCGATCATCGGCACCGGCATCGCCGGTCTCTCCGCCGCCCGAGCGTTACGAGACGCGGGGCACGTTGTACAACTCTTCGATAAAAGCCGCGGCAGTGGCGGGCGCATGTCCAGCAAGCGCAGCGATGCCGGCTCCCTGGACATGGGCGCGCAATACTTCACCGCCCGCGACCGGCGCTTCGTCAACGAAGTGCAACGCTGGCAAAGCCACGGCTGGGCCGAGCAATGGAAGCCCCAGCTGTACAACTTCAAGTCCGGCCAGCTCACTCCCTCCCCCGATGAACAGATCCGCTGGGTCGGCACGCCGCGCATGAGCGCAATCACCCGCGCCCTGCTCGACGACCTGCCGGTGGAGTTCGGTTGCCGCATCACCGAGGTGTTCCAGGGCAAACACCACTGGAACCTGCTGGACGCGGACGGCGAAAACCATGGCCCCTTCAGCCACGTGATCATCGCCACGCCTGCGCCCCAGGCCACCGCCTTGCTGGCCGCAGCGCCCAAGCTGGCGAGTGCCGCCGCCGGGGTGAAAATGGACCCCACCTGGGCCATCGCCCTGGCCTTCGATAAACCCCTGGATACCCCGATGGAGGGCTGCTTCGTGCAAGACAGCCCCCTCGACTGGCTAGCGCGCAACCGCAGCAAACCTGGGCGCGATACCACCCTCGACACCTGGGTGCTGCACGCCACCAGCGCTTGGAGCAAGGCACACCTGGACCTGCCCAAAGAGGCGGTGATCGAGCACCTGCACGGCGCCTTCGCCGAACTGCTGCACAGCGCCATGCCCGCGCCGTCATTCAGCCTGGCGCACCGCTGGCTCTATGCTCGACCATCCAGCAGCCACGAATTCGGTGTGCTGGCCGATGCCGACCTAGGCCTGTACGTGTGTGGCGACTGGTGCCTGTCGGGCCGTGTGGAAGGTGCCTGGCTCAGCGGCCAGGAAGCCGCACGACGCTTGATCGAGCACCTGCAATGAACCGCATCAATCCCGCCAAATTGCTGCTGTCGAAGTGGACAGCAGCCCACCCTCGCAACAAAGAAAAACACTTTCTGGTCACCGAGCTTTTTCGTGATGAAGAAGGCACGGTGCTCGACATTGAACTGCAGGCCGTGATGACACACCGCAGCGAGCGCCTGCCCTGGCAAACCCTGCAGGATATCAACGCCTGGAAAATCGGCTGGAAATAGCGCACTCGCAAAACTTGTACAAATAATTTGACTTGTACATCATCGAACCTATGATGAGATTTAGTTGTACAGGATTTAAATCTTGTACAGGAATCTCGCTGAGGGTTCGTGTATGTCCAGCACCACCAAACCGAAGATCGCCATCAGCGCCTGCCTGTTGGGCGAGAACGTGCGCTTCAACGGCGGCCATAAACAATCCCTGTTGTGCAGCCAGACCCTCGCCGATTATTTCGACTTCGTGCCACTGTGCCCCGAAGTCGCCATCGGCCTGGGCATTCCACGCGAACCGATCCGTCTGGTGGGAGACCCCTCCCACCCGCAAGCCGTCGGCACCGTGAACCGCGAGTTGAATGTCACCCAGCCGCTGGACGATTACGGCCAGCAGATGGCTGCGGAACATACCGACCTGTGCGGCTACATCTTCATGCAGAAATCGCCGTCGTGCGGCCTGGAGCGGGTCAAGGTCTATCGTGACAATGGCACGCCGGTGGACGGCGGCGGGCGCGGCATCTACGCCCAGGCCTTTTGTGCGCGCCATCCCAACCTGCCGGTGGAAGAAGACGGTCGGCTGAACGACCCGGTGCTGCGGGAAAACTTCCTGACCCGTGTATTCGTCTACGCCAGCTGGCAACGACTGCTGGCCGAAGGCCTGACCCGTCACCGCCTGCTAGCCTTCCATTCGCGCTACAAATACTTGTTGATGGCCCACAGCCCGGCACACTACAAAAGCCTTGGCCACCTGCTGGGCAGCATGACCAAGGAGGCCAACCTCGATGAGTTGGCGGCGGGCTACTTCAGCGACCTGATGACCGGCCTCACTAAGTGCGCCACTCGTGGCACCCACACCAACGTGCTGCAACACATCAGCGGTTATCTCAAGCAGGTCATCAGCGCCGACGACAAGCAGGAAATGCAGACCGTCATCGGCCAGTACCGTCACGGTATCGTGCCGCTGGTGGTGCCACTGACCCTGCTCAAACACCACTTTCGTCAACACCCGGACCGCTACATCGCGCAGCAGGCCTACCTGCAACCGCACCCGGAAAACCTCAGCCTGCGAAATGCGATCTAGACCATGAAAGCTGCCCTGCTAGACGAACCCGGCGACGACATCGCCCAAGCCCTGGAAGATGGCTGGCTGCCGATTCGCGAAGTGGCGCGCCAGACCGGCGTCAACGCCGTAACCCTGCGCGCCTGGGAACGCCGTTACGGCCTGATCGTGCCCCAGCGCACGCCCAAGGGCCATCGGCTGTTCAGTGCCGAGCATGTGCAGCGCATCCACACCATCCTCACCTGGCTCAATCGCGGCGTGCCGGTGAGCCAGGTCAAAGGCCTGATCGACTCGGCCCAGTCCCTTCCTGAGGCGGTGGAAAACGAGTGGCACAGCCTGCGCCAGAACCTGGTGCAAGCCATCAGCGAATTGAGCGAACGCCGGGTCGATGACGCCTTCAACCAGGCCATGGCGCTGTACCCGCCACGCACGTTGTGCGAGCAATTGATGCTGCCGCTGCTGCGAGAGTTGGAACAGCGTTGGCAAGGCCAGTTCGGCGCGCAGATGGAGCGGGTGTTTTTCCTCTCATGGCTGCGCAGCAAATTCGGCGCACGCATTTACCACAACAATCGCCAGTTGCACGGCGCGCCGTTGTTGCTGGTCAATCAGTCCGACCTGCCCCTGGAGCCACACCTGTGGCTCAGCGCCTGGCTCGCCAGCAGTGCCGATTGCCCGGTGGAAGTGTTCGACTGGCCTTTGCCCGCTGGCGAACTGGCCCTGGCGGTGGAGCACCTGCAACCGCGGGCCGTGCTGCTGTATTCGAGCAAAGCGCTGCATGTGTCGGCGCTGGCAAAACTTTTGGGCGGCGTCCGTTGCCCAAAGTTGGTCGTCGGACCAACGGTATGCATCCACCAGGCCGAGCTGGCCGTATTAACCCATGACACCCCTGAATTGTTCGTCGCCGAAGACTTGTTATCGGCCCACCAGCTACTGATCCAGCGTGGACTCGTTTAAATGCATTTGATCTGGCTGCGCACCGACCTGCGCCTACACGACAACACCGCCCTGACCGCCGCGAGCGAGCGGGGCCCGATCGCCGCCGTGTACCTGATCACGCCCGAACAATGGCTGGCCCATGACGATGCACCGTGCAAGGTGGATTTCTGGCTGCGCAACCTGGACGACCTGGGCAAAACCCTCGGCGAACTGAACATTCCCCTGCTGATCCGTACCGCCGCCACCTGGGACCAGGCGCCCGACGTGCTGGGCACGCTATGCCGTGAACTGGCGGTGGAGTCGGTGCACGTCAACGAGGAATACGGGATTCATGAAAGCCGTCGCGATGCGGCCGTGTCCAAGGCATTGGAGTCGGCGGGCATCAGCTTCCACAGCTACCTGGACCAACTGTTTTTCCAACCCGGCAGCGTGCTGACCAAGACCGGCACCTACTTCCAGGTATTCAGCCAATTCCGCAAGGTCTGCTACAGCCGCCTGCACAGCGCACTGCCGCGGATAGTCGCGGCCCCCAAGGCCCAGGCTGCGCTCACGCTCAAAAGCGACCCAGTCCCGAAGACAGTCGACGGTTTCGAGCCGCCCAGCGAGACTCTGCGCGCGCTCTGGCCTGCTGGTGAAGCCGAAGCCCGGCGCCGCCTCGACGCCTTCGCCGACCAACAGATCAGCTACTACAAGGACGACCGCGACTTCCCCGCCAAGCCCGGCACCAGCCAGCTGTCGGCGTACCTCGCCGCCGGCGTGGTATCGCCGCGCCAGTGCCTGCACGCCGCGTTGCAAACCAACGGCGGCGAGTTTGAAAGCGGCGACATGGGCGCCATCACCTGGATCAACGAACTGCTTTGGCGCGAGTTCTACAAGCACATCCTGGTGGGTTACCCACGGGTGTCGCGCCACCGGGCGTTCCGCCCCGAGACCGAAGCCGTCGCCTGGCGCAACGCGCCCAAGGACCTGGCCGCCTGGCAGCAAGCGCGCACCGGCCTGCCGATCATCGACGCGGCCATGCGCCAACTGCTCGAAACCGGCTGGATGCACAACCGCCTGCGCATGGTGGTGGCGATGTTCCTGACCAAGAACCTGCTGATCGACTGGCGCGAGGGCGAGCGTTTCTTCATGCGCCACCTGATCGACGGCGACCTGGCGGCCAATAACGGCGGCTGGCAGTGGAGTTCGTCCACCGGCACCGACTCGGCGCCATACTTCCGGATTTTCAGCCCCTTGAGCCAGTCGGAAAAATTCGACAGCGAAGGCGTGTTCATCAAGCACTGGCTGCCGGAACTGGCCGCGCTGAATAAAAAAGAAGTACACAACCCCGAAGCCGCCGGTGGCTTGTTCGGCGTGGCGGATTACCCGCGTTCGATTGTCGACCTGAAAAAGTCCCGTGAACGCGCCCTGGCCGCCTTCCGCAGCCTGCCCTCGCGACAAGCTGCAGGGGGCGAGTATGAGTGACTTCCTGCGCCGCTTCGCCCAGGCCTTTTCCACGCTGGACAAGCACAACCTGCACTTGCTCGACAGCCTGTACAGCCAGGACATCCGCTTTACCGACCCGCTGCACGAGGTGCAGGGCCTGCCCGCCATGCACCGCTATTTCGCCGAGCTGTACAGCAACGTCAGCCAGCTACGCTTCGACTTCCACGGTTTCGATCAGGTGGCCGAAGGTGAGGGTTACCTGCGCTGGAAAATGAGTTTCTGCCACCCACGCCTGGCCAACGGCAAGGTGATCCGGGTGGAAGGTTGTTCGCACGTGATGTGGCGCGACAAGGTGTACCGCCACCGCGATTATTTCGATGCCGGCGCCATGCTCTACGAACACTTGCCCGTGCTGGGCAACGTCGTGGGCTGGCTGAAAAGGAGAATGGGATGAGCCGTACATTGCCTCGCCGTTATTGGCTGACCGGCGCCAGCAGTGGCATCGGTGCCGCGCTGGCCGTGGAGTTGCTCAACAGCGGCGCCCACGTCGCCTTGAGCTCACGTTCGAAAGGCCCGCTGGAAGCCCTCGCCCAACGCTACCCTGGCCAGGTGTTGGTGGTGGCCGGCGACCTGACCAACAGCCAGACCGTGCGCGAGATCGGTGAGCGCATTGGCGTGGCCTGGGGCGCGCTGGACACGGTCATCCTCAATGCCGGCACCTGTGAGTACGTGGACGCCCGGCAGTTTGACTCATCGATCATTGAGCACGTGGTGCGTACCAACCTGCTGGCCAGCAGTTATTGCATCGAAGCCGCCCTGCCGCTGCTGCGCGCCGGGCACACGCCGCACCTGGTAGGTGTCGCCAGCGCCGTGACCTACCTGCCGATGCCCCGCGCCGAGGCCTATGGCGCGTCCAAGGCCGGCCTGCGCTATCTGTTCGAATCCTTGCGCATCAGCCTGTCGCCGGAAAATATCGACGTCACCGTGATCAGCCCGGGCTTTGTCGACACGCCGCTGACCGAACGCAATGACTTCCCCATGCCCCTCAGTTGGTCGGCGGATAAAGCCGCACGGCATATTTTCGCCAAGCTGGAAAAGCGCCCGTTGGAAATCGCCTTTCCCGCACTGTTCATCGCCACGTTGTGGCCGCTGTCGAAACTGCCGAACCGTGCGCAACTGATCATCGGCAAGCGCATGTTGCGCAGCCCGCCGCCGAAAAAGGACGACCTGTGAAGATCGCCATTATCGGCAGCGGCATCGCCGGGCTGACCAGCGCCTATCTGCTCAGCCGCCGTCACGACATCACCCTGTTCGAAGCGGGCGACCGCGTCGGCGGGCATACCCACACGGTCAACGTCACCGTCGAGGGTAAACGCTACGCGGTCGACACCGGTTTCATCGTGTTCAACGACTGGACCTACCCCAACTTCATCCGCCTGCTGGGGCAGATCGGGGTGGCGTTCAAACCGACCGAGATGAGCTTTTCGGTGTGCGACGAGCACACCCGGTTCGAGTACAACGGCAACAACCTCAACAGCCTGTTTGCCCAGCGTCGCAACATCCTGTCGCCGGGGTTCTGGGGCATGTTGCGCGATATCCTGCGGTTCAATCGCCAGGCGCCGCTGGACCTGCAGGAGCAGCGCATCAGCGCCGAGATGACCCTGGGCGACTATCTCAGCGCCGGTGGTTACGGCGAGCGGTTTGTGCGGCACTACATCGTGCCGATGGGCGCGGCGATCTGGTCGATGTCCCTGGCCGATATGCTGGGGTTCCCGTTGCAGTTCTTTGTGCGCTTTTTCAAGAACCACGGGTTGCTCTCGGTGAACAACCGTCCGCAGTGGTGTGTGATCGAAGGTGGTTCAAGCAACTATATCGAACCCTTGACCCGCAGTTTTCGCGAACAGATCCGCCTCAATTGCCCTGTGCATAAAGTGGCACGCACCGACAACGGTGTGGTTATCCACAGCCCGGCCGGCAGTGAAGGGTTTGATCGCGTGGTGTTCGCCTGCCACAGCGACCAGGCCCTGGCGTTGCTGGCCGACCCGAGCCAGGCCGAACAGGAGATCCTCGGCGCCATGCCCTACGCCGACAATGACGTGGTGCTACACACCGACACGCGCCTGTTGCCCGACCGCAAACTCGCCTGGGCCAGCTGGAATTACCGGCTGACCGGCGATCGCCAGGCACAGGCGGCGGTGACCTATGACATGAACATCCTGCAAGGCATCGACAGCGCCACCACGTTTTGCGTCAGCCTCAACCAGACGCCAATGATCAACCCACTGAAGGTGCTGGCCCGCTACACCTACGCCCACCCGCAATACAGCCTGGCGGCGGTGGCGGCACAAGCGCGTCGCGAGGAAATATCCGGTGTGCGCCAGACGTTTTACTGCGGCGCGTACTGGGCCAACGGCTTTCACGAAGACGGCGTGGTCAGCGCATTGCGCGTGGCCGAAGCCTTTGGGGAAACCCTGTGAACAGCGCCCTGTACAGCGGCTGGATCGCCCATCGGCGGTTTGCGCCCAAAGCCCATGCCTTTCGCTACCGCATCGGCCTGCTGTACCTGGATTTGAGCGAAGAACACCAAGTGCTTGGGCTCTCGCCCCTGGCCGGGCGCAGTCGCCTGGCCCCCTTCGGTTTTCGCCAGCAGGATTACCTGCGTGAATGGACGCGCACCGGCATGAGCTTGAGCGATGCCGTGCGTCAGGAAGTCGGCAAGGCACTGGGGCATACACCCCAGGGCGTTATCTGCCTACTGACCCAGGCCCGTAGTTGGGGCCTGGCTTTTAACCCCGTGAGTTTCTTCTACTGCTTCGAGGCCGACGGACGTCTGGCCGCGATCCTGTGTGAAGTGACCAACACCCCATGGCGCGAACGCTATCACTACGTGCTGCCGGCCCAGGCCCTGGACGCCGATGAGCACCAGCATTTCGCCGTGGCCAAGGCCTTCCATGTGTCGCCGTTTCTACCCCGCGACCTGGAATACCGCATGAGCTTCAGCCCTCCCGCCGCCAGGCTCGGCGTGCACATGGCCGATTGGCAGGGCACGCAGAAAATCTTCGACGCCACGTTGAGCCTGGAGAAAGAAACGCTGGATCGCGCCAGCCTGCATCGCTACCTGTGGCGTTTCCCCTGGATGACCGCCAAGACCTGCCTCGCCATTTACTGGCAGGCTTTGCGCCTGTTGCTCAAACGCACGCCGATTTTTTCCCACCGGGCCGCCGATGGCGCCTCTCGCACCGCAGTCGGGTACACCAAGGATCGCCGCCATGAAATCCCCTAGCTTATCGGTCAAGACTCACCGCCTGAACGTCAACGGCATGACCGCCGCGCTGCTGCGCAAGGCGGTATTGCGCCAACTCAGCCAACTGCGCCATGGCCAGTTGGTGGTGATCGAGGACGGCGAGCGGCAAGTGTTCGGCGCACGGGAAGCGCACTTGCTGGGGGAAATCCAGATCCTGGACTCTGCCGTGTGGGGCCTCGTGGCGGCCAGCGGGTCCATCGGCGCCGGCGAAGCGTTTATCCACGGTTACTGGACCAGCCCGGACCTGACCGCCGTGGTGCGCGTGATGGTCAGCAACCTGGACGTGCTCGATGCAATGGAAGGCGGCCTGGCACGCCTGGCGCGGCCGTTCACCCAGGGCCTGCACTGGCTCAACCGCAACACGCGCAAGGGTTCGCAGAAGAACATCGCCGCCCACTACGACCTGGGCAACGACCTGTTCGAAGAATTCCTCGACCCAACCATGATGTACTCAGCGGCGCAGTTTCTGACGCCCGACGACACCCTCGAACAGGCGCAGTTGAACAAGCTGGAGCGCATCTGCCAGAAGCTTGCCCTCAAGCCCACCGACCACCTGCTGGAAATCGGCACCGGCTGGGGCAGCATGGCGCTGTACGCGGCGCAGCATTACGGCTGCCAGGTCACCACCACGACACTCTCCAAGGAACAGTTCGCCTACACCCAACAGCGCATCGAAGCCCTGGGGTTGCAAGGCCAGGTCACGCTGCTGCTGCAGGACTACCGCGACCTCACCGGCCAATACGACAAGCTGGTGTCCATCGAGATGATCGAGGCGGTGGGCCATCGCTTCCTGCCGACCTACTTCAAACAGTGCGCGCACCTGCTCAAGAACGATGGGCTGATGTTGCTGCAAGCCATCACCATTCGTGAGCAACGCTTTGAACAGGCCAAGCGCAGCGTGGATTTTATCCAGCGCTATATCTTCCCCGGCGGCGCCCTGCCCTGTGTGCAGAACATGCTGCACATCGTCAGCCGCAACACCGACATGAACCTGCTGCACATGGAAGATTTCGGCCTGCACTACGCACGAACCCTACGCCTGTGGCATGAGAATTTTCGTCGCGCCCACGGTCGCCTCGCCGAGCTGGGCTACGACGAATACTTCCTGCGCCTGTGGGAGTTTTACCTGTGCTACTGCGAAGGCGGCTTCATGGAGCGCACCATTGGCACCGCGCAATTGCTGCTGGCCAAGCCATCGGCGATCAACCCGCCGCTGCTCGGGCGCTTCAATGCTTAAGACGCTGGCCAATGCCGTGCTGTTTCAGTGCGGTTGGTTTGCCTGTGTGCTGGGTGGGGACAGCCCGTGGTTAATGGTGGGGCTTGCCGTGCTGGCAGTTCACCTGCTGTGGATAAGTTCGTGGGCTGAAGACGGCAGGTTGATCCTGAGCGTGATGGTTCTGGGCACCCTATTGGACACCGCGTTGCGCATGCTGGGGGTGTTTGAGTTCACGGAACCGGGCACGTTGATTCCCTTCTGGTTGATCCTGCTATGGGCATTGCTGGCGACGACGTTGCGTCATTGCCTGGCCTGGAGTGCCCGTCCCTGGTGGCGTGCCGCCGTGCTGGGTGCGCTGGGCGGCCCGCTGTCTTATTACGCCGGTAGCCAACTGGCAGGGGTGCAGTTTGGTTTCGGCTTCGCGCCCACGATGGTTGCGCTGGCGCTGCTGTGGGCGATGGTGTTTGTGGGTTTGCATCGGCTAGCGCGCTGACGTCCGTCAGCCGTTTCACACGTGCGTCACCCGCTTGCCTTACACTGCACGCCTATGACCAACATCCCCCACACCCAAATCGCCGAACCCGCCGTCACCTGCTCGACGTGCGCGGCCTGCTGTTGCCAGCTGGAAGTCATGCTGATCACCGACACCGGCGTGCCGGAGCGCTATATCGATACCGATGAGTGGGGCGGTGAAGTGATGCTGCGTCTGGACGACGGCTGGTGTGCGGCGCTGGACCGGGACACCATGATGTGCACGATCTACGAGCGACGGCCACTGATTTGTCGGGAGTTCGAGATGGGCGCGCCGGAGTGCCTGGAAGAGCGACAGGGTATCGCTACCGCCTATCGCTGATGCTGAAGATTGTGGCAATCAACTGTGGGAGGGGGCTTGCCCCCTCCCACATATTTTTTCAGTGTCCTGAAGAGTTACAACGGCAAGGTGTAATGCAACGAGTAGCTCTCTACCCCATCGTTATTGCTGCTGATGCCCGCGTTGGAATAATGCGTGGCACGAATGCCCACCTCATGCCCACCCGCGAAGCGCAGGCCGAAACCCAGGCGGTCTTCGAACTGAAAGGCCTGGCCGATGTTGTTGTCTTCCAGCTTGGTGCGGGAAAACACTGCGACCCCGATCCCGGCCTCGATGTAAGGCTTCACCGATTCCCCGGCAAATTCATACACAAACACCGGCGAGAACGACAGGCTGCTGGCGCTGGCCCGCTTGTCCCCATCCCAATAGGTGTAGGCGCCGCTCCAGTAGCCGGTCAACCGGCCGGTATCGCTCTGCCACCAGCTTTTGTCCCAGTCCGATGTCAGCCCCAGCCGATAGGTCATGGTCGAATCGCTGGTGCTCCCCACCCCCAGTTCCAGGCCAGCGGCCTGCGCCGAAACAGAGTGCCCCACTACAGCGGCCGCAATCGCAGCCAAACAGAACAAGCGCTTCATAAGAAACATCCTTTCCGAACGAAGTTATATGATTTTCTACAGGCTATCTCGCTATAGGAAGCTGGCGTGTAGCCAGAAGTTCCAGCTAATAACGCGGGTATTTCACGAAATTTTCACGAGTCGAAGCTTCTCACAACGCCCGGATATTTCCATAGTGTCGGTAGGATATTTCTTAGGTGACACACATCGCCGCTGGTCCAGAACTGTGCCGGTGCTGGATTGCCGACGGCCAATAGGTCGCGCTCACCCAGCAAACGTTTGAGCTGGCGGGCCACGGCAGCGCCGGTGTCGATGAGGATGATGCTGGGGGGCAGCATGTGCGCCAGGAGCGGCTTGAGGAAGGGATAGTGGGTGCAGCCGAGGATGACAGTGTCGCAACCGGCGCTGAGCAGCGGGTCGATATAGCCCTGCAATAACTGGCGCAAGGCCGGGCTGGTCAGGTCACCGCTTTCGATCAGCTCCACCAGGCCCGGGCACGGTTGGGTGATGACCTTCACATCGGTAGCGAAGCGGTCGAGCAGCGCGGCGAACTTGGCGCTTTGCAGCGTGCCGGTGGTGGCAAGCACCCCGACCACGCCACTGCGGGTGGCTGCCGCCGCCGGTTTGACAGCAGGCTCCATCCCCACCAGCGGCCAATCGGGAAAATCCAGACGCAGATCAGCGACGGCGGCAACAGTGGCGGTATTACAAGCAATCACAAAGGCTTTGGCGCCCTGCGCCTGGAAAAATGCCGCCACCTGCCGCGAGCGTTCAAGGATAAACGCCGGGCTTTTCTCGCCGTAGGGGATATGCCCACAATCGGCCACGTACAGCAGTGATTCCTGGGGCAATAGCTGCTGGATTTCGTCCAGCACGGTCAAGCCACCGATACCGGAATCGAACACACCGATTGGCGCGCCCTTAACCATGTGGCGTCCCGCACACGCTGCAACCGGGGTCACGCTTGACGCGCAACTCGCGAAAGCGCGTGGCCAGGGCGTCGATCAGCAACAAGCGGCCTACCAACGGTTCACCGAAACCGGCCAGCAGTTTCAGGGCTTCCAGTGCTTGCAGGCTACCGACCACACCAACCAATGGCCCGACCACGCCGGCTTCGCTGCAGGTGAGTTCTGTGTCGCTGCCGTGCCCATATAGGCAGTGGTAGCACGGGCTCTCGGCGCGACGCGGGTCGAACACCGACAGTTGCCCTTCAAGACGGATCGCCGCGCCGCTGATCAAGGGCTTGCCGGCGGCGACGCAGGCCGCGTTGACGGCTTCGCGGGTGGAGAAGTTGTCGCTGCAATCGAGCACCACATCGACCGCTTCAACCGCCGCAGCCAGGGAGTCGGCATCCAGCGCGGTGCGATGGGCGACCAGTTGAATCTCGGGATTGATCGCCGCCAGGCGACGCAGGGCCGAGTCGACCTTGGTCTGCCCGACGCTGTCAGTGTCATGGATGATCTGGCGTTGCAGGTTGGTCAGGTCGACGGTGTCGAAGTCCGCCAGATGCAACTCGCCGACGCCGGCAGCTGCGAGGTACAACGCGACGGGCGCACCCAGGCCACCGAGGCCGACGATCAAGGCACGGCCGTTTTTCAGGCGCAACTGGCCGTCGATGTCGACATGCTGCAACAGAATCTGCCGGCTATAGCGCAACAGCTCCTGATCGGTCAGCACGGCCGGCGCCCCAGGGTGATGCGCTCATGGCCGCCGAGGTCGATGCGGCTGTGCACCTCTTCAAACCCTTCACTCAACAGCAGGTCGCGCACGGCCGGGGCCTGGTCGTAACCGTGCTCCAGCAACAGCCGGCCACCGGCATTCAGGTGGGCCGGGGCTTCTTTGATGATCAGGCGCAGGTCGTCCAAGCCATCATGGCCGGCCACCAATGCGCTGGCCGGCTCGAAACGCACGTCGCCCGCCACCAGGTGCGGAT
The DNA here is from genome assembly GCF_023169845.1 of Pseudomonas sp. CYM-20-01. Classification (NCBI taxonomy): domain Bacteria; kingdom Pseudomonadati; phylum Pseudomonadota; class Gammaproteobacteria; order Pseudomonadales; family Pseudomonadaceae; genus Pseudomonas; species Pseudomonas sp. CYM-20-01. The sequence goes on along the minus strand of NZ_AP025169.1, from coordinate 1,073,242 downwards.
CGTTGGCGGCAATGTACGGCGGGTTGCTGATGATCAGGTCATAGGTATGGCCGTGCAGCGCGCTGAACCAATGGCTGCTCAGCACCGTGGCGTTATTGAGGTGCAACCGCTGGCGGTTGCGCTCGGCTAGGGCCACGGCTTCCAGCACACGGTCGACGGCGGTGACCTGCCAGGCCGGGCGTTCGCTGGCCAGGGCCAGGGCGATGGCGCCGCTGCCAGTGCCGAGGTCGAGGACCTTGGCCTGCGTGGCGGGCAACAATTCCAGGGCGGTTTCCACCAGCAATTCGGTATCGGGACGCGGGATCAGCGTGTGGGGCGCGACCTCCAGGTCCAGCTTCCAGAAGCCTTGCTGGCCGAGGATATAGGCCACCGGCTCACCGCCGCGACGGCGCTGCAGGTAGCCGGCAAAGGTCAGCGCGTGCTCGCTGCTGACGATTCTCTCGGGCCAGGTGTGCAGGTAGCTGCGCGACTTGCCCAAGGCAGCCGCCAGCAACAATTCGGCATCCAGACGCGCCGTGGGCGAGTCGGGCAGGTCGGCGGCGCGCAGCAGGCTGGCGATAATGGTCATTTATTCACCTATCGCGGCCAGTTGATCGGCCTGGTATTCGGCGAGCAACGGCTCGATCACCGCATCCACTCCACCGGCAAGGATCTCGTCCAGGGAGTAAAGGGTGAGGTTGACCCGGTGGTCGGTGACCCGGCCTTGGGCAAAGTTGTAGGTACGGATGCGCTCGGAGCGGTCGCCCGAGCCCACCAGCAACTTGCGCTCGCTGGCAATCGCGTTGGCGGCGGCGCTGGTCTGCTGGTCATTGAGTTTGGCCGACAGCCAGGACATAGCCCGCGCCCGGTTCTTGTGCTGGGAGCGCTCTTCCTGGCACTCCACCACGATGCCCGACGGCAAGTGCGTGATGCGGATCGCCGAGTCGGTCTTGTTGACGTGCTGACCACCGGCGCCCGAGGAGCGGTAGGTGTCGATGCGCAGGTCGGCCGGGTTGATCTCGATGGCTTCCTGCTCGTCCGGTTCTGGCAACACGGCAACGGTGCACGCCGAAGTGTGGATACGGCCCTGGGACTCGGTCGCGGGGACACGCTGCACGCGGTGCGCGCCGGACTCGAATTTGAGCTTGCCGTAGACGTTGTCGCCCTCGACCCGTGCGATAACTTCTTTATATCCGCCGTGTTCGCCTTCGTTCTCGGACAGGATCTCTACGCGCCAGCCGCGACGTTCGGCATACCGCGAGTACATACGGAACAGGTCGCCGGAGAAGATCGCCGCCTCGTCACCGCCGGTGCCGGCACGGATTTCGAGGAACACGTTGCGCCCGTCATTCGGGTCCTTGGGCAGCAGCATGCGTTGCAGGTCGCCTTCCAGCTCGGCGAGTTTTTCCTTGGCTTCGCGGACTTCTTCCACGGCCATTTCGCGCATGTCCGGGTCGCTGTCCTTGAGCAGTGCCTGGGCACCTTCAAGGTCGGCCTGCACCTTCAGCAGATTCTTGTAAGTGGCCACAACGGGCTCAACTTCGGCGTATTCCTTGGAATAGGCACGGAATTTGGTCTGATCGGAGATGACCTCGCCATCGCCGAGCAAGGCGGTCAGTTCTTCGAAACGGTCCTGGAGCACGTCCAGTTTATTGAGCAGTGACGCTTTCATTGCGGTTTTTTATCCGAAGAGCTATCTGACGCGCCCTCACCGAGGGCAAAGAGTTCCTGGGCCATGGCCAGCGCATCGAGGCGGCCTTCGGCGGTAAGCTTTTTCAGTTGCACACTGGGTGCATGCAGCAATTTGTTGGTGAGGCCACGGGCCAGTTGCATCAGCACCTCCTCGGCGCTGCTGCCGTTGGCCAGCAAGCGCTGGGCCTTGATCAATTCCTCGTCGCGCATGCGTTCGCCTTGCTGACGATACGCCTTGAGCACGTCCACCGCCGCCAGTTCACGCAGGCGCACCATGAAGTCTTCGGCGCCGGTGCTGACCATTTCCTCGGCAGCCTGGGCGGCGCCCTGGCGGCTCTTGAGGTTTTCGGCGACCACTTCGTGCAGATCGTCGACGCTGTAGAGGTAAACGTCGTCCAACTCGCCGACTTCGGGTTCGATATCCCGGGGAACGGCAATATCCACCATGAAGATCGGCTTGTGCTTGCGCAGCTTCAGCGCGCTCTCGACCGCGCCCTTGCCCAGGATCGGCAGTTGGCTGGCGGTGGAGCTGATGACGATATCGCTGCGCACCAGTTCGGCCGGAATGTCCGCCAGCAACACCGCATGGGCGCCGAACTGCTCGGCGAGGATGCTGGCGCGCTCCAATGTGCGGTTGGCGACCACGATACGCTTCACGCCCAGGTCATGCAGATGGCGGGCAACCAGCGTGATGGTCTCGCCAGCGCCGATCAGCAGCGCCTGGCTGCGTTGCAAGTCACTGAAAATCTGTTTGGCCAGGCTTACGGCGGCAAACGCCACGGACACCGGGTTTTCACCGATGGCGGTGTCGGTGCGCACCTGCTTGGCGGAATTGAAGGTGGCCTGGAACAGGCGCCCCAGCAGCGGGCCGACGGTGCCGGCTTCACGCGCCACGGCGTAGGCGGACTTCATCTGGCCCAGAATCTGCGGCTCGCCCAACACCAGCGAATCGAGGCCGGCCGCCACACGCATCATGTGACGAACTGCCGCATCCTCTTCGTGCACATAAGCGCTGGCGCGAAGGTCATCGAGGTCCAAATGATGGTAATCGGCCAGCCAGCGCAGTACGACATCCGCTGAAAGATGCTCCTGCTCTATATAAAGCTCGCTGCGATTGCAGGTCGAAAGGATCGCAGCTTCGCGGCTGTCGGTGAGCCGGCAGAGCTGCTGCAAGGCCTCAACCAACTGCTCAGGCGTAAACGCCACGCGCTCGCGCACGTCTACGGAGGCAGTCTTGTGGTTAATACCGAGTGCGAGGAAGGCCATTCAATATCGCTGATGATGTCGGGAAGCCGACAATTGTCCTACTTCGAAAGATTCAGAACAACCACCGTCGTCTATTGTCCTAATGCCTTGTGTCTATAAAGGCATCAACTGAGACTCGGTTATGTTTGGCCGAAGGCTTGTGTCATGATGATCCGACCGCAGGTTAGTCGTCCTCTTCCTATATGAATAGATCTTCCGCGTTGCTCCTCGCCTTTGTCTTTCTCAGCGGCTGCCAGGCCATGGCCCCCGTGTCGCCGGACGGTACGCCGCCGGTGGAAGACACCACTCCCGCCCCTGAAAAGCCCAAGGTTTATTCCTCGTTCACCGAAGAAACGGTGTACAGCCTGCTGACCGCGGAACTGGCCGGCCAGCGCAATCGCTTCGATATTGCGCTGGATAACTACGTGACCCAGGCCATCAACACCCAGGATCCGGGAATTTCCGAGCGGGCCTTCCGCATCGCCGAGTACCTGGGGGCCGATCAGGCTGCGCTGGACTCCTCGCTGATCTGGGCGAAAAACGCTCCGGACGACCTGGAAGCACAGCGGGCGGCAGCCATTCAGTTGGCACGCGCCGGGCGCTATGACGACTCCATGGTCTATATGGAGAAAGTCCTGCAGGGCAAGGGCGACACCCATTTCGACTTCCTCGCGCTGTCGGCTGCCGACACCGACCAGGACACGCGCAATGGCCTGATGAAGAGTTTCGACCGCCTGCTGCAAAAGCACCCGAAGAACAGCCAGTTGATTTTTGGCAAGGCGTTACTGCTGCAACAGGATGATGAAGCCGATGCGGCCCTGAAGCTGCTGGAGCAGAATCCGCCAGAAGAAGGCGAAATTGCGCCGATCCTGCTGCGCGCACGCCTGTTGCAGAACCTCAATCGCGGCAAGGAAGCGATTCCGCTGCTGGAAAAAAGCCTCAAGAAGTATCCGGACGACAAGCGCCTGCGCCTGACTTACGCACGCATGCTGGTGGAACAGGACCGCATGGAGGACGCCAAAGTGCAGTTCGCCAACCTGGTCCAGCAATACCCGGACGACGATGAATTGCGTTACTCCCTGGCACTGGTGTGCCTGGAAGCCAAGGCCTGGGACGAGGCCAAGGGCTACCTGGAAGAGTTGATCCAGCGTGAAAGCCATGTGGATTCGGCACACCTTAACCTCGGCCGTATCGCCGAAGAGCGCAACGATCCGCAAGCCGCCCTGCTCGAGTACGCCCAGGTCGGCCCCGGCAACGACTACCTGCCTGCCCAATTGCGCCAGGCCGACATCCTGATGAGCAACGGCCGCACCGACGAGGCGGAGAAACGCCTGGCCGCCGCGCGGGATGCCGAGCCGGACTACGCGATCCAGCTCTACCTGATCCAGGCTGAAACCCTGTCGGCCAACAACCAGGGCGAGCGCGCCTGGAAACTGTTGCAACAAGCCTTGCTGCAATTTCCGGACGATTTGAACCTGCTGTACACCCGCGCCATGCAGGCGGAAAAACGCAATGACCTGGCACAGATGGAAAAAGACCTGCGCCTGATCATCAAGCGCGATCCGGACAACGCCATGGCCCTCAACGCCCTGGGCTATACCTTGTCCGACCGCACCACGCGCTACGATGAAGCCAAGGTGCTGATCGAACAAGCCCACAAGCTCAACCCGGAAGACCCGGCCGTGCTCGACAGCCTGGGCTGGGTGAATTACCGCCTGGGCAACCTGGACGAAGCCGAACGCTTGTTGCGCCTGGCACTGGAACGCTTCCCCGACCAGGAAGTCGCCGCCCACCTGGGCGAAGTGCTGTGGGCCAACGGCAAGCAGCGCGAAGCACGCCAAATCTGGGAAAAATTCCTCAAGGAACAACCCGAAAGCCCCATCCTGCGCGGCACCATCAAGCGCCTGACCGGATCCGAGACCCTTTAAGCTTATGTTTTTGCGCCATGTTGTTATTTTCAGCTTCATAGCCCTGCTCGCCGGTTGCGCGGGCATCGGCAGCCGTGAATCCGTTGAAGGCCAGGGCAACCCGGCGCAATGGAAGCAGCACAAGGACCAGCTCAGCAGCATCGATGGCTGGCAGATCGAAGGCAAAGTGGGGGTTCGCGCGCCGAAAGACTCCGGCAGCGGCACCTTGTTCTGGCTGCAACGCCAGGACTACTACGATATTCGCCTGTCTGGCCCGCTGGGCCGTGGCGCCGCACGCCTGACCGGCCGGCCGGGGCAAGTCAGCCTTGAAGTGGCCAACCAGGGCCGCTACGAAGCGGCTTCTCCGGAAGAATTGCTGGAACAACAGATCGGCTGGAAGCTGCCGGTGTCTCACCTGGTGTGGTGGGTACGCGGTTTGCCCGCACCTGACAGCAAGAGTCGCCTGAGCCTCAACGGCGACAGCCGCCTGGCCAGCCTGGAGCAGGATGGTTGGCAGGTCGAGTATTTGAGCTACGTAGAGCAAAGCGGCTATTGGTTGCCAGAGCGCATCAAGCTGCATGGTCCCGACCTTGACGTCACACTGGTGATCAAGGACTGGCAACCACGCAAGCTGGGGCAATAACGTGTCCGTACAAACATTGACCCTGCCCTCCCCGGCCAAGCTCAACCTGATGCTGCACATTCTCGGTCGCCGTGAAGACGGCTATCACGAACTGCAGACGCTGTTTCAATTCCTCGACTACGGCGACGAGCTGACCTTCGCTGTACGCGACGATGGCGTGATCAAGCTGCATACCGAATTCGAAGGCGTGCCTCACGACAGCAACCTGATCGTGAAGGCCGCAAAAAAACTTCAGGAGCAATCCGGTTGCGCGCTCGGCATCGATATCTGGATCGATAAAATCCTGCCCATGGGCGGTGGCATCGGCGGCGGCAGCTCGAATGCCGCGACAACTCTGCTGGGCCTGAATCACTTGTGGCAACTGGGTTGGGACCATGATCGGCTGGCCACACTGGGCCTGACACTGGGCGCCGACGTCCCGGTTTTCGTGCGTGGGCACGCGGCTTTCGCCGAGGGCGTGGGGGAGAAACTCACCCCGGAATACCCCGAAGAGCCGTGGTATGTCGTGCTTGTGCCGCAAGTATCTGTAAGTACAGCAGAAATTTTTTCAGATCCGTTGTTGACACGTAACTCTTCTCCCATTAAAGTGCGCCCCGTTCCCAAGGGAAACAGTCGAAATGACTGCTTACCGGTTGTAGCAAGGCGTTATCCAGAGGTACGTAACGCTTTGAATTTGTTAGGTAAATTTACCGAAGCAAAATTAACCGGAACTGGAAGTTGTGTGTTTGGGGGCTTCCCAAGCAAAGCTGAAGCTGATAAAGTCTCGGCCCTTCTTACAGAGACCCTTACAGGGTTTGTAGCAAAGGGAAGCAACGTTTCGATGTTGCATCGCAAGTTGCAAAGTCTGCTCTAAAGGAACCGAGTGTTAGGCACTCGTTGCAACAGATACAGGGGCGTCGCCAAGCGGTAAGGCAGCAGGTTTTGATCCTGCCATGCGTTGGTTCGAATCCAGCCGCCCCTGCCATTTTCCTATACTCATCCAGGTTACCCTCAGCCTCTAGGTACTGCGCGTGTCCAAGATGATGGTCTTTACGGGGAACGCCAACCCCGATCTGGCTCGACGTGTCGTACGTCAGCTGCATATCCCTCTCGGTGACATCTCTGTCGGTAAATTCTCCGACGGCGAAATTACAGCCGAGATCAATGAAAACGTCCGCGGTAAAGACGTGTTCATTATTCAGCCGACCTGCGCTCCGACCAACGATAACCTGATGGAACTCGTCGTGATGGCTGATGCCTTCCGCCGCTCCTCAGCGACTCGAATCACAGCTGTAATCCCTTACTTTGGTTATGCCCGTCAGGATCGCCGTCCGCGCTCCGCACGTGTGGCCATCAGCGCGAAAGTCGTTGCTGACATGCTGACCGTGGTAGGCATCGACCGTGTTCTCACGGTTGACCTGCACGCTGACCAAATCCAGGGGTTCTTCGATATTCCGGTAGATAACATCTACGGCTCCCCCGTATTGGTGGATGACATCGAAGACCAGCGCTTTGAAAACCTGATGATCGTGTCCCCGGACATTGGTGGCGTCGTGCGTGCACGAGCCGTTGCCAAATCCCTGGGCGTGGACCTCGGGATCATCGACAAACGCCGCGAGAAAGCCAATCACTCTGAAGTGATGCATATCATCGGTGATGTCGAAGGGCGTACCTGTATTCTGGTTGATGACATGGTCGACACCGCCGGCACCCTGTGCCACGCGGCGAAAGCCTTGAAAGAGCACGGTGCCGCTAAAGTCTTCGCCTACTGCACACACCCTGTGCTGTCGGGCCGAGCGATCGAGAACATCGAGAATTCCATGCTGGACGAACTGGTGGTGACCAACACCATCCCGTTGTCCGCTGCTGCTCAAGCCTGTTCGCGTATCCGTCAACTGGATATCGCACCGGTAGTTGCCGAGGCGGTTCGCCGTATCAGCAATGAAGAATCGATCAGCGCGATGTTCCGCTAAGGGTCAAACCTTCGGTACATTCCACTGACGAAAAGCGCCCCGCCCCGACATTCTGTTGGGGCGGGGCTTTTTTGCCCATGTCGAGGCCGGCGCTGGTCGCAAACGCCGCTCGATGATGGCTATTTTGGAGATACAAAATGACTGACTTTACTCTGAACGCCCAAGCGCGTACTGACCTGGGGAAAGGTGCGAGCCGCCGCCTGCGTCACGCCGCCAACATCCCAGCCGTTGTATACGGTGGTAACAAGCCTGCTGAATCCGTGACCATCCTGGCCAAGGAAATCGCCAAGCTGTTCGAAAACGAAGCTGCCTACAGCCACGTTATCGAGCTGAACGTCGACGGCGCCAAGCAGAACGTCATCGTTAAAGCGATGCAGCGTCACCCGTCCAAGCAGTTCATCATGCACGCCGACTTCGTTCGCGTTGTAGCTGGCCAGAAACTGACCGCTATCGTGCCTGTGCACTTTGTTGGTGAAGACGCTCCGGTCAAGAAAGGCGGTGAGATCTCGCACGTACTGAACGAAATCGAAGTGACCTGCCTGCCGAAAGACCTGCCTGAGTTCATCGAAGTCGACCTGTCGGCTCTGGAAATCGGCGCTATCGTTCACCTGTCCGACCTCAAGGCCCCTAAAGGCGTTGAGTTTGTCGCACTGGCTCACGGTGATGACAAAGCAGTTGCCAACGTTCACGCTCCACGCGTTGCTCCAGAAGCTGAAGAAGGCGCTGCAGAGTAATTCACTCTGCATTGCCGGAGCTTGAGGAAACATCGCGGACCGAAACGTAGCGAGAAAGCGGGCGATAACGCGGCGTTTACTCTTGAGTAAATGATGTAGTGTCGTCCACTTTCGCCGCACTCAGGTCTGGCGATGTTATCCACAACTCCAAAGGAAGGGCCCCTGTCGTGACTGCCATTAAACTGATCGTTGGCCTGGGAAATCCAGGCGCCGAATACGAACAGACCCGGCATAACGCGGGGGCCCTTTTTGTTGAGCGCATCGCCCACACCCAAGGTGTGAACCTGGTGGCCGATCGCAAATATTTCGGCCTGACCGGGCGCTTTTCGCACCAGGGTCAGGATGTTCGTCTGCTGATTCCCACCACCTACATGAACCGCAGCGGCCAGGCTGTCGCGGCGCTTGCGGGTTTCTTCCGGATCAAACCCGAGGAAATCCTGGTGGCCCATGACGAACTGGACCTGCCACCCGGTGTTGCCAAGCTCAAGCTGGGCGGCGGGCATGGCGGGCACAACGGCCTGCGCGACATCATCGCGCAGTTGGGTAATCAGAATAATTTCTACCGTCTGCGGCTCGGCATTGGCCACCCAGGCGTTGCCAGTATGGTTTCAAATTTCGTCCTGGGTCGTGCGCCACGCGCCGAACAGGAAAAACTCGATGCCAGCATCGACTTTGCCCTCGGCGTGCTGCCGGATATCTTCGCCGGTGAATGGAACCGCGCGATGAAAAACCTGCACAGCCAGAAGGCCTGACTCTTACCGAGGGGAAACACCATGGGATTCAATTGCGGCATCGTCGGCCTGCCCAACGTCGGCAAATCCACCCTGTTCAACGCCCTGACCAAATCCGGTATTGCGGCGGAGAACTTCCCCTTCTGCACCATCGAGCCCAACAGCGGTATCGTGCCGATGCCGGATCCACGCTTGGACGCCCTGGCGGCCATCGTCAATCCCAAGCGCATCCTGCCGACCACCATGGAGTTCGTCGACATCGCCGGCCTGGTCGCCGGTGCGTCGAAGGGTGAAGGCCTGGGCAACAAGTTCCTGGCCAACATCCGTGAGACCGATGCCATCGCTCACGTGGTCCGCTGCTTTGAAGACGAGAACGTAATCCACGTATCCAACAGCGTCGACCCGAAACGCGACATCGAGATCATCGACCTGGAACTGATCTTCGCCGACCTCGACAGCTGCGAGAAGCAACTGCAGAAAGTCGCACGTAACGCCAAGGGCGGCGACAAGGACGCAGTCGTCCAGAAAGGCCTGCTGGAGCAGTTGATTGCTCACTTCACCGAAGGCAAGCCGGCACGCAGCCTGATGAAGAACATGGGCGCCGATGAGAAGGCCGTGATCAAGGGTTTCCACCTGCTGACCACCAAGCCGGTGATGTACATCGCCAACGTCGCTGAAGACGGTTTCGAGAACAACCCACTGCTGGACGTGGTCAAGGCCATCGCCGACGAAGAAGGCGCCATCGTGGTGCCGGTGTGCAACAAGATCGAAGCGGAAATCGCCGAGCTGGATGACGGTGAAGAAAAAGACATGTTCCTCGAGGCCCTGGGCCTGGAAGAACCTGGCCTGAACCGTGTGATCCGCGCCGGTTATGAAATGCTCAACCTGCAGACCTACTTCACCGCCGGTGTCGAAGAAGTCCGTGCGTGGACCGTCAAGGTCGGTGCTACCGCACCACAGGCTGCTGGGGTGATCCACACGGACTTCGAAAAAGGGTTTATCCGCGCCGAAGTGATTGCCTACAACGACTTCATCCAGTTCAAGGGTGAGGCCGGTGCCAAGGAAGCGGGCAAGTGGCGTTTGGAAGGTAAGGAATACATTGTAAAAGATGGCGATGTGATGCATTTCCGGTTTAACGTGTAATCATCACTCGCCATTTAAGCTACAGATAAAAAAGCTGATGCTCTGCATCGGCTTTTTTTATGCGTGACTGTTTAATGCTCAACAAGTGACTACTCACATCAAAATATTAAATAATTTCAGACTTCTCCTACCCCCCTCGAGCTCAAGTTCAAAATAGTTACTTTATCGCCACAACAAAGAGACACTTCCCCACAAGACTTTCCCCCTTCCCACCTTAAGAAAGGATGAAAACTTCTATACCCTAGGCGTTACTAGTCAGCATCTACATACCGTATTTTTGACAATGGCTTAATAGCGAGCACGGAGCATCATTCAATGTCGGCTGCCTTCAACAAAGAAAATGAAACGGCAACGTCACTCATCGAAGGCCCGGACATTGAACAGACACTTAACAGCACGGCGACCCTCAATATTGACCTGCTGTTACTGGGAGAAACCGGTACCGGCAAGGATACCTTGGCAGAGCGAATTCATCGCTTATCGGGACGCCGAGGCAACTTTGTTGCCGTGAACTGTGCGGCCATCCCGGAAAGCCTTGCGGAAAGCCAATTGTTCGGCGTCAACAGTGGTGCCTATACCGGAGCGATGCAATCCAGGGCAGGCTTCATTGAGGCAGCCCACCTGGGCACGCTCTACCTTGATGAGATCGATAGCATGCCATTGGGCCTGCAAGCCAAACTGCTGCGCGTTCTGGAGTCGCGTGGAGTAGAGCGCCTGGGCTCAACCCGTTTCATCCCTGTGGACATGCGTGTCATCGCGTCTGCCCAAGCTTCTCTCCACCAGATGGTCGAACGGGGCACCTTTAGACGTGATCTTTATTTCCGCCTGAATGTCGTGAACATCCAGCTGCCGCCATTACGCGATCGACGTGAGCACATCATTCCGTTGTTCCTGGAAATGGTCCAGCAGGAAGCCGACCACTTCAAATGCACAGCCCCGCCCCCTTCAGGCGGGTTACTGCAACAACTGCTCAGTCACTCGTGGCGCGGGAATATTCGTGAGCTCCGGTCGACAGCAAAACGCTTTGTGCTGGGCTTGTCACCGCTCTCCCCCCCCGGAGACAGCCAGCGAGAAACCCAAGTAAGCCTTAAAGTTCGCCTGCAACAAATTGAAAAAGCTTTGATAGAGGAGTCGCTGCATCGCCACCGCCATTGTGTAGACACCGCGGCCGTAGAACTAGGCCTTGCAAAGCGCACGCTGTACTACCGAATGAAACAACTGGACATATCACTGGCAAAAACCTATTCATTGGAAAACATATAGAAACATATGCTCTCGAAAATATCCGGAACGTTTCATACACGCTCGCCACACAGTCATAGCTTGGATTAAGTTTATCAGCCTTGCAGACCCGCTGTGTGTCTTGATCCGAGGCGAGTAAATCAAACCCTATAGATGAACTTGGAGTTTATTATGAGTATTTCTAGTATATCTGGTAGCAACAACAACGCAATATTTCAACAGCTCAAAGATATGTTATCGGGCAATGAAGTATCCCCAGGCAGCGATGACCAGATCGCGCGAGCAGCCGCAGTCGCCGAGAAAGGTTTTCAGCAGAGCCTGCAAGCGAAGACCATTACAAACGCGTACTCCGCAGGTAAAGAAGTGCGATAACGCAATAACCTCCCCGGCTCGACTGCCGGGGAGGCCGCTATATAAATTACAACAATCATGGCATCCACAAACATTCAGCATCTGCTTTAGCTCTCCCACCTTGAAGGCCTCACATGCAGATAGAAGAATATGCACTCTTAACGCAACACCACCGCTCCGAAGACTCCCGTGACACGCGAGAACATTCGGCCTTCAACACAGACGCCACTTTTTTCAGCGCTATGCTCGCTCCTTCAACGTCGGCGCGCGCTCCTACAGATTCAGGTACCACACTTACCATACTGGCAGAGCTATCGGAACTGCTTAAAGCCAAAGAAAATCGCATGGCGCGAGCGCTGAAATCATCAAGTAACAGCACAGACATGACTGCATTCAACGAATACCCACGCGAATTATCAGGTGCCGTTATCACCTCACAACTGATGGTAAAAAGCCTTGGCAAGGCAACTCAATGCATCGACAAAATCTGTAACTTGCAATAGTCATCATGAATAACATTCTACCGGCCGCTCTATTTCTCACGGCTATCTTTCTGTTAAGCGGTTGCGGTGACCGCGTAGAACTTCATCGCCAACTCTCTGAGCAAGAAGCCAATGAGGTGGTCGCTGAATTGGCAGACAAACATATTCGCGCCCAAAAAATCCCGGCAAAAGATGGTGTCGTCGTAGCGGTAGAAGCAACCGACATCGGACGTGCAGTACGCACGCTGGAAGCCGCTGGTTTACCCAGGGTGGCTCGAACTTCGCTAGGCGATACATTTCGCAAGGAAGGGGTTATTTCCACACCTCTGGAAGAGCGAGCACGCTATATCTATGCCTTATCTCAGGAGCTTGAAGCGACCTTATCCAAAATTGACGGGGTTATCGTTGCACGTGTGCACGTAGTATTGCCCGAACGCATCGCTCCAGGAGAACCTGTCCAACCGGCATCCGCTTCGGTATTCATCAAGCACGATCCGCGCCTAGACCCCGATAACATCCGCGCGCGCGTTCGCAGAATGGTGGCAAGCAGCATCCCAGGCATGACCACTGCAGTGGACAACCTGCAAAAACTTACCGTGATCTTCGTACCTGCCACTACCTATCAGGAACAGCAACGCCTGGTGTACTTCGGTCCGTTCCTGGTGCCCAGCGAGAATCTCGCCTTTTGGCGAAGCAGCGTTATCGCGTCACTGCTCGGTATGGTGGCAGCGGTAGTCGCCGCACTGGTCCTGCACAATCGACGTAAAAAGCTCCTACAAGGCTCGCCCGTAGCAGGTGAATCAGTCGGTCCGGCTCATGATGCCTAGTCCGTACCCCTCCATCGCTGAACACCTGGCTTGGGCTAAATGGTGGGCATTCCCTTGGAGGCACGCGCACGACGACTGGAAGGGTGATGAGTACAGGGCGGTTGACGCGCTTTATCGAAGCAGGCGATGGACGCCACGCGACTTCATGGGAGTGACAGCCTGCCTGCCTCCCACGCCCCCCTCCACGGTATTGCACCTGGCCCTGGCCTCCGAGGAACAACTGAGCCTGGCACTCACGCTGGTTCAGCGAACCTTCTGCACTGAGCCGGCAATGCCGTTGAGCGATAGCCATCACCTGTGGTGCATGCGTCTATCCAAGGCTCTCCCGCCAGACCTGTTGTTGCCGAGCCTGGACCCGCTGCAACTGCTCCATAGCTGGGTAGAACCCACTACCTGGCAGCGTCTTAGATTGCGTTTTTCCCGTGAGCGCGTGCAGAGGGTAGAGGAAAATAACACCTCATTCGAGCATGTAAACAGTCGGCTGAACACGTTATGGCAAGCCATAGTCTGGCGCATTACAACCTGGGCGGACGACCCCACGCTTCCTGACTCCAATGGTGAGGAGACCAGCGATGTTATGCCGATACACCCTTGAGTTGTTCAAGGACACACCCGGGTTGCGAGGCAATCTGATACCCCGGGAAGAACTTGCGAACTGGGAGCAAGCAGAAGAGCTCTTGAACCGCGCCCATACTAAAGCCGCTGAACTGATACGCCAGGCAGAAAAAAAATGCGAAGCGCTTCTGGAAACCTCATCGCTTGAGATCTGGCAGCGCGCAGACACGCAATTCAAGCGCTGGGAGCGCGACCGCCAAGCAATGCTCGACAACCTGGAACAGTACGCGACGTCCATCACCAATCAGGCAATTCGCTGTGTGCTCGACGAGACGGTAGCTCCCAAAAGGCTTGCAGCCATGCTGAAGCAATTGATGGCCAATCAAGTCCCAGAGATCGAAGCAGCCCTGTTATGTCACCCCAATGATTTTGAGGAAATAAAACAGTGTCTGGCCACTCACAAGCCGATGTTCTGGAAACTTCATGCTGACGGTTCCACTCCTTCTCAGACACTCGTATTGAAAACCGACGAAGGAGACTTTCGTATCAGTTGGCGCTCAATGCTCGATACCTTTTTTATTCACAGCAACGAGTACCGGATAAACATCTAACGCTAGCTACTTTTCCATTTGCCCTCCGCACCGGGAAAAAATCCAGTGTTCACTCACTATCCCGGCAAACAAAAAGGAAATACCCATGGACTTTTTCAGCGATCTACCGCGTCAACTTCTGAACAATAGCAAGCGCGCGCACAACACATTCAAATCAACGTCTCTCGCCACCCAGGCAGACGATGCCGACGCCGATCTGTTCTTTGAACTGGCCGTAAAGAAAATGACAACTCAAATGTCCTATCTGGAACACAATCGAGTTAATCACCTGCTGCTCAAGAATTGTTTTGAGAGTTTTCAATAATATGCAGGCGATAGTCAGTGACTGGTTAAACAGCCGCGATGAACAGACAACCTTCTATGAAGGCGATGACCCAATCGTATTAAAACGCCAGAGTGGGTCTTTATTACTCGCCGCTCAACTGACGTCGACCTGCTCAGATAACACAGCCTTGCAGCGGTGGATGCGCCTGGGCTTCGTCAGCCTGAATCATTTCCAAGGAGCACTTGCCCGAAAAGCGGACAACGGTGCGCTGTGGCTGATTCAAAGCCTGCAAGGCGAACAAAGAGAGGCGTGCGTGCTCGTTTGCCTCGAAGCCCTGCTCAACCAACGCGATACCTGGCGCGCTGCGTGTGCACGCTTTGCTCACCAGCCCCGGAACCTAAGACCCACCTCACTACGTTCACTGTCGTACTAACCAGAGAGCCGACAATGCATAACAAGAACCACAAGCGCACTTTTTTGCGCCTTGCTTCGCCTGACGACTCGCCCAAAAGACCTCATTGGCGAAATCTGGTGCTGCTTTCCTGGTTGCTGATTCCAGCAGGAAACACCTTGGCCGCCATCCCCCCCGAATGGAAAAACACCGCGTACGCCTACGAGGCCGAACACAAACCGCTGCGCGAAGTACTCGAAGACTTCGCTCAGACCTTTGGCACCCAACTGCAAATCGAGGGCCTGCTGGAAGGCAACGTCAACGGTAAGATCCGCGCGAATACCCCCCAGTCTCTGCTGGACAGACTGGGCGTCGAGCATCGTTTTCAATGGTATCTCTACAACAACACCCTATTCGTCAGCACGCTTGACCAACAGGAGTCCGCGCGCCTGGAGGTCTCTTCAGAGACGATAGCGGACCTCAAGCAGGCCCTGACCGATATCGGCCTGCTCGATAGCCGCTTTGGCTGGGGCGAGTTGCCGGAAGACGGTGTGGTACTCGTCTCCGGCCCCAAGCGCTACATAGAACAGATCAAGCAATTCAGCAGCCAGCGTCGCTCTGCAGATGAAAAACAGAGCGTGCTCAGTTACCCGTTGAAGTTTGCCAATGCGGCAGACCGCCAGGTGGATTATCGCGGCGAGAAGCTCAACGTGCCCGGCGTCGCCAGCATTTTACGTGGCCTGCTGGAACCGCGCTCCGCCTCGACGCTTACAGGACTGTCTCAACGCCCAACATCCCAACCGGCCCCCCTCACACCCAATGTGCCACGGTTGGGCAACCCGCTGCTGGGCCAAATGCTCGGTGCACACGCCAACACAGGGCAGGTGGACGCAGGGCCGGCGGTTACCCCGCGCGCGCCGGTATCTGCCGGACGAATCCGTGTCGAAGCCGATGTGCGCAACAACGCCGTGCTGATCTATGACCTGCCCGAACGCCAGGCCATGTACCGCGAGTTGATCACTCAACTCGATGTCGCACGCAAGCTGATAGAAATCGATGCGATCATTCTCGACATCGAGCGTACACAACTGCGTGAATTCGGCGTTAATTGGGGTTTCCAGAACAGCCGCTTCCGGGGTGGCGTCAACATGGCACCCGGGACTTCGTCGCAGCTGTGGATTGAACATCGCGATCGCTTCTACGCCGACATACGCGCGCTGGAAGAAAAGGGACTGGCAACCATGGTCTCAAACCCCTCGGTGCTCACCCTGGAGAACCAACCGGCGGTGATCGACTTCAACCGCACCCAATACATCACCACCAGTGGAGATTTCGCAACCACTTTGCCGGTCACCGTGGGCACCAGCCTTCAAGTCATACCTCGGGTCACCACCGGCCGGGGCGCTCACCGGATCCATTTGGCGGTCGACATCGAAGATGGCAGTTTCGACGAGACCAACCCAACGCCCAACCACCCTGATGTGCGCCGGGGCAAGGTCAGTACCCAGGCAGTCATGGAGGAAAAACGTTCGCTGGTCGTCGGCGGTTTCCATGTCACCGACAACACCGACAAGCACAGCAAGATACCGTTGCTCGGAGATATTCCGCTTTTGGGCAAGGCACTGTTTTCATCGATAGAACGCCATAGCAATCGCCGTGAACGCCTGTTCATCCTCACCCCACGCGTCATCGGGGACCAGGACGACCCGTCGCGCTACTTGCCACAAGCCGACCAAGCCGAATTGCAGGCCGCCCTCGCTCCGTTGGCCAAACGCCTGGCTCCCCATCAGCCGGTCATCAAGCGCAGTGACATCATTTCTACCCTGGCGCATCTGGTCAGCGGGGAAGTGCCCAAGGCGTTCAACGCGGCGCCGATGCCACTGGGACTGAACACCTTATGCAACACCCGTGACCTCCTGGCGCTGAATACCGAACGTAGCCAGTGGTACGCGGGCCCAGAATACAACGTAGCGGTCGTGGTGTTACGCAACCAGTTCAAACGCAACGTACGTATCGACGAAAAGGAGTGCAGTAACTCGCAGACCCTGGCAGTCACCGTGTGGCCGCGCGCCTGGCTCAAGCCAGGTGAGGAAACCGAGGTGTTTATCGCCATGCGCCCAGTAGTGAAGGATGCACACCTCAGCGTGCCCCGTCCCTCCTTGATCACACCTGCTCAAAAGGCCACGCCATGAAATACAGACCGTTACGTATCATCCTGATCAGTGCAGCCTTGCTCGTCAGCGGATGTACTCCTACCTGCAAAGGTGATTCGTGCTCACGCCCACAATCGACCAAAGACAAGATGGTCATCTGGTGGCCCTCATCAATGCGAGTCGAACCCGGCCCCTCCGGCGAGCGCGCGGACTACCAGACGATTTCGCTTGAACGATGAAGCACCAGCCAATGCCCGACGATCAACGCCAGGTATTTCTGAGCAGCCTGGTGAGCGGCACCGATGCTCACCTGTCCCTGGCACCCGGTATCAGCGCTTGCGCACTGCGGGCTGGAAACCGCCAGGGACTGGCACTGAAGATCGCTCGCGAAGCAGTGCAGGCCGGGCAATTGCAGCGGGTGTTAGAACGGCGATTTGAGCAGGCGCTGGCGTTCGATGGTTGTTTTATCTACGTCGACGACCAGGATGCTCTGGTGATTTGGCACGCTCTGCCCGCAGCCCACAGTGCTGTGGACAGGGTCCTCAGCCGTCTGCTGTCGCTGGCCAATCTGCAAGCCTTGGACGCAGGTAGAAACCGCTGATCAACGTTGCTCAAGTTCCGGCAACTCCAGGGTTTCGCGCTTGGCTTCATCATCGAGCTCGCGCAAGGTGCGGTAAATCACTGCAACCGCCTGCAGGGTTTCGCGGGGGATACTGGTACCCAGCTGCCTTGTGTAGAGCGTACGGGCCAGCCACACGCACTGGATTACCGGTACGTCGGCGACCTTGGCGCGATGGATCAGTTTACGGGCTTCGGCATCCATGCCTTTGCTGACCAGCAAGGGCAGCGGCGTTTTACCGGGGCGGTAGTACAAGGCCACAGCAAAGTGCGTCGGGTTGACCACCAGCATATCGGCCTCTTCCAGCTTGGGCAGCTTGACCTTCGGCTCCTCCTGGGCCAATTGTTGCGCCAGTGCGCGCCGCTGGCCCTTTACATGGGGGTCGCCTTCCATGTCTTTGTACTCTTTAACGACCTCCACCTGGGTCATGCGCATGCGTTTGGCAAAAAAGTGCTTCGCCATGATCAGGTCGATGAGCGCCAGCACCAGCAGCATGCCGAGACAGACATGCAGCAGGTGGCGAAACAAAGCGATCAACGCCAGGATATAACTCTGCAGATCACTGGTGGCCAAATTGACTAACGTACCCAATGAGGGCCAGATCACCACATACAGAATCAACGCAATCAGGCAGGCTTTTGCGACACTCATCAACAAGTTCATCAACTGCTGGGCCGAGAACATTTGCTTGATTTGGCTGATCGGGTTGAGGCGATTGAAATCCAGCTTCAGGGTCTCCGGTGCAAACAGCAACCCGAACTGCATCCAACTGCTGATCAGCTTGGCGGCAATCGCCACCCCGGCCATCAACAGGGCGAATGAGAAAAACACCACCATGCCTTCAAACAGTACTTCCTCCAACGCTCGGGCAAAGGGCTGGGTCAGGCGCGACATCGGCAGCAGCATCAATTGTTGGAAGCGTTGCAGGCTGCTCTCGGCAGTGAACAAGGCAATTTCGCTGATGGCCGTAAGCGCCACCAGCTTTGCCACATCCTGGCTTTGGGCGACTTGGCCTTTCTTGCGTTGATCCCGCAGCTTCTTGGCTGACGCCGGGTGCTTTTTTTCGCCGGAGTCACTCATGGGATAGCGACCTTGATCAACAACCTCAGCGATTGTTTAAGGTCACCCAATAGCCCCATACGCCCGACAATCAGGTCCTGCAGCAACGTGAAGTAGAGCAAGATGATGCCGATCCCCGCCAGGCTCTTGACTGGTGGCGCCAGCGTGCTCACTTGTAACTGCTGGCTGTAGACCCCCAGCAGTGCGATGCCGAACTCCAGCAACAGCAACACTGCAATAAACGGCGCGGCGTAGAGCATCATGTGCGTGAACGTCTCCCCCAACAGGTCGATAAACACGCTCATGCCGTTAATGGCCGGCACCGGAAACCACACTGTGGGCGGCCAGATCAAATAACTGTCCCAGATCACTTGGGTCAACGTCCCCAACCCCAGGCTGACCATCAGCAGGAAAATCGCCAGCTGCTTGAACAAATGCCCGATCGGTGTCGCATCCGGCCCCAACGAAGGGTTGAGCTGGCCACCCGCCAAGGCGCCGCGCTGGTTGTCCAGCAGCGCCCCCACCGACTCGAACATCCAGAACGGCATCGAAAGCAGCACGCCCAGTAAAATCCCCAGGCCCACCTCCTTGAGCACCAACACCCCAAGCAGCATCGCCGAGTAGTCCTGGCCGACCAACGCCGCATGAATACCCGGTGCAGGCAGCAAGGCCAGGACCATCACGATGGTATGCCGTGGCATGCCCCGAATATGCTGAAAACAGAAGGCTGCCACCAGGATGCCGCAAGGGTAGATACGCGCCATGCCAATCACCAGGCTGGGCAGATACTCGAGATAAACCAGCACAGGCAGGGCCTCAGTTCAGGGCCGATCGGCCGATCATGTCAAAGGTGAGGTTGATCAGTTGAATCAACTCCACGCCAATCCAGCGGCCGGTCATGATCAACGTGATACCTACCGCCACCAGCTTGATGCCGAAAGGCAGCGTCTGGTCTTGCACCTGCATCAGCGCCTGCACCAGGGACGTCATCACGCCCACGACTACCGCCACGATCAATGGCGGTGCCGACAGCACAACCACCAACAACATGCCTTGCTTGAACAGCACGATGGGTTCCATAAGCCACTCAGAGATAGGAGAGGAACAGACTGTCGAGCAACCGCGACCAACCAGACACCATCACGAACAACAGTAATTTGAGCGGCAGGGAAATGGTCATCGGCGAGACCATTTGCATACCCAGCGCCAACAGCAGATTGGAAACAATCAGGTCGATCACGATGAAGGGGATATAGATCAGGAAACCGATCTCGAACCCTGCCTGCAGTTGCGACAGCACGAATGCCGGAATCAACAGGATCAAGTCTTCGCGCTGCACCTCATGGGCCATCTGCGCCGGCCAAAGGCGTGCGGTGTTGTCCAGCAGATGCGTGAGCACATCCGGGTCGATGTTGCGCAGCATGAAGGCACGCAACGGTTTGATGGCTTCGCTTCCCGTCTGTAGGAGCGTTTGCACATTGCTCAGATCAAGGGGGGAGACTTTGACGCTTTCAGCGATCTGATACCCGACTGGGGCCATGATAAACAGCGTGACGGCCAGCGCGATGCCATTGATGGCCATGCTCGGTGGCACCTGCTGCACACCGATAGCGTTACGTGTGATCATCAGCACAATCACAATCTTCAAGAACGCCGTACACACCACCAGCAACATGGGCATCAACGATAATGCCGCAAGAAACACCGCCAGGACTAAGGGGTCCAACCCCTGAAGTATCATCGGCCAAACATCACGCGGGATAACTGCAATCCCAGGCGTCCATCGACTTCCACCAACTGTCCCTGGCCAATCGGCCGGTCGCCGTAATAGAGGCCTGCCATGCCTGGCGCATAACCGCCAATGCCCAGCACCGCGCCCGGCGCGAGGTTACGCAACTCGCCCAGGGTCAGGTTCAACGTGCCGCAGCGTACGTTCAGCCCCATGCTCAATTCATCGAACGGTTCGTGACCGAATACGTCCATCACTGGCTCGTCGCCCTCATCACCGGCATAGTCGGGGGCTATGAATTCTTCATCCACAGAAGTCTCCTCAATTGAAGTCAGGGTCAGGCACAACGACCCGTTGTTATCATCAATGCAGCCATTCAGTCGCCGTTTGCCAACCTGCAAATGGCCGCTGCCCTGGGCTAGGAAAAAGATCCTCTCAAGCAGCAGCACATCCCCGGTCCGCAGGCTGCGTGCTTGCGCAATCGGCAACTGCAAATGTCCGAGGGTCACGGCAATGGCCAACTGAAACGACGCGGGCATCGGCCTGGCCGTGGCACGCCAGGGGCCGGCATCGCACAACGCCAGAAAGCTCTCGGGCTTCAGCCACACATACCCTTCGACCCGGGTTTTCCCCAGGGCCACACTTAGCCGGCAGCCAAACGCCTTGGGCCGTTCGGTATCCAGCAATCGCACATAGCCCAACAGGGCTTTCACCTGAGGGCTCAGGTGAAACTGGAACAGCGCCCAAAACCAGGAATCCGGATCGTTGCCGGAGGGGGCCAACGTCACCGGGCATTCACCCAGCAGGCTGAGCAGCGGCCCTGCTTCGGCGAGGGCCAGCACGCCACACCCCGTTTCGAAGCACATCGCCTGGCCACCTGCGGGGGCACGTCCAGGTTCGAGCCGCAACTGACCGGCTTGCCCGGCCACTTCAAACGCCAGGCCCAAACCGCGTCCCAGCCGGCGTCGCGCGGCAGCGGTGTCGCCCTTGATAGAAGGCAATGTCAGCAGCGGCACTATCATGCGCTGCCGACATTAGGCAGAAACAGGCTGACCGGTTGCCCCAGCGTCAGCGCAATCCGATCCTCACACTGTCGCCGCACGCCACTGAGCCAGCGCGCCGTCGCCTCCTCTTGCGCGTCCAGATCGATACTCCAGCTGTTCTGTTCGCGATTCACACTGGCATTGATCCGCCCCAGACGCGGCAGGTACAACACGGCCTGAAGCGGCCACTGCGAAGCGGCCTGGAGACGCGGAACCAGTTGTTCGGCAAGCGCCTCGATCATCACGGCACTGCCCGAAGATTTCGCACCCGACAGGGAAGTGCCAGAGCCAGAACCCTTGCCGTCACCGGCCCACAACTGGCTGAACAACCGGGTCAATTCCGCGGGCACAACACCTCGAGTTCCCGGCTCGCGCTCCTCTCGATGTTCACGTACGCGTGGACGCTCAGCGGGTTTATCTGCAACCTGGGTCATGTCGGCTCCTGTACCAATAAAAGGGACAACTCCTGAAGTTTTTCGACCTGCCGCAGGCACTCGGTCACCTGCTTCTGGGCGCTGCCGACACGGGTTTGCTGAGCGTCACGCTGGCCCTGCAAGGCCTCCAACTGCCCTATGTCTCGACGTGTATTGGCAGATAACGAGCGCTCCTGCGCCGCCCAGGATTTGAGAGCCTGCCGAGTCAATACCTGCCCCTGGTGTTGGCTGAGCAACTGAGCACTTTGCACGGCCTCCTCCTGCCGGGTTTGCTCAAGTGCATCCTGGGCCTGCTGGATATGCGCAAGCAGGGCCTGCTGGGCTCGCTTGGCTTCACGCAGGGCGCGCTCGGCGCGGTCTGCCCGGTGACGGCGCAGGCGGCGCAGCGTCTCGACTTCACTGAGCAGCACATCAGAATGGGACATAGGCCGTCAGCTCCTTGAGTTGAGCAAGCGTTGCCGCCATGGGTGTGGGTTCACGCAAGTCCTGGCGCAAGAAACCATCGACAGCCTGGCGACTGTCCACTGCCAGGTCGGTCAAGGCATCGCTCCCAGGCTGATACTCCCCCAGCTTGAGCATCAACTCGATCTGCTGGTAGGCCGACAACAAGCGACGCAGCGCTGTACCCGCCTGGATATCCGCAGGCTCGACAACATTACTCAAGATCCGTGAAAGGCTCGCCAGCACATCCACCGCAGGATAATGGCCACGTTCGGCCAACTTACGGGACAGTACGATATGGCCGTCGAGCAACGAGCGAACTTCATCGGCTACCGGATCGCTCATGGAGTCCTGCTCGATCAGCACCGTATAGATCGCCGTGATTACGCCCTCACGGGTCAGGCCGGCACGCTCGACCAGCCGCGGCAGCAGGCTGTAGACCGATGGCGGCAGGCCGCCGCGGCCGAGGGGTTCGCCGGCAGCCAGGCCGATCTCACGCTGGGCCCTGGCGAAACGTGTCAGGGAGTCGATCAGCAGCAGCACACGCTGCCCCTTGCGCCGGAAGCCTTCTGCCAATGCGGTGGCCGTGAACGCCGCACGTGCACGTTCCATGCTGGAGCGATCGGAGGTGGCACACACCAATACCGCTTTGGAGCGCAGTTGCTCATCGAGTTCATGATCGAGAAATTCGCGCAGTTCGCGACCCCGCTCGCCGATCAGGCCGAACACGATGACGTCGCACTCCACGTTACGGGCAATCTCCGCCAGCAGGGTGGTCTTACCGCACCCCGCGCCAGCGAACAGCCCTACCCGTTGGCCTTCACCAAGCGTCAGCAGGCCATCGATCGAACGCACCCCGGTGGCCAATGCACGGTTGATGCGTGGCCGCTCGGTGGGTAAAGGAGCCTCACACAATACCGCGCTGGTATCCGGCAAGTCGGCTTCGACAAAGGCGCTGGGGCCATCACCGGTGATCGGTCGTCCGAAACCATCCAGCACCTGCCCCAGGAGTGCCTCGCTGACCTGGACCCGATGCGAAACACCCAGGCGCTCCACGCCGGCGCCTACCTGCACGCCTTCAAGGTTGCCCAGGGCACTGAGCACGGCATCCTGCTGATCAAAACCGATGATCTCGGCGAGCATGTAGTCGCCCGGCTTTTTCTCTACCTGGCACAGATCCCCGATACGCGCCTGGGGCAGTCGGCACTGCAACAACATGCCATTGACGCGCTGGATGCGCCCCCGCATCGTCACAGGCGCGAAGGTAGCCAGCGACTGAGCCTGACGCTGCTGCCAGGCCTCGAGGCGTGCCTGCACTTCCACGCTCACCAGCGCACCTCATACTGCTGCACGCCATCGAACACCACTTTGCTGTTGTCGATCAGCACCAGGCGCAAACCCTCCACTTCATCGCCAACAAACAGCCGGCCGCCCTCCTCCAGGACTACATGACCGTTGGGCCCACCCACGATCTGCACAATCTTGAACGGCAAGGTTGCGTCGCGCACGCGCACACGGCTGATCACCGGGACCGCGCTGTCAAATTGCTCGCCGAAACGATTGAGCATGCGTGCGACCAGCTCTACATCATCCTGGGACACATCACCATCGAGGGCGACCTGCCCATTGATCACCTGCAAGTTGACGCGCTGGCTCAACTCGCGCTCATTGAGCATCTTCAACAGCTGCTGACGCACCTCGAACGGTGAAGCCAACTCGTGCTTGCGCACCACAGGCGGCATCAAGGAAGCCTTGGCCTCAGGCTCACCCGTAGACGCCATACCCACCACGATAAAGATGACCGTTATCGCCAGCACCAGGCTGATCAAGCGCTTCTGCTGGGAGTGGGAGATAGTCGACAACTTAAGTGTCCGTGCCGCCTCATTGAACACGGGCGGCGCCGCAGGCGCAGGCGCTTGAGGCCAGGGCTCATCAGCCAGGCTGACACACAGCCGTACGTTTCCCACCGAAAACACACCATTGAGCGCCAGACGCGCGATCTGAGCCAGCACCTGACCGTCAGCCCCGCGTAACAACCCAGCTTCGGCCTGCACCGACCAAACGCCGTCGATGAGCCACAGACATGCATGCCGCTCGGCAATGCCAGGATCACTCAGCACCAGGTCTGCATCGCTGTGGGCACCGATGGTCCACTGCTCCCCAAACAACGGCAACGCAGCACCCTGGTGCAGCCCGTCAAGCACGCGTAACTCGAACATCATCAAGCCCTCACGCCACTGCACCGCGCATCAGCTCATCCTGGCCCAGGTCAAAACGGCCCAACACCTTGACCTTGGAAGTACTGCCCAGCTCAGCGAAAGACAGCACCGGCACATGGTTGAACTCTTCCACCAACAACGTGCGCAAAGGGCTGCGCAAATCTTGCGCAACCAGCATCACGCTCTTGAATTTCGGGCGTGCGCAAAAGGCTTGATTGAGCAGGTTGATCAACGCCGCGCTATGCTCTTCGTCGAGGGCGAAGAACACGCCGGTCTGGGTCTGGCGCAATGCATCACGCAAGATGTTTTCGGTCTGCGGCGACAGCAGCCAGGCCTGCAGGCCGTCGGCTTCGCGGTACTGATGGTAGATCTGTGCCTTGAGCGCAATACGCGCGTAGTCAGCCAGTGCGTCCGGTTCACGCTCATGCTGGCCGTACTCGATCAGTGATTCGACAATCAGCCGTACCGCCCGCAACGGCACACCTTCGCTGGCCAGGCGTTGCAACACCGCCGAAAACCGCGACAGCGGCATGATCCGCTGCAGTTCCTGGACCAATTCCGGTTGGTTGTGCTCCAGCCAACTGAGGATCGACTTGCTCTCCTGGATCCCCAGGAACTGCGGCCCGCTTCGCATCATCGCCTGCTTCATGCGCTCGACGATCAGGCTCGCCGCGGTGAAGCGCTCCAACTGCGGATCATCGAGCAGCGGATCATCCGGCGCCAACCAGAGCCACTCCTGTTCATCGCGCTCCGCCAGCCCCGGTATGGCGTGCGCGGGTTCGACCGTGAGCGCCTTGCGCTCAACCGCAACCAGGCTGACGACCGAGGCCTTGACCATCGGCACTTCGTGCACACAAAAACGCATTTCATCGTCGGCCAGCGTGTCATCGAGTTCCACCTCGAACGGTGGCAATGTCAGGCCAATATTGGCGACCAGCGCATTTCGCGCCTGGCGAATCGCGTGAATAAGATCGGTCACCTCGGGCGTCCCACGCAGCACCGGAGAGAACTGCAGCAGGTACGGCCTTGAAGGATCAAACCCACGCAAGTCCTCACGACCGTTCTCTTCGGGGCGCACCGCCTCTGCGGCTTCAGCAGTGGGTTGTTCCTGCCGTTGGCGCTGGCGCATCAGGAAATACCCCAGGCTACCAGTGACCAGCGCTATCAGGATAAACACCACGGTAGGCATGCCAGGCACCGCCGCAAAGGCCAGCATCCCTACCGAAGCGATCATCCAGCTCTTGGGTTCGCTGGTCATCTGCCGGGCAATTTCGGCGCCCATATTCGTGATGCCCCTGCGCCCATCCGGCGCCACACGGGTGATGATCATGCCGGCGGTGAGAGAAATCAGCAGCGCCGGGATCTGCGCGATCAGGCCGTCGCCGATGGTCAGCACCGAGTACAGGCTGATAGAGTCGGAAGCACTCAAGCCATGCTGGAACATGCCCGTGGCGAAGCCGCCCAACAGGTTGACCACGACGATAATCAAGCCGGCGACAGCATCGCCCTTGACGAACTTCATCGCACCGTCCATGGCCCCGAACAATTGACTCTCGCGGGACAACTGGTCTCGCTTGTCCCTTGCCTGCATGCCGTCAATGAGGCCGGCACGCAAGTCGCTGTCGATGGACATTTGCTTGCCGGGCATGGCATCCAGGCTGAAACGTGCCGCCACCTCGGCCACCCGCTCCGAGCCTTTGGTGATGACCAGAAAGTTGACCAGCGTCAGGATCAGGAAGATGACCATCCCGACCGCCAGGTTGCCGCCGACCACGAAATTGCCAAACGCCTCGACGATATCGCCGGCGTCCTGCTCCAGCAGGATCAGACGTGTGGTTGCAATCGACAACGCCAGACGGAACATGGTGGTCAGCAACAGAATCGAGGGGAACGATGAGAACGCCAATGGCCCTGGTAGGTAAAGCGCCAACACGATCAACAGGCACGAAATACAGATGTTGAGCGCAATCAGAATGTCCACCAGCCAGGTGGGCAGCGGCACGATGAAAATGAACACGATGGCCATCACCACCACTGCGCCCAGCACTTCGGCGCGCTGCGCCGCCTTGAGCAGAAAGCGGTTGATGACCGACAGCATCGTCACGCCCGGGCCTCCAGCTCACGTGGAAAACGTGCATGGCTACGTGCAATCCGGTCCAGCTCCCCGATCACTACCCGGAAGCAATTCAGGGTTTCATTACGTACTGTACTATCGGGCCATAAAGCCAATGGCAATTGCTCGACCACTGGCAAAAGTGCATTGAGGACCAGCAATTGCTTCGCAGTTGAACCACCCTGCAAATCATCTACAAATCTCAGGATTTCCGCAGCGCCAACACCTCCGCCAGTGAACCCCAGAAGTCGTTGCAGCAGGACTACCGCATCATGATCGACAGCCAGTCGTTGGCGCAGTCCTTGACACGCCGCCAACACCCCGCTCAGTTGCCCACAGCTTTGCAGGCCCAGGAGCAAGGTACGCAGGGACGCATTGGGCGATGAAGACACCTTGGCGGCGATATCGTCCGCCAAGGCTCTTTGCATGACCTTGAGTCCTTCTGGAAACCGTTCCACACCGTATACATCCAACAGCGTCTGCAACATCGTCGCCAGGGATTGGTGCGAAACCACACTCTGGTAATAGAGCATTCGCACCGCCAGGCGTTCTTGCAGGTCGGGACACCCCTCCTCAAGTGCAGCCGCAGTATTCAGACCGGCCTGGATCTGTCCTGCGAAACTAACCTCCAGCTTGATGCGTGCATCGCGCGCCAAGTCTGCTTCAGTGCCCCCCTGGGCCTCCAAATTCTTGAGCGCAACACACGTGAGCGTGGGGTCGCCTCCGCAAACCCCAAGCAACTCCCCAACATCACCACGTACTTGCAGTAGCTGCTTGAGCTGCAATTTGGCCATTGCCAAGGTCTTCTTGGCGGGATGACCCAATTGGTTATAAATCTGCCTGAGCATCTGAACTGATGCCAAGGGCAGGATGAGCTGCCGTTGATTCAGCGCCCGGCTGTTGGCGACCACTTCCTCGTTGAACAGCAGAGCCAGGTTATCGGTAACCGGGCCTGTGGTGGCAGCAGGTGTGGAAGTCTGATTGACAGCTGGTTGATCCACATTGTGGATTTTTGGCAGTTCGGAATGGAATTCAATCATGGCCGGACCTGAACAGGAAGAGTGTCTACCTGTGTGGCAAGACCAACCCAAGCGGTTCCATCAGCTAGCGGCCCACTGCACATTTGAAAAAACTTGCATGCGCCTGCAACGCCCTCTGCAAACACTTGCACAAAATCGCACTAATACAAGATTTTTATTTATATAAATCAATAAATTAAGAAATTTTTCCGCTTGGCACAGCCAGTGCAAACGGGGTTCTCGTCGACACCTTTCGACTGTGTCTACTCCAAGGAAAAATCCATGAATATCCCTATTGAAGCTTTAGCGCACCTGGTTGGCAGCTCGCCTCAATTCATGCTTCACCTGACAGATGACCAGCAAAAAAAACTTCGCAGATTCATCCACAAGCGCGTACTCAACCCCGAAGATGCAGACGACCTGCTGCAATTGACGTACCTGGAAGCCTGGCGCAACCGTGAGCGTTTCAGCGGGAATGCCACGCTCAGCACTTGGATGTGCGGTATCGCGCAAAACCTCATACGCAACCACTTCAGGCGGCTGTACGCCAAGCCCGTGCATTGCGAATTCGACGAATCGCTGTGGCATGGACAGGAAGAGAACCATAACTTGGACTGGGAATTTGAAATCAATCGGCGCCTGGAGAAAACCTTGAGCGCCATCGACCACCTGCCGATAGAGATGCGCAAGACGCTGTACGCCTCACTGGAAACCGACGGCAGCTATCAGGACACCGCCGACGCACTGGACATTCCGATCGGCACGGTTCGCTCGCGCCTCTCCCGGGCGCGTGAACAGCTTAAACGCGCCACTCACAACGCGAAGTTCCCTTAATATCAGCCCCCCTCGTTGGGCGGCAGGGATATCTGCCCAACGCGATCAGGCTTTTCTTGCTGTGCAGACGGGTGAATAGCGAACCACTCGTCGCCCGATCCGGTAATTTCGCTTAAACAGTTGAAAGCGTAGATAAAAACTCAAAATAAATACTTGACGCATTGCCGTTCTACGCGAATAATGCGCGCCACTTGGCTACATAGCTCAGTTGGTTAGAGCATAGCATTCATAATGCTGGGGTCCGGGGTTCAAGTCCCTGTGTAGCCACCAAGTACTAAAAACGGCTTACCGAAAGGTAGGCCGTTTTTTTATGCCTGGAGAAAAGTGCCGGGACGATGGATTGCGGTTACGAGCGGTGCACTTGCGCGCAAAAAAAGGCGCCATCTGTATTTTGACGCTCCCTTGACCCACTGTTAGTGTCCAGCCTCCCTTCTATGCACGGAGTGCTCCACGGTGAAACTGGACATCTACCAAGTCGACGCTTTCAGCCAGTTCCCCTTCGGCGGCAACCCGGCGGCGGTCTGCCCGCTTACCGAGTGGCTGAGCGATGAGCAACTGCAAGCCATCGCCGCCGAAAACAACCTCTCTGAAACCGCCTATTTTGTACCTCGCGGTGAACTCTATGAATTGCGCTGGTTTACCCCCGAAGTCGAAGTGGACCTGTGCGGCCATGCCACGCTTGCGGCGGCGTGGGTGTTGATTCACCAACTGACGGACGCGCCAGAGGTATTGCGCTTCGCCACACGCAGCGGCGAACTGCGGGTGACGCGCAATGGTGATGAACTGGCGATGGACTTCCCCGCCAAGCAACCACAACCCTGCGAATCGCCCGATGGCATGTTGAGCGCGCTCGGCATTGAACAGGCCGACGTGTTCAGCACTGATGACTACATCGTACTGCTGGAAGACGAAGCGCAAGTCGCCGCACTGACCCCGGATTTCGCCCGCCTCAAGGGCCTGCCCAAACGCGGCATCGCCGTGACAGCCAAGAGCGCACGGTTTGATTTTGTCTCCCGCTGGTTCGGGCCGAATGTGGGCGTGAATGAGGACCCGGTGACCGGTTCGGCCCACACTTCATTGGCGCCATTCTGGGCTGAGCGCCTGGGCAAGAACCGGTTGACCGCCGAACAGGGCGGCAAGCGCCGTGGCCAACTGCGCTGCGAGCTCAAGGGTGATCGCGTGATCATTTCCGGCCACGCGGTGCTCTACCTGCAAGGCACGATTTACCTGTAAAACGCACTACCCCAAGGACAACAGATCATTCTCAAAATGAACGGAGTTCAGCGCGTGTTTTCGATTTCCCGCCGTCAACTGTCGATGATTGCCGCAGCCCTGACCCTGGCTGCCTGTCATACCCCGATCAACGAACAGCCACCAGCACCGGAGCTGGGTTCCGGCTATCGCACCGACCTCACCACCCAACACGCCGAGCGCCATATGGCCGCGGCCGCCAACCCGCTGGCGGCGGAGGCCGGGCGCGAAATGTTGCGCATGGGTGGTACGGCGATCGATGCGGCAATTGCGATGCAGGCGGTGTTGACGCTGGTGGAACCGCAGTCTTCCGGCATCGGCGGCGGCGCGTTCATCATGCTATGGGACGGGAAAAACGTACACGCCTATGACGGCCGTGAAACCGCGCCGGCCGGGGCCACCGAGCGTTTGTTCCTCAGAGGCGACGGCACGCCGATGGCGTTTCCAGAAGCGCAAATTGGTGGACGCTCAGTCGGTACGCCTGGAGTACTGCGCGCGCTCGAAATGGCGCACAAGAAGACCGGCCGGTTGCAATGGGCCACGCTGTTCGAGCCGGCGATCCGCCTGGCGGAGCAGGGCTTTGCCATGTCTCCGCGCCTGCACAGCCTGATCGCGGCTGACCGTAACATCCCGCAGTCACCGGATATGGCGGCGTATTTCCTGAATGCCGATGGCACACCGAAAGCCACCGGCACCGTGTTGAAAAACCCGGCGCTGGCCAATGTGTTCAAACGCATCGCCAAGGAAGGCCCGGACGCGCTGTACCAAGGGCCGATTGCCGATGAGATCGCACGCAAGGTGCAAGGCCATCGCAACGCGGGCAGCCTGTCCCAGGCAGACCTCAAAGGCTATACGGCCAAGGAGCGCACCCCACTGTGCACCGATTACAAGCAGTGGAAAGTCTGCGGCATGCCACCGCCATCATCGGGCGGGATCGCTATCGCGCAGATCCTGGGCACCTTGCAGGCGCTGCAAGCCCACGACATCGCAGCGATGCCACCGGTAAAAAGCGCCGCGCCTGCCGGCCTTGAACCAACGCCCGACGCCGTGCACCTGCTGGCCGAAGCCGGTCGCCTGGCCTTTGCTGATCGCGGTCTCTACGTCGCTGATGCAGACTTCGTCCCCGTGCCGGTCGCGGGCCTCGTCGCACCGGACTACCTGGCCAGGCGCGCCGCCTTGATCGGCGAGCGCAGCATGGGTATCGCCAAACCGGGCGTACCGGCGGGTATCCAGGTGGCTTATGCGCCGGATCGCTCGCCGCTGCGCATCTCCACCTCACAAGTGGTGGCGGTGGATGACCAGGGTGGTGCCGTGTCGATGACCACCACGGTGGAAGCGGCGTTTGGCTCCCATCTGATGGTCCAGGGTTTCTTGCTCAACAACCAGATGACCGACTTCTCGTTTATCCCCGAGAAGGACGGCCAGCCGGTGGCCAACCGCGTCGAGCCTGGCAAGCGCCCACGTTCGGCCATGGCGCCGACCCTGGTGTTCGACCGCAAGAGCGGCGAGCTGCTGGCCACGCTCGGCTCGCCCGGCGGCTCGCAAATCATCGAGTACGTGAGCAAGTCCCTGGTGGCGATGCTCGACTGGAAACTTGACCCGCAAGCGGCCATCAGCCTGCCGAATTTCGGCAGCCGTAACGGCGCGACCGAGCTGGAAAGCGGCCTGTTCAGCCCTGCACTGAAACAGGCCCTCAAGGACAAGGGCCATGCGCTGAGCGAGATCGATATGACCAGCGGCATCCAGGCCATCGTTCGCACGCGGGATGCCCAGGGCAAGGTGTCGCTCAGCGGCGGCGCCGACCCGCGGCGCGAAGGCGAAGCGGTCGGCGACTGAACACTTCAATCAACGGAGAAAACACGCGTGCATCAGGCCGATAATCTCGGCGCCATTCCTGGCGTCGATCATGGTTTTTGTTCGATCAACGATCCGCTGCGCCCGGCAGAGGTGTTTATCTGCAAGCAGGTGCATAGCGCCTCGGTGATCGAGTGGCAAGCCGACCAGGTACCCAATACCGTTGAGGCGGACGGGGTGTGCACAGGTGAGCATCAGCCCATCGCGGTGATCACCGCTGACTGCCTGCCCCTTCTCATTGCCGCGCAAAACGGCGAAAAGGTCGCTGCGGTGCATGGTGGATGGAAGGGGCTGCAAAGCGGGATCATCGCCAATGCAATCAAGCGTTTTACCGACGAAGGAATTGCAGTCGACCAGTTGCGCGTGGCGATCGGACCGTCGATCAAACCGTGCTGCTATGAGGTGAGCGAGGGCTTTGTTGCGCAGTTCCAGGCTGACCAGGGGCACCTGTGGTCAACCGGGCGGGCGCCGTGGAGCACAGCGCAACCCGCACCGTTATTGCCCCCGCAAATTGCACCGCCCCACGCCAGGCAAGCAGCAAGCGCGTGGTTTGACTTGAGCGGGTATGGCGTGATGTTGCTGCAAGCGGCCGGCATCCGGCGTGAACAAATCGAGGTGAGTGAGGTGTGCACTTACTGCACCTCCCCCACCTTTGCCAGCTACCGCCGCAGGACGCATCACCCGGAGGAAGTAAAGACACTGATTTATTCGTGGATTGCTCGCATCACCGACTGATCTTCAACCCCTTGCGCCCCGCATGCCGCTCCAGCGCCAGCTCGATCAGCCGGCTCACCAGTTCGCTGTAGCTCATGCCCGCCGCCTGCCACAGCTTGGGGTACATGCTGATGCGAGTAAAACCGGGCAGTGAGTTGATTTCGTTGATCAACACCTCGCCATCGTCGGTCAGGAACACATCGACCCGTGCCAGGCCGGAACAGCCCAGCACCTCAAAGGCCTCGATGGCCAACCGACGAATACGCTCGCTGGCTTCATGGCTGATATCGGCCGGCACCACCACCTGGGCGGCCTGGTCGTCGATGTACTTGCTGTCGTAGGAATAGAAACCGCTGCTCACCACAATCTCGCCGCAACCACTGGCGATGGGGTGTTCATTGCCCAGCACGGCGCATTCGATTTCGCGGCCTTTTACCGCCGATTCGACCAGAACTTTTTCATCAAAGCCCAGCGCCAGTTCAACGGCCGCCTGGTACTCGGCTTCGTCGCCGACTTTGCTCACGCCTACCGAGGAACCCTGGTTGGCAGGTTTGACGAACATCGGCAGGCCGAGCTTGTTCACCGCAGCCTCAAACGAAGTACGCGCCGCATTGCTGCGGGTATGGGTGATGAATGGCGTGACGGCAATCCCGGCATCGCGCAGCAGGCGCTTGCTGATGTCCTTGTCCATGCACACCGCCGAGCCGAGCACGTCGGAACCCACAAAAGGCAGGTCGGCCATGCGTAACAGGCCTTGCAGGCAGCCGTCTTCGCCGAGGGTGCCGTGGACAATGGGGAAGATCACATCGACATGTTCCAACAGACCGCCGCCGGAAGTCTCCACCAGCTGCTGGCTGGCCTTGCCGGGCACCACCGCCAGCTCACGGTTGGACTGGTTGAGGGCGATCAAGGCCGGGTTTTCCTGGTTGAGCAGGAAGTTCGAGGTGTCGTTGAGGTGCCAATGGCCGGCCTTGTCGATACCGATCAACACCGGCTCGAAGCGCGAGCGGTCGAGCGCATCGACGATATTGCGCGCCGACTGCAACGACACTTCGTGCTCTGCCGAACGGCCACCAAAAATAATACCTACCCGCACCTTGCCCATGACCCGACCTCACTGTTGAACGTAAGGCTTCTTACCACGGGCCGTCAGCGATTCGCTACCAGATGTGCACCGAACAACACGTAGCAACCGCCGGCAAAGCGGTCGAGCCACTTGCGCGATCGGCTGTAGAGCGTGGCCATGCGTTCGCTGGAAAACACCAGGGCGACGCTGGAATACCAACTGAACGACAAGGTGGCCATGGTGATCACCGCCAGGGTCAGCAACATCGGTGACGGCGAGGGCGGCATGGTTGACGCGAAGATGGTGGCAACAAACAAGGCGGCCTTGGGGTTGGACAAATTACCCAGCAACCCCAGGCGCCACGCGGAAAACAGCGAACGCCGGGCTTCGTCCGGCAGCACGTTCTGGCTCATGCTCGGTGAAGAGCGCTTGAACAGTTTCAACCCGAGGTAGATCAGGTAGCAG
The DNA here is from genome assembly GCF_023169845.1 of Pseudomonas sp. CYM-20-01. NCBI lineage: Bacteria > Pseudomonadati > Pseudomonadota > Gammaproteobacteria > Pseudomonadales > Pseudomonadaceae > Pseudomonas > Pseudomonas sp. CYM-20-01. Next base: position 1,039,479 of record NZ_AP025169.1, on the reverse strand, counting down.
CCGCCGATGATCTTGAACGCCAGGTACAGCATCGGTGCCGCCGTAAACAGCGACTTGATGCCCAGGCCACCCGCCAGGCCCCACATGATCGTACCCGTGGCCACTCCGGCTGATGCCACCACACCATGGCGGCGCGAACAACTGGCGGCCAGTTGCGCCGTGTTGAAAAAGTTGGGGCCGGGCGTCACTACCGCAACGGTCCAGAGCAACGCCAATGACAGTAACGGCGCGGCGTACGGCAGGTTGGAGAACAGCATCGGACGGTCCCTCTTGCGATGTTGATAAGCGGCTACTGGTCGTCAGCAGGCGCGGGAATATGCACAAGCAAGTCACCCGGTTGGCAATCCAGGTAGGCGCAGATAGCATCCAGAGTCCCCAGCCTTACGCCCTTGACCTTGCCTTGTTTAAGCAATGACAGGTTCTGTTCGGTAATTCCGATAGCCGCCGCCAGGTCCTTGGATTTGACCTTGCGTCGGGCAAGCATAACGTCCAGCTCAATCACGATGGGCATTTGAATCTCATACAAACGTGCGGTTTTCAGAATCCACTTCATTGGCCTGCCACAGGATACGCGCAATGACCGCGATACAGGCTGCCAGGAACAATGCCACAAAGCTGGGGGCCGTCACACTCAGGCTGATCATTCGCTGGCCGACTGGCTCGTTCATCGTCACCCAGACACTCAGCAGCGGTTCACATAAAAAATCCAGCAAGACCCAAATTGCCACCGCTTTGCCGACCTTGCCCAAATGCAACGCTGCCGAACTGGAGAAATACTCGCCGCGCGCATAGTTCTGAAACAGCTTGCGCAGGTGATTCAAGCCACACGCCAGTGCCATCAGGGGGACGCTGGACAGTACGATGGCGCCCAGAACCTGCCACAAGGGGAACAAGGCCACCCGCTCGACGCGCCCTTGAATCTGACGATCGCTCAGAGCGAAGCCAAACCCGAGTCCATCAGCAGAGGAACTCAATACCGGAAACAGCCAGACAGCAGCATTGAGCACGAGCATGGTGATGATCAACAGGAGTGTGATCGTCGACATACGCTGGCTGAGTTGGGCAAGACGGTGGGTGTTCATAAAATGCCTCTCGAAAGGAATGTCGAGGCAAGATAGCGAAAAAATTATCGTAAAAAAATAATAATTACTCATAAAACAATACAAAAATAATACAGTCGAGCGTTGCCTACTCCACTCGCACAATCGTACAAGACCCCGGCAGACAAGGGATGCAGACTGGGTTAACGTATTTCCCTCTCTTTTTTGTGACCCCTCACCATGGGCAAACCCACCGCCACCCTCGACTGGCTGCACCGCGCGCCCCATGCCAGTGGCCTGGATCGCATCGAGGCATACTTTGCCGGCTTCGCCTTCGACCCGCATCGCCACGACACTTACGCCATCGGGCGTACGTTGACAGGCGTGCAGAGCTTTCACTATCGCGGCGACATGATCCACAGTGTGCCCGGCACCACCATGGTGCTTCACCCCGATGAAACCCACGACGGCCACGCCGGCAGCGAAGAGGGCTTCAAATACCGGATGATTTACGTCGAGCCCTCGCTGATCCAGCAGATCCTCGGCGGCAAGCCGTTGCCGTTTATCGCGGGCGGCCTGTCCACCGATCCCAGGCTGTTCCGCGCCAGTGAGGTGTTGCTGCAGAACCTCGACAACCCCATCGACCCATTGCAGGAACAGGACGCCCTGTTCGACCTGGCCCACGCGCTGAACAACGTCTCGGGCGGGATCATCAGCCGCAAGACCTTCGACTACGTGGCCGCCGAGCGCGCCCGCGAATTTATCCACAGTGCCCTGGGCCGCAGCATCACCCTGGATGAAATGGCCGACCACGCCGGTCGCGATCGCTGGGCCTTGTCGCGGGATTTTCGCCTGCTGTTCGGCACCAGCCCCTATCGCTACCTGACCATGCGCCGCCTGGACCTGGTGCGCAGCCTGCTGGCCCAGGGCCAATCGCTGGTGGACGCGGCAATGATGGCCGGCTTCACCGACCAGAGCCACATGACCCGGCAATTTCGCAGCACCTACGGCATGCCGCCGTCGCGCTGGGTGAAGATGCTCGGGCGCTGACAAGGCTTAGAGCGCGTGCCCATCAATCGGCTGGCCGATGCTGAGAAAATGCCCGCCCGCCACATGGTGCAAGGTGCGCAGTTGATCATGCCCTTCGAAGTGCCAGCGGCCGTCGCTGAATACACGCTCGTCGGCATAGGCCGCGACCACTTCGCCGAGGAACAGGTCGTAGGTCTGCTGATTATGCGGCTCGGGCAACAGACGACATTCCAGCCAGGCCACACAGCCTTCCAGCAGCGGAGCCTGAGTGTATTCGCCATTGAATGTTTGCAGGCCGTAAGCGGCAAACTTGTCGGTGTCGGCACCGGTGACGTTACCGACGGTTTGCACCAGATCGGCCTGCGCCACGCAAGGCACCTGCAGCACAAACGTGCCGGCGCCTTCCAGCAGTTGGCGGGTCCAGGTGGCCTTGTCCAGCACCACCGCCACTTTCGGCGGTTCGAAATCCAGCGGCATGGCCCAGGCCGCTGCCATGATATTGCGCTGGCCGTTGTGGGCAGCGCTCACCAGCACCGTAGGGCCATGGTTGAGCAAGCGGTAGGCCTTGGACAGAGGGACGGGGCGACGGTGGGTAGGGCTCATGGACAGTCGACTCTTCATACCAGAAAGCCCCTACGATACCTGAAGCCCTACGCTCAACTCGACAGTTGGTTGGCGAACTGCCCCACCGCGCTGACCACCTTCTGCGCACCGTCCTGGATTTCCACGATCACCGTGCCCGCTTCGGCAGCCAGCGCCAGGCCTTGTTCGGCCTGCAAACGACCGTCGGTCATCAGGGCAACCGCATCGCGGGCCATGTCCTGGTTCTGACGCACCACGCCGACAATCTCCTCGGTGGCCTTGCTAGTGCGCGAGGCCAACTGCCGTACTTCATCGGCGACCACCGCAAAACCACGGCCCTGTTCACCGGCACGCGCGGCTTCGATGGCGGCGTTGAGCGCCAGCAGGTTGGTCTGTTCGGCAATCCCGCTGATGGTCTTGACGATGGTACCGATCACCTGGGACTGGGCGTTCAGCGCCTCGATGCCGTCACCGGCTTGCTGCATGTGCTTGGCCAGGTCGCGCATCACATCCACCGCCTGGGTCACCACTGTGGTGCCGCGCTGGGCGCTGTTGTCGGTTTGCAGCGAGGTGCTGTAGGCAATGTTCGCCGCTTCCGCGACCGCCTGCTCCTGGTTGACCTGATCGGTGATGACCGTGGCGAACTTGACTACTTTGTACAACCGGTCATTGGCGTCCAGCACCGGGTTATAGGTCGCTTCCAGCCACACCACACGACCATGGCTGTCGACCCGTTTGAAGCGGGCCGCAACGAACTCACCGGCGTTCAAGCGCTTCCAGAAGTCCTGGTACTCGGTGCTGTTGTATTCCTCCGGCTCGCAGAATATCCGGTGATGCTTGCCCTGGATCTGCGCCAGGCTGTAACCCATGCCCCCGAGGAAACGGTCATTGGCGGTCAGCACGTGCCCGCCGAGGTCGAACTCGATCACGGCGGTAGAGCGCACCAGCGCGTTCATGAGGTTTTCATGCTCGCGGGAGGCCTCGATGGTGCGGGTGAGGTCGCTGGAATAGATTGAAAAATGCTTGATGCGCCCATCGGAGCTGCGCACCGGCTGCACAATCGAGCGCAGCCAGGCTTCCTGGCCATTGCCCCGCATCAGGCGCACGGTGCCGGCGAAATGTTCACCGCGCACCAGGGCATTCTTGAAGCGTTGCTGGAACTCATCCCTGCGCACGTGGGCCGGCTCCAGGTCTTCGATCGCGCGCCCCAGCAGTTGGCCATTCTGGTAGGCCAATTCCTGCAGGAAGTTGGCGTTGGCCCACTCCACCCGGCCTTCGGCGTCCAGCGTCAGGCACAGCATTTCACTTTCCAGGCTCTCCTTGACCTGATTCAAGCTGGATAATTCTTCGCGAAGAGCCGACAGCTCCTGCTTCAAACGGGTGTTGAACATGGGGCACCGATGGTCAAATGAGGGAGAGGAATCTGACCTGCATCGGCGCTGCCGGCATTTTCTTAAGCGGGCTTCAGGCCCTGGCCAAACTATTTTTTTGGATCCATCAGCCACCGTTATTTCGGCACACACCCATCACTTGATACTCAAGGGTATTGAGCTTGCCGCTGGAGTCTTCATAGGTCATGCGCGACGGCACCGGGTTGCACGAGCGGATCGGCGGCGTGACATTAACCACCTTGGCAATGTCCAGCTTCATGCCATAGCGATAGGCCTGCACCTCGGGCGCCGGCTTGCCCTTTTTGGCGGCGTAGTCGGCCATGGCTTTTTCATTACGCTCCATCATCAGTGCGAACGTACGATCCCCCCCACCTTCAGCCAACGCACCGAACGACAAGATTGCAGTTAAAACACCCAGCGCGAATTTATAAAGTTTCATGATTAGTTCCTCGACTGAAAAATTCAGTGCCCAGACTAACCAACTGACCCTGACGTCATCTTCACCAGAACATTACTTATTTGTTAGATAAGTGTGAGCTTCCAGAATTGTAATCTTCGCGCCACTTCTTCGTTATCTGTGGTTTGCAACTATCAGCCCGGGCCAAATCAATAAGAACGCCCACTCTCATAAGAAGCTGAAACTGCCAACACCCAGGAGCGAACCATGCGTATCCGTCATTACAGCCTTCCCCTTTCACTGTGCGCCGCTTTCCCGCTGGCTGCCGTGGCCGTGGAGGACCCGCCCGAGGGCTTTATCGAAGGCAGCCGCTTCAATGTGCTGGCGCGTAATTTCTACTTCAACCGCGATGATCGCAAAGGCCAGTCCAGCCCCACCGGCAATGGCTATTCAGAGGCCTGGGCGCAGGGCTTGATCGGCCGCTTCGAATCAGGCTTTACCCAGGGCACCGTGGGCTTTGGCGTGGATGCGTTCGCCATGGTCGGCATAAAGCTGGACTCGGGCACCGGCCGCAGCGGCGGCAAAGGTTCGTTCGGCGTGCTGCCGGTAGACAGCGAAAATCACCCCGAGGACACCTACAGTAAAGTCGGCGGTGCCGCGAAACTGCGCGTGCTGGATACCGTCATCAAGGCCGGCGACGTATTCCCGCTGACGCCGGTCGTGGCCTACGGCGATTCACGCGTGTTGCCGGAAAGCTTTCGTGGCGTGACCGCACAAAACACCAGCCTCGAGGGCCTGACCCTGCAAGGCGGGCGCTTGAGCGGCATGAGCCAGCCGAGCGAAAGTGGCATGGACAAAGGCTTCGCGACCTTCTACGCCGGGCCCGTCGACTCACCCTGGATCGGCTATTTCGGCGGTGATTACACCGTCAACCAACACCTCAGCGTGAGTCTCTACAGCAGCCGCTTGAAAGACGCCTGGGACCAGTACTACCTCGGCAGCGCCGCCAGCTATCCGCTGGCTGAAGAAGTCTCGCTGTTCGGCGACGTCAACTATTACAAGGCGGTGGACGAAGGCCGGAAAAAACTCGGTGAATTCGATAACAACATCTGGAGCGCCAGGCTCGGGGTGAAGGTCGGCGCCCACAGCCTGGCCCTTTCCCACCAGCGCAACAACGGCGATGACGACTTCGACTACCTGCGCCAGTCAGACTCGATCTTCCTCAACAACTCGATCCAGTACAGCGACTTCAACTCACCCAAGGAGCGCTCGTGGATGGTGCGCTACGACCTGGACATGCAGGCATTCGGCATCCCCGGCCTGTCGTTCATGACTCGCTACGGCAAAGGCACCGGCGCCGACTACAGCAACGCCAACGCGGTGTACATGCGTCGCGATGCAGCTGGCACCCCACTGACCGATCAACGCCGCTGGGAGCGGGATATCGAGGCCAAATACGTGGTGCAAAGTGGAAACTTGAAAGACTTATCACTGCGACTGCGCCAGGCAACCGTGCGCTCAAGTGCATTCGAGTCGGACTTGGAAGAAGTTAGGCTGATTATCGAGTATCCAATTGCAGTGCTTTAAGGGAGGCCAATTACATTCACTTGCCGATGCGCTACATCTCTTCACAGGTTGAAGTCTGTCAGAACTGTAATATTCGTCTCACTCTCTTGTTAAGTTGCACTTTCTACACTGCACACCGAACACATCTCATCTCTGCGGCTTTTGTGTAGCTCCTTTGGAACAGAGATGAATTTTTGCGCCCCGCTCGGGGCGTTTTTTTTGTGTGCAGGCGCAGTGACGAATCGTCGCACCTGCCTGACATGGCTTGACCCTAAAGCTACTTCACGGTTCAGAGTTTTCCTACAGCCTCCCCCGCCTCGCCATGAGGCCATGCCCCTTTTCGTTTTCTATGAAGGTAACTCCCCATGCGTATCCTTGTGGTTGAGGACGAGCAAAAAACCGCCGACTACCTGCAGCAAGGCCTGACCGAAAGCGGTTATGTCGTCGACTGCGCCGCCAGCGGCATCGATGGCCTGCACCTGGCCCGGCAGCACAGCTACGAATTGGTGATCCTTGATGTGAACCTGCCCAACACCGACGGTTGGGAAGTGCTGGAGCAACTGCGCCGCGACGGCAACCAGCGCGTGATGATGCTGACCGCGCGCGGCCGGCTGGCCGACAAGATCAAGGGTCTGGACATGGGCGCCGATGATTACCTCGTCAAACCCTTCGAGTTTCCCGAACTGCTCGCCCGCGTGCGCACCTTGCTGCGGCGCAGCGAGCACATCCCGGTGCCGGACGTGCTGCGCGTCTCGGACCTGGAACTGGACCCGCGCCGGCATCGCGCCTACCGCGGCAACCGCCGGATCGACCTGACCACCAAGGAGTTCGCCCTGTTGCACGTGCTGATGCGCCAGAACGGCGAGGTGATGACCCGCACACAGATCATATCGCTGGTGTGGGACATGAACTTCGACTGCGACACCAATGTGGTGGAAGTCTCCATCAGCCGCCTGCGGGCCAAGGTCGATGACCAGAGCGAGGTGAAGTTGATCCACACCATTCGCGGCGTGGGTTACGTGCTGGAGGCGCGACCATGAAGACCAGCAGCCTGTCGATGCGCCTGGGGTTGACCGTCAGCCTGATGGGCGCCGGGTTGGTAGTGCTGCTGGCAACCCTGGCGTACCTGGCCCTGACCCACGAGTTGGACAAGCTCGCACGCAAGGGCCTGGAAAACAAAATGGAGCAACTGGCCCATACCCTCGGCCAGGGCCTCGATGAACACCGCATCACCAACCGCCCCCATTCACTGCTGGACCTGGTGATGGGCCACGACAACATCTACCTGACCATCATCGGCGCACGGCCCGATGCACCGGTACTCCTCAGCGTCGGCGCCAAGCCCCAGCAACCGCTGTTACTCGATGTGCCCACCGGCAAAAACCTGGCCTATCTGAACTGGGTCGATGGCCAGGGCAATCGTATTCTCAGCGCTACGCGCCTGATGCCCCTGCAAGGGGGCGAATACGTGCGCGTGCTGCTGTCGCTGGACCGTTCCGACGATGAAGCGCTGCTCAGTGCCTACCTGCGCTCCACGGTGATCGCCCTGCCGATGCTGCTGATCCTGATCGGCATGGGCGCCTGGTGGCTGGTGCAACGCGGGCTGGCGCCCTTGCAGCAGTTCAGCCGGGTGGCGGCCAAGGTCAGCACCCAGGACCTGACCCATCGCCTGGCCCTGGACAACCTGCCCAAGGAACTCGGCGAACTGGCCCAGGGCATCAATTTCATGCTGCATCGCCTGGACGCCGGGGTGCAGCAGCTGTCGCAGTTCTCCGACGATCTGGCCCACGAACTGCGCGCCCCGCTGACCAACCTGATGGGCAAGGCCCAGGTGACCCTGTCCCGCGAGCGGCCCTCGGCGGAGTACAAGGCCAGCCTGGAATCCTGCACCGAAGAAATGGAGCGTCTGTCGCGGATCGTGTCCGACATGTTGTTCCTGGCCCAGGTCAGTCACCCGGCGGCACGGGCCGAATTTGCCCCGGTGTCGTTGGCCGAGGAAGCGCAACGGGTGATGGAACTGTTCGCCCTCAGCGCCGAAGACAAGCACGTGACCCTGAGCCTGCGCGGTGATGCCTGGGTGACCGGGGACCGCTTGATGATCCAGCGCGCCATTTCAAACCTGCTGTCCAATGCCATTCGCCACACCCCCTGCGACTCCAGCGTGTTGCTGCTGGTAGAAAGCTACGACCAGAACGTGTCGCTGTCGGTCGGCAACCCAGGGCGCGGTATCGAGGCCCATCACTTGCCCCACCTGTTCGAACGTTTCTACCGCGCCGACAGCAGCCGTACCCGCGCCGAAGGCGGCACCGGCCTCGGCCTGGCGATTGTGCAGTCGATCATGCACCTGCATCAGGGGCACGCCGAGGTCAGCAGCCAGCCGGGCCGGTTCACACGGTTCAGCCTGGTGTTTCCTCTTCCTTGCGATGCGCCCACTGATACAGGGCCGGCAGCACCAGCAGGGTCAGCAATGTTGAGGAAATGATCCCGCCGATCACCACCGTCGCCAAGGGCCGCTGCACTTCGGCGCCGGTGCCGGTGGCAAGCGCCATGGGGATAAACCCGAGGGACGCCACCAACGCCGTCATCAACACCGGGCGCAGTCGGGTTAGCGCGCCTTCGTTGATCGCCATCGACAATGAGCGCCCTTCCTCACGCAGGTTGCGGATAAAGGCGATCATCACCAGGCCGTTCAGCACCGCCACGCCGGACAAGGCGATAAAGCCCACGCCCGCCGAGATCGACAGCGGAATATCCCGCAGCCACAGCGCCATGATCCCACCGGTCAAGGCGAACGGAATCCCGGTGAACACCAGCAGGCCGTCCTTCAGATTGTTGAACATCATGAACAACAGGCCGAACACCAGCAGCAACGCCACCGGCACCACGATGCGCAGGCGCTCGGAGGCTTCCTTCAGCTGTTCGAACTGGCCGCCCCAGGTGGTCCAGTAGCCCGCCGGCACTTTCACCTGGGCGATCAGCGCGGCCTCGGCCTCCTCGACAAACGAGCCGATATCCCGCCCCCGCACGTTGGCGCTGACGATCACCAGGCGCTTGCCATTCTCGCGACTGATCTGGTTCGGGCCGAGCACCAGGTCCAGGCTGGCGACCTGGGACAAGGCGATAAAACCCAACTGGCCAGACGCATTACCGGGCACCGGAATCAACAGGCGTGACAGCCCGTCGATATCAGTGCGCAGCGCGTCGGACAAACGCACGACCATGTCAAAACGCCGGTCGCCTTCGTACAACGTACCGGCCTGGCGCCCACCCACGGCGACGGCAATGGTGTCCTGCACATCGCCCACATTCAGGCCAAAGCGCGCAGCCTTGTCGCGGTCGATATTGATGGTCAGCACCGGCAGGCCGGAGGTCTGCTCAACCTTCACTTCCGAAGCACCATCAAGTTTCTTCAGGGCCTCGGCGATTTCTCCGGCGGTGGCGTTGAGTACGTCCATGTCATCGCCGAACACCTTCACCGCCACATCACTGCGCACGCCGGAAATCAGTTCGTTGAAGCGCAGTTGGATCGGCTGCGACAACTCGTACGCACTGCCCGGCACAATCGCACTGGCACGTTGGATATCGGCGATCAGGGTTTCCCGGGACTTCTTGGGATCCGGCCATTGGTCCTTGGGTTTAAGCATCACGTAGCTGTCAGAAATGTTCGGTGGCATCGGATCCGAAGCAATTTCCGCCGTACCGGTACGCGCGAATACGCGCTCGATTTCCGGCACCTGGGCCATCAAGGTTTTTTCCAACTGCTGCTGCATCTGCACCGATTGCGTCAGGCTGGTGCCGGGCACGCGCAAGGCCTGTTGGGCGAAGTCGCCTTCACTGAGGCTGGGGATGAACTCGCTGCCCATGCGGCTGGCGACAACGCCGGAGGCGACGATGGTCAGTACGGCCAGGCTGAACACCAGCGATCGGTGCGCCATCACCCAGTCCAGCACCGGTGCATAGACCCGGCGCGCGCTGCGCATCACGATATTTTCTTCTTCCTTGACCTTGCCGGTGACGAACAACGCAATCGCCGCGGGCACGAAGGTCACCGACAGGATCATCGCGCCCAACAGGGCGATCACCACGGTAAACGCCATCGGGTGGAACATCTTCCCGGCCACCCCGGTGAGGGCGAAGATCGGCAGGTACACCACCATGATGATCAGTTGCCCGAAGATCAGCGCCCGCCGCGCTTCCTTCGCCGCCGCGAACACTTCATGCAGGCGTTCACTGCGGGTCAGCAGGCGACCATGCCGCTGTTGCGCATGGGCCAGGCGGCGGATGGCGTTCTCGACGATCACCACCGCGCCGTCGACGATAATGCCGAAGTCCAGCGCGCCGAGGCTCATCAAGTTGGCGCTGACCTTGTTGGTGAACATCCCGGTAAAAGTGAACAGCATCGCCAGGGGAATCACCATCGCGGTGATCAGCGCAGCGCGGATATTGCCGAGGAACAGGAACAGCACCGTCACCACCAGCAGCGCACCTTCGAAGAGATTCTTCTTCACGGTGGCGATGGCTTTTTCGACCAGGTTGGTGCGGTCGTAGACCGTGACCGCCACTACGCCCTTAGGCAGAGAGCGGTTGATCTCTTCGAGTTTTTTCGCCACGGCCTGGGACACGCTGCGGCTGTTTTCGCCGATCAACATGAACACCGTGCCCAGTACCACTTCACGGCCGTTTTCGGTGGCGGCGCCGGTGCGCAGTTCGCGGCCGATCTCGACCTGGGCCACATTGCGCACGCGAATCGGCGTGCCGTCCGAGCTGGTGATGACAATGTTGGCGATATCATCGATAGATGCCAACTGCCCCGGCGCCCGGATCAGCAGTTGCTCGCCGCTGCGCTCGATGTAGCCGGCGCCGACGTTAGCGTTATTGCGCTCCAGCGCCGTGACCAGGTCATTCAGGGTCAGGTTATAGGCGGCCAGGCGCTTGGGGTCGGGGGCAATCTGGTACTCCTTGGCGAAGCCACCAATGGTGTTGATCTCGGCCACACCCGGCACGTTGCGCAGTTGTGGCTTGATGATCCAGTCCTGGATGACCCGCAGGTCGGTGGGCGTGTAAGGCGTGCCATCGTCTTTGCGTGCGCCGTCCTCAGCCTCGACGGTCCATAGGAAAATTTCACCGAGGCCGGTGGAAATCGGCCCCATGGCCGTTTCGATGCCGCTGGGTAATTGCTCGCGGGCCACTTGCAGGCGCTCGTTGACCAATTGGCGGGCGAAGAACAGGTCGGTGCCGTCCTTGAAGATCACCGTCACTTGGGACAACCCGGAGCGCGACAATGAACGGGTCTGCTGCAACCCGGGCAAACCGGCCATGGCGGTTTCGATGGGAAAGGTGATGCGCTGTTCGGTTTCCAGCGGCGAGTACCCGGCCGCCGCCGAGTTGATCTGCACCTGCACGTTGGTGATGTCGGGCACCGCGTCGATGGGCAATTTCTGGTAGCTGGCGATGCCGACACCGGCCATCAACAGCACCGCCAGCAGCACGATGATGCGCTGCTCGATGGCAAATTGGATAAGGCGCTCAAACATGGGGAATCACTCGCAGGATCAATGGGCGTGCTCGGCCGAGCCTTTGCCCAGTTCGGACTTGAGGATGAAGCTGCCGACCGTGGCCACCTGCGCCCCGGCGTCGAGGCCCTGGCGCACTTCGACGTAGCCGTTTTCGCTGGCGCCGAGCTCCAGGTGGCGGGTGATAAAACCCTCTGCGGTGCGGACGAACACCGAGGGTTTGTCCTCGACGGTCTGGATCGCGGCCTGCGGGACGGTGACCTTGGCCTGGTAGGAATCCGTCGCCAATTGCACGCTGACAAACAGCCCAGGGCGCCAGGCGTCGTCGGGGTTGGGCACACTGATGCGCACGGTGGCCGTGCGGGTCTGTTCACCGAGCAGGTTGCCGACATACGCCACAGTGCCCTGCACTTGGGTGCCCATTTCGCTGGAGCTGACGGTGACCGGTTTGCCGACCCGGACCTTGTTCAAGTCCTTGGGAAACACACCGAAGGTCACCCACACCTGGGACAGGTCCGAGAGGGTGAAAGCGTTGCTGGTCTCGCTGACGACTTCACCGACGCCCAGGTGTTTTTCCACCACGACACCTGCGAACGGGGCGCGCAGTTCGTAGCGATTACCGCCGACCAGCACAGCGCTGCCGCTCAACGCAGTCATCTTTTGGCGAGCGTTGTCGAGGGCAATCTCGGCTTCCTGCAAAGCCTGGCGCGCCAGCAGGTAATCCTGTTCGGCGGAGATCTTGTCCTGCCACAACTGCCGTTCGCGCTGGAAGGTGGTGCGCGCCAACTCAACCCGGCGCTCGCTGGCGGCCAGCTCACTGCGCTGGTCGGAGATCTGCTGGCTGGCAATTACCGCCAATAGCTCGCCCTTCTTCACCGACTGGCCAAGGTTGGCCTGGACGGATTCCACCACGCCCGCCACACGCGGGATGATGTGGGAGGTGCGGTCTTCGTCGAAACGCACTTCGCCCGGCAATGTCAGCAGCGTGCTGATCGTGCGGGGTTGGGCTTGCGCCAGTTGAATACCGGCGGCCTGGATCTGCTGCTCGGTGAGTTCGAGGGCGCCTTCTTCCTCGTCGGCCCTGGCAAGGCCGGACAGCATCAGGCCCAGGGCGACGGCAAGTGCCACGCCGTGTCGGTTATTCATAAAACACTCCAAAGACAATCAAAACCGGGCGAGGTCGCCGTAGATCCGTTCGATACGCACCCAGGCGTCAGTGGCCTGGGCGGTGGCGGTGAGGTACTGGTTGCGCGCAGCGATCAGGGTGCGCTGCGCATCGAGCACGTCGAGGTAGCTGAACTTGCCCATCTCGAAACCACGGGTGGCGCTGTCCACTGCACTTTGCGCGGCGGGCAGGATCTGCTGGTTGAATGCGCGCACTTCGGTATTGGCGGTTTGCCACAGGTCCAGCGCCTGGCGGGTTTCGGTGCGCAGGCGCAGTTCGGTGGCGTTGCGCAGGTCGCGGGCCTGATCGGCACGGCGGGTGGCGGCGAGCACGTTGCCCTGATTGCGGTTGAACAGCGGGATCGGCATCGATACGCCCACCAGGTTCACGCGCTCGCGCACGCTAGCGTCGTACTGGCTGCCGATGGACACATCGAGGTCGGGAATGCGTTGGGCTTTTTCCAGGCCGACGCTGGCTTCGTTTTGCAGGATGTTCAGTTCGGCCAGGCGCAGTTCCGTGGTCTGCTCAAGGCGCGTCAACAACTGCGCAACCGGCGGCAGGGGCGGTGTGGATTGGGGCTGTGTGGCGACGACCTGGAAATCCGCGCCGGCACTGCCAGTACTCGCGGCCAGGCGGCGATAGGCGTCGGTGAGGCCGACCTGTGCGCGGTTCAATTCCAGGCGCATTTCCGATAGCTGTACCTGCGCACGGGTTGCCTCTACCGGCGACGCTTTGCCCGCCGCGACGCGACCATTGGCAACGCCCAGGCCGCGCTCGGCCACAGCCATGGAACGCTGCGCCAGGTCGAGGCGCTCCTGGGCACGCAACGCGCCGTAGTAGTTGTCGATGACGTCAGCGCGCAGTGTGTTGCGGCGCTGTTCCAAGGTCAGGGCGGCGGCGTCCTGGGCACGGCTGGCCACGTCAATGCGCGCACCACGCTTGCCGCCCAGTTCCAGGGTCTGGCTGAGCTTGATGGAGGTGGTGCGAGAGTTGCGACGGGTGTCTTCGGCATCCCAGGAGAGCACCGGGTTGGGGATCAAACCGGCCTGCTGGCGGCCGCCCTGGGTGATGTCGATTTCCCATTGTGCGGCCGCTAGGTCAGGGTTATTGGCGAAGGCGGTTTGCAGGGCTGAATTGAGGGTGAGGGTCTGTGCCTGGGCAGCGCTAGCGACCAGCCACAACGCCCCCGCCCCCAAGAGTTTTCTAACGGAAATTGCCATAACGAGAGTTCCACGCCCAAGAAATACTAGCCGGGGCAATGTAGCGGTCACGACTTATCAGGGCGGTGGAGCAAAGATTACAAATCCGACAGCAATGGCTCTGCGGCGGGCATTTCGGCGGCCTGTCGCTGATCGCACCAAAACGATACATAAGCACTTGGCTATCGCGGTATCAGGTATGCTTTTCGGGCAGGAAACAAAAAGAAACAATTCTCCCAACCTGTTCGATAAGGAGTCCCGCCTTGGAGTTATCGACTGCCGCGTGGATGGTTCACGACACTCGCCTTATGTTTTGTGTACTGCTGGCCATCGCCAGCATCATCGTGCTGATCAGCGCGACCAAGTTGCCGCCATTCCTGTCGATCCTGATCGGCACCTTCATCGCCGGTGTCGGCGCCGGCCTGCCGCCGGAAGAAGTCGCCAAGGCCTTCAGCAAAGGTGCCGGGGCGATCCTCGGTGAGGCCGGGATCATCATTGCCCTGGGCTCGATGCTCGGCGCATTGATGGCCGAATCCGGCGCGGCCGACCGCATTGCCACCACCCTGCTCGGGCTGGGCAAGGGCAAGTCATTGCCGTGGGTGATGGCGCTCGTGGCGATGGTGATCGGCCTGCCGCTGTTCTTCGAAGTGGGCCTGGTGATGATGGTGCCGATCATCTTTGTAATGGCCAAGCGGTCGAACCAGCCGCTGCTGAAAATCGCCATCCCGGCGCTGGCCGGCATGACCACCCTGCACGCCCTGATGCCACCGCATCCGGGGCCGCTGATTGCGGTGGGCGCGTTACACGCCGACCTCGGCCTGACCATGTTGCTGGGCTTCTGCCTGGCGGTGCCAGCGGTGATCCTGGCCGGCCCGATCTACGGCAACTGGCTGTCCAAGCGCCTGCAGGTGGATGAACCGGCGGACATCGGCGCACTGTTCAGCGCACCGCCCAAGGCGCCGCGCCAACCGAGCTTCGGCGTGTCGTTGCTGATCATTCTGTTGCCGGTGATCCTGATGCTGGGCAGCACCTTGGCCAAGGTCGCGCTGCCGGCGGAAAGCACCCTCGGCCTGACCTTGAAGTTTCTCGGCGAACCGCTGATCGCCCTCGGCCTGGCTGTGATCGCCGCCGTAATCTGCCTGGGCTGGGCCGCTGGCATGCCTAGGGCCGACGTGGGCAACACCCTGCGCAAAGCCCTCGCCCCCATCGCCGTCTTGCTGCTCACCATCGGCGCTGGCGGTGGCCTCAAGCAAACCCTGCTGGATGCTGGTGTGAGCCAGACCATCAGCAAGGTCGCCGAAGGCGCGCACATGCCCTACCTGCTACTGGCGTGGCTGATCGCAGTTGCGTTGCGCCAGGCAACGGGTTCGGCGACAGTCGCCACCACCACGACGGCGGGCATTCTCGCGCCGATGATGGCCGGGCTGGCGGTGACGCAAAGCTCGTTGGTCGCGCTGGCAATCGGCGCCGGCTCGGTGTTCTTCTGCCACGTCAACGACGCCGGGTTCTGGATGGTGCGTGAGTACTTTGGCTTGCAGTTGAAGCAGACGATCTGGGTGTGGTCGGTGTTGCAGACGATTGTCTCAGTCGTCGGTCTGGTGGGGACGCTGGTGCTTTGGCACTTCTTGACTTAATCCGACGCAGCCAACGTGTGGCGTTTTCCAAACAACGCCACACTCCCCACCCCCACCGCCCCCATCACCACGCAATACCCCACGCAAATCCACGGGCTGGTCGGCATCAGTGCAATCAACATCAACGGTGTCGTACTCGCCCACAGCGCGTAGGCAATGTTGTAGGTAAAGGAAATCCCCGACACCCGCACCTGCGCCGGAAACAGGCCGACCATTACCGACGGCACCGCGCCGACCACGCCGCAACTGAGGCCCGCCACGGCATACGCCGCGCCCAGCCAGATTCCGCCGTTGATCAGGCTGGCGTACAGCACCGCGATCCCCGCCGGCAGCAACAGGCTGTAGACCAGCACCGCGCGCCAGGCGCCGATGCGGTCCACCAGCAGGCCGGCCAGTACGCAGCCGATATTCAGGAACACGATGCCCAAGGCGCTCAAGGCGAAGGTGTGGCTGGGGCTCATGCCGAAGGTTTTCTGCATCATGGTCGGGGTGATGACCACCAGCACGACGACGGCAGAGGTAAGCACGCAGGTGAGGATCATCGCCGGCAGCAACACCGCGCGATGGTCACGCAGCACGGCACGCAGCGGGAGTTCGGCGGCGGCATGGCGGCGGGCCTGCATTTCGAGGAACACCGGGGTTTCGCTGAGCCAGCGGCGCAGCCACACGCCGATCACGCCGAACACACCGCCGAGCAGGAACGGGAAGCGCCAGGCGTAGTCGAGGATTTCTGCGGGGGTGAAGACCTGCGCCAGCAGCGTGGCGGTGAGGGCGCCGAGCAGGTAGCCGAAGGTCAGGCCGGCTTGCAGGAAGCCCAGGGCGTAGCCGCGATGATGGGGCGGCGCGTGTTCGGCGACGAAGGTCCAGGCGCTGGGCACTTCACCGCCGACCGCCGCACCTTGCAGCACGCGCAGCGCCAGCAGGATCAGCGGGGCGAAGTAACCGATTTGCGCGTAGGTGGGCATGATCCCGATCAGCAGGCAGGGCAACGCCATCATGAGGATGCTTAGGCTGAACACGCGCTTGCGTCCCAGGTGATCGGCGAAGTGCGCCATCAGGATGCCGCCCAGCGGGCGCGCCAGGTAGCCGGTGACAAAGATGCCGAAACTTTGCAGCAGGCGCAGCCACTCGGGCATTTCCGGCGGGAAGAACAGCTGGCTCAAGGTCAGCGCGAAAAACACGAAGATGATGAAGTCGTAGATTTCCAGGGCGCCGCCCAGGGCGGCCAGGCCCAGGGTTTTGTAGTCGGAGCGGGAAAAACGCTGCGCCTGCGTAGGAAAGGTGGCAGTCATGTGGAGGCTCGGTAGACAAACAAAATGGCGTGCAGGTTATGAGCTGAGCCCAATGATGGCAATCGCGGCAGATATATTTGTTTTCCTCATGGATCGATGAAGATAACTGCATTCCCATATCAATGGCCGTAGCGGAACATGCCGGAAAAATCGCCTGCACCCTAATAACTATAAGAGGAAAGACTCATGGCCGATGCTATCGAAGAAAGCCGCTATGCCCGATTTGCCCTGCGTTGTTCCAATTTCGCCGAGCGCTGGTTTCCAGACTCCTGGGTATTCGCCGCCCTCGCGGTGATCATCGTTGCCGTGGCGACCCTGGGTATGGGCGCCGCACCGACCGAGGCCGCCAAGGCCTTTGGTGATGGGTTCTGGAGCCTGATCCCGTTCACCATGCAGATGGCCTTTGTGGTGATCGGCGGTTATGTGGTGGCCAGCTCGCCGCCCGCCGTGAAACTGATCGACCGCCTGGCGCGAATCCCGAAGAACGGGCGCTCGGCGGTGGCCTGGGTGGCGCTGATCTCAATGGTCGCCTCGTTGCTGAACTGGGGCTTATCGCTGGTGTTTGGCGGTTTGCTGGTACGGGCGCTGGCACGGCGCACGGATCTGCGCATGGATTACCGTGCTGCCGGTGCCGCGGCGTATCTGGGGCTCGGTGCCGTGTGGGCGTTGGGGTTGTCGTCCTCGGCGGCTCAGTTGCAGGCCAACCCGGCGAGCCTGCCGCCGTCGATTCTGTCGATCACGGGGGTGATCCCGTTCACCGACACCATCTTCCTGTGGCAATCCGGCGTGCTGTTGCTGGCGTTGATCGTGGTGTCGCTGATTATCGCCTACGCCACCGCACCCGGCCCGAACAGCGCCCGCGATGCCAAGGCCTGTGGAGTCGACCCGGCGTTCAACCTGCCCAAGCTGCAAGCCCCGACCCGCCCGGGCGAGTGGCTGGAACACAGCCCATTGCTGACCATCCTGCTGGCATTGCTGGCGGCCGGTTGGCTGTTCCATGAGTTCTCGACCAAACCGGCGATCAGCGCAATCTCGGGGCTGAACACCTATAACTTCCTGTTCATCATGACCGGCGCCCTGCTGCACTGGCGCCCGCGCAGCTTCCTTGATGCAGTGGCGCGGGCGGTGCCGACCACCACTGGCGTGCTGATCCAGTTCCCGCTGTATGGCTCGATCGCCGCGCTGATGACGGTGGTCAAGGGCGGTGACGGCCAGACCCTGGCGCACCATATCTCGACCTTCTTCACCTCCATCGCGTCCCACGACACCTACGCGCTGCTGATGGGCGTGTATTCGGCGGTGCTGGGCTTCTTCATCCCGTCGGGCGGTGGCAAGTGGATCATCGAAGCGCCGTACGTGATGCAAGTGGCCAATGACCTGCAATACCACCTGGGCTGGGCCGTGCAGATCTACAACGCCGCCGAGGCGCTGCCGAACCTGATCAACCCGTTCTATATGCTGCCGCTACTGGGGGTATTGGGGTTGAAGGCACGGGACTTGATCGGATTCTCGTTCGTGCAGTTGCTGGTGCATACGCCGCTGGTGTTGTTCCTGCTTTGGGCGCTGGGGACGACGTTGAAGTATTTGCCGCCGGTGATGCCCTAAAAGCACCTTCTGATCTAACGCGTGGGGTTGTCCTACTCCAGACAACGGCAACCCCCGGCTTCACCCACCAATACCGTTGATTAACCTGACTCGGACTCCTACTCACCTAGCACCAAGGAAACTCCGATGACGCCCCTATCCAAATCACTGGAAGAGTTGATCACTGATATTTACCAGGACGGCAACGTTTCAGTCACTGAATACAGGACCTTGCGCGACGACGCAGATCGCCGCATGGCCGCTGTGGTCAAGGAGTTCGGCCTGCACAACAACGTGACCGCCTTCCAGAAATCGATCGACGTGGCCATGCAGTTGTTGCAGAGCAGTGTCATCGATGCAAAGAAAGCCAGGCTGACCGACACGGGCGAGGCCATCGTCAAGGACGCGGTGACGGCCCAGGTCGAGTACTTGCGCGCCGGCAGCGAGTTGGCACTGCGTCTGCTGTGATCCTCTGATTCAAATCACTGTCTTCGTTCCGTCACATTGCATTGCTACCGTCCTGCGAAATATCTTGCAACATCTCGCCAAGGACTCCCCCGCAATGAGTGACGAGCACGAAGAGCGCCCTTCCCCCGATTCCGCAGCCCAACCGCCCGTCGACACCAGCCGTCGGCGTTTCCTGGGGGGCGCGGCGGTGCTGGGGGTTGGCGCGACCCTGAGTGCCTGCGGCAATACCAGCGAAGCACCGGGCAAACCGGTGCCGCGGCCGCTGACGCCGCAAGAGTTGGACAAGGCCTTGCGTGAGCAGGTGAAAACCGTGGTGGTGATCTACGCCGAAAACCGCAGTTTCAACAACTTGTTTGCGGACTTCCCGGGTGTTGAGAAACCGCTGTCGGCGCTATCCGCCGCCGACACGCAGCAGCGTGACCGCGATGGCAGCTTGTTGACCTGCCTGCCTCCGACGTGGGGCGGCGTGCTGCAAGTCGGCCCGCAAACGGTGGACGGGGTGACCTACCCCAGCGAAGTGCAATTTCAGGAAAACCTGCCCAACGCACCCTTCGCCCTCAAGGGCCCGAACGCCGAAGACCTGCCCCTGAGCCTGGTCACCCGTGACCTGTGGCACGTGTTCTACCAGAACCAGATGCAGATCAACGGCGGCAAGAATGACAACTTCGTCGCCTGGGCCGACTCCGGCGGCCTGGTGATGGGGCATTACACCCAGAGTCGTTATGCCCTGCGCCTGTGGGATGTGGCCAAGGAGTTTGTGCTCTGCGATAACTTCTTCCAGGGGGCGTTTGGCGGCTCGTTCCTCAATCACCAATACCTGATCAGCGCCACCGCGCCGTTTTACCCGAATGCCGCGCAATCGGTGGCCAAGGCGCAGATCGCCACGCTGCAAAGCGATGACCCGACCGACCCGCGCCTCAAGCCCCTGGACAAGTCCCCCGCCAGCGCGATGACCGGCCCGCCGCAGTTCGGCCCCAGCGCGCTGACCCCGGATGGCTACGGCGTGAACACCCTGGCTCCACCGTACTGGCCGACCTGGATCCGCGACCCGGAAAACCCGGACTACTCCAAGCCTGACCTGCCCAACGTGCTGGTGCCGCAAACCCACGAACACATCGGCGACAAGCTGTCGAAGAAGAACGTCGACTGGGCGTGGTACGCCGGCGCGTGGCAAGCGACGCTGGACCAGTTCAAGGATTCGGGCGGTATTCCGAAAATCCCGAACTTCCAGTATCACCACCAGCCATTCAATTACTTCAAGCAGCAAGGCCCCGAGAACCGCACCGAGCGCGACAAGCGCCTGCGCGATGGCGGTTTGGGGGACGAGTCGAGCACCAACAAGTTCTTTGCCGACGCCCAGGCTGGCAAGCTGCCCGCCGTGACCTTCTACAAACCCCAGGGCAACCTGAACATGCACGCAGGCTATGCCGACGTCGCCTCGGGCGACCGCCATATCGCCCGTGCCTTGAAGGTGCTGCAAGAGAGCCCGCAGTGGAAAAACATGGTGGTGGTGGTGACGGTCGACGAAAACGGCGGTTGGTGGGACCACGTGGCACCGCCCAAGGGCGACCGCTGGGGCCCTGGCACGCGGATTCCGGCGCTGGTGGTGTCGCCGTTCGCCCGCAAAGGCACGGTGGACCATACGGTGTACGACACCGCGTCGATCCTGCGCCTGATCACCCGGGTGTTCCAGCTGGAAACCCTGGACGGTCTCAAGCAGCGCGATGACGCGATGATCGCCCGCGGACAGAAACCCATGGGCGACTTGAGCAACGCGTTGCAGTTCAGCGTGTAGGTTTTCTTATCCAATAGCGACACGCCCGGTGATTTAGCACGCGGTTTTCCTGGTCAGCCGCTACTGTGTTGGGGTGGGCTTTCACCCCGCGCAGACGGGCTTTCGCTGACAAGGAAACAACCATGTTCAAACCAACCAGGCTGTCCTTCACCCTGGCCGCACTGATGGCGAGTGCGGCGGTACAGGCCGACATCGAGGTGCCGCTGGGGAGCACGCAGCGCGTGACTCAGCTGTTCGCATTCCCCAATAACTGCAATGTGATCTGCTTTCGGCCCTGGACGCTGGAACAGACTGCCGAGCATTACTTGAACCAGAGCCTGCAACGGGACGGGTACAGCCGGGCGAAAGTCAGCGTCAAGACCCATGACGGCCAGGTATCGGCGACCTTCAGCGGCGTGCCGGACAGTTATGGCCAACCGCTGACCACCCTGCTCAATACCGCCGACCTGGCCTATCAAGGCGCCAGCAAGCTCAACAGCGATGGTAAATGGGCCTACAACTGGTACCTGTTCCTGCCGCTGGGCATGGCCCTGGAAAATCGCAAAAGCATCGAGCTGCTGCACTTCCCGCCGGACTACTCGCTGACCCAGGCCCAGGACTACCTGGAATCGGCCACCACCGACCGCTGGGCTACCCTGTTGACCGACAATGGCATCCCGGCCACCGAAACGCCGGCTTACCAGACCATCATCGATATCGCGCCCATCGCCGCGCCGTCCAATGCAGGCAAGGACCTGGAAACCGTCTACAGCTACTTCACCGACTACCAGACGCGCATGGTCCGGGAGTTGAGCCTGCCGGCCAAAGGGGCGTTGCCGATGGTGGCGTTCGGCGCACCGGTGCGCAGCTGGATCAAGCAACAATACGGGCAGACGGTAGGCGTGCTGGGCCTGGCGCAGATCAGCCCCGCCGCCGGCCAAACCGTTTCGGTGCTGGGATCGAACCACCCCAGTTACATCTGGTATGCCGCGAGCCCCGACACCTACGACGGCAACGAACAGAAAGCCGACGAGGCCGGCTTGAAGGTCATGGGCCAGGACCTGAGCGCCGCCTGCTGGCAGGCCGGGATGGGCCAGAAACCCGCGAGCGATCCGAATGTCTTGCTCAAGGCCTGCATGAATACCTGGCAAGTCACGCGCAAGGAGCAGACGTGCGAGCTGTTCTACACCTCGGTGCGCAATCTTTCCCCGCAAGACGCGAATGCCAAGTGCGCTACGCCCACCATCAAGACCCAATTGAAACAGCTGCGCAATGCGGCCCCAACCCCGACGGTCAGTGCGCCGGCGCTGTAAATCACACAAAAAACAGCCGATTTCTACTGTCAACATTGACAGTAGAAATCGGCTCCATGTTCAGCGAGTCTTGAGCCGCGCCCATCCGCTGCAAGACTGGTAGTCAGCCACCACCCGCAGGTCGATGCAGCCTAAACCAGGAGAGTTATGAAAACTCAGGCCATGGATAAGGCTAAAACCGCTGCGAGTGACTGCCTTTACCCTTTCAAGTCCAAACTCGGAAAAGGCTACCCAACTCGCAAGCAATTCGAGGTGGTGCACAACATTGCTGGCGTGGGCGTCGGAATCAAGGCGAGCATGGCCTTTGACAGCCGCGTGTGCATCGCCAAGATCTCCGGCTATGCCCTGAGCGAGCGATGCCTGCACACTTTGCAGCTTTCGTCGCGCATCCACCTCTACGACTGCTGGTTCAGCGGCCTGCTGTCGCACTCGTGCAAACCGAACGTGTTTCTCGACTTGCACTACCTGGAGGTCTGGACCTTGCACGAGATCATGGCCGGCACCCTGCTGACCATGGATTACGCCAGCACCGAAGACGTGCTGTTCCAACAGTTTGCCTGCCAATGCGGCGAGTTGAACTGCCGGGGCTGGATTACCGGTCGCGATGAGCCGCTGAACGCCGAGGGGCAGGCGTTCATGGCTCAGTGGCGCGACCGTAAACGATCTTAGGCTTCGCCCAGCGGACGCAGGCGGTACTGCGGTGGCAACTGTTCGAAACCACTGATGGTGGTATTCAAGCTCTTCCAGCGGCCATCCTTGATGCCGTAGATGCAACCGTGGATCGACAGGCTCTGCCCACGGTGCCAGGCGTTCTGCACGATGCTGGTGTGACCGACGTTGGCCACTTGCTGGATCACGTTCAACTCGCAAAGACGGTCGACGCGCTCTTCTTCAGTCGGCAACTGGGCCAGCAGGTCGCGGTTCTCGTAGTAGAGGTCGCGAATCGTGCGCAACCAGCCGTCGATCAGGCCGAACTGGCGGTCCTGCATCGAGGCGCGCACGCCGCCGCAGCCATAGTGGCCGGTGACCAGGATGTGTTTGACCTTGAGCACGTCCACCGCGTACTGAATCACCGACAGGCAATTGAGGTCGGTGTGCAGCACCACGTTGGCGACGTTACGGTGCACGAACAGATCACCCGGCAGCATGCCGACAATCTCGTTGGCCGGGACGCGGGCGTCTGAACAGCCGATCCACAGGTATTCCGGGGTTTGCTGGCGGGCGAGCTTGGCGAAGAATTCGGGATCTTCCTGTTTAATCGCGTCCGCCCAGCGTTCATTGTTATCAAGCAGGTCTTGTAGTTCGTTCATCAGGGAAAGCCTCAGGAATGATGCGCAGTTTTGTGACTGACAACCCCGCGTCCAGGTCACGCTCAGCACGAATCAGCTTGAATCTTTAGCCCTCCGTGCCTGTCCACACACTATAAGCCCCACAGTATGAGGATTGGCCATGACTGAATCACGACGTCCCTACGGCGCTACACAGCCCGAACCGATTGATGATAATGAAGATCGCATGGGCTCGATGCGTGAGCTGGATTTTGAAGAAGACGCGCCCACCACGCATATCGGTGACGAACGGGTGCGGGAGGCCGGGATGACCGGGGCTTCAACCGAAGACCATGAAGCGACGGACGATGACATGAGCCCTGAAACGCTGATCCATGAAGATGGAGCACGGGATGCTCAGGAAGCGGGCGAAAGCGAACCGGCGGACTGGGACCTGAGTATCGTCGATGAGGATGAGATCGGTGGGGGCAATGGCCTGGATGAGGCCGAATTGGCAGATATTGATCCAGTAGACGGTAACCGCTGACAAAACGTGCCCTAAAAGTGGGAGGGGGCTTGCCCACGATAGCGGCATATCAGACTGATAAGGTGCCTGGTACACCGCCATCGGGGGCAAGCCCCCTCCCACAATGGCCTATGTATTTAGTCGACCAGGGTGCAGGCCATGACGACCGCATCTTCGCGGCCACCGACAGCCGGGTAATAGTCCCGGCGACGGCCGATCTCGTTGAAGCCATAGCGCTCATACAGGCGAAACGCGCCGGTATTGCTGTCGCGCACCTCCAGGAAACACTCCCGCGCACTGGCGGCATAGGCGCGGGACATCAGGTGTTCCAGCAGCGCCAGGCCAAGGCCGCGTCCCTGGTTTTCCGGTTTGACGGTGATGTTCAGCAGATGCGCCTCGTCGAGGATGATCTGCACCACGCCGTGCCCCACCTGCTGCTCACCTTCAAACATCAGCCAGATCTGGTATTTGCCCAGCCCATCGAGAAAGATCCCACGGGTCCAGGGGTGGCTGAACGCCGCATATTCGATTTTCAGCACGGCGTCGAGGTCGGCCTCGGTCATCGGGCGGAAGGATAAAGCCTCACTCATCGGTTGTTTTCCAGCGCGCCATCAGCCGGCGCATGGCTTGCCAGACATCAGCCTTACGCTGTGGCTCTTCCATTAATAATTCCAGGCCCGGCAAGGCCCACACCAAGCCCAGGCTTTCGACCTGCAACTCGCGGTACCAGGCTTCGGCATTGGCCTCGCCGGCAAAACGCACGGCAGGCAGGCCGATCAGCCACAGGCACGCGCAAGGCTCGTCTTCCAGACGCGCAGACACAAAACCTTGCACAAAATCCCGTGCGGCCTCGGGGCCTTGATCCATGTTGCCACGCACCAGCAGCGGCCAGCGCACCGGGTCGCCGACGATTTGCGGGCTGTCGGGCAGGCCGGCGGCGCGCAGCATGTCCTTGAGCAGCATGTAGGCGGGGTCGCGGGTCTGGAAACGTTCGCCGGTGGGCAACTCCACCAGCAGCAGGCAGCGCCCGGCACGCAGCAATTGCAGGGCAAAGCGCGGTGGCGGCACCACCGGGGCCTTGACCACCGGGGCCGTCTCTTCGACCACCTTGGCGGCCTTGGTCACCGGCGCGGGGCGCGGCACTTCGATCTTGGCCCGTTCGACCACCGGTCGCGTCTCCGGCGTGGGCTTGACCACAGCCACCGGCGCAGCCGCTTCCTCGCCCGAAGACTCGAACGCCTCATAAGGCTCAAGCGCCTGCAACAGTTCGGGCCGCGACGGCGCGGCAAACGGCAGTTCGGTGCGGGGCAGCCAGTTGACCACCTGCATGGCGGTCAAGTAAGCGCGACGTCGGGACTCGATAAGCACAGCTCGGCCACTTGTGGATAACTAAAGAGCGGGGATTCTACCGCTGTTCGGCAACAATCGCCCACTGCGTACTGACCGGCTGTGGATAAATCCCGCGTCCGATGCAGTACAATCGCGACTTTTAATCGCCAACCAGCTGGCCATTCCGATGATCGAACCCAAGCGCGTCTTGCGCGCCCTCGCCGAACACTGGGCCCTGCTTGAGCCACTGTGCGAACACTTCGACCAGGGCACCCTGAGCCTGAGTGAACTGCGCGCACAACTGGCCGCCCAACAACTGGACAGCACGCCACAGGACATCACCAGCCTGCTGGACGTGTGGATTCGCCTGGACATCCTGGTGCCTGTCGCCAAGAGCCCGAACCGTTTCGAGCTCAACGCACAGATCCACGACTTCCTGGCTTATCTTCGCAAGGAGCACCGGCTTGGACTGTGCCTGGAAATCGAAGCCTACCTGCGCCACCTCGAGCGCCTGGCCGGTTACATCCAGGACGCCTTCGACATCCGCGATGGCCACGACCTGGCCCGTCAACTGCGCCTGCTCGACATGCGCGTGCGCGATGTGCTGAAAAAACTCGCCAACGACGAACAGGCCCTCGCCGCCGTGGCCGACCGCGCCAAGACCAGCGACCGGCAGATCCCGTTGCGCCAGCGTTATGCCGAGGTCCTGGCGACCTGGGACGAATACGTCGAACCGATGATCCAGCTGGTGAACGCCGACGGCGCCTTCGAACAAGGCGTGCGCAAGGTGGAAAATGTGTTGCTGCGCATGCTCACCGAACAGCAGCGCCTCGGCCACCTGGTGGACGACGACATGTTGCTGCGCACCCACGCGCGCATCCTGGAGATGCAGACCAGCGCCCAGTTGACCTTGCGTCATGCCCGCGAACTGCTGCTGCCGCTGCGTGAAGAAGCGCGTCGGCACAACGCCGTGACCCGTGGTGCGGCGCTGGCCTTGTCGGCCATTCGCCGCAAAGGCCTGGACGCAGTGCCGCAAGCGGCGATGCCGATGTTTACCCGGCCGCAGAGCACCTTCCTCGGCAGCGCCAGCCAGGTGGAAGCCTATGTGTATGCCCTGGCGAATTTCGAGCCGAAACCGGCGCGCTTTCCCAAGGCGCACAAGTCCCACAAGGGCGACGCCCAGCGCGCACCGCGCACGGTCAAGGAGATGCTCGAGCGCTGCGAAGACGCGCTGCCGATGCCGGACCTGATGACCTGGCTGCTGGAGCAGGAACCGGACGGCGCCACCGACGAATTGCTGTACTGGTTCTCGCGGCTCTCGCGGGAAAAACGCTTCAAGCGCGAACGCCTGGAACGCCGCGATTACCACACACACGAGCACCAGGTCAGCCTGCGCTCATTCGCCCTGCTCCCGGCCGGATCCGACGCCGCCGAGCACCCTGCGAGTACACCTCATGCATCTTGATCTATCCGAACTGTCCCAGCTGGCGCCGATCTTTCGCGAGCTGTTCAAGGGTTACCACGTCAGCCGCCGCGACCCGGAGCTGTACGCACAGCTGTCGAACTTCCAGGACCAGTACCGCACGCTCTTCAAGGCCCTGGGCTTCGAGCTGGTGTGCGACACGCGGGGCTTTTACTACTTCGTGCCGGACACTGCCGTGGCCGCCGCGCAGGTCAACAAGACCGCCCAGCGCCTGGCGCTGTTCACCTTCATCATCGTCGAGCACCTGGCCGACCAGGGCCGCGACCCGATCGCCGTGCTTGACGGTGGCAGCCTCGGCCGTGATGAGCTGCCATCGTTGCTGGAGAAGTACCGTGACCTGTTTATCCAGGCCGAGGTGCAGACCCAGGAAGAACTCGAAGAAAAAATCATGCGCCGCATGACCCAGCTGGGTTTTGCCAGCGAAGACAACGGCATCTATCGCTTCCTGCCGCCGATGCACCGCTTCCTCGATGTGTGCCTGTCGGTGCAGCAAGACCGCGACCTGGCAGCCAGCGTGCACAGCGTGTTGCCGCTGCCGGCACCGGTGATCATCGACGAAGACAGCGATGAGAAATTGCTGAAAACCGATGACCCACTCGACTTGAGCGACTTCGCCGATGAAAGCGAAGAAGACGCCCTGGCCCGCGCCATTGCCGAAGAACAGGAGACCGATGCATGAGCAAGGAACGCTACGGCATCCGCCGCTTCGCCCTATTGAACACCGCCGGCTACAGCCTGGGCCTGTTCCCGCTGGAAGAGCCGCTGTCCGTGTATGGCGCGAACAACCTGGGTAAATCCGCCTCGATCAACGCCTTGCAGTTCCCGATCCTGGCGCGCATGTCGGACATGAGTTTCGGCAAGTACACCCTGGAACAATCGCGGCGCTTCTACTTCGCCACCGACACCAGCTACATCCTCGTGGAAGTCTCGCTGCCCCACGGCCCCCATGTGATCGGCGTGGTCGGGCGTGGCCCGGGCGGTGGTTTCGGTCACCAGTTCTTCGCCTATGCCGGCAAGCTGGACCTGGCGCACTACCAGAAGAATGACACCTGCCTGCGTCAGAAAGAGCTGTTCACCAACCTCGAGCGCGAAGGCCTGAAAGCCTACGAACTCAAGCCGGATGAACTGCGTCGCTTGCTGGTGGGCGGGCATACGTCGATCCCGCTGGACCTGACGTTGATTCCACTGCGCTCCACCAGTGAGCAGAGCCTGAAGACCTTCCGCGCACTGTTTATCAACCTGCTGCACATGCGTGAAATCACCGCGGCCAAGCTCAAGCAATTGTTCCTCGATGCGTTTGAACACAGCCTGCGTTCGGGTAGCGTGGACTACATCGCGGCGTGCGAAGAAGCCTTCCGCGATGTGCGACGCATGGAGCAGGACTACAACTCCCTGGTTGCAGCTGGCCCGCTGGTTGAAGCGCTGTCCAATGGTGTTCGTCAGCGCGACGTGCTGCGTGGCAAATTGCATCGCCTGTCGCCATTGCTCGACTCGTTGCTGGGCACCTGGTCGGACTACGCCAGTGCGCGCAAGGAAGAACTGACGATTCAGGCCGAGCACTACCGCAACGAGCAGGACGCGCTGCAAAACGACCAACGTGGCGGCACCCAGGAGCTGATGCGCCTGGAGCGGGAAATCAGCGGTATCCAGCGTTGGCTGGGCGAATTGTCGGTGCTCAAGCATCGCTTCGCCCTGGTGGATGACGTGAAGGTGCTGGAGCAGCAACTGCTGGCGGCCAAGGATGCCCACGATGAACTGGCGGGCGCCCTGGCGCAGTCGCGGCAGTTCAGCGCCGAGGATCTGGACGAGCGTTTGCGCGATCTGGAAAAGCGCCTGAAGTCGGTCAAGCAGCAGCTCGATCACGCGGACAACAACAGCTACGCCAAACTGCGGGAGGAATTCTCACAGCAAGACGTCGAGCGTCTGATGCGCCTGTTCAACAGTTCGTTGTTCAGCCTGCCGTTGGGCGAACATGGCATCACGCTGGACGAGGACGGCCAGTGGGTCAAATCCCTGGAGCAGATACTCGACGGCTTCAAGGGTGAGCGCTTTGAAGTACCGGGGCTGTCCATCGACATCTCCCACATCGAACCACCGGCCTTGCAGGCCCTGGCGGATCGCGCGGCGTTGCGCGACCAGAAAGAGCGCCTGGAGAAAGAACTCAAGCAGCTGAAAACCCAACAGGCTGTCGCCTCCGACCGTGCCGCGAGCAAGACGCAGACCGAAGCGCTGTACCAGCAGGTGCTCGATGCGCAAAAGGCCCTTGAAGACTTCCGCCGTGCGCAAACCCTGAGCGCCGAAGAAGGCGAGAAGCTGGAAAACCTGGCGCAGATGGAAGCGGCGCAGGATGAGTTGAAGCGTTCCAGTGATGCGTTCACCGAGCGTGTTCAGCAACTGTCGGCCAAGCTGCAATTGGTCGGCCGCCAGATCGGTGACATGGAAGCCAAGCAACGTACGCTGGACGACGCGTTGCGTCGCCGTCAATTGTTGCCGGCGGACTTGCCGTTCGGCACGCCGTTCATGGACCCGGTCGACGACTCCATGGACAACCTGCTGCCGCTGCTCAATGACTATCAGGACAGCTGGCAAGGTTTGCTGCGCGCCGATGGCCAGATCGAAGCGCTGTACGCCCAGGTTCGCCTCAAGGGCGTGGCCAAGTTCGACAGCGAGGATGATGTCGAGCGTCGCCTGCAATTGCTGATCAACGCTTATGCGCACCGCACGGATGAAGCGCTGACACTCGGCAAAGCCCGCCGTGCGGCGGTCACCGATATCGCACGGACCTTGCGCAATATTCGCAGCGACTACGACAGCCTTGAGCATCAACTGGCGTTGTTCAACCGTGAGATCAACAAACGCCAAGTCTCCAACCTGCAAAGCTTCCGCATCGTGCTGGCGCCGAACAAGGAAGCGCTCAAGCATATCGACCAGATCATCCACAGCGCCGGTCAGTATGAAGAAGGCGAAACCCTGTCGGTGTTCGACCTGAGCCAGAGCGCCGAGCAGGACAACAAGAACGAAGAAGCCAAGGAGTACCTGGCGCGGCTGGTGGCGGCCAACCATAACCAACTGGGCCTCAAGGACTTGTTCGAGCTGGCGTTCGAGATCACCAAAGTGCATGGCCAGCCGGTGATTCACACTGACATCGATGGCGCCGCGTCCAACGGCACCACCATGACCATCAAGGCGCTGACCAACATGTACTTGTTGCTGCACTTGATGGACCGTGACCAGGCCGGGCGTGTGCGTTTGCCGTACTACCTCGACGAAGCGGCGGACATCGATGAGAAGAACCAGGCTGCCCTGTTGGAGACCAGCTTGCAGCTGGGCTTCGTACCGATCCTGGCCAGTGTGAAGCCGCAGGTCTCCGCCCAGGTGGCGATCGACCTGGAAGGCGGCAGCGGGCCGAATGGGATCTACATCGATGAGGCGGACTGGAAGTACATCCGTCGTCATGATGTGGTGAAGGCGACGATGAATGTGCAGGCGGATGAGCCGGAGCTGGATGAAGTCTGACGCCCTGCGCTGAAATGCAAAAAGGCCGCGATCTATGGATCGCGGCCTTTTTTGTGGCGCTTATTTGCCGAGCGGGATTTTAGGTGCCCAGGTCAGCCACTCATCTTCAAACTTGTCGAACAGCGGGAAGGTTTGCTGTGGCCGGGCGGCATTGCCCATGCGCTCGCCATCGGGTGTGGCGAAGGCGATACCGCCGGCGACCAGGGTCTCCAGCGACTCCGTGCGTACGGTTGCGCCCTTGAACAGGCCGAAGTCGAGGCCAAAGCCACTGGTGTTCCAGAACCGGCTGCCGCCACGGACCAGCGGGGCATATTTGGGCTCGATCAGAATGTGGATCAACACGCGGTCGGCGGTTTGGCCCAGCTCGTAGCCAGTGACTTTGCCCACGGTGACTTCGCGGTAGGTGACCGGTACGCCCTCCTTCAACGATCCACGGCGGGCGGCGCTGAGTGTCAGGCTCAGGCCGGCTTCCTGATGGGCGGCTTCAGGGGGCTGGTCCAGCGCGACGAAACTCTTCTGCGGGCCGGCGTTTTTCGTAGCCGGTTGCACTTCGATGTATTGACCGGTGACCAGGGTTTCCAGGTTGGCGGTTTTCATCAGCCCCAGCTCAGGCTTGACCACCCAGAACTGGCTGCCGACGCGGGCGATACGATCCGCTACCTGGGTGATACGCGCACTGAGCAGCACCGACTGCATGTCGGCGCTGAGGTCGACACTTTCGATCTTGCCCACGTCCAGGCCTTTGAAACGTACCGGTGTACCAGGGCGCATGCCGTCCGCGCGGTCGACCTTGATGGTCACCAAGGTACCGTGCTGGTTGGCGGCCTCGCGGTCGGCAAACAGGCGGAAACGCGGGATGCGCTTTTTCAGCGGAACGTTCTGCTCAGGTGTTTCGAAGGCGATGCCTCCGGCCATCAGGCTGGCCAGGGATTCACTCTTCACCTGGATGCCGCCAGTAAGGCCACCGGTCAGGGTGACGCCGCTGGCATTCCAGAAGCGTGTCGAACCGTTGACCAGGTTTTCGTATTCCTTCTCGATGTGGACACCGATCACCAACTGCTTGTTCTTGCGCGAGAACTGGTAGCTCTGCACCGAGCCGACCTTGACCTGCTTGTAGAGGATCGGGCTGCCGAC
Organism: Pseudomonas sp. CYM-20-01; assembly: GCF_023169845.1. NCBI lineage: Bacteria > Pseudomonadati > Pseudomonadota > Gammaproteobacteria > Pseudomonadales > Pseudomonadaceae > Pseudomonas > Pseudomonas sp. CYM-20-01. The sequence continues at coordinate 1,008,276 of NZ_AP025169.1, read as the reverse complement.
ATCCAGGGAGCCGAGGTTGTCGGTGAACAGCACCATGTGCAGGCCAGGGGAACGCAGGTCCAATGGTGGTGCCTTGGCCCGTGCGACGTATTCACGCTGTGGAGGCGTCCCTTTGTCACCTGGGCGAATGGCGATGTAGTTACCTTTGACCAAGGCTTCAAGCCCGGTGATACCCGCCAGGGAAATAGACGGTTTGACCACCCAGAACTGAGTGTCTTGCACCAGGTAATCTTCAGCCAGGGGATCAAGGGTCAGTTCGGCGTTAGCACTGGAAAGGTCTGGGTTGATCTTCAGCGTTTTCAGGCTGCCGACCTGGATACCTTTGTACATCACGGGTGTACGGCCGGCCTGCAGGCCTTCGAAGTCGGAGAGTGTGACCTTGACCTTGATGCCGGCCGCGGCGGCGTCGAAATCTTCGTACAGGCGGAATGGCAGGCTCGGATCCGTAGGCGGACTGTCCTTGCGGTTCTCCGGCGTGGCGAAGGCGATGCCGCCTGCCACGATGCTGGAGAGGGATTCGCTGCGCACTTTCACGCCGGAGAGATTCGCATCGATGCTGATGCCGCTGGCGTTCCAGAAACGTGTGTGTTTACGCACAAGGCTGGCGTAGGTCGGTTCGATATAGACCTTGATCTCGACGGTGCTCTGGTCTTCGGAGAGCAGGTAGCTTTTGACCTGGCCCACTTGGATCTGCTTGTAGAACACCGGGCTGCCACGGTTGAGCGAACCGAGACGGTCAGCCTTGATGGTCAGGTGCAAACCGGGCTTGGCGTCGGACAAGGGCGGCTCTTCGGAGAGCGCCTTGAACTTGCGCGTGGGCTCACCGTCACCAGGGCTGGCGGCGATGTAGTTACCCGACACCAGGGTTTCCAGGCCGGTGATGCCGGCGAGGCTGACACTCGGTTTTACCAGCCAGAAACGGGTATTGGTCTTCAGGTATTGTTCGACGTCCTTGTTCATCTCGATGGTGGCAATCACCCCGCGATTGTTACCCTCGTCATCCAAGGCCAGGGCCTTGACCTTGCCCACCGGCATGCCTTTGTAGACCACTTCGGTCTTGTTGACCTGGATGCCTTCGCCGCTTTCAAAGCGCACCTGGATGTCGATGCCCTGCTGGGAATAGGCGCGCCACCCCAGCCAGCCACCGATGATCAGGGCAATCAGAGGCAACACCCAAATGGCCGACCAGTTGGAGGCTGGGCGGGTTTTAGCTTTAGGCAAATCACTCATGGTCGTCGTCCGACTCCGTGTTATCCCAAATCAGTCGGGGATCAAAAGTTACTGCGGCAAGCATCGTCAAGATCACCACACTGGCGAACGCCGCAGCGCCGAGATTGGCCTCGACACTGGCGAGTCGCCCAAAGTTTACAACCGCCACCAGGATGGCGATCACGAAGATATCCAGCATGGACCAGCGGCCAATGAATTCGATAAAGCGGTACATCACAATGCGTTGTTGCGCGGACAGGGGTTGGTGACGCTGCACCGAGAACAGTAGCAGACCTATGCCGACCAGCTTGAACGTCGGCACCAGGATGCTGGCGATGAACACCACAGCCGCGATAGGGTACATGCCATGCTGCACCAGTTGAATCACCCCGGCCATGATAGTGCTGGGGTCACCCTGTCCAAGCGAATTGATGGTCATGATAGGCAACAGGTTGGCGGGAATGTACAAGATCGCCGCGGTGATCAGCAGCGCCCAGGTACGGGTAAGGCTGTTGGGGCGACGGGCATGGATCAGCGCTCCACAACGGGTGCAGGTTTGCTCGTCGCTATCAGCGTCTTGTATGTTCAACTCGTGGCATTCGGTACAAATCAGAATGCCTGCATCAATCGCCCGCATGATCATCCTCCCCTGATAGCGCTTGCCAGATCTGGTGGGGCGACATCACCACCTCAAGCAACACCTGAACCACCAATAGGCTGATAAAGCAGACCAGCCCCAGGCCTATCGTGATGGAGGCCATGTCGGCGAGTTTTACGATCGCCACCAGTACGCCCATCAAATAGACCTCCAGCATTCCCCAGTCTTTCATGTGATGGTAAATGCGGTACAGCAGCAGCCCATAACTGCGCCCGACATTCCAGCGGATGCTGAGCAGCACTGCCAATTGGCAAAGCAGCTTGAGCAAGGGGATGCCCATGCTGCACAGGAAAACCACAGCGGCGACACCTTGCATGCCGGTGTCAAACAAACCAACGACGCCACTCCACACGGTGTCCTCGGAGGACTGCCCAAGTAGATTGAGCTGCATGATGGGTAGAAAGTTCGCGGGTATATACAGCAACAGTGCAGCCAGCACCAAGGCGAGGCTTCGCTCAACGACATTGTGGCGGTGAGCGTAAAGCTCATAACCGCAACGCGGGCATTGGGCTTTTTCGCCAAGGGCGAGCTCCGGTTTGCGCATCAGCAAGTCGCACTCATGGCATGCCACCAGGTCGTCCAGTGGTAAATCCGATAGCTCGAGGGCATCAGCCGGATCAGGCATAGATAGGGCTCTGGCTCTAAAAATGGTTAGGTGCCTATTCTAGTGCTCTGGTTCAGAAATAACTGTGCAAATTTGTCGGGGGATAAGTAGCGCTTGAGTTTTCGACCGCCCAAAACAAAACCCCTGACTGCGTTAGCAGTCAGGGGTTCTGGAATTTAATCTTGACGATGACCTACTCTCACATGGGGAAACCCCACACTACCATCGGCGATGCATCGTTTCACTACTGAGTTCGGGATGGGATCAGGTGGTTCCAATGCTCTATGGTCGTCAAGAAATTCGGGTACTGAGTCGTGGCCTGGGCCTCGCTTCAGCAAATTGGGTATGTGACAGCTTTCGGTGTTTTGTGAACGTCGAACTTTCGGTTCATTTCGTCTTCACACACCGCAATCTGATGCTCGTTAGAGTAGTCAAATTGCTTGGGTGTTATATGGTCAAGCCTCACGGGCAATTAGTATTGGTTAGCTCAACGCCTCACAGCGCTTACACACCCAACCTATCAACGTCGTAGTCTTCGACGGCCCTTCAGGGAACTCAAGGTTCCAGTGAGATCTCATCTTGAGGCTAGTTTCCCGCTTAGATGCTTTCAGCGGTTATCTATTCCGAACATAGCTACCCGGCAATGCCACTGGCGTGACAACCGGAACACCAGAGGTTCGTCCACTCCGGTCCTCTCGTACTAGGAGCAGCCCCTCTCAAATCTCAAACGTCCACGGCAGATAGGGACCGAACTGTCTCACGACGTTCTAAACCCAGCTCGCGTACCACTTTAAATGGCGAACAGCCATACCCTTGGGACCGGCTTCAGCCCCAGGATGTGATGAGCCGACATCGAGGTGCCAAACACCGCCGTCGATATGAACTCTTGGGCGGTATCAGCCTGTTATCCCCGGAGTACCTTTTATCCGTTGAGCGATGGCCCTTCCATACAGAACCACCGGATCACTAAGACCTACTTTCGTACCTGCTCGACGTGTCTGTCTCGCAGTCAAGCGCGCTTTTGCCTTTATACTCTACGACCGATTTCCGACCGGTCTGAGCGCACCTTCGTACTCCTCCGTTACTCTTTAGGAGGAGACCGCCCCAGTCAAACTACCCACCATACACTGTCCTCGATCCGGATAACGGACCTGAGTTAGAACCTCAAAGTTGCCAGGGTGGTATTTCAAGGATGGCTCCACGCGAACTGGCGTCCACGCTTCAAAGCCTCCCACCTATCCTACACAAGCAAATTCAAAGTCCAGTGCAAAGCTATAGTAAAGGTTCACGGGGTCTTTCCGTCTAGCCGCGGATACACTGCATCTTCACAGCGATTTCAATTTCACTGAGTCTCGGGTGGAGACAGCGCCGCCATCGTTACGCCATTCGTGCAGGTCGGAACTTACCCGACAAGGAATTTCGCTACCTTAGGACCGTTATAGTTACGGCCGCCGTTTACCGGGGCTTCGATCAAGAGCTTCGCGTTAGCTAACCCCATCAATTAACCTTCCGGCACCGGGCAGGCGTCACACCCTATACGTCCACTTTCGTGTTTGCAGAGTGCTGTGTTTTTAATAAACAGTCGCAGCGGCCTGGTATCTTCGACCGGCATGAGCTTACGGAGCAAGTCCTTCACCCTCACCGGCGCACCTTCTCCCGAAGTTACGGTGCCATTTTGCCTAGTTCCTTCACCCGAGTTCTCTCAAGCGCCTTGGTATTCTCTACCCAACCACCTGTGTCGGTTTGGGGTACGGTTCCTGGTTACCTGAAGCTTAGAAGCTTTTCTTGGAAGCATGGCATCAACCACTTCGTTACCTAAAAGGTAACTCGTCATCAGCTCTCGGCCTTAAGATCCCGGATTTACCTAAGATCTCAGCCTACCACCTTAAACTTGGACAACCAACGCCAAGCTGGCCTAGCCTTCTCCGTCCCTCCATCGCAATAACCAGAAGTACAGGAATATTAACCTGTTTTCCATCGACTACGCTTTTCAGCCTCGCCTTAGGGACCGACTAACCCTGCGTCGATTAACGTTGCGCAGGAAACCTTGGTCTTTCGGCGTGGGTGTTTTTCACACCCATTGTCGTTACTCATGTCAGCATTCGCACTTCTGATACCTCCAGCAAGCTTCTCAACTCACCTTCACAGGCTTACAGAACGCTCCTCTACCGCATCACTTACGTGATACCCGTAGCTTCGGTGTATGGTTTGAGCCCCGTTACATCTTCCGCGCAGGCCGACTCGACTAGTGAGCTATTACGCTTTCTTTAAAGGGTGGCTGCTTCTAAGCCAACCTCCTAGCTGTCTAAGCCTTCCCACATCGTTTCCCACTTAACCATAACTTTGGGACCTTAGCTGACGGTCTGGGTTGTTTCCCTTTTCACGACGGACGTTAGCACCCGCCGTGTGTCTCCCATGCTCGGCACTTGTAGGTATTCGGAGTTTGCATCGGTTTGGTAAGTCGGGATGACCCCCTAGCCGAAACAGTGCTCTACCCCCTACAGTGATACATGAGGCGCTACCTAAATAGCTTTCGAGGAGAACCAGCTATCTCCGAGCTTGATTAGCCTTTCACTCCGATCCACAGGTCATCCGCTAACTTTTCAACGGTAGTCGGTTCGGTCCTCCAGTTAGTGTTACCCAACCTTCAACCTGCCCATGGATAGATCGCCCGGTTTCGGGTCTATTCCCAGCGACTAGACGCCCTATTAAGACTCGCTTTCGCTACGCCTCCCCTATTCGGTTAAGCTCGCCACTGAAAATAAGTCGCTGACCCATTATACAAAAGGTACGCAGTCACAGAACAAAGTCTGCTCCCACTGCTTGTACGCATACGGTTTCAGGATCTATTTCACTCCCCTCTCCGGGGTTCTTTTCGCCTTTCCCTCACGGTACTAGTTCACTATCGGTCAGTCAGTAGTATTTAGCCTTGGAGGATGGTCCCCCCATATTCAGACAAAGTTTCTCGTGCTCCGTCCTACTCGATTTCATGACTAAGAGATTTTCGCGTACAGGGCTATCACCCACTATGGCCGCACTTTCCAGAGCGTTCCGCTAATCTCAAAGCCACTTAAGGGCTAGTCCCCGTTCGCTCGCCACTACTAAGGGAATCTCGGTTGATTTCTTTTCCTCAGGGTACTTAGATGTTTCAGTTCCCCTGGTTCGCCTCTTGCACCTATGTATTCAGTACAAGATAACCATCTTATGATGGCTGGGTTCCCCCATTCAGACATCTCCGGATCAAAGTCTGTTTGCCGACTCCCCGAAGCTTTTCGCAGGCTACCACGTCTTTCATCGCCTCTGACTGCCAAGGCATCCACCGTATGCGCTTCTTCACTTGACCATATAACCCCAAGCAATCTGGTTATACTGTGAAGACGACATTCGCCGAAAATTCGAATTTCTCAACTAAGAGAACTCACAAATTTTACCTTAGCCTGATCCGCTACCAGTGAAAGTAACGTTCAGTCTATCTTTCTATCACATACCCAAATTTTTAAAGAACGATCTAATCAAAGACTAGAAATCAACATTCATCACCGTCTTGGTGGAATGCTCATTTCTAAGCTTTCAAAACTTTCAGAAGCAGTAGTGGTGGAGCCAAACGGGATCGAACCGTTGACCTCCTGCGTGCAAGGCAGGCGCTCTCCCAGCTGAGCTATGGCCCCGTATTTCTACAGGCGTTTCCCACACAAAATTGGTGGGTCTGGGCAGATTCGAACTGCCGACCTCACCCTTATCAGGGGTGCGCTCTAACCAACTGAGCTACAGACCCAATTTCGGGCTGCTTCTTATCGTCTTCTTCAATGAATCAAGCAATTCGTGTGGGAACTTATGGAGCAGCTGATGTCGTCGATTAAGGAGGTGATCCAGCCGCAGGTTCCCCTACGGCTACCTTGTTACGACTTCACCCCAGTCATGAATCACACCGTGGTAACCGTCCTCCCGAAGGTTAGACTAGCTACTTCTGGTGCAACCCACTCCCATGGTGTGACGGGCGGTGTGTACAAGGCCCGGGAACGTATTCACCGCGACATTCTGATTCGCGATTACTAGCGATTCCGACTTCACGCAGTCGAGTTGCAGACTGCGATCCGGACTACGATCGGTTTTATGGGATTAGCTCCACCTCGCGGCTTGGCAACCCTCTGTACCGACCATTGTAGCACGTGTGTAGCCCAGGCCGTAAGGGCCATGATGACTTGACGTCATCCCCACCTTCCTCCGGTTTGTCACCGGCAGTCTCCTTAGAGTGCCCACCATTACGTGCTGGTAACTAAGGACAAGGGTTGCGCTCGTTACGGGACTTAACCCAACATCTCACGACACGAGCTGACGACAGCCATGCAGCACCTGTCTCAATGTTCCCGAAGGCACCAATCTATCTCTAGAAAGTTCATTGGATGTCAAGGCCTGGTAAGGTTCTTCGCGTTGCTTCGAATTAAACCACATGCTCCACCGCTTGTGCGGGCCCCCGTCAATTCATTTGAGTTTTAACCTTGCGGCCGTACTCCCCAGGCGGTCAACTTAATGCGTTAGCTGCGCCACTAAAAGCTCAAGGCTTCCAACGGCTAGTTGACATCGTTTACGGCGTGGACTACCAGGGTATCTAATCCTGTTTGCTCCCCACGCTTTCGCACCTCAGTGTCAGTATTAGTCCAGGTGGTCGCCTTCGCCACTGGTGTTCCTTCCTATATCTACGCATTTCACCGCTACACAGGAAATTCCACCACCCTCTACCATACTCTAGTCAGTCAGTTTTGAATGCAGTTCCCAGGTTGAGCCCGGGGATTTCACATCCAACTTAACAAACCACCTACGCGCGCTTTACGCCCAGTAATTCCGATTAACGCTTGCACCCTCTGTATTACCGCGGCTGCTGGCACAGAGTTAGCCGGTGCTTATTCTGTCGGTAACGTCAAAACAATCACGTATTAGGTAACTGCCCTTCCTCCCAACTTAAAGTGCTTTACAATCCGAAGACCTTCTTCACACACGCGGCATGGCTGGATCAGGCTTTCGCCCATTGTCCAATATTCCCCACTGCTGCCTCCCGTAGGAGTCTGGACCGTGTCTCAGTTCCAGTGTGACTGATCATCCTCTCAGACCAGTTACGGATCGTCGCCTTGGTGAGCCATTACCTCACCAACTAGCTAATCCGACCTAGGCTCATCTGATAGCGCAAGGCCCGAAGGTCCCCTGCTTTCTCCCGTAGGACGTATGCGGTATTAGCGTTCGTTTCCGAACGTTATCCCCCACTACCAGGCAGATTCCTAGGCATTACTCACCCGTCCGCCGCTCTCAAGAGAAGCAAGCTTCTCTCTACCGCTCGACTTGCATGTGTTAGGCCTGCCGCCAGCGTTCAATCTGAGCCATGATCAAACTCTTCAGTTCAAACATCTTTGGGTTTTTAAGAAACCCTAAACTTGGCTCAGCAATCGTTGGTTACATCTTTGATTTCTCGCGGAGTAACTTGTGATGCTGATAATCTTGTTGACTATCAGTCTGACTCCACAAGCACCCACACGAATTGCTTGATTCAGTTGTTAAAGAGCGGTTGGTTAAGATCTTTCGTCTCAACCGAGGCGCGCATTCTACAGCAGCCTCATTTGCTGTCAAGTGATTATTTTCAGAAGTTTTCGAAGATTTCTTCAACAACTTCAACCACTTGCGCCTCCGATCTCTCGTTAGCGGGAGGCGAATTCTACAGCGTTACACGCTGCTGTCAACACCTCTTTTTCTCCGCTTTCGACCGAGAGGATCGAAACGTTAATAGAGCCAGACAACACTGCTCTACCAACTCCTTCTGGGCTTCGATGAACTGAAGCAAGTCGCTGTCGAATTCTGCGTAACTCTTTGTTTACCAAGGAGTTTTCCGTTTCGACTGCGCCGGAAGTGGGGCGAATTATAGACTTCCAGAATCTGCCGTCAACACCTTTTTTCATATTTCTGTCACATGGGTCAAAAAAGCCCCAGAAACGCGAAAGCCGGCCCCAAGGGGCCGGCTTTCAGCACTGCTTACAAGCTAGGGAAAGCAAATTGCGAGGCTTCATGGCTGGCCCGTTGCGGCCAGCGCTGGGTAATCGCCTTGCGACGAGTATAGAAACGCACCCCATCCGGCCCGTAGGCATGCAGGTCGCCAAACAGCGAGCGCTTCCAGCCACCAAAGCTGTGATATGCCACCGGCACCGGCAATGGAACGTTCACCCCCACCATACCCACTTCAATCTCGTCACAGAACAGACGCGCCGCTTCACCGTCACGGGTGAAGATACACGTACCGTTACCGTATTCATGATCGTTGATCAGTTGCATGGCCGCTTCCAGGCTATCCACCCTTACAACACATAGCACCGGCCCAAAGATCTCCTCTTTGTAGATACGCATTTCAGGCGTCACATGATCAAACAGACTACCGCCCAGGAAGAAACCTTCTTCATGGCCCGCAACACTCAGCCCACGCCCATCAACCACCAACTTGGCGCCCGCTGAGACACCGTCTTCTATATAGCCACTGACTTTATCCCGCGCCTGACCGGTCACCAGCGGCCCCATATCCAGGCCACAAGAAGTCCCCGCCCCAATCTTCAGCGCCTTGACCTGCGGCACCAGCTTGGCGATCAACGCATCCGCCACCTGGTCGCCCACGCACACCGCCACCGAGATCGCCATGCAACGCTCGCCGCAGGAACCGTATGCCGCCCCCATCAGAGCGCTGACGGCGTTATCCAGATCTGCATCCGGCATCAGCACCGCGTGGTTCTTCGCCCCACCCAATGCCTGTACGCGCTTGCCACGCTTGGTCGCTTCGGAATAGATGTACTCGGCAATCGGCGTCGAACCCACGAAACTCAGCGCTTTCACTTCCGGCGCCTCGATCAGCGCATCCACCGCGCCCTTGTCGCCGTGCACCACGCTGAGCACGCCTTTGGGCAACCCGGCTTCCTGCAGCAGTTGTGCAATCAGCAATGTCGAGCTCGGATCACGCTCCGATGGTTTCAGGATGAAACAGTTACCGCAAACGATCGCCAGCGGGTACATCCACAGCGGCACCATCGCCGGGAAGTTGAACGGTGTAATACCGGCCACCACGCCCAGCGGCTGGAAATCTGACCAGGCATCAATGTTCGGTCCTACGTTACGGCTGTACTCACCCTTCAGAATCTCCGGTGCAGAGCACGCATACTCGACGTTCTCGATACCGCGCTTCAATTCACCGGCGGCATCTTCCAGCGTCTTGCCATGCTCTTCGCTGATCAATTGCGAGATACGCGCTTCGTTCTGTTCCAGCAATTGCTTGAAACGAAACATCACCTGCGCACGCTTGGCTGGCGGAGTATTACGCCAGGCCGGGAACGCTGCCTTGGCGGAGTCGATCGCCTGTTGGATGGTTTCACGGCTGGCCAACGGCACTTGATGAATCACCTGGCCGGTCGACGGGTTGTACACGTCAGCACTACGGCCGGAATCATTGACCAACTCACCGTTGATCAAATGCTGGATAAGGCTCATGCGGGGCTCCTGAAAAAGTTGTTCTATATAGAAGGAGAAATCAGTCGATCTTGTTCAGCACTTCGCCGACCGCATCGAACAGGCGATCCAGGTCCTGCGGCTTGCTATTGAAGGTTGGCCCGAACTGCAGCGTGTCACCGCCAAAGCGCACGTAGAAACCGGCTTTCCACAAGGCCATGCCAGCCTCGAATGGACGCACGATGGCATCACCGTCACGCGGGGCAATCTGGATCGCGCCGGCCAGGCCGTAGTTGCGGATGTCGATCACGTTCTTGCTGCCCTTCAAGCCATGCAGCGCGTTCTCAAAGTGCGGGGCAACCTCAGCGACGCTCTGCACCAGGTTTTCCTTCTGCAACAGGTCCAATGCCGCCAGGCCAGCCGCGCAGGCCACCGGGTGCGCCGAGTAGGTGTAGCCGTGGGGGAATTCCACCGCGTACTCCGGCGTCGCCTGATTCATGAATGTCTGGTAGATCTCGCTGCTGGCAATCACCGCGCCCATCGGGATCGCGCCGTTGGTGACTTGCTTGGCGATGCACATCAGGTCCGGGGTCACGCCGAAGCTGTCGGCACCGAACATCGAGCCGGTACGGCCGAAACCGGTGATCACTTCATCGAACACCAGCAGGATATTGTGCTGATCACAGATCTCACGCAGACGCTTGAGGTAACCCTGTGGCGGCACCAGCACACCCGCGGAGCCGGCCATTGGCTCGACAAATACTGCGGCGATGTTCGACGCATCGTGCAATTCGATCAGCTTGAGCAGTTCGTCTGCCAGCGCAATACCGCCCTGCTCCGGCATGCCACGGGAGAAGGCATTGCTCGCCAGCAAGGTGTGCGGCAAATGGTCAACGTCCATCAAGCCCTGGCCAAACAGCTTACGGTTGCCGTTGACGCCACCCAGGCTGGTACCGGCAATGTTCACACCGTGATAGCCACGGGCGCGGCCAATCATCTTGGTCTTGGTGGCCTGGCCCTTCAGGCGCCAGTACGCACGCACCATCTTCACCGCCGTATCGGCGCACTCGGAGCCAGAGTCGGTGAAGAACACATGGTTCAGGTTGCCTGGGGTCAGGTCGGTGATCTTTTCCGCCAATTGGAAGGACAATGGATGACCGTATTGGAAGCCCGGCGAGTAGTCCAGAGTCCCCAGTTGTTTGGCGACTGCTTCCTGAATCTCCTTGCGCGTATGCCCGGCACCACAGGTCCACAGGCCCGACAACGAGTCATACACCTTGCGGCCTTTGTCATCGGTCAACCAGCTTCCTTCGGCGGCCACGATCAGCCGCGGGTCGCGCTGGAAGTTACGGTTGGCGGTGTACGGCATCCAGTGCGCGTCCAACTTCAATTGGCTGGCCAGGGACGATGGGGCGTTTTCGGGCATGTTCATCAGCAAAACCTCGCAGGGCAAAAGGCAGCGTCGGGATTGAAAAGCGTTGTTGCAGCTAAATTGCCACGACGATAAAGTCGGTGAAATTCAACTCTTCTAACCTTCAGTCAGGCCTTCACTAAACTATGAGCAGCCGTCGACCCGATCCCCTGGCCCAAGTCAGCGACTTCGATATCCGCCTGCTGCGCATCTTTCGCAGCGTGGTGGAGTGCGGCGGCTTTTCAGCGGCGGAAACCGTGCTGGGCATCGGGCGCTCGGCGATCAGCCAGCAAATGAGCGACCTGGAGCAACGCCTTGGATTAAGACTGTGCCAACGCGGCCGCGCCGGTTTTTCCCTGACCGAAGAGGGTCGCGAGGTCTACCAGTCGGCCCTGCAACTGCTAAGTGCCCTGGAAAGCTTTCGCACCGAGGTCAATGGCCTGCACCAGCACTTGCGCGGCGAGCTGATCATCGGCCTTACCGATAATCTGGTCACCCTGCCCCACATGCGCATCACCCACGCACTTGCGCAGCTGAAGGAGCGCGGGCCGGACGTGCAGATCCAGATCCGTATGATCGCCCCCAACGAAGTCGAACAAGGCGTACTCGACGGTCGCCTGCATGTCGGCGTAGTCCCCCAGGCCAGCGCCCTGTCAGGGTTGGAATACCAGCCGCTGTACAGCGAACGCTCACTGCTCTACTGCGCAGTCGGCCACCCCTTGTTCTACGCCGACAACAAGCAACTCGACGATGCACGCATCGATGCCCAGGACGCCATCGCTCCGACCTTCCGCCTGCCCGCCGAGATCCAGGCCCATTACCAGGCGCTCAACTGCACGGCCAGCGCCTCCGACCGCGAAGGCATGGCGTTCCTGATCCTCACCGGCCGCTACATCGGCTACCTGCCCGACCACTACGCGAGCCTGTGGGTACAACAAGGCCGACTGCGTGCGCTGAAACCGGCTACGCGTTTTTACGATTTAAGCCTCGCATCGGTCACGCGCAAAGGCCGGCGCCCCCATTTGGTGCTGGAAAGCTTCCTGGAAAGCCTCGCAGCAACCCGCTAACTCGGCCTCGCAGCTAAAAGCTGAGCAGTTGGACAGCTTTTTGCAACAACCCAGGGACATAGACCTTGAGTTTGCCCGCCATGCCACCAGAAGCGTCCAACAGCAGCGATCTTATCTACGGCCTCAACGACCGCCCGAAACCCGCGCCGGCCTTTCTCGCCGCACTGCAACATGTACTCGCTGCATTTGTCGGCATCATCACTCCACCGCTGATCATCGGCTCCACCCTGGGCCTCACCGCCCATTTGCCTTACCTGATCAGCATGGCGTTGATGGTCTCCGGTGTCGGCACCTTCATTCAGGCGCGCAGGCCATTTGGTATCGGTGCCGGGATGATCTGCCTGCAAGGCACCAGCTTCGCGTTTCTGGGCGCAGTGTTGTCGGCGGGCTTTCTGGTGAAACAACGCGGCGGCAGCCCGGAAGACATCATGGCGATGATCTTCGGCGTGTGCTTTTTCGGCGCCGTGGTACAGATCGTGTTGAGCCGGTTTATCGGGCAACTGCGCCGGGTGATCACGCCCCTGGTGACCGGAATTGTCATCACCCTGATCGGCATCAGCTTGATCAAGGTCGGTATCACTGACCTTGGAGGCGGCTTCAACGCACCCGACTTCGGCGCACCCACCAACCTCGCGCTGGGTCTGTTCGTGGTGCTGACGATCATTCTACTCAACCGTTCGAACACAGCCTGGGTGCGCCTCTCGGCCATCATTATCGGCCTCGCGCTCGGCAGCCTGGCTGCGTGGTTCAGCGGCAAGCTCGTGCCTCAAGCCTTGCCCGACCTGCCGCTGGTCAGCCTGCCGATCCCGTTCCGCTTTGGTTTCAACTTCGAATGGAGCGCCTTCCTGCCGATCGCGCTGATTTATCTGATCAGCAGCATTGAAACCGTCGGCGACCTCACCGCCAACTGCATGATCGCCCGCCAACCTATCAGTGGCCCTTCTTATATAAGCCGACTCAAGGGCGGCGTACTCGGTGATGGCGTGAGCTGCATGATCGCCGCCACCTTCAGCGCCTTCCCCAACACGACCTTCGCGCAGAACAACGGCGTGATCCAACTCACTGGCGTGGCCAGCCGTTACGTTGGCCTGTACATCGGCGTGGTGCTGTTTTGTCTCGGTTTGTTTCCACTGATTGGCGCAGTACTGCAGCAAATCCCCAAGCCGGTATTGGGCGGCGCGACGCTGGTGATGTTCGGCAGTGTCGCCGCTGCGGGCGTACGCATCCTCGCCCAGGCGCCGCTGGACCGGCGCAGCATGCTGATCATCGCCACTTCGTTTGGCGTCGGCCTGGGCATCGCCGCCCAGCCGAACCTGCTGCATCAGATGCCGACGCTCATACAAAACCTGTTTGACTCCGCCATCACCAGCGGCGGGCTGACGGCCATCGTATTGTGCTTACTGCTGCCGGAAAGCAAGGCCCTCAACGCTGCCGCAAACAAAGCGCCGGAAAGCGACAGCCTGGAACCGCTTTGACGGTTTTATTGCATCAGGACTTGTCTGAGGCTTGAGGGTGGGTTATCTGTGCACACGTCGTCTCAATCGATCAGCACGGAAACCTCCATGAGCCTCGAAGTTCCTGCCCACAGCACCCACGCCGGTAAGCCCGCCAGCCGCATTCGGCAAAAGAACGAACAAGCGATTCTGCAGGCAGCTGAAGACGAGTTCGCGCGCCATGGCTACAAAGGCACCAGCATGAACACCATTGCGGCCAGTGCCGGGCTGCCCAAGGCCAACTTGCACTACTACTTCACCAACAAGCTTGGCCTGTATATCGCTGTGCTCAGCAATATCCTCGAACTGTGGGACAGCACCTTCAACACGCTGACCGCCGAGGATGACCCGGCGGTGGCGCTCACCCGTTACATCCGTACCAAGATGGAGTTCTCGCGGCGCCAGCCGCAGGCTTCGCGAATCTTCGCCATGGAGATCATCAGTGGCGGCGAATGCCTCACCGAATATTTCAGCCAGGACTACCGCGCCTGGTTCAGCGGCCGGGCAGCCGTGTTCCAGGCCTGGATCGACGCCGGCAAGATGGACCCGATAGACCCGGTGCACCTGATCTTCCTGCTGTGGGGCAGCACTCAGCACTATGCCGACTTCGCCACCCAGATCTGCCGCGTCACCGGTCGCACCAAGCTGACCAAGCAGGACATGGAAGACGCCGGCACCAACCTGATCCATATCATCCTCAAGGGCTGTGGCATCAAGCCCGTCCATTAAACGAAGCGACTTATGCCTTTCACGCTCACCGGCCTTTGCGAGTTTCGCGAAGAAATACGCAAAAGCCGCTTTATCACCCTCGCCGCACCGATCACCAGCCCGCAAGACGCCCAGGCGTTTTTCGAGCAACACAGCGACTTGAACGCCACGCACAATTGCTGGGCCTGGAAACTGGCCGATCAATACCGCAGCAACGACGATGGCGAACCCGGCGGCACCGCCGGGCGGCCGATCCTGGCGGCCATCGAGGCACAGGGTTTTGATCAGGTGGCGGTGCTGGTGATTCGCTGGTACGGCGGCATCCAGTTGGGCACCGGCGGCCTCGCCCGGGCCTACGGCGGTGGCGCGAATAAGTGCCTGCAAACGGCCGACCGCATCGAACTGATCAGCCGTGTCCCCTTGAGTTGCGCCTGTGGCTTCGCCGAACTGAACCTGGTGAAATTGCGTGTGGCTGAGCTGGGTGGACTGGTGGTCGAAGAAACCTTCACCGCCAACGGCGTCGAGCTGCAACTGGCCTTGGGCGAAGCAGATATCGACACCCTGCAAATTCAACTCGCCGACCTCAGCCGTGGGCGTATCCTGCTACAACGTTGAACTCCGTGAACCGCGACGCTAAAGGAAGCTTTTCATGTCTACGCCAAAAACCGCACTGATCGTCGGCGCCTCCCGCGGCCTGGGCCTTGGCCTGGTCAAGCAACTGCTTCAGGACGGCTGGGACGTGACCGCCACCGTGCGTGACCCGAGCAAGGCCGATGCGCTGAAAGCCGTTGGGCCGGTGCAGATCGAGAAACTCGACATGGACGATCAGCAAGCCGTGATCGCCCTGAGCCAACGCCTCAAGGCCCGCACCTTCGACCTGCTGTTCGTCAATGCCGGCGTCAAGGGCCCCGCCAACCAGGAGCCGGGCCACGCCACCCTGGCCGAAGTCGGCCAACTGTTTTTCACCAATGCCGTAGCGCCAATCAACCTGGCCCAGCGTTTCGTCGGGCAGATCCGCAAGGACACTGGCGTGCTGGCGTTCATGAGTTCGGTGCTGGGCAGCGTGACCATCCCCGACGGCTCGGACCTGGCGCTATACAAAGCCAGCAAGGCGGCACTCAACTCCATGACCAACAGCTTCATCACTCAGTTGGGTGATCACAAGCTGACCGTATTGTCGCTGCATCCGGGCTGGGTGAAGACTGACATGGGCGGCGAAAACGCACACATCGATGTCGACACCAGCGTGCGCGGCCTGGTCGACCAGGTGAACGCCTACACCGGCAAAGGTGGTCATCACTTCATCGACTACAAAGGCGACACCATCGCCTGGTAAGCGGTGCGGGATTGTTATCGACCGATTGCCGTCGATAACGATCCGCGCGTAGACTGCCCCCTCGCCTTCACCGGCGACCCTGGATCAGCAGACAGGGCAACACTGAGCTGGCAAACCTGAACCCATCATTCAGAGGAGCCGGCCAATGCCTGCGACCCGTATCTGGTTAAAAAAACCCCTCGCGATTTTCACCGCCAATGGCCTCGATGCCCGTGGCGGCCTGGTGCTGCAAGACGGTGTGATCACCGAAGTCCTGGCCCAGGGCCAAGAACCCGCGCTGCCCTGCGCGCAGGTGTTCGACGCCCGTGAACATGTGGTCCTGCCCGGGCTGATCAACACCCACCATCATTTCTATCAAACCCTGACCCGCGCCTGGGCGCCGGTGGTCAATCAGCCCTTGTTTCCCTGGTTGAAGACCCTGTACCCGGTCTGGGCACGGCTCACCCCGGAAAAACTCGCACTGGCCAGTAAAGTTGCATTGGCCGAACTGTTGCTATCGGGCTGCACCACGGCGGCAGACCACCACTACCTGTTCCCCGAGGGCCTGGAAAACGCCATCGACGTGCAAGTGCAAAGCGTACGCGAACTGGGCATGCGCGCCATGCTCACCCGTGGTTCCATGAGCCTGGGCGAGGCTGACGGCGGCCTGCCGCCGCAACAGACCGTGCAGCAA
Organism: Pseudomonas sp. CYM-20-01; assembly: GCF_023169845.1. NCBI lineage: Bacteria > Pseudomonadati > Pseudomonadota > Gammaproteobacteria > Pseudomonadales > Pseudomonadaceae > Pseudomonas > Pseudomonas sp. CYM-20-01. The sequence continues at coordinate 991,647 of NZ_AP025169.1, read as the reverse complement.
GGCCAGGTCATCCTCGAAGACAGCCAGCGCCTGATCCGCGCATACCACGAGCGCGGCGACGGCGCGCAGATCCAGATCGCCCTGGCGCCCTGCTCGCCGTTTTCCGTCACCCCGCAAATCATGGAAGCCAGCGCTGAACTGGCCAATCGCCTGGATGTACGCCTGCACACCCACCTGGCGGAAACCCTCGACGAGGAAGACTTCTGCCTGCAACGTTTCGGCCTGCGCACCGTGGATTACCTGGACAGCGTCGGCTGGCTCGGTCCGCGCACCTGGCTGGCCCATGGCATTCACTTCAACCCGGATGAAATCGCGCGCCTGGGCGCCGCCGGCACCGGCATCTGCCATTGCCCAAGCTCGAACATGCGCCTGGCCTCCGGCATCTGCCCGACCCTGGACCTGCTCGCTGCGGGCGCGCCTATCGGCCTGGGCGTGGACGGCTCAGCCTCCAACGATGCGTCGAACATGATCCTCGAAGCCCGCCAGGCCCTGTACATCCAGCGGCTGCGTTATGGTGCAGAAAAAATCACCCCGGAAGGTGTGCTGGGTTGGGCGACCAAGGGTTCGGCGCAGTTGCTAGGGCGTACGGATATCGGTGAGTTGGCCGTAGGCAAGCAGGCCGATCTGGCGCTGTTCAAGCTGGATGAGCTGCGCTTTTCCGGCAGCCACGATCCGATTTCGGCGTTGCTGTTGTGCGGCGCCGACCGTGCGGACCGGGTAATGATCGGCGGCAAATGGCGCGTGATCGACGGCCAGGTCGAAGGCCTGGACCTCAAGGGCCTGATCGCCGATCACACCCAGGCGGCGCACCAGTTGATCGCTGGCTGATTACAACCCCAGCAGCGACAGCATGATAAAGGTCGCAAACAGCACGAAATGGGTCATCCCTTCGATGGCGTTGGTTTCGCCATCGTTGAGGTTGATCGCGCTGACAATCAGCGTGATAAACACCATCACCGTTTGCACCGGCGTCATTGCCATCTGGAACGGCTGCCCGGTGTAGAGCGCCATCGCCTCCATCACCGGCACCGTCAGGATCACCGTCGACAGCGAAGCACCCAGCGCGATATTCACCACCGATTGCATGCGGTTCGCCAACGCAGCACGTAACGCGGTCAGAATCTCCGGTGCCGCCGAAATAGCCGCGACCACGATCGCCGTGATCACCGGCGGCGCGCCTGTACCTTCCAGGCCCAGGTCCAAAGTCTTGGACATCACCTCGGCCAATGCGCCGATCACAATCACCCCAAACACCAGGGTGCCGATGGAAAACGCCAGGTTGACCGGCGGCGCCTCCTGCTCTTCCGGCAGTTTCTTGCGGCGTTTTTCCGGGTAGCTGTAACTGAAGAAATAACTGTGCGGCCCCACCTGCATGCGCAGGAACAGGGTGTACAACACCACCATCGCGCCGATGGTGAAGGCTGAGTAAATTTTCCAGTCGGCTTCGGGGATAAATTCCGGCACCACCATCGACACACCCATGGCGGTGAGGATCATCACGCTATAGGTGCGTGCCGAATCGTCGTTGTAAGACTGTTCACCATGCTTGATGCCGCCCATCAGCGCGGCCAGGCCGAGAATCCCGTTGATGTCGAGCATTACCGCCGAATAGATGGTGTCGCGCACCAGCGTGGGCGACGGCTCGTTGCTCATCATGATCGCCAGGATCACCACTTCCACCAGCACGGCGGCGAGGGTGAGGATCATGGTGCCGTAGGGGTCACCGACCTTTTCCGCAAGTTGTTCGGCGTGATGGGCCACGCGCATCGACGCCACCACGATAAAGCCGATCAGCGCCACGCCGGCCAACAGCGCCGTGATTTGCCCGCTATTGAGCATCCAGTGCTCCAGCGGGTAGGCGGCGATGGCGGCAATCAGCGCCAGCAGCATGAATTTTTCTTGCTTGAGGGATGTGAGCATTCCGGGCCTTTTAGTACGGCAAATCAGTCATTGATGGGGTACAGACTGCGCCAAGCCGCTAACGTTTCGTTACACCTTAGTTCACAAGGCCCTTGCGCGAATGCAACGAAAACAATCCTGCTGGTCAGGTTTTGCCAATTATTTCAGCCATGGCCTGTAGAATGCCGCCATTGCACCTGATGAGAATTTAGAAAATGTACGATTGGCTCAACGCCCTGCCCAAGGCTGAACTGCACCTGCACCTGGAAGGCTCGCTGGAGCCGGAGCTGCTGTTCGCCCTGGCCGAGCGCAACAAGATTGCGCTGCCATGGAACGACGTCGAAACCCTGCGCAAGGCCTACGCCTTCAACAACCTGCAGGAATTCCTCGACCTGTATTACAAGGGCGCCGACGTGCTGCGCACTTCCCAGGATTTCTACGACCTGACCTGGGCCTACCTGCTGCGCTGCAAAGCGCAGAATGTGATCCACACCGAACCCTTCTTCGACCCGCAAACCCACACCGACCGTGGCATACCCTTCGAAGTCGTGCTCAACGGTATCGCTGCGGCGCTGAAAGATGGCGAGCAGCAACTGGGCATCACCAGCGGCTTGATCCTCAGCTTCCTGCGCCACCTGAGCGAAGCCGAAGCCGAAAAAACCCTCGACCAGGCCCTGCCGTTCCGCGACGCGTTCGTCGCCGTGGGCCTGGACAGCTCGGAGATGGGTCACCCGCCAAGCAAATTCCAGCGTGTGTTCGACCGTGCCCGCCACGAAGGCTTCCTCACCGTCGCCCACGCCGGTGAAGAAGGCCCGCCGGAGTACATCTGGGAAGCCATCGACCTGCTGAAAATCCAGCGTATCGACCATGGCGTACGCGCCATCGAAGACGAGCGCCTGATGCAGCGCATCATCGACGAGCAGATCCCACTGACCGTGTGCCCGCTGTCCAACACCAAGCTGTGCGTGTTCGACGACATGGCCCAGCACAACATCCTCGACATGCTCGAACGTGGTGTGAAGGTGACCGTGAACTCGGATGACCCGGCGTACTTCGGCGGTTATGTCACCGAGAACTTCCACGCGTTGTACACCTCACTGGGCATGACCCAGGACCAGGCCAAACGCCTGGCGCAAAACAGCCTGGATGCGCGACTGGTAAAACCGTAACCCAGTAGGAGCCGGCTTGCTGGCTCCTACATGGTCAGCTCCTTGGTGGCACGGCCAATCGGGTGATTTCCTGTCGCCCGATGGCATGAACCTGCAAGGCCTGGGACTCATTGATCACGCTGATCCAGTTCGACTGCAAAAACAGTTGCAACAACCCCGTCCCCAACGCACCACCCAGGTGCGGCTGCTGCTGGCTCCAGTCAAAGCAGCTGCACACCAGCGGCGATGCCAATGCCTGGGTAAAAATCCCCAGTTTTGCCAAGCGCTTCGCGCCCTTCACCGTGACATCGGTACGCTGTTCGTAGCGCTCGATCCAGCCTGCTTCCAGCAGATGTTGATATAACTGCGCCCCCAACTCGCCACCAAGGTGCCCATGGCACAAACGGGCATGACGTAACGACGGCGGAGCAAGCAGGGTCGGCGGCAAAGCATCCGGCGCGCTGCGCGCTGCGCAGGCCATGGTGGTCCTGGCCAGGGCATCGATGGCGGCACTGACATCCGGCGCCGCCACGCGAAACAGGCGCTTGCCACGCCTGGCTTCCACACGCAGCAAACCGCCTGCGGTCAGTCGCGCCAAATGCGCATGGGCGGAGGTCGCGGACAACCCGGCGAGCGTCGCCAGTTCTACCGGCGACTTGGCTGAACCGTCCATCAAGGCCCACAGCATGGCGGTTCGTTTAGGCTCGGCAAGCAAGCTGGCGATCTGACTGATGCAAGGTGCTGCTTCCATCTTTTCACTCCCTGTTGGCTTATTTTTCTACTGATGCGGGAGCCAAAGTATAGGGGCGCAAACCACCGGTTCCACGGCGTCTGACAGCGTGGATAGGGACAGAACCTGAATGAAATTTCCTGCTGTGATGGAGGGCGTTACATCGCGTTCAATCGCTCCGGCAATTGAGCGGTCAACGTCGCACAGCGAGACACGAGCATTTCCCGCAACAGGTTGATGGGTTTGCTCAGTTGCGCACGATGGGCACACAGTAGATTGAGCGGCGTGCGCTCACCGCGCAACTCCGGCAGGATCAGGCGCAAGCGTCCCGCGAGCACATCGGTGCTGACATCCAGCCAGGATTTGTAGGCAATCCCCACACCCGCCACCGCCCAACGGCGGACCACGTCGGCATCGTCACTGAAGCGGTCGCCGGTCACCGTCAGGCTGACCTCGCGTTTACCGTCGTGAAAGGTCCAGTGGTCATGGACCCGGCTGCCGAGCATATAGAGCAGGCAATTGTGCTGGGCCAACTGCTCCAGGTGCCGAGGCTGACCATGACGTGCGAGGTAGCTGGGGGAGGCGCACAGCACCCGTACGTTATCCGGCGCAACGGGCAGTGCGATAAGGCTCGAATCTTCGGGCTCACCGTAACGCAGGGCAATATCCACCGGCTGGCGAAACAGATCGGCAATCCGATCGCCCAACAGCAGGCGCACGGTGAGTTGCGGGTACTCACGCTGAAATTCATCCAGCCACGGCAGCAACTGGTTACGCCCAAAATCCGACGGAGCCGACAGCTGCAGCACACCGCTGACATGGTCCTGGCCGCTGGCCAATAAACGGCGGCCTTCGTCCAGCGAACTCAGCGCTGCGCGGGCATATTCCAGGAAGCCCTCGCCTTCGGCGGTCAGGCGCAGGCTGCGGGTGGAGCGGGCCAGCAAGCGCGTGCCCAGTTGCTGCTCAATACGCTTGAGCGCGGCGCTGGCCACGGCGGGCGACAAATCCATCACCCGTGCGGCGGCGGACAGGCTCCCCAGGTCCGCCGCCCGTACAAACAATTGCAAATCATCAAAGCGCAGCATGCATTCCCGCTCATTATCAAAATTTCATTGAAACAGCCTGCTGTTTTAGCCGCTTTTATCTGCGCGGGAAATAGCCAATCATCTGTGCATCCCGTTCATCACGTGTCTGGAGTTGAATATGTCCACTGCCTTTAACGTCATTGCCACGCTGATCGCCAAACCCGGCCAACAGGCCACCCTGGAACCCTTGCTGCGCGACCTGCTGGAACCCACGCGCTTGGAAGCCGGTTGCGAACAGTACGACCTGCACCAGGACCTGCAACATCCCGAGACCTTCTACATGCTCGAACGCTGGAGCGACGACGCGGCGCTCGCCGACCACGACCAGAGCGCGCATATCCAGAGCTTTCGCGCCATGGCCGCTGATGTGATCGAACACTTCGAACTCAAGCGCCTGAAATTTCTCGCCTGATTGCCACCCTTTTTTCTGGAGCCCCCATGAAAGCCATTGCCTACTACGCCTCACTGCCGATCAACGATCCAAACGCCTTGCAAGACATCGAGTTGCCAGCCCCCGTTGCCGGCCCGCGTGACCTGCTGGTGGAAGTAAAAGCCATCTCGGTCAACCCGGTGGACACCAAGGTGCGCCAGAACGTCGCCCCGGAAAACGGCGCCGCCAAGGTGCTGGGCTGGGATGTGGCCGGTGTGGTCAAGGCCGTCGGCAGCGACGTGACGCTGTTCAAGGCCGGTGACAAGGTGTTCTACGCGGGATCCCTGGTGCGCCCGGGTGGCAACAGCGAACTGCACACCGTGGATGAGCGCATCGTCGGCCATATGCCGAAAAGCCTGGGCTTTGCCGAAGCCGCCGCGCTGCCGCTGACGGCGATCACCGCCTGGGAGCTGCTGTTCGAACGCCTGCAAGTGCGTGAGGGTAATCAGGATGAAGGCCAGAGCCTGCTGATTGTCGGTGCCGCCGGTGGTGTGGGTTCGATCCTGACCCAACTGGCCAGCCAGCTCACTGCCCTGAAAGTGATCGGCACCGCTTCGCGCCCTGAAACCCAGGCGTGGACCACGGCCCTCGGTGCCGACCTGGTGATCGACCACAGCCAACCGTTGAGCGAAGCGCTGAAAGCCGCCGGCCACCCGCACGTGACCCACGTCGCCAGCCTGACCCAGACCGACCATCACCTGGACCAACTGGTGGAAGCGCTGCAACCCCAGGGCAAGCTGGCGCTGATCGACGATCCCAAGGCGCTGGACGTCAGCAAGCTCAAGCGCAAGAGCCTGTCGTTGCACTGGGAGTTCATGTACACCCGTTCGATGTTCGAGACGCCGGACATGATCGAGCAACACAACCTGCTCAACCGCGTGGCTGAGCTGATCGACGCCGGCACCCTGAAAACCACGGTAGGCGAGCACTTCGGCGTGATCAATGCGGCCAACCTGCGCCGTGCCCATGCGCTGCTGGAAAGCGGCAAGGCCAAGGGCAAGATCGTGCTGGAAGGGTTCTGAAAAAAGGCTGTCAGTGTCGTCCATTATTCATGTGAGTAATGGACGACACCGCTAGTCAGAGAGTTGATCTTTGTCATATGTGTGAGCGTATTCGGGTCTATATTGGCCGCCTTTGCCACGATTCTTTTACGTGAGGAAGTCAGCAATGAAAATCCTGATAAAAGCGTTAGCAAAATCCGCAGGCAATAAATGGCAGGTGCGGCTCGACCAGGACGCCTTCACCTTCCGCACCGAGGCCGAGGCCCGTGCCTTTGCCGACACCCTGCAAGCCCGTATCCAGGCGCCCCACCGTTTTCCCATCAGCCAGCAACGTTCTGCCGCTGGCTGACCCGCTCTTCAGACCTGCGCCTGCAAGGCCCGTTTGCGTTGCAGGCGCTGGGTCGACATCGCAATCGTCACCGCCAATACACCGCACAAGCTGATGACCATGGCCATCGGCATCGCCGTGCCGTCGTGCAACACGCCGACCAACGAAGCGGCGCCGGCGGCCACGCCAAACTGAATGCAGCCGAGCAACGCCGAAGCGCTACCGGCCCGTGCGCCCTGCCCGCTCATGGCGCAGGCCGAGGTATTGGGCAAAATGCAGCCCAGGCTGGCGATGCAGATAAACAGTGGCACCAGCAATGGCCACAGCGCATCGGTGCGCAACGCCGCGATGCCCAGCAACGTCAACGCCGCCAGCAGGTAGACCCACACACTGCGCGACAGCAGAAACGCCGGCCCGCGCTTGGACAGCAGCCGCGCATTCACCTGGGCCACCAGGATAAATCCCGCAGCGTTGGAGCCAAACAGCCAGCCGTAATGCTCGGCTGGCACGCCGTAAAGTTGGATAAACACGAAAGGTGAACCGGCGATGTAGGCAAACATCCCGGCAATCGAGATACCGCCGGTGAGGGCGTAGCCCAAGTAGACCCGGTCCGACAACAAGGCCGCATAGCGACGCAACGAGCCGGACAACGGCTGGCGCGGCTGATGGGCCGGAAAGGTTTCCGGCAGCCCGACGGCGACCGCGATGGCCGCCATCACGCTGAATATCGACAGCGCCAGGAAAATCGACTGCCAGCCCCACAGCCCCACCATCACCCCACCGGCCAACGGTGCGAGGATCGGCGCCAGGCCAGTGACCAGCATCAGTTGGGAAAAGACTTTGGCCGAGCCCACCGCATCGCATTTGTCGCTGACCACGGCGCGGGAAATCACCATGCCCGCGCAGCCGCCCAGGGCTTGCACGAAACGCGCGCCAATCAGCCATTCCAGTGACGGCGCAAAGGCGCAGGCGAAGGAGGCCAAGGTGAACAAGGTGACGCCGCTGAGCAGCGGGCCGCGCCGACCGAAGCGGTCCGCCAGCGGGCCGTAGATCAATTGGCCGATGGCCAGGCCGCCGAAGTACACCGCCAGGGTCAGCTGGATGTGTTTTTCATCGGTGGCGAAGGCCTTGGCCATGGCCGGGAAGCCCGGCAGGTAAAAATCGATCGCCAGCGGCGCGAAGGCGCTCAAGGCACCCAGGATCAGGATTATGCGGAGGTTCATCGGGCACCCAAGTGAGTCGGCAGCCCGATAGTCTAGCCGCGCTTGGGTGCATTGAACACGATAGCTCGCTAACTATTTTTCCGCCTCAGGCAAGCTTGGCGCTATAGCCTTCTTCTGCGATCGCCTCGATCACTTGCTCGGCAGACAGGCGGCTTTCGACGCCCACTTCCTTTGCTGCCAGGTCGACCTTCACGCTGGCCGCCGGGTCCTGGCCCTGCACTGCCTGGGTCACCGCTCGAACGCAATGGCCGCAGGTCATTCCTTCAACGCTGAATACTTGCATGACATGACTCCTTTGATGAGGTTGGACCCAGTCTCGACCTTGCCACGATGGCAAGGTCAAGTTCCGCAAATGTCTGCCGGGCTGGTATTTGGCCGCTTCAAAGGCCAAGCTTCACTCATCGTCGATTTAAACCACGGAGCATTCGCCATGCGCTGGTCGTTTTTTGCCCTTGCCGGCCTGATGAGCCTGTCGGCCGCAGCGCCCCAAGCCCTCGCCGCAGAAGACTATGCGGTGCTGATCATTTCCCGGGAACGCCTGGAAGTGCCGACCAACTGCGAGATCGGTCTGTACCTGAATGACCAGTTGGCGGGCCGGCTGTTCCAGGAGCAGGCCACTTCGTTCAACCTGCCGGCGGGCAACCTGTCCCTGCGCTTGAAGCTGTTGCCGGGCCAGGCCCCGGGTTGCCTACCGGGCCTGCTAGCGCCGCCTGCGCAGAACATCACGCTGAAGGTCGGTGATGTGCGCAAGTTGCGCATTGCCCAAGGGCCGGACGGGATGTATCTGAAACCCGCCGCATTGGAATACTGAGCAAAAAGAATCGTGACGCAGAGCATCACTGGATGCATTCCCACGCCGAGCGTGGGAACGATCGCGCTTGACCTTCCCCACAGGTCAAGGTTGATGCTAGGGGCAACTTCTCCTGGAGGACTGCCCCATGAATGGATCCACCACCTTTGACCTGCCCATCAGTGGCATGACCTGCGCCAGCTGTGCCGGCCGGGTCGAGCGCGCGCTGGGCAAGGTGCCGGGGGTGCAAAGCGTCAGCGTCAACCTGGCCAACGAACGCGCCCATGTTGAAGTGCTCGGCCAGATGGACCCCGGCGTGCTGATCGCTGCCGTCGACAAAGCCGGCTACACCGCCACCCTGCCCCAAAGCGAAACCGCCACCGATGCCGATCAGGCCCGGCGCCTGCTCCGCGAGCGGTGGGCGTTGCTGCTGGCGATCCTACTGGCACTGCCGTTGGTGTTGCCGATGCTGGTGGAGCCCTTTAGCGTGCATTGGATGCTGCCGGCCTGGGCGCAGTTCGCCCTGGCCACGCCGGTGCAATTCATCTTCGGCGCACGCTTTTATATCGCCGCCTGGAAAGCCGTGCGGGCTGGTGCCGGCAATATGGACCTGCTGGTCGCCATCGGCACCAGCGCCGGATACGGCCTGAGTATTTACGAATGGCTCACCGCTCACCCAGGCATGGCGCCGCACCTGTACTTCGAAGCGTCGGCGGTGGTGATCGCCCTGGTGCTGTTGGGTAAATACCTGGAGAGCCGCGCCAAGCGCCAGACCGCCAGCGCCATCCGCGCCCTGGAAGCCCTGCGCCCCGAGCGGGCGATTCGAGTGCTCGACGGCCGTGAAGAAGATGTCGCCATCAACGCGTTGAAACTCAATGACCTGGTGCTGGTAAAACCCGGCGAGCGCTTCCCGGTGGACGGTGAAGTGGTCGAAGGCCAAAGCCACGCCGACGAAGCCTTGATCAGCGGCGAAAGCCTGCCGGTGCCCAAGCAACCTGGCGACAAAGTCACCGGTGGCGCCATCAACGGTGAAGGCCGCCTGCTGGTACGCACCCTGGCCCTCGGCGCCGAAAGCGTGCTGGCGCGGATCATTCGCCTGGTGGAAGACGCCCAGGCCGCCAAGGCACCGATCCAGAAGCTGGTGGACAAAGTCAGCCAGGTGTTTGTCCCGGCCGTGCTGGTACTGGCATTGATCACCCTGGTGGGCTGGTGGTTGTACGGCGCGTCACTGGAGACCGCGATCATCAATGCCGTCGCCGTGCTGGTGATCGCCTGCCCCTGTGCCTTGGGCCTGGCCACACCGACTGCGATCATGGCCGGCACCGGGGTTGCCGCCCGCCACGGCATCCTGATCAAGGACGCCGAAGCCTTGGAGCGCGCCCATGAAGTGAGCGCCGTGGTCTTCGACAAGACCGGCACCCTCACCTCCGGCGCGCCAAAGATCGCTCATCTGGCAGCCGTGGATGGCAATGAAGCGCTCCTGCTGCAACACGCCGGCGCGCTGCAACGCGGCAGTGAACACCCTTTGGCCAAAGCCGTACTGGATGCCTGTAGCGAGCAAGGGTTGGAGGTAGCCGATGTGACGGCCAGCCAATCGCTGACCGGCTGCGGCATCGCTGGCACGCTGAATGGCCAGCAGTTGGCCCTGGGCAATCGCCGCCTGCTTGAAGAAAACGGTTTGAACGCGGGGGGCCTGGCCGACTCGGCCAAAGCCTGGGAGGCCGAAGGTCGCACCTTGTCCTGGCTGATCGCGCAAGGCGCCCAACCGCGAGTGCTGGGGCTGTTCGCTTTTGGCGATACGCTCAAGCCCGGCGCGCTGGAGGCGGTACAGCAACTCAAGGCCCAGCACATCAGCAGTCATTTACTCACTGGCGATAATCGCGGCAGCGCCCGCGTGGTCGCCGAGGCCTTGGGCATAGAGGATGTGCACGCCGAGGTGCTGCCCGCCGACAAAGCCGCTACTGTCGCCGAGCTGAAAAAAACCGGCGTGGTGGCCATGGTCGGCGACGGCATCAACGACGCCCCGGCCCTGGCCGCCGCCGATATCGGCATCGCCATGGGTGGTGGCACCGACGTGGCCATGCACGCGGCCGGTATCACCCTGATGCGCGGCGACCCGCGCCTGGTGCCGGCCGCACTGGAGATCAGCCGCAAGACCTACGCCAAGATCCGTCAGAACCTGTTCTGGGCCTTTGTGTACAACCTGATCGGCATTCCGCTGGCCGCATTCGGCCTGCTCAACCCGGTATTGGCCGGTGCCGCGATGGCCTTGTCGAGTGTCAGCGTGGTCAGCAATGCCTTACTGTTGAAGACTTGGAAACCCAAGGATTTGGAGGATCAACGCCCATGAACATCGGCCAAGCCGCCCGTCAGAGCGGGCTCAGCGCCAAGATGATTCGTTACTACGAATCCATCGGCCTGCTCAAGGCCGCCCACCGTACCGACAGCGGCTATCGCGTGTACGGCGCGGATGACTTGCACACCCTGGCGTTTATCAAACGCTCGCGCGACCTGGGGTTTTCATTGGAGGAAGTCGGCAAGCTGCTGACCCTGTGGCAGGACCGCCAACGGGCCAGCGCCGATGTAAAAGCCTTGGCGCGCCAGCATATCGATGAGTTGAACCAGAAGATCCTGGAGCTGGGGCAGTTGCGCGATACCTTGCAGGACCTGGTGGAGCACTGCCAAGGCGATCACCGGCCGGATTGTCCGATTCTCAAGGAGTTGGCGTCCGGAAGCTGCTGCGCCTGACCGAATTTGCACAAATCCAATGTGGGAGGGGGCTTGCCCCCGATAGCGGTGGATCAGCCGGCTTATCTGTAGCTGACCCACTGCAATCGGGGGCAAGCCCCCTCCCACATTGTGATTTCCAGTTATCTGGAAATCACTGCATCCACGGCGGCGGCGGCGGTTCGTCCGGCACCTTGCTCGGCGGCGCATCGTCCGCCGCGCGAATCGCCTGGCGACGCTCTTCATCCAGCCGCGCCGCTTCGATCTCGCGAATCACACCGCCGACGTCCGCCAGTTCTTCCGGCTCGTCGAACTCGCCGGTCAAGACGCTGGCCGGGTGCAGGGTGCCGGCTTCATACAGCGCCCACATTTCCTTGGCGTACTTGGTCTTCTTCAATTCCGGGGCAAAACGCCCGAAATAGGAAGCCATGTTGCCCACGTCCCGCTCCAGCATGCTGAACGCGTGGTTGTTGCCCGCCGCATCCACCGCCTGGGGCAGGTCGATGATGACCGGGCCGGTTGGCGTGAGCAGTACATTGAACTCGGACAGGTCACCGTGCACCAGGCCGGTACACAGCATCAGCACGATCTGGGAAATCAGGAAGGCGTGGTATTCGCGCGCCTGGTCCGGCTCCAGCACCACGTCGTTCAGACGCGGCGCCGCATCGCCGTACTCGTCGGCCACCAGTTCCATCAGCAGCACGCCTTCAAGGAAGTCGAACGGCTGGGGCACGCGAACGCCCGCACCGGCCAGGCGGAACAACGCCGCTACTTCGGCGTTCTGCCAGGCATCTTCGGTTTCTTTCTTGCCGAACTTGGAGCCCTTGGCCATGGCCCGCGCCTGCCGGCTGTTACGGACCTTACGGCCTTCCTGGTATTCGGACGCTTGACGAAAACTTCGTTTGTTCGCCTCCTTGTAAACCTTGGCGCAACGCAATTCGTTGCCGCAGCGCACCACATAAACAGCTGCTTCTTTACCACTCATGAGTGGGCGCAGCACTTCGTCGACCAGACCGTCTTCGATCAGGGGTTCAATGCGTTTAGGAGTCTTCATCAGCTTTTATTGTGGGTCCTTTATTACCAAATACGCGTATGGCACTCGTTATACGGCAATCAGCTCGCCGGTGGGAGAGGCTACCGACCGTTGATCACTTAAGAATGCATCCAATATGCCAGTTTCAGCGCTCAATGATCGCCGTAACACCCTGACCGCCCGCCGCGCAGATCGAAATCAGCCCACGCCCCTGGCCCGCCGCGTCCAGCAGCTTGGCCAGATTGACGACGATACGCCCACCGGTGGCGGCAAACGGATGACCGGCGGCCAGGGAACTGCCTTTAACGTTCAAGCGGCTACGGTCGATGGAGCCCAAGGGGGCGTCAAGTCCCAGGCGCGTCTTGCAGTAGTCCGCATCTTCCCAGGCCTTGAGCGTGCACAACACTTGGGCAGCGAAGGCTTCGTGGATCTCGTAGTAATCGAAGTCCTGCAGCGTCAGACCATTCCTCGCCAGCAAGCGCGGTACCGCATAAACCGGCGCCATCAGCAGGCCTTCGGCACCGTTGACGAAGTCCACCGCTGCCGCTTCGCCATCGCGCAGGTACGCGAGGATCGGCAAGCCGCGCTCCCTGGCCCACGCTTCACTGCCCAAGAGCACCAGCGATGCGCCATCGGTGAGCGGCGTGGAGTTGCCGGCGGTAAGCGTGCCCTTTGCGCTGCGTTCGAAGGCAGGCTTGAGGGCGGCGAGTTTTTCCAGGGTCAGGTCGGGGCGCAGGTTGTTGTCACGGGTCAGGCCCAGGAACGGCGTGAGCAGATCGTTGTGCCAGCCCTCGGCGTAAGCAGCGGCCATTTTCTGATGGCTTTCCAGGGCCAACTGGTCCTGCTCGGCGCGGGGAATCTGCCAGGTCTGCGCCATCAATTCACAATGTTGCCCCATGGACAAACCGGTACGCGGTTCGCCGTTGCGCGGCAGTTCCGGCTTGAGGTGATGGGGACGAAGTTGTAACAGGACTTTTAATTTATCCGCCATGGACTTGCTGCGGTTGGCTTGCAGCAAAATCTTGCGCAGCCCTTCGTTCACGCCGATCGGCGCGTCGGAGGTGGTGTCGACCCCACCGGCAATCCCGCATTCGATCTGGCCCAGGGCAATCTTGTTGGCCACCAGCAACGCCGCTTCCAGGCCGGTGCCGCAGGCCTGTTGAATGTCATAGGCCGGGGTTTGCGGGGACAGGCGTGAGCCGAGCACACATTCGCGGGTCAGGTTGAAATCCCGCGAATGCTTGAGCACCGCGCCGGCAGCCACTTCGCCCAGGCGCAGGCCGTGCAGGTTGTAGCGTTCGATCAGGCCTTCGAGGGCCGCGGTCAGCATTGCCTGGTTGCTCGCCGTGGCATAAGGGCCATTGGAGCGCGCGAAAGGAATGCGATTACCGCCAATGATCGCTACACGGCGCAATTGAGTCATGGAAAGCTCCCTCTGTCTGTTGTGGGCTGGATTACTGAGCCTAGTCGAACGACTGCTACCCTGGGATGGTCAACCCTTTGAACCCCAGCCTTCGGAGAGCGTTCCATGTCTGACCGTTATATCGACTTCGCCAACTCAAGCCTCGGCCATCGTCTGGTCGCCGCCATTGGCCTGCCGTCGCCGGTACGCCTGGAACGCTGGCAAGCCGGGCGCCTGCGCCCGGTGGAAGGCGCATTGCTGCTGGGCGGCGGTGCACTGGTCAGCAAGGTGCAGGCGTTCGCCAACAAGCTCACCGACGCGATCTACACCTACGGCGCAGAGACGTCGACGTGGATCCCCGGCCACGGCCCCAAGCTCAAGGCCGTAGTGTTCGACGCCAGCGACTTGCAACACACCGATCAGCTCAAGCAATTGCGCGAGTTCTTCCAACCGCTACTGAAAAACCTGGATAACAGTGCGCACCTGGTGATCCTCGGCCGTGCGCCGGAAAACCTCGGCGATCCGTTCGCTGCCAGTGCCCAGCGCGCCCTGGAAGGCTTCAGCCGCTCGCTGGCCAAAGAGCTGCGCAACGGCGGGGTGCTGCAATTGCTGTATGTCGGCGACGGTGCCGAAGACCAGTTGGAAGGCGCCCTGCGTTTCTTCCTCTCGCCGAAAAGCGCCTATATCTCCGGCCAGGTGATCCGCCTGGAGGCCTGCGCCACGCCGGTCGAAGATTGGACACGGCCCCTGGCCGGGCGCAAGGCGCTGGTCACCGGTGCCGCCCGTGGCATTGGCGCATCCATCGCCGAAACCCTCGCCCGCGACGGCGCCGAGGTGATCCTGCTCGACGTGCCCCAGGCCAAGGCCGACCTCGATGCCCTGGCCGCACGCCTGGGTGCACGCACCGTGGCGCTGGATATCTGCGCCGAAGACGCCGCCACCCAATTGATCGAACACCTGCCCGATGGCCTGGATATCCTGGTGCACAACGCGGGTATCACCCGTGACAAAACCCTGGCGAACATGACCCCGGAATACTGGGACGCGGTGCTGGCCGTCAACCTCAATGCGCCGCAGGTACTGACCAAGGCGCTGCTCGACAGCGGCACCCTGCATGACAACGCCCGCGTGGTGCTGCTGGCGTCGATCAGCGGCATCGCCGGCAACCGTGGGCAAACCAACTACGCGGCGAGCAAGGCCGGCTTGATCGGCCTCGCACAGGCCTGGGCGCCGCTGCTCAAGGCGCGCGGCATCAGTATCAATGCCGTGGCGCCGGGGTTTATCGAAACCCAGATGACCGCGCATATCCCGTTCGCCTTGCGCGAGGCCGGGCGACGCATGAGTTCGCTGGGCCAGGGCGGCCTGCCGCAGGATGTCGCCGAAGCGGTGGCCTGGCTGGGCCAACCGGGCTCCGGTGCGATCAGCGGGCAAGCGTTGCGGGTGTGTGGGCAAAGTCTGTTGGGAGCGTGAGCATGCAATGGAAGACGTTAGACACAGCACCGTCTCTGCCGCCGCTGTATTGGCGCGCAGCCCTCAAGCGCAAAATCACCGGCAGTACATTGCCCGAGTTCGGGTTGCGCTGCCGGGTCAGCATCGATCCCCAGCGGGTGACGGCCTATCGCAAGGTCTGCGGCTTTGCCGACGGCCCAATCCTGCCGGCGACGTATCCGCATATCCTGGCGTTCGGCCTGCAGATGCAGTTGCTCACCGATAAACGTTTTCCCTTCCCGCTGCTGGGGCTGATTCACCTGAGTAACCGCATCCGCATTCATCGCCCCTTGGGGGGTGTGAGCGACCTTTTCGTGGCTGTACACGCGCAGAACCTCAAACCCCACCCCAAGGGTGCAACCTTCGATCTGATCACCACGGTTGAAGATTCCCTCGGCCTGCTGTGGGAAGCCGACAGCCGCATGCTGTGCCGGGGCGTGAAGCTGGAAGGCGAGACAGAAGCTATCACCCAACCGTCTCCCGCCCAGGTCAGCGAACTGACCCGCTGGAAAGCCCCCGCCGATATCGGCCGTCGTTATGCGCGAGTCTCCGGTGATTACAACCCGATCCACCTCAGCGCCCTGACCGCCAAGCTGTTCGGCTTCCCCCAGGCCATCGCCCATGGGCTGTGGAACAAGGCGCACACCCTCGCCGCGCTCGGCGAACACTTGCCCGCCGCCAATATCGAGATCGACGTCGAGTTCAGGAAACCCGTGCGCCTGCCCGGTGAAGTGACGTTATTGGCCAGCGCCGCCGGTTCCAGCGGAGCGTTGTGGTTGAAAGGCGCGGGCGATATTGAACATATGGTAGGCAAGTGGCGGCCGATCGCCTGAAACAAACAGGTTAATTGTATATATACACACTAAGTAATAGCGGACTTCATGAAGCCCGCTTTTTTTATTTAACCAATTGATTTATAACATATATACATCTTGATACATCCTTCCCTTATACCCTTGGCATTAGTTGCTTAACCGGTACACCGCTGCTGTATATAAATCGTTAATACCAAGTAGAGCATTGAGAGAACGCACCGCCGGGGCTGCTATAGCCACACGGACAAACGCATCGCTATCCCCAGAAGTAGCGAGCGTTTGAAGACAACCAAGGTTGTACAGGTGCAAGGAACTCAATCATGAAAACTCAAGTCGTGTTTTGGAAAGCAAGTACCGCGCTGGCCCTGGCAGTAGCACTGGCACTCGGCGGCTGCAGCAGCGGTGGTGGCGGGCATCACAGCGGTGGGTCCTCCTCGGGTGCGGGTGCGGGTGCAGGTGGCGGGACAGGCGGCGGCACCGACCCAGGGACCAACCCCGGCACCGATCCTGGCACCAACCCAGGCGGCGGCACGACCCCCTTGGTCACCGCCACCGTGGTCGACACCCTCGGTAATACCGTGACCGACCTCGGCGGCACCGTCAGGAGCCTGGGCACCACCCTTGGCAGCCTGCCCATCGTTGGCGCCACTGCGGGCGGCCTGGTGAATGCCACCGGCAACGCGGTCGGCAGCATCGGCACCGGCCTGTCGGATGGCCTGGGCTCGCTTGGCACGGACAGCAATGCCTTGGGCAAAACCGTCGCCGGCGTGGCCAATGGGGTTTCCGACCTGGGCGATGGCGTGACCGTCACCGGTAGCAACGTCGCCACCCTGCTGGGTAAAGTGCCGGTCGTCAGCGGCGCAGCCCCGGTAGTCGGCAACGTCGTCGGCAAGGTCGGCAATGCCGTGACCATGCTGGGCGACACCCTGAGCACCGCCAGCACCACCGGCCCACTGGGCTCGGTGACCAACACCGTCGGCGCGAGAGTGCTGGTACCGGTGGTATCCCTGGTGGAAAACACCACGGGTAAAGTCGGCACCGCGACCGGTCTTGATAAGCCTGTGGGCGGCCTGCTGCAAAAAGTTGGCGATACCGTCGACGGCCTGGGCGATAACGTCGCCGGCGCAGGTGGCACTGGCAACCCAGTGACGGGTGCGGTGGGCAATGTGCTCAATGGCGTCGGCACCGTGGTGAGCAAGGCTGGCGGTTATGTCGACCCAAATGAAGGCAACAACAGTGGCAACAGCGGCGGCGGTACAGGCGGCAGCATCAACCGGTTGGGTTTGCCTGAACTGATCGGTGGCGTGATTGCCGGTGCCGGTGGCGGCCTGGATGCAGGCAGCAGTAATGGCGTGGTCAGCGCGACCGGCGTCACCGGTGTCAAAGCCGGCACCACCGTGGCCTCCCTGGGTACCCTCCTCGGCGGCAGCGGCGCTCCAAACATGGCGGCAGGCGCCCCCATTGCAGGGCTGACCAGCCAGATCGGCGGCGCACTGAACCCCGTCACCAGCGGCGTGCAAAGCTTGACGCAAAACGTCGGCAACGCCACCGGCCTGGGTGGCCCGGTGAATGGCCTGGTCACTAATGTCGGTGGCGCGGTCAGCAGCCTGGGCGGGCAAATCAGCGCCACCAACGCCAACCCGGTCACCAATGCCCTGGGCGGCACCGTGACCGCAGTGGGTGGCACCGTGGCGTCGATCGGCGGCCTGGTCACCGGCGGCACCAACACCGGTGGCGGCTTGCTCGGCGGCGGTCTCAATGTGGGTGCCGGTGCCTCGGCGGGCGCGGGGGCCGGCGCCAATGCAAACGGTGGTGTTCTCGGCGGGCTGTTGGGTGGCCTGAGCGGCACAAAATAGAATTGCACCTGGCCGATTAGACGGCCTCACCTACAGCGCCTACGCTTGGTTGAGACGAGAGACCCCACTAAGTCTCTCGTCTTTTTTTTGGGTCAATGATCGACCCCTGGAGACACCCGAACCGCGCCCCCAGAGCCCGGCGGGAATCTGCGAAACGCTGCTGCAGTTTTGACCATGGAGTGTCCTATGCGCGCTTTGACGCCGTTGTTATTGCTCACCCTCAGTGCTTACGCCCACGCCGATACCCTTCCCACTTTCCTCAATAGCAACGACACCATCCGCAACCTGCCCGTGCCCAATCTGCCCGTCGACGCCTACCGGCCTACCGGCACGCCCACCCAGGTGCCAACACCGGCGCCCACCGCCGGGCAGCCGCTGATGATGGACACCAAGGTCACCATTCGCAAACTGCAGATCGACGGCGGCACCGTCTACCCGCTCAAGGACGTCGCCCAGGCATTCGCGCCGCTGATCGGCCATGAAACCAACCTGGCGCAATTGATCGAAGCCACCCGCAGCATCACCCGGCGCTACCAGGAAGACGGCTACTTGCTGTCCTACGCCTTCCTGCCGGAACAGCACTTCGAAAACGGCCTGGTACAGGTGGTGCTGGTGGAGGGCTACATCCGCGATTACCAGTTGCAAGGCGACATCGGATCAGTCTCCTCCTATGTCGACAAACTGGCGGGAAAACTCCAGGCCGAACGCCCGCTCACGCGCAAGACCTTCGAACGCTACACCACGCTGATGAGTGCGATCCCAGGCCTGACCGTGCAGGCTCAAGTGCCGCCCCCCAGCACCACCGATGGCGGCACTCATATGCAAGTCACCGCCAGCCGCAAGCCCGTCACCACCAGCATGAGCCTCAACCAGGCCAGCCGTGGCGGCACCCAGGCGCTGCTGACCGGCACCAGCAATTCGTGGACCTCCATGGGCGAGCAACTGAGCATCAGTGGCCTGTTTCCGCCGGGCCAGGATAAAGAGCACTACTACCGCGCGACCTATAGCCAGTTCCTCAATGCCGAAGGCACCCAACTGGCGCTCTCGGGCGAACGCTACCGCGCCGACCCAAGCACCAGCCTGCAACTGGGCGATGGCCTGGAACTCAAGCCGCACCAGGAAATCGACCGTTACTCCTTTGGCCTCAGCCACCCTTTTATCGCCTCGCCCAGCGAATCGCTGAACCTCGGCGCCCGCCTCTACGCCGTCGACCAGACCACCCGGTACAAGCTCAGCGGTTTCCCTCAGCGTTTCGAGCTGGAAACCAACCTGCGCGCCCTGGCCTTCGAGGGCGACTGGCGCAAAGCGGATCCCACGCAGTTGCGCATCATCAGCGGCGGCCTCTACCAAGGCATCAACGGCATGGGTGCCAAGACACGCACCGACTTCGGCGGCCTCAAGCCCGACCTCGACTTCTTCCGCCTGCGCCTGTCTGGCGTGCAGAGCAACAAGCTGTTCGGCAATTGGCAAGGCGTGCTGTCCGGCGCGCTCTACTGGAGCAACGACTACCTGCCGGACAGCGAGCGCGCCACCTTCGGCGGGCAGAGTTTCGGCCGCGGCTACCCCGATGACCAAGGCACGGGCGACAAAGGCTGGGGCGTGGCATACGAGGTCAACTACAGCTACAACCGCGCCGGTGATTGGGTGAGGATCCTGCAACCCTATGTGGTGTTCGACCGCGCCAAGACCTGGTTCAACGACCTGCCGGTCAAGGGCAATGACCTGTCATCGGCGGCGCTGGGCCTGCGCTTTGGCGACGCCAAGTACTACAACATCGCGCTGGAAGCCGCCAAGCCGATGTCGGACGAAGCCCTGGACAGCTTCGATCGTCGACCGCGCTATTCGCTGAGCTTCAGCTACCAGCTCTAATGTGGTGAGCGGGCTTGCTGTGGCGAGCGGGCTTGCCCCGCGTTGGAGTGCGCAGCACTCCCGCTTTTACCAGGCCAGCTCACTACACCGTTTTGGGCAGAGGAAAAAGGTTGTTCAACGTATCGATCAACCGCACCAGGTAGATCGGCTTGCGAAACAGGTCCAGCACCTGCAGGCGCAGCATGTCGCTCACATCATCCATTTCGGCATGACCCGACATCACAATCACTGGCAGGTGGGAGCGTGAGGTGTGTTCGCGCAGGCGCTTGATCAAGGAAATGCCACTTTCCTCGGGCATGCGCAGGTCGGTGATCACCAGGGCAATGTCGGGGTGAAGTGTCAATTCTTGCAGGGCGAACGTGACAGAATTGGCGGTGAAACAC
This sequence comes from Pseudomonas sp. CYM-20-01, assembly GCF_023169845.1. Taxonomy (NCBI): domain Bacteria; kingdom Pseudomonadati; phylum Pseudomonadota; class Gammaproteobacteria; order Pseudomonadales; family Pseudomonadaceae; genus Pseudomonas; species Pseudomonas sp. CYM-20-01. Next base: position 971,440 of record NZ_AP025169.1, on the reverse strand, counting down.
ACAAACCCTTCGTTTTCGAGGGATTCGGCGAGTTCGATCAAGGCGTCCTCTTCGTCATCCACCAAAAGAATTTGTTGGCGGCAAGGCGAAGAGGCGCTCATAGCTGTACCTGGACAGGAAGAACGTTAATAAGGCGTTTCCACATGGATAAGCAGGCTATCAAGTGGTCATCTTAGTGGCGACGCTGTCGAAGATCGATTTGATCTTAGTTCCAAGCCCAGAACCGGCACCGACGATCACCAATGCAACCATGGCCACAATGATCGCGTACTCAATCCCGGACGCGCCGTCTTTGCGTTGAAAGAAAAGTTGGGTTTGGACATACAGCTTCAACATCATGTCAAGGAACATTGGACTTCTCCCTAAAACGCCACTGAAAGCCGGAAAGGCTCTACCACCAGATGATCGCGGCGTGCCATTAGAGCATTGTCAACAAACCTCGGCCTCACAACTGTAAGAACGGATTAATCACAAAGTATTAGTCGCAAAGTTGACGCCACAACACTGCAATTTAAAAGGCCAACTTTATACGCCAGATAATTTTTTCCAGCGGTAATGGCATTTCGTCCTAGCTGAGCTACCTTCAAATAGCCAAATCGTTAGATGTTCATCACAGCCAGGTTGCGGATTAACCCGTTTGGATTAACAGGGTGTGCAGTGCAACGGGAAAGGGAGAGCCGTCATGAACAGTCGCATCAGCATGGTCCTGGCCGGCTTGTTGCTGATCGGGGCATTGATTGCCGGGTACTGGGGACTTGTGTTGAGCCGCACACCCGAGCCCGTCGCAGCGCCTGCCGCACCTGTCGTTTCCGTTGAAAAAACCCTCGCCGCCGCTGAAGACCAAACCCGCCAGCCGGTAGTTGTCTTGCGGCATGAGGTGCCTGCCTTTACGCCACTGACCGCCGCCGACCTGTCCGTCGAGAAACTGCGCACCGCGCCCGCCGGCAGCCTGACCCAGCTCGACCAGGCCATCGGCCGTATCCCCCTGAGAGCCCTCGGCGCCGGTACCTGGCTCAACGAGGACAGTTTCAACGCCGGTGGCCCCCTCTCGCGCATGATCCGCCCCAACGAGCGCGCGCTGGCCGTGGCCGTGGACGAGGTGGTCGGCGCCGCAGGCCAGTTGAGCCCCGGCGATTACGTGGATGTGCTGCTGTTCCTGCGCCAGGATGCCGGCAACGCCGAACAGTCGGCCCAGATCGTCCTGCCGGCCATGCGTCTGCTCAGCGTCGGCGATCAATTGGGCCTGGCCAACGATGGCCAGCCGGCAGTGCCACCGCCAGCGACCGCCGAAGAACGCGCCCAGGCCCTACAACGCCGCCTCGCCGCACGCACCGTGGTGCTGGCCGTGCCGGAGCCTTTATTAAGCCGCCTGATGCTCGCGGCGCAAGCCGGGACCTTGCGCCTGGCCGTGCGCAGTGCCGAGGAGCAACTGCTCAGCCGCTACTGGGCCGGTGAAGATGACACCGCGCAGAAGCTGGAAAGTGCCAACCGCGACCTTTACCAATTCACTCAACTGGCATTGACCGGCCCGCCCAAAAGCGTCGCGCCGGTTGGCGGTGGGCCTGGCGTGCGCCGTGGCATCGAAGTGATTCGCGGCGCCCAAGCGGCGCCACAAACCCCGTGATCGAACAAGGATGCCTTGAATGAGCCATCGCTACGCACCCATGTTCACGCAGCTGGCCTGCGCCTTGACGCTGTCGAGCCTGCCGATCGGCATGGCTCTGGCAGCGCCGGGTAATTGCAGCGCCCTGGGCCAGTTGCCCGCCGTGGTCGAGGTGGGAGAAGGCCTGCAGCAGGAACTGCAATCACCCGTGGCAATCACGCGCCTGGCCATCGGCGACCCGAAGATCGCCGATGTGCGGGTCAACGGCGACCGTAACTTTCTGCTCACCGGTGTCAGCAGCGGCGCCACCAGCCTGCTGGTATGGACCGCCTGCGCCAGCGCGCCGCGCCAGAGCATGGTGTTCGTCAAGGGCAAGGCCACCTCGGCGCTGACCAGCGTGTCGCTGTCGCCCTCGCAAGACCCGTTGCTGCCCAGCCAGGTGCAGACCGATATCCGCTTCGTGGAAGTCAGTCGCAGCAAGCTCAAGGAAGCCAGCACCAAGCTATTGGGCACGGGTGCAAACTTTTTCCTCGGTAGCCCCAACATCCTGTCCCCCTCGGAAGGCGTGTTCAAACTGCCGGTGAGCACGGACAGCTTCAACGTCGGTTTTGGTGGTGGCCGGGTCAAGGCCATGATCAACGCCCTGGAGCGCAGCGGCTTTGCCTACACCCTGGCACGCCCAAGCCTGGTGGCCATGAGCGGGCAGAGCGCGTCCTTCCTGGCCGGCGGTGAGGTGCCCATCCCGGTGCCCAGCTCCGGCAGCGACACCATTTCTATCGAGTACAAGGAGTTCGGCATCCGCCTGACGCTGACACCCACGGTGATCGACCGCAACCGCATCACCCTCAAGGTGGCGCCGGAAGTCAGCGAGCTCGACTACAGCAACGCGGTGCAGATCCAAGGCATCCAGGTGCCGGCCCTGACCGTACGCCGCACCGACACCAGCGTGTCCCTGGCCGATGGCGAAAGCTTTGTGATCAGCGGCCTGATCAGCACCAACAACCGCTCGACCATCGACAAATTCCCGGGGCTGGGCGATATCCCGATCCTCGGCGCGTTCTTCCGCGACTCCACGATCAGCCGCGAAGAAAAAGAACTGCTGATGATCGTCACGCCGCACCTGGTGCAACCGTTGGCCGCCAACGCCCAACTGCCGTCCTTGCCGGGCGAAAAACTGCGCAGCTACGACCCGAACTGGTACCGGCTGTTTTTCCTGGAAAACGGCAACTTCGATCGTCGCAGTGGACTTTCCCAATGAGCGATAGCCTGAGCCAGACCTTCCTCGCCATCACCCGCAACACCACCGACCTTGAGTGGCTGCAGGGAGCCCTTGCACCGCTTGGCCAAGTGGTGAGCGCCGGCACCGGCAGCCTCGACGAACTGCTGGCACTGGCCGACGTGACCTTCGCCAACCTGGTGTTCATCGGCCTGGACCGCGAAAACCTGGTGGCCCAGAGCGCACTGATCGAAGGTGCCCTGGAAGCCAAGCCGATGCTCGCCGTGGTCGCCCTGGGCGATGGCATGGACAACCAGCTTGTGCTGAATGCCATGCGTGCCGGCGCTCGGGATTTTGTCGCCTACGGCTCACGCTCCAGCGAAGTGGCCGGCCTGGTGCGGCGCCTGAGCAAGCGCCTGCCGACCGTGACATCCAACGCCCAACTGGGTGGCCTGACCGTACTGTTCGGCACCCAGAGCAACGCCGATGGGGCGATGTTGGCCACCCACCTGGCGCTGGTGGTGCAGAAGAGCGGGCAGCAGACCCTGCTGCTCGACCTGGGCCTGCCACGCAGCGACAGCCTGGCGCTGCTGGGCCTGGAGAGCACGTTCAATTTCGGCGATGCGCTGCGGCATCTGCGCCGCCTCGACACCACCATGATCAACAGCGCGTTCACCACCGCCCTGGATGGCCTGCGCATCCTGGCGTACGCCACCGGTGACGAACCGCTCAAACTCACCAGCGCCGCCGAGCTGTACATGTTGCTCAGCGCCTTGCGCCAACACTTCCAGCACATCGTCGTGAACATTACCGGTCAGCCGGACAGCGAAGCCCTGCGCACCTTTGTCGGCCATTGCGACAAACTGCTGTGGTGTACCGATCAGAACGTGCTGGACTGCCGCCGCAACCTGGCAGTGATCAACCGCTGGCGCGAGAAAGGCATGAAGCTCGATCACGCCAAGCTGGTGGTGGACCGCTATATCAAAGCCTGCGCGCCGGACACCGAAGCCCTGGAAAAGAGCTTCGGCCTCGAATGCGTCGCCGTGCTGCCCCTGAGCGCCGAATTGCGCCTGAATGTGAAAAACCAGGGTCAGACCCTGTTCGCCCTGGCGCCACGCGAACCCTTGACCCAGGCCGTACGTGCCTTGGGCGAGCGCCTGGCAAAACGCTCCGAGGGTTTGGCAAAGCCCTCGATGCGCTGGTTTGAACGCTTCCTGGGGTCCGGACGATGAGCGGCGAAAAACTGTTTGGCGGCCCGGCCCGCGCTGCCGGTGGCAACACCGATCACGATGGCCTGAAACTGGTGCTGCATCGCTACATCATCGACGCCATCGAGGAGTCGGGTAAGAACCTGCTCGAAGGCACGCGCCAGTCCCTGGCGCAATTCGTCGTCGACAAAGTTTCCGAGTACATCACGCGCATGCGCCTGGCGATCTCGCGCTATGAAACGGAGCGCCTGGCCGAAGAGATCGTCGACGAACTCACCGGTTTCGGCCCGCTGGAGGTGCTGTTGCGTGACCCTTCGGTGACCGAGATCCTGGTCAACGGGCCCCATCGGGTATTCATCGAGCGTGATGGGCTGCTGCACCAGAGCGACCTGCGCTTCATCGACGACCACCACGTGGAGCGCGTGATGCAACGCATCCTCGCACCGCTGGGCCGGCGCCTGGACGAGTCTTCGCCGATGGTGGATGCACGCCTGCCCGATGGCAGCCGAGTCAATGCGATCATCCCGCCGATTGCCCTGGATGGGCCGTGCCTGTCGATCCGAAAATTCCGCAAGGACATGCTCAAGAGCAGTGACCTGGTCGCCATGCAGACCATCGACCAGAGCATTTTCGAGTTCTTCCAAGAGGCCGTGGGCAAGCGCTGCAATATCCTGATCAGCGGCGGTACCGGCACCGGCAAAACCACGTTGCTGAATATCCTCAGCCAGCTGATCAACCCCCACGAGCGCCTGGTGACCATCGAAGACGTCGCCGAATTGCAACTGGGCCATCCCCACGTGGTACGCCTGGAAACCCGTCCGCCCAACGCCGAGGGCCACGGCGAAGTCAAGTCCAGCGACCTGATCCGCAACGCCCTGCGGATGCGCCCGGACCGCATCATCCTTGGCGAGATCCGTGGTGTCGAAGTGCTCGACGTGATGACGGCGATGAACACCGGCCACGACGGCTCCATGAGCACCGTGCACGCCAACAACGCCCAGGATGCGTTGCTGCGCCTGGAAACCCTGGTGGGCCTGACCGGGCGGGTAATCGCCGAAAAAACCCTGCGCCAGATGATCTGCGCCGCACTGGACGTGATCATCCAACTGACGCGCATGCCCGATGGCCGTCGCTGCGTGAGCGAAGTGGTGGAAGTGGTCGGTGTGCGTGATGACGTGTACGTCACCAATACCCTGTTCCGCCTGGACCGGCGTACCGGCTTTGGCTTCCTGCGCGAAGCCCTCAACCCGGCCGGCGACAAACTGCGCCGCGAATCGGCGTTGCAGTCCTAGGGAGCGCGTGATGACAGGACCGGTGTTGTTGCTTGTCTGCCTGCTGTTGATCGGCCTGTCGTTCTGGCAGTTTCAGCATGGCCTGCGCAAAGCCCAGACAGACCGCGTGTTGGAGCGCCTCGGCGACGGCCAGCCCGACACCCAGGAGCCGAATACCAAGTGGAGCGGCCTTGAGCGCATGTTCCAGCGCGCCGGGCTGGGCAAGCCCACCGACCGCCTGGGCCTGTGGCTGAGCGCCTGGGTGATAGGCGCGCTGTTCGGCTGGCTGCTGGCCGACGGTCTGGGGCTGATCGCGATGGTCGTGGCGCCGCCCCTGGTACTGCGCGTGTACATCAGCTGGCGTTATCAACGGCGCGTGCAGCGCATGGTCGAGCAACTGCCGCAGTTGCTCGACCATAGCGTACGCAGCCTCAAGTCCGGCAGAACCCTGGCGGACGCGGTACTGGGCGGCGTCGAGGGCGTTGAAAACCCACTCAAGGACGCCATGGCCCGCGTGCAGCGCAACGTGCGCATGGGGGTCAGCCTGCCGGACTCGGTGAGCGACTTTGCCGAGTTCTACGAGCAGGACGAATTCCGCCTGTTCGCCCTCGGCCTGAAGGTCAACCACCGCTACGGCGGCAACGCCAGCGAACTGCTGGAAAACCTGATCAAGATGATCCGCGAGCGCGAACAAGGCGCGAGGCAACTCAAGGCCATGACCGGTGAAACGCGCATGACCGCTTATGTGCTGGGCGGGCTGCCCATCCTGATCGTCGGCTACTTCATGATGGTCAACCCGCAATACTTGATGACCATGTGGAACGACGGCACCGGCCGCACCCTGCTCTTCGTGGCATTGGCGATGGACATGGCCGGGACCCTGGCCATGTGGCGCATGCTGAGGAGTGTTTGAGATGGCACTGCTGGCCTTCGCCTTGTTGTTGCTCGCCGCCGCCGTCCTGGTGGGTGGCCAGTTGCTCGAAAACCGGCGGCGCGAGCGCAGGGTCACGGAGCGCTTGCAGGGGCGGATGGGCACTGATGACAAACTCGCCACGCTCATCCGCCAACTGGGCGGCAGCAGCCTGGCACAGCGTTCGGTCAGCCTGGACAACGAGACCCAGACCCTGCTGAACCGCGTGGGTTGGCGCAAGGCCAGCCAGCGTTCGCTGTTCGCCGCCTTCCAGGTCGGTACACCGATTGTGCTGCTGGGTTTCACCTTGCTTGGCCAGCAGATACTGTTCCCACACGCGGACCCCGCATGGATTGCGCCGATGTTTGCCCTGGGCATCGGCTACCTGCTGCCCAAACGTGTGCTCGCCGCTGCGGCCAAGTATCGCCAGCAGACCATCGCCAAGGAAATTTCAACCTTCATTCCACTACTGCGCATCCTGTTCGAATCCGGCATGGCGATTGAACAGTCGCTGCGGGTGGTGGGCAACGAAGCGCAGCGCCTGCTGCCTGCACTGACCCATGAACTGCGCCTGATCCTGGCACGGGTCGATTCCGGGCTGGAGCTGGGCGAGGAACTGGGCAAGACCGCGCGCCTGCTGGAGGTAGATGAGTTCACCGACACCTGCATCATCCTCCAGCAATTGATCCAGCAGGGTGGCGGCGCGATGAAGTCCCTGCTGGCCCTCAAGCAACTGCTCGACGACCGACGCCTGACCCGCTTGCAGGAATACATCTCGAAGATGTCGGCAAAAATGTCGGTGGTGATGATGGTGTTTCTGTTCCCCGCTTTGTTGATCGTGCTCGGCGGCCCGGCCTTTATCGGCATCGCCCGCGCGTTGAGCCACTTTTGAGGAGACCTTGATGAAAGCACTGATTGCCGGCCTGACACTGTTGATGCTCGGCGGCTGCGCCACCAACGGCCAATCACCCTGGGCGGCACTGACCTCACCCGGCAGTTGCGCCAAGCCGAGCGCGGACCAGGAGCTGGCGCTGAACCTGTCCGATGACCTGGCCAACGAAGGCAAGCTGCACGCCAGCCTGGCCAACCTGCAAAACCTGCCCGAGTCACTGCCCCAGGTGCGCCAGCGCAAAGCCCGCACTTATCGCCTGCTCGGGCGCAGCGAAGCCGAGCCGTTGTACCGCAGCCTGCTCGGCACCTGCATGACGGCCGAAGGCGAGCACGGCCTCGGGCAATTGGCGGCCGCCAGGGGCAACAACGGCCTGGCCATGACTCACTTGCAACGGGCTGCGCAGCTGGCACCCACTGACGAAAAGATCCGCAATGACTTGGGCGTGGTGTACCTCAACCAATTAAGGGTGGAAGACGCCCGCTTTGAATTCATGACCGCCATCGAACTCAAGCAAGGCGACCCGCTGGCGGCCGTCAACCTGGTCACGCTGTTGATTTACCAGAATGACTGGGGGCAAGCGGCCAAGGTTGTCAGCCAGTTGGGCCTGAGCCGCGAACAGTTCACCGAGGCCCAGGCCCGCGCGGAGAAACTCAAGGCCTCCGGCGTGGCGACACGCAAAGTCGCAGCGGTCAGCGAAACCCTGCCGGTGACCCTCAAGTAAGGAGAGCAAGATGAAAGCACACTACTTCATCGCACTGGCGCTGCTACCCCTGAGCGCACTGGCCATCGAACCTGGCCCATCGTCCCCCTACCAGGCGGAGACCGAAAACTGGATGGCATTGCAGGTCGATGGGCGCGCAGCTTCCGCCACGCCACAACGGACCACGCCCGCAGAACGAGAGCAGGCCTTGCAGCGTTGGTTGGACAGCAACAAACATCCAATTCCGGAGTTCTTCGAGTCGCAATCCGGCGGGTCGTCCAAGGGTGGGAAGAGTCAGTAACCGTCAGTGCGCCGTCACCCGTTGCCGCAGCGCCGAGGTAGCCGGCGACAGGGCCAGTGCCAGCTGGGTACGGTTATGCATATGGGTGAGGCGAAGCACCTGGGACACGTACAGCTTGACGGTGTTTTCGGTGATCCCCAGTTCACAGGCGATCTGGTAGTTGGTCTGGCCCTTGCCCACCAGGCGCGCAACATCGAGCTGGCGCGGCGACAGCTGGTTGAAGATGGTCGGGATTTCGATCGGCCCGGCATCATCGACGACCGGCTCGCCCTCATCCGCCAAGCCGGCGCCAGGACTGCGCCGCACTTTGTCGAGGTCCTGGTACAAATCGTTGATGGATTCGGAAAGGTATTGCAGCTTCTGGTTCAGGTGCCCCAGGTGCAGCTCCTTTTGCCGCTCCTCCAGCGCCGCTTCCTGGCGTTGCAGGCCTTCGAGCAACTCATCGAGGTTGATCGGCTTCTGGTAGTAATCCGAGATCCCCGCGCGCAGGGCCTTGATCACGTCCTGTTTGTCGGCACGCCCGGTGAGCATGATGGCCTCGAACGCGCGCTGCTTGCCCGCGACCTTCTGCATGGCCTGCACCAGTTCGATGCCATCCATGTCCGGCATATGCAGGTCGCACAGCACTAGGCCGATCTCGAGGTCTTCGCTGAAGCGCTGCAAGGCGTGTCGGCTGGACTCACAGGGGACGCAGCGGTAACCGCTGCCTTCAAGAAATTCGCAGAGCTCTTCCACGATCAACGGCTGATCGTCGACCACGAGCACTTTTACCGCCGAGGTAAGCTTGTTCACGCGCTACTCCATGCCTGGCAAGCCAAAGGGCGCCCCATCCATTTGGACAAAAAAAACATCCGGATACTACATAAACGTAGACGCACTTTCCGACTATGTACATAGCGGCAGAGCGGTTGTTCGACTAATGGATCCAAAGCCAGCACAGCACAAATCCTGTCAAAACAAAGGGGGCAAAGGGCTGTTTGGTTGACACCTGCACATCTGTCCTCCGCCGACGCGCCCTAAGCCTTTGACTCACAAGCACCCAGCACGCCTGAAACAGCGCCGCACCGATCAACGACCACAGCAAATAGTCCAGCGTACTGGCCAGGGCCAGCGCAGCCAGCAGCTTCACATCCCCCGCGCCAAAGCGGCCCAGCGCATAGCCGGGCAAGGTCAGCAGCAAGGCCAGGGCGAAGGCCCAGCCGCCCTCGCTGGCGGGCGCTCCGAGCCAGGTCGTGCCCGTCCACAGCAAGAAGATCAGCGCCAGCAGCGCCGCCCCCAGGGTCAGGCCATTGGCAATTTGCCGCTGACGCATATCCTGCAACGCACAGAGCCCCAGCCAGAGCAGAATCACCACGCCATGGATCACGTAAAAAACATCCCTTTTCGCTGAATGATTCTATGCTGATATCAAGTAGTAGCCGTCAGGGTAGACGCAGTCATGAAAACAGGCCTGCCTGGAAAGCAAAAAGGTGCGGCGGCGATTGAGTTCGCCCTGGTCTTCGCGATCTTTTTTGCCGTGTTCTACGGGTTGATCAGCTATAGCCTGCCGTTGCTGTTGATGCAGTCGTTCAACCAGGCGGCGGCGGAGGCCGTGCGCCAGGCCCTGTCGGTGGACCCGATAGCCGCCGGCACCGCGTACGGGACGCAGGTGACCGACCGCGCCAAAAACACCGTGATCACCCAGTTGAGCTGGATCCCTTCCAGCTTCCAGTTCTCCCCCAGTTACATCAGCAGCACCTACAACGGCACCACTTTGACCGTGGCGATCAACTACCCCACTACCAACCTGTATTCCGTGTTCCCGGCACTGGTGCTGCCGGGGATCGGCACCGTCCCGAACCTGCCGGCCAACCTCTCCGCCAGTTCGAGTCTGCAGTTTTGACGTCGGGGGACAAACTCTTCGGGCGCCTGCTCGGTCGCGCCAGCGCGCCGCCCCTCGACATGCCGGGTGTGCCCCTGCCAGGGCTGCAGGTGCAATTGGATGCTCTAGGCCATGTGCTGAGCATCAGCGGCAGCCTGCGCCCACAGCTTGCGATGCACGCCATCGGCGAGCGCCGGCCACCACTGCATGAACTGCTGTGCGCCAGCAGCGCCTTGACTATCGAAGGCAGCCCCGCCGACTGGCAACACCAGAGCCTGGACCTGGACTTCCAGGCCGCAACCGGCCAGGTGCTGCATACCCGCGGCTGGATCGAACCCGACGGTGATGACTGGAGCCTGCGCCTGCAGGACGTTGGCGATTTGCTCGCCGGCCGGCAACTGGCCCAGCACCGCGAACAGAACCATCAACTCGCCTGCCAGATGAGCGAGCAATTGCGGGTGTGCAGCCTGGCCCGCCTGCCCGAGGTGTTCAACGAGCACCTGCGCAGCCTGGCCCAGCGCTGGCACATCCCCTGCGTTGCCCTGGCCTTGCTCGATGACGAAGACCACGGCTGGCGGATCTACAGCCAGTACGCCGCCCACGACGCCCCCGCCTTGTGGCAGGCCGGCCAACACCTGGGGATCAGCCTGGACAGCGTCAATGGCAACGCACCGTTGAGCCTGGCCCAGGAGCGCAGCGATAACCCGCGCCTGCACAGTATCTTCGGCGATGCCGACGGTTTCCTGGTGCCCTACCGCGACAGTCAGGGCGTCGCCGCCTGGTTGCTCTGTGGCCAGTACAACGGCCAGCAACACACCCGCGAACGCGATTGGCTGAACCTCACCGCCGCCCTCGCCGCGCCGCTGCTGAGCCGGCTGCGCGAGCAGCGCTACCACCAGCAGCTCGACCGTATGGAGGCGTTGCAGGGCCTGCTCGGCACCGGCTGGTGGGAGCTGCTGCCGGCCACCCAGGAAATCCAGCTGGCCCCGCAGTTGCTGCACAGCCTCAGCCTGGAAGACGGTCCTACCCGCCAACCCCTGAGCCAGTGGCTGGAACTGATCCACCCGGCCGATCGCCAGGCCCTCGACAGCCGTCTGCACGACCTGCAGGCCCTGGGCAAACCCTTGCTGACCAGCGTGCGCCTGCAACGCACCGACGCCGAGCACCACCCGCTCTGGTATCGCGTGCAGGGCCAGGTGCTGGGCGTGGGCGACAGCCGCCGCTGGATCGGTTTCATGCTCGACATCAGCGACATCAAGAACCAGCAACTGCAAGCCGCCGCCGCCCATGCGCGCCTGGACAACCTGATCGCCAGCTCACCGGCCGTGATCTATGTGCAGCGCTATGTCGACGGCGCCCTGCATCCGGCCTTTTTCAGCGACAGCCTGCTACCGCTGCTGGGCTGGACCTTGGCCGAGTGCAACCACGAAAGCCTGGCGTCCTTGATCCACCCCGAAGACCGCGAGCTGTACTTCGAGCGCAGCCGCCAATTACTACGTGACGGCAGCGTACGCAGTCGCTACCGCCTGCGCGACAAACAGGGCCACTACCACTGGTTGCTGGACGAAGCCAAGTTGCTGCGCGATGACCTCGGCCTGCCGGTGGAAGCCGTCGGCCTGTGGCTGGATGTCACCGAGGCAACCCTGGCCGCCGAGCAAATCAGGCAGAGCGAAGAACGCTACCGCATCCTGGTCGAAGACTCCCCGGCGATGATCTGCCGCTATCGCCCGGACCTGACCCTGACCTTCGGCAACACACCGCTGGCCAACTACCTGGAATGCCTGCCCGCGCAATTGCCGGGACTGAACCTGGGTCACTGGCTGTCGGACGAACAACGCCAGGCCTTTGTGCAACGCATCGAACAGTTGACCCCGGAATTCCCGGTCAGCACCGCCGAAATCAGCTTGGAATTGCCGGGACGCGAACATGCCTGGTGGGTCTGGTCGGACCGTGGTGTGTTCGATGAACAGGGCACGCTGGTGGAAGTGCAGGCGGTGGGCCGTGACAACACCGAAGTGCGCCGCTCCCAGCAGCAACTGACGCAAAGCGCCAAGATGGCCACCCTGGGCGAAATGGCCACCGGTCTGGCCCATGAAATCAACCAGCCGTTGAACGTGATGCGCATGGCCGTCGTCAATGTGCTCAAGCGCCTGGGCAATGGCGATGCGCAGATCGACTACCTCATCGAAAAACTCCAGCGCATCGATGCCCAGGTGCAGCGCGCCACGCGGGTGGTGGACCATATGCGCGTGTTCGGCCGCCGCTCGGAAATCGAACAACTGCCTTTCGACCCGTCGCAGGCGGTGGACGGCACGCTGTCACTGCTCGGCGAGGGTCTGCGCGGCAAGGGGGTGGAGGTGCGGATCACCCCGGCGGACTTCCAGGTCCAGGTCAAAGGCTATGTCGACCAGCTTGAACAGGTGTTGATCAACCTGATGGTCAATGCCCGTGACGCGCTGTTGAGCAAGCGGGAAAAACACCCTGAATTTCGTCCCTGGATCGCGGTGCATTGCGAGCACGACAGCCGCCATGTACGGATCTGGGTGGAAGACAACGGCGGCGGGATTGACCCACGGCTGCTAGAGCGGATTTTCGAACCGTTCTTCACCACCAAGCCGATTGGCGTGGGCACCGGGCTGGGGTTGTCGGTGAGTTATGGGATTGTGGAAAACATGGGCGGACGCCTGAGCGTCGCCAATGGTGAGCACGGCGCGAAGTTTTGTGTGGAGTTGCCGATCAGCTAGATCACCAGGTAGGCGCGACCCATGTGACAACTGAGGTTGGCGCCGACTTCGGCATTGCCGAGGTTGACACCCAGGGCTGCGAGCAACGTGTTGACGATAGGGTCGAGGATCGGCGCCAGGACGTTCTGGACCAGGCTGACCACCGAGTTGACGATGGTCGCCAGTGCACTGGTGACTGTGCTGTTCGGCGTAGCGGGCGTGCTTCCGGTAGGTGGGACATAGGTCACCTGCAAGCCGCTCAAGGTAGCCCCCAGGCTGTTAACGATATTGGCGGTGCCGGGTGGGCTTTTGTAGATCGTCGCCGCATTGATGTCATTCACCGGCGAAAACAACACCGTATTGGTTTGTGCCCCTACGGTGGACAACGCCCTCAGGTTCAAGCCACCGCCGACGCCGGCGGTACGCGGACCGCACACCAGGGTCAGCAGGCAAAAGCGTTGGCCAAAGTCGATCAGCCGCACCGGCTGCACATTCACAGGCAGGGACGATGAAAACGCCGACACCGGGTCAACGTAGCCGACGCCCAAGGTAGCGAGTGAGGTGGTGGCCTGCACCGTCAACGACTTGGTGGCCGGGGTGGCGCAACTGAAGTCTGTCACGTGGCTCTCTGCACTGGCCGCCTCGATATAGATGGATAAGGTTGTGGTGATATCCACATCAGCCACATTGCACCCGACTATGCACACGACACCGGCCACCACATCGAGCAGGTTCAGGTTCAACAAACCGCCGACCACCTTCGACACGGGCGTCGCCAGCCCGGTCAGTATCGAGGAAACCCCCGAGACCACCTTGATGATGGGCGCATCGATGGTGACCAACGTGCGTACCTGGGCAGTTCGTACAAAAATCTGGTCCGTCGGCGGATTATTCAACAGCCCCGCCTTGGCCTTGGCCGGATTGCCAAACGCAGACAGTTGCGGCGGTTCGATGACTTTGGTCTGGACCGAGACGGTGCCAACCAGAGGAATATTCACCTGCGCTGCCGCACTGACCGCACTTTTGCTACTGGATAGCTGCGCCACGGTCTCCAGCAACTGAAACAACTGCACACTGGTATTCAAGGCCGCAGCCGGCGTCCCGGTGGCGACTTTCAGCAAGTCTCCCACCTTCAGAAGCTGGGTATTCGGGGCGATGGCTTTTAATGTAATCACGTCGTTGATCACCGCCGTGGCGACCGCGCCATTTTTTTGCAGGACCTTCACCGCCGCATCGATCAACTGGCTGGCGGATACGGCGGTGCTGAGCAACGCGTCGTAGTCCCCCGCCTTGACGTTCAATTGGATCGCCAACTGGTCCAGATAACCGAGCAGATTCACGTTCGTCGTCAGCAAGCCATTCCAGCCCGCTGCGGTCAGGGACAGGCTGCCGCCCAACAGGTTGCCGATGACCATGTTCAATAGCGGGGAGTTGCCGGAGTTCACCGAGGCCAGACTGCTGCGAATCGTCAGTTGCGCCACCGGCGGTGCATAGGCGGCCACGGCAGTGGCACTCAGCACCATTTGGGTAGACATCGGCGCGCCGCTGAACATGTTCCACAGCCCACTGGCGACGCTGGTCATCACGCTGCGGGTGGCGACCACGCGGACGGCATCGTTTTTGGTGGCATCGGCCGCAAACACGCGGACATTGCTGGCATTGGTGGTCAGTGTGCCGCAGGTCACGGCCAGGCCACGGCTGTTGTCGCCGGCGACCACGGTGAAGCCGTTGCGTGTGGCGTTCTGCACGGCGTAGTCATTGGCGGTGGTGGTGGGTGTGCACAGGCCGCCACGGCTTGCGGCTTCCAGCGCGGCACTGTCGGCAACGGACTGCAGCTTGCGCTTTTCCAGGTAGAGACGGCCGCTGTCTACCGCCAGCAGCAGGAACACCATGGCCATCGCCAGGGTAGCCGCCGCCATCACGCCAATTGCACCACGCTGCCTGTCACCAAGTCGGGGAGACATCAGGCACTCCTTAGCGCTTACTCTCCGTAGATGGTTTTGAGTGTAGACAAGGGCTGGCCCGTTGCCATAAATCGGTTTTAGGGTTTTAGGGTTTTAGGGCTTTAGGGGGCTGCTTCGCAGCCCAACGCAGGGCAAGCCTGCTCACCACAGCAAGCCTGCTCACCACAGCAAGCCTGCTCACCACAGCAAGCCTGCTCACCACGGCGAGCCTGCGCCTAAAGGGGTTAGTGAGGGGGGTAGCTGGAGAGGACGCGGGTGACGGTGGTGCGGATGGCTTTGTCACGGTCCTGTGGGTTGGGCGAGGTGGCCATCATCTGTTCGTCGCTGCCGCGCCAGACCAGTTTGCCGTCCTTGCCATCGAGCAGATCGATCTGGATGGTCGCCACTTTGTAGGTGATGTTGCGCGTTTCGTTGTACATCGGCGCGCCCCAATAGCCATTCCACGGGCCGCCCCAGGCGCCGCCGTAGTTGGTGGTGACCTGTTGCTGGCGGTCTTCGACGATCAGGTAGGCCTGCACGTTCAGGTCAGCCCTGGTGCCAGGCGCCGCAGGGCGCAGGCCGCGCTGGTCGAGCTGTTCACCCACGGCCTGGCGGATGCGTTGTTCGGTGAGGTCGCTCTTGATGCGCGGGTCATCGGGGCGGTATTGCAGGGCCGGGTCTTTCCAGGCCCAGCTGCGGTAGGCGCCGAAATCCCGGCTGGCGTCAAAATCGTGGTTGACCTGGGCATTCTGGCAACCGCCAAGCAGCACAACAAAAGCGAGCGTAGCGATACGACGAAACATGGTTGTTCTCCAAAGAGCGACCCGCGCTAAAGATGAGAATAGCGGTTAACTGGGAGGGTACGCCGTCATTGCCTTCTGCACCGCCTGGCGCAAGGCATCTCCCCGCTCACTGAGGCTGCCCTGGCTGCCCGTCTCTGCGCTGGCACTCCACACCGGCTGGCCGGTGCGGGCATCGAACAGGTTGACGCGCACCACCACGACCTGCACTTCATAGGTGCGCACGATCGGCACCGAGTTGTACATGCCATAGCCATTGCCATAGCGGTTGTAGCCGCCGTAACCGTAGCCGTAGTCATCCTGGACTTGCTTGAGACGCTTCTCCAGGCGCACGTCGGCGCTGACGAAGAGGTCCGCCGGGCGATTGTCATGCAAGGGGCGCAGGCCGCGCTGGTCAAGGGCGCCGCTGACCGCTTCGGCAATCTGCGCCGAATCCGCCCAGGCCGTGCCCGCTGGAAGCTGGCCGTTGCGCCAGGCCCAATTGCGGTAGGCGTCGTAATCGCGCACCGGCGCCGGGTAGGCACTGGCATCAAAGGTGTGGGCCGCCTGGGGCGGCGCCGGTGGGATCGGCGCCGACGCGGCAACATAAGGATTGGGGCTTGAACAGGCGCCCAACCCCAGGGACAACAGGATCAAACAGAGACGACGCATTTCGACCTCCGCAGACTGGGCCGCTTAAACCGGACGGCAGATCCAGTGCAAATAACGCCCAAGTCCGGCAAAGCTTGGGTGACGACGGTGAGCGAGTTCCATCTCCAAAAGGTCCTGTAAATCCGCACGGGCCTGGAATTCCACCGGCATATAGTCGTGGAACACCCGCACGCCACTTTGGCTTTCGACCTGCCAAAGGCCTTCGAGTTGCGCCGCCAATTCTCGTGGGTCCAACGGTTGTTGCGGCGTGAGGCTCTGCTTTTCGCCGGCCATGTCATTCTTGCGCATTTTGCGGAAATGGCCCTTGAGCAGGTTGCGATAAATCAGCGCATCACGGTTGTAGAACGCCAGGGACAACCACCCACCCGGCGCCGTGAGTTGGTGCAGTACCGGCAGGATTGCATGGGGTTCGGCCAGCCATTCCAGCACCGCGTGGCACAGCACCAGGTCGTAGGGTTCGGTGAGCTGGCCGAGCAGGTCTTGCCAGGGTGCATGGATAAACGTTGCGGTCTGCCCCGCCTCGGCGAAACGTTGGCGGGCGCCTTCGAGCATCGGTTCGGCCGGTTCGGCCAGGGTCACCTGGTGGCCTTGTTCGGCGAGCCACAGCGACATATGGCCCAGGCCCGCACCAATATCCAGCACACGCAGCGGGCGCTTTGGCAGGGCTTCGGTGAGGTCGGCCTGGAGCACTGCCAGGCGGATCGCGCCTTTGGCACCGCCGTAGATTTTCTCGGCGAAGCGCGTGGCCAACTGGTCGAAATGACGGTCACTCATGGGCAAACCGCCGTTCGCTGTCGGCCAGTTTGGCGCGCACCACCTCATTCATATCCAGCCCCAGCTCACTGCACAGCAACAGCAGGTACAACACGATATCGCCGACTTCCTGCCCGGCATGGGCGAGTTTGTCGGCCGGCAGCTGGCGCGACTGGTCTTCGGTCAGCCATTGGAAGATTTCCACCAGTTCGGCCATTTCCACGCTGGCGGCCATGGCCAGGTTTTTCGGGCTGTGGAACGGCTTCCAGTGGTTGGTATCGCGGATGCGGTGCAGGCGTTCGGTGAGGTGTTCGAGGTTCATGCGGCAGGCTCCTGAAGGTGGATAGCTTCGGGGGGAATGGCCTTGAAGGCAAGTGAACCTTCAGACCGCCTTCGGGGGCAAGCCCCCTCCCACCTTTGATAGACCAACACATCCCAGTGTGGGAGGGGGCTTGCCCCCGATAGCGATCTAATCAACGACGCTGAACTCGATGCGCGCCGTCTGCCCGGCTTCGTCGAGGACACTGAGTTGATAACGCCCAAGTTGTTCGAAACTGGCGTTGATAAAGTCCTGGTTGGCGCTGTCGCCCAGGGGCGCGCCGTTAAGGAACCACCAACGCCGGCCACTGCCGCCCAGGGCGGAGATTTTCAGGCGCAGCGCCTGTTGGCTGGCGGCGGGCAGGCGCAGTTGGTCGCCTTCACGCACGCCAACGATGGATAAAGGTGAGGACGCGGCCAGCGCCGGTGGCGGGCAATCAGGGTCGGCCGCGGGAATGCGCGCTTCGCGGCGTTCGGCCCTGGGCAGCCAAGGCTCCAGGGGCGCGGGCCACAGGGCGATACTCCTGGGCTCGGCGCCAGGGCAATGAGCGTCCACCCGCAAGCCCTTGGAATTGACCCACACACTTTCCATCAAGCCCACGCTCAACGGCTGGTCCAACGCCTGCAAAGTGGGTGGCGTGGTGTTGTCCAGCGTCCAGGCAAAGCGCTGGCGGCGGCAGTTGGGATCGCTGCGGCTCATCGGCTGGCCCAGCGGCCAACAGATCGCGGCCACACCGACATTTGCCGGCACCAGCTTGACCGGTGCAGTGATACCGCGCTGGCTGTCGCGGTTAGTCAGCACATCGTGCACCTGCAACATCAACGGTGCGGCGGAGGCCAGGCCGAACTGGCCCGGCACCGGCGTGCCGTCCGGGCGGCCGATCCACACGCCGATCAGGTAACGCGGCCCCACACCGATCGCCCAGGCATCGCGAAAGCCGTAGCTGGTGCCGGTCTTCCAAGCCAGCACAGGGCGCTGCACCAACTCGGCACGCGGGTCGCGGTCGGGTCGCGCCTGACCGCTGAGGATGCGCCGCACAATCCAGGCGGAGCCTGGCGACAGCAACGGCCGCTCTCTGAGGGTGTCGTCCGGTTGCAATCGAAGGGTGGCGCTTTTGCCGTCTCGAGCGAAGGCACTGTAGCCGCTCACCAGGTCTTCAAGACGGCTGCCCGCACCGCCCAGGATCAGCGCCAGGTTCGGCTCGGCCAACGCCGGCAATGCCAAAGGCACGCCGCCGATGCGCATTTCGGCGGCGAAGCGCTTCGGCCCGTAGGCTTCCAGCAACTGCACCGCCGGGAGGTTGAGCGAGCTGGACAGCGCCGTACTCGCCGGCACTGCACCGGTGAAACCCATGGAGAAGTTACCTGGCCGGTAATCGCCATACCGCCGGGGCACATCCTGCAGCAGGGATTCGGAGTGGATCAGCCCCTCATCCAGCGCCATCCCATAAAGGAAGGGCTTCAAGGTGGAGCCCGGCGAACGCAGGGCGCTGATCATGTCCACATGGCCGAAGCGCTTGACGTCGTTGATATCCACCGAGCCGAGGTAGGCCCGCACGGCCATGGTTTCCTCTTCCACCACCAGGATCGCGGCCGAGGTGTGCTCCGGCAAACGCGCGCGCCAGCCCAACAGCAGGTCTTCAAGGCGACGTTGCAGGGTGGCGTCCAGGGTGGTGCGGATCAGCGGCGGGCTGTCCGGGCGGTTCAGGCGCCGTGCGAGCAAGGGCGCCAGGCTCGGTTCCAGGCGCGGGGCAAGCAAGAGCGGTTCTTCCAGGGCCTCATCGACGGCAGCTTGCGGCCACACATGGAATTCGGCGAGGCGGCGCAGCACTTTGTCACGGGCGTCCTGGGCGCGTTGGGGGTGGCGGTCCGGACGCAAGCGGCTGGGCGCCTGGGGCAGCACGGCGAGCAAGGCGGCTTCGGCGTGGGTCAGCTGTGACGGCGACTTGCCCAGGTACGCCCAACTGGCGGCAGCCACGCCCTGCAACGTACCGCCAAACGGGGCGCGATTCAGGTAGAGGTTGAGGATTTCTTCCTTGGACAGGTGCCATTCCAGCTGTGCCGTGCGCCACAACTGGCGCAATTTGCCATGGAAGGTGCGCGAATGCGGATCCAGCAAGCGCGCCACCTGCATCGACAAGGTGCTGCCGCCCGACACCACCCGCGCACCGGTCAGGTTCTGCCACGTCGCCCGCACCAGTGCCAGCGGATTCACGCCGGGGTGCTGGTAGAACCAGCGGTCCTCATAGGTGAGCAGCGCATCCAGGTAATACGGAGATACTTCGCTGGTCTGCACGGGGTAGCGCCACACACCGTTGGCATCGGCAAACCGCCACAACGGCGTGCCATCCTCGGCCAGCACCACCCGCGCCAGGTCATCCTTGGGCAGGGGCAACGGCCAGATGCGATCGGCCAGCCACAGCAGGGCGATCACCAACAAAAGGCTGGCCAGGGTCCAGCGGGCAACTAAACGCAAACTCAAACGGGCAAACCTCTATGCTGGTAGGGAACTAGCCTGTTGCAATAACAACCAAAGGCACAGATACGCCCACCTTCTCATCAGGACACACACATGCAGGTAGAAAGCTTTTTCGAATGGTTGGGCCAGGCGCTCGGTTCGATCATCCGCTTTATCGTCGACGGACTCAGCGGCCTGTTCGGTGCGCTGACCCACGCCGGTGGCAACTTTGTCGAAGGCCTATCCCGCACCTTGGGCATGGACACCTCGATCATCAGCATCCTCACTCTGATTGTCGGCCTGATGCTGCTGTACTCGGCGGTGCGCGCCTTCATGCGGGCGTCGATCATCATGGGCATCATCTGGCTGCTGCTGGGCCTGTGGCTTCTGAGCTGGGTCGTCCACTGACCCCGAAACACCGAAAATCACCTGTGGGAGGGGGCTTGCCCCCTCCCACATTGAGGCCCCGTTTTACATTAACGTCCCTTGATCACCAGATCCGCCGGCGTCTCCCCCACCGCCTGCCAGTTCGGCCGGTACATCGACTCCACCTGCGGCGGCGGCACACGATAAGTCCCGGGCGTCACCGCCCGCGCCAGGTACAGCAGGTGTGTGGTGCCGGAGCCGTCCAGGTTGATCGCCGCCACGTAGCGGTCGTCACGGAACTCCTGGTGCTTGAGCGAGGCGTTCTGCATCGACTCACGCCATTCCTTCACCTGGCTGCTGGCGTTTTCCAAGCTGGCGGCGCTTTGTGCCAGGTTCTGGTTTTCCAGCTCCAGGCCGGCCGGCAGCAAATCCACCACCAGGGCATCCGGCACACGCTGCTTGGCGCTGACCGCCAGATGCACCAGTACCAGCTCCCCGCTGTTGAGGTTGCGCAGGTTCAGCGGCTGGCCGTTCATGCCCAGGTATTCGCGGCGGATGCTCAGGTTGTCGCCACCGGCTGCCGGTGGCACCTGTGGATAACCCGAGATCGTCAGCTGCTGGTACACCGGTGCGTCCCCCTGATTGCTCAAGGTCAGATCGCTGGACAGCAGCTTGCCCTCCAATTCCAGCGTCGAGTGTTGGTTGCTCAATGCCTGCACGCCGCCACTGCCGGTCAGCGACACCTGCCAGTTCGCCTCTGGCTTGGCAAACCCGAGGCGCCCGGCCAGGAACAGCGAGTTGCGCTCCTGGGTCGACAGGTACGGGCTGGCCGCCAACTGATCCGAGAGGATAAACAAGCGCTCCTCACGCTTGCCCTTGGCCAGGTCGTTCTCTTCCAGCAGGGCCAGGATCATTGCCTGGTCCCGCAATGGGCTGCCGTAGTCGGCCAGCCACTCATTGGCGTTACGCTGCGTCGCCAACCCCGCGAGCAAGGCCTGGTCGGCACGCGGCTGGTCGCCCATGTTCTGCAGTGCGATAGCCAGCTGCACCAGCGGCAAGCCGGAGCGTGCATCGCTGCGTCGTTCGAAAATACTGCGCAGCGCCCCCAATGGCGCCTGTTGACTGCGCGCCAGCACCATGCCGGCGTAGGCCTGTACGGCGAAGCGCGTGTGGTCGGTGTTGTCGCTGTAGTCGACGTCGATCAGGTTGCGTTCCTGCACATAACGCAGCAGGCGCTCGCTGGCCTTCTTCAAGGCTTGCGGCGGTACGGCAAAGCCCTGGTCGCGGGCACGCAACAGGAAGTCGGTGACGTAGGCCGTCAGCCAGTATTCTTCTTCGCCATCGGCGCCCCACAGACCGAAGCTGCCGTTGTAGCGCTGCATGCCTAGCAAGCGTTCGATGCCCAGCTCGATCTTGCGTTTACGTTCGCTGTCCGACTCGCCCTTGATCGACAGGCGCTTGAGCAGCGCATCGTCGGCATACAGCGACGGGTACAGGCCGCTCGCGGTCTGCTCCAGGCAACCATAAGGGTAGGCCTTGAGTGCACTGATCTGCGCACCGAGGTTAAGCGGCGGCCGGCTCGACAGGCTCAACAGCGCCTGGCGCCCTGATGAGTCGAACTGATCGAGCGTGCCTGCCGGCAGGCTCCACGGCTGATCCTTGAGCACCGCGCGGTAATGCTTGAGCAGTGCCGGGTACGCCGGGCGTACGCCCAACGTCCATTCACGGGTGAACGGCGGCAGGTTTTCACCCGGCAGGTCCAGCCCGTTCACGGTGACCTTGACCTTGCCCTGCCCCAGACCGCCCCAGGCTTTCACCGGGATGCGCAGGGTGGTGCGCTGGCCTTGTTTCAACTCGACGGTTTGCGCGCCAGCGTTGACCAACTCCAACTGCCCTTCGGCGCTCAGTTGCACATCCAGCTTCTGCGCCTGGCCCGACAGGTTGGACAGGTCCATTGCCAACGTGGTCTGGTCACCACCGGCCAGGAAGCGCGGCGCCGACAGCTCGGCAATCAACGGCGCGGCGATCACCGTCTTGGCTTCGGCCATGCCGTAGCGGTCATCGGTCCAGGCCTGGGCCATCAGGCGCAGTTCGCCGTTGAAGTCAGGGATATTGACGCTGACTTCGCCCTCGCCCTGCTCGTTCAGGGTCACCGGCGCGCTTTGCAGGGCAACGATGGTCACGCTGGTGTCCGGGCGCTTGCCGCCCTTGGCCAGCGCCGCATCACCGCCGAATGCCAGGCTGGCCAAGCGCCCCTGCCCGGCTTCGATCAACTGGCCGTAGATATCGAACTGGTCCACGCCGTAAGCCTTGCGGCCGAACAGGCTGGAGTACGGGTCCGGCGTCGGGTATTCGGTAATGTTCAAGATGCCCACGTCCACCGCTGCCACCAGCACATGCACCTGTTTCGGCACACTGCCATCGGCGTTTTTGGCGGCGACTTTCACCGTCAGCGGCTGTTTGGGGCGCATTTTTTCCGGCGCGGTGAGGGTCACGCCGAGTTTGCGCTGGGTGCGATCCAACGGCAGGTGCAGCAGGCCCACGGCACGTTTGGGCGTGATGTTGGCTTTGCGCTCGCCCGGGCGAATCACCAGGGCACTGACGTACAAATCATGCCGCGACCATTTCGGGTCGAGTTTCACCGCAAAGCTTTTGCCCTCGGCCGGTACATCGATTTCCTGCCACCACAGCGGCCCTTCGGCGGACTCCACCAGCAGGTAGCCTTTACCGGCAGCGGGCGGGGTGACGGTGACATTGGCGGTATCGCCGTCGCCATACGCCGGTTTGTCCAGCGCCAGCTTGACCTGATCGGGGCGCACGGCGCCGCCTTCAGTGTTGTCCTGGGCCTGGTAGCCGGCCCAGAAGCGCAGGCTGCTGACCAGGCCGGTCTGCGGATCTTCCACCTCGACGCGGTACGGGCCCCACTCCACCTGGAAGCTGACCTTGGCCGTGTCGCCGGCCTTGATGTTCAGGGTCTGTTCGTCGAGGTTGAGGAATTTCTCGTTGAAGTGGTAGCTCCAGCCGTCGCTCTCGGAGTAGTTCCAGTAGTAGTCGCGGCGCTCGCGTACCAGGCGCACCTTGAGATTCTGCGCGGCGAGTTTCTGCCCGTCCTGGTTGGCCAGCAGCACTTCGAACTCCGCCGGGCCATCGCCGTTGGTTTCCTTGCCGTCAAACAAGCCGCGCAGGCCCGGCAGTTGCTCGGCCGGCCAGATAGGCTGCACCAGGCGCCGGGTGATCGGTCGCCCGCCCGACTCGTGCAGGCTGGCTTGCACGATCAGTTGCAGCGGCGACTTAGCCTCGGCCCACTTGCTTTCCAGGGTCAACGCTTCCTGGCCCTTGGCGTCGAGCACGCTTTCGTCCAGTTCGAAATCCTGGCTCAGCTCTTCTTCAGTGACGGAGCCGAACTGATAGCCCGGCAGCGACTTGACCGCTTCGCGCAACGGCCGCACATAAATCTGTCCACTGACCCGGTTGCCCGATGCCGGCGCACCATAGAGGTAGCGTCCGGTCACTTGAATCACCGGGTTATCCGCCGGGTTCAATGGGGTATCGCTGCCCTTGAGTTCCAGCGCCAGGCGCTCGGGCAGGAAGTCTTCGACGAGGAATTCATACAGTTGCGGCTTGCCATCGCCCAGGTCGAACACCAGCTGCCAGCGCCCGGTTGGGGCTTCGCCGGCCAATTGCAGTTGATATTGATAGAGGCCGGAGGCGTCGGCATCCCACACGAATTTGCGACTCACCTGTTCATCCGGGCGGCGCACTTCAACACTCACCGGCTGCGGTTTGACGGCATTGCCATCCTTGTCGCGCAGCAGGGCGTTGAGCAGCACGGTTTCGCCGGGGCGATACAGGTCACGCGGACCGAAGACAAAGAACTGCAAGGGGTGGGAAGGCTGACCGCCGATGTCGAACTCGGCCAGGTCCAATGCGGCGCTGTCCAGACGCAGCATGCTGGTCTGCTCGCCCTGCTTGGCCAGCAACACCTGGGCCTTTTTCGGCAACGGCAACTCGGCGTGGCCGCCCTTTTCGGTCTTGCCCTGGCCGACCACACGGCCCTCGGCGTCGAGCACTTCAAGGTCGACGCCGTCCAGTGCCTTGCCGCCTTCCAACGCCTGCGTAAACACATCCAGGCGATTGGCGTAGCGGTGCACCGACAGGCCGATATCACTCAAGGTGAATAGCGTGGCCGGCTGGGAATAGTTATAAGTGCCGGAGGCGCGCATTACCGCCAGGTACACACCCGGCTGCTGCAACTGCTTGAGGCCGGCGATCGGCAGCAACAGGGTTTCGCGGGTGTTGCGCGCCGGGTTCAGGTCGAAGCGACCGCCGTAGACCAGGTCGGCCAGCGGCAGCAGTTCGCGGGATTCATAACTCTGCAGGCTGGTGTTGCGCCCCCACTGCGCGAGGAAGGTCGGCAAGGATTCGGGCTTGATGCGGAAGAATTCGACGTCGATCTTGTCGACGTTCAGCGCGATCACCGGCAACCCTTCGGCCAGGCGCGTCGGCAGCAAGGTGCCACGGCTGGCGAAGCCGACGGTGGCTTGCAGGTCGCGGGTTTCCAGGCGGGCGCCGTACTCGGTGGCGAGCGTGTTGCCGTTGACCGCCTTCAGCCCGGCATCGACGGTGAGCACCAATTTGCGCTGCGGCTCCAGGTGACGCAGGCGCAGTTCCATCAGATTGTCGGAGATTTCCCAGGCGCCATCGACCTTGCCGGACTTGCTGTCCACCAGGTGGAGTTTGTCGGCGAATTTCTGATCGGGGTCCAGCGGAATGGAAAAGCTCACGGACAGGGTGCTGGCCCCATCGAGCTGCACTTCGGACACATCCACCACACTCAACTCACGCCCGGCGTAGCGCTGCTTCAGCGCGGCCACGTCCACCGCCGCCTTGGCCGGCTGGGGTGCACCCGTCGTAGCCGCAGGTGCGGTCGGGGCTGACGGTTTATCGGAGGAATCGCAGGCGCTCAGCAGGGCCAGCGCACAGGCCAGGAACAATCCTTTGTTAAACATGGGGCACTCGTTGTGAGAGGGGTCCGAAGGGTGAACTATATATCAGCCCGCAGGGAGCCGATGTGGTGCTGGTCACATTGACCGACGGAGGGTGCTTTGGTTCTTGATGGGACGCAATGTCGAGCCAAATCCCACAAACACTGGAGATCCAAAGGTGGGAGGGGGCTTGCCCCCGATTGCAGTATGTCAGTGGGTGAATCTGGAGCTGACCCACCGCAATCGGGGGGCAAGCCCCCTCCCACATTGGTTCTGCAGTGAGATAAAGGGCCCGTTACAATGCCGCTCCCCCAAGGAGCCCTCATGCCCACCCTACTCACCGACTGGCGCCACCGCCCCACCCACCGCCGCGTCTGGGCCCTGGCCGCGCCGATGATCCTGTCGAATATCTCGGTGCCCCTTGTGGCCCTGGTCGACAGCATGGTCATCGGCCACCTGCCCCACGCCCATCAACTGGGCGCCGTGGCGGTCGGGGCCAGCCTGTATACCTTCCTGGCCTGGGCCATGGGCTTCCTGCGCATGGGTTCCACCGGTTTTGCCGCACAAGCCGCCGGGCGCAATGATGGGGCCGCGTTGCGACAAATCCTCCTGCAAGGCCTGCTGCTGGCGCTGGGCCTGGCAATGCTATTGGGCACGGTGGGCATACCGCTGAGCCAGCTGGCGCTGGAGTGGATGCAGCCCTCCCCGGAACTGAATCAACTGACCCAGGCGTTTTTCCACACCCGCCTGTTCGGCCTGCCTGCCGCCCTTGCCAGCTATGCACTGGTGGGCTGGTTCCTCGGCACGCAGAACGCCCGTGCGCCGTTGGCGATCCTGCTGACCACCAATCTGGTCAACATCGCCCTGAACCTGTGGTTTGTGCTGGGTCTGGATTGGGGGGTGGTCGGCTCAGCGCGGGCGTCCGTTATCGCCGAATGGACCGGCGCCTTGCTGGGCCTGGCGATGACGCAAAAAGCCCTGCGCGCCTACCCCGGCCATATCGCCTGGGCAGCACTGAAACTATGGGAGAGCTGGCGCCCGTTGCTGGCGGTGAACCGCGACATCTTCATCCGCAGCCTTGCGCTGCAATCGGTGTTTTTCATGATCACGGTGCAAGGCGCACGCCTGGGCGACGCCACCGTGGCGGCTAATGCACTGCTGCTCAACGGCCTGTTGCTGACGGCCCATGCGCTGGACGGCTTGGCCCATGCGGTGGAAGCCTTGTGCGGCCACGCCATCGGCGCCCATGACCGCCAGGCCTTGCGCCGTTCATTAGTGGTCGCTTGCGGTTGGTCGTTGATTGCCAGCGTCGGCTTTGCCCTGTTGTTCACCTTCGCCGGCCATTTGTTTATTGCCATGCAGACCGATATCCCCAGCGTGCGCGAGACCGCCGATATCTACCTGCCCTACCTGGCCGTGTTGCCCTTGATTGCGGTGTGGAGCTACCTGCTGGACGGGCTGTTCATCGGCGCCACCCGTGCACGGGAAATGCGCAATGGCATGTTGCTGACCGTGGTGATCCTGCTGCCATTTGCCTGGGCGTTGCAGGGGTTCGGCAACCACGGGTTGTGGATAAGCTTCCTGCTGTTCATGGCCCTGCGCAGCCTTACTTTGTGGGCGATTGCCTGGCGCTTGAACCGACAGGATCAGTGGCTTGGATAAACACGGTGACCCGATCCAGCACCGGCGCCAACCAACGCAACGGCCTGGACAGGGAGGCCACCAGCGTCTGGTGGTTGGTCCTGGAGAAGTAAAACGCTTCTACCGGCACGCCGGCCGCGCGCAACTTATTAGCCAAGCCGCCAGTATTGCGCGTGGGGTTGACCAGATTGTCGTCCGTTGACGCCATTACCAGGCTCGGCGGCGCATCGGCACTGACGTGGTTGATCGGCTGAGACTCAGGCGGCGAGTCAGGGAAGAAGAACACCGGCCGTACGTCCTTATTTTCAATGGGCAGAAAATCATACGGCCCGGCCAGTCCGATCCAGCCTTTGAAAATGGCAGGCGATAAGCCCACCGCATTCAACCAGCGCGCATCCAGCGCCAACATCGACGCGTTATAGGCGCCGGAGCTGTGGCCCATCACATAGAGCCGCTGCGGGTCAGCGCCGTATTCGGCGATGTGCTGGTGGGTCCAGGCCACCGCTTGAGCGCCATCCTGGAGAAACGCGGGGTAACGCACTTGGGGATAAAGCCGGTAGTCGGCAATCACCACGACAATACCGCGTGACGCCAGGGCTTCGCCGACGAAACCGTAGTCGTCCCTGGAGCCGCTGTTCCAGCTGCCACCGTAGAAAAACACAACGACGGGCGCGTTGGCGATGGCGGGAGCGGGACGGTAGATATCGAGTTTCTGGCGCGGATCAGCGCCGTAGGCGATGGCCGCGGTCTTGGTGAAGGTGCTGGAAGGGGTGAGGGCGTTGAGGACTTTGATGGGGGAGCAGGCGGCCAAGAATGCGGCCACTGCCAGGGTGAACACTTGCGGCCATTTGCTCAACATTGCTCAGCCCTCAGACAATTTCAGGATCAGCACTGCGTCAAATGTGGGAGGGGGCTTGCCCCCGATGGCGGTGGATCAGGCAACTTAAGTGTTGCTGATGTACCGCTATCGGGGGCAAGCCCCCTCCCACATTTTTTACGAGGACAGGTAGGAAGACCGGGTCAAGCCCAGGCGCAACGCATCCAGGAACTGCGTACGCTCACTGGCGCTGATCTTCGCGCTCGCACACTTGTCACGGTAGTGCGTCATCAACTCCTCCGGCGACAAGTGCACGTAGCGCAGCATGTCTTCGATGGTGTCGTGGGTCTCGATACCGGCGCTGTACACCGAACCGTCTTCACGCTGATAGATGTTCACCGAATCGGTATCACCGAACAGGTTGTGCATATCACCGAGAATCTCTTGATAGGCGCCCACCAGGAAGATCCCCAGCAAGTAGTCTTCACCTTCGTTCAAGCCGTGCACCGGCAGGCTGGTCTCGATGCTCTGCTCGTCGACGTACTGCTTGATCTTGCCGTCGGAGTCGCAGGTCAAGTCTTGCAGTACGGCGCGGCGCAGCGGCTCTTCGTCGAGGCGGTGCAGCGGCAGGATCGGCAATACCTGGCCGATGGCCCAGGTGTCCGGCAGGCTCTGGAACACCGAGAAGTTGCAGATGTACTTGTCGGCCAGCTTGTCGTTGAGTTCGTCCAGCACCTGGCGGTGCGAGCGCTGGCGGGCCTTGAGCGAGTTGTGCAGGCGGCGGCATACGGCGAAGTAGCACTGCTCGGCCAGGGCTTTTTCGGCCAGGGTCAGTTTGCCGTCGGCATACTGGGTGGCCACGTCACTCATGTAGTGGGTGGCGCGCCAGTAGGTTTCGGTGACCATCTCGATGTCGGTCGGGCCGAGCAGGTCCACCAGCCACTGCACGGTTTCCGGCAGGGCTTCCTTGTTTTCGATGGTCGGGATTTCGTCGTTGTGTTTCTCGACGTCGGTGACCTGCACCACCAGCATGGCGTGGTGGGCGGTCAGGGAACGGCCGCTTTCGGAAAAGATGTTCGGGTGCGGCAGGCTCTGCGCGTCGCAGAACTCCTTGAGCATGCCCACGACCACGCCGGCGTAGTCATCCATGTCGTAGTTGATCGAACTGGCGTTACGCGAGTGCGTCCCGTCGTAGTCCACGCCCAGGCCGCCACCGACGTCGATGTGGTCCACCGGCAGGCCGAGGTTGCGCAGTTCGCCGTAGTAACGAATGGCTTCCTTGAAACCGTGCTGGTAGTCGGCCAGGTTGGCGATCTGCGAGCCCATGTGGAAGTGCAGCAGGCGGATGCCCTGGTCCAGGCCGGCCGCACGGAAGCGCTCAACCACCGACAGCAGTTGCGCCGCCGACAGACCGAATTTGGATTTCTCGCCACCGGTGTCCGCCCACTTGCTCGACGCCAGCGACGACAAACGCACACGCAGGCCAACCTGTGGCTTGACCTTGAGGCTGGCGGCCTCTTCGATCACCAGCTCAACTTCGGATTCTTTCTCGATCACGATGAACACGTTGTGGCCGAGCTTCTGGCCCATCAGCGCGAGGCGGATGAACTCACGGTCCTTGTAACCGTTGCAGACGATGGTGCCGCCCTTCGGCGCCAGGGCCAATACCGCCAGCAGCTCGGGCTTGGAGCCGGCTTCCAGGCCGATGGACACGTTCTGGGTGGCAATGATGTTTTCGATCACCGCTTCCTGCTGGTTCACCTTGATCGGGTACAGCGCGGTGTACTTGCTCTGGTATTCCAGGCGCTCGATGTTCGAATCGAAAGCACCGGTCAGTTGGCGTACACGGTCTTGCAGGATGTCGGGGAAGCGCACCAGCAGCGGCAACGACAGGCCGCTCTTGCGCAGTTCGTCGACTTGCTCGTACAGGTCGACGGGCGTGCTGTTCGGGCCGTTCGGACGGACTTCTACGCGACCGGCTTCATTGATCGCGAAATACCCGGCCCCCCAATGGCGAATCCCGTAAACACTGCGGCTGTCCGCAACTGTCCATTGGCTGCCATCGTCTTTGCGTGTGCGTCGTACGGACATCGAAGTCCCCTATAAATGAAGGCGAAAGCGCCGCCCCTGGTTGAGGCTGGCGCAGTCTAAAGAATGAAAATGACGATTTGCCTGCGTGCAAGGTAGGACCCCACGCGCAGGACAGAGTTTAGACACAGGTCGGGAAGAGGCTTTCAGCCGCCGGACTTCTTGGCCTTGTACCCGAGTTTGATCAGCTCGGCCAACAGCAACTCGACGTGATCGCCCTGGATCTCGATGACACCGTCTTTCAACGCGCCACCGGTGCCACAACGCTTTTTCAGCGTGGTGGCGAGTTCCTTCAGCGCATCTTCGGCCAGCGGCACACCGGTGATGGTGGTCACCGTCTTGCCGCCACGGCCTTTGCTCTCGCGGCGCACGCGGGCAATACCGTCGCCTTCGGGGATCAGGGTCTGTTTGCAGGTACACGAATCCACGGGCTGACGACAGTCCGGGCAGTGTCGACCTGCGTCGGTGGAAAATACCAGGCCACCAAGGGCGGCGAAGGATGCGGCTTTTTTGGCCACCGGCAATCCTCTTGGGAGGATGAAGACTGATCGATCAGGATGACCGACCGCGAAGCCCCACTCAGGCAGGGGCAGCGCTACCGAACCGCCAAGGCGGTTCGGGTGAAAAGTCGCGCAGTGTAACCACAAAAAGCCGACTTGCTAAGAGCCAAATGGCGCCAATTTATGCAACTTTAGCGACGTAAGGCCAGATAGCGGCGCAAGCCTTCCTGGGCGTCCGGGCAGTAGGGCTTTTGCTCAGCCTCCTGCAGGACGGTGTCGATAGGTAAAAAGCGCGCCTCCATGACCTCTTCCGGCTGCAGGCACAGTGGCCCGTCCCAGATGGCGGAGTAGGATTTGCACCAGAGCCGGCTATCGCCATCTTCGAAATAGAAATGGTCATGTTCGACCAGTTCCACCCCGCCGACGCCCAGTTCTTCTTCCAGCTCGCGAGCCGCCGACACGGCGTAGGATTCGCCCGCAGCCACCATCCCGCCCGCCGCCGTGTCCCAGAAACCGGGGTACATGGCTTTGCTCAGGGTGCGCCGGTGCACACACAGCTCACCGGCCGAATTGAACAGGAAGATAAAGGTGCAACGGCCGATCAACCCGCGCTGGCGCAGATCGGCCCTGACAAGACTGCCGAGCAGAGTGTCCTGCTCATCGACCCAGCAGATCAGTTCGGCATCGGAAGCCGCGCGGTGGGCGGCCTCCTTTTGAGTAGCGTCCATCATCAACCCTGGTTGAGGAGCTGACGCAAGTCGATCACTGCAGCGTTTGCCCGGGAAATATAGTTGGCCATCACCAGCGAATGGTTCGCCAGTACACCGAAGCCACTGCCGTTAAGAATCATAGGACTCCACACCGGTTCCTGCGAGGCTTCCAGCTCACGAATGATCTGGCGCACGCTGACGGTGGCGTTCTTCTTGGCCAGGACGTCGGCAAAGTCCACTTCGATGGCGCGCAACAGGTGGGACAGGGCCCAGGCCTGGCCACGGGCTTCGTAGAACACGTTGTCGATCTGCATCCATGGGGTTTCCACCACTTCTTCATCAACCTGCGGCACTTCACCCGGCGCCAGCGCTTCGGTTTTCAGCGCGGTGTTCAGTTTCACGCGACCCACACTGGCCGACAGGCGCTGAGACAGCGAGCCCAGGCGGGTGGCGACGTCGCCCAGCCAGTTGTTCAGGTTGTCGGCCCGCGCATAGAACAGCGCGCCCTTCTGGTTCGGGTCGGACAGGCGCGCCTCATAGCGGCTCAGGGAATTGATGCCTTCCTGGTATTCCGATTCGCTGGACGGCAGCACCCAGCTCTTGTTGTCGAAGTTGAAGCGCGGCTCGGCCTTGGCCAGATCCGCATCCTCGGCCGATTGCGATTGGGAGCGGGCAAAGTCTTTGCGCAGGGCGCGGGTCAGGTCACGTACCTGCACCAGCACGCCGTATTCCCAGCTCGGCATGTTGTCCATCCACAGGCCAGGCGGGAAGCGGTCGTTGGAAATGTAGCCACCCGGCTTGTTCAGCAAGGTACCGACCACAGTCTTGAGGGTTTCGACGGTGGTAAAGCCCACCACCATCTGCTTGCCGTCTTTTTCGGCGGCAAGCTGTGCATTCTGCTGGACCGGGAACAGCGCCGGCTCTTCGCTCCAGTACCAGCCCAGGGCGCCCGTGACCAACAGGTACAGGCCGAGCACGCTGAGCACGGCGCGGCTCATCAGCAAGGTACGAAAATAGCTGCGGTTGGCCGACTTGGGCTCAGGGGCGGGGCCTTTGGCACTGCCTGCACGGTTTTTCCAGTCCAGCATGGCGATATCCTTTCAATCACTTGAGTTCATGCACTTGAATTGATGGCGTGCGTTCAAACACTCCGACCACAACCCTACCCCATCGTGCCCGCCCGTGCGGGGCTTTTCGCCAAACTGGCGCACAGAGGGTGTTGGACTATAAAGGATGCACGCTTTTTACGCCGAGCGACCAGCGGGTCAGCAACTGAATACTCCGCACGCACAGTTTATTGACGTATGACACTCATCCCATGGGAAAGAGGTGCTAGCATAGAGCCATCAGTCGACCTCAGCATGCACCCTCACTAGTAGTCAGGATATGACCGAGCCAGAAGACCCCAGCCGTGAGCGCCTCAAGCAGCATTTTGCCCAGCGGGTAATTCATCAGGCACGTCAAATTCTTGAGATCTGGCAGCGCCTGCAACGCAGCGAGTGGTCCGGCACCGACCTTTCCGAACTCAGCGAGGCCAATCTGCGCCTGCTGCGCTTTGCCGAGCGTTTCGAACAGCCGGAACACAGCCAGCTCGCGCACCACATCGGCGAGTCTCTCAAGGCCGTGAACGAAAACCGCGGGCGCCTGAGCAGCCAACTGATCACCGAACTCAACCGCCTGATGCAGCGCCTGTCCCGTACCGGCCTGCGCCAGGGCGACCAGCTTGAGCAAACCTTCCTGCCGCCGATGCGCAAGCCGATCTACGTGATGCTGGCCGATCACGACCGTGCCGAGCGCCTGGCCAAGCAGTTGGAGTTCTTTGGCATGAGCGCCCAATCCCTGGACAGCGTGGCGGCGTTTCGTGCGTCGATGGCCGAGCGCCTGCCTTCGGCGATTGTGATGGACGTGGATTTCTGCGGTGCCGGCCTGGGCCTCAAGCTCGCCGCCGAAGCCCAGGAAGGCCTGGAACAGAAGCTGCCGCTGCTGTTCTTCAGCCTGCACGAAACCGACACCCCGACCCGCCTGGCCGCCGTGCGCGCCGGGGGCCAGGAATTCCTCACCGGTACGCTGGAAGCTTCCAGCCTGCTGGAAAAGATCGAAGTACTGACCTGCGTTGCCCAGTACGAACCGTATAAAGTGCTGATCATCGACGATTCGCGGGCCCAGGCACTGCACACCGAGCGCCTGCTCAACAGTGCCGGCATCGTCACTCGCACCTTGATCGAGCCGATCCAGGCCATGGCCGAGCTGGCGGACTTCCAGCCCGACCTGATCATCCTCGACATGTACATGCCCGCCTGTACCGGCACCGAACTGGCCAAGGTCATCCGCCATAACGACCGTTACGTCAGCGTGCCGATCATCTACCTGTCGGCCGAAGACGACCTGGATAAGCAACTGGACGCCATGAGCGAAGGCGGTGACGACTTCCTCACCAAGCCGATCAAGCCGCGCCACCTGATCACCACCGTGCGCAACCGCGCGGCGCGGGCGCGCAACCTCAAGGCGCGGATGGTACGCGACAGCCTGACCGGCCTGTACAACCACACCCACATCCTGCAATTGCTCGAAGACTGCAGCTTCCGCGCGCGCCGCGAGAACAAGCCATTGAGCTTTGCCATGCTCGACATCGACCACTTCAAGCGGGTCAATGACAGCCACGGCCACCCCATGGGCGACCGCGTGATCAAGAGTCTGGCGCTGTTTCTCAAGCAGCGCCTGCGCAAGACCGACTACATCGGGCGCTATGGTGGTGAGGAATTCGCCATCGTGATGCCCGACACCGATCTGGAATCGGCCTGCAGAGTGCTGGATGAAATCCGTGGGCGCTTTGCCGAGATCCACTACCCGGCGCAACCCCAGGATTTGTGGTGCACCTTCAGCGCAGGACTGGTGGAGCTGTGCGACGGCTCCGATAGCCTGATGATGGCCGCCCAGGCCGACGAGGCGCTGTACCGTGCCAAGGACGCTGGGCGCAATCGTGTGCAAGCCGCACGCACATCAAAGCAAAGTGCCATCTTTTCACCGGAATCCACTGATTCCGTCATAACTTTGTAACGGAAACGCAATAACTTCAGGCACTTATCTTTTGCTGTCGGTTGAAACCACGCATGCGCCTGAAGCTGCTGACCAATCTCAATACCCTTCTTCTGGTGGCCGTGTGCCTGGCGCTGGGGGCGACGTTGTGGTGGTCGCAACGGGCGCTGGAGCGGCCCTATTTGCTGATGGAGCGCTACCTGGGCCTGTCGCAGAGTTTCCAGAACGAAGCCGCGCGCAATATCGACGACTACCTGGCCAGCGGCGACGCCCTGCGCTTGAGCAGCGCGGGCCAGAGCCTGGAAAGCCTGGTACAGCATCTGAATGAACTGCCGGCGGACCTGGCGCAGAACCTGCGCCCAAGCCTGGTGGACCTGGATGCGTTCAGCAAGACCGACTTGCTGGCGGCCGGCAAGCTGGCAGGCGACCCGCAAGCCTTGCTGCTGCAAGCCGAACGTGAATTGGGCGCCAACCTGGAGCAACTGAGCCAGTACGCCATCGGCGTGAGTTCTCCCGAAGCCGCCCGCTATCTGCCGCCGTTGCTGGCCGCCTCCCAGCATCTGGGCAAGTTGTCGCTGGCCCGCGACAAACTGGTGAGCAGCGGGCGTGCGGAACTGGCCGACGATGTGGAACGCGAAGTCGGCAACATTCGCAGCCAGGCCGACCTGCTGGAGCAACTGCCGTTGCTGGGCGTGAAGGCCAGCGCCGAGTCCAGCGCCGATGATTTTTCTGCGCTGATGGGCCTGGAGAACAGCGAAAAAACCGAAGCCCAGGACACCGGCGTCGACCTCAAGCGTGAACTCAACAGCCTGCTGACCCGCTACCCCGCCGAACTCAAGCGCACCCGCGACCAGATCCAGCAACGCACCGACCTGGCCGCCAAAACCCACCAGAAAATCAACACCGTGCAACAAGCCATCGCCGGCCTGGAGCCGGTCGTGCGTGCGCAACACGCCAAGATCCAGGGCGAAGTGCGCCTGATGCAAGGGCTGATGATTGGCCTGATCCTGTTGATCGCGCTATTGATCGACACCCTGCAACGCAAGCTGGCGCGAGTGCTGACCAACCTGGCGCCAGCCCTGTCGACTTGGGCCGAAGGTGACTTCAGCCGGCCGATTGCCCTGGGCAAGACCAACCGCGAACTGCACGATATCGAAGCGTCTCTGAACCGCCTGCGCGCCTACCTGGTGGATTTGGTCGGCACCATTCGCGGCAACGCCGAGGAAGTCGCCGGCAGCAGCCGCACCCTCGCCGAACTGAGCAGCGGCCTGCACGACGGCGCCGAACGCCAGGCCGGGGATACCGCGCAGATCCGTGATTCGCTGGGCGAACTGGAAGCGACGATCCAGCAAGTCGCCGGCGACGCCAGCCAGGCTGCCGGTGCCAGTCGCAGCGCCGGCCAGGCGGTGGAGCAAGGCCAGCGCGTGATCGGCCTGAGCCTGACCGGGCTGCATGCCCTGGTGGGCGAAGTGCAGCAAAACGCGCAGATGATCGAAAAACTCGCTGAGGAATCTGCCACCATCGGCGGGGTACTCACGGTGATCCGCTCGATTGCCGACCAGACCAACCTGCTGGCCCTCAACGCCGCCATCGAGGCCGCCCGTGCCGGTGAAGCCGGACGCGGTTTTGCCGTGGTGGCCGACGAGGTGCGCTCGCTGGCCCAACGCACCGCTGGCGCCACCGCCGAAATCCAGACCTTGATCGCCGGGCTGCAAAGCGCCGCCCACCAATCGGTGCAAGGCATGCGCGCCCAGGTCGAACACGCCGAAGCCACCGCCCAGCAAGCCCAGGCAGCGGACGGTGCGCTGGATGAAATCGTCGGCGCGATCCAGACCATCTCCGAGACCGCCGTGCGCATCGCCGATGTGACCGCGCAGCAGAGTGGTGCCGTCAGTGAGATTCGCGACAACAGTGAGCGGATTCATCAGTTGGGTGAGGATAATTTGCTGCGCATTGGTCAGGGCCGACGCCAGGGTGAGCAGTTGTTGGTGCTGGGTGGGCAGCTCAACACTGCCGTTCAAGCCTTCCGCGTCTGACACGATCTCCACAGGATTCGAGACGGTGTTGCCAATGACCGAATCCAGCCCCACAGTCACAATTTTCGCGCTATCCTCGCTAATCGTGCCGCCTACTGCATAGAACTGGACAGTCACAAAGGCTTTGCGGCATAGTCGCCGGGTTCTGCCGTACCCACATCAATAACAAGGAACAGCCGATGGCGACCTTACTGGTTCTTCACGGACCCAACCTGAACCTGCTCGGCACCCGTGAACCGGGCGTCTACGGGGCAGTCACCCTGGAGCAGATCAACCTTGATCTCGAACGCAGGGCGCGTGAAGC
Organism: Pseudomonas sp. CYM-20-01; assembly: GCF_023169845.1. NCBI lineage: Bacteria > Pseudomonadati > Pseudomonadota > Gammaproteobacteria > Pseudomonadales > Pseudomonadaceae > Pseudomonas > Pseudomonas sp. CYM-20-01. The sequence goes on along the minus strand of NZ_AP025169.1, from coordinate 935,349 downwards.
CGGCCACCATCTGCTCTACCTGCAAAGCAATGCCGAGTACGAATTGATTGATCGCATCCATGCCGCGCGCGGCGAAGGCGTGGACTTTATCCTGATCAATCCCGCCGCTTTTACGCATACAAGTGTTGCATTACGTGACGCGCTGCTGGCGGTGAGCATCCCATTCATCGAAGTGCATTTGTCGAACGTGCACAAACGCGAAGCTTTCCGCCATCACTCCTACTTCTCCGATGTAGCGGTAGGTGTGATCTGCGGCCTTGGCGCCAGCGGTTACCGACTGGCCCTGGAGGCCGCCCTGGAACAACTTGAACAACCGGCCAAGCGCCCCTGACCGACCCTTGGGAGTTGATGATTCATGGATATCCGTAAAGTTAAGAAACTGATCGAACTGCTGGAAGAGTCCGGTATCGACGAGCTGGAAATCAAGGAAGGCGAAGAGTCCGTACGGATCAGCCGCCACAGCAAGACCCCGGCCCAGCAGTTCTATGCGCCACAGATGCAAGCGCCGGCTCCGGCCGCTGCTGCGCCTGCCGCCGCCCCTGCAGCTGCCGCTGCTCCAGCTGCCCCGGCCGCGCCTGCGCTGAACGGCTTCGTGGTCAAGTCGCCAATGGTCGGTACGTTCTACCGCACCCCGGCACCGACTTCGCCAGCCTTCGTTGAAGTCGGCGCTACCGTGAAAGTGGGCGACACCATCTGCATCGTTGAAGCGATGAAGATGATGAACCACATCACCGCTGAAAAAGCCGGCGTCATCGAATCCATCCTGGTAGAAAACGGTCAGCCGGTTGAGTACGACCAGCCGCTGTTCACCATCGTTTGAACCGCGGAGTGCCTTCGATGTTGAAACCTGCGAAGAAACTGGAAAAAGTCCTGATCGCCAACCGCGGTGAGATCGCCCTGCGAATCCTGCGCGCCTGTAAGGAACAAGGCATCAAGACCGTCGCTGTTTACTCGACGGCCGATACTGAATTGATGCACGTGAAACTGGCGGACGAAAGCATCTGCATCGGCCCGCCAGTGGCTACAAGCTCGTACCTGAAAGTCTCAAGCATCATCGCTGCAGCAGAAGTGACAGGCGCAACCGCCATCCACCCAGGCTACGGTTTCCTCGCGGAAAACGCCGACTTTGTCGACCAGGTGGAAAAATCCGGTTTTACCTTCATTGGCCCGAAAGCCGAGACCATTCGCCTGATGGGCGACAAGGTCTCCGCCAAGGAAGCCATGATCGCTGCCGGCGTGCCAACCGTTCCAGGTTCCGACGGCCCGCTGCCTGAAGACGAGGAAACCGCTCTGCGCATTGGTCGCGAAGTCGGCTACCCGGTGATCATCAAGGCCGCCGGTGGCGGTGGTGGTCGCGGCATGCGCGTGGTGCACAAGGAAGAAGACCTGATCGAAGCCGCCAAGCAGACCCGCTCCGAAGCAGGCGCCTGGTTCAACAACCCGATGGTCTACCTGGAAAAGTACCTGACCAACCCACGTCACGTGGAAGTCCAGGTACTGTCCGACGGACAGGGCCACGCCATTCACCTGGGTGACCGCGATTGCTCGCTGCAACGTCGCCACCAGAAGGTACTGGAAGAAGCCCCGGCACCGGGCCTGGACGAAAAAGCCCGCCAGGAAGTATTGGCGCGCTGCGTCAAGGCGTGCATCGATATCAACTACCGTGGCGCGGGTACTTTCGAGTTCCTGTACGAAAACGGTCGTTTCTACTTCATCGAGATGAACACTCGCGTGCAGGTAGAGCACCCGGTCTCGGAGATGGTCACCGGTATTGATATCGTCAAGGAGATGCTGAGCATCGCCGCGGGCAACGTGCTGTCCTTCACCCAGGACGACGTGAAGATCCACGGCCACTCCCTGGAGTGCCGGATCAACGCCGAAGACCCGAAAACCTTTATCCCGAGCCCAGGCCTGGTCAAGCATTTCCATGCTCCAGGTGGCAACGGCGTTCGCGTCGATTCGCACCTGTACAGCGGCTACAAGGTTCCGTCCAACTACGACTCGTTGATCGGCAAGCTGATCACCTGGGGCGCCACCCGCGATGAGGCCATGGCCCGCATGCGCAACGCCCTGGATGAAATCGTGGTGGATGGCATCAAGACCAATGTCCCGCTGCATCGGGAACTGGTACGTGATGAAGGCTTCTGCGAAGGTGGTGTGAACATTCACTACCTGGAACACAAGCTGGCCAACCAGTAAGTGCTCCAAACAACACAGCCGCCTCCGGGCGGCTTTGTTGTGTCTGGGCCCTGGAATTTCTGGATGTACAGGGTCCAATGTGGGAGGGGGCTTGCCCCCGATGAGGGAGTGTCAGTTGATGCAGCTGTGTCTGATCCATCGCCATCGAGGGCAAGCCCCCTCCCACATTTGATCGGTGTATGTCGTCTTCTTCTGTGCGCTCGCGTAAACTTGCGCCCTTTCGCAGCCCCACCCCGCTGCACACTCATTTTTTCAAAGGTGCCCGCCATGCCTTGGCTGCAAGTCCGTCTCGCCATCAGCCCAGAACAAGCCGAAACCTATGAAGACGCTTTCCTCGAAGTAGGCGCTGTCTCCGTAACATTCATGGACGCCGAAGACCAACCGATCTTCGAGCCCGAACTCAACACCACGCCGCTGTGGTCCCACACCCACCTGCTGGCCCTGTTCGAAGACGGCACCGACGCCAACGCCGTGCTGGCCCATATGGAACTGCTCACCGGCGGCCCGCTGCCAGAGCACCACAGCGAAGTCATCGAAGACCAGGACTGGGAACGCAGCTGGATGGACAACTTCCAGCCGATGCGTTTCGGCCAGCGCCTGTGGATCGTACCGAGCTGGCATGCCGCGCCCGAGCCCGACGCAGTCAACCTGCTGCTGGACCCGGGCCTGGCATTCGGCACCGGCACCCACCCGACCACCGCGCTGTGCCTGGAATGGCTGGACGGCCAGGACCTGACCGACAGCCACGTGCTGGACTTCGGTTGCGGCTCGGGGATCCTGGCGATTGCCGCCCTGCTGCTCGGCGCCAAGGAAGCCGTGGGCACCGACATCGACGTGCAAGCCCTGGAAGCCTCCCGCGACAACGCTGGGCGCAACAACATTCCTGAAGGCAAATTCCCACTCTACCTGCCGGAGCAACTGCCCCAGGTACAGGCCGACGTGCTGGTGGCCAACATCCTCGCCGGGCCGCTGGTGGCGCTGGCGCCGCAACTGTCGAGCCTGGTCAGGCCGGGCGGCCGCCTGGCGCTGTCGGGCATCCTGGCCGAGCAGGGCGAAGACGTCGCCGCCGCCTACGCCAAGGATTTCGAGCTGGATCCGATCGCCAACCGCGATGGCTGGGTACGCATCAGCGGTCGTCGGCGCTAGAATGAGCGCTTGCCTGAATCGGATGGCCGCATGACCGACAGTTTCGTCACCCAGTGCCCGCATTGCCAAGCACGCTTTCGCGTCAGCCACGCTCAATTGAGCGTGGCCCGTGGCGTGGTGCGCTGCGGCTCGTGCCTGCAAGTGTTCAATGCGGCCCGCCAGCTGTTGGAGCAACGCGGCCAGGCGCCGGCGCCGCAGCCCGAGACCACTGCCGAGGCACCGCGCGCCATCAGCCAGAAACAGTGGACCGCCGAAGAGCTGGACCTGGACAACCTGGACCTGGACGAAGAACTGGCCAAGCTGGAACGCCGCGAGATTCAGCACACCCTGCCCCCGGGCGCAGAACGCCGGCATGCGGGCGCCGATCGTCGACAAAAGGACGAGCCTCTCAGCGCCAGCCGCGACAGCGTCAAGGCCGAAGAAGAGAAATGGGCGGCAAGCCTGTTCAGCGAGCCGCCTGAAGAGCGCCTCCACGTCAGCGAAAACGAGCCAGAACCTGCGACCAGGCAGCGCACCGAACCGTCCATGTCGCTCCACACCGACGATCTCGACGATGAGCCACCCCTGCGCTCAACACCAGACGATGACGACATCGACCCACCGTTCACGCCGCTGACCAAAGCGGCCGACCCCGAAGATCGCCTGCCACCCCGCCGCAAGCGCCCACGCGCTGAAACCAGCGCCCATGACGATTTGCTCCAGGACCTGGAAGACGATCCGCTGCACCTCTACGCACACAAACGCCCGACGGGCCTGGGCCGTCGCCTGGTCTGGCTGCTGCTGGTCCTGATCGCCGCCGCCGGCCTCGCAGGCCAATACATCGCCTACCAATTCGACGACCTGGCCCGCCAGGACGCGTATCGCCCGTGGTTCCAGCAACTGTGCCCCACCCTGGGTTGCACAGTGCCGTCGCGGGTCGATATCGCCCATATCAAGAGCAGTAACCTGGTGGTGCGCAGCCACCCCGATTTCGCCGGGGCGCTGGTGGTGGATGCGATCATCTATAACCGTGCAACCTTCTCCCAGCCCTTCCCGCTGCTGGAGCTGCGTTTTGCCGACCTGAACGGCAACCTGATTGCCAGCCGTCGCTTCAAACCCGCCGAATACCTCAGCGGTGAGTTGGCCGGCGTTAGCGAAATGCCATCACAAACCCCGATCCATATCTCCCTGGATATCCTCGATCCGGGCAACAAAGCCGTGAATTACAGCCTGAGCTTCCACTCGCCCGAGTGAATCGGTTCATGCATTGAGGTTTGACGGCAGGTTATTGACTTTCCCCTGCGCAACCAAACCGCTGGCGATAAAGAAATAACTGTTCAGATTTTATCCAATTCAGCCTTTATCCAGTCATCGAGAGCGGGTATCATGCCAACCCTTTTTCGAACTCTAATGATCCGGCCCCACAACAGGGAAGTCCTATGTCGGCGGTACGCATCGGCCCATACACATTGCAGAACGGCTTGATCCTCGCCCCGATGGCGGGCGTCACCGACCAGCCCTTTCGTCAGCTGTGCAAGCGTTTGGGCGCGGGTCTAGTAGTCTCGGAAATGGTCACCAGCGACATGAGCTTGTGGAACACCCGCAAATCGCGGATGCGCATGATCCACGAAGGTGATCCCGAGCCGCGCTCGGTACAGATCGCCGGTGGCGATGCACAGATGCTGGCGGATGCGGCCCGGGCCAACGTGGAGTTGGGGGCGCAGATCATCGACATCAACATGGGCTGCCCGGCCAAGAAGGTCTGCAACAAGGCCGCCGGTTCCGCCCTGTTGAAAGATGAGCAGTTGGTAGCCGAGATCCTGCAGGCCGTTGTCGCCGCAGTGGATGTGCCGGTCACCCTGAAGATTCGTACCGGTTGGGACCGGGACAACAAGAACGGCCTGACAGTGGCGAAGATCGCTGAACAGGCAGGCATTACAGCGCTGGCGGTGCATGGCCGCACCCGCGCCGACCTTTACACCGGTGAAGCCGAGTACGACACCATCGCTGCGATCAAGCAGGCGGTATCGATGCCGGTATTCGCCAATGGCGACATCGACTCCGCCGAGAAGGCCCGGCGCGTGCTGCACGCCACCGGTGCCGATGGCTTGTTGATTGGCCGGGCCGCCCAGGGGCGTCCGTGGATTTTTCGTGAGATCGAGCATTTTCTGCGTACCGGTGAAGTGTTGCCGGCACCGGAGCTAATCGAGGTGGAACGTATTCTGCTAGAGCATCTGGCCGCCCTGCACGCCTTCTATGGAGATGTGATGGGAGTACGCATTGCTCGCAAGCATGTCGGCTGGTATCTCGCAACCCTGCCGGGCGCCAGGGAGTTTCGCGCCCACTTCAATCGTTTGGATGATACGGAAGCACAATGCGCCAACGTTCGTGAGTTCTTCAGCGAGCGTTACAAGAGCCTGGGGACAGGGGACGGAGAGGGGGTGGCCGCATGACGATGATGACCGAGACTTTAGTGAGTGGAACAACACCCGTGAGCGACAACGTCAATTTGAAACAGCACCTCAACACGCCGAGCGAAGAAGGCCAGACCCTTCGCGGGAGTGTCGAGAAGGCGCTGCACAATTATTTCGCCCACCTTGAGGGCGCTTCCGTCACGGACGTGTACAACCTGGTGCTCTCCGAAGTCGAGGCGCCCTTGCTCGAAAGCGTGATGAACTACGTCAAGGGCAACCAGACCAAAGCCAGTGAGCTGCTGGGCCTCAACCGTGGCACCTTGCGCAAAAAGCTCAAGCAATACGATTTGCTGTAAGCATTCAATCAAACCAGAAAGGCGCCCGCGTAAAACCGGTCGCCTTTTTTGCTGACTCCTTTGCTTTTGATGGAAATTGAAATGACCGACCAGACTACCCGCCTGCCGATCCGCCGCGCCTTGATCAGTGTCTCCGACAAGACCGGGATCCTTGAATTTGCCCGGGAGCTGGAAGCTCTGGGCGTGGAAATCCTCTCCACGGGCGGGACCTTCAAACTGCTGCAGGACAACGGCGTGGCCGCAGTGGAAGTGGCGGACTACACCGGCTTCGCAGAAATGATGGACGGTCGGGTCAAGACCCTGCACCCGAAGATCCATGGTGGCATCCTCGGCCGTCGTGGCACCGATGACGCGATCATGGCCGAGCACGGTATCAAGCCGATCGATCTGGTGGCCGTTAACCTCTACCCGTTCGAAGCCACCATCAACAAGCCAGGCTGCGACCTGCCGACCGCCATCGAAAACATCGATATCGGCGGCCCAACCATGGTGCGTTCGGCGGCCAAGAACCACAAAGACGTGGCCATCGTGGTCAACGCCAGTGATTACGCCAACGTATTGGAAAGCCTGAAGGCCGGTGGCCTGACCTACGCCCAGCGTTTCGACCTGATGCTCAAGGCGTTCGAACACACCGCCGCCTACGACGGCATGATCGCCAACTACATGGGCACCGTGAACCAGACCGCTGAAACCCTAAGCACAGAAGGTCGCAGCCAGTTCCCACGCACCTTCAACAGCCAGTTCATCAAGGCCCAGGAGATGCGCTACGGCGAGAACCCGCATCAGAGCGCGGCGTTCTACGTGGAGGCCAAGCCTGCCGAAGTGGGCATCGCCACCGCGACCCAACTGCAAGGCAAAGAGCTGTCCTACAACAACGTAGCCGACACCGACGCCGCGCTGGAATGTGTGAAGAGCTTCGTCAAGCCAGCCTGTGTGATCGTCAAGCACGCCAACCCGTGCGGCGTGGCCGTGAGCCCGGACGCTGAAGGCGGTATCCGCCAGGCGTACGAACTGGCCTACGCTACCGATACCGAATCGGCCTTCGGCGGCATCATTGCCTTCAACCGCGAACTGGATGCCGAGACCGCTAAAGCGATCGTCGAGCGTCAGTTCGTTGAAGTGATCATCGCCCCAAGCGTCAGCGAAGAAGCCCGCGCCATCGTCGCCGCCAAAGCCAACGTGCGCCTGCTGGCCTGCGGCGAGTGGTCGGCTGACCGCGCGGCGGCCTGGGACTACAAGCGCGTCAACGGTGGCTTGCTGGTACAGAGCCGTGACATCGGCATGATCGGCAGCGCCGACCTGAAAGTGGTGACCAAGCGCGCGCCGACCGAGCAAGAGATCAACGACCTGATCTTCGCCTGGAAGGTGGCCAAGTACGTTAAATCCAACGCCATCGTCTACGCCAAGAACCGCCAGACCATCGGTGTCGGCGCTGGCCAGATGAGCCGGGTGAACTCGGCGCGTATCGCCGCGATCAAGGCTGAGCACGCCGGTTTGCAGGTGGTGGGTTCGGTAATGGCTTCCGATGCGTTCTTCCCGTTCCGTGACGGCCTGGACAATGCCGCGAAAGCCGGTGTGACCGCCGTGATCCAACCGGGTGGTTCGATGCGCGATGCCGAAGTGATCGCCGCCGCTGACGAGGCCGGCATTGCCATGGTCTTCACCGGCATGCGCCACTTCCGTCACTGATCCAACATTGCCTGGTGGGCACTGGCTTCTGTAGGAGCTGGCTTGCCTGCGATAGCATCACCTCGGTGCACTTGTTACACCGAGGCGCCCGCATCGCAGGCAAGCCAGCTCCCACAGAAAAGCGCCCACAGTGTTCCCAAGAATTTGCGTCATCCGAGGTTTTTGAAATGAATGTTTTGATCATTGGCAGCGGTGGCCGTGAACACGCCCTGGCCTGGAAAGTTGCCCAGGACCCACGCGTCCAGAAAGTCTTCGTTGCCCCCGGCAACGCCGGCACCGCCATTGAAGCCAAGTGCGAAAACGTTGCTATCGACGTGCTGGCCCTTGAGCAACTGGCCGACTTCGCTGAAAAGAATGTGTCCCTGACTATCGTCGGCCCGGAAGTGCCGCTGGTGGCGGGTGTCGTGGACCTGTTCCGCAGCCGTGGCCTGGATTGCTTCGGCCCTACCGCCGGTGCGGCCCAGTTGGAAGGCTCCAAGGCCTTCACCAAGGATTTCCTGGCCCGCCACAAGATCCCGACTGCCGACTACCAGAACTTCACCGAGATCGAGCCAGCCCTGGCTTACCTGCGTGAAAAAGGTGCGCCAATCGTGATCAAGGCCGATGGCCTGGCTGCTGGTAAAGGCGTGATCGTGGCGATGACCCTGCAGGAAGCCGAAGACGCCGTGCGCGATATGCTCGCCGGCAACGCGTTCGGTGATGCCGGCTCCCGCGTGGTCATCGAGGAGTTCCTCGACGGCGAAGAAGCCAGCTTCATCGTGATGGTCGACGGCAAGAACGTCTTGCCGATGGCCACCAGCCAGGACCACAAGCGCGTCGGCGACGGCGACACCGGCCCGAACACCGGTGGCATGGGCGCCTACTCCCCTGCCCCGGTGGTCACGGCCGACGTGCACCAGCGCGTCATGGACCTGGTGATCTGGCCGACCGTGCGCGGCATGGCCGACGAAGGCAATGTGTACACCGGTTTCCTGTATGCCGGCCTGATGATCGACAAAGCCGGTAACCCCAAAGTCATCGAGTTCAACTGCCGCTTCGGCGACCCGGAAACCCAACCGGTGATGCTGCGTCTGCAATCGAGCCTGGTGCTGTTGGTGGAAGCCGCATTGGCCCAGGCCCTGGACAAGGTTGAAGCGCAGTGGGACCCACGTCCGAGCGTCGGCATTGTGCTGGCGGCCGGTGGTTACCCTGCCGACTACGCCAAGGGCGATGTGATTGAAGGCCTGGACGCGGCTGCTACGCTGGAAGGCAAGGTGTTCCATGCGGGCACCGCGCTCAAGGATGGCCAGGTCGTAACGGCCGGTGGCCGTGTGCTATGCGCCACCGCCATGGGCGCCAGCGTCGACGCCGCGCAGCAACAGGCTTACAAGCTGGCCGCGAAGATCGACTGGAAAGGCTGTTTCTACCGCAAGGACATCGGCTATCGCGCCATTGCGCGGGAGCGTGGCGAGAACCAGTAAGCAGCTATCCGTTCGGCTAGGCAGGGGCCTCTGGCCCTTGCCGTATGCAGGCCTACCCGCGCATAGTTAACCGTGCATCAACCTACGAAGGGATTTCGCCGTGCGCTGGCTCAGGATCGCCATAGGTTTCACTGTCAGTCTGCTGACACTGCTCTGCTTGTTCCCGGCCCAGGCCGCCGCGCAAGGCAGTGGCTGGGCAGTATTGCTTGATGAACAGGCCGACCTGCAGCTGAGCGACATCCGTTCCTCGCGCTACACCAACCAATTCAGCCCCATCGAACTGGACCGCATTACCGCCGCGGAACCGGACGGTGCGTTGTGGGTACGTTTCAAGCTGCAACCCGGCAAGCACGAACAAGTGCTGCGGGTATTCGCCCCGGACCTGTCGCACCTGAGCCTCTACGTGCTGGACGGCGACACCCTGGTGGAACAACAGAGCACCGGCACACGCCAGCCCCAGGCTGAACGACCGTTGCCCAGCAGTGACTTCATGCTGCCGCTGCCCCAGAGCCAGAAGCCCCTCGAGGTTTACCTGCGCCTGGTCTCGGAACACGAACTGCGCCCCTACATCACCCTGGAACCAGCCGTACTCGCCGCCGCCGACCAGACCCAGACGCTGATCTACGGCCTGCTGTTCGGCTGCCTGCTGATGCTGATCCTGCACAACCTGACGCGCTTCGCCTATCACCGCTCGCGCAGCAGCCTGTGGCTGGCGGCGTGCGAAGTGCTGCTGATGCTCAGCCTGGCGCTGCTGCTCAACCTGGTAGGGCCATGGCTGCCGAACTGGCATGCAATCCAGACACCAGGCGCCTACCTGGCGCTGCTGCTCACCGCACCCTGCGGTTTGATGTTTGCCTACCGTTTCTTCATGCCCCTGGGCCCGCACCCGCTGAACAAGCTGTTGATGGCGGACATCCTGTTCATCGTGCTGTGCGGCCTGTTGCTGTTGTTCGTCAACACCCTGCCGCTGAACATCATCACCTACGCCCTGGTGGCCCTCGCCGGCTTGAGCATGCTGTTTGTCTCAGCCTATCACTGGCAGAAAGGCTACCGCCCGGCACGCCTGTTCGTGGCGGCGATGGTGGTGTTCAACATCGGTACGCTGATCATCCTGCCGGCGTTGCTGGGCCTGACGATGGTCTCGCCCCAGGGCCTGATCGTCACGCTGCTGGCGTTTATCTGCCTCAGCGGCCTGCTGATGAGCCTGGCGTTGGGCGAGCGCCAGCGGGCAATTGTCGAGGCGCGTTTCAGCCTCAGCCGCGACCTGGCGGCGAGCAATGCCGAAATCGCGGCCAAGGCCGAGTTCCTGGCCAAGATCAGCCACGAAATCCGCACCCCCATGAACGGTGTGTTGGGCATGACCGAACTGCTGCTGGGTACGCCACTGTCGGTGAAGCAGCGCGACTACGTGCAAACCATCCACAGCGCCGGCAACGAACTGCTCACGCTGATCAATGAAATCCTCGATATCTCCAAGCTCGAATCCGGCCAGATCGAACTGGACGATGTGCAGTTCGACCTCAATGCGCTGATCGAAGACTGCCTGAGTATCTTCCGCGCCAAGGCCGAGCAGCAGAACGTCGAACTGATCAGCTTTATCCAGCCCCAGGTGCCCCGCGTGATCAGCGGCGACCCGACGCGCCTGCGCCAGGCCATGTTGAGTCTGCTGGAAAACGCCCTGCAAAAGACCGACGAAGGCGAAGTGCTGATCGTGGTGGCCCTGGACGACCGCAGCACCAAGCCACGCCTGCGCATTGCCGTGCAAGACAGCGGCCTGCCGATGGAACCCGCCGAGCGCGATGCCCTGCTGCACAGCGAACTGCACAGCAAGAATTTCTTCTCGGCCACCCGTTTGAACGGCCACCTGGGCCTGGTCATCGCCCGCCAGTTGATCCTGTTGATGAATGGCGAGTTCGGCATCAAGAGCGGCAGCCACCAGGGCAGCACCCTGTGGCTGACCCTGCCGCTGGACCCGGAACGCCTGGAACACCCGACCTCCGACCTCGACGGCCCGCTCAAAGGCGCGCGCGTGCTGGTGGTGGACGACAACGACACCTGCCGTAAAGTACTGGTGCAACAATGTTCGGCCTGGGGCCTCAACGTCAGCGCCGTGCCCTCGGGCAAGGAAGCCCTGGCGTTGCTGCGCACCAAGGCGCACCTGCGCGATTACTTCGATGTGGTGCTGCTGGACCAGAACATGCCCGGCATGACCGGCATGCAACTGGCGGCAAAGATCAAGGAAGACCCGAGCCTGAACCACGACATCCTGCTGATCATGCTCACCGGCATCAGCAACGCGCCGAGCAAGATCATCGCGCGCAATTGCGGGATCAAGCGCATCCTCGCCAAACCGGTGGCCGGCTACACGCTCAAGACCACCCTGGCGGATGAACTGACCCAACGCAGCAAAGGCAACGTGCTGCCACGCCCGGTCCTCAGCGCTCCGGCCGCCATCACCGTGCCGACGGATTTCCGCATCCTGGTAGCCGAGGACAACAGCATCTCCACCAAGGTGATTCGCGGCATGCTCGGCAAGCTCAACCTCAGCCCGGACACTGCCAGCAATGGCGAGGAAGCGCTGGAAGCAATGAAGGCCCAGCGTTATGACCTGGTGTTGATGGACTGCGAAATGCCGATCCTCGATGGTTTCTCGGCGACCCAGCAGCTGCGTGCCTGGGAAGTCAGCCACCAGCGCATCCGCACGCCGGTGGTGGCGTTGACGGCGCACATTCTGTCGGAACACAAGGAGCGTGCGCGCCAGGCCGGGATGGATGGGCATATGGCCAAGCCGGTGGAGTTGTCGCAGTTGCGCGAGCTGGTGGAGTTTTGGGTGGCGCAGCGTCAGCAAAGGCCCGAGCACGCCCCGTCTTAACTTGAAACGCTGCCCTCCTGTAGGAACTGGTTTTTGTGGTGAGCGGGCTTGCCCCGCGCTGGGGCGCGAAGCGGCCCTAAAACCAAACGCCGCAGAGTGCCTGACATAACTCGGCGTTCTTATTGGGGCTGCTTCGCAGCCCAGCGCGGGGCAAGCCCGCTCACCACAAAAGCCCCCTCCCACATTTGATCTCTGGCGCCTGATAGACTCTCCACACTTTCCTCCTGCGAGCCGCCCCCATGCTCCACGTGTTATTCAGCGTCTACCTGAAAATGCTGGTGCTCTACAGCCCGTTCTTCGTGCTGTCCTGCTTTATCAGCCTGACCCGTGGCTATTCCAGCAAAGAGCGGCGGCGCCTGGCGTGGAAGGTGGCGTTGGCGACCCTGGTATCGAGCGTGTTGCTGTACCTGTTCGGCCGGGTGATTTTCAGTGTGTTCGGCATCACCGTCGACGCCTTCCGCATCGGCGCCGGCAGTGTGCTGTTCATTTCCGCCCTGGGCATGGCCCAGGGCAAGTCGGCGGTGCAGACCGACAACGTGCAGCAGGATGTGACCATCGTGCCGCTGACCATCCCACTCACCGTCGGCCCCGGCACCATCGGTGCGCTGCTGGTGATGGGCGTGAGCCAACCGCACTGGGATGACAAGCTCACCGCCATCCTCAGCATCGCCCTGGCCAGCCTCACGGTGGGCGTGGTGCTGTACCTGTCCAACCGTATCGAACGCATCCTCGGTGACCAGGGCTTGCAGATTGTCAGCCGGTTGATGGGCCTGTTCGTCTGCGCCCTGGCCGCGCAGATCATCTTCACCGGGGTACGCGGCTACCTGGTGCCTTAGATCCGGTATTTGGCAATCGCCAGTTGTACTTTGTCTCCCGCGCTCTCGCGCATCAGTTGGATCGTCTTTTCGTTGACCACCGAGGTATTCAGCACCAGGCACGTCTGCCCGCTGAAGGCCTCGCACGAGGAACTGTCCCACTCCAGGAAGGGCAGCCCTACCTGTTTGCTCACGCCGTGAGTGCTGTAGGTCACCAGCACCATCGTCAATTCGCCATCGGTTTCGGCACAGGATGCCAGGCCGAAATCACCGCCCTGGTGCACCGAGCTGTTGCGCTTGAACAATTCAAAAGACGCCGGCGCCTGCTTCAACGCCTCCAGTGCATCCGCCGCCAGTTTCGGCATCACGCTAAGCAGCGGCGCGGACAAGGACGTGGAAGCCAACAGCGTGGCAATAAGGTTCAGCGCCGCCAACTGCACGGTCAGCCCCTTGCCCGAACGTGAGACCCGTTCGAAGCTGCTACGCACCGGGAGCCACCCCAGGCTGACCATCACCTTGATGAATTCGTCGTACCAGTCCTCGGTACCGCGGTGCACATTCAACACATCGCTGACGTAGCTGCTGGCCAGCAGATAACTTTTACGCACGTACTCTCGGTTCAGACCCGAAAGGCCTTCGGCAAACGAAATCACACTGTTGTTGACCACCGCCGCATTGAAGTCATCTTCGGTGTCCAGCGGCACAGACGCGTGCTTGCCTGACGTGCCCGGTAATTTGTAGGCGGCAATCAACTTGCGCCTTTTTGTACTGTTGATCCGTCTGTGATGTCGCTCCATTTTGATTCTCCACAAGCACCCCAACGTGGGGCTTGTGTCCACCCTAGTTCACTGGCCGATGGGCTTTCCAGACGATAAAAATCCCTTGGCGCAACCCGTTGAACCACAACGCCCAGCAATAACGCGGCATCACGGGTGAGTTTCCATATTTCGTCGCAAAAAAAAGAAAAAGCGCCGAACAACGCCAGGAAAATCCCTGGGCAATTCGGCGCTTTCAGGCAGACGACAGGCCGTTTTCAGGAGGCGGGTTTTTCACCGTACCAGCGCGGTGTGTAGACCCATTCACCCCCACCGGCACGGGGGAATGTGCAGGTGGTGGACGAGCCGATCAGCACCATGGTGCGCATGTCCACCTGCTCCGGCGTCAGTTGCCCCAACGTAGTGACACGCAGGCTCTGCCCCGGGCGACCGATATCACGGCCCAGCACCACCGGCGTTTGCGGTGTGCGATGCAGGGCGACGATTTCCAGGGCGCGCCCCAGTTGCCAAGGCCGCGAACGCGAGATCGGGTTGTAGAACGCCAGCGCCAGGTCGGCCTGGGACGCCAGGTCCAGGCGCTTTTCGATGATCGACCAGGGCTTGAGGTTATCCGACAGCGACATCACGCAGAAGTCATGGCCCAACGGTGCGCCGGCCTGGGCGGCAGTGGCAAGCGAAGCCGAGACGCCCGGCAGGATCTCCAGGTCGACCTGATGCCAGGTCGGGTCGCTGGATTCGTGCAACGCCTCAATCACGGCGGCAGCCATGGCAAACACACCCGGGTCGCCGGACGACACCACCACCACCGAACGGCCTTGGGCCGCCAGCTCGAAGGCGTGACGGGCACGCTGCATTTCTTCACGGTTATCGGTGCAATGCTGCACTTGATCTTCGCGGAACGGGCCGGCCATGCGCACATAGGTCTCGTAACCCAGCACATCGGTGCAACGCGCCAGTTCAGCCTTCACCGCTGGCACCATCAACTCGGCGGCACCGGGGCCCAGGCCGATCACGGCAAGGCGGCCACGGACACGACCGATCTGCGACAAGTCCAGCGGCTGTTCAGCCACGCTGACCACGATATCGGCGTCCAGGGAAACGCCGGTAAAACGCAGCGGCACCCCCAGTTCCAACGCCGCGTCACGCAACGACGCTTCGGCCATCTGCGTTTCGCTGGCCAGCAGGCACGCCAGGGATTGCACGGCGATACCCGCTTCATGCAATGCCGTGCGCACACGCTCGGCCAATTGCGCGCCGGGCTTGCAGGTCACGCTGACGTTCTTCGGGTAGATCAGCAATTCATTGGCGGTGGGTTGGCGCTCGGCACTGCCGACATGAATCGCCAGGCGCGCCTGTTGATCCTGCGGCAAGTTGGCCTGATCCAGCCACGGCGCTACACCTTCGATGCGCACACTTTCACCGGCCAACAGGTCGGAAACGAACCGCTTGCCCAACTCGAGGTCGGCCAGCTCATAGCCCTGCGGCGGGTTGAGCAGGCAGGTGCCAAACCGCAGTTCGCCACTGGTGGTGATCGCAGCGGCCACGTTCAACGCGGCAGCAATCTCGCGCGCCATGACGTTCACACCGCCAAGGCCACCGAGCAGCGGCACTACGGCGCTGCCGTCTTCCGCCACGGCCAGCACGGCTGGCTCTTCGCCTTTTTCCAGCAGCAGCGGCGCCAGGGTGCGGATCACGATACCGGCGGCGCACAGCGCAATCAGCGGCGTGCCTTGCTGGTACAACTGGCGCAAGGTCGTGCCGAACTCACTGTAAGTCTGGTCAGCACCTCCAACGCGCCCGGCCAGACCGTGGATCCGCGCCTCGGGGTAGAGCTGTTGGATCCGGCGCGCGGTGGCCAGGCTGCCCTGGCCCAGAATGACAATCGCCGGGTTCATCAACCTTGCCACCTTTCGCCCGGCACGATGATCAGTGAGAAGTACGGCGAAGACGCCGGGTCGACCTGATCCAACGGCACAATCTTCTGGTTGGCCATGGTCGCCCGCTCCACGTACAGCGCACGCTCGGCCAGGCCGAGTTCTTCAAGCACCTGGCGCACTTTCGGGAAGTTGCGGCCCAGCTTCATGATCACCGCCGCGTCGGCGTCTGCCAGGCGCCGCTTCAGATCCTCATGGGGCAACACGCCCGAGAGCACCGACAGGCTCTGGTTGCGATACACCAACGGCGCACCCAGCACCGAGGCGCCGCCGAGCATCGAGCACACGCCGGGGATGACTTGCGCTTCGTAGCGTTCGGCGAGGCGGTCATGCAGGTACATGTAGGAGCCGTAGAAGAACGGGTCGCCTTCACAGATCACCGCCACATCACGGCCGGCATCCAGGTGCGCGGCGACATCGACGCTGGCGGCGTCATAGAAATCGCTGATCACCTGCTCATAGGACATCGGCGCCGGCAGCACCTCGGTGGTTACCGGGTACACCAGCGGCATCAGGGTCTGTTGGGGCACCAAGTGATCTTCGATGATGCCGAAGGCATTGCCCTTCTTGCCCTTGGCCACGAAATACGCCACCACCGGCGATTCGCGCAGCAGGCGCAGCGCCTTGAGGGTGATCAATTCCGGGTCGCCGGGGCCTACGCCCAGGCCGATCAAACGTCCGCGTGCCGGCATTATTCTACCTCCGTGGCCAGGGCATTCACCGCGGCGGCGGCCATCGCACTGCCGCCCAGGCGACCCTGCATGATCACGAACGGCACGCCACGGCTGTCGGCCGCCAGCATCGCCTTGGATTCGGCAGCACCGACAAACCCGACCGGGAAACCCAGGATCAAGGCAGGTTTAGGCGCACCGGCATCGAGCATTTCCAGCAGGTAGAACAACGCGGTCGGCGCATTGCCGATCACCACCACACTGCCTTCCAGGTGCGGACGCCACAGCTCCAGCGCGGCGGCGGAACGGGTGTTGCCCAGCTCCCGCGCCAGCGCCGGCACGCTGTCGTCGCGCAGGGTGCAGATCACTGCGTTATTGGCCGGCAGGCGCGCGCGGGTCACGCCCTCGGAGACCATCCGCGCATCACACAGGATCGGCGCGCCAGCGGCCAACGCATCGCGCCCGGCCTTGCCCGCGCCTTCGGAAAACTGCAGGCCGTCGATGGCCTCGACCATGCCGCACGCATGAATCACGCGCACCGCGAGTTTTTCCAGGTCGGCCGGAATGCGCTCCAACTTGGCTTCCGCGCGAATAATGGCGAAGGAGTTGCGATAGATCTCCTGACCGTCGCGGATGTAATCAATCATCGGTGTTGCTCCGTGG
This sequence comes from Pseudomonas sp. CYM-20-01, assembly GCF_023169845.1. Lineage (NCBI taxonomy): Bacteria > Pseudomonadati > Pseudomonadota > Gammaproteobacteria > Pseudomonadales > Pseudomonadaceae > Pseudomonas > Pseudomonas sp. CYM-20-01. Next base: position 918,375 of record NZ_AP025169.1, on the reverse strand, counting down.
ACGAGCGCGCAACAGGGCGCCCGCCGCTTCAATGGAAAGGGTGCGCGCGTGCAGCCGGCCGAAACCGGGTTGGGCTGCGTCGCGGAAATAGAGGTCGTAGTGGCCGGGGCTCACCGCCAGCAAGGTGACCGGCGCAACGTGCGCAGCCGCGCAGGAACGGGGGCAGCCGGACAGGTGCACGTCATGGCCGGGCTGCAAGGCAGCCAGTTGCACGGCATCGGCCTTGGTGTCGGCCAGGGCCTTGCCGCACCCGCTGGCGCCGGTGCAGGCGGTCATGCGCGCCAGGGGTTGATCGATGGAGCAAAGGAAGCCCAGTTGCGCCAGGCGCTCGGTCACGGCGTACGGTTTTTCGATGTTGGCCAGCAACACGCCTTGCCAAGGGGTGAAGCGCAGGGTGCCATCACCGTACTCGCTGGCCAGTTGCGCGGCGCCTTTGAGCATCGTCGCATCCAGGCGGCCCAAGGGTGCGATGGCGGCAACATAAAACTGATTCTTTTGATCCTGTGGATAAGTGCCAAGGTGCAGCAAAGCCCCGCTGGGCTGGCGTTTGAAGCCATCAACAGGCAATAGCGGCTGGTTTAAATGACTCAGCACGTTATCCACAGGCAGGTGGCGCATGCGGGTTTGTTCTGGAGTGGCAATGTCCAGAAACGCCTCCAGCACGGCCACCACCAGCGCATGCCCCTGCTCCAGCGGCACGGCGGCCAGTGGCGCATCCAGCCCCGGGCAACCGGCCAGGCCGAACGCGAGGAGCGTCTGGCCATTGCGGATGAAGGCCGACAGCCACAGGTCGTGGTGATGCTCAAGCATCGCCAGGGCTTCACCGCCATCCAGCTGTATGGCGAACTTGGCTGACAGTTCATGGAAACGTGGGTGGTTTTGCAGGGTGGCGAGGATCTCATCGGCCAGCGGGCGGGTGTCGAACAGCATCTGCGGGTCGATCCCGGCGCTGGGGCTGAGCATCAGGTTGCGGACATCGTCGCCGGCGGCATTGCTGGGACCCAGGCCTGCGGCCAGTAGCAGGGCGATCAATGCCTGCTCTTGGGCACCAATCCCGCGAATCTGCAGGTTGGCGCGGTTGGTCGCCTCGATCACCCCGCCCGCATAGGCCTGGGCCGCATCTGCCACCACTTGGGCTTGCTTGCTGGTGATCGAACCACCGGCCAATTTGATCCGGCAAATACCGCCATCCAACGCCTGGACAATACGCAGCAACCCCGGACAGGCCGAGGGGCGCAAGGTATTCACAGCGGGCGTTGGGTTCACGGGGCTACCGGTTGGTGGGTAAAGGCGCGGTATTATGCCTGCTTTGTCCGGCGGCATGAAAAGCCTGCCCGTCGGATGTCGTTCAAGGAATTCATATGTCGCCCTGGCTGACGGTTGTAGGCATCGGAGAAGACGGCTTCAAGGGGCTGGGCAGGAACGCCCGGCATGCCCTGTTGCGCGCCACGCGGATTATAGGTGCTCAGCGCCAGTTGGACCTGCTGCCGGTGTGTATCCGTGGCGAACGCCAGGTGTGGCCGAGCCCGTTTTCGCTGGAGCCGGTGCTGGCGCGGCGCGGGGAGCCAGTGTGTGTGCTGGCGAGTGGCGATCCAATGTTCTATGGCGTGGGGGCGAGTTTGGCGCGGCAGGTGGCGGCGGATGAGCTGCTGATCTTGCCGGCGCCTTCGTCGGTATCGTTGGCGGCAGCGCGGTTGGGCTGGCCGTTGCAGGACGTGGTGACGTTGTCGGTGGTGGCGCGGCCGTTGGCGGCGCTGAATGCGCACCTGGCCAGTGGGGTGCGGTTGTTGGTGTTGAGTAATGACGGGCGCAGCCCGGCGTTGATTGCTTCGCTGCTAAGCGAATCCGGGTTCGGTGCTAGCCGTTTGTCTGTGTTTGAACACTTGGGCGGCGCGGATGAGCAGCGCATCGACGGGTTGGCGCACTCGTGGGAACACACCTCGGTCGCCGATTTGAACCTCGTCGCCATCGACTGCCTGGCCGACGCCCATACTGCTCGCCTGTCGCGTCGTGCAGGTTTGCCGGACTCAGCCTTTAAGCACGACGGCCAACTGACCAAACGCGATGTGCGCGCCATGACCCTTGCCCGTCTTGCGCCGATGCCCGGCGAACTGCTGTGGGATGTGGGTGCGGGCAGCGGCTCCATTGGGATTGAATGGATGCGCACGCATCCCAGTTGTCGCGCGCTGGCGATTGAAGCCGATGAAGGCCGCCAAGGCCTGATCGAACACAACCGCGACGCCCTTGGCGTGCCCGGCCTGCAACTGATTCGCGGCAAGGCCCCCGCTGCATTGCTTGGCCTGGAAGCACCAGACGCCATCTTCATCGGCGGCGGCGTGACCCGCGAAGGCGTGCTCGACACCTGCTGGCAACACCTGCGCCCTGGCGGGCGGTTGGTCGCCAACGCCGTGACCCTGCAAAGCGAAATGACCTTGATGAACTGGCGCGCGCAGTATGGCGGCGAACTGACGCGCATCCATGTCGCTCAGGCGCAGCCGTTGGGGGAGTTTGATACATGGCGCCAAGCGTTGCCGATTACCTTGCTGGAAGTGGTCAAGCCGCTATGAAACGCATCCTGCTGTTGGGCGGCGTGACCGAAGCGCTGGCCATTGCTCGTACATTGGGCCCGGAACATATCTACAGCCTGGCCGGGGTTGGGCGCGTGCCCACCGACCTGACCTGCCAGGTGCGGGTCGGCGGTTATGGTGGGGCTGAGGGGTTGGCGCGGTTTGTACGGAATGAGGGGATTAGTCTGATTCTCGACGCGACCCATCCGTATGCAGCACAAATCAGCCGCAATGCTGCCGAGGCCGCGCAGTTGAGCGGCGTGCCATGTTGGGCCTTGCGCCGCCCGGCGTGGCAGCCGCAGGCGGGGGATGATTGGCGCGAGGTCAGTGATTGGGCTTCGCTGATTGAAGCGCTCAAACCCTTCAAGCGTCCGTTGTTCACGTTGGGGCGAGAGCCGTTGCAGCACCTTGATGAGATCCCGCCAGAGCAGTTCTGGACACTGCGCACGTTGGATGTGTATCCGGGGAACGAGCGCTGTGAAGTGATCGGCGCGCGTGGGCCGTTCTTGATCGAAGATGAGCGTGCGTTGTTCGCACGGCGTGGCATTGATGTGCTGATCAGCAAGAACAGCGGCAGCACCGCGACGGAGCCGAAGCTGGAAGTGGCAAGGGAGCTTGGAGTGCCGGTGTTGGTGTTGAAGCGGCCGGTGTTGGCAGCAGTGGATCGAGAATTCACTACTGTGCCTGCGGTTCTACAGGCAATCACCACTCTCTAAACACCATCGATTCTATGTGGGAGGGGGCTTGCCCCCGATAGCGGTAGATCACTCACACATGTATAGACTGACACACCGTAATCGGGGGCAAGCCCCCTCCCACCTTTAGAACTGCATCATCACGCAGCGTTTTTCGTTTGCCCGACACCATCATGCACACGATCAGCCAGCAGCAGCGCCAGCTCAATCAACTGCGCAACGCCGAGCAATTCCTCTCGTTTCGAGCCTTCCAGGTCAAACGCAAGATCGCAACTCAGCGCATTCGCCGAGGCAAGGGTTTCGCTGAGATTGACCAACAGGTCTTCGGTGCTGAAGCCGTCGGCTACGGTGAATAGCCGGTGGGGGGGATTTGGGGTGGGTTTGATCATTGTGAAGCTCCGGAGAAGTAATAGAGGAGCTGCCACTGATCGCCGCGACGCGATGGGGGTGGCAGCTGTACGCAGGTTCGCGGACCGATTCTCCAGAACACCGGCATACCCGAAGGTATCCCGCGCACAGCCGCCATAGCGCCGCACAGTAGACGATAAAAAAACGCCAACTGAAAGGAGGCAATGACGCTTCGGCGTCTGGAGAAGTCCGGGCCGCGACGCCCGACCGCTGAGTTTGCAGCGGTGTACGGAGACTAGAGATTGAGTGTCCTAGGGACAACCTTAAAGGCCTGTCGGATATTTCTGCTTGCCCCTATTCATTGTCGAACACCGGCCAAATGTGGGAGGGGGCTTGCCCCCGATAGCGTCAGCTCAGTCAACAAATCAGTGGCTGACCCACCGTCATCGGGGGCAAGCCCCCTCCCACATTTGAGCTGTGCAGCTTTGAAGATCGGCATCCACTCGATTACCCGTCTATCCTCAAACCCGTCACTGCGACACCAAACCACACCGCCCCTTTTTACTTATCCCCTACGATCAGGCTAAATACCCGCCTGATCGTTTAACCCTACGGATTGTCCGCCATGGCCCGTCAACGCTTCGCAATTGCCTGGATCGCCTGCCTTGCAGTGCTGTTCAACGCCTTTGCCATGCCGATGGCCAGCGCGATGCAACAGTCCAGCGACCCGGTCCAGCAATTGCTGTGGGGCAGCTTCTGTTCCTCCAATGGCACGAGCCTCAAGACCATCGCCCTGGGCAAGCTGGAGATCCCGGCGCCGCAGCAGGACGATCATTCCACCATGCAGCATTGCTGGTGCTGCTCGGGCTCGGTGCCGTTGGTGGCGTTGCCGGGGCATGTGCCGCAGTTGTATCTCACCCAATTCAATACTTCACAGCGCTTGCCGCCACCCCAGCTGCAAAGCCCCACCCCGCGCCAGCAATGGCCGAGCCTCAACCCCCGCGCCTCTCCAACGGTCTGATCTTCTTCGCAAGTGAACTGCGTTTAGAACCGTTCTGGAGAACTGCCATGCTCAAATCTTCCCTGCTTCTGGCTGCGTTGTTGCTGCCGGTGTTCAGTGCTGCCAATGCCGATGACTACAAGGCTGGCGACCTGCTGGTCAGCGATCCCTGGTCCCAGGAGTTACCGCCGAATGCGCCGACCGTCGCGGCGTACTTTGTGATTCACAACACCGGTGAGACCCCGGACCGCCTGCTCAGCGTCGACACGCCGGTGGCGGACAAGGCCGAGCTGCACGAGCACGTGATGCAGGGCGACCTGATGAAGATGCAGCAGGTGCCCAGCGTCGCCGTACCGGCCAAGGGCGAGCTGACCTTCGCGCCGATGGCGTATCACGTGATGCTGCTGGGCCTCAAGGACCGCAGCTTGCTGGCGGACGGCAAGCAGTTCCCGCTGACGCTCACCTTCGAAAAGGCCGGCAAGGTCGAGGTGGAAGTGTCGGTGCAAAAGGTGCCACCGATGGCGACACACGAGCATAAGCACGCCCAATAGGCTGACACGCGATGGGCGCCCCTCGCGCCAGGTTGTCTCCACACGCCCGCCTGAGAAGCGGCAGTTGGATCAGCCTGTTCGCCATGCTGATGATCTTTATCGGTCCGCTGATTTCCCAAGCGATGCCGATGGATCATCACGCCGGTATGTCGATGGACATGCCGATGGACCACGGCGCCTCCCATCAACCCAAGGCACCTGACGAACACCACGCCCTCTGGTCCAAGTGCGGCTATTGCGACCTGCTCTATAGCTGCCCCGCCCTGCCCGGCGGCATTTCAACCTTCACCCTGAGCAGCCCGCCGCCGGCCAACGCCCTCACCCCCGCCACACGCCTGGGCCATGCCCGGCAGAGCATCTTCCCCGGCGCTCGCAGCCGTGCGCCGCCCATCGTTTCGTAAGCACTTAACACCGTTACTTCACCCCGGCCGACTTTAGACAGACAGCCGCAGGCTGCTGGCCGTGTTGTTTACGATTGATAGATGGAATGTGTCATGTCCAGGTTTCCTGCTGACTCCCGTATGGGATATACCCCTGTGCTCGCTGCCCTGTGCGGCGCGCTGCTTGCCCCTCACGCTCAGGCCGATGACCACGCCGAGCATGAGCTGTCGCCCACCGTGATCACGGCGATCGCCCCCAGCTCGCCGCTGACCGTCATCACCAACCCCAAAGACCCACGCCAGCCGGTGCCCGCCAGCGACGGCGGCGACTACCTCAAGACCATCCCCGGCTTCGCCCTGGTGCGCAACGGCGGCACCAATGGCGACCCGGTGCTGCGCGGCATGTTCGGCTCGCGCCTGAACATCCTCACCAACGGCAGCATGATGCTCGGCGCCTGCCCCGGCCGCATGGACGCCCCCACCTCGTACATCTCGCCCGAGACCTACGACAAGCTCACCGTGATCAAAGGCCCGCAAACCGTGCTCTGGGGCCCGGGCGCGTCGGCCGGCACCATCCTGTTCGAGCGCGAGCCGGAGCAGTTCGGCGAGCTGGGCACACGCCTCAACGCCAGTGTGCTGGCCGGTTCCAACGGGCGCTTCGACAAGGTCATCGATGCCGCCGCCGGCGGGCCGCTGGGCTACGTGCGGGTGATCGGCAACCAGGCCCATGCCGACGACTACAAGGACGGCAACAACGACACCGTCGCCTCGCGCTACGACAAATGGAACGGTGATGTGGCGGTCGGCTTCACCCCCGACGCCGACACCCTGCTGGAGCTCACCGCCGGCCGTGGCGATGGCGAAGCGCGTTACGCCGGGCGCGGCATGGACGGTTCGCAGTTCCTGCGCGAGAGCCTCGGGCTACGCTTTGAAAAGTCCAACATCGGCGAGGTACTGGACAAGGTCGAGGCCCAGGTCTACTACAACTACGCCGACCACGTGATGGACAACTACAGCCTGCGCACACCGTCCGGCACCGGCATGATGGCCGGCCCAATGGCCTCCAACGTCGACCGGCGCACCCTCGGCGCACGGATCAAGGCCACCTGGCGCTGGGCCGATGTGCAACTGATCAGCGGCCTCGACGCGCAGACCAACGAACACCGCCAGCGCAGCAGCATGGGCATCGACACCTACAAGGACTTGCCCCGGGTCAAGGACGCCAACTTCCATAACTACGGCGTGTTCGGCGAACTGACCTGGTACGCCGCCGACCGCGACCGCCTGATCACCGGCGCACGCCTGGACCGCGCCTCGGCCAAGGATTTCCGCCAAACCAGCGGCTCGGGGATGATGTCCCGCCCGAACCCGACCGCCGACGACACCCGCGCCGACACCCTGCCATCGGGCTTCGTGCGGTATGAACACGACCTGGCCGACAGCCCCACCACCGTCTATGCGGGCCTGGGCCATTCGGAACGCTTCCCGGATTACTGGGAGCTGTTTTCGCCCAACACCGGCGCGGTCGGTTCGGTGAATGCCTTCGACGGTGTGAAGCCGGAGAAAACCACCCAGCTCGACTTCGGCGCGCAGTACAAAGCCGACGATCTGGAAGCCTGGGCCTCGGGTTACATCGGCCGGGTACAGGACTTCATCCTGTTCGACTACAGGCCCGGGATGATGGGTACCACCTCCCAGGCTCGCAACGTCGACGCGCGCATCATGGGCGGCGAATTGGGCGCGGCGTACAAGCTGACGCGCAACTGGAAGGCTGACGCCACCCTCGCCTACGCCTGGGGCAAGAACAGCAGCGACGGCAAGGCGCTGCCGCAAATGCCACCGCTGGATGCACGCCTGGGCCTGACCTACAGCGAAGACGACTGGAGCGCCGGGGCGTTGTGGCGTGTGGTGGCGGCGCAACACCGCATCGACCCCAACAAGGGCAACGTGGTCGGCAAGGACTACGACAAGAGCAGCGGTTTTGGCGTGTTCTCGCTGAACGCGGCGTACCGCATCAACAAACACTTCAAGGTCAGCACCGGCGTCGACAACCTGTTCGGCAAGGCCTACGCCGAGCACTTGAACCTGGCCGGCAACGCCGGGTTCGGCTACCCGGCCACCGACCCGCAAGCCATCAAGGAGCCAGGGCGAACGCTCTGGACCAAAGTCGACATGAGCTTCTAAGAGCATCGGAGGCAAGCCCCCTCCCACATTTGAAGGTGTTCACAAAATCAAGTGTGGGAGGGGGCTTGCCCCCGATGACGGCCAACCAGACACAAAAAATTCAAAGCCTTGCGGAGCCCAATGATGAGCACTCAAAAAATATCCTTCTACAACCTGGCCTGGCGCTGGCACTTCTACGCCGGCCTCTTCGTCGCCCCTTTCATGGTGCTGCTGGCCCTGACCGGCATCATCTACCTGTTCAAACCCCAGCTCGACCCGCTGATGTACGGCGACCTGCTCAAGGTGCAAAGCGCCGAGCACGCCCTGAGCGCCGACGAGCAACTGCAACGCGCCCAGGCGGCCTATCCCAAGGCTGCGATCAGCAAATACCTGCCCCCCGCCGACGCCACCAGCAGCGCGCAGTTCGTGATGCATAACAACGCGCGCGAAGTGACGGTCTTTGTCGACCCCTACCGCGGCACGGTCCTCGGCGAACAGGATGCCAAATACAACCTGCAAGCCATCGCCCGCGCCCTGCACGGTGAGCTGATGATTGGCACGGTCGGCGACCGCCTGGTGGAGCTCGCCGCCGGTTGGGGCGTGATGCTGGTGGTGTCGGGCCTGTACCTATGGTGGCCGCGTGGCAAATCATCGGCGGGCGTATTGTGGCCGCGCTTCACTGCCCGTGGCCGGGTGCTCTGGCGTGACCTGCATGCGGTCACCGGCTTCTGGGGCGCCTCGCTGTTGCTGGTGATGCTGCTCAGCGGCATGACCTGGACCGGCTTCTGGGGCAAGCAATACGCCGAGCTGTGGAATCGCTTTCCAGCGGCGATGTGGAACAACGTGCCGCAGTCCGACCAACAGGCGCGCAGCCTCAATACAGCCAGTCAACAGACCGTGCCGTGGGCCATGGAGAACACGCCGATGCCGATGTCCGGCGACCACGCCGAGCACATGAACCACGGCGCCCTGCACGCTGCGCCGGCTGCACCTGCGTTGCGCCTGCAACAAGTGGTCGACCTGGCCAACGCGCGCCATGTCGAGCCCGGCTACAGCATCACCTTTCCCACCACCGCCGAAGGTGTATTCACCATCGCGGTGTTCGCCAACGACCCACGCAACGACGCCACCTTGCATGTGGACCAGTACACCGGCAAAGTCCTCGCCGATGTGCGCTGGGAGCACTACAACCTAGTGGCGCGCGCCACCGAGACCGGGGTGATGCTGCACGAGGGCAAGATGTTCGGCTGGGTCAACCAGCTGATCGTGCTGCTGATCTGCCTGATGATCCTGCTCAGCGCGGTCAGCGGCGTGGTGATCTGGTGGAAGCGTCGGCCGGTGGGCGGGCTGGGTGTTCCGCCGCTGCGCCATGACCTGCCGAAGTGGAAAACCGCGATGGTGATCATGCTCGGGCTGGCGATCGTTTTCCCGCTGGTGGGTGCGTCGTTGATCGTGGTGTGGGTGTTGGATCGCCTGGTGCTGTCGCGGCTGTTCGCACAACGTGAAGCTGCCTCAGGTTCGACATGAAATAGGCGAGATGCCCCACATAGAGGCGTTATGTAGTCTTACGCGGGCTTTCACCCTCGACGTAGGAAGTGTTAACTTATAACACTTACTGCATACCTCAGCTCGCCGCGCCCAGCGGCGAGCACTGCCGCCAAGAAGATTTTCCACCCGATGAACAAGTACCTCGCGTCCGGCCTGTGCCTGCTCGCCCTGCATACCAGCGCCCAGGCCCTGACCCTGCCCGCCAGCCCTGTCACCGCACCTGCCGTGGACGATGATCACGTCGACCTCAAGACCCCGACCACCGCCGGCTCGCGCCTGAATCTCACGGCCCTGCAAACCCCCGGCAGCGTCGAGAGCCAGACCGGTACGCAGATTCGCGAACGCGGCGACGCCAGTGTGCAGGACGCGATTTCCCGCGCCACCGGCATCAGCCGCACCGGCACGCCGGGCGACGGCGGCACCTCGTTGTCGGCCCGGGGTTTTACCGGCCAGGGCTCGGTGATGCAGTTGTATGACGGCAACCGCATGTACATGGGCATGGGCACCTCGACCTTCCCGGTGGACACCTGGTCGGTGGAGCGCGTCGACGTACTGCGCGGCCCGGCCTCGGTGCTGTACGGCGAAGGCGCCACCGGTGCGGTGATCAACACCGTGCCGAAAAAGCCCTTCGACGGCGCGATCGAAAACCACATCCGCCTCGGCTACGGTTCCTACGATCGCCAGCAACAAGCCCTAGACAGCGGCGGCTCGCTGACCGACACCCTGAGCTACCGCCTGAACCTCAATCGCCTGCGCAGCAACGGTTTTATCGACCGTGGCGACTCCAGCAGCGACTTCGTCAGCGGTGCCCTGCGCTGGCAGGCGGCAGACAACCTGAGCTTCACCTTCGCCAGCGACTACGGCGACCAGCGCCCGCAGAACTACTTCGGCACACCACTGATCAATGGCCAGTTGCACAAAGGCCTGCGCGACAAGAACTACAACGTCAGCAACGACACCCAGCACTACAACGACCAGTGGACGCGCCTGACCAGCGAGTGGCAGATCAACGACAACGTCAGCGCCACCAACGAGCTGTATTACCTGAAAAACCAGCGTCGCTGGCAGAACGCCGAGAACTACAACTTCACCGGCGGCCAACTGACCCGCAGCGGCAACTACGGCATCAAGCACAACCAGGAACAGGTCGGCGACCGCCAGACCTTCACCTTCAAGCACAGCCTGTTCGGCCTCGACAGCCAGACCGTGACCGGCGTGGAATACAACCGTATCCGCTTCCGCCTGGCCAGCAACTCGCCGTTTACCGACACCTTTGCCAGCGGCCAACCCATCGACGTGAACCACCCCGCCCCGGGCCAGTTCGCCAGCAACGACCCGTTCAAGCCGCTGTTCGCCACCACCACCAAAACCGTTGCCGGCTTTGCGGAAAACCGCCTGCAACTCACCGACCAACTGTCGCTGATCACCGGCCTGCGCCGCGACTACGCGCACATCGACCGCGAAGAACTGCGCACCGGCAGCCAGTCCGACAAGACCCTTACCGGCAATAACTGGAAGGCCGGCCTGGTCTACGCGATCACGCCCGACACCTCGGTCTACGGCCAGTACGCCACCAGCACCGACGGCGTCGGTGGCCTGATTTCCCTGAGCCAGGGCCAGCAGCAGTTCGACCTGTCCACCGCCAAGCAGACTGAAATCGGCATCAAGCAAGCCTTCTGGGACCAGCGCGGTGAATGGACGTTGGCCGCCTACCACATCGTCAAAAAGAAACTGCTCACCGACGTGCCGGGCAACCCGAGCCTGCAGCAGCAAGTCGGCCAGCAATCCTCCCGTGGCCTGGAAGCCAGCCTCGACCTGCAACTGCCACACGCCTGGCAACTGCAAGCCAACGCGGCCATCGTGCATGCGCAATACGACGACTTCAAACAGGACGTCAACGGCGTGCAAGTCTCCCGCGACGGCAACCGCCCGGTGGACGTGCCGCGCCGCACCGCCAACCTGTGGTTGAGCAAGGCGGTGACCGACAATGTCCGCGCCGGCGCCGGTGTGCGTTATGTGGATGCACGCTATGCCGACATGGCCAACCAGAACGAGTTGCCCAGCTACACCGTGGTCGATGCCACCGTATCGTGGAAAGCCCTGCGCAACACCACCCTGGGCCTGCAGTTGAACAACCTGTTCGACCGCACCTATGCCGTCAGCCAATACAACGACGGCCAGCAGTGGATCCTCGGTGAACCACGCTCGTTCTTTGTCACGGCGGACTACACCTTCTGATGACCGCACTCACCCTCACCGACCTGGCCTGGACCCCGCCGGGGCATGACCACTGCCATCACCGGTTCCAGCTGCGTGACGCCAGCCTGCAGGTCGGTGCGGGAGAGTTCGTCGGCCTGATCGGGCCTAACGGCAGTGGCAAGACCAGCCTGTTGCGCTGCGCCTACCGGTTCAGCAAACCGGCGCAGGGCGACGTGTTGCTCGACCATCAGAACGTGTGGAAACAGAGTTCGAAGTGGTGCGCGCAACGCATCGCCGTGGTGTTGCAGGAGTTCCCGGATGCCTTCGGCCTGCGCGTCGATGAAGTGGTCGCCATGGGCCGTACGCCGCACAAGGGCCTGTTCGACGGCGACACGCTGCACGACCGGCAGTTGATCCAGCAGGTGCTGGCATCCGTCGGCATGCAAGGCTTCGAGGACCACGCCTTCGCCACTCTCTCCGGCGGCGAAAAACAACGTGTGATCCTGGCCCGGGCCCTGGCCCAGCAGCCGCAATTGCTGATCCTCGACGAGCCGACCAATCACCTCGACCCGCGTTACCAACTGGAGCTGTTGCGCTTGGTCAAGCGCCTGCACATCGGTACCCTGGCGAGCATTCACGACCTCAACCTGGCCGCCGCCTTCTGCGATCGCCTGTACGTGATCAACCACGGGCGCATCGTCGCCAACGGCACGCCCCATGAGGTGCTGACCCGCGAACTGCTGCGCGATGTGTTTGGCGTCGAGGCGTTGATCGATACCCACCCGCTGTCCGGCTACCCCCGAATCACCTGGATAACCCAACCATGATCCTGCGTTCGCTGCTTGCCATTACCTTGCTGTTCAATACCGCCGGGGCACTCGCCGCAGCGACCCACTACCCGGTTACCATCAAGAGCTGCAACCGCGACGTGACCTTCCAGGAAGCGCCGAAACACGCGGTGAGCCACGACATCAACATGACCCAGATGATGCTCGCCCTCGGCCTCAAGCCGAGCATGGCCGGTTACAGCGGCGTCACCGGCTGGAAGTCGGTCACCCCGGAAATGGCCGGGCTGCTCGACGGCCTGCCGGAGCTGGCGAGCAAGTACCCTTCGGTGGAAACCCTGCTCAACGCCAACGTGGATTTCTTCTTCGCCGGCTGGGACTACGGCATGCGTGTGGGCGGCGACCTCACACCAAGCACGCTGCAACCCTTGGGCATCAACGTGTATGAGCTGACCGAATCCTGTGCCTTCGTGATGAAGCGCCCGGCTGCGACTCTGGAAGACACCTATAACGACCTGCGCAACCTGGGCAAGATCTTCGATGTGCAGGACCGCGCCAATGCCTTGATCGCGCAGATGCAGGCGCAGGTCGCCGAGGTACAAAAAGACCTGCCCGCCGACAAGCCCCGGGTGTTCCTCTACGACAGCGGTGAAGACCGCGCCATGACCTCCGGCCGCCTGGGCATGCCCCAGGCGCTGATCGACGCGGCGGGCGGGCGCAACATTCTCGATGACATCGAGGCCAGTTGGACCCGCGTCAACTGGGAGACCGTGGTGGAGCGCAACCCGCAGGTGATCGTGATCGTCGACTACAGCGAAGTCACTGCCGAACAGAAAGAGCAATTCCTGCTCGACAACCCGGCGCTGCAAGCGGTGGATGCGATCCGCAACCAGCGCTTTATCGTGATCCCTTACGTGCAGGCCACGCCGGGTATCGACAACGTGCTGGCGGTGGAAACCCTGGCCAAGGGGTTCCACGGCGAATGATCACCCGTCGCTATGGGCTGCTGCTCGCCGCGCTTGGCGCGGTGCTGCTGGTCTCCTGCGTCCTGTCGCTGGGCTTCGGCCCGGCACGGGTGCCGGTGGACGTGGTGTGGCGAATCCTGCTGTACAAGGCGCTCGGCATCGGTGAAGTGAATTGGCCGGCCGGGCAGGAACATATCGTGTGGCTGATCCGCGTGCCGCGCATGCTGCTCGGCGCACTGGTGGGCGCCGGGCTGGCGTTGATCGGCGCAGTGTTGCAGGCGGTCACGCGCAACCCGTTGGCTGATCCGCACCTGCTCGGCGTCACGTCCGGCGCCACCCTGGGCGCGGTAATCGTGGTGCTGCATGTGGGCGAAGTCATCGGCCTGCTGACCCTGCCCATCGCCGCGTTTATCGGAGCATTGGCGAGCATGCTGGTGGTGTTGGCCGTAGCCAGTCGTAACGGCCGGCTGGAAAGCGATCGCCTGTTGCTGTGCGGTGTGGCGGTGTCGTTTGTGATGATGGCGGCGGCCAATCTGCTGCTGTTCATGGGTGACCATCGCGCCGCCTCGGCGGTGATGTTCTGGATGCTCGGCGGCCTCGGCCTGGCGCGCTGGGAGCTGCTGGCGATTCCGGCGTTGACGGTACTGCTGGGGCTGCTGGTGCTGCTGGGCATGGCGCGCCCGTTGAACGCGCTGATGGCCGGCGAGCAGACCGCCGTGACCCTCGGCCTGAACGCCCGCACCGTGCGGCTGAAGGTGTTCCTGGTGGCCTCATTGATGACCGGCGTGCTGGTCTCCATCAGCGGCTCCATCGGCTTTGTCGGGCTGATGGTGCCGCACATTGCCCGACGTCTCGTCGGTGCCGAGCATCGCCGCCTGCTGCCGGTGTGCGCGCTGCTGGGCAGCTTGTTCCTGGTGTGGGTCGACGTGGCCGCACGCACCCTCATCGCCCCCGAAGACCTGCCCATCGGCGTGGCCACGGCGGCGATTGGCGGATTGTTCTTCATCGGTTTGATGCGCCGGCGCTGACCGCCTCAGAGCTCGTCCCTGGACGGTCGCCCGCCGGGGCTGCCGGGCAGCTTCAGGTCCATGCCCAGCGCGCCGCGCAGGGTCCAGAACTCACCACTGTGCAGTACCCGCAACCGGCCGGTGCGCGCCAGTTCGGCCAACACGTGTGAGGGGTCTGGCGCGAACCTCGTGTAGCCGCCTTCGGCGCTCCATTTGCCGGTGGTTGCCAGCAGGTTGTACTCGGCCTGGTCGAAGCGCGGCGCATAACCGAGCAAGGCACCGTCCCGGGCGGTGAGGTAAAACCCGTTGATCGCCAGGCCCTGCTGTTTGAGCGAATGAATGTAGTACGCCAGTTCACGAAAGCTCACGAAGTACTCGCCATACAAGCGCTCGACGCCCATCTGCGGCTGATCCAGCCCGGCATGGAACAGCAGATGCGCCGCCCGCACCTGCAAGCCTGCGGGCCACGGCCCCGTCACAAATAACCGCGCTGCCGTCGCCGAAGGGAAACCATGGTCCGGCAGCTCCAGCACCGGTACATGCTTGCCCATCACCCCGCCGCTCTCCAGCAACGCGCTGATCGCTTGTTGCCCCGTGAAACGCCCGGCGCGAGCGTGGACGAACCCCGCCGCGTCATCTTGATGCGCATGGACCGGCCCCAATGCGCGGTAGTTGTCGCCCGCCGGTTCGACCCCACGAGAGCGTCCCGGCTGCCAGTCTGCGCCGACGATACCGGTCCCCGGCCAATGCTCGCTGGGCACCAGGATCCGCAGCTCGCCGGCCGCCGCCATGCGCCGGATGAAGTCACGTGGGGTGAGCAGCCGCAGGCGCAGCTTCACATCATCGCCATACCCGATAAACCGTGGGTCGCGCACCACGAACCGCAGCAGTGCCCCGTCCGCGCATGACAGGTAAAGAGGCAACGCAGGGCGTTCCTGTGTGGTCGTTACCTGGTACATCGCCTCGATCAGCCGGGACGGCAAAAACAGCCCTTGATAGACGCCGTCGCCTGCCTGTGCGGGCGCGCTCGGCACCACCTCGGACACCTGCGGTGCACACAGGTACAGGCCGCCCAAGGCATAGCGATGAGGGTAACCGGCATCACTGAATACCCGCCGATGCGCCAGGTTGGCGCCGGCGTCAGTGATCGGCAGGGTCGCGATGAAATGCCCGTTGCTGATCGATTCCAGCACATAGCCGAACTGCAATTCGCCACGCGCCCCCGCGAGTTCATGGGCGTAGCGCACAGCGTCATCGGCCTGCACATGCACCGGGCTGCACGCCGGATCGTGGAACGCCTGCACATAGGCACCGTTGGCCGGCGGCACAGGCGCAAAGGGTTGCCAGCCGCGTACCGGGCCTGGGCTGCCCCACAGCGCGCTGCCTCTGACCACGTGCAAGGCGAAGGTCTGGGCAATGCGGTTGACGTACGCGGTGGGCGTCAACTCGCCCTCGCGCAGCATGCGTTCGACCCGGCCGTTGAGCCAGTCATGGTGATTGCGCGGGCGTGTCACCAGGTCGGCGATGGTCACAAGCGGCGCTTTTTCTTCGGGACGCGTGTTCAAACGAAGCAACGTGCCATCGGCGGCCAGCCAGTAGTGATGCATACGCGCCCGCTCGGTCAGGAACACCTGCGCCAGCGCACGGGTGGAAAACATAGAGTCGTACACCTGCGACTGCGCGGGCGACAGAATGAACGGCCATTGCTGCGCCGGCCTCGCGTAGTAACTGGCCACCGGCACCGTGCGCGGCGGATGCTCGCCACGGCTGGCCAATTCATCGGGGAAGATCCACTTCAGGTCGAAGCTGTCATCGGGGACCCGCAAAGGTTCGGTGGCAAAAAACCAACCGTCTTCGCGCCGCAGGACCAGCCCGCCGTAGGGGTGTTCGATGTTCGTCGGCACACGACGACGCACGTACCGCGCGGCATCGTCCATCGACACAAACGCCGGGCTCAGGCGCCGCCGCAGCAACTGCGCGTAGGGCGTCCACAGCCCCGTGACCGTGCCTTCGCGGTCCCAGCAGGGGCTGGCCTGGACGACCTCCAGGCGACCGGAAATCGCAACATTGCGCACAAACTGCAACGGCGTCAGGGTGCCGACATTGAGCTTGGCGCGCACCGTCGCCGCGCTGTCCCCGATGCTGTTGGTTTCGAACAGGCCTTGGGTGGACGGCGACTGATAACGCAGCAGCGCACCGTCCGGCACCGCGATGTACACCGGCGCACCGAGGGGCGACAACAACGCATTGACGCGAGCCTGAAACAGCGCCTCGCTCAAGTCTTCCGGTTCGATGAAAAACCGTTGCAGCCAGCCACGGGTGCCGTTGCCGACCCAGGGTTTGTTGTAGTACAGGCTGTGGCAGTCGAAGCCCTCGGGCAGTGCACCGCCGTACAACCGGGTGAAGGACAGCAGCGCCGACTGGCGGGTTACCGGGACCAACTCGCTGGCGACATATTCTTCGCGCTGGCGATGCTTGAGGACGAACGCAAAATAACGGCTGACATGATCGTCACCGTAGTAATGGGCGGCGTGTCGGTGTCGTTCGCGCGCGGCCGCATCGGCGCTTTCGAAGATCGGCCCGTGGCTGACGGTCGCGGGGCGCTGGAACGTCAGCGCCCGCACCCAAGGGCCCCAGTCCACCTCGACGAAACCGGCTGGGCCCCACAACGCATTGCCGAGCACAATACGCAGCGTTCCCGCTTCGGCCAGGGTCCGTACAACATCGGCAGGCTTGACCTTGCCCTCTTCCAGGCGCTGGTTGATTGCACTGCGCATGCCCGCCGTCTCGCTGGACCATTGCTTGCGCCACGCCAGAGTGGTGGTCGAAGGGGCCAGGGCCAGCAGGCAGTCCTCGGTACCCGACAGGTAGCCGACTTGCCCGGTTGCCAACAGATCGGCAACGTCGTCTGCCAGGAACATCTGCGCATTCAGCTCGGTGTCCTGGCGGGTCCATTTGCGCTCGACCGCCTGGGCCGGGTCGGTCAGCGACAGCGCCGTGCGCGAAGCGTAGCGCCCATGCAAATGGTGGTCGGGATGCAGAATGATCGGCTGTTTCTGCCGGTCCACCGGGTACCCACCGGCGAAGGCAAATGGGCGTGGCCCGGCTGGCAGCGGCTCGGTCACCACGAAGCGACCATCGCCGCGCTTGAGGATCAGCCCGCCGAGCCCCTGCTCGCGGCGCCTGCCGATACGCCGGTGGGCATGGAGCGCCGCGTCGTCGGCGGTGAGAAATGCCGCGCTCAATGCCGGCAAGACAACCTGCGAATAAGGCGTCCACGTGTCGTCCACCGCACCGCTGCGGTCCCACAACGCGCTGGTTTTCTCCACCGTCAACTCACCGGCCCTGGCCACTTGCCGGACAAAATCGCGGGTCAGCAACACGCCCGAGTGCAGTTTGGACTGGAGCTCATCGGCCTCTACCGTGCCGTCGGCGGCCTGGGTGAACAACCGGGATTCGGCGGCTGAGCCGGAGAAGCGATAACGCAAGATCGCTTCATCGCGCACACGGATATACAGTGATGCGCCGAGGGTGGACTGCACACCACGGCTGTACTGGCGAAATTGCGCGATGCGCTGCGCCAACTCCAGGGGGCTGACGAAATGCTTGAACAGCCAGGCTTCCTGATCGGGGTACAGGCCCGGCAAGGGTCGGGAGTGAAAGTAGATGCCGTGCAGGTGGCAACCTGCGGGCAGTAAAGGCAGTTGCCCGCCGACAGAGGCCTCCCGTTCTGGCTCCCCAGCCAGGTAATGCTCATGCCCATCACGCTGCAGGATCAATACGTGCTGCCTGGCGTTTGGCCTGCGCTGGATGCGCGACCACGCATGGGAGAGCGCTTGCTGCTTGTCCATGAACACCGGGCTGCAAGGCAACGCCAGCGCTGGAGCCTTGAAGGGTTTGCGTGGTTGCCAATCAGCGGGCACCGCGCCCACCGAACCGCCCCAGGCGGGAATAGATGCCAGGAAGGTCAAGCGCCCGAGCGACGCCAGCTTCTGGTAATACCCCGCGAGGGTGCCGCTGTGGGCATGGGGCGAATCAAAGCCGCCACGGTTGCGTAGCCAACGGGCGTAGTCCGCGCCGGAGGTGGAATCATCGGGTTCGAACTTAAGCAGTGTGCCATCGGGGCCGGACAGGTAGACGACCTTGAATTGATGGCGGTCCTGGAAAATGATGATGATGTCCGGCTCGGAATAAAACCCCTGGAACGCGGTGACTTCATCTGCCGTCCACGAGGGGTTTTCTCGTTTGACCCAATCGGTCATGTTCGTGTGTGCATGCCAGCCACCGACAATTCGAAAACCTTCAGGGTCCATAAAGTCCTGGCTGACCGGATCGACATCCAGCAGCAGGTTCCAGTTGAACACCGTGGGCCGGTCGGGAATCGGTTCATTGGCCAGATACAGGCCGTCGGACAAGCGTTGCAGCAGCACGCTGGCATGTTCCAGCTGCAACCGTGGGGCCATGCGTTCATGAAGGTAGCGCACCAGATCGTCGGTGCTGATGAACGCCGGGGTCAGCCTGCTCAGTTTGGCGTGGCCCCGTGCAAGTGCAGCGCGTTGCGGGCGCGTGGGTTGGTCGTCCATGTGAACAGCTCCTGGCAGAATCGAAGTGCCCACCATCCTCCCGCGCCCCATTCGCCGGGCGCTAAATAGTTAAGCGGCGCCGCGCACCAAAACAATGCCCGCCCCGCACCACCCAGCTGCTACGGCGCCGTTTCAGTGCGGCCTGCGTAGCCCCCCGCCCGGATACAGCCCTGGACAGCACTCCCGTCAAAGCGGGCACAGCCTTTGCAATCGCCCTTGCATCTGTCCAACAACAACACTTGGGTACACGGAGATCGCACCATGAAGCGTCGCAGCTTGATCAAGGCTTTCACACTGTCGGCATCCATTGCCGCCATGGGCATGAGCTGGACCCTCCAGGCCGCCGAGACCATCAAGGTCGGCATCCTGCACTCGCTGTCCGGGACCATGGCCATTTCCGAAACGTCCCTCAAGGACATGGCGCTGATGACCATCGACGAGATCAACGCCAAGGGCGGCGTGAACGGCAAGATGCTCGAACCGGTGGTGGTCGACCCGGCGTCCAACTGGCCGCTGTTCGCCGAGAAAGGCCGCCAGTTGCTGACCCAGGACAAGGTCGCCGTGGTGTTCGGCTGCTGGACCTCGGTGTCGCGCAAATCGGTGTTGCCGGTGTTCGAAGAACTCAACGGCCTGCTGTTCTACCCGGTGCAATACGAAGGCGAAGAGATGTCGCCGAACGTGTTCTACACCGGTGCGGCGCCCAACCAGCAGGCGATCCCGGCGGTGGAGTACCTGATGAGCGAAGAAGGCGGCGCGGCCAAGCGTTTCTTCCTGCTCGGCACCGACTACGTGTACCCGCGCACCACCAACAAGATCCTGCGCTCGTTCCTGCATTCCAAGGGCGTCGCGGATAAAGACATCGAAGAGGTCTACACGCCGTTCGGGCACAGCGACTACCAGACCATCGTTGCCAACATCAAGAAGTTCTCCGCCGGCGGCAAAACCGCGGTGATCTCCACCGTGAACGGCGACTCCAACGTGCCGTTCTACAAAGAGCTGGCCAACCAGGGCTTGAAGGCTACCGATGTACCGGTGGTGGCGTTCTCCGTGGGCGAAGAAGAATTGCGCGGCATCGACACCAAGCCACTGGTGGGCAACCTCGCGGCCTGGAACTACTTCCAGTCGGTGGAGAACCCGGTGAACAAGAAGTTCGTCGCCGACTGGAAAGCCTACGCCAAGCAACACAACCTGCCGGGCGCGGACAAAGCCGTGACCAACGACCCGATGGAAGCCACCTACGTGGGCATCCACATGTGGGCGCAGGCGGCCGAGAAAGCCAAGTCCACCGATGTCGACAAAGTACGCGAAGCCCTGGCCGGCCAGACCTTCGCCGCGCCGTCGGGCTTCACTCTGACCATGGACAAGACCAACCACCACCTGCACAAGCCGGTGATGATCGGCGAGATCCAGGCCGATGGGCAGTTCTCGGTGGTGTGGCAGACCCAGGAACCGATCCGCGCACAACCGTGGAGCCCGTACATTCCTGGCAATGACAAGAAGCCGGACTATGCGGTGAAAAGTAACTAAGCCCCAAGCGCAGATAAAAATGTGGGAGGGGACTTGCCCCCGATAGCTGAGTGTCAGGCTCTGCATGGGCTGACTGACCCACCGCCATCGGGGGCAAGCCCCCTCCCACATCAAGCTTGTCCGCGCATGATCAGGACATTTTGTTATGCCTACTGCCCTGTACCGTTTCATCCTCACGGCCCTGCTGTTGCTGCCTTTGGCCGCACACGCCAGCGACGCCGAAGACTTCCTGGCCGCCAACCCGACGCAACAAGCCAAGCTGCTCCAGGACTGGGCCGCCCAGCCTGACCCGGCGCGCATCGAGTTGGTGGACGCCCTGCAACAAGGTCAACTCACCGTCAACGGTGAGACCAAAACCGTGCGCCTGAACAACCGCCTGCGCGGTCTGATCGATAACGTGCAGGCCAGCCAGCAACTGCTCGCCGCCGACCCCAAGGTGCGTCTGGCGGCCGCGAAGACCTTGCAGAAAAGCGCACAACCCGCGCAGTTGAAATTCCTCGACCAACAGGTCGCCACCGAAACCAATGAGCAAGTTCACAGCGCCCTCAGCCTGGCCCTGGCCAACCTGCAACTGGTCGACACCGACCCGGCCATTCGCCTGAATGCCGTGCGTTTGCTGGGCAATACCGGCGACCCGCTGGCCCGTACGCGCCTGGAAGCCCTGCTTGCACCGGGCGTCGAAAGCGATGCCGCCGTGCACACCGCCGCCGAAACCAGCCTGGCCCAGGTCAAGCGCAAACTGATGATCGGCGAGCTGCTCGGGCAAGCCTTCAGCGGCATGTCCCTGGGTTCGATCCTGTTGCTCGCGGCCCTGGGCCTGGCGATCACCTTCGGTCTGCTCGGCGTGATCAACATGGCCCACGGCGAGATGCTGATGCTCGGTGCCTACTCCACCTACGTGGTGCAACTGCTGATGCAGCGCTACGTACCGGCGGCCATCGAGTTTTACCCGCTGGTCGCGCTGCCGGTGGCGTTTTTCGTCACCGCCGCCATCGGCATGGCCCTGGAGCGCACGGTGATCCGTCACCTCTACGGCCGCCCCCTGGAAACCCTGCTGGCCACCTGGGGCATCAGCCTGATGCTGATCCAGCTGGTGCGCCTGGTGTTCGGCGCGCAGAACGTCGAGGTGTCCAACCCGGCGTGGCTGTCCGGCGGGATCCAGGTGCTGCCTAACCTGGTGCTGCCGTACAACCGCATCGTGATCATCGCCTTCGCGCTGTGCGTGGTGCTGCTGACCTGGCTGCTGCTGAACAAGACCCGCCTGGGTCTCAACGTGCGCGCCGTGACCCAGAACCGCAACATGGCCGCCTGCTGCGGCGTACCCACCGGGCGCGTGGACATGCTCGCGTTTGGCCTGGGCTCGGGCATTGCAGGCCTGGGCGGCGTCGCCTTGAGCCAGATCGGCAACGTCGGCCCGGACCTGGGCCAGAGCTACATCATCGACTCGTTCCTGGTGGTGGTGCTCGGCGGTGTCGGCCAGTTGGCCGGCAGCGTCACGGCGGCGTTCGGCCTGGGCATCGCCAATAAAATCCTGGAACCGCAGATCGGTGCCGTGCTCGGCAAGATCCTGATCCTCGCGCTGATCATTCTGTTTATCCAGAAACGCCCGCAGGGACTCTTCGCACTGAAAGGACGGGTGATCGACTGATGAACCAGCCATTGATGCTCACGGCCACGCAAAAGGCCGGCCCCAAGCTGACGATTGCCCTCGGCGTGGTGATCCTCGCGGTACTGCTCGCGCTGCCGTTGCTGTCACTGTTGCCGCCGGACAATCTCTTTCACATCTCGGCCTACACCTTGACCCTGGTCGGCAAGATCCTCTGCTACGCCATCGTCGCCCTCGCCCTCGACCTGGTGTGGGGCTACGCGGGCATGCTGTCCCTGGGCCACGGCCTGTTCTTTGCGCTGGGCGGTTATGCCATGGGCATGTACCTGATGCGCCAGGCCTCCGGCGATGAGTTACCGGCGTTCATGACCTTCCTGTCGTGGACCGAACTGCCGTGGTACTGGGTGGGCACTGAGCATTTCCTCTGGGCCTTGTGCCTGGTGGTGCTCGCGCCGGGGTTGCTGGCGCTGGTGTTCGGCTTCTTCGCCTTCCGTTCGCGGATCAAGGGCGTGTATTTCTCGATCATGACCCAGGCCCTGACGTTTGCCGGCATGCTGCTGTTTTTCCGCAACGAGACCGGCTTTGGCGGCAACAACGGCTTCACCAACTTCCGCAGCATCCTCGGGTTTGGCATTACCGAGCCGGGCACGCGGGCGGTGCTGTTTGTCGCCACCGTCGCCTTGCTGGTGGCAAGCCTGTACATCGGCTGGCGCCTGGCGCAGAGCAAGTTCGGCCGGGTACTGACTGCGCTGCGCGACGCCGAGAACCGCCTGATGTTCTGTGGCTACGACCCGCGTGGTTTCAAGCTGTTCGTGTGGGTGTTGAGCGCGGTGTTGTGTGGTTTGGCCGGGGCGTTGTATGTGCCGCAGGTGGGCATTATCAACCCCAGCGAAATGTCGCCGACCAACTCCATCGAAGCCGCCGTGTGGGTGGCCCTGGGCGGGCGCGGCACGCTGATCGGCCCGTTGCTCGGCGCCGGCGTGGTCAACGGCATGAAGAGCTGGTTCACCGTGGCCTTCCCGGAATACTGGCTGTTCTTCCTCGGGGCGCTGTTCATCCTCGTCACCCTGTACCTGCCCAAGGGCGTTATCGGCCTGTTGAAGAAATGAGGAACGTCATGCTGGAACCCATTTTCGATGCGGGCAGCGGCCGCGATGCCATCGGCCTTGGCCAGGCGGCCGGCAAGGGCCTGAACACCCGCCACGGCACCATCCTGACCCTGGAAGACATCAGCGTGAGCTTTGATGGCTTCAAGGCCCTCAACGACCTGAACCTGTACATCGGCGTCGGCGAACTGCGCTGCATCATCGGCCCCAACGGCGCGGGCAAGACCACGCTGATGGACGTGATCACCGGCAAGACCCGCCCCAGCCACGGCACCGCCTGGTTTGGCGAAAACCTCGACCTGACCGGCATGAGCGAAGTGCAGATCGCCCAGGCCGGCATCGGCCGCAAGTTCCAGAAGCCCACGGTGTTCGAAGCCCTCAGCGTGTTCGAAAACCTGGAACTGGCGCAGAAGACCGACAAATCGGTGTGGGCCAGCCTGCGCGCACGCCTGAGTGGCGAACAGAAAGACCGTATCGATGAAGTGCTCGACACCATCCGCCTGACCGCCTCCGCACCGCGCCAGGCCGGGTTGCTGTCCCACGGCCAGAAGCAGTTCCTGGAAATCGGCATGCTGCTGATGCAGGACCCGCAATTGTTGCTGCTGGACGAACCGGTGGCGGGGATGACCGACGCCGAGACCGAGTTCACCGCCGAACTGTTCAAGCGCCTGGCGGGCAAGCATTCGCTGATGGTGGTGGAGCACGACATGGGGTTTGTCGGCTCGATTGCCGACCACGTGACCGTGCTGCACCAGGGCAGCGTGCTGGCCGAAGGGTCGCTGGAGCAGGTGCAGGAAAACGAGCGGGTGATCGAGGTTTACCTCGGTCGCTGACCAGGACACTGGCTTGCTTTATGTGGGATCTAAGGAGGTTTGAGAATGCTGCAAGTCGACAAGCTGCACCAATACTACGGCGGTAGCCACATCCTGCGCGGGCTGTCCTTTGACGTGAAGATCGGCGAAGTCACCTGCCTGCTCGGGCGCAATGGCGTGGGCAAGACCACCTTGCTCAAGTGCCTGATGGGCCTGTTGCCGGCCAAGGAAGGCGCGGTGACCTGGGAAGGCCAGGCCATCACCGCGTTCAAGCCGCACCAGCGGGTGCATGCCGGCATCGCGTACGTGCCCCAGGGCCGAGAAATCTTCGGCCGGCTGACCGTGGAAGAAAACCTGTTGATGGGGCTGTCACGCTTTGGCGCGAAGGAGGCCAAGGAAGTCCCGGCCTTCATCTACGAGTTGTTCCCGGTGTTGCTGCAAATGAAACACCGACGCGGCGGCGACCTGTCCGGCGGCCAGCAGCAACAACTTGCCATCGGCCGGGCCTTGGCCAGCCGCCCGCGCCTGCTGATCCTCGACGAGCCCACCGAAGGCATCCAGCCCTCGGTGATCAAGGAAATCGGCGCGGTGATCCAGAAGCTCGCCGCACGCGGCGACATGGCGATCCTGCTGGTGGAGCAGTTCTACGATTTCGCCGCCGAACTGGCCGACCAGTACCTGGTGATGTCCCGGGGCGAAATCGTGCAGCAGGGCCGTGGCGAGCACATGGAAAGCGAGGGTGTGCGTGGCCTCGTCACGATCTGAGTCGAGTCTGCTGCGCTTTGCGCAACTCCATCAGAAAACGCGATGCGACATGCCCCTTGGGTTGCCAGAAACGGTCGGGCTCCAACACATGCAACCGACCGGAATTGAACAAGACCGTGAGGGCTTCGCTGGTCTTGAGCCGGGGTTTGTCCGATTCGGGGTCGATCCAGCCAGACAGCAGCAGGTCGTGCTCGACGCGCTCGAAACTGGGCGCGTAGACCAACAGGGCGCCATTTCTGGGAGTGAAGTAGTAGCGGGCGCCAGCCACTTTATCCTGCCTTAACATGTCGACCACAAACCTGAACTCCTTCTGCGAGATAAAGTTTTCGGCGATAGCTTGTTCATGTCGGTCAGCCAGCCGCTCCGGATTGGCCTCCCACTTGTGCAGTTGCTGTACGCCCATGACGCGGTAACCCGCAGGGTATTTGGGACGCGGTTGAGTGCGTTCATCCAGGTTCATCACCCAGCCGAACAGGCGTCGATAAGCACTCGTATTCATACGTAGCCCCACGTGGACACTCGGCCCGCTGTCGTCCACCGGCTCACTGGCGAGATAGCTGTTGCCCGCTGCATTTTTCAGGACAGCCCCCATGCTCGCCTTGCCTGGAACAGCCGGTGAGCGGCGCCACATATACCGCGCGGCATCATCCGGATGAGAAAACAGCGGCCCGAGCACCACCCGCGCATCCGGGTCTGCGGCGACCGCAGCTGGCGCACGTTCACGCCAGGACTGTGACACCGGCGCTTGGCCGGCCCAGACCGCCCCCGTCACCAGCACCTCGAGCTGCCCGGCACGAGCGACCTGGCGAATGTAGTCGTGAGGGTTGAAGTTCCCATTCAACGTGCGGATATAGGCCTGCAACTGCGGCTCTTCGTCCCAGTTACTGTCCAGGCGTGAGGCACGGTATTTGAGCAGGGCGCTGTCGGCGCAGGACAGGTACAACGGCAGATAAGGCGCAGCCCCGGCATTTGTTTTCGTACGCACCACCGCCAACGCTGCACGCAACAGACTCGGCGGGATGAAGGCGTGATAGACCGCTGATGCGCGCAACTCTTGCGGCTGACGAGCCGGGGCGCACAGATAGAGCGCCGCAACCGTACAGCCCACCGGCAAACGCCCGCCCAGCAACACCCTGTCGTAGGGGAAACGTCGGTCTTCACCGTCCACCGGTAGGCTGGCCATCCAGTGACCATTGGCCAACTTGAAGATAAAACCGTAGGTCAGCCGGTCTCGCTCTCCGGCGCTTTCATGGGCGTTGCGCGCGGCGTCATCGATATGACTGAACACCGGCCCCAAGGCGCGATCGGCCGTGGCATGGATGAACCGGTCAGGCGCGGTAAAACCACGCGCAGGCAGCCATCCGCTGCCCAGCACCTGAGCATTGCCCCATAGCGCACTGCCTTGCACCACGGTCATCGAGGCGACCTTGAGCAGCCGATTGACGAACGCCACAGGCGTGAGGCTACCGTCGCGCATCTGCTTCTCGAGCGCGTTGCTCAGCGGGTCGTGAGGCGTTTGCTCAGCCGGTGCCAGCGCTTGCCGGAGCGCTTCAAGGTCGTTGGAAAGCGGGCCTTGCTGGGTCGCGTCCGTTGCGCTCTTGCAACTGAAACCGATCACCGAGCCATCCAGCCCGAACAGGTACTCATGGCTCCACAGGTGCTGGCACGTGAGCGCCGTGCCCAGCACATCGGTGGACAACATCGCTCGATAGACCGCCTCGCCGTCCTCGTCCAGCACCAAGCTGGGCAGTACGTCCCGCCGCGAACGGTAGCGCGCCACCAGCGTCATGCCTGGGGCCAACCAGTCCGTACGCACGTCTTCATCCGGCAGGATCCATTTGGGATCGAAGTTCTCTGTCGCGACGGGCAGCGGCTCGGTGGCGACAAACAGGCCGTCGACGCGCTTGAGCAGCAAGCCGCCGTACACCCTGTCGCGGCGATTGCCCAGGCGCTGGTGGGCGTAGCGCAGCGCATCCGCCTGGTGAAAGAACGCCGGGCTCAACGCCCTGCGACTGAAGTCGGCATAAGGCAGCCAGTCGGCGCCCAGCCTGCTGCTCTCCTCGTCCCAGCATTCACTGGGCACCAGCACACCGAGCCAGCTCGTGCCGATGACTTTTCTAACAAATGCCTGGGGTGATAGCTGGCCTCCGCTCAGTTGGGTATGCACGTCTTCAAAGGTGCCGGACGCCTGTTTTTCCGGGTCGAACAACGGCGTCGAGACAGCCGTCTGGTACTCGAGCACGGCGTTGTCCAGGGTTGAAATAAACACGGGTAAGGTCACGCTGCTACCCGTATCACGCCAACGCCGGGCGGACAGGAAGGCGCTGTACAGGTCGGCCGAAGACAGGAAGTGCCGAGCCAGCCAACGCTGCGGATTCTGCAGGTTGTCGGGCATCCACAGGCGCGCGTAATACAACCCGTGCAATTCAAATGCCTGCGGAAAAATGAACGCACCGTCATCGCGGTTACCAAACAGACTCGCCAGGTTGAACAACGGATTGGCGCCATCCGCAGGGACAAGCTGGCTCAGCACGTACTGGTCCTTTTGCGCGTGCTTGAGCAAAAAAGCAAAACCCGTCTGGGCCGCGTAATAGCCCCGGCGCAATCGCTTGTGAGCGTCTGCAACCGCTTCCCTGGCAGTGGAAAACACTGCGCCAAACGCCACCTGCTGCGGTTTTTCAAATGTCGCCGCCGGCGCATAGGCACGCCAGGTTGGCGAGACACTGCCAGGCAATCCCCACAACGGACTGCCGAGCACAATGCGCAAGCCGCTGGCCGACAAGTGCCGCACCCGGGCCTGCGGTTCGCGGGGCGCCGAGGAGGTGTCCGGGTTCAATTCATCCAATTGGGCCTTGGCGCCCGTAAGGTCAAAGGCAATCAGGCCGTCCTCATCGCAGGAGAGGTAGCCGGTGGAGACCCAGTGCCGGTTGCCGATGAGGTTGCGCAGATCGGCATCGCTGAACAGTTGCCAATCGACACTGGCCTCCTCCCGTGACCAGCCGTTGCGCTGCATGCGGGTCTTGTCCAGCCGGGTAACCGACCGGCATGACGCGTATTGCCCGTAGAGCACGTAAGGCTCGGGGACCAGCAACACACCGTTGTGGTCCGCCGGAAACACCGTGCCGATGGCAAACCGCTGTGCCTCCAGACAGGCCACCGGCAGCGTGGCGACAAAACGCTGGTCGGGTGTCTTGAGGATGCAACCGCAGTATTCAGCATAACGATCGGCACCCACCTGTTCATGGGCAAACCGTGCGGCATCATCGGCCTGCAGAAACGGCGCACTGAACTCCGGCATGCGGTAGCGCGCAAAGGGCCGCCAGGTTGGTTCCACGCGGCCCTGGATGTCCCACAGCTTGCCGGCCACCAACACCGACAACTCGCCCGCCGCCGCCACCCGCAGTACATACTCCGTAGGCGTCACGGCTCCGGAGCGCAAACTCGCCTGATGGCCATTATCGTTGACCTCCCCGGTAGGTGTGACGCCATACAACTGGCTCTCCAACCCCGTCCCGCTGAAGCGGTATTGCAATTGCGCGCCGTCCCGCGTGCTCAAGTACAGCGCACGCAGCGCCCGGTTCGACTCTCGGGCCTGGGCGATTGCAGCCGCCAGGTCCTGGGGCGCGACAAAGCTTTCGTACAACCAGTGTTGAAGGGTTTTCATCCCAGTACCGGGCAGCGACTGGTAGCAAATTCCGTGGACCTCATACCCCTCGGGTATCAGCGGATCACCGTTGGCATCCTGGGTAAAAACCGATGACGGTGAAAACATCCGGCTGCCGATGGGCGCAGGCTGCGTCGAGAAGTACGCTTGGGCTCCGGTAGCTTTCAAAATAAACGCGACTTGTCGCAGCTGCGGCTTGAGGCCGAACTGCCCGTGCGCCACTTCAGCGGCCAGTTCCGGGAAAGGTACGATCCAGTTGTACGGCGGTTCGACAGGAGACACGGAGACAAACGACTCAAATGCGTTCCATGTCACAGGCAGCCTGCCACGGGAGTTGCCGAAGACCGCGTTCGTCTCGATGACATGGAACTCACCCAGGCTTGCCATCTTGCTGACGACTTGCAGGGGCGTGCCACGGAAACCATCCATGCGGGGCTTGAAGATACCGGTGTCGATGATCGCTGTCAGCGCCGTATGAAACTCGCGCTCTTGTGGGCTGCCGCTGCTCACATACTTGACCAGTGAACCCGCCGTACCCGAATAGTAAAGGCAAGGAATGGGCTGACCATCCGCCGTCAGGCTGGCGACATAATTCCGATAGGGAATCGTCAGCGTCAACAGCAGACGCTCATCCAGCGAGCGCCTTCCTTCAACGTCCGGATGGGAGGCCAGCATCCGTTTCAGTTCTTCCGGGTTGCTGCCAACGGCAACGAAAAAACCGTAATAGCGATAATCTGCCGGCAACGTCAGGACGTCGAGAACGCTACCTTTCGACATCCCCATACCCACCAGCCGGTTGATATCGGCGATCAGTCCGGTTGCCACGAACTTACCGTCATTGCGCTGCAGGATGTAGCCAAAATGAGAGATATCACGCCGCAATACTTGCTCACAGAGGTAGCGGGCAGCGTCATTGGGCCTGAGAAAATCCGGGCTGAAGTGGGGCCGTAACTCTTCAAACCACGGCTGTATTTTTCCAATGCGTGGCCAAATCACCCCCGCCTTCAAGACCGCCATCTCGCCCATGCTAGCCAACCGGTCAAGGTAACGGAACACCGTGAGCGCGCCGGTCTCGATCTGCCGTTGTGCGATCGCCCCGCCCTTGCCCAGCAACGACGACTCGGCATCCGTGCCCGAGAGCCTGTAACTGTTCAAGCCGCCATCGGGGAGCCGCTGCGACAGGGTCGGCGGGCGCAGGGGGTCAAAGAGAGCGGGAGCGTCCGCCAACACCTCGATCAGGCTCGCCAGGTGCGCGGGTAAAAAAGGTGGCCTGGTTTTATCGACCAGGTGCATCAAGACGCCCTCGATCAGAAAGCCTGGCGGCAGTTGCGTCTGACCGTTGGCGTCACGCGGGAATAGGGTGTGCGGCGGCCCCCATTCATCCAAGGTACCCTCGCCAGGCACATAGACGTATTCATCGCGGCCTGCGGCCTTGAGCAGATACCCCCAGAGTGGCTGGTCAAACGCCTCGTCCGTAAAGGCAATCAGCGCTGACAGTTGTGAGAATGCAAAGACAGCGGAAGAGAACGGTTGCATCCGCTCGCCGCCCTTCAAGGGCGTGTTCTTCACCCACTCCTTGAGCACCCAGTCCTTGCTGACCCGCCCGCGCACACCGCCCCAGGCAGCGTTGGGCACCAGTACCCACAGCGCGCCGGCCTCGGCCACCTCCGGCACATAGTCCGTGAAAAAGTCGATCTCAGGGTGGATGGCGGGGTCCAGCCGGGTCAGAAACGCCTGCAACTTTGCCTGGGTTCGCACGACAAATTTCAACAAAGTGCCATCTGGCCCCGACAGATAATGCGCCGGTACATGGCCGCTCAAGCGAAAAATGACCTGCATGTCGGGGTAAGAAAACAAGCCGCGCAGAATTGAACGCTGCCTGGCCGGGAACATCCTTGAGGGAAAGTCATCATCGGTATCAGGATGGGAGTGGTAAAACCCGGAGCAGGTGTAATCCGCCGGCAAGATCGGCTTGCCATCCTTGATCGGGATCACGCTATCGAGCGCTATTTGCTTGGTCGCACCCTGCTTGGGCACTGTCGCGAAATACTGGCCTGCGTGCTTGAGAATCGCACCGCCGTACTCGCGTTCGCGCTTGCTGCCTATTTGGGTATGGGCCCAATACGCCGCATCATCGGCGCTGATAAAGGGTGGGCTGAGGGCAGGCAGTTGCCCATCTGAGACGGGGTTTTGCCGAACACCATCGGGTTGTGGCATGTCATGGATGTCCATCGTGCAGCACCTTCGGGAAGGGTCGAGGAAGAAACGCCCATCTAACGCTCCCGCCCTCCCTGAAGGGGCCTAACTATATCTGGCCGAGCGCACCACAACAGCGCATTGAATAAATCGCTCAAGACGGCACAGCACCACAACAGTGCACACCTCCATCAGGACCGACCTCTAATCCGTGTTTCACCCCGGCACGTCCTTTGCTACACCTGAGGAAAAGCTGTTCAAAAAAGACCTCAAGCACTCACCATGAACCTGCCCGCACCCACCGCCGTGTTCACCCCCAGCTGGCATGCCGAGCTGGAACTCGGCTACGCGCGTTTCGCTGACACCACGCGCCCGGTGATGCGCCGCCACCTGGGCCCGCTGCGGGTGCAAAAGCATCTGTACGCCGAAGGACCCGAGGTGTGCCAGCACATCATCGTGCACCCGCCCGGCGGAATTGCCGGTGGCGATCGTCTGGACATCCGCGCCCATGTCGCCGAAGGGGCCTGGGCCCAACTGACCAGCCCCGGCGCCGCCAAGTGGTACCGCGCCAAAGGCCCTGCGTTCCAGCAACTCGAATTGAGCGTTGAGGCCGGTGCCACGCTGGAGTGGCTGCCCCAGGAAACCATCGTGTTCAGCGCGGCCCAGGCCGAACTCACCACGCGCATCGACCTGCAGGGCGATGCCCGTCTGTTTTACTGGGACGTGGTTGCCCTGGGTCGACCGGCCAGCGGTGAACGCTTTGCTCTGGGGCATTTTCAATCACAGCTGGATATCCGCCGCGACGGCCAGTTGCTCTGGCATGAACGCCAGCGCATTGTGGGCGCCGACGGCTTGCTGGAGTCGCCCATCGGGCTGGACGGCCAGCCAGTGTTCGCGACGTTGCTGCTCACCGGCGATATCGAACCCGAACTGCTGGAAACCTGCCGCGCCCTGCCCCACGCCGTGCGCGGCGACCTGACCCAATTGCCGGGCTTGCTGGTCGCCCGCTGCCTGGCCAGTGAAGCGCTGCTGGCGCGCGCATGGCTGATCGATTTATGGCGCCTGTTGCGCCCGGCGGTGCTGGGCCGGGAAGCCGTTTCACCACGAATCTGGAGCACCTGAACCATGGACCTGACCCCACGGGAAAAAGACAAACTGCTGATCTTCACCGCAGGCCTGGTGGCCGAACGCCGGCTGGCGCGCGGGGTGAAGCTCAACTACCCGGAAACCATCGCCTATATCTCCGCCGCACTGATGGAAGGCGCCCGTGACGGCCGCACCGTGGCCGACCTGATGCATTACGGCACCACCCTGCTCAGCCGCGAACAGGTGATGGAAGGCATCCCGGAAATGATCCCGGACATCCAGGTGGAAGCCACTTTTCCCGACGGCACCAAACTGGTCACCGTTCACCAACCCATCGCGTGAGGCCTGGTCATGATTCGTGATGCAACCCAAAACGACCTGCCGGCGATCCGCGACATCTACAACGATGCGGTGCTGAACACCACGGCGATCTGGAACGAACAACCGGTGGACCTGGGCAACCGCCAGGCCTGGTTCAGTGCGCGGCATGCCCAGGGTTATCCGATCCTGGTCTCGGTGGAAAACGATGAAGTCACCGGGTATGCATCGTTCGGCGACTGGCGTCCCTTCGAAGGTTTCCGCTACAGCGTCGAGCACTCGGTGTACGTGCGTAACGACCAGCGCGGCAAAGGCCTCGGCCCACGGCTGATGCAAGCGTTGATCGAACGTGCGCGTGAGTGCGGCAAACACGTGATGGTCGCCGCCATCGAAAGCGGCAACCAGGCCTCGGTCCACCTGCATGAGCGCCTGGGCTTCGTCACCACCGGGCAAATGCCGCAGGTGGGTATCAAGTTCGGCCGCTGGCTGGACCTGACCTTCATGCAACTGGCCTTGAACCCGGGCGCCGAACCGCCCAAGGAGTGAGATCGATGAACGCCGCGCAGCTGCGTCGAGTCAATGCTGAAAGTTTTGCCCATTACCGCCTGGGCTTGATCGAGCTGTTGCTGGACGCGGTCAGGCATGGCGCTTCGGTCGGCTTCATGGCGGACTTCGATGAGGCCCAGGCGCGGGCTTATCTGGGCACAGTGCAGGCGAGCATCGAAGACGCCAGCCTGCTGCTGTGGGTGGTGGTGCGCGACGAGCAGGTGATCGCCAGTGTGCAATTGGCGCTGTGCCAGAAAGCCAACGGCCTCAACCGCGCCGAAGTGCAAAAGCTGCTGGTACACAGCAATGCACGGCGCCATGGGTTGGGCCAGCAACTGATGCACACCCTGGAGCTCGCCGCACGCCAGCACAAGCGCGGCCTGCTGTACCTGGACACCGAAGCCGGCTCCCCGGCCGAAGCCTTCTACCAGTCGCTGCGCTACACCAAGATCGGCGAACTGCCCGACTACTGCCAAAGCCCGGACGGGCGCTACAGCCCGACCGCCATCTACTTCAAGACACTGGGGCAACCTGCATGATTCCTGGCGAATACCGGATCCAGCCTGGCGACATCGAACTCAACGTCGGCCGGCGCACCGTCACCCTCAGCGTGGCCAACAGCGGTGACCGACCGATCCAGGTGGGCTCGCATTACCATTTTTTCGAGACCAATGACGCGCTGACATTCGATCGTGCGGCGAGCCGTGGCATGCGCCTGAATATTCCGGCGGGTACGGCGGTGCGGTTCGAGCCGGGGCAGAGTCGCGAGGTCGAGTTGGTGGATTTGAGTGGTGGCAGGCGGGTATTCGGGTTTGCAGGTCGGATCATGGGTGATCTTTAGGGCCTTATCGGGGGCAAGCCCCCTCCCACATTTTGACCGCGTTCACACATCAAGGTGGGAGGGGGCTTGCCCCCGATAGCGATCTCACATTCAACACATATCTTCAGGGCAACCACATGAAAATCAGCCGCCAAGCCTACGCCGACATGTACGGCCCCACCGTCGGTGACAAGGTCCGCCTGGCCGACACCGAGCTGTTCATCGAAGTCGAACAGGACTTCACCGTCTACGGCGAAGAAGTGAAATTCGGTGGCGGCAAGGTCATCCGCGATGGCCAGGGCCAGAGCCAGTTGCTCGCCCATGAAGTGGTCGACACGCTGATCACCAACGCCCTGATCATCGACCACTGGGGCATCGTCAAGGCCGACGTCGGCTTGAAGAACGGCCGCATCCACGCCATCGGCAAGGCCGGCAACCCGGATATCCAGCCCGGCGTGACCATGGCCATTGGCGCCAGCACCGAAGTGATCGCCGGTGAAGGCATGGTCCTCACCGCCGGTGGCATCGACACGCATATTCACTTCATTTGCCCGCAGCAAATCGAAGAGGCGCTGAACAGCGGCGTCACCAGCATGATCGGCGGCGGCACGGGACCGGCCACCGGCACCAACGCCACCACCTGCACCTCAGGCCCGTGGCATCTGGCGCGCATGCTGCAAGCCAGCGATTCGTTCCCGATGAACATCGGCTTCACCGGCAAGGGCAACGCCAGCCTGCCGGAACCCTTGATCGAGCAGGTCAAGGCCGGCGCCATCGGCTTGAAGTTGCACGAAGACTGGGGCACTACCCCCGCCAGTATCGACAACTGCCTGAGCGTGGCCGACGAGTACGACGTGCAGGTGGCGATCCACAGCGACACCCTCAACGAATCCGGCTTCGTCGAGGCCACCCTTGCAGCGTTCAAGGGCCGCACCATTCACACTTACCACACCGAAGGCGCCGGTGGCGGCCATGCGCCGGACATCATCAAGGCCTGTGGTTTTGCCAACGTGCTGCCCAGTTCCACCAACCCAACGCGACCGTTCACCCGCAATACCATCGACGAACACCTGGACATGTTGATGGTCTGCCATCACCTGGACCCGAGCATCGCCGAAGACGTGGCGTTCGCCGAAAGCCGCATCCGCCGTGAAACCATCGCCGCCGAAGACATCCTGCATGACCTGGGTGCGTTCTCCATGATCAGCTCCGACAGCCAGGCCATGGGCCGCGTCGGCGAGGTGATCACGCGCACCTGGCAGACCGCCGACAAGATGAAAAAACAGCGCGGCGCCCTGCCTGGCGATGGTGCGGGCAACGACAACTTCCGCGTCAAACGCTACATCGCCAAATACACCATCAACCCGGCGATCACCCACGGCGTCAGCCATATCGTCGGCTCCATCGAGGTTGGCAAATGGGCCGACCTGGTGCTGTGGCGTCCGGCGTTCTTCGGGGTCAAGCCGACGCTGATCCTCAAGGGCGGGGCAATTGCCGCCAGCCTGATGGGCGACGCCAACGCCTCGATACCGACCCCGCAACCGGTGCACTACCGCCCGATGTTCGCCAGCTTCGGCAGCAGCCTGCACGCCACCAGCCTGACCTTTATCAGCCAGGCCGCGCAGGACGCCGGCGTACCCGAAGCCCTGGGTTTGAAAAAGCAGATCGCCGTGGTCAAGGGCTGTCGCGACGTGCAAAAAACCGACCTGATCCACAACGACTACCTGCCCCACATCGAGGTCGACCCACAGACCTACCAGGTCAAGGCCGACGGCGTGTTGCTGTGGTGCGAACCGGCGGATGTGCTGCCGATGGCGCAGCGCTATTTCCTGTTCTAGGCCACGAGCGGCGCGCCAATGAGCGGCAACCGCGCACGGTCCAGGGCCTGGCCGGTCAGCTTGGCGACCAGGGCATTGTCTTGCGTCGCCAGGTTCGCCATTTCAGCCTCGAACCGTGCCGGGTCCGAGGTGGCGTACCGATCGAAGGCCGCCTCGGCCTCGGCCTGCAGCGCCTGGAACGGCCCGGGATTGGACTGCTTGAGAAAGCCCAGCCAAAACGGCTGCTCACCAATCGACTTGCGCAACAGGTCGCCCTCTTCCAGGGCCAGTACTCGCACGCGTGCCTGCTCGATCATGGCAGGGGTCACATCCGGCTCCTCGAACATCATGCGCGCCGATTGCCAAGGCAAGTCCAGTTTGTCCTCGGAAGCCAACTCGGTGGCGTAAATCAGGTAGATCTCCACCTCGTCGATGTCCCGCATCACGTTGCCTTGCGCATCACGATGCGTGACGCGCAGCCCCTCGGCATCGTACTCGGGGAATTTGCGCCCCTGAGCCACCAGTTCACTGACCCTGCCGCGGGCGATCCGGCCCAACTCGTCCAAGCGCGACTTGCCGCGCGCCAGCTCCAGCAATTGGCGTTCCACCAGGTCCTCGGCCACCAGTTCGTAGGCTTGGGCCACCAGCACTTCAATGCCCATGGCATTGAACAGTTGCGCGCCGGCATCCACACAGGTGGTGGGCGCCGCGGCCATAATGAACAGCTTGTCACGCAGAGCCCGGTGCGCAGCTGCAGACTCGATCATGGTCCACACTTTGCGCGTCAGGTCGGCTTTGGCGGCGTCCTCCTCAAGGGTGTCTGCGGACTCGGACAGTTTGCGCAACTCGCTAAAAAAAGGCTCGGACCCGTGCTCGTGCTCAAGGCTGTCCCACAGGTGCTGCTTGGCGACCCACTGCTCATCGCTCAAGCCCGTGCGCCAATGAATGCTGTCAAGCACACCCCTGGGCGGATAGGGTCGATCAGGCTCCAGCCCTACCGATTGCCGATAGCCCCTGATCACGTCCAGGTTCTGTGCGGAGATGTACCGTGGTTCCGCGTTGATCCGCGTACGCGCCACGGTATTCGCCTGGCTTGACCCCGGTTCGACCTGCGGCACGCTGTCCAGCCGATTGGCACTCAGGTCCAGTACAAAAGAACGTGCACGAGGCTGATCGAACAGGCCAGGCGGCCAAGTGCCGAGCCCGGTATCGCCGAGCAGCAGCATGCTCAAGTCCGGCATGCGGCCGATGTCGGGGGCCAGGTGAAGCGGGTTACTCTCCAGTCCCAGGTAGTTCAGTTGCGTCAGCCCTTTCAGGCGATTGACAGCGTCGATGTCCAGGACGATCTGGTTTTCGGACAAGTCCAACGCAGTCAAACGCAACATCTGCCCGATTGCCTCAGGCAGCACCGTCAGCTCGTTGTTCTCCAGGCCGAGACGACGCAGGCGCTTGAAATGACGCAGGAACGGGGTGGGATCGGTCTCGATGCCGGCGCCCGAGAGTTCAAGGGCCGAGACGTGATCGAAGTTGACGGTCAGCAGGGGCAGTTCTTCCAATTGGTCGAACAGGTCCTCTCCAGACAGGTCAATGACCTGGCCATGGGAATACCCGCTGATATCCAGGTCCTCGCTTCCGGTGCGACGCCATGCTTCGCGCAAGGCCCTGACGATCCTCAGGCGCGCACGCCGCTGGTGCAGGAACGCGCCAGAGCGGCGAGCCTCTGCGGACACTTGCCGGACGTGCTCGCGCAGCCAGTTCTGCAACGCGTTGTCGAAGGTTTTGTATTCCAGCTCCAGGGCCTTGAGCTTCGCGGGCGGCTCCACGCCCAACCCATCGACAAACGCGCTCACCTGTTCGCTGGTCAACGTGGGGTAGAGGCTGCGCACGCGCTCCTCGACGATGCGCCCCCAGGCAGTGTCCTGGCCATGATTGCTCCATCGATACCCCAGCCGTCCGCCGGGCAGGCGCATCGAGGGGCGGTCGGCAAAGCGGTAGCGGCGTTGCTGCATCTTGAGCAATGGCCGCAGTTGATCCCGTGGCAGCGCGCCTTCAACGATTTTTGCCTTCAGTTGTGGACCTTGTTTGATGCTCGGCAAGCCGATGGCCCGACGGTGCGCATCGGTCAGGGCATGTTGCAGGGCCGCATACAGGTCTTCGGTTTCGTGCAGGGTTTCATCACGAATATTGCGCGCCTGATAGCGGCCCTCGCCGACCCGCACCAGCACCTTGCGCTCAGAGGCGTCTTCGGCGCCGAAGCTGGCCCGCAACTCCCCTTCCAGCTCGGCGTCGCGCACCTCCAGGCGCAGGTCGTCCTTCCACCCCGGCAGGGACTGAAGCGTGTTGAGCGCCAGGACCTCGGTATCCTTGTCCGCCAGCGCTTCCAGGTATAGCCCTTCATAGGCGTGGGCCAGGCGCATTTGCTGCTGCGCCTGGCGTGCGGCCTCGGCAATGCGCAACGGCACGCGCTGGTCAGTGTTGAGGGTGCGCAATTCCTGCGGCGTAGCGCCGACCAATAGCTCCTCGGCCATCAGCGCCGGCACGCGTGGAAACTGGCGTGTAATCAATTGGGTGGCGGGCTGCGCAGTGGGCTGCTGCTCGGCGTATAGGCTGCGCATCAACCGGGCGCGCTGGTTCACCGCAAAGTCCTTCAGGCGTTTGCGCAAGGCGCCAATGCGTAGTTCCGGGGTCCTTGGGGTGTAGCCGGGCAGTAACGCGTGGGTTTGTGCTTCGCTCAAAAAGCCGATGACCGCCGCAGGCAACTCCCCCCTCATCAACGCCATGCGGCTGAGACGCAGCGTGTCCCGCGCAATGGCTTTTGAATTACCGTACTTGGCCGACACGCTGCGCGGTTCAATGTCCGAATAGGCTTCCAGCGCCAGATGCTCCGGCCATCCGCTCAACTCAGTGACCAGTAAGGCCGGGAAGCTGCACAGGGCACTGGAGAGCTTGCCCTGGCCGATCCCCTCGGCCACCGCCACCGCATCGTGATAGGCCCGGAACTGGCGCACCGTGTCCAGCAGGATCGCCGGCACGGGCTCGCCCTCGGCATGCACACGACGCAGCCTGTCTTCCTCAACCCCGCTGACCCGACGGATCTGCTCCAGCTCGGCGTCGCTGAAGCCGTCCATCACCGGCCCCAGGCGCCGCATCAGGGTTGCCCCGCGCCAGCGCAACGGCTGTTCCAGTTCATGATTCCAGGCCCCACTGCCATTGGCGGTCAGCCGGGGCTGGTAGACGTCGCTGCGCGTTGGATGCTCCATGTAGTAGCCCTCGGTCTCGGCATCCTGTTGCACGGCATAGCGCTTGCCTTCCAGTTCCAGCACCTGTTTGCCGCCGACCCGATGGAGCCCGCGCCCATCCGCGACCGAGCCTTGTGGCAACCGCAACGTATGTTCATAGGCCGACAGGTCCGGTTTCCACAGCCGCACCTTGCCGCCAGGCAATGGCACGGCTTTGAGCTGTTCGATAAAGGGCGAAAGGGTGAGATGGCTGACGGTCGCACCGACCGCCAGCAGCGCCAGGTTTTCAATGACATCGGTGATATGCGCCCAGCCGGCTTCACGGTCGCCCTGCGCCCAATCGATAGCACCGTCCAGCACTTCGTACAACAACTGCCCGGCCGTCACCAATGACATCGCCACGCCCAGCGGTGGGATCACCATGCCCAGCAGGTTCACGCCAAACAAACCGATATTCAGATAGTGCTCCAGGCGCCGAGACCGTCCGGCTTCGTCGGCATCCGCGGTGCTCACGGCCTGGGCGCGTGCATCGGCGTACAGCCGGGTACGCAGGTTTTCGTATCGATAGGGCCACAGGTCCACTTCTTCCCAGAGCCCTTTGATCGAAACCGCATTGACATCGAATTCAGGTGCGCTGATCGGTACGCGCCCCTGGGGCTGGGAGTCGCCGAAGATCGAGGCAATCCCTGTGATGGCCGGTGGGCTGAAGAGCTCGGTGATGTACTGGCCCCACTCCGAGCGTATCCATTGCAAGGCGAAGGGCTGCGGCGGCGCATCCAGCACCAGCTCGGTGAGCCTGCGAAAGTAGTAGGGCCGGTGCTGGTAGGCAACGAACTGGCTGATGAAGCGCTGGTAGTCCGTGGCCGGTGCGACTTGAGAGCGATCAGCAGCCCTCCCCGGCCCAGCCTTGAGCCGGTCGGTCATGGCGTTGCTGAAGGCGTCGTAGGAGACGTAGCGCTTGATCGGGTGGTCGGGGTCGTCCGGGATATAAACGATCACCCATGTGGAGTAGCGGTATTTGACGCAGGGGTCGATCACCAGGCAATCCTGCAGGCGCAGGTTCATCACGCAGGGCACGCGGTACCACACCTGCTTGTCACCCAGCATGATCTGCGGCTCGCCGGCCAGCACGCGCATCAACAGGGCGTGGTCGCCTTCATCGATATCGCCCTTGAGCAGGGCCAGGCAGGCTGCCGCTTCGAAAGCCGCCTTCTGGTGCTTCAAGTAACGCTCGCGCAGCACGCCTTCGGCGACCGCATCCTGGGGCTGCAGGAAGGACTTGAGGTGGGCCTGGTACTTCGCGCCCAGGTCCAGGCCACGGCACAACTGGGCGAACACCTCGATCTTCAGCGTCGTGGCATGCCGCTCGAATTGTCCCCGGGCATCGGGCGTGGTGATGAACCCGGAAGACGCATTGAAAAACCCGGCCCGGGCTTCCCGCGCCTCGAAGTTGTTCAAGGCCGCCTGCAACAACGAGAATGTCTTGGTCCTGAACCCGCCGGTCGCCACGCCAAAGGCGTCTTCGACCGGATAGTAGAGGCGCAACCAGGTTTGATTGACGTCCAGTTCGAAACCGGCCTGCCTGAGCGCCGCTTCCAGCAGCGGCTGGGCGAAGGCTGTCACCGACTGCAGCTTCGCCAGGGACTTTTCCAACGCGTTGAGCGACGTGCAACGCGCGTCCAGCAACGCCTTGAGTTGGTCTTTGCGCGATTGAGAGGCGGCGGCATACCAATCGGGAATCTGTGCCGGGGTTTGCTTGAGCGCCAGGCGACGCGAGGGCGACGCCTGGCTCAGGCACGGCGCAATCGCCTGTTTGATCAGAGCGTAATGCTGGCCTTGTTCAATGGGTGCAGGTGGGGAGGTTGGCTCGGACATGAGGTGACTACCGTGTGATCTGACAATCGCGCAATCCTAAGTCGCGCCTGCCGGCCGTCGGCCCTACCTATCTACCGCTGCCCGAGCCTGGGCGCATGATGTGCTGTCGACTCCCTCATTCATTGCAGGAGCGACACCATGCCTGAGTCTCCATCCGTCACTGACAGCCGCCATCATGACGTCCTCAAAGACGCCATACCGGCCTGGCTGGCAGACGTGCCTTCGTCATACCGCAGCGCACTCAAACACTCGGATGCCGCGCTGCCCGCCTGGTATCAACAGGCCTCGGCGGCGCAACGCAAGACGCTGGAAGACAGCGTCGTCGCCAGCTTCACCGCGCAAGGCAAGCTGGGCAAGGCGATGTCCACGCTGCAAGACATCGACACCTTTGCCAGGCCCCTGCTGGTCAAGGCGCTGAACGATCGGTTCAAGGTTCAGTTGGATGTGGACAAGACCTTCCTCAGGCTCAGGAAACCCATCACCGTCAGCATCGCGTCCATCACCGCCGGCTGGTTCGAGGCATTGAAACTGCCGCTGCTGCAAGCGGCCCTGCACAACTTCGAAGAGGACGAATGTGAAGCCGACGCCTTTCACCCAACGTCGGGGTTCGTAATCAAGAACGGGGATGACTTTGACGCGGTATCCACCCCGCTGACGGTGGCGCAATTCACCGGGTTGTGTCGCTCGCTGGATATCGGCGCAAAGTACCAGGCCTACCTCAAGGACTTCCTGGAGCCCAAGGACGCACTCGCAGCGACGGTGCTGCGCAAACACTTCGTCGTCGCCCACAGGGCTGCCCTGCGCACCGCCGCCGAACAGGCCCTGCTGAAAAAAGACATCAACGACGCGGACTACCGCATGGTGCTTTCGGTGATCGCCGGCGAAACCCGCCCGACGCTGAACGGCCAACGCGTCTGGTTCCGCGACCTGAGCCTGGCGAAACATCGCCTGACGGGCGTGGTGGTCTTCCTGCTCAGCGGCCAGCTTCACGACACCAGCCAATTGCTGCTGTACATCCCCAACGACCCGCAATCGCCCCTCAAGCGCTATACCCTGGGCCAGCTCAAACCCCTGTTCAAACAACGCTTCACCGCCCGCGACACGCCCCCGGCCGAAGACGGCAACCCCACCGCCTACCAGCGCTTTTTCAGCCAGTTCGTCAATTACGCCGACCGCGCGGATTACTTCAGCCAGTTCACCCAAGACACCTCGGACACCACGTTTTCCCAGGACCTGGCCCCCTTTGCACCGCTGCTCAATCAGATCCGCCAGGGGCTGGACCCGTTTTCCATTTTCAGCAGCGTCAACGAGTTGCCACCGACCACGCCGGTCAAACAAGTGCCCAACGAAGATCCCTATCTGCACCCCGTCATCACGCCGCCGGTGCACACGGGCCTGTTCTGGCGGGACGATTTTGACCTGTGGGACTACCTCTACGAACAACACCGCGCCAAAGTCTATGCCGACGCCCGCAGTCACGCCGTGCCCACCGCGGATGTGGACGCCAGCGTGCGCTCGCGCAAACTGGCGGCGCTGCTCAATATCGGCATGCTGCTGTTGACCGGCGTGTCGATATTCGTGCCGGGGCTGGGCGAAGTCATGATGGCGGTGATGGCCGGCCAGTTGATGTATGAAACCTTCGAGGGTGTGGAGGAATGGGCTGAGGGTGATCGCAAGGCGGCCAAGGCCCACCTCATCGACGTGGCGGAGAACCTGGTGTTTCTGGCGGTGCTGGCCGGTGCAGGCAAGGGCCTCGGCAAGCTGACTGCGGTGCCGGCCGAGCCGGTGGTCGAGCAATTGCAACCGGTGACCTCGGCCGACGGCAAGACCCGTTTGTGGAAACCCGACCTGGAGCCTTATGCATCGCCCGTCAAACTGGCGGCGGATGCCCGGCCCGATGCGCATGGCTTGTACACCCAGGACGGGCAGAGGATTCTGCCGCTGGAAGGCCGGACCTATCGCGTGGCCCAGGACCCGGAAGGCACCGAATACCGCATCCAGCACCCGACCCGTACCGACGCCTATGCACCGAAGCTGACACACAATGGCGAAGGCGCCTGGCACCACGAGGGCGAAACCCCACTGGCCTGGGATGACACCACCTTGCTACGGCGCCTGGGCCTGCCTGCCGAGGCCCTCGATGACGAACAATTGTTCAAGGCCCAAGAAGCCAGCGGGGTGAGCGCCAACGCCTTGCGTGAAGCCCATGCCAACGCCGAAAACGTGCCCCTGCTGCTGGCCGACTCGTTGCAGCGTTTCAGGCTTCATCAGCAGGTCACCACCTTCATCGAACAGCTCAAAAGCGCCGACCCTCAGGTCTACCCCCAGGCGGACCTGGGCACACAACTGGACTTGATGAAGCGGCGCGGCCTGCTGTCCAGCTCCCCGACGCTGCGGGTAATCGACCATGAGGGGCGCATCGTATGGGACGACGAACCCTACCCACCGTCTTCGCGCCGGCGCACGGTGCTGCTTACCGAGCAACAGCTGGCACGCGGCGAAGGATTGCGTGAAGTGCTGAACACGTTGCAAGGCACTGACCCGGAGCTGGTCGACATCCCCGGCTCGCCCCAGGACACGCTTGCAATGCGGGCCGGCAAATTGCGCCGGGAGCTGGGTGATTTTGTCGAACGGTTCAAGGCGGCACAGGTGGAGGAGCGTTATCAAAAGCTGACGGCCAACACCGACCTGGACGTGCAACGCTTGAAAGACACCTACCCCAAACTGCCGACACCGATCGCAGCATATTTGCTCACCCAACTCAGCGCCGAAGACCTGCTCGCCTTGCGTCGCACTGGGCGCCTGCCAGACACGCTCGCCGAAACGGCGCAATGGGTCGAACAAGAAACCCGGGTAGCCCGCGCCTATGAAAACCTGCACCTGAACACCCCGTACGACCTCGACAGCCAGCGCCTGGCCCTGCGCACCCTGGAGACCCTGCCTGGCTGGCGTCGCGGAGCACGCATGGAACTGCGCCAGCACTCCGCCCAAGGTCCGCTGCTCGATGCCATTGGCGAGCTGGACACCACGACAAGCAAAATCCTGGTGCAGCTAGAAAACGGCCAATTCAAAGGGCCTCGCCCTACGGATCTGTACCAGGCCATTCTGGACGCGCTGTCATCGGGTGAACGCCAGGACCTTCGGCTGGCCGACGCCCGACAGTTGCAAGCTGCCATCCAGGCCGCCCCCTTGCCACGCGAGGCACTGCGCGGCGTGTTGCTCGAACACCCGGTGCGCAAGCCGGCCTACGACACCACCATGCGTTTACTGGGCGGCGGTCGCGGTTACGAAAAACTGGTGGCGCCATTTCGCAGCACAGCGCAGCGGGTGCGCAAGCTCTACCCCTCTTTCAGCGATGCGCAAATCGACGCCTTTATCGAATCACTGGGCAGCGACGTGCGTACCAGGCTGAGGCTGCGGGAAGCCGAGTACAGCAAGCTCGAAACTGATCTGGAGGCTTGGGTCAAAGCCAATCCACCGCGCCTGGTGGTGACTGCGTACGACCGGGCTGGCGGCTACGCCCGGGTGATCGCCGAGGACATCAAGCGCTGTTGGCGTCGTGAGTCGGGCAATACGCTGAAAATCATCAGCGGTATGCCAGTGGACCTGCCCGCGCTGACGGCAGACTTCAGCCACGTCGAGAAACTGGAGCTGAACACCAAAATGTGGTCGGGCAATGCCCAGACGTTTCTGAACAACTTCCGCCAGGTCAAGACCCTGAGCCTGGATGGCTGCGAACTCGCAGCGTTACCCGATGGACTCGACGCAATGCCCCAGCTGGCCCAGTTGAGCCTGAAAGCGAACAAAATCATGCTGACCCCACAGAGCGCCGCCCAACTGAGCCGCCTGCACCAGTTGGAAACCCTGGAACTCAGCGGCAACCGCCTGGGCATCACTCCAGACGTCAGCGCCTTGAACCGTTTGAAAACACTGGACCTGTCCTATACCGGGATCGATCAGTGGCCGACCGGCCTGCAGGATAAAACCAGCCTGCAACTGCTCGACCTGCGCAACAACCGCCTGCGCGAAATACCCGAGGCCAATCTCGCCCCACAACCGCAGCAACTGGAAACCATCGCGAGGATCAACGGAGTCACCCGCCTCAAAGGCAACCCATTCCCGCCAGAGTACGCGCAGCGCTTCGACGCCTATTGGAGGCGCCTGAACGAACAGCGTCCGGACCTGATCGGAACCGCCGATGTGTTCGATATGCAAAACCCGCAGCTTGAACGCACCCGGGCGCTGTACCCGAGGCGCAGTATTCTGGAATCCCGGCAATTCATCTGGGCCCTGGGTGACGGCGCCAACACCGAACTCTTGCGCTTGGAGCAAGAGTTCGAGACGCTCAACACACAACTCAATACCTGGGCGGCGGCGGGCGGCAATGCCAACAGCCGCACCGGCGGAGGCTACGTGCGCACGCAACAGCGCTTGCTGAATGTCATCGACCTGGATGACCGCTACCAGGCCAGGGAGAGGGTCCTGAAGTGCTGGCGCAAGGAAACGCCGACACAACACGCCAACGATGGGACAGCCATTGGCCTGGAACTCGACCTCAGCGGCCTCAACCTGCCGAGCCTGCCCGAACTGGACGCCGATTTCAGCCACGTGGGCTCACTCAAACTGAGCAACATGCACCTGAGCACCTGCCCCGAGCAGTTCCTGCTACGCCATAGCGGCGTGCGCTGGCTGGACCTGTCAAACAACCAGTTGCGCGAGTTGCCGATGGCGCTCAATGAGATGAACGGGTTGACCCGCCTGTTCCTGCAGAACAACCAGATCCGATTGACCGCTGAAACCGCGCA
Source organism: Pseudomonas sp. CYM-20-01 (assembly GCF_023169845.1). Lineage (NCBI taxonomy): Bacteria > Pseudomonadati > Pseudomonadota > Gammaproteobacteria > Pseudomonadales > Pseudomonadaceae > Pseudomonas > Pseudomonas sp. CYM-20-01. The sequence goes on along the minus strand of NZ_AP025169.1, from coordinate 873,402 downwards.
AGTGCTGGCCCGGCGAACCACGCTCAGGGCGCTGCTGCTGGGAAACAACCCACTGGGCCTTACACCGGACTTCAGCGTGTTCACCGATATGCGTACGCTGGGCCTGCAAAACTGCGGGCTTGAGACATTCCCCACAGGGTTAGGCGCGCAACCCTTGCTGGACACGGTCGCGCTGAGGGATAACCGCATCACCCAACTGCCCGGCTCGCTCATCAACCCACCCGACGCGCAACTGGCGCAGTCCGTGCAGCTCACTCACAAAATCGAACTCAACAACAACCCGTTGACCGAGCAGACGCGCCAGCAACTAAGGGACTACAGGGCCAGGCTTGAACAGGCAGGCCTGGCCTCGGCCGACCACCCGAACCAACTGGTCATCTCGGCACTCGCCCCGGCGCGCACACCTCTGCCGCCGCGCATTCGGGACCATGTGATGATCGAGCCGACGCAGACTCAACGCTGGACCCAAGACCTGGCCGAGGACCAGGTCGCCGCCCGGCAAACCCAGTGGCGGCAATTGCGCGAACAGCCTGGCAGTGACGGTTTCTTCGCTATGCTCGAAGGCCTGAGTGAACCTCGCGGCGGCCATGCAGACCTGCAACAAAGGGTGTGGAGGGTGATCGACGCCATCACACAAAACTCCGAAGAATCCGCCGCGTTGCGCGAGCAGATGTTCGAATGGGCAGGCCGCGCGACCTGCTGTGATCGCGCCGGGCTGTCGTTCAGCAACGTGGAAGTCATGGCCATGGTGCACAACGCCAAGACCCTGGCTGCCGATGTGAATCAAGGCGCCGCACTGATCAAATTGTCCAGGGGCTTGTTCCGTCTCGACGAGGTGGAAAAAACCGCGCTCAACGATATCGCCAGGCGCACCGAGGCGATCAACAACAACCCAAGGTTGTCGGCGCAGGAGAAAGCCGAGCAGATCGCCATGCTCGAGGAAGTTGAAATCAGGCTCGCCTATCGATTCGGGCTCAAAGACAAAACCAGACTCGATTTGCCGGGACAACCGCAATCGGCGCAGTTCATCGGCCTGGGCCGGGTCAGTGAAGAGGTGTTGAAGGCCACCTGCGACAACATCCTCAAGCTGAACAATTCGCCCGCCGAACTCCAGGCGCTGATCTCCAGGGAATTCTGGCAGGAGTACTTGACCCAGAAGTACCGCGAGCAATTCGAGGCGCAGGGCCAGCCCTTCCATGAGCGCCTGGCAGCGCTGCATGACCAGCATGTCGAAGGCTCGCTGGGCGACGCCGACTACGCGCAGCAGGCCAGGGACTTGCAGGCCCAGCTTGCCATCCAGGAAGCCAACCTGATTGAAACACTGACCCGCACGGAGCTGCGCGCCAACCCGATCACCTGACCACCCGGCGCCAGGGTTGCCCGCCCTGGCGCCAGCCTTCGGTGGTGTTCTCTATCTACCGCTAGCCGCGCCTGCCGAAGTGATCTGCTGTCTGCTCCACTACCCAAGGAGAGACAGCATGACGGCTTCACCCGCTTCAAAAAGCCTGCACACCCCCTTTCTCGAAAACGCCATTCCCGATTGGCTGACCCAGGCCACTGCGCAGCAACGTGAAGCCCTGAAAACGACGCCCGCGACGACGCCCGATTGGTACCAGCACGCCTCGGCAGCACAACGCAAATCGCTGCAAGACGCCATCACCGCAAGCTTCACTGCGCAAGGCAAACTGGACAAGGCCATGTCCGCGATGCAAGACATCGACACCTTTGCCCGGCCCCTGTTGACCCAGGCGTTGAACGATCAGTTCAAGGTGCAGCTGGATGTCGATAAAACCTTTCTGAGGCTCAGAAAATCCATCACCGTCGGCGTTTTCTCGATCACGGCCGGTTGGTTCGAAGCCCTGAAGCTGCCTCTGCTGCAAGCCGCCCTGCACAACTTCGAAGAGGCTGAATGTGAGGCCAACGCCTTTCACCCTTCGTCGGGGTTCGTGGTCAAGACCGGAGATGAATTCGACGCAGTGTCTACATCACTGACCGTGGCGCAATTCACTGGGCTGTGCCGCTCACTGGACATCGGCGCGAAGTACCAGGCCTACCTCAAGGATTACCTGGAGCCCAAAGACGCGGTCACGCAGGCCGTAGTGCGTGACAAATTCATCACCGCCCACAAGGCCTCCCTACGCGTTGCCGCTGAACAGGCCCTGCTGAAAAAAGACATCACCGACGCGGACTACCGCATGGTGCTCGCGGTGGTCGGCGGCGAAACCGAACCGATGCTGAACGGCCAACGCATCTGGTTTCGCGACTTGAGTTTGATGAAGCACCGTCTCACGGGCGTGGTGGTATTTCTGGTCAGCGGAGAGCTCCACAACGCGAGCGAGTTGCTGCTGTACATCCCCGACGATCCGCAATCGCCCCTCAAACGCTACACCTTGCGCCAGCTCAAGCCACTGTTCAAAGAGCGCTTCACCGCCCGCGACACGCCCCCGGCCACCGCCGGCAGCCCCAGCGCCTACCAGCGTTTTTTCAGCCAGTTCGTCGATTACGCCGACCGCGCGGACTACTTCAGCCAATTCACCCAGGACACCTCGGAAACCACGGTTGCCCAGGACCTGGCCCCGTATGCGCCCTTGCTGGACCAGATACGCCAGGGGCTCGACCCGTTTTCCCTGTTCAGCCGGGTCAACACCCTGCCACCGCCCAACCCGATCCAGCAGGTGGCCAACGACGATCCGTACCTGAACCCTGTCGTTATCGCGCCCGTGCACAGCGGTATCTTCTGGATCGATAACTTCGACCTGTGGACCTACCTCTACGAGCAACACCGCGCCAAAGTCTACGCCGACGCCCGCAGCCACGCCGTGCCGACCGCGCAAGTGGATGCCACCGTGCGTTCGCGCAAATTGGCGGCGCTGCTCAATATCGGCATGCTGCTGTTGACCGGGGTGTCGATATTCGTACCGGTGCTGGGTGAAGTCATGATCGCCGTGATGGCCGGCCAGCTCCTGTACGAAACCTTCGAAGGTGTGAAGGAGTGGTCCGAAGGTGATCGCAAAGCGGCCAAGGCTCACCTGATTGATGTAGCGGAGAACCTGGTGTTGCTTGCTGCTCAAGTGGGGGTAGGAAGAGGCCTGGCCAAATTGACGGCGGTACCGGCTGAACCGGTGATCGAGGGGTTGCAGTCAGTCACCTTGCCCAACGGAGAAACCCGCCTGTGGAAGCCCGACCTGAACGCCTATGCAAGCGACGTTGCCCTGGCGCCCGAGGCCAGCCCCGATCCCCAGGGACGTTATGCGGTCAACGGCAAAACCTATATCCGCCAGGACGGTAAGCACTACGAAATAAGCCAAGGTACAACGCCCGGCGAGTGGCGCATTCAGCACCCCAGTGATCCGGATGCCTATCAGCCGCTGCTGCGGCACAACGGGCAAGGGGCCTGGCGCCACACCCTGGAACGCCCACTGGCCTGGGACCGGCTCACGCTGCTACGCCGGTTCGGCCACGCGACCGAGCAATACTCCGACGAGCAACTGTTGAAGATCGCCGAAGTCAGCGGCGTCAGCGATAACACCCTGCGCAAGGTCCACCTGGACAACCAGCCGCCGCCGCCCGAGTTGACGGATGCCATGCGCCTGTTTGAAGCCGACAGGGGCGTCGAAGACGTGATCAGCCAGGTGCAGACCGGCACGGCGGTGGACGAGCGTTATCTGTACATCCTGCCGCTGGTCACTGAGTTGCCCCGCTGGCCGGCGGGTCGGGTGCTGGAGGTCTTTGACGGTCCGAGCCTGCGGGGGAAATCCATTCAGTACGGCGCCGAGCGCTTGTATGCCGGCGTGCGCGCCAGGGCGCCCATCCGTATGAGCCGCGCGGATGTACTGGGCAGCGGGCTGCCGGGGCGTATCCTGGCGGCGCTGGACGAGGACGAGATCACCGGCCTGCTCGGTGGCGAGGCGGCACGGGTGCGCGAGGCCAGGCCGGTGGAGTTCAGAAAACAGATCGCCGACTTTGCGCAGACCCGTCGATCAGCGATTTTCGAAAGTCTCTATGAAGGGCCCAAACCCACTGACCTGCGCATCACACAATTGCAAAAAGCCTGTCCGGGGCTGAGCAAGCCAGCAGCGCAAGACATCCTGGTCCACGCCAGTGCCGAAGCCCTCGAGCGCCTGGAGAGCACCGGCAAAGTGCCGCTGGCCTTGCTCGAAGAAGGCCGCTGGTATGCACGACAAGGGCGCCAGGCCCGCGCCTATGCCGGGCTGCACACGGATCACATCGCGACCACCGACAGCAAGCGCCTGGCCCTGCACGCATTGCAGAAACTGCCGGGCTGGTCGGACGCGGTGCGCCTGGAAATCCGCGATGAACACGTAGGTGGCCGGCTGATCGAGGCCATCGGCAACCAGCACGCGATGCAGCGCAAATTCCTGGTCAAGAAAGGCCCGGTCTACCAGGCGTTCGACGAGCGCGGCGAGGCCCTCAACAGCCTGCCCAGGTATGGCGACAACTTTTACGCGTCGGTGCTGCATGCCCTGCCCGACGAAGCGCGCCAGGCGTTGGGTGTTCCCCATGTGGGCCAGCAGGCCGAGTTGCAGCGCAGCATCATTCGCAGTGCGGTCGAGCACCGTCACCTGGCGCCGCAGTGGCTGGGCCAGCCCCGTGGTGAGGCGACGCGGTTCAAGCCGCCTGCGCGCATCCGCGTGAATCAGGCCGGTTACTACGCCAGTGGCCGTGGCGCCGGCATGGACCCGTCGCTGGTCACGCGCGTGCAAGACCTGTACCCCGACCTGAGCGACGAGCAGGCCAACGGCTTTATCCTCCAGCAACGCCGCGCCGGGCAAACCGACGCGCAGATCTACGGGCTGTTGCAGGCACGCGGGCGTGAATGGGAAACCCTGGAAAACACACTGGCGCAGTGGGTTGCAACGCAGCCGCCCACCTCACTGGAAGCCATGCTGCGCAATACCACAGCCGAAAACCTCAGGGCCAGTTGGCGCAATGCGCCCCTCGCCAGTGACGTGCAGACAGCCGCTAGACTTGAACTCACCACCGACGCCCCGTTGCCACCGTTGACGGCGGATTTTTCCCATGTGCGCGTGTTGGTCACCCACGGCCAACCGCTGGAGCAATTGCCTGGCTTGTTCCCCAGCGTGGAAAGCCTGCATATCTTCGTCACCGGCCCGCGGAGCATCAACCAGCTCGAGACATTGACACACTGGCCAAGACTGACGAGATTGCAGCTCTTTTCACCGCTCTCGGCCGAAAACATCAACACCCTGGGCACGCTCAGCCAGTTGGAAGAGCTGAGCATTGCCAACAACAACGTGTTTGCGCCGACTCACCAACCCAGTCTGGATGTCAGCCGCCTGACGCGGCTACGCCAGTTGGAAATAGTCGGCTCCCGGGTGACCGATTGGCCGGTTGGCGTGCAGGACCTGCCCCAGCTCGAGCGCCTGAACCTGCGCGGCACCGGTATCCAGAGTATTCCGGCCGAATTGCTGGAAGGTCACCAGCGCCTGCTGTCCGGCCTCTCGCTGGACTGGTCGAGAATGTCGCGCGACAGCTTCAGAGCGCTCTATACCCGGCTGAACAACCAACCCGATCACTTGATCGACCTAGAGGAAATGGTGCGGATTTACTGTGTCGGGGAACTGGCACGCCTCACGGAGCCCGCTCGGGACTCGCAGGTGTTGATCAACAGCTTCGCCGAACGCTGGGTCGGTCACCGCGCCCGCTTTGACGCGATTGAGGCGCTGAGCGAACAGTACAGTGAAATCGACCGGCGGCTGAACGAGTGGCTGCGTCCTCCCCACGCGGTGGGACACGCAAACCAACGATGGATGGGCGGTTACTTGCGGGTGCAATGGAGTCGCGGGCTGCTCAACCTCTACGCGGCGGCTGACCCACTGCGCGCGCGGCCAAGCTCATTTCTGGAAGTGGATCTACGCGGTTTCAGCCCCTCAAGCCTGCCCGAATTGCCGGCCAACAGCTTCCCCCACACCCTAGCCTTGCGCCTGATGAACCTGCGTGTGCCCATGGAGCAGGTCAGTCGTTTCGTCCGGGCATTCACCCAGGCACGCACTGTCGAACTGAACTACTGCGAGCTGGCCGCCGCCCCCTCCGAGCTCCAGGACTTCGTCGCACTGGAACATCTCTCGCTGCAAGGCAACCCCCTCACGCGCCTTGAGCTCGATCACATGCCACGACTCAGGACGCTGAACCTGCGAGAAACGAACCTGCAGCAAGTGCCGACCGGTCTCGAGGACTTGGCGCAACTGACCTCGCTGAACCTGCGCAATACCCGCATCACCGTGTTGCCCGAGGCAATCCTGACCAGAGACGAGCTGCTGCTCAGTACCAACGTGGTCGGTACGCCGTTGAGCCAGGTTTCCGAAGGCGCGCTGGCTGTGGCCCGACAGCGGGTTGAAACCGCCCGGGGCCTGCCCGCCGGAGCCCTGGAGCGTTTTGCCTATGAGGAACCACCCACCAACGTATTCCCCGAGGCCGAAAGCGGAGCCTCATTGGCCCGCCACCTGCTCGACCTGCCCACCGCCGACACCGGCCTGCCCCTGCCGCAACGCCTGCAACGTTTGCAGCACGGCATGGATGAGCAGACGTTACAGCAATGGCTGACACGCCTGCGCGCAGGCGGCGCCAGTGACACGCACTTGCACGCTCTGATCGACGTCTGGAATGAGGCCCTGCACACCCTGATACGCCAGCTCAATGGCTGGCTGTACACGCGAGGCTCGCCAGCCACCGACTGGTCCGTGGCCAGTCGCCGCAACCAGGCCGCGCAACGCATCGTCACGTGCTGGCGCCAGGGGCTGGCGTCGGACCCGGCGGGCCAGACCCTGAGTTTCAACGGCTTGCAACTGGACAACCTGCCGGTGGTAACGGCGGACTTTTCCCATGTGCATCACCTGGACCTGAGCGGCCTCCTGTTCGCCGAACAAGGCTCCAACGGTTTCCTCGCAGGCTTTTCCAACCTGCGCACATTGCGCCTGACCGGCAACGAGTTGCAGGGCTTGCCCAGGGCACTCGCAGAATTACCTGAGTTGAGGGAGCTGGATCTGTCATCCAACCGATTCGACGATGAGTTGGCCATCGGCCTGGATGACTGGCCAAACCTGCAACGTCTGGACATGAGCGACAACCTGATGGAGTTTTTCAGTCTCGAGCCTGGCTCGCCCCTCGAGGTGTTGAACCTGAGCGGTAACCGCCTCACCGATTGGCCGGCCGGCACATTGGAAGCCGGTCATCTGCGCACGCTCAACCTGAGCGCCAATGACATCAGTGCAATCCCGACCGAAGCACTGGATGGCAGCCACGATGCCTTGATGGAGGGTACGGATATCTCCGACAACCCCTTGTCGCACGACAGCCTGACGGCGCTTATCGAGTATCTGGACCGCACGGGGCGTGACTCGGCGCTGGGCCTGTCACGCCGGGACATCCAGACAATGCTGGACGATGGGCTCCCGTCATCACCAGAGCCCGATGAAATCTTCCCTGAACAACCCGACGAAGAGCTCCCGGCGCAACCCGCACTACCTGAACAATCGGTGCCTTGGATAGACGACCTGCCCCTTCCTGAACAAGGCAGGCTGCGGGAGATTTGGACACAACTGCAGGCCGAACCGGATCACCAGGCGTTTTTTCACCTGCTCGAACGGTTGCAGGACACCACGGAGTTCGGCGCGGCTCGCGCCGACCTGTCGCAGCGGGTACGCAACGTGCTGGAAGCGGCCGCCGATAACACCGAACTGCGCCAGGCGCTGTTCGCCATGTCCCATACGCACGGCACCTGCGTCGATGGCCGCATCCTGACCTTCAGCGGGCTGGAAGTCAGGGTCTACGAGCACAACGCGTTGCTCAACGTCGATACGGCGCGGCTGGATCTGAGAGGTGCGGCCCTGTTGAACCTGTCCCGGCAGTTGTTCCGGCTGGGCAGAGCCGAAGTCGAGGCCGACAGGGCGCTGGTCCCACACTCGGACGTGGCGGAAGTGCGCTTGTCGTACCGCATCGGACTGGCCAGGGGATGGCCGGACCAGCTGGAGCTGCCTGGGCAACCCCGCCACATGCGGTTCAGCCGGCCAATCACTGGCACTGAACTGGCCGACGCGCGCCGCAACATTCTCGACGCGGAACGCAGTGAGGTGTTTTACGAGGACCTGATCAGCCGGGACTACTGGGTGGACTACCTCAAGCAGCGGTATGCCGACGAGTTCGCCACCCTCAAGCGCAATGCCGACGCACGGCAGAACGCCCTGGAAGATGCACACCAAGACTTTGATGACGCCTACCTCGAGGCCTTGAACCGGCTGGAAATCGAGCAGGCCACCGAACGTAACCTCAAGCTGCTGGAGCTGTCACGCCGGGAGGTGGCCGAGCTGACACCGCACGGCGGCGATCACCAGCAACCCGGCGCCTCCCGCCCGCAGTAACGGGCGCCCAGGCGTTCACGCCCTCAGAAGTTTTCGCGGGGATTGAACGCCGCCTTTTGCGCCAGCTCCTGCCACAGAGCCTTGACCTCATCAATGCTGCCTTTAGGCATTACCGCCTTGAGCTGCACGAACAGGAAGCCGCGCTGCCCGGCCTTGTTCAGCAGGCCATGGCCCTTGGCGCGCATGCGTTGGCCGTTCTGGCTGCCGGCAGGCACCTTGAGGTTGATCTTGCCGGTCAGCGTCGGCACCTGTACTTCAGCACCCAACGCCAACTCCCACGGTGCCAGGGGCAGGTTGATGATCAGGTTTTCGCCATCCACTTCGAATTTTGGATGCGGCGCGAACTTGATGATCAGGTACAGATCGCCATTCGCACCACCGCCAATGCCCGGCGCGCCCTGGGCCTTGAGGCGAATGCGTTCGCCGTCGGTAACGCCGGCGGGGATCTTCACGTTCAGGCTCTTGGTGGTGTTGCTCACATGCCGGCCCGACGCGTCGTACTGCGGCACCTGGAAGGTGACCTGCTTGGACTCGGTGGACAGCGTCTCTTCAAGGAACACCGACAGCTGCATCTCCACGTCCTGGCCTTTGCGCCCGGCAGGCCGGCGCTGGCCGCCACCAAAGGCGTCGCCACGGGAGCCGAAGATCGAGCTGAAGAAGTCCGAGAAGTCCTCGCCACCGCCGCCACCGCCAAAGCCGCCACGGCTCTGCCAGCCCGGCGGGCCCTGGAACGGTTGGCCATGCTGGCCGTATTTGCGCAGCTCGTCGTATTCGGCGCGCTTGTCGGCGCTTTTGAGCGCCTCATAGGCTTCGGACGCGTCCTTGAACTTGGCTTCGGCGTCTTTTTCCTTGCTCACGTCGGGGTGATATTTGCGCGCGAGCTTGCGATAGGCCGCCTTGATTTCCTTGTCGTCGGCGGTCGGCTCTACGCCCAGTATCTTGTAATAGTCTTTGAAATCCATCGGCGGTTCACCATCCTTAATCGAGATCGCACAGCCCGGGGCACAACGTGCGCTGCATTGCACTTGTCGAGTGATGTGGCCTGGGGGTGCGTCAAAGTTTTATCGGCACTTGCCGTATGCAACAGATGTGGGGGCAAATACCCAACTTTCAAGCACGATTTAGCGGATAGTCGGCCTACGCATCCGCCTTCGACTGGCATACACTGCGCGGCCGTTTTTCAACCGGAACCCGATAGACATGAAAAACCCATCCCCAGCCCGTGCCTGCGGCATCGACTTTGGCACGTCCAACTCCACCGTCGGCTGGATCCGCCCCGGCGAGGAGACGCTCATCGCGCTGGAGGACGACAAGATCACGTTGCCGTCGGTGGTGTTCTTCAACTTCGAGGAGCGCCGCCCGGTGTACGGTCGCCTGGCCCTGCACGAATACCTGGAAAACTACGAAGGCCGGCTGATGCGCTCGCTCAAGAGCCTGCTGGGTTCCAAGCTGATCAAGCACGACACCAGCGTGCTCGGCACTGCGATGCCGTTCACCGACCTGCTGGCGCTGTTCATCGGCCAACTCAAGAGCCGCGCCGAAGCCAACGCCGGGCGTGAGTTCGAAGAAGTGGTACTGGGCCGCCCGGTGTTCTTCGTCGATGACGACCCGATGGCCGACCAGGAAGCCGAGAACACCCTGGTCGACGTGGCGCGCAAGATCGGCTTCAAGGACATCTCGTTCCAGTACGAGCCGATTGCGGCGGCGTTCGACTACGAGTCCACCATCGAGAAAGAAGAACTGGTGCTGATCGTCGACATCGGCGGCGGTACGTCCGACTTCTCGCTGGTGCGCCTGTCGCCGGACCGCCGTCACAACGACAACCGCCAGAGCGATATCCTCGCCACCGGCGGCGTGCATATCGGCGGCACCGACTTCGACAAACAGCTCTCGCTGAACGGCATGATGCCGTTGTTCGGCTACGGCAGCCGCATGAAGAGCGGTGCCTACATGCCCACCAGCCACCACATGAACCTGGCCACCTGGCACACCATCAACTCGGTGTACTCGCAAAAGTCCCAGTTGGCGCTCGGCAGCATGCGCTACGACATCGAAGACACCGGCGGCATCGACCGCCTGTTCAAGCTGATCGAACAGCGCGCCGGGCACTGGCTGGCGATGGAAGTGGAAGAAACCAAGATCCAGCTGACCCACGAAGACAGCCGCCATGTGCTGCTGGACCGGGTGGAGCCCGGCTTGAGCGTGGAGTTGAGCCGGACCTTGTTCGAATCCGCCATCGATGGCCTGCTGGAGCGCGTGCGCAACAGCGTCACGCAGTTGCTCAACGATGCCTCGGTGAGCGTGGCCCAGGTGGACACGGTGTTCTTTACCGGCGGTTCCAGCGGGATTCCGGCACTGCGCCACAGCATCTCGGCGATGCTGCCAAATGCGCGGCACGTGGAAGGGAACATCTTTGGCAGTATCGGCAGCGGCTTGGCGATTGAGGCCAGCAAGCGCTACGGCAGCTGAGTTTTATCTGAAACACCGCGGCGCGCCCATCGGGGGCAAGCCCCCTCCCACCTTTGAATGTGTTCACAGATCAAAATGTGGGAGGGGGCTTGCCCCCGATGAGGCCAGTCCGGCCAATACAAGGCTTAAACCATCCCGCCGAGCTTCAGCTCACTCTTCAAATACGCGTAGTAAATCGGCCCTGCGACCACCCCCGGCAAGCCAAACGCAGCCTCAAACACCAGCATCGCCAACAGCAACTCCCACGACTTGGCACTGATCTGCCCGCCCACGATCCGTGCGTTGAGGAAATACTCGACCTTGTGGATCACGATCAGATACCCCAGCGCCGCCACCGCCACCCAGATCGACAGCGACAGCGCGACGATGGTGATCAGGGTGTTGGACATCAGGTTGCCGATCACCGGCAGCAGGCCGAGCAGGAAGGTCAGCACGATCAGGGTCTTGGTCAGCGGCAGGTGGATACCACACAGCGGCAGCACCACGGCGAGGAACACGGCGGTGAAGGCGGTGTTGAGCGCGGCGATCTTGATCTGGGCGAAGACAATGTTGCGAAACGCCTGGACCAGCAAGTGCAGGCGGTCGAACAGCGCGGCGGCCAGGGGTTTGCGTTTGGTCAGGTCGGGCACGCGCTGCAGGGCGATGATCGCGCCGAGCACCATGCCGATCAGCAAGGTGACGAACATGTGGGCAGCATCTTTGCCCACCAGTTGCAGTTCACTCAGGTGCTTGCTCAGCCAGTCGCCGATGGCCACGCGGAACTCGGCGGCGCTGGCGGGCAGGTAGGCGTCCAGGAAAGGCGGCAGCTGGCCGCGTGCGCGGTCGACCACGCCCATGAATTTGTCGAGGGAGGCCCCGGGGTTTTCCGCTTCGTGGAGCAGGAAGCTGATGGCGCCGGCAAAGATCAGCGCCAGCACGCTGACGATCAACGTGCCGAGCAAGGCCACCGCCAGCCAGCGCGCGCGCCGGCCTTCGATCAGCCGTTGCAGTTGGGGGGTGAGCATGTTGACCAGTTCATAGACCAACAGGCCGGCCAGCAGGCTGGGCAGCAGTTTGAGCGGCAGCACCAGCAGCAACCCGCCAAAAATGATGATGTAGCTGGCCAGCAATAGCACGTGACGCTGAGAAAACGTTGGCATACAGCCTCAAAACGAACGGCGTTAAAGGATGGGCAGTCTGCCAGCCTTGAGGGAATCAAGCGAGTGGGTCGGTTGTGAATGCGATCAAGTGTGGGAGCCGGGCTTGCCCGCGATGGCCTCGCCGCGGTGTACCAGACAGACCCAGGCGCCTGTATCGCGGGCAAGCCCGGCTCCCACCGTTGATCTGCGGCGCTCGCGAAAGAGTGATCAGCCTTTGAGGCAGGTGCTCATAAAGGTTTTACGCGCATCCCCGGCCAGCGCCTTGGTCTTCGCCGACGCATTGCAATCCTTCATCTTCTGCTGCTGCGGTGTCAGGGTCTTGGCGTCATTGGCCGCCGGGGCTGACAGGCAGGTCTTCATGAACGCCTTGCGCTCGTCGCCCTTGAGCGTCTTGGTGGTGGCTTCGGCGTTGCAGGTGGTCATTTTGTTTTGCTGGGCGGTGGCGGCAAAGCCTTGGGAACACAGCAGCAAGCCCATCATCAACAGCGGAATTCGCAGCATCTTCATGGAGTTTTCTCCCTGTTACCGCACCGAAGGGCACGGCCTATCCAGCAGTGTAGTCAAAGCCTGTTACATCTTCACCGACTACGAATATGGGCGCGCCGGTACTGCTCCGGGGTACATCCCGCCTGGCGCTGGAACATGGCGATAAACGCCGAGGCGGTGCTGTAGCCCAGGTCAAACGCCACATGTTGCACGCTGCGCTCGCTGTCGAGGGCCTCGATGGCGGCCAGGTAACGCAGGCGTTGGCGCCATTCGCCGAAGCTCATGCCCAGTTCCCGCACGAACTGACGCGCCAGGGTGCGCTCGCTCACGTGCACCTGCTCGGCCCAGTGCGCCAGGGGCCGGTTATCGCCAGGGTCGGCCTGCATGCCTTCCAGCACGCCGAGCAGCCCGGGGTGACGGGCGTAGGGCAGGAAGCACTCGTGGATCGGCGCCTGCTTGAGTTGGTCCACCAGCACCTGGGCCAGGCGGATGTCCGACTCGGTCTGCGGCATGTTCACATCGCGCTGGGCGAAGTCACTGAGGATGGCCTTGAGGATATCGCTGATGGCCAGGGTGCACGGCTGCCGGGGCAATTGCTCGCAGAGTTCCGGCGCCAGCCCCACCGAGTGGTAGACAATTGCCTCGGCATTGTAGGAGCTGTGTTCGGTATGCGGCGGCACCCACACGGCGTACTGCGGCGGAGACATGAAGCGGCTGCCGGCCACTTCCATGCGCATCACGCCACTGGCGGAGTAATCCAGCGAACCCCAGAAATGCTGGTGCGGCGTGCACTCGGTGTCGGGGGCGAAATCCGAATAGCGAAAATACACCGGGCTCGGCAGTTGGGGGAAATCCTGGAGGCGTACGTTGTGCTTGGCCATGTTGTCTGGATACAGCAGTGGGTTGTCTGGATCGCAGTATAGGCTTCGATCCAGACAATGGATAATCCTGCCTCATCTACACACCGGGTTCCTTTCGATGCAATACGCTTATCCCTTGCTGGCCATTTTTATCTGGGCCGGCAACACCGTCGTCAACAAACTGGCCGTGGGCTCGATCTTCCCGGCGGAGATTGGCTTCTATCGCTGGCTGCTGGCGGCACTGCTGTTTACGCCATTCATGCTCAAGCCGGTGATTGCCCACTGGGCGCAGATCCGCCCGAACCTGGGCAAAGTGTTCATCCTCGGCGTGCTGGGCATGGCGGTGTACCAGAGCCTGGCCTACTACGCCGCGTCGCTCACCACGGCGACCAACATGGGCATCATCCTGTCACTGATGCCATTGATGGCGCTGGCGGCGGCCATCATCAGCCTCGGCCAGCGCCTGACCTACGGCGCGCTGACCGGTGCGGTGCTGTCATTCGCCGGCGTGGTGGTGGTTGTGTCCGCCGGCAGCCTCGGCGCACTGCTGCAACACGGGGTCAACCTGGGTGACGGCATGATGCTGGTCGCCACCCTGGCCTATGCGGTCTACAGCACCCTGCTGAAGAAATGGCAACTGCGCCTGCCGCCGCTGGTGCTGCTGTATCTGCAGGTGCTGGTGGCGGTGGTGGTGCTGTTTCCGCTGTTCCTGTTCTCGGCGAAGGCCGGCCTGGGCTGGGCCAATATTCCGCTGGTGTTGTATGCGTGCCTGCTGGCGTCGATGCTGGCACCGCTGGCCTGGATGCATTCGGTGAAGACCCTGGGGCCGAGCCGCACCACGTTGTTTTTCAACTTGCTGCCGTTGATCACCGCGCTGATCGCCGCCGTGGTGTTGAAAGAAGAACTGGCGCCGTACCACCTGGTGGGCGGCCTGCTGACCTTGGGCGGGGTGATCTTGTCGGAGCGCTGGACCACGCCGGTGCGCTAAACACCGGCCGCCTTCAAGCGCCGTGCATGCTCGACAAACAGCCGGATCGGCTCCGCACCCTTGCCCACCAGGCCCAGGGACTGGTTGACGATATCGAAGTGATCCAGCGCGTAGTCATCGCCGATCACCAACCCCAGGTGTGAGCTGTAGCGCCCGACCATGCCATCACACTGGCCCTTCTCCCGTACGAAGCTGCGGGCGAACAAACGGCAACTGCGGTTCGTGCCGTCGAACAGGTTACGGCCACGGTCGGTGATGCCCGGCTGCAAGGTGCCGGACCATGAGTAATAGCGCACGCCGTTGACCTCTTCGGCGCCCTGCCCGCCCCAGGTCTGCGGCAATCCCTGCGGGTATTGCTGGTTGAACAACGCCACGCCGGCACTGGTCAGGGAGTGATGGGACGCCTGCAAGTCCGTCTTGAAGCGCGGTCCGCGATAGCCGGTTTCGAGCACGCCCATCACCCAGGCGGCCAGGTGAAACAGCGCGCTCATGATCCGGCCCTTCACGCCGTCAGCGGGGTAATGCAGGTGGATATGATCCGCCAGCTCCGAGCCATGATTGGGGCCTGCCACGGAGGTCACCGAGGCGACCCACTCGGGGCGCTTGGCCGCCGCATACCGCGCGGTGAGCGAGCCTTGGCTGTGGCCGATCAGGTTGACCTTGTCGGCACCGGTTTCGCGGCGAATGCGCTCGATCTGCACCAGCAGTTGCTCGCCACGCACCTCGCTGGAGTCCAGCGGCGCCACTTGCACGGGAAATACCTGCGCCCCGCCCGCCCGCAATGCCGGGACGATGCCGTACCAGTACGGGAACCAGCCCAAACGCACGAAGCCGAGCATGCCGGGTACCAACACCAGGGGGTAGCGCGTGGCCAACGACTGCGGCATGAACCGGGCATCCTCTCAATCCGATCCATCCAGCCTAGCCCAGCCTCAAGTCGGGCTTATGACGCTATCGGTAAATCCAATAAAACTTTTTGCTTTCTCCAGGACTCACAACTTGGAGCGATCACGCCGACAGAGCGTGGCGCAAAACCGGATTAGCCCCAGGAGATTGAGATGACCGAAGCAAATTTGACTGACGTTGCGACCCTGCGCAGCCGCGCCCGCCAGAACGTCGAAAACGGTGCCGTGACCGAGGGCTATGACGCCGACCGCGAAGAAATCATCCGCCTGCTCAACGCGTCGCTGGCCACCGAACTGGTCTGCGTGTTGCGCTACAAGCGTCATTACTTCATGGCCAGCGGCATCAAGGCCGCCGTCGCCGCGCAAGAGTTCCTCGAACACGCCACCCAGGAAGCTGAACACGCCGACAAACTCGCCGAACGCATCGTGCAGTTGGGCGGCGAGCCGGAGTTCAACCCGGACCTGCTGTCGAAGAACTCCCACGCGCAATACGTGGCCGGCAAGGACCTCAAGGAGATGGTCTACGAAGACCTGGTCGCCGAGCGGATCGCCGTGGACAGCTACCGCGAAATCATCCAGTACATCGGTGATAAAGACCCGACCACGCGCCGCCTGTTCGAAGAGATCCTGGCGCAGGAAGAAGAGCATGCGGACGACATGGCGGATATTCTAGAAAGCCTGTAACCCCATGTGGGAGGGGGCTTGCCCCCGATAGCGGTGGATCAGTCAATTGAGATGTCGACTGGTCTACCGCCATCGGGGGCAAGCCCCCTCCCACATTTGCAGTTAGCCTTTCACGGTTTTCGGCGCCTTGCCTTCCTTCATCTGCTGCAGCAACGGCGCGCACTCATTCGGTTCACCGCCACTCGGCGCGACCAATGCCAGCAACCCGGCAGCCGGTCCGGCGATCACCCCCAGCGCCACCATGCCTGCACCACGCAATGCCAGCGGAATGGCTTTCACCCCGGCATTGGGCTTGATGAACGGCCCGTTGACGTACAGCGGTGAACGCAGCGAGAACAGGCGGAAGCCTTTCGATTCCGGGGTGATGGTGAGATCAAGCTGCTCCGTGGCCATATTCGCCGTGCCATCGATATAGATGATCGCGTTCTCGGTATCGAACACAAACAGGCGAGTGGTCGCCAGGCCGGTCTTGATACCGAAGTTCGCCGCCGCACAGTTGATCTTCACTTCCTTATCGCCGAACAGGCGACCCACCACGTAGTTGCCCACGTTGAGCCCGGCGATTTCCATCAGGCCACGGCTGATCGCGCCGTCGTTGATGAGCATCTTCAGGTCACCGTTGGAGGTGCCCAGCAATGCCGCCACCGAGTTGCCGCGCCCGGAAATATCGGCATCGCCATTGAGTTCACCGAAGCTGGTCTTCATCGGTTCGAAAGTCGGGAACAGTTGCTTGAGCTTGAAGTTGCGCGCGGTGAGTTTGGCGCGGCCTTCCATCGGCGTGGTACGGCCATTCAGGCGAATCTGCGCATCCAGCTTGCCGCCGGCCACGCCGAAACGCAGGGGTTCGAGGCTCAGTTCGCCGTCATTGAGCACCAGGTGGGTGTAGAGGTCGGTGAACGGCAGATCGGCACTGTGCACGATGCGTTTGCCGGTGAATTCCACATCGGCATCCATCACGCGCCAGCGCTCGGTGCGGAACTCCTCCACCGGCAGCACCTTGGTCGCGGGCTGCTTGCTGTCACCGCCACGGGCTTTTTGCTGGGCGTTGGAGTCGGCGCCGATCAGGGGCGCGAGGTCGGTCATCAGCAGTTGGTTGGACACCAGCGTGCCACTGAGTTTGGGCCGTGGTTGGCTAGCGACGTAGGCGAGGCTGCCGTGGATGTCGCTGTTGCCGATCTTGCCGTTGAAATTTTCATAGCTGAACGAGGCGCCGGTTGGCTCGTGCAGCTTGGCGATCAGGTGGCCATCGGTGGAATAAGCCGGCGAATCCGGCAGGGTCACGCCGGTCAGCGGATACAGGTTGCCCAGGCTGGAGCCGGCGAGTTTCAGGCGCAGGTCGAGCGCGCCCAGATTCAGTGGGTCCGTGAGGGTGCCGGCCAGGGCGATGCTGGTGTCGGCAATCTTGACTTGGGCTTGCAGAGGGAACGGCTTGGCCGCGTCCTGCAAGGCCAGCAGGCCGCCGATCTTGCCGCTGCCGTCGAGTTTCTGGCCGTGGTACTGGCCTTTGACCTTGAGGCCGAACGCGTAATCCTGTGGCGCGGAGCCTTTTTCCAGCGCCTTCTTGGCATCGGCGTCGCCTACGATTTCGCCGAAGGGAATGGGTTTGCCCAGCGGATCGATGATCACATCCAGTTGCGTCTTGAGGGTCTGGTCGTCGAGGGTCACGTGGCCTTTGTCGAAGCCGATGGCACCGATGTCCACCACCCAGTTGGAGGGCTCGGCGTTGGGGTCCTTGGGGTCGAACGTGAAGGTCCAGTTGGCGCGACCGTCGGCCAGGCGCTGCAATTGCGCGCCGGGCTCGGTGAGGTCGATGCGCGGGATCACCACGCGCTGCACCAGCAGCGCCAGGGGTGAAATGCGCAGTTCCACCTTTTTGAGCGTGACCATCTGCGGGTTTTTCGACCAGTCGGGGTTGCCCAGGGTCAGGTCTTCGGCAATCACATGGGGCCACGGCACCCAGGCACGCCAGCCGCCTTCATCGGGCTCACGCGCCCACACCACCGCCAGGTTGCCATTGATGGCAAAGGGTCGATGCAACTCTTCGGAGACCTTGGCATTGAGGGGCGGTTTGATGCGGTTCCAGTCAAAGAACACCAGGACCAATACCACGATGGCGATTAACAGCACGAAGCTGGCGCAGCTCCAAGCGGCGATTTTACGCGTGCGCGTCATTGCACAGGACTCCTGAATACGACTGGCTGGGTGACAGCCTTTAAGGACAGCTTATAGGACTACGACTGGCAAACCGTCGCGGGGTTTAACCCAATCCTCGATTTGCCAGGAAAAACCTCATTTTCTGACCACTTCGACAGATTTACCCTACGGCACCGCACCATTGTTACCCACTCGCGTGTCGAAAATACCCACACCGGTGCAAAACCGCGTGCTTGAGAGGCCCGTTCTAGAGCCTCCGCCTAGAACAATCAATTCTGTTGATTATTACCATTGTGTTTATGAACTTTTATATCGACTTATCGAGAGTAGCATTAGCCCTGTACCCACTTTATCGCCCTCCCAAGGAGCAACCCATCATGAAACGCCAAGTACTCGCTACCGTCCTGTTATCCATCCTGGCCTCCAGTGCCTTTGCCCTGCCAGCTGCCGAACAGGCCACTCCACAAGTCAAAGCTGACGCTGCACATTTCAGCCAGACCGTCGCTCGCAGCGGTTCGCAAGAAGAAGAAAACCGTGACTACGCCAAAGGCGCTGTGGCTGAAAATGGTTCGGAACACGCCAACAAACGCGCTTACACCGAAGGCCTGACCGAAAACGGTCGCAACCGCCTGGAACAGAAAGGTCTGGTTGAAGGTGGCGCTGATCGCCTGCTGGAACGCAACGCTGTCGCCGAAGGTGGCCGTGATCGTCTGGAACAGAAAGGCCTGGTTGAAGGTGGCGCTGAACAAGCCAACGTGCGTGCCTACACCCAAGGTATTGCCGAAGGCGGCGCTGACCGTCTGCAAGAACTGCATCAAGCACAGAGCTAACCCCGTGGTGGCCCAGAAAAAAGCCCGATCAGCCGATCGGGCTTTTGACTTTTTGTAGAGACTGTCACGCAAGTACTACCCGCCAAGTTCGACGCCAGCGAAGCTGTTTTGCTAGAGTGCGTCGCTGTACTTGCCGACAAAGCCCGCCTGCCAATGCTGCCCCGCGCCGAACAGAAGCAACAGACCCGCCTCGCCTTGATGGACGCAGCCCGCCATCTGATGGAGTGTGGCCGTGGGTTTGGCAGCCTGAGCCTGAGGGAAGTGGCGAAGACAGCCGGCATCGTGCCTACCGGTTTCTACCGCCATTTTGCCGATATGGACCAGCTTGGGCTCGTCCTCGTCAGCGAAGTGGGCCAGACCTTCCGCGCCACGATCCGTCTGGTGCGCCACAACGAATTCGTGATGGGCGGCATTATCGATGCCTCCGTGCGGATCTTTCTGGATGTGGTCTCGGCCAACCGTTCGCAATTCCTGTTCCTGGCCCGTGAGCAATACGGTGGCTGCCTCGCGGTGCGCCAAGCGATCGGCGCCTTGCGCGAAGACATCACCCGCGACCTGGCGGCCGACCTGACCCTGATGCCCAAGCTGCAGCACCTGGATGCCGAAGGTTTGCACGTGATGGCTGACCTGATCGTTAAAAGTGTGTTCGCCACCCTGCCCGACATCATCGACCCGCCGGCCCAGGCCCTGCCTGACCACCTCACGCCTCAGGCGAAAATCACCCAGCAACTGCGCTTCATCTTTATCGGTTTGAAGCACTGGCAAGGCCTGGGCAGCACCGAGTAACGCCATCATCCCGCCGAGTGGAAGCGCTTGGCCGTGGTGTAGTTCTTGTTCCAGTAGCTGTTGCTCAACGAATCGATGCGGATGCTCTTGCCGGTACGCGGCGAATGAATAAATTTGCCCTCGCCGATGTAAAGACCCACATGGCTGACCTGGCCGCGCCCATTCCCCTTGAAAAACACCGCATCGCCGGGCTTGAGCGCGTTGCGTTTGATGGTCGGGGCCGTGGAGCGGTGCATCGCGACCGTCGTGCGGGGTATCTGGATATTGGCTTGGGTCTTGAACAGATACACCAGGAAACTGCTGCAATCGAAGCCCTGATCCGCCGAGGTGCCACCCCATTTGTAGGGCGTTCCCAGCAGTTGGTGGGCACGGTCGATCACATCATTGATGGATGCCTCTTTCAGTGAAACGGAGAAAGAGGCAGGGTGTTGCAAGTTGGCGGAGGCCGGAGAAAGCACAAACGTCAGGCTGACAATGAATAGATAACAAAGTGACTTGAACATGATGAACGTCGCTGTGGATAAAACACGACGCACAGGCTAAAGATCTCGCAGGTAACCTGATGAACGCCGATTCCTCAGACCATGTAGGGAAAATCCGAAAACGCCCACCCCGCGTGCAACAGGCAATCTCTTGCACCAACTTGGCGCATACACGCAATGTCTTCACGCCCTATTTAGTGGCGCCACCCCGCATACCTACAGGCATTTCCTACGCCTCGACGAGGTTGGCAAGCCCCTTGCTCTAGCTGTTTCATCGCTCATAGCTGGAAGCTGCCTGATGCTGGTGATCCACCGCCGAATCGCCCCCCAAGCCCTCTGGGCCGCCGAGTTGCTGCTGAATTTCGAAGCCCGCAGCAAAAGCCGCCTGCGCTGTTTCAGTGCCGACGGTGAAGACGTCGGCCTTTTCCTGGAGCGCGGCCAGCCACCGCTGCACGATGGTGAATTTCTGCAGGCTGAAGACGGACGCGTCGTACGCGTGTGCGCCCGGCCTGAACAACTCTTACACGTGACCTGCAGCAGTGCATTCGAACTGACCCGTGCGGCCTATCACCTGGGCAATCGCCACGTGGCGTTGCAAGTAGGTGACGGCTGGTTGCGCCTGCTCGACGACTACGTGCTCAAGGCCATGCTCGAACAGTTGGGTGCACAGACGGAAACCATCGAAGCGCCGTTTCAGCCGGAGCATGGTGCCTATGGCGGCGGCCATCATCATTCGCGCCATGGTGATGAAGACTTCAACTACCCACCCAAGCTGCACCAGTTCGGCGTGCGTCTATGAACCCAGCCTGGGCGCTGCTGCGTCTGGCCAGTCCGCAATTGCCGATTGGCGGCTACAGCTATTCACAAGGCCTGGAAATGGCCGTCGAGAACGGCCGCGTCAACGATGCGGCCACTGCGCGCCGCTGGATCAGCGACCAGTTGCTGCTCAACCTCGCGCGTTTCGAGGCACCGTTGCTGCTCGCCCATTGCCAGGCCGCCCTGGAGGCAGATTGGTCGCGACTGGCGCAGTTGGGTGAAGAACACCGCGCCAGCCGTGAAACCCGCGAGCTGTATCAGGAAAGCCGGCAGATGGGCTACTCCCTGCAACAACTGCTCAATGGCCTGCCCGAGTTGGACGACGCGGCCCGCACCTTTCTTCAACAGTGCACCGAACCTCACCTCGCCCTGGGCTGGGCCCTGGCCGCCCGCGCCTGGAATATCAGCCCCGCCGACGCCCTCGCCGCGTGGCTGTGGAGCTGGCTGGAAAACCAATTGGCGGTGCTCATGAAAACCCTGCCGCTCGGCCAGCAAGCCGCCCAACGCCTGACCAGCGAACTGCTGCCGCTGTTGCAACACGCCCAGCAGGACGCCAGCCGCATCGACCCTGATCAACTCGGCAGCGCCGCCTTTGGCCTGTCCCTGGCGTGCATGGCCCACGAGCGCCAATACAGCCGCCTGTTCCGTTCCTAGGAGACAACACACATGAACGCACAACCTCTACGCGTCGGCATCGGCGGCCCGGTGGGCTCCGGCAAGACCGCCCTGACCCTGGCCTTGTGCCTGGCGCTGCGCGATCGCTACAACCTAGCGGTGGTCACCAACGACATCTACACCCGCGAAGACGCCGACTTCCTGGTGCGCAACCAGGCCCTGGCGCCGGAACGCATCATCGGCGTGGAAACCGGCGGCTGCCCGCATACGGCGATCCGCGAAGACGCCTCGATCAACCTGGAGGCCGTGGACCAGCTCAACCGCCGCTTCCCCGGCCTGGACCTGATCCTGGTGGAATCCGGCGGCGACAACCTGTCGGCGACCTTCAGCCCGGAACTGTCGGACCTGACCATCTACGTGATCGATGTGTCCGCCGGCGACAAGCTGCCGCGCAAGGGCGGCCCGGGCATCTGCAAGTCCGACCTGCTGGTGATCAACAAGATCGACCTGGCCCCACTGGTCGGCGCCTCGCTGGAGCTGATGAACAGCGACACCACCCGCATGCGCAACGGTAAACCCTTTGTGTTCAGCAACCAGAAAACCGGCGTCGGCCTGGATGACATCGTCGCCTTCATCGAACGCCAAGGCCTGCTGACCGCCGCCTGATCAACCCATAAGGAACCTGTCCATGAACCTCAAGAAACTGCTGACCGCCGCCGCCCTGCTGCTGGCCCCTGCCCTGGCCTTCGCCCACCCGGGCCACGGCGACAACGGCCTGGTGGCCGGCATCAGCCATCCCCTGAGCGGTATCGATCACTTGTTGGCCATGGTCGCCGTCGGCTTGTGGGCCGCCCAACAAAAAGGCGCCGCGCGCTGGGCACTGCCGTGCACCTTCGTGGGCACCATGCTGATCGGCGGCGTGCTGGGGTTTGAAGGCCTGGCGTTGCCGGCGCTGGAAAGCGGGATTGCCGCGTCGGTGCTGGCCCTGGGCCTGGCAGTCGCGCTGGCGGTGCGTCCGCCGTTGTTCGTGGCGGTCGGCGCGACAGCCTTGTTCGCACTGTTCCATGGCGTGGCCCATGGTTTGGAGCTGCCGGACATGTCCAGCCCGTGGGCGTACGCGGCAGGTTTTGTTGCTGCGACCGCAGTGCTGCATGCTGCCGGTTACGCGGTGGTGCGCTTCCTGCCGGCGGCGGCGGCGCCGTTGGTGCGGGTTGCGGGGGCGGCTTCGGCGGCGACCGGGGTCTGGTTGTTGGCAGGCTGATTTGCGGCGTATTTGACGGCCTCATCGGGGGCAAGCCCCCTCCCACCTTGTGGGAGGGGGCTTGCCCCCGATAGCGCTAGACCAGACACCACAGAACCCAAGCCTGCTACCATGCGCGCCTACACCCCTGCCGTGACGACGCCAGCCAATGCCCAGCGCTTCCCAACCCTCCTTGAACACCGTGCTCACGCACTTCCACAGCCTGATCGTGCCGCTCTGGCAAGGCCCCGGCTGGAATGCCGACCTGGCATTGCCCTACGAGGCGCTGGACGCCGACCACCGGCCATTACCCCCGCAACGCTACCGCGCCATGGCCTGCGCCCGGCAGTTGTACCTGTTCGCCAGCCTGATCGGCGGACCCGATGCGGCCTTTGCCGAAGAACGTGCGGCGGCGTTGTTCCGCTCGCTGCAACGGCACTTCCACGACGCCGAACATGGCGGCTGGTTCTACAGCATCGACCCCGCCGGCCGACCGCTGGACAAGCGCAAAGACCTGTACACCCACGCGTTCATCATCTTCGCCTGCGCCCATTACTGGGCCAAGGTGCGTGAGCCGCTGGTGGAATCGGTGCTCAATGCCGCCCTGGCAGTGGTCGCCGAACGGTTTTCCACAGGCGACGGCCTGTACGAAGCGGTGCTGGAACGCAACTGGTCATCCGTCAAGTCCGGCCCCCTGCAAAACCCGCTGATGCACCTCGCCGAAGGCTTCCTCGCCACGCTGGCCGTGCGCGAAGACGCCATCACGCAGGACGCCCTGCTGGACCTGGCCCACGCCATGCAGCAACGCTTCATCGACCGACAGCACGGCGTGATGATGGAAAAACCGCTGGGTGCTGTGGATAACTGGTTCGAGCCAGGGCACCAGTTCGAGTGGTTCTTCTTGCTGGAGTCGTCCGAAGTACTGCGCGGTACGCCGTTGCATGCCTCCCTGACACGGGCCTTCGCCTACGCCGAACTCAAGGGTGTGGATAACGAGAGTGGCGCCGTCAGCGGCATGTTGGCGCTGGATGGCACAGTGCGTGACAGCACCCAGCGCATCTGGGCCCAGGCCGAGTACCTGCGGGCACTGACCTTGCGGCCCGACAGCGAAGCGCGGTTACAGCGCCAGTTGCTGGCGCTGCAACAGCACTTTTTGCATGCCAAAGGCTGGCATGAATGCCTGGATGCCAAGGGCGCGGTGAGCCGACGGGATATGCCGTCGACCACGCCGTATCACTTGGCGACCTGTTACCAGGGCCTTATGCAATCCACTTGCGATCTCCGGTAAAGCTGATCGTCAACCAGCGCGCCGCATCCGGCGTGCCGAGCCCTGTGGATATCTCTTCGCGCAACCCATCCAGGGTCGCGACGTTGTCCACCGGGTAATCCGCCGGCAACACCACATGAATCTCGATAAACCGTGCGCGCCCGTGCTTTTGCACGTAGGACACGTAGTCGTCGAAACCATGTTTGGCCTGTGCCGCGTCCATGACCTCGCGCACCTTGTCGTCCAGGTGGTCCGGCGCAATCCCCAGCACCTCACGCAACGCCGGGCGCAAAATCTTGAACGCCGGCGCCAGCATGCTCAGGGCCAGCAGGATCAGGATCAACGGGTCGACATACACCGCCCATTCGCCATAGCCCTGGGACTTGAGCAGCAGGGCCGCCAGAAAGCTGATCAGCAGGCCCACCGAGAGCATCGCGTCCACCAGCCAACTGATGTTGTCGAACTGGATCAGCGATGATCTCAGCGTGCGATTGCGGTAGCGCACGTAGAAGAAATAGCCGAACTCGACGACGGTAAACACCGCCGCATAGATGATCACCAGCCCCAACTCGATCTCGCGCCCGCCATTGATAATGCCGAACACGCCGTTGAGGAACGCGTAGATGGCGATCAACAACAGGAAGCTGCCTTCGATCAGCAGCACCATGGGCTCCAGGTGCCAGTAGCCAAACTGGAAGCGCTCGTTGCTTTTCTTGGCGATCAGCTTGGCCGTGATCAGCATCAGCACCTTGATGGCGGTGGCGATCAGCGAGAAAAAGCCGTCGAACAGAATGGACTGGGCGCCGGATACCACACCCGTGACAATCCCGGCGATCGCCACGGCGAACATCAGGATGGTCGATTGTTTGAGCAGTGCCTGCTCACCTCGGTTACTCACATTTCCTCCCGTCAAAAACCTTGAATCCGCAGAGTGCGGAGGGGTTTTCAGGAGGTGAGTGTACCTTATGGCCTGTTTTGGCCGATCTGACGCCATCGGGGGCAAGCCCCCTCCCACATTCGACCGCATTCACATGCTGAACTCGGTCAAGTGTGGGAGGGGGCTTGCCCCCGATGGCAGCGAAGCGGTTTAAAGCCTTACTTGGCCCCACGCTCAATCGCAAACCCAGCCCAGGTCTGGCTCACGGGCATCAGCTCCAAGCGGTTGATGTTCACATGTGCCGGTGTGTTCATCACCCAGAAGATGGTATCTGCAATGTCCTGCGGCTGGATCGGCTCGGCCCCCGCATAAGTCGCGTCATACCGCGCCTGGTCACCGCCAAAACGCACCAGCGAGAACTCGCTCTCGCACAGGCCCGGCTCGATGTTGGTGACGCGCACGCCGGTGCCCTGCAGGTCGCAACGCAGGTTCAGCGAGAATTGCTTCACGAACGCCTTGGAGCCGCCGTACACATGGCTGCCCGGGTACGGGTAGCTGCCGGCGATGGAGCCGAGGTTGATGATGCCGGCGCCACGGCCATGGGCGATCAGGCGCGGCAGCAGCAGGCTGGTGGTGGTGAGCAGGCCCTTGATGTTGGTGTCGACCATAGTTTCCCAATCGTCGAGATTGCACTTGGGTGCAGGGTCGGTACCCACCGCCAGGCCGGCGTTGTTGATCAGCCCGCGCAATGTGGCGAACGAGGGCGGCAGGTTGGCGATGGCGTCTTCCATGCCCTTGCGGTCACGCACGTCTACGACCAGGCCATGCACTTCGGTCTGCTTGGAAAGCTCTTCGACCAATGCATTCAGGCGGTCGGCGCGACGACCGGTGAGCACCAGTTTCCAGCCGGCTTCGGCAAAACGACGGGCGCAGGCTTCGCCAAAACCTGAGGTTGCGCCAGTAATAAACAGCGTGTCGGACATGGTGTTCTCCTTGCGGGCATCGGGAAAAAAACAGCCAGCAGAATGCCCGTACGCCGCGATGTCGGCAACTACTGGGCACACAAGTTGACACATGCCTGATCACTTTTTAACCACTTAAAGCAAAGCCTTATAGACCGTGGCTTACAGCCATATGCGCGCAGGTTATCCACAACTGCGCCCACAGTCTTTGGGGGCAAGTGCAAAATGCCTCAGGCCTCTATACACAAGGGTTGCAGGCGGTTTTAGAAAGTTTTTGCTTGACCTTGGCCGGTGCGTATGTAGGCCCTTCTACGAACGGCAAACCAGAACGATGGCTCCAGGCCAGTCATTCCGGCCTCTGCGGCGGTCTTTCCAGAGTTTAGTCACAGACTTATCCACAGGCTGCCGGGACATATTCCAGTCATATACCTGTGTCTTTAAACAGGTTGACAACGGGCTCGGGCGGTACCCAAAAACCCGCTGATCAAAAAACAATCACCGCGCTACAGGCCGCGTGTTTGTTGGCTTTCAGCCAGCTACTCCCACGTTACCCACAGCCGGTTCCACAGCGGATGGGGACAAGTCAAAACTGTGACAAAACAGGGATTTGCGGCGGCTATATGTCGCGCTTTGGAGGGGGGCTGGATTTGTTTTCCACAATTTGGCGGCAACCCTATTCACACCACAAAAATACATGTGGATCGGCTTAATGTGGGAGGGGGCAAGCCTCCTCCCACAGGGGGACCGCGTCGTTATTTAGATCAGTGCCCGCCGAGGTAGGCGTTGCGCACTTCCTCGTTGACCAGCAGCTCCTTGCCAGTGCCGGTCAGGCGGATCTCGCCGTTGACCATCACGTATGCGCGGTCCGACAAGCGCAGCGCGTGGTTGGCGTTCTGCTCCACCAGAAAGATGGTCATCCCGGTGGCCGCCAGCTCGCGCAGGGTCGAGAAGATCTGCTTCACCACAATCGGCGCCAGGCCCAGGCTCGGCTCGTCCAGCAGCAACAACTTCGGACGACTCATCAGTGCCCGCGCAATGGCGAGCATCTGCTGCTCACCACCGGACATGGTCATGGCACGCTGCGTACGCCGTTCCTTGAGCCGTGGGAACAGCTCGAACATGCGCTGCATGTCCTCCTGAGCGTACTTGTCGCCAATCGGGATGGTGCCCATCAGCAGGTTTTCCTCGACGGTCATGTCAGGGAACACCCGCCGCCCTTCCGGCGACTGCGCAATGCCGTTGGAGGCGATGTAGTGGGACGACTTGTGGGTAATGTCGACGCCGTTGTAGAGGATCTGCCCCGACTCGGCCCGTGGCTGGCCGAAGATCGACATCAGCAGCGTGGACTTGCCCGCGCCGTTGGAGCCGATCAGGCTGACGGTTTCACCTTCGTTGATGTGCAGCGAGACTTTCTTCAGGGCCTGGATCGGGCCGTAATACACATCCAGGTCCTTCATTTCGAGGATAGGTGCGCTCATACCAGCTCCTCTTCGTCAGCGCCCAGGTAGGCGGCAATCACTTTCGGGTCGTTGCGAATCGCGTCCGGCCCGCCCTCGGCGATCACGTTGCCGTGGTCGAGCACCACGATGTGGTCGGAAATACTCATCACCATCCCCATGTCGTGTTCGATCAGCACCACCGTGAGGTCGTGTTCGTCGCGCAACAGGCGAATCATCGCGCTGAGGGCTTCGGTTTCCTGGGGGTTGAGGCCCGCAGCGGGTTCATCCAGGCAGATGATCTGCGGCCGGGTGCACATGGCGCGGGCGATTTCCAGGCGGCGCTGCTGGCCGTAGGAGAGTTCACCGGCCAGGCGGTTGGCGCAGTCCACCAGGTCCACCACTTCCAGCCAGTAGAAGGCGTGGTCGAGGGCGTCGCTTTCAGCCTTGCGGTAGCCCTTGGTGTTGAGGATGCCCGCCAGCATGTTGCGGTTGACCCACATGTGCTGGGCCACCAGCAGGTTTTCCAGTACCGACATTTCCTTGAACAGGCGGATGTTCTGGAACGTCCGGGCCAGACCGGCACGGTTGACCAGATGGGTGCCGCCGAACATCTTGTAGTACATACGGCTGAAGAAGCTTTTCGGTGACACGAAGTCGGTCGGCTGGAAGCGCTCGCCGAGCAACTGGATCACGTTGGTCTGCTTGCCGCGGATGTTCAGTTCGATCTTGCCGCCGCTGGCTTTGTAGAAGCCGGTGAGGCAGTTGAACACCGTGGTCTTGCCGGCGCCGTTGGGGCCGATCAGGGCGAAGATCGAGTTGCGTTCGACCTTGAGGCTCACATCGCTTAAGGCCTTGATGCCACCGAAGTGCATCATCAGGTGTTCCACGGAGAGGACGACTTCCTTGCTCATGGCGCTACCCCCTTGCGTGGTGTCACACCGGTACGGCTGATGCGGATCAGACCTCGCGGTCGCCAGATCATCATCACCACCATCAACACGCCAAACAGCAGCACGCGGTATTCGGAGAAGCTGCGCAGCAACTCAGGTGCGACGGTCAGCACAAACGCCGCAATAACCACGCCCACCGTCGAGCCCATGCCGCCCAACACCACGATGGCCAGGATCAGCGCCGACTCGAAGAAGGTGAACGACGAGGGGTTGACGAAGCCCTGGTAACTGGCAAAGAACACCCCGGCCAGACCGGCCGTCGATGCACCGATAGTGAACGCCGAGAGCTTGACCAGCACATGGTTCAGGCCCATGGAACGGCAGGCAATTTCATCTTCGCGCAGGGCTTCCCAGGCGCGGCCGACCGGCATGCGGGTCAGGCGATGCTTGATATACAGCACGGCCAGCACCACCAGGAACAGCACGATGTAGATGAACAGGAATTTGATGTTGGGGTTGTAGTCGATGCCGAAGAACTCATGGAACGGAACCCCGCCATCCTTCGCCCGTTTGCCGAACTCCAGGCCGAGGAAGGTCGGCGAAGGCACCGGCATGCCATTCGGCCCACCGGTAAACGACAGCCAGTTATTGAGCACCAACCGGATGATCTCACCAAAGCCCAGGGTCACGATGGCAAGGTAGTCACCGTGCATTCGCAACACCGGGAACCCGAGTATGCACCCCGCCAGCGCCGCCGCGATGGCCGCCAATGGCAGCACGGTCCAGAAGCCCAGGCCCAGGTATTGATAACCCAGTGCCAGGCCGTAGGCGCCGATGGCGTAGAACGCCACGTAACCCAGGTCGAGCAAGCCGGCCAGACCTACCACGATGTTGAGGCCCAGGCCGAGCAACACGTAGATCAGGCCGAGGATCACTACGGTGAGCAGGTACTTGTTGGCGAAGATCGGGAACACGATGGCGATCACGATCAGTGCCGGGATGATCCAGCGCAGCCGCGACTTGTAGTCCGGCGCCAGCACATGCACGCCGGAGCCGCTGCTCTCGAAGCCCTGCAAAATCTTCAGGCCCTTGGGGGTTTGCAGGAACAGGCTCATGGCAAAGCGGCCGACCATCACGATGGCCACCAGCAGGCCGACGCGGGCCGGTTCCAGGTTGAAGCTGTAGCCGTCGAGTACCACGCCGACGATCGGACCGAACACGATCAGCGAAATCAGCCCGGCAAGGATCGTATCGACCACACTTTTCTTGATATCGATTGATTTGGCAGCAGACATGTTTACACCTTCGCCACGAGTGGGCGACCAAGCAGGCCCTGGGGACGGAAAATCAGAATCACCACCAGCAGGGAGAAACTGAACACGTCTTTGTAGTCAGAGTTGATCAACCCCGAGAACAGCGACTCGGAGATACCGAGGATGATCCCGCCCAACATCGCCCCAGGCAGGGAGCCGATGCCGCCGAGTACCGCCGCGGTGAACGCCTTGATGCCGATGATGAAGCCGGCATAGAAGTCGAAGGTGCCGTAGTTGAGGGTGATGAGCACGCCGGCCAATGCCGCCATGGCGGCGCCGATGACGAACACATAGGAGATCACCCGGTCGGTGTTGATGCCGAGGATCGAGGCCATCTTGCGGTCTTGCTGGGTGGCGCGGCACATGCGGCCGAGCTTGGTGTACTTGATCACGTAGGTGAGCAACCCCATGCCGGCGAACGCCGCCACGAGGATGAAGACCTTGGTGTAGGTGAGCTGGACGAACCCTGTGCCGAAATCGACGCGCCAGGCGCCTGCCAGCAGGGTGGGAATGCCTTGTTGCTTCGCGCCCTGGGCGATCTGCGCGTAGTTCTGCAGGATCAGGGAGATACCGATGGCGCTGATCAGCGGTGCCAGTCGGGTGGAGTTGCGCAACGGTTTGTAGGCGACACGCTCGATGACCCAACCGTACACGCCGGTGACGACCACGGTGAAGATCAAGGTGCCGAGAATGAGCAGCGGGAAGGATTCGATGCCGAAGTAAGCCAGCAGTGCCAGACTGATCGCCGCGAGGTAAGCGGAAATCATATAAACCTCGCCGTGGGCGAAGTTGATCATGCCAATGATGCCATAGACCATTGTGTAGCCGATGGCGATCAGGCCATAGACCGACCCGAGGGTCAGGCCGTTGACCAGTTGCTGCAGGAAAATACCATCCATAACGCAATCTCACGCGGTGAGCACCTGCACACCGGGAGGTGTGCGGCGCTTCTGGAGGAAAAAACAGATTTCAATAACAACACCACTCCCCCTGTGGGAGGGGGCTTGCCCCCGATTGCGGTGCGTCAGTCATGCATGCGTTGGCTGACACTGCGCTATCGAGGGCAAGCCCCCTCCCACATTGGAACGGCGGCGCTCAGTCTTACTTCTGCTTTTCCAACTGATGGTATTTGCCGTCTTTATCCCACTGGTAAACCACGTAGTCGGAGATTTTCAGGTCGCCCTTGGAATCCCAGGCTTTCTCGCCCATGACGGTTTTCACCGGGTGAGCCTTGAGCCACTTGGCAGCGTCTTCGCCCTTGTTGGACTTGGCGCCGTTGAAGCCGGCGGCCAGGGCCTGGAGCGACGCGTAGGCGTACAGGGTATAGCCTTCAGGCTCGGTGCCGTTCTTGCGGAACTCTTCCACCACCGCCTTGCTGTCCGGCAGCAGGCGCGGGTCGGCGCCGAAGGTCATGTACACGCCGTCGACATATTGCTTACCGCCAGCGGTGGCAACCAGTTCGTCGGTGACCACGCCGTCATCGGACATGAACTTCACGTCTTTCAGACCCGCTTCACGGATCTGGCGAACCAGTGGGCCGGCTTCCGGGTGCAGGCCGCCGAAGTACACGACGTCGGCACCGGTGGAGCGGATCTTGGTGACCAGGGCGCTGAAGTCTTTCTCGCCACGGGTCAGGCCTTCTTCCAGCACCGGCTTGACGCCGCGCTTGGTCAACTGGGCAGCGGTGGCGTCGGCCAGGCCTTTGCCGTAGGTGTCCTTGTCGTTGATGACCGCGACTTTCTTGCCCTTGAGCACATCGACGATGTAGTCGCCGGCCACGATGCCTTGCTGGTCGTCACGCCCGCACATCCGGAACATGGCGCCCAGGCCGCGTTCGGTCACCTGTGGGTTGGTGGAGCCTGGGGTGATTGCGATGATGCCGGCTTCGTCATACACCTCGGACGCCGGGATGGTGTTGGAGGAGCAGAAGTGCCCCACCACGCCGATCACTTTGTCCTGGTCCGCCAGGCGGTTGGCCACGGCTACAGCCTGCTTGGGTTCGCAGGCGTCGTCGCCGGCCACCAGCACGATTTTCTCGCCGTTGATGCCACCGGCCTTGTTGATCACATCGGCTGCCGCCTGGGCACCTTTCATGTACTGCTCACCGAAAGCCGCGTTGGCACCCGTCATAGGGCCCGCCACGCCAATCTTCACATCAGCTTGAACAAACGTAGAAACACCCAGTGCCGCTGCAACGGCGAGGGCCAGAAAACCTTTCTTGTAAAACGTCTGGGACATGAGTGGTGCTCCGATATTTTTGATTTTTGGCACGACAACTTGCGTTCAAACTTTTCACTGAAAGCCCAGAGCAAAGCGCGTGCCATTAGGTTTTTATTCTTCAAAAAGACACGGTGTCATTGTTATTGCAGGCGTTTCGGCTCCGTTCGCCAGTACGTGCAACCCTCTAGCGTCCAGAGGTGCAACCAATGGATCGAAAAAGTACAACCTCGGCAGGTCGCACCTGCAACCAAACCTATAAACGACAGTTCCTACAGCTGTAACAGCCGGCGTAACGGAACTGCACATTTACAGTGCGCGACTGCTACGACTTGCACCAATACAGATTAGTAGCCTGCTAAGAAAATGCAGGCTTTTGAGCGGTATTTCGCTGATCAGATCACGATCCTCAGGCATTGGCCGGCGTGATACAGCGAGAAACCCGCCTCATAAAGACAGCTGCGTAACCCGACTGCCGACAACGGTTGCATCGGCGCAAAGGGAATCGGCAAGGCCTGGGGATTCTGGTGACACAAATAGTCGGCAAACGCCTTGCCGACCACACTGCCAGTGGTCACGCCACGGCCGTTATAGCCCGTTACGGCCACAATGCCCGGGGCGGGCTCGAACAGGCGCATCAAATGGTCCGGGGTAAAGGCGATGCAGCCGGTCCAGGTGTATTCCCACTGCACCGATTTGAGGTGCGGGAAGTAATGCTGCTGCACCCGATCGGCCCACGCTTTGAGGAACCAGGTGGGTTTCTGGTTGCCGTTGCCCAGGCTGCCGAGCAACAGGCGGCCGTCGGCGTCGCGGCGGATGCTGCTCAAGACCTGGCGTGTATCCCAGGAGCCCTGGCCGCCGGGCAAAATCTGTTCGGCGGCGGCGTCCGTCAGCGGGGCCGATGCGACCTGGTAGTAATAACCGGGGAAAAAATTGCGCCGCAGTTCAGTCCACTCACCTTCTGTGTAGGCGTTGGAGGCGATGACCACCTGTGCAGCCTGCACTGAGCCCTGGGCGGTCTGCACCGACCACTGCGCACCTTGGCGCTCAAGTTGAGTGACCGGCGAATGATCGAACAACTGCCCGCCCAGCCCGGCGGCAGCACTGGCCAGGCCACTGGTGTAGGCCATCGGGTTCAGAGTGCCGGCACGCCGGTCCAGCAAGGCGGCGGCGATTTTTTTAGTACCCGTGGCCTGCTCGCAGGCCTGGCCGGTGAGCAGTTCCACCGGTGCGCCACGGCGCTTCCACTGTTCTTCACGACTGCGCAGGTCCGCCTCGCCACGGGCGTTGTGCGCCATGTGCAAGGTGCCCTCACGGCGCAATTGGCAATCGATGTTGTATTTGTCGATCAGGCTGAACACCAGCGAGGGTGCCGCGCCCAGCATGCGGTTGAGCTGGCTGCCCACCGCCTCGCCGAAACCGGCTTCGATCTCGTCCGGCGGGATCCACAACCCGGCGTTGACCAGCCCCACGTTGCGCCCCGAACCGCCATGGCCAGTGCGATGCGCCTCCAGCACGGCCACGCTTTTACCCTGTTCCAGCAAATGAATGGCCGCCGACAGACCGGTGATCCCGGCGCCGATCACACACACGTCCACCTTGACCTCGCCGTTGAGCCCAGCGCGATCCGGACGGCTGGGGGTGAGGTGTTCCCATAAACATGTTTCGCGTAATGGCATTGCCAGACTCCGTGATGAAACCTAACAAACAGCTCGGTCAAATGTGGGCGGGGGCTTTCCCCCGATGGCGATGTGTCAGCCAACAGATGTACAGCTGATCCACCGCTATCGGGGGCAAGCCCCCTCCCACATTTTGATCTCATTCCAGCCAGCAGAATCAGTCGAATGTAATGCCTTGTGCCAATGGCAGCTCAAGCGAGTAATTGACAGTATTGGTCTGCCGACGCATGTACCCGCGCCACGCATCCGAACCCGACTCACGCCCGCCACCGGTCTCTTTCTCCCCACCGAACGCGCCGCCGATTTCCGCGCCGCTCGGGCCGATGTTGACGTTGGCGATACCGCAGTCGCTGCCCACCGCCGACATGAACTGCTCGGCTTCACGCACGTCGGTGGTGAAGATGCACGACGACAAACCTTGGGGCACGGCGTTGTTCAGGCGCAGGGCCTCGGCGAAGTCGGTGTAGCCGACCACGTAGAGAATCGGCGCGAAGGTCTCGGTGCACACCACATCGCTTTGCTCGGGCATTTCCACAATCGCCGGCGACACGTAGTAGGCATTCGGGAATGTGTCTTCCAGTTGGCGCTTGCCGCCGAACACCTTGCCGCCTTCGCTCAGGGCCTGCTCTAGCGCGTCCTGCATGTTGTCGAAGCCGTGCTTGTCGATCAGCGGGCCGATCAGGTTGCCTTCCAGCGGGTGGCCGATGCGCACCTTGGAATAGGCCGCCTTGAGGCGGGTGACGATTTCTTCCTTGACCGATTCATGGGCGATCAGCCGACGCAAGGTGGTGCAGCGCTGACCGGCAGTGCCAACGGCGCTGAACAGGATGGCGCGCACGGCCATGTCCAGGTCGGCGCTTGGGCCGAGGATCATCGCGTTGTTGCCGCCCAGCTCCAGGATGCTGCGGGCGAACCGTGCGGCGACTTTCGGCGCCACTTCGCGGCCCATGCGGGTGCTGCCGGTGGCGCTGATCAGGGCGACGCGCGGGTCGTCCACCAGCGCGGCACCGGCGTCGCGGCCGCCGATGATCACCTGGCTCAGGTACTCCGGGGCGCCGTCGAATTTTTTCAGTACACGCTCGAACAGCGCCTGGCACGCCAGGGCGGTGAGCGGGGTCTTTTCCGACGGTTTCCAGATCACCGCGTTGCCGCATACCAGCGCCAGGGCGGTGTTCCACGCCCACACCGCCACCGGGAAGTTGAAGGCACTGATCACGCCGACCACGCCCAGCGGGTGCCAGGTTTCACGCATATGGTGGCCCGGGCGCTCGGAGGCGATGGTCAAGCCGTACAATTGGCGCGACAGGCCGACGGCGAAGTCGCAGATGTCGATCATTTCCTGCACTTCGCCCAGGCCTTCCTGGGTGATCTTGCCGGCTTCCCAGGACACCAGCTCGCCCAGGTCGGTCTTGTATTCACGCAACACATCGCCAAATTGGCGCACCAGTTCGCCACGGCGCGGCGCGGGCACTTTGCGCCAGGCTTCGAATGCATGCTCGGCGCGACTGACCTGTTGCTCCACCTCGGCGGCGCCTTCCCAGTGCACACTGCCGATACGGCTGCCATCGATCGGCGAATGCACAGGTTGTTTACCCGACTGGTACAACGCCGGGTTTACCCCGAGACGATCAAGCAATGCGGCAACCATGGGTCACTCCTTCAATTTCAAACAGAAAATTCGCACCGTCACACACACGGCGATCCAGGCCTTATTTGTAGCTGGCCCAAGACTTGCCAACAAACGACGATTAGGCGAGATATCATTCCGTTTATTCATGCAAAGCATAAAAAGAGGCACGCCGTGCTGAACAAAAGACATTTGCCCTCGATCACCGCCTTACAGTGCTTCGAAGCCGCCACCCGCCACCTGAGCTTTACCCGCGCCGCCGAGGAGCTGAATCTCACCCAGAGCGCCGTGAGCAAACAGGTGGCGCAGTTGGAAGAATTGCTGCAACACCTGCTGTTTCGCCGGGTGCGCCGCCGTTTGCAGATGACTCCGGCAGGCGACCTGTACCTGGTGGAAGTGCGCAAGATCCTCACCCAGGTGGAGATGTCCACCCACTACCTGCGTTCCTACGGCGGCGAGACCGAAGTACTGCGCGTGTCCACGCCCTACACCTTCGGCGCGCGCTGGCTGGTGCCGCGCCTCAAGGGCTGGCGGCTGCGTCACCCGCAGATCCACCTGGACCTGTGCAACGAGCAGGAGCCGGACGAGCTGCTGCAAGGCAAGGCCGACATGGCCTTCTATTTCGGCCAGGGTTCACGCCCTGGCACCGAGAGCCTGAAGCTGTTCAGCGAAGAACTGGTGCCGGTGTGCGCACCGGAAAGCCTGCCGGCGCGGCCCTTCACCGACCCCACGCAACTCAGCGACCTGGTGCTGCTGCAAAACGCCTCGCGCCCCCAGGGCTGGCATGACTGGTTCGCCAGCCAGGGTTACCAGACCGAACACAGCTACCACGGGCCACGTTTCGATACCTTCTATATGTGCATTCGGGCGGCGCAGGTGGGCTGCGGCGTAGCCTTGCTGCCGCGCTTCCTGGTGGCAGAGGAACTGGCCGAGGGCAAACTGGTGATCCCCTGGCAACATGCGATGCCGAGCCAGGACGCCTATTACCTGGCCTACCCGGAGCATTCGGCGGAGGTGCCCAAAGTGCGTGATTTTGTGAAGTGGATGATGGAGCAGCTAGATGCCGACTGAAAAAACACTGGCAAACCGACCCACGTCTATGCGCCACTAGTCCCCTTTCTTAATTGTGCGTAAAGGTCGGCGCCCATCGCCGTCCCGTCTGGAGATTCCCGTTATGAGCGAGAGTGTGTTTGCCGATCGCATCGTGCAGAACTTGCTCGACACCGACTTCTACAAGCTGACCATGATGCAGGCGGTGCTGCACAACTACCCCAATGTGGAAGTTGAATGGGAGTTCCGTTGCCGTAACAGCGAAGACCTGCGCCCGTACCTGGCGGAGATCCGCTATCAGATCGAGCGCCTCGCCGAATTGAGCCTGAGCCCCGATCAACTGGGCTTCCTGGAGCGTATCAGCTTCATGAAGCCGGACTTTTTGCGTTTCCTTGGGCTGTTCCGCTTCAACCTGCGCTACGTGCAGACCGGCATCGAGAACGGCGAGCTGTTCATCCGCCTGCGCGGGCCGTGGCTGCATGTGATTCTGTTTGAAGTGCCGATGCTGGCCATCGTCAGCGAAGTGCGTAATCGCTATCGCTACCAGACGGTGATCCTCGAACAGGCCCGCGAACAGCTGTACCGCAAGTTCGACTGGCTGACCGCCAACGCCAGCAGCGACGAGCTGTCCGAGCTGCAAGTGGCCGACTTCGGCACGCGCCGGCGCTTCTCGTACCGCGTGCAGGAAGAAGTGGTCAGCGTGCTCAAGCATGACTTCCCCGGGCGCTTTGTCGGCACCAGCAACGTACACCTGGCCCGCGAGTTCGACATGAAGCCGCTGGGCACCATGGCCCACGAATGGATCATGGCCCACCAGCAACTCGGCCCACGCCTGATCGACAGCCAGATCGCCGCGCTGGACTGCTGGGTCCGCGAATACCGTGGCCTGCTGGGCATTGCGCTGACCGACTGCATCACCACCGACGCGTTCCTCGGCGACTTCGACTTGTACTTCGCCAAGCTGTTCGACGGCCTGCGCCATGACTCCGGTGACCCGGTGCAGTGGGCGGAAAAAGCCATCGCCCACTACCACAAGCTCGGCATCGAACCGATGAGCAAAACCCTGGTGTTCTCCGACAGCCTCTCGCTGCCCAAGGCCCTGGAAATATTCCGCGCGCTGCGTGGTCGGATCAATGTGAGCTTTGGCATCGGCACCAACCTGACCTGTGACATTCCGGGTGTCGAGCCGATGAGCATCGTACTTAAAATGACGGCCTGCAATGGCCAGCCCGTCGCAAAGATCTCCGATGAAGCGGGCAAGACCCACTGCACCGACCCGAATTTCGTCGCCTATTTGCGTCACGTTTTCAAAGTACCTGCCCTACCAAGCAAGGAGTGAATCATGCAAGCCGTACAGCGTGAGATTGCGCAGCAGCTCAAGGTCCAAGCGCCGTTCAACGACCAGGCCGCCCTTGAGGCCGAGGTTGCCCGCCGCGTGGCGTTTATCCAGGATTGCCTGCGCAAGTCCGGGCTCAAGGCGCTGGTGCTGGGCATCAGCGGTGGCGTCGACTCCCTGACCGCCGGCCTCTTGGCCCAACGTGCAATGAAGGAACTGCGTGAAAGCACGGGTGATGAGGCTTACCGCTTTATCGCCGTGCGCCTGCCTTACGAAACCCAGTTCGACGAAATCGACGCCACGGCCTCGGTGGACTTTATCGAGCCGGACGAGCGCCACACCGTGAACATTGGCCCGGCGGTCAAAGCCCTGGCCAGTGAGGTCGCGGCATTTGAAGGCAAGGCGGCGGTGTCCCGCGATTTCGTGCTGGGCAATACCAAGGCGCGCATGCGCATGGTGGCGCAGTACACCATCGCCGGCGCAGCCGGTGGCCTGGTGATCGGCACCGACCATGCGGCGGAAGCGGTGATGGGCTTTTTCACCAAGTTCGGTGACGGCGCGTGCGACCTGGCACCGTTGAGCGGGCTGGTGAAGAACCAGGTGCGTGCGATTGCGCGGCACTTTGGGGCGCCGGAGTCGCTGGTGGAAAAAGTGCCTACTGCGGACCTGGAAGACCTGTCGCCGGGCAAGCCGGACGAAGCGTCACATGGCGTGACCTACGCGGAGATCGATGCGTTCCTGCACGGCGAGCCGGTACGTGAGGAAGCGTTCAGGATTATCTGCGAGACGTATCGCAAGACGGAGCACAAGCGGGTCATGCCATTTGCGCCGTGAGGTAGGACGCCATCGGGGGCAAGCCCCCTCCCACACTTTGATTTGTGAACACATCCAAATGTGGGAGGGGCGGTGCGACGATTCGACTTGCCCCCGATGAACGATGATGCGGTGTTACTTGACGGTCACAGTGCCTTTCATCATCGAGATGTGGCCTGGGAACGAGCAGAAGAACGCGTAGTCAGTCCCGGCGGCCAGCTTCGACACGTCGAAGGTCACCGAGTCTTTCTCGCCGGCACCGATGATTTTGGTGTGGGCGATGATGCGGGTGTCGCCGTCTTTCAGGTAGTTCTTGTCGATACCGGCGGCCATGCCGTCAGTGGCAACCGGCTGCATGTCGGCGGCGCTGGTCAGCACCCAGTTATGGCCCATGACGTTTTTCGGCAGGTTGCCAGAGTGCGTCAGCTCGACGGTGAATGTCTTGCAGCTCTTGTCGATTTCGATGGCTTTGGTGTTGAAGGACAT
Organism: Pseudomonas sp. CYM-20-01; assembly: GCF_023169845.1. Lineage (NCBI taxonomy): Bacteria > Pseudomonadati > Pseudomonadota > Gammaproteobacteria > Pseudomonadales > Pseudomonadaceae > Pseudomonas > Pseudomonas sp. CYM-20-01. The sequence goes on along the minus strand of NZ_AP025169.1, from coordinate 834,593 downwards.
TTGGTCGGTGGAGTCGACAGTGACCTTGCACTCTGCAGCAAGCAACTGGCCGCTCGCCAGAGTCAGCAGGGAAACAGCAACGAGTTTGGCAAACATGTGAATCTCCAAGGCAGGGTTTAAAAAACGCGTAATGCGACAAGGGTGCCTGAAGCAGGCAGAAATTCTTATGACCTGAATCAACAGATTGTATACAACTTTAGGCTATCAGACTTATCGACACAATCAACCAGCCAAAGTGCCGCACGCTGATTATGATCGGCCCATCACCCACTGGAGTCCGAGCCATGCACCTCAATCAACTGTTCAACGGCCTGCTGGCCGCCTACGCCTGCGGTAAGTGAAGGCCAAGCGCGGTGCTAAGCTGCTACCATGGCAGCCCAAGGCAGCTGCGCGCCGCCACCCTCACCTTCGACCCTAGAGGATCGCCCATGGCCAAACCTAATTACTCCTTCGCCAAACGTCAGAGAGACTTGGCCAAGGAACAGAAGAAAGAGGAAAAACTGCAACGCAAGAAAGCCGCTGCAGACGAAGAGGCCGGCGCACTGAACCCGGATGCAGATGCTGAAGTAACGAGCGACGAGAGCGAAACACCAAAAGATCCGGCTGAATAATTTCCTTTGTGCTGAGCCGGCTGCTCCGGCTCGGCACAATCAACCATCATTCCAGCGGCATCACCGTCACCCGCACCTCCGGGTCATGGCTCCCTCCCCCCAGAATCACCCCCCGCAACGGCGACACATCGGAAAAGTCCCGGCCCCAGGCCAGGGTGATGTGCTCCAGTGCCGGCTGCACATTGTTCGTCGGATCAAAGTCCACCCAGCCTGAAACCGGGCAATACACCGAGACCCACGCATGGGACGCATCGGCGCCGATCAGCCGTGGCTGGCCGGGCGGTGGCTGGGTCAGCAGATAGCCGCTGATATAGCGCGCTGCCAGGCCGCGGGAGCGCAGGCAGGCGAGCATCAGGTGGGCGAAGTCCTGGCACACGCCGCGACGGCGCTCCAGCACTTCCACCAGCGGCGTGGCGACCTGGGTGGCTTCGGCATCGAAGGTGAATTCGCTGAAGATTTTTTCCATCAACGCCTGCACGCCCAGCAGCAAAGGCGCGCCAGGCGGGAAACAGCTTTCGGAGAACTGGACGAAGGTTTTCTTCAGGTGCACGTAGGGCGATTCGAAACGATAGCGGCAGGCTTCGATCAACTCGCCTGGCATCGGCTGGCTGCTGTAAGTCAGGCGGTCGCGGGTCTGGTCCCAGGCCGGCGATTGCTGGAAATCCAGCACCGGCCGCGCCAGCACTTCCACGGTCAGCCCGGCATTGACCAGCAGTTCGTCATGGGGCCGCTCGAATGCCAGGCGGGTGATCGGGTTGCCGAACACGTCCAGCTCATCGCGGCGCGACGACGGCTGCGGGCTGATATCCAGTTGCTGCGAGCTGCAGCGCTGCCAGGCGCACGGCCGTGGCCACAGGTGCGCCAGCTGCTGGGCCAGTGACACCGGGCTGTCGTAGTGGTAATGGGTATCGTGGAAAATCTGGTAGCGCGCACTCATCACACTGACACCGTTTGCTGGCTGACATCATCCACATGGGCAAAATGGCGCAAGGCCAGGCGATCCGACACTTGCCCACTCTCATCGGCCACCGCTTGCAGCAGGTCGGCCAGGCCGTCCAGCGCGGCACGCACGCTGGATTCGCCGAACAGCGGGTTCTCCAGGCAGCCCAGGTCGAAGCGCGCCAGGCGCTCCACCAACGGGCCAAGGCCGGTTTCACGCGGCACGCCAAAGTCATCGTTGAGACGGCGCAGGGTGCGGCTCACCAGTTTGAGCTGGAACAGCACCGCATGGGGGTTCTGTTCATCCAGCAGCAACAAATCAAGCACCGGGATCAACTGCGGCACCGCCAGGTAGCGCGAGCGATAGGTGATGCTGCTGTTGCCCAATTCCAACAACCACTCCAACCCGGCCTGATCGAACACGGCCACACCGCGCAGGAATGCCGCCAGGCTGCTGCTGAGGAATTGCAGGCGCTCGATGCGCCGGCCCATCATCAGGAAGCGCCAGCCTTCGTCGCGGGTCATGTCGTCCAGGGCGAACCCGGACAGCGCCGCCAGGGACATTACCAGGCGGTTGAGAAAGTCCAGCAACTCGCCAAAATCCGGTGACTCGCTTTCCAGCTCCAGGGCTTCACGTTGCAGCTCCACCAGGGCCTGCCAGTTCTCCCGGGACAGCTTGCCGCGCACCTGGGACGCCGCCCACTGCAAGCGTTGCAGGTTGGCGCGCAGGCTTGAGGGCCAGTCGTCACCGAGCAACGCCGCCAGCAGGCGTTCCGGCAACTCGCCCTCTTCCGGCAGCAAACGCAGGTTCTCGCCCAGCTCGACGGCAGCCTGCAAGGCCAGCGGATCGTCACCGTCCACATAACGCGCCAGCACGATGCGCAGCCAGCGCGCACTGTCATCACAGCGCTCGCAATAACGACCGAACCAGAACAGGTTTTCCACCACACGGGACGGCAGGTAAGGATCGCGGCGCACCAGGTCATGGGCGCCGATTGCGCGCTGTGCACGCCAATGTTCACCACCGGAAGCGCGCTCGCCGAGCACCCAGGTGTCTTTACTGGCACCACCGCGTTGCATCGACACCACTTCGGCATCGGCTTCGGCGGCCACTCGTGTCAGGCCGCCGGGCAACACGCGATAGCCCTCATCGCTGGCCACGGCGTACACCCGCATGCCGATGGCACGGTGTTGCAGGTGGTCATCGACGGTGTGCCACACCGGCGCCTGGGACAGCTGCGCCAGCTCCTGGGCGACGTACGCGTAGGGCCGCGCACGCATGCGCTCGGCCAGGGCCTGGCGCTGTGCGTCGTCCAGGTCGCGGCCAAATACCGGGGTGAAACTCTGCGACGGAAACGCAGGCTTGATCAGCAGCTCCGGCAGTTTCTCCAGCGCCTCGGCCAGTACCGGCGCTTCACCGCACCACCAGGTGGCGATGGACGGCAGGATCAGTGCTTCGCCAAACAGGAACTCGTTGATCTTCGGCAGGAAGCCCAGCAAGCCGGGGGATTCCAGCACACCGCTGCCCAGGGCATTGGCCACCAGCACGTTGCCTTGCCGTACCGCATCGAGCAGGCCGGGCACACCGAGGGCCGAGTCGGTGCGCAGTTCCAGCGGGTCGCAGAAGTCATCATCCAGGCGGCGCATGATCGCGTGCACCCGGCGCAGCCCACTGAGGGTTTTCAGGAACACCGTGCTGTCACGCACGGTGAGGTCGCCACCTTCCACCAGCGGGTAGCCGAGTTGGCGGGCGAGGTAGAGGTGCTCGAAATAGCTTTCGTTGAACCGGCCCGGGGTGAGCAGCACGATCAGCGGCGGCTGGTCGTCACCCGGCGCCTGGCGGGCCAGGGTTTCCTGCAAAGTGCGGAAGAAACCGGTGAGGTGCTGCACCTGCAAGTCGCGGTACAGATCCGGAAAGGCACGGGACACGATGGTGCGGTTTTCCAACGCGTAACCGGCGCCAGACGGCGCCTGGGTCCGGTCGGCGGTGACCCACCAGCGGCCATCTGGCGTGCGCGCAAGGTCCACGGCGTACAGGTGCAAAAAGGCACCGTCCGGCGGCTGGATACCCTGGCACGGCCACAGGAAATTGTTATGCCCGAACACCAACTCGGCCGGCAGCAAGCCTTCCTTGATCAGGCGTTGCGGACCGTACAGGTCGGCAAGCACGGCATTGAGCAAGCGTGCACGCTGGGCGATACCGGCGGACAGGTGCTGCCATTCATCGGCGGCCAGCACATGGGGCAGCAGGTCCAATTCCCAGGGGCGGTCGGCGCCCTTGGGGTCGGCGTAGACATTGTAGGTCACGCCGTTTTCCTGGATCTGCCGGGTCAGCAGCGCCTGGCGCTGGGCCAGTTGTGCGGGCGTGCTGCGTTGCAGGTGGTCGAGCAGGCGCTGCCAATGGGCACGCACTGCGCCGCTGTCGTCCAGCAGTTCGTGATAAGTGCCCGCGGTCAGCGGGTAACGGTCGAGCAAGTCGGACATGGAACGCTCGGCAGGGGCAAGGGGGCTCAGATTAACTCAAATTCACTGCAATCTACTGTGGGAGGGGGCTTGCCCCCGATGGCGGACTGTCAGGCAACAGATGGACAGCAGACACACCGCAATCGGGGGCAAGCCCCCTCCCACATTTAAACAGTGTTCAGTCATTTTTATTGGGGTGGCGCCGCATATCCAGGGTCATCGGTAATTCATCGTTGACGGTTACCGTCGGTACGGGAAGCTTGCCGGGGCTATGCCCAAGCCTGAAAAACCGCGCCATCCGCCGGCTCTCCGCCTCATTGGCATTTACCGGCAAGCTGTCGTAATTGCGTCCACCCGGATGGGCCACATGGTACTGGCAGCCGCCCAGCGAACGCTGCATCCAGGTATCCAGCAGATCGAACACCAACGGCGCATGCACCGGGATGGTTGGTTGCAGGCAGTTGGCCGGTTGCCAGGCGCGGTAACGCACACCGGCGACAAACTCACCAACGCGTCCGGTGGCTTGCAGCGGCACCGGGATGCCGTTGCAGGTCAGCAGGTAGCGTTGCGGTGGCAGCCCGGTCAGTTTGACTTGCAGGCGTTCCAGCGACGAATCCACATAGCGCACCGTACCGCCCACCGCGCCCTCCTCGCCCAGCACATGCCAGGGCTCCAGGGCCTGGCGCAGTTCCAGTTCGATACCGCTGACGGCGTAATCGCCCACCTTGGGAAAACGGAATTCCAGGTGCGCGGCAAACCACTCGGCGCGCAGCGGGTAGCCGGCGGCGTTGAGCTCGACGATCACGTCAGCGAAGTCCTGCTCGATGAAGTGCGGCAGCAGGAAACGGTCGTGCAACTCGGTGCCCCAGCGCGCCAGCTTCGGCGGTGCGTAGGGCTCGCGCCAAAAGCGCGCGACCAAGGCGCGCAACAGCAGTTGCTGGGTCAGGCTCATGCGTGCATGGGGCGGCATCTCGAATGCACGCAGTTCCAGCAGGCCCAGGCGGCCGGTAGCGCCGTCCGGTGAGTAGAGTTTGTCGATGCAGAATTCGGCGCGGTGGGTGTTGCCGGTCACGTCGATCAGCAGGTTGCGCAGCAGGCGGTCGACCATCCAGGGCGGGCATTCTTCGCCGGGAGCAGGCATTTGTGCGAAGGCGATTTCCAGCTCGTACAGTGCATCGTTGCGCGCCTCGTCGACCCGTGGCGCCTGGGAGGTCGGGCCGATGAACAAGCCGGAAAACAAGTAGGACAACGACGGGTGGTTGTGCCAGTAGCTGATCAGGCTGCGCAGTAGATCTGGGCGACGCAGGAACGGCGAGTCCTTGGGCGTGGCGCCACCGAGCACGAAATGGTTACCGCCACCGGTGCCGGTGTGGCGCCCGTCGATCATGAATTTCTCGGTGGTCAGGCGGGTTTGCCGCGCCTCTTCGTAGAGGAACTCGGTGCGCTCCACCAACTCGTCCCAGGAGGCGGATGGCTGCACGTTGACCTCGATCACACCCGGGTCCGGCGTGACGCGAAAGTTGCTCAGGCGCGAATCGGCCGGTGGCTCGTAGCCTTCGAGCAAGACCGGGCAGTGCAGTTCTTCGGCGGTGGCTTCGATGGCCGCCACCAGTTCCAGATAGTCCTCGACGCGCTCCAGCGGCGGCATGAACAGATAGAGCCGCCCTTCCCGCGCTTCGGCGCACAGTGCGGTGCGGGTCAGCCAGTCGGCGGACTCGTCCACCTTGGGCACGCGCTCATCACTCGGCGCAGGTTCGCCATGGCTTTGCAGTTGGGCGGTGGACGGCAGCTCGGGCTGATCCTGGTTAGGGTCCGTCGGGTGCACAAACGGATACTCGGCCGCCGTCACCCACGGCTGCGAGGCCAACGGCAGGCGATAGCCCAGGGGAGAATCTCCCGGCACCAAACGGCAGTGGTTATCGCGCAGGTACCAGCGGCCACTCTGCCAACGATCATTGGCAGGCGTACGCGCCAGCGGCAGTACTTGCCCGATGATTTTATCCAGGCCCTGGGCAAACACCTTGCGCAGGCGTTCGCGCTCCAGCTCATCGCCCAGGCGCGGGTCCTGGGCAGTGACGTTCTGCGGCAGCGCGCCTTCGCGCCACAGGTAGTAGAAATTGTCTTCGAAGGCCGGGAACACAAAGCGTGCCGGCAGCTTAAGGCGCTCGGCGACGCTGGCCAGGAAACGCCCGGCCATCACGCCGTCCGCACCGTAATCCTCTCGCTCATCGGCGATCAACGCGCTGTTGTGCCAGATCGGCACGCCGTCACGGCGCCAGTAGCAGTTGAGCGACCAGCGCGGCAGCTGTTCGCCGGGGTACCACTTGCCCTGGCCGAAGTGCACCAGCCCTTTGGGCGCGTAGTGCTTGCGCATGCGCTGGAACAGCTCGGCGGACAGGCGGCGTTTGTCCGGGCCGAGGGCGGCGGTGTTCCATTCGGCGCCGTCGGGATCGTCGATGGAGACAAAGGTCGGCTCGCCGCCCATGGTCAGGCGGACATCGTCCTTGAGCAGGTCGCCATCGATCTGCCGTCCCAGTGCCTGGATCGCCAGCCACTGTTCCTCGGTGTAGGGCTTGGTGACCCGTGGGGCCTCCCAAATCCTCTCTACAGACATTTCGTGGGTGAATTCACACTCGCAGGGTTCCACCAGCCCACTGATCGGCGCGGCAGACGAGGGATCGGGACTACAGGCCAACGGGATATGCCCTTCACCGGCGAACAACCCAGAGGTGGCATCCAGGCCGATCCAACCGGCACCGGGCAAATACACTTCGCACCAGGCGTGCAGGTCGGTGAAGTCCACTTCGGTGCCGGACGGGCCGTCGAGGGCTTTGACGTCGGCGGTCAACTGGATCAGATAGCCAGACACAAACCGCGCCGCCAAGCCCAGGTTGCGCAGTAATTGCACCAGCAGCCAGGCCGAATCACGGCAGGAGCCGGAGGCGTTTTCCAGGGTGAATTCCGGCGTCTGCACGCCCGGTTCCATACGGATCAGGTAGCCGATATCGGCCGCCAGGCGCTGGTTGAGGCCCACCAGGAAATCCACGGCCGGCAATGGAGTACGGTCGATGCCCGCAAGGTAGGCCGCAAACTTCGGCGTCAGCGGCAGGGTTTCCAGGTACGGCGCCAGCTCGCGCTGTTCATCGGCGGCATAGCTGAAGGGGATTTTTTCGGCGTAGGGCTCAAGGAAAAAGTCGAACGGGTTGAACACCGCCATCTCGGCGACCAGGTCGACCTCGATGCGCAGCTCATCGGTCTTCTCCGGGAACACCAACCGCGCCAGGTAATTGCCCTGGGGGTCTTGCTGCCAATTGATGAAGTGCTGCTCGGGCAGCACTTTCAGTGCGTAGGACAGAATCCGCGTGCGGCTATGGGCGGCCGGACGCAACCGTACGATCTGCGGGCCGAGTTCGACAGCGCGGTCGTAGCGGTAATGCGTAACGTGGTGCAACGCGACATGAATCGACACGGCGGCCTCCTGCGAGCCAGGGCATGGACACAAAGCGCGCAAGACTTATGCCAGAGCGGCGGTCATTGCGCTTTATCGTGGGACCCGGTGCAGTACAGCACCAAAACGGCGCCAACGGCGATGCTCTGGTGCAAGTGACGCACATATTTGTGGCGCGGGTGTGAAGGTGGGTGGGGAATCTACCCAATCAGCCGGTTTTGCGCTTGGCGATCACGGCTTGGCGCAGGTGGCGGATCTCAAGCAGCTTCTGACGCATCTCTCGTTGAACCTTGCTGTTAAGTGTCAATAATCCGAGCAATGGGAATAACAGCGCCAACCCATAAAGAATTTTGTGAGGCTGGAATTGAATCATCGGAACTACAAACAGTAGACAGGCGACGTAGATGCCGACCATCACCCACACCCAGGAGGGGCGGCCCCGCAAAATCATAAAGTTGCTATGGACCGTCAACAGAATGAGCAGCGCCCCGGCAGACATGATCTTGAGCCCCACTTGAGCAAGGGGCACATCACGAAAATAGGTGACAAAGGCCAGCGCCACAGCCAACGCCAACGAAAAGTAAGCAGCGAATACACCGCCAAGAAACGTCAGAAAGTAATGCCTGAAAAAGTCGCGTAGCGTCATTAACTCGTTCATTCGTTTATTTCCTCGTACAACCCTATCGCGATGGTATTGACGTTTCCGGAGTACGCACTCCCGCCAAATCCTATGGTTGCGCCGAGGACGTCTTTGATCTGGGTAGTGGTGCTGTGCTTGAGCTGCGTAGGGGTGAAACGCTTGGTGAGTTCGCCCGACGCCTGCCTCAACTTGAGCATCTTCGCGGTCAAGCTGGGATGGTTGATGCTGAGCAGCTCTTTCGTCAGCTTGGCTCTTTCCTGGCGATTCAAACCGCGAAGCACGTCACGCAGGCTCTTGCCCGTCGATGCTTTGGCAGCCCTGACCAGCTTGACCGTCGTCAGGGCCGAACCGCCTACGCCGGCCAGTGATACGGCGTCCAACACAACGGATGCATTCTGGTACCAGCCCTCACTGTCGAGCCAATCGTTTACCTCCGGTTTGGCGACCTCCAGCGCTGTTCGAGCAATGCCGTTGAAACACTGGAGCGAACTTGCACCGGCAGCCGCATATCCCACCACAACGATGACGGAACTGGCGCCGGCACTGAAAGGCACCAGAATGGTTCCACTGGCGATCGCAGCCCAGCTGATGACAGCCCCCAGGCAGGAGATTCCGGTATTGACGGCTTCGCCAATCAGTCGGGACTCTCGAGGATTGCTCACGACATGTTGAGCAAACTGCGTCGGCGCAATGTACTTCTGTGCTTCACGCAAAATGATGCGCTTAGGCTTGATGCTGCAGATGGGCTTGAATTCGCGCAGGGTGATGACGTTGAAATCGGCGTCGATGTATACGACGCCTGCGCCAACGATACCTGGATCGGAGTCAATGGCCGCGAACAGGCGTGGCAGGTTGATCTGGCTTTCGATGCGTTGGCGCGCCATGAACTGCGAGCGGTTGGAGTCCATGCCGATGGAGGCCAGGGGGTTAGCCATGAGTGTTCTTCCTTGAGAATGATGGTGACCAGGCGGGCCCCATCGCGGGCAAGCCCCCTCCCACATTTGGAATGCGGTCGAATGTGGGAGGGGGCTTGCCCGCGATAGCGATTTAATGGGCGCCACCTTAGCAAACAGGTTACCCAACAGCTAGAAAGCAAAACGCCAGCACGAGGCTGGCGTCTGGCATGTTCAGGCTGTGATCAACGTGGCACGACCGGCTTGCGCGCAGGCTTGCCGCCCTTGCCCTTGGCCGCATCGGCGCGTTCCTTGGCGGCCTGCTTGTTGCGCGCCTGGGCCGCGGCCTTGGCTTGTTCGCGCTTGTCCCACGGGTTGCTGCCGTCACTGCCACGCGGCGGCAGGCCGGTGTGCTGGGTGAGGATCCTGGTGGTGGTTTCCTTGGCGACCTTGTGGCTGCCGGCCGGCGTCGAGTTCTTGCGACGGGCGCTCTGGTAGCTGTCGGTGCTCGGCTGGTGCAGCGGGATCAGTTGGTCCTTGCCCGGCCCGATCAGGTCGGCGCGGCCCATGCGGGTCAGTGCCTCACGCAGCATCGGCCAGCCTTTCGGGTCGTGGTAGCGCAGGAACGCCTTGTGCAGGCGGCGCTGCTCTTCGCTCTTGACGATGGTCACCGCGTCGCTCTTGTAGGTCACCTTGCGCAGCGGGTTCTTGCCCGAGTGGTACATGGCCGTGGCGGTGGCCATCGGCGACGGGTAGAACGCCTGCACCTGGTCGGCGCGGAAGCCGTTGCCCTTGAGCCACAGCGCCAGGTTCATCATGTCTTCATCGGTGGTGCCGGGGTGGGCGGCGATGAAGTAAGGAATCAGGTACTGCTCCTTGCCCGCTTCCTTGGTGTACTTCTCGAACATGCGCTTGAACTTGTCATAGCTGCCAATGCCCGGCTTCATCATCTGGTTGAGCGGACCTTCCTCGGTGTGTTCCGGGGCGATCTTGAGGTAGCCGCCGACGTGGTGGGTGACCAGCTCTTTCACGTATTCCGGCGACTCGACGGCCAGGTCATAACGCAGGCCGGAGGCGATCAGGATCTTCTTCACACCCGGCAACGCACGGGCGCTGCGGTACAGCTGGATCAACGACGAGTGGTCAGTGTTCAGGTTCGGGCAGATACCGGGGAACACGCACGACGGCTTGCGGCACGCGGATTCGATCTCCGGGCTCTTGCAGGCGATGCGGTACATGTTGGCCGTTGGGCCGCCGAGGTCGGAGATCACGCCGGTAAAGCCGGGGACCTTGTCGCGGATCTCTTCGATCTCGCGAATGATCGACTCTTCGGAACGGTTCTGGATGATGCGGCCTTCGTGCTCGGTGATCGAGCAGAAGGTGCAGCCGCCGAAGCAGCCACGCATGATGTTCACCGAGAAGCGGATCATGTCGTAGGCCGGGATTTTTTCCTTGCCATACACCGGATGCGGAACACGGGCGTAAGGCATGCCGAACACGTAGTCCATTTCTTCGGTGGTCATGGGAATGGGTGGCGGGTTGAACCACACGTCCACTTCGCCATGCTTCTGCACCAGGGCGCGGGCGTTGCCTGGGTTGGTTTCCAGGTGCAACACGCGGTTGGCGTGGGCGTAGAGCACGGCGTCGCCACGGACTTTCTCCACCGATGGCAGGCGGATCACGGTCTTGTCGCGGGTCATTTTCGGGCTGGCCAGGATCTGCACGACCTTGGCTTCTTCCGGGTCTTCAACCGGGCCTTTTTCCTGCTCGATGGCACAGGCCTGGGTGTCCTGGGTGTTCACGTACGGGTTGATGATCTTGTCGATCTTGCCCGGACGGTCGATACGCGTGGAGTCCACTTCGTACCAGCCGGCCGGCGTGTCACGACGGATGAACGCGGTGCCGCGCACATCGGTGATGTCTTCGATCTTGTGGCCCCACGACAGGCGCTGGGCAACCTCGACGATGGCGCGTTCGGCGTTGCCGTACAGCAGGATATCGGCGGTGGCGTCGATCAGGATCGAGTTGCGCACCCGGTCCTGCCAGTAGTCGTAGTGGGCGATGCGACGCAGGGAGGCTTCGATGCCGCCGAGTACGATCGGCACGTTCTTGTAGGCTTCCTTGCAGCGCTGGCTGTACACCAGGCTGGCGCGGTCCGGGCGTTTGCCGGCCATGCCGCCTGGGGTGTAGGCGTCGTCGGAGCGGATTTTCTTGTCGGCGGTGTAGCGGTTGATCATGGAGTCCATGTTGCCGGCCGCGACGCCGAAGAACAGGTTCGGCTCGCCGAGCTTCATGAAGTCGTCTTTGGATTGCCAGTTCGGCTGCGCAATGATCCCGACGCGGAAGCCCTGGGACTCCAGCAGCCGGCCGATGATCGCCATGCCGAACGACGGATGGTCAACGTAGGCATCACCGGTGACGATGATGATGTCGCAGGAATCCCAGCCAAGCTGATCCATCTCCTCCCTGCTCATCGGCAGGAATGGCGCTGGACCGAAACATTCGGCCCAGTACTTGGGATAGTCAAATAACGGCTTGGCTGTTTGCATGACGGTGACCGGTGTTGAGATGGAAAATCGCGGGCGCGGAATATAGCACAAATTTTGACCAATTCCGACGGCAATGGTCGGCTTTTGCCGCACCGGCATTTCAACCCAAGCCGCTACAGGGTTTCGCCTATCGTCGCGCACTACCCCGTTAGCCATTGCGGGCAATCTTCGTGGGTAACCTGAGGCAAACCAACCCGCCCTAGGACATGCCATGAGCGCCCTGACGCCAAAACCTGTCACGCCCCCCGCACTCCCGGCCCACACTGAATTCATTCGGAAAAAGCTGCCCTCCTGGCTCACCCGGGCCAACAAGATGCGGCGCGATGACTTGCGCCGCAGCCTGATCGACAGCAACCAGGCCCGGCATGACCTCAAGGCGCTGCTCAGCCAGCTCAAAAGCCCTTCGGAGTACGCCCGGCCGTATTTCGAACTTGCGCTCCACAACACCTTCTTCGGCCTGCTCGACAGTGAGCGTGGGGTTGTGTTGCGCGAATGGAAAAACCATCACCTGCTGGGCCTGATCAAGACCCACGCCAGGACCACCCAACAACCCCTGTTGGAAGCCGCACTGCAGAACTTTGAAGCGGATGAAGCCGAGGATGGCGGGATGGAAGCCGGATCGGCCATTTACAACGTGTATGGCGCCGCGATAACCCGGCAGCCCATCTCACCGATCATGTTCGCCGGTTTCTGTCGCAGCCTCGACCTGGGGAAGCATTACCTCCAACACCTTGAGACGCTGCTTGCGCCCAAGGACACACCCCAGGCAGCCGTGCAGGTACGCCAGCTTTTTTCCCGAAGTGAACAGACTCGGTTCGAAACCGGCTCGCATATCGCTCATTTGAGGGGCTGGATTGATCAAAGACTGTACAGCACTCTACTGGCCCTGGCCCGCAATGGCGGCCATCCCGACCTGCAATGCAACCACCTGACCCTGGGCGGCGTGGTGCTGCCGAGCGTGCTGGTCATCCACGATACGCAAGTGGATCGACAGCAACTGCTCTATATACCCGACGATCCCGTCGGCTCGTTCGGCAAGCATGAGTCAATGGAGTCCCTGGAACACTCGCTGGTACAACGCCTGGCCCAGCCCGCCTACTTCGGTTTTTTCCAGCGACTGGTACCGCTTCGACACCAGGGCACGCTGCTCACGGTGCTGCCCGCCAGGACCGTCGCGCCACGCATCGACTCTCCCGCCAGGGTGATTGCGGCCCGCCTTGAAGCCAAAGTCAGCCGTACCCTGATCCAGGGCGACGCGTTCCAGGCGGTCGCCATACAACGTATCCAACAGATCCGCGACGACGCCCGCACCCTGGCGGTGCCAACGGCAGATGCCGACGCCCTGAGCCGGCAGAAACGCCTGCATTACTTTGCCGAGACCGGTAAGTCGCTACTGTTCTTCGCGGCGTCATTCATTCCCATCGTGGGCGAAGTGCTGCTGGTGGTAACAGCCGCACAGCTGGTCGACAGCCTTTACAACGGGTTTGCCGCCTGGAGCCGAGGGGACAGCGACCAGGCCCTGAATGACATGATGGACGTGGTGGACACCGTCGCCCAGGGCGTCGCTACCGCAGGCGCGGTGAAAGCCGGAGGGTTCGGCGCGCGGTTGATCGCGGTCAAGGTGCAGGAACAGGGCATGCGCCTGTGGAACCCGGACATGGTGCCGTACCGCCAACTCAAGACACTGCCAGCGCAGGTGCCGGTCGACGCCCAGGGGCTGCAGCACTACGAGGGGCAGCATTACGTGTCTCTCGATGACCACCTGCACGCCCTGGCCCGCGACCCGCGCACCTCGCAATGGCGCCTGCAACACCCCAGCGACCCGCGCGCCTATCAGCCGCAGATGCTCAGCAATGACGTCGGCGGGTGGCGCCAGGAACACGAAACCGCCCGCGATTGGGACGACTTCAAACTGATCAAGCGGCTGGGCCCCGATGCGTCGAACATCAAGACATCGGCGGTGGAGCCGATCCTGCGGGTCAGTGGTGCCGACGCCAGCCTGCTGCGCCAGGCGCATCAGGAAGTCGTACGCCCGCCGCCGGGCCTGCGCGACACAGTCAGGCGCTTCAACCTGGCGCAGGAAATCGAAGACTTCAACTTCGCCCGTGCCGAAGGCAGCGAAGTGAGTCGACACTCTCCACTTATCCAGTTTCACCTGCTGGTATCCTTGCCAAAATGGCCGACGAACCGCGTGCTGAAGGTGGTCGATGAACAGCAACGGGTCCTGTTCAGCCACGGCAACCAGGGGCTGGAAATCACAGTCCCTGAAGCACGCTTTCGCAAAGGCGAGTTGCTGGACTGCCTGGAAGAACAACTGACCCAAGCGCAGTTCAATGAACTGCCCGCCAGACGGGTCGGACGCTCCAGCAACGTCGAAAACCTCGCATTCACCCTGGCGGCCGAGGCCCATGAGCACGCAGACCGCGTGTTTACCTGGCTCAACGACCGCGCCGAACAACCCGCGTCTGCGCTGGAGCAGACGATCCGTGACATCCTGCCCGGCCTATCGAAATATCATCTGGAAGAGGCGACCTGCGGGCTGAGCTTCGCAGATCAGCAGCGATTACAGCTGGAACGCTCCCTCACCGCGCAACAGCATTGGGAATTCGGCCAATACCTGAACCAATCCAGCGTCCATCGTGCCTACGAAAGCCTCTACCTGAAGACAACCCGCAGCCCCGACTACCCTGTGCTGGTGCTGACAGCACTGGAGTCTTTGCCCGGCTGGCCAACATCCAGTCGACTGGAGATCCGCGAGCAAACGCTCACCGGCCCCTTGCTCTATAGCAACGGAGCCGGCGAAAACGACACCGGGCACTTGCTGGTGCATGAACGAGAGCAGTTCACTTGCCATACCGCTCAAGGCCAAGCGCTGGGCGCACCAGCCGACCTGCTCACGGCTATCGATCAAAGCCTTTCAGACCGCGAGCGCAGTCACGTGCTGCGCCAGTCGGGAGTTGCGGACCTGCCCAGCGCCTTGCGCAAGGCCAGCCTCGAACTGCTGGCCAAACCCGCGCCGCCCAGACGTGCGCCAACACCGTGGGCAGACTCCCCTGCTGTACCGGGGCTGCCTTTCGACCCGCTTTTCGCCAGCCCGACGCCCCCCGAAGGGCTGACCTTGCGCGCAGACGGCGTCTACCAAGCCCCGCCCCTGCCGGATGGCAGCTACCGCTATTACGTGCTGGAGTCCGGCAACTACTATCTGGTCAAAGCCGACGCGCTGGGGTGGCGTTTGCTTGACGCCCGCAGCCGCTTCAGGGCCTACCAACCGTATATCGGCAAGAACGCAGAGGGCGGCTGGCAGATTGATCCGCAGAAGGATGCACTACTGGGCGGGATGCCGACACCCCCCAGGAGGCGCTCCGGCTCCACGTCCAGCGAGCTGTTCGAATCGGCCGACTCGAACGTCGACTATGAGTCAGCGCTGGAAAGTCTACCGTCGCCCCTCCCCAACCCACCTCATCCATACGGGCCCAGCGAGCTGCGCAGTATGCGCTCCCACGCCTCGTACCAGTTCAGTCAGAATTACCGAGGCCTCTACGACCGCGCCAACAATGGCCGCTATCCCCTACGCGATGTGGACGGCCAACCGATGCGCATCAAAGCCATGCAAAGCCAGGGCAAATCCCCAACGAGCGGTGCGCTGTTCGACAAGCAGCCGGTACTGCCGTACATCCAGTGGGAAGGTTATGAAAAGGTTGCGCAGTTGTATGACGAAAAAATCGAAGTGGTGCCCTTTACTCAAGCCCAGTGCCGCTTCGCCGAAGAGTCGGTATTGATAGGACAGTCGTGCGTGGTGAGCACGAAAGACTTGACGAAGGGGGAAGTGCTGGGAGTATACGGCGGCGGTTTACTGCCCCATCACATCGCCGGGTTTCGCCGGGACCCGTACCTGATCGACGTGCGCCCCTATCAGATCCCACACGAGACGACCGCGAGCCCCATCAACCGCGAAGTCGTGCTCTCAGGCGATAACGTGCTGTCGCGCATGAACACTATCTTTGACTACGAAGCCGGTTACCCGGTGCGCCAGGCAAGCGGTGGCTACAACGTCGAAGCAGTGTATTTCAATGTGGAGACCCAGAAAGGCGAGCAACCTCGGGAATCACTGAGGCTAACAGCATTCTTTACCCGTGAGGATATTTGCGCCGGCACCGAGCTGCGCTGGAACTACCAGTACAACGAACCGACCATCCGCGCGTTGTTCGGCCCGCTCCCCGAGACGCGCCCTTGAGCCTGGGTTTTACTCGTCGTCGTCGAAGTTATAACTGCCCGGCGCGAGGTTCTCGAAGCGTGTGTACTTACCGATGAACGCCAGGCGGATAAAGCCGATCGGGCCGTTCCGCTGCTTGCCGATGATGATCTCGGCAATGCCCTTGTGCTCGGTCTCGGGGTGGTACACCTCGTCGCGATACACGAACATGATCACGTCGGCGTCCTGCTCGATCGCGCCGGATTCGCGCAAGTCGGAGTTCACCGGGCGCTTGTTGGGGCGTTGTTCCAGGGAACGGTTGAGCTGGGACAGCGCCACCACCGGGCAGTTGAATTCCTTGGCCAGAGCTTTCAAGGACCGGGAGATTTCGGAAATCTCGTTGGTCCGGCTGTCGCCGCTGGAACCGGGGATCTGCATCAACTGCAGGTAGTCGATCATGATCAGGGCGATGTCGCCGTGTTCACGCACCAGGCGGCGGGTACGGGCGCGCATCTCGGATGGGCTGATGCCCGCAGTGTCATCGATGAACAGCTTGCGGTCGTTGAGCAGGTTGACCGCCGAGGTCAGGCGCGGCCAATCGTCGTCTTCCAGTTGGCCGGAACGCACCTTGGTCTGGTCGATACGCCCGAGCGACGAGAGCATCCGCATGATCAGCGATTCGCCGGGCATCTCCAGGGAGTACACCAGCACGGTCTTGTCGCTGCGCAACACGGCGTTTTCCACCAGGTTCATCGCGAAGGTGGTCTTACCCATCGACGGACGACCGGCGACGATGATCAAGTCGGACGGCTGCAGGCCGCTGGTCTTCTCGTCGAGGTCGGCATAACCGGTGGAAATACCAGTGATGGCGGCGTCGGTGTTGAACAGGGTGTCGATGCGGTCGATGGCCTTGGTCAACAGCTCGTTGACGCCCACCGGGCCACCGGTTTTCGGGCGGGCCTCGGCGATCTGGAAGATCTGGCGCTCGGCTTCGTCGAGGATCTCTTCGGCGGTGCGCCCTTCGGGGTTGAAGGCGCTGTCGGCGATCTCGGTGCTGATGCCGATCAGTTGGCGCAACGTGGCGCGCTGGCGAACGATCTGGGCATAGGCCTTGATGTTGGCGACGGACGGCGTGTTTTTTGCCAGTTCGCCCAGGTAGCCCAGGCCGCCGACTTGTGAGGTCTGGCCTTCCTTGTCCAATTGCTCGGCCAGGGTCACCACGTCGATCGGCGAGTTCTGGTCGGCCAGCTTGGCAATGGCACGGAAGATCAGGCGGTGGTCATGGCGATAGAAATCACCGTCCGAGACTTGATCCAGCACGCGCTCCCAGGCGTTGTTGTCCAGCATCAAACCACCGAGCACGGCCTGTTCGGCCTCGATGGAATGCGGCGGCACCTTCAGGGCAGCGGTTTGCAGATCGTATTGCTCAGGAGCTGAAATATCGTTCATGGCCACTTGGAATTTGGGGGTGTGTAGAAAAACAAAAGGCACGACCTGTAAACAGGATCGTGCCCGATGTTAACCGCCTGGCACGCGAGGTGCCAGTCAGTTAGGTGCGGCTTAAGCTGCTACCACGACAACGCGTACGGTGGCTTCAACTTCGGCGTGCAGGTGCACGGCTACGTCGAATTCGCCTACGTTGCGGATGGTGCCGTTCGGCAGACGAACTTCGCTCTTCTGCACTTCAACGCCGGAGGCGGTCAGTGCATCAGCGATGTCGTGGGTGCCGATCGAACCGAACAGCTTGCCTTCGTCACCGGCGGTGGCAGTGATAGTCACTTCCAGCTCAGCCAGTTGGGCAGCGCGAGTTTCGGCCGAAGCTTTTTTGTCTGCTGCGGCTTTTTCCAGCTCGGCACGACGCTCTTCAAACGCAGCCAGGTTGGCAGCGGTTGCAGCGGTGGCTTTGCCGTATGGCAGCAGGTAGTTACGACCGTAGCCGGCCTTAACGTTCACTTTGTCGCCCAGGTTGCCCAGGTTGGCGACTTTTTCCAGAAGGATCAGTTGCATGTGAAAATCCTCTAACTTTTAACCTTCACCGTTCGCGTTATCGGCGTCTTTCGGCGCCAGACGACCGCGAAAATCAATCAGGCCGTCGACAATGGCCAAAACCACGAGTAACGGATAGATCAGCTGCATGAACAGCACCATTGTTACGTACATCCCCACCAGCCAGAACTTGGCCAGGCGCTTCTGCGCGACCAGCCCGTGAATCAGGGCCAGTCCGGCGAACACCAGCGGTACGCTGCAAAACAGCACCAGCAAGGTGGCTTGTGAACCGAAGTACGGTCCGACCACCATGAGTGCCAGCAGCAACATCGCCGGGCCCACGGGGATTCTGATACTGCGAAACTCGCGACCAAAACCACCCGGGTTGTACAACAACGCCTGCCAATAACGCCCAAGCATCAGGCTCAGCACGCTGACGATCTGCATCATTACCGCCATCAGGCCGATCAGGGCCGGTGCAATCAGTGTCGCAAGACGCGCTCGCTCATCTACCGAAAGCTGCTGGTAGAGTTCCCCGAGGGCCATCGGCAGGATCTTGACGATCTCTTGCGACAGCGCCTCGATCTGCGGGCGGAAAGCCGCGTCGATCAACACCGAAAACACCAACCCCACTGCCACGCTGACCAGCAGCGTGCGGGCCCAGGACTCACTTGCGCGCAAAACCAACGCAAGGCTCGACGACCCCAGCAGCACCAGAAGTACCTTGGGTTCGCCCAGTTGCAGCCACCAGATCAAGGCGGCCAGCACTCCCAGGGCCAGGACGCCAAGGGCATCCTGCAAACCGCGCCGCAGCAGCACAAGGCAACCTGCGGCAGCACCCAACCAATACAACAACGGCAATGCTGCACATCCAGCCACTACCAGAGTGGCCTGCACGCGACCGCGCATGATGAACTCAGCTAAGGCGCGCATGCATTCAATCCCTTACTACTTGTCGACTGCCCGGTCTCAGCGGCCGTGGCTGTCGGTGTAGGCCAGCAGGGCCAGGAAGCGGGCGCGCTTGATAGCGGTGGCCAGCTGACGCTGATAACGTGCTTTGGTACCGGTGATACGGCTTGGAACGATTTTGCCGGTCTCGGATACGTAGGCTTTCAGAGTGTTGAGATCTTTGTAATCGATCTCTTTCACGTCTTCAGCGGTGAAGCGGCAGAATTTACGACGACGGAAGAAACGTGCCATTTGATAGGCTCCTTAAAAGGTCCGTGGATTACTCGTCAGCGTTATCGCTGTTGTCGCTGTCATCACTATCAACGCTATCAGCGCCTTCGTGCTCAGGACGGTCGCGACGCTCACGGCGCTCACTGCGGTTTTCTTCAGCCTTGAGCATCTCGGATTGGCCGGTAACGGCTTCTTCGCGACGGATGACCAGGTTACGGATCACTGCATCGTTGTAGCGGAAGTTGTCTTCCAGCTCGGCCAGGGCCTTGCCAGTGCACTCAACGTTCAGCATCACGTAGTGAGCCTTGTGAACATTGTTGATTGCGTAGGCCAGTTGACGACGGCCCCAATCTTCCAGACGGTGGATTTTGCCGCCGTCTTCTTCGATCAGCTTGGTGTAACGCTCAACCATGCCGCCGACTTGCTCGCTTTGATCCGGGTGGACCAAAAAGATGATTTCGTAATGACGCATGAATGCTCCTTACGGGTTGTAGCCTGCCGCTCAAAAACGGTCAGACAAGGAGTGAATGACACTTATGGATCTTGCCGCAGGGAGGCACATCGGTGCCCGCCAGGAAGGCAAGGGGCGCAATTGTAGAGAAGGGGGAGGATGCGCGCAAGGTGATTGGTGATTATTTGAACAATCTTCCAAGCACCCCAAAACGACTGTGGGAGGGGGCTTGCCCCCGATTACGGAGGATCAGCCACATCATCTGCAACTGACACACCGCTATCGGGGGCAAGCCCCCTCCCACATTTTGATTACTTCTTCGGTTTGGCCTTGGCCTTCGCGCCACGCTGGCGCTGGGCTTCGAACAGGCAGACGCCGGTAGCCACCGACACGTTGAGGCTGCTGACGCTACCGGCCATCGGCAGGTGCACCAGGTAATCGCAATGCTCACGGGTCAGGCGACGCATGCCTTTACCTTCGGCGCCCATGATCAGGATGGTCGGGCCGGTGAGGTCCTGGTCATAAATGCTGACCTCGGCCTCCCCCGCCGTACCCACGACCCACAGGCCACGCTGCTGGAGTTTCTCCAGGGTGCGTGCCAGGTTGGTCACGGCCACCAGCGGAATCACTTCCGCCGCGCCACACGCGACTTTACGCACCACCGGCGTCAGGGTCGCCGACTTGTCTTTGGGCACAATCACCGCCAGCGCGCCGGCAGCATCCGCCGAACGCAGGCAGGCGCCGAGGTTGTGCGGGTCGGTCACGCCGTCGAGCACCAGCAGCAACGGTGCACCTTCGGTACGGTCGAGCAGCTCGTCGAGCATCGCCTCGCCCCAGACCTGGCTCGGGCTGACATCCGCCACCACGCCCTGGTGAACGCCCTCTACCCACACGTCCATTTCACGACGCTCGGCCTGGCCGATGGCAACCTTGTTTTGCGTGGCCAGTTCAACCAGCGCTTGTACGCGCGGCTCGCTGCGGCCTTCCGCCAGCCAGACTTGCTTGACGCGCTTGGGGTGGTGACGCAGCAGTGCTTCCACGGCGTGGACGCCGTAGATTTTTTCCAGACTCATGACTTGGCCTTAGGTTTGCGCGAGCCGCCGCTTTTCGCGGGAGCCGAACCCGCTTTTGGCGGGCCTTTACGGTGTTTACTGGGCTTGCTCGACGGCTTTTCCGCCCCGTGGGACTTTCCCCCAGACGCCGCTTTACCACCGCTTTTGGCTTCGTTGAGCAACTGCTGCTTCAACTCACGACTCTTGCGCAGTTCGGCGTTTTTCGCCGCTGCGTCGCTTGGGCGGTAGGCTTCGGGGGCCTTTTCCTTGGTCGATGAGCGGCGACCGGCCTTGGCAGGCGCTGGCTCTGCAGCCACCTTAGCTGGAGCACCCTTGCCTTTGCTGGCGGGAGCCGTGGTTTCACTGCCACGTTTTTTACGGCTGCCCGGCGCTTCTGCGGGCTTGTCGGGCATGCCGAAGTCGATCTTGCGCTCGTCGAGATCGACGCGCATGACCTGCACTTCCACGGTATCGCCCAGACGGAAGCTGCGACCGCTACGCTCGCCCGCCAGGCGGTGGTGCACAGGGTCAAAGTGGTAGTAGTCGCCCGGCAAGGCGGTGACGTGCACCAGGCCCTCGACGTAGATATCGGTCAGCTCCACAAACAGACCAAAGCCGGTCACGGCCGTGATCACACCCGGGAACGATTCGCCTACGCGATCCTTCATGAACTCGCACTTGAGCCAGTTCACTACGTCGCGGGTAGCTTCGTCGGCGCGGCGCTCGCTCATGGAGCACTGCTCGCCCAGCTGTTCCAGGGCCGCTTCGTCGTACGGATAGATCCGTGCCTTCGGAATAGTCATGGCACCGGCGCGCTTGACGTGCGGAGTGTTCTGTTTGGAGTGGATCACGCTGCGGATGGCGCGGTGCGTGAGCAGGTCCGGGTAACGACGGATCGGCGAGGTGAAGTGGGTGTACGCCTCGTAATTCAGGCCGAAGTGGCCCTGGTTGTCGGCGCTGTACACCGCCTGGCTCAGGGAGCGCAGCATCACGGTCTGGATCACGTGGTAATCCGGACGATCCTTGATGCTGGCCAGCAGAGCCTGATAATCCTTCGGCGTCGGGCCGTCCTTGCCTTTGTGCAGGGACAGGCCGAGTTCACCGAGGAACGCGCGCAGTTTTTCCAGGCGCTCCGGCGGCGGGCCGTCGTGCACGCGGTACAACGCAGGGATCTCGTGCTTCTTCAGGAATTCAGCGGTGGCCACGTTGGCCGCCAGCATGCATTCCTCGATCAGCTTGTGCGCATCGTTACGGGTGGTCGGGGTGATCGCGGCGATCTTGCGCTCGGAACCGAAGACAATCCGGGTTTCCTGGGTTTCAAAATCGATCGCGCCACGGGTATGACGTGCGCCCAGCAATACCTTGTACAGCGCATAGAGCTGCTTGAGGTGCGGCACGACATGGCCGTACTCGCCGCGCAAGGCTTTGGCTTCGCTGGTTTTCGGCTGCTCCAGGATGGTGCTGACCTTGTTGTAGGTCAGGCGCGCCTGGGAGTGGATCACCGCTTCATAGAACTGGTAGTCCGTCATTTCGCCGGTTTTCGAGATAGTCATCTCGCACACCATGGCCAAACGGTCGACTTTCGGGTTCAGCGAGCACAGGCCGTTGGACAACTCCTCGGGCAGCATCGGAATCACGCGTTCGGGGAAGTACACCGAGTTGCCACGCACCTGCGCCTCGGCATCCAGGGCCGAACCGATCTTCACATAGCTGGAGACGTCGGCAATCGCCACGTACAGCTTCCAGCCGCCGGAGAACAGGCGCAGCTTGCCTGGCTTGGCCTCGCAGTAGACCGCATCGTCGAAGTCGCGGGCGTCTTCGCCGTCGATAGTGACGAACGGCAGATCGCGCAGGTCGATGCGCTTCTCTTTGTCCTTCTCTTCGACTTCCGGCTTGAGCTTGCGCGCTTCTTTCACGACAGCTTCGGGCCAGACGTGAGGAATGTCATAGGTGCGCAGCGCGACATCGATTTCCATGCCCGGCGCCATGTAGTTGCCGACCACTTCAATCACGTCGCCCTGCGGCTGGAAGCGCGGCGTCGGCCAGTGGGTGATCTTCACCTCGACGAACTGGCCGATCTTGGCGTTGGCGTTGCGGCCCGGGGTGATCAGCACTTCCTGCTGCACCTTGGGGTTGTCCGGCACGACAAAACCGATGCCGCCTTCTTCGAAGTAGCGACCAACGATGGTCTCGTGACCACGGGACACCACTTCGACGATCACGCCTTCGCGGCGACCGCGACGGTCGAGACCGGAAACGCGCGCCAGGGCACGGTCGCCATCGAACACCAGGCGCATTTGCGCCGGGCTCATGAACAGATCGTCGCTGCCGTCGTCCGGGATCAGAAAGCCGAAGCCGTCACGGTGACCGGCGATGCGACCGAGGATCAGGTCGAGCTTGTCCACAGGCGCGTAAGTGCCACGGCGGGTGTAGATCAGTTGTGCGTCGCGCTCCATGGCGCGCAGGCGGCGGCGCAGGGCTTCGAGTTGGTCTTCGGTGGTCAGACCGAATTCTTCGACCAACTGCTCGCGGCTAGCAGGCGAACCCCGATCGGCGAGATGCGCCAGGATCAGTTCGCGGCTAGGAATAGGGTTTTCATATTTTTCCGCTTCACGAGCGGCCTCGGGATCGAGGGACTGCCAATCGGCCATTAGAGAGTTTTCACCTTGTCTATATACGGGTTAGTTTGGCATACGCGTATTGAAACGGGAAATTTCAGACGTCAACAAGCCTTTTAAAGCCCTTTGCAGCCCGCAACGGGCACCTTGCACGACCACTGGCGAAATTTTCCAGGCTTTTTTCGTGGCGGGGGTTTACAGCTTAAAATCCCCTCCGTATAGTGCGCGCCATCGACGACGGCAACGTTGTTTGATAATGCCCAGGTGGTGAAATTGGTAGACACGCCAGCTTCAGGTGCTGGTGACCTTACGGTCGTGGAAGTTCGAGTCTTCTCCTGGGCACCAAATTCAGATCAAACCCGCGAAAGCGGGTTTTTTCGTTTCAAGGCTTTGATTTTTAACGGAAAACTTGATTTATTTTTTTGAATCAGGGGTTTACAGATCAAAAAGCCCTCCGTATAGTTCGCTCCATCAACAGCGCAAGCGTTGTTGATAATGCCCAGGTGGTGAAATTGGTAGACACGCCAGCTTCAGGTGCTGGTGATCGCAAGGTCGTGGAAGTTCGAGTCTTCTCCTGGGCACCAAATTCAGATCAAACCCGCAAAAGCGGGTTTTTTCGTTTCCGGGGTTTGAAAACTTCCCTGTCGATTTCCACCTGCATCCGCACCTGAGAAACTTTATCGTTTATCCTTGCAATGATTTGTTGCACACAAGCGAGGAAAACTTCGGATGACCATCCGCGATACCCGTCTCAAGACATCCCTTCTGCGTGGCCTGACCCTCACTCTGCTCGGCCTGACCTTGCTCTCCCCCACCGCCTACTCCGCCGACAAGGTCTCCCTGACCCTGTACAACGGCCAGCACAAAGAAGTCGGCGACGAGCTCGCCAAGGCCTTCGAAGCCAAGACCGGCATCCACGTCAACGTGCGCAAAGGCAGCAGCAACCAGCTGGCCAGCCAGGTCGTCGAAGAAGGCGACCGCTCCCCTGCCGACGTGATCTACACCGAAGAATCGCCGCCGCTGAACAAACTCGGCGAGCAAGGCCTGCTGGCCAAGATCGACGCCAGCACCCTCGACGTATTGCCCAAGGATTATGTTGGCGCCCATGGCGACTGGATGGGCGTAACCGCACGCACCCGTGTCGTGGCGTTCAACCCGAAACTGATCGCCGAAAAAGACCTACCCAAATCGGTACTCGACTTTGCCGGCCCCGAGTGGCAAGGCAAGGTCGGCTTCGTGCCGACCAGCGGCGCGTTCCAGGAACAGGCTGTGGCGATCATCAAGCTGCACGGTCGTGAAGCCGCCGAAGAATGGCTGACCGGCCTGCGCGCCTTCGGCAAGGTGTACAGCAACAACATGGTTGCGCTGAAAGCCGTCGAAAACGGCGAAGTGGCCACCGTTCTGGTGAACAACTACTACTGGTTCGCCCTGAAGAAAGAAAAGACCAATCTGGATTCCCAACTGCACTACTTCACCAATGGCGACTCCGGTGGCCTGATCACCGTGTCTTCCGCCGCCGCGCTGAAATCCAGCAAGCACCCCAAGGAAGCCCAGCAATTGTTGGCATTCATGGCCAGTGAAGAAGGCCAGCGCGTGATCACCAATACCTCGGCCGAATACCCGCTGCGCAAGGGTATGGAATCCAATCGCGGTCTCAAGCCTTTCAGCGAACTGCAACCGCCGAAAGTCACCCCGGCCGACCTGGGCAACGCCGAAGAAGCCCTGGACCTGGAACGTGACGTTGGCTTGAACTGATGAACCCATCGCTACCCGCCCTGCGCACAGGGTTCAGCCCGCGGCGCAAGCGCCCGTCGATCTGGCTGTTGCTACCGGTGCTATTTCTGGTTGGCTTGAGCCTACTGCCGCTGGCGTACGTCGGCACCAAGGCCTGGCAAGCGGGCTGGGCGGAGGCGGTGCATCTGCTGTGGCGACCGTATGTGTTTGGGTTACTGCGCAACACCCTGGCGCTGATGGTCGGGGTAACGGTAGCGTGCGGCGTGATCGGCCTGTCCCTGGCTTGGTTGCTGGAGCGCAGCAACCTGCCGGGGCGGCGCATCTGGGGTGTGATCCTGTGCCTGCCGTTTGCGGTGCCGGCGTTTGTCAGCAGCTTTACCTGGGTGTCGTTGAGCGCCAGTTTCGAAGGGCTCGGCGGGGCGATCCTGGTGATGAGCCTGTCGAAGTACCCGCTGGTGTTCTTGCCGGTGGCGGCAACGCTGCGCAATCTTGATCCCGCACTGGAAGAGTCGGCCCGTACCCTGGGACTGAACCGCTGGGGCATCTTCTTTCGCGTGACTTTGCCGTTGTTGTGGCCCTCGCTGCTGGCTGGAGCATTGCTGATCGCGCTGCACATGCTGGTGGAGTTCGGTGCGCTGTCAATCATTGGGTTGCAGACCTTCACCACCGCGATCTACCAACAGTTCGAGCTGGAATTCAGCAATGCGAATGCCGCGATGCTCTCGGCGGTGCTGCTGGTGATGTGCCTGACGCTGCTATGGCTGGAGCTGCGCGTGCGCGGCAAGGGCCGGCACGTGCGCATTGGCCAGGGCGCAGCGCGACATGCGGAGCAGGTTCGATTGGGTAAGTGGGCGCCACTGAGCCAGGTGTATTGCCTGGCGCTGGCGATCATCGGCAGCGGCATTCCCCTGGGGATGCTCGGTTATTGGCTGGCAGTAGGTTCGTCGGCTGCATTTCCGCTGGCCGAGATCAGTGAGGCGTTGCTGTCCTCCCTGGCGCTGTCGCTCGGCGGCGCCGCGCTTTGCCTGGTGCTGGCGGTGCCGGTCGGACTGCTGGTGGTGCGCTACAAAGGCCAACTGGCGATCTGGGCCGAGCGCCTGCCTTACTTGCTGCACGCCTTGCCCGGCCTGGTGATCGCACTGAGTCTGGTGTATTTCGCCCTGCATTACGTGCCAGCGCTGTACCAGACCTCGGCGTTGTTGCTGATTGCTTATGCGCTTTTGTTTTTGCCGCTGGCCCAGGCACCGATTCGTACGGCGCTGAACAAGGCGGCGCCGCAATTGGAAGAGGCGGCACGGACTCTAGGCGCGTCGTCGTTCAGCGCGTTTTGCCGGGTGACCTTGCCGATTATCTTCCCGGCATTGGGTGCTGCGTTTGCGCTGGTATTCCTGGATGCGATGAAGGAATTGACGGCTACCTTGCTGCTGAGCCCGACCGGGTTGAATACCCTGGCCACAGCCGTTTGGGCGCATACCTCGAACGTGGAGTTCGCGGCGGCGGCGCCTTATGCGGCGCTGTTGATTCTGGTATCCGGGTTGCCGGTGTATTTGCTCACGACGCGGATGTATCTGAGCCGTTGAGACCGCCATCGGGGGCAAGCCCCCTCCCACAGTTGACCGAGTTCCAGCTATGGAATGCTGACAAATGTGGGAGGGGGCTTGCCCCCGATGAGGCCGGTACAGGCAAAACTACGCCCTGAACTGCCCCAGGCTCGCCTTCAACTGCGCCGCCAACCCATCCAGCACCTTGCCACTGGCGGTAGTCTCCACCACCGCCTGAGCAGCACGCTCGGCCTGGGCATGGATCACCTCGACCCGGCCGCGCACCGCATGGGCGCCCTGGGCCTGGTGCTCGGCTGCACGCGTCGCCAAACCAATCGCGGCATGCACCTGCTCCACCGAGGCCTGCACCGTCTGCTGCAAACGCACGCTGTCACGCAGCACCAACAAGCCTTCGTTGGCCTGGCGCCCAGCCTTGCCGATGGTTTCCACCGCCTCCCGCGCGCCTTGCTGCAACGCCACGATATGCGCCTGGATATCGCCGGTGGAGCTTTGGGTCTTGCTCGCCAGTGCGCGCACCTCATCCGCCACCACCGCGAAGCCGCGCCCGGTTTCACCCGCACGTGCCGCCTCAATCGCCGCGTTGAGTGCCAGCAGGTTGGTTTGCTCGGCAATACCGTGAATCACGGTCAGCACCACCTCGATCTGCTCGCTTTGCTGGGCCAGGCGCTCGATGACCGTGGAACCGGCCTGGACTTGCCCCGCCAGCGCCTCGATCAAACTGCCGACTTCAGCCGAGGTGCGCGAGTTCTCGTCCGTGGCCTGACGGATATCCACCACCTGCTGCAACGCCGCCTGCATCGCATGACTTTCGGCCTGCGCCTCATCGGCCATTTGCGACAGTGCGCGCAAGCTCTCGGCCACTTCATCGCGCTGCAAGCCGGCGGCCGCATCGGCACCTGCGTTGCGCAGGGTCATGGCACCAATTTCCACACCGGTACGCTGGGCCACATCCCCCGCCTCACGCACGATGGGCTGCAACTTATCCACAAAGCGATTGACCGCCGAAGCCATGTCGCCGATTTCATCTTTGCTGCTGATCTGCACGCGCTTGGTGAGATCACCCTCGCCCGCCGCCAAATCGTCCATGGCCGCGATCAGCAGCTTCAAGCGGTTGACCACACGGCGACCCAGCACCACAGCGATCAACAGCAATACGCCAAGACCGACCAGCGCGAGCCCCATGCCGATACGCCAGCGCAGGGTGCCAGCAGCGTCCTGAACGGCGCTCGTGGTATTGGCCGTCATCTGGGTGGCCGTGGCTTGCGCAGATTGCAAGCGGGCGCCCATGGCGGCAGCGCTGTCGGCCGCCGCGCCCTTGAGGCTATCGCCGACCAGTTGATCCCCGCTGGCGATCAGCGCCGCAAAACGTTTATCGAGCGCTTGCAGGTCAGCCTCAACCGCAGCCGTCGAAACCCCCATGCGCACCTTGCCGATCTCTACGCCATTGGGGCTGATGGACGCCTCCACGTAGAACACCGAAGGATCATCTTTGGCCGCATCCAACACTTTATCCAGGGCACGATCACCCTTGCCCTTGTCCAACAACGCCTGGTTGATCGGGTTTTCACGGTTCAGGTAGCGCGTCAGGTGCTCGCCCGCCGCGTCGTCATAGACCACGAACAGCACGTTGGGATTGCGCTGGGCGCGCCGGGCGAACTCCGACAGCGTCGGCACGTCGCTGTCCCACATGGCGCGGGGCGCCACCGAGGCCAGCAGTTGCGCCATGTCATTGGCAGAGTCTTTCAGGTCTTTTTCCAGGGTCGCACGCAGTTGCTTCTGCTCTTCCTGCAGGCGGGTCGAGAGCCCTGCGGTTAGACGCTGACGGGTGCTCGTAGACAAGCTATCGAGACTGGACGTGACTTCCTTGCCAGCCTGGGCCAATTCGCCGGACAGCTTCTGGCTGTCGACACCCAGGCGATTGCCCAGATCTGCCTCCAGTGCAGTGACCGTGCTTCGCGTCAGGGCGACCGCCACCAGCACTTGCACCAAAAGAGCGATACCTAGGGTAACGAACACTGGCCGCAACAGACGGCTTTGTAACAATGAGAGAACGGCAGACATCGGGAATCCCTCCACCACGGGTGCCATTAATTTGATAGCACCGCGAAAGAAAGAACCAAAGCAAGGGTCGTGCCGCCCAGGCGACAGAAACGACAAAGGGCTCCCGAAGGAGCCCTTTGCTTTTTACATCAACAGCTTATTAAGCGAACGGATGACGCAGAACAATGGTTTCGTTGCGGTCCGGACCTGTCGAAATAATGTCAATCGGCGCACCGATCAGCTCTTCGACACGTTTGATGTAGGCACGGGCGTTAACCGGCAGCTCTTCCAGGGTCTTGGCGCCCACGGTCGATTCGGTCCAGCCCGGCACTTCTTCGTACACAGGCTGCAGGCCCACGTAGCTGTCGGCGTCGGTCGGAGCAACGTCCTTGCCTTCGGCATCTTTATAGCCGATGCAGATGTTGATGGTTTCCAGACCGTCGAGGACGTCCAGCTTGGTCAGGCAGATGCCCGAGATGCTGTTCACATCGATAGCGCGACGCAGGATAACGGCGTCGAACCAGCCACAACGACGAGCACGGCCGGTGGTCGCGCCGAATTCGTGACCTTGCTTGGCCAGGTGAGCGCCGACGTCGTCGAACAGCTCAGTCGGGAACGGGCCCGAACCTACGCGAGTGGTGTAAGCCTTGGTGATGCCCAGGATGTAGTCCAGGAACATCGGGCCAACGCCGGAACCGGTCGCAACGCCACCTGCGGTGGTGTTGGAGCTGGTCACGTACGGGTAGGTACCGTGGTCGATGTCCAGCAGGGAGCCTTGGGCGCCTTCGAACATGATGTCTTTGCCAGCGCGACGCAGGTCGTGCAGCTCGGCGGTTACGTCGAGCATGAGTGGCTTGAGCAGCTCTGCGTATTCCTTGCACTCGGCCAGGGTTTTCTCGAACTCGATGGCTGGCTCTTTGTAGTAACCGACCAGCATGAAGTTGTGGTAATCCACCAGTTCACGCAGCTTGTCTTCAAAGCGCGGCATGTTGAGCAGGTCGCCCACACGCAGGCCACGACGTGCAACCTTGTCTTCGTACGCCGGGCCGATGCCGCGACCGGTAGTACCGATCTTCAGCTCGCCACGGGCCTTTTCACGGGCCTGGTCCAGCGCAACGTGGAAGGACAGGATCAGCGGGCAAGACGGGCTGATACGCAGGCGCTCGCGCACGGGTACGCCTTTTTCTTCCAGCTTGGTGATCTCACGCAGCAGGGCGTCCGGTGCAACCACTACGCCGTTGCCGATCAGGCACTGCACGCCTTCGCGCAGTACGCCCGACGGGATCAGGTGCAAAACGGTTTTTTCGCCATCGATGACCAGGGTGTGGCCAGCGTTGTGGCCACCTTGGTAGCGCACTACGGCGGCAGCATGTTCGGTCAGCAGATCAACGATCTTGCCTTTGCCCTCATCACCCCATTGGGTGCCCAGGACTACGACATTCTTACCCATAACACTTGTCCTCATTCGCGCAAACTTGGTGCCGGCGATGGCCGGCAGGAAAACTCAAGAAGCCAGTGGCGATACTTGCCAAAGCCCGTTCTGCAGAATCAATTGCCGGTCGCAGTCCGCTTCACGGGCGGCGGCCAATGGCTGGCCAGGCAGGGCCTGGACAACACGCTGACCCTCACTGCGCAACTGGCAAACCTGCTGCCAGAGTGCTGCGTCCGTACTGTCGGGCATCCAGATGCCACCAGACGGCAGCTCGACCTCAGCACGCCCCAGGGTCACCAGGGTTTTCAAATCGGTGGAAAAACCGGTGGCCGGACGCGCACGACCGAAGTCGGCGCCGATATCGTCATAACGACCGCCTTGGGCGATGGCCTGGCCAACACCCGGTACAAACACCGCGAACACCACGCCGGTGTGGTAGTGGTAACCGCGCAACTCACCCAGATCAAAGTACAGCGGCAGCTCCGGGAAGCGCGCCGACAACTGCTCGGCAATTGCCAGCACGTCATCCAGTGCCGCCAGTACCGGCGCCGGCGCATTGGCCAGGCGCTCACGGGCTGCCACCAGCACTTCACGGCCGCCGCACAGGTTGACCAGTGCACGCAGCATGTCAGCCAGATCGGCAGGCACGCCAGCCGTGAGGGCGATCACTTCATCAATGGCCTTGCGTTGCAGGGCATCGAACAGCTGTTGTTCCACTTCACCGGACAAACCAGCCGCACGGGCCAGGCCACGGTAAATACCGACATGACCCAGGTCCATGTGGACATCCGGCACGTCGGCCAGTTGCAGCATGGCCAGCATCAAGCTGATCACTTCAACGTCGCTGCTCGGGCTGGCATCGCCATACAGCTCGGCGCCCAACTGGATCGGGCTACGGGAAGACGACAAGGCACGCGGCTGTGCGTGCAGCACGCTGCCGGCGTAGCACAGGCGGCTCGGGCCTTCGCGGCGCAGGGTGTGCGCATCGATGCGCGCCACTTGCGGCGTGATATCGGCGCGGAAACCCATCTGACGGCCCGACTGCGGGTCGATGACCTTGAAGGTGCGCAGATCCAGGTCCTGGCCCGCGCCGGTCAGCAGGGATTCCAGGTACTCGATATGGGGGGTCACGACAAACTCGTAACCCCAGCTCTGGAACAGATCCAACACCTGGCGACGCGCTATTTCGATGCGCGCAGCTTCCGGTGGCAGTACTTCTTCGATGCCATCTGGCAGCAGCCAGCGGTCTACCGTTGCCATTACGCCATTCCCCTTTGATCCGGGCGGCCAGCCCTCGGCCGAGCCTTGAGTGAAGCAGAAAATGCGCGCCGCCTGCATAAACCACGCGCAAGAGCGACGTGACGAACGGCCTGCAATCGGCCTCGTCGGGCACTTTCCTCGAAAAACCTGTCACGCCTGCCGAATCAAACATGCAGACGCAAAAAAGCCGGGAATTTCCCGGCTGCCGCATCATACACCCGTTTTCTGAAAGGATCACCCCGCCAGGCGTTTTAGCCGCCCGACGGAGTGCTTCCTACACAGTGACGAGCTGATTACTTGGCTTTTTCCAGGTAGCGGAAGAAATCGCTACTTGGGTCCAGCACCATGACGTCGGTTTTGTTCGCAAAGCTTTCACGGTAGGCACGCAGGCTACGGTAGAACGCGTAGAACTCCTGGTCCTGGCCATAAGCCTTGGCGTAGATCGCCGCAGCTTGAGCGTCGCCATCACCACGGGCCTCTTCAGACTCGCGATAGGCTTCGGCCAACAGTACACGACGCTGACGGTCAGCATCCGCACGGATACCTTCAGCCAGTTCGTTACCCTTGGCGCGGTGCTCACGGGCTTCACGCTCACGCTCGGTGCTCATGCGCTCGAACACGCTGCGGTTCACTTCCTTCGGCAGGTCGATGGCCTTGACCCGAACATCGACCACTTCGATACCCAGCTCTTTTTCAGCCATCGTATTCAGCGAACGCGTGATGTCAGCCATCAGCGCGTCACGCTCACCGGAAACCACCTCGTGCAGGGTGCGCTTACCAAACTGGTCACGCAGGCCCGATTCCAGACGGCGCGACAAACGCTCATCGGCAATCTGCTTGAGGCCGGAGGTCGCGGTGTAGAAGCGCTCGGCATCCTTGACGCGCCACTTGGCGTAGGCGTCAACCATCACGGCTTTCTTTTCCAGGGTCAGGAAGCGCTGTGTCGGTGCATCCAGGGTCATCAGGCGGGCGTCGAACTTGCGCACCTGGTTGACGTAGGGGACTTTCACATGCAGGCCCGGCTGGACATCCGCCTGGACCACGCGACCGAATTGCAGCAGCACCGCACGCTCGGTCTGAGCCACGATGTAGAAGCAGTTCCAGGCAGCGATGACCACGACGACGCCCACAATCAGGGCGGTCAGCGATTTATTGCTCATCAACGACTCTCCCTGGTACGTGTTTGCTGTTGCAGCAAGTCAGCGGCCGCACGGGCGCTCGCTTCGTTGGCAGCGGCATTGGAACCGGTGGACGGTGCGCTGGTGCTGCTACGACCACCTTCGATCATCTTGTCCAGCGGCAGGTACAGCAGGTTGTTCTGCCCACCCTTGCTGCCGGTCACGAGAACCTTGCTGGTGTTGCTGAAGACTTCCTGCATGGTGTCCAGGTACAGACGCTCACGCGTGACTTCCGGCGCCTTGCGGTATTCGGCAACCAGCTTGGTAAAGCGATCCGCCTCACCCTTGGCGCGGGAGACCACTTCGTCGCGGTAACCGTTGGCATCCTCGAGGATGCGCTGGGCCTGACCACGGGCTTCCGGCACGACGCCGTTGGCGTAGGTTTCAGCCTGGTTGCGCGAACGCTGCTCGTCTTCACGGGCACGAATCACGTCATCGAAGGCTTCCTGTACTTCGCGCGGTGCGGCTGCGCTCTGTACGTTGACCTGGGTGACGGTAATACCGGTGCGATAGGTATCGAGGAACCGTTGCAGGCGTTCCTTGATCTCGCTGGCCATCAATTCACGACCTTCGGTCAGCACCTGGTCCATCGCGGTCGAACCGACGACGTGGCGCAGGGCACTTTCGGTGGCGTGTTGCAGGCTGATTTCCGGCTGATCGACGTTCAGCACGAAGTCCTGCAGGTTGCTGATCTTGTACTGCACGGTCAGCGGCACTTCGACGATGTTCTCGTCTTCGGTCAGCATCTGGCCCTGCTTGGTGTAGGCACGCTCACGCGTGACGTTCTCCATGTACTTCTTGTCGATCGGCGGGAAGTAGATGTTCAGGCCCGGGCCAACAGTTTCGTAGTACTTGCCGAAGCGCAGCACCACGGCCTGCTCCTGCTCGTCCACTACGTAAACGGCGCTGTACAGCCAAACGGCCGCCAGCACGACAAGACCCAGGCCCAGCAGGCCATAGCCACCGCCCTTGCTTGTGCGACCGCCGTCGTCACCACCACGTTTTTTCCCACCACCGAACAACCCATTCAGGCTTTCCTGCAGCTTTCGGAAGGCCTCGTCGAGATCTGGTGGCCCCTTGCGGTCGCCATTATTGCGGCGTTTACCACCCCAAGGATCCTGATTATTCGAGTTGCCACCCGGCTCATTCCAAGCCATAGCGCTCTCCATCTGATAAAGCAAAGACGCACCCACGGCGCGCCGACCAATGCTACAGAATGCCTGCCACTGCGGCACAACCGCTTTAGGAGGCTTTTATTGCAAAGTGTGTTGTTCGATGAACTCTGTCGGTACCACGCCTTCACGGCTGACCAGCCGATTCAGCTCCGAGCGCGGCAATCGAACGGCCAGCAAGCTGACACCCTCTTCGTCGTGTTCTTCTTTCTGTACCGCGCCCAACTCGAAAAACTGTGCACGCAGTCGAGCAAAACGCTGGGGCAAGCGCAAGGTGCCAACGAACAAATCGCTGCCGAGCAACTCGGCAATCGCTTGTTCAAGCAACTCGAGACCACTGCCATCACGCGCCGACAGCCAGACCCGCTGGGGCTTGCCGTTCTCATCGCGCTGGATTTGTGGCTCAACGCCTTCAAGCAAATCGAGTTTGTTATAGACCTCGAGGATCGGCAAGTCCTGGGCGCCAATCTCGCCCAGCACCAGCATCACCTGTTCAATCTGCAACATACGATCCGGTTCGGCCGCATCGATCACGTGCAGGAGCAAGTCGGAATTGCTCGACTCTTCGAGCGTAGACCGAAATGCCTCGACCAGCTTGTGCGGCAAGTGACGAATGAAACCCACGGTATCGGCCAGGACAATCGGCCCCAGGTCGTCAAGGTCCAGACGGCGCAGGGTCGGGTCGAGGGTGGCGAACAGTTGGTCGGCCGCGTACACGTCCGATTTCGTCACGTTGTTGAACAGTGTGGATTTGCCGGCGTTGGTATAACCCACCAGGGACACGGTTGGGATATCCGCGCGGGAACGACCCCGCCGCGATTGCTCGCGTTGACTGCGCACTTTCTCGAGGCGGCCCTTGATCTGGCGCAGGCGAACCCGCAGCAGGCGCCGGTCGGTTTCGAGCTGGGTTTCACCCGGGCCACGCATACCGATACCGCCACCCTGGCGCTCAAGGTGAGTCCAGCCGCGGACCAGCCGGGTGCTCATGTGGTCAAGCTGGGCCAGTTCGACCTGGAGCTTGCCTTCATGGGTACGTGCGCGCTGGGCGAAAATATCGAGAATCAGACCGGTACGGTCGATCACGCGACACTCGAAGACACGTTCGAGGTTACGTTCCTGACTGGGCGTGAGGATGTGATTGAAGATCACCAGATCGGCTTCTTCGGCGTGGACCAGGTCGCGCAGTTCCTCGACCTTGCCGCTGCCAATCAGGAATTTGGCGGTTGGCCGATGACGCGGCACGTTAAAAAACGCAACGGTCTCGGCGCCGGCCGAATTTGCCAACTCCTGAAACTCCTGCGGATCTTCGCGCGCCTCAGGGTCCTGTCCATCCAAGTGAACGAGGATCACTCGCTCACCACCACCGTGGCGCTCAAAGAACAAAGGAGACTCCTATCAGGCGTTACCTGCCTCAACGTCACCCTGTTCATCACCCGTTGCGCTAGGCAGACGGATTGGACGAACTGGAACGACTGTCGAGATAGCGTGCTTGTAGACCATCTGGCTGACGGTGTTTTTCAGCAGGATCACGAACTGGTCGAACGACTCGATCGTGCCTTGCAGCTTGATACCGTTGACCAGGTAGATGGAAACCCCCACTTTCTCTTTACGTAAAGTATTCAAGTAAGGGTCTTGTAGCGAATGCCCTTTTGACATGTGCCGCACTCCTTTAAGGATCAATAATAAAAAATCGGAAAATAGATAGCTTATGGCCGTCACACCCCCAAGGATAGACGGCAATTGCAAGGACTCAGCTCAATATGGAGACCGTTCCCAAGTATTTCAAGGCGCGTGACAGATTGTCGCTGTCCAGGCTGTCCAGCCAGTGCAAATCGCTCCAGCTGCGCAACCAGGTGAACTGGCGTTTCGCCAATTGGCGCGTGGCAATGATGCCGCGTTCCTGCATTTCGGCTGACGTCAGCTTGCCATCCAGATGATCCCAGACTTGGCGGTAGCCTACAGCACGTATCGAAGGTAACCCTGGATGCAGGTCACCTCTGGAACGCAGAGCTACGACCTCGTCCACAAACCCCTGTTCCAACATAATTGTGAATCTTTGTGCAATTCGTTCATGCAGCACCTGGCGATTTGCCGGAGCGATGGCCAGATTCGCCACAGTATAGGGCAATTGTGACTGTCCCGAAGCGCCTGCGTCAGCACTTTGCGCACTTTGTTTCAGGCGGTGTTCAGTCATGGTCTGCCCACTCACACGCCAGACTTCCAGGGCACGGGTGAGGCGCTGGGGGTCATTGGGGTGAATGCGTGCGGCGGATACCGGGTCGACCGCCGCCAACTGGTCGTGCAGGGCTTGCCAGCCAAGGCGTGCAGCCTCTTCCTCAAGCTCGGCGCGCACCTGGGCGTCGGCCGGCGGCATGTCCGCCAGGCCTTCCTGCAACGCCTTGTAGTAGAGCATCGTACCGCCCACCAGCAGCGGAATATTACCCCGCGCGGTGATGTCGGCCATGGCGGCGAGTGCATCGGTGCGGAAATCTGCAGCCGAATAGCTCTCGGACGGGTCGATGATGTCGATCAGCCGGTGTGGATGCTGGGCCAGCAGCTCTTTCGAAGGCTTGGCGGTGCCGATGTCCATGTCCCGGTAAACCAGGGCAGAGTCGACACTGATCAGCTCGCACGGCAGCACCTTGGTCAGTTCGATGGCCAGGTCGGTCTTGCCGGCGGCCGTGGGGCCCATCAGGAAGATCGCGGGGGGCAAGGCACTCATCAACGGCCGCGCAGGAACAGTTTGTCCAGATCGTCCAGGCCCATCTGGGTCCAGGTCGGTCGGCCATGGTTGCATTGCCCGCTGCGCTCGGTGTTTTCCATGTCGCGCAGCAAGCCGTTCATTTCCGGCAGGGCCAGGCGGCGGTTGGCACGGATGGCGCCGTGACAGGCCATGGTGCCGAGCAGCTCGTTGATGTGCGCCTGGATGCGGTCACTGGTGCCGTACTCCATCAGGTCTGCCAGCACGTCTGCCACCAGCCGGTTGGCCTCAGCCTGCTTGAGCAGCGCGGGAATCTGGCGGATGGCCAGGGTTTCCGGGCCCAGGCGTTGCAATTCAAAGCCCAGCTTCTGGAACACGCTGTGATGCTCTTCGGCGCAATCGGCCTCACGCTGGCTGACTGCCAGGGATTCCGGTACCAGCAGCGGCTGCCCGCTGAGGCCTTCGCTGGCCATCGCGATCTTGAGGCGCTCGTACATGATCCGCTCGTGGGCGGCGTGCATGTCCACCAGCACCAGGCCGTGGGCGTTCTCCGCCAGGATGTAGATACCCTTGAGCTGCGCCAACGCATAACCCAGCGGCGGAATATCACCACCGCCCTCCGGTAAGGCGACCGGTGCACCCGGCTCAGCCCCCGGCAGCGGCGCAAAAAACTCGCGATACGCGGCCTGGGCCTCGGCCACCGGCACCGCCGATTGCGGGCGCGGGGTGTATTGGTACTGATAACCCGAGCCGGAGCCGGCATTCGGCGCGGTATACGAAGGTTGCGACTGCGGCGATTGCAGCAGGTTCGCCGCCAGGCTCATTTCGCCCTGAGGGCCGAACTCACCGGCCTCCGGGCCACTCGGGCGGACCACTGCCGTCACAATGGGCGCGGACAACTGATCATCCGGGCGCACATCCCCCAGGGTGCGGTGCAAGGTGCCATAGAGGAAGTCATGCACCATGCGACCATCACGAAAGCGCACTTCGTGCTTGGTGGGGTGCACGTTGACGTCCACCACCGATGGGTCGACCTCAAAGAACAGCACGAACGTCGGGTGACGCCCGTTGAACAGCACGTCGCGGTAAGCCTGGCGCACCGCGTGGGCCACCAGCTTGTCGCGTACCGCACGGCCGTTCACGAAGAAATACTGCAAGTCCGCCTGGCTACGGGAGAACGTCGGCAACCCGACCCAGCCCCACAACCGCAAGCCATTGCGCTCGATTTCAATCGGCAGCGCCTGCTCCAGGAAGCCCGCACCACAAATCGCCGACACCCGGCGCGCACGCGCGGCGTCATCATTGGCTTCATGCAGGCTGAGGATGGTCTTGCCGTTATGGCGCAGGTGGAACGCTACATCGAAGCGGGCCAGGGCCAGGCGCTTGATGACTTCCTGCAGGTGATCGAATTCGGTTTTTTCGGCCTTGAGGAATTTGCGTCGCGCCGGGGTGTTGAAGAACAGGTCGCGCACTTCCACCGAGGTGCCGACCGGGTGTGCCGCCGGCTGGACCCGAGGCGCCATGTCACGACCTTCGGTTTCCACTTGCCAGGCTTGTTCGGCGCTGCGGGTGCGGGAGGTCAGGGTCAGACGGGCCACGGAACTGATGGAGGCCAGCGCCTCACCACGAAAGCCCAGGCTCATCACCCGCTCAAGGTCTTCCAGGTCGCGAATCTTGCTGGTGGCGTGACGCGCCAGGGCCAGCGGCAGGTCATCGGCGGAAATGCCGCTGCCATCGTCACGCACGCGCAACAACTTGACGCCGCCCTGCTCCACATCGACATCAATGCGCTTGGCGCCGGAGTCGATGCTGTTTTCCAGCAGCTCCTTGATCACCGACGCCGGGCGCTCGACCACCTCGCCGGCGGCAATCTGGTTGGCAAGGCGCGGGCTCAGCAGCTCAATGCGCGATCCGCTGTCGAGGAGTGATTCACTCATTATTGTGCCGCCAATTCAGTGCCGGGGATGGTCAACACCTGGCCGACTTTCAATTCATCGGTTTTCAGGTTGTTGGCGCTGCGCAAGGTCGCGGCCGACACCTGGAACCGCACCGCCAGCATGGCCAGGGTGTCGCCTGGCTGCACACGATGGTCACGCGGACCTTGGGCGATTTTCCCCGAGTCACGCAGCCAGGCGATGTAGGTGCCCGGCGGCGGGTTCTGCTGGAAGAACTGGCGGATACCGGCGCTGATCGAACGCGCCAGCGCCTGCTGGTGACTGGCGCTTGCCAGTTTCGAGGCCTCGTTGGAGTTGGAGATAAACCCGGTTTCCACCAGGATCGAGGGGATATCCGGCGATTTCAGCACCATGAACCCGGCCTGTTCCACACGCTGCTTGTGCAGCGAGGTGACCCGGCCGATGTTGCTCAGCACCTTCTGGCCCACGTTCAGGCTGGAGGTCAGCGACGCAGTCATCGACAGGTCGAGCAGCACGCCGGCGAGCATTTTGTCCTTGTCATCGAGGGACACGTTGCCGGCGCCGCCGATCAGGTCGGAACGGTTTTCGCTGTCGGCCAGCCAGCGCGCGGTCTCGGACGTAGCGCCGCGATCCGACAGGGCAAACACCGAAGCGCCAAAGGCAGCGGCCGAAGGCGCGGCGTCGGCGTGGATCGACACAAACAGGTCGGCGCCTTTCTTGCGGGCGATTTCGGTACGGCCGCGCAGCGGAATGAAGTAGTCGCCGGTACGGGTCAGCTCGGCACGGTAGCCTTTCATGCCATTGACCTGGCGCTGCAGCTCGCGGGCGATGGCAAGTACCACGTCTTTTTCATGCTGGCCGCGCGAGCCGGAAGCCCCCGGGTCTTCGCCGCCGTGACCGGCATCGATCACAACAATAATGTCGCGTTTGCCGGCCGGGGCCGGTGGCGGCGGTGGCAGCTTGACCTGCGGTTGCGACGGGTTGACCGGCACCGCCGGCACCGTTGCCACGCTCGGGGTGGGCGCAGGCGGCGGCGCGGCATCGGCGGCGTTGTCGAACAGGTCGACCACCAGCCGGTTGCCATACTGGGCGTTGGGCGCCAGGGAGAAGCTTTTCGGGGTCACGACCTTTTTCAGGTCGATGACCACGCGCAAATCGGTCGGCGTGCGTTGGGCCGAGCGCATGGCGGTAATCGGGGTATTGGTGGTGGAGACTTTCAACGGCGCGGCCAGGGTCGCGCCGTTGATATCGATCACCAGGCGATCAGGCGACGTCAGGGTAAAGACGCTGTGCTGGACCGGGCCAGACAGGTCGAACACCAGGCGCGTGTTATCCGGCGCTCGCCACAGGCGAACACTCTTCACCTGTGAAGCAGCCAGAGCATTGACAGTCATTGCCGCAAGCAACACCCCCACGACAGCAACCAACGCGCGAAAGCGCATACCTAACCCCACCAATTATTTGAATTCCAATGCCAAAGCCGCGCACCACGACTGGCCGCGCACGCTCTGGGGCAACAACTTCAACTGACGTCCATGCTCATGCGGCGTAATGGTAATGGTCAGGTCAGGCTTTGGCAAAAAGCCTGTGCCTTTATCTGGCCACTCGATCAGGCACAGCGCATCTTCGTCGAAGTAATC
The DNA here is from genome assembly GCF_023169845.1 of Pseudomonas sp. CYM-20-01. Lineage (NCBI taxonomy): Bacteria > Pseudomonadati > Pseudomonadota > Gammaproteobacteria > Pseudomonadales > Pseudomonadaceae > Pseudomonas > Pseudomonas sp. CYM-20-01. The sequence goes on along the minus strand of NZ_AP025169.1, from coordinate 794,937 downwards.
CCGGATCCCCATGTATTCCAGTTCTTCGGGATCGACCAGGCGATAGAGGTCGAAATGGAACGCTCGCACGTCGCCGATTTCGTAGGGTTCTACCAGGGTGAACGTCGGGCTTTTTACCGCCCCCGTGTGGCCCAGCCCGCGAATGATCCCCCGCGACAGCGTGGTCTTGCCCGCCCCCAGGTCGCCTTCGAGAAAGATCAGCCCCGCTCCCGCCGTGACCTGGGCGATGCGCTGACCGAAGGCAACCATGGCCTCTTCATCGGCCAGGAAAAGAATTACTTCAGACACGGTGACTGCTCCTCCAGCAATTGACGAATGGCAGGGATCAGGTCACTGGCGGCCAACCCGCGACCGAACGTCCCCTGGCGATCTCCCGCCGTCGCGTGCAGCCACACAGCCAGGCAGCTTGCCTCATAGGCGGGCATGCCTTGGGCCAGCAGTGCACCCACCAGGCCGGCCAACACGTCGCCCAGCCCTGCCGTGGCCATCGCCGGGTGGCCTTGGTCACAGCGTGAAACGCGCCCGTCCGGGCTGGCAATCAAACTGCCTGCGCCCTTGAGAATAGCCACTGCGTTGAATTTCTGGCTCAACGCGCGCGCTACCTTAAGACGATCGGCCTGAACCTCGGCTGTCGATATGCCCAACAAGCGCGCCGCCTCCCCCGGATGCGGGGTGATCACGCAATCAGCCGGCAGAGTGACACTGCCGGTGGCGAGCTGATTCAACGCGTCGGCATCCCACACCTGCGGCAGGGTGGCGTTGGCGGCGACGGAAAGCAGGCTTTTGCCCCAGGACGCATCACCGAGTCCAGGTCCGATCACGATGACTGAGATCTTTTCCAGCGGGCCCATCAATTGATTGGCCGAGCTCACCCCAACGGTCATGACTTCCGGCAGGCGCGCCAGGGCCGCGGGCACATGTTCCAGGCGCGTCGCCAGGGACACCATGCCCGCGCCGCTGCGCAGGGCGCTTTCGGCACTCAACAGCGCGGCGCCGCCAAAGCCGCGGTCACCGCCGATGACCAACAGGTGGCCGAACTGGCCTTTATGGGCGTCCGGGGAACGCGCAGCGAGTTGCGGCAAATGGCCGTGCAACAGCGGTTGTACGTCGGTTATTGCGTGTTTTGTCTGCGGCATGCGTCTTCAAGCTCCGATGTCTGGCAGAATTATACCTATCTAACCTGCGGTTTCCCTTGTCTCATGCCTGCCATCACCACCGATCTGCCTGCCCTCGCCCAATCGATCAAAGACTGGGGCCGCGAGCTGGGCTTTCAGCAAGTCGGCATAAGCGGCCTGGACCTGGCCGAGCATGAACAGCACCTGCAACGCTGGCTCGACGCGGGCTATCACGGCGAGATGGACTACATGGGCGCCCATGGCAGCAAACGCTCACATCCGGAGGAGTTGGTGCCCGGCACCTTGCGCGTGGTCTCGCTGCGCATGGACTACCTGCCCGGCGACACACAAATGGCGCAACTGCTGGCCAAGCCGGAAAAAGCCTATATCTCGCGTTACGCCCTGGGCCGCGACTACCACAAGCTGATCCGCAAGCGCGTGCAGCAACTGGCTGACCGTATCCAGGCGCAGATCGGCCCCTTCGGCTTCCGTGCCTTCGTCGACAGCGCACCGGTGCTGGAAAAAGCCATCGCCGAAAAAGCCGGGCTGGGCTGGATCGGCAAGAACACCCTGGTGCTCAATCGCAAGGCGGGCAGCTACTTCTTCCTGAGCGAGCTGTTTGTCGACCTGCCGCTGCCGGTGGACGAACCTCATAGCACCGAACATTGCGGGCGCTGCACCGCCTGCCTGGACATCTGCCCCACCAATGCCTTTGTAGGCCCCTATGTGCTGGATGCCCGGCGCTGCATTTCCTACCTGACCATCGAGCTCAAGAACGCGATCCCCGAAGACCTGCGCCCGTTGATCGGCAACCGCGTGTTCGGTTGCGATGACTGTCAGATCGTTTGCCCATGGAATCGTTTCGCCCGCGCCACCACCGAAAGCGATTTCAAGCCACGCCACAACCTGGATAACGCCGAACTGGCCGAGTTGTTTATGTGGGACGAGGATAAATTCCTCAGCAGCACCGAAGGTTCACCCCTGCGCCGCGCCGGCTATGAGCGTTGGTTGCGCAACCTGGCGGTAGGCCTGGGCAACGCGCCGTCGAGCATTCCCGTGCTGGAAGCCTTGAAGGCGCGGCGGGAGTATCCCTCGGAGCTGGTGCGCGAACATGTGGAATGGGCACTGAACCAGCACGCGACGCGCTAGTGCACGTCGTCGTTGTAGACGAACTTGGGCATTTCCCAGTGGAAACGGATCGCCAGCAAGCGCAGTAGAAAGCCGCTGAACAGCGTCAGCAGGATCGATTGCTCACTGGGCAGCTCAAGATAAAGGCACAGCATGTAGAACCAGGCGGCCAGGAACGACACGCTGGCGTACAGCTCACGGCGGAAGATCAGCGGGATGTCGTTGCAGAAGATATCCCGCAGGATGCCACCGAAAACGCCGGTGATTACGCCGCTGACCGACGCCACCAGCATGCCATGGCCCATTTCCAGGGCAGTCATGCTGCCGATCAGGGTGAAGGCCACCAGGCCCAGGGCGTCCAATGCCAGGAACAACGAACGCAGGCGGCGCATCAGCGGCGCGATAAAGATCGTCACCAGCGCGGCGACGGAGGTCAGCACCAGGTATTCCGGGTGCTTGACCCAGGTCAGCGGGTAATGCCCCAGCAGCACATCGCGCACCGACCCGCCACCCAGCGCCGTCACGCAGGCGATCAGCACCACACCAAACCAGTCCATACCTCGCCGCCCGGCGGACAGCGCGCCGGTCATGGCTTCGGCAGTGATGGCGATGAGGTAGAGCATCAGCAGCATGAGGGCGATCCTTGCAAAACTGTGGCGAGCCGGCTCACCATTGAGGGAGTTCAGGCCTTGATGAAATGCTTGCGGTAATGCTGCAGCTCGGCAATCGACTCGCGGATATCATCCAGCGCCAGGTGCGTGCTGCCTTTATGGAAGCTGTCCTTCACTTCCGGCGCCCAGCGGGCAGCCAGTTCTTTCAAGGTGGATACGTCGAGATTACGGTAATGGAAGTAGCTTTCCAGCGCTTTCATATGCGTATAGAGGAAGCGGCGATCCTGGCAGATGCTGTTGCCGCAGATCGGCGACTTGCCCTTGGGCACCCACTTTTCCAGGAAGGCGATGGTTTCGGCTTCGGCTTCGGCCATGCTGACGCGGCTGTCACGCACGCGCTGGGTCAGGCCGGAGTTGCCGTGGGTGCGGGTGTTCCACTCGTCCATGGTGCCGAGCACGGCGTCGCTGTGGTGGATGGCGATCACCGGACCTTCGGCCAAGGTGTTGAGGTTGCTGTCGGTGACAATGGTGGCCATCTCGATGATGACGTCGGTGTCAGGGTTCAGGCCGGTCATTTCCAGATCGATCCAAATCAGGTTCTGTGGGTTTTGCATGGTTTGATTCTCTTGGCACCTTGGCGTAGCTGCGCAGTTTAGCAGGCGGGGCCGTGCTAGACTCGCGACCGTTTTACCCAACCTTTGCATTATCGACACGGAACACCAATGGCCAAACGCCAGCTCAACCGTCGCCAAAACTGGCGCATCGAAAAGATTCAGGGTGAACGCGCCGCGCGCGCCGCCAAACGTGAATCCTCCGCCGTGGAAGCGCTCGAGGGCGGCGACCTCGGCCCTGAACAAACAGGCCTGGTGATCGCGCACTTCGGCGTGCAGGTCGAAGTCGAGGCGCTCGAAGGCGAACTCGCAGGCCAGGTGTTCCGCTGCCACTTGCGCGCCAACCTGCCGGCGCTGGTCACAGGCGACAAGGTTGTGTGGCGTGCCGGCAACCAGGGCATCGGCGTGATCGTCGCCCAACTGCCGCGCACCACCGAACTGCGCCGCCCGGATAGCCGGGGCCAGCTCAAGCCGGTAGCCGCCAACGTCGACATGATCGTGATCGTGTTTGCGCCACTGCCCGAGCCCCATGCCAACCTGATCGACCGCTACCTGGTGGCGGCCGAGCATGCCGGCATCCGCCCGCTGTTGCTGCTGAACAAATTCGACCTGATCGACGAGCAGAATGCCCCGGCGCTCAACGCGTTACTGGCGGTGTACCGCACCCTCGGCTACCCCGTGCTGGAGGTTTCGGCGCATCACGGTAATGGCATGGAACAGCTGCAACAGCAGTTGGACGGACGCATCAGCGTGTTCGTGGGCCAGTCCGGCGTAGGTAAATCTTCGCTGGTCAACAGCCTGCTGCCGGAAGTCGACACCCGCGTAGGCCCACTGTCGGAACTGTCCGGCCAGGGCACCCACACCACCACCACCGCACGGTTGTTCCACTTCCCCGGCGGCGGCGAGTTGATCGACTCCCCCGGCATCCGCGAATTCGGCCTCGGCCACGTCAGCCGCTGCGATGTCGAAGCGGGCTTTATCGAATTCAACGACCTGATCGGCACCTGCCGCTTCCGCGACTGCAAACACGACCGCGAACCGGGCTGTGCGTTGCTCAAGGCCCTGGAAGATGGGCGCGTGCAGCAACAGCGGATGAACAGCTATCGGTCGATTATTGCGAGCTTGCCCGAAAGCAGTTATTGAGCCGCACAGACAACATTGTGGCGAGCGGGCTTGTCCCGCGTTGGGCTGCGCAGCAGCCCCGAAGCCTGATGACGCGGTTTACCTGGAAGAAATGCGGCGTTTGGATCAGGGCCGCTTCGCAGCCCAACGCGGGACAAGCCCGCTCACCACAAAAAGACCTTAGTTGCTTAAGAACCCGTCTTAGGCACCGTAGGATCCTTCACCCCACCGTCATCAAACAGGTTCAGCTTCTGACGCAGCTCATGCGCCGGCAACGGCTCCTGTCCTGGCGGAATCGCGTTCGGATCGGCCGGTACTTCACCCGGCGCGCCGGCCCCCGGAGTAGGTTGCGCCGCTGGGGGCTGGTCACCTTCGATCGCACGTTGGGCCTTTTTGGTCAGCACCACGATATCGATACGGCGGTTGATGGGGTTGAACGGGTCCTTGGGGTCAAACAGCTGCGACGATGCAAACCCTACCACGCGCGCCACTTGCGGGTCCGGGTAGCTGCCAGCCACCAGCGCACGGCGTGCAGCGTTGGCGCGGTTGGCCGAAAGCTCCCAGTTACCGAAGTCACCCTGGCCTGCGTAAGGCTTGGCGTCGGTGTGGCCACTGATGCTGATCTTGTTCGGCACCGCCTTGATGGTGTCGGCCATGGCCAGCAGGATGTCTTCAAAGTACGGCTTCAAGCGCGCACTGCCGGAGTCGAACATCGGGCGGTTGGCTGCGTCGGTGATCTGGATGCGCAAGCCGTCCGGGGTGATCTCGAATGAAATCTGATCCTTGAACTTCAACAGTTGCGGGTTTTCCTCAACCTTGGTCTGCAGTTCTTGCAGCAACAGTTCAAGACGCTCCTGCTCGACCTGTTCGGCCATAGACTCGACAGTATCGCGCTCGATCGGGATTTTTTCCTGAGGCGCTTCGGTCTTGACCTCCGGGTTGATGGTGCGCTCAGGCGCCAACTGCGGCGAGCCGCCCAGGTCGATCACGAAGGGCGTGCCGCTTTCCGAGAAACCAATCGGGTCCTTGAAGTAGCCGGCAATGGCGATCTTCTGTTCCGGCGTGGCGGTGGACATCAGCCACAGCACCAGGAAGAACGCCATCATCGCCGTCGCAAAGTCGGCGAAGGCGATTTTCCAGGCGCCACCATGGTGCCCCGCAGCGAAGCGCTTGACGCGCTTGATGATTATCGGCTGGTTGTTTTCCATGGCTTAGCGACCGCGAACCGCTTGTTCCAGCTCGGCGAAGCTTGGGCGATGCTTGGGGTACAGCACTTTGCGGCCGAACTCCACCGCCAGCGACGGCGGCATGCCGGAAGCGGAAGCAACCAGGCTGGCCTTGATCGACTCGTACAGGTTCACTTCTTCCTTGGCGTCATGGGCCAGGGAAGTCGCCAGCGGGCCGAAGAAGCCATAGGCCGCCAGAATACCGAAGAAGGTACCGACCAGCGCCGCACCCACGTGCATGCCGATAGCGGCCTGGTCGCCCTCACCCAGGGATGCCATGGTCACCACGATACCGAGTACCGCCGCGACGATACCGAAACCCGGCATACCATCAGCGATGCCGGTCACCGCGTGGGAGGGGTGCTCCAGCTCTTCCTTGAGGCTGAACAACTCCATGTCGAACAGGCCTTCCAGCTCGTGGGGGGCCATGTTGCCGGAGGACATGATGCGCAGGTAGTCACAGATGTAGGCGGTCATGCGCTCATCTTTGAGCACGGCCGGGTACTTGGCGAAAATCGGGCTGGCGGCGGCGTCTTCGATGTCGGCCTCGATGGCCATCATGCCTTCGCGGCGGCTCTTGTTGAGGATCTCGTAGACCAGGCCCAACACCTCCAGGTAGAAGGTATGGGTGAAGCGCGAACCGAACATGCCCAGCGACTTCTTGATCACGTGCATGGTCATGTAGCCGGGGTTCGCCTGCAGGAATGCACCCAGTGCCGCACCGCCGATGATCATCACCTCGAAAGGCTGGATCAGCGCAGCGATTTTACCGTGGGACAGGACGTACCCGCCGAGCACGCTTGCGAAGACGACGATGATGCCGATAATTTTAGCCATAGGAGATGAGTACTTGCGCCGTCGGGTTCATGGACATATTGGGTGTAGCAGAAAACTCTTGTTCTACTTATCGGCAAAACTGCGCCAGACTATAGCCCGTTAAGGCGAAAAGCCAGTTCGGCCCGCTCCGGGCGTGTAGACCGCAAGTGATGATCGCGCCCCAATCATGGCTAATGAAACGACAGTCCCAACTGCAAAACCCAACTCTCTCGCCGCTTGGATCAAGCGCCTGGACGATGTGCTGCTGCCCGTTCCCCAGGCCAGCCACGACCGCGTGTGCAAAGGCATCCGTGATAACCGCAGTTCGTTGCGGGATATTGCCGAGCTGATGCAAAACAGCCCGGCCCTGGTGCTCAGCGTGATGCGCGAGGCCAACAGCCACACCCATGGCAGCCTGGCGGAACCGGCGGAAAACCTCGAGGTGGCGCTCAATCGCCTGGGCCTCAAGCGCGCCGAAGAATTGCTGGCGCGCCTGCCCTCGGTGCCCGCACACGAGATCCCCGTGGCATTGCGCCAACTGTTGCTGGTCAGCCAGCACGCGTCGCAGCAGGCCAACGGTTTGTTCGGCAGTCGCCTGGCGCGGCTGTGGCAGGACATCCACTGGGGCAGCCTGTTGTTCCTGTCGCCACTGTGGCCGATGGCGGTGGCCTACCCCAAGCTTCTGGAGGAGTGGGAGCTGCGGGTTATCCACAAGGGCCAGTCAGCCCGCGCGGTCGAGCAGGAACTGTTCGGCATACGCCTGCTCGACCTGTGCGTCGGCCTGACCGAAGCCTGGCACCTGCCGATCTGGGTGTCCCAGGGCTATAAGTTGCTGATGAGCGAGCAGCGCCTGCTGGTCAAGGCCCTGCATATCGCCCGTGAGGACGACCCACTGCGCCATCAGCAATTGCTCGACGCCGAACCCAACCTGCGGCGCTGGCTGAACCAGCCGGCCAATACCGTGTTGCTGGCCAACGGCCTGGCGATGTCGGCCCAGGAATCCTGGACCTGCCCGCACACCGAACGCTGGCAGTTGCTCACAGCGCTGTACCTGCAACAACCGTTGGGCGAGGTGCAGCAACTGGTCCACCAGCAAGCCGTCACCAGTGCCCGTACCACCCTGATGCCCGACCTCTGGCACCCGGCGCTGTCGCTGATCTGGCCGTGGCATGTGGCGAAGATTCATCGCGGCCTGCTGCCGGCGCCACCGCCCACCGCCGAGGCCCTGGCCGTGTGGCGCAAGCGCTGCACTGAACTCTTGGTGGAACCGAGCCGCTTTGCCAACGCGATGCACCTGACCACGTGCGCCAAAGAGGCCTTGGTCGCCAGTGGCATGCAGCGGGTCATGCTGCTGATGGCCGATCGCGCCTTGAGTACCTTGCGCGTGCACCAGGTCGATGGCCTGCCCAAGGACGCCGCCAACCTGAGCCTGGACGTGGTCAACAGCACCCTGCTGCAACGTCTGCTGGAAAAGTCCGCCCAGGTGCGTCTCAACCCCGAGAACCATGCCCAGTTCTCAGCCTTGCTGCCGCCGATCCTGCGCCGCCTGTTCACCGGCGAACATCTGCTGCTGCGCTCCCTGAGTTGCAATGGCAAGGTGGTGATGCTGATGGTGGCCGACCAGGGTGGCGGGCCGTTCTCGGAAACCACCGTGCAGGCCTTCGGCAAAACCGCCCAATGCATCGAAAAAGCCCTGCACTGCTTTACCAACCGCAGCGCCTGATGCTTGCGCTACAATCGCCGTCTTTTATCGCCAACATTTGTGCCCAGGAGACCTCACATGCCTGACTTCTCTGGCTTGCCGCTGGTGATCGAGTCCAGCGACCTGCAAGGCCGCCTCGGTGCCGAGCACCTGATTCTGGTGGACCTCACCAGCGCCGCCCGCTACGCCGAAGGGCATATCCCCGGCGCGCATTTCGTTGACCCCAAACGCACCCAACTGGGCCAGCCGCCGGCACCCGGCCTGCTGCCCACCAAGGCCGACCTGGAAAAACTGTTCGGCGAACTGGGCCATACCCCGGATGCGACCTACGTGGTCTACGACGACGAAGGCGGCGGCTGGGCCGGGCGCTTTATCTGGATGCTCGACGTGATCGGCCACCAGAAATACCACTACCTGGATGGCGGCCTGCTGGCCTGGCTGGAAGAACAACGCCCGGTCTCCACCGACGTGCCCGCACCTGTCGGTGGCCCGGTCAGTCTCACGCTGCATGATGGCCCCACCGCTACCCGTGAATACCTGCAAAGCCGCCTGGGTGCTGCCGACCTGGGCATCTGGGATGCACGTGGCCCGCTGGAGTACTCCGGCGAGAAGGTCCTCGCCGCCAAAGGCGGACACATTCCCGGCGCGGTGAACTTCGAATGGACGGCCGGCATGGACAAGGCGCGCAACCTGCGCATCCGCCGTGACATGCCACAGATCCTCGAAGACCTCGGGCTGACCCGCGACAAAGAAATCATCACCCACTGCCAGACTCACCACCGCTCTGGCTTCACCTACCTGGTGGCCAAGGCGCTCGGTTATCCGCGAGTCAAAGGTTATGCCGGTTCCTGGGGCGAATGGGGCAACCACCCCGACACCCCCGTCGAGATTTAAGGTTTAAGGACAGTTATGAAAAAGCAGTTGTTTATCCTCAGCCAGTACTTGCTGCCGCACCACTTGCTGTCGCGCCTGGCTGGCTGCATTGCCGAGTGCCGCGTGCGTTGGTTCAAGAACGCCTTCACCAGCTGGTTTGCCAAGCGCTATCAAGTGGACATGTCCCAGGCCCTGGTAGAAGACGTCACCGCTTACGAGCACTTCAACGCCTTCTTCACCCGTGCCCTGAAAGACGGCGCCCGCCCGCTGGATCAAACCGCAGGCGCGGTGCTGAGCCCAGCCGATGGTGCGGTCAGCCAGTTGGGTCCGATCGAACATGGCCGCGTGTTCCAGGCCAAAGGCCACAGCTTCAGCGTGCTGGAACTGCTGGGTGGCGATGCAGCCGTAGCGGCGCCGTTCATGGGCGGTGATTTCGCCACCATCTACCTCTCGCCGAAGGACTACCACCGCGTGCACATGCCGCTGGCCGGTACGCTGCGCGAGATGGTCTACATTCCTGGACGCATCTTTTCGGTCAACCAGACCACCGCTGAAAACGTACCCGAGTTGTTTGCACGTAACGAGCGCGCTGCCTGCATCTTCGACACCGAACGCGGCCCGATGGCCGTGGTATTGGTGGGCGCGATGATTGTGGCGTCGATTGAAACCGTGTGGGCCGGGCTGGTGACACCGCCGAAGCGTGAGCTGAAAACCTTCCGCTACGACGAAGCTGCACGTGCGCCGATCCACCTGGAAAAAGGTGCCGAGTTGGGTCGCTTCAAGCTGGGCTCGACGGCGATTGTGCTGTTCGGGCCGGATCAGGTGAAGTGGGCAGAAGAACTGGCGGCGGGTACGCCGGTGCAGATGGGCCAAGGCATCGCACTGCCGAAAGCCTGATTTGAATTCAGTGAAGGTCAAATGTGGGAGGGGGCTTGCCCCCGATAGCGGCAGTCCAGTCAGAGATTTGTTGACTGATCCACCGCAATCGGGGGCAAGCCCCCTCCCACATTTTTGAACTGCGTTTCTTCAGTTACAGCTGCCCATCGCGGTCGCGGAAACCCAACAGGTACAACACCCCGTCCAGCCCCAATGTCGAAATCGCCTGCTTGGCCGACTGCTTCACCAACGGTTTGGCCCGGAACGCCACGCCCAACCCCGCGATTGCCAACATCGGCAAGTCATTCGCACCGTCGCCGACCGCAATAGTCTGCTCCAGACGCAACCCTTCCTTGTGGGCCAATTCCTTCAGCAGATCGGCTTTGCGCTGGGCGTCGACAATCGGCTCCACCGCCACACCGGTCACCTTGCCATCCACCACTTCCAGCTCATTGGCGAACACATAGTCGATGCCTAATTTAGCCTGCAATTGCTTGGCGAAATAGGTGAAGCCGCCCGACAGGATGGCGGTCTTGTAACCGAGGCGCTTGAGCTCGGCGAACAGGGTCTCTGCACCTTCGGTCAGGCGCAGGGAAGCGCCGATGGCGTCCAGCACGCTCACGTCCAGGCCCTTGAGCAGCGCCAGGCGCTCCTTGAAGCTGGCGCGGAAGTCGAGTTCACCGGCCATGGCGCGCTCGGTGATTTCCGAGACCTGCTCGCCAACACCCGCAGCCTTGGCCAGCTCGTCGATGACCTCAGCCTCGATCAGCGTCGAGTCCATGTCGAACACTGCCAGGCGGCGGTTGCGGCGGAACAGTGAGTCTTCCTGGAAGGCGATATCGACGTTCAGCTCCTGGGCCACGCTGAGGAACTCGGCACGCAGGGCCTGCGGGTCGGCCGGTTCGCCGCGCACGGAGAACTCGATGCAGCCCTTGCCCTTGTCGGCCGGCGTGTCCAATGGCATACGACCCGACAAACGGTCGATATGGTCGATATTCAGGCCATATTGCGCGGTAATGGAGCTGACACGCTGCAGTTGCTCGGCGGTGACCTTGCGGGTCAGCAGCGTGACGATGTGGCGTTTTTTGCCCTGGCCGGCCACCCATTGCTGGTAATCGGCTTCGGACACCGGGGTGAAACGCACCTGTTGGTCCAGCTTGTACGCCGTAAACAGGATGTCCTTGAGCACCGAAGACGCCTGCTCGGTGCTCGGGATTTCGACCAGGATGCCGAACGACAAGGTGTCGTGGATCACCGCCTGGCCGATGTCGAGAATGTTCACACCACCCTGGGCCAGAACGCCGGTAATGGCTGCGGTCAGACCCGGGCGGTCTTCCCCAGTGATGTTAATCAGGACAATTTCGCGCAAGGCGCACCCCCAGGCTGGAAAAAAACCGCATTCTACCCACTTTCAGTGACCATCGGGCACAGCCAGCGCTTTGCCGGTCATGGGGCTGTCGCTATACTGCGCGTCAACTTCACGGACCAAGAGCCGAGCGCAAGTGAACCGGCCCACGCCAGTAAAAACCGATAACTTCTTCCTGCTGATCTTCCGGGCACTGCGCCACCGCCGTGTACCGATCGCATTACGCATCGCCAGCCATAACGTGATCCTGGTCGCCCTGGCCCTGGTGATCTATGCCTGCGTGATGGGATTGCAGTTCAAACAGGCCATGCACGAACAAGCCGACGCCCTGGGCGAGAGCCTGACCACACAGACCGCCACCTCGGCGACTGAGTTGCTGGTGTCCAACGACATCCTCAGCCTCAACGTGCTGCTCAACAACCTGACCAAGAACCCGCTGGTGGCCCACGCCGCCATCTACAGCGTGGACAACCGGATCATGGCCGAAGCCGGGCAACGCCCGAAAAACGGCCTGCTGGGTGAGGCCGAAGGCCTGTATTCGAGCAATATCACCTTTCAGGATGTGAAGGCCGGCCAACTGCGCATCAGCCTCGACATGCAGCAATTCCAGCAGCCGATGACCATCAGCCTGCAAAGCATGGGCATTCTCAGCGCGATCCTGCTGGCATTGGCCCTGGCCCTGAGCCTGCGCCTGGGACGGCATATCTCTACGCCCTTGATGCAACTGCGCATCTGGCTGCGGGACATCGACGAACATACCCCGGCCACTGATCGCCAGGACGAAATAGGCGACCTCGCTCGCCAACTTCACGCCAGCTTCGCCCCGGAACCGGTGGTGCGCGAGATTGAGCCAGAACCTGAGTTCGACGATGAGCCTGAGTTTGAAGTGGGAGACGCGCCGGTAGCGGGCCTAAAACCTGCCACCCGCCAGGCGTTCAAAGCTGAAGAAGACGAGCTGGACGACGAAGACCCGTTCGCCGACCTGCGCGACACCTCGGCCAGCGCGCCGGCCGTCGCCGCCAAACCGGCTCCGGTAAAGAGTGCGGAACCGCAGTACAGCGCCGTTCTGGCGGTGCAACTGGGTGCGCAGGATCAACTGCGTCGCCTGCCACGCGCACGCCTGACCGAATTGCTGGAACGCTACCGTGACTGCCTCGACCAGGCCGCCTCGTTGTACCAGAGCGAACTGCACACTCTGAACGATGGCAGCACGCTGATGCTGTTCCACAGCGAAGACAGTGGTGAAGACTACCTGACCAACGCCATTTGCTGCGGCGAACTGCTGCGCGCCCTGGGTCATGAACTGCAGATCGAAGTGGCAGACAGCGGCATTACCCTGCAACTGCAGCTTGGCCTGACAGTGGGCGACGATCTGTTCGGCATAAGCCAGATCGACCTGTTGCTCACCGAGATCGCCCAGGATGCCCTGGCCTTGTCCCAACACAGCCGCAACCTGCTGCTGGTGGAGCGCAAGATCAGTGAAGACACGCTGATCCGCCAACGCGCACGTATCCGCCCGATTGCCAGCCCTGAGGGTGCCAGTTGTGTGGAGCGGTTGATGGAGCCCTATCCGTCGATGCTGGAGCGGCAGTTGGCGCGGATGCATGAGACCCGCACCAAATAAAACGGTAGGCCCCCTCCCACATTGGGTCCGCAGCCTGGCTCAAATTGCGCACAAACAAAAAGGCCCGCTTACTCAGCGGGCCTTTTGTTTGTGCGCGATTCAGATCAGAACCTGAACACTTCCATATCCGTACGGATCGGCGTCGCCATTGGCATCTTCGGCTTTTCCGGAGCGGCCGGCTTGGCCTGCGCCGGGGCGCTCTGCTTGCGCGGCGCTTCGGCAATCGGCGGCTGGTTGGCCAATGGCTTGAGCGCCACCGACAACTGCTGCGCCAAATGCTGCAACAGCACGCCCTGGGCCTGGACCTGGGACGCAGTGGAGCCGGTGTGCTGTTCCTGCAAATGCACGATGCGGTTATCGCGCACCTGGCCACGACGGTCGATCAAACGCCATTGTGCGTCGAGGATTGCCGGTTGCGACGCACCGGAGTCGAGCCGGGTAATGGTCAGCAACACCTGCACATCCGGGGTAAAACCGGTGGGTGCAGGCGCGAGGACCACACGCTGGCTGTCCAACTGACCCGCCACCTGGCGCAACATCAACTGGTTGATATCAGAGGACAAACTCCCCGCCCAACGACCATCGGTGGAACCTTGCAGGCTTCCATCGTTCTGACGTTGCAGGAGGGTTTCGCGTTGCAGGTAGTCGGCTACGACCACCGGGCCGAGCAAAACGGCCATGCCGGCGGTCTGTGCAGGTTGAGCCGGACTTCCGCTGTCCAGCTGGTACAGCGACACCGGTTGATGGGTGCTGCAACCCGCCAACCCCAAAAGGCCAGCGAGCATGAAAATAAAAGGAAGGCGTGGAGCAGTCATCATCCCATCCAGGTGGCTGCCACAAGGCAAACCACAATGTAATACTAAAAATAACCTAAACACGCTCGGCCACGCCGGCGCTGGAAAGGCCATATCATCCGTGAATATGCGCCATGACTCCAGCGCCAAAGCGTCGATCTACGCGTTAAATCGTAGATCGAGAGCTCTAAAACGCGTTAAACCGGCGCTTCTACCAGCAGGGCATCCACTCGCTGGAAGCCTCGAGGCAGTTTGTTGCCACGCCGACCACGTTCTCCCTTGTAATGCTCCAGGTCATCAGGACGCAGCGACAAGGTGCGCTTGCCGGCTTGAAGCACCAGGGTCGCGCCTTCCGGGATCACCGCGATGTCGGTCACGTACTCTTCGCGACTGGCCACCCGCTCGCCGGGAATACCGATGATCTTGTTGCCCTTACCTTTGCCCAGCTGCGGCAGGTCGCTGATCTTGAACACCAGCAAGCGCCCTTCGGTGGTCACCGACGCCAGCCAGTTGCTTTCACGATCATCCACCGGCCGCGGCAGGATCACCTTGGCGTTGTTGGGCAAGCTCAGCAAAGCCTTGCCCGCCTTGTTCTTGGCCTGCAGGTCTTCACCCTTGACCACGAACCCATAACCCGCGTCGGACGCGATCACGTATAGCGCATCATCGTCCGGCAGCAGCACACATTCGAAATTCGCCCCAGGTGGCGGCGTCAGGCGCCCGGTCAACGGCTCGCCCTGCCCCCGTGCGGATGGCAAGGTGTGAGCCGGCACCGAATAACTGCGCCCGGTGGAGTCGATAAACACCGCAAACTGGTTGGAACGCCCGGCCGCAGCGGTCTTGAACCCGTCGCCGGCCTTGTACGACAAACCGGTGGCGTCAATATCATGCCCCTTGGCGGATCGAACCCAACCCTTTTCCGACAGAACGACCGTAATTTTCTCGTTTGGCAGCAGCTCGGTTTCTGTCAGGGCTTTCGCCTCGGCACGCTGCACAATTGGCGAACGACGGTCGTCGCCGTAGGTTTCGGCGTCTTTGATCAGCTCGCTGCGCACCAGCTTTTTCAGCTTGGCTTCGCTGCCCAGCAGAGCTTGCAGCTTGGCTTGCTCCTTGAGCAGCGCGTCCTGTTCGTCGCGCAGTTTCATTTCTTCCAGTCGCGCCAATTGACGCAAGCGGGTGTCGAGGATGTAGTCCGCCTGGATCTCGCTCAGCTCAAACCGCGCGATCAGCTCGGCTTTCGGGTGCTCGGCGGTACGGATGATGTGGATCACTTCATCCAGATTGAGGTAGGCGATCAGCAAGCCGTCCAACAGGTGCAGGCGGCGCTCGACCTTATCGAGGCGGAATTGCAGGCGGCGACGCACGGTCTGCACCCGGAACTCCAGCCACTCCACCAGCAGGTTGCGCAGGTTCTTCAACTGCGGCTTGCCGTCCAGGCCGATGATGTTGACGTTGACCCGATAGCTGGACTCCAGGTCCGTGCTGGCAAACAGATGCTGCATCAACACTTCGTGGTCGACCCGGCTGTTGGTCGGGATGATCACGATGCGGCAGGGGTTTTCGTGGTCGGATTCGTCACGCAGGTCGGCAACCTGCGGCAGTTTCGACGGTTTGGCCTGCATCAGCGCGGCGATCTGCTCCAGCACCTTGGCGCCGGACACCTGGTGCGGCAGCGCAGTGACGATAATGTCGCCATCCTCGATGTGGTACACGGCGCGCATGCGTACCGAGCCCTTGCCGGTTTCGTACATTTTCAGCAGGTCGGCGCGCGGTGTGATGATTTCCGCTTCGGTCGGATAGTCCGGGCCCTGGATATGCTCGCAGAGCTGCTCCACCGTGGCTTTGGGCTCATCCAGCAAACGTACGCAGGCCGTGGCGACCTCACGCAGGTTGTGCGGCGGTACGTCAGTGGCCATGCCCACCGCAATACCGGTGGTGCCATTGAGCAGGATATTCGGCAAACGTGCCGGCAACACCAGCGGTTCGTCGAGGGTTCCGTCGAAATTCGGCCCCCAGTCGGCGGTGCCCTGCCCCAGTTCGCTCAGCAAGACTTCAGAGTAACGCGAGAGGCGCGCTTCGGTGTATCGCATGGCTGCGAAGGACTTGGGATCATCTGGCGCACCCCAGTTACCCTGGCCGTCCACCAGTGTGTAGCGATAGCTGAACGGTTGGGCCATCAGCACCATGGCTTCGTAGCACGCCGAGTCGCCGTGGGGGTGGAACTTACCGAGTACGTCACCGACGGTACGCGCCGATTTCTTGTGCTTGGAATCGGCGTCCAGGCCCAACTCACTCATGGCATAGATGATGCGCCGTTGTACGGGCTTCAGGCCATCGCCGATATGCGGCAAGGCACGGTCCATGATCACGTACATGGAGTAGTTGAGGTAGGCATTTTCGGTGAAGTCAGCCAGCGACCGGCGTTCTACGCCGTCTAAGCTGTCTGCGAGGATGTCACTCATGCGGGCCTCATCATGCTTGGGTATGGCGCAGCGGAAATGCCACGGCGCCGGGTCAATTCAAAAAAATATCGGCTCATGGCTTGGCGCTCCAGCCACCGGCAGGGGCGGCAAAACGATAGACCATGGGGCGTTTTTCACCATCGGCACGCGGGCCGAAATTGTTGTCGATGCCCAGCCAGGCACCGTCGGCATCCACCACCAGAGCTTCCGCCAGGCCATAAGGCTGGGGGTAACGCCGCTCAGGCGTCAGGGTCTCGTCGGCAAACGACCAGCACAGCTCAACCTTGGCCGTAATCGCGTCACGCCGGCAAATCTGGAACGCATTGCGTTCCAGGGTAAACAGCTTGCCGTTGAACAGCGCCAGATCGGCAAAATCCTTGGACACCGCCTTGGCGTTCGGGAACTGGGCTGGTTGCACTTCCTGGCCGGCTTCGCTCAGCAAGACGCAGGGGCCGTCACAGTCCCACAGGCTTTGCGGACGCTTGATGGAAATCAGGCCACGCCGTTCACGCTCAGCCGCCAGCCAGATCTGGTTGCCTTCGGGGTTGATCGCCAGGCCTTCAAACAATGCATTGAAGTGCAGCAACATACCGCTGGCCCGCGCTTCACGCACCATGCTGGGTGCGATCTTCAACCACTCAGGCGCGCCCGTCACCGGCACTTGCAGCACCGCCGCATGGGCTTCGCTGACAATGTAGCGGTTACCGGCGGCATCGCAGGTGATCCCTTCAAAATCCAGGTCGCCACCGCGAATGAAAGACGCGGCCTTGGTACGTGAACGCAACCCCCACGGCAAGCCGGACTCGGGCACCGGTGGCACGTCGATCTTTACCGTTTCAGCCTTCCAGGTCGGTGCGCTGATGTCCAGGCGGTAGATCTGGTCGTCATCACGGTCGGAAACCGTCCACAACTCGTTGCCGCACAACGCCAGGCCCGACAGGTTGCCGCCACGCATGCCATCCACCGGGTGTTCAGACACCAGTTTGAGCTCGACCGCAGGCGCGGCAGCCACCTGGGTGGCCGCCAAACTGCTCAATATCAGGATCGCCAGGGCGAAACCTGTGCGCATCAGCCCAGAACCTCGGCCAGGTTGCCTTTGGATTCCAGCCAGGACTTGCGGTCCGGCGCGCGTTTCTTCGCCAGCAGCATGTCCATCATTTCCGAGGTGGCTGCGAAGTCGTCCAAGGTCAGCTGCACCAGGCGCCGGGTGTTCGGGTCCATGGTGGTTTCGCGCAGTTGCGGCGGGTTCATTTCACCCAGGCCTTTGAATCGCGTGACCTGCGGTTTGCCGCGTTTTTTCTCGGCTACCAGGCGGTCGAGAATGCCATCGCGCTCGGCTTCGTCCAGGGCGTAGAAAATCTCCTTGCCCAGGTCGATCCGGTACAGCGGCGGCATGGCGACGTAGACGTGGCCAGCATCCACCAGCGGGCGGAAGTGCTGCACGAACAACGCGCAGAGCAGCGTGGCAATGTGCAAACCATCGGAGTCGGCGTCGGCGAGGATGCAGATCTTGCCGTAGCGCAACTGGCTCATGTCCGCTGCGCCCGGGTCTACACCAATGGCCACGGCGATGTTGTGCACTTCCTGGCTGGCAAGGACTTCGCTGCCATCGACTTCCCAGGTGTTGAGGATCTTGCCGCGCAACGGCAGGATCGCCTGGAATTCCTTGTCCCGCGCTTGCTTGGCGGAACCGCCGGCGGAGTCACCTTCCACCAGGAACAGCTCGGAGCGCATCGGGTCCTGTCCGGCGCAATCGGCCAGTTTGCCAGGCAACGCCGGGCCTTGGGTGATGCGCTTGCGCTCGACTTTCTTGCTGGCCTTCAAGCGACGGCCGGCGTTGTTGATTGCCAGTTCGGCCAGGGCCAGGCCCAGTTCAGGGTGCTCGTTGAGCCACAGGCTGAATGCATCCTTGACCACACCGGAGACAAACGCCGCCGCTTCACGGGAGGACAGGCGCTCTTTGGTCTGGCCGGAGAATTGCGGCTCTTGCATCTTCATCGACAGCACGAACGCAATGCGCTCCCACACGTCTTCCGGCGCCAGCTTAACGCCGCGTGGCAGCAGGCTGCGGTATTCGCAGAATTCGCGCATGGCATCGAGCAGGCCCTGACGCAAACCGTTGACGTGGGTGCCGCCCTGAGCCGTGGGGATCAGGTTGACGTAGCTTTCCTGCACGCTGTCGCCACCCTCAGGCAACCACAGCAGCGCCCAGTCCACGGCTTCTTTATTACCGGCCAGGCTGCCGCAGAACGGCTCGTTGGGTAGGCGTTCGAAGTCGCTGACGGAGTCTTCCAGGTACGAACGCAGGCCGTCTTCGTAATGCCACTCGACCTTCTCGCCGGTGCCTTTGTCTTCAAAAGTCACCAGCAGGCCAGGGCACAGTACGGCCTTGGCCTTGAGCACATGCTTGAGGCGGCTGATGGAGAATTTCGGCGAATCGAAGTATTTCGGGTCCGGCGCGAAGTACACGCTGGTGCCGGTGTTGCGCTTGCCAACGGTGCCGATCACTTCCAGGTCGGTGGCTTTGTAGCCATCGGCGAAGGTCATCTGGTACTCGTTGCCGTCACGCTTGACCTTGACCCGCACCAGCGTGGACAAGGCGTTGACCACGGAAATACCCACACCGTGCAGACCACCGGAGAACTGGTAGTTCTTGTTGGAGAACTTGCCACCCGCATGGAGCTTGGTGAGGATCAGCTCGACGCCCGACACGCCCTCTTCCGGGTGGATGTCCACCGGCATGCCGCGACCATCGTCGGACACTTCCAGGGAGTGGTCAGCGTGAAGAATGACGTGCACCGACTTGGCGTGCCCGGCCAAGGCTTCGTCGACGCTGTTGTCGATGACTTCCTGGGCAAGGTGGTTCGGCCGACTGGTGTCGGTGTACATGCCGGGGCGTTTGCGCACCGGGTCGAGGCCCGAGAGGACTTCGATGGCGTCGGCGTTATAAGAGCTAGCGCTGGGAGTGGCCATGGGGTCTCGTCGTGAGTCGTTCGATTAAAAAATGACCTGCGACTTTACAGTGCAGCAAAGTCGAAGGATTGATACTGATCTGCGCCAATGCCGGCAAAGCTCAACATTGCCGGTAATTGCCGGGCGAACCCCTGGTAACCATGGTCGCCGCCGGCCTGGATGCGCAAGGCACAGGCTCGGTAATACTGCTGGGCGAGGCGATAGTCCAGGGTTTCATCCCCGGTCTGCAACCACACCTGATACCGCGCGGCGTCCTGGGGCGCCGGTACTTCCAGCTCGGCCAGGGCCGTCACGTGGTCGTGGGTGAGTTCCCAGGTTTCATCGGTGTAGAGGTTCTTCTGGGTGCCCAGGTAACCGTCGAACATCCGATGGGGACTGACCGCCGGGTTCACCAGCAATGCCTTGAGGCCATGGCGTTCGGCAAGATGGGTTGCATAGTAGCCGCCGAGTGAGCTGCCGACCAGCAGTGGCCGACCCAGTTCGGCAATCGCGGCTTCCAGTTGAGGAATCGCCTGACGGGGATGGTGGTGCAGGGCCGGTACACGCAGTTGATCAGCCAGGCCGATGGCGCCCATCACGGTGATCAACTGAGTGGCCTTGTTGGACGCGGGCGCACTGTTGAAACCGTGGATATACAGGATCGAAGCGGACATGCCGGGCTCTCCATGACTCAGCCAAAGAGGCGCAGTTTACAGGGATCGGGGCCGTGTGTGATGACCTCAGCCCTCAATACACCGAAGATCCAATGTGGGAGGGGGCTTGCCCCCGATAGCGGAGTGTCAGGCACGGTTAGATGTGACTGATCCACCGCCATCGGGGGCAAGCCCCCTCCCACAGTTAATAGCCGTTGCTGCCGTAGTCCACGGTAAATTCGAAGCCCTGGACCCGCTCTACGCCAGTTTCCAACCGTCCGTCGGCATGCAGGCGCAGCCAGCGGTAGCCCGGTGCTTGCTCACTGACCTTGAAATCCTCGCTGCCCGGCGCGAACTGGATGCAGGTGGACGGCGACGCCAGCAGGCGCACGCCGTTGCGCTCGCGGTCGATTTCCTGGTGCACATGCCCCCACAGTACCGCCCTTACCTGCGGGAAACGGTCGAGCACGGCAAACAGGGCCTCTGGGTTGCGCAGGCCAATGGGTTCCATCCAGGCGCAACCGATGGACACCGGATGATGGTGGAAGCACACCAGGTGGTGACGGTTTGGCGCCTCGCTCAGGGCCTGGGCGAGCAGTTGCAATTGGCTGTCCTGCAAGTAACCGGGCACCGAACCGGGTACGGCGGAGTCCAGCAGGGTGATGCGCCACTGGCCGACATCGACCACCGGCTCCAGCAAATCGCTGTGCACCGCGGCGTGGGCCATGATCTGCGGCTCGTCGTGATTGCCGGGAATCCAGCGCGTCGGGGCGCCGATGGGCGCCGTCATATCGCGAAACTGCTGATACGACTCCAATGTGCCGTCCTGGGAAAGATCCCCGGTGGCCAACACCAGATCAATGCGTGGCTGCTGCGCACGCACCAACTCGATCACCCTTTGCAGGCTGTCACGGGTGTTCATGCCCAACAGCGTGCCATCGGCCTCGGCAAACAGGTGGCTGTCGGACAGTTGCACCAGCAAGGCCGGTGCATCGGGGCTCACGGTGGATACGCTCGGCAAGGCGCTCTCCCAAGGCAATCGCAGGAATGGACGTTTGGCGTGATTATGCTGGGGCAGGACACAAAGAGGAAACCCAGGAAGCGGACGCAGTTCACATCTACCGCACGGCTTCGAACTCATGGCCCAGGGCCAGGCAGTGGCTCAACCATTCACCGAGGAACACATTCAGCTGTGCTTTCTCATCGGGCTGGTGCATGAACACGTTGGGGTAAGGATAGATGCTGCGAAAGCGCCGCGCATGTTCGGCGCTGATCACTTCGGCCATGCGCGCGTCGTGGTACACCTGGACTTCCAACTGCGGCACCGGCAGCCAAGGCAGGCTGTGTTCCTGGCGCACGCGCAGGGTGGTGGTGTAGGGGCAATTGACGATCACTTCCAGGGCCAGCACGCCGAGCATCTGGTCGCCGTGGGTCACGCCAATGCGCCGTGCCTCGGGGGCATGGCGCATGTCGGGCAGCAGGCGCATCAGCCGCGCATAGTTGGCCTCGCAGGCGGCTTGCAGCCCGATCAGGTCGACTCGATAACGTTCCCGTGCCTTTACTGCCATAACCCCCTCACTTCCGCGCGATTAAGCGCAAGCCATTGCAGGGCGATAATGCTGGCTGCGTTGGAAATTTTGCCGTCGCGTACCGCTTGCAGGGCATCTTCGAAGGCCCACACGGTGACGCGGATATCTTCAGCTTCTTCTTCCAATCCATGGACGCCGCCTGCGCCCGAGCTGTCGCAACGGCCCAGGTACAAGTGGACAAATTCGGTACTGCCGCCGGGCGACGGGAAATACTTGGTGATCGGCCACAGCGCGGAGAATGTCAGCCCAGCTTCCTCCTCGGCTTCGCGGTGTGCAACCTCCTCCGGCTCTTCATCCTTGTCGATCAGGCCGGCGACCATCTCCACCAGCCACGGGTTGTCGGTACGCCCCATGGCGCCGACGCGGAACTGCTCGATCAGCACCACTTCATCGCGCTGCGGGTCGTAGGGCAGCACGCACACGGCATCATGACGAACAAAAACTTCGCGGTTGATCACCCGGCTCATGCCGCCATCGAACTTCTCATGGCGCAGTTGTACGCGATCAAGCTTGTAGAAGCCCTGGTAGGCATTGTCGCGCTGAACAATCTCGATTGTGCTCGGCGTCGATTTTGCTGAATCCGTCATGTCCCTTCCTCGTTGAGCCTGCGCAATTGGCGCCATCCTAACGCGCTCATGCCTCTGGATGCAGCCCCTTTCCAGTTGCCGGGATAGACGGCGGGCGTCAAACACACTCTAATCAGCTTAGTGGCGAACTGACTGCCGTGCTGGCAGTCGAAGCTGCACAAATTTCGCTCTTATCGATAGACGAAGGACTTACATGTCGCTTTTAAAAATCGCCTCCGTGGCCTGTATCGCATTGACCCTCGGCGCGTGCCAGAGCCTGTTCCAGCCAAGCTACAAAGCTCCGCTGGAAGCCACCCGCGACGCCACCGAGCAAAGCAAGCCGGGCTGCGCCAGCGCCGATTGCCCGCTGGTGAATATCGACACCGTGCACTTTGCCAAGGACCCCAAGCTGGACGCATTGATTGAACAGCGCCTGCTGGAAATGACCCAAAGCGATCCCCTGCCGACCAGCCTGGAGACCTATCGCGAGCAATTCCTCAAAACCGCCGCCCCCCGCAACAGCATGTATTTGCAGGCCAAGGTACGTGAACAGCATGACGGCTTGGTGATCATCGAATTGTCCAGCTACCTGGACCAGGGCGCCACCCACGGCGAGCCGGGCCGCGCATTCATCAACTATTCGCGCCAGCGGCAAAAGGCCCTGACCCTGACCGACATGCTGCTGCCCGGCAAGGAAGACGCGTTCTGGAAAGCCGCCCAGGTGGCCCACAACAGCTGGCTGATCAGCACCCGCCTGAGCCTGGAGCCGGAGTATGTGAAGACCTACCCCTTCCAGAAAACCCCGAACGTGGCGCTGACCTATGGTGGCGTGATCCTCAAGTACCCTACCAAAACCATCGCGCCGTACGCCCTGGGCCACGTCGAATTGCAGATTCCCTACTCACGCCTGGACGGCATCATCCAGCCTGAGCTGGTGCCTGCACGCCGCTGAAGGCTTTAGCCAGAATTAACTGCAACAGCCCTGCCAGCACCAGCGCCGGCAGGGTCGCGCCGATGTCCGGATACAGATTGGCCAACAGGTGATACGTCACGACGCCACCCAACCACGCCAGCAGTGCCGGCCAACGCAGGTTGGCGACAGTACCCTGACCACGGCGCCGCAGCATGAAGTGATCCACCAGCACCACGCCGAACAGCGGCGCGAATACCGAGCCGATCAGCAACAGGAAGTTCTGGTATTGGGCCAACGGTGCAAAGCAGGCGATGAGCGTGCAGATCACACCGATGGCCAGCGCCAGGTGCTCGACCTTCAAGCGCAACAGCATGCCGCTGGAAACCGCCGCCGAGTGAATATCGGCAAAGGCGTTTTCCGACTCATCCAGCAGGATCAGCAGCAGCGGAATCCCCAGGCCAGCCCCGGCCAACGCCAGCAACAGCGCATTCACCTCGCCGCTCGGCGCAAACGCCAGGGTGTAGGCCACGCCCAGGCTCATCAGCCAGAAATTACCGATAAAGAACCCCAGCGCCGTGCCGCCGAACACGCTTTGGGCGCGCTTGCCGAAGCGCGAGTAATCGGCGATCAGCGGCAGCCATGACAGCGGCATGGCAATCGCGATATCAAAGCCCACCGCGAACGGCATCGAACCGTCACCGGCCTTGGCCCAGAGTACGGCGAGGTCGGCTTTTGCGAACAGGTTCCAGGTCAGCCACAGGCAGGCGGCGAGCAGCAGCCAAATGCCCCATTTGCGCAGGACCTGGCGCACAAACGTCAGCGGGCCACTGACGGCCAGCAAGGTCGCCAGGCCACCAAAGAACAGCGTCCACAATAATGGACTGGCCAACAGGCTGCCGTCGCTGAACGCCCGCGCGCCCAACAGGCTGGCGGCGTCGCGCATCACGATGATTTCAAACGAGCCCCAGCCGATCAGTTGCAGCAGGTTGAGCAGCGCCGGCAGGCTGGCGCCCCTGGCACCCAGGCTCAGCTTGAGCGCGGCCATGGCGGACAGGCCGGTGTCGCTGCCGATCACGCCGACAGCGGCCAGCAGCAGGACGCCGACCAGGGTGCCGAGGAAAATCGCCAGCAACGAACCGGACAAGCCCAGGCCCGGCGCCAGCAACGCGCCGGTCTGCAGGACCATCAGGCCGATGCCGAGGGAGAACCACAGGGAGAACAGGTCGCGGGCGCCGAAGACTCTTTTGTCGCTCGGCACTGCGATATCGGGGGAGTAAGTACTCGGTTGAATGCTCAAGGGTGTTATCTCTGAGGGGCATTTGTTGTTTGCTGGATCGCTATCGGGGGCAAGCCCCCTCCCACAGTTTGAGTCATGTGGGAGGGGGCTTGCCCCCGATAAGGCCGGTACAGACGTCTTGAATCAGACCTTCTTGTAGAGCTGGCTGCCTTCCTGCTTGAACCGCTCCGCCTGCTCGGCCAGGCCCTTGGCCACGTCCACATCCACCGCTTCAATGCGCTGGTTGGCTGCGTACTCACGCACTTCCTGGGTGATCTTCATCGAGCAGAACTTCGGCCCGCACATCGAGCAGAAGTGCGCGACCTTGGCCGAATCCTTCGGCAGGGTTTCGTCGTGATAGGAACGCGCGGTGTCCGGGTCCAGGCCAAGGTTGAACTGGTCTTCCCAGCGGAACTCGAAACGCGCCTTGCTCAAGGCGTTATCGCGGATCTGCGCGCCCGGATGGCCTTTGGCGAGGTCCGCCGCGTGGGCGGCGATCTTGTAGGTGATGATCCCGGTCTTCACGTCATCCTTGTTCGGCAGGCCCAGGTGCTCCTTGGGCGTGACATAGCAGAGCATGGCGCAACCGAACCAGCCGATCATCGCCGCGCCGATGCCGGAGGTGATGTGGTCGTAACCTGGCGCGATGTCGGTGGTCAGCGGGCCGAGAGTGTAGAACGGCGCCTCGTCGCAGCACTCGAGCTGCTTGTCCATGTTCTCCTTGATCAACTGCATCGGCACGTGGCCAGGGCCTTCGATCATGGTTTGCACGTCGTGCTTCCAGGCGGTCTTGGTCAGTTCGCCGAGGGTTTCCAGCTCGCCGAATTGCGCGGCGTCGTTCGCGTCGGCAATCGAACCCGGGCGCAGGCCATCGCCAAGGGAGAAGCTGACGTCGTAGGCCTTCATGATTTCGCAGATTTCGTCGAAATGCGTGTAGGTGAAGTTCTCTTTGTGGTGCGCCAGGCACCACTTGGCCATGATCGAGCCGCCACGGGACACGATGCCGGTAACGCGCTTGGCGGTCAGCGGCACATAGCGCAGCAATACACCGGCGTGGATGGTGAAGTAGTCGACGCCCTGCTCGGCCTGTTCGATCAGGGTGTCGCGGAACAGCTCCCAGGTCAGGTCTTCGGCGGCGCCGCCGACTTTTTCCAGGGCCTGGTAGATCGGCACGGTGCCAATCGGCACCGGCGAGTTGCGGATGATCCACTCACGGGTTTCATGGATGTGCTTGCCGGTGGACAGGTCCATCACCGTGTCCGAACCCCAGCGAATGCCCCAGGTCAGTTTGGCCACTTCTTCTTCGATGGACGAACCCAGGGCGCTGTTGCCGATGTTGCCGTTGATCTTCACCAGGAAGTTACGGCCGATGATCATCGGTTCCAGTTCGGTGTGGTTGATGTTGGCCGGGATGATGGCGCGGCCGCGGGCGATTTCTTCGCGCACGAATTCCGGGGTGATGATCTTCGGCACGCTGGCGCCAAAGCTGTGGCCGGCGTGCTGCTGGTCGAGCAGGCCACTGGCGCGGGCTTCTTCGAGCTTCATGTTCTCGCGGATGGCGACGTATTCCATCTCGGCGGTGATGATGCCTTTGCGCGCGTAGTGCATCTGCGTGACGTTGGCGCCGGCCTTGGCACGACGCGGGTTCTTCACGTGGGCGAAGCGCAACGCGGTCAGCTCGGCATCACTGAGGCGCTGTTGGCCAAAGTGCGAGCTGAGGCCCGGCAGGCGCTCGGTGTCGCCACGCACTTCTATCCACGGCGAGCGCACATCGCCCAGGCCTTTGCGCACGTCGATGATCACGTTGGGGTCGGTGTAGGGGCCGGAGGTGTCATACACGGTGACCGGCGCGTTGATTTCACCGCCGAAATCGGTGGGGGTGACGTCCAGGCTGATTTGTCGCATCGGTACACGAATGTCCGGGCGGGTGCCTTCCACGTAGATCTTCTGCGAGCGGGTAAACGGCTGCACGGAGCCGGAGTCGACCTTGGCCGATTCACTCAAATGCACGGTGTTTTTTAATGTTGTAGTCATCACGGGCTCTCCAACTTATCCAGGCGGTGGATTTTTGTCGGAGCGAACCTGTGACGGACGGACGCACTGGAACCAGTGCTGTGCTTGGCGCACGAGGGCTGTTCGATTGTCGAACAACATCCCGGACGAAGCACAAGAGGACTCGCCGGGTGACGAGAAATCTTGTTCCCTACGCAGGCGCTAACCTGATCAGGTTCAACGGGATCCGGTATTTACCGATCTCAGCCTTCCAACAAGGCACCCCGACAAGAACGCGGCCAGTCTAGACCATGCCGTGGGCAAATTGCCAATGGCGGTGCATTCAGCGTGATGAATGGCGTGATTGCGGGATTGTTGCGCCGAGTCAGCACCACTACACTCGGTTGCCGCCACAATGCTTGACGCCAGGAATGGCCGGCCTTAGCCTTGGGCGCTAAATTATCACCGTAATATTCAAACTAGGGATCGCCTCATGCTGCGCAAACTTTCACTGGCTCTTGCCGTGTCTTGTGCGACCAACGGAATGGTCTGGGCAGCTGAAGCGCCCTTGTCCGCCAAAACCGACTTGGTCAGCGTCTACCAGGAAGCGGTGGACAACAACGCCGACCTGGCCGCCGCCCGTGCCCAGTACGGCGCGCAAAAGGAAGTGGTGCCCCAGGCCCGTGCCGGCTTGCTGCCGAACCTGACCGGCGGTGCCGATATCAACAACTTGCGCACCCAGATCGACACCCCGGCCGCCACCGCCAACCGCGATGCGCACTCCTGGCGCGCCACCCTTAGCCAGCCGCTGTTCCGCGCCGACCGCTGGTTCCAGCTGCAAGCCGCCGAGGCCACCAATGAGCAGGCCGCGTTGCAACTGTCGGCGACCGAACAGAACCTGATCCTGCAGAGCGCCGAAAACTATTTCGCCGTGCTGCGCGCCCAGGACAACCTGGCCTCGACCAAGGCCGAAGAAAATGCGTTCAAGCGCCAACTGGACCAGTCCAACGAGCGCTTTGACGTGGGCCTGTCGGACAAGACCGACGTGCTGCAATCCCAGGCCAGCTACGACACCGCCCGCGCCAACCGCATCCTGGCCCAACGCCAGGTCGAGGACGCGTTCGAAGCGCTGATCACCCTGACCAACCGCCAGTACAACTCAATCCAGGGCATCGTCCACACGCTGCCGGTGTTGCCGCCGCTGCCGAACGACGCCAAGGCCTGGGTCGAAACCGCCGGCCGCCAGAACCTGAACCTGCTGGCCAGCAACTATGCGGTCACGGCCGCCGAGGAAACCCTCAAGCAGCGCAAGGCCGGCCACGCGCCGACCCTGGACGCCGTGGCGCAATATGAAAAAGGCGACAACGACGCCCTCGGTTTCAGCAACCCGAATGCCTTCGGCACGCCGTACCGTGGAGATGTCGAGCAGCGCACCATCGGCCTGCGCCTGAGCATCCCGATCTACAGCGGCGGGCTGACCAGCTCGCAGGTGCGTGAGTCCTACTCGCGTCTGGGCCAGACCGAGCAGCAGCGCGAAGGCCTGCGCCGCCAGGTGGTGGAAAACACCCGCAACCTGCACCGCGCGGTGAACACCGACGTGGAGCAGGTACAGGCGCGCCGCCAGTCGATCATCTCCAACCAGAGCGCGGTGGAAGCCACGGAAATCGGCTATCAGGTGGGGACGCGCAATATCGTCGATGTGCTCGACTCCCAGCGCCAGCTCTATGCGTCGGTACGCAACTACAACAACAGCCGCTATGACTACATCCTCGACAACCTGCGCTTGAAGCAGGCCGCGGGCACCTTGAACCCAGGCGATCTGCAAGACCTGGCGCGCTACCTCAAGGCCGACTACAACCCGGACCGCGACTTCCTGCCGCCGGACCTGGCCAAGGCTGCGGCCGAACAACTCAAGGCCCGCCCCGCCAACTGAATCCACTGCAACCCCATGTGGGAGGGGGCTTGCCCCCGATAGCAGAGTGTCAGGCACCGTATAGGTGACTGATATACCGCCATCGGGGGCAAGCCCCCTCCCACATTGAGTCAGGTGATGATTCAGTCAGCCAGCAGTCGACCTAAACCATCCAGTAAACGCTTCAACGCGCCCTGGTTGGCCTGCATCACCTTGAGCCCCGCCTGCGCCATCTTGCGCGCATCCTGCGGCAGTTCGAACAACTGGCGCACGGCTTCGGCCAACCCTTCTGCGTCATCCACCGCGCGCAACGCCCCGGCTTCACGCATCATCGCGGTGATTTCGAGGAAGTTGAACACATGTGGTCCCATGATCACCGGCAAGGCCAGCGCCGCCGGTTCCAGTGGGTTGTGCCCACCGGTCGCCACCAGGCTGCCGCCTACGAAAGCGCTGTCAGCCAACGCATAGAGAAACAGCAACTCGCCCATGGTGTCGCCGAGCAATACTGATGTGTTCGCGGTGACGGGTTCCCCACTGGAGCGACGCACCGTGACAAAGCCTTGCTGTGCGCACAGCTCGAACATCGGGCCGAAGCGCTCCTGATGGCGCGGCACCAGAATCAGCAGCGCGTTAGGGTAGCTGTCGAGCAGTTGGCGATGGGCCGCCAGCACCACCTCATCTTCACCCTCATGGGTACTCGCGGCGATCCACACCGGGCGCTCGCTGGCGCCCCATTGCTCCCGCAACGCGGCGGCGCGCACCGGCAACTGGGGTTCGATGGTCAGGTCGAACTTGATCGAGCCGGTGACTTCGACGGTTTCCGGCCGAGCCCCCAAATCCAGGAAGCGCTGCGCTTCGGCTTGCGTCTGCACAGCAAACAGGCTCATTTCGGCCAACATCGGCGCTGTCAATTTGGCAAAGCGCGCATAGCCCTTGGCCGAACGCGCCGACAGACGCGCATTGGCCAATGCCACCGGAATCCCGCGCTGGGCGCAGGCGTGGATATGATTGGGCCACAGCTCGGTTTCCATGATCACCGCGAGCTTGGGCTGTACGCGATCCAGGAAACGCTCGGCCGCGCACGGCAAGTCATACGGCAAGTAGCAGTGCTGGATTCGCGGTTCATTGGCGAACAACGCCTGGATGCGCTCGGACCCGGTCGGCGTCATGCAGGTGACGGTGATCGGCAGCGTCGGATAACGCTCCAGCAACCCGCGCACCATGGGCGCAGCGGCAATGCTTTCGCCCACCGACACGGCGTGCACCCAGATCCCGCCCGGCCGCATCACCGGCAAGCCATAGGAGAAGCGCTCGCCGACGCGCTTGGCATAGGCCGGCGCCTTGCGCGCGCGCAGCCACAGACGTAAAGCCACCAAGGGCAGCGCCAGGTAAAACAGACAGCTGTAGAGAGTTCTATTCATGGCGGCGGAGTTTATCGGCTTTTTCAGTCGATCGCCTGCAAGCACTCGGCAAATCGTTTGGCCAGGAAGCGCGCCGCCGGCCCCAGATGCTCGTCGCGCCGCCAGACCAACTCGACCACCAGCGCCGGCGGCGTCCATTCGCTGTCCAGTTCGACCATCTGTTGCTGGTAGGTCGGGTACTGCACGATATGCCGGGGCAGCCAGGCCCAGCCCAGGCCACTCATCAGCCATTCGGCCAACACGTAGAAACTGTCGGCGCGCCACACCAGCGGGCTGGCGGCTTCGCTGCCGGGGTAGACACTGGTCTGGGTCGACATCAGCAACTGGCGGAACTGCGCCAGGTGCTGGCACGTTACATAGGTTTGCTTGGCCAGCGGGTGATTCACACCGCACACCGTGACCATCTCCACGCTGCCGACCACGCGCCGCTCCAGGGCTTCAGGGATCTGGTCGTGATAGAACAGCAGGCCCAGGTCAGCCTTGCGCTCCACCAGCTTGCGCGCCACATCACCCTGGGCCGCGCTGGACAACTGTACCTCCAACAACGGGTACTGCCCGGCCAGTGCCTCAAGACTATCGAGCACTGGCTGGAACAGCATGGCTTCATCCTGGGCCAGGCGCAGGCAGGCCTCTTCACCACGGGTCAATGACAGTGCCCGGCCATTGAGCCGCTCGCACTGGCGCAGCACTTCGCGCGCTTCCTCCAGCAGCACGCTGCCGGCTGCGGTCAGCCGAGGCTGGCGGCCGCTGCTACGCTCGAACAGGCTGACGCCCAGGTCCGCCTCCAGCATGGCAATCCCATTGCTGACCGCCGACTGAGCCTTGCGCTGCTGGCGCGCCACCGCTGAAAACGAACGCTGTTCGGCGACGCTGACAAACAGGCGCATCTGTTCCAGATCCCACTGCACGCTCATGACCTAACCCATCTCTGATTCGGATAGGTAATGACTTTACCCCATCTGACAAGACTCTAGAATGCCAGCCTTAACTGATCGCTTTACCCGAGGACTGACCCATGAATGCCGCCTACTACTACCTGGCCATCGCCATCTGCTCGGAAGTGATTGCCACGGTTTCCATGAAAGCCATCAAGGGCTGGAGCACGCCCATCCCACTGCTGCTGGTAATCGTCGGCTACGGCGTGGCGTTCTGGATGCTGACGCTGGTGGTGCGCTCCGTACCGGTGGGCGTGGCCTACGCGGTGTGGGCTGGAATGGGCATTGTGATGGTCAGTATCGCGGCGTTGTTTATCTACGGGCAGAAGCTGGATGTTCCGGCGATGCTGGGGATGGGCCTGATTGTGCTGGGCGTGGTGGTGATCCAGCTGTTCTCGAAAACCGCCGGGCACTGACCACTCCTCAACAGCCTGTATACTGCGCCTCTTGTCTTGAACACTGAGGTCGCCCATGCCATCCGTTATTTCCACCGACGTTCTGATTGTCGGCGCCGGGGTTGCCGGCCTCTGGCTGAATGCGCGCCTGCGCCGCCAGGGGTTTTCCACGGTGGTGGTGGAAAACGCCACCTTGGGTGGCGGGCAAAGCGTGAAGTCCCAGGGGATCATTCACGGCGGCGCGAAATACGCCCTGCATGGCGCCATCACCGGCGCGTCCGAAGCCATTGCCGATATGCCGCGCCGCTGGCGCGAAGCACTGGCGGGTAACGGCGAGCTGGACCTGTCCGGCGTGCGCCTGTTGTCTGAGGCGCATTACCTGTGGTCCCCCGGCACGCTTGCCGGCAACCTCACCAGTTTTTTCGCCAGCAAGGCCGTGCGCGGCCGTGTCGACCAAGTCAAGGGCGACGATTTGCCGCCGGCGCTGCAAGACCGCCGCTTCAAGGGCAAGGTCTATCGCCTGGCCGAGCTGGTCATCGACGTGCCAAGCCTGATTGAGCGCCTGGCCCAACTGGCCGGTGATGGCTTGCTCGCCGGCCAGCACATCGAACCGTTGCTGGAGGGCGACGCTTTGGTGGGCTTGAAGGTGGACGGTCGCGAGATCCGCGCCCAGCGCATCGTGTTGAGTGCCGGCGCCGGTACGGCTGATCTGCTGACCGCGCTGGGCATCAGCCAGCCAGCCATGCAAAAACGTCCATTGCACATGATCATCGCCAAAGGCCCCGGCCTCAAACCGCTGTATGCCCACTGCCTGGGCGGCGGCACCAAGCCGCGCATCACTGTCACCACTCACCCGGCCGCCGATGGCAATTGGGTGTGGTACATGGGCGGCGATATTGCCGAGGCCGATGGCGTGGCGCGCACGCCGCAGGAACAGATCGCCACGGCGCAAAAAGAGCTGGCGCAGTTACTGCCGTGGATCGACATGAGCCAGACCCAATGGGCGACCCTGCGCGTCGACCGTGCCGAGCCCCTGCAATCGGGCCTGACCCGCCCCGACAATGCCTTCATCGCCGAACAAGGCCGCCTGCTGGTGGGCTGGCCGACCAAGTTGGCGTTGGCACCGGACTTCGCCGATCGGGTGATCAACAGCCTGGAACGTGACGGCATCCGCCCAAGCGTCGACGAGCCGCTGCCCGAGCTGCCAAAACCCGCCATCGGCGTGCCTGCCTGGGAGCAACTGTTGCCATGAGCCTGCCTACCCTGCACGACCTTCATCGCCCCCTGGGCAGCACTGGCCTGATGGTCTCGCCACTGGGCCTGGGCACCGTCAAGCTGGGCCGCGACCAAGGGGTGAAATACCCCAGCGGCTTCCAGATCCCCGGCGACGACGAAGCGCGCATGCTGTTGCGCCAGGCCCGCGAACTGGGCATCAACCTGATCGACACCGCGCCGGCCTACGGCATGAGCGAAGAACGCCTGGGGCCGCTGCTGCGCGGCCAGCGCAAAGATTGGGTGATCGTCAGTAAAGTCGGCGAAGAGTTCGAGAATGGCGCGTCCAGCCACGACTTCAGCGCGGCCCACACCCGGATGTCGATCGAGCGCAGCCTGAAACGACTTGAAACCGATTTTATCGACCTGGTGCTGGTGCATTCCGACGGTAACGACCTGCATATTCTCAATGACTGCGAGGTCTACCAGACCCTGGCGGCGCTGAAACAGGAAGGCAAGATCCGTGGTTTCGGCTTTTCCGGCAAGACCGTCGAGGGTGGCGTGAAGGCTCTGGAACAGGGCGATTGCGCGATGGTCACCTACAATTTGAACGAACAGGCCGAGAAAGCCGTCATTGAATATGCGGCGGCCCACGGCAAGGGCATCCTGGTGAAAAAGGCCTTGGCCAGCGGCCACGTTTGCCTGGAGCCTGGAATGGATCCAATTCGCGCCAGTTTCATGTTGTTGTTTGCGCAAACAGGCGTTGCCAGTGCTATTGTCGGGACCATTAATCCGCTGCACCTGGCCCATAACGTGGCGACCGCTGCCCAGGTCATTCGTCAACTCTGATGCCGCCGACGCGGCCGACCCCGTCGCAAGAAGGAGCCGACATGCCGCGAACGCTCATAAGAAAAAACCCCAGCAACTTCAAGACACTGCCGCTACACGTCGAAGCCACCCCCGAAGGCCTGAGCTACCAGAGCGTCGGCATGCCGCTCAACTTTGCCCAGACCCTGCAACGGCGCAAGCCGGTGGAGGCGGCAGACCCCGAACGTTTCGCCCTGGAGCTGGCCAACCTTGGCGTGTCGGTGCGCCTGACCCTGCATTGGCAAAACAAGGATTACTGGGTGCTGGTGCGCCAGCGCCGCCAGGACCGTGGCGACGTGGTACTCAAGCTGATCTCCGGCTACGTGCCCGCCCATGAGCTGAACCTGCCGCTGCACACCGCCATCCAGGAAATTGCCGAAGAGTGCCTGCTGGAAACGCCGGAAGGCTGGCTGGGCGGGCGCTTCAACGACACCTGGCTGCCGGCGCCCTATTCCTCCGCGCTGCATTACCGCGAAGCCCTGCCCTTTCGCCTCAGCCCGCTGTCCGGCGCGGCTCGCCCGGTGCGCTGCGCCACCACCCAGTTGATCGAACGCCCGCGCGCCTATGTGCACCTGCCCACCGCCTCGTTGCAATTGATCTATGACCTGCGCCTGGAAGTGCCCAAGGAAGCCAAATCCCTGAGCCTGTTCCATGTCGACGAGCGCCTTGAAGGCGACCAACTGGTCGCCCGCCTGGACCGTCAACGCCCGGACCTGTACCTGATGCCATTGAAAGACGGCCAGCCCCTGGCCGAGCTCTACACCGTCAAGAAAGACCAGCTGTACCCGGCGAGCACGCGGGGTTTGTACCTGGCGGAAAGCTTCGCCCAGCAGGAAGGCTGGTTGGTGCGTGAGGAGCGGATTCGCTGGAAGGACTGGCTGCGCCAGCAAGGCCTGGCTGAGCCTGAGAAAGAGTCGAAATTGAAGCGCCTGGCCCAAAGGGTGCTGCGCAAGATCGTGCCGAAGAAAAAAACCAAGGCCTGAATCAGGCTACACATCGCGTCAGCCTTTGAGCAAGCGTTCCAATCCCACCTTCAATGGGGTGGGTTCGGGCAGGGTAAAACTCGCCAGTAACCGCTGGTTGTTCGCCCGCGAATGCCGGATATCCCCGGAGCGCGGCGGCCCGTAAGTCACTTCGGGCAGTTTGCCGACGATGTCTTCCAAGGCTTGCAGCACATCCTTGAGCGTCGTGGTGCGGTTCCAGCCGACATTGATTGCACCCAAGGGAGCCTCGGGCGCTTCAATCGCCCGCACCAACAAGTCCACCAGGTCGCCCACGTACATGAAGTCGCGGGTTTGCTCACCATCGCCAAACACGGCAATCGGTACGCCCTGCTGCACCCGCTCGCTGAAGATGCTGATCACACCGGAATACGGCGATGACGGATCCTGGCGTGGCCCGAAGATATTGAAGAAACGGAAGATCACCGGCTCCAGGCCATGCTGGCGACGATAGAAATCGAAGTAGTGCTCGCCGGCCAACTTGTCGGACGCATAGGGCGTCAACGGCGCCTTGGTGGTGGCTTCGTCAATGGAAGCGCCTTCGCCATTGTTGCCGTATACCGCAGCGCTGGAGGCATACACCACGCGCTTGATGCCGGCCTTGCGCACGGCTTCGCAGACATTCAAGGTGCCGATGAAGTTGCTCTGGTGCGTGCTGACCGGATCATCCACCGACGCCTGTACCGAGGCCACCGCCGCCAGATGCACCACCGCGGCTGCGCCGACAGCGGCACGGGCGACTACCTCGGCATCGGCCACATCGCCTTCCAGCAGTTCGACGCGCGGATTGTCCAACGGCAGGTTAGTGCGCTTGCCGGTGGAGAGGTTATCCAGCACCCGCACACCGTAGCCTTTGGCGAGCAGCGCATCGACCAGGTGCGAGCCGATAAAGCCCGCACCGCCGGTGACAAGAACCTGCTTACTCATTGTTGCGGATCTTCTCGACAATGGCGGTGGTCGAGCTGTTCTCGACCAGGCCCAGCACTTTGACCTTGCCACCGTAGGCGCTGACGATATCTGCCCCGACCACTTGGTCGACGGAATAATCGCCGCCCTTGACCAGCACATCCGGCTTGACCTGGGCCAGCAGGTTTTCCGGGGTTGCTTCAGGGAAGCTGATCACCCAGTCCACAGCGCCCAGACCGGCCAACACGGCCATGCGCCGGTCGACGCTGTTGATCGGACGGCCAGGGCCTTTCAGGCGGCTGACCGAGGCGTCATCGTTGACCGCGACGATCAGGCGATCGCCTTGGGCACGGGCCTGTTCCAGGTAGGTCACGTGACCGGCGTGCAGGATGTCGAAGCAGCCGTTGGTGAACACAATGCTTTCGTTGTGAGCGCGAGCATCGTCAATCGCCAGCAGCAATTGCTCAATGCTCAGCACACCCCGCTCCGAGCCTTCGGAGCGCTGGATCGCACGGCGCAACTCAGGCGCGCTGATGGCAGCGGTACCCAGCTTGCCCACTACGATGCCCGCCGCCAGGTTGGCCAGGGCCACAGCGTGGGGCAGTTCTTCACCGGCGGCAATCGAGGCGGCCAGGGTGGAAATCACGGTGTCGCCGGCGCCGGTGACGTCGAACACCTCACGGGCACGTGCCGGCAAGTGCATCGCCGGGTGGCCGGGGCGCAGCAGGGTCATGCCGTGCTCGCCACGGGTCACCAGCAAGGCGCCGAGGTCGAGGTCGGCCATCAGTGCCGCGCCCTTGGTCACCAGGTCGTGCTCATCGGCGCAACCGCCGACGATGGCTTCGAACTCGCTGAGATTCGGCGTGATCAGGCTGGCTCCGCGATAAATCGAGAAGTCCTTGCCCTTGGGATCGGCCAATACCGGGATGCCCCGGGCCTTGGCGGCCTGGATCAGTTCCTGGTGATTCTTCAAGGCGCCTTTGCCGTAGTCGGACAACACCAGCACCTTTATGCCTTCGAGCAACTGATCGACCTGGCCGCTAAGGGCCAGGGCGTCGGTGGCGAAGGGTTCTTCGAAATCGATACGCAGCAATTGCTGGTGACGGCTCATCACCCGCAGCTTGACGATGGTCGGCTGGTGGGCAATGCGCTGGAACAACGCACGCACGCCAGCACCGCGCAGGCTGTTGGCCAGGCTGTCGGCGGCTTCGTCGTCGCCGGTCACGCCGACCAGCGAGGCCGGGGCGCCGAGGGCGGCAATATTGAGGGCAACGTTGGCAGCGCCACCTGGACGGTCTTCGATTTGCTCGACCTTGACGACCGGCACCGGCGCCTCAGGGGAAATCCGTGAGGTACCACCATGCCAGTAACGGTCGAGCATGACATCGCCGACCACCAAGACAGGGGCTTGATCGAATCGCGGCATGGACAACTTCATGGAGCAACCCACATACAAAATGAACAGGGGCGCGATATTAGCACAGGGTTGCGGGAGGTTTGCGGGAGGGTTTTGCAAGGAGCCGGCTTGCCGGCTCCTACCGGGAGGTTCAGGTAATGTCTGCGGAAATCGGCGCATCCAGGCCCATGGCATGCAGGCGGGCGTAATAGCCGTTCTGTGCCAGCAGCTCACTGTGCGTGCCACGCTCGACAATTCGACCGTCGTCCATCACCAGGATCAGGTCGGCCTTCTCGATGGTGGACAAACGGTGCGCGATCACCAGGGTGGTGCGACCTTGCATGACCTTGTCCAGCGCCGCCTGGATGTGGCGCTCGGATTCGGTGTCGAGGGCCGACGTGGCCTCGTCGAGAATCAGCAGCGGTGCATTCTTCAGGAGGGCACGGGCAATCGCCAGGCGCTGGCGTTGGCCACCGGACAGCAACACGCCGTTTTCGCCAACCTGGGTGTCGAAGCCCTTGGGCAACTGATCGATGAAGTCCTTGGCATTGGCGTCCGCCGCGGCCGCTTCCACGTCCGCCCGCGGCGCACCCGCCAGGTCGCCGTAGGCGATGTTGTTGGTCACGGTGTCGCTGAACAAGGTCACATGCTGGGTCACCTGGGCAATGTGTTTCCTCAGGTTGAGCAGCTTGTAGTCTTCGATCTCGACACCATCCAGCAGGATTTCGCCGCTTGCGTGGTGGTAGAAGCGCGGGATCAGGCTGGCCAGGGTCGACTTCCCGCTGCCCGAGCGCCCGACCAGGGCGATCATCTGCCCAGGCTCGGCGGTGAAGCTGATGTCCTTGAGCACATGGCGCTCGGTGCCTGGGTAGGTAAAGTTCAGGTTGCGTACGTCGAGACGGCCGCTGACCTTGTCGCGCTCGATGGTGCCGTTGTCGACTTCGACCTCTTCATCCAACTGTTCAAAAATGCTTTCGGCACCCGCCACGCCCTTCTGGATCGTCGAGCTGACTTCCGAGAGCTGGCGAATCGGCTTGGGCAGCAGGCCGGCCAGGGTGATATAGGCCACCATGTCACCGGCCGATGCGTCACCGCGAAGATAAAGGACCAGGAACATCAGCACCGCCATCGCGGTGTAAATCACCAGTTGCAGCGCCGGTGTATAGATCGCCCCGGTGCGGGTCATGCGCAGTTGCTTGTCGGTGTTGCTCTGGCTGGCCTTGAGGAAGCGTTTTTCCTCGTAGACCTCACCCCCGAAGCTGCGCACCACGCGGTAGCCCTGGATGGTTTCGGAGGCCACGTGGGTCACGTCGCCCATCGCCACCTGGATCTTCTTGCTCTGCTTGCGGAATTTCTTGCTGGCCGTGCTCACCATCACTGCGATCAACGGCAGGATGGCAATCATCACCAGCGTCAGGCGCCAGTTCATGTAAAGCAGCGAGGCGAACAGGAAGATCACTGTCATGCCTTCACGAATCACCACTTTGATCGCATCGGTCGCCGCCCCCGTGACCATGGTCACGTTGAAGGTGATGCGAGAAATCAGGTGCCCGGAGTTGTGGTTGTCGAAGTAGCGGTTGGGCAGCGTCAGCAAGTTGTTGAACAACTGCACGCGCAGGTCATGGACCAGGCCCAGGGAAACCTTGGCCAGCAGGTAGTTGCCCAGGAACGAACCCAGGCCCTGCCAGGCCGCGATGAGGATGATCAGCAGCGGCACGGCTTGCAGCAGTTGCAGGTCCCGAAGGAACGGCACGGTAGGGAATAGCACGGCTTCAGGGTTGGAAAGGCCGTCGACGAAGTACTTGAGGATGTACCCCAGCATGGGCTGGGTCGACGCGAAAATCAGAAATCCGACGATACTCAGCGCGAACAAGCCGGCGTAGGGCTTAACGTAACTGAGCAGGCGGAAGTATATTTTCAAGCTCGAAGGGCTTGCGCTCGGACTGGAGTCGGTCATATCACGCGGCGTTTTGAAAAAGGAGGCTGACTTTAGCACAGCTTCTCTGTTGTACTTGCACCCTGCATGACCCTCAAACCGGTTGGCCTCAACCGGCGACATTATATAGCCACTACTTTAAGATGGTCGGCTTCTCAACACGGAATGGCTTTCCTGTATGCACTCCAAGCGGCTGATCTATGGCTCAAATCGCGTTTTCGACTTTCTGGTTCTGTGGATTTTACCCATTGGCTTGTTGTTGCTGCTGAGCTCACTGTTCTTCGTATCCAACCGAAACGTGCTGCATCGAATTGTCTACATCCTGTTCAGCGTACCGACGCTGTTCATGTTGTGCATGCGCCCCCGGGAGCTGAAAGCGTTACTGCGCGAGCCCCTGGCGCTCGCCTTCCTGGTCTTCTCCGCCTGGGCCCTGACCAGCCTGCTGTGGAGCCCCGAGCCCACCGCCGACACCGACCTGTTCAAGCGCCCGCTCAATACCTTCATGCTGTTTGGTGGCTGCGGGCTGTTGCTGCATTACCGCAACGATCTGTTCAAGCCGATCTTCTTCAGTGCGGCGGTAATCGCACTGGTGGTGAGCCTGTGCAACCTGGTGGCGTTCGTCAAAGGCTTCGAACCGGGCATGCGCATGATCGGTGGGCGTGGCGCTCTCGACAATCCGCTGCTCAGCTCTCATCTATTCGGTTTCTTCTGCGTCTACTGGCTGTATGTCTGCATGACCACCCAGCGCCTGAAAGTCCTGTGGTTCAGCGCCCCGGCTCTGGCAGTCATGCTCG
Organism: Pseudomonas sp. CYM-20-01; assembly: GCF_023169845.1. Taxonomy (NCBI): domain Bacteria; kingdom Pseudomonadati; phylum Pseudomonadota; class Gammaproteobacteria; order Pseudomonadales; family Pseudomonadaceae; genus Pseudomonas; species Pseudomonas sp. CYM-20-01. Next base: position 755,895 of record NZ_AP025169.1, on the reverse strand, counting down.
CGGCGGTTCTGGCCACGGGCTCGCGCACACCGCTGGTAGCCCTGACACTCACCATCCTGTGGATGACCTTCGTCAGCCGCAACCGCCGCTCGGCTTTGCTGATAGCAGGCCTGGTTCTGGGGGCCATTGGACTGCTCCTGCTATACCCGGAATCCATTACCGAACGAGGCAGCTCATTTCGCCTTGAACTGTGGGGCATGTCACTGCAACGCATCGCAGAACACCCATGGATCGGCCACAGCTACGACTCCGAGCTGTACCTGACCCTGTCCGACGGCTATCAGCTGCGCGAGCCGCACAGTTTTGCCCTGGGCGTGCTGTATTACGTCGGCATCATCGGCTTTATCCCGTGGATCTTCATGATCGGCTGGGGGCTGTACAAGGGCCTGAAAGAACGCGCCCAGCCACTCTTCATCCTGGCTTCGTCGCTGCTGACCTATGGCATCGGCGCCGGGCTGACCGAAGGGGGTGGCATCCTGTCACGCCCGAAAGAGCACTGGTTCGTGCTGTGGATCCCGTTGGCGATCATTGCCGGCCTGAGCATCGCCCAGCGCCGTCACAGCCTGTTGCGCATGCCGGTACAAGCGCTCAAGCCCGCAGCTTTCGACCAGTTGTGCAGCAATGCCCATGTGATCGAAGCCGACGGGCTGGGTCCGAAAGTCCTGCGCCTGGCCGACGGCCGCTTCCTGAAGATCTTCCGTGCGCGCCGCTGGTACACCTCGGGCAGCTTCAACCCCTACTCCGAGCGGTTTGCCAGCAACGCCGAGCAATTGCGCACCCTGGGCATCCCTACGCCGCAGATTCTAGGCCTCTATAGCCTGCGCGACGCCAGCACCGCCGTCAGCTACGCGCCACTGCCCGGCCTGACCCTGCGCCAGGCCCTGCAAGGCCTGGACAACAGCCTGCGTGAGTCGCTGATCGAACGTTTCGGTCAGTTCATGGCCAAGTTGCATGAGCGCGGTGTGTACTTCCGTTCGCTGCACCTGGGTAACGTGCTGTTGATGGATGACGGTGAGTTTGCCCTGATCGATATTGCCGACCTGCGCATCTTCCCGTCGCCGCTGCGCAACGCGTTGCGCCAGCGCAACCTGCGCCATATGCAGCGCTACCCACAGGACCGCGCCTGGTTGTTCGAGACACACTTCGAACAGCTGGCCAAAGGTTATGCGTCCGTTGCCAGCCAAGGCGCCACGGCGAAGATCCGCGAGCAAGTGCAGGCATTGGCCAGCCCCGCCACCTGATAAAAAAGGCGACTATCACTGCTGATAGTCGCCTTTTTCATACCTCCCCCGCCTCACTTCCTGAGGGGTGCCAGATACAACCGCACCAAGCCACGCAAGGTCTTGCGCCCCCAGAACTTCAGCGGGATCTGCTTGAGGATCTCCCGCGCCAGTGGCCGGTCCCGATCAGCCGTCTTCAGGAACATCGAGTTGAGGAAGTTGTAGCGCACCGCGTCATAGGCCGGGTGCTCGCTGAAATGGGCATAGGTCTTGAGAATGTTCTGGATCATGTAGCGATGGTTCTTGTAGGTGTTGCTTGCGTGCTGCCGATACTGCGCCATCACCACGCCGAGCGCGTCAATGGTGTAGCCCGCGGCGGTGATCTTCAATTGGATCAGCAGGTCTTCCAGAGGGATCAGTGGGTCGAAGCCGCCGACTTCTTCCAGCACTTCGCGGCGAATCAACATGGTCGGCGCCGGCGGGAAGGGCTTGCGGTCCATGAACATGTCGTCGAAATCCAGGCTGCGAAACGGTACGTCGCGGCGCTGCTTTTTCTCCGGGTGCAGGTTGCCGTCACCATCGATCAACTCGATATTGCCAGCGCACATGCCCACCTTCGGTTTACCTTCCATGTAGGCCACCTGGGTGGCGATACGGTCTGGCAGCATGATGTCATCGGAGCCGAAGGGTGCGATCAGGCTACCCTTGGCGCGGGCGATGGCACCGTTGAGCGTGGCGGTCAGGCCCTGGTTCTGCTGCACCTGGAAATCAAAGCCGTGCTCGGCCTGCAGGCGCTGGATGCGCTCGACACTGTCATCCTTGGAACCGTCGTCCACCACCAGCAGCTCGATGTTCGGGTACGTCTGGCCGAGCACGCTGAGGATGCTCTCCTCGATGTACCGGCCGTGGTTGTAGGACGCGATGATCACCGAGACCAGGGGTTGTTGCGCTGTCATGCTCTACCTACTTCTTTCAAACCGGTTTCGATGAGGTTCAGGTACTTTTGCTGGAACTCGGCCAGGGCGTGGTTCTCTTCCAGATAACGGAATACCTGTTCACCCTTGGCGCGCAATTGCTCGTCGCTCATGGCCAGATAAGTGTCCAGGGCCGCTGTCAGTTGCTCGACATTGCCAGGCTCGTGGGACAAACCACCCGCCCCTTCCACCAGCGGCAGCATGGCCGGCCCGTTGGAAGCAATCACCGGCAGGCGTCCACTCATGCCTTCGAGCAACGCCAGGCCCAGGCCCTCCAGCAAGGAAGGCATGGTCCAGATATCGAAAGCGCGTACATATTTGAGGCCATCCTCGCGAAAGCCCAGCAAGTGCGCACGGCCAGTGAGGCCAAGGCGCTCGATATCCGCGCGCAAGTCGGCTTCGGCACGGCCGGAACCGATGATGCCGACCTGGACATTGGGGTATTTGTCCTTGAGACGGGCAAACGCCTGCAGCAGGTGCGTATGGCCCTTGATCGGCACCAAGCGCCCCAGCGCGCCGATGATCCGTGCGTCGAGCGGCAGCCCGAGCGCCTGGCGAGCCTGCTCGCGTGGCAACTGCAAGGCTTCGGCCTGGGGAATATCGATGGCATTGGTGACGAAGGTGGTGTTATCGCGGGTAAAGCCGCAGTTGAGGCCGATCAGGTAATCCCTGACTGCCGCCGATACCCCGACAAAGCGCCAGGCCGGGCTGACCAGGCGGCGCGTCTGGCGCCGGCGATAGGCGCGTTCGTACTCGCCGAAACCGTGGGAAATACCGATGCACAACGGAATCTTCAACCAGCGATTGAGCGACAGCATCATGTTCACCGACTTGAAGCGGTTACAGATGACTACATCGAATTTCTGCTCACGGCAGTACTTGTAGATTTCCCACATGGCGCCCAAGCGAATGCCTTTGAGGGCCTTCTCGGGAAACTCGAAATACTTGGAATGATCCGCCACGCTCAACGGCTGGCCCGGCTGCGGCCGACCGCTCAGGAAGGCTGACGTCACCTCGAACCGCTCCGTCGGCAGCGCCTTGACGATCTGCTCGCCGAGATCGGCGAAGTCATTCAGTTTGACGTTGTAGTCAGGCTGCAACTGCAAAACCTTGAAACGAGGCTTCATATCACTCCATGAGGCAATCGGGCTGCTACACGCGGGCAGCCCGACGAAAAAAGTCAATTTCAGTCCTGCTTCAGCACCCAAAGCAGCTCGTGACGGCGCACAGCCTTGCGGAAAAATTCGTTCTCGCCGTAAGGCGATGGACCACGGCCGGCCAGCCATTGCTGCAACAGGCGACGCACCCGGCGCTTGAACGGTGCACGGGGCTGCAGATCATGCATCATGCCCAGCGCCATGGCCTTGTCCTGCTGCTGGCTCAGGCTGAGCACCCGGCAATAGGGCTCAAGTACCTGGGCGGCATCGAACTGCGGCGGCAAAGCGATGCCAGCGCCTGAATCACCCATGGGCCAACGGTCGTTATCGTGCAGATGGTTGGCATAGCCAAGCAACATGGTCGGCTGCCACTCAAGCCCCTGCAATGCCTGCACCACCGCGGTGTGGGCGCAGATATGGTCAGGGTGAGGGTCGAGCACTGGCGTCGGCAACACAATCACCTCGGGACGCGCCTTGAGCAACACTGCACGCAGGTCGGCAATCAGGTTGTTCCAGGTCGGCGCACCGTCCACATCCCCCGGCAACGCCAAGGCATTGAACTGGCGGAACAGCCGCGTATCGTCCAACTGCGCTTCGCGCGATGCCTGGGGTTGATCGGGGGCATCACGCATGGCCGGCAGTTGCAGGCAGAAATACCCCAACTGCACGCAGTGCGCCTCGGGCACGCCGGCCCAGCGCGGCACGGCAATGCTGTCCCAGGCACGCAAGCGCCCTTTGATCCGCGCCGCTTCAGCCTTGGGCAAACCCATTTGCTGATAGTGCTCGGCCTCGATCTCACCCGCGGTCAGGGTCACGATCCAGCTTTCATCCGCCTGGCTGTAAAGGCCGAAGGCGGCCAGTTCGGCATCGTCGGCATGGGGGGCGATCACCATCACACGCTGACGGGCTACGTCAGGCTGGCGAAACACCCACAAGACCGGCTGTCCGATCACGCGGCAAAAACGACCGCGCAGGCGCAGTTCACCGCCGACCAATGCCGCCGCCGAACCGGTGAGGTTGAGGTAACGTTTGCCGGCCACCCCACGTTCGAACGCCTGGCGATCGTCCAGAAATTCAACTGCAGGATCAAACAAACGCCCCCATAGGTTGCTTTTGAGCTGCACTTCGACGATCAGCGTTTCATCGCCAGCCAGCTCGAGCGGCGTCTCTGCCAGCAACCTGCCGCCTTCCAGACGCAGCCCGACCTGTTGGCCACTCGACGCAAAACGGTATTGGTAGTCGTCCTTGGGCGAATAAAACAGGTGGTCGGCAAACCAGGCTTCATGGGCCACCCACAGCACAACCGCGAGGATCAGTGGTAACCACCAGGCCACCAGCACACCGGCCGCGATCAACAGCAGCAGCCCGATCAGCAGGGCAATGCGTTTATTGCGCCGGTGGCGCTTGAGCAGTTGCTGTTTGCGGCTCATACGCTGAACACCGGCACCGGGTTGCACCAGCGCTCCTTGTACTCGCGGTCGGCACGCCCGAAGGAAAAGCGCAGCGGTTTATCCACGGCCCGCGCCTGTTCCCAGGCGCTTTGGGTGTTGAGGAAGCTCAGCACACTGCCGGGGCTGAATGCCCGGGTTTCAGGGTCGACACCGCCATTGACGTACTCGATGCTGATCCACTCCGGCGCCTCGACGCGGTACACAAGCTGTACGGCAATCGGAGCATCGTTGAGAAACAGCACCGAGCCGATCAGGAACTCTTTGAGCAGCGCCAGCACCTCGGCCAGGCGCTCGGCGCCTGTGGCGGGAAAGCCCCAGCGGCGCTGGAACAGATCGCAGTAGATCGCCGCCAGCTCCACACTGGAAAACTCGCTCACCGCCCGCACCACGCCGCCCGCCTCTTCCAGCAGACGCAATTCGCGGCGCTGGTTGTAGCGAAACTTCTTCGACAGGTCTTCGGGGGTACGCGCCATGGCCAATTGCTCGGCCTGGGACTTGAGGGTGCTGATGCGGCCCTCGTTCAGCGCTGACAGGTAGCGCCCGCGATGGCGCACCGGCAACTGCGCATCGGCAGTGATCGGCAGGATGATCTCGGCATTGCCCAGGTCAAACAGGCCTTTCTTGCCGCTGCGCTTGAGTACGTCCTTGGACAAGGCCAGGTCGCGCCCCCAGGTGGCAATCGCCCCTCGGAGTTCACCGTCCTGTTCCCAGCCCAGGTAACGCACCGGAATCTGCGCCAGGCCCGCCAAGCGCTCGACAAACTGCGGATGGGTCGCAACGCTGCCGCCAAACCGCTGCCAGGCCTGGGCGTAAACCTCGGCCTCGACAGGCGTCCAGCCACGCTCACGCCACGCCTGGAAGCGGTTCAGCATTTAGACCACGGCGTCATAAGGGTCCACGCCGTCCTTGACGACCAGGATGTCTTCCATGATCAGGTACTGCAGGTCGGAGCCGAAGAACATGTTCAGTGCGTCGGTCGGCGAGCAGATCATCGCTTCGCCGCGACGGTTGAGCGAGGTGTTCAGGGACACGCCGTTGCCGGTCAGCACTTCGAGTTCTTTCATCATGTCGTAGTAGCGCGGGTTGTACTCACGCTTGAGCACCTGGGCGCGGGAGGTGCCATCTTCATGGACCACCTCCGGCACGCGGGTCTTCCACTCTTCGGCCACTTCAAAAGTGAAGGTCATAAACGGTGCCGGGTGGTCGACCTTGATCATCTGCGGCGCAACGGTGTCGAGCATCGACGGGCAGAAAGGCCTCCAGCGCTCGCGGAACTTGATCTGGTGGTTGATGCGATCCGCCACGCCGGTGGCGCTTGGGCAACCGATGATCGAACGACCGCCCAACGCGCGCGGGCCAAACTCCATGCGCCCCTGGAACCAGGCCACCGGGTTGCCGTCGACCATGATCTTGGCGATGCGCTGGGGCATGTTCTCGATCTTGCGCCAGTTCGGCTTGCTCTCGTGCTTGGCGCACGCGGCAATCACGTCTTCGTTGCTGTAGGACGGGCCGAGGTAGACGTGCTCCATCTTCTCCACCGGCACACCCCGGGCGTGGGACACGTAGGCCGCCGCACCCACGGCAGTACCGGCATCGCCGGACGCCGGCTGCACGAACAGCTCTTTCACGTCGTCACGCGCAATGATTTTCTGGTTCAGCTTGACGTTCAGCGCGCAACCGCCGGCGAAAGCCAGCTTGCCGGTGTCCTTGAGGATGTCGCCCAGGTAGTGGTCGATCATCTGCAGGGCCAGCTTCTCGAACAGCGCCTGCATGCTGGCGGCGTAATGGATGTACGGCTCGTCGGCGATATCGCCTTCGCGCTTGGGCCCCAGCCACTCGATCAGTTTTGGCGAGAAGTAGAAACCCTTGCCCTTCTCTTTATAACGACGCAGGCCGATGACGTTGGCGTAGTCGGTGTTGATCACCAACTCGCCGTTCTCAAAGGAGGCCAGGCGCGAGAAATCGTACTTGCTGGCATCGCCATACGGCGCCATGCCCATGACCTTGAACTCACCGTCGAGCATCTCGAAACCGAGGAACTCGGTGATCGCGCCGTATAGGCCGCCGAGGGAGTCCGGATCGTAGAATTCCTTGATCTTGTGGATCTTGCCGTTCTCGCCGTAGCCGAAGAACGTGGTGGCGTACTCACCTTTACCGTCGATACCGAGGATCGCGGTTTTCTCCTGGAAGCCGGAGCAGTGGTAGGCGCTGGAAGCGTGGGCCAGGTGGTGTTCAACCGGTTCGATCTTGATTTTCTTCGGATCGAAGCCCAGTTGCTCCAGGCACCAGACGATCTTGTTGCGGTAGCGCTTGTAGCGACGGTTGCCCATCAGGATCGCATCGAGGGCGCGGTCCGGGGCGTACCAGTAACGCTTGGCGTAGTGCCAGCGCGCCTCGCCGAACAGGCTGATCGGGGCGAACGGGATCGCGACCACGTCAACGTCGGAAGGCTTGATGCCGGCCTGCTCCAGGCAGAACTTCGCCGACTCGTAGGGCATGCGGTTCTTTGCATGTTTGTCACGTACGAAGCGTTCTTCTTCGGCGGCCGCGATCAGCTTGCCGTCGATATACAAGGCTGCGGAAGGATCATGGCTAAGGGCGCCGGACAGGCCAAGAATCGTCAATGCCACAGGGGTCTAGCCTCTTTTAGTCTGCATGCAGGCGGGTTGCGCCTGAAAAAAGTGTGCCTCCCGCCTGGGCGGGAAACAGCTAAAGGGCGGGATTATAGCGTAAAAGCGGCGGGAAGCTGTTAGCGGCGAGCGTCAAGAGGGATCAGCGGAAGATCTCGATGCTGCCGTCCCGGCTTTGACGGTAAACAGTGTAGGGCAGCACCAGGGTGTCCAGCACGCCGGAGGCGACAAACTCCACCGCGACAATGGGTAGCATGCTGCCGCCATGGTCGATCAGGCTGTTGTCCTTCAGGCTCTTGTCGGGCGCCGGTTCGCCATTGAGCGTGCAGAACCCATAGATCACCCCGCTGTAGATGCGCGGCACGTTTTCGCAGTGACTGCGCGAGTCCTTGAGGTTCTGGCTGGTGACCGCGTCTGGCCGCAAGACGGTATTGATGGTTCCGCAGCCCGTCAACACAAGCGGCAGCACACTGCACAAGACTTTCGACCCCATCCTCATGACCCTCTCCTTATGGCCCATCTGCCATTGTTATTGCCAAGGCTGACCACGCTAACATCGCAAGGGCAGGTGACCCAAAGCAGCAACATTGATTTGCAGCGTAGGACGATTCCCAAATGATAAAAATCGCCCGAGCCACTAAACTCGCGCCCCTTTGCGCGTCTACCGCCTATGCGCGCCATGGATTCCCGCTGACCGATGAAAAACCTCGCCCGCTTCACCTTGCTGCTGCCTGGCCTGTTCGCCCTGAGCGATGCCGCTCGGGCTGAAGACGCCCCGCTGGTCCTCGACCCCAGCGTGGTCACCGGCTCACGCAGCGCCAGCCCGACCTTCGCCCTGCCGTACTCGGTGGACGGCATCAGCCGCGAACAGATCAGCGATGGCCAATTGGGCATCAACGCCTCCGAGGCCCTGTCCCGCGTGCCCGGCCTGGTGGTACAGAACCGCCAGAACTATGCCCAGGACCTGCAGATTTCCTCCCGTGGCTTCGGCGCCCGCTCGGCGTTCGGTGTGCGCGGCATCAAGCTGATTGCCGACGGCATTCCCGCCAGCACCCCGGACGGCCAGGGCCAGGCGGCCACGTTCAACCTCGACACTGCCGAACGCATCGAAGTGCTGCGCGGCCCTGCCGCGACCCTGTATGGCAGCAATGCCGGCGGTGTGATCCAGATGTTCTCCCGAGACGGCGAAGGCCCGCCGCGTATCGGCGCCGAAACCCTGGTGGGCAGCGACGGCCTGAACAAAAACCACCTGAGCGCCGAAGGCGCAGCGAATGGCGCAGGTTTTGTGCTCGACGCTTCGCGCTTGGACACCAACGGCTACCGCGACCACAGCAGCGCACGCCGCGACCAGACCTTCGCCAAGCTCAACGTCCAACCGGATGACGACAGCAAACTGGCGCTGATCTACAGCAGCCTGGAACAGAACGGCACCCAGGACCCGCTGGGGCAGACGTGGGCGGCGTACAAGGCCGACCCACGCTCGGTGAGCGCCAACGCGCTGACGTACAACACGCGTAAAAGCATTGATCATCAGCAATTGGGCATGAATTACGAGCGGTATTTTGGCGATGCGACGCTGCAGGTCAATGGGTATACGGGGCGGCGGAGTGTGATTCAGTATTTGTCGATTCCAAGAGGCACACCCGCCAACGAGCGTGGCGGCGGCGTGGTGCAATTCGACCGCAAGTTCTATGGCGGCAGCGTGCGTTGGATGCAGCCTATTGAAAGCGCACCGGGCGAGCTAATGATCATCTCCGGCCTGGATTTCGATCAAAGCGAAGACAGTCGCCACGGCTACCAGAACTACAGCGGCAACACCCTCGGCGTGAAAGGCCAACTGCGCCGCGATGAAATCGACACCGCCCGCAGCCTCGATCCCTATATCCAGGCCAACTGGGCCCTCGACCGCTGGACCCTGCAAGCCGGCGTCCGACACAGCACTATGCAGTTGGACGTTGACGACCAGTTCCTCAGCAATGGCGATTCCAGCGGCAACAAAACCTATCAGAAAAATACGCCGTCAATGAGCGTGATGTATGCGTTCACGCCTGAACTGCATGGTTATGTGAGCGCGGGCAAAGGCTTCGAAACACCGACCCAGGCCGAATTAGCCTATGCGCCGGGCAATGTGGAGGGCTTCAACTTCGGCTTGAAACCGTCAGAGAGCACCCAGTACGAAGTGGGATTAAAGGCCCAAGTGAAAAACACCAGGATCAATGCGGCCGTATTCCAGATAACTACAGAAGATGAGTTAGTGGTCGCTCAATCCAAAGACGGCCGCACCAGTTACCAAAACGCCGGCCGCACCCTGCGCCGCGGCTTCGAACTGGGCATCGAAAGCCAGCTCAGCGAGCACTGGAGCGCCAACCTCGCCTACACCCGCCTGCAAGCCACCTACGACAGTGACTTCGTCAGCGGCAACACCGCCGTCGACAAGGGCAACTACCTGCCGGGAGTCCCTCAAACCACGCTGTTCGCAGAACTGAGCTGGAAACCAAGGGACTGGGTCAGCACCGCCCTCGAAGGGATGTACCGCAGCCAGGTCTACGTCGAAGACACCAACAGCCAACACGCCGCCCCGGCCTACAGCGTATTCAACTGGCGCGCCCGCTTTGAGCAGAAAGTCGAACACTGGACTTTCCACCAGACCCTGCGCCTGGACAACCTGCTCGACCGCCAGTACGTCGGCTCGGTGATCGTCGGCGACGGCAATAACCGCTACTACGAAGCGGCGCCTGGACGTTCGTGGTATGCAGGCGCCGGGGCGGAGTATCAGTTCTGATCAGTTGATGTCTCGAGGCAACCGCTGATCAATCAATTGGTACAACGCACTGCTTTCGGGCCAGTTACGCATGAACCGCGCCCGGTCCTTGGCATACGCCGGGGCGAAGCTTGCCTCGGAGCCGTGCTGACACATGGCGTCCAGGTCGATCAGCGACCAGCGGTCGTTGTCCCAAAACAGGTTGTGCCCCTTGAAATCGCCATGGCTGATGCGTTCGCGGATCAGTTCGGCGAACAGGTGATCCAGCGCCAACAGTTCGTTTTCCGGCGCGTCACCATTTTCAACGTAAGGTGCGAAGCGCTCGATGATGTCCGGGCCGGGCAGGTATTCGGTGATCAGGTAAGCGCGACTGCGCAACCAGAAGAAGCGTTTTTCCAGCACCGCCAGCGGCTTGGGCGTGGCGATGCCGAGGAACGCCAGGCGGTTGCCTTCGCGCCAGGAGTGCCAGGCACGGCTCGGACGCCAGAAGCGTTTGAGCCAGTGGGCGAAGCCCTTGATGTTGTAGCGTTTGATCACCAACGGCCGACCGGCCACCTCGACCTTCGCCACGCTGGCGGCGCCGCCGGTCTTGTACAAATGGCCCTGGTCCAGCAGCGCATCGGCCTGTTCCAGTACCGGCAGCATGGCCGGTTCCTCTTCCCGCCGGATCGCACGCAAGGCAAAGGCGCCGCGCACCACGCTGAACAGCGTGCATTCACGGCCGACCTTGCTCAGGAAGTCCTTGAGGCGCCAGGCACTGACCTTGCGCACCTGTTTCTCCAGGGCTTCCAGCGGCAGGGCGTGCTCGCCGTTGCCCAGCAGGTAGTACACCAGCAGCTCTTCGGTAAACGGCTCGAGATTTTTCGGCAACTGGGCGAAAAACACCCCGAGGTTTTCCAGCACGCGGTTGCGCGACAGCGGTTTGCCCGCCTCTTCGACGCGGATCCCGGCACCATCGATCAGGTACAGCTTGCCGTCCTGGCGCAGCAGGTTGTCCAGGTGCAGGTCTTCCTGCCACAGCCCCTTGGTGTGCATCTGAGCGATCGCACCCAGCGCTTCGGCCAGCACGGCGGTTTGTTCGTCAGCCAGCGGTGGCAAGCCTTCGACGGACTGCCAGGCATCGGCCAGGCTTTCAGCACCCTCGATGAATTCGAACAGCAACCAGCCGCCCTCGCCTTCCTGCAAGCCATCGGCCAGCAGCAACGGCGTGGTCAGGCATTGCTCGGCGAGCAGCCGCACGCCGCTGAGTTCACGCTGAAAGTGCCGCGCCGCCTTGCTGCCCACCAGCAACTTGGCCAGTACCGGACGACCACGCCAGACCGCCGCCCCCACATAACGCTCACCCGGCAGCACACGCAACAGACTCAGCAGTTGCAACTGGCCTGGGCCCGCCGCATCCGCCAGCTCGATGGTCAGTGGCAGGTCGGGGGTGCGGCCAGCGGTTTTCAGCTCGGACAGGCGCATCAACGGTTTTCCTTGTGACTACGGCGCGCGGTCAGTTTCTGCAGCCAGGTGGCGACCAGCGCGCTGTCCTTCGGTTGATCCAGATAGGCAGCCAACAGTTGGCGCACCTGTTCGTCCGACCACTGCGGTGCACGTCGCAACAACGGCTCCAGGTCCTTGACCCGATCACGCCAGCCGAACAACAGCGGACGGGTTTTCTCCAGGTCGATCAACTGCGCGGTATAGCCGTCGCCGGTGGCCTGCATAAAAATATGTTTGGGATAAAAACAGCCATGCACCTGGCCGACGCTGTGCAACCGACGAGCAAGCTCACCGCAGGCCCGCAGGATCGCGCGGTGCTGGGCATCGCTCAGTTGGGGCCACTGCTCCAGCAGCGAATCCAAGTCATTCCAGCCGTCCAGGGCACGTGTCAGCAGCATCGCGCGATGCTCGCCGCCCACCTTGCGCTCGCCGTAGAACGCCGCCTGCAAGGCAGGGATGCCGAGCTTGCGGTAACGACTGATATTGCGGAACTCGCGGGAGAAACTCGGCTCGCCAAAGGGACGGTGCAGGCTGCGCGTCAGGTAGTTGCTCTGACGCTTGAGGTAATAACCGTGGCCGTCGAGCTCCAGGCGAAAGACGCTGCTCCAGCCACCGCGACTGGTATTGGGTTCATCCACTGCATCCAGTTGCTTGGCCCACAGGGCATCGAACGTCGCCAAGCCGTTGCGCTCCAGCAGCGCCCGGTCTTCAGCCGCCAGGAAATCACTCATTCGCGTCCCTCGAAAAACTTCACCACATGGCGAATACGCTGTTTGTCCGCTGCACTCAGGTGCCGGCGCTGACGGTATTGCATGTAGAAACGCAGGCGCTGGGTGGCGGACAGGTGATACTTGGCCACCTTGTCCAGGCAGGCCAGGTCTTTGGTGATGCGGTACTTGAGCCAGAACCCGCGCCAGAAATCGCCGTTGGGGCAGTCGATCAGGTACAGGGTCTGGTGGTCATCGATCAACAGGTTGCGCCACTTCAAGTCGTTATGGGTAAAGCGATGATCGTGCATGGTGCGCGTGTATTCGGCGAGCTGACGGCTCACCGCGTTGACCCACTTGGGATCGTGCAGGCGCGCATCGTTGCGCTCGGCCAATACCGAGAGGTCTTCGGTCTTCGGCAGTTCGCGGGTGATCATCGCCCCACGATCATAGGCCAGGCCCTTGCGCTCCAGCCCCCAGGCAACCACATCGGCGGTGGGAATGCCCCATTTGGCAAAACGCTTGAGGTTCTGCCATTCGGACTTGACCCGCGGCTTGCCCAGGTAGCGCCGCAGCCCTTTGCCGGCACCGATGTAGCGCTTGACGTAATAGTTGACCCCGCCACGCTCCACGCGGATCACTTCCGACAGCGGGTCGCGGGTCAGCCGTTCGCCTTGCAGGGCGAAGACCGCTTCGAGGCTGCCAAAATCATCCGCCAGGCTGGCGTAAGCAGGTTCCAGGTTCCAACCCGCCATCAGATCGCATCCCCATAACGCAGCTTGCGCGCATACAGCTTGTCGGCCTTGCGCTGCATCAAGCTCAGGGACGCTGATTGCTCGGCGAGGATCTGGCGCAGCGGCTGGCGGAAGTAGCCCTTGAGGAAACGCAGTTTGTCGCGACGGGTGAGTCCGATATCCAGCGCCGAGTAGTACAGCGCGGACAGGTCCTTGTCGCGCCAGCGCAACGGCAAGTGCGCGCGCAATTGGGCACGGTGCAGGTCGATCACCGACAGCTTGATGTTGTTCGCATCGATGGGCTTGGCAGTGTCCAGCAGGAAATGGCACAGGTAGCAGTCGCGGTGGTTCACACCCCCCCGGTGCATATCGCCGACCATGCGCGCCAGTTCGGCCGTGAGGGCATGACGCAACGCGGGTGCCGGCGGTTCGGCGACCCAGTTGATCGTGACGTCTTCGAGGCTGAGGGTCGGCGCCAGCTCTTCGGTGATGATGAACGAGTGCTGGTCCGCCGGGTTGCTGCCCTTTTCGCCGAACGCCACACCGGTCATGGTCGGCACGCCGAGCTCCTGCAGGCGATGAATCGCCGCCCACTCAAGGCCCGCCCCGAGTACCGGCAGCTTGGCGGTGATCAGGTTCTTGAGGATTTCACCCCAGCCGATGCCACGGTGGATCTTCACGAAATACGGACGGCCATCCACCTCGGTACGCAGGGTGCGACGCGCCGCCAGTTCACGGAATACTTCACCTTGCAGTTTCTCGACTTCGGCAAAGGCATCGAGCCCGGCCCATAAAGTCTTGAACGGTTCGGCAAGAATCAACTTCATCGTTTTGGCTCCGCCAGAATCACATCCGCAGCGTGCTGCGGCATGCTGTAAAGGTCGGCCGTCTCAGCGAAGGCCAAGCCATTGCGGCTCCAGGCCGCGCGCTGTGCCGTGTCGGTGAGCATATTCGCCAGGTATTGATTGAGTTGCGTCTGTTCAAACGGCTCATCCAGTACCAGGCCACTGTCGGCCTCGGCGATGTAGTGGGCATACCCACACACGGCCGAGACCAGTACCGGCAGCCCGGCCACCAAGGCTTCGAGCAAGACGGTGCCGGTATTTTCGTTGTACGCCGGGTGGATCAACAGGTCGGCGCCCAGCAGGAAACGCGGGATATCACTGCGCCCCTTGAGAAACTGCACATTATCGCCCAGGCCCAAGGTAGCGCTTTGCAGTTGGAATACCTTGGGGTCGTCCTGGCCGATTACAAACAGGCGCGTGCGTTTTTTCAGTTCAGACGGCAACGCGGCCACGGCCTTGAGGCTGCGGTCGACGCCCTTGGTCTTGAAGCCCGAACCGATCTGCACCAACAGCAGCTCGTCGTCGCCGAGGTTGAATTCCTTGCGGAAACCTTCGCGGATTTCGGCGGCATTCGGCGGCGCGCGACGGTCCTGGGCAATGCCCGGCGGCAGCAGGTGGAAGCGTTCCACCGGGGTGTCGTAATGCTTGATGAACAGTGGTTGCTGCACTTCGGAAATCATCAGGACTTCGGTCTTGGCGTCCTTGGCGAACACCGCGCGCTCGTACTCGGCAAAATGCTTGTAGCGGCCAAAGTAGCGGTACAGCGAGTGCCGCAGGTTTTGCGCCTTGTCTTCAAAGCAACCGTCGGCGGCGTAGTACACGTCCAGGTTGGGCATTTTGTTGAAGCCGATCAGGCGGTCCACCGGGCGCTTGGCCAGGTCGGCGGCCATCCAGGCGCTGAGTTTTTCGTTGCGCCGATGGTTGAAGAACGCCTTGACCGGCGCCACCAGCACTTCGAAGCCGGGCGGGATGTCGCCTTCCCAGATCAGCGTGTACACACGAATCTGATGGCCGCGCTGCTGGCACTCCAGGGCGATGCGCATGAAGTCGCGCTGCAGGCCACCGAAGGGGAAATATTTGTACAGCACAAAAGCCAGTTGCATCAGTGCAGCTCCTCAGCCAGTAACAACGTGCTCAGTCGGCTTGCCACACGCTCAGGGTTCAGGCGCGTGAAGCACAGGGGCGACTCGCGCTTGAGGTCGAACCGACGCAGGTCGTCGGCCGTCGGTTGATAGGTACATTGCTTTTGCAGGCACGGCGCGCAGGGGAAGTCGCTGGCCAGATGAATCTGGCCCTTGCCGTAGGCGCCGGTGAGGCCGGGGTTGGTCGGGCCGAACAGGGAGATGGTCGGCACGTCCAACGCAGCAGCCAGGTGCCCGAGGCCAGTGTCCACCGCCACACAGGCACGGGCGCCGGCCAATACACGGGCCACACCGGCCAGGTTCAGCTTGGGCAGCACCTCGGCGTTTTGCAGGCCCTGGGCCAGGCGTTCGGCACGGGCTTTTTCAGCGGCGTTACCCCAGGGCAATTTCACGTCGACGCCCAGGCGGCCCATGCGCTCGGCCAGCTCGCGCCAGTAGGCTTCGGGCCAGTGCTTGGTGTCCCAGGTGGTGCCGTGCAGCAGCAGCACAAAGGGCTTTTTCGGCGGCAAGCCCAGGAGTTTTTCCGTGCTCAGGCCGTAGTCGCCCAGGCCTTTGGGCAGGTCATATCCGAGCGCCACGGCGAACAACTGGCGCAGACGCTCCACCGCGTGCTGCCCACGTGCTACGGCGAGGCGTCGGGAATAGAAACGTGCGGCCATCGGCTCGCGCGCGGAATTTTTGTCGAAGCCGGCGATGGGCGCACGCACGTAGCGGGTCAGCCAGGCGCTTTTCAGCAGGCCCTGAGCATCGATCACCAGATCGTATTTGGTCGACTGCACTTGCTGCTTGAACCGCCGCCACTCGCCACTCTTGATGGTTTGCCAGAAATTTTTGCGCCAGCGGCGGATCGCCACCGGGATCACCTTGTCGACCGCCGGGTGCCAGGTGGGAATCTCGGCGAAGCCTTCTTCCACTACCCAGTCGAATTGAATGCCGGGGATCGCCCGCGCCGCGTCGGTCAATGCCGGCAAGGCGTGGATCACGTCGCCCAGGGATGAGGTCTTGATTACCAGTACGCGCAAACTATCGGACCTCGACCGCAGAGCCCTGCAACCGCTGCAAGGCTTCGTTCACCGGCTGCGGCAGCAATTGGCGCATACAGTTGTAGTGGCCGAAGCGGCAGGTACGGTCAAAACACGGGCTGCACTCCAGGCCCAGGCGCACCACTTCGACCTGATCGGCCAGCGGCGGCGTGAAGCCCGGCGAGGTGGAGCCGTACACCGCCACCAACGGGCGGTTCAGCGCAGCCGCCACGTGCATGAGGCCGGAGTCGTTGGACACCACCGAATCGGCACAGGACAGCAGGTCGATGGCCTCGGCCAGGGACGTGTCGCCACTGAGGTTCACTGCCTCTTCGCGCAGGCCGGGAATCAGGCGCTGGCGAATGTCTTCACCCACCGGATGGTCCTTCTTCGAACCGAACAGCCACACCTGCCAGCCTTCACGGATCTTCGCCTCGGCCACCTTCGCGTAGTGCTCCGACGGCCAGCGCTTGGATTCGCCGAATTCGGCGCCGGGGCACAAGGCCAATACCGGGCGGTCCAGGGTCAGGCCGAACTTGGCCAGGGCCGCGTCGCGGCTCGCCGGGTCGATCTGCAGGCTCGGGCGCGGATACGGCTTGGGCAACTCGGCACCCGGCTCGTAGGCCAGGGCCATGAACCGTTCGATCATCAGCGGGTAGCGGGCTTTGTCGAGTGTGCGCACGTCGTTGAGCAGCACGTAGCGGAACTCGCCACGCCAGCCGGTGCGCTTGGGGATGCCGGCAAAATACGGCACCAGCGCCGACTTGAGCGAGTTGGGCAGCAGGATCGCCTGGTCGTACTCACCCGCCAGGGATTTACCGATGCGACGGCGGGTCGCCAGTTCCAGGGCGCCGTGGCCGAGCGGGAAGCTCAAGGCCTTGCGCACCTCGGGCATGCGCTCAAGGATCGGGCGACTCCACTCGGGGGCGAGCACGTCGATCTGGCAGTCCGGGTAACGCACGCGCAGGCACTGGAACAGTGTCTGCGCCATTACCATGTCACCGACCCAACTGGGCCCAACGATCAGAATATTCATGTAGTTTCCACAAACGATGCGGGGAGGCTTATGCCTCCCCGCCGTAATAGTGTTTCAGCTCAACTCCAGCGCCTGCCAGATTCGCATCACCTGGCGCCGTTCGTCGGCGAACTGATCCCCGGCCACCGTACCGGCCTCGTTCTGCAAGGCCTGGCGGTGCGCGGCGGATCGGTAGGCCTTATACACCTCGCGCAGCAGATGGGCATCGGCGGCGGGCATCAAGCCCACCTGCTCCAGGCCTTCCAGAATGCGGATATTGTCGGTGTAGCGCAGCAACGATGGATGCTGCGCAGACCACGCCAGAGCCGCGTATTGCACCATAAATTCAATATCGACGATACCTCCGGCGTCCTGCTTGAGGTCGAACAGCGCCGTGGCTTCGAAGGCATTGGCGCCGGTGCCGGCCGCCGTGCCCTTGGTGCCCAGGTTGTCACGCATCTTGGCGCGCATCTCGCTGACCTCCTGGCGCAGCTTCGCCAGGTCCCGTTCCTGTCCCAATACGTTCGCCCGTACCTGCTCGAACGCCTGGCCCACATCCTGGCTGCCCACCAGCACCCGCGCCCGGATCAGGGCCTGATGCTCCCAGGTCCAGGCTTCATTTTGTTGATAGCGCTCAAACGCGCCCAATGAACTCACCAGCAAACCGGATGCGCCGGAAGGTCGCAGGCGCATGTCCACTTCATACAGTTGGCCCGAGTTGGTCTGGGTGGTCAGCAAATGAATGATGCGCTGGCCCAGGCGCGTGAAGAACTGCGCACCGTCGATGGGCTTGGCGCCATCGGTCTCGGCCTGGGGGTCACCGTCGTGGATAAACACCAGGTCCAGGTCCGAACCATGCCCCAGTTCGATGCCGCCGACTTTCCCATAACCGACAATGATGAAGCCAGGATCGCACAGGGTGCCGTCCAGGCGCTGCGGCGAGCCGTGTCGCGCCACGGTCTGGCGCCAGGCCAGGGCCAGCACTTGTTCGAGGATGGCTTCGGCGAGCCAGGTCAGGTAGTCGCTGACCTTCATCAGCGGCAGGCTGCCGGCGATTTCCGAGGCGGCCACGCGCAGGCGGTGGGCCAGCTTGAAGTGCCGCAAGGCTTCCATCTGTTGTTCAAGGTCGTCTTCCGGGATGCGCGTCAGGCGCTCGCGCAACTCGGCGGCCAGCTCCGGCGCCAACGGCGGCTTGAACAGGCGGCCTTCGTTGAGCAATTCATCGAGCAACAGCGGGAAGCGCGTGATCTGCTCGGCGATCCACGGGCTGGCGGCGCACAGGGTCAGCAGGCGGCGCAGGGCATCGGGGTTTTCCGTGAGCAGCACCAGGTAGGCGGAACGTCGGGCGACGGCTTCCACCAGCGGCAACACGCGCTCCAGCACCAGGTCCGGGTTGGCGTGTTCGACCGCTTGGGCAAGCAGACGCGGTATAAACGCATCCAACCGCTCGCGCCCCAAGCGCTGCATGGCGCGCAGTTGCGGGCTGTTGCGCAGGCCGGCCAACGCCTTGAGGGCCTTGGCCGCGTCGGTAAACCCACCTTCGGCCAACTGACGGCAGGCCGCCTCTTCATCTTGGGACTCTTCCCACAGCGGCAACCACTCACCGCCCACGACCAACTCGCTTTCTTCGCCCTCTTCTTCGTCCGGATCGGCAATCACTTGGCGGAAGTGCCAGTCCACCCGGCCACGCCAGTACATCAGGCGCTCGTGGAACACAGCCCAGTCGGCAAAACCCAACATAAAGGCAATGCGCGCCTGGTCTTCGGGGCTGTCCGGGAGCATTTGTGTCTGGCGGTCGGCAATCGCCTGGATCGCGTGTTCGGTGTAACGCAGGAATTCGTAGCCATTGCGCAACTCGGCAATCACCGCCGGTGGCAGATAGCCCTGGCCTTCCAGAGTGCCGAGCACCTTGAGCAACGGGCGCTGTTGCAGGCTCAGGTCGCGCCCACCGTGAATCAATTGGAATGCCTGGGCGATGAACTCCACTTCGCGGATACCGCCCGAGCCCAGCTTGATGTTGTCGGCCATGCCTTTGCGCCGCACTTCCTGCTGGATCAACTGCTTCATGGTGCGCAGCGCTTCGATGGCGGAGAAGTCCAGGTAGCGGCGATAGACGAACGGCCGCAGCATGTCGAGCAATTGCGCACCGGCCGCCTGGTCGCCGGCGACAACCCGCGCCTTGATCATGGCGTAGCGTTCCCAGTCGCGGCCCTGGTCCTGGTAATACTGCTCCAGCGCGTTGAAGCTCAGAACCAGCGCACCGGCTGAACCGTAGGGGCGCAGGCGCATGTCGACGCGGAACACGAAGCCGTCGACGGTCATCGGGTCGAGGGCCTTGATCAATTTTTGACCAAGCCGGATAAAGAACTCCTGGTTATCCAGGGCGCGCTTCACACCCACCGTCTCGCCGCCTTCCGGGTAGGCGAAGATCAAGTCAATGTCCGACGACAGGTTCAACTCCACCGCACCGAGCTTGCCCATGCCGAGAATGACCATGTGCTGCGGCTCGCCGCTGCGTCGGCCGGTGGGCGTGCCGAACTGTACGCAGTGGCGTTGGTACAGCCACTGGTAGGCCTGGTCGATGCAGGCGTCGGCCATGTCGGAGAGGTCGCGGCAGGTTTGCACCAGGTCGGCCTGACGGGTCAGGTCGCGCCAGATGATGCGCACTTGCTGGCGTGTGCGCTGGCGACGCAAGACACGGCCCAGTTCATCTTCTGTTTCGGCTTGTTGCACGGCGCCAGCAATCTGCCCACACAGCTCGCCAGGCGCAAAACCTCGATCCAGTTCGCCCCAGGCGGCCAGTTCAAGCAACATCAAAGGGTCACGAACACTCTGTTCAATGACGAAATCACTGGCGGCGCACACGCGGGCGAAGTCGGCCCACCGTTGCGGCGTCCACGCAGAAAGTCCATGATCATCGTCCAGCGCGGCCACTGCGTCACGAAATGACTGCTCGGCCCGCTGGGCTTTTGGCAAGAGAATGGCCGGGAGTTGGGCCAGTGTTGGAAGGCTCATGGTCTATCCTTGATCGGCGTGTAATTGGCTACGTGTTGTGAACGCAAGAACCACGCTCTATGAAGGACTGTCGAACAAAGGTTAGAAATAGCTGAAATTAATTTCATTTTGGCAGCCAACATCAAACTTTCACCTTTTCTTGTTCGCAAAAGATCAACAATAACGATTATGCTCACCAGCCAGACCGAGCCATACGCTCAGTCTTGTGTAGTTTTACTACTCGTATATACATTCGAAAGGCTGAAATGGCCGACGATTTGTAGTAAAACTACAGGACGCCGAAGCAACCTTCGGCCATCCAAGAATTTATGTCGTCTGCCCACAAGGCCAGTCGCAAACTTCAGGCAACCGATTCTGGTAGCCTTTCCGCCCTGGAGCAAGCCATGCAAGACCTCGATCCCGTCGAAACCCAGGAATGGCTGGACGCCCTGGAATCGGTTCTCGACAAAGAAGGCGAAGACCGTGCTCACTACCTGATGACCCGTATGGGCGAACTCGCGACCCGCAGCGGCTCGCAACTGCCTTACGCCATCACGACGCCATACCGCAACACCATCCCCGTTACCCACGAAGCACGCATGCCTGGCGACCTGTTCATGGAACGCCGCATTCGCTCGCTGGTACGTTGGAACGCCATGGCGATGGTAATGCGCACGAACTTGAAAGATTCGGACCTGGGCGGTCACATCTCCAGCTTCGCTTCCAGTGCAACCCTGTATGACATCGGCTTCAACTACTTCTTCCAGGCCCCGACCGACGAACACGGCGGCGACCTGATCTACTTCCAGGGCCACACCTCGCCAGGCGTCTACGCCCGTGCGTTCATGGAAGGCCGCATCACCGAAGAACACATGAACAACTTCCGCCAGGAAGTGGACGGTAACGGCCTGTCGTCGTACCCGCACCCTTGGCTGATGCCTGATTTCTGGCAGTTCCCGACCGTTTCCATGGGGCTGGGTCCAATTCAAGCGATCTACCAGGCACGCTTCATGAAGTACCTGGAAGCCCGTGGCTTCATCCCTGAAGGCAAGCAGAAGGTCTGGTGCTTCCTGGGCGACGGCGAGTGCGACGAGCCGGAATCCCTGGGCGCCATCTCCCTGGCCGGCCGCGAGAAGCTGGACAACCTGATCTTCGTCATCAACTGCAACCTGCAGCGCCTCGACGGCCCGGTTCGCGGCAACGGCAAGATCATCCAGGAACTTGAAGGCGTATTCCGCGGCGCCCAGTGGAACGTGACCAAAGTCATCTGGGGCCGTTTCTGGGACCCACTGCTGGCCAAGGACGTCGACGGTATCCTGCAGCGTCGCATGGACGAAGTCATCGACGGCGAGTACCAGAACTACAAGGCCAAAGACGGCGCGTTCGTCCGCGAACACTTCTTCAACACGCCTGAACTCAAGGCGATGGTTGCCGACCTGTCCGACGACGAGATCTGGAAACTCAACCGTGGCGGCCACGACCCGTACAAGGTCTACGCGGCGTACCACGAAGCGGTGAACCACAAGGAACAACCGACCGTCATCCTGGCCAAGACCATCAAGGGTTATGGCACCGGTGCCGGCGAAGCGAAGAACACTGCGCACAACACCAAGAAAGTCGATGTCGACAGCCTGAAGTTGTTCCGTGACCGCTTCGACATCCCGGTCAAGGACGAAGAGCTGGAAAACCTGCCGTTCTTCAAGCCGGAGCCAAACAGCGCCGAAGCCCGTTACCTGGCCGAACGCCGCGCCGCGCTGGGTGGTTTCGTGCCACAACGCCGTGCGCAGAGCTTCAGCGTACCGACGCCGGACCTCAGTACCCTCAAGGCCATCCTTGACGGTTCGGGCGACCGTGAAATCTCCACCACCATGGCCTTCGTGCGCATCCTGGCGCAGCTGGTCAAGGACAAGGAAATCGGCCCGCGCATCGTCCCGATCATCCCGGACGAAGCCCGTACCTTCGGTATGGAAGGCATGTTCCGTCAGTTGGGCATCTACTCCTCCGTCGGCCAGCTCTACGAGCCAGTCGATAAAGACCAGGTGATGTTCTACAAGGAAGACAAGAAGGGCCAGATCCTCGAAGAAGGCATCAACGAAGCGGGCGCCATGAGCTCCTTCATCGCTGCCGGTACTTCGTACTCCAGCCACAACCAGCCGATGCTGCCGTTCTACATCTTCTACTCGATGTTCGGCTTCCAGCGTATCGGCGACCTGGCTTGGGCAGCAGGCGACAGCCGTACCCGTGGCTTCCTGATCGGCGGCACCGCCGGCCGTACCACGCTGAACGGCGAAGGCCTGCAACACGAAGACGGTCACAGCCATATCCTGGCTGCCACCATCCCGAACTGCCGCACCTTTGATCCAACCTACGGCTACGAGCTGGCGGTGATCATCCAGGACGGCATGAAGAAGATGACTGAAGAGCAGCAGGACGTTTTCTACTACATCACCGTGATGAACGAGTCCTACCAGCAGCCAGCCATGCCGGCCGGTGTCGAGGAAGGCATCATCAAGGGCATGTACCTGCTCGAAGAAGACACCAAGGAAGCGGCGCACCACGTCCAGCTGATGGGCTCCGGCACCATCCTGCGCGAAGTGCGTGAAGCGGCTAAGATCCTGCGTGACGAGTTCAACGTCGGCGCCGATGTGTGGAGCGTGACCAGCTTCAACGAACTGCGTCGCGATGGCCTGGCCGTAGAGCGTCACAACCGCCTGCACCCTGGCCAGAAGCCACAGCGCACCTTCGTTGAAGAGTGCCTGACCGGCCGTAAAGGCCCGGTGATCGCTTCGACCGACTACATGAAACTGTTTGCTGAACAAATTCGCCAGTGGGTCCCGTCCAAGGAATTCAAAGTCCTGGGCACCGACGGTTTCGGCCGCAGTGACAGCCGCAAGAAGCTGCGTCACTTCTTCGAAGTTGACCGTCACTTCGTGGTGTTGGCAGCCCTGGAAGCCTTGGCTGACCGTGGTGAGATCGAACCGAAGGTGGTGGCTGACGCTATCGTCAAGTTCGGGATCAACCCGGAAAAACGCAACCCACTGGACTGCTGAGGAGATTTTTTGTGAGCGAACTCATTCGCGTACCTGACATCGGCAGCGGTGAAGGTGAAGTAATCGAGCTGTTTGTGAAGGTCGGCGACACCGTCGAAGCCGACCAGAGCATCCTGACCCTGGAGTCGGACAAGGCGAGCATGGAAATCCCTGCTCCCAAGGCCGGCGTGGTCAAGAGCCTGAAAGTGAAGCTGGGCGACCGCCTGAAAGAAGGCGACGAACTGCTGGAGCTGGAAATCGAAGGTGCCGCTGATGCGGCCCCTGCGGCGGCTCCTGCTGCCGCTGCTGCACCAGCGCCTGCTGCTGAAAAACCTGCTGCCGAGGCCGCTCCGGCCCCGGCAGCTGCACCTGCCGCCGCCAGCGTCCAGGACATTCATGTCCCGGACATCGGCTCGTCGGGCAAGGCCAAGATCATCGAGCTGCTGGTCAAGGTCGGCGACACCGTCGAAGCCGACCAGTCGCTGATCACCCTGGAGTCCGACAAGGCCTCCATGGAAATCCCTTCGCCGGCTGCCGGCGTGGTGGAAAGCATCGCGGTCAAGCTGGAAGACGAAGTCGGCACCGGTGACTTCATCCTCAAGCTGAAAGTACAAGGCGCTGCGCCGGCCGCCACGCCAGCACCGGCTGCTGCTCCGGCCGCCAAGGCTGAAGCGGCTCCGGCTGCTGCACCTGCACCTGCTGCAAAAGCCGAGGCTGCTCCAGCCCCTGCTGCTGCCGCACCTGCGCCAAGCGGTGCCAAGGTTCACGCCGGCCCTGCCGTGCGTCAGCTGGCCCGTGAGTTCGGCGTTGAGCTGAATGCTGTGTCGGCCACCGGCCCGCACGGCCGCGTGCTGAAGGAAGACGTGCAGGTCTACGTCAAGGCCATGATGCAGAAAGCCAAGGAAGCGCCAGCTGCTGGCGGCGCTACCGGTGGTTCGGGCATTCCGCCGATCCGCACCGTCGACTTCAGCCGCTTCGGCGAAGTCGAAGAAGTGCCGATGACCCGCCTGATGCAAATCGGCGCGGCCGGCCTTCACGCCAGCTGGCTGAACATCCCGCACGTGACACAGTTCGACCAGGCCGACATCACCGACCTGGAAGCTTTCCGCGTTGCGCAGAAAGCCGTGGCCGAGAAAGCCGGCGTGAAACTGACCGTGCTGCCGCTGCTGCTCAAGGCCTGTGCCTACTTGCTCAAGGAGCTGCCGGACTTCAACAGTTCGCTGGCGCCAAGCGGCAAGGCGATCATTCGCAAGAAGTACGTGCACATCGGCTTTGCGGTCGACACCCCGGATGGCCTGCTGGTACCGGTCATCAAGAACGTCGACCAGAAGAGCCTGCTGCAGCTCGCTGCCGAAGCCGCCGCACTGGCTGCCAAGGCCCGCGACAAGAAGCTCACCCCGGACGACATGCAGGGTGCATGCTTCACCATCTCCAGCCTCGGGCACATTGGCGGCACTGGCTTCACGCCAATCGTCAACGCGCCGGAAGTGGCGATCCTGGGTGTGTCCAAGGCGACTATCCAGCCGGTTTGGGACGGTAAAGCGTTCCAGCCGAAGCTGATGCTGCCGCTGTCGCTGTCCTACGATCACCGTGTGATCAACGGCGCCGCCGCTGCGCGCTTCACCCAGCGCCTGGGCCAAGTGCTGAACGATATCCGCACTATCCTGCTGTAAGCCGCCACGGCCTCCTCTTCACAGAGGAGGCCTGGCTGCATCGATTTTCGAGCGCCACGCTCGTACCTCAACCCCGCCACTTGGCGGGGCTTTTTTTGCCGGTTTTCAGGCAAGAAGCTGGACGCGCAAAACAGGTTTGTACACCTTCCATCACCTCGATTGCAGAAATCCCTTCTACAGCCGATAACCCCCTTATAGCACTTAGCCTTCATCCTCTCTTGTCAGCCCGCGCCGCATGATGCAACCTTGCCGCAGGCAACAGAAAAGAGGGCGCGAGCCCGGCGCAGTGCGCGTAATTTCAAGTGAGTTTCCCCCATGAAAAGCCAGCCCGATGTCGCCCGTATGGCGGCCGAGGTAGTGACGCAGTTACCGGTGCCTTCGCGCCTCGGTATGCTGCGTTTCGAGCGGCTGAATGAGGCAAGCTGGGCCCTCCTTTACCTCGACCCTAACTGCGAGCGCCAATTCGGCCTGCCGGCTGTCGAGCTGTGCGCGCTGATCGGCACCCCATACGCCAGCCTGATGGAGCCCCAGGCGCGCTATCAACTGCACGACACCATCCAGCAGCAACTGACCCAGAGCCCGCATTACCTGGTGCGCTATACCCTGCACACCAGCGACGGCCCGCTGAGTCTGCTGGAAATGGGTGAGGCCTATAAACAACACAATCGCCACTTGCTGCGCGGCTACCTGATGGTGGTTGACGGCCTGTTCAGTGAGATCCCCACTGCCGCACCCACGGCAGACCTGGAAAACCAGAACAGCCGCCTGCAGATCGCCCTGGAACTCAACCAGCGCGCCCAGCAGGAACAGTTGCAGCATCTGGAGCGGGTGCGCGCCCAGCAGGAACTGATCCTGCTGCTGGCCCGCCAGCGCTACACCACCCACAATTCATTGCAGGAAGCCGCCGAGCTGATCACCCGCAGCGCCTGCGATATCTACCAAATCGACTGCGCCAGCATCTGGAACCTTGAAGGCCAGCGCCTGGTGCCGATCTCCGCCTATCACCGCGCGGACGGGCAGCACCACTTGCCCGAGCCCATCGACGCCAGCTGTTTCCCGGACTACCTGGAAGCCTTGCACTCCAGCCGGGCCATTGACGCCACCAACGCACTGCGCGACCCACGCACCCGGGAAATGGCCGACAGCCTGCGCGACAAAGACATCCACGCCATGCTCGACGCCAGCATCCGTGTCGATGGTCATGTGGTGGGCGTGCTGTGCCTGGAGCAAAGCGGCAGCACCCGCGCCTGGCAAGCCGATGAAATTGCCTTTGCCGGCGAACTGGCCGACCAGTTCGCCCAGGTGATCAACAACCACAACCGCCGCACCGCCACCAGCGCCCTGCACCTGTTCCAGCGTGCCGTGGAACAAAGCGCCAATGCCTTTCTGCTGGTCAACTGCGACGGCGTGGTGGAGTACGTCAACCCAAGCTTTACCGCGATCACCCAGTACAGCGCCGAAGAGGTCCACGGCCACCGCCTGGCCCAATTGCCAGCGCTGGAGAACCTCAGCGAATTGCTCTTCGACGCACCCTCGAGCCTGGCCAAGAGCAACAGCTGGCAGGGTGAATTCAAAAGCCGGCGCAAGAACCTGGAGCCCTATTGGGGCCAGTTGTCGATTTCCAAGGTGTACGGCGACAACCGCGAGTTGACGCACTACATCGGCATCTACGAAGACATCACCCAGACCAAGCTGGCCCAGCAGCGCATCGAGCGCCTGGCCTACACCGACAACCTGACCAACCTGGGCAACCGTCCGGCGTTCATCCGCAACCTCGATGAACGCTTTGCCCGTGACAGCGACAGCCCGATCAGCCTGCTGCTGGTGGACATCGACAACTTCAAGCGCATCAACGACAGCCTCGGCCACCAGACCGGCGACAAGCTGCTGATCAGCCTGGCTCGCCGCCTACGCAACAGCCTGAGCACCGGCGGCAGCCTGGCGCGCTTTGCCAGTAACGAGTTTGCGGTGTTGCTCGACGACACCGACCTGGAAAGCGGCCAACTGGTGGCCAGCCAATTGCTGGCGACCCTCGACAAGCCGATGTTCGTCGACAACCAATTGATCAGTGTCACCGGCTCCGTCGGTCTGGCCTGCGCGCCACTGCATGGCCGCGACCCGCAGACCCTGATGCGCAACGCCGGCCTGGCCCTGCACAAGGCCAAGGCCAATGGCAAACACCAGGTGCAGATCTTTACCGAAGCACTGAATGCCGAGGCCAGCTACAAGCTGTTCGTGGAGAACAACCTGCGCCGCGCCCTCACCCAGAACGAACTGGACGTGTTCTACCAGCCCAAGCTGTGCCTGCGCAGTGGCCGTCTGCTCGGCATGGAAGCGCTATTGCGCTGGAACCATCCGGAAAAGGGCATGATCCGCCCCGACCAATTCATCAGCGTGGCTGAAGAAACCGGCCTGATCATCCCCATCGGCAAATGGATCGCACGCCAGGCCTGCCGCATGAGCCGACAGTTGACCGCCGCTGGCATGGGTAACTTGCAGGTGGCGATCAACCTGTCGCCCAAGCAGTTTTCCGACCCGGACCTGGTGGCCTCGATTGCCACGATCCTCAAGGAAGAACAACTGCCGGCCAACCTGCTGGAGCTGGAGCTGACCGAAGGCCTGCTGCTGGAAGCCACCGAAGACACGCGCCTGCAGCTAGATCAATTGAAGAGCTTCGGCCTGACCCTGGCCATGGACGACTTCGGCACCGGCTACTCGTCGTTGAGTTACCTGAAAAAATTCCCCATCGATATCATCAAGATCGACCGCAGCTTCATCCACGAAATCCCGGACAACCAGGACGACATGGAAATCACCTCCGCAGTGATCGCCATGGCCCACAACCTCAAGCTCAAGGTGGTGGCCGAGGGCATCGAGACCGCCGAGCAACTGGCGTTCCTGCGCCGGCACCGTTGCGATGTGGGCCAAGGCTACCTGTTCGACCGGCCGATCCCCGGCGCCGAGCTGCTGGCGATGCTCAAACGCTACCCGCGCGGGCCAATCGCCTGACAGCGCTGTAACACTCGGGCACACTGGAGGTCTCAATCTTTATTGCTAACTCAACCTGACGAGAGGACTGATCATGGTCTTGCGCTCGGAAATTCTGGTGAACAAAAACGTGCTGCCTACTCAAGAACAAGCTCTGCCTGGCCGTGAAACCCCGATGGCATTGCCGGAGACGCACTTCGTCAATGGCAACCCGCTGCTGGGCCCGTTCCTCGATGATGTCGGCTTTGCAATCTTCGGCCTGGGTTGCTTCTGGGGTGCCGAACGCCGGTTCTGGCAGCGCGATGGCGTGGTCAGCACCGTGGTCGGTTACGCCGGCGGCTACACGCCGAATCCAACCTATGAAGAAGTCTGCTCGGGCCTGACCGGCCACAGCGAAGTGGTGCTGGTGGTGTATGACCAGGCCAAAGTGAAATACGAAGATTTGTTGAAAATGTTCTGGGAACTGCACAACCCGACCCAGGGCATGCGCCAGGGCAATGACATCGGCAGCCAGTACCGTTCGGTGATCTATGCGACCACCCCGGAACAACTGGCGGCGGCGCAGGCCAGTGCCGAGGCGTATCAGGGAGAACTGACCAAGGCGGGGTTGGGTGCGATCACCACGGAAATCGCAGAAGCACCGACGGTGTACTTCGCCGAGGCGTATCACCAGCAGTACCTGGCGAAGAATCCGCAGGGCTATTGCGGGATCGGCGGCACCGGCGTGACCTGCCCGATCTGAAGCCGACACGGGTCAAAATGTGGGAGGGGGCTTGCCCCCGATGGCAGTGTGTCAGTCAGTACATCTGTAACTGACAGATCGCTATCGGGGGCAAGCCCCCTCCCACATTGTTTTTATATATGCCTGTAGATCCGGTTATTCAGCGATCAGCCAATCCATCTGCCACCCACCCTGGGTCTGCCCAAGCTTCTTGGACAGCCACGGCAGCAGCTCACGCAGTTCCTCTTCCAGCCCCCATGGCGGGTTGGCGATGGCCAGGCCCGAGCCGGTCAGGGTGTTGGGGGTGTCAAGCGGATGCACCAGCAACTCCACCCGCAGCAACTTCGGCGCACCGGTGCCAGCCAGGTCCTGGTAGAAGCGGCGCAACAGGCGCTGGTCCTTCACCGGGTACCAGATCGCCGCGACGGTCTGGCGCATGCGGCCCACGGCTTCCTTGAGGGAGGCGGCGCAGCGTTGCATCTCGTCGAGCTTTTCGAACGGCGGGTCGATCAGCATCAGCGCGCGTTTTTCCGGCACCGGCAACAGCGCGCGCGGTACGTGCCAGCCATCGCCCAGGTGCACTTTGACGCGGCGGTCACCCTTCATGTTGTCCTTGAGCAACACACCGTCTTCCGGGTGTTTCTCATTGAGCAGCACGCGGTCCTGAGAGCGCGTCAGGCGCCGCGCCAGTTCCGGCGAACCGGGGTAATAGCGCAACTCGCCATCCGGGTTCATCTCATGCAGCACGCGCATGTAATCGGCGGTCAACGGTGGCAGTTCGCTTTCGCCCCACAGGCGAGCGATGCCTTCCAGGTACTCACCGGTGCGGTTGGCCTGGTCGCCCTGCAGGTCGTACAGACCGATCCCGGCATGGGTGTCGAGGTAGGCGAACGGCTGCTCCTTGCGCGACATCAGGGCGATGAGGCGGGTCAAGGTCAGGTGTTTGAAGACATCGGCATGGTTGCCGGCGTGAAAGGCGTGACGATAATTCATGGTTGCTCCTGCGCAGGGGGCGAAGTTTACCTTTTACGCGAGCGTTGGTGCAGAGCAACGTGCCGGGCGGTGCTTATATCGAAAAGACAGGTATCCACCTGAAAAAAGTCTAAATATCAGCCATGACTCGGACTTATTGTGGCGATCCACACTCCAGGGAGGTCCATCACCATCATGAAAGACGCCACCATTGCACTGCACCACGGCTTCACCTCAGACCCGACCACCAAGGCCGTGGCCGTGCCGATCTACCAGAATGTCGCCTTCGAATTCGACAACGCCCAGCACGGTGCCGACCTGTTCAACCTGGACGTGCCCGGCAATATCTACACGCGGATCATGAACCCCACCAATGACGTGCTGGAGCAGCGCATCGCCGCGCTCGAAGGCGGTATCGCAGGCCTGGCGGTGTCCGCCGGCAGCGCGGCGATCCACTATGCGATCCAGACGCTTACCCGCGCCGGAGACAATATCGTCACCACCCCGCAGCTTTACGGCGGCACCTACACCTTGTTTGCACACTTGCTGCCCAGTTTCGGCGTCGATGTACGCTTTGCCCGGGATGACTCCGCCGAAGCCATCGCCGAGCTGATCGACGACGACACCAAGCTGGTGTACTGCGAAAGCATCGGCAACCCGGCGGGCAACATCGTAGACCTGCAGGCCCTGGCCAAGGTCGCCCACGCTAGCGGCGTACCGCTGGTGGTGGACAACACCGTGGCCACGCCAATCCTGTGCAAACCCATCATGTTCGGCGCCGATATCGTGGTGCACTCGGTGACCAAGTACATCGGCGGCCACGGCAACTCCCTGGGCGGCGTGATCGTCGACAGCGGCAACTTCCCCTGGACCGACTACCCGCAGAAATTCCCCGGGCTCAACAACCCCGAGCCCGCCTATCACGGCGTGGTCTACACCGAAAAATTCGGCCCCGCCGCCTTCATCGCCCGCGCCCGCACCGTGCCACTGCGCAACACCGGCGCGGCATTGGCCCCGATGAACGCCTTCCTGCTGCTGCAAGGCCTGGAAACCCTGGCCCTGCGGATGGAACGCCACACTGAAAACGCCTTGAAAGTCGCGCAGTTCCTGCAAGGCCATTCCGAGGTAGAGTGGGTCAGTTACGCAGGCCTGCCGGGCCACCCGCACCACGAATTGGCGCAGAAGTACCTGCAAGGCAAACCCTCAGCGATCCTGTCCTTTGGCTTGAAAGGCGGCTATGAGGCCGGCGTGCGCTTCTATGACGCACTGCACATCTTCAAGCGCCTGGTGAACATCGGCGATGCCAAATCCCTGGCCTGCCACCCCGCCTCCACTACCCATCGGCAGATGAACGAACTGGAACAAGCCAAGGCCGGTGTGAAGCCGGAGATGATTCGCCTGTCGGTGGGCATCGAGGCCATTGAAGACCTGCTCGAAGATCTGCAGCAGGCGCTGGGTTCAACTCAGCTCTGAGGCCAGGTAATCAGCCAGCGCTTCATGGCTGATATCCGACCGACGCGCAAAGTAGGCGACCTTGTGCTCCAAGGTCGTCGGCGCAAAAGCTGTGTAGAGGTCGGGGCGCTGCTCTTCGAGCCATTGCAACAGGTTACCGATCAGGGTTTGCGGCGATTGCTCCGCCAAGTGCTCCAGCAAAGGTGCCGGCACCCGCCACCATGGGCTGGCTTTGGCGGCAGTGACTGGGCCAGATGCCCCCGACAGTGGTTGGCCATTGATCAGGTAGCGCTGGAATACCGGCAATATTTCTTCACCCTGCTGTTGAAGGATCGGCAGAAACTGCGCCCCATCCCAAAAGCGCAAGAACACCTCCTGCCCATCGGCCAGGTACACCTTGGTCAGGCTTTGCAAGTGTGCGACCACCACGTCCAACGAGCTGGACGATACGGCCAGCCAACCCCAATCCGTAGCGTCAGTGGCGGCGGCCCATTCCAGGAACGCGCTCCCTGGATCGACGACGCCCACATAGGGCATCACCTCCTCCCAGGTCGCATAGGCCGTACCGGCCCAAACGGGATGCAAAGGCGCTCCGCTGGCCAGCGTTCGCCACGCATTCAAGGGCTCGGCGTCGCTGGCAGCGCCGAGTACTGCGAAGATCTTTTCACCAGCAAGTAAGGGTTGAAGCATCGACTTAGAGTCCTTCTAGATGGAAGTCAGGTGAGGTCGCACTGGCCGCTCCTGCAACGCTCGCACTCTTGGCAAAACGGTGCGCTGCGTTTCAGGCTGGCAACCTGCACGCGAGAAAGCGGAGCGGGGATCACTGCCAACAGTTTTGCCTTCACTCCCGGCATCAACGGCGCGGCTACAGCAGCGGGCCCACCGCCAGGCTGGATCGGTACGCTGCTGAAAATGCCGCCGGCAGACAGGGTGATCGACTGCCCACCCGCCTGAATCGTGACGGTCGCGCCCGCATCGATGACGATGCTTTGTCCTGCGCTTATCTGGATGGTCTGCCCGGCCCGCACCTGCTGCGAACCGCCCACCACCAGATGGTCGTCCTGCTTGAGCTCGGTCAGGCGGCTGCCATGGTTTATCCGCTGCTCTTCGCCCTGTACTTCATGGTGCGATTCGCCGTCCACCGTCACCCGATGGTCATGCAGCACATGCTGCGTCCAGTCCCGCTGGGCGCGCAGGTAGATTTCCTCGGCGCCCTTTCGATCCTCGATGCGCAGCTCGTTATAGCCACCACCCCCGGGGCTGCTCTGGCTGCGCAAGATGCTGCGGGTTTTGTCCGCTGGCAAATCGAGGGGCACCTGTGTTGCCGCATTGGGCAGGCAACCCATCACCAGCGGCATATCCGGGTCGCCATTGACGAAGCCCACCAGGACTTCCATGCCGACCCGCGGGATCAGTACCGAACCATAACGATCATGGGCCCAACCGCTGGCAACCCTCAGCCAGCAACTGGACTGATCGTTGCGTTCACCGGCGCGGTCCCAGGCGAATTGCACCTTGACCCGGCCGTATTCGTCGCAATGGATTTCACTGTCGGCGGGGCCCGTCACCACTGCGTTCTGGTAACCCGACATGGGCGGCCGCGCCATCATGAGCGGTGTTCGAAACAGCACGTCCCAAGGCGTTACGACAAATTCATTGCGGTAGCCTTGAGAGGATTCATCGCCATACCCTTCAGGGGTAGATTCCTCAAACACCTGAGGTTGCCGCCCAACATGTTGCAACTGGGTGACCAGCCATAAGTCATTCCACTCCTGACG
This sequence comes from Pseudomonas sp. CYM-20-01, assembly GCF_023169845.1. Classification (NCBI taxonomy): domain Bacteria; kingdom Pseudomonadati; phylum Pseudomonadota; class Gammaproteobacteria; order Pseudomonadales; family Pseudomonadaceae; genus Pseudomonas; species Pseudomonas sp. CYM-20-01. The sequence goes on along the minus strand of NZ_AP025169.1, from coordinate 723,145 downwards.
AGGGTGCCCAGCCATCTTCAGGAACTGTCCGGTGACCAACGCCGGTTGGTCGCTATGGCCGCTGGCCTGGCGGTAATCGCTGCGATGACGTTCCAACACGCGTTGCGCCAGGTACTTGCCACGCTCACGATCCACGAAGTGCCCTGGGTAACGCTGGTCGTTCAGCGTGGGTTGCTGCTGGCTGGAGACTGCGCTTTCCAACGTCAGGTTGGGCTTTTTGAAGTCGTAGTCCCGCAGGTTCACATCACTGGTGCGGGTCTTCAGCCGCAGCATAAAGCGCTTGATCGCAGGCCCATCGGCAACCATCCCGGAGCCGGGTGAATACGGCGTGGTGTGCTCCGGCCGCGCAAACACGCTCTGATCGTCGCCAAACACCAACAGGTGGCGCTCGGAGCTGTGCTGGAAGTGATAATGAATGCCCCATTCGGCACACAAGCGCTGAATGAATTCCAGGTCGGTTTCGCCGAACTGAACACAATATTCACACTCGGGGTACTTGCCGCTCAGATGAAACGCGAAGGCATCAGCCTTGATGGCCTGGGCTTCCAATACCTGCGCAATGATCTGGGGCACTGTTTTTTTCTGGAAGATCCGCTGATGAGTGCTGTGCTCCAAATAAGCCAGCTGCGGCACCAGGGTGATCTGATAGCGCGTAAGGCGCCTGCCCGAATCGCCTTGGGCCACCCGATACACCAGGCCATGAATGCCATGGCCGTTAGCATCAAACCCCAGGAACGCCTGACGGTGCATCAAGCTCTCAAGGTCGAGGTCGGGTTGCTCGCTGACCAACTCCAGGTCAAAGCGAAAAGGCAGGCTGATGAACTCACTCCCCATGAATCCATGGACCTTGAATTCACTGGGCGCCCCATCGAGGGACAGGGTAAAGGCACTTTGATTGGCAGGAGCGAACATCCGGTGTTTCTCTGCGAGGGGTAAGGTGGCCGATTCTGCATCACGGCTGCCGTCATCCGAACACGCGCCGGACAAATCAGTAAAACCCTACAAAAACGCGTACGAATCCTCTCTGGGTCTGCGTAAAGCACACGCAAAAAAAGGCCCGCTATCCGTAGGAAGCGGGCCTTTCTTTCAACTCATCAGGCGCTTAACGCCCGGCGAATTACTTGTTGAGGTTGTAGTCTTTTTCCGCCGCATCAAAGCGCTCGACCATACCGGCAGTCGGTGCGCCCAGCTTGCTCACGAAGTAGATCGCGAGGCTGGCGAAGATGAAGCCTGGGATGATTTCGTACAGGCCCAACAGCTCGAAGTGTTTCCACACGATCACGGTGATCGCGCCAACCAGGATACCGGCCAGTGCGCCGTTACGGGTCATGCCTTTCCAGATCACCGAGATCAGCACCACAGGACCGAACGCAGCGCCGAAACCGGCCCAGGCGTAGCTCACCAGGCCCAGTACGCGGTTGTTCGGGTTGGCGGCCAGGCCGATAGCGACCAGTGCCACCAGCAACACCATGGCACGACCGACCCACACCAGCTCAACCTGGGAGGCGGTCTTGCGCAGGAAGGTTTTGTAGAAGTCTTCGGTCAGGGCGCTGGAGCACACCAGCAACTGGCAGCTCAGGGTACTCATCACGGCGGCCAGGATAGCCGACAGCAGCACACCGGCAATCCATGGGTTGAACAGCAGCTTGGCCAGCTCGATGAATACACGTTCGTGGTTTTCGGTCACGGGACCGGCCACTTCCGGGTGTGCCGAGAAGTAGGCGATACCGAAGAAACCCACCGCCACGGTGCCGCCCAGGCACAGGATCATCCAGGTCATGGAGATACGACGCGCCTTGGCAATCGACTTCACCGAGTCCGCCGCCATGAAACGCGCCAGGATATGCGGCTGGCCGAAGTAACCCAGGCCCCAGCCCATCAGCGAGATGATGCCGATGAAGCTGGTGTTCTTCAGCATGTTGAAGTTGTCAGGGTTCTTGGCTTCGATCGCCAGGAAGGTAGTGTCGACGCCACCGGTGGCCAGCAGCACGATGATCGGCGTGAGGATCAGCGCGAAAATCATCAGGGTGGCTTGTACGGTGTCGGTCCAGCTCACGGCCAGGAAACCACCGACGAAGGTGTAGGCAATGGTCGCCGCAGCACCGGCCCACAGGGCGGTCTCGTAGGACATGCCGAAGGTGCTTTCGAACAGACGGGCGCCGGCGACGATGCCGGAAGCGCAGTAAATGGTGAAGAACACCAGGATCACCACGGCGGAGATGATCCGCAGCAGGCCGCTTTTATCTTCGAAACGGCTGGAGAAGTAATCCGGCAGGGTCAGGGCGTCACCGTTGTGCTCGGTCTGGACCCGCAGGCGACCGGCGACGAACAGCCAGTTGAGGTAGGCGCCGACGATCAGGCCGATGGCGATCCAGCTTTCCGACAGGCCGGACATGTAGATCGCGCCCGGCAGGCCCATCAGCAACCAGCCGCTCATGTCGGAAGCGCCAGCCGACAAGGCAGTCACCACGCTACCGAGGCTGCGACCGCCCAGGATGTAATCGGAAAGGTTGTTGGTGGAGCGATAGGCCATGAAGCCGATCAGCACCATTGCTGCGATGTAGATCACGAACGTGATCAGGGTTGGATTACTAACGCTCATAAGAGTGACGCCCTGGCTTTGTTTTTATGTAGCGGCGGTCTGTCAGACGACCACCCACTGGAAGTAGGTAGACGTAGCTGCGTGCCGCGCATTTATGACTGACGTTTCCCCAGGAAAGCCGCCAGCCGATGAACCGAACCTCAGAGGTGGTTGCACCTTGGGCGCGAATGCTATTCAACAAAGCAAATAAGGTGCAACCAGTTTCGCGAGAATAAGTTGCACCTTGATGTGAAATGCGCAAAACACCCGGTTTTTGCTCCTTTTCGGAGCAAGAACAGCCGATCTCAGAAGCAAATGCACCAAGGCGAAGCGGATTCCGTCGAAGGCCGAATTTTTTCCCGACCACGATCGAAAAAATCATGAAGAAAATGGGTTGCACCCGGTTGCACCTCTGCATGCGCAAAGCTAATCTTGCCGCCAGCTGATGCCACTCGGTAGTGGCACCCATGAGGATAAGAAAATGGCTACGACCACCCTTGGGGTCAAACTTGACGACCCAACCCGCGAGCGCCTCAAGGCCGCCGCGACCTCCATTGATCGCACGCCGCACTGGCTGATCAAGCAGGCAATTTTCAATTACCTGGAGAAGCTGGAGGGTGGTGCAACCCTGACCGAACTCAATGGTTTGAGCAGCAAGGACGCTGACGACGCTGGCGAGGTCCAGACCGACCACGCCCACCAGTGCTTCCTTGAATTCGCCGAAAGCATCCTGCCGCAATCCGTGCTGCGCGCGTCGATCACTGCTGCTTACCGTCGCCCCGAGCCGGAAGTGGTGCCGATGCTGATCGAACAGGCCCGCCTGCCGGCGCCAATGGCCGAAGCCACCAACAAGCTGGCCGCCTCGATTGCCGAAAAACTGCGTAACCAGAAGAGTGCCGGCGGCCGTGCCGGGATTGTTCAGGGCCTGCTGCAAGAGTTTTCCCTGTCGTCCCAGGAAGGCGTGGCGCTGATGTGCCTGGCCGAAGCGCTGCTGCGCATCCCGGACAAGGGCACCCGCGACGCGCTGATCCGCGACAAGATCAGCACCGGCAACTGGCAGCCGCACCTGGGCAACAGCCCGTCGCTGTTCGTCAATGCTGCGACCTGGGGCCTGCTGCTGACCGGCAAACTGGTCGCCACCCACAATGAAGCGGGCCTGACCTCGTCCCTGAGCCGCATCATCGGCAAGAGCGGCGAGCCGATGATCCGCAAGGGCGTCGACATGGCCATGCGCCTGATGGGCGAGCAGTTCGTCACCGGCGAAACCATCGCCGAAGCCCTGGCCAACGCGAGCAAGTTCGAAGCCAAGGGCTTCCGCTATTCCTACGACATGCTCGGTGAAGCCGCACTCACGGAACACGATGCGCAGAAGTACCTGGCCTCGTACGAACAAGCCATTCACTCCATCGGCAAAGCCTCCCACGGCCGTGGGATTTATGAAGGCCCGGGCATTTCCATCAAGCTGTCGGCGCTGCACCCGCGCTACAGCCGTGCGCAGTATGAGCGCGTGATGGACGAGCTGTACCCGCGCCTGCTGTCCCTGACCCTGCTGGCCAAGCAATACGACATCGGTTTGAACATCGACGCCGAAGAAGCCGACCGCCTGGAGCTGTCCCTGGACCTGCTCGAGCGCCTGTGCTTCGAGCCACAACTGACCGGCTGGAACGGCATCGGCTTCGTGATCCAGGCCTACCAGAAGCGTTGCCCGTATGTGATCGACTACGTCATCGACCTGGCCCGCCGCAGCCGCCACCGCCTGATGATCCGCCTGGTAAAAGGCGCGTACTGGGACAGCGAAATCAAGCGCGCCCAGGTCGAAGGCCTGGAAGGCTACCCGGTGTACACCCGCAAGGTGTACACCGACGTTTCCTACATTGCCTGCGCACGCAAACTGCTGTCGGTGCCGGAAGTCATCTACCCGCAGTTCGCCACGCACAACGCCCACACACTGTCGGCCATCTACCATATCGCCGGTCAGAACTATTACCCCGGCCAGTACGAGTTCCAGTGCCTGCACGGCATGGGTGAACCGCTGTACGAGCAGGTGGTGGGCAAGGTTGCCGATGGCAAGCTGAACCGCCCGTGCCGTGTGTATGCACCGGTCGGCACCCATGAAACGCTGCTGGCCTACCTGGTCCGTCGCCTGCTGGAAAACGGCGCGAACACCTCGTTCGTCAACCGCATCGCCGACCAATCCATCTCGATCCAGGAGCTGGTGGCCGATCCAGTGGCCAGCATCGAGCAAATGGCCACGCTGGAAGGCGGCTTCGGCCTGCCGCACCCGCGTATTCCATTGCCGCGCGACCTGTACGGCAGCGACCGCGCCAACTCGGCCGGTATCGACCTGGCCAACGAACATCGCCTGGCATCGCTGTCCTGCGCGCTGCTGGCCACCGCTCACAACAACTGGAAAGCCGCGCCAATGCTCGGTTGCACCTCCAGCGAGCAAGCGGCGGCGCCGGTGCTGAACCCGTCCGACCTGCGTGATGTAGTCGGTCATGTGCAAGAAGCCACTGTCGAAGACGTCGACAACGCGATCCAGTGCGCCATCAGTGCCGGTCCGATCTGGCAGGCCACCCCGCCCGCCGAGCGCGCCGCCATCCTGGAGCGCGCCGCCGACCTGATGGAAGGCGAGATCCAGCCACTGATGGGCCTGCTGGCCCGCGAGGCCGGCAAGACCTTCGCCAACGCCATCGCCGAAGTGCGTGAAGCCGTGGACTTCCTGCGCTACTACGCGGTGCAGGCACGCAACGACTTCACCAATGACGCCCACCGTCCACTGGGCCCGGTGGTCTGCATCAGCCCGTGGAACTTCCCGTTGGCGATTTTCAGCGGTCAGGTCGCCGCCGCGCTCGCCGCTGGTAACCCGGTGCTGGCCAAGCCCGCCGAGCAAACCCCGCTGGTCGCTGCACAAGCTGTGCGCATCTTGCTGGAAGCCGGCATTCCGCAAGGCGTGCTGCAACTGCTGCCAGGCCAGGGTGAAACCGTCGGTGCCCGCCTGGTGGGTGATGATCGCGTCAAAGGCGTGATGTTCACCGGCTCCACCGAAGTGGCGCGCCTGCTGCAACGCAACGTCGCCGGACGCCTGGATGCCCAGGGCCGTCCGATCCCGCTGATCGCCGAAACCGGCGGCCAGAACGCGATGATCGTCGACTCCTCGGCACTGACCGAACAAGTCGTGATCGACGTGGTTTCGTCGGCCTTCGACAGCGCCGGCCAGCGTTGCTCGGCCCTGCGTGTACTGTGCCTGCAGGAAGATTCGGCAGACCGCGTGATCGAAATGCTCAAGGGGGCCATGGCGGAATGCCGCCTGGGCAACCCGGAGCGTCTGTCGGTGGATATCGGCCCGGTGATCGACGCCGAAGCCAAGGCCGGCATCGAGAAACACATCCAGGCCATGCGCGACAAAGGCCGCAATGTGTACCAAGTGGCGATTGCCGATGGTGAAGAGATCAAGCGCGGCACCTTCGTGATGCCAACCCTGATCGAGCTGGAAAGCTTCGACGAACTGCAACGCGAGATCTTTGGTCCGGTGCTGCACGTGGTGCGCTACAAGCGCAAAGAGATCGACCAGCTCATCGGCCAGATCAACGCTTCCGGCTATGGCCTGACCCTGGGCGTGCACACCCGCATCGACGAGACCATCGCCAAGGTGATCGACAACGTCCATGCCGGTAACGTCTATGTGAACCGCAACATCGTCGGCGCCGTGGTTGGCGTGCAACCGTTCGGCGGCGAAGGCCTGTCGGGCACTGGCCCGAAAGCCGGCGGCCCGCTGTACCTGTACCGCCTGCTGTCGACCCGTCCTACGGATGCCATCGAGCAATCCTTCGTACGCGGCGACGCACTGGCCGCACCGGATGTTCGTTTGCGCGATGCCATGAGCCAACCGCTGACCGCCCTCAAAACCTGGGCCGACAGCAATCAGTCCAGCGACCTGAGCGCCTTGTGCCGCCAGTTCGCCGCGCAATCGCAAAGCGGTATCACCCGCCAACTGGCCGGCCCGACCGGCGAGCGCAACAGCTACGCCATCCTGCCCCGCGAGCACGTACTGTGCCTGGCGGACGTGGAAGCTGATCTGTTGACGCAACTGGCGGCAGTGCTGGCCGTAGGTGGTTCGGCGGTATGGCCGGAAACCGACCAGACCAAGGCCTTGTTCCCACGCCTGCCGAAGGAGATTCAGGCGAAGATCAAGCGCGTGGCTGACTGGACCAAGGACGAAGTGGTATTCGACGCAGTTCTGCACCACGGCGATTCCGACCAGTTGCGTGCGGTGTGCCAGCAAGTGGCGCAGCGTGGTGGCGCGATTGTCGGGGTGCATGGTTTGTCGCAGGGCGAGACGGCGATTGCGCTGGAGCGGTTGGTGATCGAACGGGCGTTGAGTGTTAACACTGCTGCGGCGGGCGGTAACGCCAGCCTGATGACCATCGGCTAACTGCCTGACGAAATGCGGTAAAAAATGTGGGAGGGGGCTTGCTCCCGATAGCGGCGGATCGGCCAATGCACTTGGTGACTGACACATCGCCACCGGGGGCAAGCCCCCTCCCACATTTGCCTGTGCATCACCCAAATCAATCTTGCTATCCAGCCTCTATTCGCGCACTTAGACTCAGGCAAACTCCTCCATAGGTAATCCGCCATGTCCGAGACGCTGCTCAGTTCCCGTAATCTGGCTTTCGAGCTGTATGAAGTCCTCGATGCCGAGGGCCTGACCCAGCGCGAGCGGTTTGCCGAGCACAATCGCGAAACCTTCGATGCGGCCATCAGCACCGCCCGCAGCATTGCGGAAAAATACTTCGCCCCCCACAACCGCAAGAACGACGAGAACGAACCGCGCTACGAAGACGGCAATGCCATCCTGATTCCGGAGGTCAAACCGGCGGTGGATGCGTTCCTCGAAGCGGGCTTCCTCAACGCCGCACGCAGTTTCGACGCCGGTGGCATGCAACTGCCCACACTGCTTTCACAAGCCTGTTTCGCGCACTTCCAATCGGCGAACGCGGCGTCCACCTCCTACCCGTTCCTGACCATGGGTGCCGCCAACCTGATCGAAAGCTTTGGCACCGACGATCAGAAGCAACGCTTTTTGCAACCGATGATCGATGGCCGTTTCTTCGGCACCATGGCACTCACCGAACCCCACGCCGGCTCATCGCTGTCGGATATTCGTACCCGCGCAGAGCCAGCGGCTGACGGTACCTATCGACTCAAGGGCAACAAAATCTTCATCTCCGGCGGCGACCACCCGCTGTCAGAAAACATCGTGCACATGGTGCTGGCCAAGCTGCCGGACGCGCCCGCGGGAGTGAAGGGCATTTCGCTGTTTATCGTGCCCAAGTTCCTGGTCAACGACGATGGCAGCCTGGGCGAGCGCAACGATGTGTTGCTTGCCGGGCTGTTCCACAAGATGGGCTGGCGCGGTACCACCTCCACGGCGTTGAATTTCGGCGATAACGGCAACTGTGTCGGCTATCTGGTGGGCAAACCGCACCAGGGATTGAGTTGCATGTTCCAGATGATGAACGAGGCGCGTATTGGCGTCGGCATGGGGGCGGTGATGCTCGGTTACGCCGGTTACCTCTATTCCCTGGAGTACGCCCGCGAGCGCCCTCAAGGTCGCCTGCCGGACAGCAAGGATCCCACGACTGCACCGGTCTCGATCATCCAGCACGCCGACATCAAGCGCATGCTGCTGACGCAAAAGTCCTACGTGGAAGGCGCCTTCGACCTGGGCCTCTACGCCGCACGCCTGTTCGACGACACCACCACCCTGGAAACCGAAGACGCGCGCAAACAGGCCCACGAACTGCTGGACCTGCTGACCCCCATCGTCAAATCCTGGCCGTCGGAGTTCTGCCTCAAGGCCAACGAACTGGCGATCCAGATTCTCGGCGGCCACGGCTACACCCGTGAATACCCGGTGGAGCAGTACTACCGCGATAACCGCCTGAACCCGATCCATGAAGGCACCCATGGCATTCAGTCCCTGGATTTGCTCGGACGCAAGCTGGCACAGAATGGCGGCGCGGGCTTGAAGCAACTCATCCGGCTGATCGCCGAAACCGGCGCCCGTGCGCAGCAATACCCAAGCCTCACTGCGCTAAGGGAACCGTTGGAGCAGTTGGTAAACCGCCTGCAAAGCGTGACCATCGGCCTGCTGACGGATCTCGCCCAGGGCAAGGTCAACAGCAGCCTGGCGAATTCGGCGCTGTACTTGAAGGTGTTCGGGCATACGGTGATTGGCTGGCGCTGGCTGGAACAGGCCATTCGTGCCGAAGAAGGCTTGGCCAAGGGCAACGCGGCCGATGTGGCCTTCTATAAAGGCAAGCTCCAGGCCGCCCGGTACTTCCTGACCTGGGAAGTACCGGGCTGCCATCATGAACTGGCGATTCTGGAGGCACGCGATGATACGTGCCTCGGGATGCAGGATGAGTGGTTCTAAGGCGTTCCGATCGCCTTGGAAATCACATCGACCGTGGCGCTGACTTGCTCTTGGTAACGGTCGAGTTCCTGCTGGTGAGCCTGCTGCATTTCGATCTGCTCGGCGCACAGGTTCAGAGCCGCCAGCACCAGTAATTTGTCACCGATCAGGGTCGGGTACTTTTTCTTGGTGGTGGCCAGGGAAGCCTTGAGCAGGGTCACGGCGTGCATCAGGGTTTTATCTTCCCCAGGCGGGGCCTTGATCGAGTAATCCTCTCCGAGAATCGAAACGACCTTTATCCCTTCACTCATGCGCTGACAGGCCCTGCACTCACACGCTCAACCAGCGCCTGGATACGCGCGGCAGTGGCACCGTGCTTCTCTTCCTGTTCCATCAGGCTCAGTTGCAGGCTGTCGTTATCATCCTTGGCGCGGGCCAGTTCGGCCTTGAGGGATTCGTTGCTGCCCAGCAGGTCCTGATTCTGCTGTACGAGGTCACTGACCAGTTGTTCCAATTGGCTGAGGGATGCTTCTAACATTTTGATTTCTCGGGCTTTTTCAAAGGGCGGTGACGATAAAGAAAATTCACCTCGGATGCCAGGGTTATCCCCGGCGCGCAGCCCGATTTTTAAGGGCCGGGCCGCACTTTCGAGCCTTAGTGACTGCATTTACCCGATCTGGTTCCTGAATCGAGCAAACCCCTCGTCAGGTGCGACAAAAACGCACAGCGCCCTTTAGACTTTAGTCGTACGACCGATAGAGAGGGACACTCCGTTTCATGGCCGCATGGATCGCGCTCTCCCCCAGGATTCCCGCATGTCGCTTCGTAATATGAATATCGCTCCGAGGGCCTTCCTCGGCTTCGCGTTTATTGGTGCGCTGATGTTGTTTCTCGGTGTGTTCGCGCTGAACCAGATGAGCAAGATCCGCGGCGCCACCGAAGACATCACCCTGTCCAGCGTGCCTAGCATTCGCGCCCTGGATGAGTTCACCCAACTGACCCTGCGGCTGCGGGTGCTGTCGTACCGCCTGCTGACCAACCGCGAGCCGGACGTGCAGCAAAAGACCCTGGAAGCCTTCGAACTGCGCAACCAGCAGATCCGCACCGCCCAGGGCATCTACGAAAAACTCATCGAAAGCCCTGAAGAACGCTCGACCTACGACGAATACGTTCGCCTGCTCGGCCAGTACCACCAGATTGAAGAGCGCATGAAGAGCCTGTCGCGGGCCAACCAGGTGGAAGAATTGCGCAGCCTGCTCAACACCGAACTGCTGAGCAACTCCGAACAGGTCAACGCCGTGCTCACGCGCCTGCTGGACCTCAACAACAAGATGGCCCTGGAGACCAATAAGGAAGCCGAGGACCAATACGACATGGCCTTCAACTTGGTGGTAAGCCTGTTGGCGGTCGCCACCCTGCTGACCCTGTTGTTCGCCTGGCTGCTGACCCGCAGCATCACCCTACCCATTTCCCAGGCGTTGGAAGCCGCGGAAGAAGTGGCCGAAGGCAACCTGACCCGCCCGATCAAGGTCGACGGCAACGACGAAGCCGGGCGCCTGCTGGCGGCCATGGCCAAGATGCAGGACAAACTGCGTGACACACTGCAACGCATCGCCGGCTCCGCCACCCAGTTGGCCTCGGCCGCCGAAGAGTTGAACGCGGTCACCGACGAAAGCGCCCGTGGCCTGACCCAGCAAAACAACGAAATCGAACAAGCCGCCACGGCGGTGAATGAGATGACCAGCGCCGTCGAAGAAGTGGCCCGCAATGCGGTGAGCACCTCCGAAGCGTCGCGCAACGCCACCACTTCCGCCGGTGATGGCCGTGACCTGGTACAGGAAACCGTCAGCGCCATCGAACGCATGAGCGGTGACGTGCAAGCCACCGCGACCCTGATTGGCGACCTGGCCAATGAGTCCCGCGATATCGGCAAGGTGCTCGACGTGATCCGTGGCCTGGCTGACCAGACCAACCTGCTGGCGCTGAACGCGGCGATTGAAGCGGCGCGCGCCGGTGAGGCCGGTCGCGGTTTTGCTGTAGTGGCCGATGAAGTGCGGGCATTGGCCCATCGCACCCAACAGTCGACCAGCGAAATCGAGCGGATGATCGGCAGTATCCAGGCCGGCACCGAGCACGCGGTGGATTCGATGCGCAACAGCACCGAACGCGCCGAATCGACGCTGAACATCGCCAAAGGTGCCGGGATGTCGCTGGATACCATCAACACCGCGATTGTGGAGATCAACGAGCGCAACCTGGTGATCGCCAGCGCGGCGGAAGAGCAGGCGCAAGTGGCGCGAGAAGTGGACCGCAACCTGGTGAACATCCGCGATTTGTCGGTGCAGTCGGCCACCGGCGCCAGCCAGACCAGTGCGGCGAGCAGCGAGCTGTCGCGCCTGGCGGTGGACTTGAACGGCATGGTCGGCCGCTTCCGCCTCTAACTGACACACCTGATTCAAATAATGTGGGAGGAGGCTTGCCCCCGGTTGCGATGGTTCAGCTACAGATAAGTTGGCTGACAGGCCGCCATCGGGGGCAAGCCCCCTGCCACATTTAGATCTACGCCTGTCTTTAAAAGCTTTTTGACAGCGCAGCAATTCAACAGGTTAGAATCGCTGGCACGCAGACTGCATGGTCAGTTTGCGCCCCGTCTTGTTTGCCCATGGAGTACTGCCTTTGAATGCGACGACCATCAACAGCCTGTTCCTGATCGGCGCGTTGCTGGTAAGTGCGAGCATTCTGGTGAGTTCTCTTTCGTCCCGCCTGGGGATCCCGATCCTGGTGATCATCCTGGCCGTGGGCATGGTCGCCGGCGTCGATGGCGGCGGCATCATCTTCGATAACTACCCAACCGCCTACCTGGTGGGCAACCTCGCCTTGGCCGTAATCCTGCTCGATGGCGGTTTGCGCACACGGGTGGCGAGTTTCCGCGTGGCACTCTGGCCGGCGTTGTCGCTGGCCACGGTGGGGGTGTTGATTACCACCGGCCTCACCGGCATGGCGGCGGCCTGGCTGTTTGATCTCAATATCATCCAAGGCCTGCTGATTGGCGCGATTGTCGGCTCCACGGACGCCGCAGCGGTGTTCTCGCTGCTCGGCGGCAAAGGCCTGAACGAACGGGTCACCGCCAGCCTGGAAATCGAATCTGGCAGCAACGACCCGATGGCAGTGTTCCTCACCGTCACCCTGATCGACATGCTCGCCAGCGGCCAGACCGGCCTGCACTGGAGCCTGCTGACCCACCTGGTGCGCGAATTCGGCATCGGTGGCATCGTCGGCCTGGGCGGCGGCTGGTTGATGCTGCAAATGGTCAACCGCATCAATCTGGCCACCGGCCTGTATCCGATCCTGGTGATCGCCGGCGGCCTGTTCGTATTTGCCGTGACCAACGCCCTGCACGGCAGCGGATTCCTCGCCGTGTACCTGTGCGGCCTGGTGATCGGCAACCGCCCGGTGCGCAGCCGTCATGGCATTTTGCATATGCTCGATGGCATGGCCTGGCTGGCGCAGATCGGCATGTTCCTGGTGCTGGGCCTGCTGGTCACGCCTCATGACTTGTTGCCGATTGCCCTGCCGGCCCTGGGCCTGGCGCTGTGGATGATCCTGTTTGCGCGGCCGCTGTCGGTGATGGTCGGCCTGCTGCCCTTCAAGGCGTTCCATGGTCGCGAAAAAGCCTTTATCGCCTGGGTGGGTTTGCGCGGTGCGGTACCGATCATTCTGGCGGTGTTCCCGCTGATGGCCGGCCTGCCCCATGCGCAGCTGTATTTCAACCTGGCGTTCTTTATCGTACTGGTGTCGCTGCTGGTGCAGGGCACGAGCCTGCCGTGGGTGGCCAAGCTGCTCAAGGTCACCGTCCCGCCGGACCCGGCGCCGATTTCCCGTGCAGCCCTGGAAGTGCACGTCACCAGCGAGTGGGAGCTGTTCGTATACCGCCTGGGCGCGGAAAAATGGTGCATCGGCGCCGCCCTGCGCGAGCTGAAAATGCCCGAAGGCACGCGGATTGCCGCGCTGTTCCGTGGCCAGCAACTGCTCCATCCGTCGGGTAGTACCGTGCTGGAAGTCGGCGATTTACTCTGCGTGATCGGCCACGAACACAACCTGCCGGCCCTAGGCAAACTGTTCAGCCAGGCGCCGCAACGCGGTCTGGATTTGCGCTTCTTCGGCGACTTCGTGCTGGAAGGCGACGCCCAATTGGGCGCAGTGTCGGCCCTGTACGGCCTGAAGCTGGAGGGTATCGACCCGGACATGCCGCTGAGCAGCTTCATCACCCAGAAAGTCGGGGGCGCGCCCATCGTCGGCGACCAGGTGGAGTGGAACAACACCATCTGGACCGTCGCGGTCATGGACGGGAACAAGATCGGCAAAGTGGGCGTCAGATTCCCCGAAGGAAGTCGCCCGGGCCCCGGACTCTTCCTCTAAACTGCGGGGCGACGACGCCCCCGATTCTTCACCTTGCACGACCGGTCTCTATGCCAACCTTGCGCACTCTTCTCGCCACTGCCCTGCTGAGCCTGACCCTGTGTGTCAGCGTCGTCCACGCCGCCGACCCGCCCAGCGCCGAGTCTATCCAGCAAACCCTGGACAAGCTGCCCGACCGCAAGCTGCCCGACGCCGACATGAAGGCGTTGCAGACCATCCTGCAGCAGACCCTGACATACCTGGGCAACAAGCAGGATTACGAGCAGCGCCTGGTCGACCTCAAGCGCCAACTGGAAGACGCCCCGCGCGAGACCGCCGACAACCAGCGCGAACTGGCCCGGCTCAAGGCCACCAAAGTCATCCCGGTCGCCCAGCGCTACGCCAGCCTGCCGGTGCCGCAGCTTGAGCAATTGCTGGTGCAGCGCAGCACCCAGCAAGGCGACCTGCAAAAGGAACTGGCGGACGCCAACAGCCTGTCCATCGCCGCCCAGACCCGTCCTGAGCGCGCCCAGACCGAAATCAGCAACAGCCAGACGCGCATCCTGCAGATCAATTCGACGCTCAAGGCCGGCAAAGACAACGGCAAGACCCTCAGCGCCGACCAGCGTAACCAGCTCAACGCTGAACTCGCGGCGCTCAATGCGCTGATCCCCCTGCGCCGCCAGGAACTGGCCGGCAACAGCCAACTGCAAGACCTGGGCAACAGCCAGCACGATCTGGTGATGGAAAAGACCGCGCGCCTGGAACAAGAGATCCAGGACCTGCAAACCCTGATCAACCAGAAACGCCTGGCCCAGTCCCAGCAGACCGTGACCCAGCAGTCCATCGAAGCGCAAAAGGCCGGTGGCAGCAGCCTGCTGGCCACGGAAAGCGCGGCGAACCTGAAGCTGTCCGACTACCTGCTCAAAAGTACCGACCGCCTCAACGACCTGACCCAGAAGAACTTGCAGACCAAGCAGCAACTGGACACCGTGACCCAGAGCGACTCGGCCCTGGACGAGCAGATCAACGTGCTCAAGGGCAGCCTGCTGCTGTCGAAGATCCTCTACAAGCAAAAGCAGGCCCTGCCGCGCCTCACCGTGGACCGCGACCTGGCGGACGACATCGCCAACATTCGCCTGTACCAGTTCGAGGTCAACCAACAGCGCGAGCTGATCAGCTCGCCCAGCGCCTATGTGGATAACCTGCTGGCCAACCAGGCGCCGGAAGACGTCACCCCGCAACTGCGCCGCACCCTGCTGGAACTGGCGATCACCCGCAGCGACCTGCTGGAGCGCCTGAGCCGTGAACTGAGCGCGCTGCTCAACGAATCCATCACCCTGCAACTGAACCAGAAACAACTGCTCAGCACCGCCACCACCCTGCGAGCCACGCTGGATGAGCAGATGTTCTGGATTCCCAGCAACAAGCCGCTGGATACCGAATGGCTGGAAACCGTTCCCGCGCACCTGAGCAAGCAAGTTGCCACCCTGCCCTGGGCCTCCAGCGTCAGCGAGCTGTATGACGGCCTGACCCAGCGCCCGTTGCTGTTCCTGCCGTTGCTGCTGTTGATCGGCGCGTTGCTGTGGCGGCGTAAAAATCTGTATCAACGCTTGAGCAAGGTGCACCTGGACATCGGCCACTTCAAGCGCGACAGCCAGTGGCACACGCCCCAGGCCATCCTGATCAACATCCTGCTGGCAATGCCGGTGTCCCTCGGCCTGGCGCTGTGCGGCTACGCGCTGCAAATCGACGCCCGTGGGCAAAACGCCAACCTCGGTTCGGCCCTGCTGCAGATCGCCCAGGCCTGGCTGGTGTTCTACACCGCCTATCGCATCCTGGCGCCGGGTGGCGTGGCTGAACTGCACTTCCGCTGGGAAAAACCCCAGGTCGAATTCCTGCAAGGCTGGGTGCGCAAACTCGGGCTGGTGGTACTGGCCCTGGTGGCCGTGGTGGCAATTGCCGAGCACCAACCGGCGGCGTTGGCTGACGATGTGTTGGGCATCGGCGTGGTGCTGACCTGCTACGCGCTGATGGCCTGGCTGCTGGGCCGCCTGCTGTTGCACAGCCCGACCCATGAAAAAGCCTCGCTGTTCCGCAAAGCCGTGGGCCTGCTGTTCACTGCGTTGCCCATCGCGCTGTTCATCGCTGTGTGCTTCGGCTACTACTACACCGCACTCAAGCTCAGCGACCGACTGATCAACACCCTGTACCTGCTGATGTTCTGGCTGGTGATCGAAGCCACCTTCGTCCGTGGCCTGGGCGTCGCCGCCCGGCGCCTGGCCTATGCGCGCGCCCTGGCCAAACGCCAGGCCGCCAAGGAAGCCGGTGACGGCGAAGCGGTGATCGAAGAACCGACCCTGGACATCGAGCAGGTCAACGAGCAATCCATGCGCCTGATTCGCCTGGCCTTGCTCGGCGGCTTTATCGCCGCGCTGTATTGGGTGTGGTCGGACCTGATCTCGGTATTTTCCTACCTGGATAACGTCACGCTGTACGAATACACCAGCGGCACCGGGGCCAATATCAGCATGGTGCCCATCAGCATCGGCGACTTGCTCGGCGCGCTGATCATCATCGGCATTACCTTCGCGCTCGCGCGCAACTTGCCGGGTTTGCTCGAAGTATTGGTGCTGTCCAAACTGGACCTGGCCCAGGGCAGCGCCTACGCGACCACCACGCTGCTGTCCTATGTAATTGCCGGCGTCGGTTTCGTCTCCACCCTGTCGACCCTCGGCGTGAGCTGGGACAAGTTGCAATGGCTGGTGGCGGCGCTGTCGGTGGGCTTGGGCTTTGGTATGCAGGAGATCTTCGCCAACTTCATCTCCGGCATCATGATCCTGTTCGAACGCCCGGTGCGCATCGGCGACACCATCACCATCGGCAACCTGTCGGGCACGGTGAGCAAGATCCGCATCCGCGCCACCACGATCACCGACTTTGACCGCAAGGACATCATTGTCCCGAACAAGACCTTCATTACCGGGCAACTGATCAACTGGTCGCTGACCGACACCATCACCCGTGTCACGTTGAAACTGGGCGTGGACTACGGCTCCGACCTGGATCGCGTGAAGGAATTGCTGCTCAAGGCCGCCCGCGACAACCCACGGGTGCTCAAGGAGCCGGAACCCCATGTGTACTTCCTCAACTTCGGCGAAAGCACCCTCGACCATGAACTGCGCATGCACGTGCGCGACCTGGGCGACCGCAACCCGGTGATCGACGAAGTGAACCGCTTTATCAATCGCGAGTTCAAGAAAGAGCACATCAACATCTCGTTCCGCCAGATGGAGGTCTATCTCAAGAACCTCCACGGCCAGGAATACAAACTGGTGGAAGTCGACACCCCGGCCAAGCCCGCCAACGACGGCGGCGTGCAGGAACCACCGCCGAGCAAACTCGACTAACCGCGCTATCCCCAGCAGAATGCTCGGACATTCTGCTGGAGATGGCCGGTGAAAGCCCTCGACGAACTGACCTTCGACAATCGCTTCGCACGCCTGGGCGATGCGTTCTCAACTCACGTATTGCCCGAGCCCCTCGACGTACCGCGCCTGGTCGTGGCGAGCGAGGCCGCCATGGCCCTGCTCGACCTGGACCCCGCCGTTGCCGAAACACCGGTGTTCGCCGAACTGTTCGGAGGGCACAAACTGTGGGCCGAGGCAGAGCCGCGGGCGATGGTCTATTCCGGGCATCAGTTCGGCGGTTACACCCCGCAACTGGGCGATGGCCGTGGGTTGCTGCTGGGCGAGGTGTACAACCAGGCAGGTGAGCATTGGGACCTGCACCTCAAGGGCGCCGGCATGACGCCTTACTCACGCATGGGTGATGGCCGCGCGGTGTTGCGCTCGTCGATCCGCGAGTTTCTGGCGTCCGAAGCACTGCACGCGCTGGGCATCCCCAGCAGCCGCGCGCTGTGCGTGATCGGTTCCGACACCCCGGTGTGGCGCGAAAAACAGGAACGCGGCGCGATGGTGTTGCGCATGGCGCCCAGCCATATCCGCTTCGGGCATTTCGAGTATTTCTACTACACCAAGAAGCCCGAGCAGCAGGCGCAACTGGCCGAACACGTATTGAACCTGCACTACCCCGAGTGCCGCGAACAGCCCGAGCCGTACCTGGCGATGTTCCGCCAAATCGTCGAGCGCAACGCCGAGCTGATCGCCAAATGGCAGGCCTACGGTTTTTGCCATGGGGTGATGAACACCGACAACATGTCGATCCTGGGCATCACCTTCGACTTCGGGCCGTTTGCGTTCCTGGACGACTTTGACGCGCACTTCATCTGCAACCACTCGGACCACGAAGGGCGCTATTCCTTCAGTAATCAGGTGCCGATCGGGCAGTGGAACTTGAGTGCACTGGCCCAGGCGCTGACACCGTTTATCAGCGTCGATGCGTTGAAGGAAGCACTGGGGCTGTATCTGCCGCTGTACCAGGCGAACTACCTGGACCTGATGCGCCGCCGCCTGGGGCTGACCACCGCCGAAGACGATGACCAGCAGCTGGTCGAGCGGTTGTTGAAGCTGATGCAGAACAGCGGCGTGGATTACACGCTGTTCTTCCGCCGCCTGGGGGATGAGTCGGCGGCGTTGGCCGTGGCACGGTTGCGCGATGACTTTGTCGACCTGGCCGGGTTTGATGCCTGGGCCGAGCAGTACAAGGCGCGCGTTGAGCGGGATGGGGAATACAGCGAAGAACAGCGCCGAGCGCGGATGCATGCGGTGAACCCGCTGTATATCTTGCGCAACTACCTGGCGCAGAACGCCATCGTTGCCGCCGAATCTGGGGATTACAGCGAGGTGCGACGGCTGCATGAAGTGCTTTCCAGGCCGTTTGAGGAGCAGGCGGGGATGGAGCAATACGCACAGCGGCCGCCGGATTGGGGGAAGCATTTGGAGATTAGTTGTTCTTCCTAAGATCGTAAGAACGATGCCCTCCATTGTGGCGAGCGGGCTTGCCCCGCGTTGGGGCGCGAAGCGGCCCTGATTAGTCACCCGAAATCGCACAACCATCTTGGGGGCTGCTACGCAGCCCAACGCGGGGCAAGCCCGCTCGCCACAATGATGCTGCTGTCTTGATAAATACCGGCCCTGGCTCCAAGTAGGATCCATCGACCACATTCTAGGAGCCCTCAATGTCCGAACCCCTCGTCATCCCCTGCCCTCACTGCAACGGCCTCAACCGCATCCCCGGTGAACGCCTGGGTGATGCGCCAAAGTGCGGGCGCTGCAAGCAGCCGGTTTTGTTGAACAAGCCGTTTGAGCTGAAACAAGGCGACTACGCCAGCCAGATCAAAGGCGACCTGCCGTTGCTGGTGGATGTATGGGCCGACTGGTGTGGGCCGTGTAAGTCGTTTGCGCCGGTGTTCGAGCAGGCGGCCGGGCAGTTGGAGGGCAAGTGCCGCTTGGCCAAGCTGGACAGCGAGGCCAATCAGCAGTTGGCGGCGCAGTTGGGGATTCGCTCGATCCCCAGTTTGATTCTGTTCAAGAACGGCCGCGAAGTGGCGCGCCAGAGTGGGGCGTTTGCGTTGCCGCAGTTGATGAGCTGGTTACGTAGCCAAGGCATCTAACCTAAATTTCAAAAGCGTCGCCGGCCAATGTGGGAGGGGGCTTGCCCCCGATAGCGGTGTATCAGTCACATAGGTGTCGACCGGCTCTCCGTCATCGGGGGCAAGCCTCCTCCCACATTGAATCTTCGTTACGCGTTTTCCAGCAGGTTATGCAACTCTACAAACTGCTGCGTCAGCTTGTGCCGTGGGTCCAGGTGGATCAGCGGCTTGCTCTCCTGGTGCGACTCGCGCATGCGCACGGAACTGGCCAGGTACACCGGCAATACCGGCAAGCCTTCTGCAATCAGCTCATCCAGCATCTGCTGCGGCAGGCTCGCCCGGGCCTGGAACTGGTTGACCACGATGCCTTCCACTTCCAACCCTTCGTTGTGGTCTTCCTTCAGCTCTTCGATTTCAGCCAGCAGGCCATACAACGCCTGGCGCGAGAAGCTGTCGCAATCGAAGGGGATCAACACGCGATCAGCGGCAATCAGCGCCGAAACCGCATAAAAATTCAGTGCTGGAGGCGTATCCAGGTAAATCCGGTCGTAATCTTCGCTCAGCTCATCCAGCAGCTTTCGCAGCTTGTTGATCTTGTGCTTGGCTTCGAGCTTGGGCTGCAGGTCCGCCAGTTCTGCGGTTGCGGTGATCACGTGCAGGTTGTCGAAGGGCGTCTCGTAGATATCCACCCGGTTTTTCTTCGAAAACGGCCCGGAAGACAGGGTTTGCTTGAAGAATTCGGCAATGCCCATGGGTATATCGTCGCCGGTCAACCCAGTGAGGTATTGGGTTGAGTTGGCTTGCGCATCGAGGTCCACCAACAGGGTTCGATAACCTTCGCTGGCGCTGACTGCCGCCAGGTTGCAGGCGATGCTGGACTTGCCAACGCCGCCTTTTTGATTGAACACCACACGCCGCATGGAAAAACCTCCGTGTATCAATGAATGTCCGAGTGTAGAGGGCAAAAGCGCCTGTTAGCTACCTCGTTCATCCATGCACTGCTGCATCACCATGCCATTGGCGCGATGACTGTCATACACAGCCCACAGATTAAAAAGAACGGTCCGACAATCCAGCCAGCCCCTGGGTAAAGGACAATCTGTAAATTCTTTCCACTATTTTGTAATCGACCGTGCACAAATCTTTACCAAAGTTTGCTAGAACCCCACGGCACCGGGATAATGCGCGCCATTCGGCTATTGTTCCCTGTCCCGGTATTCGGGGCCAACAGCCGCACATGGAAGCCCGCAGGGGCGGGATAACTTCTCAGTGATCACTTTCAACATCGCCCAATGGCGCGCCTGGGCCCCCGGGCTCGATAGCGTGGACGACTGGCGCGCCTGGTGTCAGGCGCCGGCGTTGCTGCCCGCAAGTGATGCAGCCCCTGACGTCTCGTTCCTGCCGGCCATGCAGCGCCGCCGCCTGAGCAGGCTGGCACGCATGGCGTTCAGCGTGGGTTGGCCGTTGGCCGAAGGCCTGCAGGACCTGCCGCTGGTGTTTATTTCCCGGCATGGCGAGACCCCGCGCACCCTCGACATCCTCAGCGACCTGGCCAGCGAGCAGCCGCTGTCGCCGACCCAGTTCAGCCTGTCGGTGCACAACGCGGTAATTGGCCTTTGGTCGATCCTGCGCAATGAAACCAGCGAAATGACCGCCCTCGCCGCCGCCGGCGATGGCCTGGAGCACGGCATGCTCGAAGCCGCCGCGCTGCTCAACGAGGGCGCGCCAGCGGTTTTACTGGTGATTACCGAGGAGCAGCCGCCCGAAGCCTATGCCAGCTGGATCGTTGACGTACCCTTCCCCTACGCCCTCGGTCTGCTGCTGACGCCGGGCGACGAGTGGCAGTTGGAACTGAACAGCGGCACTGTCCAACACACTCAAACCCAGTGGCCCCACGCCCTGAACCTGCTGCGCACCCTGCTCGCTGAACAGGTCGCCTGCCAACATGCCTGGAAGAACCGCGTATGGAACTGGCAACGCAAGCCCTGAATGACAAACCACGAGACGCCTATTACTGGCGCCTGTTCGCCACCGCCGCCAGCTTTGCGCTATTCGGCTTCGGCGGGCTGTGCCTGCGTTTGCTGGTGTTTCCGTTGCTCAGTTGCCTGCCAGGCAGCGCTGCAAGACACCGCAGCCGCGCGCGCCACACGATCAGTTGGCTGTTCTGGTTCTTTATCCGCCTGATGCAACGCGCCGGCGTGCTGACCTACAGCGTCGAAGGCGCCGACAAGCTCGGCCGCCCTGGCCAGATGATCATCGCCAACCACCCGTCGCTGATCGACGTGGTGTTCCTGATCGGCCTGGTGCGCCAGGCCAACTGCGTAGTCAAGCAGAGCCTGTGGCAGAACCCGTTCACCCGTGGCCCGGTGCGCGACGCCGGTTATATCAGCAACGACGGCAGTGCCGAGATGCTCGATGCTGCCGCAGACGCCCTGCGCAGCGGCCAGACCCTGATCATCTTTCCCGAGGGCACCCGCACCACACCCGGCGCCGCGCCTGCCTTTCATCGCGGCGGTGCCGCCATTGCACTGCGGGGTGCGACAATCATCACCCCCGTGGTGATCAAGGTCAGCCCGACCACGCTGACCAAGGCCGAACCCTGGTATCGCATCCCGAAATGCCGCGTGCACTTCAGTTTGCGGGTGGGTGCCGATATAGAACCACAGGCGTTCGCAACACTGGGGCCAGCGCCCCAGGCCTCACGCAAGCTCAACGATTACCTGCATCACTATTTTATTAAGGAGCTCGCCGAAGATGAGCGACCAACACCGCCTTGAGCACGACATAAAGGCGCTGATCATCGAGGCCCTGGGCCTGGAAGACATCAGCGTCGACGACATCGGCAGCGAGCAGACCCTGTTCGGCGAAGGCCTCGGCCTGGATTCGGTAGACGCCCTGGAACTGGGCCTGGCGATCCAGAAAAAGTACGGCATCAAGATCGATGCCGATGCCAAGGACACCCGCAATCACTTCACCAACGTGGCCAGCCTTGCGGCGTTCGTCACGGCCAGACAGGCAGCTTGAGACCGGACCATGCAAACTCGTGACGATATTTTCAACACCCTGCGCGATGCCTTGGTGGAACTGTTTGAACTGCCGCCGGAACGCGTCACCCTCGACGCCAACCTGTACCAGGACCTGGAAATCGACAGCATCGACGCCGTCGACTTGATCGACCATATCAAGCGCCAGACCGGCAAGAAGATCGCCGCCGAGGAATTCAAGGCTGTGCGCACCGTGAACGACGTGGTTGAGGCGGTGTACCGTCTGGTCACGCCTGCCGCATGAGCCGGCTGATCGGCCTTGGCCTGTTGCTGGCGGGGCTGCTGTACCCCTTCGCGGTGTATTACGGCACCGAACACTTCGCACCGTGGCAGTTCGGCCTGTTGCTGGGTGGCCTGTGGCTGCTGCGCGCGCTGACCGGTGCACGACGCCCTGGCAGCCGCTGGATGGCGCTGGCGGTGATTGTGTTCTGCCTGTTGCTGGCCTGGTTCGACAACCCGCACTTGCTGCGCTGGTACCCGAGCCTGGTCAGTGGGTTCATGTTGGCGTTGTTCGGCCTGAGCCTCAAATATGGCCCGCCGATGGTCGAGCGCCTGGCGCGCATGACCGACCCGGTGTTGCCGCCCCACGCCATCGTGTATACCCGCCAGGTCACCGTGGTGTGGAGTGTATTTTTTCTGTGTAATGGCCTGCTCGCCGCCGCCCTCACCCTGTGGGCGCCGCTGAGCTGGTGGACGTTGTACAACGGCCTGATCGCCTACGGGCTGATGGGGCTGTTGTTTGCCGTGGAATGGTTGGTACGACAAAGGGTTCGAGGCCGCGTATGAATGGGTTGAAACTTGAGCATCTGTTGCTTGAGCCGCTGAAACAGCGTCCGGTCACCACCGAACCTGCCATGAATCACGCCCAGCTGTGGGCAGACTCCCTGAGCCTGGCCGCAGGCCTGCAAGCGCGTGGTATCCAGCGCCTGGCCGTGTACCTGGAAGACGCGGGCCTGCTGGCGATTGCCCTGCTGGGTGCCTGGCGGGCCGGGGTCAGCGTACTGCTGCCCGCCGACCTGCAACCTCAGACCCGCCAACGCTGGGATGAGGTCGTCGATGCCTGGCTGACCGAAGCGGTTGACCTTGAGTCGCTGTATGCGGCGCCACTGAGCGCTGCCGCACTTGACCTGGACACTTGCCACCTGAGCCTGTGCACCTCCGGCTCCAGCGGCGAACCCAAGCGCATCGACAAGACCCTGCGCCAACTGGCCAACGAGGTCGAGGCCCTGGAAACCCTGTGGGGCCAGGACCTCAAGGACGCCTGCATCATCGGCAGCGTCGCCACCCAACACATCTACGGTTTGCTGTTCCGCGTACTCTGGCCGCTGTGCGCCGGCCGTACCTTTGTGCGCAGGCAACTGGCATTCCCTGAAGACATGCAGCGCGCCAGCCGCGAGCACGCGCACTTTGCCTGGGTTGCCAGCCCGGCACTGCTCAAGCGCATGGGCGATAACCTCGACTGGCCGGCGCTGAGCCAGGTGTCGCGGGTGTTTTCGTCCGGCGGCGCATTGCCGGTGGACGCCGCCGGCAGCCTGTACGACCGCTTGCAGCAGTGGCCGACCGAGATTCTCGGCAGCTCGGAAACCGGCGGCATCGCCTGGCGCCAAGGCGCACAGCCTTGGCAGCCGTTTGCGGACGTGCAACTGAGCCAGGATGCCGACGGCGCCCTGCGCATTGCATCGCCATACCTGCCTGAGGGGCATGTCGAACAAACCGCCGACGCCGCACGCATCCATGCCGATGGCCGTTTCGAGCTGCTTGGCCGCCTGGATCGCATCGTCAAGCTGGAAGAAAAACGCATCTCCCTGCCCATGCTGGAACACGCGCTGATGGCCCACCCGTGGGTCGCCGAAACCCGTCTGGGCGTAGTCCAGGAAAATCGCGCTTCACTCGGTGCGCTGGTGGTGTTGAGCGCTGAAGGCCTGCATGCGTTGCGCAATCAAGGCCGCCGAACCGTCACCCAAACCTTGCGCCAACACCTCAGCCAGCACTGCGAAGCCCTGGCGCTGCCGCGTCGTTGGCGGCTACTGAGACAGCTACCGCTGAACAGCCAGGGCAAACTGCCTCAGGCCGACATCGAGGCACTGCTGCTGGCACCCCGGCCCAAGGCACCGGAAGTCTTGGAGCGCGTCGAAGCCAACGGCGAATGGACCGTGCAACTGAGCGTCCCGCCGGACCTGGCGTACTTCAGCGGCCACTTCCCGGTCACGCCGGTGCTGCCGGGCGTGGTGCAGGTCGAGTGGGCGTTCAACCTGGGCCAGCAACTGCTCGATTTGCCAGCGAGTTTTGCGGGTATGGAAGTGCTCAAGTTTCAGCAACTGGTGCGCCCAGGCGATGCGATCGAACTGCACCTGCGCTTTGATGCGCAGCGCGGCAAGTTGTATTTCGCCTATCGCAATGGTGTTGCGGCCTGCTCCAGCGGCCGGATCCAGTTGGAAGCCGACCATGCATAGGCTCTTGTGGCGAGCGGGCTTGCCCCGCGTTGGGCTGCGAAGCAGCCCCAGTAAGGTAACCGAGTTGTATCAGACAGAACTCCAGCATAGGTTTTGGGGCTGCTTCGCAGCCCAACGCGGGGCAAGCCCGCTCGCCACAGGTTGTTTATCAGCCAGCTGGGTGAGCCATGCATAACCCCTGCGCCCTGATCCCGGTTTACAACCACGAAGCCGCCGTGCCGGCCGTGGTGCGCAGCCTGCTGGACAGCGGCCTGCCCTGCCTGTTGGTGGACGACGGCAGCAGCCCGGCGTGCGCGGCGGTACTGGCGCAATTGGCGACCCTGGAAAACGTCACCCTGCTGACCCTGCCCAACAACCAGGGCAAAGGCGGCGCAGTGATGGCCGGCTTCCGCGAAGCCGCACGCCTGGGTTTCAGCCATGCCCTGCAAGTCGACGCCGACGGCCAGCACGACCTGCGCGAAGTCGAGACCTTTATCGACACCTCGCGCCGGCACCCCGATGCAATCATCTGCGGCTACCCGGAATACGACGACAGCGTGCCCAAGGGCCGTTTGTATGCGCGCTACCTGACCCACGTGTGGGTGTGGATCAACACCCTGTCGTTGCAGATCCGCGACTCGATGTGCGGCTTTCGCGTGTACCCGCTGGCACCGGTGCTGGCGCTGATGAACTCGGCCTACATCGGCACGCGCATGGACTTCGACTCCGACATCCTGGTGCGCCTGGCCTGGCGCAACCAGCCGATGCGCTGGCTGCCGACCCAGGTGCATTACCCGGCCGATGGACTGTCGCACTTCCGCCTGTTCCGCGACAACGTACGCATCTCGGCCATGCACACCCGGTTGTTCTTCGGCATGCTGATCCGCGCACCGATGATCCTGTGGCGACGGTGGCAGGCATGAGCGACAGCAGCAAACACTGGGCCGACCGCGAGGAACGCGGCAGCTATTGGCTGATGAAACTCACCGCCTTCGCCGCCAAGGTCCTTGGTCGTCGACTGCTGAGCCCGGTGCTGTACGGCATCGTCCTGTACTTCTTCCTGTTCGGCCGGACCGCGCGCCAGAGCGCCTGGCAGTACCAGCAGCGCCTGGCCGACTGGAGCGGGCGTGACGAACTGCGCCCCAGCCACTGGAAAGTCTTCGGCCAGTTCATGGCCTTTGCCGACGCCTTGCTCGACAAGCTCGACGTGTGGAACGGCAAGCTGCGTCTGGAGCAGATCGAAATCAACGACCCGGCGCAATTGCGCGGGCAACTGCGCAGTGAGCGCGGGCAGATGCTGGTGGGCGCGCACCTGGGCAACCTCGAAGTGTGCCGCGCGCTGGCCGAGATCGGTGAACAGGTCACCATGAACGTGCTGGTGCACACCAAGCACGCCGAACAATTCAACCGCCTGTTGGGCGAGGCCGGGGCGACGCACTTGCGCCTGATCCAGGTCAGCGAGCTGGACCCGGCCACCATGCTGCTGCTCAGCCAGCGCCTGGACGATGGCGAGTGGCTGGCAATCGCCGGCGACCGCGTGCCGCTGCATGGCGGGCGCACGGTACGCGTGGATTTCCTCGGCCACGACGCCGCCTTCCCCCAAGGCCCGTGGCTGCTGGCCGGCCTGCTCAAATGCCCGGTGAACCTGTTGATGTGCCTCAAGCACGGCAGCCGCTATCGCCTGAGCATCGAGCCGTTTACGCCGCTGATCGAATGGAAACGCACCACCCGCGAGCAGGTCATAGCCCTGTGGACCGCGCGCTACGCCGCACGCCTGGGCCAGTTCTGCCTGGAAGCGCCCCAACAATGGTTCAACTTTTACCCTTTCTGGAAGACCGATGACCACGCATCTTGAGCCGGTAACCTTTGGCGAACGCCCTTTGCGCATCGAAGACGTGCTGGCCCTGGCCAACCGTCAGGCGCCTACGCAGTTGCAGGATGACGCCGCCTATCGCCAGCGCATCGCCAAGGGCGCGCAGTTCCTCGACTCGCTGCTGGACAAGGAAGGCGTGATCTACGGCGTGACCACCGGCTACGGCGATTCGTGCGTGGTGGCCGTGCCCTTGCAGCACGTCGAGGCGCTGCCGCGTCATCTGTATACCTTCCACGGTTGCGGCCTGGGCAAGCTGCTCGACGCCCAGGCCACCCGAGCGGTGCTGGCCGCACGTTTGCAGTCGCTGTGCCACGGCGTGTCCGGTGTGCGCGTGGAGTTGCTGGAGCGCCTGCACGCGTTCCTCGAACACGACGTGCTGCCGCTGATCCCGGAAGAAGGCTCGGTCGGCGCCAGCGGCGACCTGACGCCGCTGTCCTACGTGGCCGCAACCCTGTCCGGTGAACGCGAAGTGATGTTCCGTGGCGAGCGCCGCCAGGCCGCCGACGTGCACCGCGAACTGGGCTGGGACCCGCTGGTGCTGCGCCCCAAGGAAGCCCTGGCGCTGATGAACGGCACCGCCGTGATGAGCGGCCTGGCGTGCCTGGCCTTTGCCCGCGCCGACTATCTGCTGCAACTGGCCACGCGCATCACCGCGCTGAACGTAGTGGCGCTGCAAGGCAACCCGGAACACTTCGACGAGCGCCTGTTCGCCGCCAAGCCGCACCCGGGGCAGATGCAAGTCGCCGCCTGGCTGCGCAAGGACCTGGCCATCGATGCGCCCACCGCGCCGCTGCATCGCCTGCAAGACCGCTACTCGCTGCGTTGCGCACCCCACGTCCTCGGTGTGCTGGCCGACAGCCTGAACTGGCTGCGCTCGTTCATCGAGATCGAGCTGAACAGCGCCAACGACAACCCGATCATCGACGCCGAAGAAGAACGCGTGCTGCACGGCGGGCACTTCTACGGCGGGCACATTGCCTTCGCCATGGACAGCCTCAAGACCCTGGTGGCCAACGTCGCTGACCTGCTCGACCGCCAGCTCGCGCTGCTGGTGGACGTGCGTTACAACCACGGCCTGCCGAGCAACCTGTCCGGCGCGCCGGCTGATCGCGCCATGATCAACCACGGCTTCAAGGCGGTGCAGATCGGCACCAGCGCCTGGACCGCCGAAGCCCTGAAAAACACCATGCCCGCCAGCGTGTTCTCGCGCTCCACCGAGTGCCACAACCAGGACAAGGTCAGCATGGGCACCATCGCCGCCCGCGATGCGATCCGCGTGCTGGAGCTGACCGAACAAGTCGCCGCCGCAACCCTGCTCGCCGCAAACCAGGGCGTGTGGCTGCGGGCCCAGGCCGAGGATGCACGGCCGCTGCCACCCGCCTTGGCGGCGATGCATGAAGAGCTGGCCAAGGACTTCCCACCGGTCATCGAAGACCGCGCCCTGGAAGGCGAACTGCGCCTGTGCCTGCAACGCATCGCCGAACAACATTGGAGGCTGCATGCGTAGCCAGGGCGTATTGCATTGCGACACTGAAATCCTCGTGCCGTTTTTTGACGTCGACACCATGAACGTCGTGTGGCACGGGCATTACGTGAAGTACCTGGAAGTGGCGCGTTGCGCGTTGCTGGACAAGCTCGGCCACAACTACACGGCGATGCTCGAATCGGGCTACGCCTGGCCGGTGATCGACCTGCAACTGCGCTACGTGCGCGGCGCCGTGTTCGGCCAGACCATCAACGTACGCGCCAGCCTGGTGGAGTGGGAGAACCGCTTGAAGGTCAATTACCTGATCACCGATTTGGCCAGCGGCGAGCGTTTGACCCGCGCCAGCACCGTGCAGGTGGCAGTTGAGATTGCCAGCCGCGAGATGCAGTTGGCCTCCCCCAAAGTCTTCACCGACGCCGTCGAAAGGGCCCTGAAATGAAATCCCATGTGGGAGGGGGCTTGCCCCCGATGGACTTCAACGATAACGCGATCCGCCGGACACTACGCAGCGCCCTCAGGCTCATCGCGGGCAAGCCCGCTCCCACATTTTTGATCGGGTTGTTCCTGAGTTTCAGTGCCCACGCTTTCGATTTGCAGCAACTCAGCGACCAACTGGCCAAACCCTCGGTGATCCACGGCAACTTTACCCAGGAAAAACACCTGCGCGCCCTGCCCCAGCCATTGGTCAGCAAAGGCACCTTCGTGCTCGCCAAGGACCATGGCCTGCTGTGGCTGCTGAAAACCCCACTACAACAGGACTACCGCATCAGCGCCCAGGGCATTGCCCGTCGCGATGCCAATGGCTGGCAACTGCTGCCGAACAAGAGCGCCGGTGCCGAGCAAAATCGGCTGTTCCTCGCCGTACTGCAGGGCGACAGCAGTGGTTTGCAGCGAGACTTCGAACTGCAATTGAAAGGCGAAGCCAACGACTGGAAGCTGACGTTGATCCCACGCTCGCTGCTGTTAAAACAAGTCTTCACCCAGATCAATATCGACGGTGGCGAGTTGGTGCAAAAAATCGAGCTGCTGGAAACCCAGGGCGACAGCACCGTGCTGCGCATGCAGGACAGCACCGCAGCCCAGCCCTTGAGCGACGCGGAGCAACACGACTTTGCCCAGTGAGCGCCTGCTGCCGCGCCTGTTCCTGATCCTGCTGGCGGCCGTGCTGGCCCTGGCCGGCTGGCAATGGCGTCACGGCGCGCCGCTGTCGGCCAACCTGATGGAACTGGTGCCGGGCAACACCCCGGATGCACTGGAACAGCAAGCCGAACAACGCATGCAAGAACCGCTGAACCGCGAAATGCTGGTGCTGGTGGGGCATGCCGACCGCCAGCAAGCCGTCGCCGTGGCGCAACAGTTGGGCGAGCGCTGGCAGGCCAGCGGGCTGTTTGAGAAGGTGCAATGGAACCTGCAAGCCGACTTGCCGGCGCTGCGCGAGCAATTGCTGCGCGGCCGCCTGGCGATGCTGTCGGCCAAGGACCGCGAGCAACTGATCGAGCATCCCGATGCGTTTGTCCAGCAACGCGTACAGGCGCTGTTCGACCCTTTCACCGGGTTCAGCCTGGTGCCGAGCCAGGAAGACTGGCTGGGCCTGACCGGACGCATCCAGAACAGCCAGCCGCAACACGGTTCGGTGCAGTTGGATATCGGCAGCGGTGCGCTGATCGCCGATGCCGACGGCAAAAGCTGGGTGCTGCTGCGGGCACGCACCACCGGCAATGCCTTCGACATGAAACTGCCGCTGCAAGTGGCGGAGCTGCTCCAGGCCAGCCGCGCGCAAGCCGGTCAGCAAGGCGCGCAGTTGCTCGCCGCCAGCGGTTTGTTGTACGCCGCCAATGGTCAGCAGCAGGCCACGCGGGAGATCACCTGGGTCGGTGGCGGCGCGACCGTCGGCATCCTGTTGTTGCTGCTGCTCGCCTTCCGCCGCTGGCGCGTGCTGCTGGCCTTTGTGCCGGTGCTGGTGGGCATGCTGTTTGGCGCGGTGGCCTGTGTAGCGCTGTTCGGCCATATGCATGTGATGACCTTGGTGCTGGGCTCCAGCCTGATCGGCGTGGCGGTGGATTACCCGCTGCATTACCTGTCGAAAAGCTGGAGCATGAGCCCCTGGCGCAGTTGGCCGGCGTTGCGCATCACCTTGCCGGGCTTGAGCCTGAGCCTGGCCACCAGTTGCATCGGCTACCTGGCGCTGGCCTGGACGCCGTTCCCGGCGCTGACCCAGATTGCGGTCTTCTCCGCGGCGGGTCTGGTCGGTGCGTACCTGTCCGCCGTGTGCCTGCTGCCAGCGCTGCTCAAGGGCGTCGAACTGCGCCCGGCGCAATGGCCGCTGCGCGTCGCGCAATGCCTGTGGCTGGTGCGCGAGTCGTTGCTCAAGCGCGTGCCGAGCCCGGCATTGCTGGCGCTGGTGCTGCTGTTTTGCGTCGGTGGCCTGTGGCACTTGAACAGCAAGAACGATATCCGCCAGTGGATCGGCGCACCGCCACAATTGCTGCAAGAAGCCCAGGCCGTGGCGCGCATCACCGGTTTCCAGCCTACCAGCCAGTTCTTCCTGGTGCGTGCAGATAACCAGCAGCAACTGTTGGAGCGTCAACGCGCACTGGGCCAACGCCTTGATCAGTTGGTGAACATGGACAAGCTCCAGGGCTATCTGGCGCTCAATCAGTTGGTCAGCCTGCCCGCCGAACAGCAACAAGTGCGCGATGCGCTGAACGCACTGCCGCAACACTGGCAACCACTGCTGGACCTCGGCGTACCCGCCAGTGCCCTGCAAGCCGAAGTCACCCAGTTGCAAGCACTGCCTACACAAGACATCGACGCCGCGCTGAAAGGCCCGCTGGCCGAACCTTGGCGCACGCTGTGGCTCGGGCCGGCGGACGGCGGCGTGGCGGCGATGGTCAGCCTGCAAGGCTTGAACAACCCCGCGCTGCTGCGTGTGCAAGCGCTGGATCTGCCCGGCGTGCAGTTAGTCGACCGCCTGGGCGACTTGAACCGAGTGTTTGCCGACACCCAGATCAGCGCCGCGGAATTGAAGTTGATGTCCTGCGTATTGATCGTGCTGCTGCTGATCCTGCCGTTCGGCTTCGGCGGTGCCTTGCGTATCGTCGCCCTGCCGTTGCTGGCGGCGCTGTGCAGCCTGGCCAGCCTCGGCTGGCTGGGCCAGCCGCTGACGCTGTTCAGCCTGTTCGGCCTGCTGCTGGTCACGGCCATCAGCGTCGACTACGCGATCCTGATGCGCGAGCAAATCGGCGGTCCTGCGGTCAGTCTCTTGGGGACCTTGTTGGCAGCGTTGACGACCTGGTTGTCGTTTGGCCTGCTGGCGGTGTCCAGTACACCAGCGGTGAGCAATTTCGGCTTATCAGTCAGCCTGGGCCTGGCCTTCAGCTTTATGCTGGCGCCCTGGGCCGGGCGACAGAAGCACGCCTTATGAATGTGATTATCGCCAATGTGGCAAGGAGCCCTCGTGCCCACAGTTGAAATGGAACGTCGCCAGGTGGTGGTGATCGGTGCCGGTCCATCCGGGGCCATCGCCGCCGCGCTGTTAAAGCGCAAAGGGCATGATGTATTGATCATCGAGCGCCAGCATTTCCCACGGTTCTCGATTGGCGAGAGCCTGCTGTCGCACTGCATCGACTTTATCGAAGAAGCCGGCATGCTCGACGCCGTGCAGGCGGCGGGCTTCCAGGTGAAGACCGGCGCCGCATTTGCGTGGGGCGAGCGCTACAGCGCGTTTGATTTCGGCGACACCTTCAGCAACGGCAAACCTACCACCTTCCAGGTGCAGCGCGGCGAGTTCGACAAGTTGCTGGCCGATCAGGCCGCCAAGCAAGGCGTGGATATCCGCTACGGCGAAACCATCGTCGGCGTGGACTTCAAGGGCGAGTCGCGCTACCTGCATGTACGCCGCGAGAACGGCAGCGAGTACCACCTCAAGGCTAAGTTTGTGCTCGATGCCAGCGGCTACGGCCGGGTATTGCCGCGCCTGCTGGAGCTGGATCTGCCGTCGGACTTTCCGGTGCGCCAGGCGGTGTTCACCCACATCGAAGATCGCATCGAACACCCGGGCTTCGACCGCACCAAGATCCTGGTGACCACACACCCGACCCAGCGTGATATCTGGTTCTGGACCATCCCGTTCAGCAACGGCCGCTGCTCGGTGGGCGTGGTCGCCGCCAAGCCGCATTTTGACGGTCGCGATGCTGACCTCGACGCCTGCCTGTGCGGCTTTATCGATGAAACGCCGAGCCTGTCCGGCGTGCTGCAAAACGCCGTCTGGGATACGCCGGCGCGGACCATCGGCGGCTATGCGGCCAACGTCAAAGCCCTGCACGGTCCGGGCTTCGCTTTGCTGGGTAACGCAGCGGAATTCCTCGACCCGGTGTTCTCTTCGGGTGTGACCATCGCCATGCGTTCGGCGAGCATGGCAGCCGGCGTGCTGCATCGTCAGCTCAACGGCGAAACCGTCGACTGGCAGACCGAATTTGCCGAACCGTTGAAGCGCGGTGTCGATACCTTCCGTTGCTACGTCGAAGGCTGGTACGCCGGGACGTTCCAGGATGTGATCTTCCATCCGGGCAGCTCGCCGGAGATTCGCCGGATGATCGCGTCGATCCTCGCCGGCTATGCGTGGGATGAGCGCAACCCGTTTGTGAGTGAGCCCAAGCGACGCTTGCGGATGTTGTCGGAAATTTGTGCAGGGGATGCCGCGTGAGCAGTCAGTATTTGAGTAAGAACTACGTCGAGGAAACCCGGTTCGGCTTCTGGTTCCTGCGCAGCCACACCTGGCAGCACCATGTGTTGCGCGTAGCGATCAATGACCTGCGCGGCCTGTTCACCGAGCCGCTGCCCCAGGCACCGGTGCTGCTGGACGCCGGTTGCGGCCAGGGCAAATCCTTCAAGCTGTTGCAGCAGGTATTCGCCCCTGCGCGCCTGATCGGCCTGGATGCGGACCCGCACAGCCTGGAACTGAGCCGTGAAGAAGCGGCGCGCCAAGGCTTGGCCATCGAGCTGATCGGCAGTGACTGCGCCACCCTGCAGGTGCCGGACGACAGCGTGGACATCCTGTTCTGCCACCAGACCTTCCATCACCTGGTTGAGCAGCATCGCGCACTCAAGGAGTTCTACCGCGTGCTCAAGCCGGGCGGTTACTTGCTGTTTGCCGAGTCCACCGAAGCCTATATCGATACCTGGGTGATCCGCTGGCTGTTCCGCCACCCGATGCATGTGCAGAAAAGCGCCGAAGAATACCTGGAGATGCTCCGCGAACAAGGCTTTGAGTTTGGCCCGCAAAACGTTTCGTACCCATACCTGTGGTGGAGCCGCGCCAGTGACTTCGGCCTGCTGGAACGCTGGGGGCTGCGCAAGGCACCGCCGGTGGGCCAGCGCGAAGAAACGTTGGTCAACTGCGTGGCACGCAAGCCTTTGGCGAGTACCGCGTCATGATGCGCTGGCTGTTGATCGGTTGCCTGTTGCTGCTGGGGGCCTGCGCCAGCCAGGCGCCGTTGCCCGCGAAAATCCCGGCCCTGGCCTTGCCGCTGCAACTGCATGTGCAACGCCTGGCCGACGGCCAGAGCCAGGACTGGCTGCTGGTGATCCAGCGCGAAGGCAGCGGCATTCGCTGGTCGATGATGGACCCGCTGGGCATCCCCCAGGCCCGGCAAAAGTTGATCGATGGCGAGTGGCAGGCCGATGGCTTGCTGCCGCCCAATCCCCAGGCACGCGAGCTGTTCGCCGCGCTGTTGTTTGCACTGACCTCGGCGGATGACGTGCGTGCGCTGTACCCCAGCGCGCAGGCGATGGATTTGACGCGTACGCTGCCGGGCCATTGGCAGATCGTGTACCAGTCGTCCGAGGTGTTCAGCGTGAACATGACCGGCCAGCCCTTGAGCTACCGCATCACGCCGCTAGGAACGGCACGATGAGCGCCTACCTCAACGCACTCGGCGTGATCTGCGCCCTCGGCCGTGGCCAGGCCGAGGTCAGCCGCCGCCTGTTTGCCGGTGACTGCTCCGGCATGCGCGCCGAAAGCGGCTGGGTCCCGGAACGTGTGCTGCCGGTGGCCGGTGTGCACGGCGAGCTGGCAACCATACCCACCGAGTTGGGCCAGCAGAGCAGCCGCAATAACCAGTTGCTGCTGGAGGCAGCGTTGCAGATCGAGGGCGAGATCCGCCAGGCGATCCGCATCTACGGCGCATCGCGGGTCGGCATCGTGCTCGGCACCAGCACCTCGGGTATTGATGAAGCCAGTCGCGGTATTGCCCATTACCTGCGCGAACACCAGTTCCCTGGCGACTACGACTACCAGCAGCAGGAACTCAGCGCCCCGGCGAATTTCCTCGCCGACTGGCTTCAACTGAGCGGCCCGGCCTATGTGATCTCCACCGCCTGCACCTCCAGCGCCCGCGCACTGATGAGCGCCCAGCGCCTGCTGGACCTGGGCATGTGCGACGCGGTGATCTGCGGCGGCGTCGACAGCCTGTGCAAGCTCACGCTCAACGGATTCAGTGCCTTGGAAGCGGTGTCGAACCAGCGTTGCAATCCGTTTTCGGTGAACCGCAACGGCATCAACATTGGCGAAGCAGCGGTGCTGTTCCTGATGAGCAAGGCGCCCGCACCCATCGCCCTGCTGGGCAGCGGCGCCAGTTGCGATGCACACCATATCTCCGCGCCCGAACCCACCGGCAAAGGTGCGTTGCAGGCGATGCGCAAGGCCCTGACCAGCGCGAAATTGCAGCCCGAGCAGATCGGCTACCTGAACCTGCACGGCACCGCCACCCAGCATAACGATGCGATGGAAAGCCTGGCCGTCGCCAGCCTGTTCCCCCACGGCGTGCCTTGCTCATCGACCAAACCCATGAGCGGGCATACCCTGGGTGCTGCCGGTGCGCTGGAAGCGGCGTTCTGCTGGTTGAGCCTGGTCCACCACCGGGTGCCACCGCATGTCTGGGACGGCCAGGCCGACCCGGCACTGCCCGCCTTGCACTGGGCGCAAGCCACAGAGGCCCTGGAAAAACGCTGCCTGATGAGCAACTCGTTTGCCTTCGGCGGTAACAATGTCAGCCTGATTATTGGAGAGGCCCCATGATCGATTGGCCACTCGCCGAACTGCTGCCCCATGCGGGCGACATGATCCTGATCGACCAGGTGCTGTCGTTCGATGAAGAGCAGATCCACACTCGCGCCACGGTCAAGCCAGGCGGCCTGTTCAATCGCGCTGACGGCAGCCTGCCGGCCTGGGTCGGCATCGAATTGATGGCGCAGAGCGTCGCCGCCTACGCCGGTTGCCACGCGCGCCAGAAAGGCGAAGCGGTGGCACTGGGCTTCCTGCTTGGCACGCGCAAGTTCGAGTGCAACGTGGAGCACTTTCCGGCAGGCGCCGAGCTGAGCATCCACGGCCTGCGTTCACTGGAAGACGACAATGGGATGGGTGTGTTCGAATGCCACCTGACCGCTGACGGTATCCAGGCGAGCGCCCGCTTGAATGTATTTCGACCGCCCCAGGCGGCCAATTATTTAGATGAATCGAAGGACGTAACGCCATGACTGAATCCGTACTGGTCACCGGCTCCAGCCGTGGCATCGGCCGCGCCATTGCACTGCGCCTGGCCCAGGCCGGCCATGACCTCGTGCTGCACTGTCGCAGCGGTCGTGCCGAGGCCGATGCGGTGCAGGCCGAGGTTGAAGCCCTGGGCCGCAAGGCGCGGGTGCTGCAGTTCGACGTGGCGGATCGTGCGCTGTGCAAGCAAATTCTGGAGGCCGATGTGGAGCAACACGGCGCCTATTACGGCGTGGTGCTCAATGCCGGCCTGACCCGTGACGGCGCGTTCCCGGCCCTGTCGGAAGATGACTGGGACGTGGTGATGCGCACCAACCTAGACGGTTTCTACAACGTGCTGCACCCGGTGATGATGCCGATGATTCGTCGTCGCGCGGCTGGGCGTATCGTGTGCATCACGTCGGTTTCCGGTTTGATCGGTAACCGTGGCCAGGTCAACTACAGCGCGTCCAAAGCCGGTCTGATTGGCGCGGCCAAGGCCCTGGCCATCGAGCTGGGCAAGCGCAAGATCACCGTCAACTGCGTCGCTCCCGGCTTGATCGACACGGCGATGCTGGATGAAAACGTGCCGGTGGAAGAGCTGATGAAAATGATCCCGGCGCAGCGCATGGGTACGCCGGAAGAGGTGGCTGGTGCGGTGAACTTCCTGATGTCGGCCGAAGCCGGCTATATCACGCGCCAGGTCCTGGCCGTGAATGGAGGTTTGTGCTGATGAAGCGCGTCGTCGTCACCGGCATGGCCGGCATGACCTCCCTGGGCAGCGATTGGGCAACCATTTCGGCCAACTTCCGCGCCAACCGCAGCGGCATCCGGCGCATGGACGAGTGGGACCGCTTTACGGAACTGAACACGCGCCTGGCCGGGCCGATCGACGACTTCGTCGTGCCCGCCCATTGGACGCGCAAACAATTGCGCAGCATGGGCCGGGTTTCGCGCCTGGCGGTGTGGGCAGCGGAACAGGCGTTGCAGGACGCCGGTTTGCTCGGCGATGAATCCATCAAGGACGGGCGCATGGGCGTGGCCTGCGGCTCGTCTACCGGCAGCACCGACGAGATCAAGGCGTTCGGCAACATGCTGCTGAACTCGGTGGCCGAGGGGCTGAATGCCAACTCCTACGTGCGCATGATGCCGCACACTACGGCGGCGAATATCAGCATCTTCTTTGGCCTGACCGGGCGACTCATTCCCACTTCCAGCGCCTGCACCAGCGGCAGCCAGGGCATCGGCTATGCCTACGAGGCAATCAAGTTCGGCCGCCTGCCGTTGATGCTCGCCGGCGGCGCCGAAGAGCTGTGCCCCACCGAAGCCATGGTGTTCGACGCGCTCTACGCCACCAGCCTGAAAAACGACGCCCCGCAAACCAGCCCACGCCCCTATGACAGCGGCCGCGATGGCCTGGTGATAGGCGAAGGCGGCGGCATGCTGGTACTCGAGGAACTCGAACATGCCCTGGCGCGCGGTGCGCATATCCATGCCGAGATCGTCGGCTTCGGCAGCAACGCCGACGGCCAGCACACCACCCGCCCGGAGCAGAAAACCATGCGCCGCGCCATGGAGCTGGCCCTGGAAGATGCCGGGCTTGAGCCGTCCGCGATCGGCTACGTGAACGGGCATGGCACTGCCACGGACCAAGGCGACATCGCTGAAACCCTGGCCACCAGCAGCCTGTTCGGCAGCCGCATGCCCATCAGTTCGCAGAAGAGTTTCCTCGGCCATACCCTCGGCGCGTGTGGCGCGCTGGAGTCGTGGTTCAGCATCGAGATGATGAACCGCGACCAGTACGTGCACACCTTCAACCTGGATTCGGTAGACCCGCAATGCGGCGAGCTGGATTACCTGCAGGGTGAGTTCCGCGAGATGCACCACGACTATGTGATGAACAACAACTTTGCCTTTGGCGGCGTCAACACCTCGCTGATTTTCCGCCGCTGGTCCTGACTTTTTAATCGATTGGAGAAAACGGAATGTCTTCCTTGCTACGCGTCACCTTGATCACCCTGGCCCTGCTGGTCACCGCCGGTTGCACCAGCAAGCCGATCCTCAACACCCAGCACGACCTGCCGGCCAACGCCCAGGTCAGCGAAGAAAAAATGAAAATGGTGATCGTCAACGCCCTGCAAAAGCGCGAATGGACGGTACAACGCCTGAGCCCGCAACTGGTGCAGGCCGAGATCAATGTGCGTAACCAGTACTACGCCGCCATCGACATCCGCTACACCCGCAACAGCTACGCCATCACCTACCGCGATAGCCGCGAACTGGGCTACAAGGATGGCAAGATCCATCGCAACTACAACCGCTGGGTGAGCATGCTGGATCGCGACATCATGGCGGGGTTGCGCAACAACGGCGCGGACGGGACCGGGGCAGCGGCGCAGCTGTTTGAGCAGACGGGCAGCTCCAAACAGAATTAAGGCCGGCGCTGCTCCAGAAACGACAAAGGGCGCCATTCGGCGCCCTCTTCACAAACAGGTTGGCTTGTCATCGCCGCTTCCTGCCTGGCTCTGCGATGGCTGGTTGCCCAGGATCCTCAGAGTCTCACAAGCCCCTTTCGGGAACTTGGGGCAGTATGCCTGAAAACAGCCTTCCGACAACCCGTGGCAAAGTGCCGATTTGACGACTAACGCAGTACCTGTGGCGAGCGGGCTGTTGTGGTGAGCGAGCTTGCTCGCGCTGGGCTGCGTAGCGGCCCCAAAGATCTTGGGAGCGCTTCGCACTCCAGCGCGGGACAAGCCCGCTCACCACAAAAAGCTCGCTCGCCACAACAACTTGCTTGCCGGAGGTTATTGGGCAGCCTTGCGCGTCAACAACTCCACAAACGCCTTCGCCATCGGTGTCTGCACACCTCTGCGCTGTACCAGCCACACCGCCGTCATCGCTTCCTGGTCCAACAGCGTGCGATACACCACCCCATCGATCCGTATGCGCTGGTACGACGCCGGCAGCACCGATACCCCCAGCCCCGCCGCAACCAGGCCGATGATGGTCATCGCCTCACCCGCCTCCTGGGCGAAGTGCGGGCTGAAACCCGCGTCACGGCACAGGTTCAGCAACTGCGCATAGAGACCACTGCCATAGGTGCGCGGGAAAAACACAAACGGTTCGTCCGCCAGTTGCGCCAGGTGCAAACCACGTTCACTGCCGTGCACCAACGGATGCCCCGCGTTCAACACCGCCACCAAGGGTTCGCGCATCAACTCGACCACGCTCAAGGAATCCGGCAACGGCAGCGGCCGCATCAGGCCCACCTGGATTGACTCATCCATCAGCGACTCAGCCACTTCGGTGCTGCTCATTTCCTGAAGATTGAGGTGCACCGCCGGGAACGCCTGGCGAAACGCAAAGATCGCCTGGGGAATGCTGGAGTTGAAGGGTGCCGATGAAGTGAAACCAATCTTCAACTCCCCCAGTTCGCCCAACTGCGCCCGACGCGCCACATCCGCCGCCTTGTCGACCTGCGCCAGTACCAACCGCGCCTCTTGCAAGAACAGCCGCCCGGCCTCGCTCAGCTCGACCCGACGATTGGTCCGCTCAAACAAGCGTGCCCCGACCTCTTGCTCCAGCGCCTGGATCTGCTGGCTCAACGGCGGCTGCGAGATGCCCAGCACCTGCGCGGCCCGGCCGAAATGCAGTTCTTCGGCGACGGCGATGAAGTACCGCAAGTGACGCAATTCCATGCAAACCTCATTAGGTCGTTAAAGCTATCAAACAGGTCGAACAATATATTGGAAAGAATCATTAGCGAGCTATATTCTTTTTTGCATTGCCGGTCCCGGCAGGCTCTTCCTCCCCGAGGTCCCCGTGAAAGCTGCTGTCGCTCCACTCGCTCAAGACGTACCGCCCACTGCCTTGGATGAGGTGGTGGCCCAGCTCAATGACGCGTACATCGAAAAAGGCACGCCGATGTTCATGCGCACGGTGCTGGCACTGTTCTCCGGCGGTTTCGCCACCTTTGCGCTGCTGTATTGCGTGCAGCCGATGATGCCGGCGCTGTCCCTCGAATTTTCCATCAATGCGGCGCAAAGCAGCCTGATCCTGTCGGTGGCCACGGCGATGCTGGCGTTCGGCTTGCTGATCACCGGGCCGATCTCCGACCGGCTGGGGCGCAAGCCGGTGATGGTCTCCGCGCTGTTCTGCGCCGCGCTGGCCACCATCGCCAGCGGCCTGATGCCAACCTGGGAAGGCATCCTTCTGATGCGCGCGCTGGTGGGCCTGTCACTGAGCGGCCTGGCCGCCGTGGCCATGACCTACCTGAGCGAAGAGATCCACCCGCAGCACATCGGCCTGGCCATGGGCCTGTACATCGGCGGCAACGCCATCGGCGGCATGAGCGGGCGCCTGATCATCGGCGTGTTGATCGACTTCGTCAGTTGGCACACCGCAATGCTGATCATCGGTGCCCTGGCGCTGATCGCCGCCACGGTATTCTGGAAAATCCTCCCCGAATCGCGCAACTTCCGCGCCACCAGCCTCAAGCCGCGCAGCCTGGTGGACGGCTTTGTCATGCACTTCAAGGACGCCGGCCTGCCCTGGCTGTTCCTCGAAGCCTTCCTGTTGATGGGTGCGTTCGTGACGATGTTCAACTACATCGGCTATCGCCTGCTGGGCGATCCGTATGACCTCAGCCAGGC
The DNA here is from genome assembly GCF_023169845.1 of Pseudomonas sp. CYM-20-01. Classification (NCBI taxonomy): domain Bacteria; kingdom Pseudomonadati; phylum Pseudomonadota; class Gammaproteobacteria; order Pseudomonadales; family Pseudomonadaceae; genus Pseudomonas; species Pseudomonas sp. CYM-20-01. The sequence continues at coordinate 683,176 of NZ_AP025169.1, read as the reverse complement.
CGTGGTCGGCCTGCTGTCGCTGGTGTACCTCTCGGGCATCTACAGCTCGGCGAAAATCGGCTCCCTCGCCGACCGCCTCGGCCGCCGTCGCGTGCTGTGGGGCACCATCGTGCTGATGCTCGCCGGCATGGCCCTGACCCTGTTCAGCCCGCTGTGGCTGGTGGTGCCGGGCATGCTGATCTTCACCTTCGGCTTCTTCGGCGCCCATTCGGTGGCCAGCAGCTGGATCGGCCGTCGCGCGGTCAAGGCCAAGGGGCAGGCGTCATCGCTGTATCTGTTCTGCTACTACGTGGGGTCGAGTGTTGCCGGAACGGCAGGCGGGTTCTTCTGGCACTTCGCCGGGTGGAACGGGATCGGCGCGTTTATCGTGGCGTTGTTGATTGGCGCGTTGCTGGTGGCGTTGAAGTTGGCGAAGTTGCCGCCGTTGGGGCAAGCGAAGGCCTGAGTTTCTCTGGCTTTGATGTGGGAGGGGGCAAGCCCCCTCCCACATTTGTTTTGCGTGTTATTCGTGATACTGCGCTGACAACTCATGCACCGCGCGCAGGAATGCGCCAGCGTGCTCCGGGTTCACTTCCGGAGTAATCCCATGACCGAGGTTGAACACATGCCCGGTGCCTTTGCCGTAGCTGGCCAGTATGCGGCCGACTTCGGTGCGGATCGCTTCCGGCTTGGCGTACAGCACGGTCGGGTCCATGTTGCCTTGCAGCGCGACCTGGCCACCAACGCGACGGCGAGCTTCGCCAATGTCGCAGGTCCAGTCCAGGCCCAGGGCGTCAGCACCGGCGTCGGCAATGCTTTCCAGCCACAGGCCGCCACCTTTAGTGAACAGGATCACCGGTACCTTGCGCCCTTCGTGTTCGCGGATCAGGCCGCTGACGATCTTGCGCATGTAGGCCAGGGAGAACTCCTGGTACGCCGCCGCCGAGAGGTTGCCACCCCAGGTGTCGAAGATCTGCACCGCCTGGGCGCCGGCCATGATCTGGCCGTTGAGGTAGGACGTGACCGACTGCGCCAGCTTGTCCAGCAGCAAGTGCATGGCTTGCGGGTTGTCGTAGAGCATAGCCTTGGTCTTGCGGAAGTCTTTCGACGAGCCGCCTTCGACCATGTAGGTGGCCAGGGTCCAGGGGCTGCCGGAGAAGCCGATCAGCGGCACACGGCCATTAAGCTCGCGGCGGATGGTGCTAACGGCGTCCATCACATAACCGAGGTCTTTGTGTGGGTCTGGAATCGGCAGGGCTTCGATATCGGCCAGGGTGCTGACGACTTTCTTGAAACGCGGGCCTTCGCCGGTTTCGAAGTACAGGCCCTGCCCCATGGCATCAGGAATGGTGAGGATGTCGGAAAAAAGGATGGCCGCGTCCAGTTGTGGGTAGCGGTCCAGCGGCTGCATGGTGACTTCGCAGGCGAACTCCGGGTTCATGCACAGGCTCATGAAATCGCCGGCGTTGGCGCGACTGGCGCGGTATTCCGGCAGGTAGCGACCGGCCTGGCGCATCATCCACACAGGGGTGACGTCCACGGGTTGCTTGAGCAGGGCACGAAGGAAACGGTCGTTCTTGAGGGCAGTCATGTCGGCATCCGCAAAAAAAGTGCGGGCATTTTCTCAGAGCCAGACGCAAAAGGCACGGTATGAGCCGTGCCTTTTGTCTATCGGGTCAATTTGTCGCGGGCTTGAAAGCGCTGCAAAAATAAATGTGGGAGGGGCGGTGCGTCGAGTCGTCGCACCGCCCCTCCCACATTTTTGACCGCATTTCAGCTTGAACGAGATTAGACGTTCAGGTAATCCAGGATCCCTTCGGCGGCATTACGCCCTTCGAAGATCGCCGTCACCACCAGGTCAGAACCGCGCACCATATCGCCACCTGCGAAGATTTTCGGGTTGCTGGTCTGGTGCTTGTACTGGCCTTGTTCCGGAGCCACGACACGGCCCTGGCTGTCGGTCTGGATCTGGAACTGCTCGAACCACGGCGCCGGGCTTGGGCGGAAGCCGAAGGCGATGACCACGGCGTCGGCCGGGATGATCTCTTCGGAACCCGGGATCGGTTCGGGGCTGCGACGGCCACGGGCGTCCGGTTCGCCGAGACGGGTCTCGACCACCTTCACACCTTCCACGCGGTCTTCACCGACAATGGCGATCGGCTGGCGGTTGTAGAGGAATTTCACGCCTTCTTCCTTGGCGTTCTTCACCTCCTTGCGCGAGCCGGGCATGTTGGCTTCGTCACGACGATAGGCACAGGTCACCGACTTGGCGCCCTGGCGGATCGAGGTGCGGTTGCAGTCCATCGCGGTGTCACCACCGCCGAGCACCACGACCTTCTTGCCTTTCATGTCGACGAAGTCTTCCGGCGACTTTTCAAAACCCAGGTTGCGGTTGACGTTGGCGATCAGGAAGTCGAGCGCGTCGTACACGCCCGGCAGGTCCTCACCGGCAAAACCGCCCTTCATGTAGGTGTAGGTGCCCATGCCCATGAATACCGCATCGTATTCTTCGAGCAGTTGCTCCATGGTGATGTCTTTGCCGATTTCGGTATTGAGGCGGAACTCGATACCCATGCCGGTGAACACTTCACGACGGTTGCTCAGGACGGTTTTTTCCAGCTTGAACTCGGGGATGCCGAAGGTCAGCAGGCCGCCGATTTCCGGGTTCTTGTCGAACACCACCGGGGTCACGCCGCCACGCACCAATACGTCGGCACAGCCAAGGCCGGCAGGGCCGGCACCGATGATCGCGACGCGCTTGCCGGTCGGCTTGACCTTGGACATGTCCGGGCGCCAGCCCATGGCGAACGCGGTGTCGGTGATGTACTTCTCCACCGAACCGATGGTCACCGCGCCGAAGCCGTCATTGAGGGTGCACGCACCCTCGCACAGACGGTCCTGCGGGCACACCCGGCCGCAGACTTCCGGCAGGGTGTTGGTCTGGTGCGACAGCTCGGCGGCGGCGAGGATGTTGCCCTCGGCCACCAACTTGAGCCAGTTGGGAATGAAGTTGTGCACCGGGCACTTCCATTCGCAATACGGGTTACCACACCCCAGGCAACGGTGGGCCTGGTCGGCCGAGTGCTGGGGTTTGAAGGGTTCGTAGATTTCCACGAACTCTTTCTTGCGTTGACGCAACAGTTTCTTCTTCGGATCTTTGCGCCCGACATCGATGAACTGGAAGTCGTTATTCAGACGTTCAGCCATGTTAAAACCTCATCAAACTCTTCAGGCGCATATCACTGCGGGTTGGCACGGATGCTGGAAAGCAACGATTTCAGGTTGGCAGCCTTGGGCTTGACCAGCCAGAAACGACGCAGGTAATCATCGAGGTTTTCAGCGAGGTTACGGCCCCATTCGCTGCCGGTCTCCTCGACGTACTCGTCCAGCACGTGCTGCAAGTGGTTCCGGTAGGACTCCATGGCTTCGCCGCTGATCCGCTGGATCTCGACCAACTCGTGGTTGACCTTGTCGACGAAGGTGTTGTCCTGGTCAAGCACGTAGGCGAAACCGCCGGTCATGCCCGAGCCGAAGTTGTAACCGGTCTTGCCCAGTACCGCGACAAAGCCCCCGGTCATGTACTCGCAGCAGTGATCACCAGTGCCTTCTACCACGGTGTGGGCACCGGAGTTACGCACGGCGAAACGCTCACCGGCGGTACCGGCGGCGAACAGCTTGCCACCGGTGGCGCCGTACAAGCAGGTGTTGCCGATGATGGCACTGTCCTGAGTCTTGTAGACGCTGCCTTTAGGCGGAACGATCACCAGCTTGCCGCCGGTCATGCCCTTGCCCACGTAGTCGTTGGCGTCGCCTTCCAGGTACATGTGCAGCCCGCCGGCGTTCCACACGCCAAAGCTCTGGCCCGCAGTGCCTTTGAAGCGGAAAGTGATCGGCGCTTTCGCCATGCCCTGGTTGCCGTGCTTGCGCGCGATTTCGCCGGAGATGCGGGCGCCAATCGAACGGTCGCAGTTGCAGATATCCAGGGCGAATTCGCCACCGCTGGCATCGTTGATCGAGGAAGAAGCCATTTCGACCATCTTCTCGGCCAGCAGGCCTTTGTCGAACGGTGGGTTGCGGTCCACCTGGCAGAATTGTGGCTTGTCCGCCGGGATGTGGTCGCTGCCCAACAGCGGCGTCAGGTCCAAGTGGTTCTGCTTGGCGGTCTGGCCTTCAAGGATGTCCAGCAGGTCGGTACGACCGATCAGCTCTTCGAGGGAGCGCACACCCAGCTTGGCCAACCACTCACGGGTTTCTTCGGCGACGTAGGTGAAGAAGTTCACCACCATGTCGACGGTACCGATGTAGTGATCCTTGCGCAGCTTCTCGTTCTGGGTCGCGACGCCGGTGGCGCAGTTGTTCAGGTGGCAGATGCGCAGGTATTTGCAGCCAAGGGCGATCATCGGCGCAGTACCGAAGCCGAAGCTTTCGGCACCGAGGATCGCGGCCTTGATCACGTCGAGGCCGGTTTTCAGGCCGCCGTCGGTCTGTACCCGAACCTTGCCGCGCAAGTCGTTGCCGCGCAGGGTCTGGTGGGTTTCGGCCAGGCCGAGTTCCCACGGTGCACCGGCGTACTTGATCGAGGTCAGCGGCGAAGCGCCGGTGCCGCCGTCGTAGCCGGAGATGGTGATCAGGTCGGCATAGGCCTTGGCCACGCCAGCGGCAATGGTGCCTACGCCGGCTTCTGCCACCAGTTTCACCGAGACCAGGGCCTGCGGGTTGACTTGTTTCAGGTCGAAAATCAGCTGCGACAAGTCTTCGATCGAGTAGATGTCGTGGTGCGGTGGAGGCGAGATCAGCGTCACACCCGGCACTGCATAACGCAGCTTGGCGATCAGACCGTTGACCTTGCCGCCTGGCAGCTGGCCGCCTTCACCGGGCTTGGCGCCCTGGGCCACCTTGATCTGCAGCACTTCGGCGTTGACCAGGTATTCCGGGGTCACGCCGAAACGGCCAGTCGCGACCTGCTTGATTTTCGAGCTCTTGATGGTGCCGTAGCGCGCCGGGTCTTCACCGCCTTCGCCGGAGTTGGAACGCGCACCCAGGCGGTTCATGGCTTCGGCCAGGGCTTCGTGAGCCTCAGGCGACAAGGCGCCCAGGGAGATACCGGCGGAGTCGAAGCGCTTGAGGATCGATTCCAGCGGCTCGACTTCGCTGATGTCCATCGGCGTGTCCAGGGTCTTCACCTTGAACAGGTCGCGGATCATCGACACCGGGCGGTTGTCCACCAGCGCGGTGTATTCCTTGAACTTGGCGTAGTCGCCCTGCTGCACGGCGGCTTGCAGGGTGTTGACTACGTCCGGGTTGTACGCGTGGTATTCGCCACCGTGCACGAACTTGAGCAGGCCGCCTTGCTGGATCGGCTTGCGCGCACTCCAGGCTTCGGCTGCCAGGGCTTTCTGTTCGGCTTCGATGTCGACAAAACGCGCACCCTTGATACGGCTTGGCACGCCACGGAAACTCAGCTCGCAGACTTCTTCGGACAGGCCGATGGCTTCGAACAGCTGGGCGCCACGGTACGAGGTGACAGTGGAGATGCCCATCTTCGACAGGATCTTCAGCAGGCCCTTGGTGATGCCCTTGCGGTAGTTCTTGAACACCTCATAGAGGTCGCCCAGCACTTCACCGGTACGGATCAGGTCACCCAGCACTTCGTACGCGAGGAACGGGTACACCGCCGAGGCGCCGAAGCCGATCAGTACCGCAAAGTGATGCGGGTCGCGAGCGGTGGCGGTTTCCACGAGGATGTTGGAGTCGCAGCGCAGGCCTTTCTCGGTCAGGCGGTGGTGCACCGCGCCGGTGGCCAGGGAGGCGTGGATCGGCAGCTTGCCTGGGGCAATGTGACGGTCAGTCAGCACAATCTGGGTACGACCGGCACGCACGGCTTCTTCAGCCTGGTCGGCGACGTTGCGCACCGCGGCTTCAAGGCCGAGGCTCTCGTCGTAGTTCAGGTCGATGATCTGACGGTCGAAGCCCGGGCGCTCCAGGGTCATCAGCGAGCGCCACTTGGCCGGGGAAACGACCGGCGAGCTGAGGATCACGCGGGAAGCGTGCTCAGGCGATTCCTGGAAGATGTTGCGCTCGGCACCGAGGCAGACTTCCAGGGACATCACGATGGCTTCGCGCAGCGGATCGATCGGTGGGTTGGTCACCTGGGCGAATTGCTGGCGGAAATAGTCGTACGGCGTGCGCACGCGCTGGGACAGCACCGCCATTGGCGTGTCATCGCCCATGGAACCGACCGCCTCGTAGCCTTGCTCGCCGAGCGGACGCAGCACCTGGTCGCGCTCTTCGAACGTGACCTGGTACATCTTCATGTACTGCTTGAGCTGGTCGACGTCATAAAAAGCCGAGCCGTGGTCGTTGTCTTCCATGGTCGCCTGGATGCGCAGGGCGTTCTTGCGCAGCCATTGCTTGTACGGGTGACGCGACTTCAAGCGGTCGTCGATGGCGTCGGTGTCGAGGATCTGCCCGGTCTCGGTGTCCACGGCCAGGATCTGGCCAGGGCCTACGCGGCCTTTGGCGATCACGTCTTCCGGCTTGTAGTTCCACACGCCGATTTCCGACGCGAGGGTGATAAAGCCGTTGGTGGTGGTGACCCAACGCGCCGGGCGCAGACCGTTACGGTCGAGCAGGCACACCGCGTAGCGGCCGTCGGTCATGACCACGCCAGCCGGGCCGTCCCACGGCTCCATGTGCATCGAGTTGTACTCGTAGAATGCACGCAGGTCCGGGTCCATGGTCTCGACGTTCTGCCACGCTGGCGGAATGATCATGCGCACGCCACGGAACAGGTCGATGCCGCCGGTGACCATCAGTTCGAGCATGTTGTCCATGCTGGAGGAGTCGGAACCCACGCGGTTGACCAGCGGGCCGAGCTCTTCAAGGTCCATCAGGTCATTGGCGAACTTGGTGCGACGGGCCACGGCCCAGTTGCGGTTGCCGGTGATGGTGTTGATCTCGCCATTGTGGGCGAGGAAGCGGAATGGCTGGGCCAGCGGCCATTTCGGCAGGGTGTTGGTGGAGAAGCGCTGGTGGAACACGCAGATTGCGGTTTGCAGGCGCTCATCGCTCAGGTCTGGATAGAAGGCGGTCAAGTCCGCCGGCATCATCAGGCCTTTATAAATGATGGTCTTGTGGGAAAAGCTGCAGATGTAGTGGTCGGCGTCGGCGGCATTGGCCACGGACGAGCGACGACGCGACGTGAACAGCTTGATCGCCATGTCCTGGTCGCTCAGGCCTTCGCCTGCGATGAACACTTGTTCGATCTGCGGCAGGCGCTCATTGGCCAGGCGGCCGAGCACGCTGGTGTCGATCGGCACTTTGCGCCAGCCGACAAGTTGCAGGCCGGCGGCCAGGATCTCGCGGTTCATGTTCTCGCGAGCGGCTTCGGCCTTGACCGGGTCCTGGTTGAAAAACACCATGCCCACGGCGTACTGCTTGGGCAGGTCGACAGCAAATTGCTCTTTTGCGACAGCGCGCAGGAACTGGTCGGGCTTTTGAATCAGCAAGCCGCAACCGTCACCGGTCTTGCCGTCGGCGTTGATCCCACCGCGGTGGGTCATGCAGGTCAGGGCCTCGATGGCCGTTTGCAAAAGGGTATGACTGGGCTCGCCCTGCATGTGGGCTATCAGGCCGAAACCGCAGTTATCCTTGAATTCATCGGGTTGGTACAGACCTGCTTTCATAGACACTTTCTCACCAGGCTGCCTCTTATACCGAGGCAAATTTCTTTTCAATTCAACCGGTTACCTTCCACGCCGAACGTACGCCGGCTTAGCGGGGGCAAAAGGGAGGTCATTGTACACACCGACACAGACGCTCACAAATTTAGCGACGAAATGTCGCAAATCTATGTCGCATTTATGAAAGGTTTAAAGCGATATGCTGTGCTAGTCAAAACTTTTTTAATTCTGACCGCTACGACTCAAAAGCCACTGTGACGCAGACACCACAAAGCGCGCGGCCTTCAGGGCTGCACGCTGTTGTAGTTTTTTTGAGGTGCCGGGAGGGCGGCCTGGGTAAGGCCGCCTGATCTTCAGCGAGTTGTTGCGAGTTCTTGTTGAACGCTGGCAACAGTGCGAGGCCAAGGTTTACCAGCCTGAACCTTCGCTGGCAAGGCCTTGATGGCAGAATCAGCCGCTGCACGGCTGGAAAAACTGCCATAGGTGATCACGTAGAGAGGCTTGCCGTTGAGCACTTTCTTGAAATAACGGTACTCGCCGCCCTGCTCTTTCACGAACGCCTGGGCGTTGGCTTCAGAGCTGGTGCCGAGGATCTGCACCACGAAGTTACCGGAAGGCTGGCTGCCGTACCAACCGCTACCCGCAGCACCGGCCTTGGCAACGGTGGCAGCTGGTTTTTCAGCGGGCTTGGCGGCCGGGGCTGGCGCTGGCTTGGCGGCTGGCGCAGGCGCGACCGGCTTGGTCACGGGCGCTGGCTTGGCGGTTGCAACAGTCGGTGCCGGCGTTGGTTTTGCCGCTGGCTGACCGGCTGGCACGCCAGCAGGTGGTGCTGTGGTTGTGACGGTCGGCGGTGTGGCGCTGGAACCTTCCACCGGCACGCCGTCGTCGCCTTCGGAAATGCCACCGGCTTCTTCGGCGAGCGGGCCACGCATGACAGGCTGGCCGACCATCGGCAGGTTGGTCGGCTGGCCGGAATTGGCGAACTCAACATTTGGCGTGGGTTTGCCCAGTGGCAATTGCGCCTGCTCGGTTGGCGCACCGGCGGTGGTCGGCGCCTTGCTGCGACCCGGAATCAACCAGGCGGCGGCAACAGCGACCACAACAACGGCGGAAATAGCCAATACGTGTTTCTTAGGCATAGTGAACCCCATCTTTGGACGCTTGACCGCAGAGCGGCTGGCAATCATGGCTTCGATCATGGCATCGCGGGCAACCTGGTTGATGGTGCCAGGCCAGCCGTCGGAGCTTTCGTGAATATCAGAGATCTGTTGAGCGGAGAAAAGTTCGATGCCCGCCCCCGCGCCTTCCAGGCGTTGAGCCAGGTATTCGCGGGTTTCTTCCTCTTCGTACGGCTGCAACTCGATGACGTGGAACAGCTCTTGTTCGCCGCTGATCTGCTCAAGGTCGGCGATCAACGACGACTCGCCGAACAGGAACACGTGCGGGCGACCTTCCGGCGTACCCGCCGCCAGCGCCAGCAGCGCTTCAAGCGCGGATTCGTCAAGCTGCTCGGCGTCATCCACCAGCAGGTAGACTTCCTGGCCGGTCAGGCCCAGTTGCACGACCTGCTTGAGAATCGCGTTCGGCTCGGCTGTAGCCACATCCAGGGCCTGCGCAACCTGGCGCAATACGCCAGCCGCATCACCGGCACCACGGGCCGACACCACCACGCTCTGTACCGATTGCTTGTTGGTGCTGGCCACCAGGGCCTGGCGCAACAGCGTCTTGCCGCTGCCCAACGGCCCCGTCACCACCAGCAGCAGTTGGCTGTAGCGCGCGAGGTGGTGCAGCTGGCCGAGCACAGGCTTGCGCTGGGCCGGGAAAAATTTGAAACCAGGCACCCGTGGAGCAAAGGGGTCGTGGCTTAACTGGTAATGGCCGAGGAACGCCTCGTCGGCATGCAAACTAGTCATCGGGATCTTATTAACCTTTAAGCTGGGCCAGGGCGCGGTAATCCGCTCCCAGCGTGGCCTGTAAAATCTCTTTCGGATAATCGTCGGTCACCACCGCTTCGCCCATGTGGCGCAGCAGCACCAGTCGCAGTCGACCGTCGATCACTTTCTTGTCTATCGCCATATGTTCGAGGAAGTCCGCCTCGGTCATTTCCTCAGGCGGAATGACTGGCAAACCGGCGCGCTGGAATAGGCGAATGCCCCGGTCACGCTCCTGGGCACTGATCCAGCCCAGGCGCTGCGACATCTCCAATGCCATCACAGTACCAGCCGCCACGGCTTCCCCATGCAACCACACACCATAGCCCATGTGCGTTTCGATCGCATGGCCGAAGGTGTGGCCCAGGTTCAAGGTGGCCCGTACGCCGGACTCCCGTTCGTCGGCATTCACCACCAGCGCCTTGGCGGCGCAGGAGCGGGAAATGGCTTCGGTGAGTGCCGCCTGGTCCAGATTGCGCAGGGCGTCGACGTGCTCTTCCAGCCACGTCAGGAACGGCTCGTCGCAGATCAGCCCGTACTTGATGACTTCTGCCAGGCCCGCCGACAGCTCGCGCGGCGGCAGGGTGTTGAGGGTGGCGGTATCAATCAGCACGGCTTGGGGCTGGTAGAACGCGCCGACCATGTTCTTGCCCAGTGGGTGGTTGATGCCGGTCTTGCCGCCCACCGACGAATCGACTTGAGACAGCAGGGTGGTCGGCACCTGGATAAAGTCCACGCCACGCTGGTAGCAGGCCGCTGCAAAGCCGGCCATGTCGCCGATCACACCGCCGCCCAGGGCGATCACGGTGGTGCGGCGGTCATGGCGTGCAGTCAGCAGGCCATCAAAGATCAGTTGCAGGGTTTCCCAGTTCTTGTGGGCCTCGCCGTCGGGCAGGATCACAGAAATAACGGAGTACGCCGCGAGGCTGCGGCTCAGACGCTCAAGATACAGCGGCGCGACCGTTTCATTGGAGATGATCGCCACTTGCCGCCCGGCAATATGCGGTGCGAGCAACTCGGGCTGGTCCAGCAGACCTTCGCCAATATGGATCGGGTAGCTGCGCTCGCCTAGATCGACCTTAAGTGTCTGCATGTGTCCCCGCGTTGAAGATGTATTGACGACCGGCAACGTCAAACGCTGACGTCGCCTGATGGCTCTACGCCACACCTTGGGAGGTGTTGGCGCGCCGCCGAGAATAGCGCATTTCGGGCCTGGCTTTAACGGGGTGGCAGCCGTTGCAGGCGCTCAAGAATGTCGAGGACCACCATCCGAGGTGGCCGCTCATCGGTTTCTACCACCAGATCGGCGATTTCCCGATACAGCGGATCACGCAATGCGAGCAGGTCCCGCAAGGTCTTCGCCGGGTCGGCAGTGCGCAGCAACGGGCGATTGCGATCGCGGGCAGTGCGGCCCACCTGCTGCTCGACCGATGCATGCAGATAGACCACCCGACCACCGGCATGCAGCGCCCGACGGTTTTCATCGCGCATCACTGCGCCGCCGCCAGTGGCCAATACCACACCATCGCAGCCGCACAGCTCGGCGATCATCGCCTGCTCGCGGTCACGAAAGCCCAGTTCGCCTTCCTTATCGAAGATCCATGGGATATTGGCGCCCGTGCGCAATTCAATTTCCTTGTCGGAATCTTTGAACGGCAGGCGCAGCTCTTTGGCCAGCAAACGGCCGATGGTGCTTTTTCCAGCCCCCATCGGTCCTACAAGAATCAAATTTCGCACAGAATCAACGACTCACAGCAATCGCCTGGTTATTCATAATACGCGGAGTCAGGAATACCAGCAGCTCGGATTTTTTCTCCGCCAGCACATCGCGCCGGAAAAGGCGGCCAAGATACGGCACATCGCCCAAAAATGGCACTTTATCTACCACTTTGCTTTGGGTAGTGGAGAAAACCCCGCCAATGACGATGGTCTCGCCATCCTTGACCAGCACCTTGGCGTTAACCTCGTTTTTCTTGATCGGCGGCACATCGTTGAGTTTGTTCAGGTAGTCGGGCTCATCCTTGGTGACTTTCACCTCCATGATCACGCGGTCGTCAGGGGTGATTTGCGGGGTGACCTCCAGCGACAGCGAGGCTTCCTTGAACGACACCGAGGTCGCGCCGCTGGAGCTGGATTCCTGGTAGGGAATCTCGGTGCCCTTGAGGATGCGTGCGGTTTCCTTGTCGGAAGTGACCACCTTGGGTTGCGAGACGATTTCGCCGTTGCCGGTTTTCTCCATGGCGGTGAGCTCCAGGTCCAGCAGCAGGTTGTCGGTGATAAAGGCGATGCCCAGGCCCGATGAGCCGGTGAGTGACCCCAAGTCCACAAAAGGTGAACTGGGTGGGTTTTCCGCAGGCTCCGCGCCATCCGCCAGAGGCTTCGGAATACCGCCGGCGCCCCAGTTGCCGCGAGTGAGCCGCCCACCCCAGCGAGCGCCCAGGCTTTTGTCGTAATCGACATTGGCCTCGACAATCCGCGCCTCGATCATCACCTGGCGCACCGGCACATCCAACTGCGCCACGATCCTGCGCAGCTCCTCCAGCCGCTCGCCAGTCTGATAGGCGATGATGTTGTTGGTGCGATCATCCACCGCCACCGAGCCACGCTCGTCGGTGACGCCCTCAAGGCCCGTGACTGACTGAAACAACTTGGCCAGGTCCGCCGCCTTGGCGTAATTGACCTGCAACAGCTCCCGACGCAACGGCGCCAGTTCAGCCATTTGCTTGCGCGATTCCAGGGTCAGCAGCTCACGCGCCGCCAACTCCTCGGCCGGCGCGACCAGCAATACACCGGCCTTTACCCGCTTATCCAGGCCCTTGGCTTGCAGCACCAGGTCCAACGCCTGATCCCAGGGCACATCCTTGAGGCGCAGGGTAATCGAGCCCTGCACATCGTCGCTGGCTACCAGATTGAGGCCCGCTACATCGGCAATCTGTTGCAGCGCGGTGCGCAACTCGATGCTCTGGAAGTTAAGGTTCAGCTTATCGCCGGTGTAGGCGCCCGACGTGGCATTGCCAGGCGGTGGCAACTGGATCAGGTCTAGACGATTGGGCACAGCAATAGCCATCGGCGCCGTGAACGCTATCCATAGCGCTACACCGAAGGACGAGAAAATCCTTTTCATTGATTCGATTCCGTTATGAGTTGACGTTTAACACCAGGGTTCGCGGGCGCTCCAGCCATGCCCCCTGACCATCGGGAAACAGCTCGACCAGCTCTATGTAACGCTCATCGATGGCCGTGACCCGGCCATGGTCCGGCCCCAGGTAGTCACCGACCGCCAGGCGATGCACCGTGGAGGCCGCACGCAGCAAGGCGAAGACCTGCGACCCGCGGGACAGCGTGCCGACCATTTCGAACTGGTCCAACGCAAGGCTTTCCAGGGCTGCGCGTGGCCGGGCGAGGTCTGGCGCACGCGCGGGCCGCCCAGGCAGGTGATCGACCTGAACGGCAAGCCGTTGAAAAGGGTCGCGCAGCCCGGAAGCCGCGTAGACAAAGAGTTGCCCCTGGCGGGCCTGACCACCTCCCCCGCCGCCCGGCTGCCAATAGGTCTTGACCAGCACATCAAGGCGTAGCAGCTTGCCATCCCGTCGCAGGACAACATCATGCACCGTCGCAATTCGCGCCAGACCACCCAAGCTACTCAGGAACGTCGCCAGGTCGTGGTAAGCCCCTGCCACGCCGACCTGTACCGGCTGCTCGTGATAGTACGGCTGAGACTGTTCGTCCGATGGCGTGACACTCTCGACCACCAGACCATTGGCCACTGCCAAGTGCGCGATGTCTTCCAGCAAGCCGGGCATTTCGGATTTCCCCGGCAACGCCCGGAAAAGCTCATCCGCTTTCGCCTGCATTAATTGGAACTGCTGCACGCGCGCCTCAAGGGTGGCAGCCAGGGCCGTCTTTTCAGCGACTTGCTGTTGCAGGGCTACTTCCCGCACCTCAACCTGATGCAACCGTTGCCGCGACGGGCTCAGGCACACAAGGTCACCCACCACAAATATCAGGCTCGCCAGCGCACAGCCCAACAGGGCCTTGCCAGGTAGGGGCCATTTTGCAGCGTTGTGAGTGAGTGCAGAAAGATTGAGCCTCAACGGGCTCAAGGTTGCGCCTCGGCGGGCTCGCCCTGTCGCACCATCAACTGGAATTCATTGTTGCCGCGCGCACCTTCGGTGCGCACCTGTTGCAACCGCGTGGAATGGGCGCCTTTTGCGGCCTCCAGGCGACGCATCAGTTGGGCGATATCCTGGCTGGATTCGGCACTGCCGCTGATACTCACCGTATCGCCCTTCGCCACCACTTCATGCAGATGCACACCATCGGGTACTGCGCGCGCCAACTGATCCAACAATTGCGCGCCGGACGAGCGGGAGTCGTGCAGGTCCTGCACAACCTTCATGCGCTGTGCCAACTGCTGGCTTTGCTCCTGCAGGTCGTCGATGGTCCTGATGCGCGAATCGAGGCCGGTGATTTGCTTGCCCAGATGGTCATTACGGGTCACTTGCCGGTCAATGGCCTGGTCGATCACCTGGTCCGCCAGCCACACAGCCGCAAGCGCCGCGCAGGCGAACGCCAGCAAACACGCCAGCAGGTACTTGCGTCGCCGCTCCGCCAGCGCCTGGCGCCAAGGCAAAAGGTTGATTCGTGTCTTCAAGCGAAACTCCTCAGGGCCAACCCGCAAGCAATTCCCATCCCCTGGGCGTCCACGGCCCATTGTGCACCATCGACTCGATGGCTCGGCGTGAAGCTGGCGAAATCCTGACTGCAAGCGCGCGCCAATGCAAACGCTTCGACATCGATCACCCTCGGCACCAGCCCGGCCAGCGCCAGAACCGCCTCCCGTGCCTCGACATGTTCCTTCAGGCACGCCGCCAGCAGCACCTCGACACGACCTGGGTCCAGGGCGGTAGGCCCGCGCACTTGAAAGTCGATGGCCACGTCATCCAATGGATAAGGAATGTACTGGTCTGCCTCCATCTGGATCATCCAGGCCATCTCATCGTCAGTCAGCCCCGCCTCCATCTCGATCATGCGCGTGATCACCGAAGGTCCGGACACCGCAGCGGCAGCGCCACGGACCGACGTCGCCAACCGTGACAATGCACTGCGCAAGGTGCGTCCCACGCCTTCGAGATCCAGGAATGTGCCGTCGACCACCGAGCGTATCGGCAATGCCTGGGTGACGTAGCCGCGAATGTTGTAACCAGAGGTTGAACGGCCCAGCTCCACCAGCCGGATTGCCGTGTCATTGATGTCGACGCCCAGCAAGGTGTCGAGTTTTCCCGTGAAAAATCCTTTTCCCATAAAACTCCCTAAAGCTTTGCCTGTCATACCGCCTGATTGCCGCCGGGCGTCATGCATTCGGTCGACTTGTTGAGCAGGTGCGAATGACGCCCCAAGTCGAAAAATGCTTTAATGCCCAGCGTTTTTTGCCGCTTTATTATCTGCAGCTCGGGTCGATCCATCGTTTGCCATGCCAGCCCCGACGCCTAACCCATTCTTTTCTCTGGAAATCCAAAAGCCTTGATTCGTCTGCTGAAGTTTTTCGGGTACTCCATTGTCGCCATCGTTTGCGGGCTGCTGCTCGTGCTCAGCGGGGCCTACCTCTACCTTAGTCCGGGTTTGCCCTCCGTAGAGGCCCTCAGAAGTATCCAGTTGCAGATTCCTTTACGGGTCTACAGCAGCGATGAAAAACTGATCGCGGAGTTCGGCGAAATGCGCCGCACACCGATCCGTTTTGCCGATATTCCACCCAATTTCATCAGCGCCCTGCTCTCGGCCGAAGACGATAATTTTGCCAACCACTATGGTGTCGACCCCAGCAGCCTGGTGCGTGCGGCCACACAACTAGTAAAAAGCGGACACATTCAATCGGGCGGCAGCACCATCACCATGCAGGTGGCGAAGAACTTCTTCCTCACCAGCGAGCGCAGCTTTTCGCGCAAGGCCACCGAGATCCTCCTGGCGTTGCAGATCGAACGCCAGTTGACCAAGGATGAGATCCTTGAGCTGTACGTGAACAAGATCTACCTGGGCAACCGCGCCTACGGGATCGAGGCGGCCTCGCAGGTCTACTATGGCAAGTCCATCCGTGACGCCAGCCTGGCGCAGATGGCCATGATCGCCGGCCTGCCCAAGGCGCCATCACGCTTCAACCCGCTGGCCAACCCGGCGCGCAGCAAAGAGCGCCGCGACTGGATCCTGGGACGCATGTACAAGCTGGGCAAGATCGACCAGGCCGCTTACGAAAGCGCCATCGCCGAGCCGTTGAACGCCAGCTACCACGTACCAACCCCGGAAGTGAACGCCCCTTACATCGCCGAAATGGCCCGCGCCGAGATGGTCGGCCGCTATGGCAGCGAGGCGTATACCGAAGGTTTCCGCGTGACTACCACCGTGCCGAGCGACTTGCAGGACATCGCCAATAATTCGGTGCATTCCGGCCTGATCACCTACGACCAGCGTCACGGCTACCGCGGCCCCGAATCACGCCTGCCGGGCAAGACCCTGAGTGCCTGGACCACCGAACTGGGCAAACAACGTGCGATCAGCGGCCTGGAGCCGGCCATCGTCACCCAGGTCAAGAAAGATGGCGTACAGGTCCTGACCCGCACCGGCGAAGCCCATGTGGCGTGGGACAGCATGAAATGGGCGCGCCCGTTCCTGAACACCAACAGCATGGGCCCGATGCCCAAGCAGCCGTCGGACGTAGCGCAGGTAGGTGACTTAATCCGCGTGCAACGTCAGAAGGACGACAGCCTCAAGTTCAGCCAGGTGCCGTTGGCCCAGGGCGCACTGGTGTCGCTGGACCCACAGAACGGCGCAATCCGCGCCCTGGTCGGTGGTTTCGCGTTCGAGCAGAGCAACTACAACCGCGCCACCCAAGCCAAGCGCCAACCGGGCTCGAGCTTCAAGCCGTTCATCTACAGTGCCGCGCTGGACAACGGCTACACCGCCGCCAGCCTGGTCAACGATGCGCCGATCGTGTTTGTCGACGAGTACCTGGACAAGGTCTGGCGCCCGAAGAACGACACCAACACCTTCCTTGGCCCGATCCGCATCCGCGAAGCGCTGTACAAGTCGCGTAACCTGGTGTCGATCCGCTTGCTGCAGGCAATGGGCGTGGGCAAGACCATCGATTACATGACGCGCTTCGGTTTCGCCAAGTCAGACCTGCCGCCCAACCTCTCCCTGGCCCTGGGCACTGCGACCCTCACACCGATGGAAATCGCCACCGGCTGGAGCACCTTTGCCAACGGCGGGTACAAGATCACGCCGTACCTGATCGACAAGATCGAAAGCCGCAACGGCGACACCCTGTTCACCGCCAACCCGCCACGCGTGCCAGGCGACGTGGTCAACGGCGTGGCCGCCACCGATGGGCTGGCAGCGCCGAGCAATGGCGGTATCACCATCGAGCCGACCCCAGGCACCACGCCAGCCGCCAACGGTACCCCGGCGGAGCCACAGGCGCCGGCAGTTGCCGAGCGTATTGTCGACGGCCGTACCACTTATATTCTCAACAGCATCCTGGAAGATGTGATCAAGAAGGGTACCGGCCGCCGCGCTCTGGCGCTGAACCGGCCGGACATCGCCGGCAAGACCGGTACCACCAACGAATCCAAGGATGCCTGGTTCTCCGGCTACAACGCCGACTACGTGACCACCGTGTGGACCGGCTATGACCAGCCGGAAAGCCTGGGCCGCCGCGAGTTCGGTGGCACCGTCGCGCTGCCGATCTGGATGAGCTACATGGGCGCAGCCTTGAAGGACAAGCCGCCGCACACCCAGCCGGAGCCGGAAGGCATCCTCAGCCTGCGCATCGACCCGATCAGTGGCCGTGCAGCGTCGCCAAGCACGCCGAACGCGTACTTCGAACTGTTCAAGAGCGAAGACACGCCGCCGTCGGTCAACGAACTGGGCAATGGCGTTGCACCGGGTAGCCCGCTGCCGGCAGATGAAGCGGCGCCGATCGATCTGTTCTAGTGAGATTTATGGCCTGAAACAGATTCAATGTGGGAGCGGGCTTGCCCGCGATTGCGGTGTGTCAGGCGCCACATGAGCTGATTGATCCATCGCTATCGCGGGCAAGCCCGCTCCCACACTTGGGTCTCCACAAGGCCCAAGTGAATCGCCACAAAAAAGCCCCGACTCGCGAGAGCCGGGGCTTTTTGTTGGTGTGCTACAACGGCTTAGCCGTTGAACACATCATCCACGCTTTGCAGCGGGTAGTGCTTCGGATACGGCAGGGTGGCCACGCCGGTCTCGATGGCGGCTTTGGCCACGGCATCGGAGATCAGGGTGATCAGGCGCTTGTCCATTGGTTTCGGGATGATGTACTCACGACCGAATTCCAGCTTGGCGCCACCGTAGGCGTCGCACACGTCCTGAGGCACCGGCAGCTTGGCCAGTTCACGCAGGGCATTGGCGGCAGCCACTTTCATCTCTTCGTTGATGCGCTTGGCGCGAACGTCCAGGGCACCACGGAAGATGAACGGGAAGCCCAGTACGTTGTTGACCTGGTTCGGGTAGTCCGAACGACCGGTGGCCATGATCACGTCGTTGCGGGTGGCGTGCGCCAGTTCCGGCGAGATCTCCGGGTCCGGGTTGGAGCAGGCGAACACGATCGGGTTGGCCGCCATGGATTTGAGGCCTTCGGCGCTCAGCAGGTTCGGGCCGGAGAGGCCGACGAACACGTCTGCACCGTCGAGGGCGTCAGCCAGGGTGCGCTTGTCGGTGGCGTGGGCAAACATCGCCTTGTACTGGTTCAGGTCGGTACGCTCGGACTGGACCACGCCCTTGCTGTCGACCATGAAGATGTTTTCCAGCTTGGCGCCCATGCTCACCAGCAACTTCATGCAGGAGATGGCCGCAGCGCCGGCGCCCAGGCAGACGATCTGTGCGTCAGCCAGGGTCTTGCCAGCGATTTCCAGGGCGTTGATCATGCCGGCGGCGGTTACGATCGCGGTGCCGTGCTGGTCATCGTGGAATACCGGAATGTCGCACTGTTCGATCAGGGCCTTTTCGATCTCGAAGCACTCAGGTGCCTTGATGTCTTCCAGGTTGATGCCACCGAAAGTGATGGAAATGCGCTTGACCGTGTCGATGAACGCCTGCGGGCTTTCGGAGTCGACTTCGATGTCGAAAACGTCGATGCCGGCAAAGCGCTTGAACAGCACGCCTTTACCTTCCATGACTGGCTTGGAAGCCAATGGGCCGAGGTTACCCAGGCCGAGAATCGCGGTGCCATCGGAAATCACTGCAACCAGGTTGCCTTTGCCGGTGTACTTGTACGCCAGTTCGGGGTCGCGGGCGATTTCACGTACGGGCTCGGCAACACCAGGGCTGTAGGCCAGCGACAGGTCGCGGGCGGTGGCAGTGGCCTTGGTGAGCTCTACACTCAGCTTTCCTGGACGAGGATGGGCATGATATTCGAGAGCGGCAGTTTTCAAATCAGACATATCGGCATTCCGCTTTTACTGTTGGTCGACGGACCGCCGAGGATACGCGTGTCGCAAAGTCCCTACAAGACTGGGTAGTCACAGGTGTCAAGGCCCCAAAGCGCCGTACTTTGGTCTAAGGCCACGGGATACAAGGGCTTAACTGTTCACAATCGAATAAAAAAATGTCTACAATTTTTTATTAATCAGTCGATTTGAGCATGCTGAGGTCGGTCAGTGGCAGCAACCAACGTGCCTGACCGTTTTTCCGGCCACCCCGTTTGGATCGATCCTGCACCCAGCCACGGGCTTCGATTGTCCTGCCTTGCAGACCACTGAGCAATGCGGAGTCGAAGTGGCGAGTGAGTTCGGGTGCAATGCGTAATACCAGTGAGCCCTGCAATTCGATCCAGATTCCGCCGCGATTGCGTTCGATCTTGCTCACTCGGCCGCTGACCAAGGCGAAGCCGGACTGCTTGAGTTGTGCCACGCTTAGCACGGGTGATTTGCGCCACAGGCCCAATCGCGCCTGACGGGCGCTGTTTTCAGCAGCCTGCTGACAGGTGACCAGATCGACGTTGGGCGCGACGCCCACTTGGAACCCCAGCCCCTCGGCCAGCAGTTGCGCCTCAAGGTTCTCGCCATCAGCGCCGTAAAGGTGGGCCAAGGTACGGCCGTAACGGTCTTTGCTCTCGCGCCCCAATACCAAGCCAACCCGGCCGCCACTGGCCTCAACCAACGCCTGCAAACGCTGGCGGGCCGCAACGGCATAGGGCTCGTCGGAGCGGCCTTTCTTGCCGGTTTCAGGCGCATTGAGGCCGATCATCCGCAGACTGCGGCCATCCTTCAGGCGCACGGTGTCGCCATCCACCACACGCTGCACATCCACCCGGGCCAGGGCGGCCGGTGCGGGGCAAAACACGTCGGCCTGTGCGACTGAAGGCCAAATCCCAGGCACAAAAAAGGCGCCCACAAGGGACGCCTTTTTCAACAGCTGGCAAAAGCCCATAAGGCTTTTGAGCCTTACTCTGCTGGAGTAGCAGCAGGCTTCTTGCCGAAAGCACCAAAGCGATCTGCGAAGCGCTGTACACGGCCGCCGGTGTCCAGAGTTTTCTGCTTACCGGTGTAGAACGGGTGGCACTCGTTGCATACGTCAGTACCCAGTGGCTTGCACAGGTTCGAACGGGTTTCGAACTTGTTGCCGCAGCTGCAGGTGACTTCGATGGTTTCGTACGCTGGATGGATATCGGCTTTCATGGCACTTCCTCGGGCTAGCGTGCCGCCACTCGACACTATTGTCGAATACCGCACGTAATTAGGCCGCGGATTCTACCAGACCTTTTCAATCGCGCAAGCCGCACATCCGGCTGAAAACCTCCTTTCATCAGAAAACCGTGGCATACCCAAGCCCTCCCCTGTCTGCTAGGCTCCCGCCCCTGCGCCACCGCCTGCCTTTATATGAGACTCCCCGCGTGCCCGACGCCATTCTGCGCCTAGCCCTGCCCTCGCCCCTGCGCCGCCTGTTCGATTACCGGGCGCCGGCCGGCGTACTGCGGGCGCAGTTGCAACCGGGCATGCGTGTGCGCGTGCCGTTCGGGCGCCGAGAGATGATCGGCATTCTGGTTGAAGTCACCGATCACAGCGAAGTACCGGCCGAGAAGCTCAAGCCCGCGCTGGCCATCCTCGACGCCACCCCACCACTGCCGCCCGCGCTGTTCAAGCTGTGCCTGTGGACCGCCCAGTATTACCAGCACAGCCTGGGCGACACCTTGAGCTGGGCGTTGCCGGTGCTGCTGCGCCAGGGCGAACTGGCCGAAGCGCGCCAGGAACGCTTCTGGTCGATGGTGCCCGGCGCGCGCCTCGACGACCCGCGTATCGCCCGCGCGCCGCGCCAGCGCGAGGCCCTGGCCACGCTGGCGCAGCATCCCCATGGCGTGGCGCATCAGCTGCTGAGCAAGCTGATGCTGAGCAAAGACAGCCTCGACCTGCTGCTCGCCAAAGGCCTGGTGCAGGTGGAAATTCGCAAGCACGCCCCCGACGCCCGCCACGAACACTGGCTGGCCCAGCCGGAATTGCCGCTGAACCCCGAGCAACGCGCCGCCTACGAGGCGATTCGCGCAGGCTTCGACAGCTTCCACGCGTTCCTGCTGGCCGGCGTCACGGGCAGCGGCAAGACCGAAGTCTATTTGCAGTTGATCCGCGAGACCCTGCAAGCCGGCAAACAGGCGCTGGTGCTGATCCCCGAGATCAACCTCGGCCCGCAGACCCTGGCGCGCTTCGAGCAGCGTTTCAATGCGCGCATCGCCCTGGTGCACTCGGCGGTCAACGACCGCGAGCGCCTGGAGTCATGGCTGGCGGCGCGGGACGGCGAGGCCGACATTATTATCGGCACCCGTTCGGCGCTGTTCACCCCGATGAAAAACCCCGGGCTGATCATCATCGACGAGGAACACGACGGCTCTTATAAACAGCAGGAAGGCCTGCGCTACCACGCCCGCGACCTGGCGCTGGTGCGCGCGCGCCAGGAAGACATCCCGATTGTGCTGGGCTCGGCCACGCCGTCCCTGGAAAGCCTGCACAACGCCTACACCGGTCGTTACGGCCTCCTACGCCTCAACGAGCGGGCGGGCGGTGCCAAGCAACCACGTTTCCTGCGCCTGGACGTCAAAAGCCGCCCGCTGGACAGCGGCATTTCCGGGCCGATGCAACAAGCCATCGGCCAGACCCTCGCCGCCGGTCAACAGGTGCTGGTGTTCCTCAATCGCCGGGGTTTTGCGCCGACCCTGCTGTGCCATGACTGCGGCTGGATGTCCGAGTGCGAACGCTGCGACGCACGCATGACTGTGCACCAGCGCCACGGCGAACTGCGCTGCCACCACTGCGGCCATGTGGAGCGGGTGCCACGCCATTGCCCGCAGTGCGGCAAAGTCGACCTGCGACCGGTAGGCGCAGGCACCGAGCGCGCCGAAGAGCGCCTGGGCATCCTGTTCCCGGATTACCCGGTGCTGCGGGTGGACCGCGACAGCACGTCGCGCAAAGACGCGATGAACCAGCTGTTCGCCACCATCCAGAAAGGCCAGCCGTGCATCCTCATCGGCACGCAGATGCTTGCCAAGGGACATCACTTTCCACGGGTGACCCTGGTGTCGATCCTCGATGCGGACGGCGGGCTGTTCTCCGGGGATTTCCGCGCCAGCGAGCGCATGGCGCAGTTGATCGTACAGGTCGCGGGCCGTGCGGGCCGTGCCGAGGAGCCTGGCCGGGTGATTATCCAGACGCACCTGGCCGACCATCCGCTGCTGATCCAACTGACCGAGCAAGGCTACTTCGCCTTCGCCGAACAGGCCCTGAGCGAACGTCGCGCCGCCGGCCTGCCGCCGTTTTCCCACCTTGCATTACTGCGCGCCGAGGCGCACAAACCAGGGCAGGCCGAGAGCTTCCTGGATGAAGCGTGCAGCGCCGCCGAACGTTTGCTGGGCGAACTGGGTCTGAGCGGCATCGAACTGCTCGGCCCGGTGCCTGCACCCATGGAGCGCCGTGCCGGGCGCTATCGCGCTCAGCTACTTTTGCAGGCAACCTCCCGTGCGCCGCTGCACCGCCTATTAAGTAGCTGGTTGCTTGCCCTGGAGCAAATGCCCAGCGGCCGGCAAGTGCGATGGTCGTTGGACGTAGACCCGGTAGATTTGTATTAACCCTGGCCACAGGTCCCGCGAAGGTTGGCAAGCCCGCCCTCGCCACGGATAATGCCCAGTTTTTCCACCTGCGCATCGCGCGCCGCCGCTTGCGGTCGAAAGAGAACACCATGAAAGACACCATTCGCCAGCTGATCCAACAAGCCCTCACCCAACTCGTCAACGAAGGTGTGTTGCCTGAAGGCCTGTCGCCGGCGATCCAGGTGGAAAACACCCGCGACAAGACCCACGGTGACTTCGCCAGCAACATTGCGATGATGCTGTCCAAGCCGGCCGGCATGAAACCGCGCGACCTGGCGGAAAAAATCATCGCCGCGCTGCCTGCCGACGAAAGCGTCACCAAGGCCGAAATCGCCGGCCCCGGTTTTATCAACTTCTTCCAGAATACCCAGGCCCTTGCTTCGCGCCTGGATGCAGCCCTGGCCGACGCCAGGATCGGCGTGCGCAAGGCCGGCCCACTGCAGCGCGTGGTCATCGACCTGTCGGCACCGAACCTGGCCAAAGAGATGCACGTGGGCCACCTGCGCTCCACTATCATCGGCGACGGCGTGGCACGGGTGCTAGAGTTCCTCGGCGACACCGTGGTCCGCCAGAACCACGTGGGCGACTGGGGCACCCAGTTCGGCATGCTGATGGCTTACCTGCAAGAGAACCCGATCACCAGCAACGAGCTGTCGGACCTGGAAAACTTCTACCGCGCCGCCAAGAAGCGCTTCGACGAATCCGAAGAGTTCGCCGACCGCGCCCGTGGCCTGGTGGTCAAGCTGCAAGCCGGCGATCAGGAATGCCTGGCGCTGTGGAACCGCTTCCGTGAGATCTCGCTGTCGCACTGCCAGGAAATCTACGAGCTGCTCAACGTCAAGCTGACCATGGCCGACGTGATGGGCGAAAGCGCCTACAACGACGACCTGATCAACGTGGTCAACGACCTCAAGGCCAAAGGCCTGCTGGTGGAAAGCAACGGCGCGCAGTGCGTGTTCCTCGAAGAGTTCAAGACCGCCGATGGCGAGCCGCTGCCGGTGATCATCGTCAAGGCCGATGGCGGCTACCTGTATGCCACCACCGACCTGGCGGCCGTGCGCTACCGCAGTGGCGTGCTCAAGGCGGACCGTGCGCTGTATTTCGTCGACCAGCGCCAGGCCCTGCACTTCCAACAAGTCTTCGAAGTGGCGCGTCGAGCAGGTTTTGTCACCCACCCGATGCACATGGAGCACATGGGCTTCGGCACCATGAACGGCGCCGATGGCCGTCCGTTCAAGACCCGTGACGGCGGCACCGTGAAGCTGATCGACCTGCTGACCGAAGCCCAGGAACGTGCCTACAACCTGGTGAAGGAAAAGAACCCGGAGTTGGCCGAGGCCGACCTGCGCAACATCGCCCGCGTGGTGGGTATTGGCGCGGTGAAATATGCCGACCTGTCCAAGCACCGCACCAGCGACTACAGCTTCAACTTCGAGCTGATGCTCAATTTCGAAGGCAACACCGCACCGTACCTGCTGTACGCCTACACCCGTGTGGCCGGCGTGTTCCGCAAGCTGGGCAAGGACTTCAGCGAAGTTGAAGGGCACATCGTGCTGGACGCCCCGCACGAGCAGGAACTGGCTGCCAAGCTGGCGCAATTCGGCGAAGTGCTGAACAGCGTCGGTGAGAAAGGTACGCCGCACATCCTGTGCACCTACCTGTATGAAGTCGCCGGCCTGTTCTCCAGCTTCTATGAGAACTGCCCGATCCTGACCGCCGACGACGAAGCCCAGAAGCAAAGCCGCCTGCGCCTCGCCGCCCTGGCCGGACGGACCCTCAAGCAAGGCCTGGAACTGTTGGGCCTGGAAACACTGGAGCGTATGTAAGTTGGCTGCCAAGAAAAAACCAGCACCCAAGCGCGGCGCCAGCCGCTACCAGGCCCCGGCGAAGAAGCCGATCCCGGGCTGGTTGTGGATGGCGATCGGCCTCACCGTCGGCGCGTTTATCGTGTTCCTGATGAAACTGGATCCGGGCAAGGGCGATGACGTCAAACGGGTCAAGCAGGAGCAGCAGAAGGCTACGAAAATGGCCGAAGCCAACAAGACTGCGCCGAGCCCGACCGCTCCGGTGAAGCCGAAGTACGACTTCTACACACTGTTGCCCGAATCGGAAGTGATCGTGCCGCCGGACGCCGTGCCGGAGAAAACCCTGCCGACGCCGCAAGTGCCGACCACCCCGGTCACCCCGGCGGAAGCCGCGAAGATCGACACGGCGCGTGCCCAGGCCGCATTGGCCGGGATCACCCCGCCGCCGGCACCGCCGGTGGCCGAGACCAAGGCCGCGCCAGTGACCAAGTTCTTCCTGCAAGCGGGCTCGTTCCCCAAACAGGCGGATGCGGACCGCGTGCGGGCGCAGATCATTCTGCTGGGCCAGTCGGTGACGGTGGAGTCTGGCACGGTGAAGGATGCGACCTGGTATCGCGTACTGGTGGGTCCGTTCAGCAACCGTGAACAACTGACTGTAGCGCAGAAGCAACTGGCTGGTGCGGGCTTTAGCAACCTGTTGTTACAACAACGCCAGAGCCGCTGATTCAAGCTCAACACCGATCAGAATGTGGGAGGGGGCTTGCCCCCGATAGCAGTAGATCAGTCAACATTTTCGGTGACTGACACACTGCCATCGGGGGCAAGCCCCCTCCCACATTTGGTTTTGCAGCTTTCTGGAGTGGGTGTCAGACCCGTGACCACCACTCGTCCGCCATACCCCCCTACGGTTGAAATCCCCCCCGCCACCCCCATATGAGTTTCCATCAGGGCATTTTCGCCCCGCTGCGTGGAGACTCTCCCCTTGACCACCATCGTTTCAGTACGTCGCCACGGCAAAGTCGTCATGGGCGGCGACGGCCAGGTTTCCCTGGGTAATACCGTGATGAAAGGCAACGCCAAGAAAGTGCGTCGCCTGTACCACGGCCAGGTTCTCGCGGGCTTTGCCGGCGCTACCGCCGACGCCTTCACCCTGTTCGAACGTTTCGAAGGCCAGTTGGAAAAACACCAGGGCCACCTCGTGCGCGCCGCAGTCGAACTCGCCAAAGAATGGCGCACCGACCGCTCCCTCAGCCGCCTGGAAGCCATGCTGGCCGTCGCCAACAAAGACGCGTCCCTGATCATCACCGGCAACGGCGATGTGGTTGAGCCCGAACATGGCCTGATCGCCATGGGTTCCGGCGGTGGCTACGCCCAGGCGGCAGCCAGCGCACTGTTGAAGAAAACCGACCTGTCGGCCCGCGAAATCGTCGAGACTGCCCTGGGCATCGCCGGCGATATCTGCGTGTTCACCAACCACAACTTCACCATTGAGGAGCAGGACCTCGCCGAGTAAGCCGTAGGCTTATTCCCGCTTGAGGCCGCCAAACATTATGTCCATGACTCCCCGCGAAATCGTCCATGAACTCAACCGCCATATCATCGGCCAGGACGATGCCAAGCGCGCCGTAGCCATCGCGCTGCGTAACCGCTGGCGCCGGATGCAACTGCCCGAAGAACTGCGCGTTGAAGTAACGCCAAAGAACATCCTGATGATCGGCCCGACCGGCGTCGGCAAAACCGAGATCGCCCGTCGCCTGGCCAAGCTGGCCAACGCGCCGTTCATCAAGGTAGAAGCCACCAAGTTCACCGAAGTAGGCTATGTGGGCCGTGATGTCGAGTCGATCATTCGTGACCTGGCCGACGCAGCCCTGAAAATGCTGCGCGAACAGGAAATGACCAAGGTCAGCCATCGCGCCGAAGACGCCGCCGAAGAACGCATCCTCGACGCCTTGCTGCCACCGGCACGCATGGGCTTCAACGAAGACGCCGCACCGGCCTCGGACTCCAACACCCGCCAGCTGTTCCGCAAGCGCCTGCGTGAAGGCCAGCTGGACGACAAGGAAATCGAGATCGAAGTCGCTGAAGTGTCCGGCGTCGACATCTCAGCTCCGCCTGGCATGGAAGAAATGACCAGCCAATTGCAGAACCTGTTCGCCAACATGGGCAAGGGAAAGAAGAAAAGCCGCAAGCTCAAGGTGAAGGAAGCGCTGAAACTGGTGCGCGACGAAGAAGCCGGGCGCCTGGTGAATGAGGAAGAACTCAAGGCCAAGGCCCTGGAGGCGGTCGAGCAGCACGGCATCGTGTTTATCGACGAGATCGACAAGGTGGCCAAGCGCGGTAACTCCGGCGGCGTCGATGTGTCCCGTGAAGGCGTACAGCGCGACCTGCTGCCGCTGATCGAAGGTTGCACCGTGAACACCAAGCTGGGCATGGTCAAGACCGACCACATCCTGTTTATCGCCTCCGGTGCGTTCCACCTGAGCAAGCCAAGCGACCTGGTGCCGGAGCTGCAAGGCCGCCTGCCGATTCGCGTGGAGCTCAAGGCGCTGACCCCGGGCGACTTCGAACGTATCCTCAGCGAACCGCACGCGTCCCTCACCGAGCAGTACCGTGAACTGCTGAAAACCGAAGGTCTGGGCATCGAGTTCCAGCCAGACGGCATCAAGCGCCTGGCGGAGATCGCGTGGCAGGTCAACGAGAAGACCGAGAATATCGGTGCGCGTCGCCTGCACACCTTGCTGGAGCGGCTGCTGGAGGAAGTGTCCTTCAGTGCTGGCGACCTGGCTGGGGCGCAGAATGGCGACGTGATCAAGATTGACGCTGAATACGTCAACAGCCACTTGGGCGAATTGGCGCAGAACGAAGACTTGTCGCGCTACATTCTGTAAGCCTCACTCAGAACTGCTTTGCTTTATTGTGGGAGGGGGCTTGCCCCCGATAGCGGTGTATCAGTACCAGATGGGCTGACTGACACACTGCTATCGGGGGCAAGCCCCCTCCCACATTTTGATGTCGGTTCGTTCAGGATGATCATCAATGACCAAATTTCCTACTGCAGTAAACCTGCACAAAACCTCCAACACCCTCAGCCTCACTTACGGGCCCGACGAGGTGTACCAGCTTCCTGCCGAACTGCTGCGCACCCACTCGCCTTCCGCCGAGGTCCAGGGCCACGGTAAGCCGATCCTGCAATTCGGCAAGCTCCACGTGAAGTTGGTCAAGATCGAACCGGCCGGCCAGTACGCACTGAAACTGACCTTCGACGATGGGCATGACAGCGGACTGTTCACCTGGGACTACCTCTACCAGTTGGCCGTGCGTCAGGACGCACTGTGGGCCGACTATCTTGCCGAACTCAAAGCCGCCGGCAAAACCCGCGACCCGAGCCAGTCGGTCGTACGGCTGATGCTCTAGCTCAGGCCTCTTGCTCTTTAGAGCGCATTTTCTAATTTCATCTGCTTGAATGCCCTGTCGCGTGGCCAACGATTGGCCCGCTTGCGAAAAAAATTAAACTCGGGTAACCAATGGAACTGGCAAGTTCCCTGCATTTGACGATGCGGTATCAACGGTCACCCGAGTCGCAGTACCAGGCTTGAGTTGTGTATCGAAACTGGGTGCGCAGCGGTCCCCGGTACTCGTCTTTCGGACAATGGAGCGTCGTAGATGAGTAACAAGAACAACGATGACTTGAAACGCCAGGCCTCGGAAAACACTCTGGGGCTCAACCCGATCATCGCGTTACGTAAAAAGGATTTACTCGCTTCGGCGAAGATGGTGCTGACCCAAGCCATCAAGCAACCGTTGCACAGCGTCAAGCACGTCGCCCATTTTGGCGTCGAACTGAAGAATGTGATGTTTGGCAAATCCGCGCTGGTGCCGGAAAGCGATGACCGTCGTTTCACCGACCCGGCCTGGAGCCAGAACCCGCTCTACAAGCGCTACCTGCAAACCTACCTGGCGTGGCGCAAGGAACTGCACGACTGGATCGGCGACAGCAACCTGTCGGAACAGGACATCAGCCGCGGCCACTTCGTGATCAACCTGATGACCGAAGCCATGGCGCCTACCAACAGCGCGGCCAACCCGGCGGCGGTCAAGCGTTTCTTTGAAACCGGCGGCAAGAGCCTGCTCGACGGCCTGTCCCACCTGGCCAAGGACATGGTGCACAACGGCGGCATGCCCAGCCAGGTCAACATGGGTGCCTTTGAAGTAGGCAAGACCCTGGGCACCACCGAAGGCGCGGTGGTGTTTCGCAATGACGTGCTGGAGTTGATCCAGTACAAGCCGATCACCGAACAGGTGCACGAACGCCCGCTGCTGGTGGTGCCGCCGCAGATCAACAAATTCTATGTATTCGACCTGAGCCCGGAGAAGAGCCTGGCGCGCTTTTGCCTGCGCAATGGCCAGCAGACGTTCATTGTCAGCTGGCGCAACCCGACCAAGGCCCAGCGCGAATGGGGCCTGTCGACCTATATCGAAGCGCTGAAAGAAGCCGTCGATGTGGTCACCGCGATCACCGGCAGCAAAGACGTGAATATGCTCGGCGCCTGCTCCGGCGGCATCACCTGCACCGCCCTCTTGGGCCATTACGCGGCGCTGGGGGAGAAGAAGGTCAACGCCCTGACCCTGCTGGTGAGCGTGCTGGACACCACGCTGGACACCCAAGTGGCGCTGTTCGTCGACGAGCAGACCCTGGAGGCGGCCAAGCGCCATTCCTACCAGGCCGGCGTGCTCGAAGGCCGCGATATGGCCAAGGTTTTCGCCTGGATGCGCCCCAACGACCTGATCTGGAACTACTGGGTGAACAACTACCTGCTGGGCAACGAGCCGCCGGTGTTCGACATCCTGTTCTGGAACAATGACACCACGCGCTTGCCGGCAGCGTTCCATGGCGACCTGATCGAGCTGTTCAAAAACAACCCATTGGTACGCGCCAACGCCCTGGAAGTGTGCGGCACGCCCATCGACCTCAAGCAGGTCACCGCCGATATCTATTCACTGGCCGGCACCAACGACCACATCACGCCGTGGCAATCCTGCTACAAGTCGGCGCAGCTGTTTGGTGGCAAGGTCGAGTTCGTGCTGTCCAGCAGCGGGCATATCCAGAGCATCCTCAACCCGCCGGGCAACCCCAAGGCGCGCTACCAGACCAGCGATGGCCTGGCGGGCAAGCCGCTTGAGTGGCAGGAGAATGCGACCAAGCATACGGATTCGTGGTGGCTGCATTGGCAGGCATGGCAGGCGGAGCGAGCGGGTAAGTTGAAGAAAGCGCCGACGAGTTTGGGGAATAAAACCTATGCCGCAGCAGAGGCGGCGCCAGGCACCTACGTACACGAACGCTAAATTGAAATGCATTCAAATGTGGGAGGGGGCTTGCCCCCGATGGCTGACTGTCCGTTGATACAACTGTAACTGACACACCGCTATCGGGGGCAAGCCCCCTCCCACATTGACCGCATTCCGGCTGTAACACTTCACAGGGTTTGAGCATGCCGCAACCGTTCATCTTCCGTACCATCGACCTGGATGGCCAGACCATCCGCACGGCGGTACGCCCCGGCAAGCCTCACTTGACGCCGTTGCTGATCTTCAATGGCATCGGCGCCAACCTTGAGCTGGTGTTTCCGTTCGTCCAGGCACTGGACCCGGACCTGGAAGTGATCGCCTTCGACGTGCCCGGCGTCGGCGGTTCGTCGACGCCCAATCGGCCGTACCGCTTTCCCGGTTTGGCCAAACTCACCGCGCGTATGCTCGATTACCTGGACTATGGCCAGGTGAATGCGGTGGGCGTGTCCTGGGGCGGCGCGCTGGCGCAGCAGTTTGCCTATGACTACCCGGAGCGGTGCAAGAAGTTGATCCTCGCAGCCACGGCGGCGGGTGCGGTGATGGTGCCGGGCAAGCCGAAGGTACTGTGGCTGATGGCCAGCCCGCGCCGCTACATCCAGCCGTCCCACGTGGTGCGCATCGCGCCGATGATCTACGGCGGTTCGTTCCGCCGCGATTCGAAACTGGCCGCCGAACACGCCAGCAAAGTGCGTTCGGCCGGCAAGCTCGGCTACTACTGGCAACTGTTCGCCGGGTTGGGCTGGACCAGCATCCACTGGCTGCACAAGATCCGCCAGCCCACCCTGGTGCTGGCGGGGGACGATGACCCGCTGATCCCGCTGATCAACATGCGCATGCTCGCCTGGCGCATTCCCAATGCACAGTTGCACATCATCGATGACGGCCACCTGTTCCTGATCACCCGGGCCGAAGCCGTGGCGCCGATCATCATGAAGTTTCTTGAAGAGGAGCGCATGCGCGCGGTGATTCATCCGCGACCGGCCGTGTAAGGACCACACTGCCGCGCAACTTGCCAGGAACCGACTATGGTTCTGAATTGGCGTGCCCGTTTGATGGCTTGACGAAGGAGTGTTGGCTCATGCGAGAAAGACCCGTGACGAACCCGGCGCCCACACCCGCCGCGTTCATCAACGCGCAAAATGCGATCACCGGCCTGCGCGGCCGGGATTTGCTGTCGACGCTGCGCAGCGTGGCTGCCCATGGCTTGCGCAACCCGGTGCATACCGTTCGGCATGCCTGGGCGCTGAGCGGGCAACTGGGGCGCGTGCTGCTCGGTGAAACCGTGCACGAACCCAACCCCAACGACAGCCGCTTCAACGACCCCACCTGGAAGCTAAATCCCCTGTACCGGCGCAGCCTGCAGGCCTATTTGAGCTGGCAGAAGCAGACACGCCACTGGATCGATGACAGCACCCTCAGCGCCGATGACCGAGCCCGTGCGCACTTTGCCTTCTCGTTGCTCAACGATGCGGTCTCGCCGTCCAACACCTTGCTCAACCCGTTGGCGATCAAGGAGCTGCTCAACTCCGGCGGCAACAGCGTGGTGCGCGGGGTGAGCAACCTGTTCGAGGACCTGCTGCACAACAATGGCCTGCCGCGCCAAGTCAGCAAGCACGCCTTCGAAGTGGGCAAGACGGTCGCCACCACCCCTGGCTCAGTGGTGTTTCGCAATGAGCTGCTGGAGCTGATCCAGTACAAGCCCATGAGCGAAAAACAGTATGCCAAGCCGCTGCTGGTGGTGCCGCCGCAGATCAACAAGTACTACATCTTCGACCTGAGCCCGGCCAACAGCTTTGTGCAGTACGCCCTGAAAAACGGCCTGCAGACCTTCATGGTCAGCTGGCGCAACCCGGATGTGCGGCATCGCGAATGGGGCCTCTCCACCTATGTCGCCGCGCTGGAGGAAGCGCTTAACGTCTGCCGCGCGATCACTGGCGCCCGCGAGGTCAACCTGATGGGCGCCTGCGCCGGCGGCCTGACCATCGCCGCGCTGCAAGGCCACCTGCAAGCCAAGCGCCAGCTGCGCCGCATCTCCAGCGCGAGCTACCTGGTGAGCCTGCTGGACAGCCAGATCGACAGCCCCGCCACCCTGTTCGCCGACGAGCAGACCCTGGAAGCCGCCAAGCGCCGCTCCTACCAGCAAGGCGTGCTCGACGGCCGTGACATGGCCAAGGTGTTCGCCTGGATGCGCCCCAATGACCTGATCTGGAACTACTGGATCAACAATTACCTGCTGGGCAAGGAACCGCCGGCCTTCGATATCCTGTACTGGAACAATGACAACACGCGCCTGCCCGCCGCCCTGCATGGCGACCTGCTGGACTTCTTCAAGCACAACCCGCTGAGCCATCCCGGCGGCCTGGAAGTCTGTGGCACGCCCATCGATTTGCAGAAGGTCACAGTGGACAGTTTCAGCGTGGCCGGCATCAACGACCACATCACGCCGTGGGATGCGGTGTACCGCTCCACCCAATTGCTGGGCGGTGAGCGGCGCTTCGTGCTGTCCAACAGCGGGCATATCCAGAGCATTCTCAACCCGCCGGGCAACCCCAAGGCCAACTACGTCGAGAACCTCAAGCTGAGCAGCGACCCACGTGCCTGGTACTACGACGCCGACCATGTCGAAGGCAGCTGGTGGCCGCGGTGGCTGGAGTGGATCCAGCAGCGTTCCGGCGTGCAAAGCGAAACCCTCACCGCCCTGGGCAACCAGAATTACCCACCGATGGAAGCGGCACCGGGCACTTACGTGCGCGTACGCTGAGCTCAACGATCACATTAAGAAGACTGGATGAAGACCCGCGACCGTATCCTTGAATGTGCCCTGCAATTGTTCAACCAGAAGGGCGAACCCAACGTGTCGACCATGGAGGTGGCCAATGAAATGGGGATCAGCCCCGGCAACCTCTACTACCATTTCCATGGCAAGGAGCCCTTGGTGCTCGGGCTGTTCGAGCGCTTCCAGAATGAACTGACGCCCTTGCTCGACCCACCGGCAGACGCGCAACTGGAACCACAGGATTACTGGCTGTTCCTGCACCTGATCGTCGAGCGCATGGCGCATTACCGGTTCCTGTTCCAGGACCTGTCAAACCTGGCGGGACGCCTGCCGAAATTGGCCAAGGGCATCCGCAACCTGCTCACGGCGCTAAAGCGCACCCTGGCGTCCCTGCTCGCGCGATTGAAGGCCGCCGGCCAGTTGGCCAGCGACACCCAGGCACTGGGGCAATTGGTGGAACAGATCACCATGACCTTGCTGTTCTCCCTGGATTACCAGCGCATTCTCGACCGGGAGGGCGAAGTGCGAGTGGCGGTCTACCAGGTCATGATGCTGGTCGCGCCGCACTTGTTGTCGCCGGCGCGACAGGCTATTGAACAATTAGCGCTAAGTTACCTGGATAACGCGAATTAACTTTCGAACGCAAGAAAACTTTCTTACAGCCTTTTCACTATTCAAGTACGTCAAACTGCTGAGTAAACTTGAAAAGTTCACTGTCGGTCTTGATACCCAACTTCCGATAGGCTGATTGCTTCTGCGTGCTGATCGTACTCGCGCTGCGCGAAAACTTTGCCGCAATTGAACTCACTGACATCCCATCGAGGAAACAGCGCAATACTTCTTGCTCCTTGGGTGTGAGGCTGGTGTTCAGCCGTAATGAACTTGATGGGTCCATTTTCGATTTCATGTTGCCCATCTCAGAAACAGGCTGCATGCCCTGGATGGCCGACAGCATACAAGGCTGCAAGTAGATACGGCCTTGGGCGACCGTTCGGATAGCCGTGATTAACTCCGTCAGTTTCTGGGTCTTGCCCAAAACTCCCCAACTGCCCGCCTTCAACGCCAATGAAACGGTCGCCGGGGTGTAGTGCGAGGATACGACAATCGGCCTGCATTGCCTGAAGCGTCGGCTCAACGTCTGGATCAAGCCAAGGCCGTCCAGGTCGGAAGGGCCGAGGATGAAGTCCATCACCACCACATCCGCAGGCCTCAGCGCCAAAGCCTCCAGCAACTCCTTGCCCGTGCCGAAAGAGCCGATCACCGCAAGGTCTGCCTCATTGCCCAACCCCAGTTCGATCCCCTGTCGAACCATCTCATGATCATCAAGCAACATGATGGTGTGCATATTGGATGTAGAAGTAGGCATCAAGAAACCCGCTCAAGTGATTACCGCTCATTACGAACATTCTCTCTTTAGTTCGAGCACGGTATATCCCAGCCACACGCAGGTATCAACACGCAACAATAATAAGTCCTTTTCTTTCAGCTGCGTCTTACATCCACCTCTTACAAAAAAAGTAAATACAACTACTTTGAATCAGCCAGGAGATTTTCGAATAATCACGAGGCAAATCTAGAGACTTCTCTATAGGCAACATACTCTTTCCACGACACATTATGTGCTCCGCCACTTGGATAAAACCCGGTGCAGCGATCGCTGCCTGTGGCGGATCAAAAAGATAATTCACGAAGTGGGAATACTATGAAATTCAACACGCTCTCTACCCTCGCGGCCGCTATTGCCCTGGCCGCTGCTGCATCGCAAACCGCACACGCTGCCAATGACGGCACCATCAATTTCACTGGGTTAGTGAACGATGTGACCTGCACGGTTGAAGGTTCGGCACCGGGCACCGGGGCAGTGGTCAAGGACGTCAACCTGGGTGGCGTTTCGGCAGCACGCCTGGCCAGGCCGGGTGATCGCGCCAACCTGACCGGTTTCACCATTCGCATTGGTGCGCCAGGTGAAGGCAGTTGCACCAACGGTCGCACCGCCATGGTTGCGTTCGACCCTACCAGCCCCGCCATTGACGTGGCGACCGGCCGCTTGAACATCGATGGCTACGATGACCCGGACGACACCGCCAACGCCAAGAACGTCCAGGTTGAAGTGACCAACCGCGATGGCACGCCAATCCACGTGTACACCGAGAAATCGGAAGGCGTGGTGATCGCCGACAACCAGGCAGTGATTCCACTGGCCGCGCAAATGTACGCCACCGCTCCCGCCACAGAGGGCACGGTCAAGACTCGCGTTGGCTTCATGGTCGTGTACGCCGATTAAGGGACCAATGGGCCTGCGCCAGCAGGCCTCGCATGAAACGGGCCTGCCGCAGTCAGGCAGGTCCATCCCCCCGATTCGAAGAGTTGCGACACTATGAAAAAAATGGCTCGCCTTGCGCTTGCCACCTGTGCCGTTGGGTTGCTGTCGCTCAAAGCGATGCCGGCCCATGCAGGGGTGATTATCTATGGGACCCGCGTGATCTTCCCGGCCGAACATCAAGAGGTCGTCGTGCGGCTGGAGAATAGAGGGGACCGACCCGCACTGGTGCAAGCCTGGCTGGATACGGGTGACATCCGCTCAACACCCGCGACGGCGCAAACACCGTTTACGTTGTCACCACCGATCTTTCGCATTGAGCCTCATCAACAGCAGGCATTGCGCTTGCGCTACTCCGGCGAGCCCGCCCCCACCGACCGGGAAAGCCTGTACTGGCTGAACGTGTTGGAGGTGCCACCGGTGACAGCGGGCGCCGAGCAGAACAATCAGATCGAGTTGGCGTTTCGGACCCGCTTGCGTGTGTTCCTGCGCCCTCAATCGTTGCCCTACCCGGTGGCCAGCGCCCCTTCGAAACTGCAATGGCAGCTGGTACCTCACAATAACGGCTACGCACTGCAAGCGACCAACCCGACGCCTTACCATATTTCGCTGACATCGGTTGACCTGCTGAGCCAAGGCAAACGGTTCAGCAAAGCCGCGAACCAGGACCCCAATGACGGTCTGTTGATGCCGTCCGGCGATGTGAAACTGTTTGCGCTGCCGCAGTTGCGCGATCGCCCCAGCGGCACGCCCAAAGTCGAATTCACCAGCGTCAGCGACTTCGGCGCCCGCGTTCGCCACTCGGCGAGCCTTAGCCCTTCAGCCGTGAGATGAGCACCGCCATGAACGTAATGTCTCTCACACACCTGCCCAGGTTCATCGCAGTCGCCTTCGCGCTGTTCGGCACTGCCGTCGCACACGCGAGTGTTGTCATCGGCAACACCCGCATTGTCTACCCGCAGAACGACAAAGAAGTCACGGTTCGGCTTGAAAGCAAGAATCAGGCGCCGGTGCTGATCCAGGCCTGGCTGGACAATGGCGACGAGTACTCGACGCCGGATCTGGCGGGCGTACCCTTCGTGACCACACCGCCGATCTTCCGCATGGAGCCCGGCAAACAGCAGGTCGTGCGCCTGGCGTATACGGGGGAAGCCCTGCCGTCGAAACAGGAAAGCCTGTTCTGGTTCAACGTGCTGGAGGTGCCTTCCCAGGCGCAAGGTTCCCCGCAGAATAATCAGTTGCAGCTGGCTTTTCGCTCGCGGATCAAGCTGTTTTTCCGTCCGCCGAATTTGCCTTATAGCGTGGAGGAGGCGCCAGGCAAACTGCAGTGGCGGCGCGAATCCACCGAGCAGGGCCAGGTCCTCGAAGTCTATAACCCCACCCCGTATCACGTGACGTTCGACCAGGTCGATGTGCTGGAGTCACAGCAACGCCATGCCCGCAAGGCAGTGGCGTCCGGCACGGACAACATGGTGGTGCCGGGAGGACGCAACCGCTTCGAGCTGCCCAGCCTCAAGTCACCGCCGAACCCCTCGCAAACCGTGGAGTTCCAGACGCTCGACGACTTTGGGGTAGCCATCCCTCACCGCGCCAAGCTCGCCAAATGACGGCCTGAATACGCCAGCGGCGACATCCGTCCAGCCGCTGGCAACGCTATCCACTTCGTTACACACGTTCGGTTGATGCCTCTTTTTTGGGCAGGGGTTCCCTTTGCCCGAATTCGGACAGTCCTTATTTTTGAGAATGGTAAACATGAGTTCCAACACGCCTGCCAGCGTAAGCGCCGGATCCCTGTCACGTCGTCAATCGATGCTCATGGCGCGCTGCCTGTTGCTGCTCAGTAGCGCCAATGCCATGGCCGCCTACGGTGCCGAGAATGTCGAGTTCAACCCCGCCTTCTTTCCGGATCGGGCGGTCGACCAGCAGGTCGATATTTCAAAATTCAGCCGCGGCAACATCGTGCTGCCCGGTACTTACCGCACCGATGTCTACCTCAACGGCCAGTGGATCGGGCGTGAAACCCTGGTCTTCGTCGCCGTTGAAGGCCAGGACTCCGCGCAGATGTGCCTTGAGCGCGACGCGCTTGTCCGCTTTGGCATCGACCTGGACGCGCCGAAGAATCAACCCGCCGAAGCCGGCCAGCCGTCGGCGCCGGAGTTTTCCCGTTGCGATGACATCGCCACCTACCTGCCCGGCAGCAGCAGCCAGTTCGACTCGGGCGAGAACCGCCTGGAACTGCAGGTGCCGCAGATCTATCTGCTGCGCCAGGCAAGGGGTTATGTCGACCCCAAGCACTGGGACAGCGGCATCGATGCCGCCTTTGTGCGCTACAACGTCAACTCCTTCGCGACACAGACCAATGGCCGCACCATCGATTCCCACTACCTGGGCTTGAACACCGGCCTCAACCTGGGTGAATGGCACTGGCGACACAACGGCAGTTTCAGCCGCAACGATAGCAGTGCCGGCTATCAAAGCAGCAGCACCTACGTGCAGCGCGAACTGGCCCCGCTGCGCTCTCAATTGGTGGCGGGTGAGATCTTTACCTCGGGCGAGCTGTTTGACAGCGTACGCTTACGGGGCGCCAGCCTGTTCAGTGACGACCGGATGCTGCCTGACTCTATGACTGGCTTCGCACCGGTCGTACGTGGCATCGCCGAAACCAACGCGCGGGTCACCGTGCGCCAGCGCGGTGTGCTGCTCGATGAAGTGTCCGTGGCTCCCGGCCCGTTTGTGCTCAACGACCTGTTTGCCACGGGCTATGGCGGTGACCTGACCGTCACGATTACCGAGGCCGATGGCCGCAAGCGTGAGTTCATTGTTCCCTTTGCCGCCAACGCCAACCTGTTGCGCGCCGGCTACAGCCGCTACTCATTGAGTGTCGGCAAGCTGGATGAAATCGGGCTGCGCTACCCGCCGACCTTGATGCAAGCCACTTACCAGCACGGCCTCAGCAACCTGCTGACCGGCTACACCGGCGTGGTGATGGGCGAAGACTATCAATCGCAGTTGCTGGGGGCGGCTTTCAACACGCCTTTCGGCGCGCTGTCACTTGACCTGACCAACTCTTCCGCGAAGCTTCCAGGCCACGACTCCCGTGACGGGCGAAGCGTGCAGTTGCGCTATAGCAAGAACTTTACCGACACCGGCACCCACTTTGCCCTCGGCGCCTACCGCTACTCCACGGAGGGCTTCTTGAGCGTGGCCGACGCCGCACGGGTGCGCGACCTCGCCATCGACGACCGCAGCCTGGACAACCTTTCACGCCTGCGCGACCGGATGGACATCAGCCTCAACCAGAGCCTGGGCAACGGCTCGGTGTACCTGACCGGTTCCTCACAGAACTACTGGAACCGCAGAAGCGGCAACCTGACCTTCACCACGGGCTACACCGGCAGCTGGAACGGCCTGCACTACACCCTCAGCGCCCAGCGCACCAAAGACTTGCTGAGTGACCGCGTCGACAAGCAAATCGAGCTGAGCCTGAGCTTCCCGCTGGGCAGCAGCCCTCGCTCGCCAACCCTGACCACCACGGCGTATCGCGGCAATCGAAGCAGCGGCGAGCGCGCCAACCTCGGTGGCAGCCTGGGCGACCGCAACGAATTCACCTACGGCGTGGGTGGCAGCCATACCCAGGGCGGTGGCAGTTCCGCCAGTGCCGACATCAAGTACCAAGCCAGTCAGGGCGTGCTGTCCGCCAGTTATGGGCAAAGCAACACCTACCGTACAGCGTCCCTCGGCATGACCGGCGGTGTGGTCGCCCACGCAGGCGGCGTGACCTTCGCCCCGGAACTGGGCGACACCATTGGCCTGGTCCAGGCCCCCGATGCACAGGGCGCACGCATCAACGGCAACCACAGCGCCCAGGTCGGTACGAGCGGTTACGCCGTGGTGCCCCACCTCACGCCATACCGCCAGAACGTCGTCGAACTGGACCCCAAGGACCTGTCCGTCGATGTCGAGCTCAAGACGGCCGCGCAGAACGTCGCGCCTCGTGCAGGTTCGGTGGTGAAGCTGCAGTTCGAGACCGTCAGCGGCCAGGCGATCCTGATTACCGCACGGCGTGAGGATGGCAGCCTGCTGCCGTTCGGTTCGGATGTGTTCGATGAAAGCGGCGCCAGCGTCGGCGTGGTCGGCCAGGGCGGCAAAGCCTTTGTGCGGGTTGCACATGATCAAGGGGCGTTGAACGTCAGGTGGGGCCCTAATGCCAATGCCACCTGCCAACTGAACTACCGCCTGGACAAGGAGCCTGGGGCCGAGGGTGGCAAGCGCCTGCGCCAACTGGACGCTGGCACCTGCCGGGCCGGTACAGGCGGTTGATCGAGGGTGAGGGGCGCGTCGCTCCTCGCCCTTAAACACCCTTTCTCATGACGGGACTGAAGATGAAACACTCCATCACATTCATTTCGATACTGCTGGCCCTGGGCATGCCGATTGCCGCCCACGCGGCGTGTGATCGGTACCCCAACATGCAACACAGCGTGACCTTCCCCAACACCATCTCCGTCCCGGAAAACCTTGGCGTAGGCCAACTGATCACCAGCCAGACGTTCGCAGGGCCGTATCCGACGTTCTATATGTGGTGCCCCACCGCGACACCGACGTTTCTCACCGGGCGATTTACGTCAGCCCAATCGGCGCCGGGCGGGCTGATTTATCACACCAACGTTCCCGGTATCGGCATGCGCGTCATGGTCACG
Organism: Pseudomonas sp. CYM-20-01; assembly: GCF_023169845.1. Classification (NCBI taxonomy): domain Bacteria; kingdom Pseudomonadati; phylum Pseudomonadota; class Gammaproteobacteria; order Pseudomonadales; family Pseudomonadaceae; genus Pseudomonas; species Pseudomonas sp. CYM-20-01. The sequence goes on along the minus strand of NZ_AP025169.1, from coordinate 643,484 downwards.
CTGACTTCCGGTGCGCCCTACTCCGCGAAACTCAAGACGGAAAGCCTCGTATCGGCGCCTGGGCGAATCCTCTGGGGGGCGACAAGGTTGGTGGCGGAGTTCTACAAGTTGGGCCCGGTCACCACCGGCACCCTGCCCAGCGGCGAGATCCAGCACAACAATTGGGATGGCGGCAAGGGCCATTACCGGATGGTGCTGAACAACTCCATCCGCTTTGTGAACCCGGCCTCCACCTGCGACCTGGCTGCAGGCGACGTCAACCGCACTATCCCTTTGCCGACCGTGCGAGTGAGCGCGTTCGACAATGCCGATAGCGCAGGCGCGAGCAATTTCGAGCTGACGGCCACGTGCAGCAACGCGTCCAGCGTCACGTTCCGCTTTACGGGCGCTCCTGCCCCCGGGAACGCCTCGCTCTTCAGCAACACCGGCACCGCCGGCGGTGTGGCCCTGTGGCTGTACTCGCGCACCAGTGGCGCGAACCAGACCATCAGTAACAACGGTACGCGTACGGTCGCCGTTTCCGGCAATCGTGCGGTCTTGCCGCTGGGCGCGGCTTATCACAAAAACGGCACGGTTCGCCAAGGCACGCTCGCCACTACCACCACCGTCAACATCACTTACAACTGAGCACGCAGGCAGGCCGCCACCGCCTCCGAGTAGAGCGGGCCTCTCTGTCATGGGGAAACCGAGGAAAATGAAACCAACAATAAAACTTGTTTCGCTAATGCTGTGGATCGGGATGCCAATCGCCGCCCAAGCAAGTTGCCCCAAGTATCAGAACGACACACTAACCCTCAATCTGCCGGCGACTATCCCTGTACCTGACAGCCTGCCCGTCAACGGTGTGATCATTCGCCAGGCATTCAATGGTGCGGCTCCCGGCTGGAACACGTTCTGCGTACTGGCAACCCAGTGGATCAACGGGCGCTACCCCAATAATCATAACCAGGGCCTGCACCCAACCGAAGTTCCAGGCGTTGGCGTGGCCGTCAGGATGACAACAAATAGCGGACTCAACGCAATTTTTACGCTTCATAACACACCCCGGGTCAATATTACCGGACCGGTCTCAAGCTTCACCTCGGCAGAAGCGACCTTCTACAAGATCGGTCCCGTCACCAGCGGGACAGTGCCCCCAGGTTCCTTCTTCGAACAGAAATGGCTTAAATCCTCAAACACGTTCCGCTTGCAACTGGGCAGCGCCGTACGTTTCGTCAGGCCGGCCGCCACCTGCGACCTGGCGACAGGCGACGTCAACCGCACCATCCCACTGCCTACCGTGCGGGTGAGCGCGTTCAACAACGCTAACAGCGCAGGTGCGAGCAACTTCGAGCTGTCGGCCACTTGCAGCAATGCATCCAGCGTCACCTTCCGCTTTACCGGAACTCCCGCCCCCGGGAACACCTCGCTCTTCAGCAATACCGGCACTGCTGGCGGTATCGCCCTGTGGCTGTACTCGCGCACCAGTGGGGCCAACCAGACCATCAGCAACAACGCCACACGCACGGTCGCCGTCTCGGGCAATCGTGCGGTCTTGCCGCTGGGCGCGGCCTACTACAAAAACGGCACGGTTCGCCAAGGCACGCTCGCCAGCACCACCACCGTCAACATCACCTACAACTGACCCCCAAAGGACCACCTGATGAAGATCCAAACCCTGCCTCTCCTGCTGGCAATCACTGCAAGCCTGGCCACCCATGCGGTGCAGGCCGCGACCACCGGAACACTGAGATTCACCGGCCAGGTCAATGCCGGTACGTGCAACCTGGCGGCTGGCGATGTGAGCCGCAGCATCGTATTGCCGACCATCAAGATTTCAGACTTTGACAACATCACCTACACCGGCGAACGGCAGTTTGACGTTACCGCCGACTGCGAGTCCGATATCCGCAACGTGCACTTCCTGTTCACAGGCACCCCTTCGGGTGGAAACGCCGGGTTGTTTGCCAACACGGGCACATCCAAGGGCACGGGCTTATGGCTCGTGCATCGCACGCCTTCCGCGGTGACCATCCCGGCCAACGGAACCCCCGCCCAACGTACCCGTACGGTGCCAACCAGCAACCGGAAAGCCGTGCTGCCACTGTCGGGCTACTACGCTGTCAGCCACACCGCTGCGGATGTCACTCAAGGGACGCTGGTCACCAACGTGACCGTGTCGATCACCTACAACTGACGCTCTGAGACTCAGGCAAAAAAATGCCCGACCTTCGCAGGCCGGGCATTTTTGTGTGCCCCGGAAAATCAGGACTGACTGGATGGCGTCGGTGTTGCCGGCGTTGCAGTCGGGGTAGCAGGTGCTGGCGTTGGCGCGGACACCGAGTTGGCTGTCGAAGCGACTGGCGCTGTTGCAGGCTTGGCGGCGGCGGGTTTCTTCGCGGCCGCTGGCTTCTTGGCGGCGGCGGGTTTTGCCGCAGGCTTGGCAGCGGGTTTCGCCGCAGGTTTTGCAACTGCTGGCTTGGCGGCTGGTTTCGCGGCTGCCGGCTTGGCAGCAGGCTTGGCGGCTGCGGTTTTAGCGGCTGGTTTGGCAGCCGGTTTTGCCGCGGCTTTGGCCGCTGGTTTTGCAGCAGGTTTAGCGGCCGGCTTGGCAGCAGCCTTGGCGGCCACTGGTTTAGCGGCCGGTTTTGCGGCTGCGGTCTTGGCGGCTGGCTTGGCAGCAGCTTTAGCCGCAGGTTTTGCCGCAGGCTTGGCGGCGGCTTTTACCAGAGGCTTGGCCGCAGGTTTCGCAGCGGGTTTGGCCGCAGCAGTTTTAGCCGCCGGCTTGGCAGCCGGTTTTGCAGCGGCCGCTTTCACGGGAGCCACTTTAGCGCCGGTGAGTTTTTCAATTTGCTTGGTCAGGGTATCGACCTTGCTGTGCAGCGTTTTCAGTTCAGCCTTGCTCGGCACGCCCAGTCGCGAAACAGCACTGGCGAGACGCTTGTCGAAAGTCTGTTCCAACTTCTCCCAAGTGTCAGCAATGCTGGATTTGGCGGAGCCGGCAGTTGCCTTGGCCGCTTCAACTTTTTTTCCAACCGTGGTTTTGGTCAACTTCTCGGCTTTCTCGCCGTCCTTGACCAAAGTCTCGAAGTATTTACCGCCGTCAGTGCTAACCTTCGAGTACACGCCTAAACCAGCAAGCCAGATCTTACGGGAATATTTTTCAACTTCCCCGACCCACGAGCTGCCTTCTTTCTGAGTAGTCTTTTTAACAGCCATCCCGATGTCTCCTTAGTGTTTACGCGCGACACGTTCTAGCAATGTCGTCAGCTCTTCGAGCTTAGCAGAGAGTGTCTCAACGTCATGTTTAGACGCAATGCCGATTCGATTCAAGGCACTGGCAACGCGAGTATCAAAAGCTTTTTCAACTTTATCCAGCTGAACTTCTACCAGACCTTTGACCGTGGAGACATTACTCTTTACTTGGTCAATCTGACTGTTGGCGGCTTCAAGTTGTTCAACTGCAACTTTTTTGCCTTTGCTTTCAACATGTTGACCGGTTTTAACCAGCTCTTTGAAGTACTCGCCGCCCTCGCTTCCGACTTTGGCGTAAGCACCCAGACCGGCCAACCAAATCTTGCGGGCGTAGGACTTAACCTCGCTCAGGGTGGTGGTCTGGGCGTCGATTTTTTTCTTCAGGATAACTTTGGCCATGGTGCACCTCACGCAGAATAGGGGGGAGGAACGGCCCACAGGAGTTGAGGGCTTGGGCACAAAGTAGGCGGGAAAATTAGAATCGGCACCCTAAGAACAATGGGATCACGCCAACGCCTTGTCCAACGCCTTTTCGATTTCAGACTTGATGGTGCCACTCATGGCTGACATCAACAGACCCAGCTCCACATCAATACGCAGCGAATCTTCGGCCACTACCACTGTGCCTTTAACCCCCGAACGCTTGAGGTTCAAGGTATCGCCGGACCACGACGGCTCCAGGCCGTATTGCTCCTTGAGTTTGTGCGCCAACTTGTCGGCCTTTGCCCGCGCGCCCTCTTTACCCAGGGAATGTGCACGCTCAACAGTTATACGGGCCATTGCAATGACTCCTCTTTATAGGGACTTGGATACCTTCGATGCGGCAAAAGGTCTCGCTGACCGCCCATCTTACCTTCAGCCTTGCCAAGACAAAGCAGGCCTTGGGGATTATCATGTCCCGCATTCTCTTTTGGTGACAGCGATATGACTGATCAGCGCAAAGGCAGCGATGCCGAACCCACCACTCACTTCGGCTTCAAGAACGTCCCGGAAAGCCAAAAGGCGGAAAAAGTCGCCGAGGTGTTCCACTCCGTCGCGGCCAAGTACGACCTGATGAACGACGTGCTGTCAGGCGGCATGCACCGCCTGTGGAAGCGCTTCACCATCGAGTTGTCGGGCGTGCGCACCGGCAACCGCGTGCTGGACATCGCCGGCGGCACAGGCGATTTGGCAGCCAAGTTCTCCAAGCTCGTTGGCCCAACCGGCCAGGTCGTGCTGGCCGACATCAATGGTTCGATGCTCAAGGTCGGTCGTGATCGCCTGCTGGACAAAGGCGTGGCCGGCAATATCGAGTTCGTCCAGGCGGATGCCGAGAAGCTGCCGTTCCCGGACAACCATTTCGATTGCGTGACCATCGCCTTTGGCCTGCGTAACGTCACCCACAAGGAAGACGCGATCCGCTCCATGCTGCGCGTGCTCAAGCCGGGTGGCCGCCTGTTGGTGCTGGAGTTCTCCAAGCCGACCAACGCGCTGATGTCCAAGGTCTACGACACCTACTCGTTTGCCTTCATGCCGTTGATGGGCAAGCTGATCACCAATGACGCCGAGAGCTATCGCTACCTGGCCGAATCGATCCGCATGCACCCCGACCAGGAAACCCTGAAGTCGATGATGGTAGAGGCCGGTTTCGACCGCGTGACCTACCACAACATGACGTCGGGCATCGTCGCCCTGCACCGCGGTATCAAGCCCTGATGCTGATCAAAGGTCTTCTCGCCAGCGCAGAACACGGCCTCAACCGTGTACTGCGCCTGGACAGCACCGCCCTGGCGCGGCTTGCGCACCTCAACGGCAAAGTGATTGCCGTCGATTGCCGCAGCCCCACCTTGCAGCTGTTTATCCTGCCCAGCGAAGAAGGCCTGATGCTCGCGACCCAATGGGCCGCCGAATCCGACTGCACCCTGCGTGCGCCGGCATCGAGCCTGTTGCACTTGGCCCTGAGCCGCAACAAGACCGCCATCCTGCACAGCGCCGAAGTGGAGTTGGAAGGCGACAGTTCGGTGCTGATGGACCTCGCCGCCGTGCTGCAGGACCTGGAACTGGACTGGGAATACGAACTGTCGCGCTGGATCGGCCCCGTCGCCACCCAGTTGATCAGCGGGCACCTGCGCAGCCGTTCGCGCTGGTACCAGCAAGGGTTCGCCAGCCTCAACCAGAACCTCGCCGAATACCTGAGCGAAGAATCGCGCACCCTGGTCGGGGAGCGGGAAGCGCAAGCGCGCTTTCGTGAACTCGACAAGGCCAAAATCGACCTGGAACGCCTTGAGGCGCGCTTCGAGCGCCTGAGCCGTTCCCTTGATCCAAGCGATAACGCATGAAGCTGCTCGCCGTCCGCCGTTTGTTTCGTATCCAGCGCGTCGTAATCCGCTACCGCCTCGATGACCTGCTGTTCGCCCTGCCCCTGCCGTGGTTCCTGCTCGCCGTGCGCTATGTGCTGCCATGGCGCTGGTTCCCGCGCAAACAGCTGGAACTCAGCAGAGGCGCACGCCTGCGCCTGGCCTTGCAGGACCTGGGGCCGATCTTCATCAAGTTCGGGCAGATCCTCTCGACGCGCCGCGACCTGCTGCCCGAAGACATCGCCGACGAGCTGATGCTGCTGCAGGACCGCGTGCCACCGTTCGACTCTCAGCAATCGATGAAGCTCATCGAAGAGCAACTGGGCAAGAAGATCAGCGACGTGTTCAGCCGCTTCGACGTCGACCCGCTGGCCTCGGCCTCGGTCGCCCAGGTGCACGCCGCGCAGCTCAAGACCGGCGAAGAAGTGGTGGTGAAGGTGATCCGCCCCGGCCTCAAGCCGATCATCGGCCAGGACCTGGCGTGGCTGTTCATCCTCGCCCGCGCTGCCGAACGCTTCAGCGCCGATGCACGCCTGCTGCACCCGGTGGACGTGGTCGCCGACTACGAAAAAACCATCTACGACGAACTCGACCTGCTGCGCGAGGCGGCCAACGCCAGCCAGCTCAAGCGCAACTTCGAAGGCTCGCCGCTGCTGTACGTGCCGCAAGTGTATTGGGACTGGTGCCGCCCCAAAGTGCTGGTGATGGAGCGCATCTACGGCGTGCAGGTCACCGACCTCGCGACCCTGGCCGACCAGCGCACCGACATGAAGATGCTCGCCGAGCGCGGCGTGGAGATCTTTTTCACCCAGGTGTTCCGCGACAGTTTCTTCCACGCCGACATGCACCCGGGCAACATCTTCGTCAGCACCGTCAACCCGTGGAGCCCGCAGTACATCGCGATAGACTGCGGCATCGTCGGCAGCCTCACCCCGGAAGACCAGGATTACCTGGCGCGCAACCTGTTCGCCTTCTTCAAGCGCGACTACCGCCGCGTGGCGCAATTGCACATCGACTCAGGTTGGGTTCCGGCGGAAACCAAGCTCAACGAGTTCGAAGCGGCGATCCGCACGGTGTGCGAGCCGATCTTCGAAAAACCGTTAAAAGATATTTCCTTCGGACAGGTGCTGATGCGCCTGTTCCAGACCGCGCGGCGCTTCAATATGGAAGTGCAGCCGCAGCTGGTACTGCTGCAAAAAACCCTGCTGAACATCGAAGGCCTGGGCCGCCAGCTGTACCCGGACCTCGACCTGTGGAACACCGCGCAACCGTTCCTCGAACGCTGGATGCGCGAGCGGATGAGCCCGAAAACCGTGCTGGGCAACCTGCACAGCCAGATGGAACAACTGCCGCACCTGGCCAACATGACCCGCGACCTGCTGGAGCGCATGTCCCAGCCCCACGCCAAGGACCCGGCGCCGCCGTGGCACAAGCGCAAGGACGACTGGTTCCTGCGCCTGCTGGGCGCCGCACACCTGGTCGGCGGCGTGATGCTGACCATCGGTGGCCCGCTGAACCCACTGGGCCACTGGCCGGCCGGCATCATGGTCGCCGTGGGTGTTTATCTGATCGTGCGTCGGTAGCCAATCCGGTTATACACTGTCGCAAATTGCCGGAGCCGAACATGAAAGACTGGCTGGACGAGATCAAGTGGGACAGTGACGGCCTGGTGCCGGCCATTGCCCAGGACTACAAGACCGGGCGCGTGCTGATGATGGCCTGGATGAACCGCGATGCCCTGAGCCTCACCGCCACTGAGCAGCGCGCCATCTACTGGTCACGCTCGCGTGGCAAACTGTGGCGCAAGGGCGAAGAGTCCGGGCACGTGCAGACCCTGCACGAGATGCGCATCGACTGCGACGCCGACGTGGTGATCCTGATGGTCGAGCAGATCGGCGATATCGCCTGCCACACCGGCCGTCACAGCTGCTTCTATCGCGTGTTCGAGAACGGCGAATGGAAAGTCGTGGAACCGGTGCTCAAAGACCCGCACGCCATCTACTCGGCAGGACACTAGACATGAGCGATACCCTGAACCGTGTGGCCCAGGTGCTGGAAGACCGCAAAGGCGCGGACGCCGACAGCTCCTACGTCGCCAGCCTGTACCACAAGGGCCTGAACAAGATTCTGGAAAAACTCGGCGAAGAGTCCATCGAGACCATCATCGCCGCCAAGGATGCGCAGCTCAGCGGCGATTACAGCGATGTCATCTACGAGACCGCCGACCTGTGGTTCCATAGCCTGGTCATGCTCGCCCAACTGGGGCAGCACCCACAGGCTGTGCTGGATGAACTGGACCGTCGCTTCGGCTTGTCCGGGCACGCCGAGAAGGCCTCGCGCCCGTCCGCCTGAATAACCAAGACTAGAGGATACGCAGCATGGGCATTTTTGACTGGAAACACTGGATCGTCATTCTGGTGGTGGTGGTACTGGTATTCGGCACCAAGAAACTCAAGAACCTGGGCACCGATGTGGGCGAGTCGATCAAGGGCTTCCGTAAAGCCATGAACGACGACGAAAAGCCGGCCGACCCTGCCGTCAACCCCGTGCCTCCGGCGCAGCCTGTGCACCCGCAGGCCACCCAGCCGATCACCGAGCGTCGCACCTTCGACGTGCAGGCTGAGAAAGTCGAAGAGCCGACCCGCAAAGACTCGTGAGCACTGACTAATGTTTGGTATCAGCTTCTCTGAACTGCTGCTCGTCGGCCTCGTGGCCCTGCTGGTATTGGGGCCGGAACGCCTGCCCGGTGCCGCGCGCACGGCCGGCCTGTGGATCGGGCGCCTGAAACGCAGTTTCAACGCAATCAAACAGGAAGTTGAACGGGAAATCGGCGCCGACGAGATTCGCCGGCAACTGCACAACGAGCACATCCTCTCGTTGGAGCAGGAAGCCCGCAAGATTCTGGCGCCCGTGCAGGAGCCTGCCAAACCGGTGGAGCCTGCGGCTGAAAACAGCATCGCGCCGACCGTTGAAGCCGCCCCCGTCGCACCGACCGCCCCAACCGAGCCTGCGCCGACGCCTGCCGCGTCGCCCGCGCCCCATGACCCTACATTGCCGCCGCGAGCCCCATGAGCGCTGATAAACCGGAAAACGACCAGCATATGCCGCTGGTCTCGCACCTCACCGAGCTGCGTACCCGCCTGCTGCGCTGCGTAGCGGCCATCTTCATCATCTTTGCCGGGCTGTTCGCCTTTACCCAGCAGATCTACACTTTCGTCTCCACGCCGCTGCGCCAGTACCTGCCGGCCGGCGCGACGATGATCGCCACCGACGTGTCGTCGCCGTTCCTCACGCCGCTGAAGCTGACCATGATGGTTTCGCTGTTCCTGGCGATCCCGGTAATCCTGCACCAGATCTGGGGCTTCATCGCGCCGGGCCTGTACAAGCACGAGAAACGCATCGCGGTGCCGTTGCTGGTGTCGAGCATCCTGCTGTTCTACACCGGCATGGCGTTCGCCTACTTCCTGGTGTTCCCGCTGATCTTCAAGTTCTTCGCCGCCGCCACCCCGGCCGGTGTGGAAATGATGACCGACATCACCAGCTACCTCGACTTCGTGATGACGCTGTTCTTCGCCTTTGGCGTGGCCTTCGAAATCCCGGTGGCCGTGGTGCTGCTGGTATGGATCGGCGTGGTCAACGTGGCGTACCTGAAGAAGATCCGCCCGTACGTGATCATCGGCTGCTTCGTGGTCGGCATGATCCTCACGCCGCCGGACATCTTCTCCCAGACCCTGCTGGCCGTGCCGATGTGGATGCTGTTCGAGATCGGCATCCTGTTTAGCAGCCTGATCAGCAAGCGCGGCGAACACCCGGATGACCAGCGCGACGACGACCAGCCGCCAGCGACCCAGCCGTGAACCTGCTGCTGCTGGAGGAGGCCGATTTCATCGCGGCCGACCGCGTAGTGTTGCGTGATCGGCGCCTGGTGCACATGCAGGAAGTCCACCGCGCCGCCGTAGGCGACAGCCTGCGCGTCGGCCGCATGGGTGGCTTGATGGGCAATGCCCAACTGTTGCGCCTGGAGGCCAGTGAAGCCGAGTTGCATGTGAGCTTCGACCAACCGCCGCCGGCCAAACTGCCGCTGACCCTGCTGCTGGCCCTGCCGCGCCCGAAGATGCTGCGCCGGGTGCTGCAGACCGTGGCGGCCATGGGCGTGCCCAAGGTGGTGCTGGTCAACAGTTACCGGGTGGAAAAGAGCTTCTGGCAAACGCCGTTCCTGGAACCCGAGGCGATTCGCGAGCAACTGATCCTCGGCCTGGAACAGGCGCGGGATACGGTACTGCCCGAGATCATTATCGAGAAGCGCTTCAAGCCGTTTGTCGAGGACCGCCTGCCGGCGATGACTGAAGGCACCCTGGGCCTGGTCGGTCATCCTGGCGACTACCCAGCCTGCCCCCGCGGGCTGGATGAGCCGGTGACCCTGGCCATCGGCCCGGAAGGTGGCTGGATTCCCTACGAAGTGGACCTGCTGGCCAAGGCCGGTTTGCAGCCGGTGCAACTGGGCGCCCGCATCCTGCGCGTCGAAACCGCCGTCACCGCCCTGCTGGCCCGACTCTTCTAACTTCCCTAAGCAACCCGGTGGGAGGGGGCTTGCCCCCGATAGCGGTGTGTCATCCAGCTTATCCATTGCTGAACCACTGCAATCGGGGGCAAGCCCCCTCCCACATGGGTACAGCTTCGCTACAGAATTGCGCGTGCTGGCCGATATCCTCTGGATAAGTCCAAGCCTTGTTCCAGGGGAGTTCGCAGCATGTATCGTTGGTTAGCCGAAAAGCTGGGGAATGTCAGCGTCAAAACCAAACTTGGCGTGGGCTTCGGCCTGGTATTGCTGCTCACGTTGATGATCACCTTCACCGGTTGGACCGGCTTGGGGGATGTCACCAGTCGCGGTGACAAGCTGGGCTATATCTCCAGCCTCAACGGACTGACCAAGGACTTGCGCCTGGCGCGCCTGGACTTCGAAATGCGTCGCGGCGAACAAGGCACGGACGCGGTCAACGGCCTGATCGCCAAACTGGACAGCGGCCTCAAGACCGCCGCCGACCTGATCGAGCAACCCGACGACAAGGCCTTGGTGGAACAGCAACAGGACGCCTTGAACCAATACAAAAAAGCCTTCGGCGCCATGGTCCAGGCCGGGCTCAAGCGTGAAGGCGCGCGCAGCAAGCTGGGCGACACCGCCGACAACGCCGTGGCCAAGGTCAATGAGGTGGAAAAGTCCCTGCTGCAAGGTGACAGCGTCACGCAGTTCAACAGCGTGGTCGACCTGAGCAAACTGATCCAGCAGGCACGCTTCCAGGTACGCGGCTACACCTACAGTGCCAAGGTCGAGGCGGAGCAGCCGGCCCTCGACGCGATTGATAACGCCGTGAAGAAAATCACCGCGCTGGAGGGCCAATTGCCTGCGCAGTACCAGGCCAACCTGCAGGAGGCCAGCACTTCACTGCAAGCCTACCGCGCGGCCGTCAGCCAGTACCGTGACTCCCAGACGGCCGCCGCCGACGCGCTGAAAATCATGAGCGCCCAAGGCGAGACCCTGCAGAACCACAGCGAAAAACTCACCACCTCGCAAACCGTGGTACGCGATGCCGACGCCGCGCGGGCCAAACAACTGTTGCTGCTGGCGACCGTGCTGGCGCTGATCTTCGGTCTGGTGGCCGCCTGGGCCATCACCCGCCAGATCATCATTCCGCTGAACCAGACGCTGCAGGTGGCAGAACGCGTAGCCTCCGGCGACCTGAGCCACAACCTCACTTCCTTGCGCCAGGATGAACTGGGCCAGTTGCAACGCGCCATGCAAAGCATGACCGTCGGCTTGCGTGAGCTGATCGGCGGGATCAGCGACGGCGTCACCCAGATCGCCAGCGCCGCCGAGCAGCTGTCGGCCGTGACCGAACAAACCAGCGCCGGCGTCAACAGCCAGAAGGTCGAGACCGACCAGGTCGCCACCGCCATGAACGAGATGGCGGCTACCGTGCAGGAAGTGGCGCGTAACGCCGAGGAAGCCTCTGAGGCCGCCGTGGCCGCCGATCAGCAGGCCCGCGAGGGTGACAAGGTGGTGGGCGAAGCCATCGCCCAGATCGAACGCCTGGCCACCGAGGTGGGCAATTCCACCGTCGCCATGGGTGACCTGAAGCGCGAAAGCGACAAGATCGGCAGTGTGCTTGATGTGATCAAGTCCGTAGCGCAACAAACCAACCTGCTGGCCCTCAACGCCGCGATTGAGGCCGCACGTGCCGGGGAAGCCGGACGAGGTTTCGCCGTGGTGGCGGATGAGGTGCGCAGCCTGGCCCAGCGCACGCAGAAGTCCACTGAAGAGATCGAAGAACTGATCGTCGGCCTGCAAAGCGGCACCCAGCAGGTCGCGACCATCATGGACAACAGCCGTGACCTCACCGACAGCAGCGTCGAGTTGACCCGTCGCGCCGGCAGCGCGTTGGCGAGCATCACGCGCACGGTCTCGACCATCCAGGCGATGAACTCGCAGATTGCCACTGCCGCAGAACAGCAAAGTGCGGTGGCTGAGGAGATCAACCGCAGCGTATTGAACGTGCGCGATGTGTCGGAACAAACCTCTTCGGCCAGTGAAGAAACCGCCGCCTCCAGTGCCGAGCTCGCACGCCTGGGCATTTACCTGCAGACACTGGTGGGGCGCTTCCGCATCTAATCAGCACCTTGTGAAATTTCCTACGCAGTTATCAGCCCAGCAATACTCCGAATCGAATTAGCGTTTCTTTTGTCGCGAAACGCTTTTTCAGATTTGGAGGTTCATCATGCTTCCTCTACTGACCCGTTGGCTGGTCAATGCCAGCGTCCGCCTCAAGCTCGCCCTGGGGTTTGGCCAGGTGCTCATGCTCAGCTTCGCCATCGCCGTGGCCGGCTGGCAAGCCCTGAATGCGGTGTTGTTCCGCTCAGGCAACCTGACTGCCTTGAGCCAACTGTCGGTTGTTGCTGAAGCCATGCGTGCGGACCGTATCGTGTACCGGACCCTGGCGGACACGGCCAGCCTGGACAAAATGAAGAGGCAAGTCGTTCAGATCGATGAGCACCTCCGCTTCCTGTCAACCCATCTGAAAGACCCAGCCGACTTGCAGCGCGTCCAGGAAGCGGAACGCCTGTCGGCCAGCTTCAAGGCGGCGCTGGTGGAGCTGCCGCCGTTGATCCAGGCGCGCGAGAACTTGCGCTCCCCCCTCCACGCCACAGCACTCCAGGCCAGCGACACGCTCGCACAACTCGCCAGCGAACTGCCTGACCAGCAGGACCAGCAGGCACTCGATGCCATCGAGAACCTGCGCCAGGCTATGGAGCAAGCCGAGGACCGCGCCCGAAGCCCCGCCTGGGCGGAGGAGTCGCTGCAAGCCTATGCCGAAGCCGTCGGCCAGGCCCTCGATGCCCTGGACATTGCCCAAGCGGCCGTGACAGACCTGCCGATCGATTCAACCTTGCTTAAAACCGACCTGGCGAACTATCGCGCGCAGTTGATCAAGCTCAAGGACGCTCAGCTCACCACCGAAACTGCGCAGGGGCGGTTTGAAACGCAGCTCAACCAGTTGCTTGAACAAAGCGAAGCGGTGAGCAATGGCCAGATTCTCAAGCGCGGCAAGGAAGCCGACAACACCCGGACACTGCTCATCAGCGTCACGGTGGCTGCCCTGCTGCTCGGTGCCCTTGCAGCCTGGTGGATCGCTCGCCAGATCGCCGTGCCGCTACGCCAGGTGCTGGTGTCTGCCAACCGCATCTCCCAGGGCGATCTCAGCCATGACATCCAAGTGGAACGCCGCGATGAGTTGGGGCAATTGCTGCGAACTATCAGTGACATGAACCGCAACCTGCGCAGCCTGATCAGCGGCATCGGCGACAGCGCCCGCCAGGTCGCCAGCGCCGCCACACAGCTGTCGGCCGTTACCGAACACAGTCACACCGGCATCAACCACCAAAAAGACGAAACCGATCAAGTGGCAACCGCCATGAACGAAATGCTCGCCACCACACAGGAAGTTGCCCGGCACGCCGAGCAAGCCTCGGTCGCGGCGAACGAAGCCGATCTGCAAGCCAGCGCCGGGGAGAAAGTGGTGACCCAGGCCGTTGAGCAGATAAGCCAACTGGCAGATGAGATGGCCCTCGCGGGCCGGGCGATGCTGGCGTTACAGCAAGAAAGCCAGAAGATCGGCAGCGTGCTGGATGTGATCAAATCGGTGTCCCAGCAGACCAACCTGCTGGCGCTGAACGCCGCAATCGAAGCCGCACGCGCGGGCACGGCCGGCGAAGGCTTTGCGGTGGTGGCCGATGAAGTACGCAGCCTTGCACAGCGCACCCAGGAATCGGCCGAAGAAATCGAAGGACTGATCCAGGGGTTGCAGACCGGCACCCAGCAAGTCGCCGACATCATGGACAGCAGCCGCAGCCTGACCGACGACAGTGTCGAGCTGACCCGCGACGCAGGTGACGCCCTGGCGGCGATTGCGCGCACGGTCTCGGTGATCCAGGAAATGAACCCGCAAATTGCCGCTGCGGCCGAACAGCAAAGTGCGGTGGCCGAAGAGATCAATCGCAGCGTGTTGAAGGTGCGGGATGTGTCGGAACAGACCGCCGCCGCCAGCGAGGAAACAGCGGCGGCGAGCGTCCAACTGACCAAACTGAGCCTGGATTTGCAGACGCTGGTCGGCAAATTCAGGCTCTGAGCCTTACAGGACCTGGCGCAGGAAAGCCTGGGCTCGTGGGTCTTTCGGTGCATCAAAGAACTCGGCCGGGGCGGCATCTTCGAGCAACTTGCCATGGTCGAAGAACAGCACGCGATCAGCCACTTCGCGGGCAAAGCCCATTTCGTGGGTGACGCAGACCATGGTCATGCCTTCCAGGGCCAAGGTCTTCATCACATCCAGCACTTCGCCGACCATTTCCGGGTCCAGCGCGGAGGTGGGTTCATCGAACAGCATCACCTTGGGCTCCATCGCCAGGGCCCGGGCAATCGCAACCCGTTGCTGCTGCCCGCCAGACAGGCGCGACGGAAACTCGTTGGCTTTCTGGGCGATGCCAACCTTTTCCAGCAGCGCCAGGGCTTTGGCCTCACGCTCCTGCTTGCCGCGCTTGCGCACGACTTTCTGCGCCAGGCACAGGTTCTCCAGCACAGTCATGTGGGGGAACAGGTTGAAGTGCTGGAACACCATGCCGACTTCGCGGCGGTAGGCGTTCACATCGGTCTTCGGGTCAGCCAGTTGCAGGCCGTCGATGCTCACCGAGCCGGAGTCGAATTCCTCCAGGCCGTTAAGGCAACGCAGGAAGGTGGACTTGCCGGAGCCGGACGGGCCGATGACCACCAGCACTTCGCCCTTGGCCACCTGCGTGGTGACGTGGTCCACCGCGCGGACCACATGGCCACGGGTGTCGAAGACTTTTACCAGATCGCGGACTTCAATCACTTTGCGCGAGCCTCCGCTCAAGCCGGCTGGCCATTTTCGACAGCGGCAGGTTGATCAGCAGGTACAGGCCTGCGACACAGAACAGGATTTCAAACGGTGAGAACGAGGTGGTGATGACTTCACGACCGCTCTTGAGCAGCTCGGTAATCGCGATCACCGACACCAGGGACGTGTCCTTCACCAGGCTGATAAATTGCCCGGCCAACGGCGGCAGCACACGCTTGAACGCCTGCGGCAACACCACGTGGCGCATCGACTGGCTGGCACTCAGGCCCAGGGAGCGGGCGGCTTCGTTCTGGCCACGGGTGATGGACTGCACGCCGGCGCGGACGATTTCCGCCACGTAGGCACCGGTAAACAGCGACAGCGCGGCGATCCCGGCGAACTCCCGAGACAGGTTGAGCACTGTGCCGATAAAGAAATAGAAAATGAAGATCTGCACCAACAGTGGTGTACCACGCACCAGTTCGACGTAGATCGTCGACAGATCCCGCAGGGTCGGGTTGCTGGACAAGCGACACAAACCCGTCGCCAGCCCGATCGCCAAACCGAGGATGCCGGACACCACCGACAACCACAGCGTGGTCCACAAGCCCCACATCAACGGGCCCAACGCCCACTGCCGGGTCACGCCCACCACGTCGCCTTCGGCCACATCGTCGCCACGCGCCACTTGCAGGCTGTTGTCGGCCACGGTCAGCTTTTGCTCGGCGCCTGCGTCGTTGCGCAGGGTGACTTCGGCCACATCGCCTTTGCGTACCAGCTCGACCACGGTGGAGATGTCAGCGGCGCGCTGGGATGTTTCGGCCTGGTAGGCGAAGTATTGCGGTACACGGTTCCAACGCCACTCGTAGGACATCAGCGAAGTGGCGTAGTACAAGGCGCCGGCCAGGCCGACCAGCACGACCACGGTCAGCAGGTGCCAGGGCCATTGGGCTTTTTTCTGTTTCATTTCACTTTCCGCGATTTGTGTTGCCTGTGAGGCCGCCATCGCGGGCAAGCCCCCTCCCACATGTTGATGTGTGAACACCGTCAAATGTGGGAGCTGGCTTGCCTGCGATACAGGCAACTCGGTCTGAAGCGTTATTCCATGTCCTTGAGCCACTCGGAGCTCTTGAACCACTTGTCATGGATGCGATCGTAGGTACCGTCATTACGGATCTGGTGCAGGAAGTTGTTGATGAAGTTGATGCTGTCGTAGTCGCCCTTCTTCAAGCCAAACGCCAGGGGTTCGAAGGTGAAGGGTTCTTCCAGGAACACCAGCTTGCCGTTGCCGACTTTCTTCTCGGCAACCACGTTGTACGGCGCGTCATACACGAAGGCATCGGCCTTGCCGTTGACCACGTCCAGCACGCCTTCCTGCTCGTTGTCGTAGCCGTGGTACTTGGCCTTGGAGATCAGCTTCTTGGCGACCATTTCACCCGTGGTGCCCAGCTTGGAAGTCAGGCGGTATTTCTCGTCGTTCAGGTCTTTGTAGGACTTGATGGTGCCTTCCAGCTCCTTGCGAATCAGCAGGGTCTGGCCGACCACGATGAACGGTTCGCTGAAGTTCAGGCGCAGGTTGCGTTCCTGGGTCAGGGTCATGCCGCTGCCGATCATGTCGAACTTGCCGGTCAGGAAGGCCGGAATGATGCCGTCGTAGCCGGTGGAGACCAGCTCCAGCTTGACGCCCATGGACTTGGCCATGGCCTTGAGGATGTCGACTTCGAAACCGATGATTTCACCGCGTTTATCTGTCATTTCGAACGGCATGTAGGTCGGGTCCATGCCGACCTTCAGCGTGCCGCGCTTGACTGCATCGTCGATCGCACCGGCCTGGGCCGCATTGGCCGCGACCAGCGCGGTGACGCCGAGCAGCAGCATCGAAAGATACTTTTTCATCATCAAGTCCCCTGAACCATTCTTATGAGATCGGCGCGCAAAAGGGCTGCACCATTTCGGGGTGCGATCCTAACCCACTCGCCTGCCGCCACAAAGGTTTCACGGCTATTTGTTGTCGGCGTATGTCGGAAAAGCCCCACAACGCTGCAGCAAACCGCAGGGGTAGACACTTGCTCAGGCAGCTCGGGCAACGGCTTGATGTGTAAGCAGTTATGACTTTCAGTCGATTTCCACCAGCCAGTCGGTGTCTTTAAACCACTTGTCGTGCAAGCGATCATAGGTCCCGTCCTGCGCCACCTGATTGAGGAAATGGTTGATCCAGTTGAGGCTGTCGAAATCACCTTTTTTCAAGCCGAACGCCAGGGGTTCGAAGGTGAAGGGTTGTTCCAACGCCAACAGCGCGCTGTTTTCCGGGCGGTTCAGGGCGATCAGGTTGTAGGGGGCGTCATGAATAAAGGCGTCAGCCTTGCCCTGCACCACCTGGCGTACGCCTTCCTCCGGCGTGGCAAAACTGCTGAGTCGCGCCGCCCCCAGAAAACGTCGGGCCGATGACTCGCCGGTGGTGCCTTCGGTGGCGGCAATTCGGTAGCCGGGATCATCGAGGTCTTCGACACTGGTGACCTTGCCCGCAAGGCTTGGGTGCAACAACACCGACTGGCCAACGACGATGAACGAATCGCTGAAATTCAGCTTGAGGTTGCGTTCCTGGGTGACGGTCATGCCGCTGCCGATCAGGTCGAACTTCTTCGCCAAGAGCCCCGCCACCAGTTCGGTGTAGGGCACCACGACCAACTCAAGTTCGACCCCGAGGGCTTGGCTCATGACCTTGAGCAGGTCGATTTCAAACCCAACGATGCGCCCCTGTTTATCGGTCATTTCGAAGGGCACGTAAGTGGGTGTGGTGCCGACTTTCAGCACGCCGCGCCGAACGGCGTCATCAATCGCGCCGGCCTGGGCCAGGCCCATGTGAATGAAAGCGACAGCGCCTATGAGCAGCGCCAAAACATACCGTTTGATCATGAATCCCCCCGTGCCAAGTCAAATGCGGGGGCGATGCTAACTCAGCCACGGGCACGGCAATACGCCTCAAGCGAGGGTCTTTTGTTTCGAAATAACAAGGTGTTGGCACAACAGAGAAAACGCGGGAAACGCTGTAGGACCAGCGCTGCGAACACCCCCGAGGCGAGCCCTCGGGGGTGCCTGAATCAGGCCGGTTGGGCCTGGGACGACAGCGGTTGCAGCGGCAGCAACGGTGCATGCGGATCTGCCTTGATCGAGTCCCGCCAGGCGGCGAGCCACTCGGCATGACCTTCGCTCCAGACCTGCTCGTGCAGGCGCGCCAGGGCGACCGGGTCACTGAGCAGGGCCAGGCGTTCGCCGTTGCTGAGGCCGGCAGGGCCGACTTTCAGCGCGTGGCGCACACGTTCGGTACGCAGGTACTCGATCGGTTCGGCCTGGGCGTGACGCGAGGTTGCCAGGGCGCAAGCCAAAGCGTTCTGCTGCGGGTCGACCACCGAACGCACAAAGCCGTCATTCAGCGCGTGCCAACGGTTTTCGTGGGTGTACTTGTCGGTAGACAGCAGCGCTTGCGGCGGATTGTATTCCTCAGGGATCAGGAACAGGCTCTCGTCGCGGGATTTGAGACCCAGCCCGACACGGCTGGAAATCACCGACACCGGGATCGACAGCATCAACGAACCGACGATCGGCACCAGCCACCACAGGAAGCTCGGGTTCAACCACACCACCAACAGCGCCCACAGGAAGCCCAGCACGGTTTGCGGACCATGACGCTTGACGGCCTCGCTCCACGGGGTGGAGTCGTCGTCACGCTGCGGTGAGTTCCAGGTCGCGGCCCAGCCGAGGAACGCGGCGAGGACGAAGCGGGTGTGGAAGATCATCCGCACCGGCGCCAGCAGCATGGAGAACAGCATCTCCAGCAGCATCGACAAGGTCACCTTGAACTTGCCACCGAACTCTTTGGCGCCCTTGGCCCAGATCAGGATGATGCTCAGCAGTTTCGGCAGGAACAGCAGCACGATGGTGGTGGAGAACAGCGCCACCGCCTTGTCCGGATGCCATTGCGGCCACAGCGGGTACAACTGGCGGGGTGCCATGAAGTACTGCGGTTCCATCAGGGTGTTCACCGCCAGCAAGGCCGTGGACAGCACCAGGAACAGGAACCACAACGGCGCCGACAGGTAGGACATCACACCCGTCAGGAACACCGCACGGTGCACCGGGTGCATGCCTTTGACCAGGAACAGGCGGAAGTTCATCAGGTTACCGTGGCACCAGCGACGGTCACGCTTGAGTTCATCCAGCAGGTTCGGCGGCAGCTCTTCATAGCTGCCCGGCAGGTCGTAGGCAATCCACACGCCCCAGCCGGCACGGCGCATCAGCGCGGCTTCAACGAAGTCGTGGGACAGGATGGAACCGGCGAACGCGCCCTTGCCCGGCAACGGCGCCAGGGCGCAATGCTCGATGAACGGTTTCATGCGGATGATCGCGTTGTGACCCCAGTAGTGGGATTCACCCAGCTGCCAGAAGTGCAGGCCGGCGGTGAACAGCGGGCCGTACACACGAGTAGCGAACTGCTGCATGCGCGCATACAGGGTGTCCATGCCCGACGCACGCGGCGCGGTCTGGATAATCCCCGCATCCGGCGTGGCTTCCATCAGGCGCACCAGGCTGGTCAGGCATTCGCCGCTCATCACGCTGTCGGCGTCGAGTACGACCATGTATTTATAGTCACCGCCCCAGCGACGGCAGAAGTCGTCGAGGTTGCCGCTCTTACGCTTCACGCGACGGCGACGACGACGATAGAAGATCTTGCCGAAACCACCGGCTTCGCGGCACACGTCAAGCCAGGCTTGCTGTTCGGCGATGCAGATGTCGGCCTCGTTACTGTCGCTGAGCACGAAGAAGTCGAAGCGATCCAGGTCACCGGTGGCGGCGACCGACTCGAACGTCGCACGCAAACCGGCAAACACCCGGGGCACGTCTTCGTTGCAGATCGGCATCACCAGCGCGGTGCGGGCGTCTTTCGGGATCGGCTCGTCGCCGGCGCTTTTACCGGAGATGCGGTATTTATCGTGACCGGTGAGCAACTCCAGGAAGCCCATCAACGCGGTCCAGAAACCGGCCGATACCCAGCAGAACAAGATCCCGAACATGATCAGGATGCTGGTTTGCAGGGCGTAGGGCAGTACCTGGGTCGCGGTTTGCAGCAGGGTCTGGTTGCGGATCTCGTCGAAGTCGACCAGCGACCAGCCCTGGTACGGCATGATGCCTTTCATGTACCAGCCGGCCACGAGGGTCTGGCCGATCATCAGCACCAGCAGGATGTAGCGGCGGATCGAACCGACGGTACGCCAGCGGGCAGCCGGCAATACGCGCTCATCTTTCGGCGGGGCCGGCGGGTTGCTGCGCCCGGTGATCCGGCGCCAGCCGCGCACCAGGATATTGGTGCGCCACGGCTCCGGGACCACACGAGTGCGACGGATCGGCGGCGTAGCCTTGAGGCACACGCGGCCCTCGGCGTCGAGGGCCAGCATTTCGGCGTCCTGCAGCTCTTCGGCGGTGCTGAGGGTCAACCGCGTGCCAACCGACGCCTGGGCGGCGTCGATGGGCGCGTCGAAGGTCTTCGACGACAAACGCTCGTGCAACTCGCTGAAGGATGAGCAGCCCGCCAGTTCGGCGCGCTGCTCAGCGGTCATCGGTAGATGCGCCAGGTACTCGGACAGAGTCTCCGGCTGGATTTGAGAATTACTCATCGGCAGGCAACTGATAGCTCCAGGTTTCGGTCAGGACTTGTTCGGTCTTGATCGGCTCCGGCGTGGCTGGGGCAGCTTCTGGCTGCTTGGCTTCCTTGTCTTTTGCGTCTTTCTTGGCCTGTTTCTCGTGTTGCTTGGCCAGGACCTTGTCGGCCTTGAGCACATGGCTCGTGTCCTGCTCAGGGGCCGGAGGCGGAACGTCCTGCACCAGCGCCGCACGCATTTCGGTCGGCTTGCCTGCGTCCTTGATCTTCATGCGCAGGGTCAGGCGCCAGCCTTTGGTGTGCTCGTTGTAGCGCACGCTGTTTTCAACCAGTTCGGCGTTGTCGCTGACACTCACCTGGCTGCGTACCGCGGCATCCGATGGCAGGGCCTTGAGGGACGGGCCCTCGAAGTCCACCAGGTACGCCACGCTGCCGTCAGGCTGACGGATCAGGTTGGATTGCTTCACATCACCGGTGGAACGCAGGGTCTGCTTGACCCAGGCGCTGTCGGCCGGGTGCAGGGATTTTTCGTCCATGGTCCAGTGCAGGCGGTAGGAAACGTCCAGCGGCTGCCCCACTTCCGGCAGTTTTTCCGGGCTCCAGAACGCAACGATGTTGTCGTTGGTTTCATCGGCGGTCGGAATCTCTACCAGATTGACGGTGCCCTTGCCCCAGTCGCCTTCAGGCTCGATCCAGGCGCTTGGGCGCTTGTCGTAGTTGTCGTCCAGGTCTTCGTAGTGGCTGAAGTCGCGGCCGCGTTGCAGCAGGCCGAAACCACGCGGGTTCTCGACGGTGAAGTTGCTGACCGACAGGTGTTTAGGGTTGTTCAGTGGGCGCCAGATCCACTCGCCGTTGCCGGCATGGATCGACAGGCCGCTGGAATCGTGCAGCTCACGGCGGTAGTTCAGCACCTTGGACGGCTGGTTCGCGCCGAACAGGTACATGCTGGTCAACGGGGCAACACCCAGTTTGCTGACCTTGTCGCGCAGGAACATCTGGGATTTCACGTCGACAATGGTGTCGGTGCCCGGACGCAGGATCAGCCGGTAAGCACCGGTAGCGCGCGGCGAGTCCAGCAGGGCAAAGATCACCAGTTGTTTCTCACCCGGTTTCGGACGCTCGATCCAGAACTCGGTGAAACGCGGGAATTCTTCGCCCGAAGGCAATGCCGTGTCGATTGCCATGCCACGGGCAGACAGGCCATAGGCTTGGCCCTTGCCGACCACGCGGAAGTAGCTCGCGCCCAGCATGGTCATGATTTCGTCTTGCTTGTCGGCCTTGTTGATCGGGTACAGCACACGGAAGCCGGCATAACCCAGCTGTTCGGTGGCTTTGGGATCAAACTTCACGTCGCCGAAATCGAAGCGTGTCGGGTCGTACTTGATTTCCTGGACGCTGTCGGCGGTGACTTCGTTGATTTTCACCGGTGTATCGAAGTGCATACCCTGGTGATAGAAGGACAGCTTGAACGGGGTGTTCTGATCAGCCCACTCGGCTTTTTCGTTGCGGAAACGAATCTTCTGGTAGTCCGCGAATTTCATTTCGCGGAATTCGTTCGGCAGATTGCTGCGCGGAGCTTCGTATTTCTGCCCGGCCAGCTCTTTTGCCTTGGCCGACACATCATCCAGACTGAATGCCCACAGTTGACCCGCGCCGAACAGGCAAAACAGGGCGGAGCCCGTCACCAGTGCGTTTCGTAACCGTTTGGCAGACAATTTTGGTGCATTACAGGGACTAACAATCACGAGCAACCCTCGCCGAAAACAGATCAAAAAACCAACGGCCAGCTATCTATATGCCAGGTTGGCGAGCATTGTTCCGACTCCCCTGGGGCAAAATGATTCCCCATTGGCGATCGGACAAGTCTCTACCTAAGTCAAAAATGGACCAAACAACGCTGATCCCCGTAGCGCGCGATTATCTAGTAGCCCGCGAGACAACGCATCAGGGACAACGAAGTATTTGTAGCGAAACCCTGCGTTTTTAGGCATTAAAAGTCGTTTTTAATACATTCACGTCTGCAAGAGGAAGGTCACAGGGCCATCATTGACCAAATGCACCTGCATATCCGCGCCAAAACGCCCCGACGCCACCTTGCCATGCAATTGTTGCGCTTGTAACAGCAAGTGATCAAAAAGCGCCGCTCCCAGGGCCGGCGGCGCCGCTGTGGAGAAGCTCGGCCGCAGCCCGCTCTTGGTATCCGCCGCCAGGGTGAACTGCGACACCAGCAACAAACCGCCGTCGATATCCTTCAACGACAGGTTCATCTTGCCTTCGGCATCGCTGAACACCCGGTAGTTCAGCAGCTTGTGCAGCAGCTTATCGGCACTTTCCGGCGTATCCGCAGGCTCGACGGCCACCAGCACCAGCAAACCCTGGTCGATGGCGCCGACGATTTCGCCCGCGACCTCGACCCGGGCGCCGCGCACCCGTTGCAACAGGCCCTTCATGCTTCTTCAGGCGGCAGATCGAGCAAGCGCCGTGCCATTTCGCTGGTCGCACGTACCAAGGCATCGGTGATGCCGGGTTCGGACGCCGCATGGCCGGCTTCGCGAATCACCTGCAGCTCACTGTTGGGCCACGCCTGGTGCAACTCCCAGGCGTTATCCAAAGGGCAGATCATATCGTAGCGCCCATGGATGATTACGCCAGGCAGATGGGCGATCTTGTGCATATCGCGGATCAGCTGGTTCGGCTCCAGGAACGAGTTGTTGGTGAAGTAGTGGCACTCGATCCGCGCGATGGACAGGGCGCGTTGCGGCTCGGAAAAACGCTCCACGTGCGCCGGGCTCGGGCACAGGCCCAACATGCGCCCTTCCCAGCCCGACCAGGCCTTGGCCGCGTGCATCTGGGCGATCTGGTCGTTGCCGGTGAGGCGCTTGTGGTAGGCCGCGATCATGTCGTGGCGCTCTTCCACCGGGATCGGCGCGATGTAGTCCTGCCAGTAATCCGGGAACAGGCGGCTCGCGCCCTCCTGGTAGAACCAATGAATGTCCTGCGGGCGGGCCAGGAAGATGCCGCGCACGATCAGGCCATGCACGCGCTCCGGGTGGGTTTGCGCGTAGGCAAGGGACAGGGTCGAGCCCCAGGAACCGCCGAACAGCACCCATTTTTCGATGCCCAGGTGCTCGCGGATGCGCTCAAGGTCGGCGACCAGGTCCCAGGTGGTGTTGTTTTCCAGGCTGGCGCGCGGGGTGGAGCGCCCGCAGCCGCGCTGGTCAAAGGTGACGATGCGGTACAGGTTGGGATCGAAGTAGCAGCGGCTCTGCGCATCACAACCGGAACCAGGGCCACCATGGATGAATACGACGGGCAAGCCTTCGGGGGAGCCACTTTCATCGACGTACAGCGTGTGGATGTCATCGACTGCCAGATCGTGCCGGGCGTAGGGTTTGATCTGCGGGTACCAAGTCTGCATTGCGCGCTCCGTAAGGGGTCGGGTTCATCCCTGGGGGGACGTCTTTTATTTTGCCGTCTGGCACTATAAACCCGAATTGTGCAATGAGCATGTCCTAGAGCGCTTAGACCTGTGTCAGCCCTTCGCTCCCCAGGTAATCCAGCAGGAAATCGTAGAGCCGGTCCACCTCCGGTACGTGCCGCCGGGCCCTCAGGCAACCGTGCACCAGGCCTTTGCCGGGATACAGCACGCTGCTCACACCCGCCGCTTGCAGGCGCTCGGCGTAAAGCATGCCGTCATCACGCAGCGGGTCGAACTGGGCCACGGCAATGAATGCCTTGGGCAAACCGCTGAAGTCGTCGACCAGCAGCGGCATGGCATACGCCGTGGGCTTGCCGCTGCCCTGCAGGTACAGCGCCAGGTAACTCTCAGTGTCGGCGCTGCTGAGCAAGGGCGCATCCGCACAGTCGCGCCGCGACGGCAGTTCAGGTGGGCCGCCCAGCCCCGGGTAAATCAGCACCTGGGCCAGCGGCAGTGGCTGCCGGTCGTCGCGCAACCCCAGGCACACCGCCGCGGCCAGGTTGCCGCCCGCGCTGTCGCCGATCACCACCAGGCGTTGCAGGTTGATGGCATGCGGCCCCTGCCCCGCCTGGATCGCCTGCCACACGGCGCGGCAATCCTCATAGGCCGCCGGAAACGGATGCTCGGGCGCCAAGCGGTAATCAATAGCGATTACCAGCACCTGCAAGGCCGTGGCCAATTCGAAGCAGATGAAGTCGTGGGAATCCAGCCCGCCGACCACCCAACCACCGCCGTGCATATAAAGAAGGCACGGCCAGCCAGCCAAGGGCGCGGGGGCAGCGGGCAGATAACTGCGCACACTCACGCCAGCCAGGGAAAAATCCGTCATCGCCAGCCCGTCGGGCACCGGCGGGGTAAACGCCTGGCACATGCGGTCGTAGCTGTGGCGCAACCCAGCCAGCGACGCGTCGTCGCTCGTGAAGGACTCCGTCTTCTCCACAAACGCCGCCAGTTCCGGCGAGATCGGGTATCGACTCATTTAAGGCTCGCCTGCACCGCCGCTACACCATCGCCGCCATCAAATGCCTTTACCCCAGCCAACCAGCGCTGCAAATCCTCGGGATGATCACGCAACCATTGCCTGGCCACCTCCTGCGGCGACTGGCGCTCCATGATCGGTACCATCAACTGGCTTTCCTGGGCGGCGGTGAAGGTAAGGTTCTCCAACAGGCGGTTGGCGTTGGGGCAGCGCTCGGCGAAGTCTGGCGCGGTGACGGTGGACACGGTGGCACGGCCTTCGTCGGGGCCGAACACGTCTTCGCTGCCGGTGAGGTAGGCCATTTTCATGTTGATGTTCATCGGGTGCGGGGTCCAACCGACGAACACCACGAACTCCTTGCGATTCACCGCGCGCTGCACGGCGGCGAGCATGCCCGCCTCACCCGAGGCCACCAGCTTGAAGCCACCCAGGCCGAAGCGGTTGGTGTCGATCATTTTCTGGATATCGGTGTTCGCGCCGCTGCCCGGCTCGATGCCATAGATCTTGCCGCCGAGCTTGTCCTTGAAGCGGGCGATGTCGGCAAAGGTCTTCAAGCCCGCGTCGGCCACATATTGCGGCACGGCCAGGGTGGCCTGGGCGTCGGCGAGGCTCGGGGTGTCGAAGACCTTGACCTGCCTGGCCGCCAGGAACGGCGCGATGTTGTTGTCCATCGCGGGTTTCCAGTAGCCGAGGAAGATGTCCAGGCGCTTGTCGCGGATGCCGGCGAAGATGATCTGCTGCACCGCGCTGGTCTGTTTGCTGTCGTAGCCCAGGCCATTGAGCAGCACGTCGGCCATGCCGGAGGTGGCGATCACATCGGTCCAGCTGACCACGCCCATGCGGATGCTTTTGCAGGAGGCCGGTTCGGCGGCCATGGCGTGTGCACTGAGCAGTGCGACACAGGTGAGGGGCAACAACAGTTTTTTCATGGATGAGCGCTCACTCGGCTGTTTTTATTCAACAACCTTACGCAGTGAAAATGCATTCAACACGAACTGTGGCGACCGGCAGTTGCACTGGGGCGACGGTGAGACCGCCATCGGGGGCAAGCCCCCTCCCACATTTGACTGGGTTCATAAATCAAAAGGTGGGAGGGGGCTTGCCCCCGATAGCTATTCCAGCAGCCCCGCAATTCACCGATAACGCGCTTGCCCCCAGGCCAATAGCCCTTCCAGCAATTGCTTCAGCACCACCCGCGTCGGCTCGGCCAAATCAGGGCGATATCGGAACGGCTCAACCTCTTCCATATAAGTGCTCTGGCACAACTCCAACTGCACCGCGTGGATATCCTGCGCCGGGTCGCCGTAATGCCGAGTGATGTGGCCGCCCTTGAAGCGTCCGTTCAATACATGGGAGTACTGCGGATGCGCGGCGCAAATGGCTTCCAATTGGCTGGCCAATTCGGGATCACACGCGGCGCCATTGAACGTACCAAGGTTAAAGTCCGGCAACTTTCCGTCGAACAGGTGCGGGATCACCGAGCGGATCGAGTGTGCATCGAACAGCAAGGCGTAGCCGAATTCGGCCTTGAGGCGTGCCAGCTCTTCTTGCAGGGCACGGTGGTACGGCCCCCAGATTTTCTGCAGATAGCTGACGCGTTCCTCCTGGGACGGCTCCAGCCCTTCGCGGAACAACGGCACGCCGTCGAACAGCGTCGCCGGGTACAGCCCGGTGGTCGCACCGGCGTACAACGGCTTGTCGTCGGACGGCCGGTTCAGGTCGATGACAAACCGCGAGTATTCGGCGGCCAGGGTGCTGGCGCCCAGCTCTTCGGCGAAGTCATACAGCGCAGGAATGTGCCAATCGGTATCCGGCAGGCTTTGCGCCTCGGGGATCAACCCGGCTTCGACCGCAGGCGTCACGCGCAGGCCGGCATGGGGCATGCTGATCAGCAGCGGCACGCGGCCTTGTTTGAAGTTCAGAACCTTATCCACAAGCAGTACTCCTCATACAGTGGCGTCGACGCCATGGCGCACGACGCGTTTATCCAGCTCGCCACCCAGCCAGTACGCCAGGTCGGCGGGACGATCAATCTGCCAAGCGACAAAATCCGCGACCTTGCCCACCTCCAGCGAACCGTGGGTGTCGCCCATGCCTAATGCGGTAGCCGCATGTTGCGTGGCACCGGCCAGGGCTTCTTCCGGGGTCATGCGGAACAGGGTGCAGGCCATGTTCAGCATCAGGCGTACCGACAACGCCGGCGAAGTACCGGGGTTGAGGTCGCTGGCGATGGCAATTTTCACGCCGTGCTTGCGCAGGGCCTCCATCGGCGGCAATTGGGTTTCGCGCAGGAAGTAGAAGGCGCCCGGCAGCAACACCGCGACGGTGCCGGAAGCGGCCATGGCGATGGCATCTTCTTCGGTCATGAATTCCAGGTGATCCGCCGACAATGCCTGGTAACGCGCGGCCAGGCTGGAACCGTGCAACGAAGAGAGCTGCTCGGCGTGCAGTTTCACCGGCAGGCCGAGTTGCTGGGCAACTTTGAACACGCGCTCCACCTGTTCGGTGGAGAACGCCAGGTACTCACAGAACGCATCCACCGCGTCCACCAGCCCTTCCGCCGCCAGGGCCGGCAGCATGTCGGCGCAGATATGGTCGATGTAGTCGTCGGCGCGGTCCTTGTACTCCGGCGGCAACGCATGGGCCGCCAGGCACGTGGCGCGCACGCTGACCGGCAGCGCTTCACCGAGGCGACGGGCCACACGCAGCATCTTGCGTTCGTTGGCCAGGTCCAGGCCGTAGCCGGACTTGATCTCCACGGTGGTGACGCCATCACGCAGCAGACTGCGCAGGCGTTTTTCAGCACTGGCAAACAGCTCATCTTCGGTTGCGGCGCGAGTGGCGCGCACCGTGCTGGCAATACCACCGCCCTTGGCCGCGATCTCGGCGTAGCTGACGCCTTCGAGGCGTTGCTCGAATTCGCCGCTGCGGTTACCGCCGAACACCGTGTGGGTGTGGCAGTCGATCAGCCCGGGGGTGACCCACGCGCCGTGCAGGTCATGCACCTGGGCGTAATCCGCCGTGGGTGCCTGGCTGCGGGGGCCGATCCACTCGATGAGCGAACCCGCGGTGACCATGGCGGCATCCTCGATGATCGAGTACTTGCCCTGGGCCATGGTTGCGACGTGGCAGTGTTGCCAAAGCGTTTTCATCAACGCCTCCCTAGATTAACGATGAGACAAAGCCGGGTCGTAATGGACCTTGGCCGCTTGCCCGGCAGCGGGTTTGACCCACAGCAGGTAGGCCACCACCAACAGCACGATCCATACGGCACCGACCAGCAAGGCAGCCTGGGTGTCCGGGAAGTAACCCAGCACACCAAACACGAACAGCATGAATACGATGGCGGCCGCCGGCGCATAGGGCCAGAACGGCACCGGGAATTTCAATTCGGCGACCTGCTCCTTGGTCATTGAGCGGCGCATGGCGACCTGGGTGAACAGGATCATCAGCCACACCCAAACGGTGGCGAAGGTGGCAATCGAGGCGATCAGCAGGAATACGTTTTCCGGGATCAGGTAGTTGAGCACCACGCCACCCAGCAAGGCTGCGCCCATCACCACCACAGTCATCCACGGCACACCGTGTTTCGACAGTTGCGCGAAGCCCTTGGGTGCCTGCCCCTGCTGGGCCAGGCCGTACATCATGCGGCCGGCGCCGAAGATGTCGCTGTTGATGGCCGAAACAGCGGCCGAGATCACCACGATATTGAGGATGGTCGCCGCCGAGCCAATGCCCAGGTTGCTGAAGATCTGCACGAACGGGCTGCCCTGGCTGCCGATCTGCGGCCATGGGTAGATGGCCATCAGCACGAACAGGGTCAGCACGTAGAACAACAGGATACGCAGCGGCACCGCGTTGATCGCCTTGGGGATCACGCGCTGCGGGTCCTTGGCTTCGCCGGCGGTGATGCCGATGATTTCGATGCCGCCGAAGGCAAACATCACCACCGCAAACGAAGCGATCAGGCCGCCGATACCATTAGGCATGAAGCCACCGTGGGCCCACAGGTTGCTGAGGCCACTGGCCTGGGTCTCACCGGCCGAGTGGATGCCGAACAGCATGATGCCGAAGCCGCCGAGGATCATCGCCACGATGGCGCCGACCTTGAGCAGCGACAGCCAGAACTCCATTTCGCCAAACACTTTGACGTTGCACAGGTTCAGGCCGCCGATCAGAAACACGATGCCGAGCACCCAGACCCAACGCGCGACCTCGGGAAACCAGAAGCCCATGTAGATGCCGAAGGCGGTGACGTCGGCCAGGCACACGATGATCATTTCAAACGCGTAGGTCCAGCCGAGGATAAACCCGGCCATGGGACCCAGGTAGGTGCTGGCGTACTGGCCGAAGGAACCGGCGACCGGGTTGTGCACGGCCATTTCACCGAGGGCACGCATCACCATGAACACGGCGGCGCCGCCGATCAGGTAGGCCAGCAGCACAGCGGGACCAGCCATCTGGATAGCCGAGGCGGAGCCATAGAACAACCCGGTACCGATCGCGGAACCGAGTGCCATGAAGCGAATATGTCGGGCGCTGAGCCCGCGTTTCAAACCTTTTTCTTGCTGGTGCATTTCTCGTCCTTAATTATTTTTATCCTGAGAAAATTTAGAGCCAGTTGCCTGACAACTGTAGTGAGCGGGCTTGCCCCGCGCTGGGCTGCGAAGCGGCCCTGAAGTTGCCACCGCATTTCTTCAGACAGAACGCGGCGGCAGTTTTTTGGGGCTGCTGCGCAGCCCAGCGCGGGGCAAGCCCGCTCACTACAGGGTGTGGCGGTTACAGGCTCGGCAGCAGCTTGGCCGGCACCAGCTCATTCAGGCAGCGAGTGGCGAGCAGTTCGCTGGCGGCGTTGATGTCCGGCGCGAAAAAGCGGTCCTTGTCGTAGAACGCCACTTTGCTGCGCAGGATGCCACGCGCCTTTTCCAGCTTCGGCGAAGTTTTCAGGCCTTCGCGCAGGTCCAGGCCCTGGCACGCGGCCAGCCACTCAACCGCGAGAATGCCACGGGTGTTCTCAGCCATTTCCCACAGGCGTTTGCCCGCAGCCGGGGCCATCGACACGTGGTCTTCCTGGTTGGCGGAGGTCGGCAGGCTGTCGACGCTATGGGGATGAGACAACGCCTTGTTCTCGCTGGCGAGCGCGGCAGCGGTCACCTGGGCGATCATGAAGCCGGAGTTCACGCCGCCATTGCCCACCAGGAACGGCGGCAGTTGCGACATGTGCTTGTCCATCATCAGCGAGATACGGCGCTCACTCAGCGAGCCGATTTCGGCGATGGCCAGCGCCATGTTGTCGGCCGCCATGGCCACCGGTTCGGCGTGGAAGTTGCCACCGGAGATCACGTCGCCTTCAGCGGCAAACACCAGCGGGTTGTCCGACACGGCGTTGGCCTCGACCACCAGCACTTCAGCGGCCTGGCGGAACTGGGTCAGGCAGGCGCCCATGACTTGTGGCTGGCAGCGCAGCGAGTACGGGTCTTGCACCTTGTCGCAGTTCTGGTGCGACTGGGACACCTGGCTGCTGTCGCCGAGCAGGTCACGGTAAGCCGCAGCAGAGTCAATCTGCCCACGCTGGCCGCGAGCGGCATGGATGCGCGCATCGAATGGCGAACGCGAACCCAACACCGCTTCCACAGTGAGGCCGCCGCAGGCCAGGGCGCCGGCGAACAGGTCTTCACCTTCGAACAGGCCGCGCAGTGCATAAGCAGTCGACACCTGGGTGCCGTTGAGCAGCGCCAGGCCTTCTTTGGCGGCAAGGGTCAGCGGCGTGAGGCCGGCGACTTTCAGCGCGTCAGTCGCTTCCAGCCACTCGCCTTTGTAGCGTGCCTTGCCTTCGCCCAGCAGCACCAGGGACATGTGCGCCAACGGCGCCAGGTCGCCGGAGGCACCCACCGAACCTTTCAGCGGAATATGCGGGTACACCTCGGCGTTGATCAGCGCAATCAGTGCGTCGATCACCTGTCGACGAATGCCGGAGAACCCACGGCTCAGGCTGTTGACCTTGAGCACCATGACCAACCGCACCAGCGCATCGCTGATCGGCTCACCGACGCCAGCGGCGTGGGACAGCACCAGCGAACGCTGAAGGTTTTCCAGGTCTTCGCTGGCGATGCGGGTCGAGGCCAGCAGGCCGAAACCGGTGTTGATACCGTAGGCGGTGCGGTTCTCGGCGAGAATCTGCTCCACGCAGGCCACACTGGCTTCGATCTGCGCCGTGGCGCTGTCATCCAGACTGAGGGTTACCGGCTGCTGGTAGATGGCTCGCAGTTGGGCAAGGCTCAGTTGGCCTGGAATCAGGTTTAGCGCAGTCACATTCATACTCCTTCTGAATTGTTCTTTTAAAAGTGCACATTCGGTAAATCGGTGTTTTTCAGCAGTTGAGCGGCGGCGGCAATGTCCGGCGCCAGCCAACGGTCCTGTTCATAGGCCGGCACGACGTCGCGCAGCAGACGCCAGGCACGTTCGGTGCCGACGCCGAAACGTTGTTCCTTGAGAAACTCGAACGCCTGGGCCGCCAACAAGTACTCGATGGCGAGAATCTGGGTCACGTTGGCCAGCACCTGGTGCAGCTTGAGCGCCGCATTGGTGCCCATGCTCAGGTGGTCTTCCTGCAGGCCCGAGGTGACGAAGTTGTCGAGCACCGCCGGTTGCGCCAATTGGCGGTTTTGCCCGCACAGTGAGGCGGCGACGTACTGCACGATCATCATCCCGGAGTTGACCCCAGGGTTGCTGACCAGGAACGCCGGCAAGCCGCTGACGTGCGGGTTGATCAGGCGGTCCAGGCGACGTTCGGCCACCGCGCCGATTTCGGCCATGGCAATCGCCAGCATGTCCGCCGCCAACGCCACGGACTGGCCATGCGGGTTGGCCTGGGACACCACGCGGTAGTGTTCCGGCGTGCCGAGCACCAGCGGGTTGTCGGTGGCGCTGTTGAGTTCAGTCTCGATCTGGCGCGTGGCGTGCTCTACCTGGTCGCGTGCCGCGCCGTGGATCTGCGGGATCGAGCGAATGCTTAACGCATCCTGTGTGCGAATGCCCTTGCTGCTGGCGATCACTTCGCTGCCATCAAGCAGGGCGCGCAGGTTGATACCCACTTGCTGCATGCCGGGGTGCGGCTTGAGGGCGATGATTTCTTCATCGAAGGCATCGATCTGACCACGCTGGGCTTCGAAGCTCATGGCGCCGATCACGTCGGCCCATTGCAGCAAGTGATGCGCGTCGGCCAGGGCCAGACAGCTCAGGCCAGTCATGCACGGCGTGCCGTTGACCAGGCACAGACCGTCCTTGGCGCCGAGCACCACCGGCTGCAGACCTTCCGCGTTCAATGCCTCTTGAGCCGGAACGATCCGACCTTGGTAACTCACATTGCCCACACCCAGCAGCGCCACGCCAACATGGGCCATATGGGTCAGGTAACCCACCGAGCCCTGGGACGGCACTTGCGGCGTGATGCCGTGGTTGAGCAGCGCCAGCAGCGAATGCACCACCTGCGGATGCAGGCCGGATTTGCCGTGGCTGTAGTTGATGATGGCGGCGCAGATGATCGCGCGGGTCTGTTCGTCGCTCAACACCGGGCCGACGCCACAGGCGTGGCTGAGCAAGGTGTTGCGCGAGAGTTGGCTGAGTTGCTCGCCCTTGAGCGACACATTGCACAGCGCGCCCAGGCCGGTGTTCACGCCATAGGCGCGCTCACCGCTGGTGACGATGCGCTGCACGATGGCCTGGGCATTGTCGATGCGCGCCCAGGCCTGGCCCGAGAGTTCGAGCACCGCGCCGTGGCGGGCGACGGCGACGACGTCCTGCCAGCGCAGCGGGGCGTTGGCGATGGTGATTTTTGTTGCCTGGGGCATCTTCATACCTTCTTGAATTTTTGTGCAGCTCTGCCGGACCTATCGGGGGCAAGCCCCCTCCCACATTTGGAATGCATTCCCCTGTGGGAGGGGGCTTGCCCCCGATGAGGTCATCAGCCTCACCAACAATTCCAGCTCAGACCACCGCCGCCCGCCGCTGGACAAACCGATCCACATACTCATCCGCCGGCGAATGCAGGATCTCCCGCGGCGTGCCGACCTGGATCAACTTGCCGTCCTTGAGGATTGCAATGCGGTTGCCGATGCGCACGGCCTCGTCGAGGTCGTGGGTGATGAACACGATGGTTTTGTGCAGGGTCTTTTGCAGCTCCAGCAACTGGTCCTGCATCTCGGCGCGGATCAGTGGGTCGAGGGCG
This sequence comes from Pseudomonas sp. CYM-20-01, assembly GCF_023169845.1. NCBI lineage: Bacteria > Pseudomonadati > Pseudomonadota > Gammaproteobacteria > Pseudomonadales > Pseudomonadaceae > Pseudomonas > Pseudomonas sp. CYM-20-01. The sequence goes on along the minus strand of NZ_AP025169.1, from coordinate 610,173 downwards.
CTGAAGGCTTCGTCCATCAGGATGATGTCGGTGTCGGCCGCTAACGCACGGGCCAGGCCGACACGCTGGCGCATGCCGCCGGAAAGCTGGTGCGGGTATTTGTTTTCGTAGCCCTTGAGGCCCACGGTTTCGATCCAGTGCAGGGCGCGTTCGGCGCACACCTGTTTGGTTTCGCCACGCACTTTCAGGCCGTAGGCGACGTTGTCGAGCACGCTCTTGTGGGGCAACAGGCCGAAGCTCTGGAACACCATGCTGATCTTGTGCCGACGGAATTGGCGCAGGGCTTCCATGTCCAGTTGCAGGATATCTTCACCGTCCACCAGGATCGCGCCGCTGGTGGGGTCGATCAGGCGGTTGAAGTGGCGCACCAGAGTGGACTTGCCGGAACCCGATAGGCCCATGATCACGAAGATCTCGCCAGTGCCGATGCTCAGGGACAGGTCGTTCACACCGACCACGCAGCCGGTTTCGGCCAGCACCTGGTCCTTGGTCTTGCCCTGGCCGATCAACGACAGCGCATCCTTGGAGCGGGCGCCGAAGATCTTGAAGACGTTTTTGACTTCGATTTTGCTGACAGTAGTCATTTGCTCGCCTCATGCCGTGGACGACCATAGGCCTGGGTAATGCGGTCGATGACCACTGCGAGAATCACGATCGCCAGGCCGGCTTCAAGGCCACGCCCGACGTTGAGGGTCTGGATGCCGACAAGTACGTCTTCACCCAGGCCACGGGCGCCGATCATCGAGGCGATCACCACCATTGACAGCGCCATCATGGTGGTCTGGTTGATACCGGCCATGATGCTCGGCAACGCCAGTGGCAGTTGCACGCCGAACAGTTGCTGCCAACGGTTGGCACCGAAGGCGTTGATGGCTTCCATGACTTCGCCGTCGACCTGGCGAATGCCCAGGTCTGTGAGGCGAATCAGCGGTGGCGCGGCGTAGATCACCGTGGCGAAAATCGCCGGGACCTTGCCCAGGCCGAACAGCATCAGCACCGGGATCAGGTATACGAAACTCGGCATGGTCTGCATGATGTCGAGCAGCGGCATCAGCACCGAACGCAGGCGATTGCTGCGTGCGGACAGAATGCCCAGCGGAATGCCGATCAGCACCGAGATCACCGTGGCGACCATCATCAAGGCCAGGGTCTGCATCAGCTTGTCCCACAGGCCAACCGCGCCCACCAGGAACAGCAGGCCGACGATCACTGCCGTGGTCACCACCTTGCGGGTAGCGTGCCAGGCGACGGCGCCGACAATGGCCAGCATCAGCCACCACGGCGCTGCGCGCAGCAACCCTTCCAGGTTGACGATGGCCCACAGCAGGGTGTCGGAAATGTGCCGGAACACATCACCGTAGTTGGTGACCAGTGAGTCCACCCAACCGTTGACCCAGTCGGCGATGGAAAACGTAAAACTCTCAGGAAACATATCGTGCTCTCGATCCAGTGGGTTGTGGCCAGGCGCCCGGCTGCCCCTCAGGGTAGCCGGGCACGCTTGACCTACAAGGCCGCGTCGATTTTCTTGGCTGCGTCGTCGCTCACCCAGGCGTGCCAGACTTCAGGATGTTCCTTGAGGAAAATTTTCGCCAGTTTTGGCGACTCAATTCGCTCCTTGGCCATGCGGCCCAGGTTCTGGTTCAGCAGGTCGATGGGCAGGTTGACCTTTTCCAGCACGGCCACCAGTTCTGGAGCTTGCTCGTGGAAGGTCTTGGACAGGCCGACCTTGATGCTCACGCTTTTATCCACGCCGGGTTTTTCTTCCAGCTTGACCAGGTCGACCTGGCCCATCAGCGGCGTGGGCGACCAGTAGTAGAACAGGATCGGCTCGCCACGCTTGTAGCTCGACAGCACCGCCGCATCCAGCGCCGGGCCGGTGCCTGGGCGGAAGTTGGTGTAGGTGCTTTCCAGGCCGTAGCTTTTCAGCATCTCGCTGTTGTCCAGCTCGCAAGTCCAGCCGGCCGGGCAGTTGTAGAAGCGGCCCTTGGAGGGCTCTTCCTGGTCCTTGAACACCGAGGCGTACTTGGCCAGGTCGGCGATGGTTTTCAGCTCCGGGGCCTTGGGCTCCAGCTTGCGCTTGGCATCGCCTTCGATCACATAACGCGGCACGTACCAGCCTTCGATAGCGCCCACAACCGGGGCGCCGACGCCGACGACTTTGCCGGCCTTCTCGGCCTTGTTCCAGACTTCACTGCGGCCGACCCACTCTTCGGCAAACACCTGGATGTCGTTGCTGCTCAGGGCGTTTTCCATGGTGATGGAGTTGCCCGGCAAGCTGTCGGTTTTGCAGTCGTAGCCTTTTTCCAGCACGGTTTGCAGGATGTCGGTGAGCAACATGCCGCTCTCCCAGTTCAGGCCGGCGAATTTCACCGGCTTGCCGGATTCGCACCAACCGGCTGCCTGGGCGCCAGCGCTGGCCAGCAAGCCTGCAGAGAGCAAGGTAGCCATCAGGGTCTTATGCATTTTCATTGTTGTGACGCTCCCAATCTTGAAATGGATTACGGCAGTCAGTAGGCATCCTGCCCTGTCCACGTCCCATCAGGCCTGTGCAGCCAGCCCGTTTGTTGTGGGTATAGCGCCCTGCTCTGTTGGCAGGATCAGTTGATCGGGCACGGCGCCGTGCCATTTTTTCGCACACAGGTAATACAGCGCTGCGGGCAGTACCAGGCCGATGATCCAGGAGATATCCACATCACCCAGCGCGGCCACCAAGGGACCTGTGTAGAACTTGGTGGAGATGAACGGCAACTGCACCAGCACGCCGAACACATACACGCTGATACCGAGCAGGTTCCAGCGCCCGTAGCGACCGTTCGGGTCGGCCAGCGCTGGTACGTCATAGCGCTCGCGGGTGATGCAGTAGTAGTCCACCAGGTTGATCGCGCTCCAGGGCGTGAAGAACGCCAGCAGGAACAGGATGAAGGACTTGAACGCCCCCAGGAACGAGTGCTGGCCGAGCAATGCGATCAGGGTCGCCGTACCGACAATCGCCAGCACGAACACCAGGCGTTGCAGGCGCGTGACCTCCAGGCGGCCACGAAAGCCGCTGACGATGGTCGCGATGCACATGAAGCTGCCGTAGGAGTTCAGCGTCGAAATGGTGACCTTGCCGAACGCGATGCTGAAGTACAGCAGCGCAGCGGTAGCGCCGGTGCCGCTCAGGCCCACGATGTAGGCCACTTCATGCCCGGCGAACTGACCGTTGGACATGGCCGCGGCAAACACGCCGAGCACCATCGCCACCTGCGCGCCCACCACCGAACCTGCACCGGCGGCGAAAAAGGTTTTCACCGACGAGGTCTTGCTCGGCAGGTAACGCGAATAGTCCGCCACGTACGGGCCGAAGGCTATCTGCCAGGAGGCCGCAAGCGACACCGCCAGCAGGAAACTGCTCCAGCTGAAGTGGCGGATCTGCAGGAGCGCGCCAACATCGGTCTGGCTCATCAGACGGCTGAACAGGTACACAAAGGCAATCACGCCAATCACGCTGGCGACACGCCCGATGAAATGGATCACCCGGTAGCCGAGCACCGTGACCAGCACGATGACGCTGGCGAAAATCAGGATGCCGACGCTGTCGCTGACCCCGAACAACTGGCCCAGCGCCTGCCCCGAAAGCACGGTGCCAGTGGCGGTGAAGCCCAGGTACATCAGGCACACCAGCACAATAGGGATGGCCGCGCCATACACACCGAACTGCACCCGACTGGAAATCATCTGCGGCAGGCCCAGCTTGGGCCCTTGCGCCGCATGCAACGCCATGACCCCACCGCCGATCAGCTGACCGATCAACAGACCGATCAACGACCAGAACACATCGCCGCCCAGCACCACGGCCAAGGCCCCGGTGACAATCGCGGTGATCTGCAGGTTGGCGCCCATCCACAGGGTGAACTGGCTGAACAGACGACCGTGTCTTTCGGCTTCCGGGATGTAGTCGATCGAACGCCTTTCGATCAACGGGGTGGTGTCATTTGCAGCCATGTCGGTTCAACCTCTGATGGATTGTTTCAGGGTGGTACTGGCTTACTTGATCATCGGCAGGTTCAAGCCCTGCTCCTTGGCGCAATCAATCGCGATCTGGTAACCGGCATCCGCATGGCGCATCACACCGGTGGCCGGGTCGTTGTGCAGCACACGGGCGATCCGCTCAGCCGCTTCGTCGGTGCCGTCGCAGACGATGACCATCCCGGAGTGCTGGGAGAAGCCCATGCCCACGCCGCCGCCGTGGTGCAGCGATACCCAGGTCGCGCCGCTCGCAGTGTTGAGCAGGGCGTTGAGCAGCGGCCAGTCGGACACGGCGTCGGAACCGTCCTGCATGGCTTCGGTTTCGCGGTTCGGGCTGGCGACCGAGCCGGAGTCGAGGTGGTCACGGCCGATCACCACCGGTGCCGACAACTCGCCGCTGCGCACCATTTCGTTGAACGCCAGGCCGAGCTTGGCGCGCTGACCCAGGCCAACCCAGCAGATACGTGCCGGCAAGCCCTGGAAGCTGATGCGTTCGCGGGCCATGTCCAGCCAGTTATGCAAGTGCGCGTCGTCCGGGATCAGCTCTTTGACTTTGGCGTCGGTCTTGTAGATGTCCTGCGGGTCACCGGACAGTGCCGCCCAGCGGAACGGGCCGATGCCACGGCAGAACAGCGGGCGGATGTAGGCCGGGACGAAACCCGGGAAATCGAAAGCGTTTTCCACGCCTTCTTCCTGGGCCATCTGGCGGATGTTGTTGCCGTAGTCGAAAGTCGGGATGCCTTGTTTCTGGAACTCGAGCATGGCTTTGACGTGCACGGCCATGGACTGCTTGGCGGCCTTGATCACGGCAGCGGGCTCGGTCTTGGCGCGGGCGCGGTATTCGTCCCAGGTCCAGCCCGCCGGCAGGTAACCGTTGAGGGGGTCGTGGGCGCTGGTCTGGTCGGTGACCATGTCCGGGCGTACGCCACGCTTGACCAGTTCCGGCAGGATTTCGGCGGCGTTGCCCAGCAGGGCGATGGAGATGGCCTTGCCTTCCTTGGTGTACTTGGCGATACGCGCCAGGGCGTCGTCGAGGTCGGTGGCTTGTTCGTCGACATAACGGCTGTTCAGGCGGAAATCGATGCTGACCTGCTGGCACTCGATGTTCAGCGAGCAGGCGCCGGCCAAGGTTGCGGCCAATGGCTGGGCGCCGCCCATGCCGCCGAGGCCGGCAGTCAGTACCCAACGGCCTTTGAGGTCACTGTTGTAGTGCTGGCGACCGGCTTCGACGAAGGTTTCGTAGGTGCCCTGGACGATGCCCTGGCTGCCGATGTAGATCCAGCTGCCGGCGGTCATCTGGCCGTACATGGCCAGGCCCTTGGCATCCAGTTCGTTGAAGTGTTCCCAGCTGGCCCAGTGCGGCACCAGGTTGGAGTTGGCGATCAGTACACGCGGGGCGTTGCTGTGGGTCTTGAACACGCCGACCGGTTTGCCGGATTGCACCAGCAGGGTTTCGTCGTCATTCAGGTGGGTGAGGCTCTCGACGATCTGGTCGTAGCACTCCCAGTTGCGTGCTGCACGGCCAATACCGCCGTACACCACCAGTTCTTTCGGGTTCTCGGCCACTTGTGGGTCAAGGTTGTTCATCAGCATGCGCAGCGGCGCTTCAGTCAGCCAGCTTTTGGCGGTGAGCTTGTTACCGTGGGCGGCACGGATTTCGACGTCACGGTATTTTGTAGGCTTGGCTTTAGAAAAATCGGTCACTGCTGGACTCCTCGGCACGATGCGCGAACATGGATGGTGCGAAGGAGAGTCTTACGCACACATCTTTACTTGTACATACAAGCATATGCAATCGAGCGGCCAACTTTTTCGGCGAGGCGTTTGGATTTTTTTTGAAAGCGCGTGCGAGCCTTGAAAATCAAGGTGTAGAGGCGTGATGAAATTTCTTACGGGAGGCGTTAGTGGTTGGGCGGGGTTATCGCGAAAGCATGGTTTTGCGCCACGCTGGGGCATTCGGTAACAAAGTGGTGCGCGCTCAGGAAACAGCTATCAAGAACAGCGGGAAACAAATGTGGGAGGGGGCTTGCCCCCGATGGCGGTGTATCAGTACCCGATAGGCTGGCTGACACACTGCAATCGGGGGCAAGCCCCCTCCCACATTTTTTAACCGAGTTGGGTCAGTTCGATAATACAGCTGCGGCCGCTGACAGCGAGGTCCAGCAGCTCATCGTTAGCGTCGATTTGCAGGCAGTCGTGATGACCGAGCTTGTGGCCCGACACTTTCACCTCATCGGCCACGCTAAACACCAACACCGTCTGCGCCGTCGTGAAAAATCGCTGCTCGCCATCAATCCATTGCAGCCTCGCGTGGTAACGCTGTGGCGAGTAGATCAGGTTGAAGTCGCGGATCGGCCCGGTGATCAAGCGGCATGCCACCTGGCTGTCACCCTTGAACGCAAAGGGTTGCAGCGGTAACAACCCGCGCTGCTCTTCGCCATCCACGGTCAGCACCATGCCGGCGCCCTGGATCACGGTGATGACACGCTGGTAACCGGCAAAGGTGGAAAAGCCACCCGACTCAGCGATATCCGCAATCGACAAGCGCCAGCCAAAGCCATCCAGCCCTGCACCTGCATCACGGGTGATTTCTTCGGTACTGCCACCGCCGTTTTTCCACGGCATGCGCACGTACTCGGCGGCGCGCCAGACTTTTACGCTACTCATTTGCTGAAGCGTCCTTCCAGGCTGTGGCGGGAACCGGGGTGGATCAAACGCGCGGCGGTCACCGGCTGGCGGCCCGACCAGGTGCGCCGGCGAATCAACAGGCACGGCTCGCCGGGTTCGATCTGCAGCAGTTTGCACTCGGCCGCATCGGCGAGGATGGCTTCGACCACATGCTCGCCTTCGGTCAGCGGCGCCACCTGGTTCAGGTAGGCGTAGGGCGTTTGCTGGGTGAAATCCTGTTGCAGGTATTCCGGCGCGACCAGGGCGTTGACGAAACGGTCTTCGATTTGCACGGGAATATCGTTTTCGAAGTGCACGATCAGCGAGTGAAACACCCGCCCGCCTTCGCGCATCTCCAGGGCAACGGCGCGCTCGGAACCGGCAGCCTCTTCACCCAGGGTGATGACTTGGCAGGTGTGCCGATGACCACGGGAGGCAATCTCATCGGCGATGTTGTGCACCTCGAACAGCGCCGACTGGCTCTTGGGCTCGGCGACAAACGTGCCGACGCCTTGCATGCGCACCAGCAAACCTTCGGCGGTGAGCTCGCGCAGGGCACGGTTGATGGTCATGCGGCTGAAACCCAGCTGGCTGACCAGTTCGCTCTCGGAAGGCACGCGGTAATGGGGCGGCCAGTTGCCGTTGAGAATCTGCTGGCTGATCATCTGTTTGACGCGGGCGTACAAGGGCGCCGGACTTTCGTCCATGTGGGCAGCCAGCGAAGAGTTGGCGGGCGGAGTCGGCACAGGGAATCCTTGCAGGGGGAAAAGATGCATAGATTGCCGGAGTTTACCGAGCAGGCAAACGTCTGTATATGTATATACAAATAAACACACGACCGAGGTGCCTTGATCATGTCCGCTTTCTTTGCCGAACGCGCGCTGCTGCCTAATGGATGGGCCAATGATGTACGTCTTGAAGTCAGCGCCGATGGCTTGCTGACCAACGTTGAGGCCAATGCCAGTGCAGAGGGTGCAGAACGGCTGAGAGGCCCGGTGTTGGCGGGTATGCCGAACCTGCATTCCCACGCATTCCAGCGTGCCATGGCCGGTTTGGCCGAAGTGGCCGGCAACCCGAATGACAGTTTCTGGACCTGGCGCGACCTGATGTACCGAATGGTCGGCAAGATCAACCCGGACCAACTCCAGGTCATCGCGCGCCAGCTGTATATCGAGATGCTCAAGGCCGGCTACACCTCGGTGGCGGAATTTCATTATGTGCACCATGACGTCAGCGGCCAGCCCTATGCCGATCGCACGGAACTGTCGCGGCAGATCAGCCAGGCGGCGGCCAGCAGCGGGATTGGCCTGACACTGCTGCCCGTGCTTTACACCCACTCCGGGTTTGGCGGCCAGGCGCCGAATGAAGGCCAGCGGCGGTTTATCAACAGCACTGAAAACTACCTGGACCTGCAGGCGCGGTTGAAACCCCTCCTCGCCGCACAACCGGCGCAGCAGTTGGGGCTGTGCTTCCACTCGCTGCGCGCAGTCACGCCGCAGCAAATCAATGACGTGCTGGCCGCCAGCGACAAGGCGTGCCCGGTGCATATCCACATCGCCGAACAGCAAAAGGAAGTCGATGACTGCCTGGCCTGGAGCGGCAAGCGCCCGCTGCAATGGCTGTATGACAATGTCGACGTCAATGAACGCTGGTGCCTGGTGCACGCCACCCATGCCGATGCCGATGAGGTGACGCGCATGGCCAAGAGCCGGGCGATTGCCGGCTTGTGCCTGACCACCGAGGCCAACCTGGGTGATGGGATCTTCCCGGCGGTGGATTTTCTCGCACAGGGCGGGCGCATGGGGATTGGGTCCGACAGCCATGTGTCGTTGAGCGTGGTAGAAGAGCTGCGCTGGTTGGAATATGGCCAGCGCCTGCGCGATCAGCGGCGTAATCGGTTGTATCGCAGTGATCAGCCGATGGTCGGGCGCACGCTGTTCGATGCCGCGCTGGATGGCGGCGCGCAGGCGCTAGGCCAGCTGATTGGGCGGCTGGAAGCGGGCAAGCGTGCGGATTGGATTGTGCTGGACGGTAATGATCCGTACCTGGCGACGGCGACCGAGGACGGGATTCTGAATCGCTGGTTGTTCGCCGGTGGTGATCGGCAGGTGCGGGATGTGCTGGTGAATGGAGAGTGGGTGGTGCGCGATGGGCATCATGCCGGCGAAGAAGAAAGCAGCCGAGCGTTCACACAGGTCTTGAGGGATTTACTCGGTTAAAAACGGTGGGAGGGGGCTTGCCCCCGATAGCGATGTATCAGAATCAGATGTGCTAACTGACACACTGCAATCGGGGGCAAGCCCCCTCCCACAATTGGATCGGTGGTGATCCAGACTTATTGCGAAGTCTTCGCCATCTGCTTGTCCGACGTACGCCAGATCAACCGTGTGGTGTCATACCCCTGTTGCCGCGCCCTGCTCAGCAGGTCTTCGCGAGTGTCCGCATTGACCGTCGGCGTGCGTGACAGGATCCACATGTAGCGTCGGCTCGGGCTGCCCACAATGGCGGTCTTGTAGTCATCGCTGACATACAGCACCCAGTAGTCGCCCTTGGCGACACCCGGCAGCAGCGAGGTGAACCAGTTATTGAATTCCACCCAGAGCTTGTCGGTCTTGCCCGGCACTTGCGGGGTGGCGGTGCCCTTGGCTTCTTCCCACTTCCACTCGGTCGTCAGGCAGCGGTTGAACACCGACATGTCGCCGTCAGGCAACAGGGTGTAACGGGCTTCGGACTGCGCACAGTTGCGCTGGAAGTACATCGGCAATCGGGCCAACTCATACCAGGTGCCCTGGTAACGCTTGAGGTTGACGTTGCTCGCTGTCTTGGGTTGCAGATCATCGCCAGAATGGCTGGCACAGCCCGCCAAAAACAGGCTGGCACAAAGGAACAAAACAAAACGCATCATTCTTCTTCTCCCGCAGGCTTGCGCCCCGGTTTACTTCAGGCCTTGCCCGGAAAACATCAGAACCTTGTCACCGGCATATTGAACGCTGATAAAGCTGTTTTTATCGCCCCAGGTGCAACTGGACATACCCAGTGCGCCGGAACAATCGGTCGGCTTGCCCAACAATGACTCCACCTCAGCCTTGGCCATGCCAGCCGACAATTTTTGATAGTTTTCTTGGTTGACCTTGCTGCAAGCGGCCAACAGCACGCAAAAAGCCAGCAACGCGAGACGGCGTAACGACATGGAAACACTCCTGGAGGGACGAAGCAGCGTGGGTATCTGCCAGAAGCTTAGAAGGGAAAAGAGGTGTCTGGTTCCCGATGAGGGTTGGTATTTATTTTTTCTGTGAACTGGTCGTTTTCACCGTATTTCGGCACGCAAAATCAGCCTTTCATCGGACACCTGCTACTAAAGACTGAATAAAGACTAAAATCAGTCTCACCATCTAGAGAGGGCCATTCCGTGAAGTTTTCATCTCAGATAAAACCGATTAGCTACCTGAAAAGTCACACCGCTGAGATCGTCAAAACGCTCACGGAGAGCCGCGAGCCACTGGTCATCACACAAAATGGTGAAGCAAAGCTGGTAGTGATGGATGTAAAGAGCTTCGAGGAGCAGGCGGAGACCATGGCGCTGCTAAAGCTACTGGCTCTAGGCAACCGGCAGATTGAATTGGGGCAATTCCAGGAAATGGAGGACGTGTTCGCCGAACTGGACAAGGACGACGTGCAATGACCTTCAGGGTTGTGATTCTCCACTCGGCAAAAAACGACCTTAAAGACATCAAGTCATACCTCATACGGCAGTTCTCGACATCAACCTGGCAGCAGTTCTATGACGCACTGAAGCAAGCCATTCGCCGCCTTGAGACTCAACCCTTTGCAGGCTCGATACCGGAAGAAATCGAGAAACTGAATCTCAGCCAGTACCGTCAAGTTGTCAGTGGAATGAATCGGATCATCTATGAAATCCGCGATCAGATCATTTACGTTCACATCATCGCCGACACCCGAAAAAATCTGCAGGCGCTGCTGCTAAGAAACCTCACCCAATAAGCAAAAAGCCCCGAAATGCCGTCAGCATTTCAGGGCTTTTTGCTTAACTCAAGGCATTACGCCTTGTGATAAGCGGTTACACGCTCAACTTCTTCCTTCGAACCCAGGAACACCGCCACACGCTGGTGCAGGCCTTCCGGCTGGATGTCGAGGATGCGCTGGTGGCCGTCAGTGGACGCACCGCCTGCCTGCTCCACCAGGAACGACATCGGGTTGGCTTCGTACATCAGGCGCAGTTTGCCCGGCTTGGATGGCTCGCGGCTGTCGCGTGGGTACATGAACAAGCCACCACGGGTCAGGATACGGTGCACGTCGGCGACCATCGCGGCCACCCAGCGCATGTTGAAGTTTTTCTTCAGCGGGCCTTCTTCGCCTGCCATCAACTCGCCTACGTAACGAGTGACCGGTTCTTCCCAGTGGCGCTGGTTGGACATGTTGATCGCGAATTCCTGGGTCGATGCAGGAATGGAGATGTCTTCGTGGGTCAGTACGAAGCTGCCCATTTCACGGTCCAGGGTGAAGCCTTTGACGCCATCACCCAGGGTCAGCACCAGCATGGTCTGCGGGCCGTAGATGGCGTAGCCGGCAGCCACCTGCTCGGTGCCTGGCTGCAGGAAGGCCTTTTCGTTCAGCGCTTCGTTCTGGCTCAGGTATTCGTTCGGGCAACGCAGTACCGAGAAGATGGTGCCAACCGGTGCGTTGATGTCGATGTTGGACGAACCGTCCAGCGGGTCGAATACCAGCAGGTACGCGCCTTTCGGGTATTTGCCGGGGATCTGGTAGGCATTGTCCATTTCTTCGGACGCCATGCCGGCCAGGTGACCGCCCCATTCGTTGGCTTCGAGCAGGATCTCGTTGGACAGGACGTCGAGCTTCTTCTGCACTTCGCCCTGCACGTTTTCAGTGCCCATGCTGCCCAGGACACCACCCAGTGCGCCTTTGGACACGGCGTGGCTGATTTCCTTGCAAGCACGCGCCACCACTTCGATAAGGAAGCGCAGATCGGCAGGCGTGTTGTTGCTGCGGGTCTGCTCGATCAAATAGCGACTCAAGGTAACGCGGGACATGTAAGGCTCCGGAGAATGGGGGGCTTGAAAACCCGCGCAGTTTAACGCGAGTCGGGGCGTATTTCCTCCTATCAGAGGATTTAAACCCAATAGAGTTCATGGACTTTATTTAACGTGCCGCCGGCGGCTTGCGCAGCAAACTGTAGGCCATGGCGCCCAGTGCCGCCACGCCGAGCAGCAGCACGGCCCAGAGCCCGAGCTTTTTCCAGTTCGTCCCGGCATCGGCAGCGCCTACCACCGCAACCGGCGTGACCGCGACTTCCCCGGCGACCTTGGCCTGCCCCAGCGTCTTGAAGCGCTCGGGTTTGTAGTCCGGGATCAGGGTCGACAGCGGCAGGCTTGCCGCCTTGGCCGACGCATTGCCCAGCGCCAGCGTAAACGGTGCCTCACCCCGCGCCAGGAACACCAACTGCGTGGCGCGCACCGCAAAGCGCAGGGCGGGCGCTTCGACGCCCAGGCCGCCACCGCGCTCATCCACCTGCAATTTGAGCTCGGCCACCGTTTGCCCCGGCAACTGCAGTTCATCCTGCACCACGTCCTGGCCATTCTGGGTCAGGCGATACAGCAAGCCATTGCTCAATGGTTGCCAAGCCTGCTTGCTGTCCCTTCGACCGGATAACGTCACGGGCGCCAGCGTGTTGGATTGCTTGAGCTCGATGCGCAAGCGTTCGAGACTCAGCCCCGCAGGCAACTGCCAACTGTATTCCCCGGCGCTGAGCCGCTTACCCGCCAGCGGCTGCGACCACACCAACGGCAGCGGCACGCTGCTGCGGGTAGCGCTCACCAGCTTGGCCGAGGTCAGCAACGGCGCCGCCTGGCCCTGCCAGACCAGCCGCAGGTAGCGCGCCGATTGCCCGGGCAAGTTCACGTCATGCTGCTCGACCCGCTCATCGGCAAACGACAAGCGCGCCACCTGCCCATCGCCCCAGGCGTCCCAGTGCTGCAAGTCATCACTGGCCTCGATGCTGAAACGCTGGAAGCCCTCCTGCTCGCGGCTCCAGTCCAGGCTCAATTGCTGCAAGGGCGCCTTGATCGCACTGGCGTCCAACACCCAGCCACGCAGTACTTGCTTGCCGGGTTTGGGTGCGGTGGACGGCTTGATTTCCACCAGGGTGCCGGTGGTGGTGGCTTTCATCACCACGTCGGGCAGGGCTTGCTGGGTGTCGGCGGCGTACAGCGGGAACCACTTCACATCGGTAACTTCGCGGCTTTCGGTGCGCTGCGACGCCTGGCGCGACAACGCATAGGCCTGGGGCTCGCCGGCGGCGTTGAACACCCGCACATCGGCGAGATCCGCCTGGCGCGCGTTCAATTGCACCGCCAGTGGCAACTCCAGGCGATACCAAGGGCCGTTGCCACTGACGCTCAGCGGCACCTGGGTGGTGAAGTCGGCGGGCGTTTCCTGCGCCCACACGGACAAGGTCGTACACAGGCCCAGCACGGCCACGCTCAACTTACCGATCAAGAGGATGCTCCTTCAGTTTCCAACACCGCTTCGGCGCGTTTGGGCGGAAGCGGCGCAAAGTAGCCCACCACCAGCAACAACCCGCCCACGCCGATAAACGACACGATCCGCGCCAAGCCGCCGCGGTTACTCAATTCGACAAAGAACAGCTTGGCCACCACCACCGCAATCAGCACCGCGCCGATCAGCCACACTTCGCGGCGATGGCGCAGGTGGCCGCCGATCATCAGGCCGAGGGCGATCAGGGTCCAGACGATCGACAGGCCGGCCTGCACCAGCATCGACTCCAGCAACGCATCCAATTGAAACGGCACACCGCCCCAATGGTGGGCCGTGCGCATCACCAACGCGGTAAAGAAGGCAAACAGCGAAAGCCCAGCGACGCCTTGTGCGATCAGCTCGGCACGCGGCCCGCGTAGCGGCGCGACACTTCGTGCGCACACATACACGCCCAGCAGCGCGAACAGCAGGCCCAGGTCCAGCGGGTTGATCAGCGGCACATAGGGCAGCGGCCTGGCGGTGCCATCGCTGAAGCTGTTCGCCAGCCAGAACCAACCGAGCATCAGCACCGCCAATGGCACGGCCGCCAACACTCGATATTCCCTTGGGTACGCCGAGACCGGCCATGGCCAATGGCGCGGCGCGGCAGCCAGCATAAGGTAGAGACTTGGCAGGATCGCCCAGCCCAGCCAGCGCCAGGCGTTGTATTCGGCAGAGAACCTGAGCAGACCGTAGCGCAACTCCAGCGCCAGCATGCCGATCAGCATCCAGCAGCCGAGCACGTGGGCCACGCTCAGCGCCTTGGCGGGAACGAGCGTCGCCAAACGCCGCAACGAGATGAAATGCACCACAAAGACCGCCGGCCACGCCAGCCAGCCGTACTGCGCCGCCGGGTGGTAATAGGTATGTGCGCACACCAGCAGCACCACGCCCACCGCCGGCATCAGCAACGTACACAGCACGCCCAGCGACACCCACTTGAGGCGCGAGGCCAGCAGCATCCAGATCGCCACGCTGATCGCAGCGCATCCCAGCAGGAATGCGCCCAGCAATTCCTGCGGAATAAACCGCAACACTTCGCCGGCCAGCGCCAACGTCCACCACGCCGCGCCCCACACCAACAGCACGTCGGACAGCCGCTGCAGCTTCAACACGGCAAACACCGGCGCATGGGGTTCGCGCTGCAAGCGCCAGGCGCCGACCATTGCCGCCAGGCCCAGCACCATCGGTGTCCAGAAACCGCTGTGGGCCAACGGGCGCAGCCCCTCACCGGACAACGGCCCGAGCAGCTCGGGCACCGCCAGCAGGAACGAACCGCCGCCGACCACTTGCAGCAGCAGGCCGAATACAAAGCTGACACGTTGTTGCAGGTACAGGCTCAGCCAGATGATCAGCAAACCACTGGCCGCCCACACACCGCTGGCGCTTTCCCACGGCAGCACGAACAGCACCGCGAGGTTGATCAATACCAGGCCCGCCAACAGCACCACCGACAACCCGCGCAACAGCCGCACGTCACTGCGCACCATGGCGTCACGCGCCGCCAGCAGCATGCCGCCGATCAACGCCAGGCCAACCAGTGAAGCGGTCAACAAGCCGCTCCAGCCCGCATTGAACACCGCCGCCCCGTCGCCACCTTGCAAACGCAACAGGAACAATGCGCCGCCCAGCAATTGCACAGCGAACGCGGTGAACAGGAAGGTGCGCGAACCGATACGCAGCCCGACGAACAACGTTGCCAGCCCGGCAATTGCCCAACTGACAGCCGTGCCTTGGGTGTCCAGCAGCAAGGGGGCAAGCAGGTACAAAAAGCTCAAGCCCAGGCTCGCCAGCACCGGCAGGCCTCTGCGTTCCCAATCCGCCGCCTGCTCAGTGGATGCCCTGCGCAGTTGATCAAAGCTGAACAGCAGCGCCGCACCCAGCAACAGCGCGCCCAACGGCGCGCCATTCAGCAAGCTGTGCTCACCGATGCGCAGCTCACTGAGGAACGCCAGCGCCGAGCCCAGTTGCAACAACAAACCGAAGGCGCGTGCCAGCGGTCGCTGTTGACGCAAACCGAGCCAGAAGATCCCGGCGCCCTCCACGGCCCAGGCGGCAGCGGTCCAGCGCGCATCTAGGCCCAGCGGAATAGCCAGGCTGGCGAAAATCACGCCCAGGGCCAGGCACGTCTCCGCCAGCAACAAGGCGCGACCGCCGCTCAACAGTCGCGCCAGTCCCATGTAAATAATGCCCAGGCCGAGGGCGCTGAACGCCGCGGCAAACTCCAGGTGCTGCACCAGCGCAAACTGCAAGCCAAAACCCACCAGCGGCGGGCCGAACAGCATGCTGCCGTCGACATAATCCCCCTTGGCCGCCGACCAGCGCAGCAACGCACCACGGCTGTCATCCTCGGGCGCGTCGCGCATCTCCAACAATTTGCGCCGGGCGAACAGCAAGCCGATGGCCAGGTACATCAGGAAAAACAGGATCAGGAACGGCTCGGTGCTCCACAGCAGCTCCGGCGTGTAGGAACGCATGCCCCACGCAAAACCGATACCAAAGGTGCCGACAAAACCGATCAGGTTGAGCAGGCGCCAGGCCTTGAACCAGGCGATGGCGAGGATGCCCGCATTGAGCAGGGCAAAATAGCTGAACAGCGCCACATGGTTACCAGCGCCGGTGGACGTCAGGATTGGCGCGGCAAACCCACCCAGAGCCGCCGCGCAGGCCAGGCCCAGCGCATCCTGGGTAATCGCCAGGATCGCCGAGAACACGGTGACGGCCACCAACAGGCCGAGTGCGGCACTGGGGTCGATCAACGGGTGCAAGCGCATCGCGGCAAACACCGTCAGGTACAGCACGGCAATCCCGGTGCCCTGCAGCATCAAGCCGTAATTGCTGTTGCGCAGCCGCAGCCACCAGCCCAGGCCCAGCAGGCCCAACGCCGCAGCGGCTACGCCGGCATAACGCAGCTCGATCGGCACCACCATGCCTTCGGTGGCGTAACGCAGCAGGAATGCCAGGCCGAGGAACAGCAGCACCACGCCGACGCGCAGCACGGTATTGCCGCCAAACAGCCAATTGCGTGCGCCGCTGAGGGCACGCTCGATGAGGTTGGGGCCACGCGGGATGGCAGGCTCTTCAGGGGACGGCGACGGAACCGGAGCCCAAACATCATCGGGCAGCGGCTGGCTCGGTTCGGCGACCATGGCCACGGGCGTCAGCTCGACGGGTAACTCCCAAACCAGCTCGGGCGCTTCGACGACAGGTGCGGGCTCGACAATGGCGGGCTCGACAAAAACACTGGCAGCTGCGGGGGTGGGCACTTCCAATTGCCGCAGGCGCTCACCCAGCGCTATCAGCGACTTCTGCGTGGTTTCCAACTGACGCGCCTGTTGGTCCGCCTGGGACGATAGCTTCGCCAGGCGGATCGCCTGGCCAATGCCCAGCCCCAACAGCGCACCGATGCCCGCATCGCTGAACGACTCATCGAGCGTCCAGCCGAGCACCAGGCCAATCAGCATGAAAATCCATTGCATGGTCGATATTCCCTAGGCAAACCGGCGCCCAGTATATCGACGCGCGCCCAATGTGGGAGGGGGCTTGCGCCCGATAGCGGTGTACCAGTCGACATATCTGCAAACTGACAGGCTGCTATCGGGGGCAAGCCCCCTCCCACATTTTTGGATCAGCGATGTTTAGTCGAGGGCTTTCCAGATCTCGGTCGCGTACTCCCTGATGGTCCGGTCCGAGCTGAACCAACCCATCCGCGCCGTATTCAGCACCGCCGAACGCCACCACGCCTTGGAATCATGCCAATGCGCCTCGACCCGTGCCTGGGCGTCCCAGTACGAATCGAAGTCGGCGCATACCAGGAAACGGTCGTAATCGACCAACCCGTCGATCAACCCCACATAGCGGCCCGGATCATCCGGCGAAAACACCCCGCCCCGGATCGCTTGCAGCACATCGTTCAATCGATGGGAGGCGGCGATGTCCGGCCCGGCGTTGAACTCCCCGGCATGCTTGCGGGCTTCCACCTGTTGCGCGCTGAGGCCAAAGATAAACATGTGCTCGGCACCCACGCGCTCATGCATCTCCACGTTGGCGCCGTCCATGGTGCCTATGGTCAGCGCGCCGTTGAGGCCGAACTTCATGTTGCTGGTGCCTGAGGCTTCGAAGCCGGCGGTGGAAATCTGCTCCGACAAGTCCGCCGCCGGAATGATGCTTTCCGCCAGGCTGACGTTGTAGTTGGGCAGGAACACCACCTTGAGCAGACCGCGCACGGTCGGGTCGTTATTGACCGTGCGGGCGATGTCGTTGGTCAGTTTGATGATCAACTTGGCCTGGTGGTAACTGGCCGCCGCCTTGCCCGCGAAGATCTTCACGCGCGGCACCCAGTCGGTGCCCGGTTCGGCACGGATCGCCTGGTACAGCGCCACGGTATGCAGCAGGTTGAGCAGTTGGCGCTTGTATTCGTGGATGCGCTTGACCTGCACGTCGAACATCGCCGCCGGGTTGACCGCAATGCCCAGGCGCTCGTGGATGATGTCGGCCAGTGCACGCTTACTGTGCAAACGTTGTTCGGCAAACGCCTTGCGGAAAGCCTGTTTCTCGGCAAACGGCTCAAGCTCCACCAATCGCTGCTCGGGCTTGTCGAGAATGTCCGGACCGAGCGCCTCCACCAACATGGACGTGAGCTTGGGGTTGGCCTGGTACAACCAGCGGCGGAAGGTAATGCCGTTGGTTTTGTTGTTGATGCGTTCCGGGTACAGCTTGTGCAGTTCCGAGAACACCGTGCTGCGCATCAGTTGGGTGTGCAAGCCGGATACACCATTGACGCTGTGGGAGCCGAGGAACGCCAGGTTACCCATGCGCACACGGCGGCCGTTGTCTTCCTCGATCAGCGACACGGCGCGCAGCACGTCGAAATCGTGGATGCCTTTGGCGCGCAGCGAATCGATGTGCTGGGCGTTGATCAGGTAGATGATCTGCATGTGCCGGGGCAGCATGCGTTCCATCAGGCCTACAGGCCAGGTTTCTAATGCTTCGGGCAACAGCGTGTGATTGGTGTAGGAAAGGGTTTCAACGGTGACGTCCCAAGCCGCTTCCCACGGAATATCGTGCAAATCCACCAACTGCCGCATCAACTCGGCCACGGCGATGGACGGGTGCGTGTCGTTGAGCTGGATCGCCGCGTGTTCGCCCAGGCTCAGTACTGAGCCGTGCATGTTCTTGTGACGGCGCAGCAAGTCCTGCAACGAGGCGGAGACGAAGAAATATTCCTGACGCAGGCGCAGTTCCTGCCCCGCTTCGGTGCTGTCGGCCGGGTAAAGCACCCGGGAGATGCTTTCGGCACGGGCCACTTCGGCGACAGCGCCCAGGTGGTCACCGGCGTTGAAGCGCTCCAGGTGCAGGTCTTCCACCGCACGCGCGCGCCACAGGCGCAGGGTGTTGACGCTGGCGCCGCGCCAGCCGACTACCGGCGTGTCGTAGGCCACGGCCCGCACGGTTTCGTTGGGCGACCACACCTGGATCATCTTGCCGGAGGCGTCCGCCAGGGTTTCGACGCTGCCGCCAAAGCCGATCGGGTAAATCACTTCGGCCCGCTCGAACTCCCACGGGTTGCCGAAATCCAGCCAACGCTCGGTCTGCTCCTGCTGCCAGCCATCGACTATCGCCTGGCGGAACAAGCCATGCTCATAACGAATGCCATAACCATGGCCGGCAATGCCCAGGGTCGACATGCTTTCCATGAAGCACGCGGCCAGGCGGCCCAGGCCACCGTTGCCGAGCGCCGCGTCGGGCTCCAGCAGGCGGATGCGCTCCAGGTCTACACCCAGCTCGGACAGCGCTTCGCGCGCAATCTCCAGCACGCCGAGGTTGCTCAGGCTGTCGTAGAGCAGGCGGCCGATCAGGAACTCCAGGGAGAGGTAGTAAACGCGTTTCTGGCCTTTGCGGTAGATACGCCGCGTATGGTTCATCCAGTGGTCGACCATCTGGTCGCGGGCGGCCAGGGCAATGGCTTCGAACCAGTCATGGTCGAAGGCGTGATCCGGGTCCTTGCCCACCGCGTAGGTGAGTTTGGTCAAGACGGCATCGCGGAATGCGGCTACCTCTGCTTCTCGTGCAAGTGGTTCCTGAGACATCAATTGCGACCTCGGGCGAGATAGAAGGAGTTGCTAGAGCCTAGACGGTCTGACAGACGGTAGACGCGCTGGTTCGGCAGTTTTTTAACTCATTCACCGTTGCGTGAATTAGATGCAGGGGTCGTGCCCGATCAGCCTTTGAGCTGAAACCCAGAAAATATTGTTCAAAAAATCACCAATCCCGGTATGATCGCGCGCCCGGATACAGCCCCACCTTTTGGAACCCTGATGAAGCCTCAATTGATCGCCGCCGCGGAACTCGACCGTCTTGAAACGTGGCAGAAATATTCCGCGCATATGTGCGGTGGTTGCGTGTCCAGCTGCTGCACGCTGCCGGTCGAAGTGAAGATCAAGGACCTGATCCGCATCGGTATCGTCGATGAATTCGAGCGTGGCGACCCGCCGAAGAACATCGCCAAACGCTTGCAGAAGGAAGGCATCGTCGAGCGCTTCAATTCCAAATCCGAGATTTTTACCTTGCAGCGCATGAGCAACAACGACTGCCTGTACCTGGATCGTAAGACGCGCTTCTGCACTATTTATGACAAGCGCCCGGACACCTGCCGCAACCACCCGAAAATCGGGCCGCGTCCGGGGTATTGCGCGTACAAGCCGAAGGAAGTGGTGCGCGAGACCAAGTTCAAGACCCTCGACAAGTTCTGATCCGGGTTTTGTGGGGCTCTCAAGGGCCTCATCGGGGGCAAGCCCCCTCCCACACTTGAAAGTGTTCACAGTTCAAAATGTGGGAGGGGGCTTGCCCCCGATAGGGCCGGCACAGTCACCACAAAACCTACAGCCATAAAAAAACGCCCCCGGCCTTTCGACCGGGGGCGTTCTTCATTCAGCCTGAGTTAACTCAGTTCTTGGCTTTCTTGGCAGCGCGGGTACGCTCGCCTTCGTCCAGGATCTTCTTACGCAGGCGGATCGACTTAGGCGTAACTTCGCACAGCTCGTCGTCCTGGATGAATTCCAGGGCCTGTTCCAGGGTGAAGCGAACAGGTGGAACCAGAGCGATGGTTTCGTCTTTACCCGAAGCACGCATGTTGTCGAGCTTCTTGCCTTTGGTTGGGTTGACGCCCATGTCGTTGTCACGGCTGTTCAGACCAACGATCTGACCGTTGTAGATCTCTTGACCGTGTTCAACGAACAGCTTGCCACGTGCCTGGAGGGTTTCCAGGGAGTAGGTCAGCGCCTTGCCGGTTTCTACCGATACCAGAACACCGTTCTGACGGCCGGACATGTCGCCGGACTTCATGGTGTCGTAGCGATCGAAGATCGAGGTCAGGATGCCAGCACCGTTGGTCAGGGTCAGGAACTGGTTACGGAAACCGATCAGACCGCGAGCAGGGATGTTGTATTCCAGACGCACACGGCCTTTGCCATCCGGCACCATGTTGGTCAGGTCGCCCTTACGCAGGCCCATCTCTTCCATGACCTTGCCCTGGGATTCTTCAGGGGTGTCGATGGTGACGTTTTCGAACGGTTCCTGCTTCACGCCGTCAACTTGACGGATGATCACTTCCGGACGACCAACGCCCATTTCGAAGCCTTCGCGACGCATGGTTTCGATCAGTACCGAGAGGTGCAGCTCACCACGGCCGGATACCTTGAACTTGTCAGCCGAGTCGCCTTCTTCAACGCGCAGTGCAACGTTGTACAGCAGCTCTTTGTCCAGACGTTCCTTGATGTTACGGGAGGTCACGAACTTGCCTTCTTTACCGCAGAAAGGCGAGTCGTTTACCTGGAAGGTCATGGAAACGGTTGGCTCGTCAACGGTCAGAGGCTTCATCGCTTCTACCGCGTCCGGGTGGCACAGGGTGTCGGAGATGAACAGCGAGTCCATGCCGCTGATGCACACGATATCGCCAGCTGCTGCTTCTTCAACGTCGATGCGGTGCAGGCCGTGGTGACCCATCAGCTTCAGGATACGACCGTTGCGCTTCTTGCCGTCGGCGCCGATAGCGACAACCGGGGTGTTCGGCTTGACGCGACCACGGGCGATACGGCCAACGCCGATAACACCCAGGAAGCTGTTGTAGTCCAGTGCCGAGATTTGCATCTGGAACGGACCGTCACGGTCAACAGCCGGCGCAGGTACGTTGTCGACGATCGACTGGTACAGCGGGGTCATGTCTTCAGCCATGTCGGTGTGGTCCAGACCGGCAATACCGTTCAGGGCCGAGGCGTAGACGACTTTAAAATCCAGCTGTTCTTCGGTGGCACCCAGGTTATCGAACAGGTCGAAGATCTGGTCCAGAACCCAGTCCGGACGCGCGCCTGGACGGTCAACCTTGTTGATGCACACGATCGGACGCAGGCCGGCTTCGAAAGCCTTCTTGGTCACGAAACGGGTTTGCGGCATAGGGCCGTCTTGAGCGTCAACCAGCAGCAGAACGGAGTCAACCATCGACATTACGCGTTCTACTTCGCCGCCGAAGTCGGCGTGGCCCGGGGTGTCCACGATGTTGATGTGGTAGCCGTTCCAGTTGATGGCGGTGTTTTTCGCCAGGATGGTAATGCCGCGCTCTTTTTCCTGGTCGTTGGAGTCCATCACGCGCTCGTCGTTGAGCTCGTTGCGCTCCAGGGTGCCGGATTGACGCAGGAGTTTGTCTACCAGGGTGGTTTTACCATGGTCAACGTGAGCAATGATGGCGATGTTACGTAGATTTTCGATCACTTGTGTATCTCGATCAGAGGATTCGGTGTGCTGACAGGTCGTGGCAGCGATTAACAGTAGAGTCAGGCCTTGCCGTTACAGCTTGACGGCAGAGTCGGGGGGCCGGTGACGCAGGCCACAGGCAAACAGCCCCGGGCTCTTAGCTCGGTCGATAAACGCGCACATTGGCATGCCCCTCACTGAGCAAATGGTGGGCATGCAGGCGACTCATCACGCCTTTGTCGCAATACAGCAGGTACTGACGGCTGTTATCCAGTTCCTTGAAACGCGCGTTCAATGCATAGAACGGCAGCGTTTGTACGTCGATGCCGGCGATTTCCAGCGGCTCATCCTCAGCGGCATCCGGGTGACGGATATCGATGACGATCTGGCCGGCCAGGGCTTCGCTGACTTCTTCGATCTTCACATCCTGGCCCAGTTCGTCGATGACGCGATCGATCGGGACCAGCTTGGCGTTCTCGAGCGCACGCTCCAGGATCGCCATGTCGAATTCTTTCTCTTCATGCTCCACGCGGTGACGCTTGGCGTGGGTCTTGGGGTTCACCGAGATGACCCCGCAGTACTCAGGCATGTGCTTGGCAAAGTCGGCGGTGCCGATTTCTTCTGCCAGGTCGATGATGTCCTGCTTGTGGCTGGCGATCAGTGGGCGCAGTACCAGCTTCTCGGTAACGCAATCGATGATCGACAGGTTCGGCAGCGTCTGGCTCGATACCTGGGAGATCGCTTCACCGGTGACCAGCGCGTCGATCTGCAACTGGTCGGCGATCCGCGAGGCAGCGCGCAACATCATACGCTTCAATACCACGCCCATATGACCGTTATCGACTTTGCCGAGAATTTCGCCCAGCACTTCCTCGAACGGTACGCTCACAAATAGCACGCGCTGGGAGCTGCCGTACTTCTTCCAGATAAAGTGCGCAACTTCCATCACGCCCAATTCGTGTGCACGCCCGCCCAGGTTAAAGAAGCAGAAGTGGCTCATCAGGCCGCGACGCATGATCTGGTAGGCCGCCACCGTGGAATCGAAACCGCCGGACATCAGTACCAGGGTCTGTTCCAGGGCGCCCAGCGGGTAACCGCCGATGCTGTTGTGCTGGCTGTGGATCACAAACAACCGTTGGTCGCGAATTTCCATGCGCACTTCAATTTGCGGTGCTTTCAGGGAAATTCCGGCGGCGCCGCACTCGCGACGCAGCTTGCTGCCGACGTATTTCTCGACATCCATGGAGCTGAAGCTGTGCTTGCCGGCACGCTTGCAGCGCACCGAAAAGATCTTGCCTTCAAGCTCACTGCCATAGTGCTGTTTGCACTTCTCGGTGATGTCGTCGAAGTCGCCCAACGGGTACTCATCGACCTGCAGGAAATGCGCGATGCCCGGCATGCAACTCAGGCGCTCGGTCATGTCCTTCAAGGCTTTGGGCTCGGTGACACGGGTTTCCAGCTCGAGGTTGTCCCACACACCGTTCACCACCACAGCCGGGTCCAAGTCACGGAGCACGGCACGGATGTTCTTGGCCAACTGACGGATGAAACGCGTCCGTACCGGTCGGCTTTTGATGGTGATCTCGGGGAAGACTTTAACGATTAATTTCATGGAAACAGCGCGCGCCGGGCCTGCTGAAAAAGGGGGGCGCGGATTATAGCGGAAATCGCTCAAGGTTTAACCAGTTAATATGCATCGCAAGCGCAACGCACTAAAGAGGTGCATTTACGCATCCTTGCGCTACATTGCGGTGCGCTATTTTTGGGCTTTTGTCGCAATGCACCTTTATAGGGGCGTTTTTGGAGCAGAAAACCCATGTTGGCGCACTGGCATGCAATTTGCTCTCTTGTGAGGCAGGTTGCCATGGCGGAGTATCCGCGCCGGCATCACCCACATTCTAAGGGCTAACTCCACTACCCCAGCCCGAAGCCACCCGGAGGACACTATGTCGAAGTCGGTTCAACTCATCAAAGATCATGACGTTAAATGGATTGATCTGCGCTTCACGGACACCAAAGGCACTCAGCACCACGTGACCATGCCGGCTCGCGACGCGCTGGATGAAGCTTTCTTCGAAGAAGGCAAAATGTTCGACGGTTCCTCCATCGCCGGCTGGAAAGGCATCGAAGCCTCCGACATGATCCTGATGCCGGACGACAGCACTGCCGTGCTCGACCCGTTCACCGAAGAAGCCACCCTGATCCTGGTGTGCGACGTGATCGAGCCTTCGACCATGCAAGGCTACGACCGCGACCCACGTGCGATCGCCAAGCGTGCCGAGGAATACCTGAAGTCCACCGGTATCGGTGACACCGTATTCGTGGGCCCAGAGCCAGAATTCTTCATCTTCGACCAAGTGAAGTTCAAGTCCGACATCTCCGGTTCCATGTTCAAGATCTACTCCGAACAAGGCTCCTGGATGTCCGACCAGGACGTGGAAGGCGGCAACCATGGCCACCGTCCAGGTATCAAAGGTGGCTACTTCCCGGTTCCGCCGTTCGACCACGACCACGAAATCCGTACTTCCATGTGCAACGCCATGGAAGACATGGGCTTGGTCATCGAAGTGCACCACCACGAAGTGGCCACTGCCGGTCAGAACGAAATCGGTGTGAAGTTCAACACCCTGGTTGCCAAGGCTGACGAAGTACAAACCCTGAAGTACTGCGTACACAACACTGCCGTGGCTTACGGCCGTACCGCTACCTTCATGCCTAAGCCTCTGTACGGCGATAACGGTTCGGGTATGCACGTTCACCTGTCCATCGCCAAAGATGGCAAGAACACCTTCGCTGGCGAAGGTTATGCCGGCCTGTCCGACACCGCCCTGTACTTCATCGGCGGCATCATCAAGCACGGTAAGGCCCTGAACGGCTTCACCAACCCGTCGACCAACTCCTACAAGCGTCTGGTCCCAGGTTTCGAAGCACCGGTAATGCTGGCCTACTCGGCTCGCAACCGTTCCGCCTCGATCCGTATTCCTTACGTGTCCAGCCCGCGTGCTCGCCGTATCGAAGCCCGCTTCCCGGACCCAGCAGCCAACCCATACCTGGCCTTCGCTGCCTTGGTCATGGCCGGCCTGGATGGTATCCAGAACAAGATCCACCCAGGCGACGCCGCCGACAAAAACTTGTACGACCTGCCGCCTGAAGAGGCCAAAGAGATCCCACAAGTGTGCGGCAGCCTGAAAGAAGCCCTGGAAGAACTGGACAAGGGCCGTGCGTTCCTGACCAAAGGCGGCGTGTTCAGCGACGACTTCATCGACGCTTACATCGGCCTGAAAAGCGAAGAAGAAATCAAGGTGCGTACCTTCGTACACCCACTGGAATACGAGCTGTACTACAGCTGCTGATCCGGTAGCGCTGCGTCCTTAAGAGCGGCGTGACGAAAAAAGACCTCCCTCGGGAGGTCTTTTTTTTGCCTGGGATTTAGCGGGTCGGGGCATGGCGGTCGAGCATCTGGCCGACCATCTGCGTGCCCAACGCACTCAGTTGGTGAATGGCCAAGGTGGTGTCACGGTGCTTGCCGCCCAAGTCCTCGGATAAATCCAGCAACAGGGCGCTGACCGAGGTGAGGGTTTCGAAGGTATTGATCATCAAGGCTTCGTCGTCGATATCGGCGGCGATGGTGAAGACAGAGGGTGGTGGATTGGGGGTTGGCTTGAACATGTCTTAACTTCCTCAAGTGAGGCCGCCATCGACTCGCTACTAAACGTTAGGGTGGCGGCTGTGCGCAGGTTAGTAGACCGGGGAAGTTAAGCAAAAGCCGGCGCACCCGAAGATGCCCTACACACAGCCACCATAAAGAACGGTGCGGTACGAGCTTAACTTAACCCTCAGGCTACTAAACCTGATCGCTGATGAGCAGCGACCGAGCAACCTTAGAGACGACAAGCCAGCCGTACAAGCCGGCGGATTCTGGCGTAACTGTAGGCAAGCACGCAAGTTAAGGTAGCCTCTGACTGACGCCGCTGTAGACCTGCAAACCCCATTAAAATGTGGGAGCTGGCTTGCCTGCGATGGCATCAGCTAGGTATACCTGATGCATCGAGTTGCCCGCATCGCAGGCAAGCCAGCTCCCACAGGAGATCGCCTTTGAAACATCGATTTGTGTTCGCTCTGTTATTTGTCAGCGTCAGTGCGAGTGCTGCGCCGCCCACTCTGGAGCCCCTTCTCAACAGCGTCGCCGAACGCCTGGAGATCGCCGACCAGGTAGCCCTCAGCAAATGGGACAGCCACAAGCCGGTAGAGGACAAAAAGCGCGAACAAGAAGTGATCGCCAGCGTTGTCGCCCAGGCACCGGGCTACAACTTGGCACCTGCCGCCGTTGAGCAGTTTTTCGCGGCGCAGATCGAGGCGAACAAGCTGGTGCAGTACACCCGTCTGTCAGACTGGCAGTTCCAGGGCAAGGCACCTAACGATCCGCGCCCGGACCTGGTGAAACAGATCCGCCCGCAGTTGGACGAACTGCAAAAACGCCTGCTACAGCAATTGGCTGACTTCACCCCGCAGCGCACCGATCCGCAGTGCCCACAATGGCTGGCCGAAGCCGTGCATGAGCCGCTGAATGATCCGCTGCGTCAACTGGCGATGATCCGTGCCACGGCCGAGCTCTGCGTTCGACCTACCTGATTTGAGGAACCGTCCTGCATCGTCACCTGGGCCGACAGCCATAGCCTGAGCGTTCACTCAATGAACAGGATGGAACCATGGACACCTTCAAGTGCTTGATCGCTGCTGCGGTAGGCTTGTCGTTGCTGGGCTGCGGCACGCAGGCAAAGGATACGGCACAGATCGAGAAAGAGGTTTTGCTTGAACGCAGCGAGTCGTGGGATGGCACACCCTACAAAGCCTACCCCTCCGGCCCGCCGCAGCTCACGCTGATTCGCCTGAAGATCCCTGCGCACACCCAATTGCCCTGGCACACCCACCCCATGCCCAACGCCGCCTACATCGTTTCAGGTGAGCTGACCGTCGAGGCCCGCAGCAGTGGGGCTACGCGCACCTTGAGGCAAGGCCAAACCCTGGCCGAGATGGTGAGTACCGAACATCGCGGCGTCACCGGAGACACCCCGGTGGAGCTTTTGGTGTTTTACGCGGGCACACAGGACATGCCGCTGTCAGAGCAGCACTGACCCTCCCGGATCATTTTCACTCGCGCTGGAAACGGTCCGTTCACCACTTCCTGAACAACCTTCACAAAACCGCACTATATTGGTGCGATAGGCTGCACCCTTCCCAGCTGTCCAGCCCATTTTGGTTCGAAACTTCCCGAGCAAGCTGGCAGAACGCCACAGTTTCGCGCCTTAAACCCCCATTTCAGGGCTTTCACGCTTCTTTTCGGAGCCTTGGTTTGGTTTTTGCATTTTCCTTGTATCAGCGTGTGCCTCAAGCCCGCGCCTTGCTCCAAAAGAGGTCCTGATGACCATCAGCGATGCACTGCACCGTTTGCTACTCGACAACCTGACCACCGCGACCATCCTGCTCAATGACGACTTGCGTCTTGAGTACATGAACCCGGCGGCGGAGATGCTCCTGGCCATCAGCGGCCAGCGCAGCCATGGGCAGTTCATCAGCGAATTGTTCACCGAGTCGGCCGAGGCCCTGAGTTCATTGCGCCAGGCAGTGGAGCAGGCGCACCCGTTCACCAAACGCGAAGCGATGCTCACCGCCCTCACCGGCCAGACGCTGACCGTCGACTATGCCGTGACGCCGATCCTGAGCAACGGCGCGACCTTGCTACTGCTGGAAGTGCATCCGCGTGATCGCCTGCTGCGCATCACCAAGGAAGAAGCGCAACTGTCCAAGCAGGAAACCAGCAAGATGCTGGTACGCGGCCTGGCCCATGAGATCAAGAACCCGCTGGGCGGTATTCGCGGCGCCGCGCAACTGCTGGCCCGCGAGCTGCCAGAGGAACACCTCAAGGACTACACCAACGTCATCATTGAAGAGGCCGATCGCCTGCGTAACCTGGTGGACCGTATGCTCGGCTCCAACAAGTTGCCGTCCCTGGCGATGACCAACGTGCACGAAGTACTTGAGCGCGTCTGCCAACTGGTCGAGGCCGAAAGCCAGGGCTGCATCACCTTGGTGCGTGACTACGACCCGAGCATCCCTGACGTTCTGATCGACCGCGAACAGATGATCCAGGCGGTGCTCAACATCGTGCGCAACGCGATGCAGGCCATCAGCAGCCAGAATGAGCTGCGCCTGGGTCGCATCAGCCTGCGCACCCGCGCCCTGCGCCAGTTCACCATCGGCCACGTGCGCCACCGCCTGGTGACCAAGGTCGAGATCATCGACAACGGCCCGGGGATTCCTGCGGAACTCCAGGAAACCATTTTCTTTCCCATGGTCAGTGGCCGCCCGGACGGTACCGGGCTGGGCCTGGCCATTACCCAGAACATCATCAGCCAGCACCAGGGTCTGATCGAATGTGAGAGCCATCCCGGCCACACCACCTTCTCGATCTTTCTGCCCCTGGAACAAGGAGCCCCATCGACATGAGCCGTAGTGAAACTGTCTGGATCGTCGATGACGACCGTTCTATCCGCTGGGTCCTCGAGAAAGCCTTGCAACAGGAAGGCATGACCACCCAGAGCTTCGACAGCGCCGATGGGGTGATGAGCCGACTGGCGCGCCAGCAGCCCGACGTGATCATCTCCGACATCCGCATGCCCGGCGCCAGTGGCCTGGACCTGCTGGCGCGGATTCGCGAGCAGCACCCGCGCCTGCCGGTGATCATCATGACTGCGCATTCGGACCTGGACAGCGCTGTCGCGTCCTACCAGGGCGGCGCCTTTGAGTACCTGCCCAAGCCGTTCGACGTGGACGAGGCGGTGGCGCTGGTCAAGCGCGCCAACCAGCACGCCCAGGAACAGCAGAACCAGGAAGCCCCTCCGGCCCTGACCCGCACCCCGGAAATCATCGGCGAAGCGCCGGCGATGCAGGAAGTGTTTCGCGCCATCGGGCGTTTGAGCCACTCCAACATCACCGTGCTGATCAACGGCGAGTCCGGCACCGGTAAAGAGCTTGTCGCCCACGCGCTGCACCGTCACAGCCCGCGGGCGGCTTCGCCGTTCATCGCGCTGAACATGGCGGCGATTCCCAAGGACTTGATGGAGTCCGAGCTGTTCGGCCATGAAAAAGGCGCGTTCACCGGCGCAGCCAACCTGCGGCGCGGGCGCTTTGAACAGGCTGACGGCGGTACGCTGTTCCTCGATGAGATCGGCGACATGCCGGCCGACACCCAGACCCGCCTGCTGCGGGTACTGGCTGACGGTGAGTTCTATCGCGTTGGCGGGCACACGCCGGTCAAGGTCGACGTACGCATCATCGCGGCAACCCACCAGAACCTGGAAACCCTGGTACACGCCGGCAAATTCCGTGAGGACTTGTTCCACCGCCTCAACGTGATCCGTATCCACATCCCACGCATGTCGGACCGTCGCGAAGACATCCCGACCCTCGCCCGCCACTTCCTCAGCCGCGCGGCCCAGGAGCTGGCCGTCGAGCCGAAGCTGCTGAAAAGCGAGACCGAGGAATACCTGAAGAACCTGCCGTGGCCGGGCAACGTTCGCCAGCTGGAGAACACCTGCCGCTGGATCACCGTGATGGCGTCCGGGCGCGAAGTGCATATCAGCGACCTGCCGCCGGAGCTGTTGAGCCTGCCACAGGACTCTGCACCCGTGACCAACTGGGAACAGGCGCTGCGCCAGTGGGCCGACCAGGCCCTGGCACGCGGCCAGTCGAGCCTGCTGGACAGCGCCGTACCGGCCTTTGAGCGGATCATGATCGAGACTGCCTTGAAGCACACCGCAGGCCGCCGTCGCGATGCTGCGGTATTGCTGGGCTGGGGGCGTAATACCTTGACCCGCAAGATCAAGGAATTGGGGATGAAGGTTGATGGCGGGGATGATGACGAGGCCGACGAGGGCTAAAGGTGCACCGCTTCAATGCACCATGAACTAGCATCGGGCACGGATCCAATACCGAAAACTCCAGCGCTGCTGAAAAAACCCTGAAAACCAAAAGCACCAAAGCCCCGTATTCCGGGGCTTTGCGTTTTATACAGATTTTTTTTGGCACAACCTGGCCACTCTGGCACGCGCCCTGCAATAACCCCTGTACTACCCAGTTTCGGGGACCTTGGTACAGGCAGGCCGAGAATCCCCTCTTTACACCCGGGGCGCTGGATGCGAATCGCATCGCGCTCCACACCGTTTCGGGAACCTCGGTACAGGCAGGCCGGGGATTCCCTCTTTAACACCGAAGCCTTTCGAGGCTTCACCCCGTTTTGGGAGCCCTGGTACAGGCAGGCCGGGAACTCCCTCTTTTATTCCTCCTGGAGATGGATCTCCAGCCGCCAGCGGCCATCGGCCTTCTCGCCCTTCCACTCCCCACGCAACGGCCGAGCCGCCACCAGGTTCAGCAACAGGCCGCCATCGGTCTTGCGTACGCGCCAGTTCACGTCTTTGTCATTGACCTTGAGTCGCCCAGCCGCAGCCTTGCCCTGGGCGTCGAACAACAGCGCCACGGTGCCATCGATATGCTCACCGTGCAGCTTGGGCTCGCTGTTGAACCACACCACCACGCCGTCCGCTGCGGTCTCGACCTGTTGCAGTTCGACCGGGTCCGGGGTGGTCAGGCGACCGATCATCAGGCCGACCATCATGCCGACAATCGCCAAAGAACCCATGACCCTCGGCATAAGCTTCGGCCTCGGGTCCTCTTCGAGGGTAGAATGCAGCGCATCTTTGCCTTCGGAGCCGTGCATGTTTCACGTCATCCTTTTTCAACCAGAAATTCCGCCGAATACCGGCAACGTTATCAGGCTGTGCGCCAACAGTGGCTGCCACCTGCATTTGATCGAGCCGCTGGGCTTCGACATGGACGACAAGCGCCTGCGCCGCGCCGGGCTGGATTACCACGAGTACGCCACGCTCAAGCGCCACGCCGATCTGGCCAGTTGCCTGGAAAGCCTGGGCCACCCACGGCTGTTCGCGTTCACCACCAAGGGTTCGCGGCCGTTCCATGATGCCAGTTTTGCCGAGGGCGATGCCTTCCTGTTCGGCCCCGAAAGCAGGGGCCTGCCGGCCGAGGTACTCGACGCCCTGCCCGACGGCCATCGCCTGCGCTTGCCGATGCGCGAGGGGTGCCGCAGCTTGAACCTGTCCAACACCGTGGCCGTGGCCGTCTATGAAGGCTGGCGCCAGCTCGGCTTCAAGTAACACACATAACAAATGTGGGAGGGGGCTTGCCCCCGATGACGGAGTACCAGTCGATATCTATGTGACTGATCTACCGCTATCGGGGGCAAGCCCCCTCCCACATGGGGTCCTGCACCGGGTTCGAGATTACTGAACCGTCGACGAGCCTTCCTGTTGCATGCGCTGCAGCTCTTGCGCGTACAGGGCATCGAAGTTCACCGGCGCCAGCATCAGCGCGGGGAACGAGCCACGGGTGACCAGGCTGTCCAGGGTCTCACGGGCGTACGGGAACAGGATGTTCGGGCAGAACGCGCCCAGGGTGTGGCTCATGGAGGCTTCGTCCAGGCCCTGGATCAGGAAGATACCAGCCTGTTGCACTTCTGCGATGAAGGCCACTTCTTCGCCGTTCTTGACGGTCACGGACAGGGTCAGCACCACTTCGTGGAAGTCGCTTTCCAGCGCCTTCTGGCGGGTGTTCAGGTCCAGCGCAACGCTTGGGGTCCATTCCTGACGGAAGATGGCCGGGCTTTTCGGCGCTTCAAACGACAGGTCACGCACGTAGATGCGCTGCAGCGAGAACTGTGGAGCTGGGGCTTCTGCTGCTTCGGTGTTCTGTTGGTCAGTCATCTCAGATCCTTGTGATCTTGGGGTCTTTTAGGGTTTAAGGAGTCAGACGAGCAGCAGCGCATCGAGTTTACCGGCGCGCTCCAGGGCGAACAGGTCGTCGCAGCCACCGATGTGCCTGGCGCCGACCCAGATCTGCGGCACGGACGTGCGCCCCGCCTTCTGGGCCATTTCGGCGCGCACCTGGGGTTTGCCGTCGACCTTGATCTCTTCGAAGGCGACGCCCTTTTTCTCCAGCAAGGCCTTGGCCCGCATGCAGTAAGGGCACCAATCGCTGGAATACACGACAACCTGACTCATATCACTTCACCAGCGGCAGGTTATCGGCGCGCCAGCTGCTGATGCCACCGGACAACTTGGCGGCGGTGAAACCGGTCTTGAGCATTTCGCGGGCGTGGGTGCCGGCGTGCTGGCCTTGGGCGTCGACCAGGATGATGGTCTTGGCCTTGTGCTTTTCCAGCTCGGCCAGGCGCGCGATCAGCTTGTCCTGCGGAATGTTCAGGGCGCCGACGATATGGCCGGTGGCGAAATCCTTGGCCGGACGGATGTCCACGACAACGGCCTCATCCTTGTTGACCAGCGCGGTCAGCTCCGCCGTGCTCAGGCTGCGGCCACCGCGGCTCAATTCGTGAGCGATCAACAGCGCCAGCAGGATGACGAAGGCACCCACGAGCAGATAGTGGGCAGTGGCAAATGCAATCAGGTGATCAACCATCAAGGAGGTTCCAGGGCGTTAAAATGGCGGTAAGTATACACAGCCGTCAGGGGGGGCCAACCCCCGTAAAGCGGTGACGTGGTCGGAACTTCGCTTTAAACTGCCACTCCCTTTTCAATTGTCTTCCTTTATTACCGCCACGAGAGGATCTATGACTACTACGCCTAAACCTTTGGTCCTGATAATTCTCGATGGCTTCGGACACAGTGAAAGCCACCACGACAACGCGGTATACGCGGCCAAGAAGCCTGTACTCGACCGCCTGACCGCCACCGTACCCAACGGCCTGATCTCCGGCTCGGGCATGGACGTGGGTCTGCCGGACGGCCAGATGGGCAATTCGGAAGTCGGCCACATGAACCTCGGCGCCGGACGAGTGGTATACCAGGACTTCACCCGTGTGACCAAAGCGATCCGCGATGGCGAGTTCTTCGAGAACCCGACCATCTGCGCGGCAGTCGATAAAGCAGTGGCTGCCGGTAAGGCCGTGCACTTCATGGGCCTGCTGTCCGATGGCGGCGTCCACAGCCACCAGGACCACCTGGTCGCCATGGCCGAGCTGGCCTTCAAGCGCGGCGCCGACAAGATCTACCTGCACGCCTTCCTCGACGGCCGCGACACCCCGCCGAAAAGCGCGCAGTCGTCCATCGAACTGCTCGACACCACCTTCGCCGCCCTCGGCAAAGGCCGCATCGCCAGCCTGGTGGGCCGTTACTTCGCCATGGACCGTGACAACCGTTGGGACCGCGTCTCCCAGGCCTACAACCTGATTGTCGACGGCCAGGCCGAATTCAATGCCGCCACCGCCCAGGAAGGCCTTGAAGCTGCCTACGCCCGTGGCGAAAGCGACGAGTTCGTCAAAGCCACCACCATCGGTGAGCCGGTCAAGGTCGAAGACGGCGACGCCGTGGTGTTCATGAACTTCCGCGCCGACCGCGCCCGCGAGCTGAGCCGCGTGTTTGTCGAAGACGGCTTCAAGGAATTCGAGCGCTCCCGCCAGCCGAAGGTGCAGTACGTGGGCCTGACCCAATACGCCGCCAGCATCCCGGCCCCCGCCGCCTTTGCCGCCAGCAGCCTGGACAACGTGCTGGGCGACTACCTGGCAAAAAACGGCAAGACCCAGCTGCGCATTGCCGAAACCGAAAAATACGCCCACGTGACCTTCTTCTTCTCCGGCGGCCGTGAAGAGCCGTTCCCGGGCGAAGAACGCATTTTGATCCCTTCGCCAAAGGTCGCCACCTACGACCTGCAACCGGAAATGAGCGCGCCGGAAGTCACCGACAAGATCGTCGACGCCATCGACCACCAGCGTTACGACGTGATCGTGGTCAACTACGCCAACGGTGACATGGTCGGCCACAGCGGCAACCTGGAAGCTGCGACCAAGGCCGTGGAATGCCTGGACCTGTGCGTCGGCCGTATCGTCGACGCCCTGGAAAAGGTTGGCGGCGAAGCGTTGATCACCGCCGACCACGGCAACTGCGAGCAGATGTCCGACGAATCCACCGGCCAGGCCCATACCGCGCACACCACCGAGCCAGTGCCGTTCATCTATGTCGGCAAGCGTGATTTCAAAGTGCGTAACGGTGGCGTGCTGGCGGATGTGGCGCCGACCATGCTGATGTTGATGGGGCTGGAGAAGCCGGTGGAGATGACCGGGACTTCGATTCTGGTCTGATTTCCAGCTTCACCGAAAAACAATGTGGGAGGGGGCTTGCCCCCGATTACGGTAGATCAGCTGACACCTATGTGGCTGACACACTGCAATCGGGGGCAAGCCCCCTCCCACATTGGATCTGCGCAGTTTGGAACATGTCTTTTTGCCATACCACTGCCACTCGGCACCTATCTTGCGCTACAGCCCGAATTGGGCGTTTTTTTTGCCGCGCTTGGCGGGCATACTAGGCCGTCCATTTCCCTGGTGTCGCCCGCCTCTATGCTTCGCGCCTTGATTACCCTTGCTTTTGTCTGCCTGCTCCAACCGGCGTTTGCCGACGAGCGCGCACAAACCCAACAACAGTTGGACGCTACGCGTCAGGACATTACCGAGCTGAAAAAACTGCTCGGCAAGCTCCAGGAAGAGAAATCCGGGGTGCAGAAAGACCTGCGCGGCACGGAAACCGAGATGGGCAAGCTGGAGAAGCAGGTCCAGGAGCTACAAAAAGAATTAAAGAAGAGCGAGTCGGAACTGGAGCGACTCGACGCTGAGAAAAAAAAACTCCAGAGCGCACGCGTTGAACAGCAACGCCTGATCGCGATCCAGGCCCGTGCCGCCTACCAGAACGGCCGCCAGGAATACCTCAAGCTGCTGCTCAACCAGCAGAACCCCGAGAAATTCGCGCGCACCCTCACTTACTACGACTACCTGAGCAAGGCCCGGCTGGAGCAACTCAAAAGCTTCAATGAAACCCTGCGCCAGTTGGTCAATGTCGAGCAGGAAATCGCCAATCAGCAATCCCAGTTGCAAGACCAGAAAGTCGCCCTCGACACCCAGCGCAGCGAGCTGGACAAGGTCCGCAAGGAGCGCCAACTAGCGCTGGCCAAGCTCAATGACGACGTAAAGGCCCGCGACGCCAAGCTCCAGGCGCGCGAGCAGGACCAGGCTGACCTGGCCAAAGTGCTTAAAACCATCGAAGAAACCCTGGCCCGCCAGGCACGCGAGGCCGAAGAAGCGCGGCAGAAAGCGCTGATCGCCCAGCAGGAAGCCGAAAAAAAGCGCCAGCGTGAGGCCGAACTGGCCGCCACTACGGATAAGCCGGCACCGCGCAAACCGGCGCATGCAGCGCCTGGCCCACTGGTTTCCAGCGCCGGCGAGTCGTTCGGCGGGCCTTTTGCTTCAGCCCGCGGCAAACTTCCATGGCCAGTTGATGGTCGATTGCTGGCACGCTTTGGGGAAACCCGTGGTGATGACACCCGCGCCAAGTGGGATGGGGTGATGATCAGCGCCTCCGCTGGCAGCCAGGTCCACGCGGTCCACGGTGGGCGTGTGGTGTTTGCCGATTGGCTGCGGGGCGCCGGTTTATTGGTGATTCTCGACCACGGTAATGGCTATTTGAGCCTTTACGGCCACAATCAGACATTACTCAAGTCGGCAGGTGATGTTGTAAAAGCCGGTGAATCCATCTCCACTGTGGGTAACAGTGGTGGCCAGGACACCCCGGCGCTGTACTTCGCTATTCGTCAGCAGGGTCGCCCAAGCGATCCCGCACAATGGTGCCGTTCCCAAGGATAGGGCCGCATCTACATTAGGAGTTCGTTCGACATGCTGCATTTGTCCCGCCTCACATCGCTGGCCCTGACGATCGCCCTGGTGATCGGTGCGCCCCTGGCTTTCGCCGACCAGGCTGCCCCGGCGGCCCCGGCCAGCACGGCCGCGACCACCAAGGCGCCGCTGCCGCTGGACGAGCTGCGCACCTTTGCCGAGGTCATGGACCGCATCAAGGCCGCGTATGTCGAACCCGTAGACGACAAGACCCTGCTGGAAAATGCCATCAAGGGCATGCTCAGCAACCTCGACCCGCACTCCGCCTACCTGGGTCCTGAAGACTTCGCCGAGCTGCAGGAAAGCACCAGCGGTGAGTTCGGCGGCCTGGGCATCGAAGTCGGCGCCGAAGACGGCAACATCAAGGTGGTCTCGCCGATCGATGACACCCCGGCGTCCAAGGCCGGCATCCAGGCCGGTGACTTCATCGTCAAGATCAACGGCCAGCCGACCCGCGGCCAGACCATGACCGAAGCCGTCGACAAGATGCGTGGCAAGATCGGCCAGAAAATCACCCTGACCCTGGTACGCGACGGCGGTAACCCGTTCGACGTGACGCTGACGCGCGCGACCATCGTGGTCAAGAGCGTGAAGAGCCAGCTGCTGGAGTCGGGCTACGGCTACATCCGCATCACCCAGTTCCAGGTCAAGACCGGCGACGAAGTGGCCAAGGCCCTGGCCAAGCTGCGCAAAGACAACGGCAAGAAGCTCAGCGGTATCGTGCTCGACCTGCGCAACAACCCAGGCGGCGTGTTGCAGGCGGCGGTGGAAGTGGTCGACCACTTCATCACCAAAGGCCTGATCGTGTACACCAAGGGCCGCATCGCCAATTCCGAGCTGCGCTTCTCGGCCACCGGCAACGACCTCAGTGAAAACGTGCCATTGGCCGTGCTGATCAACGGCGGCAGCGCCTCGGCTTCCGAGATCGTCGCCGGCGCCCTGCAAGACCAGAAGCGCGGCGTGCTGATGGGCACCACCAGCTTCGGCAAAGGCTCGGTGCAAACCGTATTGCCGCTGAACAACGAGCGTGCGCTGAAGATCACCACGGCGCTGTACTACACGCCGAATGGCCGCTCGATCCAGGCCCAGGGCATCGTGCCGGACATCGAGGTGCGTAAAGCCAAGATCACCAACGAGATCGACAGCGAATACTACAAAGAGGCCGACCTGCAAGGCCACCTGGGCAATGGCAACGGCGGCGCCGACCAGCCCACCGGCAGCGGCAAGAAAGCCAAGCCGATGCCGCAGGACGATGACTACCAACTCGCCCAGGCGTTGAGCCTGCTCAAGGGCTTGAGCATCACGCGCAGCCGTTGATATGCGTTTTGCGCTGATCATCGCTGTGCTGTGCAGCTTGGCCGGGGTCGCCCACGCGACCCCGGTCGGCGAGCCTCAAAAAGCCTACCTGACCCTCATCATCGACGACCTCGGGCAAAACCTGCCCAGGGATCGTCGCGTGCTGGCCCTGCCCGGGCCAGTGACCACGGCGATCATGCCCGACACGCCCCACGCCGCCGAATTCGCCCGCGAAGCGCACAAGGCCGGCAAGATCGTGATCCTGCACATGCCCATGGACCCGGCCACCGGCCCGTTCGCCTGGCACCCGGAGCTGCCCATCGAAGAACTCGGCAGGCGCCTGGACGCTGCCTTCAAGGCAGTGCCCTATACCGCCGGCATCAACAACCACATGGGCAGCCGCATGACCGCGCAGCCCGAGGCCATGGCCTGGTTGATGGCCGAGTTGCAACGACGCAACAAGTTCTTTGTCGACAGCCGCACCAGCGCCAAGACGGTCGCCGCCGCAGAGGCCCAGAAGATCGGCCTGGCCAGCGTCTCGCGGGACGTCTTCCTGGACGACGAACGCACCGAAGCGGCAATCACCACACAGTTGCAGACCGCAATCAAACTGGCGCACAAACAGGGTTCGGCGGTGATGATCGGCCACCCGTATCCACAGACACTGGCCGTGCTGGAACGCGAGTTGCCCAAGCTCAAGGCCCAGGGCATCGACTGGATCGATATCAAGTTGATGATCAGCGTGCGCAGTAACCAGGCAATGGCAGGGCACGGCAAGGACGGCACCTACCGACCGGCCTCTAGATAAGTACTGCCCCCACCTATTCCCATTCCTGAATAGTGAGCTTTCGGTTCACTCTTACAGGACGTTACATGAACATCATCCACATCGCTGTTTCCGGCCTGTTGCTCGGCAGCCTGGCGGGCCCGCTCGCTGCAGCCCCCCGAGATTTCGGCGAAGGCCTGGCCAACGCCAGCCCCGCACGCACGCTGACCAACGCCAACCATCAACACGACCACTGGAACGGCATCGGCCGGATCAGGAACCAGGCCCAGACATTGTGCACCGCGAGCCTGCTCGACACCCGGGACGACGCCGGCCGGTCGGGCCCCGCCTACGTAGTGACCAGCAGCCATTGCCTGCACCGCCTCAACGGTTCGGTACAAAAAGACTTGCCGATCAAGGGCAGTGTCAGCTTCAACTACTTTGATGACACCTTGGAAGCGCTCAAGACCTACCCCCTTAAAACCCTAAAGTGGGGCAGCAGCCAGGGCGTCGACCTGGCAATTATCGAGTTGAAAGCCTCGCTGGCAGACTTGATCAAGGCCGGTATCACGCCATTGAAGCTGGCTGAAGAAATACCTGCCGACGGCAACGACATTCTCGCTGTAACAGCCCCCGAGTGGGACACCCTGCATATGTCCGCCTGCACCCATCAAGCCTCACGCGAGTTGGTGGAACAGCCGTTCGTGTGGCGCGTCACCATGAAGAACCAGTGCCAAGGCGTCGGTCTCGGCGGTTTTGGGGGACCTTTGCTGGACAGAGCCACCAACACGCTTTTCGGCGTTCTCAGCACCAGCACCACCGGCCAGCCCGAGGAACGCAAATGCCAGCGCGATGCACCCTGCGAGGTCAATAGCGGCATACCTGTCTGGCATGCCGAGACCAACTACGGCAGCCCGGTCACATTCCTTAACCAGTGCTTTGTGCGAGGCGTGCTGCAAGCCGATAGTGAGAATTGCAACCTCTACCCCACTACGACCATCACGTTCACCAGTCCGGAACCTATCCAGCAATATTTCACCCGCAAGGGAGACGGGAAAGGCAAAGACATCGTGCCGCGCTGGAACCTGAAGTTCACAACCAACACGCCGTTTTACCGCTACAAGACCACTCGACGCGCCATCGACTGCGAAAACCCGGTGCACTACAGTTCGCCGATCAAGGCCGACAACGCCTTTGTAAACGACGCCATCGGCCCGCAAACGGGCATGCATATGCTGTGCATTGTCGGCGTAGACTCCGCTGAGCAACGGGTCACCGACGGCATGATGAGAAACGCCCTGACCCTGGCGGTCGAGCTTGCCGAACCCGGCCCGGCGCGTACGCCGAACCTGACGATCAACCTGGACAAGCAAGGCTTGGCAGCCTACACGGTGATCTGGAACCTGGCCTCTCCATTCATGCATCGCTACACCTACAAATTCGGGCCGGCCGCCACCACCGATTGCCTGCGGCCAGTCGGCTACCTGCCCATTCCACCAGCGCCCACGCCACCGGAAGATGACGACGACATCATCGATATCGTGCATCCCCTCAATGACCACCCCGACATGCCGCTGGAGAAATATCTACGCCTGATTACCGCCAGGGACACGCCTTATAAAATCTGTACGTATGCCTACGACCAGGCCGACCAACCTTCCACGCTACGGGTCGATTTGCTCAAGCCGCGCTGATGGCTAGAGATAGCGCGCCATGATTTCGTCAATCACGCCGTCGTTGCGCAACTGGTCGAGCGCCGCCTGCAACTTCGCCACCTGGTCATCCGGCACCGCCTTGTTGAGGGCCAGGTAAAGCTGGGCGCTATTGAAACGCAAAACAGTCTTGAGCCCGCTGATACCGACCTGACGGGCCAGATAGCGCCCGGCCGGGTCGCCGGTGGCCCACAGGTCGATCTGGCCATCCAGCAGCTTTTGCGCGTTGTCCTGGTCGCGCAGCACGACGACCGGGTTGAGTCCCTGCTTCTCCAGGGTCTCGGCGATGGCATCGCCCTTGTAGGCGCCGATCTTGTAGCGGCGCGCATGTTCGAGGTCGTCCAGTTGGATCTTGCTGTCAGCCTTGGCCAGCAGCACCCAATCGTCCGGACCGATGGGGCCGACCCATTTGAACAGCGCTTCACGGTCCGGCAGGCGCGCCATCACGAACACACCGTAGCCTGGTTTCTCCAGGGCGAGCTTATAGATGCGCTCCCAGGGAAAACGCAGGGTGAGGTTGTAGGAGATGCCCGCCCGCTTGAAGGTTTCGCGCACGATGTCCACGGCGATGCCTTCAATGTTCTCGTCCTTGGCGAAGTTCTTGCCGTTTTTAGCCATGTTGTAGGGCGGGAAATTTTCCGTCAGCAACACCAGGGAGGCGTCGGACGGTTCTTCGGCGTGGGCCGGAGCGGTCAACAGGAGGGACGTACTGGCGAGGGCGAGCAGCAGGTGCTTGAACATGAAAGTTACCGGAATCCATGGCAAGCGCAGAGAGTGCCTCTGGCCTGCCATGCTGTCCAGCAGCGTTTAGCGCACGACGATACCGCGCGCCGCCATGTAGGCCTTGGCCTCGGGAACGGTGTATTCGCCAAAGTGGAAAATACTCGCTGCCAGCACCGCACTGGCGTGGCCTTCGATCACGCCGTCAGCCAGGTGCTGCAGGTTGCCGACGCCGCCCGAGGCGATCACCGGGATGCCCAGCGCATCGCTGATGGCACGGGTCACGCCCAGGTCGAAGCCGTTTTTCATGCCGTCCTGGTCCATGCTGGTCAGCAGGATTTCACCGGCACCCAGGCCTTCCATCTTCATCGCCCACTCCACCGCGTCCAGGCCGGTCGGCTTGCGGCCGCCATGGGTGAAGATCTCCCAGCGCGGGGTTTCGCCCGGGCCGGAGACTTTCTTCGCGTCGATGGCGACCACGATGCACTGCGAACCGAAGTGCTGCGCGGCTTCGCCGACGAACTCAGGGTTGAACACGGCTGCGGTGTTGATCGAGACCTTGTCCGCGCCGGCATTGAGCAGGTTGCGGATGTCCTGCACGGTACGCACGCCACCGCCCACGGTCAGCGGGATGAACACCTGGCTGGCCATGCGCTCGACGGTATGCAACGTGGTGTCGCGGCCGTCGACGCTGGCGGTAATGTCGAGAAAGGTAATTTCGTCGGCACCTTGCTCATCGTAGCGACGGGCAATTTCCACCGGATCGCCGGCGTCACGGATGTTCTCGAACTTGACGCCCTTGACCACGCGACCGTTGTCGACGTCCAGGCAAGGGATGATGCGTTTGGCCAGCGCCATGGTCAATCCTCAGCCGTTGTAGGCATCGCAGTAAGCCTGGGCTTCGGCGACGTCCAGGGTACCTTCGTAGATCGCCCGGCCGGTGATGGCGCCGATGATGCCGGGTGCCTTGGCATCCAGCAGCGACTTGATGTCACCCAGGTTGTGGATGCCGCCGGAAGCGATCACCGGGATCTTCGTCGCGGCAGCCAGCGCAGCAGTGAACGGCACGTTGCAGCCCTGCATCATGCCGTCTTTGGCGATGTCGGTATAAACGATGGCGGAGACGCCGTCGGCTTCGAACTGTTTGGCCAGGTCGATCACTTGCACGGTGCTGATTTCAGCCCAGCCGTCGGTGGCAACATAACCGTCCTTCGCGTCCAGGCCCACGATCACTTTGCCCGGGAACGCGCGGCAGGCTTCGGCGACGAACGCCGGATCTTTCACCGCCTTGGTGCCGATGATCACGTAGCTCACGCCGGCCTTGACGTAGTGCTCGATGGTTTCCAGGGAGCGGATACCGCCACCGATCTGGATCGGCAGGTTCGGGTAACGCTTGGCAATGGCGGTGACCACTTCACCGTTCACTGGCTGGCCTTCGAAGGCGCCGTTCAAGTCCACCAGATGCAGACGACGGCAGCCCCCTTCCACCCATTTGGCGGCCATGCTCACCGGGTCATCGGAGAATACGGTGGAGTCTTCCATGCGGCCTTGGCGCAGACGTACGCAGGCACCGTCCTTGAGATCGATAGCGGGGATAATCAGCATCTGGCAAACCTTATTCGATATTCAGCAATGCTTGGGAAATCAGGGTTTCTCAAGCGACCACAGGTCGCTTTCGATGCTTTCGAACCTTTCTTTAAGGAGCGTCTGCGCGTCGAAAATCGCCCTGTTGTAATAGTGCGGAGCCACTTCGGTGGTGAACAGTTCGAGGATCTCGGCGACCTCGAACGACCCCAGCTTGAGCTCGAAGCGATCTTCCATGAAACGCTTGATCTTGAGGGTAGCCTCACTCTCCTGTTCAGGCGTGAGGTTCAAGACCGGCTGCTTCGGCTTCCGGGCCATTTACCAGCGCCCGTCCCAGGCGGCGAAGTTCTGCAGCAATTGCAGGCCATGGGTATGGCTCTTCTCCGGGTGGAACTGCACGGCAAACCGCGAGCCTTCGGCCAGCGCAGCGGCGAAGTCGACGCCGTAGTGCCCGCCACCCACCACCTGGCCCGGTTTGCCGGCGGCGATGTAATAGCTGTGCACGAAGTAGAAGCGCGCCAGGTCCGGAATGTCGTGCCACAGCGGGTGATCCACGGTCTGGCTGACCTGGTTCCAGCCCATGTGCGGGACTTTCAGGTGGGCGCCGTCTTCATGCAGGTCCTTGCCGAAGAACTTCACTTGCCCAGGGAACAGGCCGATGCAATCGACGCCGTCGTTCTCTTCACTGCGGTCGAGCAAGGCTTGCATGCCCACGCAGATGCCGAGGAACGGGCGGTCCTGGCTGACTTCGCGCACCAGGCTGTCAAAGCCCAGGCGGCGGATCTCGGCCATGCAGTCGCGAATCGCGCCGACGCCGGGAAACACCACCCGGTCGGCTTCGCGAATCACGTTGGCCTCGCTGGTGATCAGCACCTTGCCGGCCCCTACGTGCTCGAGGGCCTTGGCCACCGAGTGCAGGTTACCCATGCCGTAATCGATAACCGCGACCGTCTGCATTACAGGACGCCCTTGGTCGAAGGCATTTGCCCGGCCATGCGCTCATCCAGCTCCACCGCCATGCGCAGGGCGCGGCCGAAAGCCTTGAACACGGTTTCGATCTGGTGGTGGGTGTTGGTGCCGCGCAGGTTGTCGATGTGCAGGCTGACAAGCGCGTGGTTGACGAACCCCTGGAAGAATTCCTGGAACAGGTCGACGTCGAAGCCGCCCACGGTGGCGCGGGTGTAGGGCACGTGCATCTGCAGGCCTGGACGGCCGGAGAAGTCGATGACCACACGCGACAGCGCTTCGTCCAGCGGGACATAGGCATGGCCGTAGCGACGGATGCCTTTCTTGTCGCCGATGGCCTTGGCAAATGCCTGGCCCAACGTGATGCCAACGTCTTCCACCGTGTGGTGGTCGTCGATATGCAGGTCGCCCTTGCTGACGATATCCAGGTCGATCAGCCCGTGACGGGCGATCTGGTCCAGCATGTGCTCAAGAAAAGGTACACCGATATCAAATCGGGCCTTTCCGGTGCCATCCAGGTTGATCGAGGCTTTGATCTGGGTTTCCAGAGTGTCGCGCTCGACGGACGCCTTACGTTCGGCCATCACCAGCTCCGCAAAATCATTGGGCGAAAAAGGCAGCCATTATAGGGGCGCGGGCGCCAAACAGAAACATCGGAGGGGATAAGACTGATGGAGTGTCGGGGATAGACATGTGCATACATGTGAGAACCAGCTTTTGTGGAGCTGGCTTGCCTGCGATGCAGGCACCTCGGCGTTTCAGTTGCACCGAGGTGATGCCATCGCGGGCAAGCCCGGCTCCCACAGGAACCGCGCCCACAAAATTTTTGCGGTGTT
Organism: Pseudomonas sp. CYM-20-01; assembly: GCF_023169845.1. Taxonomy (NCBI): domain Bacteria; kingdom Pseudomonadati; phylum Pseudomonadota; class Gammaproteobacteria; order Pseudomonadales; family Pseudomonadaceae; genus Pseudomonas; species Pseudomonas sp. CYM-20-01. Next base: position 566,487 of record NZ_AP025169.1, on the reverse strand, counting down.
AGTGGAACAGGACTGCGGTCTTCTGCAGGGTCACCCACACACCCCACGCCAACGGAATACCCACTACCAGCCAGGCGGCAATCGCCAACGGCACGGTACCTGGGGCTGCTTTCCACTCCAGGGAGGTGGTCGCATCCGCGCCTTTGTCATGGCCCAGCGCCTGTTCGGCGGCCAGTTCGGCGTCGGTCATGAAGTACTTGTCCGCCACCGGGCGCACCAGCAGGTTGCAGATGAAGCCCAGCACCAGCAGGCCAGCGAGGATGTACAAGGTGATGTCATAGGCCGCAGCGCGTTCAACGCCGATGCTCAGTTGATACTCGCGCAGGTAGTTCACCAACACCGGGCCCAACACGCCAGCCGCCGCCCAGGCGGTCAACAGGCGACCGTGGATCGCGCCGACCATTTGCGTACCGAACAGGTCGGCCAGGTAGGCCGGGACGGTCGCAAAACCACCGCCGTACATCGACAGGATGATGCAGAACGCCGCCACGAACAGCGCCACGTTGCCCAGGTGCCCCAGGTTCGGGATCAGCGCGTACAGGGCAAAGCCCAGGGCGAAGAATACAAAGTAGGTGTTTTTACGGCCCAGGTAGTCGGAGAACGACGCCCAGAAGAACCGGCCACCGATGTTGAACAGGCTCAACAGGCCAGTGAAGCCCGCCGCAATGGCGGCGATGGAGGCCAGTTGCCCGGCGTCCAGTTGGCCGAACGGCACATCCAGGCCCAGCAACTTGCCGCCGAACACTTCCTGCAGCAGGGGCGAAGCCATGCCGAGGATGCCGATACCGGCGGAGACGTTCAGGCACAGCACCAGCCATACCAGGCGGAATTGCGGGGTTTTCCACGCCACGTTCACGTGCACGTGACGGTGGGTGATCATGGCGTTGCTGGCTTTTTTCGCCGGTGCGGTCCAGCCCTCAGGCTTCCAGCCGGTCGGCGGAACGCGGTAGGACAAGGCGCCACCGATCATGAACACGAAGTAGATCGCGGCCATCACCAGGAAGCTCTGCCACACACCCACGCTGGTAGGCGTGGCGAAGTGGCCCATCAATGCCGCTGCCAACGGAGCACCGACCATCGCGCCACCGCCGAAGCCCATGATCGCCATGCCGGTGGCCATGCCACGCTTGTCCGGGAACCACTTGATCAGGGTCGACACGGGCGAGATATAGCCCAGGCCCAGGCCGATACCGCCAATGACCCCGGAGCCGATCCACATCAGCCAGATCTGGTGGGTATAGATCCCCAACGCCGAAATCAACAGGCCGCCACACCAGCACAGCGCCGAAACAACGCCCGCCTTGCGTGGCCCGGCATGTTCCAGCCAGCCGCCCCAGATCGCTGCCGAGCAGCCCAGGAAGATGAAGAACAGGGTGTAGATCCAGCCCAGCATGGAGATGGGCCAGTCGCATTGGGACGAAAAAACTTGAGCGATAAAGCTCATGTCCGGCGCGCAGGCGACCGGTTTGGTGATACCCAGCGCTTTGGACAGTGGCAGCCAGAACACCGAGAAGCCGTAGGCCATGCCGATGCACAGGTGGATGGCCAAGGCGGCCGGCGGAACCAGCCAGCGGTTGAAGCCGGGCTTGGCGATAATGCGTTCCTTGGACAGGAACGCAGGCTGCGCGGCAGATGAAGCTGCCGCAGTGCTAGTGCTCATTGGTGTTTCCCCCAGTTGTTAGTATGTGTCCGTCAGGCGCTCTCTCCCTCGGCCTTGCACGCAAAGCGTGGCCGTTTTGTTGAGTGAAGCTCCGTTTTAGGCGCGACGTTAAGTCGCAGAAGGCGGACGAACATGCAGAGATTAGCATCTGTGGATGACAGAAAAACCAAACTGCCATCACCTTTTTCAGGAAATCTGCTTTGTTTGACGTCAAAAACCCGTTTCCCGGCCCCTGGATACAATGTAACGATCGGGGCACTGACGCAGGCCGTCGGGCGTTATACTCTGCGGCTAAATTTTGAAATCGACATACAAGGACTCGCCCATGAAAGCGTTCGGCAAAATCCTGGGTCTGGTACTTCTCGGGCTGTTGCTGATCATTGTGGCCCTGGGCTTTGCCCTGACCCACCTCTTCGATCCCAACGACTATAAAGACGAGATCCGCCAGATTGCCCGCGACAAGGCCCACATCGAGCTGACGCTCAATGGCGATATCGGCTGGAGCCTGTTCCCCTGGCTCGGGTTGGAACTGCACGAAGCCAGCGTGGCGACCCTGACCAACCCAACCAAACCGTTCGCCGACTTGCAGATGCTCGGCCTGTCGGTACGGGTTTTACCGCTGCTGCGTCGTGAAGTGCAGATGAGCGATGTGCGTGTCGAAGGCCTCAACCTGCGCCTGAACCGCGACAAACAAGGCCACGGCGATTGGGAAGACATCGGCAAGAACGCCAATGAGCCGAGCGCTAGCGCACCCGCTGCCGTGGAACAGGCCGCCGAGCCCGAGCCGGAGAAACCCTCGAAACCTATCCGGCTGGACATCGACAGCCTGACCATTAACAACGCCCGCATCGAATACAACGACGAGCAGACCGGCAAGCAGTTCAGCGCCGAAAGCATCCAGCTGAGCGCCGGCGCTGTGCACGAAGGTGCCAGTATCCCGGTGAAACTCACTGCCTTCTTCGGCACCAACCAGCCGGTGATGCGCGTCAAGACCGAGCTCAATGGCAACCTGCGCATCCAGCGCGCCCTCAAGCGTTATGAGCTGGAAGACATGAAGATCACCGGCGAAGCCACGGGCGAGCCGCTGCAAGGCAAGACCGTGACCTTCTCCACCCAGGGCCAATTGCTGGTGGACCAGGCGGCCAATATCGCCGAATGGACCAACCTGAAACTCTCGGCCAACCAGTTGCGCGCCCTGGGCGAGCTGAAGGTCAACGACCTGGACAAGATCCCGCAGCTTAGCGGCGCACTGTCCATTGCCCAGTTCGACCTGGCCAAGTTCCTCGACAGCGTCGGCCACCCCCTGCCACCGATGGCCGAGGGCAGCCTGGGCAAGGTCGAACTGGTCAGCCGCCTCAAGGGCACCCCGACCAGCCTGGCGCTGGAAGACCTGAACCTGAAACTCGACGGCAGCACCTTCACCGGCCGTCTGGCGGTGGACGATTTCGCCAAGCAGTCCCTGCGTGTGCAGCTCAAGGGCGATACGTTCAACGCCGACAACTACTTGCCGGCCAAGTCCGAGTCCGCCAAGGGCGCCAGCGCCGCACGCCAGGCCGAGGTGCAGAACAGCGAAGCCGGCGCCATGGCCGCCGGCGGCACCACACCACTGCCCGACGCGCCGACCAAAGGCGCCTGGAGCACCGACAAGCTGCTGCCATTGACGCGCCTGCGCACGCTGGACGTGGACGCCGACCTCGCCTTCGGCCAACTGACCCTGAGCAAATTGCCGATCCAGAATGCGGCGCTCAAGGCGTCCGGCGTCGATGGCCAACTCAAGCTCGACACCTTGAGCGGCGGCCTCTACAACGGCTCCTTCCAGGCCAACGGCAGCCTCGATGTGCGTCAGGACATTCCGGTGCTGGCGCTGCAAAGCCGGATCAAGCAGGTGCCGGTCGAACGCATCCTGCAAGCCCAAGGGCAGAACCCGCCGGTGAAGGGCCAGATCACCCTGGACAGCAACCTCACAGGCCGCGGCAACAGCCAGAAAGCCCTGATCGACAGCCTCAACGGCACCGCCAGCTTTGTGATCAACAACGGCGTGCTGCTCAACGCCAACCTTGAGCAACAACTGTGCACCGGCATTGCCCTGCTCAACCGCAAGACCCTGAGCAGCACGCCGCCAGGCAAGGACACGCCGTTCCAGGAGCTGAAAGGCAACCTGACCTTCCGCAACGGTGTGGCCAGCAACCCGGACCTCAAAGTGCGCATCCCGGGCCTGACCGTCAACGGTAACGGTGATGTGGACTTGCGCGTGCTGGGCATGGACTACCGCGTCGGCATCATTGTCGAGGGTGACCAGCGTGAAACGCCGGACCCTGCCTGCCAGGTCGGCTCCAACTTCCAGGGCATCGAAGTGCCGCTGCGCTGCCGTGGCCCGCTGGAACTGGGTGCCAAGGCCTGCCGCCTGGACAAGGACGGCTTGACCCAGGTCGCTATCAAGGCGGCCGGCAACAAGCTCAGCGACAAGCTGGAAGAGAAACTCGACAAGGTAAACCCGCAGCTTAAAGACGCGTTGAAGGGCCTGTTCAAGCGATGAGAAACGAGCAGTTTTCAGAGGCCGTGCTCAATTGGTACGACCGCCACGGTCGCCATGACCTGCCCTGGCAACAGGGCATCACGCCCTACCGGGTGTGGGTCTCGGAGATCATGCTACAACAGACCCAAGTGAGCACGGTGCTCAATTACTTCGACCGGTTCATGGCTTCATTGCCAACGGTGGAGGCCCTGGCCGCCGCGCCGGAAGATGAAGTGCTGCACCTTTGGACCGGCCTGGGTTACTACACCCGGGCGCGCAACCTGCAAAAGACCGCGAAGATTGTCGTGGCCGAGTACGGCGGCGAGTTCCCCCGCGATGTCGAAAAGCTCACCGAGCTGCCTGGTATTGGCCTGTCCACCGCCGGCGCGATTGCCAGCCTGAGCATGGGCCTGCGTGCGCCGATCCTCGACGGCAACGTCAAACGCGTGCTGGCGCGTTTTACCGCGCAGGAGGGCTACCCCGGCGAGCCCAAGGTGGCCAAGCAGCTGTGGGCCACCGCAGAGCGCTTCACGCCCCAGACCCGCGTCAACGCCTACACCCAGGCGATGATGGACATGGGCGCCACCCTCTGCACCCGCAGCAAACCCAGCTGCCTGCTGTGCCCGCTGGAAAAAGGCTGCGAAGCCCACATGCTCGGCCTGGAGACGCGCTACCCGATCCCCAAGCCGCGCAAGACCATCCCGCAGAAGCGCACGCTGATGCCGATGCTGGCGAATGCCGAGGGCGCGATCCTGCTTTACCGTCGCCCTTCCACCGGCTTGTGGGGCGGCCTGTGGAGTTTGCCGGAGCTGGATGACCTGCAAGACCTGGAACACCTGGCCCACCAGCACGCGCTGGAACTGGGCAACCAACAGGAACTGCCGGGATTGATCCACACCTTCAGCCACTTCCAGCTCGCCATCGAACCCTGGTTGATCCAGGTCGAGGAAACCGCCCATCACGTGGCCGAGGCCGACTGGCTCTGGTATAACCTCGCCACCCCGCCGCGCCTGGGCCTTGCCGCCCCGGTGAAAAAACTGCTGAAGCGCGCGGCCGACGTATTGAATGCAGGAGTGTCGTCATGACCCGCACCATCATGTGCCGCAAGTACAAAGAAGAATTGCCCGGCCTGGAACGCCCTCCGTATCCGGGCGCCAAGGGCCAGGACATTTTCGAACATGTCTCCGCCAAAGCCTGGGGCGATTGGTTGAAACACCAGACCCTGCTGATCAACGAAAAACGCCTGAACATGATGAACGCCGAAGATCGTAAATACCTGGCGGGCGAGATGGACAAGTTCTTTTCCGGCGAGGAATACGCCAAGGCCGACGGCTACGTGCCGCCTGCTCAATAATTGATCAAAAACCGGGGTCAGCACGTAAGCGACGGTAATAATTAAATATTTTTCGAAAACTTGCTTGACGACCCCCTGAAAAACCCGTTTAATGCGCCCCGTTGCCCAGATAGCTCAGTCGGTAGAGCAGGGGATTGAAAATCCCCGTGTCGGCGGTTCGATTCCGTCTCTGGGCACCAAATACCGAAACCCCTGATTCCGCAAGGTCTCAGGGGTTTTCTCGTTTCAGGGCTTAAAAATTGCGCCCCTACGTCGTACCAGCGGGTGCGATCCCCCCCAAAATCCTGTAGACGCTTTTCCGGCAATCACCGCCTGGGAATCGATTCGTACTGCCCGCTCAACGGCATCAGGGCCGATACAGCGGGAACGCCTCTATCAGCGGCACTATTTCCCGGCCGGCCTCTATCGCGCTTTCCGAGGGATTGCTCGACCTTGGGATATTCCTGGCAAAGTGAAAGATGATGGTCTGCCCGGTGGTGCCGTCCCTGTAATACTTGAAATAACTGATTTCCGAGAATTGCCCGTCTTTACGCAATGACGTGGGATAAAACATCATCGAATAATCGATTCCGGTTTTATTGTCGGTCAGCAGGATCGCCGGCATGTTCGGATTTTCTTGCTGGTGGAGCTGGATGGCGCGCTTGCCGAGGTCGAGGGGCTTGAAGCGGTTCATCTCGCGAGGGACGACGGTAAAGTCCACCATTTCATTCCAGGCATCGATGCTTTCCTCTGCGGGGAAATACTCCCACAAACCCGGCTTCTGGAATTTCAAGACGAACGTCTTGCCGCCGAACACCACCGTTTTGGTGTCGGCAATTGAAGGGCTGGACATGTCAGAGGTCAGCGGCGTGGTGCAGCCGCAGAGCAGCAGAAGGAAGGCGGATAACACGAGCAATGTGGCTTTCATTTCAATCCTTGAAAATGTGCGTCAGTGAATTTTGCGCAGGCAACAGTAGCCCAACGCATCACTGAATACTTCCTTTATCGGGAACCGCATTCACTTGGAGAAGGCCTGGCTCGCTCCGCCCATCACACGCCCCCCCCAGACCAGGAAGTCCGTGCTGATTCACTCCAGCAAAAACACCATCAGCGGGTTGTCGTTCAACCGCCCTTCGAAGCTTGGCGCCAGATGCTCCACAGGCGTTCCCTGCAACAGCGCGGTTTCCTTGCGCGCCACGATCACCCAGGCCGGGCGGGGCAAGTTGCCCAGCCGCTCAAGCTCATTGCTGCGGATAAATACGGGCTGCTCATCGTGATCCAGGTTCATCATGTAGCGCACCGCCCAGGTGTCCCGGCCGAGATTAATGAACACCAGCGGCCCCGGCTGCGTGGCACGCAGCGCCTCCACTTGGCCGACAAACTTGCGGGTATCGAACTGCATATCCTTGGACGGCTCTACCACAGTGACCAACAACACCCACTGCGCCATCAACGCGATCAGGCTGAGCCACACCAACCGCCCTACCCGATGCCAGGCGATCAGCGCCGCCACTTGCAGCACCACCAGCCCGCCAATCAGCAGCGGCAGTGAAACGTCCGGCCAGTAACCATGCTTCTGCCAGCCATGCCGACACACAAAGATCGCAACCACACACAACGCCGGTAGCGCGACGACAAGCCCTTCGTAGCAGCGGCGCACACCCGCAAGCCAGCCTTGCGCCTGGAGCAGCCCATAGGCCGCGACAGCCGCGAACATCGGCACCATGGGCAGGATGTAATAAGCGCGCTTGAAGTGCGGTATCGACAGCCCGAGCAAGATCATCAAGCCGCAGGCACCCAGCCGCGCGACCAATTGCATGTCGCCCTCAAACCGCTCGGGCCAGCGATGACGCAGGGCAATCATCGTGGCCAGCGCCAACGGCACTACCGGGAAGTAGCGGTACAGACTCAGCTGGAAATAGAAGTAGAACGGCTCGCCGGTTTCATCCAGGCGTCCGCCGACTTGCATCTTGAATACTTCATCGGCAAACGCATCGCCCCCGCTGATACGCGCCAACTTCACCAGCAGCCACCAACACACTGCCAGCAGCACCAGGCCGACAACGCCGTGAATCAGCACCTGTTTCACGCCCTCGCCAGGCTTGCCCAGCGCCCAATACACACACACCACACCACAGACCTCGATCAACCCCAATGGCCCGCGTATCGCAAAACCCAGGACAAACAGCGGGAACACCGCAATCCGCCTCCAGCGTCCGCCGCTGTGCAGCAGGTAGAAACTACCTACACAGAGCAACGCCACCATCTGGTCCAGGCAGACCGAGCGGGACTTTTCGAGCAGTTGGGTGGTGAGCAAGGTCAGCAGCACCGTGAGCAGCGCCCAAGGCCGGCTTGCAGGCACCAACAAGCGGTAGACCACCGCAACTACGCCAGCAGAAGCCAGGGCGGTCGGCAGGATATTTGCCAGATGGTTGGGCGCACCGAACAGTCGGGCAAACACGTAGCTGAAGAAGGTCGCGGTGCCGGGGTAATCCGCGTAGGGCTGGCCATAGGTGGTCGGGAAAAAACTCGCGCCATGGCGAAACATCTCTTGCAGGAACAACGCCCAGCGCCCGTCAAACCCTTGGGGCTGCTGATCCCAGATGCCCAAGGTGAACAACAACAGAGCGAAGAGGAAAATCCCTGAGGATTCCAGGCGAAAACGGTTGCGGTGATCCATCGGTTGACCTGTCAGGTAAGGGGCGCCGACTTATGGTGCCGACCGCCCTGCTGAATAGCGCCTGAACAGACTGCAAGATTCCTGCGTCTACCGACCTGCGGGCCACACCCACTTCGGGATCAACCTTACGTAAATCAACTCCCCCACCAGTTCGACCAGGGTTTGCAGGATCACCGCCGTCGCCGCCAACCCGCGCACCTCTTCGGGAAGGGCCAGTGCCAAGGGCAGCACCACCAATGAATTGCGCGTTGACGCGCTGAATGTCACCGCCCGCGCCGTTGCAGCAGGGAGTGCAAACAGCCGCGACGCCAGCGCCCCCATCAACGGGGCCAGCAACAGGAAGCCGATATACACCGGAATCACCGGCAACAGCAGGTTGATATCCCGCACCACTGAAGTGATTTGAGAACCGATCACCACAAACAACACCAGCGCCATCGCGGGTACGGGCAACCATGCCCAGGCGCTGCTCCACGCGTTGAAGACAGATGACCGCCGCGCCAGGAAAGTCGTGAGCACTGCCAGAATCATCGGCAGCACAATCAACAACAGGAATGCCTCGACGAATGGCCCCGCCGCCACCACGACCTCAGACTGCGGCCCCAGCATCAACCCCAGGTATAACGGCAGCAGCGCCAACTGCAGCAGCAACAGCACCGGCGTCGCCGCCAGCATCAGCCGCGAATCGCCCTTGCCGATATGGGTAAACACCACCACGTAGTCGATGCAGGGCGTCAGCAACACCAGCAACGCGCCGACCAGCAACGCCGGGCGCCCCAGCAGGCTTTGGGTCAAGGCCCACACCAGCAAGGGCACCAGGATGAAGTTGGCCAGCAGCAAGGCGGACAGGAAGCGCTTGTTACCCAAGCCTTGGCGCAGGTCGAGAAACGGTATTTGCAGGAACATCGCGTACATCAGCACGGCGATGGCGGGGGTGACCAGTGCGCTGAGTTCGTGGGTGAATGAGAGTGGAAGCAGACCGAAAACGACGGCCAGCAACACAGTGACGAGGTAGATCGGAATCTGGTTGTGTTCGAGGGTATCGCGGGTCATAAGGTGGTTCTTGTCGAATCGAAAGAGCGCAAGGTTATGTATATACCGGCTCCAGGTCGAGCGACGTAAGCAGGCGATCCAATCCGTCATTTGATAAACCACCAAATGACAGCGCAAGTACTGGCAAACTGACCAACTGTTACTAAAAAAACAAGAACCGATCAGGGTCGAGAAACCAATGAATTTGAACGACGCCTCTTTACAATTGCGTCCGGCCCCGCCCGCACGCGATCACAGCGCCCCCTTCAAGGAACCCGCCGCCGACGGCCATATCCTGGGCGGCTTCACCTGGCGCCATATCAGGACCGACCCCGCACGCCCGGTGGTGATCATCAACGCCGCCACCTCCGTACGCTGCCGCCACTACGCTCGCTTCGCCGACTACCTGTTCGCCAACGGCCTAGATGTCATCACCTACGACTACCGTGGCATCGGCGAATCCCGCAACGGCTCGCTGCGCCACTTCCAGGCCTCGTGGTCGGATTGGGGCGTGCTGGATTTCGAGGCGATGCTCAAACGGGCGCAACGAGAATTCCCGGGCCAGCCGATTGACGTAGTCGGCCACAGCTTTGGCGGTTGCGCGGCTGGGCTAGGGGAGTCGGGCGCGGTTATTCGTCGGATCGTCACGGTAGGCGCGCAGTTCGCCTACTGGCGCGATTACGCGCCGAGCGGACGCTGGCGCATGTTTGCCAAGTGGCATGTGGTAATGCCGCTGCTGACGGCACTGTGCGGATACTTCCCCGGCAAGCGCCTGGGCTGGCTGGAAGATACGCCAGCCGGCGTAGTGCGCGACTGGAGCACGCCGACTCCCCGATATGAAACACGCCCCAGCGGCCGAGCGCTGGGCGACCTGCCCTTCAGCCGTGTGAAGGCGCAGATACTGGCGATCAGCATCACGGATGACCCCTTCGGCACCGTGGCGGCCATTGAGCGGTTACTGGGTTATTTTGACGGCAGCGAACGTACGCATCTGCGCATAGCGCCGGAAGACATCGGCGAAAACCAGGTCGGGCATTTCGCTTTTTTCCGCAGCGAATATCAGGACCGGTTGTGGCCGATTGCATTGGCGTGGCTTCAAAACGGTCAATTGGCCGCGGATACCCTTGGGATTTCCCCCAACCTGCGCTTCAATACTCCACCCTGACTCAGAACCCTAGGACGCCAACCCCATGGCCTCGCCGAACAAGCAGCAAAAACGCGCCCACCGGGCAAAGGCCAAGGCCAAGCAGAACCGCACCCAGCGCGCCGTCGCAGTCAAACCGGATGCATTTGCCGGCGATGACAGCCGCATCGACTTGGAGTCGGTGGATTTAACGGAGATGTTCATCGAGATGCGCACTGCAGGCGAAACCAGCCAGCAGGCTTTGTGCGCGGCATTCCTGGCGCACCCGCTGTTGGCGCTGGTGCTGGAGCAGGAAGGTGAAGAGCAAGCCACCGATTTCATCCTCGCAGCGCTGATCGAGTATCGACAGTGGGCGACGGATACCGATGATGAGGCGGCTGCACTGGCATGGATCGAGTCACCGGCGTTTCAGGCGGATTACGTCGCGGCGTCCCAGGCGCTGATCAACCCAGAAGCCTGACGCGAAAACAAAGTGGGAGGGGGCAAGCCCCCTCCCACATTGGGTCAGTTAAGTACCGCTGCACCCACCCGCTGTGCCTTGCGACGACTCGCCACAATCAGCCCCGCCGCCACTACCAGCAAGCTCAGCACGCCGGTCGCGATGATCTCGACCCGGTGCGCTTCCTGGAACAGCATGATGGTCAACGTCCCCACGATGAACACCATCACCGCATAGGTCAGGCCAGGGAACAGCCACATCTTGAAGACGATCTTTTCGCCCGCCGCCGTGCGTTTCTGGCGCATGCGCAGCTGCGACACTGCGATCACCAGGTACACCAGCAGCGCGATGGCGCCGGAGCTGGCCAGCAGGAACTCGAACACCGCCGCCGGGGCTACGTAGTTGGCGAATACCGCCAGGAACGCCGCGCCGGTGGACAGCAACACCGCCCAGTAAGGCGTGCCGCTCTTGTTGGTACGCTTGGCCACAGCCGGTGCATCGCCGCGACGGCCCAGTGAGAACAGCATGCGCGAAGCGGTGTAGAGCGCCGAGTTCAAGCAACTGGTTACGGCAACCAGCACCACCAGGTCGACGATCAGCTTGGCGTTCGGGATACCCATGCGCTCCAGCACGGTCTGGTAGGAACCTACGGCCGCCAGGGTCGGATCGTTCCAAGGCACCAGAGACACCACGATGAAAATCGACAGCAGGTAGAACAAACCGATCCGCCAGATCACCGAGTTGGTGGCCTTGGTGATTTGCTGGCCTGGGTTCTTCGATTCAGCGGCGGCGATGGTGACGATCTCGGTGCCCATGAAGGAAAACATGGTGGTCAAGATCGCAGCCAACACAGCGCCCATGCCGTTGGGCATAAAGCCTTGGGTGTCGAACAAGTGCGAAACGCCGCTGACCTGGCTGGTCGGCAGGAAACCGAAGATCGCCGCCAAGCCGAGGATCACGAAGCCCACGATCGCCACGACCTTGATCAACGCGAACCAGAACTCGAACTCGCCGTAGTTCTTCACGCTGAACAGGTTGGTCGCCGTCAGCAGCAAGGTGATGATCAGGGTAAAGGCCCAGATGGCCACATCCGGGAACCAGGCATGCAGGATGGTCGCGGCGGCGTTGGCTTCCAAAGGAATCACCAAGACCCAGAACCACCAGTACAACCAGCCGATGGTAAAGCCGGCCCAATGGCCAATCGCACGGTCGGCATAAGTGGAGAACGAACCGGTGTCCGGCGACGCCACGGCCATTTCGGCCAGCATGCGCATCACCAATACCACCAGCGTGCCCGCCGCGGCATACGCCAGCAGTACGGCCGGGCCGGCGGCAGCAATCGCGTGGCCGGAGCCGACAAACAGACCGGCACCGATGACGCCGGCAATCGACAGCATGGTGACGTGACGCGGTTTGAGCCCCTGTTCGAGGTCATTGGAGCTTTGCGTACTACTCATTGACACACCTTTGCGAGGAATTGCGAAAACGGTCCACCCGGCCCGGGATCTTTCTCGTGAAAAGAAACCAACAGGGCGTTCTTTATTTTTTACGCAAGATTTGCGCCAAAATGTTACAGAGCCGCGATTGACGCGGGCTGTAGGACGATTCAACAACCATCGCAAGTCATTGAGAACAATGGCATTCCGCTATAGCGTTACCGTGCGACCCACATTGAAGACGAATAAACGCACCATAAACACACACAAAAAGTACGTGACGCCCCACAAAAGGGCTGATATGCACCGTTTGCCCGGTTAACCCTTCCAACACCCGGCCAAAGCTGGCACCATCGCGCCCTTTTTTACGCAAAGCCTGCGGTTTTCCGGGTTCAAACGGTTGTTCGGTTGTTGATGGCGCGACACGCTGCTGTGCCGATGCGACACCCCGCCGCACACCACCGGTTTACCGCCGGCCGCGCTGTTGGCTGCCATCAGGACGCTATGCTAGCTTGGCGCCTCGCCAGGAAGGCGGCCCAACAGCAGGATTGCAACGAACACAATGAGGACCCCACATGGCCGAGGCCACGCCCGCGCTTGAAATCCGCAACTTGCATAAACGCTATGGTGAGCTGGAGGTACTCAAAGGTATCTCGCTGACCGCTCGCGACGGCGATGTGATCTCGATCCTGGGTTCCTCCGGTTCCGGCAAGTCCACCTTCCTGCGCTGCATCAACCTGCTGGAAAACCCACACCAGGGCCAGATCCTGGTAGCCGGCGAAGAACTCAAGCTCAAGGCCGCGAAAAACGGCGAACTGATGGCCGCCGACGGCAAGCAGATCAACCGCCTGCGCAGCGAAATCGGTTTTGTGTTTCAAAACTTTAACCTGTGGCCGCACATGAGCATCCTCGACAACATCATCGAGGCCCCGCGCCGCGTGCTCGGCCAAAGCAAGGCCGAAGCCATCGAAGTCGCCGAAGCCCTGCTGGACAAGGTCGGTATCGCCGACAAGCGCCACGCCTACCCCGCGCAATTGTCCGGTGGCCAGCAACAACGGGCGGCCATCGCGCGCACCCTGGCGATGCAGCCTAAAGTCATCCTGTTCGACGAGCCCACTTCCGCGCTTGACCCGGAAATGGTTCAGGAAGTACTTAATGTGATCCGCGCGCTGGCCGAAGAAGGTCGCACCATGCTGCTGGTCACCCATGAAATGGGCTTCGCCCGCCAGGTGTCCAGTGAGGTGGTGTTCCTGCACCAGGGCCTGGTCGAAGAGCAAGGATCGCCACAGCAGGTGTTTGAAAACCCGCTTTCGGCGCGCTGCAAACAATTCATGTCCAGCAACCGCTAACGGAGCAACATGCATGCAGAACTATAAAAAATTTCTTCTGGCCGCGGCCGTCTCGATGGCGTTCAGCGCCACGGCCATGGCAGAAACCTTGAAAATGGGGATCGAAGCCGCCTACCCGCCGTTCAACAACAAAGACGCGAGCGGCAACGTGGTCGGCTTCGACAAAGACATCGGCGACGCCCTGTGCGCCAAGATGAAAGTCGAGAAATGCGAAGTGTATGTGTCCGACTGGGACGGCATCATCCCGGCCCTGAACGCCAAGAAGTTCGACTTCCTGGTGTCCTCGCTGTCGATCACCGACGAGCGCAAGCAAGCCGTCGACTTCACCGACCCGTACTACTCCAACAAGCTGCAATTCATCGCGCCTAAAGCCACCGCCGACTTCAAGACCGACGCGGCTTACCTGAAAGGCAAGGTCATCGGTGCACAACGCGCGACGCTGGCCGGCACCTACCTGGAAGACAAGCTGCCGGATACCGAAGCCAAGCTGTACGACACCCAGGAAAACGCCTACCTCGACCTGACCTCCGGTCGCCTGGACGGCATCCTCGCCGACAAGTACGTGCAGTACGAATGGCTCAAGAGCAAAGACGGTTCGGCCTACGAGTTCAAGGGCGACCCGGTGGTAGAAAGCGACAAGATCGGTATCGCCGTGCGCAAGGGCGACCCACTGCGCGAGCGCCTGAACAAAGCCCTGGCAGAGATCAAGGCAGACGGCACCTACAAGAAGATCAACGACAAGTACTTCCCGTTCAGCATCGAATGATCTGAACGGTATGCCCGGCGCGCTCAGTTGAGCGCGTCGGCTTTTTGCAATGCCTGCCGCGATATGAAAACACCATGAATTTCGATCTCTACGGATTCGGCCCGGCGCTTGCCGCTGGCGCGCTGATGACCGTCAAACTGGCGCTCACGGCCCTGTGCCTGGGGCTGGTGCTCGGCCTTGCCGGGGCCTTGGCCAAGACTTCGCCGTACAAGCCGCTGCAATGGGTGGGCGGTGCGTATTCGACCATCGTGCGTGGCATTCCCGAATTGCTGTGGGTGCTGCTGATTTACTTCGGCACGGTCAACCTGATGCGTGCCCTCGGTGAGTTCTTCGGCAACCCCGACCTTTCCCTCAGCGCCTTTGCCGCCGGGGTGATCGCCCTGGGCCTGTGCTTTGGCGCCTACGCAACGGAAGTGTTCCGTGGCGCGATCCTCGCCATTCCCAAGGGCCACCGTGAAGCCGGTGTCGCCTTGGGGATGTCGAAGTTGCGGATCTTCACCCGGCTGATCATGCCGCAGATGTGGCGCATCGCCCTGCCGGGCCTGGGCAACCTGTTCATGATCCTGATGAAGGACACCGCCCTCGTATCGGTGATCGGCCTGGAAGAAATCATGCGCCATGCGCAGATCGGCGTGACCGTCACCAAGCAGCCCTTCACCTTCTTCATGGTCGCCGCCTTCATGTACCTGGGCCTCACCGTGCTGGCCATGACCGGCATGCACTTCCTGGAAAAACGCGCCGCCCGCGGCTTTGCAAGGAGCACCCAATGAGCGGCGACTACAGCTGGCTGGCGCATTTCGACCTGGGCCTGAACTGGGCCGTGATCATCAAGTGGCTGCCCAAGCTGGCCCAGGGCGCCATCCTGACCCTGGAGCTGGTCGCCATTGCAGTGATCGCCGGCCTGTTGCTGGCGATCCCGCTGGGTATCGCCCGGTCTTCACGCCGCTGGTACGTCAGCGCCCTGCCCTATGCCTATATTTTCTTCTTCCGTGGCACGCCGCTGCTGGTGCAGTTGTTCCTGGTCTACTACGGCCTGGCGCAGTTCGATGCAGTGCGCGAGAGCTTCATGTGGCCCTACCTGCGCGATCCGTTCTGGTGCGCCACCGCCACCATGACCTTGCACACCGCCGCCTATATCGCCGAGATCCTGCGCGGCGCGATCCAGGCCATCCCGCCCGGCGAGATCGAAGCCGCACGTGCGCTGGGTATGTCCAAGCCGAAGACGCTGTTCTACATCATCCTGCCGCGTGCCTCGCGCATCGGCCTGCCGGCGTACAGCAACGAAGTGATCCTGATGCTCAAGGCCAGCGCCCTGGCCAGTACCGTCACCCTGCTGGAACTGACCGGCATGGCACGGACCATCATTGCCCGTACCTACTTGCCGGTAGAGATCTTCTTCGCTGCGGGCCTGTTCTACCTGTTGATGGCCTACGTGCTGGTACGCGCCTTCAAACTGCTGGAACGCTGGCTGCGCGTCGATGCCTGCCAAGGACGTTGAGGCACGCTTCCAGGCGCTGGATGCGTTCCTGTTCGAGCACCAAGGGCTGTGGAAACCACGGCCCTTTACTCATCTGTACTTGCCTTGGGAAACCCAGCACCCCGAACTCGCACAGTGGCTGCGACAGCGCTCGTTGGACGATGCCGAAACCTGTCACAACCACCCCCATGACCTGCCGGCACCGGCACCGTTTGCGCAGCTCGCCGCGCAAGCTCGCGCGATCAGTGCTGTGGATAAGTTACCGACGCAGCCCCTGGCTCCCGCTCGCCATCGCCTGAATGTCGATGTTCCAGGTCGCAAGTGGGAGCAAATTGAAGCCTTCGGCAGTGCGCTGCTGTTTGCGCAAGCCACCACCCACTGGCTGGACTGGTGTTCAGGCAAGGGCCACCTGGGCCGCCGGCTGGTGCACGCCGATCAAGCCCTGACCTGCCTGGAATACGACCCCGCACTGATCGCGGCGGGCCAGGCCTTGAGCGATCACCACGGCCTGCCCGCCACCCATCGCCTGCAAGACGTGATGGCCGATGTGGCGATCCGCGCCGAACACACCCCCGTCGCCCTGCACGCCTGTGGCGACCTGCATGTGCGCCTGCTGCAACTGGCCAGCGCGGTCGGCTGCAAGCAGCTGGCGCTGGCGCCGTGCTGCTACAACCGCATCAATGCCGACACTTACCAGCCATTGTCCAAACGAGGCCGTGCTTCGACCCTGCAACTGTCCCTCGATGACCTCGGCCTGCCGTTGAGCGAAACCGTCACCGCCGGCAAACGCGTGCGCTTGCAACGCGATACGTCCATGGCACGGCGCCTGGGCTTCGACCAACTGCAACGCGAACTGCGCAACCTCGACGAGTACCTGCCCACACCGTCCCTGCCCGCCAGTTGGCTGGACAAGCCCTTCGCCGACTACTGCCGGGAGCTGGCGAACCTCAAAGGGTTATCCACAGGTGAACCGGATTGGGCGGCGCTGGAGGCCCACGGCTGGCGCCGCCTGGCTGAGGTGAGAAACCTGGAGTTGGTGCGTGGTCTGTTTCGGCGCCCGCTGGAGGTGTGGCTGGTGCTGGATCGGGCATTGTTTCTCAGCGAGAACGGCTACAAGGTCGACGTAGGCACCTTCTGCGATCCCGCACTGACACCGCGCAACTTGATGGTGCTTGCCGAGCGCGATTAGAGGGCAAAATTGTCGCAGTGCAGCCTGTGGATAACTCTGTTGATGGATTCTTTACGGAGCCTGTAGGCATCTGCGCTACAGGCCAAAAGCCAGGCTGGTCATTTTTTGTTCACAAAATAAAACGCACGCAAAACAGGCAGTTGCAGCGTGATGAGAACGGCTCCACAAAATGGCGGTTGGGTGACAGGTGCATCCAACCAATTGTGCATAAGCATCTGGCGTCAAGCGTATAAAAGCGCGCTTT
This sequence comes from Pseudomonas sp. CYM-20-01, assembly GCF_023169845.1. Classification (NCBI taxonomy): domain Bacteria; kingdom Pseudomonadati; phylum Pseudomonadota; class Gammaproteobacteria; order Pseudomonadales; family Pseudomonadaceae; genus Pseudomonas; species Pseudomonas sp. CYM-20-01. Next base: position 549,223 of record NZ_AP025169.1, on the reverse strand, counting down.
ACCGTTGTTTTCTGCGCGCTATCAACAGCCGGCAAATCTCATTGATATCGTCCCCGGCCAAGGTCAATGCCTGGCTGTCCAAGGGGTCGGTACCAAACGCCAACGCCTCGCTGATCGCCAGGTCGCGGTGCACTTCCAGTGGTTCTTTAGCGCCCAGGCGCTGCTTGAAAGCCTCGACCATGTCCAGGCTGAAGGCATTGTCTTCATCCAGTTGGTTGATCACAAAATGCACGTGTGGTGCACGCTCGCGCTCAAGGTGTGGCGCCAACAGCACGTCGAGTTGGTCCAGGGTGCCCAGGGATGCAGCATCTGCCTGGGCGATCACCAACACCACATCGGCCACGCTCAGGGCTTGATGGAAATAGACGTTATTACCGGCGGGGGTGTCGATGATCACGGTATGACGGGCGCTCAGGTCCAAGGCGGACAGGCGTTGCGCCAGCCAATCCGGCTCATGCTTGAGCCAGCGTTGCAGGTCGTCTTGCTGACGCAGGTCGGTGTCGCCAAAGGTGATCACGCGACTGCCGACAAAGCCGGGCTGCTGGAGAGCGTCCCAGTGCGCATTGCGCAGGCTGCTCGGGCCGATACCCGGCGAACCCGGACTGACGCCGAAGTGCATGCGCAGCGCGTTCTGCGGGTCCAGGTCGACGGCGACCACTGATTCACCCAGGCGCTGCAGGCCGCTGCTCAACGCGGTGGCCAGGGTACTGCGCCCCACTCCACCATTGACCGACACCAATGCCACCACGCACGCACGCCGCACAGCCTTATCCACCGGCTGGGACTGTGCATTCGCACTGGGGGTTTGCGCGGGAAACGGCGTGCCGTCATCCACCGGGATGCTGCCAAAAAAATGCAGCCGCGCATTCAACCCCTGAACGTCACGGCTGACATCTTTTCCAAGCAACACAAGCAGACCATCAGTAAAGCTCATAGCGAATTCCTCATCACGGCGAAGCCCAAAGACGTGAAAAGGTCAGCTGATACGACTGCTTACCGCAGGTCTTTTTGTGGTCGCCCTAGTGCAAGCAGTCTGCTTCAGGCGCGCAAAAGTGTCATTATTTTGATGAGAAAGCTGTACATTTTTTAGACAAACGGCAAATCGTCAAATTACTGACCAAGCGCGATCGTATCGTAGGGTGTTTGCAGATCCCGCTCCGGTATCTCCCAAATCAACAGCTTGGGCGGTGTTTGCTTGAAGGCCGGGCTTTCGAAATAGGCCTTGGCCGCCCCCGAGAACTCGCCCCCGTCCTTGCTGAAATTGCCGACCGGCGCATTCAGGGCTTTTTGCAGGAAGCCGACAAAGTTGGAATTGCGCGAAAACGAGGTGCCGATCAACGCCACATTGGGCAGGCCGGCGTCGCCAAACAGGTCGTCGGCGTTGCTGGTTGCGCCGCCGGTTTCATGGGCGGTGCTGGCCGCGACCGACTCCCCTGGCGGCTGCAACTTGGGCGGCAACCAATCCAGACCGGCCAGGCGCACCAAGTCACCCGGGCGTACGGCGAGGGGCGCCTGGGTGATATGGAAGGTCTGCTCCGGCGTTGCCTGGATGCCGCGCTGCCGGATGCGCTGCGCGAGCGCCTGGGCGCCAGCGTTGGAACCGATTTCGCTCCAGTGGGTGTCGGTGCGCAAGTAGGCATTGGCGCCCAGGGGCTTCAAGGTGTCGGTCAGGTCCAGCGCGGAAACGCCGGCAGCTTGCAGCCGTTTGGTCCAGTCCTGAATGCGGCCGTCGAGCACCGCCGGGCGGTACAGGCCACAACGTTCGGCAGCGGCGATGCGGCTCTTGTCCGGCACCACCACCACTTGCAGGTCGATGCCTTTTTGACCCAGTTGTTTTTGCAGGTCGATCACCGCCTGGGCCTTGGTCTGGGCATTGGCCTCGGCATGCCGGTTGATGCGCAGTTCATCGCTGATAAACAGCCAGCCCGGGCAACCCTGACGTACCCGTGGCCCGGTATCACCGAACGCCAGCCAGCTGCCGCCGCGCTCCAGGTTGGCGGCCTGGATCGCCATCGGCGCCTTGGCCAGTTCCTTGGCGAAACGGTGGGTCAGGTCGCCGTGCAGCAGCATGTCGCTGTCGACCTTGGCCGGCACAAAGCTGATCGGGCCCTTCACCATCAACCAGGCGCAGGACAGCAGCCCCGCCGCCAAGAAGGGCACCAGCACCCAGGCCGCCAGGGGGCTGGTGCGGACGGCCAGTTCACTCGGAGGCGTGGGCGCAGTAGGAGCAGGCATGGTCGGGCGTCCTTAAAACTGAAAGTACAGAAACGGTACGGCGTCGCGGCTGGCGATCAGCGCGAACGACAACACAAACCCGGCCACCGGCCACAGCGAAGCCGCCAGCACAAACCACGGCTGGGTGCCGAAGCGCTGTTCGCAACGCACCTGCCAGATCGGCGCGATGATGCACACCAGGCCCAGCAACGCCGCCATGCCATGGGCCGGGCGCATGGCCACGGCCATCGCGTCACCCAAGGCCATGCCGTGCAGGCCGAACTGGCCGGCGTACATGGTCAGTGCCGAATGGAAGTCCGGCGCACGGAACAAGGTCCAGGCCAGGCACACAAACAGCAAGGTCAGGATGTGCGACAACACCGGCGGGATGCTCGGCAGGCTCGAACGCGACCACGCACGGTCGACGCACAACGCCACGCCGTGAGCCGAACCCCACAGCAGGTAGTTCCAACTGTCGCCGCCGTGCCACAGGCCGGCGATCGCCATGGTCAGGAACAGGTTGCGATAGGTGCGCCACACGCCATCGCGGTTACCACCCAGGGCGATGTACAGGTAGTCGCGCAACCAGCTGGACAACGACAAATGCCAGCGCCGCCAGAAATCCTGGATGCTGCTGGCCAGGTACGGCCGGTTGAAGTTCTCCGGGAAGTGGAAGCCCAGCATCAGGCCCAGGCCGATGGCCATGGCGCTGTAGCCGGCGAAGTCGAAGAACAGTTGCAGCGAATACGCCAGGCAACCGATCCAGGCGTCCACCAGGCTGGGGTTTTCCAGGTGGAAGGCGATGTCCACCAGCGGCGACAAGGTGTCGGCCACCAGCACTTTCATGCCCATGCCGATCATGAAGCGCCGCGCGCCGAGGGAGAAATTCGTCCAGTTGAAATAGCGCTGGTTCAGCTCGCGGCGAACCCAGTCGTAACGGATGATCGGGCCGGCAATCGAGTGGCCGAACATCGAGATATAGGTGGCGTAGTTGATGAAGCTGCGCTCCACCGGCACCGTATGCCGGTGCACATCCACCAGGTAGGAAATCGCCTGCAACACGATGAACGACAAGCCGGCCGGCAAGGCCACGCGCTGCCAGTCCAGCGGCATCGCACCGTACCAGGTGATCACCTCGCTCACCGTGCCGGCGACGATGTTGGCGTACTTGTACCAACACAGCACCGCCGTGTTGAACACGATCAACGCGATCAACAGGCGCACGCGGCCTTTGCCGTCCTCACGGGAGCGGTCCACCAGCAAGCCGCCGACCCATGCCACCACGGTCAACACCATGTGCAGGAACAGGAACAGCGGGCTCAACCAGCCGTAGAACAACCAGCTGCCGATCAACAGGATGACGTTGCGCCAGCTCGGACGAGCCAGCGCGTAGATCAACAGGAAGGCCGGCAGGAACAGCGTGAGGAATTCGAGTGAGGCAAAGACCATGGTGGTGTCGGGCCCGATCAGTTAGCGAGCGTGTCAGGCGCGAACAACAACCGGGTACCGCCAGCCGCTGGCAATGCCAGCACGCTGTAGCGCTCGCCGGCCTTGAGGGCGAAGGTCAACGGTTGACCGGTGGGCGCACCGGCGCACTTGAGCTGCACCGACAGTTCCACCGGGTTGATCATGCGACGCTGCACCGAACCTTCGGCGGCGTTCTTGAACAGCTCGACCTTTTGCGCCACGGCTTCCAGGCTGGCGTCGGCACACGCGGCGTCGGCATTGACGAAGGCCAGCGAGGCTTTCAGCGCGTTGAAGTCGTCCGGCTGCTCATGAATCACCAGTTGGCGAATACCACCCTTGGCATCGGCCACCGCGATCACCGTAGCGAACTCGCCTGGGGCGACAGTGACAGCCAAATCAGCGTTTTTGCCGCCCTGGCTCAACACGCCTTTGATCGGCGCGCTGCCGCCCGACACGGGCAGGTAGTCGGAGACAAGTTTGTCGCCACCCAGTACCAGGCTGGCCTTGGACCCTTCGGCCACCAGCTTCAACTCGCTGCTGGTGCCGTTGGCAAAGCGCAGGAACGCCGAGTCTTTTTCCGGCCCGGTGGGGTACAACGGGATGTCGGCGCTATATGCGCTGACGCTGGCGAGCAAGGTCGCCAGGCCCAGGGAAATGCGCTTCATCACTTGGCTCCCTTCACAGCATCCGCCGGCAATGCCGACAGCGCGCCGCCGATGGCCTTGGCCCACTTCTGGTAGCCGTCGATGGTGAAGTGCTGGCCGTCGGTGGTGATCCATTCGCCTGGCTTGGAGAAGGTCAGCGAGTCGATGTAGGTGCACGGCGCCACGTTGGTCGCCAGGAACGACGACATCAGCTTGGTGCGCGCATCATCCTTCTTGTACAGGCTGCCGACCTTGCCCCAGGCCGGGCCGACCCACACGCACTTGGTGCCGGTTTCGCTGATGGCCTTGGTCAGCGACGTCACGCTTTTCCAGGCCCAGACTTTCGGAAACTGCGGGTCCGGGTAGGAGGCCATGGTGTCGCCAATGATGATCACCACGAGGTCGGGTTTGTCTTTGGCGATGAGGTCCTTGACCGGCGTGGTACTCATGGCGTTCTTGCCGAACACCTGTGGCTTGGCGCCCGGCAGGTTTTCGGCGCCGCAGTCGACTTTCTTCGGCACGATCCAATCGGCCGCGCCGGCACCGCAGGCGCCGATGGTGTGGACCTTGGCGCCTTGCGCCGTCAGGTTGGCTTGCAGCGGATCGAGCAAATGGTCCGGGAAGCTCAGGTGGCTTTCGCCGAGTACCAGCAGGGTCAGGCCGGCAATTGCGGAAACAGGCATGGATGACTCCTATCAATCAATTCGAATACGGGGAACGGTAAGGGCTGACCGGCAGCGGCATAGGCCCGCTCAGGTCTTCAAACAGGTAGCGCAGGTACGCGTTGCCGACGTACTGGCGATAATCCTGGGCGTTGTCGACACCGACTTCGCCACCCAGATAAAAGCGTGAAGAAAGACGGTATTCAGCAGCCGCGTTGAGGCTGTAGCCGATGCCGGTCTTGCTGCTGCTGTCGTATTTTTTGGTACCCGTAGCGCGTTCCTGAAGATCGCTGTCTTTCGGGAAATAATCGGCGCCATCTTGCGCGATATATTGCACGCCCACCGAACTTTTCAACTCATAGCTGAAACGGTCGAAGCTCTGTGCCCATCGGACTGGTACGGCAAGGGAGAAGAAGCGTTGCGGGCTGAAATAGCCGCCCTGCCCATAGGTGTAGAAACCCTGGTTGTCCTTGAAGCCCATGGCCATGCCGCTGACGCCCAGGGTGAGGGTGTCGGTCGGCGTGTTGCGCAGGTACCAGTAGACGCCGCTGCCCAACTCCATACGGGTGTTATCCTCGACATGATTGCCAAGCAACTTGTGCAATGACGCATAGCCATAGGCACCCACCTCTTGGTCGTCGTAGCTCAGCTCGGCACGCCCGCCGTTAGCGGTGACGCCGCCCCACTTCTTATCGTGGACCTGGCCATCAGCCTCAGTGATCCTGGCGGTCGAACCGGCAAACGAGGTCACGCTGTCTGTCACCGGACGCCGTGAAACATTGACGCCATAGCGCAGGTTGCCGCCTTCGGTAAACGGTCGCGACACACTCACACCACCGACCACTGTGTTGTAGGTAAAGCCCAGTGGGCTCACGCCGATGTCAGCCTTGACGCCTTGCGCCGGGTCCTCAACGGCAACAGCCAGGCCGACCCCGTTCTCTCGCTTGGAATCATCGGTACCTTTGCCACCACCAAAACGCGCGGCCGAAATGGCTTTGACCGTCCCCGAACTCAAACTCACCGGCGTCACACGCAACGCCACGTTCATGTCGCCCACCGGCATGCGTGCTTCGAACGGCGTGTCCACCTGGGTAATTTTGCTCAAGCCACTTTCACCGTTGTTGCTGCGCACGCTCAGGCCCTGGACCAGGTAACCGCTACGGTCACGCAGCATCGAATCGAGGGCCCGTTGCGCAGGGCTCAAGGTCGGGTTGTCCAGCGCGGCAATCCGCGTTGGCGGCACAAACGGATCACTCAAGTTGTTCGACGGCGCATAGCCGTTGCTTGCCATGGCGTTTGCCGGAACCGTGGCCGCGACCGGCGCCGGCATCACGTTGGCCGGCGCATCGATGGGCGGCGGCACGGTGCCGCGATCCACCGCCAGGTCGGTAATCTGCCGACGCTGGCCAGGCAAGCCGACGAAGGGGTTGTAGGCCACGCCCTGGGCGTCTGCCAGGGCCGAGCGCGCCTGGGCACGCTGGGTGCTTTCGATAGCCAGCGCGCGACGCAGCAATTCAGTGGCTTCGTTATTGCGACCCAGGCCACGGTAGATACCCGCAGCCGACGTCAGCACTTCGGCACTCGTAGGTTCCAGGGTCAATGCCTTGTCGGCAGCCGATTGCGCCAGGCCACGGTCGCCCCCCTTCAAGGCGATGTCCGCCAGACCCAGTTGCAACTGAGCGTTACCCGGGTTTTGCTGGACCAGCGGCCGGTAGAGGTCCATGGCTTTTTTGCCATCGCCGCCCGCAGCGTACATGCGCGCCAGTGCACCAATGGCCGACGTGTCGTTAGGTCGCTGGGCCAGGGCTGGCGAGAGCATGTCGTACGCCGCCACCAGGTCGTTCTTCTCACGCAATGCGTCGGCTTGCTTGACCCGGTATTGAAAGATCAGGTCTTCGTAGCGCTGGCGTCCGGCGTCGCTCAGGGGTTGGCCCTGCAACTCACGCAGGATATCGCCGGCTTCGGTGTAGTGATTGGCCTTGAGCAATACGCTGGCGTAGAGCAGCTTTTGGTCGGCGGTCGGGTTCGGAGTCTTTTCCAGCACGCCTTGCATGATCTGCAGGCCTTCTTCCGGTGCGCCCACATCGACATAGGCAGACGCCAGCACCGCCAGGCGTTCCGGTTTTTTACCGGCCAGCGCGGCACTGCGACCGAGCAAGGCCAAGGCCTCGGGACGCTGACCACGGCGCGCGGTTTCGACAGCGATGTCCGTCTGTTTGTGCAGGGCGATATCGCTCGCCAACTCATTCATATCCGCCGTGCGCTGGCCGACCGGAATGCGTGACAAGGTGGCGTCGGCCGCCTTCCACTCGCCCAGCTCAACCGACAGCAAGGTGCTGGTGTACAGCGCATCCGGCTGGTTCGGCTGGCTTTTGAGCAGGCCATCGATCAAGGCGCGGGCGTTGCGGATCTGGCCATCCCGCAGGTAGACCCGCGCAAGGGCGAAACGTGTCCAGGGGTTTTCCGGATCGGCATCAAGCGCTTGCTGATACGCCGCCTGGGCGGCTTTCAAGTCGCCGCGCTGATCGGCCAACTTGCCCAACTGGGTGGCGCGCATGGCTTTGATCTTGGCCGTCGAGGAGAACTTGGCACGGTCGGCCGGCGACACCGAATCGATCAGCTTCAACGCTTCGTCCGGGCGACCCGATTGGGACAGCACGCCGATCAGGCCATTCAAGGCATCCGGGTCGCCAGGGTTGCGCGCCAGCACTTTGCGGTACGTGGCTTCAGCGGCGTCGAACTGATTGTCCTGGGCCTGGAAGCCGGCCAGGGCCACGGCGGCGTCGGCGCGACTCGGGTTCAAGCGCTCGGCTTGGGCCGCCAGGTCAAGGGCTTGGCTGCTACGGCCGGCAGTTTGCGCGTCGCGTGCCTGGTTGAGCAGGCTCCAGTAGCGCACTTCGTTCAGGGCCTTTTGCCAGGCAGCGCCGCCAGGCAGGCGTGTGGCTTGCCCGAGGTAATGCTCCGCCTCGCTGAAGCGCTGTTGCTGCTGGCGCACCACGCCCATGCCACCGAGGGCATCGACATCGTTGGGCTTTTCCGCGAGGCGCGCCGCCAACAGCGGCTCGGCGGTTTTCAGGTCACCGTCGTCCAGCGCCTTGAACGCTTTGACCAACTTGGGATCACGCTGCCAGCCGCCATCGCCCTTGCTCTGGGCAATGCCTTTGTTCATCAGCGCACGGATCTCAGTGTCATCCGGATGCTTGGCCAGGAACTGCTGGAACAACGGCACCTGGTCACGGTTCGGTGCACCGAGCCACACCAGTGCAAAACGCCAGCCTTCATCGGCGGCGCCGCCCACGTCGTTGTCGGTCGACAGGCGCTCCATCGCACGAATACCTTCGACGCGGGTGGACGGGTTACGCGCCAAGTGCCGGGCCAGGAACAGCGCGGCGATCGAATCATTCGGGCGCTCACGCGTGACACGTTGCAGGCCGGCGATACCTTCGGCCGTGCCCTTGGGGGTGAACGCCAAGGCGTTGTAATACTCACGCGCGATCAGGCCCTGAGGCTGGCGCCCCTGGAAAATCTGGCGGTACAGCGCCACGGCTTTTTCGCGATCTTCAACCGGCTCACCCAGCTCACGGGCTTGCTCCAGCAACTTGGCGTTGGTGGGGGTGTTGACGGCAATGTCTTGTTCAAGCTGCAAGGCCTGGCGCGGCAGGGGCGAAATTGCACGCAGACGGGCCAGGTATTTCTGCGCCTCTTCCGGGTGCTGCTGTTGCACCTGGATCAGGCCGATGCCATACAGCGCGTCCGGCTGCTCGGGGCTCAGGCTGAGCAGTTTCTGCCAGCTTTCCAGGGCGCGCTCGGGGTTTTTCTTCGACTGCCAATAGTTACCCTGCTCGATCAGCAAGGCTTGTGGGTCGCTGGTTGCAGCCAGGCTGGCGCTGGACGCCAGGGTGGCCAATATCGCAAGGGCTAGCGTGTGGCGGCGCATGCGCCCTCCCAGAATAATGTGACCGTACCGTCTTGCTCGAAACGGTACTTTTGATCGGCAAAACCTTTGCCGAACAGGCTAAGCATGTAGTCGTAATAAACCGGCTGCGCGGTATCGGGCGCGTCGGGGGCCATGGCCTTGCCCAACACGTCGTCGAGCTTGTGCTTTTGCAGTTGCGCCAGGGCGGTCTCGCCCCGTGCCTGGAAGAACACCATGGCCGACGCCGAGAACCCCAGCGGCGAGTAGCCATTGTTCTTCTCGACTTCGCCGGTGAGCACATGGACCTTCTCCGGCGGTAGGCCATTGACCGACGCAGCCGTCGCCCGTGACAGCCCACCCAACGCCTTGAGCATCGGCGCCGCGAGGGGGTCGCTCTTCGCCGTCATCCCGGCCCACAGGTAGGTGCGGATAGCGTCGTAACTGCCCAGATCGTCAGAGTACGGGTCAACCACAAACACGCCGGTATTGATACTGGTGGCGCGGTAGCCCACCCAGTTGGCGGCAAAGCCATGAGGGTTGCTTTGGGGGTCGGCCAGCATCTTCGCGTTGCTGTCGGCCACATCATTCCAGCCGCCGTTCGGGCGCTCTTTGTGGAAGCGGCGCAATTGCGCCAACACTTGATAGCTGGGATTGAAGCGCCACAAACCACCCGGATACGAATAGCCCACAGGCCCCGGCAACAGCATCTTGCCCAGGCCCGGTACACGTACGATCAGGGTCTTTTCCACATTGGCCAACACCAATTGCGCGTCGGCACGGTACTGCGGCACATTCCAGATGCGCGCAGCTTCGAGCAACGCATAGGCGATCCACAGATCGGCATCGCTGGCGGAGTTGGCATCGATCACGCCCCACTGGCCATCTTTGTTCTTGCCCCACAGCCAGGCGAACAGGTTGTGGCTGAGGTCATTGCCGGCCATGTTGGACTTGGTCCACGTCCACAGCTTGTCGAAGCGCGCGCGATCGTTGCCGACCAGGGCAAAGAACATGGCGTAGGACTGGCCTTCGGAATTGCTCTCGCTGGGGTTCAGGGACGAGTTCAACACCCGCCCGTCATCCTGCACAAAGCGCGTGGCATAGTTCTGCCACAGCGGCCATTGCGCATCACACGTCTGGGCCTGGGCTGCCCCCGCAAACATCGCGGCGCCCACCCAGGCCCAAGCGGCTGGACGCATCATGCCAACCGCCGTTTTGCACGGGCACGCAAGGACAGGTAGATCAGGCAGGTGACAATCGCCAGGCCCAGGAAGGTGAACAACAACATCCAACCCAGGTTTTGCGACAGTTGCCATTGCACCGACTTGAACCAGCCCAGTTTGCCCACGTAGTACTGCTGGTCAGCCACCAGTGAGCTGACCTGCGTGCCCTGCACCACCGCCAGGCTGCCCTGGATGGTTTCTTTATATTGATCGCCGCCAATCAGCACAGCGGTCGCGGCTTGCAGGCCTTCGGGCCTGGAACTGGAGATCAGCACCACACTGCGCCCGACCTTGAGCGGCGACTCGAAACCGGCAAACCACGTGCTGGTGCTCAAGCTGTTGAAGCTGATGGCGGCGTTGGCCGCGTGCTTGTTGGCTTCGGCGTCCGGGCTGACCCAGTTGCTGACGTAGCGCGGCAGGTCCGACAGTTTGAAGTGCTGCTGCGGGCCATCGACCGTCGCCGGCAGGTACTGCTGCCATTGCTTGAACAAGGGCTGGTCGGCACCGGTGGCGATCACCAGCAGGTCTTTGTCAGCCACACTTTGCACGTCCTTGGCTTGCACCACTTTGACGGCGGTCGCCGGGTAACCGGTGGACTCGCCGAAGCGGCCCAGGATGGTCAAGTAGGCACTCAACTCGTCGGTGCCAAAGGTGTCAGGCAACACCACGGCCGACTCGGACAGGTCCGCCAGGCGGGTGAACGGGAAACCGGCATCGTTGAACACGCCCAGGTTCGGCATGGCGATGAAGTGTTGGTAGCCGCTGATGTCCAGGCTCGAATCCGGGTCGATGGTACCGCGCATGTTATCGACGATGATGTCGCGGCATTCGCCTTCCTTGATGTAGTCGTACATAAAGCGCAGCTGCAGCTTGGACATCGGCGACGCCGAGCTGATCGGCAGCAACACCGTGGCTTCGCGCGGCAGCGTGTTGTCTTTCTGCATCATGCTCAACAGGGTCTTGCCGTCTGCCAGGCTGGTGATCGACGGCAGTGGCATCGACTTCATGAACTGGTCATCCAGCCCCACCAGCAATGACGAATTGGTCGACACTTGCTGCGGCGTGTAGCGGTACTTGAGGTGCAGCGGCACGCCTTCTTCACGCCAGTTGAACAGGTCGGGCGGCAGGCGGAAGTCGACGTTGATGGCGCCCGGGTTGTAGCCCGCGACGCTGAGCTTTTTCAGCTCGACCAGTTCGCCCAGACGTACCGGGCGATCACTGGGCACCCAGTTCGGCGCGTCATAGGGGCGGCGCGGAGCCAGGCTTTCAAGTTTGTCGATGACCACGCTGTTGCCGGCAAGCACCGGGTTGCCCAGCGCCACCGCCGTGGCGGCGCGCTTGAGTTCGGCGCCGTCGCGCCCCGACACGATCAGCAACTTGCCCTGGGGGTCGTTGGGGTTGGCGATCAGGCTCAGGGTCGGCCCGCTGGCTTGCGCCACTTTCACGCCATTGACGTCGACCGCATTCGGGCTGAGCACCAGCACAATGGCGTTGCCCTTGGCCGGGATCGTGCCGTAGGCAGCGGGGAAAGTAGCGCCACGGTAGCTGGCCATTGCGCCGAACCACGATGACAACGTCGCCGCCGCTTCCAGCGTGGCGTTATCCGGTGCGGTTGCGAACACGAACGGCAGGTTGACCTGGCGCGCATCACGCTTATCGAAGAACGGCAGCGGCAGCACCGACAGATCGTCTTTCAACAGGATCGGCGAGACCTGCACTTTCAGCTCGCTGGTGTTGCTGATTTTAGCCCAGAGGCTGCTGTGCAGCGGGTCCTCGCAGGACATGGTGTAGTGACCGATGAACTGCAAGCGCAGGCGGTTGAACTCGGTGATCAGGTGCGGCGCAATTTGCACGACGGCCTGTTGCGGGGTGCCGGCGCCCTCTTTTGGCAACGGCAGGCTGGCGGCGACTTCGTCGTTGACCAGCACGTTGATCTGCGACAGCTCCGCCAGCAGCGCCGGCGAATAGCTGTAGTTGAGCAACAGTTGGGCGCCCGTCACGACCTGGTCAGCACGGATGTCGAAGTTGACGCTGTCAGATGACTCCACACCCTGCAGGTTCATGCTGTCGCGACGCCCCAGTTGCTTGAGCGTCAGGCTGTAGCCGTTCTCGGCACCTTGCACGGCAGCAGGAGCAATCACTGCCTTGTCGGCCGCTTGCAGCAGTGGGCTCAGGCCCAGCAGCGAAGCGATCAGCAACGCATGTGCGGCGCGCAAATGAGCGCGCGCGAAAAAAGCTGTGGAGGTCATGGCTTGTCCATCAACGTATCAAGCGGTTGTGAGGGCGTGCGGCGCAGGGCCATACGTAATTCATGCAGGGTGGCGCGGCACAGCGTGAACAGACCGCCGATGCCGATACCGCCGACTTCACGCAAGGCTGCCAGCGGTGTGTCCGGCTGGCCGGCGCCCCAGCTGGCGGCCCAGGTGTCGGCACGTGAGAACGTCAGGCGCACCAGTTCGCTTTGCTCGCGCAGGGTCAATGACTCGAACTGCGCACCAATCTGTGTACCTTTGCTGAACGCCACCCGCGCCTGGAACAGGTTGTCCTGACCGTTGCGCGACAACACCAGTTTCACCCGCTCGCCTTGGGTGATGGAGTGACCATCATCGAGGATCAGGCCGAAGCCATTCTGCGAGAAGTCCTGGGTGATCCCGTGAAGCACACGACCGTCGGAACAAATAATACTCACCGGCAGCTTCGCACTCACACGCGGCTCGGAGCGCACTTGGCGCGTCTCGGAGGCCACCGCCACGGCAGCGCTGGTGATGATCAGGTTGTAGAGGGTCCAGGTCATGTTGATGGCGACGGTGACGGCGGTGCTTTCCTCGCCGTACACCAGTTGATGCACACCAAAGCCCAGGCCCACCAGGTTCACCAGCAGCAGCACCAGATACGGGCGCGCCAGCTTCCAGTCGAAGAACTGCTTGTCGATGATCCCGCCCTTGTCGGTGACGTTGAAGCCACCGGCCTTGGGGTTGACCAGCGCGACCAGCACCGGCGGCAGGATGTACCAGGCCAGTACGGTCTCGTACACCTCGTTCCAGAACGAGTGACGGAAACGCCCCTGAATCCGTGAGTTGGTCAGGCTGGAGTGCACCAGGTGCGGCAGCACGTAGGCGACGATCATCAGCGCCGAGGCGTGGAAAATCTCGGCGCCGAACACCAGGTAGGCCAGCGGCGCAGTGAGAAACACCAGGCGCGGCAACCCATAAAAGAAGTGCAGCATGGCGTTGGCGTAGCAGATGCGCTGGCCCCACTTCAGGCCTTTGCCGAGCAGTGGGTTGTCGGTGCGGAAAATCTGCGCCATGCCCCGCGCCCAGCGAATCCGCTGGTTGATGTGGCGCGACAGGCTTTCGGTGGCCAGGCCCGCGGCTTGCGGGATGGCCAGGTAGGCGGTGTTGTAGCCCAGGCGGTTGAGCTTGAGCGCGGTGTGGGCGTCTTCGGTCACCGTCTCGATGGCCACGCCGCCGATTTCCAGCAGCGGCTCACGGCGGATGACGGCGCAGGAGCCGCAGAAGAACGTGGCGTTCCACAGGTCGTTGCCGTCCTGCACCAGGCCGTAGAACAGCTCACCCTCGTTGGGCACGGCGCGGAAGGTGTCGAGGTTCTTTTCGAACGGGTCCGGCGAAAAGAAGAAGTGCGGCGTTTGCAGCATCGCCAGCTTCGGGTCCTTGAGGAACCAGCCCAGGCTCACTTGCAGGAAGGAACGCGTCGGCACGTGGTCGGCGTCGAACAGCGCGATGTATTCGCCGTCGGTGACTTTCAACGCTTCGTTGAGGTTACCGGCCTTGGCGTGGAAGTTGTTGTCGCGGCGGATGTAGTTCACCCCGACCTTGCGGCAGAAGTCGCGGAAGTCGTCGCGGCGGCCGTCATCGAGTACGTGGACGCGCAGCTTGTCCTTGGGCCAGTCCATCGCCTGGGCGGCGAAAATGGTCAGCTTTACGATGCTCAGCGCTTCGTTATAGGTGGGGATGAACACGTCGACCGTCGGCCATTCCTCCGGCTCGGTCTTGAGCCATACCGGCGTGCGGCGCAGCGGCCAGGCGGTTTGCACGTAGCCGAAGATGAGCACGACCATGGCGTAGAACTCGGCCGCGACCAGGCCGTAGCCGAAGAACATGTCGACCCAGGTTTCAAAGCCGAGGGTGGAGGTGAGGCGCCAGAACATGTAGCGCAACGACGCCACCAGCGACAGCACCACCAACGCGAGGATCGCCAGGCGCCCCGGGATCTTGCGCAACACCAGCACGGCGAGGAAGCACACGCCGGCGAACAGGCATTGGCTGTAGAGGTCGAGCGGCGCGCTGATAATGCCCATCAACAGCAGGGCACCGAGCACGCAACTGGCGACAACCAGTACCGTACGCAGCGCCGCAGGCCACCGGTTGAAGCGCGCGATGGCGCCATTGAGGCGCTGTTCGGCGCGCCCTTCGACGAAGGGCGTGGAGGACGTAGTGTCGGTCATGGAAGGTCCGAGTCGATGCGTTCGAGCAAGGTGCGGCACAGGGCGTGGACGTCCTGGCTGCCGATACTGTTGACGGTTGGGTCGAGGGGATCACGCCCGTAGGCCTGGGCTTCGCTGAACGTGGGGTCGCGGTGGACCGTCCCCAACAGCGCAGCACCCAGGCGGGTCTTGAACACCTCGGCCATGTCCAGGCTGAAGCGGTGGGCACCGTCCAGCTGGTTGATCACGTAGAAGCGTTGTGGCGGTTTGGCGCGCTGGAGGTGCGGAGCCAGGATGCTGTCCATCTGGTCGAGGATGCTGAACGAGGCCACGTCCGGCTGTACCACCACCAGCACCGCGTCGGCGACCGACATGGCCTGGCTGAGGTAGACCGTATTGCCGGCGGGGACGTCGATGATCACGGTGTCCTGGCCGTTCAACTTGAGACCGGACAGGCGCTTGCCGAGCCACTCGCTGTCCTGGCCCAACCAGCGATTGAGGCTGTGCTGTTGCTCGTGGTCAGTGGCGCCGAATGCCACCAGTCGGCAACCGGCAAAACCACGTTCGGGCAGGGCTTCCCAGCCTTCGTTGCGCAAGCTGGTGGCGCCAACGCCGGGCATGTCGAGCCCCAGGCACAGGTGGTGGCGCAGGGCGTTTTGCGGGTCCAGGTCCAGGGCCAGTGCCGGGCGGCCCTGGCGCTGCAAGCCACTGGCAAGCGCAGCCGTGAGGGTGCTGCGACCGACGCCGCCCTTGACCGAGACCAACACCACGACTTTCGGGCTCGATTGCTCGGAGTACACCTGGCCGTCCCGCCCTTCCACCACTTCGGGCGGCTGCAGGTGGTCGGCTTCGCCTTGGCTCAGTTCCTCCAGCAAGCGCAGCAGAGGCGCCGAGGGGGCTTCGATCTCAAGCGGGGCTGGAGTGACTGCGGGAGCTTCCAGGACCTCGACTTCGTCCTCGATGAACTCGTGGACAAAGTCGATCTCACGATAGCCACTCGGGTTGGCACCGAGCTTGTTGAATAGCTTTGAAATGTCATCTGCCCGACTCACTCACTGCCCCTCCCCACCTGATTTGCGCTTTATAAAGGCGATAAAAAGGCCAGCAAGGAGCTGACCTGGTTTTTTCTAGTTATGTGGTGTCGGGCGCATTCTGTGATATCACAATGATGGTGTCAGTATTTTGATGTTTTAAGTTCAATTTAATCCGACGAACGGCCTGGCGCCATTTTTACGACGATTTTATGAAGAAAAACCCATTCGTTTTAAGAACATGTACTTGCATCGTTATTTCACAAAAAATCTTGGCCGACTGGACAAAAACGACACAAAACTGACATATGCATCAACAGATATTCAGTTGCCCTACATTGTCTCGAAAATTTGCCTACACGAAACCGCGATTAAACTGACGGTTTATATCGCGGCACAGAATACGGAAACCGCACCTGTATTCAAGGGAAAACCGGCTGAGCGGTCGATCCAAATGACCCACACGGCTACGGCCGATGTATCGCTGTGTGTGCAGTCACGGTCTCGCTACACAACGAAGCAAAACCCGCGCCGCATGACACAGTGCAGATACCTCCAGGGCGCTCAATAAGCTCACACCCACTTGTTGAACCCGGAGGATACCCACCATGAACTGGAACACCTTGATCGCCGTCAGCCTGCTGGCTTTTGCCGTCAACGCCCACGCCGACGTACAGCCCAAGCTGGATGTCCAGCGCGTGCTGACCACTGTCGAAGACAAAAACGGAGCGTGTGGGATCGTGAATGCACACATGACCTACCTGGATTCCCACGGGCAGCAACAGGTATTGGACTACAAGAAGTTTGCAGATAACTGCGCAGAAGGCAGTTGAGACTTGCGCGAACCGGGCACCTGAGTGCCCGGTTTCGGAGCGTTTTCTGAAGGCTTAGCGCACACGACGCTCGGTGAACGCGTAGTCATCCTGGCAATCGCTGGTCGGGTCCGACGCCACACTCACGTAATGCACCGTGTCTGCGTCCAGCAGCTTATAGGTGTACACATCCGGCGAACGCACACCGTCGGTACGCAACTCATTCCTGCCATTGGCCGCCGACCACGAACCCTGCTCGGTCTGGATCACCTTGGTCTGCTGCGCATCGCGGTAGAAGGTAATCACAAAACGACCGTCGGGCTTGAGGGTATTGGTCCACGACAGGAACTGGCACTTACCGGTCTCGGTGCGCAGGCCTTTCCAGGTGCCCACCAGCGCCGGGTCGTTGGCGGGTTTGTTGGACGAACACGCAGCGAGCGCGACAGTGAGGAGGATGAGGGACAGCGAGAGAGTCCGTTTCACGTGGGGCTTCCTTGGGTTTGGAGAGGATTTTTGCCGGGGTAGACCCTTCGGCGGCAAGGGAGAAATCCTACACTCGCCAGCTAGAAAAAGGGGCGTGCGTGGAAAAAGCGTGGGTTCTGCAAAAATAGTCAGAATTCAGGGGTTTACAGAACCTTGCCAATCGCTATAATCGTCGCCCTAACACGCCGGTATAGCTCAGTTGGTAGAGCAACTGACTTGTAATCAGTAGGTCCCGGGTTCGACTCCTGGTGCCGGCACCATACAAAACGAAGCCCCTGCAGAAATGCAGTATGCGATCCATAAACCCCACCTGCCCAACAGCAGGTTAACGGTTTACCGTGGCATCTCTGGCGAGCAGTTCCATGGCAGCAGTGCTTCGTAGTCCTCTACTGCCGAGGCATGCGGCAGCCTCTCCAGTACGTGGCGCAGCCACGTATAGGGCTCCTGGCCGTTGACCTTGGCGGTCTCGACCAGACTATAGATCTTTGCGCTGGCAGTGGCGCCGTTGACGGTATCGCTGAACAGCCAGGCCTTGCGCCCGATGACAAACGGCTTGATCGCTCTTTCGGCCGCGTTGTTGTCGATGGGCAGATAACCCGCTTCGACATAGCGTTCCAGTCGGCTCCAGTTATTCGCCAGGTAATGCACCGCTTTGCCTAATGCACTTTGTGCCATCACCTGCGGCTGGGTTTTATCCAGCCAGGCTTTTAACTGGCCCAGAATCGGCAGGCTCTTTTCCTGGCGACCGATAAACCGCTGCTCATCACTCGCGTCTTTGAGTTCACGCTCGATCCCGTACAGCTTGTTGACCATTGCCAGCGCGATATCGGCCCGTCCGGTTTTACCCTTGGGCTGCACTTTTTGCGCATCCACGAACTTGCGTCGCGCATGAGCCATGCAGGCCAGCCGTTCCACGCCCGGTTGCAAGGCCAAGGCGTTATAGCCGGCGTAATCATCGGTCATGACATAACCACGATAACTTTCCAGCAGGCGCAGCGGCACGTCCTGCGCACGGCTGGAGGTGTAGTCGAACAGTACGACTTTACGATCAGGCGGGCCGCTGGCTTGCACCCACATCCAAGATTGGCTGGTCGGGTCTCGATCCGGTTCTTTCAACACCTGGACGCGGGTTTCATCACAGTGGATCACCGGGCTTTCCAGTAATCGGTCGCGCATCAAATTAAGCAGTGACTGGAAGTGCTCGCTGCACTGGATCACCCAGCGGGCCAGCGTTTGCCGAGGAATTTCGATGCCGTGTCGGCTCAGCACGCTTTCGAAACGGTGCAGTGGTAAACCGTCGACATATTTCGTGGTCAGCAGCATGGCCAATACGCTTGGGCTGGCCATGCTCTTTTCGATCAGTTGTGCGGGTTTGTCAGCCGTGACAGGGGCTGCTTCGCAGCCCCGGCAACCGTAGACCTTGCGGATATGTTTGATGACCCGGATCTGCATCGGCACGATATCCAGCTGCTCGCTGGTTTCTTCGCTGATCACATGCTTGCGGCAACCGCAGGCACAGGTCTGTTCGTGTTCGGGTAGTTCGTGGATCACTTCGATACGCGGCAGATCGACCGACAATGGCTTACGTTTGCCACGGCGGGGTGTCGGCTCAACGACCTCTTCATCAGCGTCGCCCACTAACGACATGGGTTCGCTTTCAGGTTCGTTGAACAAAGCCAGTTGCGGCGTATTGGGCTCAACGGTTTGCTCGGACTTGCGCCCAAACAGACGGTCACGCAACAGCTTGATCTGTTCTTTAAGGTCGACGATGTGGGTCTGATAAGCCTGAGCTGTTTCGTCCTGGCGATTGAGTGCCTCAAGCAGCAATTGCTTGAGCAAAACAGGATCATCTGGAAGGTCGTCGGGCAAAGAAATCATGGCCCGGATTATACCGGGTCACGCCACGTAGCGCGGCGTCAAAACCTGATGAGGGCGGTTGCGCCAGAGGTCAAAACCGTCGAGCAGCCAGTTCAGCTCCTGGACGCTGAGGATAATCGCTACGTCCGTGTCATCGGGGGATGTTTTGAAACGCTCGGATTCCAGGCGCTTGAGCCAAAGACAGAAGCCGTTGCGTTCCCAATACAATATCTTGACCCGGTTTCGGGATTTGTTGAGAAAGACGAAAAGCACCGGATCGAAGACCGCCACTTTTATATCCAGTTCGACCAATGCCGCGAGACCGCCGATGGATTTTCGGAAGTCGACGGGCTTGGGGTAGAGGTACACTTTTTCGACTTTGGCGTCGGGACGCATCATGGCGAATGGGCTCCTGAAAGAAATCGGGAGCACAGCATCCGGGATCACGTGGCGGGTTTGAATGTGGGGTTCATGGAGCGGTTACGAAATGCAGGGGCTTTGTTGTTTCTGAAACGTCCCCCCTGAAACCCTTGGGAGCGAGCCTGCTCGCGATGAGGCCATCAAACCCAGCGACGATCTACTCACCAAAGAAAGGCCTGCGTTTCCCAAGACACCAAAAACGCAGCAACCTCAACCAAACAGCATCCTTTGCCAATGATCCTCACCCACAATGGCAATCGAAGCTCCTGCCTCCCGCAACTCCACTGCCTTCATGATCTTCGTCCCATAGGTACTATGGCGCCACTGCTCATTACCCACGCTTCCGACCACCAGGTAGTGCACCTTCTTGCTCACACCGCCCCCAATCAAACCACCTCGTTCTTCGACCAGCGCCTGACAATCCTTGCGCGGCCCAAAGCTCATGACACCCGTAAATACAAACATCCGGCCATCCCACACCAAATCAGGGGCTGGTGAATTGAAGGGCAGGTCCGTAGGAGTAACGGCAACTGTGCCGCCGACCTTCGCTCTCTCAATGTCCACTCCAGAAAAACCACGCAGAATGTTAAGCAACTCCTGGGACTCATCCACGTCTAGCGCATCGTCCTGAAGCATGTACGCCAAACGCGAATACAGCAGATTGATCACCGGATCGTTCAGATGCGCGAGATTGTTTTCCAGCCATTGCTTTAGAAAAACCGCTTCCGATATGTTCACGACACCATCCGCCGTAATTCCAGCGGCCAACCCCACCAATGCGTCGGCGGCGCGACGATCGATACGGGCCCGGTTGAAGAATTTACTGTTTTCGAACTCGTTGTGTAGATCCATTACGGGTTTTCCTTGGGGTGGGAACTGGCTTGATATCGACGCGTTAGTAAGTCAATGTTGTATTCAACGCTAGTACCACTGCGCGCATATATCCCATTTTGAATCTGGATAATAGATCCGTCCCCTTTCCCATTCCTGTTGGGGTTAACTGGGCATTGGGGTGGATAGTTTTATATGCTGACGTGGTATCGGGGTGCTCAGTCAAGAAAATCATTAAACGATTATGGGCTCCTCAATAATATAGCGAATGGGCTATATCAGTCAGGCTGGCTAACTAACTCTCCGACTTCGGGATAAATTTTCCGATGTATACATAGGGTTCTAGATCAAACGCTTGCTTCAGCCCGAGAGCATCGTATTCAGTTATGCTCGGAGTTTCGGACAGTGCAGAGGTAACCATAGTAAGACGCCATGCTGGATTGGATAACAGACCCTTTCCATACTCATTCCGAGTAATAAAGAATTGAGGAGTGGGACTGGATGTACCTTTGACCTCGACGTGCCGCACTGATTTACCTTTGGTAAAAACAAAGTCATACCCACAGGGTAGATGCGTAACGCGTTCGCAGGCATATCCTTTTGCTTTGTAATACTCAATGACGGCGCATTCTGCTGCCAGTTCCACGTTTTTCCGATGCTCCGGTGTACCGAATCCTTTTAGAGGATCGGCTGCGTCGAGTTCGGGATCGGGTAACGAGCCCTCGTTAGGGTTCTGGATAGCGAATCGGCTCATCGCTTTCAGACGACTGTTGAGAAGTTTCAGTACGCGCGTTTTGTTCTTATTGGTGTCTATGCCTGGTCCTTCTAGGAAGGAATATTTGCCCTGCCTCACGGACGGATCTGAGAAGGGCATAGTTCGGTACTCAGGCGGAACGAAGTATGCGGTCTTGCTAGAGATGCAGTATGACCAGTCATAGGCCGGGTGCGCAGCATCCCCTCGCTTTTTGATCAGACTCTCTGGAGGATCAAGCCATTCACCATGAAGGGTGGCATTTTCGTACCAACCGACAACATGGACGCCAGTGTGCTTTGGATTTTTCGCGAGGCAAATCACTGTCCAGCCATTTGGATCATCGTTTGACGGTGCATACTCGCTTGCTTGGGGCGGAACATAACAATAGTAGGTTCCATCAGCCCCAGGGTTAAAGTTGAGTGCCTCGTGCCCCCGTCCTTCGTTTTTTTTGCCCTTGTTTTTGTTGAGCCAACCAAAATTACCGTCGACCGGGCCGCCGCGATAATAATCAGACCAGCCAAACTTCACCCATAAAATTTTTTTCACAGACATTGCCCTGCCCTAGTTGATTTCGTATGTCGGGTTAGATCAACAAGCTGAGTAATGCCACGCGCATATTATTTCGTGCGCAGCACTACGCTGTGCAAATCAGCTGAAAAGCTCAACTATGAGACGTTAACGGTGATTACGCGAACCGAAATTCGTTTATCAGGAAATCCGGGTTTCGCGGCAGGGTAATCGGTATTAACAACTTCGGACGATACCAGCTTCAAATTGGCACCTTCGGCGAACAGAACCTCATTTTCATGGCCTAAGTTTGTACCGTTGCGCTTATAAGCAAAGACATTCGTTTTTGGGCTAGTTACTGTTAGCACGAACAAATCAATGCGGCCTGCGTCGTATGCTTTACTTCGGTGGTCTGCATTTCGCAGGGCGACCTGGGGACAAAATGATGTAGATAAAGGACGATCCGTGACTAACGTGGTACAGTCAGGCCACAGCCCTGCATGAAAAAGGCATTGACCTTCACTCAGCACCTGTGCGATTTCATTTATCTCTGCCGATACCTTGGCAAAGTCACAATTCGGATATGACTTCTGATACCGCGCCAGCGCATCAGGAGTTTTGGATGGCATAGCTTGTCGCCACTGCTTGTGGGCGGGACTGTCATCCAGCGCTGCGTTGATGAAGTCCCCGAGGCCGTTGTCGGCTCCGACGCGGCCCATATAGATAGCCGCGTCGTAAGCGTTCGCAACTGTTACCTCTAGTCTGACCTTTACGCGCATATGGAAACTGCTGGCTGCCAGCATCTCCTCAACGGTGGGATGCCTTGTTTCCCATTTTTCGTAGGGGGGCGAAAACGTGTTTACAAGAGGAAGGCTCATTCACAAAATCCTTTTTTCAGTGGTCATTCTGCTGCAACTCCATCCAGGTCCCTATAGGTAATGTCGGGTTGGCGCTGATGAGATGTACAGAATGCCATCATTCGTCCTCGGTATCACCTACGAAAACACGAAGCATGCATGGTGTGCAATTTCGGTGCTTTTTGGGAGTGGAGGATCTGAAAGCGTAAGGGATCGTGCGAGCACCAAAGGATATTTTTAGGGATAGCGGCCTATAAAAAATAATAAAAACATTAAAAATCATACTGTTATATATCTTCGACTCCTGGTGCCGCACCATATAAGACGAAGCCCTCACAGAAATGTGAGGGCTTTGCTGTTTCTGGGGTGTTCATAGCTGAATCACACCCCGCCCCTCGCTTCAACCAATCGCTACCCTCTTAAAAAACAACACTTCAGCCTCAAAGCTTCATCTTTCAGCCTTTATTCCAAATTATGAACTGCCAATAATTATGACCCAGCCATAAAAACAATAATTTCAGTAGCAACCTACACACCCTAATGAGGGCCTGAAAATCATCCCATCAATATTCCTGATTGCTCCCCACGTCCCACCACGCTACCCTCCGTTCAATCGCTGCCAATTCAGCGATCGGGCCTGAGAACCCGGCAAGATGCAGGCGCACCAAGCGCCCCAAAACCCGATTTGCAGGCGTTTTTTTTCGCCCACCATTTCGTGCAATGGCGGCTGTGCGTGGGAGACCTTCGGGTCTGCCGGGTTCCTGTATCTCCGGTTTCTCAGCCTGCGCACAGCTGCCACCCATTCGCCTGAGAACGAACGTGGTAGCTCTCACCAGATATGGGAGTTTTACCAATGACCGCTACAAGTCCGTCTGCGTTAACCACCCTCGGCGTCACCCCCTTCTCCTTTCACTCCGACCAACCTCTGTTCCGCGTCAATAGCGGTGTTTCCCTGCATGAAGCCTTGCACCATGTTTCCGACCTGCTCCATGTCGCCAAGCTGCTCGCAGAAGAGGCGGCGATGACGCGGGAGACGGACCGTTATGCCTGGGCTTCGCATTACTTGCAGGAGATGAGCAAGGCGGTGATTGATGATGTGGTGAAGGTGTTGGAGTCACCCGGCAATAGCGCGCAGTAGTCCTCACTGAAAAGACCTGCCCTCGCCATAGTGCAGTTCAACTTGTGGCGAGGTTTGTTATCGCTCCCTATAAAGCCCTATCCGGCCCCCAACAAAAAAGGCACTTGCCGCGAACGCCAAGTGCCTTTTTCACACCACCTGAAACCCAATCACCGCGCCAACATAAACGTCTCATACTCCAAATCTTCCAGCGCCGACGACAACCGCGCCAGCCCCAGCAGTACACACACCAGCAATGACAACGTAAACCCGTAGCCGAAGAAGCTAGGCCCCAGGTGCATGCTGAGCAGTGTCAGGGCTGCGTTGAGTAGGGCAAACAGTACGCACAGTTCCAGGACCACGCGGCGTTTGTCGAGGTAGAAGAACACGTTGAGCAACGCCATGAAGACCACCTGGATGCTCACGCCGATCAAGTCGATGTAGAACAGTGGCAGGTAGTAGCTGGAGATGCCGATCCATTCCAGCAGGCGCGGGGCGAAGAGGAACAGCAGCACCACGGTCAGGCCTTGGACTTTGCAGATTTCCAGCAGGCCCTGGCGGATGGAAAGGGTCATCTCGGTTTTCAGCGAGCCGATGTGCTGCAAGGTCTCGCCATCGCGGATGGCACGGAACAAGCGGTCGTACCACTCGGCAAAGTCGGTCTCGATACGCACCAGGAAAACGGCCATGCCGGGGATGATCGCCAAGTAAGCGATGAAGATCGGCATGTCGTACAGGATCGAGGCGCGCAGCGGGCCTATGACTTCGTTGGAAGTGCCTGGGTTGAACCAGAACAGGATTTTGTCGACCCAGATGCCGAAGTTGTAGAAGAACCCGGTCACCAGCAGGCTGAGGAACACGTTGCGACGATTGAGAAAATCAAACGCAATCATTTTCTCGGCACGGTACTCGCGCAGGATGTCGTACAGGTACAGGAACAACAGGCTGCCGTGCCCGATCAACAGCGCCAGCAACAGGCCGGGCATTTTCAGGAAGCTCAGCAGGTAAGCGCACGCGACCATCAGCGAGTAACCCACCACCATCACCAGCAGGATGCGGTTGTACTTTTTCATCCCCGAAAGAAAGATGATCACCAGCCACAGGTTGCACAGCACCACGAAGTTCGACAGCACCAGCACGCGGTAGATCAGCGGTTGATCAAACAGTAGCGCCAGCACGATCACCCCCAATACCCCGGCACCGACCGTCACCATCAACAAAATGCCCAGCAGGTTGGGCAGGATCTGATCGTAGTTGCGCTCGAACAACTGGTCGGACACGAAGCGGGTGAAGAACAACTGCAGGCCACCCGTCAGGATCAATGAGCTGGCCATCAGGTACGTCACCGTGACCAGAAACTGCCCCACCAATGCGTTGGGCAACAGCAGGCCCAGGCTGATGATCCCCACCAGCATCACGCTGATGATCGACAGCACCCACGGGCCGGAGCTGATCAGGCCCGCATACACATAGGCGTGCAAGGTGGCGGTGTATGAGTCGCGCGAGAGGATCTTGCGCAGTTCGAAGCCAATACCGGCCATTTAACTGTTCTCCATGGCGGCCTGGTACAGGTCGCGGTAGCGCTGCAGCATCAAGGCTTCGGTGTAGTAACGGTTGACCCGCAGCAAGCCGGCGGCCTGTGCAGCCTTCCAGCGCTCGGGGCTGCGCAGCAGTTCGAGGATGGCGGCGGACGTCGCCTGTGGGTCGGCAATCGCCACCACCTTGCCCGCCACGCCGAGGTCGCGGTCTTCGGCACTGCCGCCTTCGATCAGTTCGCGGCACGAGCCGACGTCGCTGCTGACGACCGGCGTACCGGCGGCCCAGGCTTCGAGGATCACCAAGGGTTGTGCTTCGCTGATCGAGGTCAGCACCATCAGGCCCAGCTTGGGCAAGATGTCCTGGATGCGTTGGAAACCCAGGAAGTGCACTTTGCCTTCGAGCCCCAGGCTCGCCATCAGGCTGCGGCATTCGCTCACGTATTCCGGGTCTTCTTCCTCGGGGCCGACAATCCAGCCTTCGGCGTGCGGCATGGCGCTGATCACGCCGCGCATGGCACGCAGGAACGTTTTCACGTCCTTGATCGGCACCACGCGGCCGATCAACCCGACAACGGGCGCAATGCCCGGCTCCCGGGTTTCCATGGCACGGGACCATTGCGACAGGTCGATGCCATTGGCGATCAATGCCGTGCGGCTCGGATCGGCACCGTCCTTGATCTGACGCTGACGGTTGCCGTCATACAAGGCAATGATCTTGTCGGCGCTGTTGTAGGCCAGTTGGCCGATCCGTTCGAAATAGCGCACCCACAGGGTCCGGATATACCCCGAGCCCCCGTCAAGGCTGCGGTTGAGCGCCTGCCCGGAGGTTTCGGCAATCCAGGTGGCCTGGGCCAGATCGATCTTGCGCTCCTTGGTATAGATACCGTGTTCGCTCAGCAGGTAAGTGCATTTCCAGCGGTGCTTGAGGATGCACCCCAGCAGCCCGGCGTAACCGGTGGAAATCGAGTGCAGCACCCGCGCCGGCGGCATCTTGCGCGAGGCCTCGGCGAGCATCAGCAACGGCGACTGCAGCGAACGCAGCGTCCAGAAATAGTTGACGAAAGACGGGTCGGCGCAATGCTGGCGGTAGCCTTCGCTGAGGGTTTCCCAACTGGCACGGCTGCGCAGTACATCATCCAGGGTCATATGGCCCTCGGCGATGCAATTGAGCAGGCGCTCGCCCAGTTCCCGCTCGGGCGGGTCCGGGTGGTGCAAAAAGCGATACAGGTCGGCCAACTGCTGCGGGTTGGCATCGCGTGGCGTGCCACGGGTATCGGCGGGGTGCGTCGCGTCTTCGAGGAACACCTCTTCGATGTGCACCACGTTCACCGGCACTTCATAACGCCGCGAGGTGTAAGCCGAACGCTGACCACCGATGAACATCACCGAAAAAGTCAGCTCCGGCAGGCCGAGGATCATCTGGTGGATCCAGCTCGATACACCGCCGCGCACGTACGGCCAGGTGCCTTCCAGCAGCAGGCAGATGTCGGCGGTCGGGGTGGTTTCCTTATGATTCATTCCAGCTCCTCACCAACTCAGCAAAGGGTGGCCGCTGACGGGTTTCTTCCGGCAGGCTGGCGAGCAGCCCGGGGATTTCGTGATAGCGACCCGCTTCAAACGCCAGCTCGGCATGGAAAGGCAGTAACTGAGCCGGCCCCAGACCATTTCGCTCAGCCTCGTGCAACAGGGTCTCAGCCCGCTCGTTTTCACCGCGCTCCAGGGCAATACGGCCGGCCAGCAGCAACAGCTCACCGCCCTCACCAGCCGCCAGACCTTGCTCGGCATGTTCGCTGGCCTGGTTCAGCACGTGCTCAAGCACGCTGCCTTGGGCCAGGCCGAGGTAGGCCAATTCCCAATACCATCGCGCCAGCATGCTGTGCACCGGGCCGGCAGTTCGGGGGCCGACGCCGGCCAACTGTTCCAACGCCATCTGAATGTGCAGGTTGATGTCACTTTCCTGCTTGTCGAGCATCGAGTACGCCAGGAGACGCACGTCATCACTGGGGTCACCCAAGGCCAGCTTGAGGATGGGTACCGCGTCCTTGCCAGGCATGCGGCGAGTCGCCAGCAAAGCGGCCAGACGCTGATCGGGATCGGGCGCGTGGCGCAGCACGTCCTGCAAACCGCCATCGGCGAAAATCGGTGTGCGTGTCTGGGCCTGCGCACGGAACGGCAGGCTTGGGATCCCCACCGATCGCCACGCCTGCTGGTCGCGTTTACGCGGCAGGTACAGCGCCGGGAAGATCGACGCAACCACGCCCAGGGTACCGATCACCGGCACAAAGAACGCCAGGCTGAAAATGAACAGCGGGCTCCACGGCAAAGGCGCCCGGTAGCGCGCCGGCAACAGCAGCCATACGGCGCCGCAGAGCATCAGGCAGGCCAATCCATGGCTGAAGGTGAACACCAGCAGTTGGTGCATCTGCGGCGCATCGAGCCACAGGCTGGCCCAACTGCCCGCCTCCAGCAGCACGGCGCCGCTAAACAGCCACTTGCTGATCATTCAGGCCACACTCGTTGTAGAGGAAGTTACGCAGCCCGTTGCGATCACAGCCAGGCTCCAGATTGAAAGGCATGACCCGCACACCCAGGCTGTCCAGGTCGGTATCGATACCAAAGTGCTCGTGCAACAACATGCCGATCCGCGCCAGGTAGCCTTCGGTACCTTCCGGGCTGGTCAGCGGCAACAGCACCAGCAGCAGACGATGTTCGCGGTTGTTGCGCACCGCCAGGTGCAAGTCCAGGCCACGTTGGCTGCGCTCCATCAGGCGCGACAGTTCCTCGTTGGCGCGCGTCATCTCGAACGCGAACAACCCGGCGGGCAACGTGTGCTGTTCCACATCCACCAGCGACCGCTTGAGCTGCAACGAAAATTGCTGGGCGTGCGCATCGGGCAGGCTCAGCACTTGCGGATCGCGGCGCAACAGGTCGGCAATGTGGCCGGCCAGCAGCGACAACAGGCTCAAGGTGCGGTCCTGGAACGCAAAGAACGGCATTTGCCGAACCGCCAGGATCGCCAGCAAGCGGCCTTCGGCATCGATCAACGGGATGCAGGCCTGCAGCGCGGAAAACTGCGCGGCGTTACCGGCGTCGATCAGTTCCTGACGTACGCTCACCAGTTCGCCGCGCTCCAGGCATAGCCGGATCAAACCGTCATCGGTTTCCAGCGGCCCCATCACGCCGATCATTGCCAAGGCCTGAGGCAGTAGGTTTTTCTCGCTGTCGTCGACGCGGTACAAGCCCGCCACGCGCAATGCGCCGTATTGACCGAGCATCGCCACGATCGGCTCGGCCAGCTCGCTCAAGGCGTCGCCTTCGACCGGCATGCCGCGCAGTTTTTCACGCAGGCCCAGCAACGAGCTGCGCAGGCTCTGGTCACTGCCGGCCACGCGTTGCTCCAGCAGGTCATGGGACACCCGCAGGATCTGATGGGCACGGGTGAACTCGTCGAGGCGGTACTGACGGTATTCGTTAGCCATCTGCAGACGCTCCAGGCGGCGCACCCACAGGTCGCGAACCTCGCCTACCAACATCCCGCACACCAGCACACCGACGATGAACGAGGGCTCAAGCTGGGTATAACCTGCATGCCCGGTGTAGCGCAGGGCAAACAGCGCCGCCACCAGCAGCACGGCGCTGAACAGGCCGCGCACAAAACCGTAACGCACACCCAACAGCAGCGGCGCCAGGATTGGCCAGGGGAAACCACCGTGCATTTGCAACGGGTCTTCGGGGGTCAGCCAGAAGCCGAGGCCAATGGCCAAGCCCGTTACCAGGAGTGTTTCCAGCCAAGACACCGGCCCGCTGGCGCGAGGCGCCAGGCTGTAATCCATGTGTGGAGAATTCATTGCGTTCACTCGAATCGAAGGGCGCCAACCAGTTTGTCGATTACCGTCTGAGCATTGCCCGCCAGGCTTTCACGGGACCAACCGGCGCGCGCGCCGCTTTTGCTCCAGAGCACACGACCACTGTTGGCGTCGAGTACGCGCAGGCTGATGCCCACCGCCGGCTCGCCATCCAGGCCGTTCTTGTACTGCCACTCTTCGACGCTGCCGGCGACGACGTAATCGAGCTTCTGCTCACGTGCCCATTCCAGGGCACCGTTCAGGCGCTCGTTGTCGTCCATCAGCGCCTGTTCACCCTGGGTGCTGGTCGGGTAAACACGCGGTTGCAGGCCATGGCTGCTGAGTACGCTGAGCAGGATCTGCTCGCTGCGTTCACCGGCTTGCGGGGTCTGCGAATAGTTGATCATCGGCACGATCCCCCACTGCGCGTTGCGCGGCAGGTTAGGGCTGTTTTCACTGGTGAAGCTGGAGCAGCCGGCGACGAACAGCACTGTCAGGGCCAGGCTCAGGTTACGAATTGCTTGCATAGGTTTTTCTCCCGTAGATTCTGTAATCAGCGCCCGAAACGCACGCCGTAGCTCATGCCCAGCGTGCCGCCGGACTTGCCATCCCCGCCTTGTGGCGCAGATTGGTAGCCGAAGGTGAGGGCCAGTTCGTCGTCACCCAGCACTTCGAAACCAATGCCCGTGTTGACGCCATAGTTGAAGGTTTGGTCGGTCCACTGCCAGCCCGCCGTCATGTCCACCAGCCAGGTGTATTGCGGCTTGCTGCGCACCAGCGCACCGGGGATGCCGCGACGCCAGGACGTGCCGACGTAAAGTTGCCCGTAGCGGCTTTGCAGCAGGTCGCCCGACGGGATGGTCTGCAACTCGATCGGGTCACC
Organism: Pseudomonas sp. CYM-20-01; assembly: GCF_023169845.1. NCBI lineage: Bacteria > Pseudomonadati > Pseudomonadota > Gammaproteobacteria > Pseudomonadales > Pseudomonadaceae > Pseudomonas > Pseudomonas sp. CYM-20-01. Next base: position 519,721 of record NZ_AP025169.1, on the reverse strand, counting down.
CGGCTCAGGCGGCGCGACATCAGGCACTCGTATCGGGCCTTTGAAATCGCTGGAGAGGTAATCCAGGTTGCGATCCTTCACGTTGTTCTTCTGGTAATCCACACCACTGCGCACCGTCCAGTTAGGCCCGGCAAATTCCAGCGTGTGGTTAAGCTCCAGCTTCAGCGCATGACCACTGCCCAACGAGTCGCCGGCACGGGTCGAGAACGAGCGCTGTGCCACTTCCCAGCTCAACTGGTCCCGCGCGGTCAGGCCATGACGGCCGCCGACCCAGGCGCGGTCCTGCTGGCCGAAAGCCCGCATCAGGCCGCTGTCGTCGCTCTTGCGATGCCAGTCCAGCCCGGTCTCGATCTGGTGGCTGTTGCCCAACTGCCACATGCGCGACAGGCCCAGGCCGTTACGGTCGTCGTCCTTGCGTTGGCTGGTGTCGGCAAACAGCTTCCAGCTGCCGTTTTCTACCGAGCGCACCAAGGTCAGGGCCGCGTTGCTCTCGTCGCCGATGCGCGAAGAGATGACGTCGTCGCCTTTATAGTTGCCGTGTTCCATCTCGACATCGGCGTACCAGTTGTCACCCAGGTTGTGGGCGATTTCCAGGCGCGGCGCGTCAAACGACAAGCCACCGAAATCCTGCTTCTGATACGACAGCAACGCACCTTGCGGGGTGGCTTCGTGGATCTCCACCGCCTGGCGACGCAGTTGCTCGTTCACCGAATCCGGCTGGTCGTCGCCCAGTGCAGACAGGCTGGTTTCCAGTGCCTCGTTGGTACGCCCCAAACGGCTGAGCGCCTGTGCGCGCTGCGCCGGGTTCAGGTCGCTGCTGGCCAACAGGGTTTCGACCTGGGCTTTATTGCGGCTGCGCAAGGCTTCCTGGATCTGCTCGTAACGGTCGACCTTGAGCCCTTGGGTGCGCGCCCAGGCCAGCCAGTCGTCTTTCTGCGCTTGCTGGTTGGTCGCATCCAGGCGGGCCAGCAGGCGTTCGAACCACAGCTGTTTCATCGACGGCGAACCGTCTTTCCACTTCAGCAGTTCTTGCTGGGCCTTCTGCGGCGAGTAGCTGCTCGACATCAAGCGCAGCCAGATCGCATAGCGTTGGGACGACGGTTGCAAGTTGTCGGCCTCGGGGCTGCGCAGCAACTTCAAGCGCAGGCGCTGGGCGGCGTCCTGGTAGCCGGAGGTGTCCAGTGCGTCGGCATACGCAGCCTGCACCAGCCAGTCGTTCGGGCTGAGCTTGAGGTACATGCGATACCAGGCCAACGCCTCGGCATCGCGCCCCAACAGCTGGCTGGCACTGGCGAACGGCAGCCAGAGCAGGCGGTCTGCCCGTGCATAGGCACGCCATTTGGCCAGCAGGGGCTTGAGTTTTGCCGTGTCGGCCTGGTCGACATACAGCCAGGTCAAACGCTCGCGGAACAGGTTGTCATCGGGGTAGCGCGACAAGCCCAGCAGATAGAGGCGCTCGGCCTCGGAGGGATCGCCCTGCTCCACCGCCAAGGCACCGCGTACCGCCAGAACCTGGGCTTGCTCGTAGGCCTGCGGGTATTGCTTGGCGTCTTCCAGCAGGGTAACGACCTGATCCCACTCCTGCAGCTCCTGGGCCAGTTGCAGCGCCTCGACCAACCGTTGCGGATCCTGGGCGCGGTGCCAGCTGTCGACCATCAACTTCAAGGCGCGCTGCGGGTCGCTGGTGCGATACAGGGTGATCAACTGGCTCTCGTCACCGCTGGTCAGCTTGCCGTTGAGGGACAGCAGTTTTTCCAGGGAGACGCGCAAGTCCTCGTCGCGCTCCAGGTCCCAGGCGAGCGCGGCACGGGTGCGCCAATATTCCGGATCATCGATGGATGAGTCGTCCGACTTGACCACTTCCCAGGCCGCCGGCTCATCAAACAACTTCATTTCCGTACTGGCCCAATCGACCCGTTCGGCGGTGGTCAGCTTGTAGCGTTTTGCATAGTCCTTGTAGAGCTTGCCTTTGGCCGCGAACTGCCCGGTGTTTTCCAGGTTCTGCAGCAAGCGAGTCCAGGCCAGGCGATGGGCCGGGTACTTGCGCAGGTAGGTGCGCAGCCATGCCTCGGCTTCGGCCGGTGTGCCACGGGACTCATGACCGTAGATCAACGCATCCAGCTCGATGTCCGTGAGCGCACGCTGCTGCATGATGTCGGCGAGCAACGGGACCGAGCGGGCGAAGTCGAATTGCAGGCTGGCAAGGCGCCAGGCGTGCTCGCGGGTTTTCGGGTCTTCCTTGAGTTTGAGCAAGCGAATCCAGTAATCCAGCGCGGCTTCGTTATCACCGCGCCACTCACCGAGCTTGGCCATTTGCTCCAGCAACTCGGTGTCATCCGGGTAATCGATGACCAACTCCTGACCGGTTTCCCACGCACCCGCCAGATCATTGATGGACAGGCGCACCTGGAATTCCTTGACCAGGATCTTGCGGTTGTCAGGCTCCAGGTCATGCCACTGCTGGAGCACGCGCTGGGCCAGGTCGAACTGCTTGGTCGCAACGGCGATATCCACGCCCTGCTCCAGCCACGCCACGTCGGTCTGCGGGTTGGTCAGCTGGGGCAACTCGTCAGCCAGCACTTGCGCGGCCTGCTCGTCACGACCGGCCGAGAGCAGGCTGTTGAACGCAAGTTGCGCGTACTCCCGCCGTTCGCCCGGCTGCTGGGCGTCACGCTTGAGTTGCAGATAGATGTCTGCCGCGCGCGCAGGCTGCTCACCCGCCAAGTACCACTGCGCGGCTGATTTGAGCGCCTCGGTGCGTTGCGCCGGGTCACGCCCTGCGATCTCTTCGAACACACTGGCGGCAAACGCCGGCGCCTGCAGGGTCAGCGCCAGCTTCGCCAGGCTTTGCAGCTGGGCCACCGGCAGCTTGCGATGATCGAAGCTTTGCAGGCGCTCGACCAACGCATGCTGCGCAATCAAGTCGTTGCCACTGGCGGCGATCAGCGCGTCCAGTTCCAGGCGATAGTAGGCCTGGATCTCCGGCTGCGGCTTGGGCCAGGCGTCCACGTGTTGGCGCGCCTTGGTGTAGTCACCCAGGCGAATCAACAAGTCGACCAATTGCAAACGCAGGTGGTCGTCATCCGGGTGCGCCGTCAGCAACAGCTCGGCATAGTTGGCCGACACGGCGTCGGGTTCGCGCCCGTCAGGCTGGAACACTTCTTCACGCTGGAAGGTTGCCCACAGCAGGCCGCCCACGGCGACCGCGACCACCGCCAGTGCCCATGGGTTGAGCAGGCGGCTGCTTTTAGTTGCAGAGGAGTTGACCATTACTCACCTGCTTCATAGGAAGTTGAAAAGTCCAAAGGCCGGCCGAAGCCTTGCCCGCGAATCGTTGCCCATCGACTTCCACGCGGCAGGCGGTTGCCGAGCGCACGGTGAAGGTCAGGTCGAACTGACCGGCGAAGGAAAAGCTCACGCGACGATCGTCCAGGTAACGCCAATCGAGCAACGGCACGTTGGCCTCCTCCAGCGCAGGACGGGGATCTCTGTCCGCACGCAATGCGAGCAACGCCTTGTCGCTGCTCAGGGCCACATAGCGCCCTTGCGGCAAGTCACGTACACCCGCGACACCTTGGGATTTGAGCAAGTCCGGCCAGCCCATTTGTGCATCCAGGCGCACGGTACGCAGCGCGTCCATCCCGCGAATCTGCCAGGCGCCGTCGGCCGTACGGGCCAGGCTCGCCTGGTACAAGCCATGCAGACGGTCGACGTAGTCGCTCATCCACAACGACATCGGCTGTTGCTCGCGCATGTAGCCGTAGATCTCGTGCATGGCCTTGATCGAGGCTTGCTTGGTACTGGAATAGAAGTGGTAGTAGAGGTGCAGCCCGCGCAGGCGGCGTGGGCTGTCGGTGAGCTCGAACGTCTCGATCAACTCACGGAAGCCGTAGTACGGGCCTTTCCACAGGTTGGTGTAGAGGTTTTCGTTGATGATCGGCGCGTAGTACTGCAACCCCCCAAGCGTCGGCCGCAGCAACGGGTTCAGCCCGGTCAGCGACGGGTTGGCCTTGGTCATGATGGTTTCGGCGCCGTTGACGTTTTTCAAGCCCGCGTCATAGGCCAGCTTGATGGTGCTGGCGGATGGCAGCGCATCGCCTGGCCAGAACACCATCTTCACCGGCTTCTGTGGCGTCGTCAGGTTCTGGTTGATGTAATCGCGCGAGCCAAAAATCTCCCGACGAAAATCGATTTTGTCGTAGCCGACGATTTTCATGTTCAAGCCGTATTCCGCGTTGAAATTCTCGCGCTTCTTGGCTTTCTCCGGCTGCATGAAAAACGGGTGGCTGTAGGTGTGCGTGGCCACTTCGACTTTAGGGTTGGCGAAGATCTCACGGGCAATCGGCTCCAGCTCGCGGGCCAGGAACGGGAACGCGCCGCGCGGCGAGATCTCGCCCTCGATGATCGACACCGAGGTCAGGAACGGGTTGGGCTTGATGTAATCGTCCAGCGTATGACGACCCGCATAGGGCGTGCCACGCACTTCGGCGCGGGAGGGAAACCCGTCGCCATCGATGTGCACGGTCGCAATGCGCCGGCCATTCTCGGTGGTGGTGTCCGGCCGAGGTTGCGCCGGTAGACGCAGGCTGGCCTGAAGGAACGCGAACGGATCAAGAATCCAGCGGCTACGCTCGTTGTTGATTTCGAGCAGGTAAGGCGCCAGCGCCAGGCCCCCCCATTTACCGACCACCACCGGGTTGAAAACAGCGCCATTGGCACCGCTCAAGGACAACGCCGGGGTTGGGCCGTTGGGCAATACAGAGACCGCCGCCAGGTCACGGGAGCGCGGCACCACCGGTGCCTCGAATGCGCCCAGCAGGGCCTTGTCCTGGTGGGTGATGGTCAACACTTGAGTGGCGGGCGGCGCATCCCGCTTGAGGCCCAGGCGCTTGAGCAACAACTTGTCTTCAACCGGCAGGCCACTGAAGAACACCACGGGCACCTGTTCGTCGAGACGGGCGTTGATAAAGCGATTGAACGCCGGTGCATCCTGCGGCGGGCCGCTGGTCATCCAGGTGACCACACCCGCGTACAAGCCACTGAAACCGTAGAGCGGCAGGTCACTGTCGGCAGGCAGGTAATCGACTCGGTAACCGAGGTACTCCAGCAATCCGCCCAGGTTGCTATGGCCGGCGGCATCTTCCAGCGCGCCTTCGCGCGGGTCGTAGATCATCGCGATACGGCGCGGCTGCACCTCGATGCTGCTGATGCCCAGGGTGTTGAGGTCCGGGGTACTGATGTAGGGAATGAACCCCTCATCGCGCAGACGCTTGGCGAGCGTGCGCGCCTCCTCACGACGCTCGGGTGGCAAGTAGTCGATGGCCACCAGCGGCACACCCTTGGCGCGCAGCGGTTGCAGGTGGGTTTCGAGCCACTGGCGATCGGACTCGGACACCGGGCGATAGCGTTTGGCGGAAGCATCCCAACCGGCATGGATCGACTCGACCGCCACGGCGGCGGCAACGCCGTCCAGCTCAGGCAACACTTCGAAACCACGGTTGAAGAACAGCTTGAGGTTCGGCTGACGCTTGTGCAGCTCACGCAGCAAGCTGGCCAGGCCGACGCGCTGGCTCTCGCGCGAAGCCTCGGGCATCAGTTGGAAACTGTCGAGGGTGTCCAGGAACAGGCCCGCATAGCCTTGCGCTTCCAGGGCCTTGGCACGTCCGAACAGATGCTCGCGCCAGACCGTCGAGGTGAGATCCATCACCTGGCTGTTCCAGGCGTCATTCCGCACAGGGGAAACCGCTTTGCTCAACCCGGCTTTCTCGACCTCGGCCTTATTGCCGTCAAACTCACCGATGGACAGGTAGGCAAACGGCGCGCTGCCCAACGCCCGCAAGGTTTTCACATCGCCAGGGGTCATGTGCCCCGGTTCGACCACGGCCCAGTCGAATTGCGCCAGTTCCGGCAGCGGTGGTTGCTCGGCGTACCAGAAAGCCACGCTGTTCGGTGGGGCCATGGTGGCAGCGTGCACGCTCGGCCCGCCGACAAATAAGGCAAGAGCAGCCAACAGCCGCTCAGCGATCGCGCGGATACGCGTCCTGCGGAAAACGATTTCCATAATTCACTCTTGAAGATGACTGAGCCGATACTGCGTAGACGTCGGGCGAAGTGACCGGCGAGCTACAAACTGCGCAAAAGCTGCGCCAAACCCTGGCCAATGGAGGTCGGTTGCGGGAGTGCAAAGCGCTCCAGCAGACGGGCGTTATCAGCGCGCGAATGACGGATGTCGCCTTGACGTGAAGCTTGGTAGGTCACGTTCAACGCGGTGCCGGTGGCATTGCCCAGTTCAGCGATCAGGTCGTTGAGACTGGTCGAACGGCTGAGCCCTACGTTGATGGCTTCAGGTGCCGGTTCGCGGGTCTCGACTGCCTGGACGAGGATGCTCACCAGGTCCTGCACGTAGACGAAGTCGCGGGTTTGCTCGCCGTCACCAAAGACGGTAATCGGCTTACCCGCCAACGCGCGCTCGGTGAAGATGCTGATCACACCGGAGTACGGCGAAGACGGATCCTGGCGTGGGCCGAAGATATTGAAAAAGCGGAAGATCACCGGCTCAAGGCCATGCTCGCGACGGTAGAAGTCCAGGTAATACTCACTGGCCAACTTGTCGCTGGCATAAGGCGTCAGTGGGGACTTGGGCGTGTCTTCGGCGATGGCCGTGCCTTCGCCGTTGTTGCCGTAGGTCGCCGCGCTGGAGGCAAACACCACACGCGCCACACCGGCCTTGAGCATGCTTTGGCACACGTTGAGTGTGCCGACGAAATTGGCCTGGTGAGTGGCGACAGGATCGTCTACCGAGGCCTGCACCGACGCAACCGCCGCCAGATGCACGACTGCGCTGCAATCACGCATGGCCTGCTCGACCACGGCGCTGTCGGCGACATCGCCAACCAGCAGCTCCAGATCAGGATTACCGGCGGGCAGGTTAGCCACCTTACCGGTCGACAAATTGTCCAATACGCGAATCTTGTAGCCTTTGCCCAGCAACGCATCGACCAGATGTGACCCAATAAAACCTGCACCACCGGTAACCAGAATTCGTCCTACAGCCATGAAGTTTACTTCCTAAAGACTCGAGCGCAGGCAGCGACAAACGAGCCTGCTAATTAAAGGTGACAGTGTTTTAGGGCTACCCTGACCAACGTCGCCTGGCCATCCGAGTCCAAGCCGCCTTATCCCTGAATCTTGAAGAACCACAGCATGGGACGAATGCGCGTTGCTAATGTCATTTTAATGGCTTAGAGCCATCAAATTCGTGGCGATCATGGTGGATCCAAAAGAGACTGTCAATGAATTGTCTAATTTGCCGCTAAACGGCAACCAGCGACAAAATCAGCCACTTATTTGACGCTGGTAATAGGGCGCAGCCTGCTTGTCACCCTTCAAGGCATCACGTCTACTGCACCCATATTGGTGTCCCAGGCTGTGTGGTCGAAACGACTTGCGTGACGATTGCTGCCTCCGACTTCATGGGCGGCTACACGGTGTTGGGCGATGAAAGCGGGCAGTTTCTGCCCGGTTTTTCAGTGTTGGGCAGTGCTGAGGCGTGATTGCCTGCGCAGGAACACCATTTGCGCCGTCACGCCGATCACCAGCGCCAACGCAATGCCCGCCTGCGCGCCCAGCAGCACCGGGGATTTCAGATCAGTGACGAAGGGGTGGCCATCGGGAACGCGACGCAACGTCTCGGACACGGTGGGCACCATCAGGAAAAAAGCCGTCAGGCTCAGCAAGATCGTCTCCACATACACCCGGGCTTGCCCCAGCCAGGCCACGCGCCCTACCCCATAACCCGCCAACAGCAGCGTAATCGTAATAATGCCGATGGCGTTGCTGACGGGCTGATGCGCGACCAGGAACACGGTGAGGCCGCCGATCAACATCGACACAAAATACAACACGCCCGGCACTGAGCGCGGCACGATGCGGCCATGCCGGATAAACATGTAGGCGGCCAGTGGAATGGCCGGCAAGCTGCCGAGGGTGTGCAGCCAGCCGAGAGCGGAGATTCCGAACATAGTGGTGTTCCCATGTGGTTGGATGATGTGCAAAAACGGTCAGCGCGGGAAAGGCTCATCCCGATGGCGCCGGCGCGCTATGATCTCGGCGGTCAGCTTAGTGAGGGCGGGGTCGAACCGACATGATGAATCCCCTGGAAAACTTGATCATTCATCCACAAATGCAGCTGGAAGGGCTGGCCAAGGGCGACCTGCTGTCCCAGGTACTGGCGCAGATCCGCCTGACAGGTGATCGGGTCTATTCCTGCACGCTGACGGAGGCACAGCCCCTCACGCTGGATGAAAAAAGCGCGCACATCTGCGTGCTCCAGCACGGTCGGTTGCATCTGAACGTTGCCCATCAGCCACCCCTGACGCTGCAGCAAGGCGATGTGATCCTGCTGCCCCACGACCCCACGGGCATTACGCTGACCGCCCTGAATGGGCCGGCAACCGTGGTCATCTGCCGCTTCTGGTTCGACGCGAGCAGCTTCCAGGCCATGCTGTTCGCCCTGCCGCGGCTGATCCATATCCAGCAAGCCGACGCCGCCGCGTGGGCGGAAGGCATTCTGCATTTCATGTTGCTCGAAGCCCACGACACGCAACCGGGCGGCGCGTTGATGATTTCGCGCCTGATCGACTTGGTGGTGATTCGCATCCTGCGCACCTGGGTGCACCAGGGCGCCGCTTCCGGATGGTTGGGTGGGCTGTCGGACGCGCGTATCGCGCGCGTGCTGAAAGCCATTCACGAAACACCAGGCAAGCAATGGCGCATCGACAATCTGGCCGAGGTGGCGGGCATGTCGAGGTCTAACTTCTGCGAACGCTTCAGCGCCTTGGTCGGCCGCTCGCCGCTTCGGTATCAGAATGAATGGCGGCTGACCCTGGCAAAAACCATGCTGGCCAAACAGGACGGCCGCATCGGGGAAGTGGGCTTCGCGATTGGCTACGCGTCCGAGGCCGCGTTCAGCCGGGCTTACAAAGCCTTTTTCGGCCGCTCGCCACGGGATGACAACGCCCGGCCGGGTTAGGCCGGGACGTGTGTATCAATGCCCGGCGCTTTGCCCGCCGTCTACATGCAGAATCTCACCGGTCACAAAGCCGGCGGTTTCCAGGTAGACGATTGCCTGGGCGATGTCACTCACTTCCCCCATGTGCCCGACCGGGTGCAATTGCCCCAACGCCATGTGGGTTTCTGCACCGTGCATCGGTGTCTTGATGATCCCCGGGCTCACGGCATTCACGCGAATCCCGCGCTTGGCGTATTCAATCGCCAAGGATTTGGTCGCCGAATTCAAGCCGCCTTTGGTGAGGTTGGCGAGTACCGACGGCACGCCGTCAATGGCGTGGTCAGCCAGGCTGGTGGTGACGTTGACGATGTGGCCGGCGCCGTGTTTTTCCATTTCGGCAATGGCGAGTTGGGTGATGTAGAAGAAACCATTGAGGTTCACCGCGAGCACGTTGGCGTAGTCCTCCTGGGTGTAGGCGGTGAAGGGTTTGGCGATGAAGATGCCGGCATTGTTGATCAGGCTGTCGATGCGCCCGAAGGTGGCCAGGGTGTCGCGGATGATGCGCTGGGCCGTGGCCGGGTCGGCGATGTCGCCGGCGACGGTGAGGATGTCGGGGTCGGTGGACGGCTGGATCGAGCGCGAGGTGGCGACCACGCGATAATCGAGGGCACGGTAGGCCTGGACCACAGCGGCGCCGATACCTTGGGACGCGCCGGTGATGATGACGACTTTTTTCATGATGATGCTCCGGTAGGGATTCAGGCTTGGGATTTGCGGTATTCGGTGGTGGTGATGCCGGCGTAGCCCCAGTTATCGGTGTCGACTTCTTCGATGACGATATGGGTCAGGTCCGGGCGTTTGTGCAGGACCCGTTCGAGGGTTTCAGTGAATTCGGCGATGACCTGGGCTTTTTGCTCCGGGGTAACGCCGTCACGGGTAATGCGCAGGCTGACAAAGGGCATGGCGAAGACTCCAGTGGCCGACCATCGGGGTGACGGGCAGGCAGTGGGGCCAATTTAGGCTTGCGCCGGGAGGGGATAAAGGTGGGCACGGGTACTTCATTAGTGATTCGATGTAACAAGTCTGCCCTGCACAGACGGGCATAAAAAATCTATGGTCACCCCCATTTTTGCAATACTGATTAACGGGTGGTGTGGTTGGCTTGCTTAAATCTATCCGGCGTCTGTTTGGGGCTTGCCCCAGCGCCACGATGAGAGTCGCGCCTGACGATCCTTAAAAACCCGTCGGCTTCTGAAGCCGATTTTTATGTCAGGATCTTCGCCAGGCCGGTAGGCCGTTCACGTCATCCGTTGTTCAGCTATCGCAAAACCTGAAGGGTGAGTCGTGGTACTGCAACAACCGCAGGGTCAGGCGTTCAAGGCGTCTGGCCCTGCTTCATATTGCGCATGATGAGCCGCTATCGCCCAAGCGATACGCGCCAGTTTGTTGGCCAGGGCACAGGCCACCACATTCGAGTGTCGTCGGCGCAGCAGCGCTCGCACCCAGTCGGCCAAAGCCCCTTTCTGGTGATCCAGCCGCTGCATGTAAACCCTGGAGCATTGCACCAACAGTTGTCGCAGGTGCTTGTCACCTCGCTTGCTGATCCCCAACAAATTGGCTTTGCCGCCCGTGCTGTACTGTCGCGGCACCAAGCCCACTGAAGCCGCAAAATCGCGACTGCATCGGTATTGCTTGCCATCGCCCATTTCTACAGCCAGAAGGCTGGCGGTGATCGGGCCGACACACGGCATGCTAAGCAAACGACTCCCCAGATCATCGTCGGCCAGCTGGCAAGCCAGTTCTTTGTCCAGTTCCTTGATCCGTTCATCCAGGTAAACGAAGTGATCGTGCAGGCGTTGCAACAGCACTGTCAGCCGCGCAGGCAGCTCATGCTCGGCCAAAACAGCTGCCAAACGCTTCATGATGGCTAAGCCTTTGGGCAGGCTGATGCCAAATTCCAACAGGAAACCGTGCATCTGATTGGCTGTCTTGGTGCGGTCATGCACCAACGACTCGCGCATGCGATGCAGAACAGACAGGGTTTGCTGAGACTCGGTTTTAGGCGTGACGAAGCGCATGGACGGACGAGAAGCCGCCTCGCAAATAGCCTCTGCGTCGATAAAGTCGTTTTTGTTGCCCTTGACGAAAGGGCGGACAAACTGCGGTGAAATCAACTTGGTCGTATGCCCCATCGCCGCAAGCTGACGGGCGATGAAGTGAGAGCCGGCACAGGCTTCCGTTACCACGACGCAGCTCGGCAAGTTGCCGAAGAACCGCATCATCTGCGCTCGCGAGAGCTTTTTGCGAAACACCTCGCGGCCTGATTTGTCTTGGCCGAGAAGGTGGAAATTATGTTTGCCGAGATCGATCCCAATCAGTGCTGACTCGCTCATGATGATGGCCTCCGAAAACAAAACACCCTGTGAAAGCGTAGCCCTCACAGGGTGTTGGGGGTGACCATCTCATTAACCCCGAACCAGTCGGGGTTTTTTATCGCCTGAAACTCAGGCGCGACGCCGGATCAATTAGAAAACGTTGATCGGGTAGTCGGCGAACAGACGGATTTCGTTACCGCCTACGTTGTAGTTGCTGGCGTTGTTGGACACGCGCAACCACGACGCGCGCGCGCGCAGGCTCAGGTCTTTGGCCGGGCCGCTCTGGACCACGTACTTGAACTGGTTCCAGATTTCGCGCTCGGTGCCGTCGCCGCGGTTGGTACCGTCGTCGATGTTGGTACCACGCACGTAGGCAACGTTGTAGGTCAGGCCCGGCACGCCGAAGGTGGCGAAGTCGATGCCATAGCCCACTTGCCACGAACGCTCGTCCTTGCCGTTGAAGTCGGACCAGTAGGAGTTAGCCAGCAGGATGGTGTTGCCACCGTCGCCGATGCCGCCAGCGTTGCGGTAGCCGCCGTACAGGTAGCCGGTGTCGCCGGTGCTGCGCTGGTGAGCCACGGTGAAGCTGTGCGGGCCAACGGCCCAGGTCGCGCCCAGGCTCCAGATCTTGTTGTCGCGCGCGTCTTCACTGCCTTGGTTTTCCAGGGCGAAGCTCTTGTCCAGCTTGGTTTTGTAGCCGTTGAAGTCAAAAGTCAGCGACTGCTTCTCTGGCAGGGCCAGTACGTAGTTGACGTTGACGTATTGCTTCTTCAGCACGTCCTGCATGTCGGAGGCGTACAGCGCGGCAGACAGGCTTTCGGTAAATTTGTAGCTACCACCGATGTAGTCGATGCTTTTCAGGCGACCGCTGTCGGTGCCTTCCGTGCTCTTGCGCGCTTCTTTGGTGAAGTGACCCGCGTCCAGTTGCAGACCGGCGATCTCTTTGGAAACGATCGAGGTACCGGTGTAGGTTTCCGACAACAGACGGGAGTTGTCGTACTGCAGCACAGGCACGGCCGGGAACTGATCACCGTACTTGAGCACGGTGTTGGAAACGCGGAACTTCACGGCAGCGCCGCCTTTGGCCAGGTCGTGTGGTGCCGAGCCAGGGTTGTTGGCAGTGCCATTACCCGGTTTGAAGAAGTCGATACCGCCCGCGCCAGCGCGACCTTTACCACCGTCCAGGCGGATAGCGTATTGGCCGATCACGTCCACACCCACACCGACGGTGCCCTGGGTGAAACCGGACTCCAGCTTGCCGATGAAGCCTTGGCCCCATTCGGCTTTGTCTTGCTTGCCGTTTTTGTAGTCGCGGCTGATGTAGGCGTTACGTGCGGCGATGTTCAGGTGGCTGTCTTCGATAAAACCCTTGGACTGGTCCTGGTCGTTTGCCATTGCTGTCGATGCGCTCAAAATCCCCAGAGCGATCAGACTCATCCGTTGCTTCAACATTTTCTTGTATTCCTTATTCCTGGTTGAGTACGCGCTGTGACACCAGGCTCCGTAATGCTTTTTCTGGTGTCGACTGAATCCGGAAAAAAGAAGGCCCGCGGACGACTGAACATGCCGCGGGCCTTTTTTATTGGATGAGTCATGGCGGTTAGCCACAGGCGTTGGGCGCAATCCTAGTCGCGCCCGGAACTATGTGTCAATTTCGCGAATCGTCTGTATTTAGGCGAAATAATTCTAAGCGCAGGCCTACAACCACATTGAAAGCGACAAAAAACCGCATGCAAAACGGCAAAAAACACATTCCGTAACATATTTAAAAGCCGATACGTTTGGCAATTGATAACGCGCGCAAATGCAAAGCATTACCATTAACGCGTAGTTTTCCTCCCAAACCATTCGGATACATTCCTTAATGCCTGCCCCTCGCCTGACGCCCATCACCCTTGGGCTTTCCGTTCTGCTGTCTGCCGGTTTTGCCTGTGCGGCCACCACCTTGCCCGAAACCTCGATCAGCGCCGAAGCTGACGAAGACGACCCACGCGTCAAGGAAACCAGCACCGCCACCCGCACCGCTACGCCGGTGCGTTATGTGCCCCAGGCCATCGACTCGGTTAAGACCGAAAGCCTGCGCGCCTACGGCACCAATGACCTGGGCCAGGCGTTGAGCGGCATTCCCAACGTCAGCAGTGGCGCCGACACGCGCTTCGACAGCCTGCGCATCCGGGGTTTCGATGCGAGCAACGATTTCTACCTGGATGGCATCCGCGATGACAGCCAGTACGTGCGCGACCTGCACAACATCGAGCGCATCGAAGTGCTCAAGGGGCCAGCTGCCGTACTCTACGGGCGAGGCGGTCAGGGAGGGATCGTCAACCGTGTGAGCAAACTGCCTACCGCCGGCCACAAGTCGAGTATCGAGGCCCAAGGCGGCAGCAACGATTTGCGCAGCCTGTATGCCGACCTCAGCACCGACCCCACCGATAACATCAGCCTGCGCCTGAACATGGGCAACCAGGACAACAACAGCTTCCGCGATGGCGTCAGCGGCAATCGCCAGCTGTTCGCACCGTCCATGAGCTGGCAGCTCACGCCGGACCTGAATTGGCTGGTGCAATACGAATACAGCCGCTACAACCGCACGCCGGACCGTGGCATTCCCGGGGTCAACGGCCGGCCGGCGGATGTGAGCCGCAGCACCACCTACGGCGACAGCCGCGACTACATCGACGACAAATCCCAGTCCCTGCGCTCCAAGCTGGCCTATGAGCTCAACGACAACTGGCAACTGCGCCAGACCCTGGGCGTGTTCAAGCTCGACAGTGATTTCGACAACACCTACCAGACCGCCTACGTGCCTGCGACCAACAGCGTGACACGCCAGCGCTGGCAGCAAGACCTGACCACGCGGAACCTCTTCAACAACGTCGAACTGGAAGGCGGCTTCAGCACCTTCGGCCTGGAACACCGCCTGCTCACCGGCGTCGAAATGGGCAGCCAACGCCGCGATCCGAAGCTCTACAACGGTGGCAACACCGTGCCGAGCCTCAACCTCAACCAGCCCAACCGCCACCTGAGCCACACCGGGCGGATGAGCGTATCCAGCAACAACCACACCGAAGTGGAAAGTCGTGCGGTTTATATACAAGACCAACTGCGCCTGAACGATCAATGGCAGCTCCTGGCTGGCCTGCGTTACGACCGCTTTGAAGTCGATACCAAGAACAAACTCAACAACCTCCAGCAAGACGTCGACAGCCATAACGCCAGCCCGCGCATCGGCCTGGTGTGGACACCCCTGGAAAACCACTCGTTCTACGCCTCGTGGAGCAAGACGTTCTCCCCAGCCGGCGGCGGCCTGATCGGCATCACCCCGAGCGCCACCAGCGGCGCCAACGACCTGAGCCCCGAACTGACCAAACAGAAGGAAATCGGGGTCAAGAGCGACTGGCTGGACGACCGTCTGAGCACCACCCTGGCGGTGTACGAACTGGAACTCTACAACCGCCGCACCAGCGACCCGCTGGACCGCACCATCACCCTGCTCAGCGGTTTGCAACGCTCACGCGGCGTGGAGCTGACTGCCACCGGCAAGATCGTCGGCAACTGGTACGTACGCGGCGGTATCGGCCTGCAGGACGCCACGGTGGTGAAGGACAACAACGGCTTTGAAGGCAAGCGCGTCAGTGATGTGGCCAAGCGCAACGGCAGCCTGTTTATCACCTGGAAACCAGAAATGGGCTGGTACGCCGAAACCGGTTTGACGCTGGTGGGGGATCGTTACGCCGACAGTCTCAACACCGTGGTGCTGCCGGGTTATGGCCGTTGGGATGCGTTGGCCGGGTTCCGCCAGAAGGAATGGGACGTGAGGGCGGCGCTGAACAATATCGCGGATAAAAACTACTATGCGTCGGCGACCAGCGTGGCGCAGATCCAGCCGGGAGAGCCGCGCAGCGTGGTGGTGACTGGGACCTACAGTTTCTAAACCGAATACATCCAAAAGGTGTAGGAAGGGGCTTGCCCCCGATGGCAACCGGTCGGTTGATATTTTTGCCTGACACGCCGCTATCGGGGGCAAGCCCCCTCCCACATTTGTTCTCTGTGTTGCTTAGTTTTTCAGCAGGTCACACAACGCGTGCACTTCATCCTCACTGAACAACCCCGCCGGATAGCGTTTACTCATCACGCTGCGCAAGTCAGGCTGTTGCCTGATCTGTCGCGAACCGTTTTCCTTCAACCAGAGCGCCAGCGCATGGATCGCGTCGCCGTTGACCCGCAAGGGGTGGAACGTGCGCGTGTACATCAGGTTGATATCGGCATTCATTTCAGCGCTCTCTCCTACTGCGTGAGCGGCTAACTTACTCAAGGTTTATGACAGAACTGCGCAGTCATTAACTTGGGCCACTGTGACGACACCGATACAAGAGCTATGCCAATGTCTCGTGTTTATAGGCATACGCACACAAAAAAGCCCGCGACCTTGCTGGGCCGCGGGCTTGCTGTAAGCGCTCGAACCAGATAGCCCCTGGCTCCGGTTAAAGCACTGTTACAACTGCACTCAATTTTTGTGCGGAGCAGGCTGTTGTTGGGTCAGGCAATGGATATTGCCGCCCCCCAGTAACAGTTCGCGGCCCGGCACCATCACCACTTCGTGCTGCGGGAACAGGTCCTGCAGGATCGCCTTGGCCTGGCTGTCCAGCGGGTCGTCGAAGCTTGGGGCGATGATGCCGCCGTTGACGATCAGGAAGTTCACGTAGGAACCGGCCAGGCGCACGGTCGGATTGCGCTCCTGGGAGCCGTCAACCGGGTCGACACCGGCGCATTCTTCCTCGGTGGCGTACAGCGGCCCCGGGATCGGCATTTTATGCACTGTGAACGAGCGGCCCTGGGCGTCGGTGCTGCTTTGCAGCACGTCCAGGGCGGCGTGGCAGCGCGCGTAGTTCGGGTCGTGCGCGTCATCGGTCCAGGCCAGCAACACTTCGCCCGGGCGCACGTAGCAGCAGAAGTTATCCACATGGCCGTCAGTTTCGTCGTTGAACAGGCCATCCGGCAACCAGATGATCTTATCCACAGCCAGGTTGGCGCTCAGCACCGCCTCGATCTCGGCCCGGCCCAGGTGCGGGTTGCGATTGCGGTTGAGCAGGCATTCCTCGGTGGTGATCAGGGTGCCTTCGCCGTCGACATGGATCGAACCGCCTTCCAGCACAAAACCTTCGGTGCGGTAGCGCGGTGCGCGTTCGATCTCGAGGATCTTGCCGCCAACCTGGGAGTCGCGGTTCCACGGCGCATACAAGCCGCCGTCAAAACCGCCCCAGGCGTTGAAATCCCAGTTCACGCCGCGCACTTCGCCGCTGTTGTTGATCACGAAGGTCGGGCCGGTGTCGCGCACCCAGGCGTCATCGCTGGACATCTCCACCACACGGATATTCGGCACATCCAGGCGTGCGCGGGCATTTTCGTACTGGCCGGCGGATACGGCAACGGTCACCGGTTCAAAACGTGCGATCGCCTTGGCCACCGCCACATGGGCAGCCTGCGCCGGCTTGCCGCCCAGGCGCCAGTTGTCCGGGCGCTCGGGCCAGATCATCCAGGTTTGCGTCTGTGGCGCCCATTCGGCGGGCATGTGGAAGCCATCGGCGCGAGGGGTACTGTGCAGGGTGGTCATGGCGGTCAGGGCTCCGAATGGGGTAAATGCCGACTTTATAACGGATAAAAATCGGCTTTAAAAGCGACAAAAGATCATAGTCGATAAATATGACAGTACTTAACCGATAACAATCGATTAACTACAACTGCTCATCCAGCACCTTCGACAGCATGTCGACAAAGAAGTCCACGCTGCGCCTCGACGTGACCATCGGCGGCTTGATCTTGAGGATGTTCAGATAGTCGCCGGTGGGCTGCATGAAAATTCCCAGTTCCCGCAGGCGATCACACAACAAGGTGGTTTCTTCGGTGGCGGGCTCCAGGGTTTGCCGGTCGCGTACCAATTCCAGGCCGAGGTAAAACCCGGAACCGTGGACGGCGCCAACCAATGGATGGCGCTCGATCAGAGCTTCCAGGCGAGCCTTGAAATGCCCGCCGACCACTTGGGCGTTTTCCCACAGTTTTTCTTCCTCCATCACATCCAACACGGCCATGCCGATGCGACAACTGACCGGGCTGCCTCCTGACGACGAGAAGAAATAACCTTCAGCCTCCAGCGCTTCGGCGATTTCACGCCGGGTAATCACCGCCCCCAGGGGCTGGCCATTGCCCATGCCCTTGGCCATGGTGATGATATCGGGCACCACGCCCTGCTCTTCAAAGCCCCAGAAGAAGTGCCCCATGCGGCCATAGCCCACCTGCACTTCATCGGCGATGCACACGCCGCCTTGGGCACGCACAAGCGTATACACCTGCTGCAAATAGCCCGGCGGCAACGAGATACCACCGGCATTGCCGTACACCGGCTCACAGATGAAACCGGCCAACTGGCGTTTGCTTGCAGCGATTTTCGCCAGGTTGTGCTCCACACTTCGTACGTAATCGGGCGCACTGTCCTGCCCGCGAAACTCGCCGCGATAGGTATTCGGCGCCGTCACCGGGTGCACCCAGTCCGGCCGGCTGCTCAAGGCCTGGGGGTTGTCGGCAATCGAGGTGGACACCGCATCCGCCGCCACCGACCAGCCATGGTAGGCCTCCAGCACACTGAGCATGTCGCGCCCGCCGCTGTAGGCCCAGGCCAGGCGGATCGCCAGGTCATTGGCCTCGGTGCCGCTGTTGACCAGGAACACCCGGTCCATGCCCTCCGGTGCCAGCGCCAGCAAGCGCTCGGAAAACTCGGCAATCGCCGCATAGTGAAAGCGCGAGTTGGTGTTGAGCAACGACCACTGCCGCGCCGCCACCGCCGCCATACGCGGGTGGCCGTGGCCGAGTACCGCCACGTTATTGAGCATGTCCAGGTAGGAGCGGCCCTGCATGTCGATCAGGTGGTTGCGCCAGCCGCGCTCGATACGCGGCGGGTCGACGTAATAGTGCTTTTGCGAACGGGCGAAACTGGCGTCGCGCCGGGCCAGCAGGGCCTCGGGGTCCAGCTCGGGCTCGGCGTCGCAGGCCAGCCCCAGCAGCGCAGCCGGCGATGGGCACAGTGCTTGCCACGCCAGTGCCCGGGACGGTGCGCAGAACAGCGGTGCGGGCAAGTCAGCCCGGCAAAGCTGTACCGTCAGCGGCCCCTCGACCTCACCGATCACCTGGCCCTTGAGCACTGCGGCACCCGGCTGCAAAAGCGGCTTTACACCCCACAGCCGCACGGTCGCTTCGCTGTTATGCACCTGCAGTTCGCCATTGGCCCCCCGTCGCACCACACCGGCAAACGGCGCTTCGACGGAAGTCGCCAACGACACGTGCAGTTCAACGTGCAACGGGAACGTCTCCGGCTCGGTCGCACTGTCGGGCCGAGTACACGACAACCGGTACTGCCCATAGCGACTCGCCGCCAAGCCATGCACCGCCGCCGCCTCCTGCAACAGGCGCTGATCGATGCCGGGTTGCTCCCAGTTGCCGGCCTCGAAATGCGGGCTGAGCACGCCCAGGTCGATCAGCGCGAACTCGCGGCCTACCAACCCCGGCAACAAAGGAGCAAAGCCTTGGCTGGCGACGGGTGTGGGTGCCTGACCAACACTGCTGAGAATCGCCGCTTCCATCAGCTCAAACGGCACCGAGGTCGCTACATGGAAGATTTCCCACTCATGCCCGGCATTTTTCAACAGGTAGCTGTTATGCGGATCCAGCCGTTGTTGCTGCTCGCTGCTCAAGACCAGCACCGCCGCGCGGGCGACGATCAGCGGCCATAGCGCCTGTAATTCTTCATGCTGCAACGGCGTCACCGCATGGCAAGCCTGGACCGCCGGCAAGATAGCAAAGGGGTCGCCCTCGGCATGGTGCAGCAGCGCGGCGCAGGTCACCGACAGATCGGCAATGCGCCAGGTGCGCACCAGGTCGCCGAAATCGATCACGCCCTGAAGTTGCCAGTGGCGTTGCGCATCACGCTGCCACACCACATTGTCGTCGGTGATATCCATGTGCACGGCTTGCCACGGCAGGTGGTCGGCCAGGGGACGCATACGGTCCTGGACCTGCTCAGCCACTTGTTCCAGCGCTTGGCGGTGAGGCAAATCTTCCAGGGTTGCCAGCAGATGCCTGATCAATTCCAGGGCATGGCGCGGGTCCCATTGCAACGTACGCTCCAGGCCCGGATGTTCAAACGACGCCAGCGCCTGGCTCATCCGACCGCAAAGGTCGCCAAAGCTTGCGATCACCCTGCGCCCCAAGTGGGGCAGATAGGTCAACGGCTGGCCGTCGATATAGTCCAGCACCCGCACATGCAGGGTTTGGCCGTCGAGGGTCAGGGTCAGCAGTTCCTCACCTGTCAGGGCCTTGATGACCTTGGGTACGCGCACCGCCTGCAGGCTGTTGAGCGCCGCGTGCTGGGCCTGAAGTTCCACGGCAGCGTAGTCGCCCCGGCAGATTTTCAGAACGAACCGGCCACGGGCACTGTCGACTTTGTAGTTAAGGTCTTGCTGGCTGCCCAGCGATCGCAACGTGCCACTAAGGCCGTAATACTGCTCAAGCAATCGAGCCGCCTGATCGGGGCTGACTTGCGGGCAGGGTAGACTGGCGCGATGGATCAGGGTGGCGAGCAACATGGGGGTGGCCTCGGTTTTTAGGGGTGTATATCGCCATTGTTCAGGGGGCTTACGCAACCCCCTGCGCAAACCACGCTTGCACCGCTCGGCGTCACAACTCAAGCTATGCTCCATTCGCTTAATGTCCGTCTAAGGAAAAGGCCCTCTGACATGCGCATTCTCATCACCGGTGGCGCCGGTTTTATTGGCTCTGCCTTAATCCGCCACCTGATTCAACACACCGAGCACGAAGTGCTCAACCTGGACAAACTCACGTATGCCGGCAACCTGGAATCGCTGACCAGCATCGCGTCCAACAGCCGCTACGAGTTCGTCCAGGCCGATATTGTCGACCAGGCCACTGTCAGTGCCGTACTGAAGCGCTTTGAGCCCCAGGCGATCATGCACCTGGCGGCCGAGTCCCATGTAGACCGCTCGATCGATGGCCCGTCGGACTTCATTCAGACCAATATCGTGGGCACCTACAGCTTGCTGGAAGCCACCCGCGCCTATTGGCAGACGCTCGACGAGCCCGCCAAGCGCGCGTTCCGCTTCCATCACATCTCCACCGATGAGGTGTACGGCGACCTGCATGGCGTGGACGACCTGTTCACTGAAACCACACCCTATGCACCCAGCTCACCGTATTCGGCCAGCAAGGCGGCGTCCGATCACCTGGTCCGCGCCTGGCAGCGCACCTACGGCTTGCCGGTGCTGCTGACCAACTGCTCGAACAACTACGGGCCATTCCACTTCCCCGAGAAGCTGATCCCGCTGGTGATACTCAATGCCCTCGCGGGCAAGCCGCTGCCGGTCTACGGTGATGGTTTGCAGGTGCGCGACTGGCTGTTCGTCGAAGACCATGCCCGCGCATTGCTCAAAGTGGTCACCGAAGGTGTGGTCGGCGAGACCTACAACATCGGCGGACACAACGAGCAGAAGAATATCGACGTGGTGCGTGGTATCTGCGCCCTGCTCGAAGAACTGGCGCCACAGCGCCCGGCTGGTGTCGAGCAGTTCACCGACCTGATTACCTTCGTGAAGGATCGCCCGGGCCACGACCAGCGCTATGCCATCGATGCAGGCAAGATCGAGCGAGAGCTGGGTTGGACCCCCGAAGAAACCTTTGAAACAGGGCTGCGCAAAACCGTGCAGTGGTACCTGGATAACCTGGAATGGTGCCGCAGGGTCCAGGACGGCAGTTACCAGGGTGAACGTTTGGGCAACACCGACCTTAAGGATCTGATTGCATGATGAAGGGAATCGTATTGGCCGGCGGCTCCGGCACGCGTTTGCACCCCATTACCCTGGGCGTGTCCAAGCAACTGCTGCCGGTGTATGACAAGCCGATGATCTACTACCCGATCTCGGTACTGATGCTGGCGGGGATCAAAGAGATTCTGGTGATATCCACACCGGTGGACTTGCCGCAGTATCGCAACCTGCTGGGCGATGGCAGCCAGTTTGGCGTACGTTTCAGTTATGCCGAACAGCCAACCCCGGATGGCCTGGCCCAGGCCTTCATCATTGGCGAGGAATTCATCGGCGATGACCCTGTGTGCCTGATCCTGGGTGACAACATCTTCCATGGTCAGCACTTCGGCGAGCAATTGCTCGGCGCCGCCAAGCGGCCGACGGGCGCTACTGTCTTCGGCTACTGGGTCAAGGACCCGGAGCGCTTCGGCGTGATCGACTTCGACAGCGAAGGCCGTGCCCTGTCCATCGAAGAAAAACCTGCGAAGCCCAAGTCCAGCTACGCAGTGACCGGCCTGTACTTCTACGACAACGACGTGATCAAGATCGCCAAGGCAGTCAAGCCTTCGCCTCGAGGGGAGCTTGAGATTACCGACGTCAACAACGCCTACCTCAAGCGCGGCGACCTGCAGGTAGAGCGCTTCGGCCGTGGCTTTGCCTGGCTGGATACGGGGACGCACGACAGCTTGCTGGAAGCCTCGCAGTACGTGCAGACCATTGAACACCGCCAAGGCTTGAAAGTGGCCTGCCTGGAAGAAATCGCCTACGAAAATGGCTGGATCGACCGTGACCACCTGCTGGAACGTGCCAAGTACTTCGGCAAGACCGGCTATGGCCAGTACCTGTACTCGCTGGCCGGAGAGAACCAGTGAACGTCGTTGAAACCACTTTGCCCGGCGTGCTGATCCTCGAACCCAAAGTGTTCGGCGATGAACGCGGCTTTTTCTACGAAAGTTTCAACGCCCGCGCCTTTGAAGCGGCCACCGGGCTCAAGCGTGACTTCGTGCAGGACAATCACTCGCGCTCGCAAAAAGGCGTGCTGCGGGGCCTGCACTACCAGCTCGAACACACCCAGGGCAAACTGGTGCGCGTCATCGCCGGGGAAGTGTTGGACGTGGCCGTGGACATCCGCCGCAGCTCGCCGAACTTTGGCCAGTGGGTCGGCGTGCGGCTGTCAGCACAGAACAATCGCCAGCTGTGGGTGCCGGAAGGTTTCGCCCATGGGTTCGTGGTACTGAGCGATCACGCCGAGTTCCTGTACAAAACCACCGATTACTACCAGCCCAGCGCCGAACGCAGCATCCTGTGGAATGACCCGACGCTGGCCATCGATTGGGAGCTGACCGAAGCGCCCCGGTTGTCCGCCAAGGACCAGGCCGGTAAACCCCTGAAGGAAGCCGACTTGTTCCCATGAAGATCCTGATCTGTGGCCAACACGGCCAAGTCTCCCGCGAACTGCAACAACGCCTCCAGGGCCTGGGCGAACTCATCGTCCTGGGCCGCGACCAGCTTGACCTGGCCAATGCAGAGCAGATCCGCCAGCAAGTGCGCGCCCACCGCCCCAGCCTGATTATCAACGCAGCGGCTCACACCGCTGTCGATCAGGCCGAAAGCGAACCAGACGCCGCATTTGCCATCAACGCCATCGCCCCCGGCATTCTCGCCGAGGAAGCCAAGGCCCTGGGCATCCCGCTGATCCACTATTCCACCGACTACGTGTTCGACGGCAGCAAACCGGCGCCCTACATCGAAGCCGACACCCCGAACCCACTGGGCGTCTATGGCCAGAGCAAGCTGACCGGCGAGCAGGCGATTGCGGCCGTGGGCGGCGAGTACCTGATCCTGCGCACCAGTTGGGTCTACTCCAACCACGGCAAGAACTTCCTGCTGACCATGCAACGCCTGCTGCAGGAAAAGCCGCAGATGCGCATCGTCGCCGACCAGATCGGTGCACCAACCTGGGCCGGCAGCATCGCCGACAGTACGCTTGCATTGATCGAACGCTGGCAAGCAGGCACAGCGGGGGAATGGGGGGTGTATCACCTGACCGCCCAAGGTGAAACTTCGTGGTTCGGTTTTGCCGAGGCCATCGGCGAGCATCTGCGCAAGCAAGGCAAAGCCTGCGCCGAGCTGGAAGCCATCCCTTCCAGCGCCTACCCGACACCCGCCCAGCGCCCACTGAACTCACGCCTCGATTGCAGTCGCTTGCAACAACAGTGGCACGTCAGCCAGCCACATTGGCAAGACGCATTGCGCGAGTGTCTTGCACAGCAGCACTAGGCATAATGCGCCTGTACCCACAGGCGCACGACTCCCATGACTCCACCCCTCCCGCGTAGACCCCGCTGGCGCAGCCTCGCCCTCTTGGCGTTGTGCCTGGCACCGCTGTTGTGGCCGCTGGAGCATCTGGCCGAGCGCTATTACCGCAGCGAACTGGCCGGCCAGAACCGCCAGACCCTCGACCTGTACGTCGCCAACCTGCTCGGCACCCTGCACCGCTATGAAGTGCTGCCGCAAATCCTGGGTGACCTGCCGGCCCTGCGCACTGCATTGGACGCGCCCAACGTCAGCACCAACCTGGTCAACGCCAACCTGCTGCTCAAAGAGGTTGCCGCCCAGGCCGGGGTGGAAGTGATGTACCTGATGGACACCACCGGCAAGACCCTCGCGGCGTCCAATTGGGATAAACAAGACAGCTTTGTCGGGCGCAATTTCTCGTTCCGTCCGTATTTCAGCGAAGCCATGGCCGGGCGCCTGGGGCGGTTTTTCGGCCTGGGCACTACCTCGGCCAAGCGCGGTTACTTCTTCGCCGCCGCCGTGCGCGACGGCGATACGATCATCGGTGTGCTGGTGGTCAAGGTCGACCTGGACCACACCGAAAGCCTGTGGGGCAACACCCCGGAACAACTGCTGGTCACCGACCACAACGGCGTGGTGATCCTGACCTCGCGCCCGCAATGGCGATTCCGCGCGACCCGCCCGCTGACCGCTGAAGAACGCCAGGCGATCATCGCTATCCAGCCCTACCCGACTCGCGACCCGCAGCCGCTGAGCCTGAGCAGCACCGCGTGGCTGCGTCAATCCACGGCCATCGCCGAGACCGGCTGGAACGTGGAGATCCTCGCGCCGCGTTCGTTGATCAGCCGTCCGGTGCGCACTGTGGTTGCCGTCGGCGGCGCGACGCTGTTGGTGTTGATGTTGTTGTTAGGCTTGATGATGCAACGTCGCCGTCACTATCTGGAGCGCATTGCGTTCGAAGCCAAGGCCCGGCGCGAGCTGGAAGCGCGGGTGGTCGAGCGTACCAGTGACCTGGAAGGCCTCAACCGGCGCCTGAAACAGGAGGTGCTGGAGCGCGAACACGCCCAACAGGAGCTGGTACGTGCCCAGGACGACCTGGTGCAAGCGGGCAAACTGTCGGCGCTGGGCACCATGTCGGCGAGCATCAGCCACGAACTCAATCAGCCCTTGGCGGCGATTCGCAGCTACGCGGAAAACGCCGAAATCCTGCTCGACCATGAACGCACCGATGACGCCCGCGGCAACCTCAAGCTGATCAGCGAACTGACCGGGCGCATGGCCTCGATCATCGCCCACCTGCGCGCCTTCGCCCGCCGCGACCGCCATGCGCCCGAAAGCGTGGCCCTGCAACCGGCGCTGGACGATGCACTGGCGTTGCTGGCCAAGCGGCGACGGTCGATGGAGGTGGAACTGATCCGCGATTTGCCGGAAGCCACCCTGTGGGTACAAGCCGGCGAAACCCGCCTGCGCCAGGTACTGGGCAACCTGCTGGCCAACGCCCTCGACGCCCTCACCGAAAAAGGCCCGCCGCGCAGACTCTGGCTGAGTGCCGAAACCACCGAACAGGGCGTCAACCTGTACATTCGTGACAACGGCCCGGGCTTCTGCATGGAAGCCCTGGGGCGCGCCAGCGAGCCGTTCTACACCACCAAGACGCGCACCCAGGGCCTGGGCCTGGGGCTGGCGATCTGTGAGACCCTGATGCGTGCCTTCGGCGGCGAACTGCTGTTTGCCAACCACAAGGAAGGCGGCGCGCTGTTAACCTTGAAATTGCGTGCCGGCTCGCCGGGCGTCAGTCTGCAACCGTCCGAGGACCGCAGTGTATGAGTATCGATAACCAGATTCAGGTGGTGTTGATCGACGACGATCCTCACCTGCGTCAGGCCCTGTGCCAGACCCTGGACCTGGCCGGGCTGAAAGTCCTGACCCTGGGCGAAGCCAGCGGCCTCACGGCGCGCCTGTCGCGGGACTGGCCGGGCGTGGTCGTCAGTGACATCCGCATGCCCGGCATGGACGGCCTGGAGCTGCTCGCCGAACTGCACGGCCAGGACCCGGACCTGCCGGTGCTGCTGATCACCGGCCACGGCGATGTGCCGCTGGCGGTGCAAGCCATGCGCGCCGGGGCCTATGATTTTCTGGAAAAACCCTTCGCCAGCGACGCCCTGCTCGACAGCGTGCGCCGTGCGCTGGCCCTGCGCCGCCTGGTACTGGACAACCGCAGCCTGCGCCTGGCGCTCAGCGATCGTCAGCAATTGAGCACGCGACTGGTCGGGCATTCGCCGCAAATGCTGCGCCTGCGTGAACAGATCGGCGCCCTGGCTGCGACCAAGGCCGATGTGCTGATTCTCGGCGAAACCGGCGCCGGCAAAGAGGTGGTGGCGCGTGCGCTGCATGACCTGTCGAGTCGCCGCAGCGGGCCGTTCGTGGCGATCAACGCCGGGGCGCTGGCTGAATCGGTGGTCGAAAGCGAGCTGTTCGGCCACGAGCCGGGTGCCTTCACCGGCGCGCAGAAACGCCGCATCGGCAAGTTCGAGTTCGCCAACGGCGGCACCTTGTTCCTCGATGAAATCGAAAGCATGAGCCTGGATGTTCAGGTCAAACTCTTGCGCCTGTTGCAGGAGCGTGTGGTGGAGCGCCTGGGTGGCAATCAACTGATCCCGCTGGATATCCGCATCATCGCCGCCACCAAGGAAGATCTGCGCCAGTCCGCCGACCAGGGCCGCTTCCGTGCCGACTTGTATTACCGACTCAACGTCGCGCCGCTGCGTATTCCGCCACTGCGTGAACGGGGTGAGGATGCACTGATGCTGTTCCAGCATTTCGCCGATGAGGCCAGCAGCCGCCACGGCCTGCCGTTGCACGAACTGCAACCCGGCCAGCGCGCGCTGCTGCTACGCCATAGCTGGCCGGGCAATGTGCGCGAATTGCAAAACGCCGCCGAGCGCTTTGCCCTGGGGCTGGAGCTGGCACTGGATGCAACGCCGGACAACCCTGCCGCCGGTGTGCTGACGTCCACCTCGGGTGGCCTGAGCGAACAGGTCGAGCAGTTTGAAAAAAGCCTGATCGCCGCCGAGCTGACCCGCCCCCACGGCTCCATGCGCAGCCTCGCTGAAGCCCTCGGCGTACCGCGCAAGACCTTGCACGACAAGCTGCGCAAGCACGGCCTGAATTTCGCCAACCAAAGCGGCGATGACGAATGACCGCCCCCACTCGCCAAGAGGCCCCCATGAACCGCGACAGCCGTTACCTGGAATCCATCCTGCACCACGACATCCCCCTCACCCGGGAAATGGGCCTCAAGGTGCTCGACTGGCAACACGGCCAATTGCAGCTTCACCTGCCCTTGCAGGCCAACATCAACCACAAGAGCACCATGTTCGGCGGCAGCCTGTATTGCGGTGCAGTGCTGGCGGGTTGGGGCTGGCTGCACTTGCAACTGCGTGAAGCAGGCATCGAAGACGGGCACATCGTGATTCAGGAAGGGCAGATCAGCTATCCGCTGCCGGTCACACGGGATGCGACGGTGGTGTGCCAGGCACCGGAGGAGAAGGTGTGGAAGCGCTTTGTGGCGACGTACAAGCGCTATGGTCGGGCACGATTGACGCTGGAGACATGGGTTGTAAATGAGGGCAGCGAGGAGCGTGCAGTGGCCTTTACCGGGCAGTACGTCCTGCACCGCTGACCGCCACACCGCCCCTCCCACCTTTGGCCTTAGGATCGGGCCAGGGTCAGCAAGCGCTCGCGCCACGCGGCCTTGGCCGGCAACGCCAGAAAGAACGGGTTCAACAACGATGCCCGCGCCGGGTAGCTGAACGGCTCACCGCTCAGCTCCAACACCTCGCCCCCAGCGCCTTCCAGCACGCCTTGGGCTGCAGCCGTGTCCCACTGCGAAGTCGGCGCCAGGCGCGGATAGCAGTCTGCACTGCCCTCGGCCAACAGACAGAACTTCAGCGAACTGCCGATATTCGTCAGTTTCAACGCGCCCAGGCCTTCGCTGAGCCCGCCCAGCAAACGCTCCTGCTCCGGGCTGGTGTGCCGACGGCTCGCGACCACGGTGAACGACTCGCCCGCTGCCGGCGCTTCACGCACCTGGATCTGCTTGGGCGCTTCCTTCACGTCGGAGCGCCAGGCCCCCAGACCGGCGCCACCGAAGTAGCAACGGCCATTGGTGGGCATCGAGACCACGCCGAACACGACGCGGCCCTGTTCGATCAGGGCGATGTTCACGGTGAATTCTTCGCTGCCGGAGATGAACTCCTTGGTGCCGTCCAACGGGTCCACCAGCCACCAGCGCTGCCAGCCGGCGCGCACGCTCTGGTCGATATCGGCATCTTCCTCGGACAGCACCGGAATACTCGGGTCCAGCGCGGTCAGGCCGGCCAGGATCAGGTGGTGAGCGGCCAAGTCCGCTGCTGTAACCGGCGAATCATCGGCTTTGGACGTAACGGCCACGTCAGCGCGCCAGTACGGCAGGATCACTTCACCGGCCTGACGGGCCAGCTCGATAACCGGGGCAATAAACGGGTGGCCTAAAAACAGTTCGCTCATGCGTTAAACGCTCCTCGCTGGGTCAACAGGTCTCGTACCAGGTACAGCGCGGCCAGGGCGCGGCCTTCGCTGAATTGCTCATTTTGCGCCAGCATCGACAGCTCACGCAGGTTGACCCGGTCCACACGCATCGGCTCAGGCTCATCGCCTTCCAGGCGTTCTTCATAGAGGTCGGTGGCCAGTACCACCTGGATTTTCTGGCTCATGTAGCCAGGCGACAGCGACAGTTCGGTGAGGTGCTCCAACTGCCGTGCGCCGTAGCCGGCCTCTTCCTTGAGTTCGCGATTGGCCGCCGCCAGCACGTCTTCGCCGGGTTCGATCAAGCCCTTGGGCAAGGACAGCTCATATTCGTCGGTGCCACCGCAGTATTCTTCCACCAGCAACGCATGCTCAGCGTCGATCATCGCCACGATCATCACCGCACCATAGCCGGCACCGCGGCCCACCAGGCGTTCGTAGGTCCGTTCAACGCCATTGGAAAAGCGCAATTGCACTTCCTCCACGCGGAACAAACGGCTACTGGCGACTATTTCGCGAGCGAGGACGGTGGGTTTCTGGCGCATGAGCGGCTCCTTGGCGTGATCGGGTTACTATACCGTGGCTTTTCCGATTGTCTGTGTCGGATATCTTTACTTACATGAGACCGCCCCATGCCCTCTTTGCCCTGGCACGCCATCGACACTGTCCTGCTGGACATGGACGGCACCTTGCTCGACCTGCATTTCGACAACCACTTCTGGATGGAACACCTGCCCCAGCGCTACGCCGAGCTGCATGGCGTGAGCCGCGCCATGGCCGAGATGGAGTTGCAGCCGCTGTTCGAGCGTAACGCGGGACAGTTGCAATGGTATTGCCTGGATTTCTGGAGCACTGAGCTGAAGATCCCGGTACGCGAACTCAAGCTGGAAACCGCTCACCTGATCGCCCTGCGCCCGGATGCCGATACCTTCCTCGCGGCGATCAAACAGGCTGGCAAGCGTGTGATCCTGATCACTAACGCTCATCGTGATTCGCTGTCATTGAAGTTGGAACGCATTGAACTGGCGCCGTATTTCGAACGGTTGATCAGCTCCCACGATTATGGTTTCGCCAAGGAACACCCGCAGTTCTGGGATGCCCTGCAAGCGGATATCGGCTTCGACCCGGCACGTAGTCTGTTTATCGATGACACCTTGCCGATCCTGCGCAGCGCCCAGGCGTTTGGCGTGGGGCATTTGCTGGCGGTGAAGGAGCCGGACAGCAAGAAGGGGCCGAAGGACACACAAGAATTTGCAGCAGTCGAAGACTACCGGGATCTCATTGCCGGACTCTGAACCCATGTGGGAGGGGGCTTGCCCCCGATGGCGGTGCATCAGAGACACATTCAGTGACTGACACACCACCATCGGGGGCAAGCCCCCTCCCACATTTCGTCCTGCGTTTTACTCAGGAATACGCAGTGTCTGCCCTGGGTAGATTTTGTCTGGGTGCGACAGCAGCGGCTTGTTGGCTTCGAAGATCTTGTTGTACTGGTTGGCGTTGCCATACACCGCCAGGGAAATCGCGCTGAGTGTGTCGCCCTTTTTCACCACGACGAAACGGGCGGCAGTAACAGCCGGGCCGGTTACGGTGATCTGGTCATCCACACTAGCCACACCGGCAATATTGCCCAGCGCCAGCAGGATCTTCTCTTTCTCTTCCTGGGTGGCGACTTCACCGGTCACGGTCACCTTGTCGCCATCCACGGTGGTCTGCACATTCGGATTACCCAGACCCACTTTGGACACGTGCTCCTTCAACTGTTCACTGGCGTTTGCATTACCCGGCGTCAACAGGTCGACAATCTTTTCGCCGGCTTCCTTGATAAAACTGAAAATGCTCATAGTGCGCGCTCCTTCTTAATTGAATTCCAGATGCCCAAGACTAGACCAGTCCTACAGACTTGGGTTCCAGCCCGGCAAAAGACCCAAACGCGCTAGAATCCCCCCGCCATTGGAATAAGCCCTGGAGCGAAGATGGACATCAAGCAGCTGAAATTCCTCATCGCCCTCGACGAGACGCGTCACTTCGGCCAGGCGGCGGCGCGTTGCCACATCACTCAACCGACCCTGTCGATGCGCCTGCGCAGCCTTGAAGAAGAGCTGGACCTGCCCTTGGTCAATCGCGGCCAGCGCTTCGAGGGCTTTACCGCCCCCGGCGAACGCGTGCTTGCCTGGGCGCGCACGGTGCTGGCGGCGTATGACGGTTTGCAGGCCGAAGCGGCTGCCTGTCGCGGCAACCTCGTCGGCACATTGCGCCTGGGCGTGGTGCCGCTGTCGAGCTTCGATCCCTTGGCGTTGATGCAGCAACTGCATAAAGAGCACCCGAACTTGCGCTTCGAGCTGTCGGCGCTCAGCTCCGAACAGATCCTTGAGCAACTGGCGAGCAATCGCCTGGACCTGGGCGTGTCTTACCTGGAGCGCCTGGACAACGAGCGCTTCGACTCCCTGGCCTTGGGCGAAACCCGCATGGGCCTGCTTTACGACCAACGCTTCTTCAGCTTTGGCGACACGCCGTTGAGCTGGGAAGCCCTGATCGAACTGCCCCTGGGCATGCTCACCAGCGGCATGCACTTTCGTCAGTCCATCGACCACAACTTCCACAGCCGTGGGCTCAACCCGCAGCCGCTGTTGCAGACCGATGCCGTCCATCAGTTGTTGCAAGCCGTGCATGGCGGCCTGTGCTGTGCCGTGATGCCTTTGGATGGTGGCCTGGACGCACTCACCGAGCATCTGCGCCTGCAGCCGATCGAGGACGCCCATACACTCGCTCGTCTGGGCTTGATCATGCGCCGCGGTGCACCGCGCTCGGCGTTGGCCGAGGCGTGTTTCGCGCTGTATCAAAAATCGCAAAACGAGCCTTGATCGACGTCATCTATCGGTAGATCAGTACTGGCAATTAGACGCGACGCTTTGTCGCGCCTAGTCTAAACACTGATCAATCCGCCGGTGGTACTGCCCCATGAACGCCAAGCGCCCAGTCTGCGCGGCGCCCGCTCTTGAAACGCCAGCGCCCGCCGCCAGCCAGAGCTACCAGTATTGCAATCTCGAACACACGGAATTCGCCAGCACAGCCCTGGCCGAGGAAGTGGCGTTGGCGATTGCCTACAACGACATCAGCCAAGCGGTAATGCTGGTGACGCCGACAGACCTGGAAGACTTTATCGTCGGCTTTAGCATCGGCAGTGGCATTATCGCCGACGTTAGCGACATTTATGACCTAAAGCTCAGCGGATCAGGCTCTGCCCAGTACGCTCAGGTGCAGATATCCAGCCGCGCCTTCTGGAACCTCAAGCAGCAGCGCCGCCAATTGGCCGGCACCAGTGGCTGCGGCCTGTGCGGCGTGGAAGCGGTCGAACAAGCGCTGCCCGACCTAGACGTGTTGCCGGGCGCGCCATTGCCGCCCGCCGAGTGGCTGGATGGCCTGCGCCAACGCATCAGCGCGTTCCAGCCCTTGGGCCAGTACAGCGGCGCCGTGCATGCCGCCGTATTTATGAACGGCCAGGGCGAATTGTTGCTGGGCCGCGAAGACATCGGCCGGCATAACGCCCTGGATAAATTGATCGGTGCATTGATCCGCCAAAAAATTCCGACCGAAGGCGGCCTGGCGATTGTTACCAGCCGTTGCAGCCTGGAGTTGATCCAGAAAGTCCTGCGCGCGGGTATCCAGACCCTGGTCAGCCTGTCGTCACCCACCGGCCTCGCCCTGCAATGGGCGCGCCGGCATAACCTCAATCTCATCCACCTGCCGCAGAAAAGTGCGCCGCGGGTCTACAGTCCTGCGATGGAGAACCAGCCATGAGCCAACATCACCAAGCCGACCAAACCCCGACCCCGCGCTACAAGCCCTACAAAGGCCCGGCCGGCGGCTGGGGCGCACTGATCAGCGTGGCGCAGGCCTGGCTGACCAGCGACAACGCGCTGAAAAACCTGCGCATGATGCTCAAGACCAACCAGAACGGCGGCTTCGACTGTCCGGGCTGCGCCTGGGGTGACTCGCCGGAAAGTGGCATGGTCAAGTTCTGCGAAAACGGCGCCAAGGCGGTCAACTGGGAAGCCACCAAGCGCCGCGTGGATGGTGCATTTTTCGCCAAGCACAGCGTCACCGCCTTGCTGGAACAGAGCGACTATTGGCTGGAATACCAGGGCCGCCTGACCGAGCCGATGCGCTATGACGCCGAAACCGACCGCTACACGCCCATCAGTTGGGAAGCGGCCTTCGACCTGGTCGGCAAGCATCTCAACGCCCTGCCCAGCCCGGACATGGCCGAGTTCTACACCTCGGGTCGCGCCAGCAACGAAGCAGCCTACCTGTACCAGCTGTTCGTGCGCGCCTACGGCACCAACAACTTCCCGGACTGTTCGAACATGTGCCACGAAGCCAGCGGCGTTGCCCTGGCGCAAAGCGTGGGCGTCGGCAAAGGCACCGTGACCTTTGATGACTTCGAACATGCCGATGCGATTTTCGTCTGGGGCCAGAACCCCGGCACCAACCACCCGCGCATGCTCGAACCGCTGCGCGAAGCGGTTAAACGCGGCGCCCAGGTGGTGTGCATCAATCCACTCAAAGAGCGCGGCCTGGAACGCTTCCAGCACCCGCAACACCCGCTGGAAATGCTCACCAACGGCGACAAGCCGACCAACACCGCCTACTTCCGCCCGGCGCTGGGTGGCGACATGGCCATCCTGCGCGGCATGGCCAAGTTCCTGCTGCTGTGGGAACGTCAGGCCCAGGCTGAAGGCAAGGAGGCCGTGTTCGACCACGACTTCCTCAACGAACACACCGCCAACGTACTGGATTACCTGGGCAAGATCGACGACACCTCCTGGGATGAGATCGTCGAACAGTCCGGCCTGACCCTGATCGAGATCGAGCAAGCGGCGCGCATGTACGCCAAAGGCAAGAACGTGATCATGTGCTGGGCGATGGGCATCACCCAGCACCGCCACTCGGTGCCGACCATCCAGGAAATCGCCAACCTGATGCTGCTACGCGGCAATATTGGCCGCCCAGGCGCAGGCCTGTGCCCGGTGCGTGGCCACAGCAACGTGCAAGGCGACCGCACCATGGGCATCAACGAACGCCCACCGGTGGCATTCCTCGACGCCCTGGAGCGTCGCTTCCAATTCCAGGTGCCGCGTGAAAACGGGCACAACGTGGTGGAAGCCATCCACGCCATGCTCGAAGGCCGCTCCAAGGTGTTTATCGGCCTGGGCGGCAACTTCGCCCAAGCTACGCCAGACAGCCCACGCACCTTCGAAGCCCTGCGCAATTGCGACCTGACCGTGCAGATCAGCACCAAGCTCAACCGCAGCCATTTGATGCACGGCAAAGATGCACTGATCCTGCCGTGCCTGGGCCGTACCGACATCGACATCCAGGCCGAAGGCCCGCAAGCGGTGACGGTGGAAGACTCATTCAGCATGGTCCACGGCTCCAATGGCCAGCTGCAGCCGCTGTCGAAATTCATGAAGTCCGAACCGGCGATCCTGGCCGGTATCGCTGCCGCGACCCTGGGCAGCAAGCCGGTGGACTGGAACTGGCTGGTGGCCGACTACAGCCGCATCCGCGACCTGATTGCCGACACCATTCCCGGCTTCAAGGACTTCAACGAGAAGATCAAGCATCCGGGCGGTTTCTACCTGGGCAACTCCGCGGGCGCGCGCCGCTGGAACACCCCGTCGGGCCGCGCCAACTTCCGCCCGAACATCCTGCCCAAGGACCTGATCCACGAACGCACCCACGCGACCGGCCGCGTACCGGACCTGATCATGCAGTCGATGCGCTCCCACGATCAGTACAACACCACCATCTATGGCCTGGACGACCGCTACCGTGGGGTCAAGGGCCAGCGTGACGTGCTGTTCGTCAACGAAGCCGACATCATCCGCCTGGGCTTCAAGCCAGGGCAGAAGGCCGACATCGTGTCGTTGTGGGAGGACGGCCGTGAGCGTCGCGTGAAGGGTTTCACCTTGCTGGCATTTGATATTCCAGCGGGGCAGGCTGCGGCTTACTACCCGGAAGTGAACCCGCTGGTGCCGCTGGAAAGCACCGGGGATGGCAGCCATACGCCGACGTCGAAGTTCGTGGCGATCCGATTGGAAGCGGCGAGTGACAACGGCTTGATCATGGCGCGTTCGGCCTGACACAAATCCGTCGGTTTGCTTCGGTTGTGGCGAGCGGGCTCGCCACAGGGAATTACCCCGCCAAAGGAATTCCGGGCACAAAAAAGGCCGCTTTTGCATAAAAGCGGCCGTTCCGAAGTAGCTAAAGACTCACGAATTTGACTTAAGTTCCCCAGCAAAAACAATAAGTTATGGAATTGTGTACAACTCGTGCTACTGGTCGGATTTCTATTGTCACAATTCAGATACAGCCTCAGGATCGCGCCGTCATCCTCTTGAGGTCTCCCTAATGAAGTTCTCCTCGATTCTCTTGTTGTCCCTTGGCCTGGTCAGTGGCGCAGCCATGGCCGGTGGCACCACCGAAGCCGGTGTGGGCGGCGCATTGGGCGGGGTTCTGGGTTCGGTCGTTGGCCAGCAGCTAGGCGGCAACACCGGTTCGACCATCGGCGCAGCCTTGGGTGGCGCGGGCGGTAGTGCGGTGGGCGCCGACAAGCGCAGCCGTGGCGAAGCCGCCATTGGTGGTGCATTGGGCGCCGCCGGCGGCAACGTTGTAGGCCGCAGTGTCGGCGGCAGCACCGGCGCACTGATCGGCTCAGCGGCTGGCGGTGGTGCCGGTGGCGCGCTGGGCAACTACATGGGCAACAAGAGCGATGACGACGACCGTCGCAGCCGTGGGCGTGATCACCGTCGTTATGACCGCGACGACCACCGTGGGCGCGGTCATGCCTATGGCCATCGCAAGAACAAGCACCACTACCGCGACTGATTGTTGCTGAATATGGAGCCGGCTTGCCGGCTCCTACAGCGTGATCAACCGCTGCAACGCCTCGCGCAACCGCGCTGGAATCGTCACCGGCTGGTTCGACCCGCGATCCACAAACACATGCACAAACCGCCCCGCCGCACAGGCGTCTTCTTCGCCCGCCTTGAACACCGCCAACTCGTACTGCACTGAGCTGTTGCCCAACTTGCCTACCCGCAGGCCGATTTCAATGCGCTCGGGAAAGGCGATCGACGCAAAATAGTCGCACGCCGAACTCACCACAAACCCCACCA
This sequence comes from Pseudomonas sp. CYM-20-01, assembly GCF_023169845.1. Classification (NCBI taxonomy): domain Bacteria; kingdom Pseudomonadati; phylum Pseudomonadota; class Gammaproteobacteria; order Pseudomonadales; family Pseudomonadaceae; genus Pseudomonas; species Pseudomonas sp. CYM-20-01. Next base: position 484,422 of record NZ_AP025169.1, on the reverse strand, counting down.
CGTCGCCGTCATGAATATCCAAACCACCTTGCTCGATCAGGTAGGTATTCACTGCCGTGTCAAAGAAGCTGTAGTAGGTCACGTTGTTCACATGGCCATACACATCGTTGTCGTGCCAGCGCGTAATGATCGGCTGGAAGTGAGGGTAATCGGCGCGTTGCGGTACGGTGTCAGGCATCGGGTCATCTCGTGAAAGTGAGTTACAGATCATTCAAATGGGCCTGGGCCCATTCGCGCACCTCGGCATACGGATAGTCTTCCAGCACGGCAAAACCCGGAATACCCCGCGCCTTCAACCTGGTGAACAGCGGCACGCTGATGCCCCCAAAGAAACGCGTCAGGCGTTCCGCCCCTGGCAGTTGGCCGGTGTGTTCATGATGCCTGTGGATAAAATCACCGCACAGCCCCATGAAGTTCTTATCCACAAGTGGCGGCAAGCCCGGCGGCGGCGGTAGATGCGCAACATGGCCATGGCACACTGAGCAATGCCCACAGCGCTGCGGCGCGTTTTCATCGCCAAAATACTTCGCCAGTCGCTGCCCCAGGCAGTATTCGGTGGCGAACAGATCGAGCATCGCGTGAATCCGCGCGACTTCTCCCACCTCGTGCTGCTTGAAGCCTGTGTATAACTCAGCGCTCAATACCTGTGGATCGAAATCGGTCTCCAGCAGGCTGTAGACCTCAGTCATCTGCTTGCTTTCCAGCTCGATCAGGCCCTGCTCCTGGAAGTAATCCAGCGCCTTCACCACCCGTCCGCGCTCGGCATTGTGCTGTTGATACAGTGCATCGAAATCCACCGTAGCCCAGGTCTTCGCCCGTTTGCACACCTGGATGATCGCTGCAACAAACTGCTGCCTCTCACCGGAAAATCGCGCCAGCAGAACCTCAGGCTCGATCAGGTATTTGAAACGGTACTCAGCGTAAAACGCGTAACGCGGCGCGATCACGCCTTTGAGCTCCAACTGCACCAAAAGCGTCTTTAACGGTAGCTCGCGGATATTGCTGTGGTCCGACAAGGACCTGAGCAAAAACTCCCACTGCCCATCGCCCCGCGAGGCCTGCAACTCTTCCAGCACCCGCTGGATTCCTTCCTGCTCCGGCGTATCGCCGTACACGAAGTTTTCCAGCACGTTGAGGCTGTCGCGATTGGCCAGTACCAGGCAGTCTGACGGCTGCCCATCACGCCCGGCCCGGCCAATCTCCTGGCTGTAGTTCTCGATGGATTTGGGCAGGTCAAAGTGCACCACGTTGCGGATATCACTCTTGTCGATACCCATGCCGAACGCGATGGTGGCGACGATGCAATTGGAGCGCCCACCCATGAAGCGCTGCTGGATGCCCTCGCGTTTATCGTGGGGCAAACCGGCGTGATAGGCCTCGGCCTGGATGCCGTTGCGATTCAGGTGCTCGGCAATCTGCTCGGCGGTTTTTTGCAAGGTGACGTAGACAATGCTCGGCTGGCCGACGCGCTCACTCATCCACTGCACCAGCCGGCGACGCTTGTCTGCACCGCTGACCGGCTCCACCAGCAGGTTGAGGTTGGGCCGGTAGAAGCCCGTGGTGACCACATCGCCCGGGGCAATGGCGAACTTGGCCTGCATGTCGGCAATCACCTTGGGCGTGGCTGTCGCCGTCAGCAACAGTGCTTGTGGGATATTGAACTGACGCTGGTAGTCCGGCAGCTTAAGGTAGTCCGGACGGAAGTTGTGGCCCCATTCGGAAATACAGTGGGCCTCGTCCACCACCAACAACGAGATCCGCACACTTTGCAGGAAGTTACGGAAGCGCTCGTTCTTCAAGCGCTCCACCGAAATCATCAGGATCTTGAGTTCGCCCGACCGCGCACGGGCCATGACCTCATTGGCCTCATCGCGGCTCTGGGCCGAGTCGATACTGCCCGCCGAAATGCCATGGCGCTGCAGGAAACCCAGCTGATCCTGCATCAACGCCAACAGCGGCGATACCACCAGCGTCAGGTGCGGCAGCAGCACCGCCGACAGCTGGTAACACAGGGACTTGCCCGACCCGGTAGGGAAAATAGCCGCCGCCGAACGCCCCGCCAATATGGCGCTGACCGTTTCTTCCTGGCCCAGGCGAAACTGTGGATAACCAAAGACCTGTTGGAGGGTGTCGTGCATAGGCTGTCACTCCATTGACCGCTGAGTTGGCTCAAAAACATAGCCCGGGAATCTCGGCGAATCGAGAAAGGTCGCATGGAAAAAAGAGACAGGATGATACACAGGGTGAAGGATGGCCTAGGGCCGAAGTGAGAATAATCCGAGGGAGGAACAGGAAGGATACAAACCCGATGTGGGAGAGGACCTGCCCCCTCCCACAATTTTAGTGCTTTATCAGGGCGGAATCAGCGGTTCTGCACCCGCTCGATCGCCGTGTCATACACCGGGTTGGCCTTCTGTTCCTTGGCCAACTGGTAGTGACGCAACGCATCCGGGAACTGCCCCGCCGCTTCGTAGATCCGCGCAATGTTGTAGTAGGCGCCCGCTCGCACCGTCGCAGCGTTCGCGCCGGTGGCAAGGGCGATAGCCTTGCGGTTGGCCCAGATCGACTCGGCGGTGTTGCCGGCCTTCTGATACGCCAGGCCCAGGTTGCCGTAGGCCTTGCCGAAACCGTTGTCCAGCTCGATAGCCTGGCGGAACAGATCGATAGCCTGGTCCAGCTTGGCGGCCTGGTAGGCCGCTTCACCTTGCACGTTCAGACGTTTCGCATCGGCTTGTGCAGAAGAGCTGACCGCAACGGCGGTAACAGCCACGCTGTCATCCAGCAACGGTTTGACTTCGTTGAGTACATTCGCCGCGTTCACCGTCACGCCACTGAAGGTGTTGATGTCCTGGAAGTCGCCGCTGCCGGTCATGCGGAACACGGTCCACAGGTTGCCGCTGCGGTTTTTTGGCACGTAGTAGGTGCGCACCAGCGATTGGCCCATGTACACGAACACCTTGGCTTCGCTGTTGGACAGCTGGCGTGAACCGGGATTGCCGCCGTTGGTGAAGTCATGCACTGCATACACGTAGCTTTCGCCGTAGTGTTTTTTCTGCAGGGTGATGGTTTCCGGGCCGTAGCTGTCGACGTCATCCACGTCCAGTTCGGCGTCGGTGCCCGTCTTGTTCTCGAAATAGATATTGTTGCCCGGGAAGATCATATGGGAGTCGAGGTCTTCCGGGGTCTTGCCCCAGGTCAGCACCACACGCAGGCCGTCGAGGTTTTCCATCACCGGGCTGATGGCATACGTCATGCCGGCGCACGGGCACTTCACCACCAGGTTCGAGTAGCCAGGCTTCTTGATGATCAGAAGATTGGTGGCATCGTCTGCGGCTTCGCTGGTGAGGGTCACCTGGCCCTGGGCGTTGGTGCGGCCCACGACGTTCTGTGCACCGTTGCGTTGCAGCAACACCTCGGCGTCAGCGATCTTCTGGTCCTTGACCACCGCACTGAGCACTTCAATCGGCAATTGCGCCGCCTGGACTGAATACGCGACCGCACACAATGACATCGCTGAAGCGACACGCAGCAAACCCATGCTTAACTCCCTTTAAGTAGCGGGCGGAATCGCCCTGCAAGATTTTGCGGTGAAACATACTCTTAAATGCGCTCGCTGGCGGATTATTTATACAGAATGTGACGTGGTTTTTATCCCGCCTGCCTGTTGAAGCATTGCGCTACAATCAAGCCTTGCTACCCAGGAGTACGCTGCCATGAGCGAACCGACGTTTGAGCAAAAACAGGATCATTACCACAAGATCCGCCGTTCCAATTACCTGGCCAGCCTGCGCCTGGAAGGGTTCGACACGCAACCGGCCGACGTCGACAAACCCTTGCCGACCCGCGAAGCCGTCCTTGCCAAGTACCGCAACAGCCCACGCTGATGCTCGACAAATACGGGGTGGGTCAGGATCCGTACTGCTATCCCGGTAGCAGCGTCCTGCGCAACCGCCTCAATTTGCTCGATGAAACCCGACTGCACCAGGCCGAGCGGGAGTTATCCGAAATCGCCGTAGGCAACCTCCCCCTCTTCCCACCACCCTACGACCTCGAACGCCTGCAACACATCCACCGCGTCCTGTTCAACGACCTCTACGACTGGGCCGGCGAACTGCGCAGCGTCAACATCCAGAAAGGCGACACCCTGTTCTGCACCCCGGAACGCATCCCGCCGGAAGCGGCGAAGATCATCCGGCAAATGGAGGCAGCGAACTGGTATGTCGGGGCGAGCCAGACCGAGCTGGTGACGCAGATTGCCGAAGCCTATGGCGACCTCAACGTTATCCACCCCTTCCGCGAAGGCAACGGCCGGGCGCAACGGATTTTGTTCGAGCAGATCATCGTGAATGCCGGGTTTTCCGTGAACTGGTGGCTGGTGAAACACGCGGCGTGGATACCCGCGAATATTGATGCGGTGGCCTGTGATTATCGGGGGTTGGAGGCGATTTTTGAGCGGTGTGTGAGTAGGCCGGTCGGTGCCTGATCGGACCGCGCACAGTTAAACCATCTGTTTATTGCCCGAGAACTAACTGACTTCTAAGGTTCGCTCCGTCGCTGCCAAATCAGCGACCGGGTTTGGTCACTCGAAAAACAGCACACATAAGTGCCATTACTTACTCTTCGAACGTCTATCGTCTCGTATCGCAGTGCTATGGCGGCTGTGTGGGGGACGTCTTCGGACGTGCCGGAGTGCTGTTTCCGGCTGGCCAACCCGCGCACAGTCCGCCACCCACCGTTTGGCCACGGTGATGTCGGTTACTTAACAGCAAACCGAGTACCTTCAAATGCAAATACCTGAAACGATGGACCGCTATCGTCAGCTACGCACCAACTTCACCGACACCCATCCGCTTATCATCGACACACAAGCCAAAGCCGAAGACATCCAGTCCGCCGCGCATCAACGCATCCGCGCTGCCACAGACTTGCTGGAAACCTTCTCCTGCCTGACCTTCGAACACGCAGACCTCAAAGACATTTCCCACATCACTAACGCCCTGTACCTGCTCGTTCAGGACGGCTGTGATTTGCTGGAAGCAGCGCAGCACGTGCAGCTACAACCTCAACAGCTATACACCTAAGCTCTAACCTTTTGTAGGAGCGAGCTTGCTCGCGAAGATCGTCAACGATGACGCGGTAAACCTGGAAAACTGCGGCGCCCTGGGGTTCTTCGCGAGCAAGCTCGCTCCTACAACTGAACGCTTTAACCACCGAAAATCACTGCCATACAAATAATCACGGAAAGCCCTGTAAGAAACCTCCAAATACCGCGACATCTCCTTCCGAAACTGCTTAAAACTCCTGCCCACCCCTCTATAAATCTCACCTTTCTCTGACTGAAACTGGCGCCCTTTCAACAGCCCCGGCAAATACAAGTGAACATCGAAAGGACTCAACATATCGGCCACCACGGTGTGATATTCACAGTGATTCGCTTCACTGTTGTACGTAGCAACCAGCAGGCTTTAGTCAATCTGTGCTTGCTGGAAGCAAAAGCGGCAGCACAGCAAGTTCGCGATCATGTACGCAGACTTTACGAAAGAATGCTGGCTAGAGATTTGCCATGCGAAATGGCGATCGCAATTTCGTACCCACTAAGGCGCAATCAAGCCGATCGGTTTAACGACCAAAACATACTGATCAAGCAAATAATCTCTGGAGCGGTTGCAGCACCAGCAATTGTAATCTCTGCAGCTACGGCAGGCTTTGTTCGCGATACGATTGACAGCAAGCTTCGCAGGTATCACGCAGGGGATATCATCATTGGTCTGGATGCCAGTGTGAGAGGCGGCATAGGTCCTCAGCGGTCAACACTATCAATGCATGTCTACTCGGACGAGCCTTAATCACATGGCCCTGTACCTGCAATCCGTCGTTTTTTTCATTTTCTATCTGGTGCTGCACTACCAAATCACCGACCCCGTCCTCAGAAAGCGCTTCGCCCTCACATTCCTTGCAACAGGCTTCACCTTGACGTTCCTACTACCCTACGTCGCGGTGATCCTCAGAATGCCTTTCCTACCTGTCTTCGTATTCTTGATAGGCTTGGCACTCTTCCTCACTCGAAACCAATACCAGATCCACCGCAACCGATCCCCTCACCCACTCCTGCGTGCCCCCACCATGAACCTCGCCCCCAACTTCCCCGAAGACCCCGTCATGCAGCAACTCCTGCAGCTCTTGCACGAAGAAATCGGCCTGCCAAAACACAAGACGATCCGCCTGCAAACCTCGATCAACTTCGACCTGGGCTGTGACGGCAGTGAGGCCAAGCAACTGATGGAAGCGCTGGAGCAGGAATTTGCGCTCGACCTGGGTGACTACGACACTTATCGTTACTTCAACCCGCCGGTGTTTGATGTATTTCTCAAGCGTCGGGCCAAGGGGCGCGGCGAAAAAGTGCCGCTGACCATCGGCATGCTCTACCTGGCGATCAAGACCCACAGCTGGGACACGCAGACGCTGGAAAACCTGAGCTGAGCGAACACAAATTCCAGGCACACCGGCACTCAAATGTGGGAGGGGGCTTGCCCCCGATAGCGGTGTGTCAGGCACAGATATACAGGCTGATAAACAGCTTTCGGAGGCAAGCCCCCTCCCACATTCGATGAGCGTGCTCAAAACAACAAGGACCTTACATGGACGTAACTATGGGCCTGCTGGCCGCCCTGCTGTGGGGCGGCACGGATTTTCTCGTGGGCCTCAACGCCCGCGCCGTGGGTGTTAAGCGTGCGGTGTATTTCGGCCAGGCGCTGGGCTTCCTGATCATGACCCTGCTGCTGGTCATCCTCCCGACCTTCCTGTTCAAAGCCCTCGACGCCGCGCTGAGCGTCTGGCTGCTGGGCATCGCTGCCGCCCTGTTCACCGTCTCCGGCGCCCTGGCGCTGTCCAAGGCCTTCGCCCTGGGCAAAGCCGCCATCGTCGCGCCGCTGGTGACCTCCTACGGCGTGGTGACCACACTTCTGTCCTGGGCCAGCGGTGAATACATCAGCCCGACGCAACTGGGCTGCATCGCCGTGTGTGTAATCGGCGTGATCCTCTCCAGCATCCATAAGGACAACGGCGCCCCCCACAACAACCCTAGCCAGTCGATCGCCTACGCCATGCTCGCCGCCCTGCTGTATGGCACCAGCTTCTGGCTACAAGGCCGCTACGCACTGCCGGCGCTGGGGCCGATCACCATGCTGTGGCTGGGTTACCTGGTGGGTTTGTGCGTACTGGTGGTGATGGTGCTGAAGATCAAGGACGGCCTGAAGATCCCACCGCTGAAAAACTGCGCGACGCTGACCGGGGCAAGCTTGATGAACCTCGGCGGGTTCTCGGCGTTTTCGTGGGGGGCAATGGCGGGTTCGGTGTCGGTGGTGACGGTGATCAGTACGTTGTCAGGCGGGATTGCGGCGATCCTGGGGTTCGTTTTTTTCAAGGAACGGTTGTCGGCGGTGCAGGTGCTGGGGGTTGGACTGGTACTGGCCGGCGCGGTGGTTTTACATATCGCCGACTAAACCGCACACAAAAAGCCGCCTCACAAGAGGCGGCTTTTTCACAACGACTGAATCTTACAACTTAGGACCTGCCGCCTTGATCGCATCGCTCACTTCAAACTTCTTGAAGTTCTCGATGAACAGACCGGCCAGCGCCTTCGCCGCTTCGTCGTAGGCAGCCTTGTCGGCCCAGGTGTTACGTGGGTTCAACAGGCTGGTTTCAACGCCCGGTACGGCCAATGGCACGTCGAGGTTGATGGTGTCGAGGTGCTCGGTTTCAGCACCGACCAACGCGCCGCTCTGGATCGCTGCAATCACGCCGCGAGTGGTCGGGATGTTGAAGCGCTTGCCGACGCCGTAGCCGCCGCCGGTCCAGCCGGTGTTGACCAGGTAGACCTTGGAGCCGAAGCCACGGATACGCTTGATCAGCAGTTCAGCGTATTCGCCAGCCGGGCGCGGGAAGAACGGTGCGCCGAAGCAGGTGGAGAAGGTCGACTTGATACCGCCGCCGGAACCCATTTCAGTCGAACCCACCAGCGCGGTGTAGCCGGACAGGAAGTGGTAGGCCGCCTGTTCTTCGCTGAGGATCGACACCGGTGGCAGTACGCCGGTCAGGTCGCAGGTCAGGAAGATCACCGCGTTTGGCTCGCCGCCCAGGTTCTTCTCGGAACGCTTGGCAACGTGCTCCAGCGGGTAGGCGGCGCGGCTGTTCTGGGTCAGGCTGACGTTGGTGTAGTCGGCGTGCTTGGCGTCGTCGATCACCACGTTTTCCAGCACGGCGCCGTGCTTGATGGCTTTCCAGATGACCGGCTCGTTCTTCTCGGACAGGTCGATGCACTTGGCATAGCAACCACCTTCGATGTTGAACACCACGCCTTCGCCCCAGCCGTGTTCGTCGTCACCGATCAGGTAACGGCTTTCGTCGGCGGACAGGGTGGTCTTGCCGGTGCCCGACAGACCGAAGAACAGGGTCACGTCGCCTGCTTCGCCAATGTTGGCGGCGCAGTGCATCGGCAGTACGTCGGAAGCCGGCAGCAGGAAGTTCTGCACCGAGAACATGGCTTTTTTCATTTCACCGGCGTAGCGCATGCCGGCGATCAGGACTTTTTTCTGGGCGAAATTGAGGATCACGCAACCGTCGGAGTTGGTGCCGTCACGCTCTGGCACGCATTCGAAGTTGGCCACGTTGAGCACTTGCCACTCTTCACGACCGGCCGGGTTGTACTGGGCCGGGTTGATGAACAGGCACCGACCGAACAGGTTCTGCCAGGCCGTCTGGGTGGTCATTTTCACAGCCAGGTAGTGGTCTTCGGCAGCCCCTACGTGAACGTGGGAAACGAAATGCTCTTGCGCGTTGTTGAATGCCTCGACGCGAGCCCACAGCGCATCGAACTTGTCGGCCGGGAACTTGCGGTTGATCGGGCCCCAGGCGATGGAAGCCTGGGTGGAAGGCTCTTCAACGATGAAACGGTCGACCGGCGAACGGCCAGTACGGTGACCGGTTTCGACGACCAGCGCGCCAGTATCGGCGAGCACGCCTTCACCACGCTGCAGGGCTTCTTTAACCAGATCGTCAACACTCAGATCGGTGTATACGGCGTTGTTGGCTTGCGTCATGAGGTTCCCCGTCGGCCTATGGCCGAGTGCTCCAAACGTTTTGTAGTAGAAAGTTGCGCACTACTACCGCGAAAAAAGTGGGCCGGATTATGCCAGAAAAGCCCAAAAAGAGTAGGGCCCTCCCGTCAGAACTGCGCTAATCCGGCGTTTGTCAGGTGATTTACCTGTGCTTAAACGTTTTAGTGGCGGGTGTCGGAAGGCGTGTCGATGCCTGCGCCGGCGAACAATTGCGCTACATCGGCCGCATCGAACAGGTAGCGCTCGTTGCAGAACTGGCAGTCGATCTCGATATGGCCGCCGTGCTCAACCACCAGGTTTTGCGCATCTTCCAGGCCCAGGCTGACCAGCGCATTGGCCGAACGCTCACGCGAGCAACTGCAATTGAAGCGCAGGCCCTGTGCGTCAAACAGTCGCACGGCCTCTTCGTGGTACAGGCGGTGCAGGATGGTTTCGTTATCCAGGCCCAGTTGCTCTTCAGCGGTGAGGGTGCCGGCCAGGGCGGTCAGCTTGCGCCAGCTGTCGGTGCGCTCATCCTCGTCCTTGATGCGGTCGGGCGGCAGTTGCTGCAACAGCATGCCGCGGGCGCGCTTGCCATCGGCGTTAAGCCAGAACTTGGTGCCCACCTGCTGGGACATCACGAAATAGTTGGTGAAGCAGTCCGACAGGGTTTCGCCATCCAGATCGACAATGCCCTGGTAGCGCTGGCCTTCGGTCGGATCGACGGTAATTGCCAGCACGCCGTTGGCCATCAGGTCGGACAAGGTGGCATCCGGCGCAATCTGGTCGGCTTCATAACGGGCCAAGCCACGGATTTCACGCTCGCTGGAGCATTCGATCATCAGCATCGGCACCGGGCCTTCGGAGCGCGCCTGCAGAATCAGCAAACCATCGAACTTCATGGTGCCCACCAGCAACGCTGCCGCTGCCATCAGTTCACCGAGCAGTTGCGCGACCGGCTCCGGATAGGGGTGCTTGGCGAGGACTTCGGCATAGCTGCGCTCCAGCGAGACCAGCTCGCCGCGGGCGTCGCTCTCGTCGAAGATGAAGCGTTGGGTGAAGTCGGTATCCGGTAGATCAGTCATAGGTCTGGGTATCTGAATTGATGACAAATTGATTACAAGGTTTATAGAATTAAACGCTTTAGCACCGTTTTGGTGCAGTTTTCTGAAGCCGTGGGGGACAGTTTATGAACAATCCGGGTTTGTTCCAAGCCAAGTGGAACCTCGGGCGATGGGCCGTTTGCAATCTACTCGCTGTCGGGTTGCTGTGTTTTTGGCTGTGGCCCACGGGCCAGATGCTGTGTGTGATGTTCGACGAGTGGCTGTTTCACCTGCTCAACGACCCGCTGGCGAGCAACTCCGCATGGCTGCACGTGTGGGCTGTAGCGAGTTTGCGACCGTTCGATGCGGTGGTCGGGGTGATTCTGCTGACGCTGTTGATTCGCGGCGATTGGGTGTTCAAGGCGGTGCAGGTGCGCCAGGCTTTGTTAGGTTTTGTCGGCATTCTGTTGCTGTTGCTGTTTATCCGCATGCTGTTTTCCAAACTCGCCGCGCACATGGGCTGGCAACACCATAGCCCGTCCATGGTGATCAGCGGGGCGATCCAGATGAGTGACTACTTCCCAGGCCTGGAGAAGACCTGGGAGTTGAAGGACCGTTCGAGCCAGAGCTTCCCCGGGGACCACGCCTCGGTGCTGCTGATTTGGGGGATGTTCATGACCGTGTTCGCCAAGCGCGCGGGCCAGGTGCTGGTGATCTGGGGCCTGGCGCTGCTGTTCATGATGCCGCGCCTGGTGGCGGGGGCGCATTGGGGGCAGGACGATTACATCGGCGGTGTGTTGCTGGCGCTGTTAGCGCTGGGCTGGGGATACTACACACCGTTTGCGGCGACGGTATCGAGTGGGTTGTTGCGGGTGACGGCGCCGGTGTTTGGGCTGGCTGCTCGTTTACCCATAGTGGGGCGAATGAGCGTTGTCAGGCCTGCGCAATAATTTGTAGTGAGCGAGCTTGCTCGCGCTGGGCTGCGGAGCGGCTCCAAAAAACGGGAGCGCTGCGCACTCCAGCGCGGGGCAAGCCCGCTCACCACAGCAAGCCCGATCGCCACAAAGGCCCGTTCGATTGAGGCTAGTCATCGTTGCCACTGCCGCGAAACTTGAACAGGTCGCGGCGTTGTTTCTTGCTCGGTTTGCCATCGGTGGTCATGCCCGTGGCGCCGGCCTTACGCATCGCCGCCGCGTTTTCACGCTTGGCGATGCTGGCTTCGGTTTCGGCGTATAACGCTTGCGCTTCAGGTGCGCCACGACGAACGATGGATAGCGCCTGAACTACGACCGTCTTTTCATCAAACCCTGCACGAATCTGAAACTCATCACCGACACGTGGCTCTTTGCCCGGCTTGCAGCGCTCGCCGCGATGATGCACCTTGCCGCTTTCGATGGCGGCCTTGGCCAGGGCACGGGTTTTATAGAAACGCGCCGCCCACAGCCACTTGTCCAGACGGACCTTTTCTTCCTCTTCCTGCTTTTGAGCCACTTGAATTCCTCGCTCTGAAAAATGTCGCAACTTTACCGTTGAAACCCTTCGACGCATAAACCCCAAGGCTCACCTAAGATACGCCAGGTAGCACCCTGTTTTCGCGAGGTATGCTGTGACCGAATTTCCCCTTTCACTCACCTCGCCCAACCAGCGCTGTGTGGGTTGCCAGCAAAGCGAGCCCCTCGGGTTCGATTTTGCGTTCGCTTACCAGCCTATCGTAGACCTGCGGGACCATTCGATCTTTGCCCACGAAGCCCTGGTGCGTGGCACACAAGGCGAAGGGGCGCTGTCGGTGCTGGACCAGGTCAACGAAAGCAACCGCTACCGCTTCGACCAACGCTGCCGAACCCAGGCGATCGCCGGTGCGGCGACCTTGGGCATGCAAACGCACCTTTCGATCAACTTCATGCCCAATGCCGTGTACCGCCCGGAACTGTGCATCCGTAGCACCCTGGAGGCGGCTCGCGCACATAATTTTCCGTTGAACCGGCTGATTTTCGAAACCCTGGAAAGCGAGCATGTAGATAACTATCGCCATTTGACGAATATTCTGCGTGAATACCGCGAATTCGGCTTCAAGACCGCCATCGACGATTTCGGCGCGGGCTATTCGGGGCTGAACCTGCTGGCTGATTTCCAACCTGACCTGATCAAACTCGACATGGCGCTGATCCGCGATGTTGATCAGGATCGTGTTCGTCAGGTCATCGTCCAGGGGATTGTCACAATCTGTGAGCAGTTGGGGGTTACTGTCATCGCCGAAGGCATCGAAAGTGCCGGCGAACGGGACTTTCTCTCCGACTGCGGAATATTTCTGATGCAAGGCTACTGGTTCGCCAAGCCTGCATTTAAAGCCCTGGCCGAGGTATCCCCTCAGGCCTGGGCGAATTGATCGGTTATCCATATTGAAGACATTTGACCATTTGACCGTTGTGGGTCTGCGTGAGTGGGTGGCACTTCCCGATCTGGGAGTGGCAGGCCTGCGCGCGAAGATCGACACCGGTGCCAGCACCTCAAGTCTGCACGCCACCGACATTGAGCCGTTTGAGCGCGACGGCGAGCAGTGGGTGCGTTTTACCGCGCACTTGGGCAGCGTCGTGCAATTGCGTCACCGCCGCTGCGAAGCGCCCCTGGTGACGATGAAAACCATCAAGAGCTCCAATGGCCATGCGCAGGTGCGCTATGTCATCAGCACCACGTTGGCGCTGGGTGATCGGGTATGGCGGGTGGAATTTACCCTGGCCTGCCGCAAAGCCATGCGTTACCGCCTGTTGCTGGGCTCCAAAGCCTTGATTGACGGCCAATTGGTGGTCAATCCCGGTATCAAGTACGTTCAAGACAAGCCGGTGTTCCCGGTCTCTACCCTATCTGTCCCAGGTGCTGCATGAAGATTGCTGTGCTGTCGCGAAACCCGCGTCTGTATTCCACCCGCCGCCTGGTTGAGGCCGGCACCGAACGTGGCCACGAAATGGTGGTGATCGACACGTTGCGTGCCTATATGAACATCGCCAGCCACAAGCCGCAGATCCACTACCGGGGCAAGCCGCTGGAGGGGTTTGATGCCGTCATCCCGCGTATTGGCGCTTCGGTGACGTTTTATGGCTGCGCGGTGTTACGCCAGTTTGAAATGATGGGGGTGTTTCCCCTCAACGAATCGGTAGCCATTGCCCGCTCGCGGGATAAGCTGCGCTCCCTGCAGCTGCTGTCGCGCCGAGGTATCGGCCTACCGGTGACTGGCTTCGCCCACTCCCCCGACGACATCCCTGACCTGATCGACATGGTCAATGGCGCGCCGCTGGTGATCAAAGTGCTGGAAGGCACCCAGGGTATCGGCGTGGTGCTGTGCGAAACCGCGACGGCGGCCGAATCCGTGATCGAGGCGTTCATGGGCCTCAAGCAGAACATCATGGTGCAGGAATACATCAAGGAGGCTGGTGGTGCGGATATCCGCTGCTTCGTGGTGGGCGACAAGGTGATTGCGGCGATGAAGCGCCAAGCCAAGCCGGGGGAGTTCCGCTCCAACCTGCACCGTGGCGGTAGCGCCAGCCTGATCAAGATTACCCCGGAAGAACGCATGACCGCACTGCGGGCGGCCAAGGTCATGGGGTTGGCCGTGGCGGGTGTGGATATCTTGCGCTCCAACCATGGGCCACTGGTGATGGAGGTGAATTCGTCGCCGGGCCTGGAAGGCATTGAGACCACCACCGGGAAGGATGTCGCGGGGATCATCATTCAACATCTGGAGAAGAATGGTGGGCCAAATATGACCAGGACCAAGGGCAAGGGCTGATCAACCGCCACAAACCAGTGTGGGAGCGGGCTTGCTCGCGAAAGCGGTGGATCAGTCAAATATGTATCGACTGACCCCCTGCATTCGCGGGCAAGCCCGCTCCCACATTTGACCTGTGTCGGTGCTTAGACCGCGTCGCGAGGCAACATCAGCCCAAGCGGCAAGCGCACCCGCGCCTCCAGGCCACCCTCTTCGCGGTTGCGCAACTCAACATTGCCCCCATGCATCGAGGCAATCCGCCGCACAATCGCCAACCCAAGGCCAGTGCCCTTGCCACCCCGGGCACGGTCGCCACGGGTGAAGGGGTTGAAGATACCTTCCAACTCATCCGGGTCGATGCCTGCCCCCCGGTCCATCACGCTCAGCACCACATAGGGCGCTGCACTGTCGCCAGACACATACGCCGCCACTTCCACATCGGAACCGGCGTGGTGCAAGGCGTTGCCAATCAGGTTGTTCAACAGGCGCTTCATCGACACCCGACGCAACGCAAACGGCTGGATCGGCTCCAGACGCATGCGCACCTGTTCGCCGTTCTGGTTATAGGGAGCGACCACCTCACGCACCAGGTCCGTCAGGTCGACTTCCTCCACCACCTCATCACGGCCATCGCGGATAAACGCCAGGAACTGGTCGAGAATCGCGTCCATGTCCTCAATGTCGCGGACCATGTCATCGGTGAGATCCGTATGGTTGCCCATCAACTCCAGCGACAGGCGCAATCGCGTCAACGGTGTGCGCAAGTCGTGGGACACCCCCGCCAGCATCAGCTCGCGCTCACGCCCAGCCTGTTCGACGTCTTCCGCCATCTGGTTGAACGCGCCATACACCTCGGTCATTTCGCTGGGCGTATCGCTGACTGGCAGGCGCACACTGCGTCCCTGACCCAATTGGCGGGCGGCAAACACTAGACGCTTGAGCGGCTGGTTGAGCTGACGCACAAAGATCCACGCCGACGCCGTTGAAAGCAGCCCGATCGCCAGGAACCAGCCCAGCACGTTCCAGATTTTCTGCCCGCGCAGCGGATGCGGATACAACGGCACCTTCAACCAGTCCTCGCCCAGGCTCGGCGCACGCACCCACAATGCCGGCGATACATGCATGCGCAACCGCACCTCGGTGTCTTCACCCAGCTCGGCCTGCATCTGGCGCTGGTAGATCTCACTG
The DNA here is from genome assembly GCF_023169845.1 of Pseudomonas sp. CYM-20-01. NCBI lineage: Bacteria > Pseudomonadati > Pseudomonadota > Gammaproteobacteria > Pseudomonadales > Pseudomonadaceae > Pseudomonas > Pseudomonas sp. CYM-20-01. Next base: position 469,333 of record NZ_AP025169.1, on the reverse strand, counting down.
TAGGGCCAATGCTGCTCACCTTCCGGCACACCCGCGCCCGCCACACGCACCAGAGTGGCGGCCTTGGCAATTTTCTCGCGATTCTCGGGGTCAGCGGCCCAATAGGCACGCAACGTCAGGGCTACGCCGTGACTGTATTGTCGATCCACCAGCACGTCCTCGTTCATCAACAGATAAACCAGCGTGAGTGCCTTGGAAAACAGAACGACGATCAGCACCAGCCAGAGGGTGCGGGAGAAGAAACTTTGGGGGAACCACAACGGGGTTTTCATAGAAGACAGCTGGATACCTTGCAGAAACGAGCGGCGCTCGCAGAATTGCAGACGCCGGGCATCCCGTCGACCCTCATGGAGTCAGACACCGGGAGGCCCGTAACTGCAAATCATCGGTCAACTGGTTTTGTTGCCATCCGGCACAAACACATAACCTACGCCCCACACCGTCTGGATATACCGTGGCTTGGACGGGTCCGGCTCGATCATCCGACGCAGACGGGAGATCTGCACGTCGATGGAACGTTCCAGGGCATCCCATTCCCGGCCACGGGCCAGGTTCATCAACTTGTCGCGGGTCAGCGGCTGGCGAGCGTTCATCACCAGGGCCTTGAGCACGGCGAATTCGCCGGTGGTGAGCATGTGCACTTCATCGCCACGCTTGAGCTCACGGGTCGCCAGCGACAGTTCGTAGTCGCCAAAGGTGACACTTTCGTCTTCGCTACCCGGTGCGCCCGGTACCGGCGGGGCCTGGCGACGCAATACGGCCTTGACCCGTGCCATCAGCTCATCAGGGTTGAAGGGTTTGGCCAGGTAGTCATCAGCGCCCAGTTCCAGGCCCTTGATACGGCTCAGCTCATCGCCCTTGGCGGTGAGCATGATGATTGGAATCTGGTTGTTCGCTCCGCGCAGGCGCTTGCAGGCGGTCAGGCCGTCTTCACCGGGCAGCATGAGGTCGAGTACGACCAGGTTGAACACTTCGCGCCCCAGCAGGCGGTCCATCTGCTCGGTATTCGGCACCGCGCGGGCACGGTAGCCCTTGGAGTTGAAGAAACGCTCCAGCAGGCTGCTCAGCCCCGGATCGTCATCAACGATGAGAATTTTTTCGCCTTCAGCAGTTTGTGCAGTGCTGCTCATTGGATGCTCCTCTTATCTCGGCGCGCATTATGGCCTAGCTGCCGTTATACGCACCGTGTGCATTGTTAGCAGATTTTTCCTCTACCGCCAGCGAACCCGCGCCCTACAACCGTTGGCGCAATCCCCCCCAAGGACAGAACGCTGGTTATAATGCGCCGCCGCCGTGCAGGGCAACGTCAGATCGTTACCGTTTGCTGCCGAGGCTTTTTTCACCCGCTTGTCGCGAATTTTTCGATTTCGAGGGTCAATAGGCTGCCTCTTGACCCAGGCAGCGGCGCCAGTCGGGCCGCTCAACCAGCCTCCCAGGGCCTTGTTTTCCGGGCCTGCGAGCTGCTTTTCAGAATTTCAGGTGGTTTTATGGACAGCATCAACAGCCGCATCGCCGAGGAACTCGGTGTACGCCCACAACAGGTCGAAGCGGCCGTCGCTCTACTGGATGAAGGCTCCACGGTGCCCTTCATCGCCCGTTACCGTAAAGAAGTGACCGGCAGCCTCGACGACACCCAACTGCGTCACCTGGAAGAGCGCCTGCGCTACCTGCGAGAACTCGACGAACGGCGCATCAGCATCCTCGCCAGCATCGAGGAACAGGGCAAGTTGACCCCACAACTCGAGCGCGACATCAAGCTCGCCGACACCAAGACCCGCCTCGAAGACCTCTACCTGCCGTACAAACAGAAGCGTCGCACCAAGGGCCAGATCGCCCTGGAAGCCGGCCTGGGCGAGCTGGCCGACGGTCTGTTCAACGACCCGTCGCTGGCCCCGGAAGTTGAAGCCGCCCGCTTCATTGATGCAGAAAAAGGCGTCGCCGACGTCAAGGCCGCCCTCGAAGGTGCCAAGTACATCCTCATGGAACGCTTCGCCGAAGACGCCAGCCTGCTGGAAAAGCTGCGCAGCTACCTGAAGCAGGAAGCCATCCTCAGCGCCCGCGTCATCGCCGGCAAAGAGGAAGAAGGCGCCAAGTTCCGCGATTACTTCGAACACGACGAGCCGCTCAAGAGCATGCCGTCCCACCGCGCACTGGCAATTTTCCGTGGCCGCAACGAAGGCATTCTCAGCTCCGCGCTGAAGGTCGGCGACGAATTGCCAGGCACCATGCACCCGTGCGAGGGCATGATCGGTCAACAATTCGGCATCCAGAATCAGAACCGTCCTGCGGACAAGTGGCTCGGCGAAGTGGTGCGCTGGACCTGGAAGGTCAAGCTCTACACCCACCTGGAAACCGACCTGCTCGGCGAATTGCGCGACGGCGCCGAAACCGAGGCGATCAACGTGTTCGCCCACAACCTGCACGACCTGCTGCTGGCCGCCCCGGCCGGCCCGCGCGCGACCCTGGGCCTCGACCCGGGCCTGCGTACCGGCTGCAAGGTCGCCGTGGTCGACGCCACCGGCAAACTGTTGGACCACGCCACGGTGTATCCGCATGTGCCGCACAACAAGTGGGACCAGACCCTGGCGATCCTGGCCGCCCTGTGCGCCAAGCACGCGGTGGACCTGATCGCCATCGGCAACGGCACCGCCAGCCGCGAAACCGACAAGCTGGCCGCCGAACTGATCAAAAAATACCCAGCCATGAAGATGACCAAGGTCATGGTTTCCGAAGCCGGCGCTTCGGTGTACTCGGCGTCGGAACTGGCGTCCAAGGAATTCCCGGACCTCGACGTGTCGATCCGTGGCGCGGTATCCATCGCCCGTCGACTGCAGGACCCGTTGGCCGAGCTGGTGAAAATCGACCCTAAATCCATCGGTGTCGGCCAGTACCAGCACGACGTGTCGCAGCTGAAACTGGCGCGCGGCCTGGATGCGGTGGTGGAAGACTGCGTAAACGCCGTGGGCGTGGACGTGAACACTGCCTCCGTGGCACTGCTGGCGCGAATCTCCGGCCTCAATGCCACCCTGGCGCAGAACATCGTCAGTCACCGTGACGAAAACGGCGCGTTCAAAACCCGCGCCGCGCTGAAAAAAGTCGCACGCCTGGGTGAAAAAACCTTCGAACAGGCCGCCGGCTTCCTGCGCGTCATGAATGGCGACAACCCGCTTGATGCGTCTGCGGTCCACCCGGAAGCCTACCCGCTGGTGCAACGCATCGCTGCCGAGACCGACCGCGATATCCGTTCGCTGATCGGCGACGCCGCGTTCCTCAAGCGCCTGGATCCCAAGAAGTACACCGACGAAACCTTCGGCGTACCGACCATCACCGACATCCTGCAAGAGCTGGAAAAACCGGGCCGCGACCCACGTCCCGAGTTCAAGACCGCCGAGTTCCAGGACGGTGTCGAAGACCTCAAGGACCTGCAACCGGGCATGATCCTCGAAGGCGTGGTGACTAACGTGACCAACTTCGGCGCCTTTGTGGACATCGGCGTGCATCAGGACGGTTTGGTGCACATCTCCGCGCTTTCGGAGAAATTCATCAAGGATCCCCGCGAAGCGGTCAAAGCCGGTGACGTGGTCAAGGTCAAGGTCATGGAAGTCGACATCCCGCGCAAACGCGTCGGCCTGTCGATGCGCATGAGCGACACCCCAGGGGAGAAAATCGACGGTGCCCGTGGCGCACGCCCAGGCTCGGCACCGCGCCAGTCGCAGAATCGCTCTGAAAACAATGCACCGCGCAAGGAAACCGCCACCACAGCGCCAAGCAACAACGCCATGGCTTCGCTGTTCGCCAACGCCAAACAGCTGAAGAAACGTTGATGGAAATCCCGGCCGGCTTGACCCAGAGCGCCTTCAGCGAACTGATCGGCTGCCGCCTGCAACGCCTTGAAGAAGGCGTTGCCGAGGTGGTCCTGACCCTGGAGCCGCAACTGCGCAACCGCGCGGGCAAGCTCCATGGTGGGGCGATTTTCAGCCTGGTGGACATTACGATGGGACTGGCCTGCTCCAGCTCCCATGGTTTCGACCAGCAGAGCGCGACCATCGAGTGCAAGATCAATTACATCCGCGCCGTGTCGGACGGTGACGTGCTGTGCACCAGCCGGGTGATTCATGCCGGCCGCCGTACGCTGGTGGTCGAGGCGGAGGTGTATCAGGACGAAAGACTTGTCGCAAAAGCACAGGGCACCTTCGCTGTCCTATAGCTCCCCACCCCCGATTTGAGTTAATTTCGGCGCTGCACTAAACGGCGTCGGAATTTTCTCGCTGCGCTGTAGCCAAATTCATGGAGTGAAGTCGGCATATTCAGAGCGGGTCAAATCGACTCAAAACCAGGCGATCACGCCAGTTTCAACTTCACCCTTGTAGACCGTCCTGCCCACCCCCATATTGGGGCGACTGACGCGTGAAGGAATCCAACTTGAGCGAACTTCTCAACCGCCGCCTGGCCCTGCTCGGCAAGCGCGAACACCTCTCCCTGCTAGAGCAGTGCTTGCACGGCATCGAGCGCGAATGCCTGCGTGTCACCGGTGAGGGTCGACTGGCGCAAACGCCGCACCCCGAAGCCCTGGGCGCTGCGTTGACCCACGAACAGATCACCACCGACTACTCGGAATCGCTGCTGGAGTTCATCACTCCTGCCCTGCCCAACCCGGCCGATACCCTGAGCAGCCTGGACAAGATCCATCGCTTTGCCTACACCAAGCTCGGCAGCGAATACCTGTGGAGCCCCTCGATGCCGTGCCCGTTGCCGGCCGAGGAAGACATCCCGATTGCCTACTACGGCACCTCCAATATCGGACAGCTCAAGTACGTGTATCGCAAAGGCCTGGCCCTGCGTTACGGCAAGACCATGCAGTGCATCGCCGGGATCCACTACAACTTCTCGTTGCCCGAGGCGCTGTGGCCGTTGCTCAAGGAAACCGAAGGGTTTGTCGGCACTGACCGCGACTACCAGTCCAACGCCTATATCGCGCTGATCCGCAATTTCCGCCGCTACAGCTGGCTGTTGATGTACCTGTTCGGTGCTTCGCCGGCCCTGGACGCCGGGTTCCTGCGCGGTCGTTCGCACCAGTTGGAAGTGCTCGACGCCGACACGCTATACCTGCCCTACGCCACCAGCCTGCGCATGAGCGACCTGGGTTACCAGAGCAACGCCCAGGCCGGCCTCACGCCGTGCTACAACGACCTGGCCAGCTACACCGACAGCCTGCGCGAAGCGGTGGCAACGCCCTACGCGCCCTACGTCGAAATCGGCACGCACAAGGATGGTGAGTGGGTACAGCTCAACACCAACATCCTGCAGATCGAAAACGAGTACTACTCCAACATCCGCCCCAAGCGCGTGACCTACACCGGCGAGCGGCCGATCCAGGCGCTGATGGCCCGTGGCATCCAGTACATCGAAGTACGCTGCCTGGATATCAACCCGTTCCTGCCCATGGGTATCGACTTGCAAGAGTCGCGCTTCCTCGACGCCTTCCTGCTGTTCTGCGCACTGAACGACAGCCCGCTGTTCGCCAACAACGAGTGCGGCAACGCCACCTCCAACTTCCTCAGCGTGGTCAAGGAAGGTCGCCGTCCGGGCCTGCAACTGCAACGCCAGGGCCAGCCGGTGGACATGAAGGAATGGGCCGCCGAGCTGCTCGAACAGATTGCGCCACTGGCTGCCTTGCTGGATGAGAGCCACGGCATCACCGAGCACAGCCAGGCGCTGGACGCCCAGTTGGCCAAGGTCAACGATTCGTCCCTGACCCCGTCGGCCCAGGTGCTGGCGGCGATGGCCGAGCGTAAAGAGAGCTTTGCGCAATTCTCCCTGCATCAGAGCCAGCTGCACGCCGAGCATTTCCGCAAGGAGCCGCTGGCGGCTGAAGAGCAGGCGCGTTTTGAAGAACTCGCGCGTGCCTCACTGGCACAGCAAGCCGAGCTGGAGCAAAACGAAGTGGGCGACTTTGACGTGTTTGTCGGCTCGTACCAAGCCAGCATCCTCGCCATCAGCAACTAAGTAAGCTGAAATCGGGGCAAATGTGGGAGGGGGCTTGCCCCCGATGGCGTGGGTCAGCTACCTATACAGTGGCTGACATGCTGCTATCGGGGGCAAGCCCCCTCCCACATTTGACTTCCACCCGATTGAAGGTCAGCGCTCACAACTCTTCTCATAAGCTAATTCGAAAATGTTATTTATTTTCGGATTCTTAGATCATTTAGTCTCCTCACACGCCGACCCTCGGCCGCCTGATTGAGGAGCTTCCCCTTGAAACTGTTAACCCCTTTGCGCCTGCTGGCCGCATTGTGCCTGGCCGGTGCCAGCCTGTTTGCCCAGGCGGCGGACGTGACCATCGCTTACCAGACCACCGTGGACCCGGCCAAAGTCGCCCAAGCCGATGGCGCCTATGAAAAAGCCACTAACGCGAAGATCAACTGGCGCAAATTCGACAATGGCGCCGACATCATCGCCGCCATCGCTTCAGGTGACGTGCAGATCGGCTACCTCGGTTCCAGCCCGCTGACCGCCGCGATCACCCGCAAAGTACCGGTGGAAACCTTCCTGGTGGCCACCCAGATCGGCGGCGCCGAAGCCCTGGTGGCGCGCAACGGTTCGGGTATCAACAGCCCGCAGGACCTGGTCGGCAAGAAAGTCGCTGTGCCCTTCGTGTCCACCGGGCACTACAGCCTGCTGGCCGCCCTGAAGCACTGGAACATCGACCCGTCCAAAGTGACCATCCTCAACCTCGCGCCACCGGCCATCATCGCCGCCTGGAAGCGTGGTGACATCGACGCCACCTACGTATGGGACCCAGCACTGGGCGTCGCCAAAGAGAACGGCAAGGTGCTGATCACCTCCGGCGAGTTGGCCAAGTTCGGCGCACCAACCTTCGATGCCTGGATCGTGCGCAAGGACTTCGCCGAAAAGCACCCGGAAATCGTCACCGCGTTCGCCAAGGTCACCCTGGATGCCTACGCCGCCTACCGCAAAGACCCACAAGCCTGGCTCGCCGATAAAAGCAACGTCAACAAACTGGTGAAACTCTCCGGTGCCAAGGCCAGCGATATTCCGCTTTTGCTGCAAGGCAACGTCTACCCGCTGGCCGCTGACCAGGTGACCCTGCTGGGCGCACCGACCACCAAGGCTGTGACCGACACCGCCGCGTTCCTCAAGGAACAAGGCAAGGTCGACGCGGTACTGCCGGACTACGCCCCTTACGTCAGCGCCAAATTCATCACCAATTGATCGGGAGTTCATAGCGATGGCCTTGCTACAGCTGGAGCGCATCAGCGCACAGTACCCAGGCGCCACAGAACCGGTACTGTCAGATATTTCACTCGACCTGGGGCCCCAGCAGTTGCTGGTGGCTCTCGGCCCGTCCGGCAGTGGCAAGACTTCGCTGTTGAACCTGATTGCCGGTTTCGTCGAACCTTGCGCCGGGCGCATCACCCTCGATGGCGTGCCGGTCAAAGGTCCCAGTGCCGAACGTGGCGTAGTGTTCCAGGACGACGCCCTGCTGCCTTGGCAAGACGTGCTGGCCAATGTCGGCTTCGGCCTGGAGCTGGCTGGCGTGCCCAAGGCGCAACGTGAAGTCCGCGCCCGGGAAATGCTCGCGCTGGTGGACCTCGCCGGTTTCGACAGCCGCCGTATCTGGCAGCTTTCCGGCGGCCAGAAGCAACGCGTCGGGCTGGCCCGCGCCCTGGCGGCCGACCCTCGTGTGCTGCTGATGGACGAGCCCTTCGGCGCCCTTGATGCCTTCACCCGCGAACAGATGCAGGAATTGCTGCTGCAGGTCTGGCGGCGCACGGCCAAGCCGGTATTCCTGATTACCCACGACATCGAAGAAGCGGTGTTCCTCGCCACCGACCTGATCCTGTTGGCGCCCAACCCCGGCCAGATCGTCGAACGCCTGCACCTGGACTTCGGCCAACGCTACGCCGCCGGTGAGTCGGCGCGGGCGATCAAGTCCGACCCACGCTTTATCGAAACCCGCGAACACGTACTGGGCAAAGTGTTCTCCCAACGCCAGGTGTCCGCATGAGCAGCTACGAACTTCCCGCCACGGTGACCAAACCGGCGGCACACGCAGTGGTCCCGGTACGCCGCAGCCTGAGCACGCGTTGGATCAGCGTGTTGACCCTGTTTGCGTTGCTGGCCCTCTGGTGGGCGGTGACCGCCAGTGGCTTGATCGAGCCGCTGTTCCTGCCACCGCCGTCCGCCGTGCTGCAAAAGGGCTGGCTGCTGGCGACCAGCGGCTATATGGATTCCACCTTGTGGCAGCACCTGGGCGCGAGCCTCAGCCGTATCGGCCTGGGCCTGGGCTTTGCCGTGCTGACCGCCGTGCCGGTGGGGATCGCCATCGGTTCCAACCGAATCGCCCGTGGCATCCTCGACCCGCTGATCGAGTTCTACCGGCCGATCCCGCCGCTGGCCTACCTGCCGCTGATCGTGATCTGGTGCGGCATCGGCGAGCTGTCCAAGGTGCTGCTGATCTACCTGGCGATTTTTGCGCCGATTGCCATCGCCACCGCCACCGGCGTGCGCACCGTCGACCCGGCCAAACTGCGGGCGGCGCAGTCGTTGGGCGCCACCCGTGCCCAGTTGATTCGGCATGTGATCCTGCCGAGCGCACTGCCCGACATCCTCACCGGCGTGCGCATCGGGCTGGGTGTGGGTTGGTCGACATTGGTCGCCGCAGAACTGATCGCGGCCACCAGCGGCCTGGGCTTCATGGTGCAGTCGGCGGCGCAGTTCCTGGTCACCGATGTGGTGGTGCTGGGGATTCTAGTGATCGCCCTGATCGCCTTCGCCATGGAAATGGGCCTGCGTGCCCTGCAGCGTAAACTGGTGCCGTGGCATGGCCAGGCACATTGAGTGAGAACAGCATGAGCAGCCTGACCGTTACCCCCATTAGCACCGCATTGGGTGCCCTGATCAGTGGCGTCGATATCACCCAGCCGTTGAACATTGAAGAGCGCGATGCCATCGAACAGGCGTTGCTCCAGCACTCGGTGCTGTTCTTCCGTGATCAACCAATCACCCCCCAACAGCAAGCACGGTTCGCGGCGCATTTCGGTGACCTGCATATTCACCCGATCTACCCCAACGTGCCGGACCAGCCCGAAGTGCTGATCCTCGACACCGCCGTCACCGACGTGCGCGACAACGCCGTGTGGCACACCGACGTGACCTTCCTGCCGACACCGGCGCTCGGCGCGGTGCTCAGCGCCAAGCTGCTGCCGGCGTTTGGTGGCGATACGCTGTGGGCCAGCGGGATTGCGGCCTATGAAGCGTTGTCCGCACCGTTGAAGCGCTTGCTCGACGGGCTGACGGCGACCCATGACTTCACCAAGTCCTTCCCGCTGGAGCGCTTTGGCAACACCGCCGAAGACCTGGCTCGCTGGGAAGAAACCCGCAGGAAGAACCCGCCGTTGTCGCATCCGGTAGTGCGCACGCACCCGGTGAGCGGGCGTAAGTCGCTGTTCGTGAGTGATGGGTTTACCACCAAGATCAATGAGCTTGAACCGGCGGAGAGTGAAGCAATCTTGAAGCTCTTGTTCGCCCACGCAACGCGTCCGGAATTCACTATCCGCTGGCGCTGGCAGGAGAATGACGTGGCGTTCTGGGACAACCGCGTGACCCAGCATTACGCGGTGGATGACTACCGGCCGCAGCGGCGGGTGATGCATCGGGCGACGATTCTTGGGGATGTCCCATTCTAGGCCCACACAATCTCAGCCACACTGAAGATCAAAGTGTGGGAGGGGGCTCGCCCCCGATAGCAGATTGTCAGCCAACTAATCAGTGATTGACCCACCGCCATCGGGGGCAAGCCCCCTCCCACAATGGCCGAGTGATGACCAGTTATTCAGCCGTGGATGGCTTTTCCCATAAGTTAATCCCACCTTCCTGCGCAAACCGATCAATCTCCGCCAGTTCTTCCGCGCTGAAGCTCAAGTTCTTCAACGCCCCGACGTTCTCGATAATCTGCTCCGGCCGGCTCGCACCGATCAGCGCACTGGTCACCCGGGGATCACGCAGGGTCCAGGCCAGTGCCAATTGGGCCAGGCTCTGGCCTCGACGCTGGGCGATCTCATTCAGCGCACGCACATGGGCAATGTTGGCTTCGGACAGGTGCTTGGCCTGCAACGAACCACCCCCCGGGCGATTCACCCGCGCATCCGCCGGCACGCCGTTGAGGTATTTGTCGGTCAGCAGACCCTGGGCCAATGGCGTGAAGGCAATCACCCCGGCACCGAGTTCTTCGGTGGTGTCCAGCAGGTCTTTTTCCACCCAGCGGTTGAGCAGGTTGTAGGCCGGCTGATGGATCAACAGCGGCACTTTCCACTCTTTGAGCAGGGCGGCGATTTCGCGGGTTTTTACCCCCGAGTAGGACGAGATACCGATATACAACGCCTTACCTTGTTGCACTGCAGTAGCGAGTGCACTGGCGGTTTCTTCCAGGGGGGTGTCGGCGTCAAAACGGTGGGAGTAGAAGATATCCACATAGTCGACACCCAGGCGTTGCAGGCTCTGGTCGAGGCTGGCCAGCACGTACTTGCGTGAGCCGCCGCCCTGGCCGTATGGACCGGGCCACATATCCCAGCCGGCTTTGCTGGAGATGATCAGTTCATCGCGGTAGTGCTTGAAGTCTTCGCGCAGCAAACGGCCGAAGTTGATCTCGGCGCTGCCGTAGGGCGGGCCGTAGTTGTTGGCCAGGTCGAAGTGGTTGATGCCCAGGTCGAACGCGGTGCGCAGCAGGGCGCGCTGGGTGTCGATCGGGGTGCTGTCGCCAAAGTTGTGCCACAGCCCCAGGGACAGTGCGGGCAGCACCAGTCCACTGCGGCCTACGCGGCGATACGGAATAGATTCATAGCGGTTTTCGGCAGCAATGTAAGTCATCGAATCCTCTCTTGAACTTGGGACAAATAAGGCCCGGGAATAACGCTATTCCCAGGCCTTTTAAGCAGCTGAATCGCTTAAGTCTGCCGTTCCGTTCTACAGCAATTGCCTACCAGAGGGGAACGACATAACTCACATAGAAGCGGTTTTCATCCTGCACGGTGGCACCGGTGATATCCGGGCTGGCGTGCGCATTTTTCCAGGTCACGCCCAGGCCTTTAAGGGTGCCGGTCGGTACTTGGTAAGCCACGGCAATGTTGCGCTCCCACTCGCTGGTGGTGCCCTGCACGGTGCGGATGTCATCGCCGTGGGCATAGGCGGCGGAGAACGTCAGGCCCGTGAGGCCCAGCTTACCGAAGTCATACTTGTACTGCGCAAGCCAAGTACGCTCACCGGCGTGTTGAAATTTATTCAACTGCATGTTGGTCAGCGCCGGGGTGTCGGCGCCTGAGCCTGGGCCTTGGCGGTTGTCACCGCTGTTCAGGCCGGAATCCAGGTACGGAAAGTCGCTGTCGCCGCTGTTTTTCTGGATGCCCAGGCCAACGGTATGCCCGTCCAGGCTGTAGCTCTCAAGCAGGCTGGCGGTGGTCTGGTTGATGCGACCCTTGCCCGTGCCGTCACCGTAGAGGCCGGCCGCCGCGAAGTCTTTGTCTCCGTCGGCGTTGCCGCCCACGCCCAGGCTGCGGAACACCCGCACATCGGTGTCGATAGCGCCCACCGACAAGGCGTCATGGCGCTTGGCGCCAAGGAAGAACTGCTGGTAGTAATCCTCAAGGTTGGAGTACCACAGGCTGACCGTGGTGTTCTGGATGCCGGTGTAGTCCGCACCGCCGAACAGGAAACGATCACTCTCTTTGGTGCCACCGGCGGTAATCATGCCCTGGTCGCCGGTTTCGTTGCGGATCTTGGTCTTGAAGATATCGCCACCGGTGAAGGTGAAATCACTGAGGTCCTTGGACACCAGTTGCACACCGGTATTGGTCTGCTGGTACAGGCGCCCGTCGGTGTTGGCCAGCACCGGGTTGTTGCCGTAGAGCGTACCCAGGCGCAACTCGTCCTTGGCGAAACGCATCTTGAACGTCGGGCTCAACACGCCGAACTGGTCGGCGGACTTGCCGTTGTCCAGCGGGAACATGCTGCCGGGGTAGCGGCCCTGGTGATCCTTGTCGTTGAGATCGCCACCGGAGTCTAGCTTCAACCCGTAGAACGCCTGCAGGTCCAGGCCAAACCCCACCGGGCCTTCGGTGTAGCCGGACTTGAAGTTGAACTCAAACCCCTGGCCCCAATCGCGAATGCTGTGGGCCTTGGCGTTGCTGTTCACCACGTCACGCCCCTGCTGGTTGAGGTAGCGGTTGAGCAGGGTCACATCGGCGTGGCTGTCATCGATAAAATCGGCATGGGCGGACAGCATAAAGCTCGCCATGGCGGCACCCACCATAGGGCTTATCAACGTCTTCATTGGTACCGGTCTCCGTCACTGTTCTGAAATGAAAGCGTCAAACGCTTCACACAATTACGCAGTGGCCAGATGACAGTTGCGCGTCAAAACCGGCGGGTGACGGATGAAATTAAATTTAAGAAAACCCGAAAATTCAGGGCCTTGCACATACTTTTGTGGGAGGGGGCTTGCCCCCGATTGCGGTAGGCCAGCCAGCTCATCGGATACTGACACTCCGCTATCGGGGGCAAGCCCCCTCCCACATAAAGCTACTCTGACAGGCCTGCGTTGAGCGTCAACGCACCAGGTGCAGGAACTGCAAGTGTCGCTCGTATTGGTCGAGGATGTCGTTGATGATCTGCTCCTTGGTGTAACCCACCAGATCGTAGTCCTGGCTGCCCTCGGCCAAGTGCACTTCCGCCCGGTAGTAGCGACGGTTGTTGATCTCTTTGGAGCCCATGCCGCCACGGGCAAATGACGGCGTGAAGTAGCCGCGCATCTGCACCTGGTAAACGAACGGACGCTCCTCGCCATGGCCGATTTCCAGGCTGACGCTGTCGTTGGACGGGTCGGGCTGGGTGACCACACTCAGGCCCTTCTCGACGAACACCGCCGTCACCTCTTCAATCGCCGGGCGCACGGTTGACTCCAGGAAGCGATACACCTCATCCCGCGACGGGAAATGCACCGCCTGGCTCAACCGCTGACGCCAGCCGCCCCGGCCTTTGCGCGCTGCCGAAACCGGCGCCAGCGAGTGCAACTGGGCGATCTGCTTCTGCGATTCGAGGTAGAACGCCTTGTGCAGCCCCCACATCATCAGCAGCAGGATCATCGAGAACGGCAGCGAGGTCAGCACCACCGCTGACTTGAGCGAGTCGATACTGCCGGCGAACAGCAAGGCACTAGTGACCAGCGCGGTCATCGCCCCCCAGAACACCCGCAGCCATTTCGGCCCGTCTTCATCGGCGTTGCCGCCCTTGGACGACAGGGTCGACAGCACCACGGTGCCGGAGTCGGCCGAGGTGACGAAGAATACGAAGCTGATAAACACCGTGACCGCGATGACTGTCTTGCTCCACGGGTAGGTTTCCAGCAGCAGGTAGAGGCTCATCGACGGGTCATCGATGGCCGACTGGCCGAGTGCGGCCATGCCGTGGTTGAGCACCTGGTCGATAGCGCTGTTGCCGAAGATCGACATCCACGCCAGGGTGAAACCCAGCGGGATCAGCAACACGCCGAACACGAATTCGCGGATGGTACGGCCACGGGAAATACGCGCGATGAACAGGCCCACGAACGGCGACCATGCAATCCACCAGGCCCAGTAGAACACGGTCCAGCCGCCCAGCCAGTCGCTGGGTTTGTCGTAGGCATACACGTCGAAACTCTTGGTCGGCAAGGCTCCCAGGTAGTCACCGATGTTCTGGATCAGGGTGTTGAGCAAATGCTGGGTGGGGCCGGCGAACAACACGAACAGCAACAGCGCACAGGCCAGCAGCATGTTGATGTCGGACATCACCCGCACGCCCTTGTCGACGCCGGCCACGGCGACCAGGATCGCAGCGCCCATCATCAGGGTGATGAGGCCAACCTGGATCCACTGGGTATGGGCAATGCCGAACAGGTAATCCAGCCCTGAGTTGAGGTGCAGCACCCCAAAGCCCATGTCCGCGCCCAGGCCGAACACCGTGGCGATGATGCCGAAGCCATCCACTGCGTAACCGATGGGGCCATTGATGCGTTTGCCGATCAGCGGGTACAACGCCGAGCGCAACGCCAGCGGCAGGTTATGCCGGTAGGCGAAGTACGCCAGGGCCATGCCGACAAAGGCGAACACGCCCCAGCCATGCAGGCCCCAGTGCAAAAACAGAATCTGCATGGCCTGGCGTGCGGCGTCGGCGTTCATCGGCGCGCCTTGCGGCGGTTGCACCAAGTGCGTCAGCGGCTCGGAGACGCAGAAGAAGAACAGCGTGATGCTGATCCCGGCGGCGAACAGCATGCCGGCCCAGGACAGGTAACTGAATTCGGGCTCGTCGTGGTCGGCACCGAGTTTTATCTTGCCGTAGCCCGATAGCGCGGTGACCACCACGAAGACCAGATACAGGGTCATCGCCAGCATGTAGTACCAGCCGACCGTGTTGGCCGCCCAGTTTTGCGCCGCCAGCAGCCAGGCACCGGCCTGTTGCGGGATAGCGATGACAGTGATGCCGAACAGCAGGATAAACGTCGCGGCAAAGTAGAAGACCGGCGCATTCATGCGCACCAGGCCGCTGGATGGGGTGGACGATGCACTCATGAACGATGCACCCCGAGGGTGAGGGATGTGGCTGTCAATAACGGACTCAGCAAAGGTAAGCCTCCTGTTGTGAGCGGGCAGCGAACCACCGGGTTTAACTTGAACGAACATTCAAGTTAAACATGGATAGGCGGTCTGGGACTAATCGCAGGGCTGAGTGGTAGGTGATTCCTACACTAGCTCAAGGATTGGTATGACGGGCGAGAAGAGGAAATCGTTCAGCAGTCTGGAGGTGAAATGCACACAAAATGTGGGAGGGGGCTTGCCCCCTCCCACATTCGGTAAGCATGCTGGTTATTTCTGCGCACCATCTTCATGCTGCAAATTCGCCTGGGTGATATTCGCTCCCGCCGGCACGCTGCGGGTCAGCCATACGTTACCCCCAATGGTCGAGCCCTTGCCGATGGTGATGCGCCCCAGGATCGTCGCCCCGGCGTAGATCACCACATCGTCCTCGACAATCGGGTGACGCGGATGGCCCTTCTGCAACTGCCCGTCCTCGTCCGCCGGGAAGCGCTTGGCGCCCAGGGTCACGGCCTGGTAGATGCGCACGCGCTCGCCGATGATCGCGGTTTCGCCGATGACCACACCGGTCCCATGGTCGATAAAGAAACTCGGGCCGATCTGCGCGCCGGGGTGGATGTCGATCCCGGTGGCCGAGTGCGCGATCTCGGCACTGATGCGCGCCAACAACGGCAGACCGGCGCGGTACAGGTGGTGGGCCAGGCGATGGTGAATCACCGCCAGGATGCCGGGGTAGCACAGCAGCACTTCATCCACGCTACGCGCCGCCGGGTCGCCGTGGTAGGCGGCCAGCACGTCGGTGTCCAACAGGCTGCGCAGGGACGGCAAGGCCAGGGCGAAATCCTGGATCAAGCGGATGGCGTGGGCGTTAACGGCGCTGTCGTCCTCGCCGCTCTGGCGCGCGGCGTAGCGCAGTTCCAGGCGCGCCTGGCCGAGCAGGGCATTGAGCGCCACATCCAGGGTGTGGCCGACGTAGAAATCTTCGCTTTCTTCACGCAGGTCCACCGGCCCCAGGCGCATCGGAAACAACGCACCGCACAGCGACTCCAGAATCTGCGCCACCGCCTCGCGAGAAGGTAACTCGCGGCCACCATGCTCACCGCTCAAGCGACCATTGCGCGTGCGCCACTGGTCCCGGGCGCCGCGCAACTGGCTGACGATGGTCTGTAATTGCCAATGACTGGAACGCTCACTCACGGTTTTCACTCCTGACGTAATGGCGCTCACTTTACGGTATGCACCCTGGCCGCCCTTAAGAACCAATGGTGCAATACTAAGAACCATCCGGAATAAGCGATTGGCGGTTGCCCGATGAAAAGTGCCTGCCTATAGTCGCCCCATCCTCATCAACCGTGCGTAGCCATGATCAAACAACAGCTCGACCGTTTTAACCGCCTGGAACTGCTGGGTGGCGCCACCGCCCTGGAAAAACTCGAGCGGCTGTCGGCCTGGTTGGGCAGAGACATCTACGTCAAGCGCGACGACACCACACCGCTGGCCATGGGTGGCAACAAGCTGCGTAAACTCGAATACCTGGCCGCCGATGCCATCGCCCAAGGCGCCGACACCCTGGTGACCGCTGGTGCGATCCAGTCCAACCACGTGCGCCAGACCGCCGCGCTGGCCGCCAAGCTCGGCCTGGGCTGCGTCGCGCTGCTGGAGAACCCCACCGGCACCGAAGACCCCAACTACCTGGGCAACGGCAACCGCCTGCTGCTGGACCTGTTCGACGCCAAGGTGGAGCTGGTAGAGAACCTCGACAACGTCGACGACCAGCTCAACGCCCTCGCCGACCGCCTGCGCAGCAACGGCAAGCAGCCGTACCTGGTGCCTATCGGCGGCTCCAACGCCCTCGGTGCGTTGGGCTATGTGCGCGCCGGCCTGGAGCTGGCCGCGCAGATCGAAGACAGCGGCATCGAGTTTGCCGCCGTGGTGCTGGCGTCCGGCAGCGCGGGTACCCACAGCGGCCTGGCCCTGGCGTTGAGTGAAGTGCTGCCGCAGTTGCCCGTGATCGGTATCACCGTATCGCGCACCGAAGAAGCCCAGTTCCCGAAAGTGCAGGGCCTGGCCGAACGCACCGCCGAATTGTTGGGTGTGGATATTCCCGAGGCCTTCAAGGTGATCCTGTGGGACGAATATTTCGGCCCGCGCTATGGCGAA
Source organism: Pseudomonas sp. CYM-20-01 (assembly GCF_023169845.1). Taxonomy (NCBI): domain Bacteria; kingdom Pseudomonadati; phylum Pseudomonadota; class Gammaproteobacteria; order Pseudomonadales; family Pseudomonadaceae; genus Pseudomonas; species Pseudomonas sp. CYM-20-01. The sequence goes on along the minus strand of NZ_AP025169.1, from coordinate 452,525 downwards.
CCGAACGCCGGCACCCTGTCTGCGGTCAAGTTACTGGCGAGCCAGGAAGGCCTGCTGCTGGACCCGGTCTACACTGGCAAGGCCATGGCCGGCTTGCTGGACGGTATCGGGCGCCAGCGCTTCGAGGATGGCTCGATCATTTTCCTGCATACCGGCGGGGCGCCGGCGTTGTTTGCCTACAACAGTGCCTTCAACTGAATAAACGCGGACTAAATGTGGGAGGGGGCTTGCCCCCGATGACAGAGTATCAGTCATGACTTCTGTGGCTGATACACCGCTATCGGGGGCAAGCCCCCCTCCCACATTAGAATCTCTTGATATTCAATATTGGAATATCAGATTTTATTTATATTATTTTCAAGTCTTAAAAACCGGCTTTATAGTCGCGCCGTAGGCGAAGACGCGCTACGCGCTTTAAGGCAGGATACGACTACTGCGTCACCTGCTTCGCACACCATAAAAACACAGGGGCTCTTCATGACTATTTCTGTATTCCGTCGCACGTTGCTGGTTGGCACTTTGGGCCTGGCACTCGGGGCTGGCCTGATCGGCCAAGCAGTCGCGGGTGATCAGCTGGACAACATCAAGAAAGCCGGCGAGATCAAGATCGGCCTGGAAGGTACCTACCCGCCGTTCAGCTTCGTCGATGAAAGCGGCAAGCTCAGCGGTTTCGAAGTGGAGCTGTCCGAAGCACTGGCTAAAGAGCTGGGCGTGAAGGTCAAGCTGCAAGCGACTCCGTGGGACGGCATCCTCGCCGCCCTGGAATCCAAGCGCCTGGACGCCGTGGTCAACCAGGTGACCATCTCCGATGAGCGTAAAAAGAAATACGACTTCTCCAAGCCTTACACCGTCTCCGGTATCCAGGCGCTGGTCCTGAAGAAAAACGTCGACACCATCAAGACCGCCGACGACCTGGCCGGCAAGAAAGTCGGTGTGGGCCTGGGCACCAACTACGAACAATGGCTCAAGGACAATCAACCCAAAGCCATCATCAAGACCTACAACGACGACCCGACCAAGTTCCAGGACCTGCGCATCGGCCGTATCGACGCCATCCTGATCGACCGCCTGGCCGCCCTGGAATACGCCAAGAAAGCCCCGGACACCGCTGCTGCCGGCGACGCCTTCTCCCGCCAGGAAGCCGGTATCGCCCTGCGCAAGGGTGAGCCAGAACTGCTGGATGCAGTGAACAAGGCGCTCGACAAACTGCGCGCCGACGGCACCTTGAAGAAGCTGTCCGAGAAGTACTTCAACGCTGACGTCACTCAATAATGGAAGCAGGTTTCCAACTCGCGCTGGACTCCGCGCCCTTTCTGCTCAAGGGCGCGTATTACACGGTGATCCTCAGCCTCGGCGGGATGTTTTTCGGCTTGCTGCTGGGCTTCGGCCTGGCCTTGATGCGCCTGTCGCGCTTCAAGCTGGTGAGCTGGCTCGCCCGAGTCTATGTGTCGTTCTTTCGCGGCACGCCCTTGCTGGTACAGCTGTTCTTGATCTACTACGGCTTGCCGCAAGTGGGTATCGAGCTGGATCCGATCCCGGCCGCCATGATCGGCTTCTCGCTCAACATGGCCGCCTACGCCTGTGAAATCCTGCGCGCCGCCATCGGTTCCATCGAGCGCGGCCAATGGGAAGCCGCCGCCAGTATCGGCATGACCCGCGCGCAGACCCTGCGCCGGGCCATCCTGCCGCAGGCGATGCGCACGGCCTTGCCGCCGCTGGGCAACAGCTTCATTTCGCTGGTCAAGGACACGGCGCTGGCCGCCACTATCCAGGTGCCCGAGCTGTTCCGCCAGGCGCAACTGGTGTCGGCACGGACCTTCGAAATCTTCACCATGTATCTCTCCGCTGCGCTGATCTACTGGATTTTGGCGAGCATCCTGGCGCATTTGCAAAACCGCCTGGAAGACCGGGTCAACCGGCATGACCTGGAGTCCTGAAGCATGATCGTGGTTGAAAAACTGACCAAACAATTCAAGGGTCAGGTGGTGCTCAACGGCATCGACCTGGAGGTCAAGGAAGGCGAAGTCATCGCCATCATCGGCCCCAGCGGTTCCGGCAAGACCACCTTCCTGCGCTGCCTGAACTTCCTCGAACAACCCACCAGCGGCCGCATCAAGGTGGGTGACATCGAGATCGACACCAGCAAGCCGATCAACCAGCAACAAAGCCTGGTGCGGCGCCTGCGCCAGCACGTGGGTTTTGTGTTCCAGAACTTCAACCTGTTCCCCCACCGCACCGCGCTGGAAAACGTCATCGAAGGCCCCACCGTGGTCAAGAAGATGCCACGCGAAGAGGCTATCGCTTTGGGGCGCAAGTTGCTGGCCAGAGTCGGCCTGGCAGGCAAGGAAGACGCCTACCCACGGCGCCTGTCCGGCGGCCAGCAGCAGCGCGTGGCGATTGCCCGTGCGCTGGCCATGGAGCCGGAGGTGATCCTGTTCGACGAACCCACCTCGGCGCTGGACCCGGAACTGGTCGGTGAAGTGCTGGCGACCATCCGCAGCCTCGCCGAAGAAAACCGCACCATGGTCATCGTCACCCACGAGATGAGTTTTGCGCGGGATGTGGCCAACCGGGTGATCTTCTTCGACAAGGGCGTGATCGTCGAACAAGGTGAAGCCAAGGCGTTGTTCGCCAACCCCAGGGAAGAGCGCACCAAGCAGTTCCTGAGCAAATTCCTCGCCCACTGATACCCCCTTGTAGGAGCAAGCTCGCTCCTACAAGGGATCGTCGTTCCCGCGGGTAAAACACCCCAGCGCACCTACCTGAATATCCCCGCCTCAGTCGGACCGTTCTGAATATCTCCAAACCCGCCATTTAGCCCTTTGCCGCCATTGACGGCCCTCGGCCAACCCTCTTATCTAGCGCCCAGAGGATTGGATCCTATCCCGGCTATTCACTGAATCGTTCTTTTCGGCCCACCGCGTGCACCCACGCCAAAGGGCCGGAACGATGGCTGCTGGCTGCATCAAGGAGATGACTTATGACACGCCCCCTGCTCACTGCCCCGACACTGCCCCAGGCCATCGGCAATGGCATCAATGCCTTGGCCGCCACCCACTTGCAGGTCGACATCGCTGCGTATCCCGGCATGGATGAAGGCGACCTGATCGAGCTGTTCTGGAACAACTGCTTCGCCGCTTCACGCCGGGTCACCGCCGGCAGGATCGGCGCGGTCACTCACCTGCGAGTACCGGAAAGTTTCGTGCTCAATGGCCCGGCGCGTGTGCATTACCAGGTCATGCAGGTCGGTCATGCTCCGGCTCGCTCAGCGGTGACCCGAGTCCGCGTCAAGACCCTCTACCCGGGCGGCCAGCCGTCGCCCCTGTACCTCGATGAGAACCAGAACCTCGCCCCCGTGGGCCTGCCCGACACCATCCGCCGCTACGGCGTCAACGCCGGGCAGGGGCGACGCGGCATTCCCCTGACCATCGAGCCGTACCTGAACATGGCCAGCGGCGACGCCATCACCTTGCGCTGGGGCGATGTGCGCCTGGACCTGCCCAAGGTCCAGGCCCGGGAAGTCGGTCAGGCCGTGCAGGTCTGGGTGCCTTCGACGGTGATTCTCGAAGGCGGTGACGACTGCCGGCTGGAGGTGACGTACTGCATTCTCGATCGTGTCGGCAACAATTCACTCTGGGCACCCGCGCGCACCTTGCGCATCGCAGCAGGAGCACCGTCCCGCCCGGCCGGGAGCGCGCTGATTTACCAGCCACGAACTCTGGGCTCTCCCTGCGAACCTGGGTGACAGACCTTCTATGCATATTCCCAAAAGTTAGTTTATTTAAATATTTAACACGCTTAGGGTATATGCACCGGACCACCGGACATCTCTGATTTTTCTGTTTTTATTTCATTGAATGCGAGGTCGGTATGGTCAGAATTACCCCGGTGCGCAACGCCAGGGCATTACGTGCAGCCAAGGAGCGGCGCTGATGTCTAACTTGGCTCTAACACCCCCCCAGAATGATCTGGACGTCGCCCCCCTGCTGTTGCCGGCCACCGTGCTGCGCAACGATGCAGAGGCGCTGAAGGCTGCCCATGAGTTGGCCCAGGCGGCGCGCCTGCAAGCCGCCAGGCGCGACCAGCAACGCAAACTGCCGTGGGCGCAGATCGAGCAGTTCACCCGCAGTGGGCTCGGCAGTATTTCCATTCCCCGTGAGTACGGCGGCCCGCAGGTGTCTTTCGTGACCCTGGCCGAGGTGTTCGCAATCATCAGCGCGGCCGACCCGGCACTCGGGCAGATCCCGCAGAACCACTTCGGCATCCTGCACCTGTTGCAGGGCGCCGCCACCGAGCGCCAGAAAAAACAGCTGTTCCAGAGCGTGCTCGACGGCTGGCGCATCGGCAATGGCGGCCCGGAACGCGGCACCAAAAACACCCTGGAGCTCAAGGCGCGCATCACCGCCAAGGGTGACGGTTACGTAATCAGCGGCCAAAAGTTCTATTCCACCGGCGCACTGTTTGCCCATTGGGTGGCGGTCAAGGCGTTGAACGATGACGGCAAGCAGGTCATGGCATTTGTGCGCCGTGGTACCGAAGGGCTGCGCATCGTTGACGATTGGTCCGGCTTCGGCCAGCGCACCACCGCTAGCGGCACGGTGCTGCTGGATCAGGTGCCGGTGGAGGCCGAGCTGGTGGTAGAAAACTGGCGCATCGGCGAGACACCAAATATCCAGGGCGCCGTCTCGCAACTGATCCAGGCGGCCATCGACGCCGGTATCGCCCGTGGTGCGCTGGATGACACCATCGCCTTCGTACGCGAACGCTCGCGCCCCTGGATCGACGCCAAGGTCGAACGCGCCAGTGACGACCTGTATGTGATCGCCGACATCGGCAAGCTCAAGATCGAACTGCACGCCGCCGAAGCCCTGCTGCGCAAGGCGGGACAAGTGCTGGACCAGGTCAGCGCCGCACCGATCACCGCGCAGTCCGCCGCGCGTGCCTCCATCGCCGTGGCCGAGGCCAAGGTGCTGACCACCGAAGTGTCACTGCTGGTCAGCGAGAAGCTCTTCGAACTGGCCGGCAGCCGCGCCACCCTCGCCGAATTCAACCTCGACCGTCACTGGCGCAATGCCCGGGTGCACACCCTGCACGACCCGGTGCGCTGGAAGTATCACGCCGTCGGCGCCTATCGATTGAACGGCACCTTGCCAGCTCGCCATTCCTGGATCTGACCGACCAGACCTCTGGAGAACACCTATGACTTTCTCTGCAAACGTCGCGGTCATCACCAGCGACGAACAAGCCCTTGTTGTCGCCAGTGATCTGGCCGAAGACTTTCGCCGCGACAGCGCCCAGCGCGATCGCGAACGCCGCCTGCCGCTGCCCGAACTGGACGTGTTTTCACGCTCCGGCCTGTGGGGCATCAGCGTACCCAAGGAGTACGGTGGCGCGGGCGTGTCCAACGTCACCCTGGCCAAGGTGATTGCCTTGATAGCCCAGGCCGATGCGTCCCTGGGGCAGATCCCGCAGAACCATTTCTACGCCCTGGAAGTGCTGCGCGTAAACGGCAGCCCGGCGCAGCAAAAACGCCTGTACGCCGAGGTACTTGCCGGCCAGCGCTTCGGCAACGCCCTGGCGGAACTGGGCACCAAGACGGCCCATGACCGCGTCACTAAAATCACCCGCGACGGTGACGGTTTCCGTATCAGCGGCCGCAAGTTCTATTCCACCGGCGCGATCTACGCCCAGCGCATTCCCACCTCGGTGGTGGATGAACACGGCGTACAGCAACTGGCCTTTGTGCCGCGTGACAGTGAAGGCCTGAGCGTGATCGACGACTGGAGCGGCTTCGGCCAGCGCACCACCGGCAGCGGTTCGGTGGTGTTCGACAATGTGTGGGTAGCCGCGCAGGACGTGATCCCGTTCCAGAGCGCCTTCGAACGCCCGACCACCGTCGGCCCGCTGGCGCAGATCCTTCATGCCGCCATCGACACCGGTATCGCCCGCGCGGCCTTTGAAGATGCGCTGCACTTTGTGCGCACCAAGACCCGCCCGTGGATCGACGCCGGCAACGACAAGGCCACCGAAGACCCACTGACCCTGAAAAGCTTCGGCCACCTGAGCATCCGCCTGCACGCCGCCGAGGCGCTGCTGGAACGCTCGGGCGAATACCTGGACCGCGCCCAGGCCGACAGCAACGCCGAGACCGTCGCTGCCGCCTCGATTGCCGTCGCGGAGGTGCGCGCCTTGAGCACCGAAATTTCCCTGGCCGCCGGCAGCACCCTGTTTGAACTGGCCGGTAGCCAGGCGACCCTGGCTGAACATGGCTTGGACCGTCACTGGCGCAACGCCCGCGTGCATACCCTGCACGACCCGGTGCGCTGGAAGTACCACGCGGTGGGTAATTACTACCTGAACGATGAAAACCCGCCACTGCGGGGGACCATTTGATGGCGAAGAAAAAAATCCTGCTCAATGCCTTCAACATGAACTGCATCGGGCATATCAACCACGGCCTGTGGACGCATCCACGGGACACTTCGACCCAGTACAAGACGATCGAGTACTGGACCGAGCTGGCGCAAACCCTCGAACGCGGGCTGTTCGACGGTTTGTTCATCGCCGATATCGTCGGTGTGTACGACGTGTACCAGAACTCGATTGATGTGCCGCTCAAAGAGTCGATCCAGCTGCCGGTGAATGATCCGTTGCTGTTGGTCTCAGCCATGGCTGCTGTCACCAGAAACCTCGGCTTCGGCCTCACCGCCAACCTCACCTACGAGCCGCCGTACCTGTTCGCCCGCCGCATGTCCACGCTGGACCACCTGAGCCGTGGCCGTGTGGGCTGGAACATCGTCACCGGCTACCTCGACAGCGCCGCCAAGGCCATGGGCCTCAATGAACAAGTCGAACATGACCGTCGCTACGACCAGGCCGATGAATACCTGGAGGTGCTCTACAAACTCTGGGAGGGCAGCTGGGAAGACGACGCGGTGCTCAACGATCCCAAGGCGCGGGTGTACGCGCAGCCGGGCAAGGTGCACAAAGTCGCGCACCAGGGCGAGTTCTACCAGGTGGAGGGTTATCACCTGTGCGAACCCTCGCCGCAGCGTACACCGGTGCTGTTCCAGGCCGGCAGTTCGGAGCGCGGTTTGCTGTTCGCCGGGCGGCATGCCGAGTGCGTGTTCATCAGCGGGCAGAACAAGGCGGCGACCAAGGTCCAGGTGGACAAGGTGCGCGCCAGCGCGGTCGCGGCCGGGCGCAACCCGGATGACATCAAGGTGTTCATGGGCCTCAACGTGATCGTGGGCGCCACCGAAGAACTTGCCTGGGAAAAGCACGCGGAATACTTGAGCTACGCCAGCGCGGAGGCTGGCGTGGCGCATTTTTCCGCATCCACCGCTATCGACTTTGCCCAATACGCACTGGACGAACCGATCCAATACGTGAAGAGCAACGCGATCCAGTCAGCCACCAAGAACCTGCAGAACAACGACTGGACCCGACGCAAATTGCTGGAGCAGCACGCCCTGGGCGGGCGCTACATCACCCTGGTCGGCTCGCCCGGACAGGTCGCCGATGAGCTGGAATCCTGGATCGGCGAAACCGGCCTGGATGGCTTCAACCTCACGCGCATCGTTACGCCGGAAAGCTACGTGGACTTCATTGACCTGGTGGTGCCGGAGTTGCAAAAGCGCGGGTCGTACAAAACTGAATACGAACAGGGAACGCTGCGGGAAAAAGTCTTCCAGGGCAGCGCCCGCCTACCCGAACAACACACCGGTTCCACCTACCGACAAACTGCTTCTCTGACTGGAAATACCCAATGAAAAAGACACTGCTCACCCATCCAGTCAAAGCACTGGCCCTGGCGTTCGGACTGTTCAGCTCGGCGGTATTCGCCGCCGATGCACCGCTGAAAATCGGCACCACCGCCGCCTTTGCGATTCCGCTGGAAGCCGCCGTGGCCGAAGCCGACAAGCAAGGCCTCAAAGTCGAGCTGGTGGAGTTCACCGACTGGATCGCACCCAACGTCAGCCTGGCTGCTGGCGATATCGACGTGAACTACTTCCAGCACATCCCGTTCCTGGAAAACGCCAAGGCCGCCGCCGGTTTTGACCTGGTGCCTTATGCGCCGGGCATCATCAACAACGTCGGGCTGTACTCAAAGAAGTACAAGAGCATCAACGACCTGCCCCAGGGCGCCAGCGTGGCAATTGCCAACGACCCGATCAACAGCGGTCGGGGCCTGCAACTGCTGGCCAAGGCGGGGCTGATCACGCTCAAGCCGGGCGTGGGCTACAAGGCCACCGAAGAGGACATCGTTTCCAACCCGAAGAAGATCAAGATCCTGCAGGTCGAAGCGGTGCAACTGGTGCGCGCCTATGACGATGCCGACCTGGTGCAGGGCTACCCGGCTTACATCCGCCTGTCCAAGACCTTCGATGCCGAGTCGGCGCTGCTGTTCGACGGCCTCGACCATCCGGAGTACGTGATCCAGTTCGTGATCCAACCCAAAAGTAAGACCGACCCACGGGTGATCAAGTTTGTGGATATCTACCAGCACTCACCGGTGGTGCGTGCCGCCTTGGATAAATCCCTCGGCAAGCTCTACCAAGTCGGCTGGGAAGATAAAAAATGACCGCCGCCCATGCCCCACTGCGCGACCTGGGCCTGCCGCCCAGGGACGCCGAACAGACCGAACTGCACCCCGAGCTCAATCGCGCCCATGTGCGTTTTATCAACCTGGGCAAGAGCTACGACGGCACGGTGCATGCGTTGCAAGGCATCGACCTGGCGATCCAGCGCGGTGAAGTGTTCGGCATCATCGGTCGCAGCGGCGCCGGCAAGTCGTCGCTGATCCGCACCATCAATCGCCTGGAACAACCCAGCAGCGGGCGGGTGCTGATCGATCAGGTGGACATCGGCGACTTCGACGAAGACCGCCTGGTGGCCCTGCGTCGGCGCATCGGCATGATTTTCCAACACTTCAACCTGATGTCGGCCAAGACGGTGTGGCAGAACGTCGAGTTGCCGTTGAAAGTGGCGGGCGTACCGAAGCAGCAGCGCGAGCAAAAGGTGCGTGAGCTGCTGGAACTGGTGGGGCTGCAGGACAAGCACAAGTCTTATCCGGCGCAGCTATCCGGCGGGCAGAAACAACGGGTGGGCATTGCCCGCTCGCTGGTGCACGACCCCGAGATCCTGTTGTGTGACGAGGCCACCTCGGCCCTCGACCCGGAGACGACTCAATCGATCCTCGGCCTGCTGCGCGAGATCAACCGGCGCCTGGGTTTGACCATCGTGCTGATCACCCACGAGATGGCGGTGATCCGCGAGATCTGCGACCGCGTGGTGGTGCTGGAACATGGGCGCATCGTCGAGCAAGGCCCGGTTTGGCAGGTGTTCGGCAACCCGCAACATGAAGTCAGCCAAACCCTGCTGGCACCGCTGCAACACGGGCTGCCGGATGAACTGCAAAGCCGCCTGCAGGCCACACCGGCGACGGCCGACGCGGCGCTGGTGCTGCGTTTGCAATTCACCGGCGGCGACACCGACGAACCCGACCTGGCCGCCCTGTTCAGCGCCCTCGGCGGCCGCGTGCGCCTGTTGCAAGGCGGCGTGGAACGCATCCAGGGGCATGCCCTGGGGCAATTGCTGCTGGCGGTGAATGGCTCGCCCCACAGCGCCGAAGAACTGCGCAAACGGGCCGGGAATTGGGCACAACAGACGGAGGTGCTGGGCTATGTGGTTTGATCGATTGGTACAAGGCGCCATCGACACCTTGCTGATGGTCGGCGTGTCATCGCTGATCGCGCTGCTGGTGGGAATCCCGCTGGCGGTGTTCCTGGTCACCAGCGACAAAGGCGGCATCTACCAGGCGCCAGCGCTTAACCGCGTGCTGGGGGCGTTCGTCAATCTGTTCCGCTCGATTCCGTTCCTGATCCTGATGGTGGCGCTGATCCCGTTCACCCGCCTGATCGTCGGCACCACCTACGGCGTGTGGGCCGCAGTCGTACCGCTGACCATCGCCGCCACGCCGTTCTTTGCACGAATCGCCGAGGTGAGCCTGCGCGAAGTCGACCACGGCCTGATCGAAGCTGCCCAAGCCATGGGCTGCCGCCGCTGGCACATCATCTGGCATGTGCTGTTGCCGGAAGCGCTGCCGGGGATCGTCGGCGGGTTCACCATCACGCTGGTGACCATGATCAACTCATCGGCCATGGCCGGCGCGATTGGCGCGGGGGGCCTGGGGGATATTGCGTACCGATACGGGTATCAGCGCTTTGATACGCAGATCATGTTGACGGTGATTGTGCTGCTGGTGGCGCTGGTGGCGGTGATTCAGTTGGGTGGGGATCGGTTGGCGCGGGTCCTTAACAAGAGGTGAGGTATAGTCGGGCCATCGAAGACGCACGGTATTCCCCGTCATGACACTCAAGCCCGACGACCTCAGCACCATCACCGCCACCACCCTCGGCCACTACAACAAAGTGGCCGACGACTTCCGTGAAGGCACCCGCGATCACGATGTGAGCCAGAACATCGATGCCTTGCTGAGGCATATCCAGGGTACGGCGCCGTTTACCCTGCTGGATTTCGGCTGTGGACCGGGGCGTGATTTGCAGACCTTCACGCGCATGGGGCATATCGCCGTGGGCCTGGACGGCTCGGAGCGCTTTGCGCAGATGGCGCGGGAGGACAGTGGCTGTGAGGTGTTGCAGCAGGACTTCCTCAAGCTGGACCTGCCGGCTCAACGCTTTGACGGGGTCTTCGCCAATGCGGTGCTGTTTCATATCCCCAAGCAGGAATTGCCGCGTGTGCTCAAGCAACTGCATGGCGCGTTGAAAGCGGGGGGCGTATTGTTCAGTTCCAACCCTCGGGGTGAGAACCAGGAAGGCTGGAATGGGCCGCGGTATGGGTCTTATCACGACCTTGAGGCTTGGCAAGCGCTGCTGACCGAGGCCGGGTTTGTGGAGCTGGAGCATTACTACCGGCCGGCGGGGTTGCCCAGGGCGCAGCAGCCCTGGTTGGCGAGTGTGTGGCGCAAGAGGTAGATTTTCGTTGCCTGGCCTGACGCCATCGGGGGCAAGCCCCCTCCCACAGTTTGATTTGTGAATACATTTAAAATGTGGGAGGGGGCTTGCCCCCGATGACGCCCGCTGAGGCAACCCTACTCCACCTGATACACCAGCGGTTTCTCACCCACCCCATATGCAGTCACACTGCGCCCGGCATAACCCTCCTTTTCCTCGACAGCAAAATTCGCCACCAACCGCGTCCCATCGGCAAAGGTGGTTTGCTGCACCTGCCTGTCCGGCGTCAGCCAACGAAAATCCGTCATCGCCTGGGTCGCCAAACGCTGGTGCAGCGGCCGGAAAAACCGATCCTGACGCAGGATCAGCGGCAGGCGCTGCTTAACGGTCGAGGCATTCAGGTGATACAGCGGCGGCACGTTGTAGAGCAGTTGCGTCAGCTCGTTTTCAGCCTGCACATTGCTCAGCTTCAGGCTGTCGAACAGCCAGTGGTGGGTGGTGATCACCGAGCCGTGGAACACCGCCTGGTACAACGGCAGGCGCATGCTCGGCTCAAAGTAGACCGTGCGAAACGGCTCTTTGAGCGGCACCGGCTTGAAGAACACCGTCGGCTGCTCCGGCGGGTACCAATTGCCCACGTAGTAGGGCGATTGCTTGTCTTTGGTCATGGCCTGGTCACCCCAGCCAATCACCGGAGTCTGCATGCCATGGGCGAACAGAATGCCTTGGGTGGTGATGGCGTTGCCGTCTTCGGAGCCCGCTGGCAATTTGAGCACCGTGTTGAGCCAGCGCGAGGCGTCAATATTGCCCTCGGCGTTTTGCGCCTGGGTCATCCGGGCGCCGTCGCGGTAGCTGTCGAACACCATGCTGGTGGCATAGGCATCAAGGAACCACGCGTTGAAGCCAGCCTTGGCCTGGATAGCCTTTACGCGGGCCTCCAACAGAGGGCGCACGCAGCGCGGGTCAGTGTAGTGGCCGGACTGCTGGAAGCCGGTTTTCAGCTTGCCATCCTTCAGCACAATCGCGCACTCGCGGTAGGCCCGGCTGCCCAGGTGGGCTGTGGTCCAATCCGGATTTTCCGTGGCGGACAACGCAGTTTCATAGGAATCGTAGGGCGCCATCAGGTAACCCGCATCGACCCCGGCGCGGATCGCTTCGGGGTGCCACAGGCCGCCCTCCCAGCCTTCGCCCAGGGTCAGCAGCAAGCGCGAAAGACCTGAGTCACGCAGCGACTGGATCGCCCGGCTGCCCCAGGTTTGAGGGGTATCGCTCAGCGCCCCGGCAAACGCGACAGCCAACTCGCCGCGCAGCTCACCATAACGTGCAGCGAGGCGCGGCATGTCAGGCTCATCTACCTGCCAACTCTGCCTGGCCTTCCGGTTGATGGCCGCATTCAGCCCCCGCAACAGCGCCGTCTGCTCATAGCGATTCAAGGGCGTGGCCTGCGCCAGGACTTTCGTCGATTCCTTGTCGAGCAAGCCTTTGAGCTCATGGCCACGCAGGCGCTTGAGCAACAACGGCCAGTCACGCACATCCTCCGCTGCCAGCAGGTCATTGCCCCACAGGTAGACATGGCTGGCACCCAGCAGCTTCTGTGCCTCGGGCGTCTGCCGCAGCTTGTCCGACAGCGGTTCATAACGCCCTTGCTCGACCAGCCATTGGCGGTAGCGCTTGGCGCCGGCCAAGGGATCGGCCTCCCCCAGGTGCAACAGCAGGGTCATCGGCGCAGCAGGGTCGAGCGCGGTGAATTCGTGGGCCACGGACAGCGCCATCCCTGCCTGCCAGCGCAGGCGATTGTTGTAGGGGTTGGTCAGCAACCAGTTCAAGGTGAAGCGCCCGTGGTCCAGGCCCCACAGCGGCAGGCTGAGGTCCTGGGTGGTGTTGAGGTCACCTTGTTCCTGCAAAAACGTTTTCCACACAGCGTTGTCGGCAGGCACGTAATGCCCTTCGGCCAATGGCCACATCAGCCCCTGCCCAAAGGCGCTGGCGGGTTGTTGAAGGATCTTCAATTCGGTGGGTTCGTGCGCGGTGATGGCAAGCGTCAGGTCGCGTTGCGCAAGGCTGGCTGCCACACGAAAGGCCCCCCACTGCCAACTGGCTTGTTGGGCGTTCTGCACGAGTTCGCTGACTGCGCGTGCGGCAACGCCGCTGCTGGCCTGCACCGGCGCCTGGCCGTTGGGGGTGACGCGGATGGAGAGGGTCGCGGGGTCGAGTTCGACGCGCCACAGCGGGTTTTCAAGGACAGTGCTCGCAAGGGCCAGCGGGGAGATGAGGAATGTGCAGAGCAGTAAGCAATGACGATGCCAGTTCATAACGTTCGACCGGGTGGGTGGAGGTCGGGAGGGTAAAACAGACTGCTGCCTGACATGGCAGTGATAGATATTTCAGGAAGTTTCTCACAGCCCCCCAGCCCTATGGAGATCCAAATGTGGGAGCGGGCTTGCCCGCGATTGCGGTGGGTCAGCCACTCCCATTGTTGACTGACCGACTGCTATCGCGGGCAAGCCCGCTCCCACATTTTTGATCTGCATTTTTTCTGGTTAACCGCGTTGCTCCGGCTTGGGTTCGCGGATCTTGTACCAGGCCACGTACAGCGCCGGCAGGAACAACAACGTCAGCAAAGTCGCGATGATGATCCCACCGATCATCGCGTACGCCATCGGCCCCCAGAACACTTCCCGGGCAATCGGGATCATGCCCAGGCTCGCCGCCGCTGCCGTAAGCAGGATCGGCCGGCGCCGGTGCTCGGTGGCTTCCACCACCGCATCCCACGGCGTATAGCCGGCCACCTCGTACTCATGAATCTGCGTCACCAGGATCACCGAGTTGCGGATGATGATGCCGATCAACGCCAGAATGCCAAGGATCGCCACAAAGCCCATGGGCGTGCCCGTGGGGATCAACGCCAGCACCACGCCAATCAGCCCGAGCGGAGCGACACTCGCCACCAGGAACATCTTCTGCACGCTGTGCAGCTGGATCATCAGGAAGGTTGCCATCAGGAACAGCATCAACGGCACCACGCTGGCAATCGGACCCTGCGCCTTGCCGCTTTCTTCCACCGTGCCGCCGGTGGCGACCTTGTAGCCCACCGGCAGGCCGGCGCTGAATTTGTCGATTTCCGGCTTGAGCTGCTTGACCAGGTCCGTCGGTTGGATCTCATCGCGCACCGAGGCCTTGATGGTGATGGTCGGTTTGCGGTCGCGACGCCATACCAGCGGCTGCTCCAGCTCGTAGCGCACGGTGGCGAAGGCCAGCAGCGGAATCGAGGTGCCGTTGGGCGTGACGATCTGTAGGTTCTGCAGGGTTTCCGGCGTACCGCGTTCAGCGTCTTCGGCACGGCCGACCACATTGATCAGGTAGATATCGTCATGCACCTGGGTCACCGAAGATCCGCTGACCACGCTGTTCATTAACTGCGCCACGTCTTCCGACGACAGCCCCAGTTGGCGCGCCTTGTCCTGGGCGATGTCGATACGCAGCACTTTGCCCGGCTCGTTCCAGTCGTAGACGATCTCGCCCAGGTGAGTGTTCTTGTCCAGCAAGGTCGCCAGTTCGATGGCGTGTTTGCGCACTTGGTCGGTGTCTTTGCCCGACACGCGATACTGAATCGGCCTGCCCACCGGCGGGCCCATTTCCAGCGGCTGCACGTAACTGCCGATGCCGACGAAGTCATCACGCAGGCGCTTTTGCAGGCGCGCGATCAACTCGCCGCGCTCTTCCAGGCCCTTGCTCACGATGACCAACTGCGCGTAGTAGGGGTTTTCCAGTTGCTGGTCGAGGGGCAGGTAGAAACGGATCGCGCCCTGGCCGATATAGGTGCTCCAGCGGGCGATGTCCGGGTCGTCCTTGATGATCGCTTCCAGGCGGTCGACAGCCTTGCGCGTCTCGTTGATCGAGGCGTTTTGCGGCAGGTTGAGGTCGACAAGGATCTCCGGGCGGTCCGACGAGGGAAAGAACTGGTTCTGCACGAACTGCATGGAAAACACCGACGCCACAAACAGTGCCACGGTGATGCCAATCGCCCACCAGCGGTTGCGCATGGCCCATAGCATGCCGCCATTGAACGCCCGGCCGATCCGCCCCGGCTCTGCGTTGTGAGGTTTAACGTTGGCACTGAGGATATGCACGCCGATCACCGGCGCAAACAGCACCGCCACCACCCACGAGACCAGCATCGCCACAGCAATCACCGCGAACAGGGTGAAGGTGTACTCGCCCGCCGAACTGGCGTTGAGGCCGATCGGCACAAACCCAGCGACCGTCACCAGCGTACCGGTGAGCATGGGAAACGCCGTAGAGGTGTAGGCGTAGGTCGCCGCCTGTTCCTTGGTCTCGCCTTTTTCCAGGCGCGTGATCATCATCTCGACGGTGATCATCGCGTCATCCACCAACAGGCCGAGGGCGATAATCAGCGCGCCCAGGGACACACGCTGCATGGTGATGCCGCTGTATTCCATGAACACGAACACCAGCGCCAGCACCAACGGAATCGAGCACGCCACCACCAGCCCGGCGCGCATGCCCAGGCTGATAAAGCTCACCACCAATACGATGATCACCGCTTCGAACAACGCGCTGGTAAAGCCGCCGACGGCCTCTTCCACCACTTCCGCCTGGTCGGACACCTTGTGCACACCGACGCCCACCGGCAGGTCGGCGGTGAGTTCGTCCATGCGCTCATGCAAGGCTTTGCCGAACGACTGGATATTGCCGCCCTTCTGCATGGCAATCGCCAGACCGATGGCCGGCTTGCCGTTGAAGCGGAACATTGGCCGCGCCGGGTCCACATAACCCCGGCTGATGTCCGCGATATCCGCCAGGCGATAGAACCGGTCATTGAGCCGCAGGTTGACGTTGGCCAGGTCCTTCTCCGAGGCGAACTGCCCCGAGGTGCGCACCGAAATCCGCTCAGGCCCGGCCTCAATCACCCCGGCCGGCGTCACCGCGTTCTGCGATTGCAAGCTCTGCACCACCTGGCGCTGGTCAATCCCCAGCGCCGCGAGTTTGCGCGTAGAAAAATTCAGGTAAATCACTTCGTCCTGCTGGCCGATCATCTCGACCTTGCCCAACCCCGGCACCGAACGGATCTCGGCGCGCACCTGCTCAACGTAGTCACGCAACTGGCGCATCGACAGGCCATCGCCGGTAAACGCGTACACCGAGCCGAACACATCACCGAACTCATCGTTGAACGACGGCCCCTGCAACCCCGGTGGGAAGCTGCCGCGAATGTCGTCGATCTTCTTGTGCACCAGGTACCAGATATGGGGGATGTCCTTGGCACTGGTGGTGTCCTTGAGGAACACGAATACCGTGGACTCGCCCGGCCGGGTGTAGCTTTTCACGTAGTCGAGGGAGTCGAGCTCTTCGAGCTTTTTCTCGATGCGATCAGTGACCTGCTTGAGGGTTTCTTCCTGGGTCGCGCCCGGCCAGCGGGTCTGGATCACCATGGTCTTGATGGTGAAGGAAGGGTCTTCCTCGCGGCCCAGGTTCATGTACGAAAACACGCCCATCAGCAGCGCGACGAACATCAGGTACCAGACGAAGGACTGATGCTTGAGGGCCCAGTCGGATAAGTTGAAGCTCCCTTTCATCGCGGGCTGTCCTCGTCGATTTTGACTTTTTGCCCGGGTTTCAGGCTGTTCACGCCGGCGGTGACGATGCGCTCGCCGGGTTTGACGCCGCCGTTGAGCAAGGCGCTGTCGGCATCGCGGCTGACCACGCTGATGTCGCGCGGTTGCACGGTCTGGCTTTGGGTGTCGAGCAGCCAGATGCGGGTCTGGCCGTCGACCTCCTGCAAGGCACTCAGGGGCACTTCGATGCGCGGCGCGATGGCAGTACTCAACGTTACGCTGATCGCCGTGCCGAGGCGGAACGCGGGCGGCGTTTCGGCCAGGGTCAGGCGTGCTCGGCGGGTGCGCGTGGCGCTTTGGGCCTGGGGTTCGATCTCGCGCACGATGGCGGTGGTGTGCACGCTGGGGTCGAGCTGCCCGGCAACCAGGAACACCACGTCCGGCGGCAAACGCTCGGCCAGGCCGGCGGGCAGGTCGATCACCGCTTCCTTGATATCCGGGCGCGCCAGGGTCACCACTTGCTGGCCGGCACTGACCACCTGGCCGGCCTCGGCATTCCAGGCGGTGACGATACCGGCGTGGTCGGTGCGCAGTTCGGCGTAGTTAAGCTGGTCTTTGGCTTGATTGACCGAGGCCTGGGCCTGGTCGAGCGAGGCCTGGGTGGTCTTCAGGTCGGTCTGGGCGATATCCAATTGGGCCTGGGCGCCGACGCCACGGTTGAACAGTTCCTGCTGGCGGCGCGCATTGGCCTGGGCGTTGATGTATTGCGCCTGCACGCGGGCCAGGTCGCCCTGGGCCGAGCGCAATTGGTTCTGTTGGTCGGTGGGGTCGAGGACGGCGAGCAAGGCGCCCTTCTCCACTTCGGCACCTACGTCCACGGCGCGGCGGGCAATGCGACCGGGTACACGGAAGCCTAAGTTACTTTCGTAGCGGGCCTGGATGGTGCCGGCGAAGCGGCCAAGGTTTTCCTGGTCTTCCGCCTTCACTTCCATGGACAGCACCGGGCGCACGGGCTCGGGCGGCGGCTCTTCCTTGGAGCAGGCCACCAGCAACAGGCTGGCGGCGAGTATCCCCGTGAGGCGCTTCATGGCTGGGCTCCTGGCTGGGCGATCTCGACAATCATGCCGGGGTGCAGCAATTGCCCGCCGGCCACCACCACTTTTTCGCCGCCCTTGAGGCCATCGCCAATGATGACTTTGCCGGTGAGGTAACGCGCCACAGTGACCTTGTGCAGCTGCGCCTTGCCGTCGCCGTCGATCAGCCATACGGCAGGTTCGCTGAGGTCTTTGGTCAGCGCGGCCCACGGCAATTCGATACTGGCCTTGGCCGGGCCATTGGCGGTGGCGCTTACCACTGAGCCCAGCTCCATGCCCTTGGGTAAGGCCTGCAGGGCGATTTTCACCTGCACGGTGCCGGTGTTGGCGGCCACTGCCGGGGTGACCTCACGGACCATGCCCACAGCCTTGATGCTGGGGTTGTCCAGCAGGCTGACGGTGATCGGCGCATCGGGCGGCGGTTCCACCAGCAGGGACTCATAGACGTTGAACACCGCATCGCGCTCGCCATCGCGCGCCAGGCTGAAAATCGGCACGGTGGCCTGCACCACCTGGCCGACTTCGGCCTGGCGCGCGGTAATCACCCCGGGTGCTTCGGCGATCAGCGCGGTGTAACCGAGTTGCTCGCGGGCGTTGGCCAGTTGGGCCTGGGCGGCAGCCAGGGCGCTTTGGCTGCTGCGCAACGCAGCCTGGGCGGAATCGTATTCGCTGCGGCTGGTGTAGCCCTTGGGCAGCAGTTTTTCCTGGCGCACAAAGGCGGCGGCAGTCTGCTTGACCCGCGCCTGTTCGGCCACGACCTGGGCCTGGGCGGAGTCGACGTTGGTCTGCAAGTCCTTGGGATCGAGCTTGGCCAGCACTTGCTTGGCGGTCACGCGGTCGCCCACGTCCACCATGCGCTGGATGATCTTGCCGCCGACGCGAAAGGACAGGTCGGTTTGCACCCGGGCCTGGATATCACCCGTGAGGGTCACCGCCGCGGCAAAATCCGCCGGCTGCACGGTCTGCACGAACACCCGCGAATGGGCCTTGGGTTCAGCCTTGTCCTCGCCACAGCCGCTCAACAGCGCCAGTAGGCCAAGGCCGAAAATACAGGTGGAAATGCGAGCGCCCATGCAGGCTCCTTTTGCGTGATGCCGACGTGCCAGTGTGTATGCGACTGTGAGCTTAGTTCAGGGTTCCTTATCTGCATGGAGGCTCCCATACTCCAATGGTTCCCACGCCGACTGGATGCCCATGCTCAAGACCCTCGCGGTGGCCAATTACCGCTCGATCAATAAATTGGTGGTGCCCCTGGACCGGCTGAACCTGATCACCGGCCCCAACGGCAGCGGCAAGTCTAACCTGTACCGCGCCCTGCGCCTGCTGGCGGAAACCGCCCAGGGCGGAGTGATCAATGCGTTGGCCCGTGAGGGTGGGTTGGATTCGACCTTCTGGGCCGGGCCGGAAAGCATCAGCCGACGCATGCGCAACGGTGAAGTGCCGGTGGAGCCCATCGTGCGCCAAGGCGTCAAACGCCTGCGCCTGGGCTTTGCCGCTGAAGATTTCAGCTACGCCATCTCCCTGGGGCTGCCGGAAAAGACCTTGTCGTATTTCTCCCTGGACCCGGAAGTAAAGAAGGAATGCATCTGGGCCGGCCATATCTATCGCCCCGCCAGCCTGCTGGTGCAGCGCTCCGGCCCCATGGTGCGCGCCCGCGAGGGCCGCGCCTGGGATGTACTGGCC
This sequence comes from Pseudomonas sp. CYM-20-01, assembly GCF_023169845.1. Taxonomy (NCBI): domain Bacteria; kingdom Pseudomonadati; phylum Pseudomonadota; class Gammaproteobacteria; order Pseudomonadales; family Pseudomonadaceae; genus Pseudomonas; species Pseudomonas sp. CYM-20-01. The sequence goes on along the minus strand of NZ_AP025169.1, from coordinate 433,196 downwards.
CAGCACACGCCCAACTACCACAGCCTGTTCGACCAGGTTGGCAGCCTGCGCGGTTCGCCGGAGGTGTTGCTGCTGCGCGAAAGCATCCGTGGCTGGCGCTTTTACGATCACTTTCGCAGCGATGTGGATGCGCCGGTACGTCAACCCCAACTGGGCACGCGCACACCAGTGCTGCATCACGATGGGCGCGACCTGGCGGCGGCGTTGCAGACGATTCGGGAGATTGGCGACCCGGACGCACTGCAGCGGGCGGTCAGCGATGCATTCCCCGGCGCGCGCCTGAATATCGAGCCCTTGCAGGGCGGGCGCTTTGCGATTGAGTTTTATCAGGAAGGTTTGCTGCGGCCATTGTCGGCGGCGGAGCTGTCGGACGGCACCTTGCGCTACCTGCTGCTGATCGCCGCGCTGCTTACGCCTCGGCCGCCGACCATGATGGTGCTGAACGAGCCGGAGACCAGCCTGCACCCGGATTTGCTGCCGGCGTTGGCGCGCTTGATTATCCAGGCGTCGCGGCAGTGCCAAGTATGGGTGGTGTCCCATGCCAGCCGGTTGATTGCGGCGTTGCAGCAGGACGAGGGGTGTAATTCGATTGTGCTGGAGAAGGTGCTGGGGGAAACCCGGATCGTCGGGCAGGGGATATTGGATGCCCCCGCCTGGCATTGGCCGGAATAGGCGGTGGCTGCTCTGGCCTCATCGGGGGCAAGCCCCCTCCCACATTTGACGGTGTTCACACATCAAAATTTGTGAACCCAACCCAGTGTGGGAGGGGGCTTGCCCCCGATGAGGCCAGAACAATCAATCAACAATCAGCCCTGCCACTTCCCACCTTCGACAATCACACTCTCAGGCTTGGTGTCATCGCTCAGTTCTTTACGCACATACTGGTCATACAGCTTGAGCAAAAATTTCTCCTCGCCCAACTTCGCCAACTCGGCATTCACCCAGTCACGCAATTCGATGTTGCCCTTCTTCACCGCCGGTGCAATCGGCGCTTCGTCGCCGAGTTTCTCTTCCAGCACGCGGTAGCCGGGATTCTGCTTGGCCCAGCTGAACAGCACCAGATTGTCCTGTGCGTAGGCATCGCCACGGCCAGCCGACAGCGCTTGCAGCGACTCGGAGTTTTTCTCGAACTTGAGCAGTTTCCAGTCCGGGTGGTTCTTGGTCAGCCAGATATCGGCGGTGGTACCGGTGGTGACGATGGTGGTGCGGGTGGCCAGGTCATCCAGGCTTTTTACCGCACTGTCATTCGGCACCAGGGCCTGTACCGCGACTTTCAGGTTGGGGTTGGTGAAGTCCACCGCTTCCTTGCGCTCCGGGGTCACGGTCATGTTGGCGAGGATCAGGTCGACCTTGTCACTTTGCAGGAACGGAATGCGGCTGGCCGGCTCCACGGCGACGAATTCGACTTTGTTTTCATCGCCCAACAGGTCCTTGGCGAATTGGCGACCGATGTCGGTATCGAAGCCGACGTAGCGCCCCGCTTCGTTGACGAAGCCGAACGGTGGTTTGTCGGTGAACACGCCGACGATCAGCTTGTCGCGCGCTTTGATTTTGTCGATATAACTGACAGCGGCAGGTTTTACCGGCTCTTCGGCCTTTTTATCGCAACCGACCAGCAGGGCGACGGCAAACAGTGGCAGCAGTAACTTTTTCATATCAGCTCCAGTTCCTGGGTTTTCTTCGGCAGTGTTGAAACAAAGGAGAACTTCTCCAGGAACTGCTGCGCGCGTGCGGTTTGCGGGTTCGTAAAGAATGCCTCGGGGGTGTTGTGTTCGAGGATGCGACCGGCCTCCATGAACACCACGCGGTCGGCGACGGCGCGGGCGAAGGCCATTTCGTGGGTGACGATCAGCAGGGTCATGCCATCGCGGGCCAGGCCCTGGATCACTTCCAGCACCTCCTTGACCATCTCCGGGTCGAGGGCGGCGGTGACTTCGTCAAACAGCATGACCTGGGGGTTCATGCACAGCGAACGGACGATGGCGATGCGTTGTTGCTGGCCGCCGGAGAGCTGGCGCGGGAACGCGTCGCGCTTGTCCGCCAGGCCGACGCGGGCCAACAATTTTTCCGCCTGTTCGCGGGCTTCACGGGGGTCGCGTTTTTGCACTTTCAGCGGGCCGAGCAGGATGTTGTCGAGCACGCTCATGTGCGGGAACAGGTGGTAGCTCTGGAACACCATGCCGACGTCCTGGCGCACCTGGCGCCAGTCGGTGTGCTTGTCCAACAGCTCTTTGCCGGCGAAACGCAGGCTGCCGCTATGGGCGACTTCCAGCCCATTGAGGCAACGCAATAAAGTGCTTTTGCCGCAGCCGCTGGGGCCGAGGATCACCACCACTTCACCGCTTTGCACGCTCAGGTCGATGCCCTTGAGCACCTGCTGCTCACCGAAGAATTTGTTGAAACCCTGGAACTCGATCAATGCGTTCATGCCTGGCCCCAGCGCCGTTCCAGCACCTTGGAGGCGGCCGACAACGGGTAGCAGATAAAGAAGAAAAACAGGAACAGCACGCCGTAAATCAACACGGACTCATAGGTGCGCTCGATGATTTGCTGGCCGACCTTGATCACATCCACCACACCGATCAGCACCGCCAGGGAACTGGTCTTGATAATGCGTGTGTAGACGTTGATGGTCGGCGGCGTCATGCGCTTGAGCGCTTGCGGCAGCAGCACGTAGCCGTACAGCTGCGGGTCGGACAGGCCAATCGACAAGCCCGCTTCACGCTGGCCACGGGGCAGCGAATGCAACGCGCCGCGCACCACTTCGCCCACTTCACTGGCGCCCCACAGCGACAGCACCAGCACCGCGCACCAGAAGCTCGGAATGCTCAAACCAAAGAAAATCGGCAGGCCGAAAAACAGCAGGTACAACCACACCAGCACCGGGATCGCACGGAACAACTCCAGGTAAACCCGCAGCACGCCGTTGACCAGCCGGTTGTTCAAGGTGCGTAGCACGCCATACAACACGCCGCCGACAGTGCTGAAGGCGATGCTCAAAAATGAAATCGACAGGGTTTGCGCAGCACCCTTGCCCAGTTGCGGCAACGACACCCACAACAACTCAAGACCCGAACTGGCCATGCTGGAGCCTCCTTTCCAGACGGCTGAGCAACAGTGAAAGCGGCAGGAACAGCAACACGCAAATCAGCGTCAGCACGGCGAGCATTTCGTAAGTCTTGTAGTACAGGGCGATGTAGTTCTTGGTGGTGTAGAGAATCTCCGGCACCGCCACGGCGGAGACCACGGTGGTCTCCTTGAGCAGGAAGATGAAATTGGCGAACAGCGCCGGCAGGCTGAGGATGCCGGCCTGGGGCAGGATCACATGGCGCAGCAGCTGCCAGTCGGACAGGCCGATGGACTTGCCCGACTCGATCTGCGCCAGCGGCACCGCTTCCACACCGGCGCGCAGCACTTCGGTGAGGTAGGCGCCGCCGAGGAAAGTCATGGTGATGATTGCCGCCCAGAACCCGGAGATATTGAAGCCCAGGGCGGGCAGCGCGAAGTACACGAAGAACAGCTGGATCAGCAGCGGCGTGTTGCGCGCCAGCTCCACATACAGCGCCACCAGGCGCGACAGGTACGGCGTGCGAAACACCAGCAGCGCCGCGTTGATCAGCGCCACCAGCAGGGAGGTGGCAATGGCGATCAGGCCCACTTGCAGCGTCACCCCCACGGCCTTTAGAAACGCCGGCAGGGTGCTGAGGATAAAAGCGAAATCGAAGGTCATTTCCAGTCCATGACGCCGCAAGGGTAATGCAGCGAGCGCAATCCGATCCGGCGTGGGTAACGCCGGGTAGCGCGAACTTTAAAGGTATAAAAAGCAAATTTTAAATACCTAAATAGCATATTGATATCACCCAAAAAGATAACCGGCGGATTCGCGGGTTTGGCGGGTGAGAGCTATGGTTTGGAGGTCTGAGATTCGAGGGATCGAACAATGAACGAAGCGAAACCGATGGACCCGCAGGAACTGGTGAAGTGGTTGATGGCGCTGCGCAGGGCGATCAATAGCAGAGTTCTCTAGATCAAAGCGGATCAAATGTGGGAGGGGGCTTGCCCCCGATGGCGGTGGGTCAGCAAAAAATATGCTGACTGAACCACTGCAATCGGGGGCAAGCCCCCTCCCACATTTGGATTGCATTCCAGATTTCAGGCATAAAAAACGCCGACGCTATATAAGCCGTCGGCGTTCAAACCTTGAAGGGGGTTTGGGTTACATCAGAACGCAGGCACTACAGCGCCGTTGTACTTCTTCTCGATGAAGGCTTTGACTTCCGGGCTGGTCAGGGCCTTGGACAGCTTCTGGATCGCGTCGCTGTCCTTGTTGTCCGGGCGAGCCACCAGGAAGTTCACGTACGGCGACTTGGCGTCTTCGATGATCAGCGCGTCCTTGGCCGGGTTCAGGCCGGCTTCGAGGGCGTAGTTGGTGTTGATCAGGTCCAGGTCAACCTGGTCCAGCACACGTGGCAGCAGGGCCGATTCCAGCTCCTTGAATTTCAGGTGCTTGGGGTTGTCCTTGATGTCTTTTGGCGTGGCCAGGGCGTTGGTCGGGTCTTTGAGGGTGATCACGCCGGCTTTCTGCAGCAGCAACAGGGCGCGGCCGCTGTTGGAGCCTTCGTTAGGAATGGCCACGGTGGCGCCATCTTTGAGTTCAGAGATGTTCTTGATCTTTTTCGAGTAACCGCCGAACGGTTCAACGTGCACACCGACCACGGTGACCAGGTTGGTGCCCTTGCCCTTGTTGAAGTTTTCCAGGTACGGCAGGGTCTGGAAGTAGTTGGCGTCCAGACGCTTTTCTGCGACTTGTACGTTTGGCTGCACGTAGTCGGTGAAGACTTTGATTTCCAGGTCCACGCCTTCTTTGGCCAGGGTCGGCTTGACCAGTTCGAGGATCTCGGCGTGCGGGATCGGCGTGGCGGCCACCACCAGTTTCTCGTTGGCCTGGGCGAAGCTTGCAGTCAGGGCAGCCGCCAGTGCGGTAAACAACAGAACCTTTTTCATGCAGTGTCCTTATCGAAATTCCGGGGCGTCTCTGACGACCGTTTTTTATGTAGTGTGCCAGCGAAGTGCTATCGCGGCGTGGGAGGGACAATACCTAGTTTTTTTATTCCCGAACAATATCTTTTATTCACGTTGATATTCCATTTTGTTCATGCAGGAATTTGCTCAACGTTTCCCGCTCGGCGGGGCTGGCGCGCTCGAAGATCCGCTGCACCTGTTCCAGCGCAGAACCCGCCACCGGCAGATTCAAATGTTCGGGCAAAATCTCGTCGCCGCTGCTGACCAGCAAGGCAAAGTGGATAACGTTTTCCAGCTCGCGGGTATTGCCCGGCCAGCTGTGGTGTTCCAGCACACGCTGCGCGGCATCGCTGATCAGCGGCACCGGCAGGTCCAGGCGCTGACTGTAGATGCCCAGGAAGTATTCGGCCAGGGACAGGATGTCACCGACCCGCTCGCGCAGCGCCGGCAACTCCAACCGGCCTTCGCTCAGGTAGTGAAACAGGCGCTCATGGAACTTACCGGCGGCCACGGCCTGGGCCAAGTCGATGCTGGTGGCGGCCACCAGGCGCACATCCACCGGGCTCGGCTGATGGGCACCGACGCGGGTGACTTCGTGGTTTTCCAGGGCGGCCAGCAGTTTGACCTGGATCGGCAGCGGCAGGTCGCCGATCTCGTCCAGGTACAAGGTGCCGCCATTCGCCGAGCCAAACCAGCCGGCCCGGCTGCTGGCCGAACCACTGTGGCTGCCGGCGGCATAACCGAACAATTCGGCATCGGCATAGGTCGGGCTGATCGCGCCGCAATTGACCGAGACAAACAAACCGGTGCGGTCGCTGCCCCGGTGAATATGCCGCGCCAGCAATTCTTTGCCGCTGCCGGTCTCGCCACGGATCAGCACGGGCAAGGCACGCGGTGCGAGGCTTTCGAGGTCTTCGCGCAGTTGCCGCGAACGCGGGTCGACAAACACCAACGCCTTGGCGCGGATACTCAGCGGGCTTTTTTCCGCGTCGGGAAAGGTCAGCAATGGCTGGCCGTAGGTTTCATGCAGACTCATGGCAGGCTCCCGCCCCCAATCCACTCAAGGGACGGGGCGTTGAAAAAATTCAGGCACTGCGCCGGGCGTGATGCTCAAGGCGGCTTTGCAGGCGATAGAGGTAAGCAAAGCCCTGCTCCCAGCGCTGGTGGCCGGACTTCACATTGATATGCCCCGCCCCCGACAGAATGCCGGCTTCGGCCCCCCAGTTGCGCGCCAGTTCCAGGGCTCGCGGGGCGCTGACGGCACTGTCGTTGTCGGAGCTGACCACCTGGCTGGGGAACGGCAACAGGTCGGTCGGGATCGGCGCAAAATTACGCAACGCAGGAGAGCAGGCGGGCCGTTCGACATCGGCCGGGGCCACCAGCAAGGCACCGCGTACCTGGCGCAGGAACTGCACCGGTGCGGTGGCCGCCCAATGCGCCACCGTGATGCAACCCAGGCTGTGGGCGATCAGGATCACCGGCGTGCTGTCGGCCGCGATGGCCTCGGCCAGCGCAGCAACCCAGTCTTCGCGACGCGGGGTGAGCCAGTCGGCCTGCTCCACGCGAGCGCTGTTGGGCAGGCTGTTCTGCCAGTGGCTTTGCCAATGATCTTCTGGCGATCCTTGCCAGCCCGGCACGATCAGATAACGAATCGACTCGCTGTGCATGGGTGTGCCCTCCTGCAGCGTTTAACGTTGCTGAACAGTATAGGGATGGGGTTTATATTCGTTAAGGAATAAGAAGCTATTTATTAATAACCAAAAACTCAAAACTAATGAAGTTCAAAATGTGGGAGGGGCTTGCCCCCGATGGCGGTGTATCAGTTACAGATTGATTGGCTGACACACTGCAATCGGGGGCAAGCCCCCTCCCAAATTGATCGCATTTCCAGTTGAGGATTGAATCGCAGGCAAAAAAAAAGGCCGCACCCTGCCAAGGAAACGGCCAAAAACTTGTCGAGGCTTTTGCAACTAACGTGCGGTAATCACCGACAGCTTGGTAATGCCCGCGCGTTCGATAGACGCCATGGCTCGCGCCACTTCGCCGTAATTCACCCCATCATCCGCCTGCAGTTGCACGCGCACATCGGGGTCCTTGGCCTTGGCCGCCTGCAGGTTGAACTCCAGCAGGTCCGGCTGGATTTCGTCCTTGTTGATAAACAGTTTGCCGGCGCCGTCGATGCTCACCACCAGCGGGTCCTTCTGCTCCACCGGGGCCACGGCCTCGGTCTTGGGCAGGTTGATCGGAATCGCGTTGGTCAACAGCGGTGCGGTGACGATAAACACCACCAGCAGCACCAGCATCACGTCCACCAGCGGCGTGACGTTGATCTCGCTCAGCACTTCATCGCTGTCTTGCGTGGAGAAGGCCATGTCAGGACGCCTCCTTCACTTTCTGCGGAGTGCCGGCGCCGGCTTTGCTCAGCGTTGGGTGCAGCAATACGCGGAAGGCATTCTTCTGCGCCAGGCTGTAGAAGTCGTGGGCAAAGTCGTCAAGGTCGGCAGCCGTCAGCTTGAGGCGACGCAGGAAATAGTTGTAGACCAGCACCGCCGGCACCGCGACGGCGATACCCACACCGGTCGCCACCAAGGCTGCACCGATCGGCCCGGCCACGGTTTCAAGGCTGGCGGAACCGGCGACGCTGATGCCCTTGAGCGCTTCCATGATGCCCCACACGGTGCCGAACAGGCCGATGAACGGCGAGGTGCTGCCGATACTGGCGACCACGGCCAGGCCGGTTTCCAGGGAGCGCCGCTCACGCACGATCTGTTGGCGCAGGGCACGCTCTAGGCGGTCCTGGTGGTTGATCGCCTGGCTCAGGTCGGTAGCGTGTGGGGTTTCGCCCACCTGGATCGCAGCGTAACCGGCCTGGGCGACACGGGCAGCGGCGCCCGGCTGGGTTTCTGCCAATTCTGCGGCAGCGTCGAGACTCGACGCCGCCCAGAACTGTTTATGGAACTTGCGATCCTGCGCCTTGAGGCGACCGAACTGCACGCCCTTGAGCAGGGCCAGGCCCCAGGTGGCGACCGAAAAAACCACCAGCAGCCAGATCACCGCGCTTTCGATGGATTCAAGTGGAGATGCTAATGCCATGATGTCTTCCCTCTGTGCAGGTCGCGGCGTGTGCAACACACCGCAGCCGAATAGTTAGTGAATCTTGAAATCGATCGGGACGCTGACCCAGCCGTCCTGGGCCACATCGCCCTGCTTGGCCGGCACGAAGCTCCAACGCTTCACGGCGGTCAGTGCGGCGTCATCGAGTTGCTGACGCCCGCTGCTCTTCTGGATCTGAATCTCGCCCGGCTTGCCGCTGGCCAAAACATGCACACGCAACAACACCGTGCCTTCCCAACCGCGCCGCTGAGCCAGTGACGGGTACTCCGGCGCCGGGTTCTTCAGGTACGCGGCGTTGGCCGAAGCCGGCGTTACCGGGGCCGGCGCCGGTGGAGCGGGAGGCGCAGGCGGTGCAGGGGTCGGTTTCGCGGGCGGCTGCTCAACAGGCTTCGGCGCGGGCTTGGGCTCAGGCTTTGGAACCGGCTTGGGCTTGGGTTTTGGAATCGGTTTAGGCGGCGCCGGTTTGGCGGCCAACTCATCCACCACCGGCGGCGGTGGCTCGACCACGGGCGGCGGTGGTGTTGGCACAGGCGGTGGCGGTTCCACCACCGGCGGCGCCGGCTGGGAAAATTCGATGGTCATCGGCGGAATTTCCGGCGGCACGATCGGCAGCACCGGCGTCGGCTTCTGGCTCACCCAGTAGATCACCGCACCGTGCAGGACCAGCACCAGCAGACCGAGCAGGATGCCTTCACGACGGCTGGAGAAACGCTTTGGCGTTTTCTGCGTGCGCAATTGCCCCAACGGCGCGCGGTGCGGCCGGCCAAGGTCGACCAACTCACCACCCGGTGCCTGGCGCCACGGCGCCTCGTGTGCACTGGCGGCGGTCTGGACATTGCCCATTGATTCACTCCTACGGTTTTAAAACAAAAAACCGACAGGCCTGCATCGAAGGCCGTCGAGGAGCGAATCATCCGGGCCAGATGCTTATCTCTTAAAGTAATCTTTGAGGTTATACATAGATCTAGAACGAATAAACAAACCATGCTGAAACGCCAAAGCCCCGTCCTGCACGGGCTGGCCTCCAGGCGATGTTTTTGCATGCTTTCCAGGCATAAAAAATATTCGGCAAAGGCATGGTTCAGACCGGGCTGTTTGCGCACAAATCCAGCAATTGGCGCTGCAGGCTCTGCCCCGCGGCGCCCAGGCCAGTGCGCCCATACAACGCCAGCCGCACGCCCTGCACCGCAGGCAACCCGCTGTCCGCACCCAATACGACATGCCCGGCCTGCACCACACGCCGGGGCAACAGACTGATACCCAACCCCGCCGCCACCGCCGAACACACACTCGCCAGGCTCGCGCTGGAATAACCGATGCGCCAGCGCCAGCCGCCCACTTCCAGGTGTTGCAGCATTTCATTGCGGTACAGGCCGCCTACCGGAAAGGCCACCAACGGCAACGGGTCGCGCCCCAGGGAGGGCGTACTGCGGCTGTCCACCCAGCACAACGGCTCCGGCCATGAGGCCAGGCAGTCATCGCTGTCGCCCATTTGCTTGACCAGCAATACGTCGAACTCACCGCTGCGGTACTGGCGCTGCAACTCGGGACCGAGACCGCTGGTGACTTCCAGGCGCACCCTGGGATACGCCAGCACAAAAGCCGATAACAGCGGCATCAGGCGTTCGGCAGCGAAGTCTTCCGGCACACCGAGGCGCAGCACGCCGTCGCTTTGCTGGTTGATCAAGACATCGGCGGCTTCCTCATGCAACGCGAGGATGCGCCGCGCATAGGCCAGCAGGCGCTCGCCTTCCGCCGTCGCCACCACGCGGCGTTGGTCGCGGTCGAGCAGCTGACACGCCACCGCGTCTTCCAGGCGGCGGATCTGCTGGCTGACGGTGGACTGGGTCAAGTGCAGGCGCTCGGCGGCACGGGTGAAATTGCCGCAGTCCACCACGGCGACAAAGCTGCGCAACAACACAGGATCGAACATGACGCTCACCATTCCATTTGCCACTGATTGGCATGGTTATATTTAATTTCAGAATACCTCGGCGACTGGCGATACTTCACGCCTCCTTTGCACACGCCATAGGTTCTGCATGTCGCTCAACTCTTCAACCGCAGGTCGGTTCGCTGGCTGGGGCCTGCTGGTGGTCCTGGGACTGAACCTGCGGCCGATCCTCAGTTCCATCAGCCCGTTGCTCGGCGAGATCCGCCTGGCCACCGGCCTCAGCTTCCAGAGCAGCGCCCTGCTCACCAGCCTGCCCGTGGTGTGCATGGGCCTGGTGGCGCTGGTGGGCGTGCGTGTTGAAGCGCAGCTGGGTGAGCGACGCGGCATCGCCCTGGGCCTGCTGATGATCCTGTTGGCGTGCCTGGCGCGCTGGCTGATGGGCCAGGGCTCGACGCTGCTGGTCACGGCCTTGCTCGGCGGCGCCGGTGTGGCACTGATCCAGGCGTTGGTGCCGGCGATGATCAAGCGCGAATTCCATCACCGCGTGCCTGTGGCGATGGGCGTTTACTCGGCTTCGTTGATGGCGGGAGGCGGTCTGGCGGCGCTGCTCAGCCCGGTGGCCGCCACGTATTTCCAGCACTGGGAAGCCGGGTTGGGTGTGTGGTTGTTACCCGCGCTGGCGGCGTTATTGCTGTGGGCCTGGTTGCCGCTGGGCGCAGCGAAAAACCCACAGGTGCCGCCTGCCTTCAAGGGCCTGCGCAATCGGCGTGCCTGGCTGCTGGCGCTGTATTTCGGCCTGGTGAACTGCGGCTACATGAGCCTGGTGGCGTGGTTGCCGGCCTACTACCAGCAACTGGGCTGGGGCGTGTTGCCCAGCGGTTCGCTGCTGGCGTTCATGACCATCTTCCAGGTGATCGCCGCGCTGTTGATGCCGGTGCTGGCGCAACGCGGGGTCGACCGTCGGCCATTGCTGTGGATCAGCCTGCTGGCCCAGACCCTCGGCTACCTCGGCCTGTTGCTGGCGCCGCTGGAATTTCCCCACCTGTGGGTGGCGCTGTGCGGCTTTGGCCTGGGAGCATGTTTTGCCCTGAGCCTGTTGCTGACCCTCGACCACCACCGCGACCCGCGCCAGGCCGGGCAACTGGCGGCGTTCGTGCAGGGCGTGGGCTTTTTGATCAATGCGATTTCGCCATGGATGACCGGCTGGCTGCGTGAACTCACCGGCAGCTTTGTCAGCGCGTGGGTGGTGTTGACGGTGACAGCCGTGGCCATGCTGCTGGTGACGCGGGTGTTCAGCCCGGCGACGTACCGCACGGCACCTGCTCTATAGATATGCATTTAAGATCTAGATAAAACAAAAATGCTTCGTTGACGGAATAAGTAGTGCCCTTAAAATCCTGGCTCTCCTACAGGATGCCGGGCACACCATGGACCTTCGCCAACTGCGCTATTTCATCGCGCTGAACGAGCACCGTAGTTTTGTGCGTGCGGCGGACGCCATGGGCATCACCCAGCCCGCCTTCAGCCGCAGCATCCAGGGCCTGGAGCAAGAGTTCGGCTGCGTGTTGGTGGACCGCGCCCATAAAGACCTGCGCCCCACTCCCGAAGGCCAAGTGGTGCTGCAACACGCGTTGAGCCTGGTGCAAGGCGCGGCGCTGTTGAGCCATGAAGTCACGCGCATGACCAAACTCGACGCCGGCGAAGTGCGCTTCGGCAGCGACGCCGTGGCCGCGGTGAACCTGGCGCCCCAGGCCATGGCGCGGTTCATCACGGTTTACCCCAGAGTGCGCACCGTGTTGCAGGTGGATAACTGGGAAAAACTCGGGCGCAGCCTGAGCCGTGAAGAGATCGAATTCTTTATCGCCGATGTGCGTCACTTCGAGGCGGACCCGAACTTCCAGACCCTGGCCCTGACACCTCGGCGCAGCGTGTTTTTCTGCCGTGCAGGGCACCCGCTGCTGGCCAAGGACAGCCTGTCCACCAACGACCTGTTCGGCTACCCACTGGCCACACCGCTGATCGCGCCGGGCATCCGAAAACTGCTGGCCAATCTCAGCGGGCGCGTCGACTTCGCGCCCGCCATCGAGCTGGAGCAGCTTGCCGCACTGACCACCATCGTGCGCCAGTCCGATGCCATTGGCCTGGGCGCCGAAGAGGCGTTTGTCGAGGAGTTCATCAAGGGCGAGCTGCACGCACTGCACTGGCGCAACCTGCCGCACGCCCTGGACAGCCTGAGCAACCGCTGCGGGGTGATCAGCCGCGCTGGGGTGCGCTTGTCGCCTGCGGCGAAGGCGTTGATCGAAACCCTGCAGGCGCTGGAAAACCCAACCGATTGGCCCGTGCAAACGTCCCGAAATCATTGAAGCGCACGCCCATCTGCGCCATGACCTTGTGCGCCACCTTGGCGGTCATCTGGCGGATGTAGAACGGCTCCTTCACCACAAAGTGGTGGATGCCATGGGTGCTGCCGAAGTTGAAGCAGAACGCCTGCAACGGCCACAGCCACCAGGGGTTCAAGACCTGGGTCTGCTGGATCACGTTGCCCAGCTCCACATCACCGTAGTAGTGCATGTTGGAGCTGACGAAGTGCAGGCAAAAGGTGCGCAGCACGTTAGGGCCGATGATCACCACGGCGGCGATATCGATCACCTGCATCATCTGCAAGGTGCCGGCCGACCAGTCGATCGGCGCACCCAGCAGGCCGGCGATGCCATTGGCGGCATGAAAGCCGAGGAACACATACCACGCGCCCCAATGCAGCAGCGCCAGTGGCGCGTACACCAGCAGCGAGCGCTTGAGGATCGTCAGTTTGTGCGTCCAGGTCTTGGCCCGCAGGATGCGGATGAAGGCCGACATGACGTTATCGCCCACCATCAGCAAGCGCGCAAAGCCCCAGGGCTCGCCGTTGGTAATGGCGCGCTCTTCCATGTCGGTTTCGGTGCCGGAGACCTTGTGATGGTTGAGGTGCAGATGCCGGCGTACCCACGGGTTGATGGTGCTGGGCCGCGCCAGCCATACCAGGCCCATCATCAGGTTGTGGGGCACGCGCTGCTTGCGAAAGTACATGCTGTGGATCAGGTCGTGTTCCAGCTCGTGGGTCAGTGAAGCCAGGAACGCGTTAAGCAGCAGGCAGACCCACCAAGCCATATGACCAGTGATGTAGAGCGCCGCCGACCCGAGCATGCCCAGCAACGCAAACGCTAGGATGCCCGCGCCCAACGCGTCCTGATGCAGCAGCCAGGGATGCTGCTGGCGCAGGCGCACGCCCTCGGCCAGCACCACGTCACGGATATGCGCCGAGCGCTGTTGTGCGTTCATCTGCTGGGGACTTGCAGAAGTACCGTCCATGCTTCCATCCTCTGGTGTATTGATGGATGCATCCTGGCCCAAGCGGTCCGCCAGGGCATCGGCCACACACGCCAACCTGTTGACCGCAAGCGCCAATCGCCATGACCGAGCCCACCTCCCTCGCCAGCTGGACCCGCGCCCTGCGCAAGCAACTCGACGCCCTGGGCCTAGACAGCGCCGCGTTGTGCCTGCAAGCCGGGCTCGACCCGCAGCTGATGGACGATCCCAACGCGCGCTATCCGCTGTCGGCGACCACGCGTTTGTGGGCGCTGGCGGTGCAGGCCAGCGGCGACCCGGCGATTGGTTTGCGGGTGTCGCGGTTCGTCAGCCCCACCACCTTTCACGCGCTGGGCTATGCGCTGGTGGCCAGCGGCAGCCTGCGGGAAGTGTTCGAGCGCATCGTGCGCTACCACCAGGTGGTCAGCGATGCGCTGACCCTGGAGCTGAGCGGCGATGGCGAGCGCTATCGGTTTCGCCTGTTGCAACTGCCCGGCAACCCGGCGCCGGCTTTCGAAGCCATCGATGCGTTTGCAGCAATCTACGTGCGCACCTGCCGCAATCGCCTGGGGCGTGAATACGCGCCGCTGGCGGTGTACCTGCGAAGACCCGAGCCCGCAGACCCCAAGCCGTGGCACACGGTGTTTCGTGCGCCGGTATTTTTCGGCGCCGAAGAAGACCGCCTGGAGTTTGCCGCCATCGATTTCGACAGCCACCTCGACGACGCCAACCCTGAGTTGGCCGAGCACAACGAAACCGTGCTCAAGCGCACCCTCGCTCAATTGCAGCCACTGACCTGGGAGCGCAAGGTGCGTCGGGTGATCGAAGCGCAATTGCCCGACGGCGAGCCAAGTGCCGAACGCGTCGCCCAGGCGCTGCACCTGAGCCTGCGCAGCTTGCAGCGTCACCTGGCGGATGAAGGCTGCCGGTTTGATGCGCTGCTCAATGAGTGCCGCGAGAACCTGGCCTTGCTGCACTTGCGCGACCCACAGTGCTCATTGGCCGAGATCAGTCATTTGCTCGGCTTTGCCGATACCAGCAGCTTCAACCGGGCGTTCAAGCGCTGGACGGGAATGACGCCGGGGCAGTTTCGGGATGGGCTGAGGTAGGGATTTGTAGTGGCTGGGAGGGCCTCATCGGGGGCAAGCCCCCTCCCACTGTTGATCTGTGAATACGTTCAAAAATGTGGGAGGGGGCTTGCCCCCGATAGCATCAGAATAGTCACCGCCCCCGCCGCAGCAGCTTCTTCACTCGCGCCACCAGCGTCTTGGCCGCAAATGGCTTGAGCAGATAGTCATCCTCATGCAATTCCAACCCGCGCAGGCGGTCTTCAATCCCGCCGGGCGTGGTCAGGAACAACATCGGCGTCTGGCCCTTCTGCCGAATCGCCTGCTGCAACTTCCAGGCATTGAGCCCCGGCAGCATCACATCGAGGATCACCAGGTCGTACTCGGTGCTTTCAACCAAGCGCAACGCCGCCATGCCATTGGCCGCCACTTCCACGCTGTAACCGGCCTCGTTCAGGCCCACGGCCATCCGCTGTGCCTCGTCGGATTCATGTTCCACTAACAGCACGCGCATAACACACCTCGATTGATAGGCGTGCAGGCTAACACCCTCAGGGGTGCGCCGCCTGCCGTAGCCGCTGTACGTCGAGGATTTCGATCTCGCCGTAGCCCAGGCGCACGACGCCGGCGGCTTGCAGGTCCTTGAGCAAAGCGTTGGTGGTCTGGCGCGACAGGTTCAACATGGCCGCCAGGTCTTCCTGGGGCAATTGCAGCACGCGTTTAGCATGTTCGTTGTCGCCGTAGCCCTCGACGATCATCAACAAGCGGTGGGCCAGCCGCACCGGGGCCGGCATCAGGCTGAGCTGCTCGAGGCCGATGAAACTCAGGCGCAGCTTCTGGCTCATCAGCAGGGCCAGGTCGCGCCAGTATCGCGGGGTCTCGTCCAGGATGCCCAGCAGCGCCTGCTGCGGCACCTGCAACAGTGTGCTGGGACCTACCGCGCAGGCGTCGTGGGTGCGCGGCAGGCCATCGAACAGGCAGATTTCGCCGAACCAGAAAGGTGCCTCCACCAGGCTGAGTATCGCCTCCTTGCCCTGCTCGTTCACCGCGCTGACCCGCAGGGTGCCGTCGAGCACCGCATACAAGCCACAGGGCGGGTCGCCGCGCTTGAACAGGTATTGCCCCGCCGTCAGCTGCCGCAGCCGGGCATGGGCCAGCAGACTATGCTGAAAAGGCGCCGCCAGGTGGCTGAACCAGTGACCGCTGGCCAACCGGGCGCGCCATTGTTCTGCGTCCATGTGAACTCCGAAGATTGTCGCCCAGCTGACAGTTCGCCACAGGCTGACGGGGCATGATCAAACATCCTACAGGAGGAATAACAATGAAAAGCCTCGTCGATCACCTGAGTCAATACGCTGCCTACCACCGCGATCCGCGCAATATCGCCAGCCACTTTGTTGGCATCCCGCTGATCGTGGTGGCGGTTGCGGTGTTGTTGTCACGCCCGGAATGGGCCGTCGCTGGCATATGGATCTCACCCGCCGTTCTTCTCGCGCTGTTCTCTGCGTGGTTTTACCTGCGCCTGGAATTGGCCCTGGGCGTGTTGATGACCGTGCTGATGGCGCTGTCGGTGTGGGCCGGACACGTGCTGGCGGCGCAGAGCACGCTGGTGTGGCTCAGCAGCGGCATCGGCCTGTTCGTGGTGGGTTGGGTGATTCAGTTTGTCGGGCATTACTACGAAGGACGCAAGCCGGCGTTTGTGGATGACGTCTCGGGATTGATCGTGGGGCCATTGTTCGTGGTGGCCGAACTGGCATTCCTGTTGGGGTTGCGGCATGACCTCAAGCAGCAGATCGAGGAGCGCTCGGGGCCGGTGGTTCGACGCGATCTGAAGCCGAGAGAGGCCTAAATGTGGGAGGGGGCAAGCCCCCTCCCACATTGGCCCCATTTTCACATTGGGTAGTGCGGGGTTATCAGGCTTTCTGCCAGACCTTGGGCTTGAAGAACAGGGTCTCGCCGCGTGCCAGGCCGGTCAGGCTGTCGTGGTCTTTCACCACTTCGGCTTCGATCAGCTCGCTCTGGCCTTCCACTTTCAAGGTCACACGGGTGGTAGCGCCGAGCGGGCGGATATCCCGCACTTCAGCGGCGTGGTGGTCTTCCAGCTCATGCCGCGACAGCGACACTTCGTGTGGACGGAACAGCACGTGCTTGTCTTCACCCAAGTGCAGGCGGTTCGAATCACCGAGGAAGTGATAGACGAAATCGCTGGCCGGGTTTTCGTAGACGTCGCCCGGTGAGCCGATCTGCTCGATCACGCCCTTGTTCATCACCACGATGCGGTCGGCGACTTCCATGGCCTCTTCCTGGTCGTGGGTCACGAACACCGAGGTCAGGTTGATGTCTTCGTGCAGGCGTGCCAGCCAGCGGCGCAGTTCTTTACGCACCTTGGCGTCGAGGGCGCCGAAGGGCTCATCCAGCAGCAACACCTTAGGTTCCACCGCCAGGGCGCGGGCCAGGGCGATACGTTGGCGCTGGCCACCGGAAAGCTGCTCCGGGTAGCGATCCGACAACCAATCCAGTTGCACCATGTTCAACAGCTCATGGACCTTGACCGCGATCTGGCTTTCGCTCGGGCGCTGGTTCTTCGGTTTCATGCGCAGGCCGAACGCCACGTTGTCGAACACGGTCATGTGACGGAACAACGCATAGTGCTGGAACACAAAACCGACGTTGCGATCGCGCACGTCGTGGCCGGAGACGTCCTCACCGTGGAACACGATGCTGCCGTCATCCGGGGTTTCCAGGCCTGCAATGATGCGCAGCAAGGTGGTCTTGCCACAGCCCGACGGGCCAAGCAAGGCCACCAACTCGCCACTCTGGATGTCCAGGTTGATGCTGTTCAGGGCCTTGAAGGCGTTGAAGTTCTTGCTGACATTACGGACTTCGATCGACATGACTTATTCCTCAGCCGCACCGGCGCGCAGGCGGTTAATACGGTTCTCGCTCCACTGCTTGAGCAGCAGGATGAAGAGCGCCAGGATCAGCAACAGACTCGCCACCGCAAACGCGGCAACGTGGTTGTATTCGTTGTAGAGAATCTCGACGTGCAGCGGCAGGGTGTTGGTCACGCCGCGAATGTGGCCGGACACCACCGACACCGCGCCGAACTCACCCATGGCCCGTGCGGTACACAGCACCACGCCGTAGATCAGGCCCCATTTGATATTCGGCACGGTCACATGCCAGAACATCTGCCAGCCATTGGCACCGAGCAGGCGCGCGGCCTCTTCTTCCTGGGTGCCCTGCTCCTGCATCAGCGGGATCAGTTCACGGGCCACGAAAGGCACGGTGACGAAGATGGTCGCCAGCACGATGCCGGGCAAGGCGAACACGATCTGGATGTCGTGGTCCTGCAACCACGGGCCAAAGAAGCCCTGGGCGCCGAACATCAACACATAGACCAGGCCGGCGATCACCGGCGATACCGAGAACGGCAGGTCGATCAGCGTCACCAGGATGCTCTTGCCACGGAACGAGTACTTGCTCACGCACCACGCGGCGCTGACGCCGAACACCAGGTTGAGCGGCACCGAGATCACCACGGCGATCACCGTGAGTTTCAACGCCGACAGCGCGTCGGGTTCGAGGATCGCGGTGAAGAACGCGCCGAGGCCGTTCTTCAGGCCCTGGGTCACCACGATAAACAGCGGCAACAACAGAAACAGGGCGAACACCAGCCAGCCAAGGCCGATCAGGATACGTCGCGACGCGGCGCTGCCACGACGGGCGGCGTTGGCCGAGGACGCGGCGGAAATAGACGATTGGGACATGTTCCGCGCCTCCTTATGGACGTTCGATGCGCCGCTGCAACAGGTTGATCAGCAGCAGCAGGACAAAGGAAACCACCAGCATCAGCACACCGATGGAGGTGGCACCGCGGTAGTCGTACTGGTCGAGCTTGACCATGATCAGCAGCGGCAGGATCTCGGTTTTCATCGGCATGTTGCCGGCGATGAAAATCACCGAACCGTACTCACCGACACCACGGGCAAACGCCAGCGCGAAACCGGTCAACCAGGCGGGCAGCAGCGCCGGCACCAGGATGTGGCGGAATACCTGCAACGGCTTGGCACCCAGGCAGGCGGCGGCTTCTTCGACTTCCCGGGGGATATCGGCCAACACCGGCTGCACCGTGCGCACCACGAACGGCAGGGTGACGAAGGTCAGCGCCAGCGTGATGCCCAACGGGGTGTAGGCGATCTTGAAGCCCAGGTCGGCGGCGAACTGGCCGACCAGCCCGTTAGGCGTGTACAGCGCGGTCAGTGCAATGCCGGCGACAGCGGTGGGCAAGGCGAACGGCAGGTCGATCATCGCATCGATGACCTTGCGACCGGGGAAGGTGTAGCGCACCAGCACCCAGGCCAGCAGCGTGCCGATCACGCCATTGATCAGCGCGGCGTACAGTGCGGTGCTGAAGCTCAGTTGCAACGCCGCCAGCACACGCGGTGCGGAGATGATGTTCCAGAACTGATCCCAGGTGAGTTGAGCGGCGTGTACAAACATCGCCGCCAGCGGGATGAGTACGATCAGGCTGAGGTACACCACGGTGTAGCCCAGCGTCAGCCCGAAGCCGGGTATGACGGGGGAGATACGACGCGACATAAGAGTCCTTGGTCAAAGGGTAGAAACCACTGTAGGAGCGCGCTTTTCTGTGGGAGCCGGGCTTGCCCGCGATGCAGGCACCACGGTGTATCAGTCACACCGCAGTGATGCTATCGCAGGCAAGCCAGCTCCCACAGAAAAGCGAGCCCCTACAGGTATTTTGGCTTACTGCGCCGTGTAGATTTGGTCGAACACGCCACCGTCGTTAAAGAATTTCGGTTGGGCAGTTTTCCAGCCGCCGAAGTCTTTGTCGATAGTCACCAGGTCCAGTTTCGGGAACTGCTGGGCGTATTTGGCAGCCACTTTTGCATCGCGTGGGCGGTAGAAGTTCTTCGCCGCAATCTCCTGGCCAGCCGGGCTGTACAGGTGCTTCAGGTATTCAGTGGCGATTTCGGTGTTGCCCTTTTTCTCGGCGTTTTTGTCGACCACGGCCACCGGCGGCTCGGCGAGGATCGACAGGGACGGCACGACGATGTCGAACTTGTCGGCGCCACCGTCTTCTTTGAGCGCCAGGAACGCCTCGTTTTCCCAGGCCAGCAACACGTCACCCTGACCGTTGTTGACGAAGGTAATGGTCGAGCCGCGAGCGCCGGTGTCCAGCACAGGTACGTGCTTGAACAGCTCCTTCACGTATTCCTGAGCCTTGGCTTCGCTGCCACCGGCCTTGAGGCCATAGGCCCAGGCGGCGAGGAAGTTCCAACGAGCGCCGCCGGAGGTTTTCGGGTTCGGGGTGATCACGGACACGTCTTTCTTGATCAGGTCGCCCCAGTCCTTGATGCCTTTAGGGTTGCCCTTGCGCACCAGGAACACGATGGTCGAGGTGTATGGGGTGCTGGCGTCCGGCAGGCGGGTCTGCCAGTTTTCCGGGAGGGTCTTGCCCAGCTTGGCGATTTCGTCGATATCACCCGCCAGGGCCAGGGTGACCACGTCGGCACGCAGGCCATCGATCACGGCACGGCCTTGCTTGCCCGAACCGCCGTGGGATTGCTGGATCTTGACGTTGTCGCCTGGGTGGGACTGTTTCCAGAAGTTGGTGAACTCAGCGTTGTAGTCCTGGTACAGCTCACGGGTAGGGTCGTACGAGACGTTGAGCAACTCGTAGTCCTTGGCAACCGCGGAACCTGCAAACACGGCGCTGGCCAGGGCGGCCAGGGCGTAACGGCGAATCGACGACATAGAAGCTCCTGAAATTCTTGGGGTGTTGGCTTTTTTTATAGTTGCGGGTCTATCGCCGTTCTTGCTCAGCTCGGTTTGTTACCCGGGTTCTGCAGGCGGAATTTTTCTTTGCGTTCGATCTGGACCACTTGGGCGTTGTGCACCGTGATTTCCACCGCGCCAAACCGCAGATCGCGCAGGGCGCTCTGGATCTCACGCAAAATGGCTGCTTCGTCCTGGCCGTCGACGCTACGTAGAGATGCGCTCATGGTCTCGCTCCTGAAATGAATAGTGCCTCGCAGTGGCGGCACTGCTTGCGGCGTGAGGGCGATAGTAGATAAGCGCGGATATTCTTAAAAATACTATTTAAGAATGTTTATATAACCAGAAAGAATTTTCTGGTGGGACGCGGGGTTGCGCGCAGATTGCTCTCAAATGTGGGAGGGGGCTTGCCCCCGATGAGGGAGTGTCAGTCAACTAATGAGGGGCTGATGCACCTCTATCGGGGGCAAGCCCCCTCCCACATTTGAAGGCATTTCAGGTTCGGATCGCGGGTGCCTTGGACCAATCTAGTTCGCCCGCCGGCATCGGCCGGCCAAACCAATACCCCTGCCCCATATCGCACTGCTGATCCAACAGGAACCGCGCCTGTTCCACCTGCTCGATCCCCTCGGCATGCACCTGCATGCCCATGCTTTTTGCCAGGGCGATCACCACGCGCACGATCGCTGCATCGTCCTCGTCCCACGGCAACCCGGCGACGAAGCCCTGATCGATCTTGAGCTTCTGCACCGGCAGGCGCTTGAGGCGCAACAGCGAGGAATAACCGGTGCCGAAGTCGTCGATGGCCAGGCGTAGGCCCAGTTCGCGCAGGCGGTGCAGTTGTTCCAGGGCTACTTCCGGGTCGTCCATCACCGCGCTTTCGGTGACTTCCAACTCCAGGAAAGCCGGATCCAGGCCCGTGTCGTGCAGCACCTGGGCGACCTGTTCGTAGAGCTCGCGCCGGGCAAACAGGCGGCTGGACACGTTGATGGCGATAAAACTCAGTGGCGCCCCATTCCCCAGCCAGTCGCACATTTGCCGGCAGGCCCGGTCCATGACCCAGGCGTCGATATCGGCAATCAGGCCGGTGCGCTCGGCAATCGGGATGAACTCGCCCGGCGGCACCAGACCGCGCTCCGGGTGCTGCCAGCGCACCAGTGCTTCGACGCCGATCAGGCGGCTGCCGTTCAGGTCGTGCACCGGCTGGTAGTAGACGCACAGCTCCTGCTGTTCAAGCGCACGGCGCAACTCACTGGCGATCTCTACACGGTTCTGCGCATGGGCGGTCAGTTCTTCGGTGTACAGGGCATAACCTTCGCGGCCAGCACTCTTGGCTTTGAACAACGCGGAATCGGCGTTGCGCAGTAACTGCTCGGCGCTCAAGGCGTCGCTGGGGAACAGGCTGATGCCAATACTCGCGCTGATAAACAGCTGGTGGCCGTCAAAGATAAATGGCTGTTTCAGCGCCTCCAGTATGCGTTGCGCCAGGCCCGCAGCCTGGGCCACCTGTGGACAACTTTCTGCCAGCACGGCGAACTCATCCCCACCCAGGCGCGCCAGGGTCACGCCCGGGCCGAACAACGTCTTGAGCCGTTCGCCGACGACTTTGAGCAACTGGTCGCCAACGTTATGGCCCAGGCTGTCATTGATGATCTTGAAGTGGTCCAGGTCCAGCAACAGCAAGGCGCAACCACGCTTGTGAATCTGCGCCGAGGCCAGTGCCTGTTCGGCGCGGTCGGTAAACAGCAGGCGGTTGGGCAGGTCGGTCAGCGGGTCGTGATGGGCGAGGTGGGCCAGTTCGTGCTCGGAGTCCTTGATGGCGCTGATATCGGAAAACACCGCGACGTAATGGCTGACGTGGCCCTGGTCATCGTGAATCACGCGAATGGTTTGCCACTGGGGGTAAATCTCGCCGCTTTTGCGTCGGTTCCAGATTTCACCGCTCCATTCGCCGGTACGCTCCAGGCTCTGGAACATCTGCTGGTAGAAATGCGACGAATGGCGCCCGGACTTGAACAAGCTGGGCTGCTGGCCCATGACGTCTTCGCGGCTGTAGCCGGTGATCGCCATGAAGGCGCGGTTCACGTGCACGATCCGCCCTTGTGCGTCGGTGACCAGCACCCCTTCGCGGGTGCAGTCGAACACGGCGGCGGCCTGGCGCAGGCGTTCGCGGTTTTCCTTCAACGGTTGCTGCAACTGGTTGGCACGCGCAAATCGGGCGCACATCAGGTAAATCGCCAGGGCGCTGAGGGCCACCCACACATAGCCCCGCACTTGCAGCCAGCGTCCCAACTCCCGCGGTTCATCGAGAAAGCTGATCAATAAGTGGTTGCTGAGCTGGAGCCATGCGACAGAAACCAGCAGGTATACCAGCCCCGCGCGTAGGGCACCACGGTATGAAAACAGCATATGGTCAGTAATCCTTACCAAAAAAACATAATCGCCCTATAAACGCTGCGGATTATAGAATAAGTAACATCTCGTAAGTCTTATCTGAAAGGGTCGCTGGTTTTCTCTGTAGGCTTAGTGATAATGCTTGAGCTGTTCTTTTCTTTATCTGAGGGCCATACAGCCTATGTGGTACAACGGTTTTCTTGACCTATCAGCCTGGCAACTGGTGGCAGTCACGCTGTTGATGACCCACGTGACCATTGTTGGGGTCACGGTCTATCTGCACCGTTATTCAGCCCATCGCTCCCTGGAGCTCAATGCCGGCCTGAAACACTTCTTCCGCTTCTGGCTGTGGCTGACCACGGCGCAGAACACCCGCGAGTGGACTGCCATCCACCGCAAGCACCACGCCAAGTGCGAAACCGTCGATGACCCGCACAGCCCGGTCATCAAGGGGCTGTCCACTGTGCTGCGCAAAGGCGCCGAGCTGTACCGCGCCGAAGCCGAAAACCCCGAAACCCTGCGTATCTACGGCAAGAACTGCCCGGACGACTGGATCGAACGCAAAATCTACACCCCCTACCCACTGCTGGGCGTGGCGATCATGGGTGTGATCGACCTGCTGCTGTTCGGCACCATCGGCATTACCATCTGGGCGATCCAGATGATGTGGATCCCGTTCTGGGCCGCCGGCGTGATCAACGGCCTGGGGCATGCCGTGGGCTATCGCAACTTCGAATGCCGTGACGCGGCGACCAACCTGGTGCCGTGGGGCATCATCGTCGGCGGCGAGGAGCTGCATAACAACCACCATACCTACCCCAACTCCGCCAAGCTGTCGGTGAAGAAGTGGGAGTTCGACCTGGGCTGGGCGTGGATCAAGGTGTTCAGCTTCCTGCGCCTGGCCAAGGTGCAGCGTGTCGCCCCTATTGCCCACCGCGTGGAAGGCAAGGGCCACCTGGACATGGATACCGCCATGGCCATCCTCAACAACCGCTTCCAGATCATGGCCCAATACCGCAAGTTGGTGATCGGCCCGCTGGTCAAGCAGGAGCTGGAAAAGGTCGATCACTCGGTGCGCCATCAGTTCCACCGCGCCAAGCGCCTGCTGTCGCGGGAAACCAGCTTGCTGGATGACCGCCATCACGTGCGCATCCAGAGCCTGCTGGAACACAGCCATGCACTGAAAGTGATCTACGAAAAGCGCCTTGCGCTGCAGCAGATCTGGCTCAAGACCAGCTCCAATGGCCACGATATGCTGGCGGCCATCAAGGAATGGGTGCATGAGGCCGAGGCCAGCGGCATCCAGTCCCTGCGGGATTTTGCTCACCAATTGAAGACTTATTCGCTGCGTCCTGCGGCGGTCTGATGCTGCGGTGGGAGGGCTTGCCCTCCCACCTATCAGCTTTTTGGCGTCATTTACCGGGCACCGGCAATCGGTCCTGTTGACGGAACTTCACTGAAATTCGCCTCTCTCAATGAACACTTCGCCATCATGGTGGCCCCTTGTAGTGACCGCTGCTCCTGTTTGCGGCGCGCCCAGAGAGAGTTGTGCCGATGGTTCACGAAAAGTCCTCCTTAATCGACGCGCCAGCAGCTGAGCATCCCCGCCCAGCAGCGGCGGCGACCCTGCTGGCGCTGGTGCATGCCCAGGGCGAAGTCGAGCGACTGAGCGAACGTGAGCAACTGCTGAGCTCAATGCTGGTCAGCGTGAATGCCGTGCTGTGGGCCATCGATTGGGAAACCCGCCGCGTGCTGTACGTGAGCCCGGCCTACGAACGCGTCTTCGGGCGCTCTGCCGGCCTGCTGCTGGCCGACCACCGGGAATGGCGCAACAGCATCCACCCCGAAGACCTCGACTACGCCGAACACAGCCTGGCTCGTGTGCTGGAACAGGGCGCCGTGGAAGACCGCGAGTACCGCATCATCACCGCCGACGGGCAGATCCGCTGGCTGAGTGACAAGTGCTACATGAACCAGCAGGTCGAGCCCGGTGAGCCGCTGATCGTAGTGGGCATGGCCGAAGACATCACCGAAAAGAAACAGCTGGAACTGGAGCTGCACCGTCTCGCCACCACCGACGTGCTGACCCAGAGCAGCAACCGCCGGCACTTCTTCGAATGCGCCAACCAGGCCTTCGACAGTGCCTGTGCCCAAGGTGCGCCGCTGGCCTTTCTGCTGCTGGACATCGATGACTTCAAGGACATCAACGACAGCTACGGCCACCTGGAGGGCGACCAGGTGCTGCGGCGTATCGCCGAGAGCGGTCGAGGGGTGCTGCGCCGTGGCGATCTGTTCGGGCGCATCGGTGGCGAAGAGTTCGCTGCGGTACTACCCGGCTGTGCGCCGGAGATGGCACTGCAGGTGGCCGAGCGCCTGGGCCGGGAGATCCAGGAACTCAGCTTCAGCTACGAAGGCCAGGCCTTCAGCGTGACCATCAGCCAGGGCCTGGCCAGCCTCACCGAGCACGACTCGACCCTGGACAGCCTGTTCGCCCGCGCCGATGCGGCCATGTACGAGGCCAAGCGCCTGGGCAAGAACCGCGTGATCGCGGGCTAGTAGCCAACACCGATCAAAGGTGGGAGCAAGCCCCCTCCCACATCAGGATTTGCGCACTCGGGTCAGCTCCGACAAGCCCACCTTGAGCAGTCGCGCCGTCTTGCCCGCCGCCAGTTCTTCCAGGCCTTCATGCTCAGTCAAACGCGCCATCTGCGCCGCCAGGTTCACCACCAGCGCATCCCGCGCATACACACCGCCCTCCAACGCGTAAATCGCCGCAATCAACTGGCGCAGCTCCAACGGCAAGCGCCAACGCGCACGCAGTGCCGAGCCATAGGCAGCGCCAAAGGTGTAGAGGGACTCGCCAATCGCTTCGTCATCCAGTTCACCGCCACCCTGGCGCCAGTCCTCCAGGCAGCGCAACAGCGCCAGGTCGCCCAGCCGATGGAGGATCCCCGCGCTGTAGCAGCGTTCGTGATCCAGCTCAAGCATGCGGGCCAGGCGCCGGGCGTAGTCGGCAGTGTCCTGGGACACTTGCCAGTGCCGCTCGGCATAGGCGACCAGCGCCGGGTCCCCGAGTACCACGTTGTGCTTGAGCGCCAGGCCCAGGATCAGGTTCATGCTTTGCCCCGGCACCAGCTTGTGCAGGGCGCCGGGCAGGGTCTGCACCGGTGCGCCGTGATGGCCGGCACTGTTGGCGGCGGCGATGAGCACGGCGGTGATTTGCGGGTCCATGCGCACCTGGTCTTCCAGATGCTTGAGGTCCAGGCCTTCCGGCCCGAGGCTGTGTTGCACGGCGGCTTTCACATCGACCCGCAATGGCGCGCCGTCGGACGCTTCGCGGCGTCGCTCAAGGAACACTGGCAAGGTCATGCCGGTCCCCAACGGTGGGATCTCGCAGTACACCGTTTCGCCTTCGTTGAGCAGCAGGTCCTGCAGGCGCTGGGTCAGGCCTTCCATGTTCAGGGGTTTGGTCAGGTACGCCGTGGGCGCCAGGGGCAAGGCTTCGCGCACGCTGGCGCTGTCATTGCGACTGCTCAGCAGAATGAACGGCAGCAAAGGCGAGCGACGCTTCTGGCGCACGCTGCGCAGCAGGCTCAGGCCATCGATGCCCGGCAGCTCCCAATCGGCCAGGATCAGGTCGTAGGCCTTATCCCGCAGCAGGGTCGCCGCTTGCTGGCCGTCCGCACACACATCCAGCCGCGCATCGCAGCGCACATTCAACAATACTTGCTTGAGCAGGTCCCGCGACCAAGGGTCCGCCTCGGCAATCAACACACGGGGTACAGCGGGTAAATCAACAGCAGTCATCCAGCACGCTCCATCGGCAATGCTTGCAACCTTAGTCAATGGAGCCGCCTACGTACAATGAACACGGGCTGAATGTGCAGCAATGGGCATAAAAAATCTATGGTCACCCCCATTTTTGCAATACTGATTAACGGGTGGTGTGGTTGGCTTGCTTAAATCTATCCGGCGTCTGTTTGGGGCTTGCCCCAGCGCCACGATGAGAGTCGCGCCTGACGATCCTTAAAAACCCGTCGGCTTCTGAAGCCGATTTTTATGTCAGGATCTTCGCCAGGCCGGTAGGCCGTTCACGTCATCCGTTGTTCAGCTATCGCAAAACCTGAAGGGTGAGTCGTGGTACTGCAACAACCGCAGGGTCAGGCGTTCAAGGCGTCTGGCCCTGCTTCATATTGCGCATGATGAGCCGCTATCGCCCAAGCGATACGCGCCAGTTTGTTGGCCAGGGCACAGGCCACCACATTCGAGTGTCGTCGGCGCAGCAGCGCTCGCACCCAGTCGGCCAAAGCCCCTTTCTGGTGATCCAGCCGCTGCATGTAAACCCTGGAGCATTGCACCAACAGTTGTCGCAGGTGCTTGTCACCTCGCTTGCTGATCCCCAACAAATTGGCTTTGCCGCCCGTGCTGTACTGTCGCGGCACCAAGCCCACTGAAGCCGCAAAATCGCGACTGCATCGGTATTGCTTGCCATCGCCCATTTCTACAGCCAGAAGGCTGGCGGTGATCGGGCCGACACACGGCATGCTAAGCAAACGACTCCCCAGATCATCGTCGGCCAGCTGGCAAGCCAGTTCTTTGTCCAGTTCCTTGATCCGTTCATCCAGGTAAACGAAGTGATCGTGCAGGCGTTGCAACAGCACTGTCAGCCGCGCAGGCAGCTCATGCTCGGCCAAAACAGCTGCCAAACGCTTCATGATGGCTAAGCCTTTGGGCAGGCTGATGCCAAATTCCAACAGGAAACCGTGCATCTGATTGGCTGTCTTGGTGCGGTCATGCACCAACGACTCGCGCATGCGATGCAGAACAGACAGGGTTTGCTGAGACTCGGTTTTAGGCGTGACGAAGCGCATGGACGGACGAGAAGCCGCCTCGCAAATAGCCTCTGCGTCGATAAAGTCGTTTTTGTTGCCCTTGACGAAAGGGCGGACAAACTGCGGTGAAATCAACTTGGTCGTATGCCCCATCGCCGCAAGCTGACGGGCGATGAAGTGAGAGCCGGCACAGGCTTCCGTTACCACGACGCAGCTCGGCAAGTTGCCGAAGAACCGCATCATCTGCGCTCGCGAGAGCTTTTTGCGAAACACCTCGCGGCCCGATTTGTCTTGGCCGAGAAGGTGGAAATTATGTTTGCCGAGATCGATCCCGATCAGTGCTGACTCGCTCATGATGATGGCCTCCGAAAACAAAACACCCTGTGAAAGCGTAGCCCTCACAGGGTGTTGGGGGTGACCATCTCATTAACCCGCCGAAGCGGGTTTTTTCTGTCGAACAGGTCAACTTTCTCTTACAGCTCGGAGAAGCACTCTTCGATGATCGCCAGGCCTTTGTCCAACTGCTCGTCCGGCGAGGTCAGCGGGACCAGTACACGCAACACGTTGCCGTAGGTGCCACAGCTCAGCAGGATCAGGCCCTTCTCACGCGCCTTGGCCACCACGGAAGCAACAGCCGCCGCGTTTGGCTTGTGGGTGTCACCGTCGTCGAACAGCTCGACCGCGATCATCGCGCCCAGGGCACGCACTTCGCCGATCACCGGGTACTTGGCCTGGATGGCTTTGAGACCGGTCACCAGACGCTCGCCAACTGCCTTGCAGCGGTCCAGCAGGTGCTCTTCTTCGAACACTTCCATTACCGCCAGCGCAGCTGCACAAGCGATCGGGCTACCGGCGTAGGTGCCGCCCAGGCCGCCTGGCGCGATGGCGTCCATGTATTCAGCCTTGCCGCACACACCGGCCAGCGGGAAGCCGCCAGCGATGGATTTGGCAAAGGTGGTCAGGTCGGCAGCAACGCCCATCTGTTCCATGGCGAAGAACGTACCGGTACGGCCGGCGCCGGTTTGCACTTCGTCGGCGATCAGCAGGATGCCGTGTTTGTCGCACAGTTCGCGCAGGCGCTTCATGAAGGATTTCGGCGCGACGTAGAAACCGCCTTCGCCCTGCACCGGCTCGATGATGATGGCAGCGATATCACGCGGCTCGGCATCGTTCTTGAAGATGCGTTCGATGCTGGCGATGGAATCGTCATCGCTCACGCCGTGCAGATCGTTCGGGAACAACGCGCGGAACACGCCGCCTGGCATCAGGCCCATGCCGGCCGAGTAAGGCACGACTTTACCGGTGAGGCCCAGGGTCATCATGGTGCGGCCGTGGTAGGCGCCGGTGAAGGCGATCACACCGGCACGCCCCGTGGCGGCACGCGCGATTTTCACGGCGTTTTCCACGGCTTCGGAACCGGTGGTGACCAGCAGGGTTTTCTTGGCGAAATCGCCTGGGACCTTGGCGTTCACTTTCTCGCACAGTTCCACGTAAGGCTCATAGGCCAGTACCTGGAAGCAGGTGTGAGTCAGTTTGTTCAGTTGCTCGGTCACGGCGGCGATGATTTTCGGGTGCACGTGGCCGGTGTTCAGCACGGCGATGCCGCCGGCGAAGTCGATGAACTCGCGACCTTCAACGTCGGTCACGGTGGCGTTCTTCGCCGATTCGGCAAAGATCGGGTGAATCTGGCCAACACCGCGCGGTACAGCGGCTTCGCGGCGTTTCATCAGGGATGCGTTGGTCTTGCTCATAAAGTCCTCATTCGCCACTCATCGGGTGGCGTGGTCCAAGGAATACGTGGCGGGGAGGCAACTACGGCAGCATGCGATGATCGACTGCCACAGCTTTCCCGGTCACTACGAATTGCGGGGTAAAACACGCAAAGGGTCAGCGCTCTCGTGCCCTTTGCGTTTGCTGCAAGCTCTTGCCGGGTCAGATGCCCAGGCAGAGGTATTTGATTTCCAGGTAATCCTCGATCCCGTACTTGGAGCCTTCACGGCCCAGGCCCGAGGCCTTGATGCCGCCGAACGGCGCCACTTCGTTGGAGATCAACCCGGTGTTGACGCCGACCATGCCGTACTCCAGGGCTTCAGCCACACGGAACACACGGCCCAGGTCGCGGGCATAGAAGTAGGACGCCAGGCCGAACTCGGTGTCGTTGGACATCGCGATCACTTCGGCTTCGTCTTTGAAGCGGAACAGCGGCGCCAGTGGGCCAAAGGTTTCTTCCTTCGCCACGGCCGCGTTTTTCGGCACGTCGACCAAAATGGTCGGCTCGAAGAAGTTGCCTTCCATCACTTTGCCACCGGCCAGCAGCTTGGCGCCTTTGCTCAGGGCGTCAGCGATATGTTCCTGCACCTTGGCCACGGCTTTTTCGTCGATCAACGGGCCGGTGGTGGTGCCTTCTTCCAGACCGTTGCCGATCTTCAATTTGGCCACTGCCACTTTCAGCTTCTCGGCGAACGCGTCGTACACCGAGTCCTGGATGTACAGGCGGTTGGCGCAGACGCAGGTCTGGCCGTTGTTGCGGTACTTGGAGATGATCGCGCCTTCGACGGCCTTATCCAGGTCAGCGTCGTCGAACACGATGAACGGCGCGTTGCCGCCCAGCTCCAGGGAAACTTTCTTGATGTCCTTGGCGCATTCGGCCATCAGCTGGCGACCGATTTCGGTCGAGCCGGTGAAGGACAATTTACGCACGATCGGGTTGCTGGTCAGCTCGCCGCCGATGTCGCCGGCACTGCCGGTGACCACGCTCAACACGCCTTTCGGGATACCGGCACGGTGCGCCAGTTCAACCAGGGCCAAGGCCGAGAACGGGGTTTGCGAAGCAGGCTTGATCACCATGGTGCAACCGGCGGCCAGGGCCGGGCCGGCTTTACGGGTGATCATCGCAGCGGGGAAGTTCCACGGGGTGATCGCGGCGGTCACGCCGATCGGCTGCTTGATCACGATCAGGCGCTTGTCCGGCTGGTGGCCCGGGATCACATCGCCGTAGATGCGCTTGGCTTCTTCGGCGAACCACTCGATAAAGGAGGCGGCGTAGACGATTTCACCCTTGGCTTCGGCCAGTGGCTTGCCTTGCTCGAGGGTCATCAGGCGACCGAGGTCTTCCTGGTTTTCGATCAGCAGTTCGAACCAACGGCGGAGCTTGTTGGCGCGCTCCTTGGCGGTCAGTGCACGCCAGGCCGGCAGGGCCTTGTCGGCGGCTTCGATGGCGCGGCGGGTTTCAGCGGCGCCCATCTTCGGCACGGTGCCAAGAATCTCGCCCGTGGCCGGGTTGTTGACCTTGATGGTCTGTCCATTGTCCGCATCGACCCAAGCGCCATCGATAAAGGCTTGCTGGCGGAACAACTGGGTATCTTTGAGCTGCATGTCGGGTTTCCTTAACAGCACCGCGCGCACGCGGAGCGAATTAGAGTTGTTGAAAGGCGCCTTGTGGGCTGCCGTCAGGGAAATCAGCCCCAGCACGCGGGATAGCGTGAATAGCGCGCGGGAGACAGAGCGTTTGAAATCTCAAACGAATCCTAGGATCAATGGGGGGGCAGGGCAATAGTCTGTTCGAAAAAAAGAACGAAAACGGCACTTTTAGTCGATCTTTCTGATCAGCGTCGTTGGTCCGGGTTCTACCCTTCTGATGAGTGGTGCCCGGCCCAGGGCCTTTATGCAGCGAATTCCTACACTTGGATGCCCAAAGACCAGCATGGACGCCCAAGGTCGACATGGGTATGATGTCGCCCGCACAAGCATCCGTAGCTCAGCTGGATAGAGTACTGCCCTCCGAAGGCAGGGGTCGTGGGTTCGAATCCCGCCGGGTGCACCATATACAGATGAAAAAGCCCCAGGTCGAAAGGCCTGGGGCTTTTTTTGTATTAACTCTGCGGAGAGTTCAAACCAGCCGCATCCGCCTAACGCTTTTGCAGTGCCTCCAACCGCGCAGGCAAATCTTTTTCGGGGAAACGCTTGTAGAGTGCCAGCAGGTATTCATCTGCCGCCTTGCTTTCTCCCACTTCACGCAACCTAACAATCTCCTGCAACCCCTCCTCCAACGAAGGCAACGCCACCGGCGCACGCTTGCTGAATTTGGCGCTCGACTCATCCGCCATCGAACCCATGACTTGCGCGCTCTCTGCCTGTGGCGCGGCGGCCATTCGGGCGACGGGGGCAGGCGCGGACATCGCGGGTGCAGCGGGACGCGGTGCTTCGTCGTGCAGCGCAGAGAAGGTCGCGGTGGAAATGTCGGGTTGCGGCACGGGCGAGCGCATCACCACGCCGATCGTCAGGGCCAACCCTGCAACGGTGGCGAATGCCATCTGCCAGCGCGGCCGTTGGCAGGCTTGCAGCCAGCGTTGCCACAGGTTCGGCTGCGGCGCCGGGGCTTCGCGGCGGGCGGCGTTGAGGATGAAGGCGTCGAGGGACGCCGGCGGCTCGACGGAGCTGTGTTGACGATAGTGCTGGAACAATTCGTCGTCGGAATCTGGAGTGTTTCGGGAGTCGATCATGCGGGTATCTCCTCGGCCAGCAGGCGGCGCAGTTTCTGCTGGGCGTAACGCAGGCGGCTTTTCACGGTTTCCAGCGGGGCGTTGGTGAGGGCGGCGATTTGCGGCACCTCGAGGTCGCCGTGCAGGCGCAACAGGAAGACTTCGCGCTGGTCTTCGGGCAGGTCTTGCAGCGCGGCATCGAGCCGCGCCTGGTCGCGGCTCAGGCTCAGTTGCTGCTCGGGGCCGGCGCTGTCGTCGGCCTGGGCATGCAATTGTTCGTCGTAGCTGTCGTGCAATGGGTTATGGACACCGTGCTTGCGCCAGTGGTCGATCAGGCGGTTGCGGGCGATCTGGAACAGCCAGGTGCGAAAACTCGCCCGGCCTTGTGGCTGGGTGGCGCTGCGGATCAGACTGAGCCAGGTCTCCTGGTAGATTTCCTCGGCCAGTTCGGCCTTGTTGCTCAAGGACACAAGGAATCGGTACAGGCCCTGGCGGTGCCGTGCGTACAAGGCTTCGAACGCGGCGCTGTCGCCGGTGCGGTAGCGGGCCAGCAGCGATTCGTCGCTGGGTAGATCATCTGGAACAGCCATGTAGGGGGCGAACTCCTTTTTATCAGCCGAAGCTGGTCTAACTGTGGGAGGGGGCTTGCCCCCGATAGCAGTGGGTCAGTAGCACACTTGATGCTGATACACCGCCATCGGAGGCAAGCCCCCTCCCACATTTGATTGTTGTCATGGCTATGATCAGGGTTTGAGGCTTTGGGCCAGTTCGACCAGTTGCACGAACTCGTTGCGCAAGCCGAACGGGTCATCACCCCGGGCCGAGCGGGCCAGTGCGGCGGTGTCCTGCAGGCTCATGCTGCCAGTGTAGCGGCCATCGCCCTTGAGCTGTTGGGCAAAGGCAGCCACTGCCGCCGCAAAGCGCAGGTCGTCACTGGCTTTGGAGGGTTCCTGGCTGATGGGCCGTTCGATCAGTTGGCTGGCACCGTCCACAGCAGGCTTGTAGCGCACCCGCAGCATCGCCAGTTCAGCGGATTTATCCCCGGCCACAGGCGCAGTGGCGTAACGCAGAGGCTCCAACCACCCCTTCTCGCCCTTCGGCACAATTTCGTACAGTGCCGTGACCGTATGCCCTGCGCCAATCTCACCGGCGTCGACCTTGTCGTTATTGAAATCCTCACGCTTCAAGGCGCGGTTTTCATAGCCAAGCAAGCGATATTCGCTGACACGCGCCGGGTTGAATTCCACCTGCAACTTCACATCCCGCGCGACCACGGCCAAGGTCGAGCTGAGCTGATCCACCAGCACCTTGCGCGCTTCGCGCAGGTTGTCGATATAGGCGTAGTTGCCGTCGCCGGCATCGGCCAGTTGCTCCATCAGGTGTTCGTTGTAGTTATCCACACCGAAGCCCAGGGTGGTGAGGGACACGCCGCTTTTGCGCTGTTCTACCGCCATTTGCTTGAGGCTGTCGAAATCACTGATGCCCACGTTGAAGTCACCGTCGGTGGCCAGCAGGATGCGGTTGATACCCTTGTCGATAAAGCCTTCGCGGGCCATCTGGTAGGCCAGTTCGATACCGGACGCGCCCGCCGTGGAGCCGCCGGCGGTGAGTTGGTCGATGGCGTTGCGGATCTTGGCCTTGTCGCGCCCGGAGGTGGGCTTGAGCACCACACGGGATTCACCGGCATACACCACCAGCGAAACGTGGTCCTGGTCGCGCAGTTGATCCACCAGCAACTTCAGCGTGCTTTTCACCAGCGGCAAGCCTTCGCGGCGGTCCATGGAGCCGGACACATCCACCAGGAACACCAGGTTGGCCGGTGCCAATTGCGCCACGGCGCGGTCGGACGCCTTGATGCCGATGCGCAGCAACTGGGTATGCGGGTTCCACGGCGTGGCGGCGACTTCGGTGGTCACGCCAAAGGGCGAGCCATCGGTGGGCAGCGCGTAGTGGTAGGGGAAATAGTTGACCATCTCCTCCAGTCGCACAGCGCCTTCGGGCGGAAGGCTGCCTTGGTTGAGGAAACGCCTGACGTTGGCGTAGCTGCCGGTATCGACGTCGACGCTGAAGGTGGACACCGGCGTCTCGGCCACGCGGTGCACCGGGTTGTCCGGCAGGTTTTCATATTGTTCGCGGGGTTCGCTGCGGTAGTCCATCGCGGCTGACTCCTGCATACGCATCGGTGCAGGCATTGCCATGCGTTTGACCAACGCACCCTGGGGTGGCGCGCTTTGCAGCTCGGCGATGGGCTCGGCCGGCTTGGCCAACTCAGGGGATGAGAACAGCCCACAACCGGCCAACGCCACCACCATGGTAACGGCAAAGCCTTGGGCGGCAGGACGCAGGAAAAACAGAGGGTGGGACATGGGCTGAACCTCGTGAATGAAATGATCCGTTCACAAGGTCAGACGCGAGGTGTGGAATGTTCGGGTTAACCCTGATTCAAATAACAGTCCAACTGTGGGAGGGGACTTGCCCCCGATGGGGTGGGTCAGTCAAACATGTACTGACTGATCTACCGCTATCGGGGGCAAGCCCCCTCCCACATGAACTCAGTCCGTGCCGTACTTCGGGTTACGCGGACCGTACAGGATCCCCGCACGTTGCCCCGGCGACAGCAGGCGCGCACTGGTGATACCGGCAATCGGGTGTGCCGCATCGGTGGAGCTGTTGATCACCTGCTTGACCGCCGCCGTGATCAGCATGCCGATGAGGCCGCCGCTGTTGTTGTTGCCTTCCTCGCTGGACGCCCGCGCCGAGCCGGTCCACAGGGTGGTGCCGGTACGCAGGTCCACCAGTTTGGCCGAAGCCGTCACGGCGGTGTCACTGGAGATCAGCATGTACTTGGTGCCGTACTCGGTGACGGTGATGTACAGCGCGGCGTCCGCACCGAAGATGTCATGCAGCTTGGTCGGTGGCAGGGCCTGGATATCGTTGGCCGTGGTCAGGCCGTTCTGGCGGAAGGTTTCGTCCACCAGGGCAATCGGCAGCACGTAGTAGCCGGCTTCCGCCAACGGGTAGGTCACTTGCGAGACCAGGCTGTAGGACGCCTGCACTTCCGGCGATTCATTGAGCGGCGGCAGTACCAGGATCGACTTCGGTCGTGCCTGCTTGTACGCCGTGTAATCAATGGTCTTGGGGGCTGCGCAACCGCCGAGCAGGGCCAGGGCCAGCAAGGCGCCCGTGAGTTTCAACAGGCTCATTTAGTGGCGACTCCGGTCTTGGCGTTTTTCAGCAAAAAGTCCATGTACGAGGCGGATTCAGGGAACAGCGCCTTCTCGGTGCGGAACTCCTGCACCATCTGGTCATCCTTGCCCATGCTCAGGTACAGCATGCCCAGGTGGGCGTGGTAACCCGGCGGGGCTTTGCGGCCGCTGGCGTTGATCTTCTGCAGATCACGCTCCAGTGCCTCGACCTGCGCTTCCTTGGGCTCACCCTTGAAGTATTCGTAAACCTGCGGCTGATAACTTTCCCATTGATACAACGGCTGGGGCGCGGTTTGGCACCCGGCGACCATCGCCACTGCTGTCAGCATCAGCGCCAACTTGACTGCCTTGCTCATCCTTGTACTGCTCCTTGAGGTGCTGCTGATCAGTTGCGCGGGTTCCAGGCGCCGGCATTGATGCCGTCGACGAGGCGGTTGATGGCTTCGCGCATGGCCAGGTCGAGGACCTTGCCATTGAGGGTGGAGTCGTAGCTGGCGGTGCCGCCGAAGCCGACCACTTCACGGTTGGACAGCGCGTATTCACCGGCGCCCTGGGTGGAATACACCACTTCGGAGGTGCTGATGTTGACGATATTCAACGCGACTTTGGCGTAGGCCACTTGGGTCTTGCCACGGCCGAGAATGCCGAACAGCTGGCGGTCGCCGGTTTCCTTGCGGCCAAACTCGGTCACGTCGCCGGTCACCACGTAGTCAGCGCCCTTGAGCTTCTGCACGGTGCCTTTGATCGCGGCTTCCTGGGAGATTTCGCCCATGTTGTCGCGGTCCAGCACGCTGAAGCGGTTGGTTTGCTGCAGGTGGGTGATCAGGATGGTCTTGGCCTGGCCGCCGAGACGATCCACGCCGTCGGAGAAGATGCCGCGCATGTAGCTGGAGCGGTTGTCGAACTTGCCCACGGCAATCGGTACACGCACGCCGGAATAAGCGACGTTGGCGCTGGCGACTTGTTCCACCGGCATCGCGCGGTTGCTCTCCGTGGCACAACCGGCCACGGTCAGCAGCGCTGCGGCGGTGAGGCCGGACAGCAGGATTTTGGACAGTGTGTTCACAGGGTGCTCCTGGGTGATAAATCGGTTAAAGCGGATGAAACTAACGGGATGGAATGTTACGGAGATCGGTGGCGATGAAACTGCTCAAATTACCGGTATAAAACCCCTCGACATTTGAGTTGCCGCTACGGGTCAAAATACCGCCAACGGTCTTCCAGTGTTGCCATTGTCCCGGCCCCATACTCGGCATGAGGCGTTCGCGCGTCTGCGCAAAATGCAGGACTTCGGTATCGCCTTTCTTGACCTTGACCTCATAGCTGAAATCAACCGAGACCAAGTACTTGTTGTCTTCGATGATCGTGCTGACGAGCGCGCCGTGCGTATCCTGGATGAGTCGTTTGTAGACGACTTTCACATCGAGCAGGTAATCGGCGGAAGCCTTGCTGGTGGCGTATCG
Organism: Pseudomonas sp. CYM-20-01; assembly: GCF_023169845.1. NCBI lineage: Bacteria > Pseudomonadati > Pseudomonadota > Gammaproteobacteria > Pseudomonadales > Pseudomonadaceae > Pseudomonas > Pseudomonas sp. CYM-20-01. Next base: position 396,579 of record NZ_AP025169.1, on the reverse strand, counting down.
CTTGGCTTTAAGCAGGCGGTTAATCAGGTCAATGCCCAATTGTTCGCGGACTTTATCGTCCGACATGAAGCGATCGTTCTGCCCCTCCACCTCAACATCGAAGTTGTCGAGCCAGTAAGTAGCAGTCTTCGGAATCGTTACCGGCGCCGGGGAGATGTAGTAATCCGGCTTGGAGGCACAGCCCGCCAGTAGGCAGGCCGCGATAAGTACGGCAAACACGCGCATGTCTGAATTCGTCCCTGAAAAGTATCGTGCTTTAAACAATCGCGGCATTCTACGGAGTTGAAAGGCGTTCTCAAGCTGTTTTACAGCTCGAGCGGCGCCGTGTTACTGGCGTTTTGCCCGACAAGGCAGGTAAGCAACGCTAAGGCCTTGTCCGCAAAACAAAAGAATGCTGGCTCCAGGCTATCATTCTGCCTACGTATTGATCACAACCGTCTTGGCCAACATATCGCCCAAACGACGACGCATGCCGAACAACACAAAAAGACCATCCAATACGCTGAACAGCAATTTCGGCGCATTGCGCAGGAACGACTGGAACAGCGTGCAGTTCATGGGGTACGGGTACCCCACCACCGCCGTGCGGCATACACGCTTACCCAAGCTCTGGCCATTGGGTAGCGCATCGCAGAACAAGCCGTACCCGAAGGCCAGGAACAACAATGCGTAGTGCAGGCCATTGAGCAATGCCGAGCCTGCTGCGGCGTCCAGATAGACAGAGCCCAGGCTTCTGTTCAAAAACAGCAGGAACAACACCACGGCCATATCGATGAAATAGCCGAGTAACCGTCTGAACGGGCTGGCGAGGTCCCAGGTTTCTTTAGTCGCTACTGAGTCGTTCATAACGTCCTTACCCTCTGCCATTGTCATAAATATCCGCGAGGCTGCGAACGCTGGCACAGTCGATGACCCGTGCAGCCAGGCGACGACCGATGCTGGCCAGGACGGTCGGGCGTTCAGGGGTGTTGCTTGCATCCATACGGTGTTGCTCCAGATTCAAGGTGTTCGTGTCTGCGTTGAATGTGAACGGCCCATGGCATCAGGGCTCCAGCCCTTCAATTCAAACCGACCTTGAGAGACCGCTCGGACGACCAGGAGTCCTGGCCTGCCTGCAATAGCGGCTCGGCAGGAATGCGGTATTGACCGAATGCGTTGACCACGGCCTGGTCTACCTCGGCGTTGCCCGAGCTTTCGATCAATAGGATTTTCGGCACATTCGAACCCGACTGGCCTTGCACTTGCAGCGTCACCGGCTTGCTCGCGCTGCCGCGTTTGATTTGCTTGTTCAAGGCAATCTCGATGTCCAGTGCCGTACGATTGAGGCTCTTGCGACTGGTGTCAGCCCAGACCTCGTTGTAGCGCTGTGCTTGTTCAGGCGTCAGCACCGGTCGTTGAGCGCGAATGCGCTGAAGGCCCTTCCACGCGACATCGCCGGCATGCTGGCTGGCCTCCACGTAATACATCATGGCCCCGAACAAATCCTGCGGGCCACCTCGACCCTCTTCCATCAATCGGGCCAAGGCGAGTTTGCTTTTATCGCTGTCGCTGTTGGTCAGCGCCAACTGATAAAGCCGTCGCGCCTCCACATCGTTGCGCACTTGCCCGTGGCCCTCCTCGGCCATGCGCGCCAGCCTTTCGTAACCGACGCCATCCACGGCGGCAACGGACTCATAAAGCGATCTGGCCTTGGCAAAATCTTGTGGCACGCCGCCACGACCGGATTCGTACAAACCACCGAGCGCAGTCTTACAGCGCACGTTGCCGTTATCGCTGGCTTGACGAATGAACTGAACCTGATCGGCTGTGGGGCTTTTCTCGCCCTCGGACAGCATGCATTGAACGTTGGCCAGACTCTGCTCAAAGGAGCTTGGCGGCCTGGAAGCTTGACACCCGGTGACGAGGCCGGTGATTGCCAGTAGAACAATTGCTTTTTTCATGTCATGCGTCCGTGGAATCGGGAAACAGGGGCAGGCCAGCATTAACGCACGCGCTGGCTTATTTGAGCTCTTTCACCAAATACCCACTGGAGATCTGCGTAATCCCCGTGAGCGCGCGGCGCAACGCCTCGGGGTCGGTGCGATAGGTGAGCGGCGTGTAGCCGTAGACGTTCTGGCCATTGAACGGCGTGACCGCCTCGCTGGTGCGCCAGACCATTTCATCGCCGCGATTCATCTGCGCCAGCACATTGAGGGTGGGGTACACCACACTGCTGAACCCTTGGGTCAGGCGAAAGCCCCACTCGGCCACGGTCAGCTGGATCTGCGCATCGGCGGGTTCATCGTCACCCACCACTTTGAGGGTTGAGGTCTTACCCAACGCATCGATAAAGCCCTGTTTGAGCAACACGCCCAAATCGATTTTTTCAGCGTCCATCACCGTAAGGATCGCTACCGGCGTCGGCATCTCGGCCAACTGCCCAAGTTTCATACCCCCTGCAAACCCGGCGCCGCTCAACGCCGCCGTGCCCAACCTGGATGCACCGCTGGCCATGCCAACGCCCGCGCCAAGCCCGGCCCCCAATGCTGCGCCCCAGGCTTGCTCACGGCCCATGTAGACCATCTGTTGCGACTCCCACTTTACCGGCAGCACCTTGACCGTCTTGATCTGGGCCCGGTGTTCGGGCGTAAGGGGATGGCTGACACAGCCGCCGAGGATAAGGGTGGCAAAGAGGATGAAGAGGAGGTTTTTCACATCAGTCCTTGAAGGTTTGCGCAGGGTGAAAAATGACGGCCTGCCGGACCTGGAGCCCGGCAGGCTTCAACGGTTTAACTCACTTGCTTTCTTTTGCCACGGTGCCCAGGGACGCATCCTTGACCAGGTAACGGCCTTCGAGGTCGCTCAGCACTTTGAGGCTGTTGCGTGCGATGGCGAAGCCCATGTCGACTTCCTGCTTGAGGTAAACCACCTGACCCGCCTTGACATCAATCGGCATGTCCGCCCAGTTTTCAGCCTTGGAGCTGATCACGTGCTTGCCCGGTGTCACGAAAAAATAGATGTACTGGTTACCGCGGTTGTAACCCATCTCCGAGTCGGCTTCCTTGTCATCCAGGAACACGTTGAAGCGAACCATCATCCCCACGTTGCTCGGGCGCACCACATACACCAAACCTTTATCGGCGACAGCAGCCTTAGGCAACGAATAGTTCGCCACATCGGCCTGCATCTTCTCCACCGACGGCGTCGAGGAACAGCCAAACAGAGTGACGAGGGACAGAGCAACAGCGGCTTTGCAGAACAACTTGATCATGTATTTCTTCCTTGTGGGTAGCGGTGGGGCGGTTTCGAAAACGCCGACGACGGCCGGTTCACCTTTTCCTGATGCGTTTGGCCATCGCCAGTGTGTCGGCAGTGGATGGCGTTACATGAGGCATTGTGCCATCACTGTGATCCCGTGTCCGGGTTTGTACAAAATGTGGTCTGGCCCGGATTTTCTCCTGAGCGGCAAGTAATTATTAAATGAGACTCTCCCCTTCTTTGCGCTTCGCCAGTTACCTTTATTTTCTCCCGCAACTATTCGACGGAACGTGTGCAATAGCACCAGGCGTCTCCTGACCAGAGAGCAGTCGAATCACGCCACCGCACTGCCAGTCTTGCCTCTGTAGGTACGCCTCATAATCTTTACCCGCCTCAGGAACAAATACACGTGGATCAGGCACACAAGACGCCTCGGCGGCAACCATCTTCATCACAACCACAGACGGCACACCCGCAGGGATCACAAACTCGGCATAAGACTCGCCATAGCTCAGGTGCTCGCTCCTCCAGGAAGCGGGCATTCCGATACTTCGCTTGGTGTGTTGCCCCAAGGTGGAATTGACCTTATCCGCAACGGTATAACCGTAGGCAAAAAGAGGTTCTTTACTCGACGCGCAGTCTTGTCCGGGGTTGATGGCGATAGGCAAACCGTTATTCCCAAAAAGTCGGATGCGTGCGGTGGTGGCCTGATCGTAGGGGATAGGTTTTTCATAGCGTGCAGAGCCGCAGCCACTCAGTAATAGAGCAGAAAAAAGGGCCAGCAAAAGGATCTTCAAGATGACTCCTAGGCTCACATCTCAAGCGGTTATGGGTGATTTATTGAATACCTAAATTTCATTGCCAAGGTGGTCTGTCCCCCATCACTCAAGGTCTGCCCCCTATTTTCTGCTATTTCATAGTCGACCTTGTGTACCTGTCACAGACTTCGGAGTAGTTAAGCGTCACCGCACTAACGTCATCTACAACACAATTCCATTTCTTGCCAAACTCGTACGCCAACCATAAATACATCTCCATCGAGCCTTCCGAATGACCCAATTGCATTTCGATCATTGTCTTAGGAGGGTCACCCAACAAATCTTCCCAATCGAGCATATCTTGCGAATCATAGAAATTCATGAATTTTTCGGAGTTGAGTAATGAAATATACAAAGTGGCGTCGTCCCAATTCAATACTCCACGATTACGTTTTCCGGCACTAACGACCCCGCCTATAGAGTGAATAAAATCAGCAAACGCATCTTCATCAATTGCCACATCAGATATAATTGAAGCTGAGTCGCTCACGATTAAAACCCTCCTTTTTTGGCTCCATGGAAAATAGGGGTCAGACCATTAATATGGAAATAGGGGTCAGGCCACCAATATATATTGGTGCACTAATCGTGGTCTGCCCCCTATTTCCCCCCCTATTTCCCCTTGCGTTTCAAGTCCAGGAATATCAGTACGTGCGCCACCAATAGTGCGAAAAGGTGACAGATTTATTTAATTAAAAAAGGACTCGAAAATCAAATAAATCCGTCCACTTTTTTGCCCTTATTAAATAAATCTGTCACCTTTTCTCCTTTTTGCCCTTCAGAAATATTATGAAGCACATCATTCAAGTCGTTTTTCAAACTCATCAAGCACTCCTTGCTCGTGATTAGTCGACAAATAGAAACTGCCCATTACCTTGATCAAGCAAATGACCTTTTAAACACAACTTATTTAATAACGATGACACTTGGTCTTCATTCACGTTTACCCCGCACGATTCAAGAAAATGAAGCACTCGCCAATTGTCGATTATTTTCGGCTCATCAAAGCGTTTATGAACATCCACGACCCAATGGGGTTTACGCGACACTCTTTCAAAACGAATACCTGCACCATGCCTCAGAAATTGCCATTGATCACCATCAACAAGCAAGTCTCCCCTCTTCGGGAAGTCGAGGAGCCAGGTAGAATCTTTTGCATTGGGGTGCAGTTCGGCGAACGCAAGCACCAACTGACTCTGAAGCGTTGCAAAGAGAAACGCATAATCCATATTAGTTGGTCTCATAAATTAGCAGGAAATAGGGGTCAGACCACCAATATACATTGGTGCACTAATCGGGGTCTGACCCCTATTTTCTCAACCGGGCTGACCTTGGGAGGGTTGATTGCATCAGAGATAAGCTGCCTCGGCCCTTTTGCACCATCGAACCTCGCGTCGTTAACAGCAACTTTTCCGTTACTTACAACACCTGTTTCTCCAGAAACCAAGCCAGATGCAGTCTCTTTTGTACCAACTAAATCTTAAAGAAAATAGAAAAATTCAAACCGAGACCACATATAAGCTTTCGAGTAATTCAACCACCATAAAGCTTCCAGAAATTCATTCTATCTACGATCCAATATTGATCATCGTCAGGGATGAGCAATCCAAAATCGCTACTACAACGAGCATCCCACTGTGTTTTTGGCAACGCCAATTCCTCATGCAACCGACCATAGTCGGTATGTCGGTAAATCCCTCGGTCGAAATTTATGTAAAAGCTCGGTAATTTCATACGCAAAAAATTCCATTTTCGCGAATCCATTTCTCCTCCATAAGATAAGAACCGCTCTACGTCCTTATAAAAACTCTTAGCACTCTTCAACGTTAAGCCCTTGGAAAAGAAATCTTTCATCATCGTAGAACTTATCACTTCAGCTTCGGTGCTATCGATGTACTGATGAAAATTATCTGCGCTTAAAACTGAGATTCCACCGCGAAAGAGCTTAAGAGCTTTTTCATAATCTTCCTGCTTTAGTCGACCTGCTTCAACATACGAAAAATAATCCGGCCGGACATCGATACAGTAATTAGATTTATCATCCACAACATAATAATGCTGCTCTTTCAAAACAAACAGAGCAATTGATTTTTGCCCTTCAAACAACTCACTTTCTAATACGTCAAACTTAGCGTCCAAACTCATGAAAGAACTCCTCCTGCGTCAATACTCGTGCATTTGATGAGTGTTTCTCAAGCAAGGAATCCCATACTTTTGAAGGAAATATGGGTCAGACCACCAATATACATTGGTGCACTAATCGTGGCCTCACCCCTATTTCCCTTTTTTATTTCCCTTTGAGGTGATTTCGCCACGGCACAAGCAAACCGTCCAGCAGGACTCGATCAATAACACCGTCCTCAATAGCGCCAACATAAGTAGTATCTAACTTAAACTCAAAGGAAAGATCTTCATCTTCAGATAGTTTTTTTACGGCACCTACCAGCGCCTCTACGTCATCTAGGTTTTTTGAGTCCATCTCAATAGGAAGTATGTTTGGCGGCAAAGCCGAATAAATTTCTAAAATCCCACCTACAACTTCCGCGCCACTCTCGTCTATCTCATCAATAAATCTCGGCGGAGTAACGCTCCATATTCTTGACGCAGCAACCTCATTCACAAGCTGCTGCACATTAGATCTAATAGACTTATCCAAATCCTGAGCCACGTAAAAAATTAACTTTTGCTTCGCAAGCTCTAGCGGTATGGAATGCATTACTCAGCTCCTTTTTTCGGAGGGTATGCCGGGAGAGCGGACCCTGGACCGCCCGGATTATATCTAAATCCTCCTGGCATATGCGCGTCCAAATGCCGTGTATCAGGCAGTGGCACAGTAAGTGGCGAACCCTGGACATGGTGCATAGGAATTCTCTCGCCCTTTAGCCCTGCATCTTCAGGAAAAACCTTAACCCATGCATCGTCAACTTTCGGCGTCTTCCCTTTAGCTATCGCTGCCCGATTTTCAGTACTTAAGATTTGACCATATCCAAGGTCATCCCAGTTATCACGCAGTGCTCTCCAGTCTGCGGCATTTGTACGAACAACGCCTGTCCGAGTAGTACCAGAAGTAACAACAGGCACAGGAGGCACGACTTCACCCGTCGCTTTTGCACCAAGAGCGCCACCTTTTGCAGTCTCGACATTCCGCGCTGCTGCCGCAGCATCCGCAGTAGCAGCTACCTCCTTCGCTGCAAGACTACCAAATCCTCCCACGCCTAATGCCGTACCGCCCGCCGTTGCGGCACCAAAGGGCAACTCAGCTGCTGTTAATGTCAGTTCGGTACAAACTACTGGGCTCATCCCACAGACATTTAACAGTGCTGGACCAAGCAACATTGCTCCTGCCACCGTTCCGGCTACAACTGCACCACCCGCCACCGTATAAGCGAGGTTTTCACGACGTTCATCATACATTTGCGCCGAGCATGCTTGCGCGCTCAGTCCTGCACAGTTTTGCTCCTTGTAGCGCTCATTTTCAGCCTTGATGCGCTCTTCAGCCTTTTGTTCAAGCGTCTTACCCTCAGCTAATGCACTAGCAATATCACCCAGCGAGTTGTTCTCAACCGCATTGTTGCCAGCCTTTGCACCGGCAAATGCACCGCTCAGGTCACCCCCTGCAAGTCCGCCCGCCAATCCCGACGCCAATGTCGAAAGCGCCGATATGGTCTGTCTCTGCTCCTCACTCAAATTCTCAGTTTTAATATCCGGATACAGCCGCGCCGCAATCAACTCCCCCGTACCAGCTCCCGCAGCACCGGCACCCGCCGAGTTCCCTTGTGCCTGTGCAACCACAGCACCCAGTACCACGTGGGCCATGATCCGGGCGGTATCGTTGCCCTGCGTTGATTGCTTGATGAGGTTCGCCAGATAGGGCGCCGACGCACCCGCAAGGGCAGAGCCGATGTCCCCCCCTGCCAGTCCTTGCAAAGCTGCCGTCACCGCTTGAGCGGCGCGTTGATAATCGCCCCCCGTTCCGTACGGCTGCATCACCGTGCGGGTCACCTGTGCGGCGATCTGTTCATCCGTTGGCCGGGTATTGCCCTCCCTGATCAGCTTGTCTCGCGCAGCCGCTATCGCTTCAGGATCTTTTTGAGCGTTGGCCGCGTTAATGGCACCTTGTGTGCGAACGATGTCCGACGCCTGAGTGCCAATATCCGCGATCAACTGCACCTGCCGCAGGCGCTTCTGCTCTTTCTCCTTATCGAAGATGGGGCTGATGCTGCCGTTAGCGTGTTCAACATCGTGGCTCAGTGTTGCAACGTCCTGCTGCTGTTTGGCAGGGTCGCGAATGTCAAGGGTGCCGTTGGAAATGGCCGATGACGTGGTGCCGCTGTCACTGTCACCATGTTTGAACGCAACCAAGCTTCCGGAGGGCATATTGCTAACGAAGGCGTTCGCGCTGCTTGCGCCACTGCTGACGCTAACGCTCTGCAACTGGCTCGTGTAATCAGCTTTGTTCTTCAAAACGCTCCAGCCAAGGGTGCCGGTGCTCAGGCGGTTCTTGTCCGGCGTGGCCGTGCTGGCGATCACGCTGCCATCGAGTTGGGTATGGTTGCCCACATCAATTTGGTAGCCACCCTTACCGCCGAACAGGCCAGTTTGCTCCTGCACACTTTTATAGTTGGAGTCGATCTTACTCTTGCTGATACTGAGTGAACCGCTACCCGTCATGGTGCCAAACGTGAAACTTGCACCACCGCTGACATCGGTTTGTTTGGACTTGTAGTCGTCAGTGTCTTGCAGACTTTGCAGCCTAAGATCGCGGCCTACTGCGGCCTTGATCTGGTCTGCACTGACCTGCGCCCCTTTGAGGACGGTATCTCGCCCACTGATCAGGCTAACTTGCCTACCCGCATCCAGAGTCGTTTCTGTCCAGGTCGTGCCATTGCCCTTTTCGTTGCCAGTCCCTTTATTCGCATTGGCAAAGATGCTTAGGCCAGCACCACTGGAACCAAACCCAAGGCTGACGCCCACGGCCCCGCCGCCACTACTGTTCTTGCCATCGAGTTTTTGTGTGTTGGCGGCCGCTTCCAGGCGAATATCACGCTCTGCGGCCAACAGCATTTCATTACCGGCCTGGAGCTTACTGCCCTGAACACGGATGTCTCCATCAGCGCCAAGCGTGCCATTCCCGGCAGCTACAATACTCAGGTTATTGCCACTGGTGAGGCTGCTGCCTTGGTTTGCTGTCTGCTCCTGGGTCTGTTTGGAGCTGGATTTTTGCGAGCCAAGCGAGATGGCGATGCCAACAAACTGCCCGGCGTTAGCTCCGTTCATACCGCCATTCTGCTGCGCAGCTTGCCATGCCTGCACCCCGGTCAAACCCGCCTTCACACCTTGCAGCGCCGAGAGGCGGCCGTCGTCCTCGCTCTTGGCTTGCTTGGCGGTCTTGTAAGCGGAGTCCACCGCACTACCCACGGTGCCGGACAACGCTAGGGTCAAACCACTGGTCTTGCTCTTCGAGGTCTGCTCGCTGCGGTTGTTGTTCTCGGAAGCCAGGATGCTGACATTTTGCCCAACCAGGCTGATGTCCTTACCGGCAACCACGTCTGAACCGCGAATGGTCAGGTCTTTGCCAGCCTGAATATCCACACTGCCCAGCACACTGCCTATGTTGCTGGCCCGGGTGGTTTCAATGCTGCTGGTGAAGGTGTTCTGGTTGCTGCTTGAGCCCAACGTAACGCCGATGCCGCCGCTGCTCATCAAGCCCGATTTTTTGGTCGAGGACGAATGGCTTTGTTCGAAGGTATCCGTCGCCCCATCTATCACCACATTGCGCCCGGCAATCAGGCTGGTGGCGTTGGTGGAAACCACATCACTGGCGGTAGTGCCAATGTCACGGCCAGCACGCGCGACGACGGTATCAGCGCTGATGGAAGAACCCTGCTGGCTGATCTGGTTACTGCTGTCGATGCGCGTTTTCTGGCTGCTGGACAGCAACCCTTTGCTGGTTTTGGTTTTGCGGTAATAGCTGTAGTCGCTGTCTTGCGCGGCGTTCAGCGCCAGATCATTGCCGGCGTACAGATAGGCTTCCTTGCCGGCGCTCGCACGGCTGGCGCTGACGACGACGTCGTTGCCAGCACTCAAGGAAAGGTTGTCACCGGCCACCAACGATGTGCCCACTTGTTGGACATGATCTTCCCGGCTCGTAACCTTCTTCGAATTAGATGCCGAGTGTTGCTCGTTCGCGACCGAACCGAGACTCAAATCACCCGTAGCCGCCATCGCTAAATTGCGCTTGGCATTAACCTGGCTGGCCACGGCACTGATATCACGTCCGCCAATCACATGCAGGTCGCGGCCAGCGTCGACCACGGAGCCTTGCTGGGCGATGGTGGTGAAGCTGGAACGGTTGCCGATGGCGCCGCTGTCGAGGCTTTTGGAAGCGGTGATGTTGACGTCGCCCACGGCCTTGACCGTGGTGTCGGCACCGCTCTTGAGTACGCCGCCGACGTTGTTGACGTTGCCGCCCGCCTGCATGACCAAATCGTTGGCCGACTCGATGCGCGCGGCGCTGTCGACGAAGTCGCTGCGTTCGGTGCGGTAGCTGCTGGCGCTTGCGTGGGTGGTGACGCTGCGTTCGTTGAGCAGGTCGGCGCCGGCGGCGAGGTTGACGTTGCCCGCGCTGATCACACCGCCCGCGCGGTTGGTCAGGTTGTTACCGCTGAGCAGGTCGAGGCGGCCACCGGCTTCCATCAACCCACTGTTGGTGAGGTTGCCGCCAGCGTTCGCCAACAGGCTGCCGGTGGCACGCAAGGTGCCGGCGTTGTTGAGGTTACGGCCGGTGATCAGGTTGACGTCAGTGCCGGAAATCAATGCGCCGTTAGGCGCCAGGCGGTTGCTTGCCTGGGCGAGGTACAGCACCGGCACCAGCACTTGTTGGCCGGCGACGGTGGCGTTTTCCAGCCACACGATATCGTGGGTCAGGGCGGCGACTTGTTCGGCGGTGAGGCTCACGCCTACGGACAAATTCAGCGCGCTTTTGCTGCTGATGGCGTTGTCCATCAGGTGCTTGAACAGGTCGGCGTCGCTGGTCTGGCCATCGATGAAACGCTGGCCGGTGCGAGCGAGCACGGCTTGCTGGATCAGGCGCTGTTCGTAGAAGCCATCGCCGAGGCGTTTTTGCGCGGTGTCGGGGTCATAGCCGAGCTTGCTCAGCATGTAGTCCGAGCTCATGAACTGGCGCATGTCGGTGAGCAGCGGGTTGGTTTCGATCAGGTACTTATGCGGGTTGGCCGCGAACTGGCTGGTGGGCAGGCCTTTGGCGCCATCGCTGTCGCTGAGGTGGAACAGGCCGTTCTCGCCAGTGGGCAGGTCGAAGCCGGGCAGGCCCAGTGGGTTGACCTGTTGCTGGGCCACGTCCGGCGGCAGTTGCGGGTTGAGGCTGACTAGGGTCGAGTAGCCCGGCGCATGGGTGTTGGCACCGCTGCCGACGTAGGTGTAGCCACCACGCACGACGCTGTTGTCGATGCCGGCCTGGGCCTTCACATCCACGCTGCCGCCGGCTTGGATCACAGCGGCGTAACTTTGGTCTGGCGCGCTTAACTGGGTGGTCTTGCGCAGGGCGATCTGCTCGCTCTCCATCTTACCGATGAACGAGGCCAGGCCCGCTTCGACGCCGCCCATGTCCTGGCCTGCCGAATAACGCTGGGTGAAGGCCGCTGCCTCGCGGTACCAGCCCCCCGGCTTACGCTCGCGCTCGGAAGTGAAGATGCGATCGTACTGGGTGTCGTGGGTCACGACACCGACGTTGGTGAGCTGGTTGACGATGGCCGTGAGATTGCCACCGGCGGCAATGCTACTGCTGCTGTTGAGCAGCTCGCCGCCGGTGAGCAGCATGTTGCCGCCCGAGGTGATGCTGGACGCTGCAGTGGCCTGGCTGACGATGAAGTGATCACGCTGGGTAATCAGGAACGGGCGGTTCTGCTTGGGGCCGTCGCAGTCGCCACCGGTCACGCGAAAGATGCAGGCGGTGGGCGTGATGGAGGCGCTGTAGATGCCGGACTCGGTGTTGAGCACAGTCCGGATGTTCTGGATCGTGCTGGCAGCCAGGACCAGGTTACGCTCGCTTTCGAGGGTGCCCGAGCTGTTGATGATGCTGGTGGCCAAGCCGCCCTGGCCGTCGCGATCAACGCGCAGGTTGCCCATGGCGTAGATCGTGGCGCCGAGGTTTTTCAGGCGGTCGACCTTGAGGTTCAGGTCGCCACCGCTGAAGATCAAACCGTGGTCGTTGAGCAGGTTGCCCACCGAAAGATCCAGGCTGCCCTGGCTGGCGACGCTGCCGCCCACGGTCCAGTCCTGGCCGCTGCCGACCAGGGCACGGGTGCCGAGCAGCTTGCCGGTGGCGGTCTGTTGCAGGTTATCCACGTTGACGGTCAGGCGCCCGGCCTGGATCGCGGTGCTGTTGGTCCAGCTTGCTTTATCGAAGGTCAGGTCACCGTTGGTGACCAGGCTGCCACCCACGTCATCGAGGCTGATGCCACTGAGGTCGAGCACGCCGGTGCCCACGTGCAACACCTTGCCGCCGGTGTTCTGGAAGCGGGTGGCGGCGAGGCTCAATTGGTCGTTGGCGGTCTCCAGGCTACCGCTGTTGTTGAGCAGGCCGCCGATGGCGTAGCGGGTTTTGCCGCTGGTGCCCAAGGCGCGCATTTGCCCGCTGTTGTTCAGGCTGGCGGTCTCGACATCGAGGGCCGTGGCGCTTTCGATCAGGCCACGGTTGGTCAGTGCGCCATTGAGGCTGACGTCGATGCGGTTACCGGCGATCTCGCCGCCGTTATCCACATTCATACCGGTCAGGTGCACGCGATCCCGGGCGAACAGTGCGCCGCTGCCGTTGTTGAAATCCGTGGCGTCGATCTGCGCATCACCGGCTTTGGCGGCGATGCGGCCACCGTTGTTGTCGAGGGTGCCGGCAGTGATGGTCACGCCAGCGTTTTCACTGTGGATCAGGCCGTTGCCGCTGTTTTGCAACAGGCCGCTGGTGGTCAGGACCAGGCCATCGTTGGCGGCCAGGGTGCCGTTGTTCTGGTTGTCGACACTGTTGGCGAACACGGTCAGCAAGCCCTGGCTGGCGAGCTTGCCACCCTGGTTATCGATGTGCGCGGCGCGCTGGATCAGCAACGGCCCGGCGCTGGCCAGCTTGCCGTTACGGTTGATCAGGTCGCCGATCAGATCCAGGGTGATCACCCCACCGCCGGTCAGGCTACCGGCGCTGTTATCCAGGCTATTGCCGTTGAGGGTGAACGCACCGCTGCTGTCGATGATGCCGCCCTGGCTGTTGTCCAGCAGGCCGCTGACGTTGAGCGTCTGCGTGCCGTCGCTGAGCAGGCGCCCTTTGTTGCGGTTGTCGACACTGGCGGCGGTGATGTTCAGCGCCTGCTTGGCGCTCAAGGTCGCACCCTGGTTATCCAGGCTTTGCGCCGTGGCGGTGAGGCTGCGATTGGCGATCACGGTGCCGGTGTTGGTGATGCGCTGGCTGTCGAGGCTGACATCGCCACCGGCATTGCGCGTGTTGTCGGGGTTGACCCCGGCTTCGATGATGCCGCTGTTGGTCAACTGGCCGTTGCTGGCCAGGGTGATGCTGTCGCGGGCGGCGAGGGTCTTGCTGTTTTTCAGGGTGCCCTTGGTCTGTGCCTTGAGGGTGGTGCCGGCGTAGACCGCACCCTTGGTCTCCAGGCTGGCAGCCTTGATGTCCACTGCGCCGCTGGCGGCAGCCTGGGCCATGCTCAGGTGGCCGTTGGCATCGAGTTGAATGTCACCGCCACTGGCGGCCAGCGTACCGTCGAGCTTCACGCCCACACCGGCTTCGGTGCCCACCAGTTTGATCGCGCCGGCGTACATACCACCGAGCGCCGACGAGTCAATCGCCAGCTCCGGCTTGGCACTGCCGTCATCGGCACGGGCGGTGGTTGCCAGGCTTTGGGCATCGACGTCATTGCGCCCGGCGATCACCGTGAGTTGTTTCGCGTTGATCTGCGCATTGATCTTGGCCGAACGGGTGATGATCTCGAAACGGTCGACATTGCTCGCGTTCAGGCCTTTGCCGTCGATGGTCACGGCGCCGCCGTCGACCTGGTAGCTTTTCAGTTGCCCGGCCTGATCGATCACCGGTTTACCGGTGGTCAGGGTGACGTTGGGGGTGTTGATGAAGCCGCAACCGTTGCAGCTGATGCCGTAAGGGTTGGCGACGATCACCTTGGCCGACTGGCCCGCCACTTCGGTGTAGCCGCGCAATTGGCTGGGGCTGCCGCCTTTGACTTCGTTGAGGATGACATTCGCCGCACCGCCCTTGAGGTTCGGGTTGCCGACAATGATCCCGCCCAGTTGCGTGCTTTGCACAATGCTGTTGGCGTTGTTGAGGATCACGCCGTTGGGGCCGACGTTGTAGTCCTTGAACTGGTTGTGGGACAGGCCGCTGCCATTAGGGGTGGCGATGTTCACCACCGGCACGCCGTTGCCCGCCTGGCCGACCGTGGTACCGGGGCCACTGACCACGATGCCTTCGGCGCTCGCCAGCAATGGCTGCCAGAACAGCGCGTTGGCCAGGATCAAGGCCAGGCCGCGTTGGCTCAGGGTTTTAAGGGCAGTAACAGGGCGAACGTCCATATTCAAAATCTCAAGGCAGCGGGCGTTGAATTACAGGTAGAAATCCAGGCGGAAATAGATCGGCGCTTCGCGCTCGGTCATCACGCCAGGTCGCTCCAGGGAGTGGGCAAAGGTCACGCTGGTGCTGACGTTTTTGCCGCGAGCGAACAGCTCGAGGGAGTTACTCGACACCCGGCCGTGCTGGTCATCGTTGTAGCGATCGTGGCGAATCACGCCTTGGTCGTAACCGACGCTGGCGCCGTATTCGACAAAGGCCGGGCGCATCCAGTCGAGGGTCACCGGGCGGGCCCAGCGCACTTCGTTGCGCCAGTAGCCGCCGCTGTCGCCGGTCAGTTGCTGGTCCTTGAACCCGCGCACCGAATACGAGCCGCCGAGGCTCATGCGTTGCGCCGGGTACAACACGTCTTCACTGCGCTGCCCGGTGGCCAGGCTGGAAAAACTCAACGATTCGCCCCACAGCGTGAAAGGTTGCAGGTAGCTCACTGTGGCGGTGTATTTGCGGTAGCGCGGGGTTGGGGTGAGGTTGCCGCGGATACGTTCCTGGTCATCCTTCTGGGCGTCAAAGGCGCCGGTACCGTTCTGCATGCCGACATCCAGGTTGACGAAGGCGCTGCCGATGCGGCGCCCATGGTTGATGCCCACCTGGAACTCGCTGAGGCGGTTGCTG
Source organism: Pseudomonas sp. CYM-20-01 (assembly GCF_023169845.1). Lineage (NCBI taxonomy): Bacteria > Pseudomonadati > Pseudomonadota > Gammaproteobacteria > Pseudomonadales > Pseudomonadaceae > Pseudomonas > Pseudomonas sp. CYM-20-01. The sequence goes on along the minus strand of NZ_AP025169.1, from coordinate 381,252 downwards.
CTGACGTCCAGGCGCTCGTCGTTGAAGTAGTTGTTGGTGCGCAGATGGGTCAGGCCGACATTGACCGAGGTCTTGCTCACGTCATCGCGATGCACCACGCGCTCGGCACGCAGCTGGTGGTTCTGGCTGTCGCCTGTCTGCTTGTACTTGTAGCCGTCAAGGTCGCCCGGCGTGCGGTAGTCGCTCTCGCTGTAGGTGTAACTGAAGTTCCACCAGCCCCACGGCACGTTGTAATACAGCATGCTGTTTTTCGAGGTTTTCTGGTGGTCGCTGATGGCGTCGTGACCACCGCGCAGGATCAGTTGATCGGCCAGGCCCAGGGGACTGTCCCATTCCAGGCCTGCGCCCCATTGCTGTTCGCCGGTGCTTTTCTGCCCGTCGTTGTTGCGCGACAGGCTGGCGCGCCAGGGCTTTTGCGGGGTGTTCTTGACCAGCACTTCGCTGCCGCCGATCTGGCTGCCGGGGGTCAGTTCCATCTGCGCCTGCCTGGACGGCAAGCGGCTGAGCTGGTCGACCAGTTGCTCGACCTCCCGCAGGTTCAGCGCCTCGCCGACCTTGCCAGGAAACGCCATGGCCAGTTCGCGGTCGGTGACGGTGCTGCGTTGGGCGCCTTTCAAGCCTTCGAGCTTGCCTTCGACCACCAGCACCTGCAGGTGGCCGCTGGAGAGGTCCTGTTGCGGCAGGTAGGCACGGCTGGTGACGCGGCCTTTGGCGATGTAGTAGTCGGTGATCACCTTGAGCAGCTCATTGAGCTGCGCCACGCCCAGGCATTGGCCGATATAGGGCTTGAGCAGACGCGTGCGGTCGGCGCCGGACAGGCTGTCCGCGCCCTTGAGCTCGATGTCTTTGATCGGGAAGCAGCGGGTGTCGACAGGCGTGGCCGGAGCCTGGGGCTTGGCTTCTTTGCCAGGCAGGTCCTGGAGTTCTTCCAGGCGCCGACGCTGCTCTTCCAGAAGACGGTTCTGGCGGTCGCGGATCAGGTCCTGATCCCCTGGCGTAGGGGCGGCCATGGCACTGTTCAGGCTCAAATAAGCGAGCAGGAAAGTGCACAGAAAGTACCGAGTCCGTGGCAATAACAAAGACATGTTCGATCCGTCGAAAATCAAGGGCCGGCAAACTAACATCGAACTTGTACTCACTCAAAACACCGAGCTAGTTGCACATTCGTACTAGTTATCCACACAACTCGTTGATTAATAACAACTAAATTTAATCAGATAGATGTGCGGCGTGTCATCGGAAGTATTATTCCGACCAGCGGCAGCACTATTGATCGCGATTCATCGGAGAACTTATTAATTGCCATTAATTGGCCATCAAGTTCTTGCCGAGATAAGTTAGTACCGGAAAAAGCAGAAAAGTTCGCGGGCGTTTTGTGAATTGGATCCCACTTGTCGGGATTAACCGAGGTCGTTCCCACCTTGCATGGGAACGACCTTGCAGCCTGCTGGCTCAGCTGGCGTCTTTGTTCTGGTCCTTGCCGGGCACCAGGGTCAGCCCCGGTTTTTCCACATCGCGGGAGACATGGGACTTCACACCCGCCACACCGCCCTCGTCGTCATTCTGGATCACCAACACCCCAGGTCGGCGCAACTGCTCCAGGTCCCCTTCACCGAGGCTGAAGCTCTCGCTCAGGCGCTTGTCACTGAGGGCGTTGCCCTCGGCACGGCGCTGGGCAAACTTGCGCCCCTTGCGTTGCTGGTAGCGCGCCCAAGTGACCAGGATCACGGCGTTGAACAACGCAATCCACAGGTACACCTGCAAGGTATTGAGCGCGGCAAAAATCGGCGCCTGGATGCGTGGCCCACCGTGGGTATCCAGCATCGAGGTGATCCCGCGCGCCAGCAGCCAGATCAACCCGGCCCAGGCCATCAGGGTCAACACCACATCAATGATCCACATCACCAAACGCTGGCGGGTTCTGACCAGTTTCATGATCACGCCTCCTCTTCGGTAGGTTTGATGCCGCGATCAGGGCTGACCCAGCGCGCACGCTTCTGATGTTGGTTGAACAGCACCTTGGGGAAACTGACCAGGGTGGTGAACAGGCTCACCAGCCAGAACACCATCGGGTACCACACGGTCCAGAACAGGGTTTTCCACAGGTCCTTCTCGTAGCGGCGGTCGATCATGATGCTCACCGCGAACTGCACCAGGCACACCATCGCCAACACCAGCCCGGTAAACGCCGGCGGGACCAGCGAGTCCACGGTAATGGCCGGTGGCAGCACCATGAATTTGCCGAGCACGTAGAAGATCACCGACAACAGGAAGGTAAACGCCCAACCAGTGGAGAGGCAGTACTCGAACAACAGCGGCCACAGGTAGCGATGGCGCCATTGCCAGATGCCACGGATGTTCTTGAACAGCACTTCGGCACCGCCCTGGGCCCAACGCAGGCGCTGCTTCCACAGGCCGCCGACGGTTTCGGGCATCAGGATCCAGCACAGCGCGCGAGGCTCGTAGAAGATGCTCCAGTGATCGAGCTGCAGCTTCCAACTGACATCGATGTCCTCGGTGATCATGTCGGTGCTCCAGTAGTCGATGCGGTCCAGCGCCTTTTTACGGAACGCTACCACCACACCCGACACCGTGAAGATCCGGCCGAACACCCGCTGCGTACGCTTGATCAAGCCGATGATCGAGGAGAACTCGCCGACTTGCACTCGACCGATCAGCGTCGAGCGCGTGCGGATGCGTGGGTTGCCGGTGACGGCGCCCAGACGCGGGTTGTCGAGCATCGGCGCGACCATATAGGCCGCGGCGTTTTTGTCGAGCAACGCGTCGCCATCGATGCACACCAGGTATTCGCTGCGCGCCGCCACGGCGCCCATGCGCAGGGCCACGGCCTTGCCCTGGTTCTGCGCCAGATGCAGCACGCGCAGGCGCGGGTTCTCCAATGCCAGGGCATCAAGTACGGCGGCGGTGTTGTCCTTGGAGCCGTCATTCACCGCGATCACTTCGATGTTCGGGTACAGCTGACCCAGCGCCGCATGAATGGTATCGGCGGCGTTATCGCCTTCGTTGTAGCAAGGGATGATGATCGAGATCAGCGGGTTGCCGGCCAGGGTTGGCGCCGGGGTGTCCTCTTCCCAGGGCCAGTGGCGCTCCCAGTGCAGCCAGAAGTACAGGCCGCCGGCAATCCACAACGCCGACATGAACAGCGGGTAGAAAAACACAAAGTCCATCAGGAACTGCCCGGTGACCAGGAAGATCAGGCCCAGGGGCACACCCAATACCAATGCCAGCACGAATAAAGCCAGGATTCTATCGAACATGGTCAAGGGTTCCATTGGTTGGAAAGGGCCGGACGCACAGTCTTCAGGTCCGGGGAGTTTTCCAGGAAGTTGTCCGGGTAGTAGCCAAAACTCGTGACACCCTGGCGCTTGAGCACACCCATCCATTCAGCCATCTGTTGGCTGTCGATGTCCGGTGCGGCCTTGGTGCGCCAGTCTTTGGCTTGCAGTTCGAATACGGTGCGCTCCAGCGCGCCAGGGCGTGCCTTGACCGTCGCCACCAGCTTCTCCAGCCAGGCGTTGGAGGTCTTGTATTCCTGGCCTTCCATCAGCGGCATGGCCATGGGCGCGGTCCAGTCGTAGGTCTGGAGGAAGTCATCGAGGTTCTGCGCGAACCAGGTTTCGCTGCCTGGGTTGAGCATCGGCTCGGCGAAGATATTGCGCGCCGTCAGCAACTGCGGCCCACCAATGGCGCGGACCTTGGCGGTCAGCTCCTTGGTGAAGTCGATCAGGTAGCGGCTCTTGAAGCGCGTCCAGCGTTGCATCACCGCAGGGTCGGCACGCAAGGCCTGGATCGTGCCCGGCAGGCCGGCGGCAACGTAGGCCTTGAGCGCGGCAGGGCTGGCGTCTTCGAAATCATTGAGCACCGCATCGTCGTGGTACAGCACGCCGTCGATGGCGTTGTTGCGCGCCAGGTCTTCGTAGATCTCACCGATGATCTTGCGCACCTGCGGATCAAACGGCGACAGGCGTTTGTATTGGTCCGGATCGAGGCCGACCTGGCCGGTTTGCGGGTCCCAACGCGTCACGCGTGGCAGCTTGGGGTCGAGGGCAAAGCTGAGCACCGGCATCCACGCGTACACCGCAGCATGCGCCCGGGTGTGCAGTTGCCAGGAGACGCGGTTGAACAGGTCGGCACGCACCGGCAGGTGGCGGTTGGGGAAGTACAGCTCATGCACCAGGCCGTCACCCTTGGGGTCGGCGAAGGCTTGCAGGAACACAGTGCCTGCGCCCATGTCCACCACGCGCTGCACCAACTGGTCGAGGTTGCGCGCTTGCTGGGCCGGGTCCGGGTCGTAGACGTTATCCAGGTCCACATGCAACACGCGCATCGGTGCCTTGGTTTGCGCCGCGACGATGCTGTTGGCGAAGTGTTCGCCATCCGGGTCGGAAGCCACCAGGAAGCGCGGGCTGTTCATCAAGTCGGCAGAGCTGTCGAGACCATCTTCCAGGGTCAGGGCCATCTGGTAGCCCTGCTCGCCAATGATCGCCAGCGAGGTGCCCTTGGCAGCACCGTACGGCCATACCCACACGCGCGGTTTCTTGCCGGTGACGTTCTGGATCTTGTTGGAGATGGCTACGACGTCGGCCCGCATGCGCGCATCGAACTGCGCCTGGCTTTCATAGCTGCCGGTGGCTGGGTCAAAGCGCAGCGAGGTTGCCGCCGGCTCCAGGTTGCCCTGGGGGTTGGCCAGGATGCCTTTGTGGTTGTTGTCGGTGTGCGCGGCGATTTCCACCAGGCCCGACTGCGACACTTCGCGGATCTGCTGCCAGGTGAGGAACTCGCCACGTGGCCGTGGTTGGCCGGCGAAGTCCACCGGCTGGTTCATCGGCGTGTCAATCCAGTAGCCCACCGGCGCCAGCAGCGCAGGCCAGCGATAGGCGCGCAGCACCGGCATCACACGGGTGTAGAAACTGGAGTAGCCGTCATCGAAGCTGAGCATGATGGCTTTGGGCGGTAACGCCGGCCCACCGTTGCGCGCCGCCAGGATCTGGTCGACGCTGACCGCCTGGTAGCCGTTCTCGCGCAGCCACGCAAGTTGCTCGATCAAACGCTCGGTACGCACCGCCACCACCGCCTGATCGGGGTCGCGGTCCTCGATGTCGTGGTAGGCGATGCCCAGGAAATGGTTTTTCGGCCACGGCGCTTCGTTGGCCGGGGTCGGCCGCTCGGCGGGTGGAGTGAAAGGCGCGGGTTGCTGGGCGCAGGCACTGGCCAGCATTACACCCAGGATCAACAGGCAACGGCTGAAGACGGTCATGGTCAGGCTCTTCTAGAAACGATAAGTGAGGTCGACGAGCAGACGCAGATCGCGTTCGCGATCACCGTCGTATGGTCGGCTGACCAGGCTCAGATTGGCGCCGGCTTCCAGGACATCGTTCCAGCGAAAGCGTTGGCCGTAGCCCACCAGACCGATGCCACCGGTGGAATAGTCCCGCTGGCTGTAGGTACCCGCACCGACCTGGAACTGCTGACTCCACTGGGTCTCGTAGCGGTGATAGAGCACATGGTTGATGTTGAGGACCGGCAACACGGTGAAGTCCGACTTCGGGTTGAAGTAGATCGTGTCTTCCTTGCTGTTGCGGCTGGCGCCGACTTCCAGGCCCAGGTCCACTTGCACTTTCGGCGAGCTGTAGAGGCCTTCGCGGCCACTGAGCAAGGCTTCGAAGCGGTCGTTGCCGTCGCTGAAATGGGACGGGCTGAGGGTCAGTTTCCACTCGCGACTTTCGTTGGCGCGCCAGCGGATGAAACCGCTGCCGCCGTTGGCCGTAATTCCGTCATTCAGCGCCCGCAATGGGGTGGTGGACAGCAGGTAGCCCAGGCTGCCGCCGTATTGCCAGTTGTCATTGATGTCGCGGGCAATCGAAACGGCGGCGCCTTGTTTTGAGCCATCGCCGTAGGAATGGTTGGAGACCTCGGCTTCAATGGTCATGTCGCGGGTCCGCCGCTCGACACCGACCACCTGCCAACGATGCTGCCCGGTGCCCTCTTCGAACGTGGCGCGGGCATAGCCGGCGCCGGCGAACAGGCGCCAGTCTTCATCGATGGGCGGCGTGTAGAGCCGGCTTTCAATGCCCCAGTCACGGCTACCCGAGACAGCACCGGCATCGCCGTTGCTGCCACCACCGAAGCTTTTACCGGTGTAGGCCTCGACCCGCAGCTCGGCCATGTCATGCACCTCGCGCAGGCGTTGCAGGCGCTGCACCTGGCGGTTGTCGGGGTTACGGGCGACTACGTCGTCGGTGAGGATGTCGAGTTGACGCCATTCCTGCAGGTCCAGGGCGGTGTAGGCCTGACTCACCTCCAGGCCAATGTCGCGTGGGGCCTGGGCCTCTGTTTCCTTGAGCGAGCGTTCGGCGCGTCGAGGCCAGTCACGGGCGCGGTACATTTCCGCTTGCGCCAGGCGCAGGCCTATGCTGCCTGGGGCCTTGCTCACCAGGTCGTCCAAGGCTTTTTCGCTGGAGGGCAGGTCGGCGCCGTAGGTGCCGGCCTGCGCGGACAATTGTTGGGCGTCCATCCACTCATCGTTCGGGTTGCCAATCGGCAGCCCCTTGAGTTCAACCCGGGGTTTCTGGGTGTCGGCCAAATGCTTGGCGACCGCCCGCGCCTCGTCCACCTGGTCGTTTTCGAGCAAGGCGTAGAACAGCGCGGTGGTGTCTTCAACACGGTCGCCCACGTCCGCATCGGGTGCGTCCAGCGCCTCGCGGTACAACGGTGCAGCCTTTTCCGGCAGACGCTGGTCGAGGTAGGACGCGGCCACCCAACGCTTGGCGTAGGTGGGCAACCGCACACCTTCAGCCTGGAGGGTCTCGTACTCGCGGATCACCTCAGCGGTACGCGCCCGTGCCTTGAGCGCGCCCAGGCGGTCGATGCGCCAGATCACCACGTCGTCATGGGCGGTGGCGTCCGGGGTCCAGCGGGCGAGGAGCTTGTCGTAGTCCTGGAGCGCACGGTCGGCGATCACATAGCGTTCTTTTTCGGTACGGGTGGCGAACTCGGCGATGCGCACGCGCTCTGCGGCCAGGTCACCTTCGAGGCGACGCTGGGTCACCGGATCGACCAGCCCCGGACGCTGGGCCGACAGGCGCAACGCCGGTTGCGGCAGACGGGCCTTTTGCAGGGCGACCACGTATTCGCGGGCGACCTCCGGTTTGTCGCCGGCACGGATAAAGGCCTGGTCGAATTCAAACAAGGCGTCGTACTGCAAGCCTGCACGGGTCAGGGCGTAGCCCAGCGCCATGCGGCGGTTGGGATCGTCGGGCTTGGCGGCCACCAGTGCGCGGGTGCGCTGCACCGCTTCGCTGGCCTTGCCACCGTCAGCCTCGGTGAGGGCCAGGCCCAGTTGCAGATCGATATTATTCGGCTCACGCAACAGCGCCTTGCGATAGACCGCTTCGGCCTGCGCCCACTGCTTCTGATTGCGATACGTGCGCGCAACCGTGGCCAGCGCCTGGGCGGTCAGGTTGCGATTCTGGCCCTGCGCCTCGTACACCTTCAGCACTTCGGCATCCTGGCCGGCCCAACCAGCGATCACCAGGTGGTCGCTGATCTGGCCTGGCGTCTGGCGCTCGGCTGGCAATTGGCGCAATTGGGTCAGGGCGGGGGTGAAGTTACCGTTGCGCGCCTGGATGATCAGGGCGTCGTAGGCCGGGTCGGCCAAGGCGAAAGTGGGCATCAGCAACTGGCTGCACAAGGTTACCCCGATGAGCAGCCGCAAACGGCCTGAGGCACTGAGTGGGAGTGTTCGCAGCATATCGTGAGCTTCCTTACACACGGAAAGCTGTAACGATAGGTGGTCCTGAGCAATTTGCATCAGGGTGTCGGCGTCTCGTGACCCGACCTAGCTTTCCTGTAGGAACTATCCCCGACGCGCGGATGGAAAAGGACAAGTCATAACAATTGTTCAGAATTGCACTGCAAATCTGAAATACGAATGGGGGAGCAGGGTTAGCTGCGATAGAGGGTTGCCAGTCGACATGAGTGTCGACGGTTTGACCTTTATCGCGGGCATCCCCGCTCCCCCATTTTTATTTCAGGGCGATGGCGAAATTTTTACTGCGCGCCGCCAACCGCACCGACTTTGGACATGACGAAGCTGATGAACTGCTCGACGGTCATCTTCTGGCCGTTGAAGGTCACTTCATTGTTGGCGTAGTGCAGCTTGGACACTACGTCGCTGCCCACCAGGGTTGCCAGCTGTGTACCCACGGCCATGCCGCTGACCATCTCGCTGGCCATCTGGGATTGCTGCTCGATGGCTTTAGGGTCGGTCACACCGCCAACCTGCGCTTGCAGGGCGGCAACGTCGGCGATCATCGGCTTGGACAAGGTCAGGTTGGCATCCAGCAGCGAAACCATTTGCTTGCCCAGCTCAACCGGCGGCAGTTCCATGGAAGTCGGCTTGGCCAGGTCCAGCACCAGGTTGAATTTGCTCTCACCGTGGGTGGTTTTCAGCGACAGGTTTTCCAGCGCCAGGTGGGGCTTGGCAGCCAGCAACTGGTTGACGTTGGCTTCGGCCAGGGCCTGCTCGGCTTCGGTCAATTGCAGCTCCGGCACTGGTTGACCGGCAGCGGCGGCGGCTTGCACCGGCTGCATCTTGTCCTGGTACAACTTGGTCAACACCAGGCCCGATGGCACATCGATGTTCTTCAGGCTCAGGGCCATGGCGGCAGAGCCGACCGGTTTGCCCTGATAGCCGATCTCGTCGATCTTGTAATCGACGCGGCCGGCCATGTTGTTGTCTTTGACTTCGCTGGAGTCTTTCTGCTCGAAGCCCTTGAGGGTCAGCACGGCTTTCTGCGGGCCGAACGTGACTTTGGCGTCGCTCAGCTCGATGGTGTTCTGCCCGGTGTAGAAGCCGAAGGTGGATTTCTCCAGGTTGCTGGCCACGGTCAGGCCGGCCAGTTCAGCGTCGAATGGCGCGCCGTTGGCGTCGACAACGGCCAGCTTGAGGCTGTTCATGTAGCCATCAACCTTGACCTTCTTGCCTTCGGCAGTGCTGTCGAAATCCAGATTGAGGCCAGAGAAGTTCAACGAGCCGGTCGGATCCTTGAACTCCAGGGGCAGCAGTTCGAGATTACCGTTCACCGAACGGCTGTAGCCGATATTGGCCACGCCTTTGAGCGGCGACACATCTTTGGCGGCGGCGAACCACTTTTCGGTGGTGGCGTTCTTTTCCAGTGCATAGTGACTGGTGGCCATGACCGGCAGCCATTTCAGCGACACCAGGCGCGAGAATGGAAGCGGGCCGTGTTCGATGTGGTCGACAATCAGCAGCTCGGGGTTCGGGTTCTGTTCGCCGAAGACCGAGCCCTGGCCCTTGAGGCGATAGTGCGCGGTACTGCTGAACAGGCCACGGTCCAGGGACACCAGCTCGAGGGAAACGCTGCCGTCGACGCCGGCCATGGAGCGTTGCAGTTCCTTGTTGGCGTCCTGCACGGCCGTTTGCAGCACCGGCTCCAACTGCTTGCCGGTGTACCAGGCACCGCCTGCGCTGACGACGCCCACGGCGACAACAAAACCCAAAAGAACGACTGCTGGCTTATTCATGAAGTGACCTGATCAAATCCTGTGAGAAGTGGGCTGTCTTCCTTGAACCCCGAGGGGGTTGGCTCAAGCCCGCCGAAAACGGGGGAAGATTAGCACTGGGGGCCGCGAACGGCCCAGCTTTTCAGAGGGATCAGTTCAGCAGTAGTTCAGGAGTACTCCAACTCAATTTCATCCAACTGGTGGTCGAAACTCTTCAACCGCGCCGTCCAGGTGTACACCAGTACCTCAAACTCGCGGTGTATCACGGCGTTGCCGGGGGTATCGGCCTTGGGGTCGCAGAAGTCCAGCTGGTAGCGCTCGCGGGCCATTTGCGTGGCCACGTCGGACAGCTCCCGCGCGTTATTCAGCCAATGCCGACCGTCGGCCACTTGCTGGTCGAGCGCCACGCACTGTTTTTTCAGGACTTCGAGGCTTTTTTCCAGGGGGGTGCCGGTGAGGTCGCCCATGACTTCCTGGAAGGTACGCCCCGGCTGCCAATAGCTGCCCCAGAAATAGCGGTCGAACACGGTCTCGACCCTGCGCAGCGCGACCTTGGTGTCCCAGATCGCCACACGGGTCTTGCCCTGTTCGAGGAGCTTTCGCTTCACCCGTTGATTTTGGTAAGAGGCCCAGGCCACCACACCGATGGACAGGGTGCCGATCACCAGGCAGGCGCTGTCGAGAAACACCATGGCCTTGTCGAGTTGGTGAGCCAGCATGACGCCGTAGAAATAAGCAGCCGATAACAGCACCAGTGCGAAGAGCACGCACCAGAAAGCGGGAGCATAAGGGTTTTTCATTATTGGAATCCCCATGAGCAAACGCGAGCAGTGTCAGGTGGAGCGTCACGGCGCCCCACCTGACCAAGCATAGCTTTTAGCTCAGGGTTTGCCGGGCTGTGACGCTTGCGTTCGTCCGCTTTCCCACCCGCCGCCCAGGGCCAGGAACAGATCGATCTGGCTCATGGCAACCTGGGTGTTGGCCGCTGCCAGCTGTGCGCGCACATCGGTATAGGTGCGGGTGGCTTGCAGGTCGGCCAGGAACGATGCGCGACCGGCCTGGAAGAAGCGATGGGTCTGCCCCGCCGCTTCCTTCGCCGACTCGCCGGCCTCATTCAGGGCATCACGGCGTTGCAGTTGCGCGGTGTATTGCGCAAGGCCGGTCTGGGTTTCGCGGATGGCATTGAGCACTACGCCGTCGAAGTGCGCCAGGGCGCCCTGGGTCGCGGCTTCGGCTTCGTGGATACGCGCACGGGCGCCGTTGGTCGGCACCGTCCAGCTGATCATCGGGCCGAAGCCCCAGCGGTTGGTAGGCGCCGTGCCTAAGTCATCCAGTATGCCGACGGTGCCAACAGTGGCGCCGATGCTGATGTCCGGGTACAGCGCAGCGGTGGCCACACCGATACGCGCGGTGGCGGCGGCCAGTTGGCGTTCGGCCTGGCGTACATCGGGGCGGCGTTTGAGCAATGCCGCGCCATCGCCCACCGGCAGCAATTGCGCGATATGCGGCAGCTCGGCGCAGGTGCCGGTGCCGGCCGGCAATTGGTCCACCGGCTTGGCTAGCAGCATCGACAGGCGGAACAAGCCGGCCTGGCGCGCCGCTTCGTAGCGCGGCATGTCGGCGCGCAGGGATTTGTATTGGGTCTGCGAGCGGGTGACCTGGGTTTCATCGCCGCGTCCGGCATCACGCAGGCGCTGCGTCAGCTTAGTACTCTGGGCTTGCAGGTCGAGGGACTCGTTGGCGATGGCCAACTCTTCGTTGGCCGCGCACACCTGGGTGTAGGAGCGCACCACATCCGCCACCAGGGTGATGCGGGCGATGTCGGCGGCAGCCTGAGCCGCATCCGCGTTGGCCTGGGCGCTTTCGATACCGCGCTGCAAGGCGCCGAACAAATCGAACTGGTACGAGGTGGTGATTCCCACGCTGCCGATGTTGGCCACCGGGACTTTTTCCGTCAGCAAAAACGCCTCGCCGGATTCCTGCAGACGCTGGGCCTCGGCCTTGGCGCCCGCGCTCCAGCCGCCCGCCGACTCAGCTTCCTGGGTCTGGAAACGCGCGCGTTGCAGGTTGGCGGCGGCCACCCGCAAGTCGGTGTTGGAGGCCATGGCCTGGCGCACCAGCTCATCCAGGCGCGGGTCGTTGTACAGCTTCCACCAGTCGGCCGGCACCGGGGCCGAGACGACATTGCTACCCTCGCCGGCGATCTGCCCTTGCAGATCGCCCCGGTTGATGGCGGACTTTTCCGGCAGCGTGTAATCCGGCCCCACCGCTTGGCAGGCCGACAGCAGCAACCCCAGCGCGGCGGCGGCCAACAGCTGCTTCATGGCTTGTCTCCGTCTTTGACCTTGTCGCCGATGATCGAGACGGTGGCGGTACGCCCGGCGATCATGCGGAAGTCCGCCGGCACATCGTCAAACGCGATACGCACCGGAATCCGCTGGGCCAGGCGCACCCAACTGAACGCCGGGTTGACGTTGGGCAACAGGTTGGAGCCGCTGCTGCGGTCGCGGTCTTCGATACCGGCGACGATGCTTTGCACATGGCCATGCAGGCGGGCGTTGTCGCCGATCACACGGATGTCCACACCCATGCCGACGTGGATACCGTCGAGCTTGGTCTCTTCGAAATAGCCGTCGATGTGGAACGAGTTGCTGTCGACCACCGACAGCACCGGGCGCCCGGCGGTGACGAACTCCTGGGTACGCGGCGCACGGTCGTTGACGTAGCCATCCACAGGGCTGCGGATCACCGAGCGGTCGAGGTTCAGTTGCGCGGAATCCACCGTCACCTGGGCTTCGGCCAGGGCCGACTGGGCACGGGCCACGCGGGACTGGCTTTCTTCCAGTTGCTCGCTGGGCACCAGGTTGCCCAGGCCACGGTTACGCTTGTACTCGCGCTGGGCCTGGGCCAGGGTTTCCTGGCGGTCGGCCACGGCGGCCTGGGCTTGGCGCAGCGCCAGCTTGAAGCGGTCCTGGTCCACGGCAAACAGCACTTGGCCCTTGGTCACCAGCTGGTTGTCGCGCACGTCCACGCGCTGGATCAACCCGGACACGTCCGGCGCGATCTGCACGATGTCGGCACGGATGTGGCCGTCACGGGTCCAGGGGGCAAACATGTAGTACATGACCATGCGCCACACCACGACGACCGCAAACGTTACGATCAACAACGTGAGGACTACACGGCCGATGGTCAAAAAAGGTTTTTTCATGTCATCAGGTATCGACTGAGTGAGTCCACCGCGCCCAGCAACAGCGCGTAGAGCCCCACATTGAACAATGCCCGGTGCCAGACCAGGCGATAGAAGTGGAGGCGGGTCAACAACCCGTGCACCACCAGGAACAACACATACGTAATGCCCATCAGCACCAGCAGCGTGGGCAGGAACACCCCGCTGATATCCAGATCTCCGATCATAAAGGCGCTCCATCAGGCAGCGGCGCTTCCATCTCAGTACCGCCAATGAACTCCACACCCGGCAGCAACGCCAGGCGCAAACCGGCCAACGCGTGCAACAAGTGCAGCCGGGTGTCGTCTTCGTCTTGCAGGCCCTGGCCGTTGAGCGCGCGGCGCGTGCGGTCGAGGGTCATCAGCAGACCGCTGGGCGCGGGCAGGCGTTCACCGGCCTTCAGGCACGCCTTGAAGTAACCGCCAACGCCTTCGACGACTTGGTTGAGCAACACCCGTGGCACGCCGAGGATGCGCGGCGAGTAGGCCAGCAGGTCGAGCAGGTTCAACGCCACGCGCAAATCGCGCAGGGCGGTGCCGGTGTCCTGGTTGATCAGCGCCAGGCGTGGCAGGTGTTGCATCAGACGGTCGAGCATCTGCACGGCCATGTGCCGGTGTTCGGCCAGGGTCGCAGGTTCGGTGAGGCCGACGATGTCGCGCCAGCTGAACCGGGTCAGGCGCTTGGCCGCCAGCTCAGCGCCGAAAGGCCGCGCGATCAGCGTCCACACAAAGGCGAACAGCAGGCCCACCGGCCCGGCCAGGTTGACGTTGGCGAAGTTGAGGAAGTCCGCGTCATAGGCGCCCTGGATACTGATGAACGATGAGGTATTCACCAGCGTCAGCAACATCCCCAGGTAAAAGCGCGGCTGCACGGTGAGCGTGCCGATGCAGATGAACGGCACCGCAAAGGCCAGCACCAGCATCGGGAAATCATGCAGGTTGGGCAGCACCAGGAACAGATAGAGGCTGGCGAACAGCACCGACATGGCGGTCCAGAAAAAGAACCGGTAGATCTGCGGCGCCGGGTCGTCCATCGAGGCAAAGAAGCTGCAGGCGACGGCGGCCAGGATCACCGCGCTGCCGCCGTCGGTCCAGCCGAGCAGGATCCACAGTACCGACGCGACAATGATCGCGGTGACGGTGGAAAACGCCGAGTAAAGCATCAGCCCTCGGTCGAGGAACGGCGTGAGCCGGCCCAGGCGCCAGTGACGGTACACGGCGCGCCAGGTGTCCTGGCTTTCGCACTGGATGGCGGCTTGCAGGCTGCGGCAGTCTTGCCACAGGTCGATCCACTCGGCCAGACGATACAGCGCATTGGAGAACAGCAGCGTATGACGATCATCGAGTGCTTCGCCGCTCGGTTGCAGGGCGTCGACCTGGTCACGCAGGACGCGCCAGCGTTCCATCGGCGCCGCTTCTTGGGTGTCCTCCAGCCACTGGCTGGTCGCTTCCAGCAGCGGCGTGATTTTATCGAGGAACTCCGGCGCGCGATGTTCGATGGCATAGAGCGCGTCGTCGAGGGCGTCCACCACCGGCAGCAGGTGGATCATGCGCCCGCGCAGCTCCTTGGTATTGCGCACCGTCTGCGGCCGTGCGCCTTCGTGAGGCAGCTGGCCGATCATCAATTCGAGGGTGTTGAAGGTGGCGACCATGCCGCCGCGCAAGGTGCTGATTTCTTCAGGCTGCACATTTCGCGTGATAAAGCGTTGGCTGTAGACCTGGGCATCGGCAAACCACTTGGCCACCGAACCATCGAACACCGGCATGAGCCGGCGCGGCCAGAACATTGCGCCCACCACCGCTGCTACCACGATACCGAGGAAGATTTCTTCGGTGCGCGCTTCGGCGACATCCCACACCGCCAGCGGGTTATCCACCACCGGCAGGGCGATCAGCGGCAAGGTGTAGCCGGCAAGCATCAGCGCGTAGTTGTTCGCCGTGCGCAAGTGCATCGACAGGAACAGCAAAGTGCCCGTCCACAGGGCAATCACCACCACCAGCATGTAGGGCGACTGCACGAACATCGGCACGAACAGCACGGCCGCCGCCGCGCCCATGAAAGTGCCGATGGCACGGTACAGCGCCTTGGAACTGGTCGGGCCGACAAACGGGCTGGAAACGATATACACCGTGGCCATCGCCCAGTACGGACGTGGCATTTGCATAAGCATGGCGATGTACAAGGCAATCATCGAGGCCGCGAAGGTGCGCACCCCGTAAAACCAATCGCGGGCGGGTGGGAAGCCGGTAAAAAATCCGTTCAAAGCGACGCCGCCTCGAAAGCACGCAGCACGCGCAGCGCGGCTTCCATATCGCTGTGGGCGATGTCTGCCAGCACGTCCTTGCGCAGGCGCACCAGTTGCTCTTCCACCGCTTGCACCAACTCGCGGCCACGCTCGGTAAGACTGAGGGACTTGGCGCGACGGTCGTGTACGTCTTCGGTGCGGCACACATAGCCGTCGCTGCACAGCCGGTCGAGCAGGCGCACCAGCGACGGGCTTTCCATCCCCGAGGCCTGGGCCACTTTGACCTGATGCACACCGTCGCCCAGGCGGCCGATCATCAACAACGGCACGGCGCAGGCTTCGGAGATGCCATAGCTCACCAGCGTGGTCTGGCAGATTTTGCGCCAGTTACGGGCGCCCACCACCATGCTGCTGCTGAGGTTCATCTGGAGTTGTTCGAGGGATTGAGGCACTGGATAGTTCGCATACAGTTAGTTTGCTAACTATCAATATGGTGGATGGATCCTATCGCGTCAAGTTTTGAAACAATTTTGCGGATGGGTGGTGGGTGGTAGGGGTAAGTAAAGCGGGTCTGGGGGCCAGTACTGAATTCCGGCCATCAAACCCAGGCCCTTGCGTCAGAAAAAGTTCACTAACGCGGTAAAACCTCAGATTTTTTTAACCTTCACCAGATTTTTTTAACTTTTGCCCTTTCTGCTAAGTTTTTTGCCCCCCTCGCCCACCCCGCAACATCAGATTCAACTCATCCACCACCTCAGCCCAATCCGCATCCTCCAGAATTTCCTCGCGCAAAAACGCCTTCTGGCTGTCCGTCCAGAAAAACGCATCCGCCAGGTTCAAATCCGGCTTGAGCGGTGAATGCACCGCCACGAATTTCTCGATACTCACCGGGTCATCCGGCAACCCGAGCTGTTTGAACAGTGACGGCAAGCTATGTACGGGCGATTGCATGACGGGCTCCTGATAGAAAAGCATTCACCCAGTCTAGCGGCAGCCCTCGGGTTGCGCCGACGGGACGTTGCACAACACGAACAACCGCGCCCTGGCGCCTCCGCCATCCTGGCGGCTGAGTTCGCGCCAGCCTTCGGGCAGCGGGGCGAATTCGTCCGGTGCTTCGTTGCTGCTGATCAGCCACACGCGGCGGGTTTCGGCGGGCAGTGCCGACAGGCGGTCGAGGTAGATGCGCCCGCCGTCCTGGTCCACCAGGGTGCCGAAGCCGTAGGCATTCGGCCGGGTTGAGGTGCCATCCGGCTTGGGTGGGGTGTAGAGCTGCAATTGGGCGTCGGTCTGGTCGTAATACACGTAGCTCAAGTACCACAACATGTCGCTGAGGACGATGCGGTCGTCTTCCTGGTAATTGCGGTTGACGAACTCCACCGGCACGTTGAATTGGTCGTGCTCATCCACGGTGAAATTGTTCTTCAACCCCACGAGCTCTACACCGACAAACAGCACGAACAACGCCGCTCCCAGCAGTGCAAACCGCGACGGCAGACGGTCGATGGCCATCGCCAGCAGAATCGGCAAACCCAGGGCGTATACCGTCAGGTAACGCTCGATAAATACCGGGGAAACAAACGACACGCCGTAGACCAGCAGCAGCGGCAACAGAAAGAACAGCACCATCAGGCTGGCCGGTCGGTGGCGCTCGCGATCACGCCAGGCCGTGATGACGACAACCGCCACCAGCAGCAGCGGGAACAGCCAGAACAACGGCGCCCAGAAGCCGACGCCTTCATCCTGCAGCACGAACTGCCAGATCATCGACGGCAGGGAGAACAGGCTGACGGGATCTTCCCAACCGATGTCGCCCCCCACCTTGAGCTGTTCGACATGCTGTACCAGGTCCAGCAGGTTCGGCAGCCACGGCAAGTACAGCAGCACAATCGCAGCGTTGGCCACCCACCAGGCCGGGCGTGTGATCAGGCGCTGGCCTTGCGGCGCCGTACCACACAACACACCCAGGTAAGCCCAGTGCACCAGCACGCACAGCGCGGTGAAGTAATGGGTGTAGAAACCGGCCGTCATCAACACGACATACGCCGCCAGATAGCGCGTGCGCTCGGGTTGGCGCACCCAGTACACCAGCGCCAGCGTGGCGCCCAGCAGCCACACGCCGAGCAGCGAATACATGCGCACTTCCTGGCTGTAACGCACCGCGGTCGGCAACAGCGCCAGCAGAATCCCCGCCAGCACCGCCGCGCGCCGGGTGGAGAGTTGCCGGGTGAGCCAGGTGCCCAGGCCCACGGCGACCACACCAGGAATGGCGCTCATGCCGCGAATCGACCAGATGCTGTCGCCGAACAGCTCGATCCAGCCGCGCAGCAGGAAAAAATACAGCGGTGGGTGCACGTCGTGCGCCGCGTGAAACCACAGGTCGCCCACGGCGTATTCACTGAGCAGCAGGCTCGAGCCTTCGTCGCCCCAGATCGCCGCCGCCGTCAGTTGGTAAAAGCGCAGGGCCATGGCCAGCGCCAAGATCGGCACCCACCAGAGACGGCTGATCCAGCCGGCACCTTCCCACGTGAGGCGATTGAGCGCCGGTAACGTCCCAACCTTTTCGTTTTGCTCTACCACAGACCGACGCACCTCAATTCCCCTGATTGCCCAAGCGCAAACACCGCCACTCTAGGACAAAAGCCCAAGATCCGCCGCTGGAATCGGACAAATCAGCAATTTGTGCAGGGCTTCTCCGAAGCAACCGTAGGAACAGGCTATTATTGCGCCCCTCCAAGGACTCAGGATCAAGGACACGTCATGCGCATCGGTTTTCTGTCACCCCTGGCACTGGCATTGCTCGCCGGTATTTCCCAACAGGCCCAGGCCAGCTCCGACGACTCGTGCTACCCCGACTGGCGGGTTTCGCGTGACAGCCTCGATTCGTGCAGCAACCTGCCCTTCCTCAGCCCCGGCAACGACAGTCGCGTCAACCTGCGCCTGCTGCTGGCTGACAAAACTTCAGCGCCCCTGGCACCCAACGCGTTGAGCGAAGACGATCTGTCCCAAGGTTTTGGTCCTGTGCCCTTTGCGGTCTATCGCCTGGCGCCGATTCCGAGCACTAACGAGGAACCGGACAACAAGCCCGACGACTCGCGCACTGCCGAACTGGACACGCTGCTCCAGCCCCTGGGTATCAAGCGCGACGACTACAAAACTGCGGGGGAAGCGTTTCTGAGTGGCGAAGGCAGCCGCTGCCGCAGCAACGACGATGACAGCGCCACAGCGTTCATCAGCCAGGTGATCAAGGCCGACATGCCGGCAGCCGAGCGCGAGTTGCTGGTGAAGGCGCGTTTGCAGCTGCTGACCGCCTGCTCCTGGGAAGGCCAGGTGGTGGACGCGCAGCAGATTCAGTCCGCCGATGGCCAACTGATGCGTACCTACCTGCAAGCCGCCGCCGATTTCTACAGCGGCCGCTTCGGCGACGCCGAACGGGGTTTTATCGCTGCCGGCGCCAGCAATCTGCCTTGGCTGAAGGAAGCTGCGTCGTACATGACCGCACGCACGTCCTTGAACCAGGCCCAGGCTGAAGCCTTCGACGAATACGGCATGCCGCAACTCGCGCGTGTGGATAAGTCGGCCTTGAACGATGCCGAGCAAGGTTTTCTCGGCTACCTGGAGGCTTATCCAAAGGGCGAATACGTGGCCTCCGCCCGTGGCCTGCTGCGGCGGGTTTATTGGCTGGGGGATGACAACAGCAAACTCGCCGAAGCCTACGCCTGGGCCATGACCCAGGCCACTGACACACAACGCAATGTGTCGGTGGATGAGCTGGTGCAGGAAGCCGACCTCAAGCTGCTGATGGTCAACAGCGAAACCGTCAGTACACCGATGATCCAGTTTGTCAGTGACTTGATGGTGATGCGCGGTGGCGACCAGCCCGCCCTCTCCCGCGCCGACCTGGAAAAGCAAAAAGCCGCATTCGCCAATGCGCCAGAGCTGTATGACTACCTGCTGGCGGTCAATGCGCTGTACAGCGAGCATCAGCCCGACGCCGCCTTGAAGCTGTTGCCGCAAAGCGTACCGTCGAACCTGACTTATTTCGCCTTCAGCCAACAGACCCTACGCGCCCTCGCCCTGGAAGAAAAAAAGGACTGGAAAGGCGCCGAAGCCCTCTGGCTGCAACTGCTGCCGCTGGCGAAATTGCCGTTGCAACGCGACCAGCTGGAGCTGGCCCTGGCGATGAACTACGAGCGCAGCGGCCAGTTGGACAAGGTGTTCGCCGCCGACTCGCCGATCAGCGCCAAGCAGGTGCGTTATATCCTGCTGCGCAACGTCGCCGGCCCTGAGCTGCTGCGCCAGCAGATCGCCCAGGCCAGCGACCCGCTGGAACGCCAGACCGCACAATTCGTGCTGCTCTACAAAGACCTGCTGCGCGGCCAGTTCGCCACCTTCGCCGACGACCTCAAGCAACTGCCGGCCAGCGCCCCGGAAGACAAACTGGGCACCAGCCTGGGCTACGTCTACAGCGTCAGCCAGACCTTGAAGCTGTTCCAGTGGAATGGCGACAAAGCCGAGTCCGGCTACGCCTGCCCGAGCATCGCGCAGATCGCCGCAACCTTGCAGGCCGATGACAAAAACCCACAGGGCCTCAACTGCCTGGGCGAATTCATCCTGCGCAACGGCCTGGACGGCATGCCGCTGGAACAGGCACGCGCCGCCGGCAGCCTGGGCAGCAGCGCATCGGACTTCAAGGGTGAAACCTTCTCGCGCCTGGACGGCTACAAACAGGTGATCGGCAACGCCAAGGCGCCGAAGAACGACAAGGCCTACGCGCTGTTCCGTGCGATCAACTGCTATGGGCCATCGGGCTACAACAGTTGCGGCGGCGTCGATGTGGAGCCGGCCGTGCGCAAGGCGTGGTTCCGTCAGTTGAAAACCGGCTTCGCCGACACCCAGTGGGGCAAGTCCCTGCAGTACTACTGGTGAGACACCTGTGGCTCGGCTTGCTGCTACTGGCAAGCCCGGCCTTCGGCGCCGTCGACGCCCGCGACTATGACGCCTTCTGGCTGTGGAGTGGCGTCACCCCACAGCCGGTACTCAAGCAGGCCAAGACCCTGTACATCCTCCAGGGCCAGATCAACTCGACTCGCCGCGCGCCCCAGCGCGGCGTGCGGATTATAGCCCAAGGCATCAGCGTGCCGCGCCTGACCCAGGGCGACATCTGGATCGTCTACCGCGCCCACACCCTGCGCTGGCCCGAGCCGGTCTACAGCCAACTGCTCGGCCAGGTGCAACGCTGGCGCGACGCGGGCAACCCGGTAGTCGGTATCCAGATCGACTTCGATGCGCGCACCCAATACCTGCACGAATACGCCGGGTTCTTGCGCGACCTGCGCCGGCGTTTGCCGGCCGACCTGCGCCTGAGCATCACCGGCCTGATGGACTGGAGCAGCAACGCCGACCCGGCTGCCATCGCCCAACTCAAGGGCGTGGTGGATGAGGTGGTGGTGCAGACGTACCAGGGGCGCCATAGCATCCCGGATTACGCGGCGTACTTGCCACGCATGAATCGGATGGGGCTGCCGTTCAAGATCGGCTTGATTCAGGGTGGAGAGTGGGAAGCGCCGGGGTATTTGCAGGGGAGCGAGTGGTTTCGGGGGTACGTGGTGTTTTTGCAGAATCGGTAACCTGACCCGCACCCACCGTGCGCAATGGATACACCGATTCCCAGCCGCCACCCAACGCTTTATACAAGCCAACCATCGCCAGGGACACGCCGGTCGAGCTTTCCACCCACTGCTCCTGCGTCGCCAGCAGCGCGCTTTGCACGGTGAGCACGTTGACGAAATCCACTACACCTTCCACGTACTGCTGTTGCGCGGTGCGCAGGGCAATCTGGTTCTGGCGCACGGCTTCGGCCAGGCTGTCGCGGCGCAGTTGGCTGGCGTTGTAGCGGGTCAACTGATCGTCGATCTCATGCCAGGCGCGCAGCACGGTTTGCTGGTAGGCGAGCGCCGCTTCCTGTTGCTGGGCTTCGCGCAGGTTCAACATGCCTTGCAGGCGCCCGCCGTTGAACAGCGGCAGGCTCAATTGCGGGCCGAAGGCAAAGGCACGGGAGCCCCAGGAACCGAAGTCCGAGAGTTGCATGGCCTGGGAGCCGAGGCTGCCGGACAAGGTGATACGCGGGTAGAAGTCACCCTTGGCCACGCCGATGCTGGCGGTGGCGGCGTGCAGGCGGGCCTCGGCCTGGCGGATGTCCGGGCGGCGCTCGGCCAGTTCGGACGGCAGGCCAATCGCGACCTGGCGCTGGGTTTGCGGCACGGCGGCGTCCTTGGATAGTTGCACGTGCAGCGCTTGCGGCGGCGCGCCCATCAACAGGCTGAGGGCGTTGATCAGCTGGTCCTGGCGCTGTTGCAAGTCTGGCAAGCGCGCCTCGATGGCGGCGACCTGGGCGGCGGCTTCGGCGACATCCAGGTCGGTCGCCACGCCGTCGGCCAAGCGCAATTGCGACAGCTTGAGGCTGTGGCGCGCGACATCGAGGTTCTGCTCGGTGACGGCGCGGGTATTCTGCACGCCGCGCAGTTGAATGTAGTCCTGGGCGGTCTCGGCAAGTACCGATAGCAGCACGGCACGGCGGTCGTCTTCGGCGACTTGCAGGGTGGCGTCGGCGGCTTCGGTTTCGCGTTTTACCCGGCCCCAGAAGTCCAGCTCCCAGGAGGCGGAAAAACCCGCGTCCCACTGGTTGAACGCCGCACGGCCGTTCTCGCCGGACGGGTCGCTCAGGCCTTTGCCGCTGTTGCGTTTGCGCTGGTAAGCCCCCGTCGCATCAACCTCGGGATAACGCTCGGCGGTCGTCACCTGGCGTACAGCGCGGCTTTGTTGCAGGCGACTGCTGGCCAGTTTCAGGTCGAGGTTATCGGTGAGCGCACGGCGTGTGAGGGCCGAGAGTTGCGCGTCTTGGAACACATCCCACCAACGTTCCTGCAAGGGTTCCGTGACGGCACGGCTGGCTGCCTGGCGCCCCTGGGGCTCGCTCCATTGCGTCACTTGCGGACCTTGAGGCGTGTGGAAGTCCGGACCGACCGTGCAGGCACTCAGGCTGATGAGGCTCAAGGTGAGCCAGGCAACTCGCTTCATTGCTGGGCGACCTCACGCTGCTGCGCGACCGGGCGGGTGTCGACGCTGGCTTCCACCGACATGCCGACACGCAGGCGTTCGATGTGGGCCTGGTTGGGTTCGAGGACAATCTTTACCGGAATGCGCTGTACCACCTTGGTGAAGTTGCCGGTGGCGTTGTCGGGCTTGACCGAGGCGAAGGTCACCCCGGTTGCAGGCGCGAGGCTTTCAAGATGACCGTTGAGCAACTCACCATCGAGGCTGTCGACGCGCACCTGCACCGCTTGGCCGGCGTGCATATGGGAGAGCTGGGTTTCCTGGAAGTTGGCCACCACATAAGCCTCCTCCAGCGGCACGACCGCAAGGATCTTGCTGCCCGGTGTCACATAGGCGCCTACCCGTACCGCACGCTCGCCGACCATGCCATCCACCGGCGCGACGATGCGCGTGTACGACAGCTGATAACTGGCCAGTTCCAACGCGGCCTGGGCACGCTTGAGTCCGCCTTCGGCGGCATCGCGCTGGGCGGTGAGAATTTCCACTTGCTTGCGTTCGGCCGCCAGCACCGCCGTGGCGTTGGCCAGACGCGCAGTGGCCTGGTCGATGCGGGTCTTGGCTTGCTGGGCGTTCTGCACCGTGCCGGCGCCCACACCGGCGAGGTGGTTGTAGCGGTTCAGTTCGTGTTCGGCGAAAGCCATTTCGGCACGGTCCGCCGCGACGGTGGCCTGGGCCTGGGCGATCACCGAGCTTTGGCGCTCCAGGGTCGCGGTGGCGTTTTTCAGTTGGGCCTGGGCGACCAAGGCGTCGGCATCGGCGGCCTGGGCAGCGGCGCGGAAGTCGCGGTCGTCGATCAGTGCCAACAGCTGGCCGGCCTTGACGCGCTGGTTGTCTTCCACCAGCACCTCCTTGATGAAGCCGGCCACACGCGGCGCCACCAGGGTGAAGTCAGCGGCGACGAAAGCGTCGTTGGTGGTCTGGCGCTTGCTGCCCAACACGCCCGGCGCGACCAGGTAAACCAGCACGCCGACAGCAAATACAGCGATGACGGCGACGGCGATTTTATCTTTGCGTTTCATGAACAGTCCTTTCAATCAAGTCGGTGCGCGTGGCGGAAAGATCCGCGTGGGCATCCAGAAAATCAGCAGGATCAACGCCACCGCGACCGCGGCCATGACGTAGTACAAATCCGAAGAGGTCAGCACCACGGCCTGCTCGTGCAGGCGGTGCGCCAGGCCCGGCGCGTCGCCGTCGACCAGGGGCGAATTGCCCAGACGATCGACCAGCATGGTCGAGTGGAAGTGCAGGCGCTGGGTGGTCAGCGTGTCGAGCACGCCCGTGGCGATCACGGCGGCCAGGCCCTTGATGGTGTTGAACCAGGCCGAAGCGAACGGCCCGTCCATGGGCTGGATGCTGCCGGTGGAAAGCATCAGCAGCGGCAGCACGGCCATCGGTTGTCCGAAAATTTGCAGCAGGTACAGGCCGTAGAAATCGTCGCGAATCCATTCCGACGTCAGGTGCGCACTGCCCACGCAGCACAGCACCAGCATGCCCAGGCCGATCCCCAGCACCCAGCGGCAATCGACCCAGCGCAGGTTGCACAGCGCCGCCACCAACGGCAGCGCGATCAACTGCGGGATCGCCATCAGCAGCATCACCGGCGCGGTTTGCAGTGGACGGTAACCCTGCACCTGGGCGAGAAAACTCGACGGGATGATGATCACCGAGGTCAGCACCATCAGCACGCCCGCCAGCACAATCAGGGCGAACGAGAGGTTGCGCAGGCCGAGCATCTGCAGCTTGAAGAAGGGTATGGGCTGCGACCATTCGTTGAGCATGAACAGCACCAGCAACACACCGCCGCCACACAGCAGGAAGGTGATCAGGCCCGACTCGAACCAGTCCAGGCGGTTGCCTTGCAGAATGCCGATCACCAGCATGCAGATCGCCGGGAAGCCCAGCAACAGGCCGCGCCAGTTGAACTGTTTGAAGCGCTCCAGGCGCAACGGGTCTTGCGGCAGGCCGTAGGCCACGGCGGCCATGGCCAGCAGGCACGGCGCAACGATCTGCCAGAACGCCCACTGCCAGCCGACGTACTCGGTCCACAAGGCCGCCAGTGGTGTGCCCAGGCTCGGGCCGAAGGTGGCGGTGAGGGCGTAGCCGGCCAGGCCGTACAGCTTGACGTTGGCCGGCAGGAAACGCAGGGCCACAGTCATCAGCATCGGCGGCAACGCGCCGCCGGCCAGGCCTTGCACGGTGCGCAGCACCAGCAGGCTTTCGTAGTTCGGCGCGAACGGGCACAGGATGCCGAGCACCGTGAACAACCCGATGGCACAAAGGGTGAAGCGGCGCAGGGAAAACGTTACCGAACACCAGGGCGCAAAGGCCATGGCCGCCACGGAAGTGGCGGTGTAGGCCGCGACCAGCCAGGTGCCTTCGTCAAACCCGATGTACAGCGCGCCACGGATATCCGCGAGGGCCACTTTGGTGACCATCTCGTTGAGGCCGGAGACCAGCACCGCCAGCAACACGCCGACCAGGCCAATGATGATGCGCGGGCCGAATACGGGCGGGTTCATGGCAGTGGGTTTGGCTGCGACCGCAAGGGTGGGGGCAGCGAGGGACGTCATGGACAGGCAACTCGGAATGATCAATACCCGAGCAGTTTAATCAGGCACACACATGACAAAAAGTTACTTGTTGGAAGGATATAAGTGCGCCAAACGCAACTATTAGACGGGCTGCGCTTCGAGCCACGTGGCGTGACAACTCTCGCGCATGGTTTCACGCAGCCATTTGTGGGCAGGGTCCTTGTCGAAGCGCGGGTGCCAGGACTGGGCCAATACCAGCGTCGGCAACGAGATCGGCAAGGCGAAGGCGCGCAGTGGCAGTTTCAGGCGCGTCGCGCTCAGCAGCGCTTCCTTGGGCACCGGCAGCAGCAGGTCGGAATCGGGCAGCATGAACATTGCACCGTGAAAGCCCGGTGCGATCATCGCCACACGGCGTTCCAGGCCCTGGGCATTCAGCGCGGTGTCGATCGGCCCCCGCGCAATGCCGCGCCGCGAGATGCTGATATGGGAATAGCTGGCGAAACGTGCAGCGGTGATTTCTTCGTCGAACAGCGGGTGATCTTCCCGCGCCAGGCCGACGAAGGTAGTGGAAAACAGGTTCTGCACTTTCACTTCGGGGCTGGCGGGCATGGTGTTGCTCACCCGCAGGTCCAGGCGCCCTTCGCGCAGGGCCTCGTCGTCGGTATTGCCTTCGGGCACGAAGCACAGCTCGCAAAAGGGGGCCATGCGCTCCATGGTGTCGAACAGGCGCCCGCCATACACACCGATGAAAAAGTCATTGGCGCGCACGCTGAAGCGGCGACGCAGGGTGCTCAGGTCCACCTGGTCCGCCGAGCGGAACAGCAGCGCCGCCTGCTCCACCACGTTGCGCACCTGGCCTTGCAACTCCAGGGCCTTGGGTGTGGGCACCAGACCCCGGCCGGCGCGCACCAGGATCGGGTCCCCCACCGCTTCGCGGATACGCGTGAGCGTGCGGCTCATGGCCGCCGGGCTGAGGTTCATGCGGCGCGCGGCGCCCACTACGCTGCCCTCATCGAGCAGGGCATCGAGGGCGACCAGCAGGTTCATGTCCGGTAGTTGCATGCCAGGCACTCGTGAACAACGGGGCGTGAAGTGAGCGCAATCGTAGCAGGCTTTACAGGTAGCGCCTCAGTTTGACGGGCAGGTATTTCGCGAAGGTGGATTTAGGGTGCGCCTGGCACTTGCGCACAATGTCCGGCAGCGCGCTTTCCAGTTCGTCGGCCCGGGTCAGGCCTTCGTCGTAGCCGCTTTTACCACTCAATGCCGGGAACATCACAGCGACACGGGTGATGGCAAAACTCTTCATCTGGATGAGCGGACGGGAAGGATGATTACGGCGGAACTGACTGACTTCTTCGTTCAACGCGCTGCAGGACTGATAGGTCGTTTCCATAAAGGACAGCTGAGTACTCGTTGCCCTGACCTCTTCAGGCGTGAAGATCATTTCGTTCTGCGCGTCGATCACCGCTGGCTGGTCTGCATTCACCGCCCAGGGTTTGAAACGCCATTGTTGGGCCGCCGCCACGGCGGCTGCGCCGAACTCAGGCTTGGTGGCGCTGAGCGCTTTTACATCGCTGACCGAACCATCACTGTGGATGTTCAAGCTGATGCGCGCATGTCCCGGAAGGGACGTCAGGAACGCCGGGTATTGCGGCTTGGGCATGGACACTGCTTCGGGTACGAACTCCGCCAACACCGAGGTCGATAACAACACAGCCGCTGCCAAGACAAGAAAACGCATCGTCGTAAATCCCTTTACCAGAACGGTTCGACGCCATCGCGGCGCCGAATTCGGACGGGATTATCGAAGCCAGACAGGGCAAAGAGCAACCATTCCTATTTAAAAGCGACGATTCTTATGGCCTCGTGGGATCAACGCTGCATACCCCAGCGCTTGACCGTCAGACGCTCGAACGTATCAAACACCAGGTTTTCAACCAGCAGCCCGATCAGGATCACCACCGCCAGCCCGGCGAATACCTTGTCGGTGTACAGCTCGTTGCGGTTCTGGAAGATGTACCAACCCAAGCCGCCCTTGCCGCTGGTGGCACCAAATACCAACTCGGCGGCGATCAAGGTGCGCCAGGCGAACGCCCAGCCGATCTTGAGGCCCGCGAGGATCGACGGCAGCGCCGCCGGGATCAGGATGAACAGCACAAAACGCATGCCCTTGAGGCCATAGTTGCGACCGGCCATGCGCAGGGTTTCGGACACGCCGAGGAACCCCGAATAGGTATTGAGCGCCAGCGCCCACAGCACCGAATGCACCAGCACGAAGATCAGGCTGTTCTGCCCCAGGCCAAACCACAGTAGCGCCAGCGGTAACAACGCGATGGCAGGCAGCGGGTTGAACATTGAAGTCAGCGTACTGAGCAAATCGCGGCCCAGTTGGGTCGACACCGCCAGGGTGGTCAGGGCGAACGCCAGCACGATACCGATCAAGTAGCCTTTGATCAGCACGGCCAGCGAGATGCTGACTTTGCTGAGCAATTCACCACTGAGCAGGCCGTCGTACAGCGCGTGAAAGGTCTGCAAGAAACTCGGCAACAGCAGGTCGTTGTCCTGGTAGCGCGCAACGGCTTCCCAGAGGACCGCGAGCACAATCAGGATCAGGCCTTTGCGCAGCCAGCCTTGTTGCCAGAGGCGTTGACGCAAGGGCAACTCGCGTTCCACGGGGACACTGAGCAGCGGTTCTAGGGAGATTTCAAATTCCTGGCGCATTGGGTTGACCCTTCAGTAAGCGATGCGGATATCGGCGAAACCCAACTCACGTCCAACCTGGGGCGCTTCATCGAACAGCAAACGATGAATGCGCCGCGCCGATGCCTGGAACGCCACGCCCCCGAGGCTGTGCAGGTCGTATTGATGGCTGTGGACCTCCGCACGTACACGCCCGGGATGAGGCGACAGCAACAGGATGCGATTGCCCACTACCAGCGCTTCTTCAATGGAGTGCGTGACGAACAACAGGGTGAAGCGCACCTCTTCCCAGAGCAGCAGCAACTCTTCCTGCATCTTGCGTCGAGTCAGGGCGTCGAGGGCGGCGAAGGGCTCGTCCATCAACAGGATTTTCGGCTGCATGGCCAGGGCACGGGCGATGGCGACGCGGGCTTTCATGCCGCCGGAAAGGGTGTGTGGATAGGCATCGGCAAAGGCGCTGAGGCCGACTTTGTCGAGGTAGTGCAGCGCGCGTTCTTCGGCTTCGCCGCGCTTCAAGGTTTTCGAGGCCAGCAGCGGGAACATCACGTTCTGCTTGACGGTTTTCCACGGCGGCAACTGGTCGAATTCCTGGAACACCACGATGCGATCCGGGCCGGGTTGCTCGACCTTTTGCCCCAACAGGCGGATCTCGCCTTCGCAGGGTTTGATAAACCCGGCGATAGACTTGAGCAAGGTGGATTTGCCACAGCCCGAAGGGCCGAGCAGCACGTAGCGGTCAGCCGGGTCGATCTCGAAACTCACTTGGTGGGTGGCCCGCACCACCCGCTCGGGCGTGCGGTATTCCAGGCTGACGTTATCCACCGCCAGCAGCGGCTGCGCCGTGTTCAGAGTGCTGGCCGCGTGGCCTTGCAGGGGCATGTTCATTTCATCTCACTTGGCGCAAATGGGGATCAGAAAGGCGCATCGCCCTGGATGGTGGTGCGAAACAGCTTACGGCGCAGGTGGCTCGGGCAGCCGGCAGCCAGGTGGATCAGCGAGCGGTTGTCCCAGAACACCAGGTCGTGGGGCTGCCATTGGTGACGGTAGATGTTGTGTGGCAACACGCTGTAGGCGTAGAGCTGGGCCAGCAGGTCGCGGCTCTCGTCTTCCGGCAGGCCGACGATGCGGGTGGTGAACCCTTCACTGACGAAGAGTGCCTTGCGGCCGTTTTCCGGGTGGGTGCGCACGATGGGGTGCACGACTTCCGCGACTTGGGCAAGCTGCTCAGGGGTCAGCGTGGGGCGCCAGTTGCCTTCGAATTTGGTTTCGCTGTAACGCGCGGTGTAGGAATGCGCGGCACTGCGGCCCTCGACAGCTTTACGCAGGTGCTCGGGCAACTGGTCCCAGGCTTTGTGCATGTCGGCGAACAGGGTATCGCCGCCTTCAGACGGCAGTTCTTGGGCGTGCAACATTGAGCCCAGGCTGGGCAGCTCTTTGTAAGACAGATCCGAATGCCAGAATTTGCCTGCGTCTCCCAGGCCGATGGATTGGCCGTTTTCAATGATGTTGGAGACGATCAGGATTTCCGGGTGGTTGGCCAGCAGGAACTGTTTGAGCACATGGATCTGCAGCACACCAAAACGGCGACTGAAGGCGATCTGCTGTTCGGGGGTGATCCGCTGGTCACGGAACACCACAACGTGATGGTCCAGGTGCGCACGGTGAATTCGCGCAAAATCCTGCTCGCTGACCGGGCGCGACAAGTCCAGGCCAATGATCTGGGCACCGACGCTGCCGGAAAAAGGCAGAATCTCGAAGGTTTGGGCGGTGGCGGTCGCTGTTGGAACAGTAGAGGTGGCGGACATGAGGTCACTCCCGGTCAGTCAGGAGAGCGACTTTATAGATATAAGAACCTCAGTTTAAATACTGATAATGAATATCTATATACGGGAAAGTCCCATGAGAACTCATACCTCCTGGCACTTGGGGAATAAACTGCAACGGTAAAGTGTTGAGTCCATAGCTGCTGCTGTTGCCATTGGTAACTGCTGAAGCAGGCTCAATGAACCTGGTTGCGTAAGACGCCATAAATACCGGCTGTGGGCGCTGGGAGCATGATGTTGAGCCGCTTACAAGCCGAAACCGTGCTCGTTTGACAAGCTTATGGGCAGTCTCTAGTGTGCATTGGATCCAATTAGCCACCCAATTAGAAAAAGGAGGATAGCGTAACCGTGACGCAGAAGCCGACCCCTTTGAACAGCATCAAGATAAGCGGTCCTATTCCCGCGCATCTTGCTCGTTCCGTGATTGAAGAAACCTTGCGCAACGCCATCCTGGATGGTCGATTGCCCTGCGGTACCGCTATGCGCCAACAGGAACTGGCCAGCCTGTTCGGAGTCAGCCGCATGCCGGTGCGGGAAGCCTTGCGCCAGTTGGAAGCCCAATCACTGCTGCATGTGGTAACGCACAAAGGCGCCGTGGTTGCACCCTTGATCGAGGATAACTCGGCCGAAACCTATGAACTGCGAATGCTGCTGGAGTCTGAAGCGCTGCGCTTGTCGATTCCTTTACTCACCGAGGCCGATATTGCCGAGGCGGACGCAATCATCTGTGCTCTTGAGCAGGAAAAAGACTACGCCGAAATGGGCCGCCTCAATCGACTGTTTCACATGGCCTTATATGGCAGGGCCCCGAACCAGCGGCTACTCAAATTGGTGGAGCACGGGTTGAACGAAGAGGAGCGTTTCCTGCGTTACAACCTTGAGGCCATGGGGCTGGGCGAGACGTCCCAGGAAGACCACCGCGAACTGCTGAACCTGGTGGCCAAGAAGAAAACCCAGGAAAGCATCCTGACACTGCGCAATCACTTGATGCGGGGCATGGAAGTGATCACGGCGTACCTCAGTGGCCTGGACGCCCAAGGCAACAAAGATACGCAATAAGGCACACGGCTCTCCTGCCCCGACCTTTCCGGTGGCGGGGCGTCCTGACTCACGGTTAGCGCGTCGCCCCAAGGAAACTTCCCACTTACAACAAAGAATCCAACTTACATCAATATTATTTAGAAAAACTTCTAACATATTTGTATGTTCGCCAACTTGTTTAACCCGCTTATTATATTTTATTAACAGCCCCGACATCCTTCACATTCAGCGATCCCGCACGCCAGCAGCCTTTTAACAACAGCTGAGCCCTTGCCAACCACAAAAAATTCATCGCTGCTTACACAGCAGACGCAACAACTCATAGGCATCAACCATGCATCAACCGTTACTTGAAACAGCAAAACTGCAGTTATGCAGTCATTCGTTATTTTCAGAAACAACTTCCGTACGAAAGTTACAACTTTTCATGGAAAGCCATGTATTTGCAGTCTGGGACTTCATGACCCTCGCCAAACGCCTGCAACAGGATTTGACCTGTACGCGCCTGCCTTGGCTGCCACCGCCAGACCCGCAGGCCGCACGTCTGATCAACGAGATCGTATTAGGCGAGGAGTCAGACGAACATCCCGCGAAAGGTTATTGCAGCCACTTCGAACTGTACTTGGAGGCGATGGCAGAAGTGGGTGCCAACACCGCGTCTATTAACCACTTTATTACACTGCAACGCCAAGGCCTGGAAGCACACGCTGCCTTACAGGAAGTCGAGGTTCTTCCTGGCGTGGTTCGCTTCGTCAGCGACACCTTGAACCTCGCGCTGAATGCACCGACCCACTGTGTGGCTGCAACCTTCCTGCACGGACGCGAGCACGTCATCCCGGCAATGTTCCAGCGCATCCTGCAATCCAATGAACTCATCCATCGCCAGGCGCCTACCTTGCGCGCTTACCTCAAGCGTCACATCGAGATGGACACCCAGGACCATGGGCCGGCCGCCGAGCAGCTGCTCGAACGCCTCGTCAGCGCTGACCCGGCGCACGCGCAACAGGCCCACGACGCAGCCCTTGCCGCCATGGAAGGCCGTATCGCGCTCTGGGATGAGGTTCAGGCCTCGTTGCAAGAGGTGCGTCCATGAACACCGGCGACTACACATCCATTGCCGACGACTGGGAGCGCCGTGCAACCATCCGTACACGTCCTCGCCGCTTACTGGAAAACGATGACAAGCTGATTTACCCACTGTGCCGCCAGCCCTTGGTACTCAGCGCGACCTTTCTCGAACACTGCCCGCAGTGGCGCGATTTCGTGCTGGTGCAGAGCTTCTACAAGTTCATCAACGACGTGGTGATATTCGAGACCGAGATCGTCGACAAGACTGCGCGCAGCATTGCCAAGAACCGCTTCTCGATCCCCTTCCCGCTGGCCTGCCGCGTTGATGCGATGACCGTCGTCGTGGACGAGGACTACCACGCGCTGGTCGCACTGGATTTCCTGCAGCAAACCGTGGCCATGACCGGCATACAGCCGTTGGAGCTGCCCAGGCAAATCGAATTGAGCCGCGCACTGCCGACAGCACAAGCCCAGGCGCCAGCCCATCTGCACGATGCAGTAGAACTGATTGCGGTGGCCATCGCCGAAAACACGGTGACCCATGATGTAGCGGCATTCTCCAAGGACAGCAGTGTCAAAGCCTCCATCCGTGGCTTGATGGCCGACCACCTGTTTGATGAAGGCCGCCACGCGCAATTCTGGACGCGACTTGTACGCCTGTATTGGCAAGCCGCGAACGCGGACGATCGCGACAGTATTGCCAAGGTACTGCCGGCGTTCCTGGCTCAGTATCTGACGAACGATCTGCAAAAAGACTTTGACCTTCACTTGATCGAACACCTCGATATCGACGCCAGCCTGCGCAACGCGTTGCGCAATGAAATCGCCGCGCTCACCTTCCCGATCACTCGCCGGCACCCGCTGTTGAGCAATATCCTTGGCTTCCTGCAACACAGCGGTTTGCTGCAGACGCCGAGTGTGGTGCACGCGTTGAAAGACTATTTGCCGATGCCCGGGGAAGCGACATGAAGCGCCTGACAATCGGATTTTCCGGTGCCAGCAGCGCCTTGGACGCCATCAGACGGGAGCTGGAACAGCATGGGCATGTCTCGAGCGATGAAGGCGTCGACCTGTGGATAGATGACGGATGTCAGCCGCTGCGGGACCCGGCAGACCCAATCTCTGCGTTGAGCCTGCGCCTGGGCGTTGGCCCGGTATCCGACTGCGGACTACCCCCGCTGCAGCTGCGCGCCTATGGGGCCAACCGGCGCTTGTCGGGAGCCCTGGACATCGCCGAAGAGCCCACGGGCAACGGGCAACGGTTACGCCAGCAAGTGAGCCACGCATTGGTGGAATGGGTCGCGCTGCACGTCAGTCGTTTCTCGCGGGACCCTGGGTATTTCTCCGAGAGTGCCGTTGCCAATGACTGGCCAGAGCACGGGTTGGACGCGCTTGATGCGCTGGCATTTGTCCATCGATTCAACCGTACCGAAGATCCCGCGGTAATGCGCGAAGCCCAAGTGCCCGTGATCGAAAGGGTGCAGGCGAGCCTCCATAGGTTTGCGGATCGACCGGCGCTGAGGATCGCCGGTAGCGTAGTGACTTACCGCGAGCTGCACGTCCAGGCCCTCACGATCCAGCAACAGTTACCCCCCTTGCTGGGCAATACGCAGCCCCCGCCCGTGGTTGGCGTGTGCCTGGAAAAATCCATCGAGTTGTACGCCAGTATCCTTGCGGTGCTGGGCTGTGGGGCGGTGTATCTGCCGCTGGGCCCGGACCACCCGCCACAACGCCATCAAGTCATGCTCGAGACCGCCGGGGCGCGTGTGTTGCTGGACGCCGGCCAACATCCTTTGCGAGCGCACTTCACTGCGCTGGATGTCACCCGTCCTGACCTTCGGCATGTCGACCTCACGCTTGCGTTGATGCCAGCTCGCCCCCACCCTGATGCGCCCTGCATGACGCTCTTTACGTCGGGCTCCACAGGCCAACCCAGGGGCGTGCTGCTCAGCCAGGCAAACCTGGCGCATTTCACGGCCTGGTTCAGCTCCTTTATGAACCTGGATGACCAGAGCCGAGTCCTGCAGTTTTCGTCGTTGAGCTTCGATTCATCGCTGATCGATATTTTCCCTGCCCTGATAGCGGGTGCCGAATTGATCGTCCCCAGTGCCGAGCAACGGCGAGCCCCTGAACAACTGCTGGGTTTGCTCCACCAGCAGCACGTCACCCATGCCTTTTTGCCGCCTGCGCTGCTGAGCATTCTGCCGCTTGATCAACCATTGGGCCTGACGCACCTGCTGACCGGCGGCGATGTGTGCGAACCCCATGTCATCGAACGCCTGGCCGGGCAGTGCCGGTTTCACAACCTCTACGGCCCTACGGAGACCACGGTGCTGATCACCCAGCGGACACTGCACCCCGGTGACTGCAACCGCAACCTCGGCTACCCCATCGCCAACAGCCAGGTGCTGATCCTCGATGACGCTCTGCAACCGGTGGATGAAGAGGTAATGGGCGAGGTGTACATTGTCGGCCCCGGAGTCAGCCTGGGGTATGTGGGCACGTCGCAGCCGCGTGCCAGTCCTTTCGTGGAACTGGCAATACCAGGAGCTCCGCCACTGCGGGCCTACCGCAGTGGCGACCTGGCACGGTGGACCGCCGACGGGATCGTGCTGGGTGGGCGGCGCGATGACCAAGTGAAAATTCGCGGTTTTCGGGTCGAGCCGCAGGAGATTGAGCAGTGTCTGCGCGATAGTCGGCTGTATCGCCAGGTGGCGGTAGTAATCGACCGGGACAGCAGGATCCGCGGCTACGTCGCCCAGCCTGAACCACACGCGAGCGTGGCCGCCCTGAAGCACCATGCACGGCAATGGCTGCCAGACTACATGCAGCCGGGCTTCTGGGAGGTCTTGCCCTACCTGCCGTGCTCCGTCAATGGAAAAGTCGACCGGCAGGCATTGCTGGCACTACCGGTCCGGTCTGCGTTGCAAGCTGTCGGCAGTACCGCAAAAACTCCGCTTCACCTTCGGTTGTCCCGCTTGTGGAGCGAGTTGCTGGCGGTGCCCGCAGGTAATCTATCTATTGACCAGAGCTTCTTTGATCTCGGCGGGCATTCGATTTTGCTATCGACCTTGCTGCTGCGCGTACGCGAGCAGTTCGGCCGTAGCTTTGTGTTGAGTCACTTTATTGAAGTGCCGACGATTCGTACGCTCGCAACGCTGGTGGAGAACGGTGAACGACCCGATGCAGGATCTGGCCGCGCGGCCCGTGATGCTCAATCGGAGTGGGTGCTCGACACGTTGCCTGAGGACCGTGCAGGTGATCCGCACAAAGTGATCGTGACCGGAGCCAATAGCTTTGTGGGTGTCCATATCGTCGAAGCGTTACTGGCCGCTGGTGCAACCGAGGTGGCGTGCCTGGTACGGGAGGAGCCGGGGCGGTCGCCAATGTCACGACTCATCCAGGCGCTACATGAATACCGCCTGGAGCATGTGGACCTGAGCCGAGTGAAGGTATATACGGCCGATATCAGCCAACCTCGATTGGGCCTGGCTGACGTTGTGTATGAGTCTCTCGCCAGAGACTTCGGCGTGCTGGTCCACAACGCGGCGCGGGTCAATCACGTGATGGACTATGCATCACTGACGCGGGACAACGTTGACCCCATACGCGAATGCCTGCGCTTGTGTGAAACCCACCGCAAGAAAGTCTTCAACTTTATCTCGACACTGTCGGCCTCGAGCAGTGTCGACTCGCAGGGCTATGTCCTCGAATCACCCGCCTCTACCACGCTGCCGCTGTACATCAAGAATGGCTACAACCTATCCAAATGGGTTGCGGAGCGGCAATTGGGGCATGCGGTGGCGCGTGGTGCCTGGGTGAATATCCATCGTCCCGGCAATATCAGCTTCAACAGCCAGAACGGTGCGTGCCAGCCGCAAAAAAATCGCCTGATGCTGATGCTCAAGGGGTCACTGCAACTGGGCCTGCTGCCCCGTTTGGCGCTGAACTTCGACCTGATGCCGGTGGACTTTCTGGCGCGCTTCGTTGCATTCCACAGCACCCGCTTTCACGCCAGCCGAAGTGTGTTCAACCTGCATAACCCACAACCGTTGAGCTGGGCGCACTACCTGGATGCGTTCAGTCGGGCGGGCCATCGCTTCAAGCGAGTGGGCATCGCGCAATGGCAGCAGGCGCTGCGAACGGTAAGCCAGGACAACGCACTGTTTGGCGTGCTCGGTTTTTACCTCGACCGCCTCGACGAAGACATCGGGGACACTTCAATGATTCGTTACGACAACGCGCGACTAGGTGTCCAGCAGATGGGTGAACACTACCCCGCAAAGGACACGGCACTGTTGAGCAAAGGCTGCAATTACCTCAAGGCCATCGGCTTTCTTTGAACACCCCAGGACAACCTCATGAAACTGCTGCAACCCGATACGTTAATCCGCAACCCGAGTGGCCTACCGATAGTGGCTTCTGTTGCGGTCAACTGTTCCGCCTCTCGCCTGTGGGACATGGTGGGGCGATTTGCCGGCTTCGATATGTTCATTCCGGACTTGAGCCATATCGAAATGATGGGCTCAGGCGTGGGCGCCTTGCGGACAAAATTCTTCCGCGATGGCAATTGTGTAGTGGAGCAACTCAATAGCCGGGACGAGCAGGCTATGCACATGACCTGGACCACGATCTACAACACCCTGGGTGTGGCCAGACTATGGGCGGCGATCCAAGTGGAAGCACTTGAAGCTGAGCGCTCCAAGGTGATGTGGACAATTATTGCAGAGCCCACAGAGACGGCGAACACAGGGTTCGAACAGTTTGTGCAAGACTTCGCCAACAGCGCCCTGGACAATGTCCGCCGAATACTCAGCTAAGCGGCAGGAGCGACGCGATGCGCCCCTGCCAATGAATCAGCGGGTCAGATCTTGAAGCTATCGACCAACTGCTTCAAACGATTGGCCTGCTGCGACAGGGCATCGCAATCCTTCAGGGTTTCATTGAGATTGGCCACGCCCTGCTGGTTCAGCAAGTTGATCTGGTTGATGTCCACATTGAGGGTTTCCACCACGGCCGTCTGCTCTTCAGTGGCTGCGGCGACGGACTGGTTCATGCCGTCGATCTCAACGATTCGCTGGGTCACGCTGACCAGGCGCTCACCGGCCTGGTTCGCGACCTCTACGCTTTCCTCGCTGGAGGCCTGGCTGGCATTCATGGTAGTCACCGCTTCACGCGAGCCCACTTGCAGCGAAGTGATCATTTTGTGGATCTCCTCGGCTGACTCCTGGGTGCGGTGAGCGAGGTTACGTACCTCGTCGGCGACCACCGCAAAGCCTCGCCCGGCCTCACCGGCTCGGGCCGCCTCGATGGCAGCGTTAAGCGCCAGCAAGTTGGTTTGCTGGGAGATGCCTTTGATCACATCAAGGATGTGACCGATGTTGTCGGTGCTGGCGTTCAGGGTTTCAATCTGGGTGCAGGACAAGCTGATCTTCTGCGACAACTCCGACATGGCAAGGATGGTCTGCTCGACCACTTTGCGGCCATCGTCGGCCTGCTCGCTGGCACCACTGGCGTGTTGTGACGCATCGGCGGCGTTGCGCGCGATTTCCTGGGTGGCGGCACCCAGTTCATTGATCGCTGCGGCGACGCTGTTAGTGCGCGCGCTTTGCTCGTCGGAACCGACGATAGACGCATTGGACGAAGCCATCACACGCTGGGACAAGTCATGCACCTGGCGCGTAGCCGAGGACACTTCCGAAATCGACGCATGGATGCGCTCTACGAACTGATTGAACGCACTGCCGACTTCGCCAAATTCGTCCTTGCTGGTGACCGCCAGACGACGGGTCAGGTCACCCTCGCCCTGGGCGATATCCTGCATCGCCACGCCCATAGTGGTCAGGGGTCGCAGCAAGACTTGAATCAGCAAGCTCAGGAGCACGGCAATCGCAACCACGGCGATCAACATGGCAATCAACGCAGATGTCCGGAATTTGCCCAGCGGTGCGTAGGCTTTGTCTTTATCAATCGACAGGCCGATATACCAATCCGCGCCTGGCAAGCCGCTGATAGGGGTGAATGACAAGATTCGGTCCTGGCCATTGAGAACGACGTCCTGACTGACCTTCTCAATGCGCACTTGAGTGCCGGGGTAGATGTCCTTGAGGTTTTTCATCACCTGGTCCTGATCGGGACTGACGATGACTTGCCCGTCGCCACTGACCAGGAACGCATGGCCAATGCCGCCAAAATCCACCGAGTTAATGATCTTCACCAAGGTCTGCAGGCTCAGGTCACCGCCGACCACACCGAGCAACTCGCCGTTCTTTTTCACCGGCATGGCGATGGTCACGATCTGCCCACCCACCGCTGCCATATAGGGTGGGGTAAGCATGGGTTTATCTGCTGCTACTGCCTGTTTGTACCAGGGACGCTGACGGGGGTCGTAGCCATCGGGCATTTTTGCGTCAGGACGTTGGGTAAACACACCATTGGTTTGGCCAACATAGGTGAACTGGAAGTTATCAGTGAACGCTGGCTGATCGACCAGGCCAGGAAGGTCGGCACCACTGCCTTGGTGAGCAACGTTTTGCGTAAGGCTCTCGAGTACCAATATTCGGCCACTAAGCCAGTTCTGCACACTGCTGGCAGTGAGTTCACCGGATTGCTGGATGGACGACTCCAGGTTCTGCTTGATCGTGCTGCGCTGCAGATAGTCGTTGTAGAGGGTGAATAACGCGAAGGCCAGAACCACAACGCCTGACGCGGCCAACAGAATTTTATGACTGAACTTGAGATTCATTTCATCGACTTCTTTTGCCAAAGGGGGGTGAGCGTGCCGAGTGGAACATTCCATGTAACGGTATAGGCAGCTTCTGGGGCCGCTCTATTTCGGTGCACGCATGGCTCGTCAGGCTTTCGGCCAAGCCGCGGCAAAGCTTAGAAAATTGTGGGATGTTTCTGATTTTTAAGCAGGAAACTGACCAGCGGTAGGCATGTGTGAGGAAACGACAAATTGTGGTGACTTATGGCCCCAAACGACAAAACCCCTGTCTGCGTTAGCAGACAGGGGTTTCGGAATTAAATCTTGACGATGACCTACTCTCACATGGGGAAACCCCACACTACCATCGGCGATGCATCGTTTCACTGCTGAGTTCGGGATGGGATCAGGTGGTTCCAATGCTCTATGGTCGTCAAGAAATTCTGTGTACCGGACCGTTGGGTTGGCAACGTGCCGATGAAATTCATGGACTTCTACATAAACAAAACCCCTGACTGCGTTAGCAATCAGGGGTTCTGGAATTTAATCTTGACGATGACCTACTCTCACATGGGGAAACCCCACACTACCATCGGCGATGCATCGTTTCACTGCTGAGTTCGGGATGGGATCAGGTGGTTCCAATGCTCTATGGTCGTCAAGAAATTCGGGTACTGAGTCGTGGCCTGGGCCTCGCTTCAGCAAATTGGGTATGTGACAGCTTTCGGTGTTTTGTGAACATCGAACTTTCGGTTCATTTCGTCTTCACACACCGCAATCTGATGCTCGTTAGAGTAGTCAAATTGCTTGGGTGTTATATGGTCAAGCCTCACGGGCAATTAGTATTGGTTAGCTCAACGCCTCACAGCGCTTACACACCCAACCTATCAACGTCGTAGTCTTCGACGGCCCTTCAGGGAACTCAAGGTTCCAGTGAGATCTCATCTTGAGGCTAGTTTCCCGCTTAGATGCTTTCAGCGGTTATCTATTCCGAACATAGCTACCCGGCAATGCCACTGGCGTGACAACCGGAACACCAGAGGTTCGTCCACTCCGGTCCTCTCGTACTAGGAGCAGCCCCTCTCAAATCTCAAACGTCCACGGCAGATAGGGACCGAACTGTCTCACGACGTTCTAAACCCAGCTCGCGTACCACTTTAAATGGCGAACAGCCATACCCTTGGGACCGGCTTCAGCCCCAGGATGTGATGAGCCGACATCGAGGTGCCAAACACCGCCGTCGATATGAACTCTTGGGCGGTATCAGCCTGTTATCCCCGGAGTACCTTTTATCCGTTGAGCGATGGCCCTTCCATACAGAACCACCGGATCACTAAGACCTACTTTCGTACCTGCTCGACGTGTCTGTCTCGCAGTCAAGCGCGCTTTTGCCTTTATACTCTACGACCGATTTCCGACCGGTCTGAGCGCACCTTCGTACTCCTCCGTTACTCTTTAGGAGGAGACCGCCCCAGTCAAACTACCCACCATACACTGTCCTCGATCCGGATAACGGACCTGAGTTAGAACCTCAAAGTTGCCAGGGTGGTATTTCAAGGATGGCTCCACGCGAACTGGCGTCCACGCTTCAAAGCCTCCCACCTATCCTACACAAGCAAATTCAAAGTCCAGTGCAAAGCTATAGTAAAGGTTCACGGGGTCTTTCCGTCTAGCCGCGGATACACTGCATCTTCACAGCGATTTCAATTTCACTGAGTCTCGGGTGGAGACAGCGCCGCCATCGTTACGCCATTCGTGCAGGTCGGAACTTACCCGACAAGGAATTTCGCTACCTTAGGACCGTTATAGTTACGGCCGCCGTTTACCGGGGCTTCGATCAAGAGCTTCGCGTTAGCTAACCCCATCAATTAACCTTCCGGCACCGGGCAGGCGTCACACCCTATACGTCCACTTTCGTGTTTGCAGAGTGCTGTGTTTTTAATAAACAGTCGCAGCGGCCTGGTATCTTCGACCGGCATGAGCTTACGGAGCAAGTCCTTCACCCTCACCGGCGCACCTTCTCCCGAAGTTACGGTGCCATTTTGCCTAGTTCCTTCACCCGAGTTCTCTCAAGCGCCTTGGTATTCTCTACCCAACCACCTGTGTCGGTTTGGGGTACGGTTCCTGGTTACCTGAAGCTTAGAAGCTTTTCTTGGAAGCATGGCATCAACCACTTCGTTACCTAAAAGGTAACTCGTCATCAGCTCTCGGCCTTAAGATCCCGGATTTACCTAAGATCTCAGCCTACCACCTTAAACTTGGACAACCAACGCCAAGCTGGCCTAGCCTTCTCCGTCCCTCCATCGCAATAACCAGAAGTACAGGAATATTAACCTGTTTTCCATCGACTACGCTTTTCAGCCTCGCCTTAGGGACCGACTAACCCTGCGTCGATTAACGTTGCGCAGGAAACCTTGGTCTTTCGGCGTGGGTGTTTTTCACACCCATTGTCGTTACTCATGTCAGCATTCGCACTTCTGATACCTCCAGCAAGCTTCTCAACTCACCTTCACAGGCTTACAGAACGCTCCTCTACCGCATCACTTACGTGATACCCGTAGCTTCGGTGTATGGTTTGAGCCCCGTTACATCTTCCGCGCAGGCCGACTCGACTAGTGAGCTATTACGCTTTCTTTAAAGGGTGGCTGCTTCTAAGCCAACCTCCTAGCTGTCTAAGCCTTCCCACATCGTTTCCCACTTAACCATAACTTTGGGACCTTAGCTGACGGTCTGGGTTGTTTCCCTTTTCACGACGGACGTTAGCACCCGCCGTGTGTCTCCCATGCTCGGCACTTGTAGGTATTCGGAGTTTGCATCGGTTTGGTAAGTCGGGATGACCCCCTAGCCGAAACAGTGCTCTACCCCCTACAGTGATACATGAGGCGCTACCTAAATAGCTTTCGAGGAGAACCAGCTATCTCCGAGCTTGATTAGCCTTTCACTCCGATCCACAGGTCATCCGCTAACTTTTCAACGGTAGTCGGTTCGGTCCTCCAGTTAGTGTTACCCAACCTTCAACCTGCCCATGGATAGATCGCCCGGTTTCGGGTCTATTCCCAGCGACTAGACGCCCTATTAAGACTCGCTTTCGCTACGCCTCCCCTATTCGGTTAAGCTCGCCACTGAAAATAAGTCGCTGACCCATTATACAAAAGGTACGCAGTCACAGAACAAAGTCTGCTCCCACTGCTTGTACGCATACGGTTTCAGGATCTATTTCACTCCCCTCTCCGGGGTTCTTTTCGCCTTTCCCTCACGGTACTAGTTCACTATCGGTCAGTCAGTAGTATTTAGCCTTGGAGGATGGTCCCCCCATATTCAGACAAAGTTTCTCGTGCTCCGTCCTACTCGATTTCATGACTAAGAGATTTTCGCGTACAGGGCTATCACCCACTATGGCCGCACTTTCCAGAGCGTTCCGCTAATCTCAAAGCCACTTAAGGGCTAGTCCCCGTTCGCTCGCCACTACTAAGGGAATCTCGGTTGATTTCTTTTCCTCAGGGTACTTAGATGTTTCAGTTCCCCTGGTTCGCCTCTTGCACCTATGTATTCAGTACAAGATAACCATCTTATGATGGCTGGGTTCCCCCATTCAGACATCTCCGGATCAAAGTCTGTTTGCCGACTCCCCGAAGCTTTTCGCAGGCTACCACGTCTTTCATCGCCTCTGACTGCCAAGGCATCCACCGTATGCGCTTCTTCACTTGACCATATAACCCCAAGCAATCTGGTTATACTGTGAAGACGACATTCGCCGAAAATTCGAATTTCTCAACTAAGAGAACTCACAAATTTTACCTTAGCCTGATCCGCTACCAGTGAAAGTAACGTTCAGTCTATCTTTCTATCACATACCCAAATTTTTAAAGAACGATCTAATCAAAGACTAGAAATCAACATTCATCACCGTCTTGGTGGAATGCTCATTTCTAAGCTTTCAAAACTTTCAGAAGCAGTAGTGGTGGAGCCAAACGGGATCGAACCGTTGACCTCCTGCGTGCAAGGCAGGCGCTCTCCCAGCTGAGCTATGGCCCCGTATTTCTACAGGCGTTTCCCACACAAAATTGGTGGGTCTGGGCAGATTCGAACTGCCGACCTCACCCTTATCAGGGGTGCGCTCTAACCAACTGAGCTACAGACCCAATTTCGGGCTGCTTCTTATCGTCTTCTTCAATGAATCAAGCAATTCGTGTGGGAACTTATGGAGCAGCTGATGTCGTCGATTAAGGAGGTGATCCAGCCGCAGGTTCCCCTACGGCTACCTTGTTACGACTTCACCCCAGTCATGAATCACACCGTGGTAACCGTCCTCCCGAAGGTTAGACTAGCTACTTCTGGTGCAACCCACTCCCATGGTGTGACGGGCGGTGTGTACAAGGCCCGGGAACGTATTCACCGCGACATTCTGATTCGCGATTACTAGCGATTCCGACTTCACGCAGTCGAGTTGCAGACTGCGATCCGGACTACGATCGGTTTTATGGGATTAGCTCCACCTCGCGGCTTGGCAACCCTCTGTACCGACCATTGTAGCACGTGTGTAGCCCAGGCCGTAAGGGCCATGATGACTTGACGTCATCCCCACCTTCCTCCGGTTTGTCACCGGCAGTCTCCTTAGAGTGCCCACCATTACGTGCTGGTAACTAAGGACAAGGGTTGCGCTCGTTACGGGACTTAACCCAACATCTCACGACACGAGCTGACGACAGCCATGCAGCACCTGTCTCAATGTTCCCGAAGGCACCAATCTATCTCTAGAAAGTTCATTGGATGTCAAGGCCTGGTAAGGTTCTTCGCGTTGCTTCGAATTAAACCACATGCTCCACCGCTTGTGCGGGCCCCCGTCAATTCATTTGAGTTTTAACCTTGCGGCCGTACTCCCCAGGCGGTCAACTTAATGCGTTAGCTGCGCCACTAAAAGCTCAAGGCTTCCAACGGCTAGTTGACATCGTTTACGGCGTGGACTACCAGGGTATCTAATCCTGTTTGCTCCCCACGCTTTCGCACCTCAGTGTCAGTATTAGTCCAGGTGGTCGCCTTCGCCACTGGTGTTCCTTCCTATATCTACGCATTTCACCGCTACACAGGAAATTCCACCACCCTCTACCATACTCTAGTCAGTCAGTTTTGAATGCAGTTCCCAGGTTGAGCCCGGGGATTTCACATCCAACTTAACAAACCACCTACGCGCGCTTTACGCCCAGTAATTCCGATTAACGCTTGCACCCTCTGTATTACCGCGGCTGCTGGCACAGAGTTAGCCGGTGCTTATTCTGTCGGTAACGTCAAAACAATCACGTATTAGGTAACTGCCCTTCCTCCCAACTTAAAGTGCTTTACAATCCGAAGACCTTCTTCACACACGCGGCATGGCTGGATCAGGCTTTCGCCCATTGTCCAATATTCCCCACTGCTGCCTCCCGTAGGAGTCTGGACCGTGTCTCAGTTCCAGTGTGACTGATCATCCTCTCAGACCAGTTACGGATCGTCGCCTTGGTGAGCCATTACCTCACCAACTAGCTAATCCGACCTAGGCTCATCTGATAGCGCAAGGCCCGAAGGTCCCCTGCTTTCTCCCGTAGGACGTATGCGGTATTAGCGTTCGTTTCCGAACGTTATCCCCCACTACCAGGCAGATTCCTAGGCATTACTCACCCGTCCGCCGCTCTCAAGAGAAGCAAGCTTCTCTCTACCGCTCGACTTGCATGTGTTAGGCCTGCCGCCAGCGTTCAATCTGAGCCATGATCAAACTCTTCAGTTCAAACATCTTTGGGTTTTTAAGAAACCCTAAACTTGGCTCAGCAATCGTTGGTTACATCTTTGATTTCTCGCGGAGTAACTTGTGATGCTGATAATCTTGTTGACTATCAGTCTGACTCCACAAGCACCCACACGAATTGCTTGATTCAGTTGTTAAAGAGCGGTTGGTTAAGATCTTTCGTCTCAACCGAGGCGCGCATTCTACAGCAGCCTCATTTGCTGTCAAGTGATTATTTTCAGAAGTTTTCGAAGATTTCTTCAACAACTTCAACCACTTGCGCTTCCGATCTCTCGTTAGCGGGAGGCGAATTCTACAGCGTTACACGCTGCTGTCAACACCTCTTTTTCTCCGCTTTCGACCGAGAGGATCGAAACGTTAATAGAGCCAGACAACACTGCTCTACCAACTCCTTCTGGGCTTCGATGAACTGAAGCAACTCGCTGTCGAATTCTGCATAACTCTTTGTTTACCAAGGAGTTTTCCGTTTCGACTGCGCCGGAAGTGGGGCGAATTATAGACTTCCAGAATCTGCCGTCAACCCTTAATTTTGCTTTTCTATCAATTAGTTAGCGTTGATTAAAAAACCACCAATAAAGTGCCGTTAACGCCCTCTATATAGAAGACAGGATTCAGATGACGCCCGCAGCCTTCAATGCGACCACATTCGCCACCCCCAACCCCAATACTTCCTG
Organism: Pseudomonas sp. CYM-20-01; assembly: GCF_023169845.1. Taxonomy (NCBI): domain Bacteria; kingdom Pseudomonadati; phylum Pseudomonadota; class Gammaproteobacteria; order Pseudomonadales; family Pseudomonadaceae; genus Pseudomonas; species Pseudomonas sp. CYM-20-01. Next base: position 336,797 of record NZ_AP025169.1, on the reverse strand, counting down.
AAGCACCTTGGCCGTATGCTCTCCCAGCAGAGGAGGCGCACTACGGTACTCCACCGGCGTCTTGGACAACCTTATCGGGCTGGCAACCTGAGGCACCATCCCTGCCAACGAATGAGGCAGCGCCATCGCCAGCCCACGCGCCTTCACCTGAGGATCGGCAAACACCTGCGCCAGATCATTGATCGGCCCACAAGGCACACCCACCCGCTCCAACTGCGACACCCACTCCGCCGTCGTCTTGAACACCGTAGCCTGACGTATCAGAGGAATCAGCTCCGCCCGATTGGCCACCCGCACCTTATTAGTAGAGAAGCGCGGATCAACTGCCCACTGTGGCTGCCCAGCCACTTCAGCAAACTTGCGGAACTGCCCGTCATTACCCACCGTCAGGATGAAGTCGCCATCGGCCGTGGGAAAGTCCTGGTAAGGCACGATATTCGGATGGGCGTTACCCAGACGCTTTGGTGGCACACCCGTCGTCAGGTAATTCATCGCCTGGTTGGCCAGGCATGCCACCTGTACATCCAGCAATGCCATATCGATATGTTGCCCGCCTCCATCATGATCCCGATGAGCCAGTGCCGCCAATATCGCCACGGTCGAGTAAAGCCCCGTGAGGATGTCAGTCAGTGCCACCCCCACCTTCACCGGCCCTGCACCGTCTTCTCCCTCCGGACGGCCAGTCAGACTCATAAGCCCGCCCAGGCCCTGAATCATGAAGTCATAACCAGCACGCGCCGCATAGGGACCCGTCTGTCCAAACCCTGTAATCGAGCAGTAGATCAGCTCCGGGTTGATCTCCTTGAGCGATTCATAGTCCAGCCCGTAAGCCGCGAGACCACCCACCTTGAAGTTCTCTATCAGGATGTCCGACTTGGCCGCCAGCTCACGCACCAGCGCCTGTCCCTCAGGCCGCGTGAAGTCGATTGTCACCGACTCCTTATTGCGATTGGCCGACAGGTAATACGCCGCCTCACTGGTGTTCTCACCATAGGCATCCTTAAGGAAGGGCGGCCCCCAGGCGCGCGTATCATCGCCGCTGCCCGGCCGTTCGACCTTGATCACCTCAGCCCCAAGGTCCGCAAGGATCTGCCCGGACCAAGGGCCCGCCAGTACTCGCGATAAATCCAGCACCCGCAGATGCGAAAGCGCGCCCATGCCGTGCTCCTATTAATAGAACGCCTGAAGACCGGTCTGCGCGCGCCCCAGAATCAAGGCGTGCACGTCATGAGTACCCTCATAGGTGTTGACCACCTCGAGGTTGACCAGATGACGCGCCACCCCGAACTCGTCGGAAATACCATTGCCGCCCAACATGTCCCTGGCCATGCGTGCGATATCCAGGGATTTGCCGCACGAGTTACGCTTCATGATGGAAGTGATCTCAACCGCCGCCGTACCTTCGTCCTTCATGCGCCCCAGGCGCAGACAGCCCTGCAGAGCCAGGGTGATCTCGGTCTGCATGTCTGCCAGCTTCTTCTGGATCAACTGAGTCGCCGCCAATGGACGGCCGAACTGTTGGCGATCAAGCGTGTACTGGCGAGCGGTGTGCCAGCAGAACTCGGCGGCCCCCAACGCGCCCCAGGAGATGCCATAGCGTGCAGAGTTAAGGCAAGTGAAAGGCCCCTTCAAGCCGCGCACGTCCGGGAAGATGTTCTCTTCCGGCACGAACACGTTGTCCATGACGATTTCACCAGTAATGGAGGCGCGCAGCCCGACCTTACCGTGAATCGCCGGAGCGCTCAGACCCTTCCAGCCTTTCTCCAGGACAAAACCACGGATGTCGCCAGCATCGTCCTTGCCCCACACCACAAACACATCCGCGATCGGGCTATTGGTGATCCACATCTTTGCGCCCGTCAGGCTGTACCCACCCTCTACCTTGCGGGCACGAGTGATCATCGCGCCAGGGTCGGAACCGTGGTTAGGCTCTGTCAGACCAAAACAACCGATCCATTCACCAGAGGCCAACTTCGGCAGGTACTTCTGCTTCTGCGCCTCGGTGCCGAATTCATTGATCGGCACCATGACCAGTGACGACTGCACACTCATCATCGAACGATAGCCCGAGTCGACACGCTCCACCTCACGCGCAATCAACCCATAACTGACGTAATTCAAGCCACTGCCACCGTACTGCTCGGGAATCATCGCGCCGAGCAGGCCGGTCTCGCCCATCTCGCGGAAAATCGCAGGGTCAGTCTTTTCATGGCGGAAAGCTTCGAGCACGCGTGGCGCCAACTTGTCCTGGGCAAATTGCTCAGCACTGTCGCGCACCATGCGCTCTTCTTCGGTGAGCTGTTGATCCAGCAGCAGTGGATCGATCCAGTTGAAGCTTGCCTTGCCAGCCATGAATAAGTCCTCGCGGAAGAAGTCGGAAGTCGTGGAAGCAGCCTAGGCCCGGCAATCGCGTAGGGCAAACGAGGTTTCCGCATAGGGTTGTGCTAATTTCTCACTTCGAAAAAGCCAAAAATGGCGTATATGCGCCTTGGCAAGTGAGGACACGGTATATGCGCAGGAAAATTCCCAGTACCACCGCGTTGGTGAGCTTTGAAGCGGCAGCCCGCCACGAGAGCTTCACCAAGGCTGCGCAGGAGCTTTCGATCACTCAAGGCGCCATCTGTCGACAGATCGCTAGTCTCGAGGAGTTTTTAAGTGTCGAGCTGTTTCGCCGTTCACGGCGCGGGGTAAAACTGACAGAAGCAGGGCTGTCCTATAGCCGTCGCGTGGCGACGCAACTGGATGCGGTGGAGCGCGATACGCTTTCCGTCATGGGGCAGCAGGGCGCCAACACCATCGAACTGGCCGTAGTCCCGACCTTTGGCACTCAATGGTTGATACCTCGCCTCAAGGACTTCCAACGCCAACACCCTGAGGTCACGGTCAACCTCACGAATCGAACACGCCCTTTCCTCTTTGCCGACACCGAATTCGACGCCGCCATCTACTTCGGCGATGCCGACTGGTCCGGTACCGAGTCCCACCGGCTGATGGGCGAAAATCCTGTACCTGTATGCAGCCCTCGGCTGTTGGGTGACCGTGCGCAGTTCAGCGCCCAAGAGATTGCAGAACTGCCGCTCCTGCAGCAAACCACACGACCCTACGCGTGGCGCCAATGGTTCAACGCCCAACACCTGAACATCCCACGCGACATGACAGGCCCCCGTTACGAGCTATTCTCGATGTTGTCCCAAGCAGCCATGCATGACATGGGGATCGCACTGATCCCCCCGTTCCTTATCCAGCGCGAACTGGACGAGGGCCAATTGGTGATTGCAAACCCCGAAGCGCTGAGCAGTACGAAGGCTTATTACCTGATGATTCCTGACAGAAAAGTCGAATCTGCCTCACTTCACGCTTTCAGGGACTGGCTCATTGACCAGTCACATCGCTACAGCATCAATGTTTAAAGGCCAAAGCCGTATTATTGACTTTGTAGTCAGTAATAATACAGTCCTACAGATGTATATATATGTCGCATTTAAGCAGACTATATTTTTCAGGAAAAATTCGGCTCAAAGCCATGATTCACATGGCTTTGAACGACTATTACGAGCCAATAGCCGACTATTCACACCAACCATGACAAAAGATTGCAAAAACGCCTGCGGCCCTTTAAGCCCATGTATTTGAACAGGTTATTTCGGCATGTTGCGACAATCAGTCACAGGGTGACTTGTAGTTAATTTTTCGTCACCCGTCATAATCCCTTGAAGGCCGTAAAGTTCGCCTGCAAAATGCCGCGCCCCGCTGTCATTTCAGCGGGATCGTGCTGATCGGCCGCCCCAGTTGTGCCACTCGCGGTGCACTGGCCTTTTTACAAAAAGATCAAAAGCAAAAAGATCATGCAGGAGATTTGACGTGCACATTGGTGTTCCTCTCGAAACCCAGACCGGTGAAACGCGGGTGGCTGCCACCCCGGAAACCATCAAGAAGCTGATCGGCCAGGGCCATAAGGTCACTGTACAAAGCGGAGCAGGCATCAAAGCCAGCATCGTCGACAGTGCCTATGAAACGGCGGGCGCGACCATTGGCAGTGCCAACGATGCGTTTGGCGCCGAGCTGATTCTCAAGGTGGTCGCCCCCAGCGACAGCGAACTGACGCTGATCAAAAGCGGCACCGTGTTGGTGGGCATGCTCAATCCGTTCAGCAACGAAACCATCGGCAAGCTGGCCGAGCAGGGCATCACTGCCTTTGCGCTGGAAGCTGCGCCACGTACCTCGCGGGCCCAGAGCCTCGACGTGCTGTCGTCCCAGGCCAACATCGCCGGCTATAAGGCGGTACTGCTCGCCGCTCACCACTATCCGCGCTTCATGCCGATGCTGATGACTGCCGCCGGTACCGTTAAGGCTGCCCGCGTATTGATCCTCGGCGCAGGTGTTGCTGGCTTGCAGGCGATTGCCACAGCGAAACGCCTGGGTGCCGTTATCGAAGCGTCCGACGTACGCCCGGCCGTTAAAGAGCAGATCGAATCCCTCGGCGCCAAGTTCGTCGACGTGCCTTACGAAACCGACGAAGAGCGCGAATGCGCCGTCGGCGTCGGCGGGTACGCTCGCCCGATGCCCTCCAGCTGGATGCAACGCCAGGCCCTGGCCGTGCATGAACGCGCCAAGCAGGCCGACATCGTCATCACCACCGCGCTGATTCCTGGCCGTAAAGCGCCGACATTGCTCAGCGCTGAAACCGTCGCGCAGATGAAGCCGGGTTCCGTGGTGATCGACCTCGCTGCGGCACAAGGCGGCAACTGCCCGCTGACCGTCGCCGATCAGGTGGTGGTGGAAAATGGCGTGATCATCTGCGGCCCGACCAACCTCGCCGGTGCTGTCGCCGCCGATGCGTCAGCCTTGTATGCGCGCAACCTGCTGGACTTCCTGAAGCTGGTCTTCACTAAAGAAGGGCAGTTTGAAATCAACCTCGAAGACGACATCGTCGCCGCGTGCCTGATGTGCCGCGACGGCCAAGTCATCCGCAAAAACGCCTAAGCAGGGATTCAGACGATGGAAGAGCTTATCTCCCCCGGTATCTACAACCTGATCATCTTTGTGCTGGCGATTTATGTCGGTTACCACGTGGTCTGGAACGTAACGCCCGCGCTGCACACACCATTGATGGCGGTGACCAACGCGATTTCGGCGATCGTGATCGTCGGCGCCATGCTCGCCGCTGCGCTCACCGTGACCCCACTGGGCAAGACCATGGGTACCCTGGCGGTGGCGCTCGCAGCGGTCAACGTGTTCGGTGGCTTCCTGGTGACGCGCCGCATGCTTGAGATGTTCAAGAAGAAAGCCCCGAAAGCAAAAGAAGAGGCGCCGAAGTAATGAGCATGAATCTGGTTACGACGCTCTACTTGATCGCGTCGATCTGCTTTATCCAGGCCCTTAAAGGCCTGTCACACCCGACCACCTCGCGACGCGGCAACCTGTTCGGCATGCTCGGCATGGCGCTGGCAGTGCTCACGACCGTGGGCCTCATCTATAAGCTCGGTGCTGAGCTGGCTACCGCAGGCATTGGCTACGTGATCGTCGGCCTGCTGATCGGCGGCACTGCCGGTTCGGTCATGGCCAAGCGCGTAGAAATGACCAAGATGCCGGAGCTGGTCGCCTTCATGCACAGCATGATCGGCCTGGCTGCCGTGTTCATCGCCATTGCCGCCGTAGTCGAGCCGCAATCCCTGGGCATCGTCAAACACCTGGGCGATTCGATCCCTGCCGGTAACCGCCTGGAACTGTTCCTTGGCGCAGCCATCGGTGCCATCACCTTCTCCGGTTCGGTGATTGCGTTCGGCAAGCTGTCGGGCAAGTACAAGTTCCGCCTGTTCCAGGGCGCACCGGTACAGTTCGGCGGGCAGCACAAGCTGAACCTGGTACTCGGCCTGCTGACCCTCGGTCTCGGCCTGGCCTTTATGCTCACCGGCAACCTCACCGCCTTCGCCCTGATGCTGGCCCTAGCCTTCGTGCTGGGTGTGCTGATCATCATCCCGATCGGCGGCGCCGACATGCCGGTGGTGGTGTCGATGCTTAACAGCTACTCAGGCTGGGCTGCAGCGGGGATCGGTTTCTCGTTGAACAACTCGATGCTGATCATCGCCGGCTCGCTGGTGGGCTCCAGCGGCGCAATCCTGTCGTACATCATGTGCAAGGCGATGAACCGCTCCTTCTTTAATGTGCTGCTCGGCGGTTTCGGCAATGCGCCGGATGCGGGTGCTGCGGCGGGCTCTAAAGAAGCACGCCCGGTGAAATCCGGCTCGGCTGATGACGCGACCTTCCTGCTGACCAACGCCGACACGGTGATCATCGTGCCAGGCTACGGCTTGGCAGTGGCACGCGCACAGCATGCGCTGAAAGAGCTGACAGAAAAGCTGACCCATCGTGGCGTGACCGTGAAGTACGCGATCCACCCGGTGGCCGGCCGTATGCCCGGCCATATGAACGTCCTACTGGCCGAGGCAGAAGTGCCCTACGACCAGGTGTTCGAGATGGAAGACATCAACTCCGAGTTCGGCCAGGCCGACGTGGTGCTGGTGCTGGGCGCGAACGACGTGGTCAACCCAGCCGCCAAGAACGACCCGAACTCGCCGATTGCCGGCATGCCGATCCTCGAAGCGTTCAAAGCCAAGACCATCATCGTCAACAAGCGCTCGATGGCCAGTGGTTATGCCGGGCTGGATAACGAACTGTTCTACCTGGACAAGACCATGATGGTCTTCGGTGATGCCAAGAAGGTTATCGAAGACATGGTCAAAGCCGTCGAGTAACACTGCCTCAGCGCAATACTCGAAACCCCGGCCTGCGATAGGCTGGGGTTTTTTATTGCTGCATGAAACCCGACCAAAGGCTCTAAATCGCTACCTGGCATTCGACCATGGTAGCGGGCCGAAATTATTTGAAATCACTAAACTGCGCACCTTGCTTCCGTAGCCTGAGATAAGAATCCATGTACCGTGATCGCATCCGCTTGCCTTCGTTGTTGAACAAGGTCATGAGCGCGGCAGACGCCGCCGCACTGATCGAGGACGGCATGACCGTCGGCATGAGTGGCTTCACCCGTGCCGGTGAAGCCAAGGCCGTCCCCCACGCCCTGGCCGAACGCGCCAAGACGTCGCCGCTGAAAATCACCCTGATGACCGGCGCCAGCCTGGGCAATGACCTGGACAAGCAACTGACCGAAGCGGGCGTACTGTCACGACGCATGCCGTTCCAGGTCGACAGCACCCTGCGTAGGGCAATCAACGCCGGCGAAGTGATGTTCATCGACCAGCACTTGTCGGAAACCGTCGAGCAACTGCGCAACAACCAACTCAAGTTGCCGGACATCGCGGTGATTGAAGCAGTGGCGATCACTGAACAAGGGCATATCGTGCCCACCACGTCTGTGGGCAACTCGGCCAGTTTCGCGATTTTTGCCAAACAGGTGATCGTCGAGATCAACTTGGCGCACAACCCGAACCTGGAAGGGTTGCACGACATCTATATCCCGACCTATCGTCCGACGCGCACGCCGATCCCGCTGGTCAAAGTTGATGACCGTATCGGCAGCACCGCGATCCCGATCCCACCGGAAAAGATCGTGGCCATCGTGATCACCAACCAGGCCGACTCCGCCTCTACGGTGACGCCGCCCGACAGCGACACCCAAGGTATCGCCAACCACCTGATCAACTTTCTCAAGCAGGAAGTCGACGCCGGGCGCATGACCAACAAGCTCGGTCCGCTGCAGGCCGGTATCGGCAACATAGCCAACGCGGTGATGTGCGGGTTGATCGAGTCGCCATTCGAAGACCTGACCATGTATTCGGAAGTGTTGCAGGATTCGACCTTCGACCTGATCGATGCCGGCAAGCTCAGTTTCGCATCGGGCAGTTCGATCACCTTGTCGGAGCGCCGCAATGCCGATGTGTTCGGCAACCTGGAACACTATAAGGACAAGCTGGTACTACGCCCGCAGGAGATCTCCAACCACCCTGAGGTGGTGCGGCGCTTGGGCATCATTGGCATCAACACCGCGCTGGAGTTCGACATCTACGGCAACGTCAACTCCACCCATGTCTGCGGCACGCGGATGATGAACGGCATTGGCGGCTCCGGGGATTTCGCACGCAACGCGCACCTGGCGATCTTCGTTACCAAGTCGATTGCCAAGGGCGGCGCAATTTCCAGTGTGGTGCCAATGGTCAGCCACGTCGACCACACCGAGCATGACGTCGACATCCTGGTGACCGAGATTGGCCTGGCCGACCTGCGTGGCCTGGCGCCACGGGAACGGGCTCGGGTGATCATCGACAACTGTGTGCACCCCGCCTACCGCGATGCGCTGAACAGTTACTTCGATGCCGCCTGCGCCATCGGCGGGCATACCCCGCACATCCTGCGCGAAGCACTGAGTTGGCACATCAACCTGGAAGAAACCGGGCACATGCTCAAGGCGTGATTGATACAGATCCGAGCTGATGCAAATACAGTTTCATCAGCTCGGTGGATTCATCGCCACTTATTGAAAAAACTGTACTTCTGTACCGGTCATTTCTTACCGAAATATCCTACACATCTCACCGAAAAGGCCTATTTCGCACCATTTCAGTGCAGACAGGTACAGTTGCCCCATTTCCGTACAGTACAGCAGCTATAAACAGTTAACTGGCCCCTCACAATACAGGTGAACTGTATCTAGAGAGTCTTGCGCCGGAAGAGGATCATTGGCATCAGTTAAACCACTACCTAATCCCGCCACAAGCGGAAGGATGTCATCATGGAACGTACACTCAGTTCCGAACTGTTCTTCGAAGAAAAAGCTGTAAACACCCAGGCCTCCCTGCCTCTGCGCGTTATCGCCAACCTGATGTTGTGGCAGCGCCGCATCTCTAGCCGCCACCAACTGGCTCGCCTGGATTCGCGTCTGCTGGCTGACGCAGGTATCAGCGAAGCTCAACGCTACGAAGAGCTGAGCAAGCCGTTCTGGCGCTGATTTAGCGCTCGCTGGCCCTGACCTGACGGGTCCACTGCCAGCAACCTGATTTGTCAAAACAAAGCCCGCCCCGGGAAACCGGAGGCGGGCTTTGTTGTTTGCGGCATTCGAATTTCCAACAGAAAACAGAAGCTCTGCGCAGCGACAGGTACAGTTTAAAAAAATGTAACAGTTAAACAGTACAATTTTATCTTGGTGTATCTGTATCGGTCTCACCAACTCACCCAACATGGTGTTCCAAGACCTCAGGAAAGGTACTCGCCATGGATACGCCATCCCCTCTTTATAAGAGACTGCTACGCCAAACGGCCTCAACCCTCGCCAAATGGGTACGCCACGCTTATGAACGACGCCAACTGTCGCAGCTTGATACCCGGGAATTGTCCGATGTCGGCATCAGCCAGGGCGATCGAATGGCCGAGCTGTCCAAGCCGTTCTGGCGTGACTAGGCAGTCAAGGCGCTTCCCGAACGGATAAGCGGCGGCTTAATATCCAGCCACCCTGTGGCAAACCGTGCAGTACAGGCGTCTGATCCCCAATGGCTGGCCTGCGCCACCTTATCCGTTCATCTATAGGAGTCATCCCATGTCCCGTCTTCGCCTGCTGAGTGCTGCCACCCTGTTGGCCCTGGCTGCCAACGCCAACGCGACCAGCTTCATCGTGACCACCGACTCCATCGTCGGCGCGCTGAAGGCCACTTCCGACGCCAGCTCCGATGCAACTTCGTCCCTGCGCGACAACAAGGTCGTACGTGCTGCCCGTGACGACGCCGCCAGCTTTGTCGCCAGCGAAGGCGCCATCCGTGGCGTGAAACTGGAAAGCGCCCTGGCTCAGATCCGCCAGCACGCGCCGCAATTGAACACGGCAACTGACGCACAACTGGCCCAGGCCATCCTGGCTATCTGACGCCAAGGCGAACGCCTGGGCGTTGGCTCTCGCCCGGGCATTGCGCTAGCCTTGGCGCTCGCTTTCAGTTGTCGAGTCCCATGGCTTTTTCATACCGCCTTTTAATCGTCCCTGTGTTGTTTTCGTTCGGTTGGTCACCGTTGGCTTCGGCCTTTGACCTGACCACCCAGAGCACCGTCGCAAGCGCCTACGCCACCAGCAAGGTGACGTCTGCGCCCTTCGACAGAAAAGTGATAATGGCCGCCCAGGATGACGCTGCCGCGTTTATCGCCACTGACGGCCAATGGCGGGGCGCAAGGCTGGAATCTGCGCTGGATTATTTGCGCCGCAGCCAACCAAAACTTAACGCCAGCGACCTTGAACTGGCGCAAGCAATTCTCGTCCAATAATCATCTCTGTATTCCATCTTTGTCTCTGGAGTTATTCCATGCGTAGCCCGCTGATCGCCGCCACCCTCGGCCTGCTGTTGTTGGCCGACATCGCCCAGGCACACACCCTGGTGGCCACCAGTAACATCATTGTCCGCGCCTCCGGCCGCACCATTGATTTCACCTCGGACACCACCACCTCCATCCGTGACTCCAAAGTCGTACGCGAAGCCCACGATGACGCCGCCAGTTTCGTCGCCAGCAACGGCGAGATCCGTGGCGCCCACCTTGAAGCCGCCTTCGACACTCTGCGCACACGCCTGCCGGAAGCCCGCGACGCCAGCGACCAGACCCTCGCCGAAGCCATCCTCGCACTGTGAGGCGAATCGTCGCCTGGCTCCTGGCCGGGACTGTGCTGCTGTGTGCCGGCGCAGCCCAGGCCAGCCTGCAACTGCGGCTCAAGACCGAGGGTCTGAGCCCGGCTGAACAACAGGCGAGCCAGGCATTGCTCGACGAAGCGATGCGTTCCTTGCCGCCGCGCTTTGTCGAGCAGTTGGATCGACGCATTGATGTCGGCTGGACCGACAAGATGCCCGAGAACGCCTACGGGCAAGCCTCCCTGGTGTCCGAGCTGGACCTCAACAGCAACCTGCTCGCCAGCCTGACCGACGGCAGTGCCGCCACCCAGAAAACCAATCGACCTCACGGCACTGTGCGCCGGGAAATGCTCGCTACGGTGCTGCATGAACTGACCCACATCTATGACCGTGCGCGCCTGTGGTCCAAGGAAGACCGCACGCTGATCAACCGCTGCAGCCGCCAGAACAACCTCACCGGCCTGATCGGCCTGCCTGATCAATGCCGTGGCCAGAATGGCCGCCGCTTTACCTTGAGCGATGATCCACGCCTGCTGGACCTGGCCGGCTGGCCGCAGTACGTAGGCCGTCGCGGAGAGCGCGAGCAACATAATCATCAAGTCGCCCGCAGCCCGGACATCTACGAAACCACCAGCCCGTTGGAATTTGTGGCGGTCAACATGGAGTACTTTCTCCTCGACCCGAGCTACGCCTGCCGCCGTCCCGCGCTGTTCCGCTATTACAAGGAACACTTCGGCTGGGCCCCGCCGCAGCAAGACACCTGCGCCAACACCTACGCGTTCCTCAACGCCGGTAACGATTTTGCCAAAACACCGCTGGGCCATGTGGACCCGGAGCGCGTCTACGAGATCGACTACCTGCTGGCCGAGGCCAACCAGAACCTGGTCAGCCGCTGGGGCCACAGCATGCTGCGCCTGGTGATCTGCGCACCGGGGCGCCCACGCGGGCCGGACTGCCGGCTGGACCTGGACCAGCATCTGGTCTTGTCCTATCGCGCGTTCGTCGGTGACGTACAGCTGTCGAGCTGGGATGGCCTGGTCGGCAAGTACCCCTCGCGGCTGTTCGTGCTGCCGCTGGCGCAAGTGATCGATGAATACACCAAGACCGAGCTGCGCGGCCTGGCCTCGGTGCCGTTGAAACTGACCCGCCAGGAAATCAACGATACCGTCGAGCATGCCGCCGAAATGCATTGGAGCTACGACGGCAACTACTTCTTCATCTCCAACAACTGCGCGGTCGAGAGCCTGAAACTGCTACGCAGCGGCAGTGCCAACCCGCAACTGACCGGCCTGGACAACATCACCCCCAATGGTTTGCTTGAGGTGCTGAGCGCACGCGGCCTGGCCGACACCAGCGTACTGGACGACAAACGCAGGGCATTGCGCCTGGGCTATCACTTCGACTCCTTCCGCGAACGCTACCAGGCGATGTTCGATGTGCTGCGCAAACACCTGCCGATCAAGCAGACCCAGGTTGAAGACTGGCTGTCCCTGAGCGCTGAGGAGCGTCGCCCGTGGTTCGACCAGGCCGACTTGCGCACCAGCGCCGCGTTGCTGCTGCTGGAGCAGGCGAGCTTTCGCAAGCAATTGATGCTGGCCCAGGACGAAGTCAAACAACGCTACCTCGGTGCTCGCGAGCTGAAGAACGGTGGCATGGAGAAAGCCAATGCCACGCTGCAACAGATCCTCGCCAACAGCGGCTTCCTGAGTCGCCCGGCTGAGCTGCTCGGCAGCGGCGGCTATGGCCTGCCGCAACCTTCGGAAGCCACACGCCTGGAATCGGAAAGCGCCGAACGCCAGAAGCAGCTGCAATCGCTGACCGGCGAATTGGACAAGGAGGTGAGGGCGCTGCTGGAGCCTTCGCGTTCAGCCGAGATTGCCGCCTGTGAAGCCAACCTCAAGCTGGTGGGCGAACACTTGCGCAAGCTGCACAAAGCCGCCGGCGGCCTCGAACTGCCCTAAAAACCTCAAGCCAAATACAGACAAATGTGGGAGGGGGCTTGCCCCCGATAGCGGTGTGTCAGCCTGCGCATGCAGTGACTTGCACCCTGCTATCGGGGGCAAGCCCCCTCCCACATTTTGGTCCATGTAAGTCCAGAGACTGCGTGCATTCCCTTCGTCACCCGTTTACTCAGCGAAAGCTGGCTGAAAGCTTACCCGTCTAGGATCGCCCCCACTGCCGGCAACAGACCGGCTGTTAACAACAACAATGGTGATTCCCGATGTCCGCCCGTACCCGCCTGTTCGCCCCAACTCCACCCGTACGCCTCGTGCCTTTCGTTCTGCGCTGACCGCACCCGGTTCGCCATTCCCTAGCCGCGCTACGCCTGGAGTATTCCTATGCTGACTTTCCTTGGCTTTGCCATGGTCATCACGTTCATGTTCCTGATCATGACCAAGCGCCTGTCCGCGCTGATCGCCCTGATCATCGTGCCGATCCTGTTCGCGCTGTTCGGTGGCTTCGCGCCCGAGATCGGCCCGATGATGCTGGCCGGTATCACCAAGCTTGCGCCCACCGGCGTGATGCTGATGTTCGCCATTCTGTACTTTGCCCTGATGATCGACTCCGGCCTGTTCGACCCGGCCGTGCGCAAGATTCTCAAGATGGTCAAGGGCGACCCGCTGAAAGTCTCGGTCGGCACCGCCGTACTGGCCCTGGTGGTGTCCCTCGACGGTGACGGCGCCACCACCTACATGATCTGCGTGGCCGCCATGTTGCCGCTGTACCAGCGCATCGGCATGAGCCCACGGATCATGGCCGGCCTGATCATTCTTGCCGGTGGCGTGATGAACATGACCCCTTGGGGTGGCCCGACCGCCCGTGCCGCCAGCGCGCTGCACGTGGACCCGTCGGACATTTTCGTGCCGATGATCCCGGCCATGGCCGCCGGCGTCGTCGCAATCCTGGTGATTGCCTACATGTACGGCCTGCGCGAACGTGCACGCCTGGGTGAATTGCACCTGCAAGGCGACGAGATCGACCACAGCGAAATCAGCGTGTCGCAATTCCCGGACGCCCGTCGCCCGAAACTGATCTGGTTCAACGGTGCCCTGACCTTTGCCCTGATGTGCACACTGATCGCCGGCCTGTTGCCACTGCCGGTGCTGTTCATGGTGGCATTCAGTATCGCGATGATCGTCAACTACCCATGCCTGCAGATGCAAAAAGACCGCGTCGCCGCCCACTCCGGCAGCGTACTGGCGGTGGTGGGGCTGATCTTCGCGGCCGGTATCTTCACCGGCATCCTGTCGGGCACCGGCATGGTCGATGCCATGTCCAAGAGCCTGCTGGCCGTTATCCCTGACGCGCTGGGCCCGTACCTGGCGGTGATCACCGCGCTGGTGAGCATGCCGTTTACCTTCTTCATGTCCAACGATGCGTTCTACTACGGCGTATTGCCAGTACTCGCCGAAGCCGCCAGCCACTACGGCATCACGGCTGCAGAAATGGGACGTGCATCGATCGTCGGACAACCGGTGCACCTGTTGAGCCCACTGGTACCTTCGACCTACCTGCTGGTCGCTTTGGCAGGTATCGAATTTGGCGATCACCAGCGCTTCACCCTCAAGTGGGCAGTGCTGGTATGCCTGTGCATAATGGTCGCCGCTTTGCTGATGGGGATTATTCCTCTGTTCAGCACTCTATAATCCCGAACACCCAACCGCGCGGCGCTGCAGCTTGCGCGGTTTAACACTCGCTCAAAGGAATACACATGGAATGGCTGACCAATCCGGAAATCTGGATTGCCTTCTTCACCCTGACGGCCCTCGAGATCGTCCTGGGCATCGATAACATCATCATGATTTCGATCCTGGTCAGCCGCATGCCCAAGCACATGCAGGCACGCACCCGGATCTTCGGCCTGGCCCTGGCCATGGTCACACGCATCCTGTTGCTGCTGTCGATCACCTGGGTGATGCAACTGACCGCCGACCTGTTCGTGGTCTTCGGCCAAGGCATTTCCGGGCGCGACCTGATCCTGTTCTTCGGTGGCCTGTTCCTGCTGTGGAAAAGCTCCCAGGAGATGTACCACGCGCTGGAAGGTGAAGACGAAACCCACGACGAGCCGAAGGGCGCCGGTGGCAAGTTCATCTACACCATCATCCAGATCGCGATCATCGACATCGTGTTCTCCCTGGACTCGGTCATCACCGCGGTCGGCATGGTCTCCCATGTACCGGTGATGGTCGCGGCGATTGTCGTGGCGGTATTGGTGATGATGCTGGCAGCCGGCACCATCAGCGAATTCATCGACAAGCACCCGTCGTTGAAGATGCTCGCGCTGTCGTTCCTGCTGGTAGTCGGTACCGTGCTGATCGCCGAATCCTTCGACGTGCACGTGCCAAAAGGCTACGTCTACTTCGCCATGGCGTTCTCGCTGGCGGTGGAAGCAGTGAACATCAAGATGCGCACCGCCATCGCGAAAAAGAAGAAACAGCAGGATCCTGTGAAACTGCGCAAAGACATCCCGGGTCAATAATCCCGAGCCAGACAAAAAAGGGGCCTGCACAGGCCCCTTTTTTTCATCCGCACAAAGCTGATTTCATGACAGTTTTATTTCAATCCCCACTTTAGCTATGCGATGCTGGCGCCGAACCCATTCGCCAACTACAGCTTAAGTACAAGACGTAGAGCGGCACGCGGCAACTTTCCTTCGCTCATTTTCGAGCGCACCCACACGGGGGGCCGAGCATGCTGACCTTGCTCAATCTGCTTTCCGCCGTGACCCTGCTTATCTGGGGCACGCACATCGTCCGTACCGGCATCCTGCGGGTCTACGGCTCCAACTTGCGCCAAGTCATCGGGCAGAACATGTCCAAGCGCTGGCTGGCGTTTATCGCCGGTATCCTGGTGACAGCCATGGTGCAGAGCAGCAACGCCACGGCGATGCTGGTCACCTCCTTTGTCGGCCAGGGCCTGATGGGGCTGATGCCCGCCCTGGCGACCATGCTCGGCGCCGACGTCGGTACCGCGCTGATGGCGCGGGTGCTGACGTTTGATTTGTCCTGGCTGTCGCCGCTGCTGATTTTTCTTGGGGTGATTTTCTTCCTGTCGCGCAAGCAAACGCGAGCAGGGCAGTTGGGCCGGGTGGGGATCGGCCTCGGGCTGATCATCCTCGCACTGCAATTGATTGTTGAAGCGGCCGGGCCGATTACCCACGCCCAGGGCGTCAAAGTGATCTTCGCGTCGTTGACCGGCGACATCCTGCTCGACGCCCTGGTCGGCGCCCTGTTCGCGATGATTTCCTACTCCAGCCTGGCGGCTGTCCTGCTGACGGCAACACTGGCCGGCGCCGGTGTGATCGGCCTGCACGTGGCCATCGGCCTGGTGATCGGCGCCAACATCGGCAGCGGCGTGCTGGCCTTCCTCAGCACCAGCATGCAGAACGCCGCCGGACGCCAGGTGGCACTGGGCAGCCTGTTGTACAAATTGATCGGCCTGTTGCTGATCATCCCGGTGCTCGACCCGCTCGTACGCTGGATGGATGGCCTGGACTACAGCGCACAAGGCATGGTCATCACCTTTCACCTGCTCTACAACGTCAGCCGTTGCCTGATCCTGTTACCGACCATTGGCCCGATGGCCCGCTTGTGTGCCTGGCTGCTGCCTGAGCGCGAAGAGGTCAATGGCAAGGCCAAACCACGCCACTTGGACCTGGCCGCGCTGGCCACACCCAGCCTGGCACTGGCCAACGCTGCCCGCGAAACCCTGCGCCTGGGCGACCTGATCGACAATATGCTCATGGCCATGCTTGAAGTGCTGCGCGGCAAGCAGACCGCCATCACCCAGGAAATGCGCAGCCTCAGCGATGATGTCGAAGCGCTGTACAGCGCGATCAAACTCTACCTGGCACAAATGCCCCGGGAAGACCTCAGTGAACACGACAATCGGCGCTGGGCCGAGATCATCGAACTGTCAATCAACCTTAAACTGGCCGGCGACCTGATCGAACGCATGCTGCGCAAAGTCCAGCAGCAGAAAACCTCTCAGCGTCGCCAGTTCTCCGAAGTGGGCCTGGAGGAACTCACCGGCCTGCACAGCCAGTTGATCGCCAACCTGCGCCTGGGGTTGTCGGTGTTCCTCAGTGCCGACCCGGAAAGCGCCCGCCAGTTGCTGCGCGAGAAGCGTCGCTTCCGCGCCCAGGAACGGCGCCTGGCCCACGCCCACGTCAGCCGCCTTCAGCGCAAGATCGTCCAGAGCCTGGAAACCAGCTCTCTGCACCTGGAACTGATTGCCGACATGAAACGCCTGAACTCGTTGTTTTGCAGCAGTGCCTATGTAGTGTTGGAAACGTCTGACACCGGCGCGCTCTCCGCCGAAGATATTGCCGACATCACACATTCGCCCTGAACGTACGGTGGCCCGTGAAGTCAGTTAAAAATGACCTCACTCGCCAGGAAGCTTGTTATGCGTCGCCTGTTGTTCGCTTGCCTGCTCATGGGATCTGCCCACGCCTTTGCCTTTGAGCGCCTGCAAGTCGAGGGCTACACCTTGCCCAACGGCCTGCAATTGTTGCTCAAACCGGGCACCGAGCGCGGGCATGTGGCCATCCGTCTGGTGGTCGGAGTAGGCCTGGATGACTTCAACTGCGCAGACAAAGAGCTGCCGCACCTGCTCGAACACTTGCTATTCAGCGGCATCGACGGCGGCGGCGAAGCCGAGCTGGAAGACCGCATGCAAGCCCTGGGCGGCGAGTGGAACGCCTACACCAGCAACGCCGACACCACCTTTGTGATCGAGGCGCCCGCGCAAAACCAGCGCAAAGTGCTGGACCTGCTGCTGGCGATCATCACCCGCACCGAACTGACCGACGCCAATATCAACGCGGCCAAGCGGGTAGTGGAGCGCGAAGACGGCGGCCACTACTCACACCTGCAACGCCTGCTGGACCGCCAGGACCTGGGCCACACCGCCAGCAACCAATTGGCCGTCGAACTGGGGCTCAAATGCGCCGAACGCGCTGAGGTCGACCACCTGACCCGCGACCAGCTGGACGACCTGCGCTCACACTGGTACGCCCCCAACAACATGACCCTCATCATCGTCGGCGACCTCGACAAACTGCTGCCGGCCTACCTGGAACGCACCTACGGCCAACTCGACCCGGTCGACCCTACCGAGCATCCGGCGCTGCCGGAAATCCAGCACGCCGCTGCCAGCCATCGCGAGCTGATCCACGGCTGGGTCGGCAACAGCGCCAAGTTGCACTGGCTGTTCCCCGAGCCGGTGCTGGATGACGGACATGATGAAACCTACGACCTGCTCAAGGACTACTTGGACTGGGCGCTGTATCGCCAACTGCGCCTCAAGCACGGTTTGTCCTACGGTCCCTGGAGCGAGCGCGAAGTACTCGGCGGCGTCGGTTTCCTCAGCCTGAATGCCGACCTTGAGCGGGAAAACCTCCCCGAAGCGGAACACGTCCTCCAGGACCTCAAGGCCCGACTGCTCAAGGACGGCCTCGACCCAGCAGTGTTTGCGCGCCTGCAACAAGCCGCCATTGCGCGCCAGGCGTGGGCCGTGCAAGGCAACAGCGCCTTGGCCGACTACTACTGGAGCGCGTCCGCCGAATACAACAACGGCCACTTCAGCGACCCAGCCAAGCGCATCAAGGCCGTGAGCCTGGACCAGACCAACCAGGCCATGCGCGAAGTGTTCAAGCAGCCCGGTTACTGGCGCATCGAGAAACCACTGCTCAGCTACGACATGCTGAGCTGGATCAGCGCCGGAGTGCTGGGGCTGATCGCCTTTGTGTTGATTGGCGTGCGGGTTTATCGCAAACGGATCGTGCAATGACCCACCGTACAACGGCCTAAGACGTTATTCTGTCTGGGATTTTTCCTACAAGACTGCGAAGCGCCGAATGCCAAACCTGACCCACTTAATCCAGCGCGTTCTCGAACTGATGAAGCGCTACCCAGGGGTGATTGCACTCGGCGGTTTTATCTCGGGTGTGTGCAGCTTCATCCTGGTGGATCGCCAGCAGGGCATGGCCAGCTGGATTGCGGTGATCATGCTGGTGAGCTGGTTGTGGCTGATGCTGGAGAACAGCTTTACCCAGCTGTTCACCAAAGTCTTCAAGCGCGAAATCCCCGAACCGCTGCTGCGCTACGCGACCCAGATGATCCACCAGGAAAGTCTGTTTTTTGTGCTGCCGTTCTTTTTCGTCACCACCGCGTGGAACAGCGGCCAATCGGTATTCACCGGCTTGCTCGGCGCGGCGGCGCTGGTGTCGATCATCGACCCGCTGTACTACAAGTGGCTGGCGCCCAAGCGCTCACTGTTCCTGGCGCTGCATACCCTGACCCTGTTCGCCGCGCTGCTCACGGCATTGCCGATCATCCTGCACCTGACCACCGCCGAGAGTTACAAACTGGCCCTCGGCGTGGCCATGGCACTGTCGATCCCAAGCCTGGCGGTAAGCTTGCCGCTGCGTAGCGTCAAAGGCTGGGCGATGCTGCTCGGGGTCACCGCCACCATCGGCTGCGCCGGGTGGCTCCTGCGCAGTTGGGTGCCACCAGCCACCCTGTGGATGACCGAAGTGGCCATCAGCACCCAACTGCAGGACCGCACGCCGGGCGACGACCTCAAGGAAGTCACTGCCGCGCAGCTGCGCAGCGGTGGGCTGTATGCCTATACCGCGATCAACGCGCCGCGTGGCCTGGATGAGCGCATCTACCACGTGTGGAAATTCAACGGCCAAGAGGTCGACCGCATCGCCCTGGATATCCACGGCGGGCGTAAAGAGGGCTACCGCGCCTGGACCCACAAGCAGAACTTCCCGGCCGACGCCGTGGGCCGCTGGCAGGTGCGGGTGCTGACCGAAGACGGGCAAGTGATCGGCGTGCTGCGCTTCAAGGTGACGGACTCAGCACAAACGGACAACCCAAAGTAGGCCGTATCGTGCTATTACGTAGGAATTGTGGATAGCCAAACAAGCTCGGAGCTTATGACCACCAGCACGACGGCCGGCGCAGCCCACCTCGATACGTCCACCACCCCACCACAACTGCGGATTACGGGGGACTGGACGCTTGCCCACTATGCCAACCTGAAAAAGCTGTCGGACAAGCTCGACGGCCAATACGACGCCGGCGCGCGCATCGACCTCAACGGCCTCGGCGCCCTGGATACGGCCGGCGCCTCGTTGCTGGTGGAGCTGCTGGGGCCGACCCGCATCGAGCAGTCCGCCGAACAAACCGATTGCAGCTTGTCTGCCGCCGACCGCGCGCTGCTCAAGACCGTCTACCGTTCCCTGAATGATTTTTGCGTGCCGGAAAAAGCCCCTGAAGAAGCGGCGGGTATCCAGGTCCTCGCACGCATCGGCCGTGCGGTGGACACCGTCTGGCAGGACACCAAGAAACTCTTGGGTTTCGTCGGCCTGATTCTCGAAACCTTCGCCCGTAGCATTTTGCGCCCCAAGCGCTGGCGCGTGACGCCAATGGTTGCGCACCTCGAACAGGTCGGACTGGATGCCGCGCCCATCGTGGCTTTGCTGACGTTCCTGGTGGGTGCGGTAGTAGCCTTCCTCGGCGCCACCGTGCTCAAGAGCTTCGGTGCGACGATCTTCACAGTGGACCTGGTGGCGTTCTCTTTCCTACGGGAATTCGGCGTCTTGCTCACCGCCATCCTGATCGCCGGCCGCACCGCCAGTGCCTTTACCGCACAGATCGGCTCAATGAAGGCCAACGAAGAAATCGACGCGATCCGCACCCTGGGCCTGGACCCGATGGAGTTGCTGGTACTGCCCCGTGTGCTGGCGCTGCTGGTGGCGCTGCCGATGCTGACGTTCCTGGCGATGCTCTCGGGCATCATCGGCGGCGGCGTGGTGTGCGCGGTGGCCCTGGATATTTCGCCGGCGATGTTCCTCTCGCTGCTGCAATCGGACATTGGCGTGCAGCACTTCCTGGTGGGCATGGTGAAAGCGCCGATCTTTGCGTTCCTGATCGCTGCGATTGGTTGCCTGGAAGGCTTCAAGGTCAGCGGCAGCGCTGAATCAGTCGGCGCCCACACCACCTCCAGCGTGGTGCAATCGATCTTTGTGGTGATCGTGATGGATGCTGTCGCCGCGCTGTTTTTCATGGAGATGGGCTGGTGAGCCGTCTACACCGAGCGCCCAGTGAGGCGGTGATTGAAGTGCGCGGCCTGTGCAATCGCTTTGGCAGCCAGAGCGTGCATGAAAACCTTGACCTGGATTTGTACAAGGGCGAGATCCTCGCAGTGGTCGGCGGCTCCGGCAGCGGCAAGTCGGTGCTGTTGCGCAGCATTGTCGGCCTGCGTCGTCCCAGCGAAGGTGAGGTGCGGGTGTTCGGCAAGAACCTACCGAGCTTGCCGGAGCACGAACGCTCTTTGGTAGAACGGCGCTTTGGCGTACTGTTCCAGAAGGGCGCGCTGTTTTCCTCGCTGACCGTTACCGAAAACGTTGCGCTGCCCTTGATCGAACACGCCGGCCTCAGCCGTCGCGACGCCGAGCACTTGGCCGCCGTCAAACTGGCCCTGGCCGGGCTGCCGCTGTCGGCGGCCGACAAATACCCGGCCTCGCTGTCCGGCGGCATGATCAAGCGCGCCGCCCTGGCCCGCGCGTTGGCGCTGGACCCGGACATTCTGTTCCTCGACGAACCCACCGCCGGCCTCGACCCGATCGGCGCGGCGCAATTCGACCAACTGATCCTGACCCTGCGCGATGCGCTAGGCCTGAGCGTGTTCCTGGTCTCCCACGACCTGGACACGCTGTACACCATTACCGACCGCGTGGCGGTGCTGGCACAAAAGAAAGTGCTGGTGGCCGATGCCATCGATGTTGTCTCGGAAACCGACGACGCATGGATCCACGAATATTTCCACGGCCCCCGTGGCCGCGCGGCATTGGATGCCGCTCAATCGCTCAACGAGGTATGACATGGAAACCCGAGCCCATCATGTGATGATCGGTCTGTTCAGCGTGATCGTGGTGGTCGGCGCGATGCTGTTCGGCCTGTGGCTGGCCAAGTCCAGCGTCGACAGCGCCTTCCAGGACTATGAAGTGATCTTCAACGAGGCGGTCAGCGGCCTGTCCCAGGGCAGCTCGGTGCAGTACAGCGGGATCAAGGTGGGCGATGTGATCAGCCTGAGCCTGGACCCCAAGGACCCGCGCCGCGTGCTGGCGCGCATCCGCCTGGCCGGGCAGACGCCGGTCAAGGAGGACACCCAGGCCAAGCTCGCCCTGACCGGCATCACCGGCACCTCGATCATCCAGCTCAGCGGCGGCACCCCGCAAAGCCCCGAGCTCAAGGGCAAGGACGGCAACCTGCCGCAGATCATCGCCTCGCCATCGCCCATCGCACGCTTGCTCAACAACAGCAACGACCTGATGACCAGCGTCAACCTGCTGTTGCACAACGCCAATCACATGTTCTCCCGCGAGAACGTCGAGCGCCTGAGCAACACCCTGGAGAACCTGCAGCAAACCACTGGCGCCATTGCCGATCAGCGTGGCGATATCAAAGTGGTGATGCAGCAACTGATGCAGGTGAGCAAACAGGCGACCGCCGCCCTGGAACAGACCACCGTGCTCATGCGCAACGCCAATGGCTTGCTCAACGAACAAGGCAAGCAGGCCTTCGGCAGCGCCGAGCAGGCCATGAAATCCCTTGAACAAAGCACCGCGACCATCAACACCTTGCTGACCAACAACAAGGACTCGGTGAACAGCGGCATGCAAGGCCTCAACGAACTGGCGCCGGCGGTGCGCGAGCTGCGCGAAACCCTAGGCTCGCTGCGCGCCATCTCCCGCCGCCTGGAAGCCAACCCCAGCGGTTACCTGCTGGGCAGCGACAAGAACAAGGAGTTCACGCCATGAAGCGTGCTTACCAACTGATTGCCCCTCTAGCACTGGCGCTCGTGAGCGCGTGTTCGATTCTGCCCAAGGCTGACCCTTCGGACGTGTATCGCCTGGCTTCGGCGCAGACCACCAGCCAGGGCGCGCCGGTCAGTTGGTCACTGCGCGTGAACAAGCCGCAGACCAGCGAGTTTCTCGACAGCCCACGCATCGCCGTGGTGCCCAATGGCGACCTGATCAGCAGCTATGCCAACTCACGCTGGAGCGACCCGGCGCCGGTGCTGTTGCGCAACCGCTTTATGGATGGCTTCCAGCGCGATGGCCGGGTGACGCTGCTGAGCACCGATGACACTAACCTGCAGTCCGACTATGAACTGGGCGGGCAATTGCAGGCGTTCCAGAGTGAATATCATGGCAGTGTGGTGGAGGTGGTGATTCGCCTGGATGCGCGCCTGGTGCGCGGGCGTGATCAGCGGATTATTGCCAGCCGACGGTTCGAAGTGCACCAGCCGGTGGGGGACACCAAAGTGCCGGCGGTGGTGGCTGGGTTTGGACAGGCGGGGGATCAGTTGAATAAGCAGGTGGTGGAGTGGGTGGTTCAGCAAGGCAATAGTGCAGCTAAACACTGAGGGCCTCATCGGGGGCAAGCCCCCTCCCACAGGTTGATCTGTGAACACATTCAAATGTGGGAGGGGGCTTGCCCCCGATAGCAATCCGAGCCTTAACCGAAGAACCAGTAGCACACCGCAATCGCCGCAACGACGCCGGCAAACTCCGCCAACAACGCACAGCCCACGGCATGCCTGGCCCGCTGAATACCCACCGAACCAAAGTACACCGCCAACACATAGAAGGTGGTCTCGGTACTGCCCTGAATCGTCGCCGCCACCAACGCCGGAAAGCTGTCCACGCCCTGGGTCTGCATGGTCTCGATCAACATCGCCCGCGCGGCGCTGCCGGAGAACGGCTTGACCATCGCGGTCGGCAAGGCATCGACAAAGCGCGTGTCCATGCCCGTCCAGCCGACCACATGGCGAATGCCTTCCAGGCCAAAATCCAACGCGCCAGAGGCTCGCAACACCCCCACGGCGCAAAGCATCGCCACCAGGTACGGCAGCAGGTTCTTGGCTACGTCAAAGCCTTCCTTGGCGCCTTCTACAAACGCCTCGTACACCTTGACCTTGCGCAGCGCACCGATCCCCAGGAACAGCATGATCAGGCCAAACAATGTGAGGTTGCCGAGGATCGAGGACAGCCCGGCCAGCGCCGTGGCGGAGAGGGTCGCGAGCAGCGCCATAAAGCCGCCCAATACCAACGCACCCGGAATCAGGTACGCCAGCACCACCGGGTCCCATAGCCGCAGGCGCTGCATGATCGCCACCGAGAGCAGCCCCACCAGCGTGGATGCGCTGGTGGCCAGCAGAATCGGCAGGAACACCAGCGTCGGGTCGGCGGCACCTTGCTGAGCGCGGTACATGAAGATGGTCACCGGCAACAGCGTCAGCGACGACGCGTTGAGCACCAGGAACAGGATCTGCGCGTTACTGGCGGTGTTGGGTATGGGGTTAAGCTCCTGCAACGCCTTCATGGCCTTGAGGCCGATGGGGGTGGCGGCGTTATCCAGGCCCAGGCCGTTGGCGGCAAAGTTGAGGGTGATCAAGCCGATCGCCGGGTGGCCGGCGGGCACTTCCGGCATCAGGCGGCGGAACAGCGGGCCGAGGGCCTTGGCCAGCCAATCGACGATCCCGGCCTTTTCGGCGATGCGCAGAAAGCCCAGCCACAACGTCAGGGTGCCGAACAGCAGCACCATGACTTCCACCGACAATTTGGCCATGGCGAAAATGCTTTCGACCATCGCTGCAAAAATCCCGGCGTTACCGCCGACCAGCCATTGCGCCAGTGCCGACACCATTGCCACGACAAAGAAGCCAAGCCACAGGCCATTGAGCATCAGTTGAATCCCCCGAAGAATGGGGCGAATGATAGCGGGGCTGGCAGAAACGACAAACCCCGGAATTTTCCGGGGTTTGTCTTTAAGCCGTCACGCTGTCAGCTGCGGGTGGCCTGGGCGACCGGTGCGGCGGTCTTGGTACGCCAGTGCGGCAGCGAGTTCCAGTAGCGCTCGCCCTTGGCGTCGTCGTACATACCTTCCCAACGGGAGATCACCAGCACGGCCAGGGCGTTGCCGATCACGTTCAGGGCGGTGCGCGCCATGTCCATGATGCGGTCGACACCAGCGATGAACGCCAGGCCTTCCAGCGGAATGCCCACGCTGCCCAGGGTGGCCAGCAGCACTACGAAGGACACACCCGGTACGCCGGCGATGCCCTTGGAGGTGACCATCAGGGTCAGCACCAGCATCAGTTGCTGGCCGATCGACAGGTCGATGCCATACAGCTGGGCAATGAAGATCGCCGCGATGCTCTGGTACAGGGTCGAACCGTCGAGGTTGAACGAGTAACCGGTCGGCACCACGAAACTGCAAATGGCTTTCGGCGCGCCGTAGGCTTCCATCTTCTCGATCACACGCGGCAACACGGTTTCGGAACTGGCAGTGGAGTAGGCCAGTACCAGCTCATCCTTGAAGATGCGCATCAGCTTGATCACCGAGAAGCCGAACAGGCGGGCAATCAGGCCGAGGATCACAAAAGCGAAGAACAGGATGGCGACGTAAACCAGGATCACCAGCTTGGCCAGTGGCAGCAGCGAGGCGAAGCCGAAGTTGGCGACGGTCACCGCGATCAGTGCGAACACGCCGATGGGGGCGTACTTCATGATCATGTGGGTGACTTTGAACATGCTCTCGGACACGCCCTGGAACATGGTTACCAGAGGCTCACGCAGCTCAGGCTTGAGGCTCGACAAACCAAGGCCGAACAGCACCGAGAAGAAGATGATCGGCAGCATCTCGCCACGGGCGACGGCGGCAAAGATGTTCGACGGGATCAGGTTGAGGATGGTCTGGATGAACGCATGCTCATGCTGCACTTCGGCGGCGGTGGCGGTGTACTTGGAGATGTCGACGGTACCCAGGGTACTCATGTCGATACCCGCGCCCGGGTGGAACAGGTTGGCCAGCAGCAGGCCGACCACGATAGCGATGGTGGTGACGATCTCGAAGTAAAGGATAGTCTTGACGCCGATGCGCCCGAGTTTCTTCGCGTCACCGACACCGGCGATGCCGACGATCAGCGAGGAAATCACAATCGGGATCACGATCATCTTGATCAGGCGGATAAAGATATCGCCCGCTGGCTGCAACACATTGCTGATCCACCAGGCCTTTTCAGCACTGAAATGGTTAAGCACTGCACCGATTGCGATCCCCAGCACCAAACCGATGAGGATCTGCCAGGCGAGGCTTAGCTTTGCCTTCTTCATGTCATTACCCTTACTTCAAGTGAACTTAAGGCAAATGCGCCAGCCGCAACGCTCGAGAGCGAAAAAGTGTGTGCATCTGCCTCCATGGAAGGTCACCGCAGCGTGGCCGAAATGGCTTACTGGCAGGCGAAAAAAGGCGCAACTATTCCCATGCAAGGGGGCGACGTCTAATGCCGTAAACGCCTACCCTATGCCGAATCGGCATGAGATTTTTTAATAATAACTGTCCGAACGGTCAGTTCAAATGTGACATTTTGTCCGACAAAAATGCCGTGAACCGGCCAAACCCGGCTCGCTCAGAGATTCAGGACGTCTGCGGAGCGTTGGCGGAAATGCCTGAGAATTCCACAGTTTAGTGTCGGAAATGTCCTATGGCGCCCACCAAATTTTATCGATAGATGGTCTACCCGACACACCAAGTAATGGTTGGGCACAAGCAAAAAAGGAAATCACGACTACGGGCGGCATGAGAAGCAGAGAAGGAGCGTTAAAGCCCGTCGCAAGTTCAGCAAGCCGTTGGCTTGTGAACCTGCGCCGCAGCTTTTTGCCTGACCCGGCCCTTGCGCAGGCACTCCCTGTACCCGTAGGTCACGCCGATCGCAGGTGATCAGAGCAACCCGGCCCCTTGGTCATGCACCACCCTTGGCGAGCGGTGCAAACAGAAAGAAGCGACGGCTTCTTTCTATGGACGCCGGCCCCGCAGACAACAAGCGTGTCAGACGGAACCTAGTACCAATTCGGATCTTTCTTCAGCTGCTCCATCAGCAGCTTTTGCATGCCTTCATCCGGCTTACCGATAAACCGGTAATCGGCGTGCCGCGTCGGCGACTTGTCCTTCGGCAGACCGGCCGGGACTTCCACCAACATGGCGTAGGCATCTTCTTTGTCGAGACTGAAGGCAACGATCAGGCGCTTGTTCAGGCAGGTGTCAGCGGTTTCGCAGAGTGGCCCGACCAAATACTTGTCGCCATCTTCTTCCACGGCATTCATCTGCTCGGCGGCGCCGGACAGGTTCATCACCCATTCCGGCAGGCGCTCTTCTTTCTTCACCACGTCTTGCCAGGTTTCACGGTATTGCGGGTCCGCGCTCAGCAATTCGTTGGCTCGGGACTGGCCGTCGTTGGCGGCCAACGCCAAGCCGCTACCGCCCAGAAGCAGGGCGGCAGTAATGGCTTTGAAGGACAAAGTGGTCATTTTCAGCCTCGGCCGCGACGACCAAAGAAGAAGGAAGCGATGAACATCACCAGGAAAACCACAAACAGAATTTTTGCGATACCCGTGGCGGTGCCCGCGATACCACCGAAGCCCAGGACTGCAGCCACAATGGCGATGATCAGAAATGTGATTGCCCAACTCAACATGGTGATTCTCCTTACGCATCTATAGAAATAACAGGGGTGGTGCCGTGCTGCCGCTCAACACAAGCGGCCTTTGGTGCCTAGAACACCCAACGCTCTTGGGATGGCAGCTCACTCAGGGGCGACGCCTGGTCAACCATCCGCAATTGCGGGGCTGTTGCATCGGCAGCAACACTGCCAACGGAACGGAAATGGGTCTGGGTCATGGCCGGACGTTCAAACTGGGGGATCTGCTGCTGACTCTGCTGCCAATGTTGCAACTGCTGGCCACCGATCAGCGTGACCATCAGGGCCAAGCTGGCAAACAGACCTTGCTGCAAGCGCAGTGGCGATACACGCAGTTCGCTGAGGCTTTGGCGAGTCATGCTGTTGTTCTCCCGCATTTTGATTATTCGTTGGAAGAGCTATTGCAGAGTGCGTGCCAGTTTTTTTACAAAATAAAACTCAATAAAATCAGATAGTTATGAACTAAAGACTCATGCACCCTCCAGCATCCTGCACGATGCCTCCGTGTATGCCGTGCGAAATGCACGATGGCCAGCGGTCGGGTCGAGGGATAGAAAACGAAGAGGGTGTTGCCGAAGTGGCAAGACGGCATGAAAACGCCATCAGACGGGGCTTTGTAGGAAGTGATGCAGATACCTGCACGAGACTGCTATTTATCGATCAGAATAAACCATGCAACTTGCCCGATTATTCCGGGACTAAACACCATCATTCATAGTTTAAGGAGCGCGGGACAGATGGAATCAGCCAAGGAACTTCAAGGCCGCATTCTTTTAGTGGACGATGAGTCCGCGATCCTCCGCACCTTCCGTTATTGCCTGGAAGATGAAGGCTACACCGTCGCCACTGCGAACAGCGCGGCCCAGGCCGACGCCTTGATGCAACGCCAGGTATTCGACCTGTGCTTCCTGGACTTGCGCCTGGGCGAAGACAATGGCCTGGATGTGCTGGCCCAGATGCGAATCCAGGCGCCCTGGATGCGCGTGGTGATCGTCACCGCCCATTCGGCAGTCGATACCGCCGTCGATGCTATCCAGGCCGGCGCCGCTGACTACCTGGTAAAACCCTGCAGCCCCGATCAACTGCGCCTGGCCACCGCCAAGCAGTTGGAAGTGCGCCAACTGTCTGCGCGGCTCGAAGCCCTGGAGGGCGAAGTGCGCCAGCCGAAAGACGGCCTCGACTCTCACAGCCCATCAATGATGGTGGTGCTGGAAACGGCGCGCCAGGTGGCCGGGACAGACGCCAACATTCTGATTCTGGGCGAGTCCGGTACCGGTAAAGGTGAACTGGCCCGCGCTATTCACGGTTGGAGCAAGCGCTCGAAAAAATCCTGCGTGACCATTAACTGCCCGTCGCTGACGGCAGAACTGATGGAAAGCGAACTGTTCGGCCATAGCCGAGGGGCGTTTACCGGCGCCAGTGAAAGTACCCTGGGCCGCGTCAACCAAGCGGACGGCGGCACGCTGTTTCTCGATGAGATCGGCGACTTTCCCCTCACCTTGCAACCCAAGTTGCTGCGGTTTATCCAGGACAAGGAGTACGAGCGTGTGGGTGACCCCGTCACCCGCCGTGCCGATGTGCGCATTCTCGCCGCCACCAACCTGAACTTGGAAGACATGGTGCGCGACGGCCGCTTCCGTGAAGACTTGCTGTACCGCCTCAACGTGATCACTTTGCATCTACCGCCGTTGCGCGAGCGCAGTGAAGACATCCTGACCTTGGCCGACCGGTTCCTGGCGCGCTTCGTCAAGGAATATGCCCGTCCAGCACGGGGTTTCAGCGATGAAGCGCGTGAAGCGCTGCTCAACTACCGCTGGCCGGGCAACATTCGCGAACTGCGCAACGTGGTGGAGCGCGCCAGCATCATTTGCCCGCAAGAGAAGGTGGAAATCAGCCACCTGGGGATGTCCGAACAACCTAGCAACAATGCCCCACGGATTGGCGCGGCACTCAGCCTGGACCAGTTGGAGAAAGCCCATATAGGCGCCGTGCTCGCTACCAGCGACACCCTGGATCAGGCGGCCCGCACCCTGGGCATCGACGCGTCGACCCTGTACCGCAAACGCAAACAGTACAACCTGTGAGCTGTACCCTATGAAGCTAGCGATGAAGTTGCGCACTCGGTTATTCCTGAGCATCTCAGCGCTGATTACCGTCGCCCTGTTGGGTCTGATCCTGGGTCTGGTGAGCGTCATGCAAATGGCCAAGACCCAGGAGTCTCTGATTCGCAGCAACTTCGTCACTCTGGACCTGGGCCTCAAGCTGCGTCAGAGCCTGGGCGATCAGTTGATCATGATGCTGGAGGAGCGCCCGGACCCCGAGGCGCTGCAAACCTCGAAACAGCGCTACTTCGACCTGCTGGATCAGGGTATTGCCCATGAACAGCGTGACGGTCGCGGAACGGGCTTCAGCCAGGCTCGAGGCCAGTATCAGGCGCTGCTTGAGGCCTTTGACGAGTCCCAGCAACCGACGCCACCACCCGGCGCCAAGGACAAACTCACCGACACCTTCAACACGCTGCGCAATGGCCTGATCGCCGAACACAAGCAGGCCTTGGAAAACATCAGCAACAGCGAGCACAAGTCCCGCGAACGCGCGTTGTGGATCGCCGGTTTGCTGGGGTTGGTGGGGCTTGCTGTACTGATCATCGGATTTGTGACGGCCCATGGCATCGCCCGGCGTTTTGGTGGACCAATCGAAGCACTGGCCAAAGCGGCAGATAAAATCGGACAAGGGGATTTTGAGGTAACGCTGCCGATCTCCTCGGCAGCGGAAATGAACCAGCTGACCCGCCGCTTCGGCATCATGGCCGAGGCGCTGCGCCAGCATCAGGCGACCAATGTCGATGAACTGCTGGCCGGCCAGCAGCGCCTGCAGGCCGTGCTCGACAGCATCGACGATGGCTTACTGATGATTGACCGCCAAGGTCGCCTGGAGCACCTCAACCCTGTGGCCCAGCGCCAACTGGGTTGGGACGAGGAGCGCCTCGGCCAAGGCCTGGGCGAAGCCTTGTCGCGTCCGGAGCTGGATGAACAACTGCAACTGGTGCTGCGCGGCGGCAACCTGGAGCGCGCGCCGGACGACCTGGAAGTGGAGGTCGAGGGCGAACTGCGTCTGCTGACCTACAGCCTGACCCCGGTGAGCCATACCCAGGGGCATATTCTTGGCGCAGTGATGGTGCTGCACGACGTAACCGAACAACGCGCCTTCGAGCGGGTGCGCAGCGAGTTCGTATTGCGCGCCTCCCATGAGCTGCGTACGCCGGTGACCGGCATGCATATGGCCTTCGGGCTGTTCCGCGAGCGTGCGAAGTTCCCGGCGGAGTCCCGCGAAGCGGACTTGCTGGATACCGTCAATGAAGAGATGCAGCGCTTGATGCAGTTGATCAACGACCTGCTCAACTTTTCGCGCTATCAGAATGGACTGCAGAAACTCACGCTGGGGCCGTGCGACGTCACCGATCTGCTCGAACACGCCCGAGCACGCTTCGCCGAGCCAGCCAACGCGCAAAATATCGAACTGCTGGTGGAAGCCCAATCCGACCTGCCTCGGCTATATGCGGACCAAGTCCAACTGGAGCGGGTGCTCGACAATCTACTGGGCAACGCCCTGCGCCACACTCCCGCGGGCGGGCAGATACGCCTGCAGGCACGGCGCCATGGCGAGCGAGTGATCGTCAGCGTCGAGGATAACGGCGAAGGCATCGCCTATGGGCAGCAGGGACGGATCTTCGAACCCTTTGTCCAGGTGGGCCGCAAGAAAGGCGGCGCCGGCCTGGGGCTGGCGCTGTGCAAGGAAATCGTGCAATTGCACGGCGGCCGCATGGGCGTGTACTCGCGGCCAGGGCAGGGCACTCAGTTCTATATGGCGTTGCCACTCTAGCTTCGGTTCAACGCTCGCAGGATCGCGGCACTTTCCGCATCTGGCGTGCCATCAAACAGCGACGGCCGGAAATGCATCTGGAACGCTGCGATCACATGGCGCGTGGCCACATCCAACTCGCCGGTCTGCGGCGTCTGGTAGCCCAGGCGGGCCAGTTCTTCCTGGAACCAGGTGACGCTTGGCAGCTCGGCGGCGTATTGCACCTGGAAGCGCGCAACGGCCTGGGCATCCGGCCAAACGCCCAACCCTTCGGCGGCCAGCCGCTTCCAGGGGAACAACGGGCCCGGATCAAGCTTGCGCAACGGCGCAATATCGCTGTGGCCAATAATGTTCTTGGGGTCGATACCATTGCGCTTGCTGATGTCCTTGAGCAACACCACCAGGGACTTCACCTGCGCCTCTGAGTAGGGGTACCACAAGCGGCCCGTAGGTGTGTCCTTGTAGCCAGGATTGACGATCTCGATGCCAATCGAGCTGGAGTTGAGCCAGGTGCGGCCCATCCATTCGCTTTCCCCGGCATGCCAGGCGCGCTGGCTCTCGTCCACCAGCTTGTAGATGGTGGCCGAGGCGTCGTCGCCGATCAGGTAATGGCTGCTGACCTGACCATGGGTGAGCAAGGCCAGGGAGCGCTCAAGGTTGGTGGAGGTGTAATGCACGACTACGAACTGCATGCGGTTGTCGTGGTTCACCGAGGGGTGGCTGGTGTCCAGGCGAGGGCCGCTGGCACAGCCTGCGAGCAGAATGAACACAAAAGCGAAGTACAAGGATTTCATGGCGGTAGACGTTACGCAGAAGACGATAATGCAACAGTGTAACGTACCGATCGCGAGCCAGCGGTCAAATCACAAAATGGAACATCTTTCAGGCGGCCTGCACCTGGTTTCGCCCGGCGGCCTTGGCCCGATACAACGCTTCGTCGGCACGCTTGAGCGCCAGGTCACTGCGCTCTCCCGGCTGGAACTGCGCCACGCCCATGGACACGGTGATCGTCACCGGCTCGCCCTTGAAGTGAAACGGGCACGCTTCAATCGCCGCACGCAACACCTCGCCCACGGCCAGGGCATCCGCCAGGGATGAGTCGGGCATCAGCAACACAAACTCTTCACCCCCAAAGCGCGCGATAAAGTCGGTCGGGCGCAGGCGCTTGCGCAGCACGTTGGCGATGATCTTCAGCACCTTGTCGCCAGCGAGGTGGCCGTAACCATCGTTGATACGCTTGAAGTGATCCAGGTCCAGCATCGCCAGCGACAGGTTATTGCCGCGCTGGTGCCAGGTGTTCACCTCATAATCGAGGCGCTCGCTCCAGGCGGCACGATTGGGCAGGCCCGTGAGCGGATCGATCAACGCCTTCTGGCGCTGCACCTCCAGGTGCTCGCGATAGCCCTGGGCCTCTTGCTCCATATTGGCAACCCGCTCAGCCAAGCCCTTCAGGCGCGCCGCCGTCTCCTGCTCGCGCAGGTCGCGCTGCTGCTGGTGCTCATCCATGGTGCCGAGCAGCCCCTCCAGATGGCTTTCCAACACGTGCTTGAGGCTGTCCAGGTCGGCGGCTTCCTGCACGCTGCTTTGCAGGCCATCGACCTGTTCGCGGATCTGCGTGTCCAGCTCACGGGCGGCGGAGCGGCTGTCGGCATGCCCCTCGCTGGCGACTTGCAAGTGGCCCTGGAACGCCTCGAGGCGCTCGTTTAACTGCTTGAGGTAAGCCTCGAACTCATGCTGGCCGCTGTCGGTGATCGCCAGCATCAAGACTGCCAGGTCGTCGAGGATCGGCAACAGCTCGTACCAGTTCAAGCCGTGGGCCAGGCGCTCGCGCATGGCTTCGGCCTGGGGGCGGTGACGCTCGGGTAACGAGAGTTCTTCGAGCAGGCCGAGCAGGGTGTCTTCGATGTGCTTGGCCACGGAGCTATAGGACGGCTCCGGTGAGTCGGGCAGGGCATAGGCTCCATCCGCTTGCAGCTCGTCAGGATCAGGCTCCTCCAGCACTGGAGGGAGCGACAAGCTGCCAATGGTGGTCTCATCCGGGGTCTCGACCTGCACTTCAGGCGTTTCGATGAAGGCGGCGAGGGCGCTTTCCGCTGCAGGTTCTTCGACTTGAGGCTTAGGCTCGACACGCGCAACGGGTGTCTCAATCGCTAAGGCTTGAGGCGGGGCTTCATAGACCGAGGTTTCGCTGGAGGGCTCGACCACCTGGGTGGGGGCTACGGGCTCGATGACAGGAGCGACCGTTTCTTGAGGCTGCGGCGCAAAGGCACGCAACGCTTGCGTCAGTTCCTCGGATTGCTCGGACGGCTGTGGCTCGACAGCGACTGGCTTGGCTGCCGCAGGCTGCGGGGCCGGTCGGGGTGTCGATTCGTCTGCCACCGCCTCGTTCGCAACTTCCTTGGCACCGAACAGGCGCTGCAAAAGCCCAGGCCCTGGTCGCGCAGCTTCGCCGTCCGGCTCCAGGTTGTTCAGCGCCTGGCCTTGCAGGCCGCTCAACTCGCTGAGCAACAGCGGGATCTCTCGCGCCTGGCCGACGCGGCCGTCCAACTGCTTGGCGAACGTCTTCAGCGGCCGGGCCACCTCACGGGGCAACGGAAGTTTCTGTAGTTGCGTGACCAGCGACGTCAGCGCGGTGCTGATCTGGTCGACCCGGGTTTCGCGGCGCTGCTCGGAGTCCAGCACAGCTTTTTCCAGGCGCGGCAGCAAGGCAGCGAGGGCGGCGTCCATGTCATCGGTACGGACAACGTCGCGCATTTCCTTCATGCATTGGTCGACTGCGCGATCAGTGCCCTCAGCCGCCAGCGTGCTGCGCACCAGTCCACGGCGCAGCAGGTCGAGACGGGCAGCCCAGCGACGTTCGAGTTTCTCTTGTTGCTCGATGCTCTTGAGGTATTTCTCTTTCCAGCGCTGGGCGTCGTCGCTCATGCAAGGGGTCCGCGGGGGCCTGGGCTCAACGCGGGTAATGCATCAGCCGTGAGCGAACCCGGCAGACGAATCTCTACCGCGACCGGCAGGTGATCGGAGATGGGCTGCGCCAGCACCTGCACGCTCTCGAGTGTGAGGGTAGGACTGAGCAGGATATGGTCTAGACAGCGTTGCGGGCGCCAGCTGGGAAACGTGGCTTCAGCTTGCGGTGCCAGTAGCCCGAGGTCGCGCAACGGAGAATTCTGCAACAGGTCGCTGGCGTGGGTATTCATGTCCCCCATCAGCACCTGGTGTTTGTAATTGCCAATAAGCTCGCGGATGTAAGCCAGTTGCATCGTGCGAGTACGCGCACCCAGTGCCAGGTGCATCATCACGACCACCAAGGCCTCCGGGCCTTCGCCAAAGCGCACGAGGATCGCACCCCGCCCCTTGGGTCCGGGTAACGGGTGATCTTCGATGACTGAGGGCTTCAAGCGACTGAGCACACCATTGCTGTGCTGCGCCAGGCGCCCGAGGTTACGGTTGAGCTGCTGATACCAGTAGGGGAAGGCACCCAGCTGGGCCAGGTGTTCCACCTGGTTGATATAGCCGGAGCGCATGCTGCCGCCATCAGCTTCCTGCAGGGCGACCAGGTCGAAGTCGTTCAGCAGGTTGCCGATTTTTTGCAAGTTGCCAGCACGCCCGTTGTGGGGCAGCAGGTGCTGCCAGCCACGGGTGAGGTAATGCCGATACTTCTCGGTACTGATGCCTACCTGGATATTGAAGCTGAGCAGGCGCAGACGACTGTCTGCCGGCAGGCCCGTGGACTCCAGGTGATGTTCGTTGACCTGCGGATCATGCAGGCCAACCACACGTTCGGTACCCCAGCGGCGCATGACGGGCCCCTTACTTGGCTGCGCGCTCTTTGGCGATCAGTTGGTCGGCCACATTGAGGGTCTGCTCAGGACCACCGGAAGTGCCCAGGTCGAAACGGTACTTGCCGTTGACGATCATGGTTGGAACGCCTTGCACACCGTACTTCTGCGCCAGCTCCTTGGCCTGCTTGATCTGGCCCTGGATGGCGAAGGAGTTGAAGGTGGCCAGGAACTTGTCCTTGTCGACACCCTGGGTGGCCACGAAGTCAGCCATTTCGTCAGGCTTGGTCAGGCGCTTGCCTTGCTTCTGGATCGCGTCGAAAACCGCGTTGTGGACCTTGTGCTCCACACCCATGGCTTCCAGGGTCAGGAACAGTTGGCCGTGGGCATCCCATGGACCGCCGAACATGGCCGGGATGCGCTTGAAGTTCACGTCCTTGGGCAGCTTTTCAACCCATGGGTTGATGGTCGGTTCAAAAGCGTAGCAATGCGGGCAGCCATACCAGAACAGCTCCACCACTTCGATCTTGCCAGGCTCGGAAACCGGAACCGGGTTGGCCAATTCAACGTAGGTCTTACCGGCTTCAAGCGGCACGTCGGCAGCTTGTGCGGTCATGCCGAAGAGGCTGGCAGTGACGAGAGCGGCGCTGAGGATCAGATTACGCATGCTTTACTCCTGGACAAATAAAGTCGCCTCACGCGACCTTTGTTGTGACAGGTCTACGCGGGCATGAGTTCGTTAGTGTAACGGCACCGGCCACAAAAAAGGGCGGCCTGGGCCACCCTTTTTATGCTTGCATCACGGGATTAATCGAGTGTTAACGTTGCGTGCACCTCAGTGCAGGCCCTGGATGTAGCTGGAGACCGCCGCAATGTCCTCGTCACTCAGCTTGCGCGCGATGGTGCGCATGATCGCTGCGTCGCCATCGTTTGTGCGCCCGGCCTCTTCCTTGCGGAAATCAGTCAGCTGCTTGGCGATGTAGGTGGCGTGCTGGCCACTCAAGTGCGGGAAGCCGGCAGCGGCGATGCCCGCGCCATTGGGCGAATGGCAGCCGGTGCAGGCAGGCAGGCCTTTGTCCAGGTCACCGCCGCGGAATAGTTTCTCGCCGCGGGCCACCAGTTTCGGATCAGCAGCTCCCACACTGCCTTTCTGGCTGGCAAAATACGCCGCGATGTCTGCCAGGTCCTGATCGCTGAGGTTGGTCAACAAGCCGGTCATTTCCAGGACCGTGCGCTTGCCGGACTTGATATCCTGCATCTGCTTGGTCAAGTAACGCTCGCCCTGGCCGGCCAGTTTGGGGAAGTTCGGCGCCGGGCTGTTACCATCCGGTCCATGGCAAGCACCACATACGGCGGCTTTCGCCTGGCCCGCTGTAGCGTCGCCTGCAGCATGGGCAACACCGGTGATGCCCAAGGTCAACAGCAGACTCACGATCAGTTTGTTCATCAGCTAATCCAACTACGGCTAAGGGGTTTAAGAGTTATCTACCGGGTTTACTCACCATCAATTCAATGATGGCCTGGTAATCCTCAGTACTGCAGTCCATGCACAAACCACGCGGCGGCATTGCCTTGAAACCCTGGGTCACGTGTTGCACCAGCGTGTCCATGCCCTGCGCCAGTCTTGGCGCCCAGGCTGCCTGGTCACCCCGTCTGGGGGCGTTGGGCAACTGGCCGGCATGGCAAGCCACGCAAACTCGGTTGTACACCGCTTCCGGATCCTGTGTAGCCTGAGCGCCGCAAAGCGGGACCAGGACACCGATAGCGAGCAACCACCTGGTCATACGTCGACCATTTCAGGGTTTGAGAGCGTTTTGCGTTCTAATGCGCAATAAAGGTCTATCGCTCCCGTGAACTTCATCCTTCGCTGGGACAAAGCACACACAAAATCTGCGGCATTATATACTGGCGCTACTGAAACGGAAACGACACCGCTTGCCGCACCCTTTCTCGGCACCGCCCACATCGGAAATCTCATGCAACTCAAGAATCCCATCCTCGGCCTGTGCCAACAGTCCACGTTCATGCTCAGCGCCGCCAAAGTTGACCAATGCCCCGATGACGAAGGCTTTGAAGTCGCCTTTGCCGGTCGTTCCAACGCCGGTAAGTCCAGCGCACTGAACACCCTGACTCACGCCAGCCTGGCGCGCACCTCGAAAACCCCGGGCCGCACGCAACTCCTCAATTTCTTCAAGCTAGACGATGATCGGCGTCTGGTCGACCTGCCGGGCTACGGTTACGCAAAAGTACCTATCCCGTTGAAGCTGCACTGGCAGCGTCACCTAGAGGCTTACCTGGGTGGCCGGGAGAGTTTGAAAGGTTTGATTCTGATGATGGACATCCGCCATCCGATGACCGATTTCGACCTGTTGATGCTCGATTGGGCGGTCGCCAGCGGCATGCCGATGCATATCCTGTTGACCAAGGCAGACAAGCTCACCTACGGCGCGGCCAAGAACACCTTGCTCAAAGTGCAGTCCGAAATCCGTAAAGGCTGGGGCGACGCGATCACTATCCAGCTGTTCTCGGCACCAAAGCGCATGGGCCTGGAAGAGGCTTACACCGTGCTGGCTGGCTGGATGGAATTGGCGGACAAGGGCGCGGAACTCGCGGAATAACTTTTCTGCAGGCAAAAAAAACCCCGGACTTCGTATGGGGAGGGGAAGTTCGGGGTTCAAGTTCCGGACCGCTAGGGCGGGGTCCAGATATCTGCCAACACTTAACACAACATAGGAGCATTGAAGGGCTTCACCACCCATTCAGTAACTCTGAGTAGCAGTTCACGGGTTAAGTTCCGGCAGGCCAGAAAAACTATTTGAAATAACCGACAGTGATTTCCGCACTAAAGCACTCTGCCACCACTCAACGCGATGGCAGAGCCCGCAAATCAGTGCGCTTCATCCCAGTTATTGCCCACACCCACTTCCACCAGCAGCGGTACGTCCAGCTTCGCAGCCGCACTCATGTGCTCGCGAATCTTCTCGCTGACCTCCGCCACCGAGTCCTCACGCACCTCCAGTACCAATTCATCGTGCACCTGCAGGATCACCTTGGCATCCAGGCCCGAATCCGTCAGCCAGTTGTCCACCAGCACCATGGCTTTCTTGATGATATCTGCGGCAGTGCCCTGCATCGGCGCGTTGATCGCGGTGCGCTCAGCGGCCGCGCGCTCCTGGGGCTTGTTGGAGTTGATGTCGGGCAAGTACAGGCGGCGGCCGAAGAAGGTTTCCACGTAACCCTGGTCTGCCGCCTGGGCGCGGGTGCGCTCCATGTACTCGCGAACCCCGGGATAACGGGCGAAATACACATCGATGTAGGCCTTGGCCGTCTTGGTATCGACGCCAATATCCTTGCCCAGCTTCTGCGCGCCCATGCCGTAGATCAGACCGAAGTTGATCGCCTTGGCACTGCGACGCTGGTCGGACGTGACCTCGCCCAGCTCAACCTTGAACACCTCGGCGGCCGTGGCGGTGTGCACGTCCAGGTTGTGACGAAAGGCGTTCATCAAGCCTTCGTCCTTGGACAGGTGCGCCATGATCCTCAGCTCGATCTGCGAATAGTCCGCCGCCAGCAGCTTATAGCCGTTGGGCGCGACAAACGCCTGGCGAATCCGCCGCCCTTCGGCGGTGCGCACCGGGATGTTTTGCAGATTCGGATCACTGGAAGACAAGCGGCCGGTCGCCGCCACCGCCTGGTGATAGGAGGTGTGGATACGCCCTGTGCGCGGGTTGATCTGTTCCGGCAGGCGGTCGGTGTAGGTGCTTTTCAGCTTGCTCATGCTGCGGTACTGCATCAGCACCTTGGGCAACGGGTAGTCATCTTCAGCCAACTTGGCCAGCACTTCTTCGGCGGTGGACGCCTGGCCCTTGCCGGTTTTTTTCAGTACCGGCAGGCCGAGTTTTTCGTAAAGAATCGCGCCGAGCTGCTTGGGCGAGCCCAGGTTGAATTCTTCACCGGCAATCTCGAACGCCTGACGCTCCAGCTCGACCATCTTGTTGCCCAGCTCGATGCTCTGGACACCTAGCAGGTCCTTGTCCACCAGCGCACCCTGACGCTCGATACGGGCCAACACCGATACCAATGGAATCTCGATATCCGTGAGTACACTCGCCAGGCTCGGGATGGCCGTCAGCTGTGCAAACAACGCCTGGTGCAGACGCAAGGTCACATCGGCATCTTCGGCCGCATAAGGGCCGGCCTGCTCCAGGGCGATCTGGTCGAAGGTCAACTGCTTGGCGCCCCTGCCGGCGATGTCCTGGAAGGCGACGGTGTCGTAGTCCAGGTACTTCTTGGCCAGGCTGTCCATGTCATGGCGGGTTGCCGTGGAGTTCAGCACATAGGATTCAAGCATGGTGTCGAACGCGATGCCGCGCACGGTGATGCCCTGCGCCGGGTCGCCACCGATGGCGCAGTTGGCCAGGATGTTCATGTCGAACTTGGCGTGCTGACCGACCTTGAGCTTGGTCGGGTCTTCCAGCAGCGGTTTCAGGGCCAGCAGCACAGTGTCGCGGTCCAACTGCTCCGGCGCGCCGATGTAGGAATGGGTCAGCGGGATGTAGGCCGCCTCATGGGCCTGCACAGCGAAGGAGACGCCGACCAACTGCGCCTGCTGGGCATCGATACCGGTGGTTTCGGTGTCGAAGGCGAACAACTTCGCGTCGTTGAGCTTCTTCAACCAGATGTCGAACGTCGCCTGGTCGAGGATGGTGGTGTAGAGGGTCTCTGCCGGTGCTGCCGCCTCAACAGCTTCCTCGGCAACCGGCGCAGCCTTGAGCTCCAAACGCTTGGCGTCGCGCTGGATCTCATCAATCCAGCTCTTGAACTCCAGCAACGTGTACAACTCCAGCAGCTTCTCGCGATCCGGCTCGGTCAGGTGCAGATCATCCAGGCCAACATCCAACGGCACATCACACTTGATCGTCGCCAACTGGTAGGAAAGAAAAGCACTCTCCCGATGCTCTTCCAGCTTGGCCGGCAGCGTCTTGGCGCCACGGATAGGCAAGGTCGGCACGATATCCAGCTGCTCATAAAGCTCTTTGATGCCGCCGTTCACGCCGACCAGCAAGCCGGAAGCAGTCTTCGGGCCAATGCCCGGAACGCCCGGTATGTTGTCGGACGAATCGCCCATCAGCGCCAGATAGTCGATGATCTGCTCGGGAGCGACACCGAATTTCTCCTTCA
Organism: Pseudomonas sp. CYM-20-01; assembly: GCF_023169845.1. Taxonomy (NCBI): domain Bacteria; kingdom Pseudomonadati; phylum Pseudomonadota; class Gammaproteobacteria; order Pseudomonadales; family Pseudomonadaceae; genus Pseudomonas; species Pseudomonas sp. CYM-20-01. Next base: position 296,803 of record NZ_AP025169.1, on the reverse strand, counting down.
CGCCCTCGATGTCCATCGCGCTACCGGTCATGGTGTTGACCAAGGTAATGTGCCCGTCGACCAGTTGCGCCATGTCCTTGTCGCCGGTGGAGATCACCACCGGGCGGTCAGCCGCCGCACTGCTGCGCGCCAGGGTGCCGATCACGTCATCGGCCTCGACGCCTTCGACGCACAGCAACGGGAAGCCCAGTGCGATCACACTCTGGTGCAACGGCTCGATTTGCACGCGCATGTCATCGGGCATGCTCGGGCGGTTGGCCTTGTATTCGGCGTACATATCATCGCGAAAGGTCCCACCCTTGGCGTCGAACACCACCGCGAAGGGGCTACCCGGGTACTGCTTGCGCAGGCTCTTGAGCATGTTCAACACGCCCTTGACCGCGCCGGTAGGCAGGCCTTTAGAGGTGGTCAGCGGTGGCAACGCATGGAAGGCGCGGTACAGATAGGAAGAACCGTCCACCAGGACGAGGGGTGCTTGGCTCATGAGCAGAATCAACCTTTTCGGCGGGTCAGGCGCTAGAATAGCCGGACCAATGACGACAAAGGGACAAGGTTATCATGCGTACATTCAATCGCCTGCTGTTGACTGGCTTGATTGCACTCACTCCGATGGCTGCCATGGCGGCGGACAGCGCGCCTTCGGGTGATCCGGAAGTGACCATTCGCACGGAAGGCGACAGAACTATCCAGGAATATCGCCAAAACGGTTTCCTGTACGCGATCAAGGTGACTGTAAAAGGCGCACCGCCGTATTTCCTGGTGCGTGCGGACGGAACCGATGCGAACTTCATCCGTTCTGACCAGCCGGATATGCTGATCCCGTCATGGAAGATCTTCGAATGGAAATGATTTCTTAACTTCAATTGGCGCCGCGCACCGCGGCGCCCGTACTGGCAGTTTTAACCATGTCTGTGTTCACCCCCCTGGCTCGGCCCGAGCTGGAAACCTTTCTTGCCCCTTACCGCCTCGGCCGCCTGATCGACTTCCAGGGGATTGCCGCCGGTAGCGAAAACACCAATTTTTTTGTCAGCCTGGAGCAGGGTGAGTTCGTCCTTACCCTGGTCGAGCGCGGCCCGGTTGCGGAAATGCCGTTCTTCATCGAACTGCTCGACGTGCTCCACGACGCCGACCTGCCGGTGCCTTACGCCCTGCGCACCACCGACGGCGTAGCCTTGCGCGAACTCAAAGGCAAACCGGCGCTGCTGCAACCGCGTCTGGCCGGCAAGCACATCAAGGATGCCAACGCTCAGCACTGCGCCCAGGTCGGCGACCTGCTGGGCCATCTGCACCTGGCCACGCAGGGCGAGAAAGTCCTCGAACGCAAGACCGATCGCGGCCTGGACTGGATGCTCAGTGAAGGTGCGCAACTGATTTCGCACCTGAACGCCGCACAGCAGCGCCTGCTGCAAGATGCCCTGACCGAGATCGCAGCGCACAAGGCCGAGATCCTCGCCCTGCCGCGCGCCAATGTGCACGCCGACCTGTTCCGCGACAACGCAATGTTCGAAGGCACGCACCTCACCGGCCTGATCGACTTCTACAACGCCTGCTCCGGCCCGATGTTGTACGACGTGGCAATCGCCCTGAATGACTGGTGCTCGGACGCCGATGGCGTGATCGATGGGCAACGCGCCCGGGCATTGCTGGGGGCGTATGCGGGGCTGCGGCCGTTTACCGCGAAAGAGGCAGAACTGTGGCCGACGATGTTGCGCGTGGCCTGTGTGCGGTTCTGGCTGTCACGCCTGATCGCCGCTGAGTCGTTTGCCGGGCAGGATGTGTTGATCCATGACCCGGCGGAGTTCGAGCATCGGCTGGTGCAGCGTCAGCAGGTCAGCGTGCAACTGCCATTTGCCCTCTAAAAGACCGGTGAGATCAAAAAATGTGGGAGGGGGGCTTGCCCCCTCCCACATTTGGTCTTCATTGGCTATCAGAGTGATTCCAGGCAACCCGCCAGATCGTTGCCCAACTTATCCAGCACTTGCTCGTAGCCTTGAGCGGTAGCCGGGGTGTAACCACCCAACGCATCCAACTCCGCCAACTTCACCGGTAACCCGGCCACCAGCGTTTCAGCCAGGCGCGGACGCAATGGCGGTTCACTGAACACACACGTCTTGCCCACTTCCTGCAAACGGGTGCGCATCGCCGCCACATGCTGGGCGCCCGGCTGGACCTCAGCTGCCACGCTGAACACACCGGCATGCTTGAGCCCATAAGCGTCTTCGAAGTAATCGAAGGCTTCGTGGAACACGAAGTAAGGCTTGCCATCGATCGGCGCAAGGCGGGCTTTCAGGCGAGCATCCAGGGCATCCAGGCGCTCGTCGAAGGCCTTCACGTTGCTCTGGTAACGCGCGGCGTTGGCGGGGTCGGCGGCGGCCAGGTCAGTCGCCATGCGCGCAGCAATCACACGTGCGTTGACGGTAGACAGCCACAAGTGCGCATCGAGGCTGCCTGGGCGGTGATCGTGATCATGCTCGTCGGCTTCATCGGCGTGTGAGTGGCTATCTTCGGCAAAACGACGCAACTTCATGTCCGGCAGATCCTGCACCGCCACAGTTGCAGCCGCACGACCTTTCAGCACACGGGGCAGGAAACTCTCCATATCCGGGCCGATCCAGTACAGCAGGTCAACCGACTGCACACGCCGTACGTCGGATGGACGCAACGCATAGTTATGCGGCGACGCGCCGGGTGGCAACAGCACCTCCGGAACCGCCACACCGTCCTGTACAGCCGCTGCGATCAACTGCAACGGCTTGATGCTGGTCAACACCTTGACCTCGGCCTGAGCGGCGCCAGTAATGAACAAACTGGTGACAAATACGACAAAAACGGGAAAAAGTCGGGACACGATGACCACTCAATGGCGTAGGAACGGGTAACATAATAACGTCTCTATCAAATATCTGTCGCCGCTCATGCCTAAAACACCGCTTGCCAGCCGTCCCCACGACCACTCTCACTGCGTGCATACCGCGCTGTCGGAGGCCGACACCCTGTGCACACAGAAGGGTCTGCGCCTGACCGCACTGCGTCGCCGCGTGCTGGAATTGGTGTGGCAGAGCCACAAGCCGCTGGGCGCCTACGACATTCTCGGCGTGCTCAGCGAGCAGGACGGCCGCCGCGCCGCGCCGCCTACCGTGTACCGCGCGCTGGATTTCCTGCTGGAAAACGGCCTGGTGCACCGAATCGCCTCGCTGAACGCCTTCGTCGGCTGCAGCCACCCGGAACACGCACACCAGGGCCAGTTCCTGATCTGCCGCGAGTGCCACGCCGCCATCGAGCTTGAACAAAAAAGCATCAGCGACGCCATCATCAAAAGTTCTGCCGAGGTCGGCTTCCGGGTCGAAGGGCAAACGGTCGAAGTGGTCGGCCTGTGCTCGGGCTGCCAGGGGGCTTGATGAGCAACGCGTTAATCCGCCTGGAACAGGTCGGGGTCACGTTCGCCGGGCAAAACGTGCTGGATAACATCGCACTGAGCGTGGAACCGGGGCAGATCGTTACCCTGATCGGCCCCAACGGCGCCGGCAAGACCACCCTGGTGCGCGCCGTGCTGGGCCTGCTCAAGCCCGACACCGGCAGTGTGTGGCGCAAGCCCAGGCTGCGTGTTGGCTACATGCCGCAGAAACTGCATGTGGATCCGACCCTGCCATTGTCCGTCCTGCGTTTCCTGCGCCTGGTGCCTGGCGTGGACCGTGCACGCGCCCAGGCTGCGCTCAAGGAAGTCGGTGCCGAACAGGTGATCGACAGCCCAGTGCAAAGCATTTCCGGCGGCGAAATGCAGCGCGTGCTGCTGGCGCGCGCCCTGCTGCGCGAGCCGGAGTTGCTGGTGCTGGATGAGCCCGTGCAGGGCGTCGACGTCGCCGGCCAGGCCGAGCTGTACAGCCTCATCACCCGCCTGCGCGACCGTCATGGTTGCGGTGTGCTGATGGTGTCCCACGATTTGCACCTGGTGATGAGCACCACCGATCAGGTGGTGTGCCTCAACCGCCACGTGTGCTGCTCGGGCCATCCGGAACAGGTCAGCGGCGACCCGGCGTTCGTCGAGCTGTTCGGCAAGAACGCCCAGAGCCTGGCGATCTACCACCATCATCATGACCACGCCCACGATCTGCACGGCGCCGTCGTCGATGACCCCGCCGCCCCTCACACCCACGTTCATGGAGATAGCTGCAAGCATGGCTGATTTTCTGCTCTACGCCCTGCTGGCAGGCTTGGCTTTGGCGTTGGTGGCGGGCCCATTGGGCTCGTTTGTGGTCTGGCGGCGCATGGCCTATTTTGGCGACACCTTGTCGCACGCCGCGTTGCTGGGCGTGGCCCTGGGCTTTCTGTTGGATGTCAGCCCGACCATCGCCGTGACAGTCGGCTGCCTGTTGTTGGCGGTACTGCTGGTGACCCTGCAACAGCGCCAGCCCCTGGCCTCCGACACCTTGCTCGGCATCCTGGCGCCAAGCACCCTGTCCCTGGGCCTGGTGGTGCTGAGCTTCATGCATGAAGTGCGCATCGACTTGATGGCCTACCTGTTCGGCGACCTGCTGGCGATCAGCCCCGGCGACCTTGCCTGGATCCTCGGCGGCAGCGCGGCTGTACTGGTGCTGCTGGTCGCCCTGTGGCGCCCGCTGCTGGCGATTACCGTGCATGAAGAACTGGCTACGGTAGAAGGCTTGCCCGTGCCGGCCCTGCGCATGGCCCTGATGTTGTTGATCGCCGTGGTGATCGCTGTCGCGATGAAGATTGTCGGCGTATTGTTGATCACGTCGCTGCTGATCATTCCCGCGGCCGCTGCCCAGCGCCACGCCCGCTCACCGGAGCAGATGGCGGTGGGCGCCAGCCTGCTGGGGATGCTCGCTGTGTGCGGGGGCCTGGCGTTGTCCTGGTTCAAGGACACGCCGGCCGGGCCGTCGATTGTGGTCACGGCCGCCGCCCTGTTTCTGCTGAGTTTTGTCCTGCCCCGTCGAGGGGTGTAGACTTGCTCGCTTTTTGCGCAAATAGAGAGTCGCAGGAATGAAGCCGTTCACCTCCCGTTATCTGCTCCTTGCCGCATTTTCCCTGCTGCTGGGCGCCTGTCAAAGCACACCGCCCGCCGTCCCAGAGGCCCCGGACGCACGCGCTGCGGCCATCGCACAGCTGGAGCAAAACCTGGTCAGCAGCGAGCTTGCCACTGCCGAGGACCAATTGGCGGCGCTGCAAGCCCAATCGCCCAACGACCCAACGCTGGAAACCTACCAGCGGCAATTGGCCGAAGCCTACTTGCAACGCAGCCAGATCGTGCTGCAAAAGGGTGATGTAAACGCCGCCGCGACCGCCCTTAGCCGTGCCCGCGCCCTGATGCCCAAGGCACCCGCGCTGACCGGTGGGGTCAACAGCGCCATCAGCCATGCGCGCAAGGCCGAGCTGGACAAAGCCGAAGCCGACCTGAAAGCCGCCGAAGCCAAGCCCGCCGCCAAGGTCATCGACCCGACGGCACCCAGCACCACCGTGGCACTGAACCTCACCAACATCGAAGAACTGCGCCATCAGCTGGATGCCATTGCCACCGACGTGGTGAATTACCAGTGCGATGTAAGCATCCAGGCGCCGCGCACAGAGGATTACCCATGGCTGGCCACGTTGCTGACCAAACGGGTGAAGCGAATTGATTCGGGGTATGACCTGAAGATTCACCGGCAGATTCTGAAGAAGATTCCGGCGCAGGTTGTGCTGATTCCGCGCAAGGCGGAATAAAACCATCGGGGGAAAGCCCCCTCCCACACTTTTAATGTATTCACAGCTCAAAATGTGGGAGGGGGCTTGCCCCCGATGACAATCTAACAAACAACCAAAGACTTAAGCCGGAATCGCCTTGGCCTTCGCCTCACGATCCCACACCCGATGCTGCCCAATCGCGGCAAAGAACGCCTTGAACGCCTTAGCGTCCGCGCCCACGATCAACCCCGCATCCGCCTCAAGCTTCAGCAGATCCAACAGAGGCTTGGCATCACTGGCCACGGCAATCGCCTTCAGGTGCTTGTACGCCTCCAGCACGTAATGCAGCGCCACCCCATCGCCACTCAGCGCCTTCACCGAATCTTTCCCGCCAGGGATGAACACTGCATCAAACGCAACCGACGGCAGGCCTTCCATCGATGCATCCACCGGCAGGCTCTTGCCATCGGCCGTCTTCACCGGCGCCGAGGTCGGCCCCAGCAGCTTGGCATGCGCACCTTCGGCCTGCAGCGCCTTCTTCAATGCAGCAATCGCCGCCCCGTCCACCCCGTTGGCTGCCAGGATCGCCACCTTGCGGGTCTTGATATCGCCCGGCAGCAAATTCGCCTGGCTCAGCGCAGGCGAACGCTCCGGCTGGGTTTTACGTACCGGCACCGTGCCTTTGGTCGGCGCGGGCAGCCCCAGGTTCTGCGCCACGCGTTTGGCCAGTTCAAGGTCGATATTAGCCAGGATCTCGTTGACCTGACGCGCACGGATAAACTCGCGCTCGACCTTGCCCAGCTCAAAGCTGTAGGCAGCAATGATGTGCTCCTGCTCGTGCTTGCTCATGCTGTGGAAGAACAGACGCGCCTGGGAGAAGTGATCGCCGAACGACTCGCTGCGCTCACGGATCTTGTGCGCGTCGATACGCTCAGGGTAGGACTCAAAACCGCCATCCTGCGCAGCCGGTGGGGTTTCTTTCGGCCAGCCGCCATCGATGGAGTTCGGCTCATAAGCGGCGCGCCCTTTATCGATGGTGCTGCGGTGCATGGCATCGCGCTGGTTGTTATGCAGCGGCGTCACAGGCTGGTTGATCGGCAACTGGTGAAAATTCGGCCCGCCGAGTCGGCTGATTTGCGTATCGGTGTAGGAAAACAACCGACCTTGCAGCAGTGGGTCATTGGAGAAGTCGATACCCGGCACGATATGGCCTGGGCAGAACGCCACCTGCTCGACTTCAGCGAAGAAGTTGTCCGGGTTGCGGTTGAGCACCATCTTGCCCAGCGGCGTAATCGGCACCAGTTCCTCAGGGATCAGCTTAGTCGGGTCGAGGATGTCGAAGTCGAACGCATGCTCCTTGTCCTCGGGAATCACCTGCACACCCAATTCCCACTCGGGGTAGTCGCCCATCTCAATGGCTTCCCAGAGGTCGCGGCGATGGTAGTCGGTATCTTTACCGGCGAGCTTCTGCGCTTCGTCCCACACCAGCGAGCAGGTACCGGCTGTAGGGCGCCAGTGGAATTTGACGAAATTAGATTTTCCCTCGGCATTCACTAGGCGGAAGGTGTGCACGCCAAAACCCTGCATGCTGCGCAGGCTTTTTGGAATGGCGCGGTCAGACATCGCCCAGATCACCATGTGCGCCGATTCAGGCTGCAACGAGACGAAGTCCCAGAACGTATCGTGCGCCGAGCCGCCTGTAGGGATTTCATTGTGCGGCTCGGGCTTCACGGCGTGCACGAAGTCAGGAAACTTGATCGCGTCCTGAATGAAAAACACCGGCATGTTGTTGCCCACCAGATCGAAGTTGCCTTCTTCGGTGAAGAACTTCACGGCAAAACCGCGCACGTCACGTACGGTGTCACCCGAACCACGCGGGCCTTGCACGGTGGAAAAACGCGTGAAGACCGGCGTTTTATGCCCAGGGTTACGCAGGAACCCGGCCTTGGTCAGCGCCGAATGGTTCTCGTAAGTCTGAAAATAGCCATGGGCGCCAGTACCACGGGCATGCACGATGCGCTCCGGGATACGCTCATGGTCAAAGTGCGTGATTTTTTCACGCATGATGAAATCTTCGAGCAGCGACGGCCCGCGTGCGCCGACCTTCAAGCTGTTCTGGTTGTCGGAGATCTTCACACCCTGGTTGGTACGCAGGGCCTGGCCGGTAGCGTCGGAGCGGAATTCTTCCAAAGACTCTAGCTTGGCATTGGTGTTCTTACGGTCCAGGGTGTCGGTCCCTGCGAGTTCGCTCTTTGGCTTTTTCGTACTCATCAGTCAAAACTCCTTATTCAGACCCAGGCACGGCACCCGGGAATCGCATTGCTTAAGTAGTGACTGATGGGGTTTTGGGCCGTTCCTTTTTTATGACCTTTGATCGCGTTATTGCCAAATCGCTGGTTGAATGCGAAATAAATGCTAAGAAACGCTATACGGACAGGCTAAAATGCGCGCCCGGCTAACCGCTGATCCCTTTTCCATGCGCCCCACAAGGTTCGCTACGTGATCGAGTTTCAAAACGTCCATAAAACCTACCGCGTCGCCGGTAGGGATATTCCCGCACTGCACGCCACCAACCTGAGTGTTGCAAACGGCCAGGTGTTCGGCCTGATCGGCCACTCCGGTGCGGGTAAAAGCACCCTGCTGCGCCTGATCAACCGCCTCGAGGAACCGAGCGGTGGCAAGATCACGGTAGACGGCGAAGAAGTCACCGCCCTGGACGCCAACGGTCTGCGCCGCTTCCGTCAGCAGGTCGGGATGATCTTCCAGCACTTCAACCTGCTGGCCTCCAAGACCGTGGCCGACAACGTGGCACTGCCGCTGACCCTGGCCGGCGAACTGTCGCGCAAGGACATCGACCTGCGCGTCGCAGAACTGCTCGCCCGCGTCGGCCTGTCGGACCACGCCAAAAAGTATCCGGCGCAGTTGTCCGGTGGCCAGAAACAACGCGTCGGCATCGCCCGCGCCCTGGCGACCAAACCAAAGATCCTGCTGTGCGACGAAGCCACCAGCGCCCTTGACCCGCAGACCACCGCCTCGGTATTGCAACTGCTGGCCGAGATCAACCGCGAGTTGAAGCTCACCATCGTGCTGATCACCCATGAAATGGACGTGATCCGCCGCGTCTGCGACCAGGTGGCGGTGATGGACGCTGGCGTGATCGTCGAGCAAGGCTCGGTGGCCGATGTGTTCCTGCACCCCAAGCACGCGACGACCAAGCGCTTCGTGCAAGAGTCCGAGCAGGTCGACGAAAACGAGCAGCGCGACGACTTCGCCCACGTGCCAGGCCGTATCGTGCGCCTGACGTTCCAGGGCGAAGCGACCTACGCGCCGCTGCTGGGCACCGTCGCCCGCGAAACAGGCGTGGACTACAGCATCCTCGCCGGTCGTATCGACCGCATCAAAGACATCCCTTACGGGCAATTGACCCTCGCCGTCACCGGTGGCGACATGGAAGCCGCGTTTGCGCGCTTCACCGCCGCTGATGTCCACATGGAGATCCTGCGCTAATGGACGTCCTGTTGAGTTTCTTCGCCAATATCGACTGGTCCGAAATCTGGCTGGCCACCGGCGACACCATGACCATGCTGTTCGGCTCGCTGTTCTTCACCGTGGTGCTGGGCCTGCCCCTGGGCGTGCTGCTGTTCCTGACCAGCCCGCGCCAACTGTTCGAACAGAAAGGCCTGTACGCGCTGCTGTCGCTGATCGTGAATATCCTGCGCTCGCTGCCGTTCATCATCCTGCTGATCGTGATGATCCCGTTCACCGTGCTGATCACCGGCACTTCGCTGGGCGTGGCCGGTGCGATTCCGCCACTGGTGGTGGGCGCGACCCCGTTCTTTGCACGCCTGGTGGAAACCGCGCTGCGCGAAGTGGACCGCGGCATCATCGAAGCCACCCAGTCCATGGGCGCCAGCACGCGCCAGATCATCACCAACGCCTTGCTGCCCGAAGCCCGCCCGGGCATTTTCGCGGCGATCACGGTGACGGCGATTACACTGGTGTCCTACACGGCCATGGCCGGTGTGGTGGGTGCCGGTGGCCTGGGCGACCTGGCGATCCGTTTCGGTTACCAGCGTTTCCAGACTGACGTGATGGTGGTCACAGTGGTGATGCTGTTGATCCTGGTGCAAATTCTGCAAACCGTCGGCGACAAGCTGGTGGTGCACTTTTCTCGAAAATAACGGCCATTGCCGGTGACATGCCGGCACATGCCCGAACAAGGAGCTTGTTGGATGAAAAAACTACTGGTTGCTTTCGCCGCCGTTGCCGCGTTTTCCGCCCACGCCGAGACCATCACGGTCGCCGCTTCGCCGGTCCCACACTCGGAAATCCTCGAATTCGTGAAGCCTGCCCTCGCCAAAGAAGGCGTGGACCTGCAGGTCAAAGTCTTCACCGACTACGTGCAGCCGAACGTACAGGTCGCGGAAAAGCGCCTGGACGCCAACTTCTTCCAACACCAGCCGTACCTGGATGAATTCAATAAAGCCAAGGGCACTCACCTGGTGAGCGTTGGCGCGGTGCACCTGGAGCCTCTGGGCGCGTACTCCAGCAAGTACAAGAAGCTGGACGAGCTGCCTAGCGGTGCCAACGTGGTGATCCCCAACGACGCCACCAACGGTGGTCGCGCACTGTTGCTGCTGGCCAAGAACGGCCTGATCACCTTGAAGGACCCGACCAATATCCTGTCGACCATCAAGGACATCACCGCCAACCCTAAAGGCCTGAAATTCCGCGAGCTGGAAGCCGCTACCCTGCCGCGCGTACTGACCCAGGTCGACTTGGCGCTGATCAACACCAACTACGCGCTGGAAGCCAAGCTGGACCCGTCCAAGGATGCGCTGGTGATCGAGGGCAGCGACTCGCCTTACGTGAACATCCTGGTGACCCGCGAAGACAACAAGGACTCGGACGCCGTGAAGAAGCTGGTTGCAGCCCTGCACACGCCTGAAGTGAAGCAATTCATCGAAGAGAAGTACAAAGGCGCGATCAAGCCGGCGTTCTGATGTAACCCGATCTCCCAAGTACTGGAGATCAAAAAATGTGGGAGGGGGCTTGCCCCCGATTGCTGAGTGTCAGTCACTGCTTTGGTGGCTGACCCACTGCTATCGGGGGCAAGCCCCCTCCCACATTTGTTATGTGTCGCCTGTTATTGACGCTGCAGCAACGCTGGCAACTGCGCCACCAGCTTCTGGTTGTTCAGCGGCGCACGAATAAACCCACGCTGCGTTCCATCCGGCCCGATCAGCGCCAGGTTGCCGCTGTGGTCGACGGTGTAGTTCGGCTTACTGGTGTCCGCCGGAATAAACGGGATGCTCACCGCATTCGAGACCTTCTGCACCTCCTCCACATTCGCGCCCGTCAGGCCCTGGAACTGCGGGTCGAAGTAGCCCAGGTACTGCTTGAGCTGGGTCGACGTATCGCGGTTCGGGTCCACACTGACCAAAATCACCTGCAACTTATCCACAGCCTCTTTAGGCAGCTCGCTCTTGATCTGGCGCAGCTGGGCGAGGGTAGTCGGGCAGATGTCCGGGCAGAAGGTGTAGCCGAAGAACAACAGGCTCCACTTGCCTTTCAATTCATTGACCAGCACTGGCTGGCCGTCCTGGTTGGTCATGGTCACCGGCGGCAGTTGACGACTTTGCGGCAGCAGGATGATGCCGGCGTCGATCAAGGCAGTGGGGTCGCCCTGGCCCTTGCCCGAGAGCACTTTGTTAACGGTCAGGCCCATGATCAATGCCACCAGGGCCACTAGGATGAAGACAGTCTTTTGAGTTCGAGTCATAGGTTCAACAGTAGGTAGTGGTCTACGAGCAGGGCGATAAACAGCAGCAGCAAGTACCAGATAGAGTACTTGAAGGTGTTGATCGCCGCGTGCGGCCGACCGCCACGGTACAACACCCAGGCCCATTGCAGAAAGCGCCCGCCCAATACCAGGGCGCAGCCGAGGTACAGCAGGCCGCTCATGTGGATCACGTAGGGCATCAGGCTCACCGCCAGCAGGGCGAAGGTGTAGAGCAGGATGTGCACCTTGGTGTAGTGCTCGCCGTGGGTCACCGGCAGCATCGGGATATCGGCCTTGGCGTATTCTTCCTTGCGATGGATGGCCAAGGCCCAGAAGTGTGGCGGGGTCCAGGCGAAGATGATCAGCACCAACAGCAGGGGCTCGGCGCTGATATGCCCGGTCACGGCGACCCAGCCCAACAGAGGCGGCGCAGCCCCGGCCAAGCCGCCGATGACAATATTCTGCGGGGTCGCACGCTTGAGAAAGCCGGTGTAGATCACTGCATAGCCGAGCAGCGAGGCCAGCGTCAGCCAAGCCGCCAGAGGGTTGGTAAACGCCAGCAGCAGAGCCAACCCTGCAACAGCCAGAAACAAAGCAAAGGCCAGCGCCGCCAGCGGCGACACACGGCCTTGCGCCAACGGCCGCTTGTGGGTGCGCGCCATCACCGCATCGATCCGCCGATCCACCACATGATTCACCGCCGCCGCGCCACCGGCACACAGGGCAATCCCCAGGTTGCCAAACACCAGTACGGTCCACGGCACACCGGCGCGGGTCGCCAGGAACATCCCCACCAGCGAGGTGATGAGCATCAGCACCACCACCTTCGGCTTGGTCAGCTCCAGATAATCACGCCAGATGGCCTGGCCGTGACGCGCGCCGATCAAGGTCGCCATGGCATCTCTCCTTTAAGGGTAACGAGGCCCGACACATGCTTGCGCGGGATAAAGCGCCAGCCAAACGGCAGCTGGTTGCGCACCCGGACCAGGCTGGTGCGGGCGTGGTAGTTGACCAGTACCAGCGCCAGCAACAACGCCGCACCGCCCGCGTTATGCCCCACTGCAACCGGCAGCGGCAGATGGAAATACACATTGCTCAGGCCCAGGCAGATTTGCGCCGCCAGGGCGATCAGCAGCAAGCCGGCCAACCGCGTCATGCCGACCGCGCGCAATTGCCAGGCAAGGCCCACCAGCACCAGGCTGACAACGACGGCGCCGATGCGGTGGGTCAGGTGGATGGCGGTGCGCGCTTCGCTGTCCAACTGCCCACCGAGGTAATTGGGGCCGATGTGTTGGGTGAGATGGAAGCCATTGGCAAAATCGGCTGCCGGCCACCACTCGCCATGACAGGTCGGCAAATCGATACAGGCCACCGCCGCATAGTTCGAACTGACCCAGCCGCCCAGGGCTATCTGGCTGATCACCAGCACCAGGCCTGCCGTCGCCCAATATTGCAGGCGCTTGGGCACGATCAAGGCCGGCAATACGCCAGACAAGCGCAAGGTCAGCAGGAACAGCAGGCTCAACGTCGCAAAGCCACCCAACAGATGCCCCGTCACCACCTGCGGCCACAGCTTCAACGTCACCGTCCACATGCCAAATGCGGCCTGGGCGAATACCACCGCCAGCACGAACAGCGGCAGTTTCACCGGCTGGCCCGGATTGCGCCGATGGCTCCACGAGCGCGCCGCCAGCAACACAATCAACAAGCCCAAGGTGCCGGCGAAGTAGCGATGCGTCATCTCGGCCCAGCCCTTGTCGGCCTCTACCGGTGTATCGGGGAAATGCAGCTCGGCATGGGCCAGTTGAGCCTCGGTGTTGGGCACGCTGATAAAGCCGTAGCAGCCGGGCCAATCCGGGCACCCCAGGCCGGCGTGGGTCAGGCGGGTATACGCCCCCAGCAGCACGACAATCAGCGCCAGCAAGGTCGCAAACAACGCGAGGCGAAATCCAGGTTTGGCCATGACGATGCCCCTATCCGATGTTCGACAGTTTCAGCAGATGGCGCAGGTCGTTGAGCAAGTCCTTGCCGTTGACCCTGGCGTCGTAGCGCAGCACCAGGTTGCCGTGGGGGTCGACGATCCACAGCTGCGCATCGCCCGGCGCAGCGGCATTTTTACTGAAGGTCGACAAGTCCAGCGGGTAGCGTTGCAGTTGCGGGTACTCGGCCTTGAGCTTGGCGTCATAGTCGCTGCCCAGCGGCTGCGCACTGGCCAAGGCATGGCTGGCACGGGAAGCGTCGCGCCCCAGGCCAATCTGCAATTGGCGTGCGAGGTAGACCAGTTGCTGGCAATCGGCGGCACACGCGGCGGGCGCGGTGACCAGCAGTTGCCAGCGCTGCTCATCGGCCGGCACGCCAATGTCGGCGCGGGTCTGGCCGTTGCCGATCATCTCGCCGTGGTAGCTGCGACTGTCCGGCACCCAGAACTGCAGCTTGTACATGAAGGTGGCCAGCGCCATCGGGCCGATCACCATCATCAGGATCAGGATCAACTGCCAACGGCCTTTGCGCCGATCAGGCACCTCAGACATGTTGGGTGGATTCATGGCCGCTCCCATGGGGCTTCTCCTTTTTGTTGTGCCATCCGAGGTAGAGGTAAAGCGCCAGCAACGCTAGCGACATGGCGAACCACTGCACGGCATACGCCAGGTGTTTTTCCGGGCCCATGGCCACGACGGGCCAGGTGGTTTCGTAAGTGCCGGGGCCGGGTTCGGCGCGCAGTTCGTAGGCGAAACCGCTGCGCCCCAACTCCGCCCACAACGTGGCGGGGTGCAGCGCCGTCAGCAGGCGTGGCCATTGCGCACTGGCGGGGTCGGCGTGCAGTTGGAAGGTTTCGCCAGGGGCGACGTAGACCCAGGCATCCAGATTCAAGGGCTGCTCCGGGGTGCTGAAGGCTGGTGGTGTGCGCCGGTCCGGCCAGGGCAGCCAGCCGCGATTCAGCAACAGCCACAGGCCGCTGGCCTGATCGTGGAAGGGTTGCAGCAGCTCTACGCCGGCCTTGCCGTCGCGCATGCGGTTATCGAGAAACACGCTGTGCTCGGCATCCAACTGCCCACGCAGGCGCACGCGGCGAAAGGCCGGGTCGGCCATATCATTGAGTTGCGCACTGCTGACCGGCTCCGCTGCGCGCCGCTCGGCATAACTATCCACCAGCCGCTGCTTTTCATGGCCGCGCGACAGTTGCCAGAACCCCAACCCCACCATCAGGGGCAGCAGCACCAGCACCACTAAGGTGGGTGCGATCCCTGGACGAAAGCGTTTTGCGGCGCTGGCTATACTTGTTTTCATTGCCCGCCCATCCCCGTGGAGCCCGACCATGCTCAAAGCCGCTATTGCCCTGATGCTGATCGCGACCGTCGTGAGCCTGTTCAGTGGCTTGTTCTTTCTGGTCAAGGACGAGGGCAACTCCAACCGCCTCGTCAACGCCCTGACCGTGCGTGTGGTGCTGGCCGTGATCACCCTGGCCTTGATCACCTGGGGCTTTTTCAGCGGCCAACTGGTTTCTCATGCGCCGTGGTAAGCCGTCTCACAACACGTAGACGAAGAAAAACAGCCCGATCCACACCACGTCCACAAAGTGCCAATACCAACTGGCCGCCTCGAAGCCGAACTGGTGCTCGGCATTGAAATGCCCCTTGAGGATGCGCATCAGCATCACGAACAGAATGAGGGTGCCAATAGTCACGTGGGCGCCGTGGAAGCCGGTGAGCATAAAGAAGGTCGCGCCATAGACGCCGGAGCCGAGCGTCAGCCCCAACTCTTTGTACGCGTGGATGTATTCCTCGGCCTGGAAGCCCAGGAACGCCATACCCAGCAGGACGGTGATCGCCAACCAGATTTTCAGCGCGCCGCGATGGCCTTTGCGCAGGGCATGGTGAGCGATAGTGATGGTCACGCTGGAACTCACCAGCAGGATGGTATTGACCAGCGGCAGACCCCAAGGGCTGATGGTGCCTTCAGGCGCGGGATACATTTTGGGGTCAGGGTTGTTGAGCAGCGGCCAGGTGAATTCGAAGTTCGGCCACAGCATATGCGCAATGCCCTTGTGACCCTCACCGCCCAACCACGGGCCGGACATGTGCCGCACATAAAACAGCGCACCGAAGAAGGCGATAAAGAACATCACTTCGGAAAAGATGAACCAGGTCATGCCCCAGCGGAACGAGCGGTCCATCTGCGAACTGTACAAACCGGCGCGGCTTTCCTTGATCACCGCACCAAACCAGCCGAACAGCATGTAGGCCAGCAGCAGCCCGCCGACGAAAAAGATCCACGGGCCGTGGGATTCCGGGCGTGCCGCCTTCAAGTCGTTGAACCACACAGCCAGTCCATACACGGTGACCAGCAGGCCAATCGTGGCAATTATCGGCCATTTGCTTTGCGCCGGTACGTAGTACGTATCATGAGTCGACATGTATTCGCTCTCCTGATTGAGGGGGCAAACAGTAGCTAGCCGCCGCTGTGCACAGCCACGGGCGGTTGGCGCGCAGTGATATCGAACAGCGTGTACGCCAGGGTCAGATGCTTCACATCCTTGGGCATGTCGCGGTCGACGATGAAGCGCACCGGCATCTCGATGCGCTGGCCCGGCTGCAGCACTTGCTGGGTGAAGCAAAAGCATTCGGTCTTGTGGAAATACATCGCCGCTTCGGCCGGGGAAATGCTCGGTACGGCCTGGGCCGTCATCGGCTTGTCGGTGGGGTTGTGGGCCACGAAGAGCATCTCGGTTACCGCACCCGGGTTGACCACCACTTCGTCCGCCTTGGCATAGAAATCCCAGACCATGTCGATGGCGTTGGTGGACAGGAACTGCACGCGCACCTGGCGCGTCGGGTCGACAACCTGCTCGCCCTCATACTGCCCGGCGGTCTTGCCGTTGATGCCGAACGCCTTGCACATCACGTCGTAGATCGGCACCAGCGCAAAGCCGAAGGCGAACATCGCCACCACCAGGATCAGCAGGCGCGTGACCAGGCGCTTGATCGGCAAGGATTCAGCCATGACGCCCACCCAATGTGAATGAGGCCATTGTGGGAGGGGGCTTGCCCCCGATAGCTGTTTTACAGCCAATCATGATGTCGGCTGACACACCGCCATCGGGGGCAAGCCCCCTCCCACATTGGCCGTGTACGCAGTGCCAAGGCGTGTTCATTTGACCTCCGGCGGCGTGGTGAAGGTGTGGTACGGCGCCGGCGAAGGGATACTCCACTCCAGGCCTTCAGCGCCATCCCAGGGCTTGGCCGGCGCCGGCGGGCCGCCACGGATGCACTTGATCACGATAAACAGGAAGAAGATCTGCGTGGCGCCGAACATGAAAGCCCCGATCGACGAGACCATGTTGAAGTCAGCGAACTGCAGGTTGTAGTCCGGCACCCGCCGCGGCATGCCCGCCAGCCCGACGAAGTGCATCGGGAAAAACGCCATGTTCATGCCCACGAAAGACAGCCAGAAGTGCAGCTTGCCCAGGGTTTCGTCGTACATGTGGCCGGTCCATTTCGGCAGCCAGTAGTAGGCCGAGGCGAAGATGCCGAAGATCGCACCGGGCACCAGTACGTAATGGAAGTGCGCCACCACGAAATAGGTGTCGTGGTACTGGAAGTCCGCCGGGGCAATCGCCAGCATCAGCCCGGAGAAACCGCCGATGGTGAACAGGATCACGAAGGCCACGGCAAACAGCATCGGCGTCTCGAAGGTCAGCGAGCCTTGCCACATGGTGCTGACCCAGTTGAACACCTTCACCCCGGTGGGCACGGCAATCAGCAGGGTGGCGTACATGAAGAACAGCTCGCCCACCAACGGGATGCCCACCACGAACATGTGGTGCGCCCACACGATGAACGACAGGAACGCAATGCTCGCCGTGGCGTAGACCATCGAGGTGTAGCCGAACAATGGCTTGCGCGAAAAGGTCGGGATGATCGAACTGACGGCGCCGAAGGCCGGCAGGATCATGATGTACACCTCGGGGTGGCCGAAGAACCAGAACACGTGCTGGAACAGCACCGGGTCACCACCGCCGGCCGCGCTGAAGAAGCTGGTGCCGAAGTGGATGTCCATCAGCATCATGGTCACGCAACCGGCCAGCACCGGCATGACCGCGATCAGCAGGAACGCGGTGATCAGCCAGGTCCACACGAACAGCGGCATTTTCATCAAGGTCATGCCTGGCGCACGCAGGTTGAGGATGGTGGCAACCACGTTGATCGCGCCCATGATCGAGCTGATGCCCATCAGGTGGATGGCGAAGATAAAGAACGTCACGCTTTCCGGCGCGTAGGTGGTGGAGAGCGGCGCATAGAAGGTCCAACCGAAGTTAGGACCGCCGCCTGGCGTGAACAGCGTCGAGACCAGCAGCAGGAAGGCCGCCGGCAACAGCCAGAAACTGAAGTTGTTCATGCGCGGCAGGGCCATGTCAGGCGCGCCGATCATCAACGGGATCATCCAGTTGGCCAGGCCGACAAACGCCGGCATCACTGCGCCGAACACCATGATCAGCCCGTGCATGGTGGTCATCTGGTTGAAGAACGCCGGCTGCACGATCTGCAGGCCGGGCTGGAACAACTCGGCACGGATCACCATGGCGAACGAGCCGCCGAGCAAGAACATGGCAAAGGCGAACCACAGGTACATGGTGCCGATGTCTTTGTGGTTGGTGGTCAGCACCCAGCGCATCAGCCCCTTGGCGGGGCCGTGGGCATGGTCGGCGTGACCATGGTCGTCGATCACAGCGCTCATGGCCGTTCTCCTGCAAGCGAGTGGGCGGGGCGGGTCGAGGTCAATGCCATGGGAGAGGTCATTTGCTTTCCGCCTGCTTGATGGCCAGCACGTCTTTAGGCGTGACCATGTCGCCTTTGTTGTTGCCCCAGGCGTTGCGCTCATAGGTCACCACGGCGGCGATGTCCACTTCCGAGAGCTGCTTGCCGAATGCCGCCATCGCGGTGCCGGGCTTGCCGTGGTACACGAGGCTCAGGTGATCGGCGGCAGGACCGGTGGCGATCTTCGAACCCTTGAGCGCCGGGAACATCGGCGGCAGGCCCTGGCCTTCGGCCTGGTGACAGGCCACGCAGGTGGTGTGGTAGACCTTGTCGCCACGGGCCACCAACTCTTCCAGGGTCCACTCTTTGGAGGTCAGTTCCTTGAGCTTGGCGGCCTCTGCCTTGCGCTCGCCGAGCCAGGTGTCGTAGTCGGCCTTGGACTTGACCTCGACCACGATAGGCATGAAGCCGTGGTCCTTGCCGCACAGTTCGGCGCACTGGCCACGGTAGATGCCAGGCTTCTCGACACGGGTCCAGGCCTCGTTGACGAAGCCAGGGATGGCGTCGCGCTTGACCGCAAACGCCGGCACCCACCAGGAGTGGATCACGTCGGCGGCCGTCACCAGGAAGCGCACCTTGGCGCCCACTGGCAGCACCAGCGGCTGGTCGACTTCCAGCAGGTAATGTTCGCCCTTGGTCGCCTGGTTGTGGATCTGTTCGGCGGGCGTGGCCAGGTTGCTGAAGAACTCCACATCCTGGCCCAGGTATTTGTAATGCCACTTCCACTGGTAGCCGGTGACCTGGATGTCGATATCCGACTCACTGCTGTCGTAGATATTGATCAGGGTCTTGGTCGCCGGAATGGCCATCGCGATCAGGATCAGCAAGGGTACGACGGTCCAGAGGATTTCCACCGTGGTGCTCTCGTGGAACTTGGCCGCCACCTGGCCCGTGGACCGGCGATGAACGATCATCGACCAGAACATTGCGCCAAACACGATGATGCCAATCACCACACAGATCCAGAAAATGGTCATGTGCAGGTCGAACACAGCGTGACTGACTTCTGTCGCCCCTGGCGCCATATTCGTTGTCCAGGCGGCATGTGCCTGGCCGAATACCGACCACAACAGGAGGCCCATCCAAACATGTGGATGTCGCATCATTGCGGGTTCCCCTTATCGTTCTTGTTATCCCGCCGGTTTGCACCTGCGTCGAAGGGAGCGGCTTCCATACTGCTTACAACCGCCTGGCCTTGCCTGCTTATGCAGTCTGGCGTCATCAGCTAATCGCGTACAAATCCGAGTATAGACAGGCTCTGCAACCCCGCAATGTGTAGGGGCAAATGAGTAGAAATGACTGGCTGGAGCCAATAAAACCGGGCACGGAATCGTTTATCCGACGAACGATGGCAATTCGATATAACGCAGGCGCATAACCATGAAATAATTATGACAAATGCGTCTGAGGCGCTCGTATAAACGAGCTACCTTATCTTCTCCCTTTTCCTACGCCTGCATCACTGGAGCTTTCATGAACACCGCCGCATTGCGCGAGCAGATTTCCCGTGCCCATCAACACGAAGCCAGCACTGGCCAGCTTGCCCTGCAACTGGAAAAACAATTGCCGCACCTGCATTCGGCCATATCTCTGGCTGACGGTGATCGCAACATTGTCATGACACGCTTTGTCACCGCCTACATCGACCTAGTCCCGGACTTGCTGGACGCCGCCAACGACGTGGCCCGCGAGGCCGGTATCGAAAGCCAGATCAAGCCGGTACTGAAGATCGCCGAGCATTTCTTCCTGCAACCGCCCGCCATCCTGGCCGGCCATGAAGGTCTCGATGGCCTGCTGGATGAGGCCTACCTGGCTCATCGCCTGGTCGAAGAGGTCAACGATCTGTATATCAAGCACTTTGGCCAGCCGTTGATTCCGGCCGATACCACAGTGGCCAATGTCATTGCCCATCAGCTGATCGGCGAAGCCTTCGCCAACCAGCTGGATGAAGCGGTGCACCACGCAGTGGATGAAATGCTCAACGAAGACAGCTTTGCGCTGGAGTCCGTGGAGGCTTATCGCGAGCAGTTGAAGAGCCCTGACACGGAAGCCGCGTGGAAGCGCTGGCCGTGCCTGTCGCGACAGCTGGGGGTTGAGTTGGCATTGGATCAGCCGGCCTGATCCCGCCTTTAGGAGCTGGCTTGCCGGCTCCTAAAGGGGTTGTCTGCCGTTCAGGCTGGCGCCGAGCCAATCCCTGTCGTCGTCCTCACCCGGCCTTCCAGCCGACGCTTCAACCCGCGCGCCTCGATCACCAGCTTCGAGCCCTTGGCCGCATTGGCCCGCCCCCATTCCTCCAGCAACTCCAGGCAGGAATGGTCGATGTAACTCAGGTTGCTCAGCGGAACATGCACGGTCGTCCCGGCAGGCACCGTCGACAACACTTGAGTCAACGCAGGCACTTTCAGAAAGGTCGCCGCACCCGTCAGGCGCAGCTCCATCTCACCGTCCTGAGGCAAGTCGATCAGGCTGACCTTGAGCCGTGAAGCCTTGAACGCCAGCTTGACCAACGTCAACCCGAAGCCCACCAATACGCCGGTCAGCAGGTCGGTAAAGATGATTGCCAGCGCTGTGGCCGCGTAGGTAAACATCGGCATCCGCCCATAACGTCCCAGTGCCTTGAACGCCTTGATGTCCACCAGCTTGATACCGGTGTACACCAGCACTCCCGCCAGGCTCGCCACCGGGATGCTTTGCAGCACGCTCGACAGCAACAGCACGAACGCCAGCAGCCACAGGCCATGGAACATCGCCGACAAGCGCGTGGTAGCGCCGGCCTGCACGTTGGCCGAGCTGCGTACAATCACGCCGGTCATCGGCAGGGCGCCGACCAGGCCGCAGAGCATGTTGCCGACACCTTGAGCAGACAATTCCTTGTCGAAATCCGAACGCTGACCGCTGTGCATGCGGTCGACCGCCGCGGCAGACAGCAGCGTTTCAGCGCTCGCGATAAACGCCACGGCAAATGCCGCGATCAACAGCTGGGGATCGGCGAGGTTCAACAGGTCGCTGGGGCGTAGCCAGTCGATAGCATCGGCGAGGTTTTCCGGGACTTCGACACGCTTGACCTGCAACGCCAGCACCAGGCTGACCACCGTGGTCAGGCCCACGCCCAGCAAAGCGCCAGGCACAAAGCGCAGCTTCTGCGGGCGCAATTTGTCCCAGGCGTACATCACCAGCATCGTCGACAAACCGAGTAACCCTGCCTGCCAGCCGAGGCCACCGCCCAGGGTCGGGATTGCGTCGGCCAGTGCCGCCGGGAAGCCTGCCAGGTTATCCAACCCGGAAGGCTTGGGCGCGCTGTCGAGCATCACATGAATCTGCGACAGCACAATCAGCACGCCAATCCCCGCCAGCATGCCGTACACCACCGCCGGTGCCGTGACGCGAAACCAGCAGCCCAGGCGCAAACGCCCGGCAACCAGCTGCAGGAATCCCGCCAGCAGCAGGATCGGTCCGAGCATCAGCATGCCATGCTGGCGCACCAACTCGAACACCAGCACCGCCAGCCCTGCCGCGGGGCCGCTGACCTGCAACGGCGAGCCCGCCAGCCAGCCCACCACCAGGCCACCGATAATCCCGGTAATCAGGCCTTTGGCCGGTGGCATGCCGGAGGCGATCGCAATCCCCATGCACAAGGGCAGGGCGACCAGAAACACAACCACGGAAGCGAGCAGCTCCCTTGGCAATACAGCTTTCAATTGAGCAGCACGCATGATGGCTCTCCCGAGGCATTCGCCGGGCGCGGTAAAGCCTGGCTGCGTCCATGGCAGCCACCGCTTTACCCGGCAGGGAAGTGTTTTAGAAGCGCGCTTTAGGCGTCGCGCAAGGGATCGGTCCGTCGCCGCTCAACGGTCGGAACGTCGACTGATCGGCATCGTAGGCGCTGATTTCGCTGGTCTCGATGTTGTAGATCCAACCGTGGATAAACAAATGACCATTGGCCATGCGCGAAGCCACGGAGGGGTGGGTACGCAAATGTTGCAGTTGGGCGATGACGTTTTCTTCGGTGAGCACCTTCATGCTCTCGCCTTCATTGGCGCAGTCGCAGTTGTCATGGACCATGGTCTTGGCGACCTCGGCGTGCCGCAGCCAGGCCTTGACCGTCGGCATCTTTTCCAGGCTGTCGGGGTTGAGCACCGCGCGCATGGCGCCGCAATCGGAGTGCCCGCAGACGATGATGTGCTGCACGCCCAGGGCGAGTACCGCGTACTCGATAGCCGTGGAAACACCGCCGTTCATCTGGCCGTAAGGCGGTACGACGTTGCCGACGTTACGGGTCACGAACAGATCGCCCGGAGAACTTTGGGTGATCAGCTCGGGCACGATGCGCGAGTCGGCGCAGGTAATGAACATCGCCCGTGGGCTCTGGGCCGTGGCGAGTTTCTTGAAGAGTTCTTCCTGCTGGGGGAAGACGTCGTGATGGAAATGCAAAAAGCCGTCAACAATGTGCTTTAGCGCTGCATCGGCGGTTTCAGCCACCTGAGGGGCAGAAGCCGACGCAGCCAACGGCTGTTTATCCTTGTCACTCATGATTCATCCTCTTGATTAATGCAGGGGAGTGTTCAGGTCAGTTGGACGCTTGGCCAGTGGATTAGTTGTAAAACGCCAGGGGCCAGAGTGCCGACTCATCAGTCACTCGCTGAACAAGGTAACCGTCGAAACTTAACTCAAACTGAATGAACCGCTCTAGATCGAGGGTTTCAGTGATGTCAAAACGCGACTATTCCTACAGGAACGATGCATTCCTCCTTGTCAGTCTACAACAATGCCATCTGTCTGCCCGGAGGACAGAACGCCGTGCAATCCAGGTTAAACCCTTCCCGGCGGTTGAGCCCCAGCCGCTTGATGGCCTTGCTGAAGCGCTGCGCCAGCAAATCGGCAAACGGCCCTTCGCCACGCATGCGCACGCCGAAGCGGCTGTCATACACCTCGCCGCCACGCACCTGGCGCACCAGGCTCATCACATGGGCCGCACGCTGCGGGTAATGCGCCGCCAGCCACTCCTCGAACAACGGCGCCACCTCCAGCGGCAGGCGCAGCATCATGTACGCCGCACTTTGCGCGCCCGCTGCGTGAGCTTCGGCCAACAGGCTTTCCAACTCACTGTCGTTGATCATCGGGATCATCGGCGAGCACAGCACACCCACCGGGATCCCCGCCTCACGCATCACCCGGATCGCTCGCAGGCGTGCCTTGGGCGCTGCCGTGCGTGGCTCCAGGATGCGCTTGAGTTCGTCGTCCAGGCTGGTGAGGCTGATCATCACGGCCACCAGTCGCTGGCGCGCCAACTCGGTGAGCAGGTCCAGATCGCGTAAAATCAGCGACCCCTTGGTGATGATGGTCACCGGGTGGCGATAGCGCAGCAGCACTTGCAGGGTTTGCCGGGTGATCTTGTATTCGCGCTCGATCGGTTGGTACGGGTCGGTGTTGGACCCAAGGTTGATCGGCGCGCACACGTAACCCGGTTTCGACAGCTGCTGTTCCAGCACATCGGCAGCGTTGGTCTTGGCGATCAGTTTGGTTTCGAAATCCAGCCCCGGCGACATGTCCCAATAGGCATGGCTCGGCCGCGCGTAGCAGTAGATACAGCCGTGCTCACAGCCACGGTAGGGGTTGATCGAACGATCGAACGGCAAGTCCGGCGAGTTGTTGCGGGTGATGATGGTCTTGGCCGTTTCGATGCGCACTTCAGTGCCCTGGGTCGGCGGCACTTCCTGGAACCAGCCGTCATCCTCCACCACGCTGACAGTCGGTGCGAAGCGGTTGTGCAGGTTGGTGGCCGTGCCCCGGCCTCGGGGCGGCAGCGGAGTAGACATGAAAACGCCTCGATACTGTTTTTATATACAGTATCGATGCGCAGGGCTTCTGACCAGTGCCGTTTGGCGGTCAGCCAGCGATCAGTGCCGTTGCGTGACCTGGCCCAGGTCATCGCCCGAGGTAGTGCGCATATCGTTCTTGCGCAGGTCCGCCACTTCGTTGGCTTTCACCGGCGCACCTTTATTGCCCCAACTGCCCCGAATGAAACTGACCACATCCGCCACTTCCTGATCCGACAGACGCCAGGCGAACGCCGGCATGGTGAAGGTCGAGGGCGCCGCGTGGGTAGCCGGCAAGGTGCCGCCGTTCAACACGATGTTGATCAACGACGTGGCATCCGCCGTCTGCACCACCGGATTACCCGCCAGCGCCGGGAACACCCGCGTATAGCCATGCCCGTCGGTACGGTGGCAGGCCGCGCAGTTGTCGATATAGACCGACGCGCCCGGCTTGCGGTCATCGCCTTTCCACAGCGCCTCGGCCACCTGCTTGTCGTACTGATGCGGCTGGTCCTTGGGGTCCACCGCCGGCAAGCTCTTGAGGTAACGGGCGATAGCCGTCAGATCATCCTCCGACATGTACTGCATGCTGTGGACGACAACGTCGCTCATGCCACCAAACACCGCACTGCGATCACTGCGGCCGGTCTTGAGGAATTGCACCAACTGTTCCTCACTCCAACTGCCGAGGCCATCCTTGTGGTCACCGCGCAGGCTTTTGGCGATCCAGCCCTCCAGTGGCGCGCTGCCGGACAGGAAAGCGTTGCCGTCGGTGGCACTCAAGGCTTTTTCCTGCATGGTCAGGGCCCGTGGCGTATGGCACGCGCCGCAATGACCGAGACCTTCCACCAGGTAGGCACCGCGGCTCACCACCGGGTCCGCGGCGGCTTGCGCCTGATGCGCTTCGACCGCCGGCGCAAACATCCAACGCCACGCCGCTAGCGGCCAACGCATGCTCAAGGGCCACGGAATATCGCTGTCCTTGTTCTGCTGAGCAACCGGCTCGACCCCCTTCATGAAATACGCATACAACGCCTGCATGTCGCTGTCGCTGACGCGCGCGTAAGACGGGTAGGGCATTGCCGGGTAAAGCGTACTACCGCTCTTGGCGACGCCATGGCGCACGGCCTTGTCGAAGTCCTCGAAGCTGTAGTCGCCCAGGCCGGTCTTGTCCGGGGTGATGTTGGTGGAATAGATCACGCCAATCGGCGTTTCCATTGGCAGGCCGCCGGCGAAGGGTTTGCCGCCTTTGGCGGTGTGGCAGGCCACGCAGTCACCGGCGCGGGCCAGGTATTCACCCTGCTTGATCAAATCGCTTTCAGCCGCACTGACAGAGCAGCTGCTGAAAAGCGCGAAGGTGGCGATAACAAGTGCTTTCATGGTCATCGCTCCTTATGCCTGAACCAGTGGGCCGGGTTTTTTCAGGTACTGCTCGCGAATGGCCCGCGCCGACCAATAGGTCAGCGCCGCCACCAGACCGGTAGGGTTGTAGCCCAAACCTTGTGGGAAAGCGGACGCGCCAGGGACAAACACGTTGTGCACATCCCAGCACTGCAAATAGCGGTTCAACGCACTGGTTTTCGGATCGGTGCCCATGATCGCGCCGCCGTTGAGGTGGGTGGTCTGGTAGGACGCCGTGTTGAAATGCTCACCGACCTTTTTGCCGAGCAGGGCAATCGCCTTGGGGTTCATCGCCTCGGCGACCTTGCTCATTTTCTCGACCATGAAGCGGTTCATCTTGATGTCGTTTTCCTGCCAGTCGAACGTCATCCGCAGCAGCGGCAGGCCGTAGGCATCGCGGTACACCGGGTCCAGATCCAGATAGTTGCCCCGGTAGGATTGATGGGCGCCGTGGGCATCCATCGACACCTGGTGGGTGTAGTAATCGGCCGTGGCGCGCTTCCACGCGCTACCCCAGGCCGGAGTGCCCGGAGGGTTAGACGTGCCGGCAATCGGCCGGCTGCCAGCCTGGTTGACCCACATCGGCGAACCGCCCACGAAGCCATGGGGGCCGTGGTCGAAGTTGTCGGCGTTGAAGTCATCGATGGCCACGCCATTGCCGCCTGCACCGATGAAGTTGTTGGTATGGGTATCTTTGTCGAAGAAGGCCTTGATGGTGGCCATGTTCTGGTAGGCGAAGTTCCTGCCCACCACGCCCTCATTGGTTATCGGGTCATAGGGCTTGCCGATACCCGACAACAGCATCAAACGCACGTTGTGGAACTGGAACGCGCCAAGGATCACCAGGTCCGCCGGCTGCTCACATTCCCGGCCCTGGGCGTCGATGTAAGTCACGCCAGTGGCCTTGCTCTTGGTGCTGTCGAGATTGACCTTGAGCACGTGGGAATTGGGCCGCAGCTCAAAGTTCGGTACCTGGCGCAGCGCCGGCAGGATGTTCACGTTCGGCGAGGCCTTGGAATACATGTAGCAGACATAGCCGCTACAGAAACCGCAGAAGTTGCACGGCCCCATCTGCGCACCGTAAGGATTGGTATACGGCCCCGAGGTATTGGCGGACGGCAGGTTGTAGGGTTTGTAACCCACCTCGGCAGCCGCTTTCTGAAACAGTTGTGCGGAGACGGTATTCTTCTGCGCTTCCAACGGAAACGGATTGGAACGGTCCGGTGCATACGGGTTGCCGCCACGGCCTTCGCCTACCAACCGACCATTCACGGTCCAGGCCTGACCGGAGGTGCCGAAGACTTTTTCCGCGTAGTCGAAAAACGGCTCCAGCTCTTCATAGCTTACGCCGAAGTCCTGGATGGTCATGTCCTTGGGGATGAAGTGTTTGCCGTAGCGCTCCTCATAGTGGCTGCGCATACGCAGCTCGATCGGGTCGACACGGAAATGCACGCCCGACCAATGCAGGCCCGCACCGCCCACGCCGTTGCCCGGCAAGAACGCGCCCAACTGACGGTTGGGCAAGGCGACGTCCTTCACGCTATGGCGAATGGTCACGGTCTCTTTGGAAATATCCTGGAAGAGTTTTTTACGCACGCTGTAGGTCAGTTCGTCGATGACCTGGGGATAGTTGCCGTCCGGGTAGGTGTCCTGCATCGGGCCACGCTCCAGCGCAACCACGTTGAGGCCTGCTTCGGTCAGTTCCTTGGCCATGATCGCGCCGGTCCAGCCGAAGCCGACGATCACCGCATCCACTTTCTTCATGATGGTCGCCACGTTCAAGCCCTCTCGCCACGGATGGAAACTGCCGGGAAGGGGTATTGCTCGTTGCGTTCAACCCAGTCCATGAAATCGGCGCGAGCGCCGGGGAAGCCGATCATGGTCCAGCCGACCATGCCTTTGTTACCACCGTGGATGGGGTCGCAAAAGAACCCTTCCTTGGTGTTTTGCAGCAACAGGTTGAAGAACATCTTCGGCGGCACCGCGTCAAAATGCGCCGTCACTTCACTTCCGCCAGCCTCCAGACGACGCAACATGTCGTCTCGGGTAGCGCTGTCTTGCGCAGCAAAAGTTTTACCGTTGAAGGCTTTCGACCAGGCATCCGTCGCGGCAATGCCCAGGCGATAGATGTCCTTGGGTACCAGTTTGGACTGCCAGCCCATCTCTGGAGCAGCATCCGCGTTGAACGGGCCTTGCATGAACCACAAGGCACCACTGGCGTACGGCGTGTTCATCTGACGGTCGATGTACTCCGGCGCACCGGCTTCGAGGGCACCCGGGCCTTGCTCATCGGCGGGGATCAAGCGCTCGACGGCGGCGTTTATAAACGCCCACTCCTCGGCCGTGAAGTAAGTAGGCTCGTAAGCCTTTTCACTCGGCGCAGGCTTGGCGGGAGCGGCCTGCGCCGGTTCAGGCGTTGCCATCAGCATCGAGCCGCCAAGGCCGGTGCTGGCAACCGTGACCATCGGGATCAAGGTCAAGGATTTGCGCAAAAAGTCACGCCGGGGGTTGTCTTGATCTTGATCAGACATGGTGGCACCTCATCATGTGGTCACGGGTTTATCCGCCACTTCTGGGAGCAGCGTGATGTGTGGCAAGCCAGTGGGATATCAGGCACCGGCAAACAATAGTTACAAATGATAGCAGCCTAAGCATCAGGACGAATCGCTTGAGCGGTAAAAACACCGGATCAGATGAGGCCATTCACGTTTCTTTGACGAGCACCTCACACGGTGTTGACCCCCCCTGGGCGAATCTGCGCTCCATCAGCCATTTCCCTATTGGGTCACAAAGCGCATGTCCAACACTCGATTGCTGCCTGCTCTCGGCCTGGCATTCATGGCACTGCTCGGCGCCGTTCACGCCCAGGCCGATGAGACTTCGTCCATTCGCTCACCCGAGTGGGCCCAGCCAGTGGGCAACCAATTCAACCTGCACCAAATGACGCCAACGCTCTATCGCAGCGCTTTGCCCGATAGCAGCGCCGTGCCTGAGTTGGAAAAACTCAAGATCGGTACAGTGATCAACTTTTTGCCGGAATCTGATGCCGCCTGGTTGAAGTCATCTGATATCAAACGGGTACAGCTGACTTATCGCACTAACCATGTCGACGATTCCGACGTACTGGCGGCACTCAGGGCCATCCAGGACGCCGAAGCCAACGGCCCGGTGCTGATGCATTGCAAGCATGGCTCTGATCGCACCGGCCTGATGGCCGCGATGTATCGAGTGGTGATTCAGGGGTGGAGCAAGGAAGACGCGCTGAACGAAATGACCCTGGGCGGGTTTGGCACCAGCAACGGCTTCAAGGACGGGGTTCGCTACATGATGAAGGCTGATATCGACAAGCTGCGCACCGCCTTGGCAAATGGCGACTGCAGCACCAGTGAATTCGCGCTGTGCTCAATGAAAAGCTGGCTCAACACGGCCGGCAGCAGCCGTGTCGAACCCAAGAAAGACGCTGAATTGGTGCTGACACCCTAAGTGGGTATCAGTCCTTTTTCAGCTTGGGATTGGGGAAAAACTGCACCGCCTGCACCTTCGGGTCCGCCGGCGCTTTCAACGCCGTGGTATTGACCCGCGTGCCCAATTCCTTGGGCACCGACAACCCTTGATCATTCAGCGTGTCGGTATAACCGCAGGCCACACACTCACGGTGCGGCACGCTGTCCTCGGTCCACATCTTCAGTTTGTCCGGCTCACTGCACGCCGGGCAGACCGCCCCGGCGATAAACTGCTTTTTGGTAATCACAGGCCCTTCACTCATGCTGCCGCGTCCTCACTCAGGCCGCTGTGGCGCAAGAGTGCGTCAATCGACGGCGCACGTCCGCGGAAGTCGACGAACAGCACCATCGGCTCCTGGGAGCCACCACGCGCCAGGATCGCCTCGCGGAAAGCACGACCGGTTTCGGCGTTGAGTACGCCGTCTTCTTCGAACTTGGAGAAAGCATCCGCCGAGAGCACTTCGGCCCACTTGTAGCTGTAGTAACCCGCCGCATAACCGCCGGCAAAGATGTGCGCAAAGCTGTTGGGGAAGCGGTTGTAGGCCGGCGGACGCATCACCGACACCTCATCACGCACGCCTTCGAGCACCTTGGCCACGCTGCGACCATCTCCATGGGTGGCGTGCAGCTCAAAGTCGAACAGCGAGAACTCCAGCTGGCGCACCATCATCAGGCCGGACTGGAAGTTTTTCGCTGCGAGCATTTTTTCCAGCAGGTCTTGGGGCAGCGGCTCGCCGGTTTCATAGTGACCGGAGATCAGCGCCAGGCCTTCCGGCTCCCAGCACCAGTTCTCCATGAACTGGCTCGGCAGCTCCACCGCATCCCAGGCCACGCCGTTGATGCCGGACACGCCAGCGTGTTCAACGCGTGTCAGCAGGTGATGCAGGCCGTGGCCGAATTCGTGGAACAGCGTGGTGACTTCATCGTGGGTCAGCAGGGCAGGCTTGCCGCTGTCGGCCGGGGTGAAGTTGCACACCAGGTTGGCCACCGGGCTTTGCAGCACGCCGTCGACTGTGCGGCGACGGTCGCGGGCGCCGTCCATCCAGGCACCGCCCCGCTTGTTGGCGCGGGCGTACAGGTCGAAGAAGAAGCGGCCGACGTGCTGGCCGTTTTCCTTGATTTCGAACAGGCGCACATCCGGGTGCCAGGTGTCGAAGCCTTTCTGCTCGGCGATCTCGATGCCGTACAGACGCTGCACGATGGCAAACAGGCCGCCGAGCACTTTGTCGATCGGGAAGTAGGCGCGCAGGGCTTCCTGGGACACGCTGTAGCGCTGCTCGCGGAGTTTTTCGCCGTAGAAACCGCTGTCCCAGCTTTGCAGGTCGGCGCAGCCTTGTTCGGCAGCATAGGCCTTGAGCTGTTGCAGGTCCTGGGCGGCGAACGGCTTGCTGCGCTTGGCCAGGTCACGCAGGAAGCTCAGCACTTGGTCGCTGGACTCGGCCATCTTGGTGGCCAGGCTCAGTTCGGAGAACGACGCGTAACCCAGCAACTGAGCCAGCTCTTGGCGCAAGTCGAGGATCTGTTCCATCACCGCGCCGTTATCGTTCTGACTGGCATTCGGGCCTTGGTCCGACGCACGGGTGCAGTAGGCTGCGTAGACTTCTTCACGCAGCGCGCGATCCTGGGCGTAGGTCATGACGGCGTAGTAGCTAGGGAATTCCAGGGTGATCAGCCAGCCGTCGAGGCCTTTGGCCTGGGCGGCGGCGGCCATCTGCGCCTTGGCCGAGTCGGTCAGGCCCGCGAGGGTGGCTTCATCGGTGACGTGTTTGGTCCAGGCCTGGGTCGCGTCCAGCAACTGGTTGGAGAACTTGCTGCCCAGCTCCGACAGCTTGCTCTGCACTTCGGCGTAGCGTTTTTGCTGCTCTGGCGGCAGATCGATGCCGGACAGGCGGAAGTCACGCAGGGAGTGTTCCAGGATGGTTTTTTGCGCCACGTCGAAACCGGCGGCTTCCGGGCTATTGGCCAAGGCTTCAAAGGCCTGGAACAGTGCGCGGTTCTGGCCCATCTCGGTAGAGTACGCGCTCAATGCCGGCAGGCAGCTTTCGTAGGCTTCACGCAGTTCAGCGCTGTTGCACACGGCGTTGAGGTGGCTGACCGGGCTCCAGGCGGCGCCCAGGCGGTCATTCAGTTCGTCCATCGCCAGGACCAGACCGGCCCATGTCGGATTTTTGCCCTGGCTTTGCAGGATGCCTTCGATGGCAACGCGGTTGTCGGCGAGGATCTGTTCGATGGCCGGCTGGACGTGCTCGGCACGGATCGCCGAGAACGGCGGCAGGTCGTAGGACTGCAGAAGAGGGTTGTTCGCGCTCACGGTGGGCACCTTGGCTGAAGAAACATGTAAGAACAAAGATGGGGCCATCTTAATTACAATCAACGCCCACCGCAGCTATCAGCAGAAGAGAGAGAGGCTATCGTGACCCTTCGCACCTATCAGAACCACACGCCAGCCCTGGGCGCCGGGGCTTTTGTCGATATTTCGGCGGTGGTGATCGGCGATGTCGAAATCGGCGCCGACAGCTCGGTCTGGCCACTGACCGTGATCCGTGGCGACATGCACCGCATCCGCATCGGTGCGCGTACCAGCGTGCAGGATGGCTGCGTGCTGCATATCACTCATGCCGGGCCGTTCAACCCGGACGGT
The DNA here is from genome assembly GCF_023169845.1 of Pseudomonas sp. CYM-20-01. Taxonomy (NCBI): domain Bacteria; kingdom Pseudomonadati; phylum Pseudomonadota; class Gammaproteobacteria; order Pseudomonadales; family Pseudomonadaceae; genus Pseudomonas; species Pseudomonas sp. CYM-20-01. The sequence continues at coordinate 265,163 of NZ_AP025169.1, read as the reverse complement.
TTCCCGCTGCTGATCGGCGACGACGTGACCGTCGCCCACAAGGTCATGCTGCATGGCTGCACAGTCGGCAGCCGCATCCTGATCGGCATGGGCAGCATCGTGATGGACGGCGCCGTGGTCGAGGACGACGTGATCATCGGCGCCGGCAGCCTGGTGCCGCCGGGCAAGAAACTCGAAAGCGGCTTCCTGTATGTCGGTAGCCCGGTCAAACAGATTCGCCCATTGACTGACAAGGAACGCGCCTTTTTCACCTACAGCGCCGCGAACTACGTGAAGCTCAAAGACCTGCACCTGGCTGAAGGATTCGACCGATGACCCTGCCTTACCAAACCGTCCTGTTCGACCTGGACGGCACGCTCACCGACCCACGCGAGGGCATCACCCGCTCGATCCAGTACGCCCTCGGCAAGCTGGGGATCGACGAGCCGGACCTGACCAAACTCGAACACTTCATCGGCCCGCCCTTGCTGCAAGCGTTCATGCAGTTCTACGGCTTCGACGAGGCCAAGGCCTGGGAAGCGGTGAATTTCTATCGCGAGCGTTTCAAGGTCACCGGGCTTTATGAGAACCGTGTGTTCGACGGCGTGATGCCGCTGCTGGAAGCGTTGAACGGTCAAGGCCGCCAGCTCTATGTCGCCACTTCCAAGCCCTGGGTCTTCGCCCGCGAAATCGCCCGGCACTTCGATTTCGCCAAGCACTTCAAGGTGATCTACGGCAGCGAGCTGGACGGGACGCGCACCAACAAAGTCGAACTGATTGCCCACCTGATGAGCGAGGAAGGCCTGGACCCGGCCACCACCTTGATGATCGGTGATCGCAAGCATGACCTGATCGGCGCGCACAAGAATGGGCTGGATTCGGCGGCGGTGGGGTATGGGTTTGGTAGTTTCGAGGAACTGAATGCCGAGGCGCCGACCTGGCATTTTGAAACGCTGGATCAGATGCATCAGGCGTTTTTGCAGCGACTTTGAGACCGCCATCGGGGGCAAGCCCCCTCCCACAATTGACCGGCGCACACGGTCAAAATGTGTGAGGGGCGGTGCGACGACTCGACTTGCCCCCGATGAGGCCCTAAAGAGCACCCCTTTCCAACTGCCTCAACGCCGCCTTGCGCTGCACCACCGGCAACCCACCCAGCTTCTCCACCGCCTTATAAAACCTCACCCAATCCCCACCTTCCCGCGCAAACAACGCCGCAAACGCCGGCACCCACTGGTCGTACAGCCCAAACGGTAGCAACCGCGCATTGTTCATGGGTTGGTTGATCCACGCGTCATACCGTTTGTCCCCGCCCCACTGGCTGTCGCGCAGCTGCCGGTAATCGCGACGCAGACGCTCGAACTCGGCCGACTTCGCCTGGCGCATCACATCAGTTGCCAAGGGTTGGGCATAGAGTTTTTCCAAGCGCTGGCGGGTATCGAGGATCAGCTGAATGAACTCATCACGCTGCTTCGACGCCGACAGGCTCTGCGGCGCCAAGCCCCGTGCAGCACGCCACTGGCGCGTGCCTTCCTGCTCGACGAAATTGGCAAACGACTCATTGAACTCGGTGTCGTCCTTCACATAGAAACGCTGGTGCGCCAGCTCATGGAAGATCAACGTGGCCAGCCGCTCATCACCCCAGTTCATCATCGAATTCATGATCGGGTCGTTGAACCAGCCCAAGGTTGAATAGGCCTCGACACCGCCGATCGACACGTCCATGCCTCGCTGCTTCAACAACGCCGCCTCACCACGCGCCGCGCCCTGGTTGTAGTAGCCGCGATAGGCCACACAGCCCGCGATAGGGAAGCAATGGGTTTCGGGAGACAGGGAAAACTCCTGCGTGGCGAAGACATTCCAGACCACATAAGGCCGGCCGATGTCGGCATACAACCTGTAGCTCTGGTTGTCAGGCAGATGCAGGTGTTCACTGGCGAACGTACGCGCCTTTTGCGATTGCGCCAGATGCTCGCGCAACAGCACTGGGCGGGAAGGGTCAGCGATCACCTGCGCCACCGGCTCCCGGGCGCGCAGCAATTGCCATTGACCACTGGCCAACTGACCGTAATAACTGACACTGGAACAGCCGCTGAGCAGCACAACCATCAACCCTGGAAGAAAACGCCTGACCATGCCCCGACCGCTCCTGGGTAATTTGCTCGCCAGACTATCGCGCCCAGGCGGAATTTTTCCATGGCACGACGTGTTTATACTTACAAGAAGTCTGTCGCCGCTGGCATCAGGCTGAACTCTTTCCTACGTGAGTGCCTGCCATGCGTCAGCTCTGGTTTCCCGTCGCCGCCCTGTTCCTCAGTGCCTGCACCACCACCCCGGTGCCACCGGCAGACCCGCAGCAGGCGTGGGTTGATTTCACCACGCCGACGCCGGGGTCCAAGCTGGTAATGGCGCAACGCTTGGACGGCAAGAACCTGGATGACGGACGTTTCTTCCAAATGCCGCCCGGCCATCATGAACTGATGGTGCGTTTCGACTTTGAAGTCCCCGCCGGCGGCGGTTTGGGTGGGCTCAGCCAGATGATGTACCGCACCTGCTTCATGACCCTGGAATACGACCACTTCCAGGCCGGCCAGCGCTATGTGCTGGAAGGGCGCTCGCTGGCCTTCACACCCAACATCCGGTTGTATGACTCGGCGCGTCAGTTGCTCGCAGAAGAACGCAGCGTCAACTGCATCTGATCAGTCGTTGTTCTTCTGGTAGACGATGGCCTTGGTGCCGTTCTCACAGCTGCCGACCACCATGGCGCTGTCGTGCTTGTCGGCTTCTTCCTTGCTGACGATCTCCAGGGTGTAGGACGGCACCGCGTTAGCCTGGATCTTGACCTCAATCTCCTTCCTGAGCTCTTCGCAGTCTTTTGGCGCGGCCACAGCCGACGTGGCCAATACACCGCAGATGATTGCCAAGGCAAAACGTTTCATGTGTGAAGCTCCCTGAATGCGCTGCGCACGAGTGTGCGCCTAGGCTGCATGGTAATAGGACCACACTGACAAAACACGAGTTCTGATCTAACGCAGAACTAAATGTGGGAGGGGCGGTGCGACGATTCGACTTGCCCCCGATAGCGGTGAGTCAGTCAACATCTCTGTTGCTGATAGACCGCCATCGGGGGCAAGTCGAATCGTCGCACCGCCCCTCCCACATTGGACCTGCTGCGTTAGCTGACCAGGGTGGCATCCAGGCTGATTTTCGCGTTCAGCACTTTGGACACCGGGCACCCTTCCTTGGCTTTTTTGCTCAGTTCATCGAACTGCGCCTGGCTCGCGCCCGGAATCTTGGCCTTGAGCACCAGGTGCACAGCGGTGATCGCAAAACCACCGTCAACCTGGTCTAGGGTCACTTCGGCCTGGGTGTCAATGCTGTCAGCCTTGAGCCCGGCATCGCCGAGAATCATGGAAAACGCCATGGAGAAACAGCCGGCGTGGGCCGCACCGATCAATTCTTCCGGGTTGGTGCCCTTACCGCCCTCGAAACGGGCCTTGAAGCCGTAAGGCGCTTCACGCAGCACGCCGGTTTCCGTGGAAATGGAGCCCAGGCCAGTCTTCAGGTCACCTTCCCAATGCGCGGATGCTTTTTTAACGATACTCATAGCGGTCTCCTCGAACGGTGGTTTTGCGTCAGTAAGGGTTCTGAGGATAGTCGGCCCGGCAAAGTTCATCTTGTAAGAGAAACCTAGCGATTCAGTAGGAAATTTCCTGGGCTGCTATTGAATCTCGGGTATATGCCCTCATTGCATAGAGCATGCACATGAAGCGGCAGGTTTTGGTTCGTCTAAAAAGCCTGCGGCCCTTTTGGAGAAGCAGGCTTATGAAATCGCTGTCCGACGTAAAGTTCTCGACCCTCGACCTGGTGCCCGTGCGCGCCAACGGCAGTCCGGCGCAGTCGCTGCGCAATTCCCTGGACCTGGCCCAACACGTGGAAAAGTTCGGCTACAACCGTTTCTGGGTGGCTGAACACCACAACATGGACGGTATCGCCAGTTCGGCCACCTCGGTGCTGCTGGGTTACCTGGCCGGCGGCACCTCGACGATTCGCGTCGGCTCCGGCGGCGTGATGCTGCCCAACCATGCGCCACTGGTGATCGCCGAACAGTTCGGCACCCTGGAAAGCCTCTACCCCGGCCGAATCGACCTGGGCCTGGGCCGCGCGCCCGGCTCCGACCAGATGACCGCCCGCGCCCTGCGCCGTGAGCGCTCCGGCAGTGCCGACGATTTCCCCGAAGACGTGGCGGAGCTGATGGCCTACCTCGGCCCACGCACGCCCGACCAACGGGTGATCGCCGTCCCCGGCACCGGCACCAACGTACCGGTCTGGCTGCTGGGTTCCAGCCTGTTCAGCGCGCAGCTGGCAGGTGAGCGCGGTTTGCCCTACGCCTTCGCCTCGCATTTCGCACCGCGCTTGATGCATGAGGCGATTCGCGTGTACCGCAATCACTTCAAGCCTTCGGAAGTGCTGGACAAGCCTTACGTGATGCTCGGCATTCCACTGGTCGCAGCAGATACAGATGAACAAGCCGACTACCTCGCCACCTCGGTCTACCAACGCATCCTCGCGCTGATGCGCGGGCAAAGTCTGGTGCAGCGCCCGCCGGTGAAAACCATGGACGGCCTGTGGCTACCCCATGAAAAAGACGCGGTCGCCAGCTTCCTCGGCCTGGCCATGGTCGGCAGCCCGGCGAAGATCCGCGCCAAGCTGGAGGTGCTGATCGAACAGACCGGCGCTGACGAGCTGATCTTTACCTGCGACCTGTACGAGCACGCCGACCGGATTCATTCCTACGAGTTGCTGGCGCAGTTGATGAAGGGCTGAAACCCTCAGGCGAAAAAAAACCGACGCACTCGCGTCGGTTTTTTATGTCTGGAACACGGGATTAACCGCGCTTGTAGACGATTTCCTTGGTGCCGCCTTCGCAGCTGCCGACCACTTTAGCGTCGGTAGAAGCGCCTTTATCCACCACTTCCAACGAATAGCCCGAAGCGCCCTTGGCGTCGATTTTCGCCGCAATCTCGCTTTTCAGCTCTTCACAAGGCTTGCCCGCCGCCAGGGCTGCGCCCGCAATGCTCAACAAACCTACCGCTAACAGGAACTTCTTCATCCGTTACTTTCCTTGCGCTGATCAAAAAGAGCGTGCCGACGCTTGCGGCATCGGCACCCATTGGTTGTAGCGCAGGTTATGGCAATCGGCCAGTCAGCAAGTTCAACCGTTGCGATCAACTACTGGCAATTCGGAACCCTACCTTGAGGGTGACCTGATAGTGCGCGACCTTGCCATCCTCGATATGGCCGCGTGTTTCAGTCACTTCAAACCACTCGAGATGCTTGATGCTCTTGTTGGCTTCAGCGATAGCATTGTTGATCGCATCTTCAATGCTGGTGGTCGACGAGCCGACCAATTCGACTTTCTTGTAGGTGTGATGATCACTCATGGCAGTTCTCCTAAGGGTCGTTAAGCAAGCGTAGCAGTCAATGTTCGTACTGCTTCTGGCGACCATTCCTACCTGAAAGTTCAGATTAACTGCACTTTCTGAAACGGCCGCAGTCGGTATCTACACACGCCACTCAATCACTTCAGGAGAGTCCACATGGCCAACACTTCTTTACGCAAAGCGTCGCTGGAAAGCATGGAAGCCGAGATTTCGAGCCTGCTCAAGTCTCTGGAAAGCCTCAAGGACGATGCGTCTGACGAATCGCGCAAAACCTTGAAGGCCCTGAAAAGCAATGCCGAGAATGCCCTCAAGCATTCCCGCCACCTGATCAGCGATGCCTACGAAGAAAGCAAAGTTAAAATCCGCGAAACCGGTGTTGCAACCCGGGACTACGCCCAAGAGCACCCATGGACTACAGCCGGTGTTGCCGTAGGCGCACTGGGCCTGCTGGCCGCCTACCTGCTGTGCAAGCGCGGTGACTAAACCGGCTGGCGCAACAGCTCAGCCTTGAGCCACTGCGCCAGTTGCCCGGCGCGTCCGTCCGCGGCGCGCTTGGGTAGCCACAACGCCAGGTGCGCCGGGGTTTCGCTGAAACCCCATGGCGCCACCAGGCGACCCGCACGCACGTCTTCGACCACCAGCGGTTCCGGCGCGATAGCAATACCCAGCCCGGCCACTGCCGCCTCCAGCAAATAATACAAATGCTCAAACCCCTGGCCGTGTTTCAACGCGCCGGGTTCGATGCCGTGTTGCCGCGCCCAACTGGGCCAGGCTTGCGGACGTGAGGTGGTGTGCAACAGCGCTTCGCCACACAACGCCGACGCGGGCGCCTGGCGCAGCCGCTCGTAGCCGGCGAAACGCGGGCTCATCACCGGGCCGATGCGTTCGCTGGCCAGTTCATACACCTGCATATCCGCAGGCCAGGGTGGCTCGGCGAACAACAACAGGGCATCCAGGCCGGGGCGCCGGGGATCAAGGTCACCGTCACCCGCCGACAGGTGCAGGCGCAGGTCCGGCAGGTCCGCGTTCAAGCGGCCCAGGCGCGGGATCAGCCAGCGCGCCAGCAAGCTGCCCGAGCAACCCAGCACGAACGGCGCATCGGCACTGCTCTGGGTGAGTTCGGCGCACACATCCCGCAACCGTTCGAACGCCTCGACGCTGGCGTCGCGCAAACGGGCACCGGCATCTGTGAGTTTAAGGCCGCGCCCCTCCTTGACGAACAAACTCACGCCCAAGTGCTCTTCCAGTACCTTCAACTGCCGGCTGACCGCGCCATGGGTCACATGCAATTGCTCGGCGGCCTGGCTGACGCTGTTGAGGCGGGCGGTGGCTTCAAAGGCACGCAGGGCATTGAGGGGTGGGAGGTCTCGGCTCATCTGTGAGTTTTCCTGACAGGTTGCGGCGATCTTATCGGTTTTCAGCGCAGGACGTCAGGGGTAGAGTGGCCGTCATTGCTTCCCACACCCATTCTCTCCTGGAGTGTCCCATGACTCAGTCCCAGACCGATCTACGCAACGGCCCAGACGCCAACGGCCTGTTCGGCGCGTTCGGCGGCCGTTACGTCGCTGAAACCCTGATGCCGTTGATCCTCGACCTGGCCCGCGAATATGAAGCGGCCAAGATCGATCCGGCGTTCAACGAGGAATTGGCCTACTTCCAGCGCGATTACGTCGGTCGTCCGAGCCCGCTGTATTTCGCCGAGCGCCTGACCGAGTTCTGTGGCGGCGCCAAGATCTACCTCAAGCGCGAAGAGCTGAACCACACCGGCGCACACAAGATCAACAACTGCATCGGCCAGATCCTGTTGGCGCGGCGCATGGGCAAAAAACGCATCATCGCCGAAACCGGCGCCGGCATGCACGGCGTGGCGACCGCCACCGTGGCCGCGCGCTTCGGCCTGCAATGCGTGATCTACATGGGCACCACCGACATCGAGCGCCAACAGGCCAATGTGTTCCGCATGAAGCTGCTGGGCGCCGAAGTGATCCCAGTGGTCGCCGGCACCGGCACCCTCAAGGACGCGATGAACGAAGCCCTGCGTGACTGGGTGACCAACGTCGACAGCACCTTCTACCTGATCGGCACCGTGGCCGGCCCGCACCCGTACCCAGCCATGGTGCGCGACTTCCAGGCCGTGATCGGCAAGGAAACCCGCGACCAACTGCAAGCCCAGGAAGGCCGCCTGCCGGACAGCCTGGTGGCATGCATCGGCGGTGGCTCCAACGCCATGGGCCTGTTCCACCCGTTCCTGGATGACACCAGCGTGGAGATCATCGGCGTTGAAGCGGCCGGCCACGGCATCGAGACCGGCAAGCACGCTGCCAGCCTCAACGGTGGCGTACCGGGCGTACTGCACGGCAACCGCACTTTCCTGCTGCAGGACGACGATGGCCAGATCATCGACGCCCACTCGATTTCTGCCGGCCTGGATTACCCCGGCATCGGCCCGGAACACGCCTGGTTGCATGACATCGGCCGCGTCCAGTACACCTCGGTGACCGATGACGAAGCCCTCGACGCCTTCCACAAATGCTGCCGCCTGGAAGGGATCATTCCAGCCCTGGAAAGCGCCCACGCCCTGGCCGAAGTGTTCAAGCGCGCCCCGACCCTGCCGAAGGATCATCTGATGGTGGTGAATCTGTCGGGCCGTGGCGACAAAGACATGCAGACCGTCATGCACCATATGGAACAGTCCCAGCAGGAGAAACACTGATGAGCCGCCTGCACACCCGCTTCGCTCAGTTGAAAGAACAAAACCGCGCCGCCCTGGTGACCTTCGTCACCGCTGGCGACCCTGGCTATGACACCTCCCTGGAGATCCTCAAGGGCCTGCCAGCCGCCGGTGCCGATGTGATCGAGTTGGGCATGCCCTTCACCGATCCGATGGCGGACGGCCCGGCCATTCAGCTGGCCAACATCCGTGCGTTGAATGCCAAGCAGAACCTGGTGAAAACCCTGCAGATGGTCCGCGAGTTCCGTAAGGACAACAACGACACGCCGCTGGTGTTGATGGGCTACTTCAACCCGATCCACAAATACGGCGTGCCGCAGTTCATCGCCGACGCCAAGGAAGCCGGGGTGGACGGCCTGATCGTGGTCGACATGCCGCCCGAGCATAACGGCGAGCTGTGCGACCCGGCCCAGGCCGCAGGCATCGACTTTATCCGCCTGACCACCCCGACCACCGACGATGTGCGCCTGCCCACTGTGCTCAACGGCAGCTCCGGCTTCGTGTACTACGTGTCGGTCGCCGGCGTGACCGGTGCCGGCGCGGCGACCCTGGAACACGTCGAAGAAGCCGTGACCCGCCTGCGTCGCCACACCGACCTGCCGATCAGCATCGGTTTTGGTATCCGTACACCGGAACAAGCGGCGGCCATCGCCCGCCTGGCCGACGGTGTGGTGGTGGGTTCGGCGCTGATCGATCACATTGCCAATGCCAAGAATGACCAGCAAGCCATCGACGGCGTGTTGAGCCTGTGTGCGGCATTGTCGGAAGGCGTGCGTAACGCCCGTAAGTAAGGGCCCCGTAAGCAGTAGGTAAAGTTCCTGATACAGAGGAATCAACCCGCGCGGGCACGGCCTAAACAGCAAGACCAAGGGATTTCGAACCTCGTTCGAAGTCCCTTTTTTGTTTGCGTGCCCTGAGGAATACCCGATGAAAATGCCCAAATCCGTGATTGCAGGCCTTGGCGTACTGGTGCTTGGCGCCAGCGCGCTGGTGCAAGCCGCGCCTTATGACCAAGGCGGCCCCGACCGTGGCGGCCCGCAAGGCCAGCACGAGCAACATGGCGACGACCATCGCGGCCCGCAGGACAACCGTCGCGGCGGCCCGCCCCAGGACTTCGGCCCGGTACGCCAGATCATCCATGACAACCACGGCCAGTTCTCCCGTGGCGCACCGCCGCCGCCCAATGTACGCCTGGTACGTGGCCAGCCGTTGCCCCGTGGTTACTACGGCGAACGCCTAGACAACCGCGCCCTCGCGCGCCTGCCGGTGTACCCGGGTTATGAGTGGCGCCGTTCGGGGCCGGATGTGGTGCTGATCGCGGTGGGCACGGGCATCGTCTACGAGATCCTCGACGGCGTACTCAACTAACCCCCCGGCGCCTTCACCTTTTTCCGCTAGGCTTGAGGGTGGACATTGCGTCCTCCCTCAACGCACTTCATGCCTATTGCCGTCTAACCGCCTGCGCAAGCCCCGCATTCCTTGCCCTCCCGGTCGTTAAGTTAGCCGCATCAGAAGTCATTCTTGGCTCTTTGGAGTACATCATGGCATTTGATCTCATTACCGCTGCGGACCGTCGTCATTCAACACTGCAAAAAGGTTTCAACCTGCGCTGGCCATTGGGCAATGTGCAGGGTGAATCTTCGTCAAGTGGCGCCAACTTGATTTACCTCTGCTATAGCCCCCAGGACATCATCGACGCCGCCGCCCAGGCGCTGGCGATCCCCAATGGCCGGATCACGGTGCGTAGCGGCGGTCACTGCTATGAAGGCTTTGTCGCGAACAAGATGCCCGACAGTCCCGACGAAGTGCTCTCGATCCTGGATATCAGCCAACTCAACCAAGTGGTCTACGACGCCACGGGGCAGATTGCCTCGGAGTTGGTGCCCACCTCGCCTCATCGCTACAGCTATCGCCTGGAGGCGGGCGGCCAGAACTGGGATGCCTATGTGGCGCTGTACAAGCTGGCCAACACGAGCTTGCCCGGCGGCTCGTGCTATTCGGTCGGGCTGGGTGGGCATATTTGCGGCGGTGGCTACGGGCTGCTGTCGCGCAAGGATGGCCTGGTGTGCGATTGGTTGAGTGGCGTCGACATGCTGGTGCCGAACGCCCAAGGCAACGGCCTGGTCCCTGTACATGTCGCCCGCAACAGCGCCCAACAGGACGAACTGGATCTGTTCGCCGCCTGCTGCGGCGCAGGCGGCGGGCAGTTCGGGATTATTACCAGCTACTACTTCGAACGTTTGCCCCAAGCCCCCAAGGAAGTGCTGTGGCTGGTGCTGGAGTGGGACTGGTCGCTGCTGACCAAGCCAGCCCTCGACAGATTGCTGGTGGCCTATCAGGACTGGTTTGCCCGCAACCAGGCAAACCCGGACACCTGGGGCCTGGCAACCAAACTGGAGATGCGCCATCAGAACACTGGCAACGTCACGATGGATGTTCATTACGTGGACAAGCAGGGCGAGTTGAATGATCAAGCCCCCTTTGAGGACTTTGTCAGCTCGATGCTCAATGCCATCGGCATTTCCGCTACCGAATGCCTGAGTCCTTCCCCAACGACCCACCTGCCACGCAGCAACCCGCCAGGGCCGACGATCAATTCACTGGCGTCTGCCCTGGCCGCGACGCGTCGAATGGATTGGCTGCATTGCCAGCAGACGCTCAATGGCTCAGGGCCAAACCAGCGTGGTCGGTACAAGTCGGCCTACCAGAAGGGTATTTTCACCCCCACTGTGCTGCAGGCGATCTGGGACACGCTGACGTGGGACGACCCCGATAAGCGGCTGACTCAAAGCCTGATCCAGATCCAGTCATTCGGTGGGCAAATCAATCAGGCCAGCGCCGCCGTGCGACGGGAATCATCGGTTGCACAGCGTTCGTCCTACTTGAAGTGGCAACCACAATGCTACTGGCGTGACGAAAGCAGCGCTTCGGATCAAGCCCACGCGCAATGGATCCAGGGACTGTTTTTCGCGGCATTTGCCAACGACAACGGCGTTCCGGTCAATGCCCAGTTCGAAGGGTGCTACATCAATTACCCCGACCGCGACATGCTGTTTATCGACGGCGACCCCAACAAGGGGCCCAACCCGCAGTGGTACAAGGTGTTCTTCCCTGACCTCATGATTGAAAGCCGCCTGCGCCGCACCAAGCAGCGCTGGGACCCGCTGAATGTGTTCCGTAACGAGATGTCGGTGCCCTGAGCCGAAAGGAAAAAGGGCGACCGCAAGGTCGCCCTTTTTTACAACTCGATCCGCTCGACCTTACCCACCAGCAACACGTAAGAGAGCGCTCCGAGCAAGGCCAGCACCGCGATGTAGGTAATCGCTGGCGCAAACGAATCGCCACTGGCCAAAAAGCCGATCACAATCGGCGTGGCAATCGCCGACAGGTTGCCGATGAAGTTGAACACCCCACCGGTCAGCCCCAACAGGCGGGCCGGTGCCAGGGTCGACACCAGCGACCAGGTAATCGACGCCAGGCCATTGCCAAAGAACGCCACCGCCAGGAACGCAATCACCCAGGCCGTCGAGTCCACATAGTTGGCACCGATGATCGCCGTGGAGATCAGCAACCCGCCAATGATCGGCAACTTGCGCGCAAACCCCACCGATGCGCCGCGACGAATCAGCCAATCGGAAAAGATCCCGGAACACAGCACGCCGACAAACGCCGCGAGGAACGGCAACGATGCCAGCAGGCCGGATTTGATGAAGTCCATGCCGCGATATTTCACCAGGTAGGTGGGAAACCACGTCAGGAAGAACCACAGCGTGGAGTTCAGGCAGAACTGCCCCAGGTAGATGCCCCAGAGTTTGCGCTTGCTCAGCACGATCCCCAGGTCGACCCAACTGAACGGCGCCTTGGCGGCTTTTTCCTGCATGTCCACCAGGCCACCGCCTTCGCGGATCAGCTCGATTTCAGCAGCGTTGGCGCCTTTGAAGTCCTTGGGCTCGCGGTACACCGCGTACCAGATGATCCCCCACAGGATGCCAACGCCACCGGTAACGACAAACACCATGTGCCAGCCGAAAGCATGTTGCAGCCAGGCCAGTACCGGCGTGAGGAACGCCAGCCCGACAAACTGCCCGGAGGTATAGAAGCCAATCGCCGTGGCGCGTTCGCGCTCGGGAAACCAGGTGGTCACCACGCGGCTGTTGATCGGATACGCCGGGGCTTCCAGGGCACCCACCGCCATGCGTAGCACGAACAACGCGATAAAGCTGGCAGCGAAACCTAGCATCACGGTGGCGATGGACCACAGGATCAGCGCAGCCGTATAGAGAATGCGCGGCGGCACGCGGTCCACCAGCCAGCCGCCAGGGATCTGCATGGCTGCGTAGGTCCAGCCGAACGCGGAGAAGATCAGCCCGACCTGAACCGGGTCGATGCCCAGTTCGCTGGTCAGCGCCGGGGCGGCAATCGACAGGTTGCTGCGGTCGAGGTAATTGATCACCACGGTGATGAACAACAGCACCATGATGAAAAAACGCTTTTTGGTAGGCGTGACTAAAGAAGCCTGCCCGGTGAAGGATTCAGGGTGCATGGGGGTTGCCTCTTCTTATGTTTATTGAGGGCTTGCAGGAGCCGGCATCCCGGCTCCTACAGGGTGCTTACCACTCGGCGAAGCTGCCGTCGGCATGCCGCCAGATCGGGTTGCGCCAGCGGTGGCCGATGGCCGCGCGCTCGATCACGTATTCTTCGTTGATCTCGATGCCCAGGCCCGGCCCGTTGGGGATCTTCACGAAGCCCTGGTCATAGTCGAACACGCCGGGGTCGCGCACATAGTCGAGCAGGTCGTTGCTCTCGTTGTAGTGAATGCCCAGGCTCTGCTCCTGGATAAACGCGTTGTAGCAGACCGCATCCAGTTGCAGGCATGCCGCCAGGGCAATCGGGCCCAGCGGGCAGTGCAGGGCCAGGGCCACGTCGTAGGCCTCGGCCATGTTGGCGATCTTGCGGGTTTCGGTGATGCCGCCCGCGTGGGAAGCATCGGGCTGGATGATGTCCACGTAGCCTTCGCTGAGCACACGCTTGAAGTCCCAGCGCGAGAACAGGCGCTCGCCCAGGGCAATCGGCGTGCTGGTCAGCGGCGCGAGCTCTTTGAGCGCCTCGTAGTTTTCGCTGAGCACCGGCTCTTCGATGAACATCAGTTTGTACGGGTCCAGCTCTTTCATCAGCACCTTGGCCATCGGCTTGTGCACCCGACCATGGAAGTCGACGCCGATGCCGACGTTCGGGCCGACCGCATCGCGCACGGCGGCGACGTTGGCCAGGGCCAGGTCAACTTTCTCGAAGCTGTCGACGAACTGCAGTTCTTCGGTGCCATTCATCTTCACTGCGGTAAAGCCTCGGGCCACGGCCTCTTTGGCGGCGCGGGCGGTGTCGGCCGGGCGATCGCCACCGATCCACGAGTACACGCGGATCTTGTCGCGCACTTGGCCACCCAGCAGATCACTGACAGACACACCGAGGGCCTTGCCCTTGATGTCCCACAGCGCCTGGTCGATACCGGCGAGGGCGCTCATGTGCACCGCACCGCCGCGATAGAAGCCGCCGCGATAGAGCACGGTCCAGATGTCTTCGATATTGCGCGGGTCTTTGCCGATCAGGTAATCGGACAGCTCTTCGACGGCAGCCGCCACGGTATGGGCGCGGCCTTCGACCACGGGCTCACCCCAGCCGGTCACGCCCTGGTCGGTCTCGACCTTGAGGAAGCACCAGCGCGGCGGGACGATAAAGGTCGTCAGTTTGGTAATTTTCATCTCTTGTCTCTCTTATAGATGCGGCGCCAAGGGCGCGGAACTTGATGTCAGCTCAGGGCTTTCCAGGCGGCGACATAAGCCTGGGCACGGCTCGCTACCTGATCCACTGTCATACCCGGTTTGAACAACCCGGAACCCAGCCCGAACCCTTTGGCGCCGGCATCGATAAACACCTGCATGTTGTCCGGGGTAATGCCACCGACCGGCAGCAGCAAGGTGCCAGCCGGCAAGACTGCCAGCCACGCTTTGATCACCGCCGGGCCCATTTGCTCGGCGGGGAACAGTTTCAACACATCAGCCCCCTCGGCCAGTGCGGCGAAGGCTTCGGTCGGTGTCGCCACACCTGGCGACAGGAACAGGCCTGCGGCTTTCGCCGCTCGCAGCACCTTGGCATCGCTGTGGGGCATCACGATCACCTGGCCACCGGCCGCCTTCACCTGCTCGACCTGCTCAGGCAGCAACACCGTGCCGGCGCCGATCAGGCAATCGGCGGGCAGGCTGTCGCGCAGGGTGCGGATGCTGGTGTAAGGGTCGGGCGAGTTCAGCGGGACTTCGATCACCCGAAACCCTGCCTCGTACAGCACTTGGCCGACGGCCTCGGCTTCGTCCGGGCGAATGCCACGCAGGATGGCGATCAAACCGTTTTGCGCGAGTGCGTGCTTGAGCATGTCAGGCCTCCAATACAGGTTGAGTGAGCCCGGACGCCATCGCCAATTGCCACAGCCCGCGCTCGGTGGCTTCTTGCGCCAGGCTGACGTGGGCGAAACCGCAGAGGGCGAGGGCGCGTTGATAGCGGGCGCAGAGGGGCGCGGCGCCGACCAGGATGATCGGCTTGTGTCGGGCACTGCCGGGCAGGCCGGCGAGTTCGTGGCCGATGAGCAAGCCGGAGAGGTAATCGGGCTGCTGTTCGGGGCTGAGTTCGGCGGTGAGGCCCAGGGTGCGCGCACTGAACAGCGTCGACAGCACGCCGCGCTGGCCGTCTTTGGACAGCGCCACCTGCACGCCTCGGTCAAAGGCGTCGGCCTGGAATTGTGCGGATTGTTGCTGGGTACGTCCGAGGATGCTGTGCTTGCTCAACACCGCAAACAGCTCGCCGGTCATGAAGGTGTCGAAGTGGGTGATGCAGCCATCGACCACCTCCACCCACTTGGAATGGCTGCCGGGCAGGCCGATCAATGCGTCGGTGCCCAGCCCCTGCAACACGCCCAGCACCTGGGTTTCTTCGCCGCGCATCACGTTGGGCAAGCCGACCTGCTCGATCACGCCCGGCACGATATGCACGTCCACGCCACGCAGGCTGCGCACCTTATGCAGCGCCTGGCCGAGGCTGGCGACATCGACAGGGGTATTGCGATAAGCGGCTTCGCTCCAGCCCTGCGCGCTGCCAACCATGCCGCAGGCAATCACCGGCAAACCGGGCTCGGCGTCGAGCCAGTCACCACACGCCGCATCGAACGCCAACTCGAAGCCATCGCTGCAACGCACGCCAGCAATGTCCCGGGGTTCATTGGGCAAATGCATGATGCCCCACGCCAGCGAGCGCTGTTCCAGCACTGCGCCAGCGGGGCCGAGTTTATAAGCACGAAGGGAGCTGGTTCCCCAATCGAGCGCGATCAATTGCGCCTGCATCGCTTCACCTGAGTTCTGAGCGGATGCAGCGAATATAAACCTACGAAGCAGAAAGTCTCAATATATAAATGACTATCCCATATTTAGGGATTAATTTTAAGAAAAGGCTGACAAGTTCAGCTCCCGCATCGCCCCCATCCAGACGGCATAGTCCGTGTGGTCCTTCAGGTCATCGCCGGTATCGGGGTGCAGGAACACCACCAGGCCATTGCGATGGATCACCAGCCACGGCAGCACCACACCGATGTATTCCGGGTCGAACGCCAACTGGCAGCTCCAGTTCGGGTGCGGCCCTACCGGCCGTTGGTGCACACGGCCCATGCGCAGCGGGAACAGTTTGGCGGCGTCTTCGCACAAGGTGCGCGCCTGTTCGATAGTGTTCGCGTCGAAGTAGATATGGGCGTGATAGCCCTTGATACGTTGCATGACGAGCTCCGGATCCAATATGCGCCAGATGCTAGACCGCAATCGACGGCAGGGCCAGCCCGGTCAGCGACTGTGCGCTGCTGGCCTGCTCGGCCACCAGCCAGTCGACGAAACGCTCCACCAACTGCCCTCGGCGTTTGCGCTGGGGTTGCACCACGTAATAGCCGAAACGTGAGATCACCGTGTCGCTCACCGGCCGGCACAGCCAGTTCTGTTCCAGCAGGTTGTCCACCAGATGGCGCCAGCCGATGGCCACGCCCTGGCCGGCAATCGCAGCCTGGATCAACAGGGTGTAGTTATCGAAGCGCAACTGGCCGGGGGTGGGCGCGGTGGTGATGCCCAGTTCGCGAAACACGCCGCTCCAGTCGAACCACTGGCTGTTGTTTTCCTGGCGCAGGTGCAGCAGCGGGAAATCGTGCAGATTTTGTACAGTCAGCGGCGTGGCCTGCGCCTTCAGCCATTGCGGGCTGCACACCGGGAACACTTCCTCGTTGAACAGCCACAGGCTGTCGCCCTGCTTGAAACGGCCGTCGCCAAACAGCACCGCCACGTCGATATCGCTGCGTAAGGTCGCGTGGTTGCGCTCGCTGGTCACCAGGCTGACGTCCACCTGGGGGTTGGCCTGGTGGAAGCGGTGCAAACGCGGCATCAGCCAATAGGCGGCGAAGGCGAAGTCGGTGGCTACTTGCAGCACTTCATGCTGATCCTGCTGGCTGATCAGGCTCAGTCCCTGGTTGATGCCCTGCAAACCGCCCTGCACATGCTCGAACAACAGGGCGCCGGCATCGGTCAACTCAATGCCACGGTAGATGCGATCAAACAGGCGGATCGCCAGTTGCTCTTCCAGGCGCTTGATCTGCTGGCTGATCGCGGGCTGGGTGGTGCCCAGTTCCATTGCAGCGGCGGTAAAACTGCGGTGGCGTGCCGCCGCTTCGAACGCGCGCAGCAGATCGAGGGACAGGTCGCCAAGGGCTTCATACATAAGCGGTGCTTATCCTAGACATTGCTTTTCATGGGCTTTACCCCACTTTTCATGGGCTGCATGCTCATTCGCATAAACACCGCCTATGGAATGCCGATAGATCATGAAGCGCAAGAACATTCTTTTCATCATGGCCGATCAAATGGCCGCGCCGATGCTGCCGTTCTACGGACCTTCCCCGATCAAATTGCCCAACCTGAGCCGCCTCGCCGAACAGGGTGTGGTGTTCGATGCCGCGTACTGCAACAGCCCGCTGTGCGCACCGTCGCGCTTCACCCTGGTCAGCGGCCAGTTGCCGAGCAAGATCGGCGCCTACGACAACGCCGCCGATTTCCCCGCCGATGTACCGACCTACGCCCACTACCTGCGCCGCCTCGGCTACCGCACCGCGCTGTCGGGCAAGATGCACTTCTGCGGCCCCGACCAACTGCACGGTTACGAAGAACGCCTGACCAGCGATATCTACCCCGCCGACTATGGCTGGGCGGTGAACTGGGACGAGCCGGACGTACGCCCCAGCTGGTACCACAATATGTCGTCGGTGCTGCAAGCCGGCCCGTGCGTGCGCACAAACCAGCTGGATTTCGACGAAGAGGTGGTCTTCAAGGCCCAGCAATACCTGTTCGACCATATCCGCGAAGACGGCGAACAACCGTTCTGCCTGACGGTGTCGATGACCCACCCGCACGACCCGTACACCATTCCCAAGCCGTTCTGGGACCTGTACGACGACGCTGATATCCCGTTGCCTACAACACCCGCGCAAAGCGATCTCGACCCCCACTCCCAGCGCCTGCTCAAGGTCTACGACCTGTGGGACAAGCCGCTGCCGGTGGATAAGATCCGCGATGCGCGCCGTGCCTACTTTGGCGCGTGCAGCTACATCGACAGCAATGTCGGCAAGCTCCTGCAGACCCTGGAAGACACCGGCTTGGCCGATGACACCATCATCATTTTCTCTGGCGACCACGGTGACATGCTCGGCGAGCGCGGGCTCTGGTACAAAATGCACTGGTTCGAAATGGCCGCCCGCGTACCGCTATTGATCAGCGCGCCGGGGCAATTCGCGGCGGGCCGCGTGACCCACGCCGTGTCCACCGCCGACCTGCTACCGACCCTGGTGGAACTGGCCGGCGGCGAGCTCGACCCACGCCTGCCGCTGGACGGCCGCTCGCTGGTACCGCACTTGCAAGGGCAGGGCGGGCACGACGAAGTGTTCGGCGAATACATGGCCGAAGGCACTATCAGCCCGCTGATGATGATTCGCCGAGGCGCCTACAAATTCATCTACAGCGAAGACGACCCTTGTCTACTGTTCGATGTGCACAACGACCCGCACGAGCGGGAGAACCTCAGCCAGTCACCGGAACACCGGCCACTGTTCGAGGCGTTTTTAACTGAGGCGCGGGCCAAATGGGACATCCCGGCGATCCACCAACAGGTGCTCGCCAGCCAACGCCGTCGTCGCCTGGTATTCGAGGCACTCACCCAGGGCAAGCTGAAGAGCTGGGATCACCAGCCACTGGTGGACGCCAGTCAGCAATACATGCGCAACCATATCGACCTCGACGACCTGGAGCGCAAGGCACGTTTTCCACAACCCTGCCAAAACCAATAAATACAGAGGGAAGGCCATGCAAAAGTTGACTGTGATGTTGAGCCTGTTGGTACTGACCAGCGCCAACGTGTACGCGGACGCCAGTTGTGAAACGGTAAAAATGGCCGACCCGGGCTGGAGCGATATCGCAGCCACCAACGCCATCACCGGTTTCCTGCTGACCGGCATGGGCTACAAACCGAAGGTGGACACCCTGGCGGTGCCGATCACCTTTGGCGGGCTCAAGGACGGCCAGGTGGATGTGTTCCTCGGCAACTGGATGCCGGCGCAGCAGGGCTTCTACGACAAGTTCGTGGCCAATGGCGATGTGGTGCAGTTGGCGAAAAACCTCGACGGCACCGAGTTCACCCTCGCCGTGCCGGACTATGTGTGGGACGCCGGGGTGCATGATTTTGCCGACCTGAACAAGTTTGCCGACAAGTTCGACAAGAAGATCTACGGCATCGGCTCCGGCGCGCCGGCGAATATCTCGTTGCAGGAAATCATCAAGAAGAACGACTTCGACCTGAGCCAGTGGAAGCTGGTCGAGTCCAGCGAACAGGCGATGCTGGCCGAAGTGTCGCGAGCGGTGAAGAAACAGAAATTCGTCACCTTCCTCGGCTGGACCCCACACCCGATGAACGTGCAGTTGAAAATGCGCTACCTCAAGGGTGGCGAGAAATACTTTGGTGACACTGGCAGCGTGTATACCTTGACCCGCAAGGGTTACGCACAGGCCTGCCCGAACGTAGGAAAACTGCTGACCAACCTGAGTTTTACCCAGGAGATGGAGAACGGCATCATGGCCGAGGTGGCCAACAACAAAGTCAGCAATGCCGATGCGGCGAAGGCGTGGATCAAGGCCAATCCGGCGGTATTGGATAAGTGGCTGGAGGGTGTAAAAACACTGGACGGCAAAGACGCACTCCCTGCAGTTAAAGCCAGACTCTGAGGCCTGATGCAATTCAAATGTGGGAGGGGGCTTGCCCCCTCCCACAGGAACCGATGTGTACTGATATTCTGTGCCAAACCTCTAAACCGAGTCTGCGATGCCCCGGCCCAACCGCCAATCACTGTTCCCCTTCCTCGCCTGGCTCCCGCGCCAGACCCGCGCCAGCGTCGGTCGGGATGCAATCGTCGGCCTCAGCGGCGCAGTCCTCGCCCTGCCACAGTCAATTGCCTACGCGCTGATCGCTGGTCTCCCACCCGAATACGGCCTGTACGCCGCGATCATCCCGGTACTGATCGCTTGCCTCTGGGGCTCGTCCTGGCACTTGATCTGCGGGCCCACGGCGGCGATTTCCATTGTGCTGTACGCCAGCGTCAGTCCATTGGCCGTGCCGGGGTCACAGGACTACATCACCCTGATCCTGCTGCTGACCTTCCTCGCCGGCGTTTTCCAGTGGCTGTTGGGCATGTTGCGCTTCGGCGCGTTGGTGAACTTTGTCTCCCACTCGGTGGTGCTCGGCTTCACCCTGGGCGCCGCCGTGGTGATCGCCCTCGGCCAGTTGCCCAACCTGTTGGGGCTGGATCTGCCAAGCCAGGCCACCGCCATCAATAGCCTGTTGGCGCTGATCCATCACAGCGGCGAATGGGACCATGCGTCCCTCCTGCTAGGGCTTGGCACGTTGCTGGTCGGCGCGCTGCTCAAATACCTGGTGCCTCGCTGGCCAACGCTGTTGATTGCGCTGGCACTGGGCAGCCTGGTGGCGTGGCTGTGGCCGGCGATGTTCGGGCACGTAGCGCTGGTCAGTTCGTTTGTCGGCAAACTGCCGCCGTTCAGCCCGCTGCCGATGGACCTGGACCTGCTCCTGCGCCTGCTGCCGAGTGCCGTGGCGGTGGGCATGCTCGGGTTGGTAACCAGCCTGTCGATTGCCCGCTCGTTGTCGGCGCGCTCACAGCAATTGCTCGACGCCAACCAGGAAGTCCGTGCGCAGGGTCTATCCAATATCG
The DNA here is from genome assembly GCF_023169845.1 of Pseudomonas sp. CYM-20-01. Lineage (NCBI taxonomy): Bacteria > Pseudomonadati > Pseudomonadota > Gammaproteobacteria > Pseudomonadales > Pseudomonadaceae > Pseudomonas > Pseudomonas sp. CYM-20-01. The sequence goes on along the minus strand of NZ_AP025169.1, from coordinate 244,663 downwards.
CGGGCGGATTTTTCTCCGGCTACTTGTCCGCCGGTTCGTTCACCCGCTCCGGCCTCAGCTACGAGGCGGGCGCGTGCTCGCCGTTGGCCGGGGTGTTTTCCGCGTTGTGGGTGGCATTGTTCGCGTTATTTGGCGCAGCGCTGATCGCCCACATTCCGATCCCGAGCATGGCCGCGAGCATCCTGCTGATCAGTTGGGGGCTGGTGGACCGTCGCGGTATTCGGGCGTTGTTTCGCGTCAGTCGCGCCGAGTTTGTGGTGATGAGCCTGACCTGTGTGGCCACCTTGCTGCTGGAACTGCAAACGGCGATTTATGCCGGGGTGCTGGCGTCGCTGTTTTTCTACCTCAAGCGCACCTCCCAGCCACGGGTACAACAGTGGCGAGACGGCGATGAGGATGTACTGCGGGTGGGCGGCTCGATCTTTTTCGGGGCCAGCCATTACCTGCAAGTGCGCCTGCAAAGTCTGCAGGGCGAGCGCGTGGTGATCGAGGCGCAGCAGATCAACTTTATCGACTATTCAGGGGTGGAGATGCTGCACCAGGAGGCTCGGCGCTTGCGTGGGTTAGGGCGCAGTTTGACGCTGCGCCGGGCCAGACCGCAGGTGGTGGAAGAGTTGAGAAAGCTGGAAGGGGCCGACAATTGCCCCATCCAGTTCCAAGACTGAAAACGATCAACAATGTGGGAGGGGGCAAGCCCCCTCCCACATTTGGATCCGTGTCAGATCAACTGGCGGCGAAGTTCAGCCAATACAGGCGCCGAATCCGGGCGCACGCCGCGCCACAGGAAGAAGGCTTCCGCCGCCTGTTCCACCAGCATGCCCAGGCCATCCATCGCCACGGATGCACCTTGCTCAGTCGCCCAACGGCAGAACGCGGTCGGCTCCTTGGCGTACATCATGTCGTAGCAAAAGGTCTTGCCTGGCTCGATCAGGCTGCCCGCAATCGGCGGTACATCGCCTGACAGGCTGGCGGACGTGGCGTTGATGATCACGTCCACCGGCTCACGCAGCCAGTCGAAACCGCTGGCGGATACCGGGCCGAGGTCGTCGAACAGCTCGGCGAGCAGTTCGGCCTTTTCCACGGTGCGGTTGGCGATGATCAGCGAGGCGGGTTGCTCAGCCAGCAACGGTTCCAACGCGCCACGCACCGCGCCACCCGCGCCCAGCAGCAGGATACGTTTGCCTTGCAGGCTCAACCCGGCGTTGACGATAAGGTCGCGAACCAGGCCGGCGCCATCGGTGTTGTCGCCCAACAGGCTGCCGTCTGCCAGCTTGCTCAAGGTGTTCACCGCGCCGGCGCGTTGGGCACGTTCGGTGAGGGTGTCGGCCAGTCGGTAGGCGTCCTCTTTGAACGGTACCGTGACGTTGGCGCCACGGCCCTGCCGAAAGAACTCACGGGCACAGCCGGTAAAATCCTCCAACGGCGCCAGCAAGGTGCTGTAGTCCAGTTGCTCGCCGGTCTGCTCGGCGAACATGCGGTGGATCAGCGGCGACTTGCTGTGGCCGATGGGGTTGCCGAACACGACATAGCGGTCCATCACACAACCGCCTTGGGCGCGGCAAGGCCCAGCCAGTCACGGTCTTGCAGGAAGTAGTCAGTGAGGCGTGCTTCTTCGCTGCCGGCCTCGGCCTTCCAGTCGTAGCTCCAGCGCACTTGCGGCGGCAGCGACATCAGGATCGACTCGGTACGCCCGCCCGATTGCAGGCCGAACAAGGTGCCACGGTCGTAGACCAGGTTGAATTCAACGTAGCGGCCCCGGCGGAATTCCTGGAATTCGCGCTGTTGCTCGGTGTAGGCAATGGCCTTGCGGCGCTGCACGATCGGCAGGTAGGCGTCGATGTAGGCATCACCGATGGCACGGATGAAGGCGAAGCAGGTGTCGAAGTCCCACTCGTTCAGGTCATCGAAAAACAGGCCGCCGATACCACGCGGTTCATTGCGGTGCTTGATGTGGAAGTAAGTGTCGCACCACGCTTTGTAGCGCGAATACACCTCAGGACCGAACGGCGCGCAGGCCTGCTCGGCCACGCGGTGCCAGTGGATGCAGTCTTCTTCGTTGCCGTAGTAAGGCGTGAGGTCGAAGCCACCGCCGAACCACCACACCGGCTCTTCGCCTTCTTTCTCTGCGATGAAAAAGCGCACGTTGGCGTGGGAAGTCGGCACATGAGGGTTATGCGGGTGGATCACCAGCGACACACCCAGGGCCTCGAAACCGCGACCGGCCAGCTCAGGCCGATGCGCGCTGGCAGACGGTGGCAGGCCGCTGCCAAAGACGTGGGAAAAGTTAACGCCGCCTTTTTCGATGACAGAACCGTTTGCAATCACACGGGTGCGACCGCCGCCGCCGGCAGGCCGGGTCCAGGCGTCTTCGATAAAGCGAGTGTCCGTCTCGAAGGTTTCCAGGGCGCTGCAAATACGGTCTTGCAGGTCAAGCAGGTAGGCCTTTACAGCCTCGGTGCGGGTAGTCATGGCATCACCTTGAATCGGGCAAAGCTACGCGAGGCCATTGGGCGTCGGCGGCAAATGGGCGCACAGGATACCACCGCACCCACGTACGTCGCAGTTGACGAAGATCAAGCTTAGGAGTCCGATAGGGGGCTACGCGATTCGACCTTAAGGAGAAGTGCAGATGGCCAAACGTATCCAGTTCAGCGCCCATGGCGGCCCCGAAGTGCTTGAGTATGTGGACTACACGCCGGCCGAGCCTGGCCCACAACAGGTTCGCGTGCGCAACGAGGCGATCGGCCTGAACTTCATCGACACCTATTTCCGCAGCGGCCTGTACGCGCCGCCGGCCTTGCCATCGGGGCTGGGCGCGGAAGGCGCCGGTGTGGTCGATGCCATCGGCAGTGAAGTCACCCAATTCAAGGTCGGCGACCGCGTGGCCTACGGCAGTGGCCCGCTGGGCGCCTACAGCCAACTGCATGTGTTGCCCGCCGCCAACCTGGTGCACCTGCCGGACGACATCAGCTTCGAACAGGCCGCCGGCGCCATGCTCAAGGGCCTGACCGTGCAGTATCTGCTGCGCCAGACCTATGAACTCAAAGGCGGTGAAACCATCCTGTTCCACGCCGCAGCCGGTGGTGTGGGCTCCCTGGCGTGCCAGTGGGCCAAGGCTTTGGGCGTGAAGCTGATCGGTACGGTGAGCTCGCCGGAAAAGGCCGCCCTGGCCAAATCCCTCGGCGCCTGGGAAACCATCGACTACAGCAAGGAAAACGTCGCACAGCGTGTGCTGGAATTGACCGACGGCAAAAAGGTACCGGTGGTGTATGACGGTGTTGGCAAGGACACCTGGCTGACCTCGCTGGACAGCGTGGCGCCCCGTGGGTTGGTGGTGAGCTTCGGCAATGCGTCGGGCGCGGTGGATGGGGTGAACCTGGGGATCCTGTCAGCCAAGGGCTCGCTGTATGTCACCCGGCCGACCCTGGCGACCTATGCCAACAACCCGCAGAACCTGCAGGCGATGGCCGATGACCTGTTCTCGATGATCAAGAGCGGCAAGGTGCGCATTGATATCAACCAGCGGTACTCGCTGGCAGAAGCGGCCAAGGCGCAGACCGAGTTATCGGCACGCCGCACGACGGGGTCGACCATTCTGCTGCCTTAAGCAGCCCTGTGGCCTTCCTTCAGGAAGGCCGCACAACCTCGCCGGTCACCAGGTCACGAATCAGGCTGGGGTTTTTGCGCCCACCCAGGGCGCCGCCCAACACCAGGTCCACCTGGCCACGGAAGTATTGCTCCACGCGTATCCGCGTACGTGCAGCCGGGCGACCCTGAGGGTTGGCCGAGGTGGAAATCAACGGCCCCACCAGCGAGCACAAGTCCCGCACCAGTGGATGGTCAGTCACCCGCAGCGCCACCGTGTCATGCACACCCGTCACCCATCCCGGCAGCAAGTCCTGATGGGGCACCAGCCAGGTATTCGGCCCGGGCCAGGTGGCGGCCATGCGGTCGATCCAATCCTGTGGGAAGTCTTCGAAGAGAAAGTCGAACTGACGGATGCTGTCCGCCACCAGGATCAGGCCCTTGTCCACCGAGCGATTCTTGATGGCGAGCAAGCGGTCTACTGCTTCTTCGTTCCACGGGTCGCAGCCCAGGCCCCAAACCGCTTCGGTTGGGTAGGCAATCACCGCGCCTGCGCGAATTTCTCGTGCGGTTTCCAGCACACGCCACCGGTTGACCATTATTCACTCTCCAGACTAAAGCTCTGCGCAGTTTACCGATCTTCGTTACAAAACCTAGCAGCGCGCAAGCCAGCGCCCGCTTTCGCAGATAACCTGGCCCTCAAGCTCCAGCTCCGTAAGCGTCGCCAACACCTGGGACAACGGCCGCCCGCTGGCAATCGCCAGCGCTTCACTGGTGTGCGGCGCCGCATGCAGCAGTGCCACCAGCGGATGGGTCACCGGCATCGGCGCCGGACGGGACAGCGCCTGCCAGCCGCGCAAGCCTTCAAGAATGTGCTCGATGGTTTCCACCAACACCGCACCATCGCGGATCAACTGATGGCAACCCTTGGCGCCGGGATGATGGATGGAGCCCGGAATCGCGTACACCTCGCGTCCCTGCTCGGCCGCCAGTTTTGCGGTGATCAGCGAGCCGCTGGCCATGCTGGCTTCCACCACCAATACGCCAAGGGACAGACCACTGATGATGCGGTTACGCCTGGGGAAGTTGCCGGCCTGGGGTGGAGCGTCCAGCGGAAACTCGGAAACCACCGCGCTGCCTTGGTCAATCATCGCCGCCGCCAGCCGTCGGTGGCGCTGTGGATAAAAATTTTCGAGCCCGGTGCCGAGGACGCCGATTGTCTGGCCGCCCACGTCCAATGCGGCTTGATGGGCGGCGCCGTCAATACCCAAGGCCAGGCCACTGGTGATGACAAAACCCGCGCTCGCCAAGCTACGGGAAAACGCAGCTGCGGTGTCCATGCCAGGACGGGATGCACGTCGGCTGCCCACCATCGCCAGTTGCGGTTTTTCCAGGATCAGAGGGTCACCAGCGACGAATAACAGCGGCGGTGCGTCGTCAATCTGGGCGAGCAGTGCGGGGTACTCCGGCTGGTCCCACATCAGCAAATGCTGGGCCGGGCAAGCCAGCCAGGCCAATGCCGCACTGGCGCCCTCGCGGATTTCATGGCTGCGCCGGGCATCGGCGCTGATGGCCGGCAACCCCAGCGAACGCCAGGCACTGGCGGGGGCACTGATGGCCTTTGACGCAGAGCCGAACGCTTCGATCAATAAGCGAAAACGCTTGGGGCCCAGTTCCGGCAGCCTGTGCAAGCGTAGTCGGGCTTCCAGTTCTGACGGGGATACTTCATGACTGTTTATCGGATTCATTTGATCATCCTTGACCGGAACAAGCTGTGGATAACTCTGTTGGTAACTTATTTAGCAACCTATTCATTGTGTTTGATGCGCAGTCTCGAAACGGTCCATCACTGCCAGGGGTCGCGAGGCATTGAGGATCAGGCCGTAACTGAGCTTTTCGTAGGTGCGAAATACCAGCAGGGTGCCGGCGCGTTCATCGGGGAGTCGGGTCGGCGTGCCGGTGAGGCTGTCGCGCACGGTCGCGCCAGCCTTGATCACGCTGAGCAGTTGACCTTCGACCAGGCCGTCACGGCGGCCTTTGTTCAGGATGACAGCATCGAGTACGCCGATTTGGGTGACACCCTTGGGGACATCGATGATGTGCCCGTCGATGAAGGGTGCCGCTGAAATGACCTCAAGGGTGGCCGGATCGACAGGAGATTGCGCGCGTAGCAGGCGGTCACCCGGGCGCACCTCCTGGGTCACTCGCTGCACGGCCAGGGTGGTGAGGTCGCCAGCCGTGACGAAACGGGCCGTGCCGATATCGTCGGCGTTGATGCCCAGTAGTTCTTGGGTCTGCGGATCGGTGTAGGCCTTGCCGCGTCGGAATATTCCGTAATGGGGTTGGGAAGGGTCCAGGTTGCCCCTGGCATGCACCCGCTCACCGTTGGCCCCCAGCACTCGACCTGCATCAGCGGCAACAATGTACGGCGCGCTGTCCAGGTCCTGTGGCGAATCAAGAATGCGGTTGTGCAGTAAAAAGCGCTGGATGGCCTGTTGTGTCGATTGATCCAGGCGCTGGACGGGCTGGGGCAGCAGGGCCATGGCGAACGGGGCCCACAGCAGCAAGACGAGTAGCGATTTCCTCATGGGGTGAATCTCCTTTATTATGTGCGTTCGCGTGAAATGCCAGGGCCTTCGCGGCTTCGGGGCGTTTCACACCGGCTGTCTGGGTCCATCCCAACGCCGATTTGCCTTTACCTCACATGTGCAGCAATTACGCTTATGGCTATTTTAAACATCCTCGAATTTCCCGACTCGCGCCTGCGCACGATCGCCAAGCCGGTGGCCGTAGTGGACGACAAGGTTCGTCAGTTGGTCGATGACATGTTTGAAACAATGTATGAAGCCCCGGGCATCGGCCTCGCCGCGACCCAGATCAACGTGCATCAGCGCGTCGTGGTCATGGACCTGTCGGAGGATCGCAGCGAACCGAGGGTGTACATCAACCCAGAGTTCGAACCACTGACCGACGAGATGGGTGAGTACCAGGAAGGCTGCCTGTCGGTACCCGAGTTCTACGAGAACGTCGAGCGCCCGCTGCGCGTGAAGATCAAGGCCCTGGACCGTGACGGCAAGCCGTTCGAGCTGATCGCCGAAGGCCTGCTGGCGGTGTGCATCCAGCACGAATGCGACCACCTCAACGGCAAGCTGTTTGTCGATTACCTGTCCACGCTCAAGCGCGACCGGATCAAGAAGAAGCTGGAAAAAAAGCATCGCCAGCAAGCTTGATGCCCTTCTTCCAAAGGCTTGCTGCGGCAAGCCTTTTTCTTTTGTGACTGCTTTTAACCGAGACCTCCCATGACCGAGCCACTGCGCATTGTTTTTGCCGGCACTCCAGAATTTGCCGCCGAACACCTCAAGGCCCTGCTTGCCAGCCCTTATGACATCGTCGCGGTGTACACCCAGCCGGATCGCCCGGCCGGTCGCGGGCAAAAACTGATGCCAAGCCCGGTCAAGCAACTGGCGCTGGAGCACAACATCCCCGTGCTGCAACCGCCAACCCTGCGCAACGCCGACGCCCAGGCGGAACTGGCGGCGCTGAAGCCGGACCTGTTGGTGGTCGTGGCCTACGGCTTGATCCTGCCGCAAGGGGTACTGGATATCTCGCGCCTGGGCTGCATCAACAGCCATGCCTCGCTGCTGCCACGCTGGCGCGGTGCGGCGCCGATCCAGCGCGCGGTGGAAGCCGGCGACAGCGAAAGCGGCGTGACCGTGATGCTCATGGAGGCGGGCTTGGACACCGGCCCGATGCTGCTCAAGGTCACCACCCCGATCACCGGCGAAGACACCGGCGGCAGCCTGCACGACCGCCTCGCCGAGCTGGGCCCGCCCGCCGTGATCGAGGCCATCGCCGGCCTGGCCGCCGGCACCCTGGCAGGCGAAGTCCAAGACGACAGCCTGGCCACCTACGCCCACAAGCTGAACAAAGACGAAGCCCGCGTCGACTGGAGCCGCCCAGCCGTGGAGCTGGAACGTCTGGTACGCGCCTTCAACCCTTGGCCGGTCTGCCACAGCACCCTCAATGGCGAAGCCGTGAAAGTGTTGGCCGCTAAACTCGTCGAGGGCAAAGGCGCTCCCGGCGAGATCATCGGCGCCAGCAAGGACGGCCTGCTGGTCGCCTGCGGCGAGCAGGCGCTGTGCCTGACCCGTCTGCAATTGCCCGGTGGCAAAGCGCTTAATTTCAGCGATTTGTTCAACAGCCGTCGTGAGAAATTTGCTGTAGGCACCCTCCTCGGGACAGCCCAATGAACCCACGTCTAGCCGCCGCCAAGGCTCTCGCCGCCGTCCTCAACGGCAAGGCGTCGCTGAACAGTTCGTTGCCGACCCAGTTGGACAAGGTCGAAGACCGCGATCGCGGGTTCACCCAGGACCTGGCCTTTGGCACCGCCCGCTGGCAGCCACGCTTGTCCGCACTGGCAGCCAAGTTGCTGCAAAAGCCGTTCAAGGCCGCCGATGCAGATGTGGAAGCGCTGCTGCTGGTGGGCCTCTATCAGTTGCTCTACACCCGTGTACCCGCCCACGCCGCGATAGGCGAGACAGTCGGTTGCGCCGACAAACTGAAAAAGCCGTGGGCCAAGGCCCTGCTCAACGCTGTGCTGCGCCGCGCCCAGCGCGAAAGCGAAGCGCTGCTGGCCGAGCTGGAACATGACCCGGTGGTGCGCACCGCCCACCCGCGCTGGCTGCAAAAATCCCTGAAGGCGTTCTGGCCCGAACAGTGGGAAGCCATCTGCGCGGCGAACAATGCGCACCCGCCGATGATCCTGCGGGTCAACCGCCGCCACCACAGCCGTGATGCCTACCTGAAATTGCTCACCGACGCCGGCTTCAACGCCACACCGTGCGTATACAGCATCGACGGCATCGTACTGGAAGCGGCCACCGATGTGCGCAGCCTGCCAGGCTTTGCCGAAGGCTGGATCAGCGTGCAGGATGAGGCGGCGCAACTGGCGGCCGACCTGCTCGACCTGGCGCCGGGCCAACGCGTACTCGACGCCTGCTGCGCGCCGGGCGGCAAGACCTGTCACATACTGGAAGTCGAAAAAGACCTGGCCGGTGTCGTCGCTGTCGACCTCGAAGCCAAACGCCTGGTGCGCGTACGGGAAAACCTTGCCCGCCTGGGCCTCAACGCCGAGCTGATCGCCGCCGATGGCCGTGACACCGCCACCTGGTGGGATGGCAAACCGTTCCAGCGCATCCTGCTCGACGCACCGTGCTCCGCCACCGGCGTGATCCGTCGCCATCCGGACATCAAGCTCACCCGCCAAACCGATGACATCGCCGCCCTGGCCGTGCTGCAGGGCGAGCTGCTCGACGCGATGTGGCCGACCCTCGAAGTCGGCGGCATCCTGCTCTATGCCACCTGCTCCACCTTGCCGACGGAAAACACCGAGGTGATCGAAGCCTTCCTCGCCCGCACCAGCGGTGCACGGGAGCTGGACCTCGCCACCACGGCCGGCATCAAGCAGCCCCACGGCCGCCAGTTGCTCGCGCAAGAAGGCGGACACGATGGCTTCTACTACGCCAAACTGATCAAGATCGCCGCCGCGCGCGGCTGAATGGTTTTAAGGGAGTGACCGGATGAAAATCATCATCCTTGGGGCAGGGCAGGTTGGCGGTACGTTGGCCGAACATTTGGCCAGCGAAGCCAACGACATCACCGTGGTCGACACCGATGCCGAACGCCTGCGCAACCTTGGCGACCGCCTCGACATTCGTACCGTGCAAGGCCGCGCGTCGTTCCCGACCGTACTGCGCCAGGCCGGCGCCGACGACGCCGACATGCTGGTGGCCGTGACCAACAGCGACGAAACCAACATGGTCGCCTGCCAGGTCGCCCACACCCTGTTCCACACCCCGACCAAGATCGCCCGCGTACGCGAAGCGGCCTACCTGACCCGTGCCGGGCTGTTCGACAACGACGCGATTCCCGTCGACGTACTGATCAGCCCGGAACAGGTAGTGACCCACTACATCAAGCGCCTGATCGAAATTCCAGGCGCCCTGCAAGTGATCGACTTCGCCAGCGGCAAGGCGCAACTGGTCGCGGTAAAGGCCTATTACGGCGGCCCGCTGGTGGGCCAGCAACTGCGCCAGCTGCGCGAGCACATGCCGAATGTGGAAACCCGCGTCGCAGCGATTTTTCGGCGTGACCGGCCGATCCTGCCCCAGGGCGATACGGTGATCGAGGCCGACGACGAAGTGTTTTTCATCGCCGCCAAGGCGAATATTCGCGCGGTCATGAGCGAAATGCGCCGTCTCGATGAGACCTACAAGCGCATCGTCATCGCCGGCGGTGGGCAGATCGGCGAGCGTCTGGCCGAAGCCATCGAAAGTCGCTACCAGGTGAAGATCATCGAGATGAGCCCGGCACGTTGCCGGCATTTGTCCGACACCCTGGACAGCACCGTCGTACTTCAAGGCAGCGCCTCGGACCGCGACCTGCTGATGGAAGAAAACATCGCCGACGCCGACATCTTCCTGGCGCTGACCAACGATGACGAAGCCAACATCATGTCGTCGCTGCTGGCCAAGCGGCTGGGGGCTAAGAAGGTGATGACCATCATCAACAACCCGGCCTACGTGGACCTGATCCAGGGCGGCGATATTGACATCGCCATCAGCCCGCAACTGGCGACCATCGGCACCTTGCTCGCCCACGTGCGCCGTGGCGATATCGTCAGCGTGCACTCCCTGCGCCGGGGCGCGGCGGAAGCCATCGAGGCGATTGCCCACGGTGACTCGAAGTCGAGCAAGGTGATCGGCAAGGCCATCCGCGATATCGGCTTGCCGCCGGGCACCACCATTGGCGCGATCATCCGTGACGAAGAGGTGATCATCGCCCATGACGATACGGTGATCGCCACGGGTGACCATGTGATTCTGTTCCTGGTGGACAAGAAACATATTCGCGATGTGGAGAAGTTGTTCCACGTGGGGTTGAGTTTTTTCTGATCGAACGGAGTGGCCCGACATGCTCGAATCCCTGGAAAAAATGCTCGCCAAGGGCGTGGATAACTCACTGCTGCGCTTTGGTTTGGGCAAGGGCTATCTGGATCTGAAGGACAACGCCAAGGCGGCGGAGCATTTGAGCAAGTGCGTCGAGTTCGACCCGAAGTATTCGGCGGCGTGGAAGTTGTTGGGCAAGGCGCAGTTGGGGCTGGAAGATCGTGCAGCGGCGCGGCTGGCGTGGGAGAAGGGCATCGAAGCGGCGCTTGCTCACGGCGATAAGCAGGCCGAGAAAGAGATGACCGTGTTCCTGAAAAAACTCGACCGCCAAGCCTGAGCGCAATTCAAATGTGGGAGGGGGCTTGCCCCCGATGGCAGTGTGTCAGTCGATACCTATTTGACTGAGCAACCGCTCTCGGGGGCAAGCCCCCTCCCACATTGGTTTTGCGTTGATCTTGAATCAGTACCAGCGCTCTTCACCCGGTGGGCGTTTCTTGAAGCGCTTCATGCTCCACATATACTGGCTCGGGTAGGCACCGACGTAACGTTCCACCACCTTGCTCATCGCCGCGCAGGACGTGGCGGTATCGGTGCTATACATGTCTTCCGGCGCCGCTTCCAAAATCACCTTGTAGCCTGAACCGTCCGGCAGCCGCAGCGCATGCAGGAACACGCCCACCGCCTTGTGGCCGGCGAGCATGTTCGGCACGAACTTGCTGGTGAGCGCCTGGGTGGCGAAGAACGGCACGAAGATCCCGGCGGATTCGGCCGGCTCCGGGTCGGCAGGGATTCCGACCTGGCCACCTTTGCGCACTTCCTTGATCACGCTGAGGATGCCTTCCTTGGTCGAAGCCGCCACGCGGTTGCCCAGTTGCACGCGCTGCTTGCGCAGCAGTTCATCCACCGCCTTGAGTTTGGGTGGGCGGTAGAAAATGATCGGCTTGCACTGGCTGCAATAGAAATGGTTGAGCACTTCCCAGTTACCCAGGTGGCTGGTGATACCGACCACGCCTTTGCCCGAGGCCAGGGCTTCGTGCAGCACTTCCAGGCCTTCGACTTCGCGCACCAGGTCGATGGAGCGCTGGGCCGGCCAGATCCAGGCGCAGGCGCTTTCGGTCAGGGACTTGCCGATGTCCATCAGGCTCTGGCCGACCAGCCGTTCACGGGCGGCCGGATCCATGTCCGGGAAGCACTTGGAGAGGTTGATCCGCACCGTGTCGCGGGAGCGGTTGGGGGTTTTCCACATGATCCAGCCGATGGCCGTGCCAACCGCCTGGACAGCGCGCCAGGGCAGCAGCGCAAACAACCGCAGAGCGCCTACCAGCAAGGCGCCTTTAAACTTTTCCACAGGTCACTCCTGATCGTGTGTGGTGCGCAAAGCGCGCATTCTAACCGGCGTTGACCAAGTCCGCGTAACGGTCGCAGTCCTGAGTGTGGTCCATGACCATGCCCGAGGCCTGCATGAAGGCGTAGCAAATGGTCGGCCCGACGAAGGTGAAACCGGCTTTTTTCAAGGCTTTGCTCATGGCTTCGGCCTCGGCCGTGATCGCCGGGACTTCGCTGCGGTCCTTGAAGTGATTGACCTTGGGTTTGCCGCCGACGAATGACCAGAGCAAACCCACCGGGTCCTCCAGCGCCAGCCAGGCTGCGGCATTGCGTCGGGTGGCATTGAGTTTCAGGCGATTACGCACGATGCCCGGATCGAGCATCAGCGCATCGATCTCGGCGTCGCTCAGTTGGGCCAACCGCTGCGCATCAAACCCGAACAAGACCTTCCGATAATGCTCGCGTTTGCGTAAAACGGTGATCCAGGACAGGCCCGCCTGGAACCCTTCGAGCAAAAGCAACTCGAACAAACCCTGCGCATCGCGCAGCGGCGTTCCCCACTCCTGATCGTGATAAGCCATGTACAGCGGATCTTCAGAACACCAAAAGCAGCGTGGCATAAGGCTCCAGGGAGTGGTGGCGGGGCCGAATCGGGTATACTCCCGCTCTTTAAATCGCAGCCCAAGTAACAGGTGAATTTCGTGAGCCAGCCTACGCCAGCCGTGCGTACCTTCCAAGACTTGATCCTCGCCCTCCAGCAATACTGGGCCGAGCAAGGTTGTGTGGTACTTCAGCCCTACGATATGGAAGTAGGCGCCGGCACTTTCCACACCGCTACATTCCTGCGGGCCATCGGCCCGGAAACCTGGAACGCCGCTTATGTGCAGCCCAGTCGTCGCCCGACTGACGGCCGCTACGGCGAAAACCCGAACCGTCTGCAGCACTACTACCAGTTCCAGGTGGTATTGAAGCCGAACCCGGACAACTTCCAGGAACTCTACCTGGGCTCGCTCAAGCATGTGGGCCTGGACCCATTGGTCCACGACATCCGTTTCGTCGAAGACAACTGGGAATCGCCGACCCTGGGTGCCTGGGGCCTGGGCTGGGAAGTCTGGCTCAACGGCATGGAAGTGACGCAGTTCACTTACTTCCAGCAGGCCGGTGGTATCGAGTGCTACCCGGTGACCGGCGAAATCACCTACGGTCTAGAGCGCCTGGCCATGTACCTGCAGGGCGTGGACTCGGTCTACGACCTTGTGTGGGCTGACGGCCCGTTCGGCAAGGTCACCTACGGCGATGTGTTCCACCAGAACGAAGTGGAGCAGTCCACCTACAACTTCGAACACGCCAACGTCGACAAGCTGTTCGAACTGTTCGACTTCTATGAAAGCGAAGCCAAGCGCCTGATCGAACTCGACCAGCCGCTGCCGTTGCCGAGCTATGAAATGGTGTTGAAGGCGTCCCATACCTTCAACCTGCTGGACGCGCGCCGTGCCATCTCGGTAACCGCGCGCCAGCAATACATCCTGCGTGTACGCACCCTGGCGCGTTCCGTCGCCCAAGCCTACCTGCTGGCTCGCGCCAAGCTGGGCTTCCCGATGGCAACCCCGGACCTGCGTGATGAAGTGTTGGCTAAGCTGGAGGCTGCACAATGAGTGCTCAAGATTTCCTGGTTGAACTGGGCACCGAAGAGCTGCCACCCAAGGCACTGAACACCCTGGCCGATGCGTTCATGGCCGGTATCGAAAAGGGCCTGCAAACCGCCGGCCTGAAGTTCGCCGCGAAAAAAGTCTACGCTGCGCCACGCCGCCTGGCCGTGTTGCTGACCGCACTGGAAACCCAGCAGCCGGACCGCAGCATCAACCTTGACGGCCCACCGCGCCAGGCCGCGTTCGACGCCGAAGGCAACCCGACCCAGGCTGCCCTGGGTTTCGCCAAGAAGTGTGGCGTGGAACTGAGTGAGATCGACCAGAGCGGGCCGAAACTGCGGTTCAGCCAGGTCATCACCGGCAAGCCGACCGCCAGCCTGCTGCCGACCATCGTTGAAGATTCGCTGAACGACCTGCCGATCCCCAAGCGCATGCGCTGGGGTGCACGCAAGGAAGAATTCGTACGTCCGACCCAATGGCTGGTGATGCTGCTCGGTGACCAGGTCATCGACTGCACCATCCTCGCCCAGAAGGCCGGCCGTGATTCCCGTGGCCACCGCTTCCACCATCCAGAAGCCGTGCGCATCACTTCGCCGGCCAACTACCTCAACGACCTGCGCGCGGCCTATGTGCTGGCGGATGCCAACGAACGTCGCGAGCTGATCAGCAAGCGCACTGAGGAATTGGCCCGCTTGCAGGAAGGCACTGCCATCGTGCCGCCAAGCCTGCTCGACGAAGTGACCGCGCTGGTTGAATGGCCGGTGCCGCTGGTGTGCTCGTTCGAAGAGCGTTTCCTCGACGTGCCGCAGGAAGCCCTGATCACCACCATGCAGGACAACCAGAAGTACTTCTGCCTGCTGGACGTGGACGGCAAGTTGCTGCCGCGCTTCATCACCGTGGCCAACATCGAGAGCAAGGACCCCCAGCAGATCATCGCTGGTAACGAGAAAGTCGTACGCCCGCGCCTGACCGACGCCGAGTTCTTCTTCAAGCAAGACAAGAAGCAGAAGCTGGAAGACTTCAACCTGCGCCTGCAGAACGTGGTGTTCCAGGAAAAACTCGGCAGCGTGTACGACAAGGCCGTGCGGGTTTCCAAGCTGGCCGCCTACATTGCACCACGCATTGGTGGTGATTCCGCCTGGGCTGCACGTGCAGGCCTGCTGTCCAAGTGCGACCTGGCCACCGAAATGGTCGGCGAGTTCCCGGAGATGCAAGGCGTTGCCGGTTACTACTACGCCCTCAACGACGGCGAGCCAGACGACGTGGCCCTGGCCCTGAACGAGCAGTACATGCCACGCGGTGCCGGCGCTGAACTGCCGACCACCCTGACCGGTGCAGCCGTGGCGATCGCCGACAAGCTGGACACCCTGGTGGGTATCTTCGGTATCGGCATGTTGCCAACCGGCAGCAAAGACCCGTATGCCCTGCGCCGTGCGGCCTTGGGCGTGCTGCGTATCCTGATCGACAAAAAGCTGGACCTCGACCTGACCCAGGCCGTGGTGTTTGCCGTCGGCCAGTTCGGTGCCAAGGTCAAGCAGGCCGGCCTGGCCGAGCAAGTGCTGGAGTTTGTGTTCGACCGCCTGCGCGCGCGTTACGAAGACGAAGGCGTGGACGTGTCGGTGTACCTGTCGGTACGTGCCCTGCAGCCGGGTTCGGCGCTGGACTTCGATCAGCGCGTACAAGCCGTGCAGGCCTTCCGCAAGCTGCCGGAAGCCGATGCCCTGGCCGCTGTGAACAAGCGTGTGTCGAACCTGCTGAGCAAGGCCGAAGGCCTGGGCAACGCTGATGTCGACCCTGGCCTGTTTGCCGATGCCAAGGAGTTCTCGCTGAACTCGGCCATCGCCAAGGCCGAAAACGCGGTGAAGCCGCTGATCGCCGAGCGCAACTACGCCGAAGCATTGGCGCGCCTGGCCACCTTGCGTGAGCCGGTGGATGCGTTTTTCGAAGCCGTGATGATCAATGCCGACGATGCCGGCGTGCGGAAAAACCGCTACGCCATGCTGGCGCGCCTGCGCGGCTTGTTCGTCAATATCGCTGACATTTCGATGCTGAGCTGACCATGGTGAAACTGCTGATTCTCGATCGGGACGGGGTGATCAACTACGACTCCGACGCTTACATCAAGTCGGTGGCGGAATGGATTCCACTGCCCGGCTCCATCGAGGCCATCGCGCAGTTGAGCAAAGCCGGCTGGGCGGTGGCCATCGCCACCAACCAGTCCGGCATCGCTCGCGGGTACTACGACATCGCCACCTTGGACGCCATGCACGCACGCCTGCGCGCATTGGTGGCCGAGCAGGGCGGTGAGGTGGGGCTGGTGGTGTACTGCCCCCACGGGCCAGATGAGGGCTGCGATTGCCGCAAACCCAAGCCTGGCATGTTGAAAACCATTGCAGAACATTACAAGGTGCCCTTGGCTGGGCTATGGTTCGTCGGGGACAGTCTCGGTGACCTGGAGGCGGCCAAAGCCGTCGACTCTCAGCCAGTTTTGGTTAAGACCGGGAAAGGCGAAAAGACCCAGGCGAAAAACCTGCCGGTAGGCACCTTGATTTTTGACGATCTGGCGGCCGTTGCCGCAGAACTTATCAACAACTAGCCGCCCTCGACTTCCTGACCAAGGACTGTTCGGGAGTGCGCTTTTAACAGGCGGGCATTGTCCCGCAACGGTAAATGCCGCCATGTCGATTTTGCAGGCCATCAGAACCTTCTTCTTTTACCTGCTGTTGGGCACCAGTTCGTTTCTCTGGTGCACCCTGAGCTTTTTTATTGCGCCCTTTTTGCCATTCAAGGCGCGCTATCGCTTTATCAACGTCTACTGGTGCCGCTGCGCGTTGTGGCTGACCAAGGTGTTTCTGAATATTCGTTTCGAGATCAAGGGTGCAGAAAACGTCCCGGACCAGCCTTGCGTGATTCTGTCGAACCACCAGAGCACCTGGGAGACGTTCTTCCTCTCGGCGTACTTCTCGCCGTTGAGCCAGGTGCTCAAGCGTGAGTTGCTGTACGTGCCGTTCTTTGGCTGGGCCATGGCCATGTTGCGTCCGATCGCCATCGACCGCGACAACCCCAAGGCAGCGCTCAAGCACGTGGCAAAGAAGGGCGATGAACTGCTCAAGGATAACGTTTGGGTACTGATTTTCCCGGAAGGGACTCGCGTGCCCTACGGCACCGTAGGCAAGTTCTCACGCGGGGGTACGGCTTTGGCGGTCAACGCCAACCTGCCCGTGCTGCCGATTGCCCATAACGCCGGCAAGTTCTGGCCAAAGACCGGCTGGGCCAAGCGCGAAGGCACCATCACCGTGGTGATTGGCGAACCGATGTACGCAGAAGGTGAAGGCCCACGTGCCATTGCCGCGCTGAATGACCGCGCCCAGGCGTGGAATGAAGCGCAGCAACGGGCCATGGGTTCGCTGCCGCCAGAGCCTGTTGTGGTCGACACTCCGGTGATCTGAGCATCTGTGGATAACCTGTGTACGGTTTGTTGGCGAATTGCGCTTTTTGAATCATAACAAGCTGATTTTATTGCATATTTCTCAAGCCCATAAAATCAAGAAAAAGGTGCATAAGTTTTTTCTGCATAAAAAAACCGGTCCTTGCGACCGGTTTTTTATTCACAACACTAAAGTACGTTTTTTCAGTCTTCCAGCAGGGGTAATTGCACGCTGAATGTGGTGCCTTTGCCTACCACGCTTTCGCAGCTGATGCGCCCACCATGGCGCTCTACCACAGCCTTGACCATCGTCAGGCCCAACCCCAATCCTTCACTGCCCTGTGCCGATTCAAAGCGCCGGTATTGGCTGAACAGCTCCGGCAAGTCCTCTGCTGCAATCCCCGGCCCCTGGTCACTGATACGGCATTCCAACCAACCTTGTGCACTGCTGTGTCTCAACCTGACAGTGGTGCCCGAGGGCGAATACTTGATGGCATTCTCCAGCACGTTGAACAACGCCCGAGTGAGCAGCGACTGGTCAGCGGAGACCATGCCCTCGTCAGCTTCATCCAGGTCGTGAACCAGGTGGATCCCCTTGAGCTGGGCAATCAACGCCACCTGATCGAATGCATCCATCACCAACATGGCAAACAGCGTCGGCTGGAACTGGTAACCGTCAGCTTCGGCTTTCGCCAGTTGCACGAAAGATTCAGTGAGGCCCAAGGCACGGCGAACCTGCTGTTCGATCTGGGCGAATACCGGGGACTCGTCGTTATGCACATCCAGCAGCGCAAGGATCGCCGAGTGCGGCGCACGCAGGTCGTGGGAAAGGAAGCGCAACATGGTTTCGCGGTGTTGTTGCGCTTCGCGCTCCTTGCTCAAATCAGTGAGGCTCAACAGCCAGCCCAGTGCAACATCACCCTCGGCCGGCAGCAAGGGCGCCAATTCCATGCGCAGGCTGCGTTGGTGGATGTCGCGGAACTCGACCAGTTCCAGCGCCGAAAGGGCAGGGCGCACGCCATTGTGCAGCGGCGGGTAGCCCAGGTCGGCCAATTGCTCCAGCAGGTTTTCGGTGACCAGGTCATTGCCGAACACTTCGCGGGCAATGCGGTTGGCCAGCAGGATGTTGCCCTTGGGGTCGGTGATCAGCGTCGCCACCGGCAGGCACTCCAACCCATCTGCCATGAAGCGCCGTGTATCGCGCGTGCGGCTTACGGCCTGCTCCAGGGCAAAGATCCGCGCCTGCAGCACGTCGCCTTTGCTGGCGGGCGCACGGCGGCGTTCGGGCAGGACCTTGGGTTCGTTATCCAGGCGCGCCAGTTCCCAGCCGAAGTAGGCGAGGATCACGCTCAGGCGACGCCAGTTCCAGATCAGGTAGCTAAGCAGCAAACCAATCAGGCATGCGGCGGGCGACCACCAGTGGCCAAGGCGCAACAAGGCCCAGGCGCCAAGTAACGCAGCAGCCATACAGCCCAGGGTCATCCACAGCGCATAGCGCGGGCGGTAGAGCAGCAGGCCCAGCAACAACGCCACCAGAGAAGTCGCCATCAGCGCCGCGAGCCAGCCCGGCAGGTCGACGATGCTGCGGCCTTGGAGGAAGCCGTTGAGCACGTTGGCCTGGATTTCCACCCCTGCCGTTGTACCGACCGTGGAGGAGAGGGGGGTGACGAACCGATCCCCCATCCCGGAAGCCGTCGAACCCACCAGGATCAAGCGGCCTCTTAGCTGCTCGGGAGGAACCTCACCACGCAATACGCTGACGTAGGACACGCTGGGGAAATGGGTATGGGGGGCGATAAACGGGATACGGATGGCGTGCTCGCGGTGCCAGTGTTGTGAAGTCGCCTGCTGCGGCTCGCCCGGCATGTCCGATAGCTCCCCGCTCATCTCATAGGCCAGCCAGGCCAGTTGCGGTGCCGTCGTGTCGGGAGGTCCTTCGCGCAGATACAGGCTGCGAACCACGCCGTCGCTGTCCGCTTCGACATTGATGTGGCCCACGCCCTTGGCGCATCTATGCAGCGCCAGCATCTGCCCACCGGGCTGGCTATAACTAGCAGTGCCCTCACGTACCAGCGGCAGTAAAACGTTGCCGGCATTGCATACCGCTTCGGCCAGGCGTTTGTCATTGGCGGGGTCGCCGGGCTCACTGAAGATCACATCGAAGAGGATACCCGCCGGTTGCCCAGCGCTGAGGCGGTCGATCAGGTCGGCGTGCAAGCTGCGTGGCCAGGGCCATTGGCCGAGCTTTTTCAGGCTGGCGTCATCAATGGTCACCAGCAGGATGCGCGGGTCTACAGGCAGCGGGGTAAGGCGCCGAAGGCTGTCGTACAGCGGATTATTCAACGCCAGGCCGGGGCTCAACGACAGATAGACGGTAACAGGCAGCAATAGCAACCCGATCCACAACCACTCGCGCACCAGGCCATGAAACAGGCGCTGGGCATGGGTGGGCTGGCGTTTCTCGGTCTTGCCCCAGAGCTTCATAGGTCAATGTGCCTGGGTGGTGGGTGGGTAGTAAAAGATGTCATAGACCCCGGTCTCTCCCTCCAGCCCGTTTTCATCGTAGGCCGAAAGGCGCACGTGGTAGAACGAGGCTTTGAGCCCAGTGAAGCTCATTTTCGGCGAACTGGAAAAGTTTTCATGCTTGATGTCCATGAAGGCTTTGTCGGTAGCGACCTGTGCCCGGTATCGCTGGGCTCCGGGCAAAGGCCGAAGGTACAGGCTCCAGACCGGCGCATCGCCTTTCTGGCCGTCCTGACCCACGAGCTTCGGTGCAGCAAGTAGCTCAACCGGTTTCAGGTCTCCCTGCTTCCTGAACAGCAGACCTTGCCGGGCACCGATTTTTACCTCCTGTTCCATCGGCTGGTTTTTTGCCTCGCGGCTGACGGCAACCTGCCCGTCCAACACTTCGAGCACCGATTGCTCAGCGTCGTTACGCACCCGGAAATGCGTGCCGCGTACGCCCAACACCCCCACGGGGGTCACGATCTGAAAACGATCATGGTCGCTGGCACGCTTGATCACATACGCTTCCGCCTGACCTTGTTCGAGTACAACCTGGGGAATCGACAGCTTGCGCTCCAGATGCAATCGAACCTGTGAACTTGCGGGCAACACCACGCGGGATCCGTCACCGAGCAACAGGCTGACGAACGCCGACGCCGAGGTCTTCACACCCTCCTGTTCGTCAATGGTCATGCCTTCCAGCAAAAGGCTCGCCTCGCCCTTGGTATCGATTTTCCAGGCTTCCCCGGTGAGATGCTGAACCACCGCCGGCAGGGGCTGGGGGTGACACAGTATGTGATCATCAATGTAAGGCGCGCGCGTCTTGCCAACCGCCCCTGCAGAACCGACAGCCATGATCAACAATGAGGGTAGGGCGCGGCACAGGCGGTTCGAAGAAAGGATCATGGTGCTCATCAAGATTGGGTTCCAGAAGGTATCTGACACCAGCAAGCAGGAGTGTACGGCAGCGCATGCGTCGGCTGATCCTTTTCCTTATGGGCGGGAGCCGGTATCTTTCCCACATCGGTATCAAGGACTTTCAATGGGTTAATCGCACATTGATGCCAGCGTACCGAGAGATCCAAGGGGTCGACGGATCTGAACACAATTCTTCAGATTCAGAGACCGGCATCTGCGCAGTGCGTGCCATCACTAACCCGGCTGACGGCTGCCGTACTCTTCAAGAAGAAAGGACCCACCCATGCGTGTCGCAATACTGGATGACGAACCCGCGGAACTGCGACGGGTGGAACAGACACTGCGACAAATCCCCAGCACCGCCGAACAACCCTGGACCCTGCACTGTTTCGAACGCGGTGAAGACCTGCTACGCCAACTGCGCCGGGAAACCTTCGACCTGTTGATACTCGATTGGCAATTGCCGGATATCAGCGGTATTGCTCTGTTGCGCTGGACCCGTGAACACATGGAGTCGCCGCCTGCGGTCATCATGCTGACCAGCCGCGATGCAGAGAGCGATATCGTCACTGCGCTGAACAGTGGTGCCGATGATTACGTCAGCAAGCCCTTCCGTCCCAATGAACTGAAGGCTAGGGTGACTGCGGTTCTACGTCGCCACGGCCTGCAGAAATCAGCCAACCATGAAGTGCAGAGCTTCAACGACCTGACCTTTGATGATGCGGAGTTGACCGTGACCCGGGCGGGCAAACCGATCAACCTCACCGAACGCGAGTACCGTCTGGCCAGTTGCTTGTTTGCCAACCTGGCCCGACCGCTTTCCCGAGAGTATCTCTATGAGCGGTTTTGGACCCACGAAGAAATGGTGTCGTCGCGGCCGCTCGATACGCACATCTATCGACTGCGTAATAAGTTGGGACTGACCGCGGATAGGGGGTGGCAGCTGTTGACGATCTATGGGTACGGTTACCGATTGGAAAGTGTAGCGGTGCCCTCACCACAGGGCTAAAAACCAGAATGTTCCACGTGGAGCATTCAGCAGACAGCCGATATTCACCCAATAAAAAAGGCCAACGCATAGCGTTGGCCTTTTGGGTTCAGCAGACTACCAGAATCAGAAGTCCAGGTTGGAGACCGCCAGGGCATTGCTCTCAATAAAGTCACGACGAGGCTCGACCGCATCACCCATCAGGGTGTTGAAGATCTGGTCCGCGCCAATGGCGTCTTCGATGGTCACGCGCAGCATGCGACGCTGGGCCGGGTCCATGGTGGTTTCCCACAGCTGATCCGGGTTCATTTCGCCCAGACCTTTGTAGCGCTGGATGGTGTGGCGCTTGGTGCTTTCAGCCATCAGCCAGTCGAGGGCTTCCTTGAATTCCTTGACCTGCTTCTTGCGTTCGCCACGTTGAATATAAGCGCCGTCGTCCAACAGGGTGCTCAATTGTGCGCCCAAGGTGACCACAGTCTTGTAGTCATTGCTGCCGAAGAAGTCGCGGTTGAAGGTGACGTAGTTCGACAGGCCGTGGGAGATCAGCTCGACCTCTGGCAGCCATACGTTGCGTTCACGGTCTTCACGCAGGCTGGCTTTGTACACCAGGCCGGACTTCTCGACAGTGCGCAGACGCACTTCGTACTGGGCCAGCCAGTCCTGCATGTGCGCGTGGTCGCCCAGTTGCTCCAGGCTTACGGCTGGCAGGTAGATAAAGTGCTCGGTCAACTCCTGAGGGTAAAGGCGCGACAGACGCTTGAGGGTCTTCATCACCATGCGGAAGTCGTTAACCAGACGCTCCAACGCTTCACCGGAGATACCCGGAGCCTCGTCGTTCAAGTGCAGGCTGGCATCTTCCAGGGCCGACTGCGTCATGTACTCTTCCATGGCGTCGTCGTCTTTGATGTATTGCTCTTGCTTGCCTTTTTTGACTTTGTACAACGGCGGCTGGGCGATGTAGATGTAGCCACGCTCGATCAGCTCCGGCAACTGACGGAAGAAGAAGGTCAGCAGCAGGGTACGGATGTGCGAACCGTCGACGTCAGCATCGGTCATGATGATGATGTTGTGGTAGCGCAGCTTGTCGATGTTGTACTCGTCGCGACCGATACCGCAGCCCAACGCCGTGATCAAGGTGCCGACTTCCTGGGAAGAAATCATCTTGTCGAAGCGTGCCTTCTCGACGTTGAGGATCTTACCCTTCAACGGCAGGATAGCCTGGGTGCGACGGTTACGACCCTGCTTGGCGGAACCGCCAGCAGAGTCACCTTCCACCAGGTACAGTTCGGAGAGGGCAGGGTCCTTCTCCTGGCAGTCAGCCAGTTTGCCCGGCAGGCCAGCGATATCCAGTGCGCCTTTACGGCGAGTCATCTCACGGGCTTTACGCGCCGCTTCACGGGCACGTGCCGCGTCGATCATCTTGCCGACGACCAGCTTGGCTTCGTTCGGGTTTTCCAGCAGGAAGTCGGAGAAGTACTTGCCCATTTCCTGTTCAACGGCAGTCTTCACTTCGGAAGACACCAGCTTGTCTTTGGTCTGGGAGCTGAACTTGGGATCCGGCACTTTCACCGAGATAATCGCGGTGAGGCCTTCACGCGCATCGTCACCGGTGGTGGCGACTTTGTGCTTCTTGGCCAGGCCTTCGGCTTCGATATAGGTATTCAGGTTACGCGTCAGTGCGGAACGGAAACCCACCAGGTGCGTACCGCCGTCACGCTGAGGAATGTTGTTGGTGAAGCACAACAGGTTCTCGTTGAAACTGTCGTTCCACTGCAGGGCGATTTCCACGCCGATGCCGTCTTCACGCTGGATATTGAAGTGGAACACCTGGTTGACCGCAGTCTTGTTGGTGTTCAGGTATTCAACGAACGCACGCAAGCCGCCTTCGTACTTGAACAGCTCTTCCTTGCCGCTGCGCTCGTCCTTGAGGACGATACCCACGCCGGAGTTAAGGAACGACAGTTCACGAATACGCTTGGCCAGGATGTCCCAGCTGAAGTGGATATTCTTGAAGGTTTCAGCCGATGGCTTGAAGTGGATCTGGGTGCCGGTGGTTTCACTGTCACCGACGATTTTCATCGGTTCCTGTGGAACACCGTGGACGTAGGTCTGTTCCCAGATCTTGCCGCTACGGCGCACAGTCAGGATCAGCTCTTCGGACAGTGCGTTCACTACCGACACGCCCACACCGTGCAAACCACCGGAGACTTTGTAGGAGTTGTCGTCGAACTTACCGCCGGCGTGGAGCACGGTCATGATGACCTCTGCCGCCGAAACGCCTTCTTCTTTATGCACGTCTACCGGAATACCGCGACCGTTGTCGCGCACGGTAATCGACTCATCCGGGTGGATGATGATGCTGATGTCGTCGCAGTGACCGGCCAGAGCTTCGTCGATGGAGTTGTCGACCACCTCGAACACCATGTGGTGCAGACCGCTACCGTCATCAGTGTCGCCAATGTACATACCGGGACGTTTGCGTACGGCATCCAAACCTTTCAGCACTTTAATGCTGGTCGAGTCGTACGTGTTTTCTTCGCTCATGCCTTCACTCCCGATGGTCGTGGGTCTGGGTGATACGGCCTTGTTCCACGTGGAACAAAGCGACTGGCGTTTCCGTCTGCCAGCCTTCCCTCAATAATTCGTGGTCTACACAAGTGATAAACACCTGGCAGCGTAATTCTTCCAACAAGCGGCATAACGCGCGGCGGTGCTGCTCGTCGAGTTCCGACGGCAAGTCATCCACCAGATAAATACACTGACCGCGTCGAGCCTGGCTAACCAAATGGCCCTGGGCGATACGCAACGCGCACACCACCAACTTCTGCTGACCACGGGACAAGATGTCCGCGGCATTGTGAGCGCCTAATCTAAGGCGCAAATCAGCCCGTTGTGGTCCGGCCTGGGTATGGCCAATTTGCTGATCCCGCTGCAGGGACGTCGCGAGCACAGCACTCAGCTCACGTTCTTTATCCCAACCACGGTAGTAACTCAGCGTCAGCCCTTCGAGGTCCAACAACTCACTCAAAGTCTGCTCAAAGACTGGTTTCAAGGCTTTGATGTAGGCGCGGCGGTATTCATCTATTTCGTCGCTGGCCAGGCACAGTTCCCGGTCCCAGGCCGCTTGCGAAGCGGCGTCAAGTGTACCATGCCGCAGCCATGAGTTCCGCTGCCGCAGGGCCTTCTGCAAGCGCTGCCACGTGGCCATGAAACGTGGTTCCACGTGGAACACTCCCCAATCGAGGAACTGCCTGCGGATTTTCGGTGCACCTTCCAACAAACGAAAGCTGTCGGGGTTGATCAATTGCAGCGGCAGAATTTCCGCAAGCTGCGCGGCACTGCGAGCATTTTGCCCGTCAATACGAATCTGGAACTCTCCACCGCGATCTCGGGATATGCCCAGGCTGCTGTGCCCACCTTCAGCCAGTTCGACCTGGCCAAACACCGTGCAGGCCAATTGCTCGTACTGGATGACGGGTAACAGGCGAGCGCTGCGAAAGGAACGGGCAAGCCCCAACAGATGTATGGCTTCCAGCACGCTGGTTTTGCCACTGCCGTTGGCGCCGTGGAGGATATTAATGCGGGGAGAGGGGGAGAAGGTCACCGGGTGCAGATTGCGCACCGCGGTGACCGAGACGCGACTGAGGGACATCTAGCTTCTGCTGAGCATGGTTACAGGCGCATCGGCATGACAACGTAAGCCGAGTCGTCGTTGTCGGATTCCTGCACCAGGGCGCTGCTGTTGGAGTCCGACAGAATCAGGCGAACCTGTTCGGTGGTCATCACACCCAGCACGTCCAGCAGATAGCTCACGTTGAAGCCGATTTCCAGCGAACCACCGTTGTAGTCAACGCCCACTTCTTCTTCCGCTTCTTCCTGCTCCGGGTTGTTCGCCTGGATCTTCAACTGACCGTTGGCCAGTTGCAGCCGGATACCACGGTACTTCTCGTTGGACAGGATCGCGGTACGGCTGAACGCTTCACGCAGCGCTTGGCGATCGCCCAGCACCAGCTTGTCGCCACCTTTAGGCAACACGCGCTCGTAATCCGGGAACTTGCCGTCGACCAGCTTGGAAGTGAATGTGAACTCACCGGTGGTGGCGCGGATATGGTGCTGGCCCAGCACGATGCTGACGTTGCCTTCGGGCTCGGTGAGCAGACGCGCCAGCTCAAGGATACCTTTGCGCGGCACGATCACCTGGTGACGATCCGGTTGGCCGATATCGGCACGCATCGAACACATTGCCAAACGGTGACCGTCGGTAGCGACGGCGCGGATGATACCTTCCGACACTTCCAGCAGCATGCCGTTGAGGTAGTAGCGTACGTCCTGCTGGGCCATGGCAAAGCTGGTGCGCTCGATCAAGCGACGCAGCTTGCTCTGATCCAGGCTGCAGGTCAGCGAACCCGGGCCTTCTTCAACCGTCGGGAAATCATTGGCTGGCAACGTGGACAGGGTGAAGCGGCTGCGGCCGGCCTTGACGACCAACTTCGCCTCATCAACCTTGATGTCGATCAGCGCATCGTTCGGCAGGCTTTTGCAGATGTCCATCAGCTTGCGCGCCGGCACGGTGATCTCGCCGGGTTCGGCGGGTTCTTCCAGCTGTACACGGCCGACCAGCTCGACTTCCAGGTCGGTACCGGTCAGGGACAATTGCTGGCCTTGGACGACCAGCAATACGTTAGAGAGCACCGGCAAGGTCTGTCGGCGCTCGACGACGCCTGCGACCAGTTGCAGGGGTTTCAACAGGGCTTCGCGTTGAATGGTGAAATGCATGGTCTAGTCCCTTGCCTTAATAAGCTGCGCTGGTGTCATCAAGTGGTCAGTGTACGCAGCAGGTTCTTGTAGTCCTCGCGAATATCCGCGTCGGATTCCTTAAGTTCATTGATCTTGCGGCACGCGTGCAAGACCGTGGTGTGGTCGCGTCCGCCAAACACATCACCGATTTCCGGCAGGCTGTGGTTGGTCAACTCCTTGGAGAGGGCCATGGCCACCTGGCGAGGACGTGCCACCGAGCGCGAACGGCGCTTGGACAACAGGTCGGAAATCTTGATCTTGTAGTACTCGGCCACGGTGCGCTGGATGTTATCCACACTCACCAGTTTGTCCTGCAGCGCCAACAAGTCTTTGAGGGATTCGCGAATCAGCTCGATGGTGATGTCGCGGCCCATGAAGTGTGAGTGCGCGATGACCCGCTTGAGTGCACCTTCGAGTTCACGCACGTTGGAGCGGATGCGTTGGGCGATAAAGAAGGCGGCATCGTGTGGCAGGTCGACCTTGGCCTGATCGGCCTTTTTCATCAGGATCGCGACGCGGGTTTCCAGCTCCGGCGGCTCTACCGCAACGGTCAGGCCCCAGCCGAAGCGCGACTTCAGACGTTCTTCCAGGCCTTCGATTTCCTTCGGATAACGGTCGCTAGTCAAGATGACCTGCTGGCCACCTTCGAGCAGGGCGTTGAAGGTGTGGAAAAACTCTTCCTGGGAACGCTCTTTGCGGGCAAAGAATTGAATGTCATCGATCAGCAACGCAT
This sequence comes from Pseudomonas sp. CYM-20-01, assembly GCF_023169845.1. Taxonomy (NCBI): domain Bacteria; kingdom Pseudomonadati; phylum Pseudomonadota; class Gammaproteobacteria; order Pseudomonadales; family Pseudomonadaceae; genus Pseudomonas; species Pseudomonas sp. CYM-20-01. The sequence continues at coordinate 217,788 of NZ_AP025169.1, read as the reverse complement.
CAACCGAGCGATAGAACCGCTTGAACTCGTTGATCGCGTTGAGCTGCAAGGCCTTGACCATGTCAGCCACGAAGCGCTCCGAGTGCAGGTACACGACCTTGGCATTCGGGTTCTTCTTTAATAGGTGGTTACCCACAGCGTGCATCAAGTGGGTCTTACCCAAACCAACACCACCATAAAGGAACAGCGGGTTGTAACCATGCTTGGGGTTATCGGCGACCTGCCAGGCGGCTGCGCGAGCCAACTGGTTGGATTTACCCTCGACAAAGTTTTCGAAGGTAAACGTACGGTTCAGGTAGCTGGTGTGCTTGAGCGCGCCTTCGACCTGGACGGTGCGCTGTTCGGCGCGGACCGGGGCTTGCTGGGACGCGGCGCCTGCCATCGGGTCAAAGCTATCGCGGGATGGCTCTTCGTTTTCTGGCGCACTTTTTCGCGCAGACGATTTGGACGCCGCCGGTGCAGGAGCAGGCGCACTGGCAGCCGGTGTGGCGGCTGCCTGGGCTTGCGACGCCGCAGCGGCCAATGGCGCATTCGGAGCAGCACGAGGTGCAGAGCTGCGTTTGCTGCCTATTAATAAGGAGAGCACGGGCGCGAGGCCGTTGCCATGTTCATCGAGCAATTCGAGAACGCGGCTCAGGTACTTCTCGTTGACCCAATCGAGAACAAAACGATTGGGTGCGTAGACACGCAACTCGTCGCCTTCGGCTTCGACCTGTAGCGGACGGATCCAGGTGTTGAATTGCTGGGCAGGCAGCTCATCGCGCAAAAGCTCCACGCACTGCTGCCAAAGTTCCACTGACACGGATATCCCCTAAGTTGAAAGCCGGTGAGGCAAAAACAGCCGCCATTGTAGCGGCGAGCCGTCCACTTATCCACATGTAGCTTGATCACAGGCCGGCCAAAATCAACGTCTTAACGGTAATAAAGGCGACCAATGGTCTGTGCATAAGCTCTGTGGATAAGCCTACCTGAGGTCGTTGCACAAGTGGGGGAGAAAGTCTGTGGGTAACTGGCCTGTGGATAACATCCCGTTCCACGCACAGCTTATCCGACAGCGCAGCACAGGCAGAGCACCGTTTCTCCCCCGGGTTGTCATTCTCTGTACACCAGGTGGAATATGGCCTCAAGTGAGTTATCCACAGATGAACGCCTACCTAGTTTTTATAAGCTTTACAGAAAAGCTTTAAATAACTTCCTTCTTTATTTTTATATCTATCCCATGACCACTGGAAACCAAACGGACAGAAAAGAGCCAATGGCCTGTGGAGATCTAATTAAAGGAAAAGCTGGTTGGAAATTGACCTAGAGGCTTGCTTTCACTAGAATCGCCGGTCTCTTAAAACGGGGGCCATTCCGGCCCGTTGTGGACGAACCAGGTAACAACGCCATGAAACGTACTTTCCAACCAAGCACCATCAAACGCGCCCGCACCCACGGCTTCCGTGCTCGCATGGCTACCAAGAACGGCCGTGCTGTCCTGTCGCGTCGTCGCGCCAAAGGTCGTGCGCGTCTGGCAGTTTGATAATCCGGTACTGGTGGTGAGTCAGGACTTCAGTCGGGAAAAGCGTCTGCTAACCCCCCGGCATTTCAAGGCAGTCTTTGACTCCCCCACCGGCAAGGTTCCGGGGAAAAATCTCCTGCTCCTTGCGCGTAACAACGATCTGGATCATCCCCGACTCGGGTTGGTGATCGGCAAGAAGAGCGTAAAGCTCTCCGTTGAGCGCAATCGCCTCAAGCGTCTGATGCGCGAATCGTTTCGCCTCCACCAGGACACTCTGGTTGGTTGGGATATTGTTATCGTCGCGCGCAAAGGCTTGGGGGACGTAGAAAACCCCGAATTGATTCAGCATTTCGGCAAGCTCTGGAAACGTTTGGCGCGTACCCACAAGCCAGCACCAGCAGTCAGCACCGAAACTGTAGGGGTAGACAGCCTTGATGCGTAAACTGGCCCTCGTTCAGATCCAGTTTTATCGCTATGCCATTAGTCCTCTGATGGCCAACCACTGTCGTTTCTACCCCAGTTGTTCCTGCTACGCGTTAGAGGCCATAGAAAACCATGGTCTTCTGCGCGGTGGCTGGCTGACCTTTCGTCGTTTAGGTCGCTGTCATCCGTGGAATCCCGGTGGTTATGACCCGGTTCCACCTATCCCTACCTCCCGTTCTTCTTCGATGGCCGAGTAATCATGGATATTAAACGCACGATCCTGATCGTCGCCCTGGCAATCGTGTCCTACGTCATGGTTCTTCAGTGGAACCAGGACTACGGCCAGGCTGCCCTGCCGACTCAGAATGTTGCTACCAACCAGGCTGCGCCGGCTATTCCGGACACCCCGCTGGGTAACAATGCGTCCGCGAGTGCCGATGTTCCCAGCGCGAATGGCGAGACAAGCGCCCCTTTAGAAACGCCAGTGGTCACCAACAAAGACCTCATCCACGTCAAAACGGATGTGCTCGACCTGGCTATCGACCCACAAGGTGGTGATATTGCGCAGTTGAAACTGCCGCTGTATCCACGTCGCCAAGACCATCCGGATGTCCCGTTCCAACTGTTCGATAACGGTGGTGAGCGTACTTATCTGGCGCAAAGCGGCCTGACCGGCACCAATGGTCCGGATGCACGTGCTACCGGTCGTCCGATTTACTCGACCGAACAGAAGACTTATCAACTGGCTGATGGCCAGAACCAGTTGAACGTCGACCTGAAATTCAGCCTCGACGGCGTCAACTACATCAAGCGCTTCAGCTTCACCCGTGGTTTGTACGACTTGAAGGTCACTTACCTGATCGACAACGAAAGCGACAAACCATGGAGCGGCAACCTGTTTGCCCAGCTCAAGCGTGATGCCAGCTCCGATCCTTCTTCCAGCACTGCTACCGGCACCGCGACTTACCTGGGCGCCGCCCTGTGGACAAGTAGCGAGCCGTACAAAAAAGTGTCGATGAAAGATATCGACAAGGGCTCGCTGAAAGAAACCGTTCAAGGCGGATGGGTTGCCTGGCTGCAGCACTACTTCGTGACCGCATGGATCCCGAACAAGGGTGAAGCCAACCTGGTTCAAACCCGCAAGGACAGCCAAGGTAACTACATCATTGGCTTTACCGGCCCGGCGTTGACCGTCGCACCCGGCGCCAAGGCTGAAACCAGCGCTATCCTGTACGCCGGCCCGAAAAGCCAGGCTGTGCTGAAAGAGTTGTCCCCAGGTCTTGAGCTGACTGTGGATTACGGCTTCCTGTGGTTCATCGCCCAGCCGATTTTCTGGTTGCTGCAACATATCCACAGCATTGTGGGTAACTGGGGCTTCTCGATCATCTTCCTGACCATGCTGATCAAGGGGATCTTCTTCCCGCTGTCGGCAGCCAGCTACAAGTCGATGGCGCGCATGCGTGCCGTGGCTCCGAAACTGGCGGCGCTGAAAGAACAACATGGCGATGACCGGCAGAAAATGTCGCAGGCCATGATGGAGCTGTACAAGAAAGAGAAGATCAACCCGCTGGGTGGATGCTTGCCGATTCTGGTGCAGATGCCGGTGTTCCTGTCGCTGTACTGGGTACTCCTGGAAAGCGTGGAAATGCGCCAGGCGCCGTTCATCCTGTGGATAACTGACCTGTCGATCAAAGACCCGTTCTTCATCCTGCCGATCATCATGGGCGCGACCATGTTTATCCAGCAGCGCTTGAACCCGACTCCGCCGGATCCGATGCAGGCCAAAGTGATGAAAATGATGCCAATCATCTTCACCTTCTTCTTCCTGTGGTTCCCAGCTGGTCTGGTGCTGTACTGGGTGGTCAACAACGTGTTGTCGATCTCTCAACAGTGGTACATCACACGTAAGATCGAAGCGGCTACCGCAAAAGCCTCTGCGTAACTTACTCTGTGGATAACCACTCAAGACGCCCCCTAGTGGGGCGTTTTGCTTTCTGTCACTTTTGGTCTGGAAACTGTTGATGAGCGCTCCTCGTGAAACCATCGCTGCTGTCGCTACCGCTCAAGGTCGCGGCGGTGTCGGCATCGTTAGAATTTCAGGGCCGCTCGCGGGCGTGGCAGCCAAGGCCATCAGTGGCCGTGAGTTGAAGCCGCGTTATGCACATTACGGCCAGTTCCTGGATGCTGACGGCGGCGTGCTGGACGAAGGATTAGCGCTCTATTTCCCTGGGCCGAACTCATTCACCGGGGAAGATGTGCTGGAGTTGCAGGGACACGGCGGTCCGGTTGTGCTGGATATGTTGCTGCAGCGCTGCCTGCAATTGGGCTGCCGCTTGGCGCGCCCAGGTGAATTCAGCGAGCGGGCGTTCTTGAACGACAAGCTCGATCTGGCCCAGGCCGAAGCAATTGCCGACCTGATTGAAGCCAGTTCTGCACAGGCCGCACGTAATGCATTGCGCTCCCTGCAGGGTGCGTTCTCCCTGCGTGTGCATAACTTGACGGAGCAACTGATCAGCCTGCGTATCTACGTCGAGGCGGCGATTGATTTTCCGGAAGAAGAAATCGACTTTCTCGCCGATGGCCACGTATTGGCGATGCTGGATAAAGTTCGCGATGAGTTATCCACAGTGCTGCGTGAAGCCGGGCAGGGTGCTTTGCTGAGAGATGGCATGACCGTCGTGATCGCGGGGCGGCCCAATGCGGGGAAATCAAGCTTGCTCAATGCCCTGGCGGGCCGTGAAGCCGCCATCGTCACTGAGATTGCCGGCACCACACGGGATATCCTGCGCGAACATATCCACATCGACGGCATGCCGCTGCACGTTGTAGACACCGCCGGTTTGCGCGACACCGACGACCAGGTGGAAAAGATCGGTGTGGAACGCGCGCTCAAAGCCATCGGCGAGGCGGATCGGGTATTGCTGGTAGTGGACGCTACGGCGCCCGAGGCTGTGGATCCTTTCGCCCTGTGGCCGGAATTCCTTGAGCACCGGCCGGACCCTGCCAAGGTCACCCTGATTCGCAACAAGGCTGACTTGACCGGTGAAGCCATTGCGCTGGAAACCAGCGCGGATGGCCACGTCACGATCAGCCTGAGTGCGAAGTCGGCCGGTGAAGGCTTGGAACTGCTGCGAGAGCACCTCAAGGCCTGCATGGGCTACGAGCAGACCTCGGAAAGCAGCTTCAGTGCGCGCCGCAGGCACCTGGAGGCGTTGCGCCATGCGAGCGCAGCGTTGGAGCACGGTCGGGCGCAATTAACCTTGGCGGGGGCTGGGGAGCTGCTGGCGGAAGATTTGCGTCAGGCACAGCAGCTGTTAGGCGAAATCACCGGCGCGTTCAGCTCCGATGATTTGTTGGGGCGGATCTTTTCCAGCTTCTGCATCGGTAAATAACCGAGTTATCCACAGCGTCCTACCAATTGTAAGACACCGTACCGAGCAGGGTACGGCTGTCACCCCAATAGCAGCGGCCCGCATCGTTGCAACCAGATACATATTCCTTATCGAACAGGTTCTTGGCATTTACATCCACAGACCAGTGTTTGTCTATCTGATAGCCAACGGCTGCGTCCACCAAGGTGACGCTTCCTGCATCCAATTTTCCGTAAAGCGTGGGTGCGGTGTAGGAAAAGGTACTGTCGAAATAACGCACACCACCGCCCAGGGACAAGCCCTTGAGTTGGCCATCGAGGAAGCGGTACTTGCCCCACACTGAGGCCTGGTTACGCGGAACCCCGGTCATCTGGTGGCCCTCGACCAACGATGTCGCCGAATCCTTGGTAATCCTCGCGTCAGTGTAGGTATAGGCTGCGGTGACATTGAGGTTAGGCGTGAGGTTACTGTTGACCTCTACCTCAGCGCCCTTGGCCCGGCTTTCGCCCACTTGGCGATAGCTATTGGTGGTGGCATCGAGGTAAGTGTCGTCTTCCTTGCGCAAGTCATACACCGACACCGTCATCGCCGTATCCCAGCCGATCGGCTCGTACTTCACGCCCACTTCGTACTGGCTGCTGGTGATCGGTTTCAAGGGCGAGCCGGCGTTGGAGATCTGCTGCACGGGGACAAAGGCAGTGGAGTAGCTGACATACGGCGTCAGGCCGTTGTCGAACTGGTACATCACCCCGCCCTGGTAGGTGAACTTGCGGTCATCGGATCCGGTGTTGCTGGCCTTGTTGACCTTGTCGCGGAAATCGCTGTCGACCCAGTCCTGACGGCCGCCCAGCAGGAACAGCCAGTGGTCGTACTTGCTCTGGATCTGTGCATAAACGCCTTTCATCTGCTGTTCGAGCAGGGTGTTTTGCACCGCCACCGGCGTCAGCGGGTCACGCAGGTACACCGGGTTATACACATTGATGGTGCCGGCAAACCCCGCGTCCCAATCCTGACTGAACGAAGTGCGGTCATAGCTGGCACCGAACAGCACCGTGTTTTCCAGGCCGCCGATCTGGAATTTGCCTTCCAGTTGGTTATCCAGCGAATAGACCATCGACTTGTTGTAGCGGTCATAGGCGGTCATGTTCAACTGAGTCCCGAAGCCGCGATTGTTCAGCGCGCTGGGCCAGGTTTCATGGCGGTTGATGCGTGACTGCATGTAGCGCGAGTTCTGACGGAACTGCCAGTCATCGTTGAAGCTGTGGCTGAATTCGTAACCGGTACTCCAGGCTTCGCGTTCAAACGTATTCCAATCCGGGTCGCCGAGCATGGTGTGCTTGGACAGCTTGCCATTGGGGTTTGTAAGTAAGGTGCCGGCAGCCGGTAGGCCGAGTTCCAAATTAGTGTGGTCTTTCTGGTAATTGGCCAACAGGGTGAGGGTGTTGTAGTCGTCGAAATTCAGGGTCAGTGATGGCGCGATGTACAGGCGATCGTCTGGCACATGGTCGGTCTGCGTGTCGGATTTGCGACCCAGCATCACAACCCGGCCAAGGATATTGCCGCTGTCATTGAGCGGCCCGGAGATATCCACACCCAACTGACGCCGATTATTCGAGCCATAACCCAACTGCACTTCACCTTGCGGCGTAGCAGTAGGGTGTTTGCTCACCAGGTTCACCAGACCGCCAGGCGCATTTTCGCCGTAGAGCAGGGAAGAGGGGCCCCGGAAGATTTCGACCCGCTCCAGGCCATAGGGCTCACTGGTAGTGTCGTACCGATTACCTTGTACGCGCAGGCCATCTCGCAGCAGGCCGTAGCCGTAATCCGTGGCATTGAAACCGCGAATGAAGAACAGATCGCCCGCCAGCCCATCACCGGCGGCAAAGGGCGGTGCAAAGATACCGGGCACGTAGCCCAACACTTCGGTCAGGGTTTGCGACTTCTGGTCCTTGATGCGCTGGCCGGTGACGACCGATACCGAACGTGGTGTTTCCGACAGCGGCGTACTGGTCTTGGTACCAACTCTACTGTTCTGCGCCTTGTAGCCCACATCTCCAGCAATCTCCTGATTGAAACCGCCCTGTTGATAAGTGCTGACCGTGGTGGGCGCGAGGGTGAGTTCGCCGGTGGAAGCGGCCTGCAGGACATAACTGCCAGGCGCCTGGACTACCGCCTGTAAACCGGAGTTTTGCAGCAGCAGCGCAAAACCTTGGTCCACGGAGTAGTCACCTTCCAGCCCAGCAGTGTTTAAACGCGTGGTTTGCTGAGGTGAAAAAGACAGGATCACATTCGCCTTGGCGGCAAATTGGCTCAAGGCGTTATCCAGGGGGCCGGCCGCAATAACGTAGTGCTGCACCGCGCTGGCGGCCAGGGCGCTTGTGGATAACAACACACCGACAGTGGCGGCCGTGCCGAGCAGCAGGCTGCATGTCATACCGTGGTAGGAAAGTCGCTGGCGGAGCTTGGTGGGAACGCGCATAGGTGGGTAAGCCCTGAAGGTGGCATCGTGATTACCTGTAGGGCCGTGTCAGGTAAAAAAAAGATAACCCTGCGTGCGTATATTTTTTCGATCAGCCGATTCGCTTCACCGAAACCCAATAGCGAGTGAAGTATTTCACCTGAATCGGCAGGGTGGCCTGCAGATTGGCCAGCACCGCATCGGTGGAATCCAGGCGAAAAGTCCCGGAAACACGCAGATGTGCCGAGGCCCGTTCGCATTGCAGGACACCTGGGCGATAGCGGGCGAGCTCTTCGACAACATCACCGAGGCGTGCATCCAGTACGATCAGTTGGCCATCGACCCAGGCTGCCTGGGATGTGCGGTAAACGGCGTTTGGCTGCACTATTTGGCGATCGAAGTCTGCGCTTTCACCCGCACTGAGCAGCCGAGCCTGGTTGGGCTGGTCACCAGGCGACACATTCACCCGATCCTCCAGAACGCCAACGCGGGTTGAGTCATGCATCTGGCGCACGGTAAACCGAGTGCCCAATGCCTGGATGCGGCCTTGGCGGGTTTCGACATAAAAGGGCGTCTGCACGCCCCGCTTGCCGGTGTGGATAAGGACCTCACCTTCGCGCAGGCGGATCAAACGCTGGCGCCCATCAAACAGCACATCAATCGCCGTGCCGGTATTCAGATCAATCCGCGTGCCGTCGGCCAATTCAATGCGCCGGCGTTCACCTACGACCGTCCGATAATCGGCCCACACACTACCCAGGGACGTGTGTTGCTGAACATTCCAACCCAGGTACCCGGTGCCGCCCAGCACCAACATCCACTTGAGCACCTGGCGGCGTTGCTGTGTGGTCGACAATGCGCGGCGGGTGAAATCCGCAGGCAGCGCGCCGAGACTGCGCTGCAGCTGTTCCATCTGGTTCCACGCAGCCTGATGGGACGGATCGCCGTTGAGCCATCGTTGCCAGGCTTGGCGCTCATCGGCGGTGGGTGTCTGGGATTGAAACTGGACGTACCAACTGGCAGCGGCCTCGAAGGTCTTGCGATCGGGCACCGCCATCACAGGCTGGCCATGATCAGCGCACATTCAGTCAACGCTCGGATCATGTGCTTCTTCACCGTGGTCAGTGAAACCTGAAGCTGATCGGCGATCTGTTGATAAGTCAGCCCTTCGACCTGGGACAGCATGAATATCCGCCGCGCTCGCTCGCCGAGTGCAGACAAGGCTTTATCCACAGCCACCAACGTCTCGATGATGATGGCTTTGTCTTCTTCACTGATGGTTATGGCTTCAGGCCGTTCGGCCAGGGTTTGTTTGTAGGCCTGTTCGATCGCGTGTCGACGGTAACGATCAATCACCAGGCCCCTGGCGATAGTCGCCAGGTAGTCACGCGGCTCAACGATCTGTGCCGCATGGCGCCCGCCCAGGATGCGTACGAACGTATCGTGCGTCACATCGGCCGCATCACAGGCGTTATGCAACTTCCCTTTGAGCCATCCGTGCAGCCAGGAGTGGTGCTGCTCATAGATGTGCTGGACCGCAGCCGTGTGTGAAGAAGAGGACATAGGGCATGACAAGGTAGGTTAATGATAATCGCTATTATTAACTGCCCCGCCGTTTTCTCACAACAGATCTCTTTTTGCTGTGCTCACCACCGAGTGGAAGGTTTCGGTTGGCGTTGTCGTGGGCTGAATACAGACAAATTCACTGATTTCTGTGGATTAAGCTCTGTGAATAACCGCCCCTGTGCCCAGTTGATAACAGGCCCTGAAACCTGAGCAAAAACGCATCTGTGGATAACAACCTGTTTAATCCACAGGCTTAAAGCACTTATCCAAGGGCCTCATTGGCACATGACCACAGACTTTTGAATCGCTGTACACACCGTAAATAAAGGCCTGTGTAAATCTATCCACAGAAAGTCAGCTCAGTAGAAATAAACATAAAAACAAAGATTTAATAAATTTCTCTCTTTTAATTTCTATTGTCTGTGATTCATCCACAGCTGGTTAAATTTTGTGCAAAGGGTTCTTTAGGAAGGGCTAAGTCCCTATACTTGCCGCCAAAGCTCTAAAACTCTTTCAACAATCAATTCCTGATTACCTAAATAAGCAGGCACGAGGTGCGTGGTGGATTTCCCTTCCCGTTTTGAAGTGATCGTCATCGGCGGCGGTCATGCCGGTACCGAGGCAGCACTGGCGTCAGCACGCATGGGCGTAAAAACCCTGTTGTTGACGCATAACGTGGAAACCCTCGGTGCCATGAGTTGCAACCCTGCCATTGGTGGGATCGGCAAAAGCCATCTGGTCAAGGAAATCGATGCCCTTGGCGGCGTGATGGCCATGGCTACTGATAAAGGCGGTATCCAATTTCGCGTGCTCAACAGCCGCAAAGGCCCGGCCGTACGTGCTACCCGGGCTCAAGCTGACCGCATCCTGTACAAGGCCGCGGTCCGCGAAACCCTGGAAAACCAGCCGAACCTGTGGATATTTCAACAAGCAGCAGATGACCTGATCGTCGAACAGGACCAAGTGCGCGGTGTTGTCACCCAAATGGGCCTGCGTTTCTTCGCAGAATCCGTGGTGTTGACCACCGGTACGTTCCTCGGCGGACTTATCCACATCGGCATGCAGAACTATTCCGGTGGCCGTGCCGGTGATCCGCCGTCGATTGCCCTGGCAAAACGTCTGCGTGAACTGCCGCTGCGTGTCGGCCGCTTGAAAACCGGGACCCCGCCGCGTATTGACGGGCGTTCCGTGGATTTCTCGGTGATGACCGAACAAGCCGGCGATACACCGATCCCGGTCATGTCGTTCATGGGCTCCAAGGACCAGCACCCGAAACAGGTGAGCTGCTGGATCACCCACACCAATGCGCGCACCCACGAAATCATTGCCGCGAACCTCGACCGTTCGCCGATGTACTCCGGAGTGATCGAAGGCATCGGTCCACGGTATTGCCCGTCGATCGAAGACAAGATCCACCGCTTCGCCGACAAGGAAAGCCACCAGGTCTTTATCGAGCCCGAAGGTTTGACCACTCACGAGCTGTACCCGAACGGGATTTCAACTTCCCTGCCGTTCGACGTGCAAATCCAGATCGTGCAATCGATTCGCGGCATGGAAAACGCGCACATCGTGCGCCCGGGCTACGCCATCGAGTACGACTACTTCGACCCGCGTGACCTGAAGTACAGCCTGGAAACCAAAGTGATCGGCGGTTTGTTCTTTGCCGGGCAAATCAACGGCACCACCGGTTACGAAGAAGCCGGTGCCCAAGGTTTGCTGGCCGGAACCAACGCGGCATTGCGTGCACAAGGTAAAGACAGCTGGTGTCCGCGTCGCGATGAGGCGTACATCGGTGTATTGGTCGATGACCTGATTACCCTGGGTACCCAGGAGCCGTACCGGATGTTCACGTCCCGGGCGGAATATCGCCTGATCCTGCGCGAAGACAACGCCGACCTGCGCCTGACCGAAAAAGGTCGCGAACTGGGCTTGGTTGATGACGCACGCTGGGAAGCCTTCTGCAAAAAACGCGAAAGCATCGCGCTGGAAGAGCAGCGTCTGAAAAGCACCTGGGTCCGCCCGGGCACCGAGCAGGGCGATGCGATTGCCGAAAAATTCGGCACGCCACTGACCCACGAATACAACTTGCTGAACCTGCTGTCCCGTCCGGAAATCGACTACGCTGGTCTGGTCGAAGTGACCGGACAGGGCGCAGAAGACCCGCAGGTCGCCGAGCAGGTCGAAATCAAGACCAAATACGCCGGTTACATTGACCGCCAGCAGGACGAGATCGCCCGCTTGCGCGCCAGTGAAGACACCAAACTGCCTGTGGATATCGACTACACCGGGATTTCCGGGCTGTCGAAAGAAATCCAAAGCAAGCTGGGGATAACTCGGCCAGAGACCCTGGGCCAGGCTTCACGTATCCCCGGCGTCACCCCGGCAGCGATTTCGCTGTTGATGATTCATTTGAAAAAACGCGGCGCGGGCCGTCAGTTGGAGCAAAGCGCTTGAGTTCGTTGGTCACCTCGCAACATGCCGAAGAGTTATCCACAGGTGCACGCCAGTTGGGCATCGACCTGACCCCGGCCCAGCACGAATTGCTGTTGGGCTACCTGGCCCTGTTGATCAAATGGAACAAGGCTTACAACCTGACCGCGGTGCGTGATCCCGACGAAATGGTGTCCCGTCACTTGCTCGACAGCTTGAGCGTGATGCCATTCATCGAAAACGGCCGCTGGTTGGACGTTGGCAGTGGCGGCGGTATGCCGGGCATCCCGTTGGCCATCCTGTTTCCCGAGTCCCAAGTGACCTGCCTGGACAGCAACGGCAAGAAAACCCGCTTCCTGACCCAGGTCAAACTCGAGCTCAAGCTGAACAACCTGCAAGTTATCCACAGTCGCGTCGAAGCCTTCACACCTGAACAGCCTTTCAACGGAATTGTTTCCCGGGCATTCAGCAGCATGGAGAACTTCAGCAACTGGACCCGCCACCTGGGCGACCGCGACACCCGCTGGCTGGCAATGAAGGGCGTCCATCCAAGCGATGAGCTGTTAGCATTGCCGGCAGACTTCCACCTCGATAGCGAACACGCCTTGGCCGTACCCGGTTGCCAAGGCCAACGCCATCTGCTGATACTGCGCCGCACGGCATGATTGGGAACACAAGCAAGAATGGCTAAGGTATTCGCGATAGCGAACCAGAAAGGTGGCGTGGGCAAAACCACCACCTGCATCAACCTCGCAGCATCCCTGGTCGCGACCAAGCGCCGGGTGCTGTTGATCGATCTCGATCCACAGGGCAACGCCACCATGGGTAGCGGTGTGGATAAACACGGCCTGGAAAACTCGGTCTACGACTTGCTGATTGGCGAGTGCGACCTGGCCCAGGCCATGCACTATTCCGAGCACGGTGGTTATCAACTGCTGCCGGCCAACCGCGATCTGACTGCGGCGGAAGTGGTGCTGCTGGAAATGCAGATGAAAGAAAGCCGTCTGCGCAGCGCCCTGGCGCCGATCCGCGAGAATTACGACTACATTCTGATCGACTGCCCGCCGTCGCTGTCGATGCTCACGCTGAACGCGTTGGTAGCGGCAGATGGGGTGATTATCCCCATGCAGTGCGAGTACTACGCACTGGAAGGGCTGAGCGACCTTGTGGATAACATCAAGCGCATCGCCGAATTGCTCAACCCGAACCTGCAGATCGAAGGCTTGCTGCGGACCATGTTCGATCCGCGCCTGAGCCTGATGAACGATGTGTCGGCGCAGCTCAAGGAGCACTTCGGTGACCAGCTGTACGACACGGTGATCCCGCGCAACATCCGTTTGGCCGAAGCCCCGAGCTACGGCATGCCGGCCCTGGCCTACGACAAACAATCCCGTGGTGCCATTGCCTACCTGGCGCTGGCCGGCGAGATGGTTCGTCGCCAACGCCGCAATTCACGCACCGCTGCAGCCCAGCCAACTTAAGGAATCCCCATGGCCGTCAAGAAACGAGGTCTCGGACGTGGACTGGATGCACTGTTGAGTGGTCCGACCGTCACATCGCTTGAAGAACAAGCGGTGCAGGCCGACGAGCGCGAGCTGCAACACCTGCCGCTGGACCTGATCCAGCGCGGCAAATACCAGCCACGCCGGGACATGGACCCCCAGGCGCTGGAAGAGCTGGCCAATTCGATCAAGGCCCAGGGCGTGATGCAGCCGATCGTGGTACGCCCGATCGGTGGCGGCCGCTTTGAAATCATCGCCGGTGAACGCCGTTGGCGCGCTAGCCAGCAGGCTGGCAAAGAAACCATTCCGGCGATGGTGCGCGATGTGCCGGATGAAACCGCCATCGCCATGGCGTTGATCGAGAATATCCAGCGCGAAGACCTCAACCCGATTGAAGAAGCCATCGCCCTGCAGCGTTTGCAGCAGGAATTCCAGCTGACCCAGCAACAAGTGGCCGAAGCGGTGGGTAAATCCCGCGTGACCGTGTCCAACTTGCTGCGCCTGATCGCATTGCCGGAAGTTATCAAGACCATGTTGTCCCACGGCGACCTGGAAATGGGTCACGCCCGTGCACTGCTCGGTTTGCCGGAAAATCAACAGGTTGAAGGGGCGCGACACGTTGTCGCACGGGGGCTCACCGTTCGTCAGACAGAGGCCCTGGTTCGCCAATGGCTCAGCGGCAAACCTGCACCGGTCGAAACGGCCAAACCTGATCCGGATATCGCCCGTCTCGAGCAGCGCCTGGCCGAGCGCCTGGGCTCTGCGGTGCAAATTCGCCACGGGAAGAAAGGCAAAGGCCAATTGGTCATCGGATATAACTCCCTTGATGAGCTTCAGGGCGTCCTTGCCCACATCCGCTGAAACATTTGCTTATGTAGCGCGTGATCGGAAATCACTACCCGGCAGTTGAATAGGGGCAGAACCGCCCCTATACTCTGCGCGCATTTTGTCGGCACAAATTATGCCAAGTTATTGATTTCCGGCAGCCGACCATTGAGGAGCAAGAGTGATGGAAACCCGCACGCCAAACACGTTGCCGTTCCATCGCTTGGCCGTTTTTCCGGTTTTATTGGCTCAATTTGTCATCTTGCTGATCGCCGCATTGGCGCTTTGGTATTGGCATGGAGTCGTTGCCGGATATTCAGGACTCTGCGGAGGCCTGATAGCCTTGCTGCCCAATATGTATTTTGCTCACAGGGCCTTTCGGTTTTCCGGCGCCCGAGCAGCCCAGGCTATCGTCCGGTCGTTTTATGCCGGCGAGGCGGGGAAACTGATTTTGACGGCAGTGCTGTTTGCACTGACCTTTGCAGGTGTGAAGCCATTGGCGCCGCTGGCTGTATTCGGCGTCTTCGTGTTGACCCAACTGGTCAGCTGGTTCGCTCCCCTGCTAATGAAAACAAGACTTTCGAAACCTTAGGGCGTTTGAGGCAACCATGGCAGAAACAACCGCTTCGGGCTATATCCAGCACCACTTGCAGAACCTGACCTTCGGTCAGCTTCCTAATGGCGGCTGGGGCTTTGCCCACTCCGCAGCAGAGGCCAAAGAAATGGGCTTCTGGGCTTTCCACCTGGATACTCTGGGCTGGTCGGTCGCATTGGGTCTGATCTTCGTCCTGATTTTCCGCATGGCGGCAAAGAAGGCGACTTCCGGTCAGCCAGGTGCTTTGCAGAACTTCGTTGAAGTACTGGTCGAATTCGTCGATGGCAGCGTGAAAGACAGCTTCCACGGCCGCAGCCCGGTGATTGCACCGCTGGCACTGACCATCTTCGTCTGGGTGTTCCTGATGAACGCCGTCGACCTGGTTCCGGTCGACTGGATTCCTCAACTGGCCATCCTGATCTCCGGCGATCATCACATTCCATTCCGTGCGGTTTCCACCACGGACCCTAACGCCACCCTGGGCATGGCCCTGTCGGTGTTCGCGTTGATCATTTTCTACAGCATCAAGGTCAAGGGTATCGGCGGCTTCATCGGCGAACTGACCCTGCACCCGTTCGGCAGCAAGAACATCTTCGTTCAAGCCCTGCTGATCCCGGTGAACTTCCTGCTGGAATTCGTGACCTTGGTCGCCAAGCCGATCTCCCTGGCCCTGCGACTGTTCGGCAACATGTATGCCGGCGAGCTGGTGTTCATTCTGATCGCTGTGATGTTCGGCAGTGGTCTGCTCTGGCTTAGCGGCCTGGGCGTGGTTCTGCAGTGGGCGTGGGCTGTGTTCCACATCCTGATCATCACCCTGCAGGCCTTCATCTTCATGATGCTGACCATCGTCTACCTGTCGATGGCGCACGAAGAGAACCATTAAGACCAGTCTCGACTAGTCTGATGTCCTTCCCGGTGAAACGGGAAGGTAGGCCCTACCGGGCTATGAAACGATTTGTTTTACCGCTTTAAAATCTAAAAAACCTAAACCATACGACGTAAAAGTCGGGAGGAAAGATGGAAACTGTAGTTGGTCTAACCGCTATCGCTGTTGCACTGTTGATCGGCCTGGGCGCCCTGGGTACTGCCATTGGTTTCGGCCTGCTGGGCGGCAAATTCCTGGAAGGCGCAGCGCGTCAGCCAGAAATGGTCCCAATGCTGCAAGTTAAAATGTTCATCGTCGCCGGCCTGCTCGACGCCGTGACCATGATCGGCGTTGGTATCGCTCTGTTCTTCACCTTCGCGAACCCCTTCGTTGGTCAACTCGCTGGCTAATCACTCGAATTTTCGAGTTGATTGGAGTGATGGACAACGAATGAGCGAGGTGTTGGCGTGAACATTAATGCAACCCTGATTGGCCAATCCGTTGCGTTCTTCATTTTTGTAGTGTTTTGCATGAAGTTCGTGTGGCCTCCGGTCATCGCGGCTTTGCACGAACGTCAGAAGAAGATCGCTGATGGCTTGGACGCTGCCACCCGTGCAGCTCGCGACCTGGAGTTGGCCCAAGAGAAAGCGGGTCACCAACTGCGCGATGCTAAGGCACAGGCAGCTGAAATCATTGAGCAAGCCAAGAAACGCGGTAACCAGATCGTCGAAGAGGCTGTTGAAAAAGCCCGCGTCGAAGCTGACCGTGTGAAGGCTTCGGCTCATGCCGAGATCGAACAGGAACTGAACGGCGTCAAAGACGCGCTGCGTGCCCAACTGGGTGCTCTGGCGGTCGGCGGTGCTGAGAAGATCCTCGGTGCCACAATCGATCAAAACGCGCACGCGGAGCTGGTTAACAAACTGGCTGCTGAAATTTAAGCGAGGGCGATCATGGCAGAACTGACCACGTTGGCCCGACCTTACGCTAAGGCAGCCTTCGAGCACGCCCAGGCCCACCAGCAGCTGGCCTCTTGGTCAGCCATGCTCGGCCTGGCTGCAGCAGTGTCGCAAGACGACACCATGCAGCGCGTGCTCAAGGCCCCGCGCCTGACGAGCGCAGACAAGGCCGCCACTTTTATTGAAGTGTGCGGCGACAAGTTTGATGTGAAAGTGCAGAACTTCATTCACGTCGTTGCCGAAAACGACCGTCTCCCGCTGTTGCCGGAGATTGCCGCTCTGTTCGACCTGTACAAGGCCGAAGCAGAGAAATCGGTAGACGTTGAAGTGACCAGTGCTTTCGCATTGAACCAAGAACAGCAAGACAAACTCGCCAAGGTTCTCAGTGCACGACTCAATCGGGAAGTGCGCCTGCAAGCTTCGGAGGACGCATCCCTGATTGGTGGTGTTGTTATCCGTGCCGGCGACCTGGTTATCGATGGCTCGATTCGCGGAAAAATCGCGAAACTTGCCGAAGCATTGAAATCTTGAGTTTGAAGGGGCAGCAGAGCAATGCAGCAACTCAATCCTTCCGAAATAAGTGAAATTATCAAGGGCCGCATCGACAAGCTCGATGTGACCTCCCAAGCCCGTAACGAAGGCACTGTCGTCAGCGTATCTGACGGCATCGTGCGGATTCACGGTCTGGCCGACGTCATGTACGGCGAGATGATCGAGTTTCCGGGCGGCGTCTACGGTATGGCCCTCAACCTGGAGCAAGACTCCGTAGGTGCCGTTGTATTGGGCGCGTACACCAGTCTGGCTGAAGGCATGAGCGCCAAGTGCACAGGCCGCATCCTGGAAGTTCCGGTTGGTAAGGAACTGCTGGGTCGCGTAGTCGACGCACTGGGTAACCCTGTTGACGGTAAAGGTCCACTGGGCAACACCGAGACCGACGCGGTCGAGAAAGTTGCTCCAGGCGTGATCTGGCGTAAGTCGGTAGACCAGCCTGTACAGACTGGCTACAAGGCTGTCGATGCCATGATCCCAGTCGGCCGTGGCCAGCGTGAGCTGATCATCGGTGACCGTCAGATCGGTAAAACCGCTCTGGCGATCGACGCGATCATCAACCAGAAGAACAGCGGCATTTTCTGCGTCTACGTCGCTATCGGTCAGAAGCAATCGACCATCGCCAACGTGGTTCGCAAGCTGGAAGAAAACGGCGCCCTGGCCAACACGATCATCGTGGCTGCCAGTGCTTCGGAGTCTCCTGCGCTGCAATTCCTGGCACCGTACTCCGGTTGCACCATGGGTGAATTCTTCCGCGACCGCGGTGAAGACGCGCTGATCGTTTATGACGATCTGTCCAAGCAAGCAGTGGCTTACCGCCAGATTTCCCTGCTGCTGCGCCGTCCACCAGGCCGTGAAGCTTACCCAGGCGACGTGTTCTATCTCCACTCCCGTCTGCTGGAGCGCGCATCCCGCGTTTCGGAAGAGTACGTAGAGAAGTTCACCAACGGCGCAGTGACCGGCAAAACCGGTTCCCTGACCGCACTGCCGATCATCGAAACCCAGGCTGGCGACGTTTCCGCGTTCGTTCCGACCAACGTGATTTCCATCACCGACGGTCAGATCTTCCTGGAATCGGCCATGTTCAACTCGGGCATCCGCCCCGCAGTGAACGCCGGTGTTTCGGTATCCCGTGTGGGTGGTGCCGCTCAGACCAAGATCATCAAGAAGCTGTCCGGTGGTATCCGTACCGCTCTGGCTCAGTACCGTGAACTGGCGGCATTCGCCCAGTTTGCTTCTGACCTGGACGAAGCGACCCGTAAGCAACTTGAGCATGGTCAGCGCGTTACCGAGCTGATGAAGCAGAAGCAATACGCCCCAATGTCGATCGCTGACATGGCGTTGTCGCTGTATGCCGCTGAGCGTGGGTTCCTGACCGACGTTGAAATCGCCAAGGTCGGCAGCTTTGAACAAGCGCTGATTGCTTACTTCAACCGCGATCACGCCGAATTGATGGCGAAGATCAACGTGAAGGGTGACTTCAATGACGATATCGACGCTGGCATGAAAGCCGGTATCGAGAAGTTCAAGGCCACCCAAACCTGGTAAGCCGCAGCGGGAGCCGCAAGGCTCCCGCTTGCTAACCTGATAGGTGTTACATGGCAGGCGCAAAAGAGATTCGCAGTAAGATTGCGAGCATCAAAAGCACGCAAAAAATTACCAGCGCCATGGAAAAAGTGGCGGTCAGCAAAATGCGCAAGGCACAAATGCGCATGGCTGCTAGCCGTCCTTATGCGGAGCGTATCCGCCAGGTAATTGGGCATCTGGCCAACGCCAACCCGGAATACCGCCACCCGTTCATGATCGACCGCGCAGTCAAGCGTGTGGGTTATGTGGTTGTGAGCAGTGACCGTGGTTTGTGCGGTGGTCTGAATACCAACCTGTTCAAGGCCCTGGTCAAGGACATGGCGGTAAACCGCGAAAACGGCGTCGAGATCGATCTGTGTGTCGTTGGTAGCAAGGGTGCGGCCTTTTTCCGCAACTTCGGCGGTAACGTCGTTGCAGCTATCAGCCACCTGGGTGAAGAGCCGTCGATCAATGATTTGATCGGCAGTGTGAAGGTGATGCTGGATGCGTACCTGGAAGGCCGGATTGACCGCCTGTCCGTGGTATCCAACAAGTTCATCAACACCATGACCCAGCAGCCAACCGTGGAGCAGTTGATTCCACTGGTGGCGACCCCGGATCAGGAACTCAAGCACCACTGGGACTACCTCTACGAACCAGACGCCAAAGAGCTGCTTGACGGCTTGATGGTGCGCTACGTGGAGTCGCAGGTGTACCAGGCGGTGGTCGAGAACAACGCAGCTGAACAAGCGGCGCGGATGATCGCGATGAAAAACGCTACCGATAACGCCGGTGATCTGATCAGCGATTTGCAGCTGATCTACAACAAGGCGCGTCAGGCTGCGATCACCCAAGAGATCTCGGAAATCGTCGGCGGCGCTGCCGCGGTTTAACGGTTCAAATATTCAGAGGATCCAGCTATGAGTAGCGGACGTATCGTTCAAATCATCGGCGCCGTTATCGACGTGGAATTTCCACGCGACAGCGTACCGAGCATCTACAACGCGCTGAAAGTACAAGGCGCGGAAACTACTCTGGAAGTTCAGCAGCAGCTGGGCGACGGCGTAGTTCGTACCATTGCGATGGGTTCCACCGAAGGCTTGAAGCGCGGTCTGGACGTTGTCGACACTGGCGCTGCCATCTCCGTACCGGTCGGTAAAGCGACCCTGGGCCGGATCATGGACGTACTGGGCAACCCGATTGACGAAGCTGGCCCGATCGACACCGAAGAGCGCTGGGGCATTCACCGTCCAGCACCTTCGTTCGCCGAACAAGCTGGCGGCAACGACCTGCTGGAAACCGGCATCAAGGTTATCGACCTGGTTTGCCCGTTCGCCAAGGGCGGTAAAGTCGGTCTGTTCGGTGGTGCCGGTGTAGGCAAGACCGTAAACATGATGGAACTGATCCGTAACATCGCCATCGAGCACAGCGGTTATTCCGTGTTCGCCGGTGTGGGTGAGCGTACTCGTGAGGGTAACGACTTCTACCACGAGATGAAGGACTCCAACGTTCTGGACAAAGTGGCACTGGTTTACGGTCAGATGAACGAGCCGCCGGGAAACCGTCTGCGCGTAGCACTGACTGGCCTGACCATGGCCGAGAAGTTCCGTGACGAAGGTAACGACGTTCTGCTGTTCGTCGACAACATCTACCGTTACACCCTGGCCGGTACCGAAGTATCCGCACTGCTGGGCCGTATGCCTTCGGCAGTAGGTTACCAGCCGACCCTGGCTGAAGAGATGGGCGTTCTGCAAGAACGTATCACTTCGACCAAGGAAGGTTCGATCACTTCGATCCAAGCGGTATACGTACCTGCGGATGACTTGACCGACCCGTCGCCAGCGACCACCTTCGCCCACTTGGACGCCACCGTCGTACTGTCCCGTGACATCGCTTCCCTGGGTATCTACCCAGCGGTCGATCCACTCGACTCGACTTCGCGCCAGCTGGACCCGAACGTGATCGGCCAGGAGCACTACGACACCGCTCGCGGCGTTCAGTACGTGCTGCAGCGTTACAAAGAACTGAAGGACATCATTGCGATCCTGGGTATGGACGAGCTGTCGGAAACCGACAAGCAGTTGGTATCCCGCGCTCGTAAGATCCAGCGCTTCTTGTCGCAGCCGTTCTTCGTGGCTGAAGTCTTCACCGGTGCATCGGGTAAATACGTTTCCCTGAAAGACACCATTGCTGGCTTCAAAGGCATCCTCAACGGTGACTACGACCACCTGCCAGAACAAGCGTTCTACATGGTCGGCGGCATCGAAGAAGTGATCGAGAAAGCCAAGAAACTGTAATCCAGGCGCCCGGAAACGGGCGCTCATCAGGTTGAGGCAATCAGATGGCTATGACAGTCCATTGCGATATCGTCAGCGCGGAAGGGGAAATCTTCTCCGGTCTGGTAGAGATGGTGATTGCACACGGCGAACTCGGTGACCTTGGTATTGCCATGGGTCACGCGCCGTTGATCACCAGCTTGAAGCCAGGTCCGATCACGCTGACCAAGCAGGGCGGGGAAAAGGAGGTGTTTTACATCTCTGGTGGTTTCCTCGAGGTTCAGCCGAACATGGTCAAGGTACTTGCCGACACCGTGCAACGTGCTGGCGACCTGGATGAAGCCTCCGCTCAGGAAGCCGTCAAGGCTGCCGAGAAGGCCCTGAACGAAAAGGGTGCGGACTTCGACTACAGCGCTGCTGCTGTACGTTTGGCCGAGGCTGCAGCCCAGCTGCGCACGCTCCAGCAGTTGCGCAAGAAGTAAGCGGCCACGCCTTCTTGTTTCATGCGCGATTGATTAAAAAGGGTAGCCTCGGCTACCCTTTTTCTTTTTTTGCAAAACACTTCTCTGGTCTGAAGCCGGACCGCCCAGGATTGGTAGCCACTCATGTCTCTTGAAATCGTCATTCTCGCCGCAGGCCAGGGCACCCGCATGCGTTCGGCCCTGCCCAAGGTGCTGCACCCGGTTGCCGGCAATTCCATGCTGGGTCATGTTATCCACAGCGCCCGACAGCTCGACCCCCAGCGCATTCACGTGGTGATCGGTCACGGTGCCGATGCGGTGCGTGAACGTCTCGCCGCAGACGACTTGAATTTCGTTCTTCAAGACAAACAACTCGGTACCGGCCACGCCACCGCGCAGGCCGTGCCGTTTATCACCGCGGATACTGTGCTGATCCTCTACGGCGACGTGCCGCTGATCGAAGTCGAAACGCTGCAACGCCTGCTCAAGCATGTAGTCCCAGGCCAGATGGGCCTGCTGACCGTTGAGCTGGACGACCCCACCGGCTACGGGCGCATTGTGCGCAACGCCGATGGCAAGGTCGCGGCCATTGTTGAGCACAAGGATGCCAGCGAAGCCCAGCGCGCCATTACCGAAGGCAATACCGGCATTCTCGCGGTCCCTGCCAATAAGCTCGCCGACTGGATGAGTCGTCTGTCCAACAACAACGCCCAGGGCGAGTACTACCTCACTGACGTCATCGAGATGGCTGTGAGTGATGGCCTGCTGGTCGCCACCGAGCAACCCCACGACCCGATGGAAGTGCAGGGTGCAAACGACCGCAAGCAGCTTGCAGAGCTTGAACGTCATTACCAACTGCGCGAAGGCCGCCGCCTGATGGCCCAGGGCGTGACCCTGCGCGACCCGGCACGCTTCGATGTACGCGGTGAGGTCATCGTGGGCCGCGACGTGCTGATCGACATCAACGTGATCCTCGAAGGCCGTGTGGTCATCGAAGATGACGTGGTGATCGGCCCGAACTGCGTGATCAAGGACAGCACCCTGCGCAAGGGCGTGGTGATCAAGGCCAACAGTCATATCGATGGTGCCGTGATGGGCGAGGGCAGTGATGCGGGCCCGTTTGCGCGGTTGCGTCCGGGTAGCGTGCTGGGAGCCAAGGCTCATGTGGGTAACTTTGTTGAACTGAAAAATGCCAAGTTGGACGCCGAAGCCAAAGTCGGCCACCTGACCTACTTGGGTGACGCCACCGTAGGTGCGCGCACCAACATCGGCGCCGGCACCATCACGTGTAACTACGATGGCGCCAACAAGCACCAAACCACCATTGGGGCGGACGTGTTTATCGGTTCCAATAATTCGTTGGTCGCCCCGGTTACCCTCGACGATGGCGCCAGCACTGCAGCCGGCTCAACCATCAACCAGGATGTGGATAAGTCTCAACTGGCTGTCGCCCGTGCCCGCCAGCGCAACATCGACGGTTGGAAACGTCCGGTCAAAATCAAAAAGACCTGAGTTATCCACAGCCTCCTCAGCGGAAGGTATTCAATGTGGGAGGGGGCTTGCCCCCGATTGCAGACTATTAGCCAACATCTTTGTAGCTGATAGACCTCAATCGGGGGGAAGCCCCCTCCCACACTTGCTCTGTGTCGCATAAAAATTTGCTGCGTCCCGCTTGACGATCTTTCGCCAATAGGTTTTGATTGCCTTCGTTATCTTTCGAAACGAAACTTATCATCACCATGTCGAAACGAAATACACCCCAACGGCGCCACAACATCCTGACCTTGCTCAATGAACAGGGCGAAGTCAGCGTGGACGAGTTGGCCAAGCGTTTCGAAACGTCGGAAGTTACGATCCGTAAAGACCTGGCTGCCCTGGAGAGCAACGGCCTGCTGCTGCGTCGCTACGGTGGCGCCATCACCATGCCTCAGGAACTGGTAGGCGATGCCACCCAACCCATCTCGGTGTACAAACGCGCCATCGCCCGTGCCGCCGTGATGCGCCTGCGCGAGCACGCCCGCATCATCATCGACAGCGGCAGCACCACTGCCGCGATGATTCCCGAACTGGGCCACCAGCCCGGGCTGGTGGTGATGACCAATTCCCTGCATGTGGCCAGCGCCTTGAGCGAACTGGAACACGAGCCGGTGCTGCTGATGACCGGCGGCACCTGGGACCCGCATTCGGACTCGTTCCAGGGCCAGGTCGCCGAGCAAGTGCTGCGCTCCTACGATTTCGACCAGCTCTTCATTGGTGCCGATGGCATCGACCTGGAGCGCGGCACCACCACTTTCAACGAACTGCTGGGGCTGAGCCGCGTCATGGCCGAGGTCGCCCGGGAAGTGGTGGTGATGGTCGAATCCGACAAGATCGGCCGCAAGATTCCCAACCTGGAACTGCCCTGGAGCAGCGTCCATACCCTTATCACCGATGATCGCCTGCCGCTCGAGGCCCGCGACCAGATCCAAGCCCGCGGCATTACGCTGATATGCGCGGCAATCATCTAGGAGAAACACCATGTGTGGCATCGTAGGCGCAGTCGCTGAACGCAACATCACCCCCATCCTGCTCGAAGGCCTCAAGCGCCTGGAATACCGGGGCTACGACAGCGCCGGTGTGGCCGTTTTCACTAACGCCGGCAAGCTTGAGCGCATGCGCCGCCCGGGTAAGGTCAGCGAGTTGGAGCAGGCCCTGGCTGGCGAGCCGCTGGTAGGGCGCTTAGGGATTGCCCACACCCGTTGGGCCACCCACGGTGCGCCGTGCGAGCGCAACGCCCACCCACACTTCTCCGGCGATCTCGCGGTGGTGCACAACGGCATCATCGAAAACCACGAAGTATTGCGCGAACAACTCAAGGGCCTGGGCTACGTATTTACCTCGGACACCGACACCGAAGTCATCGCCCACCTGCTCAACCACAAGCTCAAAGACCTGGGCGACCTGACTGTTGCGCTCAAAGCCACGGTCAAGGAACTGCACGGCGCCTATGGCCTGGCCGTGGTCAGCGCCAGCCAGCCCGACCGCGTGGTTGCCGCCCGCAGTGGCAGCCCGTTGGTGATCGGCCTGGGCCTGGGCGAGAACTTCCTCGCCTCCGACCAACTGGCCCTGCGCCAGGTCACCGACCGTTTCATGTACCTGGAAGAAGGCGATATTGCTGACATCCGCCGTGAAAGCGTGCAGATCTGGGACGTCAACGGTCAATCCGTCGAGCGCGAAGCCGTGCAATACCGCGACGGTGCCGAAGCCGCCGACAAGGGTGAATACCGCCACTTCATGCTCAAGGAAATCCACGAACAGCCTTCCGTGGTGCAGCGTACCCTCGAAGGTCGCCTGAGCCAGAACCAGGTGCTGGTCAACGCCTTCGGCCCACAAGCTGCCGAATTGTTCGCCAAAGTGCGCAACGTGCAGATCGTCGCCTGCGGCACCAGCTACCACGCCGGCATGGTTGCACGTTACTGGCTCGAAGAACTGGCTGGCATCCCCTGTCAGGTGGAAGTCGCCAGCGAGTTCCGCTATCGCAAAGTGGTGGTGCAGCCCGACACACTGTTCGTGACTATCTCCCAGTCCGGTGAAACCGCCGACACCCTGGCCGCGCTGCGCAACGCCAAAGAACTGGGCTTCCTCGCCAGCCTGGCCATCTGCAACGTCAGCATCAGTTCGCTGGTGCGTGAGTCCGACCTGACCCTGCTGACCCAGGCCGGTCGCGAAATCGGCGTGGCGTCCACCAAAGCCTTCACCACCCAGCTGGTTGGCCTGCTGTTGCTGACCCTGTCCCTTGGCCAGGTTCGCGGCACCCTCGCCGAAGGCGTCGAAGCCACCCTGGTCGAAGAACTGCGCCGTCTGCCGACCCGCCTGGGCGAAGCCCTGGCCATGGACAGCACCGTGGAAAAAGTCGCCGAACTGTTCGCCGACAAGAACCACACCCTGTTCCTCGGCCGTGGTGCGCAATACCCGGTGGCGATGGAGGGCTCGCTCAAGCTCAAGGAAATCTCGTACATCCACGCCGAAGCCTACCCGGCCGGCGAACTCAAACACGGCCCATTGGCCCTGGTGGATGACGACATGCCCGTGGTCACCGTGGCGCCGAACAACGAACTGCTGGAGAAGCTCAAGTCCAACCTGCAGGAAGTCCGCGCCCGTGGCGGCCAACTGGTGGTGTTCGCCGACGAAAAAGCCGGCATGACCAACGGTGAAGGCACCCATGTCATCAACATGCCGCATATCCACGACACCCTGTCGCCGATTCTCTACACCATCCCGCTTCAATTGCTGTCGTACTACGTGGCCGTGCTTAAAGGCACCGATGTGGACCAGCCGCGTAACCTGGCGAAGTCGGTGACGGTGGAGTAACCCGCCACATCCTGGAGGCCCGACAGGGTCTCCAGCATCAACTCGGGGAGGTGAGGAATCAAACTACGTTAAGTGCGGCAGCCCGCCTAAGGTACAAACTCCACCTTCAACCCCCGACTCGCACTGCGCCCCTGATCATCACTGACCCGCAGCCGATACTCCCCCGACTTGCCCGGCCGCCAGTTCAGCGTGGCTTGCGGCGAACCCTGGCCGATCAAGGTTTGATCAGCAAACCAATACAGCGTCGCCGCATCGCTGGCCGCATTGGCATTCAGCGGGATGCTTTCCTGGGGTTGAGACAAGCGCAATTGGTAGCTCACCTGAGTCAGCGGCGAGCGGATCTGCGGCGCTTCGCTTTGATCACTCAGGCGGTTGGGCTGGCAGTTTTTCAGCACGTTGGGCGGCGTGCGCCTAGGCAGGCCGGCGGCGCGGTACAGGCGTTGCACGTCGCTGGGCCAGAATTCGAAGACTTCTTCGCGGGTGTACTGCGGCTCGAACGGCGGGCAGGCGGCCTTGCCGGTGCGGGTGTCGATCAGCACCGGGCGGTGCAGGTTGGACACGCGAATCGGCGAGACGCCGGGGATGTACCAGGTCTTGCGGGTTTGCGGGCACCAACGGTTGGGCAGTTCCCCGGACGCGGCGCAGACGTCGATGCGCACCAGCCCGGCGGGCGGTTTGTCGGGCTTGATGACGGTGTTGGGCAAGGCCAGGGGCAGGGCGTCGGCGATGCGGAAGAACAGCGGCGCAGCGGTCTTGGCACCGATAAACGCCGGGTTCGGACGGCCATCGAAGTTACCCACCCACACCACCAGCACGTAAGGGCCGACCAGCCCGGCACTCCAGGCATCGTGAAAGCCCCAGGAGGTGCCGGTTTTCCAGGCGGTGCGCCAATGTCGGCCGGGCAGGCCATCCGGGCGTGGATTACGGCGCAGCATGTCGCGCACCATGAACGCGGCCTGGGGCGTGAGCAACGGCGCGCCGGTGGACTGCGGTTGTTCCTGCAAGTAGCGCAGCGGCCGCAGGTGCCCGTCACCGGCCAGCATCACATACAGCCGCGCCAGTTCTTCCGGGGTCATCTCGCCGCCACCGAGGGCCAGGGCCAGGCCGTAGTGGCTCTCGTCGCGCAGGCCCTTGATGCCGGCGCGTTGCAGCAGTCCATACAAGGAGGGCGATTTGACCTGGCTGGCGAGCCACACCGCAGGAATGTTGCGACTACGAATCAACGCATCTCGCGCTGTCAGTGGGCCGACAAAACTGCCGTCGAAATTTTCCGGCTGGAAGTAGCCGAAGTTACTGGGCAAGTCTTTAAGGATGCTCATGGGGTGGATGACCCCCTGATCCAGCGCCAACCCGTAAAGAAACGGTTTGAGCGTCGACCCCGGTGAGCGTCGCGACAGCACGCCATTGACCTGACCGTGCAGGCTTGTGGATAAGTAATCCGCCGAACCTACCAGTGCCTTGACGCTCTGGTCGCGGCTGTCGATCAGGATGGCCGTGGCGTTTTCCACCCCTGTGCTGCGCCGCTCGGCGATAAACCCGGTGATCAGGCGTTCGAGCAATTGCTGCAACGGCAGGTTGAGGGTGCTGTTCAGTTCATTGCCGGTTTGGGAGGCCAGCAGGTGTTCACTCAAGTGCGGGGCGAGGAACGGGATCTGCTGGCGGTTGCGCGCTTCCAGGGGCAAATCGAGCAAACTGTCGTTACGCGGGTCCTGTGGATAAGTTTCGCGCCAGTCCGCCATCAAGCGCAGCCGCGCATGTTGCAGTGACGGCCCGAAGCGCGCCCGCCGCCCCGGCTGCTGCGGAATCACCGCCAGCGCCAGCGCTTCGGACAACGACAACTGCGCCGCCGACTTGCCGAAGTAGATGCGGCTCGCCGCCTCGGCCCCTTCGATATTGCCGCCCATGGGCGCCAGGTTCAGGTAGGCCTCAAGGATGTCGTGCTTGCTGTAGCGCGCCTCCAGCCACAGCGCCAGCACCATCTGCTGCAACTTGCCTGGCACCTGGCGCGTGTTCAGGTCCCACAGGCGCCGGGCCAGTTGCATGCTCAAGGTCGAGCCGCCCTGGCGCTGGCCACCGCTGTAGGTGGCCATGGCCGCCCGCAGCAACGCCGGGGGATTGATCCCCGGGTGCCAGTAGAAATTGCGATCTTCCTTGAGCAGCAAGGCTTCGACCAGTGACGGCGATATCCGCTCCAGGGGTAGCCACAGGCGGTATTGACCGTCATCCGCCAGCGTCATGCGCAACAGCGAACCGTCGTCGGCCAACACCACCCGCGATGAGGTGACAGCCTGTTCCAGCGGGGCATGGGGCCAAAGCCGCAGGCCCACCAGCACCACCGCCGCTACGAGCAGCGGCGGTGCCAGGCGTTTAAGGCTTGGTAATTTCAAGCTGGCCTACTTTGCCGCGCCCTTGCAGGGTGGTTTCGTACATGCCTTCGGCGTAGGCCGGTGGCGTGTTGAAGGTACCGGCGTTGGTGGCGCGCACGCGGTAGACGAAGGTGCCTACATCACGTAGCGCGGTGCCGTACAACACCACGCGATCATCACGCACATCCACATACTCCGGCTGCCAGTTGCTCAGCTCGGTTTCACCGATGGGGGCTTGCCAGCTTTGTTCTTCCTGGCTGTCTGCCTCCACATACTCGGATTCTTCACCCTCACTTTCCTCCGTGCTGGCGGCTTCCGGCTCTGGCGGCAGGCTATACACCGGCTCGACACCGCCGGGCAGCAGGTCGACCACGGCCACTTGTTGCACCTGATCGCGGTCGGTAGCGCGCAGGCGCAGGCGTATCAGGAACTCATCACCCACCGCGACCTTGCTCACCGGCTCGCCCTTGAGGTCGAGGTATTCGTGGATGATTTCCAGGCCATTGTTGATCGGCTTGAGCTTGGCGCCCTTGTCGAAACCGGCTTCGCTGAGCATGTAGAACGCGGCTGGGCCGTCGGATTTTTCCATCACTAGCTTTTGCGTGGCGCCCGGCACGGCGGCGCGCGGTGGCTGACCGGCCATCTCCAGCAATTGCTGTTGCTTGTCACCCAGCCAGGCAGTGGCCTTGAGGGTCATGTCGCTTTGCGCACGCTGGCCGTAGTTGTCCAGGGCACGCAGCAGCAGGGCCGCAGACAGTGAGTTGTAACGCTGCTCGTTGAGGCGCTTGCCGAGTTTATCCAGCAGCGCTGCAGGCACATCGTCCATCAGCTCCGGGAAATGTCGCGCCAACAGGTGCAGGTGTTCGGCGTCATGAACCAGCGGGTCGTAGTACAAACCGTCGCTGTCCCACTTATCCACAAGGGAACGCCATGGAATCTTGCGGAACAGGGTATCGGCCTGGCGATCCTGCTTGAGCAGCTTGTAGCTGGCAGCCAGGTAAGCGGCGCCGAGGTCGTTCTGCCAGCTGTCCTTGAAGTAGCTTTCGTAGCGTTCGCGGATATCGCTCAATGCACCACTCACCAGAATCCCCTGACGGCTCAGCAGGTAACTGGCGTAGGCGCGGTTGCGCAATTCCGACAGGCCTTCGCTAGGACCGTTGGCCAGGTCTGTCAGGTACGCGTTCGAGCGCACCAGCAGGTCTTCCGGCACTGGCAGCCCGCGCTCCTTGGCTTCGATCAGGAAGTCGGTGGCGTAGAGGCTAGCGTAGGGCGCCACATCGGGGTTGGCGGCCCACAAGCCAAAGCCACCGGCCTGGTTCTGACGCTGGCGCAGCATGCGTACCGCACTGCCGAAAGCGTGCTCGGCTTCAGGCGCATTGCCGCCCCAGATCAACGCCGGCATGGCCTTGGACACTAGTTGCTCGGTGCAGGCATAGCCGTAGTCGTCCAGGTAGTGCTTGAGGCCGTTAGCCCATACCAGCGGCGAGGCAGCCACACCCAGTTGCACATCGCGCAGTTGGCTGAACAGTTCGCGGGTCGGTTTCAGCTCTTTGCTGGCGCTGTCGAAGCGGCCCAGGCTCAGGGCGACGCGATGTTCGCTCAGTGGCCGGATCGAGGTGGTTTCCGCGACCTGAATGCGCTTGCCATCCGGCAATACCGCGACAAAGCGCAAATCCGCCGAGCCGAGGGTGTCACCGACCTTGATCTTGAACTCGGCCGTGCCTTCCTTGCGCGGTTGCAGAGACAGCGTGCTGCCCTTGTCACCCTGCACCACCAGACCGTTGCTGGTCTGCACTTCAAACTTCACGTCCGCCGCTGCGTCGAGGTTGCTGAACACCCCGGCGCTGACGTTGAACACATCCCCCGGCGCCACAAAGGCCGGCACGTTCGGCGTGATCACGATGGGCCCGCGTACGTCGGTACTGGCTTCGCTCACACCCACGCTGTCACTGTCCACGGCCACCGCAAACAGGTGCAGCTTGCCGTTGAAGCTGTCCGGCACCTGGTAATGCAGCACGGTTTCGCCGGCCGGCAAGTCCACCAGCCCGGACCACCAGGCCACTGGCGGCTGATGTTTACGCTTGAACGGGTTGAGGTGATTGGCCTGCGCACCTTCCGTATCACCACCCGGCGCCGCCCCACTGAGCAAACGGCTGAATTCCGGCAGGATCAGGTCAAGGATCTGACTGGTGCCGACTTCCAGCGCACGCTTCTGGAAGAAGAAGCCCAGCGGATCCGGCGTCTGATAGCGCGCCACTTGCAGGATACCTTCATCGACGGCGTACACCACGGCCCGACCCGGGCGGTCGGCGTTGACCTTGATATCCAGCGTCTGCCCCGGTTCGATCTTCGCCGGGCCTTCCACCTTCAAGGCCATGCGCCGCGCATCCAGGTTGATGCTGAACGGCACCACGCCATAGGACAGCGGGCTCATGTACACCTCGGCCGAGCCCATGTCGCGCACAAACTGCACGTTGACGTAGGCATTGCCCTCAAGCCCTGCGGGAACACGGATATGTTGCACGCTGTTGGTGCTGTCGGCCTTGAACCACTGCTGGGTGTAGACCTTGTCGCGCTCGATGGTGATCAAGCCGGCGCCGGTGTACGGGGCACGGATACTGATGGCGATCTCATCACCGGTGGCGTAGCTGCGTTTGTCCAGGCGCAGTTGCAGTTCGGCGTTGCGTTCCAGGGAGCGCGAGGTGTTGCCACGCCCGGCCACGCTGTAGTCGATCTGGTTCAGCAGGTTGCCGTTGGCGTCCTTGAGTTGCAGGGTAAAGTCGCCCGGCGCTGAGGTGTTCAGGGTCTGCTTGGCGCCTTCTTTCGTCATCACCAACGGTAACGCGGGCTGGCTGATGTTCTTGATGCGTGACTCGTACTTGTAGGTGCCGTTGGACTGTTTCACCAGCACCGACACATAACGGTGCTCGACCACTTCACTGGTCAGGCCGTCCACCGCCAGCGGTGTCAGGTCTGGCGCGACAGCCAGCCATTGCACTTGGCGCGGTGCATCCTTGGCGACGTACGACAACGAATCCTGACTTTTCACACCCACCAGGTAGGGCGCGGACGACACCAGCAAGGCACTTTGCGCCGCCACATTGCGACCGCCTTCAGCCTCGAACACCTGGGTCATCACCTGTAAACGATAGGTGCTGTTGGCGAAGCGCTGCAGGTTGAGGTCGAGCACGGCCTGGCCGTTGTCGTCGACGGTGGTTTCGGCCAAGTCTTCGGTCGTGGCGTCTTCCAGTGAGTCGTTGAGGCGGAAACGGTAATCCGGGTAGCGATCAAAGGCCGCAAGCGTTGGGCTCAGGGACATTTTTGCCGTCACGCGTCGGCCGGACGCCGGGGCGCCGAACAGGTGCATGGCGGTGACCTTGGCCACCACTTGGTCCGGTGGAATCCAGCCCTGCACCGGCGTGTCATGCAGGCTCAGGCTGACCTTCATGCGGTCCGGCTCGAAGTCGCGGACCTTGAAGCTCACGCTGCCCAGGTCGGTGCGGGTCTGTTTCTGGCCAATCAACTGCAAGGTCGCGGTGTACTCCCCGGCGGGGGCGACTTCGCTGCTGGGGAAATCAAAGGTTTCAAAGCCACTGGCGGACAGCTTCAGCGGCTGGCGAATCACCTCCAGCCCACGCGGGTCGGTGATTTGCAGCTCCACCGGCAGGCCTTGCAGCAGGCCCTTCCAGTTGCCGCTGCGCACGATCATGCCCAGGTGCGCGGTTTCGCCGGGCCGGTACAGGCCGCGATCGGTAAACAGGTAGGCGCTGAGGCGATCAATCGCACCGTCTTCTTCCAGTCCGCCGACGTCGAAACGCGACAAATCCAATTGTTGGGACTGACGGGCGATCGGTAGGAACGACTGGTCATTGCCGCGCGTGACCACGTACATCAGCGGCGTTTTCTCACGACGCAATTCATCCAGCTTGGCGAAGTGCGCATGGCCTTCGGCGTCGGTGCGGCCACTGCTTACCGGCAAACCGTTGCGACCGATGATGTCCACTTGTGCATCGGACACCGGCGAGCCATTGCCGATGGACTGCACGTACACGTCATGGCTGCCATCGCTGGAGCGCTTGGCGATGATGCCCAGGTCCGTCACCACGATGAAGCGCAGGTCGCTGGTGCTGCTGCGGTCGTACTCGAACGTGCGCGTGGCCGGGTCGTCCTGCGGGCTGAGCTTGAGCACGAAAATGCCGCGCCGACCGCCGTTGGCCGTGAGGTAGTGGCTGAGGTCGACATTGTCGTAGACGGTTTTCGCCGGGTCATTGGATGACAGCGGGATATCCAACGCCTGACGCTCGACCATGCGATCAAAATATTCGTTGCCGAAGTTCGGCCGGGCAAAGCTGCCGCTGCTCTGATCCACCAGGTGTTGCAATTGGTTGGGCAACAGGCGGGCGATTTCCACATGGGCGCCGGGCACGCCACGGGCCATGAAGCCCAGGCGTTTTTCGCCGTTGAGGCTGAGCAAGGCGCCATCGGACAAGAACTGCAAGGTACGCGGATACGCCGGCATGCTGATCAGCGACGCCGTAGGATTTTTTGCCAGGTAGCCGCCGATGGCTTCCAGGTTGGCGGGTACGCGCACATACACCGCGCGACCGGCCGGGGCCTTGAACTTGAAGGCGTGCAGGGTGTTCAGCGGCTCGACGCTGGGCACGTGGGTCAGGTTGATTTTGGTGCTGCGGGCGAGCAGGGCGTCATCAATGTCGTTGCTGCTGTAGGGGCGCGTGTCGTCCTGGGCTTTTTCCGGCAGGAGCCAGGCCTGCACCTTACCGGCGATGGTCTCATCGGCCACGGCGCTGGAACTGCTGAACATCAGCACCGGCTCCGGCTCGCCACGTTGGTTGTCGACAAAGCTCACTTCGGCGCCGGTAAAGGTCAGGCGATAGCGACCGGGCACGGTGACTTCCGCCACCAGCGGTGCGGTGCTGGCGTTGCCGCCGTCGCGGGCCTTGATGCCTTCGTCGAGCTTGGCGTTGACCGGCGTGCTTTCCAGCGGCGTGGCCAGGGCAGCGGAGCGTACGTAGGCGTTGAGTTTCTTCTCGTCGAAGGTGATTTCCGGCCGGTTGGGCAACTGGGCGTCGCGGTAGGCCAAGCCTTTGCCGAGGGTTACTGTGACGCGCTTGCGTAGGCTGTCTTCATCTACCGGGTGGGAAAAACGGAAGGTCGCCACCAGCTGTTTCAGCGTCGGGTTGGACGGGTCCTGGTACAGCTCGTTTTGCGCCAGGGTGGCGCGGAACGGTTGGGTGGAGAACTGCGCGCTGTACTGGTCCAGCAATACGCCGTCGGCGAGCAAGGTTTTCTTCGCCATTTCGAGGGTGTAATGGGCATCGATGGGCCAGTCTTTTTCCGGTACGAACAACAGGCTGCGGTCGTCCGCCCAGCGCCAGGTGCCCGCGACCGCAGGTTTGAGGGTGATGCCCTCGGTGACCGGCTTGCCGATGGCCGCCAGCGGGGCCACGGATTCGCCGAAACGCACCTGCAAGTTATCCACAACCGGCGTGGGTTGGGTGTAGTCGGTGAGGTTCGGTTTGTGCAGCGAGTAGCTCGCGGTATGTGGCTGCGGCAGGTTGGAATACCAATGCCAGCCGTAGAAACCAGCGGCCGCCAGCAACACCAGGCCTACTACGCCAGCACCGGTTTGACGTGGATAAGCGCGGGCCTTGCTGCCCAGGTTAGCCAGCCCACGGCCGATGGCACGCAGCCAGCGGGGCGGATGCCACTGGCCAAAGACGGCCCCCACCACAGTCAATAATGCACCGACAATACGGCGGCTGATCGCTTTGAACGAATCGAACATGGTGAGCATCCCTGGCTAAGTGCGGCGTATCTTACACGCGTCTTTGATACAAAAGATGACGCAGATACGCCGACCCGCTAGGCGTGTTGCACAAAGGTGAGGCGCACCGCAAAACCGATCAAAAGACTGCCGAATAACCACTGCTGCACACGCTGCGCCGAGCGATTGCGTGCCAGCCACTGACCGATGCGCGCCCCGGCCAGGGCGTAGCAACAGTCGAAGGCGAAACCGACGGCCACCAGGATCACACCCAGCAACGCAAACTGCGCCGCCACCGGGCCGGCCTGGGGGTTGATGAACTGGGGCAGCAGCACCGAACAGAACAGCAGGGCCTTTGGGTTGAGCAGGTTGGTGAGCAGGCCGCGCTGAAAGGCTGCACGCCAGGCGCGGGCCGGTGTGGCGCCATGGGCCGTGTCGAGTGCCGGCAGCATGTTCGCACGCAAGCACTGCACGCCAAGCCACAGCAGATACGCCGCGCCGCCCAGGCGCACCACATCGAAGGTCCAGGGCGCCACTTTGAACAACGTCGCCAAGCCCATGCCCGCCAGCGCCACATGACAGGCGCGGGCCAATCCCAGGCCAATCGCAGTGGTCAGCGCCAAGGCCTTGCCCTGGCGTGCGCCGGTTTGCAGCAGCAGGATCATGTCCGGCCCCGGCAGTAGATACGCCACCGAAAGAGCCACCAGGAATAACCAGAGTTCCGCCATGTTTCACCCCCCTTGTGTGTCGGCCAATTCTAGGGCGCAAGTGCGGGGCAGGTGCTTGCGTAGTCAGCCAGAAAAGCGTCTAGTCTTGGCACTCTCTGCCACTGAATATCTGATCGGCCATTCATTTATGCCAAATCTGAAACTCGATGCGTTTGACCGCAAGATTCTCGAAGCCCTGCAACGTGACGGCCGCTTGAGCAATGTGCAACTGGCTGACGAAATCGGCCTGTCTGCCTCGCCTTGCTTGCGACGGGTACGCCTGCTGGAGGAAGCCGGCGTGATTCGCGGCTACCAGGCCACGCTGGACCGTGACGAAGTGGGACTGGGGATGATGGTGTTCGTGGGCGTGAAGGTGGAGCGGCATAACGACACCGAGGCCAATGCCTTCCGCGAGGCGGTAACGGCGTTGCCGGAAGTGATCTCGGCGTTCCTGGTGTCGGGGGAGTCGGACTTTCTGTTGCAGGTGGTGGTGCCGGATTTGCGCGGGTATGAGCGGTTTGTCACTGGCAGCCTGTTGAAACTGCCGGGGGTAAGGGACATCCGCAGCAACTTCGCGATCCAGACCGTGAAAACCCCAGGGGCGTTGCCGCTGGGGCATTTGCCGGGCTAGTGGCGGTGAATCACTGTAGGAGCGAGCTTGCTCGCGAAAAACGTCAACGCTAACGCGGGCATTTCCATCAGGGAGGCCGGCGGCCTTGAGGGAATGATTCAACCTTTCGGCACAGTGCCACAGAACGAATGTGGGAGGGGGCTTGCCCCCGATTGCTGTGTGTCAGCTACCCATGTGTTGTCTGGCACACCGTCATCGGGGGCAAGCCCCCTCCCACAGGTTGATCGTTATTTGGCCTTAGAGCGGTGACCTCAGGTCCACCAGTAGCGCACCAGGTGGAAGAAGATCGGCGCCGCAAAGCACACCGAATCCAGCCGATCCAGCATCCCGCCGTGCCCTTCGATCATATGGCCCCAGTCCTTTACGCCGCGATCACGCTTGATCGCCGACATCACGATGCCGCCGGCAAAGCCGAGCAGGTTGATCAGCAGCGCAATCAGGAACGACTGCCACGGGTTGAACGGTGTGGTCCACCACAGCGCAGCGCCGATCAAGGATGACAGCAGTATCCCGCCGACGAAGCCTTCGACTGTTTTGGAGGGCGACAGGTTGGGTGCGATCTTGTGTTTGCCGAACAACTTCCCACACACGTACTGCAAAACGTCCGACAGCTGCACCACGATCACCAGGTAGGCGATCAGCAGCAGGTTGCGACCTTCGTAGCCGGGGATGTCTAGGGTGAGCAGGGCGGGCACAAACGACACGCAGAACACGGCGATCATCAGGCCCCATTGCACTTTCGAGGCGCGTTCGAGGAAGTGCGTGCTGTCGCCGCCCAGGGAGGCGAGGATCGGCAGCAGCAGGAACACGTACACCGGGATGAAGATCGAGAACAGCCCGTACCAGTCCGAATAGATCAGCAGGTATTGCAGCGGCAGCGCCAGGTAGAACGCGGCGACCAGCGCCGGGTAATCGCTGCGGCGGGTGGGGGTGAGGGTGAGGAATTCGCGCAGGGCGTAGAACGACACCGCGTAGAACAGCAGGATCACCGCGCCGGTGCCGAGCCAGAAGGCGATGCCGATCACCACCACCATCACCCACCAGGCGTTGATGCGGGCGTTGAGGTTGTCGATCACCGCGTTGGGCGTACCACGGGTGCGCAGTTTGAGGATCAGGCCGATCAGCGAGGCCAGCACCAGAATCGCGCCGATACCGCCGAACAACATCAGGGTTTGGCTATCCATGTCAGACGTGCTCCGGAGCAAGGGCGAGCAGAGCATCGCGGGTACGGGCCAGGAAGGCGGCTTTGTCTTCGCCGTCTGCCAATTGCAGCGGGGCGCCGAAGCTGGTGGTGCACAACAAAGGCAGCGGCAGCACGCGGCCCTTGGGCATGACGCGGTTGAGGTTAGCGATCCACACGGGGATCAACTCGGCCTGTGGGTAACTTTTCGCCAGGTGATAAAGGCCGCTTTTGAACGGCAGCAGGCCGTCTTCGAGGTTGCGCGTGCCTTCCGGGAAGATGATCAGCGAGTCGCCGCCTTCCAGGGCGTCGAGCATCGGCTGTAGAGGGTTATCCACAGGGTCCTTGCGTTCGCGGTCGATCAACACGCCGTTGAACACCCGGTTGATGATGTAGCGGCGCAGGGCGCTTTTGTTCCAGTAATCACTGCCGGCCACCGGGCGCGTGAATTTGCGCAGGTTTTGCGGCAATGACGCCCAGAGCAACACAAAGTCGCCGTGGCTGCTGTGGTTGGCGAAGTAGATGCGTTGCACCGGCACCGGCGCGCACCCAAGCCACAGGCTGCGGGCGCCGGTGACGGTGCGGGCCATGGAGGTAATCAGCGTGGCGACCACGGGTTCGAACATGGGGATTCCTTATCCGGCGAAAGGCAGCCAAGGGCTGGCGAGGATCACGCCCAGGGTCAGCAGCGCTTGCGCGCCGAGCAGCCAGGCTTGTTTGCGCAACAGTTTGAGCGCGCCGCGACGTCGTTCAGCCCAGGGCCGGCCAATGCGCTTGGTCGATTGCAGGCCGAGCGTCACCAGGGCCTGGTCGAGGTCCGGCGTGCGCTCGATGTCGCGAGCCAGCAGGGCGAACAGGTCGGCGTCGAACGCCACGCGCAGCGCCCAGTACTTTTGCAGCAGCCCGAGGATAATCATCCACAGGCTGAGCAGCAGGCAGATGATCGAAATACTCGCCATCAACAACTGCGCCAGGCCGAACAGCACGCCGGCCAGGGTCAGGCCTGTGGATAACTGATCCAGCGAACGACCACGACGCAGCAGGCTGGCGACCACCTGCAGTTCCATATCAGCGGGCATGAGGCAAACCCTCCAACGCTTCTCGGTGTGCGGGGTGCAGGACCACATTGGTCCGTGCTGTACGAATGATAGTCAGCGCCTGCTCTACCGTCGCGGCGCGCCCGGTGTGCAGCA
Organism: Pseudomonas sp. CYM-20-01; assembly: GCF_023169845.1. NCBI lineage: Bacteria > Pseudomonadati > Pseudomonadota > Gammaproteobacteria > Pseudomonadales > Pseudomonadaceae > Pseudomonas > Pseudomonas sp. CYM-20-01. Next base: position 180,232 of record NZ_AP025169.1, on the reverse strand, counting down.
ACCAGGCGGCGACGGCGGTAGCGCTGCGCGAGTAGCCGAGGGCGCAGCACACCAGCACGGGGCCGCTGACGCGCAGGCGCTCGATGGCTTGGGCGGCTAGCAGGCATTCGGCAGGCGTGGGTGCGATCAGGTCCAGCACCGGGATGGATTGATAGGCGCGCCCCTGTGGATTAATCGGCAATTCGGCACACAGATCGACGATGGCCGTGAAGGGCGCTTGCTCGCTTGTGGTAGGAATACGCCCGAGCCAGACGTTATCCACAATCAGGTCGGGCTGTGGATGTTTGCGTGTCCACAGGCGCGAGTTGATCCAGGCGGCGGCTAGGTACGGTGCGTACAGCCAGCGTGCGGCGGGGGTCAGTTGGCCGTCGGTGCGTTTCTGGAAACCCGCAGCGCCCAGCACGAAGTAATTGGCCTTGATCAAGGCGAGGGCAACCGCTGGCCATAGTAGCCACAGCCAGGCGCCGCCCAATACAAATGCTGGAATCGCCAACAGCATCGCGCCAAGTCCATAGCGCATGCCCAACCGCCAACGCGTGGGATCTCGCGTCAGCCGTGCACTCAACAACGGGCTCGGATGTTCCACCGGCCACAACCACACGCAGATCCACCCGGCGAGGGCGCCTGTGGGTAAGTCGATAAAGTGATGTTGATAAGTGGTCAGCACCGAAATGCCGATCAACGCGAACCAGCCGTGCACCAGCCAACGCCAGAAACCCTGGGTGTGACGCTGGTACATGACCCACAGGATCACCAGCAGCGCGATATGCAGAGACGGCGCCTGGTTGAACGGTTTGTCGAACCCGGCCAGCACCGCGAACAGCCAGCCGAACACGCCGTCCAGCTCCGGCCGCTCGAAGGTGAAGCGCAACGGCCAGATCAGGAAGCAACTCACCGCAATCACCTGGGCACTCAGCAGGCGCAGCGCATGCTGCTTCAACTCATGGCGGGTGTTGGGCAACAACAGCGAAAACCCGTAGAGCAGGTCGATGGACCAGTAGGGCACGATGGTCCATGCCCAGAACGGCATATGGGTTTCCCAGCCGAACACCAGCGTGCCGACGTCGCTACGCTGGCTGGTGACCCAGGTGGCAAAGCCGTAGGTGCTGAAGAACAGCGGCGCCAACAGCAGCAGCCACAGCACCGCGGGTTTCAATAAACCGGGTTCGCGCATGTTCAGATCTTCTGTGCCAGGGACACGGTGAAAATGCCCCACTCATCCACACGCTGGGTGATCTTGCGGAAACCGGCGGCTTCCACCAGTTGATCCATTTCTGCCTGGCTGCGCCGGCGCATTACCCAGGCCTGGCCCTGGCGGTGGCTGGTCAGGGCGCGGGCGATCAATTCCAACTGCGGGTGCCACGGTTGGCCGGTGTAGACCAGGTAACCGCCCGGCTCCACCGCTTCGGCCAGCCCGGCCAGCGAACCGCCGACCATGCCGTTATCGGCAAACAACTCATACAGCCCGGACACCACAGCCAGGGTCGGCTTGGGGTCGAGTGCCGCGAGGTCCAGGCGGTCGAACGCATCCCCTTTGACGAACTGCGCGATATCCCCCAAACCCTTCTCGCGAATCAACGCGCCACCGTCGCGCACGTTGATGTCGCTGTAGTCGCGCAGCAGGATCGATTCCGGCAGTGGCGACACGCCCTGCAAGGCTTCCAGGATGTAGCGACCGTGGCCGGCGGCGATATCGACGATGCGCACTTCACGATCTTCACCACGCAACCTGGCCATGGCCAGGCGCAGCAGTTCCTCCACATTCAGCTTGCGCTGGCGAATACCGCGCCAGCCGATGGAGTTGAGGTAGTTGGTGTCGATCATCCGCCCCAGCCCGCCCTTGCCGGTGGGCGTGTTGCGGTACACGTAGTCCAGGGTGCTGCCGGAGTCGAAACCGGTGTCGAAGCCCAGTTTCACCCCGTCCGACAGGTTCTTGCCCAGGCCCATGCTGGCGCGGGTCATGCGCCAGTACAGGTCGCGCAGGGAGTTGCGCGGCAGCGGTGCGGCAAGGGCTTCGGATTCGGCGCAGGTGGCGCCGAGTTTGTCGGCGTCCAGCAACGAGGCGCGGTCCAGCGGGTGTTCGAAGTTCTGCAGAATGAAGCGCCGGGCGCTGCTCACGGCGCTGGCGCGATCACGTTCGCCGAGGGTGTCGTGGAAGAAACCGGGGAGGATGTGCAGCTCTTTTTTCAGGCTGCCCAGGCGGTCGAAGAACTGCTGCTGGGGTTTGCGGTGCACCACGAAGTCGGAGCCGGAGACCAGCAACTGGGTCGGCACCTGGATCGCCTGGGCATCGGCGACCACACGGTCGGCAGCTTCGTACAGGCCCAGCAGCACATTTACTGAAATGGCCTTGGTGATCAGCGGGTCGCTGTCGTAGGACGCCACGCGTTCCGGGTCATGGCTGAGGAACTTGGCCTTGACGTAGCTGTTGACGAAAAAGTTGCCGCGAAACTTGCGCATCAACGCCAGGCCCGGCCGGGCGAAGGGCACGTAGAGCTTGACCTTGAACGCCGGCGAGGCGAGCACCAGGGCACGGATTTTCGGCGCGTAATCGTGCACCCAGGTCGCGGCAATCACTGCGCCGACGCTTTGCGCGATGACGGCAAAGTTTTCTTCCGCGATGCCGTAAGTGGCGCCGATATAGTCGCAAAAGGTCTGCACATCGCGCGCGCTGGTGGCGAAGCTGGGGCTGTCACCGCGCTCGCCGGGGGATTGGCCGTGGCCGCGGGCGTCCCAGGCGAAGAAGTCGAATTGCGGCAGGTTCAGCTCATCCACCAGGTGGGCGATACGCCCTGAGTGCTCATGGCCGCGATGGAACAGCACGATGGCCTGGCGCTGGCCGGTGTTTTCGGTGGCCGGCCAGTGCCGATAAAAAAGCTCGACGCCATCATGGGTACTGAAGGTGTGCTGCTGCTGTTCGCGCATCGCAAAAATCCTTATGCAATCGGTGAGGTTTCTTGTTGTTCTTTAAGGCCCTGGCGCACCCGGTTGACCAGGGTGTAGGCGAGCAGGGCAGCCACCAGCCACATCACCGCGTCGACCCAGCCGGCGCCCAGCCAGCCCAGTGCCACACCGGTGGCCAATACGCCGAGTACAAAGGCACGATCACTCTTGCCCATCGGACCGTCATAGCGGCGCGATGCACCGACCATCGGCCCGAGCACACCGGCGTACTCGCTGAACACCGCCAGCAGCGCCACCAGCAGCACCGGCGCCAGGCTCACACCGGGGATCAGCGCAAACGGCAGGATCAGCGCGCTGTCGGCGATCACGTCGCACAGTTCATTGAGGTAGGCGCCCAGGCGCGACTGCTGGCCGAATTCCCGAGCGAGCATGCCGTCGATGGCGTTGAGAGCCATGCGCAGGATCATCCACAGCGGAATCAGCGCGAACAGCCACAGTTGGGTGGCGAAGCTGGCGATGAGCAGGCCGACCAGCAGCGAAACCACGCCGGCCAAGACGGTGATCTGGTTGGCGGTGGTGCCATTGTCGTAGAGGCGCTGCACCAGTGGACGCAGCAGGTTTTGAAAACGCGGTTTGAGCTGATAGATCGAAATCATGGGGGATGACGCTTCCTTGTCCGTGGACCCGCGAAAAACTGTTTTGGAGTGTGCCGATTAATCCTCGCCTGCACCAGTGATGGCGTGTGTTTCTGGGGGTTTAGTCACGATCTTGACGGTGCGGTAGATCAAATGTGGGAGGGGGCTTGCCCCCGATGGCGATGGGCCAGTTGAAACCGGTGTTGACTGACACACCGCTATCGGGGGCAAGCCCCCTCCCACAGGGGAACGGTGTACCGCTTAACGCGATGTTTATCGAACAAAAATTTCACGCTCCGTGTTATATCGTAACGAATTATGTACACGTGGGCGTTGAGTGGATGCAAGTGGATCTGGAAACTGACGGTGCTTCGGTAGAAGGCCTTCCGCGTTTTCAACAAGGGCAGTTCCATGCCCGTCGATTGCGTCAGGCCGGTATCAGCCTGACGGTGCTGGCCGTTGCCGGTTGGGTGCTGGCGCTGTTTGTCGCGCTGTTCGCGCCACTGTCGATATGGCCGGTGGTATTAATCAACTGCGTGTCGGCGTTGCTGTTGCTGGTGGCCGGGTTGCAATCGGCGTGGTGGGTCGCGGATTGGCGCGCCCAGGCGTTGGAAGAACCTGCGGTTGAAGTGCCGCTTGAAGACCCAGGCCGCTATGCACGGTTCATGCAGCGATTTGGCAAGCAGATCGGCGCGCCCGTGTTGTGGCTTGGTGGCTGGTCATTGCTGGCGTTGATCAGCGTTGTCGAGTTCTGGAACCTGGGGTTGCCCGCTGCACCGGTCGGCCAGTCGGCCAGCATCGGCGCCGCGCTGGCGTTGGCTTTGGCGTTTGGCTTGCTGGTGTTCGAACGCCGCCTGGCCCAGGAAACCGCCGCGCAATGGCCGGAAGCCGCGCAGCTCGCGCAGTTGAGCCGGGTGGCGATTGTGTGCCTGGTGCTCAGTGCGATTTGCCTGCTGTTTGCTGGTGCCGAGTCCGTTTGGCCATTGCGCCTGGCGGTGTTGATCGGCCTGCTGCCCGCGCTGGTCTCGCTGGAGTTTGTGCTCAGGGCCGTGTTGTCGCTGTTCAGCCCACGCCAGCCGCGCCTCGAACCGCGCCTGATGGCCCAGAGCTTTATCGCCGGGCTGCTGCGCTGGCCGCCGCAACCCTTGCTCGCCTTGCAGCACGAATTGCACAACCGCTTCGGCATCGACCTGCGCCAGATCTGGGCGTTTACCTACATGCGCCGGGCGTTCCTGCCGGTGCTGCTGGTGGTGCTGGCGGTAGGTTGGGTGCTCACCGGCGTGCACGAAGTGCCCCTGCAAGGCCGTGGGATTTATGAGCGCTTCGGCAAGCCCGTCGAGGTGTTCGGCCCCGGTTTGCATGCTGGCTTGCCCTGGCCGTTGGGTCGTGTGATCAGCGTCGAGAACGGCGTGGTGCATGAGCTGGCCACCAGCGTCAGCGACGCCGCTACGCCGGAGTTGGCGCCTGCCGAAGGCCCGGCGCCGCTGATCGCCAACCGCTTGTGGGACGCCAGTCATGTGAACGACAAGTCCCAGGTGATCGCCAGCAGCAGCGGCGACAAGCAGAGCTTCCAGATCGTCAACATGGACGTGCGTTTCGTCTACCGCATCGGCCTCACCGACCAGGCCGCGCTCGCTGCCACCTATAACAGCGCCAATGTGCCGAGCCTGATCCGCAGCACCGCCAGCCGCATCCTGGTGCATGACTTTGCCTCGCGCACCCTTGACGAATTGCTCGGCGAGCAACGTACGAACCTGGCCGACGAAATCGGCCGCGCCGTGCAGGCTGACCTGCAAACGCTCGGCAGCGGTGTGGAAATCCTCGCCACGGTGGTCGAGGCGATCCACCCACCGGCCGGCGCTGCCAACGCCTACCACGGCGTGCAAGCCGCGCAGATCGGAGCCCAGGCGCTGATCTCCCGCGAGCGCGGCGCGGCCAGCGAGCAAACCAACCAGGCCTTGCTGCAAGCCAGCACCGCCCGCGACCAGGCCACGGCCACCGCCCGCGAAGTGAACGCCGGCGCCCAGGCCGCCGACCTGCGTTTTGCCGCCGAACAAAAGGCCTACGCCACCGCCGGCCAGGCGTTCGTGCTGGAACAGTACTTGGGTCAACTCAGCCAGGGCCTGGCCCACGCCAAGCTGCTTATCCTGGATCATCGCCTGGGCGCCGATGGCGCGCCAACGATCGATCTGCGTTCTTTTACCTTGCCGGCCGATCCTTCGCAGCCGCGTAAAGCCGTTCAATAAGGAGTCGGTCCGTTGAGCGCTCATTCTCACGATCACGGTCATCATCATGGCCATCACCACCACCATCATCACGCTGATGAGCACGCCGGCCCATTCCCCTGGCGGCGCATGGCCTGGGCGGTGTTGCTGGTGCTGTTTGCGGTCGCGGCCGCCAGCCTGGTGCAGGTGCGGTCCGGCGAGGCCACGGTGATTACCCGGTTCGGCAACCCGGCGCGGGTGTTGCTGGAGCCCGGCCTGGGCTGGCGTTGGCCGGCGCCGTTCGAAGCGGCGATCCCGGTGGACTTGCGCCTGCGCACCACCTCCAGCGGTTTGCAGGATGTGGGCACTCGCGATGGCCTGCGCATCATCGTACAGGCGTACGTGGCGTGGCAGGTACAGGGTGATGCGGACAATGTGCAGCGCTTCATGCGTGCGGTGCAGAACCAGCCGGATGAAGCGGCGCGGCAGATCCGCACCTTTGTCGGCTCGGCGCTGGAAACCACGGCGGCCAGCTTCGACCTGTCTAGCCTGATCAACACCGATGCCAGCCAGGTGCGCATCGCTGATTTTGAAGCACAACTGCGCCAGCAGATTGATCAACAATTGCTCAATACCTACGGCGTGCGCGTGGTCCAGGTCGGGATCGAACGGCTGACGCTGCCGTCGGTGACCCTGACGGCCACCGTCGACCGCATGCGCGCCGAGCGTGAAACCATCGCCACCGAACGTACCGCCGTGGGCAAACGCGAGGCGGCGCAGATCCGCTCTGCCGCCGAGCGCGATGCGCGCATCGTGCAGGCCGACGCCACGGTGAAAGCCGCCGATATCGAGGCCCAGTCCCGGGTCGAAGCCGCGCAGATCTATGGCCGCGCCTACGCCGGCAATCCGCAGTTGTATAACCTGCTGCGCTCGCTGGATACCTTGGGCACCGTGGTCACGCCGGGCACCAAGATCATCCTGCGCACCGACGCTGCACCGTTCCGCGCGTTGGTGGATGGGCCGAAGGACATCCAGCCATGACCGAGCGTGACAGCCCGGACAGCCCGTGGATCCAGGCCGGGCGCCTGGCCTTCCTGGCGCTCTATGCGGTGACTGTATTGGCGGCACTGGCCTGGGCGTTTTCCAATGTGCGCCAGATCGACCCGCAGAACCGCGCTGTGGTGCTGCACTTCGGCGCCCTCGACCGCATCCAGAATGCCGGGCTGTTGCTGGCCTGGCCGCGGCCGTTCGAGCAGGTGGTGCTGTTGCCGGCGGCCGACCGGGTGATCGAGCGTCGGGTGGAGAACCTGTTGCGTTCCGATGCGGCGACCCAGGCCGACCGCGTCGCCAGTTTTGCCACGCCGTTGAGTGATGCACTGGCCGGTTCCGGTTACCTGCTGACTGGCGATGCCGGCGTGGTGCAGCTGGATGTGCGGGTGTTCTACAAAGTCACCGAGCCTTACGCCTTTGTGTTGCAGGGCGAGCATGTGCTGCCGGCCCTGGATCGGTTGGTGACCCGCAGCGCCGTGGCCCTGACCGCCGCGCGTGACTTGGACACGATCCTGGTGGCCCGCCCCGAGCTGATCGGCACCGACAACGGCGCCGCTGAACGTCGCGAACGGCTGCGCGGCGACCTGGTGCAAGGCATCAACAAGCGTCTCGTGGAGTTGGCTTCCACAGGCTTGGGGCTGGGTATCGAAGTGACCCGCGTCGACGTGCAGTCGAGCCTGCCAGGCCCGGCGGTGAATGCCTTCAATGCGGTGCTCACCGCCAGCCAGCAGGCGGATAAAGCCGTGGCCAACGCGCGCACCGACGCCGAGAAACTCACCCAGACCGCGACCCAGCAGGCCGACCGCCTGGTGCAAGTCGCCCATGCCCAGGCCAGTGAACGCCTGGCCAATGCCCAGGCGCAAACCGCCACGGTCGCCAGTCTGGCCCAGGTGAAAGACCCGGGCTTGCTGCTGCGTCTGTACCGCGAGCGCCTGCCGAAGATTCTCGGCCAGGCCGGTTCGGTGACCACGGTCGATCCCAAAGACGACTCCCGCTTGATCATCCAGGGAGCCGAACAATGAGCGCGCCTATGCTGACCTCCGCCGAGCAACGCAGTGCTGCCCGGCAATTGACCCTGGCCATGCTGGCCCTGGGGTTGCTGGTGCTGGGCCTGGTGTGGCGCTGGCTGGCGCCGGACCAGAGCGGCGTGAGCCAGTTGCTGCTGGGTGTCGCGTCGCTGTTGGTGGCGGTGCCGGTGATGCGTTCGGCCTGGTACAGTCTGCGGTTCCCGAGCCTGCACGGTATCACCGACCAGTTGATCGCTCTTGCCATGCTGGGCGCCTGGGCTACGGGTGACCTGCTGACCGCCGCGTTGTTGCCGATCATCATGATTTTTGGCCATGTGCTGGAAGAACGCAGCGTGATCGGTTCCCAGGAGGCGATCCATGCCCTGGGCAAGCTGACCCGCAGCCATGCGCGTTTGGTGCAGGCCGATGGCAGCATCCAGGAAGTGGACAACGGCACGCTGAATACCGGCGACATCGTCGAGGTGCGTGCCGGCGACCGGGTGCCGGCGGATGGCGTGGTGCTGTCGGGCCAGGCGAGCCTGGACACGGCGCCGATTACCGGTGAGTCGGTACCGCTGGAAGCCAGCGTGGGTGTGCAGGTGTTTGGTGGGGCGATCAACCTCGATGGGTTGCTGCGCCTGCAAGTGACCCGCACCGGGAACGAGTCCACCCTGGGCAAAGTCATCGCGCTGATGCAGAACGCCGAGCGTTCCAAGCCGCCGATTACGCGGCTGTTGGAGCGGTATGCCGGCAGCTATATGGTGCTGGTGCTGCTGTTGGCGGCGGTGACTTGGTTTGTGACCAATGACGCCCAGGCGATGCTCGCCGTGCTGGTGGCGGCGTGCCCGTGTGCGTTGGTGCTGTCGGCACCGGCCACGGCGATTGCCGGGATCGCCGTGGCGGCGCGGCATGGGATTCTGATTCGCAGCTCGGCGTTCCTCGAAGAGCTGGCGGACCTGACCTCGCTGGTGGTCGACAAGACCGGTACCCTGACCTTTGGCACCTTGCGCCTGCAATCCATCGACACCACGGCGCCGGACCGGCAGGTACTGTTGAACCTGGCGGCGAGCCTGGGCTCGGCCAGCAGCCACCCGGTCAGCCGGGCATTGGCGGGGTTGGCGACGCAGGAACAAATGCTGGCGTTGACGGACATCCGCGAACGCCAGGGCCTCGGCGTGGTGGCGCAGACCGATCAGGGCGAAGCGGCCTTGGGCCGCCCGGAGTTATTCGAGCAGTTGGGCATCTTGACCACCGCGGTGCCGAACCACGATGGCCCCATCGCCGGGCTGGCGTTGAACGGTCAGTTCCTGGCCTGGCTGCTGCTGGCCGATAGCGTCAAGCCGGAAGCCCGCCAGGCCCTGCAAGAGCTGCGTGACCTCGGCCTTGGTCGCCAACTGTTGCTCACCGGCGACCGCCAGAGCGTCGCGGACAGCCTGGCGCTGGACGTGGGCATCAGCGACGTCGAAGCCCAGGCCCTGCCGGAAGACAAGCTCAACCGCGTGCTGGGTGAAATCGGCAGCGGTTTCCGGCCGATGGTGGTGGGCGATGGCATCAACGATTCGCTGGCGCTCAAGGCCGGTGTGGTCGGGGTGGCCATGGGCGCGGGCGGGGCGGATATCGCCCTGGCGTCGGCGGATGTGGTGTTGATCGGCAGTGACTTGCGGCGCCTGGGGACGTGCGTGCGCTTGAGCCGCCAGTGCCGGCAGACGCTGCAGGTCAACGTGATCATCGGTCTGGGCTGGACCTTGGCTATCGTGATATTCGCCGCGTTTGGCTGGTTGGGCGCTGCCGGGGCCATGATTGCGGCGGTGTTGCATAACCTCAGTACCTTGCTGGTACTGGGCAATGCCGGGCGTTTGCTGCGCTTTCAGGAACCCCTTTTGAAGCTTGAAGAATAATTTTCAGAAATTTTTGCACACAGCTGTAACGCGGATGAGGGGCCTCACTCTAGTGGTATGTCGAGACTGAACAATCCGTTCAGACCGACACCCCTACGATCATGAGGAACACAACAATGAACATCAAATCCGCTGCTGCTGGTGCCGCTCTCGCTATGGCTGCCGCCACTATGTTTGCCGGTGTTGCCACCCAGGTGCAGGCTGCAGACGCCACCGTTCACTGCTATGGCGTCAACGCCTGCAAAGGCCAGAACGACTGCAAGACCAAGGACCATGCGTGCAAAGGTCAGGGTTCTTGCAAAGGCCAGGGCTTCCTGTCGATGACCAAGTCGATGTGCGACGCCAAGGGCGGCACCGTCGGCGAATAACCGGCAACCCAGTGCTCCCGCAGCGGCTGCCCCTCACCGCTGCGGACACTTCCCAGGAGTGTCTTATGCCTGCCTCCCTTCCAAGCCTCGGTTACGGCCTGGGTTTACGCAGTGAGTACTACCAGCAGATCCTCGAACAATCGCCGGCCGTGGATTGGTTCGAAGTGATCTCCGAGAATTACCTGGTCCAGGGCGGTAAAGCCTTGTACTACCTGGATGCGATAGCCGAGCGTTATCCCCTGGTGATGCATGGCGTGTCCCTCTCAATCGGCGGGCCGCATGCCCTCGATACCGACTACCTCAAGCAGATCAAACAGCTCGCCGAGCGTATCCAGCCGGCGTGGGTGTCCGATCACCTGTGCTGGAGCCGCGGCAGCGCCCACCAGTTGCATGACCTGCTGCCGCTGCCTTACACCGAAGAAAGCCTCTACCACGTGGCCGCCCGCGTGCGCCAAGTGCAGGATGTGTTGGAACGTCCGCTGGTGCTGGAAAACGTCTCCAGCTACGTGCGCTCCAAGGCCGATGAATTCACCGAGTGGGAATTCCTCAACGCCCTGGCCCACCTGTCGGGGTGCCAGTTGTTGCTGGACGTCAACAATGTGTACGTCAGCTCGCGCAACCATGGTTTCGATGCCTGGACGTTTATCCGCAACCTGCCGCCGCAGAGCATCCGCCAGCTGCACCTGGCAGGGCACATGGACTACGGCGACTACGTGGTCGATACCCATGACCACCCTGTGTGTGACCCGGTGTGGGCGCTCTATCAACAAACGCTGGAGCACCTGGGCCCTGTGTCGACGCTGTTGGAGCGGGACGACCATTTCCCACCCTTCGAAGAGTTGCTGACCGAGCTGAGCAAGGCCCGTGAGCTGGGGGCCATGGCGTTGGCCAGGAGACCTTTATGCGCCTGACCGATTGGCAGTTGGCCTTTGAACAACACCTGTTATCCGAAACACCCGTGGCCAACAGTGGCTTCGCCGCGACCCTGCTGGGCGGGCCGACGCTGGATGTGGACACGGGCCTGGCGATTTATCACAACGCCTATATCTCGCGGTTGCAGGACGTCTTGCGGCATGACTTCAGCGCCATTCACTATTGGTTGGGGGATGATGAATTCGCCGCGCTGACCAAAGCCTACGTGCGCCGTTATCCCTCGGCCCATTACAGCCTGCGCTGGTTGGGTGAGCGTTTCCCGACGTTTATCCTTGAGCACCTGGTGGCGGAGCAAAGTGCGCCGCTGGCGGAGCTGGCGCGGTTGGAGTGGGCGTTTACCCTGGCGTTTGATGCGCCGCAGGGCGAACCGCTGACCCTCCACGACATGGCAAGCCTGGCGCCTGAAGACTGGCCGGGCCTGCAAGTCACGCTGGCGCCCTCCGTGCAACAGGTCCTCTGCCACTTCAATACCGTGGCGATCTGGCGCGCCAGCAAGGATGACTCAGACTTCCCCCACAGCCATACGCTGGACCCGGCGCACATCTGCCTGGTATGGCGGCACCAGAATGTGTGCCAGTACCGCAGCCTGGAACCTGCAGAAATCTACGCCCTGGCGGGCATGGTGACCACCGGCTGGAGTTTTTCAGAACTGTGCGCCGAGCTGGCAGTCACTTATGCAGAGGGTGCCCCATTGCAGGCCGTGACGTGGCTGAAACAGTGGGTCCAGGACGGTTTGCTCGAGCGCCGAGCCCCATAGAAGACGGCTATCAAATCGATAGCCTCCTACTTTGTCTTGGGATGGTCTACCCTCACAGCAGACGTCTGAAACAAGGGGGGACTACTCATGCTCGCGCAACTTCCACCGGCCTTACAGAATCTTCAGCTACCGCTGCGTCTTCGACTCTGGGACGGCCATGAATTCAACTTGGGCCCCGAGCCCAGTGTAACCATCGTGGTGAAGGACCCCACGGTCGTGACCAAGCTGACCCATCCCACGCTCGATTCACTGGGCGAAGCCTTCGTCGAGGGCAAACTGGAGCTGGAAGGCTCTATCTCCGAGGTCATCCGGGTGTGTGACGAATTGAGTCATGCCCTGATCGAAGACGACGAGGGGAGTCGTCCGGTGCGCTCGATCCACGACAAGGCCACCGACGCAGCGGCCATTTCCTATCATTACGACCTGTCCAACGAGTTCTACCAGCTGTGGCTGGACCAGGATATGGCGTACTCCTGCGGTTATTTCGAAACCGGCAGCGAATCCATCGACCAGGCGCAACAAGACAAATTTCGCCACCTGTGCCGCAAGCTGCGGCTGCAGCCGGGTGAGTATTTGCTCGACGTAGGCTGTGGTTGGGGTGGGTTGGCGCGGTTTGCTGCGCGGGAGTTCGGGGTCAAAGTGTTTGGCATCACCTTGAGCAAGGAGCAACTGGCGCTGGCTCGTGAGCGGGTCAAGGCCGAAGGGCTGCAAGATCAGGTGGACCTGCAATTGCTCGACTACCGCGACCTGCCGCAAGACGGCCGTTTCGACAAAGTGGTGAGCGTGGGCATGTTCGAACACGTCGGCCACGCCAACCTGGCGCAGTACTGCAAAACCCTGTTTGGCGCCGTGCGCGAAGGCGGCCTGGTGATGAACCACGGCATTACCGCCAAGCACACCGATGGTCGCCCGGTCGGCCGTGGCGCCGGGGAGTTCATCGAGCGTTATGTGTTCCCTAACGGCGAGCTGCCGCACCTGGCGATGATGACCGCCGAAATCAGCGAAGTCGGGTTGGAAGTGGTCGATGTCGAAAGCCTGCGCCTGCACTACGCGCGCACCCTGGACCATTGGAGCGAGCGCCTGGAAGACAATCTTGAAGCGGCGGCGAAGATGGTGCCGGAGCAGGCGTTGCGCATCTGGCGGCTGTACCTGGCCGGTTGTGCGTATGCGTTTGCCCGGGGCTGGATCAACCTGCACCAGATTCTGGCGGTGAAACCCCATGCCGATGGCAGCCACGAACTGCCGTGGACGCGGGAAGATATCTACCGCTAACCCCGTTTCTGAGAACAATGAAGGTCCAAGTGTGGGAGGGGGCTTGCCCCCGATGACGGTGTGTCAGCCAATGCCTGAGTTGATTGAACCACCGCTATCGGGGGCAAGCCCCCTCCCACAGGGTTCACCGCAGTGTGTTAGAGAATCGGTGAAATAAGCCGCGCGACCCGCATGCCCAGTTGTTGCAGGCGGCGGGTCTCGCGGCTTTCTTGCTGGCTGACCTCGTGGGCCAGGGCGAAGTCGTCCAGCAGCATCTGCTCGACTTCCCGAGCGAAGGCTTCGTCGACCGTCAGCAACATCACTTCGAAATTCAACCGGAACGAACGGTTGTCCATGTTCGCACTGCCGATGGCGCTGATTTCGCTGTCCACCAACACCACCTTCTGATGCAGAAACCCCGGCGTGTAGCGGAACACCCGCACACCGGCGCGCACCGCTTCGATCGCGTAAAGGCTGGACGCCGCGTAGACGATGCGGTGGTCGGGCCGTGAGGGCAGCAACAGGCGCACATCGACCCCGCGCAGCACCGCCAGGCGCAGGGCGGCGAACACGGCTTCGTCGGGGATGAAGTACGGGCTGGTGATCCATACGCGTTCGGTCGCCGCGTGGATGGCCTCGACAAAAAACAATGAGCAGGTTTCATATGGGTCGGCGGGACCGCTGGCAAGCAATTGGCAGAGCACGCCGTCTTCCGGGTAGGCGTCCGGCAGGATCAGCGGCGGCAACTCGCGTGCCGCCCAGAACCAGTCTTCGGCAAACGACTCCTGCAGGCACGCCACCACCGGGCCGGTGACCTGCACGTGGGTATCGCGCCACGGCGCCAGCGGTGGTTTCTTGCCCAGGTATTCATCGCCGACGTTATGCCCGCCGATAAACCCGGTGATGCCGTCCACCACCACGATCTTGCGATGGTTGCGGAAGTTGACCTGGAAGCGATTGAGCCAGCCGCTGCGGGTGGCGAACGCTTTGACTTTTACCCCGGCGTCGCGCAGCGATTGTACATAACGATGGGGCAGGGCGTGGCTGCCGATGCGGTCGTAGAGCACGTGGATGTCTACGCCTTCAGCGGCTTTTTCCTTCAATAGGGCGTGCAGTTGGCGGCCAAGCTCGTCGTCATGAATGATGAAAAACTGGAACAGCACGGCTGTCCTGGCGTTGCGGATCGCCTCGAAGATTGCGCTGAACGTGGCCTCGCCATTGATCAACAAGCGCACTTCATTGTTGGCCAGGCACGGCATGCGGCCCAGCTTGGGCATGGCGCGCAAAGAGGTGTAGGCGCTGGAGTTGCGTGCTGCCAGGGCTTCCTCGACCCAGGGGCGCCAGTTCAGCGCGGTGATCGCGGTGTGCATTTCCTGGTTGGCCTGGCGGCGGGCCTGGATGTAGGCGTCGAACGTGCTGCGGCCGAAGATCAGGTAAGGGATCAACGTGAGGTAGGGCATGAACATCAGCGACAAGGCCCAGGCGATCGAGCCTTGGGCGGTCCTGACGGTCAGCACCGCGTGGATCGCGGCGAGAGTCCCGAGAAAGTGCAGCGTGGCGATGAAGTAGGCGAGCAGGTGCGGGCCAAAAAAATCCATGGACGACGGTACTCCAGACAATCCAGTGCCTAACAGACCATGTTCGGTCACGAATGTCGCTATTTTATTTGGCGTGCAACACTGACGCCTTTGCGGCGTCTAACGCCAACAATTGCCCAGGAGTTACCCGATGAATGCTCGTCTGCTTGGTTTAGCCATGGTTATTGGTTTGTCGCTGCCCGTGGCAGCACAGGCGCAGATGCTGGCGCCGGGCTTGTGGGAATTGACCACCAGCAATATGAAAGTCGATAACCAGGACCTGCCGGACCTGTCGCTGATCCTCGGTCAACTCAAGCAACAGATGACCCCTGAGCAGCGCGCCATGCTGGAAAAACAAGGCATCACCATGGCTGGCAAAGGCGTGCAGGTGTGCCTGACGCCGGCACAGGTGGCCTCTGATTCTATCCCCCTGACCGACCCGCAATCGGGCTGCAAACAGCAAGTGACCGACAAGACCGGCAACCAGTGGAAATTCCGCTTCAGTTGCCCGAAAGCCCAGGGCACGGGTGTAGCTACGTTCCAAAGCCAGAAAGAGTTTACGACCACCGTCAACGGCACCTTCAATGCCACCGGCATTCAGCAGAAGGGCAGCCTGGACAGCCACGCCCAGTGGCTGGGTAACGATTGCGGTACGGTCAAGCCTCGCGCTTAAGCCTTTCGCACAAGGCCTCGACGCTCATCTGGCCGAGGTCTTCTCCCCGGTGGCTACGCAGGCTGACGTAACCGCCGGTTTTTTCCTTCTCGCCAACTATCACCAAATACGGCGTTTTATGGAGGCTGTGTTCGCGGATCTTGTAGCCGATCTTCTCACTGCGCCGGTCCATGATCGCCCGCACGCCCACGCCTTTCAGTGCATCGCATACCTGCTGGCCGAAGTCGACCTGGTGTTGACTCATCGTGAGCACCGCCACCTGCTGGCTGGCCCAGCAGGTGCCGGTAATGCGCTGCTGTGACGCACTGCTGACAACCCTGGTCAGTTTGAAGGCCTGGATCACACCCGTGCTCGGCACGAGGGGGCCTTGGCTTGGGGCGTCAAAATCTCCCAAGCGCCGTACCGAATGATTGGTGTTTGCCAGCTGGCGCATACGCGCCTCGAGCAGTTCCAGGTCGGTCGGTGTGAAGACGCGTTCGTAGGCCAAGTCAAAGTAAAAACCGTCTTCGACTACCGCCCCGGCTACCCGTTGAGCGGCGGGAAACAGTTGTTTGACGGCCATCGCCAACAGGCTCGCGCAGGAGCGGCGCAGAATTTCCAACCCCTCGCGATCCTGGGTGGTGATGATCTGGAGCCGGGTGTCCTGTTCCAGCACGTGCTCGCAATCCACCAGCTCACCCTCGACGCGGCCGGCAACCGCTGCCTTGGCCAGCCCCGCCCCGATACTGGCAGCCACTTCATAAACTGACAAAGCGCCGTCGTACTCGCGTTGGGTGCCGTCTGGCAGGGTGATGCGGATCATCGCCGTCTTCTCTAGCGCTGGAAATGCAAAGGTAATCCTTGGCAGCTGTCTATTACCTGACCGTTATGAAAGGCCAGGTGCCCGGACACCAAGGTGGTGCTGACGCTATGGCGAAAGCTGCGCTCGGCGAAAGGCGTCCAGCCGCAGCGGGCCAGGATTGGTTGGCTGCTGACCGGTTTGCCTCCGGGCTCGAGTTTGATCAGCACCAGGTCGGCCCAATAGCCTTCGCGCAGATAACCGCGATCGGGGATGGCAAACAGATCGGCGACGCGGTGACTGGTTTTCGCGACCAGGGTCGCCAGCGGCAGGTGCCCATCGGCTACCAACTCCAGTAGCGCGGGCAGGGCATGCTGAACCAGCGGCAAGCCCGCCGGCGCTTCACGGTAATCCAGCTGTTTTTGCGCCCAGCCATGCGGGGCGTGGTCGCTGCCGATCACATCCAGGCGGTTGCTCAACAAGGCCAGGCGCAAGGCGTCGCGGTCGGCGCGGCTCTTGATCGCCGGGTTGCATTTGATCTGGTGGCCGAGGCGGTGATAGTCGCGGTCATCGAACAGCAGGTGGTGCAGGCAGACTTCGGCGGTGATGCGTTTTTCGGCCAGGGGTTTGTCTTCGAACAGCGCCAGTTCGCGGGCGCTGGTCAGGTGCAGCACGTGCAGGCGCGTGCCATGGCGCTTGGCCAATTCCACGGCAAAGGACGAGGAGCGATAGCACGCCTCGGCATCGCGGATCAGTGGGTGCGCGACGGCGGGGATCTTGTCGCCGAAGCGCTCGCGCAAACGTTGTTCGTTGGCCTGGATGCTCGGCGTGTGTTCGCAATGGGCCAGCAGGATGGTCGGCACTTCGGCGAACAGTCGCTCCAGGATCCGCGGGTCATCCACCAGCATATTGCCGGTGGACGCACCCATGAACACTTTGACCCCGGCGACTTCACGCGGGTCGAGGGCGGCGACGGTGTCGAGGTTGTCGTTGCTCACGCCGAAGTGAAAGCCATAGTTGGCCACCGAATGCAGGGCGGCGCGGCGTTTTTTATCGGCCAGGGTTTCCAGGTCCAAAGTGGCAGGGCTGGTGTTGGGCATGTCCATGAAGCTGGTGATGCCACCGGCCACCGCGGCGCGGGATTCGCTGTAGAAGCTGCCTTTGTCCGGCGCGCCGGGTTCGCGAAAGTGCACCTGGTCATCGATCATGCCCGGCAGCAGCCACTGGCCTTGGGCGTCGATTTCCACTGGCTCGTTATAGCCGTCAAGGCTGCCGGCGATCTTCTCGATGCGGCCATTGGCGACCAGTACGTCGGCGTCGAATTCCTGGCCTTCATTCACCAGGCGGGCATTGCGAATCAGCACGCGGCTCATGGCTCAGAACTCGTTTTGCAGGGCTTTGTAGCCGCGCACCAGGTCGACGTTGGTACGCGCCACGTCTTCGGAAAACTCCGAGGCGCTCACGCTCACCGGCGGGAATTGCGACAGGTCGGTGTTGGGCCCGATGCGGGTGGTGGAGGGCACGTAGAAGGCGGCGGGCAAATCGCGGCCGTCGACCACCGAGTTGTGGCGCACTACGCAGCCATCGCCCACGGCACAGTTGAACAGTACGCTGTTGAAGCCGATGAACACACGGTCGCCGACGCTGCAGGGTCCGTGGACGATGGAGCGGTGAGCAATGGAGGTGAACTCGCCGATGGTCACGGCCGCGCCGGACTTGGAGTGGATGACCACGCCGTCCTGGATGTTGGAGTTGGCGCCGATGGTGATCGGGTCCATGTCCCCGCTGGCGTCGACTTCATCGGCGCGGATCACCGCGTAGGGGCCGACGAAGACGTTCTCGCCGATGATGACCTTGCCGCAGATGATTGCGGTCTTGTCGACGTAGGCCGATTCGGCAATGACGGGAAGATCGCCGGACGGGTTTTTGCGGATCATGCTGAGGGCTCCGTGATGATGTGAACGTGGTCGCCATCGATAGCGTTGTAGAAGCAGGTGGGGCGGCCGGTGTGACACGCCGGGCCTTGCTGGTCGACGATCAGCAACACAGCGTCGCCGTCGCAATCCAGGCGTGCTTCGACCAGCTGTTGCCAATGGCCGGAGCTTTCGCCCTTGCGCCATAGCTGTTGGCGCGAGCGCGACCAGTAGCAGACTTGCCCGGTGGCCAGGGTTTCCTTGAGGGCTTGGCGGTTCATCCAGGCCAGCATCAACACCGCGCCACTGCCGTGTTGCTGGGCAATGGCGGCGATCAGGCCGTCGCTGTTCCACGGCAGTGCATCGAGTACAGGTTCCAGTGGAAAGCGGCTGCCCACGGCAGCCCCTTCCAGGTCGAGCATGCTCAGGGTCATGGCTTGCTCAGGGCCGCACACAGGGTGTTGAGGTTGTACTCGAACAACCCGGTGAAGGTGCTGGCCGGGCCTTCTGCGGCAAGGGCATCGGAGTACAGCGTGCCGCCGATCTGCGCGCCGCTTTCGTCAGCGATCTGCTTGAGCAGGCGCGAGTCCTTGATGTTTTCCATGAACACGGCCTTGACCTTGTCTTTGCGGATCTGGGTGATCAGCGCGGCGACTTCGGCGGCCGAGGGTTCACGTTCGGTGGACAAGCCCTGAGGCGCCAGGAACTCAATGCCGTAGGCCTGGCCCAGGTAGCCGAAGGCGTCATGGGAGGTGACGATGCGGCGGTTGCCTGCTGGCAGCGCACCGAACTTGGCCTTGGCTTCGGCCAGCAAGCGGTAGATTTCTTTCAGGTAGGCCTGGCTGTTGCGCAGGTAATCCGCCTTGTTCGCCGGGTCGGCGGCGACCAGCGCCTTGGTGATGTTGTTCACGTAGATTTCGGCGTTGGCCAGGTTATGCCAGGCGTGTGGGTCAGGAATGGTTTCGCCGTCTTCTTCCATGGTGTGGGAAATCACGCCTTTGCTGGCGGTGACCACGGTGGCCTTGGTTTCGGTGCTGGCCACCAGGCGGTCCAGCCACGGCTCGAAGCCCAGGCCGTTCTTGATGATCAGCTTGGCCTTGAGCAACGCCTTGGCATCGTCCGGCGTTGGCTCGTAGGTATGGGCGTCGGCGTCGGGGCCGACCATGTTGCTGATCTGGATGTGATCGCCACCAATCTGGTGGGTGATGTCATCGAGAATACTGAAGCTGGTCACCACCTGGAGTTTGTCGGCGGCCTGGGCCATCGACAGCGGCAGCAGCAGACTGAACAGCACGAGTAAAGCGCGCATCGGGAAACACCTCATTGGGATGTAAGGGAGGGCGGGCGGCGCAGCAAGCCGTGCACCGGACCGAAGACCACGGACAGCAGATACCCGGCGCCGGCCACCAGCACGATGGCCGGGCCGCTGGGCAGCGAGTAGTAGAACGAAAGCAACAAACCCAGCCATACCGACAGGCATCCCAGCACCGCCGATACTGCGATCAACACCGGCAGGCGCCGGCTCCAGAAACGCGAAGCGATGGCCGGCAGCATCATCAAACCCACCACCATCAAGGCGCCGATGGCCTGGAAACCGATCACCAGGTTCAGCACCACCAGGGTCAGGAACAACCCGTGGGCCAGTGGGCCGAGGCGGCTGACGGTTTGCAGGAACAGCGGGTCGAGGGTGTCCAGCAACAGCGGTCTGTAGATCACCGCCATGGCGATCAGGCTGAACCCCGAGACCCAGAGCATGCCGGTGAGGGTGGTTTCATCCACGGCCAGGGCGGAGCCGAACAGCAGGTGCAGCAGATCCAGACGCTTGCCGGCGATGCCGAGGATCAACACGCCGGCGGCGAGGGAGATGGGGTAGATGGCGGCGAGGCTGGCGTCTTCACGCAGGCCGGTGCGACGGGTGATCCACGCCGACAGGCCGGCCATGCTCAGGCCCGCGCCGAGGCCGCCGATGGTCAGGGCTGGCAGGCTGAGGCCGGCAAACCAGAAACCGAGGGCGGCGCCAGGCAGGATGCCGTGAGCCACAGCGTCACCGATCAGGCTCATGCGTCGCAGGATCAGGAACACCCCCAGCGGTGCGGTGCTGCAGGCGAGTACCAGTCCGCCGATCAGCGCGCGGCGCATGAATACGAAGTCGAGGAAGGGCATCCACAGGTGGGCGGCGAAGTGCATCAGGCCACCTGCATTTGGGGCTGTGGGCGGATCAGCTCTTTGCTGGGGCCGAACAGGCAGCCGGTGTTTTTGATCTGCACCACCTGCTGGGTGTGGTGGCGCACGGAAGCGAGGTCATGGCAGACCACGATCAGCGTACGGCCTGCGTCGTGCCAGGCGTGGATGTGTTTCCAGCACAGCGCCTGGCCTTCTTCATCGAGGGCGGCGTGGGGTTCATCGAGCAGCAGCACCGGCGCTTCGGCCAGGCTCATGCGGGCGAGCAGCGCGCGTTGCAGCTCACCACCGGACAATGCCATCAACGGGCGGTGTTCCAGGCCGCTGAGGCACCAGTCCTCCAACACGGCTTCAAGGCGCTGGCTGCGTTGTTGCGGGGAGAGCTGGGTGCCCCAGAATCCGGCGGCGATCAGTTCCTGCAGGCTGATGGGGAACTGGCGGTCCAGGTGCTGTTGCTGGGGCAGAAACGACAGACCGCCACGGCGTGGAACCGCCACCGTGACCTTGCCCGCCAAGGGTTTTTGCAGGCCGGCGATGACTTTGAGCAGGCTGCTTTTGCCGGTGCCGTTGGCGCCGATGATGCCGGTGAGGCTGCCTTTCTCAAGGGTGAGGTCGAGGCCGGGCGTCAGTGGTTGGCCCGGGGCGCCCCAGCGTAAGGCGGTGCAGGTGATCATGCAGGGTTTCTCGTCCAGCGGCTTTCAGCCACGGCATCGTGCGCGTGCAGGCTTTCGGCGTGGATCACTTTGAGGTGGAAGGCTTTGACGGCATCCGAGCGTTTCAAGGCGAGGTTCAGGCGGCGGGCGGCGTCTTCGCAGAACATCAGGTTCTGCCCATTGGCCAGTGCGAAGGCTTGTTCGTCCGCGCGTTTTACAGCGGTTTGTACGGCAGTGCCGAGGGCGGCTTCGACGTTATCGATCAGCTCGGTGATGGGCAGGCTGGGTTGGTCGCCGTCCAGTTCGATCAGCAACTGCGCGCTGCTGCGCTGGCTGTGGGGCGTGGCGACGATGCCGTTGGCGCTGCCGAGCCAGGTCAACACGTCCTCATGCTGCAGCGGCGTGTTGCCGAAGTCTTCAAGAAATTGCTGCTGAATCAATTGCCTGGCGAGGGCAGCGGAGCACGGGCAGGTTGAGGAATAGGTAACGTCAATTTTTAGTTCCACGTGGAACATCTGGTTTTCCAGGCGTGCCTGGATGCTCACCGGGTAGCCTTTCCAGCCGGCCAACGGGCTGACCAGCGCCGAGCGCTTGAGCAGCAGATCGGTATGGATACGCAGGTAGGCGTTATTAGATAAACCTTCATGACTGTCGAGAAAACGCTGCAGTACATTACGCAGAAGTGCAGGCGTAAGTGGCTGTTGGTCGAGCATCTCCAGTGCCAGGTACAGGCGTGACATATGAATGCCACGGGCGGCGCCATCGTCCAGGCTCACGCCGGCATCGGCGGTGGCGGTGAGGCGTTGGCCGTCGATGAGGATTGGCAGGGCGATGCCGCACATGCCCACCCAGTCGAGTGGCAAGGCTTGGCGTGAAGCCTGCGCGGCGATATCCGGCAGAGTCAGCGCATTCATGAGCAGGTCCATCATTGGAAATAAAAAGACATGTTATAGTATAACTATTGTGTCGACGATGGTTTTTCTGCGCCAGCCTTTTTTCAGTCATGTCGAGCAGGGACGCTCCTTTTTGCGGTAACTTTTCATGCACAGACGTCAGCTTCTTAACCTGCTTCTGGCCAGCCCTCTTTTCACCTTGCCATTCGCGGCCCACGCCACGCAGATCAGCAACGCCCGCCTGTGGCGCTCGGACGACAAGCTGCGGTTGGTGTTCGATCTCAGCGGCCCGGTGCAATACAAGACCTTCACCCTGAGCGCGCCGGAACGCCTGATCATTGACCTGAGCGGCGCCGGCCTCAGCGGTGATTTCTCTCAGTTGGCGTTGAAGAACAGCGGCATCACCTCGATTCGCTCTGGGCATTTTGGTAAAGGCGATACGCGCATCGTGCTGGACCTGGTCGCACCGATGCAGCTCAACAGCTTTCTATTGCCGCCCCAGGACGGCCAGGGTCATCGCCTGGTGTTGGACCTGACCAACGCCACCCAGGCGCCTCGCCAGATTGCCGCCGAACCTGCGCCGCGCGTGGATAAGGCGCACCCCAAGCGCGACATCATTGTGGTGGTGGACCCCGGCCACGGCGGCAAGGACCCGGGCGCGGTCGGGTCCAAGGGCCAGCGCGAAAAAGACGTGGTGCTGTCCATCGCGCAACTGTTGGCCAAACGCTTGAAGCGCGAGAAGGGCTTTGATGTGAAGTTGGTGCGCAACGATGACTTCTTCGTACCGCTGCGCAAACGGGTGGAGATCGCTCACAAGCACAATGCCGACATGTTTATCTCCGTGCATGCGGACGCGGCACCGCGCATTACTGCCTCGGGCGCGTCGGTGTATGCCTTGTCCGAAGGCGGCGCGACGTCCGCCACGGCGAGGTTCATGGCGCAGCGGGAAAACGGTGCCGATTTGCTTGGCGCCACCAGCCTGCTGAATCTGAAGGACAAGGACCCGATGCTCGCCGGGGTGATCCTGGACATGTCGATGAACGCCACCATCGCCTCCAGCCTGCAACTGGGCAATTCGATCCTGGGCAGCCTGGAAGGCATCACCAGCCTGCATCAGAAACGCGTGGAACAGGCGGGATTCGCGGTGCTCAAGTCACCCGACGTGCCATCGATTTTGGTGGAAACCGGGTTTATTTCCAATGCGCGGGACAGCGCGCGGCTGGTCACCGCGCGGCATCAACAGGCAGTTGCCGATGGGTTGTTCGAAGGCTTGAAAAAGTATTTCCAGAAGAACCCACCGATGAACAGCTACATGGCGTGGGTGCAGGAACAGAAGAACGCCCAGGTCTAGCAACCCGTTATACGGCTGCAGGTGAATTTGGCGCTGGCGCCACCCGAACTGGAAAACCGGTTGAGGGTGGTCCAGCCCACGCGCCGCGTGTAGCCGACCCACGCCTCACCATCCGACGCCAACCCGGTAAAGAACGTCAGCTGCCCGTAGCGGCTGTTGGTCTGCGCCCAGTAGCGCTTGCCGATCACCTCATACCCGCGCAAATACGTGGTACTGCCGACGGTCGCCACGCTGTAGGCATTGCCCAATGGATCCACACAAGCCAGCAGGTTGGCGCTGCGCGTGCAGTGGGCCAACAGGCTGGGGGCCTGGGCGCAGGCAGGTCCCGCCGCAGCCAAAAACAGGGCGCACACCAGGTATTTCATCAGGTTTCTCGCGGCAGGGAAGTGTTCAAGCATTGCGCCCTTCGTCGTGGTGAGCAAGAGGGTATTGGCTTATTTGTATTGTTATACTATAACATAAAAGCACAGCCTGACCCGTGAACCGCTCTCCATGACCGAACAAGACCTGCTGGCCCAGCTGCCCGACGACTACATGAATGAGGCCCAACAAGGCTTCTTCCGTGAGTTGCTGCTGGCCCAACGCAAAGAGCTGCAAGCGCGTATCGACGCCCAATTCCTGCTGCTGCGCGAGCAGGAAACCAACAGCGACCCGGCCGATGTCGGTAGCGCTGAAGAACAGCGTCAATGGCAACTGCGCCTGCTGGAGCGGGAAAAGAAGCTGCTGGACAAGATCGACGACGCCCTCGAATTGCTGGCGCGCGGCGAGTACGGCTGGTGCCGCGAGACTGGCGAGCCCATCGGCCTGAAGCGCTTGTTGCTGCGTCCTACCGCCACCCTGTGTATCGAAGCCAAAGAACGTGAAGAGCTGCGCGAACGCCATAAACGGGCGATTTGACCGGCCAACCCTGATGAGGAATACCTGATGCCCAATCGCCTCCCCGTTACTGTGTTGTCCGGCTTTCTCGGCGCCGGTAAAAGCACGCTGCTTAACTATGTCCTGCGCAACCGCGAAAATCTGCGGGTGGCGGTGATCGTCAACGATATGAGCGAAATCAACATCGATGGCAGCGAAGTCCAGCGCGACGTCACCCTCAACCGTGCCGAAGAAAAACTGGTGGAGATGAGCAACGGCTGCATCTGCTGCACCTTGCGTGAAGACTTGCTGGAAGAAGTCGGAAAACTCGCCAAGGAAGGTCGCTTCGATTACCTGCTGATCGAATCCACCGGCATCTCCGAGCCCTTGCCGGTGGCCGAGACCTTCACCTTTCGTGACGAGAACGAGCAAAGCCTGGCCGACATCGCCCGTCTGGACACCATGGTCACCGTGGTCGACGGCATGAACTTCCTGCTCGACTACCAGGCCGCCGAAAGCCTGGCCTCGCGCGGTGAAACCCTCGGTGAAGAAGACGAGCGCTCCATCACCGACCTGCTGATCGAGCAGATCGAATTCGCCGACGTGATCCTTATCAGCAAGATCGACCTGATCAGCAGCCGCGAACGTGAAGAGTTGATGGCAATCCTCGAGCGCCTCAACGCCCAGGCGGAAATCATCCCGATGGTCATGGGCGAAGTGCCGCTGAACAAGATCCTCAACACCGGCCGTTTCGACTTCGAGCGCGCCGCCCAGGCGCCGGGCTGGCTGCAGGAATTGCGCGGTGAACATGTGCCGGAAACCGAGGAATACGGCATCGCCTCCACCGCTTACCGCGCGCGCCGCCCGTTTCATCCGCAGCGCTTTTTCGACTTTATCGACCGCCCCTGGGTCAACGGCAAACTGCTGCGCTCCAAGGGGTTTTTCTGGCTGGCCAGCAAACACCAGGATGCGGGCAGTTGGTCCCAGGCCGGTGGCCTGATGCGTCATGGGTTTGCCGGCCGCTGGTGGCGCTTTGTGCCCAAAAGCCAATGGCCTCAGGACGAAGAGAGCATCGCGGCGATCATGGGCAACTGGCAACTGAGCACTGGCGACTGCCGCCAGGAGCTGGTGTTTATCGGCCAGAACATCGACTTCACCCGAATGCGCGCCGAGTTGGATGCGTGCTTGCTCACCGATGAAGAAATGGCCCTGAGCGTCGAAGGCTGGCGCCTGCTGGCCGACCCTTTTGGCCCCTGGTATGAGGAGGCAGCCGCCTGATGCTGGCCCCGGTGATTCCCCTGCGTCCCGTGATTCGCCAGACCTGCGGTGACACCCCGCTGGCGCTGTCCGATATCCTCGAAGACGGCGTCAACCTGGCGCTGTGGCAGCGTCAGTTGCCGCTGCACATCGCCGAGTTCGGCGCCTTGTTGGTGTCGCTCAACGAGCCGTTGGCCGACTCCATGGTCATCGAGCTCAACAATGAAGATGCCGAGCCCAACTTGCAGGGTTTGGCGTCCAGTTGTCGTGATCTTGAGGGCTACGAAGGCTTTATCGCCGATGTGTCGTGGCTGGTCAGTGCGTTCGCCTGCCTGCTCGGCGCCAAGCGGATCGGCGTGCGCCTGCGTCTGTTGGATAAAGCCATGTGCCCGCGTTTTCACGTCGACCACGTGCCGGTGCGTCTGATCACCACCTATGCCGGGGTTGGCAGCCAGTGGTTGCGTGAAGGCGTGATGGACCGTCGCAAACTCAGCCAGCCGGACGCCGAACCCACCGAGCGTATCGAGCAGATCCACTGCGGCGAAGTGGCCTTGCTCAAGGGCACCAAATGGCATGGCAATGAAGGCCATGGCCTGATTCACCGTTCGCCCGCACTGAAGGCCGACGAGCGCCGCTTGATCCTGACACTGGATTGGCTCGCATAACCGCGTAGGATCAAACGCTCTACACGGTCCGAACGATGCCTCTCATGCTGCAGAACATTCCCACCCACGTGATTGCCGGGCCCTTGGGCGCCGGCAAGACCAGCCTCATCCAGCACCTGCTCGCCCAACGCCCAGCCAATGAGCGTTGGGCTGTGTTGATCAACGAGTTCGGGCAGATCGGCCTGGACGCTGCCTTGCTCACGCAAGATGACGACGGCATTGCCTTGGGCGAAGTTGCGGGAGGTTGCCTGTGTTGTGTGAATGGCGCTCCGTTCCAAGTAGGCTTGGGTCGCTTGTTGCGTAAGGCCAAGCCTGATCGGTTGTTTATCGAACCCTCGGGCCTGGGTCATCCGGCGCAGTTGCTCAAGCAGTTGCGCGAAGCGCCGTGGCACAACGTGCTGGCCGTCCAGCCGTGCGTGCTGGTGCTGGATGCGCAAGCGCTGGCGGCGGGCAAACCCTTGCCCCCAGCGCAGCAGGAAGCGTTGGCGAGTGCCGGGTTGCTGGTATTGAACAAGGACGAAGCACTGAATGCAGCGCAGCGCGAGGTGATCGAGCGCCAGTTACCCGAATGCCCGCTTTACTGGACTCGCCAGGCGCATCTACCGCTGGCGCATTTACCTGGCCTTGACGCACGGGCTGTTGCGGCTGTGGGTAACTTCGCCGTGCCCACAGGCCTGGGGCAAATGCCGGCTATCTGGACCGATCCTGACCAACCCATTTGCCTGAGTCAGGCTCAAGAGGGCGGTTGGAGCATTGGCTGGCGCTGGCACCCCAGCCAGCAGTTCGACACCCCGCAGCTGCATAACTGGCTTACAAGCCTTGATTGGCGCCGCGCCAAGCTGGTTATCCACAGTGCCGAAGGCTGGGTGTCCGCCAACGCTGTGGATAACGGCCCGCTCAGCTGGCAACCCAGCGAATGGCGCCGCGATTCGCGTATCGAATTGATCTTCAGCGAGCCACAGGACGTGGATGTGTTACAGCGTGCGCTGGCCGCCAGTCGTCAGTGACGGTTCTTGGACGCATGGTCCTGGCGCCACTGGCTCAGCTCAATCACCTCGGCACTGGGCAGCGGCGTCTTGATCTCGAACGGGTAGGGCGCCAGTTCGATCTGCGCACTGTGGGCACCGAACTGGGTGATAGTCCCTGGATGGCGGGTTTCACCGGTCACGGTGAACTCGAAGTTGTAGATGCGCGCCAGGCGCCGCCGACCGTTGGCATCCTTTACAAAGCCGATGCGCTTGAGTGCCACCGCACCGTCCAGCAGTTCGATGTCGAGCTTGGCGCAATGTTGCTTGACCCGCTCCAGCGCCCGCTCGCGCAGGCCGTGGTTATGCCATACCCAGGCGGCACCGGTCGCCAGCAGCATCAACACGAACATGTTTCCCAGGGTCAGCATGCGAAAAACTCCAACAAAGTGAGAGCAGCTTAACTGTGTCGCCGGTCTGTCGTACAGGCTGCGTTTAGTCGCATACTGCGCGGCCAGAATTTCATTGGTTTTACGGAAATCTCCCGCATGAAACGCACACCTCATCTGCTTGCGATCCAGTCTCATGTGGTCTTTGGCCACGCCGGAAACAGCGCCGCCGTGTTCCCCATGCAGCGCGTGGGGGTGAACGTGTGGCCGCTGAACACGGTGCAGTTCTCCAACCACACCCAGTATGGCCAATGGGCGGGAGAAGTGTTGGCGCCACAGCAGATTCCCGCGTTGGTGGAAGGCATTGCCGCCATCGGCGAGCTGGGCAATTGCGATGCGATTCTGTCCGGCTACCTGGGCAGCGCCGATCAGGGCCGGGCGATTCTGACCGGCGTTGCGCGCATCAAGGCCATCAACCCCAAGGCCCTGTACCTGTGCGACCCGGTGATGGGGCATCCTGAAAAGGGCTGCATCGTGCCCCAGGAAGTCAGCGATTTCCTGCTGGACGAAGCCGCGGCCATGGCCGACTTCCTGTGCCCCAACCAGTTGGAGTTGGACAGCTTTGCCGGGCGCAAGCCGCAATCGCTGTTCGATTGCCTGGCCATGGCCAAGGCGTTGCTGGCGCGTGGGCCGAAGGCCGTATTGGTCAAACACCTGGATTATCCAGGCAAGTTGCCGGACGGTTTCGAGATGCTACTGGTGACCGCCGATGGTAGCTGGCATTTGCGCCGGCCGCTGCTGGCGTTCCCCCGTCAGCCGGTGGGCGTCGGCGATTTGACCTCGGGGCTGTTTCTGGCGCGTGTTCTGTTGGGCGACAGCCTGCTCGCCGCCTTCGAATTCACCGCCGCAGCGGTCCATGAAGTGCTGTTGGAAACCCAGGCCTGCGCCAGTTACGAACTGGACCTGGTGCGCGCCCAGGACCGCATTGCCCATCCTCGCGTGCGTTTCGAAGCCACGCCTATCGGGTTGTAGGAATATTCCTGATTGAGCCAGGCAAAGGGCGTCCGGTACTATCGGGCGCCTCTTAGTCCCCTGTGCTTTTCAAGGAAGAACCATGTCCCCCGTATTCCCTTCGCCACGGGCACTGACCGCCCTGGTGCTGACATCGTTGCTGGCCGGTTGCAGTGTGAACGGTACTTACCCTGACGCCACCGAGCCGGACGCTGCCAAGCTGCGCTTCATCTCCAATACCTCCAATACCACCATCGACGTCTACGATGCGCAGCATTGCATGGGCCAGACCACCGGCATGCTCAACAATATTTTCCTGGTCGATACCCGGCGGCGTGTCGGCATGTCGGTGCCCCCGCCGGCCACGGCCAGAGGCTTGCTGGAGTTCAAGCTGGCACCCGGCAAAGAAACCATGTTGATGATCAACACCAATGGCGGCAGCTATGTCTGCGGCAAATCAATGAGCATCACGCCAAAGGCCGGGGAAGAGTACGAAGTGACCTTCGATATGGCGCGTGGCATCTGCACGACCTCGTTGCAGCGCCTGACGCGCTCGGGTGGCAAAGATGTGCGCATTCCACAGCCGATATTCGAGAACGGCATGCCATCGTGCGCGGGCAAAAGCCCGATATTCGGCAAGGTGATCCCGGATACGCCACACCGTACCGCGCTGATCAACGCGATCGTTGAAACCCATATGCAACTCATCACGTTGATGGAGCCTGACACCGCGCAGCGTCCGCAAGCCGTCGAAGAGTCAATCGCCGAGCGCAAGGCGCGATTCGGCTCATTCACGCCACCTGACGACTATTGGGTTCAGTACCGTCAGAACTATGCACTGGTGAATCAGGAAATGGCCGGCCGCAAGGCGCGTACCCTGGCGCTTTATGAGCGGGTTTACCGCATGCGCCTGAGCGGCACCGAAGATGCCATCCTGGAGCAATGGCAGAACCCGACGGACGCCGCCGTGGTCGAGCGCGTCAAGGCGAACGACAAGTTGATGGCGCAGTACTACAAAAACACCAGCAAAGCGGTGATGGTGGACATCGTGAACCATCATATGGAGCGCATGAGCCAGTTGGACCAGCGCTTTGATGTCTGTGCCCACGATGATCAGTGCTGGCGATTGTAGGAGCGCGGTTGTTCGCTCCTACAACGGGGAAAGGGCCTACAGCGCGTCTGCCTTGATTTCCTGGTAGCGCTTTTCCAGTTCCTGACGGATCTGCCGGCGCTGCTGGGCTTGCACGAACCGGCGCTTGTCTTCGCTGTTCTGTGGTTGCAGCGGGGGCACGGCGGCCGGTTTGCGCTGGTCGTCCACCGCGACCATGGTGAAGAAGCAGCTGTTGGTATGGCGCACCGAGCGTTCGCGGATGTTCTCGGTCACCACCTTGATGCCCACCTCCATCGAGGTGTTGCCGGTGTAGTTGACCGACGCGAGGAAGGTCACCAGCTCGCCGACATGGATCGGCTCGCGGAAGATCACCTGGTCCACCGACAGCGTGACCACATAGCGGCCGGCATAACGGCTCGCGCAGGCGTAGGCCACTTCGTCGAGGTACTTGAGCAGGGTGCCGCCGTGGACATTGCCTGAGAAGTTGGCCATGTCAGGGGTCATCAATACCGTCATCGACAGCTGGGCGTTTCCGGGTTCCATAGCACACTCACGGGTTGTAGGCATTGGTTGGGGGGCACCTCTGCGGGTGCTGGAATCTTTGCAGAACCATCCATAACGGGACGCCGGTAGGGGGCTTGCCGTCACGCGCGCACCGATCTGTTTCCATATATTGCACCGGCTTTCCGGCGGAAGTCGCGGTGTTAACCTTCAAAAGCCCATCTCAGGGCATTTCTTACGATCAAGGCAGACTTTTCCTTCCGCACTTTGCGACATTTCAAAGGCGCGCGCGGAAGTGGGAAAAGCGCCAGTACCCTCAAGGAGCCCCTCGCCATGCACGCCATCAGCTTTATCCAGGACTTGGCCGTGATCATGCTGGTGGCAGGGGTTGTCACCATCCTGTTTCACCGCCTCAAGCAGCCGGTGGTGCTGGGCTACATCGTCGCCGGGTTCATCATCGGCCCCCACACCCCGCCGTTCGGTCTGATCCACGACGAAGACACTATCAAGACCCTCGCCGAGCTGGGGGTGATCTTCCTGATGTTCTGCCTGGGCCTGGAATTCAGCCTGCGCAAACTGTTCAAGGTCGGCGCCACCGCGTTTATCGCGGCCTTCCTGGAAATCATCCTGATGATCTGGATCGGCTACGAAATCGGCCGCTGGTTCGACTGGAATACCATGGATTCACTGTTCCTCGGCGCGATCCTGGCGATTTCCTCGACCACCATCATCGTCAAGGCGCTCAATGACCTGAAGATGAAGAACCAGCGTTTCGCTCAACTGATTTTTGGCGTGCTGATCGTCGAGGACATCCTCGGCATTGGCATCATCGCCTTGCTGTCGAGCATTGCCGTCAGCGGTACGGTCAGCTCCGGCGAGGTGTTCTCCACAGTCGGCAAGCTCTCGCTGTTCATGATTGTCGCGCTGGTCATCGGCATTTTGCTGGTACCGCGTTTGCTGGCCTACGTGGCCAAATTCGAAAGCAACGAGATGTTGCTGATCACCGTACTGGGGTTGTGTTTCGGTTTCTGCCTGCTGGTGGTCAAACTGGAATACAGCATGGTGCTGGGCGCGTTCCTGATCGGCGCAATCATGGCCGAATCTCGGCAGTTGATTAAGATCGAGCGCCTGATCGAGCCAGTTCGCGACATGTTCAGTGCTATCTTCTTTGTCGCCATCGGCTTGATGATCGACCCGCAGATCCTACTGCAATACGCCTGGCCGATTGCGGTGATCACCGTGGCCGTGGTGCTGGGCAAGATGCTGTCCTGCGGCCTGGGGGCGTTTATCGCCGGCAATGATGGCCGCACCTCACTGCGCGTGGGCATGGGGCTGTCACAGATTGGCGAGTTTTCGTTCATCATCGCGGCGCTGGGGATGACGCTGCAGGTGACCAGTGATTTCCTCTACCCGGTGGCGGTAGCGGTTTCGGCCATCACCACACTGCTCACGCCGTACCTGATTCGCGGTGCCGACCCGCTGTCGTTGAAGATCGCGTCGGTCATGCCCCAGCGTATGAGCCGAGTATTCGGCATGTATGGCGAATGGCTGCGCAGCATTCAACCCCAGGGCGAGGGGGCGATGCTGGCGTCGATGATCCGCAAGATCATCCTGCAAGTGGGCGTTAACCTGGCACTGGTGATTGCGATCTTCTTTGCCGGCGGCTTTTTCGCGGCGCGCATCGGTGGGTATCTGGAAGGCTGGATCAGCGATCCGAGCTGGCAGAAGGCGTTGATCTGGGGCGGGGCGTTGCTGTTGTCGCTGCCGTTCTTGATTGCGGCATACCGCAAGCTCAAGGCGCTGTCGATGCTGCTGGCGGAGATGAGCGTGAAGCCGGAAATGGCCGGGCGGCATACCCAGCGTGTGCGAAGGGTGATCGCGGAACTGATCCCGATCCTCTCGCTGCTGGTGATCTTCCTGCTATTGGCAGCCTTGTCGGCCAGTATTCTGCCGACCAACAAGTTGCTGGTGCTGATCGCCGTGGTCACGGCGGCGGTGGCGGCGGTGCTCTGGCGCTGGTTCATCCGCGTGCATACGCGGATGCAGGTTGCCTTGTTGGAGACGCTGGATAACCATAAGGATACGCCGGAGCATTGAGGGGATTTTTTGGGGGGGCTGCTTCGCAGCCCGACGCGGGGCAAGCCCGCTCGCCACAGCAAGCCGGCTCACCATAGGAAGCATGGCAGCCTAGCAACGCTGTCAGCTTTCCAGCCAGACGTCCCGCGCCCAGTGCCACACCGATTCCCAGGTTTCTTCGGTGACGATTTCTTCTTCGCCGGACCACAGCACCACGGTGCCGTCTTCTTCGACGCAGTAGTAGTCGTCGCCGTCCTGGCAGATCGGGATCAGGCTGCGGTCGACACCGGCGTCCCAGGCGTTGGCGGCCACGTCCGGCAGATAGGTGTGGGACTGCGGGTCGGTGACGGTCACCGGCTCCAGGCTGCCGTACACCACGTCGCTGACGGTCAGCAGGAATTCACGGAAGACAAACGGGATGTCGATGAACAGTTGTTCCTCGATCTCCACCAGTTGGTCTTCGTCAGGCAGCTCCAAGGGAACCGGGACCGGTTCGTTGGCTTCACGCAATTGTTCGATGATTTCTTCCACGGCCGGGATCCTCTTGCTAGATGGCGCGGTTTATAGGGGCGTTTTATACAGTAGCTCGCTATAAGTGCAACCGTGAAATAGAAAACCCCGGACAGGTCCGGGGTTTTTTGTATCTGTTTACCAAGCGTGCAGGGATCAGCCGTTCTGGCGGATACCGGCGACCAGCCATGGCTGGTTATCGCCCTGGGCACGTTCCATGTTCCAGCTTTCGCTGAACACTTCGCCCTGGTCGAAACGCGAGGACTTCGACACACCGCTGAAGGTCAGGGTGGCGATGGTCTTGTCGGCGCGATCATCCACACCGTCCAGTTGCACGCGCAGGTCGTCGATGTAAGTCGACTGGAATGCATCGCCAATCTCGGCGCGTTCGCGCTTGAGGAACTCCAGCAGTTGCGGGGTCACGAACTCGGCGATCTTGTCCATTTCGTTGGCGTCCCAGTGCTGTTGCAGGGACTGGAAGTGGCTGCGGGCCGCTTCGACGAAACGTTCTTCGTTGAACCAGGCCGGTGCGTTGATCACCGGACGGGCCGCAGCTGGCGCTGGCGAACCACCGAAGATCGAGCCCATGGCTGGTTTTTGCTCGAACACTTCACGCTGCATCGGCGCGCCGGCTGGAGCCATGTGCTCCTGCTGCTTGCGGCGACGGGCGGCGATAAAGCGGAAGACCAGGAAGGCGATGACCGCCATGATCAGGATGTCGAAGATCTGCATGCCCTGGAAGCCGCCGCCCATGAACATGGAGGCGAGCAGGCCACCGGCGGCGATGCCGGCAAGAGGGCCCAACCAGCGCGAAGCACCGCCGGCCTTGGCTGCAGCGCCTGCAGCACCGGCGGCGCCTGCGGTGGCCGCAGCACCGCCGGATGGAGCCATTTGGCTAGTCTGGTGAGTCGGTGCTGCGCCTGAGCTTTTGCCGCCACCGAAGCGTTTGGCGTTGGCGTCGAGGCTCATCGTCAGGCCGATGCACAACGCCATGGCGATGCTAAGAAAACGTTTCATAAAGGGAATTCCCATTTGTGGATTGCACGCGCGCCATGTTGCACAGGTGTGGTGACAGTGGCTAGCGGCATAATGTTTCGGGCTTTTGCGTAGGACCGATTCAGAGTGGTCTGTAGGACTTATTACAGATATTGGCCCGCGCTCGTTAAAAACAAGGGCGGGCCAAAAACCTTCATGTGGGCAAATGTTTCAAATGGCTTCGAGCTTCGCGTAACCCATCATCAGCCACTTGCTGCCTTCGGCGAAATTCACCTGCACGCGCGCCTGGGCACCCGCGCCTTCGAAATTGAGGATCACCCCTTCGCCGAATACCGAATGCCTGACCTGTTGGCCAAGGCTGAACTGGGTTTCCGGAATCTCGGAGCCGGCGAACATGCTGCTGGAGTTCTGCTGCTGTCCACCACCGAACGGGCGGCTGACGCTGTTGGACAGGCGCACTTCCTGGATCAGCCCCTTCGGTACTTCACGTACGAAGCGCGACACCTTGTTGTAGGTCTCGCTGCCGTACAGGCGTCGGGTCTCGGCGTAGGTCATCACCAGGTTCTGCATCGCCCGGGTGATGCCCACGTAGGCCAGGCGACGTTCTTCCTCAAGGCGGCCGGGCTCTTCCAGGCTCATCTTGTGCGGGAACAGGCCTTCTTCCATGCCCACCAGGAACACATACGGGAATTCGAGGCCCTTGGCGCTGTGCAAGGTCATCAGCTGGACGCTGTCTTCATGCTCGTCGGCCTGGGTATCACCGGCTTCCAGCGACGCGTGGCCGAGGAATGCGGCCAGCGGGGTCAGCTCTTCGTCTTCCTCGGTGTTTTCGAACGCACGGGCAGCGCTGACCAGTTCCTCAAGGTTTTCTACCCGGGCCTGGCCTTTCTCGCCTTTTTCCGCTTCGTGGTAGGCGATCAGCCCGGACTGCTCGATGACGGTCTGGGTCATCAAATGCAGGGGCATTTCCGCGCACTTGGCCGCCAGGTTCTCGATCAGCTCGACAAACACACCCAGCGCACCCGCCGCACGACCGGTCAGGCCTTTATTGGCGATGAGCAGGCGCATGGCTTCCCACATCGACACATCGGCGTGGCGTGCGTGGTCACGAATGGCTTCGACGGTTTTTTCGCCGATGCCACGGGCCGGGATATTGATCACCCGTTCCAGCGCCGCATCGTTGCCACGGCCTTCCAGCAAGCGCAGGTAAGCCATGGCGTTCTTGATCTCGGCCCGCTCGAAGAAGCGCTGGCCGCCATAGATGCGGTACGGGATACGTTCGCGTAGCAAGGCTTCTTCCAGGACCCGCGATTGGGCGTTGGAGCGGTACAGGATCGCGATGTCGCTGCGCGCCAGGCCGGTTTTCAGCGCACTTTCGATGGTTTCCACCACGTAGCGCGCTTCATCGTGTTCGTTGAACGCGGCGTACAGGTTGATCGCTTCGCCTTCGCCGCCGTCGGTCCACAGTTCTTTGCCCAGGCGCCCGGTGTTGTTGGCAATCAAGGCGTTGGCCGCCTTGAGGATTCCGGCAGTGGAGCGATAGTTCTGCTCCAGGCGGATGGTGACCGCGTCCGGGAAGTCTTCGGAATACTGGTAGATGTTCTCGATTTTCGCGCCACGCCAGCCGTAGATCGACTGGTCGTCGTCGCCCACCACCATCAGGCTGTCGCCACCTTTGGCCAGCAGGCGCAGCCAGGCGTACTGCACGGCGTTGGTGTCCTGGAACTCGTCCACCAGGATGTGGCGGAAACGTTTCTGGTAATGCGCCAGCAAGCCTGGGTTATCGCGCCACAGGTCGAGGGCACGCAGCAGCAGTTCGGAGAAGTCGATGACCCCGGCGCGCACGCAGGCGGCCTCGTAGGCCTCATAGATGCTGCGCATGGTGGCCAGGAACAGATCGCCGCTGGCCTGGATATGTTGCGGGCGCAGGCCTTCGTCTTTCTGGCCGTTGATAAACCATTGCGCCTGGCGCGCGGGCCAGCGTTGTTCGTCGAGGCCCAGCTCGCGGATCACCCGCTTGACCAGGCGTTGCTGGTCATCGCTGTCGAGGATCTGGAAGGTCTGGGCCAGGCCCGCTTCCTGCCAATGCGCCCGCAGCAAGCGGTGCGCCAGGCCGTGGAAAGTGCCTACCCACATGCCGGCCGGGCTGATGCCCATCAGCTGTTCGATGCGGTGGCGCATCTCGGCAGCGGCCTTGTTGGTGAAGGTCACCGACAGGATGGAATGCGGGGACGCGTTTTCGACCTGGATCAACCAGGCGATACGGTGCACCAGCACTCGGGTTTTACCGGAGCCAGCACCGGCCAGGACCAACTGACGGCCAACGGGGGCCGCTACGGCCTGGCGTTGGGCATCGTTGAGGGAGTTCAGCAAAAGGGAAAGATCATCGCGCATCGGCGTATTCTATGGCCCCCGGGGGAGTGGGGCAAATAACAATGCCGGGTGGTCGAGGCAAACCTGCGGGGTGATGACCGGTCGGTCAATGGCCACAGCCCGCGCCGCGTCTCACTCAAGCCGTCTGGCCCGGAAGTTTGCGCGGCATGAGCGTGCGGTTTTATGACATGGAGCAGTTTGGCCCAAGCGCTTGCTTGTGTATGCTCCGTCGACGTTTCGGGCTCACCATTATAAGAACACTGCCTATGACCCTTAGCACCGACCTGCTTGGCCCCTCGGCGGCTCCCGCGCAGGTTATCCGTAAACACTACGCCACGGAGATGGCGGTCGAGCGCACACGCCTGCTGTATCAAGGCTCGCTGCTGCCGACCCTGTTGATGTTGGTCAATGGCCTGGTCTGCGCCTGGCTACTGTGGAACCCCCAGCAATACCTGTTGGACAGCGTCTGGTTGGTCTGGCTGCTGGCCCTGGTGGCGATGCGTGTGATTCAGGTGGCCGCGTTTGACTCGGCGATGCCCAGCCGCCAGGCCCAACCGGTGTGGCAACGCATGTTCCTGCTCGGCTCGGCGGTCAGCGGCCTGACGCTGGCCACCGCCGCCATCGCCCTGGTGCCGGTGGACAGCTTCATGCAACAGGCCTGGGTGTTCGGCCTGATCGGCGCGGCGACCTTGTCGGCCAGCGTGGCATACGCCGTGAGCCTGCCGGCGTTCCTGTCCTTTGCCTTGCCGTGCCTGGTGCCGTCCATCCTCTACCTGTTCTGGAGTGGCGACCCGCAGCAGCGCGGCTGGGGTGTACTTGGCCTGATCCTGCTGGCGTCCTTGAGCCTGGTGGCGTGGCAGGTCAATCGCCTGATTCAGCGCGGGTTGTTGCGCCGCTTCCAGAACCAGGCGCTGATCGAGCACCTGCAACAGGCGCAGCAGCGCAGCGAGCAACTCAATCAGGAACTGGTGCGCGAAGTCGAGCAGCGTCGCCAAGTCGAACAGGAACTGCGCGAAGCCCAGACCGGCCTGCAAGACCGTGTGGCACAGCGCAGCCAGGAACTGGACGCCGCCAGCCTGGCCCTGAATAAAAGCGAAGCGCGCCTGGCCATGGCCCTGCAAGCCAGTGAACTGGGCCTGTGGGACTGGAACCTGCAAACCGACGAGGTCCATCACACCCAGCTCAAGGAGCTGTTCGGCCTGGAGCCGGAGTACGTAACGGCAATGCTCAGCCACCTCAAGCCGCGCCTGCACCCCGAAGACCTGCCGCTGCTCAAGCGTGCCCTGGTGGAACACCTCAAGGGCCGCAGCGAGGACTACCAGGTGGAATACCGCGTGCGCCATGGCGACGGGCACTGGGTGTGGATCGAAGACCGTGGCCGCGCCGTGGAGCGTGCGCCCAGCGGCCGGGTCACGCGCATGCTGGGGACGCGCCGCGATATCAGCGCCGGCAAGGCCCTGGAGGAACAGCAGCGGTTGGCCTCGACCGTATTTGAAGCCGCCAGCGAAGGCATTGTGATCCTTGATCCGGACTACAAGCTGATTGCCGTCAACCAAGCCTTCAGCCGTGTCACGGGGTTTGAAACCGACGACATGATTGGCCGCAACGTGGTGGAACTGCCCAGCAGCCGTGACGCCCGCCGCCATTTCCCGGTGATCCGCCAGGCGTTGCTCAGCCACGGCACGTGGCAGGGCGAATTGGTGGAGACACGCAAAAACGGCGAGCTGTATCCGCAGTGGCTGCAATTGAATGTCGTGCGTGATATTCGAGGAAAAGTCAGCCATATCGTGGGCTTCTTCGCCGATCTTTCAGCACGGCGTGAGTCCGAAGAGCGTATGCGCTACCTCACTCACTACGACGAACTGACCGGCCTGGCCAACCGCTCGCTGTTCCGCGAACGGTTGCGCGAAGCTCACCAGCGCGTACGCCAGGGTGGGCGCAGCCTGGCGTTGCTGCACATCAACCTGGACCGCTTCAAACTGCTCAACGACAGCCTGGGCCATGAAGTCGCCGACCAGTTGTTGCAGAAAATGGCGCGACGCTTAATCAACGCCTTGCCCGAGGCCGACACCATTGCACGGCTGTCGGGGGATGAGTTTGCTGTGTTGTTCGACGCCTACGGCAACCTGTCGAGCCTGGCGCGGGTCGCTACGCGGCTGCTGGCCAAACTGCGGGTGCCGGTGACGGTGGAGGGGCACGAGTTGGTGGTGAGTGCCTCCATGGGCGTCAGCCTGTTGCCGGACAACGCGCGGGAAATTTCCGCGTTGGTCAGCCAATCGAACATGGCCATGCAGCACGCCAAACACTTGGGCGGCAATAACTTCCAGTTTTACACCGACAGCCTGCAAGCCAGCACCCTGGAGCGCTTGCAGCTGGAAAACCACCTGCGCAAGGCCATCGAAGAGCGTCAGCTCACGGTGTTCTATCAACCGAAACTGTGCCTGGCCACTGGCAAGCTCAACGCGGCCGAGGCGCTGATCCGTTGGGAGCACCCGCAGTGGGGCATGGTGCCGCCGGGGGACTTTATCGGCCTGGCCGAAGAGACCGGCCTGATCGTACCCCTGGGCGAATTCGTGCTGCGCGAGGCCTGCTGGCAAGCCTGCGAGTGGCAGCGCCAGGGGTTGGCGCCGATCCGGGTATCGGTGAACCTCTCGGTACACCAACTGCGCCAGGGCAAGTTGGTCAGCCTGGTACGCCAGGTGCTCGAAGAAACCGGCCTGGACCCGCAATACCTGGAGCTGGAGCTGACCGAAAGCCAATTGCTCGACAGCGTCGAACACATCATCGCGACCTTCCAGCAACTGCGAGACCTGGGGGTGAAGCTGGCGATTGACGACTTCGGCACCGGCTATTCGTCACTCAGCTACCTCAAGCGCATTCCCGTGGACTACGTGAAGATCGACCAGACCTTCATCCGCGGCCTGGGTCAGGGGCGCGAAGACGCGGCCATCACTCGGGCAATCATCGCCATGGCCCACGGGCTGGCGCTGAAGGTGGTGGCGGAGGGTGTGGAAGATCAGCAACAGCTGGATTTCCTGCGGGGTGAGCGTTGTGACGAAGTGCAGGGCTATCTGATCAGTCGGCCGATGCAAGCTGATGGGTTGGCAGATTTGTTACGGAAAAATGCAGAATTTCCTTAACGACGCTGGGGACGCCCCTGTGGCTACAACGCGGCTGCCCTTAGATTCAAAGGGGGGGCAGGGCGATTTAGTGATGCGTCGGACGGGCAAAACGGCAATTCTTGTAGTATAACTACAAGCTTGCTACATCCCTGGCCCTGCCCATAACAAGAGTCCTGCCCTTTGAACCTGTTGCAACATATCGCCCAGTCGCGCCACCTGTTACGCAAATCGGAGCTCAAGGTTGCCGATCACGTGCTGCTTGACCCTGCGGCTGTGATGCACAGTTCCATGGCCGACCTGGCCCATAGCGTGGGTATCAGCGAACCGACCATCGTGCGCTTCTGCCGCGCTATTGGTTGCTCCGGGTTCCAGGACTTGAAACTCAAGCTGGCGCAAAGCCTGGCCGCTGGCGCCAGCTTCGGCCAATTTGCGATCCATGAAGACGACTCTGTCGCCGACTACAGCCTGAAAATCTTCGACACCACCTTGCACACCCTCATGGAAGTGCGCGAGAAGCTCGACCCGGTGGAGTTGCAAAAGGCCGTGACGGCGATGTCCCAGGCCCAGCGCGTGGAGTTCTATGGCTTTGGTGCTTCGGGCGCGGTGGCAGCTGATGCCCAGCACAAATTCTTCCGTTTGCTGCTCACCGCCGCGGCCTACAGCGACCCGCACATGCAAGCCATGTCGGCGGTGACCTTGAAGCCTACGGACGTGGCCATCTGCATTTCCCAGTCGGGCCGCTCCAAAGACCTGCTGATCACCGCCAACCTGGTGCGTGAAAGTGGTGCATCGCTGATCACCCTGTGCCCAAGCCAGACGCCGTTGGCGGAACTGTCTACGGTCAACCTGGCGATCGACGTGCACGAAGACACCGAAATCTACACGCCGCTGACTTCGCGCATCGCCCACCTGGTGGTGATCGACGTGCTGGCGATGGGCGTGGCCATGGCGCGTGGGCCGAGCCTGGTCAACCACCTCAAGAGCGTGAAGCGCAGTCTGCGCAGCCTTCGCCTGTCACCGAAATCCGTCAAAGCCCTCGACGATTGACCTGAGGTCAAAATGTGGGAGGGGGCTTGCCCCCGATTACGGTGTATCAGTCACCAAATGCATTGGCTGACCCACTGCTATGGGGGGCAAGCCCCCTCCCACATTTGGATTTCCTACAGATCAGGAATGTTCATCGTCTTGTCATGCGTGTGCCGCCAAACCGTAACTCCCCAAGGCCATCCTGAACTCCCCGTACTCGCATTGGGAGACTCCAAATGGCCCGGACTTACGAAGACAGCAACAGCTCCGTCAAAACCCGTCGTCAGCAGGAAGACCAACGCCGCATGGCGTTCCGTCGCGCAATCGAAGACCGTTGTGAGGAGCGCCAGTTGCTCCAGAGTATCAGTGACTACCCGGAACTCCACTGGCAGGCACCCGCGGCTTCCCAGCGAAGCGCTCAGCCAGCACGCTGATCTGCACCCGTTCGCTGCGGATAAAGCCCAGGAACGCATGGGCCACCGGTGACAGGCGCTTGGCCTTGGCCTGCACCAGGCACCAACTGCGGTACAGCGGCAGTTCTTCCACCGGCAGCTCCTTGAGCCCGCCGGTGGCCAGCTCCATGTTGACCGCGTGGCGCGTCAACAGGGCCACGCCCAATCCTGCACAGACACACTCACGCTGCGCCTCGGCCGAGGCCACTTCCACCGTCTGGGTGAAGTGCACGCGTTTTTCCTTGAAGTACTCCTCGCAGGCCAGTCGCGTGCCGGAACCTGGTTCGCGCAGCAACAGCGTGTAGGGCTCCAGGTCCTGCAGGCGCAGCGGGCCTTGCAGGCTCAAGGGGTGGTCGGGAGGCGCCACAGCGACAATCGGGTTGTTGAGGAAGGGCAGGAATTCCAGGCCCATGTCCTGGGGCACCATGGACATGATCACCAGGTCGTCGCGGTTGTCCGAAAGCCGGCGAATCACCTGGGCGCGGTTCACCACCGTCAATTGCAACTGCACTTCCGGATGCTGACGCTTGAAGGCGGCGAACAGGTGCGGCACGAAGTACTTGGCGCTGGATTCAATCGCCAGTTTCAGCTGGCCCTGCAACGAACCCTGCATGTCCGAAAGCTGCATATCGAGGTTTTCCAGGCGCCCGAAGATGTCGCGACTGGCGCGCTGCAGGGCTTCGGCAGCCTCGGTCATGTAGAGCTTTTTGCCCACGTAATCGAACAGCGGCTGGCCGATCAGCTCTTCCAGTTGACGGATTTGCAGGCTGACGGCTGGTTGCGTGAGGGACATTTCCTCGGCCGCACGGCTGTAGGAGCGCAAATCGCACACCTCATGGAAGATCTGCAATTGACGCAATGTCA
The DNA here is from genome assembly GCF_023169845.1 of Pseudomonas sp. CYM-20-01. Taxonomy (NCBI): domain Bacteria; kingdom Pseudomonadati; phylum Pseudomonadota; class Gammaproteobacteria; order Pseudomonadales; family Pseudomonadaceae; genus Pseudomonas; species Pseudomonas sp. CYM-20-01. Next base: position 139,033 of record NZ_AP025169.1, on the reverse strand, counting down.
GTCGCATCAATGACTTACGCATTTTCTAATTCTCTCGCCACCGGCTGTTCGGACAACTATAAGTCTTTACTTATGCCCGACCCAATAATTATTGATTTTTGTTAATCCCTTGGCGGGCTTAGTGTGTGTCTCGCGACTGTCATGAAACATTTGGTCACGCGCCGACCCGGCTCCAGTGGGTCGAAGAACGCAGCAATCGGCTCAAGGGAATTTCCAAGTGATAAAAAAGATCCTGATCGCCAACCGTGGTGAAATTGCCGTACGAATCGTGCGTGCCTGCGCCGAGATGGGCATTCGCTCGGTCGCGGTCTACTCCGACGCCGACCGCCACGCGTTGCACGTCAAGCGTGCCGACGAAGCCCACAGCATCGGTGCCGAGCCCCTGGCCGGCTACCTGAACCCGCGCAAGCTGGTGAACCTGGCGGTGGAAACCGGCTGCGATGCGCTGCACCCCGGCTATGGCTTCCTGTCGGAAAATGCCGAACTGGCAGACATCTGCGCCGAACGCGGCATCAAATTCATTGGCCCATCGGCCGAAGTCATTCGCCGCATGGGCGACAAGACCGAAGCGCGCCGCAGCATGATCAAGGCCGGTGTGCCGGTCACGCCGGGCACCGAAGGCAACGTCGCGGATATCCACGAGGCACTCACCGAAGGCGACCGCATTGGTTACCCGGTGATGCTCAAGGCCACGTCCGGTGGTGGTGGTCGTGGTATCCGTCGCTGCAACAGCCGCGAAGAACTTGAACAAGCCTTCCCCCGCGTGATTTCCGAGGCCACCAAGGCCTTCGGCTCGGCGGAAGTGTTCCTGGAAAAATGCATCGTCAATCCCAAGCACATTGAGGCGCAGATCCTCGGTGACAGCTTCGGCAACGTGGTGCACCTGTTCGAGCGCGATTGCTCGATCCAGCGTCGCAACCAGAAGCTCATCGAAATCGCCCCGAGCCCGCAACTGACCCCTGAACAGCGCGCCTACATCGGCGACCTGTCGGTGCGCGCCGCCAAGGCCGTGGGCTATGAGAACGCCGGCACCGTGGAGTTCCTGCTCGCCGAGGGCGAGGTGTACTTCATGGAGATGAACACCCGGGTGCAGGTGGAACACACCATCACCGAAGAAATCACCGGGATCGACATCGTCCGCGAACAGATCCGCATCGCCTCCGGCCTGCCACTGTCGGTGAAGCAGGAAGACATCCAGCACCGTGGTTTCGCGTTGCAGTTCCGTATCAACGCCGAAGACCCGAAAAACAACTTCCTGCCCAGCTTCGGCAAGATCACCCGTTACTACGCGCCCGGCGGTCCCGGCGTGCGTACCGACACGGCGATCTACACCGGCTACACCATCCCGCCGTTCTACGACTCTATGTGCCTGAAACTGGTGGTGTGGGCGTTGACCTGGGAAGAAGCCATGGACCGCGGCCTGCGCGCCCTGGATGACATGCGCCTGCAAGGCGTGAAGACCACTGCCGCCTACTACCAGGAAATCCTGCGCAACCCGGAATTCCGCAGCGGCCAGTTCAACACCAGCTTCGTGGAAAGCCACCCTGAGCTGACCAACTACTCGATCAAGCGCAAACCCGAAGAGCTGGCCCTGGCCATCGCCGCCGCCATCGCCGCCCACGCAGGCCTGTGAGGAATACAACAATGTCCAAGAAAATCTTTGTCACCGACACCATCCTGCGCGACGCCCACCAATCGTTGCTGGCGACCCGCATGCGCACCGACGACATGCTGCCGATCTGCGACAAGCTCGACAAAGTCGGCTACTGGTCCCTGGAAGTCTGGGGCGGCGCGACCTTCGACGCCTGCGTACGCTTCCTCAAGGAAGACCCGTGGGAGCGCCTGCGCAAACTGCGCGCCGCATTGCCCAACACGCGCCTGCAAATGCTGCTGCGCGGCCAGAACCTGCTGGGCTACCGTCACTACAGTGACGATGTGGTGAAGGCGTTCGTGGCCAAGGCGGCTGTGAATGGCATCGATGTCTTCCGCATTTTCGACGCCATGAACGACGTGCGTAACCTGCGCGTGGCCATCGAAGCGGTGAAAGCCGCCGGCAAGCATGCCCAAGGCACCATCGCCTACACCACCAGCCCGGTGCACACCGTTGAAGCCTTCGTGGCGCAGGCCAAGCAGCTGGAATCGATGGGTTGCGACTCCATCGCGATCAAGGACATGGCCGGCCTGTTGACCCCGTATGCCACCGGCGAGCTGGTCAAGGCGCTGAAGGCCGAGCAGAGTCTGCCGATCTTTATCCACTCGCATGACACTGCAGGTTTGGCCGCGATGTGCCAACTCAAGGCCATCGAGAACGGTGCTGACCATATCGACACCGCCATCTCCAGCTTCGCCTGGGGCACCAGCCACCCAGGGACCGAGTCGATGGTCGCCGCCCTTAAAGGCAGCGAGTTCGACACCGGCCTGAGCCTGGAGCTGCTGCAAGAGATCGGCCTGTACTTCTATGCCGTGCGCAAGAAGTACCACCAGTTCGAAAGCGAATTCACCGCGGTCGACACCCGTGTGCAAGTCAACCAGGTGCCGGGCGGGATGATTTCCAACCTGGCCAACCAGTTGAAAGAGCAGGGCGCCCTCAACCGCATGAGCGAAGTGTTGGCCGAGATCCCGCGCGTACGTGAAGACCTTGGCTTCCCGCCGCTGGTCACCCCGACCTCGCAGATCGTCGGCACCCAGGCGTTCTTCAACGTGCTGGCCGGCGAGCGTTACAAGACCATCACCAACGAAGTGAAGCTCTACCTGCAAGGCGGCTACGGCAAGGCGCCGGGCACGGTGAACGAGAAACTGCGGCGCCAGGCCATCGGCAGCGAAGAAGTGATCGACGTGCGCCCGGCCGACCTGCTCAAGCCGGAAATGACCAAGCTGCGCGGTGAAATCGGCGCGTTGGCCAAGTCCGAAGAAGACGTGCTGACCTACGCGATGTTCCCGGACATCGGGCGCAAGTTCCTCGAAGAACGCGACGCCGGCACCCTGGCGCCGGAAGTGCTGCTGCCGATCCCTGAAGCCGGCGGTGTGGCGCGTGCCGGTGGCGAAGGCGTGCCGACCGAGTTCGTCATCGACGTGCACGGTGAAAGCTACCGCGTGGACATCACCGGTGTTGGCGTGAAGGCCGAGGGCAAGCGTCACTTCTACCTGTCCATCGACGGCATGCCGGAAGAAGTGGTGTTCGAACCGCTCAATGAGTTCGTCAGCGGCGGCAGCAGCAACCGCAAGCACGCTACCGCGCCGGGCCATGTCAGCACAGCGATGCCGGGCAATATCGTCGATGTGCTGGTCAAGGAAGGCGACGTGGTCAAGGCCGGCCAGGCCGTGCTGATTACCGAAGCCATGAAGATGGAAACCGAAGTACAGGCCGCGATTGCCGGCAAGGTCACCGCCGTTCATGTGGCCAAGGGCGACCGGGTCAACCCTGGCGAAATCCTGATTGAGATCGAAGGCTGATACAGCCTTCGACACGACCGTTTAATCCTCGGGGGGGCAGGTGCCCCCCTTTTTTTTGCCTGGAGTTTGGTGGGTCAGAAGCTCATCTTCCATTGCCCCATCAGGCCGTGGTTACGGCTGTTGGTACCGGCCTGGGCGCTGTAGGTCAGGCCGACGGTGTGTTGTGTCGACAGGGCCAGGTCCAGCCCGGCTTGCAGATCCAGGCTATTGCGATCCAGCGAAGTGCCCTGGACCGTGAAGCCGTCAACCCGCCCTGGCAATGCGCGGTAGGACTGGCGCACCTGGCTTTCGACCTCGCCGTAGAGGTGTTTCCAGCCGGTGCTGAGATGAGGTGTGAGGCTGAGCTGGTTATCGAATCGATACACCGTTGCCAGGCGAAGGCCCACGGTGCTGCTCAGGTTCTGCTGGGTTTGTGCGCCAACGTTCAGTGCGGTCAGGCCACCGGCTTCCTTGAAGCTGTCGCGGTGGTAACGCTGGAAGCCGAGGCCGGCGAAGGGCTCCACGCTGACATCCGCGCTGCCCAGTTGATAGCCCAGTTCGGAAAACAGGGTTTGGCTCTGGGCGTTGTATTGGCCCCTGAGGTGCTCCTTGTAATCCAGCAGGTTGACGCTGCGTTTGTTCTTTCCCGCATGGTCGCTGTAGATCGCGCCCAGGCGCAGGGCCAGCGGGCCGTCCCGGCGTACGGCATAACCGCCCAGGTGCCAACTGTCCAACTCGGAGGCGAAGCGTGGAGTGTCGAAATGGCTGGTGGATTTTGCGCCCAGTACACCCACGCGCCAGGCGTGATCCAGTGCCCAGTCGGCGCCCAGCAGCAGGCCTTCGGTGCTGTATTTCAAGCCGGCGCTGCCGCCTTGTTTATCGAGGCGGCCGTCGTGGCCCAGGCCTTGAACCCAGAAGTGTCCTTCGTCGTCGGCGGGCAGTGTGCGCAGGGTTGAAAGCAATTGGTTGCCGAGGTGCTGCGTGCTGTTTTGCGTTGCGCCCGTCAGGTTGGCGTTCTGGCTGCCGGCCAATTGCTCAAGGCTTGCACCGATTCCGCCAGGCTGTTTCTCCAGCGCATCACCGAATTTCTCCAGGGCTTTGATCTGCTCGGCCGTCAGCTCCCCGGACTGCAGCAAACGAATCAGCGCGGGCTCCAGCACCTTGGCCACTTGCAAGCCATTGTGCGAAGTGGCCTTGCGGGTGAGATAACCGTCGAGGGGCGCCGCTTTGGTTTCGGGCACGTAGACCCACGCGTCATCCAGTGCATCGTAGGGTTGATACCAGTACGGCGTGTATTCGATATCGCCCCGCGCCTGTGCGGTTTGAAGGCTGGCGGCGCTGAGAGCAAGGGCAATGACAAGGGCAACTCTGTGCGGTGTAAAAGGCATGAAATCCCAACCTCTGATGAATGAGGCCGGGAATTTAGCGAGATGGTGGGGTGATAACTGTCAGGCCATCGACCCCTGGTTTGCGGGAGTTGTCTCTAGTACGGGGCGATTAAAAACTCATCTTCCTTTGCTCGATGTTTTTTGAATCTGCATTTTATTGCGTTCATAGTGGGTGCGTGAGCTCCGTATCTGCACTATATTGCAATTTCAGTTCACCTTTTCAGCTGGTGAATGCATTAAATTGCAGGTGAGAGCCATGGTCTGTTTGACACTACAAATCTACGCTGAAGGAAAGTGGCAGGACGCCATGCTCCTGACATTTGATACGCCGCAACTGGGTTTCGAAAGTCGGTGCAGTTTTGGTTATGACCAGCGCTATCTGGTGGAACACCTTGATGAACTGGCGACACCCTTCGCCACTTCGGTGAGTGCCGCGTTCCCACTGCAATGGGAGGGTGATAGAGCCCAGCATGCTCCCGCTTTTGTACATGACATCGCACCTGCGGGTGCCGCTAAACGTTTTCTGATGGCGCGTATTGGTGGGGATAAACCAGATGACATCAGTGCAGACCTTTTTCTGCTGATGCGCAGTACGCCTGCCCCCATTGGACATATGCGAATCAAAGAATCGGTTGAGGCTTTGGACAATCGAACCCCCATGGGGTTTGAACGTCATGAGGTTATCCGGCGGGATAACCGTTTCCTGGAGTATGCCTATGAGCAAGGCGCAGCTATCGGCGGAGCCACGGGGGCGGGCGGGGAGGCGCCAAAGTTACTGCTGACAGAAAACCTGGACGGTTTGTTATTCCCGGATGCGGTGCTGGACGACGAGCAGGTCAAGCAGCATTGGTTTGTGAAGTTTGCACGCAACAAAGGCACACAGACGGATCAGGACATCCTGCGTAGCGAATTCCACTACTACAAAGCCTTGCAGGCCTTGGGTATTGATACCGTGGCGGAGTCGGGGTTATCACTGGAGGAAGCGAGCAAGCCCAGTGTGTGGATGCACCGTTTTGATCGGCGCGTCACTGCGCAGGGGGTCGAACGCTATGCCGTGGAGTCAATCTACTCATTGGCGGGTGTCACGGTGCCCGGCAGCGCCATGGCGCATCGTGAGGTGGTGACGTTGTTGGTTGAATTGTGGCGAGAGGCTGGTCAGTCCAATCAAGTACCGGGGTTGGTCGCTGAGTATCTCAAGCGCGATCTGTTGAACAAAATCCTCGGCAACTCGGACAACCATGGTCGCAATACCTCGATCATTCGCGAAGCGAACGCCCTGCGTCTTGCACCCATCTACGATTTGGCGCCGATGGTAATGGACGACGAAGGCATCACGCGCACGACCAAATGGCCCAGGGAGCTGGAGCGGGCGGGCGACGTGGATTGGCGGGGTGTATGTCATTCGCTGGGTGATCTTGTCGACAGCGAGCAGCTGTTCGAAGACCTGAGGGAGGCCGCGCAACAGCTTTCAGCCCTGCCAGACATACTCAATGCCAGCGGCCTGCCTGCAGTGACAATGAACCATCCCGGCATTGCGTTGAAACATCTGCCGCAGCGGTTGAAAGAATGGGGACTGAAATGAGCTTGACCGTGGAAGAACGCACCCTGTTGATTGAAAGCATTCAGGATGCCTTGGCAGAAGGCACACTGGAAATCGCCGAAGCGGTACGCCGCTTGCGCACCGAAGTCACCGGCCTGCATCAAAGCCAGTTTGCCAGGATGTGCAAAATCTCCGTGCGTACCTTGGTGCATATCGAGCATGGCGAAGGCAATCAGACACTGAAATCGCTGAATGCAGTATTCCGGCCATTCGGATTGAAGATGGGGGTGGTGAAGGTGCGCAGAATTTTGTAGGAAAAGGAGTTATCTGCGTTTATCGTCTTCTTGGCGTTTGTATAAAATCATGGCTCACCTATAGTTCAGCCGTCGCCGAATTTTCGGTGACCGACTTTAGCCGGTCGGTAAAAAATGATGCACAAGCGCCCGTTCAGACGTGGCGCTTTTTGTTGCCTGGCAGTTCTATCTATGGCGGCTGTGCGCGGGACACCTTCGGGTGTGCCGGGTTTTTCATTTTTCCCGGTCGGCTAACCCTCGTACAGTTGCCACCCAATTTGTTTAGCCGCAATGGGTGGTGGTTTTCATCTAAATAAATGAGATAGAACCATGCCTAACTACACCCCTCTCGATAGCAATATCAGTTGTGACCCTGTTTTTTTCCTCAATGTCGACGCTGAAGCCCGCGAGCTGTTCGAGACCGCCACGCAACGCATCCAGGCGGCCCGTAACCTCCTGAACAGCGTGACCTGTTTGAGTACCGAGCTAGCCGAAGGCGCTGATTTGCAGCACGTCGCTTCTGCGGCGCATGTGTTGTTGCAGGACGGCTGCGACGCTTTGCAGGCGTTGGGCTGGAAAGTCAAAGCGACGTCTGCCAAGCCATCTGTCTAGAGAATTAGCATCAATCCATAAATACTGTATTTTTATACAGCTACTGCTCAATCGCCGCGTGAGTATTCATCTGCACGCGGCGAATTGGCAATTGTTGATTTCTATTTTTTAACGCAACATCGTGTGATCGCGATAAGCAGGACGTCTAAACCTTCAAAGCAAGGTAGAATCGCGACCCGCAATGGGGGGTGTATGGCAAAAGAGGCAAAAATCGCGTTTGTTGAGCTGGAGGTTCCAGGTTTTTTGGAATTGCCGGCTCAATCATTGGTGGCCGCAAAAGCGATGGCCCGCTCGATATCGGCCAGTTTTCCAGCCCATAAACAGCTTGTCTTGACCCGTTCCTTCGGAGCCCGGCTTATTCAGGCGTGGTGGGAAGGCCTCACCCAGGGACACATCGTTCCTCAAGAACTACGACCCCCAATTGCCGCGTTTGAGACTTCAGAACTTCCTTTGGTCGCCCAATCGCTTGCAGACCAGATTGGCAGAATGGCTGCCAAGCTCGATGCGGAGGCGGCGGCTTACCAAATTGGTCTGACCTATACTGGGATGCTTCCCACTGAGCATCGTGGCGAATTTGGGGTTTTTTATACCCCACCAGCACTAACTGCCCGTCTTATCGATCAAGCTACTGCTGCCGAGGTAAATTGGGCTAAGTGTCGAGTTCTTGATCCGGCATGTGGCGGCGGCGCTTTCCTTGCACCCATTGCGCAACGGATTATGAAAGAGCTTGAGTCGTGTAGCCCTAAACTGTTGCTTCAAAGCATCGGAAATCGGTTGCATGGTTTTGAAATCGATCCATTCGGGGCTTGGTTGAGTCAAGTCACTCTTGACGCTGTATTACTGCCAATTAGTAGTGTTTCAGGTTTGACGTTACCTGTTATGGTTACGGTATGCGACTCTCTTCGGCAGCCGCCTGCAAAAGATCAGTTCGATCTGGTGATAGGTAATCCGCCATATGGTAAGGCGAAACTTGACTCAAAAACGCGTGAGCTTTACAGGCGTTCGTTATACGGCCATGCAAACCTTTATGGTTTATTCACGGACCTTGCTATTCGCCAAACGAAAGTTGGAGGAATAGTCGCCTATATCACACCTACGTCTTTTTTGGCAGGTGGTTATTTCAAAAATCTCCGAGATTTAATAGGCAGAGAGGCTCCTCCCTTATCTATAGATTTTGTTGCTGCTCGCAAGGGCGTTTTTGATGACGTTCTTCAGGAGATGGCACTAACAACTTACCGAAAAGGTGGTAAGTTGGCTCCGGTAAAGGTGTCAGAAATTACGTCATCGCCTGATGGTATGTTAGAAGTGACTGAGACTGGTTTTATTACTCTTCCGAGAGAATCCACTTTTCCTTGGATTTTGCCACGTAACCCGAGTCAAACTCTATTGGTCGAGAAGCTTTCGAAGATGCCCTGTCGTTTGGCTGATTGGGGATATGGAGTTAGCACGGGGCCTCTAGTTTGGAATCGTCATAAATCACAATTGGTTTATAAGGCCGGTACTGGTAGATTTCCTCTCATTTGGGCAGAGGCTATTACATCGGACGGAAAGTTTATATTTCGAGCGGAGAAAAAAAATCATGCTCCATATTTTGATTTGAAGTCTTCAGATCTTCATCTGTTAACAACAAAACCTTGTGTTTTACTGCAGCGGACGACCGCCAAAGAGCAAACTCGTCGCTTGATTGCAACTACACTTCCTATTGAGTTTTTGGAGCTGCATGGCGGGGTCGTGATTGAAAACCACATCAATATGGTCAAGCCGTTAAGTGAGATGCCAAACGTTAACGCTTCTGTATTGGTAGCTTATCTAAATAGTGGTGCAGCTGATAGAGCTTTCCGATGTGTTAGTGGTTCTGTAGCCGTGTCAGCATACGAACTTGAATCACTCCCTCTTCCCGCCCCGTCTGACCTGCTTGAGCTAAGTCAATTGGTAGAAGCGGGTTGTACAAGAGAAGTTGTTGAAGAGGCTTGCTCTAAACTATTTAAGGATTAAATTGTGCTTCCACCCTATGCATCAAGAGCGCTGATCGCTGAACGTCTACCAATTATTTTCCCAGAAGGTACTCCAAATCGTACCTACTGTATCCGTGAAATTACCGCTAGTACAGTTTTTGCGATGCTCTACATTGGCGCTGTAGAAGGGGAAGATGTTTGGCTTGGCCCAGTACATGTGTATCGAATGACGGACGTACAAGCAGAGATCTTTGATGATGCTGAGCGTTTGGCTTATCGAATGAATTTGCGTAAAAAATCTTATCAAGTACCCGGTAGTCGATGGTATGCAGATAATACAAGAGAGCCTATTCGTGATGAAACCCTTCGTGAAGGACTGCTTGTCGTTGGCGCTGTAATTGAAAAGGCAGGCGTTCCTACAACTTCGGGGGCACCGAGATATGCTTTAAAAAAAGACCTGGCAGCACTATTTGACCCGCGCTTGGTGGGTGAGGCTTTAGAGGTCGCGATTCTAGCGTGGCAAAAAAATAATCTGTCTCATAGCGCGAGAGCTCGTGTGTCCCTAATGCGCGCAGGAACTACAGGGAAAGGCGGTGTGATTGTTAGTTATCCTAATGGAGATACTCGGCGACTTGCGTCTGGCCCCAGCTCTGATATTTCCAAGGCGGTCGTGGAGGTGTTTGCTGTTAAATTTTTAGAGATGCCAGGAGTTATTTGGCTTAGCGAGTCGGGTAATAAAACAGCTCATTCAGATATAAAATTGGCCTCGTCTATTGGTCTAGATATTCAAGCGAATAAAGATCTTCCGGATCTAATTTTGGTAGACGTGGGCTCATCGCATCCATTGATCGTATTTGTGGAGGTCGTTGCGAGTGACGGCGCGATTACCCCTCGCAGACAAGAAGCATTGTATGCGATCACGGACAAAGGTGGATTTGATCGATCGCAGGTTACTTTTGTGACGGCTTATGCAGATCGTGAATCAGCCGGTTATAAAAAAACTATGCCAGGCCTCGCGTGGGGGTCATTTGCATGGTTTATGTCAGAACCGGACAATCTTGTAATTTTGCGACGCGGTGCTCGCCTCTTGGCGGATCTGAATTTAGATACCTATCAGCCGAGTGTCGATTGATAGGCAGCGATTGTAAGGTGTAGTGATGTAGGTGATTTGCTCGCATAGATAAAGGTATGTCAGTCGATGTGAATTCGGCTGACATACGTTAATTGAGAGCCGGTCCCCATATATTTTGTCAGGCACGGCACTGCGCCAATGTTTTCACCTGCCCATCCCCGCGCTGATTCTCTTGCGACAACCACTTCTCAAACCCCGCTCCAACCTTCGGCCACTCCGAATCGAGGATCGAGTACCACGCGGTATCGCGGTTCTTGCCCTTCACCACCATGTGCTGGCGGAACACCCCTTCGAAACTGAAGCCCAACCGCTCGGCCGCGTACCTGGAGCGATCGTTGGCGTTGTTGCACTTCCACTCCAGGCGGCGGTAGCCTTGGTCGAACGCGTGTTTGGCCAACAGGTACACCGCCTCGGTGCTTTTCGGCGAGCGCTGCATCGGTGCGCCGAAGGTGACGTGGCCGATTTCGATACGGCCCTGTGCGGGGACGATGGACATCAGGCTGAGGAGGCCTTGCACCTGGCCGGTCTGGCGGTCGACCACGCAGAAGAAGTACGGGTCGCTGTGGGCCGCGTGGTTGTTCAGCCAGTCATTGAAGGCGCTGCGTTCCGGGAAAGGGCCGTACGGCAAGTAGTCCCACAGCTTGGGGTCGGCGCCGCGGCCTTGAAGGGCCTGGAACAATTCGTCGCCATGGCGGGCCGGGTCGAGTTTTTCCAGGCGGATGAAGCGCCCTTCAAGCAGTTTGACGGTAGGCGCCGGGGCGCCTTTCCAGTCGGCGAGGGAAGTAGTCATGCTGCGCTCCTTAAAGACCTTTGCGAAATTGGATGAACCCAGGGCGTTCGGCGATGCGTTCGTAGAGTTGGATCGCGGTGGCATTGGTCTCGTGGGTCAGCCAGTGCACCTTGGCGCAGCCATCGGCCTTGGCGGTGGCGTAGACGAATTCGATCAGCTTGCGACCGACGCCGGTGCTGCGTTGGGCCGGGTCCACCAGCAAGTCCTGCAGGTAGCAGGAATTCTCGATGCTCCAATTGGAACGATGGTAGATGAAGTTAACCATGCCCACCGCCTTGCCGTCCTGCCAGGCCAGGGCCGAATGCGTCGGCTCGCGGGTGTCGATCAGGCGTTGCCAGGTACTTTGGCTGACGGCGTCCGGCAGTTCGGTTTCGTAGAACTTCAAATACGCCTGCCACAGCGGCAACCAGGCAGCATGGTCGGCGGCGGTGACCTGGCGGATGTCGATCGGGCTCATTCTGGGGCTCCTTGGGGAATAAAGCGGGCGAGGGTCTGGTCGCGCACGTCGGCGCTGGTTGCCAGGCCCGCACGCACGCCGGCGATGTCGGCCGCACTGCGGTTCTGGCTGAGTTTGCGTTTGCCGATCAGGCGCTCGATCGGCAGGGCGAAGCCGACGATGGCCTTGAGCATGCCGTCGATATAGTCGGCCGGCGCGTCGCTGACTTTCCAGGGCTGGGCGCGGCCGCCTTCATGGCGATCGGTCAACGCAGTGACCACCGCGAGCAAGCGCTCGGCATCGTTGAACACCTCGGCTTTGCCATAAGCGTGCACGGCGATGTAGTTCCAGGTAGGCACGACTTTGCCGTGCTCGGCCTTGGCCGGGTAGAACGCCGGGCTGATGTAGGCCTCGGCACCCGCGAAGATCACCAGCGCTTCGCTGCCGTTCTGCAGGTCTTTCCACTGCGCATTGGCTTTGGCCAGGTGCCCGTAGAGTGTGCCGTTCGGGCCTTCATCGGGGTTGAGCAGCAAGGGCAGGTGGCTGGCTTGCAGGCCATGCTCGCCAAAGGTCACCAGTTGCGCCAGGCGGGTGTGCTGGATCAGTTGCTGCAGTTCGGGCAAATCGTCGAGGGCAAAGGCGCGAGGTGTGTACATGGAAATATTCCTTGGCGAATGCCTGCATCCTAGGCAGGCTAATGGCTCGTTGAAAGAGCCATCTGGCACCCATTTCATAGGTCCAATATGTCGCCTGTCTCGCCGCCCCTGTCGTTCAACCCTGCCGGAATTGAGCTGGATCGTCGTCAAGGCCTGACGCGCCAGCTGTATGACGCCCTGCGCCAGCGCGTGCTGGACGGGCGATTGGTCAGTGGGACGCGTTTGCCGGCCACCCGTGACCTGGCGGCGGCGTTATCGATTTCCCGTAACAGCGTGGTGCGCGCCTACGATCAGCTGTATGCGGAGGGGTTTATTGAAAGCCGGGTCGGCGATGGCACCTATGTGGCCCAATTACCCAGCGCAAAAAAACTATCCACAAAAGTATCCACAGGGTTTTCAACAGGCTTATCCCCAACCTTATCCACAAAATGGGCGGATTTGCCGGAAGACCTCGACAGTGAAGTTATCCACAGCGTGGGCTTGGCGCGGATAAAAACCAACCACCTGTCTCTGCCGCCAGCGGGGCCGCCACGGGCATTTCGTGTGGGTGTACCCGCCTTCGATCTGTTTCCGTTCGAGGTCTGGGCCAAGCTGAACGGGGCATTCTGGCGCAATCCGGACCTGGAACTGCTGTGCTACGGCGACCCCGCGGGCGACGGCCGCCTGCGTGGTCTGATTGCCGCCTACTTGCGCAGCTCACGAGGCATGCATTGCACGGCTGAACAAATAGTGATCACCAGTGGCGCGCAGCAGGCCATCAGCCTTTGTGCACAGTTGCTGGTGGAGCCCGGTGATGGCGTGGCGGTGGAAAACCCCGGCTATCGTGCGGCCGGGCATGCGTTCGCCCTGGCGGGCGGGAAATTGCACGGCGTGCCGGTGGATGGCGAAGGCATTGATTGTCAGGTGCTCAATACCTTGAGCGATTGCCGCGTGGCCTATGTCACACCCTCCCACCAGTACCCGATGGGGGTGGTGATGAGCCTGGCGCGGCGCCTGGAGTTGCTCGCCTGGGCCGAGCGCACGGGCGGTTGGATCATCGAGGACGACTACGACGGCGAGTACCGCTACAGCGGCGCACCGTTGTCGCCCCTGGCCGCGCTGGATCGCAGTGGGCGCGTGCTCTATGTCGGTACTTTCGGCAAGGTCGCCTTCCCTGCGTTGCGCCTGGGCTATCTGGTGTTGCCGGCGGGCCTGGTGGATGCGTTCGCCCGGCGCCGTGCCGTCGACATGCGCCACTCCGAGGTCAGCACCCAGGCGGTGATGGCTGAATTCATGGCCGCTGGGCATTTCCAGCGCCATATCCGCCGCATGCGCCGTGCCGCGTTGAGCCGGCGCAATACCTTGTTGGCGGGTTGGCCAAGCGGGTTGGCCGGTGTCGGCGAGTTGCCCAGTGTCGCCGCAGGGTTGCATCTGACGGTGCGCGTGGACAGCCTGGCCCGCGAGCAGCAGTTGCTCGAACTGGCGCGGGCCGCTGAGGTTGAAATCAATGGCCTGAGCAGTTATTGGCTGGCGCAATCCAGCCCGCCTGCGGACCAGCGTGCCGGCCTGGTATTGGGGTTCGCCGCCGTACCGGAGCCAGCGATTGTCCAGGCGCTGGAGCGCTTGCGCAGGGTATGGCAGTGAGCGAGCCCTCAGGTTTCGCTGTGGGGGGGCGTGTTGAAAAACATCGACTTGGCCAATGGTTTGCCAATGGCTGCGCGCTCAATGGCAATCTGCTCTTTGTCTGAGAGCCCTGTGGTCTGAAAGGCACCCCCGAGTTTTTGTTGCGCAACGGTCTTGAAGTGCCCGGCGACGAAGTCTTCGCTACCTGCCTGCATCGAGTGGTAATGAAAGTGCGCATACCACAATACGGCCTGGGTCTTGCGATCGTGGACTCCGTATTCGTCCAGGAAGTCTCTACGGCTTTTGAGGCGTCGGCGCGTGAGGGTTTTCCTGACGATCACCTCGGCCTGTTCATACAGCCACTGAATACGAGATGCGACGGGAACCTGCTCCTTGATCATCCTGATGCGCGTGGCTTTGCCCTCTTCGTAAAGCTGCTGCACGGCTGCATTGAGCTTGAGCTTGAGTTGGGCCGCGGCGGGGTGGTCGATTTCAGTCAGATTGCGTTGGGTGAGGGCCTCCTCGATGTTTTCAATCGCGCGCTCAAGGGGCGACACCTCCAGGTGAAACATCCCTTCGATGTCTGTCGGCAGGCGCCAGGGTTTATTGGAATGGCCCTCAAGACGTTTGATTGTGGCGGGTATTGCATCCAGAAGCGCCTGGCCCTCTTTGAGGCTGGTGTCCAAGCTGATCGGCTTCGAGGCTGGCGGGCGGGTACGCTCCTCGACCCGCTGCGCCCACTGCCCCGGCGATTTTTCATGGAAGGTGGCTATCACCTTGCCGGTCAGCGGTGCTTTGACATCTACCAGGGAAGGGTCCGACTCGCGTGGCTCGCCGACCACAACGCCGTGAAAGCGTGTCTTGATGACCTTGCGGGGTGCCACCGGTGCGGGTCGAGAGGGTCCTGGCTTGGGCTCCAATGCCTTGCGTTCGCGCAACAGTCGCGCCAAGTCGTGAGTCGCACGTTGGTTGAATTCGTCGACGAGTCGTAACAGGTCGTTGAGCGGTTCCCTGAGCACCTGTTCGGGTGCATCGGCATGCAGGTCAAGCAGGCGCTGGTCGACAGTGGTGAATTGGTCGACGAGGCTATCGAGCACCTCGATACGCTCCGACAAGGGGCTGTCGGCATCGTTTTGCAGGGTATCGAGGTAACTCTGCACAGCGAGGTCGGCCATACCCACGATGGTGCTCAGCTGGGTGCGTGCCTGCTGCTGTTCCGGCGCGTTGCCGTTTTTGATGCACAGGAAGCGCGACACCATTATTTGCAAGGCCTTCAGGTCGTGCAGGTTGAGGTTGGGCAGTGCCTTGGAAGTTGTCTGCATCACCTGCGCACCGGCGCTGCCCAGCTTCGAAAGTTCCTTGAAGCGTGAGTCGACGTACTCCAGGCGGCTGATCATTTCCAGGTTCAGCGTGGACATTTCCTGGGCCAGATCGGTGGTGCTCTGGGGGATCTCGGAGGTTGCTTCGTCCAGCAAGCCGACCGTATCGAGCAAGGTGTCTCGATAGGGGCGCAGGCGCTCCTCGACGGCGGAGCGGGTGAGCAGCAACTGTTTGTTCAAATAATCGACCATGGCGATCTGGTAGTTGGGCACCGTGTCGATAACGCCCAGTGCCGTGAGTTGGCGGATTGGCACGTCGTATTCCTCCAGCCGCCGGTCGACGTCGCCGATATAGGCATCGCGCCTTTGCGCGGTCGAGGGGCCAGGCTCGGAGCCGATGGCAGCGAGGGATTCGGAAAGCTCCGCCTGGCGACGACTCTCGTTGGCATCGAAGTCAGTGAGGCTTTTCCTCAGCTCAGTGATGCGCTGCGGCTTCTGCCCCTGAGCGGCACGCCGCCGATTGCGAAAGCCTCCCCCGCGCAGGCGTAGCCGTACGTCGACGAACCATTGGCCGGACCGGTTGCTGATCAGCAACGGGCCAGTGCGCGCGGGGTCGTTGGGGTCGGCTATGACCACGTTGTCGTTGTCGTCCAGATTGACCTCGAACCAGCGCTCGCCGACCGGGGCGTACCACTTGTCCTTGTCCGGATACAGATGCAGATGAACGCCGGGTGTTCTGTTCTGCTCGCCAAGGGTGGCGGGTTTGTCGGTTTTGAATGTGTCCAGCCGTGTACCCAGGCTCGAAGGCGCGCGACTGAGTGCGCCGCTGATATGCAGGGTTTCCTGGTGTAACGGGGTCAGGTCGGTGCCCGGCAGGTCCGGCAATTGCTGGTTGGCGACCACGGGGGGCTGCGGTAGCGGGTCTTTGGGCTTGATCGGTTTCTCGGGGATGGGTTCAAGCCGGGGTTTGGAGGGTTCGGTCACGGGCTCACGGGTTGGATGACGCAGCCCTACGTGCAGGGCCAATGCCATGCCGAGGTTGAGCCACAGGTCGACGAGCGCGTTCCAGCCCTCGGATTTGTCGGATTTGTCCACCGCCTGCTCGGCCTGCTCCAGGTCTTCCATGATTTGCCACATCCACGCGGCAACCCCCACGGTAGGCCCCAGAAACGGCAGCACGGCGTTGAAGATCTGCCAGCCGGTCTGGCGAAAGGTCGCCCAGCGCTTCTGCTCATTGGAGATCGATTGACGGGTCGCCAACTCGACCATCGCGTTGGCGTTGGCCTTGAACAGCGTGATCAGGGCGCCGTCGCCCAACACGTCGTCGCTCAATTCGATAGGTCCGCTCATATCCACCACCGTCGCCGGCTCGACAATCACTCGCACAACGGTCCAAGGCGACGGCAGGGTGTCGGGAAACACGTACTGCTCGTAGTTGAAGCGGACGTCTTCGGGTAACCAGGCCAGCACTGATTCGCGCAGGTCTTGGTCCTGCTTGATCATGTACAGCAGGTTTTGCCGGGATGGGAACTGGGCAAGCACTGGTTCGAGCAAGGGGCGGTACAGCACGCAGGGGCCGGCGGAAGGGTCCAGCGGGCCGATCACAAACATATTGGCGACTTCATCCCCCTGAATGCCGCTGCGCAATGTCGGGACAAAGGCAAGCGGTCGGATCACGATCGGCTGCCCGTCAACCTGCTGGTCTTGCTTCTCTACCTGCATCACTGCGGCGACATAGCGGTAGCCGAGTTCGTCCATGCCCTGGCGTTGCTGGATCTTCAATTGCAGAGCCAACAGTGGCAGTTGCACGCGTAAATGACTGATGTACAGCAATTGCCTGGCCCTTGACTGGACCGGGTCGTCGAGCAACGTGCTCTTGATCAGCGCCGGGTAGTGTTCGCCGATATCGACTGTGCCGATCACCTCCTTCAGGAACCTGAAGTTCAACCATTGCGGCGCCACTGAACCGTTGTAGTACACCGTGGGTTGGCCGGTGGGCAGGCCGGTGAGGTTCTCCAGGGCCAGGTCGATCAGGCTGCGCTGGGTCACATCCACCTCGCCCGGTATTGCGAAGGTGCCCCAGATCACTGGGCTCTGGATCGTCACTGCAACCTTGTTCAGGTTCAGGTGTGCACCTTCTTTGTGAGCGCGGATCTGCTCCTGCAGCTTCTCAAGGGCGTAGTCGCGTATTGGCGGGATTCCGTCCTGAAAAGAACGGCCTTCGTTGAACGCGTGGATCTGTGCCAATTCAATGATGTAGCGGCTGTAGAGGGCGATGTCCTGGTCCGAAGCATTGGCCAGCCAGTCCGGCATTTGTTGATGTATCTGGCGGATATGGGAGAGCGCATGGTCGCTCAGGTCTTCAATGCTGGGCACAATCCGGGAGAGAGTGGTTGGCATCTCAGGCTGCGGTGCGGTGGAAGCGGCAACGAACCTCTCGGCCTCACCGATGGCTTGGATTTGCATGGCTATCAGGGCACAGGCGAGGCTGTCGAAAAAGCTGTCGGCGGGCTCGTACAACTTCCACTGCAATGTTGTATCCGATTGCAGTTGCACGACCTTGGCCGGCAGTGCCTTGCCCAGCTCTTCGAGAGATCCGAAGCGCTCGTAGCCACTGACCAGTGAGTACGCCAGGATCATCGTCTGTTCGTTGAACTCACCCATCAGCACCGCCATATCCAGCACCCCCACATGCACGGTGACGTTGTCGCGCAGCAGGCTGACATCCACCACGTAGGCGCGGCTGTTGTAGCGATCCTTGACCCTGCGCTGGGCGCGCAATGGAAACCGATAAAGCCCTCTGGCCATTTCACACTCAAGCACATCCCAGTCTTCAACGGTGGTGACATTCCAGGACTTGCGCAATGAATGGGAGAAGGTCTGCCAACGCGGCCAATTGTTGCCGTTCGATGCATTCCAGTAGTCCAGTTGGCGCTCCTGGAAGGCGGCGAACAGCAGGCCGGCCAACTCATTGATCAGGCGTGCGATGGCATCGATTTTCACCGGCAAGTGCACGGCTGTGGGGGACTCCGGATGCAGCGTGAGGAAGTGCTCGCCCTCAAGGTAGACCACAGGGGTGGGCGACAGCATCTGGCGTGCCAACACCGTCGTGATGGATTCGACGTGGGGCGGAACCGGCATGATGACCGACTCAAGAACATGCCAGCGCGGAGTGACGATCATCGTCAGGTCCGGGTCGATATTGAGCGTGGGGTACTGCTCCTTCAGTACCCAGCGAAGGGTGTAGGACGCCACTTCCCGGGCAGACGGGCCGGTGGTCAATTGGGTGAGTAATTCGTAGGCGTTGGTGGGGCGCCCGTTCAGGGTGTGGTTATTGTTGTTGTGCGCGTTTTTGGACATTGGCGGCTCCTTCTGTCGTTGGCCAGGGCGAACAGCGAACGCGCACGGTAGCGACAGCAGGAGTGGCTGGGACGGTAGATAAGTAACGGCGGAATCAGGTCTTTTTCTTCTCGAAAAACAGCCGGCTCGCCGGCTCCAGGCCGATCTCGCTGAGGTAGAAGTCAATCCGTTCTACCGGCTTGGGCTCGACCGGTTTGGGTAGCTTGGCGAGGGTGGGAGGCTCTGACTCCAACGGGCGCAGGGTCACGCGGTGCAACGTGATCGCCATGCCCAGGTTGAGCAGCAGATCGGCGATGGCGCTCCAGCGTGAGCGGTGTTGCGGGTCGCCTTCGGCCTCCACGACTTCTTGCAGTTGATCCATGATTTGCCAGATCCACGCCGCGCCCCCCCACCGTCGAACCAAGGAATGGCAAGGCCGCGTTGAAGATCAACCAACCGGTGTGCTTGAAGGTGGCCCAGCGTGCGTCGGCGTTGGACACCGATTCGCGATCGGCCAATTCCACCAGGGTGATGTTCGGGTCTATATCCAGGTTCGGGTAATGCGCCTTGAGTTCACGTCGCAGCAATACGGCGGCCACTTCCCGAAACGCCGGGCCGGTGGACAGTTGAGTGATCAAGGTGGCGGTGGAGTAGTAGCGCGGCGGCTGCTGCGTGGCAGAGGCTTTTTGGGTTGAAGTCATAGGGGAGCCTGACATGCGTGGGATGGACAAAACCCGAGGCCAGGCCCCGGGTGTAGCCATGCTAGAAAGCGCGCAGTCAGGCAGGCGGTGTTTATGTAGGCCCGTCAGGTGCCGGACTTGATCTTGGTCCAGGCGCGGGTCCTGGCGCGCTCGGCATCACGGCCCAGGGGTTTGAGGGTATAGAGGGTCGCCATCGCTGCTTCGGTGGGGTACAGGTTGGGGTTGTTGCGGATCGCCGGGTCGACCTGCCCGGTGGCGTCCTTGTTCGGGTTGGGGTAGCCGACAAAATCGCTGATCGGCGCGATCACCTGGGGTTGCAGCAGGTAGTTGATAAAGGTGTAGGCGTCCTGCGGGTTCTGCGCTCCTTTGGGAATGGCGAGCATGTCGAACCAGATCGGCGCGCCTTCCTTGGGCAGGCGCATGTCGACGACTACGCCGTTCTTGGCCTCCTTGGCCCGGTTGGCCGCCTGGGAAAAACTGCCCGAATAACCGACGGCCACGCAGATGTCACCGTTGGCGATATCGGCCATGTACTTGGACGAATGGAAATAGGTGATGTACGGGCGGATCTTCATCAACAGCGCCTCGGCCTTGACGTAGTCCTTGGGGTTGCTGCTGTTGGGGTCCAGGCCCAGGTGCTGCAGGGCCAGCGGCAGGATCTCCGAAGGCGAGTCCAGCAGGGCCACGCCGCATTGCTTGAGCTTGCTGATGTTCTCTTCCTTGAAGATCAGGTCCCAGCTGTCCACCGGGGCGTTGTCGCCGAGCGCGGCCTTGACCTTGGCCGGGTTGAAGCCGATCAGGATGGTGCCGTACATGTAGGGCACGGCGAATTTATTGCCGGGGTCATTGGCCTCGATCAGCTTCATCAGCTTGGGATCGAGGTGGTTCCAGTTGGGCAATTGGTTGCGGTCCAGGGGCTGGAACACGCCGGCCTCGATTTGCTTGGCGAGGAATACGTTGGACGGCACCACCACGTCATAGCCGGAGTTACCGGTCAGCAGCTTGGCCTCCAGTGCTTCGTTGGTGTCGAAGATGTCGTAGACCAGTTTGATCGCCGGGTTCTGCGCCTTGAAGTCCTCCAGCGCCTTGGGCGTGATGTAGTCGAACCAGTTATAGACCTTCAGGGTTTTTTCTTCGGCGTACGCGGCGCTGCTCAGCACGGCGGCGCAGAGCACAAGCGACTTGAGCATGTTCATTGGGCTGCCCCCTCAAAACCTTCGAGTACGTTGACGGCATTGATGCCGATTTCTTCCACCGCGTAACCGCCTTCCATCACGAACAGCGTCGGTTTGCCCAGGCGTGCGATGCGCGCGCCCATGGTCAGGTAGTCCGGGCTGTCGAGCTTGAACTGTGAGATCGGGTCATCCTTGAAGGTGTCCACGCCCAGTGAGACCACAATGATGTCGGCGCCGTAGTGTTCGATCTCCCGGCAGGCCTGCTCCAGCGCCGCGCTCCACGTTTCCCAGCCGGAGCCGGCGGGCAGCGGGTAGTTGAAGTTGAAGCCTTCGCCTGCGCCTTCGCCCCTCTCGTCGGCATAGCCCAGGAAAAACGGAAACTCGGCCTCCGGGTGCCCGTGGATCGAGGTAAACAGCACGTCGCTGCGGTCGTAGAAAATCGACTGGGTGCCGTTGCCGTGGTGGTAGTCCACATCGAGGATCGCGACCTTGCGGTGGCCCTGGTCGAGAAACGCCTGGGCGGCGATCGCCGCGTTGTTCAGGTAGCAATAACCGCCCATCAAGTCACTGGCGGCGTGATGCCCCGGCGGGCGGCACAACGCGAACGCACTGTGGGCGCCGTGCTGGATCGCCTGTTGTGCGGTGAGCGCCACTTGCGCCGCCGAGTAGGCCGCCTGCCAGGTTCCGGCGGTGATCGGCGCGCCGCCATCGAAGCTGTAGTAGCCCAACTGGCCGTGCAGGCTGGTGGGCAGCACCCGGCGCAGGGTGCGCGCGGGCCAGGTGTAGGGCAGCAGGTCGCCGTCCTGGCCGTATTCGGTCCAGCGCGCCCAGGCGCCTTTGAAGAAGTCCAGGTAATCGCGGCTGTGGATGCGTTGCAAGGGCGCCAGGCCAAAATCCTGTGGCGCCTGCACCGGGCCCAGTTCGCGGTCCCTGACCCGTTGCAGCACATGGTCGGCCCGCGAGGGCATTTCGAAGCAGGGCATCAACTGCCCGTCCATCAATTCGCAGCGACCGTGGTGCAGGTGGTGATCGTCCGAATAGATCGTCAGCATTCTTGTTCTCCGCAGGCTGGGTCGGTGCCTGCAGTCTTGCGGTGGGCGCGGTTTAAGAGAACGGCAGGAGCGGCCAAAAGGGGAGGAATATGGCCAAATTGTTTGTCCGTAATTCGCCCCTCAATGGCGCATCATGCTCGAAATTGGCTCGGCGCCACGCCGCTCCAGCGCACAAATGCATGCCGGAAACTGGCCGTTTCGCTGAACCCCAACGCTTCGGCAATCCGGTAGATCGGCCACTGGTCCTCGGCCAGCAGTTGCTTGGCGCGCTCGAAGCGCAACTCGTCCAACAGCTCCTGGTAGCTGCAGCCCAGGTCGTGTAAATGCCGGCGCAGGGTGCGCGCCGAGCAGTTCATCTGCATGGCCAGGCCTTCCAGGCCCGGCGCGGCGTTGAGTTGCGCGGTGAGCAACTGGCGAATCCTGCCCAGCCAGGCCTGGCGCCCGGTGAACTCCAGGTTCTGCTTGCGGCAGCGCTCGGCCATGGCCTGGTGGGTGACGGTGTCTGCCAGCGGCAGTGGCTGTTCGAGCCAGTGCCGGTCGAAGGCAAATGCGTTGGCGGTGGCCTGGAACTGCAACGGGCAAGGGAAGCTTTCGGTATAGCGCGCGCGGTAGTCCGGGGCGGCGTGCTCGAAGCGTGCGCCGAGCAGTGGCAGTGGCTGGCCCAGCAGGTCGTCGCAGATGACCTTCAGCGAGGCCAGGCACAGTTCGACATTGAACCGTTCAAGCGCCGGGTCTTCTCGATAATCACCGGCGGTGAACCACACGCGCTGGCCGTCTTCCTCCAGGCTCAACTCGAAAAGTGTTCCCAACAGCGCCGGGTAGTGCAACGCCAGGCGCAAGGCGTCACCAAAGGTGGCACTGGTGAGCAGGGCATAGCCGAGCATGCCATAGGCCGATACATGCATCTGCCGGCCCAGTTCAAGGCCGATATCCCGGCGCCGCGCCACGGCATTGGCGCACACGCGCATCTCCTGGTTGGTGGTGATGCGCGTGTCGGCGCGGCTCAAGTCCGCCGCACAGATGCCGCTGCCGGCCAGCAGTTCCTGGGCCGGCAAGCCTTCGGCCTTGAAGGCGTTGAGCACCAGGGATACGGCGTTGAGGGTGGTCAGGTGGGAGTGCAGCATGGGGTGCTTCCAGCCAGGGGATGGCTGGAAGGGAAGCAAGTTACAGGCCGATCAGCTCAGCTCGCCACACAGGTCGAGTTCCACCAGGCGGCGAACCTCAGCGGTGTCGAGCCCGGCACCGAGCAGTGCATTGAGCTTGCCGAACACCGCTTCGCGGGTCATGCCGCCACCGGACAACACGCCGACGCCGCGCAAGCGGCTGCCCGCTTCATACACATCCAGTTCCACGCCGCCTTCATGGCATTGGGTGATCGCCACCACCACCACGCCTTGATCCTGTGCTCGTTGGAGGCTGGCCAGGAACGCCGGGTTGTCGCTCGGCCCGGTGCCGCTGCCGAAGCATTCCAGCACCAGCGCCTGGATACCGCTGTCGATCAGTGCATCCAGTTGCCCAGCGGCGATACCCGGCACCAGCGGCAGCACGCCTACGTTGGCCACGGCTTTGGGCTGGCGGTAATGCAGGGCGGCCGGAATCATTTCGGCCTGGGCGACGCCGCCATTGCGCTGCAGGGCTGCAAACGGATGGCGACCGAAGCTGCGGATTTTCGCGCAGCGGGTCGGCGCCATCAGTGCGCCGTGGAAGAACAACTGCACACCTGGCGCCAGGCCTTCGCCCAGTGCCGCCAAGGCACCGCTGACGTTCTCCCAGGCATCGCTGTCGGGCACGCCGGCGGGCAGCATGGAGCCGGTGAACACCACCGGCGCCGGCAGGCCGAGCAGTTGGAAGCTCATGGCGGCGGCGCTGTAGGCCAGCGTGTCAGTGCCGTGCAGGATCAGTACGGCGTCGCAGCCGTTGTCCACGGCTTCGACCACGGCGGCGTGCAGGCGTTGCCAGTAGGCGGGGGTCATATTGGCGCTGTCGATCAGCGGCGACATTTCCCGAAAGCACCAGGCGGGCACTTGCACGTCGGCAAGCTGTTCGCGCATGCGTGCTTCAAAACCGGACGCAGGCGCCAGGCCGTTGGCACTGGCCTGCATGCCGATGGTGCCACCGGTATAAAGCACCATCACGTTGTTAGCTGGGGACATCGAATTTTCTCCTGAACGAAAAACGCCGCCGGGCCCAGAGCATGCCCAAGGCCGGGCGGCGTGTCATCTATCTACGCTCAGCGTTGCGCTTGGGCGTTCAGTTCAGCGCTTGCTTGAGCACCTGGCTCAGGCTTGACCGGGTTGGCCGGCCAGGCCTTGCGGTCCAGGTCCAGGTCAGGGAACTGGCTGGAGTCGAACACTGGGGTCTTGATGCCCGCTGCGCGCTGGTTGTCGTAGTCGTTGAGGATACGCATGGCGATCTTGAACAGGAACGCCAGGGCGAACAGGTTGACGAACGCCAGCAGGGTCATGGTGATGTCGGCAAAGGCGAACACGGTGCTCAGGTTCTCGATGGAACCCCAGAAGATCAGCACCAGCACCAGTGCGCGGTAGCCCATCAGCACCTTGCGGTTGTTGCCCACCAGGAAGCGCAGGTTGCTCTCGCCCAGGTAGTAGTTGTACATGATCGAGGTGAACACGAACAACGCCAGGGCCACCGAGATGAACATGCGGCCCCAGTCGCCGACCACCGCCGCCAGGGAGTTCTGGGTCAGGGCAATGCCGTCGCCTTCAAAGCCCGGGGTGTAGAAACCGGAAAGCAGGATCAGCAGTGCGGTACAGGTGCAGATCACGAAGGTATCGAGGAACACGCTGAACGCCTGGACCACGCCCTGGGCGATCGGGTGCTCAACCGAGGCTACTGCTGCCACGTTAGGCGCACTGCCCAGGCCGGCTTCGTTGGCGAACACGCCGCGCTTCACACCCATGATGATCGCGCTGCCCACCAGGCCACCGAAGGCCTGGTCGAGGCCGAAGGCGCTCTTGACGATGGTCGCGAGCATGGCCGGCACATGGTCGAATTGCAGCACGATCACATAGAGGGTTACGGCGATGTAGACCAGGGTCTTGACCGGCACCAGCAGGTCGGCAATCGAGGCGATGCGCTTGATCCCGCCGATGAACACCAGGCCCAGCAGTACCGCCAGGGCCAGGCCGGTGTAGGTGGTGTCCAGGCCGAAGGCGTTGTTCAGCGAGTGGGTCACGGCGTGGGCTTGCAGGCCGTTGAAAGCGAAACCGAAGGTCACCAGCAACAGGAACGCCATGACCATGCCCAGCCAGCGCTTGTGCAAACCGTGCTGGATGTAATAGGCCGGGCCGCCACGGAAGGTGCCCTCGGCGTCAGTGCGCTTGTACAACTGGCCGAGGGAGCACTCGATGAAGCTCGACGACATGCCCACCAGCGCGGTGACCCACATCCAGAACACGGCGCCCGGGCCACCCAGTGTCACGGCAATACCGACACCGGCAATGTTGCCGGCACCCACGCGGCCGGCCAGGCTGAGCATCAGCGCCTGGAAGGAGCTGAGCTGATCGGAGCTGTTTTTCAGGCTGTCGCGAAATACCGAAAACATGTGGAAGAAGTGACGCAGTTGTACGAAACGCGAGCGAATCGTGAAATAACCGCCGAGCCCGACAATGAGCACGATCAGTACTTTCCCTGAGAGGAAGTCGTTGATGACTTCGAGCATGGAGTGTTCCTCGCTGATTTTTCTAATGGCAAACGCAGGACGGTTCGACGCTATCGCTCAGCACCAGGCAGTGCACGACGCTTCGACCCCAATCCTTTTGCGGGTGTTGTTATTCATGCGGTTTCGCGCTGTCCAGGACCTCGTTACCGACGATCTCTGACGCGAAGAGGGGCGGCACTATACCTAGGCGAACGTGATCCGTCTGCTCGGGGCGATTAAAGGTTTCAGCTGGGTGGTGGACTTACAGAGCGATATTGGCGTTTTTATAGGCTTCATTTCACAACCTCGGGGCAAAAAAAAGGGCCTGAAGAACGAGCCTTCAGGCCCTCAAAAGGTGAGAGGTGTCTAGTCCCTCAACCTGGTGAGCGGTGCAACAAACGCTTAGGCCTTCAGCGGGACCAAGCGTGGGGCAATCATGTTTTCGGGGCGCAGGATGTCGTCGAGCATGGCGTCGTCGAGCAAGCCTTCTTCGCGCACCAACTCCAGCACGCCACGCCCGCTTTCGAGGGCGATACGGGCGATGCGGGTGGCGTTTTCATAGCCGATGTACGGGTTCAGCGCAGTGACCAGGCCGATGGAGTGCTCCACCAGTTCGCGGCAGCGGGCTTCGTTGGCGGTGATGCCGACGATGCAGTGCTCGCGCAGCATGTCCATGGCGCGTTGCAGCAGGCGGATCGAGTCGAAGATCTTGAACGCGATCAGCGGCTCCATCACGTTCAGTTGCAACTGGCCGCCTTCGGCCGCCATGGTCAGGGCCAGGTCGTTACCGATGACCTGGAACGCCACTTGGTTCACGGCTTCCGGGATGACCGGGTTGACCTTGCCGGGCATGATCGAGCTGCCTGGCTGGCGTGCCGGCAGGTTGATCTCGTTGATGCCGGTGCGTGGGCCGCTGGACAGCAGGCGCAGGTCGTTGCAGATCTTCGACAGCTTCACCGCGGTGCGCTTGAGCATGCCGGAGAACAGCACGAAGGCGCCCATGTCGGAGGTGGCTTCGATCAGGTCGGCAGCCGGCACGACCGGCTGGCCGCTGATCACCGCCAGGCGCTGTACGGCCAGGGCCTGGTAGCGCGGGTCGGCGTTGATGCCGGTACCGATGGCGGTGCCGCCCAGGTTCACTTCGGTCAGCAACTCAGGCGCCAGGGTTTTCAGGCGCGCCAGGTCTTCCCCCAGGGTGGTGGCGAAGGCGCGGAATTCCTGGCCGAGGGTCATCGGCACGGCGTCTTGCAATTGGGTGCGGCCCATTTTCAGCACATGGCTGAATTCGACGCCTTTGGCGGCGAACGCCTGGATCAGGCTGTCGAGGCTGGCCAGCAGCGCGTCATGGCCCAGCAGCAGACCCAGGCGGATCGCGGTCGGGTAGGCGTCGTTGGTCGACTGCGCCATGTTCACGTCGTTGTTCGGGTGCAGGTATTGGTACTCGCCCTTGTTGTGGCCCATGGCCTCCAACGCGATGTTGGCGATGACTTCGTTGGCATTCATGTTGGTTGAAGTGCCAGCGCCGCCTTGAATCATGTCCACCACGAACTCTTCGTGGAAATCGCCGCGGATCAGACGGGCACAGGCTTCGCTGATGGCAGCGTGCTTGGCTTCGCTGAGCTGGCCCAACTCGCGGTTGGCGTCAGCCGCCGCTTGCTTGACCATTGCCAGACCGACCACCAATTTCGGGTAATGCGAAATCGGAACGCCCGAGAGGCGGAAGTTGTTCACCGCTCGCAGGGTCTGGATGCCGTAATACGCTTGAGCCGGTACTTCGAGTACGCCAAGCAGGTCTTTTTCGGTACGGAAAGATGCAGCGGAGGACATGACGGAAATCATCTCGATATGGACCCGGAACTGGCCGGAACGCTGCGAATGCTAGGCTTGTAGAACTTTTTGGGCCAATGCTGTTAAGCACTGGCCTATGCACAAACGGCATAATGTGAGTGTGACCCGGTTATCATGGCGGGCGTGTGTGCCAAAATGGTGCGTACCCACGGGAGGCAGTAATGAACCTTGAGAGCAAATGGCTGGAAGACTTCAGCGCCTTGGCGGCGACCCGCAGTTTTTCCCAGGCAGCGGAGCGGCGCTTCGTCACCCAGCCGGCGTTCAGCCGACGCATCCGCAGCTTGGAGGCCGCGTTGGGCCTGACCCTGGTCAACCGCTCGCGCACGCCGGTGGAGCTGACGGCGGCGGGCCAGTTGTTCCTGGTCACCGCGCGCACCGTGGTCGAGCAGCTCGGTGAAGTGCTGCGCCATTTGCATCACCTGGAAGGCGGGCAGGGCGAGGTCATGCAAGTGGCGGCGGCGCATTCCCTGGCCTTGGGCTTCTTTCCGCGCTGGATCGCGCAACTGCGCAACGAAGGCCTGAACATCGCCACCCGGCTGGTGGCTACCAACGTTGGCGACGCCGTGCATGCGCTACGCGAAGGCGGTTGTGACTTGATGCTGGCGTTCTACGACCCCGACGCCGCGATGCAGATGGATTCGGAAATCTTCCCGTCGTTGCACCTGGGCAACACCGAAATGCTCCCGGTGTGTGCCGCCGACGCCGACGGCAAACCGCTGTTCGACCTGGAAGGCGAGGGCAGCGTGCCATTGCTGGCCTACAGCGCCGGCGCGTTTCTCGGTCGCTCGGTGAATTTGCTGCTGCGCCAGCGAGCGCTGCGCTTTACCACCGTGTACGAAACCGCCATGGCCGACAGCCTCAAGAGCATGGCCCTGGAAGGCCTGGGCATCGCCTGGGTGCCGCAGTTGAGCGTGCGCGCCGAGCTGGCGCGGGGTGAGCTGGTGGTGTGCGGCGGGCCGCAATGGCATGTGCCGCTGGAAATCCGCCTGTACCGCTGTGCCTTGGTACGCAAGGCGAACGTGCGGTTGCTGTGGCGCAAGCTCGAAGGCGGGGCGGCGAGCCCCGCCGTATAGCCGTCCGTCAATCGAACTGGCTCAGGTAGGTGCGGATATTGTCCCGGTTCTTGTCGCTGAACCGGTAGGCGTTGCCCCTCAGGAACGAGAAAAAGTCACGATTCTTCATCAGGGTTTCGTGCCACCAGCCATTGAAAATATTGTCGCCGTCTTTATGCAGCGCGCCGAGCATATGCCCGACTTCATGGGCTGCGATGCGGTATGACGTTGTCGCGGCAATGCCGAAGCTTCCACGCACATTAGCAATGCCGGCGACTCTACTGTTGATGTTGTCACCTGTCAGCAGTAGGTACAGGTCAAGCGGTGAATGGGTGGTCGAAAGGTTTTGCAGGTACTGGAGCACCGTTTTTTTCCAGGCAGAGCTTCTCTTTTGTTCGTCCCCTTTGTAATTGAAATCGATTAAAGCAACTGGCCCGGTTTCCTGATGGAAGGTGATCATGACTGTCCGGCCGGACAGGTCTTCCAGCTCGGTTTGCAGCCAGGAAAAATAATCTTCGCGCAGGGACGACAGCCGGCTATCGCCGTGCAAATCACGATGGATGTAGACGTTCAGGTTGATCGGCTTCGGCGCGGCAGGTTCAGGAATGGGCGCTGGGCGGGGCGGCAGTTTTCGTTCAAACGCCGCGATGGCGGGTGTCGTGTGGTCTTTGAAGGTGCTTTCAAGGGTCATCAATGACCTGAGGTCCGAGGCGGCCTCGATGTGACGGTTGATCCAATTGGCCTCCTGGAAATGCCGAGGCTGCGCCCATACCCACGCGTGCCGGATGTCTCGGCGTTGCTGGTTGATCAGCGCCAGGGTCACGTCCTCATAGAAGTGCGGGCTGAACACCATCGGTGACAGGCTGACGTGATCGTCCCGCAGCCCGTGCCTGGCCAGCTCTTCCAAGCGCTGGAGTTGATTGCGGTCGATACACGGCAGCAGACGGTGGAGGCTGGTCTCGCTCAACTCGGCAATCAGGTGGGCCCTGAGCAGGGCCGGCGAGTAGAACGCCTGCAACTTGAGCCCGGGCACGTAAAGGACACAGGGGTTTTGACCGGGTACTGCGCTGGCAGGAGTGCGGGTCATCAGGAAGGCGCCGTACAGAGGGATGTGCGCCTGTTGTTCTTCATCCTGAAACGCGATGCGGTAGAGATGGCAACCGGAAATATGCCCAGGCGACGCCAGAAGCGTGATCAACGCGACACTTTCATGGTCCAGCGAACCATCTGCCAGCCTGAGCGATGCCGCACACTGAAGTTGGGCCGCGAAGGCTCGGGCCACGTACGCCTGGTTGGTCATGTCGGCGTAGGGGTGCTGGGCTTGCCAGAAGTCGGCGAGGTCACTCAGGTAGAACTCGATACCCTGGAGGTTCTGCAGGGCTATCTTTAATCGCGTCTGGCAGTCGGACGGCAGGGCTTGCAAGGCGTCTGCTCCGGGGGTGTAGAACACTGCCGTACTGGCGTCGTAGGTCGAGGGCAGCGCGTTGAACAGAACGAGGTTGTGGTAGAGCTCGTACAAGGTTTGTTGCGGGGTAGCGTCCGATGGCGGGCAGGCGAAGAAGATGCAGTCCAGTTCGGGCGTGGGCAGGGAGTGCGTGAGTACCTGGGTCAGCAGCTTAAGCGCACTGACTGGACGGGTTGGCATATGACCAAGGGTGTAAGTGACGTTTTTGTTCAGCGACCTCAGCAATGTGGCCGTTTCGGGCGGTGTCAGGTTGAGGATGTCGTGGGGCGCGGGTAGGGTGCGGTAATACTCGACCGATGCAGGCATGGGGCAGTCCTTGTCCTTGGGGAAGTCAGTGGGGTGTGTCGCTGCCCACGATAAGGCTGGGTCCTGCCATTGCCTGTCGGTGTCATAGGCAAATGCGGTAGTGGCATTCGATGTTGGCGGGGTGAAGTTTCCATGTTCTTGAAAGTCCGCCGGGTTGACCTGCAAGTCAGTAAATCTGCCGCTTTGGCGCTTAAGACAGATGGTCATCCCAGGGGCTGTTTATCTGGATTATTACGGTATACTGCGCGGCCTTCGGCCGGTCCAACCGGCCTTAATTCGTACACCAAGCCACGCCGGATTTCCCGCGTGGCTTGTTGTTTTTTGACGCGCCTGCGGGCGCCCAGAGAGAAGAGGCACGACGATGAGTGCATTGGTTGGCGTGATCATGGGCTCCAAGTCCGATTGGTCCACCCTTAGCCACACCGCCGATATGCTGGAAAAACTCGGCATTCCCTACGAAGTGAAAGTGGTCTCCGCCCACCGCACTCCGGATTTGCTGTTCCAGTATGCCGATGAAGCAGAATCCCGTGGCATCGAGGTGATCATCGCCGGTGCCGGTGGTGCAGCGCACCTGCCGGGCATGTGTGCGGCCAAGACCCACCTGCCGGTGCTCGGTGTGCCGGTGCAGTCGGCGATGCTCTCGGGCGTGGATTCGCTGTTGTCCATCGTGCAAATGCCGGCCGGCATCCCGGTGGCGACCCTGGCGATTGGCAAGGCCGGCGCGATCAACGCCGCCCTGCTGTCCGCCAGCATCCTGGGCGCCAAGCACCCGCAGTTCCACGCGGTGCTGAAAAAATTCCGTGCTGAACAGACAGACAGCGTGCTGGACAATCCAGACCCACGCATCGCCTGAGGTGGTTGACGATGAAAATCGGTGTAATCGGTGGCGGCCAACTGGGCCGCATGCTGGCCTTGGCGGGAACCCCGCTGGGGATGGACTTCGCTTTCCTGGACCCGGCGCCGGACGCCTGCGCGGCGGCCTTGGGTGAGCACTTGCGCGCTGACTACAGCGACCCGGACCACCTGCGCCAACTGGCCGACGAAGTCGACCTGGTGACCTTCGAATTCGAAAGCGTCCCGGCCGAAACCGTCGCGTTCCTGTCGCAGTTCGTCCCGGTGTACCCGAGCGCCGAAGCCCTGCGCATCGCCCGCGACCGCTGGTTCGAGAAGAGCATGTTCAAGGACCTGGGCATTCCGACCCCGGCCTTCGCCGATATCCAGTCCCAGGCGGACCTGGATGCCGCCGTCGCCAGCATTGGCCTGCCGGCTGTGCTGAAAACCCGTACCCTGGGTTATGACGGCAAGGGCCAGAAAGTCCTGCGCACCGCTGCCGATGTGGTCGGCACCTTTGCCGAGCTGGGCAGCGTCGCCTGCCTGCTGGAAGGTTTCGTACCGTTCACCGGTGAAGTCTCGCTGATCGCCGTGCGTGCCCGTGATGGCGAAACCCGCTTCTACCCGTTGGTGCACAACACCCACGACAGCGGCATCCTCAAGCTGTCCGTGGCCAGTACCGATCACCCGTTGCAGGCCCTGGCCGAAGACTATTCCAGCCGTGTGCTCAAGCAGCTGGATTACGTCGGCGTGATGGCGTTCGAGTTCTTTGAAGTCGACGGTGGCCTCAAGGCCAACGAAATCGCCCCACGCGTACACAACTCCGGGCACTGGACCACCGAAGGCGCCGAGTGCAGCCAGTTCGAAAACCACCTGCGGGCGGTGGCGGGCTTGCCGTTGGGCTCCACGGCCAAGGTCGGTGAGAGCGCCATGCTCAACTTCATCGGTGTGGTGCCACCCGTGGAAAAAGTCATCGCCATCGACGACTGCCACCTGCATCACTATGGCAAGGCCTTCAAGGCCGGGCGCAAGGTCGGTCACGCCAACCTGCGCTGCAAGGACCGCGCGACGCTGCAAGCGCAGATCCTCAAGGTTGAAGCGCTGATCGCCGAGCAATAAGGCAAGTCCGACGGGAACCATTGGTGACCGTCGTCTCTCTGATTGCAGGATGCCAAAGCCTGACTAGGCTTTGGCATAGCTCACCTACATTCAGAGGGAAATGCCATGGGTATCATCGGAACCATCTTTATCGGCTTGATCGTCGGCCTGCTCGCGCGTTTCCTGAAACCAGGCGACGACAGCATGGGCTGGATCATGACCATCCTGCTGGGCATCGCAGGTTCGTTGGTCGCCACTTACGGTGGCCAGGCCCTGGGCATCTACCAGGCAGGCCAGGGCGCCGGCTTCCTCGGCGCGCTGATCGGCGCCATCGTGCTGCTGGTGATCTACGGCCTGCTGAAAAAGAAATGATCTAAGCGACGAAGCTCTCTGCGCTGCGCAGGCGCAGGGAGCTAGAATGCTCGCCACCTGTACTTGTCGAGCCTCTCCATGCGCCGTCTTTTGTTAACACTCCTCCTGCTGGGCCCTGGCCTGGCGCACGCTGGCGAACTGCCGGAAACCGACTGGCTCGACCTGATGCCGCTGTCGGATCAAAAAGCCCTCGAAGCCATGCCCGAGATCGACCACAACTCTCCCGAAGCCCAAGGCACATTCACCGACAAGGGTGGCCTGAAGCAGAGCAAGGGCTTGCCGGCGGTGATGTACTCAACCAAGACCGTGGCGGCCATGAATGGCAAGGACATCCGCATCGGCGGCTATCCGGTGCCGTTGGAAACTGATACCAAAGGCCGCAGCACGTTGTTTTTCCTGGTGCCGTACCCAGGCGCGTGCATCCACGTTCCGCCTCCGCCGCCGAACCAACTGGTGTTGGTGCGCTATCCCAAGGGGCTGAAGCTGGATGATATCTACACGCCGCTGTGGGTCACGGGCACGTTGAAGGTGGAGAAGGTCAATAACGATCTTGCCGATGCGGCCTATGCGCTGGATGCGGGGAAAGTGCGGGTGGTCAAGGAATCCGATCTTTAAAGGGCAACATATAACCAATGTGGGAGGGGGCTTGCCCCCGATAGCGGTCTACCAGTAGCCGTTGTGCTGACTGATCCACTGCTATCGGGGGCAAGCCCCCTCCCACATTTTGATTGGCGTTCTTACAGGGCGACAGCGCTGATCCTCACACCCAAGGTGTGGCTTTCGCCGGGCGCCAGGCTCACCACATCGTCCAGCACATTCGCCGTCTCGATGCACAGCATGCCCGGCCAGCCATCATCGGCCATGTCATCAAACGCCTTGGCACGTTCGGTCCAGGGGTTCCAGATCACCGTCGACTTTGAGCCCTCGGCAGTGAGCTGGATGCGGCGCTGCCAGTCTGTGTCGACGATGTTCAACTGGGACGGCGTATCGAGGTAGATGCGATCGGTCTCGGCAGTGAAGCGCAGCTGGCCGGATTGCACCTTCTCGGCCCAGCCGTCCGCGGTATCGATATACGTCACGCCGTCCAGCCCATCGACCTCTACATTGCGCACATCGCTCACCGCAAAGTAGGTGTGCAGCGCCTGGCTGAGGGTTACGGTGTCAGCGCCACGGTTATGACTGGTCAGGCGGATATGCAACTGATCGTCCAGCAGCAGGCTCAGTTTCAGGTCGACCTGGTGCGGCCAGCCCGGAAAACCGCCCGTCGGCACCGGCAGTAGCAAATCCACCCGTAGCGCATGGCCTTCGAGTTCCGTCGC
The DNA here is from genome assembly GCF_023169845.1 of Pseudomonas sp. CYM-20-01. Lineage (NCBI taxonomy): Bacteria > Pseudomonadati > Pseudomonadota > Gammaproteobacteria > Pseudomonadales > Pseudomonadaceae > Pseudomonas > Pseudomonas sp. CYM-20-01. The sequence goes on along the minus strand of NZ_AP025169.1, from coordinate 105,659 downwards.
AGCCAATTCCCAGAGTGCCGTACGCACAAAACCGTGGGCGCCGGCCGGCTGGTCGCTCTGGCGCATCGCCTTGACGCTCTGCGGGTTGCGGTCGAACACGCCAAACCACGGCCAGCACACCGGTACGCCGGTGCGAATGCCCTTGCCCTGCTTGAACACCGCTTCAGGGTTCGGCCAGATCAGCGGCTGCTCGCCGTCGCGCTGGTAACTGAATATATGCGCGCCCTGTTGGGCCACCATCAGTTCCGCGCCGTTGTGGCGGATGCGCCAGCAGTCCAGCTCGTCGATTTTCACGGTTTCAACGTGGGGCGTCGGCATAACAAAGCACTCTCAATAGCAGGCAGTGGGGCAGTTGACCGTCAAAACCCGGCGAGGTTTAACGTGCGCGCGATGGAACCGAGCGCGTGCGGCCGCTGCCGTCGATGGCGACGAATACAAATACCGCCTCGGTCACCTTGCGCCATTCGCTGGACAGCGGGTCGTCGCTCCACACTTCGACCATCATCTGGATCGAGCTGCGGCCGATTTCCAGAGCCTGGGTATAGAAGGACAACTGCGCGCCGACGGCCACCGGCACCAGGAACGCCATGCGATCAATGGCCACCGTGGCGACACGCCCGCCTGCAACCTTGCTGGCCATCGCGGTGCCGGCCAGGTCCATCTGCGCGACCAGCCAACCGCCGAAGATATCGCCGAAACCGTTGGTTTCACGCGGCAGGGCGGTGATTTGCAGGGCGAGATCGCCTTGCGGGATAGGATCTTCTTGTTCGAGTTCGATCATGCCAAGGGTGCCTCTGACCCGTAACGCTTCATGGGTATTTCAAGTGGATAGCCGTCTTCGAAAAAAACGTTTCAGCACCAACATACACCGCGTGATGCGTTTCTCGTAAGGCGTACTAAAGGGAAACTCTGCCAAATCGGCTGGTGGGTGCCCAACGACGTTTTGGCACAGCAGCCCCTCAAGACTGGGGGTCTTGCGCTTGCACGGGCCGAGTATATCGAGACCCCGGCGCCACGACGACCTCTGGGCGCTCATTTGGTCGGCAAATAACGGCTGTATCGCGGCTTTTTCCGGCAACTGTGCTTCTGTGCGCAGATAAAGCGTAAAAATGCGGAATATTTCGCGCTGTTGAACTGTTATTCGCTCAACGCTGTGCTTTTTCGAGCGATTTGCTATCTTGCCAAGCCTGCCGCAAGTCCCGGGCTTGCCGTCCCGACTACTATAAGAGAAGCCTTGCCATGTCCTCCGTGCCCGCAAGCAGTGCGCAACCGTCGCGCCCGCTGACCCGCAACGACTACAAAACCCTGTCGCTGTCTGCCTTGGGCGGGGCGTTGGAGTTTTATGATTTCATCATTTTCGTGTTTTTCGCCACCGTGGTCGGAAAACTCTTCTTCCCGGTCGACATGCCCGAATGGCTGCGCATGATGCAGACCTTCGGCATCTTTGCCGCCGGTTACCTCGCGCGCCCCTTGGGCGGCATCATCATGGCGCACTTCGGCGACCTGCTGGGCCGCAAGAAAATGTTCACCCTGAGCATCTTCATGATGGCCGTGCCGACCCTGATCATGGGCCTGCTGCCGACCTACGCGCAGATCGGCCTGTGGGCACCGGTACTGTTGCTGCTGATGCGCATCATCCAGGGCGCGGCGATCGGCGGTGAAGTGCCAGGCGCGTGGGTGTTCGTCTCCGAACACGTACCGCCACGGCATATCGGCTATGCCTGCGGCACCCTGACCAGCGGCCTTACCGCCGGGATCCTGCTGGGGTCGCTGGTGGCCACCGCCATCAATACTATCTATAGCCCTGAGCAGGTCTCGGATTTCGCCTGGCGTATCCCGTTCCTGCTCGGCGGTGTATTCGGCCTGCTGTCGGTGTACCTGCGCCGCTGGTTGCATGAAACGCCGATCTTCGCCGAGATGCAGCAACGCAAGACCCTGGCCGCTGAGCTGCCATTGCGCGCGGTGCTGCGCGACCACCGTGGCGCCATCGTCTTGTCGATGTTGCTGACCTGGTTGCTGTCCGCTGGTGTCGTGGTGGTGATCCTGATGACCCCGACTGTGCTGCAAACCGTCTACCACTTCAGCCCGACCGTTGCGCTGCAGGCCAACAGTCTGGCCATCGTCACCCTCAGCCTCGGCTGCATCGCTTCGGGCGCCCTGGCCGACCGCTTCGGCGCGGGCCGTGTGCTGGTCGCTGGTTGCGCACTGTTGCTGGCCACATCCTGGACGCTGTATCACAGCCTCATGGCCCACCCAGACTGGCTGTTCCCGCTGTACGCACTGACCGGCCTCTTTGTGGGCACCATCGGCGTGGTGCCCTACGTGATGGTCAAGGCTTTCCCGCCCGTGGTGCGTTTCAGCGGTCTGTCGTTCTCTTACAACGTGGCCTACGCCGTATTCGGCGGGCTGACGCCGCTGGCGGTGTCGCTGCTGATGAAGGAGAGCCCGATGGGCCCGGCCTACTACGTTGCCGCCCTGTGCTTGATGGGGATGGTGGTGGGTAGGTATCTGTGGAAGCGTTCGCGCTAAGCCATGGGTGATGATCGTTCCCAGCCCTGGGAACGATCACGTTTCAACGTATTTCCAAGCCTTCACCTCTCCCTCCCAGGCCCCGTGCCTGCGCGCTTTTTTGTGTTGTCGTTGAATAGTGGCCTTTCATCTAATTGTCACATTCCAGACATAGAGTGTTCACACGGCCTCCCGATACTTGGCCCCGATCCAATTATCCCAATCTGCTAGGAGCAAGGCATGAAACTGAAACGTTTGATGGCGGCAATGACTTTTGTCGCTGCTGGCGTTGCGACCGCCAACGCGGTGGCCGCTGGTGTTGATCCGGCAATCCCGGCGTACGTCAAGACCACTGGTGTGTCGGGCAACTTGTCCAGCGTTGGTTCCGATACCCTGGCTAACCTGATGACCCTGTGGGCCGAGGGTTACAAAAAGGAATACCCGAACGTCAACATCCAGATTCAAGCTGCCGGCTCGGCCACCGCGCCACCTGCGCTGACTGAAGGCACCTCCAACCTGGGCCCGATGAGCCGCAAGATGAAGGACACCGAACTGGCGGCCTTCGAGCAGAAGTACGGCTACAAGCCAACCGCGATTCCGGTTGCCGTGGATGCCCTGGCGGTGTTCGTGCACAAGGACAACCCGATCCAGCACCTGACCATGGAACAAGTCGACGCGATTTTCTCCTCGACTCGCCTGTGCGGTGGCAAAGCCGACGTGAAAACCTGGGGCGACCTGGGTGTGACCGGCGATCTGGCCAACAAGCCGGTGCAACTGTTCGGTCGCAACTCGGTGTCCGGCACCTACGGCTACTTCAAGGAAGAAGCCCTGTGCAAAGGTGACTACAAGCCAAACGTGAACGAACAACCCGGCTCGGCGTCGGTCGTGCAGTCGATCAGCTCCTCGCTGAACGGCATCGGTTACTCGGGCATCGGCTACAAGACCGCCAGCGTGAAGACCGTGGCCCTGGCCAAGAAAGGCAGCACTGACTTCATCGAAGACAGCGAAGAAAACGCCCTGAACGGCAAATACCCGCTGTCGCGCTTCCTCTACGTGTACGTCAACAAAGCTCCGAACAAGCCTCTGGCCCCGCTGGAAGCCGAGTTCGTGAAGCTGGTTCTGTCCAAACAGGGCCAGGAAGTTGTCGTGAAAGACGGCTACATCCCACTGCCAGCCAAAGTCGCCGCCAAGGCCCTGGCTGACCTGGGTCTGAAAGAAGGCAACTGATTGCCTCTGCGGGGCCGGCGTACCGGCCCCGCATCCGAATTTTCTAGTCCGCTGCCAGCCTTGCTTCGCGGCGGATTTGTTGCGTCACTGCACTGTCATCTTTCTGTCATACAGGATCGCTAGGGTGTGCGCATGAATGATCTGGCCAATTCCACCATGACGACGACTTCTCCCCCCAAGCGCATTGACTTCAATACGCCTGAGTTGCAACGCAAGCGCCGCATTCGCGCGCTCAAGGATCGCCTGACCCGTTGGTACGTGCTGGTCGGCGGCCTCGCCGTCCTCGGCGCCATCACCCTGATTTTCTTCTTCCTGGCTTATGTGGTCGCGCCACTGTTCCAGGGCGCCTCGTTGACCAAGGAAGACGCCCTGACCCCGGCCTGGATCCAGGACGCCGGCAAGCCGCTGATGATCTCCCTCGAAGAACAGAACCAAGTCGCCATGCGGGTTTCCGACAAGGGCCAGGCGCTGTTCTTTAATGTCGAGACCGGTGCCGAACTCAAGCGTGTCGACCTGCCCCTGCCCGCCGGCACCAGTGTTGCTTCTATCGGCGAAGACCAACCCGGCAGCCCGCTGGTGATCCTCGGTCTGTCCAACGGCCAGTCCCTGGTGTTCCGCCACACCTATAAGGTGTCCTACCCGGACGGCAAGAAAACCATCACCCCCGCGATCGAATACCCCTACGGTGAAACGCCGATCGTGCTGGATGACGCCGGCCGCCCGCTGGAACACGTGGCCCTCAACGCCACGGACTCCTCCCTGGTGGTGGCAGGCTCCGCCGGTTCGCACTTGAACGTGCTGTCCCTGAGCCGCGAAGAAAACATGATGACCGGCGAAGTCACCAGCGAGCAGAAGCGTATCGAGCTGCCGCAAATGACCGAGCCGGTGAAGGCGATCTTCATCGACCCGCGTCAGCAATGGCTGTACGTGATCAACGGCCGTGCTTTGGCCGATGTGTTCAGCCTGCGCGACAAGAGCCTCAATGGACGCTACAAACTGCTGGAAGATGGCAATGCTGAAGTCACCGCGAGCACCCAGCTGGTGGGCGGTATCTCGCTGATCATCGGTAACTCCAAGGGCGGCCTGGCCCAGTGGTTCATGGCCCGCGACCCGGATGGCGAGCAGCGCTTCAAGCAGATCCGTACCTTCCAGATGGGCGCCACGCCGATCATTGAAATCACCGCCGAAGAGCGCCGCAAAGGCTTCACCGCCCTCGACGCGTCCGGCAAGTTCGGCGTATTCCACAGCACCGCTCACCGCACTTTGCTGGTGGACCCGGTGGTCGACGGCCAGGGCGTGTTCGGCCTGTCACCACGAGCCAACCGCGTGATCGTGGAGGCGGGCGGCAAGCTGCAACCACTGATGCTCGACAACCCGCACCCGGAAGTGTCCTGGAGCGCGCTGTGGAGCAAGGTCTGGTACGAAAACTACGACGAGCCTAAATACGTCTGGCAGTCGACCGCCGCCAACACCGACTTCGAACCCAAGATGAGCCTGGCCCCGCTGACCTTCGGCACCTTGAAGGCCGCGTTCTACGCCATGCTGCTGGCCGCGCCACTGGCCGTTGCCGCCGCAATCTATACCGCCTATTTCATGGCCCCGAGCCTGCGCCGCAAGGTCAAGCCGGTAATCGAACTGATGGAAGCGATGCCGACGGTGATCCTCGGCTTCTTCGCCGGCCTGTTCCTGGCGCCGTATGTGGAAGGGCATCTACCGGGGATTTTCAGCCTGTTGATGCTGTTGCCGATCGGCATCCTGGTGGCCGGCTTCATCTTCAGCCGCTTGCCTGAATCCCTGCGCCTGCGTGTACCGGATGGCTGGGAAAGCGCGATTTTGATCCCGGTGATCCTGTTCGTGGGCTGGCTCTCGTTGTACATGAGCCCGTACCTGGAAACCTGGTTCTTCGGCGGCGACATGCGCATGTGGATCTCCCACGACCTGGGTATCACCTACGACCAGCGCAATGCCCTGGTGGTCGGCCTGGCCATGGGTTTCGCGGTGATCCCGAACATCTACTCCATCGCCGAAGACGCCGTGTTCAGCGTGCCACGCGGCCTGACCCTGGGTTCCCTGGCCCTGGGCGCCACGCCGTGGCAGACCATGACCCGCGTGGTCATCCTCACCGCCAGCCCGGGCATCTTCTCGGCGCTGATGATCGGCATGGGCCGTGCTGTCGGTGAGACCATGATCGTGTTGATGGCCACCGGTAACACCCCGGTGATGGAGATGAACCTGTTCGAAGGCCTGCGCACACTGGCGGCCAACGTCGCGGTGGAAATGCCCGAGTCGGAAGTGGGTGGCAGTCACTACCGCGTACTGTTCCTCTCGGCGCTGGTACTGCTGCTGTTCACTTTCATCATGAACACCCTCGCCGAGCTGATCCGTCAGCGTCTGCGCAAGAAATACTCTTCGCTTTAAGAAAGGTAGAAGTCTGTGAAACAGAACTCCCTGAATGGATGGTTCAAGAGCGGCGCCCCCGGTGTCTGGATCAGCGGTGGCGCGGTGTCCATCGCGGTCATCATGACTATTGGGTTGCTGGCGGTGATTGCCGTGCGTGGCCTGGGCCACTTCTGGCCGGCCGACCTGATCCAGGCCAACTACAGCGTGCCGGGCCAGGCAAACCATATCGTCATCGGCGAAGTGGTGCAGAAGGAAGAAGTGCCCCGCGAGCGCCTGAAAAGCGCCGGCCTGCCGGTGCCGGACCAAGGCCCGGAGTTCATGACCCGCGAGCTGATCAAGGTCGGCAACCGTGACCTGAACGGCAACGACTTCACCTGGATCGTCGGCGAGTGGCTCAAGGACCAGACCACGCCAGCGAATCTCATGACCATCGAGCGGCGTGAGTGGGGCAACTTCTACGGCACCCTGGTCAACGTCAAGCAGGATGGCAAGGTCATTGCCGAAGGCGAGGCTGCCTGGCCGGAGCTGCAGGCTCGTGTGGACCGCGTCAACAAGCTGGCTGCCCAGCTCAAGACTCTGGAGAAGTCCGACATCGGCGCGATCAACGCCGGCCTCGAACGTATCCGCCTGCATGGCCGCAAACTGGAACTGGAAGGCAAGCTCGACGCCGCCGCCCAGGCCGATATGGACGCCGACCGCGCCGAGCTGAATGCCCGTTATCAGGACATCGAAGCCCGCCTGGCCGACCTGCACGCCCAGTTCAACCGCGACGCCCTGACGGCACGCGATGCGAACGGCAAGGAAGTGGAAATCGGCATCGGCAAAGTGGTGCACGCCTACCAGCCAAACGCCATGGGCACCATCACCAAGATCGGCTTCTACTTCAGCAAGGTCTGGGAATTCCTCAGCGATGACCCACGGGAAGCCAACACCGAAGGCGGGATCTTCCCGGCCATCTTCGGCACCGTGATGATGACCCTGATCATGGCGATGATCGTCACTCCGTTCGGCGTGCTGGCGGCGGTGTACCTGCGTGAATACGCCAAGCAGAACGCCCTGACGCGCATCATCCGTATCGCCGTGAACAACCTGGCCGGTGTACCGGCCATCGTCTACGGCGTGTTCGGCCTGGGCTTCTTCGTGTATGTATTGGGGGGCTCGGTTGACCGGCTGTTCTTCGCCGAAGCCCTGCCGGCACCGACCTTTGGTACGCCGGGCCTGTTGTGGGCCTCGCTGACCCTGGCGCTGCTGGCGGTGCCGGTGGTGATCGTGGCCACCGAAGAAGGCCTGGCGCGGATTCCCCGCACCGTGCGGGAGGGCTCCCTGGCGCTGGGTGCGACCAAGGCGGAAACGCTGTGGAAGATCGTGCTGCCGATGGCCAGCCCGGCAATGATGACCGGCATGATCCTCGCTGTGGCCCGCGCCGCCGGTGAAGTGGCGCCGCTGATGCTGGTGGGCGTGGTGAAACTGGCGCCGTCGCTGCCGCTGGACGGCAACTACCCGTACCTGCACCTGGACCAGAAGATCATGCACCTGGGCTTCCATATCTATGACGTCGGCTTCCAGAGCCCCAACGTCGAAGCCGCGCGGCCGCTGGTGTACGCCACCGCGCTGCTGCTGGTGCTGGTGATCGCCACGCTCAACTTGTCGGCGGTGTGGATCCGTAACCACCTGCGCGAAAAGTACAAGGCGCTGGATAGCTGATTTATAAGTGAACGCAGAATAAATGTGGGAGGGGGCTTGCCCCCGATAGCGGCGGATCAGAAACAGATGTGCTGACTGACACACTGCCATCGGGGGCAAGCCCCCTCCCACACAACAGCACAGGGAGCATCCCATGCAACAAGACACCCACACCCACGGCATCAACATGTCTGCCCTGGGTCGCGACAAGCAGAGCCTGAGCCTGGCCCAGGAAACCGTGGCCATCGAAGTACCGGGCCTGAGCCTGTACTACGGTGAAAAACAGGCGCTGTTCGACGTCAGCATGAACATCCCCAAGCAGCGCGTGACCGCCTTCATCGGCCCGTCGGGCTGCGGCAAGTCCACGCTGCTGCGTACCTTCAACCGCATGAACGACCTGGTGGACGGTTGCCGCGTGGACGGTGCCATCAACCTCTACGGCACCAACATCTACCGTAAGGGTGAGGATGTGGCCGAGTTGCGTCGCCGCGTGGGCATGGTGTTCCAGAAGCCCAACCCGTTCCCCAAGACCATCTACGAAAACGTGGTCTACGGCTTGCGCATCCAAGGCATCAACAAGAAGCGCATCCTCGACGAAGCGGTTGAGTGGGCCTTGAAAGGCGCGGCGTTGTGGGACGAAGTGAAGGACCGCCTGCACGACTCGGCCCTCGGCCTGTCCGGCGGCCAGCAACAGCGCCTGGTGATCGCGCGCACCATCGCCGTGGAGCCGGAAGTGTTGCTGCTCGACGAACCCTGCTCGGCACTCGACCCGATCTCGACGCTGAAAGTCGAAGAACTGATCTACGAGCTCAAGTCCAAGTTCACCATCGTTATCGTGACCCACAACATGCAACAGGCGGCGCGGGTTTCCGACTACACCGCGTTCATGTACATGGGCAAACTGGTGGAATTCGGCGACACCGATACCCTGTTCACCAATCCGGCGAAGAAGCAGACCGAAGACTACATCACCGGTCGCTACGGCTAGGAAGCTGTGGTTCTGATTGCACTGACGCTGCGGTTCTCCGCACCTTACCGGACGCTCCAAGGACGCCAACATGATTAGCAAAGAAGGCCTTACCCACCACATCTCCGCGCAGTTCAACGCCGAGCTCGAGGAAGTGCGCAGCCACCTCCTGGCGATGGGCGGGCTGGTGGAGAAGCAAGTCAACGATGCGGTCACCGCGCTGATCGAGGCCGACTCGGGCCTGGCCCAGCAAGTGCGTGAGATCGATGACCAGATCAACCAGATGGAACGCAATATCGACGAAGAATGCCTGCGCATTCTCGCCCGTCGCCAGCCGGCGGCGTCCGACCTGCGGTTGATCATCAGCATCTCCAAGTCGGTGATCGACCTGGAACGCATCGGCGACGAAGCCACCAAGATCGCCCGCCGCGCTATCCAGCTGTGCGAAGAAGGCGAAGCGCCACGCGGTTACGTGGAAGTGCGCCACATCGGTGACCAGGTGCGCAACATGGTGCGCGATGCGCTCGACGCCTTTGCCCGCTTCGACGCCGAACTGGCCCTGTCGGTGGCCCAGTACGACAAGGTCATCGACCGTGAGTACAAGACCGCGCTGCGTGAGCTGGCCACCTACATGATGGAAGACCCGCGCTCTATCTCGCGGGTCTTGAGCATTATCTGGGTGCTGCGCTCCCTGGAGCGGATTGGCGACCATGCGCGCAATATCTCCGAACTGGTGATCTACCTGGTGCGCGGCACTGACGTACGGCACATGGGCCTCAAGCGCATGAAGGCCGAAGTTGAAGGTTCTGTCGATCAAATCCCTAATGTTCCGGGCGTACCTGACGATAAGTAAGGTTGCCCGAGAAATTAACGCCCGGCCTTTGGTCGGGCGTTTTTGTTTGCGGGCGCGAATTTTTCAGCGAGGGGACACAAGAAAGTCCCAACGTGACTGCAGAGTTTTTGGCAAAATGCCATCAGTCAGGCGTCTTGCGTGCCGAAGTTTTTATAGGATGAAGGGTCGATGAGTAAAGTCAGTGTATTGGTGGTGGATGACGCCTCGTTTATCCGCGACCTGGTGAAGAAGTGCCTGCGCAATTACTTCCCCGGGATCAAGCTTGAAGACGCGGTGAACGGCAAAAAGGCCCAGGCCATCCTGATGCGCGAGACCTTCGACCTGGTGCTGTGCGACTGGGAAATGCCGGAGATGTCCGGCCTTGAGCTGTTGACCTGGTGCCGCGAGCAGCCTCACCTCAAAGCCATGCCGTTCGTGATGGTCACCAGCCGTGGCGACAAGGAAAACGTAGTCCAGGCTATCCAGGCCGGGGTTTCAGGCTACGTCAGCAAACCGTTCACCAACGAACAGTTGCTGAACAAGGTCAAGCAGGCCCTGCACAAGATCGGCCGCCTCGACGCCCTGGTCGCCAGCGCGCCGACCAAGATGAACTCGGCGTTCGGCAACGATTCCTTGAGCGCCCTGACCGGCGGCAAACCCGAAGTGGCACGTGCGGCTCCTGTTGCTGCTGCGCCTGCGCCTAACAAAGGCTTGCTCAACAGCCCACCGGTGCAGGCCCCGGTAGCGGCTGCGCCGGCGGGTGGTCGTGGCCAGGGCCAATTGCGCCTGTCCAGCGGCACCCAGCAATGCGTGATCAAGGCGCTGAGCATCAAGGAAGCGCTGCTGGTGGTGCGTCGCGGCGAAGTCCTGCCCCAGGTACTGGAAAGCGCCGTGCTCGACCTGGAACAAGGCGACAACGCCGAAGTGGCCCGCCTCAATGGCTACCTGCACGCCATCGTCGCCTTTGAACCGAAGCCGGACAGCGATTGGCTGCAACTGACCTTCCGGTTTATCGACCAGGATGCGCAGAAGCTCGACTACATCTCCCGCCTGATTGCGCGCGGTACAGCACAGAAGCATTTTGTGCCGGGTGCGTGACTCCCTGATTGCCGGGAATCGACCGACTGTCTGATTCCCGGTGCCTGTCTTGATTTATATCTGTTTCGATATAGTCTCTCGATAACGCTCCGGTGTTATCGAGCCTTTGCTATGCCTTGAAACAAACCTCCACGTCCCTTGGCCGAATCGTCGATTACGCTTTTTCTTTCCATGAAAGGAGAAGAGAAGCCAATGCCAAGGCACAAGGATGTGGTGTTTCTAGGAAGCTCGCTCAAGGATCTCAAAGCGTTTCCGCTCGATGCTCGGAGGGCAGTGGGTTTTCAGTTGGATCTCTTGCAGCAGGGTGAGCAACCCTTTGACTGCAAGCCGATGAAGACCATTGGGAGGGGCGTCAGTGAGATCCGGATCACTGAAGAATCGGGTGCTTTTCGGGTGTTCTATGTGGTCAACCGGCCAGAGGCCATCTATGTGTTGCACGCGCTGCGCAAGACCTCACAGAAAACCGAAGGGCGTGATATCGAGCTGGCTCGCGCCAGATTGCAGGAGTTAGGGTGAGCCCATGGCAAATCAAAAAGTTTACGGCGAGCGTTTCAGCTCTGTTTGGGACGCTCTGGAAGAGACACCCCAGCAAGCTGCCAATATGCGGCTGCGTTCAAAATTGCTTTTGGAGCTGTGCCAAACCATTCGCAGCTGGGAGCTTTCTCAAAAAGATGCGGCGCAAAGACTGGGGATCAGTCAGCCCCGACTTAACGACGTTCTCACGGGCAAGATCGACAAACTCTCCCTGGATGCCTTGGTCAATTTGTCGGCGGCTGCCCAAATGAACGTGGATATTTGTTTCAACGGGCTGCCTGCCTGAAGTTGTCATCAAACCGCGCTAACCTGCCGTTCAGTCATCCCGGCAGGTTCACGCCATGCTCATGCGCTTTTTGCTGTGCTGCGGGCTGGCAATGGTCGCTATGTCGGCCCAGGCCATGACCCTCTACAAATCCGTCGATGCCAATGGCCTGGTGTTTATCAGCGACCGGCATACGCCTGGCGCCCAGGTGTTTGTGATCCAGGAGCGCAAGGTTGAGCGACCGATGCTTGTCGTGCCCGGGCCCAATCGTGCACAACAAGCCTACCGCTACCCCTTGCCCTGGCGTGGCGGCCCCTTCCGCATGACCCAAGGCCCCAACGGCAGCTTCAGCCACACCGACGCCAAAAGTCGCTACGCCATGGATATCGCCATGCCCGAAGGCACGCCGATCATTGCGGCGCGCAGTGGAATGGTGGTGAAGACCGAAAACGCGCAGGCCGGGCGAGGCAGCGATGCGTCGGGGAATTTCGTGAGGGTGCGCCACGACGACGGCACCGAGGGCGTGTACCTGCACCTCAAGCAAGGTTCGGTCAGCGTCCGGGTCGGTCAGCGTGTGGCGGTGGGCAGTCCGCTGGCGCTGTCGGGCAATACCGGCAACAGCAGCGGGCCGCATCTGCATTTTGTGGTGCAGCGCGCCACCGAGGCGGGGCTGGTCTCGATTCCGTATGAGTTCAACCAGCCGGTCGGTGCATTGCCCAACTTTGCATTGGGCAATTGACGGTCAATCCAGCAGCAGCACCTTGGCCAACACGATCTTCGGCCCTTTCATCTTCTTGATGATGATGCGCAAACCTTCAACCTCCAGCACTTCCTCCTCTTCCGGCACCCGCTTGAGGGTGTCGTAGATCAGGCCGGCGAGGGTTTCGGCTTCGATGTGGTCCAGGTCCACGCCCAGCAGGCGTTCGACCTTGAACAGGGGCGTATCGCCACGTACCAGCAGCTTGCCCGGCTGATAGGCCAGGATGCCGCGCTCGGCCTTGCGGTGTTCGTCCTGGATATCGCCCACCAGTACTTCCAGCACGTCTTCCATGGTGAGGTAGCCGATGATCTTGCCGTCGGCTTCTTCCACCAGGGCGAAGTGCGCGCCGCCTTTGCGGAACTGCTCCAGCAGCTGCGACAACGGCATGTGCCGCGACACACGCTCCAGTGGGCGGGTCAGCTCGGCCAGGTTGAACGACTCGGGGATGTGGTCCAGGGCCGCCAGTTCCAGCAGCAGGTCCTTGATGTGCAGCAGGCCTACGAACTCGTTGCGCACTGCGTCATACACCGGGTAACGGCTGAACTTGTGACGACGGAACAGCGCGAGGATTTCCTTGAGCGGGGCGTTGAAGTCCAGGGTCACCAGGTCTTCCCGGGAGTTGGCCCAGTCCACCACTTCCAGCTCGCCCATTTCCACGGCGGAGGCCAGTACACGCATGCCTTGGTCGCTCGGGTCCTGGCCACGGCTGGAGTGCAGGATCAGCTTGAGTTCTTCACGGCTGTAATGGTGCTCATGGTGTGGGCCGGGCTCGCCTTGGCCGGCGATGCGCAGGATGGCGTTGGCGCTCGCGTTGAGCAGGTAGATCGCCGGGTACATGGCCCAGTAGAACAGGTACAGCGGCACTGCTGTCCACAGCGACAGCAACTCGGGCTTGCGAATCGCCCAGGATTTGGGCGCCAGCTCGCCGACCACGATGTGCAGGTAGGAAATCACGAAGAATGCGGCGAAGAACGACACGCCCTTGATCACTTCCGGCGACTCGACGCCCACGGCGCCCAGCAGCGGCTCGAGGATATGCGCGAAGGCCGGCTCACCGACCCAGCCCAGGCCCAGGGAGGCGAGGGTGATACCCAGCTGGCAGGCCGACAGGTAGGCGTCGAGCTGGCTGTGCACGGTGCGCAGGATCTGCCCGCGCCAGCCGTTTTTGTGGGCGATGGCCTCGACCCGGGTGGCGCGCAGCTTGACCATGGCAAATTCCGCCGCAACGAAGAAACCGTTGAGCAGTACCAGGACCAGTGCAAAAAGAATCATGCCGAAGTCGGCGAAGAGTGTCGCGAGGGTGATACCAGGGGAAGGGTCCATGATGGGGTTTTGCAGGTTCCGTATGTTCAGTAAGGGGTGGCAGGTGGGCCTGAAAGGCAGGCGCAAGTCGGCCAATGTAGCGGCTGACGGGGCGCTTGCCTAGTGCCCACTGCCGGGCGGGGCTTGGAATGCACTCTCTAAAACAACACCGGTCCCCTGTGGGAGGGGGCTTGCCCCCGATGGCAGTATGTCAGGCAGCGCATTCATATCTGACCCGCCGCCATCGGGGGCAAGCCCCCTCCCACATTTAGGCCCGTGGTGTATTTGGATTACTCGTCGTTGCTGAGGGCTCGCGAACGCGTCATCTGCGCCGGCGGAAAATGGCAGGTAAACGTGCTGCCATGTCCCAGCACGCTGCTGATTTCCAGGCGTGCGCGGTGGCGCAGCAGCACGTGTTTGACGATCGCCAGGCCGAGCCCGGTGCCGCCGGTGTTGGAATTGCGGCTGGAGTCGACACGGTAGAAACGCTCGGTCAGGCGCGGCAGGTGCTTGGCGTCGATGCCGATGCCGGAGTCCTGCACGCTCAAGTGCGCGCCTTGGTCGTCGGCCCACCAGCGGATGCGGATATTGCCTTTGTCCTGGGTGTATTTCACGGCGTTGAACACCAGGTTGGAAAACGCGCTGCGCAACTCACCTTCGCTGCCCTTGAGCAATACGGTCGGGTCGGCTTCCAGGGTGATCTGTTGCCCGCGTTGGCCGGAGAGGGCCTGGGCATCGTTCTTGATGGTCTGTAACAGGCTTTGCACGGCCACCGGGTGGTTGTCCGACGGGTAATCAGTCGCCTCCAGCTTGGCCAGCAACAGCAGGTCGTTGAGCAGTGTCTGCATGCGCGAACCTTGCTGCTGCATTTGTTGCAGGGCCCGGCTCCAGCGTGGGTTGATCTCGTCGACGTTGTCCAGCAGCGTCTCCAGGTAGCCGCAGATCACCGTCAGCGGTGTACGCAACTCGTGGGAGACGTTGGCGACGAAGTCCTTGCGCATCTGTTCCAACTGATGGATGCGGGTGACGTCGCGCACCAGCATCAGGTGTTCATTGTTGCCGTAGCGCGTCAGGTACAGCTGGATGCGTACGCGGTCATTGGTGGGCGAGGGGATTTCCAGGGCTTCTTCGTAGTTCTCCTGTTCGAAGTACTCCTTGAAGCGCGGGTGGCGCACCAGGTTGGTCACCGGCTGGCCGCTGTCCTGGGGCGTCTTGAGGCCCAGCAGGGTTTCGGCGGCGCGGTTCCACCATTCCAGGTTGCCGTCGCTGTCGAGCATGATCACCGCGTCCTTGAGCGCGGCGGTGGACTCCTGCACCCGGTCGATCACCGCTTGCAGGCGCCCGCGCACACGCTGGTCGCGGCGTTGCAGGTGGTAGATGCTGTCGAACACCTCGCCCCACAGGCCGTAGCCATCGGGTGGCGCTTCGTCGGGTTTGTGCTGGCGCAACCATTCGTGCAGGCGCAGCAGTTGCTTGAGGGTCCAGCCCAGGTACAGGGCAATGCCGACTGCCAGGCTCCAGCCGTAATAGCCGCTGACCAGGCCAACCAGCAGGCAGCCGGTGATCAGCAAAAGCATGTGGCGGATCAGGGTGCCATGCCAGTTTTGGTTCACTTGAACATGCGTCCTTGTCAGCTGTTAAGTCAGGCTCTTGAGTCCGGATGCGGTTGGCTCAGCCCTTGGTAGAGAAACGGTAGCCGGTACCGCGCACGGTTTGTACCAGATTCTCGTACGCATCGCCCAAGGCTTTGCGCAGGCGACGGATAT
Source organism: Pseudomonas sp. CYM-20-01 (assembly GCF_023169845.1). Classification (NCBI taxonomy): domain Bacteria; kingdom Pseudomonadati; phylum Pseudomonadota; class Gammaproteobacteria; order Pseudomonadales; family Pseudomonadaceae; genus Pseudomonas; species Pseudomonas sp. CYM-20-01. Next base: position 90,317 of record NZ_AP025169.1, on the reverse strand, counting down.
GCACGTCCACGGTGCGCTCTTCCACATACACGTTGCCGCCCCACACCTGGTCCAGCAATTGGCCACGGGTATAGGCACGTTCCTGGTGGGTCATGAAGAATTGCAGCAGGCGGTATTCGGTGGGGCCCATCTCGGCCGGCTTGCCGTCGATGGTCACGCGGTGGCTGATCGGGTCCAGCAGCAGGCCGCCGACTTCAATCGGCGCTTCGCCATCGGTAGGCCCGGCACGGCGCAGTACGGCTTTCAGGCGTGCGACCAGTTCCCGTGGGGAAAAAGGCTTGGTGATGTAGTCATCGGCACCCACTTCCAGGCCCTGGATCTTGTTGTCCTCTTCGCCCTTGGCGGTGAGCATGATGATCGGGATGTCCCCGGTCAGTTCGTCACGCTTGAGGCGGCGGGCCAGTTCGATGCCGGAGGTGCCGGGCAGCATCCAGTCCAGCAGAATAAGGTCCGGCTTGCGGTCGACGATAATGGCATGGGCCTGCTGGGAGTTCTCCGCCTCCAGGCAGTCGTAGCCGGCCATTTCCAACGCAACGGCGATCATCTCGCGGATGGGCGCTTCGTCGTCAACAATCAGAATGCTCCTGCCAACCATGCTCGAAAATCCTCTTGTCATTTAACTGTCTTGCGCCGCATTAGATAACGGAATTATTGCAGTCGTGTGACAGTAATTTAGTCGCTCGGGCAATTCCCGCCTCTCTGGACTACGCTTTGAGTCCGAATCCTGACAACCACAAAAGGAAGGTTCCGATGACTTACAGCACGATTTCCTGGAAAGCCCTGCTGGTGACGGCGGCATTGACGCTGCCGGGCCTGGCGTTCGCGGCGGAGCCGGCGATGACCAAAGACGGGATGCTGGTGGATCACAAGGGCATGACGCTCTACACCTTTGCCAAGGACGCCGATGGCAAGTCCATGTGCAACGACAAGTGCGCCACCAACTGGCCCCCACTGATGGCCGAATCCACCGACAAGCCTATGGGTAAATGGACCGTCATCACCCGTGACGATCAAAAAAGCCAATGGGCATACAGCGGGAAGCCGCTCTATACCTTCATCATGGACAAGAAAGCGGGCGACATGACCGGTGAGGGCAAAATGGACGGGGCCTGGAAGGTCGCCAAACCTTGATCACGCGGCGCCACTGAAAGCATCGGGGGCAAGCCCCCTCCTACAGGCGAACACATTCCAACTGTGGGAGGGGGCTTGCCCCCGATGAGGTCGCGACAGCCGGCACAAAAACCTCAGCGAAACGCGTAATCCAGCACAATCCCGACAAATATCGCCAACCCCGCCCAGTGGTTGTGCAGGAACGCCTTGAAGCACTTCATGCGGTCCTTGTCCCGGGTATACCAGAACTCCCAGGCAAAACAGCCCGCCGCGGCCACCAGACCCAGGTGGAACCAGCCACCCAACTCGAATCGCGCACCCGCCAGCAACAGGCACACCAGCGACAGCCCTTGTAGCGTCAGAATGATCACGCGATCGGCATCACCAAACAAAATGGCGGTGGATTTCACACCGATCTTCAAGTCGTCATCCCGGTCGGTCATCGCGTAATAAGTGTCGTAGCCGACCGTCCAGAGCAGATTGGCGATATAGAGCAGCCACGCGGTGGCAGGCAGGCTGCCGGTCTCGGCGGTGAACGCCATCGGCATGCCCCAGGAAAACGCCGCCCCCAACACCACCTGCGGGTAATAGGTGTAGCGCTTCATGAACGGGTAGCTCGCCGCCAGCGCCAGGCCACCGAGGGACAGCAGGATAGTGGTGGCGTTGGTCAGCAGCACCAGCAGGAAACTGATGCCCATCAGCACCGCAAAAAACACCAGTGCCTCTTTAGAAGTGATCTTGCCGCTGACCAGTGGGCGTTGCTCGGTGCGCTTTACGTGGCCGTCGACCTTGCGGTCGGCCCAGTCATTGATCACGCAGCCGCCGGCGCGAGTCAGCACCACGCCCAGCACGAAGATCACGATATTGATTAAAGAGGGCGAGCCTTTGCCGGCGATCCACAGCGCCCACAGCGTCGGCCACAACAGCAGGTAGATGCCGATGGGCTTGTCCATGCGGGTCAACTGAATGAAATCCCAGGCCCTGGGGTTCAGGTGGTTCAGGGACTTGAGCAGACGTTGATACATCAGCAATTCTCCGGATGGGCGTGCAGAGCGTGCCAGAAACTGGGCAAGAAGACCTCCGCGACCAGCACGCTCAGTGGCCCGCGATCAAAGCGTGAGCGGCGTGCCCACAGCCCGTCGACCTGATCGGCCGCTGGCAACCAGTGCCGAGGGTAATGGCACACTTCGATGGCCTGGCGGGTGAAGGCCTGGTCACAGAACAGCAGTTCGCCCAGGGACCGGCTGCCCAACTCATCCATATGCAGGCCGTCGCCCTGCAGAGCGCCGCGTGCGGCCACACTGCGTGCGAACACCCACGGCTGGCCATGCCCACGCAGATACACCTCGCGCACCCAACCGATACTGGCCGGCGCCAGCGCCAGGGCGGCACATTCGTCATCGCGTAGCGGCTGCCAGCCTTCGAACAGTGGCGTGACGCTGAAACCGTCGTTGGACAGCCACGTCAACCGCCGCGTCAGCGAGTCTTCGTTGAACAGCCAATTGAGGGTCAAGGACGTGGGTACAGGGGCCAGGAGGCTCTGGGTCAACCATTGGCAAGCATCGGCAGGGTCGATTGAGTGCGGCACGGTGAGTCAGTATCGGCAGCAAAAGAGGCGGCGAGCTTACCATGGCGATCAGGGTTTTTGCCGGACGCAACCGGCTGTTTGCGTCGATCATGCTTGCATCTGCCGGCCACGATCAGTACAAAACGCCCTGAGCCGTACGGCAACGCGGGTCTATCGACCGTCGGCCAAGATGCCTGGACCCTGAGGAAGCAAGTAATGAAGAAGTGGCAATGTGTCGTCTGTGGGCTGATCTACGACGAAAAGGATGGCTGGCCGGATGACGGCATTCTGCCTGGCACCCGTTGGGAAGATGTCCCGGAAGACTGGCTGTGCCCGGACTGCGGCGTGGGCAAAATGGATTTCGAAATGATCGAAATCGGCTGATTCTCGATTTTCAGAAAAGTATTACAAGGAGAAAGGAATGAACGCACCTGTCGTGATCATCGGCACAGGGTTGGCCGGTTACAACCTGGCCCGGGAGTTTCGCAAGCTCGACAGCGAGACCCCATTGCTGCTGATCACTGCCGATGACGGGCGCTCCTACTCCAAGCCCATGCTCTCCACCGGCTTTGGCAAGAACAAGGAAGCCGATGGCCTGAGCATGGCTGAACCCGGCGCCATGGCCGAGCAACTCAAGGCCGAAGTGCGTACCCATACCCGCGTCAGCGGCATTGACCCCGGCCACAAACGCCTATGGATCGGCGAAGAAGCGGTGGCCTACCGCGACCTGATCCTGGCCTGGGGCGCGGAAACCGTGCGTGTGCCGGTTGAAGGCGATGCGGCTGAACTGATTTTCCCGATCAACGACCTTGAAGACTACGCACGCTTTCGTGCCGCCGCTGCCGGCAAGCGCCGCGTGCTGCTGCTCGGCGCCGGCCTGATCGGCTGCGAGTTCGCCAATGACCTGATCCTGGGCGGTTATGAAATCGACCTGGTGGCGCCGTGCGAGCAGGTCATGCCGACCCTGCTGCACCCGGCCGCCGCTGCTGCGGTACAGGCAGGCCTTGAAGGCCTCGGCGCGCGCTTCCACCTGGGCCCGGTGCTCAATCGCCTGCAACGCAACGCTGATGGCCTGGAAGCCCACCTGTCGGACGGCGAAGTGATCGCCTGCGACCTGGTGGTCTCGGCCATCGGCCTGCGCCCCCGCGTCGACCTGGCCGCCGCCGCGGGCCTGCAGACCAATCGCGGGATCATGGTGGACCGCCACCTCAAGACCTCCCACGCCAACATCTACGCCCTGGGCGACTGCGCCGAGGTCGACGGCCTGAACCTGCTGTACGTGATGCCGCTGATGAGCTGCGCCCGCGCCCTGGCTCAGACCCTGGCCGGAAACGCCACCGCCGTCAGCTACGGCCCAATGCCGGTGACCGTGAAAACCCCGATCTGCCCGCTGGTGGTGTCGCCACCGCCACGAGGCACCGAAGGTGTCTGGAGCGTCGAAGGCGAGGGCGCCGACATCAAGGCCCTGTGCCGTGACGCCAGCGGTCGCCTGCTGGGTTACGCACTGACTGGGAGCGCCGTGATGGAAAAACTGGCCCTCAACAAAGAACTTCCGCCGTTGCTGGCGTAAATACCGGTCGTTCTGTCGGAATAAGCACGTTTTTCCCTCCAGAAAGGTCGCCGCTAGACTGGCGGAGCGTGCGAGGGCATGCCATCCTCACTCCCGTCTGCCGCAGAGTAGAGCCTGCGGCGCTTTGGGCGCTGCTCCAGAAGAGAGCAGCACGGACATAACAACAAAAAACCGTCAAAGAGGCTTCACTTATGCGTAAACCAGAACTCGCAGCCGCCATCGCTGAAAAAGCCGATCTCACTAAAGAACAGGCCAACCGCGTCCTCAACGCCGTTCTCGAAGAAATCACAGGCGCCCTGCACCGCAAGGACAGCGTCACCCTGGTTGGCTTCGGCACCTTCCTGCAACGCCACCGTGGCGCTCGCACTGGCAAAAACCCTCAAACCGGTGAGCCGGTGAAAATCAAGGCCAGCAACACGGTTGCGTTCAAGCCGGGTAAATCGCTGAAAGACACTGTTAACGCGTAAGAGCGTTACCGTCTCGAAGGGGGCGGGGTGGTAGGAAAAATGGGCACGCCGACGGGGTTGGGTGCCCATTTTTTGTGGGGCACCCCGTAGCCTTTTTTGGGATTTCAGGCTACCCATTCGTTTTCGGTACACCATTGCTTCACATCGGCGATCAGTTGTTCTGAAACCGGCTGAAGATTGGGGAGCTTTTTTTCGTATTTTTTAATGCTCTCAACAAAAAACTCAAAAAACGCTGCGCCGATTAATTTACGTTGAGCGGCCTTATCCTTTTTGTACGGGATGAAATCTTCCTCGTCCATAGCGATGTCCAGGCCGAACATTTTGTCTTTGGTGTAGTAACGGCAAAATGTTTTCCGCTCGAGCCCCTGAGGCAGGCATCGCATGCAGACTGCAAGTTCCCAGTCGAGGGAGGGATATTTCTTCTCAAGAATCTCACTCAAGCCATTTAGCTCGTCAGTGATTTCAAAGACTTTTGTCCAGCTGGGTGAGTCCGATGTTGTATCGACTCGCATAAAGTAATCCTCATCTCAGTGTCTGCACTTGTTACCTGGAGGCAGTTTTCCTCGGCGTTTGAAATACTTTCCGATTTTTAGCCTTTCCCATACTTGCATGTTGCCTTTCGTGGGGGCCGCCATCACGCGTTTGTAAGCGAGGTTGTTAGCTTTGAGCCACTTTTGCGTGTATCGCCTGTTCGGATTGACAGTTTCACCGACTTTCCAGACTTCACCTTTCTTCAAATAAACTTTACCAACTGGCTTTTTATGGCCCCACGCCATTTCATCATAAAGGCCATCTTTCTTCGCAATCAGATAGTAAAGCTCGGGGGCCAGACCCCATGGATCAATCCAGGATATTGGATTGGGGGCGTACTGGTAAAAATTGAGCCCACCATCAAACCCAATCGGATCCGGCGTAGTAAACCGCCCCACATCCGGATCATAAAACCTGAACGTATTGAAATGCAGCCCCGTCTCCCGATCCAGGTACTGCCCCTGGAACCGCAGATTCTGCTCTTCAATGTAATAAGGCTCGCGCACTTCCTCCAGTGTGTTGCCCCACACCCGATAAGTCGCCTGCCAGACGCTGTGCCCATCGGCCTCGGTCAGTTGTTCGGGCAACCCGTTCAGGTCGTTGTGGTAGTAGCGAATCTTCTGCAACGGGCCAAGGCCGTCGACGCGGGCCAGCGGTTCGTAGCCGTCATCGTCGTAAACATAGAGGCTGGTCTGGCTGTGTTTATGCTCCTGCAACAACCGCAGTCCATCCCACACAAACTGCGTTTCTCCCAGCGGATACCCGTCACGGCCATGCTCGGTTTTTTCGATGCGTCGGCCCAGTGGGTCATAGGTCATTCGCACGACGCTGCCGTCATCGTTACGCACTTCAACCAAGCGGCTTTCAGCATCGTAGGCAAACCGCTGCACGCCCCGTTTGGCGCTGCGTTTTTCAATCGTGCGGCCAAACGCGTCATAGCGATAACGCTTGTCCTGATAGGTCAGCAGCTTGTTATGCACCACCAACCCCGCGCCAGCCTGCGGGCCGTCCAGCAAGTTGGCGGCGGCGTCGTAGGCGAAGGTTTCACGCTGGCCGTGCAGGCTGTCTTGGCTGGCGATGATGCGGCCGGTGGCGTCGTAGTGCAGCAGTTGGCGGTGTTGCGTGGCGGGCTGCTGGTCGAGTTTGCCGATCAGGTTGTCGGCGGGGTCGTACTCGAACTGTTTTTGCGCCGCAGCGGGCAGCAAGGTGGATTGACCGGCGTGACGACGCTGACGTGCGCGCAGGCGGCCGCTGCGGTCGTATTCGCTGCGGGTGCTGAGCTGGCCCTGGGTACGCAGCACTTCGCGGTGCAGGCGGTCGCGTTCGAAGTCGCTGATGACCTGGCCGTCGAGGTTGATCTGGTGCAGGTGGCCGCTGCCATAGTACAGGCGATTGAGCCAGCGGCCGTCCGGCAGTTGGGTCTGGATCAGGTTGCCGAGCTCGTCGTAGTGGTGGTGCAGGCCGCCTGCCGAGCTTTGTTCGGTCACCAACTGGCCGAGGGCGTCGTAGGCGAAGCCCAGGGCCTGGGCGTTGCCTTGCAGGTCGGTGAAGGTGACAGCAGTGAGTTGGTCGAGCTCGTCGTAGCGGTACTCGGTGCGGCCATCGTCCGTGGTTTTGGTCACCAACCGGCCGACCGCATCGCGTTCGAGTCGATGCACGATAGGCGCGGGTGGTATGTCGGGCACCAACGCCAGGCCATTGCCGTAAGGCGCGGGAACGGCCGTCAGCGTCGTGACATTATCCAACGCGTCGTAATCGTAGCGCTTGGCGCTGCCATCGAGGTCTTGCTGCTCAACCAGCCGATCGCCAGCGTCCCACGCGAAACGATATCGCTCGCCGTTCTCATTGATCAGTGCCTGCAACCGCCCATAGCTGTCATAGCCGAACTGCACTTGCCGGCCATGGGCATCGATGCGCTGGCGTACCTGCCCGCGACGGTTGTGCTGGTACAACGTGGTATGTCCGGCCGGGTCGGTGTAACCCACCAGTTGCCCGCTCGTATCGCGCTGGTACTGCTCGATACGACCGTCTGGCAACTGGGTGGTGAGCAAGCGCCCCTGTGCGTCATAGCTGAATTGAGTGCGTTCGCCGAGAGCATCGGTGATGACCTGCAGATAGCCGCGCTCGTCATAGCTGAAACGCGTCGGGTAACCCGAGCAGTCGGTATGCTCGACCAGTTGCCCGAACGGATTCCAGCGCAGCTTTTTGCTTTTGCCGGTGGCATCGATGATTTCCACGACCTGACCGTGGTCGTCATAGCGGTAGCGGGTGACGTAGCCCAGCGGATCGGTTTCGGCGATGCAGTTGCCGCGCTGATCGTAGCGATACGCCCAGCTATTGTCGGCGGCGTCGGTCTCCACCAGTGGCAGTGCCCAGTGCTCAAGCCACAAGGTCGAATCGCTGCGCCCTAGCGGGTCGGTTTCGCCGATCAGGTTGCCGGCCTCGTCATAGCTGTATGCAAAGCGCCCGCCCAGCGGATCAGTGGCACTGAGCAACTGGCGCTCGTCGTTCCATTCGAACAGCCAGGTGTGGCCGAGATTGTCGCTGTATCGAATGATCTGGTGTTGGGTGTTCCAATGCCGGGTACTGACGCGTTGCAGGCCATCGGTAATTCGCGTGATACCGGCCTGCAAGTCATAGTCGAACTGGTAGGCGTCGCCTTCGTCGGTCCAGTGCCGCACCACGCGCCATTCCAGGTCTTCAACCAAGGCCCACTCATAGAAGCAGCGCAATCCGGTGGGCAGTTGATGCTCCACCATCCGCTGGCCACTGTCGTAGGCGAAACGCCGCTGGACCTGGCCAGTGGTATCGCGCACTTCAGCCAGGCTGCCCTGCGCGTCGAAGCCATAGCTGACGAGCACTTCGCGGCGCTGATCGGGGTACAGGCGTTCGATGCGCGCCAACTGGCCCTGATCACGGATCAACTCAACCTGCACCAGGTCGAAGGTATCGCGCAGTCGCACCAGTTGCCCGGCGGCGTCGTAGTCGACATGGATGCGGTTGTCATTTCGGTCGCCGAGCTGGCTAAGGCGCAGCAACGACGGGTTGGCAGAGGGTTCAAACAAGCGATACAACCCGTCATCGCTTTCGATCAGCAACTGCCCATTGAGATGTCGCCGCACGGCCAGCCCTTCACCCGCGCTGAACACGGCGCCGCCCAAGGGAATCGAGCCCATGTCGATGGGGCGGCCTTGTTCATCGGTGTAGACCAGTGTTTCGCCGCCATCGGGGTGAGGCTGGATGTCGACGCACACTTCATACGGCACGCTCCAGCCTGCGCCGAAAAGACTGCCCGTGCGTGCGTCGCGGCTGTTGTAGAAGCGTTGCCAATCAATCGGCAGGATGCCGGGCAGGACGAAATCCAGCTCATCATCGCCGCCCAGCACCTTCGCGCCGGTGGCCGCATGCACCGGATTCGAAGAGCCCATCGCTGCGTTCGCCACGGCCCCCATCGCGCTGCTGACCGCCATCGACGTAGCGCCGCCGATCAACATGCACGGCAACTTGCTGAAAAACTTGCCCTTGCCGCCCTTGAGCATCAACAGTGCCGTGACCGCCAGCCCCACGCCCGGCGTCTTGCCACTGCGAATCTCGCGCACCACCACCGAGCCACCGCCAATGGTCACGTTGGAGGAAATCAGGCCGGACGACACCACCGTTGCATCGCAGGTGCTGCGATCACCGCTGCGCACTGCCGGTTGGCCATTGATCATGACCTTATCCGAGCCCTCGGCCAGGAACTGCGGAGGCATAGGGGGGTGCTTCATGCACACCACCAGGTCCAGCGGCTTGGGCACGGCGCCCGGCGCCGGGGTTGCAACCGTGGGGCGCCACATCTGCGAGAAGAAACTTTCGGCCATATCCAGATAGCTGGCTTCCGGCTCGGGTGTGGGTTCTTCCAGTTCGGTCCCGGCCGGCGCGACATGGGAACTGATCGCCCCGGCGGCGCGGGCGGCCGGGATGTTGTTGGTGAGAGTGTCGGTGGCGCCGGTAAGAATATTGGCCTGCACCGTGGGCGGAAACAGCGCGTTGGCGAACGTATCGCATAAATTCGTCAGGCCTTTGTCGGCCCCGGTCTTGCTCATGGCCAGGCCGACAATCGTGCCCACCACTGCACCAAGCAGGAAACAGCCAAGCCCACCGGTGGCGACGGTAATCCCAGTGGCGGCGACGACAGCCGCCGTCGCCACAGCCGTGATCGCGATATTGGCCGCGACCTCCAGCACCCCGCCAAGGATGTCCGCCATCATCGAGGTGTGAGTCAGCGCATCGCCCATCCGGGCAGCCCAGAGTGCATCAGACAAGGACTGCACTCCTGTGTCTGATCGAATTGAACGCACAACTTTCCATAGTCGCCGTGTCCTTGAGTGTTATGGCATACGCATCAGTGCTGTCTTCAACCGTTTTATCAGCGTGGGACTTTCCAGGCATTCCAGCGGGGTGAGGTTGTCCAGTGCCGGAACCTTTTGCCCGATCCACCACAACCCCTCTTCAAGGCCTCGTTTCCCACGCAGTATCACTGCCAGGTCGAGATGGCCGCCCAAGGCCTTGGCCAGTTCACGCGCATCGTCGTCAAGGTAGTCCTCTTCATACAAGGCCACTGTGCTCTGCCAGTCCGCGTCACCCGGGTATTCGTTTTCCAGTCGTTCCATGTTCAAAAACCTGCAAAGGAGATCAAGTTGCTGCCGGTCGGGTTGCGTGCCGATGGCGCCAGGATTCCATCATAGCCGTTGGCCTTGGCCCAATTGCCGATCTGATGGGTCTCGGTGTACTTCGAGCCGGTGATGCTTTTAAGGCTGACCCCTAGCTGTTTGCGCACATCGGCGCGGGTCAGATCCAGGACATTATTGAGCTGCACTTTCTTGCTGACCAACACCCGTTTGGACAGGTCGACCTTCCAGTGCGTGACCTCGCCCAGCGCGGTTTTCCGTGAGTTCGCGCCATACACCCCGCCGACGCCTTTGGTGGTGTAGCGGTGGGTGGACTCCACATTCCACTTGTGTGCCTGCCAAGTGGTCCCGATGCGCCCCGGTTCCTCGAACCGATACACGGTGCGACTGACCTTGCGCCCCTTGGGTGGGCTGGAGCATTTCATCAGGCCCAACGGGTCAATCCAGCTCAGCGGGTTGGGCGCATATTGGTAGAGATTCAGGCCGCCGGCCAGACCGATGGGATCGGGTGTGGTGAAGCGCCCGATATCCGGGTCATAAAAGCGCAGAGTGTTGTAGTGCAGCCCCGTTTCCCGGTCCAGATACTGGCCCTGGAAACGCAGGTTCTGTTCTTCGATGAAGTAGGGTTCTCGGCTTTCCTCGACGGTATTGCCCCAGACTTCATAGCGCGCTTGCCACACCGTATGGCCGTCGCTCTCGGTGAGGCGTTCGGGCAATCCGTTGAGGTCGTTGTGGTAGTAGCGGATTTTTTGCAGGTGACCCATGCCGTCGACACGGGCCAGTGGTTCGTAGCCCTCGTCGGCATAGATATAGAGGCTGGTCTGCTGATTGCAGTGCTCCTGCACGAGTTGCAACGCGTCCCAAGTGAAACGTGTCTGGCTGCGCTGAACACCGTTGCGGTCGTAGGTGGTCTTGGCGGTGCGTCGGCCCAGCGGGTCATAGGTCATGACGACCCGGGAGCCGTCATCGTTATGCACCTGTGCCAGCCGTTGCTCCGCGTCGTAGCTGAAGCGCTGGGTGCCGCGCCGAAGGCTGCGCTTTTCAACCATCCGGCCAAAACCGTCATAGCGGTAGTGTTTGTCCTGGTAGGTCAGCAATCGGTTGTGGGCGACCTGTCCTGAGCCATCCAACAGGTTGGCGGCCGGGTCGTAGCGGAAGGCTTCCCGTTGGCCCAAGAGGTTGTCCTGGCTAGCCAGAATGCGGCCGGTGGCGTCGTAATGCAGCAATTGGCGGTGTGCCGCGCCGGGCTGGCTGTCGTAGCGTTCGACCAGTTGGTCGCTGTCGTCATAGCCCAGGCGTGTCTGCGCCGGTGGATGTAACAGTGAATGGTCCGGTTGGCGGCGCTGGCGGGCGCGCAGACGTCCACTGCGGTCATATTCGCAACGCGTGCTGATGCGGCCCTGGGTGCGCAGCACTTCGCGGTGCAGACGGTCGCGCTCGAAGTCACTGATGACCTGCCCATCCAGGTTGACCTGATGCAAGTGCCCGCTACCGTAGCGCAGGCGGTTGAGCCAGCGGCCGTCGGGAAGGCGGGTCTGGGCCAGGTTGCCCAATTCGTCGTAGAGATGCTCCAGGCAACCGGCGGCGCTTTGTTCAAGGGTCAGCTGGCCGAGGGCGTCATAACCGAAGCCCAGGGTTTGCTGCTCGCCGTCGTGGCCTGTAAAGGTGATGGCTGTGACTTGGTCGAGCTGATCGTAGCGGTACGTCGTGCAGCCATCCACGGTGCGCTTGGCGATCATCCGGCCAGCTGCGTCCCGCTCCAGATCATGAATGATGGCGGGCTCGGTGTCGGACGATGCGAGGGTTTCTACCTGTGTGACATTGTCCAGCGGGTCGTACGTGTACCGTTTCCGGCAGCCGTCCAGGCGCTGTTCGAGGGTCAGGCGATCACCGTCGTCCCAGTCGAATCGGTAGCGCTCGCCATTTTCGTTGGTCAGGCTGTGCAGGCGGCCATAGGCGTCGTGGCTCAACTCCACACGGCGGCCATGGGCGTCGATGCGTTGGCGCAACTGGCCGTTCGACGCATGCTCAAAGCGCGTGGTGTGGCCGGCAGGGTCGCTGTAGCCGATCAACTGGCCGCTGACGTCACGCTGATAGTGCTCGTTGCGCCCATCGGGCAACTGCTTGCTGATCAGGCGGCCCTGGTCGTCATACTTGAAGGTGGTGCGTTCCCCGAGCGCGTCGGTACTGGCCAGCAGCAAGCCTCGCTTGCAGTAGCTCAAACGGGTGGTCAGGCCCGTACAGTCGGTGTGCTCGGTCAATTGACCCAGTGGGGACCAGCGCAAGGTCTTGCGCTTGCCGCTGGCGTCGATGATCTCCCTGACCTGGCCGTGTCCGTCATAGTGATAGACCGTGCGGTTGCCCAGCGGGTCGGTTTCGCGAATGCAGTTGCCCCGCGAGTCGTAATGGTACTGCCAGGTATTGCCCGCGGCATCGGTCTCCGCCAGTGGCAGCGCCCAGTGCTCCAGCCACAAGGTCGATTCACTGCGCCCCAGGGGGTCGAGGGTCTCAGTCAGGTTGCCGGCATCGTCGTAGCTGAACTGATAATGCCCACCGAGAGGGTCGGTTGCGCCCAGTAGTTGGCTTTCATCATTCCACCGGAAGGCCCAGGTTCGCCCCAGTGCATCGGTGGACGCGATGATCTGGTGTCGCTCATCCCAGTGTCGAATGCTGACGCGCGCCAGCCCGTCGGTGATACGGGTGATGCCGGTGTCCAGCGCATAGTCGAATGTGTAGGTGTCCCCGGCCTCCGTCCAATGCCGCACAACACGCCATTCACGGTCGTCAACCCTGGCCCACTGATAGAAGCAACGCAGGCCGCTGGGCAATTGATGCTCGACCATGCGCTGCCCGGCATCATAGGCAAAACGGCGCTTCACGTGCCCGTCGGACTGGCGTACAGCGGCCAGGTCGCCACGGACGTCGTAGGCGTAATGCATCAGTACTTCACGGTGGTGGTCGGGATACAGCCGTTCGATCCGGCTGACGCGCCGGGGCCAAGTGCTGTCGTAGGTCAGCTCGACCCTGACCACGTCAAAGGTGTCACGCAGGCCCAGCAGGCGACCATCGTCGGCATAGTCGAGGTGGATTCGGTTGTCGTTGCGATCTCCCAGTTGGCTCAGGCGTAGCAACGATGCGTCCTGTGGCGCCGGATCGAATAGCCGGTACAAGCCGTCTGCGCTTTCGATCAGCCACTGGCCGTTCAAGTGACGCTTGACGCTGAGGCCTTCGCCAGCGCTGAACACGGCACCGCCCAAAGGGATCGAACCCATGTCGATACGTCGACCCTGCTCGTCGATGTACAACGCGTAGTCGCCCCCTTCAGTGTGAGGCAGCAGCTGCACGCTGACTTCATAGGGCACACTCCAGCCGGCACCAAACAAGCCATCGCGGCGTTCATCTCGGCTGTTGTAGAAACGCTGCCAGTCGATGGGCATGATTCCGGGCAAGGCGAAATCCAGCTCCTCGGGACCGCCCAGCACCTTGGCCCCCGTGCTCGCGTGCACCGGGTTGGAAGAGCCCATGGCGGCGTTGGCCAGTGCGCCCATGGCCTGACTGACCACAAACGAATTGACGCCTGCCAGCAGCATGCAGGGAAGGTTGCTGAGGAACTTGCCTTTACCCCCCTTGAGCATCATCAGTGCGGTGACGGCCAGGCCAACCCCCGGCGTCTTGCCGCTGCGGATCTCGCGCACCACGACTGAGCCGCCGCCGATAGTCACATTGGGCGAAATCAGCCCCGACGACACCACGGTGGCATCGCAGGTGCTGCGGTCACCGCTGCGTACCGCCGGTTGACCGTTGACCGTGACCTTTTCCGAGCCTTCGGCCAGAAACTGCGGCGGCATCGGCGGGTGTTTTGTGCAGGTCACCACGTCCAGCGGTTTAGGGACTGCACCTGGCGCTGGCGTGGCGACGGTGGGGCGCCACATTTGCGCAAAGAATCCTTTGGCCATGTCCAGGTAGCCGGGCTCTTCGCTCTGTTCCGGTGCTGGCGGCGTTTCGGTTTCGGTGCCCGCAGGTGCAACGTGGGAGGGCACGACGCCGGCCGCGCGCGCAGCGGGCAAGGCGTTGATCAGTGTGTCGGTGGACCCGCTGAGGATCGTGGCCATGACCGAGGGAGGGAACAGCGCGTTGCCGATTCCTTCGCACATGGCGCTCAACCCCTTGTCGGCCCCAGTCTTGCTCATGGCGACGCCGACGATGACGCCGACGACCGCCCCCAGTACGCAGGCGCCCAGTCCACCGGTCGCGACGGTAATGCCGGTAGCCGCCACCACCGCAGCGGTCGCCAATGCAGTAATCGCCACATTGGCCGCCACCTCCAGCACGCCGCCGAGGATGTCCGCCATGACAGAGGTGTGGGACAGCCCATCGCCCAGGCGCGCAGCCCAGAGCAGTGCGTCAGACATGCAAAGGCCGCTTCACTGGGGGACGTCGAACACGAGCGAGCCCTTGATCGTCGACCAATGCGCCGCCTCGGCATCCCCGAGCTTGTCGGCTTTCACGTAACTCAAGGCAAGCATCTTGCGCGTACCCGGTAGCACTAGCGCCAGTTGATACTGGAACACCTTGTCATTGCCCTTGTTGAACTGGCTGCGCAGCTCAATGCCTTCGACCTCTTGCGCGGCGCCCAGGCGCACATCAACGCCCGGCTGATAACGCAGATCCTGTACCTGTTTTTCCAGGCGCTGGAGCTGGTCATTGAAGTTGCTGTGCAGGGTTTCACCCTCGGCGAGCAGGCTACGGCTGACGATCAGGGAGGTGCCCAATTCAGGGAACTTGAGGATATTGATCGTCGCGTCCTGCAACTCGCTGGCGGGCAGTTGAAACTGGAATTCGTTGATTCGATACGTCATGAGAACAGGTCTCGTCAGGAGCTTTTAGGCGCGGGGAACGCGGCTTTGATATTGGCGTCGATGGCGGCTTTCTGGCCCTGGCCATCGGGTGTGGCGCCGGGGCCGCCACCGTTGTTCAGGTGCAGCACGCCGCCGGTGTTGAACTCGGCGTCGCCGCTGGCATAGAAGCTGATCTGCACGCCGGTGAGGTTGATCTGTCCGCTGGCGTTCAACTCCAGGATGCTTTCGCCGCACACCAGCCGCAGGTTTTCGCCCACTTCGATGACGTAGCTCTGGCTGATGCTGTCAGTCTTGCGCTGGCCCACCGAGAGGATGTCTTCCTGCTTGACGATGCGCAGGCGGTTGTTGCCGATGGTCACCGTCTCGTTGTGGCCGATGCTCTTGTTGCGGTCATGCCCCACCGAATGGCTCTCATCCACCTCGACCACGATGTCCTGGTTGCGCTCGGCATGGATATATAACTGCTCCAACCCCTTCTTGTCCTCCATGCGGATTTCATTGAAGTTGGCCGGCGTGCCGCCCTTGCTCGAACGGCTTTTCATGCCGCTCTGGGTGGCGTTTTCCGGCAGGTCGTAAGGCACGGTCTGCTCGGCGTTGTACACCCGCCCGGTGATGATCGGTCGGTCGGGATCACCTTCCAGAAAGCTCACAATCACTTCCTGGCCGATCCGTGGAATCTGCATCGAACCCCAGTTCTTGCCGGCCCAGGATTGCGACACGCGAATCCAGCACGAGCTGTTCTCGTTGGATTGGTCGTGGCGGTCCCAGTAGAAGTGCACCTTCACGCGGCCGTATTGGTCAGTCCAGATTTCCTCGCCCTTGGGGCCGACCACCAGCGCGGTTTGCGGGCCTTTGACGATGGGCCGATGGGTGTTGGCCAGCGGACGGAAGCTTTGCTGGGCGTCGATGCAGGTAAGGCTGCTTTCGAACTGTGCCGAGCCCGAGCCGCCGCCGCTTTCCAGGCTTTCCTGGACGATGTAGTAGCGGCAACCGACGATCAGGTATTCGCGGTTCTGGTCCTGGCGGCTGAAGCCGGTGAGGCTGAACAAATGCCCCGAACCCAACCCCCGCGCATTGCCGCTGAACTCGATCTGTTCATGCAGGGTTTGCAGGGCTTCGATGCGGGTGCGCGCGTAATGTTCGCCGTCTTCGCTTTGCACGTAGGTGCCGGGGTAGTCGTACAGCGGGTAGTCGCCGGCGGTGTGCGGGCGCGGCATGGCCGAGCGCACGTCGATGCTGGCGCTGGGGCGCTGGAAGTCGTAGTCGTTGAGTTCCAGCGAACCGGGCTGCACCTCCTGCGCCAGGTGCCAGTTGTGCATGTGGTCGCGTTCGCGCTGCTGTTCGTCCTTGGGGTAATACGGGATCGACGCGTAGCCCGGCACCGTGGTGTGGGCGCCGTAGGCATCGGCCAGCACCAGCACATGGCGGTCTTGCTCGTGGCGGAAGAAGTAGTAGATGCCTTCCTGTTCCATCAAGCGGCTGACGAAATCGAAGCTGGTCTCGCGGTACTGCACGCAGTATTCCCACTCGCGGTACGGCCGGCTCAGGGCGTCTTCGAAATCGGAAAAGCCTAGGTCGCGAAACACCTGCTTGATGATCTGCGGGATGCTCAGGTTCTGGAAAATCCGGCAGTCGGAGGTACGGCTGAGCAGCCACAGCCACGGACGCAGGGTCACCTGGTAACTGGCGAACTGGCCCTGGTCGATGTTCTGGCTGCACCGCGCGACGATGCCGTGGAAGTGCCGTTCACCGCCGTCCGCCAGTTGCAGGCCCACGCTCATGGGTTTGCCGAGCAACTGGTTGAGGTCGATGTTGGCGTCCAGGGACGTCAGTTGCAGCTCGTAACTGAACAGCCTGCCCAGCTCTTCGCCGCCGCCCATTTCATTGAGCAGCAGCACATCCGGCCCGAGGGGGCTGGTGATCTTGGCCAGGCGTGAGGCTTGGTTGAATAGCATCGGTTAACCCGTAAATGACTTGATAACTGAAGAAACCGAATCAAGTGTGGGAGGGGGCTTGCCCCCGATAGCGGTGTATCAGGTTAGAAATTTCTGGCTGACCCGACGCCATCGGGGGCAAGCCCCCTCCCACAATTTTAATCACATTTCGACAGGTCAATCGCTGAAGTCGTAATGCAGCTCGTTATCCCGGCTGCTGATGCGCACACCCGCCAACGCCTTGCCCTCCAGCATGCGCGTGAGGAACTCACGGCTCATGTCCGGCAGAAGGCTGTTGGTGAGGATGGTATCGATCATGCGCCCGCCGCTTTCGGTTTCGGTGCAGCGCGAGACGATCAGGTCGACCACCGCGTCGTCGTAGTCGAAGGCCACTTTGTGAGTGTTCTCCACACGCTTCTTGATGCGGTTGAGCTGCAGGCGGGTGATCGCCTTGAGCATCTCGTCGCTCAGCGGGTAGTACGGAATGGTCACCAGGCGGCCGAGCAGGGCTGGCGGGAAGATCTCCAGCAGCGGCTGGCGCAGGGCCTTGGCGATTTCTTCCGGCTCAGGGATGTTCGCCGGGTCTTTGCAGACGTGGGAAATCAGCTCGGTGCCGGCGTTGGTGGTCAGCAGGATCAAGGTATTCTTGAAGTCGATCACCCGGCCTTCGCCGTCTTCCATCACGCCCTTGTCGAACACCTGGAAGAAGATCTCGTGCACGTCCGGGTGGGCTTTTTCCACTTCGTCCAGCAGCACCACGCTGTAGGGCTTGCGCCGCACCGCTTCGGTCAGCACGCCGCCTTCGCCGTAGCCGATGTAACCCGGTGGCGCGCCCTTGAGGGTCGACACCGTGTGCGCCTCTTGGAATTCGCTCATGTTGATGGTGATGACGTTCTGCTCGCCGCCGTACATGGCTTCGGCCAGGGCCAGGGCGGTTTCGGTCTTGCCCACCCCCGAGGTGCCGGCGAGCATGAACACACCAATCGGCTTGCTCGGGTTGTCGAGGCCGGCGCGGGAGGTCTGTATGCGCTTGGCGATCATCTGCAGGGCGTGGTCCTGGCCGATGATGCGTTTCTTCAGGTGTTGGTCGAGGTTGAGCACCGTCTCCAGCTCATTACGCGCCATGCGCCCCACCGGAATGCCGGTCCAGTCGGCGACCACCGAGGCCACGGCCTGGTAATCCACGGTGGGCAGGATCAGCGGGGTTTCGCCTTGCAGTTCGGTGAGGCGCTGTTGCAGGTCGACCAACTGAGCACGCAACTCATCGTTGCCGCTGTCCACAACGCCTGCTTTTTCGCGCAGCGTTGCACGGGTCGCCAGCAACTCATCGACCAGGGTTTTCTCTTCGGCCCAGCGGCTTTCCAAGGTCGCCAGACGCTCACGCTCAGTATTCAACAGCGCCTCGGTGTTGGTCTGGCGTGCACCAATCGCAATACCGATGGCATGCTCACGCGCAATGATCTGCAACTCGGTTTCCAACGCCTCGATACGACGACGGCTGTCGTCCACTTCCGCCGGCACCGCGTGCAGGCTGATGGCGACGCGGGCGCAGGCGGTGTCCAGCAGGCTCACGGATTTGTCCGGCAACTGGCGCGCCGGGATGTAGCGGTGGGACAGCTTCACCGACGCTTCCAGAGCTTCATCGAGGATCTGCACCTGGTGGTGTTTTTCCATGGTCGAGGCCACGCCGCGCATCATCAGCAGCGCCTTGTCTTCCGACGGTTCGGCGACCTGCACGACCTGGAAGCGGCGAGTAAGGGCCGGGTCTTTCTCGATGTGCTTCTTGTACTCGGCCCAGGTGGTGGCGGCCACGGTGCGCAAGGTGCCACGGGCCAGGGCCGGCTTGAGCAGGTTGGCGGCATCACCTGTTCCGGCGGCGCCACCGGCACCCACCAGGGTGTGGGCTTCGTCGATAAACAGGATGATCGGCTTGGGCGAGGCCTGGACGTCTTCGATAACCTGGCGCAGACGCTGTTCGAACTCGCCTTTCATGCTGGCGCCGGCTTGCAGCAGGCCCACATCGAGGCTGCGCAGTTCCACGTCTTTCAAGGCTGGCGGCACGTCGCCGGCGACAATGCGCAGGGCGAAGCCTTCGACCACGGCGGTCTTGCCCACGCCGGCTTCACCGGTGAGGATCGGGTTGTTCTGACGGCGGCGCATAAGGATGTCGACCAGTTGGCGGATCTCTTCATCGCGGCCAACAATCGGATCAAGCTTGCCGCTGCGCGCCTGTTCGGTCAGGTCGACAGTGAAGCGCTTGAGCGCTTCCTGCTTGCCCATCGCACTCGGCGCCATCGCGCCGCTGGCTTCGCCCGGCACGGCGCCGGCGTTGAAACCGTCGCTGGCGCTGAGCGCGTTTTCCGGCGAGTCGCCCACGTATTCATCAAAGCGTTCGCTCAGGGCCTCGGCCTTGATCTTGTCGAATTCGGCGGACAAACCCAGCAGCGCGTGACGCAGGCTCGGCGTTTTCAGGATGCCCAGCACCAGGTAACCGGTGCGCACCTGGCTTTCGCCGAACATCAGGCTGCCGTAGACCCAGCCGCGCTCGACGGCTTCTTCCACATGGGACGACAGGTCGGTGATCGACGTCGAGCCACGCGGCAGGCGGTCCAGCGCTTCGGTAAGGTCACGGGCCAGGCGTGCAGGCTCGACGTTGAACTGGCGGATGATGCGGTGCAGGTCCGAGTCCTGCAGTTGCAGCAACTGGTGAAACCAGTGGGCCAGTTCCACATACGGGTTGCCCCGCAGTTTGCAGAACACGGTGGCGGCTTCGATGGCCTTGTAGGCCACGCTGTTGAGTTTGCCGAACAGTGCGGCGCGACTGATTTCACCCATGCTCTGGATTCCTTGAGGTGGTGGCGTGGTCGGCGTAGTGCCGGGCCAGGATTAGGTCGTTGGCGTCATGCTCGGGTTTACCGAGCCAGGTGTTGAAGCCCAGGCGGAACTGGCCGTTGAGTTGCAGCGCCGGGACTTCGGGTTGTTGCAAAACCAGGTTCAGGTCCCAGTCCAGTTCATGGCCCAGGTACTCGGCCACCCACGCCACCAGTTCGTTGAATGGCTGGTGGCCGGGCAGCATGCCCATGTAGTCATCCAGCGTGAGCGGGCCCAGGCGGATGCGGAATTTGTGCTGGCGGTCCCACACGAAGCTGCCCAGGCAAAAGTCCACGCCCAGGCGGTTGGCGCTCACACTCACGCGGCTGCGTTCGGGCAGTTCCAGCCATTGGCCGACGTACTCTTCGATCTCTACCGGCAGGCCGAAATACTCGCTGAGAATCGCCTTCAGGCCGTCCGGGTAGCGGGTTTGCGCCGACAGGTGGCCGCTGTAGTGCAGCTTGGCGGTATCCGGGATCAGCCCCTGATTCAGCAGGCTCGGCATGCCCCGGCCGCTCAGCGCGGCGAGGCGTGCCGACCAGTAGTCATCCTCCGGGCGGTCGTGGCTGACCGTTGGCCGCGCCTCGGCCCAGGCCCGGTAGAACAGGCTGAGCAGGCGATGGTGGAACACATCCAGGAACTGCTTGCTGGTGCTGTCGGCATTGTTGCGCTGACGCTCGCGCACGTACTCGGTGATGTGCAGCGGCAACGGGCCGTTGGGGCCGCCAAGGCCGAAGAAGAACTGCTCCAGGCGCGCCGGCTTGCCGTCGCCGCCGGGGTCGACCGAGGCCAGCGTAGCCGGGGCGAAGGTGCAATCGGCCTGTTGCCCCAGGCGCAGCGGGTCATCCGCCAGGCGCAGGGAATGGCCCAGGCGCGGCAGCTCCGGCGATTCGCACTCGATACGCCGCAGCGCCTGGAAGAAATCGTATTCCCAGGGCTCCTGGTGCATCGCATCCAGGGTACTCACAGGGTCGGACGACGTCCGGGCTTGGCTTTCCATCGCATGATCTCGCCGCGTTCGGTGGTACGGATCACCGTCTCGGTAAAACTGTTGATCGACACGTAGCGTGCCAGGAAGCGTTCCAATACCGCACCGAGCAGGAACACGCCGGTGCCGCGAAACGCGTTTTCATCGAATTCCAGGGTGATCTCCAGGCCTCGGCCGAACACGATCGGGCCGGGCATCGGCAGGCGTCGAGTCACGGCTTTGCTACTGACGTCGCGCAGGCCTTCGATCTGCAATTGCAGCGCGGCGTCGTTGCTGTCGCCGTACAGGCGCAGCAGTTCGCGCAAGGCGCCGGCGCCCTGGCCCTGTTCGCTCAGGGACAAATAGTTGAGCGAGAGCTGGCTGATCAGGCGCCAGGCCTTGGCGTCATGCGCGTGGCTGGGGCGCGGGCGGCTCGGGCCTGCCACGCAGCGCACCGACAATACCGGCGCGCTGTCGGCCAGGGTGAAGTCGGTCTTGCCGTTGCCCACGCTCATGAACAACGGCAGATCGCGGTTGGTGCACAGCGCGGTCACGCCGAGCTGGCGCAGATCGTGGCGGTACGGCGACTGCCGGCTGTCCACCAGGCTGACAAAGGTTTCGCTGCCCACATAGGTGGAGCGCGGCCCGTTGCGGCGCTGGTCGCTGGACAGTACGCGCGGCTCGCGGCGCACGGTGTAATAGGCCTGGTCACGGCCATAACGCGACGGGTCGCGCACCGCGTAGAACGGCAAAAACGGTTGCTCCGGCCCGGTGCCGTGGCCGGTGATGCCGCTCAAGGAGTGAATCTCGAAATCCATCGGCCGCGTGCGGTCGGCGATCACATGGTGCTCGTTGACCCGGTCGGACAAGTGGATCCGGTCCACGCGCTTGGGAAACAGGTTGATTGCCGGGGTACAGAACGGCAGGAACTGCGCTGCCCCGACGCTGCCTTCAAGGCTCGGTTCGTGGCGGTCGAACAGCACAATCAGTTCCAGCTCCTGGCCGTCACAACGCTTGACCGCACGGCTCAGCTCGGCGAACTCGACGAACAGGAAGCGGTGGGGCAGGGCGAAGTATTCCTGCAGCAGGCGATAGCCCTGGAAGGCCCGCGCCACCACCGGCATGGCCGCGTCGGCGTCGTCGAAGCCTCGGGAGCGCAACGCGTCCTGGGGCAGGCGCTCGACCCAATCGCCACCCGGCTTGCGCGCAAACACCGCGCAGGCGTTGCCCAGCAGTTGCTCGTAGAGGCGGAAGGGTTGCTCGTCGGCGCCACTGAGGTACAGCGGCAGATTATCCAGGTCGAGGCTGTTGAACGGCAGCTCGGCACCGGTGCGCAGGGTCAGGCGCAGGCCGGCCTTGGCTTTCGGCTCGCTGGCGGCCAGGCGGCCCAACACAGCGGCGGGGTTGCCGAAGTACTCGGCGTTGCTCACCTGCAACGGCCACAACGTCACCGGGTGCGCGGTGCGGTACTCGCAGCAGGTCTGGGTTTCGCGGCCCAGCGCAGCGCGCAATACGGTGTCGCGAGGCAGCGGGAAACCACTGGCCAGCGAGCCTTCGTCCGGGTCGGTCTGCAACTGCACCACCGTCATCGACGGTGTCGGTGCCAGGTAGTGCGGGTAGGCGATTTCCAACAGGTTGTGGGTGAAGGTCGGGTACTCGGCGTCGAGCTTGAGCTGCACGCGGGCCGTGAGGTAGGCAAAGCCTTCGAGCAAGCGTTCGACGTACGGGTCGGCGCAGTCCATACCGGACAGGGTCAGCCGACTGGCGATCTTCGGGTATTCCTTGGCGAACTCCGCGGCGCTTTCGCGCACGTGGTGCAGTTCCTGGTTGTACAGCTCCAGCAGGCGCGGGTTCATGGGCGCCTCCGCTGGTCGGCATTGACCACGCGTACGTGGCCGGATTCCAGGTCGAGGTCGGTTTGCAGCAACAGGCGCAACGGCACCGGCTGGGCCCACAGGTCGCCTTCGATCTCGAAACTCAGGGCGTTGTGGTTCATCTCGCCATGGCCGACACGGGCTTTGACACGCAGGGTGTGGCGCAGAATGCGCGGCTCAAAGGTGGCGATGGCCTGGTAGATCAGGGCTTCCAGCGCCTTGATATCCACGCTGGAAACACTGTTGCCCGCCAGCGCCGGCAGGCCGTAATTGACCACCGAGGTGCCGGCCGGGGTGTGCAGCGTGGCATCGGCATCGAGCAACGACGTGGTGTTGAGCAGCCACGCCAGGTCACGCAGTACCGAGGCTTTCAATTGGGTCAGGGACAGCACGCGTTTGTCGGCGCTTTCCTTGGGGTTGGTTGGATCGTCGTCCGTCAGCCGGTCCAACAGGGACGGTTGCAGACGGTCGCGGGAAGCGATTTCAGTGATCACCAAAGCAGCTCCACGGACGGGTTGCGAGAGGGACAGAGGACGTATGGCCGTGGCGCGATGCCACGGCCATAAAGGCTATCAGCGCTTGGTGTTGGAACGGATGTTCCAGCCAAACTTGATCGCGCCGCCGTCTTTGGTGCCGTCGGCTTTCTGCGGCTGGTAGTCGACCATCACTTGGGCGAAGTTCAGGGTCACGTTCTCGGTCAAGCGGTCATCGGTGCCCGAACCGCCGGTGCTCAGCGAGGTGACCAGCACTTCCTCCAGGTTGATCACCATGTACTCGACCTGGCTTTCGCCACCGGCCTTGCGCACGGTCAGCTTGACCTTGTCGATGTGCTTGCCGCTGGCGCAGTGCATCATCAGGTTCGGCGAAGCCTTGTCGACGTATTTGGTCAGCGACAGGTCCTGGATATTCACCTTGCCCGCGCCGCCACCGCCGCCCACGTGCATGTTGCCGGACTGGGCCATGCCCCAGCTCCAGTTCAGCACGTCGATTTCGTCCTTGTGGGCCTTGTCCATGGACTCGCCCTTGATGTCGCCGATCTTGATGAAAATATCAACAGCCATGTTTTCTCCCTGTGTGGCGTGGGCCACTGAATTTGATTAACTCCAAATGGGCAGTGCTTTTGTGTGGGAGGGGGCTTGCCCCCGATGCAGGCACCTCGGTGTGTCAGTTACACCCCGGTGATGCCATCGGGGGCAAGCCCCCTCCCACAGAAGAGCTAGCTCATCGGTGGTTTAGGCGCTTTTCGCCGAAGGCAGCTTCGATACCAGGCGCAGCGACACCGTCAGCCCTTCGAGCTGGTAGTGCGGACGCAGGTAGAACTTGGAGTTGTAGTACCCCGGGTTGCCTTCGACTTCTTCCACGATCACTTCGGCGGCAGCCAATGGGTGCTGGGCCTTGGTGGTTTCGGTGGAGTGCGCCGGGTCACCGTCCACGTAGTTGAGGATCCAGTCCTGCAACCAGCGCTGCATCTCGTCCTTCTCTTTGAAGGAACCGATCTTGTCGCGCACGATGCACTTCAAGTAGTGAGCGAAACGGCAGGTGGCGAACAGGTACGGCAGGCGCGCGGCCAGGTTGGCGTTGGCGGTGGCGTCCGGGTCATCGTATTCGGCCGGTTTCTGCAACGACTGCGCGCCAATGAACGCGGCGAAGTCGGTATTTTTCTTGTGCAGCAGCGGCATGAAACCGTTCTTCGCCAGCTCCGCCTCACGACGGTCGCTGATGGCGATTTCGGTCGGGCACTTCATGTCCACGCCACCGTCATCGGTCGGGAACGTGTGGGCCGGCAGGTTTTCCACTTCGCCGCCAGACTCGATGCCACGGATGCGCGAGCACCAGCCGTAGTGCTTGAACGAGCGGTTGATGTTCACCGCCATCGCGTACGCGGCGTTGGCCCAGGTGTACTTGGAACTGTCGGCACCGTCGGTGTTTTCTTCGAAGGCGAAGGCCTCCACCGGGTCGGTCTTGGCACCGTACGGCAGGCGCGCCAGGAAGCGCGGCATGGTCAGGCCGATGTAGCGCGAGTCTTCCGATTCACGCAGCGAACGCCAGCCGGCGTATTCCGGGGTGGTGAAGATCTTGGTCAGGTCGCGCGGGTTCGACAGCTCTTGCCACGAGCCCATGCCCATCACGGTCGGCGAAGCGGCAGCGATGAACGGGGAGTGCATGGCGGCGCAGACTTTCGACAGTTCGCCCAGCAGTTCCACGTCGGGTGGCGACTGGTCGAAGTAGTAGTCGCCCACCAGGCAGCCGTAGGGTTCGCCGCCGAACTGGCCGTATTCTTCTTCGTACATCTTCTTGAAGATCGGGCTCTGGTCCCATGCGGTGCCCTTGAATTTCTTCAGGGTCTTGTGCAGGTCCGGCTTGGAGATGTTGAGCACGCGGATCTTGAGCTGCTCATCGCTCTCGGTGTTGTTGACCAGGTAGTGCAGGCCACGCCAGGCGCTTTCCAGCTGTTGGAAATCCGGGTGGTGGATGATCTGGTTGACCTGGGCGGTCAGCTTGGCGTCGATGGCAGCGATGATCGATTCGATCGACTTGATCGCGTCATTGGACACCAGGTCGGTTTGCGCCAGGGCCTGTTCGGCCAGGGTGCGCACGGCAGTTTCCACGGCTTCGCGGGCGCGCTCGGTCTTGGGCTTGAACTCTTGCAGCAGCAGGTTGGCGAACTCGCTGGCTTCCTCGGTCTGGGTGCCCAGGATCTGGGAGCCTTCGCGGGCGGTATTGTCAGTCATGATTACTGGTCCCCTGCAGGCTTAGGCGCGCTGGCAAGTGCTTGCAGCAGTGCCGGGTCCTTGATCGCCTTCATGATGATTTCTTCAGCGCCAGTCTTGCCGTCCATGTAGGTCAGCAGGTTGGCCAGCTGGGTGCGGGCTTCGAGCAGTTGGTTCAGCGAGTCGACCTTGCGGGCCACGGCGGCCGGGCTGAAGTCGTCCATGCTTTCGAAGGTGATGTCCAGGCTCAGGTTGCCTTCGCCGGTCAGCTCGTTGGGGACGTGGAAGGCCACGCGCGGCTGCATGGCCTTGAGGCGCGAGTCGAAGTTGTCGACGTCCACTTCAAGGAACTTGCGGTCGGCCACCGGCGCCAACGGCTCGGCAGGCTTGCCGGCGAGGTCGGCCATCACACCCATTACGAAGGGCAGCTGGACTTTTTTCTCGGCGCCGTAGAGCTCGACGTCGTACTCGATCTGCACTCGAGGCGCACGGTTGCGCGCGATGAATTTCTGAGAACTTTGCTTCGCCACGTTGCTGCTCCTGGTCGCTTGAGCGACGGTGTTGTTACTGCACAGTCGGATGGCTTACTCGCCGTCCGGCCCGCGCAGGTTTTCAAATTGGGACATGCCGTCGGGAATCAGATTGCGCACGATGGCCGCAAAGTCGGCATGCACCAGATTCTTTGCCCGGTTCAACAGTACCGGCAGCGGGCTCGAAGGCTCGTGCCGGGTGTAGTACGCAAGGATCTTGTCGAGGCTGCGCAGCACATCGTCGCGGCTGGCGATA
Organism: Pseudomonas sp. CYM-20-01; assembly: GCF_023169845.1. Classification (NCBI taxonomy): domain Bacteria; kingdom Pseudomonadati; phylum Pseudomonadota; class Gammaproteobacteria; order Pseudomonadales; family Pseudomonadaceae; genus Pseudomonas; species Pseudomonas sp. CYM-20-01. The sequence continues at coordinate 64,400 of NZ_AP025169.1, read as the reverse complement.
TCGCCAACGGGACGCGGTGCTGCGAGGGCGGCGGCGAAGTCGGCCGAGGGGGCATTGTCGTCACTGACAGCCTCGGGTTCGCTGCTGCCGGCGGCGCCGGGCACCGCTTGGTTGAGTATCTGCAACGCCTGCTTGAGCGGTTGCTTCAAGGCACTGAGGTCCACGCCCTGGGCGGAACCGACCTGATCGTTGACCTGTTGTTCGATGGCTTCGCACGCCGCACGCGCCGCGATCAGCGCGTCGCGGGTGGCCTGTATCTGCTCGGGGTCGCTGTCGAGGAACGCCGCGTTGAGCTGCTGCGCGCCGAGTTGTTCATCGGGGAAGCTCAACAGGCCACTGGCGTTGAGCGCGGCGCGCAGGCTCACGGGGCCGAAGGTGCGCGAGCGCGTGAGGATGCTTTCGCGCAGCAGGCGGATATTGGTGTCGCAGGTCAGGCCGGTGAGGGCGTTGATGCGTACGGTGGGGTCGTTAGCGTCGTCGGCGTCCAGGCGCGGGTGCAGGTCGGACCAGTAATCACGCAGCAACGCATCGATCAGCGTCAGCGCTTCGGCCAGGCCGGCCACGCCTTGGAGGGCGAGGGCGCTTTGCAGCAGGAAATGGGTGATGCGCAGGTCTTTGCTGCGCGCGAGCAAGTCGAGGCTTTGCTGCTGGATGCTGCGCCATTCCGGCGGTTCAGCGGGCAGGATCGAGTCGCCCATGCTGCGCTCGGGTTGGCCCTTGGCATCACGCTCCAATTGCAGAAATTGCGCGTCATATTCCATGTCTTCGCCACAGGGCGAAGTCGCGGAAACGGCGGTGAGCAGCAACGGCACATCCACTGAATTTGATCTCCCTATCAGCCCGTTAGATGGCGGGCAATTCATGCATTAGTTGCGCAAGGAACTTTGCATGTTTTCTTGGTCATATAAGCAAGACGCCACTAATGTGCCATCACTGGTATTCAAGAAGTTGTGCATTTTTGGTGTAGTACTTATGCCTTGTCAAGGTAAGCTATTCGCCCTCTGTGACAGATGTGCGGTGCTTAACAACCTGCGCGACTAGTGGGTCGAACGACGTACCGGGACAGGATTTTTGTCATAGAGCCCAGTTAAGATCAGCGATCATGCTGGTATTGGCAGGTTTTGGACGGTCGATTGCTCGACCTGATGGGGATATCCCGGGAAGCGCTGTCCCGGGAATCGACCGCGCGCGAAGTATCAGCAAGGAGGCAAGATGTCGCTGTGTTTGACTATCACTAGTTATCACAAGATTACCCCTGGGCAGTGCTCCGAAAAGTCCATGAATCAGGGCTCGATGGCTATCGGCCGCAGCTCGGATAATGACTGGGTATTGCCTGATCCTGAGCGTCTGGTCTCCTCGCAGCACTGCGTTATTCAATACAAAGATGGCCGTTATTATTTAACCGATAACAGTACCAACGGCGTGGAGTTGGTTAACGCCGGTATTCGTTTGCGTAGAGGTAACAGCGAGCTGTTGCAGGATGGCGAGCTGATCCGCATCGGCGATTACGAGATCCAGGCGCGTATCGATTTCAACGTACAGGCCGTCGACAGCCAGCCGTTTGCCGGCGAGGCGCCGAACAGTTTCGAAGCGCTGATGGGTGCCGTGTCGAATAAGCCCGTGCCTGTTTCCACCCCTGTGATCGCGCCGCAGTTCCAGGGCGCTTCATCGATGGACACGCTGCCGGACCTGTTCGACTTCCTCAGCCCCACCGCTGTGCCGCCGCCCACCGTGGCGGATCATGTGCCTTCCGAGCAACATGACTTCCGTCCACCGACGCCAGTGGCCGTGCCGGTAGTGACACCGCCGGTGGTGTCGGGCGCGGTGATTCCCGAAGACTGGGACCTGTTTGGCGACACGCCAGCACCCGTCGTCAGCGCTGCGCCACTACCTGCGCCACCACCGGTCATCCAGCCGCCCCCCGTGGTCGAGCCCTCGCCCCCCGTGGCCGACAGCCAGCAACCGGACCTGCTGCAAGCCTTCCTGCGCGGCGCGGGCCTGGATCAACTGCGCCTGGACAAAGCCCAGGCCGAGGCCCAGATGGAAAACATCGGCCGCAGCTACCGTCTGATGGTCGAAGGCCTGATCGACGTGCTGCGGGCCCGTGCCAGCCTCAAGGGCGAGTTTCGCATGCAGCAGACCATGATCCAGCCGGCAGAAAACAATCCGTTGAAATTCGCCCCGAATGCCGACGAAGCGTTACTGCTGCTCCTGCGCCACGGCAACCAGGCGTTTATGGCACCCGACCTCGCCGTGCGCGACAGTTTCAACGACCTGCGTGCCCACCAGTTGGCGGTGATGGCCGGCGTGGAAGCGGCGATCAAGCACCTGCTCAGTCGCTTCGAACCGGCCCAACTGGAAGAGCGCATGGGCAAGCCCGGCGGGCTGTCGAGCCTTTTCAATGGCTCGCGCCAGGCCCAGTACTGGCAGCAGTTCACCGAGCTCTACAGCAATATTTCCCGCGAGGCCCAGGAAGATTTCCAGGACCTGTTCGGCCGCGAATTCAGCCGAGCCTACGAAGAACACAGCGCACGACAGCGACGCTGAACCGCAGCACATGGATTTAACGGATAGCTAATTACGTCATTGAGGACGCAGGATGATTCCCAGGTTTTTACTCGCAGTCGCCACCGTGTTTCTGCTGACGGCGTGTGCCAAAGACGCCGTCAAACCCGAAACAGCCGCCGAGGCCGAAGTGGATACGGCCGCCGTCGAGCTGCACTTTCATGCGATCAGCGGGCTTAACCCCGGCGCCAACGGCCAGGCCGCCCCGGTGCGGGTGCGCATTTTCGAACTGAAAAATGCCGCCACCTTCGCCCGCTCCGATTACTTCGCCCTGGCCGACCGTGCGCAATCCACACTGGGCCTGGACCTGCTGGACCAGGACGAAGTGATGGTGCAACCCGGCGAGCAACTGAGCATCCAGCGCGACCTCGACCCGTCCACGCGCCAGATCGGCTTGCTGGTGGGCTATCGCGAGTTGGATCGTGCGCAATGGCGTACGGTGCTCAACGTGCCCGCGCGCCAGTACACCGAATACCAGATCAGCCTCGATGTGCGTGCTGTGCGCGCCGACGTCGTGGCCACCCCATCCAGCCCTGCCCAATAAGAAGCAATCGGAGCCCCCATGTCCTGGAACAATCGCGTGGTCTGGTCGGAAGGCATGTTCATCGGAACGCAGCACTTCCAGCAGCATGACCGTTACCTGGAAAACCTGATCGATGCCCGCAGCCGCCCGTTGTCCGCAGGCGCCTGGGGGTTTTCCGAGCTGCTGATCGACCAGGGCCTGCTGGCCCAGGGCAAGCTGGCGATCGTATCGGCGCGTGGCCTGTTGCCCGACGGTACGCCGTTCAATATCCCCCAGGATGACCTGGCACCAAGCCCGCTGAACATCGACGACAACCTGCGCGACGGCCTGGTGTACCTAGCCCTGCCGCTCAAGCGCGCCGGCGCCCGCGATACCGTGGATGAAGGCGAAGCCCTGGAGGCTGCGCGTTATGTGAGCCAGGTGCGCGAAGTGCGCGATGACAACGCACCCTTCGAAAACCGCGCCCCGGTGGCCGTGGGTTCCCGCGCCCTGCGCCTGCTCACCGCCCAGGATGGCATCAGCGATTACGCCGCCGTGGGCCTGGTGCGCATCAAGGAAAAACGTGCCGACCGCGCATTGGTGCTCGATGACACCTACATCCCGCCGGTATTGGATGTGGCCGCGAGCAAACCGCTCACCGCCTTTCGCAGCGAACTGCTCGGCCTGCTGCACCAGCGCGGCGAAGCTCTGGCGGGGCGGGTGGTGGCATCGGGCGCCGGTGGCGCGTCGGAGATTGCCGACTTCATGCTGCTGCAACTGGTCAACCGTGCCCAACCGCTGGTCCAGCATTTGAGCCAGTTGAGCCCGTTGCACCCGGAGCGCTTCTTCAGCGAGCTGGTCAGCCTGGCCGGCGAGTTCTCGACCTTCTCCACCTCCGGCCGTCGCCCCCAGGAATACCCGCAGTACCAGCACGACGACCTGGCCCTGAGCTTCGCGCCGGTGATGGCGGCATTGCGCGAAGCGCTGTCGATGCTGATCGACAGCAAGGCCACGCCAATCCCGATTGTCGAGAAAGCCTACGGCGTGCACGTGGCGATGCTGGCCGACAAGACCCTGCTCGACAACGCCAGTTTCATCCTGGTGGTGCGCGCCGATGTGCCCGGCGAAACCCTGCGCGCACGCTTCGGCCAGCAGAGCAAAGTCGGCTCGGTGGAGCACATCCGCGACCTGGTCAACCTGCAACTGCCGGGCATCAGCCTGTTGCCGCTGCCAGTGGCGCCGCGCCAATTGCCGTATCACGCAGGTTCGACCTATTACGAGCTGGATCGCGGCAGCGAGGCCTGGCAACAGCTGGGCAATTCCGGCGGTTTTGCCTTCCATATCGCCGGGCAGTTCCCGGGCTTGAACCTGGCCTTCTGGGCGATCCGAGGATAATCCGCGATGCATCCCAATGATGATGACCGCACCCAGTTCATGCCGCGTCCGGGTGGCCGGGCGCCGGAACCTGTGCGTGCCGAACCTTCGCCGCTGGCCATGCCGGCCGCGCCGATGCTCACCGGCAAGAGCCACGGCCTCAACCCGCTGGAAAGCGCCGCCGGCCCTTTGCTGGCGCTGCTGACGCGCCTGCGCAACACCATCGCCCACCCGGCGCCGGCCAGCCTGCGCGCACAGCTGTTGGCCTACCTGCGCCAGTTCGAAGAGCGTGCCGAAGCCGCTGGCATCGCCCGTAACGAAGTGCTGCTGGCGCGTTACGCGCTGTGCACCGCGCTGGATGAAGCGGTATTGAGCACGCCCTGGGGCAGTACCAGCGACTGGGGCAAACAGAGCCTGCTGATCACCGTGCACAACGAAGCCTGGGGCGGCGAAAAGGTCTTCCAACTGTTGGACCACTGCCTGCAAAGCCCACGGGAACGTCTGTATCTGCTGGAGCTGTTGTACCTGTGCATGTGCCTGGGGTTCGAAGGCCGCTACCGCGTGATGAACGACGGTCGCAGCCAGCTGGAGAGCCTGCGCGAGCGCACCGCCGCAGCCATTCGCAGTGCGCGTGGCGAGCATGAGCGTGAGCTGTCGCCGCATTGGCGCGGCGTGACCGTGGCCCGCGACCGCCTGGCGCAGTTCATGCCGCCGTGGATCGCCGTGGCCATCGGTGTCGCGCTGCTGCTGGCGTTGCTGTTTGGCCTGCGCCTCAAGCTGGCGGCGGATGCCGAACCGGTGTTCAAGCATATCCATGCCCTGGGCGAGATCCCGGTGCAGGCCATCGACCGTCCTGTGGCGCAACCCAAAGTCATCGAGCGCCCGCGCCTGGCTGGCTTCCTGGTGGAAGACATCAAGGCCGGCCGCGTGGCGGTGGAGGATGCGGTCGACCGTTCCGTGGTGACCATTCGTGGCGATGAGCTGTTCGCCTCCGCCAGTTCCAGCATCGTCGACGACTACCAGCCGCTGATGCTGCGTATCGCCGATGCCATCCGCAAGGTCAAGGGCCAGGTGCGGGTGACCGGGCACAGCGACAACCGCCCGATTGCCACGTTGCGCTTCCCGTCCAACTGGGCGCTGTCCGAAGCGCGGGCCAAGTCGGTGCTGGAGATCCTGGCGGCCAAGACCGGCCAGGCCGAGCGCTTCAGTGCCGAAGGGCGCAGCGACACCGAGCCGGTGGCGACCAACGCCACCGCCGAAGGCCGTGCCCGCAATCGTCGGGTTGAAATCACCGTATTGGCGGAGGGCGTCGAGTGAAGGCGTTTTTCAGTTTCATGATTCGCTGGGTGATCCCCGTGCTGGGTTTGATCGCCCTGAGCCTGATCATCTGGTTTGTCGGGCCGTTGCTCGACGTGCTGGTACCAGAAGGCCGGCGCTGGGCGTTGATCATCCTGGTGTTCGCGGTGTGGCTGGCCTACCGCGTGTTCCGCATTATCCAGGCCCGCCGTCAGGCCGCTGAAGTGATGCGCAGCCTGGCCGCCGAAACCCCGGCCGACCCCAACAGCGTCGCCACCGCCGAAGAGCTCACCACCCTGCGCCAGCGCATGGACGAGGCCCTGGCCCTGCTGAAAAAGGCCAAGCTCGGTGGCGATGAGCGCCGCAACCTCTACGAGTTGCCGTGGTACGTGATCATCGGCCCGCCGGGTTCGGGCAAGACCACCGCGCTGGTCAACTCCGGGCTGCATTTCCCGCTGGCCGCGCAGTTGGGCGCCGGTGCGGTGCGCGGCGTCGGCGGTACGCGTAACTGTGACTGGTGGTTTACCGATCAAGCGGTGTTGCTCGACACCGCCGGCCGCTACACCACCCAGGACAGCAACTCCACGGTGGACAAAGCCGCCTGGCTGGGCTTCCTCGATCTGCTGAAAAAACAGCGCTCACGTCGCCCCATCGATGGTGCGTTCATTGCCATCAGCCTGTCGGACCTGTTGCTGGGCACCGACGCCGAGCGCGCCGCCCACGCCGCTGCCATCCGCCTGCGTATCCAGGAGCTGTACACCCAACTGGGCGTGCGCTTCCCGATCTACCTGATGCTGACCAAGCTCGACCTGGTGCCGGGCTTCATGGAGTTCTTCGATAACCTGAGCAAGGAAGAGCGCGCCCAGGTGTGGGGCATGACCTTTGCCCTGGACGATGGCAAAAACAGCGACAGCCCATTGGCACACCTGCAAAGCGAGTTCGCCGGGCTGGAACAGCGCCTCAATGAGCGCCTGGTCGAACGCCTGCAACAGGAACGCGACCCGGCGCGGCGCGACCTGATCTATGGCTTCCCGCAGCAGTTCGGCGCCTTGAAGGATTGCTTGCAAAGCTTCCTCGAAGGCGTGTTCAAACCCAATGCCTTTGAAGAGCGCGTGTTGCTGCGCGGCGTGTACTTCACCAGCGGCACCCAGGAAGGCAGCCCGATTGACCGCCTGATCGGCGCCATGGCCCAGAGCATGAACCTGGACCGCCAGCATTTGGCGCGCCAGAGCGGCACCGGGCGCAGCTACTTCATCGAAAAACTCTTCACCGCCGTGGCGTTTGCCGAGCGTGGCCTGGTGGGGGTGAACCCGAAGGTCGAGCGTCGGCGCAAGTGGATTGCGCGGGGTGTGCTGGCCGCCACTGTGGCGTTGGTCGTGGTGGTCAGCGGTTTGTGGTGGGTGAGTTATCGCGCCAACCAGGCCTACATCGCCCAGGTCGACCAGAAGGTCGCGCCGCTGGGCCAGGCCGTGCAGAACCTGAGCCCGGCGCAGCGCGAAGTGCTCGCCGTGCTGCCGTTGCTCAACGCCGTGAAAAACCTGGCGGGCGATTCGCCGAGCTGGTCCGAAGGCCTGGGGCTGTATCAGGGCGATATGCTTGAAGCCGAGTCTGCCAGCGTCTACCGCAAGCTGCTGATCGCGGTGTTCGCGCCACGCCTGGTGACGCGCATCGAAGAACAACTGCACGGCGGCGGCAATTCCGACTTCCTCTACGAAGGCCTCAAGGCCTACCTGATGCTGGCTGACGCCGAGCATTACGACCCGGACTTCATCAAGGCCTGGATCGCCCTGGACTGGGACCGCAACCTGCCCCGCGACCTGCCGGCGGATCAGCGCCAGGCATTGGCCGGGCACTTGCAGTCGCTGTTCGAACGCCACCCGCCGAACGCGCGCCTGGATCAGCGGCTGATCGACGACCTGCGCCGCCAGTTGCAACAACTGCCGGTGGCCCAGCGCGTATATGACCGGGTCAAGCGCCAGAAACTGCCCGAGGGCATCCCGGACTTTCGCCTCAACGAAGCCGCTGGCCGTGACGCCGCGCTGGTGTTCAGCCGCAAAAGCGGCAAGCCGCTGGGCGAGCCGTTGAGTGGGTTCTTCACCGCCAAGGGCTATCGCCAGGCGTTCCTGCTGAGCAGCCTGAACCAGACCGGCACCCTCGCGGAAGAACAGTGGGTGCTGGGGCAGGAGCAGGCCGACCAGCAGAACGTGGTGAGCCTGGCCGCCGATGTGCGGCGCCTGTATTTCCAGGATTACCAGCGCCAGTGGGATGCGTTGCTGGCGGACATCGACTTTGTGCCGATCACCAGCGTGGCCCAGGCGGCCGATGTGCTGCGGGTGATTTCCGGCCCGACCTCACCGCTGAAAAAACTGCTGGTGGCGGTGGCCAAGGAAACCGACCTGCAAGCCGAAGAGCGCCAACTGGCCGCCAAAGGCGTGCCGGTGGAAGGCGGCGTCGACAAGCTCAAGGAGCGCCTGGGCAGCCTGCTCGGCCAGGAACAACCGACTGCCAATGCGCCTGCGGCGGCGGAGGACCCGGTGACCGCGCACTTCGCCCAGCTCAACAGCATCGTCAGCAAGAACGAAGGCGAACCGGCGGCCATCGACGGCCTGCTCACCGACATGAATGCGTTGTATGTGCAGGTCAGCGCCATGGTCGGGGCCAGCGGCGATGCGTTGCTCGGCGAGGCGAAGAACCAGGCGGCGGCTGCGGCCACGCGAGTCAGCCTGAATGCCGAGCGCCAGCCACCGCTGGTGCAGGGCATGGTCAAGTCGGTGGTCAACTCCACCACCAACAGCATGATGGGCGGCGTGCGCAACCAATTGAACGCCGCCTGGGTCAGCGAAGTGGTCAACGTGTACCGTCAGTCCCTGGCCGGGCGCTACCCGATGTCGCCGGGCAGTGCACGGGACGCCACCCTGGATGACTTCGGCCAGTTCTTCGGCGTGGGCGGAGTGATGGACAACTACTTCCGCAAATACCTGCAGCCTTACGTCGATACGTCCGCGCAGACCTGGCGCTGGCAGCCGGGCGCGGCGCAGAAGCTGGGGATTGCTCCGGGCGTGCTGCAAACCTTCCAGCGTGCCGCGACGATCCGCGATGCGTTCTTCCGCTCCGGTGGCACCCAGCCGATCGTGCGTTTCGAACTCAAGCCGGTGTCGATGGACCCGACCATCACCCAGTTCCTGCTGGACCTGGACGGCCAGCAGCTGAGCTACGACCACGGCCCCAGCCGCCCAGTGGCGATGCAATGGCCGAACCCCGGCAGCATTGGCGTGGTGCGGATCTCCATCATGCCGCCCGCCGCCAGCGGCCGTTCCGGCGTGACCCTGGACGGACCGTGGGCCTGGTTCCGCTTGCTGGAGCAGTCGGACCTCACCGCCGGTAATTCGCCGGACCGCTTCAACCTGCGCCTGCGCGTCGACGGTGCAAGCATCGCCTACGAGTTGCGCGCCAACAGCGCCTTCAACCCGTTCAAGAGCCGCGTGCTCAGTGGCTTCAGCCTGCCGGAGCGGCTATGACGACGCTGGGTTTCTACGGCAAGTTGGCCAGCCGTGGCGACTTTGTCAGCCGCGCCTTGCCCCAGAGCTTTATCGGCCCGTGGGACAGCTGGCTGGCGGCGGGTTTGCTGGCCAGTCAGAACAGCCTCGGCGGTGAATGGCTCAATACTTACCTGGTCAGCCCGCTGTGGCGCTTTGTGCTGGCGCCGGGCGTGTGCGGGCCGGATGCGGCGGCGGGCGTGGTAATGCCGAGCATCGACCGGGTGGGGCGCTACTTCCCGCTGGCGGTGGTGGTGTTGCTCGACCACGACACCAATCCGGCCTCTCTGGTGGGCGGCCCGGACAACTGGTTCGAGCAGGCCGAAGAACTGTTGCTCAGCACCCTGGATGCCGGCGCCACCTTTGAAAGTTTCAACCACGGCCTCGACAACCTGGGCTTGCCGGCGAGCGAGCCGCGTGCCGTGGACAGTCGTTTCGCCGGCCTGCAACGGGTGGCCGCGACCGTGCCGCAGCAGCGCATGACGGCCCTGGCCGAACAGGCCTGCGAAGGCGCCAGCCTGTGGTGGGGGCGTGGTTCGCAACGTATTTCCCCTGGTTTGCTGCGGTGTCAGGGCCTGCCTGTCGCCAGCGATTTTGCGCAGTTTTTGCTCGGACAAGAAGGTGTGGTGTAGATGGGGTCGACGTACAAATCCGCGAGCAAAAGCCATGTGGGCATGGTCCGCCAGGTCAACGAAGACGCCTGCCTGGACCTGCCCGAAAACCGCCTGTGGGTGGTGGCCGACGGTATGGGCGGGCACGCGGCGGGCGACTATGTCAGCAGCCTGATCGTCGACAGCCTGCGCAGCGTGCCGGTGGGGCGCTCCCTGGATGAATACACGGCAGCGCTGCGCAACGACCTGCAGCGCATCAACGCAGCCGTGCGCGAAGAAACCGCCAACCGTGGCGTGACCATGATGGGCAGCACCGTGGTGGTGTTGGCCGCCCGTGGCCTGCGCGGTGTGTGCCTGTGGGCCGGCGACAGTCGCTTGTACCGCCTGCGCGACGGCGCGCTCGAAGGCATCTCCCGCGATCACAGCTACGTCCAGGACCTGCAAGACAGCGGCCTGCTCAGCGAAGCCGACGCGCGTACGCACCCACGCGCCAACATCGTCACCCGTGCGATTGGCGTGGAAGCCCACCTGGAGCTGGCGGTGGTCGACCTGCTGATCGCCCCCGGTGACAGCTACCTGCTGTGCAGCGATGGCCTGAACAAAACCGTCGAAGACCATGAAATCCGCGAAGTGCTCAGCCACGACGCGCCGGATGAAATCGTGCGCAGCCTCGTGCACCTGGGGCTCAACCGGGGCGCGCCGGACAACATCACCGCCATTGTCGTGAAGGTATCGCCATGAACATCGTCATCCCCGGTTATGACATCGAAGGCGAGATCGGCGAAGGCGCCATGGCCAGCGTGTACCTGGCGACCCAGCGCTCGCTGGAGCGCAAGGTGGCATTGAAGGTGATGGCGGCGGCGCTGGCGGCCGATCCGACCTTCTGCGAGCGCTTCCTGCGCGAGGGCAAGACCCTGGCGCGGTTGTCGCACCCGCACACGGTGACCATCCATGACATCGGCAATGTCGGTGAGCTGTACTACATGGCCATGGAATACCTGCCCAACGGCACGCTCAAGGAGCGCATCGCCGCCGGCATGACGCCGGAGCAGGGCGTGACGCTGATCCGCCAGATCGCCTCGGCGCTGGGCTATGCCCACGCCCAGGGCCTGGTGCACCGCGATGTAAAACCGGCGAACATTCTGTTCCGCGCCGATGGCACGGCGGTGCTGTCCGACTTCGGCATCGCCAAGTCACTGGATGACCGCACGCAATTCACCCAGGCCGGGTTTGCCGTGGGCACCCCCAGCTACATGAGCCCGGAACAGGCGCGAGGCCAGGAGATCGACGGCCGTGCCGACCTGTATGCGCTGGGCGTGGTGCTGTACGAGATTCTGGTCGGCAAGCTGCCTTACACCGGCACCGATGCACTCTCCACGGCGCTGGCGCACCTGACCGAACCGCTGCCGGAACTGCCGGTGCACCATGGCCGTTATCAGGACGTGCTGCGCAAGCTGTTGGCCAAGGACCCGGCTGAACGTTTCCCTGATGCGGCGGCGCTGTTGCGGGCCTTGGACAACCTGCCGGCGGACTCGCCGGAGGCCACGCTGGTGCGGCCTCCGGCGATTCCGATGAGTTTCGACCTGGGGGGCATCACCCCGGAATCCATCGAGATTCCCAGCGACAAACCCCAGCCGGTGCGCCAACCGGTGGTGCCGCCGACCCAGCACAGCGAGCAGCGCCGTGGGCCGGTGTTGGCGCTGGCGGCGGTTGCGGTGGCGGTTGCATTGGCGATTGGTGGCGCGAGCTATTGGTGGTTGAGCGGCAGCGATGAGCCGGTGGCCAAACCGCCCGCTGCCGAGCTGCCGAAAATAACGCCACCGCCGCCAGCGCTCGCCGAAGCGGATGGCGGCCAACGCCCGTTGCTCATGGCCGGCAAGAAGACCCTGTTCCAGCGCGTGCTCAGCAAGCCGGGTGCCAAGCTTTCCACCGATGCGGGCAGCGCGCCGGGCAAAGCCCTGCCGGCGTTCTCCGTGCTCTACGTGTACCAACGCAAGGATGTCGACGGCAGCCCGTGGGTACGCGTCGGTGCCGCCACCGATGGGCGCAGCGACGGTTGGTTGCCGGCCGCCCAGGTCAGCGACTGGAAACAAAGCCTGGTGCTGAAATTCACCGAGCGCTCGGGCCGGGCACCGGTGATGTTCCTGCGCCAATCCGGCGAGGTGGAAAAACTCCTGGCTGACCCTTCGGCCGCCAAAGGCGTGCTGGCCAAGGCGCAGAAAAACAGCGAAGACAACAGCCAGATCCTGGCGTTGGAACCTGCCGCCAGTGCCGTTCCGCAGAACCAGTTCTACCTGTTGCCGATCTTCGACTCCAAGGAGAGCTTCGACGAAAACGGCCAGCCAGTGCAGTTGCTCAATGTGGCCTCCATCGACCCCGGCAGCAGCGCAGCCGCCAAGCCCGCGACGCCGGTGATGAATGCCAACGCCGACGCCTTCCGCACGGCGGTGGTGCTGGTGGTGGACACCACCGTGTCGATGCAGCCCTATATCGACCAGATCCGCGATGTGGTGCACGAGCTGCAAACCCGCATCGCCGAGCGCGGCGAGTTGGACAGTGTCAGCTTCGGCATGGTCGGTTTTCGCAGCAGCATCAAGAAAACCCCGGGCCTGGAATACGTGGCCAAGACCCTGATCAGCCTCGATCAGGGCCGCGACCCGCAACGTTTCCTCGACATGGCGCGCCAGGTCAAGGCGTCCACCGTGTCCAGCCACTCCTTCAACGAAGATGCGTTCGCCGGGGTGATGCAGGCGGTAGACGGCATGGATTGGTCCGGTTATGGCGGGCGCATCATCCTGCTGGTCACCGACGCCGGCGCGCTGCGCAAGAACGACCCGTTCGCCGCCACCCAGATGAACGAAGCCGAAGTGCGCCAGGCCGCGCTGGGCAAGCAGATCAAGATCTACGCCTTGCACCTGCGCACCGACGCCGGCAAGAAAACCCACGCCGGTGCCGAGAGCCAGTACCGCATCCTCACCGCCGACGCCAACCCGCAGATTGGCGATCTGTACACCGCGGTACCCGGTGGCGATGTGCGCAAGCTCGGCGAGCGGGTGGATGAGATTGGCACGGTGTTCGCCAACCTGGTGCACCAGGTGCGCAGCAACACGCCGCAGCCGGTGCCGTTGCTGAACAGCGCACCGAGCCTGGCGGACAAATCCGCAGCGGTCGGCTATGCCATGCACATGGATTTCCTTGGGCGTAAAACCGCGAGCCAGGCGCCGCAGCTGGTCAGCGCCTGGACCGCCGACCGCGACCTGACCAACCCGGCGCTGCCGGCGTTCCAGGTGTGCGTGATGCTGACCAAGTTGCAGCTCAACGACCTGCAGCAGTCGCTGAAACTGATCGTCGACGCGGCGCGCAAGACCCAGACCTCACCGAAAGACTTCTTCCAGGAAATCGCCAGCGCCTCGGCCTACATGAGCCGCGACCCGCAGGCCCTGCGCAAGGGCGGCAACCTGGCTGACGGCGGCGTTCTCGGCGAATACCTCGAAGGCCTGCCGTACCGCAGCAAGTCGCTGAACATGACCCAGGATTTGTGGTTGTCGTTGAGCGTGGCCGAGCAGGAAGACTTTATCGACGAGCTGGACTCGAAAATCCGCCTCTACGAAACCTTCCACAATGACCTGGCCAACTGGGTCCGCTTCGGCGATGCCGAGCCGGGCGACGCGTTGTACCGCGTGCCATTGTCGACGTTGCCGTGATGCTGAACCTGAATGCGGTGCACAAGAGCCGGGGCGTCGGCAGCCAGCGCTATAGCCTGGTGATCCCGGCGCTGGCGCTGCGTGCGGGTGAGCAAGTGGCGATTGTCGGGCCCAGCGGTTGCGGTAAAAGCACCTTGCTCGATCTGCTGGCGCTGGTGTTGGCGCCGGATCAGGTGGGGCAGTTTGAATTTCATCAACAGGACATCGCCGGGCTGTGGCGCGCCGATCGGCAATCCAGCCTGGCCGCGCTGCGCAGCCAGCACTTGGGCTATGTGCTGCAAACCGGCGGCCTGCTGGGCTTTCTTGATGTGCGCGGGAATATCGCCCTGTCCCGGCAACTGCTGGGTTTGAAGGACGATGGCAGCGTGACGCGCCTGGCCGAGCAGTTGGAGATCAGCGACCAGTTGGCCAAGAAGCCGGCGGCGCTGTCGGTGGGGCAGCGCCAGCGTGTCAGCTGCGCCCGTGCCCTGGCCCATGCGCCGCAACTGGTGCTGGCGGACGAACCGACGGCGTCCCTCGACCCGTTGAATGCCGAGCGCGTGATGCAGGCATTGCTGGCCCAGGCCCGTGAACACCGTGCGGCCTGTGTGATCGCCACCCATGACGAGCCCCTGGCCCGCGCCAGTGGCTTGCAGGTGCGGCGCATCAGTTGCCGTCGCGACACCGATGGCGGCGTCACCGCCACCCTCGGGGAGGTGTGCTGATGCGCATCGGTCTGGTGGCGTCGCTGGCCTGGCAGGATTACCGCAATGATGCCTGGCTGTCGGCCTGTTCGGTGCTGGCGCTGGTGGCGGTGATCGCGCCGCTGCTGGTGTTATTCGGCCTGAAGTTTGGACTGGTTAGCAGTTTGACCGAACGTTTGCAGACCGACCCCGCCACCCGTGAAATTATTCCGCTGGGCGGTGGTCGATTCAGCAGGGCATTTATCGAGCAACTGGGCGAGCGCGGTGAGGTGGCGTTCGCCATACCGCGTACGCGGCAGATTGCGGCGACGGCGCAAGTGGGCACGTTGGCCCTGGAGATGCTGCCGACCGCGTCGGGTGACCCACTGCTGGCCGGCCTGCCGGTGCCCAAGGGCCTGGACCAGATCGTGCTGAGCCACACCGCCGCCGAAAAGCTCGCGGCGCGGCCTGGCGATTGGCTGGAAACCAGCTTTGCACGGCAAGTGGCCGGGCGCGTCGAAGCCCAGCGCACGCGGGTGCAGGTGCTGGCGGTGTTGCCGCTGGAAGCCTTTGCCCGTGACGGTTTGTTTGCCGACCTGGGGTTGCTGGAAGCGGCGGAAGATTACCGCGATGGCCGCGCAGTGCCGGCGTTGGGTTGGGACGGGGAGGCCGTGGGTGTGAGTGAGCAGCGCGTGTACCCGGCGTTCCGCCTGTACGCCCGCAACCTCACCGATGTGGAGCCGCTGCGGGTGTACTTCGCCGGGCAGAACCTGCTGGTGTCGACCCAGGCGCAGACCATCGCGCAGGTGCAGTCGTTGAGCCGCAACCTGTCGATCGTGTTCTGGGTGATCTGCGGGTTGGCGTTGGCGGGGGCGTTTGCGGCGATTTTTGCCGGCGCCCTGGCCGCTGTGGCGCGCAAGCGGCGGGAGTTGTCGGTGTTGCGCCTGCTGGGGTTTTCCACCGGTGGGCTGCTGTTGTTCGTGGTGGTACAGGCGCTGTACAGCGCGGGTTTTGCTGCCGTACTCAGTGCCGGGCTGTATGGGCTGGCCGAGGCGGGCTTGAATGAATTATTCGTGCAGGTGCCGGGCGAATTCGCCAGCCACCTGCTGGCGCGCCATTACGGCCTGGCCCTGGTCGCAGTCCTCGGCGTCAGCGCCGTGGCGGCGGCGTGTGGTGGTTGGCGAGTGGCGCGGGTCCAGGCTTCTGAAGGAATCAGAGATGTATAAGTTACTGGGCGCCTGTATGGCGCTGACCCTGGCCTCGATGGCCTGGGCCGATGAGGCGAGTGACAAGCTCGACAACCCCAAGCCGTTGGAAGGCGATGTCAGCCTACCGCTGCCCTGCGAAGGCAACATGCTGTTCCGCTACGCCTACGTGCTGGCCCAAGGCACCCTGGATGACCGCGAGATCAGCCTCGGCTACCCCTTTGCCGAAGGCGAGGCGGGTTACCAGCAATCGTTTATTTCCGGCTACCGCCGCGACTTCATCAACGGCCAGTTCACCCTCAAGGACCTGCCGAAGGACTGGAACAAAGTCATCGCGCCCTTGATGCCGAAGACCGACGCCAAGACCCCACTCAAGCCCATGCTGTACTTCATCGGCAAGTACGAAGTGACCGCGCGCCAGTACGCCCAGGTGATGTCCCAGGCGCAGTCGCTGGCCAGCGGCGAGCCGGCACCGGCGTGCGATGTACCGACCGGCATGGCCGGGCGCTTGCCCAAGGTGAAACTGTCGCGCTTTGAGGCTGAACGCTTCTCGGCGGTGTACAGCGCCTGGTTGATGAAATACCACCGAGACTTGCTGCCGGTGAGTGGTCGTGGCTCCTCGGCGGATGATGGCGGCCTGGGCTTTGTGCGCCTCCCTACCGAAGTGGAGTGGGAATTTGCCGCACGCGGCGGTCACGCCGTGAGCCGCCAGGACCTGGAAGGGCGCCTGTTCCCGCGCCGTGTCGAAGGCAGCGACAGCGACGGCCCGCTCGGCGACTACGCGGTGTTCAACCAGGTGGCGGGCGGCACCGGGCAGGCTGCGCGCCTGATGCCCATCGGCACCAAATTGCCCAACCCCATCGGTCTGTTCGACGTGATCGGCAACGCCGCGGAAATGGTCCAGGAATCGTTCCAACTGGTCCACGCCGGGCGTCGCCAGGGCACCTACGGTGGCTTTGTGGTCAAAGGCGGCAACTACCTGGAAGGCGAGGGCACGCTGTTCACCGGCATGCGCCGCGAATACCCACTGTTCGCCGCAGATGGCACCGAGCAGAGCAACGAGACCACCGGTTTCCGCGTGGCGATCGGTGCGCTGTCGGCACCGCGTTCACGCTACAAGGAGCTGTTCGCCCAGTGGCAGAAAGAGGGCCGCCTGGCCGCGCTGACTGATGCCATCGACGACGCCCAGGACCCGACCAAGCGCCTGGACAGCATCATCGCCGCCAGCGTCGACCCCAAGCTGCAAGCCGAACTGGGGCTGGTCAATGAAGAGCTCAAGCGCAACGTCTCGCTGATCGCCCAGCAGCGCGAAGAAGCGGCGGGCAACCTGATTCAGTCGGCCGCGCTGGTGGCCGAGACCATCGCCAACTACAACATCCGCCTGGCCAACCTGCAGAAGAGTCGCCAGCAGGCCCTGGACAACAAGGACGCGGCCAGCGCGCAACTGTTCGACATGGCCATTGCCAATGGCCGCAGCGCCCTCGATGGCGCGGTGGCGATCTATATCGACAACCTGGCCACCGGCACGCGTTACACCGATGCGGTGATCCAGGCGCAGTTTCAACGGATCAAGGAAGAGTTGGATCGCAAGCCGGTGCTCGGCAAGAGCCTGGTGACGCGCGCAACACTGTTCGTTCGCCATGTCGGCAACTACCGCAAGCAACAGCGGGCCGACCCGGCAACGATCTTGAAGGAATTGCTCGCAGCGAGCGGTCAGCGATGAGCGCTGGCTGTATAGCGAGCTTGGAAGGGACTCAGGCGGCGGTGGCCGTGCTGGGCAAGTCAAACTTAAAAGAGAACACACCTATGCTTTTTTCCCGTAAGGCGGTTTCCAAGCGTCACTTGCTGCTGATCGCGGCCGGTTTCAGCACTGTGCTGACCGGTTGCGCCACGTCGCCGGCCTCCAAGGTCGCGTCGAGCACCAAGGTCGAGTACTACCCCAACTGCTACGAGCCGGTGCAGCACTTGCGCGCCACCGACTCGAACATGACCAAGTCGGTCGTGACCGGCGCGGCCATCGGCGCTGCCGGTGGTGCCCTGCTCGGCGCCCTGACCGGCGACAAGGAAAAACGTGGCCGTAATGCGGCCATCGGTGCTGCGGGCGGCGCCCTGGCCGGCGGTGCAGCGGGTTACTACACCGAGCGTCAGAAGCAGATCGCCGATGACAACCAGCGTATTGCCTCGTATGCGGCTGATGTGAACAAAAGCGTCTCCGACATCGACCGCAGCACGGCGTACGCCAAGGCGTCCCAGCAGTGCTACCAGAGCGCGTTCACCAAGTTGGTGGCTGATCGCAAAGCCAAGACCGTCAACGACACCGAAGGCCGCAAGCGCCTGGCGGAAATCGTCTCGGGCCTGAAGGAATCCAATGACCTGATCGTTGCGGTCAACGGTAAAGCCGCCGAAGACCTGAACAACTACACCCAGGCCTACGAGAAAGACCTGCAACAGGTTGGCGTACAGCGTACTGATGTGGTCACCGTGGCCAAGGCCGACACAACACCTGTTGTGACATCGGGCAAGAAGAAAGGCACAGGCACCAAACCGCCGAAAAAGCCGGTTCTGCCAACCGTACCCACAGAAGCGGTGAGCACCGAGAAGACCTTCCAGACTGCCCAGGTCAAGCAAGCTGAAAGCAAGCAGGTCGCCAGCGCCGGCAAGGCTCAGCTCGAAGGCAGCTGCCGCGATCCGAACCTGGCCGACTGGGCGCCGGTTCCTTGCCCAAACGTTTAAGTAACATGCTGCTATAAGCGTCAAACGCCAGCCGATCTTCCGCTAATGCGCAAGATCGGTGGCGTTCTTTAAGCAAATCGTTAAACTGCTGCGGCCACTCAATAATTACACCGAGGCCGTGTGCATGAAATTCCGTCTTCTCTTGTGGGTGCTGGGCCTGATGATGGGCAAAGCCAGCCGCACCAATCCTGCCTTCCAGCAACAGTTGGGCGATAAAGACCTGGCGTTCCAGTTGCAGACCCTCGACGGCAAGGTAGCCCGTCACTTCATCGTCAAAGACCAGCGCATCACCAGCCGCTCGGGTGTTCACCCGGCGCCGGCGTTTGCCATTGCGTTCAAAGATGCTGCCTATGGCTTCGCCACGATGCAGGCGAAGAACAAGCAACTGGCGTTCATGACGGGGATCCAGGACAAGTCGATCCAGATCAAGGGCAACCCGGCGCTGGTGATCTGGTTCCAGGGGTTGACCAAGTATTTGAAGCCGAAGAAAAAGAAGTAGACCGAGGTGGATTCATCGGGGGCAAGCCCCCTCCCACAGGGGAATGCATTTCAAGTGTGGGAGGGGGCTTGCCCCCCGATAGCGGTCTGACAGGCTATCGATTTAGCCCTGGCTGAACTGCGACGCCAATTCGCGCAACAGCACTTCAGCATCAAGCACTTTGCCCACCACCTCTTCAGCCTTGTCACGGCTCAAGCCCAGGCGCTCGAGCAGCGCATCCGGAATCGCCTCGTCCGGCCCGGAGCCGATTCCGCGGCTACGCAACAGGCGCACGGCCAGGCACACCAGGTTCGGGTACTCGGCGTATTGCCCATCGTAGGTCGGGTCGTGCTGGAAGCGCAGGGCGGTGGACAGTTCGTCCGGCATGTCCCAGTAGCGCATCAGCCAGGCGCCGATCTGCTCGCGGCTAATGCCCAGCAGGTGTTGCTCGACATAGCTGTGGCACAGGTGCGGGTTGACCTCCAGGTGGCGGCAGATCAGCGAGAAGTGCGGCGGGAACACGTGGGCCAGCAGCAGATATCCGAAGTTGTGCAGCAGGCCGGCGAGGTAGGTGAGGCCGGCTTCCGGGCGCTGTGCGCGGGGCATGGCGCGGGTCAGCCCTTCGATCACGGCGGCGGTGTAGATCGACTGGTGCCAGTACGGCGTCGACTGGTGCGGGTGGTCCTTGGGCAGGCTCAGGGTCTTGCCCAGGGCCAGGCCCAGCGCCAGGTTGATCACTAGGTCGAAGCCCAGCACACGCACGATGGCGTCTTCCACTGAACGAATCTTGCCCGGCGAGGCGTAGTACGGCGACGCTGCCCAGCTCACCACTTGGGCGGCCAGGGCCGGGTCGGTCTCGACCACGCCGGTGATGTCATCGATGGTGGCGTTTGGGTCGACGCGCAGCTTGATGATCTTCTGTGCGGTATCGGCCAGCGGTGGAATCTCGATGGTCGCTTCCAGGCGTTGCTGGATACGGCGGGCGGTGAACGCCTGCATCGCCTGGGTGATTTCCTCGCGGTCGTCATTGGGGCGGTCGAGGTTGGGGCGGATATTGCTCAGCGGCTCGCCGAAGTGCCCGGCGCTGGCCTTGGTGAGCAGGGTCTTGAAGGCGTTGGTGTCAATGTCGAGCAGCAGCCCGGCTTCACCCGAATGCACCAGCAGGCTCGGCTCGTTGAGCAGGCTGCCTTCGTACAGGCAGGGCGAACTGGTAAGGGGTGGCAGACCAGGCAGCAGGCTCAGGTCATGTTTGTCGAGCATGCGCTTGACGCGATCCGGCGACACAGCGGTCAGGCGACGGCCGGTGAGTTCGGCAAGGCGGTTGAGGTCGAGCAACTGGTTCTGCGGGAACAGCACCATCAGGGCGCCTACCGCATCTTCCAGCAGCACTGCCTGGACCTTCTGCGCAGGATTCAGGCCCGGGAGGTCGGCGACTTCCGTGTAGGGGATGGCGAGTTTTGCGAGCAGAGCCCGAATGACCGGCGGGGCGGTCAGTGGGGCTGTGGCGAGGGCAACTTCTGACATGGCCTGATCCAATTTCTTACAGTCACCGAAGTATAACCAGCTTGATACAACTGTTGGTCGCTTAAGTGCGTCAGGCGTCACACTTGGCCGTATTGCTGCCCATGCCTGAGCCAGCGATTGAGCAGCGGGCTGACGTGATCCGGCCAGCGCTCCAGCAGTGCCTGTGCGGCATCGCGCACAGCTGGCAGCAGGTCGGCGTCGCGCATCAGGTCGGCGACTTTGAATTGCAGCAGGCCGGTCTGGCGGGTGCCGAGCATTTCGCCGGGGCCGCGCAGTTCCAGGTCTTTTTCGGCGATGACAAAACCGTCGTTGGTTTCACGCATGATGCCCAGGCGCTGGCGGCCGATCTGTGACAGCGGCGGGTGGTAGAGCAGCACGCAGTGGCTGGCGGCGCTGCCTCGGCCCACACGGCCACGCAACTGGTGCAGTTGCGCCAGGCCCAGGCGCTCGGGGTTTTCGATGATCATCAGGCTGGCGTTGGGCACGTCCACGCCCACTTCGATCACCGTGGTGGCGACCAGCAGTTGCAGGTTGCCGGCCTTGAATTCGGCCATGACTGCGGCCTTTTCAGCCGGTTTCATGCGCCCGTGGATCAGCCCGACCTTGAGTTCGCCGAGGGCGCTGGTGAGGTCTTCGTAAGTGGTTTCGGCCGCTTGGCAGGTCAGCTCTTCGGACTCTTCGATTAGCGTGCACACCCAGTACGCCTGGCGCCCTTCGGCACAGGCGCCGCGCACGCGTTCGATCACTTCCACGCGCCGGGTGTCGGTGACCAGCACGGTGTTGACCGGCGTACGGCCAGGCGGCAGTTCGTCGAGGATCGAGGTGTCGAGGTCGGCGTAGGCGCTCATGGCAAGGGTGCGCGGGATCGGTGTGGCGGTCATGATCAGTTGGTGCGGGTTCATCCGCCCGCCCACGCCTTTCTGGCGCAGGGCCAGGCGCTGTTGCACGCCGAAGCGGTGCTGTTCGTCGATGATTACCAGGGCCAGGTTCTTGAACTGCACTTCATCCTGGAACAGCGCGTGGGTGCCGACCACCATCGGCGCGCCGCCGGCGATCTGTTCCAGTGCCGCCGCGCGGTTCTTGCCCTTGAGCTTGCCGGCCAGCCACGCCACTTCCAGGCCCAGCGGTTCGAGCCAGCGCTTGAAGGTGATGAAGTGCTGCTCGGCGAGGATCTCGGTGGGCGCCATCAGCGCCACCTGGTAGCCGGCTTCCAGTGCTTGCAGTGCGGCGAGGGCGGCGACCACGGTCTTGCCTGCCCCCACATCGCCCTGGATCAGCCGCAGCATGGGCTCCTGCTGGCTCAGGTCATAGGCGATTTCATTGCCGACGCGTTGCTGGGCACCGGTCGGCGCAAAACCGAGGTTGGCCAGGTACTGCGCGGGCAGGCGCGTGGCCTTGGGCATTGCCGGTGCACGCAGGGAGCGCATGCTTTCGCGCAGGCGTTGCTGCGACAATTGGTGGGTCAGCAGTTCTTCAAAGGCCAGACGGTGCTGGGCCCAGTGATGACCGAGTGCGAGTTCGTCGACATCGGCGTCGGCGGGCGGGTGATGCAGGTAGCGGATTGCATCGTCCAGCGGCGCCAGTTGATAGTCGCGGGCCAGTTCCTGGGGCAGCCAATCAGGCAGGCTTTTCGGACCGAGCATGGTCAGCGTCTGCATGCACAGTTGGCGCAGGCGTTGCTGGGTCAGGCCTTCGGTGAGCGGGTAGATCGGCGTGAGCGTGGTGTCGACCGGCGGCGGTTCGTCACCGGTAATGGCGCGGTATTCCGGGTGATAGATCTCAAGGCCGGATGCGCCGGGTCGCGCTTCGCCGTAGCAGCGCACGCGGGTGCCGCGCTTGAGGCCTTCCTTCTGCGCGTTGCTGAAATGGTAGAAGCGCAGGCTCAGGCCGCCAGTGCCATCCTGCAGGCGTACGACCAGACTGCGGCGCTTGCCCATCACCACATCGGCACCGCTGACGGTGCCTTCGACCACTGCGTCCTGCCCGGGGCGCAACTGGCCGATGGGCACTACGCGGGTGCGGTCCTGATAGCGCAGGGGCAGATGGAACAGCACGTCCTGGAGGTTCTCCAGGCCCACCTTGGCCAGCTTCTCGGCCATGGCTTCACCGACACCCTTGAGTGCCGTCACCGACACCTGCGACAGCTCAGTCATACCCTGGCTTAGCTCGCGGCAGTCGGCTTGGCGACCGAACACAGGCGGATCGAGTCGGCGAGGATCTCAATCGCTTTGGGCCGTGGGAAGCTGGCGCGCCAGGCGATCGCCACGGTGCGGAACGGCACCGGCGGCGTGAGGGGGCGCACTTCGATCACGCCGGGGGCGTAGTGATGGCTGTCCACCGCTGACAGCGGCAGGATGGAAATGCCCAGGCCGGACGCGACCATGTGGCGGATGGTTTCCAGGGAGCTGGATTCCACGGTGGTGTGCTTGGCGCCGTCATTGCCCTTGGTCAGGGTCGGGCAGGCTTCGAGGACCTGGTCGCGGAAGCAGTGCCCTTCACCGAGCAACAGCAGGCTCTTGTCGTTGAGCAGGCCGGCGTCGATGGTGTCTTTCTGGGTCCACGGGTGCGAGGCCGGCATCAGCACGTAGAACGGCTCGTCGTAGAGCGGCAGGGTCAGCACGTCGGCTTCATTGAACGGCAGGGCGATGATGATCGCGTCCAGCTCGCCGTTGCGCAGTTTGTCGCGCAGCACGTGGGTGAAATTTTCTTCGATATACAGCGGCATCTGCGGCGCGACGCGGTGCAGTTGCGGGATCAGGTGCGGAAACAGGTACGGGCCGACGGTGTAGATGGCGCCGACCTTGAGCGGCGCGGTCAGCTGGTTCTTGCCGGCCTGGGCCAGTTCGCGAATGCTCTGCGCCTGCTCCAGCACCTTCTGGGCCTGGGCCACGATGCCTTCGCCCACCGGGGTGAGGCGCACGGCGCTCTTGCTGCGCTCGAAAATCAGCACACCGAGTTCGTCTTCAAGCTTTTTCACGCCCACCGACAGCGTCGGTTGGCTGACATGGCAACGCTCGGCCGCGTGGCCGAAGTGCTGCTCTTGGGCGAGGGTGACGATGTAGCGCAATTCTGTAAGAGTCATAGCGGGCGTCCATGAGGTTGCGGGCCAAGCATACCGGCTGCAATCGATAGACGCACGTTATCAGACACGATGGGGTTTGCGACACCAGCTAATCGGGTGCCGCAGGTGTTTTGCCGGTTATTTCTGCGGGTATTTGAAGGTGAAGGTCTCGGTGAACGGGCCCCACCATTCGGGGACGCCGGTTTCTTTGTCGACGTGGTGGAAGAAGCCATTGATCTGCGGGCTCTCATAGCGCAGGACCACGGTATAGGTGCCGGGGCCGTCCATCTTCACGTTGTTCGCATAGTGGGCGCCGTCTTTGGCAACCATCGGCAGGAGCGTGCCGATTTGTTTGTAGTCCGGAGCGCCTTCCTTGACCAGGGAATAGGAGATGCTCAGGTAAGGCACCCATTCACCGTTGGACAGTCCGTACTTGTTGTCGGCGGTGGCATGCACATCGGTTTCAAGGTGCACCGAGTCCTTGTCCATGACCATGCCTGGTGGCATTGGCGCCATCTCGATCCCGGTGAGGTACGAGGAGGCGATCTCCATGTCGTGGGTCTGAACCGGCCCGCCGATCGGGTATTCACGGGCTTGGCTGACGGCGGAAAAAGCCAGGGCACTGGTCAGGACCAGCGCAGCGGCCACGGGTTTGGACAGGTGGTTCATGGGTGACGCTCCAGGGTGGATGAAGACGGTTGAGTGGTGCGCGACTGCACAAGGCGGCTACCCAGTAGCAGCAGGGTAAGGGTGGCCACCCAGGCAAACAGTTGAACGCCCAGGGGGCGGTCGGTGTAGCCAGTCAGCGCTTGCAGCGCCCTACCGGTGAGGCTTGCGTCGGAGACTAGCCAAGAGGTGTCCCACAACTCGTAGCCCCAGGCCGGGATCAGGTTGATACCGGCCAGGATCGCGGCGGCGCGGCCGGCCATTCCCGCCGCGAGTACGGCGATCATCCATGTGGTGACCGAGAACAGGCGCTTGAGGCTGATCACCACCAGTCCGCGATACAGCAGCCACGACAGCACGCCGCCACCGGCAATCCCGAGCACGCCGCCGATGAGCATCGTCAGGGGTTCGGGGTGGGTGGAGGCGGCGATGCCATACAGGAACAGCACGATTTCCGAGCCTTCGCGCAGCACGGCCACGGTGATCACGATGGCCAGTGCCCACAGGGTCTTTTCGCCGCGTTGCACCGCCGCCCCGCTTTCGCGCAGTTGAGTAGCGAGTTCGCGGCCATGGCTACTCATCCACAGGTTGTGCCAGCCGAGCATGCACACCGCGACGATAAGGATGGTGGCGTTGAAGATTTCCTGGCCGAAACCGTCCAGGGCCTGGGTGATGGCGCCAGTGAACAGCGCGAGGATCGCCGCGCCGCCAACACCGGCAGCGATGCCGCCGATGATGTAGGCACTGCGCCGCGCCAGCCCCTGGGTGGCGGCCATGACGATACCGATGACGATGCCGGCTTCCAGGACTTCACGAAACACGATCAGCAGACAGGCCAGCATGACTTACTCCTTGGCCGCGACGACGGTGACGGTGCCTTTGGCCTGGTCGGGGTGGTAGTCGTCGAAAAAGCTGTAGGTGCCCGGATGCATCGGGCCGGCGAAGACGGTAATGGTGTTGCCGGGCACGACGATCTTTTCGAATTTCATGTCGTAGCTTTCGAATTCGTCGACGGTGTCGTCGTTGTTGGTGAGCTGGATGCGAAAGCGCTCCCCAGCCGGCACGGTGAAGCTGGCGGGTGTGAAGGTGTGGTTTTGCACGGTCAGGCTGACCAGTTGATCCGCATGGGCTGCGCAGGGGGCGCCAGCGATTGCGAGCAGGGCAAGCGTCAGGCGGGGAGGGCAGGACATGGCGAAAAGCCTCTCAAATGAGAATTGTTCGCGCATGATTGGTGGTGTATTGAAGTGTTACAAGTGAAGAACCATGACATTGGTTTCACGTTCAGTAACGGTTCAGCTCGCGGGTCTGCAAGGCTTGAAATACCGGGGAGGGGGAGCGCAATGGGCACCCGAGGGTGCCCATTGGGAGCGGCTCAGCGACGACGTTTTTCGATGTTGTACACGAACGGTGCAACGATCTCGATGCTGCCACCCTTGAGCATGTCTGCCGGTGGCTTGGGCAGCGGCTGGGCACGACGGATCATGTCCAGCGTGGCGCGGTCCAGGTCGGCGTTGCCGGAGCGGCCCACCAACTCGTAGGACAGCACGTTACCCTCGGCATCCACCACGAACTTCAAGCGGTTGAGGCCTTCCTTGCCACGCGCCTGGGCGCCTGGCGGGTACTTCTTGTACTTCTGCAGGTGAGCCAGCAGGGTGCCTTCCCAGGACGCCTTGGCGGCGATCTGTTGCGGCGACGGGCCAGGAACGGGCTGGGCCGATTTTTCAGCCGGTGCCTGGGTCGGCGGAGCATCGCTCGGCGGGTCCTCGGAAGGTTTCTCCTTGGGCGGCTCGATCTTCTTCTCCACCGGCTTGGGCGGCTGCGGTTTGGGCTTGGGCTTGACCGGCTTGGGCACCTGGATCGTCGGCTTGGGTGCCTCGGCCAGTTTCGGCAGCGGCAGTTCTTCCACCGGGGCAGGCGGTTGCGGCGGCGTGACCACCTTGGGCGGTGCCGGCGGCGGTGGGGCTGGCATCGGTGCCAGGTCGATGACCATGGCAGCCGGTGGCAACTGCACCGTGCGCGGCGCCGACCAATGAAGCGCGATAGCGATCGCGACGGCATGCACGCCCAGTACGACGGCGAGGCTGGTGCCATAACGCGTCAGTTTGTGGCGCGTCGTGATCATTTCTTGGCTGCCGTCTCAAGTCCGACCAGGCCTACCTTGAGGTAGCCGGCTGCCCGCAGGGCATCCATCACGCTCATCAGGTCGCCGTAGTCCACGCCCTTGTCAGCCTGGAAGAAGATCGTCGTGTCCTTCTTGCCCTGGGTCTTGGCGTCGAGCACCGGCCCCAGGGTTTCAGCCTTGACCTCTTCTTCGCCCAGGAACAGGCGTTGGTCCGCCTTGACGCTGAGGAAGATCGGTTTCTCCGGCCGTGGCGCCGGCTTGGCGCTGGACGCGGGCAGGTCGACCTTGATGTCCACGGTGGCCAACGGTGCTGCCACCATGAAGATGATCAGCAGCACCAGCATCACGTCGATAAACGGCGTGACGTTGATTTCGTGGTTCTCGACGAGTTCGTCGTCGCCTTGATTCAAATGCAGGCCCATGGCCGATTACCCCACTTTCACCATGTGCGGTTGCGAGCTGCGCTCGGTAGGCAGGTGATCGAGGTCGCGGCTGACCAGCAGCAGGACTTCCGCCGACGCGTCCGATACCTGGGCCTTATAGCCGGCAATCGAACGCGCGAAGACGTTGTAGATCACCACCGCAGGAATCGCGGCAACCAGGCCCAGGGCGGTGGCCAGCAGGGCTTCGGCGATGCCTGGGGCAACAACGGCGAGGTTGGTGGTCTGGGTTTTGGCGATGCCGATGAAGCTGTTCATGATGCCCCACACGGTACCGAACAGGCCGACGAACGGCGCGGTGGAACCGATGGTCGCCAGCACGCCGGTGCCGCTGCTCATGTTACGGCCGCAGGCCGCCACCAGACGCTCCAGGCGGAAGGCCACACGTTCCTTGATGCCTTCTTTTTCGCGGGTGTTGGCCGACAGGCGCATTTCTTCCAACGCGTCGTGCACCAGGGTATTGGCCAGGGTGCCCTTTTTGGTCGCGCTTTCGCTGGCTTCCTTGAGGGTGGTGGCCTTTTTCAGGTGGACGATTTCGGTGCGCAGGCGACGCTTGGCGCCCAGCAGCTCGAAGCCTTTGGCGATCCAGATGGTCCAGGTGATGATCGAGGCGATGGCCAGGCCGATCATCACGGCTTTCACCACCACGTCAGCGTTCTGGTACATGCCCCAGGGCGACAGGTCGTGGGCCATGCCCAGGGTGTTGTCCTCTTCCAGCACCACACCGCTGTCGTCGGCGGCAGGGTCAGCAGCCTGGGCCGGGTCGGTGGCAGCGGGCGCTACGGCAGGTGCTGCCGGTGCCGCAGTGTTGTGCTCGGCGGCCGCCGGGGTGG
This sequence comes from Pseudomonas sp. CYM-20-01, assembly GCF_023169845.1. Classification (NCBI taxonomy): domain Bacteria; kingdom Pseudomonadati; phylum Pseudomonadota; class Gammaproteobacteria; order Pseudomonadales; family Pseudomonadaceae; genus Pseudomonas; species Pseudomonas sp. CYM-20-01. The sequence goes on along the minus strand of NZ_AP025169.1, from coordinate 37,088 downwards.
CTGGCGCGGTGGCATCAGCGAAGGCGGCGGTCGGTGCCAGCAGTACGCTGAACAGCAGCGCAGCAATCGCGCGCCAGGCGCGGGATGGGCTGTGAAGCTTGGTTGGCGAAGCGGGGGTTGTATTACGTGTCATGCTGGCCGGACCTGAGTAAAAAAATGGAGTGATCGTCCTTCCAGACCCTGGGGTCGAGGACAAATGGGCGGTTATTATTGCAAGTAATTCTTGTTAACAGAAGTAATACAGTAACTTTATTTGTGCTTTTTCTGGCCGTCTGTCATCTGCGAAGGCTAACCTAGACCTTTCTTCGCGGAGTTTTGTGATGTCAGCGCCTTCTGTTGTGATTGCCGGATGTGGCGATGTGGGTAGTCGGCTGGCTAGCCAGTTGCTCGCCTCGGAATGGGAGGTTCATGGCCTGCGCCGCGATATTTCGCGGCTTCCTGAGGGCGTGATCGGCATTGCCGGTGACTTGTTCAAGAAGGATTGCCCAGGCACCTGGCCGATTGGCGGGGTGGATTACCTGGTGTACTGCGCCGCTGCGACGGACCACGACGAAGCCGGCTATCGCGCCGCTTATGTAGAAGGCCTCAAACATGTGCTTGAGTGGTTGGGCGACTACGGCCAGGAGCCCAAGCACCTGCTGTTTGTATCCAGCAGCAGCGTCTACGGGCAGCAGAATGGCGAGTGGGTCGACGAAACATCAGAGACTCAGGCGAAGGGATATTCCGGGCAGGTGATGCTGGAGGCTGAGCAGGTGGCGCTCAATAGCGGCATCCCGGCCAGCATCGTGCGCCTGACCGGCATTTATGGTCCGGGACGCGAATGGCTGCTGACCCAGGTCCGCCAGGGCTACCGAGTCGCAATCGATCCACCTTTATATGGCAATCGCATTCATGCGGAAGACGCCGCGGGGCTGCTGGCCTTTTTATTGCGCCATGTGGAAGAGGGCGGTTCGCTGGACAAGGTCTACATCGGTGTCGACGATGCGCCAGCGCCACTGGCCGAAGTGGTGGGCTGGTTGCGCGAATACCTGGGTGTGACTGAGTGGGCTGAGGATGCGAGTGTGCGGCGAGCGGGCAGCAAGCAGTGCAGCAATGCCCGGGTGAAGGCGTTGGGTTGGACGCCGACCTACCCGACTTATCGCGAAGGCTATGCTGCGATCCTCAAGGGCTGAAACGCAGTCAAAAAATATGGGAGGGGGCTTGCCCCCGATAGCGGAGTGTCAGCCACAGTTGTATTAGCTGATGCACTGCCATCGGGGGCAAGCCCCTCCCACATTTGGATTTGCGGCATGGCGGCTATTGTTTTTCCAGCAGCCATTGGCGGGGGCCGGGGGTGAACTGCGGTGCTTCGTCGGCCTGCGCGGTATTCACCGCCTGGAAAATCTCAAGTTGCTTGCCTTTGCGCACGAAGATCCATGTATCGTCGGTGCCTGCATGGCCTAAGAGCAGGGTTTCATTGCCCGCACCCTGGGATCGGCAGTCGCCGTCCAGGCACAGTGTGTATCGATCTGCTTGCCCAAGCCCTGAAACGCGACCCTGCGCGGTGAACATCGCCGTCGTGCCTTTCCCGGGGCCGTCGATGATGTTCCATTCGCCGGCCATGTACGCTGTGTTCAGGGCTTTCACGAAGGTGTTGACCCAATTATCCCCTGTCTCCACCGTTTCGGTTGGGCGGCTGAACACTTCCTGTGGGGCGTATTGGTTGGTCGCCTGGGTCAGATACTTGCCATCAAATTGCAGCTCATCGGTGTGACCGCCACCGTAGTCGACGATCCAGGCGTTGGGGGATTTGAGCAGTAACTGGCCTTCGCTCATCTCAAAGCCGTTACGCACCTGTGCCTTGCCAGCACGAGTGTCGATGTGCCACTCCAAATGCGTACCGTGGATGTTCAGCGGTTTGCCTTGCGCGGCCACATCAATGATTGGCTGATTGATCCAGACACCACTGATATCTGCAGGGATGCAGCCGCTCAGCAGCAAGAGGCCGAGGATAAGGAGTGTGCGCATGGGGCAATGTCTTCAGTCGTGCCAATCGCGGTGCAGGCTAAAGAAAAAGGAGCCCTTGGGCTCCTTTGCTTTGTATCACTGTTTTTCCAGTAGCCACTGCCGAGGCCCCGGCGTAAATGAGGGCACCTCGTCGGCCTGCGCGGTATTCACCGCCTGGAAAATCTCCAGTTGCTTGCCCTTGCGCACAAAGATCCACGGGTTGCCCTGGCCATTGAGTTGCAGCCAGATGCTGTCGTAGCCGCCGCTCATTGACGCGCAATCACCGGCCAGGCATAGCGAGTACCGGTCAACATTAGGCAGGCCGGCGACTTTGCCGTCAGCCTGGAACTGCACGATGGCGCCGCTGCCGAAGCCGTCGCTGATCTTCCAGTCACCGCCCAGGTAGGCCGCGTACAGCGCCCGCTCGAAGTTGGCGCCCAAAGGTGCGCCTTCCGGGGCGGGGTCTTTGGCGCGGGCAAACAGCTGTTCAGGCTCGTTGTCATTGGCCACTTGCAGCAGTTGCTTGCCTTTGCGCTTGAGTTCGGTGGCGGAGCTGCCGTAGAAATCCACGCTCCAGGCGCCGGACTGTTCACCCAGCAACTTGCCTTCCGCTACTTCAAAACCGTTGTAGTAGCGGGCCTGCGCGGCCTTGGTATTGACCTCCCACTCGAGGTTCGGGCCAAAGCTCTGCAAGGCTTCACGCAAAGGGCCGCCCTTGGCAGCCGCATCGATGGCTACCTGGTTGATCCAGGTGCCGCTCACATCCCTGTCGGCAGGGTTACTGGCACAGCCGCCGAGCAACAGGGCGAGCATTGATGAGGCTACAAGCGCTTTGCGCATCATGAAATCCTTCTGAAACGAAGTCGGCGCAGCCTGTGGGGGCTGCGCCGGGTGTTTTACTCGATGACCAGGATCGCGTCCATCTCAACCTGTGCACCCTTTGGCAGGGCGGCAACGCCGATGGCGGCGCGGGCTGGGTACGGCTGTTCGAAGTACTTGCCCATGATCTCGTTGACCTTGGCGAAGTGGCTCAGGTCGGTGAGGAAGATGTTCAGCTTGACGATGTCCTTGAACGAACCGCCGGCGGCTTCAGCAACGGACTTGAGGTTTTCGAAGACCTGTACGGTCTGTGCTTCGAAGCCTTCCACCAGTTCCATGGTCTTTGGGTCCAGCGGGATCTGGCCGGACATGTAGACGGTGTTGCCCGCCTTGATCGCCTGGGAGTAAGTGCCGATGGCGGCAGGGGCTTTATCGCTGGTGATAACGGTCTTGGTCATGAATGACTCCTTGTAATGTGGGTTAGGCGCGCATGCGAGTGATGCGGATCACACCGGTCAAGGCACGCAGTTTCTTGATCACGCGGGCCAGGTGCACGCGGTCGTGGACGCTGACCACCAGTTGGACCACGCTGATGCGGCCATCGCGCTCGTCCATGCTGATTTTCTCGATATTGCCGTCGGCTGCGTTGACGCTGCTGGCGAGCAGGGCGATCAGGCCACGCTGGTGTTCCAGCTCCACGCGCAACTCGACGTTGAATTCGCCGGTGACATCCTTGGCCCACGAGAGCTGGATGCATTTTTCCGGGTTGTGGCGGATTTCGGTGATGTTGCGGCAGTTGTCCAGGTGCACCACCATGCCTTTGCCTGCGGACAAGTGGCCGACAATCGGATCGCCTGGGATCGGCGTGCAGCACTTGGCGTAGCTGAGCACCAGGCCCTCGGTGCCGCGAATCGCCAGCGGGCCTTCGGGGCTTGGCAGCTGTTCGCCTTCGCCGAGCAGGCGGCGGGCGACTACATAGGCCATGCGGTTGCCCAGGCCGATATCTTCCAGCAGGTCTTCGATGGTTTCCTGACGGTACTCGTGGAGCATCGCTTGCACGCGTTCCTGCGGGATCTTGTCGAGAGCGCTGTCGAAACCGTTGAGCACCTTGTTCAGCAGGCGTTCGCCCAGGCTGATGGACTCGGAGCGGCGCTGCAATTTCAGTGCGTGACGGATGTGCGTGCGCGCCTTGCCGGTGACCACGAAGTTGAGCCACGCCGGGTTCGGCCGTGCGCCTGGAGCACTGACGATCTCGACCGTGGAGCCACTTTGCAGCGGTTCGGACAGCGGTGCGAGACGACGATTGATCCGACAGGCGATGCAGCTGTTGCCCACATCGGTGTGCACTGCATAGGCAAAGTCGACGGCGGTGGAGCCCTTGGGCAGCTCCATGATCCGGCCTTTGGGCGTAAACACGTAGACCTCGTCCGGGAACAGGTCGATCTTCACGCTTTCGATAAATTCCAGGGAGTTGCCGGCGCGTTGCTGCATTTCCAGCACGCCCTTGACCCACTGGCGGGCGCGCGCATGAGTGCCTTTGGGCTGCTCGTCGCCGCTGGACTTGTACAGCCAATGGGCGGCGATGCCGTTGTTGGCCATCTCTTCCATTTCGCGGGTGCGAATCTGGATCTCGATCGGCACCCCGTGCATACCGAACAGCGTGGTATGCAGCGACTGGTAGCCGTTGGCCTTGGGAATCGCGATGTAATCCTTGAAGCGACCCGGCAGGGGTTTGTACAAATTATGTACAGCGCCCAGTACGCGATAACAGGTGTCGACCTTGTCGACGATGATCCGGAACGCGTACACGTCCATGATCTCGTTGAAGGCCCGGCGCTTGCCGCGCATCTTCTTGTAGATGCCGTAGATGTGCTTTTGTCGGCCGCTGACTTCGCCCTCGATCTCGTCGATCGCCAGGCAATGGCTCAGGGATTCTTCGATCTTGTTGACGATTTCCTTGCGGTTGCCACGGGCGCGCTTGACCGCCTGGTAGATGCGTGCCGAACGCATCGGGTGCATGGCCTTGAAACCGAGGTCTTCGAACTCGATACGAATGGCATGCATGCCCAGCCGGTTGGCGATGGGCGCGTAGATTTCCAGGGTTTCCTTGGCGATGCGCCGGCGTTTTTCGCCGGAGAGCACTTCCAGCGTACGCATGTTGTGCAGCCGGTCGGCCAGCTTGACCAGGATCACGCGGATATCGCGGGCCATGGCCATGGCCATCTTCTGGAAGTTTTCCGCCTGGGCCTCGGCCTTGGTCTCGAAGTTCATCTGGGTCAGTTTGCTGACCCCGTCGACCAGTTCGGCCACGGTTTCGCCGAATTGCGCGCTGAGCGCTTCCTTGGCGATGCCGGTGTCTTCGATCACGTCATGCAGCATCGCGGCCATCAGGCTCTGATGGTCCATGTGCATGTCGGCAAGAATGTTGGCCACCGCAAGAGGATGGGTGACATACGCCTCTCCGCTGCGGCGGCGTTGGCCGTCGTGGGCTTGTTCGGCGTAGAAATACGCTCGGCGGACCAGGTTGACCTGGTCTGGGCCGAGGTAGGCCGATAAGCGATCGGCGAGGGCGTCTATGCTCGGCAAAGTGTGAACTCCTGCCGTTGGCTGTGACCCCGCGCCGTGCTACGTCGACCAGGCATAGGCTTAGACGGCCTCGTTGGACTCGTCCTCGAACGCTGCAAACAGCGGTTCGTCTTCAACGATTTCGGCGTTGGCGATGAACTCGTAGCTCATCAGGCCTTCAGCGATTTCACGCAGGGCGACAACGGTAGGCTTGTCGTTTTCCCACTGGACCAGGGGCTCTTTGCCGCCAGTGGCCAGTTGACGGGCACGCTTGGTAGAGAGCATGACCAGCTCAAAGCGGTTATCCACGTGTTCTAGGCAGTCTTCAACGGTTACGCGGGCCATGGTATTCCTCGGAGCGAATGCAAGATGCGCGCTGCCCGGTTGGGCGAGCGGACTAAACAGTTTAAAAAATCACCAGCGTTTAGGGAAGCGCTGATTTTTCGCAGGCCCTCGCAAAACCGCTACAAGTGCCAATGTAAAGCCCTTGCAGCGGTTTTGGGAAGAGCCAATCAACCGAGCAGTTCGGCCAGCAATTTGCCAAAACGCTGTTGCTGACGCTTTTGCTGGAGCTGATTGGTGCGGAAAATCGCCTTCAGATCATCCAGTGCGTGGGAAAAATCGTCGTTGATGATCAAGTAGTCGTAGTCGACGTAGTGGCTCATTTCGCTGACGGCTTCACGCATGCGGCCTTCGATGATCTCGTCACTGTCCTGGCCGCGGTTGGTCAGGCGCTGGTGCAACGCTTCAAGCGACGGCGGCAGGATAAAGATCGAACGCGCCTTGGGCATCAGCTGGCGCACTTGTTCGGCACCCTGCCAGTCGATTTCCAGGATCAAGTCGTGGCCTTCGTCCAGGGTCTGCTGCAAGTGGCTTTGCGAAGTACCATAGAGGTTGCCGAACACTTCGGCGCGCTCTAGGAAGTCGCCGTGTTCGATCATCTTGACGAACTCGGTGCGCTCGACGAAGTGATAGTGCACCCCGTTCACCTCGCCCGGGCGCATGGCGCGGGTGGTGTGGGAGACCGAGATGCGGATCTGCTCGTCAGCGTCGGTCAGGGCCTTGACCAGGCTGCTCTTGCCCGCGCCCGAAGGAGCGGAAATGATGTAAAGGGTGCCGGTGCTGTGGGTCATGGAGGTTGCCTTACTCAATATTCTGTACTTGTTCGCGCATCTGCTCGATCAACACCTTGAGGTTGACCGCAGCCGTGGTGCTGCGCGGATCGAAAGCCTTGGAGCCCAGTGTATTGGCTTCGCGGTTGAGTTCCTGCATCAGGAAGTCCAGGCGCCGACCGGCGGCGCCGCCGGACTTGAGCACGCGGCGTACTTCGAGGATGTGGGTGCTCAGGCGGTCCAGTTCTTCGGCCACATCGCTCTTTTGCGCCAGCAGTACCATTTCCTGCTCCAGGCGCACCGGGTCGAGGTCGGCCTTCATGTCGGTGAAGCGGTCGAGGACCTTCTGGCGCTGGGCGGCAAGCATCTGCGGGACCAGCTCGCGCAGGGTGACCACGTCTTCTTCGATCGAGGTCAGGCGCTCGCTGATCAGGCGGGCCAACTCGGCGCCTTCACGCTCGCGGCCGGCCTTGAGCTCCTTCAAACCCTGATTGAACAGGGCGAGGGCTTCGGCGTTGAGCGCTTGCGGGTCGGTGGCGTCGGCCACCAGCACACCGGGCCAGGCCAGCACTTCCAGGGGGTTGAGCGCGGCCGGCTGCTTGATCAGGCCGGCGATGGTTTCGGCGGCGGCGACCAATTGCGCGGCGCGGTCGCGGTCAACCTGCAGCGGCTTGCCGGTGGTTTCTTCGGTAAAGCGCAGGGTGCATTCCAGCTTGCCACGGGAAATGCCCTGGCGCAGCGCTTCACGCACAGCGCCTTCGAGGTCGCGGAACGACTCCGGCAGGCGCAGATGCGGCTCCAGGTAGCGGCTGTTGACCGAGCGCAGTTCCCAGCTCAGGGTGCCTTGTACGCCGGCTTTTTCGACGCGGGCAAAGGCGGTCATGCTGTGCACCATGGAGGTACCTCGCGTTGCAGTCCCGTAAATGCGGGCTGATGATTGGGAAGGCGCAGGATTGTAGCGCAGTGGGGCGAGTGCGCCCAAACCCGGGCATTCGTAACCGGATTTTTTAGCAGTGCCCCGAATCGGCCCGCGGCTCTATAATGCTCGGCAGTTTTTCGTCCTCAGTACAGGTATCCCCTATGAAACGTCCAAGTGGTCGCGCTGCCGATCAGCTCCGCTCGATCCGCATCACCCGCAACTACACCAAACACGCCGAGGGATCCGTACTGGTCGAGTTTGGCGATACCAAGGTGATCTGCACCGTCAGCGTCGAAAACGGCGTACCGCGCTTTCTTAAAGGCCAGGGCCAGGGTTGGCTGACCGCAGAGTACGGCATGTTGCCGCGCGCCACCGGCGAGCGTAACCAGCGTGAAGCCAGCCGTGGCAAGCAAGGTGGCCGCACCCTGGAAATCCAGCGCCTGATCGGTCGTTCCCTGCGCGCCGCCCTGGACATGTCCAAGCTGGGCGACGTGACCCTGTACGTCGATTGCGACGTGATCCAGGCCGACGGTGGCACCCGCACTGCGTCCATCACCGGTGCCATGGTGGCCCTGGTTGACGCGCTGAAAGTGATCAAGAAGCGTGGCGGCCTCAAGGGCGGTGACCCGCTCAAGCAAATGATCGCCGCTGTTTCGGTGGGCATGTACCAGGGCGAGCCAGTGCTGGACCTGGACTACCTGGAAGACTCGGCTGCCGAGACCGACCTGAACGTGGTGATGACCAGCACCGGTGGTTTCATCGAAGTGCAGGGCACCGCCGAAGGCGCGCCATTCCAGCCGGCCGAACTGAACGCGATGCTGGCCCTGGCCCAGAAAGGCATGACCGAGATCTTCGAACTGCAGAACGCCGCCCTGGCTGACTGAACCCGCCTCAAGGAGAAGCGCCATGAATGACAACAGCCAAATGCCGGTGCCGACGCCTTCCTACGAAGTGCGCCAGGGCGCGATGTTGTGCCATCTCGCGGCGTTTCTGGGGTTTGTGTTCCCCTTCGGCAGTGTCGTGGGGCCGCTGATCCTGTGGCAGATGAAGAAAGAAGTGGACCCGTTCATTGATGATCAGGGCAAGGAAGCCCTGAACTTCCAGATCACCGTCGCCATCGCCTGGATCGCTTGCATTGTGCTGGCTTTCGCGGTGATTGGTTTTTTCCTGATGATTGCCCTGGCAATCGCCACGGTGGTGCTGACCATCATTGGCAGCATCAAGGCCAACAAGGGGATCGCCTACCGCTATCCCTTGACCTGGCGTGTGATCAAATAATGAGCACCCACAAAAAAACCGACAGCGATGTCGGTTTTTTTGTGCCTGGGAAAAGACCTCAGATGGTCAGTGTCCAGTCGTAGTCCACGATCAGCGGCGCGTGCTGCGAGAAGCGCGGCTGGCGCGGCAGGCGTGCGCTGCGAACGAACCGGCGCAGACCCGGGGTCAGCAACTGGTAGTCGAAGCGCCAGCCCAGGTTGAGCATCTCAGCCTGTTCGTTGTCCGGCCACCAGCTGTACTGGTCGCCTTCGCGGCTGACTTCGCGCAGGGCATCCACATAGCCCATGTTGCCGACAATCTCGTCCATCCAGGCCCGTTCCGGCGCCAGGAAGCCCGGGGATTGCTGGCTGTCGCGCCAGTTCTTGATATCCAGCTTCTGTTGCGCCACGTACAGCGAGCCACAATAAATGTACTCGCGACGTTTGCGTCGCTGTTTATCCAGGTAACGGGCGAAATCGTCCATTAGCTTGAACTTCTGATTCAAGTCTTCATCGCCGTTCTGCCCCGAAGGAAGCAGCAAGGTCGCGATGCTGACCTTGTCGAAATCGGCTTGCAGGTAGCGCCCGTAGCGGTCGGCTGTCTCGAAGCCGAGGCCGCTGATGACCGCCTTGGGTTGCAACCGCGAATACAAAGCTACGCCACCTTGGGTGGGCACTTCGGCATCGCAGGCATAAAGGAAGTAGCCATCCAGTTGGAAGGCTGGGTCGTCCAGTTCAAAGGCGGAGGCGCGGGTATCCTGCAGGCAGATGACGTCGGCATTCTGGGCTTGCAGCCAACTGAGCAAACCACGCTCGACTGCAGCCTGAATACCATTAACGTTCACACTGATGATCCGCATAAATGGCCCCAAAAATCGCGTGCGTGTATGATACACGCCGTCTACCTAATTAGCTAAATCCGTGGTATCTGAGGCTTTTTTCATGCAGGCGTATCAACGCGATTTCATTCGTTTTGCCATCGATCGCGGGGTTTTGCGCTTCGGTGAGTTCACCCTCAAGTCAGGGCGCACCAGCCCGTACTTCTTCAATGCGGGCCTGTTCAACTCGGGTTCGGCCCTGGCTCAGCTGGGTCGTTTCTATGCGGCTGCCATCGTTGAGAGCGGTATTTCCTTCGATGTGCTGTTTGGCCCGGCCTACAAGGGTATTCCCCTGGCGGCGGCGACCGCCGTGGCGCTGGCTGAGCATCACGGGCAGGACCTGCCTTGGTGCTTCAACCGTAAAGAGGCCAAGGCCCACGGTGAAGGCGGCAGCCTGGTCGGCGCTCCACTCAAGGGCGATGTGCTGATCATCGATGACGTGATCACCGCCGGCACCGCTATCCGCGAAGTGATGCAGATCATTGCTTCCCAGGACGGCGCCAAGGCCGCCGGCGTGCTGATCGCGCTGAACCGCCAGGAGCGTGGCAACGGTGAGTTGTCGGCCATCCAGGAAGTGGAGCGCGATTTCGGCATTCCAGTCGTGAGCATCGTCTCGTTGAACCAGGTGTTGCAGTTCCTGGAAGATGATCCGCAGCTCAAGCAGCATCTGCCGGCGGTGCGTGCATATCGCGAGCAGTTTGGCGTCTGACCCCGAGCTCCCTTGTGTGTAAAGGCTAGTGTGGGAGGGGGCTTGCCCCCGATGACGGAGTGTCAGTTGCAGTTATTTGGCTGATACACCGCTAATCGGGGGCAAGCCCCCTCCCACATTTGGATCTACAGTGTGTTCAAGCACAAAAAAGGCCCCGCTCAATCAGATTGAACGGGGCCTTTTGTTTTCTGGTGTCTTAAGGCCGTTTGCGGTTACTGATCAACGTACCCATGCCGGTATCCGTGAAGATCTCCAGCAGTACCGCATTCGGCACTCGACCATCGATGATCAACGAGCTGCCCACCCCGCCTTGCACCGCTTCCAGCGCGCAGCGGATCTTGGGCAGCATGCCGCCGTAGATAGTGCCGTCAGCGATCAGATCGTCCACTTGTTGGGTGGTCAGGCCGGTCAGAACTTTGCCTTGCTTGTCCATCAGGCCGGCGATGTTGGTCAGCAGCATCAGCTTTTCAGCCTTCAGCGCTTCGGCCACCTTGCCGGCCACCAGGTCGGCGTTGATGTTGTAGGACTCGCCATTGGCGCCCACGCCGATCGGCGCGATCACCGGGATGAAGTCGCCCTTGACCAGCAGGTTCAGCAGGTCGGTGTTCACGCCAACCACTTCGCCCACCTGGCCGATGTCGATGATTTCCGGCTGGGTCATCTCCGGTGTCTGACGGGTCACCGTCAGCTTTTTCGCGCGGATCAACTCCGCGTCCTTGCCGGTCAGGCCGATGGCGCTGCCGCCGTGGCGGTTGATCAAGTTGACGATGTCTTTGTTGACCTGGCCGCCGAGGACCATCTCCACCACGTCCATGGTCTGCGCGTCAGTGACGCGCATGCCATCGATGAAGTGACTCTCGATCGACAGGCGCTTGAGCAGGTCGCCGATTTGCGGGCCGCCGCCGTGCACCACCACCGGGTTGATCCCCACGGCTTTCATCAACACGATGTCGCGGGCAAAGCCGGTTTTCAGCTCGTCGCTTTCCATGGCATTGCCGCCGTACTTGATCACCAGCGTCTTGCCGACATAGCGTCGGATGTAAGGCAACGCTTCGGACAGGACCTTGGCAGTGTTGGCAGCGGCTTCGCGTTCGAGGGTCATTCAGGGCTCCGGTAAAAAATCAGAACGGTAATTGGAGATCAGGGGCAACACGTTTCAACTGGGCGTGGAACACGTCCTTGATGCGCTGCAACTCAGCCTCGGTATCCGCCTCGAAACGCAGGACCAGCACCGGTGTGGTGTTGGACGCGCGAACCAGGCCCCAGCCTTTGGCGTAATCGACTCGCACACCATCAATGGTGGTCAGGTTGGCGCCTTCGCCCCATTGCGCATCGTGCAGTGCGTCAATGATGCTGAATTTGCTCTCCTCGGTCACATGGATATTGATCTCTGGCGTAGAAATATCGTTCGGGAAGGTCTGGAACAGCTCTTCGGCGGTAGATTTTTCCTTGCTGAGGATCTCCAGCAACCGCGCGGCGCTGTAAATACCGTCGTCAAAGCCGAACCAGCGCTCCTTGAAGAACACGTGGCCGCTCATTTCGCCGGCCAACAGGGCGCCGGTTTCCTTCATTTTCTTTTTGATCAACGAGTGACCGGTCTTCCACATTAGCGGGCGACCGCCATATTCCTTGATCAGCGGGGTGAGACGGCGAGTGCACTTCACGTCGAAGATGATCTCGGCGTTGGCATTGCGCGCCACCACGTCACGGGCAAACAGCATCAACAGGCGGTCCGGGAACACGATCTCGCCGGTTTCAGTCACCACGCCCACTCGGTCGCCGTCACCGTCAAAGGCCAGGCCCACGTCAGCGCCGGTTTCCTTGACCTTGGCGATCAGGTCCACCAGGTTCTCCGGCTTGCCTGGATCCGGGTGGTGGTTGGGGAAGTTGCCGTCGACCTCGCAGAACAGCGGGATCACTTCGCAATTCAGCGCTTCGAGCAACTGCGGGGCGATCACGCCCGCCGCGCCGTTGCCGCAATCCACCACCACCTTGAGGCGGCGCGCGAGTTTGACGTCACCGGTGATTTCATCAGAGTAGCGTTGCAGGATGTCGACTTTGGTGACGGTGCCCTTGCCGCTGGTCAGGTCGTTGTTTTTCAGGCGGTCGTGCAGGGCCTGGATCTGTTCGTTGGCCAGCGTGTCGCCGGCGATGACGATCTTGAAACCGTTGTAGTCCGACGGGTTGTGGCTGCCGGTGAGCATCACCCCGGACTTGCCAGCCAGTACGTTGGCTGCGTAGTACAGTGCCGGCGTCGGCACCAGGCCCACGTCGCTCACATGGCAACCGCTGTCGGCCAGGCCCTGGATCAGTTGTTCCACCAACTCCGGGCCGGACAGGCGACCGTCACGGCCGACCGACACGTTGGGCTCGTCCTGGGCCAGGCTCTGGGCGCCAATGGCCCGGCCAATCCAGTAGGCGGTTTCGGCGGTCAGGGTTTTGGGCACCACGCCACGGATGTCATAAGCGCGGAAGATACTGTCGGGGAAGATCGGGGCTACACGGGCTGGATTGCTCATGGCTTGGGGGGGCTCCTGTCTTGAAAGATCCTGGGGACTGACCAGTGGGGTCATGCCTGGGGCTTGGACGGCATTTTGGGAGGAGAGTTCGTGGCGTGGGGCTGTACCTATTCCACAGCCGTTGTTGATTAACATTTGGGACCGCCTGAAGCACAGGTATACGCCTGCCATGGCACCCACCAGGGCAAGTAGCGCGGCCAACGCCATCAACACAAGCTGCTGACGGGGGTAAGCGAACTGATACAGCGCCCCGGGGCTGAAGCTCAATGATAGATGATTATCGCCTACGGCAAGCGTGTAGGTGTCTGGTGACGCGCTGTGGCCCTGGGTGAAGATCACCTGCTCGGGATCGTTCCAGACGCGCTGGGACAAACGAAAGGTTCCCACCTCTGGGGGCAGCGACGCCAGTTGTTCGGTCAATGGCTGGAGGTCGTATGCCTGGGTCAGGGTGCCGATGATCGGGGCGTGCGTGGCTTCGCGCAAGGCAATTACGCTATAGAAAAGCCAACTGTCTCCACTTTTGTAAATTTCCGGTATTGGCGGCACGTTACGCTCCGCGCGACCAATCATGTCCAGCACCTGAGGCGGCAGGCTATCGCCCAGGGGCGCTTGGCGAAGGGGGGTGAGCCAAGTGCTGGTCAACCCCTCCCGTGCGGGTAGATGGTGTTCTGCGGCCTGCCGGATATCCGGTCGATTGGACCGGACAGCGTTCGCGAGTGCCGGGGTTTTGGCGTTGATCTCGGCTTGCAGTGCGAGTTTATCGGCGGCCGTTGCGACGGACTTGCTGATAATCGCAGCGGCGGATTGCGCAACGTGCTGGCGGTATTCGTTGTGCAGTGGCACCCACGCGCCAAACCAGAACAGCGCACCGGCGGCGATCACGCTGGTTGCCGCCAGTAACAGCCCGGGTTTCAAGCTGTTATGGGTGATGGAGGCGTGACCAGCGGCATGGTGCCGTTTTATTCGCGAATCGTTCGTCATAAAGCGCAATCCCCGTCATGTTCCTTAAAAGCATAACGGCAGCACCGAGGCACGCGCGTAGGAACAATCAATGGCTGCCGGAATGCCCAAAACCGCCTGCGCCGCGTTGGGTTTCATCGAACTCCTCGACCAGTTCGAAGTGCGCCTGCACCACCGGCACCAATACCAACTGGGCAATGCGCTCGCCGACGGCGATGTTGAACGCGGTCTGGCCACGGTTCCAGCACGACACCATCAACTCGCCCTGGTAGTCCGAGTCGATCAGGCCGACCAGGTTGCCCAGCACGATGCCATGTTTGTGGCCCAGGCCCGAGCGCGGCAGGATCAGCGCCGCCAGGCCAGGGTCACCCACGTAGATCGACAGCCCGGTGGGGATCAGGATGGTCTGGCCCGGTTCAAGGACGGTGTCTTGCTTGAGCATGGCGCGCAGGTCGAGGCCTGCGGAGCCCGGGGTGGCGTAGGCCGGCAGTGGGAATTCGCTGCCGATGCGTGGGTCGAGGATCTTGGCTTGCAAAGCGTGCATGGAAATTAAACCTGGTTCAGCCGTTGGGCGATAAAAGAGATCAGTTGGCGGGCAATCTTGCCCTTGCTGGTCTGGGCGAAAAGGGTGGCGTGCAGGTCGCGGTCGATCACACTGCAGGCGTTTTCCTCGCTGTTGAAGCCGATGCTCGGGTTGGCGACATCATTGGCAACGATCAGGTCGAGGTTCTTGTCTTTCAATTTGCGTGCGGCGTAGTCCAGCAAATGCTCGGTCTCGGCGGCGAAACCGACGCTGAAAGGACGGTCCGGGCGCGTGGCGATGGTGGCCAGGATGTCCGGGTTGCGCACCATTTGCAGGAGCAGGCCGTCTCCGCTCGTAGGGTCTTTCTTGAGCTTTTGCGGGGCAACGACTTCCGGGCGGTAGTCCGCAACCGCCGCCGAGGCGATGAACAGGTCGCACGGAATGGCTGCCTCACAGGCCGCCAGCATGTCGCGGGCGCTGACGACGTCGATTCGCGTGACCCGATCCGGGGTCGGCAAATGCACCGGGCCGGTGATCAGGGTGACGCGTGCGCCTGCCTCGACCGCCGCTTCGGCCAGGGCAAAGCCCATTTTTCCTGAGCTATGGTTGGTGATGTAGCGCACCGGGTCGATGTTTTCCTGGGTCGGGCCGGCGGTGATCAACACGTGCTTGCCGGTGAGGGCCAGGTGCTGGAAGCACTCGGCGGCGCACAGCGCCAGGTCTGTGGCTTCGAGCATGCGGCCCATGCCAACGTCGCCGCAGGCCTGGCTGCCGGATGCCGGGCCGAACACCTTGAGGCCTCGGCTTTGCAGAAGTTGGGTGTTGGCCTGGGTAGCAGGGTCGCGCCACATGGCCTGGTTCATGGCCGGGGCGATGGCGACGGTGGCGTCGGTGGCGAGTACCAGAGTGGTCAGCAGGTCATCGGCGATGCCTTGGGCCAGGCGCGCGATCAGGTCGGCGGTGGCCGGGGCGATCAGCACCAGATCGGCCCATTTGGCCAGCTCGATGTGACCCATGGCGGCTTCGGCCGCAGGGTCCAGCAGGTCCAGGTGAACCGGGTGCCCGGACAAGGCCTGCATGGTCAGCGGGGTGATGAATTCACTGCCACCGCGCGTCATGACCACGCGCACTTCGGCGCCCTGGTCCAGGAGCCTGCGGACCAGCTCTGCGCTCTTGTAGGCGGCAATGCCGCCGCCAACGCCGAGAACGATGCGTTTCCGATACAGACGCTGCATTGGTTTGCCTTTCCAGTTCAGTGTTGCCAGTTCAATGACGCCTGCGATGCCCCCTCCCCAGGGGAAATCGCCTGCAAAAAAGAGGGCCTACGATAACACAGCGTCCGCGAGGCAACAGCGATACGCATGGCATACAGGGAGAGGGAGGAGGGATGAGTATTCGTGATTGGCCGGCGGCAGAGCGGCCGCGGGAAAAGCTTTTGGAGTGGGGCGCGGCGAGCCTGTCGGATGCCGAGTTGCTGGCGATCTTCCTGCGTACCGGGGTTTCCGGCAGGAGCGCGGTGGACCTGGCGCGCCATCTTTTGGCGCAATTCGGTGGATTGCGCCCGTTGCTGGAGGCCAGCCAAACATTGTTCAACCAACAATTGGGCCTGGGGCCGGCGAAGTTTGCCCAGTTACAGGCGGTGCTGGAAATGGCCAAGCGGCACATGGCCGAGCGCCTGCGAAGCGACTCGGTGCTGGAAAGCCCGGTGGCCGTGCGGGACTACCTGAAGGCCATGCTGCGTCATGAGCCTCATGAGATCTTCGGCTGCCTGTTCCTTGATTCAAGGCACAGGGTGCTGGGCTTCGAGGCGTTGTCCCAAGGCACCATCGACGCGGCGATGGTGTATCCCCGGCAGGTGGTCAAGCGCGCTTTGGCCTACAACGCGGCGGCGTTGATCCTGTGCCATAACCATCCTTCCGGGAGCCTGGAGCCGAGCGCCGCTGATCGAAAATTGACCAAGTTGCTGCAGAAGGCGCTGGAAGTGGTGGACGTGCGGGTGCTGGATCACATTATCGTGGGGGATGGCGATCCGTTGTCGATGGCGGAATACGGGTGGATGTAGGAGGGGAGCAGCTGCAAGCCTCAAGCGGGCTTGCAGCTTGCAGCTTAGGGCTTGACGCTGACTTTCGAGAAATCCTGCCGGCCGAACGGGCTCACCTGGTAGCCCTCGACATTCTTGCGGGCCAGGGCGAACGCCGTGGGGTGCGCCAGCGGCAACCACAAGGCCTGTTGCTGGATCTGCGCCTGGGCCTGTTGGTACAGCTTGCTGCGCACGCCTTGCTCGCTGGTGGTCTTGCCGGCGCTGATCAGCTTGTCCAGCGCAGGGTCGCAGTAGCGGGCGAAGTTGGTGCCCGATTTCACCGCCGCGCAGGAGAACTGCGGGGTCAGGAAGTTATCCGGGTCGCCGTTGTCGCCGGCCCAGCCCATGAAGAGCAGGTCGTGTTCGCCGGCCTTGGCGCGGCGGATCAGTTCGCCCCATTCGATCACACGGATCTCGGCCTGGATGCCGACCTTGGCCAGGTCAGCCTGCAGCAGTTGTGCGCCAAGGTTCGGGTTGGGGTTCAGCAGGCTGCCGGTGGGGCGGGTCCAGAGGGTGGTCTTGAAGCCGTCCTTGAGTCCGGCGCGGTCGAGCAGCGCCTTGGCCTTGGCGAGGTCCTGTGGATAGCCCGGCAGCTCCTTGGCGTAGCTCCAGGTATTCGGTGGGTAAGGGCCATTGGCGGCCTCGGCGGTGCCTTCAAACACGGCCTTGAGGTAGCTCCCCTTGTCGAACGCCAGGTTGATCGCCTGGCGGACTTCGGGCTTGTCCAGGGGCGGGTGCTGGCTGTTGATGGCCACGAAGGCGGTCATGAAGGCAGCGGTCTTCTCCACCTTGAGCGCCGGGTCCTTTTCGGCCTCACCCACGTCCAGCGGCTTGGGCGACAGGGCTATCTGGCACTCGTCGCGGTGCAGTTTCTGCAGGCGTACGTTGGCGTCCGGCGTGATGGCAAAGATCAGGTTATCCACAGCCGGTTTGCCGGCGAAGTAGTCCGGGTTGGCCTTGTAGCGCACCACGGCATCTTTCTGGAAACGGCTGAAGATAAACGGTCCAGTGCCGATCGGCTGGCTGTTGAGTTTCTCCGGCGTGCCGGCCTTGAGCAGTTTGTCGGCATATTCGGCCGGGTAGATCGACGCGAAGCCCATGCTCAGCGCGGCGAGGAAGGTGGAGTCGGCGTGATCCAGGGTGAAACGTACGGTCAGTGGGTCGAGAGCGTCGATCTTTTTTACCAGCGTCGGTAGTTGCAGCGACTGGGCGTGAGGGAAGCCGCTCTGGGCGATCTTGTGCCAGGGGTTGGCCGGGTCGAGCATGCGCTCGAAGCTGAAACGCACGTCTTCGGCGGTCAGGGTGCGGCTTGGGGTGAAGTACTCGGTGCGATGGAATTTCACATCCGGGTGCAGCTTGAAGGTATAGGTCAGGCCATCCGGCGAGACGTCCCAGCTGTCCGCCAGGCTGGGCACCAGCTTGCCGCTGGTCGCGTCGTAGTCCACCAGGCGGTTCATCAGCACGTCGGCCGAGGCATTGGTGGTGGTCAGCGAGTTGTATTGCACCACATCGAACCCTTCTGGGCTGGCCTCGGTGCAGACGCTCAAGGTGCTGGCGGCAGAGGCCAGCGGGGCGATAAAGAGAGGGGCTAGCAATAGCGGTAGGGCAGCGAGGCGCATGTTCGGTTTCCTTTGCAGATCGAAGGCCCATCTGCGAGTGCAGTCTGGAAAAGTCCTACCGTAGTGGTCTGATAGGTAAATGACTAGCCCATTTTTGCCTGTGCTTTTGCGCCAAATGCTGTTTTGATGGCGCCTCAGTGCGTTTCGTCGTGCACTTCACTGTGCCCGCGCGCGCTGTAAATCATTCTGTGCGACGAGCGGTCGGCTGTGACAGCGGCCCCTCCTGGCAACGGTTCAGGCGTCTGCCGCCAAGATTTACGCCAGTAAAAACACGCGGGCTGTTGTTGCACTGGGGTCTTTCTGGTATAAAGCAGCGCTCTTTTCTAGGGGCCCGGTTCCTTCGCTTGTAGGTGTAGCCGGTAAGACCCTAAAGAAACGCGGCGCCTGGCGCCAAATGACTGAGAGATTAAGCGGCCAACCCATGCCGGGTTGGGCATGTGGTTTTAGAGGGCTGAGGCATGTCGAGAGTCTGTCAAGTTACCGGTAAGGGTCCGGTGACTGGGAATAACATTTCCCACGCAAATAACAAAACCCGTCGTCGTTTCCTGCCGAACCTGCAGCATCACCGCTTCTGGGTTGAAGAAGAGAAACGTTTCGTCCGTCTGCGCGTATCTGCCAAAGGCATGCGCATCATCGACAAGCGTGGCATCACTGTCGTGCTGGCTGAATTGCGCCGCGCTGGCACAATCTAAGGAGCTATATCATGCGTGAATTGATTCGAATGATCTCTAGCGCCGGTACTGGTCACTTCTACACTACCGACAAGAACAAGCGTACTACCCCGGACAAGCTCGAAAAGAAAATGTTCGACCCGCGCGTTCGCAAGCACGTGATCTACAAAGAAGGCAAAATCAAGTAATTGATTTTCCTCCTTGTGAAAAAAAGCCCGTATCTCACGATCCGGGCTTTTTTTTGCCTGATCGTTCCCACGCTCTGCGTGGGAACGACGCCTCGGACGCTCCGCGTCCCGCCGTCTTGATCAGGCCTTCTGTTCAAACACCACGTAAATCTTGCGGCACGCCTCCAGCACTTCCCAGGTGCCGCTGAAACCGGCGGGAATCACGAAGCGGTCGCCAGCGCGCAAGGTCTTGGCGTTGCCGTCGGCATCACGCAGCACGGACACGCCCTGCACAATTTCGCAGTATTCATGCTCGGTGTAATTGACCGTCCACTGCCCGACTTCACCTTCCCACACGCCCGCGCTCATCTGGCCGCAGGGGCTGTTGTAGTGGTTGTAGATCGTTTGCTCGGGATCGCCCTTGAGGATTTTCTCGGCGGCAGGGCGGTAGCGCTCGGCGGCGGTCTTGGCTTGGCTGAAGTCGACGATGTCCTGGATGCTCATGTGCGTGTCCCGTCTGGCCTGCGGTTGGAGAGCCCAAAGTCTATGTTTATTAAAATGAACATCGCAAGGGCGTTTGCCGGCGTTATGTCAAATATATTGAAACACCCCCAGCCGCTGGTTTAGGGTGGCAGCTGCCTTGCGCCGAACCATTGGCTGGCGGGCAAGAATTCTTTAAGGCTGCTGTGGGATATCCCGTGGCCCTTGTATTCAATAAGAGGAGGACACTCGCATGACCACCCTGACCCGTGCCGACTGGGAACAACGTGCCAAGGATCTGAAGATCGAAGGCCGCGCCTACATCAATGGCGAGTACACCGCCGCTGTTTCCGGTGACACCTTCGAATGCATCAGCCCGGTCGATGGTCGCCTGCTGGCCACTGTTGCCAGCTGTGACGCCGCCGACGCCCAACGCGCCGTTGAAAACGCCCGCGCCACCTTCAATTCCGGCGTGTGGTCGCGCCTGGCGCCGGCCAAGCGCAAATCCGCCATGATCCGTTTTGCTGCGTTGCTCAAGGCCAATGCCGAAGAACTAGCGCTGCTCGAAACCCTGGACATGGGCAAGCCGATCAGCGACTCCCTGAACATCGACGTACCCGGCGCGGCGAATGCCCTGAGCTGGAGCGGCGAGGCCATCGACAAGATTTACGACGAAGTCGCCGCGACCCCGCACGACCAATTGGGCCTGGTGACCCGTGAGCCCGTGGGTGTTGTCGGCGCCATCGTGCCGTGGAACTTCCCGTTGATGATGGCCTGCTGGAAGCTGGGGCCTGCGCTGTCCACCGGTAACTCGGTGATCCTCAAGCCGTCCGAAAAATCCCCGCTGACCGCCATCCGCATCGCGGCACTGGCCGTTGAAGCCGGTATTCCACAAGGTGTATTCAACGTACTGCCAGGCTACGGCCATACCGTGGGCAACGCGCTGGCGCTGCACATGGACGTCGACACCCTGGTGTTCACCGGCTCCACCAAGATTGCCAAGCAACTGTTGATCCGCTCTGGCGAGTCGAACATGAAGCGCGTCTGGCTGGAAGCGGGCGGCAAGAGCCCGAACATCGTGTTCGCCGATGCTCCGGACCTGCAAGCCGCTGCCGAGTCTGCCGCCGGCGCCATCGCCTTCAACCAGGGCGAGGTCTGCACCGCCGGTTCCCGCCTGCTGGTGGAGCGCTCCATCAAGGACAAATTCCTGCCGCTGGTGATCGAGGCCCTCAAGGGCTGGAAACCAGGCAACCCGCTGGACCCTGCGACCAATGTGGGCGCACTGGTCGACACCCAGCAGATGAACACCGTGCTCTCGTATATCGAAGCGGGGCACGCGGATGGCGCCAAGTTGGTCGCCGGCGGTAAGCGCACCCTGGAAGAAACCGGCGGCACCTATGTTGAGCCGACAATTTTCGATGGCGTGACCAATGCGATGAAGATCGCCAAGGAAGAAATCTTCGGCCCAGTCCTGTCGGTGATCACCTTCGACAGCGCCGAGGAAGCAATTGCCATCGCCAACGACACCCAATACGGCCTGGCCGCAGCGGTGTGGACGTCGGACATCTCCAAGGCGCACCTGACCGCCAAGGCGCTGCGCGCCGGTAGCGTGTGGGTCAACCAGTACGACGGCGGTGACATGACCGCTCCGTTTGGTGGCTTCAAGCAGTCGGGCAACGGTCGTGACAAGTCGCTGCATGCGTTCGACAAATACACCGAGTTGAAGGCGACCTGGATCAAGCTCTAAGCAACACCGCAGGCTAAATGTGGGAGGGGGCTTGCTCCCGATAGCAGTGTGTCAGGCGCCAGCGGTGCTCACTGATCCACCGCAATCGGGGGCAAGCCCCCTCCCACACTGGTTTGTGTGAACTTAAAAATGATCCACAGGAGCGTGGAAATGCGTTGGGCGACTTATTTCGCCGTCCTGGCCTCGGTGCTCAGCGTCGGCCTGGCCCTGGGCGTCAGCATGCCGCTGGTGTCCTTGCGCCTGGAAAGCTGGGGCTACGGCAGTTTCGCGATTGGCGTGATGGCAGCGATGCCGGCCTTTGGCGTATTGCTCGGCGCGAAGGTTTCCAGTCGCCTGGCCTCATGGCTTGGCACCGCCAACCTTATGCGCCTGTGCCTGTGGGCGGGCGCGGTGTCCATCGGCCTGCTGGCGATCCTGCCCAGCTACCCGGTGTGGCTGGTGCTGCGCCTGATGATCGGCGTGATCCTGACCATCGTGTTTATCCTCGGCGAGAGTTGGATCAACCAGTTGGTTGTGGAGCAGTGGCGCGGCCGGCTGGTGGCGCTGTACGGCTGCAGCTATGCCTTGAGCCAGCTGTCGGGTCCGTTACTGTTAGGCTTGATCGGCACCGATCATGACTACGGTTTCTGGGTGGGTGTCGGCCTGTTGATGGTTGCGCCGCTGTTGCTGCTGGGACGTTCCGGTGCACCGAGCGCCGAATCCTTCAGCGTGACGTTCGCGCAACTGTGGCGCTTCTGCCGGAGCCTGCCAGCGATTGCCTGGGCGGTGGCGCTGTTCGCTGCGTTCGAGGCGATGATCCTGACGTTGTTGCCGGTGTACTGCCTGCAACAAGGGTTCACCGCCGAGATCGCCTTGGCCATGGTCAGCACGGTGGTGGTTGGCGACGCGTTACTGCAATTGCCCATCGGTGCACTGGCCGACTACTTGCCGCGGCGCACGTTGTTCCTGGGGTGTGCGCTGCTGTTGCTGGTGTCGAGCCTGGCGATTCCGTTATTGATGCACACGCCAATGATCTGGCCGATCTGGGTCGTGTTCGGCGCAAGTGCTGGCGGCTTGTTCACCCTGTCGTTGATCTTGATCGGCGAGCGTTACCGCGACGACGCGCTGGTGCGCGCCAATGCCCACGTGGCGCAGCTGTGGGGTATCGGCTGCCTGATCGGCCCGTTGGTGGCGGGGGCGGGTAGCCAGTGGATCAGCGGGCATGCGCTGCCGCTGCTGATGGCGGCCGGTGCGCTTGGCCTGGTGATGTTGCTGCTGCGCCAGGGCGCATTCGGTGCGGCACAAGCGGCCTAGAGCATGCGCTCAAGGCCAACACTGGTGGCAAACCACGCATTGAACCGTCGCCACCAGCTCCCGGGCTCGCGGGTCAGGGTGTGCAACTGGCCGTTATCTTCGGTCACCCACACGACCTGGCCGTCCTGCAATTTCGCTTCATAGCTCAGGGCGGGCGCCATGCCTTGCAGTGCCAGGTTGCGTACATGTTCCGCCAGCTCGGGGCTGTCGACCAGCACACCGACTTCGGTGTTCCACAGCACCGAGCGTGGGTCGAAGTTGAACGAGCCGATAAAGGATTTCTCCCGATCAAAGATGATCGCCTTGCTGTGCAGGCTGGAATCCGAGCCCCGGAAAGTGCCTCGGCGAAACAGGTGCGGGCCACTGCCGCCGCCATCCCCGGGTTGGCGGCGCAGCTCGTAGAGCTTCACCCCATGCTCCAGCAGCGCCTTGCGGTAGGGGGCGTAACCGCCGTGTACGGCGGGCACATCGGTGGCTTCCAGGGAATTGGTCAGCAGGCTCACCGACACGCCCGCATCGGCGCGCCCGGTCAGATACACCAGGCCTGGCTGTCCCGGCACGAAGTACGCAGAAATCATCATTAGCTCGTGATTGACCCCCTCCAGCTCCGGCGCCAGTTGGGTTGTGAGCAGCAGCCGAGGGTCTGGGTCGGCCTTGGCCAGCACCTTGCTCGGCGCATCCCACAGCGCCTGGTTCCAGGCCCAGATCAGCTCGCGGCGCCAGGTGTCCATGCGCGGTTGGGTCTTGTAGGTACGCAGGCGGTTGTACAACGCGTGGTTCTGCTGGCGCGACTCGGCCAGGGAGGCTTCCAGGCTTACGCGCGCGGCGGCGAGGTCGCCCTTGGACGGCGCGTTGGAGATGAAGTCATCGATAGGCTTGCTCAGCGCGCTGTTCCAGTACTGGTCGAAACTGTGGCCCAGTTGCTCGGCCACCGGGCCCACGCTGAGCATGTCGATATCGGTGAAGTTCAGGTTGGGCTCGGCATCGAAATACTCATCCCCCAGGTTGCGTCCGCCGACGATCGCCACGCTGTTGTCCGCCAGCCACAGCTTGTTGTGCATGCGTCGATGTTGCAGCGACAGGTTGAACAGGCGGCCCATGGCCCGCGTCACGCCGGTGCTGCGCCCCAGGTGCAACGGGTTGAACAGGCGGATCTCGATCTTGGGGTGGGCCGCGAGGGTGGCGATGATCTGGTCGAGGCCGTCGCTGGTGGTGTCGTCCAGCAGGATGCGCACGCGCACGCCACGGTCGGCGGCCTTGAGCAGTTCGTCCACCAGCATGCGGGTGCTGATGCCGTCGTGCACGATGTAGTACTGCAGGTCGAGGCTGGTCTGGGCGTTGCGGATCAGCTCGGCGCGGGCCATGAACGCCTCGCTGCTGTTGGGCAGCAGGCGAAAGCCCGAGCGCCCCTGATAGGGCGCGGCCTGGGCCTGGATCGAGCGGCCGAACGACGATTGCGCGGCAGGCAGGGCGTCGCTGGGGACGCGCGGCGTGCTCACGCTGGCGCAGCCGCCCAGGGCCAGGGCCCCTAACAGGCAAAACGGTAATAGCCGTTGAATCATCAAGGGATCGGCTTCCAGATCAGGGCGGTTGTCGGCATATGACGGCAAATTTCCGGTAAAGGTCAGTCGGCCGTCTCCGCCAGCATCTTGATCGCCGCAGCCCCGACCTTGCGCACGGCTTCTTCAATCTGCGCGGTTGGCTTGGCAGCGTAGTTCATGCGCAGGCAGTTCCGGTATTTGCCGGAAGCGGAAAAGATACTGCCTACCGCTACTTGCACGCCTTGTTCCACGAGGACGCGGTTGAGCTTCAACGTATCAAAACCTTCCGGCAGTTCGATCCACAGCATGAAGCTGCCTTGTGGCCGGCTGGCACGGGTGCCCGTCGGGAAGTAGCGGCTGACCCAATCGAGCATCAAGTCGCGATTGCGCTGGTATTGAGTGCGCATCCGCCGCAAATGCGGTTCGAAGTGGCCCCCTTTGAGAAACTCGGCTATGGCAATCTGCGGTTGAGTCGCTGTGGAGCCGGTGCTGATGTATTTCATGTGCAGCACCCGTTCCAGGTATCGGCCCGGTGCCACCCAGCCAATGCGCAAACCGGGTGCCAGGGTTTTCGAAAACGAGCTGCACAGCAGCACACGGCCGTCTTCGTCGAACGACTTGATGGTGCGCGGGCGCGGGTAGCTGAAGGCCAGTTCGCCGTAGACATCGTCTTCGATGATCGCGACGTCGAAGCGCTGTGCCAAGGTGAGCAACGCCCGCTTGCGCGCCTCCGGCATGATGTAGCCCAGGGGGTTGTTGCAGTTGGGGGTAAGCTGGATGACTTTGATCGGCCACTGTTCCAGCGCCAGCTCCAACGCTTCGAGGCTGATGCCGGTGATCGGGTCGGTAGGGATTTCCAGGGCTTTCATGCCCAGGCCCTTGAGCGTCTGCATGGCGCCGTGAAAGCTCGGTGAGTCCACCGCAACGATATCGCCCGGCTCACAGATGGCATGGATGCTGGCAGACAACGCCTCATGGCAGCCGGTGGTGATCACGATGTCCTCGGCCGTCAGTTGGCAGCCGGAATCCAGGGACAGACGCGCAATTTGCTCGCGCAGCTCCATACAGCCGAGGATGTTGTCGTAATACAGGCCCGGCAGATCCTGGCGGCGACTCACGCGCGCCAGGCTGCGCAACAGGGGTTTCAAGGTAGGCGACAATACATCCGGCATGCCGCGACCCATCTGTATGACATCCTTGCGCGGCGTTGCGCGTATCAACTCCAGCACCTGGTCCCATTGGGAAATGTCCACGGGGCGCTGAGCCGGACGACCGACTTCGGGCAGGGCCGGTAACTCGCGGCCGACGGGTACGAAGTAGCCGGATTTCGGCTTGGGCATCGCCAGGCCGTTGTCTTCCAGCAACCGATAAGCCTGCTGCACGGTGCTCAGACTGACCCCATGTTCCACGCTCAAGGCCCGTACAGAAGGCAGTCGATCACCGGGGCGATAGAAACCTTGTTCGATGCGGGTACCCAGCAATTCGGCGAGGTTTATGTACAGGGTCATGGCGGTCGCTCCCGAGTGACCATTACAGATAGGCAGAAAATACAGGATTCAGCCGTCCAAAGGCAGCATCTGTATGGATTTAATAAGGCAGGGTTGAATCTGTAATGGTTTTGGCCGCGCGCTCATGCTGGTCACTCAAGGCAACAAGCAACTGAGGGGCAGCAAAATGAACGGCATGAGCGATGTGCGGCTGGCGTTACACAGTCAGGAACTGGAGGCTGGGCAGGAGCGGGCGACGGCGCCGCGCGATATCAGTCGCTGGGGTCTGTTCTGGCACCGTCGCCACACGCGCAAGGCTTTATTGCACCTGACCAGGGAGCAATTGCGCGACGTCGGGCTGACCGCTGAGCAGGCACGCGACGAGGGGCTGAAACCGTTCTGGCGCGATTGATCAGACCAGCTCTTTGAGGCGGTGCCAGAGCATGCCCAGCGCCAACAGCGGCGAGCGCAGGTGCTTGCCGCCGGGGAAGGTGATGTGCGGCACCTGGGCGAACAGGTCGAAGCGGCCCTGTTGCTGGCCGCTGATGGCTTCGGCCAGCAACTTGCCCGCCAGGTGCGTGGCGTTGAGGCCATGGCCAGCGTAGGCCTGGGCGTAATACACGTTGGGTTGGTCGGCCAGGCGGCCAATCTGCGGCAAACGGTTGGCGCCGATGCCGATCATGCCGCCCCACTGGAAATCGATTTTTACGTCGGCCAACTGGGGGAATACCTGCAGCATTTTCGGGCGCATATAGGCGCCGATATCCTTGGGGTCGCGACCGGAATAGTGGCAGGCACCGCCGAACAGCAGGCGGCGGTCGGCTGACAGCCGGAAGTAATCCACCGTGACACGCTGGTCGCACACCGCCATGTTCTGCGGCAGCAGGTTGGCGGCCTGGGCTGCGCTCAACGGCTCGGTGGCGATGATGTAGCTGCCGGCGGGCAGCACCTTGCCGCTGAGGTGCGGGTTGAGGCCATTGAGGTAGGCATTGCAGGCCAGCACCAGAGTCTTGGCGCGCACGTTGCCTTGGGCGGTGTGTACGCTGACTTCGGGGCCGTAGTCGATGCGCGTGACTTCGGACTGCTCGAACAGCTTCACGCCCAAATGCTGCGCGGCGGCGGCTTCGCCGAGAGCCAGGTTCAGCGGGTGCAGGTGGCCGGAGCCCATGTCGATCATGCCGCCCACGTAGCGGTCGGAGCCAATCACGCTGGGCATTTCGTTGGCTTGCAGCAGGCGTATGTCGTGACGATATCCAAGGCTGCGCAGTTCTTCGGCATCTTCGGCCAGGCCGTGCAGGTCGCGGGGTTTGTTGGCGAGGTCGCAGTAGCCCCAGGCCAGGTCGCAGGGGATCTGGTAGCGCTCGACGCGCTCACGCACAATCTCCACCGCCTCCAGGCCCATCAGCTTCATCTGGCGTACGCCCTCGGTGCCGATCACGTTGGCGAACTGGTCCAGGCCATGGCCGACGCCGCGAATCAGTTGGCCGCCGTTACGCCCGCTGGCGCCCCAGGCGATCTTGCGCGCTTCCAGCAACACCACGCTGAATCCACGCTCGGCCAACTCCAGCGCGGTGTTCAGCCCCGAGAAACCGCCGCCGACCACGCACACATCCGCGGTCAGTTCGCCGGTCAACACCGGGTACTCAGGTTGCGGCACGCTGCTGGCGGCGTAGTAGGAAGCGGTGTGCCGGGCGCTGGCAGTCATGGGGAGCATCCCTGTTTGGAAAATTTGACGCAGGATACAGCGGTCGGACGAAGCTGTCTGCGCAGGGCGTTTTGCGGCAGAATCCACGCCTATTCGCCGTTCGGTACGTGTTTCGATGAGTTGCAACAGTCAGAAAGTCAGCGCCCTGCGCAGGCAGATTCCTTCGTTCGAGTGCGTCCCCGGTTGCCACGACTGCTGTGGGCCGGTAACCACCTCGCCCGAGGAAATGTCGCGCCTGCCGCGTAAGACTGCGGCTGAGCAGGACGCGGCCATGGAGGAGCTGAACTGCGTGCACTTGGGCCCCAACGGCTGCACGGTGTACGACGAGCGCCCGTTGATCTGCAGGTTGTTCGGCACCACCAAGACCCTTCCGTGCCCGAATGGACGGCGCCCGGTGGAGCTGATTCATCCTCGGGTGGAGAAGCAGATCCACGACTACATGGCAAGCACCCGGCAGGTGTTGGTTTAGCGGTTTTACACAGTCCAAATGTGGGAGGGGGCTTGCCCCCGATAGCGGTGGATCAGTCGGCACCTTTGGCGTCTGACACACTGCTATCGGGGGCAAGCCCCCTCCCACATGTTGACCCGAGTGTTTCAGGTCAGTCCGGGATCGGCAGGTTCAGGCTCTCCTTCACCTCTTCCATCACGATATAGCTCTTGGACTCCCGCACATGGGGCAGCTTGAGCAGGATGTCGCCAAGCAATTTGCGGTACGACGCCATCTCGGAAATCCGCGCCTTCACCAGGTAGTCGAAGTCGCCAGAAACCAGGTGGCACTCCAGCACATGGGGCAGTTTCAGTACGGCGCGGCGGAACTCCTCGAAGGTGTCGCCGGACTTGTAATCCAGGCTGATCTCGACAAATACCAGCAAACTGCCCTTCAAATGCTGGGGATTGAGCCGCGCGTTGTAGCCCATGATGATCCCTTCACGCTCCAGCCGGCGCACACGCTCGGTACAGGGCGTGGTCGACAGCCCGACCTTTTCCCCCAACTCCGTGAACGAAATACGCCCGTCGGTTTGCAGGATGCGCAGGATGTTGCGGTCGATCTTGTCCAGCTCCCGCTTGGTCTGGGTGTTGGTACGCATAGGGGATACGCCTCTGTGAAAAGGGTTTTTGCCGAGAATTGTCGCCAAATATAGGCAGTTATATAGTGAAATGCACTGGCAATTGTTTTTTACACTGCGCTCATCATTGCTCGAACAACACACGTCAGCGGCCACGTCCGCGATGAGGATATAAAAATGCGCGTTCTGGTCTTGGGTAGCGGCGTCATTGGTGTGACCAGTGCCTACTATTTGGCGCGGGCCGGCTTTGAAGTGGTCGTGGTCGACCGTCAACCCGCCGCTGCCATGGAAACCAGTTTCGCCAACGCCGGCCAGGTGTCCCCGGGCTATGCCTCGCCATGGGCCGCGCCGGGCGTGCCGCTCAAAGCTATTAAGTGGCTGCTGCAACGCCATGCGCCGCTGGCGATCAAGGCCACCGCCGACATCGACCAATACCTGTGGATGGCGCAGATGCTGCGCAACTGCACCGCCAGCCGTTACGCGGTGAACAAGGAGCGCATGGTGCGTCTGTCCGAGTACAGCCGTGACTGCCTCGACGAACTGCGCGCCGAGACCGGCATTGCCTACGAAGGCCGCAGCCTGGGGACTACCCAGTTGTTCCGCACCCAGGCGCAGCTCGATGGCGCGGCCAAGGACATCGCCGTGTTGAAGGAGTCCGGCGTGCCGTTCGAGCTGCTCGACCGCGCCGGTATCGCCCGCGTCGAACCGGCCCTGGCCAGCGTCACGGATATTCTCGCTGGCGCCCTGCGCCTGCCGAACGACCAGACTGGTGACTGCCAGATGTTCACCACCCGCCTGGCCGACATGTGCAAGCAACTGGGCGTGCAATTTCGCTTCGAACAGGATATCCAGCGTCTCGACTACGCCGGTGATCGCATCAGCGGCGTGTGGATCGACGGCACGCTGGAGACCGCCGACCGTTACGTGCTGGCCCTCGGCAGCTACTCGCCGAAGCTGCTCAAGCCGCTGGGGATCAAGGCGCCGGTGTACCCGCTCAAGGGCTATTCGCTGACCGTACCGATCACCAACCCGGCGATGGCGCCGACTTCGACGATTCTCGACGAGACCTACAAGGTCGCAATCACCCGTTTCGACAACCGCATCCGCGTCGGTGGCATGGCTGAAATAGCCGGTTTTGACCTGTCGCTTAACCCGCGTCGGCGTGAAACCCTGGAGATGATCGTCAACGACCTTTATCCTCAGGGCGGCGATTTGACCGAAGCCAGTTTCTGGACCGGCCTGCGTCCGACCACCCCCGATGGCACTCCGATTGTCGGTGCCACCCCGTTCAAGAACCTGTTCCTGAATACCGGCCACGGCACCCTCGGTTGGACCATGGCGTGTGGTTCCGGTCGTTTGCTGGCCGACCTGATGGCGAAGAAAACCCCGCAGATCAGTGCCGAAGGCCTCGATATTTCCCGTTATGGCAACCACCAGGAGTCCGCACAACATGTCAATCCAGCGCCAGCTCACCAATGAGCGCATGAGCCAGATCGTTGTCCACAGCGGTACCGTGTATCTGGCGGGGCAAGTCGGTGACGACATGAACGCCGGGATTGAACAGCAAACCCGTGAAACCCTGGCCAATATCGAGCGTTTGCTCGACCTGGCCGGCACCGACAAGAGCAAGCTGCTGTCGGTGACGATCTACCTGAAAGACATCGACGCGGATTTCGCCGGCATGAACGCGGTGTGGGACAAGTGGCTGCCCAAGGGTGTCGCCCCGGCCCGTGCCACGGTTGAAGCCAAGCTGTGCGAACCGCAAATCCTGGTGGAGCTGTCCGTTGTGGCCGCGCTGCCTTAATCACCGATCCCTCTCCCGGTGCCGATGCTGTCTGTCGGTGCCGGTTTTTCTTCACTTTGCCGCCTAGAAGCCTGCCGCCATGCGTCCTGCCCGTGCCCTGATCGACCTCCAAGCCCTGCGCCACAACTACCAATTGGCCCGTGAAGTCACGGGGGCCAAGGCCCTTGCCGTGATCAAGGCCGATGCCTACGGGCATGGTGCCGTGCGCGTCGCCCAAGCGTTGGAAGCCGAGGCGGACGGGTTTGCCGTGGCCTGCATCGAGGAGGCATTGGAGCTGCGCGCCGCCGGTATTCGTGCACCCGTGCTGTTGCTGGAAGGTTTCTTCGAGGCGGACGAGCTGCCGCTGATCATCGAGCATGATTTCTGGTGCGTGGTGCATTCGCTGTGGCAACTGGAGGCCATCGAACAGGCCGTACTGAGCAAGCCGCTGACTGTCTGGCTCAAGCTCGATTCGGGCATGCACCGTGTCGGCCTGCATCCGAAGGATTACCACGAGGCTTACCAGCGCCTGCTGGCCAGCGGCAAAGTGGCCAAGATCGTTTTGATGAGCCATTTCGCGCGTGCCGATGAACTCGACTGCGTGCGCAGCGATGAACAGGTGGCGGTGTTTGACGCGGCGCGCCAGGGCTTGGCGGCCGAGGTCAGCCTGCGCAATTCGCCGTCGGTGATGGGCTGGCCGGCTGTGTCCAGCGATTGGGTGCGTCCCGGCATCATGCTTTACGGCGCTACACCGTTTGGCGAAGACCAGGCCGTGGCTGCGCGCTTGCAGCCGGTGATGACCCTGGAGTCCAAGGTGATCTGCGTGCGTGAACTGCCGGCGGGGGAGCCGGTGGGTTACGGCGCCAAGTTCATCACACCGAAACCCATGCGTATCGGTGTAGTTGCCATGGGTTATGCCGATGGCTATCCACGACACGCGCCGACCGGTACGCCGGTGCTGGTGGCCGGTCAACGCAGCCAATTGCTGGGCCGTGTGTCCATGGACATGCTGTGCATCGACCTCACGGACGTGCCGCAAGCCGGCCTTGGTTCCACCGTGGAGCTATGGGGTAAACATATCCTCGCCAGTGACGTCGCGGTTGCCGCCGAGACCATTCCGTATCAGCTGTTCTGCAACCTGCGCCGCGTGCCAAGGCTCTATTCCGGGGCTTGACCGCCAGGCACGAACGCAACCGCCCGGGATTTAGGCCCAAGTGTTGTAAATACTGAACGCTGTCGCCATGATAACGCTCAATTACAACAAAGCCTGAATCCTAGGAGGCTCCTGCATTGGACGTCGGCGAACGACTGCAATCCATCCGTAAACTGAAGGGTCTTTCCCAGCGCGAGCTCGCCAAGCGTGCGGGTGTCACCAACAGCACCATTTCGATGATCGAAAAAAACAGCGTCAGCCCCTCGATCAGCTCCTTGCGCAAGGTGCTGGGCGGCATCCCCATGTCGATGGTCGAGTTCTTTTCCGAGGAGATCCTCCAGGAAATACCGACGCAGATCGTCTATAAAGCCAATGAGCTGATCGACATCTCCGACGGCGCCGTCACCATGAAACTGGTAGGACGGGCGCACCCCAGCCGGGCGATTGCGTTTCTCAACGAAATCTACCCGCCGGGCGCCGACACAGGCGAAGAAATGCTCACCCACGAAGGCGAAGAAACCGGGATTCTGGTGGAAGGTCGCCTGGAGTTGGTGGTCGGTCTTGAAACTTTTGTGCTCGAAGCGGGCGATAGCTACTACTTTGAAAGCACCAAGCCCCATCGTTTTCGCAATCCGTTCGACGTGCCGGCGCGACTAATCAGCGCAGCCACACCCGCGAACTTTTAAGAAAAGAGGCGTCCTGCCAGCGTCGCAGAGGCACCCGAGCTGTATTCCGTGAGGTCGAATCTCCCTTTGTTTAATAGGGTTGTTTCGGCCAGGCGGGCTAACCGTTATACTTTCGCCGCCTGCGAAACCGTGGCCGCAGGCGTGAATAGCCACCATTGAGGGTGAACGCGTGAACCTAATTATGAAAATGCTGGCTGCACCAGCAACCGTACTGGCCCTATGGGCTGTCAGCGCTCAAGCTGCGACCAATGATGATATTGCCAAGCGCCTGGAGCCTGTCGGCCAGGTCTGCGTCCAGGGCCAGGAATGCAAGGGCATGGAGGTGGCGGTCGCCGCAGGCGGCGGCGCTGCGAAGACGCCAGATGACATCATCGCCAAGCACTGCAACGCTTGCCACGGCACCGGCTTGTTGGGCGCGCCGAAAATCGGCGACACAGCGGCCTGGAAAGAACGCGCCGATCACCAGGGCGGCCTTGACGGCATCCTGGCCAAGGCGATCACCGGTATCAACGCGATGCCGCCAAAAGGCACCTGTGCCGATTGCTCGGATGATGACCTCAAGGGTGCAATCAAGAAGATGTCTGGCCTCTGATCCGCCGATCTTCGTCAAAAATGCCGCTTACGAGCGGCTTTTTTGTGCCTGGGATTGGTGTTTCAGCGCTGTTCATTGCAGCAAAGACCCGGCAAGCTCGGTCCAACCCCTAATCATGGAATGTTCAGGAGGGTCGGATGGTGCAGTTGTGTTCAATCGAGCAAGCAGTTGACGACGTACTGGCGCGGTTGCCGGCGCATATCCACATGGGCATGCCCCTCGGGCTAGGCAAGCCGAACCGGTTTGCCAATGCCTTGTACCGGCGCATCGCCAAGTTGCCGGAGCGGGCGCTGACCATCTATACCGCGTTGAGCCTGGGCCGCCCGACGATGGGCGATGGTTTGCAGAAACGCTTTCTCGAACCCTTTATCGAGCGGGTGTTCGGCGATTACCCCGAGCTGGATTTCCTCGCCGACCTGCACAACGACAGCCTTCCGAAAAATATCCATGTGCAGCAGTTCTTCATGCAGCCGGGCAGCTTGCTGCACAGCGAGTCGGCGCAGCAGGATTACGTCAGCAGCAACTACAGCCACGCCGCTCGCGACATCAACGCAGCGGGCTTGAACCTGGTGGCGCAACTGGTCGCCAGCAGCAGCGAACATCCGGATCGCCTGAGCCTGAGCTGCAACCCGGATATCACCCTCGACCTGTTGCCGATGATCGCCAAGCGCCGTGATGCCGGTGAAACCGTGCTGATCGTTGGCCAGGTCCACAGCGATTTGCCCTATATGCCCGGCGACTCTGAGCTGGGCATGGATGCCTTCGATTACCTGATCGATGAAAAAGACAGCACCACGTTGTTCTCCACGCCGAATATGCCGGTGGGTTTCCAGGACCATTTTATCGGCTTGCATGCCAGCACCCTGGTGCGCGATGGCGGCACCTTGCAGATCGGCATCGGCTCCATGGGGGATGCGCTGACCGCCGCGTTGCTGGCGCGCCAGGCCGACAATGAGTCCTATCGCTCGCTGCTGACCGACCTGGACGTGTACCAGTGGGCACCGCTGATCAGCCGTGAAGGCGGTGTCGACCCCTTCGCCCGGGGGCTTTACGGGTGCAGCGAAATGTTCGTCAACGGCCTGTTGGTACTGGCGGACGCGGGGATTATCCGTCGCAAGGTCTACCCGGATGTGGCGACGCAACAGCAGGCCAACGCCGGCACGCTCGACGATGCGGCGCAGCCTGACGGCATTTCGATCCACGGCGGCTTTTTTCTTGGCCCGCGCAGTTTCTACCAGCGCCTGCAGGAAATGACTCACGCCAAGCGCCTCGAATTCAACATGACCCGCATCAGCTACATCAACGAGCTGTACGGCCAGGAAGAACTCAAGCGCCTGCAGCGGTTGGATGCGCGGTTTATCAACAGCGCGATCATGGTGACGCTGCTCGGCGCGGGCGTGGCCGACCAGTTGGAAGACGGTCGTGTGCTCAGTGGTGTGGGCGGGCAGTACAACTTTGTGGCCCAAGGCCATGCGCTGGAAGGTGCGCGGTCGATTCTGATTTTGCGCAGTTGGCGCGAGTCAGCGGGGGAGGTCAGTTCCAATATCGTCTGGGACTACGGCCACTGCACCATTCCCCGGCATCTGCGGGATATTGTCATCACCGAATATGGCATTGCAGACTTGCGCGGGCAGACGGATGCCAAGGTGATCGAGGCGTTGCTCAATATCACCGACTCACGCTTCCAGGACGATTTGATCAAGGAGGCGCAAAAGGCCGGCAAGCTGCCCAAGGATTTCCAGCTGGATCCGCGCTTTGCCGATAACACGCCGGAGCGCTTGCAGGGGATTCAGGCACGCCATCGTCGGTTGTTTCCGGAGTATCCGCTGGGCAGTGATTTCACTGATGAAGAACGGGATTTGTTGCGGGCGCTGAACTGGCTCAAGAGCAAATTCAAGCTGACGGAGATTCTGGAGCTGGGCAAGGCGGCGTTGGATGCGCCGGAACCGGAGGTGTTTCCCAAGCATCTGGAGCGGATGCGGTTAGGTAAGCCGGAGGGGCTGAAAGAGGATCTGTACCAGCGGCTCCTACTCGCCGGCCTACAGGCCACCGCGCACTGACAGGCAACACAGGGTCAATGTGGGAGGGGGCAAGCCCCCTCCCACTGTTACAACCACTTTAAGGCAGGGGTTATTCGATGAAGGTAACGACGCCACCTTCCAGCGACTTGACCCGCGCCAGCGACTCAACCCGATAACCCTGTGCATCCAATTCCGCACGCCCACCCTGGAACGACTTCTCGATCACGATCCCCAAACCGGCGACGGTCGCGCCGGCCTGCTTGATGATCGAGATCAGCGCCTGGGACGCCTTGCCGTTGGCCAAAAAGTCATCGATCACCAGCACCCGGTCGCTGCTGGTCAGGTGGCGCGGGGAGATTGCCACGGTGCTTTCGACTTTCTTGGTGAAGGAATACACCGTTGCCGACAGCAGGTTTTCCGTCAGGGTCAGGGACTGTTGCTTGCGCGCGAAGATCACCGGTACACCCAGGTTCAGGCCGGTCATGATCGCCGGTGCGATGCCCGATGCTTCGATAGTGACGATCTTGGTGATGCCCGAGTCCTTGAACAGTGCGGCGAATTCGTCGCCGATCAGCTTCATCAGCGCCGGGTCGATCTGGTGGTTCAGAAAGGCGTCAACCTTGAGTACCTGATCGGAAAGCACGATGCCTTCTTCGCGAATTTTCTTGTGCAGTGCTTCCACGGAAAGCTTCCTCTAATGGCGCGCTATGCGCCGAAAGTAGATTGAAAAGTAGTCGATTCTAGCGCTTTAACATCGCGCGTATGTCCGCCAAGGCGGTGTTGCCGCGAACGGCCTTCACCTCGGTCGGGGTGTCGTCATTGCCTTCCCAGGCCAGGTCATCCGGCGGCAGTTCATCCAGGAACCGGCTGGGCGCACAATCGATGATTTCGCCGTACTGTTTGCGCTTGGCGGCAAAGGTGAAGGCCAGGGTCTGACGCGCGCGGGTAATGCCCACGTAGGCCAGGCGGCGTTCTTCTTCGATGGTGTCGGCTTCGATGCTGGAGCGGTGCGGGAGGATTTCCTCTTCCATGCCCATGATGAACACGTAGGGGAATTCCAGGCCCTTGGACGCATGCAAGGTCATCATCTGTACACCTTCGGCGCCGTCTTCCTCTTCCTGCTGGCGTTCGAGCATGTCGCGCAGCACCAGCTTGCCGATGGCGTCTTCGACGGTCATCTCGCCGTCTTCGTCTTTTTCCAGGGTGTTCTTCAGCGCTTCGATCAGGAACCAGACGTTGCTCATGCGGTAATCCGCGGCCTTGTCGCTGGAACTGTTGGTGCGCAGCCAGTTTTCGTAGTCGATGTCCATGACCATGCTGCGCAGCGCGCTGATCGGGTCTTCGCCGGCGCACTGCTCGCGCACCTTGTCCATGAAGCGCTTGAAGCGCGACAGGCGATCGGTGAAGCGCGAGTCCAGGTGTTCGCCCAGGCCGATTTCGTCGGTGGCGGCGTACATCGAGATCTTGCGTTCAGTGGCGTAGTTGCCGAGTTTTTCCAGGGTGGTCGAGCCGATTTCGCGGCGCGGCACGTTGATTACGCGCAGGAAGGCGTTGTCGTCGTCCGGGTTCACGATCAGGCGGAAGTAGGCCATCAGATCTTTTACTTCCTGACGTCCGAAAAAGCTGTTGCCGCCCGACAGGCGATACGGCACCTGGTGGTGCTGCAATTTCAGCTCGATCAGCTTGGCCTGGTAGTTGCCGCGATAGAGGATCGCGAAATCGCTGTAGGGCCGGTCGGTGCGCAGGTGCAGGCTGAGGATCTCGACGGCCACGCGCTCGGCTTCGGCGTCTTCGTTACGGCAGCGGATCACGCGGATCTCATCGCCGTGGCCCATCTCGCTCCACAGTTGTTTTTCAAATTCGTGGGGGTTGTTCGAGATCAGCACGTTGGCGCAGCGCAGGATGCGGCTGGTGGAGCGGTAGTTCTGCTCCAGCATCACCACTTTCAGGGACGGGTAGTCGTCCTTGAGCAGCATCAGGTTTTCCGGGCGGGCGCCACGCCAGGCGTAGATCGACTGGTCGTCGTCGCCGACCACGGTGAACTGGTTGCGCTTGCCGATCAGCATTTTTACCAGCAGGTATTGGCTGGCGTTGGTGTCCTGGTATTCGTCCACCAGCAGGTAGCGCACCTTGTTCTGCCATTTTTCGAGGATGTCGGCGTGTTCCTCGAACAGCTTTACCGGCAGCAGGATCAGGTCGTCGAAGTCCACCGCGTTGAACGCCTTGAGCGTGCGCTGGTAGTGGGTGTAGACGATGGCGGCAGTCTGTTCCTTGGGGTTGCGTGCATTTTCCAGGGCCTGGGGCGGCAGGATCAGGTCGTTTTTCCAGGCGCCGATCATGTTCTTGATCTCGTCCACGCCATCGTCGCCTGCGTATTCCTTTTGCATGATGTCGGTCATCAGCGACTTCACGTCGGTCTCGTCGAAGATCGAGAAGCCCGGCTTGTAGCCCAGCCGCGCATGCTCCTTGCGGATGATGTTCAGGCCCAGGTTGTGGAAGGTACACACGGTGAGGCCACGGCCTTCGCCACCCTTGAGCAGGGTGCCGACGCGCTCTTTCATTTCCCGCGCAGCCTTGTTGGTGAAGGTCATGGCGACGATGTACTGGGCGCGGATGCCGCACTGCTGGATCAGGTGCGCGATCTTGCGGGTGATCACGCTGGTCTTGCCGGAGCCTGCGCCGGCGAGCACCAATAGAGGGCCGCCGACGTAGTTCACGGCTTCTTGCTGCCGGGGATTGAGTCGGGACAT